>OZ246005.1:0-4257500 GCA_965230445.1 Roseibium sp. | reverse complement strand
TGAGATCAAACAAAACTCGTTTTGAAGAAAGTCACCGTTTTGCAATTCGTCTATGACGGGTTGCCTGTTCATGACATCGTTGAAGAGAAGATCTTTTGACTTCTGTGAAGTCGCTCTTGTTGCCTGTTGGCTTCAAGAAGCGTTTTGCAGGAACCCGCACCTCCGCGGGTAGCCAGCTTGACCGCGTGGCTGTTGGAATGATCTCGTGAAACTGGTCTTGATTATCAAGATTGGTTTGTTTGAGTGGCTTTAGTGCCTGGGTTTTAAAAGGGGCCCGGGATGCTGAAGCGGCAAGAACAAACAGTTTGCGCCCATTGTCTGGGAGTTGGTTGAGTGTTTAACCGCGCTCAGGCAGCCGATAGGCGGTAGCGCAGACAAAATGATCTTTTTGGCGCTTTGCGCAAAAAAGATGATCATTGATAATGAGAGTGATCAAGTGTCTTAAGGGCATTCGGTGGATGCCTTGGCGACAAGAGGCGATGAAGGACGTGATACGCTGCGATAAGCGTCGGTTAGCTGCGAATAAGCTTTGACCCGGCGATTTCCGAATGGGGCAACCCACTCCGTATGGAGTACCCGCAAGGGAGCAAACCCGGGGAACTGAAACATCTAAGTACCCGGAGGAAAGGACATCAACCGAGACTCCGCTAGTAGTGGCGAGCGAACGCGGACCAGGCCAGTGGCTTGCATTTAAGAACCGGAACCGTCTGGAAAGTCGGGCCTTAGTGGGTGACAGCCCCGTACGGGTAGAAATGATGCAAGTCCTCGAGTAGGGCGGGACACGTGAAATCCTGTCTGAACATGGGGGGACCACCCTCCAAGCCTAAGTACTCCTTGTCGACCGATAGCGAACAAGTACCGTGAGGGAAAGGTGAAAAGTACCCCGACGAGGGGAGTGAAACAGTTCCTGAAACCGGATGCCTACAAACAGTTGGAGCCCGCAAGGGTGACAGCGTACCTTTTGTATAATGGGTCAGCGACTTAATTTAACGAGCAAGCTTAAGCCGATAGGTGTAGGCGCAGCGAAAGCGAGTCTTAATAGGGCGCTCAGTTCGTTGGATTAGACCCGAAACCGAGTGATCTAGCCATGGCCAGGCTGAAGGTGCGGTAACACGCACTGGAGGGCCGAACCCACGCCTGTTGAAAAAGTCGGGGATGAGCTGTGGCTAGGGGTGAAAGGCCAATCAAACTCGGAAATAGCTGGTTCTCCGCGAAATCTATTTAGGTAGAGCGTCGGATGAATACTCCCGGGGGTAGAGCACTGGATGGGCTATGGGGGCTTACCGCCTTACTGATCCTAACCAAACTCCGAATACCGGGAAGTACTATCCGGCAGACACACAGTGGGTGCTAACGTCCATTGTGGAGAGGGCAACAACCCTGACCGCCAGTTAAGGTCCCTAAGTTATGGCTAAGTGGGAAAGGATGTAGAACTCCCAAAACAACCAGGATGTTGGCTTAGAAGCAGCCATCATTTAAAGAAAGCGTAACAGCTCACTGGTCTAAATAAGGGGTTCCGCGCCGAAAATGTACCGGGGCTCAAGCCATACACCGAAACTGCGGGCGCACTTAGTGCGCGGTAGCGGAGCGTTCCGTAAGCTGATGAAGGGGGACCCGTGAGGGCTCCTGGAGGTATCGGAAGTGCGAATGCTGACATGAGTAACGATAAAGGGAGTGAGAGACTCCCTCGCCGAAAGTCCAAGGGTTCCTGCGCAACGCTAATCGGCGCAGGGTTAGCCGGCCCCTAAGGCGAGGCCGAAAGGCGTAGTCGATGGGAATGCAGTTAATATTCTGCAGCCTGGTGGTAGTGACGGATGCCGTGTGTTGTATCTTCTTACTGGATTGAAGATGCAGCGAAGGTGTCCCGGGAAATAGCTCCACCGTATAGACCGTACCCGAAACCGACACAGGTGGACTGGTAGAGAATACCAAGGCGCTTGAGAGAACTATGCTGAAGGAACTCGGCAAAATGCTCCCGTAAGTTCGCGAGAAGGGAGACCTCTTTCTGGGCAACCGGAAAGGGGTGGCACAGACCAGGGGGTGGCGACTGTTTATCAAAAACACAGGGCTCTGCGAAGCCGCAAGGCGACGTATAGGGTCTGACGCCTGCCCGGTGCTGGAAGGTTAAGAGGAGGTGTGAGAGCGCCGAATTGAAGCCCCAGTAAACGGCGGCCGTAACTATAACGGTCCTAAGGTAGCGAAATTCCTTGTCGGGTAAGTTCCGACCTGCACGAATGGCGTAACGACTTCCCCGCTGTCTCCAGCATAGACTCAGTGAAATTGAATTCCCCGTGAAGATGCGGGGTTCCTGCGGTCAGACGGAAAGACCCCGTGCACCTTTACTACAGCTTCACACTGGTATTCGTAACGACATGTGTAGGATAGGTGGTAGACGTTGAAGCATTGGCGCCAGCTGATGTGGAGTCACCCTTGAAATACCACCCTTGTCCTTATGGCTATCTAACCGCGATATGACAGTATCCGGGACCGTGTGTGGCGGGTAGTTTGACTGGGGCGGTCGCCTCCCAAATGGTAACGGAGGCGCGCGAAGGTGGGCTCAGAGCGGTCGGAAATCGCTCGTTGAGTGCAATGGCATAAGCCTGCCTGACTGCGAGACTGACAAGTCGAGCAGAGTCGAAAGACGGCCATAGTGATCCGGTGGTCCCTCGTGGAAGGGCCATCGCTCAACGGATAAAAGGTACGCCGGGGATAACAGGCTGATGATGCCCAAGAGTCCATATCGACGGCATTGTTTGGCACCTCGATGTCGACTCATCACATCCTGGGGCTGGAGCAGGTCCCAAGGGTTTGGCTGTTCGCCAATTAAAGTGGTACGTGAGTTGGGTTCAGAACGTCGCGAGACAGTTCGGTCCCTATCTGCCGTGGGTGTAGGAGAATTGAGAGGATCTGTCCCTAGTACGAGAGGACCGGGATGGACGTACCTCTGGTGGACCTGTTGTGGTGCCAGCCGCATTGCAGGGTAGCTATGTACGGAAGGGATAACCGCTGAAAGCATCTAAGCGGGAAACCCACCTCAAAACGAGTTCTCCCTGAAGAGCCGTGGAAGACCACCACGTCGATAGGTTGGGTGTGGAAGTGCAGCAATGCATGAAGCTTACCAATACTAATAGCTCGTTCGGCTTGATCCTCTCATTAGTCAATGATCATCTTTAAAGCGCCTTCGGAGCTGTAAAGATCATGTTTACTTGCGCTACCGGCCTTCGGCCTACTTGAGCGCGGGTTTAAAAGCGCCAAAAGGCGCTTTGAAAAGATTAGTTTATGCCGCTCACGCGCGTTCGCCCTTCGGGCTGCGCTCCGCGAGGGCGCGCAAAAGTGCGCGGCGCGCAGTCGCGCTTGCCTTCGCTTCGCTACGGAACCGGTGTTCCCATGCAAAGCTGCTGGCACGCCAAAAAAAAACGTCTGATAATCAAATATGACCAGTGTTCTCATAAGCTTGTTCTTCTGATCCCGGATGGGAAAAGAGACCGAACCGAAAGGTTCGCAAGGCCAAGCGGCCGCCGCCCGGTCAGGGCGCGCCGTCCGCAGGTTAGGGCTAAAGGCCCGCTCAACCGTGAGGACATCAATCAAACCAGTTTTACAAGGTAAAACTGCGCTTCGCCGGCCTGGTGGCCCCAGCGGGGAGCCCCCACCCGATCCCATCTCGAACTCGGCCGTGAAACTCCCCAGCGCCAATGGTACTGCATCTTAAGGTGTGGGAGAGTAGGTCGCTGCCAGGCCTGCAAAACGCAGTTTTACTTGCGCGACCGCCTGACGGCTCCTGGAGCGCGATCATCTCTTCAAAACGATACCGTGCTGCGGCCCGCCCGCCGTAACGCAAAAACACATATTCCAGCACCAAACCGCTTCTAAAGCACACCGGTGCCGGCACCGTGGAACAGCCTCCGGCGACGCCCGAAAGGCCAAAGGCCTGACGACGCGCAAAACAAAAATACAAGGGCTGGCCAAAAACCAACCCACCAGGCAAAACCACGGACCAAAAACAACGCGGGATGGAGCAGCCCGGTAGCTCGTCAGGCTCATAACCTGAAGGTCGCAGGTTCAAATCCTGCTCCCGCAACCAAACTCGTCAATGTCCAGCCCGGAGACATAGGTAACAGTTTGTACCGGAGACATGGGTTACAACCTCGTGCCGAACGGGTTGTCGATTGTCTGTAATGTTTTCTGCTCCAGGTCGATGTATCCCAGATCATAGCGCATAAAGCTGATCAGCCAAATTCCATCCTCCACTTCTTTTATGCCGAGTTTCTGACCGGCCAGCACGGTCGAGACGTTGATCTTCTTGCGATGCATGCAGATCCGGCCGCAGGCGGTGACCAGGGCGTCCTTGTCGTGAAAGGGATAGTCCAGGTCCGGCAGGCCCTGGTATGACCTTGCTGAGGGCGTGTAGACCTCACCTGGGGTCTTCATAGCGAGCGCTTCGTGAGGCCGCTCCTCATTGAATTCCTTGACGAAAACGTCGAATTTGGCCTGCTGCTGCAGGCTGTTCATCCCCGGAGGCCGGGTGGCTTCCTTCTTCAGGGTCAGATGCATGCGCTCGTGCCGTCCGTTCTGCTGCGGATGGCCGGGTTTGATGCGCTCAATCCCGATACCAAGGCGCAGCCACCACACTGAGAGCTTCGACAGATTGTAGAGCCCGTTCGGCGAGGCGAAAGGCAAGCCATTGTCGGTACGGATCGCAGTGGGCAGTCCACGCTCTTTGAACAGGGCGAGGAAGGCCTCTATGACCGGTTTTTCCTTTGTCGAGTCAAAGGCCTCGCAGCTCAGAAGATAGCGGGACGCGTGGTCGGTGACTGTCAAAGGGTAACAGTAGGCCCGGTTGCCGAGCTTGAACTCGCCCTTGAAGTCAGCGGCCCAAAGATCGTTAGGGGCAAGTCCGGCCGACAGAGGCGTTCCTGCGGCCTTGTTGGCGCGCCGCCTTTTGCGGGCTCTGCTGACAAGGCCGTGCCGGTCTAGAACCGCATGCACGGTGCTTTGTGCCGGGATGCGAACATCGCCGGCCAGCTTCCTGACAAGCACTTCCCGGATCTTGCGTGCGCCCCAGTGCGGCTTGTCTTTCCGTGTCGCGACGATCAGCCGTTCCACCTGCTCGGGAAGCTGGTTGGCATAGCGCACCGGTCGCACAACGCTTCCATCCCGTCGCGCTGATATCGGTTCCAGATCTTGTAACCGGTCTTGCGCGAGATCGCGAACTCACGACAAACCAAGCTCATGCCTTCGCCGTCCAGCAAACGGGCGATAAAGCGTAGACGTTCCTCCATAACGGACACCTCTTGCCACGGCATCGACACCTCCCGCAAAAGCGAAAAGTGTTACCTATGTGTCCGGAACAGATTGTCACCCATGTCTCAGGTCGGGCACAATAAAATCAATACAAATATCAAAATCTTGACCCCTAAAACGGGTCAAGACACCATTCCGCAATTCTTACACATTTTAGCAATTTTAAGCGAACTGGCGACAGCTGCCGCATCGCCCGAAGCCGTGCCCGAAAGGCAGGCTGAACCCCACCCGAAAAATCGCCACGCGCGCATCAGACCACTGCTCGGGCTACGCCCTCCCAACGGTCTCATGTGCGCGCCGCAAGTCGCCGACGACTACGCCGCAGTTGACAGAGCCGGGTCAGGGTGCTTTTGCCCCGATCCGGGGAATCGTGGAGCTCTTGCTCTCAGATCCCTAAACCGACTGGGAATGCGTTGATCTGGAAGCCTTGCGCGGCCATCTGGCCGATATGGACAATGTCACGCTCCGTTCAAATGTTGCCATGGAACCTCTGGCCAACGGGGCTTGATTCACAGTTACATCCAAGCTAGGCGGCATGCGCCAATCCATCAAGAACATGGTTCTGGCACACAGCCATAAAATGTCCTGGACCTTCGGTTGGAAGTTGAGCGCGGAAGAGGTTTCTGACGGAGCCGTTTTGACGGTAACCGGAACAGCCGAAGATGCGCCCAGGATCCAGGGCCTTGGTTTTATCGGCGTCTTGACGCTTGGCATGCATCATCAAAGCCAACATTTTGCAATAGCACGCGGACACAATCCTCACTGAAGACGGTTGACGTTACATTAGCACCCGATCGCCGGGTCCCTTTTTCAAGGTGCGAACGGAGACGTCAGCACTTGGCACCAGTCAAAGCGTCAGGATTGCGTTTCTGGCATATCATCAAGGTAAATCGCTGTTTTACTCTCCTACGTCGCAACTTTCGACAGGAGGAACGGCTGAACAACCGCCAAGGGAAGGCATGATGAATCGTGCTGACTGCGACGAATGCTTGCGGTCGCGCTAAGCGTTGAGGGCAATGGCTGTGGGGCGGGATGCTATTTCGAGCAGATGATCCGTCGCGATTGCTGACAACCATATGCCGACAAGCGTCAGCCAGGCGGTGAGCGCGAAGAGAGATGCGCCTGTTATGCCGGCACCTACCGCACAGCCACCAGCTAGCATCCCGCCAAATCCCATCATGGCGGCTCCGGTGAGGTATCTGGCCATTGAAGGCCCGCTTTCGAATCCTTGAAGCATCAGTTGCCGGGTAATAATGGCAGCCAGGAAGGAGCCGAGAAAGACACCAGGAACGAGTCCGGTGTTAAAACCAAGGCGCTCGAAAGGTGCAGAAAGGAACAGCATTAGCATATCGGAAGAGGGGCCCGTAAAAGTCACGCCTTCCACCTGAACCGGGTCGAAAGCCTGTCGTGTCATGGCCGTGGTGAACCAGAGCGCCAGCGGGATCGTCAGACCAAGGCCAACCGCCGCAGCCGCTTGCCAAGCTGAACTTCGATTGCGCCAGGCGAAGCCAAGGCCCGCGAGCAGCCAAACTCCACCGAATAAAAACACGGACGCTTCACTCATCCCCAAAAATGATGTCAGGTTGTTGCCGCCGATGTCGATTGTCGTCCACAAACCGGATAGCCAGTCTCGGGTCGGTTTCAAGATTCCGTAAAGGCTTGCTTGGGCCACGACTGCAAAAACAAGTCCGGACAGCAAAGCTCTTAGGTTTCCGGTTGCGGAGAGAACCAACAACCGGCTTGCGCATCCACGCGCCATGACCATGCCAGCACCAAATATCAGTCCACCAATCAGCGCGCCTGAAAGACTTTGTGGAGAAGCCAACTGGCGAGTCTCACCCGTATCGACTTCCCCCAGCAATGCCAAGGACTGGGTTGCAATCAGGGCGCTTGAGAATGCAAGCAGCCAAATGGGTAGGCGATCGGACGGTTTGCGTCGAGAAAACTCGAGCGCCGCTGCCCTCAGGCAGAATTTGCTTTGTTGGGCAAGCGCACCAAACAGGCTGCCAACCAACAAACCTCCGAGCACAAGCACTGTAGGTTCCGAAAGATGTTCGAGTATGTAGGTCAGGTCCATGAGCGATCCGGTGCAGCGGGATCATCGCCGTCAGCTGTTCAAGTAACATCAAGTATCCAGGAGCGAGAACGAGTGCACATTGACCGACCTCAAGGAGATATCGAAAAATGCGAAAGCGTGAATGTGATTAGTCGCTCCACAACCAGTACTTCTATTCGGCGGGTGCAAACCCGGTAATAAGCTGCCTCAGGCCAAATGCGGCTCCAGCGAAAATGGCGAGAAAGGTGACCGGTGCGCTATAGGCAAGTACCGAAAACGCGGAAATGCCCTGGCCGACACTGCAACCGACGGCCAGGATTGCGCCGGGCCCCATGATTGCCGCACCGGTGATCTGCCGGCGCAGTTCGCGCGGATCTTCACAGGCTTCCCATCGGAAGTGTCCCTTAGAAAACGATCCCAGAAAGGCACCGATGATGACGCCGGCAACCGATCCGACACTAAACGAGAGTGTGTTCCCGGAGGCGGTCATGGCGTAATAGATTGTGTCGCCGATGGGGGCGGCGAATGTGTGTGTCTCAACCGGTTCCGCCTCAAAGCCAGTCATGGCCACCCAATAGGTGCCGACCCAGCCTGAAACGATGGCGAGACCGACAACACTTCCCCAGAAGATGTGCCAAGGCGAATCTCGAAAAGCGGCGCTACTGAGCGTAAACGCGACTATCGTACCACCTACAAGGATGCCAGTCACAATTGGAGCAATGCCGAACCTAGCGTCAAAAAACTGACTGATACCTTGCGGTGTATCCGCGCCGGTTTCGATTGGAAACAGCCAAACGCGTGCATGGGCAAGCGGACCGGACATGACGAAATAGGCAGACAGTCCCATGACGATAACCATAACAAATGCTCGTAGGTCACCGCCACCGAGGCGCGCGAGAGCGCCATAGCCGCAATTGCCGCAAAGGGCCATACCGTAACCGAACATCAGCCCGCCAATTATAGAGCCTAAAGGGTTCCATACCCTGTCCAAATAGGCCGTACCGACGCCCTCTAGATGGCCGGAGGACATTGCTATATGCGAGCCAATGATCGCAATACCAATCGCCAGACCCCACATGCGCAGACGCCGGTCATCTGCACCATAAAGCAGATCCTCAATCGCTCCGAGTGTACAAAAACGCCCAACACGGGCCGCCAAGCCCAGAGCGATCCCGCCCGCTAGGCCGATTAAGGCGACAGTATTGGC
Organism: Roseibium sp.; assembly: GCA_965230445.1. GTDB lineage: Bacteria > Pseudomonadota > Alphaproteobacteria > Rhizobiales > Stappiaceae > Roseibium. The sequence goes on along the minus strand of OZ246005.1, from coordinate 4,248,936 downwards.
TTCTCCAAGCATCTCCAGCATGTCCGGCTCCTCCCAAAAGCGGACGCTGTCAGCGCGTTCGGTTAGTCCTCTCGGCAAAACAGGTCGTAAACAACTTCCATGATTTGCTTCGGCCGGTCGTCTGTCAAGCTGTAGTAAATGGCCTTGCCGTCGCGGCGTGGTGTCACGAGGCCCTCAAGTCTCAGCCGTGTCAATTGCTGCGAAACGGCTGCTTGTCTTGCGGACAAGAGGTTTTCCAGTTCGGCGACCGATTTTTCGCCGGACGCCAGGTGGCACAGAATCATCAAGCGGCCTTCGTGGCTAATCGCCTTCAGGAAATTGGAGGCACGCTGCGCGTTCTTCATCATCCTGTCCATATCCTCGGCGCACATGTTGGCGTCGAACACCGGCAGGCGGGACGTACTTTCGCTCGAGCCTTCAGGGGTGCCTTGCGTGCCAGCAGTCATATTGTTCAACCCGTCTGATCCAGTGGAATGTTTGCCTTACTGAACATCATGTTGAGCAAGCTCCAGAAAAAATCCTCACCGGGATATCCTTCGATTCGACCGACTTCTGCGCCATTGTGCACGAGAATGAAGGTTGGTGTGAAGCGGACCTTTTTTTCGAAGGTCACATCCGGCGTTTCGCTATGCAAATCATAGCGTTTCAGCGGTGCCGTCCTGCCCTCCACTGTTTTGGGGTAGATGTGCGCGATCTCTTTGTTCCATTTCGCACACCAGTAGCAGCCGTCTTCCTCTGCCATGAGCAAGAGCGTCTCTGCTCGCGCTCCGACGGGCGCGAACGCCAGAAGCAGAACGATCAGCGTCTTCAACAAAGTCAATTAGAAGCCCCGATTGACGAGTGTGCACACTTATTCATAATCTAATTTGTGAATATATCAAGCTGAGAAGCAGCTCACCACATGTTCGAGATTACCATCGTCGGTGCATTGGCAGCAGGACTTTTGTCGTTCCTGTCGCCCTGTATTCTACCGATCGTACCGTTCTATCTAAGTTATCTGGCAGGTGTTGGGCTTAACCAGATGGAAGCGGACACAGGCGTAACCGGCGCGGTAAAGGTGCGCGCTCTTCTTTCGGCATGTTGTTTTGCCCTTGGGGTGATCACCGTTTTCATGGGACTTGGCGCTACGGCAAGCACATTCGGCCAGCTGGTACGCGAATATTTTGACGTACTGCGCTGGGGTGCTGCCGCGCTCATCATTGCGATGGGTCTTCACTTTCTGGGTGTGATTCGGATCGGCATTCTTTATCGGCAGCTTCGGGTCGAGACCGGAAACGCATCCGGCGTCAGCCTGCTTGGGGCTTTCACGATTGGTCTTGCATTTGCATTCGGTTGGACGCCGTGTGTTGGACCGGTTCTGGCCGCAATCCTGTTCACGGCGGCTGGCCAGGAGACCGCGGGACAGGGGGCCATGCTGTTGTTCGTCTATGGCCTCGGCATGACGCTACCGTTTGTTTTTGCCGCTCTTTTCATTGGACCGTTCATGTCCTGGATGGCCGGATTTCGGAAACATCTCGGCGTCATTGAAAAACTCATGGGCGCGTTTCTGATCCTTTTTGGGGTCCTGATCGCCACGAATTCCATCAACGTCATCGCTCAATGGATGCTGGAAAACGTTCCTTGGTTCAGCGCCATTGGCTAGTGGAGGAGGAAAGAAAATGAAACGTCTGCTCTTGACGCTTTGTGCGGTCTTTTTGTCAACGAATGTGTTCGCGGCCGAAATAGGAGACGACGGCCTCCACAAAGCGCCCTGGATGCGCGACACTTTTAAGGATCTCTCAGAAGACCTTGGAGAAGCGAACGCCGAAGGCAAGCGATTGATGGTGATCGTCGAGCAGCGAGGCTGCATCTATTGCAAGCGGATGCACGAACAGGTTTTCGTGATTCCGGAAATCTCACAGTATATCGAAGACAATTATTTTGTCGTCCAGATCAACATGTTCGGAGATGTCGAAGTCACTGATTTCGATGGTACAACGCTGCCGGAAAAGGACATGGTCAAACGGTGGGGTGCGCTGTTCACGCCGAATATTTTTTTCTTCCCTGCCGAGGTTGCTGAAGATCAGACTGCAACGCAGGCAGCTGTTGCCAACATGCCCGGTGCCTTTGGGCGGTGGACAACTCTGAATATGCTGACCTGGGTGGTCGAGGAGGGCTACAAAAGCGACGAGCCCTTCCAAAAATACCACGCGCGCAAGTTCGAGAGCCAAAACAAGTAACTGTCGATGCTGCGATGCGACATTTTATTTCGTTATTGCTGCGTACGCGAACAAATCGATAAATTCATTTAATTGAATTTGTTATTGCGTAAAAGCGAATATGTGATGTAGTGTCGCACTCACGATCAGTTAGAATCGTCTGAGGGAGGGCGCATGAAAAACGCATTATTCGGCTTGACGGCTCTACTAGCCGCGTCCGCGGCTTCCGCTGAAGCGGTCAAGCCCACGGAGGTCGTTTTTGTTGACGGCGCAGTAGAGGTGTCGCTGTCCGGTGTCGCTGGCGATCCGGCAGCGGGCGCGGAGATCATGAACAAGGGGGCCGGCAACTGCATTGCCTGCCACCAAGTGTCCGCCCTCAGCCATTTGGCCTTTCACGGCGAAATTGGCCCCCCGCTCGACGGAGTGGCTGATCGCTGGTCTGTTGCTGAACTTCGAGGCATCGTCGCGAATGCCAAGGTGATGTTCGAAGACAGTCTCATGCCGTCTTTCTACAAAACCGAGGGCTTTATTCGCTTGGGTGACGCCTACACCGGCGAGGCTCACGGCGAAGGAGACGTTCAGCCTTTGCTGTCGGCGCAACAGATTGAGGATGTTGTCGCCTTTCTCGTGACGCTCAAGGAAGAATGACCTTTCCTGATATGGAGAACACCATGGATTATACACGGCGAAAACTACTCGCTCTGTGCTCGGGTACAATCGCATTTGCGAGCCTTGCCAGCCTTCCTGCGTTCGCAAACCTGACTGACGATGCGATCACAGCACTGACAGGCGGTGCGGGTCTCGGCGAGGGGGCTATTTCCTTGACAGCTCCGGAGATCGCGGAAAACGGCAATACGGTTCCGATCGCATTCGACGCGCCAGGCGCCGCCGAGGTCACTTTGTTTGCGGACGGAAATCCGGTTCCAAATGTGGCGACTTTCAAGTTCGGCCCTCTGAGTGCTTCACGAAGCGCTTCGACGCGTATTCGCCTCGCAACAACCCAAAATGTTGTCGCGATCGCGAAGATGGAAGACGGTTCCTTCCAGATTGCCAAGGCAAACGTGAAAGTGACTATCGGCGGCTGCGGCGGCTGATTCAGAAGGCATTAGGAGATAAGTTCATGGCATCTGGTGTAAAACCTCGCGTCAAGGTTCCCAAAAAGGCGGCTGCTGGTGAGACAATCACCATCAAGACGCTGATCAGCCACAAGATGGAAAGCGGTCAGCGCAAGGACGACGACGGCAACGTCATTCCGCGTTCGATCATTAACCGGTTCACCGCTGATTTTAACGGTCAAAACGTGATCGATGTGACGCTTGAGCCAGCAATCTCGACCAACCCTTATTTCCAGTTCGAAGCGATCGTTCCGGAGTCCGGCGAATTCAAGTTCACCTGGTACGACGATGACGGGTCTGTCTATGACACGTCCAAGAAGATTGAGGTCAGTTGAACGCTCGATCAGTCAGGCGTCGCGCTGAGGGAGGAACGCGTGAAGAAAACTACAATTGCAATAGGTTCGGTAGCGGCTCTAGTCCTTATGCCCAGTTTGGCAAACTCTGGTCCAGATGACGACAGTCTTACTATCAACGGGGATATCCCGATCATAACTGAGACCGATGCGCCGGCGCACGCGGAGAACTTATCGACGATCTATTCCGGGTGGCGATTCCGATCCGATGAGACGCAAGCCTTTCAGGTGGATGACTTTGACAACCCGGGAATGATCGGCGTTGAAAACGCAGCGGTTATTTGGGAAACAGTCGAGGGTTCCGAGGGCAAATCATGTGCAAGTTGTCACGGCGCTCCAGAGGAAATGGCCGGTCTACGCACGGTCTATCCGAAATGGAACGAGGAACTGGGCAAGGTGACTACCCTCGAAGTGGAGGTCAACAATTGCCGCGAGAACCGCATGGGTGCCGAGAAGTGGAAGTATACTGGCGGTAACATGACAGACATGGTTGCGTTGATTTCTTCTGTGTCTCGCGGAATGCCGGTCAACGTGGCAATAGACGGGCCCGCAAAGGCGACCTGGGAGCAAGGCAAGGATCTTTACTACACTCGCTTTGGCCAGCTTGAGCTATCCTGCGCGAGTTGTCATGAGAATAGCTATGGCATGATGATCCGGGCCGACCATCTGAGCCAAGGTCAGATCAACGGTTTCCCGACATATAGGCTCAAGAACACCAAGCTGAATTCGGTTCATGCAAGATTTAAAGGCTGTGTACGCGACACGCGCGCAGAGACTTTTAAACCGGGCTCTCCTGAGTTCATTGCTCTTGAGCTCTATGTGGCCTCGCGCGGCAACGGTTTGAGCGTCGAAGGCCCGTCCGTCCGTAACTGAACACCATTCGGGCCCCTGCTGACGGCTGGGGCCCTTACTAAATCGCATTATATTCACTTATGCGAATATGTAATTTGGAGCTGAGAGTAACATGATTTCGCGCCGCGATTTTCTTCAGGTTGGAATGGCTGCCTCAGCGGTCGTCGGCGCTTCGGGCTTTGGCAATTGGGCACGGCTTGCAGCACAGCAGGCGCTAACCCAGGACCAGCTTCTGGAATTCGATACGTTCGGAAATGTTTCACTCATTCATGTCACCGACATCCATGCACAGCTCAAGCCAATCTATTTCCGTGAGCCGTCGGAAAATATAGGGGTGGGCGACAATAGGGGCGCCGTACCGCACGTGACCGGCGCGCAATTCCGTGAGCTTTATGGAATCGCCGATGGCAGCCCGAGCCATTATGCCCTGAGTTCCGGCGATTTTGCCTCTCTGGCAAAAGGTTATGGCCGCGTCGGGGGGCTGGACCGCGTTGCAACTGTCATCAAGTCCATCCGCGCGGATCGTCCAGACGCGATCCTGCTGGATGGAGGTGATACCTGGCATGGCTCCTACACCTGCTTCAAGACGGAGGGTCAAGACATGGTCAACGTCATGAATGCCCTGAACCCGGATGCGATGACGTTCCACTGGGAGTTCACGCTCGGCAGCGACCGCGTCACCGAGATCGTTGAAAACCTTCCCTTTGCCGCCCTTGGCCAGAACATATTCGATGTCGAATGGGACGAGCCGACGGAGCTGTTCCCGCCTTACAAGATGTTCGAGCGGGGCGGAACCAAGGTCGCGGTCATCGGGCAGGCGTTTCCCTATATGCCGATTGCCAATCCCGGTTGGATGTTCCCCGAATTTGCATTCGGCATCCGCGATGAAAACATGCAGGCAATGGTCGATGAGGTGCGTGCGGAAGGAGCGGAATGCGTTGTCGTTCTGAGCCACAACGGTTTCGACGTCGACAAGAAGATGGCGGCGGTTGTCAGTGGAATCGACGTCATCCTGTCCGGCCACACCCATGACGCGCTGCCGGAGCCAGTCCTGTCGGGCCAGACGATCATCGTTCCATCCGGTTCGAACGGAAAATTCGTCAGCAGGGTTGATCTTGATGTCCGCAATGGCCGGCTCATGGGATACCGCCACAAGCTCATTCCGATCTTCTCCGATGTTATCGAAGCGGACGCAGAGATGGCTGCGCTCATCGATGAGCAGCGTGCGCCTTACGCTGCCGAGTTGTCCGAGGTAATCGGCAAGACCGACAGCCTTCTTTATCGGAGGGGCAACTTCAACGGGACATGGGATGACCTGATCTGCGATGCGCTGCTTTCTGAACGCGATGCCGAAATCGCGCTTAGCCCCGGTGTGCGCTGGGGCCCATCGCTGATCCCGGGTCAGGACATCACCCGCGAAGATATCTTCAATGTGACCTCGATGACCTACGGCAAAGCCTATCGGACCGAAATGACGGGCGAGTTCCTGAAGGTCGTTCTGGAGGATGTGGCCGACAACATCTTCAATCCGGATCCCTATTACCAGCAGGGCGGCGACATGGTGCGCACCGGCGGGCTTGGCTATCGGATCGAGATCTCCCAGCCGCAGGGCAGCCGGATCTCGAACATGACCCTTTTGGAAACCGGCGAGGCGATTGACCCGTCACGTTCTTACGTCGTGGCTGGCTGGGCCAGCGTGAACGAAGGCACGGAAGGCCCGCAGATCTGGGATGTCGTTGAAAATCATGTTCGAAAGCTTGGCACGGTGACGGCCCAGCCGAGAAACAGCGTTGAAGTCGTGGGCGCTTGACACAAGACAGGAGTTCCTTCGGATGGACAAGAATGCCAGAACATCCCGCAGGTCCTTTCTCAAAGGGAGTGTTGCAATTGCGGGCGCGTCGGTGGCCGGTGCTGCGAGCGCACGGGACGCGGACCCTCTCATTACCGAGATGCAGGACTGGGCATCGATAACTGGTGCCGGCGTCGATGAAACGCCTTATGGGCTGCCGATCAGCTTTGAAAAAGATGTTGTGCGCCGGAATGTCGAGTGGCTGACGGCCTCGCCGATTTCCTCGATCAACTTTACTCCGATCCATGCGCTGGACGGGACGATCACGCCGCAGGGCTGCGCTTTTGAACGGCACCACTCCGGTGCGATTGAGCTGCGCAAGGAAGACTACCGGCTGATGATCAATGGTCTGGTCGATCAGCCGCTGGTGTTCAACTATCTGGATTTGGAGCGGTTTCCACGGGAAAATCATGTCTATTTCTGCGAGTGCGCAGCCAATACCGGGATGGAGTGGGCCGGCGCTCAGCTCAATGGCGCCCAGTTTACCCACGGCATGATCCACAACATGGAATACACAGGCGTGCCGCTGCGCACGCTTTTGAATGAGGCGGGGCTGGGGGCAGCCGGTGATCTGCAGAACAAGTGGGTCTTTGTGGAAGGGGCTGACGCCTCTTCCAACGGCCGGTCGATTCCGATGGAAAAGGCCCTGGACGATGTCCTTGTGGCGTTCAAGGCCAATGGCGAAGCCTTGCGTATGGAGCACGGCTATCCAGTCCGCCTTGTGGTGCCGGGCTGGGAAGGCAACATGTGGGTGAAGTGGCTGCGGCGGATCGAGGTGACGGACATGGCCGTTGAGAGCCGTGAGGAAACCTCCAAATACACTGACGTTTACGAAAATGGCATGGCCCGCAAGTGGACTTGGGTGATGGATGCAAAATCCGTCATTACATCGCCCAGCCCGCAAATGCCGATCGCGCATGGTGAAGGCCCGATGGTCATTTCCGGGCTCGCCTGGTCCGGTCACGGACGAATCACGCGTGTTGACGTGTCCAAGGACGGCGGCATCAGTTGGGAAACGGCCCGCCTTGGCAAGCAGGGCGACAGCAAGGCGTTGACGCGGTTTTACCTCGACACGGTGTGGGACGGCGCACCGATGCTGCTGCAGTCCCGAGCCATTGACGAGACCGGTTACGTCCAGCCGACCAAGCATCAGCTTCGGGAAATGCGCGGAGAAAACTCCGTCTATCACAACAACTGCATCCAGACCTGGTTTGTGAACGAAAATGGGGTCGCCGAGAATGTCGAAGTCTCTTAGTCAGATTGTTTTGCCGGTCGCAGGCGGCTTGGCGCTGATGTTTTCGGCCGCCATTGTGTTTGCGAACCTGGACTATGGCCAAAAGAAGATCGCGTCCCTTGAGCGGCGGATTGTGCAGGCGTCCGAAGAGGCCAGCAGCCAAAGCCGCCGGGCGAAGGAAGAAGCGGCTGTTGTCGCCGAACTGGAGGCGAAAGTTGCCGAGATCCAGGCCGTGGCCGAAGAACGTGTGGCCCGCGGCGAACCCCTGACAGAGGCAGCGCCTGCGGTTGACGGCAAGTACGGTCTCGGGCGTGTTGCGCTGTCTGAGGAGATCGCCGCGTGGGACGTCGACGTGCTGCCGGATGGGCGGGGCCTGCCGGAAGGACGTGGCGATGCCTACACAGGTGAAGAGGTCTTTGCAGAAAAATGCGCCTCCTGCCATGGCGACTTTGCAGAAGGCGTCGACAACTGGCCGGTTCTTGCCGGCGGTTTCGACACCCTCGCCGACAAGGACCCGGTCAAGACGGTTGGCTCTTACTGGCCCTATCTGTCGACGGTTTGGGATTATGTCCACCGCTCCATGCCATTCGGCGAAGCGCAGACCCTGACAGCCGACGAGACTTACGCAATTGTCGCCTACATCCTATACTCGAACGATCTCGTTGATGACGATTTTGAGTTGAGTGATGAGAATTTCGCGGAGATTGAGATGTATAACAAGGACGGGTTCGTGATCGACGATCGTCCGGACCTTGAATACACGAAGTGGCGCGCCGAGCCTTGCATGGAAAATTGCAAGCCGAGTGTCGAAATCACCATGCGTGCGACATTCCTTGATGTGACGCCGGAAGATGGCGGCGAAGCGGTCATGAACCACGCGACTGCGGATGATACGCCAACCTTTGTCGCCAATGCAGCGCCAGCAGCCTCTGCAGATGGGAGCGGGTCTGCGGATGTGGTGTCAACCATCGATCCGGTGTTGGTCGCGTCTGGTGAAAAAGTCTTCAGGAAGTGCGGGGCCTGTCACGCGGTTGGCGCGGGCGCCAAAAACAAGTCCGGTCCGCACCTCAATGGACTGATCGGCCGGCAGATGGGATCGGTGGACGGGTTTAACTACTCCAAGGTTTTTTCAGCCGCCCATGAGGAAGGGCGCGTATGGGACGAAGCCGCTTTGGCAGAGTTCTTGACCAAGCCGAGAACCTACATGAAGGGCACCAAGATGGCCTTCTCCGGACTTAAGAAGCAAGATGATCTGGATGCCATTACGGCTTACCTGAAGTCGGTTGGAGAGTGAGGAGACATGCGCCTCACCCGTCTTCTCTCTTCCGTCGCCTTCGCGCTGGTGTGCTCGGCCGCTGCTGCCGATGACTTTGGTGATCCGGCTGCCGGCGAGAAAGTTTTCGGAAAGTGCAGGAGCTGCCATCAGGTCGGTGATGGTGCCAAGCATCGCATTGGTCCGCATCTGAATGGCCTTTTCGGACGCAAGGCGGGAAGTCATGAGGACTTCCGTTACTCCAAGGCCATGGTCCGTGCAGGAAGCGGTGGCCTGGAGTGGCACGCCGATACGCTGGACACGTTTTTGGAGAAACCCCGGTCGCTTGCAAGCGGAACCCGGATGAGTTTCGCAGGCCTCAAAAAACCGGAGGACCGGTTGAACCTGATCGCCTATCTGCGCGCGTTTTCAGATGATCCGGCCAACATTCCAGAAGCAGATCCAACGGCGACCCCGACCGATCATGATCTTGATCCGGCCATTCTCGCGCTGAAAGGCGACCCGGAATACGGCGAGTATCTCAGCAGCGAATGCACGACCTGCCATCAGGCTGATGGCGCAGATGACGGGATCCCTTCGATCGTGCTGTGGCCTGAAGAAGATTTTGTGGTGGCGATGCATGCCTACAAGAACAAGCGGAGGACCAATCCTGTCATGCAGATGATGGCTGGGCGCCTGAATGCGGAGGAGATCGCGGCGCTTGCCGCCTATTTCGCGGCGCTTGAACAATGACGGTACTTACAGGGAGGAAGCAATGACACTGAATAGACGGCAATTCATTGGTACGGCAGCCGCAGCGGCTGCGGTCCTTTCAGCACCTATGGTCAAAGCGCAAGGCAAGCCACGCGTTGTTGTCGTAGGCGGTGGAGCCGGCGGGGCTACGGCGGCCCGTTACATCGCCAAAGACAGCAAGGGAGCCATCGACGTCATCCTGATCGAGCCGACCCGGACCTACTACACCTGCTTCTTCTCCAATCTTTACATTGGAGGCTTCAAAGAGATTGGAGACATCGGTCACACCTATGGCGGCCTGGCAGCCGGTGGCGTGAATGTCGTCCACGACTGGGCCGTCGGCGTTGACCGGAATGCCAAGGAAGTTTCTCTGGCCGGTGGCGGCTCTCTTTCTTATGACAAGCTGATCCTGAGCCCGGGCATTGATTTTGTCGAGGGCGCCGTTGAGGGATGGGACGTGAGCGCACAAAACGCAATGCCGCATGCCTATAAGGCCGGGTCTCAATCAGAACTTTTGAAGGCCCAGATCATGGCCATGCCGGAGGGGGGAACTTTCGCCATGGTCGCGCCGCCCAATCCATACCGTTGCCCGCCGGGGCCCTATGAGCGGGTGTCGATGGTGGCGCATCTTCTAAAGCAGAACAATCCGACCGCGAAAATTATCGTAGCTGATCCGAAGCCGAAGTTCTCCAAGATGTCTCTCTTCCAGGAAGGCTGGGCGAACCACTACGAAGGCATGGTTGACTGGATCGGCGAAGACTTCGGCGGTGGCAACGTCTCCGTCGATCCGGGCGATATGACGGTCACTATCGACGGCGAAGAGACTAAGGTTGACGTCTGCAATGTCATCCCGGCCATGAAAGCTGGCCGCATCGCAGATCTTGCGGGTGTAACGGATGGCAACTGGGCGCCGGTAAATGCGGCTGATATGTCCACCAAGGCGGATCCGGACGTCTATGTCCTCGGAGATGCCTCCAGCCAGGGTGACATGCCGAAATCCGGCTTCTCTGCCAATTCGCAAGCCAAGGTCTGCGCCAATGCTGTGCGGGGTGCTCTCACAGGCTCAAAGGTGTTCCCTGCGAAATTCTCTAACACCTGCTGGTCGCTAATTGCTCCGAATGATGGCGTCAAGGTCGGCGCCACCTACGAAGCAACCCCGGAGAAAATTGCCAAGGTCGACGGTTTCATCTCGCAGACAGGTGAGAGCGCAGACCTGCGCAAGGCGACCTACGAGGAATCGGAGGGCTGGTACACAGGTATCACCGCAGACATGCTCGGCTGATTGAAGCTTCCGCGTCCCGTCATGGACTTGGTTCAATGTACGGGGCGCGGGCGTATGCAAAGTTTGCCCGATGAAACGGAGGACTAAGCTATGAAATCAATTCTACTCGCGGCGGCATTCGGGCTTGCACTCAGCGGTTCTGCCCTTGCCGAAAAGCCGTTTACCTATTCGTTTGACGGGTCGTTCGAAGACGCGACCTTTGCAGTTGAAAGCGCCATTGTGGGGCAGGGACTGGTCATAGATTTCGTCAGTCATGTCGGTGAAATGCTCAATCGGACCGGGGCCGATGTTGGCAGCGACGCTCAGATTTTCAAAAACGCGGACATCTTTCTGTTTTGTTCTGCTGTGGTGTCGCGTCAGGTCATGGAAAAGGACCCGATGAACATTACGCATTGTCCTTACGGTATTTTCGTCATGGAGACGGATGACGGCGTCACGATAGGCCACAAGGACTATCCGGAGGGATCCATGCAGGCAGTTGAGAACCTGATGCAACAGATTGTTGCGGAGGCGGTTGGCAACTGATGGACTTCAACGGGATTTTTCGTTCCGAACTTGACGCGCTACGCGAAGACGGCAACTAACGGAATTTCGCCGAGTTGGAGCGCCATTGCGGCAGTATCCCGAAAGCAACGTGCCACAACGGGGCGGGCGAGGTTAGGATCTGGTGTTCCAATGACTATCTTGGCATGGGCCAGCACCCGAATGTGTTGGATGCCATGCATGAAGCGCTTGACCGCTGCGGGGCAGGCGCGGGCGGAACCCGCAACATATCCGGCAACACCCACGATCACGCGTTGCTGGAAGCGGAGATCGCGGATCTTGACGGCAAGGATGCATCGCTGCTGTTCATGTCCGGCTACGTGGCGAACTGGTCTGCATTGGGTACGCTCGCAGCGCGGGTTCCCGATTGTGTCGTTCTGTCGGATGCGTTGAACCATGCCTCAATGATCGAAGGTATTCGCCATAGTCGGGCTCGAAAGGTAATCTGGAAACACAACGATCTTGAGGATCTAGAAGCGAAGCTCATGGACCTACCGGCCGAGCAGCCCAAGCTGATAGCCTTTGAGAGCGTCTACTCAATGGACGGTGACATTGCTCCGATTGCAGAGATTTGCGATCTGGCCAACCGCTATGGTGCGATGACTTATCTTGACGAGGTGCATGCGGTCGGTCTTTACGGTCCGCGTGGAGCTGGGATTGCCGAGCGCGACGGCGTGATGGATCGGATCACCGTCATAGAAGGATCACTCGGTTAAGCCTTTAGGGTCATCGGTGGATACATTGCAGGGTCAACAGAGCTGTGCGATTTTGTGCGCTCTTTTGCGAGCGGATTTATCTTCACCACGGCCATGCCACCTGCGGTCGCTGCCGGCGCGGTAGCTTCCATCAGGCATTTGAAATCCTGTGACGTCGAGCGGCATCAACAACAGGAGAATGTCGCAGAAGTAAGGAAGCGACTGGACGAGATCGGCCTGCCGCACATCGACAATCCGAGCCATATTATCCCTGTCGTTGTTGTAGACCCGGTCAAGTGCAAATTCATATCCGATGTCTTGCTCAAGGACCGCGGCATATATATTCAGCCGATCAATTATCCGACGGTTCCAAAGGGCACCGAACGCCTGCGTATCACTCCGTCACCAGTCCATACTGAGGAAGATATCGATAAGCTCGTGACGGCTCTTGAAAGCCTTTGGACCCGGTGCGGGCTGGCGCGGCAACCGGTTGCCGCATAGGGACGCGTGGCTTATTCGAACTCCATCTGTTCGTAGACACGGCCCGCATTTTTGGTGGCAAGTTCTTCGAATGTGTCGAGATGCGCATAAGGGGACTGGTCGACGTAGTAGGCGTCGGCGAGATCTCCGCCGTTTTCAAGATGTTCACCTATCTTTTCACGCAGATAGAGAAGGTAGTCTCGCGTGTAGCGGCGAACCTGCGCCATGTTCGTCGGGTGGCCATGGCCCGGAATGACATAGGTCGCGTTCAGGGCTTCAAAGCCGGTCTCCCATGTATCCAGCCAGTCCGCGATAATTGTGTCCTCGAAAATCGGCAGCATGCGTTCGTGAAACGCCATGTCGCCCGCGATCACAAGACTCTGTTCCTGTAGCCAGACCTGCGTGTCGCCGGGACCATGTGCCGGTCCAAGATGAAGGACTTCAATGTGAAAATCACCCATCTCGATGACATGCTTGTCTTCAAAGGTCTGCGTCGGCGGCGCGACAAAGGTGCCTTCGGCTTTGTCTCGATTATAGCGTTTCATGCCCTCCAGGATCTGATTGCCGCGTTCCTCGATTTCATGCGCAGCATCGACATGGGCAAGGATCGTCACGCCTTGCTGTGACCAGTAGGAGTTGCCGAGCATAGCGTGCCCCTGGCCGTTCTCATCGATAACCAGTCTTACGGGCTGGTCGGTGATAGCCTTGATCTCCTCGTGAAGTGCCTTGGCGAGGATATAGGCAGCGCCACCGTTGATCACGACGACGCCATCACCGGTGACGATGAAACTAAGGTTGTTGTTGTGGCCGGAGTTTTCGTAAGTCGGCGGCGCTGTCGCACCGATTGCGGACCAAACATGCGGGATGACCTCCACCGGTTTTGAATAAAGCGCGGAGCCCGGATATTGATCGACGATGTCCTCGCTCGCTTGCGCCGAGACCGCAAAGTAAAGGGAAAAGAGCAACCCCGCGATGCGCATCATGAACCCTCCGGTAGAAAGCGGAATGCATCGCCCATGCGTTCGACATATCCGATCCCGCCGCCGGGAAGGTGAAAGCCGGAAACCTTGAGGTCGTCAGTGACAATCCGGTCGAGAAGTGCAATTCGCGTCGATGCCGCGACTTCGGCATCTTGATCAGATCCGCCAGGCCACCCGGGCCTCATGAAGGCAACATGATGGTTGCCGATGGCATCCCCGATGACGAGCGCAGCCTCAGAGCCGCTGCGCACCTCGAAGCTCATATGACCTGGCGTGTGCCCGGGTGTTGAAACGGCAAGGATGCCCGGCAGGATTTCCTGGCCACCTGTGAAAAATTCTACCGTTTCCTCAATGACCTCTAGCCGACGCTTTGCGCCAACCGCCATTGCCGCTCGGGCTTCGCCGATTGTGTTGACGGTTTCCGGGTTCCACCAGTAGTCCCACTCAGCGCGGCCGATCATGTAGGTGGCCTCATAGAACAGAGGGTCGTCGAACTCGTCAAGCAGCCCCCAGATGTGATCCGGATGCGCGTGCGTAAAGACCACATGTGTTACATCTTCTGGAGAAACGCCCGCTTGCGCCAGGCCCTCCACCAGCATACCGGCCGAGGGTTGGAAATCCGGGCCGGAACCGACATCAAATAAAACAGTGTTGGAGCCATCCCGGAAGAGCGAAACGTTGCAATCAGGCGTCAGCGTTTCTTGCGAAATCCCAGCATCCTTGAGCAATTGGGCCAACTCTTCGCGAGGCATCGGGTCAAAAATGAAACTGCCTGGAAGCGTCAGATGCCCGTCACTTATTGTGGTGAGTAAACCTTGGCCGATGGAAGTTTCGGCTATGGCAAACCGGCAGGATGGCGCGGAAAGCGGTAACGCAACACATCCAGATAGAAGCGCACGACGGGATATAGACATGGTAAGGCTCACTTTAAATTCTAATATATGAATATGTAAGAAGTTGAAGTCTTGCGCAACCCAAAGCGGCATATGATGTCCGGGCTTTTGCGTGTTTCCGGTAGAAAAGGTCGTCTCTTTGCTGCGTGGAGAGGTTCTAATCGACCGGGGTTGGTTGTCTAATTCCGGCTCCTGCGTCAAGTCCTGAACCTTTTGTCTTCCACCGGGCCCACGGTTGTCTTCGAAGTCGTCTCTTTGATATCTTCGGAGCGCTTCATGATAGGGCCCTTTGGCTTTGGCCTCCCAAGGTATAAGCCGCCCTTTGCCGAGTGTTTCGGCGTGGCATCCAACCGCGCGGGTTCGCCTTGGCCATCGTCCCGGTGGGGACGCCTCATCCGCTTTTTGCGGATCCTCTTCTTTGTCCTTTTCCTTGCTCTTTATGCGGTTGCCGCCTCCCTGGCGGCTGCCGGGTTTTGCGGCCAGCGGAATGCTTCGCCGCTGACCAGCATCTTGTGCAGGATCACAGCGAGCTTGCGCGCCAGCGCGACACACGCTTTCTTGTGAGAGCTGCGCTTTTTGATCCGGCGCGCCCAATCCTTGAGCGGATGGGCCTTGCGCACCACGGTCAGAAGACTGCTTGCCGCTTCATAGAGCAAGCTGCGCAGCATCGCGTCGCCGTGCCTGGAAATGCGCCCGGACCAGTCCATCTCGCCCGACTGGTTGCGCCGCGCGGTCAGACCGGCATAGGCGCCGACAGACCGCGAGTTGGCGAACCGGGCCGGATCGTCGATCGTCGCAGCAAAGGCCAGTGCGGTCACCGGCCCCACGCCTGGCGCCGTCATCAACAACCGGCAGGCCGGGCTCTGCGCTGCCCGTTCCTGCACGTCCCGGTCCAGCTTGGCCAGGCTGGCCTCCAGCGCCGCGCGCGCCTCCAGTAAAGGCTTGATACATAGCGTAATTCCGGCGCCCACTCTCCTGAGCCTATGATGCGGGGTCGCATTGGAGCGCCCCAAGAGACTTTGAAGGAGAGTGGGCGCCGGAATTACGCTATGTATAAGCAGGGCGCAAGTTCTTGCGCGGTGCTCCCTATGTGCGAGCTCGCAAAGCAATCTGGGGCAACCCAGACAAGACGGCCAAACAAAAGGCCATGCGCTCCGCCGGCAAACCCGGAAGTCGCGCCATCGTAGCCGTCACGTGAAAGCTGGCCGAATTGACAAACGCATTGATCAAACAGGCCCCAAATTTGAAACAGAGAACCGTTTGATCAATACGGATACTTTGAGTATTGCGGGCCAGTTGCCGCTAAAGGCACCTACTGCGCCCGCCGGTAGACGGATATATTAGTAAAGCTGGCGACATCAACCAGGTGGACCGTTTGGGTGACTGTCAGGGTCCGGCTGTCCTCGCTCAATTCCCGGTCGGCCTTCATGATGGTCAACCCGCCGCGGCGGGCTTCGGAGACCAGATTGCGCGGGCTTGCGAAGGTCAGGCGCATGGCATCGACCAGCCCACTCTTGCCCAGTTTGACTTCCGGACCGTCGGGCATGGCCTCGAACGTGTCGTTGGTTACTTCACCATCGGCGGCGACCTGGTTCATCGTGAAGACTGCCATGCCGAAATTGTCGTCGATTTTCATCGTGGCGCTTTTCGGCGGCTCACCCTGTTCAAACTCGCTTTCGTCTGCATCGAGTATCCAGTTGCCCAGAAACGGGCCGAGTTTGTCTTCACTCATTATCGATCCAATCGGAACAGAAAAGCCGCCACCGAGATATCGGCCGGCGGCTGATCAGGCAAGTTGCAGATGTTATGTGCTTAAAGCGTTCAGTTCAGAGACGATTGCATCGCCCATTTCAGCGGTCGAAATTGTGGCATCGCCTTCTGCAGCGATATCCTTGGTGCGCAGGCCTTTGTCGAGCGCCGACGCGATGGCCTTTTCAAGGAGATTTGCCGCGTCCACCAAGTCAAAGGAGTAACGCATGGCCATGGCAAAGGAGGCGATCATCGCAATCGGGTTGGCGGCGCCTGTTCCGGCAATGTCCGGGGCGGAACCATGAACCGGCTCATACATCGCCTTGCGCTTGCCTGTCGCCGCATCAGGTGCACCGAGTGATGCGGATGGAAGCATACCGAGCGAACCGGTCAACATGGCGGCAACGTCCGACAGCATGTCGCCAAACAGGTTGTCGGTAACAATGACATCGAACTGCTTCGGCCAGCGTACAAGCTGCATCCCACCGGCATCGGCCAGCATATGCTCCAGTTGCACATCGGAATAGCTGTTCGCTTGTGTCTGGGTGACCACTTCGTTCCACAGAACGCCGGATATCATGACGTTGCGCTTTTCCATGGATGTCACCTTGTTGCCGCGCGTACGCGCCAGTTCGAAAGCAACACCGGCGATCCGTTCGATCTCGTATGTATCGTAGACTTGCGTGTCGACGGCGCGCTTCTGGCCATTGCCAACATCGCTGATTTTCTTCGGTTCACCGAAATAAACGCCACCGGTGAGTTCCCGCACGATCAGGATGTCGAGACCTTCGATAACGTCCTTCTTCAGGGATGAGGCATCGGCAAGCGCAGGGTAGCAGATCGCCGGGCGGAGGTTGGCAAACAGCTGCATGTCCTTGCGCAGGCGCAAAAGACCGGCTTCGGGGCGCACTTCATAAGGAACGCTGTCCCACTTCGGTCCACCGACCGCGCCGAAAATTACCGCGTCCGCGGCCATGGCCTTGGCCATATCGTCTTCAGAAATCGACTGGCCATGGGCGTCATAAGCAGCCCCGCCGACCAGGCCCCCTTCGGTCTCAAAGGAGGTGCCGCCGTGTTCGTTGAACCAGGCGATGACCTTTTCGACTTCCTTCATGATTTCCGGGCCGATCCCGTCGCCGGGAAGAAGCAGAAGATCTTGAGACGCCATGGAGGTTCCACCCTGTTGTTGCTTGAACTTGATGGCGACGCTCTATCCCTTTGCCGTCGCTGTGGCAAGGTTTGCAAAATTGCGAAAAACTCAAGAGTTGCACCGGTTTCAATCAAACAGGCTGTTGGTCAGGACTGCAGGAATGTTGCTGCGGCCTGAATCAGCAGATTGCCTGCCAGCAATGTCATGACAAACCTGAAGGTTTGCTTGAAGGCAACCTCGTTCATCCGCCCAAGCAGGTGGCTTCCGGCAAGCGTCCCCAGAAAGCCGCTGGCGATCATCAAAGCGATCAACCCCAGCCACGGCGCAAAGGCGAAGCCGAGTAACCCGAACACGGCGATCTTGAATACATGCATGATCAAGGCGGTTATCGCCTGATTGGCGACGAACTGATGCCGGGAGAGGCCGAGTGTTGACAAAACCGCGCCGCCGATTGGCCCCGATGCGCCGAAAAACATGGACAGAAATGTCGCGATGAAGCCGGCTGCGGCCATTGCGCGCTTGCGGGCGTGGCTAAGTTTCGGAGCGCGGCCCCAGACAATCCAGAGGACGAACAGGCCGATGCCCGCTTCAAGAACGTGCTCGGGCAGTTCCACTGCGATCATGCCGCCGGTTCCAGCACCAAGCCCCGCTCCTGCGGCAAACCAGACCGCGATCAGGGGATCGACATGCTGGGCCTGCACCAGCGCCCGCCCGGCATTGGAGCCAATCTGCACAACGCCGTGAACCGGCACCAGTACGGCCAGCGGCATGATATTGGCCATGATGGCGATCAGCAGAACCCCGCCCCCCAGTCCGGCCGCCGCCGTTATCGCCGAGGTCATGAAACTGGCAAGAACCAGCACACATGACCAGAGTACGGGCAGTTCAGACGGCAAGACGGCTTCCAGGGACAGCACGATTGTTCAGCTTTACGCCGCCTTGGTCGGCATGGCTGTTTCGACCAGTTTGACCCAATAGGAGCTGCCGAACGGAATCAGCTCATCGTTGAAATCATACTCCGGGTGATGGAGGCCGGCACTGTCGCCGTTCCCGGCGAAAATGAAAGCGCCCGGACGTTCAAGAAGCATGAAGGAAAAGTCCTCGCCGCCCATCATCGGATCGATATCCGTGATGACCCGGCCTTCGCCGGCGATGCCTTCGGCGATTTCCACGGCAAAGTCGGTCTGCTCGTCATGATTATCGGTAACCGGATAGCCGCGCCGGAAAATGACCTTGGCTTCAGCGCCAAACGCCTTGGCGATGCCTTCCGCGATATCGTTCATGCGGTTTTCCGCCATTTCGCGAACCTCCGGTGAAAGCGAGCGCACTGTTCCGCCGATCACCGCTTCCTGCGGAATGATGTTGAACGCGCTGCCAGCGTTGAAGGTGGTCACGGAAACGACGACGGCTTCCAGCGGGTTGGCATTGCGGCTGGCAATGGTTTGAAGTGCCTTGACCATCTGCGCTCCGACGACAATCGGGTCGATTGTTTCGTGCGGTTTTGCGGCATGACCGCCGCGGCCGGTGATTTCGATCCGGAACTCGTCAGTCGCGGCCATGATCGGGCCCTTGCATATGGCGAACTCGCCGACCGGAAGGCCGGGGAAGTTATGCATGCCGTAGACTTCTTCCATCGGCCAGCGGGTCATCAGCCCGTCATCGATCATCGCCTTGGCACCTGCGCCGCCTTCTTCGGCCGGCTGGAAGATCACCACAACGCTGCCGTCGAAATTGCGGGTTTCGGCCAGGTATTTGGCGGCACCCAGCAGCATCGCGGTGTGGCCGTCATGGCCGCAGGCATGCATTTTGCCCTCCACCTTGGACGCATAGGGCTTGCCGGTTGCTTCCACAATCGGCAATGCATCCATATCCGCGCGCAAACCGATCATCTTTCCCGCACCACCATTGCGGCCCTTGATCACGCCCACAACGCCATTCTTGCCGAGGCCGGTCGCGATCTCGTCGACGCCGAAGCTTTCCAACAGCTCCTTCACCTTCGCGGCCGTTCGCACGGTGTCATACTGGATTTCCGGATTTTCATGAAAGTCACGGCGCCAGGTTGTGATCTCGTCGGTGAGATCCGCGAGGCGATTGACGATGGGCATTCAGGGGCTCCTTGGGAATGGTCTTTACTGATAACCAGTGTTGGTGGGTTCCCGGTCAATTTATCCCTTTGTGGCAAAAGGGGAAGTGGCGGAGGGTGGAAAAACGATCAGGCCCGCATACGGTTGCGTACACATGAACACGGACGTGATGGCATTCCGGTGTTTGACGACTTGGTTTGTTCTATTTGGAACATGAGCAACGAATTCTTGAATATAGACAGACGCAAGCAGTCAAGTACCAAGAAAAATTAAAACGTACATTTGAGTTGCTATCATTCATGCCGGAAGCAGGACAGAAACCGGGCGTTTGATGAGCCACGATCACCAGTTTCTACATGGATCGCGTGTAATTTACTATCCGATCACGGATACCGAATTGCTCATCCAATCCGTCGAACATGTGCGCACAATTCGTAACCCTTGGGGCGAATCGTGACCTTTTGTTCCCGGTTCTGATGGCATGGTCTGTCAAACCAACCGATAG
Source organism: Roseibium sp. (assembly GCA_965230445.1). GTDB lineage: Bacteria > Pseudomonadota > Alphaproteobacteria > Rhizobiales > Stappiaceae > Roseibium. Next base: position 4,228,969 of record OZ246005.1, on the reverse strand, counting down.
ACCTTGGTCCGTTTCACATCTGCGTCTTCCAGTTCGCCAACCACGGGAACCTCGTAAGCAGCCAGTTCCTCAAGCCGGTTCTTTGGCAGATACGAACGTCCGGGGTCGCCGACTAAAACCGGGATGGAGCGGGCGAGATAGCTGTCGAGCATTGTCAATACTTTCCCGGCGGTGGCCTTCTCATAAAAGACATCGCCGCAGAAAACCAAATCGGCTTCGGGCGGATTGCCCGTTACGTCGGCCGTTTCCGTGGTGACGGCAACACCATTCAGACCGGCATTCAGTTTTGTGGCCGCAATCGCAAACAGATCAATGTCGACCGCATGGCAGCGGACCGCCCCCGCCATCATCGCGGCGATGCCGACGAGACCGGAACCGCAGGCGAAATCGAGGACGGATTTGCCTTGCACCAAATCCGGATTGTCGAGGATATGGCGGGCTAAACCTTGACCGCCAGCCCATGCAAAAGCCCAAAAGGGCGGCGGAAGGCCGAGTTCCCCCAGCTCTTCTTCCGTTTTCTGCCAAAGGCCATGGGCTTCATCCGCCAGATGCAGGCGGATTTCGCTGGCATGCGGTACCGGTTTGATCCGTGTTTCCGCGCGGATGAAGTGGATTGGATTCCGGATTTCGTTGCCGGTACCCGCACCCATCAGGCGAGGTCTTTCAAGCCGCCCATTTCACAGACGATTTTCCACTCTTCGCCGGTCACCGGCTGAACCGACAACCGCATGGACGTCACAAGCGCCATCTGCGCAAGACGCGGCTCGGCTTTCACATCAGCCAGGGTCACCGGCTTCGGCATGTCGCAAACGGCTTTGAAATCGACACATTCCCAACGCTCGTCATCCGTGGTGCTGTCCGGATGAATGCCGCTGCACACTTCAGCGATACCGACCACTTCCTTGCCGATGTTGGAATGGTAGAAGAAGGCACGGTCACCGATTTCCATCGCACGCATGTTGTTGCGGGCCTGATAGTTGCGGATGCCGTCCCATTCTTCGCCCTGGTCACCCTTGGCTTTCTGCTGTTCCCAGGACCATTTGTCCGGTTCGGATTTGATCAGCCAATACTGCAAGTTACTGCGCCTCCGGGTTCTTGATCACCCAGTTCCACGGGCGGATCTGAACACTTTCGAACAGGCCGGCAACCGCATAGGGGTCGCGGGCCGCGATGGTTTCTGCATCTGCCGGGTTTGCAGCTTCGATGACCACCAAAGAGCCGTTCATAGCGCCGTCATCACCCGTGAACGGTCCGGCGGCTTTGAGGCCGTCTCCGAGCCCTTTCAGGAATTCGATATGGGCCGCCCGGTTTTCAAGGCGAATGTCCAATGCACCGGGCTTGTCGGTGCAGATGAGCGCGAAAAGCATGGAAGGATCTCTCAGGTCACATCAGATAAGCCGGACCCTAGAGCGTCAAACCGGCAATGACAATCATCCGGAGGCCGATCATGTGCTTGTTACAAACTCTCGGACTCAGCCTTCAAAGGCCGCGCCATCAAAGTGCTCAATGCATCGTCGATGGTCAGGTCGTTTTCGATCATTTGCGCCACTGTCTCGCAGATCGGCAGTTCGACATGGTGTTTCCGGCCCAGTTTGACGGCGACTTCGGCGGAATAAACGCCTTCCGCCAGTTTGCCTCCGGCGGCTTTCAGATCTGATGCCTTGTGGCCTTCGCCGAGCTTGTGGCCGAAGCTGAAATTGCGGGATTGGGACGAGGAACAGGTAAGAACCAGATCGCCAAGGCCGGACAGGCCGGTCAGCGTTTCGGTTTGCGCGCCCATTGCCAATCCCAACCGGCTGAGCTCGGCGAAACCACGGGCGGTCAGCGCGGCCTGGGCACTTGCCCCAAGCTTTCGGCCGGTCACAGCGCCGCAGGCAATCGCCAGCACGTTTTTCAAGGCGCCGCCGACCTGTGTGCCGACAATGTCGATCGACGCATAGGGACGGAAAGCGGGTGCTTGCAGGGCCTCGCACAATGCAAGCGCGGTTTTGGCGGAATTCGCGGCAACCGTCACAGCGGTCGGCAATCCCCGGGCGACATCGTCGGCAAAGCTTGGGCCGGAAAGAATGCCTGCCTCCACACCGGGCAGTTCTTCGGCCAGCACTTTGGACAGCAGCTTGCCGCTGCATTGCTCAATACCCTTGGCGCACAGCACAAGAGGGCCTTTGACCTTGCCGGTCTGCTTCAGGGCGGCGAGCATCGCACGGGTGGTCTGTGCGGGTGTTACCAGAAGGATCGCATCCTGTCCGGCGACTTCCTCCAGCGACGATGTTGCGCCAATATCCTCGTCGAATGTGATGCCGGGAAGGCTTTTGGCATTTTGCTGATGACGGCGAATGTCGGAGACAACGCCGGGATCACGCGCCCAGATACGGGCCTTTCGGCCAGCGCGGGCGGCTGTCAGCGCAAGCGCCGTACCCCAGGCCCCACCACCCAGAATCCCGACTGTTTCGACTGCCGCCATGCACGTCCCTTTCAAAAGCGCTGGATCAGCGCATCCAATGGCGCATCGAACCCGGCAACGAGACCTGATTCAAGCGCATCTTTGTTTGTTTCAAGATCCAGCCAGAACAGGCGGAACAGGATTGGCGGCCCGCCATTGCTGGGCGTCATCTCGTAGTGTTGCCATTCTTCTGCGGGTTTCGCGCCGATCCGGCCATGATAGTGCCTGCGCCTGTGCAGGCCACTGGCGAATCCGGCTTCATCATCCAGCACCAAGTCCTGATCCGCGAGGATTTCAAGCGCGATATCCAAGGAAAGTCCGGTTTCCTCGATAAACTCGCGGATGGCCCCTTGCAGAAAGCTCTCGCCGGGATCCAGTGTGCCGCCGGGGACTTGCAAACCGGTGCCCGGCTCTTCGGGTTGTTCGAACACCAGGAGTTCGGTTCCGCAAGTCAGATAGACATAGGCCTTGTGAAAAATCTGCATATGTCCCTCAATATTGGTGTGCGGCGCTAAGCGTCAAACCTTTGCGCCTTTCTTGCCTGCCCCGAGAACGCCTGTCTGCGACTGGTCCAGCGGCCAGCGCGGACGGGGAGCAAGGTCCATGTCATCGACCGGACCCAGCCGAAGCCGCTCTATTCCGGCCCAGGCAATCATCGCCGCATTGTCCGTGCAAAGTGCCATGGGCGGGGCTATGAAACGTGCATCGGCATCCTTGGAAGCTGCCAATAGGGCAGACCGGATTTCCTGGTTCGCGGCAACCCCGCCGGCCACGACTATTGCCGGTTCAACGTTCGGATAGCGGTCTGTGAAGAGCTCAAGCGCGCGCCGCGTCCTGGACGCCAGCACATCAGCAACAGCACGCTGGAAACCGGCGCATAAGTCAGCCACCGTCCGGTCATCGACCGGTTCAAGCTTCTTCGCCTGCGTGCGCAGGGCCGTCTTCAGACCCGCAAACGACATGTCGAGGCCCGGTCTGTCGAGCAATGGTCGCGGCAGGGCAAACCGCTCCGGATCGCCTGCTGTAGCAGCCTTTTCGACATGCGGTCCGCCGGGATAGGGAAGGCCAAGCAGCTTCGCCGTCTTGTCGAAGGCTTCGCCGATGGCGTCATCGATGGTCGTGCCGAGCCGCTCATAGTTGCCGACACCGCGTACCAGTAGAAACTGGCTGTGCCCGCCGGAGACCAGCAACAAGAGATAGGGAAACTCCAAATCGTCGGTCAATCGTGCGGTGAGGGCATGACCTTCCAGGTGGTTGACGCCGACAAGCGGCTTGCCTGCCGCCATGGCGACAGCTTTTGCGGTCATGAAGCCGACAATCACACCGCCGATCAGGCCTGGCCCGGCGGTGGCGGCAACCGCGTCTATGTCCGTCCACTCGCAACCGGAAATCTTCAGTGCTTCCTCAATGACCTTGTCGAGGATCTCGATATGCGCCCGCGCCGCGATTTCCGGAACCACTCCACCGAAGGCCGTATGCTCGTCAATCTGAGACCGGATGACGTTCGAAAGAATGACTTTGGAATGGGGACCTGTGACCACCGCAGCAGCCGTTTCATCGCAGCTCGTTTCGATGCCGAGGACGGTCAATTCGGTCGCTTCGCTTGTCGGCTTGATCGGGATCATTGGAATTGCTGCACTGGGCTGTGATAGATCAAAACAAATCAACACGGAAAACGGCCCGCGCCGAACCTTGCCGGGCGTAGCATCAGGACGAGGAAACTTGCAAACAAATCCTTTGCGCATTGGAACAAGAGGCAGCGCCTTGGCACTTGCGCAGGCGCATGAGACCCGAGCGCGGTTGATGCGCGCGCATGACCTTCCCGAGGACGCCTTTGAGATTGTCGTCATCAAGACCTCCGGTGATCAGATCCAGGACCGTCCGCTTTCCGAGGTCGGCGGCAAAGGCCTCTTCACCAAGGAAATCGAGGAAGCTCTGCTGGATGGCCGGATAGATCTGGCGGTGCATTCGTCCAAGGACATGCCGACGGTTCTGCCCGATGGTCTGGCGCTGACCGCCTTTCTGCCGCGCGAGGATGTCCGCGATGCATTCCTGTCACCCAAGGCGAAAACCTTGACCGGCCTGCCGCAGGGCGCTGTGGTTGGCTCGAGTTCCTTGCGGCGGCAAGCGATGATCAAGCGCTTGCGGCCGGACATCGAGGTGGTCATGTTCCGCGGTAATCTGCAAACGCGCATGCGCAAGCTTGCCGAGGGGCAGGTGGATGCAACCCTGTTGGCCTGCGCCGGTCTGCGGCGTCTTGGACTGGAAGGTGAAATCACCAGCTTGCTGGAGGTGGAGGAGTTTCTTCCGGCCGTCGGCCAGGGCGCAATCTGCATTGAAAGCCGTTCGGATGATCAGGCAACCCTCGACAAGCTGAGTGCGATCCATCACCCCGATACCAAAACCCGTCTTGATGCGGAACGGTCATTTCTGGCGGTACTCGATGGTTCCTGCCGCACCCCGATCGGCGGTCTGGCAACGCTGACGGGCGATCAGATGCGCTTTCGCGGGATCGTATTGAAACCGGACGGCTCGGAGGCTCACGATATCGAGCGCACCGGCCCGGCTGCGGATGCCGCCAGGATTGGCCACGAAGCCGGCGAAGTTCTGAAAGACCGTTGCGGGCCGAACTTCATCAGCGGGTAACAGCATGCGGTTCCTCGTCACCCGCCCGGAACCGGAATGCCGGTTGACTGCAGACAAGCTCCGGGCGGCGGGGCACTTGGCGGATGAGATGCCGCTTTTGAAGCTCGAGGCGAGCGTTCCGGACCGGTTCGAGCTAGCGGATGTCTCCGCGCTTGCGATCACAAGTGCCCGTGTGCCGGATTTGCTCCGCGGGCATCATCAGTTCGGCGAATTAATGCAATTGCCTGTCTTCACGGTCGGCGACAAATCCGCGCAGGCGGCCCGTACGGCTGGCTTCAAGACCGTAACCTCCGCGGATGGTGATGTTGCCGCCCTTGCCCGGATCATTTCGGAAAACACCGAAGCGGACGTAAGGCTCCTCTATCCGGCGGCGCATGACAGGTCCGGTGATCTGCCTGGGCTGCTGGCAAAGGACGGCAGGCACTGCACGACAATCGTGATCTACCGGATGAGGGAGAATCAGAAGCTGCCTGAGGCGATCAGCAACCGGTTGGAGTCGGGAGAGTATGACGGCGTGCTGATATTTTCGCGCCGTACAGCCGAGGTGTTTGCGACGCTGCTGGAGCGGCTTGATTCGAAGAACCGGACTGGTGAACTGCCGGTTTTCGCAATATCGAAGCAGGCCGCCGAGCCGTTAGGGGCATTACTCCGCACTGAAATTCCGGATTTCCCGCGAGAAGACGTATTGTTGAAGCTTGCGTTAACGCAACGTTAAAATCATTTGAGCTGGGATTTGTTGCGGCGCATAAATCGCGGGCAAGGGGTGCTATCACTTCCCCGGCAGGCATGTATATTGGGACGAACTGACCGGTCAGGTCTTCAGGAGACGAATAGATGGCATCGGGCGACAAACCTTCTGATTCCAAATCGACTGCGGGCGGATCAAAGGAGCGCAAGAGCGGAACAGCCAGGAAAACCGGTTCGACGCCTACCGCTGGCAAGCGTCCGGTCACGATCGACCTGAAAGCCGAAGAGGTTGCAAGCAAGGCATCGGAAACATCTGCGTCCGATACGGCGGCAAGTTCCAAACCCGATGCGTCTGACACTACGGCGACCAAACCGGCGCCGGAGGCACAAGGTGCCAAGGGCGCAGTGCCTGAAAAGCCAGCGCCCAAAGCGGCAGTGGACCCGGACAAGGCCAAACCGGGCAAGGCAGAGGTATCCGCTGCGAAACCATCTAATACAGCTAAGCCGGCTGCCGAAACCGGAAAAAAAGCCCCGGCAAAAGACGCTGACAAGGGTCGTCCGGAAGCCTCCGGCACACCGTCCCAAAAACCGCTTGGCGATACCAAACCGGCTGGCGATTCACACGCTGCCAAGGATGCGGCACCAGCGTCAGACGCAAAACCGGACAAATCGGCGGCCGAGCCGAACTCTGCCCCGGCTTCGAAAAGTGGCAGCTCCGCCAGCTTTGCCAACCCGCCTGCGGCCAACCCGCAATCAGGCTCAGGATTGGTCGGGGGATTGATTGCGGCGGCAATCGGCGGGGTGCTTGCACTTGGTGGCGCTTATGGCCTTCTACAGGCAGGTGTTCTCAATCTGCCCAGCCAAACGGATGGCGAACTGGCTCGCGGGCTTTCCGCTGCAGAGAGCAGACTTGCCGAACTGGAAACACTTATGAAAAATGCCGAAGCCCCGGCGGCAGCGGATGTTCCGGCTGCGCTCGAAACCCGCATTGCCGGGTTGGAAGCCAAATTGGAGACGGCAACGGGCAGCCCGGAAGACGGCATTGACAGCCTGGAAAGCAGCCTCACTGCCCTGCAAAGCGAATTGAGTGCACTACGCGCCGGGATTGAAGACGGGTCTGCTCTGCCGCCTGTTCCCGAGCCTGAAACCGTTGACCTTGCTCCCCTTGAGGATCGAATCGCCCGCCTTGAGACAACCGCTAGATCGACGGCGAACACGGCAGGTACGCTGGACGGGGAGGTTGACGGCCTTTCCGGACAGATTGCCGTTCTGAGGTCGGATTTATCCGGCATCGAGGCCCGTATCACGATTGCGGAGACAAATGCCGATACGGCGGAGGCATCAATTGCCGCGTCAGAAACATCCGCCAAGACGCTCGCCGATGCTCAGGCGGAACTGGACGGAAGCCTTGCCTCGCTGTCATCGGAACTCGGCATGGCACGTGCGGCCAACAAGACGGCTCTTGCCGGTCTCCGCGCCCAGCTCAATGTGATTGGCGGGCGGCTGGCTGCGGTGGAGGCCGAAGTTGGTGATGCGACGGCGCGGGAAGTTGCCGCAAGAGCCTTGTCAGTCGCAGCCCTCAAGTCTGCAGTTGATGCGGGCCAGCCCTATGAAGCCGAGCTGGCCGCGGTCAAGGTCAGTCTGCCGCCCGAGACGGATTTGACCGCGCTGGAACGGTTCGCCAAGAGTGGTATTGAACCGGTACCGGTGTTGATTGCACAATTCCCCGAATTCGCCCGTGATATGCACGCGACCTTTGGCCAATCCGCCGACAGTGGCGATCTGTTCGGCGGATTGCTGTCGGGTGCAAGGTCCATCGTCTCGGTCAGGGGACCTGGCGATGCCGGCGGTGCGGGACCGGAAGCAACGCTCCGGCAGATGGAAAGAGCAGTGGCGGACGGAAACCTGCGCGATGCCTTAAAAGCGTTCCGCGACCTGCCGGAGGCTGCCCGTACGGCAGGGCGGCCTTGGGTGGCGCGGACAAGGGCGCGGATCGCGGCTGACAACCTGGCCAACAAAACGTCCCGCGATGTGCTGCAGGGCCTTGCGGAAGGCAGAAGCTGATGGAGACAGCCGGAATGTCAATTCAGATGGGCCAGACAGGAAACCGGTCAATCCGGAGGACGAATAAATGATCCGCGTGTTTGTTTTCTTCGCGCTGCTGTTTGCGGTGACCCTCGGGTTCGCCTGGATAGCCGATCTGCCCGGTATGGTCTCGGTCAGCTGGAACGGCTATGTGTGGGAGCAGCCGCCGGTTACGGTCGCGGTTGTCGGCGGCATATTTCTGGTGCTGTTTCTGATCGCCGTTGCCATCATCCGGTTGATTCTGAGTTCACCGAAGCTGACTGAACGGTTTTTGAAGCGCCGCCGCAAGGACAAGGGCTACACCGCCCTGTCTCACGGGTTGATCGCGCTTGCGACCGGCAATGCCAAACTCGCCCGCCGTCATGGTCTCGACGCGGACAAGTTTCTTGCCGAGGAACCGGCGACCAAACTGCTTCTGGCACAAACGGCACAGCTTGCCGGCAAGGACGCAGAGGCGCGCGAACGTTTTGAAGCCATGCTGGAGAATGACGAAACCCGGGCGCTCGGGCTGCACGGGCTTTTCGTTGAGGCCGAACGTCACAGCGAGCGTGTAGCGGCACGTCACTACGCCGAGGAAGCGGCCAAGGCCGCACCGGGTCTGGAATGGGCCGGCAAGGCGGTCCTCGGGTATCAGGCGGTTGCGGGCGACTGGGACGACGCTCTGAAAACCCTGGAGCGGAACTACACTGCCAAGCACATCGACAAGAAAACCTACCGCCGCCGCCGCGCCGTGATCCTGACCGCGCTCTCGCTCAACGAAGAGGACAGCAATCCGGAACGCGCCTTTGCATTCGCCAAGGAAGCCCACGGTCTGGCGCAGGATCTGGTTCCGGCTGCCATCGTCACCTCCAGGCTGGCGACGCGCAGGGGCGATATCCGCAAGGCGGCCAAGTCCATCGAGGCAACCTGGCGCCTGTCGCCGCATCCGGACCTTGCCGAAACCTACGCCCATGTGCGCTCCGGGGATTCGGCGGTTGACCGGCTCAAGCGGGTCAAGGCTTTGTCTGGTCAACGGCCAAACACTGCGGTCGGCGCAATTGCCATTGCCAAGGCCGCGATGGAGGCGCGCGAGTTTGAAGAGGCCCGCGCACAGCTGAAAAAGGTTCTGCAGTCCGAGCCGACACGCGGCGCTTTCGTTCTGATGGCGGAACTGGAAGAAGCCGAGCACGGCGACCAGGGGCGGATGCGCGACTGGCTGGCCCGCGCGGTGCGCGCGCCGCTGGACAAGGCCTGGGTCGGCGACGGCATTGTAACTGGCGAATGGCAGCCTGTGTCGCCGGTGACCGGCAAGCTGGACGTTTTTGAATGGACCACACCAAGCGAAGCCAGCGAGCACTGGGCTGGCGAGGTTCTGGAAGACAGCCTGTTCGATGCGCCCGCCCTGGCGCCTGCCGCACCCGGCGCTGACGCGCAAGACGGCGAAGCGGCGGAAACCGCGCCCGAGGCTCCCGCTCCAACCGTTGCCGAACCGGATGATGTTCTCGACCTGACAGCCGAGCCGGCCCCGGAGCACAAACTGCCACCCACATTGGAAGATGCCGCTCCGGAGAAAGCCGAAGCGAGCACGCCGGTGCCAAGGGAAACGCAGCCGCCGCAGGAACCGGCGGCAACAGCACCGCTGCCATCGCGCAGCGGCTTCGAAGGCACGACCGACGACGTCGCCCATACCCCGCCCTTGCAGGCACTTCCCGACACGCCGGAGAGTGTGCGGAACGGTTCGCCGCAGCCGGAGCCTGAGAACGCAGAGGCTTCAGATCCGGACCCGGTCAGCCCGGATCCTTCGGCCTCCGCTCCGGAAGAGGCAAAACCAGAGGCCGCGCCTCCCCAGGTAGACAAAACAGTCGGTCCGGCGGACAAGGACCTGCAGGCCGAAGAGGCCGATCCCGGCACGGCCAAACCGGCAAAGAAGGCGCCCAGAGACCTGAAACAGCCGATCGAGTTCGCCCTCGCCCGCATGCCGGATGATCCGGGGCCAACCGAAGAAGAAGCCGAGAAAGAAGCCGTTAGAGCACCGCGTCCGCGGTTCTTCAATTAGGCCGTGTGGACGAATTGGAGACGTATTTCGTGTTACACCCGCCGACATTATTCAGAACCGATGTGCCCAGTCCCGCATACCGATTGACATGATAGTCCATGGTTGCTCGATAAGTTTGTTCCAGGCCCGGCAGCAGGTATCGATTATGTGCTCGTTGGACGTGAATACGCGGTTTGAAAGCCAGTTCTCGCGCATGAACTGCCAGATGTTTTCAACCGGGTTGAGTTCTGGCGATCGCGGCGGCAGAGGCACCAGCGTCATGTTGGCGGGAATGTCGAGTTTGTGTGACGTATGCCAACCCGCCTGATCCAGGATGACAATGGCATGCGCACCTGCGGCAACCTGTGAGGAGATTTCCTCAAGGTGCCATTGCATTGCCTGTGTGTTGCATTTGGGCAGAACAAGTGCGGCCCCGACACCGCGGGCAGGACAGATGGCGCCAAAGATCCAGGCGGATTTGGCCCATCGCCGGGTGATCTTGGTTTTTTGGCCAACCCGCGCTTCATCCTGAAACCACACTTCTATTGGGGTCCTCTTTCATACCGCTCTCGGATTTGTGCCAACAGGGCGGGGAAGTTTTTTTGAAAGCCTCGACGGCAAATTCGTTTTGCGCCGGATGCTGCGGGCGGGCCGTCAAACGCCGGTAGCCGGCGCGCTTCAACTCCCGCGATACAGTGCGTTCATCGACGCAAATCCCGAACTCGGACAAGAGCCAAGCCACAAGGTCCTTCAGGCGCCAACGCACAACACCATCCACCGAAGGATAGGGCCCGCGCTCAACACGTTCGATCAGCAATCGGCGTTGCACCTCGTCAAGCTTCTTGCGACGCCCTGCGTTGCGCACGTCAATCAATCCGTCCGGCCCCTTGGCGTTAAACCGCAGAACCCAGTCCCGGATAATCTGTACCGTCACGCCACCCAAAGCGGCCGCCGCACCCCGAGATCCCCCGTCATAGATCACCGCCAAGGCCAAAAGGCGCCGCGTTTGGCCGGCATTGGAAGACAAACGGGCAAGTCGGCGAAGCATCAAGGCATCATAGTCATCGCGAAGCGGGATCGGCGCACCCATGGCAAACTCCTCGTGTTTGCCATTCGGAATCATATTTGCAGACCCGTGGGAATCCCCATGAGTCATAAAAATTGTCGGCTGGTATTACGCCTGCCAAGAGTTGGCGTGAAAGGACTTGCGGGCGTATCCGTGATGCGTACAAAAGGATTTTCGCGCCAAATCGACGGCTGGTGTCACACCCGGAGGGCCGTGCCCGCATCGCTCAATCCCGTCGAAAACCCGCCTTGAGGATGCACCAGCATCCCCTGCGCCGGATTTCCTTGATCTTGAACCATGCATTTCCCGGCGAAACACATCGCCAATTCGTCCACACGGCCTGGCGTTCGTGGTGGCTACGTTGAAGCGTTTGATCGCTTGGGGATTGAGGCGTAAGGCAGAGTGTCTTCGCACTTGCATCCGCCGCGATCCTCCGGTATCAACCGGCCACTTGCAAGCCCTTGCCCGGCGCGGACCCAATCCGCACCCTATTTGGCAAGGAACAAGATCAAGCCGCTGTAGCTCAGTTGGTAGAGCACGTCATTCGTAATGATGGGGTCGTAGGTTCGAGTCCTATCAGCGGCACCACCATTCCAAGTGTCCAGCCCGGAGACATAGGTAACAGTTTGTACCGGAGACATGGGTTACAACCTCGTGCCGAACGGGTTGTCGATTGTCTGTAATGTTTTCTGCTCCAGGTCGATGTATCCCAGATCATAGCGCATAAAGCTGATCAGCCAAATTCCATCCTCCACTTCTTTTATGCCGAGTTTCTGACCGGCCAGCACGGTCGAGACGTTGATCTTCTTGCGATGCATGCAGATCCGGCCGCAGGCGGTGACCAGGGCGTCCTTGTCGTGAAAGGGATAGTCCAGGTCCGGCAGGCCCTGGTATGACCTTGCTGAGGGCGTGTAGACCTCACCTGGGGTCTTCATAGCGAGCGCTTCGTGAGGCCGCTCCTCATTGAATTCCTTGACGAAAACGTCGAATTTGGCCTGCTGCTGCAGGCTGTTCATCCCCGGAGGCCGGGTGGCTTCCTTCTTCAGGGTCAGATGCATGCGCTCGTGCCGTCCGTTCTGCTGCGGATGGCCGGGTTTGATGCGCTCAATCCCGATACCAAGGCGCAGCCACCACACTGAGAGCTTCGACAGATTGTAGAGCCCGTTCGGCGAGGCGAAAGGCAAGCCATTGTCGGTACGGATCGCAGTGGGCAGTCCACGCTCTTTGAACAGGGCGAGGAAGGCCTCTATGACCGGTTTTTCCTTTGTCGAGTCAAAGGCCTCGCAACTCAGAAGATAGCGGGATGCATGATCGCTGACCGTCAACGGGTAACAGTAGTTCCGGTTGCCCAGCTTGAACTCACCCTTGAAATCTGCGGCCCACAAATCGTTGGGACCAAGACCGGCTGAAAGGGGCGTTCCTTCGGCCTTGTTGGCGCGCCGCCGCTTAGCCATGTGGATCGGCATGCAAAATTGACCCCCATATTGGGGTGATCGGCGTCCAAAAATGACCCCCCTGATAATTCGGATCAGATGCTCCCTCAAAGACGAGAGGGAGCAGTCAGGGGATGTTGGTCGTGGAGACGATTGCGAAGATCAGGCGTGCGCATTTCATCGACGGCAAGTCGATCAAGCAGATTTGCCGGGAGCTACGATTATCTCGCAATACGGTGCGCAAGGTCATCCGGTCGGGTGCAACCGAGTTCAACTATGACCGAGCAACGCAGCCCCGCCCGAAGATTGATCCCTGGCGTTCCGAGTTGGATGCGATGCTCGCCGAGAATGCCCGGCAGCCGAAACGGGAACGCCTGACGCTCATCCGCATTTACGAGGAGCTGCGCAATCGCGGCTACGGCGGCGGCTATGATGCCGTGCGGCGCTATGCGGCCAGTTGGTCGAAGGCAACGCAGGAAGCGTCAGCGAGCGCCTATGTTCCGCTGATCTTCGACCCGGGCGAGGCATACCAGTTCGACTGGAGCCATGAGGTCGTTTTGATCGATGGCGTCACCACAACTGTGAAGGTCGCGCATGTCCGCCTCTGCCACAGTCGGATGCCGTTTGTCCGAGCGTATCCCCGCGAGACGCAGGAGATGGTGTTCGATGCCCACGACCGGTCGTTTGCCTTCTTTGGCGGCGCCTGCGCCCGGGGCATCTACGACAATATGAAGACCGCGGTCGACACAATCCTTGTCGGCAAGGATCGCACTTACAACCGCCGTTTCCAGCAGATGTGCGGGCACTACCTCGTCGATCCGGTTGCCTGTACGCCCGCGTCTGGCTGGGAGAAGGGTCAAGTTGAGAACCAGGTGGGCGTGATCCGGCAGCGGTTCTTTGTGCCGCGGCCGAAGTTCAAATCCTATGCCGAACTGAATGCCTGGCTGGAGGACCGCTGCCTGGCCTATGCCCGGGCAAATACACACCCGGAGTTGCGGGACAAGACGATCTGGGAGGTGTTCGAAGAAGAGCGAGGAAGCCTTGTTCCCTATGTTGGACCCTTTGATGGCTTCCATGCGGTTCCGGCGTCGGTGTCCAAGACCTGCCTCGTGCGCTTCGACAAGAACAGATACTCGGTCGATGCCCGTGCCGTAGGGCGGCCGGTCGAGATCCGAGCCTATGCCGACAGGCTGGAATGCTGGCAGGATGGCCGGATCGTTGGCAGCCATACGCGTGTCTTTGGGCGAGACAACACCGTCTACGATCCCCTGCATTATATACCCGTCCTGGCCCGCAAACCCGGTGCCCTGCGCAATGGGGCGCCGTTCAAGGATTGGGAACTGCCGGTCGCGATCCGGCGTGTGCGGCGCAAACTGGAACGCCAGTCCGGCGGCGACCGGCAGATGGTCGAGGTTCTGAGCGCCGTGCTGACGGATGGCTTCGATGCGGTGGAAGCCGCCTGCGCCGAAGCGCTGTCGCACAACGTCCATTCCGCCGGTGTCGTGCTGAACATCCTGGCGCGTCATCGCGAACCGCCACCGTCCCTGACAATTACGACGCCGGATGCGCTGAAGCTGGCCTGCGAGCCTGCCGCCAATTGCGACCGCTATGACAGCCTGAGGAGAACAAGAAATGGAAAGATCACAGGTACTGGACGCCATGGGGCAGCTGAAGCTCTACGGCATGAGGACGGCCTACGATGAGATCATCGGCACGGCCCTGAAGCGCCAGCACGAGCCGCAGCAGATAATCGGCGATCTGCTGAACGCCGAGATTAGCGAGAAGCAAGCACGCTCCATTAAATACCAGATGACCATTGCCAAGTTGCCACTGGCCAAGGAACTGGAAGAGTTCGACTTCGAAGCGACCGAAGTCAACGAGACCCTGATCCGCGACCTGGCCACCGGAGACTTCCTCGATCATCAACGCAACCTCATCCTGATCGGCGGCACCGGAACCGGCAAGACCCATCTTGCCGTCAGCATCGCACGGGCCTGCATCCGAAGCGGCCGCCGGGGCCGGTTCTTCAATGTCGTCGATCTGGTGAACAAGCTGGATGCCGAAGCCCGCGCCGAGAGGCAGGGACGAAAAGCAGACCTGATCTCACGCCTCGACTTCCTGATCCTCGACGAACTGGGCTACCTGCCATTCGCCCAGACAGGCGGACAGCTCCTGTTCCATTTGATCAGCAAACTCTACGAACGCACATCGATCATCGTCACCACCAACCTGGCATTTGGCGAATGGCCGAGCGTCTTCGGTGACGCGAAGATGACGACTGCTCTTCTCGACCGGCTCACCCATCACTGTGAAATCGTCGAAACCGGAAACGAGAGCTGGCGATTCAAAAACCGGGTTTGAAACCAAATCACCGCTGGCCCGACACTGCTGCGTTAAATGGGGACTACGCAGCATCGGGCCAGCTCCTCACAAACAAGGGGTCAGTTTTGGAAGCCTATAAGGGGTCAACATTCAATGCCGATTGACACTTAGCCAAGCTCTGCTGACAATGCCGTGCCGGTCCAGAACCGCATGCACCGTGCTTTGTGCCGGAATACGCACATCGCCGGCCAGCTTGCGCACGAGGATCTCCCGGATCTTGCGCGCGCGCCAGTGGGGCTTGTCCTTCCGTGTCGAGACAATCAGGCGCTCTACCTGCTCCGGAAGCTGGTTGGCGTAGCGCACCGGACGGCGAGACCGGTCGCAAAGCGCCTCCATCCCGTCCCGCCGATAACGATTCCAGATCTTGTAGCCGGTCTTGCGGGAAATGCCGAACTCACGGCACACACCACTCATGCCTTCGCCATCCAGCAGGCGGGCAATGAAACGAAGACGCTCCTCCACTTTGGACACCTCTTGCCACGGCATCGACACCTCCCGAAAGACGGAAAGTGTTACCCATGTGTCCGGAACGTTCTGTCACCTATGTCTCAGGTCGGGCAGTAGGGTCCATTCTTCTCACATGGTTTACATTTGATACCGGAGAGACAGTTTACACTTTCTCCGGGGTGAATGGGCTTTTTGCCGGTTCGACACCGTTTCGGTTTTGTCGAATAATCCCAAGTCACAATCGAGAACTGAGAAGAGCCAGATATCGTCGTCGGCTTCTCTGAGGCCCAGGATCTGGTTCGCAGCCGGAACGAATTCGTTTGGATCGGGAAGCAATGATGCCGGATTGGCGGTCCTTATTGGAGTTGGCACTGCTTCGCCGCTCAAGTCACCCGCGACTTAGTCTGATACTTCGGATTGTCCCAAAGGCGATTGTTGATGACGTCCGAAATCGTTCCGGCTGCGTTCCGAATGTCGGTTCTGTCCAGATAAAGCGGGGTGAAGCCGAAACGCATGATATCGGGGGCGCGGAAATCGCCGATCACGCCGCGGTCGATCAGCGCCTGCATGGCCGGGTATCCGTGTTCAAAGGAAAAGGAAACTTGCGAACCGCGAAGCTGCGGGTCGCGGGGGGATGCGAGGGCAAGCCGCGGGCAGGCATGTTCCACTTCGGCGATGAACAACTCCGACAGCTCAACTGACGCTGCACGCAGTTCAGCCATATCGACGTCGTCCCAGACGTCCAAAGCTCCATCGAGAATCGACAGTTGAACGATGGGCGGTGTGCCGACGCGCAGCCGCTCGGTCGACATGGCCGGGCGATAGCCAAGTTCCATGGCAAAGGGAGCATCATGGCCCATCCAGCCGGCAAGGGCAGGTTCGATGGTCTCGACGATGTCCGGACGGGCGTAGATGAACGCCGGCGAACCGGGGCCGCCATTCAGGTATTTGTACGTGCATCCGACCGCAAATTCAGCGTTTGATGCAGCCAAATCCACCGGCACCGCACCGGCGCTGTGAGCCAGATCCCAGATCATGACTGCACCGGCATCATGCGCGGCCTTGGTGATGGCCGTCATGTCGTGCATCCGGCCGGACCGGTAGTCGACTTGGGTGAGCAGCACCACGGCGACGTCATGCGTGATGGCTGAAGCCACATCTGCCGGGGCTGGCGTGCGCAACTCGTAGCCCTTGCCGATCATGCTGATCAGACCTTGGGCCATATAAAGATCGGTTGGAAAGTTGCCATTGTCGGACAGGATTGCCCGACGGTCAGGGCGCATCTTGAGGGCAGCAGCAAGTGCCTGATAGACCTTGATCGACAACGTGTCGCCTGTGGCAACCGAGCCAGCAGGGGCTCCGATCAGCTTCCCGACCCGGTCGCCAACGCGTTTCGGCAAGGAAATCCAGTCCGCAGAGTTCCAGGCCCGGATCAGTTCGGAGCCCCATTCCCGGGAGATCACCTCGCTGCTGCGCTCCATGACCCCTTTCGGAAGCGGCCCCAACGAGTTGCCGTCGAGATAGATCACTCCGGCAGGGATTTCGAACAGGTCTTTTTTCGGGAGCATTACAGCTCGCCTCGCACATGCCAGAGTTCAGGGAACAGTTCGACGCTTAGCATCTTTCGAAGGTATTGAACGCCAGACGTTCCACCAGTACCGCGTTTGAAGCCGATCACTCGTTCAACCGTGGTGACATGATTGAACCGCCAACGGCGGAAATAGTCTTCCAGATCGACAAGCTTTTCGCCGAGTTCATAGAGCGTCCAGTGTTCTTCAATGTCTTCGTAAACGATCTTCCACCGCTCCCGGATCTCCGGCAACGCCTCGTGCGGGGCGTCCAGCCTTGGGGCCGGCACGTTGTCTTCATGCCCATCGATGGTCCGGAACAGAAGACTGATCACTTCGTCGTAGAAACTGGGCCGGGCCAGTTCCGCGGTCAGGGCCTTGTGAACCTCGGGCAGATGCTCATGCGGCTTGAGCATGTTCGGGTTCCGGTTGCCCAGTACATATTCAATCATGCGGTACTGAAAAGACTGGAACCCGGACGACGGTCCAAGTGCCTCGCGAAACCGGGTATAGTCCGCTGGTGTCATCGTACGCAGCACATCCCAGGCATTGTTCAGTTGTTCGAAGATACGGCTGACCCGGGCCAGCATTTTGAACATCTGCGCGGTTTCACCATTCAAGAGCGCCTGCCGTGCCGCGGCCATTTCGTGGATCGCCAGTTTCATCCAGAGTTCGCTGGTCTGGTGCTGGATGACGAACAGCATTTCGTCGTGTGCATCCGACTGCGGTTGCTGATGCGCTAGAATGTCTTCCAGGTGCAGATAGTCGCCATACGACATTGCATCCCTGAAGGTCATTTTTGCGCCGTCCGACCCCGGATTGTAGGCGTTTCCGCTCATGGTTTCTCCTCCAGCAGTCAGGGATTAGCCGGACACCCCGCCGGTCTTCTTGATGAAGACGGTAGCCGGAGGTTTCATATATTTCAAGTATAAAATACTTGAGCGGGAGCTATAGTTTTGAAAGACGCTGCCCCACTTAGTGAAGCCGTTTGAGGTTCCAAGCGTCCGAGGCTTTTGAGGCCAACCTTCATGTTCGTGAGAGCTTTTCGCGCATCTTTTCAAGCAAAGCCGCCGGTGCAGCATCCATCTCGAGATTCTTCAGCCTCAAGGCACCATAGGTCAGGTTTACCACCGGCTCCCAACGCCGGACAACCAGTGCCGTATCCATAAATGCGGTTGGGCTGAAGGGGTCACAGATCGCTATCCCGACATTGGATGCAGCCAATCGGCAGCAGGTGATCGCAGATGACGATTCCATCCCAATCGCAAGCTCCTCGCCGGCACGGGCGAGGGCCGTGTCGATGCGTGTGCGGAGCGGTTGCCGGCTTGGCATGATCAAACGATAGCCTCTGACGAGTGCCGGTGTGAGGACTTCATTCCGGGCCAACTCGTGCTCCGCGGACATCACGGCGACGGCCTGTGTGTCGACAAGCGGCACCGACGTTATTGACGGGTCGGCGGCCGGAAGCAGTGCGAGCGCCAGATCGATCTGCCTCCTTGCGACCCGGTCTTCGATATCGATGCGCGATCTCGCCTCGAGGGCGACATGGACATCGGTATGCTCTTCCATAAACCCGCTTATCGCATTCATGAACGGTTGGCTGTTCAGAAGCGGCGGTGTCGCGGCAACACGGACGCGGCCTTGACCCTTGTCGGCGATGTCACGGGCAATCGACTGAAGATCATCCAGGCCCGAGGTGATCGCTTCAACAGCCTTGAAGAATTCGATTCCCTCCCGCGTCGGATTGATTGTGGTCCCGCTTCTGCGGTGAAACAGCTTGATCCCCAGTTCCCGCTCCAGAGCGGTCAATTGTTTGCTGATGGCCGGTTGAGTGAGATTGAGCCGTTCGGCAGCGGCAGTCACGCTTCCGCCAACCATCACCGCATGAAAAGCCCGCAACTGACGCAGTCCAATTCTGTTGCTCATCGATCCCCAGCAGCTCAAAGTTTCCAAAACGGAATGAGTATCCAACTTCATATCATTTTGTTTCATGACTTTAAATTGTTTGTATGGGCGGCAATTCAACTGGATTTTGGGAGGAACCGTTGGCTCAGCAGAAACCGAATGTGCTGTTGATCGTTGCAGATCACTGGGCGGCTGAGCATCTGGGGTTCGCAGGCAATCCGGCAATCATCACGCCAGGACTGAACGAGATATCGGCGTGCGGCGTCCGGTACACAAACGCCTATTCCGAGTGTCCGGTTTGCATTCCCGCCCGAAGATCACTGATGACCGGAATGAATCCGAGATCTCACGGCGACCGGGTTTTCAATGATCAACTGACTATGCCGAACGTCACGACGATGGCGCAGGCCTTCAGAAATGCCGGATATCAGGCCGATGCGGTCGGGAAGTTGCATGTTCACCCGCAAAGAGACCGAATCGGTTTCGATTCCGTGATCCTGGACGACGAGGGGCGCCCACAATGGGGGACGCTCGACGACTACGACATCTATCTGGGAGATCAGGGACTTGCCGGCCGGCAATTCGACCATGGCATGTCGAACAACCAGTACAATTGGCGCCCCTGGCATCTTGAAGAAGAACATCATGCCACAAGCTGGGCCGGCCGGATGATGGCGCGTACGATCAAGCGCCGCGATCCTACCAAACCGGCATTCTGGTATCTCGGCTTTCGCCACCCCCATCCGCCTCTTGTTCCGCCGCAAGCGTTTCTTGAACTCTATCGCGATGTGGAGATGGACGAGCCTTATGTCGGCGAATGGGCCAAGGAGGGTGCTGCGCTTCCTTTCGCCATTCAGGCACAGTTGAGCCGAACAAACCTCTACACCGACGAACAACTGAAGGCGGCCAAGAAGGCGTTCTACGCACTTTGCACCCAGATTGATTATCAGATCCGATATTTGATCGGCACGTTGCGTCTGGAAGGCATTCTCGACGACACGATCATCATGTTCACGTCCGATCACGGCGACATGCTGGGCAACCACGACATGGCTGCCAAGCGGATTTTCTATGAAAGCAGCGCCAACATTCCGATGATCCTGCTGCCGAACAAGGGCAACCCCAAGGCGGAGGAGGGCACCGTTGATGATCGCCTGGTCGGGTTCACCGATGTGATGCCGACATTGCTGGACCTGTGCGACATTGAGATCCCGGACACCGTCGACGGGCAGTCGATGGTCGCTCCTCAAACCAGGGACTACATTTACGGCGAATGCGGCGAGGACGACTATTCCAGCCGGATGATCCGGGACGGGCGTTACAAGCTGATCTACTACCCGGTCGGCAACCACTGTCAGCTTTTCGATTTGATCGAGGACCCTCAAGAGCTGACGGACCTGGCCAAGGATCCGGCTCATGCCGGCACACTGGCCGGACTTCAGAACCTGCTCATAAGCGAAATGTACGGCGTAGATCTCGACTGGATCGAGAGCGGGAAGCTCGTTGGAATGCCTGATCGAACCTACCGGTGGGCTCCCCATCGCAGCTTGAATTCGCAGCGGGGGGACGGTTGGCCACCCTCGCCAAAAGTGGACATCGTTCAAATCGAATGGTCCCGGGAACGCGAAGAGAGTGACTGGCCAAAAAACTCTTAGTGACTGCTGGGCAACTGTCCAGTTTGGGAGGAAACTTATGAGAATGAAATCGACAGCAATTGCTTTGGCTGCAGGGCTTGTGACAGCGCTGACAGGCGCGGCTCAGGCCGAGTACCCGGAAAAGCCGATCGAAGTGATCATTCCCTATGGTGCCGGTGGCAACTCGGACACTTCCGGCCGCATTCTGATCAATTCGATGCGCAAGGTGTTGGACGCTGATTTTGTACCGCTTAACATGACCGGTGCGGGCGGTACGGTCGGGACGGCATTCATGGCGGATGCCAAGCCGGACGGCTACACAATCGGCTACAATCCGATCGCCACCGTAACAATCCAGCCGCACCTGCGCCCGGTGCCGTACAACAACAGCAGCTTCGAACCGATCTGCATGATTGCAGACAACCCAACCGCTGTAACCGTGGCTCCGGACAGCCCGTTCGAAACAATGGACGATTTGATTGCGGCCGCAAAGGCGGGCGACAAGATTGTTGCAGTCGGCGGAGCGCCGGGTTCCATGCCGCACATCACCCAGGCCGCGATCGCGCATGCCTATGATGTGAAGTTCCTCTATCTTCCTGCTGGCGGCGGCGGCAAGGCGGCTGCATCGATCATGGCCGGCGAAGCCACCTTTGCGGCAGATGTGTCGGCAATGGAAAAGATCCACGGTTTGAAGACCCTTGCCGTGTCCGCCAGTGAGCGGGTGGAAGGCCTGCCGGACGTTCCGACCTTCAAGGAACTCGGAAAGGATGTTGTCGTCACGATTTGGTTTGGCCTGTTTGCTCCGGCCGGAACTCCGGAAGATGCCTTGAACAAGCTGTCCGATGCGTGCGGCAAGGCGGTTCAGGATCCGGATTTCATCTCCGGTATGGACAAGGCGAACTACATCGTTCGATATATGGGCCGGGATGAATTCAGCACCTTCTTCCAGGCAGAATATGAAAAGAACAAGGAAATGCTTCCGATCATTGGCGTTAAGCTGCCGAAGTAATTTCCGCAGGTACTGAAAGGCCGCACTCATGCGAACCAATCTGTTTAACACAGACACATTGCTGGGTGCGGCCGGCGCAATCGGCGCATCATTTCTGCTCATGACCAGTTACCGGGAAAGTGCGAGCGTCTTCGTTCTGCCCGGAGATGCCCCGCCGTTTCTGGTGCCTCAGCTCTTTCTCTACTTCTTGCTTGCTCTGTCCATTGCGATCCTTGTGATCGGGCTTCTGCGCGGCGGTGCAGAGCTCAACGAAGTCAGGTGGGGACTTGTTGGATTGACCATGGCGGTCATGGTCGCAGCTACGGTGCTCATGCCTGAGCTGGGCTTTCTGGTGGTTTCGCCCGTCGCGTTTGTCCTTTCCGTGATCCTTTTGGGCTATCGGCGGCCGATAGCGGTGGTTCTGTCGTCATTCGGTGTGAGCGGCGGCCTCTATTTGCTTCTGGTGAAGTTCGCGCAGATGCCGCTTCCCAAAATTCCGGGGCTCGATATCTAAGATGTCCTTCGAAATACTTTGGGCGTCCATCGGATTGATGGCGGATCCAACGGCAATTGCGATCATGCTGCTTGCCACGATTATCGGTATGATCGTTGGCGCTCTGCCCGGTCTAGGGACCGTGACCGCACTTGCGATGATCTTGCCGTTCACCTTTGTGCTTTCCGGACCGCAAGCCATCGGCCTATTGCTCGCCGTCTATGTGTCGTCAGTTTATGGCGGTTCAATTCCGGCGATCCTGATCAACGTTCCCGGAACTCCCCAATCGGCTGCAACGACCTTTGATGGTTACCCCATGGCGCAAAAGGGAAAAGCCGCGGAAGCGCTTGCATGGGTGACGATTTCTTCTGCCATTGGCGGTATCTTCTCCATGGTGATACTGGTCCTGGCGGCGCCACAACTTGCGGCAATTGCAGTCGAATTCGGCTCTATCGAAACCTTTGCGCTCATCTTGTTCTCGCTCACGACCATCGCCTGGGTCTCTGCCGGAAACCCGTTGAAAGGGCTGATCGCAGGCGTAATTGGCGTCGTCTTGTCGACCGTCGGCGTCGATGAACTCAGCGGCGCGCAACGGTTCACCTTTGGAAATTTCTCACTTTCGGCGGGGTTCCATGTCGTGCCGATTCTCATCGGATTGTTTGCGATATCCGAGGTGTTTTTCACAGCGGGCCGGCGCACAGCGGAAACCCATACACCGATTGTTTCAACCGGCTTCAAGGTCGCGCCATTCGCACAGTGGTACAGGCTGAAGAAAACCCTGTTGCGAAGCTCCCTCTTGGGCACATTCCTTGGCATTCTCCCGGGTGTTGGTGCCACGGCGGCCTCGCTTATCGGTTATGCCCAAGCCAAGGCCGGATCTGAGAACAAACACAATTTCGGCAAGGGAGAACCAGAAGGCATCGTCGCATCGGAAGCCGCCAACAACTCCGTCACAGGCGGTGCATTGGTGCCAACGCTTGCACTGGGCATTCCGGGCGACGCGCCAACCGCGGTTATGCTTGGTGCGCTTGTCATCCACGGAATTACGCCCGGCTTTCAGCTTTTTAACCGGAACCCGGAGCTCGTGAATTTTATCTTTGTCGCGCTATTGGTTGCAAACATTCTCATGCTGATTGTCGGTGCCGCAATGGCCCAGGTCTTCAGCCGGATTCTGAAGTTGCCGCATGCCCTGGTGATGGGGGCTGTCGTGGTGCTTTCGCTGGCCGGGTCTTACGTCATCCGGTTTTCCATTCTGGATGTCTGGGTTGCTGTGATTGCCGGAATTGCCGGTTTGCTGCTGCGTTACGCCAATGTGCCGTTGGCGCCCATTGTCATCGGCTTCATTCTTGGAACGCCTTTGGAGACCAACTTGCGGCAAGGCTTGATCGTAACGGAAATGCAGCCGTTGAAGTTCCTGGAAAGCCCGATAGCCGCAGCCTTTTTCACAATTACGCTGATTGTCGTGCTATGGCCGTTTGTGAAGCGGTTTTTACCGGCATTCGCCAATTCCGATATGAAGGATAGCCAACCAAAATGAACCAACAGAATGTAGCCGTCATCGGACTCGGGTCGATGGGGTACGGCATGGCTGTGTCCGCGTTGAGAGCCGGGCACAAGACCTGGGGTGCCGATATCAACCCGGAGCAGACTGACAGGTTCAAGAAAGAGGGCGGGGAAGCCGCTCCGCTGCATGATGCGGCCGCTCAGCTGGACGCGGTCGCGGTTGTTGTTCTCAATGCCGCTCAAACTGAATCCGTGTTGTTTGGCGACAATGGCATCGTTCCCCAATTGCGGGAAGGCGCGGTTGTCTTGGCCTGTGCGACCGTGCCGCCGGAGTTTGCCCGGTCCATGGCGGAGCGCTGCACCGGATTTGGTGTGCACTATCTGGATGCACCGATTTCCGGAGGCTCGATCAAGGCGGCAAATGGTCAACTGAGCATCATGGCCTCCGGTACGCCGGAAGCCTTTACGGCTGCCAAACCATTGCTGGACGCAATCTCGGAAACCGTGTTCGAACTTGGCAATGAAGCCGGTGCGGGATCCGCCATGAAGGCGGTCAATCAGCTGCTCGCCGGTGTTCATATTGCCACCATGGCAGAGGCACTGACCTTTGGCATGACCCAAGGCATCGCACCCAACACATTTGTCGAGGTGATCAGCAAATGTGCCGGAACCAGCTGGATGCTGGAAAACAGGGCTCCGCATATCGTCGCCGGTGACTACACACCGCACAGTTCAGTGAACATCTGGCCGAAAGACCTGGGCATTGTGCTCGATATTGCCAAGTCCTCACAATTCAGCGCGCCAATTACCGCCGCCGCCTTGCAACAGTTTGTGGCTGCAGCCGGAATGGGGCATGGGACAGAAGATGATGCTGCCGTCGCCAAAGTCTATGCACGAAATGCAGGTTTGAAACTTCCCGGGACGGAGCCCGCTGACAAATAGATCCAAGATCTTGTATGACCGCCCTGTGCGCGGTAACGACTGAGCACGGTCCGAATACAATAAAAACTGTCAGGGAAAATTGCCGCCTATGTCTGTGTTGCTTGGTTGTATTGCCGATGATTTCACCGGAGCCACGGATCTGGCGGGGCTGTTGGCGCGGTCGGGCGTCCGCGTCTCCTTGAGGATCGGTGTGCCGGCCTCTGAACCAGGCGCGGATGTTGCGCCATTTGAAGTCATCGCGTTGAAATCACGTACCGCGCCGGTGGCGGATGCGGTTGCCGAGACGCGATCTGCGCTTGCGTGGTTGCGGGCAGCAGGCGCGCGCCGCTTTTTCTGGAAATACTGTTCGACTTTCGACAGCACGGCGGAGGGCAATATCGGGCCGGTCGCAGAAGCGCTGATGGCCGATCTGGACACGGACCAGACGATATACTGTCCGGCCTTCCCGGAAAACGGCCGGTCCATTTTCATGGGCAACCTCTTTGTCGGCCGTGAACCGCTTGCCGAAAGCCCGATGAAGGATCACCCGCTCACGCCGATGCGGGACAGCAACCTGATGCGGTTGCTGGCGCCGCAGGTAAGCCGCCCGGTCGGACTGGCGGACCGGCTGACTGTTGCTCAGGGCAGCGCAGCATTGAAGACCGAACTATCACGGCTCGGACAAGATGGCGTTGCGCATGTCGTCGTCGACGCGGTTGCCAATTCAGACCTTGAAATCATCGCCGAAGCTTGCCGCGACATGCCATTGATGACGGGCGGCAGCGCGGTCGCAATGCCACTACCGGCTCTGTACCTGGCGGACGGAACCCTGTCGGCAGATGCACCGAGAATGGCGATCCCAGCCTTGGCTCCGGAAACCTTGCTTCTGTCGGGCAGCTGTTCTGCGATGACCAACCGCCAGGTGGCCAACTACCTGGCGCTCGGCGCGCCCGCTTACAAACTGGACCCGCTGGACCTTGCAGAATCCGGCCCCCAAGGCGCGCTTGATTGGCTGGAAAACCAAGACCTGACCGCGGCGCCACTAGTATACGCGACCGCCGACCCATCGAGCGTGAAGGCTGCGCAGGAGAAACTCGGCGTGGCAGAAGCCGGTGAGATCGTCGAACAAGCGCTTGCGGCCTGTGCCGTGAAAGCTTTGGCCCTTGGCGCGCGCCGGTTTGCTGTCGCCGGCGGAGAAACCTCCGGCGCTGTCACCAAGGCCCTGGGGGTGACGCAGTTGGATATTGGACCGGAAATCGCCCCCGGCGTTCCGTGGACTTTTTGTCAGTCGAATGGCCAGGAAATCGCTCTCACGCTTAAGTCCGGGAACTTCGGCGCAGAAACTTTCTTCCAGGACGCTCAGAACAGATTGGACAAGTCATGAGTGAGGAAAGCAGCCTTCGCGAGTTGATGTGTGTTCTGTCGAAATCATTGTTCGATCGTGGCCTGACGGGTGGCAGCTCGGGTAACATTTCCGCACGTACGCCTGACGGTGGTTTGTTGGTTAGTCCCACCGGATCGTGTTTCGGACGGCTTGATCCGGCGCGGCTGAGCCGGTTTGATCCCGATGGCAACCTGATAGGCGGCGATAAGCCAACCAAGGAAATGCCGTTGCACAGCGCATTTTACGACACCAGACCGTCCGCCGGGGCGGTGGTCCATCTGCACTCGTACAATTCCGTTGCCTTGTCGATGATGCCGGATGCGGATGAGGACAACTTCCTGCCTCCCCTGACCCCCTACGGCATCATGAGACTTGGCAAGGTCAAACTGTTGCCGTTCTTCTTGCCCGGTGACTCTGCCATGGGCGAGGCCATCCGCGCGCTTGATGGAAAGCGCTCGGCGGTGATGCTGGCCAATCACGGACCGGTTGTTGCGGGCAAGGATGTTGAAGCGGCCTGCAACGCCATTGAGGAATTCGAAGACACTGCCCGGCTTGCCATGATGACGCGAAGCCTCAATCCGCGTGCTTTGAGCGATGCCCAGGTTCAGAGCCTTGTGACCAAATTCAATGTGGAGTGGGATGGATGAGGTTCTCCGCCAATCTCGGTTTCCTGTGGTCCGAGTTGCCATTGCCGGACGCTATCCACGCAGCTAAGAACGCTGGCTTCGACGCGGTTGAATGCCACTGGCCTTACGAGGTACCGGCAGCCGATTTAAAAGCTGCACTGGAAGAAACCGGACTGCCCATGCTGGGGCTGAATACACGGCGCGGGAATGTTGCCGCCGGCGACAACGGGCTGTCCGCGGTTCCCGGGCGGGAACTCGAAGCGCGCGGTGCCATTGATGAGGCTGTAGAGTACGCAGCCGCGATTGGTGCCGGAAACATCCATGTCATGGCAGGCTTTGCCACGGGCGCGGACGCGGAAAAGACCTTTGTGGCCAATCTGAGTTATGCCTGCGGCAAGGCGGACGAACATGGGATCACCATCCTGATTGAACCGCTTAACCGCTATGCTGCTCCCGGGTACTTCCTGACGACGACCAGCCAGGCTGTCGAAATCATCAAGATGGTTGGCATGCCGAACCTGAAGCTGATGTTCGACTGCTATCACGTTCAGCTGATGGAAGGCGATCTGACGAACAAGATCAAGGATTTGCTGCCGCATATCGGCCATATCCAGTTTGCATCCGTTCCGGACCGTGGCGCGCCGGATCACGGCGAAGTAAATTACGAGCATGTTTTCGGTGCGATTGCCGACTGTGGTTACACTGAGCCGGTTGGGGCTGAATACAAACCTGTTGGCCCGACCGAAGAGACGCTAGGCTGGATGCCTTCTGCCAAGGCGATTTGAGCGCAAGATGGCCACGACCGACCCTTCTCCTTTTTGCATAATGACCAAGCCGATTGGTCCGCGCTGCAATATCGATTGCAAATATTGCTACTATCTGGAGAAGGAGAAACTGTTTCCGGATGAAAAGAAATTCCGGATGCCTGAAGATGTCCTGGAATCTTACATTCGGCAGGTGATCGAGACCTCGCTTGAGGCGGGCATGGCCGATGTTCCCTTTGCCTGGCAGGGCGGGGAACCGACCATGCTGGGCGTTGGTTACTTCCAGAAAATCGTTGAACTGCAGAAAAAGCACGCGCCTCCAGGCACAAAGATAACCAACGCGTTGCAAACCAACGGTATGCTGTTGAACGACGAGTGGGGCACGTTTCTGCAAGATGCCGGTTTCCTGGTCGGAATCAGCATCGACGGTCCGAGAAAGATCCATGATCACTACAGGGTCGACCGGGCCGGGCGGGCAACGTTCGACACGGTGATGCGTGGGCTTGAGATATTGCAACGCCACAATGTCGAGCACAACGCCCTATGTACGGTCCACCGCGCTAATGGCATCAAGGGCAAGGAAGTCTACAAGTTCCTGAAAAACGCCGGATTGGACTACATCCAATTCATTCCGATTGTGGAGCGCAATGGTTCTGACGGATTGGCAGGTGCCCCGCAGGTCGATATGGACCCAGGAAACTCCGTCACAGAGTGGAGCGTCAGCCCGCGGGTTTACGGCAAGTTCCTTTGCGACGTGTTCGATATCTGGTTCCGGAATGATATCGGCAAGATTTCGGTGCAGTACTTTGATGTCCAGCTTGGTCTCTGGCTGGGCGGACCTTCAACGCTTTGCGTTTTCGCCGAGACTTGTGGAAACGGCTTGGCGCTTGAACACGATGGCAGCCTCTACGCCTGCGATCACTACGTCTATCCGGAATACCGTTTGGGCCGAATCACCGAAACGCCGTTAAGAGAGATGCTTTGGACAGACCGGCAACGTGCTTTCGGTCAGGACAAATTGACCGGCCTGACTGCGCAGTGCCGATCCTGCCGGTACCGCTTTGCCTGTAACGGCGGCTGTCCAAAACACCGGTTTGCGGTGAGCAGGGACGGCGAGCCCGGCCACAACTACTTCTGCGAAAGCTACACGATGTTTTTCAAACATGCGGGCAAACGGATGCAGGCGATGGCAGAAGCTGTTGCCCTCGGCTATCCGGCTGCCAGCGCAGCCGCCAAATCGCGCGCGAGCTAGAGTTTGTAGACTGCGAAGTTGATATGCCTTAAGCCTAAATTTCAGCGTTTTTGTGCAAGGAAAACAAGGTAATGGCATCTGGACTTTTCGATCTGAACGGCACGCGTGCCCTTGTTACCGGTGCCAGCCGTGGTCTTGGCCAGGCTATTGCGGTGGGGTTGGCGGAAGCCGGGTCTGAGGTCGTTGTTACGTCACGGTCCCTGGCGTCGCTGGAAGAAACCCAATCTCTTGTCGAAGCTGCCGGTGGCAAGGTTCGAAAGCTGGCGCTGGACGTCGAGGACGTACCGTCTCTTAAGGCGAAGATCGCGGAAACGGCAAGGGAAGCAGGTGGACTGGACATTCTCGTCAACAACGCCGGCTACGAACAGGTTTGTCCGTCATTGGATCTGGACGAAGCCCTCTGGGACAAGATCAACGACACGAACTTGAAGGGCGCGTTCTTTTGCGCGCAGGAAGCCGCCCGGGCGATGGCTGACAGCGGTGGTGGCTCCATCATCAATGTGTGTTCGCTGACCTCCTATGTCGGCGTACCGACGGCCGTTCCCTACACATCCTCGAAATCCGGCCTGCTTGGAATGACCCGGGCGCTGTCTGCCGAATGGGCATCCAGACGGATTCGGGTCAACGCAATCGCGCCCGGCTACTTCCGTACGGAACTGACGGATGTGTTCTATCAAAATCAGGACTGGCAGGAGGCCATGCTTGCCAAGATACCGCTCGGCACATTCGGCGCTGCGGAAGACCTGAAAGGGTCGGTCGTTTTCCTAGCGAGCAAAGCTTCGCAATACGTGACCGGACAATGCCTTGCCATTGATGGCGGCTACCTAGCGGCAATCTGACACGCAGGTCAGATTTGGTCGGAATAGGTGTAGTGTTGCGCGCAAACCATCGGTAGGATCTTGACAATAATCCTGAGCTTGGCTTTTATGTGTAGACATAATAATTCAGAGCGCTGACCGGAGTCGCGCAGGTCAAGCAAAGAAGGGCGATTAAGGGTGAATCAATCCCCGCAGAAGGCGGTCTTGGCCAAGAACGTCGAGATGACGTTTGGAGATTTCAAAGCCGTAAAAAATGCGAGCTTTGAGCTGGAGAATGGCCGTTTTCTGACGATACTTGGCCCCTCCGGATCCGGCAAGACAACACTTCTTAGAATGATCGCGGGGTTCCTGACACCGACGTCGGGTGAGATCTTCATCAACGGACATGCCGTCAATGCGGTCGCGCCCAACAAGCGCTCCGTTGGCATGGTGTTTCAGAAGCTTGCCCTTTTCCCACATATGACAGCGGCGGAAAACGTCGCGTTCCCGCTGCGCATGCGCCGGTTTGATGCGCGCACGATTCCGGACCGCGTCTCGCAATATCTGAAACTCGTGCGTCTTGAGGGTTTCGAGAATCGCCGTATTCATGAATTGTCCGGCGGCCAGCAGCAGCGCGTCGCGATTGCACGGGCACTGGTGTTCGAGCCAGACCTCCTCTTGCTTGACGAACCTCTTGCTGCGCTTGACCGCAAGCTGCGCGAGGAGATGCAGCTGGAGTTCCGCCGCATTCAGAAAGAACTCGGTGTGACGACCATCAACGTCACCCATGACCAGCGTGAGGCGCTTGTCGTTTCCGACCAGATCATCGTCATGGACCATGGCGAGATCAAACAAAACGCCACGCCGACTCAAATGTACCGGATGCCGGACAATCCGTTTGTGGCGAATTTCATCGGCGTAACCAACGATCTTTCGGGTGTTCTGACTGCGGAAACCGGTGGGGACGCGACGGCCAAATTCGGCAATGTGGAACTGACCGGGGTCTACCGGAAGGGTGTCCATGCCTTACAGCCCGGAGCATCGGTCATGGGGGCCCTCCGCGCGGAACAAATCAGAATCGCGTCCAAAGATCAGTCCCTTGACGACATGGATGCCGATTTTCAGGGCACGGTGCTGGATGTGATCTTTGAGGGTGAGCGGCTTCTCTACGAAGTGGCTGTCCCTGAGCTCAGCGCCGGAACAATCAGAATTTTCCATCACGATCAGGATGATTTCGCAACGCTCGAGCAAGGCGCTGCGGTTCATATCGGCTGGAAGACAAGAGACCTGCATATCTTTCCAGAAAGCTGAAAAAACGCACCAAAGCGTCAGCGCAACTTGCAAAGGGGAATTACATGACATTTGACAAGAAACTGGACCGCCGTTCGCTTCTGAAAGCGTCTGCGGCGATTGGCGTAACCGGCGCTGCGAGCATCGCAATGCCGGGCGTATTGCGGGCTGCCGAGCCGGCAAAGCCGAAGGAGCTGATTATCCGTGCCTGGGGCGGCCCGTGGGTGGAAGCCCTCAAGAACGGTGTTTCAGACCCTTTCACCGAAAAGACCGGCATCCGCATCGTTCATGATCTGACCGAAGACAACGAAATTCAGCCGAAGGTCTGGGCTGCTGTCGCGCAAGGCCGCACGCCGCCGATCCACATCAACTGGGACACCACCACCAACGCCACCAAGTCGGCGCTGCGCGGTGTGTGTGAAGACCTGTCGGATCTGTCAAACCTTGCCGGAACCACGGATCTCGCCAAACCGGTCGGCGTTGACGGCTATCCGATCGTCAACACCTATGGCTACGTCTACGTTCTGGCCTACCGTCCGGAAGCGTTCCCGGACGGCCCGCCGAAATCCTACCACGATCTGCTCGATCCGAAGTTCAAGGGACGCCTTGCCTTCTACAATGACGGCATCGGCTTCCACTTCCCGGCACAGGTCGCCGGCGGTGGCACGCTGGACGACATCCCGGGCAACATGGCGGCTTGCTGGGAGTTCGTTGAAAAGATGAAAGCCCAGAACCCGCTTCTCGGCGAAGATCCTGATTTCGTAACCTGGTTCCAGCGCGGCGAAATCGATGCGGCCTGCACAATCTCGACCAACGCCTTGGGTGCGAAGCGCAGCGGCGTCGACATAGCCTGGACTGTTCCGGACGAAGGGGCGAAGTTCGACACAGACGGTCTTTGGATCCCGAAAGGCCACTCAGAAGGTGATCTCTATTGGGCGAAGGAATACATCAACTCCGCGCTCACCAAGGAAAACCAGCAGGTGTGGCTGGACGGTCTTGGGCTGCCGGGCGTCGTGCCGGGTCTCACCCCGCCGGAAGGTCTTGCAGGCGATCCGTCCTACCCGACCAAGCCGGAAGACTTTGAGCGGCTGATCCGCATTTCCGGCCAGACCCAGGTTGAAAACGAGAGCGACTGGTTCTCGAAATTCAAGCAGATCATGCAGGGCTGATTATAGCTCCTTAAGAACAGTGCCGGGCGTCCAAACGGTGCCCGGCCGCTCCTTGCCGGGCCTTTTCATGCGTAGATACAGCACCTCATATCCTGTTAGCTGGCGTGTCATGGATGCGCTGGAGGCGGCCTACGCGTTCGTTTTGCCGAAGGGCGGCGGGCGAATGACGCCTTACCTGCTTTTGGCACCGTCCATTCTGCTGGTCGGGACACTGGCCGTTGGCCTGCTCTATATCGGCGATTCTTCCCTAAGGGTTCTGGATCGGACGACCTTTCTGTTTTCCGACTACTGGACACTTCAGAACTATCAGCGCGCTCTGACGGAAAGCTTCACTGCGACGATTATCTGGCGCAGCCTCCTTGGCGCGCTGATCGTTACTGCCCTGACTTTGGCTCTGGCGTTCCCCTATGCCTACGTGATGGTGCGCACGCAAAAGGCCCTGGTGCGCAAGTTTCTTTTGATCGCGCTGTTTCTGCCGTTCTTCATCGGGCAGGTGGTGCGGGCGTATGGCTGGCTGATCATTCTCGGCAATCAGGGTATCGTGAATGATGCGCTCGGGCTGATTGGCGTTGAGCCAATGCGCCTCCTGTTCAATTATCCGGCGGTTCTCTTCGGGCTCGTGCAGTATATGCTGCCTTTCGCGGTTCTGATGCTGGCACCGGCCATGACCGCCATCCCTGAAGATATTGAAGCGGCCTCGAAATCGCTCGGCGCGAACTGGGTCCGGACACTGATCCATGTCGTCATTCCGATGGCGAGGCCTGGGCTGATAGGCGCCGGGCTGGTGGTGCTGACCTTGTCGCTGACTGACTTCGCCATGCCGGCCATTCTCGGCGGCGGCTCTCAGGACTTTGTCGCCAATGCGATTTACGACCAGTTCTTCCGCACCTCGGACCAGGGCTTCGGCGCGTCCCTGACAATTATTCTGATTGCTGTCGGCTCCATTGCCGTCGGCTTTGTGTTCGCCGTGTTCGGAGCGGGAACCCTTGCGCTGGGGGCCGAAAAGAAATGATCCATTCCCGCACGCAATCCGTTCTTTTCTGGCTGATCACCAGCTTCTGCATTCTTGCTCTGTCTGCGCCGACCTTGGTGGTGCTCGGGGCGTCGTTTACATCCGGTGACATCATCGACTTTCCTCCGGATGGATTTTCGCTCAAGTGGTACTGGTCGATCTTGGGCGAGAGGGATTTGCGCGATGCGTTTTTCCGCTCTGTGATCGTCGCCAGCATCTGTGTTGCCGTATCCGTTCCGGCAGGCACGCTCGCTGGCATCGCCTTGTCGAAATACAGGGTGAAGGGCGCCAACGCGATCCAGATCTATTTGCTGCTTCCGTTCACAATTCCGCTGATTGGTTCCGGCATCGGCCTGATGCTGTTCTTCGGCGAAATGCGCCTTCTTGGCAATCTGTGGCCGATCGGTATCGCGACCGCGGTCATCAACTTGCCATTCATGATTTGGGCGGTGTCCTCCAGCGCGGCGTCGCTCGATCCGGATCTGGAGCTGGCTGCCCAAAGCTGCGGCGCCGGTCCTCTGCAGACCTTCTTCAATGTCACCCTTCCCGCGGTCATGCCGGGTGTCATTACCGGGGCACTGCTGATGTTCATTCTGTCGCTGAACGAGTTTCTTGTCAGCTTGCTGCTGGTGGATGCCCGCATCGTTACCCTGCCGGTCCAGATCTACAACTCCATCCGCGCAATCATTACACCCGATCTGGCCGCCGTGTCCGTCGTTTTCATTGCTGTCGCGGCGCTGGCGATCATCGTCCTTGACCGGATCGTCGGTCTGGAAATCTTCCTGAAATCCAAATAGCGCATTCCGGCGCTTGAAAGGCTTGAGCCATGTCCGAAGTTTCGTTTCACGAGCTGCAAAGCGTCAGCAAAGAAGCCTACCAGGGCCTTTTACGCCGTTCAGAAGCGGATCTTTCCATGTTCATGGACAAGGCCGGTCCGATTATTGAAGCTGTCAGGAGCGAAGGTGATGCGGCTTTGGTCCGTTTCGGTCAGGATTTCGATGGTGCCAAACCGCTTGCCAAAGGCACTCTGAAGGCAAGCGAAGCGGAATTCGATGCGGCTTTTGATGCCGTCGATGACGAGGTGATCGAGGCCATCCGTCATGGCATTGCCAACATCAAGAGTTTCCATGAGGAACAGAAACCGGAACCCATGTGGTTCAAGGAAATCCGGCCGGGCGCATTCGCTGGTGACCGGTACACGCCGATCCAGTCTGTTGCGCTCTATGTGCCGCGCGGCAAAGGTGCCTTTCCGTCTGTGACCATGATGACCGCGGTACCTGCTGTTGTCGCTGAAGTTCCTGAGCTTGCGATCTTCACACCGCCGACACCGGATGGTGGCGTCGATGCGGCAACGCTGGTTGCCGCTCGGATAGCCGGTGTTGAGACGGTGTATAAATGCGGCGGAGCCCAAGCTGTTGCTGCGGCCGCCTATGGCACGGAGACTGTCAAACCCGCACACAAGATCGTCGGCCCCGGAAGCCCGTGGGTTGTCGCGGCCAAAAGATTGCTTGCCGGTGTGATCGATCCGGGCCTTCCTGCTGGCCCGTCCGAAGCGATCATCTTTGCCGATGATACGGTGCATGGCGGGCTCGCCGCATTGGATCTGCTTGTAGAAGCCGAACACGGACCCGATAGCTCCGCCTATCTGGTGACCCACTCGCGGCGCGTTGCCGAGGAAGCGCTGGCCGCGCTGCCGAAACATTGGGCGAAGATGACAGAGCAGCGTGTTGAATTTTCCAAGGCTGTGCTTTGCGGAGAGAATGGCGGCATTGTTCTCACATCCGGTCTTGAGGAAAGCTACAGGTTCATCAACGACTATGCGCCGGAGCATCTGGAGCTTTTGTCGAAAGATCCCTTCCAGCATTTGGGGCACATCACGGAAGCATCCGAAATCCTCATGGGACCATACACGCCGGTTTGCATCGGCAACTTTGCATTGGGGCCGAACGCCGTTCTGCCGACAAGCGCCGGCGCGCGCACCTATGGCCCCTTGTCGGTGCATGATTTCGTCAAATGCAGCTCGGTCGGCTATGTGACCAAGCCTGCCTATGCCGAGATGGCCAAGCATTCGCGCGTCCTTGCCCGGTATGAAGGCTTCTCGTCTCACGAGAACGCGGTTTCCGAAATGCGCGACCCGTATCTCGAAGGATAGGGCCGATGAAAAGTGTCCGCCTGCATGATCCACTCGACATCCGTTTCGAAGAGGTTCCGGACGCACCCAAGCCGGGCGCAGGTGAGGTGCGGCTGACGGTTGCTTATGCCGGCATCTGCGGCTCGGACATTCACAACTACAAGACCGGCCAATGGATCTCCCGACGGCCATCAATTGCCGGACATGAGTTTTCCGGCGTTGTTGATGCTATAGGCGAGGGAGTGTTGAGTGTTGCCGTTGGAGATCTGGCCGTGGCCGACTCCCGGGACTATTGCGGCAAGTGCGCCAATTGCCTGTCGGGCAATCACCATTTCTGCAGCAACCTTGGCTTCGTTGGCGAAAGCATTGACGGCGGGTTCGCGGATTATGCGATCCTGCCCGAGCATCTGGTGCTGAAATGCACGCCGGAAACACCGCTTGACATCGCCGCCTTGGCCGAGCCGCTAGCTGTTGCCCTGCACGCCCTCAACCGGATCCATATTAAGCCTGAGGAACCTCTGCTGGTGATTGGGTGCGGACCCATTGGCGCCCTTATTGCGGTTGCGTCTGATATTCTCGGTGATCGCGCCCTTCTGATCTGCGACCAAAACAAAGCCCGTGTATCAATCACGGCCGCTGCAAGCGGCGGGCAGGCCGTCGATCTCGCCGCCTTTGATCAATTCGCTAACGCCACCGGTTCGACCGTCCGCCATGTGATCGACACGACAGGGAGCGTGAAGCTCATCTCGCATCTTGTTGAAAACCTGAGCGGGGCGACGCTTGGATTGGTCGGGATCGGATCGGGATCGTTTCCTTTCGACCCGGTCGGTGCAGTGGAACGCGAACTGACAATTGCCGGATGCCATGCGTTCAAGGACGAGCTGCCGCAGGCAGCCGGTCTGCTGACCTCCTTTCCCGAACGGTTTGCCCCGCTCATAGGCAAGCGTATTACACTGGAAGACACGCCGGCTGAATACGCACAAATCGCGGACGGCAAAGCAACAGGGATCAAGACCCTGATCGAAATCGGCAAGCACGGGTAAGGACAACATGACCGGTCTTCCTTCCGGCGCCCAAAGCTCACGTACGGCGGAAATCCGGCGGCTGGCTAAGGAAAACCCCGCCGCTGCGGTGGAGATGCTTGGCGCTTTCCTGCAAGAGATTTTCCGGATTGATGTTCTCAACCTCCGGATCAACCACGATCAGTATTCGCTCAATTCCCTGAACGGCTTCTTTGAAACCGGTGAAGACAAATTCTTCTTCAAATTCCATCAGGAGGAAGGCGAGGAAGATATGAAAGGCGAATACTACCGCGCCGATCTGATTGCCAATGCCGGACTGCCCGTGGACTTGCCGGTTCTGATGTCCACGCTGCCGGGCGAGCAGATTCTGGTCTACAAGAAGCGCGATGACCGGCGGTTTTCGGATGTCCTGCGGGATCTGGATATCCAGCCGGAACCAGCTGCGATTAAGCGCGCTGCAATCGCAGAAAGACGGCTAAACGAAAACATCCTGGATGTCAGCGTCAAGACCCTTCATCCGGTCACCAGGGCACAGGTGGAGGAAGAGGCTATCCATCACCTGTTCTACGACCGCCTACGCGACCCAAGAACCGGCACCGTCCCGGGTGGGCGGTACCAGCGGTTCTATATAGACCAGGAGTTTGAGTTCAACGGTGCCTGCCTATCATGGGACGCATTTTCTTCGGCGAGACTGATTTTGAACGGCACGGAAATGGCATCGACCTTTGGCGGTATTTTCGCCAGTGCGACGCGCGTGCTGAAACCGGAGAACATGACAAGGGCGGGCGGTTTGACGGCACATGGTGACGCCCACAACGCCAATGTCTGGTTCGTCGACACCGGCACGTCGCCAGAACTGACCTACTTTGATCCGGCCTTTGCCGGAGAACATGTGCCGGCCTTGCTGGCCGAGGTCAAAGCCACTTTTCACAACGTCTTCGCCCACCCGTTCTGGCTCTACGATCCGGGTATTGCCGCTGAACAATTTGATGCAAGCGCCACTTACGCCAATGGCGTTCTTGAAATCGACACGGACTGGAGCTTGTCCCCGGTTCGCGAACGTCTGCTTAGTGCAAAGATTGAGGCGTTCTGGAAACCGTTTCTGGCGCATCTCAAGGCCGCAAACATGCTGCCCGGCAATTGGGAACAGGTTCTTCGTGCGGGCTTTGCCATGTGCCCCACTCTTGTGATGAACCTGCGCGCCGGTGCAGATCGGCATAATCGGACATCGTCCGCGATCGGATTTTATATAGCGGCGCTGGCCGGATCGAAACCGGCAGACGGCGAGACCATGTTCACCAAGTTCTTCGAGCGGATCGATCCACATTAGCCGCCGGGGCCGGAATGAAATCAGCAGGCAAACGCCTGGAGAAGTAGTAGCCACCACGTTTGGTGAATATGCGGTTGGTCTCTTTGGTCAGCTGCATCGGCTACCTCCGCCTTGAATGAAGGCCTGGCCGGCCATGCTGGCGATCTGTTTTTTCCCCATGCGTCCGACGGCAACTGCCCCCGAAAATCATTGGGTTGAATATTGGACTTCTCCGGCCTTTGATCCGCTGGGACACTGCTGTGTAAAAGCCGCTGTGTCGGGAAATCTGCAGAGCGTTGATGGTGGATGTAAAATTAACAATGTAATATAATTGCTATTTACATAAGTAAAACTGCCAAAATGCAGAAATTACACAAGGAAGAAATTTGCTATGTTTTAGTTTTACTTAGATTTAAGCCGTTTTTGTTCTACTTCCTCTTGTCAAACGCAAGGGGCGGCAAATGTCAGACGCAGACAATCAGGGAACTATAC
The DNA here is from genome assembly GCA_965230445.1 of Roseibium sp. Classification (GTDB taxonomy): domain Bacteria; phylum Pseudomonadota; class Alphaproteobacteria; order Rhizobiales; family Stappiaceae; genus Roseibium. The sequence goes on along the minus strand of OZ246005.1, from coordinate 4,191,506 downwards.
TTGGCACCGATCAGGATGATGAGGTGGCTGCCAGTGCAGGCAACCAAACCATCGTAACCGGATTGGGCAACGACACCGTCAGGGCGGGGTCCGGTGATGATATCGTGCATGCGGGCGCGGACACTGGTGAAACGGCCAGCGCACCCGAGCGGACATTCTCTTATCACAACAATTTCGTGAACGCGGCTAATGGTGAAAACTATACGTCCGTGTCAGCGGACAACCTGAACGCGGGTGGCTTCTTTGAGTCAGCCTTCGGAACCGATCCGGTTGGCGGCAGCGACTTCGACTTTTTCGACGCCGACCGGTTCAGCCAGACCGGGCATTTGAACGTCCGGCCGGATTTTCAGCCTGGCGAACATCTCAAAACGCTTGATGTGACCTTTCAGCTGAATGCCGGTGCAGGGTCTCCAGGGGCCAGCGGAGGTGAGTATTCCGTCAATTTTGGTCAGCTCGACAACTTTTCGGCAAACGCGGCCGGCGCAGAGGGCGGCGTTGCCACCGGCCTGGCTATCCGGGTGCGCCCGGATGCAGACGACATCAAAGTCGTTTGGAACAATCAGGTGATTGCCGAGTTCAACGTCGCCGGCCTTGGTGCCGGAGGCCTGTCGCAGTTCGCTTTGTCGGTCTCGCGGGACGGGGACGTGAGCGTCAAGATTGGCGGCCATGATGTGTCCTGCCAGATTCCGGACAATGAGTGGCAAACGGCCGACCAGGACGGGTTCGGCGTTGCCATTGGCGGAGAGACCGGTTCACAGTCAGGCGGAATTTCGATCGGCGATCTGAAGGTCGGCGGCACCATCGGCCAGCCGGCCATCGTGACAGATGTTCTTGCCGACAACGACCGTGTCCACGGTGAAATGGGGTCCGATACGCTGACCGGCGATGGCGGCGCGGATCTTCTTGTCGGCGATGCGGCCGGTGCCGAATGGCAGTTGATCGACGGCAAATGGGTTTTTGACGCCAGCAAGGTCGTTTCAGGCGATCCGTACTACAAGCCCGATATGTCGGACGACATCATCCATGGCGGCACCGGCGATGACGTTCTGATCGGTAACGGCGGCAACGACAAGCTGTTCGGTGATCAGGGCAACGACCGGATCAACGCCGGCAAAGGCGATGATGTCGCCTTTGGTGGCACCGGCGATGATGTCATCAATCTGGAAGACGGCGATGACTACGCCGAAGGCGGCCGCGGCGACGACATCGTCAATGCGGGCGATGGCGATGACTTCGTCTATGGCGATGACGCCGGCGGCAACATCCTGTCCGGCACCAAAGCAACCTCAAACAGCTTTGCGGCCCATGGCGAAGCGGGCGGCTGGGAATGCGCAGTCGATGAGGAAGCGGGCACATCCACGCTTTCACAGTCCGTCGAGACCGAAAGCGGCCAGTCATACACGTTCAGTATCGATGTTGCTGCGAACATGCCCGCCGGTATCTCGCAAGGCCAACTCGAGGTGATCTGGAACGGTGACGTGGTGCAAACCATTTCCGCGGAGTCCGGCTTGTTCGAAACCCATCAGGTGACGATCGAAGGCACGGGCGGGCCGGGCACGTTGTCCTTGCGCTCCGTCCAGGCGGCAAACAATGAACCGCCCACCGTCAACGGGCAGCCGATCAACACCGACGGTCCGGTCATGACCTATTCGAAATCGGTCGAGATCGCCGGGCAGGATACCGACGTATCCGCGTTTGTTCCCGGTCAGGCGAACATCTATCAGGTGATCTCCGGTCAGCTGAAGATCTTTGACCCGGAAACGAATGAATATGTCGATGCAGGTGAACCGGCTGCGGTGAATGTGAATGCCATCGGCTTCAATGTTCAGGACGATCTGATCTACGGTATTGCCAAGGGCAACGGCACCGATGCGCTCGGCAACGCCATCAGCGTCAAGGACCTGGTGATGATGGATGCGGAAGGTCATACCTACCGGATCGGCAAGACACCGGTTGCTGACTTTGTCGGTGACTTCGACGACAAGGGAAATCTCTGGACTTTCCAAAGTTCGGTCAACCGCATCACCAAGATCGATGTCGACAATCTGGACGGCAATGGCAATCCGGTCACGGAGAACTATTACCTGCCCAACGATTTCCTGAAGGGCAACACATACGACATCGCCTATAATGCGAAGGAGCAGGCCTTCTACGCGGTGGTTCCTCCGGGCCAGAATGGCGGTGATGGCACGATCCACCGGATCGATGTGTCGAACTACGACGGGACGGGCGCGCCGGAAATCTCTTCCCTGCCGATCACCGGGACCCTGTTTGGCGGCCAGATGGAAAACGGCATGGCCAAGGGGGCCTATGGCGCTGTGGTCATGGATGGCGACGGGGGTCTCTATATCGGCCTGAACCGGGGCGATCACGATCTCGATGCCTCCACCGGCTCGCAAGGGGCGATCTACAAGGTCAACTATGACTTTGAAACGGGTCAGGCCTATGCGGAATTCATGGCCGAATCCCAGTCGACCGGCTCCAATGACGGCGCGGTCGACCCGCGCTCCATGGATCCGTTTGCCGAAGTGGACGAGACTGCGTCTGTGCAGATCCGCAACATCCGCCTGACCGGCGAAGACGGCGGCAATGATGACCTGCGCGGTGGTGCCGGTAACGACACCATGTACGGCAATGCCGGCGACGATATCCTGCACGGCGGCACCGGCGACGACTGGCTCAGCGGCGATGCGGGCAACGACAAGGTGTTCGGCGGTGGCGATGACGACCGTATCCACGGCATGACCGGCGATGACTTCCTGTCCGGCGACGCCGGGAACGACCATATCTCTGGCGGCGAGGGCAACGATTTCGTGAAAGGCGGGACCGGTGACGACATCATCAGCGGTGACGCCGGCGACGACAAGCTCTACGGCAACGACGGCAGTGACACGATCTCCGGCGGCGACGGATCGGACAAGATCTATGCTGGCGACAACGATGACCGTGTCCATGGCGGTGCCGACAACGACACCATCGACCTTGGAAGTGGCAATGACGTTGCCTCCGGCGATGCAGGCGATGATTTCATTCAGGGCAAGGCCGGTGACGACATCATCTCCGGTGGTGGCGGCAACGACAAGATCGTCGGCGGGGCAGGCTCAGACATCATCGAAGGCGGTGCCGGAAACGATCACATCTGGGGCGGCCAATGGTGGCGGGACAACGCCAGCGACACCTTTGTCTACAACAAGGGCGGCGGGAAGGACGTTATCCACGACTTCGAGGTCGGCAAGGATCAGATCGATCTGTCGTCTTATGGCCTGTCGATGAATGATCTGAGCGGCCGTATCATTGATCGCGGCTGGGCAACCGAGATCAATCTGGAAGGGATCGACAAGTCCGCTGCGGGCGACAAGATCCTGCTGAAATCAATCGATCCGGACGATCTGGACGAGACCAATTTCGTTCTTTGACGCGCGGAAATCTGATCGGTTGATTGTAGGAGTGTTTTAATGTCGCAACTGTCCGATATCATCGGTCAGACAAAGCCGCTCGCTTTGCCTTTGGTCTTTTTCAGCTTTGTAACCAACTTGTCGGTTCTGGCGACGCCGTTGTTTATGATGCTGGTGATCGACCGGGTTCTGCCGAGCGGCAATTTGAACACTCTGGTCATGCTTTTGATGCTGGCTGCCGTGGCGATGATCGTCACGGCAGTCGTGGAATACTTCCGGGACCAGGCTCTGGGCCGAACCTCGGAATGGCTGGAATACGAACTCACGCAGAAGGTTTTGTCCGAACCGGATAACGGCAGTCTGGCAAAACCGCTCAGGGATGTTGCCTGTTTGCGCGACTTCACCGCGCGCCAGGCCGCTACGCTGCTCGATATTCCCTGGATTCCGCTTTTCCTGTTCGCAGCGTTTCTGATCCATCCGGCCTTTCTGGTCCTGATGGTGTTCGCAACGCTCTTGTTTTACCTGCTTGCCCGGCTGGACACCGCTCTTGCGGAACCGGCCGAGAAATCCTCGGGCGCCATCCGTTCAGCCGGCATGTCTTCCCTGGCAAACCTTGAAGCTTGCGGACCAAGCGGACAATTGATGGCGCTGGGCGGGAACTTCCGGGCGAACTACCTGCAATCGCTCGGGCTGGCGAGTGCCCGGTTGGAGCAGGGCCGTCATTTCTCCAACGGCATCGGCGCAATCACCCGGTTTTCGCGCATGTTCATGCAGATCGGTTCCCTGAGCGTCGGCGCCTACCTGGTGACGCAAGGGGCCTTGAGCGCAGGCGGCATGATCGGCGCATCCATCATCCTCGGCAAGACCTCCGGGATCATCGAAGGTGCCATTCGCCTGATCGGCAGCCGGGACACGATACTTGACGCGTTCAGGGATCTTTCCGATCGCCTGAGCGGCGGCAAGGTGGCCCGCACCGAGGTCGCGGATCTGTCCGGGGCGATCAACGCGGTCGACCTGACTATCCCGAGGGGCGGTGGCCAGACACCGCGGATCGAACGCATTTCGCTGAAGATCGCCGCCGGGGAATGCATCGCCATCATGGGCAATTCGGGAAGTGGAAAATCGTCGCTTCTGGAAGCGCTTGCCGGCATTGTTCCGGCGCCGTTTGGCAACACGTTCTTCGACGAAACCGATGTCCGCACTCTCGACGAGAAAACCTGCAACACGCTGATCGGCTATGTCCCGCAACAGGCACAGATTTTCGACGGCACCATCGCCCAGAACATCTCGCGGTTTGCACTTGAGCCGGATGACAGCAAGATCCTGGCCGCAGCCCGGCTGGCGGGTATCCACGGGATGGTATCGGCGCTGCCGGACTCCTATGAGACCGATCTGGGCAAGGTCCCGCACGCTCTATCTGCCGGACAGCGGCAACGGGTGGCCTTCGCCCGCGCGCTTTATGAGCCGCCGAAATATCTCTTCATGGACGAGCCCAATGCCCTGCTGGATCATCAGGCGGAGCGCCAGATGGCGGACGCGATCTACCGGCTGAAGGAGGCCGGGACGACAATCGTCATGACGGCGCACCGGGTGGGGATCGTCAATCTGGCCGACCGGATCGTTGTCCTTGAAGATGGGCGGATTGCCGATATCGGCCCGCGCGCCGACATACTGGGCCGGGCCGCGAGCGCGCACCGGCGCATCCGGCTGCCGATCTCCGGCGGCGCGTTGCAGGACCTGTGCGATTGGGTCAACCGGCAGTTCGTCCGCCTGGGCGATGAGGAATTCCGGACCCGTGCCGCCACAATTGCCACGGAGCTTTACAGCTTTGCCCGGGACAATGGTCCGGAAACGAAAGACCGGCACTTGAATTTCGAGTTCAAGTACCTCGACAGTCAGACCTGCACGATCACCTTGTCGGAACACCGGCGAATCGAGATCGAGGCAAAGGTCCACAAGGTCCGCAAGATGGTGGAAATGTCCTTGCCGGATCTCGATGGCCTCGGGACGGATGAAAGGTCGCTTGCGACCGTTATGCAGCTGACCAATGATTTTCAGCACAAAAGTGCCGAGGACTACACGGCGCTGTTCGCCAGCATCAGTCCGGAAATGCCTGCCAACGCCTTGTTGAATTGAGAATGACAATGGAACCAGTAGCGAGTTTGAGCAAGGTCCGGCGGGATATAAGAAACGCGTCAGCGGCTATCGCTGCCGGGGTTGCGCTGGCGCTGTGCTGGGCGGTGTTTGCGCCGGTTGCGGTCACGATCCGGGTCAACGGCGAGATCAGCTCCAGTCAGCCGAGCCATCCCGTCCAGCACCCGAACGGCGGGCGGATCGAGACCGTCGTTGCGGATCTCTACGACCGGGTCGAGACCGGAGATCTGATCCTGACCTTCGACACCCGCGAACAGGAGTTGAGGCAGAAAGCCTTGAGCGAACGGGCCGAGTTTCTGCGCGCGGAACTTCACGAGATCAATGCCCGGCTGAGCGACGGGTTGAAACTCCGCCCGCTGGATTATTCTACCGTGACAAACGCTGTTTCCCGGCTGTTTGAACAACGCGAAACTGTGCTGGCGGCGCAACTGGCGAGCGGCACATCAAAGATCAATGCCGCCAGCGCGCGCCGTGTTCTATTGAAACGGGAACTCTCCGCTCAGGAAAAGCTTCGGGACCAGATCAGGGGGCGGATCCGGAAAAGCGAGGAACTCGCGGCCAAGGGCTTGCTGGCGCAGATCCGGGTTGAAAACATGCGTGAATCCCTGATGGAAGTCGATGTCGATATTTATGGTAGCATGTCCGAGATCGAACAGCTGACCTCCGATATCGCCACCACCGGCAAGCAGAACGAACTGGCGGAGGCAAGGTACGAACAGACGTTGTCTGAAAGCCGCCTTGCCAATCAGCGTGAATTGATCGAGATCGAGGCCGAACTGGCGCGGGTTGAACACCTTCTTGCCAAGTCGGAAGTGCGGGCGACCGCCAGCGGCATGATCACCAGCCTCGATTACAAGACGCCGGATATGGTCGCACCTCCCGGTGCCACGCTTGCAGTGATCTCGCAGCCGATCCTGGAGCCCAAGATTGAACTACGGATACCGGCCGCGCATATCGATCAGGTGTTTCCCGGCCAGTCCGGCAAGCTGACAGTGACCAGTTTGGCGCAGCGCGATGCGCCGGAAATCTCTGTCACGCTGGTGTCGATTGCCGAAGAACCGGTCGAGACCCGGGAGGATATGCCCGCCTTCTATTCTGCCAAGGCAAGCATTTCCCCGGCCGATCTTGAAACGGCCCGTGCGACCCTGGCGGACAGGTTCCAGTTGGTCCTCGGCATGCCGGTGACGGTCGCCCTTGCCGCGGACGAGATTACTTTCTGGAAGTATGTGAGCGGACCGCTTGCGGGCGTCTGGTCGACGGCGTTTCAGGAGTAAAAATACCAGGATTTGGGCTTCATGTGATAAACCATGCTTTCAATCTGGTGGGTCTGTCTGCGGAGGGTGGCCATGCTGACCGTTTTCCCGGAAGCTGGGACTTGGAGGTTCTGAAGGCATCGCATGACTTGGAATGGAGTTGGTCGAAATGCATGAATTCGCACAGGTTCTGAGAAAGTCGCATCAGGTGGAGAAAGTCCTCGTGGTCGATGTCGAGACAATGCGCTGCATTCCGGCAACCGTTTCCAATGTTACGCTGTCCGGCTGCCGGCTCTGCTCAGAGGATATCTCCAAACTCTCCAAAAACATCGGCATCCGAGTTGCCGATTGCACCAAGCTCATCCGGGCGCAGATCCTGTCGATAACGCCGCCCTACGCCTTTGCACGATTGGAGGGCGAGCGGGAAATCGACCTGGTTGACAACCGCACGGAACAGCGGACCGCCGTCAACATGAAGATGAAGATTACTGGTCCCGACGGCCGGAATTCGGCGAGCGGCCGCGTTGTCAATGCCGGCAAGAATGGTTGCCGTATCGAGGCCGACGGGCTTGGCGCGCTTCAGGGCCGCGTCCACCTGCAGCTTGCCCGGTTCGACAAGCCGATGGAAGCCGAGATTGTCTGGCGTGAAGGCAACACCGCCGGCCTCCGCCTCATCTGGGCAAAGGCCGGGGACGTCTAGGGACCCTTGTGCCGGATTTGAGCGACCCCGCCCTTTCGACCTCAGGAATTATTGGCTTCCCTGGGTTCAGGGGCAAACGGAGCCTGTCCGCGTGCAGGAGAATTTGTGCGGACAGTGTGATCCATTCCGTCTGTTTCGGCCCATTCTGACATGCGGAGCACAGCGCAGCCTCGGAGGAGGGGCGGCGTCCTCGGGGCTTTGCGGCCCATCCTTCGAGACGCAAGCGTTGCTTGCTCCTCAGGATGAGGATGAGTATGTGGCCCTGCTCATCCGCCGGACAACATCAGCTTTCGGCGTTCCAAGCTCTTGTTCCAGCGCAGAATGAACCCCGGATCAATCCCGGAAAGCCGCCGGCGGGGATGGGTCGCTCAAGCTGGCAATCATCCCCGTTTTACCCGGTCAGATCGCGTAGGCCTCTTCGGTCTCCGGTTCGGCGACATCCGGGTCGTCGAGATAGAGCACCATGTCCGCGTCCGGGTTGTCGGTCAGGCCGGCGAGGGTCACGCAGTTGCGGCCGTTGCCCTTGGAGGCATAGAGCGCGTCGTCGGCCATTTTGAGCACGTCCTGCGGGACCTGCCCGTGATCCGGATAAGCGGCGACCCCGCAGGATATGGTAATCTTCGGCAGGGTCTTCTCGCCATACCGGACAGCAACCTTTTCGATCGTCTGGCGCAGGTTGTCGGCGATCCCAGCGGCATTTTCCGCTGTGGTTGCGGGCAGGAGGGCGACGAATTCCTCGCCGCCGATCCGGCACGGCAACTGTTCGCCGTCGAAGGACTGTTCCATGGCCGTGCCGACAGCGCGCAGAACCATGTCTCCGGCGTCATGGCCGTGATTGTCGTTAAACTTTTTGAAGTGGTCGACATCGATGGAAATGAGCGAAACCTTGCCGCCGGAATGCTTTGCCTTTTCGATGGCCGCGCGGAACCGCTCGAGGAAGTGCCTGCGATTGTAGAGCCCGGTCAACGGGTCCTGGATCGACTGATAGTGCAATTCGTCGCGCATGCGGGTGTTGGCAATCGCAATGCTGACCTGTTCGGCGGCCATCCGCGCCAGCTTTGCCTGTTTGAAGAAAACGTCCGCTGCCACCCCTTGCGCCGGTGCCAGGTGCATCATCCCCAAAGTCTCGCCGTGGGCCAGGAACGGAAAGCAGATGTAGGGCGGGATGTTTCCATTGGTCTTGGTGCTGGTATGGCCTTCATGGTCCTCGCAGCCACAGTCGCCGTGGCCGCATTCGGGCGACTTTTCGATTGATTGGATCACATGTTCACAGGCGAAGTTCACCATGCTGTCTTCATGGCCGTAGACATAGCTGCGCCCCCGGCGCAGCGCCCAGCATTCGCTCGGACGAATGTGGTCCTGGGCCACCGCCCCGTTCCAGCCGCACATGCCGTCCAGAACGTCTCGCGAGTTGGAATAGACATAGATTTCTCCCTTGCAGTCCGGGAGCAGCACCATGAAATACTCGGTGACCATCTTGAACAGTTCGTCCATGGAACTGCTTGACTGCAGCCACTCGTTCAATTCCGACAGCAGCTTGACTTCCCGGTTCAGGGATAGCTGGGCAGCCTTTTCGATTTGCTCGGCTTCCCGGCTTTCGACAATTTGCCGTTTCAGATTGCCATAGGCGCGGGCGATATCGGCGATTTCATCAGCACCCGTTGGCCTTAGCTCCATGCTGAAGTCCCCTTTGGACAGTTTCTTGAGGCCTTCAACCAGGGTTATCAAAGGGCGCGACAGTTTTCCGGCACCGAGCCACATGGCAAGCAGAATGGAGGCAAATACGGCAGCACCACTCAGGGCGAAGGCCAGGGCGAACGCTCTGTTCTCCGAAGCAATGGCCTCGCTCGCTGCGGCTGCAAATATGTCATGCAGGCGGGACAGGACCAACTGCAGTTCATGGTCCAGTTCGGCATGACGTTTGTCGAACTGGTTCAAGGCTTTATAGGCTTTTGAGCCATTCCCAAATGTCGCTTGCCGTAGCGCATCCTTTGCGGCTTTCCCGAACAATGCCTGCTCGTCGGCAGCCTCCTGGACAGTGGCGAGTATTTCCGTGATATCCGAGGATTCCTTGGCGGCAACGACGGCCGCCAGATTCTGGATTCTGGCCGAAGCATCGTTGAGCTCGTCCCTGATTTGCGATGTCAGGAGATCAAAGCGCGTCTTGGTCGCAGTAACATACGCTGCATCCGAAACCGTTCCGGACAATCGCATGCGCAGGAGCTTTTCCATGAGCAGGGACTGCTCCATCCTGTGTGCGACAATTGTCGAAAGCGCCGCACTCAGGGGATATTCGGATTCAACGACAAAGCGCAGCTTTTCGTTGCTTTGCCGGATCTGATAGAGTCCGAGCGTGGTCGACCCGACAACGAGCATCATGCACAAGACCACGATGCCGACGATGTTTCCCATCACAGTGGAACGAAACCGGCCTAACCGGTAAGACTGCGTCATGCCTAAACCTCAATTGCATTTGACGTCAGCATATTGATTCGATGTAAATTAAGTATTTATGTTTGATATCTGCAATTATTGATATATAAATACATGATATAAATTATATTATATTTAGTTCTGGCAGTTATTTTACGGATAAATTGGTAAAGTGAGCTGATTCAGTATTATGTTTTATCTGCATTTTCGAACCCAGATCTCGACGCGCCGGTTCAGCGGGGAGGTGGATGGCAAATCGTCCAGAGGCTTGTTTTCGCCTTCGGAATAAACACGCGCGATCCGCGAAAAGTCATCCAGTTGCTGGCCGAGAATGCTCGCCACGGTCTGCGCGCGTTTGAAAGCCAGCTCGTCATTGGCTTCTGCGGATCCGGACGAATCCGAATGTCCGACCAATTGCACACAGGTGTCTCGCATGACGCTGGTCACAAGGACTTTGCCGAGCTGTTCGATCTGCACTTTCGCCTCGGATGAAAGCGACGTGCCGCCAGCCTGAAACGAAATGTGGGATTCCGGATTGGGCAGCTTGCCACCGTCCGCGGAGGCAACCGGCCGGCGCGGCGTGTCTTCGATCCGTGCCGGGCATCCTTCGCCCTGAATGCCGTATTCCTTGAAAATGGATTCGCAGATTTCCGCTTCGGAAGGCTGCTGAGCGGTCACATCTGTCGATGTCAGCGCAGCGCATGCGAAAAGTATCAAGGCGTATTTGTTGCAGTTGTTATTCATTTCATTGGTCCTCTTCAAATATATAAGAGTTCATATAAGTTAATAAAGCGCTTATCTTGCGTTACTTAATTCATGGATACTGGATCATTAACCTAAAATTAAACCGGAATACTGAAACTGTAGACCAAACAAATCTTTCACCGTGATTTTTTCCAAGGTTAATTGGAATATGCCCAAAGTATTTGTTACTAATAACGATAGAATGGTTTGGGTGGACGCGTTGCGTCTCATCGCGGGTCTGTCGATGGTTGGCCTGCATGCCACCGCGGATGCCACCGGCGGTGCCTTTGCCGATGCCGAGCCCGCCGACCGGATCGTTCCCATGGTGCTGCGGGCCTTCATTTATACCGCGCGCACCGAACTCTTCCTGATGATCTCGGTGTTTCTGCTGCTGTTGGCCTTGCAGCAAAGACCGCGCGGTTATTGGGAATCGATTCGTATTCAGGCCCGCCGCCTGCTGGTGCCATTCTTGTTCTGGACTTTGTTTTATGCCGGATACAATCTGATCAAGGCGGATGCCTTCGGCTATTCCGGCCAGATGCTGAGCCAGCTTGCCGATCCGACCGAATGGATCGGCTATCTGCTGCTCGGATCGGTGAAGTATCACATGCACTTCATTCCGACGCTGTTCGCGCTGATCCTGTTCTTTCCGCTCTTCAAGGCCGCCTACCGGACACCGGCGCTCGGTCTCCTGATCATCGCCTGTCTTTTGGTCAAGCGCGAGCTGGACGGGTTCATCTATCCGAATTTCTGGGGCCATGATGCGCTGCCTTATCTGGTGCGGGCCGTCAAGATCGCCACCTATACCGGCTACGGCATGATGGCTGCCGCGTTCCTGGGCCTTCTGCACAAGACGGACGAGGAAACCCGCAAGCATTGGCTACCGGCCCTGTGGCTCGTCGGCGGTCTGCTGTTTTCCGTCAAGCTGGTGGCGACCTGGAAGACCATTCAGACCGGCGAATGGCAGTTCGCCTATACACCCGGTTACTGGGCGGATTTTCTCATGCCCGCGGTCCTGTTCGGACTTTGCATGTCTGCTTCGAGCAAAACCTTTCCGGATATTCTCTCAAAACTCGCGCCATATTCCTTCGGCATCTATCTCAGCCATCCGGTTGTGCTCGACCTGGCCGAAATCGCGACAAGAGACATGAACCTGTCGCCGACCGGGCTCGTCCTTACAAAGATCGGCATCACCCTGCCGGCAACCTGTCTGCTTGTCTGGATCATCTCAAGACTACCGGCCCTCGGCTGGACGATCGGGCTGGGTCCCTTACCGAAGCTTTCTGCCAAGAATTGGCGCTCAACCACACGCACAGAAGTACGGAGCCAAACATGATCAAGACAAAAGAGCGCATCGGAAAAATCCAGACTGCTGCAATCGGCGTGCAGAGGTTGACCGGTGCGGTTTCTTCGCAGTTGCATCAGGCCAGCGATATGGCTGTCCGCGATGGCTCGGGTGCGCTGGTTCTTGATCTGTCGGATGTTGGCCATATCACCCAATCCGGTGTCGCCGCGCTTGTCGAGTTTTATTCCGACATCCAGAACCGCATCGCATTGGCGTTTCACAGCCCGGCAAAGGACGTGAAGGCGCAGATCTCCAACTTCGCCATTGGCCGCATCCTGCCGATCCATGCCAATCTGGAGGACACGCTGGCCTCGATGAAAATCGGTGGTCTGCGGCTGTCCGGAACGCGCGCGGTGCTTTTGTGCGCCGGCAAGGGAACGCGCATGGCGCCGCTGACCGATTGTACGCCGAAACCGATGCTGGACATCCTCGGCAAGCCGATCCTTGAACACATCATGTCTCATCTCGGCAGCTTCGGCATTCGCGACTTCTATCTCAACCCCGGCCATCTGGGCGATCAGATCGTCGACTACTGCCGTGACACAGGTGATCGCAGCATCTTCTTTGCCAGGGAAGGCATTCCAACCGATTCGGGCTGGCAGGGCGCGGGGATTGGCTCCGGCAGCACCCTTTCCCGCCTTGCGACCTATCACTCCGCGTTTCAGGATGATGTGATTGTCCTTTGCGGCGACGCGCTGATTGACGTTGACCTTTATGAAATGATGGCGCTTCACCGCACCAGCGGTGCTGCGGTCACTATAGCAGCGCAGAATGTCCCCGTGGATAAGGTTTCCAACTACGGCATTCTGGACGTCGATGACACCAACCGCATTCACGGCTTTCAGGAAAAGCCGGCACCTGCGGACGCGGCCTCAACCCTTGCAAGTACCGGTATCTATATCTTCAGCGCCGATGCTCTTGACGGGTTCGGCACGGAAGAAGGCCTCGACATTGCCCAACACATTCTTCCGGCAATCCTTCAGCGCGGCGGAAAACTTCAGGCTTTTGCCAAGCCGTTCAACTGGTGGGATGTCGGCCGCCGCGGCGACTATGCGCAAGTGATCGACGATGCCCTCAAAGGCGAGATCAAGGGTCTGGTCCCGCACGGCACACGAAACGGGGATGGGGCCTGGATCTCACCGGAAGCCAGGTTGGCGCGCGGTGTCAGCATCGACGGGTCTTGTTACATCGGGCCGGGCGCGGTCATTCATCCCGGTGCCGTCATCCAGGGGCCGTCCATGATTGGCGCCGGCGCGGTGATCGAGGCCGGGGCGCGTGTGTCGAACTCCATCGTGCTGCCGGGTACCAGCATTCAAGGTTCTGAACGGATCGAGAGTGCCTTCGTCTCCAATGACTGGATCATCCCCAAATCACCCGCAGCTGACGACGTTGTGGCGGTGCGCCGCGGCAATGTCGAAGCGGCCACGCAGGTCACCCAATCCGCTCCTCTTCTCCGAAAAACGGGATAAGGATTATGAAGTTATCCGCTTTGACACTTGGTTTATCGCTCGCCTTGGGAGCCGCCGGCCTGGCTGTTGCCGAACCCAGGGACCGTTTCTGGATTCTGTGGGAGCGTTACCAGAATGCCGGTCAGGATTGCCCCAACGGTCCGCGCTGTATCACCAAGCGCGCCTATACCAGCCGTTTGTTCGCTGAAGACGACACTGACGCCATGTACCGGCTGTTCGGCATGATGGATGGCACGGCGCTTTCCCAGGGCCGGCTCGCCGAACACCCGGACGCCCCGCGGATTTGCCAGCACAATGCCGCCGAGGTCGTCCTCGGGTTCGATCCGGTCAACCTGCCGAAGTCAGAGAAGGTGGAAGCCCTGCGCGGATTGACGGGATTTGGCCTGGACGTTCGTTCTCTCTCTGCGCCTCCCGGATTTCCGGATACTTTCGGATCAAGCCTACAGACCGAACTGGAAGCGAAGTTTGCCCTGGCCGGGATCAAGGTGCTGTCTGAGGACGAAGTCGCCGTTACACCCGGTCAGCCGAAGCTGAACATCTATTTCTCGTTCACCGATCCGGACGGGCACTGCGACTATACCTATTCGGTCTTTGCCAGCCTGGCGCAAAATGTGCTGCTCACCCGGGACCTCCGGGTCAAGCTATCCGCCGGTGTCTGGTCTTATTCCACTGGATCGACCGCCGCCCACCACACCGGCAATGAAAGGGACGCCATTCTGCGGATTGCGGATCAGTTCATCAAAGATCATCGCCTTACAAATCCAAAATAGTAATTGAATAATCATTGATGAATATTGCGTGGGTGTTTTTATTATTATGAGTATTTACGTGAATCGAAAACTAATCCACAGAATAAAAATCCAATTAACGTATTAATTACGCAGAGTCATCAAAAATGATCGAGCGCCGTAGATGGGGGAAACAGTGGGCGAAATACCAAAAGCGCATAGCTTCAAGCTAGCGGATTGTGTTCTCGATCTGGCCAATGCCACCAGCCGGGCCGTCGAGGAAACCGGATTGAACCTGCCGGAAGATGACCGGGCAGAGCTGGCGATATACTGCTACCAGCAGGAAACCTGGCAGGAAACAGGTCTTCGGCTTGCCGCATTTTGCGGCCGGGAGAGCCTGGTTCGCAGCGGCGGAGATCTCGGCGAGAGACTGTTCGCCGAAACGGAAACGATCGATTTTTTGGCCCCGGAAGTGGTTCCCGATCCTGGCGCGGACATCCTCCCGGCCCAGCCGCCGCAAGGCACGGCTGAAGACGAACCCTATTTCAAGCATTTCGAAAACAGGGTTCCACCACAATACGAAAAGCTGAGTCCGGTCCGGCGGCTGATCTGGCATCTCTTCGCGGGAGCGACCATTGGCACCTCGCTCTGGTATCTCCATTGGCGCTGGACCGAATCGCTCAATCCGGATGCGCTGGTGTTTTCTTCGGTGGTCGCAGGCGCCGAGACCCTGTTCTTCCTCGGAACGCTGCTGTTCTTCTTCGACATCTGGGACGAAGGCGATACGGAACGCAAACCCGCACCCGAAACGCGCGAAGATGCCAACCTCGACGGCGCCAACGGCCCGATCACCGTCGACATATACATCACCACATATGACGAAACACCGGATGTGGTGACGCCGTCGATTGTTGCCGCGCAGAATGTGACCCTGCCCGAGAACACCCGGGCGCAGATCCACATTCTGGATGACGGCAACCGTCTTTCCTTCGCGCGGCTGTGCCGCGAGATGGGCGTCAACTACATCACCCGCAACGACAATGAGGGCTTCAAGGCAGGCAATCTGCGCAACGCATTGTTCCAGACGAACGGTGATTTCGTTGCCATCTGCGATGCCGATACCCGGCTTGAACCGACCTTCCTGGTCAACACGCTCGGCTATTTCAAGGATCCGAAGGTCGCCTGGGTGCAGACGCCGCACTGGTTCTATGACATTCCGGAAGGCCAGGCTTGGGAAGACTGGCTGCAAGGCAAGGGCGGAAGAGCGCTGCGCGTCCTGGCACCGGTCATGCGCATCCTGTCCGGCCAGTCCCGTGTCGGTGATGACCCTTTTCTGTCGGATACGTCCGTGTTCTTCGACGTGATCCAGCGGCGGCGGAACCGGCACGGCGCGTCGTTCTGCTGCGGCGCGGGTTCGATCCACCGCCGCGAGGCCGTATTCGACGGCGCGTTGAAGCGCAAGGGCGACGAGTACGGCAAATTGTCCAGAAAGCTCAAGCGCACGGAAGACCATGGCCTGCTCGCCAGTGTGCCGCTGCAGCCCTACCGCTATCATGTCAGTGAGGACATCTACACCTCGATCCTCCTGCAGGAAGACCGGGAGCACAACTGGATCTCGGTCTATCACCCGCAGGTGGAAGCCCGCATGCTGTCGCCCTGGACCATCGGTGCCTGGGCCACCCAGAAGCTGAAATATGCCGGCGGCACATACGACATCATGATGCGCGACAATCCGGTGTTCCGCAAAGGGCTGCCCTGGCAGACGAAGTTGCATTATGGCGCGACGTTCTGGTCCTATCTGACCGCCCTTTGGACGCCGGTCCTCTTGCTGGCGCCGGTGTTCTCGCTCTATACCGGCCTTGCTCCGGTCGAGGCCTATTCGCTGGAGTTTTTCCTCCGCTTCCTGCCGGTGATCTTTTTGAGCGAGATCGCCGTTCTGGCCGCCACCAAGGGCTACGATCCGCAGCCGGGCCGGCAATTGTCGCTGACCACCTTGCCGATCCAGCTGCGCGCCTTCTGGATGGTTCTCAGAGGCAAGCGGCCGAAATTTCCGCCGACCCCGAAAACACCGGTCTTCGGCGAGGGCCGCCACTACATCACGCCGAACCTGTGGCTGCTGGCGATCATGATGTCGGCTGGCGTTTATGGCCTTGTCCAGCATTTCCTCGGTAGCCCCGATCACTCGCAATCCCTTCTGATCGTCAACTTCTTCTGGCTTGGCTGGAACATGTTTGCGGTTGCCCGCATCGTTTCCGCCGCCTTCTGGACCCCCCATGCCGGATTGTCGCCCTCCCGCGAAAAGGACGCCTGATATGTCTCAAGCAACCGCCAAACCGTTCAACCGCAGCAGCCTGGTCTTCCTCGCCGGGCTGACCTTAGCCGCCGGCATTGCGGTCGGTGTCGACGGCTGGGGCCGGTTCATGCTGGCAAGCAACACCGCCGAACTGACTTACGATGGCGCGCGCCCGGTGCTGACCGCCCAGGAGCTCTCCGAAGAAGATCTCGAGGCCGCGAAGATCGCCTGGCGTTATTTCGAACAGAATTTCCGCCCCGAAACCGGTATGGTCGATTCGGTGGCCGGCTTCCCGTCCGGGACGCTGTGGGACCAGGGGTCGTACCTGTTTGCCTTGCTGTCGGCACAGGGGCTTGGCCTGATCGACAAGGGCACGCTCGACTACCGGGTCGGCCGTCTGCTGGACGGCATGTCCCGACTGCCGCTGTTCAATGATCTGCTGCCGAACAAGGTGTACAATTCCGAAACCCTGGAGATGGTGGACTACAAGAACAACGTCTCCGAAGATGGTGTCGGCTGGTCGGCGCTCGATATCGCCCGCATGCTGATGGCCTTGCGGGTTCTGGAACACCGCAACCCGGAATACGGCCCGCAGATCCGCGGCATTCTGTCGAAATGGACCCTGCCGGCGATGGCCTATCAGGGTGTTCTGCAGGGTGCCGGCGTCGAAGGCGGCGAAGTGGAGCAGCGCCAGGAAGGCCGGATCGGTTACGAGCAGTATGGCGCACGGGCCGCTGCCATGTGGGGGCTCGACACGCTCAAGGCTGCCAATGCCCAGCCGATCATGGAGTGGCAGACGATTTCCGGCGTTGAGGTGCCGGTGGATCTGCGCACTGCCAGCGCCTTCCGGGCGATCACGCCGACCTTGAGCGAACCGTTTTTCATGCAAGGACTGGAACTCGGCTTCGACAGCGAGACGGGGCTTCTCGCCTCTCGGGTTTATGAAGCCCAGGAACAGCGCTACGAACGGACCGGCCAGATGACCATGGTGTCGGAAGACAACATCAACCAGGCGCCGTACTTCCTTTATTCCTCGGTCTACAGCAATGCCGAACCCTGGGCGGTTGTTACAGAGGATGGCGAAAAGCATCCGGAACTGCGCACCGTCAGCCTGAAAGCCGCCTTCGCCTGGGATGCGCTTTACGGCACCGATTATACGGACATGGTCCGCACCAGCCTGACGGATCTTGAAACCGAACGCGGTTGGGCCGCCGGCCGCTACGAGGCGACAGGCGAAATCAACGACGTGGTGACGCTGAACACCAACGCGGTGGTTCTGGAAGCGATGCACTACATCGCCAAGGGACCGCTCTGGTCGCTGTACTGACGGGACTTTGTCCAACGGACCTTTCAATCAGCACAAACATCGCCGCATGGTGTCCCATCGGCGTTTTGAGTGTTCGAACTGCCCCTTTTGGGCAGGATGGCGGGCGCTCCGGCCTTGCCGGGAACGCAAAGGAAGGTGGGAAGTGGCAAGGTTTCACGCCCGCCCGGTATCCGTTTCCCGATGGCTAAAAGGAGTTGCGCCTTTCTCGTTTCTGCTTGGCTGAGCGTGGGGTGCGGCGCTCAACTTCGCCGGATATGAGACGCATCCCTTGAGAACCTGCGCGGCGGACCCCGCGCAGCCTCCAAGGGTCTCCAGTTGCCCGGCAATGGCGGACGGCACGTTACGCCTTCCGCCATGCCTCACGACACCGGTCCCCACCACCACGAACGGACGGTCCGGCCCCGGCCCCGCATTGGTGGAAACGCGATGGAGTGTAAATGAGGGGAGGTGGAGCGTGGATAAGTTTGTTGTTTGTCAGGAGGGGCTGGTCCTTTCCCCGGCCGTCATGCCGGACCGCGTGGCGCGATGCGCCATCGCGAGATCCGGTATCCAGACATCTGTGCGCCTCCTGCGTTCCGATTTTCTTGCTCACAGCAACGCCGGAAGTGCGCGTTACTTCTTTTGTTTCTCTTCAATAACGGTGCTCGCTGCGCGAGCGCTGATATGCTGCGCCCCAGATCAGCGCGCAGCCTTGCTGCACTTGTCTGGGGTGACGGCAGTGGGTGTGGCGCAGTGCTGGAATACCTTCGCCCGTCATTCCAGACGGTCTGCAGCAAAGCTGCATGGCCAGATCTGGAATCCAGATATCAGTGGTCCGAAGGACCGGATGAGGGGTGGCGGTCTCAGCAATTACCAAGACCGGCAGATTTACCCCCTCACCCCAACCCTCTCCCACTGGGAGAGGGGGGCATCTTCGGAAATGGCTAGGGTTACCGCCTTATGCCATCCTCGCCGCACTTAAATAGCAGGGTTCCCAGTCACCGTGCCACGGGAAAAAGGGTGGCGTGGGGGCGTGAGAACGGAATGGCTTCCATTGCCACGCACTTGGATGACGGTGTGTGTCAATGCAAAGGAGGCACGATCCGCCTCGGTCCGGGCCAAACGTAACAAACGCTGAAGCCTGACCGGGCCTGATCCTGGCGCCGGAAGCCTGGGCTGCGTGTTTCCGGAACGAACGATCAAAGGCCCGACAGTCCGAATCCCGGCGCTCTGCATCTTTCGAAACGGGAGCGCCGGAATATCCCTGTCTTACGTCTGCCGAATGTTTGGAAAACCTACTGGGCCAGGCCCAATGCGTTCATGTTGGCGATGGAGGCGGGCAGGCCGGCGTGATCGCGGAGTTCGACGATCAGGCGCGGGTTGCTGTCGAGTTTGGAGAGCGCATCGAATACCGAATGCCAGTTGATGGTGCCTTCGCCCAGCGTCCAGTGCCGGTCGGCATGGCCATCGGCGTCCTGAAGGTGGATGTGGCGCAGCATGTTGCCGGCCTTGACGACGTAATAGTCGACCGGCGGCGCGCCGGTGGTGCCATAGGCATAATGAGCGTGGCCGGTGTCGATGGACAGCTTGACCGCCTCCGAGCCGAAGCTTTCGGCGAGCGCCAGCCGGTCGAGCGGGTCCTTGTCCTCGATGTTCTCGATCACCAGTTCGCAGCCAATGTCCTCGGCGCGTTTGACCGCGTCTTTCATGGTCAGGTGGCAGAGTTCGATCTTCCGTGCGCGGCCGTTTGGATAGTTGTCGAGATTGTTGTGGTCCCAGGTGGAATAGGGGCTGTGCACCACCATGTGCGTACCGCCGAGCGCCTCGCAGACCTCAAGGCCCTGCAGGAGGCGTTTCTTGACGATCTCGCGCACATCAACATCCATCGTATCGACGGTAAAGCCCCAGAACGGCCCGTGAATTCCGACGCGGCCCTGATGGCCGTCAAGCAGCTTCTTCGCCCGTTCGACCAGCGGCTGCCAGTCGTCGTTGAGCACTTCCGATGGCCAGAAATCCTGAAGCTCCAGATCCCGGGGCTTGTCGAGCATCAGTTTGCGGTGAGTTTCAAGCGCATCGAGGGTCAGCGCGGCGCCGAGGATCGGAAGGTCGGTCATTTGAGAACCTGTCAGTAGAGCCCGGAGAATCAGGCAGGTGTCCGTTTGCCTGCCGAATACATCAAGCTTCTTGACAGGAGTGCGACGATGCGGAGGAGAACTGTCGGGTCCACACGGCCTAATACCCTTGCTTCCGGTCGACACTCAGCGGAATTTCGCCCGTCTCAAGAAAACAGCCGATGTTTTCTGCCACGATCTTCACCGCCGTGTGGGTAATCGTCGGGGCTGAGATGTGCGGCAAAAGGGTGACCTTGCCGTGGATCCAGAGCGGGCTTTCCGGCGGCAGGGGTTCCGTGTCGAAGACGTCGAGAACCGCATGATCGAGGCGGCCGCTGCCGAGTGCTTCCAGGAGCGCATCGGTCTGAAGGATAGGACCGCGGGCAAAGTTGATCAGTCCGGCGCCCTCCGGCAGGAGGCTCAGTTCTTCGGCACCGATCAGGCCGCGCGTTTCGGGTGTAAGCGGCATGAGAAGGACCGCGATATCGGACTTGCCGAGCACGGTCTTCAGTCCGTCCGGGCCGGAGTGGGTCTCGATGCCCTCCAGGGTCTTCGCAGAACGGCTCCAGCCCATGACGGTGAATCCATTCGCCTTGAGTCTCAAGGCGCTCGCGGTGCCCAGCTTGCCGAGCCCCAGAATGCCGATGGTGCGCTGGTCCGGAGATTTCAACGGGCGCGGACGCCACTCGCCGAGCAATTGCTGGCGGGCATAGTGCGGCATGTCCCGGTGAAGATAGAGCGTCCAGGCAAGCACGGCTTCCGACATGGTCTTCGCCATTTGCGGGTCGGTCAGGCGGACAATCCGCGGCCCGTCCTTTGGCAACTGGGCGGCAAGCCGTTCAACACCGGCCCACAGGCTGTGGACCCATTCCAGCGCGGGAAGAGCGGCGACTTCCTCGAGCGACGGGTTGGCAACGATGGCGACACGGGCTGTCAGCCGCTCGGCTTCCGTCAACTCCGCGAACGGCTTGACGGTGACAATCCCTCGCAAACCTTCCGGAAGAGCGTGTTTCCACTCTTCGCGTTCGCCGCCATCGGCCTCTGACAAGAACGGAACAACCGGCAGACCCATTCCGGTCCTCCTTTTCCTGATTTTTCGCGCGAAACTCCTACCAGACTTCGCTGCTCCCTGTCAGGACTTCCATTGCTCAACAGGTAAAGGCCGGACGCGATAGCAAGAAAGTTACCTCTTTAAGACGCTAAAGCGCCTGATGATGTCGCAAACATGCGCTTTCACGAAATTATCGGCAAAGCGGGTATAAGAATTTACCGGCAGCGGTTGTGCTTCGGCGTCGGGAGTGCAATGTTGTTGAGCGTCAAAAGGGCCAGATCGAAGTAACACTTCGCGTTTCGGTCCGTGGCTCCTAAGGGGCCGGGCGACAAAAAAAGCGTGAAGAACGTTTATGCGTCAGGGGAATGAAATAATTCATAGTAAAAAATCGCTCGGCCTTTGGCTGAACGCTGCCCCTTCGCTTTTTCCTACTTTTTCGAGAACCTTGCGGCGCCCGATTGCTTGAAACTTCAGCGGACGGCGCTCGCAATACATTCTGGAACAGCTGGTAACTAAAATAGGAGTACCTCTATGAAAAAGCTGTCTATCCTGCTTGCAGCTGCGGGCCTAACCGGCATGGCAACTTCGGCGATGGCAGAAGACTGCGGCACGGTCACCGTCGCGGAGATGAACTGGGCGTCTGCCGGTGTGATTGCTCACATCGACAAGATCATCCTTGAAGAAGGCTATGGGTGTTCGGTGGAATTGGTCGCAGGCGACACGATGCCGACCTTTACCTCCATGAACTCCAAGGGCGATCCGGACATGGCACCGGAACTTTGGGTCAACGCCGTGCGCGAGCCGCTCGACGCTGCTGTCGCCGCAGGTGAACTGATCATCGGCGGTGAGATCCTCAACGAAGGCGGTCTGGAAGGTTTCTGGGTTCCGACGTTCCTGGCCGAAGAGCATGGCCTGGAAACCGTTGAAGACGCTCTGGCAAAGCCGGAACTGTTCCCCGGTGCCGAGGATTCCAGCAAGGGCGCGTTCCACACTTGCCCGACCGGCTGGAACTGCCGCATCACCACCGGCAACCTCTTCCGTGCCTATGGTGCTGAAGAGGCAGGCTTCGAGCTGGTCGATCCGGGTTCTGCGGCCGGCCTCGATGGCTCGCTTGCCCGCGCCTACGAGCGTGGCGACGGATGGATCGGATACTACTGGGCGCCGACAGCGATGCTTGGCAAGTACGACATGACCCTGCTCGATTTCGGCGTGCCGCATGACAAGGCCGAGTGGGACGGATGTACCGTGATCGAAGACTGCGAGAATCCGCAGAAAAACGCTTGGGTTAAATCCGAGGTGTTCACTGTCGTGACCAACGAGTTCTCCGAAAAGGCCGGCATTGCACTTGATTATGTCAAGGGCCGTACCTGGGACAACTCCACCGCCGGCAAGATCCTGGCGTGGATGGCCGACAACCAGGCTGCCAACGAAGATGGTGCCTACTTCTTCCTGGAGAACTTCGGGGATGTTTGGGGCCAGTGGGTCTCCCCGGAAGCAGCCGATAAGATCAAAGCCGCCCTCTAAAGGCTTTGTGACCGTGATGACATCTGGGGGCCGGGCCACGGCGCGGTCCCCGCATGCACAAAGAAACAACAAGAGCTGACAGAGGGGGCTCATTAATGGACTGGCTGGTCGAATTTCCCGAAATGGGTAGACGTGATCTGCTTGCAATGCGCAAGTATATCGACGGCAATTTTAGAGAATTTACGGGCGCGTATGGTGAATATATCGAGGCCGTTTTTGAACCCGTGAGGCTTTTCCTGATCTGGCTTGAGGCGTTGCTGGTCAACTCGCCCTGGATTTTGGTTCTTATTGCACTTTTGGGTATTGTTTATCTGCTTAGCCGCAGCTGGAGGATCGTTGTTGCCTCTCTCGTCGCGATGCTGCTGATCGGCTATCTGGGCATGTGGGAGAACACAATGCGGACCATCGCCATGGTCGTTGTGTGTACCCTTCTTGCGATCGTCGTCGGTATTCCGATCGGTATCCTGATGTCCCGATCCGAGCGCGCGCAGAGTTTTGTCAATCCGATCCTCGATCTGATGCAGACAATGCCGAGCTTCGTTTATCTGATCCCGGTCGTGATGGTGTTCGGTATCGGTAAGGTGCCTGGCCTGATCGCCGTTGTGATCTATGCCATCCCGCCGATCATTCGTCTGACCAATCTCGGTATCCGGCTGGTGGACAAGGATGTTCTGGAAGCAGCCGACGCGTTTGGCTCGAATGCACGGCAAAAACTGACCAACGTGCAGCTTCCGCTGGCTCTGCCGACCATCATGGCCGGGATCAACCAGACCATCATGATGGCGCTTTCGATGGTTGTTGTCGCGTCGATGATCGGCGTGCGCGGACTTGGCCAGGAAGTTCTCAATGCCATCAACAACCAGTACTTGACCATCGGCGTCCAGAACGGTCTGGCCATCGTTGCCATTGCGATCATTTTCGACCGTGCCACCCAGGCCTACGGCAAGCGCCTGCAAAAACACTCGGAGGTGATCCATGGCTGAGGTAACCGGTATCGACGTCAAGAACCTCTACAAGATCTTCGGACCAAACGGCAAAGAGATGGTCCAGAAGGTCAAGGACGGCATGTCCAAGGCCGAGTTGAACGAAAAACACAATCACGTTCTCGGCCTGAACGACATCAATATCTTCATGCCGCATGGCAAGATCCAGGTCGTTATGGGCCTGTCGGGTTCGGGCAAATCCACCCTGATCCGGCACATCAACCGCCTGATCGATCCGACGGATGGCGAAGTGCTCTATGGCGATGTCGATGTGTGCAAGATGAATACGCTCGAACTGCGCGAGTTCAGACGGCACAAGACCGCCATGGTGTTCCAGAAGTTCGCGCTTCTGCCACACCGGACGGTGATGAAAAACACGGTCTACGGCCTGGAAATCCAGGGCGTGCCGATGAGCGAGGCAGAGGCGCGGGCGCAGAAATGGATCGCACGCGTCGGACTGGAAGGATTTGAGGATCACTATCCCAACCAGCTGTCCGGCGGCATGCAGCAGCGTGTGGGTCTGGCTCGCGCGCTGACCAACGACGCCGACATCCTTTTGATGGACGAAGCGTTTTCCGCGCTTGATCCGCTGATCCGCATGGACATGCAGACGGTGCTGCTAGACCTTCAGGAAGAGCTGCACAAGACCATCGTGTTCATCACCCACGACCTTGACGAGGCGCTCCGGCTCGGTGATGGCATTGCCATCCTACGGGATGGCGCGGTGATCCAGCAGGGCACGGGGCAGGAGATCGTCCTGAAACCGGCCGATGCCTATATCTCCGACTTCGTCAAGGAAGTGAATCGCGGCCGTGTGATCAAGGTCGACACGGTCATGGACACGACCAAGACGCTCGAAGGCGGCTTGACGCTGCAAAGCGGTATCATGTTGGAAGAAGCGGCCAAGACGTTTGCCGATACCGGGCAGAGCGAATGCTGCATCGTCGGCGGCGACGGCGCGCCGCTGGGCGTCCTGACCGTTCAGGACACCATCACCGCGATGGTAACCCCGGCAACACACTGAGCGGCTTTCTTAGACTGGCTTGAAACACGGAACCCCGGGGCATTGCTCCGGGGTTCTTATTGATTTCCACGGTGTTGAATTGCGGATGAAAGTCAGCGCTTCAGTGTCTTGGTCCGCCCGGCGCGTTGAAGCTCTGTTCTTCTTTCGAAGATCCCGGCGCACGTGGCCATTTCCGTTTTCAATCGACCCGCATTGCCAAGGCGAGTGCGGTTCGCAGAAGAAGGCGCTGAGGCCGATATCCTGCTGCAGGCTTTGATGCTGGGCGGAAATCAATTCCTGGCCGCGCTGCCGCGCTTGCCCGGCCAGGGAGGCTGCGCTGCGTGCGCCGCCTTGCCCGGAACAGATATTCGCTCCATCAGATACGTTTGTATTGCTGCAGGTTGGTATTAACGGAGCCGGTTGCGCATCCAAAAGCTGATCGATTTAATATGTTACGGCATCATGCGTTCCCATGGATACATGATGCTCCAGGGCTTGGTCGCTAGTCCTTCAAATCCTGGACGCTGATGACCTGACCTTCCTCATCCAGCCGGTAGATGATCGGCGTGCCCGTACCCAGTTCGCGCTTGAGGATTTGCTCGGGCGACAGGCCTTCCAGGTCCATGATTAGCGAACGCAGGGAATTGCCGTGAGCCGCGACGATGGTGCGCTTGCCGGCAAGAACGCGGGGGAGAATCTCCGCACGGTAGTAAGGCAGCGTGCGTTCGGCGGTCATTTTCAGACTTTCGCCGCCGGGGGGCGGTACGTCGTAAGAGCGGCGCCAGATATGCACCTGCTCTTCGCCGAATTCCTTTCGCGCCTCATCCTTGTTCATGCCGGTCAGGTCGCCATAGTCACGCTCGTTCAGCGCTTGATCCTTGAAAGTTTCGAGACCGGTCTGGCCAAGCTCTCCCAAAATGATATCCAGCGTCCGCTGGGCCCGTCCGAGCACCGACGTGAACGCCAGATCAAACTCCAGCTTCAGTTCTTTCAGCTGCTGGCCGGCATTATGGGCCTCTGAAACCCCCTGTTCGGTCAGGTCCGGATCTTTCCAGCCGGTGAACAGGTTTTTCAAGTTCCATTCGCTTTGCCCGTGACGAACAAGTACCAGAAGGCGTTCCATGGCCGGTCTCCTAAGAAAGTTATCCAAGTCAGTCGGTTAGGCCGAGAACATCGGCCATAGAATAAAATCCGGGTTTCTGATCGAAGGCCCAAAGCGCAGCCTTCACCGCACCGCGCGCGAACAGCTGGCGGTCTTCCGCGCGATGGGTCAGTTCGATCCGCTCGCCTTCTCCAGCAAGGATTACCGAGTGTTCGCCGATCACGGAGCCGCCACGCAAGGTCGCAAAACCAATGTCGCCCGGCCGGCGTGGTTCCATGATGCCATCACGCACCCGCACGGCATGTTCGTCAAGGGAGATGCCGCGGCCTTCTGCAGCCGCCTCGCCGAGAAGCAGTGCCGTGCCGGACGGAGCATCGACCTTGTGCTTGTGGTGCATTTCCAGCACTTCGATGTCGAAATCGGCGTCGAGTGCGGCGGCGGCCTTGCGCACGAGGCTGGCCAGAAGATTCACGCCCAGGCTCATGTTACCGGACTTTACGATCCGCGCATGGCGGGAGGCTGCCTTTAGTGGCGCCTCGTCATCGCCCGTCCAGCCGGTGGTCCCGATCACATGGACAATGCGTGCCTGGGCCGCAAGTTCGGCAAAGTGCAGGGAAGCGGCGGGAACAGTGAAATCGAGCACGCCATCCGCATTGGCAAACGCGGTCAATGCGTCAGTCGTCACAGGTACGCCGAGCGGCCCGGTTCCGGCCAGTTCGCCGCAGTCCTGGCCGATGAACCCGGACCCTTCCCGCTCGATCGCCGCACTGATCTTTGCCCCTTCGGCCTCTGTCACAGCGCGAACCAGCGCCCGTCCCATGCGCCCGGCGGCGCCGACAACGATCAATCGCATTTCGCTCATGTCTACAGTCCCTTGTGCTGCCGGGCATATAGCAGGCCGCAACCGGAGGGGGAAGGCCGTCCAGGGAGTTTCAACGATCAACGCTGCACGGACCCGTATTCCGGCCTGTGCCATCCAACGGTCGATCAGAGTATGGCCCTGATGCCAGACCGTTGTTTGATTTCGGCTATTTCGGCATGAGAGCCCAATAATCGAAATCCAGAATCACGCCGTCAGAATAAGATCCGTCCTCATTCTTGTAGGGATAATCATTGCAGGGCCGGTCGACGGCCGCGATAAGACGCAATCGCAGCGCGCCGACATCCTCCCGGCCTTCGATCTCCGAGGTTTCCAGGACTTCCGACCAGGCATAGACGGTGCCGCCGGCGAATAGCGGCGCAACATGACGCCCGCCATTGATCCCGGCAATGTGGAAGGCGTTGCCAAGGCCATTGAACGACAGCGCCCGGGCGAGCGAGATCACATGACCGCCATAGATCAGCCGCCTGCCAAATCGGCCCCCGCCCTCGGTATGCTGATTGAAATGCACCTTCGCGGTGTTCTGGTAAAGCCGGGTCGCAAGCTGGTGTTCGGCTTCTTCCACGGTCATGCCGTCAACGTGGTCGATCTTCTCGCCGGCGGCGTAGTCGCCGAAACGAAACCTTGAACCGGCCAGGTCGTCATCCCATTGGGACGTGTCGAGCATCGGGACGGCATTGCCCAGTGCGTTCGGATCGATGGCGGCAGGCAATTCCGGCACAACGGGCTCCGGTGCCGGATTGGCGGGATCACGCTTTTTCACCATCACCCAGCGAACATAGTCCAACACCTCGGTGCCGTCCGACAGATAGCCGGTCGAACGCACATAGACGACGCCTGTCTTGCCGTTGGAGTTTTCTTTCTTGCCGATGACTTCGGAGACGGTCGAAATCGTATCGCCCGGATAGACCGGCGATAGAAACCGGCCACCGGCATAGCCGAGATTGGCAACAGCATTCAAAGAGATGTCGGGAACGGTCTTGCCGAACACCACATGAAAGACCAGCAGATCGTCCAGCGGTGCCTGGGCATAGCCCAGATTGCCGGCAAAGGCATCCGACGACTGCACGGCAAAGCGCGACCCGTAAAGTGCGGTATAGAGCGCCTGATCGCCTTCCGCCACCGTGCGCGGCGTGGCGTGGCGGATGACCGCCCCGACCTCGAAATCCTCGAAGAAATTGCCCTGGTTCGTCTTCGTCACCGGCCCGCTCCTGTGCGCCAACATTGGTTGGCGCCTTTGTGCCTCTCCCGGCGTCCGTGGGCAAGTAGGACGTTGGGAGAGTATCAGATACGAAACCTCAGAATGCGGAGCCGCCTAGTCTTTCTTCACCCAGGCCGTGCGGTCGATGTCGAGATCGGCGAACTTGTCCGGGTCCAGAACGGGCCGGTCAACTCCGGCGCGGACCTGCTCATTGAAGTCGACCAGGATGCGTTTGGCCGTTGGGAAAAGCATCAGCAACGCCAGAAGGTTGACCACTGCCAGTATGCCCATCATCGGATCGGAGAAGAAGAACACCGCCGTCGCATTGGGTGCGAACGCTCCCAGAAACACGACCGCCATCACCGCGATGCGCAGACCATGGATCAGGGCAGGATTTCCAGACATGAAGGTGATCGCGTTCTCACCCAGGTAGTAGTTGTAGATGATCGAGCTGAAGGCAAACAGCAGGATCGCCACGGTCAGGAAGTAGCTGGTCCAGCCGCCCAGATGCGAGACCAGCGATTGCTGGGTCAGGACCACGCCGTCAACGCCTTCCGCGCCCGGCTGATAGACATCACCGAGCAGGATGACAAAGGCGGTACAGGAACAGATGAGGATCGTGTCGATGAATACCGAGAAGGATTGCGTGATCCCCTGGCTGATCGGATGGCGGACATCTGCCGTTGCCGCAACGTTGGGCGCTGATCCGAGACCGGCCTCGTTGGAGAACAGACCGCGGCGGATGCCCTGTGCGAGCGCCGCACCCATGCCGCCGCCAATCGCCTCGTTCAGGCCGAAGGCGCTGGTGACGATGGTGTAGATAACGGACGGAATCTCGGTGATGTTGATCACGATGATGATCAGCGCCATGCCGATATAGCCGACGGCCATGATCGGCACGATAATGTCCGCAGTCTTGGCGATCCGGTGAATACCGCCGTAAACGATGACGCCGGTCAGAAGGGTCAGCAGAATGCCCGTCCACAAGCGGTCAACGCCGATGCTGTCCTGGACCGCGCCGGCAACCGTATTGCCCTGGAATGCCGGGAAGCCGATGGCAAAGGCGGCGATCAGACTGATGGCATAAAGCACGGCCAGCCAGCGGTAATCCTCACCAAGACCATGAATGATCGAACGGGCCGGGCCGCCGCGGAACGTTCCGTCACCGGCCGTCCGCTTGAACAATTGCGCCAGCGAGCATTCGATCAGGCTGGTTGCCATGCCGACGATCGCGATCGCCCACATCCAGAAGATCGCACCCGGTCCACCAAGAGTGATTGCAACCGCGACCCCGGCGATGTTACCGCCGCCGACACGTCCGCCGACCGACAAGAGCAGGGCTTCGCGCGCGGAGATCGCATTCGGATCGCCGGTCTGGTTCTGCGAGGACAAAACCCGGAACATGCGCTTGAAGTAACGGATCTGTACGAAGCCGGTAGAGACGGTGAAGAACACACCGATCACCACGAGGAAGGGAACCAGCGCCCATCCCCAAGTCAGGTCACCGATAAGTCCAAAGAATGATTCAAGCATTTGCATGATTTACCCGCCCAGCCCGAGGATTGTTCCTTGTTAGATATTACTACCAAGAAGCGTATCTCCGTAGACGAGTAAAATGCAAGCTGTGCTTTTAAGTATTAATACGTATTCGCCATTCATTGGTTGCCAAAGCTAAATGGCCTTGCCGTTGCAGCTTTTCAGCCTCCGCCAGTTCTACCTCAAGCCCGGCCAGTTCCGGTTCGCCTCGGCGATATAGCCCGGGACATTGCGGCTCCAGGTGCGTTGCACGGATCTTGAGTAGTTCACGTAGAGCTTGCCGTTCACGACCTTGTAAGCCAGCGGGTCGACGCCGACCTTGTAGCCCTGGGAAACGCCATAGGCGCAGTAGCCGTCATATTGCGGGGCATAGCGGTTCGGATTTGCTTTGAATGCGTCGCGGTTTCCGGCATTGGCGAACCGGTAGGTCAACCCGCGATGAGAGGTTGTGAACGACGTCTTGCCTTTCACCGGCTTGCGCCCGGAGAAATAGGAAACCGGATCATACCCGGTCAGTGCAAGCGGGTTCTTTGCAAAAGACGGCGTCGCAATGACCGCCGCAACAGACGCTCCCGCAGCGCCAACAGCCAGCCCCAAAAACCCGCGACGGTTCAACATGACATCTCCTCCTCGTCAAAGTGCTTCGAACGCAGATGTGGCGCGGGCTCATGACGTTCAATCAACATCCTTGTGAAGGGGAAAAACTTTAGCAGCTCGCACCAAGTGATGCGATCAAGCTGCGTCCTCGATCCTGATGACCAGGCGCTTGCCCAACGCTTTCAACGTTTCTTCCAAAGCCGGCAATTTGGTCTTGTGGTTCGGATCGAGACGGCGGCGGATTTCCTTGTGATCAATGCCGAGCCGGCGGGCGAGTTCGCTTTGGCTCATGGTTGGGTCAGCGGACAGCGTTGCCTTGAACGCTTCAATCAACGCAATCTTTGCCGCGAACTGTGCAGGCACGGTTACTGGTACAAGAGAAGCAGACTGCGCCTCCGGCTCGGGAAGCTCCAGCCCGTCCTCCAAACGTCCAAGCAGGGCAACAGTCAATGCATCGGCTGCCAGCTCCAGGGCTTCCGCGCGGCCCCCCCCACCGGAAATCGCCTCCGGCACATCCGGAAATGTCACGACAAACCCGCCGTCCGGATCAGGGGTGAGTTCGGCGAAAAACGTTGCGCCCATGGATCTTCCTAAAGGTCAATCAAGACCGAGTTGCTTTCGGATGATCTTCGCCATCAAGGGCGAGATCTTCTCGGGAACGGTGGTTGTTCTGGCTCCGACAGTCACCCGGTAGTGGCTGCCTTTGCCTTTCTTTGTGTCCACGATCATCTCAAGCCCAAGCGCTGATGCCTGTTTTCGAATGTCGCGTATGAACTGAATACGTGTTGCCACAGGAAACTTGCCCATAAACCAGCCGTCATGGCTGCACAGAGCTGCGGTTGTTTGCACAACACGATCTGCATTGCGTATTCTGAACTTTCAAAAGTTGGGACAATAATGACCCAATGTCAACCTGTTTTCCCGATTCTCTAAGTCAAAGGCCGAAACCGGTTCGCCCAGTTCCCGCCTCAACACGGGACGGAGCAGAAACACATTTGGCACCGCATGGGTATACCACCGGCATTGTGAAAAATTTTTCCCTTAAATCAATGGGAGTGGCAAGGCGCGGCAGGCCTTGCCCAGGCCTTTTCTCATGGCCGATATGGATCCGGCTGTTGGACAGGCGCTTGGATGTTTTCATCCCCGCCGCGCCCTCCCGAGCCGCACCGTTTCCGCCCGGGTCTACGGTCCCGAGGACGCCCGTGTGAGCGGACACGAACGAGCATGCAGCCCCGGTGCCGGGGCGGGGATAAGTTCTTCTTCCCCTCAAAATGGTGCGGAATGGATGTCATGGTCCAGCCAGATATGACGGGGCGGGATTGGGCCGCTCGCATAACAACCAGCCCAACTTCCGGCGAACCTCCGGAGCCACAGAATACGGTCTTAAGCCGCTTACCCGGCCACCAGGTTCCTGAGCACGTAGTGCAGGATGCCGCCGGCCTTGATGTATTCCAGTTCATCTTCGGTATCGACGCGGCAGAGGCAGTCTATGGTCTTGGTAGTGCCGTCCTCGTAGGAAATCTCTACAGCCATCATCTGGCGGGGCTGGATACTGGCAATGCCCTTGATGGTGACGCGTTCGGTGCCTTTGATGCCTTGGGACTGCCAGCTTTCGCCGTCCTGGAAGGTGAGCGGGATGACGCCCATGCCGACAAGGTTCGAGCGGTGGATACGCTCAAAGGACTGGGCGATCACCGCGCGCACGCCGAGGAGATTGGTGCCCTTGGCGGCCCAGTCGCGGGAGGAGCCGGTGCCGTATTCCTTGCCGGCAAAGACAACCAGCGGAATGCCGGCGGCCTTGTAGTCCATGCAGACGTCATAGATCCACGCCTGATTGCCGTCCTTCATGGTGACACCGCCTTCAACGCCCGGCACCATCTGGTTCTTGATGCGGATATTGGCGAAGGTGCCGCGCATCATGACCTGGTGGTTGCCGCGCCGGGCGCCATAAGAGTTGAAGTCCTTCCGGGCGACCTGATGCTCCGACAGATACGTGCCCGCCGGGCTGTCGGCCTTGATGTTGCCGGCGGGGGAAATGTGGTCGGTGGTGATACTGTCCAGAAACAGTCCCATCACAGCAGCGCCCTCGATATCCTCAAGCGGCTTCGGTTCCATGGTCATGCCGGCGAAATAGGGCGGGTTCTGGATGTAGGTCGAAGCGGGCGGCCAGCCATAGGTCATGCCGCCTTCGACCTTGATCGACCGCCAGTGGCCGTCGCCCTTGAAGACATCGCCATAGCGCTCGCGGAACATGGCCTCGGTGATCGACGAGCGGATCAGCGATGTGATTTCCTCCGTCGACGGCCAGATATCCTTCAGGAAGACCGGATTGCCGTTGCCGTCCTCGCCAAGTGGATCTTCAGTGATGTCGATATTGAGGTTTCCGGCGATCGCATAGGCAACCACCAGCGGCGGCGAAGCCAGGTAATTGGCGCGCACATCCGGATTGACCCGGCCCTCGAAATTGCGGTTGCCGGACAGGACCGAGCAGGCGATCAGGTCATTGTCGTTGATCGCCTTGGAGATTTCCGGCGCGAGCGGGCCGGAATTGCCGATGCAGGTGGTGCAGCCATAGCCGGCCAGCGTGAAGCCGAGCGCATCCAGATCGTCCTGAACCCCGGCTTTCTCCAGATAGTCGGTCACCACCTGGGAGCCGGGCGCCAGCGAGGTCTTTACCCAAGGTTTGACGGTCAGGCCCTTTTGGAGAGCGTTTCTCGCCAGAAGCCCGGCACCGATCAGAACGGACGGGTTGGAGGTGTTGGTACACGAGGTGATCGCGGCAATCACCACATCGCCATTGCCGAGGTCATGGTCCTTGCCGTCAACGCTGACACGCCTGGAAAGCTCTCCGGCCTTATTGAATTCGGTCTCCATGGTTTGTGCGAAGCCGCTCGCGGCATTGGTAAGATCGATGCGGTCCTGCGGGCGTTTGGGGCCGGAAATCGACGACACGACCGTGGAGATATCGAGTTCAAGCATGTCGGTAAATTCCGGCTCCTCGCCGCCAAAACGGAACATGCCCTGCGCCCTGGAATAGGCCTCCACCAGCGCCACCCGGTCCGCATCGCGGCCGGTCGCCCGGAGGTATTTCAGCGTATCGGCATCGACCGGGAAAAATCCGCAAGTAGCACCATATTCCGGGGCCATGTTGGCGATGGTCGCCGAATCCTCAAGGCTGAGATTGTCGAGGCCGGGGCCGTAAAACTCGACGAACTTGCCGACCACACCCTTCTGGCGCAGCATTTCGACAACGCGCAGGACAAGATCGGTGGCGGTGATGCCGTCATTCAGTTTGCCGGTCAGCCTGAAGCCGATGACTTCCGGGATCAGCATGGAGATCGGCTGGCCGAGCATCGCCGCTTCCGCCTCGATGCCGCCGACACCCCAGCCGAGGACGGCAAGGCCGTTGACCATTGTGGTGTGACTGTCGGTGCCCACCAGCGTATCCGGATAGGCGATTGTCTCGCCGCCATCTTCCTTGGTCCACACCGTCTGGGCGAGGTATTCCAGATTCACCTGGTGGCAAATCCCGGTGCCCGGCGGGACGGCACGGAAATTGTCAAACGCAGACTGGCCCCAGCGCAGGAACTCGTAACGCTCCTGATTGCGCTCATATTCCAGCTCGACGTTCTTTTGAAACGCATCCCTGGTGCCGAAGAAATCGATCATCACCGAATGGTCGATGACAAGATCGACCGGAACCTGAGGGTTGACCTTTTTCGGGTCGCCGCCGAGTTTCACCGCAGCATCGCGCATCGCCGCCAGATCGACCACCGCCGGAACACCGGTAAAATCCTGCATCAGCACACGCGCCGGGCGGTAGGAGATTTCGTGGGTGGAAGTTTTCGTCTTCAGCCATTCCGCACAGGCGACAATATCTTCCTTCGTGACCGTCCGGCCGTCCTCGAAGCGCAGCAGGTTTTCCAGAACGACCTTCAGCGAAAACGGCAGGCGGGAGACGCCCTCAAGACCATTTGTCTCGGCCTCGGGAATGGAAAAGTAGGTATAGGTCTTGCCGCCTGCTTCGAGTGTCTTCTTGCAATTGAAACTGTCGATGGACGTGGACATGTCGAACTGTCTCCCTCGCATGCAGCGACCCGTTAAGCTTCGCAAACCCGCAGCCGGTCGCGCCTCTCTGACTGGTTCCGGACTATCCGGACTCTCGCTCCAGAAAACACATACAAGTGCCGAGGACATGTGGCCAGAGCGTATCCCATCAAGACACAACGTTAAACATGGGAAGGCGCACACTGGAACGCAGTGCCATCTGTAAATTCAAATTGGCTTCAGGGAGACACGCTTGAAAGAATAAATGCGTAATTTGACGATAAGTCAGTCATATTAGATTCGATAATCATCCATAATAATACTAAGATCAGATTTCAGATAGCCTTATTCAATGATCAAATTTTAGGTCCGTTGTTAATGGTGCGTTTTGTTTTTATGTTTCTTGCTTCCGGATTTTTTCACGGAGCTTGTGCCAGTGACCGTCTGGTTGAATTGGAAAGTCCGGTTACCTTGTCCGTCGACAGCAGCAATCAACGCTCGGCGGAATCGGTCTTGTTGACCTTCTATCAACCGGCAGAAGTCAGAAACAACAACGCCTTTGCCCGGCCAAGGGCCTCTTTCAATTCCAGCATGTTTGACATATGCCCATGCGGGGCAAGCGAATGATCCCTAGTTGGGGTCAAATGGTTCGCCTTGCAGCGGGAACGGAGAACGACCCTGGAACTGATTGCCGAGAATCTGACAGTTGACCGTGGCGGGCGCCGCGTGTTTCAGGCGCTGTCCTTCAAGATTGCCAGTGGAACCGCCCTTGTCGTGACGGGGGCAAACGGCATCGGCAAGTCGACGTTGTTGCGGACGCTGGCCGGTCTGGTCAGTCTTTCGGAAGGGTCGATCAAGCTGGTCGGTGCCGCGAACTCCAGCGACGACCCGCGCCCGGCAAATGAATATTGCCACTATTTCGGCCATCAGGACGCGGTCAAGCCTGCATTGACGGCACTTGAAAACCTCGACTTCTGGCGGGCTTTCAGTGCGCCAGCCGAAACGAGCCCCTTTTCCGGCGAAGCGATGAAACCGAACGAAGCCCTGCAGCTTCTCGGTGTCGGGCACACCGCCCATCTTCCCGCCGGTTTCCTGTCCGCCGGCCAGAAACGGCGCCTGTCGCTTGCCCGGCTGTTGATCACGCCCCGGCCGGTCTGGCTGATGGACGAGCCGACATCCGCGCTCGACGCCGCATCTGAACAGACCCTGCTGAATCTCATGAACGGCCACACGGACCGTGGCGGCATGATTGTAACAGCAACCCACACGCCCCTTGCCCTGAACGGCATCAAAAAGCTTCACATGGAAGCGGCAAGTCCGGCTCCTCTTGACGGGGGAGATGCGGCATGACCGGCTGGGCGGCGGCGCTCTTCTGGCGCGATTTGAAACTGTCCATGCGCATCGGCGGCAGTGCGCTGGTCGGCGTGCTGTTCTTCCTGGCGGTGGTGACGGTGATCCCGTTCGGCATCGGACCGGACCTCAATCTGCTTGCCCGCATCGGCCCAGCGATCCTGTGGATTGGTGCCCTGTTGGCAACGCTTCTCGGCCTGGACCGGCTGTTTCAGGCCGACCGGGACGATGGTACGCTTGATCTGATGCTGATGGCCGGGCGGCCGCTCGAGGTGGTGGTCCTGATCAAGTGCGCCGCCCATTGGGTCTCGACCGGGTTGCCGCTGGTGGTCGCCGCGCCGTTGTTTGCGGTTTTTCTGAACATCGAGCCGGTGGCAACGGCCGCAGTGACCGCCACGCTTTTTGCCGGCACGCCGGCGCTGACCCTGATCGGCGCCATTGGCGCGTCGCTTACGGTGAGCCTTCGCCGGGGCGGATTGCTGCTGGCAGTTCTGGTCGTTCCCCTGGCAATCCCGGTGCTGAT
The DNA here is from genome assembly GCA_965230445.1 of Roseibium sp. GTDB lineage: Bacteria > Pseudomonadota > Alphaproteobacteria > Rhizobiales > Stappiaceae > Roseibium. Next base: position 4,155,778 of record OZ246005.1, on the reverse strand, counting down.
TTTTGGCGTTAGCGCGACGGATGCCGCCGTCCGCGATCCTGTGCCTTTCATGACGCCGTTCGCGATTCTCTGCGCCCTGACGCTGATCTCGGCGGTCATCGGCACGATTGCCTCTGCTGCCGCGCTGAGGTTTGCAGGGGACTGACGCCAAACGCAAAGCGCCGGCCAAAGGGCCGGCGCCAACTAGATCAGAGAGTGAGACGATCAGTTGTCGTCGTCATCATCGTCGTCGCTGTCGTCTGAACCGTTGTCGTCGCCATCATCACCATCGTCATCGTCATCGTCGTCGTTGTCGCCGCTGTCATTGCCGCCGCCGCCGGAACCGTTACCGTTGCCTGCGGAAGCAACGCCGGTCGTGTTGCCGTTGCCGGTTGCACCCTGCTGACCACCGCTCAGGACATTGCCGACACCGCGGGCGAACCGCTGAAATATATTGCCGCCCTGGCCGGCATTCGGATCCTGTACGGTCGGCGATGCCGGGTCTGGCGCGGTTTGCGCGTGAACCGGAGCAAGGGCAGTCGTTGCAAGAAAGGCGGCGACAAGAGCCGTTTTAAGGAAGGACATACGGTGGTTCCTCTTTGGACAAGCGCCGTCTGGCGCGTATTGCGTTTGCGACAACACAACACTAGCGCTCAGCGGGTTAATCCCGCCCTCAGGGAGAATTGATAATTTTATCATTAGCGAATTATTACCCCGCACCTTCAACGTCATGAGAATGGCAAAATTGACCCTTCTCAATGCGGATCTGTCCTGTATTGCGCATTGATGACGGCAGATCACTAGATTAGAACGGTTCCATGGCTCTCTGGGATTATGCAAATCCGACGCGTTTCCTCCGCCTGGTGCAGGTTGTCCTGCCTTGGCTGATCGGTCTGTGCGTCCTGTTTTTCGCCGCCGGTCTTTACATGACCTTCTTCGTCGCCCCTGAAGACTATCAGCAGGGCGATACGGTTCGGATCATGTATATTCACGTTCCTGCGGCCTGGCTCTCCATGATGTGCTACGCGATCATGGCGACATCCTCGCTTGGCACGCTGGTCTGGAAACACCCGCTGGCCGATGTGTCCGCCAAAAGCGCTGCGCCCATCGGGGCGGTTTTCACCTTCATCTGTCTTTTGACCGGGTCCCTTTGGGGCAAACCCATGTGGGGTACCTATTGGGTCTGGGACGCACGCCTGACCTCGGTTCTGGTCCTGTTCATCATGTATCTGGGTCTGATGACCTTGTGGCGGACGATGGAGGACCCGATCAAGGCCGGCAAGGCAGCAGCCGTTCTGACGCTCGTCGGTGCCTTGAACCTGCCAATCATCAAGTTTTCGGTCGACTGGTGGAACACGCTTCATCAGCCGGCAAGTGTGGTGCGCATGGATGGCCCGACCATTCACCCGGATATTCTCTATCCGCTGGTGATCATGGCGCTGGCATTCACCTTCCTGTTCTTCCTGCTGCATCTGATGGCCATGCGCAATGAAGTGCTGCGCCGGCGGGTGCGGGCGATGCGCCTGCGCGCAGCGGCAACGGCCCAGACCGGCGGCATGGCCGCAACGGCAACGGCACAACCGGCGGAGTAACGGCTATGGAACTTGGACCTCATGCCGGTTTTATTCTGGCTTCCTACGGCCTTTGCCTTGCCGCAATTATCGGCCTGGTGGCCTGGGTGCTGATCGACAAGGCGCGCCAGGAAGCAGATCTGAAAGAACTTGCGGATATGGGCTTTACCCGAAGCGGACAGCAAGCGGGTTCAGCCGGCAGGGAAGGCAAGCTCTGATGAGCGGCACCGAGGCCAACCAAGGCAACGAACCGGCAAAACGTTCGATCCCGATCCTCGTTCTGTTGCCGGTGATTGTTTTCTCCGCTTTGGCGGGGCTGTTCCTGTTTCAGCTCACCATGGGCGGCGACCCCAGCAAGATCCCGTCTGTTCTGATCGACAAACCCGCGCCGGACTTCGACCTCGATCCGCTTGAAGGCGTCGCGCGCGATGGCGCACCGATTCCGGGCTTTGCCTCGGCGGATTTTGACGGCAAGGTTACGGTGGTCAACATCTTCGCGTCGTGGTGCGGTCCATGCCGGCAGGAACATCCGCTTATCGAAGCGCTCGGCGAACGGGAAGACATTCAGCTTGCCGGGATCAACTACAAGGACAAGCCGGAAAACGCCCGGCGCTTTCTTGGCAGCCTCGGAAACCCCTACGACCTGATCGGGACGGATGTGTCCGGCCGCGTGGCCATTGATTGGGGCGTCTACGGTGTTCCGGAAACCTTCATCGTCGATGGTAACGGCAAGATCCGCTACAAGTTTATCGGCCCGCTCGGGCCGGAGAGCTATCGGGAAACATTCCTTCCCGAACTTGAGCGCGTCCTCGGCGGAGCCTAACTCCGGTTGCTGTTGATCCTAGCCGGCCGAGCGGGTTTTCGTCTCTGGTTGAAGCTCTTGATGTAGCCTGAAACCAAAGATTTCAACGCGTTAAGGCGTATTCCCCGTTCCGGGCAGATAATCGAACCGTGGTAGTCGCACGCCAATGCCAGCCGGAAGAAACAATCCCTGGCTGCGTTGCCGCGCTGCGCATGCCGCCTTGCCAGGCACAGATTTTCGCTCAATCAGATACGTCTTTATGTCTGCCCGTTGGTATAACGTGTCTGGCTCCGCTTGCATCATGCCGCGCATTTGCCCACTCTAGCTGGAAACAATTCTGGGGAGTGGCGGATGTTGGGTCGAGGTCTGTTTGTTTTGGTGTTTGCTCTGGGAGCGTTTGCGGCACAGGCGGATGACCGCCATGCGGGCTACTACTATCCGGAGCCGAGTTCGTCGGAGACCTATGTCGCCAATGTGCCTGTTGCACGGGATGCGCTTGAAAGTTCACGCGCGGCCTTCGTCATCGGCCTTGCCGCCCAGCAGCTTCAGCAGAACTACGCGCCTGCCTACCATGTGTTTGCCAAGGGCGAGCGCCTGGAAAAGATGATCATAGTGGCGACCACAGACGGCACCTACGATACGCTTTTCCGGCTGCGCGCCTTGCTGGCCAGCTTGACCTCCCGGGCGCGGGCGACACCGCTGTTCAACCAGGCCGACCGGCCGCACGAACTGAATTTTCTCGATTTCTGCAAGATGATGGGTTTCACCCAGGTCACGGTCAGTGACGGGCGCTCGCTTGCCCATCAGATCACGGTCGAGTAGCTGGGCACCGTTAATTTGTGCCAGGCGGCGTGGCCATGATCAGCGACCAGAACACCCGGTGCTTGGCGCCGGACGCGTAGGCGGTTGCAATGCCCATCCGAGTTGCGCCTTCGGTCAGAAGAACCGCGTTGTGCTTGGGCGATTCCCGCCATCCGGAAAACGCTTCTGCCAGCGTGTGGTAGCCCGCACTGACATTTTCCGAAGCTGCCGTCTTGTCCTCGCCGATGGAGACAAGCCGCGCCTTGAGGCTCATATTGCCGGCAAGCGATGCCCGCACCGATCCGGCCTTCGCCATCGCATCCGCCTGTGTTTGTGCGATCCGGGTCAGGCTCGCATCCGGTTGCACGGCGGATTTGCCGTTGTTGCTGCGATACTGCGAGATCATCTGCGCTGCGGTCGCCACATCGATTTGCGCGTTGGGCCGGGCAAGGTCGGTGTAAAACGGCGGTACCGGTCCGGTATCAGAGACGCAGGCGGCAACCGTCAAGCCGACGAATAGGGCGGCGGAAACGCGGAAAAGGGTCGATGTCTTCAGCAATCTGATATGTCCTTGCCCTTGCGGGAAAACCGGTGTGTCCGTTCCATTCCCGCCAACATGAGCGAAAATGGGGCGGCGCGTGGAATTTCCACCGCGCTTTGAATTGAAAGCAAGCGCTTTGCGGAAAAGGAAAAAGCCGGCCCGCGTTGCGGACCGGCCTTGCCGTCAGCGTCTGACAGCCTTCCGGGAGGAACTGTTTAGCGCTTGCCTGCCTCGATCACGTCTTCAAGCGTGCGCAGGCCGGTGGTCGGCGCGGAAACCAGAACGGCCATGTTGCCCGGCGCGTGCTGGTTCTTCCACATCTTGGTGTGTGCCTGCGGGATCTGCTCCCACGGGAACACTTCCGACATATACGGGTCGATGCGGCGCTCGATCATCAGCTTGTTGGCGGCGGCTGCCTGCTTCAGATGGGCAAAGTGCGAGCCCTGAAGCCGCTTCTGATGCATCCACATGTAGCGGACGTCGAAGGTGGTGTTGAAGCCGGTGGTTCCGGCGCAGATCACCACCATGCCGCCCTTGCGGCAGACAAAGGTCGAGATCGGGAAGGTTGCCTCGCCCGGGTGCTCGAAGACGATGTCGACATTGTTGCCCCTGCCGGTGATGTCCCAGATGGCCTTGCCGAAGCGCCGTGCTTCCTTGAACCACTCGCCATATTCGGGCGAGCCGACCGTGGGCAACTGGCCCCAGCAGCTGAAGTCCTTGCGGTTGATGACGCCCTTGGCGCCGAGGTCCATCACGAACTGGCGCTTGTCCTCGTCGGAGATCACGCCGATGGCGTTTGCGCCGGCAGTGTTGATCAGCTGGATGGCGTAGGAGCCGAGACCGCCGGAGGCCCCCCAGACCAGAACGTTCTGGCCGGGTTTCAGTTCATGGGGATGGTGGCCGAACAGCATGCGGTAGGCGGTGGCGAGCGTCAGCGTGTAACAGGCGCTTTCTTCCCACGTCAGATGCTTCGGCCGTGGCATCAGCTGCTGGGCCTGGGCGCGGGTGAACTGGGCAAACGAGCCGTCCGGCGTCTCGTATCCCCAAATCCGCTGGGATGTGGAATACATCGGATCGCCGCCATTGCATTCCTCGTCGTCGCCGTCGTCCTGGTTGCAGTGGATGACGACTTCATCACCGACTTTCCAGCGCTTCACCTTGTCGCCAACCGCCCAGACAATGCCGGAGGCGTCCGAGCCGGCGATGTGATACGGCGCGCCATGGCCGTCAAACGGGCTGATCGGTTCGCCGAGACCGGCCCAGATGCCGTTGTAATTGACCCCGGCGGCCATCACGAGGACCAGCACTTCGTGGCTGTCCAGCTCCCAGGTCGGCACGACCTCAAGCTGCATGGCGTCTTCCGGAGCGCCATGGCGCTCGCGGCGGATCGCCCAGGCATACATTTTTTCCGGCACATGGCCGAGCGGCGGAATCTCGCCGAGTTCATACAAATCTTTCACCGGCGCCTCCGTGCGCGTTCGGTTATCATTTGCTTCCGCTGCCTGGTTCATATTCCTCAGTCTCCCAATCACGCCCGCTCTCGTGCTTTCTCGCACACGCACAAGTTCCGGGGTGGCTCCAATGGCTCAGCGCGCAACTATCGTTCAAAATAGCGCTCGTTTATATTCGACTATTGCTTAACTTGCTTTTTTCGTCCATGGATTTTTTGCATTGCGAATAAAGAGTTTCGTTAGGCCGGAATGTCCGGCACACTGAAACTCAATAAAATGAGCCGATAAACCGCCAAAATGGCCAAGAAAAACAATAAAATTGCCGTACGGGAGATGGAGAGAATGACGAAGACGACCGAAGGATTGAAAGAGCGGGATCGCCCCTGGATCTTCCGTACCTATGCCGGACACTCCACGGCGACGGAGTCCAACAAGCTTTACCGCAGCAATCTCGCCAAGGGGCAGACCGGCCTGTCGGTGGCCTTCGACCTGCCCACCCAGACCGGCTACGACCCGGATGATATTCTGGCCCGCGGCGAAGTCGGCAAGGTCGGTGTGCCGGTATCCCATCTCGGCGATATGCGCGCGCTGTTTGCGGACATTCCGCTGGAGCGCATGAATACGTCAATGACGATCAATGCCACCGCGCCCTGGCTGCTGGCGCTCTATGCGGCGGCGGCGGATGAGCAAGGCGCCGACCTGCTGGCTCTGGCGGGCACCACGCAAAACGACATCATCAAGGAATATCTGTCGCGCGGCACCTATGTGTTTCCGCCGGCACCGTCTCTGCGTTTGACGACCGATGTCATCGCCTGGACCTATTCCAACATGCCGAAATGGAACCCGATGAATGTCTGCTCCTATCATCTGCAGGAAGCAGGCGCGACGCCGGTGCAGGAACTGTCATTCGCGCTGGCAACGGCAATCGCCATTCTGGACAATCTGAAGGCCAGCGGTGCCATTCCGGAAGAAGATTTTCCCAAGGCGGTCGGACGGATTTCGTTCTTCGTCAATGCGGGCATGCGGTTCATTACCGAGATGTGCAAGATGCGCGCCTTTACCGAGCTGTGGGATGAGATTTGCCGGGAACGGTATGGTGTCGAGGAGGAGCGCTACCGCCGGTTCCGCTACGGGGTGCAGGTGAATTCCCTGGGCCTCACAGAGCCGCAGCCGGAAAACAACGTCTACCGTATCCTGCTCGAGATGCTGGCCGTGGTTCTGTCCAAAAACGCCCGGGCCCGCGCAGTCCAGCTTCCGGCCTGGAACGAGGCACTGGGCCTGCCCCGTCCGTTTGATCAGCAATGGTCGCTGCGCATGCAGCAGATCGTTGCCTATGAAACCGATCTTCTCGAATATGCCGATATCTTTGATGGCTCCAAGGAAATCACCGCAAAGGTGGAAGCACTGAAGGAGCAGGCCCGCGATGAACTCGCCCGGATCGATGACATGGGCGGCGCGGTGGCCGCCATCGATTCCAGCTACATGAAGCGCCAGCTCGTTGAAGCCAATTCCGGGCGGCTGTTCGCCATCGAGGCCGGTGAACAGATCGTCGTCGGCGTCAATAAGTGGACCGAAAGCGAGCCGTCCCCCTTGGCAGCCGGTGAGGATGGCGGCATCCTGACGGTTCCCGAGCATGTCGAACGGGAAGCGGTCGACAAGATCAAGGTCTGGCGGGAAAATCGCGACGAGGCTGAGGTTACAGCCGCACTGGCCGATCTGAAATCGGCCGCAGCGGAAGACCGCAATATCATGGAACCATCGATAGCGGCCGCCAAGGCGGGCGTCACCACCGGCGAATGGGGCCAGGTGCTGCGGGAAGTGTTCGGTGAATACCGTGCGCCGACCGGCGTCGGCAAATCGGTCAAGGATGATTCGGGGGATCTGGCAAGCGTGCGCGCGGATGTGGACGCAGTTTCAGCCAAGCTCGGCCGCCGGCTGAAGTTCCTGGTTGGTAAACCGGGATTGGACGGCCATTCCAACGGCGCTGAGCAGATCGCCGTCCGGGCACGCGATTGCGGCATGGAGGTGGTTTATGAAGGCATCCGCCTGACGCCGGCCCAGATCGTCAACGCAGCGGTTGAAGAGGATGTCCATGTCATCGGATTGTCGATCCTGTCCGGCTCCCATCTGGCTTTGGTGCGCGATGTCATGGACCGGTTGCGGCAAGACGGCGCGGACGACATCCCGGTGATCGTCGGCGGCATCATCCCGGATGAGGATGCCGCCAGCCTGAAGGCGATGGGTATTGCCGCGGTCTATACGCCCAAGGATTTCCAGCTCACTGACATCATGGCCGATATCGTCAAGATTGTTGCCGGCCGCGATGAAGTGGCGGCCTGACGGCCACCCCCGGGCCGCACCAAGGCAGAAAAACAAGAACAGCCGGCTCGCGACCGCGGGCCGGTTTTTTTGTTTTTGGAACCGGGTATGCGACCTGGAGACACACCCCTAATTTTAGGGAATTGCGCCGCACAAGCAACCTGAGCGATTGTCGCCATGGGGATGAAGTCATTGTCATGCCAGTGAAAAATTGTTTTTGGCGCCGGGCCGCGGGGGCTTTGGCGAACGGATTCGCTTGGTCTGAATTCAGTGTTCGTCCTCCCTGAAGTTTCGGCAGCGTTGTAAGGGGTTGGTGTGCCGATGAACGTGCTCAAGATCGCAAAGACCATTGCCAATTCGAAACTCTTTTTGTGTTTCCTCAGTATTTGCGGGCTTGCCGCAATGCCGGAAACGGCGAGTGCGCAAATCGCCTGTTCGGCCTACAGCAGCACCGCCTCCGGTACAGGATTTTACTCCCTTCCCGGAACAGTCTCAGTGCCTTCCGGCGGTTCCATCAATTTCAGCGTTACCGCTGCCGGTGGTGTCGCAACGACGGTATTCTTCGGTGCTGGAAGTCAGAATGTTACGGGTTCAGGAAGCGGCTCCATCGCGGCCGGCGGGTCAGGTTCAACCTCCGGGACGGTCGATGTGCAGTCAACCGGTGGCTCTTCTACTGTGACCGCAAGCTGCACCCCTGGTACGACCACATCAGGCGGCTCGTCGGGGGATAGCGCTGACGAAATGGGGGAAGGCTTCGATGAGAATCTCGGCGACATCTTCTCTGAGACTGAAGATGGCGACCTTTTCGGCAAGTACGGAATTGGTGATCCCTTCGAGGAAGAGGAGGTGGGCACCGGTGAAGAGACTGATGACGAGGGCGAGCCGGGATCTGGATTTGGATATGCTTGCTCCAGTTGCCGGTCCGAACTCAGGGCAATCGGAACGCAAATCTCTGCTGCAAACAGCAAGTTTGAAACGCTGGCTGCGAACCTAAACGGCTTACAGAACCGGGAGCCTGCAGCGCTAGAGGCTGCAGGGATTGGTTTGCCGCGATTGATTCAGGCGCATCCGCAGAAGACGACACTGGATGGTCTGAATGGGGACCTGGACGCCAATGGTGCCGACCTCGGAGCTTTGGCCCGCCAGTTTCCGAACCTTGCCAATGATTTTGGAGTCGGTCAGAGAACGGCGGATGGCGGCTATTCCATGGACGATCCGCAACACTTGCAGAACGTCCTGCAAAAGCTTCCTGCCGTTCTTGGCCGGTACGGTGCCAAGCTTCAGGGCGCAGAGTACGATAACTACATCACTCTGATCGGTTTGGCGAAAGACGCCGTCCAGTTAACGCAGTCCGTCTCGGCGCAGGTTGCAGCCGTGTCGACGACCGGCCCTGCCAGCCCAGTAACTGCTGCTGCAACAGCCAAGCTGTTTATCGACACCTATTCTCTGCTGATATCGGTTTCGAACGCAGTCGACAGCGCCGATTCGACCGAGGAAACCCGGCAACTGGTCAACAGTTTGCAGGCACTGCAGAAGTTGTCTGCAGAACGCGCCCGCCTTGCTTCCGAGGCCGCCGACTTAGCAGAGCAAATCAGAGAGGATGCCCAGGCCCAGCAGGACCAGGCGTTGTCCAATCTGATCAATCAACAGACCGAAGCGCTTAATGCGCAGCGCGAAGAACTGGACCGGTTGCTCAACCGCCAAAGCCGGAAAGCCAGTGAATGCCAACGCCTTTGTACCCAGGCCTCGGCAAGTGCGTCCGGTTCCACCGCCTTCGCCTTCTCCGATCCGAACGGCAAGCCACGTGCTTCCGGATCCACGTTCAATGGGGTGATGGCGTATGACAACGGTTTCCTGTCGAATTTTGATCTGCGCAGATGGCGGAATGCCAATGGTGGATTGTATTCCACCCACGGATTGTCGGGCGTGCTCGCCGATCCGAGGTTCAACCTGTTCTTCTCGTCATCCGCATCGTTTAGCCAGGATACCCGCCCGGCAGGGCAGGACGGAATATCCTTTTCGGTTTCCGGCGGCGCGAGCTGGATGGCAACGCCACGGCTCAATGTCGGCGCAGCATTCTCCTTTTCGGATTCGGATGTGGGCAACGCCACGTCTTCCATGAACTCCGCCACATGGTCGGCGGCCGCATTCGCCCAAAGCAGATTGCCGTGGAAATTCAAAGTCGACGGCGCCGCCTCAATCGGTGTTGCTGATGTTGAAACCCGTCAGACAAGCGGCGGCACCACCAGCCGGGCTGATTTTCAGGCGCTGTCCTTCAGTTCGCAGTTGAAGTTGTCGAAGCCATTCAAGCTCGACCAAATCAATGTAACGCCTCATGGCTCAATTACCCTAAGCCATTCCCAGCGCGAGGGTTTCACTGCGTCGGATGGAACCGGCACCAACGGTGTGATCCAAAATGGGGCTGTTTTGAACGCGGGTCTTTCCCTTGGAACTTCGCTTCAGCTCACCGATGATCTCACTTTGAGCCCCAACGCCGGGTTCGGCACTTTCGGTTCGTTGACGGACCCCGGCTCCCTTGGTTTATCCGCGAGCGGAGGTTTGAGCCTTAAGAACCAGTACGGTGCTTCAGGCAGTCTCAACTCGTCATTCTCACGCGTGTCCGAGGATCAGTTCAATTGGTCCATCGGTGCCCGGCTGTCGATTCCGTTTGGCAATTGAACGGTCACAATAAACCGGGGTTGGTATATCTGACTGGTCAAGGCAGACCATCTTTCAGCTTGAGCAGACCGCTGAATTGCGGGTGATTCGCCATGTCGCCTGCAGGGTATGACATTGTGTCAATTAGGGGCGTTTTGTTAACGGGTTGTAAAGGTTTGTTAATCTTTTCCCGGCAAAGTGGTTTTTGCTTGCCAGAAGGCGAACTTGTAAACTTTGAGGCCAGGAGGCCGAAATGGCGACGACTGTGGAAAGGCCGATTGCGCCCCATGTCGTGGCGCATGCGACGGAGTATCCGGCGGATCGGGACGGTGGTGGAACCGGCCAGAACCGGCAGAATAGCAGTAAGGACAGCGCAGAGAGCCACGAAACCGATGTTGCCGGAGGCGAAGAGACGCCTGCGGTCCTTGTTGATCGTCTCGATCAAAACCATTTTCTCGACGGCGTGGAAGCCTACAAGGCGACCGCTCTGAGCGTACTCGAGCCCGGAATTGAACATGGGCCGGTTCACCCGCTGAGTTTGGCGCAAGGGAAAGTGCCTGCCTATTCCGTCCAGAACGCCTATACACACGCGGAAGAAAAACCGGAACCGCACAAGGTGAATGTCGCGACCTGACAGGATACTCTTTCCAGGCGCAATCTGTTTAGATGACTTGATCAAAATTTCACCACATCATATATCGACGCTCTAGGTATAGATACGTAGACGCCAAGGCGGTGTGCGGGAAAGTCCAGGGGACCATCAATCGCTCTGCCAAAGTGTGGAACTGGAGCGATTAGCCGTGCTGGAGACCGTGTTCGGACTGGCGGCGCAGAACCTTCTGTCGCCTATCATTCTGTTTTTTGCCCTTGGCGTCGGGGCCGCTCTGGTTCGATCCGATCTATCCATCCCGGAAGCGGTCGCCAAGGGCATGTCGATTTACCTCCTGTTCGCCATCGGCTTCAAGGGGGGCGTCGGCGTCAGTTCGCACGGGATCGATGCCACACTGGTGCTCGCACTCGCGGGCGGTATCCTGTTGTCATTCATTGTCCCGTTTGTCGCATTCGGCCTTTTGACGGTCATGACGCGCTTGAACGCGGTCGATGCTGCGGCGGTCGCCGGGCACTACGGCTCGATTTCCATCGTTACCTTCGTGGCGGCGACATCGATCCTGCAGGGTCAGCTCATTCCGGCCGAGGGATACATGGTGGCGGTGGCAGCCTCGATGGAGGCCCCCGCTATTCTGTCTGCGCTCTGGCTTGCCGCCAGGGCGTCAAAGCCGGGCAATGGGGTCGACGCGGGTTCCGGCGATGGCGGATTGCTGCGGGAAATCCTGCTAAACGGCTCAATCGTTCTCCTGATCGGTTCTTTCGTGATCGGCATGGTCAGCGGCGAAGACGGGCTGAAGGATATCTCCAGTTTCATCGAGGCGCCGTTCAAGGGTGTTCTGTGCCTTTTCCTTCTGGATATGGGCCTTGTCGCCGGGCGCGGCTTGCGCGGCGCGCGCGATGTCCTGAAGCCCGGCCTGGTGGCTTTCGGTGTTTTGATGCCGGTGGCCGGGTCAATGTTTGGCCTAATCGTTGGATTGTTGATCGGACTTTCGACCGGCGGGGTCATGCTGTTCATGACGCTTGCCGCTTCCGCGTCCTATATCGCGGTTCCGGCTGCCATGCGTGTTGCCTTGCCGGAAGCCAATCCATCGGTCTATCTGACCTTGTCGCTCGGGATCACTTTCCCGTTCAACCTGACACTTGGCATACCGCTGTATCTTTCACTGGCCACGGCACTGGGAGGTTGACGCCATGGACACGAACTTGGCCAAACGCGTGGAGATCATCATCGAGGCACCGATGGAAGGCCGCCTGACGGATGCTTTGGAAGCGGCCGGGGTCGGCGGCTTTACAATTTTGCCGGTGCTGGGTGGTGCCGGCCGCTCCGGGCGTTGGAGCCGGGAAGGTCAGGTGTCGCGCGCCGGTGGCATGGTCGCCATTGTCTGCATCATCCGGCCCGAGCGCCTCGACACCCTTCTGGAAGCCGCATTCAAGGTCGTCGAGCGCCATATCGGTGTCGTGTCGGTCACGGATTGCCAGGTGCTGCGCGCCGAACGGTTCTGAAAACGGCCGAACCTGGCGTATCCCGCCAAGGATGTACGTATTAACCCGTATCTGTGCGCGGCTCGCCGGTTCCCGTATCTTCCGAAGACTTGGGGAAGTGTTGAACGAGAGGAAACGCCGTGCCATTGCCTTCCGATCTGCTGCGCGGGTATAGCCGATACGTCAAAAAGGGCTTTGCCAAGTACCGGGAAACCCACGAGCATCTGGCGATCTACGGCCAGCATCCCGAGGTGATGGTGATCTCGTGCTGCGACAGCCGCGTGACGCCCGAAGGCATTTTCGGGGCCGGCCCGGGTGAACTGTTCGTGCTCCGGAACGTTGCCAATCTTGTGCCGCCCTATGAGGCGACTGAAGGCCAGCACGGTACGAGCGCGGCAATCGAATATGGGGTGACCGCACTCAAGGTGAAGCACCTCGTTGTCATGGGTCATGCCAAGTGTGGCGGTATTCACGCCTTCCGCCAGAATGCCAACCAGAAATCGCTGGACGGCGATTTCATCGGACGGTGGATCAAATTGCTGGAACCGGCGGCGATTGCGATGGCCTGCATGCCGGTGGACCGGCTGGACGATGCGCAACTGGCGATGGAATATGCCGGCGTCAGGCAGTCGCTGAAGAACCTGATGACCTTCCCGTTTGTGCAGGCGGCTGTCGAGAACGGTGATCTTGAGCTTCACGGAACGTGGTTCGATATCGGCTCCGGCGAGTTGCGCGTCATGGACCCGGAAAGCGAACAGTTCGGGGTTGCGGATGTGACGCCCTTGCAGGCGGTCACATAACAGGGATGCAAAGGGAGTTGAACGGTGGTGCAGGTCGACTTGGAAATTTACCGGCGCATGGCCGCCTACAACACATGGATGACCGGCAAGGTCTATCAAACCGCCGGCAAAATGAGCGATGCGGACCGGAAGGAAGATCGCGGCGCTTTCTTCAAGTCAGTTCACTCGACACTCAACCACATTCTATTCGCTGACCGGGCCTGGATGCGCCGCTTTACCGGCACGCCTTATGAGATCAAGGGCATGGGTGTGGATCTGTTTGAAAATTTTGACGCGTTACAAGACGCTCATCTGGCAATCTGTTCGGACATCGAAGCTTTTGCAGGCAGCCTCACCTCGGTCTGGCTTGCTGAAGACGAAGTCTGGACAAACACCCAAGGCGAAACCAACTCAAGGCCGCGCTGGTTGCTCGTGACGCATATGTTCAATCATCAGACTCACCACCGGGGCCAGATCACCACGCTTTTTTCCCAGGCCGGGGTGGATGTCGGCCCCACCGATCTGCCGTATATGCCTGATTTGCTCTGACAGCCCGGAGACAAGCCGTTCCCGGCAAATCAGAACGGGGCGGGTTCGCCGGTCCAGGCCGCTTCGAAAAACGCAAATTCGAGCGCACTCATCCGGGAAAACAGGTACGCGGCCTGATTCTGATCTTCCACTGACAACGCTGGGCCAATGGTGTCCATTTCTTCCCGAATCCAATTGACGAAAATCTCAAAACCCGCGACCGCATGTAGGTCGATCCACTCGGCGAGATAGAACTGATCTGGCCGCTTCTTGGATGCTTCCCGCTGGCCCCAGATCAGATAACACCACTCCGCACAAAGCAGGCAGGTCAAGCCTTCGGCGTAGGTTCCCTTTCCCGATGAGGATAGGAGGAGCTCGGCAAATGCCCGGGTTACCGGTCCTTGGGCGGCGCTTTCATAGACATCCGGTGCAACGGACAACGCGTAAAAGGAACGCACAAAATAGTCGTTTTCTTCAGACGTCAGCAGGGCGAGGAAACCGGAAAGTTTCGATTTGGAGCGCATGCCCGGTGCTTTGGCGACAAGATAGCCAAGCGTCGAGGCCAGATCGGTGATGAAGGTGTAGTCTTCAATCAGATAGCGGCGGTAGGCGTCCTCCGGCATCGTGCCGCTGCCAATCGCTTCTGTGAACGGGTGGCTGGTCGCATTTGACCAATGCGGTTCCGCCTTGGCAGCTAGCCAATCAGTGAAACGGGCACCTGGATTTGCAGCCTGAAATGCTTGAAAGGAACCGCTGAAAGAAACGGACATGTCGCCTTGATACTCACGGCTGGTAAAGGGGGGCTCTGGAGCATTAACGACAATCGGGCGCCCGTAGGCACCCGATTGGAATATCAGGCAGCTGCCTTTTTCGGCTGGATTAGGCCGCGGTTGACCAGAACCTCTGCGATCTGCACCGTGTTCAGCGCTGCGCCCTTGCGCAGGTTGTCGGAAACCACCCACATGTTGAGGCCGTTTTCGACCGTCGCGTCCTCGCGGATGCGGCTGATATAAGTGGCATCTTCACCGGCGCTCTCATACGGCGTCATGTAGCCGCCGTCTTCGTGCTTGTCGATCACCAGACAGCCCGGAGCCTCGCGCAGGATGCTGCGGGCTTCGTCGGCCGAGATCTCGTTCTCGAACTCGATATTGACGCTTTCCGAGTGGCCGATGAACACGGGAACGCGCACGGCGGTGCAGGTCACCTTGATGGACGGATCGACCATCTTCTTGGTTTCGGCGAGCACCTTCCATTCCTCCTTGGTGTAGCCGTCTTCCATGAAGACGTCACAGTGCGGAATGACGTTGAAGGCGATCCGCTTCGGATACTTGTTCGGCTCGATCGGGTCGTTGACGAACACCGCGCGGGTCTGGTTGAACAGCTCTTCCATCGCCTCCTTGCCGGTGCCGGAAACGGCCTGATAGGTGGAGACGACGACGCGCTTGATCTTGGCGTGATCATGCAGCGGCTTCAGCGCGACGACGAGTTGTGCCGTCGAGCAGTTCGGGTTGGCGATGATGTTCTTCCGGGTAAAGCCGGTAATCGCATCGGCATTCACTTCCGGAACGATCAGCGGCACATCCGCGTCGTAGCGCCAGGCGGAGGAGTTGTCGATAACGACACAGCCCTTGGCGGCGATCTTCGGGGCGTATTCGGTGGAGACCGACCCGCCGGCGGACATCAGGCAGATGTCGGTATCGGAGAAATCATAGTTTTCCAGCGCCTGCACCTTCAGCGTCGCATCGCCAAAGGAGACTTCGGTGCCTTGCGAGCGGCGCGAAGCGAGCGGCACGACTTCGTCCGCCGGAAAGCCGCGTTCATGCAGAATATCAAGCAGCTCGCGGCCGACATTGCCGGTGGCGCCTGCGATTGCGATCTTGTAGCCCATGTTTCGAAAATCCTTGTCCGTCTCCCCGCCCGACCGGCTTTCGGTTGCCCGAAACACGCCGTCTCTCGGCACCCCCCATCCCCGGGGAGTGCGGGATGAGCGGCACCGTTAAGCGGTGGTCTTGGTTGTCGGTTTGACGGTGGTTGTGAGGGCCGTCGATGCGCATGCGAAAACGCCGCCGGTTTTCACCGCCGTCATTTTCGTCATCATGCCGGTCGCCCGGTGCGCCATCTCGAGTAACCCCAAAAATCAAGACGCGGCTTTTTTACGTGGAACACGGGGTTTGTCAACCAGACATCGGTTTCCGGCTGTCACGAATGTGTGCCGGGCGAAATATCGTCACGTCAGGAGTTGATCCGGAACTAAATATCATCTATTCATGATATATGGATATGAATGATGCCCTGGGTGCCTTTTCCGCCCTCAGCCAGAAAACCAGGCTGGATGTGCTCCGGTTGCTGATCCGCTCGGGCGCGGACGGAATGGGGGCCGGTGAGATCGGCGCGGAGCTTGGCGTGCGGCAGAATACGATGTCGCAAAACCTCTCGGTCCTGCTCAAGGCGGGGCTTGTTCGCAATGAGCGCCAGGGACGGGCGATCCGGTACTACGCCGATCTGCACGGGCTGCAGAACCTGTTGAATTTCCTGCTGGCCGACTGCTGCGGTGGACATCCGGAGCTGTGTCGGCAGGTGATCGATCAAATCACCGGGGAGCGTGCTTCCCCGGACCAGTAGCAACTATCAGTGATTTTCTTGCTCGGAGGACGAGATGCCTGAAAAGAAATACAATGTGCTATTCCTGTGTACGGGAAATTCCGCCCGTTCCATCATCGCCGAAACCATCATGAACCGGGATGGCCATGGCCGATTCACGGCCTATTCCGCCGGTTCGAACCCGTCCGGCGAAGTGCGGCCGGAAGCAATCGCGCTGCTTCAGCAGCTCAATTTCAAGACGGACGATGCCCGCTCAAAAAGCTGGGAAGAGTTCGCCGCCGATGGCGCGCCGGAGCTCGATTTCGTCTTCACAGTCTGCGACAACGCGGCCAAGGAAACCTGCCCCGTCTGGCCGGGACAGCCCATGAGCGCCCATTGGGGCGTGCCGGACCCGGCTGCCGTTGAAGGCAACGAATCCGAAATCCGCGTCGCCTATGCCGAGGCCTTCCGGATGCTCAACAACCGCATCTCGATCTTCATGAACCTGCCGCTCCATTCACTCGACAAACTGGCCCTGCAGAAGCAACTGGACAAGATCGGCCAGAATTGAGACCTCCTCATCCTGAGGCGCGCAGCGAAGCGGAGCCTTGAAGGATGGGGCACACTGGATGGGGCGTAGTGGGAGGCGCGCTCACACCCGCCGCATTCACCACCGTCATCCCCGCCCCACTAAGCGGAAATGTGCGGGGATCCAGCGGGCGAGCAAATCACAAGGCATTTGCACGAGGTATTGAGACAACCGCGCGCCTGATCCAACAAGGCACCTGCCGTGAATGCTCCACCGGCGAAAGCCGGTGGCGTCTGGTTACGGCTAAAAGCCGGATCGGCCCGCCACTCGGCGGACAAACCATGCCACACCTTCTGCCTCATCCTGAGAGTCTGGCCCGAAATTGGACTGCCGAGCCGTTTTTTGCTTCTCCGCCACCTTCCCGGCCAAACGCAGTGCGAGCCGGGACCGGTGAGCCACCCAGCTTTAAGTAAAAATCAGTGTTGGACAACAGCAACCGGCCTGGGCTCGCCGATCCCGGATCTCCGCTTGTGCTGCGTCCGGGAAGGCTCGGGAGGCAATGGATCACAGCATGTGCACAAACGCTCACGGTGCCCGTTCAAGCAGGGCCTTGAACCTTGGATGATCCCGCAAGGCATCCATATCGGTGTCTTCTTCCAGATGGGCCTTGCCCCTGCGTGGTAAGGTGGCAGCTTTTTCACACGCCTCCAGCTCATCCAGCGCGGCGTCCACCCGGTCCGTAACGGCAAAGAGGCACGCCAGATTGTAGCTGGGCTGACCGGAGAGTTCTTTCGCCCGCAACAACTTTTCTTCCGCCGATTTGAGACCCTCTTGGCGTGCTGCACCATCCAGTTCGGCACACTGATACAACAGCGCACTGCCCCAATTGTCGAGCGTCTGATGATCATCCGGTTTTATCTTAAGGGCTGCGGCGTATTTCTCATAGGCTTGTGCGAATTTGGCGCGTTGATCCGAGCCGGTCAGAACCTGTGCTTCGGTTTGCAGAGCAGCGCCCCAATTGTTGAGCGCCACATGTTCATCCGGTTTTATCTCAAGGGCTGCGGCGTGTTTCTCATAGGCTTGTGCGAATTTGGCGAGCCGCTCCGAGCCGGTCAAAACATTTGCTTCCGCTAGCAGAGCAGCGCCCCAATTGTTGAGCGCCACATGTTCATCCGGTTTTATCTCAAGGGCTGCGGCGTATTTCTCATAGGCTTGTGCGAATTTGGCGCGCTGATCCGAGCCGGTCAGAACCCTTGCTTCGTGTGAAAGGGCATTGCCCCAACCGAAGAGCGCCTCATGCATGTCCGGTTTTATCTCAAGCGCTGCGGCGTATTTCTCATATGCTTGTGCGAATTTGGCGCGCTGATCCGAGCCTGTCAGAACCTTTGCTTCATTTGAAAGTGCGACGCCCTGTTCAACAAAGCGCCAAGCAAGGACAGATCGGGCCTCCCCCGACAGGCTGTCCGGGTCGATATCCGCGTCGATATCCTCCCCGGCAAGGAACGCCTCTTCCGTTCGCCCTTCTTCCGGGGTTTCGTCTTCCCAGGCTCTGGCCGCTTCATCCAGCCTGCGGCGCAGAACCCCCAAAACCGCAACCCCGCTGTCAACGCCAACGGGAAAATCCGGCAGCGGTGCCAGTTGCTGCAGGACATGGCTGGGTGGGTTTTCCAGGATTTTGGGCGGCCAGCAATCCGTGCCACGGGCGATTTCAATCATCACCCGGTCGAAATCGCAGCCGCCGATATAACAGGCATAGTTCTTGTTCAACAGCTCCGACAAATGCGGGCGAGGGTCTTTTGAATGACCGAGCCAGAACAAATTGGTATTGGAGTTGAACCCGCTCGTCATTACGTCCATGGCCGCATCAGCTTCACCGCTGTAACCGATGATGATCGTCAGGTGATTTCGAAGGCTGTCCTCCAGGAGGGGCCGAATGGCGTCCGTATGTGCTTGCGTTTCCGCATCTGAATTCAGCAGCCGCAACCCGTAACTCTGGCCATGAAGGTGGAAGATAGCCTTATCCGCCAGACCGGTGATTTCACGCGTCGGGCTGACGCCGAAATCATAAACCGGCATATGAAAACCATGCAGCGCCGCCGCGCGCTCCACGAGAAAATCGAAGTTGAACGACAAAATCCGCCGGACATTTGTTTTCTGCAGCACGGCGGCAAGGGCGACATGGCCCCAGTTCAGCTTCGATTTATCCAACAAGGGCTGCAGCAACGATTGTCGGTCGCTTGGTGACAAGGCCCCCATGGCCCTGCCGTAGTTTTTCTTGTCGTCCTCGCTCAGCCCGTAGAGGCAATGAGCAAAATCCTGATTGATGATCTCAACCAGCTCACCGGCCAGTGGAATATCGGCGCTTCTGGACGCTCCAGCTCCGATGATGAAGGTAATATCCTGCGCATTCTTGATATGCCCGATAACTTCCCTGATCCGCACGAAACCGCCCCAAACACCATCCGTAATTTTTAAGGTGCAACCCAGCTCACTCACCACTTCTGGAGGAAGAAAAAACTTATCCACGCCCCAAACACTCGCCTTACACTCGTCCCGTGTCCGCTCTATGGGCGTCCGGGGGACCGTCCTCCGGATAGGAGTGGACCGGGCGTGGGCTCTCGGGACGCGGTAACGCAGGGTTCCGGGGTCCGGCGGGATGGCTCCGGGCTTGCAGCTGTACCGGAGGGGCTTCCCGGCTGGGCGCGCTGTGGCTCTTGTCAAATGACAAGGGACACGTCTGGCTGGATAACGAAGAGTCGCCACCGTATCAAAAAGCCCGGGCGGAGCGCGGTGCGCTTTTACCGAAGACTCATTTTCAACAAGTAGCGCCAGGCATAAGCCTTCCGCGCTCCGCCACGTCCCTTTGCCAAAAGGGAAACGGAAAGGCCGAAACGCCGGAGGGAGACCTCGCGGCGGCATTCGTGTTGATGCTCTAAAACCTACCGAACAAACGCCCTGGCCCTGCATTCTCCGTCGGCAATCCCGCGAGCGTCATCATGTGCCAGGCAAGTGCCTGGTTGCTGGTGATGACCGGTTTGCCGAGTGCCTGTTCGCAAGGTGCGATGACGGGGAAAGTGCGCAGGTTTGTGCAGGAGGCAAAGACGGCATCGACGTGAGGGTCCGCGCCGATTTTGATGACGGCCGCCTGGACGTAGTCCGGGGTGATGCGGGCGACCGTGGCCTCCTCTGCCTGGGCGAAGGTGCCGAGGGCGGCGATTTCGAAGCCTTCGTCCGCCAGAAGATCGCGCATGGCGGCGGAAACCTCCGCAACATAGGGCGTCACCATGCCAAGGCGCTTGACGCCGAGCTGCTTGCAGGCGGCGATGACGGCGGTGATCGGGTCGGTTGTTCGTGCCTCCGGGTGGATGGCCTTGACGATGCCACCAATCCTGTCCGCCCCGATGACGGTCGCCCCGGAGGTGCAGCCGAAGCCGACCACGCTGAGCGGTGTATGGGAGGGCAGTAGCTGCGCGGTCTGCGGCAGATCCGCTTCCATCTGCCTCAACGTTTCCGGAGTGACCTCCGGTGCGCTCGGAATGCGCGAATGAAACAGCGTGACGCCATCGGTTTGAAACAGCGGGCCGAGTTCGCGTTCCATGGTTTCATCGGCGGCAAGCACGATCAGCCCGAGGGCCGCCCTCGCGGCGGCGCCGTCATCGGTGTCAAAGGCGAGCGTTTCCATGGCGTCTTCCTTCTGCTTACAAGACCGGAATGTCCGGCCCTGCGCGCTCTGTCAGGATTTGCGGTGCGCCGTCGCGAATGACGATGTTTTCTTCCGTCACCATGATCCGGCCCTCCGTCACGGTGATACTCGGCTCAAGGGTCATCACCATGCCGGGTTTCAGAACCGTTTGATCGAATCCAATGATCGACGGGCACTCGGTCAGCTGCATGCCGAGCCCGTGGCCGAAACGGCCGACATCGCCATCGCCGCCGCCTAGCACATTTGCCATGGCGTGAAAGAGATCGGCGCAGGTCTTGCCCGGACGGGCAACGGCAAGGGCGGTTTCCGTTGCTTCAAACAGCTTTCTGTGCGCGGCCTTCGCTGCATCGCCCGGGTTGCCGATGGCGAAGTTTCGGTCGAAATCGCAGTGGTATCCGTTCAGCGTCGCGCCAGTGTCCAGCATCAGGATATCGCCGGTTTGCAGCCTTTGGTCCGACGGCGGCGAGATGACATCGCCATAGCCGGACGGACCGGCACCGCCGACAAGGTAGGGAACTTCGTCGGCACCTTGTTGCAGCAACTCGATGCGGAATTTTTTAAACACATCCTTGAGCGTCTGGCCTGCACAAAACAGCCTGGGCGCCGCTGAAAAGGCACGCGAGCCAATCTGGCAGATCTCTGAAATGATATCGATTTCAGCTTCTGATTTCACCTGCCGCAAAGACTGGACGAGGGGGCTTGCATCGGCAAACGCGCTGTTGCGGCAAATGTCCCGCAATCGGGAAAAGTCGTTGAGCGGCATGCGCAGCAGGCTTTCGCGGCCCATCGGAACGCCGATCCGGGTTTTGTCTTTCAAAAGGCCGCCCAGCAGCGAAACGCCGTCATCGGTCTCATTTGGGGAAGCAAACACGCGGATGTCGTCGATCCAGGTTTCGCCCATCAAATGCGCGCCAATCGACGGCACAACGGCAATGGGCTTGCCGCTTGCGGGCACGACCAGAAACCACGGCCGGGTCGGGCTCTGCCAGAACAAGGTGCGAAACCCGGTAAAGTAGCGGATTTCCGGTTCGGTGCAGAAAAACAGGCAATCAAGGTTCCCGGTGTGCATCAGGGCCTGGGCGCGCTCCAGCCGGGCCTCGTATTCCGGCAAGGGGAAGTCCGCTTCAAGCATCTTCCGGGCCTTCCGACAGGTAGACCAGGACGCGGGATTGCGGGGTCAGACCAAGCGCGCCGGCGATTTTCGAAGCGTGATGCAGCCCGGATATGCCGGCACCGCCGGATGCGGTGGTCGGAAGGCCGGCCTCATTCAGCAGCGCAACTGTTTCGTCGGCTTCGTCTTCGGTGATGGTGACAAAGTAGTCGGCCTCCTTGGCGAGATACTTCAGGGCGAGATGCGAGGGTTCCTTGCAGTCGAGCCTGCCCATGGCGGAGACGGGTCCCGCTGTTGTCACCGGCTTGCCCGCCTTGACGCTCTCCACAAGCGCCGGTGCGAATTCGGGCTCGACGACGGTGATAACCGGATCAGCACCCCAGGTGCTGCGCGCGCTTGCCGCGGCAGCAGCGGCAAGTCCTCCCACACCGGCCTGCAGAAAGATATGCGTTGGCGGCTCATCGATTTGCTGGGCAATCTCCTCGCCCATAACCAGATAGCCTTCCATGACATCGCGGGCCGGTTCTGTACAGCCTTCCCAGGTGCTGTCCGGGAGCAACTGCCAGCCGTTTTCTCTCGCCGCCGTCATGGCCGCTTCCATGCTGGCCTCGTACTGAGCGCCCGAGCGCACCACATCCGCGCCCTTTTCCCGCAGGCGGCGGGCGAAATCCTCCGGCACGGTTTCTGCGATATAGACAATGGCCCGGGCACCAAAGGCCTTCGCGCCCGCTGCAAGTGAAAGACCGTGATTGCCTGCACTGGCGCAGACGAAAGTATTGCCCGACAACGCCGACGGTGCTGTTTCAGCTGTCAGTGCCTGGCCCTTCGCCGCCATGGCAGCGCTTGCTTTCTTGGCCACGGCAAAGGCGGCACCGAGCGCCTTGAAACTGCCCAGTCCCATGCGTTCGCGCTCATCCTTGACCGACAGCTTGGCAATGCCGAGAGTGCGCGCGAGCCCTGTGGCATCAATGAGCGGCGTTTCGCTCGACTTCGGGCATTTCGCATAAAGAGCAGATGCCGTGGACGGGCCGGTCTCGATCTGGCCGTCAGCGACATCAGCGCCCGCCGGTAACCCATGCCCCCGGCAGGTGTTCTTGTAAATATCCATGGAGCGCCTCGTCCCGCTTTTGTCTTTGCCCGCATCTGAGCAGAAAGACGCAGGAATGCAACGGCTACTTTGCAGGTGGTGTAGTGAGGGCGAGCGCAGCAGCGATGAGTGCGCAGAGCATCATGATGATTGTCATGGGGAATGCTGTGCCGTCGAAGAATGGCTGGCTCACCCAGATCATTACGGATCCGGTCACCATCTGCAGTGTTCCGCCCAACGACGATGCGAGTCCGGCCTTATCGCCATGGGCTTCAAGCGCCATGACCATAGTCGGCGCCATGACGAGGCCGAAACAGGCGTTCCCGAGGAACAGAAACGCAAAAAGGACCGGCAAGCTGTCGCTGCCAATCAATTGTGTCGCTGCCATCACAACATAGAAAGTGGCAAAGGCAGGCGTTGCGATCTTCACTAGAAGCCCCGGCCCCAGCCTCTTGCTGAGCATTGGTGCAAATTGCGAGGCGCCGAAGAAGCCGATTGCGTTCACGCCGAAGAGCAGGCTGAACTCAAAAGGCGACAGGCCATAGTGGTCCATGAGTACGAAGGCTGCAGATGCCAGAAACACGAAAAAGCTGGCGAAACCAAAACCGCCCGTGAGCGTAAGCGCCATGAACCGGTAGTCCTTCAGCAAAGATGCGCAACCGTGGAGCAGATTGATGGGCCGGATTGTCTGGCGGTTCTCTGGCTTCAGTGTTTCGGGCAAGGCAAACGTTACCAACAGCAGAACCAGTGCCGACATTGCCACGAAGGCGGCAAACACAGTCCGCCAGCCCGAAACGGCCAGAATCGCGCTTCCTGCAAGCGGTGCAAGCATGGGCGATATCGCGATGACCAGCATGATAAACGCCATCAGCTGGGTTGCTTCAACGCCGGTGTAAAGGTCCCGGACGACGGCACGCGGAATAACCATGGTCGCGGCGGCGCCGAGTGCCTGAATGAAGCGGCCAATCGTCAACCATTCGATGCTGGGGGCAAACTGGCACATCAGCGATCCGGCCAAAAAAATAGCCAGTCCCGCGTAAGCTGGCGGCTTGCGTCCAAGCCAGTCCGCCACCGGACCGTAAAGCAGCTGAGCCACGCCGAACGCAACAAAGTATGCGGTAAACGTCGATTGGACAGCGGAGATATCCGTGTTGAGCCCGGCAGCAATCTGCGGCAACGCCGGCAGATAGAGATCAATGGCAACCGGGCCGACCGCCGCCAGCAGGCCGAGCACGATCGCGGCACGCGCGAAACCGAGTTTCATGGGAAGGACTACCCCGCACAGAGATGATTGTGCTTATTATCTATCCTTCAATTGCACATTGTGATGAATTTTGCCATTGGCGACGTTTTTTGAGCTTGCTATTTTTTAGTGTGAAGCGTGGGCCGATGCCATCGGCGAGTTGAATGTTGCACCCATCCCGGGTGTGGTTAGATCGGAATTTTCGCAATGGGTGATAGGCCAATCATTTCCTTTATTGCCGTAGTGGTTTTGGCGCTTAGCATAGTTAGTTTTGCATCGGCGAATGACTTGAAAGCCAGTCAAGTGATGCCGATCAACGACAATGGTTGGGTTCCTATCACAAATCCTGAAACCGGTGAAGGCGGAGCTGTTTGCTATGACGACACGCAGAATTACGCGTGCTTCATGTTGCGCTGTCGGAAAGGCGAACCTCTCGAGTATGCCTATTACTTCACGGGAGGAGATCTGCCGGGAACAACTATTTTTCAGTTGATCGTGGATGGAGTCGGCGTGGATACCCTGCGTTTTGAAGCAGTTGACCCAAACGGACATTTGCGTGCACCGCTTGGTTCAAATGCGGCAAACGTCATAGAAACCTTAAAACAAGGGGCTCAAATGGCAGTCGTGTCTGGCGGAAAAATGCAGCACTTCTCGCTTCGAGGTTCACGGAAACAGATAGATCGCGCCCAGCGGCTTTGTAAAATGCCGAACCCATTGGCTTTGTCGAATCAAGATGACAGCTCAGTTAACAGCATCATTTCAGGCGTGTTTAAATCGAACGAATGTATTGCTTCTGAAAATCAAATATTTCACGCCCTCTCGGGAGAAATAGGGCTAGCGGCAGCGAATTCCAAATTCGTAATGTGGACTGAAAGGGTAGATTTTCTGGAAAGGTATAAGGTCATTTCGAGCGACCCATACATTTACAAAGACGTTTCTTCCAGTTTTTGTAAATCTAAAGGAACAAACGAACAAAAAAAACTCGGTTCGGAGGCTTCTGCGTCAGTAAATTTAACCGTCCGATCTGATGGAAGGGCGCGACCCACACGTTCATCATCGGCGGCATTTGACATAATTGCACATGAAGTAGATTCCGCTTGTGATGGGGCGCCAGGCAAGTTTAACCCGGTACGCCGCATTCTTCAGGATCTTACAGGCGACCAAATTGAAGATATGATAGTCCAGCATGATGCGATCACATGCAAAGGCGGCAAAAGAAGCCTATTTTGTGGTGCGCAAGTGTGCTCTATCAAAATATTTGTCGGGCAATCCGACGGCGAATACAAAGAATTCCACGAAGTTCTTGGTATAGTAGATCGAGTTACTACTGAATTTATTCCTAATATAAAACTATTTGGCCACGGTGGGCGCTCCTATACATTGCGATGGAACGGAAAGGAGTTCAAGTGAATTTTTTATAGTGTGACTAAACAACTAGTTTTGGATTAGCTCTAACATCATTGATGTCCGTACACACATTTTGTTGAGCAGCGGGCAGGAGCATCGACTGGAACCAAATCAAAGGCCATTGAAATCGTCAAGAAGTGTATTTTCGAAGTGCTTTTTCTGACGGCAACAAACTGGACCTGCGGTTCGTTGCGGGAAATTCGCCGGTCAGAATTCGTGTGGAATTCTCCAGATGCGCCGTCATAAAACATTCATGAAAACGTCACCGCTTTTGTAACGGCTGGAACTAGCGTGCCGCGCACCAGTTTGGTCCTAACAAATTAGGGAGACCCTCATGGCGAAATTGCGTAACAAATTTATCAGCAGCGTCAGCCTGGCTGTGGTGCTTGGTTTTGGTTCGGTTTCAGCGGCACAGGCTGATTTCTTCGAACGGATCAACACCTACCCGGTCTACAAGACCCTTCCTGAGGGTGCAGATCTCGCTACCGAAACCGTGGCCGAAATCGTCTACGCTTCCAAAGACGGCCGGACCCTTGCGTTCACCGACAGCCCGGGCGACGCAATCGTGTTCGTCAATGCCGGTAACCCGTCCAACATCCTGCCGGTGGGCCGTGTGGACCTGGGCGGCGAGCCGACTTCCGTTGCTGTTGGTGCCAAGGCCGCTTACGCCGGTGTGAACACCTCCGAAGACTTCATCAACGCTTCCGGCCACATGGCTGTTATCGCGCTGGACGGCATGGGCATCACCGCCACCTGCGACGCCAAAGGCCAGCCGGACAGCGTTGCCATCTCGCCGGACGGCAAGTTCCTCGCCATCGCCATCGAAAACGAGCGTGACGAAGACCTGAACGACGGCGTCATCCCGCAGATGCCGGCCGGTCACCTGGCCGTCTTCGATCTGGACGAAAATGGTGCGCCGACCAACTGCGACGCCGTTCGCATCATCGACCTGACCGGCCTTGCTGAAGTCGCACCGAGCGATCCGGAGCCGGAATTCGTTTCCATCAACGGCAACAACCAGGCTGTCGTCACCATGCAGGAAAACAACCACCTCGCGGTTGTTGATCTTGCTTCCGGCGACGTTGTTGCGCACTTCTCTGCAGGTGTTGCAACGGCTGAAAATGTTCCGGTCAAAAAGGCCCGCATGAGCGATGCCTCCGGTAACAATGTTGATGTCCGCCGTGAGCCGGATGCGGTTGCGTGGATCGACAACGACCGTTTCGTCACCGCCAACGAAGGTGACTACGAAGGTGGCTCCCGTGGCTTCACCATCTGGAACGCATCTGGCGAAGTCCTGTTCGACAGCGGCAACCAGATGGAGCACCTGGGCATGTCTCACGGTCACTACCCGGCCAAGCGCGCCCACAAGAAGGGCACCGAGCCGGAAGGCGTGGCTGTTGGTGAATTCGGCGGCGACACGCTGATCTTCGTCAACTCCGAGCGCGGCAACTTTGTCGCCGTCTACAAAGACACCGGCGCCGCTCCGGAATTCGTCCAGTTCCTGCCGACCCACGTCGGTCCGGAAGGTCTCCTGGCGATCCCGCAGCGCGATCTGTTCGTCGTCGCCAACGAAGTTGACGAAGCCGAAGAGGGCGTCCGCTCCCACCTTGGCATCTACCGCTTCGGCGCCGACGCTCCGGCTTACCCGACGATTGTTTCGGCAAACGACCCGGAAACCAACGCTCCGATCGGTTGGGGTGCTATGTCCGCTCTGGCGGCTGATCCGGCAGACGCCAACAAGCTCTACGCCGTCAACGACAGCTTCTACGACGACAGCCGCATCTATACCCTGGACATCTCCACAACACCGGCAACCATCACCGGCTACGTGAAGGTTCAGGGCGGCGCGCAGGAAAAGCTGGACCTTGAAGGCATCTCGGTTGCCAAGGACGGCGGTTTCTGGCTGGCGTCTGAAGGCCGTCTGGAGCGCGAACTGCAGCATCTCCTCGTCAAGGTAGCCGCTGACGGCACCGTTGAAGAGCAGATCATGCTGCCGCAGAGCCTGATCGACGTCTCCAAGCGCTTCTCCTTCGAGGGCGTTGCCGAGTTCGAAATGGACGGCAAGACCCTGGTGGCTGTTGCTGTTCAGCGCGAATGGGAAGACGATCCGAAGGGTCACACCAAGATCGCCATCTACAACCCGGCTGACAAGTCCTGGGGCTTCGTGCACTACCCGCTCGACGCGCCGCGCAGCCCGGCTGGCGGCTGGGTCGGCCTGTCCGAAATCGTTTCTCTCGGCGACGGCAAGTTCGCCATCCTGGAGCGCGACAACAAGGGCGGCGAAGACGCGGCGATCAAGCAAATCACCACGGTCTCTCTGCAAGGCGTAACCCCGGCAGCTCATGGCGAGACGCTCCCGGTTCTGGAAAAGCATTTCGCGATGGACATTCTGCCGGCCATGGAAGCAGGCAAGGGCTGGGTTCTGGACAAGCCGGAAGGCCTGACCGTGACCGCCGATGGCCAGCTGATCCTGATCACCGACAGCGACGGCGTTGACGATGCTCCGGGTGAAACCCAGCTGATCAACCTTGGTCCGGCATCGCGCCTGAACTAAGTCGTCTGACAAACGGCTGCTTGCAGCCCTAAAGAATCGGAAACCCGGCAGCCAGGCTGCCGGGTCAGACCGCTGACAAACCCCTGGCGTTTGCCGGGGGTTTTTGATTCACTGTTTTTATGTTGAAGAAGCCCGGCCCTGACCAGACAGCTCTCGAGATGGTGACGCTCGATCAGCTTGTTCCCGCCGATCACTTGTTGCGCAAGATTGATGCGGTGATCGACTTTTCGTTCATTCATGACCGCGTTGCTGGTCTTTATTGTGCCGACAATGGCCGCCCGCCGCTGGATCCGACCTTGATGTTCAAGGCGCTGTTCATCGGGTATCTTTACGGGATCCGCTCTGAGCGCCAGCTGGTGCGCGAGATCGAGGTGAATGTTGCTTACCGCTGGTTTTTGCGGCTGAAGCTGACGGACAAAGTGTTTGATGCCTCGACGCTCTCCCAGAACCGCCGCCGCCGTTACACCGATACCTCGGTGGCGCAGGACATCTTCGACCGGATTGTGGAGCAGGCCCTGCACCACGGGCTTGTCGACGGCACGGTGCTTTATACGGACAGCACGCATCTGAAGGCGAATGCCAACAAGGGCAAATACGACCTGACGCAGATCGAAAAGTCGCGGGCCGATTACTGGGGTGAGCTGGACCGGGCAATTGAGGCGGAGCGCAAGCTGCACGGTCAAAACCCTCTGAAGACCAAGGAGCGCACGCCACAGGTCAAACAGACCAAGGTGAGCCGCACGGACCCGGATGCCGGTTACATGGTGCGCGAGGGCAAGCCGAAGGGCTTCTTTTATCTGGATCATCGCACGGTGGATGGCCGGCTCGGGATCATCACGGATACCTTCGCCACACCGGCCAATGTCCATGACAGCATTGTGTATCTGTCCCGGCTGGACCGCCAGAAGCAGCGCTTCGATTTTGACGTCCGGGCCGTCGGACTGGATGCGGGCTATGCCACGTCCGGGATCGCCAAAGGGCTGGAAAACCGTGGCATTCTGGGTGTCACCGGCTACCGCCGCCCAACATCCCCCAGACCCGGCATGATGCGCAAGTCCGCCTTCACCTATGAACCTGACACGGACGGATACCGCTGTCCGCAAGGCCAGCTCTTGACCTACGCCACGACGGATCGCAACGGCTACAAACACTACCGCTCCGATCCCGCCCTGTGTAGGACCTGCCCGGTTCTGGCCTCCTGCACGTCCAATGCCAAGGCCGAGCGGACCCTGACCCGCCATGTCTGGCAGGAGGCGCGCGAGCGAACCGATGCCCACCGGCTCACCCCTTGGGGCAAGAGCGTCTACAAGCGCCGAAAGGAAACCGTGGAGCGCTCATTTGCCGATGCCAAGCAGCTTCATGGACACCGCTATGCCAGGTTCCGAAGTCTGACGCGGGTGCAAACGCAATGCCTGCTTGCCGCTGCCGCCCAAAACATCAAGAAAATCGCAATGGCCCTCACAAAGATCCCGAAACAAGCCCCCGCATGAGGGAGGCAAACCGACCTCACGCTGAATAAAGCCCGCTCAAAACACGAAAACCAAGAGCGTGAAAAAACAAACCCGCCAAAATCGACGGGTTTGTCAGCGGTCTGACCCGGCAGCCAGGCTGCCGGGTTTTCTTTTGCCGTGCATTTGGGTCAACCGGTTTTCAGGCGTGTTCCCTGGAGCCAATGCCGCAAGCCGGCGAGCGCGTGGAGGCCGGTGAATACTGCAATGGCAAAGCCGGCGGCGTGATGCAACGCGCGCGGTGGCAGATCTTCCAGACGGGCGAGGTTTTTCAAGGAACCATCCGTCAAGGCGTCGAAGGCACCTGAAATCGCCATCATGCCGATACCGCTTATCAGCAACAAAAGCGGCAGGATCCTCAACAAGCCATGCACCAGCTTTACTGCAACGGCCTGAAGTCCTTCCGGTGCGGGATAGCCGCTTGGCGGCGGGCCGGAGACGGCCCAAGCCAACAGCCGGACCACCGTGAGGCCCCCGGCCAGCGCGCCCGAAGTCAGGTGCAAGACAAGCAACGCAGGGGAGAACGAGTTCGCGTTGGTCAGGGCATAACCAAAGACCAATGCGGCAACAATACATGCGGCAATCGCCCAGTGAAGCGTTCTGCTCACGGTGTAGGAATGTCCGGGCATGGCTGCTACTCCCCGTCTGTTCGGATCGGTCTGTAGAGAGACGCGTGGGATGTGATGGTCTTCATCTCGCCGCCGAGATTGCTTTCACGCATCGCCCCGATTGCGGCCTTGAACGTTTCCGGGCTTTCCCATTGCGCAACATTTACAAGCTGAAATCTGGCGTCCGGCAGGATCGATTGGTGCAGGCGGGTGGAAATGTAGCCGGGTTGATCCTTCAGAAAGTTCCGCGCCTTTTCCCAGAAGACGATGGTTTCTTCGAGAGCACCGTCTTCGACTTCAAACGAATTGATCAGGACCGTGGGTTCGCCGGCGCGGACGGTTTCCGCGGCAAGGATCAATGCTGTCATGCCCAGAACGGTGGCGATGGATTTGATGGCCAGGGTGGTGGAAAGGTGTCTGATGGTCATTCTCATCTCCAATATAGCAAGCTATGTTTAAGTATATAGTATGCTATGCAATCGACATTCAAGCCATGACAGCTGAAAAATCCCGGTACGGGCTGGTGGCGGCGGAAAAGTCGCTGCATTCATCGATCTGATGCTGCGGGTGACAACGAGGAAAGGCCGGACAAACCGGGGTTGGTATTAAGTGGACCGGCGTTAAACCACAGCAGGTAGCGTGCGAGCGCGTTCTTCGGATGGAGTGCTGAAATACCGCTCCATCAACTGGCTTTCCGGCATTGGCTGATCGAATAGAAAGCCTTGCAAAGTGTCGACGCCCAATCGCCGGATCTGATGGAGTTGGGCTTCGGTCTCTATACCCTCAACGGTAATGTTGAGGCTAAAGGCACGGCCAAGCTCCACCACACTGCGGATAACATTTCGCTCTTTCTTGCTGGTCTGCGCCCTCTGGACAAATGACCGGTCCAGCTTGAGTCCCGACAGATCCAGATTGCGCAAATGATTGATGCTTGAAAATCCGGTGCCGAAGTCGTCCATGAAAAACTGGATGCCCAAGCTCCGAAGCCGCTTCAAGGTTCTTTGAACCAGCGCAAGATCCTGAATGAACAGGCTTTCGGTAATTTCCAGGCAAAGCCGGCGAGGGTTGAGCCCGGTTTCCTTCAAAATGTCCGAAACAACATTGAAATAGTTTCTGTTTTTGAATTGCTCCGCGGAAACATTCACTGCCACAGTTATATGACTGGGCCAGGACTGTGCCGCTTCGCAGGCTTTCCTGAGCACCAGGTCGCCGAGCGGCAAGATCAAACCGCTTGATTCGGCAATCGGGATGAATTCGGCAGGGCAAATTGCCCCCCTTTCTGGATGATCCCAACGTGCAAGCGCTTCACAGCCTTGAATCTCCAACGTACCGGCGTTCATGATAGGTTGGAAAACCAGGTGGATCTGATCTTGCTCCTGAAGAGCCTGTTGAAGTTCGGCCTCCATCTTGGCGCGTTCCCGCGCGGAGGTCTCCATGTGATCTTCAAAGAACACATATGCGTTGCCAAATGCCTGTTTTGCTGATCGTAACGCCAGATCTGCCCGGAACAGGACATTGGTCTCGTCCGTATCACAGTCTCTCAAACAGCTGATGCCGACACTTCCGCCGGCAAAGATCTTCGACTGTCCGAACGTAAAGGGCTTTTGAAAGACGCCTGTTATGGCTCTGGCAAGCTGATCGGCTTCGTAAGTATCGCAGAATTTGATGACGGCAAACTCGTCTCCGCCCAAGCGGAACAGCAAGCCGTCATCGAGAAGGATCCGTTCGAGACGCCGGCAAAACCCGTTTAACAGGGCATCGCCTGCATTGTGGCTCATCGTGTCGTTGACGAACTTGAAATTATCCAGATCGATCAGGAGAACGTGATATTGGGACGTCAGATACTTGCGGGTTCGCAAAAGGCTGCGGACGGTTTCCTTGAAGCTCAGCCGGTTGCGCTGCTGGGTCAGCATGTCCAGCGAAGCCAGTTTCCGGTTCTTCTCCTTGGCCTGTTCGACAAGTTCCAGGTTGAGCTTCAGGCTACTCTGTTTTCGCCCGATCAAATGGAAACAGAATCCGAGGACCAGCGGGGCCGTACAAACAATCAGGAAAGTCGGGCTTTGCAGAAGCCGTTCGAGCAGCCCGGGATCAAGCGCACCGTAGACCGCCAGTTCCAGCAGGAAGGCAACCACCGGAAAACAACCGCCGAACAGCACACCGAACGCCGTCGCCCCCAAAATCGTTTTACTTGCGGTGGTAGACCACATCCCCCAGCTACCTTAGTAATTCATTGCACAATCCAAAATTGCGCTTCATACTACTTTATAGGATAAATGTTTTCATACTATAAATGCTATCGATGATTAATATGCATGTCCACATATTTTCAAACCGACTGGTATATCGGCCAACTCGAAAAACGCTTGGGAAGCGGATGGCTTTGGCTAAAGACGCATTAAGAATTTGATATTATTGATATTAACGGTTGAGCCGTCATAATTTGCGTGACTCGATGCACGAGCAGGCTTTCTGTTAACGTAAGTAAAATAAGTAAAAATACATTTGTGTGGTGAACTTATACATAACGTAATCCCGGCATCCACTCTCCCGAGCGTATGATGCGGGTTCGCGCAGGAGCACCCAATGGGCTTAAATTAGAGGGCGGGCACCGGGTCTATTGGGGTGACCAGAGCCTTGTCATGTCGAACCGGTGGACATCCTTGAGCAGTTCGATGAACTCGCGCGCGGCGTGATCCAGGGATTTCCGACCCTTTTCTGCGGTCGCGTTAGCTGCGTTGCCGACAGTTCCTTTCACGTTCAGGTCCTGAGCTTTCCAGCCGAATTGACTCTTGCCATGCGCGCGAAGGTGTTTGAAATCCTTGAGGAATGCTTCCTGCTCTGAGCGGAAATCCTCCGCAAGCTCCATTCGCACGAGATCGGGGCGCAGATGCAGCATCAGCGACGTTTCGACATCGCCGCCGTGAATGCCGTAGACGGACTCTTCCTCCGGAAACAGCCCCTCCGGTTGTCCAAACCGTGCCCAGTTTGTTGCGGTGACGAGCATGCCAGTGCTTACGCGCAGTTCCCGGGCAATTATATCCAGCATCGGCACATTGCCGCCATGGGAATTGATCAGAACAAGTTTGCGCACGCCTGCCCGCGCAACGCTTTCGCCGAGCTCGATCCAGGCCCGGGTGACGGTATCCCAGGATAACGTCAACGTGCCTGGTGAGGAGATGTGTTCATTCGACTTGCCGACCGCCTGAATGGGAAGGAAAGTTGCCGGTAGATCATCGGGCAGCAATTCCATGACCCGGCGGATTTGTCCTTCGGCGATCGTGGTATCTGTGGACACCGGCAGATGCGGCCCGTGCTGCTCTATTGCGGCAACCGGAAGAATGGCGATCCAATCCGAAGTCCCCGGGCCTTCGAAGTCGACGGTGGTCATATCCTGCCAGACGCGTTTTGGAAGCATCACCTAAACCTTGTGTGTCCATTGAAACTTTGCGCCGACCATATCGATCCAGCCGGAATTCGCCACCTGGAAAATAACCTGCGTGTTCACGAACATCTGAACCCAAATCTGAACAGCCGTTAACGAAATGGACGGTATTTTTTAAGAAACTGTTCACATGATCGAAGTGCTGGCATCTTTCGGTGCCGCCGCGTCCAGGCGGACAGGCGGTCTTGCCGCGGAGGCAGGTTCCACGCCGGAAGAGCAGTCTTTCGGTGCGAGCCGTGATGCGCGCGCGCAGTCGAATGCGCAGGTTCTTTCCATTCGCAGTGGTGCGGTTCCTGTGCTGTCGAAAGACGCCGTTCTTGCCATCGCCGCAACCGAAGAAACGGCGCAATCCAACGGCCGCTCCAAGCCGGAGGGCGCAACGCCGGCCGGCGAGGGTGCCAAGACGCAGTCCGGACAGTCCGGAACCAATGGCATTGGCGGTGCTCTGGCTGAAGCTGATGATGCAGCAGGCGGGGCACAGTCCAAAGAGGGGGATGCGGACGGCGACGGCCTGAACGAGGCGGAAGAAAAACAGGTCGAGGAGCTGAAACAGCGCGACCGGGAGGTGCGCGCCCATGAGCAGGCCCATGCACGGGTCGGCGGTGCTTACGCGAGTGCACCAACCTACACCTTTCAGCAGGGACCTGACGGCAAGCGCTATGCTGTCGGCGGTGAAGTTCAAATCGATACGTCGAAGGAGAACTCCCCGGAAAAAACGATCCAGAAAATGCAGATCGTCATCCGGGCGGCTCTTGCTCCAGCTGAACCCTCCTCCCAGGATCTGAAAGTGGCGCAGCAGGCCCGGGCGTCGCTATCCGAAGCCCAGGCAGAACGGCGCCAGCAAAAGGCTGAGGAACAGCAGGGTGGTTCCGAGGAGGACGGCGGGATTGTCAATGCCGCGAACCGGATTTTCGAAGCGGGTTTGGCTGGTGGAGCAGACGCAGGTGAACGCACAACCAGCGCTCTGGACCGTGCTTCAGAGAGTGGCTCAAAGAACAATTCCGATAACTCCGGAGAAAACGGGGAAGCATCAGACTTCGCCAGCGACAGAAGTTCCGGCTCAACGGGCGAAACCAGTGCCGATGAACGTGTAAAAGCCGCCAGTGCCGATGCACAGCTTGTTGCGGCTCAGGCCTATGAGGCCATTTCCCAGCTCTTTGGTGCCGCCTGAATTGACCGTCGTGTGGTGTTGCAGCCGCACGGCACCGGGGTGAGCCGAGATCCTTTCCAAGTGACAATCTGGCGCGATCCGCTTCCGCAGCGTTGAAGTCGATGTTTCCATCTGCGCCAAATTGGCCTTAATGTCAGCGCGCCGGGCGTTCCCGCCCCATGCCATCTCCATTCCGAAAGGTCATCATGCAAACTCGCGCTGTCCGCGCCGCTGTACTGGTGCAGTTTTTTGTTCTGGGAGTCCTGATCGGTTCCTGGGCCTCCCGGATACCGGATATCAAGTCGGCGACCGGCCTTACGGAAGCAGGTTTCGGGCTGTTGCTTCTGGTCATGGCTGTTGGCGCGTTTTTCTCGTTTCCGGTCGCGGGCCGGCTGATCGACCGGCTGGGGTCGGCGTTGGTGTGCCGTTGGTCTCTGGCCTTGATGCTGGTGTCTTTCGCAGGCATTGGCCTGACCGTGAATACCTGTTTTCTCATTCCGTTTCTGTTTGTGACCGGGTTCGCAATCGGTGGCCTTGATGTGGCGATAAACGCCTGGGGCGCGGAACTGGAAAAGGCTATGAAACGCGCTCTGATGTCGTCCTTCCATGGGTTCTTCAGCATTGGGGCCGCCGCGGGTGCCGGTGCCGGAGCGGTTGCCATTTGGGCCGACCTTTCCGTCGACAAGCACTTTATCCTGTTCAGTCTGGTTTCGATGCCGGCCTTGGTGTTCGTGATCAGGACCGCCTGGGTCGCCGAAGATGACGAGCAGCCGAAGGCGCAAGCCCCCATCATCGCTATTCCGCGCGGTGCACTGCTGCTGGCGGGATTGGTTGCGCTCATCGCGGCGCTTGGAGAAGGCGCTGTGGTCGATTGGGTAGCCCTGTTTCAGTCGGATGAACTCGGATATCCGGTGTCGTTATCGGCGGTCGGATTTGCCGTCTTTTCGACCGGAATGGTGATCATGCGGCTTGCCGGAGACCGGATAGTGAGCCGTCATGGCGAGGTTGAGGTCGCCCGGATTAGCGGCGTTACAGCATTCATCGGCATGATGCTGGTGGTTTCCGGTGTGAGCATCTGGGTTCTGTGGATTGGCTGCGCCCTGATGGGCCTGGGATATGCGGTGCTGTTTCCGCTTGCCATGTCGCGGGCGGCCAAAGATCCGGATATGCCGAAAGGCGCGGCCATCGCTGCTGTCGCAACGCTCGGCTACGGTGCGTTCCTGTTCGGGCCGCCGGTTCTGGGATTTATCGGTTCAGCACTGTCCCTTCAGGCTGCGCTGTTTCTGACCGGTGTTCTCGCGCTGGCGGTTCCGTTCATCGCGGGTTCCCTACGTGTTGAGAAGTGATCGGCAGGGTTCAGCCTTTCTTCGCCGCAACTATCTCCACCTCAACAACGAATTCCTCGCGGGCAAAGCCTGAAACGATCATCAAGGTCGAGGCCGGGGGCGGATCGGCGACGAACTCGTCCCTGGCTTTCATGTAACCGGGCAGATGTTCGCGGCCGGTGACAAAGGCGTTGATCCGGACAATGTCCTCCATGTTCATTCCCGCTTCAGCCAGGATAGCGCGGATGTTCTCAAAGCAAAGCCGGGTTTGCTCTTCAACGCCGAGTGGAACGTTGTCTTCAGGGTCGATGCCAAGCTGGCCGGAGGCGAAAAGCAAACGGTGGTCAGGCGGAACTTCGACCGCATGGCTGTAACGGGCGAACGGCGGGCGAATGGATTTGGGCGTGCGGGCGATCGTCACGGTGGAAACATCCTCTTGCAGTTTTGTGGCTACGCTATTCGGTGCCTTGTTCTGGTTCAAACTGCTGCTGCGCACAAAATATACGCAACTGCACAAATATGAACTCTGATGATTTTTTTAGCTGACAACGCGCAGGCACTATGTAAATTTCCAGATGCCTGCCGGTGACCGAACTTTGGATCGCACGTGCAGGCGGCTGATCGCCGGACAATGGGGTGATCAGAAATTGAAGATGTTCCGCTCACAGGGTCTTTCGAGGACACGGCGGCAGATCAATCGGCTCGCTGCCTGGCGGGCGGAAGGGTCTGTTAGGTGTGTTTAAAGGCAAGTTGGAAGGCGGAAATCATGAGCAAATTCACCACATTCGGACTGGCTGTGGCCGCGCTGGCTGTTTCAACCCAGGCTCATGCCCTGGAGAAAGTAGTCTTCGGCACCAATTGGGTCGCGCAGGCGGAGCATGGCGGATACTATCAGGCCGTTGCAGATGGAAACTACGAGGCCTGCGGTCTTGAGGTGGAAATCAAGCCGGGCGGTCCGCAGGCCAATAACCGCATTCTCCTTCCAGTCGGCAAAATCGACTTCCTTATGGGCGGCAATATGCTGCAGGCCTTCTCTGCGGTCGAGCAAGACATCCCGACGGTCGTTGTGGCGGCGCATTTTCAGAAAGAGCCGCAGGTCATCATGACCCATCCGGGGCAGGGCCTCGATACGTGGGAAAGCCTCCGCGATATCAACCTGCTGATCGGCAAGGGCGGACACAACTCCTACTATAAATGGATGGTCGCGGATCAAGGGTTCAGCGAAGAGCAGGTCCGTCCCTATACCTACAACTCGGCGCCGTTCCTCGCCGACAAGCGCCTTGGCCAGCAGGGTTATGTGACGTCCGAGCCCTTCGCGATCGAGAATGAGGGCGGGTTCAAGCCGAACATCTTCCTGATCGCCGACTACGGCTACGATACCTATTCCACCACCGTGGAAACCCGGCTTGAGCTGATTGAGGATAAGCCGGAAGTGGTAGAGTGCTTTGTCGATGCATCCGCCATCGGTTGGGTCAATTTCCTCTACGGTGACAACACCAAAGCGCTGGACCTGATCAAGACGGACAATCCGGGCATGTCCGATGAACAGCTGGCTTTCTCCATCGACAAACTGAAGGAATACGGCATTGTTGACAGTGGTGATGCCGAGACGATGGGGATCGGAGCGATGTCCGCCGAGCGGCAGGCGTCATTCTTCGACAAGATGGTTGCGGCCGGTGTGGTCAGCGGCGACATCGATCATACCAAGTCCTATACGCTTGACTTCGTCAACAAGGGCATTGGCGTCGATCTGAAGAAAGAGCTGCTCGCCAACTAAGCGGCGACGTTTTTCCGAACGAACTATGTATTGTGCCATGGTCAGGCCGGGACTACGACTTGGCCATGGCTAATCTACCTGCGATGTCCGTTTTGTCTTCATCCCAATCCACTACAATATCGCTCGACCGGATCTCCAAACGGTTCGCCAATGGCACCGTCGCTCTGAATGACATGTCGCTCAATGTCCGGCAGGGCGAGTTTGTCTCGCTGCTCGGACCTTCCGGTTGCGGCAAGTCCACGGCGCTCAGGATCATTTCCGGACTGACAGGTCCGTCTTCCGGGACATTGAACTGGCCGCAAGAAACGGCGAACCAGGATGAGCACGAACTCAGCTTTGTCTTCCAGGAGCCGACCTTGCTCCCCTGGGCCAGCGTCTTCGGCAATGTCTGGCTTCCACTCAGGTTGAAGGGCGTTTCGAAAGCGCAAGCCAGGGACAGCGTCATGGAAGCGCTCGACATGGTTGGGCTCCACGGGTTTGAGGAGAACTACCCGCGCGAACTGTCCGGCGGCATGAAAATGCGCGTCTCAATCGCCCGGGCGCTCGTGACCCGTCCCAAAGTGCTGCTGATGGACGAACCGTTCGCGGCGCTCGACGAAATTACCCGGTTCAAGCTGAACAATGATCTTCTGAACCTTTGGTCCACGTTCGGCTGGACGGTGATTTTCGTGACTCATTCGGTGTTTGAGTCAGTCTACTTGTCCAGCCGCATTGTCGTCATGGCCGCCCGTCCGGGACGTGTGGTCAACGATATCGAGATTCCTGCGCCCTACCCGCGTGACGAAGCGTTTCGGACTTCTCCAGAGTACGGCGCCCATTGCCGGACCGTTTCGGAAGCTCTGCATGGTGCCATGACGCCGCAGGAACACTTGTGAGCCGGCAGATGCATGTAGGAAGGCGAACCACATGAGTAGCACCGCAAACAGCGATACGGCCGTTCCTGTGCCTGTGCAATCCGCTGAAGACGAGCTTCAAACGCCCGAGTCGCGGTTGACGCCTGCTGAGAGAGTGGAAGCTGTTATCCGCCGTGTACTTCCAATCGCGATCCTGATTGGTTCTGTGTACCTATGGGATTTCATCTGCGTCGCCAATGACATCCCGCACTATATCGTTCCGCGCCCGGTTCTGGTTTGGGAGGCATTGGTCGCCGACTGGCCTATCTTGTCTCTGGCACTGCTGAACACTTTGAAGATTACCTTTGGTGCGTTGTTGATCGCCACGTTCGGCGGTCTGGCTCTGGCGATCCTATTTGCGCAATCCAAGTGGATCGAGATTTCCTTCTTCCCCTTCGCCGTCATCTTGCAGGTGACGCCGATTATCGCCATTGCTCCGCTGATCTTCATTTATGTGGATTCAGTAGAAGCGGGCCTGCTGATCTGCGCGTGGATCGTGGCATTCTTTCCGGTTCTATCCAACACCACCCTGGGGCTGAACTCCGCCGACCACAATCTGCGCAACCTGTTCCAGCTCTATGGTGCGACACGCTGGCAGACGCTGCGTTATCTGCGGCTTCCGGCGGCGATGCCGTATTTCCTTGGCGGGCTGAAGATAGCCGGCGGCCTGTCGCTGATCGGCGCAATTGTTGCAGAGTTTGTTGCCGGCTCCGCCGGATCTGGATCGGGCCTTGCAAACCAGATCCTCGAGGCCGGATACCGTCTCAACATCCCTCGCATGTTTGCTGCGCTTCTGCTGATATCGGTGACCGGAATTCTGATCTTCCTCAGCACCACACTTCTGTCGCACCTGCTTCTGCGCCGATGGCATGAGAGCGCATTGAAACGGGAGGTTTAGGGCGGATGATACCTCTTGCTCAATTCGCCGGGGAAGGTGTGCTCAGGAACGCGACCGTTCCCGCATGTTTGTTGCCGGAAGGCGTTGCCGGTCCGGACCGCTCGGCACTTGTCAGTGTCGATATCGTGATCGCCGCTGGCAAGATCGCCGCAATCCGCGATCCGGGCGCATCTTCGGGAGCACCTTCGAATGGGGGCAATTCCGATTACGGTCCGGATATCGATCTCGACAACGAAATGGTCCTGCCTGCTCTGATCGACCTGCATACACATCTGGACAAGGGCCACATCTGGCCGCGCAAACCCAATCCGGATGGCACTTTTGCAGGGGCTTTGACTGCGGTCGGTGAAGACCGGGTAGGCTTTTGGAGCGCAGAGGATGTGCGAACGCGGATGGATTTCGCCCTGCGCTGTGCCCATCATCACGGAACCCGAGCCATCCGCACGCATCTCGACAGCATCCCGCCGCAGGATGGCATCACCTGGCCGGTGTTTCAGGAAATCCGCTCGGATTGGGCAGGACGAATAGAGCTCCAGGGTGTGTGCCTGTTCGGGATCGACAGGCTTTTGAGCGACCCCGGTTTTGTGCCCAGGATTGCTGACCTGATGGTGTCGGCAAACGGCATCATGGGTGTGGTCTGCTATATGGTCGACGGCTTGGAACAGCATCTGGAGGCCATCTTCCGGGCAGCCATGGAACGCGGCCTTGATCTCGATTTTCATGTCGACGAAACGCTCGATCCCGGCGCGCAATCCCTGAGGGTTATCGCCGAAACGGCACTGCGTCTTGGCTTTGAGGGCAAGATTGTCTGCGGCCATTGCTGCTCCTTGTCCACGCAGGACCGGGATGATGCCGACCGGACGCTGGACCTTGTCGCAGAAGCCGGTCTCGGCGTCGTCTCGCTGCCGATGTGCAACATGTACCTTCAAGACCGGGGTGCAGAGCGGACCCCGCGGCGGCGCGGTGTGACTTTGCTGCATGAAATGCGCGCCCGCGGTATTCCGGTGTCGGTCGCATCCGACAATATCCGTGACCCGTTCTACGCCTATGGCGACCTCGACTTGATCGAAGTCTATGCGCAGGCAACGCGCATCCTTCATCTTGATCACCCAATTGGCGATTGGATTTCGACGGTCACAACCGCACCTGCCGATCTGATGGGGCTTCCCTTCGGACGGCTTAAGGAAGGCGGCGAGGCTGACCTGATCGTCTTCCGCGCCCGGGAATGGAATGAACTGCTGGCAAGACCGGCAGGTCCGCGAACCGTACTGCGCGGCGGACAACCGCTGACCGGCAGCCTTCCGGACTATCGCGAGCTTGATGAACTTCTGCAGAAAAGGCACTCCGAACGATGAATGCGCTCACGGACCTGAAAACCGAACTCGAAGGCATCGACATCGAGGACAATCCGCAGATCGTCAAGCAGAAGAGCCGCGACTTCTTCTGGTACTCGCCCGTCCTCAAAAACCAGCTCGATCATGTCACCGGGGATCTCGTGGTGACGCCGAAGTCGGAAGAAGACATCATACGCGTGCTCAAGGCGTGTTACGCAGCCGAAGTTCCGGTGACAGTCCGTGGGGCCGGGACCGGGAACTACGGCCAGGCGATGCCGCTCTCCGGTGGCGTGGTTCTCAACCTTGCCAGTTTCAACCGGATCAAGGAGATCCGCCCCGGAAGCGTGGTGGCCGAAGCCGGTGCGATCATTCACGAAATCGATGTGGCGACCAAGGCGCATTCCGGGCAGGAACTGCGCATGCATCCGTCTACCTCGCGGACGGCGACAATCGGCGGTTTCATCGCTGGTGGTTCCGGCGGTGTCGGGTCGATCAACTGGGGCGGCCTCAGGGATCTAGGCAATGTCATCCGCCTGCGTGTCCTGACAATGGAGGCCGAACCGAAGGTCCTGGACATGACCGGTGAAGATCTTCAGAAGGTGATGCATGCCTATGGTACCAACGGCATTATCACTGAAGTGGAAATGCCGCTGACAGCCGCCTACGACTGGGTCGACGTTCTTGTCGGATTCGATACCTTCATGGACGGTGTGCGTTTTGCGGACAATCTCGGAAATCAGGATGGCATTCTGGTCAAGAACATTGCGCCGATTGCGGCGCCGGTCCCACATGACTATTTCCTCCGCCATCAGAAATATATCCGCAAGGATCAGTCGGTGGTGGTCGCTATGGTGGCGCCATTTGCGATGCATGCTTTTTCTGCCTTCACTGCAAGAGACAAGCACGCGACGGTCCTCTACCGTTCCGACCTCGCCACCGAAGCCGACAAGAAAGGGCTGCCGCCTGCCTACGAGTTGTCGTGGAACCACACGACCCTGCGCGGTTTGAGGGTTGATCCGTCGATTACCTATCTTCAGGTTCTTTACCCGTATCCGGACCAGATCGAACGGGTGCGGACCATGACGGAACTCTTGGGCGACGAGGCGCCAGGCCATCTGGAGTATGTCCGCTTCGATGGCAAGGTAACCTGTTTCGGCCTGCCAATCATCCGCTACACGTCCGAAGAAAGGCTCGACGAAATCATTCGGCTTCACGAGGATAACGGATGCCCGATTTTCAACCCGCACCGCTATACGCTTGAAGAAGGCGGCATGAAGCAGACCGATGATGTGCAGTTGAGCTTCAAGAGACAGGCTGATCCAAGGGGGCTCCTGAACCCCGGTAAAATGATCGCCTTTGAGGATCCGGATTACGACTACAACAGCGGGAAAGTTTTCCTTTTCCCCGGGTTGGAGCGGGCATGAAAGGGAAGACGCCCAGAGGGCCGAACGGATGAAGATACTGGTCGTCTATTGCCACCCGTGCCCGGAAAGCTTCAACGCGGCGGTGTACAAGACGGTCGTCGAGGCGCTGGAAAGGGGCGGTCATGATATCCGGCTGACCGATCTTTATGCGCGCGGATTTGATCCGGTCATGAGCGCGGAAGAACGGCGCGGGTACCATGATGCCGGCACCAATGTGCTGCCGGTTAAGGACCATGTCGGCGACATCAGCTGGTGTGAGGGCGTGATCTTCGTGTATCCGACCTGGTGGTTTGGTTTGCCGGCTATGCTTAAGGGCTGGCTTGAACGTGTCTGGGTTCCGCATGTGACCTTTAAAATGCCGACCGCCACCGAAGACATCAAACCGAACATGCAGCACATCAGGCTGATTGGTGCGGTGACGACCTGTGGAGCGAGCTGGTGGGTGTCCAAGTTGATGGGTGAACCCGGCCGCAAGACACTGCTGCGCGGTATGCGGATTTTGTGCGCTCCCAGATGCAAGACGCTTTATCTTGCTCTCTACAAGATGGACACTTCTTCGCATGAGAAGCGAACAAATTATTTGGCTAAGGTTAGCCAAGTCATTGCGAAGTTCACCAAAAACGCACCCTGAAACCGACTGTCATTTGACGGTTAAACAACCGGTTTAGGTTCCCGCCGAATCCGATCTCTACGTAACGATTCGAATTCGGTTGTAAACGGGACCGTACATATGGCTTTCAACTACAAGAAAAGTGCAACCTTTCGATTGCTTCAGGCTGCCAAGGCGCAGCGGGCAAGATCGGGAACGCATCTGACCCGGATTGGTTTGCATCCGGGCCAGGAGCTGGTCCTGAAAGTTCTCGCCGATTCAGATGGCCGCACAATGAGCCAGCTTGCGATGGCACTCGGTGTTCAGCCGCCAACGGTGACCAAGATGGTTACCCGGCTGTCGAGTCAGGGTTATGTCCGCCGGCAGGTGTCAGATACGGACGGCCGCCTCGCCCGGGTCCATCTGACCGAGGAAGGCCGTGAACTTGTGGCAGCTGTCGACAAGGCGTGGAAGCGCCTGGAACGCGAAGCGATGACCGGCATGGACGACAAGGATCGCAAGAAACTGCGCAAGCTGCTTCGCCAGGTCGAGAAAAACCTCTCCCTGTCCGTTGATGAGCATCCGGACCATGAAGCCGACCTTGAAGCGGACACGGAAAACGACGGCAACGACTCTGACGACAAGCAATCCGCAGCCTGAGCGGCCCGGTGGATTCACACTTCGAATACAATACCGATTTCTTTTGCGAATGCCTTGAGGGGTGTTCTGTATCCGAGGCATTCTCACGGTGTTGAATTGAGGAGGAATGTCAGCGTGTCAATGTCATGGTCCTTCCTGCCGCAGTCGGCCACCATTCGCTCAAGGCTGCGGCCCAAGCTTCTCATCGCGCAAGTCCGGCAGCGCTCTTCCAAATCAATGTGACTGTAACTCTTTCCCATGCCACCTGCTCAAACAGCAGGTGTTGCACTTAGCGTTCAGGCAGGATACGCCGAAGGGCAGATCGGCAATTCTCAATACAGGACGGGTTTTGTCATCGGTTAGTAGCCCGACCCATTTTCCAGGTTCGGATTTCTTGATGCGCGGATGAGAAAGTCGTGGTGGTTGATCTCCAGAATTCCGCCGTCTGTGCCTCCATGGTTGCCAGCTCAGCCAAAACCGGGATGCCGAAACCGAAAACTCTTACGGGTAGAATAGACGGTAAAAATTTTAGCAGTGAATACCTGCGGAGAGGTGGCGGACGCCAGCGCCTATCCGGCAAGACCACCGATGCTGATCAGTGCGTCCTGTGCAATCATCTGTTCTTCCTGAGCCCCAACGATCCACGCAGAAACACCCGAACCCTCTGTGTGGACACGAGATGAGTTGACCTCGTTTGCCGCGTCGTCGACCGTAACGCCGAGCCAGCCGAGACCGTTCAGGATTGTCCGTCTGACGATCGCATCGTTCTCGCCGATACCGCCGGTAAACGCTATTGCGTCCAATCCCCCCATTGCGG
This sequence comes from Roseibium sp., assembly GCA_965230445.1. Lineage (GTDB taxonomy): Bacteria > Pseudomonadota > Alphaproteobacteria > Rhizobiales > Stappiaceae > Roseibium. The sequence goes on along the minus strand of OZ246005.1, from coordinate 4,111,640 downwards.
CAATCATCGAACCGGAATGGCGCACGGCCCAATAGCAGAAATGTTCAATGGCAAAGCGGGACTGATCGCTGTCCAGCGCATGCAATTCGCGCATGTCGGACTGACCGCCCAAGCCAAGGAGACCGCTCTCCTTGTTCAGGATCTCAGATGTCCGCGCAACGCCATAATCTTCAGCCATCTTCAATGCAACATTGGCGTCGATCCCGCCGCAACGGGTTCCCATGGTGAGACCCTCAAGCGGGGAATAACCCATGGTGGTTGCCACCGACTTGCCATCGCGGATCGCGCACAGGCTGGCACCATTGCCGAGATGCAGGGCCAGCAGCCTTGCGGGCAGCGGTGCGCCGGAGAGTTCCGGCAATCGAAGCACCAGGCTTTGATAGGAAATGCCGTGAAAGCCGTATCTTTGAAACCCCTTGGCATGCCCGGCATCCGGAATGGCGTAACGCCGCGCCACATCGGGGTTCGTGCTGTGGAACGCTGTGTCGAAGCTCACGCATTGCGGCAGTTCCGGCGCAATTTCCGCAACAGCGTGAATTGCCGCCAGATTGTGCGGATTGTGGAGCGGGGCGAGTGGTGCGCAGCGTTCGATTTCCTCGATCACCGCATGGGTAACGCGGCAAGGCTCCCGAAGCGAAATTCCGCCATGCACCACCCTGTGTGCCACCGCCGTCAGAGCACCGAAGTTGACCCCGCCCGATTTCAGAGAACCGAAAATCTCCTTCAGCGCATCGACATGGTTTGCAAGGGAAACGTCTTGCCGGACGCCATTGACGGTCAGCGCCGAAGCGCCGCCAATTTCGACGGCGCTTCCCGAGGTCTTCTTCGACATATCCGGCCCAAAGAGCACGAACTTGACCGAAGAAGACCCTGCATTCAGGACGAGGATGTCACCCATATCGACTTGGCTTTGCCTGATCAGTTCGCCGGCGCGGCCATGTCGTTCGCGGAGATACCGGCGACTGCGACCGGCTTCTTCATGGCATCACGGCGGAACGGCTCACCCAGTTCCTGGTTGATCATCGCTTCGATCAAAGTGGTCTTGCCGTGGTTCATCTGATCGTCGATGGCCTTGTTAAGCGCATCCGTCAGCTCGTCCATTGTGCGCGCGACGACACCTTCAAGGCCGCAAGCCCTGGCGATACCGGCATAGGACACGTTCTCGTCAAGCTCCGTTCCGACAAAATTGTCGTCGAACCAAAGGGTCGAGTTGCGCTTTTCCGCACCCCACTGATAGTTGCGGAAGACGATCTGGGTAATCGGCGGCCAATCGCCACGGCCGATTGCCGTCAGTTCGTTGACCGCGATACCGAAGGCACCGTCCCCGGCAAACCCGACCACCGGCGTATCCGGGCGGCCGATCTTGGCACCGGCAATCGCCGGTAGCCCATAGCCGCACGGGCCGAACAGACCCGGAGCAAGGTATTTCCGGCCCGCTTCAAAGCTCGGATAGGCATTGCCGATGGCGCAGTTGTTGCCGATGTCCGAAGAGATGATCGCTTCACGCGGCAGAGCTGCCTGGATTGCACGCCAAGCCATTCGCGGGCTCATCCACTTCGGCTTTGCGGCGCGGGCGCGCTCGTTCCAGGTCGTGCCCGGATCGTCGTCCTCATGGTCCATGGAGCTGAGCTGCTGTGCCCAGGCCGACTTGGTCTGCGCGATGGTCGCCTTGCGCTCGTCGCGGCCGTCGTTTCCGGCAGAATCGGAGAGACTGGCCAGAATACCTTTCGCGACCTTTGCCGCATCGCCGACGATGCCAACGGAGACCTTCTTGGTCAGGCCGATCCGGTCCGGGTTGATGTCCACCTGGATGATCTTGGCGTCCTTCGGCCAGTACTCCATGCCGTAGCCCGGCAAGGTCGAGAACGGGTTGAGGCGAGTGCCGAGCGCCAGAACCACATCGGCCTGTTTGATCAGGTCCATGCCCGCCTTGGAGCCGTTGTATCCCAGCGGACCGGCAAACAGCCGGTGCGAACCCGGGAAGGCATCATTGTGCTGGTAGCCGACACAGACAGGTGCATCCAGACGCTCGGCGAGATCCTTGGACGCATCGATGCCGCCTTCGGACAGCACGACACCTGCGCCGTTCAGGATGACCGGGAACTTGGCTTCGGACAGCAGGGCCGCCGCATTTACAATCGCGGTTTCACCCCCGGACGGACGCTCAAATTCGATCGGCTCGGGCAGAGCAACATCGATAACCTGGGTCCACATATCGCGCGGAATGTTGAGCTGAGCCGGGGCCGAAGCGCGCTTGGCCTGGGCGATGACGCGCGCCAGAACCTCGCAGACGCGGGACGGGTCACGGACTTCTTCCTGATAGGCAACCATGTCTTCGAACAGCTTCATCTGTTCAACTTCCTGGAACCCGCCCTGACCGATGGTCTTGTTGGCCGCCTGCGGCGTCACCAGCAGCAGCGGCGTGTGGTTCCAGTAGGCGGTCTTGACGGCGGTCACGAAGTTGGTGATGCCCGGACCGTTCTGGGCGATCATCATCGACATTTCGCCGGTGACGCGGGTATAGCCGTCGGCCATCATGCCCGCAGAGCCCTCGTGGGCACAGTCCCAGAACTTGATCCCGGCTTTCGGAAACAGATCCGAGATCGGCATCATGGCAGAACCGATAATGCCAAACGCATGGCGGATGCCGTGACGCTGCAGAACTTTGACGAACGCCTCTTCAGTCGTCATTTTCATTTGGATTACTCCCGTGAAATCATGAAATTCTGGACCGGCAACCGAGCCGGTTTTGACGCGGATTTAACGCGATCTTGAGAATATGCCTTAGGGCCAAATTCAATTTCTGGATGGAGCCAGTTTCATGAGAAACCGGCTCGCATCAGTTCATCACCGAAACCACCCGGATCAGAGCTTTTCGATCAGCTCCGGAACGGCATCGAACAGATCCGCCACCAAGCCGTAATCGGCCACCTGGAAAATCGGCGCTTCTTCGTCCTTGTTGATCGCAACGATGACCTTGCTGTCCTTCATGCCCGCAAGGTGCTGGATCGCGCCGGAGATGCCGACGGCCATGTAAAGGCTCGGTGCGACGACCTTGCCGGTCTGACCAACCTGCCAATCGTTGGGTGCGTAGCCGGCATCAACAGCTGCCCGGGACGCGCCAACCGCCGCATCGAGTTTGTCGGCAAGTTTGCCGATCAGGGCGAAATCGTCTTCCGAGCCGACCCCACGCCCACCGGACACCACGACTCCTGCCGAGGTCAGTTCTGGACGCTCGCTTTCGGCGGTCTTGTCTTCCACCCATTCGCTGAGCGCCGGATCCGCGGCCATTGACGCGGTTTCGACCGGCGCAGGTCCGCCTTCGCCCGCCGCATCAAAAGAGGTGGTGCGCAAGGTCAGAACCTTGGTGGTGTCTTTCGAGCGCACGGTCTGGATCGCGTTGCCCGCGTAGATCGGCCGCTCAAAGGTGTCGCCGTCGACAATAGCTGTGACGTCGGAGAGCACCATGACGTTCAGAAGAGCCGCAACGCGCGGCAGAATGTTCTTCGAATTGGCGGTCGCAGGCGCGGTAATATGCTCATATCCATCCGCAAGCGAGACGATCAGAGCAGCCATCGGCTCGGCGAGCGCATGCGCAAGGCTCGGATCTTCGACCACGAGAACCTTGGAAACACCTGCGATCCGGCTTGCTGCTTCACCGGCAGCACCGGCATCCGCACCAGCGCACAGAACCGTGACATCGCCAAGGGATTGCGCACCGGTGACCGCTTTTGCCGTGGCGTCGAGCGCCAGCTCGCCATTGTTGATTTCTGCGAGGAGTAGAACAGCCATCAAAGCGCTCCTGCTTCTTTGAGTTTGGACACCAGTTCATCGACAGAGCCAACCTTGATACCGGCCAGACGGGCTTCCGGTTCCTTGGTGGCAACCACTTCAAGGCGCGGCGTGACATCAACGCCGTAGTCAGCTGCGGTTTTCGTATCGAGCGGCTTCTTCTTTGCCTTCATAATATTCGGCAAGGAGGCATAACGCGGCTCGTTAAGGCGCAGATCGACGCTGATGATTGCCGGAAGCTTGACCTTGATGGTCTGAAGGCCGCCATCAACTTCCCGGGTCACCGTGGCGCTGCCGTCCTCGATTTCGACCGCGGACGCAAAGGTCGCCTGTGACCAGCCGAGCAGTGCGGACAGCATCTGGCCGGTGGCGTTCATGTCGTTGTCGATGGCCTGCTTTCCGGCCAGTACCAGTTCCGGCTTTTCCTCTTCAACGATCTTCGCCAGCAAGCTGGCAACGGCGAGCGGTTCGATATCGCCGCTGTCGGCTTCCGGCGCGGTCACCAGAATCGCGCGGTCGGCACCCATCGCAAGCGCGGTGCGCAGAGTTTCCTGGGACTGCTGAACACCGATCGAAACGGCAACCACTTCGGTCGCCTTGCCTGCTTCACGCAGACGGATCGCCTCTTCGACGGCGATTTCGTCGAATGGGTTCATGGACATTTTAACGTTGGCGAGATCGACGCCGCTGCCATCCGCTTTCACTCGGACTTTGACGTTGTAATCGATCACGCGCTTGACCGGTACTAGGACCTTCATGTGCGGTTTTCCTTCAGGAACGAGTTATAGTCAGACCTTCACCCGTTCGGATTTCGGGTCGTAGAAGGGTTTCAGAGACGCTTCGGCCTTGACGCGTACGCCGGCCACTTCGATTTCATAAGACGATGCCAGCACCTGGTCGGGCTTTTCTCCGGCAGACGGAACATAACCCATGCCCATGGCACCACCCAGCGCATGGCCGTAGTTGCCGCTGCTTAGGAAGCCGACCACTTCGCCGTCCCGGATGATCGGTTCGGCGTGGTAAAGCAGCGGCTCCGGATCAGTAAGACGGAATTGCACCAATCGGGTTTGCAACCCTTCCTCACGCTTGCGCAGAACAGCTTCCCGGCCGATGAAGTCCGGCTTGTCACGCTTGACCGCAAAGCCAAGGCCCGCTTCCAGAACGTGATCTTCGCAGGTGATATCGTGGCCGAAATGGCGGAAACCCTTTTCGATCCGGCAGGAGTCCATCATGTGCATGCCGCACAGTTTGGCGCCCAGATCCTGACCGGCTTCGTGAAGCGTCTCAAACACGTGGGCCGCCATGTCGGAGGAGACGTAGATCTCCCAGCCGAGTTCGCCGACATAGGTGACGCGGTGCGCACGGGCAACGCCCATGCCAATTTCGATTTGCTGCGCTGTGCCAAAGGGGTTGGTGGCGTTGGTGAAATCGTTCGGAGACACCGCTTCCAGCAGCTTGCGGGAGTTCGGGCCCATGACCGCAAACACGGCTTCGCCCACGGTGACATCCGTGATCACGACCCGGAAGTCACCCACATGGCGGCGCAGCCATGTCTCATCCGCAAACCGCGTTGCCGCCGGGGTGACGACCAGATAGGCGGTTTCAGAAAGACGGGTCACGGTCACATCGGCCTCGATACCGCCCGTGGAATTAAGAAGCTGGGTGTAGACGATCTTGCCGACCGGAACGGAATAGTCACCAGCGGCGACGTAGTTCAGGAAAGCTTCCGCATCCGGGCCTTCGACACGGATTTTGCCGAAGGAGGTCATGTCGTAAATGCCGACATTCTCGCGGATCGCCATATGCTCACGGGCCGAGTTCTCGAACCAGTTCTGGCGTTTCCAGGTGTAGCGGTACTCGCGCTCCTGGCCTTCGTCCGCAAACCAGTTGGCGCGTTCCCAACCGGCGATTTCGCCAAAGACGGCGCCGTGTGCCTTGAGCTGCTCATGGACCGGCGAACGGCGGATGCCGCGTGCGGTTGCTTTCTGGCGGTATGGGAAGTGATCGGCATAGAGCAGTCCGAGGGTTTCCTTGGAGCGCTCGTAAAGATAGGTGCGGTTACCCTGGAACGGCTGCATGCGGCCAATGTCCACATCGCCGAGGTCGAACGGCTTTTCACCGGTCTCCATCCACTCGGCAAGGGCCATACCGGCGCCGCCTGCGGACTGGATGCCGATGGAGTTGAAGCCGGCAGCCACCCAGACATTGTCCATCTCCGGCGCAAGGCCAAGATGATAGGCGTCATCCGGGGTGAAGCTTTCCGGGCCGTTGAAGAAGGTGTGAATACCGGTTTCCGCCAAGAGCGGCATGCGGTTGATCGCCGCTTCCAGGATCGGTTCGAAGTGATCGAAATCCTCCGGCAGCTGATCGAACTCGAAGTCGTCCGGAATGCCCTTCATGCCCCACGGCTTGGCATTCGGCTCGAAGGCGCCGAGCAGGATCTTGCCGGCGTCTTCCTTGTAGTAGGCGCATTCGTCCGGAACGCGCAGGACCGGCATCTGGGTCAGGCCCGGAACGTTTTCGGTGACGATATAGAAGTGTTCGCAAGCATGCAGCGGCACGTTGGTGCCCGCCATACGGCCCAGCTCATGGCCCCACATGCCGCCGCAGTTGACGATGTGATCGCACTCGATGACGCTGCTGCCTTCCGCCGATTCCCATTCAACGCCGGTTACCCGGCGGCCGGATTTCTGCAAGCCGGTGACCTTGGTCCGCTCCAGTACCTTGGCACCACCCATCCGCGCGCCCTTGGCAAGGGCAAGAGCGATGTTGGCCGGATCGCCCTGACCGTCGAGCGGCAGGTAAACGCCAGCGACCACGCCGTCGATATTCAGATGTTCGTAGCGCGCCTTGGCTTCGTCCGGCGAGATTTCCTCGACTTCAACACCAAAGGCACGGGCCATGGAAGCCTGACGGAAGATCTCTTCCTTGCGCTCTTCGGTCAGCGCAACAGTGATCGAGCCGCAGCGGCGGAAGCCGGTTGCGACCTCCGTTTCCGCTTCCAGATTGCCGTAAAGCTCCTGGCTGTACTTTGCCAGGCGCGTCATGTTCTCAGTTGCACGCAACTGCGCAATCAAACCGGCAGCATGCCAAGTCGTGCCGGACGTGAGCTGCTTGCGCTCAAGCAGAACAACATCGGTCCAGCCCTTCTTGACGAGATGATAGGCGACGGAACATCCGACGACGCCACCGCCTATGATGACGACTTGGGCCTTTGAGGGAGGTGTCACGTTTAACTCTTTCCGTTTCTAATTGGCTCGGACTGCACGATTTGTTTGCTCTTTGAAGATGATGGCTGCGCTCAAGCGCGCAGCCTCTCATTTGCGGGATCCCAAAGCGGCTGATCCGGCTGGACCACGGCCTTGAAACGTTCGCCATAGATTTCGACTTCAAGCTCCGTGCCCGGTTCGGCAAAGCCGGTACGCACGATGCCCAGCGCGATCGATGCGTCGATCCGGTAGCCCCAGCCGCCGGACGTCACTTCGCCGACCCGCTCGCCGTCCTTGAAGATACTGGCCATGTAAGGCGCATCGCAGTCGCCGGCATCGACGATCAGGGTAACGAAGCCCTTGGCAGGGCCTTGTTGCTTTTCAATTTGCAGAGCGGTTTTTCCAGGGAAGTCCTGAGGCTTTTCTAGTTTGACGAACCGGCCCAAGCCACTTTCCAGCAGGGTGTAGTCAGTGGAAAGATCCACTTTCCAACCACGGTAGCCTTTCTCCAAGCGCATTGCATGCAGTGCGAACATGCCGAATGGCGTGGCACCACCTTCAAGGATCGCCGTGTAGATATCCGGCATGTCCTCGACTTTGGCATGAACTTCCCAGCCGAGTTCCCCGGCAAAGGAGACGCGTGCCAGCATTGCCGGCTTGCCGGCCACCATTGCCTGCTGATGCGTCAGCCAGCCGAGGGACAGGTCCGCATCGGTCAGTTTTTCGAACAGGGCACGGGACTGCGGGCCGGAGACGTTCAGCGCCGTGATTTCCTTTGTCCGGTCCACAAGGGTCAGCCCGTCGGGCAGATCGGACGCCAGAACCTCATAGTCGTGCCATTGGGCAACCGCCGCAGTAATCAGGGTGAAATCGTCTTCGCCGTGGCGGATGACGGACATCTCGGTCAAGACGCGGCCGCGCTTGTCCGGGAAGTAGCCCAATGTCATGCGGCCAGCCTTCGGCAAAGCGCCGGCAATCTTGCCGCGCAGCCATTCCGCAGCTCCTTCGCCGGATAGCGAGTAGCGCGAGAAGCCGACAAGATCGAGGACGCCGACATTGTCGCGGACGGCGTGACACTCTTCGCGCACGCGCTCTTCCCAAGGGCCGGAGCGCTTCCAGGTCTGGGTGGAATCCTCAGATATGTCGTCGCCCGGCTTGGCGAACCAGTTGGCGCGCTCCCAGCCGTTGATCGGCCCCATCTGTGCGCCCAGTTCCAGCATTTTGGCGTGGTTCGGGGACTGTTTGCGGTCGCGGGCGGCAGGCCAGGCGTGATGTGGGAAGTGCATGGCATATTCGTGGCCGTAGACTTCCATTGCCTTGTCGATGCAGTACTGCTTGTCCGTGTAGTCGGTGTAGCGGCGCGGGTCGACCGACCACATATCCCACTCGGTGCAGCCTTCCATGATCCACTCGGCAGTGACCTTGCCGGCGCCGCCGCCTTGCGCAATTCCGAAGGTGAAGGAATGCGCTTCAAAGGCATTCGGCACGCCGGGCATCGGGCCGATCATCGGCAATCCGTCCGGTGCGTAAGGGATTGGGCCGTTGATGTTGCGGCTCACTCCCTGAGTGCCAAGAAGCGGTACGCGTGCCATGGCATCTTCAATATACCATTCCAGGCGGTCCAGATCGTCCGGATAGAGCTGGAAGCTGAAATCGTCCGGCATCGGATCGTTTTTCGTTACCCACGCAGCCTTGCAGTTGCGCTCATACGGGCCGAGGTTGAAGCCGACGGTGTCCTGGCGCAGGTAATAGGAGGTATCCACGTCACGGACCATCGGCAGCTTGCGGCCGTTTTTCTCGGTCCAGGCAGCCACTTCGGGAACCGGTTCGGTCAGGAAGTACTGGTGGCTCATCACCGCAGCCGGAACCGGCCGGCCGCCATGCGGAATGAACCATTCGCCGACGCGCGGCGCATAGTAGCCCGCAGCGTTGACCACGTACTCGCAGCGGATGTCGCCCTTCCCGGTGTGGACGATCCACTCGCCATTTTCGCGGCTGACACCGGTCGCCGGGGTGAAGCGGGCGATGGTCCCGCCATGAGAGCGGGCGCCCTTTGCCAATGCCTGTGTCACCTGCGCCGGGTCGATATCACCGTCGAGCGGGTCCCAGAGGCCACCTTCCAGATCATGCAGTTCCATGAAGGGGAAATGCTCTTGAAGCTGTTCCGGCGTACAGATGTCCATCTGCAGGCCGAACTGGCGTGCCATGGTCGCAGCATGTTCGAATTCCATCATCCGTTCTTGCGTGTGCGCTAACCGGATGGCGCCTGTAACATGGTAGTTGATCGGATAGTCGACCTCGTCCGCAATGCCGCGGTACAGCGCCAGGCTGTAGCGTTGCATGTTCATCACGGCATAATTCATGGCGAAGTTGGGGCAATTGCCGGCGGCATGCCAAGTGGAGCCGGCAGTCAGCTCGTTCTTCTCAAGCAGTACGCAGTCTGTCCAGCCGTTCTTCGCCAGGTGATACAGCGTCGAAACACCGACGACACCTCCACCGATAATGACGACGCGGGCTGTTGAGGGTACGGACATCAGGTCTTCCTTTTGGGGCAGGGGTCAGTTGGCAGACAAAGAAAATGCGGACACTACGAGCCCGTGTTCCGGCTTCGTGGTCCTGCTGATGCCGCCATTCGGGGCACGTTTCTTTGCACTGCTGAATTTCATGGAACGATCTTCTCGTGAAAAAATCCAAGAGAATTTCATTCTTCTAAATGAAAAAATCAACTAGAATTTCAAATCAGGCCTAATTTTTCGGCTCTCCAACCGTCCGGTACGCTACGGATGTCGTTCCTGAGCCAACCTTTGCCGCTACCGCCAGGAACTTAGGGTTTCATCTCGTTGACCTTCTTCGAGATCAGCGAAATGCCCTCGGCGATACGGGCAGACCTGATCGACGAGTAGGCTAGTCGGTAGTGACCCGGTTGTTCCATGCCGTCTTCATAGAAGGCACCTCCCGGTTCGATCAGTACACCGTCCTTGCGAAGCTCCAGCGCCAGTTGCGAGCTGTCGATCCCGTCCGGGGCCTTCATCCAGAAGGACGAGCCGCCAAAAGTCCCCTGTCCCGATTTTGTCAGGCCGTTTTCATAAAGACATTGCTCCATGATCGAGCGGCGCTTCCGGTAGATTCGCCCGATACGCGATATTTGTGCGTCGTAGTAGCCCTGGGACAAAAAGTAGGCCGCCGTGCGCTGGATAAGACCCGGCGGATGGCGAAGAACTGCCGATCGCAAAGCACGGGCTTCAACAATGAAAGGCTCGGACGCGACGATGTAGCCGAGGCGAAGACCGGGGAAAAGCGACTTTGAAAAGGAGCCGACATAAATCACAGACCCGGTCTGATCCAATGACTTCAACGCCGGAGAGGGCGATTTTCGAAACGAGATCTCAAACTCATAATCGTCTTCCACGATAATGAAGTTATCCTGTGCCGCGAGATCCAGGAGCCGGTTGCGCCGGGAAACCGGCATGGTTGCGTTGGTCGGACAGTGATGGCTGGGTGTGGTGAAGACTACGTCCGGATTGTCAGGAAGATTTTCAGGCGGCAGTCCGGCGGAATCCACATCCACTGCGATTGTATTACAGCGGGTCTGGTTCAGGATCTGCCGAAGGCCCGGATAACCCGGATTTTCGATCACCGCCGTCCGGCGTTGAGTTAAAAGGATCTGGGCGGTGATCCAAAGCGCATGCTGAGACCCCATTGTGATCAGGATTTCTTCAGGACGGGCGGTGATTCCCCGGCGCGGCAGGATCTGGCGAAGAATGAACTCCAGCAGCATCGGGTCGTCGCGCTCATAGTAATCGGTCGCGAGCAGATCGAAATCCTTGCGACCGACCGCCTTTAGCGCACAATTTCGCCAATTGTGGTGGTCAAACAACCGTGAGTCGGATTGCCCGTAGATGAAAGGATAGGGATAGTCCTTCCAGTTGCGTGGGCGCATGACCGGTACATGCTCTGAAAACCGCTGGCCTATCATGCGCGACCAGTCGACCTGCGTTCTCTCTGGTTTGTCCGGTAGATTGAAACGGGGCCGGTTCGGAGCAGTCGGTGCAACGAAATAGCCGGAGCGGCCGCGCGACACGAGATATTCGTTCGACACCAGTTCCGTATAGGCGATCGTCACCGTTATCCGCGCAACACCAAGATGCTCGGCAAGCTTGCGGCTCGACGGCATTTTTTCGCCCGGCAGACAACGTCCGGACAGCACCGCTTCGACGACAAGCTGCTGTATCTGTTGCTGAAGCGACGTGTCGCTGTCTGGCCGGAGGAAGAATGTCTCAGCCGGAATTGCCATATCTGGACCGAAGTGGACGCGTTTCTGGACTTATTAGACACTCATGCATCCGGCTTGGCAAACACAAGATTGCCGCGCCGGTCATTCTGGAGGCAACCGGCGCGGCAGGTGGGACCGCGCACACTCACGCTGTCCAGGGGAAAGTCTTTTCAGAGTATCCGGCGTTGATATGCTGTTCAGCCGAATACGCGGGTCAGCGCGCCATCGATCGCATTGGTAATGTTGTCGATGTCGTCTTTGGTGGCGATCAGCGCCGGCGACAGGCACAAGGTGTTGTTGAACCCGGGCAGGGAACGGTTGGTCATCCCGATGATCACCCCTTGCGCCATGCAGTCGGCAACAACGGCCTGGACGCGTTTTTCTTCCATTGGTTCTTTGGTATCGCGGTCCGCAACCAATTCAGCGCCACAGAACAGGCCTTTGCCACGGACATCGCCGATGACCTTATGCTTCTCCATCAGGCCATGCAGATTGCCGGTCAGGTGCTCACCCATCGCCGTGGTGTTGTCGAGGAGGTTCTCCTCTTCGATAATGCGCATATTTTCGAGCGCGGCTGCCGGACCGGCAGTGCAGCCGCCGAAGGTCGAAATATCCCGGAAGAAATTCAGCGGATCGGTTGTATCGTCCTTGAACATTTCAAAGACGCTTTCCGTGGTCACCATACAGGCTATTGCCGCATACCCGGAGGCAACACCTTTCGCCATGGTTACGAAATCCGGTTTGATATCATAATGTTGATAGCCAAACCATTTGCCCGTACGGCCCACGCCGCACACCACTTCGTCAATGTGCAGCAGGATTTCGTATTTGCGGCAGATTTCCTGCACCCGCTGCCAGTATCCCTCTGGCGGGGTGATCACGCCACCGCCTGCGGTAACCGGCTCCAGACACAGGGCGCCGACCGTATCCGGGCCTTCCCGGAGGATGACTTCCTCGATGGCGTCGGCGGCCCGCTGGCCATACTCTTCCACGTCCCACTGCGCACGGTATTCCAGGCAGTGGGGCACCGAAACAAATCCGGGCGTATACGGACCATACTGGAGATTGCGCTCCGGCTGTCCGCCAGCCGAAACGGCGGTGATCGAGGAGCCGTGATAATCGCGCTCGCGATAGAGGATCTTGTACTTCTTGCCGCCGTAGCGCTTGTGCGCGATCTGGCGAACCATCTTGAAGGCTTTTTCGTTCGCCTCGGTTCCGGAGTTGGTGAAATAGACCCGGCTCATGCCCGGCATCTTGGAGATCAGGCGTTCCGAGAATTTGGAGCCCGGAATTGAGCCAGCCGAATGAGCGAAGTAATTCAACTTCACCAGTTGATCGCGAACCGCATTGGCAATCGATTCCCGGCCGTAGCCGACATTCACCGTCCAAACGCCACCGGAGACCCCGTCAAGATGCTCCTTGCCGGTGGCATCCCAGAGCCGCATGCCCTTTCCTTCGACCATGATCTTGGGATCATTCGCTTCCAGCGCCTTGTGCTGCAACAAATGATGCCAGACATGGGCGCGGTCGGCTTCGATGATTTCGCTCATGTCGTTTGGGTGTGCTGCAAGGTTCATGGCCATACCCTTTCTTGGATCAATCGTCATGTTCTTCGAGCGGAGACGGCTGGGGTCGCCGGAAACTCGGGTGAGGGCGAATGCCCAGATTTCATGCAAGGATGCTTGTTTCAGTCCAGACAACATGCACTTGGCAACCGCATATAGGGCCAGTTGTGGAATAACAATAGATCCAGAAATTCGTTTTTATTGTATCCGGTCAGTTCTCCCGTAACCATTTTGACTTGCAGGCAAGCCGCGTTCACAAAAAACGCCTCATGCTCAAGAGGCAGCACGCGCGCCTGCAGAGAAACAAGGGAACAGTGGGAAGGTATTAATGACCAAGAAATCCAAGCTCCTCAGTGCCGTTGCAGCGCTCGCATTCGCTGGCAGTGTGCAAGGTGCCAACGCCGCAGACAGCTTGACTGTGGCTTACTTCCTGGAATGGCCGATGCCGTTCCAGTACGCAAAAGCGACCGGCATGTATGACGAAGCGCTGGGCATGACCGTGAACTGGGTGTCGTTCGACTCCGGAACCGCAATGTCCGCCGCGATGGCAGCCGGTGACGTGCAGATCGCCGTCAGTCAGGGCGTGCCGCCTTTCGTCGTCGCAACCTCCGCCGGCCAGGACCTGGTTCTTGCCGATATCGCAGTCAGCTATTCTGAAAACGATAACTGCGTTGTCGCCGAAGCTCTTGAAATCGATAAAACCAATGCTGGCGAATTGGCTGGAAAACGGGTCGGCGTACCGATTGGTACTGCCGCACATTACGGCTTCCTTGAGCAAATGAACCACTTCGGTATCGACATCTCGACCATGTCAATCGTCGATATGGCACCGGCTGATGGTGCAGCAGCCTTTGCACAGGGCAACCTGGACATGGCCTGCGGCTGGGGCGGTGCACTGCGCCGCATGATGGAACACGGAAACGTGCTTCTGACCGGCGCCGAGAAAGAAGAACTCGGCATTCTCGTCTTTGACGGCATCAGCGCACCTGCCGGTTTCGCCACCGAAGAATCCGAAACCCTGTCCAAATTCCTCAAGGTGACCGCAGACGCAAACGCCATGTGGAACGCTGGCGACAAGAAAGCTGAAATGCTCGAAGTCATCGCCAAGGACGCAGGTATGGATGTGGACGGTGCGGAAGCCACACTGGCTACCTTTGCCTTCCCGACCGTTGAAGAAAAACTCAGCGAAGTTTGGCTCGGCGGAAACGTCCAGAACTACATGCTGGGCGTTGCCAAGGTCTTCCAGGACGCCGGCTCTGTTCCGCAGGCCCTGGACACCTATGAAAGCACCGTGGATGCCAGCTATCTGGCAGCTGTAGCTGAATAACGGACCCAGTCCGCATAATACGGGGCGGCTGAATGCCGCCCCTTCCTTTTCCCCTCCAGCGCCAGGAGATCAATGGCTATGGACGGACTCCATATTGAAAATCTTTCTATGCGTTTCGACTTGCCCAATGGCGTCCATGTGCAGGCGCTTGAGGACGTGTCCATTGAATTGAATACCGGTGAAATCATGTCGGTGCTGGGCCCGTCTGGCTGCGGCAAGACTACATTGCTGAATATTGTTGCGGGCTTTTTGGCGCCCACCAGCGGTCAGGTGCGCATGAACGGCCACGTCGTGACCGGACCCGACGCCGAACGTGGCATGGTTTTCCAGAAAGGCGCCCTATTCGAATGGATGAACGTGCGCCGGAACGTTGAGTTCGGACCCCGCATGCGGGCCATGCCCAAGGGTGAACGCAACGACATTGTCGATCATCTTCTTGAGACCGTCGGCCTTCAGGACTTCAAGGAAAAGGCGGTTTACGAACTCTCCGGCGGCATGCAGCAACGCGTTGCGCTCGCCCGGTGTCTTGCCAATGACCCCGATGTCATCCTGATGGACGAACCGCTCGGCGCACTCGACGCGTTGACCCGTGAAAAGATGCAAGGCCTCGTGCTGAAGCTCTGGAAGGAAACCGGCAAGACCGTCATCCTGATCACTCACTCCGTTGAGGAAGCTCTGCTCCTGGGTGAGCGCTTGCTGGTCATGGCGCCCCGGCCCGGCCGGATCCACAAGGAGTATCGCCTGCCATTCGCAGACCGTGGCGTGAACATGGACCTCCGCGAAGTGAAGAAAAGCGAGGGCTTTGGCGAAACCCGTGAAGAAATCCTGTCGATGATCTGGGAAATGGAAGAAGAAATCATGGGCAGATCGGAGAGCGCAGCATGACAGGTCTCGTTGTCTTTCTCGTTTACGCCACGCTTCTGCCCACCACATACTTTCTGGTCAGCTACATCACCAGGCTGGTTCGGCGGAGTCAGGACATCAACAGCCTCAAGACCGTGACCTTTGGCGATGAAAGCGCCATTCGTCCGGACCGCGCGGCGTCGGTGATTTCGATTGCAGTGATCTTTTTGATCTGGGGAGCGTTTACCGGCTCCAAATGGATGCCGATCCACGTTCCCGGCCCTTACATGGGGACCACGGAGTTCACCTACACGGCACGCGATGAAGCCGGTCAGACGGGTGATGCGACGGTGCGTGTGATCGTGCACGAACCAGGCGAAAGAACAGACGCTCCGGAAGTCGACATTGCTCCCGGGCTTGCGCAAGATGATGCAGCCACTGTTGGCGCATGGCGGTCGGTGCTTTTGCGGGTCGTTCGCAACGATAGCGAAGGCGCGCAGGTGACTGCCGTTGATGGCACGCCGATCTCAGCCGGAGAAAGCGTCCGCGTTGATAACGGCACGGTGACCATGACGCCGAAGGGTTCGCTGAACTTTGAGCCGGACAAGGGTCTACAGATGGAACCCATCTGGATGCCCGCACCGGAAACAGTGGTCTCGCGGTTCTTTGAAATTGCATCCACCGGCTATCAGAATTTCACCTTGTGGGAACACCTTGGCTGGTCGCTTATCCGCGTTGTCGCAGGTTTTGTTCTGGGATCCCTGATCGGCATTCCGCTCGGCTACGCCATGGGTCTTTCGAGCTGGGTGCGTGGCTGGTTCGACCCGATTGTCGAATTCATGCGTCCCGTGCCGCCACTGGCGCTGATCCCCCTGGTCATCATCTGGTTCGGCATCTGGGAAACCGGCAAAATCGTGCTTCTGTTCCTGGCCGCGCTGTGGATCATGACCATTGCGGCGAGAGCCGGTGTGTCGGGCGTGAACATTTCCAAGGTTCATGCGGCGTTTTCCCTCGGTGCAAACCGGCGTCAAATCCTGTGGCATGTCATTGTGCCCAACTCCCTGCCCGAGATCTTCACCGGCGCGCGCGTCGCCATGGGGGTTTGTTGGGGGACAGTGGTCGCAGCTGAGCTGGTCGCCGCACAAAAGGGCGCCGGGATGATGATCATCGCTGCATCCAAGTTCCAGCTGACCGACATTGTCATCATGGGCATCGTGTTGATCGGCATCGTCGGCTATGGCATCGACATTCTGATGCGCATGGCGGAAAGGGTTCTGGTGCCCTGGAAGGGACGCTCCTGACGCCGGTAATCCATCTGCCAATCGGAAGCGCGCCGGCTCAACACCGGCGCGTTTCTTTTTTGGGTTATACCAACCCCAGTTGATTAGAACCTATCAATGCCGGAAATGGCGCATCCCGGTCATCACCATGGCAAGTCCGGCGTCGTCGGCAGCGGCAATCACATCATCGTCGCGCATGGAGCCGCCTGGCTGGATCACTGCGGTCGCACCCGCTTCGGCAGCTGACAGAAGACCATCGGCAAACGGGAAAAAGGCATCCGATGCCACGACGCAGCCCTTGGTGAGCGGCTCGGGCAATCCGGCCGCTTTGGTGGCGTCAAGCGCCTTGCGCGCGGCAATCCGCGCTGAATCCACACGGCTCATCTGGCCCGCGCCTATGCCGACCGTTGCGCCATCCTTTGCATAGACAATCGCATTGGACTTCACATGTTTGGCAATGCGGAACGCAAATTTCAGATCAGCCAGTTCCTGATCACTTGGCGCGCGTTTCGTGACCACCTTCAGATCCAGATCATCGACAACACCGTTGTCGCGCGACTGCACCAGCAACCCGCCTGCGACCGATTTGACGAACAGGCCTTGAGCACGGGTATCGGCAAGGCCTCCGGTTACCAGAAGCCGCAGGTTCTTCTTCGCAGCGATAATTTCGCGCGCCTGCGCGTCCGCCTCCGGTGCGATGATCACTTCGGTGAAGGTCTCGACGATCTTTGAGGCAGCGGCAGCATCCAGTGTCCGGTTCAACGCGACAATCCCGCCGAATGCAGACACCGGATCGCAGCGCAGCGCAAGATCATAGGCTTCCGCCAGGTTGGCGGCTTCAGCCACACCGCACGGGTTGGCGTGCTTGATGATGGCAACTGCAGCGCAGCGGTCCGGATCGAATTCACTGACCAACTCGAATGCGGCATCTGTGTCGTTGATGTTGTTGTAAGATAGCGTCTTGCCCTGAAGCTGCCGGGCGGTGGCGACGCCTGCCCGTTTTTCGCCGGTCTTGTAGAAGCCTGCCGTCTGATGCGGGTTTTCCCCGTAGCGCATCACTTCGGCCAGTTGGCCGCCAACAGCACGATGGGCGGGCGTTTCTTCACCGATCTGGTCCGCCAGCCAGTTGGACACGGCCGCATCATAGGCAGCGGTCCGGGCAAAAGCCTTTAGCGACAAGGACTTGCGCAGCGCGATTGGGGACTGCCCACCATTTTTATCCAGTTCGGCAATTACCGTTTCATAATCAGCCGGATCCGTTACGACGGTTACATAGGCATGGTTCTTGGCGGCGGCCCGGGTCATGGCCGGTCCGCCGATGTCGATGTTCTCAATGCCAAGCGCGTAGTCTGCTCCTGACGAAACGACGTCTTCGAACGGATAGAGATTGCCGCAAAAGAGATCGATACCCTTGATCCCGTGCGTGTCCATCGCGTTCACGTGGTCCGCATCACCGCGAATGGCCAGCAACCCGCCGTGAACCGATGGATGCAGCGTCTTGACGCGCCCGTCCATGATTTCCGGAAAACCTGTGACCTCGGTAATGTCGAGCACCGGCAGCCCAGCGTCCTTGAGCGCCTTGTGCGATCCACCCGTCGAAACCAGTTCGACACCGCGTGCGCTCAGCGCCTTGGCGAATTCCACCAGGCCGGTCTTGTCGTAGACGGACAACAGTGCGCGTTTGACAGGAACAAAGTCGGGAACGGGAACGGATTTGGACGCAATGGCCATGGTTGCTGCCTCGGAGAAATGGTGATGGGATTGCGCCGCGACGTAACACGGATACTGCTAGGGAGAAAGGCCTGATCCCCCACAGACCCGAGAACGTCGGGCAATTCTCAAAGCAACAGATCGCCGGTTTCGTCGAAGTCGCTGGTACCGCGCCGGCTGAGTTTCGGAGTTGCCGTCTTGCGGAACCGCCAGTTCACGCCCGAAGCATTGTCCAGTCCGCCGGCCAGAACAATCTGCTCGGTCTTCCGGTGACCATACACATCGGACAGATAAACGCTCTCTTCCAGACTCATCGGTATGCCTGGAGCTTCGAATTCCCAGGCTTCACCATCCTTGCAGACCAGGAGGATTGCATCTCCGCCGCGAACAATCGATGCGCGGACGGCAGGATGCAGATGAAATCGAACGGCAAATCCCGGATCAGTTTTCCGGTTTCCTGTCACGATGAATGTATCGGCCCCGTCCAGAACCGTCCCGTCTGCGGAAAGGTTCATCCTGCGGGAGTGGATGGTCTGGAACTCGTCCACATATCCGTCATGGGACGCGGTAAGCCAGGTTCCGGTAGCGTCGTCTTCACGTTCCACCTGGACATTTGTAGGGCCGCCCAGCATCGGCTGGCCGAGGAGACGGCCAAACGGCCGGTTGGGCAAAAACCGGCAGGACGATGTGTCTCCAATGACAACGGTCGAATGGGCCGCGGTCGATCGCGCAACCATCCGCCACGCCTGATCGGACCTCGGCAGAACACCGCAATTGACCACAATGCGGTTTGGACCGGTCGAAAACTCCATGGACAGGCATCCGGCATGCGCCTCGCGCGATGACCAGGAAATCGATGGCACGCCTGTATCCATCAACACCAATGATTGACCGCCGGTGAGGCGCTGGAACCCGGAGTAAGGCGCATTGGCAGGCGGTGCGCCCCGGCTGTCATCATGGGCAAATACGGTCGCCAGCAAGTCACGCGGCGTGGTGCCCATACCGTTGAAATGGGCGAGTGAGCCGTCCGCATGCCGGAAAAACCGGATCATCGGCATCATCCGGTCGACAGACTTCAGCATCGCCGGTGGTAGCTCGATGCCTTGCGCAACCAGCGCTTCACGAACGGGCAGCAGATCTGCCAGAATTTCGATCAAGGCGCCCGGATTTCTGGACACGTGACCGCCGTCCGCCAGAATCTGACGCTCAAGTTCATAGTCGAGCCGCCGGATCGCCTGGCGCGCATAACGGCCCTGGCCGGCCATGGAGATGCTCGCGGATGCTATGGCCAGAGCGGCCTGAAAGCGCTCGACGCCGTCGTTTGTCTCGTTGATCGTCCGGCGCAGATACCGCGCCTGACGGGCAAGCGAGCGGGCGAAGTTGCGATAGAATTCGTGATCGCCTTCGCGAAGGATAAATGGCGAATGCGACAACCAGGAAATGATACGGCGGGTAACGACAGGCGTTTCCCAGCCCATATCATGCCAGCGCCCACAATGCTTGATCCAGTCTTCGACCAAGGCGCGGGCGTTCTGGCAGGCAATCTGGCTGTCGGCGGCTTTCAGATCCCGAAGCCAGGCAAATCCATGCAACTCGCGTTGCCAGTCCACCGGTTCGTTCTCAATTTCGAAGGGTGAGCGCCCCTGGCTTTCCACAAGATGGCCAGAGAACAGAAACCGTCCACCATAGATGTCGGGAGCATTCGTTGCATCGGCCGTCCTGAGATCCTGAGGTGCAATCAACAGGCGCGCCGGCACGGCAGTGAAAGGCCGCAGGCTCAGCAATCGCCCGCCACGCAACCAGCGAACCAGCCGTTGCCAGGCATATTGGACCACCAGCCGCCAAATCCGCCCCCTTTCGGAAAGGGTCGCAATGCTCACGAGCGTACCCCTGTCATGCAGAAATCTCTTTCACTCCTCAGTATTCTCATCGTTCGACAATAATTTCTCTGCGTAATTTTCACGATTTATAAGCAAGTTTGCTTAACCAAGCCTTATTCATCGGAAAATCTCCTGAAACGAGCAGCAAAAAAACCGTCAATTCCACCAATATTCGCACCATCCTTTGAAAAATGGGAAGGAAGCGTCCTTAAATAACCTTCTTTGGTGACGGAATTTTCAAGTCCGCCGATCTCACCTGCAAGGACTGGTTCCAACTGAAACTTCGAATTGCGCTGTGCGAATTCTTGCGCCTGTGTCTCACCCTCGGCAGTTTCCAATGAACAAGTGCAGTAGACCAGTCGCCCGCCCGGCTTGACCCAAGCGGCTGCCAGGTCAAAAAAGGCACTCTGAATTTCGGCCAGTTTTTCAATGTCATAAGGCGTCTTGATCCAGGCAACATCCGGGTGTCTGCGAATGGTTCCGGTTGCGCTGCACGGCGCGTCGAGCAACACCGCATCGAAAGCTTGCTCGGGTTTGAATTCGCGCAGATCGGAGCAGATGGTTTCTACCGATAACCCGAGCCTGAGCATGTTTTCGCCGAGGCGTTTCAACCGGCCGGCAGAGATGTCAACAGCCGTCACGGTTGCTCCGGCGGCTGCCAGTTGTGCTGTCTTGCCGCCTGGCGCCGCGCACAAATCCGCAACGCGTAGTCCGCTCACATCGCCAAGCAGACGGGCCGGCAGCGCCGCCGCCGCGTCCTGAACCCACCATTCTCCGCTGTCATAACCCTCCAGTGCTTCCACCGCGCCCTTTGAGGAAAGCCGGACCGATTTTCCGGCGACTACATGGCCGCCGAGCCGTGCCGCCCAGTCTTCGGAATCCGACTTGACGCTCAAATCAAGTGGCGCTTCTTCCAAATGTGCCTCGGCAATAGCGCGCGCCGCATCTTTTCCATAAGCCGTTGACCAGCTTTCCATCAGCCAATCCGGCGTGTTCACGGCTATCGGATCGATTTCGGCGATCAATGCATCGCGCTCGCGTCCCAATCGGCGCAATACCGCATTGACCAGGCCCTTGTAGGGCCGGCCGCGCCGGTCTGCCCCGGCATGATCGACGGCGATAGACACAGCCGCACGGTCCGGCACCTCCATAAATAGCATCTGGGCAATGGCAACGTGGAGAATGTCGAGCACACGTCCGGTCTTTTCCGGGATTTGCCGGTCAAGCAACTGATCCAGAACAGTGTTGATTTCACCACGCCTTCGAAGACATGCGGCAACAATCGCCCGGACAAGGGCCCGGTCATTCTGGGCCAAGTCGCGCAGGCCGGAATGCCCTGAATGCGGATCGAGCTCACCATCAAAAGGCCGCCGCTTGTGAACGACGTTCCCAAGGATGTCAGCGGCAATCTTGCGGGCCGCAAATCCCGGTTTGCCCTTAGGCTTGTCTTCCTGTTTATTGTTCTTTTGCGTCAATCAAACCGTCCCGATGCACGCCGCACGATAGCACAGCCAAAAAGGCCGCAGGCGGTCCACCGTCTGCGGCGTATTGGATCGAGTCTAGACGCTTGACCTTACATCCAAAAGGCCTTTTGGCCCTACCGGATGGGAGTTACCCCCAAGGACCACGTGGTTTCCGTCCTTCAGAGGGCTTGTTTCTCGCGCCCCATGGCCCTGCCGTAGCGGACGGTCGCGCCGAAGGCCGGGAAAACCGGGCACCGATCCCGGGGCCGGAGCTCGCTAGCTTGCGTAACTCGCTGATACGATTCTCGGTATTCGGGTGTGTGGAAAACAGGTTGTCCATCTTCTCACCCGAAAGAGGATTGATGATGAACATATGCGCCGTTGCCGGGCTGTCTTCCGCATCCTGGTTTCGAATGCGGGACACTCCGCCGGAAATCTTGTGAAGGGCGGACGCAAGCCACATCGGTTCGCCGCAGATCTGTGCGCCCAGGCGGTCAGCTGCGTACTCGCGGGTCCGCGAGATTGCCATCTGCACGATCATCGCCGCCAGCGGCGCGACAAACATCGCAAGAATGACGCCGATCATTCCCAGCGGATTGTTGCGATTACCGCCAAAGAAGAAGGCAAAATTAGCCAGCATGGAGATTGCACCGGCAATCGTCGCCGTGATGGTCATGATCAGAGTGTCGTGATTTTTCACATGCGCCAGTTCATGTGCCATCACACCCGCGACCTCTTCGCGCGACAGCATGTCGAGCAGTCCGGTTGTTGCCGCCACCGCAGCGTTTTGCGGGTTCCGGCCGGTGGCAAAGGCGTTCGGCTGCGGATTGTCGATGATGTAGACCTTCGGCATCGGCAACTCGGCATTCTGCGCCAGTTGCTGTACCATCCGGTAAAAATCGGGGGCGGAGCGTTCATCCACTTCGCGCGCATGGTGCATGCGCAGCACCATCTTGTCGGCGTTCCAGTAGCTGAACATGTTCATCGCCGCCGCGATGGCCAGCGCGATCATCATGCCTTGCGTTCCACCGATCATGAAACCGAGCCCCATGAACAGGGCCGTCATGCCGGCCAGCAGCATCGCAGTACGAATGTAATTCATCGGCGCGTAAACGATCCTCCGTTTGTTGCCCTTGCCGTTGCAGCTCCCGGCTATGGTTTCAGCAGACAACGCCCTATAACCTTGCCAGAAGCCAAAAAGGGGCATCCGAAACACGTTCAAGAGATGGTGATCAAGACCAATCTTGGCAAGTTCGGACAGCTTACGGTTCTAAATCGTCCGGACGAGGCTGGAATTGGATCATTGGAAAAAGCCGATGCAGGATCAGAAAACCCGAAACGACGCTGATGCGTATTCCATATCACAAGTCGACCCGCAGCCGGAGCAGGCCGAAACGCCGAAAAAGCGTTTCGAAGACCTCCCACCCGCTGCCCAGCGCGCCTTGCAGGAAGCGGAGGAACGCCGCAAGGCAATTGACGCGAAGAAAGACACCCTGCCTCCCGAAATCAATGGCCGCGGTGGCCTGGAGCCAACCCGTTATGATGACTGGGAAGTCAAAGGGCTGACTTCGGATTTTTAAGGCTGTCTTGAGATGGGCGATTCACTTGGCGAGGCTCTGGCAAGTTGGGACGGCAAGGACATTGCTGCCGCAAAGCGGATTTATGCCTACTGGTCCGAAGACGTTGCGTTTCTCGACACGCTCATCCGGGAATGCTCTTCGGAACACCGGCAAGTGGCGGCAAGCTGGCTGATCAAGCACCATCACGAGCACCACAAATTGGCATTGAACGCAAGGCAGATAGATGCCCTTGTCGGCGCGGCAGAAAAGTTGAAGAACTGGGCGGGCCGGCTTCATTTTCTTCAAATTTTGGAGGATCTGCCAATCTCAAACAGGCACCGCAACGCGCTTGAGGACTTCGTCGAGCAATGCCTTTCAAATGAAAAAACCCTTGTCAGAGCCTGGGCTCTTTATGGGCTGGCAGTCCTTGGTAACCGGTACGCAGATTTCAAACCCGAGGCGCTGGCCCGGCTGACAATGGCAAAGAACGTCGAGACTGCCGGGTCGATCAAAGTCCGGGTCCGAAAGGGTCTCGAGTTGCTCTCTACTGCCCCAACCCGGCGGCAATCTTCCTGATTTCTGCCGCCACCGCCGTGGCCAATCCGGCCTGCGGCTCCGCATCGAAGTGAACCGCGTCAACATCGCTTGCGGAAATCACCGTGCCGGTATCGAAAAATGCAATGCCGAATTCCTGAGCGAGAGCCTTGTAGGTTTCCTTTAAACGAAAGGATTCGCGATGGCTCTGTTCATTGAACTGGCCGAGAAACGTACACTTTTCCATATCTCCAAGCGGCGGCGGCGACATCAGGAGAATTTCGGGCGCACGGCCCTCCACGTCTTCCGTGTCCTGGCTGGCAAATCGCAGAACGCGAGCCATGCAATTGGCGATCGTATCTGCTGTGAGGCCGAAGCGGGCCTTCAAATCGTTCGTGCCCAGCATGATGACAAGAATATCTATCGGCATGTGCATGCGACGCACAACCGCCAGATGGGCAAGGCCGTTCCGGTCCCCCATCACCGGATCTTCAAAAACCGTCGTGCGGCCGTTCAG
Source organism: Roseibium sp. (assembly GCA_965230445.1). GTDB lineage: Bacteria > Pseudomonadota > Alphaproteobacteria > Rhizobiales > Stappiaceae > Roseibium. Next base: position 4,087,688 of record OZ246005.1, on the reverse strand, counting down.
GCCTGCCTCAGTCACATAAAAGCTGTCTCCAAGACCGGATTGCAGCCGCCGGGTCCAGCGAACGTCATGGCCATAGCGGGTCTTGTCTGCAGGATTGAAGCCCCAAGTCAGGGAATCGCCAAAACATACAACTGACACCGGATCTTTTTTGTTTATCATCAACCGATCCCCCAATCCGAGAAGACTTTTCAGATCAAGATCTAATCGGCTGTTTGTCCGACGGCAAGTCGCCAATGAACGATCTGCGGTGCCGCTTGGTTAATAAGCAATTTACCAAGGAACGGATAAGGTCAGCCAAGTTTCTGCGTACTGGCATCCGGATATTCGATGACCGCCACAAATTCCACATATCGGCGCGGCGCCTGCCTGCCGGCGTCCAACCCTTTTCAACGCTTGAGCGAACTGCTTTCCGGCGTCACACCGGCGCTCGACCCGATTGTCATGACAATCGGCGAACCGCAGCATCCTGTTCCGGAGTTTACCGGAGAGGTTCTGGCCGCAAATGTAAGCGACTTCCGCCGCTATCCGGCGATCACCGGCACACCGGAATTCAGGTCTGCAATCGCGGACTGGCTGGAAACCCGCTATGGCCTGCCCGAGGAAACAGTGGATCGCGATCATGGGGTCCTTCCGCTGAACGGATCGAGGGAAGGACTGTCCTTCGGAACCATTGCGGCCCGCGACCAGCTTGGAAAGAACATCGATCACCCGGTGATGATCCTGCCCAATCCGTTCTACCAGACCTATGCCGCCGCCGCTCATATCGCGGAGGCAGAAGCAGTGCTGATCGATGCGGTACCGGAATACAATTTCCTGCCCGATCTTGATGCATTGGATGCCGGTCTGCTCGAACGGACAGTCTCCTTCTATATCGCCTCGCCAACCAACCCGGAAGGTTATGTCGCCGGCCTCTCCTATTGGCAAAAGTTGATAGCCCTAGCGCGCAAGCACCGGTTCTACATCTTTGCCGATGAATGCTACTCGGAAATCTACCGCAGGACACCACCGCCGGGCATCCTGGAAGCAGCCGCGGCGATGGGTGATGGCTTCGCAAACATCATCGTACTGAATTCACTCTCCAAACGCTCTAATCTGGCTGGGCTCCGCTGCGGATTCGCTGCGGGCGATCCGCAATTCCTGTCAAAATGGGCAAAATTCCGGGGTCTTGCAGCGCCTCAGGTGCCCATGCCCGCACAGGCCGTTGCTGTCCGCGCCTATCGGGATGAGGCCCATGTCGCCGAGAACCGGCACCTCTACAACGAGAAATTCGAGATTGCCGAACGGTTGCTCGCGCCCATTATGGGACCTGTCACGCCGGAGGCCGGGTTTTTCCTCTGGCTCGACACAGGCAAATGGGGCGACGGTGTTTCCGTAACTGAAGCTCTCTGGCGGGAAAAAGGGCTCAAGGTGCTTCCTGGTCAGTTTCTGGCCTCGGATCAGCCGGACGGCAGCAATCCGGGCCGGAATTACATCCGTGTCGGACTGGTCGCACCAAACGACACGACGGAGGCTGGGCTATCCCGATTGGCAGATTGGCTGGGAGGCGCCGAATGAGACGCGCGGGCACAGTGCGAGCGGGCGGTCGGCGGTCGGCAGCAGATCTTTTCGACACGGATTCGCCGGTCAAGCGCTTCTTGAGACGCAATATGGCCGGCGCCGCCGGTCTTGGCATCATCGCGTTGGCCGCCATGCTGGCAGCCGCGCTGGCCACATGGTCGGTCAACGATCCGAACCTCAATCATGCCACCGATGGTCCGGTGCGCAATGCGCTTGGATACGCCGGAGCTGTCGCGGCTGATATCCTGATGCAGGCGATCGGCCTGGCGACGCCTGTCTTTCTGGTTCCGCTAGTCCTTTGGGGCTGGCGGCTGTTGATGGGCCATGCAACACGCATTGGCAGCAAGCCGCTGCTCTATTGGCTCATCGGAACGGGGCTAGCCTCCGGCGCGCTGGCGGCGCTTCCGGTGCCGGAAAGCTGGCCGCTGCCAACCGGCCTCGGCGGATTTCTCGGCGATACAGTTCATATGCTCCCGGCACTTGTCACGGCCAACCTGACTGGTGGTGCAGCAACGATTGTCGGAGCGCTTGGACTTGGTGTACCTGCAGCACTGTGCCTGCTCGCTTCTGCCGGCAAGATCGGACATCAGCAAGAACCAGACACGTCACACGGCCGGACAGGTGGCAAATCCAAAGGACCTTTGGGGAACGGCCGGCCTCTTGAAAACGAGTTGGGCCTCGATGAGGGAGACTCGCGCTTCTCCGCATTCGCCAGTATGGCCGCCGGCCAGGTGACCCATTGGGGTCTGGCCACCGGAACCATGCTCAAGCGCCTCACCGGGCTTGACCGGACTCGGCACTCCCGCGAGGACGATTGGGACGATAGCGAGGATGTGGCCGGCTATGAACCTGAAGATCCCCGTCAGGGGAGCCGCCTGAAGGCGTTTCGTGAGGCGTTGTCCGGCCGCCTTCTGCCGGAAGACGACGATGGCCTCGACGAGCTCTTTGAGCGCGGACGCCAGCTGGATCACGATGATGACGCCGATCTTTACGGCGAGGATGGTGAAAGCTTTGAGCCATCCGATCTGTTGATCGACAAAGGCCCGGTTTCCGGCGAGCCGCCCATGCCTGTCGGCATCGCAGGCCCCGCGTCAGAGCCGGCGCAACCGGCTGGCCGCGTTGCGGCACCGGCCCCGCGCCCGAAACCCGGCAAACGCGCTGTCGAAGAGGCGCAACCGTCATTCCTGAACGCGCCTGAAGACTATGAACTGCCGCCGCTCCATCTGCTTGCGGCACCAAAGGCGGGCGGCAAGTTGCCCGGCTTGTCGTCTGATGCGCTTGAGCAAAACGCCCGCATCCTGGAAGGCGTGCTGGAAGACTTCGGCGTCCGTGGCGAGATTATCGAAGTCCGCCCCGGTCCCGTCGTCACACTCTATGAACTGGAACCAGCGCCCGGCATCAAGTCCTCGCGCGTCATCGGCCTTGCCGACGACATTGCCCGCTCGATGAGTGCCATTTCTGCCCGTGTCGCGGTGATCCCAGGCAAAAACGCGATCGGCATCGAGCTTCCCAATTCCAATCGCGAAACCGTGTTCCTGCAAGAACTTCTTGCGGCGCAGGATTTCGAAAAGTCGAAGGCAAAGCTTGCGCTGGCACTCGGCAAGACGATCAACGGCGAGAGCGTTGTCGCAGATCTCGCCCGCATGCCGCACTTGCTGGTAGCCGGGACCACCGGTTCCGGTAAATCCGTTTCGATCAACACCATGATCCTCTCGCTGCTCTACCGGATGACTCCGGACGAGTGCAAATTGATCATGATCGATCCGAAAATGCTGGAACTGTCGATCTATGACGGCATTCCCCATCTTCTGACCCCGGTGGTCACCGATCCGAAAAAGGCTGTTGTCGCCCTGAAATGGACGGTCCGCGAGATGGAGGACCGGTACAAGAAGATGTCCAAGATGGGCGTCCGCAACATTGACGGCTACAACACGCGCATCAAGCAGGCGCTCAAGAAGGGTGAGAGCTTCACCCGCACCGTGCAGACCGGCTTCGACCGCGATACCGGCGAGCCGATCTACGAGGAAGAAGCGCTGCCGCTGGAAACCATGCCATTCATTGTCGTGATCGTCGACGAAATGGCCGACCTGATGATGGTCGCGGGCAAGGACATCGAGGGCGCGATTCAGCGTCTGGCGCAGATGGCGCGTGCGGCTGGTATCCATTTGATCATGGCCACCCAACGCCCGTCGGTCGATGTCATCACCGGCACCATCAAGGCGAACTTTCCGACGCGGATTTCCTTCCAGGTCACGTCGAAAATCGACAGCCGCACGATCCTGGGCGAGATGGGTGCCGAGCAGCTGCTCGGCATGGGGGACATGCTCTACATGGCCGGTGGCGGGCGCATTCAGCGTGTGCACGGGCCGTTCGTCTCCGATGACGAGGTCGAAGAGATCGTCGCTCATCTGAAGCTGCAGGGCACACCGCAATATCTGGAAGCGGTGACGGAAGAAGATGAAGCCGCCGACAATCCGTACGACTCGCCAGGCGGTGGAAGCGGCGACGAGAGCAACGATCTCTATGACCGCGCAGTTGCCATTGTTCTGCGGGACAAGAAGGCATCGACCTCCTATGTCCAGCGCCGCCTGTCGATCGGCTACAACCGTGCCGCCTCCTTGATCGAGAGGATGGAGCAAGAGGGCTTGATCAGCGCCGCAAACCACGCGGGCAAACGCGAGATTCTCGTTGAGAACGGTGTTGAAGACGATTTCTGAGTGTGGTGCCCAAGACTTGCCACATGGGAAGGCTAGCTGAAACTTCAATCACACCCGAATCGGACGACTAGGAAATAGAGAAATGTGGACTTTCATTGCCAGCCCGATCCGCAAACTGGTCAAGAGCACCACGTTTGCCGTCGCTCTATCGCTGTTCGGAGTGGTTGCGGCGGAGGCATTGACCGAGCAGCAGCAAACGACGCTCAATGAAGTCAACACCTACTTCAATTCCGTGAAAACGATGCACGGCGACTTCATCCAGTTCGGGCCGGACGGCAGTCAGACCGACGGCAAATTCTATCTCTGGCGTCCGGGTAAAGTTCGCTTCTATTACAACAAGCCATCAGTGCTGGACATTGTCGCCGACGGCAGCTCTGTGTCGGTCAAGGATCGCAGCCTGAACACCCAGGACATCTGGCCGCTCGGTCAGACACCACTACGGTTCCTCCTGTCAGACGCCATTGATCTTCAGCGCGACACGAATGTTACCAATGTGATTGTCGAGGAAGATCTGGTCACGGTGACGATTTTCGACAAAACACGATTCAACTCCGGGACGCTGACCCTGATTTTCGATGCTCGCGATTACACGTTGAAGCAATGGACCGTCACGGATGCCCAGGGCTACGACACGACGGTGGCGGTCTACAACGTCGTCTCCAACGGCCCGACCAATCCGGACTTGTTCAAGATCGACTACCTTGCCAACGCACGGCAGGGCCGGGACGACTAGGTTCGGGTTGATATGTCCGGCGCACCCCCGCGCCCATTTGTCGCCAGGCTGCTGGCTGCCTATTGCGAGCGTCACGGGCACAATTTGATCACGGATGCGGCGACCGGCCATGCCGGTTATGTGGAAACGAAGTCCGGCCAGCGGCGGTTTTTCCGTGGCTGCCATTTCGATCTCAACCCGCTTGGGGCCGCTGAAGTCGCCGATGACAAGGGTTATGCGCTGGAATTTCTCGCGCGGGACGGGTTTTCGGTCCCAAGAGGCATCACGATCCATAGCCCGGACGCGGTCAACGCGGTCGCCCGCAAAAATACGCCCTACGCCGGAGCGATGAACACGGCTGCCGATGCTGTCGGGTTCGCGGAAGAGATTGGATATCCGGTTTTCTTGAAGCCGGTCGCCGGGCAGGAAGGCGAGGATGTCCGCCGTCTGAACAACCGGAGTAGTCTGGAGCAGGCCTTGGGCGACCTCTTTCAGCGGCACCCGGCGCTGCTGCTGCAGGAAGCGATCACCGGCGCAGATCTTCGGATTGTCATTCTGGACGGTGGCGTTTTGATCGCCCTGGAGCGCTATCCCGCAAAAGTCGCCGGAGACGGCGCAAGTTCAATTCGGGATCTGGCTGCAGGAATACCTGGTCTCGACCCGAACGATCCGCGGATTGCCGCCGAACTCGCTGCGTATGGGTTAGATCTTGAGGCTGTGCCGGCAAAGGGCGTTGACATCCCCTTGCTGCCAAACAGTAATCTTTCAACCGGGGGCACGGCGCGGAATGTCACGGATATAGTTGATCCCGCGCTTTGTACAATCGCGGCCGGTGCCGCAAAGGCCCTCAGTCTCCGGTTCGCCGGCGTTGACCTGATCGCCAGAGATATCGGAGACGCTGCCGCAGGCTACGCGATCCTCGAAATCAACGCCGCCCCTGGCCTGAACCGCTATGCGCGGCAAGGCGAACCTGAGTTGGCTTTGGTGACCAGGATCTATCAAAAGCTGTTTGCAGCCACTCTAGGGCCTGTGGGGAATTAGGTTTCGGTCGCGACATGCTGTTTCTATCAAGCCCTTGAAATCTCGGGCTTTCCGAGCGATTGGAAGACAAAAGAGCGGTCCTAAAACTGACCTATGCGGCCCGTTTGCCCTATCACCGGGAAACCGGATTTCGAACGCCGCAAGTTACTGAATCATCTAAGTTTTTTGGAGCATTTTCAACAAAATGTGAATTGGCGCACCCGAGAGAATGAAGCTACGAACACATATATTATTGAGATCAAAAGATAATATGCTGCTTGTCATCCGTCGATTTCGATCTGCCACAGAACATAGAGAACCAAGGGCGTCTAGTAACTCGGAGCGAATCTTATCGATTTATCGCCGTGAGCGGGACCTGCATATTATTCAGCTTCTTGTTCCCGGCCCGACGTCCGAAAATCGGCGTCGTACATGGCATTTTAAGGTCCTTGGTGGCAACTATGGCCGGATTCGCAATATGCAGCAATCCCGAGCAACGGCACGCACTGCAGTCAACGCCAAGCACACTCACTTACGCCAACAACACCCACTTAGGCATTCTCAGCGAAGATAAAGCCGCAGAATGAAACTGAGGTCAAGTTTTTTAAGGTTAACAAGGGGTTAATTGAAGCGAAGGCAGAAAATCGCCTATCCTCCAGCCATTTTACCGGGCCCACTCCTACTAAGAAACCTAATTGTGCATTCCAACGAGGTTGTTCATTCGCTTTGATATCTTGAGACTGGTTGGTGCGACCCACACCGGTTTCAGGAGACAGAGGAATGAACAACCTGTACAACAATGCCCGGACCTGCGTTTAAAGTCGAGAGCAGATTGTACTGCGTCACCAGTGCGGCGCGACGGCGCAAGAGCTTGCATCGGCCTTCGGCATCTCGGTGCGGACCGTTTACAAATGGCTGGCGCGGCACCGTCAAGGCGGTTCGGCGGGGCTTGAGAACCGCTCCAGCCGCCCGGGCTCCAATCCTCATGCCTATCTGTCCGGCTGGCATGAGCTGATCGCCAAGTTGAGGCAATACGGGATGACAGCCCTAGAGATTGCCGGGGCTTTGGGTTTTCCCCGATCCTCGGTTGCCCATGCTCTTAAGTCCATCGGCTTGACCCGGTTGAACCGTCTGACGCCCCCAGAACCGGTGCGGCGCTACGAGCGCAAGCGTCCGGGCGAGTTCTTGCATCTGGATATCAAGAAGCTGGGCCGGTTCAATAAGATAGGCCACAGGATTACCGGACATCACAAGCGCCAGAGATCGCGTGGACTGGGCTACGACTATGTTCATGTGGCCATCGACGATCATAGCCGCGCAGCCTATGTTGAAGTGCTGGAGGACGAGACGGCCTTTACCTGTGCGATGTTCCTGGTGCGCGCCGTCAAATGGTTCGCCTCCAAGGGCGTCACTATCGAACGGGTCATGACTGACAATGGCGTTGGCTGCAAAGCCCGGAAATTCGCCGCCACCGTCCGTCAGCTCGGCGCCCAGCACTTGCGCACCAGGCCCTATACGCCAAAGACAAACGGCAAGGCAGAGCGCTTCATCAAAACCCTGCAGGAGGAATGGGCCTACGCCATGCCCTATACCTCATCAGAGCGCCGCAACGCCAATCTCCAACGCTGGCTCAACATCTACAATTGCGAAAGACCCCACAGCGCCCTTAACATGCAAACGCCAATCAGCCGCCTGAGGCATCAAGCGTGAACAACCTCATTGGAAACCACACCTAATCAACACTTACTGAAAAGGGCGAAACGACAATGGAATCGTTTATAGTCGACCTTAGAACAGTTATTTCGTCCCCCGTGAAGAATTCGCAAGCATCTGAGAACATTCAGATCTTGCCCGCTTTCCAGTATTTGTTTTCGCAGGTTTTTGTCATGAAAGCGGTTGTTTCCTTGCAACTTTACATCAGCTTTTGTGCGTGATTCACTCTTGTTTGAGCGCATTCGGGAGAGGTGAATCGGCTATGAAACCAACCGAACCTGTTGAGACGGGACAGCGGGATCTGTTCAAGGCAAGGCTGGATCAGATCCTCGATATGGGGCATCCCAAAGCCGTTCTTGCGCGGGTGATTGACTGGGATCTTCTGGCAGCAAAATGCGGCCCGGCCTATTCCGACAAGCCCGGCCATCCTGCGCTGCCAACAAGGGTGATGGCGGGCCTTGCGATCCTCAAATACACCGACAATCTGTCTGATGAGGAACTGTGCGCCCGCTGGGTTGAGAACCCGTATTATCAATACTTCTGCGGCGAAGAGTTCTTCCGCCATGAGCTGCCCTTCGATCGCTCCTCAATGACGCGCTGGCGTCAGCGCATGGGCGAGGACAAGCTGCAGACGCTGCTTGAGGAAAGCCTGGCCGTGTCTGTCAAGCTGGGCGCAGCCAAGCCCCAGGACTTCACCCAGGCTGTGGTCGATACGACCGTTCAGGAAAAGAACATCGCCTTTCCAACCGACGCCAAGCTGATCCACCGGGCACGAGAGCGACTGGTCAAACAAGCGAAGGAAGAAGGCATCGACCTGCGCCAGAGTTATAAGCGCGTTGGCAAAGCCGCCTTGATTGCCCATCAGCGCTATGCCCATGCCAAACAGTTCAAGAGGGCGGGCAAAGCCTTACGAAAACTCAAGACATTCTTGCGCCGGACAGTTGCCGACATTCGCCGCAAGACCAAAGGCAATCCGGACCTGGAAGCAGCCTTCCTTCGACCTTTGTGGCTGGCCGAGCGGGTAAGCTCCCAGAGGCGGCGCGATCCGCTGCCGAAGATCTATTCACTCCATGCGCCGGAAGTGGAATGCATTGGAAAGGGCAAGGCGCACAAGCCGTATGAGTTCGGCGTCAAGGCCTCTGTTGCCACCACGGTGAAACGCTCCAAAGGCGGACAGTTTGTCATCCACGCAAAGGCCTTGCCGGGCAATCCCTATGATGGGCACACGCTGGCGAGCGTCATTCCGCAAATCGAAGCGCTAACCGGTGGAACCTTGAAACGCATTCTGGCAGATGCCGGCTATCGCGGCCACAACGCGCCTGACACTCATAAGTTCCGCGTCTTCACCGCCGGACAGAAACGCCGTGTCACACCGGCTATCAAGGCTCAGATGCGACGACGCTCAGCCGTTGAGCCGGTCATAGGCCATATGAAAAACGAACACAGGATGGGCCGCAATTACCTTGCCAACCGAACCGGCGATGCAGCAAACCCGATCCTGGCGGCTGTCGGATACAACTTCCGCCTCATCCTCAACTGGATAAGGCTTCTTTACATAGAAATTTGGTTAACCGTATTGACCGCGCTGAAACCTCAGGCGGAGCCCGTCGGCGCGTAAATCACGGTCGACTATTTCAACTGGCTACAGTCTAGTCCTCTGAATCACTCATATTGACGGGTATAGTTTTGTGAGTTTGACGCGCGCGTCTTTGTTTGTGAATTGCCATTCGGCTTTGGTCTGCTTTTTGTTGCGTGCTTCGACCCAGGCGCTGACGTCGCGCGCCAATTCTTGCTGGCTCCCGATGCGTTCTTTCAGGCACTGACGCGACAGGACCGACAGTTCCGCTTCGGCCATGTTGAGCCACGATCCGTGTTTGGGCGTGTGGTTCCACTCGAACTTTTCGGCGATGCGTCTGGCCTTTTCCGGTTCGAACGTCGCATAAAGTGATGCCGGGCTGTGGGTGTTCAGATTGTCCTGAACCAGCACGATCTTTTCGGCACCGGGAAAATGGATGTCGGCGAGTTCAGCAAGAAAGTGTGCGTAATCCGACTTGCCGCGATGGTTCGTGACCTTGACGTGCCGCGCCCCTTCGAGGGGAGCAAAGGCCATGAACAGATTGGCCGTTCCTGCGCGCTTGTATTCATAATCGTGCCGGGCAATGCGCCCGGGCACCATGGAGACCGGCAAGCGCGCCGCGCTGACCAACTGCTTGGCCGCTTCATCCAGACAGACCAATGGACGCTTTGGGTCACGCGGGCGCTGGTAAATCGCCAGCACGTTTTCCATGGCGGCGACAAAGGCAGCGTTCTGTTGAGGCGGGATTACCCAGTAGCGGCTCCGGTGAGGTTTAAGTTCGTTTTTTTAAGCGCACGCCCAACGGTGTTGAAGTGCGCCGCCTCGACAATGTTCATCTCGACCACCTTGTCGGCCAGTAGCCGGATGGTCCAGCGCGCATGACCTTCCGGCGGCTGCGAACAGGCCAGCGCGATCAGCTTCGCCTCCGCCTCACCGTCGAAAATGCGCCGGATGGCTGGATGGGTCCGCTGCTTGCGGGCAAACACCGCATCCAGCCCTTCCATCACGAAGGTCTCGCGCACGCGGGCGACCGTAGACGGCGAGGTCTCCAGGCTTTGGCAGATCGCCCGATCCGTCCAGCCTTCCCCGTGCGGTCCCTTGTCGGCTTTCAAAAGGATACGTGCCTTACAGTTGGTACGCGCGGCCAGTGTCCCCTTCCTGATCTTCGCCAAAAGCGCCTCACGCTCATCCACTGTCAATTCAACAACATATTTGATGTTTGCCAAAACCTGTCTCCTGGTGCACCCGTCGGAAAAAGGGAATCAGAACACAAAGCAAACCGCAACAAATCAATTTGATTGGTGCTATGGACTAGGGCCTGTGGACATTTAGCGCAATGCGATGATGGTTGCGGCCAGGTTCCATGATGCTTGATAGCTGGCGTCGGTCTTGTCGTATCTCGTGTTTATTCCTCTGAACTCTTTGATTTTGCTGAAGTAGTTTTCAATCAGATGACGCCACTGGTAGGTTTCCACATCGTGGGGAATGTGGACGCGGCGATTGGTTTTCGCCGGAATGACGGCTTGCGCCTGGCGCGTATCAAGGTCTTCGCGCAACGCATCGGCATCGAATGCCTTGTCGGCAAGCATGGCGCCGAATTCCAGACCGTCGATAAGGTCGGGCACACCAACAATTTCACTGCGCTGGCCGGGCAGAAGCTTGAAGCGCACCAGATTGCCTAACGCATCGGTGAGGGCCAGGACCTTGGTGGTCAGTCCGCCTTTCGAGCGCCCGATGGCCTGATTGAGAGTCCCCCTTTTGCGCCACTCGCCTTTTGGTGGACGCTGATGATCGTGCCATCGATAAGAACATATTCAAAGTCGGGATCACCCGATACAGCCTCAAAAAGGCGCTGAAATACACCGCGTTGGGTCCATCGGCGGAACCGCCGGAACACACTGTTCCATTCGCCAAATCCGGGCGGCAGATCCCGCCACGGGCTGCCAACGCGAACCTTCCACAGCACCGCTTCAAGAAACAGCCGGTTGTCCTTTGCTGTCCGGCCCCGGTCCCGGATACTTCCCGGAAGCAACGGTTCTATGATCGCCCAACTTCTATCCGTAATGACAAAACGTTCGCTGCGCATCAAAGCCTCCTCAAAAGAAAGCTTGAATCACAAAAAAGACGGCCTGTGAATCCTATATGTCCACAGGCCCTAGGCTATAAAGAACGAAAATTGCGGGATGAAAAGTAATGCAATCGATTTTCTACAAAATACAACGCCAACTTTCAAAGTTTAATCGCAAGAACAGTTACTCAAGTTCTTACTATCAACAATTACATGAAAATTCGGAACATTATCAAAATAACAATTGGCTTGTTGAGCACTCATCAAAACTAAATGGTTTTAAAAAATCAATTCTTGAGATTGGGTGCGGTAACGGAGAATTCCTTATAGAAGCCTCCTCTTTTTGTTCTAAGGTCACCGGACTGGATTGGGCAAAGTCACCCCAGATGCCCAAACTACCTGACAACGCTAACTTTATTGAAGGTGACGCTACAAAATTCGATTTTTGCAAGGAAAATTATGAACTAATTTGTTCCGCAGATGTTTTGGAACACTTTCCTAGCAGGATGTTGAAAAAGTCACTGGCGCTTTGGGTTTGATCATGATTCCTTTGATCCATCGGGGTTATGAGGATCAAAGATGCGTGGCGGAGACGAGCAGACGGGCGAGCTTTTCAGCTATGTCGATCTTGAGGCGCGGGTTCGGCGGGATCATCCGCTCCGTTCGATCCGAGAGATCGTGAGCGCGGCCTTGACTATTCTGGAGCCGGAGTTCGCTGCTCTGTATTCACCAATTGGGCGCCCGTCGATACCGCCGGAGAAGCTTTTGCGGGCGATGCTGCTGCAGGCGTTTTATTCGATCCGGTCGGAGAGGCTTCTGATGGAGCGGCTGGAGTACGATCTTCTGTTCCGCTGGTTCGTCGGCATGGGCGTTGATGATCCAGCGTGGGACCACTCGACCTTCTCGAAGAACCGCGAACGGCTTCTGGAAGGTGACATTGCCGCGAAATTCCTGGCGGCAGTTCTGGCCCAGCCCAGGGTGAAGAAGCTTCTGTCCACCGATCACTTCTCGGTCGACGGCACGCTGATCGAAGCCTGGGCGTCGATGAAGAGCGTCAGGCCGAAAGAGCGCCCCAAAGACGGTTCGGGTGAACCGCCAGCTGCTGGCGGCGGGCGCAACAGCGAGGCGGATTTCCACGGTCAGAAGCGGTCGAACGATACGCATGCCTCGACCACCGATCCACAAGCAAGGCTCTACAAGAAGGGCAAAGGCAAGGAGGCGAAGCTCTGCTTCCTCGGGCATGGGCTGATGGAGAACCGCAACGGCCTTCTGGTCGATGCCTGCCTGACACTGGCCGGCGGTCATGGCGAACGCGTGGCCGCATTGCACATGATGGAGCCACGCGCCGACCGGCCGCGAGCAGTCACGCTGGGGGCTGACAAGGCCTACGACACGCAGGACTTCGTCAATGAATTGCGCGCGATGAAGATAACGCCGCACGTGGCGCAGAACATGAGTGGGCGCAAGTCTGCGATTGACAGGCGCACGACGCGCCATGACGGCTATGCTGTCAGCCAACGCATCCGCAAGCGCATCGAGGAGGCGTTCGGCTGGATGAAGACGGTCGCCGGGCAGGACAAGACGAAGTTCCGTGGCCGCGACCGTGTCGGATGGGCCTTTACCTTCGCGGCAGCCGCCTACAATCTGGTGCGGCTGCCGAAACTGCTGGCGGTACCAGCATGAGCCTTTTGGGCAAATGGCGCATCGTGGCCATGCCGGACTATGTCGACGACTATCCGGACATGCTGGAACCTGCCTACCTCCTCCTTGAGGACAAGGGCACTGGCGAATTCGTCTTTGGGTGCGTTACCGGCCAAATCTTTGCCGGCGGCGCAGGTCGAGCCGTGGAATTCTCCTGGCAGGGCAATGACGAAATGCTCGAAGTGCAGGGCCAAGGCTGGGCCGAACTCCAGCCCGATGGCTTCCTCAACGGCGCAGTCTGCTTCCAAGGTGGTGATGAAGCCAACTTCTCCGCTCGCCGATGGACTTCTTCAACAGCCTGCTAGAGCGGCGCTTGAAGGGCTCAGGTAATCCTCCCCAAAAACCACTGGGTTGAAAATTGGACTTCTCCGGCCTTTGATGTGCTTGGAGAATGAGATGAAGAAATCACGATTTACGGAAAGCCAGATCTTGGCAATTTTGAAGCAGGGCGAAAGCGGTGTGCCTGTTTCTGACCTTTGCCGGGAACACGGGATCAGCAATGCGACTTACTACAATTGGCGATCCAAATATGGCGGCATGGATGCGTCGTTGATGGCGGAAATGAAGGCCATGGCCGAAGAGAACCGCCGTCTGAAGAAGATGTACGCCGAGATGGCGATGCAGAACGAGCTCTTGAAGGATGCTTTGGGAAAAAAGCCATGAGGCCGTCTCAACGCAGAGAGATGGCCCAAGACGCAGTCCGGCTGCGCGGTGTGAGTATCGCGCTTTCCTGCCGGGCATTCCAGATCAGCGAAAGCTGCTATCGTTATGAGCGCAAACTGGGCGATGAGAATGCCGAGATCGCGGACTGGCTGGTCCGGTTGACGGCAACCCATCGAACCTGGGGATTTGGCTTGTGTTTCCTTTATCTGCGCAATGTCAAAGGGTTTGCATGGAACCACAAGCGTGTCCGGCGGATTTACCGGGCGCTTGAACTGAACCTGCGCATCAAGCCCAAGAAACGTCTGGTTCGGGAAAAGTCGGAACCATTGGCCGTCCCGGATGGCCCAAACATGACCTGGTCGATGGACTTCATGTCGGATCAGTTGGCCGATGGGCGCAGCTTCAGAACCTTGAACGTTCTGGACGACTTCAACCGTGAGGGTTTGGGCATTGAAGTGGCCATTTCCATTCCGGCCCTTCGGGTTATCCGCACGCTGGAGCGGATCATCGAATGGCGTGGCCAGCCGCTCAACATTCGGGTGGATAACGGCCCAGAAAACGTCAGTGCGGCGCTGCAAATATGGGCCTCAAGACGCGGGATTGGTTTGGAATACATCCAACCCGGCAAACCGCAACAGAACGCTTACATCGAACGCTATAACCGAACTGTCCGCCATGAATGGCTCGGACAATACATATTTGAAACAATCGAGGAGGCACAGGACCACGCGACCCGCTGGCTATGGACATACAACAACGAGCGGCCCAACATGGCCATCGGCGGCATTACACCCGCAATGAAACTCAAATTGGCGGCCTGAAGTCCAGTATTAAAACCCACCAAAAATGGGATGATTACCCTCATCCCTCAAATCATCAAATCTGCAAAGCATAACTTCCATATTATTGCATGTTATGATGACGGACACAGCCATATCATCGTCGAAGAACCAGAATGGTGGCTAGAACAATTCAAGAAGCACCAGCCTGATTTCAAAATAGCCGAGCGATGGATTAGAAAGGGCAAGAAAAAGAATGAATGTTGCATTATCAGCAATCTATGACTACCTAAAACAGATCCGAAGTTGATCGGATACAAGGCCCAATATAGGTAGACATTGTTCGGCGCGTAATTGGTTCAGGCTCAATGATCTCCAAAAGTATTCTTGGACATATAAGGTTCTTCATTCTTTGCCTGAAACTGATACTCCAACGCAAATCCGGGCCCGTCGTTTTGGGATTTCTCGTCAATGACAACGAGAAGCTGTTCCTGCCCACGGTTCGGCAAGACGCGCGGATCATCCGGCTAAATTATTTCCGCTGCGCGCCCGGATTTGGCGGGGAAGGGGCCAAGGCCAAACTCCGCTTTTTGCTGAAAATTCTACCGGACGACTTGACCTGTGTCGTCTGGGGCTACCGGGATCTGATGAATCTCGGCTTTAAGGTCGAAGAGCTCATCGACGACGTCATCCGGATCGAGGCCGGCCTGGTTCCAGGGCTGTCAGACGGGCGCAATGTCACCGCGTTTCTTCACAGCAACAAGGGGATTTATTTCGACGGAAGGTCACCGTCTCAGCTTGAGGACGCTTTAAACGCCTCCGCAGAAGCGGGGACTTCCGAGCGAGCCGAAAATGAAAAAATCATTCGCTCGCTTGTCGAAAAAGGTGTGACCAAATTCACCGAAACGGACCGCGAGCCGTTTGAATTGGCTGCCAAGGCGGTCCTGATCATCGGTCAGGTTCGCGGCGACCAGGCGCTTAAATTTACCGACACTGCCTGCGAGACAAATACCGATCTGGTTCAGAAGGTCCTGACAGACGGCACCTTCGACGAGAGCCACAGCTTCTACTACAAGGCCCATCCCAAGAATAAGTTCAACGACGAAGAAATCGCGTTTTTGACCGAGACCTACCCGCAGGTCCAATTGGTTCCGGCAAGGCTGAGCATCGTCGATCTTCTCGATCAAAAGCCGATCGTAGCAACCATCACCTCAGGCGTCGGACTAGAGGCCGCCTTGAGGGGCTGTGAAGTGCATTGCTACGGAGTTTCGTTTTACTCCAATTGGGGCTTTACCGTTGATCATGCTCCTTGCGACCGGCGAAAAGCGACCCGCTCGGCCATCGACGTCGCCGCCCAAATCATGATCAATCAGACGACCTATGTGGATCCAAATTCAGGAAAGCAGATCCACATGAGGGATATTTATGGGTAATTCTAGGGCCTGTGGACATATAGGATTCACAGGCCGTCTTTTTTGTGATTCAAGCTTTCTTTTGAGGAGGCTTTGATGCGCAGCGAACGTTTTGTCATTACGGATAGAAGTTGGGCGATCATAGAACCGTTGCTTCCGGGAAGTATCCGGGACCGGGGCCGGACAGCAAAGGACAACCGGCTATTTCTTGAAGCGGTGCTGTGGAAGGTTCGCGTTGGCAGCCCATGGCGGGATCTGCCGCCCGGATTTGGCGAATGGAACAGTGTGTTCCGGCGGTTCCGCCGATGGGCTCAACGCGGTGTATTTCAGCGCCTTTTTGAGGCTGTATCGGGTGATCCCGACTTTGAATATGTTCTTATCGATGGCACGATCATCAGCGTCCACCAAAAGGCGAGTGGCGCAAAAGGGGGACTCTCAATCAGGCCATCGGGCGCTCGAAAGGCGGACTGACCACCAAGGTCCTGGCCCTCACCGATGCGTTAGGCAATCTGGTGCGCTTCAAGCTTCTGCCCGGCCAGCGCAGTGAAATTGTTGGTGTGCCCGACCTTATCGACGGTCTGGAATTCGGCGCCATGCTTGCCGACAAGGCATTCGATGCCGATGCGTTGCGCGAAGACCTTGATACGCGCCAGGCGCAAGCCGTCATTCCGGCGAAAACCAATCGCCGCGTCCACATTCCCCACGATGTGGAAACCTACCAGTGGATAACGTACAAAATCTTTCGCACATTTTCTGATTGAGACGGTTCCCTTTATGGTGATTGAAGGGAGCATGGAATGATTGATGATGACGATGGACAAGAGATGAGCAACGTTATCCGGATTGATGAGGCCCGGATCAAGGATCATCTTGGCGAGATGGTGCGCGGCACTGTCGAAGAGGCTTTGAATGCGATGCTGGATGCGGAAGCGGACCGGCTTTGCGGGGCTGGCCGGTATGAGCGCAACGAAGGCCGCCAGGACACGCGGGCGGGCAGTTACGAGCGCTCGCTGCACACCAAGGCTGGCGCAGTGAAGCTGAAGATGCCGAAGCTGCGCCGTCAGACATTTGAGACGGCCATCATTGAGCGCTATCAGCGCCGGGAAAGCAGTGTTGAGGAAGCCTTGATGGAGATGTATTTGGCGGGTGTTTCGGTCCGCCGGGTGGAGGACATCACCGAAGCGCTGTGGGGCACGCGGGTCAGTCCCGGCACGGTATCGAACCTCAACAAGAAGATCTACGCCAAGATTGAAGAATGGCGGCACCGGCCAATTGAAGGGGAACATCCGTACCTCTATCTCGATGGGATCGTGATGAAGCGGACGTGGGCTGGCGAAGTCAGGAACGTCTCCCTGCTTGTCGCAAGTGCTGTCAATTCTGAAGGCTATCGGGAGATTTTGGGGATTTGTGAGGGCGCCAAGGAAGACAAGTCGGGCTGGTCAAACTTCCTGCGCCATCTTGTCGACCGGGGTTTGAGCGGTGTGAAGCTGATCATCTCCGATGCCTGCCGTGGCCTTGTGGAGAGCATTGCCGATTATCTGCCCGACGCCCAGTGGCAGCGCTGCATGGTTCACTTCTATCGCAATGTGTTCAGCCATGTGCCGTCCACGAAAGTGCGCGATGTCACCCACATGCTGAAGGCCATTCACGCTCAAGAAAGCCGCAAGGAGGCTTTGAAAAAGGCGCAAGCGGTGATCGCCGATCTTCGCGCGCAACGCCTGACCCGGGCGGCCGACCTCATTGAAGAGAGCATTGAAGAGACGCTGACCTATTACGGCTTCCCCGACTGCCATTGGCGCAAGATCCGGACAAACAATCCGCTGGAGCGGATCATGAAAGAGATCCGAAGGCGCACGCGGGTTGTTGGGGCGTTTCCCGACGGCCAATCATGCCTGAACCTGGCCGCGGCCAGGCTCAGGCATATCGCCGCCGGCAAATGGTCCGCCCGCAAATACATGAACATGACGCCGCTCTACCAGGAGCAAAACCAAACCCAAGGAGCCGTCGCCTGAAAACAAATGTGCGAAAGATCTTTGACACTACCTACCAGTGGCGTCATCTGATTGAAAACTACTTCAGCAAAATCAAAGAGTTCAGAGGAATAAACACGAGATACGACAAGACCGACGCCAGCTATCAAGCATCATGGAACCTGGCCGCAACCATCATCGCATTGCGCTAAATGTCCACAGGCCCTAGTATTTCAATTGCCGCCAAAAGCTTAATTTGCGGTTCTGTCGCCCTGACCTTTGCCCAGAAAGGTCGCCAGTACGATTTTCACGTCTAATAACAGTCCCCGCCTGGCAATGTATTCAGCGTCCTTTCGGGCAAGCCTAACTGGATTGCTCATATCAATGCCCTGAATTTGCGCCAGTCCCGTTATTCCTGGCAGCACATCCAGTACGCCCCGTTTTTTACGTTCCTTCACCAGTTCTTCTTGAACAGGAAGGCAGGGCCGGGGGCCAATCAGGCTGAGTTCCCCTTTCAGGACATTCCAGACCTGCGGCAGCTCATCGATCTTCGTCTTGCGCAAGAAGGCTCCGACAGGAGTGACCGCACTTGTCGAAATCTCATGAGTTCCAGCCTGACGGGTATCCTTACCCATGGTCCGGAATTTATAACAGGTGAAGATCCGGCCACCTTTACCAATACGCTCCTGCGCAAAAATGCCTGGTCCTTCCGAACTTATTTTCACCAACACCCAAACGATCAGCAAAAGCCACCAGAAGATGAGGATCACGGCTAGCGCAAAACCAATATCCATCAGTTTACGGCCTAACCTGTAGATGACATTGTCCTCCTTGGGATCGGACAACAAGATAGGCTCGTCAGAGGGCACGGCGGACAAGTCTTGCGAAGCGAAACCAGCAATCCGATCGATATTCACAGCCGGTGCAAGCGCAGACAGTACCTTAAATGCAAATGGACGAAGGATACCGGGCAGCTTCGTCAGGGCCGCAAGTCGACCCGAAAAAGCATCACCGTAAACGGCGGGCAAATATAGATTAAATACCTTTATGCCATCGACAGACTGCAGGGCCTCTACCCCTGCCCGCTTGCTACGGGCATAGGCTGTATCCAGTCCGCTGAAAAGCGCGTGAAAACTGGAAAAATTGATAAACACAGGAACGCCAACGCTCGCGGCTTTTTCCGCAATTTCTTTCGGCAGAATTGCGTTGACCTCAAAGAACGCATCTTCTGCGGCGTCCGCATCATTGTTCAGTACCGCCAAATGCAGCACGCGGTCGTATCCAACAGCCGCTTCAGACATATCCTTATAAGAAACAGACTGGTCTTCATCTTTCGGATGACGGCCTACAGCAAGGGTCTGATCACCGTTCTTGGCCAATCGCGGCAAGAGCTGGCGCCCAATAAATCCGGACGATCCGGTGACAACGAACTTCAATTTTCCGCTCGACCAAAAGAGATAGACCGCAATACGATCACCCAGAGAAGGGCAAGAAGACCCACAAGGCTCCACCACCAAGCTTGCCAAGCACCATGGCTGACCAGACTAACCGTCCAAACCGCAGCTGTCGTCGCTAAAATAGCTGGCAAGTACTCATCCGGCACTGACCGTAGCGAGCGGAAAAACATCACGATCAGCACCGAGAACATCAATACGCCTGCGGCGCCCAATTCGTACCAGACCTGAATCGCAAAATTGTGAGGATGGGCTTTCCCGAGAAGGTGATTGTCGATGTCAGTGTGCTTGTACACTTCCCCCGCCACATAACTGGCTTCCATTCCATGTCCCAAGAAGGGCGCATGGGGTAGAAGGCTTGCAAATGCTGCCCAAATGTCTGCTCGAACTCCCAAGGTGCCATAGCCGACTTGTTCGTGAACGAACGACGGGATCAGATCATTGAGATAAGGAGCAACGAAGGGCATCAAGATTAAGCTTGCAGGAACGCAAACTAAAAGCACCAAGACAGCCCGCCTTTTGAGAACAAGCCAAACTGGCAACATAATCAGAAGCACAATATAGACTAATTTTGCGGATTCACTTATAGAACTGAACACGGCATAGCCGACAATTACCGCCGTTGCCGCTCCAAGCAATACTCCACCCCGGCTATTTGGTAGGAAGATCAGGGCCAATGGCAGGAATAACACGATAGCCACCGCAGCCCGGTTCATGCGATACGACTCACTCGAGCCTCCCAAAAATGTGCGAATCGGGGCGCCTAATTGAAGCTCAATTAGGATCAACCCTGCTGCCGCAATTAGCGCAAAGCATAAAAAGAAACGGCCACTATAGTTTTCGGACGGCAGTGCCTTCAGGCAAATAACTGCAACCAAAAATAGCATCAAATTACCAGCAAGATATACCGTTGATCCCAAGCCTCTCCCAAAGACCGGTGTCCAAAATAATGTCACCGCCATGAGCAGCAATATTCCAACCGACAAAAATACGGCCTTGGTATTCAAGACCTTCTTTGCCGAGTCGAGAAGTAGCTCTTTTCCCGATCCACGGGCCGCAAGAATGAGCAGGAACAAGGCTACACCAGCGAATATTGGCGTCGCGATGTTTCTGGAAAGGACCATCAAAATAGGTGTCAAAAAGAAAAATATCAGAGCAAATTCTGAGCGCAATATTTTTTTCATTCTATCCTGTTGCGGCTTGATTATAAAAAATATGGCTTATTTTCGGCGAACAAGCTCCATCCTGCCGAGAGGATGTCATTATCAGAACAAGCCAACTCCTCCAAGGCAAATTGCAATCTTGCCGCGATAATGCTAGCGGACACCCATATTTAATTAGTGTGCCCAACCTCACCGTGACCTGAATGAACACAATCAACAAAAGACTGATCGCCGTTTTGCACGATGCGGGCATGTCCGGATTGGCACTGTTTTTGGCAATTGTCGCTCGATACGGCACGGAAAGCTTTCCCGATGTAGAGTTGGTTGCGTCCTGGGTCGCTTTATTTACCCTTGTTTCCGCCGTCGTGTTCAGACTGATGGGCCTCGGTCGTGGCCTCTGGCGCTTCGCATCGCTTGCCGATTTGCGCGCCATCGTGATGGCTTCAACGGCGACTATAGTGCTTTTTGTTATCTGTTTATTCGTGATCACACGATTGCACAGCCTGCCGCGATCGGTCCCATTCATCACCTGGTTCATGATGATCGTCCTGATAGGCGCTCCGCGGCTCGCCTATCGAGCGCACAAGGACGGAAGCCTTAGCCGGCTCGGCAGCCTAAGACCTGAGATCAACGCAAAACATGTTCTCCTCGCAGGACATGTGAGCGATGCGGAACATGCAATCCGGACGCATCAACTCGATTCTTCCGACCAATATACGGTTCATGGACTGGTCTGCGACGATGCCAGCAAGAGCGGCCACAGTATCCGCGGCATTCCTATCCTCGGCAATCTCACCCATTTGGAAGATCTGGCAAGACGCCTGGAGCGGTCGGGTACTCCGGTGGAAGCCATTCTGTCCGTGACAAAACGCCCCGCAGCCGATTTTTCCAAGTCCTTGACGCGAACTGCTGCTGAGTTGGGCATTCCGATCAAGCGGGCAACGCCCCGCCAGTTGGACTTGTCCGAACCGGATTTTTCCGAACTCACCATTGAAGACCTTTTAGGGCGAGCCCCAGTAAACCTCGACAAGAGCCGGATGAACGAGTTGATCCATGATCGCGTCATTCTGGTCACTGGGGCAGGGGGCAGCATTGGATCGGAGGTTGTTCGGCAGATCCTCAAATACGGACCACGCCGAATTGTTCTACTCGAAAACTCCGAGTTCGCCCTCTACAATATTGACCAGGAAGTCGCCAATTCGGCCCAAACGGTATCCCGCCGTGCCGTCATCGCGAACGTTCGAGACCGCGAACGGATCTTCGAAATTGTCCGGGAAGAAAAACCGGCAACTATTTTTCATGCAGCAGCGTTGAAGCATGTCCCGCTTGTCGAAGACAATCCATTGGAAGCCATGCAGACCAACATCATTGGCACACGCAATGTTGCCGATGCCGCTGTCGCGGCTAACGCGGAAGGGTTCGTGCTCATTTCCACGGACAAGGCCGTCAAGCCCACCAGCATCATGGGCGCGACCAAACGAGCCGCAGAGGCCTATTGCCAAGCGCTCGACGTATCAGGCACGGACACACGCTTCATCACCGTCAGGTTCGGCAATGTGCTCGGCTCAAACGGCTCGGTCATTCCACTATTCCGTAAGCAGATCGAAGCCGGCGGGCCGGTCACCGTCACCCACCCGGACATGCGCCGCTATTTTATGACTATTCCGGAGGCTTCTGAACTTGTCCTGCAAGCAGCGGCCTTTAGCGTCGACAATTCTAATCAACGCGGACGTATCTATGTTCTCGACATGGGTGAACCCGTAAAAATCACGGACCTTGCCAAGATCCTGATTTCATTGGCCGGCCTGCGCCCGGAAAAAGACATACCTATTTCCTTCACAGGCCTCAGGCCAGGCGAGAAGCTGTTCGAAGAGCTTTTTGAGGCAGACGAAGAAAACCTGCCCTCGGGGGCGGACGGTGTTATCGTGGCGACCGCCAATCTGATGGAACTAGATTGGATCCAAGCTTTGATCCACAATCTCGAAAACGCGATAAAAGCTGGAAACCTCATAGATGGAACCAAGGCCTTGGTCGAAATTGTTCCGACGTTTGCCAAGGAACGCATACTAACCCAAACTGGCGAAGGAACGGCTATTTAACTTGAGGAGCTCTATTTTCCCGTTTTGAGAGTTCGGATTTGGGTGTTCTGTTTCGCAGCCCCCTTCTGCAATTTGGGCTTCCGGGTATTTATAGTGAAAAGTGCCTGATTTCCCTGGTCTATACCGGCTACATGTGGCTCGATTTGAAACGAGCTGCTAAGGTTTTTAAGTGGATTGCCCGATCTGTTTTCCCTCAACCCAAGCAATATTGAGTAACCGGTGGCCATGCCCAGAAAGATTTTTCGATAGGAAAAATATGCATGGCCAAGGCGCGGTGCTTAATTGGTGCTTCGGATTTCGTCCGAAAACTGGTGCCTACCGTTTTCCTACGGTGCAAACAGCTAGTAAAATCTAAAACTTCTTCGAAAACCCCGTTCTATTTGAGGAAATGTGCGCTGGTGGTCGACGCTTCGAGCACACACTGATGATACAGAACGGCTTCGCGGCGACGGACGGGCTTCACTACCTTTTTCCGCCGATAGAACGTCGCCTTGGCCACGTCCATCTTTCGGCAAATCTAACCAACCGCTGTGCCAGCTTCGGTTGCCTCAGTGCAAAAGAAATCTGTTCATTTGAGAATCGTTTCTTTGGTATTGGTATATTCGTCCTGTTGGAAAGATACCCAATACTTCGCAATCAATTAGAACCCATTCAAAAGGCCCAGATCATTGTGAAACTGGCGACTATAAGCGCGGTAATGACTATCGTGCAAACCACTATTGGGCGGCCCATCGCGAGATTGCTGGTGTCCTCCACGATCTTATCGACATTAGCGAATAATGCTCAGATCACGCTGACCTTGGATAGACGCTCCAAGAACGCCCAAATTGCTTTGGCATCCTTCTCCCGGCCCGGCTGACCAATGCCGAGGTGCCGCATGTTCCACAATCGCAAGATGAAAGAAGATATTTTGTTTGACCGAGGAACTTACCCCCTATATGCGTTCGTCAATGAATGCACTTCTGTCAATTAGGCTATGTTTCTTCTCAAGTTTGTATAGAAAAGGCGCGAAGATTAGAGATAAAAAGTAAAGGTGATAAACTGATGCTGAGCAGGCGTCTACAAGCCAACGAAAACTTGCTTTTTCTCATGTCCGTCTATTGGGAAAAATCCTCGTGTAAGAGACCGTGAAATATTCAGCACTTTTGGCATCGATACGCGGATCGAAAGAGGGTTTATATCGGCTTGTAATTTCTGTATCACAGACAGAAAATAGCACTGTACTTCGCTGTCTCTCCAAACGGGATTGCCTAAAAAACATGCTATCCACCAAGCGGTTACTGCAGTGTAAGAATGCAGAATACGGCGTGAGATATTCAAGGTGAAAATTATACTGCGTTGAGTAAGTTGGGCATAGAAAATCGACCTGTTGAAAGTTCTAAGTCGTTTAAAGGCTGCAAAATGATATCAGAGTACTCAGGACTGCATAGTCCAGTATTATACGTTTCCCAAAGACCAGGCTGGAGATATTTCAACGTTCCCTGCAACACTCCCCTGCATGACAAGGTTCCAATTTCATGAAAACTTTTGCGCTTGTCGGTGCGGCCGGCTACGTCGCTCCCCGCCATATGAGAGCTATCCACGAGACCTGCAACGATTTGCTCGCGGCAGTTGATCCGAACGACTCCGTAGGGATCATTGATAGTTTCTTCCCCAATGCGCACTTCTTTACTGAGTTTGAGCGCTTTGACCGTCATATGGATAAGCTGCGCCGGGCCGGAAATACCGTTGATTATGTCTCGATTACTTCTCCGAATTACCTGCACGATAGTCACATCCGATTCGCATTACGTTCTGGCGCAGACGCAATTTGTGAAAAGCCCATTGTTCTGAACTCACACAATATTGATGCCCTACAGGAGATCGAGGCCGACACGGGAAGGAAGGTCTGCTCGATCCTGCAATTGAGAGTGCATCCGTCTATCAAGAAATTGCGCGAGCAGATCGCCGTGAAGGGCTCTGGCGACAAGCACGAAGTCGACCTCACCTACATCACGTCACGTGGACGCTGGTACTTGCAAAGCTGGAAGGGCGACGAGGCAAAATCAGGCGGGATCGCGACCAACATCGGTGTCCACTTCTTCGACCTGCTCCATTTCCTTTTTGGGGCGGTTGAAGCAAACGTGGTGCATATGAGGACCCCGACCCGCACCGCTGGTTATCTAGAGTTTGAACGTGCCCGCGTTCGCTGGTTTCTCTCGCTTGAAGTTGAGGATATTCCAGATGAGTTGCGAGCAGAGGGGCAGCGGACTTTCCGCTCAATTACGATCGATGGGGAAGAAATCGAATTTTCGGGCGGGTTCAATGATCTTCATACCATAAGCTACGAGGAAATCCTTGCGGGTCGTGGTTTCGGACTGGAGGAAACACGTGTTGCGATCGAGACGGTGTCGACCGCAAGGCGTAGCGAAATAGCGACTCACCACCCGAAGCATCCGTTCCTTACAAAGGGATAGTGGCGATGCAGATCCATCCTTCCGCTATTGTCGATGACGGAGCTATAATCGGCGAAGGCAGTCGGGTCTGGCATTTCGCCCATGTTTGTGCCGGTGCCCGCATCGGAAACAACGTCTCCCTTGGCCAAGGTGTTTTCGTAGGGAACAAAGTCGTCATCGGAGATCATTGTAAGGTTCAAAACAATGTCAGCGTTTATGACAATGTGACCTTGGAAGAAGGCGTATTTTGCGGGCCATCAATGGTCTTCACCAATGTCCACAATCCACGAGCGCTGATCGAGCGCAAGTCTGAATATCGCGACACGGTGGTTCGCAGAGGCGCGACACTTGGCGCCAACTGTACCATCGTTTGCGGTGTCACGATTGGACGACATGCCTTCGTGGGCGCAGGTGCAGTTGTTACACGGGACATCGCGGACTATGCCTTGGTAGTCGGCGCCCCTGCGCGACAGATAGGCTGGATGAGTGCACATGGCGAGCGACTAAACCTACCCATTTCGGGCGAAGCGGAAACTGTTTGCCGGCATACCGGCGTCCGTTACCGCCTTTCGGAGAC
This sequence comes from Roseibium sp., assembly GCA_965230445.1. GTDB lineage: Bacteria > Pseudomonadota > Alphaproteobacteria > Rhizobiales > Stappiaceae > Roseibium. Next base: position 4,062,072 of record OZ246005.1, on the reverse strand, counting down.
ATCTATTTTCGAGGTCATGGAGTGAACATGGAATTCATCGACCTGAAGGCCCAATACCATACGTTAAAGGCGGATATCGATAGCCGCCTTTCAAAGGTCCTAGAGCATGGACGCTTTATCCTTGGTCCGGAGGTTGACGAGCTCGAAGGCCTGCTTGCCGCCTATACTGGTGCATCCCACTGTATTACCTGCGCAAACGGAACAGATGCGCTTCAGATCGCGCTAATGGCGCTGGGGATCGCTCCCGGCGACGAGGTGATAACTCCGGGTTTTTCCTACATCGCTACGGCAGAAACCGTCGCCCTTCTCGGGGCAAAACCGGTTTTCGTCGATATTGACGCACTAACCTACAACATGCGGCCCGAGCTGATCGCAGGCGCGATTTCCGAACGCACCAAGGCAATCATCCCGGTCTCTCTATACGGACAATGCGCCGATTTCGATGCGATCAATACGATCGCGGACCAACACGGTTTGAAGGTCATCGAAGATGGTGCACAAAGCTTTGGCGCGTCCTACAAGGGGCGGAAATCCTGCAATCTGGCCACCATCGGATGCACCAGCTTTTTCCCATCAAAACCCCTTGGATGCTACGGCGACGGCGGCGCTCTTTTCACCAATGACCCCGAACTGTCCAAGGCCATCCGCCAGATCGCACGGCATGGTCAAGACCGCCGATATCACCACGTCCGCGTTGGCATCAACAGCCGCCTCGATACGATCCAGGCGGCTATCCTGCTGGCCAAGCTGTCTGTTTTCGACGCTGAGATCGCAGCACGCCAGAAAGTCGCTGCTCGGTATGCAAGCGAGCTGCAGGGCGCGAGTGTCACCGCGCTGCCGGTGGTCAAAGAGAACAACGTCTGTGCATGGGCGCAATATACGATCCGCGTACAGGACAGAGAAGCGGTTCAGGCACGGCTCAAGGACGCAGGTATCCCATCAGCGGTCCACTATCCCACTCCGCTCAACCGGCAACCGGCTGTTGCGAATTTGGAGCTAGAGCTTCCCGAGGGGGACAAAGCAGCCAAGGAAGTGATCAGCCTGCCGATGGGACCATATTTGACTGCGGAAAATCAGGACCGGGTCATAGCGGCACTGGTCTGATCCCGGGCCGAACAAGATACCCAGAACATTTGGAAGGCAGAATTCAATGGACTTTTCAGGCAAGAAATTTGTGGTTGTAGGGGGGGCTGGCCTAATCGGTTCTCATAGCGTCGACCGGTTGTTGCAAGAAGACGTTCGGGAAGTGGTCATCTATGACAATTTTGTCCGCGGCAGCCACGAAAACCTCAACAATGCCCTAAGTGATCCGCGCGTCCGGATCTTCGACGTAGGCGGCGATATCATGCAGACGGATATCCTACAGGATGCCTTCGATGGCGCAGACGGCGTTTTTCACTTCGCAGCGCTCTGGCTCCTACAGTGCCATGAATATCCGCGTACCGCCTTCGATGTGAATATCCGCGGCACCTTCAACGTCATGGAGGCTTGCGTCGCAAAGGACGTGAAGCGACTGGTCTACTCTTCCTCTGCGTCGGTCTACGGCGACGCCGTCACCGAGCCGATGACGGAAGATCATCCATTCAACAACAAGAACTTCTACGGCGCTACGAAGATCGCCAGCGAGGCAATGCTGCGTGCATTCCACCACCGCTACGGATTGAATTACGTCGGCCTTCGCTACATGAATGTCTACGGTCCGCGCCAAGACTACCATGGTGCGTATATAGCGGTGATCATGAAAATGCTCGACGCGATCGACCGGGGGGACAGCCCGACGATCATGGGTGACGGATCCGAAGCTTTCGATTTTGTGGCAGCTGAAGATTGCGCGTTGGCAAACATCCGTGCGATGAAAGCGAAAACAGTCGATGAATTCTACAATGTGGGCACTGGCAAGCGCACGACTCTCAAAGAACTTGCCGAGATGCTAGTTCAGCTGACCGGCACGAACCAGCTCATCAATTATGCGCCCAGAAGTCAGGCGACTTTAGTGCGGAACCGGATCGGCTGCCCGAAAAAGGCCCGGGCGCAAATCGGTTTCGATGCGGAGATCGATCTGAAGGACGGCCTTGAACGTCTCATCGATTGGCGGACCCGGCACAAGTCTGAAGTCGAAACACGGCGAAAAGCGGTCGGCCTGTCGAACTGAGGACATCCAGTGAGTACAAATTCAAAAATGTACGTTCCGATAGCAAGGACCGCATTGAGCGAGACGGAAATCAACAGCGTCCTCGCACCGTTGCGGAGCGGCTGGCTGGTTCAGGGTCCGAAGGTTGCCGAGTTCGAAAACAAATGGTCGGCCTTTGCCGGCGTGCATCATTCGGCGGCCGTGACCTCGTGCACCAGCGGCCTCCATCTTTCTCTGGCAGCACTCGGGTTCGGCTCCGGTGACGAGGCTATTGTTCCCGCGTTAACCTGGGTGGCTACGGCAAATGTGGTCGAACACCTCGGCGGAAATGTCATCTTTTGCGACATCGACCCGATCACGTTCAACATCGATGTGGCCCAACTCGAGGAAAAGATTACACCACGTACCAAAGCAATCCTACCTGTTCACCTGTTCGGCCTTTCGGCCGACATGGATCCGATCCTTGAGATTGCGGCACGGCACAATCTCTGGATCGTTGAAGACGCGGCCTGCGGATTTGGCGCGCGCTACAAGGGGCGGCATGTTGGCGGGTTTGGCGATGCCGGCTGTTTCAGTTTCCACCCGCGCAAATCAATCACAACCGGTGAAGGTGGCATGGTGACTTCGAACAGCGAGGATTTCCTCGTGCGTGTCCGACGGCTGCGTGATCATGGCGCTGAGATGAGCGACCTGCAACGCCATCTGGGTGTCCAGCCCTATCTCCTGGCCGACCATCCGGATGCCGGATACAATCAGCGCATGACGGACATCCAGGGTGCCCTAGGCTCCGCGCAGATGGATCGTGCGCCGGAGATTGTGGCCGAACGGCAGCGGCTAGCTCGGGTTTATGACGGAGCCTTCGCCCATCTTGACTGGCTGCGGGTACCCACTGTTCCGGAGGGCTGCGAACACGGCTACCAGAGCTACCCGTGCACCTTTATGCCCGACGATATAGGACCCGGCTCGATCGAGCGGATCAATGCGGCGCGAAACGATTGGATGGGCCGCCTACAGGAGGGCGGCGTGGCAACCCGTCCGGCCACCCATGCCGTTCATATGCTGACCTACTACAAAGAGAAGTACAGTATATCAGCTGAAGATTTCCCGGTTGCCCGTGCCGCGAATGACTGCAGCATATCTTTGCCCCTGTTTCACGGCATGACCGAAGCGGAACAGGCGCATGTGATCAAACAAGTGACTGCGAGAACAGTCTGATGTGCGGAATTGCGGGATTGATCAATTTCAGCGGTGAACCTGTTTCGCCCGTCATCCTCAAGAAGATGACGGATGACATTGCGCATCGCGGTCCTGACGGCGAAGGGCATTGGATCGAAGGTAATGTAGGCCTCGGGCACCGGCGACTGGCAATTATTGACACCTCTCCAGCAGGCCACCAGCCCATGATCACTTCTGATCACCGTTATGTACTAAGTTACAATGGCGAGATTTACAATTACCGAGAACTACGTGCCCAGCTGGAAGCCGAAGGCTACTGGTTTCGTTCAAAAACCGATACAGAAGTTGTTCTTTACGCATTGGCGCACTGGGGCATTGATGCGCTTATTCGCTTCAACGGTATGTTTGCCTTGGCTTTTTGGGATCGAAAAGAGCGCAAACTCCTTTTGGCGCGAGACCGATACGGCATCAAACCTCTGTACTACCATTCCGGCGGAAACGGGCTTGCTTTTGCTTCCGAGCAGAAAGCCATAACGAGCGCCCCCAGCTTCACGCGCGTGCTCGATAAAGAAGCCCTACTCGAATACTTCACGTTCCAGAATATTTTCACCAATCGGACACTGATGAAAAATGTCCGGATCCTGCCCGCAGGGCACTATACCGAAGTGCTCCTGAACGACAGAACGCCGGAAGTAAAACTGACTCAGTATTGGGATTACCGCTTTCGTGAGCCAGACATTCCGTTACAGCGGGAAGATTGTGTTGAAGAACTGGACCGACTTTTCCGCCAAGCCGTCCGACGTCAAATGATCAGCGATGTGGAACTTGGGGCGTATCTGAGCGGCGGTATGGATAGCGGCTCGATCACAGCTATTGCCTCGCAGGATTTCCAGTACCTCAAGACATTTACCTGCGGCTTCGACCTTAGCTCCGCATCGGGAATTGAACTTGCCTTCGATGAGCGCGTTAAAGCAGAAGCGATGTCTGCGCTCTTTAAGACTGAACACTATGAAATGGTGCTCAAGGCAGGTGACATGGAGCGCTGCTTGCCGGAGCTAGCATGGCATCTGGAAGAGCCACGCGTCGGACAGAGTTATCCCAATTACTACGCGGCAAAGCTTGCAAGTAAATTCGTCAAAGTAGCACTATCCGGCGCAGGTGGAGACGAACTTTTCGGTGGCTACCCCTGGCGATACTACCGTGCTGTTGTAAACCAGGACTTTGAAGATTATATAGACAACTACTACGTGTTTTGGCAGCGTTTGATACCCAACAATATTTTGTCAAAAGTCTTTGCCCCTATTTGGGGCGACGTGAAACACGTCTGGACCCGTGATATTTTCCGGGACGTTTTCCTGACTCACAACAATGAACTCGATCGACCCGAGGATTACATAAATCACTCGATGTACTTCGAGGCAAAAACGTTCTTGCATGGCCTGTTCGTCGTGGAGGATAAGTTGAGCATGGCGCACGGCTTGGAAACTCGTGTTCCCTTCATGGACAACGATCTCGTGGACTTCGCCATGCAGTGCCCTGTGCGCCTAAAGTTAAATAACTTAGCGGAAGTGCTCAGACTTAACGAGAATGAGACTGGCCGCAAAGCTAGAAAATATTTCGAAAGAACCCGTGACGGGAAGCAGATCCTACGAGACGTGATGCGCCAATATATCCCAACTGACATAGCCGATGCTAAAAAACAAGGCTTTTCCTCACCAGATGCCAGCTGGTTTAAGGGGGAAAGCATCGATTTTGTGCAGAGACAGTTGATGAATAGTCATGCTGCCATTTACGATGTGCTGGACCGGAATGCAGTAGGGCTTTTGGTTAAGGAACACCTGGATGGCAAACAGAATAGACGATTGTTGATCTGGTCATTGTTGAATGTCAATGCTTGGATGGAGGCGAATCTCTAATGATAGCCCCCAATAAAATACGCCAAGTCTTAGCCAATATGAATTGGCGAATTCTAGCGATGATTTTAGGCGCCACAATACTGTTTGTTTATGGCATAGGGGTGGGACACTATCATTGGCCGCCCTTTGAATTGTTACAACAAGGCAAATCCGTTATTAGCCAGAATGCTCCCTTAAATGGCGAATATCAAGGTGAGCAGGAGCTGTTGCAGTATGCCTTCGTTGATCCTACTAATGAAACAGAACTGTATTATTCGCCTATTACTTCGTTGGCAGGAATTCGTGTAGCAAATGAACGTATATTCATGACACGAATGGGTTTTGAGCAAGCCTATGATGCATTAGAGATACTTGGCGCTGATCAATTAAACCGCCCGCCAGAAAGCGAGCCTGTTCTACGTGTACGTTTTCGTTATTGCAATCGAGAGTATGGGGCCTTTTTTTATGGCCGACTGCCGGCATCCTGTAGTGGTCAAGGCTCTGCTAGCCTTGTAATTCCTGGTTCTGGCTTGAACCAATCGCTGAATATTGCAGCTGGCAATCCTGCCAATTATCATTACGGCATTTTGAACGCCCTTGCTGAAGAAGAGGGACAAGTCTATATCCTAATCAAGCCAAACGAAGATTTTCTTGCGTGGCACGATGGCAAAAATAAAATGGTCAACTTAAATTTTATTGTTCAGTATCATCTCAACAAGGGTGGTTCGTATAGCGTTTCTCATCTTGTCCAGGCTTTGGCTGCAACCAAATGGATAAATACTTGCTTTGATTATTCTATAGTGGCGGGCCTCTCTAGTGGTGGAGCTACAGCAATGTTGGTTGCCCTGCAAGCCTATCCGAATGTAGCAATAGTATCAGCCGGATACTCCTTCATTAATTCATCGGCAAAATGGTCATCGATTACTGGGCTGATGGGTGTACCCGGGTTTGGGGCTTTAGATTTAAAAGAGAACGCATTAAAGCGACTTAGGGCATCTTCTACAAATTGGTTTTTTAGTTGGGGCAAAGCTGAAGTTGGCACCTACAGGATCGAGGCAGAAGAGCGTATTACAGCGAACGCAATCGAGCACCTACCGAACGTAACAATCTCTATCCATCCGGGAGGGCATATTTTTCCAGTGTCGGAAATCAAGTCATTTCTTCGCCGCGTGCGAGCTACTGACAGTAAATTGCCGGCAGGCGAATGAACTTAGTCTTTATCGGTTCCAGCAAATTCGGCCTGCGTTGCTTCGAGGCGTGTCTTGGGATGAGCGAGCTGTCTATTATAGGTGTCGTTTCCGCCCCCAAAAACTTTGCTATCTCTTACCGTCCGGGTGGTGTGAATAATGTACTCCATGCGGATGTTGCTGCGTTGGCTCGAGCGCACAGCATTCCGGTACAAATTCTTCAGAGATCAATGAATGAGCCAGGCTTGTTTAAGGCTGTGCAGGATTGGAAACCAGACGCATTTTTAGTAGTCGGTTGGTATCATATGGTGCCCAGAACTTGGCGGGAACTAGCTCCTGCCTACGGACTGCATGCATCGCTGCTACCAGACTATAGCGGCGGCGCACCATTGGTATGGGCTATGATTAATGGCGAAGCCAGGACTGGCATTACGCTCTTTGAATTCGATGACGGGGTGGATAGTGGTCCGATCGTAGGCAGCAAAGCCACCAATATTGAGTTCGATGACACGATCGCAACGCTATACGAACGAATTGAAAATTTGGGGATTCAGCTTCTTAGTGACAACCTCCCGTTACTTGCTAAGGGGGCTGCAACCTTTAGAGCTCAAGATGAAAGCAGGCGACGCCTCTTTCCACAACGTAGTCCTGCGGACGGCAATATTGACTGGACTCAACCAGCCTCACGTATCCACGATTTCATTCGCGCCCAGACGCGACCATATCCCGGGGCCTATTCTCATTTTCGTGGTTTGCGCGTCAGTATATGGCGAAGCATGCCCCATTCGAACGTGTATGGAAAATTATTTCCGGGACAAATGATGACGTACGACAATCGCCTTATGGTTGGGTGTGGCCAGGGCACACAGCTGGAGCTCCTCTTGCTCGGCGATGATGGTCGCGATGTTGACGCCGCAGCCTGGACGGCGGGAAAATTACTAGGCAATAGAGATTGCTTCCATAGATGATATTGGTACATCTAACCATCACTAAAAAACATTGTATGAATTTATTTTCATCCAGCTCAATATCTTATGCAAAGAGAAAGTATAATGAAGTTTATTCCAAATACCCCTGATGCTGGGGTGCGAAAGATACCTTATCCCTTCCAGGCTGCGGTGGCGCTTTCGAACGACGCAGAATTTATGTCTGCTGAGTTCTTTGAGGGGTTGATGGCGTTTCTCAATAGCTCTATGCCCACACCACTTGGTAAGGGGCTGGGCCTGGAGGTGACTTCGAGCACTTTCTTTTTTGCTGCACACCCCTACAGCTTTTCTTATTTCAATGGCGCTGCGGTTGAGGATCAGCCCTCCGCGTTTGCGGCTCGTATCAGTGACTACCTCCAGGCCGGCTGGATCGACACATTGCATGCCTACGGCGATTTTGACGGCGTTGGTGGCTTCGCGCGCGCGCATGCTGAGCGCACCTTCGACACTTTGAATAGACTTGGCGTAGTCGTGCCGGTTTTCACCAACCACGGAGACAGCGCCAACCAGCAGAACATCGGTGGCGACGCTAAGTATCATCTAGGGGACGTGCCCGGCACGGTTTGCTACCACACTGACCTGCTCGCCGAGCATGGCACTCGTTACATTTGGACCGACACAGCAGTAATCGGCGATCCTTTGCCGCAGCCCAGCGGCTGGCGTCGACTGATGCCTCGCCTCAAATTGCCCCCGGCTAGGCCTTTTATGGCGGATTGGCTATTGCGAGACGGTCGCACCATGCAACGGTTCATTCGCTTTCGTGGGACCGGAGCTAATGCGCCCAACCTATCTTCAATGGCCTATCAACTCGATCGGCTAGACTTGCCGACACTCTACCGACAGAACGAAATTGCGGTCGTATATCAGCACCTTGGGGTGCTGCATCGCAGCGGCGGAAAATGCACGGCAGCAACGCTGGAAGCAATGTCCGCGCGGCCCGAGGTTTATCTCGCGCCGTGGTACCGTTTGGCACGGGAAGTTGGTGAAGGGCGGCTCTGGTTGGCTGGCTTGGGGCGCTTTCTGCAGTATTACGACATGCTCGCAAACCTCGGCGTCACGCGCGATGACGGCGGTGCAATTACCCTTTCCAGCGATCGAGTTGTCGTTGATCCCCTTGAGTACTTCCAAGGATTGACTTTATATGTCGAGCCCGGCACCACTCCTACTGTGAGCTACGGCGAGCGCATACTACCAATAGTGCACAATGGACCCGACGAAAGTGGAAGCTATTCGGTCTCGATCCCTCTCATAAAACTGGAAGACATATGGCAGTAATCGATGCCGATCTTGAACTTATCCATACCGCAGGCTGGAATTTTCCGCCCGAACTTTGGGCGACACTCAGCGACTACGAAAAGAAGTTTGCGGTACTTGAGTTTTCGGGTCTGCGAACCCCCAACTATTACCGTGCACGACTCGATACGCTGGGCTTCACCAAGCGAGGCCGCGTACTAGATGCCGCATGTGGCATGGGGCAATGGGCGATCGGTCTGACCCAGCTCGGCAATCAAGTCGAAGGCATCGATTTGATGGAGTCGCGCATTACCGTGGCGAAAGCCCTATCGACTGCGAATGACCAGTCTTACCAGATGCATTGTGGCTCGATTGAGGAACTGCCGTATGCCAATGGTTCGTTTGATGGCGTATTCTGCTACGGTGCGTTCATGTTTACCGATATGCCACGCACTCTCCACGAGTTCGCGCGAGTGTTGAAGCCGGGTGGCCGGCTGTACCTTAACGGAAACACTTGGGGCTGGTATGCGCATCTCATTCTTGATCGTGGCCTAAAAGCCGGAAATTTTTCTCTCATTCGAGCTGCGTTACGGATGATTGTGCGGACGTTTGCCGGTCGGTCTACCCAAGTCGTCATTACCGAGGGCTGGCTGCGCAAGCGGCTGCAGGAAACTAGCTTCTCCATCATAGCTCTAGGAACTGAGGGGTGTGTAAGTCTGAAACCTAATCAGAGCGATTTGCCGCCTCCCGCGTATCCTCAGGTCTTTTATGGGATGCGGTCCATAATTGAACTCGTGGCCGAGCGTACTGCATGAAAATTGGTCTTTATGGAGGCTTGGCGAATAACTGTTATCTGTTCGCCAAGGCACTGCATCAAGCGGGTTATGATGCGATGTTTATCCGGGACCGCAACGACCGTTATGCATTCAGCCAACCGGTCTGGGAGGATGCTGAATTTGTCATGAGCTATGAGGACGTCGCGGTGTCCTCGTCGTTGAAATCGGATGATTGGACGAATATAGAGGCAAAGCAGAAATGGCTGCCGCCCGTTTGGTTGGTGGACCCGCCTGCAGCACATAGTGAACCGAATTATTTTGGCGCTCTCCCTGCTTGGCTTCGGTCCCTGGCCCGCCGGTATGTCAACCAAAATAGATACCGGCTGGGTGTCGTCGTCACCATGCAGGATTGCGACCTTTTGCTAGTGTGTGGTATCGAGGCGTCTATCCTCGCCTTAGTCTCAGGGCGCCCTTACATTATCTGGCCGCACGGTGGAGACATACGTATGGCGGCCGGGTTGGCGGCTCCGCCGAGAAACATTCGCGCACGGGTGAGTTTTGAAGTGCAGAAGGCACTGCTGATTGCTGCCTATGACCGCGCGGCCTATGTCGGAACCCATGATCCTCGAGGACTTGGCGGCTCGGCTGGCGATGTGAGAAAGGCGCTACGCAGGACTAGTTTGGTTCACTTGCCTATTCCCCTATCTTGCGGGATCAGGGCGAGTAAGGTTGAGCGCCGGTCAAGGCTCAAGGCTCTGTGCCAACGCCTAGATCTGCCGTGTTTAGAAGCGGATGCAATTGGCCTCGTACCCTCGCGGGTAGACTTCAGCTGGAAGGGGCACGACCTGCTTCTTGGCGCGCTGCGGCGGGCTGCGGGCCGAGAGCGACTACACCTGATTTTTTCGGGTTGGGGCAAAGATTACGACCGGGCGAAGGCCTACGTAACCCATCACGGACTAGAGGAACAAGTAACCTTTCTGCCCTTTTCCTTGTCGAAGCCTTTATTGGCCGAGTTCTTCTCGCTAGTAGATTTCGCTGTCGACCAATTTGGCTTTATGGGAACTTACGGCACCGCTTTGGTTGAAGCTCTTGCTGCTGGTTGCCCTACACTTATGTGGATAGATGAAACGGCATTCAATGCTCGGGGTTGGCTGGCGCCACCGGTAATGAACGCGCAGCATGAGAGGGACATAGTTGATTGCTTGGAACGGGTCGCTTCGGGAGCGATAGATCTCGAAGAGGTTTCGCAGCGCTCCCTGGCATGGGTCAGGCGCGTGCACGCACCTGAGGTAGTTCTGCCGGTTCTCATCAGCTATTTCGTGCAAATGGAAACGACAAATCAAGGGACGGCATGAGCTTTCTGCGCAATGTCGGGATTTATGCCGCCGCCGACATTCTCGGTGCCGGCATAGGTCTCATTACCTCCCCAATTTCCACACGGCTGCTGACGCAGGAGCAATATGGTGCGTTGCCACTGCTCAGCGCGGTTTGGGCGGTTGTGGCTCTGGTCCAATATTTCGGGATGGACTGGGCGTTTCCGTACTTTCGCTCACAAGCAGGTCACGACTCAACCAAGGTTCTGGCCAGTGCGACCATATTGGCCAGCCTCGGGGGCATCGCCGTCTGGGGTTTGTTTTTCGCGGTAAACATGCTCAACCCGTGGCTGCGTGAATATGCCGAGATAAGCAGCCTTGAGTTGGGATTGTTCCTACTGGGCATCCTGCCTGGCACGTTACTCAACTGGTATCTCTATATTTTGCGCTACGAGAACCAGGCTATGGCCTTTGCCCGCATTTCACTGATTGGACGGACACTCGCGACGGCGACGGCCTTGCCGGTGATGGCGATGGTACCCCAAGAGTGGCGGCTGGTGGCTGCCTTGGGTATTGGCTCCTCCGTCTCTCTGATTGCAGTGGGGTGGGCGCTTCGGGAGCTCCGTAACCTAAATCTATCCGTATATGACAGGGCGGCATGGTCCCTGGATTTGTCGGGGACCATGCTGCGCTATGGGCTATTGCTTGTACCGGGGGGGATGGTGTATTCCATGACCACGGTGGTGGATCGTTTGCTCGTCGGATGGTTTCTTGGCCCTCAGGGCAATGCAATTTTAGCACTAACGCTAGCCATTGGGGGCACAGCGCTACTTCTCAAACTCTGGTTCGCCCGCGCCTGGGATCCAAAGATGATCGAATGGTTGCGTTCCCGCGATCCGGAAATCTTCATGCCACGGCTGCAATTCGGTGTCAGTGGACTCTTGCTCGTTATGTTACCACTGCCGGTCTTGGCTGCGTTGTGGATCAAGCCCCTAGTATACCTGATCTATCCGCCACAGTATAACTCGATTGTTTCCTTGATCCCGGCGCTGATATCTTCAGGTGTGATCTCGACTTTCTCATTGATAGCTGTGGCAACAGTGCTGATCGCCAATACCGCCAGATGGCACTTGCCCATTTATGGCGCAGCGCTTATTCTCAACGCCGTTCTTGGAATACTTATCATTCCTTCCTATGGCGTGTTCGGTGCAGTCCTCGGCACCTTGGCGGCTGAGGCTTTCATCTTGGTGGCTTGGATACTCTTAGGTGTCAAGGTGTACAGGAACCTTACGCTACAATGGTGGCCCTGCCTTCTTCTTCTTAGTGTTGTTTCTGCGTTTTCTTGCTTCTACTTTCCAGGTATGTTTATGCCGAATGCTCCAACCTTGGAAAGGCTTGCTCTATCTGCCTTGGTAGTATTGGCCTGGAAAGCTGGTTGGCATGCGCTGCAGCCTGTTCGAACCTGGCGAAAACTGTTATCTAACACTCCGACCGTAACATCATAGTTAAGAAATAGAGTGGATTAAACCCTATGCAGAGCCTAACAATATTTATTGGTCCTAATGTTACTTCAAGCAAGTTGCTTGAAGAATGGCTGAGCAAGCGCGGCTTCCGCGCCAAACGCGTTGACGGCATTCATGACATAGCTTTTAGGCGCGCCTGCGAAAGACTCTCTCGATTGGCTGCTCCCAGTTTTTTTATCGACTACCCAATTGAAACCGTGCAGGATTTACAGACAGTCGACGCCTTTTTGGAAGATGTCCTCAGCAACGGAGGTGCGTGGTATTACTCACCACGACCAAACGACTATTTGGAGACAAATAGTGCTGCGTTCGTTGGTATGTCGCCCGCGCGTTCATTAAACGGGCTTTCGTTCAAGGAGCTCATAAAACCTTATGCTAAGCGGGTGATTGACGCATTTCCTCCGCAATGGAAAATACCGGTGCGCAATCTTGCTATCCGACTGTATCGGAAGTCGGCATCCGGCGCATACAACGATGGCTTGTTGGCTACTTCACTCAGTTCAAATGATACTGTGGACTTCAGCCCGAGGGTAAAAACACCGGGTTCTTTGCGGCGATGGGAGATCGATTGGAAGCCTTGGAAGGCACCGCGTTCGACGCTGGAACGGGATCTTGTCGAACGAGTATCATATTTCTTTCCCCATCCGAGCAATATCCACGTTATTGTCCTAAATCAATGCAATCTAAAGTGCGTGATGTGTCCATATCACTCTCCAAAATATAAGTCCCATCATACATCAGAGTATTTTGATGAACGTAGGGCACTCACGATTGAGACCTTCACGAAGGTCGCTGAATATGCCGGCGCAAGGAGTATCGGCTTGCAGTTCGGACAGATTGAAGAAGTCTTCATGCATAAAAAATTTTTCGATTTTCTCGATATATCGCAAAAATTCGGTGTGCCGCATGTGCACGTAACAACTAATGGCGTGTTGTTGGATCAAGAAAAAGCGAGGCGATTAGCGGACAGTGGCGTGACCTCAGTCATGTTCAGTATCGATTCGGTGAATCCTGAAACTTATCGAGAAATACGAGGAAGCGATCTTGCGCAATTAGAGAAAAACATTAAGTATTTTATGCCGTTAGCCAAGCGCGCTGGTATAAAAGTGATAGCTTCATTTATCCTCCAACCACAGGCGGTTAGCGAGCGTCAAAGGTTTTTAGAAAAATGGAAAGCGCTCGGTATAGATCAAGTAACGTTCTATGTTCTGACTGAGAGCGATTTAGAAACGGGTGAGATGATCCGCCCCGGGGGAGAAATGTACGACAAAGGTACGCGATATCCCTGCGCTTCTCCATGGACCCAGACCGTATTGTTTCCCGAAGGCGAAGTATCCCTATGCTGCAAGACTATGACTGATGTTGGGTGGCGTGGTGTCGCGTCAGTTGGGCAGGTCCCAGAACAAACCATGGATGCGGTGTGGAAAGGCGCTGAGTACCGAAAGGTTAGGCAGGAATTGTTGGATAACTCTTTCGAGAAATTTCCAGTTTGCGCCAATTGTGAGATTTGGTCGGCTTCCACTAGCCACGTTGAAGAAGGAAAGGATTACAGGCGCACGTTCAATGAGACTATGGAAACTTTTGATTTCTTATGATTGCAAGAGAGCTTATTTATCGCGCTATCTACAAACTTAGCCAGCTTGTACTACCTTCGCGTGACCCTTACATTCTTCCAGAGTCCAATCCATTAAAAGGTTACCGTTGCTACGCGGGAGAGGTAGAATTTCTTTCACCCATCGCCAGGCCCGCGGAGCTACGGCTCTCTAAAACCGTATTACAGGCGCCAGGTCTAGTAGAAGTCGGCGGCTCTGTCTTTGATTTGCGGCAAGACGGCGTGTATCGCTTTTACCGCCTGCCTACATTAAGCGAGCAGCGCATCGTTTGCACGGGTGGGATAAATTCGCTGCTGCAGGCAGTCGGGTATTTGCTGGGCTACGGCAATGACGATGATAAGGCTTCGGAAAGCGCCTTGTTGAGAGCGCTAGCGCACCGGCGAGTGATTGCAGGTTGTGGACAACTCGCTTCCGTAAGCCAAAGCCTCCTATGCCGACTCGGAATTTCTTCTCGCATCGTAACGCTAATGACTTTGGACTCGTGGGGTGGGCAAGATGATGGGCATACACTACTTGAGATTGGTACAGATGATGGTAAATGGTTTCTCTACGATCCGAGCTTTGGTGTTTGTTTCCATCACAATGGACGTAGGCTATCCGCATTGGAATTCTCGAACTTGAGAAACGAAAGATTGGAAATAGAGCGGTTGCCAACCAATCCGGGTTATAGCCGGTTCTCTAATCCGCAGTACGACTACGACTTTTGGATTGGAGCACGTATGTTATCAACAGAGGCTTTGCTAGATTGGTATAATCGGGTCAGAGGTCTTGCATTTGTCGAGGACAAAGGACTTTTATTCTGCCCCCGTAGCTTGGTTGTAGAGGGCGACGAGCAGCGAATTTCTAGTCGTTATATGATTCTGTCGGACGAGGAATTTAGAATGCGGTTTTACCCCTGATGAGAACATTATTTTCTGCCCTACGAAATCGGATGCGCTGCCTTATCGAACTCGCAGAACTTCCTTTGTTCGTTATGATTGCGCTCATCGCGCGGTTGGCATCGCGCCCGATCGATATTGGCATTGGCCCTATGCCATTGATAAATAATATTTATCACAAGAAGGCGTTAGTCCTGCAGGGTTATACGGTAGAAACCTTCGTTAACGATTGCTATTTCATCACCAGTGAGTTTGACCGCAAGTTCATCCCCAAGTCTCGCTTCATGCGCAGACTGTTTCGAGAAACCAACATATTGTTTCTGTTCGCGATATTCCGCTACCGCTGCCTATACATATATTTTACTGGTGGGCCTCTTTGTTCCACCGCATTGCTCTGGAGATTTGAGCCGGTACTCTATCGCATTGCCGGTGTACGTACTGTGATCATGCCTTACGGTGGCGATGTGCAGGATCTCTTGCGGACGCCGAATTTGCTGTTCCGTCACGTGATGGCGCTGGACTATCCGCTACAGAGGCGCATCCGTAATTCTACGGCAAAAAAAATAGATATCTGGACTACCCACGCCGATCACGTTATTTCCGGTTGTGATTGGGTCGATTACATGCACTTTTGGCACACTCTGATGATCGCCCACTTCTCGATCGACACTCAACGCTGGCCGCCTGCGGATGAAACTCCTGTCCCAGGCTATCCAGAGCGTCCGTTCCGGGTATTACACGCCCCCAATCACAAGGCGATCAAGGGGTCTGATTTTTTCATTCGGGCAGTTGAAGAATTACGCGCGGAGGGAGAATCAATCGAGCTTGTCTTGGTTCAGAAGCTTTCGAATGACGAAATCCGACAGTTGATCGCCACCGTGGATGTAGTGGCGGATCAGTTGATCATTGGCTGGTATGCAATGTTCGCCATTGAGGCCATGGCGATGGGCAAGCCCGTCCTTTGCTATCTTAGGGAGGATCTTCAGCAGCTTTATATCGATGCAGGATTGCTCAAAGAGGGCGAGATACCGTTGATCAATTGCACGACAAGGACTTTAAAAACGACATTGCGCATGTTGATGCATAATCCAGCCCTTCGTCACGAAGCCGAACGACGCGGCCCCGAATACGTGAAGCGACACCATTCTGTCGAAGCAGTAGGAAAGGTTTTCGCCCAGATTAATAGGTCAATAGGGCTATTCCCGAGAGCTGCAATGGATGTTCGGCAATGAAAAAAATACTTGTTACCGGTGGAAGCGGCCTCATCGGATCGAAATTGTTAGACAGCCTTGATGAAAAAAATACTATCTATGCTCTAAGTCGTGGAGGCAGAGTACCTGGCGCCACGCACACCTTGGACGTCGATCTTGACCGGCCTTGGTCAAATGCCGGACTGCCGCGGGATGTCGACATCATAGTGCATCTAGCGCAATCTAATCATTATCGCGACTTCCCGCAGCGGGCGGAGAACGTATTTAACGTCAACACAATGAGCACTGTACGACTTCTCGATTATGCTCGAGAGACTGGTGTGAAACAGTTTATTCTGGCTTCTTCTGGAGGAATCTATGGCACACGATCGCGAAGTTTCTCAGAGTCAGAGGAGATCGTCGCTAACCCCGAACTAGGGTTTTACCTTGGCACGCGCCTTTGCTCGGAGCTGCTTTCCGATAACTACAGTTCATTCATGAACATTATCTGCTTGCGCTTCTTTTTTGCATACGGGCCTGGACAGCGGCCACAGATGTTAATGCCACGTCTCGTCGACTCGGTGCGTAGTGGGACGCCGATTAAGTTACGCGGCGAGAATGGGCTGAGAATAAATCCTATTTACGTCGATGACGCGGCGCGCGCGGTACAGGCGGCGATAAACCTTGAAGGCAGTCACAAAATAAATGTTGCGGGCCCTCAAGTGCTTAGCCTCCGCGCAATTGCAGACACCATAGGCGATGCAATTAACAAAAAACCTAGGTTTGAAATCCAGCCCACGAGCGGCAATGCAGATCTGATTGGCGAAATCAAACTCATGGGCAATTTGCTGTGCGAGCCATGCGTGAGTTTTGATCAAGGTATTCAAGCTTATGTGGAAAGCCTAAAAATCTGATGGCCCATCTAATATGAGAGTTTTCCTCGGTCTGGCGGAAGTTTCGGGCTTCTACACCAACCTCAAGAAAGGCTTTGACGCCATTGGCGTTCATTCAGAACTGGTGACGCTCTCGCAGCATCGCTTCGACTATGAAAATCTGCATCGCTCGATCTGGATCCGTATGGCCCAAGCCGCAGTGTCTGGTCGTTTCCGCCACCGCAATGCCAGCGCGCTAGTACGGATGACTTGGTCGGTGTTGGTCGGAATCTCCCGCGCCCTCTTATTAGCTTGGGCCTTATTGCGCTTCGATGTCTTCGTATTTTGCTGCGCTACTAGCTTTTTCCAGTTTCGTGAGCTGCCACTGATGAAGTTACTGGGTAAGAAAGTGATCTACAACTTTCACGGCACCGACGGTCGCTGCGGCTTCATGGATGGCTTTGCTGAGGACATGTTCATGCCGTTGCGACTACGCGAAGGGACCGGTTACATTGGTCCGCTACGCGACACGGATAGTGAAGCAGTGAAGGCCCAGAAGACCGACGCTTACGCCGCCATAACTGCGTTGCGCAAGGCCAATATTGATCGCATAGACCGTTATGCAGACGCAATTATTAATTCTCCTTCGCACGGTCAGCACCACACCCGACCTTTCGTGCAGAGATTAATCATTGGTATGCCCTATATGCCTGATCGCGAGTTAATCGACGCTAAGAAAAACCGCAAGAGCAGCGATCATGTGCGAATTCTTCACTGCCCTTCCTACCCTGAGGGCAAAGGTACTCTAGAAATCCGCAAAGCTGTTTCTGCGGTTCGGGCCCGCGGCTATGCGATCGATTTCATCGAGATGACTGGTCGGCCAAATCGTGAAGTGCTCGAGAATATCAGAGAATGCGATTTCATCATCGACCAGTTATATTCGGACATGGCTATGGTAGGTTTTGCAACTGAAGCAGCATTTTTCGGAAAGCCCGCTATTGTCGGAGGCTATTACTCCGGTCAACAGACACAAGACATTGCGGAAGAATGGATTCCCCCCACGCTTTTCTGCTTGCCAGAAGAACTCGAACCCGCGATTGAGAAATTAGTACGGGATACCTCGTTTCGATATGATCTTGGACAGAAAGCACGTGCCTTTGTCGAGGAACGTTGGCTTGCGTCAAAATCAGCAGAACGTATCTTGACCTTGGCCAAAGGGACCATACCCGAAGAATGGTTGTACGATCCAAAGAATTGTAACTATGTCGGGGGTATGGGATTATCAGAAAATCAGCTTGAAGCGATCATCACAGAACTCCACGCTCGATATGGCATGGGAGTTTTTAGACTCAGCGACAAACCTCTAATGGAGCAAAGCCTACGCAAAGTGATCGGGCGGCGAACCATGTCAACCCAACCAAATATCGAAAGAAGTAAAAATTGAAACCTCACGGTAAAAGGATCTTTATCACTGGAGGCGCTGGTTTCATTGGCTCGACCTTGGCTTCTCGACTTGCCGATCAAAACCAAATAGTTCTCTACGACAGCTTGGCGCGAAATACCATCAAGCATACAACGCTTCAGGACAATCCTAACATCTCCCTCCAGCAGGGGGACATTCTGGACGAAGATTCGCTGAAACGCGGCATGGAAGGCGCCGACATCGTCGTGCATGCCGCAGCAATCGCGGGCATCGATACGGTTATAAAGTCACCGGTACGCACTATGGAAGTCAACATGCTCGGCACCGCTAACGTCCTGCGGGCAGCACTGGCATGTGGCATCAGCGACAGACTGATCGAGTTTTCGACATCGGAAGTCTTCGGCAGCCGAGCCTACCGGGTGAGCGAAGACAATCAGACCGTCGCCGGGTCGGCGGGCGAGGCTCGCTGGGTCTATGCGGTCAGCAAGCTGGCTGGCGAGCATCTGGCCCATGCCTACAATCGCGAACACGGCTTGCCGACCGTCACGCTACGGCCATTCAATATCTATGGGCCTGGCCAGACAGGTGAGGGCGCCATCCAAATTTTCATCCGGCGTGCACTCAAAAACGAGCCTATCACGATTTATGGCGATGGCACCCAGATCCGGGCTTGGTGTTTCGTCGATGATATGGTCGATGCTTTGTTGCTGGCTCTAGAAAAGCCGAAAGCAATCGGCGAATCGTTCAACGTCGGCAACGCACGCGCTGTCACAACGATTTTCGGTCTGGCCGAAGCCGTTTGCCGAACGCTGAAGTCCTCTTCTAAGATTGAGTTCAAGCCGCCCCTTTCTGCGGACATCGAGCTCCGTATTCCTGAAACCAGAAAAGCCGAAGAAATTCTGGACTTCAAAGCTAAGGTCGACCTAGAAGAAGGTATCTTGAGAACGGCGGACTGGTACCGCTCTAACAAGATCTGAACGATGGCAGGGACGCAAAAACTCGTTATTGTCGGAGGCGGCGGGACCTGTGCCGACGTGCTGGAAGTCATCGCTTCGATCAACCAGGTCGCGCCACGTTATGAGGTGCTTGGTCTACTAGATGATGCTTTGCCGCCTGACAGCCAACGGAACGGCGTCAATGTGCTTGGCGGATTGTCCACTGATATTGGCGACGGCGACGTTCGATATGTTGATTGTCTGGGCAGCCCACGAAGCTATCGTAGGCGCGAAGCCATCCTGCGACGCGCCGGGCTCGCCGACGTACCCTTCGAAACGCTGATACATCCGTCTGCCTTCGTTGCCTCCTCTACGCACATCGGTCAGGGATGCGTGCTATTTCCGAATGTTGTCCTGCTATCGGGCGTTAGGCTTGGAACCCACGTGAGTATACTCTCCAACTCCGTGCTGAACCATGATGTGGCCGTCGGCGACTGGTCGATCCTTGCTAGCAATGTTAGTGTCGCTGGTGCAGTCCGGATTGGCAAGGCCTGCTATTTCGGCGCCGGAAGCACCATTATCGAGCAGGCGTCGATCGGGGATGGAAGCCTGGTGGGCATGGGAAGCGCCGTAATCCGGGATGTAGCTGAAAACACGGTCATCGCCGGCGTCCCTGCTCGACTTCTCCGGAGTGCGGAATGAAAGTCCTCATTACTTGTGGTATGTTTCCGCCCAATCGGACGGGCACTGCCTTTTATTCCCTGAACCTGGCCAACGAATTGAAATCCAAGGGGCACGACATTGAAATCGTCACCCTTGGTCAGCCAAGCCGGGATCAGGACCTCAGATTGCCCGTGCATTACCTAGCGGCCTTCCAGCTACCGCTTGCGGGTTTCTTCAAGCATTTCCGGCTGTGCAGTTTCAATCCCATGAATTGGCTGCGCATGTACCGCATCCTGCGCAAGCAGAGGCCGGACGTGTTACTGCTTGTCAATCACTACCTCGACATAGCTTTTCCAGCATTGATATTGGCGCGCATGTCCGGGATTCCAACGGTCTGTTCTGTCGGGACGCAACTCCAATCCCTCAATCCACGCCGGGATAAGATCCTCAATTTGCTCGACTGGCTGATCTGTGGCCAGTTGGTCTTCCCATTGTGCAATACGGTCATCGCATGGGACACTCAAATCCTGAAATATCTGCAGGATGTTCAAGGCAACCGCGTCACACGGAAAACAAAGGTTGTCAATTATGGAGTGAACGGCGATCCAGTTGCGCTACTTGGTCATCAGAAATCATACGCAGCATCCAATCTTATAGTCGGGGTTGGCGCGGTCAGTGAACAACGCAGCTTCGTGCAGTTGGTGCAGGCTTTTGCTCTTTTGGCAAAAGAGTATCCGGACTTGCGACTAAAAATCGTAGGCCATGTTTACTATGATGAGGCAATTCAACTGGCTCATGATCTCGGACTATCAGAACGAGTTGAATTCCTCGGCGAACGGCCACACGACGAGGTCCTGGAAATTCTTAGCTCGGCAGATGTTTATTATTCGTCGCTAACCGCAAGATATACAGGAATGGGTACCGCCACGATCGAAGCTATGCTTCTGGCTGTTCCTTGCGTGGTCAATACTCCGTTGAACCTTCTCGGAACTTCGACGATGCAAGATAATTTCCATATCGTCAGATTGCCAAATCTCGATCCCATGTACATTGCCGAGCGAATAAAAGCGCTACTTTCGGATGAAGGACTTCGCCGACGCATCGGCCAAAACGGTCGCGAATTCGTCAAAGACAATATGAACTGGCAAAAAGTAAGTGAGGACATTTTGAGGATTCTAACTAAGGCTGCGCAAAAAGAATGAAGTTTTTAAGAAGAAGTGATATAAATATTAGGGGCTGACATAGATAAGCTCGAAGTAATCACATGTTCGCCCAATCCAGCAGAACCTTCAAGAGGTTGCTCGTCGGCCTGTAATTGAAGCGCCACTCGCACTCCTTGAGATAGAGATGGAAATGGTGCCTGGGGATGCCGTTGTAGCGCCGCAAATGCCGCTTCGCCTTGTTCCAGAAGTTCTCGATGCCATTGATGTGATTCCGGTCTTCGGCAAACAGTTTTGAGTGGTTGATCCGCACATGATGGAAGGGTAGTGTCAAAGATCTTTCGCACATTTGTTTTCAGGCGACGGCTCCTTGGGTTTGGTTTTGCTCCTGGTAGAGCGGCGTCATGTTCATGTATTTGCGGGCGGACCATTTGCCGGCGGCGATATGCCTGAGCCTGGCCGCGGCCAGGTTCAGGCATGATTGGCCGTCGGGAAACGCCCCAACAACCCGCGTGCGCCTTCGGATCTCTTTCATGATCCGCTCCAGCGGATTGTTTGTCCGGATCTTGCGCCAATGGCAGTCGGGGAAGCCGTAATAGGTCAGCGTCTCTTCAATGCTCTCTTCAATGAGGTCGGCCGCCCGGGTCAGGCGTTGCGCGCGAAGATCGGCGATCACCGCTTGCGCCTTTTTCAAAGCCTCCTTGCGGCTTTCTTGAGCGTGAATGGCCTTCAGCATGTGGGTGACATCGCGCACTTTCGTGGACGGCACATGGCTGAACACATTGCGATAGAAGTGAACCATGCAGCGCTGCCACTGGGCGTCGGGCAGATAATCGGCAATGCTCTCCACAAGGCCACGGCAGGCATCGGAGATGATCAGCTTCACACCGCTCAAACCCCGGTCGACAAGATGGCGCAGGAAGTTTGGTAATCGTCCCCAAAAACCAAAGGGTTGAAAATTGGATTTCTCCAGCCCTTGATGAGGACGGAGAACGACATGAAGAAATCAAGATTTACCGAGAGCCAGATCCTGGCCGTTTTGAAGCAGGGCGAGAGCGGAGTGCCGGTTGCCGATCTTTGCCGGGAGCATGGTATCAGCAACGCGACTTACTACAATTGGCGCTCGAAATATGGCGGCATGGATGCCTCGCTGATATCGGAGATGAAGGCGATGGCGGAAGAGAACCGGCGGCTTAAAAAGATGTATGCTGAAATGGCGATGCAGAACGAGCTTTTGAAGGATGCGCTTGGAAAAAAGCCTTGAGGCCGTCTCAGCGCAAGGAGATGGCCGAAAAGGCGGCCCGGCTGCGCGGCGTGAGCATCGCGCTTGCCTGCCGCACGTTTCAGATCAGCGAAAGCTGTTACCGGTATGAGCGCAAGTTGAGCGACGAGAACGCAGAGATCGCGGACTGGTTGGTGCGTTTGACGGCAACACATCGAACCTGGGGCTTCGGTTTGTGTTTCCTTTATCTGCGTAACGTCAAAGGCTTTGGGTGAACCACAAGCGGGTTCGGCGGATCTACCGTTCGCTGGAGCTGAACCTGCGGATCAAGCCGAAAAAACGCCTGGTTCGGCCAAAACCAGAGCCTTTGGCAGTTCCCAAGAGCCCAAACATGACCTGGTCGATGGACTTCATGTCGGATCAGTTAGCGGATGGGCGCAGTTTCCGGACCTTGAATGTTCTGGACGACTTCAACCGGGAGGGCTTGGGCATTGAAGTGGACGTCTCCATTCCGGCCCTTCGTGTCATCCGCACGCTGGAACGGATCATCGAATGGCGCGGGCAGCCTGTGAACATCCGGGTGGATAATGGCCCGGAAAATGTCAGTGCCGCGTTGCAATTGTGGGCTTCTAGACGCGGGATCGGGCTGGAATACATCCAGCCGGGCAAACCGCAACAGAACGCCTATGTTGAGCGCTATAACCGAACGGTCCGCCAGGATTGGCTTCAACAGCATTTGTTCGCGACGATTGAGGAAGCCCAGGACCACGCCACACACTGGCTCTGGACATACAACAACGTGCGGCCCAACATGGCCATCGGCGGCGTGACGCCGAAAATGAAACTGAAAATGGCAGCCTGAAGTCCAGTTTTCGACCCGATGAAAAATGGGATGATTACCGTTTGACCAGCCCGACTTGTCTTCCTTGGCGCCCTCACAAATCCCCAAAATCTCCCGATAGCCTTCAGAATTGACAGCACTTGCGACAAGCAGGGAGACGTTCCTGACTTCGCCAGCCCACGTCCGCTTCATCACGATCCCATCGAGATAGAGGTACGGATGTTCCCCTTCAATTGGCCGGTGCCGCCATTCTTCAATCTTGGCGTAGATCTTCTTGTTGAGGTTCGATACCGTGCCGGGACTGACCCGCGTGCCCCACAGCGCTTCGGTGATGTCCTCCACCCGGCGGACCGAAACACCCGCCAAATACATCTCCATCAAGGCTTCCTCAACACTGCTTTCCCGGCGCTGATAGCGCTCAATGATGGCCGTCTCAAATGTCTGACGGCGCAGCTTCGGCATCTTCAGCTTCACTGCGCCAGCCTTGGTGTGCAGCGGTAATCGTCCCCAAAAACCAAAGGGTTGAAAATTGGATTTCTCCAGCCCTTGATGAGGACGGAGAACGACATGAAGAAATCAAGATTTACCGAGAGCCAGATCCTGGCCGTTTTGAAGCAGGGCGAGAGCGGAGTGCCGGTTGCCGATCTTTGCCGGGAGCATGGTATCAGCAACGCGACTTACTACAATTGGCGCTCGAAATATGGCGGCATGGATGCCTCGCTGATATCGGAGATGAAGGCGATGGCGGAAGAGAACCGGCGGCTTAAAAAG
This sequence comes from Roseibium sp., assembly GCA_965230445.1. Lineage (GTDB taxonomy): Bacteria > Pseudomonadota > Alphaproteobacteria > Rhizobiales > Stappiaceae > Roseibium. The sequence goes on along the minus strand of OZ246005.1, from coordinate 4,038,284 downwards.
ATGTATGCTGAAATGGCGATGCAGAACGAGCTTTTGAAGGATGCGCTTGGAAAAAAGCCTTGAGGCCGTCTCAGCGCAAGGAGATGGCCGAAAAGGCGGCCCGGCTGCGCGGCGTGAGCATCGCGCTTGCCTGCCGCACGTTTCAGATCAGCGAAAGCTGTTACCGGTATGAGCGCAAGTTGAGCGACGAGAACGCAGAGATCGCGGACTGGTTGGTGCGTTTGACGGCAACACATCGAACCTGGGGCTTCGGTTTGTGTTTCCTTTATCTGCGTAACGTCAAAGGCTTTGGGTGAACCACAAGCGGGTTCGGCGGATCTACCGTTCGCTGGAGCTGAACCTGCGGATCAAGCCGAAAAAACGCCTGGTTCGGCCAAAACCAGAGCCTTTGGCAGTTCCCAAGAGCCCAAACATGACCTGGTCGATGGACTTCATGTCGGATCAGTTAGCGGATGGGCGCAGTTTCCGGACCTTGAATGTTCTGGACGACTTCAACCGGGAGGGCTTGGGCATTGAAGTGGACGTCTCCATTCCGGCCCTTCGTGTCATCCGCACGCTGGAACGGATCATCGAATGGCGCGGGCAGCCTGTGAACATCCGGGTGGATAATGGCCCGGAAAATGTCAGTGCCGCGTTGCAATTGTGGGCTTCTAGACGCGGGATCGGGCTGGAATACATCCAGCCGGGCAAACCGCAACAGAACGCCTATGTTGAGCGCTATAACCGAACGGTCCGCCAGGATTGGCTTCAACAGCATTTGTTCGCGACGATTGAGGAAGCCCAGGACCACGCCACACACTGGCTCTGGACATACAACAACGTGCGGCCCAACATGGCCATCGGCGGCGTGACGCCGAAAATGAAACTGAAAATGGCAGCCTGAAGTCCAGTTTTCGACCCGATGAAAAATGGGATGATTACCCAGCGAGCGCTCGTAACTGCCCGCCCGCGTGTCCTGGCGGCCTTCGTTGCGCTCATACCGGCCAGCCCCGCAAAGCCGGTCCGCTTCCGCATCCAGCATCGCATTCAAAGCCTCTTCGACAGTGCCGCGCACCATCTCGCCAAGATGATCCTTGATCCGGGCCTCATCAATCCGGATAACGTTGCTCATCTCTTGTCCATCGTCATCATCAATCATTCCATGCTCCCTTCAATCACCATAAAGGGAACCGTCTCAATCAGAAAATGTGCGAAAGATTTTGTACGTTATCGATGGAAGTCCGATACATCGAGGACGTCATAGGCCCGAAAGCAATCCGTGTAGACAATGCTGTCCGGCCTGATTTTGCTTTCAAGGATGGGTAAAAGCGTTTCAGAACGGGCGTTTGGGATGGTGACGGTATAGACCCGTCCACCGCGCTTGAGCAGTCCGAAGACAGGAACCTTGCCGGCTGCACCGCGACCTCGTTTGCCTTTCCTGACACCGCCGAAATAGCTCTCATCAACCTCAATCTCCCCGGCCATGAGGTAATCCTCCCCAAAAACCACTGGGTTGAAAATTGGACTTCTCCGGCCTTTGATGTGCTTGGAGAATGAGATGAAGAAATCACGATTTACGGAAAGCCAGATCTTGGCAATTTTGAAGCAGGGCGAAAGCGGTGTGCCTGTTTCTGACCTTTGCCGGGAACACGGGATCAGCAATGCGACTTACTACAATTGGCGATCCAAATATGGCGGCATGGATGCGTCGTTGATGGCGGAAATGAAGGCCATGGCCGAAGAGAACCGCCGTCTGAAGAAGATGTACGCCGAGATGGCGATGCAGAACGAGCTCTTGAAGGATGCTTTGGGAAAAAAGCCATGAGGCCGTCTCAACGCAGAGAGATGGCCCAAGACGCAGTCCGGCTGCGCGGTGTGAGTATCGCGCTTTCCTGCCGGGCATTCCAGATCAGCGAAAGCTGCTATCGTTATGAGCGCAAACTGGGCGATGAGAATGCCGAGATCGCGGACTGGCTGGTCCGGTTGACGGCAACCCATCGAACCTGGGGATTTGGCTTGTGTTTCCTTTATCTGCGCAATGTCAAAGGGTTTGCATGGAACCACAAGCGTGTCCGGCGGATTTACCGGGCGCTTGAACTGAACCTGCGCATCAAGCCCAAGAAACGTCTGGTTCGGGAAAAGTCGGAACCATTGGCCGTCCCGGATGGCCCAAACATGACCTGGTCGATGGACTTCATGTCGGATCAGTTGGCCGATGGGCGCAGCTTCAGAACCTTGAACGTTCTGGACGACTTCAACCGTGAGGGTTTGGGCATTGAAGTGGCCATTTCCATTCCGGCCCTTCGGGTTATCCGCACGCTGGAGCGGATCATCGAATGGCGTGGCCAGCCGCTCAACATTCGGGTGGATAACGGCCCAGAAAACGTCAGTGCGGCGCTGCAAATATGGGCCTCAAGACGCGGGATTGGTTTGGAATACATCCAACCCGGCAAACCGCAACAGAACGCTTACATCGAACGCTATAACCGAACTGTCCGCCATGAATGGCTCGGACAATACATATTTGAAACAATCGAGGAGGCACAGGACCACGCGACCCGCTGGCTATGGACATACAACAACGAGCGGCCCAACATGGCCATCGGCGGCATTACACCCGCAATGAAACTCAAATTGGCGGCCTGAAGTCCAGTATTAAAACCCACCAAAAATGGGATGATTACCATGATATCCGGCGCTTCCTCGGCCAGCTTCTCCGCGATCAGCTCCCGGAGCTTGTGGAAATACAGGATCGCTGTGTTGCGATTCACTCCACATAATTCGGCTGCCGAACGGGCCGATGCACCGGCCACGAAATGCCGAATCAGATCTTGTTGAATACTTGCAGAAAGCCTGCTCTTTCGCCTTTTGCTAACCATCTGACATTCATAAAGAAAATTCCTTATCTATGTCAGCCCCATACTTATTTCTATCTAAGTTTAGGGTTCATATTGTGGAATATATACTCTAGGTGACGTATTCATCGACTGGATTCAAAATAGAATGGTTAGGTTGGTTGAATCATGAACGTCGGCCATAAATCGGTGCGCTTTGTATTCGGATTAGGGATTAGCGGCCTGGCATTATTCTGGCTGTTGAGCCAGTTTGACCTCCTAGCTGTTGCCCGCTCTATAGCCCTCCTCAATCCGCTCTACCTTTTTCCAGTTTCGTGTCTAATTTTACTGTCCTTTGCAATTCGAGCGCAAAGATGGCGTTTGTTGGTAGAACATCAGCCACCCATTCGGTTTAGCTCTAGTTTTTCAGCATTGATGCTTGGATACTTATGGAACAACCTACTTCCCGCGCGAGCAGGCGATGTTGTGAGAATTTTCGAACTGGGAAGAACCGAACGAATTTCACGCACAAAAATCCTTGCTACGCTTGTGACAGAACGAGTTTTTGATCTCGCAGCGACACTTGCTTTGGCGGCGATGGTTTTGATGAGCTATCCCGCCCTACCGGATTGGTTAAGTAAGTCGGGCATTCTGGTTGTCTTGCTAGCAGGGGCCGCGATTGCCGTCTTATTGGTAGCCCATTTTACTGGACGCCGATGGATCGGCCCGGCCGTTGCGTTCTGTGCGCATAGACTGCCTGAGGCGATTGGGCAAAAAGTTACTCAAATGGTGGGCTCAGCCCTCGAGGGGATCGCAGGTATATTTCGCATGTGGCGAGCTGTTTACTTCATTTTGCTGACCTTACTTATTTGGTTTGTTGAAGTCGGTATCGTATTTTTAATTGCTCACTCGATAGGGGTACCGCTCGCACCTGGTAACGCACTTTTTGTTTTGCTTTTCATTGCGATCGGATCGATGGTCCCTTCATCACCCGGATTTGTCGGAACATTTGAATTTTTTGGCACCACGGGACTGGCCCTCATAGGGATTAAGGGTCCCACTGCATTGGCCTTTATCGTGCTATTGCATATTGTGCTCCTGCTTGGATCCACTCTGATCGGCATCGTCTGCCTCCTACGACGTAACCATCTTTATGGCGGAAAATATTCTGAGGAGAAGATTTCATGAGACGGCCTAGCAACGCGGCAAGCCTGATGCTGTGCGTTTGGATGATGTTCGTCATTGTAGTTTTTTTTCTTGTCACCATCCCGCCTCATAGTCGACTTGTATCTCTCTTGCCAACGTTTGTCTGGACGATGCGTGATTTCGTTTTCCCCCTTTTTCACAGCCCGACGGTACTCTGATGCTATTGGACGGACTTCATTCCTTGGCGGTTTCTTTGTTTTATGCGCTTGCCTGCCTTGGGTTGGGCAGCTGGATCTGGCAAACCATTTCGCCAACCATCCAAAAATACAATTCCGAGACACCCTTTTTTCTTATCAGCAGTCTTTTTCTGCTAGGACTTGCGCTGAACAATGTGATTTTAACGGCGTTTGGTCTACTCGGCCATTTGTCCGTTGGACCTTTAGTGACCGTCCTCTTAATGCAGCTGTCCGGTCTTTGGCCTCTTCGCCCGGAGTTAAAGGGCACCTCAAGCTACCTGCGGCTGGTCGTGTCTCGCCTTAGGCAGGATCCTTATTGGATATTGTTGATCGTCCTGATAGCAGTCACTACCGCATTAGGGTTTGGGATTTCCGCATGGGTTCGGCCTCCGATTGGCGATGCTGAAGCCTATTACCTCGTCTATCCGAAAATAATGGCAGAAACTGGTGTGATAAAGCCCATGCCCGGCCCATTCCGCGAATTTTCAGCCATTGGCTTCTCGGGTGAGCTACATTTTGCCGCCCTGATGGTTTTAGGCGGGCCTGCCTCTGCGAAATTGCTGGTTTGGCCGGTCGCACTGACGGCGGGTTCCTTGCTTTCCGCCATCATCACCCATTGTGGTGGCTATCGGATGGCAAGGCTGATCGGTTGGTGTGTCATCCTGTCTTCAGGAACTTTCTATTACTATATCTACGATGGAAAGGTTGATCTGTTTTCTGCAGTTTATGGGCTTGCCGCTATAGTGTGGTTGCTTGAGTGCAAGCCTGGCAATAAAATGCTTATGCACATTGCATTTAGTGGCTTTTTTTCCGGAATGGCCACAGTTGGAAAATTTTCCTATATTCCGACCCTTGGCATAACATTGGCAGTGCTACTGATATGGCTGCACCAAAGGCCTGCATTGGCTCGCTTACAGTCTGGATGGGTACCGTGTGTTGCCGCTTTTATGGGGCGGGGATCGGTCATGGCCGCGATGGCACTAGCCGCTTGGACGCCGCACTTCATCAAGAATTGGGTTTTGTTCGCAGCGCCTCTTAAACCTTTCATCAACGAAGACGGACGGGCAGCTCTTTTAAATCAAACATGGTTCTCGCCAGAGGTAACGTTTCACATCCTGCTTACTTACCCATTTGCGCTGGTCTTTGGCCGTTATCCCATGATGGGCGGCGGCTTGTCATTCTTGATGCTCGCTTTCCTGCCTCTAACCTTCCTGTTGGTCCGCCCTAAAAAGTATCGGGAAAGTGTATTGTTTGCGGTCACACTATCGGGTGTGCTGGCAGTAGCCACTTGGATGGTCTTACGTCCTTCGGTTATCGCTCCGCGCTATATCCTTACGTCACTGTTGATGCTGGTGCCAATTGTGGCAATTGCGACCGGCAACATACTGGAGAATACAAAAAAACAAAGGATTTTGAAAATCGGCATCGGTGCCACATGTTTGGCAGCGATGCTGGCACCGTATTGGCATATTCTCCCCGTGACCCGTGCGATCTCGGCATCGCTTCGCGGCAATAGTGCTACATGCCAGTTAGCTAGCGTGTATTGCGAACCTCTAACCAAATTTTCCCAATCCGTTCGACAGGGTGAACGGATCTACATTGGTTCCTATTACGCCTACTGGCTGACACCAACACAGCTGCAATGCCGTGACACGCTAAAGGAAAGCCAATTGTTCGTGCAAAGCGATCTGCCCGTAGAATGGCTACGCGATCATGGATTCGGCTATATTGTGATTGATCCGATCTCCCATCATCAGCTAGCAGATTTGTTGGAGCGCGATACCTCAGGTTCGTCGCATCTGGAATTGTTCAGCAGCTCTGAAACCCTGTTAATATATAAGGTGGAACCGAAGACCGATACAGCATATCGATGCCTTGAACAACGTTCTGGGCTTTGGACCGTTGAGCGGGTTGATCAATGATCAATACAGACGAAATTCTTATGATGGTGGCGGTGCTGATATAAGTCGTCCCCCGTGAAGAATTCGCAAGCATCTGAGAACATTCAGATCTTGCCCGCTTTCCAGTATTTGTTTTCGCAGGTTTTTGTCATGAAAGCGGTTGTTTCCTTGCAACTTTACATCAGCTTTTGTGCGTGATTCACTCTTGTTTGAGCGCATTCGGGAGAGGTGAATCGGCTATGAAACCAACCGAACCTGTTGAGACGGGACAGCGGGATCTGTTCAAGGCAAGGCTGGATCAGATCCTCGATATGGGGCATCCCAAAGCCGTTCTTGCGCGGGTGATTGACTGGGATCTTCTGGCAGCAAAATGCGGCCCGGCCTATTCCGACAAGCCCGGCCATCCTGCGCTGCCAACAAGGGTGATGGCGGGCCTTGCGATCCTCAAATACACCGACAATCTGTCTGATGAGGAACTGTGCGCCCGCTGGGTTGAGAACCCGTATTATCAATACTTCTGCGGCGAAGAGTTCTTCCGCCATGAGCTGCCCTTCGATCGCTCCTCAATGACGCGCTGGCGTCAGCGCATGGGCGAGGACAAGCTGCAGACGCTGCTTGAGGAAAGCCTGGCCGTGTCTGTCAAGCTGGGCGCAGCCAAGCCCCAGGACTTCACCCAGGCTGTGGTCGATACGACCGTTCAGGAAAAGAACATCGCCTTTCCAACCGACGCCAAGCTGATCCACCGGGCACGAGAGCGACTGGTCAAACAAGCGAAGGAAGAAGGCATCGACCTGCGCCAGAGTTATAAGCGCGTTGGCAAAGCCGCCTTGATTGCCCATCAGCGCTATGCCCATGCCAAACAGTTCAAGAGGGCGGGCAAAGCCTTACGAAAACTCAAGACATTCTTGCGCCGGACAGTTGCCGACATTCGCCGCAAGACCAAAGGCAATCCGGACCTGGAAGCAGCCTTCCTTCGACCTTTGTGGCTGGCCGAGCGGGTAAGCTCCCAGAGGCGGCGCGATCCGCTGCCGAAGATCTATTCACTCCATGCGCCGGAAGTGGAATGCATTGGAAAGGGCAAGGCGCACAAGCCGTATGAGTTCGGCGTCAAGGCCTCTGTTGCCACCACGGTGAAACGCTCCAAAGGCGGACAGTTTGTCATCCACGCAAAGGCCTTGCCGGGCAATCCCTATGATGGGCACACGCTGGCGAGCGTCATTCCGCAAATCGAAGCGCTAACCGGTGGAACCTTGAAACGCATTCTGGCAGATGCCGGCTATCGCGGCCACAACGCGCCTGACACTCATAAGTTCCGCGTCTTCACCGCCGGACAGAAACGCCGTGTCACACCGGCTATCAAGGCTCAGATGCGACGACGCTCAGCCGTTGAGCCGGTCATAGGCCATATGAAAAACGAACACAGGATGGGCCGCAATTACCTTGCCAACCGAACCGGCGATGCAGCAAACCCGATCCTGGCGGCTGTCGGATACAACTTCCGCCTCATCCTCAACTGGATAAGGCTTCTTTACATCGAAATTTGGTTAACCGTATTGACCGCGCTGAAACCTCAGGCGGAGCCCGTCGGCGCGTAAATCACGGTCGACTAAGTCCTCTTGCCGTAAATCCGCCATGACATCGAGCCGAGACGACGATTGTGTTGATATGCTGACCCTCTATCGGAACCGCAAAGCTAATCATCTCACGAGCTTTCTACCAAGGCGCCTAAATGTCCAAAAGATCCGGTGACCAGGGCGATTGATCGCGGCATTCACCAACATGCGCAAGCAGCGGAATTTCAGCGTTTCAGCAATCGAAAATCCAGCAGCTCTGCGGATACTCGCCAAGGCAAATTGGTAGCGCAAAGATCTTAGATGAAGCTGAGCGCTTATCAAATGGGCATTGGCAAGAGCTTTTCTTCTCCAGTTATCAGGTACCCAGTTTGCCGCCGGATCGTTGAAAATGCTCGCGATGATCGAAACGGGTTCTGAGGCTCTTTCCACACTAGTATGAGAGAAGGTTTGTGAGTTTTCATGTACCCGAAATCCGGCCAATCTCTTCGGAATTCGCGCTATTTGACCGTAGAGCCCGATGCGCAGCCAGAAATCGAAGTCGGGCATTTGGCGATAGGCGGAGTTCCATGGGCCGGACTGAAGGTATACCTCTTTACGAAAGAATGCTCCCGGCCCGATTGGGCAGGACACTTCACAAAGCATAGTTTTGTAGCTGAAGTCCTGTGTTTCCACTTTGCGAATCTGGTGGTTATCCGGGTCGAGCAAATCAAAATCGCAGTAAGTTGCAACGATGGTTGGGTTTGATTCCAGAAATGCTACAGCTTCGGATACAGCTGTTGGATAAAGAACATCGTCGGCACTGATGTAAGCGAGTATATTTCCGGATGCCAAAGACCAGCCTTTTGTCAGTGTACGTGATTGGCCCATATTCTCTTGCTGGATGAAACGGATTTTTTCCCCAAAGGCCTTAGCAATGCTCTTAGAATCGTCGGTCGAACCGTCATCAATTACGATTAGTTCAATATTAGGATAGTCTTGGCTCAGCACGCTGCTGATCGACTTATATAGATAGTCAGCATGGTTGTATGTTGGTATTACGATTGAAACTAAAGGCCATTTCATTTTTATTTTATCCGCAATTTTAGTTTGAATAGGCACATGATTTCCAGAAACTCTCGGTTTGACCCAGCCCCCTGATCCGGGCCGTTCAAGCGTAGTGACCTGAGACCCGAGTTTCGTCCGGTTTAGTGCAGAGTCCTTTGGTTGATTTTTGGCCTCATGCGGCCTGTTTTTGCAATGTCATTTTCAATGCGAACTCGTAGGGCGTGAGATTGCCGAGGGATGAGTGGGGTCTGTTTCGGTTGTAGTCTTCCTTCCATGATGAGATTTGACGTCTGGCCTCAGCAAGTGACGAGAACAACGTCTCATTGAGACATTCGTCCCTGAAGCTGCCATTGAAGCTCTCGACGAAGCCGTTCTGCATTGGCTTGCCGGGCTGGATGTAGTGCCAGTCGACACCTGTCCCCTGACAGGTAATCATCCCATTTTTCATCGGGTCGAAAACTGGACTTCAGGCTGCCATTTTCAGTTTCATTTTCGGCGTCACGCCGCCGATGGCCATGTTGGGCCGCACGTTGTTGTATGTCCAGAGCCAGTGTGTGGCGTGGTCCTGGGCTTCCTCAATCGTCGCGAACAAATGCTGTTGAAGCCAATCCTGGCGGACCGTTCGGTTATAGCGCTCAACATAGGCGTTCTGTTGCGGTTTGCCCGGCTGGATGTATTCCAGCCCGATCCCGCGTCTAGAAGCCCACAATTGCAACGCGGCACTGACATTTTCCGGGCCATTATCCACCCGGATGTTCACAGGCTGCCCGCGCCATTCGATGATCCGTTCCAGCGTGCGGATGACACGAAGGGCCGGAATGGAGACGTCCACTTCAATGCCCAAGCCCTCCCGGTTGAAGTCGTCCAGAACATTCAAGGTCCGGAAACTGCGCCCATCCGCTAACTGATCCGACATGAAGTCCATCGACCAGGTCATGTTTGGGCTCTTGGGAACTGCCAAAGGCTCTGGTTTTGGCCGAACCAGGCGTTTTTTCGGCTTGATCCGCAGGTTCAGCTCCAGCGAACGGTAGATCCGCCGAACCCGCTTGTGGTTCCACCCAAAGCCTTTGACGTTACGCAGATAAAGGAAACACAAACCGAAGCCCCAGGTTCGATGTGTTGCCGTCAAACGCACCAACCAGTCCGCGATCTCTGCGTTCTCGTCGCTCAACTTGCGCTCATACCGGTAACAGCTTTCGCTGATCTGAAACGTGCGGCAGGCAAGCGCGATGCTCACGCCGCGCAGCCGGGCCGCCTTTTCGGCCATCTCCTTGCGCTGAGACGGCCTCAAGGCTTTTTTCCAAGCGCATCCTTCAAAAGCTCGTTCTGCATCGCCATTTCAGCATACATCTTTTTAAGCCGCCGGTTCTCTTCCGCCATCGCCTTCATCTCCGATATCAGCGAGGCATCCATGCCGCCATATTTCGAGCGCCAATTGTAGTAAGTCGCGTTGCTGATACCATGCTCCCGGCAAAGATCGGCAACCGGCACTCCGCTCTCGCCCTGCTTCAAAACGGCCAGGATCTGGCTCTCGGTAAATCTTGATTTCTTCATGTCGTTCTCCGTCCTCATCAAGGGCTGGAGAAATCCAATTTTCAACCCTTTGGTTTTTGGGGACGATTACCACACCATTTGAGAACGGCCATGCTGGTCAGTTCGGTTCCGTTATCGGAGACCACGGTGGCTGGTTTGCCGCGCAACCGGATGAGGGTGTCGAGCTCGCGAGTGACACGCAGGCCAGACAGAGAAGTGTCTACCACTAGCGCCAGGCATTCCCGGCTGTAGTCATCGACCACGGCCAGGACCCGGAACCGGCGTCCGTCCGTGAAGGCATCCGACACAAAGTCCAAACTCCACCGCTCGTTTGTTTTGCTTGGCAGCAACATCGGCCTTCGGGAGCCCAGAGCCCGCTTCCTGCCGCCGCGTTTGCGGACCTGAAGCTTCTCTTCCCGATACAGGCGTCTCAGCTTCTTCAGGTTCATGCGGATGCCTTGCCGTTCCAGCATGACGTGGATGCGACTGTAGCCGAAGCGCCGTCGTTCGCTGGCAACTCGTCTCATGGCTTCACGCAGATCCCTATCGTCCGGCCGGATGCTCCGGTATCGAACGCTCGACCGGTCAATCTGCAATACAGCACACGCCCGGCGTTTGCTCACCCCGTGCGCTGCGCACAGGTGGGCCGCAGCCTCCCGCTTCGCGCCGGGCGTCACCATTTTTTTGAGGCAACATCTTTCAGCATGGCGTTGTCCAGCATGGCTTCCGCCAGCAGCTTCTTCAGCTTGGTGTTCTCGTCTTCCAGAACCTTCAGCTTGCGAGCATCGGACACGTCCATCCCGCCAAACTTGGCCTTGTACTTGTAAAAGGTCGCTTCTGAAATGCCGTGCTTGCGGCAGACATCCGCCGTCTTCATCCCAGCCTCCTGCTCCCGCAAGATGCCGATGATCTGTTCTTCCGTGAACCGTGAACGCTTCATTCCATCCGTCTCCTGATTGGAACGGACTCTACACAAAACTGGAGGAATTTCAGGGCCTCAGGTCAAAAAGCTTGTTTGTAACCTTTGTGTCCTTTATCCAGACTGCCGTAGCAAACATGGTTCATCTGCTATATTCGATACCGTGAACCATCAACTAATTCTGACATTGGCGGTAAATTAGACATGGATCCTACTCTGGACCGATACCTTAATGGAGACTATGCGCGTAAAAATCCGGATTGGGATAGCGACGATGCACAGTGGAAAGTAGGTAAACTGTGCGCCGTGCTGGCCAGTCAAGGCATTGTCCCGCGCAGTATCGTCGAGATCGGCTGTGGTTCCGGTTCTGTTTTGGTCGGGCTGCGAGACCGGTTTCCGGAGGCCGATTTGACTGGATTTGATATCGCGCCGGAATTGCAACGTATCTGGCAAGGAAAGGATCTCCAAAACATCCAGCTGCAGCTAGGCGATTACCTTGATACCGATATGCCAACACCGGATTTGATCGTGTTGTTGGATGTGCTTGAGCACGTCGGAAACCCTTGGGAGTTCTTGGCGCGCCTCAGATCACGTGCTGGATATGTTGCCATCCATTTTCCGCTGGATTTGTCGGCACTTAGTGTGTTTCGCGAGAAGCCGCTTCTTCGGGTGAGGGACAAAGTTGGACACTTGCATTTCTATACCCGTACCCTAGCCTTAAAACTGGTTGAGGAAGCTGGATTCGAGGTTATCGCGGAGCGCTACACAGACGCGGCACTGGATGCGCCTCAAAGAGGTATGGTAACAAAATTTGCGGCTCTTTTGCGCCGTTCACTGTTTGCAGTAGACCGGGATCTAGCTGCACGCCTTGTCGGCGGGCAAACGCTGATCGTCTTGGCGCGGCCGCTTGAGGCTAATTGATGTTTGTTATCCACGCGCCTAATGTCCACCAAGGTGGGGGAAAAACACTACTTCTTGCGCTATTACAGGCGCTGGAGACACCAATAACATTATATCACGATAAGAGATTCTCCTCACTTCCGAAACTCCCCCATGGCAGCACTTGTGTTGCTGTCGAGCCCAGTATTCTGGGAAGACTGAAATCCGAGCTAGCTCTGTCGAAATGCCGCGATCCGGATCTTAAGATTCTGTGCTTTGGGAATTTGCCGCCACTTTTTCGCACTCGCGGGCAGATCCATGTATTTCTCCAAAACCGGTATCTTGCCGAACCAGACCTGCCGCTATCTGAATTTGGCCTGAAGACGAGATTACGGATTTTTGTTGAGCGGCTATGGTTTCGCAGGGCGAGACGAGGATGTCGCCTGATCGTTCAAACTGAGACTATGGCCGAAAAATTGAAACAAAATCATGATCTTGTCTGTAGAGTTCTGCCATTCGCGCCGAACAATGTCATTGAACATAAAACCTCAAGACCTCATGGCGAGGCAAAAGAATATGATTATATCTATGTCGCTTCCGGGGAAGCGCACAAGAACCATTATCGCCTTCTTGAGGCGTGGCAGCTGCTGGGGCGCCAGGGGCATTTCCCTTCGCTTTGCCTGACACTCGATCCCGATGCCTTTCCCGAGCTCGTTGCGGAGATCGTCGCTACCTCAGAACGTGATGGATTGAAAATCACAAATTTGCAGATAAAGGGATCAGATATGCCTGCACTGTATGCCCGGGCGCGCACTTTGATCTACCCATCTCTTTTTGAATCCTTCGGATTGCCTCTCCTGGAGGCGGAGGCGGCTGGCCTGGATATCGTTGCCGCAGAACGCGACTATGTCCGGGACATATCCGATCCGTTCGAGAGCTTCGATCCTCTTTCCCCTCGTTCCATTGCACGTGCAGTACAGAGACACCGTAACGTAGAAGTGCCTCTACAGTGTTCAGTGTCCGCAAAAGAATTCATCCGAAGTCTCATCGGACGTGCCTGAAATGAGGTTGCTGCTGACGAGCCAATATTTTTGGCCAGAAAACTTCCCGATAAACGATGTCGTTGCAGCGTTGGTCGCAAACGGCGTCGAAGTCACCGTTTTGACTGGAAAGCCGAACTACCCCGAGGGCGAGTTTCACGCAGGATATCGAGGGTTTGGAAGTCGGCGTGAAACCTATCGAGGCGCAGAGGTTCTGCGCGTACCAATGCTGGCTCGGGGAGAAGGCTCAAAGGCAAGGCTCGTGTTGAACTATCTATCCTTCATCTTTTCGGCCTCTTTTTTCGGTTCCCGCCAGTTGCAGGGCAAGTCGTTCGACGCGGTATTGGTTTATGGGGTTTCGCCCCTGTTGCAGGCGCTCCCGGCAATCCTATTCTCGACGCGATTTAGGATTCCCCTCGCGGTTTGGGTCCAGGATCTTTGGCCCGAAAGCCTGAGTGCCACCGGCCACGTAAAAAATCGGTTCCTTCTGCGTGCGGTCGGCATGTTCGTGCGGATGATCTACAAGCGGAGCGACCTGATTCTCGTGCAGTCGGAAGCTTTCAGGAAACCTGTAGCAGCGCTCTGCGAAGCGGAAAAGTCAATCGAGTACTTACCGAATTCAGTCAATCCCGTGCAATCTCAGGTAAAAACGCTGGCCAGTGCCAATTTGCTGGCCAAGCTTTCGGACGGTTTCAATGTGGTCTTTGCGGGCAACTTGGGAACAGCGCAGGGATTGGATACCATACTAGATGCCGCAGAGTATCTCCTTGGCCGCTGCAACGCGAAAATCATATTGGCCGGAAGCGGGAGCCAAGAGAACTGGGTTGCTGACGAATGCCGTCGACGGTCCCTATCGAATGTCCATTTTGCCGGACGGTTTCCACCTTCCGAAATGGAGGCAATTTTGAAAAGCGCACAGGCTTTGCTCGTCAGCCTGAAGCCGGAGCCAATTTTTTCGCTGACGGTTCCGAGCAAAGTGCAGGCCTATCTTTGGAGCGGTCAACCGATCATCGCCGCGCTCGACGGCGAAGCAGCAAAAGTGATTGAGGACGCCGGTGCCGGTTTGTGCTCGCTTCCGGGCGATTCTGAGGCTCTTGCCCGCAACATAATCCAGCTCGCAGATCTACCAGAATCGGATAGACAGGCGATGGGCATGGCCGGTAGAACATATTTCGATAAAAACTTTGCTCCCGAGCTTCTTACCGACAAATTGATCAGCTTGTTGGCCGGACTGAAAAAAAATAAGGAATCCCAATCATGAAAGTGCTGGTCCTGGGCGCTTCAGGCATGCTCGGCAATGCAATTTTCCGGATGCTAGCGACGGGGCCAGACTTGGATGTTCGCGCGACCGTTCGGGGAATGCAGCCTCCTGCGGTTTTCGATGCAGACTTGCAGGAAATGGTCGTAACCGGCATCGATGTTATGAACAGCGACGACCTCATCGCCCTTTTCGCACGCGAATGTCCAGATGTCGTCATCAATTGCATCGGTTTGGTAAAGCAGCTGACAGAAGCCAATGATCCACTGAAAGCTCTGCCAATAAACGCGCTTTTACCACACAGACTGGCTCAGCTATGCGCGATGCAGCAGGCGCGTCTAGTCCACATTTCAACGGATTGCGTGTTTTCCGGAAGCTGTGGCCCGTATAGAGAAACCGACGTTCCTGATGCAGACGATCTCTACGGGCGTTCCAAGCTTTTGGGGGAGGTAGCCTATACCCACTCCATTACCCTTCGGACTTCCATTATCGGCCATGAGATCGGCTCCGCAAATGGCCTCGTCGGCTGGTTTCTTTCACAAACGGGGCGGATCAAGGGCTACACGAAAGCGATTTTTTCTGGCTTACCAACCGTAGAGCTATCTGAGATTGTTCGCGACATCGTCCTGCCCCGGCCGGAACTGAACGGTCTCTATCATGTCGCATCGGCTCCGATCTCTAAACACGACCTCCTGCAAATCATAAACCGTGAATATTCAAGAAGCCTCGATATCGAGGCCAGTGAGCAGGTGGTGATTGATCGATCGTTAGATGGGAGTCGGTTTTCGCACGATACGGGCTACATCGCACCCGATTGGGATGAACTTGTCGCCAAGATGCACGCCTTCAACTAATGGGACCTAACATGTTCACGGACAAGACTCTTATGATTACCGGTGGCACCGGGTCATTCGGCCAAACAGTGCTAAAGCGCCTATTGAAAAGCGACCTTTCAGAAATCCGGATCTTTAGTCGCGATGAAAAAAAACAGGAAGATCTGCGGATCAAACTCAATCATCCGAAGCTTAGATTCTATATCGGCGACGTCCGCGAACCGCAGAGCATTCGCCAGGCAATCAAGGGCGTCGACTACGTGTTTCACGCAGCCGCCCTCAAGCAGGTGCCCTCATGTGAGTTCTATCCCATGGAAGCCATCCGAACCAATGTTATCGGTACGGAGAACTTGTTGAGCGCAGCGACCGATGCAGGGGTAGGACGTGTCGTAGTACTGTCGACCGACAAGGCAGTGTATCCTATCAATGCGATGGGCATGTCCAAGGCGATGGCCGAGAAGATCATGGTTGCCAGTGCACGGCTGCAGCGTGCCGAGGATACGGTTTTTTGCGCAACACGCTACGGCAACGTCATGGCCTCTCGCGGCTCAGTCATACCCCTATTCGTGTCCCAGCTGAAAGAGGGCCGCCCCTTGACGGTCACGGATCCAAGCATGACCCGTTTCCTGATGTCTCTTGAGGATTCAGTTGATTTGGTGCTGTACGCTTTTAAGCATGGTCGACAGGGGGATGTTTTTGTCCAAAAAGCACCTGCCTCCACTTTGAAGGACCTCGCGCACGCCCTTCGAGAACTATTCCGCCGGCCGGATCACGAAATAAGGACCATTGGCACACGGCATGGCGAGAAGCTCTACGAGTCGCTAATTTCACGCGAAGAAATGGGCCACGCCATCGACAAGGGAGACTATTATTGCATTCCTGCCGATAATCGCGATCTGAACTATGCGAAATATTTCAGCGAAGGGGAACTTGGGATCTCTCTTTTGGACGACTACACCTCGCACAATACGCATCGGCTTGATACTGAAGGTGTCAAATCCCTTCTTCTATCACTTGACTACATCAGGGACGAATTGCGTGCTTAAGGTAATGACCATTGTCGGGACGCGGCCCGAACTGATTAAATTAAGCCGTGTTATTTCTGTTTTTGACCACTTCACGGAACATCTGCTGGTGCATACCGGTCAAAATTATGACTATGAACTGAACCAAATATTCTTTGATGATCTCGAGATCCGTAAACCGGATTATTTTCTGGAAGCGAACGGGGACAATGCCGCGCAGACTATCGCCCGTGTTATTGAAAAAGCGGATCAAGTCCTGGATAAAGAACGACCTGACGCGGTCTTGTTATACGGTGATACAAATTCATGCCTCGCCGTGATCGCCGCAAAGAGGCGGAAAATACCGATCTTCCACATGGAGGCGGGTAACCGGTGCTTCGATCAACGGGTTCCAGAAGAACTCAACCGCAAGGTCTTGGATCACCTATCCGACATCAATCTGGTTCTCACCGAGCATTCGCGCCGATACCTTATTGCTGAAGGAATTCGGCCCGAGATGATTATTAAGACCGGCTCTCATATGCATGAAGTCTTGACCTATTATAGTCCGAAAATCGAGGCCTCTGAGATCCTGAAAACGCTGGAGCTTCAGAAAGCGCGCTATTTTCTGGTGAGCGCCCACAGAGAAGAGAACGTCGATGCCGAAGTGAACCTCCGCGATCTTCTCGAAACTGTGAGCACCCTTGCGAACGAATACGATTTCCCAGTGATCGTTTCGACTCATCCACGTACACGCAAGCGGCTGGAGGGCATTAATGACTTGGCGGTGCCGCCGCTTGTCAGATTCCTGCAGCCATTCTCATTTACAGACTACAACAATCTGCAGCTGAACGCTTTTTGTGTGATTTCAGACAGTGGTACGATTACCGAAGAGAGCGACCTTCTTGGATTTCCCGCCGTTATGATACGGAACACGCACGAACGGCCGGAAGGAATGGATGCTAGTACGCTTGTTATGGCTGGGTTGAGAAAAATGCGGGTGCTCGAGGCTGTACGGATCGTCACCGAGCAGCATAAAGCAAATTTGCCGCGCCATTTTGTAGAAGACTATCGAAATCCGAATGTTTCCGGCCAGGTAATACGTATTGTCGAAAGCTATGTAGACTACGTGAATCGGTCTGTGTGGAAGAAGGACGTTTAGCACTCACTTTATCCCTCATAGGAAGACGATTGGAACTATGTCGTTCAAGCTGGGTACTGTGCGAAGATCGAACCTCGCATACCTTGCGCATCGGAATAAATGCGTAAGGATTGACCGACGTTCTCGCCAGATTAAAGCCTTTTCCTCGTGAGAAAAGCCGCAACTAATTGAATGTTTTTTTGCACCATCTCTTAATCTTCATCACTGGAGCTCCATCGCTTACGCTATGATGTCATACCGTCGCATCTTCATCACTGGCACCGCCGGTTTTATTGGTTTTCACCTCGCTGAGCTTCTACTCCAAGAAGGTTGGGAAGTCGCCGGTTATGACGGGCTGACGGATTATTACGACGTCCGTTTGAAAAAGCGCCGGCATGAAATCTTGCGTCAGCACGGCAACTTTTCGTCCACAATCGATATGTTGGAAAATCAAGAGCAGCTGGCCAAAGCTATTTTCGATTTTCAACCTGACGTGATCGTGCACCTCGCTGCCCAGGCCGGCGTCCGCTACAGCCTGGAAAACCCACGTGCTTATATAGATGCCAATGTGGTTGGCACGCTAAACGTCATGGAAGCGGCAAAAGCAGCCGGTGTACGCCACCTCCTCATGGCTTCAACCAGTTCAGTCTACGGTGCCAATGAGGAAATGCCGTTTGACGAGCGCCAGAAGACTGACACGCCGTTGACCATTTACGCCGCGACTAAAAAAGCCAATGAAGCCATGGGCCATGCTTGGGCCCATATCTATCAAATTCCGATCACCATGTTCCGGTTCTTTACGGTCTACGGCCCCTGGGGCCGTCCGGACATGGCGCTCTTCAAGTTTACCAAGGGCATTTTGGAAGACACACCGATCGACATCTACAACCATGGAGAGATGTTTCGGGATTTCACCTATGTCGAAGATCTGGTGCGCGGTATCCGCGGCCTCATTGATGCTGTTCCCGGGAAATCCGGTCAGGCATCGGCTAAAGACAGTTTAAGCTCGACCGCCCCTTTCCGTGTGGTCAATATCGGTAACTCAGACAGGGTACGCCTGCTCGATTTCATCGAGGCCATCGAGAACGAACTCGGCAAAAAGGCAATCCGCAACATGATGCCCATGCAGACAGGCGACGTTCCGGCGACTTGGGCGGATGCAAGCCTGCTTCAGGAGTTAACCGGCTATCGGCCAGAAACGCCGTTCCGCGAGGGCGTTGCCCGCTTTGTCGCCTGGTACCGGGATTACTACAAGGTTTGATGCCACCCATGTTCAATCGATCGTCTGAAAGTGCCCGCATTGCCGTCATCGGTCTTGGCTATGTCGGCCTGCCGCTCGCGGCGGAGTTTGGAAAACATCGTCCGGTTCTAGGTTTTGACATCAATGAGGAGCGTATTGGTGAGCTGAAAGACGGGGCTGACAGTACGCTAGAAGTGTCTTCGGAAGAACTCAATGCATCCAGCCAATTGAGCTTTTCCGCCAATCCGGAAGACCTGAAAGCGTGCGATACCTTCATCGTCACAGTGCCGACCCCTATCGATGAACACAATCGTCCGGACCTCACCCCCCTCATCCGCGCGAGCGAAATGATAGGTCACGTCCTGAAATCGGGCGACATCGTTATCTATGAATCCACTGTCTATCCCGGAGCTACCGAGGAAGACTGTGTACCGATCCTGGAAAAAACCTCCGGCCTCACCTTCAACACCGACTTTTACGCCGGCTACAGCCCTGAGCGGATCAATCCGGGCGACAAGGAGCATCGAATTACGACCATCTGCAAGGTAACTTCCGGCTCGACACCGGAAGCAGCCGATTTTGTCGATGCACTTTACGGCTCAATCATTGCCGCCGGCACCCACAAGGCCCCTTCCATCCAGGTCGCGGAAGCGGCGAAGGTCATCGAGAACACCCAACGGGATCTCAACATCGCGCTCATTAACGAGCTTGCGATCATCTTCAATCGCCTAGGTATCGACACCGAAGCCGTTTTGACAGCGGCGGGTACGAAATGGAATTTCCTGCCTTTCCGACCGGGTCTCGTCGGCGGCCACTGTATCGGAGTCGATCCCTATTATCTCACCCACAAAGCGCAGACAATTGGCTATCATCCCGAAATCATTCTATCCGGACGACGCCTCAATGACGGCATGGGATCATATATCGTTTCGCAGCTTGTTAAGGCCATGATCAAGAAAGGTATCCAGGTGAACGGCGCAAAGGTGCTGGTAATGGGCCTGACGTTCAAGGAAAATTGTCCTGATCTCAGAAACACTCGTGTTATCGATATTGTCGAAGAATTGAAAGACTACGACGCCTCGGTCGATGTCTACGATCCTTGGGTGGATGCCGAAGAGGCATCAAACGAATACGGAATTGCGCCAATCAACACTCCAGCTCCGGAAACCTATGACGCAATCATTTTAGCCGTCGCCCATGAACAGTTTAGGCAGATGGATATTTCTGACATTCGCTGTCTCGGAAAGCCGGAACACCTTGTCTATGATCTTAAGTATGTGTTGGACGAGAAGCAGAGCGATATAAGGCTGTAGTTGAAAATAAGCGAGAATAGAGCTTTCTTTATTTCGATCCACAAAAAGGTAAAACGTGGCGTTATCGGTACAGCGAGCCAAAAGGACTGCCTAATATATAGCCCGGCGGGGTCTGCTACTCGATCTGAAAATCATACTAGCGACTTTCACTGGCAAGGGTCAGGGCGGCGGCGTCTCCAACTAAGGCCCTCCCCCGTTGACACCTGTCAACGCCCCTCACCAATCCCAGGGATTGATCAAGGGCACACCTGCCCCTTCAAAATCAGAGATATTGTGCATGGCGACGGTATGCCCATGGACGGCGGCGGTGGAGGCGATGAGGGCGTCGCGTTCTGAGCGGGGATTGGGGATGTGCATATGAGCGGAGCGGAGCGCGGCGGCGATTGAAGTGGTCCCGGAAAACTGGACAGTCGGCTAAGGTGTATCCCAAACCTTTGAAGGGATACGAGAATGGCGAAGCGCCGGAAATTTACGGACCAGGGTAGTGTCAAAGATCTTTCGCACATTTGTTTTCAGGCGACGGCTCCTTGGGTTTGGTTTTGCTCCTGGTAGAGCGGCGTCATGTTCATGTATTTGCGGGCGGACCATTTGCCGGCCGCGATATGTCTGAGTCTTGCCGCAGCCAGGTTGAGGCATGATTGACCGTCCGGGAACGCCCCGACTACTCGCGTTCGCCGCCGGATCTCTTTCATTATCCGCTCCAGAGGATTGTTCGTCCTGATCTTGCGCCAATGGCTGTCCGGAAAGCCGTAGTAGGTCAGCGTCTCACCAATGCTCTCTTCAATGAGATCGGCAGCTCGTGTCAGACGTTGTGCCCGCAGGCCTGCGATAACAGCGTCAGCCTTTTCCTGTGCTGCCCTGCGGTGCTCTTGGGCATGAATGGCCTTCAGCATGTGCGTGACCTCGCGCACCTTGGTGGATGGGACGTGGCTGAACACATTGCGATAGAAGTGAACCATACAGCGCTGCCACTGCGCATCGGGTAGATAGTCGGCGACGCTCTCAACGAGCCCCCGACAGGCATCAGAGATGATCAGCTTCACGCCACTCAAACCCCGATCAACCAAATGTCGCAGAAAGTTTGACCATCCGGACTTGTCTTCCTTGGCTCCTTCGCAGATCCCCAAAATCTCACAGTAACCCTCGGAATTGACAGCACTGGCTACAAGCAGGGACACGTTCCGCACTTCCCCTGCCCAAGTCCGCTTCATGACGATCCCATCGAGATAAAGATAGGGATGTTCGCCCTCGATCGGCCGATGGCGCCATTCCTCGATCTTGGCGTAAATCTTCTTGTTCAGGTTTGACACTGTACCGGACGATACCCGCGTGCCCTATAATGCCTCCGTGATGTCTTCGACCCGTCGAACGGAAACACCGGCCAGATACATCTCGATCAGCGCTTCCTCGACACTGCTTTCCCGGCGCTGGTAGCGTTCGATGATCGCCGTTTCAAACGTCTGACGCCGGAGCTTCGGCATCTTCAGCTTCACGTCGCCAGCTTTGCGCAGTTCTGAAATGACGTTGGTGTCGAGAAGATACATACCTTACGAGAAATCCGGGATGCGGGGCTTGATCTCAGCGGCCTCCGGTTCGAAATTGATATCCGACAGTCTGGGCATAGCCAACGCGTCGACGAGGTTCCGCGGTTTGGCGGACAACTTCTTGTAAGCTTCGACCGTCAGCAGCACATGGGAGGGCGTGCCGCGGTCAGTGATGACAACCGGCCCTTCCTTTGCCGCGCGCTTTGCCCGGCCAAGGTCCTGATCAAATTCCCGGCTGGATAGGGTCGTGACGGCCATAGGGTCTCCTCAAGGTGAAACTGGCTAGGTTACTACATTGGTCGCGATAGGGCCTTTCGCCCGGAAGAGTGCGCGTTGACAGCTGTCAACTCGACCCTATCATCCTACCTTCTTAAAAGTGTGTTTTGTATCGACTTCATCTAATAATTGATCATTTCTACTTCTCAGCCGGCGTGTGTATGTAGCCGTCGGCGGACCAATTTCCGCCCCCGCTAGATCAAATACGATTATGGTTATAACCGCGTAGAGCCCTCTCGCATTCGCAGCCATGGGTTCGGGGAAGTACCAAGTGCGGGCCGAACAAGTTTCAAGTTAATGATCAAAACATCGTAAATTAGCGGTTCCGGCTCCTCAAACGAACAGGCTTCCCAATTCAGCTAATTTGTCTGTCAGCACACTGGGTGCACAGGTGTGATTGTAACATTTCATAACATTTTGCGACTTCGTGTAACGGTTTGTAAGTTCTGTCTGTAATTGCAGGTTGCCGCCGATGGAAAATGGCGTCAGCCTGAATTGATGAGGAATTTGAGACAAATAACGGCGCAGGCCAGAAAAGTAGTTGCTGCTGCGACCGGTCCGCTGGGACCGATCCCGATACAAAGGGTTGTAGGCTCCCACTTCGTCTTCTTCTCTCAACTCAAGGCGTCCGGCACGAGCTGGGATCAGATAGCGGCCCTGCTTGAGCGGGAAGGCTTGCGCAACCGCCGGGGTTGTGCAGTAAGCGCGGCGGTCCTGCGCGCAACTTATGCCCGTGCACTTAACGAGCGGAAGGTCGTCTCCGCTGCACCGGCGTATTCGGTTGCGAACTCATCACAAAATTCCAGGTTGCCGGATCATCGTGTCAATGGCCCGTCAGAACTTGGCGGTGCCGTTGATGGTTCGCTGAAGGATACTCTGACAAGGGCTGCGCGCCTGCGTGGAGTTTTGAAAGGACAGGAATGACTGCCACTGAAGATAAAAGATAAATAGCTCTTGAGGGGCTGAAGACTGGAGTAGGAGGCAATGCGGAGCAATTCGGATTGAAACCTGCTGCACTCTCCTTGAAGCTTGCACCGATTGGCGACCGATACGCTATTGCAAAGAAAAAGTACCAAAGGTGTCAACTCGGGGCGCGGTTTTGAAAGCAATCGCCGAAACATTGAAAGTTGATGATAGTTCTTTTGCCGGTGAACTTGGCAAATTGGAAAGCGTGGCGCTTCGTGCGGTAGTGGGTGTTTATCCCAATTCGGACATTCGGCTTTTTGGTGGAGGTGCTGCGTCAGATGTCTCGGTTCCAAGGCACTCTGATCTGGAAGTTTCCGCCATCAAGAAGATGGCTGCTGCGAAAGCACGATCCGAAGGTCCTGTGCTTTACAATGCGGAAATTCAGGTTGCCGGGCTGTCCTGGCTTTGCGCTGAAAATGAACAGGAAACCCGCCAACGGCTAACGGAATTTGCCAATTCCAATCTCGAATTGACCCGTAGCCTGGTGCGTGAAGCTTACCGGCAGTTGGAATTGGTTTTCCAGGTTGACGATGGGGAAGGTGGGCGAAACCAGAAGGTTGATGACGGTTTAATCAGCCCGGCGGATTGGCGGATGATGAACGACGTTCTGGATCTGATCTGGCCCATCGAGAACGGCAAGCTCAATCCTCAGCGGATGAGAGATGCAACGCAGATCGTCGAGCAGTTGGTTATCTTTGCGTTGGGTTGGAAGGGTGCAGAAGCCAACAAAATGAAACCGAAGATGAAACTGAAGAAAAGGAAGACAGAGAAGGAGGAAATCGAGCAACCGTTTTCATATAGTAAAACTGCTTTTTCGATGATCATGAGCCTTAGGCATCAGATCAACACGCTTCGCCGCGCGGTGAAATTCATCGAAGTGCGCAAGATGCAACTCAATAACTCCGATTCGATGGAAGAACATCATTTGCGCCGCGAGGAACGTCTGGATCGCGTTGCGTTCTATCCGCTGCTCGATTGGCACCGCGAGCTGGAACGGCGTCTGCGTGAGGCGGACTACCGGGTGTGGGACAAAAACGTCCGGCGCGTCACAGGCAGTAGTCTGAGTTTTCCAGAGGTGCCCAGGTACCAGAAAAGCCTTCCACAATCGATAATCACACTCAAACTCATCCAAGCCATAAAAAACCACTCTGGCAAGTTGGCGTCTGCGGACGACGGAACAGAAAAGGCTGCGTGATTCCGCCGATTTTGGGTCGTTAGTGCTTAGCTTTTTGAAAGCTGTGCGAGGATTTTCCTGTCACCAACAACAAGGAGATCCGAATGACGGCATCATTGAACTACCCCTCTATTGAAACTGCTCAAGAGCCCGTGCGGGTTCTGAGCCTTTGT
Source organism: Roseibium sp. (assembly GCA_965230445.1). Classification (GTDB taxonomy): domain Bacteria; phylum Pseudomonadota; class Alphaproteobacteria; order Rhizobiales; family Stappiaceae; genus Roseibium. The sequence goes on along the minus strand of OZ246005.1, from coordinate 4,014,277 downwards.
ACTGGAATCGGCGGTGACACCGCCGCGTTCGAGCTCGCGGGGATCGCCCATGAGACAATTGTGGTCGCCGAGTTTGACCCCGTCGCCTCGGCAGTGCTCGAGCAGAAGTTTCCCGGTGTCCACAATCTTGGCGACATCAATGCAATCGACAACTGGAAGGGTAATCGTCCCCAAAAACCAAAGGGTTGAAAATTGGATTTCTCCAGCCCTTGATGAGGACGGAGAACGACATGAAGAAATCAAGATTTACCGAGAGCCAGATCCTGGCCGTTTTGAAGCAGGGCGAGAGCGGAGTGCCGGTTGCCGATCTTTGCCGGGAGCATGGTATCAGCAACGCGACTTACTACAATTGGCGCTCGAAATATGGCGGCATGGATGCCTCGCTGATATCGGAGATGAAGGCGATGGCGGAAGAGAACCGGCGGCTTAAAAAGATGTATGCTGAAATGGCGATGCAGAACGAGCTTTTGAAGGATGCGCTTGGAAAAAAGCCTTGAGGCCGTCTCAGCGCAAGGAGATGGCCGAAAAGGCGGCCCGGCTGCGCGGCGTGAGCATCGCGCTTGCCTGCCGCACGTTTCAGATCAGCGAAAGCTGTTACCGGTATGAGCGCAAGTTGAGCGACGAGAACGCAGAGATCGCGGACTGGTTGGTGCGTTTGACGGCAACACATCGAACCTGGGGCTTCGGTTTGTGTTTCCTTTATCTGCGTAACGTCAAAGGCTTTGGGTGGAACCACAAGCGGGTTCGGCGGATCTACCGTTCGCTGGAGCTGAACCTGCGGATCAAGCCGAAAAAACGCCTGGTTCGGCCAAAACCAGAGCCTTTGGCAGTTCCCAAGAGCCCAAACATGACCTGGTCGATGGACTTCATGTCGGATCAGTTAGCGGATGGGCGCAGTTTCCGGACCTTGAATGTTCTGGACGACTTCAACCGGGAGGGCTTGGGCATTGAAGTGGACGTCTCCATTCCGGCCCTTCGTGTCATCCGCACGCTGGAACGGATCATCGAATGGCGCGGGCAGCCTGTGAACATCCGGGTGGATAATGGCCCGGAAAATGTCAGTGCCGCGTTGCAATTGTGGGCTTCTAGACGCGGGATCGGGCTGGAATACATCCAGCCGGGCAAACCGCAACAGAACGCCTATGTTGAGCGCTATAACCGAACGGTCCGCCAGGATTGGCTTCAACAGCATTTGTTCGCGACGATTGAGGAAGCCCAGGACCACGCCACACACTGGCTCTGGACATACAACAACGTGCGGCCCAACATGGCCATCGGCGGCGTGACGCCGAAAATGAAACTGAAAATGGCAGCCTGAAGTCCAGTTTTCGACCCGATGAAAAATGGGATGATTACCGAAGGACTACAATGGCAAAGTCGACATCCTTATCGCAGGCATCCCGTGCCAACCCTACTCGACGGCAGGCAAGCAGAAAGGCGCGGACGACCCGCGTGACCTCTCGCTCGAAGTCTGCGGGATCGTTGAAGCAGTCCAGCCAGCGTGCTTCGTCTTCGAGAACGTCCCGGGTTTCGAAACCATCGAGGACGGCCGCCCGTTCGCCGCTTTCAAGGAAAGGTTGCTTGACGCCGGATACTCGGTTGACAATCGGGTTCTCGACGCCAGCCCCTTCGTCGCACAGCGCCGCGCCCGGCTGTTCCTTTGCGGACATCGCGGAGCAACCGGGACCCCACCTGGAGAAATACTGGATATCGCCGGAAGCGGCATCGGGAGTACTGCGCCGGGCGGAGAGAAACAACTACAAACTGCCGTTTGTTTTGATGGAGGGGCTCCTGTCCACCATCCGCCGCAGCTGGGAACACTCATGGCCAGCGGATCGGGAATGAAGGGTCCGGGCTTGACCAGGCACGAACTCGATTTCCTGGTTGTTCAGAAGTTTCCGGGAGCCGGCCTTGTCGTGAGGCGTCCAACACCGCTGGAAGGCTTGAGGGCCCAGGGATTTCCGGACACTTGGTTCGACGGCATTGAGTATCGGGGACGTCCTCTGACGGACAATGAGAAATACTGTCTCATCGGCAACAGCTGGCCAGTGCCGGTAACGGCGTCCATCCTCTCCGCGATCCATCGGCACTGGCTGACGAGTGACTAACCGCCAACCTCCCTCGCAAATCTCCGGCCGGTGCAGTCTGTACCGGCTGGGTTACTTCAGGTTTTGAGTACAAGGAAATCAACGCATGCCAAATTACGTCTACAATAGGCTCTATGCGAGTGAGAAGGTTCTCGATCATCTCGCTGGTGAAAATGGGGTTGTTGACTTTAGTACGGTCCTTCCATTTCCCGATGGCTTGTACGAGGCGCAAGGAAAAAGCGGGATCAGCTTTGACGCTGAGATCTGTGCGGCCAAGGTGTGCAACGAACCATGCAAAGAACCTCTCATTGCTGAGATGCAGCAGAAGCTTGAGGACCACTCGAGTGCACTGAAGTTGGACGAAGACGCCTTCGGAGACTTTGTCGCGATGCTGCGCAGCAAGAGACGCACGGGCTATTTCAGCTTGTTGGATTTCCGCAAGGAAGTCTGGGGGACCAAGTGGAATGCCTGCCACCCCGAGCGTTCGGAAGATCATGTCTCGTTTGCGACGGCCTGGGATACGCCGATTCCGGTCCTTGTCGCCTTGTCGAAACTTTTTCCGGATGAAGACATTCATGTGGAACATGTCGACGACATCTATGGCGACCCAGGACACGTCACACTCCGCAACGGCGAAATCCTGGATAGCGTGGGGATAGAAGGATGGCTGGCACCTGAGGAAATGAATAGCGCCAGCTTCGAAGATGAAACGGAAGTGGAAGAAGGAGCCCAGGCTGCACTTTGAAACATCCCGGCACTCGCGACCGATCATCGTCACGCGAATCATAATCCGGCAGGCGCGTTATTGACGCCTGCCGGATTTTTCTTGAAGGGGACCGGAAAACATAGGGGTCGTTAGTCCAGAGCCCCATTCGATCGATGATGAACTGAAACTCCCAGCAACAAGGAGTTTCTCATGGGCAAGGCATCATCATCCCAACCGGCCGTCCCTGACACGGCCCTTCATCCCCGGGTCATATTCACCGGATCGGATAAAGGCGGGGTCGGCAAAAGTTTCGTCAGCACGTTGGTTGCTGATCTACTCGAAATCGAGGACCGGCCCTTCCGACTGGTTCAGATCGACGAGCAGGACAGGCTGCCGGCCCTCTTCGGCGATCGGGTCACCACCGTGACACCTGCCCGCCTGGACGACCTGCGGCGCGATCCGGGCGCGATCGTGACGGCCTTCGATCCCCTTTATGCCGCAGTCGAACAATCTATTGCCGATGGTGTGACGTTGATCGTCGATATCGGCGGTCCGCAGCAGATGCTCATCGAGGAATATTGCGGTCTGGTGGATCTCGACGCGGATCTCCTTGAAGCGGGCGCACAGGTAAACTGGCTGGTTCCGGCGACGGCGGAACCGGAGGCGATGCGCGGAGCGGTGCGAACCGCCCGGGAAGTTGGACGGGTCCTGCCTTCGGCGCAAAGGGCGGTCGTTCTCAACGGGCGCGACGGCGCCTTCCGTTTCTATCCAGGCTCGCCCGCAGATGCGGTCTGGAAGAACACCCTCGAGCCGCTCTTCAAGAACATCGCGAGGGTGGGTGTCCCGGCGATTGCTCCGGGATCGTGGATGCCCTTCGAGGCTGCGGGCAAGCGGTTCATCGATGTTGTCGCAGCTGACATCCCAGCGGTTCAGGCGTGGACGGGGCGGAGCCGGCCGGCGGCCAAGGTGTTGCGCGGTGATGTTGCTGCCTTCCTGGCGCAAGCCCGCCAGTCGTTCTCGCAGGTTCTGAAGCAGGCCGGAGTTGATCGCAATGAAGCCTGATCGAAGTGTTTCCATTCCATTTGACGTCCTTGTCAAGACGGCAATGCGGGAAGGCAAGTCGGGACGTGCGGAAATCGTTCGCCACCTCGCCGAGCTGCCTCCGGAGAAACTCCGTAATGTCCCACCGTCAGCGCTCGCTCTGATTGGACCGAAAGGGCTCGCGGCTCTTGCCCGGAAACGATCCGACATGGCCGGACTTGCTCCAAAACCGCCAACTGCCAAAACACAGGGATCGCGGACCGCTGCCCCGGCGTCTGAGCAGACTTGGAAACCGGGCCGGTTCTTGTCTGTCGCCGGTCTGTGTTGCGGGATCATTGCCGCGGCGATGTCGTTCGATACGGTTGGGGCTTTGGCGGGCAGGTCGTTCTCCAGTGATCTCATGCCGCGCGATGCCGGTGTATGGCCACGATGTCAACGCCTCGATTGGCTGACGGACGGCTGCGTCTACAAGACGGGCGGCTCCAGTCTGACGCTCTTTCAAGCTGCCGAATATCTGGAAATGAACGTCGGCGATCTTGCGCGCCTCAATCGGCATCTCGATGCCACCGGCACGGAGCGGCTTGCCGCCGGTTCGCGCATCGTCGTCCTGCGCGATCCCGCCCGCATATCGGGAGAGAGCCGATGAAACTTCATCCCCTTACCCCACGCCGTCCGGAGCTGGTGGCCAACCTGGCATCTATCCTGGTTCTGTCGATAACTCTCCTCTTCTTTGCCGTCTTGATGATCGAAGTCGATCCTCCGGTCGCCTGGATCCCACTCCAGGACAAGGCACGAGACGTTGACCTCGAATTGCTCTCGGCTCTGCTGAGCGAATATGCGGAGAATGCCCTCAGGCCGTTCGACTTCCTGGGTTCGCTTGCCCGTCTGGTTGACCTGCCCGGACAGTTGATTGGCGACCTCAAGACCGTCGGCGTCATCTGGCCTCTCGGCGTTCGACTGTCGGCTGCCCTTGCCGCCGCAGCCTTGCTCGCCTTAGAGATGAGGCGTGCCCTGCTTGCCGGCAAGCTGGCCGAACCACGAGTGGCTCACATCAAGGGGCCGATGCTTGTGGCAGGGAAAGCCGCCGGGCAAAGCCTTGCAGTGGCTTGGTCCCGGCGTTTCGGTTCTCGCGATCCAGGCATCGAGCTTGTCGAGGGAGTGCGTATGCCCCGGCAGCTGGAGGCGGAACATATTCTATTGATCGGCGGAACTGGCGCTGGCAAGACCACCGTGATGGAAACCCTCATGGATGGAGCGGTCGCGCGTCAGGACCGGGTTTTGACCTTCGATGTGAAGGGCGAGGTAACTGCCCGCTTCCCGACAGATGACTTCGTGCTTCTGGCCCTCGGCGATCGGCGCAGCAGTTCATGGCTGCCTGGCCTAGACATTGTCTCTCCCGAGGATGCGGCGGAATTGGCGGCGGAAGTGATCCGGGAAACCAGCGACCCGTCCTGGTCTGGCGGAGCACGTCAGATTCTGACATCGCTCATTGTCTACCTTGAGGGCCGAGCCCGCCAAAACGGTAAAGTCTGGACCTGGCGGCAGCTGGATCGTCTATTGGCGAAACCAGTCGTGGAGCTCTTTGCTCTTTTGAAGGAGCATGATCCGTCCTCCGCCTCGCTGATTGATGTCGAGCAAGAAGAAACCCGGCGCCAGGCAATGTCCTTCTACTTCGTCCTGATCGCGAACGCCGCCCGGATGACGCGAGCCTTCGCATTGATGGGAGGCGCATCCGGAAAAGGCGTCTCGATCAGGCAATGGGCGTCAGGAAAGGGATGTTCAAACCTGATCCTGAAACAATCCCGTCGCCAGCCGGAACTGTCGGCCAGTCTCTGCCGAATCGTGTTGAAGATCGTCGCCGATCAGGCGGGAACAGTGTCAGAAGGGCTCGCGAAACACCACTCTACCACCTGGTTGTTCCTCGATGAATTTCCGCAACTCGGGCATACGCCAGCCGTGCAGCGCCTTGCCGCGATCGGTCGCTCGCTTGGGATACGGATCGTCGCAGCCATCCAGTCGCCGGCCCAATTGCGGGAGATCTACGGACAGGACGGCGCCCAACATCTCCTCGATAACATGACCACCAAGATAGTTGGGCGTGTGGCGGGAGGCAGCACTGCCTCGGAAATTTCCGAGCGATGGATCGGCAAACGGACGGTCTCCTGGCTCGAGAAAACCGGTCCGGGTCCTGATGGCAGGATGGGCGTTGAACGGCGCACGCAGGAAATCCCGGTAGTCGACCCTGCCTTCCTCTCGGCAGACCTTGGACTGTCGGCGTCCCCTTTTGGCCAACCGCGGATACGAGCCTTGGTTCTGGGGCACGGCGATGCCGCCCTGCTCTCTTGGCCGGTTGGTAGATGGACAGAGCGAAGGCCTGCGCACGCTCCTTTTAAATAGCGGTTTTTGCGACGAGATAAGAAGCCCGGTCATTTGCCGGGTCTTCTGCTCGTGGGACAGGTCAAATACACCGCAGCGCAATGTGACGGGTACTTTGTTTGACAAATCAAGTGACCAGAGAACGAGTAAAATCAACTGATTGAAACTGTGTTCGGGTTGTTAGTGCAAAGCATATGCGCGGCCGGGTGACCATTGTCTCAGACACGGAGACGAAACGATGGTCGCAACCTGGACCCCCGCGGCGAGCGCGGGATATTATTCAAATCAGTCGGCATACTATGCCGACGGAAAAGGCGTCGAGCCGGACGGCGTCTGGTTCGCCCCGGGCGGCGATCACGGTGTGATTGACGGTACCATCGTTGATCCGGATTCCTTCGAGCGCCTGTTTGCCGGCTGCGATGCGCACGGACACTCGCTCATCACCAATAGTGGCAGCCGTCTGGATCGTGTCCCCGCATTCGACGTCACTCTGTCGGCACCACGCTCTGTCTCTCTCCTGTGGGCGTTTAGCGATGAGCGGATCCGCGACGGCATCGAACAAGCTCATGCACAGGCAGTTCGGGCGACGCTGGAATTGCTGGAACGCGAGGCGACCTTCGCCCGCAGGGGACGCGGCGGTGAACGTGTTGAACAGGTCTCTCTGACGGCGGCAACGTTCCGGCACGGCGAAAGCCGCTCGGCGGAGCATTCCGACGGAGAGTTGTTTGCGGATCCAAACCTTCATACGCACTGCGTCATTCTCAATCTCGCAACCCGGAATGACGGTTCCGTCGGTGCGCTCCATTCGACAATCCTTCGGGACTGGAAAATCGCGGCCGGCGCAGCCTATCACGCGGCCCTGGCAGCAGGCGTAATGGAAGCGGGCCTTGTCATCGACCGTATCGGCAAGAACGGCACCTTCGAAGTCCAGGGCATTGACGATGAGACGATCGGGTACTTCTCGGCCAGACGCCAGGAGATCGTCGACGAATTGGCTATGGCGGGGCTGGAAAGCTCGAACGCTGTTGCCGCGGCCGCGGCGGTCGCTAAAACAACGCGCTCGGCAAAAGTCAAAGCGGAAACATCCCGCGAGGAAGCATGGGTATCTGCTGCCGAGCGTATAGGGTTCGATGCCGGATCCTCGGTATCCCATTCCGCCGAGTCTTTTGGTGATCGACCATCCCGTGAAGTTCTCCTAAAAAACCGGTTGGCTGAACTCCCGGAAATCCTGACACAGACGAAAAGCGTTCTCAATCGGCGGGAGCTCTTCAGGGCCGTCGGCGAAGCCCTTGTCGGGACAGGCCTCGGCGCTGACCGGATCGGGAGCGAGGTTGACGGTCTTCTGGAAAGCGGCCGGTTTGTCCAACTCGGCAATGACCGGTTAGGGTTCCCGAGATATTCGACACCGGAGATGATCCGGATCGAACGGGAAATCGTCGACATCGCGTCGACACTCTCCGGGAAGGACGGTTTCGAGATCGCGCAGGAACGGCTGGCAGCCGATTGCCGCGGCAAGGGCCTGAGCGATGAACAGACAACCGCGGTCCGGGAGGCCGCACGTCCGTCACGGATCGCCGTGGTCGAGGGCGCACCGGGCACTGGTAAGTCGACATTGCTCTCGCCTTTGGTAGAAGCCTGGAAGTCGAATGGGTATCGAGTTGTTGGTGCTGCGACAGCCTGGCGGGTTGCGAACGCTCTTAAGGACGATCTTAAGAGCGAGGCTCGGGCGACGGCCTCCTGGTTGGCCCGATCCGAACATGGAAAGCCCTTCCTTGATGATCGCACGGTCCTGATCGTCGATGAAGCTGGACTTCTGTCTTCACGGGAAATGCACGGTCTACTCACAGCCGCTGACAATGCCGGTGCGAAAGTTCTGTTCACCGGAGACCGGGACCAGCTTCAGGCTATCGGCGCGGGTTCCGGTCTGCGTCTGGTAACTCATGCGGCCGAAGCATCTAAGGTCCAAACAATCGTGCGCCAACACCAAGCCTGGGCGCGGGATGCCGTCACGTCTTTCGGTCAGGGCGATGCAAAGGCGGGTCTGGATGCCTTTGCCGGTCGGGAACTTCTAAAGGAAGCCGACGGTCCGGCGGCCGCAATCAAGGCGGTCGTCGATCACGTTCAAAACACGCTGATCGGAGAATATCCCGGAGAAGCCCTCATCATTGCCCGTACCAATGCTGAAATCGCAGCGATCGGCCGCGAGGTGCGCGCGCGTCTCCGGGGGCGCGGAATTCTCAAGGGTCCGGATGTCGAAATTGATGCTGTCACGCCATCCGGTCATACGGCAAGGCTGGCGCTGGCCGCGGGCGACCGCCTCCGCTTCCAGGTTCGCCACGATAAACTCGGTGTCGTCAACGGTACGGTTGCAACCGTAACGAAGATCTTCATTACCGAGAACGGTGCCGGGGAGCGACCGCCTCCGCGCATCGAGATCGAAGCGAGTATCGGGGACCGAACGATTCGCTTCGATACTTCTGAACTGGCGAACAACAAGGGCCGCGTCAGGCTCGGCTGGGCTTATGCCTCGACGATTTATGGGGCGCAGGGAGCGACGGTTGACCGGGTGGCCGTGCTTCTGACGCCTGCATTCGATAGGCACGACATCTATGTCGCTGCCAGTCGAGCCCGCAAGGAAACTCTGCTTGTCGTCGACCGTGGGCAGATCGACCGGGAAATGCATTCCAGTTCCTCGGTGTCTTCGGACCCTGATCCGGAAAGCCGCCGCCAATGGATGGCCAACCGGCTCTCCCAACAGCATATCAAGGAAACAACGCTGGATGTGGGCAGGCGCCTCACAAATAACATCCAATCTGAGCAGATAGCCGACGCCACACGAATAACTCCAGACGAAAAGCATCACTCGACGCTTAAACATGGTCAACAGAGAGCTCGGGAGAACGGCTATGCGTTCTAATCCTGAGCACCAGCAGCGGCCTGAGATCGAATATCGTCCAGGCGTCAAACGGCCAGAACGTCGGAAACGGAACAAAACCCGGGATCGCAAAACGCATGCACGCCAGCTTTGTGAAGTGGATTGCGATTTGCCAGAGCCTCTTCCCGCAACAATCGGGGAAGTCGTGGTCATTGAGACATACCTCGCTGACCTTGTCGATGATCTCCTGGCGAAATGCTCAAGTTAGAAAAATGAGCTCTCACGAACGATGAACCGCGGTAGGATATAATAACATTAACGACAGGAGACGATATGACTGTGCCTGATACCCCGACTTACTTGGGTGGTCCCACAAGCGAGCCACTCAGAGCTGTGGCATACCTTCGCGTGTCGACTGGGCGTCAAGCTCTCCACGACCTGTCTATTCCGGATCAGCGCAAGCAAATCTCGGCATTTTGTATCTCGAAAGGCTGGTCTCTGGTCGATGAATTTGTTGAGCCGGGTTCCACTGCTACCGACGACAATCGGCCGGCATTCCAGTCGCTTATGGAACGAGCAACAGAATTAGACCGCCCTTATGATGTCGTGCTGGTCCATTCCTATTCACGATTTTTCCGCGACAGTTTTCAGCTCGAGATGAATCTCCGGCAATTGGAAAAATCCGATGTCCGATTAGTGTCCATCACCCAGGAGCTTGGAGATGACCCGGCACAAGTGATGATGCGGCAGGTCATCGCACTATTTGATGAATACCAATCTAAAGAAAATGCAAAGCACGTTCGCCGTGCGATGAATGAAAATGCGCGGCAAGGTTTTTACAACGGGTCACCAGTTCCCCTTGGCTACCGAGCCGTTGAGGCAGAACGGCGCGGTGCGAAAATCAAGAAAAAGCTCGATATCGATCCGGTTGAAGCAGAGCTCGTCAGGCTGATATTCAGGCTCTACCACAGTGGGGATGGCAAGTCAGGACCACTTGGAACCAAAGAAGTCGTCAAACGTCTAAACGCCTCCGGTGAACGGACCAAGCGTGGTGCGCGATTTGGGGTCGGAACCCTGCATGGCATACTTACGAACAGGGTCTATATCGGCGAGCATGTCTTCAACCGACGGAATTCAAAAACTCAAAAGGAAAATCCTGTCTCTGAACATATCGTCGTCGCGGTTCCACCGATTATTGAACGCGACGAATTCGAAACGGTTCAATCGATGCTGAAGGCCCGCAACCCAAAAGTAACACCACCAAGGGTGGTGACCGGACCAATCCTCCTGACAGGTCTTGCAAAATGTGCGACTTGCGGTGGCGGAATGACACTTAGAACAGGAACATCAAAAAACGGAACCATCCATCGGTACTATACCTGTTCAGTCGCAGCGAGGTCGGGCAAAAGCGAATGCAAGGGCCGCTCTATGCGGATGGACACGCTTGATCAGCTGGTAACGAAAAACCTTGTTGATCGCTTGCTGACGCCTGATCGGCTCGCAGGATTACTATCTTCGTTATCGGAAAGGCGCGCTGCAAAAGCCTCAGTAGTTGATGGGCGCATAATCCGCCTTCAAGGCGAACTGACAGAAACGGAAGGACGGCTTAAGCGGATTTATTCGTTGGTCGAGGATGGCATCGCGGAGCTGGATGATATCCTTCGTGACCGGATTGCCTCGCTCAAGATGGAGCGGGAGCGCATTCAAACATCTCTTGAGCGCGTTAAGACCCACGCCCTACCAGCATCAAGAATCCCGCCGTCCGTCATCGCGGATTTTGGCAAGAAAATGCGCGAACAACTGGTGTCCGGTGAGATCCCGGTCCGAAAGGCATACCTTCAATCTATCGTGGACGAGGTTGAAGTCGGAGATGAAATGATCAGAATTATCGGAAGCAAAACCGCAATCGAAAACGCAATTTCGGGTCGAAAAAAATTTTCGAAAGGTGTTCGCAGTTTTGAACGCAAATGGCGCACCCGAGAGGAGGGTGAATTCAGGTCGAGAAAACAACAACAACAACAAAGAATCAGTATGTTACATGTTGCATGAGGGTACGAAATGAGGGTACGAAGCCCCAATGGCAAGTCACCTTCTTCTCAAGCACAATACGTACTACGCAAGGCTGGACATACCCAAAGACGTTCGTGAACAGTTTGGTAGGCGAGAGTTCAAGCAATCATTGAAGACGGGCAACAAGCAGACTGCTCTTGTGAGGGTCGGTCCCGTCGTCGCTGCTTGGAAACAGCAGATAAGCAACGCTCGAGGCGGAGGCTCTATCGCGGAAGAAGCAGCCATATGGCGTCAAATGAGAGCTGATGCGAAAGACCAGCAAGATCGAAACATGATCGATGGATTGATAGGGGAAAGAGCAGCGGACATCGCAGATTCTGGGCGACCGGTCGTTGGCCTTGTGGCGGATGATCAACCGGATACCACCGAGTCGGCCAATGCGCGCAAGTTCGCACTGCTCGCCAAAGGCAAACTCACACCGATCACGGCGCATCTTGATCGTTGGTTATCTGACCAAGGTGTAAAAGCCTACACCGCAGCTGAGTATCGTCGCTCTGTCGTGAAGCTGTCGAAGCATTTCGAGCACGTAGAAGACGTGTCACGCAGGCTTGCATCTGAATACGTTGCTCGAGAATCGTCCGAAGGCAAAAGCCCAGACACTGTCGGCAAGCACCTTTCTGCCCTCATGGGGTATTGGGATTGGTTGTCGCGTCATGGCTACATCGGTGATGACGCAAAGAATCCATGGCACGGACTGCGACCGAAGAAGAAAAGTGGATCACCGAGGAGCACGAGGCGCGGCTTTACAGACGACGAGGCAGCCGAGCTTCTCAGGCGGGTGAAACGCACCGAAAACAAGCACCCGGACGACTACACCGTGTTGTTGACCGTCGCAGCGACAGGGATGCGATTGGAAGAGGTCACAAGCCTAAAAAAGGACGGTATCCGTGTCGACGCAGACGTTGTCTGGCTGAGCATCTCAGACTCGAAGACCAAGTCGGGTGTGCGCCGCGTGCCTATTTTGGACACCCGTCTACGTGCCTTGCTGAGAGCCAGGACGGCAGCTCAGACTGAAAACGAATTTGCGTTCGATAGGCTCACAGCTGATGAACATGGAAAGCGCTCCCGTCAAGTGACGAAACGTATCGGGAGGGCGCTACGTGAGTTCGCAGATGATCCTTCGCTTGTGGCCGCACACAGCTGGCGGCATCGAGCTGTGACTCTCTTGGAGCAGGGTGAGATACCTCGCTCTACAGCCGATTGGTTCATTGGCCATGCGCGTCTTGGGGAAGGACTGCGGACATATGCTGCGGGTCCAAGCGACGCTCAGTTGATCGAGGCAGCGCAGTGTATTTCTGTTCCGGAGCATTCTTGAAGTGGAGCGGTAAAACTGGATTTTCTATCTTCGACATATAGGGAATTTATTTCAATTAACTTATTATATCTACTTAATTGAATTTTGACGGAATAAAATTAAGTAAAATATATACCAAATAGTGAACCTTTTCTTGCTTTGAAAATTTTGTGCCTTGAGTAAGTCTGCCTAGCGCCAACAACTGGCTCCAATACCACACCCTCTATGGTCGGTTGGCTGCTGGAGCTGACAACGCCCTGTAAACTGTCGCCTTCGACAATCCAGTTATTTCCATTATCTGTGGGATGGTTTGGTCCTTCAGCTCCCTAAGGTCTTTTATCTTCGCGACCATTTCAGCCGTAAGCGCTGGGCGTCTGCCAAACCGGGTTCCTTTGGCTTTTGCCTTGGCGATACCATCCATTTGCCGCTCTCTTCGAATGTTGGTCTCGAACTCCGCAAAGACCGCCAACATGCCCAGAAACGCCTTGCCAGCAGCGTCTTTCGTATCGATGGATTGATCGAGCACCTTGAGGCACACACGCTTCTCCTCAAGCTCCCTGACGATTCTAAGAAGGTCTTCAGCGCTTCTAGCAAGGCGGTCGATGCGGGAGATAATCAGTGTGTCGCCTTCACGCAGATACTCGAGACATTGTCTTAGCGCTGGGCGGTTCGTGTCGACTCCGGAGAGCTTCTCTTCAAAGACCTTGTCGACTGATGCAGTCTTCAGCTTCTCAATCTGCACTTCCAGTGACTGCCCGAGTGTGGAGACGCGTGCATACCCAATCAATGCCATTCTCATAACCTTCTAGATGATAGGAGAAAAGAGTTATGAGACATGAAAAGAGACATGTCAAGAAGTGGTCTCACAAGGTATAGGATAAGAGAATTAGAGACCGGTTCCGCGCCCGGTTCAACGGCGTTGAATAAATCAATGAATAATTTTCGCATAAAAATTGACATATAAGGGGTTGAGAATTATTGATTCATTCAGGCGGCGGTAATAGAATCGCAAAGGAATGCATATGGACAGGCAGGAAGCGTTAGAACGGTTCGCGAATGAATTTGAGGCCCCGGTGTGGGCTGTGTTCTCCGAGTTGGAGAAGACGCTTAGGGGGCTGGTTGAGGTTGCACACTTTAACTCGTCTGACCCGGCATCAGTTGGGAACACGCTCCATGGGGCGCTTGAAGACGCTGTGTTGGCTGCGGAAGTTGAGGCCAAGGGTTTGAGGGCAATATTCAATCGCTCAGGGCCATGCTTCAAGCTCGAAGGAGCGTTTGAAGAAGGAGCCAAGACCGTAAAGTTCAGCGCAGAGTTGCACTTGGCGGGACCAAAGGGCGCAACAGGAAAGAGGTGTCACCAGTACGCGTCAACGGCACTTGAAAACCAACCCGATCTTCCGGGGCTTGAGGCTGATGCGCCTCAGGTCATGTTGTTGTTCTTGGGATATCATCTTTCAGCAAGTGCGACTTCTGTTTCGCGCTTGTTCGCTATCTACGCGGATGGCATAGACAGAAAAAAAGTTGAACTCGTCAGGCCGACTGCAGCGGGAGTGGACGGTCGCGAAAATGGGGACGCTGATACAGAGCCAGATATCGGAGCAAAAGTCTCCATTAAGGGTAGTGTATCGGGGGAGAAAAGGACGGATGGACTTGAAGACGCTGAACGGAGGGATGCTTCTCCTAGCTCGAAAAAGACGTAGGAAAACACAAACAGATTTGGCGAAAGAAACCGGGATCGCGCAAGCAGCGATCTCGCGTGTTGAGAATGGAGCGCGTGAAGCTCTCTCAGAAGAGGAAGTGAGCATCATTGCGAACACGTTGCAGTTTCCGGTCAAGTTTTTCTACGAGAGGGACAGCTACTACAGAAAACCAATCAGCGTTCACGGTGCTGCGTTTCGGAAGAAAGCATCGGTCTCCGTGAGGGACCAAGAAGCTATCGTCTCAATGGCAAATCAATACGTAATACACGTGCAGAAGCTTCTTGAGGCCATTGATCTTGAGCCACAGTTTCCGTTGCTCCAGTTTGAGGTCATCGGTGAGCAGGGATTTGGCGCAGAGCATGCCCAAGCTGTCGATAGTGCGTCCGAGGCGGCGCGACGGGTAAGAGCTTCTTGGGGACTCGGCGATGGGCCGCTCTTGAGCCTTGTAAAGTATGTAGAGGCAACAGGTGTTTTTGTTCTGTTCGGCGACTTTGGTGGAGCAGATATTGACGGCGTAACTTTGCGGCCTGAGGGCATGCGCCCGATAATTGTTATAAACTCTTCGAGACCGGCAGATCGTCAACGACTAAGTTTGGCTCATGAATATGGCCACGTTGTGCTACATGCGTTTCCGTATGACGCGATGGAGAAGGAAGCCTACGAGTTTGCAGCCGAATTGCTCATGCCAGCGACTGCCATCGCAAAGGACTTCAGGCAAAAGCTTTCGTTACCTCGACTAGGGCAATTGAAACTCAAATGGCGAGTAGCGATGTCAGCGCTTATCTATAGAGCAAAGAGTCTTGCTGCGATAAGCGACTATCAGGCGACCGCTCTCTATAAGAAAATGAGCATGTATGGCTACCGAGTTGTGGAGCCTGTCGAGTTTGACATCCCTCGCGAAACACCATCTTTGGCAACGCAGCTTATTGACTTGCATATGACCTCATTGGGTTACACAAGCGCAGAGTTGGCTGATGCTGCTCTAACCAATGAACAAGAATTTCTTCTGATGCACGGGATGGCGTCAGAAAAGCCAGAGGGACAACATGATAGACCAAAACTTCGCGTTATCGCTGGAGGGCTTGATGAGGCTCAAAGTGCGTAGCTGTACAAAATGTACAGCCTAGGGAGTGTACATGGGTGATCCGAAGACCATTCTCAGTACTCCTCGTCGTCTTCAAGACCCTCCATGTTCTCTCCCGCTCCGCATAACCATATCAACTCTTTGGCAACCTCTTCAGCGTTCCTACCAAGGTAGATCTGCAAGGCTCTTGCCATGATCTCCGAGTTGTTGGCAGGTGATTGTGAGATTGCCTTGACAATGTCATCCGCTATGCGCTGGGCACGTTCTTCCAAGTCGCTTTCGGTGAACTCAGGGTACTCTGCACCCTTTTGCAGTGCTTCATAAGCCCGGCGTGCCTGCCACCAGACATCGTAGTCGTCAGCGTCATCACCAAGAGCAGCTTTTGCCTTCCGCATGATAGCTACTTGGCTTGTTCCAACAGATGCCGCTCTTGCCGTTTCTGCCTTCGAGAAGATACCAGCGCGCACGAACTTCCAAGCGCAGTTTTGCCGTTCTTCAGACGTCATTGGCAGTTTGGCAAGACTGTTCAGGACGGCTGACTCAAGAACGGCTTGCTTTATGGTGCCATCGAAATAGGTGACTGGAATTTCATGCCGCCCAGCGCGAGTGTAAGCCTCGAACCGGTAATGACCATCAATCAAAACGAAGTGGTCAGTGATCGGAACTACAACGATTGGATCAAGCTGCGTCGCATTCTTGAGCGCTCGTTCCAGTTCACTCAGATGCCTCTCTGAGAGGACATCAAGCCTTGCTTGAAACACATCCTCTCTGATCGCGATCTTGTTGATCGGAAGCATCGCAGGGCGCTCTGTTGCTGTTGCCTGAGCTCTCAGCTCTTCAAGTTGCTCAACAGCCTGGGTCAGACTGTTGGTGAGTTCGGGGGCATGTTTATTCATTGCGAGGGTGATGGGTGCAGGGGGAAGATCGTGATGTGGTGATATAGAATCTGGGGTTCAGATTTTTGCCAGAAAAACTCCGACCAGCTCCTCAACAACGGGCGCTCTTAAGGTCGCAGTTAGTTATCGCATCCGGACGGTGAGGAAAAGCAAGTTCGTCGCGCACTGCGAGTACATCCTTGAGGGTACGAATCGAGGGTACGAACGCTGCGAAGGTTCTTCAGGATTATTGTTTGAAAACAGTGTGTTAGAGGCTTGAGCGACAATTGGCGCACCCGAGAGGATTCGAACCTCTGGCCTCTGCCTTCGGAGGGCAGCGCTCTATCCAGCTGAGCTACGGGTGCCTGACCGGCTTCGACGTTAAACCGTGTGAAGCGATCTGATACAGGATTGGCGGGCGGTCGGCAACGGGTTTCTTCCAATACTCGGTGAACAGCGGCATACCGATCCCCGACATGACTGACCGGCGCAACCAGTGTTGAAGGCAAGTTCTTCATCTTTGCCATCCGTCGCAGTTGGGCCGGAACTCATAGGATAAGACGGTCTGGTCTCAGGATAGAACCGTTCTGCCAGGCGGCGGGGATCGTCCAAGATGACCGATTCATGTGCAACGACAGGAAAGGCGTGCTTTCGATGGTGTGAGGTTGGTGACGCCGGTTTGAGCCAGGTTGGTCGTGCCGGATATTGTATGTGATTTTTTACCGGCTTCTTTGAGGGGTGACTTTTATGCATGAAGAAACGTCTGGAATGGGCAGATTTCAAAGCTGGCGGAAAATAGTCCGGTATCGCCTTTAAGGAAGCCGCGAGAACAAACAATGGAAGAACTAACAAAAAAATGCGCAGCCCAAGGACTGCGCATCTGAAGTTACTGTGCACGTGGCCCCATCGACCACGGGCGAAACTTTAGCCGCATACATTCAAAATGTCATTACCGTAACATATGTTATTTTTTGATTCAAAAGTTTTTGACTGATCGTTATTGCTGGTCAATTAATGCCTGCGGCAGAAAAGCCGAGTTGGTCCGAATCCTATTGTTTGAGCTGCCGGATCATGAAAACAGCGGCAAATCGCAAAAACTACAAGTTGTTATCAATGCACATTTCATTTGCAGACGGGCTTTCCTGCAGATGAGTCTGTATTCTCCTCATCTTCTGCGAGGGTTACCCGGACGCGCGTTACTCCTGCGCGAATGAACCCCAGCTTTTGCGCGGCGGCTTCCGTCACATCGATGATCCGTCCGCCAGTGAAAGGCCCGCGGTCATTGATTCGAACGCGGGCGATTCGGCCATTGCGCAAATTGGTAACAACAACTTCCGTCCCGAACGGCAGTGATCTGTGTGCGGCGGTCATGCCACTCGGATCAGCACGTTCGCCGCTGGCCGTCATTCCGGTCAGCTTGTACCAGGATGCCTTGCCGCATTGTTCAAACGCCGTTTGTGCATTGAGTGGTGCAGCGGCGAGCAAACACATGGAGACCGCCAGACAGCCCTTCAAGCCTCCGGTCTGCAGGAGGCGTTTCAAGCTGAAGGTGGGTTGCTCGGGTTTTTTCACCATGAAAGACACCTGACTATTGTCGCTGACCTCCGAGGATAAAAGAAAAATAATTGTCGAAAATAAGATCGAGCCAACGTACGTTTTCAATCACCTGTAATAGTAATTAAAAATTTAAAAATTATTTAAAACGCAGAGTAATCATTCCCAAACAATACTTCTTTAACGCTTGCAATTCCGGCCTCAACTGGCGATTTCAGAAGGAGGCAAGGTGAAAACTGCCAACGTGCTTTGGCAAGCCAATAATTGTTGTTTTTTTGGAGGTGTGGTCTCTTGCAGAGCAGCCATGTATACGGGCTTGGCCGGGTTTCCGCTGCCGATCAGCGCAGTCCGGACGGCCTGACCGGTGCGCACAGGGCACTGCTGGATGTTCTTTCCTTTCCGAGCGCATTGCTGAGTGGTGGGCGGGTCGCTGCAAACAACGGGAAGCTGAGCCAGCTTCTTGTTGCAAGTGGTCTTGTCAGTGATCCCGAGTTTGTCGAAAGCCTGTTGGCTCCGGTCAGCCGGCAGCTATGGAACAAAGTTCTCCTGACGGCCCGTGCAAGAGGGGTTGCACTAGGCCAGCGGGAGCTCCGGTTCAGCAATGGAATGCCGTTTTGCCGTGATGTTTTGCTGTCCGTCATTCGATCGGAACAGGCGTCACCAGAGTTGATCCTGGCGCAGTTCCTTCCGGAAGAAGCGCACCGGGCGGAAGCGCTCGCCAAAAGAACGGCACCCCCGGCTCCAAGCGGGAGCGATGCACCATCGCATGCCACGTTGATCTCCAGCCTTGCCGATGAGGTGTTTGCATTCGACCCGCGGATGGATACAGACACTTTCCGCAAATGCCTCAGCCGGATTGTTGGCCGGGAAATCGATCCGGCTTCTATCGATCGTGCATCAACTGCCTGCAGGAGTAATGGATCCGCATTCGTCCATCTGCCTGAGCATCTTCCTGACTCTGAAATTGCATTTTTGTCCGGGCGCAAAGTCACCGAGGTCCGCTTCTCCTCTATACCGCAATTGCCCGGTGCGGAAATGGAACCGCGCTTTGCAGTCGTCCGCAAAAAGGTCGACTGTCCTGCTGAAGCGGCTGAAAACCGTGTTAACGCCTTTCGGGACCCTTTGACCGGGCTGGCGAACAGGCGCGCATTCATGGTGTCGCTTGAGCGGGAACTGAAGGCGGTCGCCGATCCTGAACACCCTGGGCTGGCGATCATCTATGTTGATCTGAACGAGTTCAAAGTCGTCAACGATCTGGGTGGGCACCGTACAGGCGATGACATGCTGTGGCGGGTGTCCGCCGGACTGGCGCTTACCGTTGGCGACCGGGCAGCAACGGCGCGCCTTGGCGGCGACGAATTTGCCGCTCTTGTGGCTGCAGAAAGCCGTGAGGCGGCGCTTGATGTTGGCGGCAGGATAAAGGAGGCACTGGCCCGGATCCGGATGGCCGCAAAGGACCGGGTCTTTACCATTGGTGGCTCTATCGGCGTGGCGCATATTGAGGGTGGGTCAGATTTTAGGCAAGTCGACGCAGAAAGGATCCTGGCTCAAGCAGACGATGTGTGTCTTTCCCAGAAGCGGCTGGGCGACCCGTCTGTCGGGCTGAGAATCCTGTCCCCGGATGATCTGGAAACTGAACAAGTGCAAACCGCTTTGGCGCCGGGGCCGACGAAGTTCGATGTCCGGGAATATGTCATCCGCGAGGTGCCGATATGGTGTATGGACCGGCAAATTGCATGGGGGAGCGACATCCAGCCGGCGAGGGTCTTCGGTGGTTGCCTGTCCAAAGATGGAGCTTGGCGGCCGATCGCCGAACGGGCGGGCATACTAGGCCAGATCGACAGTTTGGTGCTGGAGAAAACAGTTGGCCGACTGGAGGCTAACCCGGTTGCTGATGCCATTCACACAGTGCGGGTTTCGATTTCGTCAGCAAGTGATCCCGGTTTCCGGGACTATCTGAAATATGTTCTATCGGATGCGTCCGGATTGGCGGAGCGCATCTGCCTCAAGATCACCGAATGCGAATTCCTGCGCGCGCCGTCTGTTGCCGAGGCATTCTTCCGGACTGTTCGCGACTTGGGCGGGCAAACGGCAATCGACGATTTTGCGGGTCATTGGCCGGTTCTGTCCCGGCTATGCCACTTGCCCGTCGATTGGATCAAGCTTGACGCAGGGCTTGTTCAGGAAGCGGCCGCATCGCAGTCGGCCGGATCAATCCTGAAGGGAATGGTTCATTCGGTGTTGGAGCTTGGCGTCAAGGTTGCGGCGAAGGATGTGCGCAACGCCGACCAGGCCGAACTGCTATCCAGCCTGAAGGTATCCGCAGTTCAGGGGCCGTTTGCCGGTGAGCCGAAAATCTGGGAACCGGATGTGACACCCGGCATCTGAGCCGCTCTGGAGAGCGGTCAGATATCCAGATTGGCAACCGCCAACGCATTGTCCTGAATGAACTCGCGGCGCGGGTCGACTTCGTCGCCCATCAGTTTGGTGAAGATATCGTCCGCGTCGTCGGCCTCGCGCACCTTGACCTGCAGCAGGGAGCGGACATTCGGGTCGAGCGTGGTTTCCCATAGCTGATCGGGGTTCATCTCGCCAAGGCCCTTGTAGCGCTGGAGGGCCAGCCCTTTTTGCCCCATGGCGAAGATCCGCTCCAGGAGCGCGCGCGGGCCGCGGATCTCGTTCGGCACGTCCTTACGACGCAGCACAGCCGCCTTGCCGTAAACCTCCTGAAGATGCTCGGCGCGCGCGTCCAAACGCCTTGCATCGGCGGAATCCAGAAGAGCCGGATCGATGATCGCGGCTTCCTCGACGCCGCGGACCGTGCGCCGGAAGATCAGATTGCCGTCTTCTCTGGCTTCGCCGGTCCAGCCGCGTTCGAACTCATCGGCCAGTATGTCCAGCCGGCGGGCCACATAGGCGGCGGCTTCTTCGGCCTTTGTCCGGTCGTTTAGGACCTCCAGGTTCAAAGCGCCGGCGATAGCGGCTTGTTCAATGACATCGCGATTGTAACGGGAATGGAGCCCATCGAAGATGCTTGCGATTTCGCGTGCCTTTTCGACGACGTCCCGCAGGTCCTCGCCAATGCGCACTTCACCATTGGCGAGGGTAAGCGATGTCTCGTCGAGGCCCTGGGCAATCAGGTAGTCTTCCAGCGCATCCTGGTTTTTCAGATACTGCTCGGACTGACCTCGCTTGACCTTATAGAGCGGAGGCTGCGCGATATAGATATGCCCCTGTTCGATCAGATCCGGCATTTGCCTGAAAAAGAAGGTCAACAGCAAGGTCCGGATATGCGCGCCGTCCACGTCTGCATCGGTCATGATGATGATCTTGTGGTAACGCAGTTTTTCGAGATTGAACTCTTCCTTGCCGATCCCGGTGCCGAGCGCGGTGATGAGCGTGCCGATTTCGTTAGAGGACAGCATCTTGTCAAAACGGGCGCGTTCAACGTTGAGGATCTTGCCGCGCAGCGGGAGCACCGCCTGGTTTTCGCGATGCCGGCCCTGCTTCGCAGAACCACCCGCGGAATCGCCCTCCACCAGGAACAGTTCCGCCTTGGACGGGTCGCGCTCCTGGCAGTCGGCGAGTTTCCCCGGCAGGGAAGCGACATCGAGAGCGCCCTTGCGCCGTGTCAACTCGCGTGCCTTGCGGGCGGCTTCGCGGGCCGATGCCGCTTCCACGACTTTCGAGACGATGGTCTTTGCGGGGGTCGGGTTTTCTTCCAGCCAGTCTGCAAGTGCCTGGGAGATCAGGTTCTCCACAACCGGCCGCACTTCGGAAGAAACCAGCTTGTCCTTGGTCTGCGAGGAGAATTTTGGATCCGGTACCTTCACCGACAAGACACAGGTCAGGCCTTCGCGGCAGTCGTCGCCGGAAAGCGAAACCTTTTCCTTCTTCAAAAGCCCGGAGCTTTCTGCATAGCCGGTGACCTGACGTGTCAGTGCGCCGCGGAACCCCGCCAAGTGGGTGCCGCCGTCGCGCTGGGGGATGTTGTTGGTGAAGCACAAGACCTGCTCGTGGTAGCTGTCGTTCCACCACATCGATGCTTCGACAGTGATGCCGTCGCGTTCAGCGCTCACCGTAATTGGGGCTTCGATGAGCGGGTGCTTTGCGCGGTCGAGATAGCGCACAAAGGCTTCCAGCCCGCCGTCGTAAAAGAGTTCCTCAACCTTGTCTTCCACGCCGCGCTTGTCGGCGAGGATGATGCGGACACCGGAATTCAGGAATGCAAGTTCGCGCAAGCGGTGCTCCAGCGTGCCGAAATCGAACTCGGTCTTGCTGAAGGTTTCGGGGGAGGGCAGAAAAGTGACCTCCGTGCCCTTCTTGCCGTTTGCCGGGCCTTGAACCTCCAACGGTGCAACGGAGTCGCCGTGCGCAAAGCTCATGAAATGTTCTTTGTCGTCGCGCCAGACCCGCAAATTCAGCCAAGTCGACAGCGCGTTCACGACCGACACGCCGACACCATGCAGACCGCCGGAGACCTTGTAGGAATTCTGGTCGAACTTCCCGCCTGCATGCAGCTGCGTCATGATCACTTCGGCTGCGGACACGCCTTCTTCGGAGTGGACATCGGTCGGGATGCCCCGGCCATTGTCCGAAACGGTTACCGATCCATCGGCATTCAAGGATACCGAGACATGGTCGGCATGGCCTGCCAGGGCTTCGTCGATGGCATTGTCCACCACCTCGTAAACCATATGATGCAAACCCGAGCCGTCATCGGTATCGCCAATGTACATTCCGGGCCGTTTGCGGACAGCGTCAAGGCCTTTGAGGACCTTGATGGAATCCGCACCATACTCACCATTTGCCTCGGTTTCCGGAACGGAGGCGGCTTCACCCGAAGACGTGTCGCTCATGCGAATCATTCACCAATCGATTAGACATCTTATATGTCCGTTATACGGCGTTGACCGAGCGGTTCAACTCAGCTGAACGCTCATCTCAGCCATCGCCGTGATTGCGGTGGAAAAACATAGAAAACCGGCCTTTTTAAGAGGCTTTGACGGCCTTCTCCGGCGTTGCCCCGCCGGGACCGATTGAGAAGACTTCCGCGTCCTCGGGAAGCCTATCGAACAGTGCGGCGTCGGTGCCGGTCATGAACACCTGTCCGCCCAGGGCATCCAGCTTGGAGAAGAGGGCCGCGCGCCTGTCCGGATCCAGATGGGCGGCGATCTCATCGAGCAGCAGAACCGGCGCCATGCCGGTAATTTTTTCGGTCAATTCCGCATGGGCGAGAACCAGGCCGATCAGGAGTGCTTTCTGTTCACCGGTCGATGACAGGGACGCGGGCATGTCCTTGGCGGCGTGCCGGACTTTCAGGTCGCTGAGATGAGGTCCGCTGAGCGTTCGTCCTGCCGCACGGTCGCGGTGCCGGCCACCTTTCAGGAGGTTCAAATAGGCATCTTCAAGGTCGGATGCATTCATGGAAGATGCAAACGTCTCGAATTCGCCTTCAAGGGTCAGCGATGCATTTGGAAAGGCTTGTGCAGCTCCGGTCTGTATCGCTGAGGCATGCCGTTCAATCATGGCACCAAGCAAGCTCACGGTTTCCTGGCGGGCCAAGGCGACTGCACTGCCGATTTCAGCGATCTGCCGCTCAACCGCGGTCAGATAGGCGTCAGTGCCGCCTTGTTCCAGAAGCCGGTTTCTCTGTCGCAGGGCTGTTCCAAAATCGCTAACCCGGCGGCCATGCGCAGGGTTCATTGCCAGGGTAAACCGGTCGAGAAACCGCCTGCGCTCAGAGGCAGGTCCGGTAAACAAGCCGTCCATCGCCGGAACCAGCCATAGCACCCTCATGTAATCCAGCAGCGTCTCCGAGCCGCGAACATCGGTTCCGTCAATCCGCACCTTTCGGCCTGGTTCGCCAGACGCAATGCCCGTTCCGATCTTCGTTTCGATGTCATCAAGGACAAGAGAAGCCGATACACTCCACGATCCGCTACCGCCCTTGCGCGCGATATCAGCCAGCGTGGCACGCCGCAGACCGCGCCCGGCGGTTAGAAAGGAGACCGCCTCTAATATGTTGGTCTTGCCCGCGCCATTTGCTCCGACAAGGGCGACCAGCTTAGCCGAAAGAGGCAACTGCAAGGCCGCGTGATTGCGGAAATCCGTCAGGATCAGCCGGGTGAGTCGAGCTGACCGGTTACCGGTCATAGAAGGAGATCCGCAATCGGTTTTGGCACTGCCGTCATGAAAAGCGCCACGGACGAGAGCATCGGGCGGTAGGTTTGAATCGCTTGACCGCTCTCATTTGTTTGTTGACCAGGCGGCTCGCCCGCCGTGGTGCAATCACCATAAGGGCGGGCCAACGCCGCCAGCGGACACATGAGTTCGGCCCCCAGAATGGTTTTTGGTGGGGTGGCATTTTGCGGCCGATCGGCCGCGTTGCGCTGTTGGAGCGATGCCCCGCATCGCCCTTCACGGCGCGCCTGGCCGAGTGAACCGCAAAATGTCATCAAGTGTTTCAAACTTATCGCCCGATGCTCTAGGGCCTGTGGGGATTTAGGATTTGGATCGCGGTATCGATGAAAATCGTTCGGATCGAGAAGCAATTTCGCTGGAAAGGCCATTCCTTTTCAAGACTTTGCGCCGTGGAGCCGGGCGATTTTCATCATATCCCTTGCGGGACGCGGCGCTTTTGGCCCCGGATGGCGTCAGAGAGCCCTTATGGAGGTTACTCCATGGCAGTCTCTCTTCCTGATCCGCGGCCAAAAGCGTCTCGCGCCGCGACCGAAACCTAATTCCCCACAGGCCCTAGAGCCCACCATCCAGGCTGCCAGCTACACAATTGAGCTGGGCCAAGCAGCTTTCGCTGGTTCCCGGCGCGCCGGTCTTAGACCCGCATGGGCATAAGAACAAACAGACAGTCATCGACGGTGTTGTCTTGAATGAGCGTCGGTGAACCGGAATCGGCCAACCGGAACAGCGCAGTGTCGCTGCTGAGTTGTGTACCGATGTCGAGGAGGTAGCGGGAATTGAAGCCGATATCCATGTCATCGCCTTCATACTCGACTGCCAACTCTTCCGTTGCCGTGCCGGAATCCGGGTTGTTGACCGTAAGGATCATACGCCCCTCGGAGAGAGACAGCTTGACGGCCCGGCCACGTTCGGACGAGATGGTCGATACCCGATCGACAGCTTCCTTGAATTCATCGCGGTCGACGCGCATTTCCTTGTCATTGCCTTGGGGAATGACACGGCCATAGTCAGGGAATGTTCCGTCAATCAGCTTTGAGGTCAGCACGATCGAGCCAGTCGTGATACGGATTTTCGTGTCCGACAGTTCCACGGCAACTTCCGCTTCCGGCTCTTCAAGAAGCTTCTGGATTTCGCCAACCGTCTTTCGCGGCACAATAATGCCGGGCATTCCGGACGAGCCGCCCGGTGCAGCAACTTCTGCCTGGGCCAGCCGGTGTCCGTCTGTGGCAACCGCACGGAACCTCTGACCACTGGTGCCATCTACTGCGTGCAGGAAGATACCATTCAGGTAGTAGCGGGTTTCCTCGGTCGAAATGGCAAACTGGGTTGTGTCGATCAGTTTTCTGAAGTCGCCGCCCTGAAGAGTGAAGGAATGGGTGAACTCGCCTGCAGTCAGATCCGGGAAGTCTGTTTCCGGCAACATTTGCAAGGTGAATTTCGACCGGCCTGCCCGGATCTCGAGGGTGGCGTCGTTTGAGGTTGTTTCCAGTACAACCTGTGAGCCTTCCGGCAGTTTGCGCACGATGTCGTAGAGCATATGTGCCGGTACGGTCGTGGCGCCCGGAAGCTCGACCATCGCGGCGACGGTCTCGATTACTTCGAGATCCAGATCAGTGGCCTTGAGCTTCAGGCTGCCGTCTTCCGCCCGCAGAAGGACATTGGACAGAATCGGAATAGTGTTCCTGCGCTCGACCACCCGGTGAACATGGGTAAGGGACTTGAGAAGGTCGGTCCGCTCGAGGGTCGCTTTCATCCGCTAGGTCCGTGCTGGTTCTGCCGGAACGGCTATTCCGGTGATCGTTTGTGTCTGCGCTCCCAGAGGAGCGGGGGAACGACACTGCCCCCGAAACTCGCCAAAAGCAAGAGGGCGTCCGGTCTGGACGCCCTCATTCGCATGTAATTTGTCAAGTTTGCACGTCAAGTGTCGAGCATGCGCTTCAGCAACTCCAGTTCCTGGGCAAGAGCGACGTCGCCACGCGCCAGTTCTTCGATCTTGCGCACGGCATGGAGAACTGTGGTGTGATCCCTGTTGCCGAAGCGCCTGCCGATCTCCGGCAGTGAGCGGGGTGTCAGCGCCTTGGCAAGGTACATGGCGATCTGACGCGGGCGAACGATCGTCCGGGTGCGCCGGGCGGACAAAAGATCGGCCTTGGTTACGTTGTAGTGCTTGGAAACCACACGCTGGATATCTTCGATCTTGACCTTACGCGGTTCGCTGGAGCGGACTAGGTCGCGCAGGGTCATTTCCGCCATGTCCTGCGTGATCGGCTGGTTGGTAAGTTGATTGTGGGCAATCAAGCGGTTCAGCGCACCTTCCAGATCCCGTCCTGAGGAGGTCACATGGCGGGCGATGTAGTCAAGCACGGACTCCGGGACTTCAAAGGCCGGGTAGTTCTTTTGAGCTGCGTCGACGCGCGAAGCAAGAATGTTGCGGCGAAGCGAGAAGTCCGGTTCCTGAATGCCGACAACCAGGCCTCCGGAGAGGCGGGACCGGACACGGTCATCCAGGGTATCGAGTTCATGCGGGGATCGGTCAGCCGCAACAATTACCTGCCGTGCGCCGTCTATCAGTGCGTTGAGTGTGTGACAGAACTCTTGTTGAACCTGTTTGCCGTGAAGAAACTGCATATCGTCGATCAGGAGAAGATCGATGGTCCGCAAGGTATCCTTGAATGCAATCGCCGATTGAGCTTTCAGAGCCGCGACAAACCGGTACATAAAATGTTCGGCAGTCAAATAGAGCACTTTCCGTCCGCTGCCGCGCACTTTGGAAGCAACCGCTTGCATCAGATGGGTTTTTCCAAGGCCTACCGATGCATGAATATAAAGCGGGTTGAAGGTTACCGCGCCGCCTGAAGCGACCTGACGGGCAGCAGCAAGGGCAAGATTGTTGGAGTCACCTTCAACAAAGGACTCAAAGGTATACTTCGGGTCGAGAGCCGCGCCCTGAAGAACATCCCGGGCCGTTTCCGGTGCCTGATCGCCGCGCCCAAGCGCGGCGGTGGCTGCCTGTGCCCGTGCAACAGGGTTGGTTTCGACCATAGTGTCGGGTTGGTGCACAGAACCTGCGGACGCAATCCCCACGGGAGGAGAAATCCGGGGAGCATCCGCCGGGATCTGCCGCGGACGGATGGCACTACGCACTGTCAGTTCAATGCGATGTACGTTGTCGCATTCCCGTTGCCAAAGCCCCATGAGCTGGTCGTTGTAGTTGTTCTGAATCCATTGCTTCAAAAACCGGGTCGGGACCGACAGGCGGACTGTGCCGTCCTGATGCTCTTCAAGGTCCACCCGGGCAAACCAACTGGAGAAAACATCATCTCCAAGTTCTGCTCGCAGCCGCTTCTTAACGCGATTCCAATGTTCAGAGCCGCTCGCCTCCTGAATTCGCATTCCATTTGCCTCCAATTTTCATGAAAGACGTCCGCCACAGTCGTCTTTGCAAGGTGTGCCGCTATCTGCGGCTTATGTTTTGTCCAATTTGAACAATTGTTCTTAGTGCCGGGGTGAGTGTGCCCCAGGCCATTGCATAGTTTTTTAGTTTTGGATCCAGGGAAGTCCTCGGGCCTTCCAGCCCGTAACAGATCCGCGATGGTTTTCTGAATCGAGAGGGCCTTCAAAACCATCGGCGACATTAAAGCAACCAGAAAATCCAGCCTGCTGCGTCAGGGCAATCGCGGCCGCTTGGCTACGGGCGCCCGATCTGCAGAGTAGAAAGACCGAAGCTGTTCTGTCCAAACCCAATTCCGTCACCGCCTTGGTGACCGAATTCACGAAGTCCGGGTTCGGGCCTTCTGGCGGGAAACCCTGCCATTCGACAAACAGGGCCTGTTTACCGATCGGCCTCAAATCCGGGACACCAACAAACGCCCACTCCGCCCGGGTTCTTACGTCAATTAAAACCGTATCAGATTTCTCGCTCAGGTGGTTAAATGCCTCCTGGGAATCGACATCTCCGGCATATTGGTCAATTGAACGCACGTGTCCCCCTTTCAATGGCGGGATGCCACTGAAATTAAAGAATAGTAAATGTTAAGTGATAGTAATTAGCGGCCGGGCTGGGCGCTAAAAGTGGTGACGCTAAGTCGCGGAAGGAAATATACTGATCGTATCTAAGGGTGTTTGCTTAGAGGGTGTTTGATATTGTTTCAGCATTATTCCATCCAAGCTTCCGTTCTAGGTTGTCCACTGGTCATTTCCGCGCCAGCCACTTAACAATATACTGGCTCTACGGGCTCGGCAACCAGTGTCTTAACGAATTCCTAACGTGCCGCATCGTCGCGAGTGTTGCGAAGCAGATATCCAATTTCATCCGCATTCGGCGAAGGCGTTTTGCTGCAAGCACTTTTTACGTTTGAGGGCGTTGTCACATTCAAAAAAAGACCGTTTCAAAAAAAATGTTTCAAGCCCACCTTGACACGGCTCGAATCCGATATGCGTCCATTCTGTACAGGGTACATATATGTAAGTAATTGATAATAAAAGATAATTTATGATAGAACTTTGCCGTGCATTTTTCTTGATTTGTCGTTGTAATTACGTCGCGGACGTTTTCACACATAATTGCATGGCTAAAAAAAACCCGGCGCGAGCGCCGGGCTTTTTGACAGTTCTATGACGTTCAGATCAGGCGCTTAGCGCTTTGATCCGGGCATTCAGGCGCGAAACTTTCCGCGATGCGGTATTTGCGTGCATGACGCCTTTAGAGGCTGCGCGCATAATCTCTGGTTGTGCGGCTTTCAGCGCGTCATTTGCAGCAGCTGGATCGCCAGATGCGATGGCTTCTTCGACGGTGCGCAAGAAGGTCCGTACACGGCTCCGGCGCGCTTTGTTGGTGGCCGTCCGGCGGGCAATTTTACGGGCCGCCTTCTTGGCCGATGGTGTGTTGGCCATGGGCTCAATCCTGATCTTGTTTGGAACGGTGTCCGGTAAGCGATCGGAACCCGGACAAACTCAGTATCGCGGACCGATCAAACAACAACGGCGGCGGAAAACCGCCACCGATTGGCCGCCGCTTATAAAGTCGCGGAAGGCGATCGTCAATGGCCAAGCTGCTATTGCTGTCCATTATTTGTTTTTGAACTGAGCGCTCCGCTTTTCGGAGAAGGCCGCCATGCCTTCCGATTGATCTTCCAGGGCAAACATCGCCTGAAACACGCGGCGTTCGAACCGGACACCCTCGGAAAGAGTCGTCTCATAAGACCGGTCTACGGACTCCTTGGCCATCATGACGACCGGAAGCGAGAAATCCGCGATTTTTTCCGCAGCCTTCATTGCTTCTTCGAGCAAGTCGTCCGCCGGCACGACGCGGCTGACCAAGCCGCTGCGCTCTGCTTCTTCTGCGTCCATCATTCGTCCGGTCAGCACCATGTCCATCGCTTTGGACTTGCCGACGAACCTCGTCAGCCGCTGGGTACCTCCGGCGCCCGGAATAACGCCGAGCGTGATTTCCGGCTGACCGAACTTGGCTGTGTCGGCCGCTATGATGAAATCGCACATCATGGCGAGCTCGCAACCACCGCCAAGCGCGTAGCCAGCAACAGCTGCGATGATTGGCTTCCGGTTACGGGACACCCGGTCGAATGGCGTTATAAGATCCGTCTGATAGGCGGACGAGAAATCGTGCGGCTGCATTTCCTTGATATCGGCGCCGGCGGCGAATGCCTTTTCGGAGCCGGTGAGCACGATGCAGCCGAACCGGTCATCGGCGTCAAAGGCGTCCAGTGCTGCACTCAGCTCCGCAATTACGGTCGCGTTCAACGCATTGAGTGCCTTCGGCCGGTCAAGCGTGATCAGGCCAACCTTGCCACGCTTTTCAACTCGGATGTTTTCATATCCCATCAGGAACGCTCCAGCTTTGTGCTTCTTGGGTTGATCTAACGGCTAGCCCATCGCGCTCAGGTCTGGCAAGACGGACAAAAGAATGTAGACCGGTTGGATTGGACCACCCGCGCGATTGTTCCATTACAGCCTGTGCGCCGGCACTTTTCGCCCTCGCGCCCATAGACAGCAAATGTGTGCTGAAAATAGCCAAGCGATCCGTCGGCCTGTGTGTGGTCGCGCAAGGAAGATCCGCCGGCGGCGATCGCCTCATCAAGCGTCTGGCGAATGTGTCCGGCAAGCTCTCCCGCCTTCTTTGCCGGCCTTCCGGATTTCGTGGACAGCGTCCCGGCGCTTCGTTCTGGATGAAGCCCACTGCGCCACAATGCCTCGCACACATATATATTGCCAAGACCGGCGATGAATTTCTGATTGAGGAGCGCGGCCTTCAACGGCATCCTTCGGCCTTCGAACATCCGCGCAAGCACCTCGCCATTGAGTTCATTGCCGAGCGGCTCCAACCCAAGCGATGCGAACAGCGGGTGGGTGGCAAGCTCGGGCCGGGCGATCAGCGTCATAAAACCAAATCTGCGCGGGTCATTATATACAACGCGCTCCGAGAGCCCGGTGTCGTTTGAAAGATGGAATACGACGTGATCGTGTTTGGTATCCTTCGAGCGTTCGCGTGTGAAATTGCCGGGCAAGGATTTGGCGCCATCGTTCTCAACACGGAACGAGCCCGACATGCCGAGATGCATCACAAGAACGTCGCCGCCGGAAAGGTCTGCGAGCAGATATTTGGAGCGCCGGGACAGTGCAGATACGGTCTTGCCTGACAAACGCTCGACGAACTGGTCCGGAAACGGAAATCTCAGATCTGGCCGGTTCTGATCGACGTGAATGATCTGGGAGCCTTCAAAGGCGGGAGCAAGGCCGCGCCGGACGGTTTCCACTTCGGGCAGTTCTGGCATAGGGAATTGTCTCCGGTGTTCCGGCACGCTATAGCGCTGCGGCATATGGCACAATCTGACCGGTGAAGATAGCGCCCGGCACCTGATCATACTATGGTCCGCGGCACTCAAATTCCAACTGACCCCGGCGCGGCTGATTTCCGCCCTATGGGTTCCAATCGCCAGGAGGCAGTTCATGTCGCAACAGGCCACCAACGAGCCGCGCACTTCGGGCAGCGCTCCCGAGGAGATGGCGACCAGTTTCGGTTTCTCCAAAGTGCCGGAAGGCGGTAAACAGGCCTTGGTGGATGACGTTTTTCACAAGGTGGCCGACCGCTATGACTTGATGAACGACCTGATGTCCGGCGGGTTCCACCGTGTCTGGAAAGACGCAATGGTTTCGACGCTCGCGCCGCCGAAATCGGGTGCCCGGGGCTGGTGCCTGCTGGATGTTGCCGGCGGAACCGGAGACATTTCAACACGTGTTGTGCGCCGGTCAAACGGGCCCGCAAAAGCCGTTGTCTGCGATATCAACGAATCCATGTTGCAGGTTGGACGGGACCGTGCCGAAAAGGCGGGGCTCTCGGATCTGATCACGTTCTCGCAGGGAAACGCGGAAGAGCTGCCGTATCCGGAAAAAAGCTTTGATGCCTATACGATTGCGTTTGGCATCCGGAACGTGCCGGACATTCCCAAGGCGCTGCGCGAAGCGCACAGGGTGCTAAAGCGCGGCGGCCGGTTTCTTTGCCTGGAATTTTCCGAGGTGGACGTGCCGTTGCTCGACAAGGTCTATGACGCACTTTCTTTTAATGTCATTCCGCCGATTGGGCGAATGGTGACCGGAGATGGCGACCCTTATCAGTATCTGGTGGAATCAATCCGAAAATTTCCCCGGCAGGACCAGTTCGCACGAATGATCGAAACGGCGGGCTTTGAACGGGTTTCCTTCCGCAACTATTCCGGCGGGATCGCGGCACTGCATTCTGGCTGGAAGCTCTAAGCGATGTCGTTTGCGGTAATGCCATTCATCCGCCTTGTGCGGGCCGGGTTTGTGATGGCCCGAGAGGGCGTCTTTGGGCTGGTTCATCTTCCGGACCTACCTGCCGGGCCAAGGCTGGCGATCCGGATGGCGCGGCTGTTGGAACGCCGTGCGGTTAAGGCCAAAAGCGCGGAACTCCGGCTGTCCGATGCGCTGAACAAGCTTGGACCGTCCTATGTCAAACTTGGCCAGTTTCTGGCGACCAGGGCAGATGTCGTCGGCAAGGAAGCCGCGCGCGAACTGGCAGCGCTGCAAGATCAATTGCCGGCATTCGATCAGGAAACCGCCCGTGCGGCGGTTCGGGAGCAACTTGGTGGCCCGGTCGAAGAGATCTTCCTCGAGTTTGGCGAGCCGGTGGCGGCCGCTTCGATCGCGCAGGTTCACCCCGCCGTCGTGCGGGCGCCCGATGGTTCAACGCGCAAGGTTGCGGTCAAAGTCCTGCGGCCCGGCGTTGCACGCCGATTTCAGCGGGATCTGGAGAGCTACTATCTGACTGCCCGTCTGGCGGAACGCTTTCACGCGCCTTCGCGCCGTCTACGCCCCGTCGCGGTGGTCGACACGCTGGCAAAATCAGTCGCAATCGAAATGGATTTCCGTCTCGAAGCAGCCGCGCTTTCCGAAATGGCGGAGAACACGGCAGACGACCCTGGCTTCCGGGTTCCGGGCGTTGATTGGATCCGCACCTCCAAGGGTGTCCTCACCATGGAGTGGATCGATGGGCGTAAAATGTCGGATGTTGAAGGCTTGCGTGACGACGGCCTTGATCTGGAAGCGCTGGGCGCGGCAGTGATTCAAAGCTTTCTGCGTCACACCCTTCGCGACGGGTTCTTCCACGCCGACATGCACCAGGGCAATCTGTTCGTTGAACCGGATGGTACGCTGGCAGCGGTTGATTTCGGCATTACAGGCAGGCTGAACAAGCGCGAACGCCGGTTCCTTGCCGAAATCCTGTTTGGCTTCATCACCCGCAACTACCGGCGAGTATCGGAAGTGCATTTTGAGGCGGGCTATGTTCCGGCTGATCAGGATGTCGATATGTTCGCCCAGGCAATCCGCGCTATCGGCGAGCCGATCCATGGGCATGATGCCAGCGAGATTTCCATGGCGCGGCTGCTGACGCAGCTCTTCGAAGTGACCGAACTGTTCGACATGCGCACGCAGACCCAGCTGATCATGCTTCAAAAGACCATGGTGGTGGTTGAAGGTGTGGCGCGCACGCTCAATCCGCATCTCGACATGTGGAAGACGGCCGAGCCCGTAGTTGGGGCATGGATCGCCGACAATCTCGGGCCCGCCGGCAAGCTGCGCGATGCAGGTGACGGCATTTCGGCCCTGGTTCGCGTTGCCAACGACTTGCCGCTGTTCGCCGACCGGATCGGCCGTATGTCGGAAGAACTGGAAAAGATGACCAACAATGGTCTTCGCTTCGACGCGGATACCGCTGAAGCCATCGGCAAGGCAGAAGCCCGGCACACGATATCTGGCCGTGTTGCGCTTTGGGTGATCGCGGCGGCACTGACGGCGATTGCTGTGAACGCGATTTTCTGAAGCGATTTTCATTGAGTGGTGGTCTCAGATAGGCGTCAAAGCCGCGCGCTTGAATGAGGCTGCGTGACAGCAGCGATATTGTGCTTTCCGCCGCCTGGTCCACCGTGCGGCGCGCTATGCGAAAGCGAAGAATACGGAGTCCTGGTATGGGTAAGCTTCCTGATACAATGTTTGGTGTGGTGCTGACCGGGCACGGCGGGCTGGACAAGCTGAGTTTCCGGGAAGATCTGGCGGTTCCTCAGCCTGGAGCCGGAGACGTCCTCATCAAGGTGGGCGCTGCTGCGGTCAACAATACCGACATCAACACGCGGATCGGCTGGTACTCCAAAAACGTGCGCGGGGCGACCGATGCCGGAGCTGATACCGGGTATGGCGATGACGCGGATGATGACGGCAGCTGGTCCGGCGAACCGCTAAAGTTTCCACGAATTCAGGGTGCGGACTGTTGCGGGACGATTGTTGCTGTTGGCGCGGATGTTGATCCCGCCCGAATTGGAGAACGTGTGCTGGTGCGCCCCATGCATAAACCCAGATCTGCAACGTCGCAGCTGCCGCTGGAGACTTTCGGATCAGAGTATGACGGAGCGTTTTCGCAGTATACTGCTGCACCTTCGGTCAACGCGATTGCCGTTCGCTCAGGCTTGAGCGATGTGGAACTGGCGACCTTTCCGTGCGCCTATTCCACCGCAGAGGGCATGATCCAGCGGGTTGGACTTGGTGCCGAGCGGGTGTTGATCACCGGGGCTTCCGGCGGTGTCGGTTCAGCCGCAATTCAGCTTGCCAAGCGCCGCGGTGCGCATGTTACGGCGCAGACCAGCCTGAGCAAGGCTGATGACGTAAAGGCGGTTGGTGCAGATGAGATTATTGGCCGGGGCGAGGTGGTGCCAAAGGAAAGCTTCGATGTGGTGCTGGATCTTGTCGGTGGGCCGGAATGGGCGAAAGTGATTGGCGGATTGCGTGGACACGGACGCTATGCGGTTTCAGGCGCGATAGCCGGACCAATGGTCGAACTGGACCTCCGAACGCTTTATTTGCGCGACTTGTCCCTGTTCGGCTGCACCGCCCAGGCTGACAGCGTTTTTGTCGATCTCGTCAGGTACATCGAAGCCGGCGAGATCAGGCCCATGCTTGCCCGGACCTTTGAACTGAAGGATTTGGCAGCCGCACAAGAAGCGTTCCTGTCGAAGAAACATGCCGGAAAGATCGGTATTGAGATTGACTAGCCCTTGGTCACCCGCCGAAGCGTCAAGTTGATCCGTCCGCCGCTTTTCAACAATGTGGATGTTCCAGCTAGAATCCGGTCGATGCCATGAAAGGCAAGTCGGGCGTCTCCGCCCAAAACCACGACGTCGCCAGACTGCAGGCGGAAGGACCCGGTCGGATCTTTCCGGTGAACGCCGCCCAGCCGGAAGGTCGCGGTGTCGCCGAGGGAAACGGAAACCACCGGTGCATCGAAGTCAGCTTCATCCTTGTCCTGATGTAGCCCCATGCGTGCGCCGGGTTCATAGTAATTGATCAAACAGGCTTCCGGTGGCGGTGCGGCTGGCGCTACATTTGCCCAAAGAGACAGCAGCGTCTCCGGCATGTCCGGCCAAGGTTTGCCCGTTTCCGGATGGTGCGGCTGGTATCTGTATCCATTGATGTCGGAGACCCAGCCAAGCTGTCCGCAATTGCTCATTCTGACGGAGAACGGTTTGCCGGTTCGCGGCATGACCGGCTGAAAGAGCGGCGCAACGGCGATGATTTCCCGGAGTACCTCCGTGAGGGATTTTTGAGCATCGCGATCAAAGTGTTCTGGAAGATACTGGAAGCCATCCAGGCCTTTGATGGGAAGTGTGTGCATGGGACCTCAACGGGCTGGGAACTGCTCAGGGTAACCAAATTTTTGCATATTCGGTCCACCAGTGCACAGGGTACGCCGTCGATGAACTGGTGGCTTGCAGGCAAACCGCGCTCCACCTATATAGCGGTCAAGCCTTGCGCCAATCCAAGCATGGATTGCGGGCGCGGGATCCGGCCCTTGGCCGGGCATTTGTGTAAGGAGCCGGATCGACGCCTTCATGGGTCTTTCCGGTTTGCTAGAAAGAGAGGCAATAATGGCAAAGGTCATCGGTATCGACCTCGGCACGACCAACTCGTGCGTCGCCGTCATGGACGGCAAAGATTCCAAAGTTATCGAAAATGCAGAAGGCGCACGGACGACCCCGTCGATGGTTGCGTTCAGCGACGACGGTGAGCGCCTCGTAGGACAGCCGGCCAAGCGCCAGGCGGTCACGAACCCCACCAATACCCTTTTTGCTGTAAAGCGCCTGATCGGCCGCCGGTTCGATGATCCGACCGTCGCGAAAGACCAGAAGCTGGTTCCCTTCGAAATCGTCAAGGCAGACAATGGCGATGCGTGGGTTGAAGCCAGCGGCGAGAAGTACTCTCCGTCTCAGGTCTCTGCATTCATTCTTCAGAAAATGAAGGAAACTGCCGAGAGCTATCTTGGTGAAAGCGTTACCCAGGCCGTGATCACCGTTCCGGCATATTTCAACGATGCACAGCGCCAGGCGACCAAGGACGCCGGCAAGATCGCCGGTCTTGAGGTTCTGCGCATCATCAACGAGCCGACGGCAGCCGCGCTCGCCTACGGTCTCGACAAGAATGACGGCAAGACCATCGCGGTTTATGACCTTGGCGGCGGTACTTTCGACGTGTCGATCCTGGAAATCGGCGATGGCGTTTTTGAAGTAAAGTCCACCAACGGTGACACCTTCCTCGGCGGTGAAGATTTCGACATGCATCTCGTCGACTATCTGGCGTCCGAGTTCAAGAAGGAACAGGGCATCGACCTGAAGACCGACAAGCTCGCCCTGCAGCGCCTTAAAGAGGCCGCTGAAAAGGCGAAAATCGAGCTGTCTTCTTCGACGCAGACCGAAGTCAATCTGCCGTTCATCACGGCTGATGCGTCCGGTCCGAAGCACCTGACCTTGAAACTCACCCGTGCGAAGTTCGAGGCCCTGGTCGAGGATCTGGTCAAGCGCACCATCGCACCGATGAAAGCGGCTCTGAAAGATGCTGGCCTGACGGCCGGTGAAATCGATGAAGTCGTTCTGGTCGGCGGCATGACCCGCATGCCGAAAATCCAGGAAACGGTGAATACCTTCTTCGGCAAAGAGTCCCACAAGGGTGTGAATCCGGATGAAGTGGTTGCCATGGGTGCGGCCATCCAGGCTGGCGTTCTGCAAGGCGACGTCAAGGACGTTCTGCTGCTTGACGTGACCCCGCTGTCGCTCGGTATCGAAACCCTTGGCGGCGTCTTCACCCGCCTGATCGATCGCAACACCACCATCCCGACCAAGAAGAGCCAGGTGTTCTCCACCGCCGAAGACAATCAGACGGCAGTGACCATCCGTGTCTTCCAGGGTGAGCGTGAAATGGCGGCGGACAACAAGATCCTAGGCCAATTCGACCTCGTCGGCCTGCCGCCGGCACCGCGCGGCATGCCGCAAATCGAGGTTACATTCGACATCGACGCCAACGGCATCGTCAATGTGTCCGCCAAGGACAAAGGCACCGGCAAGGAACAACAGATCCGCATCCAGGCATCTGGTGGTCTTTCGGATTCCGACATTGATCAAATGATCAAGGACGCGGAAAGCCACGCGGAAGACGACAAGAAGCGCAAGGAGCTGGTTGAAGCCAAGAACCAGGGCGAATCTCTTGTCCACTCAACCGAAAAGTCGCTCAAGGACTACGGCGACAAGGTCGGTGAAGAGGAGAAATCTGCGATTGAAACCGCAATTGCGGACTTGAAGACCGCTCTTGAAGGTGAAGATCTGGAAGATATCCAGGCCAAGACCCAGGCGCTTGCGGAAGTGTCAATGAAACTCGGTGAGGCGATGTATCAGGCTGCACAGGCTGAAGCGGAAGCCGATGCAGGTGAAGAGGACACAGAGCCGAAGGACGATGACGTCGTCGATGCTGACTTCGAGGAAGTCAAGGACGAGGACGACAAACGGTCCGCATAACATGAAAGAGCGGCTGGCAGATGTACTGCTGGCCGCTTGCTTCCTAGCGCCGGGTTCAGATGGCCATTGATGGCATGCTGACCGGTGCTATTGCCGTTGAGGGGCCCGGATAGCAGCATCGGGACGCGGCGAGGCAAGACCGAGAGATCTTGATGGCAAAACGCGATTTCTACGAAACTTTGGGCGTCTCCCGTGACGCAGACGAAAAAGCCCTGAAAAGCGCTTACCGGAAGATGGCGATGAAATACCATCCGGATCGCAATCCGGGGGACGCTGCCGCCGAGGCCAGTTTCAAGGAAGTCAACGAAGCTTATGACACGCTGAAGGATGGCCAGAAGCGCGCCGCCTATGACCGTTTCGGTCATGCGGCGTTCGAGAATGGCGGATTTGGTGGGGCCGGAGGCGGGCCCGGCGCTCATGACTTCTCCTCGACCATGTCTGACATCTTCGAGGAATTCTTCGGCATGGGCGGCGGCGGGCGCCGGTCGGGCGGCCGCGAACGCGGTGCCGACCTGCGCTACAATTTGGATATTACCCTCGAAGAGGCCTACCTGGGCAAGACTGTCGAAATCGAAGTCCCGACCAGCGTGACGTGTGACACTTGTACTGGGACAGGAGCCAAACCCGGCACAAGCCCCACCACCTGCCGGACGTGCGGTGGAACTGGCCGGGTACGTGCCGCTCAGGGCTTCTTCACCCTGGAAAGGACATGCCCGGCATGCCAGGGACGTGGGCAGGTGATTACAGATCCGTGTACGGATTGCGGCGGAACCGGGCGCAAAGTTCAAGAGCGGACATTGTCCGTCAATATCCCGGCCGGGATTGAAGACGGCACCAGAATTCGCCTTGCCGGCGAAGGCGAAGCAGGCGCACGCGGTGGTCCTGCGGGCGATCTCTATATCTTCCTGTCTTTGAAGCCGCATGAACTGTTCCAGCGCGACGGTGCCGACCTGTTTTGCCGGGTACCGATTTCGCTCTCGACTGCCGCGCTTGGCGGCCAGTTCGACGTGCCCACCGTTGAAGGTGCGACCAGCCGGGTGAAAGTGCCGGAAGGAACCCAAACCGGCAAGCAATTCCGCCTCCGGGGCAAGGGCATGCCGGTCATGCGGTCCTCGCAACATGGCGACATGTATATTCAGGTTACGGTCGAAACGCCGACCAACCTGACCAAGCGCCAGCGGGAACTGCTAGCCGAATTCGAGAAGGAAGCCTCCGGCGAAAACCACCCTGAATCCGCGGGGTTCTTCTCTAAAGTAAAAGATTTTATTGATAATCTGGGCGCGTAACCGGCAGGGTGGAGTTGCTTTGATAAGCGCGACCGTGCGACTTA
The DNA here is from genome assembly GCA_965230445.1 of Roseibium sp. GTDB lineage: Bacteria > Pseudomonadota > Alphaproteobacteria > Rhizobiales > Stappiaceae > Roseibium. The sequence goes on along the minus strand of OZ246005.1, from coordinate 3,975,714 downwards.
GTCATAGTTTCTGAAGGATCGTAAATGCGCACCCATCTGCAACGCAGCAGAAAGGCCAAAAGACCGCTCGCATTGATTCGCGGCGCAGGCCGAAAGGCTATGGATGAGGTCAAATTTCTGAAGTCCTGGGTTGGCGATCCCCTGAAAACCGGAGCGATTAGCCCATCCGGACCCTCCCTTGCCGCCAAAATGGCGTCTTTCGTAGAACCGCTACCGCATGCACGGGTTGTCGAACTTGGGCCCGGTACGGGGGTCGTAACCAAGGCATTGTTCGATCGTGGGCTGACCAAATCCAATCTTCTGCTCATAGAGTATTGCGAGAGTTTTTGTTCGCTGATTGCCGGACGCAATCCGGGATTGGATGTCCGCCAAGGCGATGCTTACGCGGTCAAAGACATATTGGATGCCGCTCCGGGCCCGAGCCCCGCCGGAATGTTTTCCGAAGCTCATCTTGGCGAACCGCTCGACGCGATCGTATCCTCTCTGCCATTGATTACACGCCCGGTGCCTGTGCGTGAACGCTTGCTGAAAGATGCTTTTGATCTTTTGCGGCCAGGCGCGCCGTTCATACAGTTTTCCTATAGCGTTCAGGCTCCCGTGAAGCCCGCAGACCGGCGGGTGACAATTGAAAAGTCGCAGTGGATCTGGAAGAACATTCCGCCGGCACGGGTGTGGGTCTACCGGCGGCCGTCTTGAAACTGAACATCTCAGACCTTTCCCTTTACGGAGACTAAGATGCGAAACCCCAAGATCTTGATTGTCGCCGGGTCTGCCCGGGCTGCGTCACTGAACGGAAAGCTGGCGGCCTTGGCGGGCAAACGTCTGGCGATCCGCGACGCCGAAGTGACCCATATCTCGCTGAAGGATTACCCGCTGCCGATTTACGACGGTGACTATGAAGCGGAGAATGGTGTTCCGGCAAATGCAGGCAAGCTTGCCCGGTTGTTCAAGGAACAGCATGGGATATTCATGACCTGCCCGGAATACAATGCGGGGATCACGCCGCTTTTGAAAAACACACTTGACTGGATCAGCCGCTACAAGGAGCCTAGCGATCCTTCAATGGCAGCGTTTCGAAAGAAGGTGTTTGCATTGGGGGCGGTTTCGCCGGGCCGGTTTGGCGGAATCCGCGGACTGATCGGTATGCGTACCATTCTTGAGGTCGGCCTTGGCTCCGCGGTGCTTCCGCAGATGCTGTCGATTGCAAATGGCGGTAGTGCCTTCACCGACAAGGGTGACTTGTCTGAAGATCGCGTATCGGCGCAGCTGGATAGTTTGATTGACGACATGTTGCAAGCCACCGGCTTTGCCCGCGGCTGACGTCGCCTGCCCACATGTTCTTTCGCGAGCAGCAATTGAGGCTTGTCGGGTTTCATTTGCTATTCCCGGATCTTACATAAGCAGGATGAGTTACATTCAAGAGGAATAGATGATCGCATCCGGAGAACCGGCCACCTGGCACGGAACAACAATCATGATGGTCCGCAAGGGCGGTAAGGTGGTGATCGCCGGAGACGGCCAGGTATCGCTCGGCCAGACGGTGATAAAACATACGGCCCGCAAGGTCCGTCCTCTGGCAAAGGGCGAGGTCATTGGCGGGTTCGCCGGCGCTACGGCAGACGCCTTCACTCTGTTCGAACGCCTTGAAGCGAAACTGGAACAGTACCCGGGACAGCTGATGCGTGCCTGCGTGGAAATGGCAAAGGACTGGCGCACGGACAGGTACCTGCGCCGCCTTGAAGCCATGATGCTGGTGGCTGACAAGGAAGTGTCTCTGGTTCTTACCGGAACCGGTGATGTTCTTGAGCCGGAGGGCGGCGTAATGGGTATCGGTTCGGGCGGCAACTATGCGCTCGCCGCGGCCCGTGCTTTGGCCGACACGGACTATGACGCGGAAACCATTGCCCGCAAGGCGATGAAGGTTGCCGCCGAGATCTGCGTCTACACGAATGACAGCATCACAGTGGAGACACTTGATACGGTCGATTGATCGAAAGCCAGAGACCGATGATTACGTTTCGCCCGGCGACACTGGAAGACCTGACGCTGCTTGAGGCTTGGATGCAAGAACCTCATTGGCGCAAGTGGTGGGGCGCGGCGGACAAAGAGATTGGCTATATCCGCGATATGCTGGACCGCAAGGATTCCACCCGGCCATTCATCTTCCAAGAGGATGGCATGGACAAGGGCTACATCCAGGTCTGGAAGATCGAAGACGTCCGCGGGACCGAATGGGAGGAAAAGGAACCCTGGGTCGGCATGGTTCCCGTTGAAGCGGTCGGTGTCGACCTGTCGATCGGGCGCGAGGTGGATCTTGAAAAGGGTATTGGGACGCGGGCTCTGAAGGCTTTTGTCGCGAAACTGTATGCCGAAGGCTGCAGATCAATTGTTATCGATCCGGCACCAGAGAACGCGCGCGCAATTAGGGCGTATCACAAGGCCGGATTTGAGGAAATCGCAGAGCTGCTCGGGAAGACCGGTGACAGCCTGATCATGAAACACAAGAATACAGAAGGCGATACCTAGAGAATGACGAACTATTCGCCACGTGAAATCGTATCAGAACTCGACCGCTATATTGTCGGCCAGAAAGACGCCAAGCGCGCAGTGGCAATTGCCCTGCGCAACCGTTGGCGCCGTCAGCAGCTAGAAGGTCAGATGCGCGAGGAGGTTCTACCAAAGAACATCCTGATGATCGGTCCAACCGGCGTCGGCAAGACCGAGATTTCCCGACGGCTCGCAAAACTCGCCAATGCGCCCTTCACCAAGGTAGAGGCTACGAAGTTCACCGAGGTCGGATATGTCGGCCGCGATGTAGAGCAGATTGTCCGGGATCTGGTTGAAGTCGGTATTTCGCTGATCCGCGATTCAAAACGCGAAGCCGTGAAGGCGAAGGCGCATGTTCTGGCCGAAGAGCGGGTCCTAGATGCACTTGTCGGAGCGAATGCCAGCCCGGCAACGCGCGATGCCTTTCGCACGAAGCTGCGCGACGGCGATCTGGACGACAAGGAAATCGAGATCGAAGTGCGTGCCCAGGCGCAAATGCCAAGTTTCGATCTTCCCGGTATGCCCGGCGCGAGCGTGGGAGTGATGAACGTCTCCGATTTGCTCGGAAAGGCTTTCGGCGGGCAAACCAAGACCAAACGCACCACCGTGCGCGAATCCCATGATGTTCTGGTCAACGAAGAATCGGACAAGCTGCTGGACGAGGACAAGATCGTCGAAGAAGCGATCACTCTGGTCGAGAACGCCGGGATTGTCTTCCTCGACGAGATCGACAAGATCTGCGCCCGGGAGGGCCGAATGGGGGGTGATGTGTCGCGCGAAGGCGTGCAGAGAGATCTGCTGCCACTCATCGAGGGAACTGTCGTTTCCACGAAACACGGTCCGGTAAAGACAGATCATATCCTCTTCATTGCCTCCGGGGCATTCCACGTCGCCAAACCGTCCGACCTTCTCCCCGAACTTCAGGGGCGCCTTCCGATACGGGTCGAGCTGCGAGCGCTGACGAAAGAAGATTTCCGCGCGATCCTGACCGAACCGGAAGCCAGTCTCATCAAGCAATACGTGGCGTTGATGCAGACCGAGGATGTCACCTTGAATTTCACTGAGGATGCAATCGAGGAAATAGCTTCAGTTGCGGTGGATTTGAATGCGTCCGTGGAAAACATTGGTGCGCGGCGGCTTCAAACGGTCATGGAACGGATTCTGGATGAGATCTCCTTCGCCGCTCCGGACAAGGCTGGGGACACCGTGGAAATCACAGCGGAATTCGTTCGGGAAAACATCGGCGAATTGGCAAAAAACGTTGATCTGTCGAAATTCATCCTGTGACCAGATGTCCTGTGGGCGGTAGCGAAGCGTTTGTTCGCTTGCGGTCCGCGCCACCCGATGGCAGCATGCACCCATGGTAGCAATCAGAAAAAGCAACGAGGAAGGCCATCGACGGAAGTTTCTTGTCGTGGTCGACCAAACCCCCGAAAGCGACAGAGCCATTGTCTATGCGGCGAAGCGTGCCGCCAGGACAGGCGGTGTCGTGACGCTGCTCTATATTATCGCGCCGGGTGACTTTCAGCATTGGCTTGGCGTTGAGGACATCATGCGCGCCGAGGCCCAGGAAGAGGCCGAAGCGGTGCTTGCCAAAGCCGGGGATCGGGCCAGAGCCGTTGCTCGCACCGAGCCGGAAACCGTCGTGCGGGAGGGCCAGGCGTCCGAGCAGATCCTCGATCTTATCGAGACGGATGCCGATATCGCCATTCTTGTGCTTGCCGCGGGAATGGGATCCGACGGCCCCGGACCTCTTGTGACGTCAATTGCCGGTAAGTCGGCAGGTTCATTCCCGATTCCTGTGACGATCGTACCCGGCAATCTGGATGATGATTCGATTGCCGCACTAGCCTAAAGCTACTTATTGCCGCGAGTCACTTTTTAACGATTCCAAACTGAGTTGAATTGCGCTATAAAAAATCATCGCTATATAGCGATTGAACAGCGGGCCGCGCGGTATCTCTTCAGGACAGCATTCTGGCCCCGCGCGGAGACAAAAGATGTTCATTCAGACCGAAGCGACGCCAAATCCTGCAACCTTGAAGTTCCTCCCGGGGCGTGTTGTACTGACCGAGGGCACTTATGACTTCAAGTCGGCCGCGGAAGCGGGCGTGTCTCCTCTCGCGCAACGTCTTTTCGACATTGAGGGCGTCGCTGCGGTTTTCTTCGGCCATGATTTTATCACCATCACCAAGGATGATACCGACTGGCAGCATATGAAGCCGGCAATCCTGGGCGTCATCATGGAACAGTTCATGTCCGGCCAGCCAGTAGTTGCCGCCGGTCAGCACGAAGACACTGAGGAAGGCGAGTTCTTCGACGAAGGCGATGAAGATACGGTCGACACGATCAAGGAATTGATCGAGACACGGGTTCGCCCGGCTGTTGCCCAAGATGGCGGAGACATCACTTTCCGTGGCTTCAAGGAAGGCATCGTCTATCTTTCGATGCGCGGTGCCTGCGCGGGATGCCCGTCTTCGACTGCGACACTGCAGCACGGAATTCAGAACCTCCTGCGCCACTTCGTGCCTGAAGTCGAAGAAGTCCGCCCGATTTAAGCTGGACGGTCCGGATCCAACTTATTTATCCAGTCGCCGGGTTGTGCGCGGCCCGCGCCATTTGCATCCGTCGATGCCTCGACATGTCAGGCGCGGCGGGGTAAGTGCGTTCGGATGCGAATTCTTGCCATTGATACTGCCCTATCAGGCTGCTCAGCTTCGGTGTTGGATTCCGAAAGCGGGGCTTATTCCGCCCGCACAACGGAGATCGGACGCGGACACGCTGAACACCTGATGCCAATGATCGAATCGGTCATGGAAGAATCGGCTTCCGGATTTGACGCGTTGGACAGGATCGCCGTCACAGTTGGCCCGGGAAGCTTTACCGGGCTGCGCGTCGGGTTGTCGGTGGCGCGAGGGTTCGGCCTCGTCTTGAAAAAGCCGGTTGTCGGTGTGACGACCTTGGCCGCGATCGCGCGCGGCACCGGCAAAGAGCCGCTACTGGCCGGTTTGACAGGACGTGGAGATGAAATCTACTGCCAATTGTTTGGACGTGATCAGGAGGACTCCTGGGCGCCGGGCGTTTGCAAGTTGTCCAGTCTTGCCGGATCGCTGCCTTCGGGCCTATGGTTGGCTGGCTCAGCATCTTTGAGCATCTCGCAAGCAGCGGACATATCGCCAGACCGGATTGTTTCGCAAAGATCGTATCCCGATATTCGCGACGTTGCCGAGATCGGCTGTCGTCTGGATCCTGCAGCGGCGCTGCCGTCACCATTGTATCTACGGCCTGCTGATGCGGCTCCGCAGACGAAAGGGAGGATCGAACGTAGATGAGCTTCTGGTGGTTCTGGACACAACCGCCTGTCGTGGAGGAGGCCACGGACGAGGATTTGCCAAGACTGGCAGAAATTCACGCGGCTTCGTTCCGGCATGAGTGGAGCGCCGAAGAACTTGCCCGCATGCGCGCGCAGGACGACATCACCGTTCTGGTTGCCCGCCGCGCTAGTCCGTATGGCACACGCATTCCCCTTGGGTTCTTGATCCTCAGGCAAGCTGCGGATGAAGCGGAGGTGATGACGATCGCCGTCAATCCACGCCAACGGGGACGTGGGGTTGCCAAGAAACTCATGCAGGATGGGTTGTTCCGGCTCTACAGTGATCGCTGTAGGAACCTTTTCCTTGAAGTCGATGCGGCAAACGAATCCGCATTGCTGCTTTATCGGGGACTTGGCTTTCGGCAGGTTGGCGAACGAAAGGGCTATTACCGCGAAAGCGACGGTGATGGAACGGCGCTTGTCATGCGCCTGGAACTTCGCTAATCGCTTGGCACAGCCAAAACTAGTGACGGACCGGGGCATGAAGGAAGAGAGGCCAACGACGCTGGCAGATTTGTGTGCCGAAAAGGGCATGCGCATGACAGAGCAGCGGCGGGTAATCGCTGCGGTCCTTGAAAAAGCCTCTGAGGATCATCCCGACGTGGAGGAACTGTATCGCCGGGCGGTCCAGGAAGATCCCAATATTTCGATCTCCACCGTGTACCGGACCGTCAAACTGTTTGAAGATGCCGGCATGATTGCCCGGCACGACTTCCGTGATGGCCGGTCCCGGTATGAAACCGTGCCGGATGAACACCACGATCATTTGATCGATCTGCGTAGCGGCCAGGTGATCGAGTTTCGCAACGAGGAAATCGAGGCGCTTCAGGAGTTCATTGCACGAAAACTTGGCTACAAGCTGGTAGACCATCGCCTTGAGCTATACGGTGTTCCCCTTGAACCCGCTTCGGACGGCCCGGAAGATGGTTGAACTCAAGGGGATCCTGATCATCTTCGTCCTGACCGTGGTATCGCTGGTCATGATCCCGATGCAATGGATCGCCTTGAAACTGAATCTTGGCATTCGCCGCAAACTCCCTTTTGTATGGCACAAGATCGCCACCCGTCTTGTCGGGATCAGGATTGAACAGTTCGGCGAACCCACCGCAAACAGGCCTTTGCTGGTAACAGCCAACCATGCCTCCTGGGTGGATATCACCGTGATTGGCTCATTGGCGCCGCTTTCTTTTATCGCCAAGTCGGAAGTGTCCCGTTGGCCAGTATTCGGCTTGTTCGCCAAACTACAGCGCACTGTCTTTGTCGAGCGCGAACGGCGCAGCAAAACCGGTGCCGCAGCCGATGTGATTGCCGAACGCATGGCGGAAGGTGACATGATGGTGCTGTTTGCCGAGGGGACATCGAACGATGGCAACTCGGTTCTGCCATTCCGGTCGGCATTGTTGGGGGCCGCGACCCGTGCAGTGACAGGAACTAAAAACGGAAAAGTCTGGGTTCAGCCCATGTCGATCGCCTATCAGGGCCTTTATGGCATTCCGATGGGGCGCGCCTACCGTCCGAATGTGGCATGGTATGGTGACATGGAATTGGCTGGCCATTTGTGGGGCATTTTCCGGCGTGGCGCGCTCGATGTCGTGGTGCGTTGGGGGAGGCCGGTGGAGGTTGATGTCTCGACCGATCGCAAGGCCCTGACCCGGCAGGTTGAAACTGAAGTCCGCGCCATGACCATATATTCGCTCACCCAATCTGAGCCATGGATCGCGAACCCCGGCGAAATCCCGGATGCGAGCCTATTCTCAAGCACGGAAAAACCAAGTAAAGCTGGCGCAGATACGGCCTGAGCTCCGGCCCGGACTTACGATTGGGTATAGGCGCACGGGGAATTGCGCCTGACAATATGCCTTCCGGTGATCGGCCGGAGAGGCGAAGAGGATCGAATGACACGCGGCCCGGATTTCGAACTGGATCAGAACCGACCGGACACATCTGGCGGCGCACCTGAAACGCCGGCAGACGCCCGGAAAGTATTTGTGCGCACCTATGGCTGCCAGATGAATGTCTATGACAGCGAACGCATGACGGACGTGCTGGGCGCCAAGGGCTATCAGCCAACCGATGATATTGAAGATGCTGATCTGGTTCTGTTGAACACCTGTCACATTCGTGAAAAGGCGGCCGAGAAGGTTTATTCGGAACTGGGCCGCGTCCGGAAGGTCAAGGAAGAGCGGGCCAAATCGGGTAAGTCCACGATGGTGGGTGTTGCCGGGTGTGTGGCCCAGGCCGAAGGAGAGGAAATCTCCCGCCGGGCACCGATCGTCGATCTTGTTGTCGGTCCGCAGAGTTATCACCAGTTGCCGTCGCTGCTCGACAAGGCCGAGGGCGGAACTAAGGTTGTCGAAACCGAATTCGATATCGACGCGAAATTCGACCGCCTGTCTGCCGATGCTTCCAAGCCGCGGCCCAGGCGTGCCCCGGCAGCTTTCCTTACTGTTCAGGAAGGCTGTGACAAATTCTGCACCTTCTGCGTGGTGCCCTATACGCGTGGAGCGGAAGTATCGCGGTCCGTTGAGCAGATTGTTGGCGAAGCACGGCGCATGGCTGAAGAAGGCGTTCGCGAAGTCACGTTGCTTGGGCAGAACGTGAACGCCTACCATGGCGGTGCGCCGGATGGATCGGTTTGGGGTCTCGGCAGGCTGTTGCGGCACCTGGCGGAAATCGATGGTCTTGATCGTCTCCGCTATACGACCAGTCATCCGCGCGACATGGATGACGATTTGATTGAGGCGCATCGGGATCTGGGCAGCCTAATGCCCTATCTCCATCTGCCGGTGCAGTCCGGATCCGACCGGATCCTGAAAGCCATGAACCGCAAGCACACGCGGGACGACTATTTCCGGCTGATTGATCGTATCCGCGATGCGCAGCCCGGTATTGCCCTGTCTGGCGATTTCATCGTCGGATTCCCGGGCGAATCGGATCAGGACTTTGAAGACACGATGGATCTGATCCGTCGGGTGCAATACGGTTCGGCCTTCTCCTTCAAGTACAGCCCGCGCCCGGGCACACCCGGAGCAACAATGGAAGACCATGTGCCGGAAGACGTGAAATCTGCCCGGCTTCAGGAGCTTCAGGCGCTAGTCAGCGACCAGCAAAAGCAATTCAACCAGTCTCGCCTGGGCATGATCTTCGATGTGCTTTTGGAAAAGGAGGGCCGCAATCCGGGACAGCTGACCGGAAAGTCGCCCTGGCTGCAGGCAGTGCAGGTAGACGCACCGGTTCAGATGATCGGCGGCATAGTACCGGTGGAAATCACGGACATAGGCGCCAATTCGCTGTTCGGGCGACGAATAGACGGGCAAGATGAAAATGCATCGCCGACGGCGGCGTAAGCGTTGCCATGAGTGGCCCTAATGGAGGCGGCATTTGACGCGCAATAGCCAATCGTCCTCACGCAAGGTACAGGACCCGGCAGGCCAGGCCGCATCCGCTTCGGATATGACCCACATCGTTCTCGCCTTCGAGGATAACCGGCTGATCGGCGATCTTTTCGGCCAGTTCGATCAGAACCTGGCCCTGATTGAGCAACGCCTTGGCGTCGATGCGGTCGCACGCGGCAACCAGGTGACCCTGAAAGGCAGTCAGGCGGCATGCAACCAGGCGCGTACGGCGCTTGAGTCGCTGTATCAGCGCTTGTTGCAGGGGCATGAAATTCATCCGGGCGATGTAGATGGTGCCTTGCGGTTGGCGGCGGCAAATGAGGCGCAGCTTCCGTTGCCGACGCTTGAGCCCAAGTCGAGGCTGGCATTTGCCCAGATTTCCACTCGGCGCAAGACAGTAGTTGCCCGCACACCGACCCAGGACGCTTACATCCGGTCGATGGACCGGGCGGATCTTGTCTTTGGCACAGGTCCGGCGGGTACCGGCAAGACCTATCTTGCTGTAGCCTTTGCAGCAGCCCTGATCGAACGCGGCGATGCGTCCCGTCTCATTCTGTCCCGCCCGGCGGTTGAGGCCGGCGAACGCCTTGGCTTTCTTCCAGGTGATATGAAAGAGAAAGTCGACCCTTATCTGCGTCCACTTTATGATGCGCTTTACGACATGATGCCGCCGGAAAAGGTCGACCGGGGTTTGCAATCGGGCATGATCGAGGTCGCGCCGCTGGCCTTCATGCGCGGCCGGACCTTGTCCGATGCGGTGGTACTGCTCGACGAAGCGCAGAACACCACATCCATGCAGATGAAGATGTTCCTCACCCGGTTGGGTGAAAACTCCAAGATGATCGTTACCGGTGATCCCAGCCAGATCGATTTGCCGCCCGGCCAGCAATCCGGACTGCGCGAAGCGTTGGCGCTCCTTGGGGACGTTGAGGGTGTTGCGCACGTGCGGTTTACCGAAACCGATGTTGTCCGCCACGAGCTGGTTGCCCGGATCGTGACAGCTTATGACAACGCGGCTCGCCGGGCGTCTGAAGCGCGTGAACGGCGCTTTGAAGAGCGCCAGCAAACAGAGGCGACCACCGGGGTGCCGGCGACGTGAACAGTCCCGAACAGACGGTATCGGCGCAAATGCCAGATGCGTTCGAGATCGGCTTGAACATCGCGGCCGGGGACTGGCCGGACGAAGCAAAGCTTGCAAGCCTTTCCGAACGTGCGATTGCCGCAGCATTTTCTGTTGCATCTTTGTCGGTCTGCGAGGGCAGCGAAGTTTCGCTGCTCTTCACTGACGATGCTGCGATCCGTGATTTGAACGGAGCTTGGCGCCAGAAGGACAGTCCTACGAATGTCCTGTCATTTCCCGGAAGTGATCCCGAGAACGATACCTATGGCCCATTGCTTGGCGATATTGTTTTTGGCTTTGAAACCGTTAAACGGGAAGCAGATGAGTTGGGAATTGAATTTTCGGCTCATCTCACCCATCTGACGGTTCATGGGCTGCTGCATCTGTTCGACTATGACCATATCGAGGCAGACGAGGCCGAGCTTATGGAATCGACAGAGCGCGCTATTCTGGCGGTGTTGAATATTGACGATCCTTACGAAGGCCGCCCACTTGCCGCAGACAGCACAAAAGTGGCACAGTAAGTGCAGACATTCTTGCGATGAAAGACGATGAGCGCAGCTGAAACGCACAGTCCGGTATCGGCCGCAAGGGCCGGAGGTTCCGACCGGCAACAGGATGAGGAAGACCCTCAACAGCCGAAGCCGCGGCAACCCGCGGCCATTATCGATTCAATCAAGAAGTTATTGCGACTCGGACGCGGGTCGTCCAGTCTTCGCGACAATCTTGCTGACGAGCTTGCGCGTGAGACCGGCGGAGATGAAACGTTCTCGCCCGAAGAGCGGCTGCTCCTTGGCAACATCCTGCGCCTGCGGGAGTTGCGCGTAGACGATGTAATGATCCCACGTGCAGACATTGATGCTGTTGAACTGGGCACGAGCCTTAGCCGGGTGATGGAGTTGTTTCAGGAAAGCGGGCATTCGCGGATGCCCGTTTTTGACGACACGCTCGATGACCCCCGTGGCATGGTTCATATCAAGGATCTCATGGCCCACATTGCCGAGAAGGGGATTTGCACCGAAGCGGAAACAATGGACGGAGAAGAAGATTTCCCGGCAGATGAAGGAGACACGCCGGTTGATCACGACGATGAAGAGGACGAGAGCAGTGCTGCGAGACCCGGCCACAATGCGTCCCATCTTGATCTGTCGACCGTCGATCTGTCGATCACGCTGGCTGAGACCGATTTGGTTCGAAACCTGCTTTTTGTTCCGCCGTCTATGCCTGCAACGGACCTGATGGCCAAGATGCAGGCAGGGCGCATCCAGATGGCACTGGTCATCGATGAATATGGCGGTACCGATGGCCTCGTTTCGCTCGAAGATCTCGTTGAGGAGGTCGTCGGCGATATCGAGGACGAGCACGACGAAGAAGAAGAAGACATGCTGGTTGCGGCCGGAGACCGCGATTGGGTGGCCGATCCTCGCCTGCCGCTCGAGGATCTCGATGAAGTCCTCGGCACAACTCTAAGCAACGGCGAGATCACCGAAGACGTCGATACGTTGGGCGGATTGCTGTATGTTTCGGTTGGACGGGTTCCCGTTCGCGGAGAGTTGCTGTTTGTATCGGACGTACCCGGATATGAGTTTGAGATTCTCGATGCCGATCCGCGCAGGATCAAGCGCCTGAGGATCCGGCGCCGTCGGCCCGATCAAAAGGCCCTTGATAGCCGCCGGAGGCCAAAGCGCTCTGATGAATCCGATCCGTCCGAGGCAAAGGCGGAACAACAGAAGAAATCAGACCTCGCCAGGACTTGAACGGTCGAGTCAAGCCGTCGCGGCAAACCGTGACATAGCGGGAAATTGTATTGCATCAGCTTGACCCGGCCCGGCTGCCCGTCCCATTTTCTCTCACCGCACAACCTCACAAGACCGGTCTCAAATGCAGTTTCCCGTTGCCATTGTAACAGCGTTGCCGAACGCTTGCCTTCTGGCTTGGGGGTGGCGCCGCAAGGGTTTTGCGTTCCTGGCAGGGAGCATGGCAGCGCTGGCACTTCCGCCCTACGGCGCGGTTCCCGTTCTGGCAATTTCCTTTCCTGTTCTTGTCTGGTTGATGGACGGGGCTGTAGCCCCCGGCGACTGGAATGCGCTGCGCAGGTTCCGGGCCGGCGCTACACTCGGCTGGTTCTTCGGGTTTGGTTACTTTCTGGCGGGTTTGTGGTGGATCGGTGCGGCGTTTTTAGTGGATGCCGACCGGTTCGCTTGGCTGTTGCCACTCGCTGTTCTTGGCATGCCGGCAGGTCTTGCGATTTTCACAGCCATTGCCGTCGGTCTATCGGCGATCTTGTGGAACGGAACGTTTTTGCGGATCGGGCTATTGGCAGCATCGCTCGCTCTGTCCGATTGGCTTCGCGGCAATGTTTTGACCGGATTTCCATGGAACGCATTTGGATACTCGATTTCAGAAAGCCTTGTATTGGCACAGACCGCCAGCGTGACCGGGGTCTATGGCCTCAGCTTTCTGGCCGTCTTGATATTTGCCTCGCCTGCCGTTCTTGCCGACGCCCGGCCCATTAGACACCGGTTTTTTCTCCTGCTTGGGGCAGCGGTGCTGCTGGCCGGAATGGTTGTCTTCGGGACCGTGCGCCTGACGGCGCCGATCAGCAACGAAACGGGGATGACGGTTCGGATCGTCCAGCCTTCCATTGCACAGCAGGATAAATGGCGTCCGGAGTTGAAGGACGAGATATTCGATACGCTTCTCGAGATGAGCGGTGTGCCTTCTCAAGTCGAGACGCCTGCCAATTCGAATCGTCTGGTGGTTTGGCCGGAATCGGCAGTACCGTTTCTGCTGACCAGGGAACCTGGCGCTCTTGTTCGCATTGCTGAAGTTTTGCAGCCGAATGATATGCTCGCCACCGGGGCTATTCGCGTCGAACAGGAGAGTGATAGAACTCGCTACTTCAACAGTGTCTACGTGGTCGACACACATGGTGCTGTGCGCGACGTCTATGACAAAGTTCGCTTGGTCCCGTTCGGTGAGTTTATTCCGTTTGAAGGCGTTTTTCGGGCGCTCGGGATCGAAAATCTTGCCGGAACGCCGGAAGGATTCGATGCCGGTTACCGGTCAAAACTTCTTTCCGGCCCAGGAGCGGCACTGTTTCTGCCACTGATTTGTTATGAGGCGATCTTTCCGGGCGCTGAACGCGGAATGGATCAACGGCCGGATTTCATCCTCAACTTGACGAACGACGCATGGTTCGGAAGAACACCGGGTCCGTTCCAGCACATGTCACAGGCCCGTCTGCGTGCAATCGAATCAGGTGTCCCGCTGGTACGTGCTGCAAACACGGGCGTATCCGCTGTTGTGGATGGTCATGGTCGATTATTGCAAAGTTTGACAATATTCGACAGCGGAGTGATCGATGTGACGCTGCCAGAAAGCATTGGAAAAACTTATTATGGAAAATTTGACGATGGATTGTTTTTGTGGTCTATGTTGTTGATATTCTTGGCTTCCGTCGCGGTAACCATCAAAAGTCGAACCGCCCATTTTAATCGATTTTGCTGTTGGGATGGTGATTGAAACGTGATACAACTGTGACAAGCTCAATTGAGTGATATCGCATGTACATTGTTGGGTTGTGGGGAAGCTCAGCTGCCGGGTGTGTGGGAATGTTCCGGTTGCAAGCGAAAGAAAAGCCAAGAACGCTGTGACCAAAGTTGAGAGAAATAAAACATGCCCAGTAAAAAATCACCCAACCCCATCGATATTCATGTCGGTAGCCGAGTCCGTTTGCGCAGAATGATGCTTGGCATGAGCCAAGAGAAACTTGGCGAAAGCCTGGGGATTACCTTCCAGCAGATTCAGAAGTATGAGAAGGGTACCAACCGGATTGGTGCCAGCCGACTGCAACATATTGCCACCATTCTGAAAGTTCCGGTTTCATTCTTCTTCGAAGACGCTCCGGGTACACCTGAAGAAGCGGAAGGTTTCGGCGAAACCCAACCGACCTCCTACGTCGTGGACTTCTTGTCATCCTCTGAAGGACTGTCGCTCAACAAGGCATTTGTCCGTATTGAAAATGCGCGGGTACGCCGCCGTATTGTGGATCTGGTCCGCTCGCTGGCGGGTGACGAGTAAAAAATCCGCGGACAGCTTGACTGTCGCACAAACATCTAAGATTGATTTCCCGGGGGCGGCGATGCAATTCGCCGCCCCCGTCATTTATTTTTCTTTCCCAGAAGGACGTTAAGCCCATGGCACGTCAGAACTATCTGTTTACCTCCGAATCTGTTTCAGAGGGGCACCCGGATAAAGTGTGTGATCGCATCTCTGATGCCGTTGTAGATGCCTACCTCAAGGAACTTCCCGAAGCGCGGGTGGCCTGCGAGACGCTGACAACCACAAATCGTGTTGTCATTGCGGGAGAAACACGCGGCCCCGATACGATCACGTCAGATTACATCGCGCATATCGCGCGCCTCGCCATCCGTGACATTGGCTATGAACAGGTCGGATTCCACTGGGCCAATTGTGACGTGGCTGTGCATTTGCACGCACAATCGGCGCACATCGCCCAGGGCGTAGATGCGTCTGGCAACAAGGATGAAGGCGCGGGTGATCAGGGCATTATGTTCGGTTATGCTTGCCGTGAAACGCCGGAATTGATGCCGGCGCCGATCCTTTACTCCCACAAGATTCTGCAAGAACTAGCGCAGGCTCGCAAAAGCGGCGAATCCGGTGTTTTGGGGCCTGATGCCAAAAGCCAGGTTACGGTCCGTTACGAAGACGGCAAACCGGTAGCCGTGACCTCGATCGTTCTCTCGACCCAGCACCTTGATGCCGATCTGACATCTGGTGATGTGCGCAAGATCGTTGAGCCTTACATTCTGAAGACCTTGCCTGAAGGCTGGGTGTCCGATGAAACGGTCTGGCACGTCAACCCGACCGGGGCCTTCGTAATCGGCGGCCCTGATGGTGATTGCGGTCTGACCGGCCGGAAAATCATTGTCGATACTTATGGTGGTGCGGCGCCGCACGGTGGCGGTGCGTTCTCCGGCAAGGATCCGACCAAGGTCGACCGCTCGGCGGCCTATGCTGCCCGCTATCTCGCCAAGAACGTGGTTGCAGCCGAACTCGCCGAAAGGTGCACGATCCAGCTTTCCTACGCGATTGGCGTTGCAGAGCCGCTGTCGGTCTATGTCGATCTGCACGGCACGGGACATTGCGATGCTGCGAAACTGGAAAACGGCATCAAAGACGTGATGAGCCTCACGCCGCGCGGGATCCGTGAACACCTCCAGCTGAACCGACCGATCTATGAGCGCACCGCCGCTTACGGACATTTCGGCCGTGAACCGGAAGCGGACGGCGGATTCAGCTGGGAAAAGACCGATCTTGTTGACGCACTGAAGACGCTGGCCGGTTAACTGCCGCCATGCGGAGGTGAACTCTCAAGACAACAGAATGTCCGCCAGCCTTGATGGCTGGCGGCGCGAAGTAACTGCGCGATGGTTGAATACTACAAGGGGTCATTTTTTGGCCGGCGTATGGGAAAGCCCCTCAGTCCGCGCCGCGCTGGCCTCATGGATAGCGAGCTTCCCAAGCTTGCACTCGATCTGTCTAAACCGGCACCGGAGAACCTGGCTGAGTTGTTCGAAGCGCCGGTTTCGGAAACGGTACTGGAAGTCGGTTTTGGCGGCGGTGAGCACTTGCTTAACCGGGCCCGCGATTCGGCAGGGACCGGTTTTATTGGCGTCGAACCGTTCGTCGGCAGTATGGCCAAGGTCGTCACTGCGGTCTTCGAGGAAGGCCTGACCAACATCCGTCTCTATGACGACGATGCTATCAATGTTCTCGACTGGCTTCCGGCGGACTCCGTCGATCTTGCCTATCAGCTATACCCCGATCCCTGGCCGAAGAAACGCCATTGGAAACGTCGCTTTATCAACGCGGAAAATCTTGATCGTTATGCAAGGGTAATCCGTCCCGGAGGTGAGTTCCGGTTTGCCAGCGACATCGACACCTATGTGGACTGGACGCTCCGGCAATGCCGTGATCACAGCGCTTTTGAGTGGTGCGCCGAAACGGCAATGGACTGGAAAACGCCCTGGCGCGGGTGGCCGGGCACCCGCTACGAAGCCAAGGCAATCCGTGAAAACCGGACCGGCCGCTATCTGACCTTCCGGCGCAAAGAGCACACACCCGGCGAATAACGCTCAGACGGCTTGCGTTCTTGTATGGTTTGGCGTTATACATCGCGCAGTTTCATCTCTTACGGCTTATCGGAGCGTTTGAGGGTGGGCCCAACCGGGACCCGCTCTTTTTTGTATATCCGTGGTCCACAGACCCTAGCATCGCGTGTCCGTTTGCAGGATGTTGCGACAGCTGCCGATTGCAGCAACGAAATGACAGTCAGGAGCCAGGCATTGAGCGCACAGGAGCCGCGCATCATTACGGAACAGGGGCTGGACGCACGGGTTGCGGCCATAGTCGAACCTGTGATCGAGGACCTTGGCTTCCGGTTGGTCCGCACCAAGATCAGCGCGGCAAATGGCTGCACGCTGCAGATCATGGCCGAGCGGCCGGATGGCACGATGACCGTCGAAGACTGCGAGACTGTCAGCAGGGCTGTGTCCCCGGCCCTGGATGTCGAGGATCCGATCAACCGGGCCTACCATCTTGAAATCTCGTCGCCGGGGATCGACCGTCCGCTGGTGCGTGCCAGTGACTTCGATACGTGGTCCGGGCACGAGATCCGGATTGAGATGGCGGTCATGCTGGACGGCCGCAAACGGTACAGAGGCACATTGACCGGCACGGGTGACGGATGCGCGATTGTGCGCTTGCCGGATGCACCCGAGGATCAGGACGCCGATGCGAAATTACCGCTTGATCAGATTGGCGAAGCCAAGCTGATTTTGACGGATGACTTGATTAGTGCCGCCTTGCGGGCGGAAAAGGCAGCGCTGGCTGCCCGCTCGCAGGACGGGGATCTGACGCAGGACAACAAGCCCAACTGACCGGGCGCCTGGGACAGCAATCACGCGTTGCCGGCGAGGCGGCAGCGCAAGAGGAGTGGAAGTATGGCTATCAGCGCGAACCGGCTGGAACTGCTGCAAATCGCCGATGCGGTGGCGCGGGAGAAATCCATCGACCGGACCATTGTTATCTCTGCAATGGAGGACGCTATCCAGAAGGCAGCCCGGTCCCGGTATGGTATGGAGACCGAGGTCCGCGCCGAAATCAATTCGAAGACTGGTGAGATCAGGTTGCAGCGCCTGTTGCAAGTGGTTGAAGCGGTGGAAAACGTTTCTACCGAGATCGCCCTTCAGGATGCCCAAACTCGTAACCCGGAAGCCAATATTGGCGATTTTATTGCCGAACCGCTCCCGCCGCTTGATTTCGGCCGGATCGCCGCCCAGTCGGCGAAGCAAGTCATTGTGCAGAAAGTGCGCGAAGCCGAGCGCGACCAGCAGTATGACGAATTCAAGGATCGTGTCGGCGAAGTTATCAACGGTGTCGTCAAGCGGGCCGAATACGGCAATGTGGTCGTCGATCTGGGCCGCGGCGAAGGTATCGTGCGACGCGACGAACTGATCCCACGCGAACTTTTCCGCACCGGCGACCGCATCCGCGCTTTCATCTACGACGTTCGCCGCGAGCAACGCGGCCCGCAAATCTTCTTGTCGCGCACGCACCCGCAATTCATGGCCAAGCTGTTTGCTCAGGAAGTGCCGGAAATCTATGATGGGGTGATCGAGATAAAGTCGGTTGCCCGTGATCCTGGGTCGCGCGCGAAGATCGCGGTGATTTCCAAAGACACGTCAATTGATCCCGTTGGCGCATGTGTGGGTATGCGCGGGAGCCGCGTGCAGGCTGTAGTTGGCGAGTTGCAGGGCGAAAAAATCGACATCATCCCGTGGCAGGAAGACGAAGCCACCTTCATTGTCAACGCGCTGCAGCCGGCGGAAGTTGCCAAAGTGGTGCTTGACGAAGACGCTGAGCGTATTGAAGTCGTTGTTCCGGACGATCAGTTGTCTCTGGCGATCGGCCGCCGGGGGCAGAATGTCCGGCTTGCGTCGCAGCTCACCGGGTGGGCGATCGACATTATGACGGAACAGGAAGAGTCCGAGCGCCGCCAGAAGGAATTCCAGGAACGCTCCAACCTCTTTATGGAAGCCCTGAACGTCGATGAAATGGTCGGCCAGTTGCTGGCAACGGAAGGGTTCACCTCTGTTGAGGAAGTCGCGTATGTCGAACTCGACGAAATTGCCTTGATTGAGGGTTTCGACGACGATACGGCAGAGGAAATTCAGGCACGTGCCCGCGACTATCTGAGCGAGCTGGAGGCGAAACTCGATGAGGAGCGTATTCAGCTCGGTGTTTCCGATGAGCTTCGCGGTATCGACGGGCTGACGACTGCCATGCTTGTCGCTCTCGGCAAGGATGACGTCAAATCCGTGGAAGATCTCGCAGGATGTGCTGCTGATGATCTGGTTGGCTGGACCGAACGCAAGGACGGCGAAGTCAAAAAATTCGAAGGGGCGTTGTCGGACTTCAGCCTTTCAAGGGCCGAGGCGGAAAATATGGTTATGGCTGCGCGCCTGGCGGTGGGTTGGATCACGGAAGAGGATCTGGCGGTTGAAGCCGAAGATGAAGAGGGAATTGAAGAAGGCGAAGAAACTGCTGTCGAGGTATCAGAAGAAACCGAGCCGGCAGGCGCCATTCTGAACGGCTGAGCCATTTTGGAGAGGAGCGGATCGAGTGCCCAGGAAGAATGATCCGACGGAGCGGCAATGCGCCGTTACCCGCCAGGTTCTCCCGGTAGAGGCGCTTATTCGCTTTGTGCTTGATCCGGAAGGCAGGGTTGTTCCGGATTTGAAGAGAAGGCTTCCGGGCCGCGGCGTTTGGGTAACGGCGTCACGCGCGGTGATTTCGGAAGCAGAGAAGGGGCGGTCGAAAGTGTTCGGCCGCGGATTCAAGGCCGATGCGGGGGTTGAGCCGGGATTGGCGGACCGCGTTGAGGCCTTGCTGGAAACCGCGAGCCTACAGGCACTGTCCATGACCCGGAAGGCCGGGGAACTGGTTACAGGCCATGCCAAGGTAGAGGCCGCGATTAAAGGCGGAACAGTCGCTGGACTAGTCCATGCGTCGGATGCCGCTGATGACGGAGTACGGAAGCTGGCGGCGGTTGTTGCCAGGGAAAATGGGCCCGGACAGGGATACGAAATCGTCCGAACGTTCGATTCCAGCCAATTGGGTTTGGCATTGGGCGGGACAAATGTGATACATGCTGCACTGCTTGCCGGGCAAGCAAGCAGTCACTTCCTGTCACGGGTTCGGAAACTGGAAGATTTCCGCGGCGGCGCTGCTGCGCAGGAATGAGGAAACGCACCGCAATATTGCAGTGCAGGACTGAAGGCAAATATGAGCGATACGAAGAATCCAGGCGACAAGACTATTAGCGTGGAGCGGGGCAAGACACTCGGCTTGAAGCGCGGAGGCGGCGATCAGGGCACTGTTCGCCAGTCCTTTTCGCATGGCCGGTCGAAATCCGTCGTCGTGGAAAAAAAGAGAAAACGTATCGTGATGCCTGGCCAGGAGCCAAAGGCGGAAGCCGCAGCACCGGCACCGGCGCGCACGGAGAAGCCTGCTGAGCCAGTGCGCAAGCCCGCACCCCCGGCCCCGCAGCAGAAAGAGCGCCGTCCCTCCGGTGGTCAGCGGCAAAAGGGCGGAAACGTTCTTCGTACCCTAACCAAGGAAGAAGCCGCCGCCCGCGCAGCCGCGCTGCAACTCGCCAAGGAGCGAGAAGTTGTCGAGCGTCAGCGCCGGGAAGAAGAGGCCAAGATCCGTGCCGCCCAGGAGGCACAGCTGAAGGCGGAACAAGAAGAGCGCCTCAAGCAGGAAGCGGAAGAACAAAAGAAACGCGAAGCCGAGGAACAGGTATCAGCGGCTTCGACCGTGGCCGAAGAGGCTCCAGCGGAAGCTCCCGTGGAAGAAGCACCTGTTGCCGCCAAGCCCGAACCGGCGCCCGCTCCAGTTCGATCAGTTCGAAAAGTTGCCGCACGAGGGCCGGGCAATCAGCGCGACGGCCGTCCGCGCAGCCTTGACGATATGGGCCGCAAGCCGGCTCCGAAGGCTGAGAAAAAACCGGAAAAGACTGCGGAAAAGCCCGAAAAAGAGAAAAAACCCGAAGCCGCCGCGGCTGCGCCTGCCCGTCCGCAACAACAGCGCGACGAAAAGCGGGAGGACGAGTCCCAGGCAGCCAAGGGTGGTCTGCGCCCGGTCAAACGGCCGAAGCAGGCCCCGGCGCCGACACGCAATCCTCGCGGCGGCGAAGACCGGCGCCGCTCCAAGCTGACCATCTCGGCAGCGACAGGCGGCGACGAGCAGCGCTCCAGGTCGCTCGCTTCGATGCGCCGGCGGCAGGAAAAGGCGAAGCGCGGGCAGCAGCAGGTTGTCCGGGAAAAGATCTCCCGTGAAGTCACCTTGCCGGAAGCGATCACCATCCAGGAACTTGCAAACCGGATGGCCGAGCGTGCGGTTGATGTCATCAAGCTTCTGATGAAGCAAGGCCAGATGCTCAAGATCAACGACGTTATCGACGCCGATACCGCCGAACTGATCGCTGAGGAGATGGGCCACACCGTCAAGCGCGTCTCTGAAGCTGACGTCGAAGAGGGCCTGTTCACCACTGATGATGATGAAGCCGACTTGCAGCAACGGCCGCCGGTTGTGACCATCATGGGTCACGTTGATCACGGCAAGACGTCGCTGCTCGATGCGATCCGCAAGTCGAAGGTCGTCACGGGTGAAGCAGGCGGCATCACTCAGCATATCGGCGCCTATCAGATCGATCAGGACGGTCAGAAGATCACCTTCATCGATACACCGGGCCACGCGGCCTTCAGCCAGATGCGTGCCCGTGGTGCGAAATCGACGGATATCGTGATCCTTGTGGTTGCTGCCGACGATGGTGTCATGCCGCAAACCAAGGAAGCGATTGCCCACGCCAAGGCGGCCGATGTGCCGATCATCGTGGCTATCAACAAGATCGACAAACCGGGCGGCGATCCGAACCGCGTGCGCACGGAACTCTTGAGCGAAGAGATCGTGGTCGAATCTATGGGCGGTGACGTCATCGATGTGGAAGTTTCCGCACTGAACGGTACCAACCTCGACAAGCTGTTGGAGATGATCCTGCTGCAGTCGGAGGTTCTGGAACTTCAAGCCAATCCGGAACGTACTGCCGAAGGTATCGTCATTGAAGCCCAGCTTGACCGTGGCCGTGGTCCGGTTGCGACCGTTCTGGTTCAGAAGGGTACACTGAAGCCGGGAGATATCCTGGTCGCAGGGTCCGCCTGGGGCCGTGTCCGCGCCATGCTGGACGAAAACGGAGATCAGGTCAGCGAAGCTGCCCCAGCCAAGCCGGTTGAGGTGCTCGGGTTCCAGGGAACACCGGAAGCTGGAGATCAGGTCGCAGTCGTTGAAAACGAAGCACGTGCCCGCGAGATCACCGACTACCGTTTGCGCCAGATCCGCGAGAAGGCCTCCGTGGTTGCCTCAGGTGCCCGCGGATCTCTCGAGCAGATGATGAACCGTCTGCAGGAAACCGGCAGGAAGGAATTCCCGCTGGTCCTCAAGGCCGACGTGCAGGGATCTGCCGAAGCGATTACCAATGCGCTTGCCGAACTTGGCACTGACGAAGTCGGGGCTCGCATTCTGCTCTCGGGTGTCGGCGGGATCACCGAAAGCGACGTGACACTGGCGACCGCGTCCAAGGCGCCGATCATCGGCTTCAACGTGCGCGCCAACAAACAGGCGCGTGAAGCTGCGAGCCGCGAAGGCATCGAGATCCGTTATTACAACGTGATCTATGATCTGGTGGATGACATCAAGGCGGCCATGTCCGGCCTGCTCTCTCCCGAATTGCGCGAGACGTTCCTCGGCAATGCGGAGATCAAGGAGATCTTCCACATTTCCAAGGTCGGCAAGGTGGCTGGTTGTCTGGTTACCGAAGGCATCGTGGAACGCGGCGCCAACGTTCGCCTGATCCGCGACGATGTCGTGGTGCACGAGGGCGAACTTGGTACGCTCAAGCGCTTCAAGGACGAGGTCAAGACAGTCGAGTCCGGGCAGGAATGTGGTATGAACTTCACCAAATACCAGGACATGCGCCCGGGCGATATCATCGAGTGTTTCCGGGTCGAGAAGATCGCCCGCACGCTCTGACCGGATTACAGGACCGGAGCAATTTCCGGACCTGTTTCCAGAGCGCCAAACGACTATTCAATGAGCGCGCAGCGACTGCGCGCTCTTTTTCATAGCGCGCATTGCGCGTGAACATTGCGCCGGTTCGGGAGATCGGCGAACAGGACAACTCATGGCAAGACATCATGGCCACGGCCCGGCAGGTCCGTCCCAACGGCAGTTGCGTGTTGGTGAGACCGTGCGCAAGGAACTGTCGGATATTCTGACCCGCGGTGAACTGGCTGACCCGGACGTCGATGGCGTGATCATCACTGTTCCGGAAGTCCGGATGACGCCGGACCTTCGCCTGGCTACGTGCCTTGTCATGCCGCTCGGCGGTGGCGATGGCGAAAAAATCGCCAAGGCCTTGAACCGCAGCGCGAAGTTTCTGCGCGGACTGGTGTCCCGGCGGCTGACCATGAAGTACATGCCGGACCTCCGCTTCGTGCTCGACACACGTTTCGACGATGACGATCGGATCGGCAATATCCTGCATTCGCCCGATGTCGCCCGCGATCTAGACGATGATGCAGCGGATGAAGGTGACGGCAAAAGCTAAGCCAGGCCGCCGAGCCCAGCCCCGGTCTAGAGCCACAACCAGTGAGCTTTGGAACTCTGCCGGATACGGCATCGGGTAGCCTGGGCTTTCCATTTCCTGTTCTTCATTGTGCTCCCTCCGGTAAGCTGCCAACCAAACTTCTTGAAATGTAACGACACCCAAAATGGCCAAGAAACAACAATTCAAAAGAAAGAAAAACGCCATTCACGGCTGGCTGGCTCTGGACAAGCCGCTTGGCATCACCTCCAACGAAGCACTCGGAAAGATCAAGCGCATCCTGTCGCCGGCAAAGGTCGGTCATGCTGGGACGCTTGACCCCCGGGCGTCCGGCATGCTGCCGATCGCCTTTGGTGAGGCGACCAAGACAGTGCCTTTCGTCATGGATGGGCGCAAGGTCTACCGTTTCGAAGTGACCTGGGGTGCCGAAACCAACACCGACGATACCGAAGGCGAAGTGGTCGCGACCTCGGAGAATCGGCCGGGTATTGACGAAATCGAAGCGGTCTTGCCTGAATTCACCGGTACCATCATGCAGGTTCCGCCGAAATTCTCCGCCATCAAAGTGGCAGGTGAGCGTGCCTACGATCTTGCGCGCGAGGGCGAAGAAATCGAGCTGGAAGCGCGACCGATTGATGTCCACCGGTTGGTCCTGATCGAGTGTCCGGACGAAAACAGAACCGTTTTCGAAGCTGAATGCGGAAAGGGAACTTATGTCCGCGCGCTGGCCCGCGACCTCGGCCGCCGCCTCGATACCTGCGGACATGTAACCGGATTGCGCCGGCTTTTGGTCGGCCCGTTTGGCGAAGACGATATGGTCGAACTGGACGAGCTTCTGGATGCGGCCAAAGACTTGGCGGACGATGAAGGCGTCGAGGAATTGGTCGCGGAGTTTGTCATGCCCGTGCGCGAGGCCATGGAAGAGTTTCCCGAGATCCCCGTTTCCAAGATAGACGCAGGCAAGCTCAGAAAGGGCATGGCCATCCTGTTGCGCGGCCGCGACGCGCCTCTCAATTGCGAAACGGCCTTTGCCAGCGAAGCCGGAGTTCCCGTTGCCTTCGGTACGGTGGACAAGGGTTTTTTTCAGCCGACCAGGGTTTTCAATCTTTGACTTGAGTTGGGGCCATCGTACCCGGTCGGATCGCGATTGTGCTAGTCCTTGCTTGAAGCATTCACGGCAAGGGAGGCTGGCGTGTCAGACAAGGTTCACCCGCAACTGCAATCCATCGGCAAGGCCCTCAGCCGCCGCCGGTTTCTGTCAGCTGCAGCCGGTTCGCTATCGGCATCCGTGGCATTGCGAAGCCCGGTATCTGCACGCACGAATGAATTCGACGTTGTTGTCATTGGTGCCGGTATCGCCGGGCTGGCCGCTGCACGTGACCTCAAGGCGTTGGGCTATTCGGTCGTGGTGCTGGAAGCCTCTGGCAGCGTCGGGGGGCGTATACGGACCGACTGGCGGCTCGGTGCGCCGTTCGAGGCCGGCGCGGCTTGGATTCACCGGCCGCAGGGCAACCCCATTTCGAAGCTTGCAACGGATATCGGGGCCGAGACCTTTGTTACCGACGATGACAGCTTCCGCCTCCATGCCAGGGACGGAAATGTGATTGCCGATCGCACAGTCGTTTCGTCAGAGAAAAGGCTCTACCGTCTCTATGAAGACATCGATGCGCGCTTCGACCCGGACCGGTCCTTGTTGAAGGCCATTAATACCGTGGCACCGGCCGCGCTTGACGACGCGGTTTTCCGCTGGATGACCAGTGCCTATACCGAGTTCGACAGTGGAGCTCCCCTCGAAAAGCTTTCTGCCTACTACTTCGATGAAGACGATGAGTTCAACGGTGCGGATGTCATTCTGTCTGGAGGCTATGACCGGATACCCTTGAGCCTAGCCGCCGGTCTCGACATCCGCCGGAACACTGCTGTGATCGGCGTTGAATATGGGCAAGGAGAGGGCGCTTCCGTGCTCACATCAGATGGGATTTTTGAGTCCGGCTTCGTCATCTGCACGGTGCCGCTCGGTGTCCTGAAGGCTGGCAAAATTCGCTTCGACCCGCCGCTCCCGTCAACATATCAGAGGCGGATCGAAAAGATCGGGTTCGGCAATGTCACCAAATTGGCTCTGAAGTTTGAGCGACCGTTCTGGCCGCTGCACACGCAGTATTTCGGCTATATGGGAGAGGATACGGGACGCTGGAACTATTTCCTCAACTACCGCACGTTCAGCGCCGAAAACATTCTCCTGGGCCTTTCGGTTGGAGCCTATGCGGACAAGGCTGACGCAATGAGCGACAGCGAAATGGTCGCGGACGGCATGGCCGTTCTCAAGGATATGTTCGGGGACCGGATTCCAGAGCCGGTGGATTATCTGAGCACCCGCTGGTCGCAAGATCCCTTCACCGGCGGTGCTTATTCCTTCACGGCCGTCGGTAACACGCCGGGCTATTTCGATGGTCTGGCGGAGCCTGTCGCCAAAACGCTTCTATTTGCTGGCGAGCACACCGGTTTTGCCTATCATGGTACAGTGCACGGTGCCCTCCTCAGTGGCCGAAAGGCCGCTGAGCTGATCGAAGGCGAATTGGCGGACTAGTCCCCCGTGAAGAATTCGCAAGCATCTGAGAACATTCAGATCTTGCCCGCTTTCCAGTATTTGTTTTCGCAGGTTTTTGTCATGAAAGCGGTTGTTTCCTTGCAACTTTACATCAGCTTTTGTGCGTGATTCACTCTTGTTTGAGCGCATTCGGGAGAGGTGAATCGGCTATGAAACCAACCGAACCTGTTGAGACGGGACAGCGGGATCTGTTCAAGGCAAGGCTGGATCAGATCCTCGATATGGGGCATCCCAAAGCCGTTCTTGCGCGGGTGATTGACTGGGATCTTCTGGCAGCAAAATGCGGCCCGGCCTATTCCGACAAGCCCGGCCATCCTGCGCTGCCAACAAGGGTGATGGCGGGCCTTGCGATCCTCAAATACACCGACAATCTGTCTGATGAGGAACTGTGCGCCCGCTGGGTTGAGAACCCGTATTATCAATACTTCTGCGGCGAAGAGTTCTTCCGCCATGAGCTGCCCTTCGATCGCTCCTCAATGACGCGCTGGCGTCAGCGCATGGGCGAGGACAAGCTGCAGACGCTGCTTGAGGAAAGCCTGGCCGTGTCTGTCAAGCTGGGCGCAGCCAAGCCCCAGGACTTCACCCAGGCTGTGGTCGATACGACCGTTCAGGAAAAGAACATCGCCTTTCCAACCGACGCCAAGCTGATCCACCGGGCACGAGAGCGACTGGTCAAACAAGCGAAGGAAGAAGGCATCGACCTGCGCCAGAGTTATAAGCGCGTTGGCAAAGCCGCCTTGATTGCCCATCAGCGCTATGCCCATGCCAAACAGTTCAAGAGGGCGGGCAAAGCCTTACGAAAACTCAAGACATTCTTGCGCCGGACAGTTGCCGACATTCGCCGCAAGACCAAAGGCAATCCGGACCTGGAAGCAGCCTTCCTTCGACCTTTGTGGCTGGCCGAGCGGGTAAGCTCCCAGAGGCGGCGCGATCCGCTGCCGAAGATCTATTCACTCCATGCGCCGGAAGTGGAATGCATTGGAAAGGGCAAGGCGCACAAGCCGTATGAGTTCGGCGTCAAGGCCTCTGTTGCCACCACGGTGAAACGCTCCAAAGGCGGACAGTTTGTCATCCACGCAAAGGCCTTGCCGGGCAATCCCTATGATGGGCACACGCTGGCGAGCGTCATTCCGCAAATCGAAGCGCTAACCGGTGGAACCTTGAAACGCATTCTGGCAGATGCCGGCTATCGCGGCCACAACGCGCCTGACACTCATAAGTTCCGCGTCTTCACCGCCGGACAGAAACGCCGTGTCACACCGGCTATCAAGGCTCAGATGCGACGACGCTCAGCCGTTGAGCCGGTCATAGGCCATATGAAAAACGAACACAGGATGGGCCGCAATTACCTTGCCAACCGAACCGGCGATGCAGCAAACCCGATCCTGGCGGCTGTCGGATACAACTTCCGCCTCATCCTCAACTGGATAAGGCTTCTTTACATCGAAATTTGGTTAACCGTATTGACCGCGCTGAAACCTCAGGCGGAGCCCGTCGGCGCGTAAATCACGGTCGACGGACTAGGGCCTGAGGTTTGTTTGCTTCTGGGCGACTTCTGGGCGGGCTTCAAGCCGCCCGGATGGTGTTCAGGAACTCCGCTATACGGGTGCGCATGAAGTCGGACTTCGTTTTCATCAGCTCAGATGTGCTTTTGACACGCGCTGATGCTTCGCCATTCGACCTCGCGGCTTCCCGGACCTGGTTGACATCACCGGCAACTGCGATGGTGCCCTGGGCGGCTTGTTGAGCGTTGCTGGCAATCTCTGCTGTAGCGGCACCCTGCTCCTCAATCGACGACGCCACGGATGTGGCTATCTCGTTTAACCGGCCTATTACAGAGCTGATCTCGTTGATGGAAGCGACTGAAACGCTGGTTGCGTCCTGAATAGCAAGGACTTCGTTGCTAATCTGGTCAGTGGCCTTTGCTGTTTGTCCCGCGAGCTCCTTCACTTCAGAAGCCACGACCGCAAACCCCCGGCCCGCTTCGCCGGATCGTGCGGCCTCGATGGTCGCATTGAGTGCGAGAAGATTTGTTTGTTCTGCAATTTCCCGTATCAGACTGACAACCTGGCCTATGGACTGCGCCTTCGCGGACAGGTTTTCCATATCTTGTCTGGTTTTCCGTGAGCTTTGGACGGCTTGACCGGATATGGCGGTCGAGGAGCTGATCTGCCCAGCGATTTCCTGAATTGATGCCGAGAGCTCTTCGGCGGCTCCTGCGACTGTCTCTACATTCATGGCTGCGTCGCTTGAAGCGTTGCTGACGCCATCAGACAAGCCAATGGTGTCCTCCGATGTCGTGTTGAGCGTCCTGGAGCAGGCCAGCATCTCATCCGCCGCTGTAAGCACTGCGCCAAGATCTTCTTCACTGGAAGACTTGAAGCTGGCAATTGCCTGTTCGATGCGGTTCTGGCGCTCTGCGCGTTTGGCGTGATCTTCTGCCTGCAATGCGTGAAGCCGTTCGGTCTCGATCATGCTCGACTTGAACACCTCGACGGCTGCCGCCATTGATCCCAGTTCATCTCCGCGCTGACGATGGGGTATTTGGGTTTCCATATCGCGGTCTGCCAGAGACTTCATGGCCGTGGTCAACTCGACAATGGGCGTAGAAAGGCTACGGGTAAGTCCGAACCCGAGAGCGATCGCGATGGCTGTCCCTGCCAATCCGATGGCAATCACAATCCAGCTTTGCCGCTCGAACTGCCGGGAGAGGATTGGGCCGATTGTGTCTTGCAATCGACGTTGTTCCAGCGCGCTTTCTTGCGCCGCGGCCATGACTTCAGGCCCTATGACATCAAGCCTGGTGTCAAAAATGTCGTTTCGGGCGAAGATGGCTTCAGCGACTTGCTGGACATTATCTTCGTAGGTGTCGACAAGGGCTGCGGCTTCCTCCGTCAGCGATATCAGGTGCTGGTCCGACAGTGCCTCGGACAGTTTGGTCATCTCTTCCTTGACGACACCGAGTTCCTTGTTCGCCCTTTCAAGTGACGCGTTCCGGTTGGTCAGCAAAAAGTCAGCCGTATAAAAACGCGCCAGCATCAGGTTCTGCTGCACCCGCGCTGCGGAATAGGCTGCATTGGAGTTCTGATCCTTGTAGGCTGTGTCCATGATTTTGGTAATCGTTTTGCGGGCGGCGACACCTGTCGGCTCCAGTGTTCCTTGGACCAGCCCGTGCCGTTGGTTCTGCAACTGATTGGCTTTCAGAACGTTGTCCCGGTAAGCCAGAATGCCCTGCTCGACCCCAGAGAAGTCCGTTTGCGGATTGAGGGATGCCAGCTGGCGGATCGCGGCAAGACCCCGTTTTGCATCCGACTCGATCGGCGTTACCATATCTGTACTGTTGCCCGCCCGGAACTTCATGACTTCCAACCGCATTGCCATG
Organism: Roseibium sp.; assembly: GCA_965230445.1. Classification (GTDB taxonomy): domain Bacteria; phylum Pseudomonadota; class Alphaproteobacteria; order Rhizobiales; family Stappiaceae; genus Roseibium. Next base: position 3,946,538 of record OZ246005.1, on the reverse strand, counting down.
ATGGCCGAAGCGAGTTCGGCACTGGCATTGGTGGTGCGCGCTGTCGAGCGATATTCACCAAAGTGCGACTTGTTGGAGTTGGCGTTCCAGAATGCGAACGTCGCAATCATGAGAACGATTGTGACAACTGCGCTGAACCCACCAATCAGCTTCAAGGCAATGGATGTATTCGACATTCGGAGCATCCTTTCTATGGGAAAGTACTTAACTAAAAATACACTGAATGCAAAAACTTAAGAAAAAACTTCTGAGTGTATATTAGTTGGTATCTTAGTATTATAAGAATTGCATATACTAAATAATATATAAATAAATATACATGTTAATATTTGCGATTGTGCATTAAAATACTATTGTTATTGCTCGCGATTTGTTGACGTAATTTTTGAATTATAAATGAAGAGTTAACTATACGCCGACTTCAAAGGCTTCCACCAAAGCTATGAATTCAGTGCCGTAGCGCTCCAGCTTGGTCTGGCCAACGCCGGAAACACGCAGGAGTTCCGCTTCGCTTACAGGGCGCGCCTTGGCCATGCCGGCAAGTGTGGCATCGGGAAAGACCACATAGGGCGGTACACCCGCTTCGCGGGCAATCTGGGTTCTGAGGCGGCGCAATCTGTCAAACAGAACGCGGTCACTATCATTGAGCTCATCTGCGATCGACTCAACTCGGGCCGATCGTGTTTTTTTCAAGCCCCTGGCACTCCGGTCCTGGCGGAGCGCAAGGTGTTCTTCGCCGCGCAGGATACCTCGTGCCTTGTCGCATAAAACCAACGCGCCAAACCGCGCATGATCGACATCGACATACCCTGCGGCAACCAATTGCCGGGCCACCGATTGCCATGTGCGTTGCGGGTGATCCTGACCTATTCCGTAGACTGAAAGACGATCATGGCCGAAGCGGCTGATTTTCTCGCTTTCCTTGCCGAGGAGCACGTCGATGACATGGGCGCCTCCAAAGCGTTGCCCCGTCCGGTAAATCGCCGACATCAGTTTCTGCGCCGCTTCTGTTCCGTCCCAGGTCTCGACCGGTGACAGACAGGTGTCGCAATTGCCGCAAGGTTCAGGATAAGTCTCGCCAAAATGGGCCAGCAACGCCTGGCGGCGGCAACCGGCGGTCTCGCAGATTCCAAGGAGTGCGTTAAGCTTGGCGTTTTCAGCCCGTTTGATTTCTTCCGGTGCGTCCCCCTCAGCGATCATCCGCCGCCGTTGGACCAGGTCAGCCATGCCGTAGGTCATGAAGGCTTCCGCGGGCGCGCCATCGCGGCCCGCGCGTCCGGTTTCCTGATAGTAGGCCTCGACGGAGGACGGCAGGTCCAGATGGGCCACATAGCGGACATCCGGCTTGTCGATGCCCATGCCGAATGCAACTGTGGCAACCAGACAAAGGTTTTCCTCAAGCAGAAAGGCATCCTGCCGGTCCGCGCGTGTTTCGGTTTGCAGGCCCGCGTGATAGGCGAGTGCACGGATCCCTTGCGTGTTCAGCCATTCTGCGGTGTCGTCCACCTTGGCCCGTGACAGACAATAGACAATGCCGCTCTCGTCTTTGTGGCGTCCGAGGAACTCGAGAAGTTGCTGGCGCTGGTTGCTGCGTTCGACAATCTCGTAGCGGATGTTGGGCCGGTCGAAACTTGTAGAGAAAACTTCCGCGTCTTCTAGCCTCAGGCGGGTGCAAAGATCTTCTTGCGTCTGCGGATCCGCCGTTGCGGTCAAGGCGGCGCGCGGTACACCTGGGTACCGTTCGCAAAGATCCGACAGCGCCATGTATTCCGGCCGGAAATCGTGACCCCATTGGCTAACGCAGTGCGCCTCGTCGATGGCAAACAGCGCGATCTTCAACCCGTCCAGAGTGCGCCGGAAGCCTTCGGTCGAAAGGCGTTCGGGCGTGACATAAAGCAGGTCGATCTCGCCCGCCCGGAGCGCTTCATGAACTGCGGATTGTTCGGCCGGTGCCAGGGAGGAATTCAATGCTGCGGCACGCACTCCCGCGGCGCATAGGCTGCCGACTTGATCCTTCATCAGGGCAATCAACGGGGAAATGACAATGCCGGTTCCCGGACGGCAAAGCGCAGGTATCTGGTAGCAAAGCGATTTCCCGGCCCCGGTCGGAAACAGAACGACCGCGTCCTTGCCGGAGATCAGGGTGTCGATAACTTCACCCTGGCGGCCACGGAAACCGTTGAAGCCGAAAACCTCCTGCAGAACCACCTCAGGAGACCGCTCGGCGGCCGCGTTTACCGGCTCCGGCTGAACGATGGAATCGTGGAAATCCGCCGTAGCGGCAGAGGCTGTCATGTGCGGCAGGGTCCTTTCCGTCGCCGCACCATCCCTTATTCGCGCCGCTCCTGCAAACCGGCTTGTGGATGAAAACTAAAATTCCGCGTTATGATCAGCGCCAAGCGTTTCGGTGCAATGAACGCGCAGTTGATCGGACAAGATGGTCAGATCGCCGCCGAGCCGGTCCGGATTAATAGGTCTACCGAAATGAACGTTGAAGGGCGCATTCTTTTTGTTCAGAAGCTCGTTGAAGACAGTCATGTCCCGGAGTTCCGTCGATACGCGCGCCAGGAAGTAGAACAGCCCCGAGTTCCGTCCTCCCATGTGCACCGGAATGATCGGCACATTGTTTTTACGCGCAAGGGCGATCGCAGAGGTCATCCAGGGGCGCTCGGTCAGCTTTCCCTGGTGCCAATAGGCGAGGCGTCCTGAAGGAAAAAGAACGACCACTTTTTGCCGGGCAAACGCAGAGGCGGCTATCTTGAGTGTTTCCTTGGTCTTGTCACGCGACTTGAAATCCGCACGCCATTCCACCGGAATGATCATTTCCGATAGAAGCGGGTTGATGCGAATCGCATCCCGGTTGGCGAAGATGGCCAGATCAGCGCGCCGCGACTTGATGGCATCGTAGAGAACCACTCCGTCGGCAATACCCGTCGGATGGTTCGAGACCAGCACCACCGGTCCCTCCGCCGGCACCCGGTCCAACCCTCGTGTCGTTACGTCGAGTTCCAACAGGCCGCTCAGATAGTCAAAGACCGCCTTGGCGTTCATCTGGCCCATGGTGTCGGCCATGTCGACGGCCTGCCGGTATCTGAGGATCTTGTAGGCAAGCGGACGGATAAATGGCCACCATGGGCTTGACATCACCTGTTGGCCGCGCTCGGCGATCAGAGTATCGACAACATGCGGCTCGGATTGGCGCCGGCTAACCATACTGCTGGTGCGCGTAGGCAGCGCCGTTGTCGTCTGGTCCGTGATCGGCACGATAGGTCCCTGCCATCCTCGAAGTACTCATGAATTCCAGCATGGTTAACGAAAGCGGGCCTTCTGTGCAAACATTCGTTGTGCCGCGATTGAAGATTAAAGGTTTTTGACGGCCGCGATCCCGGTCGGCCAGCGAGCTAACTCCATACCGGGCTGGTGAAAATCCCAATGATTGCCAGGTAGGCCACGAGCCAGGCTAGCGAGCGCGGGTTGGGCCGGTTGGTCCAGTAGCAGAAAACGAAGATCACCCGCATAAGAATGAACAGGACAGCAAGCCGGTCAATCCAGTCGGGGTTGCCGCCTTGCCACAGACCGATAATCACCGCCACCGCAAAGAACGGAAAGGCTTCGAAGCCGTTTGCCATCGATGCCTGAGCCCGAGACCGGAAACCTTCGCGCCAATAGGCTGGATCGCGCGGGTTGGAGTTGTCAAACTCGCGATTCACCTTCGCTGGAGCGACCGACAAGATCGGTAGAATCCCAGCGGCCAGCACACACCATATCGCAATGTTCATTCAACAACCTTTTCTGCCATACGTCAGCATTCTTTGTGCCCAAAGGCGCTATTTGGAGCGAGCCTATCAGGGCACCGGCCATTGACAAGGTTGCTGGTGGAGAATTTGTTGTTCTTTGATAGACGTATCCCTGTCACCTTCCGGTGCGACATCAGCGGCACTCGAAATGGCTATTGACCTGATTCGCGCATAGCCGGGGAGGATCCAGCGTGCTGAAAACTACGGTCTTGTTTGTGTGTCCCTGTAACAGTCTTCTCGGTCCGTTGGCCGAATGCTACCTGAACGCCAGGGCTGGCAGCTTCGTTCGCGCATTTTCCGCAGGAGCGATGCCAGCGGACAGTCTCAGTCCTTACGTGCCAAAACTGCTTTTTGCCGGGGGAATGAGCGCCGAAGGATTGGCACCGAAACCGGTTGATGTCTTTTTGTTGCCACATGCGCCGGTGCCGGATCGCGTCATCTATCTTGCGCATATGCCTCCGGTATTGATGCCGGCGGCGTGGAAGGCGACCACGTCCAGCCATTGTTGGAGTGTCGCTCGGGATCTACCGGTAAAGCAGGACTTGGCCTCGGGCGCCCGGTACTTCAGCCGAATTCGTCAAGCGGTCGACAGCCTGGTCGGTTGCACATTGCCGGCCGCGACAGCCGCTTGACCGAGCTGGCCACCGGACCAACTGAAGCGGCCTGGTAGTACAGACTTGCAGCTTCATGTTGTTTTGGCGGTAGCTTGTCATTGGATGCCCGCATTCAAGAGGCCGATCATCGTTCCATTGTGGATCGTGATATCGGCATCGAACTTGCTGGCAAGCCGAAGCATGGCCCGGTTGGATGCCTGGCAACCCACATAAATCTCGGATATGCGGGCGGAATGAGCGGCAATCAGGATTTGGCACATTAGTGCCGACCCTATACCCATTTTTCGCCAGCCGTCCTCAACGCAGATCGTTGCTTCAGCAGAGGTCTTGCGGTCCACGGGCCGAATCTCAGCCGATGCGCGGATAATATCGTGTTCCACAAATGCAAAGAGTTTGGTGCCAAGGTCGGGCGCAGACCTCAGGTACTGGTCGAGAAATGCATCATCGGCATCCATGCCAAAGCGGCACCGGCGTGTCTGCGGGTCGAGACGGAAAATATGGGCCTGGTATAGGTCCCATTGTCCGGCTTCCAAAGGGCTCACGGCAGGGTTGACGTCGGGTTGAGGCATATGAGGCTGTTCGGCCGATGCGCGAAGGCGCCGCAGGCCGGAAGACAGGGAGGGAATAGGCAGGCGCATTGCGCGCTCCTTGTTCGGACAAAATCAATGCCCTTCCTCCCAAGAGGGGCTTCAGCTTCATCATGACACAAACCAGCGTGTCGTCATTCCCGACTTCCGTCGAATGGACCCCGTCTACAGATTGTCTGGAAACGGGTTCCAAGGACGATTATGTGGGGTGCGTCAAAAGCGCACATCGGCTCCAGCAAAAGCGGGATAGGCTGGCCAGTCGCAGTCCATGGAACCGAAACTGGACGTAGTGTGTCTGAAGCTGGTCCGCTGCCACAACTGAAGCCGTTTGACCTGTTGTCCATTCAAGTGATCATTGAGATCGTGCGGAAAATTCGCTCCGGACTGAAGCTTCCATCCAGCAGCGAAAAGCACTAAAACGGTCCCAACATCTGTTCCGGGGCCTATAGGGATCGATTCGAAATGGCGAAAACAAGAACAATAGTGCTTGCTGTCGGGCTCATTGCGCTGACCGCGGCTTGCCAGCGAATTTCGGGCGGTGGCAACTATGCGGCGCCGCTACCGGCCACTCCGACTACGCCTGTAGATGGCACAACCCTCCAATCTCTTGATCCGAATGGGCAATCTGGAACCGGCGTAAATGGTGTCCAGGGGCAGGGCGCCGACCTTGCAGGCAACCCGATTGCTGTTCCAGACTCAGCCCAGGATATCAGCCGAAGCGATCTTCTCGGCGGTTGGAAACTCAACGCAGGCTCCGACAATTGCATGGCGTTCATGACGTTGACCACCTGGTCCGGGGGCTACCGCGCAAACACCCGGGGTTGCATGGCACCTGCCTTGAATGGGATTTCCGCCTGGGACCTGAATGGCAAGCAGGTGGTGCTCAAGGATGGAACCGGACAGGTTGTCGCTTTGCTTTACTCAAGTGGAGCTGGCCAGTTCAACGGCCAGATGTCCACAGGTTTGCCGGTTTCGCTTTATCGTTAGCAACCATAGGTATTTTTTCTGGACTATTCGCGCTCGCCGTGTAAGTTGCATGTTAGCAAGTGCAACAAGAAAAAGGCGCGAGAATGTCTAAATACGATCCGTTGCGTGAACACCTGGCGCGATTGGACGACGTGGTATGGGCTGCAAAGCTCGAAGATGTTGAAACTATTTTGGGGTCCGCCCTTCCAAAAAGCGCCCGGCATCACAGGACTTGGTGGGCAAATTCGGGCGGAAGCCTCGTACATCAAAATGCATGGATTGATGCCGGTTGGCGGGTCGACAGGACCGACTTGCCCCGGAATGTTGTTGTCTTCCGACGGCTGAGAATTGGCGGTACGCCGCTGGCCGATGCTCCGGTACTGGGACGTGGCAAGCGCTCGGTAAAGTCCAATTCGGCAAGCGGGCGCCTGGCATCCGCAGTTGCAGCATTGAGGCAGCCGGTTACAGTCTCGCTGCGGGCGGAATGGACGGAGCTGGGGGTTTTTCAGCAAACACCCTGTTCGGCGTCCGTTGTCCCGGAAGGTGCGGGTATTCTCCGTTTGGCCATGTTGGCAGGCGATGCGGTTCGGACCGTGATCCTGCCAAGCCTTGCCGTCAATGAGTCCTACGCTCAGCTGCGCAAGGAGTATACTGCTGCAAAGGAATGTGGCGGGGCTGTTCCGGCAGGTGGTGTTTTTGCGTCTTTGGATGTCAATCCGCTGGAACCAATTGCCTGCGATATCGTCAAGCCCGGCAATGCCTGGCTATTGACTGACGGCCGGGGACGAAAGGTGCGGCTGGATGATGAGGAAGAATGCAATCTGGCAGCGCAGCTCCTGAACCTTCAGGAAATTCAGGCCGGCAGAAACTCCCAGCTCATTGAGCTATGACTTTGGAACGCGGCCGGTCAATGGCTTGCATCGGCTGCGTTTTGATTTTATTCCGCTAAGGCTAAATGTTTTGTGCCGCGAGGGCCGGGTTGCCGGATGCGCCGGGCTTCGTGCCGCTTTTGATCTCGCCTGGACGGAGCAGCGCCCTTGAAAATGGACCTTCCGGTCAGCCGCGCGCTCGGCGCCCGCTATGACGCATTGATTGCTTCCGGCGATATTTCGGAAGACCCGGCGCAACGTGAGGCCGTGCGGAGCCTCGATTTTCTCAATACCAAACTTGCCGAAGTAAGGCTCGCTGCCAAGGGCAGTTCGCTCGGCTGGCTTTTCGGGAAAAAGCAGGCGATCTGGAAGACGGTCGAGGGCCTCTATATGTGGGGCGGCGTGGGCAGGGGAAAGACGATGCTCATGGACCTCTTTTTCGAGGTGACCGTGATCCGGCGGAAGCGCCGCGCGCACTTTCATGAGTTCATGACCGACGTCCACGAGCGCATTCACGAACACCGCCAGGCCCACAAGCGCGGCGAGGTAAAGGGCGACGATCCGATACCGCCGGTGGCGGAGCAGATCGCCCGGGAAACGCGGCTTCTGTGTTTCGACGAGTTTTCCGTTACAGACATTGCCGATGCGATGATTCTGGGTCGATTGTTCACCCAGTTGTTCGACCGGGGGGTGATTGTGGTTGCCACGTCGAATGTAGAGCCCGGGAAACTCTATAAGGACGGGCTCAACCGCCAGCTTTTTCTTCCTTTTATCGACATGCTGTCGTCTAAAGTGAATGTGCTTCATCTGGACTCCCCAACCGACTACCGGCTGGAAAAAATTGCGGGTGCCCCGGTTTACATTTCCCCTTTGGGCCCGGAGGCCGACGGTCGTTTTGAGGGCCTGTGGGACCGGTTGACCCGCGGGGTCAAACCGCATTCCGAAGAGTTGGAAAACAAGGGGCGGAAAATTCCGGTCAGCAAAGTTGCCGCTGGTGCGGCCCGCTTCACCTTTGAGGAGCTGTGCGCTCAGCCACTCGGGGCAAGCGATTATCTCCGGGTTGCTCACGCCTACAGCACCATTTTCGTCTCCGGCGTTCCGATTATGAGCAAGGCGCGGCGGAATGAGGCGAAGCGCTTCATCAATTTGATCGACACACTCTATGATAATGGCGTCAAACTCATTGTATCGGCGGACGCGCTCCCCAATGATCTTTACACAGATGGAGGCGGTACGGAGGCATTTGAATTCGACCGTACCGCGTCGCGGCTGATCGAGATGCAATCCGAAGCTTACCTGGCGAGTGATAAACACGCGTCAATCTCATAGATAGAGTTACGTAAACGTAATACACTTAATGGCGAGTGGTTTTGAAATTTCCTTGCCCAAGGCGCAATATTCTTTTGGCGAGGTTGCGTGCGGCTGCCAAAGAGAGTAGTGGCAAGCAAGGTCATCTGGATGATGACACTAGGTTCCATCTTACGTAAAGGGAAACTAAATCATGGCTCGTAACAAGATTGCCTTGATCGGATCCGGTCAGATCGGCGGAACACTTGCTCATCTGGCAGGTTTGAAGGAACTGGGGGACATCATCCTCTTCGACATTGCGGAAGGGATGCCACAGGGCAAGGCGCTTGACCTTGCGGAATCTTCGCCGGTCGACGGATTTGACGCCAAGATTGGCGGCGCCAACAGCTACGAAGCCATCGCAGATGCCGATGTGGTGATTGTGACCGCAGGCGTGCCGCGCAAGCCGGGCATGAGCCGCGACGATCTCCTGGAAATCAATCTCAAGGTTATGGAGCAGGTCGGCGCAGGCATTGCAAAAAATGCACCTAACGCATTCGTCATCTGCATCACCAACCCGCTGGATGCCATGGTCTGGGCCCTGCAGAAATTCTCCGGCCTTCCGAAGAACAAGGTCGTCGGCATGGCCGGCGTTCTCGACAGTGCCCGCTTCCGGTACTTCCTTGCTGAAGAGTTCAATGTTTCGGTTGAAGACGTCACCGCCTTCGTCCTTGGTGGTCACGGGGATACCATGGTGCCGCTGATCCGCTATTCGACCATTGCCGGCATTCCGCTTCCAGACCTCATCAAGATGGGCTGGTGCACAGCAGAGCGTCTGGAAGAAATCGTTCAGCGCACGCGGGATGGCGGTGCGGAAATCGTCGGCCTTCTGAAAACCGGCTCAGCCTTTTATGCACCGGCCACCTCCGCCATCGCCATGGCGGAAAGCTACCTGAAGGACAAGAAACGGGTTCTGCCGTGCGCCGCAGCGCTTGATGGCCAATACGGCCTCAGCGACACCTATGTTGGTGTTCCGGTGATCATCGGTTCTGGTGGCGTTGAGCGGGTGATCGAAATCGACTTGAACGGTCCGGAGAAGACCATGTTCGAGAAGTCGGTTGCCTCGGTCGAAGGCTTGGTCGCAGCTTGCAAGGCCATCCAGCCCGCGCTGGACTGACGCCGGATGAAGACAGGACGGACGCCCCGGGTTGTCCGGGGCGGACACCGGAACTCGGGGAATTCAAATGAACATTCATGAATATCAGGCCAAGGCTGTGCTGAAGGAATTCGGTGCGCCGGTCGCAGAAGGTGTTGCCATATTCTCGGCGGATGAAGCGGAAGCCGCAGCCAAGAGCCTTCCCGGTCCGCTCTGGGTCGTTAAATCCCAGATCCACGCAGGCGGGCGCGGCAAGGGCAAGTTCAAGGAACTGCCGGAAGATGCCAAGGGCGGTGTGCGGCTGGCCTTCTCGATGGATGATGTCTCCAGCCACGCCAAGGAAATGCTCGGCAATACGCTTGTGACAAAGCAGACCGGAGCGGCAGGAAAGGTGGTCAACCGTCTTTACATCGAAGACGGCGCGGACATCGAGCGTGAGCTCTACCTTTCCATCCTGGTTGATCGTACCGTTGGCCGTCCGGCTTTCGTTGTTTCCACCGAAGGCGGGATGGACATCGAAGCGGTTGCTGAAGCAACGCCGGAAAAGATCATCACTCTTCCGATCGATCCGGACACCGGCGTCACGGAAGCCGATGCAGCCAAGTTGTGCGAAGCTCTGGAACTCTCCGGCGATGCCGCCGAAGATGGCATGAAACTGTTCCCGATCCTTCACAAGGCTTTCGTTGAGAAGGACATGAGCCTTCTGGAAGTGAACCCTCTGATCGTCATGAAAGACGGACATCTTCGCGTTCTTGATGCCAAGGTCTCCTTCGACGGTAATGCCCTGTTCCGCCATGACGACATCATGGCCCTGCGCGACGAAACCGAGGAAGACGCCAAGGAGATTGAAGCGTCCAAACATGACCTCGCCTATGTGGCGCTTGACGGCGACATCGGCTGCATGGTCAACGGTGCCGGTCTTGCCATGGCGACCATGGATATCATCAAGCTCTACGGTGCCGAGCCGGCCAACTTCCTCGATGTTGGCGGTGGTGCATCCAAGGAAAAGGTGACGGCCGCGTTCAAGATCATCACCTCCGATCCGAACGTAAAAGGCATTCTGGTCAACATCTTCGGCGGCATCATGCGCTGTGACGTGATCGCGGAAGGTGTGATTGCGGCTGTCAAGGAAGTCGGCCTGCAAGTGCCGCTCGTTGTCCGCCTGGAAGGCACCAACGTCGAACTCGGCAAGGAGCTGATCAACGGCAGCGGTCTGAACGTAATCGCCGCAGACGATCTCGACGATGCAGCCCAGAAAATCGTGAAAGCCGTAAAGGGGGGCGCATAATGTCCATTCTCGTCAATAAAGACATAAAAGTCATCGTGCAGGGCCTGACCGGCAAGACCGGTACGTTCCACACGGAACAGGCGCTTGAGTATTACGGCACCAAGATGGTCGCTGGTGTGCACCCGAAAAAGGGCGGTGAAAAGTGGAGCGCTGGCGTCGAAGGCGCTGCTGAGCTGCCGATCTTTGCCTCGGTCGGTGAGGCCAAGGAAGCGACCGGTGCCGATGCGTCTGTTGTTTACGTCCCGCCAGCGGGTGCAGGGGCTGCGATCATTGAGGCGATCGATGCGGAAATCCCGTTCATCGTCTGCATCACCGAAGGCATTCCGGTTGCCGACATGGTCAAGGTCAAGGCACGGCTTGAGAAGTCGAATTCCCGCCTGCTTGGTCCGAACTGCCCGGGTATCCTGACACCGGAAGAATGCAAGATCGGCATCATGCCGGGTTCTATCTTCAAAAAGGGTTCCGTCGGCGTTGTTTCACGCTCCGGCACGCTGACATATGAGGCGGTCTTCCAGACAACCAATGCAGGCCTCGGCCAGACGACGGCGGTCGGTATCGGTGGCGACCCGGTCAAAGGCACGGAATTCATTGATGTCCTCGAGATGTTCCTGGCCGATGACGAAACCAAGTCAATCATCATGATCGGCGAAATCGGTGGTTCGGCTGAAGAGGAAGCCGCCGAGTTCCTCAAGGATGAAGCCAAAAAGGGCCGCTCCAAACCGATGGCCGGGTTCATCGCCGGGCGCACCGCGCCTCCGGGCCGCACCATGGGTCATGCCGGTGCCGTTATCTCCGGTGGCAAGGGCGGTGCGGAAGACAAGATCGCGGCCATGGAAGAAGCCGGCATCAAGGTGTCGCCGTCCCCGGCGAAGCTCGGCGAAACTCTTCTCGAAGTCTTGAAGGGTTAAGTCCTGCATTATTTGGCGGCAGTGCACGGAAACTGTTTACGTTTGCTGCTGCAAGGTGAATGATGACGATTGGATGCTGCGGCATCCTGACACACACCCATCGAACCGGCGGTCGTGCCGGTTCACAACTCGGAACCGGACGCGGGCCCGATCCAGGACCCGTCAAATACAAGGGCGGATACTTTTCCGTTAGAGGGATATGGCACGGCAAGAAGCGAACAGCGTATTCGCAATGACGTCGATGCTTGACGGCACCAACGCAGCCTACATTGAAGACCTCTATGCCCGCTACAAGACCGACCCTCATTCGGTCGATGCTGAATGGCAGGACTTCTTTGCGGCCTTCCAGGATGAGCGGGACGCGGTCCTGAAAGAGGCACGCGGCGCGACCTGGAAACGCACGGACTGGCCGCCGACTGCATCCGGCGATCTGGTCAACGCCTTTGACGGCAACTGGGCGCCGGTCGAAAAGCAGCTTGGCGACAAGATCAAGAAGAAGGAAGAGGCAAAAGGGGCCGCTCCGTCCGAGGCCGATGTCCTTCAGGCGACACGCGACTCTGTCCGTGCGTTGATGATGATCCGCGCCTACCGTATGCGTGGCCATTTGCACGCGGATCTCGATCCGCTCGGGCTTGCCGGCAAGGGTGACCACGAAGAGCTCCATCCCTCATCATACGGATTTACGGAAGGTGACTGGGACCGCAAGATTTTCATCGATCATGTTCTGGGTCTGGAATACGCCACGATCCGTGAGATGCTCGACATCCTCAAGCGGACCTATTGCTCAACGCTTGGCGTTGAGTTCATGCACATCTCCGATCCAGCGGCGAAATCCTGGCTTCAGGAGCGGATCGAAGGGCCGGACAAGCAGGTCGCCTTCACCAAGGAAGGCAAGAAGGCGATCCTCAAAAAACTGGTCGAGTCGGAAGGCTTCGAGAAGTTTCTGGATGTCAAGTACACCGGCACCAAGCGCTTCGGTCTTGACGGCGGTGAGGCGCTGATCCCGGCACTTGAACAGATCATCAAGCGCGGAGGCCAACTCGGCCTCAAGGAAATCGTGCTCGGCATGGCCCACCGTGGCCGTTTGAATGTGCTGTCCCAGGTGATGGCCAAACCGCACCGCGCCATTTTCCACGAGTTCAAGGGCGGATCCTTCGCCCCCGACGAGGTCGAAGGTTCGGGCGATGTTAAATATCACCTCGGAGCGTCTTCCGACCGAGAGTTCGACGGCAACAATGTGCACTTGTCGCTCACGGCGAACCCCTCGCACCTGGAAATCGTCAATCCCGTCGTTCTCGGCAAGGTCCGCGCCAAGCAGGACCAGATCAGTGCGGAGCCAAACGGCAGATTTATCGAAACGACGGAAGTCGAGCGAAATCCAGTGCTGCCGCTCCTGCTGCACGGCGATGCGGCGTTTGCCGGACAAGGTGTGGTCGCCGAGTGTTTCGGTCTGTCTGCGCTGCGCGGTCACCGGACTGGCGGTTCGATCCATGTGATCATCAACAACCAGATCGGCTTCACCACCAACCCGCGGTTCTCCCGGTCGTCGCCATATCCATCGGACATGGCAAAGGTGATTGAATCGCCAATCTTCCACGTTAATGCGGATGATCCCGAAGCCGTTGTGTTCGCAGCGAAGATTGCCATCGAGTACCGTCAGCAGTTCGGACGGCCGGTGGTTATCGACATGATCTGCTACCGCCGTTTTGGCCACAACGAAGGCGATGAGCCGGCGTTCACCCAACCGATCATGTACCGCAAGATCCGCAAGCATCAGACGACCTTGCAGCTGTATTCGGAGCGGCTCATTGACGAAGGGCTCCTGTCGCAGGCCGATGTCGATCAATTGAAGGCCGATTGGCGCAAGCACCTGGATACGGAATTCGATTCAGGCCAGGCATTCAAACCGAACAAGGCCGACTGGCTCGACGGCAAATGGGCCGGATTGAAACGCGCCGAGGGCGAAGACGACCCGCGCCGTGGTCAAACCGGCGTACCTGTCGACGAGTTGAAGGAAATCGGCCGTGCGCTGACGCATGTCCCGGACGACTTCAACATCCATCGCACCATCGCCCGTTTCATGAACCAGCGTGAGCGTATGATCGAAACCGGCGAAGGGATCGATTGGGCGACCGCAGAGGCTCTGGCTTTCGCAACCCTGCTAAGGGACGGCCACCCGGTTCGGTTGTCGGGGCAAGATTGTGAACGCGGTACCTTCTCGCAGCGCCATTCGGTGCTCTACGATCAGGAGAACGAGGGCCGGTACATCCCGCTCAACCATGTGGCACCGGACCAGCAGCGGTATGAAGTGATCAACTCCATGCTGTCTGAAGAGGCAGTGCTCGGCTTCGAATATGGTTATTCCCTGGCGGAGCCGAAAGCGCTGACCATGTGGGAAGCCCAATTTGGCGACTTTGCCAATGGCGCCCAGGTATTGTTCGACCAGTTTATCTCATCTGGTGAACGCAAGTGGCTGCGCATGTCGGGTCTTGTCTGTCTTCTGCCGCATGGCTATGAGGGTCAGGGGCCGGAACACTCCTCCGCGCGCCTCGAAAGGTTCCTTCAGCTTTGTGCTGAAGACAACATGCAGGTCGCAAACTGCTCGACGCCGGCGAACTACTTCCACATCCTGCGCCGTCAGCTCAAGCGTGACATCCGCAAGCCGCTGATCCTGATGACGCCGAAATCGTTGCTCCGGCACAAGAAAGCGGTATCAAGGATTGACGAACTGGGTCCGGACAGCACGTTCCACCGGCTGCTGTGGGACGATGCACAGATCCTTCCGAACGCGGAAACCAAACTGGTCGCGGATGACAAGATCCGCCGCGTCGTCATGTGCTCCGGCAAGGTCTACTACGATCTCTACGAAGAACGGGAAAAACGCGGCATCGACGACATCTATCTCCTGCGCGTCGAACAGCTCTATCCGTTCCCGAAGAAAGCCTTGATGCTGGAGCTGAGCCGTTTTCCGAAGGCGGACATGGTCTGGTGTCAGGAAGAACCCAAGAACATGGGGAGCTGGTTCTTCGTCGAGCCTTACATCGAGTGGGTTCTGGACCAGATCAGCGCCGAGCACAAACGGCCGCGCTATGCGGGCCGGGCCGCGATGGCCTCGACCGCCACCGGCCTGATGTCCTCGCATTTGGCACAACTGCACGCGTTCCTCGAAGAGGCTTTGGGGAACTGATTTCGATATTTTGAAATCGGGGCCATTTGGCCCCCGCCGGGAATGGCTCCGGCAAATCTTGTTAAGAGAAGGCGATCATGGCGACCGAAATCCGAGTGCCCACGCTGGGCGAATCCGTTTCCGAAGCGACCATTGCGCAATGGTTCAAGAAACCCGGCGACGCGATTGCGGCCGATGAGCCCTTGGTGGAACTGGAAACAGACAAGGTAACAGTTGAAGTTCCGGCACCGGCATCCGGCACCCTGGAAGCCATTGTTGTCGGCGAAGGCGAAACGGTCGAGGTCGGCGCGCTCCTTGGACAGATCGCTGAAGGCGCCGGGGCGGCTGCCAGCGCCGCGCCCGCTGCGCCCGCAGCTGCGCCCGACGCAGAAGCTGCACCTGCTGCTGCCGAACTTGTCGATGTGATTGCACCAAGCGCAGGCGAATCCGTCACCGAGGCGGAGATTGGCGAATGGAGCGTGAAGGTCGGCGATGTTGTCAAAGTCGATGACACGCTCGTTGAAGTCGAGACCGACAAGGCGGCCCAGGAAGTTCCTGCTCCGGTTGCCGGGAAAATCGTCAGCATCGCCGCTGAAACCGGCGCTGCTATTGAGCCGGGCAAATCGCTGCTCTGTCAGATTGATCCGTCTGGCGCAGGCGATGTGGCCGCCCCTGCTGCTGCTGCTCCGGTACCCGCAGTTGCACCGGCGGGCGGCGGCATGCCTCCTGCGCCTGCCGCTGCCAAAATGATGGCTGAGAACAACCTTAGCGCCGGCCAGGTTTCCGGCACCGGAAAGCGTGGTCAGGTGCTCAAGGGCGATGTCATCGGTGCGATCGCGTCCGGTGTCGCCACTCAGGCGTCAGCACCTCAGCCTGCGCAAGTAACCCGCGCTCCGGTTGCGGCTCAGGACGAGGTCCGCGAAGAGCGGGTGCGCATGACGAAGTTGCGCCAGACCATCGCCCGCCGCCTTAAGGACGCGCAAAACACCGCCGCCATGCTGACCACCTATAACGAGGTGGACATGGGGCCGGTGATGGACCTGCGCAAACAGTACAAGGATCTGTTTGAGAAGAAACATGGCGTCAAGCTCGGCTTCATGGGCTTCTTCACCAAGGCGGTCACGCATGCGCTGAAGGAAATTCCGGCAGTCAATGCCGAGATTGACGGCACAGACATCATCTACAAGAACTTCTGTCACATCGGCGTTGCCGTCGGTACCGACAAGGGTCTTGTGGTTCCGGTTGTGCGCGATGCGGACGAAATGTCGATTGCCGAGATCGAAAAGGAAATCGGCAATCTCGGCCGCAAGGCACGGGATGGCAAACTTGGCATGGCGGACATGACCGGCGGCACCTTCACCATCTCGAATGGTGGTGTTTACGGTTCCCTTATGTCCTCACCGATCCTGAATGCCCCGCAATCCGGAATTCTCGGCATGCACAAGATCCAGGAGCGCCCGATGGCCGTGAATGGCCAGGTTGTGATCCGCCCGATGATGTATCTGGCGCTCAGCTATGATCACCGGATTGTCGATGGCAAGGAAGCTGTGACGTTCCTGGTTCGCGTCAAGGAAAGCCTGGAAGACCCGCAGCGCCTGGTTCTGGATCTCTGATACGCGTGGGCGAAGGGGCCGGACATGGGCATTGAATTTCTGATCACCGCGCTGATCGTGGTTCTGGTTCCCGGAACCGGCGTTCTTTATACGCTGGCGATTGGGTTGGGAAAAGGAAGGCGTGCAAGTCTGGCCGCGGCTTTCGGCTGCACGCTGGGTATTCTTCCTTCCGTCCTTGCTTCAGTGTTCGGTCTGTCTGCCCTGCTGCACACCAGTGCGTTGGTGTTTCAGATCCTGAAATTCGCTGGTGTTGCCTATCTGCTCTATTTGGCCTGGCAAACCATGCAGGCCAGGGGGCCGTTGAACCTGAAAGCGGATAAGGGCGACGGCAAATCCTGGATCGGAATTGCCGTGACCGGAGCATTGATCAATGTTCTCAATCCAAAACTGACGGTGTTTTTCCTGGCGTTCCTGCCGCAGTTCATTTCGCCGGCGACCTCCGATCCGATTGTACAGATGCTGGTCATGGGGGCGGTCTTCATGGCGATGACCTTTGTGGTTTTTGTCCTCTATGGACAGTTTGCCGGGCTCGTCGGCCGGCGGCTCTTGCGCAGCGAGCGGGTCATGACCTGGATGCGCCGGTCGGTAGCTGCGACCTTTGCCGCTTTCGGTGTCCGTCTGGCTTTGGCTGAACGGTAGTGGAGGACGAGTAGCCGTGTCTGATCCAGTAACTGTTGTGACCGGCGGGGGTCGTGGCATCGGCGAAAGTGTTAGCCGGAAGCTGGCCGCGCAAGGGCATCTCGTTGTGCTCAATTATGTCCAGGATCGTGCTTCCGCCGAAGCAGTGGTGAAGGAGATCCAGGCGGACGGCGGCGTTGCGTTTGCCGTTCAGGGTGATATCAGCCGCGAATCCGATATCCTGCGGATATTCAAGACCGCCGATACGCTCGGCGCTGTGACGGGTCTGGTGAATAATGCCGGCATTGTCGACAAGACGATGCGCGTTGAAGACATGTCCATGAACCGCCTGACGCGCATGTTTGCGATCAATGTTGTCGGTCAATTCCTATGTGCACGGGAGGCCATCCGCCGGATGTCGACCCGCCATGGGGGCAAGGGCGGTTCAATTGTCAATCTTGGTTCCGCCGCCTCCAAGCTCGGATCGCCTGATGAGTATGTCGACTATGCCGCTTCGAAAGGGGCAATCGACACGTTCACCGTCGGGTTAGCCTTGGAAGTCGCCGAAGAAGGGGTCCGGGTCAACGCGGTTCGACCGGGTATTACGGACACACGTATTCATGCCTCCGGCGGCAACCCCCATAGGGCCCGTGATCTCGCGGCGAAACTGCCGCTGAAACGCGCTGCGACCGCTGAAGAAGTGGCAAACGCTGTCGTGTGGTTGATGTCCGACGAGGCCAGCTACACGACCGGTGCAATTTTGGATGTGAGCGGCGGCCGGGCCATCCTTCCGTAGTTAGAACTCAGACGCTGAGAGAAAAGCAAAGGCGAGCGAAATGTCCCAATACGATCTAGTGGTTATTGGAACCGGACCAGGCGGCTATGTGTGTGCGATCAAGGCGGCCCAGCTCGGCCTGAAAACCGCGGTCGTGGAAAAGCGCTCAACCCTCGGCGGAACATGCCTGAACATTGGATGTATCCCGTCCAAGGCTCTGCTGCACGCCTCGGAGATGTTTGAGGAGGCCGGACACGGACTGGAAAAGCTCGGCATCAAGGTTTCCAAGCCGAAACTGGATTTGCCGGGCATGATGACCCACAAACAAGATGTGGTGGATTCAAATGTGACCGGCATCGCCTTCCTGATGAAGAAAAACAAGATCGACGTCCACACGGGCACAGGCAAGATTTTGGCGGCCGGAAAGGTGGAAGTCACTGCAGAAGACGGATCGGTCAGTCAGATCGAGACAAAGAACATCGTCATCGCCACCGGCTCTGACGTCATGCCGCTTCCTGGTGTCGAAATCGACGAGAAGCAAATCGTCTCCTCAACCGGTGCTCTGGAGTTGGAGAAGGTTCCGGGCAAGCTGGTCGTTGTTGGCGGTGGCGTAATCGGTCTTGAGCTCGGCTCCGTATGGAACCGGCTCGGTTCCGAGGTCACGGTCGTTGAGTTCATGGACAAGATTCTCGGGCCCATGGATGGCGACGTCTCCAAGCAATTCCAGCGCATCCTGAAGAAACAGGGCATGGCGTTTAAACTGTCCTCAAAGGTCACCGGCGTTGAAAAGAAAGGCAAGGGCCTTGCCGTGACCGTGGAGCCTGCCGCCGGTGGACAGGCGGACGTAATCGAAGCCGATATCGTCCTGGTGGCAATTGGCCGGCGTGCCTATTCCGAGGGGCTTGGCCTTGCCGACGCTGGTGTCGCCGTAGATGACCGGGGCCGCGTTGCCATTGACGCTCACTACCGAACCAGTGTTGAAGGAATCTATGCCATAGGTGATGTGGTTGCCGGTCCGATGCTGGCCCACAAGGCCGAGGACGAAGGCGTTGCAGTCGCCGAGATACTTGCAGGTCAAGCCGGCCATGTGAACTACGATGTCATTCCGGGTGTTGTTTATACCCAGCCGGAAGTTGCTTCCGTCGGAAAGACGGAAGAGGAGCTCAAGGCTGCGGGTATCGCCTACAAATCCGGAAAATTCACGTTCTCGGCCAATGGCCGCGCCCGCGCAATGAACCATACCGACGGATTTGCGAAGGTACTTGCCGACTCGGAAACGGACCGCGTGCTCGGCGTTCATATAGTCGGCTTTGGCGCCGGCGAAATGATCCACGAGGCGGCGGTCTTGATGGAATTCGGTGGGTCTTCAGAGGATTTGGCCCGCACCTGCCACGCGCACCCGACCATGTCCGAGGCCGTCAAAGAGGCTGCCCTCGGGGCTTTTGCAAAGACGATACATTCCTGAAAAAGGATAGAATTGGTCAGAAAGCAAAGAACCCGCCTTCGTCAGAGGGCGGGTTCTTTGTTTTTACAGCGAAACGAGCTATTCGCTCGCCTCGGGTTTATTCAAGGGCAGCAGAACCGCTTCGCTGATTGCCTCTTCACTGAGATCGTTGGTGGCAATGGCAACTTCCGTTCCGTCCTTCAGAACCGCTGGGGATTCCGCGATGGTCATATTCGGCTCGGAGTACCCGGCTGTCTTGTCCCAGGAACAGGCCATAGTGGGCGCGATTGCAATCGCCGAAATGGCGAGTGCGGTAACGCCAAATGTCAATTTTTGCATGGACGCCTCCATCTTGTTCAGCCGCAGAACTTGGCGGCCTTTATCGAGGGTACGTCAAATTGACGCTAGGGCAAGTGCAAAGCGAATGGATATTTTATCCGCCAATCGAAATGCCACATTGGCATGACGCGTCATTTGCGTTGCAGATTGTAAGTCTTGCGCAGGGTGATGCTGCCGTCTTCGTTCTTGATATCGACAACTCGGGCATCGAGGAAATCCCGGAAGGACTTCAGGGTAAGCTGTTTACTGCTCAAGAAGCCGACCAGAAGGACTTTGATCGCGCCGTCAGATCGCCGCTCGGCCCGGGTCCATCCCCATTTGCAGTCGCGGGGGATGCAGGCGGTGAATGCCCTGACGCGGACATTGACGGAATTGTTGATGCACTCGCTTTCGACTTCGATCCTCGAAATCTCCTTCGGCGCAGGATCGGGATTGATCCAGTTGCCATCTTCAGGAAGCGGGCAGTAGATTCGTTCTTGCGCCTGAGCCGCCAGAGGTAATGTCAGCAGAAAGACAAACAACAGAAAGGCAAGCGGACGCATAGCAACGGCTCCGTGCGAGGACACACGAGACACTGTGCCATCGCTGTTAACGAAGCGTTGAGACGTTTGAATTTGTCGGATTGGGCGCCTTGGCCTGCCCGCTGTGCGGATCAACCGCAGAAGGGCAGGCGCGCGCGGATAGCCTAAACGCTTAGCGCTTGCGGGCGCCGGGAAGAACGCCTTCGCGCTGAGCCAGCTTGCGGGCGGCTTTGCGAGCGCGGCGGACAGCTTCTGCCTTTTCGCGTGCTTTCTTTTCGGACGGCTTTTCAAACGCGCGGCGGGTCTTCATTTCACGGAAAACGCCTTCGCGCTGAAGCTTCTTCTTCAGAACGCGCAGGGCTTGATCGACATTGTTGTCGCGGACGAGTACTTGCAAGTCAGCTCCTGACATTTGCCGGCAATCGGGGTTCGCTGCGCCCCAAGCGCCGTCGGTTTACCTTGAATTGGGTGAATGCGAGGCCGGACACTAGCAGATCCTGACGGATTTGCACCCCGTGCCTTGCAAAAAACCCGGTCAGAATCGGGAAAAAATCAAAATAAATCGCTAACGGCGCGGGTGAGCGTGATCATAAGCGCTCAACAGATGCACCAAATCGATTTCCGTGTAGATCTGTGTAGACGCCAGACTGGCATGTCCAAGCAGTTCCTGAATGGTTCGAAGGTCGCCCCCGCCCGCCAGAAGATGGGTGGCGAAGGAGTGGCGAAGCGCATGCGGTGTGGCACTATCGGGCAGGCCCAATGCGCCGCGCAATTTTTCCATCGCCAGCTGCACCATGCGTGGATTAAGTGCTCCGCCGCGTGCGCCGAGGAACAGCGGCCCGTCGGCTGAAATCGCGTAGGGGCACAGCGTCAAGTACTGATCAATCGCCGCTACGACCGCCGGAAGCACCGGAACGATCCGCTCCTTCTTGCCCTTCCCGACGATTCGCAGTGTTTGTGTTCCGGTTCCTGGCGCCGTTTTACCTGTGAGAGACAGCGCCTCTGAAATCCGCAGGCCGCAACCATATAGCAAGGTCAGGACAGCTACATCGCGCGCTTCGATCCAGGCCTCTGAAGCGTAGCCCGCGTCACCGTCTGCAATCCTTAGCGCATCTTCTGGTGAAACCGGCTTCGGCAAGGATCGCGCCTTGCGTGGCGGCCGGATGGCATCGGATGCTGCGGCGTTGGCCTCGCCGTTTCTTTCAAGAAACCGAAGAAAGGAACGGATCCCTGCAAGGCCGCGCGCAAGGGAACGGCTTCCTGCCCCGGACCGGCGCCGGCTCGCCATAAACCCGCGAAAATCTGCGGGCCGAAGGTCGGTTATGTCCTTGACCGCGGGTGCACCGCCCAAGTGGTTCGTCAAAAAGCGAAGGAACTGCCGTAAATCGCGTTCATAGGCAGTCAGCGTCTTGTCCGACAGTCTGCGTTCGTCACCAAGATAGTCCAGCCAGGCGCCGATCCGCTTGTTGAGATCCGGCTGAGCGGTGACGAGGACGTCATTCGTTTTGTCAGTGATGGAGTTCATGACGGCATATTGCCAGTCAATAGGACATACTTTGTTAACTGCCGGAAGCTGTTTGATGGAAGCCGCATGCGGCGGCAAAAGCTGGACACCGCAGCTGGAATGTCCAGACGGCAGCGTCTCAGTTCCCGCCGGGTTGTTCAAGATTGTCTTTGATCCGAAAATGAACCGGTTGAATGCTTTTTTACTGCCCAATGTCGATCATCCGTCCCGTTCAGAGCGCGGCGGGCAGTCAACAGAGGACTACCTTGATCGCTGGCGTCTTTCTGTCCGCAATCTGGAAGACAGGGTTGGATACACGTTCATGCCGAAACTTGATCGCCACAGCGGCCGGGCACTGACTGAAAGCTGTCCCGCGAGCATGATCCGATAAAAAGCGACCCGGTAAAAACCGGGCCGCTTGCTTATGCATGGAAAGTAAACACTTCTGACGGAAAGTCAGAGAATGCTTTGGCCCGTCTTTGCCCAATCGGCGAGGAAGGCGCTCAGACCCTTGTCTGTCAACGGGTGCTTGACGAGACTTTTCAAGGTTGCCGGCGGAACAGTCACCACATCGGCGCCGATGATTGCGCATTCCTTCACGTGGTTTGCAGTGCGGATCGAAGCTCCGAGAATTTCGGTGTCGAAGCCGAAATTGTCATAGATCACACGGATTTCACGGATCAGTTCCAGGCCGTCGACATGAATGTCGTCAAGACGGCCGATGAACGGCGAAATGTAGGTCGCGCCGGCCTTGGCTGCAAGCAGTGCCTGATTGGCAGAAAAGCAAAGAGTGACGTTGGTCTTGGTTCCTTCGCTGCTCAGCTTCTTGCAGGCTTTCAAGCCGTCGAAGGTCAGCGGCAGTTTGATGACGACGTTGTCTGCGATCACGCGGAGAGTTTCGGCTTCCTTGATCATTGCGTCGAATTCTGTCGCAGCGACTTCCGCTGACACATCGCCGTCGGTTATCTTGCAGATTTCGGCAATCACTTCCTTGAAATCGCGGCCGGACTTGGCGATCAGTGACGGGTTGGTCGTCACGCCGTCCAAAAGGCCGGTTGCAGCCAGTTCCTGAATTTCCGCGGTATCGGCGGTATCGACAAAAAATTTCATATCAAACAGTCCTTTTCTGGCCCGCCGGTCTGACAGGGTGTTCCGGGGAAGATATTGATCTACTCCCGCCGGATGAAACGATGCACTTGCATCTCGTGGGATTGCGATTTCGCTGACTGTTTAGCGCAACAACAAGCAGGAAAGAACCCCTTTTCCGCGATTGGCTTTGGCCAGTGCGGTACGTACCTCATCGAAGCATTGATACACAAGGCTTGGCGGCAGGCCGCATCGTCGGCTACAGCTTGAAGCTTCAGGTAAAGGGAAGGGATTCGGGACCAACGTGCTGTTCGATTTGGATCCGCATGAGAAGGAGACGATCGCCAGCGTTCTGGTGCCTGTTGCCGTGCCTGGGCCCTACACCTACAAAATCCCTGCGGGCACATCAGTGGTGCCGGGTACGATCGTTCAAGTACCTCTTGGCACGCGCCAGGTGATTGGAGCGGTATGGGACGGAGAGCCGGATGCCGGCATCAATCCTGAAAAGCTGAAAACAGTCACTCGGGTATTCGAGCAAACTCCGCCACTGGACAACGATTTGCGGCGATTTGTCGACTGGGTCGCGAACTGGACCCTTGGCGCACCAGGCATGGTGCTGCGCATGGTCTTGAGGTCCGAAGAAGCGCTAGAGCCGGAGGCGCCGGTATCCGGTGTACGGCGTGTCGATCAGGCTGAACCGGACCGGACCACAGCGGCGCGGACCCGCGTGCTTGCAACCATGGAAGACGGCCTTGCCTGGACGAAAAGCGGTCTCGCGCATGCAGCGGGGGTAAGCCCATCGGTTATTGACGGCCTGCTGAAGCAGAACGTGCTGGAATCGGTTCTATTGCCAGCGCACCCGCCTCCACCAAGGCCGGATGTCGGTTTTGCTTCCGTGAGCCTGACCGAGGCTCAGCAGGCGGCCGCGAACGGATTGATCGCCGCATTCGACAAGGATACCAGCGTATCGCTCATCGACGGAGTAACGGGGTCCGGCAAGACGGAAGTATACTTTGAAGCGATTGCCGAGGCTGTCCGCCGGGACAAACAGGTGCTGGTCCTGGTACCGGAAATCTCGCTTACAGAGCAGTTTCTGAGGCGTTTTGAGCAACGATTCGGTGCGTATCCGTCGGAATGGCACTCGGAGATTCCTGCCAAGGCACGTGCGCGCGTCTGGCGCGGCGCGGCTTCCGGGGATGTCCGTGTTGTGGTGGGTGCGCGCTCGGCCCTGTTTCTGCCTTACAGGGAACTTGGGTTGATCATCGTCGATGAGGAGCACGACGCGGCGTTCAAACAGGACGACCGGGTGCCCTACAGCGCACGCGACATGGCCGTGGTGCGAGGGTACATTTCCGGATTTCCCGTGGTGCTCGCCTCCGCGACCCCATCGGTGGAAAGCCAGGTCAACGCTGAAAGCGGCCGCTACGCCCGGTTCGATCTGCCCGAACGGGCG
Source organism: Roseibium sp. (assembly GCA_965230445.1). Taxonomy (GTDB): domain Bacteria; phylum Pseudomonadota; class Alphaproteobacteria; order Rhizobiales; family Stappiaceae; genus Roseibium. The sequence continues at coordinate 3,922,547 of OZ246005.1, read as the reverse complement.
ACCGGCGCGGCTTTGCCGGAGATTTCCGCGATCGACATGCGTCACGACGGCCCGGAAAGAGGCAAATGGCTGGCACCAGGCCTTGTCAACGCCATCAAGGAAACTTATGCGGACGGTGCCCAGTCGTTGCTATTCCTGAACCGGCGGGGATATGCGCCACTGACCCTCTGCCGCAGTTGCGGGCACAGGTTCCAGTGTTCGCATTGCAGCGCATGGCTGGTGGAGCACCGGTTTCAGGGAAAACTGGTGTGTCATCACTGCGGTCATTCCGAGCCGACGCCAAAGACATGCCCGTCCTGCCACAAACCGGACACGCTAGTGGCTTGTGGACCGGGTGTTGAACGGATTGCAGAGGAAGTCGGCGATCTGTTTCCGCAGGCACGTACGCTGGTACTGTCCTCCGACATTCAAGGCGGACCGCAGCGCCTCAAGCGGGAAATGCAGGTCGTCGAAGATGGCGGCGCGGATATCGTCATCGGCACGCAATTGGTCGCCAAGGGGCACAACTTTCCGAAAATGCGGCTCGTCGGCGTGGTCGATGCCGATTTGGGTCTTGCCCATGGTGATCCGCGCGCTGCGGAAAAGACGTTCCAGTTGCTTGCACAGGTCACCGGACGTGCCGGGCGTGTGACAGGGGGCGGCCGTGGTTTCCTGCAGACCTACGCCTCCGAACATCCGGTCATGAAAGCGCTGCTTTCCGCCGATCACAAAGCATTCTATAGGGCTGAAATAGACGCCCGGCGCGCGGCTGGCCTGCCGCCCTTTGGCCGTCTTGCTGCAATCGTTGTCTCGGGCCCGGATAGGGCCTTTGCAGAAGGTTTTGCCCGTGCGCTCTCCCGCGCTGCGCCTCGGGACCCCGCCTTACGCATCCTCGGCCCTGCAGAAGCCGCCCTTGCCCTCGTCCGCGGCCGCTACCGTTTCAGGTTGCTTGCCATGGCACCGAGGCAATTCGACCTGCAAGGGTATTTGAGGGCTTGGCTGTCGGCTGGGCCAAAGCCGGCGAAGGGCCTGAGGCTGCAGGTGGACATCGATCCGCAGAATTTTTTGTGAAGTCCACGCGGTTTCCGGAGCCATGTATGCGCTCGTTATGTGGCTGAATTGCCATTGGTTTTCTGTGGTGTTCCAATGTATGCAACCATAGTAGTCGAATGCGGAAGGCATCTCGCGGATTTGGCTGGTTTCTTTGAATTTCTCTAGAGGAATCAGTTTCTGGCGTAGGTGCCTTTTAGGATTGAGGGCGTTTTGAAGAAGTGAGGGGGTTGGTATAATTCCCTGCAGGTCCTAGTTTCCGCCCGTACGCCCAGATATCCGCAATGTGTGCCTTTTCCGGCTGACGAGGCGCTCTTTGGAGATCGCCAGACGCTATCTCGGGTGATTGAGGATTGGCGGCCGTCAGATGCCAAGCTGAAATTGTCTTGAAATCCTGTCTGGAGGGGCGAGCCCTATCATATGTATGTAGGGTTAATGGCTACGTGTTAGCTCTCTTCACCCTGTCGAGCGGCCAAGCATCCTGGCAAAAAGGTAGTGTGACTGCTTGGGGCATGGGTTGAGCCTGACATGTAAGGATCATAGACCTAAGTCGCAGCTGCTGGGCAAAGATTTGCCTAAAGCCCCAATTTCCTTTGCCGAATAACCCCGCAATGCAAAAAATCTGAACCGAATCCGTAAGATCAGTAGAAGGGTGGCGTTGCACAGCGGGAAACCCTGTGCTAATTGAGGCGCGGCTTTGGGGGGACGGATTATCCGTCATACCTTCTTACCCTGAAATCTATAACTTTTTCAATGTCTTGCTGATGCGGCGCATTGCCTGGACTTGAAAAACGTCAGAGAGCTCGGACCTGGTGACTGACAACGTATCTCTCGTTTCCGGCGTGGCAAACCGTTATGCCTCCGCCCTTCTCGACCTCGCAGAGGAAGAAGGCGTGATTGCCGATGTCGAACGGGATCTGGCCGCTTTTGACGCCATGCTTGGCGAAAGCGGCGATCTCGACCGGCTCGTAAAAAGCCCGGCCTTCAGCGCGGAAGAGCAGCTTTCAGCGCTGACCGCTCTCCTGGAGAAAGCCGGTATCGGCGGTCTGGCCGCCAATTTCGTTAAGCTGGCAGCCCGCAACCGGCGTCTGTTTGTTCTTCCCGGCATGATCAAGACCTTCAAGCTCCTGCTCGCACAAAAGCGGGGCGAGGAAACAGCTGAGGTGGTGTCCGCCTCCGCGCTTTCCGACGATCATGTCGCTGCCCTGAAAGAGGCGCTCTCCGCTTCCACGGGCAAATCCGTAAACGTCGCAGTGAAAGTCGATCCTGCCCTCATTGGCGGTCTGACCGTCAAGGTCGGTTCCCGCATGATCGACACTTCGCTGCGTACCAAGCTCAACTCACTTAAGTTCGCGATGAAAGAGGTCGGCTGATGGATATTCGGGCCGCGGAAATTTCCGCAATCCTCAAGGACCAGATCAAAAGCTTCGGCCAGGAAGCCGAAGTTTCTGAAGTTGGTCAGGTGCTGTCAGTCGGTGACGGTATCGCCCGCGTTTATGGTCTGGACAATGTCCAGGCTGGTGAAATGGTCGAGTTTCCGGGTGGTATCAAGGGTATGGCCCTGAACCTGGAAAGCGACAACGTCGGCGTGGTTATCTTCGGTTCTGACCGGAACATCAAAGAAGGCGACACCGTCAAGCGGACCGGCGCCATCGTGGAAGTCCCGGTTGGCAAGGGGCTTCTGGGCCGCGTTGTCGACCCGCTCGGCAATCCGCTCGACGGTAAGGGCCCGATCGAAGCTACGGAAATGCGCCGCGTCGATGTTAAAGCGCCGGGCATCCTGCCGCGTAAGTCGGTGCACGAGCCGATGTCCACCGGTCTTAAGTCGATCGATGCGCTCATCCCGGTTGGCCGCGGCCAGCGCGAGCTTGTCATTGGTGACCGCCAGACCGGCAAAACCGCAATCATCCTCGACACCTTCCTGAACCAGAAGCCATTGCACGCTGGCGACGACGAAGATGCCAAGCTCTACTGCATCTATGTGGCCGTCGGTCAGAAACGCTCCACGGTTGCCCAGTTCGTGAAGACCCTGGAAGATGCCGGTGCAATGGAATACTCCATCGTGGTTGCGGCGACCGCTTCCGAAGCCGCGCCGATGCAGTTCCTTGCGCCGTTCTCCGGCTGTGCGATGGGCGAATATTTCCGCGATAACTCCATGCACGCGGTGATTGGTTACGACGATCTGTCCAAACAGGCCGTTTCCTACCGTCAGATGTCTCTGCTTCTGCGCCGTCCGCCGGGACGTGAAGCGTTCCCGGGCGACGTCTTCTACCTGCACTCCCGTTTGCTTGAGCGTGCGGCGAAGCTGAACGAAGACAACGGCAAAGGCTCCCTCACGGCGCTTCCGGTCATTGAGACCCAGGGCAACGACGTGTCCGCGTTTATTCCGACCAACGTGATCTCCATTACCGATGGTCAGATCTTCCTGGAAACGGACCTGTTCTATCAGGGTATCCGCCCGGCCGTGAATGTCGGTCTGTCGGTCTCCCGCGTGGGATCTTCCGCGCAGATCAAGGCCATGAAACAGGTTGCCGGTAAGATTAAGGGTGAACTCGCTCAGTATCGTGAGATGGCCGCGTTCGCGCAGTTCGGCTCCGACCTTGATGCGACCACTCAGCGTCTGTTGAACCGCGGTGCGCGTCTGACCGAGCTGCTCAAGCAGCCGCAGTTCTCTCCGCTGAAGACGGAAGAACAGGTTGCCGTGATCTACACAGGCGTGAACGGCTATCTTGATGCCCTTCCGCTGGACAAGGTCCGCGAGTTCGAAGAAGGCTTCCTGATGTTCCTGCGCGGCGAGCACAAGGATCTGCTCGATGCAATCTGGGAAAAGAAGGCCCTCGATGATGACCTGAACGGCAAGCTGAAAGCAGCGGCCGACGCGTTCTCGAAAAACTTCGCCTAAGACCTAAGCGACGGGATAAGGAGAAGGGGCGGCCATGCCCAGCCTTAAGGACCTAAGAAACCGGATCGCTTCGGTTAAAGCGACGCAGAAAATCACCAAGGCCATGCAGATGGTGGCCGCGGCGAAACTGCGCCGTGCTCAGGAAGCAGCCGAATCCGCGCGCCCCTATGCGGAGCGCATGGACCAGGTGCTGGCGAATCTCGCCAGCGCTTTCGAGGGCCGCGACGATGCGCCGAAAATGATGGCCGGCACCGGCAACGATCAGGTTCATCTCCTGGTGGTTGCGACTGCCGAGCGCGGCCTTTGCGGCGGCTTCAACTCGAACATTGCCAAACTGGCACGCGAGAAGGCAAACAGCCTGATCAGCCAGGGCAAGACGGTGAAGATCCTGTGCGTCGGCAAGAAAGGCTTCGACGCGATCAAGCGGGATCTCGGCCAGTACGTGTTCAAGACCATCGAACTGCGCGTCAAAAGCGTCGGCTTTTCCGATGCGGATGATGTTGGCCGGGAGATCCGGTCGATGTTTGAAGCGGGCGAGTTTGATGTCTGCACCCTTTTCTATTCGAAGTTCCAGTCGGTGATTTCGCAGGTGCCTACCGCACAGCAGCTGATCCCGGCAGAATTCGAGAAGAATGAAGGCAGCGCAGACGGTGCCGCACCGGTCTATGAGTACGAGCCGGAGGAAGGCGAGATCCTTGCCGATCTTCTGCCGCGCAACATCTCCGTCCAGATCTTCCGCGCTCTCCTGGAGAACGCGGCTTCTGAGCAGGGCGCCCGCATGTCCGCAATGGACAACGCGACCCGCAACGCCGGCGACATGATCGACAAACTGACGATCAGCTACAACCGCCAGCGCCAGGCGCAGATCACGACGGAACTGATTGAAATTATCTCGGGCGCCGAAGCGCTCTAACGGGATCACTACGAGGATTAGGGATATGGCTGACAATAAGGTCGGGAAGGTAACCCAGGTCATCGGCGCCGTTGTCGACGTCAAGTTCGATGACCACCTGCCGTTGATCCTGAACGCTCTTGAAGTTGACAACCAGGGCAACCGCTTGGTGCTCGAAGTTGCTCAGCACCTTGGCGAAAACACGGTTCGCACCATCGCGATGGACTCCTCTGAAGGGTTGGTCCGCGGTCAGGAAGCCGTCGACACTGGCGCACCGATCGCGGTGCCGGTCGGTGACGGTACGCTTGGCCGGATCATGAACGTGATTGGCGAGCCGGTCGATGAAGCCGGTGACATCGTTCACGACGACAAGCGTGCCATCCACCAGGAAGCTCCGGAATTCATCGAGCAGTCGACGGAAGCCGAAATCCTGGTTACGGGCATTAAGGTTGTTGACCTTCTGGCTCCCTACGCCAAGGGCGGTAAAATCGGCCTGTTCGGCGGTGCCGGCGTTGGCAAGACCGTTCTGATCATGGAGCTGATCAACAACATCGCCAAGGCGCACGGCGGTTACTCCGTGTTCGCTGGTGTCGGTGAGCGGACCCGTGAAGGCAACGACCTTTACTGGGAAATGATCGAATCCGGCGTTAACAAGGAAGGCGGCGGAGAAGGCTCCAAAGCGGCCCTCGTTTACGGCCAGATGAACGAGCCTCCCGGAGCGCGTGCCCGTGTTGCTCTGACCGGCCTGACCGTTGCCGAGCACTTCCGTGACCAGGGCCAGGACGTTCTGTTCTTCGTGGACAACATCTTCCGATTCACGCAGGCCGGTTCCGAAGTGTCCGCGCTTCTTGGCCGTATTCCTTCCGCTGTGGGCTATCAGCCGACGCTTGCAACCGACATGGGTGGCATGCAGGAGCGCATTACCACCACCAACAAGGGTTCGATCACCTCGGTGCAGGCCGTTTACGTCCCAGCAGATGACTTGACCGACCCGGCGCCGGCTTCGACCTTCGCCCACTTGGACGCGACCACGGTTCTTAACCGCGCGATCGCCGAGAAGGGTATCTACCCGGCTGTGGATCCGCTTGACTCCTCCTCGCGTATGCTTGACCCGCGCATCATCGGTGACGAGCACTACGAAGTGGCCCGGCAGGTTCAGTCGACGCTGCAGCGCTACAAGGCTCTGCAGGACATCATCGCCATCCTGGGCATGGACGAACTGTCGGAAGAAGACAAACTCACCGTGGCACGCGCCCGTAAGGTCGAGCGCTTCTTGTCCCAGCCGTTCTTCGTGGCTGAGGTCTTTACCGGTTCTCCGGGCAAGCTTGTCGATCTGAAAGACACCATAAAAGGCTTCAAGGGTCTCGTCGAAGGCGAGTACGACCACCTTCCGGAAGCCGCTTTCTACATGGTCGGCTCCATTGAGGAAGCCGTCGAGAAAGCTCAGAAGCTGGCCGCCGAAGCCGCCTGATCCGACTAACCCGGACGCCTTTGTTTTGGCGTCCGGGCCAGAATTCCGGATGACGATACCGTCATCCATGAACAGACTGCCAAGGAAACTGCCATATGGCTGAACTTTTCCAGTTTGAATTGGTCTCGCCCGAACGTCTTCTGCTTTCCACGGAAGTGGCGGAAGTGACTGTTCCGGGTACCGAAGGCGAATTCGGCGTCTTGAAGGACCATGCGCCTTTCATGTCGACCGTCCGTCCGGGCATCCTGAAGGTCCGCGCGGAAGGCGGTAACGTCGATGAGTTTTTCATCCGCGGCGGCTTTGCGGATGTCGGCGCGAATGGCCTGACCATTCTTGCCGAACAGGCCGTGCCGGTCGCGGAAATCGACAGCGAAGACCTCGCGCTTCAGATCAAGAATGCCGAGGAAGACGTAGACGATGCCAAGGACGACGCGGCCAAGCAGAAGGCTGAGATGACCCTTGCGCAACTCAAGGACGTTGTTGAGGCATTGAAAACCGCCTAAGGCAACTTACACACAGTCCGATTCAGAAAAATTGAAGCGCGGTTCCGGACAGGGGCCGCGTTTTTCTATTGTGCACTGATCAAATATCTTTGAGGGAGTACCGCTACGTCACTATCCCGTTCTAGTATGGCTGCGAACGTATCCTGGGAGTTGCATACATGTCCAACTTGGTCTTTTTCACGGTATTATCCGCCTTGTGGCTTGCAATCGCATGGCTACCATACGTGCTGGATCGCATTTTGGTCCGAGGTTTAATGGGCGCACTCGACAACTATAATCCCGATGCCAAGCTGCAAAGCAAATGGGCGCAACGGGCCATGAGGGCACACACGGGTGCTGTTGAAGCTTTCGCTGCTTTTGCCCCACTGGCGGTGCTTGCGATTATCCGCATACCGGACAGCGGTTTGGCGGGTACTTTCGCGATGACTTTTTTCGTCGGAATTGTCGCCCACTACATCGTGTATTGCCTTGGGGTCATCGTGGTTCGGACCTTGGCGTTTGCCCTCGCGGCGTTCTCGACACTTGGCATGGCCCTGCTGCTTTTGGGAATTCTCTAACGGGCGTCCTTAAACAAGGCTGGTAGATTCGTAAAATGGGCTTAAGGAAAGCAAGCGTTCGGCTTGTATCGGCATTCGCGATCATTGTTGGCGGAGGCATCATGTGGTCTCCGCCGGCCACTGCCATCCTTATGGATGATCAGGACGATCCGCCCGAGCAGACGAAGACCAGCAAGGAATGTGCTGACGGAGAAATTTGGGACGAGCGCCGCGAAGAATGCGTTTCGGCGCAAGAGAGTTCCCTCGGCAAAGAGGTCCTTTATGGCGCTGCCCGGGAATTGGCCCACGCGGGACGCTACAAAAGCGCGGCTGCAGTAGTTTCTGCGATTCCGGACACCTCGGAAAGCAAGGTTCTGGCCCTGAAAGGGTTCATTGCCCGAAATCAGGAAAATCCGGAGGCCGCCTTAACCTACTATAGGGCAGCGCTTTCGGCAGATCCGGACAACCTTCTTGCGCGGTCTTATCTCGGAATGTGGTTCGTCGAGAAGGGCGATATCGACAAGGCACGCAGCCAGCTTGCAGAAATTCTCAGGCGCGGCGGCGGAGATGGATGGCCCGGACGCGCCTTGAAGCAGGCGATTGCGCGCGGGATGGGCTATGCGGCATGAAAAAAACCCGGCCAATCGGCCGGGTTGAATGGTTGGCTCGGGGCGGTGTCGCCCCAGATCGATCTGATCAGGCTGCGCGGCGGAAGGACAGGCTCATGCCGCCACTGGAACGGCTGCGGCGGCGTTCTTCCGGCGGAATGTAAACAATCGCGCGGTGTTCAGAGCAGTAAGACTGGCCCGGCTCGACTGGTTTCGAACAAGGGAAAATGTAGTTACCAGCATCACCTTCAGCCCATTTGCAACAGCCCGGGCGCGGGAGTTTCATATCAGCCATTTGTTTTTCCTTCTTCTTTCTCAACAAAGCAAAAGCGCTCGAGCATCCCCTGCAAGAAGAGGATCCGAACAGCTTTCATCAGGATCAGGATGTATGTTGCGCCATCAGATGCGTTGAACGCTTATCCGTATGGCAAACGCGAAAGATACATAACGATAACGTCACAAAAATGCAATAGTCCAGTATCGAATGTCCGGCCTGCAAGCAGTGCATAGCCGGTTAACGTAAATCAATTTCTGCCGTTAGGTTTTTTGAGGAGTTTGTACTTTTTCAATCAGTACAAGGCCTTGGGTCCGCTATTTGTTTTCTGGAAGTTCCCCGCCGGCTGCCTGAAGAGCCTCGGGTGTATCAAGATCCATACGGGCCGATGTGCCGATTTCGACCTCTGCGACAAACTCCCCATTGTCTGAAAGAACATGCCGGGCCCCGATGTCGCCAGTGAGGCCTTTTAACGCATCGAAGAACCTGCGGTCCCACAGGACCGGGTTGCCGCGTTTTCCATCGGCAGACGCCGTGACGATCAGTGTGTTCTGATCCGGCTGGTAGGCGTCAATCAGCATGCGCAGGTGCTGTCCGGTGATCCCGGGCATATCACCCAGAAGAACAATGACCGCATCGATATTCTCGCGAAGCGCTGCCATACCGGTTCGAATAGAGCCTGCCATTCCGTCAGCGAAGTCCGGATTGTGAGCCACGTCCACCGGAAGGTCAGCGGCTTCAGCCTTGATATTTTCTGAAAGATGTCCGGTAACGAGAACGGTTTGTGACAGATCGGCATCTTCGGCCGCTTCGAGCGCGTGCCGGATGAGCGTCTTTCCGTTGAGCCGGGCAAGCAATTTGTTTTGCCCGCCCATGCGGGAGGATTTCCCGGCACCAAGAACAATCGCCGCAAAGTTTGGCGCGGTTGCCGCTATCCGGGTTTCCCGTGGCTGGGGCCTGGACCCGATTTCCATCAGCAAGCCTCCTACACCCATGGAGGTGATGTCATCAGGCCCAACCGGAAGGCCGGCGAGCAATCGATCCAGAACCCAGTCGAAACCATTCTCTTTCGGACTGCGGGCGCAACCCGGCGCTCCGATGACAGGCTTTCCGCCTATTGTCCCAAGCATCAGCAGGTTACCGGGATCAACCGGCATCCCCAGATGAAGAACCTCCCCACCTGCCTGCCTCAGACCTGCGGGCAACACGTCTTCCTGGTCTACGACCGCAGAAGCTCCAAACAGGATCAATATGTCGGCAGCGCTGTCCAGAGCTCTGCGAATGGCACTTGCGACCGCGTCTTCCGTATGCGCCACTCTGTCTTCGCGGAAAACCTGGCTCTGACTGGTCTCAAGACGCCTGTCGAGAATCCGCCGGGTCTTATCCATCGTACTTCGCTTCAAGTGTGGCAACTCGGTCGCGATCAGCGCAATCCTATGCGGCCTGAACGGCGCGATGGACAGAGACTTTGCGCCAGCCTCTGCTGCGCGTTCAAGCAGTGATCCGGCAACGGCGAACGGAATGATTTTCGCTGTAGCCACCATGCGCCCGGCCGAGACCCTGGCATGGTTTGGCAAGGTGGCCACGGTGATGGCCGGATCGATGCGATTGGCCACATTGACGGCGTCACCATCTGCAACAAACAGCCCGGCTGTTTCCGCATAAAGATTGACCCGCCCAGTGAAGGCCCGGTCTTCACTCAGGCCACCGCCATTAAGTGCTTGCGCCAGTTGCGCAGCAGCGGGATCTTCGCCAACGTCGCCCAACTCCAAACGGGCAACCGTTACTGCTGTGTGGCCGGCATCGTGCAGCGCACTACAGTCGTTTGCGGATAGCACGTGGCCTTTCTTCAAGGTTCTGCCGTTCAAGGCAGTGGAGTGAGCAAGGACACATCCTTCCGCCTCGAGCACCGGTACGGGGCCGAACTTCATGGGCTAGCCATCCGTACCTTTTCGGAGCGCCGCGATCATGGAGCCAAGCACCGCGACAGCGATCTCCTGCGGTGAGGCTGCGCCGATATCGAGGCCGATAGGAGCCTCAATACGCGCACAGGTTTCCGCGGTGATGCCGGCCTCCGCGAGCCGGTCGAGCCGCTTTCCATGCGTTTTGCGGCTGCCTAGCGCGCCGACATAAAAGCAGTCTGCCTTCAAGGCCTCGATGAGCGGATAGTCGTCGATCTTTGGATCGTGCGTAACGGCCGCCAAGGCTGTAAAGGCATCCAAAGGGCGGTTTTGCAGAACGGTTTCCGGCCAATCAGCAATCAGGTTTGTCCCGGGAAACCGGTCCTCTGTCGCAAAGGCCGTACGCGGATCGATGATTGTAGTGTCGAATCCGCAGCTTGCCGCCATTGGCGCCAAAGCCTGACTGATATGGACGGCGCCGATGATCACCAGACGGGGCGAGGGGACCTGGACGGTGAGGAACTTCGATCCGTCTTCTGACGTGATTGTCCCCGACTTGCCTGAGCGAAACCGCCTGGCGAGTTCGCCCTTTAGCGAGTCGTCTGAAAGGTCGTCATCCGCGCGCACCAAGCGCTGAGAGCCGTTGTCCAGATCCGTCACCAGGATAGCAGCCCGCCGCGCATCTCGTTCTTCGTTCAGTGCAGTGAGGGTGTAAAGATCCATCGTCAGGCCTTGTCCACCGCGAGTTTCACGCCCAGTCCGACCAGCAGAGTGCCTGAAACCCATTTGGCGATTTCCTGAAAGCTGGAAGACCGGCTGAGGCGCATCTTCATTTCGCCAGCAAACAGAACCGTTACGATATCTGCCGAGGCAAAGGCGAAATTGACTATGCTACCGAGAATCAGGAACTGCATCCAGATAGGCAGGCTTGCATCCGGCACCACGAACTGCGGAAGGAAAGCGATGAAAAAAATCGCCGCTTTCGGATTGAGAACTTCAACGACAATGCCATCAAGGAACGCGCGCCTTGAAGTTTTTGTAGGAAGCTCGGGGATCGTTCCCGTCGCCCTTCGGGACCTGATTACCTGAATGCCGAGATAGATGAGATAGGCGGCGCCGGCGAATTTCAGGATCATGTAGGCAGTCGGAACCGCAGCAAAAATGGCCGATAGACCAAACGCTGCGCCAAACACATGTGCATAGCAGCCGAAATGAATGCCGAATACGGTCATAAAGCCGGCCCGGCGTCCACGGGCTAGGGTCTGGGACGCGGTGTAGAGAACTGCAGGTCCCGGCATATAGGCAAACACGAATGTGGCTACAGCAAAGGCAATCAAAGTCTCAAATGGCGGCACGAAAGGTTCCCTCTCAGGTAACAGGTTCGACGTAGACGCGGATGCGTCCGCCGCAGGAGAGGCCAACCCGCCAGGCCGTTTCGTCGGCGACGCCATATTCGAGCGTTACCGGTTTGCCGGAACCGATCACGTCAATGGCTTCGGAAATGACGGCGCCTTCGACACATCCGCCCGAAACAGAGCCCTCGAAATTGCCGTCCTCGTCGATCACCAGATGCGAACCAGTCGGGCGCGGAGCGGAACCCCAGGTCTCTATGACCGTGGCGAGCGCGATCTTGCGGCCTTTGACGTGCCAGTCTTCAGCAGTCTTGAGGATATCAGGAACAGTCGCGGTTTCGGCCTGTGCCATGGCGCAAATTCTCCTTGTGATCAGGAAAATATAATCCTTCGCCTCAAGGATGAAACCACCCGGTGCAATTAAATTGGAAACGGCGCCATCTCGGTTGGCGCCGTTCAACTCGTTCAGCCTGTAACGCAGTGTTATTCCGCAGCGATGCTTTGCACCGGTGCAGCGGCGCGTACACTTCCATCGACGTGGGCTTCGAAGGTTGCGAAGTTGTCGATGAACATCTGCACAAGCTTGGCAGCCTGAACATCATAGGCGGCTTTGTCTTCCCAGGTGTCCCGCGGCGACAGTATGGCCGGATCAATCCCCGGCACGCTTGTGGGAACCTCGAAGCCGAAACTTGGGTCTGTGCGGAAGTTTGCCGTGTTGAGCGAACCGTCCAGCGCAGCGTTGAGCAGGGTCCGGGTCGCCTTGATGGGCATCCGCTCGCCGGTGCCGTAGGCACCGCCGGTCCAGCCGGTGTTCACCAGCCAGCAATCGACATTGTGCTCGGCAATCATGCCCTTGAGCAGGTTGCCATATTCGGATGGATGGCGCGGCAGGAACGGAGCGCCGAAACAGGCCGAGAAGGTTGCTTGCGGTTCGGTGACGCCACGCTCTGTGCCGGCCACCTTTGCGGTGTAGCCGGAAAGAAAATGATACATGGCCTGCGCAGGGGTCAGCCGGGCAATCGGCGGCATCACGCCGAATGCATCCGCCGTCAACATGATCACTGTCCTCGGTACCGGCGCGCAACCTGTCGCGCTGGCGTTGGAAATGAAGTGGGTTGGGTAAGCTGCACGGGTGTTTTCGGTCTTTGTGCCATCGTCGAAATCGGGAATGCCGTTTTCGTCCAGAACAACGTTCTCCAGAACGGTACCGAACCGCTGCGTGGTGGAGTAAATTTCCGGCTCAGCTTCTTCTGAAAGACGGATGGTTTTTGCGTAGCAGCCGCCTTCAAAGTTGAACAGACCGTCCTTGGACCAGCCGTGTTCATCGTCGCCGATCAAGGTGCGGGCCGGGTCGGCGGACAGTGTGGTTTTACCGGTGCCGGACAAGCCAAAGAACACTGCCGAATTGCCATCTGGGCACACATTTGCCGAACAGTGCATCGGCATGACACCTTTTGGCGGCAGCAGGTAGTTCAACATGGTGAAGACCGACTTTTTCATTTCGCCGGCATATTGCGTGCCGCCGATCAGAACGATCTTGCGGGAAAGGTCGCAGGCAATCACGGTCTCGCTGCGGCAGCCATGGCGCGCCGGGTCAGCTCTGAAGCTGGGAAGGTCCACGACAGTCATGTCTGGAACGAAACCGGGCAGGTCTGCGCGCTCCGGCCGGATCAGCATGTTGCGAATGAACAGGGAATGCCAAGCGAATTCTGTGTAGACGCGCACCGGCAGCCGATGTTTGTCGTCCGCACCACCGTAGAGATCCTGCGCGAACAATGACATTCCCTCGGCGTGCTTGAGGAAGTCAGCATGCAAAAGGTCGAACTGTTCACGGGTCATCGGGCCGGAGTTGTCCCACCAGACCGTGTCTTTGGTTTCGTCATCTAGGACGACGAACTTGTCCTTCGGGGACCGTCCGGTGAAAGCGCCGGTCTCGGCAACCAGCGGGCCTCCGGCGGCGAGGCAGGCTTCGCCGCGTCCGATCGCATACTCATAAAGCGCCGCTTCGGACTGATTCCAGTAAATGGCTTCGAGGTCCTTTAAACCGAAGGATTCGCTTCCAATGGACGAATTCCTGACGCCTGTTTCATGCATGATCGATCTGTCCTTGTGGGTTACAACACGTGTGGCCATTTGCGAATACAAGATTCCGGCACGCGGTTGCGCGAAAGTAATCGAACGTAATCAAAGCAACAACCCGCCAAAATGGCTACGTTGTTTCTAAATCGATTAAATTCAATTGAATTTTCGTGTAATGTTTAATTTGAGCGATGAATTTTAAAATCACCAACTTCCGCAATATAGACAGGATCTGTATTTTGGAAATGCGTATTCTGTTTGAGTGCGGTCTCGGAATTTTTGTTGCAGAAACTTTGCTCATTTTGAGTGTCTTTTCGGCACGCAAGCAGCCGGATCAGTCTCAACATAACGTCCGGGCTGGTGCGCGCTTGGCTGGCAAATGGTCTTCGCCTTAATTTATGCGTATTTGGAAGGCCAAAGGCAGGCAGGTGTAATTCTGATGTGCGCGCCAATTGCGCGTTTGCAGAAACGGAACAAGAAAATGCCAACAATCGCCCTGGTCGACGATGACCGAAACATATTGACGTCGGTTTCCATTGCCCTGGAGGCGGAAGGCTATCGGGTGCAGACCTATACCGATGGAACGTCAGCGCTGGACGGGCTTCAGGGTGACCCGCCGGACCTCGCCGTATTCGACATCAAGATGCCGCGTATGGATGGCATGGAACTGTTGCGCCGTTTGCGCCAGACATCGGACCTTCCGGTGATCTTCCTGACATCGAAAGACGATGAGATCGACGAGCTGTTTGGCCTCAAGATGGGCGCCGACGATTTCATCCGCAAGCCCTTTTCCCAACGGCTCCTTGTCGAGCGGGTGCGGGCGGTTCTGCGACGGGTGCAGCCGCGTGACGTTACCGCGGCCCGAGATGATGCCGACAAGCTCTTGGAACGGGGTCAACTGGTCATGGATCAGGAGCGCCATACATGCACCTGGAACAACATGCCCGTGACGTTGACCGTCACCGAGTTCCTGATTCTTTCTGCCCTGGCCCACCGGCCTGGAGTGGTAAAAAGCCGCAATTCCCTGATGGATGCGGCCTATGACGATCAGGTCTACGTTGACGACCGGACAATCGACAGTCATATCAAGCGCCTTAGAAAGAAATTCAAACTCGTAGATGACAGTTTCGACATGATCGAAACTCTCTATGGTGTGGGGTACCGGTTCAGAGAGGTCTGAAACTGCGGCCATGGCCGTTGAAACCGAGAACGGAGATCGCGGAACATCGCTGACGGACGGTCTCGATGCGTCTGTGGAACGGCCCAAATTGCGGACGCTGGGCAATCGCCATGTCCGCCGCCGTTTACTTGGCCAGGTTGGCCGGGTTTTCGGTACGTATGTTCTGTCATCCCTCACGCGGCGGATTATCGCAATCAACCTTGTCGGTCTGATCGCGCTGGTCACCGGCATCCTCTATCTCAATCAGTTCCGCGCCGGTCTGATCGATGCGCGGGTACAAAGCCTGTTGACGCAGGGCGAAATCATCGCCGGCGCCATCGCGGCCTCGGCGACCGCGGATACCGGGGCGATCACGGTCGACCCCGAACGTCTGCTGCAATTGCAGGCGGGGGAAAGCATCACGCCGACGAGCGATGAGCTCGACATACTCGATTTTCCGATCAATCCCGAGCGGGTCGGGCCGGTGCTACGGCGGTTGATTTCACCGACCAAAACCCGTGCCCGGATCTATGATCCTGAGGGGATCCTGATTCTCGATTCGCGCCACCTTTATTCCAGTGCGCAGATTGTCCGGTTTGACCTTCCGCCGCCGTCTGGTGAAGAGCGCGGCGTATTGGAATCCGTCTGGCAGTGGGCGAACCGCTGGCTGCGTCAGGGCGATCTGCCGCTCTACAATGAAGTCGGCGGCGGTGACGGCCGGGCCTATACCGAGGTGGAAGCCGCGCTGGCCGGTTCACCTGCCAGTATTACCCGGGTGTCGCAACGGGGAGAACTGATCGTCTCTGTCGCCGTTCCGATCCAGAGGTTCCGTGCGGTCCTCGGCGCCCTATTACTTTCCACTCAAGGCGGAGACATCGATGCCATCGTGCGGGCCGAGCGGATCGCGATTATTCAGGTCTTTTTGATTGCCGCCACCGTCACCATCATTCTGTCCATCCTTCTTGCCGGAACGATCGGTGGGCCGGTGCGCCGGCTGGCGGCTGCCGCCAACCGGGTTCGGAAGGGCTCGACGACCCGTGAAGAGATACCCGATTTTTCCGACCGGCAGGACGAGATCGGTCACCTTGCCAGATCTTTCCGGGACATGACGAAGGCACTTTATAACCGGATCGACGCCATCGAACAGTTTGCCGCCGACGTCGCCCATGAGTTGAAGAACCCGCTGACGTCAATGCGCAGCGCGGTCGAAACGCTGCCTCTCGCGAAATCGGATGAGTCGCGTGCACGGCTTCTTGAAGTGATCCAGCACGATGTGCGCAGGCTGGACCGCTTGATCAGCGACATATCCGATGCGTCGCGGCTGGATGCGGAACTCGGCCGTGCGCAGGCGGAGCCGATCGATCTTGCGGAATTGCTGCGGCACATGACGGATGCCGTCAACCAGCGTGCGGGGGGCGATGAGGCAGAAGTCGCACTGACCGTCGCCCATTCCAGCCACCCGGCTCCTTACGCCTTGATTGGTCATGAAATCCGCCTCGGGCAAGTGATCGCCAACCTTTTGGACAATGCCCGTTCCTTTTCGCCTGACGAGGGGACGGTTCGTCTTGGCCTCAGCAGGGAGGACGGCTTCATTGCGGTGTCTGTGGAGGATGATGGACCGGGGATCCGCGCAGAGAACACCGACCGGATCTTCGAACGCTTTTATACCGACCGGCCGGACGGCGAAGGATTTGGCAATAACTCCGGCCTCGGCCTGTCGATATCGCGCCAGATTATCGAGGCGCATGGCGGAACCGTTGTTGCCGAGAACAGGATGGAGTCCGATGGACAGGGGGGAGAGCGGATCGCCGGTGCCCGGTTTGTGATCCGGTTGCCTGCCGGAACCGGCAAGTGACATCTGCCCCAGCCACTCAGACCACCCATGCAACCTGTGTCATCGCCGGAACCATCGGCATCCTGATCCGTGGAGTTTCGGGAAGCGGCAAGAGTGCCTTGGCGGACATGCTGCTGACTGCTGCCCGGGCCAAGGGGCATTTCGCCGCACTGATCGCCGATGACCGGGTCATCTTGACTGCGAAAGCCGGCCGGTTGATTGCGCGTGCGCCGGACGCGCTCATAGGGCTCATGGAGGTGCGCGGCCATGGCATTGTCAATGTTCCGTACGAACCATCGGCGCGGATCGGGATTGTTGCGGATTTGAAGGAACTACCTGATCTTGAACGCCTTCCGGATGACCCGGTAGGAGAAGCTGTTCTGGATGGCATCAATGTGCCGGCTGTACCGATCCCGAAGGGTGCATTGGCGTTGCAACTCCGGCAAGTCAGGTGGGCATTGCGTGCTGCCTATCCCGGCGTTCCGGATTACATTTAGCATAGCCAGCCGATTTTGCTTGCAACCTTGAACGGGGTTGCCGAGAGTGACGAGATTGGCTATCGCTGTCCGCCCCCGGTATAACTCCGGACGCTGCAAACAGGTTGTTGGACGCATGATCGGACTCGTACTTGTGACCCATGGACGCCTTGCTGAAGAATTCAAGGCAGCTTTGGAGCATGTCGTCGGACCACAGGAGCAGATCGAAACGATCTCTATTGGGCCGGATGATGACATGGAGCAGCGCCGGCAGGATATTCTGGCAGCGGTCGAAGCGGTCAATTCGGGAAAGGGTGTCGTGCTTTTGACCGATATGTTTGGCGGCACTCCCTCCAATCTGGCTATCTCGGTCATGGATAGTAAGTCCGTTGAAGTGATAGCCGGTGTAAATCTGCCGATGCTGATAAAGCTTGCAAGCGTGCGTGCGGATCGGGATCTGGCCCAGGCTGTCGATGAGGCACGGCAGTCCGGCCAGAAATACATTTCCGTTGCCAGCCAGGTTCTGTCAGGACAAGGCTGAACGTGAACGACTACGCCTCATCAATCGAGAAGGAACTGATGATCGTCAATCGGCGTGGCCTTCATGCTCGCGCTTCGGCCAAGCTCGTCAATCTGGTGGATTCCTTTGATGCCGATGTTCATGTTTCAAAGGACGGACAGACAGTTGGCGGAACGTCTATCATGGGCCTGATGATGCTGGCTGCGGGTATCGGTTGCACGATCCGCATCAGCGCCAGCGGCGCCGAGTCTGATCAGGCTATGGAAGCCATTACAGAACTGGTGGAAAGCGGCTTCGGCGAGACGGACTAAGGCCTGTTGATAGTCGTGATTTGAGGCGCGCCGTGAGCTAGGGTCTTTGGGGAATTAGGTTTCGGTCGCGGCGCGAGACGCTTTTGGCCGCGGATCAGGAAGAGAGACTGCCATGGAGTAACCTCCATAAGGGCTCTCTGACGCCATCCGGGGCCAAAAGCGCCGCGTCCCGCAAGGGATATGATGAAAATCGCCCGGTTCCACGGCGCAAAGTCTTGAAAAGGAATGGCCTTTCCAGCGACATTGCTTCTCGATCCGAACGATTTTCATCGATACCGCGATCCAAATCCTAAATCCCCACAAGCCCTAAGCCGGCTATCAAGAAACCATAGAAAACATCTCTGACAATCTGTGCAAATTGTCAGGTTACCAGGGTATTTGCGTTCGTCGGATCAGCGCGGCCAACCCGGATCGGGTATCGGCTTTGACGGGCATTTGATGGAGTTTCAAAAACTTCTCCAAGCTGCTGACCGTATTTGGATTGTATTGAAAATTCAGGTGTACTTTTCGTATGCATCGTGTGATTTTTTCTGGATGCGGAAATTATGCTTGTTCGTACCGTTTCTTGTCTTGTTTAGCGTGTTGTTCCCATGGCGCACGTCCGCCATGGAGTGCGATGTCACAATATACGAAGAGATTTCAGAACAAAGCGTCGCCAAAGCCATTGCGGATTTAAATGCGAGCCTGGCCGACGAGAGCGAAATTCCCATCGTATTCTGTTTGAACAGTCCCGGTGGAAAGCTTGAACACGCCCTCAAGCTGGTTGAGTTCATGGAGACCCTGACCGGAGACAGATATGCCTATGGCGGCGTTACGACGCTTGTGAAGAATGGAATGGATTGCCGGTCAAGCTGCGCCATGATCTTCATGGCTGGCTTCTATTGCCACAAATATCTATGCAGGCCGTCGAGGTATCTTGAGCCGTTTGCAACATTGGGATTTCACGCGCCGGAGTTGGACTACGATGTCAAGAAGGATCTCGTAATCCGATTGTCCTACGCCGCGGCAATTGAGCAACTCGGGTTCTTCGCGGCGCTCGATTCAAATCCGAATTTCTTTGGATCACCGTCCCGGTTTCCGGGGGTCCTGGTTGAGAACATCACAAGGCACCATGGAGACAATTTTTACTTTGTCGACCGGTTGAAAGATGCCTTGATGCTGGACATCGGATTGACCGGCGACTGGAAACATCCATCAAATGGTGTCAGGCAAAACGATTACGAGCCACTTTTTCATGCTTGCGACAATTATTTCTGGATGAACCAAATCAGCAAAGGGCGGCCCGAGCCGAATTATAATTACGATGCGGGAAAATATGACTTCGATGCTTTCAATGTCGAGTTAATCCATCATGAGGCAGTATACGTCGAAATATCAATACTTCTTGGAAGCGGTAACACCAGGTGGGTTGCGTGCTTCTTGCCGCTCACCGGCCTCAATGTTGAAGAGTATACCGGACTGGAGCATTTCTTCGGAAATGACAGCCGGAATTTTCTTGGCGTCTATCCTGGCCTCTATTCTACGCTAAGCCGTCAAAACCAGCTGGATACCCATGATGTCGGAACAGCAGACCCGGTTAAGCGGCTTGGCGAGCTGACGCTACAAGATGCCTGGGCGCGGGTTAATCCGCTGATCGATCCAAGCGAATATTGGTTGTTTTGGAGCATGGATTCTAAACTATCCGACATGGGAGTGAGCCAGTGAACCGAACCGGGAGCCTGTTAAAATCCAGCTGCAAACTCGGAGCACTGGCCGTCACGTTGGGATTTCTTCAAATCCAGGCAAAGGCTGCGGAAGATCCGCAAAAACAGATCCTGGCACCAGTAGATCCGCTTAGAAAGGCAATCGAGGCGATTGAGAAATATGTCGAGGTGCAAGGTCCTCCGGTCATCGTTATTCTGAAAAAGGCTCCCGATCCGAACCTGACCGTTGAAGATATTCGGCTCTTGGCTGAAGCGTCTTTCGTTGTCGTAAAGGGGCAGGATATCCAGGAAGTGCTTCAGTTTGATGAGAGTGAGTTGGAATGCCTTTCAGTCAGAAAGAAAATTGTTCTCGATAATCTTCCCGAAGGCGGCAATGTTGATGTTGTGGGATTGCTTGAAGAGAGTTGCAAATAATGAATTCAAAGGGATACAAATTCTACTTTGAAGTGGTTGCTATCATCGTGGCAGTGTTTGGTGTTCCGTCCTATTTTTACTCTCAGTACATAGATCGACAGAATTCCCGTATTGAACGTTCATTCGGCTTTTACAACGACCTTCGTTCAGACTCTTCTTTTGCGACCCGGCTCGCGCTTTTGAAAGAGTTGTCAGATCCGAAAACTCAGATATTCTTGAAAGGCGGTCCCTCGCGGAAGGCGCTTGAAAAGTACTTTCGGCAGGTGAAAAGCAGTCAGCCGGACTTTCTGGAAAACATACTCGCGGTAACACAGCTTTTTGATAGTGCGCAGACGTGTGTTTCGGTTGGCCTGTGCGATAGCCATACCATGCAAACGCTGTTGGGCGAGGAAGCGGTCGTTTTTCAGAATTTGTTTGGAAGTTTTATTGCATCGGTTGCACGCCGGAACAGCCTGCTTGAAACGGGATGCGGTCTTGCTCTGATGTCTGGTGCCGAAAAACCGGATTATTGCGCTTCGTATAAGTAGTTGTATAGTTAAGCTTTTGATGCGTTGGATCGTTCATTTGGTACAACATAGGTGGTGTGCAACACAATGCTCCCAGTAGGGGGGAATCGGGGTCGATCTCATTCTTCAGCCACTCAAGCCGAATAGCGTTACTTGCGGCAAGAATGTTGCTTCTGGCCCAACCAATCTGGGAGGATTGTCTCATGGGTTTCGGTCTCCTGCGGCGAGATGTCGGCCAGGCCCGTCCCGAGTATGGCTGTGATTTTCTGGCTGACCTTGACAACCTGGCTGTGGTTCGCTGCGTCCCACAATTCGCCTAAAAGAAGATCGTATTCCGGTGGATCGAACCGCTCGTATCCGCCGCAGGGGTAAAAGGTCAGTTCGCTGAATTTTATCCAGTTGTCTCCGGTGTAAAGATCCACACGGACGAAATCGAAGCCAGTCCCCAGTTCGGTTGCAACTTCCTTCATTTGGTCCAGCATCACGGGGCGGGGAAGGTCGCCTGGCAGCGCATCGCACAGGGAGTCCCTCAGTGAGATAGGCACCCAAAACGGATCATAGACGGCATTGTACATCTTGCCGTCCAGCAGGTAGTCGACTTCGATCATGCCAACTGTGCCGTTGAACACCAGAAAACGGAAGATGCTGTGGCCTTCCTCAAGCATCTGCTCGATGAGGATCCGCGGCTTGACCTGTTCGTAAGCCCATTCGCGATTATAGCGCGCGTGGTTTGTCTTCAGCCAGGACTTGTCCGGCTGCTCAGCGATCAGGTCGCCGATATCAATGTGGGAACGCAGGAACTTCAACAGCCCGCTGGCATGGGTCGGTTTTGCTACCGCAGGCAGCGGAATCCGGGTCCAGTCTACCTCCGAAAGATCGGTGCCACACCAATAGGTCGGCACCACATAGTCTTCCCCGATCGCCTTTGCGACGTGCGATTTCACACGCTCTTTGTCGACCAGCGTGCAGTATCGCTCGTCTCTGTCGTACAACTTACGAACCTGGATCTTCTCGGTGTAGGTTCTGGGGTTCTGGAGATCTGGCAGTTTTCCGAACAAGCTCCAATATTTCAAAGAAACGTAAGGTTTGTCAGGAAGCGGAGATATTAACCTCCAAAACAGCCTTGTCGCGAGATCTTGGAGGTTCGCGTGATTGCTGTTTGACAATTTAAGATCAGTAAAGCATTTGGCCATTGAAATTCATGGGCTGCCGTTAATGATGGAGCGCTGAGACTATACATCCTGTTCCTTAATCAAGCATTATGGCTTGTCGAACATATTAACGGCATGAACCGTATCATCGGCAATTCGCTATTCAGCATCGCGGGAACATTGGTCTCCCTTCTGTCCGGGCTAGTCGCAACGGCGTTTGTTGCGAGGCTGCTTGGGCCGGAAGGTTCGGGAACGGTCGCGCTGATTATTTGGATCGCGATGACCGCGGTTGCGGTCGCAGGTTTTGGCGGGCCGCAGATCATCTTGAAGTACTCGGCCTCCGGCTTGGACGGAAGGCCTGCCGACTTGACCAGCCGTGTCTTGATGACGGTTACGCCAATCGCCGCGGTTGCCTGTTTGATAGTGGTTGCGGTTGCGTTCCTGCCGCTCCCGGATATCGAAACGCCGGTGATGCTGGCGGGATTGTTCCTGTTTGCCGTTTACTTCTTGTTCGTGTTTTCGACTGCCGCAGCAAATGGCCGCGGGCGGTTTGCGGAAACCTCCCTGACAACGACCATAGGCTGTCTGTTCCAACTGCCGCTGGTGATTGTTGGCGGAATTCTTGCCGGTCCTGCCGGTGCGTTGTTGGGTATGGCGGCGCGCTACATTCCTCAGGCCGGTTTGCTGAGCCGCTATGTGGCGATGCCAAAACCCGAGACGCGGCACCTGGTCACCCAACCCATGTGGACCTACGGCCGCCGGCTATGGTTGACCGAAACCATCGACCTACTGGCCATGTCACGCGCCGAGTTGCTGGTGCTTGGATTGTTTTGGTCGGTAACCGAAACCGGCTACTTCGCGGTCGCAATCGCTCTCTTCGGGTTCCTGGGCCAGTTTGCCCTTCAGCTTTCGGCGGTGTTTATCGTCGCGTTCAGTGCGTCCAACCGGCAATCCGGCAGCGGCGAGGATCAGGAGCAGCAACTCGACGCCAGCGTCTTTGCGCTCAGCCTGTTTATGATCCCGATCAGTCTTGGTGGTGCCGCCATAGTCCCATATGTGGTTCCTCTGGTGTTTGGCGAAGCGTTTCAACCGTCCGTACCTGCTGGCATCCTGCTG
The DNA here is from genome assembly GCA_965230445.1 of Roseibium sp. Lineage (GTDB taxonomy): Bacteria > Pseudomonadota > Alphaproteobacteria > Rhizobiales > Stappiaceae > Roseibium. Next base: position 3,899,810 of record OZ246005.1, on the reverse strand, counting down.
ATGGCAGCTGCAGGTGTCTCGGCAATATCTGTTGTACCGTGGAGTTTTCTCGCTGCGCGCGGAGAGAGCCGGGATCTGCTTGCCAGCGTTACCGTTTGTGCGGCGGTGTCGATTGGACTGATGTTCGCCTTGATTCCCCTGTTCGGGGTGCTGGGGGCGGCTGTCGCCCGCACCGTGAGTGAATTGTTCTTTTTGGTGCTGCTCTGGTGGCTGGTGCCCAAGCGCACAGGCGCGCGCATCGGGTTGGGGCCTGTGCTGAAGCTTGTTGCTGCGGGATCTGGATGCGGGATCACGGCCTATCTCGTCATGAACGCGACGATGACGCTACCCGGCCTTGTGGCGGCGGTGATCTCAGGTGCAATGGTTTTTGCCATTCTGGTGAGACTGTTCCGCGCTACACCCGGTCATGTGCTTGTTGGTCTAGAAACCTTTCTCGAAGAGAAAGTTCCAGGACGGGTCCGGCCAGCGGCAGGCATGCTGGTGAGGCTGGTGCTGGGACAGCCGGCACCTTTGGCGGTTCCAGCCATACATGAAAAGGTCTAGCTGATCGCAAGTTCAGGATCCGCGACGTCATCGAGCAGCAGTGTCTCCCGGGCATTGTAGCGATCCGCACTTGCAATCCGTTGTGGTGAACGCCAATCTCCCCGGCGTTTAAACGGGGGTATGTATGAACAACACCGCGAGACCGGACAAGGGACTGGAAGCAGCGCGTGCCGCGCTGACCCATCTGCATGAGCTGCTCAAGCCCGGGTTTTCTTTCGAGCTTTGGGACGGTTCCATGGTGCCGGAACATGCCTCGCCTTCGGGGTTGCGGGTTGCGGTTTCGGCGGGTGCCCTAAAAGCCCTACTGCGGTCGCCGAAGCTTTCTACAGTTGTCGAACTCTACGCCGCAGGGGATGTTGATCCGCGTGGTGGTTCCATTTTCGATTTTGCCGAACAACGGCCGACGGTGAAATTCCGCCATATCCGGCCCCGTTTGAACAAGATGTTGCTGGCGCGTTGTGCTTGGGTCTTGTTCTGGCAAAAGGCACCGCCTGCCGGTCTGGCCAAAGGGGCCTACAGCAAGGATGGCGAGGGCAAGGGCGGAGGAAGCGCCAAGTCTGACATCGCCTTCCACTATGACGTTTCCAATGATTTTTATCGCAATTTCCTTGACCCGCGCATGGTCTACACCTGTGCCTATTTTCGTGATTGGGGCAACGACATCGCGACAGCGCAAACTGACAAGCTGGAAATGATCTGCCGCAAGCTCCGGCTGAAGCCGGGCGACCGGTTGCTCGATATCGGGTGCGGCTGGGGTGCACTGATTTGTTATGCCGCCGAGAATTATGGCGTTACGGCCGTTGGTGTGACCCTGGCAGAAGAACAGCTCAAACTGGCGCGGGAAAACATCGCCGCGCGCGATCTTGAAGACAAAGTCACCATTGAACTGATCGACTATCGCGAATTTGACGGCAAGTTCGACAAGATCTCGTCAATCGGCATGTTCGAACATGTAGGTCTCGGTGCTTATGAAGACTATTTCCGCTCGGTTCACCGGTTGCTGAAGCCGCGCGGTATCTATCTGCACCATGCAATTACGCGGCGCGGGCGCCGGGACATGAAGTTCTTCCGGCGCAAAAAGGCGGAGTATCGTGCGCTTGTTGACTACATTTTCCCTGGCGGCGAGGTCGATCATATCGGCTGGACGCTGACCAATCTGGAAGAGTTTGGCTTCGAAGTGCATGACGTGGAAGCCTGGCGGGAGCACTACGCGCGCACGACCCGTCTTTGGGCGGAGCGGCTTTCCGAGGTGAAGGAAACGGCGGTCGCCGAGATCGGGGAGCCGCGTTATCGACTATGGCTCGCCTATCTTTGCGGCGTGTCCCTCGGGTTTCAGCGCGGATCCATCAACATATTCCAGACGGTCGCGTCCCGCAGAAGCAAGGGAGCCTCCGGCTTGCCGCCGACGCGCGAGGATCTGTACTCCGGATGGAGCTAGGATCGAAATAAGGATATAAAGAAATCTTTATATCCTTATTGTGTGTGATGCATGTGCAGGGTATAAGGCGGCAAGATACGGTGGCGGGTTCATGAAAAACCTCACCGGCTTCATGTCTCATCCGGCCGGAATCTGCTGGCCCAACCATCCAGGATCGCGAAATGACCGACTATATCGTCAAAGACATTGCCCTTGCCGACTGGGGCCGCACGGAAATCGAAATTGCCGAGCATGAAATGCCGGGCCTGATGGCCTGCCGCGAAGAATTCGGCGAAGCGAAACCGCTCAAAGGTGCGCGGATTGCCGGCTCTCTGCACATGACGATTCAGACCGCAGTCCTGATCGAAACCCTTGTGGCGCTCGGCGCAGAGGTTCGCTGGGCGTCCTGCAACATCTACTCCACTCAGGATCAGGCGGCGGCTGCCATCGCTGCCTCCGGTGTTCCGGTATTTGCGGTCAAGGGTGAGACCCTGGAGGAATACTGGGACTACGCCGACAAGATCTTCGACTTCGCCGACGGCGCGAACATGATCCTCGACGATGGCGGCGACGCAACGCTTTACATTCTCATGGGCGCGCGTGTTGAAACCGGCGAAACCGACCTGATCGCCAACCCGGGTTCGGAAGAGGAAGAGTGCCTGTTTGCGCAGATCAAGAAGCGCATGGCCGCCAATCCGGGCTGGTTCACAAAGCAGCGCGACATGCTGCAGGGCGTGACAGAAGAAACCACCACAGGTGTTCTGCGTCTCTATGAAATGCAGAAAAAGGGTCTGCTGCCGTTCCCGGCTATCAATGTCAATGACAGCGTTACCAAGTCGAAGTTCGACAACCGGTATGGCTGCCGCGAGTCTCTTGTGGACGGTATCCGCCGTGGCACCGATGTCATGATGTCCGGCAAGGTTGCTGTCGTCTGCGGCTACGGCGACGTCGGCAAAGGGTCTGCCCAGTCGCTGGCCGGTGCCGGTGCGCGGGTGATCGTCACTGAAATCGATCCGATCTGTGCCCTTCAGGCGTCCATGGATGGCTTCGAGGTAAAGACCATCGATCAGGCCCTGCCGGAAGGTGATATCTATGTGACCGCGACCGGCAACAAGGACATCATCACCTTCGACCACATGCGCGGCATGAAGGATATGGCGATTGTCTGCAACATCGGCCACTTCGACAATGAGATCCAGGTTGCAGCCTTGAAGAACACCAAATGCCGACCGGTGAAAGACCAGGTCGACATGTATGAGTTCCCGGATGGCAAGCGTATGATCCTCTTGTCTCAGGGCCGTCTTGTGAACCTGGGCAACGCCACCGGCCACCCGAGCTTCGTTATGTCTGCCAGCTTCACCAATCAGGTGCTGGCCCAGATCGAACTGTTCACAAAGGGCGATCAGTACGGCAAGGAAGTGTATGTCCTGCCGAAGCATCTGGATGAGAAGGTCGCGCACCTGCACTTGGGCAAGCTTGGTGTGACCTTGACCGAGTTAACGGATGATCAATCCCAATATCTGGGGATTAACAAGACCGGTCCTTTCAAGGCAGAGCACTACAAATACTGATTCCGGCGAGGCGGATCACAATATGTTGTGTTTTGCCTGGCTAATGATTTTTGAAAAGAATCGACAGAACCTTTCAAATCGAAAGGTTCTGTTAACTTTTCATCAACGGACTCTTCTTCGCGATTCCCAAAACGGTTATTGTTTTTACGAATCAGAGGCCAGGAGGCGGACCTCTTTGATTTGTGCAAGGTGTTGAAGGCCGAATCTTCGCACCGGCAATTGCGGCGTAAGGGGAAACAGGAATGCCGAAAGGCGGCCTTGACGGCGCGCGTCAACGCGCGACGAAGCGAGAAGGGAGTCTTGAAAAGCTCAAGCTGACCGGGTTTTCAGCAGGGGCGTTTCTGGGTCTGTGCGCACCTGCCTTGGCCGCAGGTTCACTATCCTCCCTTGTGCCTTCCATCAGTCCCGATGCCGTCGCGACTTTCGGCGCGGTTGGCGGACTTGCCTTGTTTTCGATGGTGTCTTCCGCCGCCTATCTCCGCTTGCGGCGCCGTTCGTTCGATCAACTGCATGCACTTGAGCGGGAAAAGAGCGATCTCAAGCTCCAGGTCGACCGGCTTGAATCGATGCTGAATACCGATGGCCAACGGGTTATCGTGTGGACCGGAAACGGTGCAGAGCCGCAGATCTGGGGCGTTCTGCCAAATGGGTCCGGTGTGCCCCGGCCAGCTAACGAACTGCTGGCTTTCGGAAGCTGGCTGACAACGAAATGCGCTGACGATCTTGAACGGCATCTGGATAAGCTGTTTCGCTCCGGCGAGTCTTTCACGGTCTTGTTGAAAACCCGCATCGGCAGTTACGTCGAGGCTCTTGGCCGGACCACCGGCGGGGCGGTGGTCTTGCGGCTGCGTGACCTGACCGGCGAGCGCCAGATGCAGGCGGAGTTGGGTGCGCGCAATGCCCGCATTTCCGGCGAACTCCACATCCTGAAGGCCCTGCTGAACGCGATGCCGGCTCCGGCGTGGCAGCGGGACGCTGAGGGTGCACTTATCTGGGCCAATTCCGCTTATGCCAAAGCGGTGGATGCTCAAGATGCTGATGCCGCAGTTAAGGACGGAACAGCCTTCCTGGATGCGTCCGCCCGCACGGCAATGGCCGTAGACCGGACCGAGGACGGGTGTTTCAACGCCAGGATCCCGATCGTAAGCTCCGGCAAGCGGCGGATTTTCGAGGTCACCGATGTCAATGCCAATGTCGGCGGAGCCGGTATTGCCATCGACATCAGCGAATTGGAGCAACTCGGCAAGGAGCTGTCCCGGGCCGAGGAGTTCCATGGCCGGACGCTCGATCAGCTTGCGACCGCGGTTGCTATCTTTTCCGGCGACCGGAAGCTGCAGTTCTACAATGCGGCCTTCCGCCAACTCTGGGATCTTGATCCCGCCTTCCTGGACACACAGCCTGAGGATGGCGCGCTGCTCGATGCGCTTCGTGCCGCGCGCAAGCTGCCTGAACAGGCGGACTACCGGCAATGGCGCACCAAGATGCTCGAAGGTTACCAATCGCTGGAAGCTCGCGAGAACTGGTGGCATCTGCCCGACGCCCGTACCTTGCGTGTGATCGCCAACCCGCATCCGCAGGGCGGTGTCACCTACATCTATGAAAACGTCACCGAAAAGCTGGATCTGGAAAGCCGCTATAATGCGCTGACGCGCGTTCAGGGCGAAACGCTCGACAATCTGTCCGAAGCGGTCGCCGTGTTCGGTTCCGATGGCAAACTGCGGCTCTGGAACCCGGCATTCGGACGTATCTGGCATCTGGAAGAGGACAAGCTGTCCGAACTGCCGCATATCAAGCAGGTTGTGGCCTCCTGTCAGCTCAATACCGAAGAACGGAAAGCCTGGGAACAACTTGTCGGCATGGTGACCGGACTGGTCGACAACAGAACCCAGAATGTTAACCGGCTCGAACGCCACAATGGCGATGTGCTCGACTACGCTATTGTTCCGCTGCCGGATGGCGCGACACTTGTCACTTTCGTCGATGTCACAGACAGCGTGAATGTTGAGCGGGCTCTCCTTGAGAAGAACGAGGCACTTGAACAGACCGATCAGATCAAGAACGCCTTTATCCAGCATGTGTCCTACGAGTTGCGCTCACCGCTGACCAATATCATCGGGTTTGCCCAACTCCTGTCCGATCCGAAGTTTGGAGATCTGTCTGTCAAACAATCGGAATATGCCGACTACATCCAGACATCCTCCTCCGCACTCCTGGCGATCATCAACGACATCCTTGATCTGGCAACGCTGGATGCCGGGATCATGGAATTGGATCTGCGTGAGGTGGATGTCGCGGCCACCGTCGAGGCGGCTGTGGAAGGTTTGAAAGATCGCTTGGCCGAAGCGCGTATCCGGTTGGAGACCCATGTACCGGACGACATAGGTGTCATGATTGCCGACGAGACACGTCTTCGGCAGGTGCTTTTCAATCTGATTTCAAATGCCCTGCGCTATTCGGAAGAAGAGGGCCTAGTCAATGTCAGCTGCAACCGCGAAGACGGCAATGTTACCTTCGTCGTCCAGGATCATGGTTGCGGTATTCCGGCGGATGTCCTGAAACAGGTGTTCAACCGTTTCGTTGGTCATGACACCGGCGCGCGCCGTCAGGGAGCCGGCCTAGGCCTATCCATAGTCAAAAGCTTCGTTGAGCTTCATGGTGGTACAGTCGACATCGACTCCGCCGAAAGCCGTGGCACGACCGTGACCTGCGTGTTTCCCGCAAGGCCATCCGAGGGCGGCCGGATCGCCGCGGAGTAAGCGTGTCACGATGAGTGATGCACTGCGCCCGCTTACCGATCCCTTCCTCACGCTGGATCTGAGAGACGAAGCCGAAACCAGGCAGCTGGCGGAAGACATTGCGGCGGTACTTGCTGCGGGAGACCTTGTTTGTTTATCAGGCGATTTGGGCGCCGGAAAATCGACTTTTGCCCGCGCCCTGATCCGCGCCTTTGCCGATCAGCCGGAGCTTGAAGTGCCAAGCCCGACCTTCACGCTCGTTCAAACCTACAACTTCGACCGGTTCGACATTTCCCATTTTGATCTCTACCGTCTGGAAGAACCGGAGGAGATTGCCGAACTCGGTCTGGAAGAACTCCTGGAAACGGGTGCTGCCCTCGTCGAATGGCCGGAACTGGGTGGCGATCTGATGCCCGATGGCGGGCTTTGGATTCGGTTTTCCGAAACAGATGAAAACGGCTTGGCCCGGCGCGCGACGTTTTCCTCCGAAGTTCTAAGCTGGCAGGAGCGTATTCGCCTGACGCTCGATGTCCGGACTTTTCTGAAAAGTGCCGGCCGCAAGGACGCCTCACGCCGGTTTCTCGCCGGAGACGCTTCTCTCCGCAGTTTTGAATCGGTTCGGGACGGTTCAGGCGCAGCCGTTTTGATGAAATGGCCCTTTCAGAAGGCCTCGGCAATTCCTGCGCAAGTGTCCGCGTATATGGCCAAGGTCAATCTGGCCCGCGATTGCCGGTCTGTGGTGGCGATTGGCGGGGAACTCAGACGCCGGGGTTTTGCGGCGCCCTCGATCCATGCCGCCGATCTCCAGCGCGGTCTGCTGTTGATGGACGATCTGGGCCGCGAAACAATTGCGCCGGAGGCGAAAGCGGAACCTGACCGGTATCAAGTGGCGGTGGATGTTCTCGCATTGCTCCATGAGCAAGACTTTCCCGAAGTGGTTCCGCTTCAGGATGGGGCAACCTACGCCGTGCCAGACTACACCACCGCTGCATTGCTCGCTGAGGCGGAACTGTTTCTCGACTGGTTCATCCCGGAAAGGACCGGGTCCGCTGCCACCGGCAGCGAACGTGAGGCGTTCCGGTTGCTTTGGACCGGCGCTCTTCAGTTTGCCGCAAATGCCGAGCGGGGGTGGGTGCTGCGCGACTTTCACTCACCCAACCTGCTTTGGCGCGATGGGCGCAGCGGTACGGACCGGATCGGGCTGATCGATTTTCAGGACACGGTGATTGGGCCGCTTGCCTACGACCTCGGGTCACTGCTCTTCGACGCACGCACGGACATATCGGATGCTCTGGAAAAAGAACTGCTTGAAGCCTATCTCACTGCAAGGAGGAAAAAGTCATCCGGATTTGATGAAAACGCGTTCTTGTCTGCCTACGCGGTTATGTCGGCGCAGCGTATCACCAAGATTTTGGGGATATTTGTGCGCCTGGCGCGCCGGGACGGCAAGATGGGATACCTGAGTTACATTCCGAGGATGATAGGATATCTTCAAAGGGTGACAAAGCATTCCAGTTTAACGGATCTGGGGACGTTCTTCGCCCGATACATGGACTGAGGCGTCTTTATGACCCGGCAAGCTTTGTGGGCAGTGCCGGCACGGCTAGAACCGGTCAAGGAACGAAAGACTAAGGGTAACGGGTACGATGTTTCGACCATCCAGCGCGATCATATTGGCGGCGGGCCTCGGCAAGCGCATGCGCCCGCTGACGGCCACTACGCCAAAGGCGCTGATCGAGGTGAACGGCAAGGCCCTGCTGGACCATGGTATGGATCGCCTTTCTATGGCGGGCGTGCTGCGCTGTGTTGTCAACGTCCACTACCTTGCTGACTTGGTTGAAGTGCACGCACGCCGGCGAAAGGATATGGAGATCCTGATTTCCGACGAGCGCGACCAATTGCTGGAAACCGGCGGCGGGGTTCGCAAGGCATTGCCTTTGCTTGGCGATGATCCCTTCTTCCAGCTGAACGCCGACACCTGCTATTGGGTCGAAGGTGTGAAGCCCAATCTGGAGCATATGATCCAGGCCTGGGACGGCGAACGCATGGATATGCTGATGCTGGTCGCTGAAACGGCGCGGGCCGTTGCGTATTATGGCCGTGGTGATTTCGATATGGACAAGCATGGTGCCTTGACACGGCGGGAGGAACGCGGCGTGTCCGCCTTTGCCTATGCAGGCGCGGCGATGATCCATCCACGCCTATTTGAAGGCACGCAGGAAGGCCGGTTCTCGATGAACCAGTTGTTCGACAAGGCCATTGCCGGCGGCCGCCTTTATGGCGTTCAGATGGAAGGTCTTTGGCTGCATATCGGCACGCCCGAAGCAATTGTCGCGGCCGAATATGCGGTGCGCGAAAGCGCGGCCTGATGCCGAGCGGTCTGAACCTTTATTCGATCCCGTCTTCTGTTCCGTTTCTGCCAAAACTCGTTGAAAGCCTGACCAACGGTACGTTGCTGCCCGGCTATAGGCCGCTGGACGATCCGTTGCTGCTCTCCAGCGCGACCATCTACTTGCCAACCCGCCGGGCGGCGCGCTTGCTGCCGGATCTGTTTCAGGCGCAATTTTCCGGCAACCCGGTCCTTCTACCGGCCATCAGGCCTATCGGTGATGCGGATGAAGACTTGCAGGCACTAAGCGGTGATCCCGACCTGGAGCCGATGCCGCCGGCCATGCCGCTTCTGGAACGTCATCTGGCCATGACGCGGCTGGTCATGGCCTGGAAGGGTGCCCTGCGGCGTGAGGCGCTTGACCTGAAGTCCGATGAGCCGCTCGGGGTTCCGGCATCAGCCGCCGACGCGGCCTGGCTCGCCGGGGATTTGCTCGCGCTGATGGACGAGGTTGAAACAGAGGAAGCAAGCTGGACCGGTCTTGCCGGCCTCGTTCCGGAAGACCATGCCCGCTATTGGCAGATCACGCTGGATTTCCTGCGCATTGTCGAAGAAGCATGGCCGCATCATTTGAGCGAGCGCGGCATGTCCGACCCGAAGGCGCGCCGATCCAAAGTGATCCGCAGGGAAGCCGAACGCCTGGCCGCCAATCCGCCTAAAGGACCGGTTATCGTCGCCGGGGTTACAGGATCGATCCCGGCGACGGCCGAGTTGTTGAAAGTGGTCGCCGGACTGCCGAACGGCGTTCTTGTGCTGCCCGGTCTTGATTTCCATCTGGACGACACTGCCTGGAAAATGCTGTCCGGGAGCGGTGATGGGGGGAGCCCGCCGCAGCCCGGCAAGTTGCCTGTGCAATCGCTGGCGTCTCACCCTCAGGCATCGCTGCGCCAATTGCTTGACCGGTTGGGCGTGTCGCGCGCCGATGTTACCCCCTTGGGCGAGGCCACGCCGGAGTTTGCTGCGCGGGAACGCATTGTCTCCGAAGCACTGCGGCCAGCCGAAACGTCCGAGAACTGGATGAGCTACCTTGGCAGTACTGATGCGACCATTTTCGAAGACGCGTTGTCAGATGTCGGGATCGTTCTTGCCCGGAATGAAACACACGAAGCGCTTAGCGTTTCCGTTGCCCTGCGCGAGGCTGTGGAGCGCGGAGAAACGGCAGCGCTGATTTCACCGGATCGTATGCTGACCCGGCGTGTTGCCGCCGAATTGCAGCGCTGGAAGATCGAAGTTGATGACAGTGCCGGGCGTCCGCTAGATCAAACCGCACCGGCGATCCTGTCCATTCTGGCCGCCAAGCTGGCGCTGAATGGCTGCGATCCGCTGGATCTTCTTAGTCTTCTGAAACATCCGCTCTGCCGTCTGGGCATGCCGGTCAAGGATATCCGCTCGGCTGCCCGAGCGCTTGAGCGAGGCGTGCTCCGTGGGCCTCGCACCCGCCCTGGCACTCAAGGGCTGCGCGCCGCCGTTGATGCGAGCCGAGCTGAGCTGGAACGAGAAGAAGGCGTGAAAGCGCGGCATGTTCCGCGCTGGAAGAAAATCCATGACGGTGACTGGGACAAGATCGCCGATCTCGTCGACCGGTTGTCGGACGCATTGGAACCGCTTGAGAGCCTGGCAGACACTGCTGAGGTCTTGAATGCTTCGGACCTCGCAAAGCTTCATCTGGATGTCGCCGAGGCGGTCTGCCGCGATGAAGAGGGCAGCCCGGCTGAGCTCTATGTTGGTGAGGCAGGCGATGCGCTTGCGCGGTTCTTCGCAGGGCTTCTGGAAGCAGAGCCGGGCGGGTTCACGCTTTCTGCTGCCGATTGGCCATCCATTCTTCCGGCGCTGATGGCGGGCGAGGCAGTGCGCCGCCGCCGTGCCGGGGACCCCCGCGTGCAGATCCTCGGTCCCATGGAAGCGCGGCTACAGCATTTCGATCTTGTGGTGCTCGGCGGCCTCAACGAGGGCATCTGGCCACAGCGCACGCGCAATGACCCATGGCTGAACCGTCCGATGAAACGTGATCTCGGCCTTGCTCCCCCGGAACGGCGTATCGGGTCATCTGCCCATGATTTTGTGCAAGGACTGGGTGCGCGCCGGGTGCTGCTGACCCGCGCTCTGCGCGCGGATGGCGCTCCGACGGTGGCCTCACGCTGGCTGCAGAGGTTGACGACCCTTGCCGGTGCCGGGATCACCAAACAGCTTGAGAATCGCGGTAAGCGCTATGCTGCTTTTGCCGATGCGCTCGACCGGCAGAATGGCCCCGTAACACCGGCGGCGCGGCCTTGTCCGAAACCGGCACCGGCCATACGGCCGCGGGAATTGTCTGTCACCGAGATCGAGCGTCTCGTTCGCGATCCTTATGCGATATTTGCAAGGCACGTCCTGGCACTTCAGAAGGTTAACCCGATTGGCGGTGAACCGGGCGCGGCGGACAAGGGCAATATCATCCACGATGCGCTCGCCGAATTTCTGGAAACCTGGGACGGCCCGTTTGATGAAGGCGCCGTTGCGGCGCTGACCGGGATCGGTGAGGAGCTGTTTGCACCGCTCGATGCCTTTCCTGCGATCCGGGCCCTTTGGTGGCCGCGGTTCCTGCGCATTGCCGACGGGTTTGTGTCCTTCGAAGCTCATCGTGCGCACAGTCTCACCAAGCGATTTTTGGAAACCGGAGGCGGAGTAGATCTTGCGCTGCCCGGTTTCGAATTCCGCTTGACCGGGCGCGCCGACCGGATCGATCTGATGGCGGACGGCAGCTATTCGGTGATTGACTACAAGACTGGCCAGGTTCCCTCACAAAGACAGATTCAGGCTCTCCTGGCGCCGCAGCTGCTTTTGGAGGCCGCGATGATTGACCGGGGCGGCTTTTCCGAAGTGCCTTCCGGGCCTGCGGTCGAAGAGCTTCTCTACATTCAACTCAAGGGCGGCGCAGAACCGATTTCAGACATTCCGGTCAAACTGAAGGATGTCACCATTGCGGAGTTGAGCGCGACGGCCTGGACGCGGCTTGAAGAGCTGATCGCACATTATACCAAGGCGGAAACCGGTTATCTGTCACGTGCCCGTGTGATGCGGGAACGCCAGATGGGCGGGACTTACGATCATCTTGCCCGCGTGCAGGAATGGTCGGTCGGTTCGGAGGAGGCTGAATGAGCGGCTTCCAGGTTCCCGAACTCACGCGCGAACGACAGGATCGCGCTTCCCGCCCACGCGCCTCCGCCTGGGTGAGCGCCAATGCAGGGTCGGGCAAGACATTTGTTCTATCGCGCCGGGTGGTCCGGCTGTTGCTGGATGGCACCGATCCCTCGCGCATTCTGGCCCTGACCTTCACCAAGGCGGCCGCCGCCGAAATGGCAACCCGCGTCTTCTCCATCCTGGGCAGTTGGGTGACGATGGACGATGTGCGGCTTTGCCAGGAACTGAGCGACATTGAAGGCCGCAAGCCTGATGCCGCCCGGCTGCAGAAGGCAAGGCGGCTTTTTGCCCATGCACTGGAAACACCGGGCGGGCTGAAGATCCAGACCATTCACGGGTTTTGCGAGGCGCTGCTGCACCAGTTTCCCCTGGAAGCCAATGTCGCCGGGCATTTTTCTGTTCTGGATGGACGGCTCGCGAAAGAATTGATGGCCGAGGCGCATGCCGGAGTGCTGCACGAAGCGGAGACAAAGCCGGACAGCGCCTATGGTCAGGCCTTGCGGACCGTGATCGATCTGATGAGCGATGGCACTGCACAAAAGACTTTAGCTGAGCTGATCTATGGGCGCGACAGGCTGCGAAGCTGGCTTGCGAGCGCTGGTGGCTTAGACGCCGCCCTGACCGGCCTGGCTTACGAAATGGAGGTCGATCCTTCGGCCAGCCTGGAAGCGCTCGACAGCCGGTTTTTCCGGGATTGCCCGCTGGATGCCAACACCCGGCTGGCTTTTGCGGAAGCCTTGCGGCTCGGCGGCAAGACGGACGCGAACCGAGGTGATGCACTTGAAGCCTCCATCGGACTGAGTGATCCCAAAGCGTTTCGAGCCTGCTGGATGTCGATCTTTTTGAAGAAAGATCTGACCCCACCGCAAAAGCTCGTGACCAAAAAGATCCTTCAGGACTTCCCGGCGATGGTCGCTGCTCTGGAAGCAGAGCAAGCGCGGTTGCTGGCGTTTCTTGATCAGCGCCGTGTGATCGCGGCGTTTGCCGGAACTGCCGCGTTGTTGCGGCTCGCAGATGGGGTGATCGACCGGTTCGAACAGCGGAAAGCTGCCCAAGGATTTCTCGACTTCGAGGATCTGGTCGTCAAAACCGCCGACTTGTTGTCGAAGTCCGACGCCTCCAGTTGGGTGCAATACAAACTCGATCAGGGCCTGGACCATATTCTGGTTGACGAGGCGCAGGACACCAGTCCGCGGCAGTGGCAGGTGGTTGCCTCGCTGGCGTCCGAATTCTTCGCCGGGGATGGCGCCCGGCAACGGGTACGGACCCTGTTCGCAGTCGGCGATGAAAAGCAATCGATCTATTCGTTCCAAGGTGCCGTGCCTGCTTACTTTGATGCTATGCGGCGGGAATTTGCAGGCAAAGCGGGCGAGGCGGACCGGGAGTTTCACTCGGTTGATCTGCAATTGTCGTTCCGTTCGACGCCGGATGTTCTGGGCGCAGTCGACAAGGTGTTTGAGGATGCCGAGGCGCATCGAGGTCTGTCGCAGGAGCTGCAAAGGCCGGTGCATGAAGCGATCCGGCGCGACCCCGGCATTGTCGATCTTTGGCCGCTTGAGGTCGAAGAGGAGATCGCCGAGCCGGAAGACTGGCGCCTGCCGATAGATCATGCCGGATCGGGCGGCCCGATGTTGAAGGTTGCGCGGCGGATCGCGGAAACGATTGCCGGCTGGATGCGCAGCGGTACAGTCGATCCGGGCGATGTGATGGTCCTGGTGCGAAAACGCGGCGCCTTCGTCGAAGCGCTGAACCGGGAGCTGAAGGCTCTGAATGTTCCGGCCGCCGGCAGCGACCGCCTTGTGATTACCGACCACATCGCAGTGCAGGACCTCACCGCGCTGGGAAGATTCCTGCTGTTGCCGGAGGACGATCTGTCACTGGCCGCTGCACTGAAGAGCCCGCTTTTCGGACTGGATGACGACGATCTTCTGGAAATTGCCCGAGGCGCTGACGGCAGACCCCGCGAAGGTACGTTGTGGCAACGGCTTGTGCAGGAAAAAGAAACCTCGTCGAAATGGCAGGAAGTCCATGCCCGGCTGGAGGATTGGCGGGCACGGGCTGACTTTGTGCCGCCTTATGAGTTCTTTGCCCGGCTGCTCGGCGCGGGTGGTGGGCGCAAGGCGTTCCGCGCGCGGCTGGGAGTGGAAGTCGATGACGTGCTGGATGAATTCCTGGCGTTGTCGATTGCCTATGAGCAGACGGGAACACCGGGGCTCGAAGGGTTTCTTGCCTGGATGGCGGCTGCGCCCACGGAAATCAAGCGCGAGCTGACCGGCGCCAAGGGCATGGTGCGGATCATGACGGTGCACGGCTCCAAGGGACTGGAGGCAAAGGTCGTGTTCCTGGCAGACGGTTGCAGCGCGCCGGTCCGGGCAACCTTCGATCCGGCTTTCCTTCCGCGTCCGCGGTTGGACAATCCCCTGTTGCCGCCAGCGCTGGTCTGGCTGCCGCCAAAGGCGGACCGGACGGAATGGCATCAAGATGCCCTGGAGGCACACCGTGACAGCCAGGAAGAAGAGTACCGCCGCCTGCTTTATGTGGCACTGACACGGGCCGAAGACCGGCTTGTCGTCTGCGGCTGGCAGCCCAAGCGAGGGCCGCATGAGCGCTGCTGGTATGAACTCGTCTCGCGCGCGTTAAAGTCGGACGCGGTAGAGATCCCGGGAACTGACGGCGATCCGGTCGCCTGGCGCTGGCAAAAAACCGCCGCAATGCAGCCGGAGCCGGCAAAGGCGGAGCCTGAACCTGCGGCTGAACTGCAACGTGAAACCGACCTGCCCGAATGGTTGACTGCGCCGGTATTACCTCCCCCGAAAAAAGTGCGTTTGCAGCCGTCACGAGCGTTCGAGCTGATGGAAGACAAGGAAGCGATCGAGCCAATCTCCGCCTTTGATCGCCTTGAAGCCGGGCGGCGGCCGGCAGAATGGCCTTTGATCCGGGGCAAACTGGTGCACCGGCTGCTTGAACTGTTGCCGGACATGCCGGCGCCAGACCGCCGGCGAGCCGCAGGCCTGTTCCTGAACGCCGCATTACCGGAGCACTTTCGCGGACAACGTGACAGACTGGCGAACGAGGTAGCGCATATACTTGAAAACCCCGCATTTGCTCCATTGTTTTCGGCGCAGGCCCGCGCAGAGGTTCCGATATCTGGAACGATAGACGCTGCCGACGGAACACAGATTTCGGTATCGGGGCAAATTGACAGGTTGGTTGTCGAACCCGATCACATCCTGATCATCGACTATAAAACCAACGTGAACGTTCCTGGCGATCCGAATAGTGTGCCGCTGGAATATAGGGCGCAGCTTGCCGTTTATCGCGAGATGCTCAAACGGATTTATCCCGGCAGGCCGGTCTCGGCAGCACTCTTGTGGACCGCCGAGCCGCACATGATGGCGATGCCGGAAGCCCTGCTGGAAGATACATTCGCCGAGCTGCGTGCAGACGGTTTGCCAGCTTGACGGACGAGGATCGGCTACCTACCTTCGGGCCAACAATCACGCGCGCATCGGGCGGCGTGTCCCAGCTCTATGAGGCCCCAAAATGGCGACCACTCAAGTAACTGATGCATCCTTCGACACCGAAGTTTTGAAATCCGACACCCCGGTTGTTGTTGATTTCTGGGCGGAATGGTGTGGTCCGTGCAAGATGATCGCGCCTGCTCTTGAGGAAATCTCCGAGGAGATGGGCGGCAACGTCAAGATCACCAAACTCAACATCGACGAGAATCAGGACATGGCCATGAAATATGGCGTCCGTTCAATTCCGATGCTTATTCTTTTCAAGGACGGTGAGCCGATGGCTACTCAGGTTGGCGCTGCCCCGAAGGGCAAGCTGTCCGACTGGATCAAGAGCGCCATTTAAAAACGGCCTGTCATGGGCTGAAACATATAAGACCGGCGGGCCGGACGGGGTTAACTCTTGTCCGCCCGCCATCATTGGTTTAAGGGCTGCGATCACAAGTTTTCTGATGCGATTGCGAGCCAAACGGAACCCACATGAACGACGAAAACAAGACTTCGGACGAACAGGCACCTGAAACGGTGTCCAGTGAACCCGGTGTTGAGCCGCAAACCGAAGCTGCTCAGCCCGAAGCGGCAGCAGACGTCGATCCGATCGAGGTGTTGAAAGTTGAGAACGCCGAGCTGAAGGATCGGGCTTTGCGCGCGATTGCCGAGATGGAAAATCTCCGCCGCCGCACAGAGAAGGAATTGAAGGACGCCCGGCAATACGCTGTCTCAAGCTTTGCAAGGGATATTCTGACGGTGTCCGACAACCTGCGCCGCGCCCTCGATTCCCTGCCGGAAGAAGACCGCCGGAACGCCGATGCCGGAATTGCCGCGCTGATCGAAGGCGTGGAGATGACGGAGCGCGATCTCCTCAACCAGCTAGAGAAGAACGGCGTCAACAAGCTCGATCCCGCCGGGCAAAAGTTCGACCCCAATTTCCACCAGGCCATGTTCGAAGTTCCGAATTCGGAAGTCCCGAACAACACGGTCGTGCAGGTGGTTCAGGCAGGCTACACCATTGGCGGACGCGTGTTGCGGCCGGCCATGGTTGGTGTCTCGAAAGGCGGACCCAAGGACGCCCAGAAGCCACAGGCTGCTGACGAGAGCAGTGAACCGGGCGTATCGGTCGACAAAAGCGCCTGAGTTGACCCGGAAAACTGGTGTATGAAGACCGCGTGCCGGATACGGTGCGCGGTTTTTTGTTTGGAAAAAGGCGGGCCCAATGCTCCTGCAGGTGCTGGACTATATCGGTGTTGCTGTATTCGCTTTGTCGGGGGGAATCGTCGCCGCACGCAAGAAGCTAGACTTTCTGGCGTTCGTTTTCTTTGCGACAGCCACTGGTATCGGTGGCGGAACCCTGCGTGATCTTCTGCTGGATGTCCCGGTGTTCTGGGTCGTCAATCAGGGCTATCTGATCGTCTGTTTCGTGGTCAGCGTGTTCCTTTGGTTTCTCGCTCACTGGGTTGAACGCTTGAACGCACCTTTGCGCTGGGCGGATGCGGTCGGCATCTCGGCCTATTCGGTCATGGGGGCGGCGAAGGCTCTGAGCGTCAATGACAGCTACATAGTTGCTATCCTGATGGGCATCTTGACCGCGACCTTCGGAGGCGTGCTTCGCGATACCATTGCCCAGGAACCGTCCGCGATCATCAAGAAGGAAATCTATGTCAGCGCAACGGCCGCCGGAGCATCCGCCTTTGTCCTGCTGTCGCTTGCTGGCGTTCCCGCATGGCCTGCAGCGGCGATTGCTGTAACGGTAGCGCTAACGCTCCGCGGCGGCGCGATCCTCAGGGGGTGGCGTCTTCCCGGCTACAAAACCCGGGATTGACAACGGCAAGCAACGAAACGCAGTTCGCGTTTCAAAATACCGGGTTTTCATTCCGTAGCGTAATATGATCTTCTGGAGACCGCTTGAAGTCGAATTCGGGAGGAGGACAGGGCATGTGGCAACATGGAACATTTTATTGGCACGAACTGATGACCCGGGATGGCGCACTGGCCAAAGGCTTTTACGGAGCCATTCTTGGCTGGACGTTCAATGAAATGCCGATGGACAAGGATGAATACTGGGACAGTGGCGAGACCTATACAGTTGCGATGCTAGGTGACACGCCGGTTGCCGGGATCTTTCCCATGCATGGGCCGAAATTCGACGGGGTTCCAGAGCACTGGATGACCTACATTGCCGTTGATGACGTTGATGCACGTATTGAGACAGCAGTTCAAAGCGGCGGCGAGATCATCCGGCCGGTGTTCGAAGTAGCAGGCATTGGCCGTATAGCTATCATCAAGGATCCGGGTGGTGCGGTCCAGGGTTGGATGACGCCGCCGAAACAACAATGACGGAAGCGAAAAAGCCGGCCCCTGTGAGCCGGCTTTTTTTCATTTCTGGCTCAGTACACGAGCCCGGATTTGGCGGCGACGAAGACCATGAGGGTCAGGGTCACCATCGGAAGGCTCGCTGAATAAAGCAGCGTTTTGAGCATGTCGTTTTCCTTGTTTCATTCTTTTTGTTTCATGCCCCCATCTGTTCGGGCGGGCCTCTGACGGGCCGCTATTGGCGCCGCGGCAACCCACCTGTTACCGCAGCGCAAAATCTAGAGAGGGTATTTGGGTGGCCGACTGCAATTCTTCCAGAGGTCAGCTTCTCAAAAAAACGTGTCCCGCCAATGCGAAATCCGCAAGGCCGGTATGCAGGCCGGGGCGGAACAATGTAGTTTGGGCGTAATACCGGCGGCCGGCCCGTTCACCGCGCGCCAACTCGCGAATATCCGCGGCAAGTTCCAGTACGTTTTCCGAAGCGTCCGACCTGTCATATGTGAAAACGCGCGCATCCTCGAACAATTTGTCTGGCAAAGGCACGAGCCTGTCGAACACATCAATGTGACAACCAGAAGGTGCATCAAGTTGATCCAGGCCGATACCGATTGCATCGTCGCCATCAAGTCCGGCTATGGCAATCATGTCCGCGCCAGAGGCGGCATCAGCGATTTCATCGGTCGCAGCAATTTTCACGCCGGACATGTCCGGAAGCGCAGCAATCTTGCGGAGTGTCGCCGGGTCGGTTCCGGCAAACAGGATGGTCTTTAGACGGCGGACCGCCCGGTAGGAGGACATCAGTTTCTGCAGATGCGGATGATCGCCGATCACCAGCAGCCGTTCGGTGTCTTCGCGCGCAAGATAGGATGCTGCCAGTGCATGAACGGCACAGTGCCGCCATGCAGACAGGCGCATGCCGTCGAGTAGCGCAATTGGCTGGCCTTTTGCGCCGGAGAACAGCATGTAGACGCTGGAAAGGTCGGCACGGTCATCGTCCTCCGGCAGGGTCAGACCGACGCGGCAGCCGAGATATCCCCGGTCCGTATGGCCTTGGGCGGCGAAGTTTGTCCAGGCGGGATGAAAGGAAAATGCACCGTTGCGGCGATCAGGTCTCTCAATCGGGAACTCGGGACCGTGCGGTGCCAGTGCCGCTGAGCGGTACGCCTGGCGAAGCGTTTCGATGACACTCCTGTATTCCAGGCAAACATCAATCTCATCGCCGGAGATGATGCGCATTCGGCGGCGCTCCCGGTGTCAAGCAGCTGTGCGGCGTTCCGGGCCAGGCAGACCGGGCCGATTGTCGCTGGCTTGAGGCGCCTTGGCGATCTCGCGAAGCTGATCTGCCTCTTGATGCCACTTGGCGGCCTCCCGGCGGTTGACGCGTGCTTCGCGGCGCCAACGCCCTTGTCTGGCCCACGCTCCGATCCCGCCAACGATGATTCCGATACCCAAGCTTGCGAAGATTACCCAGAAAAGCGGCACATCGGGAATGGTCAGGCGCGGGTCTTGCGGATCGAACGGATTGAGGGAAAGCGAAACCGGATGGCGGTTCGACACCGAAAGCGGCACGATGACAATCGCTATTAGAAACAGGACCGTATGCTTGATAAAGCGCGCCAATTCGATCTCCCTATGTCTGTCCCATATCGATCCGGCAGGTCAATCCTCGCCGTGATCGACACCGTCATTTAGCCGTATCCGCATTTCCTTGCCGGTTTTGAAAAACGGCACGAATTTCTCGTCGACTTCCACCTTTTGACCGGTGCGGGGATTGCGGCCAATTCTCGCTGGCCGGTTCTTCACCGAAAATGCGCCGAAACCGCGCAACTCAACGCGATCTCCACGCATGAGGGCTTCGGTGATCTCATCCAGTATCGCGTTGACAATGTTCTCCACGTCCCGCTGATAAAGGTGAGGATTTTGCTCTGCGATCTGCTGCACCAGCTCGGATTTGATCATGAATAAGCCCCCATTTTATAAATAGTGTAATTAATTGTCTGCCACCGCTCCTTGAGCCTGCCAAACAGACACGAGGCCGTCAAGCACAATGCCCCGATGAATCAGCCCCTTAGCTTCCGAAAGCGGTTCCAGTAGCCCATTTCCGAGCCCCAGGCCGAATGCGCGGGCCAATCCGGCGCCGAACGGCAGATCATCGATCTGGCTATCCGTCCTCCAGGTTACGACCGGCAAATCTTTTGCGACCTGTTTTTCTTCGCTCAGCCAGCTGATCGCAGCGGCTTCGCCGCCGATTGCATCGACAAGCTTTTCTTCAAGGGCCCGATGACCACTGAGGATCCGGCCGTCGGCCAGTTCCCGGGCTGTGGCAGCATCTAGTCCGCGCCGTTCAGCGACAAGATCGACAAACCAGTCGTAGGAGTCGGTCACCAGCGTGTTCAACATGGCCCGCGCCTCCGGAGTTGCGGTGGAATAGAAGTCGGGCTCCGCCTTGAGGTCGGCGCTTTTGACGGCATCCATCTCGATTCCGATGGTCTCAAGAAGTTTCTCGGCATTTCCGAATTGGAACAGCACACCTATCGAACCGGTTATGGAGTTGTACCGGGCGACAATATGATCCGAAGACAGGGAGATCATATAGGCAGCGGACGTTCCGATTGTCCGGATCTCGGCAACCACGGGTTTCTTTTCCGAAAGCTCTCGAAGGGCTTCGTAGAGTGCTTCACCGCCGGTCGTGCTGCCTCCCGGCGAGTTGACCGACAGAACCACGCCTTTTACGGCATTGGACTTGCCAATCTTTTCGATCAGTTTCAGGAGTTTGCGATCCTCCAGGATCATACCTTCAACAGGAACGCGGGCGATGTGAGCACTGCGCCGGTCCAATTCATGTAACCCGGACGCGTAAGAGATGCCCGCGATCAGTGCGATGGCCAGAATGACGAATGCGGCCACACGCCAGAATGTCAGCTTGCGGCGCAATCGCCTGCGGTCGATCAGGACATCGGCATCAAGAGACATCTATTCGCTGCTCCGTGGGTGGGGTCTTAGATCTGTCTTTTTCCAATATGGCATTTCTGAACGTTTTTGCACGTGCGTTTCAATGACTGTGGTCAATTACTTATACAATTAGGACGTGTTTGGGACGGGTTTTGTTACCCGCCAACAACTGAGATGCCAAACTGGATTGGAAAAAAAGCCCGGCGCTGGCGCCGGGCTTCAGACCGCTGACAAACCCGTCGATTTTGGCGGGTTTGTTTTTTCACGCTCTTGGTTTTCGTGTTTTGAGCGGGCTTTATTCAGCGTGAGGTCGGTTTGCCTCCCTCATGCGGGGGCTTGTTTCGGGATCTTTGTGAGGGCCATTGCGATTTTCTTGATGTTTTGGGCGGCAGCGGCAAGCAGGCATTGCGTTTGCACCCGCGTCAGACTTCGGAACCTGGCATAGCGGTGTCCATGAAGCTGCTTGGCATCGGCAAATGAGCGCTCCACGGTTTCCTTTCGGCGCTTGTAGACGCTCTTGCCCCAAGGGGTGAGCCGGTGGGCATCGGTTCGCTCGCGCGCCTCCTGCCAGACATGGCGGGTCAGGGTCCGCTCGGCCTTGGCATTGGACGTGCAGGAGGCCAGAACCGGGCAGGTCCTACACAGGGCGGGATCGGAGCGGTAGTGTTTGTAGCCGTTGCGATCCGTCGTGGCGTAGGTCAAGAGCTGGCCTTGCGGACAGCGGTATCCGTCCGTGTCAGGTTCATAGGTGAAGGCGGACTTGCGCATCATGCCGGGTCTGGGGGATGTTGGGCGGCGGTAGCCGGTGACACCCAGAATGCCACGGTTTTCCAGCCCTTTGGCGATCCCGGACGTGGCATAGCCCGCATCCAGTCCGACGGCCCGGACGTCAAAATCGAAGCGCTGCTTCTGGCGGTCCAGCCGGGACAGATACACAATGCTGTCATGGACATTGGCCGGTGTGGCGAAGGTATCCGTGATGATCCCGAGCCGGCCATCCACCGTGCGATGATCCAGATAAAAGAAGCCCTTCGGCTTGCCCTCGCGCACCATGTAACCGGCATCCGGGTCCGTGCGGCTCACCTTGGTCTGTTTGACCTGTGGCGTGCGCTCCTTGGTCTTCAGAGGGTTTTGACCGTGCAGCTTGCGCTCCGCCTCAATTGCCCGGTCCAGCTCACCCCAGTAATCGGCCCGCGACTTTTCGATCTGCGTCAGGTCGTATTTGCCCTTGTTGGCATTCGCCTTCAGATGCGTGCTGTCCGTATAAAGCACCGTGCCGTCGACAAGCCCGTGGTGCAGGGCCTGCTCCACAATCCGGTCGAAGATGTCCTGCGCCACCGAGGTATCGGTGTAACGGCGGCGGCGGTTCTGGGAGAGCGTCGAGGCATCAAACACTTTGTCCGTCAGCTTCAGCCGCAAAAACCAGCGGTAAGCAACATTCACCTCGATCTCGCGCACCAGCTGGCGCTCAGAGCGGATCCCGTAAAGATACCCGATGAACAGCGCCTTGAACATCAAGGTCGGATCCAGCGGCGGGCGGCCATTGTCGGCACAATAAAGACCAGCAACGCGGTCATGAATGAACGAAAAGTCGATCACCGCATCAATCTTGCGCAACAAGTGATCGGCGGGAACAAGCTGATCGAGCGTCACCATCTCGAGAGCTGTCTGGTCAGGGCCGGGCTTCTTCAACATAAAAACAGTGAATCAAAAACCCCCGGCAAACGCCAGGGGTTTGTCAGCGGTCTGAAGCCCGGCGCTGGCGCCGGGCTTCGTATTTCCTGTTCACCATTCAAGGGTGTGCGGCTTAGTTGTCGCCGCCTGCGTTCTTGAGCGCAGCACCCAGGATATCGCCGAGAGATGCACCGGAGTCGGAAGAACCGTACTGAGCCACGGCTTCCTTCTCTTCTGCAATCTCCAGCGCCTTGATCGACGCGGCGACCTTGCGGGTCTTCTTGTCGAACTGGGTGATGCGGGCATCGAACTTGTCGCCGACAGAGAACCGCTCCGGACGCTGTTCGTCCTTGTCGCGGGACAGGTCTGCACGCCGTACGAAGGCGGTGAGGTCGCTGTCCGCGATCTGAACTTCCAGACCGCCGTCCTTGATCTCAATCACTTCACAGGTCACGACGGAGCCCTTGCGCATTTCACCGGCTGCACCGGTTTCCATCGGATCGCCCGTGAGCTGCTTGATGCCAAGCGAGATGCGTTCCTTGTCGACGTCAACATCAAGCACGACGGCCTTGACCATGTCGCCCTTCTTGTATTCCTCGATCACCTGCTCGCCCGGACGGTTCCAGTCGAGGTCGGAGAGGTGGACCATGCCGTCGACATCGCCTTCCAGGCCGACAAACAGGCCGAACTCGGTCTTGTTCTTGACTTCGCCTTCGACTTCCGTGTTGACCGGATACTGTTCTGCGAACGCATCCCACGGGTTCTGAAGGGTCTGCTTGAGGCCGAGAGAAATGCGGCGTTTGACCGGATCGACTTCCAGGACCATGACTTCCACTTCCTGAGAGGTGGAAACAATCTTGCCCGGGTGGACGTTCTTTTTGGTCCAGGACATTTCGGAAACGTGGATCAGGCCTTCGATGCCTGGCTCCAGTTCCACGAATGCACCATAGTCGGTGATGTTGGTCACGCGGCCGGCAAACTTGGCTTCCAGCGGGTACTTGGCTTCGATGCCGTCCCACGGATCGGTTTCAAGCTGCTTCATGCCAAGGCTGATGCGGTGCGTTTCCTGGTTGACGCGGATGATCTGCACCTTGACGGTCTGGCCGATGGTGAGCACTTCCGACGGATGGTTGATGCGGCGCCACGCAATGTCGGTGACGTGCAG
Organism: Roseibium sp.; assembly: GCA_965230445.1. Lineage (GTDB taxonomy): Bacteria > Pseudomonadota > Alphaproteobacteria > Rhizobiales > Stappiaceae > Roseibium. The sequence continues at coordinate 3,876,356 of OZ246005.1, read as the reverse complement.
CAGGCCATCGATACCACCGAGGTCGACGAACGCACCGTAATCGGTGATGTTCTTGACCACGCCTTCCACGGTGTGACCTTCCTCGAGGCTCTGGACCAGTTCCGAACGCTGTTCGGCGCGGGTTTCTTCCAGAACGACGCGGCGGGAGACCACGATGTTGCCGCGGCGCTTGTCCATTTTCAGGATCTGGAACGGCTGCGGGGTGTGCATCAGCGGGGTAACGTCGCGCACCGGACGGATATCGACCTGGGAGCGCGGCAGGAAGGCCACGGCGCCATCCAGATCGACGGTGAAACCACCCTTGACCTGGTTGAAGATCTGACCGGTGACTTTCTCGTTGGCTTCGAAAGCGACTTCGAGGCGGACCCAGCTTTCTTCGCGGCGGGCTTTCTCGCGCGAAAGAACAGCTTCACCGAGAGCGTTTTCGACGCGCTCGAGATAGACCTCGACTTCGTCGCCGACGCCCATTTCACCATCACGGCCCTTGGCACCGAATTCCTTCAGCGGCACGCGGCCTTCGACTTTCAGGCCGACGTCGATGACGGCAAGATCTTTTTCAATTGCAACGACGGTGCCTTTAACGACCGCACCTTCAAAAAGGTCGTTCTGGACGAAGGACTCCTGCAAGAGGGCCGCAAAATCGTCCGCGGAAGGATTCAATTCTGACATTTAAGCTCCTGGCGCCTTCTTGGCGCGCCGCCGGCAGGTTGGTGTTGCACTCCGGATCCTGAGCCCTCCGGGACCGACCTTCGGGTCTGTCCTGCCGCAAAACTGCGGGCCGGCGGGACGGAAGACTAAGCATCCGGTTTCGCCGCAGAACGGAGTTAACGTTCTGGCGAATATTCCAAATCGGGTTTGAGTATCAGCGGATACCGGCGCACCGGACCGCATTGCCAAACACCTGGCTTCCAAACGCAAACAGGGGCGCACGCGCGGTGAGCCCCATGCCTGTCAAGCGCCGTGAGCGTTGTTCACAATGTCCACAGCTGCCTGGAATGCGGCTTCTATATCCATTTCCGTCGTATCAAGCAAGTGGGCATCTTCGGCAGGTTTCAGCGGCGCGACCGTTCGATGGCTGTCGCGTTCATCGCGTTTTTTCAGATCCTGTAGGATAGAGGCATAGTCCGCCTCCTGTCCCTTGGAAAGCATTTCATCTGTTCTGCGCCGTGCACGGGCTTCGGGCGATGCCGTCACGAACAGTTTAACACTCGCATCCGGGCACACGACCGTACCGATGTCCCTGCCGTCCAGAACGGCGCCAGGCGGGGTTTCCGCAAACCGGCGTTGCAGGCGAACCAGTTCCTCGCGCAGCCCGCCGAGCACGGCAATGCGGGACGCTGCTTCGCCGATTTCGTGTGCAGACAGGACTGCCTTGTTCATCTGGCCAAGATCAAGGTTCCGGGCAATCTCGATCGCAACAGTTTCATCGCCGAGCGGATAGCCCTTGGCGAGCAGGGCTGCTGCAACTGCACGATAGGTGAGGCCGGTGTCCAGGTGACGCAGGCCAAAATCATCAGCGAGCCGCCTGGAAAGCGTGCCCTTGCCGGAGGCTGCAGGTCCGTCAATCGCGATAATCATGCGGCAAGGCCCGTCCCTTGCACGAAGGCTGCGCCGAGGTCCTCGAACAGGCTGGTAAATGCCGGGAAGCTTGTGGCGATCACTGCACCATCGTCGACGGTGACTGGCTTGGCCGCAGCAAGCCCGAGCACGAGGAAGGACATGGCGATGCGGTGGTCGAGATGAGTGACGACCGTCCCGCCGCCGATGGCGTTCGAGCCGCCGGTGACTGTCAGTGTGTCTTCGGTTTCAACGCAAGGTACGCCGTTCGCTTCAAGGCCGCGGGCGACGGCTGCCAGGCGGTCGGACTCCTTGACCCTCAGCTCATCGAGACCCGGCATAAACGTCTCACCCTCGGCAAAGGCTGCCGCGACCGCCAGGACCGGGTACTCGTCGATCATCGAAGGGGCTCTGCTCGCCGGGACGGTGATGCCCTTGAGCTGGCTGGCCTTAACGCGGATGTCTCCGGTTTCCTCGCCGCCGGATGTCCGTTTGTTGGTGATCTCGATATCGCCGCCCATTTCAATCAGGGTGGTGATCAGGCCGGTGCGATGTTCGTTAAGAAGCACGTTTTCGATCAGGACGTTCGAGCCGGGCACGATCAGTGCCGCCACGATCGCAAATCCGGCCGAGCTTGGGTCGCCCGGCACTTCCAGATCCTGGGCCTGCAATTCCGGCTGGCCCTGCAAGGTGATGACCCGCTCGCCGGCCTCGTTCAGCGCCACTTTTATGTCAGCGCCAAAACCCTTGAGCATGCGTTCAGTATGATCGCGGGTCGCGATGGGCTCGATCACGGTGGTCGTGCCGGGGGCATTCAGTCCGGCAAGCAGCACGGCCGACTTGACCTGAGCGGATGCCATCGGCACCCGGTAGGTGAGCGGCATGGCGAGTTCGGCACCGCGGATGCTGGCTGGCAGGCGGTCACCATCGCGGGCAACGACCGTGGTGCCCATTTCGCGCAGAGGGTTGAGCACCCGCCCCATCGGGCGGCCGGAGAGCGACGCATCGCCGACAAAGGTTGCCGCGATGTTGTGCGCTCCAAAGATGCCCATGGTCAGGCGGACGCCGGTGCCGGCATTGCCGAAGTCGATCACGGCTTCCGGCTCCAGCAGGTTTCCAAGGCCGATCCCGTCGACCGTGTAGCTGCCGTCATCCCGCTTCTCGATCCGGGCGCCGACCGCGCGCATCGCTCCGGCGGTTGCGAGCACGTCTTCCGATTCAAGCAGGCCCGTGACTGTAGTCCGGCCGATGGCCAGCGCCCCGAACATGAGCGCACGGTGGGAAATGGACTTGTCGCCGGGAACCCGGATGGTGCCGGTCAGCGGACCACTCGGCTTGGATGCAAGGGGCGAGGGCGTGGATGCGTGGGACATGAGGCCTGTCGGAACAATGATTGATCGATGGAAGGACGATCTAGCATGGCAAAAGGTCGCCCGTCATCTCCCGGAACACTTGAATTTTTGTGTAGTTCTCGGCAAACGTTGCGGCTGGCACTTTATTTTTCGTCCTTTTGCCTTTGACACTACCGCGCGGATGGGGCAAAGGGGCGCCCAGCCGATTTAGAGTCAGGCTTATTTGAAAAGAAGGGTATGCACCGTGGCAAAACCTGAACTTGGCACGAAGCGGCTGTGCAGTGGCTGCGGCGCCAAATATTACGATCTCAATCGCGATCCGATCACCTGCCCGAAATGCGGCACGGTGTTCGAGATCGTCACCGCCAGCCGGGCGGCAAAAGCCTCCACCAAGGCCGCTGAGACCCAGGAAGAGGAAGAAGAGCAGCCTGATGCGGCGGCTCCGGAAATCGTCTCCCTGGAAGAAGCCGATGCCGAGGCTGAAGGAAATGATGACGATGTGCCGGATCTCGGCGATGACGATGTCGACATCGAGGACAGCGAAGGCGACGACGACGTGTTCATCGACGAGGAAGATGAAGACGACGAAGCCGTGCCGGGCATCGTGGTCGAAGTCGACGACGATACAGACCGGTAAAAACCGCTGTTGTCTGGCTGGTTTGCGCGAATTTCCGCGCCATCTTCCAGCGACGCAAAAAGGCGGAAAATTCCGCTTGATCTTGAGGGGGCGGGTGACTATGTTCCGCCTCCATCGGCGCCGGTGACCCGAACCGGCCTCAAGATGGTTCAGGGGCCTTAGCTCAGCTGGGAGAGCGCTTCGCTGGCAGCGAAGAGGTCAGGGGTTCGATTCCCCTAGGCTCCACCATTTCTCTTTTGCCAATATACCTCCTGTTGCCATACGTAGCTACCAAAGGTGCGGCAGAAATCGATATCTACGGGCACCAAGGCACCTTACACCCGTGACAACTCGTCCTTCAGCCAGTCCTTGAAGCATTTGACCAGGCGAGGATTTGACGGGTGTTTCTGGGTAATCACCTGATAAGAGGCCGGGCTTTTGACCGCGGTGTCGGAAAGTTCGACCAAGAGGCCTTTTTTCAGTTCGTTCTCCATGAGCAGCTTGCGCCCGATGGCAACGCCGCTGCCCATCAGCGCCGCCCTGATGGCGAGATGGCCGAGATTGACAAAATCTCCGCGCTCGCAAGGGATGTCGCCCATGCCGGAGTGCTTGAGCCAATGGCACCATTCCACACACGGGTTGGCGCCGTCCCAGGACCGCTCGTCGTGGATGAGGTTCGCAGTGCGCAGGAAATCCGCCAGGGAACCGGCGCGCGCGGTCGCGGCAAGCTCCGGCGAGGCAACCGGGACAAGATGCTCGGGCGCGACGGTTGTCACCGCCAGGTCGTCATATTCGCCAAGGTCATATTGAAGGGCGATGTCGATGCGGTCGCGCAGCATGACGGCCGGCGAGATTATCTTCATCTCCGCCCGAAGCTGCAGCCGGACACCTCCGGAATAGGCATGCCACGATTCAAGGCGCGGCATCAGCCAGTCGAGCGCGAATGAGGGGATGCAGCTGATGCAAAGCTCGTTGCTGCTGGCGTCGCTTTCCAGCCGGTGCAGTTCGAGCTCAATGGAATCAAATGCCGGCGCACACGCCTCCAGCAGTTTGGCGCCAGCGTCGGTCAAAGTGACGTTTCGACCGATCCTGCTGTAAAGTTTAACGCCCAGCCGGTCTTCAAGAAGTCTGACACGCTGGCTCACCGCACCTTGTGTGATGTTCAGTTCAGATGCCGCCTTTGAGAAACTCTCATGTTTTGCGGCCACCCGGTGGAAAAGAAGGCTGGCAAGGAGCGACGGATCCAACATGGATTTTCATTAGGTTAAGTAATGACTCCCGTCAACAGCCGTGAGGAGGCTGGTTGTGCTACTCCAGATTGCCCCATTTCAGATAAAAGGCGCTTCGAAAGTGCGGTGCAGCGGGATTTCGCATTATAGTCATTAGTACTAATAAGTGTAAAATGCCGTTTCGGGATTTGCCCGAAGTTTGCAACGTGGGTAACGATTTGGACAGGCTCACCGACCAGATTTTTTTGCCAGCGTGGCAAACAGCCATTATCGATAACATTCATTAGCTGCCCTATTATACTGCATAGCAATTCTGACTTGCCAATTTCTTGGGCTCGCGTACCCTTGACAACTTGAATTCCGGCGGCACATCGTTGTGTGGAATTCAACAAGTCTTAAGACAGGGGAACAGTAATGTTAAAACTTACAGTGTCCGCAGCTACTTTCGCTGCGGCGGCTAGTCTTGCCACTTCTGTATTCGCAGGCACTCTTGAAGATGTGAAAGAGCGCGGCGTGCTTCGCTGTGGTGTATCCGGCGGCCTTGCCGGCTTCTCCGCTCCGGACGATGCAGGTAAAATGCGCGGCATCGATGCCGACGTTTGCTATGCCGTGTCCGCAGCCGTTTTCGGCGATTCCAGCAAGGTCGAGTTCGTGCCGCTGACCGCGAAGGAGCGTTTCACCGCGCTGTCGTCCGGCGAGATCGACATGCTGTCGCGTAACACGACGCATACGTCCCGCCGCGACACCTCGCTCGGCATCAACTTCACCTACTACAACTACATTGATGGCCAGGGCTTCATGGTCACCAAGGACCTGGGCGTGACTTCCGCGACCGAACTGGACGGTGCGCAGATCTGCATCCAGTCCGGTACGTCGACCGAGCGTACGCTGGCTGCCTATTTCCGCGCCAACGGCATGGACTATACGCCGGTGTCCTACGATACGACCGTGCAGACCCGTGAAGGCTATGAAAACGGAGCCTGTCAGGTTCTGACGTCCGACAAGTCGCAGCTTGCCGCGATCCGCTCCGAGCTGGCCGATCCGTCCGGGTCCGTCATCCTGCCGGAAACTGTTTCCAAGGAGCCGCTTGGTCCGGTTGTCGCACAAGGTGATGATGAATGGGCAAATATTGTCCGTTGGACGCTGTATGCGATGATCAATGCCGACGAACTGGGTGTCACATCCGAGAACGTTGACAGCATTGTCGCCGATGGCAGCGACAACTTCTACACCCGTCTTCTGCTTGGCCTTGAAGGCGACACGGGCAAAAACCTCGGCCTGAGCGCCGATTGGGGTTACCAGATCGTCAAGCAGGTCGGTAACTACGACGAGTCCTACCAGCGTAACGTTGCGCCGCTCGGCCTGCCGCGCGAAGGCACCCTGAACGCCCTTTGGACCGAAGGCGGCATCCTCTACGCTCCGCCGTTCTAAGCAATATGTTTTAGACAACGTCGCACGGCCTCGCTGGATCAGCGGGGCCGTAATTCCAAGTCCTTTGAGAAGAAGACCTTCCTGACAATCCCGTCTGCGGTTGGTGGTGCACTGCTTGCGGTGTGGGTGGAACGGTATGTCCCGCGCCATGCGAGCCGGGTTGCGCGCAGCGCCCCGCCGGGTATGGTTGATCGTCCCATCAGTTTGGTCACAATCAATAAAGCTTGGTAGAACGCTATTGGTCCGGGTGTTTTTATGTCGAATAATTCCAGTGTCGTTTGGTATCGCGACCCCAAGAAACTAGGTCTGCTTGGTCAGGCGGGCGTCGGTGTCGCCGTTGTCTTTGTGATCTACAGCATGATCTCGAATGCTTCGGTGAATATGGAAGCGCGCGGGATGCACATGAACACCTGGTTCATGTTTTCCGAATCTCCGTTCAAGGTCGGCTTCTCGCCGTTCTGGGAGTTTGAACTCGGCACATCGAAGTACTGGGAAGTCTTCGTTATCGGGATCCAAAACACTCTGGTCGTCAGTGTTGCCGGTCTGGTGGGCGCTACGGTTGTCGGGTTTACAGTCGGTATTGCCCGCCTCTCTGACAACTGGTTTGTCCGGCTGTTTTCCTCCATGTTCGTTGAGGTGTTCCGCAACGTACCGCTGCTGCTCCAGGTGTTCTTCTGGAACTTCGTCGTTATCCTCTCCGTGCTTCCGGTCGCGAGGAACTCGATCTCTATCGCCGATGCGGTTTTTCTGAACAAGACAGGGTTCTATGTCCCGGCGGTGTTTTTTACGTCGACGATCGGGGTTCTTTTATTCCTTGGAACGCTGGCGGTCGGCCTTTTCGCTGTTTCCTTTTTCCGGCGTTGGTCGCAAAACCGGTTCCACGAAACCGGTAAGTCATTGCCCGAGATCTGGATTGCGCTTGCGATTGCGATAGCGTTCCTGACCCTGGCATTTCTGGTGGCGGCTGGCGGCACCGAGGTAGACTATCCGGAGGCCAGCCGCTTCGGCTTCAAGGGGGGCTTCCAGTTGCCCATTCCGCTGTTCTCTCTCTGGGTCGCCCTTGTCTGTTACACGGGTGCCTTCATTGCCGAGAACGTGCGCGCCGGGATTCAGTCGGTGTCGAAAGGACAACGCGAAGCGGCAATGGCGCTCGGGTTCCACACGCCGCTCTCCATGAAGCTGATCCAGATCCCGCAGGCCATGCGGGTGATCATTCCGCCGACCATCAGCCAGTATCTGAACCTTGTGAAGAACTCGTCCCTGGCGGTCGCAATCGGCTACGACGACCTTGTGAACCTGTGGATGGGGATCACCTTGAACCAGACAGGCCAGGCAATCGTGATCATCGCCATGACCATGTGCGTCTACACCACAATCAGTCTGCTGACGTCTCTGACGCTCAATATCTACAATCGCCGTACCCAGCTGGTGGAGCGCTGAGATGACCCAGAAATTCGTCCCCTCAGAAGCTTTGCCGCCTCCTTCGAATGCCGCGCCGGTATTCGTCTGGCTGAAGCGCAATTTCTTCAATTCGCCGTTCGGCATCATCATGACCTTGATCAGCCTCTATGTGCTGTGGTCGGTGGTGCCGCCAGTGGTCAATTGGGCCTTGATTGAAGCGACGTGGTCCGGCACGGACCGGAGCGTGTGTGATGCCAGCCCGGATGGTGCCTGCTGGACAGCGCTCAAGGTGCGCTTCTGGCAGGTGATGCTCGGGCTTTATTACGGCGGCAATCCCGATCAGATCTGGCGTCCGCTGGTCGTCTTTGCAGCGTTCTGTATGCTGATCGTTGCGATCCTCGGCGATTTCCTGCCCGCACGCCGCCGGACGCAGGTCGCGATCTTTGGCGTCGTTGTCTTCCCGGTCATCGCCTATGGCCTGCTGCATGGCGGACTGTTCGGCCTGCCGATCGCCTCGACCAGCCAGTGGGGCGGGTTCATGCTGACCCTGGTTCTGGCCGCCGGCGGGATCGTCATGGCGTTGCCGCTTGGCATCTTGCTGGCTCTCGGGCGGCGTTCCAAACTGCCGGTGGTGCAGTGGTTCTGTATCGTGTTCATCGAGTTCTGGCGTGCCAACCCGTTGATCACAATTCTATTCATGGCCTCCAATTTGCTGCCTTTGTTCCTTCCTGCCGATATGGAACTGGACAAGGTCGGCCGGGCGCTCGTGGCGATCACCCTTTTTCAGTCCGCCTACACGGCGGAGGCGATCCGAGGTGGCCTGGCCGCTATCCCGAAAGGCCAATACGAGGCCGCCGATGCGCTCGGCCTCGGCTACATTCACAAGACGGTGCTGATCATTCTGCCGCAGGCGCTGAAGATCTCGATCCCGTCAATCGTCAACACTTTCATTGCGCTCTTCAAGGACACAACCCTGGTGGCCATCATCGGCCTGCTGGATCTGTTCAACATGGCTCAGACAGTCAGCCGGTCAATTGAATGGAAAGGCTTCGACTATGAGACCTATGTCTTCTCGTCGCTGATCTTCTTCATGTGCTGCTATGGCATGTCCCGATACAGCCAATCCGTGGAACGCAAACTCGACAGGGAGCACAGGGACTGATGAGCGAACAACCCGCGATCCAGATCCGCGAAATGAACAAGTGGTATGGCACGTTCCATGTCTTGAAGAACATCAACCTGAATGTTGCCACAGGCGAACGCATCGTGGTTTGCGGTCCGTCCGGGTCCGGCAAGTCGACCATGATCCGCTGTATCAATCGCCTGGAAGAGCATCAGGCCGGGGATATCATCGTTGATGGTATCGAATTGACCAGCGATCTGAAAAACATCGACAAGGTACGGGCGGAGGTTGGAATGTGCTTCCAGCACTTCAATCTGTTTCCGCATTTGACCGTGATCGAAAACTGCACCATTGCGCCGCAATGGATCCGCCATGTCCCCCTGAGGGAAGCGCAAGCGACTGCCATGGAATTGCTGGAGCGGGTCAAGATCGCCGATCAGGCGCACAAGTTTCCGGGACAGCTGTCCGGCGGGCAGCAGCAGCGTGTCGCGATAGCAAGGGCGCTGTGCATGAACCCGAAAATCATGCTGTTCGACGAGCCGACTTCGGCGCTCGATCCGGAGATGATCAACGAGGTTCTGGAGACCATGGTCGATCTGGCCAGTACCGGCATGACCATGATATGCGTGACCCACGAAATGGGCTTTGCCCGCGAAGTCGCCAACCGGGTGATCTTCATGGATGGCGGTGAAGTGGTCGAGCAGAACACCCCGCACGAGTTCTTCGAAAATCCGCAGATGGACCGCACCCAGTCGTTCCTGGAGCAGATCATCCGGCATTAAATCAATGCGTGTTTAGCCGGGATTCGGCTGCGCGCTCAAAAATCTGATCTACTGCAATGCGTTAGAGAGCTTTCTCTGCGATCACTCGACCGAATGCTGCTCTAACTGGTTGCGAAAACGGCCCTGCTTCTTCAATTGTTCCCAGAACATGGGCACCACCGTCTCGGAGACATTCAAGGCGTCGGCGTCCGAAAAACGCACGTTCAGAAAGTCGGTATACCGGTATACCGATTATTGCCATGCTCTGTATTTGCACGTATCAAGAGGAGGGTACCAAAAGATCGTGCGACGGAAAACATGGCCAATCAGTTGTCTCATTTCGGAGTGACCGTTCTCCCCGAATACATCCAGAGCGAAGGCGTTGAGGCCGTTCTGGACAACCTTGAGCGCTTGCAGTGTACGTCGGTGACCACGTCTCCCTACGTCGCGATCGAGTCTGCCGATGGTCAAGGTGCGCGCGAGCCTCCCGGAGACGCAGGCCTGGGCTTCAGCCGGCTTCTTGATCGTCCTCTTTGGTCCAAACGCGAGCTCTGGATGACGGCTGCGCCCAGTTTCGTGCCGAAAACACCCTACTATGGCGACGGCCCTTACCGCCCGGACCAGGCAATGGAGCTGACCGCGCAGGAAGGGCCATTGATACGGCAGTTTCTGATCGCTGCCAAAGAGCGCGGATTGCGAACGTATTTGCAGGTGATGGCTGCCATCCCGCCCTGTTATCGGGTGCAGTTCGGCAACCCGGCGCCGGAGGATCAACCGCTTCTGCCGAATGGCAAGCCCGTTCCGGCAAGCCTTGACAGAAATGCAACTCTCGCCTCATCCGGCCTGCGCCGGTATATGCGCGGGCTGATCCGTGATTTGTCGGAAGCCTATCCCGAAGTGGACGGACTTCGTTTCGATTGGCCCGAGTATCCGCCATATGAGTTTCAGAGCCTGCTTGCAGACTACAATCCGCAGGTCACGCCACTCGCGCAGACCTTGGGCATCAAAATGACCAAATTGGCAGAGGTGGTCACCGAAAGCTGCCCCGACCCGCGCATTCGCTACGCCGTTCTGGGTGATGCGGACCCCTTGGAAGTCTTTCAGCATCTTAGAAGCGTGAGCGGTATCTGGGACGATCACTTCCGGCTGCGCGAAGCACTTGTGCGGGACTTCATTTCGTTCCTGAGGGAGGAGGTTGATGCCGCCAGCGGCGGACAAAAGCGCCTCTTCCTGCAGGGATTTCCGCCGCCTTGGGATCAGTTGTCAGGTTTTGGTCCGGCCATTGCCGCCGGACTGCCCGATGACATTGCCATCAAGTTCTACACCATGCACTGGCCTATGATGGGAACAAACTATGTCCGGCATGTTTCGGCCCTCTACAACATACCGGAATCGCATTTGACCGACTACTTCCGTTCGCATTTCATGGGGCAAAACCAAGCCGTCTCTTCGCTCGGTTCGCTCGGTTCGCTCAAATACCCGGCTCCTGACGAGGCTCATGGAATTCCGGCGTCTGCGGTTGCGGACAAGGTCTCGAAGTTTCCCGGTAAGAATACGATCGCGATCGCCCATGGCTATGGACCGACCGATGACGTTGTTAGCAGGTTTACGGCAGCGGTCGAGGCCACAGGCGGATATGTGGAGCTGAACCGGTACGCCTATCTTTCGGACGAAAAGATTGCGGCACTTGCGAAATACCTACATGATCGCCGACAGGATGGATCGCAAAGCTCCAATCCGACGGAGGAATGAAGACCCAGGACATGCCGCGCCGCGCCCGCAATTTCTCACCGGTCGATCTCGGATTTTTCGAGATAAAGATGAAGCAGCCGATCGCACCGCAAGTCTATGCACAATTGCGGAGCAAGATTCTGTGCATGGAAATCCTTCCCGATCAAGAGATCAGCGAGGCTCATGTTGCAGAGTGCACCGGTGTGAGCCGGACGCCAGTGCGCCAGGTCGTCAAGCAGCTGGTCGATGAGGGCCTGCTGATCAGCTACCCCAGCCGCGGCACCTTGGTCTCCCGGATCGATGCTGCGCGCGTGCGCGATGCCCTTTTTGTCCGCGCGCAGCTTGAGCCTTGTCTGGCTGCCCATCGGGCGGCTTCTGCGGATGTGGACGAAACGGTTCACCTGTTGCAGGAAATTCTGGACCGTCACGCAAGCGCCTTGCGCGCAAACAGACTAGGTCTTGCATATGAGTGCGACTACCAGTTTCACGAACGGATTTGCTCCAGCAGGCCCGGCAGTTTCGTCTGGCAAATTCTACACAAAGCCCGGACCGAAGCAGACCGGCTGCATGCGCTCGGAAAACATCGCGGACGCAGTCTTGAAAATGCATTGACCCAGCACATCACGATCATGGAAGCACTGCGGGACAGAAATCCGGATGCAGCGCGTGAAGCTATGCGAATTCACATGCAGCACAACGAGACGCTTCTTGAAACGGTCCAAGCGGACAATCCGGATATGTTTTCCTGATTAGAGCGTCGGGCGGTAAGTTTGTTTGGGCAAACTGCCGGTGGAGACGCGCGCAATCGCGCCGTAGAGCCCGTAGTCATTGCGCGTGTCGGGCGTCCCCGGAATTGGGCTGCTTTCCACTAGCAACTGCGAATTTTGGCAGGTGTTGGCGAACAAGTGAACGATTCAAGGCAAGGGTAATCAGATTTCGTTTTTCGTTCATATGAGCGTCATACAACGTTCATATGAGCGAAATACGAAGCTTCAGCGTTATCGTTCGCGGAGCTCAAAGGCCAATCTGAGCCCGTTTCTCGTGATGCGCTGCGGGATAAATTCTCTCCAACAAGGAGCTAATCATGGCTTATCGTAAGACCGCTGCCAGCATGGTTGCTGCGGCTGCCCTTCTCGGCACTTCCACTGTTTCCTTTGCTGCGACCGAAATCAGCTGGTGGCACGCTATGGGCGGTGCTCTTGGTGAAGCAACCGTCGAAATCGCAGACGGCTTCAACGCCAAGCAGGACGCTTGTCAGATCACGCCGGTCTACAAAGGCACCTACGAAGAAACTCTGACCGCTGGTATCGCCGCTTTCCGCGCTGGTGAACAGCCGAACGTCATCCAGGTCTTCGACGCTGGTGCTGCCACCATCATCGGTGCCAAAGGCGCTGTTGTTCCGGCTCAGGACATCCTCGAAGAAGCTGGTGTTGCGTTCAACATCGAAGACTACATCGCAGGTGTTCGCTACTTCTACGCCGATTCTGACGGCAAGATGATCGGCATGCCGTTCAACTCCTCCACCCCGATCCTCTACTACAACGTCGAAGCTCTCGAAAAAGCTGGCGTTGAAGCTCCGAAGACCTGGGAAGAGTTCGAAGCCATCGCTCCGAAGCTGAAAGAAGCCGGTTACGTGCCGCTCGCTCAGTCCCACCTGCCGTGGATCTTCACCGAGAACTTCAAGTCCCGCCATAACCTGCAGTTCGCATCCAATAACAACGGCTATGACGGTTCCCAGGGCACCGAGCTGATGTTCGGTGAGCCGATCAAGAACCACTTCAAGGCTGTCAAAGGCTGGCTCGACAACGGTCTGTTCGGTTACTACGGCACCGGTTGGGGCGACAACCAGACCCCGTTCAACGAAGGCAAAGTTGCCATGTGGCTGGGATCTTCGGGTTCCTTCGGCGGCATCTCCAAAACCGTTGAGTTCCCGTTCTCCGCTACTTACCTGCCTTACTGGGATGCTGTTGAAGGCGCTGGCACTGGCACCTTCATCGGCGGCGCTGCTTTGTTCTCCATGTCCGGCAAGCCGGACGCTGAAAACAAGTGCGTTGCTTCCTTCTTCGAGCACCTGGCTGCTGCTGAAACCCAGTACAAGTGGCACAAAGACACCGGTTATGTGCCGATCACCAACGCTGCCTATGAGCTGGCCACCAAAGACGGCTACTACAACGAAGCTCCGGCTGCTGAAATCGGCATCAAGCAGCTGACCCTGCCGGGCGGCGAGTGGACCAAAGGCTACCGCATGGGCTTCTACGTCCAGGTTCGTGACGTCATGAACCGTGAATACGGTAAGATCATGTCTGGTGAAGCTTCTGTCGAAGACGCTTTCGCAACCATCGAAGCTGACGGCAACAAGCTTCTTGAGCGTTTCGCCAAGACCACCGCCAACTAAGACTTCTTCCCGATGACTTTGTGGGGGCGCCCAACCGGCGCCCCCATAACCCTTTCCTGCCGGTCGATGTTTTATCCAGTTTTTCCCCGGCACTGCCGCTTGGTGCGTAGATGAAAAAAGTCCAGTTTCAGACGCTTTGGATTCCCTATCTGCTGCTGCTGCCCCAATTGTTGATCGTGACGATCTTCTTCCTGTGGCCGGCTGCGGAAGCGGTGCAATCCTCTTTCTATCTCGAAGATCCGTTCGGTTTTGGATCCACTTTTGTCGGAATGGACAATTTCGTAGATACCGTCACCTCCACCGACTACGCACGGGTCGCGCGCTTCACAGCGGTGTTCACCTTCTTCGTAACGTTTCTTTCCCTCGGCATTGCGTTGCTCCTTGCGGTCAAGGCGGACAAGATTCTGCGCGGCGCATCGACCTACAAGACGCTGCTGATGTGGGTCTACGCGGTCGCACCGCCGGTTGCCGGCTTGATTGGCGTATTGCTGTTCGACCAGCATGTCGGGCCGATTGTCGATTTCTTCGCCCTGTTCGGCTGGCAGATGCAGATCGGCGTCAACTATACCGATACCAGCATTGCCATGATCGTTACCTCGGTCTGGAAACAGGTTCCGGTCAACTTCATCTTCTTCCTGTCCGGCCTTCAGGGCATTTCCAAGTCGGTTCAGGAAGCGGCCAGCATCGACTGCCGGTCCGGTACACGCCGGTTCTGGACGGTGACCTTTCCGTTGCTCGCACCGACCGGCTTCTTCCTGCTGATCATCAACATCACCTACGCGTTCTTCGACACCTTCGGGATCATCGATGTGATCGTGAAGAACGAGCCGGGCAACAACCCGGTGACGCTGGTCTACAAGGTTTTCCTGGACGGCTTCCGCGGCAACGACCTCGGAGGTTCCTCCGCCCAGTCGGTGATCCTGATGATCCTGGTGTTCATCCTGACCGTCATTCAGTTCCGCCTTATTGAGCGGCGCGTGCACTACACCTGAGGTGGGGATATGAACAAGCTTCAGATTTCAGATCACATCATCCTGCTGCTCGGCGTGCTCTTCATGGTCGGGCCAGTGGTCATTGCCTTCATGACCAGTACCCATGATGCCATCACCATCTACAAGGAAGGCATGCAGTTCGGCTACGGCGGACAATTCCTCGAAAACTACGAAAAGGTGCTTTTCGAGGCTGGTGGTTTCACCAAGCAAGTCGATGGCTTCGTGATGCTCTACAACTCGATGATCCTCGGCTTCGGCTTTGCCATCGGCAAGATCGTTATTTCCATGCTCGCCGCTTACGCGATCGTCTATTTCCGCTTTCCGTTCGCGACCTTTTGTTTCTGGATCATCTTCGCAACGCTCCTGCTGCCGCTGGAAGTGCGCATTCTGCCGTCCTATGAAATCGTGCAGTCGCTCGGCATGGTGAACACATATTCCGGCCTGATCATTCCGCTGATCGCGTCGGCAACCGGAACCTTCTTCTTCCGGCAGTTCTTCATGTCGGTCCCGGACGAGTTGCTTGAGGCCGCCCGGATCGATGGCGCAGGCCCCTGGAAGTTCTTCAAGGACATCCTGGTTCCGCTGTCGCAGACCATGATCGCTGCGATCTTCATCATCATGTTCGTCTACGGCTGGAACCAGTATCTGTGGCCGACCCTGATCACCACGGATGAATCCCTGTTCACCCTAGTTCGCGGCATCAAGCAGATCCTTCAGGTTTGGGTCGGCGCGCAAATTCCCGCGATCAACGAGGCAATGGCCCTGGCGATCCTCGCCATGCTGCCGCCGGTTCTGATCGTGGTGGTCTTCCAAAGCTGGTTCGTCAAAGGGCTCGTCGAGAGCGATAAATGAGGTCTTAGGTAAAATGGCAACAATCACTCTCGACACGGTTCGCAAGATCTATGCGGGCAATGTGGAAGCGGTCAAAGGCGTGTCCGTCGACATTGCCGATGGCGAGTTCATTGTTCTCGTAGGTCCGTCCGGATGCGGCAAGTCCACCCTGTTGCGCATGATTGCCGGTTTGGAGGAAATCTCCAAAGGCGATATCAAGATCGGCGAGCGGGTCGTGAACGACATCGACCCGGCTGACCGCGACATCGCCATGGTGTTCCAGAACTATGCGCTTTACCCGCATATGTCGGTTTACAACAATCTGGCCTATGGGCTGAAGAACCGGGGAATGGACAAGGCCGAGATCGACCGCCGGGTGCAGGAAGCCGCCGGTATCCTGGAAATCGGCGAGTATCTGGAGCGCAAGCCGCGTCAGCTTTCCGGCGGTCAGCGCCAGCGCGTCGCGATGGGCCGAGCCATCGTTCGCGAACCGGCTGCCTTCCTGTTTGATGAGCCGTTGTCGAACCTTGATGCCAAACTGCGCGTCCAGATGCGCGTCGAGATCAAGCGGCTTCAACGCTCTCTCGGAACGACCAGCGTCTATGTGACCCACGACCAGCTGGAAGCCATGACCCTGGCTGACCGGTTGATCGTTCTGAACACCGGCAGCATCGAGCAGATCGGCTCGCCGATGGATGTTTACGACAGGCCGGCGTCGACCTTTGTCGCCAGCTTTATCGGATCTCCGGCCATGAACCTCATTGAGGTCAAGGCGGAGGAGGGCCGCTTGCGGCTTGCGGATGGCGCAGGCCTTGATGCCCCGAACCCGCACGGCCAGGATGCCTATACACTCGGCATTCGCCCTGAACACATGACCATCAGCACGGAAAAGCCGGCTCCTGGCGATGGGTTTTCCATGGAAGTCACGGTCAGCGTTCTGGAACTTGTGGGCGCCGAAAGCTACATCTATGGCGCATTCGGCGGCAGCGGCAAGGAAGTGGTTATCCGCGCACCGAGCCATTCGAAACATGAAGCGGGATCTACCCTCTACATTTCTGCCGCATCGAGCGATCTGCATTACTTCGCCGCAGATACCGGCAAGCGGATCGACGGGTAAACCGCGTTCAACGGTACTGTAAACCAGCGCGGACCTTCAAGCGCCGGTCAGGCGTTTCAGCCGCACCATGGCAAGCACCCCGAAGGCGGGTCCAGCAGCCATGAGGAGGAAGACACCGGGCCAGCCGATCACATCGACGGCCAACGGTGTCACTTGTACGGTGAAAAACGTTAGCGAGAAGCCGAGGGCCGTCTGAAATGTCATTAGGCTGCCCGCCTTTTCCGGCGGAGCATGATCGGCGACGAGCGCCGAGAACTGCGCCGAGTCCGGCAGGATGGATGCCCCCCAAATCAGCGCGACAAGCAGCACCAGCCAGACCGGGCCGCCGAACGCAAGGGCCATCGCAATGGCTGCGCTGCCGCTGACCGCCATTGCCGGAACGGCGATGTTTTCCTTGCCGATCCGGTCCGCAAACAAACCTCCGGCGATACAGGCAGCGCCACCGGCCGCAATGGCGCTGAATGCGCCGATCCGGGCGAGCATGACGGCGGAGGACTCCGTCAGATGCAGCGAAAAGCTGGCAGTCAGCGCTACGCCGATCCAGGCCCACATGGCGTAGAGTTCCCACATGTGGCCGAGATATCCGGCATAGGCGAGGCGTACTTTCCTGTTCGTCCAGGCTTCTGTCACCGTGCGGATGTCGAACTGGCCTGCGCGGGCATGATACGGCCCCAGTCTGGCAAAAAGACACAAGAACCCGCCGGCTGCGGCAAGCAGTGAGGCGAGCGCAACACTGATCTGCCAATCGGCACCTCCGGCAAATGCCAGAAGGTGCGGTGCCGCGGACCCGAATGTCAGCGCGCCGACAAGGATGCCGACCAGAAGGCCGCGATCATCCTTGCCCCAGCCGACCGCGATCTTCAATCCGACCGGATAGACGCCGGCAAGCATGGCGCCGGTCAGAAATCTTGCGAATATGGAGAGGTCCCCACCGGGCGTTGCAGTCAACAAAGATGCATTGGCTGCTGCTGCGATCAATGCGCTCCCGGCAAACAGATGGCGTGGGTCGAGCCTGTCGGGCAATCCAAATATGGCAGACAGAAGTGCACCAGCCACAAATCCCGCTTGAACCGCGCTGGACAGCGCGGCTTGCCGGAAAGGCGAGATTACCACGTCCTGAGCCATCTCCGGAAGGATTGCGGCAGACATGAACCACAGGCTCATCGCCGCGATTTCTGCCAGCATCAGGATGGAAATCGAAAAGACTTTTGCTGTCCGGTCAGCAAGACCTGCCCGATTATCCATTCAGGCCAAGCTCTTTTTGAAGCCGTTTCGTCAGCTTGCCGGCAACGATGCCGTGAGCCGTGGCAAGATACGTCTCAAGATCGGTATCGGTCAGATCGGCCTTTTCCGTCACCTGGATCCACTTTGCGCGGGCAAGATATGGCGCGGGTTTGAACCCTTCCTGCTCAACCAGAATGGCATAGCTGAGATCGGTGCATTTGAACGCCATCCGGTCTTTCGCATCTTCGCCCCAATTGGAACAGACCGCAAAGATCTTGCCGCCGACCTTCCAAACGGAGGCACCACCCCATTGCACCACATTCGTCGTGGCAGGCAGACGGGCGCAGTACTGATTGAATTCTTCGCGGGTCACGGCATGCCTTCTTGAACCGGTTGATCCGGGATAATGGCGACGGTCGCGAAGGTCTGCAACCCGTTCTAACGATGGATCCAAATCCTCGGACGGGTGATGAGCGGCCGCAGCCTGGAAAAGAGACCGTGCATGAGACGCCACGTGTGTCCCCATACGGACCGGAGTGCCGATCCTTCATGTCTGGGCTTCGGTCTCTTGGGGTGAATTTCCGGCTTAAAAACCGCGGTCTGGCGTTGAATTGCGCCGGCCTTGAATTGAGGCCAGAACTCTTCGGCATGGCCGTATAGGACCTCATAGGGGTGGCCCGGCCGATAGATTTGCCCCCGTTCAGGTTTCGTGAGGGCGCCTGGAAAAGCGGGTATGGACACAGCGCAATCCTTTCGTTTCAATAATTGAAAGATCTAACGTTCTGGGTGGTATTTTCGGATAAACTCACGGAAACAGACAGATAAAAAGCCGAAAAATGGGTTTCAAAAATGAAACGAAATATGAGTTGGGATGATGTGAAGCTCTTTTTGGCCGTCGCCAGAGCAGGTGGTTTGGCAGATTCCGCCAAAGCAACAAGCATCAGTCCGGCTACCTTGGGCCGCCGGGTAACCACGTTGGAAAACGCGCTGGAGATCCGGCTTTTTGAAAGGGGACCCCGCGGCTATTCGTTGACCGAAGCTGGCCGCGACCTGCTCGTTCTGGCAGAGGATATGGAGGCGGCCGGACGGAGCATCGAGACGTGGCAAACGAACAAGACCGCTGTGCCGCGCATCAGTATTTCGGCAGGCGCCTGGACCTTGCAGCTTCTCCTGTCCCACGCAGACAGCATCATGGCGCCGGACGGTGACTGGCTTCCCGATTTTCTGGCCGATCACAGGCGCCGCGACATTGCCCGCCGGGAAGTCGATATCGGCATCCGCAGCAAGCGGCCGGAAGAACCCTGGCTCGCAGGTCAAAGGGTGGGAAAAGTCGAATTTGCTGTCTTTGCCGCAAAGGGCGGAAACGCTGAAAAAACTTCCGGCTGGATCGGATTGACCGGTGACGAAAGCCTGACCGCGACAGGCCGTTGGATTTCCGCAAACCACGGTTCCGATGTTTCTATTACAGTGAACCGGTCGCTGTTCGCCTTGCCGCTGGTGCTTCAGGGCAAGGGACGGTTTCTGCTTCCGTGTTTCATCGGTGATGCATTTGCAAGTCTGGAGCGCATCGGCGACCCGGTCAAAGAGCTGCAAACAGAACAGTGGGTCGTTGTGCATGAGGCGGAACGCCACCACCAGCCCCTGCGCGGAGCCATCGATATGTTGAGCCGGTTTCTGAAATCGGCACCCCTGCTCGGGACCTCCTCCTGGCAAGGCGGTATGGGCCAGTCTTGAATCCTTAACGGGTTGCCGCCATATTCACCAATGAACAGGGCAAGGCTGCTCTGCCGTGCCTGTCAGTAATGACAGCGCGGATCATTCCGGATGCCTCTTGCAGGGTTCGGGCGCAAGGTCGCTTCGACAAGGACTTTGAGGATGTCGCGCATGTCAGCGTTTTCCAGCCCGTTTATGTTGGGCTTTGACGATATCGAGCGTGTGCTTGATCGCGTCTCCAAAGCCGCCAATGACGGCTACCCTCCCTACAATATTGAGCGTTTGCCCAAGTGTGAAGACCAGGGCGATGTCATCCGGATCACGCTTGCCGTGGCCGGGTTCACCAAGGAGCAACTGGATGTCTCCGTTGAGGAGAGCCAGCTCGTGATCCGCGGGCGGCAGATCGACGACAAGACGCGCCAATATCTGCACCGCGGCATCGCGGCTCGCCAGTTCCAGCGCGCATTTGTGCTTGCCGAAGGCATCGAAATCCTGGGAGCAGACCTGAAGGACGGTCTCTTGTCGATCGACCTTGCACGCCCGGAACCGGAGCGGGTTATCCGGAAAATCGAAATCTCCAGCGGCGAATGATTTCGGCCATTGAAGAACAACGGAGAACTCTGATGCACAATCCTACCGGCCCGGACGATACCTTTTTTGATCCTCATGCCCAGATCATGACCAATGAGGAGTTGATCCAACTCGGCGCAGGCGATGTCGCCTATATCCGCAAGGTCGATCCGCAAATGATGGCAAGCCTGTTTCCCAACATGCCGCCACTTCATGACAATGTTTCGCTCTATGCGCTGCTGAATGCGGACGGCACGCCGGTTCTGCTCGCCGACAGCTATGAAGCCGCGGTCGCGAATGCCTATGAGCATGAATTGGAAATGGTCGCACTGCACTGAGGGCGATCAGTATTTTTCAAAAAGACACCGGGCCAAGTGCCCAGTGTTCTTGTTTCCGGGCCGCTATGCCGGCTCAAGTTGCTTAGTCGGCTGACCAGTCCCATTGTTTGATCTTGGTGTCCCCATACCCGACGACGGGACTGTTTCAGCCGGTGCCGATTTCGGCGGCTTACGCCAGGGCTGGCTCTTGTACCAGCCGACCACATAGGCAACGGCAATCAGGGCGGCAAACCCGCCGATGTTGCTGAGCGCTTGAATGGTCCACTCACCGCGGCCCCAGACCATGTCACGCAGAAGGCCCGCCGCCTGTGCGATGACAAGGCTTGCCATGAACACGGCGAGGGATTGCTGGCCGACTTTTTGGACGATGCGAACGAACCCGCCCCAGATCCGGCCATGACCGAGCAGGCGGTGACCATGTTCGCCTGCGGCCACCCAAGCGAGATAGGCAACCGCCAGGAAGTGGATGTAGCGGAACAGGCCGAACTCCGTCTTGATCCAGAGCGGCTTGATGGCCAGCCGGATTTCGCGTGCCCAGACGACATCCATGTTGTACTGGCCGTAGATGCGGAAATAGGCGAACGGAACGGTGATCACCACGACCGCAATTGCCGCGATGATCAGCCCCTTGTTGACCGGCGGTGCTGGCAGCCAGCCGCGCATGAACGCAAATCCGGTAAAGAACACAAGCTGCCATGCAAACGGGTTGAAGAACCATTTGCGCTCCGACCACGGCTCGGCGGGCAGATCCAGATATCCGAACTGCGAGGCAAGCCACAGTCCGATGGAGAAGGCAAAGGCGGCGGCCACCGAGTATCGCGCCAGAAACATGATCACCGGGATCAGGGCCAGTATGACCAGATACATCGGCAGGATGTCGAAATAGTTTGGCACCCATGTCAGCGTCAGGATGCCCGGCAGCGAAATCGCGGTTTTGTCGAACAAATGCCACAGGTTGAGGGAAACCACATAGTCCTGGGTCAGATCGCAGCACCGTGTGAGGTAGCCGCTTTCATGGACCATCACCAAGCCGATGGCGATCACCAGGAACTGGCAGATATGCGCCCAGTAAACCTGCCACATGCGATGCGCGATGCGAGCAGCGCCCATGCCCCAGCCGTGCGTCTCGAAGATCTTGCCAAAGGCGAGTGCCGACGCCATGCCCGAACAGAAAACAAAGATTTCCGTCGCATCCGAAAACCCGAACCGCGCCGGTATCCACAGCGTCCACCAGTTTCCCGGCAGGTGCGCGATATAGATGATGAACATGCCAAGCCCGCGGAAGAAATCGAGACGCGGGTCACGTGGTCGTTTGGTCTGGGTATGCTGGTTCAACGTCTTGTCATGCTCTTTTTAGACCGCGGTCCGAACCCTAGAATAGTATCGTTAACTGACCAAGTCCGGCGAACTGTGGTCACACGGTTCCGGCAGCGCGCAGGCCTTCGTCGCCCATGATCAACGCCGCGGCTTTCATACGCTCGCAAAGCGCCATGCGCTGCTCGGCGAAGTTGTCGACGGCACCGCGCTTGCGTGCCCGGTCGTCTACCAGCCGGGCGGCATCGTCGGCAAGACCGGCTTTCAACGCGGCATCGATGGTGATGCGCTCAAACACATCGCGCTGGGCATGGGATCCACCAATCATGTTCAGATTGTCGCGGGCGGAGGTCAACAGCTTGAACGCCCAGGCGTAATTGCCTTTACGGTACTGTTCCAGACCGAGTGCGGTCGGAAGTCCGGCCTGCGCCGACACTTGACCGATATCGGTCTCCTGCTCGCTGTTGCGCCGCAAGTTGTTGAGCAGCCGCTCTGCGCCCATCGGCCTGCCGCCGTTCAAAAGTGCCAGCATGTAGTGAAGATCGGCAAATACGTTGCAGCCATCTTCGGCGCGCTTGTCCGACAGGGCCGCCAGTTCTTCCCAACGGGAACCGCTTTGGACCCCCTCGATTTCCAGGCGGACCAGCAAGGACGCACCGTTGGAAATGTCGCGGTAGTCGTCGGTCTTGTCCCGGCGGATTTCGGTGTCGTAGAGGGTCAAAACCTTGTCGATTTCGCCGCGGTCCAGATACATGAGCGCCAGGTGCCACCACACGTGGTAGCCGAAATTGTTGCAGTGAGCCCAGCCATTCGGCCGGCTCTCCAGCCAGCCTATGCCTTCTTCGGGCCGGCCGGTCATGTCATGAACATGTGCGACAGCGTGCAAGCCCCAGGCATCGTCGGCAGCAAATTCGAGGCCCTTGCGGCCGCTTGCTTCCGCGTTCCGGTAGTCACCCGTTTCTTCCAGTGCAAAGGCGCGGCAGCCGAGAAGGTAGCCGTAGGACGGATGATCTTCACCGATCGCGGGGAAGAACTGATCGATGGAAGTCAGCATACCGGACGAGTCGCCGAGTACAAACCGGATCGCATGCACCAGCTTGATGAAGAGTGCGTCGCGAGGCGCATTCGCGAGCGCTGCATCAAGGATTTCGGCGCTGTGCGTCGGGAAACCTCGCAACCATGCCTCGAGTGCCTTGACCGCAGCTGTTTCGCGTGCCGTAATCGGCCGGTTTTGAGACGATGCCTTGGCAACCGCCAGGCATTGAGCTGCGGTTTCATAGAGCTCCCGCCGTCCCAGAAGGAGGCAGAACAGGCCGCGGGCTGCATGTCCGAGAACGAAATCCGGGTCGCCCGAAAGGCAAGCTTCCAGATGGACAGGCGTTTCCTTGGAATGGGCGAGAAACGCCGTCACAGCCTTGTTCCATGCGTCAGCGCTATCTGCGCTGTTCAGCGTCAGCTCGTAACCGAATTGATCTTCAAAACGCATGGATTGCCCTTTGCCCTTGGCTGTACCTATGAATGTATCCGTGGCTTTCCGGCTGGAAGACCAGCGCATGTGTGCCGCACTAACAGTTTGTAAAAAAGCTCAGTGCGGACTTGAACTGCAAAACACAAAAAGGTGTTGGTTTTGTGTAGGCGATTGGCGCAGAATTCCGCCAAGGAATTCAGTATCTTCCAAAGGCGGCGGAACCGGTGCGAAACCGGCTTGGACAACGAAGACTAAATGGCAACCGATCAATTCGAAAAAGCGCAAGTTTTTCTTGCCGTTGCAGCGTTTTGCGCGCTCGCCGCGATTTCGGCGGCGGCATGGCAAATCGGCGGGGAGCGCCAGGGGCTCGCCACGCTGGTCGGGGGACTGGCAGGGCTTGCGCTCTATCATGCCAGCTTCGGCTTCACGGCGGCATGGCG
The DNA here is from genome assembly GCA_965230445.1 of Roseibium sp. Lineage (GTDB taxonomy): Bacteria > Pseudomonadota > Alphaproteobacteria > Rhizobiales > Stappiaceae > Roseibium. The sequence continues at coordinate 3,852,753 of OZ246005.1, read as the reverse complement.
CAAGATCATAACCGAGCGCCGGGGAGGCGGCCTGCGTGCCCAGTTCGTCCTCATTCTGCTCACAAGTGCCGTCTCCTTTCCGTTGATTGCCTGGGGCGCGGAGTATGGAATGCCGACGGGCGGATTCGTGTTTCCCTTCGGCGTTGCTGCGGCTATCGGGGCGTTCATGTTCGGGATCGGGATGCAGCTTGGCGGTGGTTGCGGTTCGGGTACGCTGTTTACCGCGGGTGGCGGCTCGACCCGGATGATGTTGACGTTGGCCGCGTTCATCCTCGGGTCCGTCGCCGCCACAGCGCACCTGCATTTGTGGGCCGGTTTGCCGCGGCTTGAACCGTTTTCGCTGGTCAAGTCATTTGGTCCCGTGCTGGCTTTCGCTTTGACCGGACTGGTTCTCGGCCTGTTTGCGCTGGCAACGATCCGTATTGAACGGAAGGCGCATGGCAGACTTGCTGTCCCGCCCCGCACAGTGTCTTACTTGCAAGGTCCGTGGTCGCCCTGGCTTGGGGCGCTCATGCTCGCGGTTGTGGGGATATTGACGTTCATCGTCGCCGGGCGGCCCTGGGGCATAACTTCGGCATTCGCTCTATGGGGAGCAAAGGCCTTTCAGACGGCCGGCATTCCGGTCGAGACATGGCCCTATTGGACATGGCAGAAATCAGCTCTTGAGAATTCGGTGCTTCGCGACATCACATCCGTGATGGACTTCGGGGTGATCCTGGGTGCCATGGCCGCCGCTGCGCTTGCCGGGAAGTTCGCGCCGGTCTGGCGACTGTCAACGCGCGATGTTCTGACCGCCATTATTGGCGGGTTGCTGATGGGCTACGGCGCGCGGCTCGCCTATGGTTGCAACATCGGCGCTTACCTCGGCGGTTTGGTATCCGGTTCCATGCATGGATGGCTGTGGCTGGTGTTTGCCTTTGCCGGCAGTACCATCGGCACGCGCATCCGGGTGAAGCTCGGTATGGGGTAGAGTGGGCAGTTCAAGCGTTTTCAAGCTCGATTTCGGCTGCTTGTGTCACCCGGCAGCGTATCAGGCCGCGGACGGAATTGCCGACATAGATCGCATCCGCACTTTCCAGATCGGCCGGTGTCAGATCTGCTTCTTGCGCCAATCGGTTGTCCAGCAGGCCCTCTCGGAACGTGCCCGGCAGCAGGCCATGGTGAAGCGCCGGGGTTAGCAGACGGCAGTTTCTTTCTACAAACAGCGTTGTGTAGCTGCCCTCCGTCAAGAACCCGTGCTCATTGACGAAGAGTACCTCCTGGCAGCCGGTACGGTTGACATAGGCGGCCCGTGTGTCGTCCAGAAACGCCCGGTTGGTGGTCTTGTGAAACAGGAACCGGTTGGTCGAGGAAACAGGCGATTCCGCAAGAACAAGGTTCCAGGCGGGATTAGTGCCGGTCAGGTCAAGTGCGGTATGGGTGATGGTTGCTGAACCATCTTCGGCCAGTTCTAGCCGGACCCGGCACGGCGCGTTGAAGCCCGAGCTCAGATCCGCGAGCTGCGCCCGAACGGCATTTTCATCGAAAGAGAAGCCAAAATAGTCCGCCGACGAACCAAGCCGCGTCATGTGCCGGTCCATGAGGAAGTAGCCTTCGCCGGGATGAAAGACAAAAGTCTCGATCAACCCAAAGCTTGGCACATCCTCGGTCAGAAACTTGAGCTTCAGCGCGCACTCGTCATATTCAGGCGCGGCGCCGGAATCGTAGACCACGCCCGACCCGGTGCCTGCCATGCCGAAGCCGTCCTTGCGAAGGTCCAGAGTGCGGATCGCCACATTGAAGCGGAAATCTCCGTTTGGCGCGATATGACCGATGGAGCCGGTGTAGACGCCCCTTGTGCCGCTCTCCAGATCATGGGCGATCTGCATGGCGCTCAGCTTGGGTGCGCCGGTTATCGATCCGCATGGGAACAGGTTGCCGACCACATCCGGAAATGTTGCCTCCGGCTTGAGCTGCGCCTCAACGGTTGAGGTCATCTGGTGCAGGCTCTTGTACCGCTCCACCTCGCAAAGACTGGTTACCTTGACACTTCCCGCCTCAGAAATACGCGACAGGTCATTGCGCATCAGGTCGACGATCATGGTGTTTTCGGCGCGCTGTTTCGGGTCGGCGGCGAGTTGGCGCGCGATTGCGCGGTCTTCCGCCGGATACCGGCCGCGCGGCGCAGTGCCCTTCATTGGCCGGGTGCGCAGCGTGCCGCCCTCGTGCTCCAGAAACAGCTCCGGCGACAGGGAAAGCAGCGAACGGTTTGCCAGCTTCACAAAGGCGGCATGCTGGACGGGTTGCTTGCGCAACAGATCCAGAAACAGGCGCTCCGGAGGACCATGATGCGAGAACGAGGCGCGCAGGGTGAAGTTCACCTGATAGATGTCGCCCTTCGCGAGATGGCTTCTGATCCGGGCGAAGGCGGCATCGTAAGCCTGCCGGTCCATGGCGAAACCGAAGTCTTCAATTCCGGCCTCTTCAGTTCCGGCGGCCTCCGCAAGGCGTTGCTTAGCTTCGCTCAGGCTGAGTGGCCTGGCATCCCGATAGGCTCCGAACCAGAGCAGCGGTTCACCGTCCGGCGTCCATCGCTGGCGAAGCTTTTCCTCGAAGGCAAATCCGAGTTCATAAGCTAGGAAGCCGGCGAGGTGGAAGCCGTCTTTCCGTGCGGCCTCGAGAGCGGCAAGCGAGGCGGGCACCTTTGCAAGCTCGGGGCAAGAGAATTCCCGCTCGGGCGCTTCAAACATCAAACAGGGCGTCTGGCCGCTGGTATCAACCAACAGCACCGTTCCGGGCAACAGGGATTTCTCGCGCATATGTCTTGGCAACTGTGTAACTGATTTATCCGCCAACTATTCAGCAGTTACCGGTTTGCGGGCGAATGGTCGGTTCCCTAGGCTGCCGTCAAGCAGAGCATGCGGCAGACGGCTACAGTCCCATGGGTTGCCGCGTTTGATTGGTCAATGGCTGCCGCCTTCTTTGCAGAATCGGACATTCTCCAGCGCACAGGGAAAGGTATTGGAAATTGGTTTCGTTTGAAACTAATATGGATCAAGGTCCCTGGGAGATATCTATGCCACTGCCGATCCTGCATTCCTACTTTCGCAGTTCAACGTCATTCCGTGTGCGCATAGCGCTCAATCTCAAGGGTATCGAGACGAAGTATACCGCGCATCATGTGCGCTTGGGCAAGCACCGCTCCGAAGACTATCTCGCCATCAACCCGCAAGGCGTTGTACCCTCGCTCGACCTTGGCGACGGCACGATCCTTACCCAGTCGTTGGCGATCATGGAGTATCTGGACGAGTCCGTGCCCGAGCCTCCGCTTCTGCCGGAAGACCGCGTCCTGAAAGCAAAGGTGCGCGCCTTCGCCATGATGATCGCCTGCGATATTCATCCGGTCAACAATCTGAAGATCCTGAACCACTTGCGCCAACGTTTCGGGGCTGGCGACGCCGATATTGCAGAGTGGTTCCGCCATTGGGTCGCAGAGACGTTTGCGCCGGCGGAGCAGATGCTGGCGAGCGCACCCGATAGGGGCAGCTATTGCTTCGGCGAGACGCCATCGATGGCGGACATTTGCCTTGCTGCGCAAGTGGTCAACAATCAGCGCTTCGATGTCGATATGTCCCCTTATCCGGTCCTCTCGCGCATCCATGAAACCTGCATGGAACATCCGGCGTTCGAAGCGGCGCACCCGGCCAATCAGCCGGACGCGGAGTGAACACCGGCAGGATAATTAGCATCTTCACCGCAAAGTGAGCATCAGCTGCGCCCGCAGATAGTACGGTTCGGGCATAGTATATCTCGGCAACAGGTGATGACATGCGGTCGGTAGCAGCATTTCTTCTGGTTCTTTTCAGCATTCTTGCCTCGGCAGCTGCCGCAGACAGCCTTGCGCCCCGCACCGGCTGGGAAGTGCGCCCGACCAGTCATAGCTATGGCGATCTGGTCAACCGGATCCGGGATGCGGTCAAGGCAAAGGGAATGCTGGTGGTTACCCAGGCCAGTGCCTCTGCCGGAGCCAAGGGACAGGGGATTGTCATCCCCGGAAACCGGATTATCGGCGTCTACCGCAACGACTATGCCCGCCGGATGCTGGCAGCGTCTATTGCCGCGGGTATCGAAGCGCCGGTCCGCTACTACGTCACGGAAAACACAGATGGCACCGGCACGCTTTCGTGGAAGACGCCAAGCCTGGTGTTCGCACCTTACATGGAAGAAGGCGGCGCGGCGCTGGAGGAACTGGCAACCGAACTCGATACCTTGTTTGCCGGGATGGCGGAGGATGCCATCGGCCAGTAGTTGCTTGCACTGTTCCCGGTAGATTGACGCGTCAAATCACGCCAATCGCTTTGCGAACGTCTTCATCACGCAAGGAGCAATCGGCGCCGAGGTAAGGATCGCCGCCTTCGGTACACAGCCAGGAAATACATTCGCCGACCCATTCCGGCGGGATGTGCACGGAAGGATCAAGCTGGCTGACCGGATTGACGCCCGACGCCTTGATCGCCACCTGCATTCCGGTGGCAACAGTTCCCGGGCTCAGTCCAACCACCCGGACACCTTTGTCGCCAAATTCCTTGTGGCCGCATTTGGTCAGTGACAGCACGGCGGCCTTAGAGGAACAGTAGTGGCTCCAGCCTTCCAGCGCGCCGGTTGCGGCACCGGAACTGATGTTGACGATCGTGCCGCTGCCCTTCTTTAACATATGCGGCGAGACGGCCCGCATGCCGTGGTAAACGCCATTGACGTTGATATCGATCACTTTGCGCCATTCGTCCGGATTGGATTCCTCGATACGGCTGACAGGCTCGATCACGCCGGCATTGTTGACCAGAACATCGATGCCGCCGAATTCTGAGATTGCGAGATCGACAGCGGAGGTAACATCTGCGTAGTCGCTGACGTCACACGCGATCGCGGCGGCTTTTCCGCCCGCAGCCACGATCTCCCCGGCGATACGCTCGATATCTGCTGTGCTGCGTGCGGCAAGCACGACCGCAGCGCCGTATTTCGCGAGACAGCGCGCGCTGGCCTCACCAATTCCTCGGCTGGCGCCGGTGACAAGAGCGGTTTTTCCGGAAAAATCGATCATCGCGGTTCCTCGTACGTGGCCGTCAGGCAAGGCGGGGTCTGGGCTCTCACCCCGAACAAAGCGGCACCTTACTGCAGCTGGTTGATGGAGGAAACATCGAGTCGACTCCAGCGTTTGTACCAGGTCTCAAACCAGTCGCTCTCCGGTTTGTGATTGGCTCAAGCCGGTCTTTCGCATCAAGTTGATCGAGTTCGTGGGGCACAGGACATCTATGGAGAAAATCCTTGATGATACGGATTGCAATAGCCGCGCTGGCCGTCTGTTGGGCACTTTCGGGAACCGCAAAGGCCAATGGCGAGTGCATCGGCGAAACCCCGTGTGAAATAGACAACGGCAGTTACCACATTCATCTCCCCCAAGGTGCTGACGGCAGCGAACCTCTGGGCGCGATCCTGTTCCTGCATGGGCATCGCGGCAAGGCGGTGAATGCGATTCGCAACAAGGGATTCCAGAAGCTGGCGGATGAACTCGGGGTTGCCTTTGTCGCGGTTCAAGGCGTCAACGGGACTTGGTCGTTTCCCACCGCGCCGCGAAATCTGCGCGATGAGTCACAGTTTTTCGATGATGTTCTGGCCGATCTGTCCACTCGGTTCAACGTCGATACCGAGCGCACGCTCTTGTCCGGGTTTTCGTCCGGCGGGTTCATGACCTGGTATCTAGCCTGCGAGGAATCCGGCCGTTTCAGCGGCTATGCACCGATTGCCGGAGCCTTCTGGAAACCGCTGCCGGAGACCTGTCCGACCGAGCCGCCATATCTCTTCCATGTTCATGGCACCAGCGACAAGGTCGTGCCGCTGGCGGGCCGTCCGCTGGGCGGCGGCAAATGGCATCAGGGAGACGTTTTCGAGAGCTTCGATGTCTGGTTGCGTCAGACCGGTCTGTCCGGAGCGTCTCCGGATAAATTATCGGCCGGAAATCTCTCTTGCGAGCGCTGGAAGCCGGAGGGCGGGCTTCTTGAGCTGTGCCTTCACGATGGTGGCCACAGTGTCAGGGCAACATGGCTAAAGCGCGCCTGGCTGGAGCTTTCGCGAATGAATGGTTGGGTGAGCAAAGGCTGAGCGGATGACCACTTCACACAATCTGACAGGAATTTGAGACAGTTCTGGTGTGATCTCAAAGAGGCACAGTTGACGGGAGCCATCCGGTGGTGTCCTGTCCGGACACATATTCCAAAGGTGCGACCGTGTCCGAAACAGATACTCCTCCCGGCCCGCTCTCAGGGCTGGTTGTCCTTGACCTCTCCCGCATTTTGGCTGGTCCGACGGCAACGCAAATCCTCGGCGATCTCGGCGCTGAGGTGATCAAGATCGAGCGTCCGGGCCGGGGTGACGATACGCGCGGCTGGGGCCCGCCATTCCTCAAGGATGAAGATGGCGGGGAAACGGCGGAAAGCGCCTATTACCTGTCCTCAAACCGCAACAAGAAATCCGTTGCCGTCGATCTAGCCGACCCGGAAGGTCAGCGGCTGATATCGGATTTGACCACTAAAGCCGACATCCTTATCGAGAACTTCAAGGTCGGCGATTTGCGGCGCCGGGGTCTCGACTACGAGACTCTGAAAGGGCGCAATCCAAGCCTGATCTACTGCTCCATTTCCGGCTTCGGTCAGACCGGACCCTATGCACATCGGGCCGGTTACGATTTTCTGATCCAGGGCATGGGCGGGATCATGTCGCTCACCGGCTTTCCCGATGAGGAAGGCGGTACCCAGACCAAATGCGGTGTCGGCATTGCCGATGTCATGTGCGGCATGTATGCGGTAACGTCGATCCTGGCCGCGCTCCATCATCGCAATGCGAACGGCGAAGGCCAGTACATCGACATCTCCCTGCTCGACAGCCAGGTTTCCTGGCTGATCAACCAGGGCGTTGCGCATCTGGTCTCCGGCGAGGTGCCGGGTCGTCTAGGCAATGGCCACCCGGCCATCGTCCCGTACGAATCCTTCCCCGGCTCCGATGGCCCGTTCATTCTGGCGGTCGGCAATGACAGCCAGTTCGCCAAGTTCTGCGAAGTCGCCGGGGCGCCGGACCTGGCCGACAATCCGGACTATGCGACCAACGCCAACCGGGTGCGCAACCGTCAGCAACTCGTACCGGCCCTCCGCCGGTTGACAATCGAGAAATCCGCGGCGGAATGGATAGACCTTCTGGAGCAAGCCGGCGTTCCGTGCGGCCCAGTCAACGACCTTCAGGCGGTGTTCACCGATCCGCATATTCTGGCACGCGGAATGCGGCTGAACATGCCGCATCCGGTGAGCGGATCGGTCGATCTGATCGGGTCTCCGATCAAAATGGAAAAGACGCCGGTCAGCTACCGCAATGCGCCGCCAACACTTGGAGCGGATACCGAAGACGTGCTTGGCACCTATCTCGGTCTATCCGGAGACGAGGTTGCGGCACTTTCCGAGCGTGGTGTTGTCGGCACCGGACAGCGCTGCGCGGCAACGGGCAAAACCACGTAATAAAAGAGGGGTCGATGACAACAGGTTCCGACATCATTGCCGGTAAGCTGGCAGCAAGCGGCTGCCGCCATGTTTTTGGTATTCCCGGCGGCGAAGTGCTTGCGCTCATGCAAGGGCTCGATCAGGCGGGTCTGCGGTTCATTCTGGTCAAGCATGAAAACGCGGGCGGCTTCATGGCAGAGGGCGGCTGGCATGCGGATGGCGCACCGGGCGTATTGCTGGCAACGCTCGGACCTGGGGTGGCCAATGCCATCAACGTGGTTGCCAATGCCTGGCAGGACCGTGTGCCACTGATCTTCCTGACCGGCTGTGTCGATCATGCGGAAGCCGAGAGTTACACCCACCAGGTTTTCGACCATCAGCAGCTTCTGCGTCCTATCGTCAAGGGCAGTTTTTCCGCCCGGCTGGGTGCGCTGGATGCCATGATGGAAAAGGCGATCGCGCTGTCGCTTGATGGCCAGCAGGGCCCGGTTCACATCGACGTGCCGATCAGCGTTGCCGAAAGCGAAACGGATGAAAGCTGGACCGCGGCCTTCAAGTCCCGTCCTGCACTGCCCGGACTACTGGACAATGAAGCGCTGCAGCGCGCCAGAGAAATGTTCCAGCAGGCCAAACGGCCGATTGCGGTGGCCGGGGTCGATGCGGTGAACGAGGCGGCTGGCCCGGCAATCGCCGAGTTCTGCAAGCGGTTCAACGTACCGCTGGTCACCAGCTACAAGGGCAAGGGGCTGCTCGATGAGAACCATCCGCTGGCGCTGGGCGGCGCCGGCCTGTCGCCCAAGGCGGATGGCCATATTCTGCCGCTTCTGAACCAGAGCGACTGCATCCTGCTGCTCGGCTATGATCCGATCGAGATGCGTATCAACTGGCGCAATCCCTGGCCCGCCGGGGCTCCGGTTGTCGAGGTCACACCGGTCACCCGCTCGCATGGCATGCATTCGGCAGAAGTGACACTGCTCAGCACCATGGAACCGGCCTTGACGGCCCTCGGTGCTGCGCGCAGCGAGGATGAGCCCAGTTGGCCGGACGGAGAAGTGCAAGGCGCAAAGGCGGCGCTGGACGAGACCTTCGCCCCGGAAGCGTCCGGATGGGGCCCGGGCACCGCCTTCCACACACTCCGCGCGGTCATGCCGGAGCAGACCGTTGTTACCGCGGACAGCGGCGCGCACCGTATCCTGGTCAGCCAGATCTGGCGCTGTCCCAGCCCCCGGCAGATGCTGCAATCGTCCGCCCTGTGCACGATGGGATGTGCGGTGCCGCTGGCGATGGGATACAGAGCCGTTGACGGCAATGCGCCGGTGCTGGCTTTTGTCGGCGATGCCGGACTGGAAATGTGTCTCGGCGAACTCTCCACCCTGCGTGATCTGAAAATCCCCGTGATCATATGCGTTCTGGTCGATGCCAGCCTTGCGCTGATTGAACTGAAACAGCGGAGCAGTCAGCGTCCGAACGCCGGGGTCGACTTCGGTGAGACGGACTTCCCCGCCGTCGCTGAAGCCTATGGCGGACATGGCGTCTGGATAACCGACGCGGAAATGCTCGCGGACGAAGCCCGCGCTGCGTTGGATCGCGATTCCTTCACCATCCTTGCCTGCCGGATCCCGGCGCGGGCCTATGACGGCCGGTTCTGACGTTTATTGCCGTCCCCCGCAGCGGTAAGCGGTATACATCTGCGCAATTGTTAGGCAATGGACCGGGATTCCGGCCCATTTTCTTCAGTATTTGCGATTGGCAGTAGATTTTTCACGATTTTTGGCTGAATTGAAGCATTCCTACCGTGGCAACCTGTGCACCTTCCGGAAAAATGACAAAACGGCCCGCCCAACTTCACCAGAAACTTGCTCACCTTCTGACCCGAATCTATCCGGAGGCCGATACACAGGATCTGTCCGGAAAGATTCTTGACGCCTTCTGGCCGGACGGGAAAGACTGCCGCAAGAGGCCGCGGGTTCCGGGCAACAGCCTGTGGTCGCAGAAAGATGCCGTCCTGGTGACCTATGGGGACTCCCTGCTGGATGGGGTCCACAAGCCGCTTGATCTTCTCTACGACTTCCTTCTGGAAGAGATGAAGGGCTACATCCGCGGCGTTCATATCCTGCCGTTCTTTCCGTTCACGTCTGACGATGGATTCGCGGTGTCCGATTACCGCAAGGTCAATCCGTCGCTGGGCGACTGGCCGGACATTGAGCGGATCAGTTCTTCCTTTCACCTGATGTCTGACCTCGTTCTCAATCACGTCTCCAGTCAGGGAACCTGGTTCAACGCCTACCGGCAGGGGCAGACGCCCTATGACGAATTCTTTTTCGAGGCATCGCCGGAAGATGATCTCTCGGCGGTGGTGCGCCCGCGCACGACACCGCTGTTGCAGCCGGTGGAAACATCGCGCGGTGTCAAGCATGTCTGGTGCACTTTCAGTCACGACCAGATCGATCTGAATTTTGCCAATCCGGAAGTGCTTCTGGAAATCATCCGGATCATCCGGCTGCATGTTTCCATGGGTGTCAGGATCCTGCGGCTCGATGCGGTTGCCTTCCTCTGGAAGGAACCGGGCACACCGTCGATCCATATGCCGAAGACCCACGCGATCATTCAGCTTCTGCGGCTTCTTGCGGATTATGCCGAAGAGACAGTGGTTCTTCTGACCGAGACCAACGTTCCGAAGGCCGAAAACCTCAGCTATTTCGGTCAGCGGAACGAAGCCCATGCAATCTATAACTTTCCGCTGCCGCCGTTGATCCTGCATGCCCTGATGTCCGGCAACGCCAAACATATCCGGGCCTGGCAGCGGGCCATGCCGCCCGCACCGCTCGGCTGTGCCTATCTCAACTTCACGGCCAGTCATGACGGCATCGGCATGCGCCCGGCCGAGGGTTTGCTGCCGAAGGACGAGATCGACCGGATGATCGAGACCGTGACGGCAGGCGGCGGCCTCGTTTCCATGCGCGCGCTGCCCGATGGCGGCCAATCGGTCTACGAACTCAACACCTCCTACTATTCGGCTCTGGAACACACATTCGACGGCAAGGACGCGCATCATTTCGAGCGGTTCATGTGTTCCCAGACGATTGTCATGTCGCTTGAGGGCATCCCGGCTTTCTATATCCATTCGCTGCTGGCCACCCGCAACGATCTGGACGGGGTGGAACGGCGCAACATGAACCGGGCAATCAACCGGCACCGCTGGCACTATCCGGACCTGAAAGAGCGTCTGGCCGACCCGGGCTCCGATCAGTCGCGGGTTCTGTCGGAGATCAAGCGGCGCATAGCAATCCGGTCGAAACAACCGGCGTTTCACCCGAACGCCACCCAGTTCACGCTTATGCTGGATGACCGGGTTTTCGGCATGTGGCGGCAGGCGCTCGACCGGACCCAGTCAATCTTCGCGCTCCACAATGTCAGCAATGACGCGGTCGAAATCTCAAAGTCGGCGATTAACCTGATCGAGGATGAGCGCTGGATAGATCTGCTATCCGGCGGGGAGATCCCGCAAGACAGGGATACGATCAGCCTGGCACCCTATCAGTGCATCTGGATCACGAACCTGCACTAGTCCATAGCACCAATCAAATTGATTTGTTGCGGTTTGCTTTGTGTTCTGATTCCCTTTTTCCAACGGGTGCACCAGGAGACAGGTTTTGGCAAACATCAAATATGTTGTTGAATTGACGGTGGATGAGCGTGAGGCGCTTTTGGCGAAGATCAGGAAGGGGACACTGGCCGCGCGTACCAACTGTAAGGCACGTATCCTTTTGAAAGCCGACAAGGGACCGCACGGGGAAGGCTGGACGGATCGGGCGATCTGCCAAAGCCTGGAGACCTCGCCGTCTACGGTCGCCCGCGTGCGCGAGACCTTCGTGATGGAAGGGCTGGATGCGGTGTTTGCCCGCAAGCAGCGGCCCCATCCAGCCATCCGGCGCATTTTCGACGGTGAGGCGGAGGCGAAGCTGATCGCGCTGGCCTGTTCGCAGCCGCCGGAAGGTCATGCGCGCTGGACCATCCGGCTACTGGCCGACAAGGTGGTCGAGATGAACATTGTCGAGGCGGCGCACTTCAACACCGTTGGGCGTGCGCTTAAAAAAACGAACTTAAACCTCACCGGAGCCGCTACTGGGTAATCCCGCCTCAACAGAACGCTGCCTTTGTCGCCGCCATGGAAAACGTGCTGGCGATTTACCAGCGCCCGCGTGACCCAAAGCGTCCATTGGTCTGTCTGGATGAAGCGGCCAAGCAGTTGGTCAGCGCGGCGCGCTTGCCGGTCTCCATGGTGCCCGGGCGCATTGCCCGGCACGATTATGAATACAAGCGCGCAGGAACGGCCAATCTGTTCATGGCCTTTGCTCCCCTCGAAGGGGCGCGGCACGTCAAGGTCACGAACCATCGCGGCAAGTCGGATTACGCACACTTTCTTGCTGAACTCGCCGACATCCATTTTCCCGGTGCCGAAAAGATCGTGCTGGTTCAGGACAATCTGAACACTCACAGCCCGGCATCACTTTATGCGACGTTCGAACCGGAAAAGGCCAGACGCATCGCCGAAAAGTTCGAGTGGAACCACACGCCCAAACACGGATCGTGGCTCAACATGGCCGAAGCGGAACTGTCGGTCCTGTCGCGTCAGTGCCTGAAAGAACGCATCGGGAGCCAGCAAGAATTGGCGCGCGACGTCAGCGCCTGGGTCGACGCACGCAACAAAAAGCAGACCAAAGCCGAATGGCAATTCACAAACAAAGACGCGCGCGTCAAACTCACAAAACTATACCCTTCAATATGAGTGATTCAGAGGACTAGGGTCCGTGGACATATAGGATTCACAGGCCGTCTTTTTTGTGATTCAAGCTTTCTTTTGAGGAGGCTTTGATGCGCAGCGAACGTTTTGTCGTCACGGATAGAAGTTGGGCGATCATAGAACCGTTGCTTCCGGGAAGTATCCGGGACCGGGGCCGGACAGCAAAGGACAACCGGCTATTTCTTGAAGCGGTGCTGTGGAAGGTTCGCGTTGGCAGCCCATGGCGGGATCTGCCGCCCGGATTTGGCGAATGGAACAGTGTGTTCCGGCGGTTCCGCCGATGGGCTCAACGCGGTGTATTTCAGCGCCTTTTTGAGGCTGTATCGGGTGATCCCGACTTTGAATATGTTCTTATCGATGGCACGATCATCAGCGTCCACCAAAAGGCGAGTGGCGCAAAAGGGGGACTCTCAATCAGGCCATCGGGCGCTCGAAAGGCGGACTGACCACCAAGGTCCTGGCCCTCACCGATGCGTTAGGCAATCTGGTGCGCTTCAAGCTTCTGCCCGGCCAGCGCAGTGAAATTGTTGGTGTGCCCGACCTTATCGACGGTCTGGAATTCGGCGCCATGCTTGCCGACAAGGCATTCGATGCCGATGCGTTGCGCGAAGACCTTGATACGCGCCAGGCGCAAGCCGTCATTCCGGCGAAAACCAATCGCCGCGTCCACATTCCCCACGATGTGGAAACCTACCAGTGGCGTCATCTGATTGAAAACTACTTCAGCAAAATCAAAGAGTTCAGAGGAATAAACACGAGATACGACAAGACCGACGCCAGCTATCAAGCATCATGGAACCTGGCCGCAACCATCATCGCATTGCGCTAAATGTCCACAGGCCCTAGGCCTGTGGGGATTTATCTTGAGTTTATGACTGCCGCGCAGAGGTTTATCATTGCAGTGTAGTCGCGATCAGTCTTGTCGCACCGCATGGCAACGGCCTTGAATTCCTTAGGTTTGGCGAAGAAGTTTTCGATCAGATGCCGCCATTTGTAGATCTCTTCATCGATTATTAGGGGCTGGTTTCGCTGCGGACGCACCTTCCAGGAGCGCCCGCGTCCAGCTATGGATCATCGTCAGGTGAACGCCAAAACCGGCTCGTCAACTCAGCGACCGTGTGTTCGCCCTTCAACGCCTCAAGCGCTACGTACGCCATGAACTCGGGCGAATGGTTCTTTCGTTTCGACATCTCTGATCTCGGTCTCCTCGAAGATCAACAGACAACAATTCATAGATTACGACAGTGTCCGTACATCCGGGAGTAGCTCAGGTCCATCTAACCATGAAAGGCCCTCGTGGGGTTGGTATATGAAAAACCACGATGGTCCTAATGTGGGACTAGACAAATCCGCTACGTCGGCGATGCTGAAGACAACGATGCGGGTGCTGTCTGGGAGGACAAAGACGATGGATAGCCGGTACAGCGAAGTCTATCAGGGCTGGAAGGACGATCCGGACGGGTTCTGGAAGAAGGCTGCGGAGGAAATCGACTGGGTGTCAACCACCGGCACCGTTTTTGATCCCGGCATGGACGCATATGGCCGCTGGTTCCCGGATTGGCAATGCAACACCTGCTACAACTGCCTCGACCGCCATGTGGAGCGCGGCCGGCCCGGTCAGCCCGCGCTGATCTATGACAGCCCGATCACAGGGCGGCAGCATTCCTATACATATGAGGAACTACTGGCCGAAGTAGAAGCAATGGCCGCTGTCCTTGCGGACAAGGGGCTTGAAAAGGGCGACCGTGCCGTTCTCTACATGCCGATGATCCCGCAGTCGGTGATGGCCATGCTCGCCTGCGCCAGGCTTGGCGTCATCCACTCGGTCGTTTTCGGCGGTTTTGCGGCGCATGAGTTGGCGACCAGAATTGACGATGCCACTCCGAAAGCGATTATCGCAGCCTCGTGCGGGATCGAGCCGGGCCGGGTGATTGCCTACAAACCACTGGTCGATAAGGCCATTGAGTTGTCCAGCCACAAGCCGGACCATTGCTTCGTGTTTCAACGCGAAGAAGAGGCGGCGGATCTCAGCCAGGACCGCGATCATGATCTCGGCGCGCTGCAAGCCGAAGCCAAAGCCGAAGGCCGTAAAGTCGCGCCGGTTGCAGTGAAGGCGACCGACCCGCTCTATATCCTTTATACTTCCGGCACCACCGGTCAGCCGAAAGGGGTCGTGCGCGACAATGGCGGGCACATGGTGGCGCTCAAATGGTCGATGAGCAATCTTTACGGCATTGAGCCGGGAGAGGTGTTCTGGGCGGCCTCGGACGTCGGTTGGGTCGTTGGCCATTCCTATATCACTTATGCTCCGCTGCTTCACGGCTGCACGACCTTGGTGTTCGAAGGCAAACCTGTCGGTACGCCGGACGCCGGCGTTTTCTGGCGGGTTATTTCGGAGCACAAGGTTGCGTCGCTGTTCACAGCACCGACGGCGTTTAGGGCCATCCGCAAGGAAGACCCGGAAGGCACGTTCCTGAAACAGTATGAAATGCCGCAGTTCCGGTCGTTGTTTCTGGCGGGTGAGCGAGCCGACCCGGATACGGTCAATTGGGCAATCGACCAATTGAAAGTGCCGGTCATCGATCACTGGTGGCAGACTGAAACCGGCTGGTGCATGGTTGGCAATCCGCTCGGCCTTGGCAAGTTACCGGTCAAACCCGGCTCTCCGACCGTGCCTTTGCCGGGCTACGATGTGCAGGTGCTGGACGATGCCGGTCATCCGCTCCCGGCAAATACTCTTGGCAATATTGTTGTCAAACTGCCTTTGCCACCCGGCGCGTTTCCAACGCTTTGGAATGCCGAAAAGCGCTTCTTCGATGCGTATCTCGCGGAATTCCCAGGCTACTACAAGACCGCTGATGCCGGGATCATCGACGAAGACGGTTACCTGTCGATCATGTCGCGCACCGACGACATCATCAATGTTGCCGGTCATCGCCTGTCCACTGGAGCCATGGAAGAAGTGCTGGCGACCCACCCGGATGTTGCCGAGTGTGCCGTCATCGGGATTTCGGACGCACTCAAAGGGCAATTGCCGTGCGGGTTCGTCGTGCTCAAGGCCGGAGCAGACCGGCCGACGGAGGAGGTCGAAGCGGAACTGGTCAAACTGGTGCGCCAGGAGATCGGTCCCGTTGCGGCCTTCAAGCTTGCAGTCACGGTAGACCGGCTGCCGAAAACCCGGTCGGGCAAGATCCTGCGCGGGACCATGCGCCAGATCGCGGACGGTGCGGAGTACAAGATGCCGGCGACGATTGATGACCCTGCAATTCTGGACGAGATTTCGACAGCGCTCGAAGCCCATGGGATCGGGACACCGGGCGAGCAGTAGGGACCCTATCCACGAGATCTCCCATCGACACGGCAAACGATGGCGCTTAAGGTCGGGCCGCTGAAAAGCGGTTCCGGCCGAATTCAGTTCCACTGAATAAATCTACATGTGCGGGGGGTTCCGTGACACTAGAGAATAAGGTCGCCATCGTAACGGGTGCTGCGCGCGGAATCGGTTTTGCGATTGCCAAGCGGTTTGCAATGGATGGGGCCAAGGTTGTTTTAGCCGACATTGATGATCAGGCAGGCGAAGCTGCTGCCGAAGAACTCAAAGACTTCGGCGAAGTCATGTATATTCACTGCAATGTGGGTGAACGGCTTGATGTCCGCAATCTCGTTGCAGAAACACTGAATGCCTATGACGATATTGATGTTCTGGTGAACAACGCAGGGATTGTGGCCGGAGCAGGTTTTCTCGCGCTTGAAGAGGACGATTTTGACCGGGTCTTGTCGGTCAACTTGAAAGGAGCCTTCCTCTGTTCCCAGGCGGTCGCCAGGCACATGGTGGAAAAGATCGACAATGGCGGTGATCCGGGCTGCATCATCAACATGTCGTCGATCAATGCCGAAGTCGCAATTCCCAGCCAGGTGCCCTATTGCGTGTCCAAGGGCGGACTTTCCCAGCTGACACGCGCGACGGCGCTTGCGCTGGCGCCGCATGGAATCCGCGTCAATGCCATCGGTCCCGGATCGATCATGACCGACATGCTTTCTGCGGTGAACAGCGATCCTGCTGCCAAGAAGCGCGTGTTGTCCCGGACACCGCTGCTGCGCGTCGGCGAAGCTTCCGAGATCGCGAGTATCGCTGCTTTCTTGGCATCCTCCGACGCCAGTTATGTCACCGGGCAGACGATTTTTGCAGATGGCGGCCGTCTGCCGCTCAACTACGTCGTCGATGTGCCGGACGACGCGTAAAGCGTTCCCAGTTTATTGCTGAAATTGCAGCCGGGCGAGTTTCTCGTAAAGCCCGCCGGCTGCGCTGAGCTCGGCATGGGTCCCGGATTCGACGATCCGTCCGGCGTCCATCACAATGATCCTGTCAGCATTGAGCACCGTGGCGAGCCGGTGGGCGATCACCAATGTGGTCCGTCCTTTCATCAAGTGTCCAAGCGCCTTTTGAACGAGGCTTTCGCTTTCCGCGTCGAGCGCGCTGGTGGCCTCGTCAAGCAGCAGGATTGGAGCGTCCTTTAGCACAGCCCTGGCAATCGCAATCCGCTGGCGTTGCCCGCCGGACAGTGTCACCCCGCGTTCTCCAACCAGTGTTTCATATCCATCGGACATTTTCTCGATAAACGATGCGGCGAGGGCTGCTTCCGCAGCAGCTTCAATGTCCGCCAAGCTTGCGTCCGGGCGTCCATAGGCAATGTTTTCTGCAATGCTTGCCCCGAAAATCGCCGTGTCCTGCGGGACAATAGCGATATGACGGCGCATTTCGCGCGGATCAAGCGACGAAAGCCGCATGCCATTTATGCTGACGGAGCCGGACGATGGGTCGTAGAACCGCATCAGAAGATGGAAGAGCGTTGACTTGCCCGCGCCGGACGGTCCCACCACCGCAACCGTCTGGCCGGGCGATACAGCCAGGTCAACGTCGGTCAGGACCCGCGTGTCTTCGGCGTTCTTGTAGGCAAATGAAACACCTGAAAATGCGATATCGGCGGTTTTAATGCCGCCAAGTTGCAAGGGTGTGTCCGGTGCGTCGATCTCCGGTTCGATATCGAGAAGCTCCGACAAGCGCTCGGCAGCCCCTGCAGCCTGGGCAAGCTCACCCCAGATTTCCGACAAAGTGGCGAGCGAACTGGCCGCCAGGATGGAATACAGCAGAAACTGGCTGAGCTCACCGCCTGTCATGTGACCGGCGAAGATGTTGTTGGCACCGATCCACAGAACCGCGACCACGCTGGCGCCGATTATGAAAATGGCGAAACCGGTCAAGAATGCGCGTGCCGCCGTGGCGAGCCGCGCGGCACGGAATGCGGCCTCCACGGCACTTCCAAAACGCTGGCTGGAGGCGGCTTCATGAGTGAAGGATTGAAGCGTCCTGATGGCACCCAGCATCTCGGCGGCATAGGCGGATGCATCGGCCAATGTGTCCTGTGCAAAGCGCGAGCGCTTGCGGACCAACCGGCCAAATCCGAGAAGCGGAACCAGAATGACCGGTATGGCCCCAAGAACGATCGCGGAAAGAGAAGGGCTGGTAATGACCATCATTATGGTCGCGCCGATGAACATCACCGCGTTGCGCATTGCCTGGGAGGCGCTGGCGCCAAAGGCGGACTTGATCTGGGTCGTGTCCGCTGTGAGCCTTGATAGGATCTCTCCGGATTTGGCACTGTCGTAAAATGCCGGGCTGAGCAGGGTCAGATGCGAAAAGACGTCAGAACGCAGCTCGGCGACAATTCGCTCACCGACCCACATAACGAGGAAGTATCGGACGGAACTGGCCGCGGCGAGTGCGCCAACAACCCCGATCAAAACGAAGAAATAGGCGTCAATCAGCGATGGATTGTCTGCGCCAAAACCGTAGTCGATCATCCGCCGGATGGCGGTCGGCAGCGCGAGCGTGAATATGGCAGCAAGCAGAAGTGCGGCCAAGGCACCGGCGACCATCCAACGGTGCCGATTGAGGTAGGGAACAAGGCGCACCAGTGGCCGCAGGCTACGTCTTTTGGGGCTGTCCGGTTTTCCGTTTTTTGTACCTTGTTCTTGGGTCACCATTTACTCCGGTTTGCCTGAGCCTCAAATTGCAGGTGCTTGGTATAACCACGCCTCAGCAGTGCCACAACAGGCTGGCGCGGCGGCATGGAACTGCAGACCGTGGCGCGATCATGGCCTGAAGCAAATGTGCTCTCGGGTTTTGTTCAATGAGCACCAGCATTGCCCTTGTGCTGACCGTCATCCTGAGGTATATCGCCGCCTCATGTTTGGGAAGCCGCGCCCTTTGGGTTCGCGGCCCGTTATGCTGTTTGCGAAGCCCAGCCGGATTGGCCGGTGGAGAGGCGGCGCAGGAAAGGATCGGTCATGAAAGCGGATATCCATCCGGATTATCACACCATCAAGGTCGTAATGACCGATGGTACGGAATTCAACACCCGCTCCACTTACGGAGCAGAAGGCGACACTCTGCAGTTGGACATCGACCCGACATCGCACCCGGCATGGACCGGTGGCGACCGCCAGCTCATGGACCGCGGCGGCCGTGTCTCCCGCTTCAAAAACAAGTTTGCAGGGTTCCTCGGCTCCTAAAGCCAGGCAACCTTTTGAAACAGGAAACACCCGGTCGTTTCGGCCGGGTGTTTTTGTTTTTTGGAGACAGTAAGGTTTCCATCTTTCCCAAAACGGGAAAAGTATCAATTCGGCACACCGAATCGCCGACGGTCGCCTGCAGGTGGGACAGTGCCACATGTTAACCGGCAGAAGTAAAAGCCTGCGTCCGGTGGGCGGAAAGCAATCCTGGCTACGTTGCTTTGGTTGCCCGGCCAGCAAGGCCGGGCTGCGCACGACGCCTTGTCCGGAACAAATTATCGCACCATCAAATTCGTCTCTACTTCGGCCGGTTGGTACTACGCCCCGCGTCCGAAGACGGCATGAAGCCGGTTGATTTGGGATGCTACCGGGTTGTCATTCGCTTCAGCGTGAGCGAGATCATCCGATTCGCTGTACAGCATCTTGTCGAGGTGGACGACCCGTTCCTGAAGACGCACAGACCGGTTGATAAGGTCTTTGAGCGTTTCGGGAAGGTCCGGCCATGCCCGGCCGTGTGAAGCACTGCTCAGCTTTTCCAGACGAACCTTGTTCTTGTCGCTTCCCGCTTGTTCATGAGACATTTCGCCTTCATTCACAGCGCGTTGCAGAAGGAGCCATGAGGCGAGTTGCATCAGGCGGGTGGTGAGGCGCATGGATTCTGTCGCATAGGTCAGCGAAACCGGACGCGGCAAATCCTTGGCTTCCTCGCGTCCTGTTCCATCCAGATAGAGGGCGGTTTCCTCTACCAGCGACATGCCTTCGTTGAAGAGCGATTGAAAATTCTCCGAGTTCGCAAGGTGCTGCGCGATGCGGACCGCGTCGGCCACAGTGCCGGAGCTTTTATTTTCTTCTGTCATGACTTTGCCACGCCCTCTTTACTCAACAGCTTTCCGGCGTCCTGTGACAGAGCTAAATCGTGCGGTACAGTCTTTAGCGTGCCAGTTTGAGACCCGGAACATTATCAGGCAACAAAGAGCAAACAGTGTGCCAGCTTTGGTTTTCTGGCGCCTGACGCTTGCTTGGTCCGATCATAACGGGGACGCGCCTGAAAAAAAAGAGCCGCATACAGGCGGCTCTAAAGTCATTAACAGGGAGGCGTCAAACAGAGTGGACAGGAGCCACTCAAATCCAGATCACTGGATAGTTTTATTTATAATTTGGAAACATTAACAAGTGGTAAATGATTAAAATCTTACACATCTCTCTTCGTTAATTCGGGTTTGGGACTTTGGGTCAATAAATGTCTGCGGAAACGAGCGATGTCATTTCTTGAAAAATGCATCCGCCGCATCGCGAGTTTTGGCACGTTGGGCAAGTGCTTCTCTGGTCCGTTGCACTTCCCCGGCAAGTGCTTCTAGACGTTCTTCAAGTTCATGTTCCGAAAAACGTGATAAATCTTCCCCTAGGGTAGTTGTGGATATGCCGGATTTTTGCGGGCGATCCTCGTCGGTGTTCGACATTGTCCTGGCCTTTGTTCGCTCTCCGAAAGAAACCTCCGGAATGATTACAAATTCTATGCGGATTGCAACGGTTCGGTTAAAGAACAATAGGAAATAACGAGCTGGCTTAATACATAGCGTATTTCCGGCGCCCACTCTCCTTCAATGCCTCTCGGGGCGCTCCTATACGACCCCGCATCATAGGCTCAGGAGAGTGGGCGCCGGAATTACGCTATGTATAAGGCCACAGAGCCCATTGCGGAACGGTTGTGACGTCGTCAAGGATCGGCAGTTTGTTCGACGCATGGGGCCTCGATTGAGATAAATTGGGAGATGTATCGGATGCCGACCCTACCGGATACGATGACTGCGATTGCCATTTCAGAGGCTGGAGGACCGGAAGTTCTTGTCCCGGAGACGCGGCCTCTGCCAGTGGCAGGAAATGGCGAAATCCTGATCAAGGTTGCGGCTGCTGGCGTCAATCGCCCGGATGTTCAGCAACGGCTCGGAGCCTATCCGCCGCCAAAGGGCGCGTCTGATCTGCCGGGTCTTGAAGTTTCCGGTACGGTTGCGGCCATTGGAGCGAATGTGGGTGGACACCAGGTCGGCGACACCGTCACCGCGCTTTGTCCTGGAGGCGGCTATGCTGAGTATTGCAAAGTTCCGGCGGGCCATGCGCTGCCGGTGCCAGGCGGTTTGACCCTGGTGGAAGCAGCGGCAGTTCCCGAAACGTTTTTCACCGTGTGGAACAATGTCTTCGACCGGGTTGGCCTCAAATCCGGCGAGCGCTTTCTTGTTCACGGCGGGTCGTCCGGGATTGGGACAACAGCCATTCAGCTTGCAAAGGCGTTTGGCGCCGAGGTGTTCACCACGGTCGGATCTGAAGAAAAGGCCAACAAGGTGCGCCAGTTAGGTGCGGATCACGTGATCAATTACCGCGAAGATGATTTCGTAAAGGCGTTTCTGACTGTGACAGAAGGGGCCGGTATTGACGTCATTCTGGATATGGTCGGCGGTTCCTATGTGGAGAAAAACTGGAAAGTTGCGGCGGTCGAAGGACGGATTTGCCAGATCGCTACGCTAGGAGGTGTTTCGGAGAGTGCCAACTTCGCCCGCCTGATGATGAAACGTCTGACCCATACGGGATCGACCCTCCGTCCCCGCAGCAATGCCTACAAAACCCGCATGGCGCAGGAACTATACCAGCAGGTCTGGCCGTTGATCGAGGCAGGCAAGGTGAAGCCCGTCATGGACTCATCATATCCGTTGGCGGAAGCGTCAGAAGCCCACCGCCGCATGGAGAGCTCCGGGCATATAGGTAAGATCGTTCTGACGGTGGACAACTGATCGCAGCTTGCGCCGTTGGTGCTCCGAACTATTCTCGCAGGGCCGGAAGGCCGATACCGGTGCCGTGGAAACCACCATCTGCCGCCAAGAGCTGGCCGGTGATGTAGCTAGCTTCCGGTGACAGCAGAAACACGATTGCATGGCCGATTTCCGCTTCCGAACCGTAACGGTTCAGCGGGATGGCATCATGATAGGCGGCGCGGATTTCAGCCGAGTGGACGGCAAGTGCGAGCTTGGTATCGACAGGGCCCGGTGCGACAACATTCGCCCGAATTCCGAACTCGCCCAGCTCTGCGGCCTGTTGCAAAGTCAACTGAATCACTGCGGCTTTTGAGGTTCCATAGGCTACGCGCAAGGTGCTGGCGCGCAGGCCGGAGATGGAAGCAATGTTGACGATCGCGCCCCGGCCGGCAATCAGCATGTCCGTCGCTGCCTGACTCATCAGGAAGACGCCATCCAGGTTGGTTTCCATCACGGTCCGCCAGCGCTCGAAGGTCGTTTCGCGAATTGGTCCGAAATCGGCGACGCCGGCATTGTTCACCAGCCCTTCCAGCGTGCCGTATTTGCTCGAGATATCGGCCATGTGGCGTTCAACCTGTTTCCGGTCGGACACGTCCATCACCACAGCGTCGGCGCCGGAAAGCGGTTCGGCGGCCTTCTGAAGTTCCGGAGCATCCCGGTCGACCATCACGACCTGCCAGCCCTTCTCCAGAAGCAGCTTGGTGGTGGCAAGGCCAATCCCTCTGGCGGCACCGGTCACGATAGCGGTCTTGGTCACGGTATTTCTTCTCCCAAACTCTTGTGCATGCGTCTGTTTTTTCGGGAGAATAGTTTAGTCGGATCCTCAAACAAGCCCTATGAACTGTGAAACGGTTCTCCACCGGGGACCAGAGAGGATTTGCCGGGGTGTTTGCATTCCCGGCACGTCCGGCTTATATTCCGGATTAATTCCCATTCAATTCAGATGGACCACTGCTTTTTCGCCCCGCCAGGCGAGGAAGCCGACAGGAGGAATTTACCCAATGGCGAACACGCCGCTTATGCCCAAGGCAACCGCTGTCTGGCTGGTCGACAATACTGCGCTGAGTTTCACCCAGATTGCTTCTTTCTGTAAGTTGCACCCACTGGAGGTGAAGGCCATTGCGGACGGCGAAGCCGCTCAGGGCATCAAGGGCCTCGATCCGATTCTGACCGGGCAGTTAACCCGCGAGGAAGTGGAGAAGGCACAGAACGACACCAACTATCAGCTCAAGCTGCAAGGTTCCAAGGTCAACGTTCCCGAATCCAAGCGCAAAGGTCCGCGTTACACGCCAGTGTCGCGCCGGCAGGATCGTCCGAACGCCATTTTGTGGCTCGTGCGCAATCACCCGGAGCTGAAAGACAGCCAGATCATGCGTCTGGTGGGCACCACAAAGCCAACCATTGCGGCGATCCGGGACCGGACCCACTGGAACTCGGCCAATCTGGCACCGTCAGATCCAGTAACGCTTGGCCTTTGCAGCCAGCTTGAACTTGATATGGAAGTTCAAAAGGCCGCCAAAAACGCTCCTCAGCCGGTTGCCGCGGAACCGGAAGAATCGCTCATGCCTGTCGAGGAAAGCACCAGCGAAGAAGCGCTCGCCGCAGCCTTTTCGATGGACACGTCTGCTCCGGCAAAGCCGGAAGAGGAAGAAATCGACGCCGATGCGGTCTTCTCTCAGTTCAGCTCGCTCAAGGGCTCCGAAGAGGACAGCGAGGACGAAGAAGAGCCACGGATCTAAGCGGCCTCGCTCAACGTTGACGAAGGGGGCTGCGGTTTGTTTGCTGCCCTCAGAAACTGCTGAAACACAACAGGCTCTACGTTCGAACCGCTATCGTTCTGTCAGCTTGAGTTCGATCCGGCGATTGCGTGCAAGGGCCTCCGGCGACTCGCCTTCTTCCAGCGGCTGGAATTCGCCAAACCCGGCTGCAACAAGCCGCTTCGGGTCAACGCCCTTTTCGATCAGATACCGGACCACCGAGATTGCCCGCGCAGCGGACAGTTCCCAGTTGTTGCGCAGACGTCCTGTTCCCGACAGCGGCCGGGCATCCGTGTGGCCGTCTACCCGTAGCACCCAGTTGATTTCTTCCGGGATCTGAGCACTGAGTTCCTGGATGGCTTCAGCCAGTTTCTCGAGCTCTTGTTGTCCTTCGGGATTGACGGCTTCCGAGCCGGAGTTGAACAGCACTTCGGATTGGAAAACAAACCGGTCGCCGACCACCGAAATATCGGATCGTTGCGACAGGATTTCGCGCAGGCGACCGAAAAAGTCCGACCGGTATCTGGAAAGCTCCTGAACCCTTTGGACGAGCGCCGCGTTGAGGCGCCGTCCGAGACTGGCGATTTTCGCCTGGCTTTCCGCCTCCTTGGCCTCGGAGGCTTCAAGCGCTGCATTAGCGGCGGCGATCTGGCGCCGTAGCGCAGCGATTTGCTGGTTCAACAATTCAACCTGGGCCAGGGCCCGCTGGCTGACCTGGCGCTCGTCGTCGAGCAGGTTTTCAAGGCGAGCGGCCCGTCCGCCGGCGGCATCGGCGTCGCCGACGCTGCTGGCAAGAAGACCCTCCAGCCGGTCACGTTCGGATTCGGCATCAACAAGGCTCGCCTGAAGGATGTCGATCGTGCTTTCCAGGTCGCCGGAGTTGGCACGCTCAAGTGCCAGCAATTCGGTCAGTTCGCTGATCTGGGCATTAAGCCGGTTGAGCACGGTGTCCCGCCCCGAAAGCTGCTGCGACAGGAAGAACTGGGCGATCATGAAGATCGACAAAAGAAAGATAATCACCAGGAGCAGGGTCGCCATGGCATCGACGAAACCCGGCCAGTAGTCGGTCGTCTGGCCCCGGCGCCGGGCTCTCAAACCCGCCATGGATCTACTCCTTGGCGCGGTCGAAAGCCGCGGAGATTGTCGTCAGCAGCGATTCGATCCGCTTCTGCTGTTCGCCCTGGGATTCAGCCCAGTCGCGCATCATCTGCTGTTCGGAGCGCACATGCTTCACCAGACCCTGTATGCCTTCGGCGAGATTCGCCATCGCTTGGGAGGCGTTCTTGCTGCCGCCTTCCTCGACGGTTTTCTGCAAGGACAGAATGGAGGCGCGAATTCGTTCGGCATTTGTGTCGTTGGAGCCAAACGAACTGCCCTCTTCGGGTTCGATGTCGGTGACAGTCGACAGCCAGTCTTCCAGTTCGTTGTAGAACCGGTTCTGTGCCTGACCTGCCTGCAAATCGAGAAACCCGAGAACCAGAGATCCGGTAAGGCCGAACAGGGATGAGGAAAAGGCTGTGCCCATTCCTGAAAGCGGCGCTTCCAATCCGGCCTTCAGATCTTCGAAGATCACGTTGGCATCGCCGGATCCGACATCCAGCGACTGGATCGTGGCACCGACCGAACTGACGGTCTGCAAAAGGCCCCAGAAGGTGCCAAGCAGACCAAGGAACACCAGCAGGCCCGTCAGGTAGCGGGAAATTTCACGCGATTCCTCAAGGCGCATCCCGATGGAATCGAGGATCGAGCGGGCAGTCGTCGGCGTCAGCGCCATCTCGCCAACCTTGTTGCCGAGCAACGTCGCCATTGGCGCGAGGAGGACCGGCGATCGTGTGTCGAGGCTTGGGTCGCCATTGCGGAAATTGTTGACCCAGGCGATCTCCGGAAACAGCCGGATAACCCGCCCGAACAACAAGAGGATGCCGAAGGCACCAACAATCACGATCAGACCGTTCAGGCCTGGATTGCTTATGAATGCGGTCGAGATCTGCGGAAACAGGATGAACGCGATGAAGGCGACGATCACCAAAAAGATGATCATGAAGGTCAGATACGTCCGGGGACTGGACAGACTGTAGGGGTCGAATTCGCGTGACATGGATCGCTGATCAATCGCCTAGTGGAAATCTATCCGATTGATAGCGTGATTTTTAACGACTTGAAAACCGTGAATCGGTGAGGCGCGTGTAAATTGCTTCGTGATTGCAGGGATATCCCGAGAAGATCACCGGCGGGGTCTCTTAAAGAGGGCAGTCGATGCTTATTCGGAGGCTTCGACAGCGGCAGCTTTTTTGAGCCTTTCCAGGAGCTGCTTGTGCGCGAACTCGTTGCCGGCTATGACATCTCCGCTTTCTAGCATCTTGTCTCTTCCGCCCAGATCGCTGACGAATCCACCGGCTTCGCGAACGAGGAGCAGACCGGCCGCAATATCCCAGGAGTTGAGGTTGCGCTCCCAGAAGCCGTCAAACCGGCCGGACGCTGTCCATGCCAGATCGATGGCGGCGGCGCCCGCGCGGCGAATGCCGGCAACTTCCGGCATCAGATGCCGCAGCTCCCGCAAAGTCCGGCCGTGATCGCCCTTGCCGATGAACGGCAGCCCGGTTGCGAACACCATCTCGGACAGCTCGGTCCGTCCGGCAACACGCAGGCGGCGGTCGTTCAAATATGCGCCGCGTCCCCGTTCTGCCGTGTAGAGTTCGTCCATAACCGGATTGAAAACAACACCTGCAACGATCTGTCCCTGACGTTCCAATGCGATCGACGTGGCGAAAATCGGAATACCGTGCAGAAAGTTGGTTGTTCCGTCCAGCGGATCGATATGCCATTTGTGCTGGCCGTCGGTGCCCTCCACGACGCCGCTTTCCTCCATCACAAGACCGAAGGTCGGCCGGGCTTTGGTAAGTTCGGCTTGCAGGATTTCCTCCGCGCGCCGATCTGCCGCGGAGACGAAATCCCCTGGGCCCTTCCGGGAGACCTGAAGATTTTCGACCTCACCGAAGTCGCGGATCAGGCTGCGTCCGGCCTTGGTGGCGGCTTGGACCATGACATTGAGGAGGGCGGTGCGGGCCATGTTCTATCGCTTGATCTTGTTATGGTGCCCTTCTTGGCGGGGGGCGTCTGCTTGGGGCGGAGAAGCGCTGAGGATTAATCCGCGCGCTTGACGTATTCGAGGCTGCCGGTGTCGACGATGATCTTTTCGCCGGCGGTAATGAAGGGCGGCACCATCACACGGACGCCGTTTTCCATCAGTGCGGGCTTGTAGGAAGACGATTGGGTCTGGCCCTTGACCACCGCATCGGCTTCGCTGATTTCCAGCGTGACGTACTGCGGCAGCGTGATGCCGATAGGGCGCTCCTCGTGCAGTTCGACCGTTACCATCATGCCGTCCTGAAGGAACGCGGCCCGGTCGCCAACAAACTCGTCCTGCAGTTCAAGCTGCTCGTAGGTCTCTGTATCCATGAATACGAGCATGCCGTCCTGGGTGTAGAGGTACTGGAAATCCTTCTGTTCCAAACGCACCCGCTCGACCTTGTCTTCCGACCGGAACCGTTCGTTCAGCTTGCGGCCATCCAGAAGGTTCTTCATCTCCACCTGGGCGAAGGCGCCGCCCTTTCCCGGTTTGACGTGTTGAACCTTGACCACGGCCCATAGGGTGTCCTGGTGCTGAAGGACGTTGCCTGGCTTGATTTCGTTTCCGTTGATTTTCATGGAACGACCGTTTTAGGAGTGTGAGACAATGTTTCACCGCGCCGATACGCGGGAGCGCCAATTGCTGGGCTGCTTCGCGCCTCTCCACCACAATTGCGCAGTTTATTCAAGAAAAAACGCTTTGCGACGCAAGGGTCAAGGATCGGACTTGAAGATGCCCGAACACAGATTCGCAATCTGAAGTAATATTATTACTCTTGATTCAACCCATGAGGGGTTGGCATAGTATGGTCAATAACAACAATTCAAAGGCTTCAATGCACTCATTTGCCATCGATGGCTTTGGTTATAGCTAATTGGGCGCTATGAGGAAAATATGATTAATATCAAATATTTAATGGGCGCAACTGTTCTGACTGTCCAGTTTGGCGTCTGCATTGCGCTGGTTGCATCTGAGGTGCAGGGGACAGTGTCCGATGACGTGATAGCCGCGCAACGAGCGGCGCTTGAAGAAGCAACTGCCGGTGCTGGCTTTGGCCCGCAGGCACCGCGCGATTTGGGGTCAGTGGATGGCGAGAACGCGCGGGTTTTCGGACAGGCCCCGGATCGGACCAGCATGAACCTGTGCAACATCCATTTCCATGAAAGTGCCGAACACAAGGGTGGCGAATTCACTACATATGCCGGAAACGGAGACGGGCAGGGATACGGCACCGGCTACCGGTATGATGGATCCTTGACCGAGGCCGAGCTTGCGCCGGTGACAAGGAAAGTTGGCGCGGGGCCTCATGGTGACCTTGTCCCCGGCGATACGATCGAGATCCATTTCGTCTATTCCAGCGCGCAGATTACGCCGGGCCCAAGTCTCGGATCTTGTATCAGCAAGACTATCGGCAATCCGCAGCTCCGGGTCGAGGCGGTGGTCGCGGTGCTGGTAAATGACCGCAGTGCTGCAAACTTCATGGAGATGGCCGAAGTCGAGGAGGAAGGCGGCCTTTACCAGGTGCCCAACCTACCATCTAACCTGGGTGCACCGATCACTTATGCAGGATCGACAACCGGACCAAGTTACAATGAAAAGGGATCGCCGTTTCAGGTGACATGGAACGTGCGTCCGAACGTCGTCAAACTCGATATTCTGTCTGTTGGTGACTGGCTCGCGGACAATGCCTTTGACGAGGCCTATGCGCATGGCGTCCGAAACCTGGTGTTGAACCAGAAGCTTCTGTCTCAGAGGTAACGCTGACGAACCAGCGCCGGCAGCTCAAGGGGAGGGCGGCGCTGCATTCACGGACGGCGCCAGCAGCGTGATCGACAGGTCTTCCGCGATCGTCCGGGCTTCGGCCAGGGTTGTATCGTCAAGGTTGGCGATTATTCGATCAAGCTGCGGATCTTCCACGCCTTCCGAGCGGGCGGCAAAGTGCCAGGCGGCAGCCGTTGCGAGGCTTTGGGGCCGTCCCTCCCCATAGGCGTAAACGCGTGCGAGCCGGTTCATCCCGACCGGGTTGCCCGAAAGCGCGGCGCGCTCAAACCAGTCGGCTCCTTCCGCCCGGTCGATGTCGACACCAATTCCCTGAAAGCGCAAAACACCGTAGTAGACTTGGGCGGAATCATGCCCGCGCCGGGCGGCTCGTCCGATCCAGAATGCGCCTTTTCCCGAATTCCTTTCACCGGTTATGGGCTCCAGAAACGCCAGTCCCAACTCGTATTGCGCTTGAGGGTCGTTCAGTTGCGCCGCCTGCATCAGGAGGTCACGCGCCTTTTGTTCGTCCCGGGGGCGGGCTTCGCCCTCCTGATAGAGAAGCGCGAGATTGTAGAGCGCTGTCGGCTTTCCCGCTTCAGCGGCTTTTTCGAACAAGTCTGCGGCCCGTGCCTTGTCTTGCGGTACGCCATTCCCTTCCAGATAAATCTGGGCAAGATGGAGCGCCGCGCCGATGTCATTCTGCTCGGCGGCAAGAGCATACCAGTCGGCCGCTTTGGACAGATCCTTCTTGATGCCGGAACCGGTTTCGTGAAGCACGCCCAAAAGCGCCTGGGCGGCAGGGTCGCCAGCCTCTGCGATCGGTGTCGCCAAGGCGAGGGCGGTCAGATACCACCCGCGCTGAAAAGCAGCATAAGCCCGGCCGGCAGTCGCCGTTCCCTCCGCCGGAATTGGCGGTGGCCCCTCGTCGAGAAGTCCGCCAAGCGTTTTGTTCCGTGTTGTGACGTCAAAAATTCCCGGTTTCGAGCCTATTGGCGCCTGCGCAATCGATGTCTGAGTCAAAGTCAGCAGAGCACCTGCCAAAACCAGCGCCCTCAGACCAATTGGCCAATCGGTACGCGTTCGGAATTGTCTTTGCGCCTTCGTCATACCGCTACTCAGTATCCGGGAACGGGTGTTCTTGAAGTATAGCATTAATTTCGGCGACGGCTTGCTTTGGTCCCTTCGCGTGAAACCAGACCGCGTCCTTCATGGCGACGAATTCCGCTCCGGTTTCCGCTGCCGCGTTGGCGGAAGTGATCGTATTGCCACCCAAGGCCACGCAGGGGGTCTCGAACAGCTCAGCCCACCAACTGGCCTTTGCGAGCGTCTTTGGATGCGGATCCTCTTTTTCCACCAAGTCAAGCTTGCCGAGAAACAGGTAATCGATCCCGGTTTCCGCCCATTCCATATCTTCGTGTTTGAGCTTTGTCCCGCCGGCGCCCACGATACGGGCGGGCTGGAAACTCTCAACGGCGAGCTTCACGTCGTCCAGAGACCCATCGATGTGAACGCCATCGGCTTTGGACCGTCCGGCGGCTTGCGTGTCGCCGTAAATCAGCGCGGCCGCGCCTCCTTCCTGGATGATTGGTACAAGCGTTTCGGCGGCGGTCTGTGTGGCCTTGCCGTCGGCCTCCGGCAGATAAATCAGGACACATGCGACATCCCCGCCGTCCATGGCCTGCCGCAACTGGCTGGAAAACTCTTCCGGGTCGAAGGCGGGAGGTGTCACGAGAAAGAGGCGGGGGCGGTTCAAGGTCGGGTCCAAATGCAAGGGGAACTGTCAGGGTATCGGTATTGTGTCCCTAAAGACGGCAAAAGAGGGACGCAAGGCCCCTCTTCAACGAAACGTGGTTGCTGTCGTCCGGAGTTCTAACTCAGGCGGTGCCGAATTTTGGGTCCAGGCTGCCGTCCTTATAGCGGGCCGCCATGTCGGCAAGAGTGATAACCTTTGTAATTTTGGAGGCCTGTCCTGCCGTGTTGAACTCCTGCAGGCGCTGCTCGCACAGCTTCTGCATGGCGTCGCGGGCTGGCTTCAGGTATTTGCGCGGATCAAATTCGCTCGGGTTCTCGGTCAGGACCCGGCGGATCTGGCCGGTGATCGCCATGCGGTTGTCGGTGTCGATGTTCACCTTGCGCACGCCGTTCTTGATGCCGCGCTGGATTTCCTCGACCGGAACACCCCAGGTCTGCGGCATTTCGCCGCCAAACTCGTTGATTATGTCCTGAAGGTCCTGCGGCACCGATGATGAGCCATGCATTACCAGATGGGTATCCGGCAGGCGGCGATGGATCTCCTCGATTACATTCATCGCCAGGATATCGCCGTCCGGCTTGCGGGTGAATTTATAGGCGCCGTGGCTGGTGCCCATGGCAATTGCCAGCGCATCCACCTTGGTTTCGGCAACGAATTTCACTGCTTCGTCCGGATTGGTCAGCAACTGGTCGTGGCTCAGCTTACCTTCGGCGCCATGGCCATCTTCCTTGTCGCCCATTCCGGTTTCGAGCGACCCAAGAACGCCAAGTTCGCCCTCCACGGAGATCCCGCCAAGATGTGCCATATCGGTCACCGTTTTTGTAACCGAAACATTGTAGTCCCAATCCGCAGGGGTCTTGCCGTCGGCTTCGAGGGAGCCGTCCATCATGACGGAGGTGAAACCAGCCTGAATCGCGCTCATGCAGGTCTGCGCGGCGTTGCCGTGGTCAAGATGCACACAGACAGGGATATGCGGGTAAATCGCGCAGACGGCGTCCATCATGTGCTTCAGCATCACATCATGCGCATAGGCACGCGCGCCTCGTGAGGCCTGTATGATGACCGGGGCGTCATGCTTGTCTGCAGCAGCCATAATGGCCAGCGCCTGTTCCATGTTATTGATGTTGAAAGCCGGAACGCCGTAATCGTTTTCAGCAGCGTGATCGAGCAACTGGCGAAGAGTGATGCGCGCCATGAAAAAAATCTCCCTTTGGAAGCCGGGACAGGTTGCCTAATGTTGGCAATGCGGTGGAACCGGTTGTTCCCAAGCTTATGAAGCTGTGATTCAACCGTTGTTCTAACAGCTAGGTACAATTTTGAAAGGCACCCGGCCCGGGTTTAAATCAATTTAGTTCCAAAGATTTGCTGTTTGCTTGCGGGAATTGCCTATCAGCGCGCAAGTCGGCCCCAATTTGTGGGTCCGAACCCTAACGTTCTTACGATGTCATGCGCAGGTTTGCCGAAAGAAACTGCGCCGGAGTTGTGCCGCTCCGGCGCATGTTTGGACTTCAATTCAGGCAAGGGCCTTTCAACTCTCCAGCGCCTTGACGCCCGGCAGTTCCTTGCCTTCCAACCATTCCAGAAAGGCACCGCCGGCAGTGGAGACGTAGGAGAAGTCGCTTCCCACGCCCGCATGATTGAGAGCCGCGACCGTATCGCCGCCGCCTGCAACCGAATTTAGTGTTCCAGCCTTTGTCTTCTCAGCTGCGTATTGAGCGGCAGCGACGGTCGCAGTGTCGAATGGCTCGATCTCGAAAGCGCCGAGCGGGCCGTTCCAGACCAGCGTCTGCGCGGCGTCGATCTTCTCCTTGACGGTTGCAATCGAATCCGTGCCGACATCAAGCATCATGCTGTCTACTGGGATTGCATCGAGGGAAACGGTTTCGTTCGCTGCGCCTGCCTTGAATTCCTTGGCAACGACCGCATCGACCGGCAGCACGATTTCGCAATTGGCGGCATCGGCTGCCGTCATGATCCTGCGCGCTGTCTCGGCGAGGTCATGTTCGTACAAAGACTTGCCGACATTGACGCCCTTGGCAGCAAGGAACGTGTTGGCCATACCGCCGCCGATCACCAGCATGTCGACCTTGGAGACGAGGTTTTCCAGAAGGTCAATCTTTGAGGACACCTTCGCGCCACCGACGACTGCCAGCACCGGGCGTTTGGGATCGCCTAGAGCGGAGCCAAGGGCTTCCAGTTCCGCCTGCATCGTGCGGCCTGCATATGCCGGCAATATGTGAGCGATTGCTTCGGTGGTCACATGGGCGCGGTGGGCAGCGGAAAAGGCGTCATTGACATAGATATCGCCATTCACCGCGATGTCCTTGGCGAAACCTTCCTTGTTCTTCTCTTCGCATGGATGGAAGCGGGTGTTCTCGAGCAGGAGCACATCGCCATCCGACATCGCGTTAACAGCAGTTGCCGCAGGTTCGCCCATGCAATCGCTGGCAAACGCCACTGGCTTGCCGAGCAACCCGGCGACGGCAGGCGCGACCGGAGCGAGCGACATTTCCGGAACCACCTGGCCTTTGGGGCGGCCAAAATGGGCAAGCAGGATCACTTTTCCGCCCTTGTCGGACAATTCGCGGACGGTCGGCAGAACCCGCTCGATACGGGTGGTATCGGTTACTTTTGTTCCGTCCATCGGAACGTTCAGATCGACGCGGACAAGCATGCGTTTGCCGGTCACATCGGTGAGATCGTCGAGGGTTTTGAAAGTCATATTTCTTGCCTCCCGGTTTTCGGGCTTCAAAGGGAAATAAAAAAGCGGGTGCGCCGAAGCACACCCGCTTGTGTTGGTTTACCGGTTCATTGTCCGATTTTGCACGGTCAGATGAGCTTGGCCATCGCGATAGCCGTGTCGGCCATGCGGTTGGAGAAGCCCCACTCGTTGTCGTACCAGGTCAGGATGCGCACGAAAGTGCCGTCCATGACCTTCGTTTGATCGGTGTGGAAGATCGAAGAATGGCTGTCATGGTTGAAGTCCGTGGAAACCAGCTTTTCGTCGGTGTAGCCGAGAATGCCCTTCAACTTGCCGTCGGCCGCTTCGCGGATCGCAGCATTCACTTCGTCAACGCTGGTTTCCTTCTTGGCGATGAAGTTGAAATCCACCACGGAAACATTCGGGGTCGGGACGCGGATCGCGACGCCGTCCAGCTTACCGTTCAGTTCCGGAAGAACCAGACCCACGGCCTTGGCTGCACCGGTGGATGTCGGGATCATCGACATGGCCGCAGCACGGGCCCGGTAGAGATCCTTGTGCATGGTGTCCAGTGTCGGCTGGTCGCCGGTATAGGAGTGGATCGTGGTCATGAAGCCCTTCTCGATCCCTAGGGCTTCGTTAAGCACATAGGCGACCGGAGCAAGGCAGTTGGTGGTGCAGGATGCGTTGGATACGACGGTGTCCTCTGCGGTCAGCGCATCGTTGTTCACGCCGTAGACTATCGTCTTGTCGGCGCCTGCACCCGGAGCGGAAATCAGAACTCGCTTTGCGCCAGCCTCGAGAAGCGAGGAGGCTTTTTCCTTGGAGGTGAAGATACCGGTACATTCCAGTGCGACATCGACACCCAGCTCGCCCAAGGGCAAATCCTTCGGGTCGCGGATCGCGGTTACCTTGATCGGGTTACCGCCGCCAACGGTGATTGTATCGCCGTCAACGGATACATCAGCCGGAAAACGTCCGTGGACTGAATCGAAGCGTAGCAAATGTGCGTTGGTTTCCACCGGGCCCAAATCGTTGATCGCAACGACTTCAATATCGGTGCGGCCGGATTCGATAATCCCGCGCAGGACGTTCCGGCCGATGCGCCCAAACCCGTTAATTGCAACCTTGGTTACCATTTTTCACTCCTGCAATGTTTAATGCCTGGCCGTTTCTACAGGCAACGTCTTGACAGCTGCACCCGAGGCAGCGGTTCCAGATAGTTGGCGGACCCGTGTTCAGATAGTTCACAGGATGCCTTTAGGGCAATACCTTCAAGCCAAGAGTATTGTCCTCAAGTACAATTTACTCAGCCGCGAGCTTTGACTTGGCAATTTCGACAACTGCGTCTTTGGTGATTCCGAAGTGCTCATAGAGTGCCTTGTAAGGACCGCTTGCGCCGAAGCCGCTCATGCCGACGAAGACGCCATCCGTGCCGATGAAGCGCTCCCAACCCAACTTGATACCAGCTTCGACAGCAATCTTGACCGGGCTGTTACCAACTATGGATGCCTTGTAATCCTCGGATTGCGCCTCGAACAGCTCAAAACTGGGGATCGAGATCACGCGTGCCGCGATCCCAGCTACGGTCAGCTCGGCATGGGCGTCGGCGGCGATCTCCACTTCAGATCCAGTCGCGAAGATCGTCACCGCTGCTTCGTCTTCACTGTCGAGCAGGACATAAGCGCCCATGGCGCATTTGTTATCGGCTTCGTAGCTTTTGCGCAGCGACGGCAGGTTCTGGCGCGTTAGTGCAAGAACGGATGGCTGGTCCTGCGTCTCAAGGGCCAACTGCCAGCATTCCAGCGTCTCGGTAATGTCCGCCGGACGGAAGAAGTTGAGGTTCGGGATCGCGCGCAAGGCGGCGAAATGCTCGACCGGTTGGTGGGTCGGGCCATCTTCGCCAAGGCCGATGGAATCGTGGGTCATGACATGGATGACCCGTTGACCCATGAGGGCCGCAAGGCGGATCGACGGGCGGCAATAGTCGGAGAAGATCAAGAAGCCGCCGGAATAGGGAATGACACCGCCATGGAGCGCCATGCCATTCATGGCTGCCGCCATACCGTGTTCGCGAATACCCCAGTGGATGTACCGGCCCGAGAAATCGTCCGGTGTGACCGGCAGGGTTTGCGCGGTCTTGGTGTTGTTCGAACCGGTCAGGTCGGCAGAGCCGCCAATGGTTTCCGGAACCGCTTCGTTGATCACACCCAGA
Organism: Roseibium sp.; assembly: GCA_965230445.1. Lineage (GTDB taxonomy): Bacteria > Pseudomonadota > Alphaproteobacteria > Rhizobiales > Stappiaceae > Roseibium. Next base: position 3,817,729 of record OZ246005.1, on the reverse strand, counting down.
ACGGCTTCAGATGCCTTGCGGGTTGCCATGGTCGGCTGATCTTCGGCGAGTTTTTTCTTGTAGGCGTCGATGGCCGCCGCGAAGCCCGCTGGCAGATCACCGCGATTGCGCCGCTCGAACTCTGCCCGTGTGTCGGCATCGGCATCGGCGAGGCGTTTCTGCCAATCCTTGTGCGCATGCGCCGATTGAAGACCGGCGATCCGCCATGCGTCCAGCACCTCACTTGGAAGTTCGAACGGCTCATGCGGCCAGTTGAGGGCTTCGCGGGTCGCGGCAATTTCGTCGGCGCCAAGCGGGGCACCATGTGCCTTTGCGGTGCCGGCCTTTGTCGGAGCACCAAACCCGATGGTTGTTTTGGCGGCAATCAGCGTCGGCTTGTCGCTGTCCTGTGCCTGGCGGATGGCATCCGCGATGGCCTCGGGGTCATGACCGTTGATCGAGATGGTGTTCCAGCCCGAGGCCTCGAAACGAGCGGTCTGGTTGGTGGAGTCCGTGATTTCCACTTTGCCGTCGATGGAAATGCCGTTGTCATCCCAGAACACGATCAGCTTGTTGAGCTTCAGATGCCCGGCCAGGGTCAGCGCTTCCTGGCTGATGCCTTCCATAAGGCAGCCGTCGCCTGCCAGAACATAAGTGTAGTGGTTGACGAGGTCCTTGCCGAACCGATCCGCCTGCAGCCGCTCGGCAATCGCCATGCCGACGGCGTTCGCGAGACCTTGCCCGAGCGGGCCGGTGGTTGTTTCAATTCCGGCGCCATGGCCGAATTCCGGGTGGCCTGCTGTCCGAGCGCCGATTTGCCGGAAATTCTGCAGCTGCTCAATCGGGAAATCCTCATACCCCAGCAAATGCAACAAGCTGTAGAGCAGCATCGAACCATGGCCGGCGGACAGCACGAAACGGTCGCGGTCTGGCCAATGCGGCGCCGTCGGATCGAATTTCATGAACTGGGTGAACAGAACGGTCGCGATATCCGCAGCGCCCATCGGCAGACCGGGGTGGCCGGACTTAGCCTTCTCAACGGCATCGATGGCAAGAAAGCGGATCGCATTCGCCATGTGTTGGTGTTTCTGCAAATCGGTCATGATTTTCCCTTTGGTGAAGCGTCCGCGGATTGACGGTCTGTGCGTGGCGGCCAGGGATTGAGGTGCGTTAGTCAATGCTACACGGCACCGATTGTAAACGGGCGCCAGACAAATAGCAGGAACCGTAGCCGAGTCAACAAAGGGTCCGCTGGCTTGCGGGGGAAGAAAAAACCTTACTATGGGTTATGGAGTTGAGGATTCCGGGTGTCCCGGCATTGACGGATCTCCGGAGGAATGCCTACTGTTTGTCAGTAATGCGACAGTGTGATTTGGCGCTTGTCATGGTGCCGGGATTGGCTGACTTCTCCGGAATTGGTGGGGTTGCACGCCGGTGGGGCAGGGCATTTTGCCTGCCTTGGCCGAGGACAGACATGGACTGTGAAAGCAAGTTTGGAAATGGGAGATATCGACACGATCGACCAGGGGCGACTTCACCTGGCTGTAACCCGGCTCGAACAGGCACTCGGACAGTTGGAAACGGCTGTCCACCGGCGTATAGACGCGGACCGGTCAGTTAATGCGCTTGCGGACGATCTGCAGCGGCTTGGCGAAGACCGCTCGCAACTTGCCGCGACCCTGGATGAGTGCGAAGCGCGGGCAACCCGTCTGGAAGATGCCAATCGTGATGTTTCGAAACGATTGGTGACCGCAATGGAAACGATACGCGGCGTGCTTGACGCCCACGGAGGCTGATACGCCATGGCGCAAATCACGGTGACCATCAACGGCAAGTCGTTTCGCATGGCCTGCGATGACGGCGAAGAAGACCGGTTGACGGGCCTGGCGTCGCGCTTTGACGGCTGGATCAGCGAGTTGCGTGAGAATTTTGGCGAGATCGGTGACCAGCGCCTGACGGTTATGGCTGGCATTATGGCAACCGATCAATTGGCCGAGTTGGAACGGCGCGTCGAACGGCTTGAGCGAGAGCTGAAGTCGTCCCGAATCGACCAGCACACCGTCCTTGAAACCATGACCCGGCATGAGGTGGACTTGGCAAAGGCCGTCGAGTCAGCCGCTGTCAGGATCGAAAACTTGGCAAAGGGCCTCAACCAAAGCCTGCGTTCTCCACAATAGCGCCTGCCCCCCATTTAGATCCCTGGTGCCGGCAGAGGAAGGCCTCCGGAATTCAGCCGGTTGCGTTTTCCAAGCTGGCATTTGGATTGCGACGAGACTATATGCTGAAACTGCGGCTGCCCGGTACGTCAGGACAACTTATCCCCGGGGCCTTACGCATTCCTAAGGGAGCTGTCCCTGCTTCGGGCCGTGGTCTGTTGCATACGGCGCCCACCTACTTTGTAGGTTCTCCGGGATTGCAACGTCCAACGGCCGGGCGGCTGCGCATTGATTTTCCTACCTTTATGCCGGTGCCTCATGCCTGCCTCCCCTGACCTCCTGGCCAGAAAGACAACGCTCAGAAAAGAAGCTCTTGCCCGCCGGGGAACCTTGAGCGAAGTCGAGCGCATCGAAAAGAGCCTTGCGCTTGCCGAAAGTGCCGATGATTTGCCTTTGCCACCGGAGTGCATTGTCGCAGGGTTTTGGCCCATCCGCGACGAAGTTGATACACGGCCGCTGATGGCCACGCTCCGGCAGCGCGGCCATGCGCTCTGCCTGCCTGTGGTCGCCAAGCCGCACCTGATTTTCCGGCGGCTGGACCGCGAAACGGAACTGGTTCCGGTCGGGTTCGGAACGGTGGCACCGGGGCCGGAGTCCGAAATTCTTAGGCCGGATGTTCTGCTTGTTCCGCTTGCTGCGTTCGACGCCGCCGGCAATCGTATGGGCTATGGCAAGGGACACTACGACACGGCCATTGCGGCACTCTCGAAAGATGGTCCGCTGTTATGTATCGGTCTTGCGTTTGCAATTCAGGAAGTTGACGAAGTGCCGGTTGAGGCGCATGACAAGCCGCTGCATGGCATCTTGACGGAAAACGGCTATCGGCCCTTTTCGGCACGCGGCTAATTTCGTACCGGTGGATCCACTTAGCTTTCCCGGTTGAAGGACACTACGAGCATGCATCTTCTCTTCTTGGGCGATCTGGTCGGGCGCGCAGGGCGCAATGCCGTTATCGACCGGCTTCCGGCTTTGGTTGATGAAAACCGGATCGACTTTGTCGTCGTCAATGGAGAGAACGCTGCCTCGGGCTTCGGAATAACCGAGGGCATCTTGCAGGACGTACTGGATGCCGGTGCAGATGTCGTGACCACCGGCAACCACATCTGGGACCAAAAGGACACCCTCGTATATATTGAACGCCAGGACCGGCTGCTCCGCCCGGCAAATTTTCCCGCCGGAACCCCGGGCCGGGGCGCGCACCTCTTCATGGCCCGGAATGGCGCGCAGGTGCTTGTCGCCAATGTGATGGGCCGGGTGTTCATGGACCCGCTCGACGATCCCTTTGCGGCCATCAACCGGATTGTCGACGACTGCCCGCTTGGCGATGTGGCCGACGCGATCATCGTCGATGTTCATGCCGAGGCGACCAGCGAAAAGCAGGCGATGGGGCATTTCCTCGATGGCCGCGTCAGCCTGGTGGTCGGAACGCACACTCATGTCCCGACCGCGGACCACCAGATCCTCAGCGGCGGCACGGCCTACATGTCCGATTCGGGCATGTGCGGCGACTATGACAGTGTGCTGGGGATGGACAAGGAAGAGCCGGTCAACCGGTTCCAGCGCAAGATTTCCGGTGGCCGCTTCACTCCGGCGCTTGGCGATGCCACAATCTGCGGCGTCGCCGTTCAGACCGACGATGCGACTGGCCTTGCCAAAGCTGTTGCACCGGTCCGGATTGGCGGCCGTCTGGCTCCGGTCCTGCCTGACTTCTGGCAGGGCGCTCCGAACTGAGCAGGCCTCTCCCGGCGCATCTGGATTTTCCGGTCCGATTTGCCTATAAGCGGCGCAGTTTTTTCAAGAAGCATCCGGAAAAGTCGAGAAGAGCCATGGCAGGCCATTCAAAATTCAAGAACATCATGCACCGCAAGGGCCGCCAGGACGCGGTTCGCTCGAAGATGTTCTCCAAGCTCTCCAAGGAAATCACCGTCGCCGCCAAGATGGGCGATCCGGACCCGGATTCGAACCCGCGCCTGCGCCTGGCCGTCCAGAACGCCAAGGCCCAGTCCATGCCCAAGGACAATATCCAGCGGGCGATCAACAAGTCTCAGGCAGGCGATGCCGATTCTTATGAAGAAATCCGCTACGAGGGCTATGGCCCGGCGGGCGTCGCTGTCGTCGTCGAAGCACTGACCGACAACCGCAACCGTTCTGCCTCTAACATCCGCTCCTACTTTACCAAATGCGGCGGCTCGCTTGGTGAAACCGGTTCTGTTTCCTTCATGTTCGACCGGGTCGGCGAGATCGTTTACAAGGTTGAAGCGGGCGAAGCGGATGCCGTTCTGGAAGCCGGGATCGAAGCCGGTGCCGAAGACGTACAGTCCGACGAAAATGGCCATACGATTTACGCCGCTTTTGAGGACCTCAATGAAGTCTCCAAAGCGTTGGAAGATGCGCTGGGCGAAGCCGAGTCCACCAAGATCATCTGGAAGCCCCAGAACCTGACCCCGGTCGATGCCGAAAAAGCCTCGACCCTGATGAAGCTCATCGACATGCTGGAAGATGACGACGACGTCCAGAACGTGTTCGCCAATTTCGACATCGACGACGAGACCATGGCGCAACTGGCGTCTTAAGGGCAAAGGGTCTTCCAGCGGTTGTCACCGGGCTTGACCAGGTGGTCCACACCTTTCCCGGTCCGGGCGGGCGCGCATTGCTCATGGAACTGAAACGGAATGGATTGCCTGATCAAGTCCGGTAATGACGGTTAGGAGCGGTGCAATAGGCATTTGGAGCCCCTTGAATGTTCAACATTTTCGCCCTGACCCGCTCCGATCCGAAGACCTTGCAGGAACGCGCCCTGAAACTCGCCGAAGAAGCCGGGAAGTGGCTGAAGCCGTTTTGTCGGCCGCTGGTGCGCCTGGATCTGCGTACAAAAATCAGACTTTTGATGATGTCCGCGAGGAAGCGGCCGATGCCGCCATCGTTGCCTTGAGCATTCTGGCCCAGACATGCGGCAGCCCGGATGAGTTCGAGGCCGAACTCAATCGGCTCATGTCTGAAAAATGCGCCAAGTGGCAGGAAAAACTAGCGTAGTAACACGTCGAGAGCCGGCATGCTGGTGATCGCGGCAAGGGCGATCAGGCCATAGGCAATCTTGCGGTAGAGGGTTGGGCTGGATTTGCCGAACCCTTTGGAACCGACATAAAGTGCGAGCCCATAGACGGGCGCTGCGAGGGTGAGCAGCCGCATGACTTCCCAAGTGAAAAAACCTTGAAGGGCATAAGCGCCGATTGTGCTGACGCTGGCAATCGCGAAGTAGACGATCAGATTGGCACGCACAGCCGCCGGGTCCTCGGTGCTCGCCAGCCATAGTGCTAAAAGCGGTGGTGCGCCGACTTGGGAAACACCGCCAAAAACGCCGCCAACGCCCCCGGCGCCAACGGACACCGCCAGACCCGGCTTGCCAGGATACCGCCAGCCTGACATCAGCAGGGTTAGAAGCCCAATTACAATTGCAAATATGGCCCAACGCAGGAACAGAGTATCGGCATTGGCGAGCAGCCATGCACCGAAATGCACGGTGAGCGACGCTCCGATAACAGCCGGTACAACGCTACGCCAATCGCAGTTTTTTATCGCAGATCTGACCAGCGGCAAGGCAACCAGCCCATCGATAATCAGAAAAACGGCTGCAGCTGTCGCAGGGGCAATTGCGGTTGAGGCAACCGGCATGAAAATCATCGCGGCCCCAAAACCTGAGAACCCGCGTACACAGCCGGCCACAAACAAGGCGCCGCCCAGCAGCGCCAGCAGGCCTGGCGGGAAACTGCCGATGAAGTCGAACATGATGGCTTTCGGATGTGGATGCGCGGATCGCCATCTTTGGTAGGTGCTGCTTTCACTGGCGTCAATCGATAAGTTTTGTTACCGATTTGTTCCATGATGCATCCGATTCGCGTTCTCGGCGTCGATCCGGGCCTCAGGCGCACCGGCTGGGGCGTGATCGAGACCATTGGCAACCGCCTCACCTTCATTGCCTCGGGCACAGTCACGTCCGACAATCGCAAGACCTTGGCCGAACGGCTGGTACAGCTCCACGATGGCTTGACCGATATCGTCCGCTGCCTTGAGCCTCAGGAAGCCGCCGTTGAACTTACATTCGTCAACAAGGATGCCGGGGCAACGCTGAAACTGGGGCAGGCACGCGGCGTCGCCCTGCTTGTGCCGTCGCTTGCCGGGCTGGACGTGGCCGAATATGCGCCGAACCTCGTCAAGAAAACCGTTGTCGGCACAGGACATGCGGAAAAGGATCAGATCCGCGCGATGGTCAAGGTGCTGATGCCCAAAGCCCAGTTTGATTCCGATGATGCCGCCGATGCGCTGGCCATAGCTATTTGCCACTCCCAGCATCGCGCTGCGGGGGGCGGGCGGATCCCGAAGGCGGGTGCGGCATGATCGGCAAACTTAAAGGCGTTATTGACAGCTATGGCGAGGATCACGTCATCCTGGATGTCCAGGGCGTTGGCTATCAAGTGTTTTGCCCGTCGCGCATCTTGCAGGGTCTGCCAAGGACGGGCGAAGCCTCAAGTCTTCATATCGAGACAATTGTCCGGGAAGACATGATCAGGCTTTATGGTTTTGCCGATGAAGCGGAGCGGGAATGGTTCCGCCTTCTGATGACCGTTCAGGGTGTCGGTGCGAAAGTCGCGCTCGGTATCCTGGGCATCATGAAGGCCGGCGAAATATCAAGCGCAATTGCATTGGGCGACAAGGCGGCGATCACACGGGCTCCGGGTGTCGGCAAACGGGTTGCCGAGCGTGTCATGTCCGAACTCAAGGACAAGACGCCCGCGATTGCCGGCATCGATACCGACGCTCTGGCGACCGTACAGTCGGCGGCCGAGGCTCCCGCAAAATCGGCCGTTTCCGAGGCCGTATCGGCGCTCACCAATCTCGGTTATGGTCAACCTCAGGCAAACGCAGCCGTCGCCAAGGTGTTCAAGTCTGCCGGTGAGGGCGCCAGTACAGAAACGCTGATCCGTCTGGGTCTGAAGGAGTTGGCCGGTTGATCGTCTTTATTTATGCCGTCATCGCCTTGGGTTTCGTCAGCCTCGGTATCGGCGGGATTATGTATCTGGACCACAAGTTCTCCAATTCAGTCGCCGGACGGTCATACGCCATGAAAGGGCGGCGGATCGAGACGGACGATCCTTTCGTGCGCAGCCAATACCGGAAATTCTATGCGCTCAGGGTTCTGTATTCGGTTGGGCTTATTTGCCTGCTTGTGTGGATAGCATCGAATGTCGGATGATCAGCGGATCGTCACGCCGGAAATCCGCGGCGATGAAATCGACAGCTCCATGCGCCCGCAGGTGCTGGACGATTTCGTTGGCCAGGCGCAGGCGCGCGCGAACCTGAAAGTCTTCATCGGCGCAGCCAAGGCGCGTGGCGAAGCGCTGGATCATGTGCTGTTTGTCGGCCCTCCGGGTCTTGGCAAGACAACGCTGGCGCAGATCATGGCGCGTGAACTCGGGGTCAACTTCCGTGCAACCTCCGGCCCGGTAATTGCAAAGGCGGGCGATCTGGCTGCGCTTTTGACCAATCTGGAAGAACGCGACGTCCTGTTCATCGACGAAATCCACCGGCTTAATCCGTCGGTCGAGGAAATTCTCTATCCGGCTATGGAGGATTATCAACTTGACCTGATCATCGGAGAGGGGCCGGCAGCGCGGTCCGTGAAGATAGATCTGGCCAAGTTCACACTCGTTGCCGCAACCACACGGCTCGGTCTTTTGACGACACCTCTGCGTGACAGGTTCGGTATCCCGGTGCGCCTGCAATTCTACACAATCGAAGAGCTGGAGTTGATCGTCAATCGCGGTGCACGGCTACTCGGGATCGGCATGGGAGAAGATGGTGCCCGCGAAATTGCCAAGCGTTCGCGTGGAACACCGCGTATCGCCGGCCGGCTCTTGCGCCGCGTGCGCGACTTTGCCGTGTTTGAGGGAATCGACAAGGTGGGCCGCGCGCTGGCCGACAAGGCACTCTTGCAGCTTGAGGTCGATGGAGCGGGTCTTGATAGCCTGGACCGGCGTTACTTGCGGCAGATTGCAGTCAATTTCGGTGGAGGACCCGTTGGCATAGAAACCATTGCTGCTGCGCTTTCTGAGCCGCGCGATGCGATTGAAGAAATCGTCGAGCCCTACCTGATCCAGAATGGGTTTCTGCAGCGCACGCCACGCGGACGGGTGCTGACAGAGCATGCTTTCACGCATCTCGGGTTGGCTGCTCCCTCAAACGGACCAACTGAACAGATCGGCCTGTTTCAGGACGATCCGGGCGAGGGCTGAAGAATGACGGCAACCGAATGGCCGGATCTTGCCGGGCGGCTTCAGCAGGGGCAGCATGTCTTGCCGGTCCGGGTCTATTACGAAGACACCGATTTCACCGGTATTGTTTATCACGGCGCCTATGTGCGGTTCTTCGAGCGGGGCCGATCCGACTTTCTGCGCCTATGCGGTATTCATCATCGGGAACTCCATGGCAGGGACGGTGCGCCGGGCTTGGCCTTCGCTGTCCGGGCCATGGCTCTCGATTTCAAGAAGCCGGCGCGGATCGATGACGTTCTCGATGTCCGCACAAGACTGATCGACCACAAGGGCGCGCGAATTTCGCTTGAACAACGGATTCTGCGCGGTGAAGACTTGCTTGTCGGGGCGTCCGTCACCGTCGCCGTGATCACGCTCGACGGCCGTCCGACGCGTCTGCCGGAAGATCTTGCGCAAAAGCTGGAAACCGGCACCTGAGAAAACGTTCTGGTGCGTCTCAGCACTTGGTGTAGCGTTCGATTGAATTCGTTAATCTTAATGTAACCTTAATCGCGTCCTTCTGTTTTCCAGGCGGTTTGGCCGCAAAGTCCCAGTTTCGCCAGAATCCATCGCCAAAGAGGCGGCCAGCCGGATAGGCAAACGACCGGATTCCCGGATATGCGCCGGCCCGCAGCACAGGGCACAGACTTTTTGCCACGAGGTCCAGAAATTCATGGAAGAACTTGTTCAGTCGTCGATCTCGGCCCCGCACGGGGATCTCTCCTTCTTTGCGCTGTTCTGGCAAGCGCATATCGTCGTGAAGGTCGTGATGATCGGACTGCTCGCCGCCTCAGTCTGGTGCTGGACGATCATTGTCGACAAGGTCATGCTGTTTGGGCGCACCCGCCGGCAGATGAACCGGTTCGAGACCGTCTTCTGGTCCGGACAGTCGCTGGAAGACCTCTACGGAACGCTCCAGAACCGGACAAATCATTCCATGGCAGCCCTGTTTGTTGCGGCCATGCGCGAGTGGAAACGCAGCCACGAAGGCGCGCGGCCGGCTGTCGGCAGCCTGCAGCAGCGGATCGACCGGGTCATGGATGTCACTATCCAGCGCGAATCGGAGCGCCTGGAAAGCCAACTCCTGATCCTGGCGACCGTCGGATCTTCAGCGCCGTTCATCGGGCTTTTCGGCACGGTCTGGGGGATCATGACCGCGTTTCAGGCGATTGCTGCGTCCGAAAGCACCAACCTTGCCGTTGTCGCACCGGGTATTGCTGAAGCGCTGTTTGCAACCGCACTCGGACTTCTTGCCGCCATCCCGGCGGTGATTGCCTATAACAAGTTCGCATCCGATGTCGGCAGGGCGGTTGCCCGCATGGAAGGTTTCGCGGACGAGTTCTCCGCAATCCTGTCCCGGCAGATCGACGAAAGGGCCTAACAGATGGGAATGTCGGTAGGCACTGGACAAGGCGGCGGTCAGAGCCGGCGGCGGCGCAGGCGGCGCGCTGCCCCAATCAGTGAAATCAACGTCACGCCTTTCGTCGATGTGATGCTCGTGCTCTTGATCATCTTCATGGTGGCGGCACCGTTGCTGACAGTTGGCGTGCCGATCGACTTGCCGGAGACCCGCGCCAAGCCGCTTCAGGGCGACAATGAGCCGATTACGATCTCGGTGACATCTGCGGGCGAGATTTTCATACAGGAAACAGCCATCCCGCTGGACGAAGTGGTGCCCAAACTGGAGGCCATTGCGCAGAATGGCTACGAGGAGCGGATCTTTGTGCGCGGCGATCAGGATGCCGACTACGGAACCATGATGGCGATCATGGGCCGTATCAACGCGGCCGGGTTCAAGCGGCTTGGCCTTGTCACTCTTGAAGAACAGGATTCGTGACGCACTATGCGCACAAGTCTCATCGCGTCTTTGGCCGGTCATGCGGCCATACTGGCCTGGGGGCTTATCGCCTTCCCGGACGCGGAGAGCTTTACCGTGCCGCAAGTGGAAACGCTTCCGGTAGATCTTGTGCCCGTCGAAGAACTGACCCGGCTGCAGATCGGTGAGCGTGATGCGGAAGTGCGTGAAGTCGCGGCCGTCGAACCTGCTGAAACACCGCAGGAAGAGCCGCCAACACCAGCCGAGCGGCCAGCGGAAACGCCTGCAGAGCAACCGGTCCCGCCTGCTCCGACGCCGCCGCCAACGCCCGAGCCCGTTGCTGAACCGGAACCCGCCCCTGCGCCCGAACCGGAACCGGCCCCCGCACCGGAACCCGAGCCGGCTGCAGCGGAACCGGAGCCGGAACCGATTGTGACAAACGTGGTGCCCAGAACGAAACCGGCACCGCCGCGCCGAACGCCTGAACCGCCGCGTGAAGACTTCAGCCCCAACCAGATTTCGGCACTTTTGAACAAGGTCGAGCCCGCTGGCCAGACTGGAAACACCGGCGACCAACAGGCATCGCTCGGCAGCCGGCAGGGACAGCAGGATGTCCGTATGACTCAGTCGGAACTCGATGCCCTCAGAGGGCAGGTGGCCCAATGCTGGAGCCCGCCGGTCGGTGCTGTTGGCGCAGAGGACCTAAAGGTCCGCGTCCGTTTCGGTCTCAGTCAAAATGGCGAAGTATCAGGCAGCCCGGAAGTGCTCAATCGCAACGGCCATCCCGCGTTTTCGGCCGCAGCCGGCAGCGCCGTGCGGGCAATTATGCGCTGTGCGCCTTATTCTCTGCCAATTGCCAAGTATGAAGCTTGGCAGGAGGTCATTATCAATTTTGACCCGAGGGACATGTTGGGGGGATAGCCGGGTTGGTCCTAGATCAATGGCTGGCGATTTTGCAGGGGAGCCTATTGCCAATGCGCGTACGATCGAAAAAAGGAACTGAGATGTTCAAGCCCAAGTCATGGCTGGCAGCCGCGACCGTCGTCCTTGTTGCGGCTCTTGCGCCCTTGCCCGCAGCGGCCTTGATCGAGATCGACGTTACCCAAGGCAACATCGAGCCCTTGCCGATCGCGCTGCCCAGCTTCTCCACGGAAGGTGCCGACAGCAAATTGGCGAGCGACATGACGGCGGTCATTTCTGCGGATCTTCAACGGTCCGGGCTTTTCCGCCCGCTTGATCCGGCCAGTTTCATCCAGAAAAACATGAGCGTCAGCTCAACCCCGCGTTTTGGCGATTGGCGTACGATTGGCACCCAGGCACTCGTTAGCGGAACGGTGATCAAACAGCCGGACGGAAGGTTGCGGGCCGAGTTCCGCTTGTGGGACGTGTTTGCCTCGGAGCAGATGCTCGGCCAGCAGTACTTCACCACTCCGGAAAACTGGCGCCGTCTGGCTCATATCATTGCCGATTCGATCTATGAGCGATTGACCGGCGAAAAGGGATATTTCGATACCCGTATTGTATTCATTGATGAAACCGGACCGAAAAACGAGCGGGTCAAGCGGTTGGCGATCATGGATCAAGACGGCGCCAATGTGCGTTATCTCACCCGTGGTGACGATCTGGTTCTGACCCCGAGATTTTCCCCGACCAGTCAGGAAATCACCTACATGTCTTATGGCGGGGCCGATCCGAGCGTCTATCTGCTCAATATCGAAACCGGCCAGCGTGAGATCGTGGGCAATTTTCCCGGCATGACATTCGCCCCGAGATTTTCGCCGGACGGACAGAGCGTCGTCATGAGCCTGCAGCAGGGCGGCAACGCAAACATCTTCAAGATGGACTTGCGCTCACGAAGCACAACGCGCCTGACCAACTCGGCCTCCATCGACACGAGCCCGTCCTTCTCGCCCGACGGGCGGCGGATTGTATTTGAATCCGACCGCGGCGGAGCGCAACAACTCTATGTGATGAACGCTGGTGGCGGCGGGGCGCAGCGGATTTCTTTCGGGCCGGGCCGGTATTCGACCCCCGTCTGGTCCCCACGCGGAGATCTGATCGCCTTTACCAAGATGCATCAGGGACGGTTCATGATCGGCGTCATGCGGCCGGACGGCAAGGGTGAACGCATTCTCACCGAAGGCTACCACAATGAAGGGCCGGCCTGGGCACCGAACGGACGCGTTCTGGTGTTTTTCCGCGATACACCCGGCGAAAAGGGTGGGCCGCAGGTCTGGACCGTCGACCTGACCGGTTATAATGAGCAGCGCCTTGATACGCCCGCATTTGCATCCGATCCATCATGGTCACCGCTGATCAACTGACGTGATGCCGCCAGCATGTGTTAAGGTTCCGCTAACCGTTTTTCCCAACCGGGCCTTAACCAGCTTTGGCTAGAAACCGTTTACTTAGATGCCAGGCGTGGGGTGGCCGCCGCAATGGCGATAGGAGTGTGTAATGTTGTTGAGTATCAATGCCGCGCGCGGGGTCCGATGGATCGCGGTTGTTTTCGCCATGATGTTTGTTGCCGCTTGTGCGCAGACCAAACCGGATGGTCTTGCCACCAACGCCAAGCCAGGGTCCGGTCAGGATTTTGTCGTCAATGTTGGTGACCGGGTTTTCTTTGAAGAAGATCAGTCGACGCTGAACGCTCAGGCCCAAACCGTGCTTTCCGGTCAGGCCACATGGCTGAACCGGTATTCCAAGTACACGATCACCGTTGAAGGTCACGCAGACGAACGCGGCACCCGGCAATACAATATCGCGCTCGGCGCCCGCCGTGCGGCCGCTGCCAAGGATTTCCTGGTTTCAAAAGGTGTTGCCGCAACCCGGATCCGCACGATCTCCTATGGCAAGGAACGTCCGGTGGCCGTCTGTAATGACAACAGCTGCTGGTCGCAGAACCGCCGCGCGGTAACCGTGTTAAGCAACGCGACGAACTAAGCCAGGGTCCCACCGGGCGTGCCGGGATCGGGCAGCGTTTGGGCGACGCTGCCCTTTTTGCGTGTCCATGCCAAACTTTGGCCGAAGTCCAAGCGCCCTTCTGCTATGAACAGCAGGGTGGCACGTGATATGTCGTGGTGCCAGCGATTGGAGGTGGAAATGCGCAACGTCGTGAGATTGGTAGCGGCGGTGATGGCCCTGGGGGTCCTGGTTACGGCAACGCCGTCCAGCGCCCAATTGTTCGGGCGCCGGAACGATGAATCTGCGGTTCGGATCAACGAACTTGAGCAGCGTCTCAGAAATTTGACCGGACAAATCGAGCAACTGTCTTTTCAGTTGCGCGAGCTGCAGGATCAGATGCGCCGCATGCAGGAAGACAACGAGTACCGATTTCAGCAATTGGAAGGCGGCACACCGGGAAATCGGACTGACTTGCAGCCCGGCCTGGATCAAAACGGTGTTCCGCAACCTGGAACACTGACGACACCTGGCGGTGCGCCTGCAGTCGTTCCGGCGGATGGGTCTGGGGATGGAAGCTGGGCACAGTCCGGCGGATACGAAACCAACACGGATACCTTGCCGTCAAGCGGGCCGATTGACCTGTCTGCGCTTGCCAATGGCATAGAGAACGCGGGCCCGGAAAGGACCGGCGCGGACTTGGCTGACCCGCCGATCTTCGGCAATGACGACCAGATAGCGAGTGTGATCGCCGGCGGTGATCCGCGTACCGACTATGACAGAGCCTACTCGCTGGCCGTGAACGGCAACTATGGTGCCGCTGAGCGGGAATTCAGAGCGTTTCTGGAAATCTACCCCGACAACGAACTGGCGCCGAATGCGCAGTATTGGCTGGGCGAAAGCCTGCTGGCGCAGCAAAACTACCGCGAGGCGGCGGACGCCTTCCTGAAAACCTATACCGAGCACCCGGGCAGCAACAAAACGCCGGACAGTCTCCTGAAGCTGGGTGTCGCATTGCGCGGACTGGGTGAGGCGGATGCGGCTTGCGCGACGTTTTCCGAGTTGTTGAACAATTACCCCGGCGCTGCGCCCGCCGTCTTGACGCAGGCGCGGGACGAACGCAGCCGTGCGCAGTGCTCTTGATGAAACGGGGACCGCATCCGGGTTGACGCCCGATGAAGCGGACTCTCTGTTTGTTGCGTTGAAAGAGTTTTCCTCTCTCATGCTTGCCGTGTCTGGCGGCGCAGATTCCCTTTGTCTCCTCCAGTTGTTCCACGAGTGGCGCCAGCGGCAAGACTGGTCAGGTACTGGCCATGTGGTGACGGTTGATCATGGAATTCGCACCGCCAGCCGGGAAGAAGCCGAGTTTGTTGGCCGGATCTGCGACAACGTGGGTCTGCAACACCGGATCCTGACCTGGAACGGCGACAAACCTTCCTCCAACCGGCAAGCCGCTGCGCGTGACGCCCGTTATCGCCTGATTTCCGTTGCGATGGAGGAAGCCGGCGCGCAAGCATTGTTGCTGGGACATCATCTCGGCGATCAGGCCGAAACGTTTCTGGATCGGCTGACCCGCGGCAGCGGTGTGTCGGGGTTGAGCGCCATGGCCGTTGATGAGCCGGACGGCCCCTCGGGCATCAGGTTGCTCCGGCCGTTTTTGGAGACACCAAAGGCGCGGTTGAAAGCAAGCTTGGAAGAGCGCGGGATGGCCTGGTGCGAGGACCCGACCAACGCCGACCATGCCTACAAACGCAGCCGATTGAGGAAAATTGCGGTGTTGCTCGCCGAGGAAGGCCTCAGCGAGCAACGGATCTTTGATACCGCGCATAATCTACGCCGATGCCGTGAAGCCCTTGAGGACTATTGCCGCCGCGAATATCGGGCAAAGGTGATTGAGCATCCGGCAGGTCCAATCAAAATCGCGCTCGGCGATTACGCGGAATGCCCGCAGGAGATCCGATTCCGGCTCTTGTCGGAGATTATCCGCCAAGTGACACTTGAATCTCCCCAAGTGCGCCTGTCCAAGCTGGAAGCATGTGACGCGGCCCTCAAGCGGGGTGCCGATTTCAAGATCACCCTTGCCGGAGCCGTTGTCGAACTGGCTGGTGATGCAGCATGGATGTGGAAGGAGGCGGGACGGCGGCCGCCACCGGTTCTGGAAAACCCGGCGGGAGACGGCACTTGGGACGGCCGTTTCCGGTATTCATTTCCGGTTGGCGGATCGGCAGTTCCGCTCGTACTTGGACCTCTGAGTGCGGTGCCGGTGCGGATGCAAAGCCTGGAATGGCCGGATGGATGGCCGAGGGCTGCATTTGAGACATCTCCCGCAGTTTGGACGGCGGAAGGTGAGATGGTCCGCTTGCCGTTCGGCAGTGCTCCGGAAACTGCGGAAATTCGCCGCGAATTGAGGGTTGATGTATTGCGCCTGCCCTTTTCGGCGGCTAAGGATGCGCCAGAGAGATCTGGGGCTGGAGCGCAAATGAGCGCGGTTCGGCCCGAATTCAGGAAAAATCGCGGTACGTTTTAAGAAAAAAAACATGGCACATGTGCAACAGTGCCTCACCGGCTTGGAATTCAGCCCCCCGCGACCTATCTTGCCTTCAAGGTAAGAAACCCCTCAGTTTACCGCGTCTAGTGGTTAGGGAACGAAATGAACGCACATTTTCGCAACTTTGCACTCTGGGTGATCATTGCGCTGCTATTGATCGCTCTGTTCCAGCTCTTTCAGGGGCCGGGCCAGCGCAACGTGCCCAATGAAGTCGCCTTCTCTCAGTTTATGAACCAGGCGGAGCGAGGCGAAGTCCGCGAAGTCACCATTCAGGAACAGCGGATCACCGGCCATTACACAGGTGGCGGTGCTTTCCAGACCTACGCACCTGATGGCGCGCAATATGTGGATTCCCTGCGCGAAAAGGGCGTGCTGATCAATGCACAGCCGCCATCGGAGAATTCGCCGCTGCTGGGCGCCCTGTTCACCTGGTTGCCGATGCTGATCATCCTGGGGATCTGGATTTTCCTCATGCGCCAGATGCAAGGCTCGGGCGGCAAGGCGATGGGTTTCGGCAAGTCGAAAGCCAAGCTTTTGACGGAGGCGCATGGACGCGTGACCTTCGAAGACGTTGCCGGTATCGACGAGGCCAAGGAAGACCTTCAGGAGATCGTCGAGTTCCTGCGTGATCCGCAAAAGTTCCAGCGCCTCGGCGGACGTATTCCGCGTGGCGTACTGCTTGTCGGTCCTCCGGGTACCGGTAAGACGCTGACCGCACGCGCGGTGGCCGGCGAGGCAAATGTGCCGTTCTTCACCATTTCCGGCTCCGATTTCGTCGAAATGTTCGTAGGTGTCGGTGCGTCCCGTGTCCGCGACATGTTCGAGCAGGCCAAGAAGAATGCACCTTGCATCATCTTCATTGACGAAATCGATGCCGTCGGGCGTCATCGCGGTGCAGGCCTCGGCGGCGGGAACGATGAGCGCGAACAGACGCTCAACCAGTTGCTCGTCGAGATGGACGGCTTCGAGCCGAATGAAGGCATCATCATCATCGCCGCGACCAACCGTCCGGATGTTCTGGACCCGGCCCTTCTGCGTCCGGGACGGTTCGACCGTCAGATTGTCGTGCCGAACCCGGATGTGACCGGCCGCGAAAAGATCCTCAAAGTTCACATGCGCAAGGTTCCGCTGGCGCCGGATGTCGATGTGCGGACGCTGGCGCGCGGAACGCCAGGCTTTTCTGGTGCGGATCTGATGAATCTGGTGAATGAAGCCGCCCTGCTGGCCGCACGACGCTCCAAGCGTCTGGTCACGATGGCCGAATTCGAGGATGCGAAGGACAAGGTCATGATGGGGGCGGAACGCCGGACCCTGGTCATGACCGAGGAAGAAAAGAAACTGACCGCCTATCACGAGGCCGGGCACGCTCTGGTGGCGCTCCATCAGGAGGCGTCCGATCCGATCCACAAGGCAACCATTATTCCGCGCGGCCGCGCACTGGGCATGGTCATGCGCCTTCCCGAAAAAGACCAGGTGTCCCTGACAAGGGCAAAATGCAAGGCGGACCTTGCGGTTGCCATGGGTGGGCGCGTCGCCGAGGAAATGATCTTCGGATACGAGAAAGTTACCTCTGGCGCGTCTGGCGATATCCAGATGGCGACCAAGCTGGCCCGTGCAATGGCAACCCAGTTCGGCATGTCCGACAAGCTCGGTCCATTGCTGTATGGCGAAAATCAGGAAGAGGTGTTCCTGGGCCACTCGGTCGCCAAGAACCAGACGGTTTCGGATGAGACCCAGAAGATCGTCGATGCGGAAATCAAGTCCTTCGTCAATCAGGGTTACGAGACCGCCAAGAAGATCCTCGGCGATCACGAAGATCAGCTTCATGTCATCGCCAAGGGGCTTTTGGAATACGAAACCCTTTCGGGCGATGAAATCAACGGTCTTTTGGATGGCAAGCCGCCGGTTCGCGAAACCGACGACGATCAGCCGATTGGCCGGGCGTCAGCGGTGCCGAAAGCAGGCGTCAAGCGCGGCGGCGATGAGCCGAGCGGCGACATGGAGCCGCAACCGCAATCCTGACGCGGACTAAAAAAAACAGATTGAATGCCCGGCCATAGAGGCTGGGCATTTGTATTTCTGACAATGGCGAAAGCGCCGGTGGACGGTAACCAAGTTTCACAAAGTTTGAACGCGTTCAGCGCGAAAACAGGCTAAACCGGTTATATCGATCCGAAAAAAGATCAGCAGACAAAACGGACACCGGATATGCGGAAGTTCTTTGGAACCGATGGAATTCGCGGGCGGGCCAACTCCTACCCAATGACCGCCGAAATGGCGCTGCGGGTTGGCATGGCAGCAGGACTGGCTTTCAAGAATGGCGGACACCGTCATCGTGCCGTCATTGGCAAGGACACGCGCCTGTCCGGATACATGATCGAGAACGCGCTGGTCGCAGGCTTCACATCCGTAGGCATGGATGTGTTCCTGCTCGGACCGATGCCGACCCCGGCGGTTGCGATGCTGACCCGGTCGCTGCGGACGGATCTGGGTGTGATGATTTCCGCGTCGCACAACCCTTTTCAGGACAACGGCATCAAGTTCTTCGGACCTGACGGGTTCAAGCTTAGCGACGCTATCGAGAAGTCGATTGAAGAACTGATCGAAGGCGATCTGTCCAGCAAACTTGCCGGTTCCATGGATTTGGGCCGGGCAAAGCGGATCGACGGCGCCCAGCAGCGCTACATCGAATTCGCCAAGCGAACCCTTCCTCGGGAAATGAGCCTTGAGGGCCTGCGTGTGGTTATAGACTGCGCCAACGGTGCCGCTTACAAGGTCGCACCGGAAGCCCTTTGGGAGCTTGGCGCAGAAGTTATCGCGCTGGGCGTGGCGCCGGATGGCCTCAACATCAACCAGGATTGCGGCTCGACCTCGCCGGAAGCCCTGTCTGCCAAGGTTCACGAAGTTCGCGCTGATATTGGCATTGCACTCGACGGCGACGCTGACCGGGTGATCATTGTCGACGAGAACGGCCGGATTGTTGATGGCGACCAGCTTATGGCGGTAGTCGCTCAATCGTGGCAGGCCAACAATCGTCTGTCTGCGCCGGGAATTGTCGCGACTGTCATGTCCAACCTGGGTCTTGAGCGGTATTTGCAAGGCTTGGGCCTGACGCTTGCAAGGACCAAGGTGGGCGATCGCTATGTGGTTGAGCACATGCGCAGCAACGGTTTCAACGTCGGCGGCGAACAGTCGGGGCACATCGTTCTGTCCGATTTCGCCACAACCGGCGACGGCCTTATAGCAGCCTTGCAAATCATGGCCTGCGTCAAGGATGCAGGAAAGCCGGTATCGCAAGTGTGCCGGCGATTTGAGGCGGTTCCTCAGGTCCTGAAGAATGTACGCTATAAAACCGGCCTGCCTTTGGAGTCCGATCAGGTCAAATCTGCCATCAAGGACGGCGAAGAGCGCCTCGGAAAATCCGGCCGCCTCGTCATTCGTCCGTCCGGCACGGAACCACTGATCCGCGTCATGGCCGAGGGTGACGATGCGGATTTGGTGAACCGGGTCGTCAACGATATTGCCGATGTGGTGGCGTCAACTGCCGCGTAACTTGGGGTCCCGGGTACGAGGTGGGATCTGATGTCCGGATACTCCGTCGCTCAAGGCGATGCTATGGGACGGATTTTGCGAGGTGGTGCCACGAACACTCACGCAGTCAGAGCAGAAACATCGCCATCCATCGGCCGGCAGGCGTTTGCCTGCTAACTCTGAAAGGCTCAAGCTAGGATCGCGGGGCTGAGCGAACTGTATGGAATCAATCCCAAGGTGGTCATGAAGTAGCGTTGACGCACACCGGTTGGGGATCAGCAGATCGTGCCTCCGGGCACGCCGGAAAAGCAGATCAACCGAATTCAACTCGTTTTGGATATTCCCGCACAGGAGCTCAGGTTAGTATTAAGGCGAACACCTTCGTGATACCCTTTGCGCGCGTCTTGCCGCAGAGGAGACCGCCGTGTTTCGACGCTTTGTCAGCTTCGCCGCCCTTGTCCTGTTGTCCTTTCCCTCCCAGGCCGGACCGCATGATGCGGCGTTCCGGCGTTTCCTGGAACGCGAAGTGATACCCGCTGCTCAGGCGCAAGGCCTTTCAGACGCGGTGCTGAAGAAAGAACTGAGTGGTCTAACGCCGGATACCTCGCTACCAGGCCTCGTTGGGCCGGGAGGCAAGGGAAACCCGCCGGAGATCAACTTTCAGGCCGAATTCCGTAGTCCTGCCCGCTATTTCCGGGACAGTCAGTTCAACGCGCTTGTGCCACGGGGCCGGATGCTGATGCAAAAGCACGCGTCGACACTGAAACGGATCGAAGCCAAATATGGTGTCCCAAAACGGATCATTCTTGCCATTTGGGCACGCGAATCCGGTTATGGCGGTGCAAAGATCCCGCATGATGCGCTACGCGTGCTGGCCACGCGCGCATTCATGGGCCAGCGCCGCGATTTCTTTAAAGCCGAGCTGATCGCAGCGCTCAAGATCCTTCAGAACGGTGACGTCATGCGAAAGACGATGAAAAGCTCGTGGGGCGGGGCCATGGGCCAACCGCAGTTTCTACCGTCTTCCTTCTTGGAATACGCAGTGGATTTCGATGGCGACGGCAAACGGGACATCTGGCGGTCGGAAATCGATACCATGGCTTCCATCGCCAACTATCTGGCCAAGCATGGCTGGCAAAAGGGTCGCGACTGGGGCTATGAAGTGGTCTTGCCGGACAGCATCTCTTGCACCCGTGAGGGTCCTGACAACCGTCAGAAGATCTTTGCCTTTGTTTCGGAGGGCGTGAAGCGGGTCAGCGGACGGCCCTTCCCGGATTTTGAGGTTGGCCGGCCCGGCAATATTCTCGCGCCCGCTGGCCGCTATGGCCCGGCTTTCATCGCCACCGAGAATTTCTATGTGCTGAAAGCCTATAACGAAAGCGATACTTACGCGCTGTTCGTCGGTCACCTCGCGGACCGGTACGGCAACAACAAATCCTTCGTTGGCACATGGAAGCCGATGAAGGAAACAACCCGCGGTGCCGTTCGCAAACTTCAGCTCCGGCTTGAAAAGGACGGCCATGATGTCGGCGGCGCGGATGGCCTGATCGGTTTCAAGACCCGCCGGTCCATCGGCAAGGACCAGGAGGCCAAGGGCTTCTTTGCGACGTGTTGGGTGGGATGAGTTTCATACACTCACCACACCCTCCGGTGCAGTCTCCAGCCGGAATGCAGCAGCCATCAGCGCCTTCGTGTAATCGGATTGCGGTGCATCGAAAATCTGTTCTGCAGGCCCCGCTTCCACCACCTTTCCCCGGCGCATGACGACGACTTCATTGGCAAGCGCGCGCACCACTTTCAAATCATGTGAAATGAACAGATAGGCAAGCCCGTGGGCTTTCTGCAGATCGCGCAACAGGTCGACGACCTGCGCCTGGACGCTCATGTCGAGGGCTGAGGTCGGCTCGTCCAACATGACGAACTTCGGCTCCAGAACCATGGCGCGGGCGATGGAAATCCGCTGGCGCTGGCCGCCGGAGAACTCATGCGGATAACGGAAACGGGTGGTGGCATCAAGGCCGACCTCTTCCAGCGCACGCGCCACCTTCCGGTCGCGCTCCTCTGCGGTGATGCCGGGAAAATGCACTTGCAGGCCTTCTCCAACGATATCAGAGACCGACATGCGCGGCGACAAGGCACCAAAGGGGTCCTGAAAGACAATCTGCATGTCACGGCGCAAAGGCCGCATATCCTTCCATTTGTGCGCTTGAATTTCTGCCCCGTTGAACGCGATTCTACCTTCTGAGGAAATCATCCGGAGGATTGCCAGCCCGAGCGTGGTCTTTCCTGAACCACTTTCGCCGACGATGCCCAGCGTCTGGCCCTCGCGAACGGTGACATCAATCCCATCGACGGCCTTTATGTGATCAACCGTTCGCCGCAACAGCCCCCGCTTGACCGGGAACCAAACCTTTAGATTGTCCGCCTTGACGACAATCGGCTTGGCTTCGTCGGTCTCCGGCGGCGACCCCTTCGGCTCGGCGGCCAGAAGATGTTTGGTATAGGCATGCTGAGGCCGCTCGAAGATATCGGTGACCGGGCCTTGTTCGACGATTTTGCCTTCTGTCATTACGCAGACCCGGTCAGCGAACTTGCGCACGATGCCAAGATCATGGGTGATGAACAGCATGGCCATGCCGCGCTGGCGCTGCAGGTCTTTCAAAAGCTTGAGGATTTGCGCCTGCACCGTGACATCGAGCGCAGTGGTCGGCTCATCGGCGATCAGGAGATCCGGCTCGTTGGCGAGCGCCATGGCGATCATGACACGCTGGCGCTGGCCGCCGGAGAGCTGATGAGGATAGGAGTCCAGCCGCTCCTGCGGGTCTTGAATACCAACCTGGGTCAGCAATTTGACGACCCGCTGGCGTGCCGCTGTTCCACTCAAGCCCCGATGGATCCTGAGGATCTCCGAGATCTGTTTTTCAACCGAGTGCAACGGATTTAGCGAAGTCATCGGTTCCTGGAAGATCATCGAGATCTCGTTGCCGCGCACCTTGCGCATGACGGTCTCATTCGCTTCAAGCAGATCCTCGCCGCCTTTATAGACGACCCGCCCGGTCGGATGGGAGGCTGCCGGATAGGGCAGTAGTTTCAAAACCGACAGCGCGGAAACAGATTTTCCCGACCCGCTCTCGCCAACAACGGCAACGGATTCGCCCTTGTCGATGTCGAAAGTGATCCGGTCGACGGCCAGCGTTTGCTTGCCGCCCTGAGTGAAGGCGACGGAGAGATTTTCAACGGAGAGCAGCTTGCTTGGCATGGTCAGTCGCTCCCTATGCCAAGCTCTTGCGTGGGTCGAACGCATCGCGCACGGCTTCGCCGATGAAGATCAGCAAGCTGAGCATCAGCGAAATAACCACGAAACCGGTGATGCCGAGCCACGGTGCCTGCAGGTTGTTCTTGCCCTGTGCAAGCAGCTCGCCGAGCGAGGCCGAACCTGGCGGCAAACCGAAGCCAAGGAAGTCCAGTGCGGTCAGCGTCGAGATCGAACCATTCAGGATAAACGGCATGAATGTGAGGGTGGCGACCATGGCATTTGGCAGCAAGTGCCGCCACATGATCACCCGGTTGGAAACCCCAAGCGCGCGGGCCGCCGAGATGTATTCAAAGTTCCGTCCGCGCAGGAACTCGGCACGCACCACGCCGACCAGAGCCACCCAGGAAAACGCCAGCAAGATTGTAAACAGCGTCCAGAACCCGGGAATCAGCACAGATGACACGATCAGGATCAGGTAGAGCGTGGGGATCGCGGTCCAAACCTCGATGAACCTCTGAAAGCCGAGATCGACCCAGCCGCCATAGTAGCCCTGAACTGCACCTGCGGCGATGCCGATTACCGACGAGGCAAGCGTCAGGACAAGGCCGAACAGCACGGAAATCCGGAATCCGTAAACGAGCCGTGCCAGAACGTCACGGGCCTGATCGTCGGTACCGAGCCAATTCCAGTTCCCGATGACACAATTGGGATCGTCTGCACCGAGCGGGTATCGTTGGCAGCGCTCTTCCTTTTCCATGGTCCAGGACGGTGGGGCCGGGGCCGGGATGGGAATCTCATTGTTTACCGAACGGTACGAATACCGGACCAGAGGCCACACCATCCAGCCATTGGCGTTGATTTCGTCCTGTATGAAAGGATCCCTGTAATCGGTGACCGCGAGGAAACCACCGAAACGTTCTTCCGGATAGTCGACAAAGACCGGCACCAGGAGATCTCCCTTGTAGGACACCAGAATTGGCCGGTCGTTGGTGATGAATTCCGCCAGCAATGCAAGGACGAACAGAAAGAGGAAGATCCACAAGGACCAGTATCCACGCCCATTCGCCTTGAAATTCGCCAGCCGCCGCTGGTTGATCGGCGAAAGGCGCGGGCGTTTCGGTGCCGTGCCGGGATCGCTGGTCGTAAATGTCCTGGCGTCCATTGCTCAGACCTCCCGTGTCTCGAAATCGATCCGCGGATCGATCCAGGTGTAGGTGAGATCCGAGATGAGGTTTACCAACAGCCCCATCAGAGAGAATATATAGAGCGTTGCAAAAACAACGGCATAGTCCCGGTTGATGATCGATTCGAAACCGAGCAGTCCGAGCCCGTCAAGCGAGAAAATCGTCTCGATCAGCAGCGAGCCGGCAAAGAACGACGAAATGAAGGCGCCAGGGAAACCCGCGACAACGATCAGCATGGCATTGCGGAACACATGGCCATAAAGCACCTGGCGCTCGGTCAATCCCTTGGA
Source organism: Roseibium sp. (assembly GCA_965230445.1). Taxonomy (GTDB): domain Bacteria; phylum Pseudomonadota; class Alphaproteobacteria; order Rhizobiales; family Stappiaceae; genus Roseibium. Next base: position 3,793,700 of record OZ246005.1, on the reverse strand, counting down.
ACGGGCGGTGATCACATATTGCTTGCGGATTTCATCCAGGAACGAATTCTTGGTCAGTAATGTCGTGGTCGCAAAGGCCGATAGGGCCATGGCTGTCAGCGGCAGGGCAAGATGCCAGAAATAGTCGACGATCCTGGCAGGCCACGACAAGTCTTGCCAATTGTCCGACGTCAGTCCGCGCAATGGGAACCAGTCCAGGAACGAGCCACCCGCGAACAGAACGATCAGCAGCACCGCAAACAGGAAGCCCGGTATGGCGTAGGCAACGACAATCACTCCTGAGGTCCAGATATCGAACCTCGAACCGTCGGTGACGGCCTTCCGGATGCCCAGCGGTATCGAAATCGCATAGGAAATCAACGTCATCCAGAGCCCGAGCGAAATGGAAACTGGCAGTTTCTCGGCAATGAGATCGATAATTCTGATGTCGCGAAAATAGCTCTCGCCGAAATCGAACCGCGCGTAATTCCAGAGCATGTTCAGGAATCGCTCGAATGGCGGCTTGTCAAAACCGAACTGGGCTTCCAGTTCCTTGATAAACTCCGGATCGAGCCCCTGTGCACCCCGGTACTTGGAACTGATGCTGTCGGCCGCTCCCCCGCCAGAGGCTTCACCCAAACCGCTGCTAAGATCGCTGCCACCGCCGGAGATCCGGTTGGTCGCCGAAACGTCGGTTCCCTGTATCTGGGCGATTACCCTTTCGACCGGCCCGCCGGGAGCAAACTGGATGATCACGAAATTGATCGCCATGATGCCGACCAATGTCGGGATCATCAAAAGCAGTCTCCGGAGAATGTAGGCTCCCAAATCAGTTCCTTTGTAGTGCTGCCCGATTATTAAGTGGCAGAGCGCGAACGAACCATATTACCCGGCCTTACCGATTCTCTCTGCCTTCTGGCGGTCAAACCACCAGGTCTTTTCCACGGGAAAGTCGTATAGAGGCGGATAATCGGGAAAGCTGAACATGTCCCAGCGGGCAATGTTGTGGAACGGATTGTTCCATTGCGGCACCCAATAGTGGCCGGCGCGCAGCACCCGGTCCATTGCGCGGACGGCAATGTTCATTTCTTCCCGGGTTCCCGCGCTCAATGCAATTTCGATCAAGTCGTCCACGACCGGGTCCGCAATGCCCGCCGTATTGTACGTTCCGGGGACCATCGCCGAACGAGACCCCCAAATCTGGTGTGCCCCGTCCGTGAGTGTGGGGGTGAGGCCATATCGGCGGCTTGCGATATCAAAATCGAAGTCATTCAACCGCGCCTGGTACTGGGCTCCGTCGACCAGCCGGAACGTTGCCTTGATGCCAAGGGCAATCAGATTGTCAACGAATGGTAGGACGATCCGCTTGAACTGCGGCACGTTGCTGAGGAACTCGATTTCCAGTTGCTTGCCATCCAGACCGATCAATTCGGCACCCTGCAACATATACCCGGCCTCTTTCAGGAGGCCGAGTGCCTTGCGGAACAGTTTCCGGTCGTTGCCGGATCCATCGCTGACCGGCGCGGTGATCGCCTCGCCGAATACGGCCTCCGGAACGCGTTCCCGGAAGGGCTTGAGAAGCGCCAGTTCCCCGTCGCTCGGCAAACCTTCCGCTTTCATCTCGGAATTCTCGAAGAAGGAATGGGTTCGCCGGTAAAGCCCGTAAAAGAGGTTTTGGTTCGACCACTCAAAGTCGAAGGCGTAGCCAAGGGCCTCACGAACTTTCGGGTTCTTGAACTTTTCCCGGCGGGTGTTGAACAGCCAGCCCTGCGCGCCAGACGGCCGCTTGTCGCCGAATTGCTCGCGGATCACCCGGCCGTTGCGCACCGCTGGAAAATTGTATTCGGTTGACCAGATTTTCGAGCTGAATTCTTCCTGAAAAGCAACATCGCCTTTCTTGAACGCCTCGAAAGCCGCCTGATAGTCCCGGAAAAAATCGATCCGGATCACATCGAAATTGTGCTGACCGGCATTGACTGGCAGGTCCTTGCCCCAATAGCCGTCAACGCGGTCATACTCGATAAAGGTTCCGGGTTTGAACCGGCCAACCTTGTAGGGACCGGAAGCGAGTGGCGGCTCAAGCGTCGAATCCGAAAAGCCGCGTCCCGAATAGTAAGCTTTCGAGAAAATCGGCAACCCGGAGAGATAGAAAGGCAGTTGCTTGGTCTGATTACCGGTAAAACGCAGCGCCACCCGGTATTCTTCCAGCGCTTCAACCGTTTCAAGTTCCTGAATTTGCCCGCGGATCTGGTTGTGCCCTTCCGTTTTCAGCAGCAACAGGGAAAAGGCCACATCTTCAGCCGTCACCGCCGAACCATCATGAAAGAGGGCTTCAGGGCGGATATTGAAGATGCAGGTGTTGCCGTCTTCGGAGAACTCGACCGTTTCCGCCAGCAGTCCATAGACCGCATCAGGTTCATCAAATGCCCGCGCCATCAGGCTGTCGAAACACATTTCCACGCGGAACGGGGCGGCACCCTTGTTGGTGAAACCATTGAGCGTGTTAAACGTCTGCGTGTTCTGATTGTAGAAATAGTTTGCCGGCCGGAAGGCAAAAGTGCCGCCCTTCGGCGCGTCTCGATTCACGTAGTCGAAGGCTTTGAAATCCGGTGGGTATTTCAGATCACCGAAAATCGACATGCCGTGACGGGCCCCGGTGGGCGCGGCCAATGCAGATATGGGGCGAAAGGGCAGGGACACTGCCAAGGCCCCGGCACCTGTCGCTTGCAAGAGCTTGCGGCGCGACAGGGGTAGATGCCTCATCGGCACCCCCGGGCCGGTCATCGCTTTGCCTCGGTCGCTGCCGCCTTCTCGGCGTCATACCACCAGATCGTCGGGAAGCCGGTTGAGTATTCCGGCATGACATCCGGATGGCTGAATCGGTTCCAACGGGCGGTGCGCGTTTCGTCGGAATAGAACCGAGGCACCACATAGTGGTTCCACAGAAGCACTCGGTCGAGCGCCTTCGTGGCCGACACAAGCGATTCCCGGTCCTCGGCAAAAATAATTTTCTCGATTAAAACATCAAGAGCTTCGTTCTTGATACCGGCGTAGTTGGCTGAGTTGAGTTGATCTGCTGCGGCAGAACCCCAGTACTCCCGTTGCTCATTGCCTGGCGACAGCGTTTGTGCGATGGCAAGCTCGGTCATTTCGAAATCGCGAGAGCGAACCCGGTTGACCCATTGCGATGAATCGATCAGCCTCAGAATTGGCTTGATACCAATACTTTCCAGATTTTTCGAATAGGGCAGCAGCGACCGCTCATTGGCTTTTTGCCGGTAGAGGATCTCAACTGAAAATTGTTCGCCCGTCTTGGGCCAGATCATTTTTCCATCTTTGAGCTGATAGCCAGCGTCACGGAACAGTTTGACCGCCTCTCTCAGGTTTGCGCGGGCATTTTGCGACGATCCCCCGACCGGATTCTTGAATGCACTGGTAAACAATTCTTCAGGCACCAGATCTCGGACCTCTTCAAGGATTTCCAGTTCCTTGCCCTCCGGCAGTCCGCTTGACGCGAGTTCGGTGCCCGAAAAGTAGGAATTGACGCGCTTCAGAAGGTTGGCCGATACGATCTCATTTGTCGTTTCGAAGTCATAAGCATAATTGAGGGCAAGGCGCACGCGCGAGTCTTGGAATTTTTCCAGCCGCAGGTTCAAGAACAAACCTTGCATCACGCCGGTGGAGCGGTCCTCAAAGATTTCCCTGACGACCCGGCCATCTTCAATTGCCGGGAAATCGTAGCGTTTGGCCCATTGGCTGGAACTGAGTTCCTGATGGAAGTCGTATTCGTCGCCCTTGAAGGCCTCGAACTGGACGGCACTGTCCAGAAAAGTGACATAATTGATCTCATCGAAATTGTTTTTGCCAATACGAATCGGCAAATCCTTGCCCCAGTAGTCTTCCACCCGCTCATAGACCACACTTCGACCAGCATTAACGCTTTTGATCCGGTAGGGGCCAGAGCCGAGCGGCGGTTCCAACGTCGAGCGGGTTATGTCGCGCGGGTTTCCGTCCGAATCAGTACCGTCCCACCAGTGTTTCGGCAGGATCCTAAGCTGTCCCATAATCTTCGGGAGTTCCCGGTTGCCGGAGACATCGAATGCAAACCTCACAACATTGCCGCCGACGGCTTCTGCGCTTTTGACGTTGTGATAATAATTCTTGTAGAGCGAATTGATTTCAATCGCCGTCTCGAAAGACCAGATCACGTCTTCAACGGTTATCGGCATACCGTCATGCCATTTTGCCTCCGGGCGCAGCCGGTACTCTACCCATGAATAGTCGTCGGGAAACCGTAATGCTTCGGCTATTACGCCGTATTCTGCGCTGATGGTGTCCTCATCAAGTGACGGTTCCATCAGGCTTTCATATATAAGGCCGACGCCGGGTGCGGAAACGCCTTTTTCCGCCAGGAAGTTGAAAGTATCGAAGCCGCGGCTTGCCGAACTTGCCGGCAGGCGGACCGTTCCACCTTTGGGTGCATTCGGGTTGACGTAGTCAAAGTGCTGCACATCCGGGCCATATTTCGGTATTCCGTCATGTGCGGAAGCGTGCCGCCATTCTGGTTCTTGACCGTAAACCGGCGCCGCCGCTCCAGCCGCGCTAAAAACAGAAACCCAAGCCAAGATTAGCGCGCGCCGACCCCATGTCCGGCCGCCCGTCTGCAACTTCATCAATATCTCAACTCCTGTCGGCGGGCACCGGCCGGCGGTCAGATGACCGCTCTCCGGCAGGTGCCTCCCGCGTGCAGTACATTGCCACTCGCGGGTGTTTAGACAGGAGTGTAGGGATGCAAACCACCTCCGTCACCTCTCAGGCGGGATTATGACAAAGATTTAACCCGTTCCGTACGCCGGCATAGGTTCGGCGCGGCCGGTCTCCGGGAAGACCGGGCGTTTCTTTTGCGCGTACATGTTCTCGTCAGCGACCTTTAGAAGTTCATCGATGGTCTTGCCATCTTGCGGATAAACCGCTGTGCCGATGCTGCCGGTCACCGGGATTGTCTTGCCGAATAGACTATGGACCTTGTTGAAGCCGAGCTTGAGCCTGCCTTTGACAACATCGATTTCGTCATCGGTCATTTTGTTAGGGGTCAGAACAATGAACTCGTCGCCACCGACCCGGGCCACCGTGTCGGTTTGGCGGGTTTGAAGGGTCAGGTTCCTGCCGACTTCCACGAGAATATCATCACCGGCTGCATGGCCGTGCAAATCATTGATCGGCTTGAAGCCGTCGATATCGATGTAAAAGATCGAAAACCCGCCACCCGACCGCTCGGAATAGGCAAGCAATTGGGACAGTCTGTCCTCCAGAAGCCTCCGGTTGGCCAGGCCGGTTAGCGGATCGTGAAGGGCAAGCGCGCGCGTCTTGTAGATTTCGTTGATCAGCAGAACCACAAGAATGCCAACAATCAGAGAAACCAGAATCCCGACAATTTCAGTTGTCCAGACAGAACCCATCTGCCCGGTCCAACCATTCTCGGGATATGCAAGAAGTTCCCAGCTTGTGCCACCAGGCAAATGCAACGGCACCGAAACAGAATCCATCGCCGCTATCGATGGGTCGCCAAACAGGAACGACGATGCCTGACCAGAGCTGCCACGGCTGAATATCGCTATCTTGTAGCCCTTGACCGAATCCCTGATACCTGCGGCCGTCAGCATCATGCGGTCATCGACCGCCATTGTCGCGGTTCCCCAGTAAGGTCCGGCGGCAAGCGGCGGACTGATATGCCCGCTATTGTAGATTGGTAACCTGATCTTCATGACCCTGACACCTGGCCGGGAGGTCACAGGACCAACAATCACCGGCTGGCGCGTCTCCATTGCCAATTGCACCGATTGCCAGACTTCCGGTTCTTTCCTGTAGTCGAACCCTAGATATCGGTCGTTGTCACCCAGTGGATATATGCCTTTCACGACGTTGCCAGGTGCGAGGGTTATGCCTTTGACTGCAGGGCTTTCCAGCATGATCTCCGCAGCGATATTCTCATAATCGACAGCGCTGAACGCATTGCCTCGCTGCTGCGCGATAAATCCGCGCAGCCCGGTGCCGAACGCGACCAAACGGCCGAACTCGCCTTCCAGTCTTGCGCGCGCTCCGGACAATCGCCCTTCGGCTTCACGCTTCTTGTCGACGATTTCGAATTCATGAGCCAGATTGCCAACGAGAACCGTGGCGGCAACCCCCGCGAGGAAACAGACGACACCTGCCAGGAAGGCAACACCTATCCCGTGTATCTTTGGAGTATGTCCAGTCCGGCAAAAACGATTGCCCATAACGATTTGCGCCCAAAACTTACAATGCGAAGTTCCTCCAACGTAAGGTCGCAAATGTTAATATTTCCCACCACAAAACAGCGAAAGCCGGGCGAGAACCCGGCTTTCCATTAATGACTTACGTAAGGTAAGTATTTTTAGCGTTACTCAGTCGGCAGCGGCGCCGGCGAATCGGCCTGTTCGCGCAGATACGCGATCAGGTCTGCACGGTCGTCAGGCTTGCGAAGACCGGCGAATGCCATTGAAGTGCCGTCGATATACTTCTTCGGTGCTGCAAAGAAATTGTCGAGCGATTCATAGGTCCACTCAGCATTTGCCTCGCCGTAGGCCGTCATCGCCGATGAATAACCGAAGCCTTCGTGGCTGCCAGGTGCGCGCCCGACGATGTTCCAAAGTGCCGGTCCGACCTTGTTCTTGCCGCCCTGCTGGAATTCATGACAGGCGGCGCATTTCTTGGCGACCTTTTCGCCATCTGCCGCCGACGCCGATGCAAGACGGACGCCGATCGGCTCAATCTCCGGCTCCGAGCTGGTATCAGCTTCGCCGGACGATTCAACGGCGACCTCGATTTCGTAACCGGGCTTTTCCGGGGCCGCCGGATTAAAGATTATGTCGGACACAATCCCGAGTGCCATTACCAAAAGCAGAACCGTCAGCAGTGCACCTGCGACCTTGTTCAGCATGAAACTAACGGAATCCATTCTCTCCTGCTCCAAACTGTGCGCGCCCCGGTTGGCCGCAATGCGGCACACCCAAGCAGTCTCTCTCAGATTGCGCGGAAACTACAAACTTTTTGACCTCGCTGTCCATAGCTTTAAAAGAGCATTTCGTAAGACATTCGGACGCGGCATGAATGCATGCGCTTTTCGAAGCAGAAAGAACGAAATGGACAAGGCTCTCGTCATCATTCCCGCCCGGATGGGTGCGTCCCGATTGCCCAATAAGCCGTTGGCGGATATCTGCGGCAAACCGATGATCGTACGCGTTGTCGAACAGGCGAAGAATGCGGATATCGGCCCGGTGGTCGTTGCCTGTGACCATCAAAACATTGCGGATGCCGTTCGGGACTTTGGAGCCGATGCCGTCCTGACCAGCCCGGATCACGCCTCCGGGTCGGACCGAATTTTCGAAGCGGCAGGTCTTTCTGATCCGGATGAGGAATGCGGGATCGTCCTCAACTTGCAGGGCGATGTCCCGCTGATCGAGCCTGCGGCAATTTGCGCAGCCTTTTCACCGCTGACCATTCCTGATGTCGCCATCGGGACAATCATGACAGAAATCCGCGATGACCGGTTCCGTGACGATCCGAGCTTTGTCAAAGCGATCACAACCCCGAACGGCAACGGCCATCACCGCGCGCTTTATTTCACCAGGGCCACTGCACCGACGGGTGACGGGCCGCTCTACCAGCATATTGGCGTCTATGCCTACCGCCGTGACGCTTTGGCACAGTTTGTGTCCTTGCCCCCGTCGCCGCTGGAAATGCGTGAAAAATTGGAGCAGCTCCGCGCCCTCGAAGCAGGAATGCGGATCGATGTTTCAATCATCGACAGCGCGCCACTCGACGTCAACACACCGGACGATCTGGCGCGCGCTCGCGCCAAATTGGCCTGACAAACAAGTCCCGCCTCACCTCGGAAAGCCTAAATGACAGACAGAAAGAAAGTAGTATTCCAGGGAGAGCTTGGCGCGAACTCCCACATGGCTTGCCGGAATGTTTATCCGGATTATCAGGCGATCCCTTGCCCGACATTTGAGGATTGCTTTCAGGCTTTGGAAAACGGTGACGCCGACCTCGGCATGATCCCGGTCGAGAATTCCGTCGCAGGACGCGTCGCGGACATTCACCATCTGCTGCCGAAGTCCAACCTGCACATTATCGGCGAATATTTTTTACCGATCCGCTTTCAGCTCGTTGCCCCGAAAGGCGCGACTATTGACGGACTGAAAACAGTGCAAAGTCATGTCATGGCGCTTGGCCAATGCCGCAATGTCATTCGCGAGTTGGGCCTTGCGCCCGTTATCGGAGCCGATACCGCCGGGTCCGCCCGACAGATCGCCGAACGCGGCGACCCGAGCGCGGCTGCACTCGCCCCGGAGATGGCCGCCGATGCCTATGGTCTTGACATCCTGCGCCGGGATGTGGAAGACGCCGCGCACAACACCACCCGCTTTTTGATCCTGTCACCTGAAGACATGAAGGCGGCCTATAGCGGCCAGCCGGTGATTACAACGTTCATATTCCGGGTGCGAAATGTCCCGGCAGCGCTTTACAAGGCCCTGGGCGGTTTCGCTACAAATGGCGTCAACATGACCAAGCTGGAATCCTATCAATTGGAAGGCCAGTTCTTCGCATCCATGTTTTACGCGGACATTGAGGGCCATCCGGATGATCCGGGCATCGCGCTGGCGCTGGAGGAATTAGCCTTTTTCTGCGTGGAGCTGAACATTCTCGGCGTCTACCGGGCAAGCCCGTTCCGCGACAAGATCAAGGAACCGGAGGCAAACCGCGCCCTTCGCCCGTCCCCTCAAAACTAGTTTTATTCCTTTCAAGGATCCCACATGACCGACATTCAATTCGATGCACTGTGCATTGGCAACGCGATCTGCGACGTATTCTCTCATGTTGAAGAGGACTTCCTGGTGGCTGAAAACCTTGTCAAAGGGTCGATGCGCCTGATCGACACCAATGAAGCCGTGCGCCTCTACGACAAGATGGGGCAAACCGTGCGGATTTCCGGCGGCAGTGCCGGCAACACCGCAGCCGGGATCGCTTCTCTCGGCGGGTCACCGGCCTATTTCGGCAAGGTCGCAGAGGATGAACTCGGCGACAGTTTCTGGCACGACATGAATGCCACTGGTGTCCATTTCCACACACCTCGATTGAAGGAAGGCAAGCCGACAGCGCGCTCGATGATCCTGATCACGCCGGATGGTGAGCGCACGATGAACACCTATCTCGGTGCCTGCACCGAATTTACGCCAGCCGATATCGATCCGGATGTAACCGCAGCCGCGGCAGCGACCTATATGGAAGGCTATCTCTGGGATCCGGAAGAGGCCAAGAAAGCGTTCCTGAAAGCCGCCGAGATTGCTCATGCAAACGGGCGGCGGGTTGGGATAACTCTGTCAGACTCCTTCTGTGTGGACCGGTTCCGGCCCGAATTTCTCGGACTGATCGCGGATGGCGTGGTGGATCTGGTGTTCGCCAACGAACATGAGTTGAAAGCTCTCTATCAAACAGCGGATCTGGACACGGCAATCAGTGCGGCACGTGACAACGGCACCATAACGGCGTTGACCCTTGGCAGCGAAGGCGCCATGGCGATCAGCCGTGAGGAAACGGTCAAAGTCCCCGCTCAAACAGCGACTGAAGTGGTTGACCTGACCGGTGCCGGCGATTTGTTCGCGGCTGGTTTTCTGTTTGCGCTTGCCCGCGACTACCAGCTCAAACACGCCGCTGAGCTCGGCTGTGCTTGCGCAGCCAGTGTCATCAGCCACATCGGTGCCCGGCCTGAGAAACCGTTGAAAGACATGGGCGCACAAATGGGTTTTAAGGTCTGAGACAAACGGCCGGGCAACCCTTGTTGCCCGGTCTCATCCGTTGGAGCGAAAGCGTCTGGTCACGCTGCCGCGACATCTTTGAGGAAGCGATCGACTTCCTCACGCAGTTGCTCGGTCTTGGCCGACTGAGCTACTCTCCGATGTTTAGACAGCTTCCGGTGTAATTTAAGCTACTCTTTGCACCTGCTGACCGGTTTGGGTTTCGTCTTTTCTCAGCCAATTGACCACGGCTGGGGCTTTGCCGCCAAGGGCGGAGTGTGGACGCTTGCGATTGTAGAACTCGATCCATTTGCCGACACCAGCCTTCTCGTGTGAACCAGTTTCCCAGGCATGCAAATAGACGCACTCGTATTTCAGGGATCGCCACAGCCGTATCCGGCGGCGTATGCGTTTCTCGTTTACCAGATGGCATTCGATGCGCAGATGCCGACTGATCTGCCGCACGCCGAAGAACGGCGGTTCCAGGAATTGGTCATCGATCTGACACATCAGCATCAGATTCAGCGCCGTCTCGCCCTTGGGCGTTTATACCAATCGGCAGAAATAAAGACGTATCTGATGGATCGAAAATCCGCTTGCAGCAAGGCGGTCTGGGCAGCGCGGCCTGGCGGGCCGGGCAAGTACACCAACGACGTTGGGGGCGAATTTTCACCCAGCAGAGGCAGGTCTATCCGTTTCGGCGGGCAGTGCCACGATTCTTGAACGATGCACCGCATCGCTCTGCGAACCGCTTCTAGCCGAAGAAAAGGACAAACCTGTCAGAGTGGTTACGATCAGCTGGGGTATAAGCCGGAGCCTAACTTTTGTGGTCCGCAGCGGCAGACGGACCGGTATCATCGCTTCATTCGGATTTGCCGTTTGCCCGGACTGCTGACAGCGAAAGGAAATTCAATCGATTTAGCATGCCGCCACTCTTCTCTTTTTGATAATCCCCGTGAAACTACGCGTTCCGGATACTTTGACCTTTGCAGACTTAAGCGCTAGAAACCCCTTTAACAGCGCATTGCGTTGCTTACGCTTACGTAATCGTAAGCTTGACGCGATCCTGCGTCTCAGGGGAGAGGTTTCCGATGTCCAACGCCGATCTGCGGGGCAACCGCCCGCTGTCGCCCCACCTCCAGATCTACAAGCCCATCCTGACGATGGTCATGTCGATCGTGCACCGCATCACCGGAGCAGCACTCTATTTCGGCACCATCTTGTTGGCATGGTGGCTGATTGCAGCCGCTGCCGGCCCAGACTATTTCGCGTTCGTCAACGAAATCTATGGCTCTATCCTTGGCCGCCTGATCCTGTTCGGCTTCACCTGGGCCCTCGTGCATCACATGCTCGGCGGGTTGCGGCATTTCATCTGGGACATGGGCGCCGGCTTCGGCAAGGAAGCCCGCGAATGGCTTGCCCGGGCAACCATCATCGGTTCCGTCGCACTAACCCTGATCCTCTGGGTCATCGGCTACATGGTTCGCTGAGGAGACCGTCATGACAGACATGCGCACCCCGCTCAACAAGGTTCGCGGCCTCGGCTCTGCCAAGGAAGGCACGGACCACTTCTGGAAACAGCGCCTGACGGCTGTGGCCAATGTGTTCCTGATCTCGTTCTTCGTCATTCTGGTCATCGCCCTTCAGGGCGGCGAATATGAAGATGTGATCGAGACGCTGGAAAACCCGCTCGTCTCCATAATCCTGCTCCTGGTGATCCTCTCCGGCGTTTATCATATGAAGCTCGGCATGCAGGTGATCATCGAAGACTACATTCACGGCGAAGGCCTGAAGTTCATCACATTGATGGCCAACACGTTCTTCTGCGCATTTATCGGCCTCGGCTGCATCTTTGCCGTACTCAAGATTGGCTTTGGAGGATAATCCGGATGGCCGCTGCTTACGAATTTGTCGACCACACCTATGATGTTGTGGTCGTTGGCGCCGGCGGGGCCGGACTGCGGGCAACGCTCGGCATGGCCGAGCAAGGATTGCGTACAGCCTGTATTTCCAAGGTGTTTCCGACCCGCTCGCACACGGTGGCCGCACAGGGCGGGATCGCCGCATCCCTGACCAACATGACGCCGGACTGCTGGGAATGGCACATGTACGACACGGTCAAGGGGTCCGACTGGCTCGGCGACACGGACGCCATGGAATACCTAGCCCGTGAAGCCCCCAAGGCAGTGTACGAGCTGGAGCATTACGGCGTACCGTTCTCGCGGACCGAGGACGGCCGCATCTACCAGCGTCCATTCGGCGGGCACATGCAGAACTACGGCGAAGGCCCTCCCGTTCAGCGCACCTGCGCGGCGGCTGACAGGACTGGCCACGCCATCCTCCACACGCTCTATGGCCAATCCCTGCGCCACAATGCCGAATTCTATATCGAGTATTTTGCCCTCGACCTGATCATGTCGGACGACGGTGTCTGCCAGGGCGTGATAGCCTGGAACCTCGACGACGGCACCATCCACCGCTTCGCCGCCAAGATGGTTGTTCTGGCGACCGGCGGCTATGGCCGGGCGTATTTCTCCGCGACTTCCGCGCATACCTGTACCGGCGATGGCGGCGGCATGATCGTCCGGGCAGGCTTGCCGATGCAGGATATGGAATTCGTGCAATTCCACCCGACCGGCATCTACGGCTCCGGCTGCCTGATCACCGAAGGCGCACGCGGCGAGGGCGGCTATCTGGTCAATTCCGAAGGCGAACGCTTCATGGAGCGCTACGCACCGTCGGCCAAGGACCTTGCCTCCCGCGACGTGGTGTCGCGCTGCATGACCATGGAGATCCGCGAGGGCCGCGGCGTCGGCAAGAACGGCGACCATATCTTCCTGCACCTGGATCACCTAGATCCGGCACTGCTGGCGGAACGCCTGCCGGGCATTTCCGAATCGGCCAAGATCTTTGCTGGTGTTGACGTCACCCGGGACCCGATCCCGGTCCTGCCGACCGTCCATTATAATATGGGCGGCGTGCCGACCAACTACTGGGGCGAAGTCCTGAACGCGGACAGCGCCAATCCGGATCGCATCCAGCCGGGCCTGATGGCCGTCGGCGAAGCAGGTTGCGCGTCCGTTCACGGCGCCAACCGTCTCGGTTCGAACTCGCTGATCGACCTTGTGGTCTTCGGCCGTGCCGCCGGTATCCGGGCCGCGGAAGTCGTCGATCCGAAGGAAGCTGTGCCGACGCCGAACGAAGCCTCCTGCGAAAAGATCATGACACGCTTCGACAAGCTGCGCCACGCGGATGGCGCGACCCCGACTGCGGATTTGCGCGACAAGATGCAAGCCGCCATGCAGGAAGACGCTGCCGTGTTCCGCACCCAGGAAAGCCTTGAGAACGGCTGCCGCCGTCTCGACGCCATATGGGGTGAGATGAAGGACCTGAAGGTCTCCGACCGTTCGATGATCTGGAACTCCGATCTGGTGGAAACGCTGGAACTGGAAAACCTGATGGCCAATGCGATCACCACGGTCTATGGCGCAGAGGCGCGCAAAGAATCGCGCGGCGCCCATGCCCGCGAGGATTTCAAGGACGGCCCGTTTGCCGGGCGCGACGACGAGAACTGGCGCAAGCACACCCTCTCCTGGGTGGATGAGGCCGGCAACGTCACGCTCGACTACCGTCCGGTGGTTACCGATCCGCTGACAAAGTTCGAGGATGGCGGCATCGACCCGCAGAAGATCGCGCCGAAAGCGCGCGTTTACTGATCGGAGCCAGCATTGACCGACGCCATTGCCCATCCAGACACACGCAGTCCCTTCGGCACTTATCGTGCCGAGGGGTTTGTGCGCTCTGCATGGAAACTGGCGGACCGGCATGATCTGTCAGCAAGTCTGCGCAAGCGGATCCGGGCTCTGGTGGCCAGGGTATTTAAGGGCCCGTACGACCTTGAAGCCGATGGCCTCAAATTCCGGATCTATCCGGGCGAAAATTACGACGATCGCAAGATGATCGCCAAAGGCCGCTTGCCGGAGCGGGCAGAGCACAAGCTGCTTGAACGGCATCTCGGCCATGGCAAGGTGTTTGTCGATGTCGGCGCGAATATCGGCTCCTACACAGTGTTCGCCGCCCGGCACGGCGCGCGCGTAGTGGCTGTTGAGGCAAATCCGCAGACGGCGGAGAAGCTGACATTCAATGTCGCCGCCAATGGCTTTGACGACGTCACGATCCGCAATACGGCGGTGGGTCCGCGCGAGGATGTTCTGGAGCTTTGGCTGGAACCGTCCAATTGCGGCTTTGCTACCTTCGTCAAGGATCTGACGACGGGCCAGTGGGCAGGCGACTGGACCCCGGTGAAGGTTCGTGTGCAGCCCCTCACAGCGGCTCTGGATGATGCCGGCATTCGCCGGATCGACATTTTGAAACTGGACGTGGAAGGCTTCGAGGACCGTGTCCTGCTGCCGTTCCTGCGCCATGCGGAGGAAAGCCTGTGGCCGCGGGTGATCCTTCTGGAAATCAACTGCCGGCCCTATTGGTCCGAGGATTGCCTTGCGGAGCTTGAAAGCCGCGGCTACCGGGTCACCGGCCGCACGAATGACAACATGGTCTTCGAGCTGCAGGACGCAGCCTGAGACAAACAACCGAATTGGCCCGGACGCGAACTAGGGCCCAACGCGGAGCGAGTAAGATATGGTTCAGCTGACGCTTCCCCGGAACTCAACGGTGACGCAAGGCAAGGTGTGGGACAAGCCGGAAGGCGCGACCAACCTGCGCGAATACAGGATCTACCGCTGGAATCCGGACGATGGCCGCAATCCGCGCGTCGATACCTATTTTGTCGATGCTGACGACTGCGGTCCGATGGTGCTCGACGGTCTTATCTACATCAAGAACAAGATCGACCCGACGCTGACCTTCCGCCGGTCCTGCCGCGAAGGCATCTGCGGCTCTTGCGCGATGAATATCGACGGCACCAACACGCTGGCCTGTACCAAGGGTACCGACGAGGTTGCCGGCGATGTGGTCAAGATCTACCCGCTGCCGCATATGCCGGTGGTCAAGGATCTGGTGCCGGATCTCACCCGCTTCTATGCCCAACACCGCTCCATCGAGCCGTGGCTGAAGACCGTTTCACCGGCCCCGGAAAAGGAATGGCGTCAGTCCCATGAAGACCGCGCCAAGCTTGACGGGCTGTACGAATGTATCCTGTGCGCCTGCTGCTCGACGTCCTGCCCGTCATACTGGTGGAATGGCGACCGCTATCTCGGCCCGGCCATCCTGCTTCAGGCCTACCGCTGGCTGATCGATAGCCGCGATGAGGCCACCGGCGAGCGTCTGGACGACTTGGAAGATCCTTTCCGTCTCTATCGCTGCCACACCATCATGAACTGCTCGCAAGCTTGCCCGAAAGGCCTCAACCCGGCCAAGGCAATTGCGGAAATCAAGAAGATGATGGTGGAGCGAAGGGTTTAAGGCGTTTTCCTCGCCTTTCAGCAAAGCCGTCCTTTTGGGGCGGCTTTTTTTCGCATGTATAACGTCAATCCACAAAGACCTGATTTCGCAGAGAACGCCAACCTCTGGGAGAGCTGAAGCCGTTATACCAACCGGCAGAAATTAAGACCTATATGACAGGTTTTTCCTGATCTTCGGTTAGGAGCGCTTTGCCGGGCGATGCGGGGCATCACCCAAGAAGCGCAACGCGGTCCGAAGATCAGGAAAAGCCTGCCTCCGGTGGGCGGAAATCAATCCCTGGCCGCGTTGCCGCGCTTGCCCGGCCGACAAGGCCGCGCCGCGCACGCCGCCTTGCCAGGAACAGATTTTCGCTCCATCAGATACGTCTTTATTTCCGCCGATTGGTATTAAGCCCTGCCGGGACGCCGTTTCGATGTCAGGGATTTCAGGAACGCAACGAGGTCGTCAATCTCACCGTCGCTCAGCTTCAGTTCATCCGCGTCGTTGAAGAACCGGACAACTTCGTCAAGCGTTTTCAATCGGCCATCATGCATATAGGGGCCCGTGAGGGCGACATTGCGCAAGGACGGTGTTCGGAAGGCGTAGAGGTCGGAACGCCTTTTGGTAACCGCATAGCGGCCCTTGTCGACTTCGGCCCAGTCTGCCGGTTTGGTCTTTGAGTATCCGGTGTCGTGGAACTTCTCATCGGTCAGCGGCGCGCTGTTTTCTCCGATCAAATGGCAGGACGAGCAGTTGCCCTTTTCCTTGAAAAGCAGATAGCCGCGCGCCTCGGCCTCGCTCAAGGCCTTCTGCTTGCCCTGAAACTTCCATTGGTCAAACCGGCTCGGCCCTGTCACCAGCGTCTTCTGATAGGCGGCAAGCGCGGTTGCTATGTTCCCGGCGGTCGCCGGACCGCCAAACGCATAGGAAAAGAACCGCTCATAATCGTCCATGCCGCGTACGCGCTCGGCAAGCGCCTCCATGGACGGGTTGGCCATTTCGGCCGGATTTGTCAGCGGCCCGGCGGCCTGTTCGGCCAAAGTCGCCGCACGGCCATCGTGAAAGAAGCTCTTGCGGTTGATCACGTCGAGCAGAGAGGGCGAGTTGCGTCCGCCTTCCTGCCAGGTAACGCCGTCAGGCAATGGCCGTCCGTTCTGCGTATAGGCCTGAGCCGGGATATGGCAATCGCTGCAGGAAAACCGCCCGTTGGCTGACAAACGGCGGTCATCAAACAGCTTTCTGCCGAGATCCACCTGGCCAACGCTGAGATCCGACGGCGCTTCGGTCTCATAGGTACGGTCGCCGCTGTTCTCAAGGTAGGCCTTGGTCCGTTCCACCGCGCGGACAGGATCATCCGCATAACGGCCGCTTTCGCCCATGCAGGACGCCACGAACAACGCGCAAGCAATAACGGTAAGGAGGTGCGCAATCCTCACGCCGAACCTCCGGCTAGAACTTGCCGACAAGCCTCAAACCGGCCCGGCCACTGAAGTAATCGGACTTGCGATATGTCCCGCCGATTGTTCCGGTCAAAGCCACACTGTCAGTCAGATTGTAGGAGCCACCGAGATCCAGCGTGGCATCGATCCAGCGGTCGGTCGCCAGAATGACTTCCGCGGTGCTGCCCAACCGGGCAAAGACTTCGCCTTCATCAAGCGTGTGTACCAGCAACAGCGAGCCGGTGAAGTCGCCGCGCGGATTGTTGATCCCTGTATCCTGCACGGTCGCGGAAGAATCGGTCACCGTGCCAGCACCGAATACGCCGAGGAAGGTGTAATCCAGACCATAGGAAATGTATGTGTTTTCCGTCAGATCCCGCTTCTGGAAAACAACGCCGGATATCATGGCGCTTGTCGCTTCGAGATCCGATGTGATCGATCCGTTGCGTGTCAGATCGTCGTCCGTACGCACCGCCGATATGTTCCATGCGACACCTATATCGTGCGGAAAGCGATAGCCACCTACGAAATGGGCCCCATAGTCACGTGCGGTCGCATCCAGCCGGTCGCCGCGGAACGAACTGTCGATATCAGATTGTGAGTAACTGAAACCGAGGCCAAGAAAGGCATCGTTGTCGAACAGATACTCATAGCCCAGATAGGCAAGGCCGCCGACTTCGTTGGTAGACGCCGTAAACTCGTCCGAGGCGACGATCCCGGTCACGTTCATCCGGAAAATGTGATTGCTCCCGCAGTTGATGCGGTTGTGCACGGCCCCGGAGCCCGAATGATGCTTGTTGCAACGGGGCATGTCTGGCGTCTCGTCAAGGCTGCCGTCGCCGACCCGAACGCCGGAGAACCCTTGCCTGAACCAATTCCGGCGGTAGTCATCAAACACTGCTTCGGCGCCTTCAATATCGTTGTGGCGCCGGATGGTGATGGTTCGGAATCCGCCGTATTCTTCTACAACAGCGTTACCTGAGAAGGCCGTGGTCCCGAACGAAATACCTGCAACGGAAACAGCCAGACCGAGTGCCAGTCTGATCACTTGAAATGCCCCATCTTCACCATCCGCAATGCGGAAGTTCATTGCCAAAATACACGATCTGTTTACCCTAGAGTTAAGAAAATGTCATCGGCAACTCCCCAATTTTCGGGAGTGTTGTGCCGTCACACACTTGTAGAATTGCAGAATGCGGAGTTTTATTCACATTTCTCACCAGTAGTTGTGGATCTTTCGTCAATAGTCTGTCCGTATCCACCCGCGAAGCGAATCAACAAGTTTTCTGCAAGTTTCTGTTTAGTATGCGATTTCAGTTGCCGGAATGGCGGCTGCTACCGGCCGGTCATCGTCCAGTCCGAAAACAGGCGTCAAACCGCGCCAGCCGGCCGCTCGGAGTAGGTGCAACCGCAACTCCGGGCGACACGCCATTGCCCGGTTACACTTCAGTTGTGACTGTGTGATTTATGTCACGGAAAATCATGAGATTTCGAAAGACTATCCGATTGATCGGCCAGGGTCGGCAGCAGCCTGCCTGGCTGCCCGTCCAGCACACCCGAAGAAATTGCTGCGAGTTCCAGCTTGCAGCTTTGCGGACCGAGCGGATTCAAAAACACGACAGGTTTGGCCAGTGCATGGCCGCAAGCTGCCTCCATAAGAGTGTTTGCGCCGACGTAGCCGGAAACGCCATGCTTGTCGTAGTTGGCGATCAAAACCACATCGCACATGCGAATGGCTTCGAAATGTCCGTCAATGAGCACCCGCTTGGCTGATGCTGCTTCTGTCTCGGACAATTCACCCCAGATAAAGGCCGCTTCCTCACGCACTGGCGTTGTAGCTTGAAACCCCAAGCTTTCCAGTTCCGCGGCAAGCGCCTTCATCTCATCGATAAACGTCATAGATCCGCAAATCACGATACGCTTGCGATTGCCGGCCGGCACAGTCGAAATCCGCATGCCCACGTTCTCCTCACGGGAATGTGCGCCACGGGGCGCATGACTTGAGTTGCCTCTTTCAGCCGGTCTTATACCTCATGAGGCAAATGTTTGGAGGATCCATTCCATGAAGCAGTTTTTCACTCTCGCAATTGCGTTCGGCATCGGCATTCAGGCGCTCCCTCAATCAGCAAGCGCGGAAACAGCGATCTTTGCAGGCGGCTGTTTCTGGTGCGTGGAGGCTGACCTTGAGAAACTGCCGGGCGTGCGCGAAGTTGTCTCCGGCTATGGCGGCGGCAAAACGGACATGCCGACCTACAAGAGCTATGAACGCGGCGGCCACCGGGAAGTCGTCGAGGTGGACTTCGATGAAACCATAATCAGCTACGGCGAACTGGTCCGGGTTTTCCTGCGCACGATTGATGTCACGGATGCGGATGGCCAGTTTTGCGACCGCGGCTTTGGATACTCGACCGCGATCCATGCCCTTGACGAAGAACAGGCCGAAACCGCAAAAGCTGAGATCGCCGCTGCCGAACAGACCCTCGGACAGGAGATTGTAACCCCGGTAGAAGGCAAAACGGCGTTCTGGGCGGCCGAAGACTACCACCAGAACTACTATAAGAGCGAGGAAGCGGTTTTGACCCGCTGGGGCTACATCACCCGCGCCAAGGCCTATAAGGGTTATCGCAAAGGCTGCCGCCGCGAGGAAACAGTCAAACGCGTCTGGGGCGATGAAGCTTACAAGGGCCTGCCGAAAGCAGGAAGCTGACCCCCTCCAAGGGTCAGATCCTGGCCGCTGCGCTAATGCCTTTCCTGACACCCGTCTTCTTGAACAGATGGACCATGAAGATGGTCGCAAAAACCGGTGTGACCAGATTGAGGATCGGCACCATCAGCAGCCCGGCGATGATCATGCCGGCCATGAAGACGGTACCCGCGTTCTGCCGCCTGAAGGCGCGGGCATCGGCCGGCGGCATGTAACGCATTGCCGCGAATTCAAAGAATTCCCGGCCTAGCAGATAGCCATTGACCAGAAAGAAAGCGATCAGGTTGATCCCCGGAACGAGCAACAGGATCAATGCGATGATGTTGCCCAGAATCACAACACCGGTGAACTTGATAGTCTGTGCAACAGACTGGCCAAAAGGAAGCGGAACACCGGACCGTTCGTCCGGATAGTCCTCACTTTCAACGATCTCGGCAATCTGATCCTGAAACAGGCCCGCGAACAAGGCCGAGATCGGCGCGATCAAAAAACTCAGCGCAAATATGGCGCCGATGCCAGTCAGGATGGAAAGGGCCGATTCCAGCCAAGGATAGGGCAACTCGACAAACCCGGCGACCAACCCTTGCAGGGCAATCCAGATCACCATCAAGACAGCAAGGGTAAATCCGATCATCTTCCAGAAGACAGCCCGGAAGGGGCGCTGGAACACTTGGGAAATAGCGCGGGAAGCAGAAAAGAACATGAACGATCCTGAAAAGCCGTACTCAATCGGAGGCTCTGATTCATGAATGAGATAGGCTTCACGTTTCGGTCATGCAAGGCTGTGTCTTGAGAGCGACACGTTCTAGGGCCTGTGGACATTTAGCGCAATGCGATGATGGTTGCGGCCAGGTTCCATGATGCTTGATAGCTGGCGTCGGTCTTGTCGTATCTCGTGTTTATTCCTCTGAACTCTTTGATTTTGCTGAAGTAGTTTTCAATCAGATGACGCCACTGGTAGGTTTCCACATCGTGGGGAATGTGGACGCGGCGATTGGTTTTCGCCGGAATGACGGCTTGCGCCTGGCGCGTATCAAGGTCTTCGCGCAACGCATCGGCATCGAATGCCTTGTCGGCAAGCATGGCGCCGAATTCCAGACCGTCGATAAGGTCGGGCACACCAACAATTTCACTGCGCTGGCCGGGCAGAAGCTTGAAGCGCACCAGATTGCCTAACGCATCGGTGAGGGCCAGGACCTTGGTGGTCAGTCCGCCTTTCGAGCGCCCGATGGCCTGATTGAGAGTCCCCCTTTTGCGCCACTCGCCTTTTGGTGGACGCTGATGATCGTGCCATCGATAAGAACATATTCAAAGTCGGGATCACCCGATACAGCCTCAAAAAGGCGCTGAAATACACCGCGTTGAGCCCATCGGCGGAACCGCCGGAACACACTGTTCCATTCGCCAAATCCGGGCGGCAGATCCCGCCATGGGCTGCCAACGCGAACCTTCCACAGCACCGCTTCAAGAAATAGCCGGTTGTCCTTTGCTGTCCGGCCCCGGTCCCGGATACTTCCCGGAAGCAACGGTTCTATGATCGCCCAACTTCTATCCGTGACGACAAAACGTTCGCTGCGCATCAAAGCCTCCTCAAAAGAAAGCTTGAATCACAAAAAAGACGGCCTGTGAATCCTATATGTCCACAGGCCCTAGGGCCTGTGGGGAATTAGGTTTCGGTCGCGGCGCGAGACGCTTTTGGCTGCGGATCAGGAAGAGAGACTGCCATGGAGAAATAATCATAAGGGCTCTCTGACGCCATCCGGGGCCAAACCCGCCGCGTCCCGCAAGGGATATGATGAAAATCCTAAATCCCCACAGGCCCTAGCGGACCAGATCCTTTTGCAGACCGGATCCCTGCGCTGTCCGCTCGCGCCACCAGGAAACGATGAAGCGGCGGCTTGGCAATTCGACGGCTGAGTATGTCGCGAAGGACACACCAACAGACGCGGCCAGCGCCACAAGCAATTTGGCGCCTTCCGGGAGGGAGTCGGGCATGATCTGAAAACAGGCAAACAGCACAGGAACATGAAAGAGATAAAGTGAAAAACTGATCCGGCCAAAAAACTCCGAAACCGGGTTGACGAAAATCGCCCGCAGCAAAGGCCCGCCCGTCGCGGACAAGTAGATCAAAAGACCTGCAACCGCAGAACCCAAGAAGTCCCAGTAACTGGCCTCGGGTGCATACACGGCCCTAAAGGTAAAGTAACCGGCAAACAACGCCAGCGTGGCGCAATCGCTCAGGGCCGTTGCCCTCAGCCTTGGGGCCTTCAGGTAGAGATATCCGGCAAGCACGCCGAATACAAAAAACTTCAGTTTAGAGAACAGGAAAATCCCGGGTCCGGCGAACCCGGTCGCAAGCCCTGCGGCAATCAGGCCTACGGTCATGTACATTACCCACATGTGCCTTTGCGGACTAAGCGTCCACAGCCAGATCAGCAAGAAATAGAAGTAGAACTGGATTTCAGGCGGAATGGACCAGAACACGCCTGATGAACCGAGAGCGACCACGTGACGCCCGATTTCGGTCCAATCCGTTAGTGGATAGATATAGCCGAGACCCGGCACCGCGCTGAGCACCACTGCCAGAACAACCGCGACCAGATAGACAGGATAGATGCGTGCGAACCGCCGGACGAGATAGTCCATCGGCCGAAAGGGACTGAAGGCATATAGATACACCATCAGGAACCCGCTTAAGGCGAAAAACAACCCGACGGCTTCGTAACCTCCTTCAAATTCCGACAGAAACGGGATCACATCAGAAAACAATCCGACATGTGCAGCAACAACCACGCACGCGGTCAGACCCCGGACCCCGTCGAGGCTTTCCAGATGTCTTCCGGATGCTGCCGGATTGCTTTCAGTACCGCTCACCTGTCTGCCGCTCTGTCCGTGTTCGCGAGGACTACCGATCCGCTCTTTTCAGCAGCCGGACGTCCGCGCTGGAAGAACAAGACCTGGCGAACAGTATCCGAATCCAATGTTGAAACGGTAAACGGCGGTAATTGTAGAAATTTACAGTAAATACGATACGCCAAGCTGGCGCGGGTGGGCCGGCCCCATGTCAACAGGAAAAAACAAGATCTCTTCCGACCGGCATTTGTTTTTGACGATATGTTTCAGAATTGCGTCCGCGCTTTCAAGGCCTGAGCAAGTGTCCCCTCATCCAGATAGTCGAGTTCCCCCCCGACAGGCACGCCATGAGCCAGACGCGTGACGGTGATATCAAGCCCGTCAAGAAGATCGGTGACGTAGTGGGCCGTCGTCTGGCCTTCCACCGTGGCACTGATGGCCAGGATGACTTCCTTCACCTCGCCGGACCCACAGCGTGACACAAGCGAAGAAAGATTGAGGTCATCCGGCCCAACTCCGTCGAGAGGCGACAAGGTGCCGCCGAGAACGTGATACCGGGCGTTTAGGGCGCTTGCGCGCTCCAGCGCCCAAAAATCAGCCACATCCTCAACCACAACGAGGACCGCCGGATCGCGCCTTGGATCGGAGCAGATCGTGCAAGGATCAGACGTATCGACGTTCCCGCAAATAGAACAGATGCGAATGTCACGGACCGCAATGCCCATGGCCTCCGCCAGCGGTACGAGCAGCTGATCTTTTTTCTTGATGAGATGCAGCGCCGCGCGGCGGGCTGAGCGCGGTCCAAGCCCCGGCAGTTTCGCCAAGAGCTGGATCAGCCTTTCGATCTCCGGTCCCGCGACCTTTTTCTGCGACATAAGCGCGTAAAATCCCGAGACCTAGAACGGCAGCTTCATGCCGGCAGGCAGACCAAGGCCACCCATCATTTCCTGGGTCTTTTCCTGAAGCGCTTGCTCGACCTTGGCTTTTGCCTCGTTATGTGCGGCCATGATCAGGTCTTCCAGAATTTCGGCGTCATCATCCTTCAGCAAGGACGGATCGATCTTGATGCCGCGGATTTCGCCCTTGCCGTTGAGGCGGACGGTCACCAAGCCTGCGCCAGATGCGCCTTCCGCCTCGATCTCGACGATCTGCTCCTGCAGAGAGCCCATTTGCTCCTGCATCTGCTTGGCCTGTTTCATCATCTTCATGAAGTCCATCGGACAGCACTCCTTGGGGGTGAATGTGGCGATTGCCGTTTGTGTGATATTTCGAGTTTCGACGCGCCTATATCAAGCGGCGGACGGGATCAATCCTCATCGCCATCATCCGTCCCGAGGGCTTCGTCCAGCAGGGGATCGGCGAGCGCGGTTTCGTCCTCGACTGTACGGTTCACACGCACATCGACCACTTTTGCGCCCGGAAAGCTCGAAAGAAGCGCGGCAACCGTCGGATCTGCCTTGGCATCGGTTACAAGCTGGCGCTGGTTTTCCTCGCGTTCCTCGTGGATGGTCGGGCGTCCCTGATGGCGCGACACCACGACGATCCAGCGCTGTCCGGTCCATTCGGTCAGTTTACGGCCGAGTTCGCCGGCAATATCCGCCGGAGCGTTGTCAACAGGTTGGATCTCGACCCGGCCTGGTTCGAATTTCACCAGCCGCATCTGCCGTTCGATCGCCACTTTCAGCGGTACGTCACGTTTTTCGGACGCCAGCGCCGCGCAGTCCTGCAATGACTTCAGCATGTATTCCGGACCGGGCAACGGCGCGGCCTGGCGATGCTGGGCCGCGGCCTCGCGGGTTTGCGGCATACCTCCGGGGATCGCTGCCAGTTGCGGACGCCCGCTCGCCACGGCCGTGGGGCCGCTTTGCGGTCCACCGGAAGTCCCGCGCGGCATGCCAACTGCCATGGCCGTTCCACCACCGCTTTGCGGAGCCGAAGGCGATGCGGGTCCGCTGCCGCCGTTTGGAAACTGCCCGTTTTTCAATTGCTCCAGCATCTCGCCGGGATCGGGCAGGTCGGCAGCATAGGCAAGACGCACCAGCACCATATCGGCGGCGGCCAACGGCTTGGGTGCGGCCTGAACTTCCTGAATGCCCTTCAAAAGTATCTGCCAGACACGCGACAGCAACCGGACGGACAGTTTGTCTGCAAACTCCCGGCCCCGGCCGCGCTCAGTCTCCGTCACCGATGCTTCATCGGCCGAATTCGGCGCCACCTTGATGCGGGTGACCAGATGGGTGAAGTCAGCAAGATCTGTCAGGACAATCGCCGGGTCCGCGCCAACATCATATTGGGCTTTCAATTCGCCCAAAGCGTCTTCAATCCGCCCCGCCATCAGGTGGCCGAAGAGATCAATCACCCGTGCCCGATCCGCAAGACCGAGCATTTGCCTGAGATCAGACGCTTCAATCGCGCCGCCGCCACTGGCCATCGCCTGATCGAGCAGCGACAGGGAGTCTCGCGCCGAGCCTTCGCCCGCCCGTGCGATCATCATCAGGGCCTCATCGGAGATCTGAATGCTTTCCGCATCCGAAATCCGCCGCAACAGCCCGATCAGTTTTTCCTGGTCAATCCGGCGCAGGTCGAAGCGCTGGCATCGCGATAGAACCGTAATCGGAACCTTGCGGATTTCCGTGGTCGCAAAGATAAACTTCACATGCTCCGGCGGCTCTTCGAGCGTCTTCAGCAAGCCATTGAAGGCCTGGTTGGACAGCATGTGCACTTCATCGATGATATAGACTTTGTAACGTGCCGTTGCTGGACGGTAGCGTGCCGCATCGGTGATCTCACGGATATCGTCGATGCCCGTGTGAGAGGCGGCATCCATCTCAATCACATCGACATGCCGGCCTTCCATGATGGCCTGGCAATGGGTCCCCTCGCGCGGCAGATGAACCGTCGGTTTGTCAACTTCACCGGACAGCTCATAGTTCAGGCCGCGAGCAAGTATCCGCGCGGTCGTGGTTTTGCCGACCCCGCGCACCCCGGTCAGCATCCAGGCTTGGGCGATCCGTCCGGTCTCAAAGGCGTTTTCCAGGGTTTGGACCATCGGCTCCTGGCCGACAAGATCCTGAAAGGTCTGCGGGCGGTACTTGCGGGCCAGCACACGATAGGCACCGTCCCGGGAAGCCAGCTCATGCGGCTCGCCCAGCATCATCTCCGGTTCTTCAGCGCCCGGCTCGTCGATAAGGCCTGTGTCATCCATGGCCGCACCATAGCGCTTTTTTCAACAAGGTGGCGCACCTTTCACACAAATTCTGTGAACGGCTCAAACGGAATATCGGCGTTGGAAATTGGAAAACGAAAAAATGGAAAATGGTGGGAGGCTGGCACGGCGACCCGTGCCGAGGCTCGTTAGGGCTGCTTCCTTCCGGACCTGACCCGGTTGGCGAGTGGCTCGTCCACCACCAACCTCCCGAGCGCCTTATATCAGAACACAGGCAGGGTTTGGCAAGAGGCTTCATCATCTTTCTGTCATGAAACCATGCTGGGCGCGATTTCGCGTTGCACTGCTGTACAGATATATGGACCTGCGGACGAGGCTTGGTGTAGCCTTTGATCATAACCTTTCTTCCAAACGGCCGCTCATGACATCATTTACCCTCAACACAAGCCTTGAAGGGGCAAGCCTCCCGGTTACCGATCTGGCATTGTCTGCCGTCCGGCTCATGAAAGACGCCAATTACCCGTGGCTGCTCATGATGCCGCGAAAGGACGACCTGATCGAGATCATCGATCTGGCTGAGGAGGACCAAATTCAGTTGATGCGGGAAATCGCATTGGTCAGCAAGGCGCTGCAGGCGGTGACCGATTGCGACAAACTGAATGTGGCAGCTCTGGGCAACCAGGTTTCGCAGCTGCATGTCCATGTCATTGCCCGGCGCCGGGACGACCCCGCCTGGCCTGACCCGGTGTGGGGTGCCGTTCCGCGCCTTGACTATCCGCCGGGCGAGGCAGAGGTCCTCATAGATCAGCTGCGCGGCGCAATGGCGCCCTGACCCCACCGGCCAACCGACCCTATTGGACCTATCCATGACCGCACGCGCGGATTCCAAGCATCGGGCGACCACCCCCTCCGGCATGTGCTTTCTTGTCAATCCGCTTGACAGGCGGTCAGCCTTTCGTGGCGATAAAGCCTATATCAACGGCTTGCTGGAGGCCCCAGACACCGAAGTCGTGCTGGCGACGGCTCTCCGGCTGGTATTTCCGAGGGCGGCATCGGAAGGCCCACCGGACAGGATCGGGCATGCGTTGGCACAAGCTTTGGACCTTGGTGCGAAGAAATCCGAAATGGTGTTCCTCGGGCTGCGCCCAAACGGCGGTGGCGCCTTGTTTGCAACCACGATCAACGGCGAAGATGAAGAGTTTGAGAATCGTCCGGGACTCCTTTTAAAAGATTTGCGGCCAGTGGCTCTTGGCGCGGATTTCGGCCCGGAAGAATTGGGGATCTTGGCGCAAGCTAGGGCATTGATCCACTGGCACCGCACCCACCCGTTCTGCTCGCGATGCGGTGAGAAAACCGTGCTCGCAGAAGCCGGGTACAGGCGGGACTGCCCTGTCTGTGGTGCCAGCCATTTCCCCCGGACGGATCCTTGTGTGATCATGCTGATCACCGACGGCGACCGGGCCTTGCTCGGGCGCCCGCCGCGCCTTCCGGAAGGCGTTTACACAACATTGGCCGGCTTCATGGAACCGGGCGAGACGATTGCCGATTCTGTTCGCCGGGAGACACAGGAAGAATCCGGCATTTTGGTCGGCAAAGTGCAGCTGATCGCAGACCAGCCATGGCCATTCCCGGCCAATTTGATGCTTGGCTGTATCGGCGAGGCGCTTTCGAGCGAAATTTCCTTTGAGGACGACGAACTCGAAGCCTGCAAGTGGTGCGACCGCGCAGAAGTGCGCCAGATGATCGACGGCACCCATCCCGAAGGTCACCGCATCCCACCTTCCTTTTCAATTGCCTACCACCTGATTGCCGGATGGCTCGAAAGAACCGTAACTTTATGACCTATTGCATCTATCTCACCCATCCTGAAGTCACCATTGATCCTGAAACACCGGTCCCGGACTGGGGCCTGTCTGAAATCGGACGCGAACGGGCGGCCATCGCCCGCTCTTTGTCTTTTGCCGCCCAGATCGGCCACGTTGTATCCAGCGCCGAACGCAAGGCCATCGAGACGGCAAAGATATTCGCTGACGGTCTGGCTCTCCCGGTGACGACCCTGAAACCGCTCCATGAAAACGACCGTTCATCGACCGGGTTTGTTCTACCTGAGGACTTCGAGGAACTGGCCAACAAGTTCTTCGCAGATCCATACGTGTCCGTCCGGGGTTGGGAACGGGCTATCGATGCACAGATGCGGATCGTCGCTGGTGTCCGCGCCGCGCTCAGCCGGATCGCGGCAGAGACACCGGTTCTGTTTGCCGGTCACGGCGGCGTCGGCACGCTGCTGATGTGCCATCTCATGAACACAGGCATCGACCGCATGCACGATCAAAAGCGCGGCGGGTCCTGGTACCGGTTCGAAAAAGATGCTTTGACTGAACAGTCCGCTGCCAATTTGCATTGGATAGAGTTGTGACCCGGTCTCAGCTTTCCCCTCCACCACCGTCCGGGAAATCCTGAACTGACAATGCCAATTGGGCCGAAATAATAGTCAGCGACTCATTTCAACGGTCAGAATCCTCAAAAGATTCTCGCACCAGTGGATTTAGGAAACGCGCGCGTTCGGACATTTTTAGTATCCACGCGTTGGAGGAAACCCCTCCTCTTCAGACGAGCGGCTTCAGCGCTAAGTGAATATGATCATTCAACACGACAAGGGAAAGCACTTCGTTTTCTACCACCGCTATCACTTGGTCTGGTCGACCAAATACAGGTTCCACGTTCTGCGCGGAGATGTACCGCTACGGGTACGAGATGTTGTCCGGCAGCTATTCGCTCAAGGCTGTGAACCAAACTTCTCATCGCGCAAATCCGGCAGCGCTCTTCCAAATCAATGTGACTGTAACTCTTTCCCATGCCACCTGCTCAAATAGCAAGTGTTCCACTTCGAGTGAAAATCTAACGCCACGTCTAGACGAAAAAGCTCGCTGCAACGCCAAGCACTGCTGACATTCCGACGACTTGGGCAACGCCGCGATTTGCCCAGAACACAAGTCCGACTGCGATGAGTGCGATAGCCGTCAAAGTCAGATCCACACTGATCAGCTCGGGCCGGATGGTCCGGAAGGGGCCGGATTCTATAGTGCTGACAGTGCCAAACAGGACGTTGGCCGAGAACCAAACGGCGAGATTCAGGATCGTGCCGGCGACAGCGGCGGTTATTGCCGAGAGCGCATGGTTCAGCCGTCGGTTGCCCCTTAGCCTTTCCATCCATGGGGCACCAATCAGCACGAACAGAAAGCTGGGCGTGAATGTTACCCAGGTGGTCATGGCGGCGGCGAAAAGGCCCATCTGCAAGGCACTCATCGGCTCCGGATTGCGCCAGCCTGCAAGGAACCCGACAAACTGAGTGACCAGGATAAGCGGCCCGGGTGTCGTTTCCGCGAGGCCCAAACCATCGAGCATTTCTCCCGGCGAGATCCAGTCCTTCGTCTCAATGGCCACCTGTGCCATGAAACTGAGCAGCGCATAGGCACCGCCGAAGCTGACAACCGCCAGCAGCGAAAAGAACTCCGCGACATCGACAAGTACATGCCCGGGCGCCAGCAGCAAAGCTGCCAGAAAAGGAGGCGCGCCCCAGACGATGACGCCGATAGCTGCACCACAAGCCGACTTCAAAAGACTTGCTGTTTGTGACGGATCAAAGGGCTTCCCGGCAGCGTCGTCATTGCGACGGGTCCCGAATAACAAACCGACGGCCGCTGCACACAAAATGACCAAAGGGAATGGGATGGAAAACAGGAAAAGGGCCGCGAAACTTGTGGCGCAGATCGCCCAGGACACTTTCGTAGTCAACGCCTTGCGGCCAATCCGGATCAACGCTTGCAGGACAATTGCCAGCACACCAGCCTTGATGCCGTAGAACACCGCCGCAAGCACGGGAAAATCACCATATGCGGCGTAAAGGTAGCTGACCAAGGCCATGGCCAGCGCGCCTGGAAGGATGAACAGCAGACCTGCGATCAGCCCTCCAAGGGTCCGTCCGCACAGCCAGCCGCAATAGGTTGCAAGCTGTTGCGCTTCTGGCCCAGGCAGCAGCATGCAGTAGTTCAAGGCGTGTAAAAACGTGTCTTCCGAGACCCATTTTCGGGATTCGACGAACTCGTGATGCATGACGGAGATTTGCGCCGCTGGCCCGCCAAACGACAAAAGGCCGACTTTGAGGGAGACTTTGAACAATTCTGCCTTTGTCGGCCGGGCCGTTTTGGGGTGGTCGGTACTGGTCATCAGAACTATTGGATTGGGGTTGCCATTCAAGCCGATTTTCCGATGACCTACGCAGCATGTATGAAGCTGACAAGACAACATCTAGATCAGAAACGGATAACCGCCTTCCAGCTTCAGGAGTTCGATCTTGGTCTGCGTGCCTCCCAATCCGGAGTAATCGCCCAGACCCGTTGCAGAAAGAATGCGGTGACAGGGAATGATGATGGGGATCGGATTGGCACCGCAGGCCTGTCCTACCGGTTGCCCATAGGTATCGAGTGCGTTTGCAAGATCACCATACGTCCGTGTTTCGCCATAGGGAATCGCGAGCATGGCGTCATAGACAGCCTTTTGAAACGGGTTCCCCTTCGGCGCAAGCGGCAGGTCGAAATCCTTCAATCGCCCCTTAAGGTAGGCTTCCAGCTGCGCTGCCGCCTCTTTCAATAGTGTCGTTTCTTCTTGGTGTTCGGCAGCTTTCCAGTGTAGGTGGGTGATTGCACCATTTTCTTCTTCAAGCGTTAATGGCCCCAGCCAGCTTTCGCATGTTCGTAACGGCATGTATCTGACCGTCCCGGTTGCCTAGGGCCTGTGGGGAATTAGGTTTCGGTCGCGGCGCGAGACGCTTTTGGCCGCGGATTAGGAAGAGAGACTGCCATGGAGTAACCTCCATAAGGGCTCTCTGACGCCATCCGGGGCCAAAAGCGCCGCGTCCCGCAAGGGATATGATGAAAATCGCCCGGCTCCACGGCGCAATGTCTTGAAAAGGAATGGCCTTTCCAGCGACATTGCTTCTCGATCCGAACGATTTTCATCGATACCGCGATCCAAATCCTAAATCCCCACAGGCCCTAGTCCATAGCACCAATCAAATTGATTTGTTGCGGTTTGCTTTGTGTTCTGATTCCCTTTTTCCGACGGGTGCACCAGGAGACAGGTTTTGGCAAACATCAAATATGTTGTTGAATTGACGGTGGATGAGCGTGAGGCGCTTTTGGCGAAGATCAGGAAGGGGACACTGGCCGCGCGTACCAACTGTAAGGCACGTATCCTTTTGAAAGCCGACAAGGGACCGCACGGGGAAGGCTGGACGGATCGGGCGATCTGCCAAAGCCTGGAGACCTCGCCGTCTACGGTCGCCCGCGTGCGCGAGACCTTCGTGATGGAAGGGCTGGATGCGGTGTTTGCCCGCAAGCAGCGGACCCATCCAGCCATCCGGCGCATTTTCGACGGTGAGGCGGAGGCGAAGCTGATCGCGCTGGCCTGTTCGCAGCCGCCGGAAGGTCATGCGCGCTGGACCATCCGGCTACTGGCCGACAAGGTGGTCGAGATGAACATTGTCGAGGCTGCACACTTCAACACCGTTGGGCGTGCGCTTAAAAAAACGAACTTAAACCTCACCGGAGCCGCTACTGGGTAATCCCGCCTCAACAGAACGCTGCCTTTGTCGCCGCCATGGAAAACGTGCTGGCGATTTACCAGCGCCCGCGTGACCCAAAGCGTCCATTGGTCTGTCTGGATGAAGCGGCCAAGCAGTTGGTCAGCGCGGCGCGCTTGCCGGTCTCCATGGTGCCCGGGCGCATTGCCCGGCACGATTATGAATACAAGCGCGCAGGAACGGCCAATCTGTTCATGGCCTTTGCTCCCCTCGAAGGGGCGCGGCACGTCAAGGTCACGAACCATCGCGGCAAGTCGGATTACGCACACTTTCTTGCTGAACTCGCCGACATCCATTTTCCCGGTGCCGAAAAGATCGTGCTGGTTCAGGACAATCTGAACACTCACAGCCCGGCATCACTTTATGCGACGTTCGAACCGGAAAAGGCCAGACGCATCGCCGAAAAGTTCGAGTGGAACCACACGCCCAAACACGGATCGTGGCTCAACATGGCCGAAGCGGAACTGTCGGTCCTGTCGCGTCAGTGCCTGAAAGAACGCATCGGGAGCCAGCAAGAATTGGCGCGCGACGTCAGCGCCTGGGTCGACGCACGCAACAAAAAGCAGACCAAAGCCGAATGGCAATTCACAAACAAAGACGCGCGCGTCAAACTCACAAAACTATACCCGTCAATATGAGTGATTCAGAGGACTAGACCAATTTGCTCTAACGAAACACCGCGACCGCATTCGACATGTAGCGGCGGTGAAATGGACTAATCACCATGGAACATACTTCGACGCAGCAAGGCAAGCACGGTGGCGGTGCGGCAACGGCAACGCTAGCCGGTATCGCTTTCGTGGTGCTGGCGAATTTCAGTTTCTCATTGCTTGACGCAACGGCAAAATATCTCAGCGGCGAACTGCCGATCCTGCAGATCGTCTGGGTGCGGTTCCTGAGCCACGCAGTCATCACTCTTTTTCTGTTCAGGGTCTGGATGCGCCCGCGATTGCTGATTGCCGGGCGGCCAATTCTGCAGATCGTCCGGGCGCTCTGTCTGCTCGGTACGACCTTCTTCAATTTTCTGGCCTTGCGCTATCTGCAGCTCGACCAAACGACCTCCATAATGTTTGCAGCGCCCTTTGTGATCACGGCGATGGCTGGCCCGATTCTCGGGGAATGGGCAGGACCGAGACGCTGGGCGGCAATCGTTGTGGGTTTTATAGGCGTGCTGATCGTGACCCAGCCGGGCGCGGATGGCCTTCAGTGGCCCGTGATTTACTCCATCATATCCATGCTTCTTTACGCCACATATGCGCTCATGACGCGGCATCTTGCAGGAAGCTCTGACCCGGCCACCATGCTGCTGATCCCTGGTCTCGTGGCCGCAGCCGCCATGACACCTGTCGGCGTGTCAACCTGGGTCCAGCCGGAAGGATGGTGGACTTGGACATTGCTTGTTGCGACCGGGGTGTTCGGTGGCGGCGGGCATTACTTGTTCATCCGGGCCCACAAGCTCGCCTCGGCCTCCATGTTGGCGCCGTTCATGTATTTTCAGATCGTCTGGATGATCACGCTCGGGTTTCTCGTGTTTGGCGACGTCCCCAGCCTGACCACGTTGATCGGTGTTTCGATTGTTGTGCTCTCCGGGCTGTACATCCTTTATCGCGAAGGCGTGCGAAAGGGTTAGAGATACCATTGGTTCCCATAACAGTTGACGGATGCCTCTTCTTACCGGCTTAATGAAGTCTGGAAGACCTTGTGACATGCGGAAGAGTGGCCGTTTTGTTTGGGAGGACTGACATGACAATTGATCGGCGGACAGTATTGGCCGGACTTGCAGCGACAGCCGGGTCGCTTTCCCTGACAGGACCTGGCCTGGCAAGTGCGGCAGCAAACGCATATTTCAGCGGTTATCAGGCGGATAACGGATTTCAGTACCGGCGCACCAACTTTGACCGGATCAAACCGGTCTGGCGCCGGCAGATGGTGAAGTATTTCAGCAATGAACCGCCGGGAACCGTGGTGATCGATACCCGGAACCATTTTCTCTATTGGGTCTGGGAGAACAATACCGCGCTGCGCTATGGCGTCGGTGTCGGGCGCGAAGGCTTCAAGTGGTACGGGCGCGCCCGGATCGACCGAAAGGCAATCTGGCCGCGCTGGGTTCCGCCGCCCGAAATGCTGCAACGCCAGCCGGACCTGCCTAGGCTGGTCAAGGGCGGGTCTCCGGAGAACCCGCTCGGACCCCGGGCTCTCTATCTCTACCGGGACGGCGTCGACCTCGGATACAGGCTGCATAGCACACTGGAGCCCTGGAGCATCGGCAATGACGTCTCTAGCGGATGCATCCGCATGTTCCCGGAAGACGTGATCGATCTTTATCAAAGGTGCCCGAAGGGTACGGCAGTGCTCGTGCTTGAGCATTTGGGTGCAAGCGCAGGATAGCGGCCAAAGAGCCCAAAGGGCACAGCTGCACGGAATGGGGGCAATGGTGTTTGAGAAAGTCGTCAGCCGGGGACGGACCCTGGCACTCATCGGTATTGCCGTGGCTGGTCTGGCAGGTTGCAACAGCGGTGGCGTGTTGTCCACACCAGACGTCACCAATGCCCCGGCTGCCGGGTTCGGTGAAATCAAAGCCGGCTCCGAGGAAGAGTTTATCATCAATGTCGGCCGGCGGATATACTTCGCCCCCGGCTCCGCTACTGTGTCTGACGAAGCGTTGATGACCATCGAAAATCAGGCGAAGTGGCTGAACAGCAACAAACGCTGGCTGGTCAAGATCCAGGGTCATGCCGATGATACCGGCAGCGAAGCTGAGCAGAAGAAGCTGTCGACCCGGCGGGCGGATGCGGTGATGGCCGCTTTGGTCAAGCGCGGTGTGGACGGGAAGCGGCTGTGGACCAAGGGATATGGTATCGAGCGCCCGGTCACGGATTGCGACGACATAGCGTGCAAATCCCAGAACCGGCGGGTGGTTGTCAATCTTCGAGACGACTACGATGATTCAGCACCCAGCACCAAGCGGCGTAATTAGCGCGCCGTGCACCAAAGTGAGCATTGCCGGTCGCGGGCGTTCCGTGCATAAAGCGGAACTTTCCCCCGTATGGTGGCTTGGCTATTTATGACCGAAGACAGCGATTCCCGGTTCCCGTCAGAAAGCGCGACGGCCAGGCCGGGAAAGCGCCTTACCCTCAGCCACATCGCCGACCAGCTCGGCATCTCGACCGCCACCGTCTCCCTGGCCTTGCGCGACAGCCCGCTTGTCGCCGAGGAAACCCGTGCCAAGGTTAAACGGACAGCTGAGGAAATCGGCTATATCTATAACCGGTCTGCGGCGTCCCTGCGCACCGCACGCAGTCAGATCGTCGGCGTGGCAGTCCATGACATCATGAACCCCTTCTTCGCGGAGATTTTTTCCGCTCTGGAAGATGCGCTCGAAGAGCAGGGGCAAATGGTCTTCATCTGCAATCACCGCGATGATGCCAAGCGGCAGCGCGTTTTCATGAACATGCTGCTACAGCACCGGGCAGATGGCTTGATACTCTGTCCGTCTATCGGAACCACTGCAGAGGAAATCAATAGGCTGGTCGATCAGGGGATTCCGGTCACCCTGGTCGGGCGCGAGCTTCCGGGCGTCTGGGGAACTTGCGTGCGCGGCGATGATCAGCTCGGAACCTACCGGATCACCCGGCACCTGATTGATCAGGGGCATCGCCAAATCGCGATGGTTGGCGGGCGCCGGGACAGTTCTGCCGGCCGGTTGAGGAATGAGGGTTGGCGCAAGGCGCTGACGGAAGCCGGTATCGACGTATCAGCACAACTGGACTTGCCTGAACTGATGACGCAGGCCGACGGGCGATCCGCCGTGCCGGCCATACTGAACGCCAAGGACCGGCCCACGGCAGTGGTCGCATTCAATGATCTTGTGGCGCTGGGAATGATGACCACCCTCAGGCGTGCCGGGGTTGAGCCGGGGCCGGACATTGCAATTACCGGCTATGATGACATTGATGGCGCCGATACAAGAACGCCCGCGCTTACCACAGTGCGCAATCACCCGGACAAGATCGGCCGGTTGGCTGCGCTGACCCTGCTCCGGACGATTGCCGGCGAGCGCATCCCCTACACGCCAATTGTGATTGAGCCCGAGCTGCGGATCCGCGAAAGCGCACCGCCACCTGGCGTCCGGATCGGACCAAAACTCGCCGGAAAATAGTCAACTGTGTTTGGTATAAATGGCCAATCAGGCGGTGCGGGCTTGATGAATGTTGTCAGCATAGCGGATGATGCAGTTACGCCCCGATTCCTTGGCCGTATAAAGGGCATTGTCCGCTCGCTGCATGGCGGTTGAGACACCTTTGTCTTCCCGCCGGATTTCATCCACGCCGATACTGCAGGTTATGGGCTGGTTCATGCCGTCCACGATGCATTGTTCCCGGATTTTTTCCAGCAGCCGCTCACAGGTCGGAATTGCGTTCGCAGAATCGGTATTGAACAACAACATACAGAACTCTTCGCCGCCAACACGCCCGAACGTGTCGGAACTGCGGAGTTCGCCGCCGACAATCTTCGCGAACTTTCGCAGCACCTTGTCGCCGGTGCGATGTCCGAACCGGTCGTTGATCCGTTTGAAGTGGTCGATGTCCAACATCACCACCGAGCATGGATTGCCTGAACGCCGGTAGCGTTCACATTCCTCCTGTGCCCGGTTGAAAAAGGCACGCCGGTTCCAGATTTGGGTCAGGTCATCGATGCTGGCCGCCCGTTCCATTTCCAGTTGCGCATCCAACAGCGCCTGATGGTCGTTCTGCCGTGCGATCTCATTTCCAATCCAGTCCGCGAACTGTTGCAGGATCTGATAGTCGGCGGTCGAAAATGCCGCTGTCCGCGGATTCGGAGACGAAAAGCTGAGCGTGCCGTAGATTTCTCCGTCAACAATCAGCTTCATTCCAATGTATGTTTCAACATCCTGGAATTGCCGGAGCGGATGGGCTGAGTTGCTGTTGTTGGGCGTATGGATGATCGCGACCGGGACATCTGTTTTCAGTGATCTGGCGCAATGCGTGGCGTCTAATGGGAGGGACAATCCGGGGGTCAGTCTATTGTCGGCCCCAAAGGAATTCCTGACAGTGTAACGGTTGCCGGCAATTTCACCGATCTGCCCCATCGGCAGCAAGAAATATTTGCAGCCAAGTTCAAGGATTTCTTGGATTTTCTCGGAATGGTCCAGTGCCCGGGTCGACGTAATTTCATATAATTTTGCCAGCGTTCTCTCGGTATCCCGCCGCGCCGTAATGTCGTTGGCCAGCATAACGATGCTCAAAATGTTGCCGTGCGCATCCGACTTTGGATTGAATTCCACCAGGCAGTCCCGGGTGCGGCCGTCAGGCGTCTTCACGCGGATTTCAGCCGAGTTTTTCTCTCCAGCGAATGCCTTGCTGATGTGACGCAGATAGGACCGCTCGCTGAAGGTCGGCACGTGCAGGTCCAGCCTGGTTCCGATCAACGTGTCGGAAGGTGCGTTCAACCATTCGGTTGCAACACGATTGGCAAACAGGCAAAGGCCTTCGCGATTGACTTCGACAATCAGCGCCGAAACGCTGTCGGCGAGAACGGACAAGTCGTTGTATGCCTGTTCGGCTTTTGCCTTCGCGTGCTTGAGTTCGGTGATATCGGCTCGAATGCCCGCAATGCCGCCGGACCGGGTTCGCTTTTCCGAGACACGCAGCCACCGTCCGTCGCCGAGTTCCTGCTCCAGTACTTGTCCGTCGGCGCGTTGATGCCAGGACACACGTTCGGCAAGCCATTCTTTTTTGGATTGGCCGCCCGTATCGTATTGGCCGTTATCCAGGCCGAACCTGAGGATGTCTTCAAATGTCGTGCCGGGTACCATGCTCTCGGCAGAAGCCGAATAGATTTGCCGGTAGTTTTTATTGCAGGCGAGCAGCCGATCCTCCTGATCATAGAGGGCGAACCCTTCCGACAAGGCTTCCAGGGAATCTTCCAATCTGGCCACGAGGCTGTTGACTTCGGCCTGTAGTCCGACTCTTTCGCTGATATTGCGAGCGATGATCAGGTATCCGTTCAATTCGCTGTCGGTCCCTTTGATGGGTGCGCAAAGGATTTCCACGGGCGTGTTTGCTCCGGCAACCAGACAGGTATGGGCAGCTCGCTCCGGCACCCTTGCTTCTTCGCTGGTTAGCGTCCCTTCAGCATCCAGGAGATAGCCATTCAAACCGGAAAACAGATCCCGAACGGGCCTTGCAAGGCACTCTTCCGGAGTTCGTCCCAGCAGAGCCAGCATGGACGGGTTTGCGAAGCTGATGCGCCAATCCGGATCAGCAAATGCGATGCAGTCCTTCAGCGATCCGAACGAGAGCGCAAGATCCATGAAAATCGAATTTTCCGACCCGACGTGCATGATTTTTTCCGACGACCCTTCTGAATTATTAAACTGCAACAAATATTACTTAAGCGTGTAAGAAGTAAATGCTAGTGTAAATTTTTTGAAAGTTTTCTATTACGTATTTTTTGCGGTGTAATTTCTGTAAGTAACAGTTTGGTTTCATCAGATCCCCAGGAAACACTGGATGCGTTGCAGCGCGGACCGTATGTTGTCTTCGGAGTTGGCGTATGAAAGTCGAATGTACCCCTCGCCAAGGACGCCGAAGTCCGGGCCGCCGATCAGGGCAACACCAGCTTCATCAAGGAGTGCGGACGCAAGCCGTTTGGACTTCCAGCCGGTTTCTTTAATGTTTGCATATGCATAGAACGCCCCGAGCGGTGTTCTGCAGGTAATGCCGTCTATTTCGTTGAGTCCCTTGACGATGACCTTCCGGCGGCAATCGAATTCCCGGACCATCGCCTGGCAGGCTTCCTTTGGACCGGTCAGCGCCGCAATCCCGGCAAATTGTGCTGGTGCGTTGACGCAGGACCAGGCATTTACCGCCAGTTTCCGGGCCTTGTCGATCAGCGCCTCCGGCCAGACCGCATATCCCATGCGCCATCCTGTCATGGCATAGGTTTTCGACCAGCCGTCAAGCAGGAT
Source organism: Roseibium sp. (assembly GCA_965230445.1). Taxonomy (GTDB): domain Bacteria; phylum Pseudomonadota; class Alphaproteobacteria; order Rhizobiales; family Stappiaceae; genus Roseibium. Next base: position 3,755,706 of record OZ246005.1, on the reverse strand, counting down.
CAGCCGATCACGGAGTTGCTCATAGCGGGTCAAGGAGACATGCTCCATACCGTCATAGGTCATCTCCGAATAGATCTCATCGGAGAGAACCGAGACGTCCGGCCGTTCGCCAAGACCGGCCACAAGCTTTTCGATCTCTACCTTCGGGGTTACGCCGCCGGTCGGGTTGGCCGGAGAATTCAGGATGACCAGCCTCGTCTTGCCGGTCAGCAACGACAAGGTCTCATCGGCGGAGAATGCGAAGTTGTTCTCCTCGCGGATCGGAACCGGAACCGGGGTCGCGCCGGTGAACTCGATCATGGACCGATAGATCGGAAAGCCGGGATCGGGATAGAGGATCTCCACACCCGGTTCGCCAAACATCAAGATGGCCATGAACATGGTCACTTTGCCGCCGGGTACCACGAGAATGTTCTCGGGATTGAATTCCACAGCGTGGCGGGTGTGGAGATCGGCGGCTACGGCTTCACGAAGGGGCAATATGCCCGTTGCCGGCGTATAACCGTGATGACCGTCGCGGAGCGCCTTGATCGCAGCTTCAACAATATGTTCGGGTGTCCGGAAATCCGGTTGCCCAATGCCGAGATTGATGATGTCCCGGCCTTCTTGCGCGAGCTGGGTTGCCCGAGCGAGCACGGCGAAGGCATTTTCTTCACCAATACGGTCGAATCCGGCGATTGTTTGCATCATGCGTTTTCCCGTCATCACGATTGATCCGGACATTTCAAACCGTTATTGCCAGAAATGGCAACGCCTGTCGAAAACCCGGGAGTTGTATTCGGCAAGGAAGCTCGAGGCGTGCAACGCTTCTTGAGCGGAATCGCGATATTGCATCCGACAGGGTTGCTCTTGTCTGGAAGGCGAAATGCCCACAATTCCTGACCGCGGCACTCCCAAAGTTCCGCTGGGAGGACTATATTCGCGCCAAATCGGCGGTGTATGAGCACCCGAAATAGTTAGAAAGTGGAAATTGACATGTCAGAGGGACAAATTGCCCCGGCTCAAATCCCTGTTACGGTTCTGACGGGTTATCTCGGCGCGGGCAAGACGACGCTGCTGAACCGGATCCTCAGCGAGAAACACGGTCAGCGCTATGCCGTTATCGTCAATGAGTTCGGCGAGGTTGGCATCGATAACGACCTTCTGGTCGAGTCGGACGAAGAGATCTTCGAAATGAACAACGGCTGCATCTGTTGCACTGTGCGAGGCGATCTCATCCGGACAGTCCAGAACCTGATGAAGCGGAAAGGTGATTTCGACGCGATTATTGTCGAGACCACAGGGGTTGCCGAACCTGCTCCCGTTGCTCAGACCTTTTTCATGGATGACGATGTGCGTGCCGCGGCAAAACTCGACGCCGTCGTCGCCGTAGTCGACGCCCGCCATGTGATGCAGCGCCTAAAGGATACCGAGGAAGCCGAACACCAGATCGCATTCGCCGACGTCATTCTCATTAACAAGACCGATCTGGTCTCAGCCGAAGACCTTGCAGCGGTCGAGGCACGGATAAAGGCGATCAATCCTTATGCCGTGCTTCATCGGAGCGAGCGGTGCGGCATTTCCATTCCTGATGTTCTCAACCGCGGCGCGTTCGATCTTGATCGCATCCTGACTCTGGATCCGCAGTTCCTTGGCGAAGAACAGCACGAGCATGAACACGGGCATGAGTGCGGCCCGGACTGTGATCATGACCATCACCACCACGACCACGGCCACCACGGGCATCACCATCATCACGACGACGATCCGCATTCGGTGAAAAGCATGTCGCTCACCGCCGGTGATCTTGATCCGCAACTGTTCTTCCAGTGGATCAATCAGGTAACCCAGGTTCAGGGTCCGAACATCCTGCGGATGAAGGGTATTTTGGCCTTCAAGGACGATCCGGAGCGCTATGTTATTCAGGGCGTGCATATGATCGTGGAAGGCGATCACCAGCGCGATTGGCGTGATGATGAGCCGCGGCAAAGCCGGCTTGTGTTCATTGGCCGGGATCTGAACTGGGATGTCCTGCGTCAGAGTTTTTCCGCCTGCTCGGTATCCTGAGGACTTCGAAACGTGCCAACACTAGCGCCCGTCGAAGTCGACGGCTTTGTCGTTCATGCGGGATTTCTCGGAGATGCCGCGTACTTCGCATGCGGAAAAGGAACGGTCACCACCGTCGGTCGTGGAACGAATTGCCTTCGGGTCCACAAGAGCGGGCTTCTGGCCGCAACGCTCACTATGGACCGGAAGGCCCTCATCACCTCGGGTGATGATGGTTGCATTTATCGCTGTGCGGCGGACGGATCTCGGGAGTGTCTGGCTGAGCGCCCGCGCAAATGGATAGACCTGATTGCCGCCGGTCCTTCGGGTGCGATTGCCTTCGCTGAAGGCCGTACCGCCTGGGTCCGTTTTGAAGATGCCAGCGAAAGAGAGTTCGTGCATAATCGCGCTGTCGGCGGAATTGCATTCGCCCCCAAGGGCATGCGCCTCGCTGTAGGTCGCTATGACGGCGCAACACTGTGGTGGGCCCGCACGGGTGGAGACCCGGTGGAACTGTTCTGGAAAGGGGCCCATTTGGCGACGAGTTTCTCGCCCGATGGCAAGTATTTGGTGACAGCGATGCAGGAAAACGCCCTGCATGGCTGGCGGTTAAGGGACAGCCAGGACATGCGCATGACCGGCTATCCAGTAAAAGTGAAATCGTTCAGCTGGTCCGCGAACGGAAAGTACCTTGCGACTTCGGGCGCAAATGCCGCAATTCTTTGGCCTTTCTCCGGCAAGACCGGACCCATGGGGCAGCAACCCTTGCAACTCTGCATGCGTGATGATGCGCTTGTATCCACAGTTGCTTGCCACCCCAAGGAAGACGTCGTTGCGATTGGATATCAAGACGGTATGGTATCTCTTGGTAGATTTTCCGATAATGCAGAAGTGCCCTTAAGGTGCTCGGGATCTGGCCCAATCAGCGCCCTTGGCTGGGATGACCAGGGCGTGCGGCTGGCATTCGGGACCGAGAACTCGGAGGCCGGTATCATCACGCTGCAATAGGGAGAGCAGCAATGGCGCGAATCTTGATGCTTTTGACTATGCTGATCACTGGCACGGCGACATCGCAATTGCCTGAATTCTCCCAGCAGTACCGGCAGCGGCTTGGCGGCGCCATTGATGCCCTTGAGAAGGTGTTGTCCGATTTTCAGCGCGACGCCACAAGTAACGGCTTGACCTTCAACGAGGCCATTGCCTTGCAAAAGGCCTCGGACGAGGAATTCATTCAGGCGCGCGGGCACAGCATGGAGGCGGCAGACCGCCGCTTGCACAACCTCAAGGAACAGAAGGCCCAGCTTCAGGATGCCGGTTCGCTTCGCAGTATTATGGTTATCGCCCAAAGCCTTGATGGTGAACTTGCCCGCGCCACGATGGACGACTACGAACTTGGGGTGCCGGTGACCTCGGAAGGTTTGGTGAGCGCCGTTCTGGGTGGCGTTGGCGGCTTGTTCGCCATCCGCATTCTCATGTTTTTCTTTGGTATCCGCCGCAGGTTTCGAAAGGCGCGCCCGGCTGCAGCGGAAACTTGAGGAAACGACATCCCGGACAGATTGGCGGCACCTACGGGTAAGGACACAGGAGTGCAAATGGACGCCATTACCCGAATGCGGTGTTTTATCAAGGTGGTCGATCTCAAAGGGTTTTCTGCCGCAGCGCGTGAAATGGGCCGCTCAAAGGCGCTGGTATCCAAATATGTAGGTGAGCTGGAGGACGAACTCGGTGCCCGGTTGCTGAACCGGACGACACGGCAAGTCTCACTCACTGAAGTTGGCGAAGCATACTACAAGGAAGCTGCGGAAATCCTGCAACGCATCGACGATCTGAACGCCTCCGTGCAGTCGTCTCATCAGCAGATCCGGGGACGGCTACGGGTTTCCGCGCCGCGGTCTCTGGGCGACAACACGTTGAATCAGGCGTTCATGCACTTCATTGCGGCCAACCCGGATGTTGTTCTGGATCTGCGGTTGGAAGACAGGTTTGTAGATCTGGTTGAAGAGGGATTCGATCTTGCCGTCCGGGTGTCGGAGCTGGAAGATTCAAGCCTGATCGCGCGCAAGATCGCCCCGTTCCGGACGGTCATCTGCGCCACACCGGCCGTCGTCGAGAGATATGGAACGCCCAAGGTTCCGGGCGACCTTGCTTCGCTTCCCTGTATCGTTGATACCAATTATCGGCACAAGCAGAATTGGGCCTTCAGGCAAGGTGGCCAAAGGACCAGCGTCGCAGTCAAGGGACCGGTGTCGGTGAACAGTGCGGCCGCCGCAAGGGAAGCGGCGCTGATAGATCTTGGCTTTCTCCGGACACCCGTTTTTTTTGTCGCCGATGACATCGCCAGCGGCCGCCTTACCGTCGTTCTTGATGCGTTTGAACCGCCCTATCTCGGCATCTATGCCGTCTATCCGCACCGCCGGCATCTGACCGGCAAGGTGCGGGCGTTCGTGGACTTTCTCGTCGACTGGTTTTCGAACCGGCAGGATACGTGATCCCGCCGGGCGGTATTACCGCCGCGCTTGTGCCAGCCGTTCTTCGGCGATCCGGTCGGCGATTACATCCGGTGGCAGGTCTTCTGAAACGGATCGCGAGAAGATTTCGCGCAAGGTCTCCCCGATGGCCGAGACCTTTTCCCGAACGAGCTGGTCGGTCTCGCCGGGCCGATATAGTTCAATGGAAATCACGCCGCCGGCATTGATCACGTAGTCGGGTGCATAAAGGATCCCGCGGTTTTTCAGCGCTTCGCCGTCCGTCGCTGCCTGGAGCTGATTATTCGCAGCGCCCGCAACGATGCTTGCCCGGATCTGAGGAATTGACCGGGCATTGAGGATCGCACCAAGAGCGCAGGGTGCGAATATATCGGCTTCGACACTATGGGCACGGGATGGGTCGACAGCTTTTGCGCCAAACAGCGCGACTGCGCGCTCGACAGATGGCGCGTGAATATCGGACACGATCAGTTCGGCACCCGTTTCCTTCAGCAGGCTCGCCAGTCCCAGGCCGACATGGCCGAGGCCCTGTACCGATACAATCCGTCCGGCTAGGTCATCCGTTCCGAACACATGTTTTGCGGCCGCCTTGATACCCGTGAACACGCCCAAGGCAGTGTAAGGTGACGGATCGCCAAGGCCGGTGTCATTCGTGCCGCGCACATGGTCTGTAGAACGTGCAACGGCTTCCATGTCCTCAGGCGAAACGCCGACGTCCTCGGCTGTTATGTAGGTTCCGGACAAGCGTTCAACATGACGGCCAAATGCTTCCATCATCTCCGGCGTCTTGTCCTTGCGCGGGTCTGCAATGATCACTGCCTTGCCGCCGCCGAGAGGCAGACCGGCGAGGGCGTTTTTGTAAGTCATGCCTCGTGACAGGCGTAAGGCATCGGTAAGGGCCAGCCCGGCATGTTCATAGGGCCAGATCCGGCAGCCACCGAGGGCGGGGCCAAGGGTAGTGTCGTGGACGGCGATGATGGCCTTCAGTCCGGTTTTGCGATCACTGGCGAAAACGATGTTCTCGTGGTTGTTCATTTCCGGGTGATCGAAGACAGTGGTTTCGCCGACCACTGGGGTTAGGGCATTCATGGGAGGCTCCGTGCAGGTAATTGGATTTGGAAGTATTTTGCTGGATTTTGGCGAAATAGTACGGTTTTATTGCTAGTTACGCTGGTAATTTGAGTGAGAAATAACCAGAAATCGCGATTCATAGGAATTTATCATTTTGGTGCTCTGGTGCGCTGCGGAATACTTATCCGCCATGATCCTGCCGCGTTCTATGGACACTAGGGCGTGTGGGGAATTAGGCTTCGGTCGCGGCGCGAGACGCTTTTGGCCGCGGATCAGGAAGAGAGACTGCCATGGAGTAACCTCCATAAGGGCTCTCTGACGCCATCCGGGGCCAAAAGCGCCGCGTCCCGCAAGGGATATGATGAAAATCGCCCGGTTCCACGGCGCAATGTCTTGAAAAGGAAGGGCCTTTCCAGCGACATTGCTTCTCGATCCGAACGATTTTCATCGATACCGCGATCCAAATCCTAAATCCCCACAGGCCCTAGTCTCCGGATCGATTCTTATGCCGTTGTTCAGAAATTTGAGGTGGATTGGGCCGTGATACACATTTTGGCGTTCAGACTGCCTCTGATGCGCTGGCTTGTGATCGTGTTTCTTGCGGTCACGGGAGGAACTGCGGCAGTCAAGATGGTTGCCGCTCACCCGCATGTGTTTGTTGAGGCACGCTCGTCGCTCGTCTTTGACGATGGTGGCAAGGCGGTTGCGATTCAGCATGTTTTCCGGTTCGACGATGCGTTTTCCGCCTACGCCATATTGGGGCTGGATACCAACGGGGACGGCTTCTACTCGCGCGAGGAACTCAGCGAACTGGCCGATATCAATGTCGAGAGCATGGCGGAGTTCGGCTATTTCACGTTCGGTGACAATTCACGCATAGAACTCGATTTTAACGTCCCGACCGACTACTGGCTGGAAGTCAAGACCGTGGCCCTTGAGGACTATTGGGTCATGAAACCGGAGGATTTCGAAGCGATCGAGGAATCCGTCCGATTGAATGGCGGAACCGTGCCGGAAGATGTCAAGCTTCTGGAACTGCACTTCCGGTTGCCGATGAAGCAGGCCAGTGACGCGCTTAAGCCGATTACAATCGATGTGTACGATCCGACCTATTATGTCGATTTCCGGTTCAGCCGGGATGAAGGTTCGCTTGGCGTTATGAATGCGCCGTCGGCTTGCGCGATCACCCGCAAGGATCCACCGGCGCTCGATGATGCGACCGCCTATGCATTGGCACAAGTTGGCGTGAACGAAGATGTTCCGCCGGAACTGCAATCGGCCGCTTCCTCCCAGATTAACCAGATGGTCGTGAATTGTCAGGTGTCAGGCGCTTTGAGCGATGAGGCCCCTTCAACGGTTGCTGTGGCGGAAGACGGCAATGCCGATACAGTGAAGGCGTTCCCGGATCAAACTCCGTCCAGCCAATTGGCCGAATTGGACTCCCCAGTTGCCGGTACTGTTCAAGTCGGTCTTTTTGACCGCGTGTTTGGAACCATCGCCCGTCTCCAGTCGGAATTTTATCAGGATCTGATTGCCGCGCTTCGCGCCTTCAACAGCAACCCGAATGCCGGGTGGTTACTGGTTGGACTGTCATTTGCCTATGGTGTGTTTCACGCTGCCGGTCCAGGCCATGGCAAGGCCGTTATCTCTTCTTATCTGGTTGCCAACAATGAGACGCTGAAGAAAGGCATCGTGCTGTCTTTCGTGTCGGCCTTTGCCCAGGCAATGACGGCTATTGTGCTTGTGGGCGGATTAGCGGTTGTCTTTAACCTGACCTCCATTGCCATTCAGGACACGGCGCGGTGGTTTGAAATAGGATCCTTCGCGCTCATCACGGGTCTCGGAGGTTGGCTTCTCTGGCAAAAAGCCATCCGGCCGCTGATACTGCAGGCGGTGCATTTTGGGGGCAGCGGGCAACTCGCCCTTGCGGGCGCGTCCGGCCACAGCCACCTTCACGCTCATGACCACGACGAAAGCCATCACCATCAAGATCACAAAGAGCACCACCACCATGGCCATGTGCATGAATTCGGAGTAGATGGGGTGTGCAGTACATGCGGGCATGCCCACGCGCCAACACCGGACATGGTTCAAGGCCGTATCGATCTTGCGCGCGCCGCGTCAATTGTCCTTGCCGTAGGATTACGTCCCTGTACCGGGGCTCTGGTTGTGCTGGTGTTTGCGCTTTCGCAGGGAATGCTCATTTCCGGCGTTGCCGCAACACTCGCCATGGCGGTGGGGACCGGTATCACGGTTTCAGTGCTTGCCAGCCTAGCGGTTGGCGCGCGGGATTTGGCCGTTCGCCTGTTCCAGGAAGGCAGTACGACGTCATCGGTGATCCTGCGTGGCATCGAGGTCGCCGGAGCATCTCTGGTGTTCTTCCTCGGATTGACTTTCCTGATAGCCTCCATCGGCTGGCGATAGCGGCAAGGATTATCCCTTCCGCCTTTCGCGGTATTTTCTGGCCGCATCACCGAAGGCTTCGAACAACTTGCGCGATGGCGCGTCGTCGCTGGCCCAGTATTCCGGATGCCACTGGGTAGCAACCGTGTAGGCAGGACTCCGTTCGATAGACATTGCTTCGATCGTGCCATCATCGGCGCGGGCCTCGACCACAAGCCCGTTGCCCAGGGCTCCGACCGCCTGCCGGTGCAGGGAGTTCACCTGGATCGGTGCGTCGCCGACCAAGCTGGCTAGGACGCCGCCGGTAGTGATCTCAATCTGGTGTGCCAACCGGAAGCGTTCTGCCTGAATTTCGGAAACCGGTGCCCGGTGATCGAATCTGCCGTCAAGCTCCTGGATTTCGGTTTGCAGGGTGCCGCCGTAAGCGACATTCAGTTCCTGCATGCCGCGGCAGATTGCGAACATCGGGATTCCGCGTTCGACTGCTTTCTTCAGAAGCGGCAAAGAGGTGGAATCGCGATCCGGATCATAAGGTCCATTAGCCTCGGTCGCTTCCCTGCCGTACAGCTCCGGATTGACATTAGATTTGGAGCCGGTTGCCAGAACCCCGTCCGCCTGATCGAGCGCGGAATCGAGATCGATATCAGCGCCAAGGGCCGGGAGAATGACCGGAACCGCATCCGCGACCGATGCGACCGCTTTCAGATAGAATTCATTGACGGAATGCCAGCGGTAACCATCGAGCATCTTGATGTCTGCGGTAACGAGAATGAGGGGTTTGGTCATATGTCCGGCCCGAAGGTTCCTGCTAGGTATCAAGTCAACAGCCCGAGTTCCTGCGCGACACGATAAAGCTGGGCGGCGTTTTTGCTGCCAACCTTTTCACGCAGGTTCAACCGGTGCGATTCAACAGTGCGTACGCTGATCCCGAGCGTCTTGGCAACTTCCTTGTTCGGTTGCCCCTTTGCGATGGCAGCCAGCACTTGCCGCTCTCGCTCGGTCAGGCCGTACGGGTCTTCTTGCGAACTGGAAGCCTCGCTGCCAACCAGCGTCGGACCCACGGCGGACGAGAAGTAAAAACCACCCGACGCAACGCTGTTGATCGCCGTGATCATTTCCGGCGCGGAAATGTCCTTGAGTATGTACCCCTTGGCGCCTGATTGAAGAACACCGCGTACATATTCCGGATTGTCGTAGATCGACAGAACGAGGATATGGATCTGCGGAAAGTTCCTGCTGATTTCAGCCGCAGCTTCCAAGCCGTTCATTCTGGGCATGGAAACGTCCATCAGAACCAGGTCCGGCTGAAGTCTGGCTGCAAGTTCAACAGCTTCTTGACCGTTGGTTGCCTCTCCGACAATCTCGATCTGCGGCGTATTTTGAAGTCTCGCCCGGATTCCGTCGCGTACGAGTTCATGATCGTCCGCAAGAAGCACCTTGATGGCAGCGTTCCCGGTTTCCACTTTCAGGCAGCCTCCCGGCCTGTGTGTCTGAGCGGCAAGGTCACCAGGATCAGTGTACCGCGGTCAAAGCGTTGGGTTATGGTCAATGTTCCGCCGTGCGTTTCGATCCGTTCGCGCATGTTGCGGATACCGAGCCCGCCGGCCTTTGGCAATGGTTGCACGATGCCAATGCCATTGTCTTCAACGCTCAGTAAGAGGACATCGGCCTCAATGGTGAGGCGGATTGTTACTTCATCCGCTTTCGAATGGCGTGCCACGTTCGTCATGCATTCCTGAACGACTCTGTAGAGCGCGGTTTTTGCTGCATCCGGCAAGCGGTCATGGCACCTTTCTGCGGCGACTTTGACAGTAATGCCGGATTGCGCCTGAAATTCGTGGCCGAGGCTGTTGAGCGCGGTCGCAAGTCCCATGTCATCCAGTATGCTTGGGCGAAGGTCGCGGGAAATCCGGCGGACTTCCGATACGGCTTCGTCGAGCGTTTTCATGCACTTGTCGGCATAGCTGCGCAGAGCGGATTTGAGCGGCGCTTCGCCCTGTATCAGTTCGATCCCATATCTGACCGAGACCAGAAGCTGGGAAATGCTGTCATGCAATTCGGTCGAGACACGTTTGCGCTCATTCTCCTGGACATCAAAAATCCGGTTGTTGAGGGCCTTTAACTTGCTGTCGGCAAAGCGCTGTTCGGAATACCGGAAGCCGGCGATCAGGGATCCTGCCACCGCAATCGCGGCAAACGTGATGCCGAAAACGACGATGACCGTTTGCTGAATGCTTTTGGAGAAATCCGCTCTGATGGCGGCGATTTCCCGCTCGATGTCATCGATGTAAAGCCCGGTCCCCAGCATCCATCCCCATTTGTCGAGCAGAATTGCATAGCCGAGCTTCTTCTCGACGGACCCGGTAGATGGCTTGTGCCAGACATAGCGGTGAAATCCGCCACCGGCCTTCGCCGCACCGATCAGATTCCGGATGACAAAATCGCCTTCAGGGTCCTGAAGGTCCCACCAGTTGCCGTCGATAAGGTGCGGCAGTTTAGGATGCACGATGTTCGTGCCATCGAGCGCATAGACAAAAAAATACCCATCATAGTCGAAAGTCAGGTTGGTCAGAATATCCCTTACGGCTTCCTGGGCCGCCTCACGTCCGCCGGTTTCGTTTTCGTAAAACTGTTCGATCGACGTAAGGGCGAGGCTAATGTAGTTCCTGATTTCCTGCCTCTTGGACGCAAGAATCCGCGTCTCGATTGACTCGGTTTCCACATCGATCAGCCGTTGCGCCTGAAAGTAGGTCGTTGCGCCAATAAGCATCGATACAACGATCAGTGGGAGAATTGTGATGAGAAGCAGTTTTGTTGTGAAGTTCATCACCGGACTCCGCAATTTCCCTTAGGTCGGGTGGCAAAAACAATCTCTGATTGGTTCAGTATTAGTACCGAGATCTTGCGCAGAACCACGAATAGCCTAAATCTGCCCGGGTCAACTAGACATACGTTCGTATCGGTGCAAGTGTGAGTGCCGGTTGGATGAGATGTCCGATTTGGGAGGAAATTTCAATGGATCGTCGTTCGTTTATTAAGAATGCAGGCTTGGGTGTCGGTGGTGTAGCGGCTGGCTCTGCGCTTGCCGCCCCGGCAATCGCGCAAGGGGTTACGGACATGGTGGTTGTGTCCACCTGGCCGCGGGATTTCCCGGGTCTGGGCATTCCCGCTCAGCGTTTGTGCGCCCGGATCACCGAGCTGACGGAAGGTCGGATCAACGTTCAGTATTTCGCCGCTGGCGAGCGTGTCGGTGCATTTGACTCGTTTGACGAAGCTGCTTCGGGCAACGCCCAAGCCTACATCGGTGCCGACTACTACTGGAAGGGCAAGCACGCAGGTTGGTCCGCGTTCACCGCTATTCCGTTCGGCCTGACATATACTGAATTGGACGCCTGGATTAAGTTTGGCGGCGGCCAGGAGCTATGGGACGAATTGGCTGGCGAGTTCGGTCTGAAGAACTTCGCGATGGGCAACACCGGCGTGCAAATGGGCGGCTGGTTCAACAAGGAAATCGAAACCGCTGACGACCTCAAGGGTCTGAAGATGCGTATTCCGGGTCAGGGCGGCGACGTCATGGCGAAACTCGGCGCGTCTCCGGTTTCCCTTCCGGGCGGCCAGATCTACGAAAACCTTGTTTCCGGCGCGATCGATGCAACCGAGTGGGTTGGTCCGTTCAACGACTATTTCATGAAGTTTTACGAAGCTGCCAAATACTACTACTTCCCTGGTATGCATGAGCCGGGCGCGCAGCTTGCCATGGGCATCAACGGCGAATTCTGGGGCTCCTTGTCCAAGACTGACCAAGCGATCATCGCAGCTGCCTGTGCTGAAGAAAACGCAGCGACGATGGCCGAAACCAACGCCAACAACGGTGCCTATCTTGCCCGTCTCATCAACGAGCATGGCGTGGAACTTCGTGAGTTCTCGGACGAAATCTACGAAGCATTCGGCGAAGCTGCTCAGGAAGTGCTCGAAGAGGCCATGGACTTCGATCCGCTGGCGAAAAAGATCTTTGAAAGCGTGGTCAATGCGCGTGAAGAGATCGGCGGCTGGATGGCCATTTCCGATATTGCTTACAGTAACAAGCGGAACGCGGTGCTCGGCATCGGGGGCTAAGCCCTACAAATTGCGGACAAAAGGGGGGGTGGGAGCAGTTCCGCCCCCCATCGCCATAAGTGCGAATACAAAAACGAAAAACATAAATTTCGGGGGACGGACTTGAACGCAGCTTCAAGCCGTAACGCCATTGATGAATTCAGATCTTGAAGCGACCGCGGGGGGAACGCGCATCTTCAGATGGTTCGCCTGGGTTATTCTGGCGATCATGGCCGCGTTTGTCTTAAACAACTACCTGACCTATTGGCAGGACATGCCTGGTGTGTCGCCAATCTGGGGTGCGACCGCAAACGGGTCTTTGCCGATCATGTGGTCGTGGCTTCAGCTTGCAATCTATGCAGCGCTGGTACTGTGGGCGGTGCTTTATGTGGTCCGGTCGCCGCAAACGGGACTGCGGGCCGACAGTGCACGGATCAGCAGCATCAATACGTTCTTCATTCGCGCGGCGTTTTTCGCCGTCCTGATTGTCGGGCTGGTTGACGCGGCGATTTCGTTTCTGCGTGTCGAAGGCTTTCTGGAGGGCATTGTAGGTGCGGAACTCACCAATGAACTCGGCAAATCGCAGTTCCGCGGTCCTTACGTCCACATGCCCCTGATTGCGTTATCGGTGGTGATTGCAGCGTTTTCGCGCACCCTCGGATTTACATGGCTGGCTTTGCTTGTGGTTGGTGCCGAACTGGCGATTGTGATCGGCCGGTTTGTCTTTTCCTATGAACAGGCTTTTCTCGCCGACCTCGTTCGGTTCTGGTACGCAGCCCTCTTCCTGTTCGCCAGCGCTTACACGCTTCTGGAAGAAGGGCATGTGCGGGTCGACGTGTTTTACGCCGGCATGTCGTCAACCCTGAAGGGCTATGTCAACGCGATTGGCAGCGTCATGCTGGGCATCAGTCTGTGCGGCGTTGTTCTGCTCATCGGCTTGGGCGGTAAGCAGAACATCATCAACAGCCCGATCCTCAGCTACGAGGTCACTCAAGCCGGGTTCGGACTGTATGTGAAGTATCTCATGGCAGCATTCCTTGGAGTGTTCGCCATATCGATGATGATCCAGTTCGTAAGCTATTTTCTTGACGCGGTGGCCGACATTCGCCGGGAACCCGGCGGTCGCGATCACGAAAGCCACGCTGTTCAGTAGCCGTCCGAAAGATCTCCTGTCATGGAACTGTTTTTTCTCCTTCTTCTCGTTGTTCTGATGGCTTTCGCGCTCGGGTCCGGATTTCCGGTCGCGTTCGCGTTGCCCGGTTCCGCGATCCTGACAATCGGACTGGCCGCAGGTTCCGGCTTGTTGTTCGCGGGCGATCCGGACGCGTTTTTCTCTCATGGCGGTCCCGGTCAGTGGCTGAGTGCCGGTGTCACGAATTTCCGCGGCATCTACTGGGAAGCCGAACGGGATACGCTGATCGCAATTCCGTTGTTCGTGTTCATGGGGATCATGCTGCAGCGCTCGAAGATCGCCGAAGATCTTCTGGTCACCATGGCGCGCCTGTTCGGTCCGGTTCCCGGCGGCCTCGGAATCTCGGTCGTGTTCGTTGGTGCGCTGCTCGCGGCCACCACCGGAATTGTTGGTGCGACCGTCGTCGCGATGGGTTTGATTTCCCTGCCGGCCATGCTGCGTAACAATTATTCGGTCCCGCTGGCGACAGGCACGATCGCAGCTTCGGGCACGCTTGGTCAGATCATTCCGCCGTCAATCGTTCTGATCATCCTGGCCGACCAGCTCGCAAGCGCGGTCGATCAGGCCGGTTCACTCCGGCAAAGCCTCTACAAGGCCAGCACCGGCGAAATCTCCATGCCGTCTGATTTTGCGGTGGTGTCTACCAGTGCCGGTGAGATGTTCCTGGGCGCGTTTCTGCCGGGCCTCGTCCTTGTCGGCCTCTATATGCTATTCATTCTGGGCTTTGCGCTGCTCAATCCGAAGTCTGCCCCGGCGGTTCATCAGGAAGGCACTTTTACGCGCAAGTTCGCAGGCAAGGTGGCCATTACGCTGATCCCGCCGCTCGCCCTGATCTTCCTCGTGCTTGGCTCGATCATCGGCGGCATCGCCACCGTCAATCAGGCCGGTGCCATCGGTGCTGTCGGTGCGATGATCATGGCCGGCTATCGTTTGCGCGAAGGCGAGCGCGGAGCCTTCGCCCCGGCAACCATCGCTGTGATTGCGCTGCTCGGGCTTGCCGTGGTCATCGGCTTCATCGGTGCGGTCAATGTGAAGCTGATCCAGACCAGCCAGGATCTGCTCGGGCTGGTGCTGGCGGTGATTGCCGTATCCATGCTGCTGATCGCAATTTTCTGGTCCGGCTGGCGGACGTTGAAAATTGAGAACACGCTGCGCGGGGTGATGGTGGAAACCGCCAAGACCACTTCGCTGGTGTTCATCATCCTGCTTGGCGCCGCGATGCTGACTTCGGCCTTCCGTGCGTTTGGCGGCGAAGAACTGGTCAAGGACTTCCTGCAAGGATTGCCCGGGGGCTTCTGGGCTCAGTTCCTGATCGTCATGCTGGTGATCTTCATTCTCGGCTTCTTCCTCGACTTTATCGAGATCGCCGTTGTGGTCGTGCCGATCGTTGCGCCGATCCTTCTTGCCGAGCCGTCTGCCAATGTTACTGCGGTTTGGCTCGGCGTGATGATCGGCTTGAACATACAGACGTCCTTCCTGACGCCACCCTTCGGCTTCGCGTTGTTCTATCTACGCGGCGTTGCGCCAGCGGTGGTCAAGACGATCGATATGTATAAGGGCGTTATTGCCTTTATCGGCTTGCAACTTCTGGCGCTCGGGATTGTCGGGTTTTATCCGCAACTGGTGAACTACTTGCCCAACCGGTCGACACTCTTGTCCGAGACCGCGCCTCCGCCAAAGAACCCGCGCCTGCAATACTGCATGGAAGAACTGATCCAGGAGGACTACGAGAAAAACGGTCCCTCGATCCTCGCGGCAATTGATCGTGTCGGGTCCATTGATGTCAGCTACCTCCCGGCAGATCTGCGCAAGGATCTCACCGAGGCCCTGGAAAAGGCACGTGAGGCGCTGCCGCAGATGGCGGCAATCCAAAGCGCGGAACAGGCGGTGACGGAAGCTGCTGTTGACTACCGTCCACTACATGTCACCGTCCGCAGTCTCGAACGTGATGCACGGCGGATAGAAGCGCATATTGAAGAGCTGCAGGTGATCGTGGATCGGTCCGGTCCAACCGGCATCCATACGGCGGAACAGGGGGAGCGGGCATCCGATCAGATTGCCATGCTCGAAGCCGAACGGGACGCTCTTTATGCACAAATCCCAGCTGAATGGGATGAACGTCATGATGCCTTCGCCGAGATCCAGAAAGCGGAAACACAGGCACGCCGAACCTACCGCAGGACTGTAGACGATGCCTACGAGCCAGTGCAGGAAATCAAGTCCATTCTTCGCGATGTCGACAAGGTCGCGGCCATTGAGGCAGACATAGTTGCCCTCAAGGGTCCGATTGAAACGCTTGAGCCGAAAGCCGCCGTCGAAGTGATCTCCGAAGTCCGCTCGGCAATCGGCGAAATCGAGGGAGCCGGCGATATCCGCAAGGGCGTCAACGAGGCCCGCAAGATCATGCGCAGCCGGTCCCCGGATCCTGTCGCGGCCATCGCTGAGATCGACAAGGCGCTCGTCGCGCTGAAGGCCGATCTGGAATGGCGACGTAAGGCAAACGCGGAACTGCTCCCGGCCCTGGAAACCTACAATGCGTCGATCAAGGACAACATTGGCCTGCGCCAACAGGCGCGGTTGCCCGAGGACATGGCCATTGATGTCGCCGGCTGCCTTTCGGATCACCGCGATATTTCGTTGAATTTCTGATTGGACAGGTGCAGAAGTGGCGAGGCGCGCAGCAAGCGCGCTTTGCATTGCCGGGTGTCTTGATACCGGGCATCGCATATCGCGGTCCCATGTCGCAAACGGATTTCCCGGGTGGGTATAGTCAAGGCCCTGACAGATGCGCTCAACAACGCCCTTACGGCGGTGTGCTCGATAGCGTTGCTTTCGGCGGCACTGGTGATGGCGGGCGTCGTCATGCTGCGATACGTTTTCGGCGTGGGGGCACTCTGGTTTCAGGATCTGGCGCTCTATGCGCATGCGGCGGTGGTCCTGCTTCCGGCCGGGTCTGTACTGGCCGTCAACCGGCATGTCCGGGTGGATGTCGTGATGTCCGGCGCCGATGTGCGGCTGCGGGCGGCAATTGATCTTTGCGGCTGCGTTCTGTTTCTCCTGCCCTTTTGCGCGGTGATGATCTTCAAGGGGCTGCCCTTCGCCCTGGCATCCTGGGCCATACTCGAGGGATCGCCGCAACCCTCGGGCCTCCAGGGGGTCTTTCTGCTGAAAACCGGTCTTGTCGTAGGCGCAGTCTTGTTGGCTCTTCAAGGCATTGTCTTGGCACTTGAGGCAGTTCAAACGATGGCCACCAGACCATCGATAGCCGAAGGCAGGCGATGAACGCGATTGCCGGTCATCTGGACCTTCTGCTTCTTGGCGCAACCTGCATTGCCCTGATGGCGGGGTTCCCGGTCGCCTTCACCTTGGGCGGACTGGCCGTTCTTTTTGCTTTTCTGGCCAACCTGTTGGGCGCGGACGTGCCGCTCGGAGCGATCCCGAACCGGATATTCGGGATTGTCACCAACCAGACGCTTCTGGCGGTCCCGCTGTTCGTCCTGATGGGGCACATTCTGGAACGCTCGCAGATTGCAGAAGACCTGGTGAATGCACTTGGTGATGTGTTTTCAAGGGTGCCCGGCGGGCTCGCCCTATCCGTGACTATGGTTGGCGGATTGCTGGCCGCTTCAACGGGTATCGTCGGGGCGACCGTGGTGACCCTCGGCCTGATCGCACTTCCCGGATTGCTGAAGGCAGGATACGGGCCACGGTTTTCATCCGGTTCGGTCGCCGCCGCCGGGACGCTCGGCCAGATCATCCCGCCTTCAATCGTCCTGGTCGTTTTGTCCGACCAGATCTCCAACGCCTCCCAAACTGCACAGCGCAGCCGGGGGCTGTTTTCCACCGAGCCGTTTTCGGTCGCCGATCTCTTTGCGGCCGCACTTCTGCCTGGCGTGCTGCTGGTCGGCTTGTACCTTGTGCTTCAGATTGTTTGGTCGAGGTGGACCCGCGTCCAACCCCGGAAGAGGCTCCCCGGAGGTCCATCGAGAGGGTCCTCAAGCGGTGTGATTTCGGGCTTGCTGCCACCGCTTTTCCTGGTGCTCTGCGTCCTCGGGTCGATCCTGGCCGGAATTGCGACCGCAACCGAGGCTGCTGCGGTCGGGGTGATAGGCGCACTTGTCTTGGCCGGTGCGCGTCAATCGAAGCAAGGCAGATGGCTGCTGACCGGTTCAGCGGTTGCCGTTCTGCTTCTGGCCGCCATGGCGCAAACGGGTGTCACTGCCAATCTGGGCAGATCTGCAACCGGTGTCGCTGCCGGTCTGTGCCTGGTGATCGCAGGTGCCGTTGCCGCAAGTCTTTGGGCCATGTTTAAAAACGGAATGCTCAAGGAATTGCTGGCAAACGGCGTTCAGATGACTGCAATGATTTTCGCGATCATGTTTGGCGCAACCATGTTTGCCCTGGTGTTCAGGGAACTGGGAGGAGATGAAACGATCGCCGGTTTTCTCGAGGCGCTTCCCGGCGGGACGCTTGGGGCGATATTCTTCGTGATGTTGGCAATCTTCCTGCTCGGGTTCTTTCTGGATTTTCTCGAGATCGTGTTTGTGGTCGTCCCGCTGGTAGCCCCGGTTCTGCTCTTGATGGAGATGCCGGATGGCAGCCTTGTCTCACCAGCGTGGCTTGCCGTGATGATCGCCATCAACCTGCAAACATCTTTCCTGACGCCGCCCTTTGGTTTTGCGCTTTTTTACCTGCGCGGCGTGACGCCGGACGGCGTTTCAACGCGCGACATCTATCTCGGCGCGGCCCCCTTCGTTGCCATGCAACTCTTGATGCTTGTTTTTCTGTGGTTCTGGCCCGCGCTGGCCTTGTGGTTGCCGGAACGGCTTTACGGGTGAGGGAACACGCTTGATGTCGTAAGCATCGCGACCAGGCGGCCAAGCGGCTCTGATGCGCCGCTTGGCCTTTGTTTTAAAAACCTTTGAGCAGGCAGCCCAAGGCAAGAACCACATATCCGGCGGTTACGATCCAGATCGCAGCGAGCGGGATCACAGAGAAAATACCCAAAGCGGCGAGAACACCGAGAACTGTAAGGACCAGCGATATCAGGAATACGATCATTGTCGGTGCAGAGAGTCTCATCATTGGCTCCAATATTGATGATGGTTAATGCGCAATATGTGTAACGCAACTACGTATTATCAACAATGGATGATTGGCTTGTGTCTTTTCTGAAGGAGCCAAATTCTATGTCCACTGCACCGACACTGTCAGCATGTAGCCCGACCCGTAGATGGTGCGGATCATCTCAGGTTGGCCATCGGATGACAGTTTCTTTCTGATCCGGGAAATCCGGACGTCTATGGACCTGTCGAGGCTTTCATCCCGGCCACCATGTTCCAACAGGTAGTCCCGTGTCAGGACCCGTTTCGGCGCGCGCAGCAAGGCGGTCAAAAGTGCGGCTTCGGCGGAGGAGAGGAACGTTTCTTCACCGTCAGGCGAAACCAGGTTGTGCGATCCCGGCTGAAAGCTCCAGCCGCCAAAGCTCGCCTTGTCGGGCTGCGCAGATGTCTGTGCCCGGTCGGATGCCCTTCGAAGGACGGAGCGAATTCTGGCGACGACTTCACGCGGATCGAAAGGCTTGACCACATAGTCATCGGCGCCGAGTTCGAGCCCGAGAACGCGGTCGGAGGAATGATCACGCGCCGACAGGACGATAATGGGAACCGAAGAGGTTTCCCGGATCCTGTTGATCAGTGTCATGCCATCAAGGTCAGGAAGGCCGAGATCGATGATGCAGGCATCCGGCTCGCGAAGCTTCAGAGCGGCAAGCATATCTCCACCAGTCGGGAACACCTCGCCTTCGATGGAAAACGGTGCCATTGCATCTTTCAGCAATGTGCCGATTTCCGGTTCGTCGTCGACAATGTAGGTGAGGGTGTCACACTGGGTCATGGCTTAGTGGTCCCGGTCGTTCCATTGCCTCGTGCGAGTATGGCTTGGCGTACCGTTTCGGCAAGGTCATCATCGCCAAAGGGTTTGGCGAGAATGGGAAATCCGGCGTCTGGTGTGCTTCCAGCGAAGTCTGACCAATCGGCATAGCCGCTCATCAATGCAATGCCGACATCCGGCCTGCGGCTGCGGATTTCCCTGGCGAGCGCCAGACCGTCCATCTGTCCAGGCATGACAATATCGCTGAGAACCGCCCGGAGTTCCGGGAGTTCTAAGGCAAGCCGCCGCGCATCTTCGCTATCATCGGCGAGAAGAACGGCATATCCGATGCTTTCAAGCTGTTCGATCACCGACCTGGCAACGTCGGCATCGTCCTCGACCAAGAGGACAAGTTCGCCATTCCCATTCAGTTCCTTTGATGTGTCGGCCCCGCCGGATGGACCGGCGTCTGTCCGGAAGGGTGCGCATGCGCGCGCCGGCAGATAGAGTTTGAACTCGGATCCCTTCCCGTACGTGGATACTACCTGGATCGCACCGCCGGATTGCCGCATGAAGCCATAGACCATGGACAGGCCCAGGCCGCTACCTGTGCCGAACTGTTTTGTGGTGAAAAACGGTTCGAATATCCGCAGTTGTGTCTCTTCATCCATGCCAATGCCCGTATCGGCAAAGGACAAGGCTGCATAGCGTCCTGGGGTCACCCCAAGCTCTTCGGCCTGTTTCCTGTCGAAGGTTGTCTCGGTAACCGAGATGCTGATCGTGCCGCCGTCCGGCATGGCGTCGCGGGCATTGAATGCCAGATTGATCAGCGCGGTTTCAAGTTGGGTCGGATCGAGTTCGGCGCCGAGCTGCGTACCGCAAAGATCCAGTTTGAGTTCGATAGAAGACGGCAATGACCCTACCAGAAGTCCAGCCACATTGGAAAGAATGCGCGCCAGGGACACAGGCTTTGGATCGACCGCTTTTCCGCGGCTGAAAGCCAGCAGTCGCTGCGTTAGGTCCGCACCGCGCTTGGTGGCCATCAGCATCGGGTCGACCTTGGATTGCAACGTCTCCAGCCCGATGGGGTCTTCTATCCGGTTGAGCGCCAGAAGGTTGCCCATCATGATCGCCAGCAAATTGTTGAAATCATGCGCCAGCCCGCCCGCGAGCTTGCCGACTGCGTCCATGCGTTGGGACTGCAGCAAGGCTGCTTCGGCATGCTTTTGATCCGTCGCATCAAGGGACAGGACGAAGATGCCGAGCGTCCGGCCGTCGAGGGTCATATCCGGGATCAGGGTAGAGCGCATATAGGCGGGCGTGCCGTCTGGACGGTTCCGTTGGTATTCGTAGCTGACGGCATTTCCCTGCATGGCACGGTTGATATGCGGCTCCAGGATGGAAAACAGATCCGGCCCGACAACTTCGGATACCGGCCGTCCGGCAATGGAGACTATCGATTGGCCGAACCACTCTGCATAGCGGCGGTTGGCAAAGCGGAACACCGGGCCAGGGGAAACATAGGCGATCAGCGCAGGAATGTTGTCGGTGACCAGCCTTAGCCAGTCTTCACTCTGCCGTAGCGCCCGCGTGCGTTCGGCGACTGTCCGCTCCAGCTTTTCCTGCCGCTGCCGTTCCTCCGTTACGTCAGAATAGGTTGTGACAAAACCACCCTGCGGCAGCGGTGTGCCTGCTATTGCGATTACCTGACCGTTAGGCCTGACGCGCTCAAAATAATGCGGCTCGAATTTTAACGCCCGTTCGACGCGGCGTTCGATTTTCCCCTCAATTTCTCCGGGACCGTATTCACCCCGTTCAGCCAGCACCCGGAAAAAAGCACTGAGATGTTTTCCGCGTACACACAGCTCCTCGGGCAGATCGAGCATCTGCGACAGACCGCGATTCCACGCGACAAGCTTCAACTCGGAGTCGAACACGGTAAAGCCCTGATTGATATGATCGAGGGCGGCCTGCATCAGATCGAGTTGAGCTTGAAGATGTAAAGCGTCAGTCATGAGAGGAGACTATTCGGGTCAAAAGGGTTTGCCTATCCCTCTCGTTTGTCAGGCTAAGCAGTCATCAGGAGCCCGGATGATGCCTGAAATCCCACCAACGTCAAAAATCCACGCCTGCAACATTTCGCAATAATTGCCACACAATGCAGCAACTGCCGGGCATTAACGTTGAAAAAAATGGAGCTGGATCTTTTACCGGCCCGCTTTCTTGCAAGTCTGCCTTGCGTCAGTGGTTCGGCATCTGGTTCACTCAAGGAAATCGATCCCGGTAAACGGGACGCTTTCAAAGGGAAGAGACGCTATGGCTGGCAACCCCGGCGCAGAAACGCGCGGGCTCGATACGTTCCCGAAAATCCTTCTGCGGAATGCGGAAGTGTTAGGGACGAGAATCGCTTTTCGGGAGAAAGACCTCGGCATCTGGCAGAGCTGGACATGGGCCGAGGTTCTGGACGAGATCCGCGCGTTTTCGATTGGGCTGAAGGCACTTGGTATAGCGCCGGGCGACAAGATCGCAATTGTTGGAGCAAACCGGCCACGGCTCTATTGGTCGATGGTTGCCGCCCAGGCGCTGGGTGCAGTTCCGGTGCCCGTCTATGCGGACTCCGTCGCTGAAGAGATGGCTTACGTGCTCGGCCATGCGGAAGTGAAATTCGCAATGGTCGAGGATCAGGAACAGGTCGACAAGATTGTCAGTGTCTCCGAGGAGATCGCCGGCCTCAAGGACATCATCTATGATGACCCGAGGGGCCTTCGCGACTACGATCACACCCATCTGCATGATTTTGAAACGGTGACCGCCAAAGGCCGGAAAGCGCTGGCTGAAGACACCGGTCTCAAGGATGCATGGGAGCAGGGAATAGCCGTCCAGAACGGGTCGGATCTTTCCGTGATGCTTTACACCTCCGGCACTACAGGCAGGCCGAAGGGCGTCATGCTGTCATTCGACAATCTGGCGATCTCTGCGCGAAATGCCAATGCGTTCGATAGTCTGGACGAGACAGAAGAAGTCATCGCCTACCTGCCGATGGCCTGGGTTGGCGACCATGTGTTTTCGCTCGCACAAGCCTTGTGCGCCGGCTATTGCGTCAACTGCCCGGAAAATCTTGAAACGGTGAATGTCGACCGGCTGGAAATCGCACCGACCTATTTCTTTGCTCCACCGCGGGTGTTCGAAGGCATGCTCACCCAGATCATGGTGCGCATGGAGGATGCCGGTAAAACCAAGCGGCGCATGTTCGACTACTTTATGGGTGTTGCGCGGCGTGTCGGCGAGAAGATCCTCAATGGCGAAGATGTTGCGCTGAAGGATCGCGTTCTCTACCAGCTCGGCGAAATCTGCGTTTATGGACCGCTGAAAAACCGCCTCGGCCTCACACGCCTGAAAGTCGGCTACACTGCCGGTGAGGCAATCGGCCCCGAGATTTTCAGGTTTTTCCGTTCGTTGGGGCTCAATCTGAAGCAACTCTACGGACAGACGGAAGCCGCCGTCTATATCACCTTGCAGCCGGATGGCGAGATTTACGGCGATACTGTCGGCAAGCCGGCAACCGATGTGGAACTGCGTATCGCCGACAATGGCGAAGTCATGTACCGTTCTCCGGGCGTCTTCATCGGCTATTTCAAGAATGATGAGGCGACGGCAAGCACCAAGACAGAGGACGGCTGGGTGCATACCGGCGATGCCGGCATCATAGCGGAAAACGGCCACCTGAAAATTCTCGATCGGGCCAAGGATGTCGGCAAACTCACCGACGGCAGCCTGTTCGCGCCCAAATACATCGAGAACAAGTTGAAGTTCTTCCCGAACATCAAGGAAGCGGTTGCCTTCGGCGATGAGCGGGACCGGGTCGGCGTGTTTCTCAATATCGATCTGACTGCGGTCGGTTCCTGGGCAGAGCGCAACAACGTCAACTACGCGTCCTATCAGGAGCTTGCCGCTCATCCGGACGTCTATGGAATGATCCAGGACCATGTCGATCAGGTGAACCGGGATCTCGCCGGTGAGCCGATGATGGCTGGTGCGCAAATCCGCCGGTTCCTGATCCTTCACAAGGAACTGGATGCCGATGATGGCGAGCTGACCAGGACGCTGAAGGTTCGCCGGTCTTTCATTGCCGATCGCTACGCACCGCTGATCGAAGCCCTTTATGACGGGTCCTCCTCCAAATATGTGAACACCGAAGTGACATTTGAAGACGGCCGGACTGGCGCCATTGAGGCGACCGTCGAGATCCGGGATATGGAACCACATGCAGTCGGCACTCCGGTTCAGGAGGCTGCAGAATGAACACGTTGGTTATGGAACAAGCCCCGGAAGAGACGGTTGCTCCGGAACGGGAGGAGCTGCTGCGGATCGATAATATCTCGCTGGCCTTCGGCGGCGTGAAGGCGATCACGGATATTTCCTTCAATGTCCTGAAAGGTGAAATCCGCGCAATCATCGGGCCGAATGGTGCGGGCAAGACGTCGATGCTCAATGTCATCAACGGCTTCTATCATCCGCAACAGGGCGAGATTTACTGGCGCGGCGAGTTGCGGCGCAAGATGCGCCCGCATGAAGCGGTTGGTCAGGGCATTGCCCGCACGTTCCAGAACGTGGCGCTGTTCAAGGGCATGTCGACGCTGGAAAACATCATGGCTGGCCGGTCGACCGCAATGAAGGCCAATATGTTTTTCCAGATGATCTGGCAGGGTCCGGCCAAGCGCGAGGAGATCGAACACCGCAAGCGTGTTGAGGACATTATCGACTTTCTCGAGATCCAGGCGATCCGCCGCACACCGGTCGGCAAGCTGCCCTACGGTATGCAGAAGCGGGTGGAACTTGCGCGCGCGCTTGCCATGGAACCGGAACTTCTGCTGCTGGACGAACCCATGGCTGGCATGAATCTGGAAGAGAAAGAAGACATGAGCCGCTTCATTCTGGATGTGAACCAGGAGTTCGGCACCACCATCGCGTTGATCGAGCACGACATGGGGGTTGTCATGGACCTGTCCGACAGGGTCGTCGTTCTCGACTACGGCAAGAAAATCGCAGACGGAACACCGGAAGAGGTTCAAGCGAACCCGGCCGTCATCGACGCTTATCTCGGCGTTGCGCATTAGGGATCAATCGACATGCTTTACGACATTTTCATCGACCCCTTCGTCCAGATGGTCGCCTTGCCGGACTTCTTTCTTCAGGTGCTGTGGGAAGGATTTGTCTCGGGGATTCTCTACGCGCTGATCGCGCTTGGTTTCGTGCTGATCTACAAATCCTCGCGTATCTTTAACTTCGCACAAGGGATCATGGTGGTGTTTGCCGCCCTGACACTTGTGGGTCTGCACCAGATGGGTATTCCGGCTTTTGCCGCTGTGGCATTGACTTTGTTGGTTATGTATCTGGTGGCCGTGAGCATCGAGCGTGTTGTTCTCCGCCCGCTCGTCAATCAGCCCGATATCATCCTGTTCATGGCGACCATCGGCGTGACGCTGTTCCTGATCGGCTTCGGGCAATTCGTGTTCGGCGGTGAGAACAAGGCGATGATCACGTCCGAACTCGGAATTCCGACCGGCTCCTTCGAATTCGAGCCCTTCGGCGGATTCGTTCTGATGGAACAAAAGGATGTTACCGCGGTCTCGTTGGCGATCCTGCTCGTCGCCGGACTTCTCCTGTTCCTGAACAAGACCAAGATGGGCCGCGCGATCCGGGCGCTGGGCGACGATCACCAGGCGGCTCTGTCGGTGGGGATCTCCTTGTCAACCATCTGGGTTCTGGTCTGGTTCATCGCTGGCGTGATCGCATTGGTGACCGGAATTGTCTGGGGCGCACGGGCCGGAGTGTCATTTGCCCTCGAAGTGATCGCCTACAAGGCCCTGCCGGTCCTGATGCTGGGCGGGCTCGAATCGGTCTCCGGCGCGATCATTGGCGGTCTTGCCATCGGCATTCTGGAAAAGGTTTTCGAGATCTATTGGGGCCAACCAATGCTTGGCGGCAATACCGAAACCTGGTTCCCGTTCATCTTCGCGCTTCTGGTCCTGCTGTTCCGGCCGCAAGGTCTGTTCGGCGAGAAAATCATCGAGCGCATCTGATCTGCTGAAAGGAAGACCGAAATGATTTTTCGTACAGCCGGTCAATTCAAGTCGAGCTACGAAGCCGACCAGGCCCTGTTTCCGATCCGTCAGGATTTCTATCTTGTTCTCGGTGTTGTGCTGCTCGCCTATGTCGTGTTTCCGCTGACAGCCAGCGAGTTCACGTTCAAGGCCCTGCTTGTGCCGGTCCTGATCTATTCGCTCGCAGCGCTTGGGCTGAACATTCTGACCGGATATTGTGGTCAGTTGTCGCTCGGGACCGCGGCATTTATGGGTGTCGGTGCTTATGCGACCTACAAGCTGATGACGATCATCCCGGACATGAACATCTTTGTAGCGGTGTTCCTGTCCGGTTTCTTCTCGGCGGCAGTCGGGGTTGCCTTCGGACTGCCTTCGCTGCGGATCAAGGGTTTTTATCTCGCCATCGCGACATTGGCGGCGCAATTCTTCCTTGTGTGGCTATTTGAGAAGTGGGCCTGGCTTTACAACTACAACGCATCCGGTGCCATCGAGGTTTCAACGTCTTCTGTTTTCGGCATTACGGTCACCGGCCCGACGGCGCTTCCCATCGTCCAGTACTACTGCGTCCTTCTGGTCGTCACCGTGATCACAGTGCTGGCGATCAACCTGACACGCGGGCGCTATGGCCGCATGTGGAAAGCCACACGCGACATGGACATTGCGGCGGAACTGGTCGGTATCAAGCTGATGACAGCAAAACTGACCGCGTTCGCCGTCTCTTCTTACATTGTCGGAGTTTCCGGCGGCCTTCTGGTGTTTTTCTGGAAGGGCGCGGCGGAACCGAACCTGTTCGACATCCCGCTGTCGTTCCAGATCCTGTTCATCGCAATCATTGGCGGCCTAGGGTCGATTCTTGGCAATTTTCTCGGCGCAATTCTGATCGTCGCGCTGCCGGTTGTTCTGAATCTGGTGCCGTCTGCGCTGGGCATTCCGATCGACTCGGCAACTGTGGAGCATATCAACGTGATGGTCGTCGGCGCGCTGATCATTGCATTCCTGATTATCGAACCTCACGGACTGGCGCGCTTCTACGCGATCATCCGCGAAAAACTGATCTTGTGGCCGTTCCCGTACTAACGGATGGCCGGAGAGCCGGACGGCGTACGGGAGGTGCGCCGGCCAAAGCACTAAGGAAAGTGGAGGAACACCAATGGGTATGAATTGGAAGACGGCGGGCCTCGCCGGGGCACTTGCCCTAAGCGTCGGTTTCGGCACATCAGTCGCGTCCGCAGCGGAAATTTACGCTCCGAACCTTGCCTATCGTACCGGGCCGTTTGCGGCGACCGGTATCCCGCTCATGAACGGCCAGCGCGACTACATTGAAATGCTTAATGCCCGCGATGGCGGCGTCGGCGGCGCGAAGATCATTTTCGAAGAATGCGAAACCGGTTACAACACCAACAAGGGTGTGGAGTGCTACGAGAAGACCAAGTCCAGGGCCGTGGTCACCCAGCCCTGGTCTACGGGTATCACCCTTCAGGTGCTGCCGCGTACCAATGTCGACCAGATCCCGATCCTTGCGCCTGGCTACGGCTTCTCGCCGATGTCCGACGGCAATGTCTTTGCCTGGGCGTTCAACCCGCCGTCCTCCTACTGGGATGGCGCGTCGATGATCCTCAACTACATTTCCGACGGGGATTTGGCGAACCTCAAAGGCAAGAAGGTCGCCCTGCTGCATCTTGATCACCCGTATGGCAAGGAGCCGATCCCGCTGATCGAGAAACTTGCTGCGGAAAACGGTTTCGACTTCCTGCCGATCCCGGTCGGTCTGAAGGAAATGCAGAACCAGTCGGCGCAGTGGCTGCAGATCCGCCGTGAACGCCCGGACTTTGTTGTCATGTGGGGCTGGGGTGCCATGAATGCCGGCGCAATCACCGAGGCGGTCAAGACCCGCTATCCGATGGACCAGTTCGTCGGTATCTGGTGGTCCGGGTATGACGGCGACCTGGAGCTCGTCGGCGAGAAGGGTAAAGGATATAAGACCATATCCTGGAACGTGCCCGGCTCTTACCCGGTAATGGACGAAATCAAGAAGCATGTCGTCGATGCCGGGAACTCGCTGCTCGATAGCCCGGAAGATATGAACTCGATCTTCTACCAGCGCGGTGTCGTGATCTCCATGTTCCTGGTGGAAGGCATCAAGGCGGCACAGGCAAACTTCGATACGGTCGAAGTGACGCCGGCTCAGCTGCGTTGGGGTCTTGAGAATCTCAACATCACCGAGGAAACCCTGGCAGGACTTGGAATGGCCGGCATGACCGTGCCGTTCTCCACGGGCTGCGACAACCATACCGGTCATGGCGGCGGATGGATGCTGGAATGGGACGGAGCGGCGTTCGTTCAGGTTTCCGATCAGCTGTCTCCGGACCGCGATGCGATCGCACCGCTGGAAGCTGAGAAGGCTGCCGAGTATGCCGAGTCGAATGCTCCCTGGCCGGGACGCGGCGATCTGGCCTGCGAATAAGCCATGGCCACATGGCCGGGCCGGGGCGGTAACTTGCCCCGGTCCCAAACGGAATGACTGTTGTGGAGTTTTCGTCCGATGAACATACATGCGAGCCTCGACAAGGCTCAGGGTGACACGTCCGATACGATCCTGTCGGTCAACAACATTGAGGTCATTTACGATCACGTCATCCTTGTGCTGAAGGGCGTATCCCTGACCGTGCCGCGCGGCGGGATCGTGGCGCTGCTCGGTGCGAACGGGGCAGGCAAGACGACCACATTGAAAGCGATATCCAATCTGTTGCAGGCTGAACGCGGCGAGGTGACCAAGGGCCAGATCCTGTTTGAAGGCGACGAGGTTCAGGCCCTGTCTCCGAACGAACTGGTTCGGCGCGGCTGTATTCAGGTAATGGAAGGCCGGCATTGTTTCGGCCACCTGACCATCGAGGAGAACCTTCTGACCGGGGCCTATACCCGCAAGGATGGGTCCAGCGCCGTCCGCCAGGATCTTGAGATGGTCTACAGCTATTTCCCGCGCCTGAAGGAGCGGCGGCAAAGTCAGGCCGGGTACACGTCCGGCGGGGAGCAGCAAATGTGCGCCATAGGCCGGGCGCTGATGAGCCGGCCGAAGATGATCCTGCTGGACGAGCCGTCCATGGGTCTTGCGCCCCAACTTGTGGAAGAAATCTTCGAGATCGTTCGCAGGCTGAATGCCAATGAAGGCGTTTCGTTCCTGCTTGCCGAACAGAACACCAATGTGGCGCTCAGATACGCGACCTATGGCTACATTCTGGAATCCGGACGGATCGTTCTGGATGGCGATGCCGCCTCACTGCGCGAAAACGAAGACGTGAAGGAATTCTATCTCGGGGTTGGCGGCGAAGGGCGCAAGTCCTTCCGTAATGTGAAGCACTACAAGCGGCGTAAACGCTGGCTGGCCTGACCGGCCGGCAGAAGTCGGAGCAAGAGCTATGAGCAATGAGCAATTCGATGCGCTTGAGCGGCAGGATCCCGTTCAGCGCGAACGGGATCTGTTTTCCCGCTTGCCAGCCTTCCTGCATCATGCTTCCAGTGAAGCTCCGGGCTGGAAAGCGCATTTGGACGGCCACGACTTGACGGCCGTGATTGACCGGACTGCATTGGCGCAGCTCCCGGTCTTGCGGAAACCGCATTTGATGGCACAGCAGAGGGAAAACCCTCCCTTTGGCGGTTTCCTTGCCGGAGACCTTTCGTCATCTTCGCGGGTATTCATGTCCCCGGGCCCGATTTTTGAACCGCAAGCGCCCGGAAATGACCCTTGGAACGGTGCCCGCGCTTTGTTCGCCGCCGGTTTCCGAAGTGGGGATGTGGTCCTGAACGCTTTTTCCTACCATCTTACTCCGGGTGGCTTCATCCTCGATCAGGGTGCCATGGCACTGGGCTGCACGGTGTTTCCTGGCGGTGTCGGCAATTCGGAAATGCAGGCTGAGGCTGTTGAAGCGCTCAGGCCAGTAGCGTTCACCGGAACACCGGACTACCTGAAGATCCTGCTCGACAAAGGCGCGGACCTCGGGCGCGACATGTCGTCGATCAAAAAGGCATTGGTTTCCGGCGGCGCCTTGTTTCCTTCGCTCCGCCAGGAATATGCCGACCGCGGTATCGCAGTTGCACAATGCTATGCCACCGCGGACCTGGGTGTCATCGCCTATGAAACCGAAGCGCGCGAAGGCATGGTCATCAACGAGGATTTCATCGTCGAGATTGTCCGTCCCGGCACCGGTGAACCAGTCGCCGATGGTGAAGTCGGCGAGCTGGTCGTCACCTGCTTCAACCCTCTCTACCCGCTGATCCGTTTCGGGACTGGCGACCTTTCGATGATTATGCCTGGCACTTCGCCCTGCGGCCGCACCAACAGCCGGCTGGCCGGGTGGATGGGCCGGGCCGATCAGAGAACCAAGGTCAAGGGCATGTTTGTCGATCCGTCCCAGATTGCCGATATTGTCGGCCAGCATCCGGAAGTCGCCAAGGCGCGGCTCGAAGTCCGCCGTGCAGGTGAGGCCGATGCAATGACGTTGAAAGTCGAAAGCAGCGAAATCGATTCTGACCTGGCAGGGCGTATTGCCGAAACCCTTCGGACTGTCACAAGGCTCAAGGGCGATGTGGAACTGCTCCCTGCCGGTGGCCTGCCCAACGATGGAAAGGTCATTGCTGATGAGCGGGAGTATGCTTGAGAGAGTTTGAGTGTACGATGCTGCTCAGGCATTGATCCGAAGGGTTTCAGGAACGTAGACAATCGGTGTTTGGCAATGGGTCCAGACTGGCCTATGTAGTCGCTGACCGAATTCCTGTCGCAACGGGTTCCTGATGAATATTCAATCTTCGACACATCCCTCAGATGGTTCATCCCAAGAGATGCAGGCGGTTCGCCTTCCTTCCGGCCATCCTGAGGTGAAAGCCGGCAAGGTCGGCGTACTTCTCGTCAATCTCGGCACACCGGATGCAACCGATTATTGGTCAATGCGCCGCTATCTGCGGGAGTTCCTGAGCGACAAGCGGGTCATCGAATGGCCGCGGGCTATCTGGTATCCGATCCTCTATGGGATCGTTCTGATGACCCGTCCGGGCAAGTCCGGCAAGGCCTATGATGAAATCTGGAACAAGGAACGTGACGAGTCCCCGCTCAGAACCATCACGCGCAGCCAGTCGGACAAGCTAAAGGACTTGATCGGTGACGACGCCGGCCGCGTCCATGTCGATTGGGCCATGCGATACGGCAAGCCGTCCATTCCGTCGCGCCTTCAGGCCTTGAAGGATGCTGGATGTGACCGGATCCTGATTTTTCCACTCTATCCGCAGTATTCCGCGACCACGACGGCCACTGTGAATGACGTTGTTTGTCAAACGCTGCTCAAGATGCGTTGGCAGCCGGCCATCCGGACGGTTCCGCCCTATCACGACGATCCGGTCTATGTCGGAGCTTTGGCGAAATCGGTGGAAGAGCATCTGGCAGGATTGGATTTTGAGCCGGATGTGGTTCTGACGTCGTTCCACGGAATTCCTCAGTCTTACTTCAAGCGCGGTGACCCCTATCATTGCCATTGTCACAAGACCGCCCGGCTGATGCGCGAAGTCCTCGGATGGGGAGAGGACAAGCTGAAGCTCACCTTCCAGTCGCGGTTTGGGCCGGAAGAGTGGCTGCAACCGTATACAGACAAGACCGTCGAGCAACTTGCCAAGGACGGTGTCGCGAACATTGCGGTCATGAACCCGGGGTTCGTCGCGGACTGTCTCGAAACCCTTGAAGAAATTGCCGGAGAAGCCGGGGAAATTTTCGAGGAGCATGGCGGGAAGAATTTCAGTCACATTCCGTGTCTCAACGATAGCCAGCTCGGAATGGGCGTCATCGAGCACATTGTCCGGCGGGAATTGTCAGGCTGGCTTTGACCAAAGCTGTACGCAATGCGAGAATGCTCGCCGCGTTCCGCGGCAGCGGTATGCCGCATGGCCGGCAACCCGCGTAACCGGAGGCAGTTACTCTTTGAACCAATGACATAATCTGATCGGGGCAACCTGTTGAAATTTAACCTCTAGCCGTCAGGCGATTTCCAATGCTGTCGAGTTGGCGGTGCCTTTTGCCGGAGTTTTCTGGTTGCGAAAAAAGGCATAACTTGGAGGTATTCTCGGCATTTTTTACGATTTGTTTCTGGAAAAAGAGTAAGCACTGATTCAACCGACCGTAGTTTCCGCCAGCCTGGCGCGCCTCATATAGGAGATATTGATGGTCCAGGAATATTTGAGCTTCGATATCCTTCCGATCGTTCTTGCTGTTCTCGTCATTCTGATAATCTTTGCCGGCGTAAAGACTGTCCCGCAAGGAATAAACTATACGATTGAGCGGTTTGGCCGGTATCGCAAGACACTTAAGCCTGGCCTGAACTTCATCGTTCCGTTCGTTGACCGTATCGGTCACCGCCTGAACATGATGGAACAGGTTCTGGAAGTTCCCTCGCAGGAGGTCATTACACGCGACAACGCAAGCGTGACGGCCGATGGCGTGACCTTCTACCAGGTTCTGGACGCCTCGCGTGCCGCCTACGAGGTCCTTGGACTTGAAAATGCGATCCTCAATCTGACGATGACAAACATCCGCTCGGTCATGGGATCGATGGATCTTGATCAGCTCTTGTCGAACCGTGATGAGATCAATGCGAAGATCCTCAACGTGGTCGATGCCGCTGCAGAGCCATGGGGTGTCAAGATCACGCGTGTCGAGATCAAGGACATCAATCCTCCGCGCGACATGGTCGAGGCCATGGCCCGCCAGATGAAGGCAGAGCGCGGCAAGCGTGCCGCCATCCTTGAAGCGGAAGGCAACCGTCAGTCCGAGGTTCTGAAGGCCGAGGGGGAAAAACAGGCGCTCATCCTGGCCGCCGAAGGCCGCCGCGAATCCGCGTTTCTTGATGCTGAAGCACGTGAGCGCGAAGCGGAAGCGGAAGCCAAGGCGACCAAGATGGTCAGTGAAGCGATTGCCGCTGGCGATATGCAAGCGATCAACTACTTTGTCGCCAACAAATATGTCGAAGCCTTTGGCCAACTGGCAACATCGCCAAATCAGAAGACATTGATCCTGCCGATGGAGTCCAGTTCGCTGCTTGGCTCCCTGAGCGGTATTGGAGAGATCGCCAAGGAAGCTTTCGGAACCGGGTCAGCAGCCAGAAACACCGGCACGGGATCCGGCATTCCAAACACCGGTAGCGGTCAAGGCGGCGGGTTATGAGCCTCCTCATCCAGACCATCAATGAACTCGGGCCGTGGAGCTGGTTTGTCCTCGGCCTGGTTCTGATCGGTGTGGAGATCCTTGTTCCAGGTACGATTTTCTTGTGGTTCGGGATTGCGGCGCTTCTTGTCGGCGGTCTTGCGCTGGTCACCGATTTTGGGTGGCAGGTTTACCTCATCCTCTTGGTGGTGCTGGCGCTTGCGAGCATTTTCGTAAGCCGCCGGCTTATGTCCAAGCTCGATACGGAAGCCGGAGACCCATCTTTGAATGAGCGCGGCAGCCGCTATATAGGCCGCACCTTCATTCTGGCCTCTCCGCTTCAACAAGGCACCGGGAAGCTCTCGATTGACGACACGGTCTGGCGGATCACCGGGCCCAATCTTCCGGCCGGTACAAAAGTCATGGTCGTTGGGCTGGACGGTCCGAAACTGATCGTTGCCAAGGCCGCTACCGAGGCGACTTGACCGGAGCGGCTTTGCGGTCTCTATAAGACCTTGAGGCGGCGGGTTGAACCCGCGGCGTGGGTTTTACCAAAAGAGCCCATGCATCGACATCAGAAGCCCAAATCTCCCGACCAGGATGAGATTTTTTCCGCGGTAAAAATTCAACACCCTATGGGGTGTGCAGATGTGCCCGCTGGCAGTGTTGCGTTCCTTGGGCCGATGCCTCTGGCTTGCCAATGAACTCAATTCGACGCGACACGGCCTAAAGTCGATGCCCAGGCGGTACGGGTGGTGATTCTGCTTTCAGCAGGATGCCAATCCGCCGGTTCGCGGCAAGATATGGATCGTTAGGAAACAACGGTTCGGTGTCCGCCTTTCCAATGACGGCGTAGAACTGATCTTCTGCAACGCCGTATTCCGCGAGGATCTGGCGTGCAATATTGGCCCGTTCGCTGGACAGATCCCAACCTGTGTAGCCAGGATCGATGGTCGGCTGTCCGGCTGTGGTATGGCCCGTGATTTCGATGCGGTTGGGCATTTGCGACAGGACCGGCGCCATCTTGGCGATCAGGCGCCTGGTTGTCTCATAAGGGTATTTGGAGCCCTCGCGGAACATTGACCGGCCGTCCTGATCGACCAGCATGATGTTCAGGCCTTCTTCCGTCTCTTCGAGAATGATGTTGTTCGAGATCTCCGTTATCTCGGGCATCTCTTGCCACGCCTGACGGAGCGAGGCGGCTGCGGTCGCAAACTGCCGGGGTTTTTCGATATCGGCTTCCGCCGTGTCATGGGTGTTTGCTTCCGGACCCTGCTTGCGGCGTTTTTCATGGCGCTGTTCGGAGAAGTCGGAATCCATTTCCTGCTCGACCTGGGAAATGTCCTTCATGTAATCCCGGATCGGGATGCCCTCGACTTCAATGATGCCTGTTTTGCTGGAGTTTTCCTTCACGCCGAAGGCTTCGCGCATCGAGCCGGCGACAACCTGCAGCTTTTCCTTGTCCTGGATGGAAAACGAGATGATCAGAACGAAGAAGCACACCAGCAGCGACATAAGGTCAGCGAATGTGACCAGCCAATCCGGTGCGCCGCCGCCAGCTTGTTTCTTCTTCTTCGCCATCCGCCCGGCTCCTTAAATTTCCTTGGTCCCGGTTCGGTCCTAGGCAGCCTCTTCGATATCCGCGCGGACCTTTTCCGGCAGATAGGCAACCAGCATTTCCTTGATCAGGGCAGGGCTCTTGGATTCACGGATCTGACAGATGCCGTCGATAATGAGGGTTTGATTCAGTTCATCATTGTCGAATTTCGCGTCAAGCTTGTCGACCAGCGGCAGACAGATGATGTTCGAGATCAACGCGCCGTAAAGCGTGGTTAACAAGGCAACAGCCATGGAAGGACCGATGGCTGAAGGGTCATCCATGTTGGCAAGCATCTGCACGAGGCCGACCAGGGTTCCGATCATGCCGAAGGCCGGGGCGGAATCTCCGAGCGCCTTGAACACGCGTTTGCCTTCTGAAAGCCGCGTCAGGTTCAAGTCCCGCTCCCGCTCCATGGCTTCCTTGATGAATTCCAGTTCGTAGCCGTCGGCAACGTATTGTACGCCCTTTGCGAGTACCGGATCGGACACATCGACATTCTCAAGTCCGAGAGGGCCGGACTTGCGAACGACTTCGCCAAGATTTGTGATTTCAGAGATCAGGTCCCGGGAACTGTTGCCGCTGCCGGCGAGCGCAACCTTGAAGCCGGTCACGAAGGCCGCTGCGATATCCGAAAGCTGAAACCGGATGAGTGTTGCCGCCAGCCCTCCGCCAATAACGATCAGCATTGACGGTACATCGACAAACTGGGTGAAACTGCCGCCAAGAAAGATCGCGGTAATCACGATCCCGAATGCGCCGACAATTCCAATGAGGGTCGCCAGATCCATACTTACACCACACTCTGAGGCCCAACAGCCCTTTGAAACTCAGGTGCAG
Source organism: Roseibium sp. (assembly GCA_965230445.1). Taxonomy (GTDB): domain Bacteria; phylum Pseudomonadota; class Alphaproteobacteria; order Rhizobiales; family Stappiaceae; genus Roseibium. The sequence continues at coordinate 3,720,842 of OZ246005.1, read as the reverse complement.
TTTAAGTCTCTATAGCTAATCAATTCCTAATCGGAAGTGCTTGTATCCGGTTACGGGCCGAATTGACTGGCAGGCAGGCAGCGATGCGTCCTGTCAGGGATAAGGAATACCGGGTGCCGTTCAGGCGGCTCCCACCCTGAGGAGGTCGTGCAGGTGCAAGATACCGACCGGCCTGTTGTCCTCGACGACAAATACCGTGGTGATCGAAGTGCTGTTCAGCATCTCCAGGATCGAAGCGGCAAGGGCATCCGGCTCAACCGTCTTCGGCGACACCGTCATGATTTCGCCGGCGGTTTTTTCCAGAAGGTTGGTTGAGACGTGCCGGCGCAAGTCGCCGTCAGTGATGACACCGGTCAACTGATTCAATTCGTCAACCACACCGAGGACCCCAAACCTCTTCTGGGTCATCAGCAGGATGCCGTCGCTCATGAGTGTCGACGCGCCGGTGAGAGGAAGGGAATCGCCTGAATGCATGATATCGCGCGCAGTCTTCAAGCTCGAGCCCAACCGGCCCCCAGGGTGAAACACGCGAAACTCTTGCGGGGTGAAGCCGCGGCCTTCCAGAAGGGCAACTGTAAGAGCGTCGCCGATGGCAAGCTGCATGAGCGTGGATGTCGTCGGTGCAAGTCCGTGCGGGCAGGCTTCCGTCACAGACGGCAGCTTCAGAACGATATCGGCCGCCTTGGCGAGTGAGCTGTCACTGCGGGACGTGATCGCAATCAGCGGTACCTTGAAGCGGCGCGTATAGGCGACAATGCTCGCCAATTCCTGGGATTCGCCCGACCAGGACAAGGCAATCACGACATCGTCCTGCGTGATCATCCCTAGATCGCCATGGCTGGCTTCGCTGGCATGGACGAAAAACGCCGGTGTGCCCGTGGACGCAAGGCTGGCTGCGAACTTTGTCCCGATATGCCCGCTCTTGCCGATCCCGCTGACAACAACACGCCCGGCGATTGAACGGATCAATTCAAAGGCTGCCTGGAAAGGGCCTGACAATCCATTCTTGAGAGCGGCGCGCAGAGCACTCATGCCTGCGATTTCAGTTTCCAGTGTCCGTTCGGCCGAGACGAGGCTCTGGTTGGAACTGTCGTGGAGATTGTTGTAGCCGGAAACGGAATTCGCCATTGAAGTAAGACACACTCTTTTGAACAGACGGAACGTTTATGGCAGTTGCGGATTCTGATCAAGAAGTGACCGCCGCCGCCACGTGAATTACTAACCGATCCTTAACGGTATTATCGAATTGCGAACCCGCAACCAAGCGTTAACCATGAATTGCCATTGTAGCCGCTAAAGCCCCCGCTGCTTTGGTTTGGAATTGGAATGGTCCGCTTATTCTTCGTTTTCTGGATGCTGCTCAGTGCGTTAGCAGCTCAGGCATTTGCACAATCCGCGGTGCCGGGGCTCCGTGGAAGTGAAACCGGCTTTGCCGATTCAGATACACAGGAGGCGGAGGAGAGCAGTGGACAGGTGCGCGAACTGAACCCGGCACAATCCAACGTGTTCGCCTTGCGTCCAGGAGTGAACAGTGCCGAGGCAGAAGATGGATCAACCGGACTGGGAGCCGGACGGGTATCGACGCCCATTCGGCCGTTCTCCGACCGCTTGGCCGCAGTTGCGCGCACCAATACAAGTGGCAATGGCGGACTGGATGACAGCGTGTTTGGCGGCGACACGACATTCGATCAGGCCGAGGGGTTTCGTCTTGGAACATTTACGCTCACGCCAGAGCTGACAATTACGGGCAACTTCAGCGACAACATTTCACAGAGCGCATCAGGCACCGGCGGCCGGGAGTTTTCAGTATCTCCGGATCTTTCGGTGACCTCCGATTGGAGCCGGCATGAACTCAATGCCTCGCTGAGAGGAAGTTACAATAGTTCTTCGGAGGAAATCGACGGCGACGACTATTCCCTGGCAGCGGCGGCCAATCTCCGCCTGGACATTTCCCGTGCGACAACCGGCAACAGCGCTGTGTCTTACACTTACTTCAGAGAGGACGGCTCGAGCGCGGACAGTCCATCTGCCACAACCCATGTTTCCCAATACTCCGGCTCGGTCGGGATCACGCAGGACGCCGGACGGGTTGCCGCCACACTGTCTCTCGGCGCGGATCGCAGCACATACACAACGGAAGACAGTTCGTCGGACAACGGCCGCAACAATACGGTCTATAGCGCCAGCCTTCGCCTTCAAAGCGTGGACCGGGCGGTCTTCCTGCCGTTCGCTGAGGGGTCGCTGCTTCTACGCCGCTTCGATGAGTCCTGCTCGGATTCGCTGTGTGAAAGACGCGATGCCAACGGCTATGAATTCCGCGGCGGTTTGACGATAGCGTCCGGCCCGAAACTATCCGGCGAAGTCAGTGCCGGCTGGCGGGTCGAAAAACTTGAAGACAACCGCCTCAACGATTTGTCCGGATTGCTGCTGGATGCCAGCATTGCATGGTCGCCAACCCGGCTCACTTCTGTGACCGCAGGTTTGGGAACCAGCTTCTCGGCAACAGATCTGGACACCTCGGCCGGCTCGATCACGCATTCGGGCGATCTTCGTGTAGCCCATGCCTTCAGCGATCGACTGGTGGGTGAAACCGGGCTTGGATATAGCCGCCGGACCTTCGAGGGTCTGCCGATCACCGAGAAAACAACAACCGGATTTGCCGGTGCCACCTTTGCAGTGACCCGCAATGTCGCCATAACCGGCAGGTATACACACCGCCGGTTCGACAGCTCGCAGTCGGGCAGCGATTACACGGAAAACAGCGTCGAAGCGGGATTGCGCATCCGCCGTTAACCTTGCGGTAAGGATATCGGCGTCATTGAAAATACGGGGGCAGAACGACATATCAAACGGGTCAGGAGGCCCAATGCTTGTGATTGGACGTTTCAAGAGACGCCCAGCGTCGACCATGCCTGCCGGCGGATTTGCCGCGATTCAAAAACTGGCTGGCGCTAGCCGCGCGATTGTGATTGCGTTCTGCCTATTGTTTGCGGGTCAAGCGAAGGCAGATCCCGGGTTCGACCGATTCATTCGCGACTTCTGGCCGACCGCCAATGCAGCCGGGATTTCTGCCCAAACCTACAATGCGGTCTTCACCGGACTAACCCCGGACAATGACACCTTGCGGCTGATGAACAAGCAGTCCGAGTTCGTGAAGCCGATCTGGGACTACCTCGACAGTGCGGTTTCCGAGACGCGTATCGAAAAAGGCCGCGAACTGCTTGAGGAGTACGGCGACGTCCTGCGCCGCATCGAGGTGCGCTATGGCGTTGACCGTGAAGCCGTTCTTGCCATCTGGGGAATGGAAACCAACTACGGTGGTTTCATGGGGCGGCACAACGTCATTCAGGCGCTCGCAACCCTTGCCTATGCGGCGCCGCGCCGAACCGATTTCTGGCGCCGGGAGCTGATCACGGCGCTCGGTATCGTGCAGGCTGGCCACGTCAACTTCAAGGACATGGAAGGTTCCTGGGCGGGTGCCATGGGGCACACTCAGTTCATGCCTTCCAGCTGGAAAGCCTACGCTGCAGACTATGATGGCGATGGCCGCCGGGACATCTGGACATCGATTCCAGACGCATTGGCCTCCACCGCAGCCTATCTGAAGAAGCATGGTTGGCGAACCGGGAAAACTTGGGGCTATGAAGTCGTTCTGCCACGTGGCTTTGACTACCGGAAAGCGGATGGCGAAAAGACGCTCACCCTTGGCCAGTGGTCGAATAAAGGCATCCGCCGCGCAAACGGCCGGCCCTTTCCGCGGCCCGATGACCGATCTGTGCTCGTCCTTCCGGCCGGGGCCAATGGCCCGGCGTTCCTGATGTTGCGGAACTTCTATGTAATCAAGCGATACAACAATGCGACGGCTTATGCCCTCGCGGTTGGTCATCTTGCGGACAGGATCATTGGCGGCGGAGCGTTCGCGGGTGATTGGTCGCGTGACCACATGCCGCTTAATCGGACGGAAACAGCTCAGCTTCAGGAATACCTGAACCGGAAGGGCTTCAATGTCGGGGCGGCCGATGGCAAGGTTGGTCCGGCGACCCGCCGCGGTATCCGTGCCTATCAAAGCGCTCGTGGCCTTGTGCCGGACGGCTATGCGTCTGTGGTTTTACTGGATCGGATCAAAACGGGCGGTTAAACTGGGTTCGGGACCGTTTATCGAAAGGCGTTCGCATTGGCGAAGCTTTGCACTTGCGCAGGATGTTTGCGGCAAATTCAGCTGCTGATTGCCTGTGTCCTTTGTACGGCATTGGTACTGAGCAGTGAGTTTGTTGCACCGGCATTCGCCCAGGCTGGTCAGGTGGCTGCGCCGAAAGAGATTATTCTTGCGCAGTCCGAGCGGCGCGGTTTCAATCCCTTCGCGCCATTGCAGCGGTTGTTCGGCGGAAAGCGCAAACAACGGCCCAAGCGCAACATCAGGACGAACCGGACGCGCTCTGTTGCCCGTAGCGCGCCTGCGGTTGTCGTCAAACAAAAGGATCCGAATGCGGGCGTTATCCTGGTGGTTGGCGACCGGATGGCGCGCGGCGTAGCCGAGGGGCTGACCTTTACATTCGCGGACAAGCCGCAAGTCCGGGTCGAGCCGATTACCCAGGACAAGCGCGGCTTTACAGGAACAAATGCGCCCGACTGGAATGACCAGATCCTTGCCAAGATCCGCGGTCAGAACGTCAGGGCAGTGGTCTTGATGATCGGCTGGCGGGATATGGGGCGGACATTTCCGGCCGAAGAGCCTTTGCAATTCATGACAAGTGGCTGGCAGCGGACCTACCGCGCAAAGGTGAATGAAATTGTCCGCACAGTCCGCCAGGAACGCAAACCACTGGTCTGGGCGGGCCTGCCGCCAACAAACCAGAGGCTTCTCAACGAGGATTTCATGGTTCTCAACGAGATGTTCGAGGCCGCTGCCGAAGACCCCCGCGTCCGGTACGTTGACATCTGGGACATCTTTTTGACCGAGGACGGAAAGTACACATCTTACGGTTCTGACGTGGACGGAAAACGGACACGCTTGCGCAGCAAGGACCGGATTGGCTTCACTTGGTCCGGCTACCGGAAGGTGGCTTTCTTCGTTGAGCGGGAACTCTCGCGCGTTCTTGGTGGCTATGGTGGTCTTGCTTTTGAAGGCGTGGAGGACGATCCGAACTTCATCGTCCTGACCGGCCGGACCACATCGCCCGAAGGCACGCTCCTGGGCGGGGAAGACGACGCTGTCCCGAATGAGGAAAGCAGCGCTTACCGCTTCTTTGTAGAAGGCGAAAGCCTGCCGGTGGTCAGTGGCCGGGTCGACGACTACCGTTTGCCCGGGGTCGAAACATCCAGCACGGAGCCCGGCGGAAGTCCGCCGGGATAGGAGATGTTGCAGAGGTTGCCACTGGCGGCTGGTATCAGGCGGGCAGGTCCGAGTTTCCGGTCAGAATAAGGTCGACGGAACGGGCGGCCTCGCGGCCTTCCCGGATGGCCCAAACCACCAGAGACTGACCCTTGCGAACGTCACCGGCTGCGAAAACCTTGTCGAGACTGGTCTTGTAGTCGTCAGTGTTCGCCTTCACATTTGTACGGCCATCCAGTTCCAGCTTATCGCCGGATTGGGCGATGTAGGTGTCCAGACGCGGGCCGGAGAATCCGATAGCCGCCAGCACCAGATCCGCCCGCAGAATGAATTCGGTTCCTTCAATCGGAACGCGCCGTTCATCGACACGGGCGCATTTGACGCCGGTTAAACGGCCATCTTCGCCGACCAGCCCCAGTGTTGCTGCCGAGAACTCGCGCTCCGCGCCCTCGGCTTGTGAGGAAGACGTGCGGAACTTGGTCGGCCAGTACGGCCAGATGGTCAGCTTTTCTTCCTTGAGTGGCGGGATCGGCCGGATATCAAGCTGGGTCACCGAAAGGGCACCCTGCCGGAACGAGGTGCCGACGCAGTCGGATGCGGTGTCGCCACCGCCTATAACCACGACATGCTTGCCGCCCGCCCAGATCGGCGGCTCATCGCTTTCCGGCTCCCCGCCGACCCGGCGGTTTTGCTGGACAAGGTAGTCCATCGCCCAGTGACAGCCTTCCATTTCCATACCGTCGACGCCCGGGTCGCGCGGCCGCTCGGCACCGGTGCACAGGATTACGGCGTCATGGCGTTCTGCGAGTTCGTCCAGAGAGACAGTGACGCCGATATCGACATTGTAATGAAACGTCACGCCTTCGGTTTCCATCTGGCGCACGCGGCGGTCGATATAGTGTTTTTCCATCTTGAAGTCGGGGATACCGTAGCGCAGCAGGCCGCCTGCCTTGGGCTCCCGTTCATAGACATGGACCGTGTGTCCAGCGCGTGCCAGCTGTTGGGCGGCGGCCATGCCGGCCGGACCCGAGCCGACAATCGCCACGGCCTTGCCTGTCTTGGTGGCGGACGGTTCAGGGACGATCCAGCCCTCTTCCCAGCCTTTGTCGGCGAGCGCCTGCTCAATGCTCTTGATGTTCACCGGAATGTCTTCGAGGTTCAGCGTGCACGCTTCCTCGCATGGGGCAGGACAAATGCGCCCTGTGAATTCCGGGAAGTTGTTGGTGGAGTGAAGGTTTGTCAGCGCCGTCTGCCAATCGCCCTGATAGACCAGGTCGTTCCAATCCGGGATCTGATTGTTCACCGGGCAGCCGGTCGGGCCATGACAGAACGGGATGCCGCAATCCATGCAGCGTGCCGCCTGATCAGCGACTTCCGCTTCCTTCAACGGAATGGTGAATTCCTTGAAGTGGCGAATACGGTCGGATGCCGGCTGATACTTCTGTTCCTGCCGGTCGATTTCCAGAAATCCGGTTACCTTGCCCAAGGCGACCTCCTCTTAATTCCCTCGTGCCGGAATGGCGCTCGTGTCCAGTTGATTGGCGCGGTTCGCAGCCTCATTCGGCAGCGGCCATTCCCATGCGTTGTTCTTCCATTTCGCGCAGGGCGCGGCGGTACTCAACCGGCATGACCTTGACGAATTTCGGCCGGTGGGCCGCCCAATCGTCGAGAATGGCCTGGGCCTTTGTCGAGCCGGTGTAGGAAACATGCTTGGTCAGCAATTGACGCAGCCGCTCATCGTCGTGACGCGTCATGTCGCATGATATGTCCACACGTCCCTTGTGCTCGATATCGCCGCCGTGGTGGTGGAGTTTTTCAAGCAAGTCGTCTTCTTCCGCGACAGGTTCCAACTCAACCATGGCCAGGTTGCAGCGGTTGCGGAACGTACCGTCCTCGTCGAGCACATAGGCGATACCGCCGGACATGCCGGCCGCGAAGTTGCGCCCTGTCTGGCCAATGACGACGACGACACCGCCAGTCATGTACTCGCAGCCGTGATCGCCGACACCTTCAACAACGGCGAGTGCGCCCGAGTTTCGAACGGCGAAACGCTCTCCGGCGACACCACGGAAGTAGCATTCGCCCTCGGTCGCCCCGTAAAGAACCGTGTTGCCGACAATAATGGATTGTTCGGGCACGATGCGCGCGTTCTCCGGCGGCCTGACGATCAGTTTGCCGCCGGACAATCCCTTGCCGACATAGTCATTGGCATCGCCGGAAAGGGTGATTGTGATGCCCCTAGAGACGAACGCACCGAATGCCTGTCCTGCCGTTCCGGTGAGATTGATCTGCAGCGTGTCTTCCTTGAGGCCCTTGTGGCCGTAGCGTTTGGCGACTTCGCCGGACAGCATGGCGCCAACAGAACGGTCGACTGAGTTGATTGTTTCCTCGACGACTGTTGGCGTCTTGCTGGTCAATGCGGGCTCCGAAGCCGCGATCAGGCGGCGGTCCAGAATGTCGATGATCGGATGGTTCTGCCGTTCTGTCCAACGCATCTTGCCGGCGTCGGCATCGGGCTTGAAGAAGATCCGGGAGAAGTCCAGGCCTTGCGCTTTCCAATGGTCGATCGCCGCCTGCTTGTCCAGGTATTCGGCCCGGCCAATCAGGTCGTCCAGCTTTGTGACCCCGAGGCTCGCCATCAACTCACGGACTTCCTCCGCGACGAAGAAGAAATAGTTGATCACATGCTCGGGCGCTCCCTTGAAGCGTTTGCGCAGCACAGGATCCTGGGTGGCGATGCCGACGGGGCAGGTGTTGAGGTGGCACTTGCGCATCATCAGACAGCCCGACGCAATCAGTGGCGCTGTGGAGAAGCCGAATTCGTCCGCACCCAGCAGCGCACCGACGAGAACGTCACGCCCGGTCCGCAGACCACCATCGACCTGCAGGCAAATGCGTGAACGCAGGCCATTCAGCACCAGGGTTTGCTGGGTTTCGGCGAGGCCAATTTCCCAGGGACTGCCAGCATGCTTGATCGAAGTCAGCGGCGATGCCCCGGTGCCGCCGTCGAAGCCGGAAATGGTGATGTGGTCAGCGCGCGCCTTGGCAACACCGGCTGCAACCGTGCCAACGCCCACTTCCGACACCAGCTTGACAGAGATGTCAGCGGCAGAATTGACGTTTTTCAGGTCGTAGATCAGCTGCGCCAGATCTTCGATCGAATAAATATCGTGGTGCGGTGGCGGCGAAATCAGGCCGACACCCGGGGTCGAGTGGCGCACCTTGGCGATGACGGCATCAACCTTGTGACCCGGCAGCTGGCCGCCTTCGCCAGGCTTCGCGCCCTGTGCCACCTTAATCTGGATCATGTCCGAGTTGACCAGATACTCGGTGGTCACGCCGAAGCGGCCCGATGCGACCTGCTTGATCGCAGACCTTTTCGGGTTGGTGGAGCCGTCCGGCAACGGGTTGAACCGCTCTGGCTCTTCCCCACCCTCTCCGGTGTTGGACTTGCCGCCGATCTTGTTCATGGCAATGGCGAGCGTCGTATGTGCCTCGCGAGAGATCGACCCGAAGGACATGGCACCTGTCACGAAGCGCTTGACGATATCTTCTGCCGGCTCAACGGCATCCAGATCGACCGGTGTGCGGCCGAGTTCGCCGGCGTCCTTGATCCGGAACAATCCCCGGATGGCATAGCGGCCGCTGTCTTCGTTCACCTCCTTGGTGAACTCCCGGTATTTGTCCGGCAGATTGGCCCGAACGGCATGCTGGAGTGTTGCAACCGAATCCGGCGTCCACATATGGCTTTCGCCGCGGGTCCGGTAGGCATATTCGCCGCCGACATCCAAAGCGCGGCGCAAAACGGCGTCATCGCCGAAGGCATGGCCATGCCGCAGCACTGTTTCCCGGGACACCTCGCCAAGCCCGATCCCGTCGATCATGGTTGACGTGCCAAAGAAATACTCGTTCACGAAGTCTGCCGACAAGCCGACCGCGTCAAAGATCTGCGCGCCGCAATAGGATTGGTAGGTCGAAATGCCCATTTTGGACATGACCTTCAAGATGCCCTTGTCGATCGACTTGATGTAGCGGTGCACCACTTCGGACGCGTCGACTTCCTCCGGGAACTCCATTTCGTCGTGCATCGACAGCAGGGTCTCGAAGGCGAGATACGGGTTTATGGCTTCGGCACCGAAGCCAGCCAGTACGCAGAAGTGATGTACTTCGCGCGCTTCACCGGTTTCCACCACAAGACCGACCGAAGTTCTGAGGCCCTTGCGGATAAGGTGATGATGGACCGCGGCGGTCGCCAGCAGTGCCGGGATGGCAATCCGGGTCCGGCTGATCATGCGGTCCGACAGGATGATGATGTTGTCGCCGGCATGAACAGCTTTTTCGGCACGATGACACAGCTGTTCCAGGGCACGGGCCATCCCGTCCGCGCCCTTTTCCGCCGCATAGGTGATGTCGAGGGTCTTTGCGGAAAACTGGTTGTCACCAATGTCGCCGATCACCCGGATCTTCTCTAGGTCCTCGTTGGTCAGGATCGGCTGACGCACTTCAAGGCGCTTGGATGTGGACAGGCCTTCAAGGTCGAAGATGTTTGGCCGCGGTCCGATGAACGATACCAGGCTCATCACCAGTTCCTCGCGGATCGGATCGATCGGCGGGTTGGTCACCTGCGCGAAGTTCTGCTTGAAATAGGTGTAGAGCAGCTTTGATTTGTCAGACAGCGCAGAAAGCGGCGTGTCAGTGCCCATGGAACCGATTGCCTCCTGGCCGACGGTCGCCATCGGCTGCATCAGCAGCTTGATGTCTTCCTGGCTGTAACCAAAGGCCTGTTGGCGGTCGAGCAGGCTTTCACCCGCGATCGGAGCGCGGAACCGGACCGCCGGAAGATCTTCCAGCACGATTTGCGAGCGATGCAGCCAGTCCTTGTAGGGATTAGCGGTCGAAAGCTGGCGCTTGATCTCGTCGTCGGAGATGATGCCCCCTCTTTCGAGGTCGATCAGCAGCATCTTGCCCGGTTGGAGCCGCCATTTCTGGATGACCTTGGTCTCTTCGACCGGAAGAACACCAACCTCGGAAGACATGATCACGTAATCGTCTTCGGTGACGATGTAGCGGGCAGGGCGCAGGCCGTTCCTGTCGAGAGTGGCGCCGATCTGACGGCCATCGGTAAAGGCAACGGCGGCCGGTCCGTCCCACGGCTCCATCAGGGCAGCATGGTATTCGTAGAAGGCGCGGCGGTTGTCATCCATCAGCGGATTGCCAGCCCAGGCTTCCGGGATCAGCATCATCGCGGCATGGGCGAGCGAGTAACCGCCTTGAACCAGAAACTCCAAGGCATTGTCGAAACATGCCGTGTCTGACTGGCCTTCATAAGATATCGGCCAAAGCTTTGAGATATCGTCGCCGAACAGCGGCGACGACACAGAGGCCTGGCGCGCTGCCATCCAGTTGACGTTGCCACGCAAGGTGTTGATTTCACCGTTGTGAGCAACCATCCGGTAAGGATGCGACAGATCCCAGGAGGGGAAGGTGTTGGTCGAGAACCTCTGATGCACCAAGGCAAGCGCAGAGGTGAAACGATCGTCCTTCAAGTCCTTGAAGTAAGCACCCAGCTGATAGGCCAGGAACATGCCCTTGTAGACAATGGTCCGGCTCGACAGCGAGACAATGTAGAAGCCATTGTCAACCGCATTCGATTCCGCGCGTACTGTGTTTGAAACGATCTTGCGCAGAACATAGAGACGCCGCTCAAAAGCATTCTGGTCTTCATCGTCCAGGCGCTTGATGAATACCTGCCTGGAAACCGGTTCGGTTGCGGCAATGTCCGGCGCTTTGGAGAGCGATGAGTTGTCTACCGGCACGTCGCGCCAGCCAATCAGTTCACGGCCTTCCTGATTGATCACGCGTTCGACGATCTCTTCGCATTTCGCGCGCAGGGCGGCGTCTTGCGGTAGAAAGATAAAGCCAACGCCGTATTCTCCGCTTGCGGGCAGCGGCGTGCCGGATGCGGCCATGACCTCGGAAAAGTAGTCGTGTGGGATCTGCACGAGCATCCCGGCGCCGTCGCCCATCAACGGGTCGGCGCCAACCGCACCGCGATGGGTGAGGTTCTCCAGGATCTGCAGACCATCGGCTATGATCCGATGGGATTTTTCATTCTTGAGATGCGCAATGAAACCGACACCGCAGGCATCATGCTCTTTGGCCGGATTGTAGAGGCCATTGCCGGCAGCCGCGTTGAGTTTGCTTGTCAATGAGGTGGCAGCGGCAGCCGCTTTCGCGTCCGTCCGGATTGCCTGCGGGGCCGTGTCTTGGCTCAGCTGTGATCTCCTCATGTGCGCCCTCACTCTCTAACATCCCTTCCTTGGCCTAAGCGTCCGGTCCCGTTCGGGTCGCATTCCGTCGGGAATGCGGCTCGTGCGACGACCCTGGCTTCCAGCCTCGGCTCTGTCGATTATTTACCGTACCGCTCCGTCAAGTGGAATGCGGTACATGTTGCGGCGGAATGTCCGCCTTCGAAACAGTATCCTGTTTCGCACCCGGCAGCGCTTCTGATTCAACTGCCTTCCGGTGTTCCTCGCCCCTGCCGGCTAGCCCCAGCCTTGCCTCCAACAGGGTATTGCAACAAAAAGGGACAGTATATCTGTCCTATTCTGCGCGGCGCGACCATGCCAGATTTCTATCCAAGGGGCAAGGCCGTTTGTTCAGGCCAGGATCATAAATATTTCGTACAGAAACTTCCGATTATTGCAATTGTTCGTTTTCGGAGGTCGGAAGCGCAAGATTCTTTCGCGGCGAAATTTTTGTGCCGGTTTGATCGCAAAAGGGTCACATCCGTTTGATTTCCTATTTATCGGTCAAATGCGCATGTTTCGGGCACGGGAGATGCGCTGCGGCGCCAGAAGACCCGTGAGAAGGTGTTTCAGGTTTGAGGAGATAGAAATGAAACATAAAGCCATGTCCGCCGCCATCCTGGCAGGTGCAGTTGCAACAGCAATTTCCGGTTTTTCCGTGACCGACGCTGCGCACGCGCAGGCGAAAGAGAAGTGCTATGGTGTTTCGCTGGCTGGTGAAAACGACTGCGCAGCGGGTCCGGGAACCACCTGTGCCGGTACTTCCAAAGTGGACTATCAAGGCAATGCCTGGACCTTGGTTCCTGCAGGCACCTGCGAAACCATGGAGCTTCCGGAAGGCCGTGCCGGCTCCCTTGAAGCACTCGACCGCGATCTTCCAGAAGCGTAAACTGGCCTGATATACGTCTCCTGATTCTGAAATCCGTCCCGCGCTGCGGCTGCCGGGTTTCAGGATCGACTTGGTGTGGCTGGTGCACTGATCCGCTGGTCTGCATTACCTGCGGAGCACGGAAATCATGATTGATAGCTGCGGACAACCGTCTGTCCGCAGGCTGCCTCGGAGCCGGACCGCTCATGTCTCTGGAATTCATCCCGCCAAAATCTGCTAGAGTGGCCCCCGGGATTTGCGCCCGCGCAGGTGCGGGATTGAAGGCCGCGCATGTCGACGGAATTCTCCAAAATCTTCCCGGCATCGGGTTTTTTGAAGTTCACGCCGAAAATTACATGGGGGCGGGCGGGCGGCCGCACCGGGATCTTGAACTGATCCGGGAGCGCTATCCGGTGTCGCTCCATGGCGTTGGATTGTCGATTGGCGGTGAGGGTCCTTTGGACAAGGAGCATCTGACCCGCTTGGCCGAGTTGAACCGGCGCTATGAACCGGGTCTGTTTTCCGAACATCTGGCCTGGTCTTCCCATGATACGACTTACTACAATGACCTTTTGCCGGTTCCCTACAACAGCGATACCCTTCTGCGCGTAAGCGATCATATCGATGAGGTTCAGGAAACGGTCGGCCGGAAGATGCTGCTGGAAAACCCGTCGACATATGTCGCGTTCGAGCAGAGCACGATGACCGAAATCGAGTTTCTGAACGAAATCGTCAAGCGGACCGGGTGCGGACTGCTGCTCGATGTCAACAACGTTCATGTGTCTTGCACGAATCACGGGCGTTCTGCGGAAAGCTATTTGGCGGCGTTTCCGATGTCTGCTGTCGGCGAAATTCATCTGGGTGGACATGCGCCGGATGAGGACGATGCCGGACGGCCGCTGCTGATTGACGCTCACGACCGCGAAGTCGACGATGCGGTGTGGGCGCTCTACGAAGGCGTGATCCGCACATCGGGTCCGATACCGACTTTGATTGAATGGGACAACGACGTTCCGGATTGGCCGGTTCTGCTTGCCGAAGCCGAGGCTGCGGAGAAGATTTTGCAGACTGGCATAGATGCCGGGGTTCGACATGCAGCCGGTGCGTGATTTGAATCCCGTAACCCCGGCCGGAATGGCTCAAACGGAGGCCGCCGACGACGGTCATGCGGTATTTGGGGCGGCGCTTCTCAACTCCGCTCACACGGAACCTGATGGAGTTGTCGGCCCGGACGGACAGCCTGCACCGAAGCGCTTCAACGTCTACCGCAACAACGTTGTCGCGAGCCTGTTAGATTTTCTTGCGGGCAGGTTTCCGGCCGTTCAACGGCTCGTCGGCGAGGCGTATTTCCGGGCATTGGCCAAGGAGTATGTCGTCACAAACCCGCCCAAGTCGCCGGTTCTTTTGTGGTACGGTGCCGGATTTGCCGGGTTTGTCGCTGCCTTTCCGCCTTTGCGGTCTTATCCCTATCTTGCCGATGTTGCCCGGGCGGAGATGGCTTGGGCTGAAGGCTATCACGCGGCCGATGCGCCGGCGCTGGATCCGGCGGTTCTGGGCCAAATTCCGCCGGAAAATCTGGCCGAAGTGGTCTTTAACCGGCACCCATCGGCTCAGATTGTTTCATCGGATTATCCGGTTTACGAGCTGTTGGCCGCCAACCGGTTCGACATTGACAGCAAGAGAAACGTCGATCTGTCCATCCGGCAAAGCGTGCTGGTCGTAAGACCTGCACTCGATGTGATGGTTCAACTGATCGGCAAAGGTGAAGAACAGCTGCTGCGGAACTTGATGGAAGGACGGCCGCTTGGCGAAGCGGCGGCATCGGCGCTTGCAGCCTCTCCGGAGCTTGACCTCTCAGCCTGTCTCGGGGCGGTTTTATCCTGGGGATGCTTCACGGATTTCCAAGAATTGAGCTAAGACTGTCTGTAACAAAGAAAATCAACGCCGTTTGGAAGGGGCTCCTATGGGTACTTTGATCGGATTTTTCATTTCTGCCTATACGATTGTATTCGGAACCATTGAGCGGCTCGGCGGCAGTTGGTTGCCTGGGTTGGCAGCGCGTCTGGCATTTGCGGCGGTGCTTTACCAGTTCTTTCTGAATTCGGCGCTGACCAAACTCGGAGATGGTGCGCTCGGCTTTTTGTCACCAAGCGTCGGGGCCTATGCGCAAATGTTTCCGAAGGTCATGGAGCAGGTCAGCTACGACGTGTCACAGATCGCTTTCATGCCATATGGCCTGTTGGTTCTGCTTGGCACATGGGGTGAATTCATCCTGCCCGTTCTGGTGATCGTTGGTTTGTTTACGCGTGCGGCCAGCTTGGGGATGATCGTCTTCATCATCGTCATGACTTATGTGGACATCACTGGCCATGGAGTAGATGCGGCGACAATCGGCGCGCTGTTCGACGGTGATCCCAACAGCAAGATCTCCGATGACAGGCTGATGTGGATTGTGGTGCTGCTGTTCCCGCTGTTCAAGGGTCCTGGAGCGATCTCTCTGGATGCCTTGTTCGGCTCCTACTACCGCAAGCGCGAGCGCTATTATTGAACAGGCCGCTTGCCTGAGGCCCTCCTGCCCGGTTAACTCCGCGCATGAACTTTGCCAGCGACAATTGGGCAGGGGCAACGCCATCGGTGATGGCTGCCCTTGCCCGCCACAATGACGGCCTTGCGCCGGCCTACAGCTCCGACGACCTGTCAAAATCGGTTTCCGAACGAATTTCGGAAATTTTCAAGACCGAGACCGCCGTCTTCTTCACGGCGACGGGCACTGCGGCGAACGCGCTGGCCCTGTCGGCCTATTCCAGGCCCGGCGGGGTGATCTTCTGCCACTCCCAGGCGCATATCAATGTTGACGAATGCGGTTGCCCCGAATTCATGGCTGGCGGTGCAAAGCTCTCCGGGATCAACGGCGCGGACGGAAAGATCACACCGGACGGATTGAAAGCCGCGCTCGACCGGCATCCGGACGGCGTCGTTCCCCACGGCCAGCCGATGGCCGTGTCGATTTCACAGGCAACCGAGTCCGGCACGGTCTACCGTCCTGCGGAGATCGAGGCGATCAGTGCCATCGCCAAATCGCGCGGTCTCCCGCTGCACATGGACGGTGCCCGCTTCGCCAACGCGCTGGTCAGCTTGAATGCCGATCCGGCAGACCTTACCTGGCGTTCGGGCGTCGATGCCCTGTCCTTCGGCGCCACCAAGAACGGCTGCTGGTGCGCTGAGGCAGTTGTTTTCTTTGATCTGAAAGCGGCCGAAGGCTTTGAATACATCCGCAAGCGCGCCGGGCAGGTTCTGTCCAAGGGCCGATTTGTCGCCGCGCAATTCGACGGCTATCTCGATGGCGGCTCCTGGCTGGAAACCGCCAGTCACGCCAACGCCATGGCTACCCGCCTTGCTGACGGCATCCAGGCTGCGGGCGGTCGGCTCGCCTGGCCGGTGGAAGCCAATGAAGTCTTCCCGATCCTCAAACGCAGCCAGTTCGACGCTCTGATGGCGGCCGGTGCCAAACTCTACGAATGGCCTGCGACGGATCTTGCGGAGGAAGACGCGCTTCAGGCAGACGAGGTGTGCCTGCGCCTTGTTGCCAGCTTTGCGACCAGCGAGGCGGCTGTGGATGCGGTGTTGGGGGTGATTTGAGGGGGAGACAAGTCTACGGCAACTCTTGAGCAGCGTTGGAAGGCTGGCCCGAGATTCTGGTGAAATGTCTTGCTATTGAGCAACCACACCTAAGGTTCCCAACCGACTCATCTACGATCCGAAGTTCAGGTGACGGAGCGGCTGTGCATTTGAATTCGAGCGCTTTTGGAGTTCACTTAAACAGTGATGGATTACAGAAGGGTTGCTGCCCGAAAAGGTTGCTTCTCCAAGTGACTTCGCTTTCGTAAAACAACTGGTTGCCATTCAGTATCTGAGAAAGACCTTGGTACTTGCCGCCTCGATCGCATTGGTGCGTGAATTCTACCCGGTATTTCGACCCCAATACCTGCGTTACTATGCCCTGGCAGGCAAAGAAGTCTGTAGGTGCGTTCCAGTAAGTTTTCTCATGGCAGGTATAAACAGTATCTCCTATTGTTTGGGCATTTGATTGCAGAGTGATCGTCAAGGTGCAGATGGTAACGAACGTTGCCACCAAAAGGCTCGGGTGGATTTTCATGATTTTCTCCGCGCATTAGAGTTGCGGAACTAATAGATTTACAAATCTCGGCAAGTCATCTAAAAACAAAGAAATCGGCCGGAAATTTGGAAAAAAGTAGAAAATATCTGTTGTATTTCAATGATTAAAAGGATTGAATCTATCCACGGAAAGCTTGGAAGATGGAGCGAGTACTACCACTGGTATGAGCTTTTAAACGCGATTAGCGTTCATCAGGGGTACATGGGCAATTCTGAACTGGCTTTTCAGTTTTGCCAAAAGCAGGGCCGGACCTCGCAAAGGGACACCGAAGCTGTGGCTCGCAACCTGAGCAATTGGCGTTCTGGTTCAAACCTGCCAAGCCGGAAAAATCTTCGCACTTTGACAGAAATACTGAGAATATCAGACGATGATGCGCTTCAACGCAGATGGTTCGAGCTTTACAAGCAAGCCGGTCAAAGGAGTGCGCATCAAAGTATTGAAGTGTCTAATGTCAACATCGAGAACCGGAATGTCTTCGTTCTGCTGAGCCCCAGGAGCTGGAGAGCAACGGCCCTTCTGTTGATGGTATTCGCAGTCGCTGTTGTTATGGTTTTCTGGATGGTTGTTCCGCCAAATCTCAGGATCACGTCGCAGGAGCGAATGGAACTCAACAACATTCCATGGAGAAAGCACGTTTCGCTCCATGTTGGTGAAGAAGTTGTCGTGCATGGCAAGCGGGGAAATTGCGGCGAATTGCCCAAGTCCCCCGAGAAAATCCGGGCCGGTCTGCCGAATCATTTGCTAACCGGCGTTCTTAAGACGGGCAAGCTTGGAATGCGAACCAGCCGCCGATGCGAAGGCCCGACTCCGGCCAGAGAGATCGTTTTCAAAGGTCTTTACCCGGGCAAGGAAACGTTCTTTCTCTATGGCGACGACATCACGGTTCTTGTCACAGAGTAAACTTCTGAGCCAAAGATTGGGGTTCTGGAGGATATTCAACAAAAGCATGTGTGAGCGAGTGTGCGATCTGCGGTAATTCGGCCACCTGTCTTTCGAAGTGCGAATGTTGGCCGCCGGACGCAGTTTGGTCTTCTGACTATGAAGCGCCTGACCCTCTCAGGTCAGACGCTCCTACATCATCTTTGATCAGAATCCTGCCTTAGTGCGCAGTGCTTTCGATCTGTTTGGACCCGCCGCTGCCGATAGCGATTTTGCGGGGTTTCATGGCTTCCGGCAATTCGCGCACCAGGTCAATGTGCAAGAGGCCGTGTTCCAGATGGGCACCGTCAACGCGGACATATTCAGCCAACTGGAAGCGGCGCTCGAAGGCGCGCGAGGCGATGCCGCGGTAAAGCACTTCGCCGGCGTCGTCGGTGTCCTGGCGTTCACCCTTGATGGTCAGAACGTGCTCCTTGGCTTCGACGGTCAGGTCTGCCTCGGCAAATCCAGCCACTGCCATGGTAATGCGGTAGGCGTTTTCGTCCGTGCGTTCAATATTGTAGGGAGGATAGCTCGGAGTGTCGGAACTGGCCGAGTCGAGCATGGAGAAAAGGCGGTCGAAGCCGACCGTGGAACGGTAAAGGGGCGTATAGTCGAAGTGACGCATGATCATGTCCTCTTTTGAGCAACGGATACTTCACTGATGTTCTGCGATTGATCATCCCCCAGCATTTGGCGGGATTAAATCGCGGCGCAGGCCCGTCTGGCACCTGTAGTTGAAAAATGGTGTCGCAATTCGAAGCTTTCAAGAGCATGTGTCCGGATGCGCCACCGGGCCCTTTATCTTTCCTGAACGCCAGATGAATGAAGCATTCCGCTACGGTTCAAGCGCGGCGGCGCATTCTGTTTCCAACATCGGTACCCCGCCGATGACCGTCTTAAGGAGACAGGAAATGCCGATTTCATCTCGAAAACTGGTCATGCCCATCCTCGCGGCTGCCATTCTGTTCACAGCGGGTGTGCCTTCATCTGCTGTCGCCGCTCCAGGTCACCTGAACGGCGTCGAGCGGGCTCTGAATGCTCTTCCCGGTCAAGTCCAACTGGTGGGCGACCGCCGCCGGAGCCACAGCAACGGATATGTCGAGTTTTCGTTTGGCCGTCGCCATCACTTTATGGGCCCGCGGCAGGTTCGCCGCTCGCTGCGCCACAAGGGGTTCTCCAATATCCGGATCATCCGCCAACGCGGGTCGGTCTATGTCGCCCGTGCTGTCGGCTGGCGTGGCCGTCCGGTTAGGGTTGTCGTTGACGGCTACACGGGTCAGATTGTCCGGATTCGCCCGTCGCGGCGCGGCCACCACTGGTCCTATCGCTGGTAAGGTGCCTGCTTTCATAGTGTATCGGGCCGGTCGACGCCTATGCCGGCCCGATGCCGTTGAGGCGGAAGATCGAACGCGCTATCAAGGACTTCCTTTTTGCAACGAATGAAGTTTCATGGCGCTCGTCGATCATCCGGACAATCCCATTCCACAAGGAGCTGCCACAGGCTTTGTCACCACGCCTGACAAGGTCAAGCTCCGCTATGCCCATTGGCCCTCCGTCCAGACGTTTTCCAAGGGGACGGTAACAATTTTTCAGGGCCGGGCCGAGTTCATTGAGAAGTATTTCGATGTTGTGAATGACCTGCGCCACCGGGGCTTTTCGGTCGTTGCCTTCGACTGGCGAGGTCAGGGTGGTTCCCAGCGTTCGCCGGAGGGCACATTGCGGGGTCATATCTCCGACTTCAAGAAATACCGCCAGGACCTGCGCACCATCTTGAAGGAGGTTTCGCTTGCCAACTACCCAGGCCCGCATTTCGCTTTGGCGCATTCGACCGGATGCCTGGTCCTGCTAACTGACACCTTGCGGTTGCGCACGATCCTGGATCGCGCGGTTCTGGTGTCGCCATTGCTGGGATTGCCATTTGCCGCGTGGCCGGATGGGCTATTGAAAGCCTATCGGATGATTGTGCGGACGCTGACATTCGGTCTGCGCGGGCATCCGCCTACGCGGCGCGATGAACGGCGTTATTCCAATGGGATTGAAAGGATCCTGTTCCCGGTCGCAAGGCTCTTTTCGCTTATAGGGCTGGGACGGCTTTATGTCCCCGGAGGCAACTCGGAAATCCATGGCGTCTTTGAAACCAATCGCCAGACATCTGACCGCCTGAGATACGACCGCTTCAACGAGGTGCTCCGGCAGTCACCCGAACTCGGCGTTGGTAGTGCGACGCTTGGCTGGCTGAGTGCGGCCGGCAGGGCCATGACAAACCTTCGCCGCCGTGATGCCGGACCGGGTATAAAGCTGCCTTGTCTGGTAATGGCCGCCGGCGATGACCGGATTGTGTCGACACCAACTACGGAAGAATTTGTTTCGCGGACAAAGGCGGCCGGCTATCTGGAGATTGCCGGTGCGCAGCACGAGATTATGATGGAGCGTGATGTTTTCCGCGACAAATTTTGGGCAGCGTTTGACGCGTTCATCCCCGGGACAAGGGACGGTGGCGATTAGGGTCCGAACCCTATGGCGCGCCTTATTTGGCGTGAGCAGCGCTTTCCAGTTTTTTGAGTATCTTCTCGTGCAGTCTTGGGTCGCCGGAAGCGACGATCTGGCCGCCATCTGCAGGCGATCCGCCACTCCAGGTGGTGACGACGCCGCCGGCCCCCTCAACAATCGGTACAAGCGCGACGATGTCATAGGTCTGAAGCCCGGATTCGATTACGGCATCGGCGAAGCCCGCGGCCACCATGCAGTAGCCGTAGCAATCCGTCCCGTAGCGTGACATCTGGACAGACCGCTCAATGGCGTCAAATGCGGCGCGTTCGTCCTCTTCAAACAGCACCGGCGTGGTGGTGAAAATCGTAGCGCTGGAGAAGTCGCTGCATGCGCGGGTCGAGAGCTGCCGTGTTCCCAAAGGCCCATCGTACCACGCAGTTTTCCGGTCACCGGAATAGCGTTCGCCCACATAGGGCTGCGCCATCATGCCGATGCTCGGTACGCCGCCTGTCTTCAAGCCGATCAGGACGCCCCAGGTCGGGAGGCCGGTTATGAATGCACGGGTACCATCAATCGGATCCAGTACCCAGACACTCTCGGCGTCCAGCCTTTCCGGCCCGTGTTCTTCCCCCAGGATGCCGTGCTCGGGAAACGACTCATTGATCAGCCGCCGCATGGCCGTTTCCCCGTTCCGGTCCGCAACCGTGACCGGATCGAACCCGGCTGAAAGCTTGTTGTCTACGGCATGAAGTGACCTGAAATGCGGCATAATTTCTTCGCCTGCCGCATCCGCGAGCAGATTTAGAAACGAAAAGTGAATATCAGCGCCATTAGCTGCGTGATTAGTCATTGGTTTTTCCAGATTGTTCACAAAGTGAGCATGAGGGTTGGCAGTAAAATTAGGCTAGTTTCTAGTCAGATCTTTGAAGTGCGCATGACATAGCTGTGGCTTTTTTACAATTGACCACAGTTAAAACATGTGATTGAGGCGTCAGGGCTTGACTTTTGTGCGTTGCACTCTATTTTACTGCAGTGCGGTACATTTATTGTCCCGCATCGCCCTTCTTGGGCGTTTCCTCCCTAGACTCTGGCCGCTTCATCGCAAGCGGCCCTTTTTTTATTCAGCGGCAATCGACTCCCCGGGGAAGGCTGCATCAGGCATGGCGGTCAATTCGCCGGCAAATTTTCGTAAGTCGGCTCTGAGGTGATTGAAGCCCGGTGTCAACGCCTGGGTTTTCTCGTCCAGATACAGGCCGCGGTTGATCTCGATCTGCAGGGCGTGCAACCCAGCGGTCGGCCGGCCATAGTGTTCGGTAATGAAACCACCGGCATAGGGCTTGTTCCGGCTGACGTTATAGCCAAGATCCTGCAGGATATCGGCGGCAAAATCGATGAGTTCAACGGTGCAGCTTGTTCCATAGCGGTCACCGAGGATGAAATCCGGCCGAGGGTCCGGTCCTTGGCTTTTGATCGTCGACGGCATGGAATGGCAATCGATTAGAACTGCATGGCCGAAAGTCACGTGGGTTTGAGCAAGAAGCCGCCGCAATGTCGAGTGATAGGGCTTGTAGATTTCCTCGATCCGGTGAAGCGCCTCCGAAACCGGCAAACGGTGCCGGTAGATCTCGGTGTTCTCGCTGACGATTCGCGCGACTGTGCCAAGGCCGCCCGCAACGCGGATGGACCGCACATTGGCGTAAGACGGCAGCCGCCCGTCGAACATCTTCGGGTCCAGCTCATACGGTTCACGGTTTACATCGAGATAGGCGCGCGGAAAGTGGGCGCGAAGCAATGGGGCGCCAATCGCCGCCACATCGGCGAAAAGATCATCCACGAATGCGTCTTCGGAACGTCTTATCGTGCATTCGTCGAGCCGTGACGCGGCGAGAAAGCTTTTCGGATACTGCCTGCCGGAATGAGGGGAATTGAACACGAAAGGCAGACGCTGTTCCGCGGGACAGATAACCTCGAAAGGTGGCAGGCCATTGAAGTCGGCTGCGCGCGGTAATTCCGGAAACGTCGGTGCTCTTCCGTCCAAGAACCTATCCTCGTTTGTTCGTCGGATATCGTGCCAAGGAATCGACATGCAGTCCACAGTCGGTGGGCCCAAAAAATCAGGATAACGAATTCTAACTGTCTTTAAAGATGATTCCCGTTATAACCGGATCGGCCTTTCGGCCCATGGTGTCGCAATAACATTGGTTTCAACGAATGCCGCGAATCCTTCTCGCAGAAGACGATAACGACATGCGCCGGTTTCTGGCCAAGGCGCTGGAAAATGCAGGCTACGAAGTCGTTTCCTACGACAATGGCAAGGGGGCCTACGAGCGGCTACGCGAAGAGCCGTTCTCGCTTCTTCTTACCGATATCGTTATGCCGGAAATGGACGGGATCGAACTCGCAAGGCGTGCGACGCAACTGGACCCCGATCTGAAGGTCATGTTTATCACGGGCTTTGCAGCGGTTGCGCTTAATCCGGAATCGAACGCGCCAAAGGATGCCAAGGTCCTGTCCAAGCCCTTTCATCTCAAGGATTTGGTCCAGGAAGTGGAGCGCATGCTGGCGGCCTGACAAGCGCTCTCAGGCTGTGCCGCTATGGGCGGAATGTTTGTTCAAGGATCGGGAAAAAGACTCTTGAACTGAATATCGATCCCCGTTATACCGCACTCCACCACGGTGCAGGCGCGCCTGTGGACCGAAGGAATTCGGGCGTGTAGCTCAGCGGGAGAGCACTTCGTTGACATCGAAGGGGTCACAGGTTCAATCCCTGTCACGCCCACCATTTTGCCGATTGATCAGGTCATGAGGCGTTCGGTTTCGACCAGATCCGGTTTAGAGCGCGGCATAAGCCGCTGCTGCTGATAGGGTCGAAATCATGTTGTTGTGGGCGCCTTGGGCGCTCATTTGGTTTGGTGCAGTGAGCCCTTCCGGGGGATGGTGACATGAAGATCAAGAACTCGCTCAAAGCGTTGATGACCCGCCACCGCGACAATCGTATGGTTCGTCGTAAAGGCCGCGTTTACATCATCAACAAGAAAAATCCGCGTTTCAAGGCGCGTCAGGGCTGACATCCACTGTTCGCCGGCGGACCTTTGCCGACCGGCAACCTTCTGGATCGTCTTGTGTTTTGCGTGGTTCGAAGTCCCATGCAGTGCCGGGCTTCAATAAAGCGTGTAAGAATATCGAATTGACGGCCGTGTGCAGCGATACATAATCGGTGCATGCGGTTTTTCTTGTTTGCAATTCTCTTCTCTTTTGGCTTGGGTCAAGCTTATGGTCAGTCTGTGCCGGATCTTGGCCCGGATGTGGAGCCGCCATCGGCGGAAGACTTCAACGTCCAACCCGATGCGGCGCCGGATGACAGTGGCGGCCAGGTTGTGGTTGAAGAACCCGGGCCGGAAAAGGACAAGAGCCGGGTTGAGACGTTGTTGTCCGAACTGGCCGGGAGCGACGATCCAAAGACTGCGGAGCGTCTTGCCGGGCAGATCCAGGCAATCTGGCTGGAGTCTGGCAGTGACACCGTCAACATCTTGATGCGCCGGGCCGGGCGGGCGATTCAGGCTCAGCAGCATTCGCTTGCCTTGGATCTCCTGAACACCGTTGTCATTCTGAAACCATCTTTCGCGGAAGGCTGGAACCGGCGGGCCACGGTGCATTACATGCAGGAAGATTTCGGCAAATCACTCACTGATATCGAGCGAACCCTTGCCCTTGAGCCGCGCCATTGGGGTGCCATGTCCGGCTTGGCGATCATCCAGCGCCGCCTGGGATACAAGGACGAGGCGCTGGAAAGCTTCAAACGGGTTTTGGAAATCCATCCGGGTATCGAGAACGCGGTCAATGCCGTTCAAGAACTTGGGAAGCAGGCCAGCGGCGAGCCGGCCTGACACAATCCTCCTGCTTTCAATTTTTAGATACCGCCCTGGCCGTCATTGCCGACAAAGGCGATCCGCAGCATGTTGGTTGCTCCCGGCGTGCCAAAGGGGACACCCGCCGTCACGATGATCCGTTGACCCGGTTTGGCAAAGCCTTCCGTGAAAGAAATCCGGCAGGCACGGTTCACCATGTCTTCTTCATTTGTCGCATCTTCACTGACCACGCAATGCAGGCCCCATGCGAGCGCAAGCCGTCTTGCGGTGTTTTTCACCGGAGACAAGACGATGATCGGCGAAGACGGGCGCTCGCGCGAGGCGCGAAGCCCGGTTGCGCCCGATGTAGTATAACTGACGACAGCTGCAAGCTTTAGCGTTTCGGCGATCTGCCGGGATGCGGCCGATATCGCGTCGGCACCGGTAGCTTCCGGAGCCGGGCGCTGAGAATCGATGATGCCGCGGTAGTTGCTGTCCTGCTCGACCCTTTGCGCGATCTTGTCCATGGTCGAAACGGCCTCGACCGGGAACGAACCGGCTGCCGATTCTGCGGATAGCATGACGGCATCGGCGCCTTCAAAGACGGCCGTCGCCACATCGGAAACCTCGGCGCGTGTCGGCACAGGAGAAGAGATCATGGACTCAAGCATCTGTGTTGCGACCACGACCGGTTTTCCGGCGCGCCGGCAGGCGCGGGTAATCTGCTTCTGCAGGCCGGGAACTTCCTCCAACGGCATCTCAACCCCGAGGTCACCGCGGGCAACCATCACTGCATCGGAAAGCTCGATGATTTCGGCAAGGCGGGAGATCGCTTGCGGTTTCTCGATTTTGGCCAGCACACCGGCGCGGCCTCGAGCGATCTTGCGAACTTCGGCAATGTCATCGGGCCGTTGAACGAAAGACAGGGCTATCCAGTCGACATTTGCGTCCAGCGCGGCGATCAGGTCCTTGTGGTCCTTTTCGGTCAGGGCACTGGTCCTGATTTCAGAATCGGGGACGCTTACACCTTTGCGGTCGGACAGCTTGCCGCCGACAACCACTTCGGTCTCGGCTGCAGTGTCGGAGGCAGAAAGAACCTTCAGCTGGATCTTGCCATCGTCGAGCAAAAGCCGGTGGCCCGGCTCCAGAACATGCAGGATTTCAGGATGCGGTAGGCGGACACGGTTGACATCGCCCGGTGTCTCGTCGCTGTCCAGGGTAAACTTTGCGCCGTTCTCCAGCATGACCGGACCATCGCCAAATGTACCGACACGTAGCTTCGGGCCTTGCAGATCGGCGAGAATGCCGATCGGACGGCCGACCGATTCCTCAACCGCGCGGATGCGGGCAACGAGCATGTTCAGCCGGTCATGGTCGGAATGGCTCATATTGATCCGGAACACATCGGCACCGGATCTGTAGAGTTCTTCTATTTGGGATTGTTCTGATGAAGATGGACCCAGCGTTGCTAAAATCTTTACTCGCCGGTTACGCCTCATCGTCCACCTGTCCCCTGCTGCACCGGCTCCGTCAGCTGGACCGTCCAGCTGCTTTGTTCGCCCGTGTCGATTTCAAAAAATCCGGTCCGTTCAAATCCGCGTGCGACGCAGTCTTCGACCCCCCGGATTGTAAACTCTTTCTCCAACGTGCACATGAATGCACGTCCGCCCCATTCCCCGAACTGGTCATAGTCGAGGGCGTAGATGTAGTAGTATCGGGAAATCAGCGATCCGGGCACGAGTGTCTTGCATGTGTTGGCGGTAATGTTCCACCAGCCTTCGGTCACCCAGTCAGCCTTGTCCTTGTACCCGATTGCGACACCGACCTTGCTCTCGGTTTTGTTGCATAGGCGCAAGTCCGCATGCGCAGCCGGGACGGCAAGCAGAAACGCCGCAGCCGCTATGAGTCCCGCCAGCATAATTTTAGCACCCGAGAACGGGTACAGCCCTCCAGAGGATTGGTATTGCTTCCCAATCTCGACCATTATTCGTCGTGCACTTTGCTGCAATATGAACACCCGCTTTTTGCGTGGCTCAACCTGACTTGTCAACGCTATTGACAAGATTGCCTCCGACTTTCGTCGTGTAATTCCGGTTTCGGCCGCAATTTGACGTGAGTTCCCCATCCGGAAGCGTCTTTGGCCCGACAAATGAGGCTTAAGGATGGCATCAGTGACACGAGAGCGGTATCAGAATGCTTAGCCGGCGGATAAAGAACACCCAGGGGCGAGACACACGGCACTGGCCGGTTTGATCATCGTGCGTTGAGGCTATCAGGTCTTGGTCTTTTGCCTGATATCGCCTAAATGGGAGAACGAGCGGAAAACGCTTTCTCTGGCCATTCGATGTCAGACCTTTCCCCGGAAACGGAAGCGCGATGGAGATGTTAGACAGGTCCGCCGGACACTTCCGGCCGGCTGAGTATGTGGATGGTGCGCTGGATTCAGGCCTGTTGCTGATCTGCGATCATGCTGACCGGCAGCTTCCGGAAGGGTATGGCGATCTCGGCGTGCCGGCATCCCAGTTTGACCGGCATATCGCCTACGACATTGGCGCGCGCATGGTGACGCACGAGCTCGCACGACGGCTCGGGGCTCCTGCCTGTCTTTCGACCTTTTCGCGGCTGCTGATCGATCCGAACAGGGGGGAGGATGATCCGACCCTGATCATGCGGCTATCTGATGGCGCGGTTGTGCCCGGCAACGCCGCCTTTGATGCAGCAGAACGGCAAAAACGGATCGAACTCTATTATCGGCCCTACCACGACCTGATTGACCGGACACTCGACCGGATGACAGCAAGCGCGCCGCCGCCGGTAATTGTTTCCATTCACAGCTTCACCCCGATCTGGCGGGGCCGGCCACGGCCATGGCATGTCACTGTCCTTTGGGACAAGGATCCGCGTGCTGTTCAACCGACGCTCGATGGTTTAAGGGCATGCGGCGATCTGGTAGTCGGTGACAACGAGCCCTATGACGGCGCCTTGAAAAACGACACAATGTACCGGCATGGAACCGGTCGCGGTCTTGCCCATGTTTTACTGGAACTTCGCCAGGATCTGATCGCCGGTTGCGAAGGGGCAAAAGAATGGGCAACACGGCTGGCACCGATCCTGAAAGCGCTGACCGAGCGTCCCGAATGCCGGGAGCTGCGCCAGTTCGGATCGCGGTGCGACGAACGCTGAATTGCCTACCGATGCGAAAAAACGGGAGCATTTACATGGATGACAAGACCAGAACTGAGCTTGAGGCGGCGGTTTTCCGGCGGCTTGTCGAGCATCTTCGTGGCCGCACCGATGTTCAAAACATCGACATGATGAACCTGGCTGGATTCTGCCGGAACTGCCTTTCCAATTGGTACAAGGACGCCGCAGGCGAAAAGGGCATTGAGATCGGCAAGAGCGATGCGCGGGAGATTGTCTATGGTATGCCCTACGATGATTGGAAAACCCGCTATCAGACCGAGGCCACGGCTGAACAACTGGCCGATTTTGAAACAAGCAAGCCAAATCACTGAACGAACCGATTGCCGGGCCGTGTTCGGCTTGACCGATTTGGTCAAGTCTGGCAAGGGCACGCGTTCGATTTACGCGGGCCCGAAAATTTCTCCGGCAAGCGTATCCATTCTAACCCGTTGATAAAGGAGTTCCGGCCATGTCTGAACCGGGCGGAGTAGCAGCTGATCAGTTGCGTGCATTTGTGGAACGCGTTGAGCGTCTTGAAGAAGAAAAGAAAGTCATTTCAGACGATATCAAGGATGTCTATGCCGAAGCCAAGGGCAATGGCTTTGACGTAAAGATCCTGAGAAAGGTCATTTCGCTGCGCAAGAAACAGCCGCACGAGCGCGAGGAAGAAGAAGCGGTCCTCGACCTCTACCTTCATGCTCTGGGGATGGCACCGGAAGCCTCCAGCGAATAGGCTCTAGTTGTGGAACCTCAATAGGTTGTCCCGATCGAGATTGAGGCGACTGATCAGGGTTTAATTTTTTATCCCGCCATTTGGCTTGTGCCAATTATATAGGTGTGCCCATTTTGGCAGCTCTGCGGCGCGTTGGTCGGATGCTTGATAGGCGCGCGCATCGGCCGTTCGCGCAGCGCCACCTGGATGAAGCGTTCGGCCTTGCCGGTAGTTTTGGGTGTGTAGGGCTTGGTGTGCACTTGCTTGATCTTGAAATCCTTGCAAGCTTTGGCAAAGGCTTTCGATTGGTAGCACGGACCGTTGTCCGTCATGACGCGGGTGACCTTGACACCGCGCGAGCGGCAATTAGGTGGCGGCAGCCTTAAGATGCGCCACTGCACTGACGGCCTTCTCGTCGGGCAGGATCTTGGAAAAAGACACCCGTGAGTGATCGTCAATGGCGACGTGAACATACTCCCACCCCGGCGCGCTTGAGAACCCGGCTGACGATCGCTGCAGACACACCGGTCTGCCGGGCGATATGTTCGCCAATTGGGCGCCGGCGGCGCAAGGCGATGATGTCTTGCACCACCGCCTCCGGGGTCGGACGGAATAACTTCTTGGACCGGGAGGACCGGTCCTGGAGGCCGCAGGCCGTCCTCATTGAACCGTTTCAGCCATTTGCGCGCGGTCTGCGGGCACACGCCTGCGAGCCGTGAGGCGCTCTGCGGCGTGTGCCCGCTCAGCATCATGCGGACATTGTCATGAATGTTCATTCGGATGCGCCGTGAAGGCTTGAAGTCTGGTAACTCCAGTCTCTTCGGTCAGCCCCGAGGGGGCAACCTATTGCAAAGGACATCTAGTCAGTGCCGGGCAATGGGGTCGCCTGACGGCAAGTGATTTCATTGACTCTGTCAAGATCCGCATGTCGCAGCGCAATAACGCATCGGCACCTGATTGCCAGCACCTGGAAACCGATCTAACAAGCTGGAATGGAACAGCAGAACGTCACGATCATCGGAGCCGGGATTGTTGGCCTTTCGACCGCAGCCTGTCTGGTTCAAAATGGCCACAGCGTCCGGGTAATAGACCGGGAGGGGCCGGCTTCGGGTGCCAGCCGGGGCAATGCGGCGGCAATCGCCTGGACGGATGTCGCGCCTCTTGCTTCGCCGGGGATCTGGAAGCAGGCGCTCAAATGGCTCGCCGACCCGCAAGGCCCGCTCACGGTCCGGCCTGCCTATGCGCACAAGATCCTGCCCTGGATGCTGCGATTCATGCTGGCATCGCGGCCCGGACGGGTTGCTGCCAGCACAAAGGCGATCGCGGCTTTGAATGCTGAAGCCATGCCCTCCTGGGAACGGCTCTGGAAAGTGACCGGCACCCACAACAGCGTACGGCGCGACGGCTGTTTCGAGTTGTTCGACAGCGAGGCCTCGCTGAAATCCACCCGCCCTTCCTGGGCCGAACAACGGGAGCATGGCGTGACCGTCGAAGAATTGAGCGCCGATCAATTGCGCGACATGCTGCCGGGGTTGTCTGACCGCGTCGTCGGCGGCGCGCTCGTGCCCGCCTGGGCGCAAGTGGACGAGCCGCGGGATCTATGCTTGTCGATTGCGGACTGGCTCAAGGGTGCTGGCGTGATCTTTCAGACGGGCGCGGTGGAGCGCATCGAGGTTGGCGAAGACGGGCCAATCGCCGTGATGGCCGGCGGCGGGCAGATACCGTCCACGCATGTGGTTGTCGCGTGCGGCGCCTGGTCGAAACCGCTTGCCGCCCAGCTTGGTGATCGTGTTCCACTGGACACCGAACGCGGCTACAACATCACCATTCCCGATCCGAAAATCGGCTTGAACCGATACATCATGCTGCCGGGGCACGGCTTTGTCATGTCGCCGCTGTCGACAGGGCTCAGGGTCGGTGGAGCGGTCGAATTCGGCGGGCTCGATCTTCCGGCAAACTGGAACCGGGTCGATGCGATGATCGCCAAGGCCAAACGGTTTTTCCCTGGGCTGGACGCATCTGAAGGCGAGCGCTGGATGGGCTTCCGCCCGTCCCTGCCGGACAGCCTTCCGGTCATCGGGCCGTCATCACGGGATAAACGGGTGATTTACGCCTTCGGCCACGCTCACCACGGATTGACCCAGGCAGCGGTTACCGGTGAGCTGGTTTCGGATTTCATCCGTGGAGTCAAACCTGAGATGGATCTACAGCCATTTTCGGCGCAAAGGTTCTGATCAGAAGACCCCTGTGACCTGCGACAGTTAAGACGCATGTCTTGTGCCGCTCCGGTGGGTCTATTTCCGCTTCTTGTTCATAGCCGCCGCTAGAGCCGCCGCCATCGCGTTGTTACCGCCGCCTCGGGACGGGGAGTGAGGTGGATTGCCGCCCTGGCTTTTGGCTTTCGCGCCACTGCCGCGCGGACCACTCCGGTTCGGTCCGCCTTGCTTGTGGTCTTTCTGCCCGTGTTCCCCATGCCGCCTTTCGCGCTGTTGGTGATAGTCCGGATCGGCCTTCATGGTCATTGAGATGCGCTTGCGCTTGATGTCGACATCGAGGATGGTCACCTTGACGATGTCGCCGGCCTTGATCACCGCATGCGGATCGGAGACGAACCGGTCGGCAAGCTGGGAGACATGCACCAGTCCGTCCTGATGGACGCCGACATCGACGAAGGCACCGAAATTGGTGACATTGGTCACCGTGCCTTCCAGCTTCATGCCCGGCTTCAGGTCGGAGACTTCCTCCACACCCTCTTGGAGGGCGGCGGTCTTGAACTCCGGACGCGGATCGCGGCCAGGTTTTTCAAGCTCTGAAAGAATGTCCCGCACGGTCGGCAGGCCGAACCGGTCATCGGCGAATTCTGACGGGTCGAGCTGGCCGAGGCGGGCGCTGTCGCCCATGAGCTGGCGAAGATCCCGGCCACACGCCTTCACGATCCGCTTTGCAAGCGGGTAGGCCTCCGGGTGGACAGAAGACCCGTCAAGCGGTTCCGTACCGCCTGAAATCCGCAGGAACCCGGCGCAGAGTTCAAATGCTTTCGGGCCGAGCCGCGGAACGTCCTTCAGTTGCCTGCGATTGTCGAACCGGCCGATGCTGCCGCGATGTTCCACCACCGCCTGGGCAAGGCTTTCCGAAAGACCTGAGATTCGCGACAAAAGGGCAGGCGATGCCGTATTCAGATCAACGCCAACCGAGTTAACCGCATCTTCAACCACAGCGTCGAGAGCACGGGCGAGCCGGGTCTGATTGACGTCATGCTGGTACTGACCGACGCCGATTGATTTCGGATCGATCTTCACCAGTTCGGCCAAAGGATCCTGCAGGCGGCGGGCAATACTGGCGGCACCGCGCAGAGAGACGTCCACATCCGGCATTTCCTTGGCCGCCAGTTCCGACGCAGAGTAAACGGAGGCACCTGCCTCGTTGACGATGACCTTGACCGGACGTTGGGCGGGCGGAATATCGGTTAGCGTGTCAGCCACCAGCCGGTCTGTCTCGCGGCTGGCTGTTCCATTGCCAATGGCAATCAGACCGGCCTTGTGACGGGAGATCAGCGCAAGCAGGGTGGCGCGCGCGCCGCTCACATCGTTCCTCGGCTGGAACGGGTAGATGGTCGCGGTATCGATCAACTTTCCGGTGCCATCGACCACAGCCACTTTGACCCCGGTCCGGATGCCGGGATCAAGGCCGATGGTCGCTTTGGCACCGGCAGGCGAGGCAAGGAGCAGATCCTTCAGGTTGCGGGCGAACACATCGATGGCACCCGCTTCGGCGCGCTCGCGCAAGGTTCCCATCAGGTCCAGTTCCAGATGCAGCGCGATCTTCACCTTCCAGGCAAAGCGGGCAACATCCATCAGCCATTTATCCGCCGGGCGGCCCCGGTTGGCGATGTTGTAGGCACCCGCAATCATCTGCACGGCGGGTGCGATGGGCGAGGAATCATCTGCGTCAACACAAAGGTCAACCGTCAGAATATCTTCGTTTCGGCCGCGGAAGAGCGCGAGGCTGCGGTGGCTGGGGATTTTGGACCAACTCTCGGAGAAGTCGAAGTAGTCAGAGTACTTTGCGCCTTGCTGTTCCTTGCCCTCGATCACCCGCGAGCGCACAACGCTGTTCCGCTCCATGTGGGTCCGCAGGCGGCCAACAAGATCGGCATTTTCAGAGAACCGCTCCATGAGGATCTGGCGCGCACCATCCAGGGCGGCTTTGGTATCCTCAATGCCCTTGTCTGATGCGATGAACCTCGCAGCTTCGGTCTCCGGTGTCTTCAAGGGTTCACCAAGCAGCAGGTCGGCAAGAGGTTCCAGCCCGGCTTCCCGGGCAATCTGGGCCTTGGTCCGCCGCTTTTTCTTGTACGGCAGATAGATGTCTTCCAGCTGGGCTTTTGTCTCGGCAGATGCGAGTACCTTTTTGAGGTCTTCGGTCAGCTTGCCCTGTTCATCAATCGCCTTGGCGATCGCCGTCCGGCGATCCTCCATCTCACGCAGATACCCGAGCCGTTCTTCCAGTTTTCGCAGCTGTGTGTCGTCAAGTCCGCCGGTGGCTTCCTTACGGTAACGCGCGATGAAGGGAACGGTTGCCCCTTCGTCGAGAAGCTGAACGGCAGCTTCCGCTTGCCGAAGGCCGCAGGCAACGTCCCGCGCCAGCGCCTCCGTGATCCGTTTGGCCAGAAGCGCCTTGGGCGTTGCGGGGGCAAATGCTGCGGTCGTTGTGTCTGACATGCTCTTTTCTGGCGTCTTTTCGCGTTGTAACCGGATGCTTCGAACATCGGCGCGACGATAGATCCTGATCCAAAGCCGGAACAACAGATTTTTGACGAAATCTGGGGATGAATTTCACCATGCAACCAAGCGTAGACCACCAATAGATGCGTTTTTGAGTGGTCGATTTTGCGTCTTCGATGAAGTGCAAGGTGTTTTTAAATGAATTCGATAAAACGTAGCGTGAACAATCGTACTTTGGGTAATGAAATATGTATTGTCCGTGACCACAAGGCCGGTATTGTGCATAAACGCAGGATAATAAGCCTATTGGGCGTGAACAAAAATGCGTCAAAGACCAATGGTAACTTTGGCGTGCAAGGGCAAATTGTTCACGCGCAATGAAACCAGGTGGGTGCGAACCAGTTGTTGGGCATCGGCGAGCGTTGCGAAAACGCTGCTGAAATCCTTGGTGCGCATAAAAAAAGGTATGGGGATATGGCAAGGGGACGCCCGAGAAAGACCAGTTCGGATGACGCGCTGCGTGCGGCAATGAATGCATTTTGGCAAAACGGCTATGTTGGCACATCGATGAATGATCTTGCCAAACAGTCCGGGATGGCCAAGCCGGGCCTGTATGCAGCATTTGGAGACAAGGAAGAGCTCTATAAAAAGGCGCTCCTCTACTACTTCAACAAGTATGGCGGGCCGATCATGAACCAGTTGAGCGCCGCGCGGAAACACTACGTCGAAGACGTGAGGGACATGCTGGTTTCGATTGCCGAATTCACGTCCGATGAAAACACGCCGTCCGGATGTTTCGCGATCAATGCGCAGGTCGACAATGCCTACGGACCGGACGAAATACGCGAACTGGTTGAGGACCTCCGCCAGTCCCGCCTTCAGTTCATCCGCGAACGTCTCTACAAGGGCGTCAGCGCAGGCCAATTGCCCGAAGATGCCGACATTCGCCAACTAGCCTATTTTATCGATGGGCAGATTGCGGCCGTCGCCATGTTGGGCCGAACCGGCGGAACGCTTTCGGACCTCTTGTCGATGGTTGATTTGGCGATACGCTCGTTGCCGGTTGTGGACGGATTTGATTTCGACAATAAGCCGAACGAACCTACCTTACGACAGTGATCGCACGGGCGGCCCGGGTTACCGCCGTGTAAAGCCAGCGGTCCTTGTGTTCACGGAACGCCCAGCTTTCGTCAAACAGCACCACATCGTCCCATTGTGAACCTTGTGCCTTGTGTACGGTCAATGCATAGCCGTAGTCGAACTCGTCCGCCTTGCGGCGGATCGTATAAGGGATTTGCTCGGCACCGTCCTCGAACATGGCCGGAAGCACGCTGACTTTCACGGCTTTGCCCGCCATGTCGTCTTCCGGTTCGACATCGAAGCGCAGCGTATTGCCTTTCGGCTGGCGCAGGCGCTTGACGGTCCAGAGACCACCGTTCAGCAGACCTTTGGATTTGTCATTGCGCAGGCAGACCAGCTTGTCCCCGACCGCCGGCATTGGCGTGGTGTAGTCCTTTAGTTCCCGGATGCGCCTGTTATAGAGCCTGCGCGTCCGGTTGGTGCCGACCAGCACCTGATCAGCGGACAGAATACGGTGCTTGTCGATTTCCTTGCGGCCGATCACCTGGCTATCGCCATAAACACCATAGTCGAGCGTTCCACCCTCCCGGATCGTCATCGACATGCGGACGATCGGGTTGTCCTGCGCCTGCCGGTGAACCTCGGTCAGCATGACATCCGGTTCCGCATCGGTGAAATAGCCGCCGCCCTTGACGGGCGGGAGCTGTGCCGGGTCTCCCAGCACCAGAACAGGTGCTCCAAAGGACAGGAGATCACGTCCGAGATCCTCATCCACCATCGAGCATTCGTCGATCACAATCAGACGCGCTGTCGCGGCGGCACTGTCGCGTTTCAGCGCAAATTGTGGGCCGCTGTCCTCTTCATCGTCTGTGTCCTCTTCTTCCTTGGCGGATCTTGGCCGGTAGATGAGTGAGTGAATGGTACCTGCGTCTTCACACCCCTTTTGGCGCAAGACGTGTGCAGCCTTGCCGGTGAAGGCGCCGAAGCACACATCCCCGTCGATATCTTCGGCAAGATGTCTGGCCAGGGTGGTTTTGCCGGTTCCGGCGTAGCCGAACAATCGGAACACCTGCCGGTCGCTGCGCTTCAGCCACTCGGCGGTCTGCTTCAATGCATCGTCTTGTTGGGGGGACCAAGCCATCGCACGGCTCCTGCTGTCATTGTGACTGCTGCATAGCCTGATTTGCCCATCGCAGCCAAGGCGCGAGGCGCCGGATGGGGCGGTGTTGTGTCCAAACTCCAGCAGCACGCGAGGGCACCTGACCACGGCTTTCGGCCAGTAAGTTTTGAGCTTGTATACGCAGAGTGCGGTTGTTTAGATAAGTCATCACATGATTAAAAAAATAAACAAATGCTTAAATTGCAAAGTAGAAACGCGTTGAAGCGGCGTCGAGTAAATTGCCATGTTGATAAATCATTTGAGAGTCGGTGGATATACAAGCAGAGGATTGGATGACCAGGGGGCTGGAGATTGAATGGCGGACATTGGGCTTGATTTTATTTGTCATTGCCGCCTGGATGGGGCTGCTGCTGGCGGCTGAACATCTCACTTACTATGTTGCCTTTCCGCTCGCTGCTGCCATTCTAACGCTCCACTCCTCGCTTCAGCATGAGGTGTGCCATGGACATCCAACACGCAATTCTTGGTTGAATGAAACGCTGGTTTACTTGCCCCTGGGTCTTTTTGTTCCTTACCGGCGTTTCAAGGCGTTGCATTTGAGGCACCACAATAATGAGCTTCTTACGGACCCTTATGACGATCCGGAGAGTTTCTATCTTGCCTGGGCCGATTGGACCTCGCTGCCTCATCCACTCCGATTTGTGTTGACGCTCAACAATACGCTAGCCGGGCGGCTGATTATCGGACCCGCTGTGTCCATGGTCGGCTTCTATGGCTCCGAGATCCGCCTGATCATGGCAAATGCTAAGGGAGTGCGTGCCGCCTGGCTGCATCATACTGCCGGAACAGTTCTGGTGATATGGTTCGTCACCGAAGCTGCCGGCCTGCCGCTATGGCTCTATGTCACGTGCGCCGCCTATCCGGGTATGAGCCTCTTGATGCTGAGAACCTTTGCCGAGCACCGCGCGCATGAAACGGCGGAGGCACGTTCGATCATTGTGGAGTTTTGTCCGGTGTTCTCGCTGTTGTTTCTGAACAACAATCTGCACGTGGTTCATCATGCCTATCCGGGTGTGGCTTGGTATCAACTGCCCGCACTCTATCGGCGCCGGAAGGCGGAATGGCATAACCGCAATCAGCGCTATGTCTATCCAAGTTATCTAGCGCTGGCCCGAAGCTACTTCTTCAGGGTTAAGGAGCCCGTCGCCCACCCGCTCTACCGTCAACCCGTGGCGGAAGACAAGAACAAGCTCTCCGCATGAACCCGGCCGGCGGTGGAGGCAGCTGCAACGCGCCGCCGCGTCCGGTGTCGTTGCCAATGTATGACTGGCCGGAGATGAGGGCGCACACACGGAACCTGGAACGAGCCATGGAAGCGGCTGTGCTTGAGGCCGTGCGGTTGACGAAGGGCGATCTGGCAGATTGGCCGAAAGACAGTTCGCTGCTCGATCACTGGAGGGATTCCGGATTGCTGGTGTCTCAGACCTGCGGCTATCCGCTGATGACATCGCTGCGCGGGAAGGTCGTGCCACTGGTGGTGCCACATTATGCATATGATGGGTGCGAGGGTCCCAACTACAGCAGCGTCGTGCTTGTTTCGGATACCATTGATGCCGCCGGACTAGAGGACTTGCGGACCCGCCGTGCCGTTATTAACTCGGTCGATAGCCAGTCCGGCCACAACGCTTTCCGGGCGCTGGTGGCGCCGCTAGCCCGTGATGGACGTTTCTTTTCCGAGGCAACGGTAACCGGCAGCCATCTTGAGGCGATGACTGCCGTTGCCGACGGGACCTCAGATGCCGCTTGCGTGGATGCGGTGTGCTGGGCGCTTTTCCAAATGAACCAGCCCGAACTCGCAACAAAACTGCGGCCGATCATCTGGACGCAACCGACGCCGGGGCTTCCGCTTGTGACATCGGCGCAGCGCGGCGAAGCAGAGGTCGAACTGATCCGGCAAGCGGTGGTCGCTGCTCTGTCGTCGCCCCAGACGCAAGAAAGCCGCAAACACCTCGGCATTTGCGGCTTCTCAAACGTGTCGCTGACTGACTACACCCCGGTTCTGGATATGGAACGCGAGGCAATCGCCATCGGATATCCGGCGCTGCGTTAGGCCGGTTATCCGTCAAGCTCTCCGATTAACGGCGGTAGCCGTTTGCCTTGGTCAGTTCGGAATCCCGAAGGCTTTTGTTCATGAGGGCGAGCTCAGCAGCGGTCCGGCCGGATACAACGGCCATGAGGTTGGTGCGCAGAGCTTGTGCAAGATAGGTCATGGCAATCCCACTCCCGTTCGAGTTGTAAGAAAAAGAGGCGGTCCACTGCTTAATTTCCGGCCGCTTGAGGTCCATCTAGGCACAGTTTGCGATTCAGACAATCGAATAGTATTCATAAGTACGTTCAAAAAAATTGAATGATGCAACCGGGAATTCAAGGCATGGATAAGCTACCCGTCACAGCGGCAAAGCTGATCGACATGGAACTTTACCAAACGTTCCTGGTCATCGCGGAAACGTCAAATTTTTCAAAGGCATCAACCCTTATCGGACGGACTCCCTCTGCGGTCTCCATGCAGATTAAGAAACTGGAAACCATTCTCGGGGTTGCAGTTTTTGCAAGGGAGGGTCGCTCTGTGCGCTTAACTCCGGAAGGCGAAGCGCTGCTCGGCTATGCCAGACGCATCCTGATGCTGAATGAGGAAGCGGTCGGCCTGTTCCGCTCGCCGTCCGTCGAGGGCGAAGTCCGCTTCGGAGCCCCGTCTGATTTCGGCACGCGGTTCGTACCAACGTTTCTGTCACGCTTTGCCCGCTCGCATCCGGGTGTCAATGTGGAAGTGCATCTGGACGGCAGCCCGAAGCTGGATCAGAAGGTCTCCCAGAACGAATTGGACCTTGTGCTTTTCACCGCGCGCCCGGGCACAGAACTGGCCGCCGGCGGGGAGGTGGTGTTTACGGAGCCGCTGGTCTGGGTCGGGCTGGAAGGCGGTATCGCCTATGACCGCGATCCGCTGCCGCTTGCGGTCTCGACGCCCGGCTGTCCCTGGCGGCGCGCGGCGCGTATCGCGCTGGACGAAGTCGAAAAGCCCTACCGGATCACTTACACAAGTTTTCACAGTGCCG
The DNA here is from genome assembly GCA_965230445.1 of Roseibium sp. GTDB lineage: Bacteria > Pseudomonadota > Alphaproteobacteria > Rhizobiales > Stappiaceae > Roseibium. The sequence continues at coordinate 3,682,966 of OZ246005.1, read as the reverse complement.
GACAGGAAGCCGCGCTGCTGGCGGATCTGGCGATCTCGCCGTTTCCGGCAAGTGTTGTCGAACCGCCCTTGCAGGTGCTCGACGAGCGCCATGGCCTGCCGGAACTCGGCGACTACCACATTATCATGCGTGAGCGTCCTGGTGCCGGCAAGGCCACCCACGCCTTCGCTCAGCACGTCACCGAATGCTTCAAGGAGCTTTCGGTTGGTCTTTCGGGGGCGGCTGCCTGAGATGGGCGTTCGCGTTTATGGTCTTCGGACCTGGCGACTGCGCGCAGTGTCTTCCGTCAAGCGGAGCGCGGCCCGGGACCGGGTTGATTGCCAACCCTTGGTTGGAGCTACTATGATTTTGGCGTAGATATTGCCCATTGCTTTCAACACACATTTACGGACCTGAAATGCGAAAACTGACTGCAATTCCTGTTTTGGCGCTCGCCGTGAGCGCACTGGTTACCCCAAACGCCCACTCCGCAGCGACCATCTACTGCGAAGCAAACGATTCCAGTGTGGTCTTCGATCTGAAAGGCGTGCCGGGAGCGGTGTTGGTGCTGGTCGAGGCCTACAGTCTTGAACTTCTGCAGGAAAACATCACCCGCTCTGCCGGAACCCCGACGGACGCCATGGGCTTCAACGGACTGATTTTCGGGGATCTGGATCAACTGGCGCTCAAGGTCGAGTTCGACGACCCGCGCTTCCTGTTCGAAGCCAATCTCGCCAATGCCGGCGCAATCGATGACAGCATAAATTGGCAGGGCGGATACAAGGTAACCTTCCAGGACCGTCCCGACACGGCCCCCCTCCGCGGTGCTGTTTCCTGTGTCGACGGCTATTAACTCTGTTCTCCGGTTCTTTGTGCAGACGGTCGCTAAAGCCTTAACAAACGGTTAAAATCTCCTCAAATGACCTTCGAGGAGACCGCCGGGATGAACACCCTGATCAAACTCGCTCTGGCTACTGCGGCGCTTGCTCTGGCGCCTGCCGCAGCAATTGCCGAAAGCTCGACCGTTCGCATTCTCCATGACGAGCCTTATGGCGCCATCGTCACCAAGGAAGCCGGCGTCCTCGTCTTCCGCGGCCTGCCACCGACCCGCAAGGTCATCGTCAACCCGGACGCCGAAACGCCCCTGGTGCTTGAATCGGCGGACGTGACCAAGACGTACAAATTCTACGGCAGCAGCTTCGCCCGGACATCGGGAGCGAAAGTAATCGAGCTGGATTGAGGGGTGCGTTTGCAAAAGTTATGACTTTTGCAACGACAGCAATTGCCGTTGGAGCAGCACCTAAATGATTTGAGACGCGGCTTGGAGTTTTCCCCGTCAACCTCCGTTGGCTCAAGCAGCGGCTTCGTCCAATGCCGCGATTGAGAGCCGCAAGCCTGTTGCCTGAAGCACTTTCGTCAAGGTATCAAGGCGTGGGTTACCTCTGTCTGACAAAGCTTTGTATAAGCTCTCGCGTCCAAGGTCCGTTGCCTTTGAAAGTTCCGTCATGCCGCCGAGCCGTGCCTCGGCGACATTTCGAAGAGCCATCTTGAAGAGCTCGATATTGCCGTCGGCCAGCGCTTCCTCAAGATAGAGCGCAGCTGCTTCTGCGTCTTGCAGGAAAACGTTTCTTGTTTGAGAGATGGGCCGGAACGCCTTAGTCATCGGCGGCTCTCCTTTTGTAATCATTCAGATACTTACCTGCCCTGGCGATGGCTTTGGCTTGATCCTTTTTGGTCGATCCCGCGAGCAGCAAAACGATCCTTTTGCCTTGGATGGAATAGTATATTCGATAACCTGGACCAGACGGATCCCGGAGTTCTCGCAGCCCCTCAATGCCCTTGATACTTTTCCAGTCACCAAAGTTCCCAAAAGAGATACGATCCAACCTGAGCTGTATCTTGGCTTGAGCCCTCGTGTCCCTCAGCGATAAAAACCAATCCTCAAACGGAGCCCATCCACTTTCGTCTTCATAAACGACCAGTTCATAGTGAGGTTCCATTTGACTGCACTGTATCTTAAAAGATACATCGAATCAAATCCGCTTCCCTCTCACATCCGCATCCGCTCCGCTTTCGGGTCAAACGGCGGTTCCGGGAGGATCGTTGCCTTGCAGCGCTCGCCGAGGATCTCGATCTCGAACGCGCCTTCCGAAGTGTCCGCCGCCAATTCCGCTGAAACATAGCCTTGTGCGAGGGACTTCCCGACGAAATGGGCGCAGCCGCCGGAGGTGATCCAGCCGATGACTTGGCCGTTGTGCCAGATCGGTTCGTCGCCCATGACATCGGCGTCGTTTGCGTTCACCTCGAAGGCGACTCGCAACCGCTTGGGGCCGTCTTCGAATTCCTTGCGGGCGGCTTGCTGGCCGATGAAGCGGTTTTTCTGGAGTTTCACGAAACGTCCGAGATCGGCCTCATACGGCCCGTAGATCGGCCGGAATTCGCGGAACCAGGTGCCAAAGTTCTTTTCCAGCCGCAGCGACAGTAGCGCACGCATGCCGAAGTTCCGGATGCCGAATTCGCTGCCCGCCTCCATCAGCGCAAGATAGACTTGCCGTTCATAGTCCGGTGCCATCCAGATTTCGTAGCCGAGATCGCCGGTATAGCTGATCCGGTTGATCTTGCAGGGCGCGTTGGCGACGTCCATCTCGCGGAAATCCATGAACCGGAACGCTTCGCCGGAGACATCGCCGCCTGCGATTTTCTCAAGCACCTTGCGCGCATTGGGACCTGCAATCGACAGCCCCACCCAGCCGAGATTGATCGCCCTGAGCGACACCGAGCCATCCTTCGGCAGATGCTGCTCGAACCAGCGCATGTGGTAGACTTCGGCCTGGGACGAGCCGAACATGTAGAACGTCTCGTCGCTGGCGTGGGCAATAGTGAAATCACCGATCAGCTTGCCGTTTTCGTTCAGCATCGGCGTCAGCACGATCCGGCCAACCTTGGGCATGGTGTTGGTCATCAGGTAGGAGAGATAGTCTTCCGCACCCGGACCGGTGATTTCGTACTTGGCGAAATTGGCGATCTCGGTGATTCCGACGCTGTCGCGCACTGCCCGGCATTCTTCGCCGATAGGGCCGAAATCGTTGGAGCGGCGGAAGGAGACCCTGTCCGCTGCCTCGGTGCCTTCCGGTGCGAACCAGAGCGGTGTTTCCAGGCCCCAACTGTCGCCCATCACAGCGCCCTGGGCGAGCATCTTGTCATAAAGCGGCGTGGTCTGGTGCGGACGGGATGCGGGCAGTTCCTCGTTCGGATAGCGGATGCGGAAGCGGCGGCGGTAGTTCTCCTGCACCTTCTTGTTGGTGTAGGAGAGCGTTGCCCAATCGCCGTAGCGGGCGACATCCATGCCCCAGATGTCGTAGCCCGGATCGCCGTCGATCATCCAGTTGGCAAGCGTCAGGCCAACGCCGCCGCCCTGGCTGAACCCGGCCATCACGCCGCAGGCGACCCAGTAGTTCGTGAGGCCGCGCACGGGACCGACCAGCGGATTGCCGTCCGGTGCAAAGGTGAAAGGCCCGTTGATCACCTGCTTGATGCCGGCGTTCTGCAAGGCCGGGAAATGTTCAAAGCCGACTTCCAGTTCCGGCGCGATCCGTTCAAGATCGGGTGGCAGCAGTTCGTGGCCGAAATCCCACGGTGTTTCCTTCGGGCTCCACGGGCGGCAATTTTGCTCGTAGGTGCCGAGCAGGATGCCCTTGCCCTCCTGGCGGGTGTAGATCTCGCCGCCGAAGTCGAGAATGCCGATCAGTTCCTTGCCGGTCGCCTCGTTGTGGGCGATGACTTCCGGCATTTCGTCTGTCAGCAGATACATATGCTCCATGGCGAGCACCGGGAGTTCGAGACCCACCATCCGCCCGCATTCGCGTGCCCAAAGGCCGCCGGCATTGACCACATGTTCTGCGCGGATCGTGCCCTTGGTGGTGACCACATTCCACGTGCCGTCCGGCGTCTGGATCAGCTCTTCCACCTTGGTGTGGCGGTAGATCTCCGCGCCCTGCAGGCGGGCGGCCTTGGCATAGGCGTGGGTGGTGCCGGACGGGTCCAGATGGCCCTCGATCGGATCCCACAGAGCGCCGAGGAAGTATTTTTCCTCTAGCAGTGGGAACATTTTCTTCGCCTCGGCGACGGAAATCAGCTCCAACTCCATGCCGAGGTAACGGCCCTTGGCCTGGGCAAGGCGCAGGAAATCCATCCGCTCCGGCGTGTCGGCCAGCATCACGCCGCCGGTCAGATGCAGGCTGCAGGACTGGCCGGAAATCTCTTCCAGTTCCTTGTAGAGGTCGACGGTGTAGCTCTGCAATTGCGCCACGTTCGGATCGCCGTTCAGCGTATGAAAACCACCGGCGGCATGCCAGGATGAGCCGGATGTCAACTCGTCCCGCTCCACCAGCACCACATCTTTCCAGCCGAGTTTGGTCAGGTGATAGAGCACGGAGCAGCCGACAACGCCGCCTCCAATGACGACAACTTGGGTGTGGTTTTTCATGACTATGGTTCCTGGAAAACGGTCAATTCGTTCTGAGAGCGGAGACGCCGCGCGTCAAAAATCCGTCGGCGCACCGCCTTCCTCCTTGCGTTTGGCGACAAAGGCAGTGAGTTCCTCGTCAATTGCGGGATCGAGCGCAGGTTGCTCATAGGCCTCAAGCGCCTTCTTGTAGAGCTGGTTGGCCTTGTCAAAGGCGGTCGGGCTGCCGGCTTCAGCCCAGGTTTCGTAATTGCGCCAATCCGAGACAATTGGCGCATAGAAAGCGTCCTTGTAGCGGGCCTGGGTGTGCTCGGTTCCGAAGAAGTGTCCGGCCGGTCCGACATCCTTGATCGCGTCCAGCGCCAGCGTGTCTTCCGATATCTCCAGCGGGGTCAGGTATTCGGCAATCTTTTGCAGGAGATCGATGTCGGTGATGAATTTCTCAAACCCGGCGCTGAGGCCGCCTTCCAGCCATCCGGCGGCGTGCTTGACGATATTGCCGCCGCCGTTGATCGCACCCCATTCCGACAAGGTGGTTTCAAGGGCGGCCTGATAGTCGACCGTGTTGGCCGCGCAGACGCCGGAGGTCCGGAAAGGCAGATTGTAACGGCGTGCCAATTGACCGCCAACCAATGCCGCCTTCATGTATTCCGGCGTCCCGAAGGCAGGCGCACCGGACTTCATGTCGACATTGGAGGTGAAGCCGCCATAGACCACCGGCGCGCCGGGGCGGACGAGTTGAGCAAAGGCGATCCCGGCCAGGGCCTCGGCGTTCTGCAATGTCAGGGCACCGGCAACCGTCACCGGCGCCATGGCCCCGGCTAAAGTAAACGGCGTAACAATGGAAATTTGTCCGGCCTTTGCCATCTCGATCAGGCCCTGCAGCATTGGTGTGTCGAGCCGCAATGGCGAAGAGGTGTTGATCACCGTCAGGACACACGGCGTGGATGGGAGTTGATCGGCGTTCAGTCCGTTGGCGATCCGGGCGATTTCGATACCATCTAGATTGCGTTCCCGCCCCAGCGAATAGAGGTTGAACGCCTTGTCCGTCAGCCGGGCGGTGTCGGCTAGGCAATCCAGATGCCGGATCGAGGGGTGCAGATCCACCGGCTCGACCGGATAGCCGAAGATCCCGTGGATGATGTTGAAGAATTGCGACAGCTTCAAAAGATCCTGGAAGTCCTGCCGGTTGCCGGGTCTGCGGCCACCGTCCCGGTCGACGCTGTTGGGCGCACTGGCAACACAGGAAAACGCAACCGCATCGCCGCCGATCTTCAGGTCGTGCGCACGGTTGCGGGCGCGGAGGGTGAACTCTGACGGAGCCTTGGCAATGAGCTCTTCGATCATTGCCCGGTCTATCCGGACCCGGTCTCCGTCGGGAGCGACGTCTGCGCCGGCTGCCTTCAGGATGTCCTTGGCTTCCTCATGCAGAAAGTCGATGCCGATCTCTTCCAGCACCCGCATGGACGCATTGTGGATCGATTCAAGTTCGTCAGCCGAGATCGCCTTGATCGGCTCGAAGATATGCCGGGGTTGTTTGAACGGTTTTTGCGGAAACGGATCCGGACCCGCGCTTGCGCTCTCGTTGCGCCGGCGTCCTCTGCGCTTTGGCCGGATTTCCTGGCTGGTCTCTTGTTCGATAGCCATGCGTTTCGACACCTGCAGGAAAGAAAGGAACAACAATCACGCTTCGCATCAACTTTAGCGGTGGGGGTTTTGTGTGTAGACGGCCCTGCTGCGACTATCCGCGTTCTGTCTGCGACACGGCTTCTGGCCGCCTGCAAGGTGGGGCCCGCGGGTGCTCTGTTTCGCTTGACGCCCGGCGGAACCCAAGCAATCAATCATCTACTGATCGACAGAAAGGGCTTAAGTGGCTGACCCGCTTCAGAATCTGAAAGACGAAGTCTTGCTGGATTTCCTTCGGGAGACTGGTCTTCTGGGGGATATCGCGGATGTGCGTCTCAGGCCGCAGACGCCGACCTATACCAGCCGCTTCTGGCGCCTGGAGGCGCAGGGCCGGGAATATGTCATCAAGATCTACTATCCCGGCCTGGAGCAAAACCCGTATTATCCAACGCTCCCGGACCACGAAGCCCATGCACTGACAGAGCTCGAAAGCGAAGGGTTGGCACCGCGCCTTGAGGCTTTCACAAACGGCCCGACCGGTGCGCCGCTGCTCATCTATGGATTTGCGCCGTCCGAGGATAACGAAATCCATGTGTCGGACGTTGCGCGCCTTTTGGGCAGGCTGGCGAAGCTGCCGCCGCCGCACGCAATTGCCCGGCAGGTTCCGGCGGGCGCAGCAGCAGTTCTTGCTCATGCAGACAGTATTCTGGACCTGATTCCAGCGAGCCGCCGTGCGGTCAATCTCATGCGGATGCGGCCTGTCCCTCCAGAAAAATCGGATGCTGCATTTTCGGCGCGGCTGGTGCATCGCAGCCTTTCACCGGGGGTTCTGCAGGCAACCGCAAAAGGGCCGGTTCTGATGGACTGGCAATATGCCGGGCTTGGAGATCCTGTCGAAGACATTGCCGGGTTTCTGTCGCCGGGGCTTTCGACACTTTATGGTCTCCGGCCACTGGTTCTGCACGCTGAAGACTTGTTCCTGAAGCACTATCCCCACGAAGATATTCTGGAGCGGTTTTTGGCGCAGCGGGCCGCGTATCACTGGCGGATCGCTGCCTACTGTCTTTTCAGGAGCGAGACGCTGGCGGACACAAATGCCCCGGCAGCACGCGCCTATGCCAAGGCGCTGGAAGAAGAAGTGGATCTGCTTTTGCGGATCAAATCCTGAATGGACTTGCCCCGTCTTTCCAACCGGTCTGCAGCGGTGCTGCATGAACAGATCTGGAATCCGGACATCAGTGCGCCGAAGGTGCGCTTCTCCTGTTTGTCTTTGAAACGGGTGCTTGTCTCCGCAGTGCCGGCTTGTCTGGAGTGACGCCGGTGGGTGTTGCTCGCCGAACGGAATCTGCCAGAACGTCATTTCAGAACAGTGCGCAGCTATTGCTATCATGGCCCGGCCGATCAGGCGGGGGAGGCGTTGCTCTTGCCTCTTTGGAAAGAGCGGCGGTGTTTTGCCTACTCAACTTCTTCCTTCAGGAAGTCGTAAAGGTTCCGATAGGCATCCTCGCAAGGTTCGTTGTCTCGGCAGGCGTCGGGCGGGGTCGGGAGGACGGCGGACGGGTTCTGACTCACCGACGTGGTGGATTGTTTTCGGAACAGGCTCCACCTCGGACCGGAGGACTTCGGTTTGGTCGGCACCGGCTCCGGCGGGATGCCGGCAGTGGCGCTGTCTTCCATTTCCTGCTTCAGGCGGCGGTAAAGATCGTAGTCGACAATCCCGTTGACAAGCAGGTCCTGACGCGACTGATAGCGGCTGATCGCTCGGCGCGTTTTCCGGTCGAGACGGCCGGTTGCCGGGCCGCTCATATGACCGAGTGCGATCAGCATGTCCTGTGTTTCGCGGATGCCCGGGCCCTTACGCTTGCCGTCGAAACCCTTCTCGTCCTTTTCGTTGCGGATAGAATCGGTTCGCCGTGTTTCCAGGCAGGTCCAGTAGGGAACGCCGGCATGTTTGCCGAGCAGTTCGATCGCACCAAGCTCGATCAGGTTGCGGGCTGCTTGCCCCTGGCTTTCGATCCGCTCGACGGAGATCGGAACAGTCCACCGGCCATTGTCGATGACACCGGTAATACCGGCACCGTTGCCGCGCTCGATCACCACCATGGAATTGGCTACCGATCCGCCGGCAATCACCTGCCGGCTTGGGTAGCGGACCAGATGCATGTCCACGGTCACGATGGATAGGGTTTTGGAGTTGTTGTAAAAACCAGCGGACAACCCGCCATAGCGGCTCCCGGACCGGCTGCTTTGGAGCAGGGTCTTGGTCCAGCTGGGACTGATATCGCGCTCCGCCGTGTCCTGATCGATCTGCGAAATCGAGCCGCGGATATACATGTGCGGCTTGACTTCATCGTCCTTGCGTGTGGTGACCAGTTCCAGCTGGCCAAAGGCGGAGATGCGTGCCTGGTCAAGGAAGATGTAACGGCCGCTCTTGCGGTTCATCTGATTGATCGCGTTGATCAGCATGTCGTCGCCGCCGACGTCCAGATCCTCGGTCTCATCCGGAATATCGGATGAGGAAACGAGGAACGTCCTCTTAGGAAGCTTGGCGAAAAGATCGTCCATGCAGCGCAGGGAATCGGCGAAGCTGGTGAAATTGCGCATAGGACGGGTGTTGGGCTCTGCAATCGCGGGCGTCAGGCGTGGGTTGCCGGCCATGCAGCCGCTTAAGGCTGTGGCCGCAATCAGGGCAACGCAGAGAGCAAGTCGTCGGTTGAAGCACATGGTGGAATCGGCATAGTTAAGGTTTTGTTCACCTTAATTTCCAGTGGTTTAGATTCCGTAAATCTCAAAGTCTTCATCTTTTGAATCGCAAATATCCAACCTTTTTCATTAATCATATTTTCAATCGTTAGAGTTTTAATATGTATTGGATCGTGAATAATGTCGATGACAGGTGCGATATGACTAGTTATTATTGGAATAAATGCTGCGCAGCACTAGTGACATGGCTAATATTGACTAATCTGGTATCTGCGGCATCTGTCCAAATGGATGTCTCCGCAGACGAATGCGCCATCTATAGGGCCCTTACGGGGGCCCCGCCGGAGCGCTGTTCAATGCTGGTTCAACCAGATCTTGGCATTGAGCGGCGCCTCCCGCCGGCATCGGCGTTCCCGAGGGAGGCCGCGCCGCTAAAGAGCGCTGAAGAGGAAAAAGGCTATTTCATCCGCTTTCCATTCGATTCCAACAAACTGACGGGCGAATACAAGGCTCACCTGCAGCGCCTCTCGAAAGTTCTCGGCCAGCCAGGTCTCGCGAATAGCTGCGTCAAACTCGTCGGCCACTCCGACAGTGTCGGCGATCCGGACTACAACCGGAAGCTCTCCGCGTCGCGTTCGGCCATGGTCGCTGCCTATCTTGCCAGCGATGGCGGCATCGCCATGGGGCGGATCATTACCGACGCCAAGGGTGAAGCCGATCTGCTTGCCAATGTCCCTGGCGCCCATCCGCTTAACCGGCGTGTCGAAATTCTTGCAAAGAAACAGAACGGAACCACCTGCAAATGACCGGCATCGTCAGGATTGCGCTGTTCTTCGTTTGCCTGATTGCATTGGGCGGGGTTGCCCATGCAAAGGGGCCGAGCCATGTCGCGCTGGTTGTTTCGGGGCAGGCTTACGATTTAGGACCCAATCTGCCGAACGCCGCGAATGACGGTGATCTTGTTGCAGAAGCTTTTGAGCGCAAGGGGTATCACGTCATCCGGTTGAGCGATCCGGATCGCACGCAAATGCTCAGAACACTGGCGCGTGCCAGGCTGGAGGCGAGGGATGCATCGCAGGTGGTGGTGTATCTGGCCGGGCATGGCGTTCAGCGCGGTGCGGAAGCCCACTATCTGACACGCGACGTTCCCTTGTGGGCTGACGGCAATGACAGCGGGATACCGTTGCGGGTGATCATCCGAGCGTTTTCAGATAAGCCGCGCCAGAAGATCATCCTCTTCGATGCCTGCCGGACCGGTCCGGAGATTGCGCCGGTTCCAGCCGGCCAGCCGCCGCTTCTGGCACCGGCCGGATTGCTGATTGCCTATGCGGCACAGCCTGGTGCGGTCGCGTATGACGGCGGCAGTGGCAATGGCCCGTTCGCCGCTGCCTTGACCGACCAGCTCAATCAGCCGGCGCTGCCGCTCGCCGAGTTCCTGCGCAAGGTCCGGCTGGCCGTCGTTCAGCGGACGTCGGGCCGCCAGGTTCCCTGGGAGCAGTCGTCGCTCCTGTCGGAAGCCTGGCTTACCAGCGAACCGATGCAGACTGCCGGCAAGTTTGGTGGCTAAACGCCACAACGCAGAACTGTTCGGTCCGGACGGACGCTGTCCCTAACGTGCCGCCAGAAGCGCCTGCTGGGTTTCTGCGCTGGCAATTTGTGCGGGCGAGGCGGCCTCGTAGGACATCTTCAGGACCTTGGATTGGTAGGCGCGGTCCGGCTCGGTCACCTCACCGGACCACAGCCTGACGTTCCGGTTGGAGGTTTCGGCGGCCCAGATGTTGGCGAACAGGAAGCTCGGCTCCTGCGGGATTGCGCCGTCCTCGGCCCGGTGCTCGAACAACAGCTTGTCATCGGCGAACCAGCGCAGCCGGTCCGGATACCATTCGAATGCATAAAGGCGCGGTTTGTCGGCGGCATCGAAGCCCAGATCGATAAATTTGTTGGTCCGTTCCCCGTCGACAAACCAGGCCACATGCATGCGGGTCGTGTCCTTGCCGAGAAACTCGATGTCGATCTCGTCATGCTGGGTGCCATAATAGGGACCGGTATAGGTGAAAAACCCGGTGATGATCCCGGAGCCCTTGGCCGGCTGCATGACAACTTCATACCGGCCATAATGGGATTTCTGATCCCGGCGGAGTGACGCTCCGTCAAAGCGGTTGTCGGCACCGGTCTTTGGCGTCAGGTTTAACAGCGCGCCTTCTTCGATATTGATCTGCCCCGGACGCCAGTCGGTATCGAAATGCGGGTGGCTGAAGTCATAATTGGCTACGTGCCAATTGGACAGGCTGGCGGTTTCAAACTGTTCGGTGAAATTCACTCCCGGCTCCGACTGCACTGCTCCGGACATGGTTACGCCTGCCGCAAATGCCATTGCGGCCAAACTCCTGACAAACATGACGCCTCACTAAGGTTTCCAAGCAATTAACCTTAACAATTGGTTAACGGCTATTAACCTTAGTGAATAATTTCTTAATCGCCAGCAACCGCGTTAAGAAATTGTTAACTTCTTCAAAAAAAACCGCACATGCCAATGCCGAGTTAAGGCAGGACACTCAACGGAAACTTCCTAACGTGTTGAATTTTATCCATGTCATTGGTTTTCAGGCCGGGGAACCGAGACTTGCGGCCGGACTCTAACTCCTGAAAGTCAACAAGGTTAAATATTGTAATCGACTGATCCGGACCGCGGGGAATTCTTGTTCCACGTTCTGATGGATTGTAAAAAGCACTGATAAATACAAAAAACCCACCGGCGAATCCACCGGTGGGCTTTGGACTTGAACTGACTGGGATGCTTGTTTCAGCGAAGCATCAACGGGCTAAAGCGATAAGTGAAGCTGCGCTTTAGAAATCAGAACTGAAACGCATTAATACCAACCCCAGTTGATTAGAACCTATCTGACGCGTTTCTCCTTTTCTTCGGCTAGGAATGCTTTGCAGGACGATGCGGGGTATCGTTCAAAAAGCATGACGCTGTCCGCAGGATAGGAAAAGCGCGCCTTTGGTGGGCGAAAATTCGTCCCCGGCGTCGTTGCTGCGCTTGCCCGGCCGTAAAGGCCGCGCTGCCCGCATCGCCTAGCCGGAAACGAATTTTCGCTCCATCAGATAGGTTCTAATCAACTGGGGTTGGTATGACTCCCCTATTGCAGTTTCGGCACGACCACCGATTTGAAGTAATCGGTCAGCAATTGGTACTCGCCGGCATCGACGGCAGGTGTTGATGACTGGGCTGTCGCTGCCTGGGGCGTTTCCGCCTTGGCGCCGCCGGTCAATTCCGTCTCCAGTTCGCTCAGGATCTGGGAGACGACGTCATCCTGATAGAGCGGCGTTCGTTGGGCGGCGGTCTGCGGCAGTTCAGCCGAGGGATCAGGCGCCAGTTCTCCAAGTTGCGCCTGCAGAACCGACATGGCCGTCTGCGGATCAAGACCGATCTCCTCAATCAGGTAGGCGAGCTTCTTGCCGAGATTTCCGGTTGTAGGCCTGTTACCCGGCGTATTGGTTGCAGGGGCGGTGGCCGCCGAAGGCTGGGCGGCTGTTCCCTTGGCACCCATGGCAGGGCCTGCGGGCGGCGAATAGGGATCTGCCGTTGCCGGAAGGCTGGCCGGGAGCGCCGGGGCCGGCATCTGGTTGGCCCAGGTCGCCGTTTGCGGCAGTTGGCTTGCCGAAAGTTGCGGGACCTGGGTAGGGTTTGTCCGCACAGGCGCCGACGGCATCATGCCCGGTGAAACCGTATTTGGAACCATCGTGTTCTGCGGGATCGCGGATGCGGGCAACTGATTGGCAACCGGGGCAACGGGATACTGCATCGTGGCTTGACCAGGCTGGACCGGTTGGCCTTGCGGTGCTTGTGCAAATGCTGGCTGATTGGCCGCCAACTGCGGTGCTTGCGGCGTCTGCAATAGATCGATCTTGCCCTGAATGGCTTCGGCTTGGCGTTGTAACTCGGCCAGCCGGTCATTCAGTTCCTGGTTCAAGGCGTTGTTCGGCTGACCAACACCTCCGGCGCTGTCCAGGCTGGCTGGCGCGTTGTTTGCCCGTTGCAGCAGCAGATCGCGCAGAGCCTTGAGTTCGCCGCGCACCTCCGCGACATCCTCGTTGAACTGTGGTCCCGTTTCGAAACGGTTGTATTGCGGGGCAATCACTTGCGGCTGCGGCATGGGCGAGTTCCATTCCGAAACCTGTGTGACGCCGGCTGCGTTCGGGTCATTGGCGGAGTTCGGGACGGGCCAGCCGCGCGGCAGGACGGAGTAGTCCTGGCGTGCGAGAATCCAGCGGAGATAGGCAGCCACAGCCGAATAACCGTTCAGGGAAACATTGGCGAGTTCCTGATCCCCGCGGCGCACAATCAGTTCGCCGCCTGTTGCCAGCAACGCTTCCATCTGCTGATCGAGCGGCTGCAGGATCCTCTCCGGGATCTGGATCTCCGAAATGCCTTCGGAGACGAAGAACATGTCGCCGGGTTGCACATCGTCGAACTTGAGCTGCAACTGGCCACGGTTGGTCAGGAACAGCGAAAGACTGTCCTTGCGGCCCATGCACGAATAGGTGCGCGGGCGGCAGATCACTTCAAAGACATCCGAATCCAGCCGGGGCGAAGGCGAGAACCGCGCGTATCCGTCCGGGTCGAACCGGAAATAGACACCTTCCACCAGACCTTCCTGAAAGGTCGCCCATCCGAAGGAGCCGCGGAGTGATTGACGGGCTTCACGGGCTCCGAGGGCAAATGGAATGGACGTGTCCAGGATTGCGTTTTCTGAGGCAAACGGCTCTGCTTCCTGTGCTGCAGCCGGGCCTACGTGAGCCGATAAAGGCAACGCCATGACTCCAGCGAGCGCGAATGCGATAAGTGAAGTTGATGGTCGCATCAGTAGTCATCCCTGGTTTGGACAGAATGGCGCAAGGCGGGAAGCCAGTCTTTCTTCTGGGGCGGATCCGGATACTTCCGGCGTTCGCGGATATCCTGATCGCGGAACGCGGTGTACCAGACCTCGGTATCGCCGGTGAAAGCGGTCAGGATTTTGCCCTGCACCTTGTGCAACAATGAGGTCAGAAAGATGCCATTGTTGTTCGCGGTGAAGATTTCAACGCGCCCCTGACCGCGCTCATACAGACCCTCAAAGATCCCGTTTTCCGGGTCATAGAGTTCGATGATCGCGTCATAGAGGACGTCGGTGTATTCGGTGTCCCACAGCGCCCACAGGCCGAGTGCCGCCTTGGAGGCAACAGCCGCATGATCGGGCACATAGTCGCCGCGCGGCGTAACCGTGTTCCACGGATAGCCATCGGAAAAAATCGTGTCATAGGTGAAGTAGGGCGGTCCCTTGACGTTGTGCTCGGAGCGCGCGGTCATGAAACCTGTCTGCCGCCAGCGGTTTTCCTGAACCGCATAGATCCGGTCGGCGAACTCCGCCCTCCAGCCATCGGTGGAAAGCCAGTCCGGGCTTGAGTTGTCGTGCGGCAGGTCGAAACCGAGTTCAAGTCCGTCCTGCAGATAGGATTCGGTGACCACATAGTTCTGTGAATGGAAGATGCGCGGGTCGCGGCCGTCATAGGGCACCTGGACGCCGTAGATCGAAGCGGTCAGAAAGGGTTCTGCACGGTGCGCGAGCAGCGGACGGAAGCCCCAGAGCGCAAAGCCCTTGGCGGCATATTCCTCATAGCCGAGGCGGCCTTCCTGCGCATAGACGGTTTCGCCGGTCTCCTTGTCGACATAGGCCCCGAACATCAGACCTTCACTGTCGATCGCGTTGCGGAAATCCCACTTGAGCAGAACCGAGTCAATCGTGTTGCCGAGGTAAGGATACCGGTTCTTGACGATCCGCATCCAAACGAGGAAGCGGCCAATATCGAGCGCGGAAAAGCCGATCTCCCCCGGCTTGTTGGTATAGTCAACCTTGGCACCGGTCTTGGTGTGATACACCTTGTTCGGCAATTCCTTGCGGAACAGTTCCAGCCCCTTGATGGAGGTGAGCAGCAAGGTGATCCGGCGGTCGAATTCCGGCTTCTCGATCAGGCAAAGCTCAAAGGCGGCGACCATGCCGGCAATGTAAGATGCAGTGTCCCACAACGTGGTCGATGGGTAGTTGCCGACTGAATTGGCAAGCCCGGTCGTCTCCTGGGTGAACTTCTCGAAATAATGCCAGGCGACCTTTGCGGCACGCAATTCGCGTTCATTCAGGAACCCGCGGCGCGGCCGGTATTTTCGCACATAGGCGTTGCGCCGGTCATAACCAGACGGAACGTCCCGCCCCATATCGACCCGGTCGAAGTAATCATCCGGCATCTCGCACATTCGTGGAGGTTTTACATTGGCAATTTCGTCAAAGATAAGACTAGTTGTTTCTGTAGGAAGGTTTCCGCGCATGAGTGCCGGAATATCGTCCAAACGGCCACCGGCAATTATCGGGATT
Source organism: Roseibium sp. (assembly GCA_965230445.1). Classification (GTDB taxonomy): domain Bacteria; phylum Pseudomonadota; class Alphaproteobacteria; order Rhizobiales; family Stappiaceae; genus Roseibium. The sequence goes on along the minus strand of OZ246005.1, from coordinate 3,667,780 downwards.
ATTTCCTCTTCCTGAGCCAGAAAAATCGAGCGAGCAGTCACACTGACGGAATAGGCAACTCCAAACAAAGTTGAAGTCACGCCAAATAAAATTACTGCTCCAAGCAGCGCGGACTTGCGGGAATTACCGATACCTATTGGCATATTAAGTGCTCATTATTGACGATCATGATTAACCATAAAAATATATCGTTTACATATGGTAAAAGTATTCAATTAAATCATTTTTAATCATATATAGACTATATATTGCTTTAAGTATCTAAATAGAAATCAATGTCCATCGAGGTAAGTAATGACGAAGGCGACTAGCGATTCTCCTCGGCCTGCTGACGATTTGCCTTTCTCCGCGGGCTTTGAGAAAGAGGATACGGCAGCGCGGTTTCGTGATAGAACGACTCCGGCATCGGCGCGAATACTTTCATTTCTCTTTGTTTTCGGCAGAGAGATCTGCATCCTGTCACTTGTTCTAATGACAGTATATTTGCACTCATTGGTGGCTGGCGGTGGTGAGACGATTCTGGCACCGCTGCTAACCCTTGTCGCCGCCGCACCTCTGATCGGCCTGATCATATTCGAATTCGGATTCGCAAAGGCGCTTTCCGGGTATCGCCTTCGGCGCCAGCGGCTCTTTGCGCAGGCTCGGGCCGCCTTTGCGATTTTCGTCTTTGCAGCCTTGCTGTTCATTCACCCGCTGCTGGGGGCCGGTGTGGTTTTGGGTGGCCTGTTGAGTTTCGCCGCGACGTTCGGGCTAAGAAGTCTCCTGAAGCGCGAGCCGATGTGGGATTTTCTGCCCGAAGAGACCGCTTCCGTCTTTGCCGGCCGCGACGGATTCGGCTTGACCCTCGCCCATCAACCGGCAGACGGCATACCGCTCCTTCAGGCAATTTATACCGCCGCCATGTGGCTTTCGCTGACCGTCGCGATCGCAAGCGCCAGCTGGCTGACGGCTGAAGGCATCCTGAACAGCTCCGCCATAGCGGCTGCCGGCCTGTTGTCATTCTGGTCCGCCTCGGCGGTCAATGGCTACCTGACACAGTTCACCACAGCCGATCCGGACAAGGTCAACACGGCAGACGGGGTCATTTCCCTGCCCGTGCCCGAATCGATGGCAGACGCAGTGCCCGAAAGTGGTGCCGTCGTCCGCAGCCTGTCCGTGTTTGATGCTGAAGGAAAGGCATTGCTGTCCGACATCAATTTCGACTTTGAACCAGGAGGAGTCATTGGTTTGAACGGCGGGAATTTTGCCGGAAAGTCGTTGTTGATGAGGACCCTCAGCGATCCGCATCACCAAACTGGCCTGTCGATTCGCGGCTTTGTGCGCATGGATGGGGTCGATCCGTGGCAACGCTTCCCCACTGACCAGGAAATCAACTCCGTTTATGTGCCCCCGGTTCCGCTCCTGATGCCCGGAACCGGCCGGCAGAATCTGAGCTGTTTCGGCTCGGACCTGATGCACGACCGGGCGCTCCACCAGCTGAAACGGATTGTGCTGACGACGGATACCGTTGAACACATTTCGTCAGCGGCCTCGGTTGTGGACTTGTCGACCACGGAAGCAAAGGCGATAGCCATCGCACGCGCATTTGCGTTGCGGCCGAAGATCTATCTCCTCGACCGGCCCGAAGATGGTGCGACCGAGCAGATGATCAATTCGCTTGCCGGGCGTATCCAGCAGGAACGGCGGATGGGCGCTTGTTTCCTTCTGGCTACCGAAAGCCGGACGCTGCTCGACCTATGTGACAAGCTGCTGATGATGCAGAATGGCCGGGTCATCGATTTTGGTCCGGCGAACGAAATCCGCCAGCGGACCTCCATCGGCTGGTCGCAATTCCAGTCGCAGCGGTCGCTGGACAGCGAGGATGGATTGACTGACTGGATCGCGGCCCAGTTCCGCCGGGATGGCGACGAGGCCAACCGCCGGAAGATCAGCATGATCGCCAGCGAGATGCTCGCATTCTCGTGCGTGGATCTGCCGCCAGCGGAGGACCCCGGCAATATCCGCTTTGAATACAAACACGAAATCGGATTTGGCATTCTCAGAATGCTTGACGACGGCAAGGCCGTGTCGTCAGGCTTTTTATCCAAGACGCAACAAGAAGCCGAAGCTGAGAAGGAATCCGGCCGCCGTTCGCCCATGGCAACAGTCATGCGGGCCTCCAAAACGTTCGATGCCTATATCGAAAAGGACCAGCGGGTCATCGAGGTCAAGATAGAAACCTATGATCCGCGCAAGAACGACTCCCTCAAGGCCAGCGAGCAGAAGGTGACCGAGCATGAAGTCGCCGTCCAATAACGCCTTGCCTCGCGAGCGCTCCGGCTGGAGGCGTTGGCTGTGGCTACATTTTACTGTGGCGCTGGCCGGTGTGGTCGGCCTGACCGGTGTGACACTGGTCAACCAGGTGACCGTGGAAGGCAGCCGGGTTTACATCGGCACCGTCCGGCCATCGACACAATTTAGCCATGTGATGCTTCCGGCGAACGTTCCGCTGAAGACAATCCTGGTCAAGGAAGGCGAAACAGTCATCGCCGGACAAACCGTGGCTCTGATCGATTCGGAGCTTCTGACGGCCCGGGTTGCGGAATTGCGCCGGGATCTACTGGTTCGCTCAAGCTTGCGCGAATGCCTGCTCAACCGGAATGTGGTTGCCGAGGCTGGCGGCGAGCTGATGGATCTTGATGGCGAAACCCGCCTCCAGGTTCAAACGGCCATGCGCGAGTGCCAGGTTGCGCACAGGGAAAACGCCCTGCGGCAGCGCCGCCTGATCGATGCCCGCGATCTTCTCATTGCGCAAATGGAAGATGCAGACAACACCCTCGCCCTGCAGAGCATGACGCTAAGGGAGACCAAGGCACAGCGGCTTATGGAGGCACGCCTTGAACGCGCAAGGGCCGCGACGCGGCTTGCCCGGCTGGAGCTGGAAATCTCGGCAATGGCGACTGATCAGGAGCGCGACCTGCTGGCGCGGGCGAAGCAACTGGAATTGGAGGCCAGGACCGACCGGCTGACCCTGGCCGCATTCGAGGCACAACTGAAAACGCCCCGGCTTCAGGCGCAGCAAAACGGCAAGATTGAAAGGGTTCGCGGATTGCGTGACGGCAGCGTGTTCCTGCAGGACACCGTCCTGATGACGCTTGCGTATGATGACGGCGGTTTGTTCATTACACAATTCGATCTGCCACCGTCCGTTGCAGGGCGGATTCAGGAGGGCGATGCCATCAATGTGTTCCTAAATGACGGTTCCAAGGCGGCTGTCGAAGGCCGTGTGGCCGAGATCTTGCCGGTTTCGGGGGGCGCAGGCAGTGATGGCGCCGTCAGACTGCGCGTCGACCTGCCGGAAACGGACTTCGCACGCCTCCACGAGAGTGCCAAGGTGACCGCCTGGGGCGACAACCAAACCCAGGCCCAAATCCGCATGCGCGTTGCGCCCCAGTCGCTGATGGCCATCCTGCTGCGTCACACGCGGCTAGAAGAGGTCTTCGGAACAACGATAGACGCCGTGAAGAGTATCCTTGAAGTGTAAAACCGGCCAGAGACGCTAAGACGCAACTGGTGGGCGCAAGTACAATTCCTTTAGAGCTTGAAAGCCTTTGGCGGTAGGAAGGGAAAGCGCGTAAGATAGCTTGTTTTCAGTTGAAATCAGTGGCAGGCTTCCAATAATATCAAAATATCAATTAGTTAAATCAGGATACATCCGGCGGAAGTGTATTTCGGACCGGTTGCCGCAGTGCGCAAAAAACACACTCTACGGCAGAAGACAAAGAGAGTTCCGGGAAACTGAAAAAACTTACTTATGGTAATTAATCGCACTGTTATATCTTGTGGTTCAATATAACGATGTGTTAACGGATAGATAGCGGCTTGAGGAGGCACCAGTATTTGGGGAGTTAAGTAATGTTCGTTAACGGCATGCGCAAAACGCTCGTGGCAGTTTTTGCTGCAGCGATGGTGCTTCCGGCCTTCAGTGCCGCAAACGCCGAAGTCTACCACAAGCGTGAGCATATCAATCGCGACAAGTGCTATAAGGTGAAGAAAGTACCGGCCCTGGTTGAGTATGACACCCGCGGCATCAAGGTTCGCGACTCGTCCCGCAGCTGGAAGGGCAACTTCCACAAGGACGGCTCCATCGTTCGCGACAAGTACCATCAGGACGTCTACATCCAGACCCGTCGCGTCGTCGAGCGTGAGCACACCACGCTTGTTCCGGTCAAGTGCCGCTAATCTTTTAAGCCAACTCGGGCGGCCTCAATGGCCGCCCGCTTCCTCTTGAACGGGTACAGCGTATCATGAGCTATCGTTTTTTTCTGGGTGGCCTTGCCGGGCTGCTGATGTGTCCGCTTGCTGCGGCCTCAGGAGATTTCTCTGAATTGACACTGACGTTTTCCTCTTCCGCCGCGCCAGCCGGAGTTCTGGAAGATGCCGGCAAGAAACCCCTGCTTCAGGATTTGACCGAGGGCGCTGTGGTTGCGCCGCAAAGCGTGTTCAGCATTGCTGCCGCGGCAGCGGAAACGGGTGGGGGCAGCAGCCTGTTCCGCAACTCCGATCTCGTTTTGGAGATTTCCAGCGTCAGCGGTGATGTTTCGCATGCCGAGATTGTTTCAGCTTGCAAGGCGCTTGATCTGGTCGTCGAGGATGGGTTGTTTCCGGAAAAGGCCCTGTGTGACGGTGCTGTTTATTCCTACTCGGTGAGCGGTTCGATGATCGTCCTCCTGAAGGACGAGAATGTGCTGCAGGAGTACGAGTTGCCGCCGGGCAACTATATGCTCAATGGGGTTCCGGCAATCTTCCGGTAGGCCGTTGACCCGGCAGAGTTACTGAGACCGTTGGGACGGTGCCGGTTGGGAGATCGGCACAGTGTCCTTGTCTTGCTGGGACATGTAATCGAACAATCCGAAAACATGCTCGGGCATTTTTCTGGGGCGTCCGGGCTTTGGGGTGGAGAAGTCCGTGCTGTAGCGGAGAGTGTCACCGACTTCGCAGATTTCATCGCGCGGAAATCCCTCAATGTAGCGCACAAAACACCAGCTTTTGTCGGAAAAATAGGCAACGACAATCGAGGTCGTTTGCGCCTGAAGGCCAGGGCGCACAATTCCCGGCTTCGAGCTTGCGCACCCGGTGAGGATCACTAGCACTAGAATTGCGGCGGATCGCGCCAGCATATCGGGGTCTCCCTGGAGCGGACGGACAGCCTCCGCTCCGGCACGAACATTTGGCGTTTATGGTTAATGAACGTTTAAGCAGCCCGCAAAATGCAAATCCAAACAGTTTGTCTTCCGGCTGGGGTCTTGCCCGATTGGTTTGGCCACGTCCGTTGATCCCCATCAATCGGGTCCAAACCGACAGGCTCGCAGCCTTGGCGGTGCGTGGTGTTTCCGGTGGCAATCCGGCTGAAGGGGAACTGGTGTTTGCAATGGCCGCCGGGACCATCGAAGCCTGTTGTGAAAGCCGTTGTTTCGGGAAAAACTGAAACATCTGCATTATTTGAGAATCCAGAGGATGTTGCCAAGCGCGGCTCCATGACTTACCTCAACTGAATTGCCGCGCTGTGCGTGGCAAAAGGATGGTGAATTGCCCGGCGAATACCAGCTTTCAGGAGACAGCGAGAGAATGACAATCCGAAGCCACAAGGGCGATCTTGCCGACTTGAGTGCCTATGAAACCGCCGACGCGGTTGCGGTGGATTCGGAAACCCTTGGCCTGAAACCTGTTCGGGACCGCTTATGCGTGATTCAACTCTCGCCCGGCGACGGAACCGCCGATGTGGTGCAGATCGCGAAGGGGCAAACCTCCGCTCCCAACCTGAAAAAGCTGCTCACCGATGCGTCAAAGACGAAGATTTTTCACTTTGCCCGCTTTGATGTCGCCGTAATCCGATACTATCTCGGGATCGACATTTCGCCGGTCTGGTGCACCAAGATTGCCTCCAAACTGGTGCGAACCTACACGGATCGGCACGGCTTGAAGGACATCACCCGGGAATTGTTGAGCATTGATCTGTCAAAACAGCAGCAAAGCTCGGATTGGGCCGCAGAAACGCTCACCGGCGCGCAACTGGAGTATGCGGCATCCGATGTGCTGCATCTTCACGCTCTTAAGGAGCGATTGGAGACCATGCTGGTGCGGGACGAGCGCACACATATTGCCAAAGCCTGTTTTGATTTCTTGCCCATCCGGGCAGAACTGGATCTCAAGGGATGGGAAGAGACAGACATTTTCGCACACTCTTGAGTCGGCGTCCGTCGATTCGGGTCCTGGGTGTTGCAGATGGATGATTGGTTCGGAGAACGAGATTGAGTGTAAAAGCGCACAATCCGGCAAATGCAGGCGCATGGCGGCGCGGCTATAGCCCTGCCCAGCGTTCTGCAAGACGCCACAGTTTCCTTGTCCGGATCCTGCGTTGGATGTTCCCGCTGATCGGAGGCCTGATTCTGGCCGCCATGGCTGGACTGATTGTGCTTTTCAACATTTTAAGCGGGTTTGGCGCTGCAAACATGACGCTGACCAGCGAGGGTCTTGTCATGGACCACCCCGAACTTTCGGGCAACGATGGCGACCGGTCTTACAAGGTGTCCGCCATGCGGGCGGTCCAGCGGCTCACGGATCCGAGGGTCATCGACCTGGAAACCATCCACGCAAACATCGTGCTGAGTGTGGACCAGAGTGCCGACATCATCGCCTTGAAGGGCACGTACAACAATACCGACGAGACCTTGAGGCTCTATGAAGGTGTTCAGGTTCAGTCGAACGAGGGATATCAGGTCGATCTCAGTGAAGTCCTGATAGACTTGAATTCCGGTGCGCTGCACACCGATGATCCGCTTACAATCCGGTCGGATCGGGGCCGTATACAGGCCGGGCAGTTGAGCTACGATCAGGACCTCGGCGTGGTGCGCTTCTCCGATGGTATCAAGATGACCTTGAATCCCGCTATTGCCGGCGAATGAGCTGGGTTCCACGAGGAAAACGACTATGAAACGGAAATTCTTATCCCTTGGTGCAGCCTTGATCGTCTTGTGCCTCTCGGCAACAGCCGGTGCAGCTCAAACGTTTTCTAATGCCTTCGCCGGCTTCGGGTCGAACGACAGCGAGCCGATCGAGATCGAGGCGAGCGAACTTCAGGTGGAAGACAAAAGCAGCATCGCAACATTTGTCGGCGATGTTGTGGTGGTGCAAGGCGATACGAGCCTCAGAACCCAGCGTTTGCGTGTCTTTTATGATGGTTCCGGGGCGCAAACCGGCGGCGATGCCGTTCAACAGCGGATTTCCCGGCTGGAAGCGGCGGGAAGTGTGCATATTCAGTCCGCGGATCAGATGGCGCAGGGTGATGCTGCCAGCTTTGACATGAACAAGCAGATCATGGTGATGACAGGCAAGGAAGTCGTGCTTAGCCAGGGGCCGAATGTGGTGGTCGGCAATCGTTTGACAATCAATCTCAAAACGGGCAAAGCCGATTTGCAGGCACCTTCCACAGGCCGCGTGAAGGTTCTGATACAACCGAATAGTCTGGACAACAACTAGACTGGGCCCCTATTTAAGGGAATCCCGGTAGCGCCGCGTTGTGTTGCCGAAGTTCACTTTCAATAGTCTGGATCCGGCCCACGTGAATTTCCCTCCCTCCGACTTTAACAGCGCCGAAAGGGCGATGGGCGATCCGGACAGTTCCGGTCCTGACCTGTCTGGCTCACTGGTCGTCGAAGGGATTGGCAAGACTTTTGGGCGCCGGCAGGTCGTCAAGTACGTCAGCTTGTTTGTGCGTCCTGGCGAGGCTGTTGGGCTCCTTGGGCCAAACGGCGCCGGCAAGACGACCACTTTCTATATGATCACTGGACTGATCAGACCGGATCAGGGGAGCATCGCGCTTGAAGGGTTCGATATTACCCAAAAGCCGATGTATCGCAGGGCCCGGCTCGGGATCGGATATCTTCCTCAGGAAGCTTCAATCTTCCGGGGCTTGACGGTTGAGGAGAACATTCGCGCCGTTTTGGAGGTCGTTGAACCCAACCGCAAACGGCGGGCGGCGGAACTTGATTCCCTGCTGGCGGAATTTGGTCTGACCCATCTCAGAAAATCGCCGTCCATAGCCCTTTCGGGTGGTGAGCGCAGACGTGTTGAAATCGCGCGGTCGCTGGCGAGCCGTCCGTCGTTCATGCTTCTCGATGAACCCTTCGCCGGTATTGACCCGATCGCAGTAGGCGATATCCAGCAGCTCGTGCGCCATCTGACACGCCGTGGTATCGGCGTTCTGATCACCGATCACAATGTGCGGGAGACGCTCGGCCTTATTGACCGGGCCTATATTATTGCTGCCGGAGAGGTGCTTACCGAGGGGCTTCCTGCGGAAATAGTGACGAATCCGGATGTCCGCCGCCTCTATCTTGGTGAGCAGTTTACACTTTGATGACAGGACGGCTGCTAGGCTGTAAACAGGTCAAGCAAAAAACAGACCAAACGAGTCGAGCAGCGCCCGGATAACCATGGCTATTTCTACGAAGCTGGAGATGCGGCAGAGCCAGTCGCTGATCATGACGCCGCAATTGATGCAGGCGATCAAGCTGCTGCAAATGTCCAATCTCGATCTTTCCGCCTATGTGGACGCCGAACTTGAGCGCAATCCGCTTCTGGAAAAAGGCGAAGGCGACGCCTCCGAGGCGGGACTTGGGCCTGAGAACAGTGGGCCCGAGAACGATGGACACGAAAATGGTGACTCGCAGCCGGTCGCTGCGGAACTAGACTCACCGGGCGACAACGCTGCCGAACCCCAGTCCGGCGACTGGATGGAAAGCGATTTGGAAACGGGGTCCGAGGCAATTGCATCGCGGCTCGACACCGATCTCGGCAATGTCTATCCGGACGAGCCAGGAACGACCGGGGCCGCAGAACAATCGATGCTGCAATCCGGCGAAGGATACCGCACGGCATCGGGGGCGGCTGCGTCCGAGGACTACAATCTGGAAGCCTTTGTTGCAGAGGAAGAGTCGCTTGTAACCTCCCTTGAAGAGCAAATGCAATTTGCACTTTCCAACCCAACCGACAGGATGATTGCCGGTCATCTGATCAATTCGGTCGATGACAACGGTTATTTGTATATTGAGCTTTCGGAGGTTGCGGAGCAGCTTGGTGTTTCCCCCGGACGGCTGGAAAAAGTTTTGTCCGTTCTGCAGACCTTTGAACCGGCAGGCGTTTTCGCCAGGAACCTGCCCGAATGCCTGAAGCTTCAGTTGATCGACAAGAACCGGTTTGATCCGGCCATGGAAGCGTTGATCGACAATATTGAGTTGCTCGCCCGGCACGACTTCGTCACGCTTCGCAAGGTTTGCGCGGTCGATGATGAAGACCTGCGCGAGATGATCGCGGAAATCCGTGCGCTCGATCCGAAGCCGGGCAGCGTGTTCGGGTCGTCTCTGGTACAAACCGTCGTACCTGATGTCTTCGTGCGCCGGTCGAATGACGGTTCGTGGCTTGTGGAATTGAACTCGGATTCCTTGCCGCGTGTCTTGGTCAACCAGAGCTATTTCGCCCGAATCGTGAAGACCGCGCGGAACGAAACCGAGCGTGAGTATCTGACCGACTCCCTTCAGACTGCGAACTGGCTGGTCAAGAGCCTCGATCAACGGGCGAAGACGATTTTGAAGGTCGCGACCGAAATTGTCCGCCAGCAGGACGGGTTTCTAACCTACGGCATCGAGCATTTGCGGCCGCTCAATCTGAAAATCATTGCTGAAGCAATCGGCATGCACGAATCGACGGTCAGCCGCGTGACGTCCAACAAGTTCATGGCAACGCCACGCGGTATTTTCGAGCTGAAGTATTTCTTCTCCTCCGCGATCTCCGCCACGGTCGGGGGCGACGCGCACTCAGCCGAATCAGTTCGCCACCGGATCAAGCAGATGATTGATGCGGAGGCATCCGATGCCATCTTGTCCGATGACACAATCGTCAAGATCCTGAAAGAAGACGGCGTCGATATCGCCCGCAGAACCGTTGCCAAATACCGTGAAGCAATGAAAATAGGCTCTTCGGTCCAGCGCCGCCGCGAAAAGAAATCGCGGTTGTAATGACTTTTCGCATTGCAGCGATAGCTTGATTGGTTGCAACTTGTAAGTCTTCTCAAGGGTGTAGGTGTGGCGTTTGTTCGTCGCGTAAATTTAAGCTACACCGGAGATGGGGGCCCATTGGCCTCTGCTGTTGACACATGCGGATGCGGGCAATATAGCACCGCGCTCGCGGCGCAATCGGGGTAGCGCATCTATGCCAGTGCGGGCATTCGGTTGGTTGGCGGCATCAATAATCCGGACCATTGCCTGTCACGGGCCTGGTCTGTCGGTCCAACAAGAAACAAGAGGTCCTCATGACTTTGCGGATTTCAGGAAAAAACGTCGATATCGGGGATGCATTGCGGACCCACATTACCGACCGGGTGGAAGACGCGCTCTCCAAGTATTTCACAGGTGGATTTACCGGGCATGTAACGTTGAGCCGGGAAGGTGCCGGATTTAAGTCTGAATGCACGTTGCACCTGGACACGGGTATCGTGCTGCAGGTTTCCGCACAGGATCCGGACCCGAGGGCCAGCTTCGATCTTTCGGCAGACAAGATCGAAAAGCGCCTGCGCCGCTACAAGCGCAAGCTGAAAGACCATCATGGCCAGAACGGTCATGCCAAGGATTCGTTCGAGGCAGCTTCTTATGTTCTTGCTTCTCCGGAAGATGAAGAGGAAGTGCCTGCAGACTTCAATCCGCTGGTGATCGCGGAGACATCCGCAAAGATCAAGACGATGACTGTCGGAATGGCGGTAATGGAACTGGATTTGTCCGAAGCGCCAGTTGTGATGTTCAAAAACGCGGCAAATGGCGGTGTCAATGTTGTTTATCGCCGCAAGGATGGCAATATAGGCTGGATTGATCCAGCTCTAGTCGGCTCTCAGTCTGCCGGGTAAACCTCCGGCCAAAACCGCCTTCCTTAGCGTGGCGGACCAAAACAATACAGGCGGACGAATGGATCTCAGTGATCTTCTGGGCAAAGATGCGGTAATTGCCGGACTTAAAGCCAAGAGCAAGAAACAGGCAATTCAGGAATTGGCTTCGCGCGCTGCGGCGCTGACCGGCCTGTCTGAAAGAGAGATCTTTGACACTTTGCTTCAGCGCGAGCGACTTGGTTCGACTGGCGTTGGGCATGGCATCGCCATTCCGCACGGCAAGCTGACGCGGTTGGAACGCCTGGTCGGCGTTTTTGCCAAACTCGACAAGCCGGTCGACTTCGATGCGCTTGACGATGAGCCGGTCGACCTTGTCTTCCTGCTGCTTGCCCCGGAAAGTGCCGGCGCTGATCACCTAAAGGCGCTGGCGCGCATTGCGCGCCAGTTGCGCGACTCAGGCGTTACGGAAGGCGTGCGTAATGCCAGTGACCCTGCTGACATCTTTGGGTACCTGACCCAGCCGCTCGCCTCGTCAAACGCGGCCTGAAAGCTCACATCTAGCCAACAATATCCGAAGAGATATCTGAGCGGATTTTGCCGCTCTCAGGCTGGTTCAGCTTCCGCACTGGATGGAGCGGTGGTAGCTGCCTCCGGCCGGTCCGCCTTGCCCGCCAGAGCAGGGAGGTTGATTTCTGCCAGTTCAGGATGCTGTCCCGGCCGTTCTTCCGGCACTTGCCACAGGGTTGAGCGCATCGCTGCCCGTCCGGCGGACCTCGTCGACGTGATCATTGCAAGGGCAATGGCGGCGAACGGCCCGACCGCGATCGGGATTACCGGCCATACATAGGACAGGGGCTGGGTGGCCAGCCAGACCAGCGCCGCGATCCCGAAAAGTGTTTGTGGCCATAGTTTGCTCAGAGTGAGCCGGAAGGGCAGTCGCGCGACGCCACGGGCCTGCGCTCCCCACCCACTCGCCTTGCCAAAGAAAAGACCGCCGATGAATAGCGTGTGCGCGATTGCCATGACCGGTGCCAGCATGGCAGCGAACACGATCTCAAAGGCCGTGCTGAGGGTGACGCGAATGGGGCCGCCAAATTGCCTGCGCGTTTCCCGCCGGAGAAGAATGTCGGCGACCGTCGCCAGTTTCGGGGCAAACACCATGGTCATGATCGAGATGAACAGCGCGATACCCGTATCGGTGCGCAGTGAAGACCCATCGGCAACGAAGCCCTGAACAGCCGCCGCAATCATGAATGCCAGCCAGGCAGGCGAGGCTACGAACATCAGGATCGCCAGGAAAAGCTGGGCACGGCTGATCGGCTTCAAACCTTTCAGGCCGAGGAGCCGCGGGTATTGAAGATTACCCTGGCACCAGCGAAGATCGCGGCGGATGAACTCCAGCAGATGCGGCGGATTGCCTTCGTAGCTGCCGGATTGTTCGGGCAGAACCCGTACCTCATATCCGGCCCGGCGCATGAGCACGGCTTCCACCTGATCATGGGACAGGATGTCGCCGGAAAGCGGTCCTTTGCCGGGAATTTCCGGCAGGGCACAATGTTGCATGAACGGCTCAAGCCGGATGACTGCGTTGTGGCCCCAATAGGGTCCGCAATCGCCCTGCCACCACGCGCTACCGATTGTGTATGAGCGCATGCCGAGACGCATTCCGTACTGGAACACCCGGGCAAATGCGCTGTCGGTCGGAAGGCCAGTCACAAGGCTTTGGAGAATGCCAAGTTGCGGATTGGCCTCCATCCGGCGCACCAGGTCCAGGATTGTACCGGCGGACATGTAACTGTCCGCGTCCAGAACCAGCGCAAAATCGTGCCCTGTGCCCCAGCGTTCGCAAAAGTCTTCGATATTGCCCGCCTTGAAGCCGCGATTGTTCTGGCGCCGGCGGTAGTGAACATCGATCTGCCCGTGGAAGCGCCGCTTCAGGCGGGCAGCCAGCTCAACTTCGGCTTCGGCGATCTCAAGATCAAAGCTGTCGCTGAGAAGATAGAATGAAAAACCGTGCGCCTGGCCGGATCGTGCCAGCCCATCGAGTATGGCGGTCAGGTTCAGTTCAAGCTGGTCCGTGTCCTCGTTGCGCACACAGGAAAGGATCGCCGTGGAACTCTTGACCGGCTCGGACGCATCACTGGGGCGGATCGGACAGACATAGCCGGCCGGGTCCTTTGCAAGCCGCATGACAGCAAGCCCGATGACGGCGTTGAGGAAACCGATAATTGTCCATGGCAGCGTCAACAGGAAACTGGCGAGCAAAATGGCCTTCAGGATGGAAAATCCGCCTGGCGCCAGCGTCAGAACCATCAGGGCCGTCAATCCGGCAAAGCAGAGCAAAAGCAGGCACAGGTAGATCAATCGCCGGGATTTCATGTGAACAGCTCTTTGCGATGCGTCTGATTTGTGAAATGGATTACGCATAAAATAGGGTTCCGGTTTGCAAACGTGCCATGGGGCTAACCTGCGTTCGCAGGCCAGATGTGGCACGCTGAATGTGATCTTTTATGACTGAAGGCCGAAAATGGCAGAAAATGGTTCTGGCTCCTGCGAAGCCGCCGCACTTTGGTATGCGGGTTGTGAAACTGCGGAACTGCGAAAAGAAACTCTTCCGCCGGTGCAAGATCAGCATTTGAGGGTTCGCACCGGGGCCAGCGCCATAAGCCGGGGAACGGAACGGCTTGTGTTTACCGGAAGCGTTCCTGAAAGTGAATGGGACAGGATGCGGGCGCCCAATCAGGAAGGTGCTTTCCCGTTTCCGGTCAAGTACGGATATGCCAATGTAGGCACTGTTGTCGGCGGCAATTCCGACCTTCTCGGCAAGCGTGTTTTCGCACTCTATCCGCATCAATCGATCTATTCCCTTCCGCAGTCTGCCTGTGTCCCGGTTCCGGGCGCAGTCCCAAGTGAACGTGCTGTTCTTGCAGCAAATATGGAAACGGCACTCAATGGGTTATGGGACGGAAAACCATCACCTGGGGATCACATCTGCGTGGTTGGGGGTGGAGTTGTAGGTGTTTTGACAGCGTATCTATGCGCGAAAATTCCCGCCGCGCAAGTGACACTGGTCGATACCAATCCGAAACGCCGCAAGGTTGCCGAAACGCTTGGACTCGGCTTTGCGGATCCCGAAAACGCGCCGCATGATCAGGATCTGGTCTACCACACAAGCGCCACTTCGGCGGGTCTGTCTACGGCGTTGACTGTAGCCGGGGACGGTGCGGACATTGTGGAAATGAGCTGGTTCGGCGCCAAGGAGGCAAGTGTTCCGCTGGGTGGCTGCTTTCACAGCCGCCGCCTGCGGCTCGTCTCAAGCCAGGTCGGTGCGATCCGCGCCGACCGCCAGGCGCGCTGGACCTTCCGGCGCAGGCTGGAGGTGGCGATGGGGCTTCTGGCAGACCCGGCACTTGATTGTCTGATCAGCCGCAAGGTCCAATTGACGGATCTGCCCGGTGCGCTTCGCGAAATTTTGATCGAAGCGGACGATGTTCTTGCGGCGGTTGTTTTATATGACGAGGCCTGAAACGGGCCGCGACGTCCATTCCTTTCCCTGAACAAAGGTTTTCCGAAAATGTATGCTGTTGAGGTCCGCGACCATATCATGATTGCCCACTCCTTCCGGGGAGACCTGTTCGGCCCTGCGCAGGCGCTGCACGGTGCGACTTTTGTCGTTGATGCGGCGTTCTATTCGGGTGAGCTCGACGGAAATGGCGTCGTCATTGATATTGGCCGGGCACATGAGGCGTTGAAAGCGATCCTGACGCCGCTCAACTACAAGAACCTTGATGATGTGCCCGAGTTTGAAGGTGTGAACACCACGACCGAATTCCTCACCCGCCATGTGTTCGACGGACTGGCGGATGCGGCGCGTGCCGGCCGGCTGGGCCGCGAGGGCAGCGATCTGGACAAGATCAGGGTCACCATCTCAGAGTCCCATGTTGCCCGCGCCTGGTATGAAGCGGCGATCTGACCGGAGATGAAGGATCTCGTCTTCGCCTATCCCGGCGATCTCGGCATGCCGACGGGTGGTTATGGCTATGACCGGCGGATCATCGCCGGGCTCGAAACTCTCGGCTGGCGAGTCCGGAAACTGTCGCTCGGCTCCGGATTTCCGTTTCCCTCTGCCGACGTGCTGCGACAAGCCGAAAAGCGTTTGGCGGATCTGCCGTTGGACAGCCTTGTAGTCGTGGACGGCCTCGCCTTTGGCGTGATGCAGGCGGCGGCACAGCGGCTGGCGCACAAGCTGCGCCTGATTGCCCTGCTTCACCATCCGCTCGGGCTGGAAAACGGTTTGGCGGAGGAACAGAAGGCTGCGTTGCTCGCCAGTGAAGGGGAGGCGCTGAAGCATGTCCGCGCCGTGACCGTCACCAGCCCGGCAACGGCGGCGCAAGTTGCCAAGCTTTTTCCGGCTGTAGACGGAAAAATAAAAGTCGTTAAACCGGGTACGGAGCGGACGGAGGTTGCGGCCAAGTCGCCGTCTCATGAGGTTCGCCTGCTGTCAGTCGGAACCGTCGTGCCTCGCAAAGGGTATGACGTGCTTGTCGAAGCGCTTGGACACCTTTCCGGTCTGCCCTGGCGTCTCGATATCGCTGGTGGGACGGATGCCGATCCGGACTGTTTTGCCAAGGTCCAGGCGCAAGTGGCGGCGGCGGGACTTGAGGACAGGGTCAAGTTTCACGGGGCTGTGCCGCAATCCGGCCTTGAGCCGCTTTACCGGCAGGCCGACGCCTTTGTGCTGGCGAGCCGGTATGAAGGATACGGGATGGCTTATACCGAGGCGATCGCATACGGACTGCCTGTCATCGGCAGCGGCGGCGGGGCGGTACGCGATACCTTGCCGGACGGAGCTGCGATCTACTGTGAAACCGGGAATGCCGGCGAACTGACATCCGCATTGAAAGCGGTGTTGACCGGCGCGGACCTGCGCGCGGCGATGTCCAAACGCGCTCTTGAGGCTGCCAGAAACTTGCCGACCTGGGCGGAGGCAGCTGCCGGGTTTGCCGAGTTGCTGGAAGCCGTGCAAACCGGAGAACGGACATGAGCGGGTTCACGGCTGACTGGTTGACACTACGCGAGCCGGCGGATTTGGCTGCCCGCAATCGCACCGTAGAGCACGCTTACTTTGAAGCATTGCCCGGCGGCACCAAACGCTTGCTGGATCTCGCCAGCGGTGCCGGATCAACCCTGGCGGCGATTGCTGAAAGGGCGGGCTCTCAAACCGGCTGGATCCTGACAGATCACGAAACGGATCTTCTTTCCGTTGCGGCCAAGAGGTTTGCCGGAAATGCGTGTTCGGTTGTCGAAACCCGCTGCCTGGATCTTCAGGTGGAGCTGGAAAACCTGCCCCTCGATATGGTCGATGGCGTGACGACATCGGCCTTCCTTGATCTTGTCTCTGAAACGTTCCTGCACCGGCTTGCGTCAAAACTTGCAGAGCGTGGTCTGCCGTTTCTCGCCAGCATGACCTATGACGGGCGGGCGGAGCTGAGCCCAACCGATCCGTTCGATGCGGAACTGCTTGCCGCGCTCAATCGGCACCAGATGCAGGACAAGGGGATCGGGGTTGCGCTTGGACCACTGGCTGCGGCCAAGGCGATAGAAGTTTTTCAAGACCACGGCTACCGGGTGGTCAGCGGCACGTCGGATTGGGTACTCGGTGCGGACGAGGCCGAGCTTTCCAAAGAACTCCTGCGCGGCTGGACGGGTGTCGGACGTGAATTTGGTCTACCGGCCCCCGAAATCGAGGCCTGGGAAGCGCGCAGGAACGGCGAGATCGATCGAGGCGTGTTAACTGTCAGGGTGGGTCACACCGACTTCGCGGCAACAAAACCTCTGGGGCCAGCGTAATTGGCTTGCAGTTTGCGGTTGGTTTGCTGAAGGTGTTTGCAC
The DNA here is from genome assembly GCA_965230445.1 of Roseibium sp. GTDB lineage: Bacteria > Pseudomonadota > Alphaproteobacteria > Rhizobiales > Stappiaceae > Roseibium. Next base: position 3,650,973 of record OZ246005.1, on the reverse strand, counting down.
GCGCTGTTGAGAGGGGAAGCTCATGGCCGACGCAAGGATACGCTATGGACTGTTTGCCCGCATTATCCATTGGCTCACCGTGCTCATGGTGTTCACCATGGTGCCGGCCGGAATTGTCATGACCAAGATCGGCTCCGGTCCGCTGCAGAACCAGTTGTTCCACTATCACCGGTCCATGGGTTTTGTGCTTCTTGTGGTGACCCTAATCCGGCTGATTTACCGATTGCGCGTTCAACCTCCGCCTCTTCCGGCTGAAATACCGTTGTTCCAGCGCATTGCCGCCAAGGGCACTCATGTTTTCTTCTATGGGTTTTTGATCATCAATCCGCTGGTTGGCTGGGTCGCTACCTCGGCGTGGGGCGCTGCGATCCCCATATTCGGACTGTTCACATTGCCGGCGATTGTCGCCAAGGACCGGGCCCTGTCAGAGCAATTGTTCGCGGTGCATGAGGTGCTGGGGATACTGTTTGTGCTTTGTATCTTCCTGCATGTGGGAGCCGCGCTTTACCATGGACTCATAAAGAAAGACGGCGTTCTTTCGAGAATGCTGTGAGACTATCTGCTCTCGAAGTCCGGAAACCTGCCGCACCTGAGTTGATATCGTCACAGTCGTGAAAGAGCGCGCACTACGTAATGCTTAATCGGTTGTGAAAATACGTTGTAAACGCAATGTAAAAATGCAAATCATGATTTCATTTAAATTAAAGCATCGGGATTATTACATTTTTTACCAAGTGATTTAAGCGCAATTTATTATTTATCCTCTACATCTTTGTTTGAGATCTGCGATCCGGGGGCCATTGGCCGCATGCTCGCGAATGAACGGAGATGGTTATGAAACAGACAATTCGGGACTTGCTTGCCCAACACGGAAACCTGCCGGTGCCGGTCGAAAGCCTCGGCGAGACCGCCGATCTGTACGATGCGGGTTTGTCCTCCTTTGCATCTGTTCAGGTCATGCTTGCCCTTGAGGAAGAGTTTGACGTCGAGTTTCCCGAACACCTTCTGAACCGGAGTTCTTTCGCATCAATCTCGGCGATCGAAGCTTCGCTGAACGAAATCCTCAAGGAACAGGCGGCTTGATATGACCATTGCAGGGCAGTTCAAGGCGCTCACCTTGACCGAGCGTGCGCAACGGGCGGCTGAAACAGCGGCCAAACATGCTGACAGCGTGGACAAGGAAGGCCGTTTTCCGTCTGAAGGCATGGAAGCGGTCAAAGCTGAACGCCTGATGGGCATCATGGTGCGTCCGCAGCTTGGCGGCGAGGCGGCTTCCATGACGGAGATTGCGGAAGTCTGCTCGATCCTGGGGCAGGCGTGTGCATCGACCGCGATGACCTATGCGATGCACCAGATCCAGATCGCCAGTCTTTCAGATCATGCAGCCGGCAGCGATTGGCATGAAGCGTTCCTTCGGCGTATTTGCGGCGAGCAGCTGCTGATCGGCTCTGCGACCAGTGAAGCCGGTATCGGCGGCAATCTGCGCAATTCGATCTGCGCGGTAGAAGTCGAAGATGGCCGTGTCCGCCTTGAGAAGGATGCGACGGTCATTTCCTATGGTGAAGCCGCCGACGCCATCATGGTCACCTCCCGGCGCCACACGGATGCAGCGAACTCCGATCAGGTGGCGACGCTGTTCCTGAAAGACCAGTACACGCTGGAACACACTGCACCCTGGGATACGCTCGGGATGCGCGGCACCTGTTCCGATGGATACATCTTCCGGGGCGAAGCACCGGAGGCGCAGATCCTGCCCAAACCGTTTGCCGAAATCGCCGCGCAGTCCATGCTGGCCGTTTCGCATCTGCTTTGGGGAGCCTTGTGGTTCGGAATTGCGGCGGATGCCGTCGCCCGGTCGCAGGCTTTCGTGAAGGCTGCAGCCCGCCGGACCCCCGGCCAGACGCCGCCAGGTGCGCTGCGCCTCGCCGAGGCTTCCAGCACCCTGCAACTGGTGAAGAACAACATCCGGGCCGGTCTGGAGCGTTTTGAGGCCTCGAAAGGCTCACCGGACGCGCTCAACGCCCTCGGTTTCTCGGTGGAGATGAACAACATCAAGATCGGCACTTCCCAGACGATCCTGACCATCATCAACCATTGCATGCTGATCTGCGGGATCGCCGGATACAAGAACAACACACCGTTCTCCCTCGGACGTCATCTTCGCGACGCACAATCTGCGCAACTGATGATCAATAATGACCGGATCCTGGGGAACTCGGCCAACATGCTGTTGGTCAAGAGGCAAGACACAAGCCTGTTGGGGTAAACAATGGACGCACAAGTTTCGTTTTTGGATCAGCTCTTCAACGAGGGCATCCTCCACCCCAGCAGTGTTGACGGTATTCATGCCCGCAGCGGTGTCTTCGAGGACGTTATCCGGCGCTTTGAAGACTTCGCCCTGACATTCGGTCAGGATGAACTGACTGAATCCATGGCCTTTCCGCCGGGCATGCCGGCCCAGGATTTCGTGACCAGCGGCTACATGAAGAATTTTCCGCAACTTGCAGGGACAGTTCATGCCTTTTGCGGATGCGACCAGGATCATGCTTCACTAATACAGTGCATGGAGGCCGGTGAAGACTGGACCGAAAAGCAAAAGGCAACAGATGTAGCTCTTACCCCTGCGGCATGCTATCCTCTGTACCCAATACTGGCCGAGCGAGGTCCATTGCCCGAGGCTGGCGCCTATGTCGCCCTGCAGTCCTATTGCTTCCGCCACGAACCCTCACGGGATCCGGCGCGGATGCAAATGTTCCGGCAGCGCGAATTTGTGCGTGTGGGCACCGACGAGCAGGCCATAGCCTTCCGGCAGAGCTGGAAGGAGCGCGGCGCAGAAATGATGAGGATCCTGGAGCTTCCACATGAGGTGGACGTTGCCAATGATCCGTTTTTTGGCCGGGCAGGACGGATGATGGGTGCAAGCCAGCGCGAACAGGAACTGAAGTTCGAACTGCTTGTGCCGGTCAATTCGACCGTGAAACCGACAGCCTGTATGAGCTTCAATTACCACATGAACAATTTCGGTAAGGCTTGGAACATCCGTCAGGCAGACGGTTCTTTCGCATATACGGCATGCGTGGGCTTCGGCCTCGAACGGATTGCACTTGCATTGTTCCGCCACCACGGCTTCGATACGAAGGCTTGGCCGGCCGGCGTGCGTAAAGCTCTTTGGGGCGGTGTGTGAGGTTAGTGAGTATGACGGACGCAGTATTCCCGCAAATAGTGCCTGGCAGTCACCGGCGGCATGCGCTTCATTCGACCGAACGCGATTGGCCGGAAACCAATTGCTATCTCGATGTATGGATTGAAGTGTTGTCGGTACTCGGCCTGCCGCCGGAAGCCTGCCTCGCATACTCCGTGACCCAGGACTTTGAAGGCGATCAGTTTACCTTCTTCAAGGTGCCGCTCGAGGATCTGGAAGAGCTGTTCGGGATTTCTGTCACCGAACTGGCGATCTACGACCGGGTCGAAAACCATGTCCTCACACAGCTGCGCCGGAACCGCCTCTCGCTTGTGGAAGTGGATAGTTACTTTCTCCCTGACACCCATGGCGTCGGTTATCATCAGGCCCATGGCAAGACGACGATTGCCATCAACCGTCTGGATATTCAGAACCGGTCGATGGACTATTTCCACGGATTGGGATTGTTCAATCTGTCCGGAGATGACTTCGATGGCATTTTCCAGCGTGGGGCGCATGAGCAGGCAACCAGCTTTCTCCCATATGCGGAGTTCGTGAAATTTCCGGGCCGCAGCCCGGGTTTGGATCATATCGTCAGCACCAGCGAGCGGCTGCTAGCGAAACACCTGTCGCGCCGACCGGCAACCAACCCGATTGCGGAATTCGCGGCCGTGTTCCCGCAAAGTCTTGAAGAGCTGTCGGACCGCAACTTCGAATTCTTTCATCTCTATGCGTTCAACACGCTGCGCCAGTTCGGAGCCAATTTCGAACTCTTCGCGGCAATGCTGGCCTGGTTGTCCGGGATTGGACGGCCGGATTACGCACGCTTGATAGAGCATGCGAAAACGATTTCCAGCACCAGCAAGATCGCCCAGTTCAAACTGGCGCGCGCAGTCATGCGGAAACGCGGGTCGGATCTCGTGGAAGTTCTGGTGCCGGCGATCAAATCCTGGGACCGCCTGATCGGTGGTCTGGACGATATTCTCGGCAAGGAGCAGGAAGAGCATGCATGGGGGGCGGCTTTCGATCAGCGCCTTTCAGGCAGCAATGCCGCAAACGACCACGTCCCCGGAAAGGATTGGGATTCCGCGTTTGCCGCTGATCGGACCACGGCACGCCGTCAAGGTGGACCGGAAACGGAACCTGTCGCCCAACGCATCGCCCGCAGTCCGGAAACCGAACCGGAAATCCGGGACCGCGAGATGGCATCCCATCAGCGTGGAATTGGCGCGTAAGGCGCTTACAAATCTAAATGTATCGCTTGGCAGCCCGGCTTCTCAATAGCATGCCGGGCCGGGTAGCCGCCGAACGGTTGAATGGCCTCCAGAACAGCGCGAGTAGTTGATGGCGAACCTGGCAGATGCGCAGTGGGTGCTTGCCGAAACAGAGGCGGGTGCACACGACATCGGATCGATAGGCGATGCCGCACTTTCCTGGGCACCGGCAATCGTTCCGGGCTCGGCGGCCGCGGCCCTTGCCTCCGCGGGCGAGTTTGATCCGGATAATCCCCGGTCGTTGCATGACAAGGATATCTGGTATCGCACCCGGTTCAGTTCCGAACCCGGTCAGTACACGCTGACCTTCGAGGGCTTGGCGACCGTTGCCAGCGTTTTCCTGAATGGAAAGCCGGTGCTTGAAGCCCGCAACATGTTTCGGGCGCATCAGGCCGGCGTCACCTTTGACGGTGAGAATGAACTGATCATTTGCTTTCATGCTCTTGAGCCAGTCTTGTCTACCAAAGGGCCACGGGCGCGCTGGAAAACCAGGCTGGTCACCCATCAGGGCTTGCGGCTTTTCCGGACCACCTTGCTTGGCCATATGCCCGGCTGGTGCCCGAAGATCCATGCAATCGGGCCCTATCGCCCGATCCGGATTACTCCGGCGAAGTCACCGGCGGTGAGACACCGGAAACTTGAAGCCGGACTGGATCAAGACGGAAACGGCATCCTGCGGATAGAGGTGGATCTTCAAGGCGCCGGGGACGATGTGTCCGTTGTTTGTGCTGGCCGGTCTTCAGCTCTTCAAAAAGACAGCGATGGGATGTTTCGAGGGGAACTGCCGTTGGGTCGCGTAACGCCGTGGATGCCGCATACGCATGGCGAGCCAGCGCTCCATGAGGTCGCGCTTGAGACCCGGGCCGGTCTTGTGGACCTTGGCAAAACAGGGTTTCGGCGAATAGACGTTTACCGGGGCGAAGACGGCAAAGGGTTCGGGCTCCTCGTCAACGGAGTCCCGATCTTTGCGCGCGGTGCGGTCTGGACAAGTGCCGACCTGCTTGGTCTTGGCAGCGATCCGGAAACCTACCGCCTCCCGCTGGAATTGGCGCGTGATGCGGGCATGAACATGCTTCGGGTCGGCGGCACGATGCTCTACGAGAGCAGGGCGTTCTTCGAGTTGTGCGACGAATTGGGCATACTGGTCTGGCAGGACTTTCAGTTCGCGAACTTCGACTATCCGGTCGGCGACGAGGATTTTGCCGCCGAGGTGCGTGCCGAAGCCCGCTATCAATTGGATGTCCTGCAAGGCTCGCCATCGCTTGCGGTTTTGTGCGGAGGCAGCGAGATCTACCAGCAAGGTGCCATGATGGGGCTGCCCGAACGCCGCTGGAAGGGGGATTTGTGCGAGGTCATCCTGCCCGAAGTGGCCGCAGAGCTCCGGCCGGAGGTGCCTTACGTTCCGAATTCGCCATGTGGCGGCGATATGCCGTTTTCGCCCAATACCGGGATCGCGCATTACTATGGCGTCGGAGCCTACAAACGTCCGCTTGACGATCTGAGACGCGCAAATGTGCGCTTCGCCGGCGAGTGCCTGGCGTTTTCCAACATTCCGGAACAATCCAGCCTCGATGCGATGCACCTTTCCGGTCCTGGCCATGACCCGGACTGGAAGGCGAATATTCCACGTGACCAGGGTGCAGGATGGGATTTCGAGGATGTTCGGGATCACTACGCCAAGCAGCTTTTCGGGATTGATCCGCAGGATCTGCGCTATTCCGACCCCGAGCGGTATCTGGATATCGGCCGGGCGGTCACCAGCGAAGTCATGGAGGCAGCATACTCCGAGTGGCGCCGACCTGCCTCCTCCTGCAATGGCGCCTTGGTCTGGACCTATCAGGATCTCAAGCCCGGAGCCGGGTGGGGCGTTCTGGATGCTCGTGGGAACCCCAAACCGGTCTACTATGCCTTGAAGCGCGCCTTCCGGCCCCTTCAGGTCAGTGTCACCGATGAGGGTACCAATGGTCTCCTCATTCAAATGATCAATGACCGGGCGGAGGCTTGGACCGGCGAACTGTCTGTAACCTGCTTCAAGGACGGCAAGGTTCCGGTTGTCAGCGGCAAGCGGGACGTGACCTTGCCCGCCCACGGATCACTGGACCTGAATGCGGTGCAACTGATCGGCGCATTCTTTGATGTGACCTATGCCTACCGGTTTGGCCCGCCTTCGCACGATGTCACGGTGGTTAGGCTCGCTGATCCCGAAAGCGGGAAGGTTTATGCCGAGGCGTATCATTTTCCGCTTGGGCTTCGGGACCAGCGTTTTCCTGCTGAGGTTGAGACCGGGTTGGCGGAAGCGGAAAACGGCGCATTCGTGCTGCAGCTTACAGCACAGCGCTTCTTGCAGTCGGTGCATATGGATGTACCGGGTTTCCGGCCTGACGATGACTGGTTTCACATCGCCCCCGGAGCATCCCGCCAGATTGTGTTACGCCCTACAGATGGCGGGCAGAACACTCCGGAGCGTCCCGCCGGAACACTTGCCGCGTTGAATGGCTTGGCACCGGTCCGGATTGGTTGACCAGTCTTCTTTTATTTCAGGCAGCGCTTTTGCGCGTTTGATCACCACTTCCGAATCCAGCTCCGACTTCAAGCAGGACATCCAGAAGGTGGTCTTGCGATGCAGTCGAGGTAAGATTGTGGTCGGTATCCGGTATGGCCGAGACACGGATGTTCGGATAGGCCGCCAGTCCGGTATGGCCGGCACCGAAGTAGCGCGTAAGTTCGTCCTGGCTGCCATCCTGATCGCAGGTGAGCATCCTGATTGGCATGTTCTTCCGCTTCAGCGTGTCGAGGACGTCAAAACAGGCCTTTCTATCCCGGCCAAGCTGGGTCAGCGAACCGAGATAAGGCGTCATCTTCTGAACCAACCGGTCCTGAGCGTGGCTGAGAATGTTCGGGATCGCCCTGCGCAAATCGATGTCACCAGTTAGAAGTCGCTTGAACGTCTCAATCCGGAAGGCTCGTTGCCGATATTCGTTGAGCGGACGGGCACCGGTTGTCAGGACTTCGTAAATGTCATCCTCGGGGTGCCAGATCATCTTTAGCTGGTTGATCAGCAATGCCCCATCGATTTCGTCCCGTCTTGCGCAGGTGTGCAGGGCTGCATAGGCGCCGCTGCATCGTCCGACAAGCACGACGGGGCCATGTCCACCGGAATTCAGGTACGCGGCTGCACTGCCGATATCGTCGAACTGATCATCCGTGTAGATCACCTGGTCCGGGCAATCCGGTGTCGGCGGTGTTTCTCCGACGTTGGCCATATCAAACCTGAATGTCGCAATGCCCTTTTCAGCCAGTTCCCGGGCCGCACGGACCCAAATCCGACCCCAACCGCAGTGGTGAATGTAGCCGGCGTTGAGGAACACCAGCGTCGCACCGCGCCGATTGCCGTTAGGCAGGCAATGGATGCCGAAAAATTGACCGTTCCGGCCGAACCGGACGGGTTGTTCGACAAAGGTCTTGCCCACGACCTGTAGCTTCTCGGTTGTGGCGTTTGCCGTAGCGGGCCGGGGCGAAGCATTATGCGGGAAAGTTTTGCAACTCCAGTCAACGATCTGCTCGAGTGCCTTGGTCGGCATCATCGATGTTGTCGGGGTTAGAAGAAGCTGGAGGTAACCTTCAAACGGATGGCTCTCAACTGTGCATCCAACCTCTTTCAGGTCATCGGCAAATGCCACTTCCCCGCCGTTGCCGTCACGGGTCAGAACCAGGCATTTCGGATTTGAGGCGAGATCGCCAGCCGAAAGCTTGATGGTTTTGAGGTCCGCTTGCAGACTGTCTGACATGGTAAAGCCTGCAAGGCCAGTGTCGCAGTGCCGGTCTTTCAGGGCAACGCCAAGTTTCTCGTTGGCGACCTGCGCCTGAAGTTGAAGCTCACGGACGTAGCGGCGGCCACTGGTGACAGGTGCCGCCAGGATAAGGCCGGCAACATCATTACGTGCCTTGGCTGCGAGAAACGCAATTGCGGTTCCGATACCAAACCCCAGATAAACAATCTTCCGGCATCCGGAGAGTTGCTTTAGCCGGTCTGCCGCAAGACCGGCGTGGCTGACCCAACCGCGCAGTCCTGACTCCGGCACCGGATCAAGCATGTTCGCAGTTCCGGGATAGTCGAACCGCAGTACCGGATAGCCAAGGCTGCTTAGCCTGTCCGCGATCACCCGCAGAAACTTGCGGGAGCACAATTCGTCATAGCCCCAAGTTCCACACAGAACAAAACCGGTCTCGCCGGACGCAGCGTGATGGAAAGCGAAATTCCCGTCGAAGGAAACCGGCATTGCTGCCGGTGAATGCTTGGCGTCGTCGAGGTCCTGGAGAAAGTTCGTCATTGTTTAACTCGGTGCACGCAAAAACGTCAGCATTAGCAGCGCTGGCCGTGTGACAGGGGCTGGCAACATGTTTCGGAGGCTCGACGAAAGACTGGCAGCATCGTCGAAGGGCAGCGAACGGCTGAGCCGGATGCCCAGAAGATAAACAACCGCACCGGCGGCAGTGCCCAGGATCAGTCCCGGCAATCCCTGAAGGGAGGCCGAAACCGCAAAAGCAGTGAGACCTGATGCGCTTGCCGAAACGCCGATCCACAACAGGTTGCTGACCCCGGCCGGCAGATGGAGCACGATATAGCAGTATCGCAGTGCAAAGGTCACTGTTGCGAACGCGACCAGGCATTTAATCCAGGCAGCTCCGAGGCCACCGAAGAAAGGCGTGAGGATCAGATTTAGTGAAAACAGCATGACCGCAATCGCGAAATTCAGTTTGAGAATAGTCGGTGTTTTCTCAAACGCCTCCATTGCACAAAGCGAAATCAATACGATCGATAGCGGGTATGCAGCGATCAGAAGCACAATCGTGACCGGAACCGCGGGCGTAAACTCACTGCCGAACACAAAGGGGATCAGCTCCGATGCGAGCCCCGCGCCGCCGAAACAAATCGGTGCCAGGATCAAACTCAACCAGCTCAGCGCGCGGCGGTAGCGCCGTTTCAGATCTGAAAGTGCGCCCTGGTCCCTCATCGATCCGAACCTAGGTGTGAGCCCCATGGTCATGTTCAGCGCGAGTTGCAGCACGAGACTGGCGAAGGTCATCCCGGCAGCAAAATAGCCGACCTCGGTGAGCGAGAAGAACATGCCGATGAACAGGAACTCGATCCGCGTCCGGACAAGGATTGCCAGGGCGGATGAAATCCATTGATCTCTTCCAAACTTGAGCATCTTTGGTGTCAGGCTGTCCGGTTCGGCAGGTGTTCTGTTAAGGTACCTGCCGATCTTGAGCGATTGCGGCAAGTGGCGGACGAGGTAGCCGATCATCGCTCCGGCCGGGCCAAAGAGCAAAGCGCCGGCAATTGTCGCGGGAACCTGCAGAAGACTGCCCAAAGCGACACGGCGCGCCGGGCCGGTATAGTCTGCACGGCCGATATCGGCAGAGTGCGCGAGCTGGGAATGGAAGTACACAAGGAACAATATGGCGGTGACGATCCAGACCGCCGGGCCGCCTGAGCTTCCGGCCACGCCCGCCCAGATCGCGTAGCCGATGAAGCCCGCGGCAAACACGGCAAACAGCCAAAGGTTCTTCTGGTAGATGGCCCGCACGAAGGCCGATTGCGGGGCGGGTTCCTCGCCTTGCCGCAAAATGTACCGCAGCACCACCCGTGGCGTGCCCCGGTCCGAAATGACGCTGGCGGTGATCACGAGCCACATGGCGAACGCGGTCAGGCCGGTCCCTTCGGCACCAAGCGTTCGTGCAATGATGACGGTGCTGATAAATCCGGCGGCCAGCGACCCCAAACCCGCAACGGTGCTGACGATGCTTGCCCCGACCAGTGATAGTTTTTTGCTCGGCACGCTTGGACCAGGTCTTTTGTGAACCGCAAAAATTGAAGTATTGCCGCCTTTTTTTGATGGCAATCAGCGGTGTGTCTGTCTCACACAGACCATTAGCAGAGATAAATTGGTGAATCCCTAATTGCAGCGGAATCAATCACGGGTGGACGAAAAGCTTCGCATGATGGTTAAAAGTTTCAATGTCATGCCAGTTTTGCTTGCCGGAATTTCTGCTTTGTCAACGATTTGAGTTTAAGGATTTCTAGCAGTTTTCAGTAGTCCCGATTTTTCCATCGAGCTTACGGTGATGCGAACCCATGGACAGTATTGCTCCCAGAGACAAACAACGTGTGCTCGTCAAAAAGAAGTTGCTGAACCTGTTCTGGCGCGTAATCGGTCCGCTGCCTGATCAGATGTACCTGTTTGTGAAGTATGCGACGATCTACGGGCGGTTTCCGGACTTCAGATCGCCTCAACGGTTCTCCGAGCTGCAGCAGATGAGGAAAATCGGCGACAATGACCCGATTTACCCCAAGGTTGTCGACAAGGACGGCGCGAAAGACTTCATCCGCGAAAAGGCTGGCGCGCAATATGTCATTCCGACCTATTGGGTGGGGACCGACTTCGGCGGGATCGACTGGAGCACCATCGAACTGCCAGCCGTCGTCAAGCCGACCCATGCGAGCGGAGTCGGATGCATGCTGAACACCAGGTCGGATGTCGAAGAGTTGATGCGGCTACGCCCCGAGCGGGAGTGGCTTTCGCTCGATCAGACCAAGTTTAACCGCGAGTTGGTCTATAAAGGGGTCAAGCCGCAGATCATCATCGAGAAGATGCTGCAGAACGGCGGCGAACCGTTGAACGATATCCGCTTCTTCACGTTCCGGGGCGACGTGGCGCATATCGAGATGCGTGTCCCGCACAATGGTCAGATGTATGAGGCGGCCTATTCTGCGGACTGGGAGCGGCTCTCGCTCAGTATGGAGTTCTACCCGGAATTGCCCCACGAGCTGGAGCAGCCAAAGGGGCTCGACGAGATGCTCTCTGTCGTTCGCAAGCTTGGACGTGACCTGCCATTTGCAAGGATCGATCTCTACAACACTATCGAGGGTGTGTTTGTTGGCGAGATCACTTTGTACCCGGCTGGCGGATTCGAAACGTTCGAGCCGGACGAGTACGATTTTGTTCTCGGCGACCGGTTGAAGAAGGCCATGGCGTGAGTTGCACTGGTCCTGCGAATCCATGTGAAGGCTGCGGAAAATGAAACTGTTCAAGTTTACCGCACAGCCGTTTCTTGAAGGCAGCCGGAAGGTCAGCACGCACTTTATTGCCAGTGAGTGGGCTAGGGCAGGTCATGACGTCCATATAGCGACCGTTGGGCTCAGCCGGTTGAGCCGCTTAAAAGACAAAGCGCTTCTTGACCAATTGGCGGTCCGGCAATGGAACAGGTTTCATGAAGTGAAGCCGGGCCTAAGCGTGTCCGCCTATATACCGCCGGTCCATCCTTTCAGTTCCAGGAAACGCGTGCTTAATCTGCTGATGGGGCCGGTGTTCCGGCTCTATGGCAATCACATTCCCCGATACCTGAGAACCGAACTGGCCGGGGCGGATGCCGTGTTCTTCGAACCGGGGACCTGCCTTGCCTTCGTGCCTTCCGTCCGGAAGCTGAATCCGGCGGCGCGGCTTGTTTACATCAAACGCGACTGGCTGACGACGATCGGTGCAGGACCCTATCTGCAAGCCCTGGAGCAGGAGATCTATTCGGACCTCGATATGGTGATTACGCCGTCATCGCAGATCGCGTCGGTGACGTCTGAGCATTGCCGGACGGAAATCCTGCCGCAGGCAATCGACAAATCGGCGCTCGATATAGACCCGCCATCGCCCTTTGCCGCTGGAACCCGCAACGCGATTTCCATTGGCAACATGTTGTTTGACGAGGATGCGGTACGCTCGATGGCCCAAGCGGACCTTTCGGTGACCTACCATGTGTTTGGCGCGCGGTTTAAGGGTGACAAACCGCAGAACGTTGTCGAGCATGGCGAGCGTCCGTTTGCCGATCTGGTACCGTTCCTGCGCCATGCGGATTTCGGCGTTGCACCCTATGCCATGCGGCCGGAAGACATCTATCTCGCCGAGACTAGCCTGAAGTTTCTGCAATATGCCTACTGCCGTCTGCCGGTTCTGGCGCCGGATCTGATCCCGGACAGGCGTGGCAACATCGTTGGCTATTCCCTGAAGGGGGAGGCCGATTGGCCGGGAAGGGTTGCTGCCGCCCTTCATATGGAGAGAAAGAGCAAGTTTCGAGACGGGATCATGACCTGGAAAGAAGTCGCGGAACGCATCGCCGGTTTGGTCGCACCTGTCCGGCCGTCACCTAGGGTCTGTGGGGATTTAGGATTTGAATCGCGGTATCGATGAAAATCGTTCGGATCGAGAAGCAAAGCCGCTGGAAAGGCCATTCCTTTTCAAGACTTTGCGCCGTGGAACCGGGCGATTTTCATCATATCCCTTGCGGGACGCGGCGCTTTTGGCCCCGGATGGCGTCAGAGAGCCCTTATGGAGATTACTCCATGGCCGTCTCTCTTCCTGATCCGCAGCCAAAAGCGTCTTGCGCCGAGACCGAAACCTAATTCCCCACAGGCCCTAGGTCGGCTTTACCTGAAGCGGGCCATTGACGGACAGGCTGCTGCGCCGCCATCCGGATCTGTTATCATGGGCAGCAGCGCTTTCATGGCGGGCGGATCTATGCCGTCCTTGGGATGAAGTGACAGCGGATAGCCGCCCCACCAGTGTCCGGCGGCCCAGGCGGTCCACCCGATCCAGACATCGTTCTGCCTGTTCATGAAGTTCGCCATCTCCGCGATTGCTTCCAGGCAGTCCGGCGACGAGGTGCCTCCGAATTCACCCAGAAACCCTGCAAATCCGTTCAGGCGCATCCATCCACTGACCGTTTCCAGCGCCAGCAAGGCGCGGTCCAGCCGCGGGCACGTGTTATGCGTACCGGAGAAGTCTTCGTCCATATACTGGTGGAATTCGAAAACAAAGCGGTCCAGAGGATCGCGGATTTTGGCCATCACTTCGGCATTCGAGCCGCCTGGCTGATCGTCGAACCAGTGTGATGCGCCCGACCAGATTGTGCCCGGCACCATGATCAGGTTGTCAGCGCCAACCTCCCTGATGGCATCCGTGCCCGCCTGGGCGGCCTTGAACCATTCGGCTGCCGTGATGCCGGACGGCTCATTCATCAGCAGATAGACAACATCGTCATCATTGGCGAAGGCGGGTGCGAGACGGCGCCAGAAATCGGCAAAGGCGGCGACTGTCACATCGCCGGTGCCGATCTTGTTTTCGCGGTATCCGGCGTAGTTGTGGGGGTCGACTATCACGGTCAGCCCACGTTGAGTCGCCCTTTCCACGGTGTTTCGCAGCCTTTCGAACTCGGCAGGATCAAAGGGCGCGAACAATTCAGGTTGCAACCGCTCCCAGCGGAACGGCAGCCGGATCGCCGACATGCCCCGTGCAATCGCCCAGTCCAGGGTTGCATCCGAGGGATAGATGTACTTCCGGCCATATTTGCCGCCATATCCGCCAAATTCCGCGCCGGCCACGTTGACACCACGAAGGCAGGCTGCTTCCGCCGGTGCGTGCACTGCGACGCTGGCGAAGAGGATACAGCAAACTGCCGTTCTTGCGATGCGGTTCACCTCGGTGATCCAGGTCCGTCGCACTCTGGTGCCGGTCAATCTCTCCTCCATGCGGGTTCGATACTGCAAAAAATTGCATGTTTCCGGTAAACGCCTTGTTGAAGATAGGGTGATAACTTTCCTTTTCAGAGTCCTTAGGCGTTCTCGATTTGAATGGAATCAACGAGCGCTGCGTGAAATCGGGGAATGGCCAAAGTGAACGCAGTTACGCCCAATACCCTTGACCGGCCCGTTGTTACAGATTTCAGCCAGGTCCGGCTTGTTCATGTGGTCCGTCAGTTTCACCCCAATATCGGCGGGTTCGAGGATTTCGTAAAAAACCTTGCGCTTATGCAAGTAGGCCGGTTCGCGGACCTGAAGATCGTCACTCTTGATAGGCTATTTGTCGATCCGGGCAAAAAACTACCTAAGCTTGAGGAGATTGACGGGCTGCAGATCGAACGGATTCCGTTCACCGGCAGCAACCGCTATCCCGTCGCGCCGGGGATCTGGAACGCGATCCGGGGTGCTGACCTCGTTCATGTCCATGCCATCGATTTCTTCTTCGATGCGCTTGCGCTGACGAAAGCCTTTCACCGCCGGAAGCTTGTGGCGACGACGCATGGCGGCTTCTTCCATACGCGCAAGTTCTACCGGTTGAAAAAAGTCTGGTTCAACAGCCTGACCCGGTTCAGTGCCAGCCAGTATGGCGGACTTGCCTGTTGCAGCGACAGCGATATGGAGCAATTCCGCAAGATCGCCCCGAAAAAATCACGTCTGATCGAAAACGGCGTTGATCTGGCCAAGTTTGGCGATGCGGCGTCCCGCCAACCGGCAAAACAGATCGTCGCCCTCGGCCGCTTTTCCAACAACAAGCGTCTGGACCGCGTTCTGGAGATGATGGCAGCTCTTGTTACCAAAGATCCGCAGTGGCGGTTGACCATTGTCGGCAATCCATCCGACATCTCGCTCGCCGGGATGAAGTCATTGGCGTATGCGCGTGGGCTGTCCGGCAATGTGGAGATCCTGACAGGTCAGTCCGATGCCGATATCCGGACGGTGCTTGGCCGAGCCAGCTTCTTTGCAAGTGCTTCAGTGTATGAGGGATTCGGCATTGCCATGATCGAGGCGTTGAGTGCCGGGCTTCTGCCGGTTGTCCATCCGAACGATGCCTTCTCGTCCCTTGCCGCAAAGCATCCGATGGTTTCGTTGGCGGATTATGGCGAACCGGCAACCGCCGCGAATGCGGTTCAGACCGGATTTCAGAAGCTTGTCGAGGAGCCGGAGCTGCGCGAAGCGGCAATATCCTCGGCAGCCCAGCATGGCTGGGAAGCGGTTATCGCAAACTATGACCAGCTCTACCTGGATGTCCTGAACGGATAGCCGCAGCCGGTTGCCGGTGCCACGCGCCCGATTTTCGTCGCTGTCCCGGTTTCCGGTTCCGGGCCTGCAATTGCTGCCAGAACGGCACACCCTCCCGTAGCAGTGTCCCGTCTGCGGCTCCGGCAACAACCCAGAACAGCGCTGCCAGCTTGATCGAGTAGAATGAATTGGAGACGGTCATCATCAGGCAGATGAAGGTCGTGGCCAGTGCCTTGAACAGGACCGCCCGCCCGGATTCGACCTTGGCATAGATGAACAGCGCCCAGAAGGCGACAGCCCCGATCATGCCGATCTGCGACAGGGTATAGGCAAATCCGTTGTCGTCGACGAAGGGCAGTTCCCGGGCAATTCCGAAGAAGCTTTCCAACGTGAGCTTCTGGGTGATCTGGGCGGAATGCAGCACGCGTCCGGGCAGATTGTCTTCCCACTCAACTTCATTGGTCCAGCCGCCATACATCGCCAAAGCGGCCAGAAAGATGAACGGCAAGGCAAGCCAGACCAGCCGGGGAACGATCTTGTAGACCAAGGCGACCGGAAAAAAGGCAAGGCAAACGAACAGGCCGAAACGCGCATCGGCGAGGATGATCACCACAAAGGCGGCACCGAACAACATCATCCGGGATGTCATGTCACTGCGGAACAGCGCCCACAGACACAGGAAGGCGCCGAAATTGCCCATCGTCACCGGTTCCAGAAACACCGAGGAGGCCCGGATGTTGTTGAGGAACCCGAAGAAATACCGTCCACCGATACGGGTGCTGGAGATAAAGAGATTTGACCCTTCAACGAAGTTGTCGTCGGCACCCAGCGTTCCGCGAGCCACATAGTACTGAAAGATGTCGACGAACCGCGCATAGGTGTCGAGCAGGAAAAACTCGAACAAGCCGATACCGATCACCAGGATCGCGGCGAACCAGACAAGCCGGTCCGCCTCCTCGATCTGCCGGAACTGGCGGCCGATGAAATAGAAGACAATCGGGATCAGGATATCGCGGATGGCTTTGAGATCGAGTTCTGGCCTGAGGGCCAGAACAACCGTCATATAGGCCGCGAAAAAGACCAGGATCACATAGAATGTTGCTCCGCGGGACAGGGCCAGCAGGAGTGCTGCTCCAAGCAGCGCCATTTCGGCCAGCATCACGTGGCTTTCGCTGATGCGGAACACGTTTGTGTTTGCGAATGCCAGCGCCAGGTTGAAGGTCAATGTGCCAATGATGATGGCAAAGACCGCGAGGATCCAAAGGCTGTAGTCCCGGTCCTGCTTCAGTTCGATCGCGGCACGCCAGGCGTCCGGTTTACGCAGCCTTGAGAACCACATTGCCGATCATCCGATCCTGCCAGGGTTCCAGATAAGCCATCGTCCGGTCCAGATCCGTCAGCCGGATATCCCCGAGGGAAGACACCAGCAGGATACCGTCGCTATGGCGCAGGAGAACAGGCAGCATGGCATTGGAGTGGGTGCTGCCTGCGTCGATGATCAGGAACCCGTCGCGAGACGTTTCAAGCGGTTGAGCGGCTCCGTATTTCCGGCGGGTGTCGAGGTCTTCGACCTTCAAAAACCTGGACAGGCCGCCGCCCCGGCCGAACTCCAGCCGTTCATCGGGTGCGAAGTGGATCACGCCGGCTTGCGGGATTGCCCGAACAGCCTGGGCAAATCTGGATATACCTTCGGCATGAAGGAGATGCGGGCCGCCACGGTCCCCGATGCCAGCAACTGCCGGAGCGCTTTGGTGGCCGGTTGTGGTGTGGGCAAACAACACCGGCTCACCCATTGCCCCCAGTTCCTCGCAGATGCGCCTTGAGATGGCCGTGGTGTCGCCGATCCCGTCCAGGGACAGGATCAAAATATTTGCCGCTTCGCAGTCCGCGTAGCCCTCTCGAAGCGCATAGGCAATGCGCGTGAAAGCGAGTTCCTGGCGCGATCGCGGATCATGACTGAACCGGAAGAACTGGAAGGGAACCTTGAAACGTGATGGCGGCGCGGAAACAGGAAGTTCGGCCAGAATCGATATGCCGGTGTTTTCAACGAGGCTGCGTTCGGACATCAGCCGGCCGCTGACGATGGCGATGCCGACGCTGCCTGCAGCGGCCAGAATAAGCCCGAACAGGCCTGCGGCCGCCAGCACAATGATCTTGCGCGGACCGTTTGGCGATGTCGGTATCTGGGCCTCCGATAAGATACGCGAGGTGTTGGGATCGATCTCCGGCAGTTCCTCAAGCTCCCGTGCCCGCCTGAGGAAAGCTTGATAAACCTCCCGGTTGGCGTCGGCCTCACTTTGCAGCTGGCGCAGTTCGATCAGCGCTTCGCCCTGGTTGGAATTCTGCGACTGGAGGCTTTTCAGCTCGTTTTGCAGGGCAACCAAAGTGGTCTGGGCCTGCTCGTATTGAGCCTGGACCGTTTTCTTGATGCGCTGAAGCTCGGCATTGATCTGGCCGCCGGTGTTCTTCAACTGGGAGCGCAGTTCACGCAATGTCGGATGGTTCGCACCCAATGTGGTGGCCGCCTGGGCTTCCTGCTGGGCAATCTGGGCGTATTGAACACGCAGGGAACTCAGCACGGAATTGGCGACGGTCTGGGGGAGCGCGCCCGCCTCGACATCCGCGAGTGTGAGCGGCGTTACCTGGGCATTTGCCGAGCGCGCCTGCTCCAACCCGACCCGCGCCTGGGTAATCTGCGAGTTAATGTCTTCCAGTTGCTGGTCGACGACCAGACCTCCAGCCGCAGTACTGATCAGTCCTTGCTCCGCCCTGTAGGCCTCGACAGCCGTTTCGGCTGCCTCGACCCGTGCCCGAAGCTCCGTGGCCTGCTGGCCGAGCGACGAACTTGCGCGGTTCAAGGCGTCACTTCTGATGGAGCGGCTCTGATCGAGATAGACACGCGCGGTCTCGTTGGCGATGTCCGCCGCAAGGACCGGGTCCTGGTTGCTTGCGCGGATCTTGAAGACGAACGAACGGTCAAGGCGGAGCACCTGAACCGTTTCCCGTAATGTTGACAGAGTGGACGCACGGACTTCGCGTGCCGAATAGTATCCGGACCCCGCTTTTGAAAGCCTCTGATCGAGGTTCAGATTGTCGGCGACCTTGTTGAGGACCGATTCAGACAGGATCACGTAGATCTGACTGTCGAAATCCATTCCTTGCGCGAACTGGCTGGATGCTGCCGCTTCCGGATCATTGACCAGGATCTGGACGCCTTTCGGCTGGATCAGGAGTTCGGTGGAGGCCTGGTATTCCGGCGTCTTCAATGAAAGAAACACAAGCGCCAGGCAAACGAGCACGACTGGAAGAACAAACATCCAGATTAAGTGCCGCCTGAGTATGCCGGGAATATCTGTTACATCGATCATTGTTGCGGCGTCACGGGTTACTTGGAACTCTACCAGTGCGGTTCCGGCCAGGGGAGACGGGGTCCACACAGATGGTTGCTCTGGAACCACCGTGCGCTGGCCGCGTCAATATGTGAAGAAACACTGCGCAAACATGATTAACAGATCGCAAATATGCGTCATTTTTCAATTTGCTGCAGTGGACGTGGATTGGTTAATGATTTGTAAAAACAAAATATAAAAATGCACTCAATGAGTTTTCTTTCGTTTACTTCGTTTATCATTATTACAATACGTTAAATATTTACGCAGTTTGCTGGTGTAAAACGCTTTAATCAACAATGCCATCTATCAGTTGGTGAAAGTGCACAGCAGGACAGCCATGTTGCATCAAGAAGTAGATCTGGGAACCCCGGTTGGAACCGATTCCGTTGAAATCGGCCCGTTGACCTTGGCAAGGTTCTCCCGCCGCGAGGCGATCGAACTGGTCCGGTCTTCGATTCTGTTGCGCAAACCGCTCGATATCGGCATTTGCAATGCGCACACCATCCTGACGGCAATCGACAATCCCGGCTATGCCCAGGTGCTCAACCGGATGACACTTCTGAACGATGGGATCGGCGCAAACCTTGCCAGCCGGTATCTTCATGGCGTGAGTTTTCCGGCGAATCTGAACGGAACCGACCTGATCCCGGATATTCTTGACCGGATTGGCATATCGACACGGATCTATCTTCTCGGCGCCAAGGAAGAACAAGTGATGGGTGCAAAGGCGCACATTGAAGCCACTTATCCGCAGCACGAAGTCGTCGGGTGCCGGAATGGCTATTTCGATCTTGATGACTGCGATGATGTCTGCCGGGAAATCAGTAAATGCCGGCCAGACCTGCTACTGGTGGCGATGGGCAACCCCCGGCAGGAGATCTTCATTGATCAGTGCCGTGCCAAACTGAAGGTCACCGTTACAATCGGTGTTGGTGCGCTGTTCGATTTCATGTCTGGGACGGTCGTACGGGCGCCGGGTGCCGTGCAATCAGTTGGTATGGAATGGTTGTTCCGGCTGCTTCAGGAACCCCGCCGTCTCGCAAACCGTTACCTGATCGGAATCCCGCGGTTCTTTTCCGCCTTGCGGCGCATCAAAAGCTCGCAGTTGGGCGCTGGAGCAGCTATGTGCAGATCTGCCTCCGGACAAAAGCCAGCACTTCATTCCCGGTTGCCGCGGTCTGTGCTTTCGGAACAACAGGGCGGTCAATCATAATCACCTTGAGACCCAGTTCCCGGGCGGCCGCGATTTTCGCATAGGAGCTCTGGCCGCCGCTGTTCTTTGATACCAGATGCGTTATCCGGTGGGTTCGCATCAGTGCCGTTTCTGCTCCGGCAGTGTCCGAGGGACGGGCAAGCACCAGTTCCCACGATGCCGGCAACGTTGTTTCCGGTGGTTCGATCATGCGGACTAGGGCGAAAAAATCGTTTCTTGCGGTGAATGCCCCGATTTCCTTACGCCCAATGGCCAGAAACGCCCGTGCACCAACCGGCAAAGCGGCAGCCGCCGTGTAGAGAGATGGAACCTCTTGCCAGTTATCCCCATGCTGAGGAGTCCACGCAGGGCGCTCAAGGCGCAGCAGGGGAACCCCGGTCTGGCCGGCCGCTTCAACCGCGTGGGTGCTGATTTGGGCCGCAAATGGATGCGTTGCATCAACCAGCAGCCGCACTTCTTCCCGGCGAAGATAGTCCGCCAATCCGTCTACGCCGCCAAACCCGCCGACCCTTGTATCAACGCCCATGTCGGGCCTGTTCGACACCACTCCGGCGAGGGAGGCCGTGAGCCGGGCGTTTGGAAAGCGCTCTTTCAAGGATACAGCAAGCGTGCGGGCTTCGCCGGTGCCGGCCAACAAGAGGATATGGGGACTGTCAGTCATCGAAGCGGCATTCTCCAATGACATTGCCCTGCCGGTCGACAATCAGGACTTCAATATCGATTGGTGCCTCGCGCAGGATCGCTCTGACCGCAGTTTTTGTTTTGGCAGCAAGCGGTTGGCCTAGTTCGACGCCGTTTCTGGAGGCAAGGTCAAGCACTTCCTTTGCAGTGTTGGCCGATAGCGAAGCTTCTTGAACGGAGACCGGTGCGCCAAGCTCGTTCAAAAGGGCGGACAGGAAACTAAAATCCACGGAGCTGCGGGCTGAATGCAGGTCGAGCGCGCCTTGGGCCAGTTTGGTGAATTTGGCAAATCCACCCGCCAATGTGAGGCGCGGCACAGGGTGCTGACGCAAGTATTTCAGCAGCCCACCGGCGAAATCACCCATGTCCAGATAGGCTGCGTCTTCGAGTTGGTAACGATCCGCAACAGCGGCTTCCGAGGTCGAACCGGTCGCCCCGACTACATGAGTGAGCCCGGTCGCACGGGCAACATCGATGCCCCTGTGAATGGAGGCAATCCAGGCCGCACAGGAAAAAGGCCGGACGATCCCTGTCGTTCCGAGCACCGACAAACCGCCGACAATGCCGAGGCGGCCATTCAAGGTCTTCCTGGCAAGCGATTCGCCGTCCGCAATCGACACTTCGATCTCCACGTTCCCGGAGCCGCCAAAGGCCTCTGCGGTCTCCGCGATTGCCTTGCGCATCATCTCTCTTGGAACCGGATTGATCGCCGGTTCGCCGGGCGGAATCGGAAGGCCCGGGCGGGTGACGGTGCCGACGCCGGTTCCGGCCTTGAAATGAACGCCGGTATCGGATTCTAAAGGCCGGACGGTTGAAGTGATCAGCGCACCATGGGTGACGTCCGGATCGTCACCGGCATCCTTGGTGACGGTGGCGCTTGCGGCCTCGCTCCCAAGGTCATGGCGTGTCAGGGCGAAAGCCGTTGTTCCGCCTTTGGGCAGGGTGATTTCGACAGGATCCGGAACCTCTCCGGTCAGCAGTGCCGTATACGCCGCTTTCGCTGCGGCGGTGGCGCAGGCGCCCGTGGTCCAGCCTCGTCTGAGCTTTGGAGGGTCCGTTTCTGTCATTAAGGCTCTATAACCGATAACCGCTGACAAGCGCCAACATGTTCACCAAATGTCGCAAATTCACCGTA
The DNA here is from genome assembly GCA_965230445.1 of Roseibium sp. Taxonomy (GTDB): domain Bacteria; phylum Pseudomonadota; class Alphaproteobacteria; order Rhizobiales; family Stappiaceae; genus Roseibium. Next base: position 3,629,227 of record OZ246005.1, on the reverse strand, counting down.
CATGACCGCTGAAAAGCTTTGCGGGCCTGCGGTCTATCTGTAAAGCTTTCCGGATGACGTCGAGACAGGACCAATTGGAGATCTCCGGCGGCCATGGGCCCGATTTGCCGGTTCTGGAACCGGGCTGGGTGTGGCTTGCCGGTGCCGGACCGGGCGATCCGGGATTGTTGACGCTGCATGCGCTGAATGGTTTGCGCCAGGCGGATGTGGTTGTCTACGACGCCCTCGTAGATGACAGCATTCTCAGCTTTGCTCCCGAAGGCACGCGGCTCGACTATGCGGGCAAACGCGGCGGCAAACCGAGCCCTAAGCAGCGCGATATCACCTTGAAACTGATTGACTATGCCCGCGCCGGAAAGCGTGTCATCCGGCTGAAGGGCGGTGATCCCTTCGTTTTCGGACGGGGCGGCGAGGAGGCCCTGGGTCTTGTCGAGGCCGGTATTCCGTTCCGGATCATTCCAGGTATCACCGCCGGCATCGGCGGTTTGGCCTATGCAGGCATTCCCGCTACCCACCGCGATTGCAATCAGGCGGTCACCTTCCTCACCGGCCATGACCAGACCGGCTTGACGCCCGGCGCGCTGAATTGGGAGGGGATCGCGAAAGGCTCTCAGGTCATCGTCATGTATATGGCGATGAAGCATCTCAATTCGATAGCCGGCAAACTCATCGATTGTGGACGGCCTGTTGACGAGCCTGTGGGCATTGTGTGCAATTCGTCGCTGGCTGGACAGCAGGTGCTGGAAACCACGCTCGGCCGCTGTGCCGAAGACGCGGCGAACGCCAACATGACCCCTCCGGCGATTGTCTGTATCGGCGAAGTGGTCCGCCTTCGTGCCGGGCTGGACTGGCTGGGTGCACTGTCCGGGCGGGCGCTTGTCGCCGACCCGCTTGGGGTCAAGGCCGATACAGCGCGCGCCGATGCCCGCTGAAACGGCGGCGATGGCTGGACCGAAGGGCTTCCTGATCGCAGCCCCGGCCTCCAACGCGGGCAAGACCACCGTGACACTGGCTCTTCTGCGCGCCTTGAGACGCCAAGGTATTCGCGCCGTGTCGGCGAAATCCGGCCCGGATTATATCGATCCGAAGTTTCACGAAGCGGCCAGCGGCAAGCCTTGCATCAATCTGGATGCCTGGGCGATGTCTAAGGCTCAGATTTCCGCAATGGCGAAATCGCATTCCACCGGGCAGGATCTGCTTGTCATTGAAGGTGCCATGGGTCTCTTCGATGGTGCGGCGAATGGCACCGGGTCGGCAGCTGACCTCGCCTCAATACTCGGCCTGCCTGTGGTTCTGGTCGTCGATTGTAGCCGCCAGGCGCATTCGGTCGCAGCGCTTGTTCATGGCTTTCAGACGTTTCGAAAAGACGTCGCCATTGCAGCGGTGATCCTGAACCGGACCGGCAGCTCCCGCCATGAGCAGATGCTGCGCACAGCCCTGGCGCCGCTCGGCGTCCCGGTCGCCGGGTGCCTGCCACGCGGCGATGCGCTCTTATTGCCGGAAAGGCATCTCGGTCTTGTGCAGGCGGGTGAGCACGCGGAACTGGAAAATTTTCTGGAGGGCGCAGCCAGCCTGATCACCAACCACGTTGATCTGGACAGATTGCGTAAAATGGCAGCGCCCTTGTCACTGTCACTGTCACTGTCACTGTCACTGTCACTGTCACTGTCACCGTCATTGCCGGAGGCCGCTTTAGACCTTCTGCCGCTAGGTCAAAGGGTCGCGACTGCCCGTGACAGCGCTTTCGCGTTCTCCTATCCGCATATTCTTGACCGCTGGCGGGCTGCGGGTGCCGAGCTGAGCTTCTTCTCACCGCTGGCGGACGAGGCCCCGGACGAAACCGCTGATGCGGTCTATCTGCCCGGCGGCTATCCGGAGCTGCATGCGGGCCGTCTGGCCGCTGCGTCCGCGTTCAAGGCCGGGATGCGCGCGGCACAGCAGCGCGGCGCGCTAATCTACGGCGAATGCGGCGGCTTCATGACCCTTGGCGAGCGCGTGATCGATGTTGGCGGAACAGCCCATGACATGCTTGGCCTTCTGCCGCTCGAAACCAGCTTCGCCATCCGCAAACGCCATCTCGGCTACCGGGTTTTGACACCGCTGTCAGGGGCACCCTGGAATGGCCCGCTCACCGCCCACGAATTCCACTACGCCACCATTGTCCGCGAAGGCGCGGCAAACCGGCTGTTTTCGGTGGCCGATGCGGAAGGGAACAGCCTCGGCGAAACGGGGCTGCGCACCGGCAACGTCATGGGGTCCTTCGCGCATGTGATCGCTGGTGGAAATCCGGCCAGAGATACTGCCTAGCCCTTCGCCTTCTTCTTCGGTCGCAACACATGCACATGGTCGGCGTTGTAGAGTGCACTGTCGCGGAAGTTTTCCTTCGGCTTCAAGGCATGGCCAACGAAGATCAGTGCCGTGCGAGTGATCTTTGAGGCGCGGACTTGTTCGGCGATGGTTGACAGCGTGCCATGCAGGAAAAACTGATCGGGCCAGCCAACCCGGTAGGCGATAATCACCGGGCAGTCGGCGCCATAGTGCGGAGTGAGCTGACGTTCGATTTCGCGCAGGTTGCGGATCGACAGGTGAATGGCGAGTGTTGCGCCGCTTTTGCCGAGCGTATCCAGATCCTCGTTGTTCGGCATTGCCGAACTCTGCATGGCGGTACGGGTGACGATCACGGTTTGTGCGACTTCGGGAATGGTCAGCTCGGCCTTCAGCTCCGCCGCGGCCGCCGCGAAGGCCGGAACGCCGGGGGTGACGTCATAGTCGATCCCGAGCGCGTCCAGCCGGCGCATCTGTTCGGCCGTCGCGCCATAGATCGAAGGGTCGCCGGAATGCACCCGTGCGACATCCAGGTCCCTTGCCTTTGCGTCCTCGATTTCCGTGATGATCTCGTCGAGTGTCATTGGAGCGGTATCGATGACTTTCGCGCCTTCCGGGGCAGCGGCGACGATCTGCTCCGGCACCAGAGATCCGGCATAAAGGCAGACCGGGCAGCTCTGGATCAGTTTCAATCCGCGCACGGTAATCAGGTCCGGATCGCCGGGGCCCGCGCCGATGAAGTGCACTTTCATTCTGCCGGTCCTTTCGGTTTGGCCTTTTGGGCATCCAGGTGTTTGGCATAGCCGCGCGGGGTGTAGACGAACGGCTTGCCGCTGCCAGTCTCAACCGTTTTCGTGTTGGAAGACCCGACCAGAACAGTGGTCAGCATGTCGACCTCATCGACGGTCAGGGCTTCCAGCGTGGTGACGCGTAAGGTCTCTGTCGGACGGCCAAGATTGGCGCCAAGCACGACCGGGGTATCCGGCGGACGATGTCCAAGAAGGATTTCCCGCGCCTTGGCCAACTGGGTGCGGCGGCGCTTTGAGACCGGGTTGTAAAGGGCGATGACAAAATCGCCCTCCGCTGCGGCTTTCAAGCGCTTTTCGATAGACTCCCAAGGGGTCAGAAGGTCGGACAAGGAAATAGCGCAGAAGTCGTGGCCCAAGGGAGCACCGATGCGCGCGGAGGCGGCCTGAAGTGCCGAGATGCCCGGCGCATTGGTCACGCTGACCCGCTTAGCGCCATCGGAGACGCCACCTTTTTCTTCCGGCCGGTCCAGCAGCTCATAGACCAGCGCGCCCATGGCGTATATGCCCGCATCACCCGACGAAACCAAAGCAACATTCTTGCCCTTGCCGGCTTCTTCCAGCGCAAAACGCACCCGGTCTTCTTCCTCGCCCAGCGGGAAATCATGGCGGTTTTTGCCGCCGATCAGAGGTTTGATAATGTCGAGGTAGAGCGAATAGCCAACCACGTCATCTGCTTCGGCCAACAGCTTTGCCGCCTCCGGCGTTCGCCACGCGTCCTGCCCCGGACCGATGCCGACGACCGACAGGTGGCCGCGCGCCCGGCCCGCATGCGCCGGGTTGACCGGTGCTGGCGCCCGGGCAATTGCACAGGTCGCATTGGCGGTTTTCTGCTTTTCGGCAACCAGCGCCCCGTTGGGCCCGGTCATGGCAAGGGCCGCGCCTTCCGATACGCCATGGCAGCCGACTTCCTGAAAGACGGTGTCCGACGGGTTGGCAAGGCGGGGCGCTTCGGCCTCCAGCCTGCCGGCGGTAAACAGTCTGAGCGGCACATCGAGATGGCCGGCCAATGCGTTCATCGCGGCTTCGTCGGCCTTCAGGTCGATGCTGGCGACACAGGCAATTGACCCCGGAGCGATCCCGGAGCCTGCGAGCGTCCTGGTTACCAACTCGATCAGCTCTTCGGGTGCGCAACCGCGCGCGCAGCCGACGCCAACCACATGGGTCTGCGGATGAAAAACCAGCCGGGTCGGTCCGGGCTCAGCCGGAGCTTCCGTCACCGTGATCGATAGCGCGGCGTTGCCGTCGGTCACCAGCTTGCCCTTGCGCAGCCAGGGTGCGTCGCCTTCAATGCGAATGCTGGCACCGGACAGCAATTCGGCCATGACCGGTTTGGCATCTTCCGGATTTGCAAGACGCCAGCCCTTCGGTGGTGCGTCAAGGGCAACTCCTAGCGCCGTGTCGCCTGCGGTGGTGATAGCTGCATGGCCCTTCAGAGCCTTGGCAACCAGCGCTGCCAGCTCATTCGCGCCGCGATGACCACCGAGAAGCGGAACCACGCTCTTGCCGTCTTCGGAAACCGCAAGCACCGGCGGCTCACTGCGCTTGTCGTCAAGGACCGGGGCGAGGGCGCGGATCAGGATGCCGCTTGCGCAAATGCCGATGATCGGATGGCCGCTGGAAAAAAGAAGCCGGATGTGATCGATGGTCTCGTTGAACTGCACGTCAGCAGAGGGCAGGCGGCCCGCAAGGCCGTGAATGCGTGCAGTGGAAAAACGCGTAGCGATCCTTTGCGCGGTTTCCAACCCGGTTTCATTCAGGACGAGGAGTATCGGGGAAGCGTCCACGCTTCGTCTCCCTTGTAGATCAGGATCATCGAGAAATAGGGTGCGGTGTTTGCCGCAAATTCCGCAAGCCGCGATATCTTTTGTTCGCCCAATGTTGCGCGCTCAACGTAACCGGCGGTTTCAAGCAGACCCATTTCCTCCAGCAGGATTTTCAGTTTGGCGAGATGCCGGCCGACCTTCATGATCGCGATTGATTGGGCGGATTCAATACGTGAACGGATATCCGCGCCCGGCAAGGTCGCCGGGATGACCGTGAGCACGTCGTTGCGGCTGGTCAGCGGACGTCCGAGCGCGGCAGCGCATGCGGTCATGGATGTGACGCCGGGCACGACCACGGATGGAAAGCGTTCCGACAAGCGGTCGAAGAGATACATGTAGGAGCCATAAAAGAACGGATCGCCTTCACACAGGGATATAACGTCCGTTCCGGTGCCGAGTACCTCTGCGATATCCCCGGCGGCCTTGTCATAGATCTCCTTCGCCGGATACCTGCTCGAACGCATGGGAATGACGACCGGGATCTCGCGGACATCCTGCGGGAAATAGCCTGAGGCAATTGCGCGGGCGAAGCTCGGTCCCGTGTCAGGCGCCGGATAGGTGATTACCTTGGCGGTCGAAATCAGCCGGTGGGCTTTCAATGTCAACAGTTCCGGATCGCCCGGACCGAGACCGACGCCATAGAGGGTTCCGGTCATGTTGGGGTATGGCTCCCTTTGATCAGCGCCCATTGGGTCACGGGCATAAGCGGACGCCAGCCGGTTAAACCGCCGACCGGGCTGGCGCGCTGTATCGCGATCCTGGTCAGTTCGCCACCGAATTTTTCATGAACCCCCAAAAGGATAGCTTCGCTTTCAAGCGTCACCGCATTGGCAACCAGCCGCCCGCCATCTCGAAGTGCGGCATGGGCCGCCTCAATGACGCCTTTCGCTGTCAGCCCGCCACCGATGAAAATCGCATCCGGCTTGGCCAAGCCCTCCAGGCAATCCGGGGCAGAGGCCTGCAGGACCTGAAGCTGTGGCACGCCAAGCGTTTCGGCATTGCGCCTTGCCATGGCGCAGCGGTCCTCGTGCGGATCCATACCGATGGCAGAACCATTCGGAGCGGAGCGCAGCCATTCGATGGCGATCGAGCCGCAGCCGGTGCCGATATCCCACAGCACACCGCCGGGATGGGGCATCAACTTGGCAAGCGTTACGGCGCGGATCTCCTGCTTGGTCATCTTGCCATCGTGCTCGAATGCGCTGTCGGGCAGACCTGTAGTACGGGGCAGGAACATAGTGCCCGGTTCCGGGACCACGTCGATTGCCAGGGCGTGGAAATCCGCGGTGGTAGCGGTCCAGCTCCGTGCTTCGCCTTCTACGCGCCGCTCAAGCGTCCCGCCCATATGCTCCAGAACGGTCAGGTGGCTTTGTCCAAAGCCCGAAGCGGTGAGGATGTCCGCCACCTGCCGGGGCGTTTCACCATTGCTGGTCAGCGCCAGGATCTTTGCGCGCGGATACAGCACGCCTCGGATTGCGCCAGTGGGCCGGCCATGCAGCGAGATCGTTTCGGTCGCCTGAAGGCTCCAGCGCATGCGGGCGGCGGCCAGTTGAAAGGCGGACGGTGACGGCAGAACGGTCAAAGCCTCTGCCGGAAATTGCCTCAACAGGCTGGACCCGATGCCGAACCACATTGGATCGCCGGTTGCCAGGATGACGACGCGTCTGTCCGCAAGCGCCTTGAGATCTTTAAAAACCGATGAAAACGGGCTTGGCCATGTGCGCTGTTCGGCTGGAGCCGTTGGCATGGCGCTGCCCAGCAACTCAAAATGCCGGCTTCCGCCATAGACGATCTCGGCGGCGGCCAGCGCTTCCTTGCCGCCCGGTGCCAATGTTCCGTCTTCGCTTATGCCGACCAGCGTGAGCCACGATGCGCTCATGTCTTGTCCAGCCTGTAGGGCTTGATCCTCGGCTTGTCGCCCAAAGCGGCGGGCTTCCCGTTTGCCGATACGTGGATAGCTCTAGAGCCGCGCGACTTGTGCGACAGCTTGATGTCTTCGTCCGGTGAAGGTGCGTTTGTTGCCCCGTCCGGACGTCCCAGAAAACCTTTGGAACGCATAGGCGCGCCGGTACGGACCGATTTGCGGGCTGTCGATTTCAACGGCGAGGACTTGCGGCCGCTATCCATTGGCTGTTTCCTCCGGCAGACCGGCGGCAAGGCCGTTGACAGCCGCCGCTGCCATGGCCGATCCGCCTCGCCGTCCGCGCAAGGTCAGGAAGGGGACGCCGAGTTTGGTATCGATCAAGGCTTCTTTGGATTCTGCCGCACCGACAAAGCCGACCGGAAAGCCAAGGATCACCGCCGGGCGCGGTCCGCCGTTTGCGATCCATTCCAGCAGACGGAACAACGCGGTCGGCGCATTGCCGATGGCGACCACAGCGCCCTTAAGCTTGTCTTCCCAAAGCGTGACGGCTGCGGCGGTGCGTGTCGTTCCGAGGCGCTTGGCAAGCACGGGAACCGCTGGATCATTCAGCGTGCAGATCACATTGGTCTTTGAAGGCAGGCGCGGGCGGATGATGCCATGGGCGACCATCTCGACATCGGTCAAGACCGGCGCGCCGGAGGAAAAAGCCCCTCTTGCCGCCTCAACAACATCCCCCGACCAGGCAATATCGTCCGGGATATCCGTCATGCCGCACGCATGGATCAGGCGGATGGCAACCGGACGCAGGTCTTCCGGCATTTGGTCAAGCGCGGCTTCCTCGCGGATGACTGCAAAGGACTGGCGGTAGATTGCGCCAGGATCCTTTTCGTAGTCGAACACCATCTTTGCCATCGTTCCCCCGGCGCGGCCCTGCTTACTTGCCCTGGTCGAGGGACTTCGGCCCAAGTGGATGGTCCGCATGCGGATAAGGGTGATGGTGATGGCCATGCCCGTGATCATGAGAGTGGCCGTGATCGTGGCTGTGCCCATGGTCATGATGGTGGTGATGGTGGCTGGCCTTCCGGACTTCGGCCTCACAGGCCCCGGTGCAGATCTCGTCGCAGAGCGTGCATTCTGCTTCCGCGCCCAGCCCTTCCACGTGATGGTGATGGCTTTCCTGAGCCTGACCGATGTCCGCCTCAAAGCCGAGCACCTGCTCGCGGTACTTGCACATCTGGCAGTTCATCAGGTTCTCGCCTTGCAGGATCTCCTGAACCCGGTCGGCCATCGTGTCGATCACCTGCGGATGATCGTTGAGATAGCCGGCCTTGACGAACTCGATCTCCGGATGGTTCGCGGCGATCTCATCCGTGGTCGAATAGATCCGCTGGACCAGAACGCCTGTGAAGAGGAAATACGGGAACACGACAATCCGCTTGTAGCCGAGCCGGGCGGCATGTTCGAGGCCGGGTCCAGTCAAGGGAAAGGTCACACCGGAATAGCAGGTCTCGGCCCAGCCGAAGCCCATGCCTTCCCACAACAGGCGGGTGATCTTGGTGACATTGGAATTGGCGTCCGGATCCGAAGAACCGCGACCGACGACCATCAACAGTGTTTCGTGCATCGGCACGTCGCTGGTGGCGGCATCCAAGGCTTCCTGAACGCGGGCACCAGCAGCCCGGACCATGCGCATGTCGACAGCCAGTTCCCGGCCGTAGGAGATCTTCATCTCCGGATGCATCGCCTGATAGGTGTTCAGCACCGAGGGGATATCGTTCTTCGCGTGTCCGGCTGCGAACAGCATTCCCGGTACGGCCAGAACATGGGTGCACCCCTGCTCGCGCAGGCTGTTCAATCCGTCATGAATGACCGGATTGGCGAATTCCAGATAGCCGTATTCCACCGGCCAATCGGGGAAACGCTGCTTCAAGCCTTCGGCGAGCTGGGCGAATTGCTTGACCGCCCCGCGGTTGCGGCTGCCGTGGCCGCAGATCATCAGGCCGAGTTTTTCGCTCATGCGGGTGCCTCGGTTTCGTCTTCCACCTTGGCCTCTTCAGCCGGTTCATCCGTGTCCTTCTTGTCCTTGCGGGCCTTGAGAGCCGCCCATCCGGCGACCAGAACAGCGCCTGCCAAGGCCGCAACCCCGACCCAATGCGAGTGGCCCGCAAGTTCGCCGACGTGTCCGACGTGAGCGAATACGGGGGAAGGGGCAAGGACTGCAGCAACAGCGGTGCCTGCTTGAGCACAGTAACGGAACAACTCGTCTCTCCTCATGGTCTGAGAGCGCCATTTGTGTTTAAGTGAGGCGTATGGAGGAGAAAGCACAGGAAAACGTTTTCGCAGGGTGTTAGCGCCTGCGAAAGAAGCTCTCCGACAGCTCCGCAGGTTGGCCCCCGATATGGGTCAGCCGCATCCGGAAACGCTTTCAGTCCCTCAAGGAACGCCGTCTGATCCGCCGAACCTATGGGAGCGCATTGGCAAGGGCAAGCAGGAAAGCGACCGATTGGTAACGCTATCCGTCACTTTTGGGGCTGAATGACGGGCGTACTTGCGCTAGTCATGCGATCAATGCGCAGGTGAAAGGCGCGTCCGCGGGAGGAGTTTATGCAGACAGATCTGGTATTTACCGTGATTGCCGAGGATCGTCCCGGCCTTGTAGAGCGGATCTCGGAAGAGATCGCGGCGGCAGGTGGTAACTGGGTCGAAAGTTCTATGGCCCGCTTGGGTGGGGAATTCGCCGGAATCGTCAGGGTTTCGGTTCCGGAGACAGGCGCGGGCGATTTGAAGGACCGGCTTGGTGCCTTGCGGGACGAACAGATTGAAATCACGTCGCGGGCGGCAGACAAAGCCGTGGAGGCACCTGCCGGCTCATCAGCACGCTTAGAGCTGGTGTGTCAGGATCATCCCGGCATCCTCCGGGACATCACCCGTATCATCGCTGCCGAAGGCGTCAGCATCGATAATCTGGAAACCTCGGTTTCGGCAGGGTCCATGCAGGGCGAGGCGCTTTTCAAGGCGTCCGCCGACTTGCGTCTGCCGGATGGCTTGACTCCCGCTGCCTTGAGCGAAGCGCTGGAGGAAACCGCCGCAGATCTGTTGGCGGATATCAACCTGGCGGAATGAGGGCCGGCGGCATTAGCCGCCAGCCGTTCAGGTCATTCGGCAGCAGCAGCCAGTTCCGGGAACAGTCCGGCAAGTCCGTCCGCCGATGCTTCGCAGACGCCGCGCTCGGTGATCAGGCCGGTCACGAGGCGGCTTGGCGTCACATCGAAGGCCGGATTTGCCGTTGTTGATCCATCGGGAGTGACTTGCACCGGCGTGACGTTTCCGGCGGCATCCTTCCCCCAGAAGATATGGCTGACTTCGTCGGCCGGACGTTCTTCAATGGGGATCTCCTTCAGTCCGTCCTTGACGGTCCAGTCCACCGTTGAGGACGGCAGGGCCACATAGAAGGGCACATTGTTGTCCTTCGCGGCCAGAGCCTTCAGATAGGTGCCGATCTTGTTGCATACATCGCCATGTGCGGTCGTGCGGTCGGTGCCGACAATCACCATGTCGACCAGACCATGCTGCATCAGGTGCCCGCCGGCGTTGTCGACGATAAAGGCATGCGGCACCCCATGGCTGCCAAGCTCCCAAGCCGTTAGCGGACCCTGATTGCGCGGCCGGGTTTCATCCACCCATACATGAAGGTCAATTCCGGCGTCATGGGCATGATACATCGGACTGGTGGCGGTGCCCCAATCGACTGTTGCGAGCCAGCCGGCATTGCAGTGGGTAAGGAGGCGCACCGGCTCGCCTGCTGGTTTCCTTGCGGCGATCTCCTTGATGATTTCCAGCCCATGTTCGCCGATTTGGCGATTGATCTCGACATCTTCGTCGGCGATGTCGTGAGCGAGTTGTAGCGCAGCGGCAGCGCGCTCGTTCTCCGGGAGAGCGCGCAGGACCGTCCGGCACCTATCCAGCGCCCAACGTAAATTGATCGCCGTAGGCCGTGTGACCTCCAAAAACGCCCAGGCCTCGTCGATGTTTTTATCCGATGGGTCTTCGCTGGCCGCAAGGGCGATGCCGTAAGCTGCGGTTGCGCCGATCAGCGGCGCTCCGCGCACATGCATATCCCGGATGGCATTCGCAAAATCTTGAAGGGTGCGGATTTGCTCGATCCTGAATTCGTGCGGCAGCCAGCGCTGGTCGATGATTTCCAGAACCGCATCAGCGTGGTTCCACCAGAGCGAGCGGTAGTGCGTTCCATCGACCTTCATGATGTTCCCCATAGGATAGCAAACGCCAACAGTGCAGCGTTTGAATTGTCAGAAATCCTGGCGGCCGCATGACGCGGCCATCGACCGGCATTTTGCATCGGTAGGGACAAATTACAACTTGAATGGCAATCCGTTTTCGGTCTGACGGGCCAACCGGTCTCTAGTCACCCGAATCTGAAGTTCGTCTCAATTTTCAGCGGGTTCCGAATGAACCTTAGGCTCATGGAAGTGATTAGCAAGTCATTGTTTCTATTGTTGTTTTCGGAGTTTACCTACGCTGCGGCGCGCGCTGCACAAATGAGGGGTATTCCAATTCCACCACACTAGGCAGCTCCCATCATCATCCGGACGATTTCCTCGTCATTGGTTTCAGTCGGCTTGCGCTCACCCGCGACCCCACCACGGACGAGAACGATGATGCGGTCGGCGGCCTCGAAAATATCCGGCAGATTGTGTGAAATCAGGATGATGCCGACGCCCTGGGACTTCATGCGCCGGATCAGGGCCATCACCTCGCGCTGCTCCGGGACGCCGAGTGCCGCCGTCGGTTCGTCCATGATCACAAGGCCCGCTTCCCAGTGGATTGCCCGGGCAAGAGCGATCGCCTGCCTCTGCCCACCGGAGAGATCGCGCACCGGGCGGGACGGGTCCGGCAGTTTTATGCCGAGCGTGTCCATGACCCGGACGGCATCGGCCCGCATGCCGCGCCGGTCAAGAACCGGAATGCCGAAAAGACGCCGCATACGCTCCCGCCCGAGATAAAGGTTGAGCCCAGGATCGAGATTGTCGGCCAGCGCGAGGTCCTGATAAATGGTTTCGATCCCGGCGCTGCGCACGCCCTGAGGGCTCTTGCCGGTGAGAAGAGTGCCGTTGAAATGCACTTCGCCGCTGGTTGGCGGATAGACCGAGGAAATCATCTTGATAACCGTCGACTTGCCGGCGCCATTGTCTCCAGCTAGCACCACACATTCACCGGCATGAACGTCGAAGCTGACATCGCGCACGGCCTCATTGCCGCCGAAGCGCTTGTTCAGGTGTTTTACCTGCAAAATGGGTGCGGATTGGGTCATGGCCCATCTCCTGTCAACTTGCCCTTAGACTGATCGACCAACACTGCAACGATGATAACCAGACCGACGGCAACGAATTGCCAGTAGGGTGGCAGTCCGGAAAACACCAGGCCGAACTGGATCACCGCGATAATGAATGCGCCGATGACCGTGCCGATGACCGTGCCCTGCCCCCCCGTCAGAGAGGCTCCGCCGATAAACACGGCTGCAACGGCGTAGAGCAGGATCGGTTCGCCCGCGTTGGCAGCACCGGCCGAAAATCTGCCGGTATAGATGATGCCGCCGACCCCGGCTGTGACCGCGGAAATCACGAAGAGCCGGATCAGGTGGCGTTTGACATTCACACCGGCCCGTTCAACCGAGGCCCGGTTGGCCCCAAGTGCATAGGTGTGAACGCCGAATTTCGTGTGCGACAGCAGATAGTGACAGGCGAGGGCCAAGACCCCGGCAATCACCACGGGCACCGGAAATCCGAGAATGTCGCCGTTGCCGATGGACCGGGCTTCATCGCTGCGGATCGAAACCGTGGCGCCGCCGGCGACGATCAGTGCCATCCCCCTGGCAACGCCATAGGTGCCGAGCGTGCCGATGAAACTGGGCACATTCAGATAGGCGACCAGCCAGCCGTTTACCAGGCCGACACACACCGAGGCGAACAGGCCGACGCCAATGGCAAACAGGACCGTAACCCATCCGGCATCCGCCCCGGCGGCCTTGATGACCAGCGCCATGACGACAGCCGACAGGCCGGTGGTAAAGCCGATGGAGAGATCAATCTGTCCGGCCACAATCACGAGGGTCAGCCCCAGCCCGAGCAGCAGGATCTGTGACGCGGCGATTGAGATCGACTGGATGTTGTAGACGCGGAAGAGAAAGGTGTTGCCCGTTTCCACCCGCGCGAAGATTTCAAAGAAGGCGAGGATCCCGATCAGAAACAACCAGGACCATCCGTTGAGAAGGGACTTCAGCAATGAAGTCCCTTTTGTCTGCGATATCACCGGTTCATTCACTCGGAGTAGATGAACTTTGCGATGGCTTCGTCATTGACGTTACCGGCATTGATGACGGTAAAGCCAGTGCCGATGGAGACCGGAACCGACTGGCCGGTCAGATGCGCATAGGCTGCCATCACGCCAAAGTAGCCGATTTCTGCCGGGTGCTGGGCAATCGCGGCGTCCACGAGGCCAGTGGAGATGTTGTCAACGATGCTTTGCGGTGCATCGAAGGCAATTACCGTCACTTCCTCAGCCTTGCCGGCGCCTTCTACGCCATTGCCTGCACCAAGTGCGGAGAACAGGTTGGCACCGAAAACGCCTGCAATGTCCGGGTTACGCGCCATCACGGCCTGGAACTGAGACGCTGCCAGCGAGGCATCGTTTTCGTTGTACTGGGTGTCCAGAACCGTAATGCCCGGGAAGCTCTCGGCCATTTCGGCCTTGAAGCCTTCTTCGCGCTGATCGGTGGTGGAAATGCCCGGGCGGACGTTGGACACATAGACCTTGCCTTCGCCGCCGATGGCATCAGCCATAAACCGGGCAGCCATACGGCCACCGCCGAGGTTGTCGGAGGCGACATAGGACATCGGGAAGTCGCCATCGCCGGCTCCGTCCTGATACTTGCCGTCATCGATGAAGGTGTCGACCGTGATGATCGCAATTCCGGCGTCAGCAGCGCGGCGCAGCGGCTCGATCATCTGGGTGCTGTCGGTCGGTGCGATCAGGATCGCATCCGGTCCGCGGGCGATAACCGCGTCGAGAACCGGGGTCTGAAGCACCGGATCGAATTCTTCGGCACCCTGGAAATCGACGGTGATGCCGAGTGCTTCAGCTGCAGCCTGAGCGCCGCGGTTCATGGTGATGTAAAACGCATCCGTGGTCAGTCCGGGGACCAGCGTGATGGAAACGTCCTTGTCCTGTGCCTGAGCGAAACTCGCAGCACAGAGCGATGCAGCCACAGCAGCTGCCTTGAAGAGTGTGCGTACCAAGATTTTTCCTCCCGTTTGCTGCTCGCAAGGTCCGGATTGATCGTTATTGTTGCCAGTTGCGAACAATCCGGAGGCTAGAACAACCGGGGGGAGTGTGTCTACAATTTATTACAGATATAAATTTCAGATAACTTGTCTGCGGAGGCGGGCGGTCAATTGACCGCATTGAGAACGACGGTACAGGTGGGCGGAATTCAAGCGCCAGATTGTGGAGCGTTGGCGAAGTCAAGGCATCAGCGCAATGCAACCCGGGCCGGGAATGGGTACAGGCATGGCAGTTGCCCGATACTTGATTTTCCGGCCGGATCGGCGCAATCGTGACGAAAACAAAGGACTCACAAGCACGTGGCGAAATCATCCACCAATCTTTCCAACCGGGGTCTGATCCACGCGGTGGCGCGCCTTCATTATGTTGACGGCCTGTCGCAGTTGGAGGTCTCCCGCAAGATGGATCTGTCCACCGCAATGGTGTCACGGCTGTTGGCGCGCGCACGCGAAGTCGGCATTGTTCATTTCCATGTCGCCGATCTGGATGAACTCGACGAGATCGGCGATCGCCTGAAAACCAGCCTCGGGCTGAAGCAGGTGAGGGTCGTTGAAGCCCCGGAGCGCGGTTCGATCGCCGCGCTGTCGGCACAGGTGCGGTCGCTATTGCAAGAGGCGCCGTTGGGTCCCGGTTCGGTCATTGCGATCGGTTGGGGCCGGACAATTCAGGGGATCGTTAGCGCCGGTCTTCCGGAAATCCCCGCCGTAACGGTGGTGCCTGCAATGGGGGGCATGCACGAATCCGAGGCGCATTTCCAGATCAATGAATTCACCCGGCTGGCGGCGGAACAGATGCGCGGTGAGGCGCACTTGTTGCATGCACCATGCCAGCCGTCGGTCGAATTGCACACTGCCTTGTTGGCGGATCCGGTGGTTGCCCGGGTCCGGTCACGTTGGGCCAATGTGGATGCCGCTCTCCTGGGGATTGGCAATTTCCGCCATGCCACCAGCAACCGGGAGGCGGTTCGCAACTATTCCGATCCTGACAGCATCGTTGGAGATGTGGTGCGCCGGTACTTCCGGGAAGATGGCCATCTGGCAGACCCGGTTGGTCAGACAAGGCTGCTTGCGATTGGCGAGAAGGAGCTCCGGCGTATACCGCTGTGTATAGCCATTGCTGTTGGCCGGAATAAAGCCGGGCCGATCATCGGAGCAGCCCGTTCCGGTCTGATCAATACGCTTGTGACCGATACCAAGACAGCCAGGCATGTTCTTGACCAGCTGGATGCCGGTGAGTGATTTCGCTGAAGACACGCGATTGAAATTTATTACTGAAAAAAATTGTTGAACTGATTTTCTTCTGACGATACCACTCAATTGGCTCTGCCCGGCACTTGGCGGGCACGCAACAGGGGGTTGCGGAGCCAGGAGGTTACCGGACCGGTGTGCCGCAACACGTTGCTGCGCCAGGCAGGCGTGGTCGGCGCCAAGGCTTGATCGCGAGCTTGCGGACGGCTGAAGGGGGGATGTTCGCAATGAACATGCGTTCACGTGACACTGAAATGACCACCGGTGAGCGGCGGGCCTATCAACAGATCTGCGGTCTCAATGGCATGATGATGGTGGTTGCCTGCGATCAACGCGGCGGCATGCGCAAGGTTCTCGCCGGTACGCCGGAGGAGCAGACGCTCATCGGCCAGAGCGAACTTGGCGCGGTGAAAACAGACATTGTCCGCCATCTCGCCAACAAGGCGTCTTGCGTTCTGCTTGATGCGGAGTGCGCGGTACCGGACGTCGTCGACCACGGTGTCTTGTCACGCGATACTGGTTTGCTCATCGGCCTGGATGCCTCCGGATGGGACACCGACGCATCCGGTTACAGGATTTCGAAACTGGTGCCGGGGGTAAGCGCGCGTAAGGTCCGAGAGCTTGGTGGGACCGGTGCCAAGCTGATGGTTTATCTGCGTCCGGACCGGCCGGATGCCAACACCGTCAATCTGGATATCATCCGGACTTGCATTGCCGACTTCGCCGCAGAAGACCTGCTGCTTGTGGTCGAGATCCTGACCTACCAGCTGGTAGGCGAAACGAAGGAGCAATACGCTGCCGCATACCCCGATCTGATCGTCGAGTGCGCCTGCATGGCCCTCGATCTTGGTTCTAAGGTGCTGAAGATGCCCTATCCGGGATCGGCAAAGGCCTGCCGACAGATCACGGACCTATGTGAGGGCGTTCCCTGGGCGGTATTGTCAGCCGGGGTCGACCATGAGACCTTTATCGATCAGGTTGCGATTGCGATGGAAAACGGAGCATCCGGTGTGATCGCAGGACGGGCATTGTGGAAGGACTGTATTTCGCTGGACCAGAGGATCAGCGCGCAACGGCTGGAGGACGTGGCAAGTCCCCGGCTTCGCGAAATCGAGGCTATTCTGGACCGTTTCGGCCCAGACCGGCGGAATGTGGCCTGACCGTGGTTGCGTCTCAGCCAACGGTGGTTGGGATTGATGCCGGCGGCACCAACATCCGTGCAGCCTGCGTGGATGCAGGCGGCAAAATTCTCGAGAGGTGGGCGGAACCGGTCGATCCGGATCGATTGGGTTTCAGCCGGCAAGTTCTGCGCCTGATAGACACCGCCAGATCTGCCTCTTGTGTTGGTGTCGGTATCGGCATTCCCGGACGGGTCGCCAGCCAGGGCGAGATTCTCTCCGCGGGACATCTGGATATCGCCGCGCTTGATCTCAAGCAGTTGATTGCTGATGAAATTCACCTCCCGGTTCGAATTGAAAACGATGCGACCATGGCCCTGTTTGCGGAAGCCAATGGCCTGCCCGCCGCGGGTGAGCAGTTGATCGTGATGGTGACGGTCGGTACCGGCATTGGCGGTTCCGTGCTTGATCGCGGGCAGCATTGGTGCGGAGGCGGCGTATCGGGCCAATTCGGACATATCGTGGTGGCGGAAGACGGGCCGCGTTGCCTTTGCGGCCGGGTCGGCTGTGTGGAGACTTTCAGCTCCGGTCCCGCACTCAAACGCTTGTTGTCGGAAGCCGGACTAAATGGTGTAGGCACGGCGGAAGAGTTGATTGACGGTGCGATTGCCGGACGCAAAGGCTACGCCGATGTCCTGTCGAACTGGGCAAAACCCTTTCACCGCGCCCTTGAAACGCTGGCTGCAACCCTGGATCCAGATCTGATCCTGATCGGCGGAGGACTGGGGCCCCAGATGGTCCGCGCTCTGGGGCAGGTCTCGTCCACCGGCAATTGGTTTCGGCTACCGGTTAAAGCGGCCCGATGCGGCAATCATGCAGGCGTCGTCGGTGCGGGGCTTTCCGTCTTCAACGCAGCCGCCGGACAGACTATCCGTCAGCAATGATAAGCGCGGTCCTTATCAATGGTGTACCGGCAAGTGGAAAATCCACCGTTTGCGCCCTGCTGACGCGGTATTTGAGTGAGCGCGGGATGGCGCCTGTTCCGTTTGCGCTCGACACGTTCAAGGAAGCCATGTTCGATCAGATCGGCACAGGTGACCGCGAGTATAACCGCAAACTGGGCCGGGCCAGTTACCAGGGCATATTCGCAAGCATTGCCGCGTTTCCGGACAAGGCCATTCCCCTGATCGATGCCTGGCACGGGTTTCAGCCGCTTTCAGTGCTTGAAAAGCATCTTGCCATGGCCGGCATCGGATATGTGATCGAGGTCTGGTGTGCGGTAACACCGCAAACAGCGTCACAGCGCTACCGTGACCGCGTGGCACTCAGGTCCAGCGGGCACCCGCCTGCCAGCTATGCCGACGAGTTGGCAATCCTTGCCGCCGGCGCCAAACCCTTGGGAATAGGGCCGGTGATTTCCCTGGATACGGAACAGCCGGTGGCAGTCTCCGACCTCAAGCCCGTTGCAGATCTGCTTGCAAAGGCTGCTTGATCGCAAGATGGTGCCTCAGGCGTGTTTGTCTTGCAGTTCCTGAGGCTTTCAATTCTATCTTCTCATTGTTTGCTCTAACATCCTGGCGGTGGAGGCAGCATGATGACAGATTTTACCTTCAACACGACACCGTCCATCCGGCAGATCCCGGGCGGGGCAGGGCGGCTTGGGGAGATCCTGGGCGGCTTGCCGTTTGCTGGCAGCGCGTCGAGTGTCTTGTTCGTGACGGACTGGGGCATAGTCAGTTTGGGCCTTGCCGAAGCCGCCCTGGAAAATCTCAAGCAGAACGGATTTCAGGTGACCATCTTCGATGGAGTGGAACCTGATCCGAAGGCCGCCACTGTTGTCGAAGCCGTTGAAATCGCCAAGCAAAGCGAAGCGGCCTGTGTCATCGGCTTTGGCGGCGGCAGTTCGCTGGATGTGGCGAAAATGATCGCCCTTCTGGCGCGGTCCAGCCAGCCGCTCGACGAGATGTACGGGGTCAATCAGGCAAAGGGAGAGCGGCTGCCATTGGTGCTGGTGCCGACAACAGCCGGGACCGGATCGGAAGTGACGGCGGTCTCCATTCTAACCACCGGCACAGAAGAAAAGAAGGGCGTCGTTTCTCCGATCATCCTGCCGGATATTGCCCTTCTCGATGCGGATCTGACCCTTGGTTTGCCGCCAAAAAACACGGCAGCGACCGGGGTCGATGCCATGGTCCATGCAATCGAGGCCTATACATCCAGAAGTCCCAACAACAACCCGATCTCAAAAGCTCTGGCCAGACAGGCGCTAGATCTTCTGGGGGCCAACATCCGTGAAGCGGTCTTCAACGGGTCGAACAAGGTGGCACGTGAAAACATGCTGCTGGGCTCCATGCTTGCAGGCCAGGCATTTGCCAACTCACCGGTCGCAGCCGTTCATGCGCTTGCCTATCCGGTTGGCAGCCTGTTCCATGTCCCGCACGGGCTTTCGAACGCTCTTGTTCTTGAAGCCGTCATGCGCTTCAACGCCCCTGAATGCGCCGCCGAATATGCCGAACTGGCACCGCATGTCTTTCCCGGAATTGATACCAGTCGTTCCTCCCAAGCGATGGCCGCAGATTTCACTGAGCGCCTGGGCCAGCTAAACGCAGAACTCGGGCTGGAAGCCGGATTGCAACATGTCGGGATCGCCCGGTCCGACATTCCAAGGCTGGCATTGGACGCGATGAAGCAGACCCGTCTGCTGGTCAACAATCCGCGGGAACTTTCATTGGAAGATGCGCAGCGTATCTATGAGGCTTCGCTTTAGGTGCGTCAGAAATATGGACCTATGCCCGGCGCAGTTTAAATGCTAGAGCGTCGGGCGGTAAGTTTGAATCGCTTGACCGCTCTCATTTGTTTGTTGACTAGGCGGTTCGCCCGCCGTGGTGCAATCACCATAAGGGCGGGCCAACGCCGTCAGCGGACAAATGAGTTCGGCCCCCAGAATGGTTTTTGGCGGGGTGGCATTTTGCGGCTCATCGGCCGCGTTTCGCCGTTCGAACGATGCCCCGCATCGCCCTTCACGACGCGCCTAGCCGAGTGAACCGCAAAATGTCATCAAGTGTTTCAAACTTATCGCCCGATGCTCTAGCTGAACCTATCCAGATCGCGCGTTGATCAAGCTTCAAACAAAGACAATCGAATGCCTGTCTTCCGGCCGGCCCATAGGAAAGCGATAGACCCCAAAATGACTGACCGTTTCGAAACGCTGGAACAGCGTCTGAGCCGAAAAGACCTTCTGATTCAGGCCGCCTATATCGGTGGCGAGTGGGTTGCGGCATCGGAAAGCGGGGAGACTTTCGATGTGTCAAATCCCTCGACCAACGACGTCATTGCCAAGCTTCCGGATCTCGGTGTTGCCGAGACGCGGACGGCGATCGATGCCGCCTATGCGGCGCAAAAGAGCTGGGCCGCGCGAACCGGCAAGGAACGGGCGGCCGTCCTGCGCAAATGGTTCGATCTCATGGTCGCCAATGCCGACGATCTGGGGACTATTCTTTGCGCGGAAATGGGCAAGCCGCTTGCAGAGGCCAAGGGCGAGATCCTCTATGGGGCGAGTTTCATTGAATGGTTCGCCGAGGAGGCCAAGCGGGTCTACGGCGATGTCATTCCCGGTCATCAGCCCGACAAGCGCATCGTGGTGTTAAAGCAGCCGGTCGGCGTGGTTGCCTCGATCACGCCCTGGAATTTTCCCAACGCGATGATCGCGCGAAAGGTGGGCCCGGCCCTCGCTGTCGGATGTGCGTTTGTCGCCAAACCCGCCGCCGAAACCCCCTTGTCGGCGCTGGCCATGGCAAAGCTTGCCGAGGAAGCCGGGCTGCCAAAAGGATTGCTCTCGGTGTTGACCTCGACCCGTTCCTCCGCCGTTGGCATGGAGTTCTGCGAGAACGAAAAGGTCCGCAAACTGACCTTCACCGGTTCAACCGAGGTCGGGCGGATCCTCATGAGGCAGTCGGCTGATCAGGTCATGAAGACATCGATGGAACTGGGAGGCAATGCGCCGTTCATCGTCTTTGACGATGCCGATCTCGATGCGGCCGTCGAAGGGGCGATGATCTCCAAATACCGCAACAACGGTCAGACCTGCGTCTGCGCCAACCGCATTTACGTGCAGGCGGGCGTCTATGAGGCGTTTGCCGAAAAACTCGTTGCCGCGGTGAAAGCCATGAAGGTCGGCGACGGTTTTGCCGACGGCGTGGCCGCCGGCCCGTTGATCAGTGAAGAGGCCGTTGCAAAGGTGAAGGATCATATCGCTGATGCAACCGGCAAAGGTGCCACCATTGTCACCGGCGGCAAGGAACACGAACTCGGCGGCACCTTCTTTGAGCCGACGGTTCTCACGGATGTGGACCGCTCGATGCTGATTGCCCGCGATGAGACGTTCGGGCCGGTGGCGCCGCTGTTCAGGTTCGAAACGGTCGAAGATGTCATCGAACAGGCAAATGACACGATCTTCGGTCTCGCCTCCTACTTCTACGCCAAGGATCTTTCCAAGGTCTGGCGGGTTGCAGAGGCACTCGAATACGGCATGGTTGGCGTCAACACAGGCCTGATCTCGACCGAGATTGCCCCCTTCGGCGGCATCAAACAGTCTGGCACCGGACGCGAAGGGTCCAAATACGGCTGCGAAGACTACCTCGAACTGAAATATGTCTGTCTTGGCGGGATCTGACGGTCCCCCTGCGGGGTGAATTTTCCAAAACCCACCGCGGATTGGCACCGTGAAACTGAAACAAGAGGGCGGCTGGCCGTATAAGGCAGTGCCGTCCTGTTCAGAGGTCCGATTTCATACAGTCAATCTGAAGCGCCCGGGCGAGGCGGTACGATTCTTCGCCTCAAGCCCTGGAGACAAACTAGCGCAGACAAAGGCCCCATGCCGCCGGATCGGACACAATTAAAATGGCGGACAGAGAGGGATTCGAACCCTCGATACGGTTGCCCGTATACACGCGTTCCAGGCGTGCGCCTTCAGCCACTCGGCCACCTGTCCATCCCTTTCGGATCCATCCGGCAGGGTGCGCGCAATATACTCAGGACGCGGTCAAGTGCAAGGCACCTTTTCGGGATTTTTTGCGCTATCCCGGATCCGTTTGGGGGCCGCCGGGAATCCCGGTTCCCACGCGGTGTGTAAAGCATTTGGCCGCTGACGAGAAAGGCAGGCCGCCGGGGAGTTGATCTCTTCAGGGCCATAATGAATAGCCGGAATCCGCTACGCGGCGTTTGAACAATGCGGAAATCCGCCTGCTCCACAGAGCCAAGCCTTGAAAGGCGATCCGCTGCCCGGCATGTTTACGTCCCGATTGGACCGGTACTGGCGCCGGACGCGATCCCAACCCCAGGTTAACCGTCCTTCTCAAAACTTGCATGATTTGTGAAGATTGTCATTTATCACCAGGTCTCGTTAGGATAGTAAACAACTCGTTAAGCGCATTGCATGCAGATATGCGCCGGCCAAATGACACCTGGCAGGCGAGTTGTTTTCCGGCGTACCAAAGAGTGCAGGATTAGGCGATGTTTACGATTTTTAGGCTGGTTCTCCGGACGGTCGGGTTTGTGTCCCTGGCATTGGCAGTCGTATTTGCAATTTCCGACGGCAGCCGGGCAATCGCACAGTCGGACATCGGCTTCAAACCGCTCGGACAAATCTGGTTCGAGTTTTCTCCCGAAAGCCTCAATCTTTCGCAAGCTGTCGTTCAGCGTCATCTGCATCCGGTTATCTGGGACCCGATGCTTCAAAACCTGCTGACGTGGCCGGCTTGGGCCGTGTTCGCCCCGCTTGGATTGATATTGCTGTGGGCAGGTGCCCGCCGTTATCGCGCGAAGCCGCAATTCGCCTGAGGATTTGCCCCAGGAAGGATACTGATCTGGGCATGCAGCTCTCCGGGGGGGCTACTTGGGGGTCTGTTTGTCTCCGCGGAATGACGTTCGCGGGCTTGACGGCTCTATGGCCGGTGCCAAACTATGGGGGATGCACCTGCCGGAATGGCAGCAACTGTGTTTCCGGTTTGTGAGGGTTCCATGTCTTTCATGACGATGCTGAGTAAGAAGTTTTCCCTTCCGGCCCGTGAGGAGGCACTTCCGGGGCGCGAGGAACCGATCGTTCCCGGCGAGCCGCATTTCGTCAATGGCCGCTCCCTCACAGGTCCTTATCCAGACGGGATGGAATCCATCCTGTTCGGCATGGGGTGTTTCTGGGGCGCGGAACGGATCTTCTGGAAAATTCCAGGTGTTTATGTAACGGCGGCCGGATACGCGGGCGGATTCACCAAAAACCCGACTTACCACGAGACCTGTACCGGCCGGACGGGCCACACCGAAGCGGTTCTGGTCGTATTTGACCCGGAGGCAGTCAGTCTCGACCATCTCTTGAAAGTGTTCTGGGAGAGCCACGATCCGACCCAGGGCATGCGGCAGGGGAACGACACCGGCACGCAATACCGCTCGGCGATTTACACAAGTGCGCCGCACCAGCTCGAACGGGCGGAAACGTCCCGCGAACAGTATCAGGCCGCTCTGCGCGCAGCGGGAGTAACCACGCAAATCACCACGGAAGTGCTCGCCAACGACGTGTTCTTTTTTGCCGAAGACTATCATCAGCAGTATCTGGCGAAGAATCCTGGAGGCTACTGCGGGATAGGCGGAACCGGTGTTATCTGTCCGGCACCCGGTGGCGGGTGAGCTCCGGTTTCAGGTTTCCGGCGTCGTTTTCCAAGGTTCAATGACAAGCTCTGGCCAGCAGCCTTTCATCCGGGCACCCTTTTCCTCATAGGTGTCCCGGTTGGTGTAGGTCCCGTTCGGCACGATGCGCATGGCGAGAATATTGGCAAGCCCGAAAGGTGCGTGGATGAACACTTTACCGCCCGGATCAAGCCGTGCCGCAATCGCGTGGGTACGGGCGGCATAGGTGGTCAGCGAATCCATGGAACAATGCAGTGGGCGGGCCGGACGGCCAAAGCGTTTTTCGGACCATAGATGAACCCGGGCCTGGTTACGGACTTCCAGCAGGCTGGCAAGTCCGGGAAGCGCCGCATTGACGGTCTTGATGACCCGGTCCTCGGCCTCATAGGACAGATCCGCACCATCAAAATAGATGATGTCATAGTCTTTGATGCCATGGTCCAGTGGACGGTCTGTCAGGATGTTCCAAAGGGTCTGATAGAGCCCGCCTGACACCAGCCAGCCATCGGCCAGGTCCAGATCGCGGATGGCCGTCAGGATCTCCATCAGCCGGGGCACCTGTGCTATCGTTTCGCTGACATAGGCCAGCCGTTCGTCCTCCCGCGCGCCATATGGATCGCAAAGCCGTTGCACCCCGGCGGGGAGCGGTGGTCTTGGATCTTTCATGTTTTGACAACTCCCTCGCAAAGCCACCCTATGTGATTCTTGCATCGGGCGCCGCTGATCGGCAGGGTATTGCTTTGTCTGCCCGCGGGAGGAATTGACACACTCCGGAGGGCGCTTCCGGACGAAAGCGTTCTCGGTTTTCACTTGAAACGGGAAGCAGCATTTAATGCGTTGAAATCTTCGATGGCAGGCAGCGTTAAGTGCTTCAAACCAAATCGAAAACGCTTCAGATCCCTCATGGAGACCGTAATGGATTTACCGAGAATGACATTTGCTATCCGCAGGACACGTCCCGCAGCCGCAAGCCTGGCTTTGGCGGCAGCCATTCTGTTGCCGGCCGTTTCCGCCGACGCACAATCACGCCGTCCGGACACAAGGCAGATGACTTGCGCCCAGGTGCAGGACCTTATCAACTCGCGCGGAGGCGTGGTGCTATCGACTGGCCAGCGCACCTTCGACCGGTATGTGGCCCACGGCGGCTTTTGCCTGTCGACCGAAATCGCCGTTCGGGAACGCATCAGGACACGCGACACCAAGAGCTGCCGCGTCAGGACCTGTGAAGACCGGAATTTCTTCCGCTTCCGGAACCGGTAGAGCGCGGCGCGCTCTAACCCCGAAGCGTTCCGCCGGTTGCCTTTTCGACGTTGGCGATCACCTTTTTGGTGACCGCTTCGATCGTCTCGTCGGTGAGGGTTTTCTCGCGTGGCTGCAGCGTGATGTCGATGGCCATCGATTTCTGATCCTCGCCGATGCCCTTGCCTTCATAGATATCGAAAAGGGTCACATCGGCGATCAGGGCCTTGTCAGCACTTCGTGCCGCCTTGAGCAAAGTCTCGGCAGGTACTTCTTTTGAGATGACAAAAGCCAGGTCACGCCGGACCGGCATGAGATCCGAAGCGTTCAAGGCCCCCTTGCTGCGTCCGCCCTTGGATTTCGGCTCAGGAAGGGCGTCCAGGTAGATCTCGAACGCAACGATTGGCCCTTCGATATCCAGTTCACCGAGCGTGCGCGG
Source organism: Roseibium sp. (assembly GCA_965230445.1). Classification (GTDB taxonomy): domain Bacteria; phylum Pseudomonadota; class Alphaproteobacteria; order Rhizobiales; family Stappiaceae; genus Roseibium. The sequence goes on along the minus strand of OZ246005.1, from coordinate 3,604,323 downwards.
GTGAAGCTCGCCAAAAACCGCGAGCGTATTCTTCGGCCCGAGCTTCAGCGCGCCGGAGCGGCCCGGGTGGAAGTAGTCCGGTGCATCCGTATAGACCTGAAGCTTGTCGACCGGAGCGCCAATTGCCGCCAGTGCAGCAGCTGCATCGGCCTTTGCATCGAAGACGTCGACGGTGCCGGATGTGCCAGACCAGTGGCGGCCCGCGCCGGCAGGTTTTGCCGTGCCGCGCCGCACCCCGGCCGCGACGATCTTCTGATCCTCTGGTGCATCGCCCAGAAAGATCTGGCCGATTTCGAACAGGGCGGCGTCCGGATAGCCACGGTCGGCATTGCGCTGGGCCGCCGCCGCCAGGCCCGGCAGGAGGCTCGGGCGCATGATCGACATGTCGGTGGAAATTGGGTTGGCCAGCGCAAGTTCCAGATTGCCGCCGCCGAACGCCTTTGCGCTTGCCGGTGAAACGAACGACCACGTCACCGCTTCATTCAAGCCACGTGCAGCCAGCACGCGCCGGGCCTTGCTGCGCCGGATCTGGCCGGTGGTCAGCACCTTGGCAGAAACGGTTCCAGAGCGTGGCAGCGGCGTTGCAGGCACACGGTCGAGCCCGATGATCCGCACCACTTCCTCGACAATATCTGCCTTGCCCTCGATGTCGGGCCGCCAGCTCGGGGCAGCGACCTTGACCGTATCACCGGTTCCGGAAACCCAGAACCCCAGGGCTTTCAAAGTGACATTCGCCTCCGCAACGGATGTCTCGACGCCGGACAGGCGCTTGATTTCAGAATAGGGGAACTCGACGATATGAGTCGTATCGGGAACCTCGCCAGCGACCACCGCTTCGGAAGGTTCGCCGCCGCACAGGTCCAGCACCATGCGGGTGGCATATTCCAGGCCCGGCATCATGTAATCAGGATCAACACCGCGCTCAAAGCGGTAGCGGGCATCGGTGTTGACGCCGAGCTTGCGGCCGGTGGCAGCGATAGCGTCCTCGTCCCAGAGGGCGGATTCAATCAGGACATTGACTGTTTCTTCCGTGCAGCCTGTGGGTTCGCCGCCGAGAATGCCGCCAAGGCTTTCAACTTCCTTGTCATCGGCAATCACACACACGGTCTCGTCGATGTCGTATTCCTTGCCGTTAAGGCCGGCAATGCGTTCACCTTTCCGGCCCCGGCGCACGGTAAGACCGCCGGTCACCTTGTCGGCGTCGAACACATGGAGTGGTCGGCCCTGGTCAAAGGTGATGTAGTTGGTGATGTCCACCAGCGTGTTGATCGGGCGCAGGCCAATGGCCGTCAAACGGTCCTGAAGCCATTTTGGCGACGGGCCGTTCTTGACATTGCGCACAAGGCGCAGGCCGAACGCCTTGCACAACGGCTTGGTATCGCCGAAGTCAAGGGTGACGTTGGTCGGGCAGGGATAGTCGCCGCGGATCTGCTCATGAGAGCGTTCCTTAAGCTTGCCGATGCCTGCGGCGGCCAGATCTCGCGCGATCCCGTAGACGCCGGTGCAATCCGGACGGTTCGGCGTCAGTCCGATCTCGATCACCGGCTCGTCGAAGCCTGCCCATACGGCGTAGTTCTTGCCGACAGGTGCGTCTTCAGGAAGTTCGATGATGCCGGTGTGCTCGTCGGAAAGCTCCAGCTCCCGTTCCGAACACATCATGCCGAAGCTTTCAACGTCCCGGATCTTGCCGACCGACAATGTCACATCGAGGCCGGGGACATAGTCGCCGGGCCGGCCAAGCACACCTACCAGGCCTTTGCGCGCATTCGGCGCACCGCAAACGATCTGCAGCGGGTCGCCGGAGCCGGTATCGACGGTCAGGACACGCAAGCGGTCCGCATTCGGGTGCTGTTCGGCCTCGATCACCTTGGCGATTGTGAACGGCTTCAAACGGTCGGCGCGGTTGGTGACTTCCTCAACTTCAAGGCCGATCATGGTCAGGCGTTCCACGATCTCCTCAAGGCTGGCGTCCGTCTCAAGATAGTCCTTGAGCCAGGAAAGGGTGAACTTCATGACAATGCTCTTTATCGGTTAAGCGGCGGGGCCGCTGAAATCTGTAGATCTTGGCCGCGCTGGCGGAGGGCTATTCGTCCATGAGGCGGCCGACTTCCGGGATGACGGATGCATCGGTGTAGCTTTCTGCGAAACGGCGGCCGATGTCGGTCAGGTTCTCTGTCCAGGACGTCACCATCTCGGTCGTTATCTGATCCCCGGTCGCAATGGTTTGTGCCGCCTCGGTCTCGATCCTGTCACGCAACAGGCCCAGTTCGACCTGCGCCGCATACTCGGCGCGGTATTTGCCGAGCCAGCCGACCGCCACAATGATCACCATGATAAGAAGCGCAACGGAACTGGTGAGGCCCGCCCATTTCGCCGTGCCGCCAATGCGCCTTTCGCTGCCGATCAGGACAATCGACACGATGGTGAGGAAGGCGACGATGTAGATCGCTTGCAGGAAACTTCCATACTTGTCACTGGCACTTTCCGTGTGTGAGGCCCGCAAGGTGGTAATGCGGTCCCTCAGGTAAAGCAGCGCATCGGCTTCTGAACCAAGCTTGTCGCGAAAATACTCGCCGCAGAACCGCAGGCGTCCACGGCTTTCGATTTTCTCCGAGCACGCTTCCAGGAATGACGTCGGCGTTGCCATGCGAGATTCGAGCGCCGACGTCCCGGCGTTCTCTGTTTGGGCGGTGGCCGGGATCGCTGCCGCGAGGAACAGGATCGCAGCCAGAAGGCAACCGGGGAGCCTCAATATTGCTTTCAGGTCCATAATCTATCTCGCAGTGCTCAGGTCGAAAGGCCGCCGAACAGGGTCGGCAGGTCGAGAGGCCGGAAGCCGTAATGTCTGATCCAGCGCAGGTCCGCATCAAAGAACGCCCGCAGGTCCGGCATGCCGTACTTCAGCATGGCGATACGGTCGATGCCCATGCCCCAGGCAAAACCCTGATAGACGTCCGGGTCCAGACCGCAATTGCGGATGACATTCGGATGCACCATGCCGCAGCCAAGGATCTCGAGCCAATCCTCACCCTGACCAATCTTCACTTCGCCGCCCGACCGGTCGCATTGGATGTCGACTTCCATGGACGGTTCGGTGAACGGGAAGAAGGACGGCCGGAAGCGCATCTTGATGTCGTCGACCTCGAAGAATGCCTTGCAGAACTCTGCCAGTACCCATTTGAGGTGGCCGAAATGGCTTTCCTTGTCGATCACCAGGCCCTCGACCTGGTGGAACATCGGCGTGTGGGTCTGATCGCTGTCGCAGCGGTATGTGCGGCCCGGAATGATGACGCGGATCGGCGGTTCTTGTGAGCGCATTGTGCGGATCTGCACCGGAGAGGTGTGCGTGCGCAGCAGCAGCCGTTCGCCGTTGTCCTTCTCGTTAAAGAAGAACGTGTCATGCATTTCGCGCGCCGGATGGCCTTCGGGAAAGTTGAGGGCCGTGAAGTTGAGTTCATCTGTTTCGATATCCGGGCCTTCGGCAATCGAGAAGCCCATATCGGCGAAGATTGCCGTAAGTTCATCGACAACCTGGCTTACCGGATGGATCCGGCCGGTTTCCGAAGGCGCGGGCCGGAGCGGCAGGGTGATGTCAACGGTTTCGCTGGCAAGGCGTGCTTCCAGCGCTTCGCTTTCCAGAACGCCCTTGCGGGCGGCAACTGCATCGGTGATCCGAGCCTTCAAGCCGTTCAGGGCCGGGCCCATGACCTGCCGTTCTTCCGGGGTCATCTTTCCGAGCGTTTTCATCTGCTCGGAGATACTGCCCTTCTTGCCGAGGGCGGCCACCCGCACCTCTTCAAGGGCGGTTTCGGATGCCGCGCCGTCGATGGCGGTCAGGAGTTCGCTTTCAAGTGTGTTCAAGTCTGACATGGTGATCGATCTGTCATGCTGCGCGCCCGCGCGGAAAGGCGGCCGATTTAAAAGTCGACGCGTCTTTTAACAGAATTGCCGCGCAATGCCACGGTCGGGCGACGAGTTTGTCTGGATTGAAAAAATTGTGTGGCGCCGAGGTCGCGCCTTGCCGTCAGATGCTAAATCGCCCGCAAGCCGGGCCTTCAAAGCCGTGCGCACGCAAGCTCGCACCGGCTATTCTCTGTCCGCTGGGTGCAAGCTCCCTGATGGGGCTATCTTGACAAGCATGTTTCATGACGCAGAGCATAGCCAAGCCAAGCACGATGGCAAGAAAAAGTTCCGTGAAGCCGCCGTGTAACGGCTATTCCGCAGCCAGGTTGCTTCCCTCAGGCCGTTTGATTGACGCCCGGAGCTTTGTCTTCAGCCATTCCGTAAACGCCTGTTTTGCCTTTGTGTTTGGGGCGGACGGGCTGCGGATAATCCAGTAGTGCTGTCCTGTGGGCATACGGTATGGGAACGGAGATACAAGTTGCCCAGCCTCGACAGCATAAGATGCCAAGGTTTCCCAGGCGAGAAAGACTCCATGTCCGGCAATGGCCGCGTCGAGGCAAAGTCCGCCATCGGAAAAGGCTGGCCCATCTTGAAGAATGGTTTCATCCAGCCCGAACTGGTTGAGCCAGACCGACCACGAATAAGGCTGGCGGGGATCGTGTATGATCGGCAATTTGGCTAAGTCTCCGGGTTCCTTTATCTGATCGGCAAAGCGCGGGCTGCACACCGGGAAGACACGTTGCTGCAGGAGTTGTTCGGCAATAAGGCCCGGATAGGGGCCTTTGCCGATCCGGATGCACAGATCGACATCGGACGTGTTCGGGTCCGCCAGGAGGATGGTTGGCTCAACCCGTACCCGGATATCCGGGTGCTGCTTGCTGAAAGACCTTAGGTGCCAGACCAGCCACTTGCCGGCAAATACCGGCGCGACCGAGATCGTCAGGGCGTCTTCCCTTGCGCGCTGGGTGGTTGCAACCGCAGTGGAGAGCGCGTCCATCGCGGCTGTCAGATGCGGTTGCATGGCCAGCCCATGGGCAGTGGGCACCAAGGCCCGGTTGCGGCGTTCAAACAACTGCACGCCGAGTTGGGCTTCGACCTTCTGAACCTGCTGGCTGACCGCGCCGTCGGTCACGCCGAGTTCGCCAGCGGCTGCGCGGATTGACCCGAGCCGGGCAACGGTCTCCACCGCCCTCAGTCCGCTCAGATTGATTTGGTTCAGGTGCTTCACTTTAGAAAAACTATATCAAAAAAGTTCAGAAATCGATTTTTTACGGCGTTAGGAGAAGTCTATATTGAAGCATAGCTAAATTCAAACATGGAGTTTGGCATGACAATAACAATAAAAAGGAGACTCACCATCTTTTGGAAGTTGATGCTCAATCCCGATTTTCGCCGCAAGATCTGGTACGCTGCCTGCCCGGCAGATCCCCTGTCTCATCCGGACATCCGGCATATGACACCCCGCCAACTGGATGATCTGCCGTTTCCGAGGGGGTGATCCTGGTTAGAACCCTTTGAAGAGAAATTCCGTTGCTTCGGTCAATTTGCCCTGCTGGGTCACAAGAGATCCGACGACATCGCCGAGGTCGCTGGCCTGAACCGTGGCGATATACTGCATCATTACAACGAATTTCTGCCCTTTGACTGAGACAACAGGATTGAGACCGGCGATTGGCTGCCGGATCGCTGTCTGCGGGACAAGGGGCGCGACCACACGAGTGTTCAGTCTGTCGAGCAGATCTGTCTGCAACTCCACGGCGAGAGCTTCAGAGCCGGCCACCCGGCGCACATCATAACGCGCCATCAGAACTGCCGGTTTTGCTCAAGCGGTAGACCATGTTCATCCACATAGGCGTTGACTGCTTCGATCGCCTGGGCGTTTTCCAGCCGCCACAACCGTTCACGCTCGGCCCTGATAGCCTGCGCAATGCCGTCTTCGGCGGCCTTGCTCAGGTTCAGTTTCAGGTCATGGGCCTGTTTCGCCAGCTTCGGGTTTAGCGTGATAACCACGGGTGCGACTTTTGACATGACTAACTCCGCAAGCGCCTTACTCTCTTTGTAGCAACAAATGCTGGGCGCAATCCAGTGACCGCTGGAAACTGTGCTCCCGAGAGCTGCCTTGTCCGCACCCTCACCCTACCTTAGACTGTTGATACTGTCTTATTTCAGACCGGAGGTGCAGCAATGACCATGACGGTTATTCGCGACGATGCCATCTGGATAAAGCACATCGAAGGCAATCCGGAACTTCAGGAGCGTATCCGGGCGCTGAAGCCTGAACAGATCTTGGATCTTGAGGTTGACGGGGTCGTCGGAAAATGGGCACGGATGCGTGACGGCCGGGACGGTAGGCCAACCTATGGAATAAAGCCCGTCAGCCAAATGCGGGAGGTCTGGAAGCGCATGCGCGCGGCCAAGACCGGCCAGATGGTACCGATCTGTGAAGTGGTGAGCGCAGACCGTTATCTAAGCAGCCTTGCAGCTACTTTGGACGAATGGAATTCACCTGAAGATACCGAGGCGTATCGTGATTTGTGAGACGGGCGATACAGCCGGCGTGCCGTTCCCGTTTATAGACATGCACGTTTCCAAGCGCCGACCCTGGCTGTATCCAGCAGCCGTTTCCCGCTTGACTTGGAGCTGCTCCAGCGCGGTAGCTATCGATAGTCAATGATAGCGGGACAGGCATATGCGCATCTCGGAAGCTGCACAAAAGAGCGGGCTCAGCCCGGACACGATCCGGTTCTACGAAAAAGCGGGGATCATCCATCAGGTAGAACGCGGTTCAGACGGGCTCCGGCGGTTTTCGCCGGAAAATGTCGATTGGCTGACTTTGCTCTACTGGCTGCGCAAGACCGGTATGCCGATGAAGGAAATGCGGCGTTTTGCCGATCTCTACCGTCAAGGCGATGCGACCATCTCGGAGCGCCGGCAGGTGCTGGAAGCGCATGGCCGCGAACTGGAAAAGCGCCGCGCAGAGCTCGATAGCTGCGCTATGGTTCTTGCCCGCAAATTGGCGATCTACGATCAATATGAAGGGATTGCCCAATGAAGATCCTGGTAGTGGGCGCGGCCGGCGCAATCGGACGCGTTGTGTGCGATGAACTCGGCAGCCGTCACGATATCATCACGGCAGGCCGGTCATCCGGCGATATCCGGGCCGATATGGCCGATCTGCAATCCGTAAGAGAGATGTACCGGAGAACCGGCGCCCTGGACGCGGTTGTCTCTGCTGCCGGAGAGGTGCAGTTCGCCCGGCTTGCAGACTACACAGTGGAGACCCTGCAATTCGGGCTGCAACAAAAGCTCATGGGGCAAGTCAATCTTGTACTGGCTGGATTCGATCTTGTTGCCGGGGGCGGGTCGTACACCTTGACCAGCGGCATTCTCAACCGGGATCCGGTGCTCAACGGTGTCAGTTCGGCGGCGTCCAACGGTGCACTTGATGGTTTCGTGAAGGCGGCGGCGCTCGATATGCCCAAACGCCAGCGGATCAATGTGGTGAGTCCGGGTCTTTTGACCGTATCCAAGGCGCAATACGGGTACCTGTTTCCCGGACATGAAACGGTGTCATCGGAACGGGTCGGCCTCGCATATGCCAAATGCGTTGAGGGCGCTGCGACCGGGCAGGTGGTAACGGTGGATTGAAGCCGCGCGAAACCTGCCAAAGATTCGCTGGATCTTTAGCTTGATGCTGGTGCATCAACCGGTTTGCAGCCCGCTCGCCGCTGCGCTTGTTCTCGCGTGCGTTCGAAGCGCGTAAAGGTCCACCGAACCTTTGCGCCCGGCAAAGCCCGACCGCTTCTCACTCATCCATTTTCAGGGCCTGAATGAAGGCTTCCTGGGGGATTTCGACCTTGCCGAACTGGCGCATCTTCTTCTTGCCCGCCTTCTGCTTTTCCAGAAGCTTGCGTTTGCGGGTGGCGTCGCCGCCGTAGCATTTGGCGGTCACGTCCTTGCGCATCGCCGAGATGGTTTCGCGGGCAATCACCCGTCCGCCGATGGCGGCCTGGATCGGGATCTTGAACATGTGCCGCGGGATCAGCTCTTTCAGCTTCTCGCACATGGCGCGTCCGCGCCGGTCGGCCTGTGAGCGGTGTACCAGAACCGACAGTGCATCGACGGGTTCCTCATTGACCAGGATCGCCATCTTGACGAGATCACCGGCCCGGTAGTCGGAAAGCTGATAATCGAACGAGGCATAGCCCTTGGAGATCGATTTCAATCGGTCATAAAAATCGAACACCACCTCGTTGAGCGGAAGGTCGTAGGTGACCATGGCTCGGGAGCCGACATAGGAGAGTTCGGTCTGGATGCCGCGCCGTTCCTGACAGAGTTTCAGGATGCCGCCGAGATATTCGTCCGGCGTCATGATCGTCGCCTTGATCCACGGCTCGCGGATTTCGGCAATCTTCACCAGATCCGGCATGTCGGCAGGGTTGTGCAGATCAACTGTGGACTGGTCGGTCAGCGTCATCTGGTAGACCACCGAAGGCGCCGTTGCGATCAGGTCCAGATTGAATTCGCGCGACAGCCGCTCCTGTATGATCTCAAGGTGGAGAAGGCCCAGGAACCCGCAACGGAAGCCGAAGCCGAGCGCGGCGGAGGTTTCCATCTCGAAGGAGAAGCTGGCATCGTTGAGGCGCAGCTTGCCCATCGCCGAGCGCAGGTCTTCAAAGTCGTTGGCATCGACCGGGAACAGACCGCAGAACACTACCGGCTGGGCCGGTTTGAAGCCCGGAAGCGGTTCGGCGCAGGGCTTTTTCTCAAGCGTGATCGTATCGCCGACACGGGTATCGGCCACTTCCTTGATCGAGCCGGTAATCACACCGATCTCGCCGGTACGCAGCTCATCGACCTGAATGAATTTCGGTGTCATCACACCGACCCGGTCAATGTCATAAGACGCGCCGGTGCCGATCATCTTGACCTTCTGGCCCTTTTTCAGCGAGCCGTTGATTACCCGCACCAGAACCATCACGCCAAGATAGGTGTCGTACCAACTGTCGACGAGCATGGCCTTCAGCGTATCGTCCGGATCGCCTTCCGGTGCCGGGAGCTGCCGGACGATGGCTTCAAGCACATCGTCGACCCCCATGCCGGTCTTGGCCGAGATCATGCAGGATTCGGACGCATCGATGCCGATGACATCTTCGATCTGCTCCTTGATGCGGTCGGGCTCGGCGGCCGGCAGGTCGATCTTGTTGAGCACCGTGACGATCTCATGATCGTTGTCGATGGCCTGATAGACATTTGCCAGCGTCTGCGCCTCAACGCCCTGAGAGGCATCGACCACCAGCAGCGAGCCTTCGCAGGCCGCGAGTGAGCGGGATACCTCGTAGGCAAAGTCGACATGGCCCGGCGTGTCGATCAGGTTCAGCGTATACTGTTCGCCGTCCTTGCCGTTGTAGATCAGCCGGACGGTCTGCGCCTTGATGGTGATGCCGCGCTCGCGCTCGATATCCATGGAATCGAGCACCTGATCGGTCATCTCACGGTCGGTGAGCGTGCCCGTCATCTGGATCAGCCGGTCGGCCAGGGTCGATTTGCCGTGGTCGATGTGGGCGACAATCGAAAAATTTCGAATGTTGGAGAGCTTCTGGGTCGTCATTGCGCCCGTTTATCATTCGTTTGAGAATTCGCATAGGGGAATGAGAACAAATGAAGGGCTTTTCGAGGTCGTGAAAGCAGGAATGCTTCGGCGTATAAATCACTTTGCCAGTTGGCGTACTCTACTCCGCCGCCAGCACTGTCCGGCAGTCGCGGGGGAGGGCTGCTAGGGCAATGGCGCGCTTCTTGACAACGGGCGGGGCTTCGCCCGGTTTCGGAGGGTTTTTCGGCACCCACGGTTCGTCCGACAGCCAGTAGGTGAGCTGCGCACCGCAGCCATCGCCGGGCGGGGGCGGTTTCTGGTTGACGCAGCCGGCACTGTCCGACGGGCAAGCCAGCCGGACATGGAAGTGGTAGTGATGGCCCCACCAGGGCCGCACCTTGCGCAGCCAGGACCGGTCCTTGCCGGTTTCGAATTTGCACAAGGCCTTCTTGATCGTCGGATTGACGAAAATCCGTGCGACCCGCTTGTCATAAGAGGCCCTGCGCATAAGCCTGGCGTGAACATCCGTCCATTTTCCCGGGTCGACGGACCGGTCAGCACCTTTCACGTCTAACGGGCCCTTGAGCATTGAAATCGCCGAAATGTCTTCCCGTTCCTGCTGGCTTAAACGCCGCCCCGGCATTTCGGTCAGCCAGATATCGGCATCAAGGCCAATCTGGTGGCTGGCATGGCCGGAGGTCATCGGCCCGCCACGTGGCTGAGCCAGATCGCCGACCAGCAGGCCGCGCCAGCCAAGCCCGGGGGCGTCCTTCGCCAGATCCTGAAGGAAATCGATCAGCTCCGGATGACCCCAATTCCGGTTGCGTGACAGGCGCATCACCTGCCAGGAAGGGCCGTCTTCCGGCAGTGCCGCACCACCTGCTAGACACCCTTTGGCGTAGGAGCCGATGGCACGCGCCTTCAAAGGTGCCGGGCCGTCCATGTAACCGAAGTAGTTCTTGGCCGGTTGGTCCGAGTAGAAAGTGATCTTTGGCTTTACCGGCACATAGCCGTCCGGAACTGCTCTTTTGCGAATTGGTGCCGGGATGCCTTCGACGGTCTGGAGCGAGGTGGAAATTGCCGGAGCACCCTGGGGGGATGGTTTGCTCTTTGGTACTGGCGTCTCGGCATGCAACTCCGTCCACGTTCCGAAAAGAGCGGCGACTGCCACAAGGCCCGCAAAGCCGCACCGTACCACACCAAGCCGAAACCCGTTCGTCTCCGTGTGCATGTGCATTTGCGGCTCCTGTGTTCTTCCTGCCCGGCTCGAAATGTTAACCGCTAGGCAGCATGCCCGATTCCGCCGTGTTCCGCACCGTCGTCAGGGGCAAGAGAAGCCTCAGTCAACAGATCAGCGATTTGGTCGAGGTCCGCGGTCCGGTCCCGGATGATCCGGTCGGCAGCCGCGTTCAGGATGGTAATGTTTCCGGGACGGGCATTGTCGATGGCTTCGCTTTCCGGCGGGATTTCGCCGTCAATCCTGAAGTAACTCACATTCGGTGCAATTGCGGCAAAGCCTTCCATCTGCTCGGCTGCGGCGGCAGCCTGCCCATCGGCACTGATGGACAGGAGCGGCGAGCCATTTGACGGCTGCATCCAGCCAAGTGCCCCCCAGTTCAATGATTCGGTGAAGGAAAACGCACGCTCCGGTGAATATCCGGTGCCGAGCGAGAGGATCACCAAATCATCACCGCCCCAGCCGAGTTCCTGCGCAACGGACAGGGCAGCCAAGACGGGGTTCTTCATGAAGACACTGCCATCGACAAGCGCGTCTTCGCGTTTGTGGGTCAGGTTTTCAATCCGTGCCGGTTCGAACACGGACGGTGTCGCCATGCCGGCGCGCACAGCTTGCCAGATATAGTGATCGTCCGGACGGGTGCCATCGGTCCGGAGCCCGTTGGCGAGATAGGCGGCCTTGCGTTTTTCCATGTCGTAAGCAGGCACCACGAGTTTGCACATGGCGCTGGTCATGGATGTCCAACCGAAATGCTCTTTCAGCAGCTTTTCAAGCGGTCTTGGATCGTAGGATTCATCCAGAAGGCCGAGAGGGTTGGTAACCATCCGGCTCAACCGCCCCTGGATCGACGGCTTGTAAATCTCACGGGCGTTGTTCTCGAAAAAATCGCGAAGCTCGTCCAGGTTTGCTGCCGGTTCCCCCTTTGCGCCATCGGGCTTTGGTGCGCTCAAGGCCGCCGCGATCAATCCACCGGTAGAGGTGCCACACATAAGGTCGAAAATGTCATGAAACGGCCGCTCGGCACCGCGATGTGATAGCCGGGTCTTCAGCGAGTCCAGCAACCGTAAAGGGATCAGGCCGCGTACACCGCTGCCATCTATGGAAAGAAGAAATCGCTTTGTCCGGGGCATACTGAATTCCTTGCTCAATGGATGGGCGCAACAGCTTTCTTCAGCGTTTCAGATAGGCTCGCATATCAATGGTTGAAAGATACTTGCCGGAAAATGCGACACTGCCATGGCATGCGAGGCGGAATAGATACCGACTGCCTTCAGGGTTTATCCCGGAGCCGGTTTCGGAATAGGATTGTATTTCACGATCCTTCCCCTTTTCAGGACCACACATGAACATCGATCTTCTCCGCCGTCTCTGCGAAACTCCCGGTGTGCCGGGTCATGAACACCGCGTCCGCGAACTCATTCAAACCGAGATAGAGGGGCTGTTCGACAACGTCACGGTGGATCCGATGGGGTCGCTTCTCTGCCGACGCGATCCGCGCAAGGCGGCCAAGAAGGGAACCGAAGCAAAGAAGGTCATGCTGCTGTGTCATATGGATGAGATCGGATTTCTGGTCTCTCATGTGACCGACAAGGGCTTTGTTCATGTCCAGCCGGTCGGCGGCTTTGATCCGCGCAATCTGTTTTCCCGGCGCGTGCTCGTCTCGACCGATGACGGCGACTTCAAGGGCGTAATGAACCCCGGCGGCAAGCCGATCCACATTTCTTCTCCTGAAGAGCGGAAGAAAGTGCCGGAACCGGCGGATTTCGTCATCGACTTAGGTCTCGGCGACAAGACCAAGAACCACGTCAAGATCGGCGACATGGTGACCATGGACGAACCGCTGATCGAGATCGGCGACAAGGTCGTCTCAAAGGCTCTCGACAACAGGATTGCCTGCTGGCTCGGCATTGAGGCCGTCCGGGCGCTGGGCAAGGCCAAGCATGCCTGCGAGATCCATGTTGCCTTCACCTGTCAGGAGGAAGTGGGGCTGCGCGGTGCGCGCACGGCGTCCTTCGCAATCAAACCGGATATCGGGCTCGGTATCGACACCACCCTCTCGTGCGACACGCCGGGTGTTCCTGAACAAGACCGGACTACCGTTCAGGGGGCCGGGTTCGGCCTGCATGTCAAGGATTCCAGCTTCATCGCCAACCGTGAACTGGTCCGTGAAATCGAGGCGATTGCGGACAAGAACGAGATTCCGTTTCAGCGGACCATGCTGAAGGCCGGCGGTCAGGACGGCGCGGCGGCGCAGCAGGCGGCAGCGGGAGCCAAAGCGGTCGGTATTGTTGTTGGAACACGCTACATCCACACGGTGACTGAAATGATCCACAAGTCGGATCTTCAGGCGGCGTGCGATATCATTGCGGCGTATCTGAAATCGGCCTGATTTTCACTACGCAACCAGGCCGGCGAGATTGGAGACCTGCTCGCCGGTTCCGGCATAAAGGCTGCTGACAGCGGCGCTTTGATAGCTGAAGGAGCCGTTGTCAAACTCGCCCTCGATGCTGGCGGCGCTCGCGGTGCGGACCGACAGGCCAGTCTCGCTGTTGAACGACACGCGCTCGATCGAGATGAACTCGGCTGAGATCGTTTCGCCGCCGATTTCCGCCTCGATGGTCGTGGTGGAAATGGAGGCGCTCTCGTAGGCAACGGAGGCGCTGGTTCCAGTGTTTTCCTCGCCGAGGGCAGCTTTCAATTTGCCTGCCGTTTGCTGGTAGTCCTCAATACTCGCAAGGGTGCCGTCATCGTCTTCTTCGCCCTCTTGTTCTGAACGGCCTTTTTCGACGGCAGCCTGCAGGGCAGCGATCACGACGGCATCTTCTTCCGCCTTTTCAGCGGCAGCTTCCAGAGCCGTCACGGCGGGTTCGACAAGCGGCTTGCCGGTTCCGCCATCAGCGGGGCGCGATCCGCCTTGACCGAAAGAGGCGGTAAAGATGCTCGACGACTGCGTGGTCGTTTCGATGGAAAGCTGCATGTTGCGAAAGTCCCGTTATCCGCCGGCGCGGCGTTGAGACACGAGCCTGTGGCAATTGCGTTAACAAGTTCTTAACCAACACTTGCGCCCACGTGAACGTGAATGGCTGTGTCAGGTTTCAAAGACCGTCCGCAAGAATCGGCCGCCCAGCACCAAGCCGCGTTCATCAATTGAATGCCCGAGATCAGCGAGCAAATGCGCGTCCACCGCAACGCCTGCCTTGGTCAGCTGATCTTCTGCGGCGCTCAAATGATAGGCCGGTACGACCTCGTCGTCGGCGCCATGAACAAGCAGGACCGGGCAATGGCTCTGGGCCGCGTTGATGCTCTCAAGGCCGGGCAGGCGTCCGGAATAGGCGATAATTCCTCCAGGTTGCGGATAGCGCCGAAGGCCGCTTTGCAGCGCCATCATGGCTCCCTGGCTGAATCCGGCGAGTACCAAGTTTTCCGCAGTCAGTCCGAGACTGGCAAGCTCCTGATCGAGGAACCGGTCAAGCACGGGCCGGGCTGCCTCGGCGCCGATCCGGATTTCTTCCGGAGACCGGTCGGAAAGGGCAAACCATTGCCGCCCACCGAAAGCGTCAAACGGCAGTAGTTCGGGCGCGTCGGGAGCAATAAAGGCGGCATCAGGTAACTGGCCCTGCCAAGCCCGTCCGACATCGATGAGATCCATGCCGTCTGCACCATAGCCATGCAGGATGACCACGAGTTGACGGGCCGGGCTGCCGTTCAGCGGAGAAAGCCGTGGGCCGTCCAAACTGGGTGTGGTCATTCACGTTGTCCCGATTGTTCTTGTCGGGGCAGCATACAGGAAAGACTTTAGAGGAATACTCAGAGAACCTTCAATTGGTCGGCCATTGCCTGGCCATGGCGCCACTCAAGATCAAAGGCGACAACCTGACCTTCCTGCAAGGTATCCAGTCCCGACCGTTTTAGCGCCGAGATATCGACGATGATTTCATCGCCGTCTTCCGGTTCGATCCTGCCGACGCCGCGGCCCTGGTCGAACCATTTCACGTTGCCATGATGCATTGTTCTTTGCTTTCGTCACCAATCGCAATCACCAATTGACCGGCACATTTATCGCGGAATTGAAACGGCTTGATGACACAGGCGGAAAGCTGTCGGAACGGGTTCCAAAACCGCATCCCTGGATTCGGAGAGTATTTACGAGCGCAGATTTCCCGCGTCAGCGGACGAGTTCGCCCTTCGTAACATATCGAAGGATGTCGATCACTTGTCCGGCTGTTTCGGCAACCGCCAGCGCCGCGCCGTCAACCTCTTTCAGCGGGTGGGTCAGAGACGGGTCATGCAGGACGATCAACGGTTTGCCGAGCGCGGCGGCATAGCCCGCGTCGAAGGCCGCGTTCCATTGCTTGTACTTGTCGCCAAAGCGGACCACGACGATATCGCTTTGCTCGATCAAGGTGCGCGTGCGGATGGCGTTCACCTTGGCACCCTTGTGGTCGTACCAGAACTTGTTGTCCTCAGCCCCGAGGATCGCCGCGCCGCAATCATCGCTGGCCGCGTGATCGGTGACCGGAGAGGCGAATACCGTCGGCAGATCCAGCGCAGCCGCGCCATCCATGATCTGCTCGCGCCAGTCTGTGTGAATTTCACCGGAAAGATAAACCGACCAGGTCATGAGCGAATTTCCTTTGTGTGCGAAATAGACAGCTGAAGCAGTCTTGCTTCATTTCGAGGTGAGTTGCCAGACGCCGGTCCAGTTTTCCGGGCTTCCCTGTGTGGCGATGATTTCCAGGCGGTTCAGGAAGACGGGTGAAACGGAGTCATCCGGGAATTCGGAGACAATACCTTGGAACAAACCGCGGGCTTGTTCCCAGTCCGCGAGCCGGAACGCTTCCAGTGCGTCTTCGGAGCGGGTTTGCAGATCGCGGAGCGGTTCAGTGAGTTTCCCGGTCTCGCAAAGCGCGGTGTAGGCATTCGTTGGCTCGCTCCTGCCTTTCACCAAAATCCGGTCGATGGCGCGGAACTCGATGCCGCTCGACATGTCGCGCGTTTTCTCGCAGACGAGAAGCTGGGTGCCGTAGATCTTGTTGGCGCCTTCCAGCCGGGCACCAAGGTTCACGGTGTCGCCCATGACGGTGTAGTTCTTGGTCTTTTCGGAGCCGATGGACCCGATGACCGCCTCGCCGGTCGCAATGCCTATCCGTTGGTGAAGCGCCGGGATGTTGCGGTTGAGACCGGTCAGTTCCGGCAATTCGGACTGAAAACCGGCGATCAGTTCCATGTTGCGCATGGCGCTTCTGACCGCCAGCGTTGCCTGATCGCCGTCGGGGCAAAAGGGTTGCGCCCAAAAGGCCATCACCGCATCGCCGATGTACTTGTCGATAACGCCATCACGTTCGGTGATCTCGCTCGACATGAGATCGAGATACCGGTTCAGCAGCCGGACGAGTGCCGTCGGGGTGAATTGTTCGGAAATGGTCGTGAAATCGGCAAGGTCTGAAAAATAGGCTGTGACGACTTTCTTTTCGCCGCCGGTTGCCTCTTCGGTTTCTCCGATCAGATCCGAAACCACGCGCGGATCGACATATTGGCCGAAAGTGTCTTTGATCTTCTGTGTTGATTGCAACCCGTCGACCATGGTGTTGAACGAGCGGGTCAGCGCACCAATCTCATCGCTCGACCGGGGGGTAAGCTCCACGGTGAAATCGCCTTGTTCGACTTTTCTGGCGCCGGCGGACAGGGCGCGCATCGGGCGGAGAATCCCGCTGATGACAATCCAGGACAGGATCAGCGCGAGAATACCGGCCGCAGAGGTGGCCGCAACACTTGCAATCAGGGCCTGCTCCTCATGCCGGGCGGCTGTTGCAATCGCCTCGCTGGTAAACTCGGCAATGTGTTCGCGCAATTGGTCCAGCCGTTGAGTCAGTTTGTTTTCTTCCTCAGACAGTTGCTGTTCCAACGTTTCGCGGACTTCTGGCGCCAAGCCGGCAGCCGTCACCAGATTGGAAGCATGGGAATGGAAGTTCGCGTGTTGGGCTTCAATGGCGACAAACCGGGGCAGCAAGCCGGCAAGTTCCAGGCGCTGGGCCAGATCCGATGCGGTATCCTGTGCGTCCTTGACCCGCTGTTCAGCGCTGGCGAGCAGTCTTTCAACCTCTGCGTTTCGGCCTTCCATTTCTGCCGTTTCGCGGCTCAGAAGGTTCTTCAATTTGAGATCATGTGCGGAAGGGTTTGGAGCGGTTCCGCCGGCTGGTTCCACCGCGTTTAGCGGGTGAGTTTGGCTAGCCCAGAGTTCGGCTTGGTACTTTTCAATCCGCTCGAGGCTTACTTGTTCCTCAAGAACGACTATCTCGATCCGGGTGATGTCATGGCTGAGCGGCGCGAACACGTTGGAGATCACGTGCAGTTCGCGATTGATGCTGGACATCTTCTGGATTGAATAGATCGAAGCGACGGTCATCACCGCAAGCACGATGATTGAAATGCCGAATATCTTCCAGGCAATACGCATTGGCAGATTTGTTTCCCTAAGGACCGTTTTCCGGTCAACATATATCAGGTCGGGAGCAAATCGGGCAGCGCAACTCGGTAATTCGGGTATCTGAAAGTGTATCCGAATTCGGCCTTGATGCGCCGGTTGGAGACCCGTTTGTTTTCGCCATAGAACGAGCGCGCCATCGGGGTCAGGTCGGCAGTTTCAAAATCTACCTCAGGGGGGGGCTCTACGCCGAGAAGTTCCGCGGCCAGGGTGACCACATTCTGCGGCGGGGCTGGCTCGTCATCGGTGACGTTGTAAATCCGGGTGGAAGGTTGTTCCATTGCCGCGCCAACTGCGCCGGCGATATCGTCAACGTGGATCCGGTTGAAAACCTGTCCGGGCTTGATCAGCCGCCGTGCGCGGCCTTTTCGGAAATTCTCGAACGTGTTGCGCCCAGGTCCGTAAATTCCGGAAAGCCTGAAAATCTGGACCGGAAGGTCATGTTCGTCGGAAAAGGCAAGCCAGGTGTTTTCGGCTGCAACCCGCTGAACCGAGCGTTTGGAGACCGGTTTGCATGGCGTGTCCTCGTTGACCCATGCGCCGTCATGATTGCCATAGACGCCGACAGTCGAAAAGTAGCCGATCCAGGCCGGTTCTGCGGCGGCGATGTCGTTGCCATGCAGGTTGAAAACCGGATCGCCGTCTTCGCCAGGTGCAATCGACAAGAGCACATGCGTGGCGGTTTTAAGAACGGCTGCGATGTCCTTGTTCGCCGTTGTTCCGTCGAAGAGAAATGGCTCGATGCCCTTTTGTTTGAGGTCCGCGGCTCTTTCCGGCGACCGCGTCGTCCCGCCGATCCAGTCGAACCTGTGGCGGTGCTTTTCGACAAAAGCGCTGGCGGAAAACCCAACGCCGAAGACGAATAGGCGCATTAATCAAAGCTCCAGATGTTTGCGTCGGGCTTCATAAAGGGCAATGCCCGTCGCAACAGCAAGATTGAGGCTGTCGGCTTCGCCCGCTTGCGGAATACGGATCAGTGTCGGGCAGAGCGCGGCCATCTCGTCATCAAGCCCCTGCTGCTCGTTGCCCATGACCAGAAGGACCGGCTCGATGTACTCTGGCGTCCGGTAGTCGACCGAGCCGTTCAAATGCGTGGCCGCAACGGTGCCGGGCCAGCCTTCAACAAGGTTTCGGAAGGAGGCGGCGGGCAGCTTGACGAGCGGTACATGAAAGATCGATCCCATGGTGGCACGCACGGTTTCAACGGCGAAAGGGTCGGTGCAGTCTCCGATCAGAATGACGCCCGCACCGCCAACGGCATCGACGGTGCGGATGATGGTGCCGAGATTGCCCGGATCGCGCACCCGGTCGAGGGCGACCCAGATTGTCGTGTCTTTGGAATCAATGGATTTCAGATCGAGAGTTTGTTGTTCATAGACACCGACAACCGTTTGCGGGTTGTCCTTGCGGGTCATGGCCGACAAGACTGCTGTGCTGACCTCCAGAATTAGAGCACCACGGGCTTTTGCCGTTGCGGCTGCGTTCTGTGCGGCCGGATTGGACTGGGCCTCCGGGCCCAAAGCTAGGTACCTAATGACCCAGCCTGCGGCAAGGGCGTCGGCCGCCAGTTTGAGGCCCTCGGCGACAAACAGCCCCGACTGGGTACGATGCTTGCGTTGTGCGACCAGCCCCTTGATTTCCTTGACGATCGGATTGGAGTGCGAAGTGATCTGCTTGACTGCGCCGATGGGCCGCTTGTTCATCGGCTGCTCCATCTGGAAAACAGAGATGTGGACAGGGCACGGTTGCCGCCATCCTCGCGGATGACCAGTTCACCCGATTCCAGCAATCCGCCCTGGGTGGCCAGCGTTTCGGCCATCAATTCATGGGTTGCAAGAAAGCTCGATCGGATTGCATAGGCGGTCAGGATCATGAACAGCGCGTCCGGCGCAAGCAGCTTCTGCAGATCGGACAGCATGCCTGGAAGGCTCTCATAGAGGTCCCAAACTTCGCCCTTCGGACCGCGTCCATATTTGGGAGGATCGAGGATGATGCCGTCATAGAGGTTTCCCCGTCTGACTTCGCGCGCGACGAATTTGGACGCATCCTCGCAAATCCAACGGATCGGCAGATCCTCAAGGCCGGAGAGCGCCTGGTTTTCACGCGCATAGCCAATGGCCTTTTTGGAGGCGTCCACATGGGTGACTTGCGCGCCTTCGGTCGCCGGAAGCAGGGATGCCAGGCCTGTGTAACCAAACAGGTTCAGAATTTTCAGCGGTTTGTCCGGTGATCGTTCTCTTTCATCGCGGATCTTGCTGTTCACCCAGTCCCAATGGGCAGCTTGTTCCGGGAAAACGCCGACATGGCGGAACGACATGAAGCGGCCATTGTAGCGCACCGGTCCGAACGACATGGTCCAGGTCTCGGCAACGTTGCCGGCAAACTTCCAACGGCCCGGGCCTTCCTCATCCGTGTCGCCGGAAAACACGGCATCCGCACGGTTCCATTTACCTTCGGAAAGCCGCCGTGTGCCCATGGCCTGCGGTTCGGGACGGATAATGGTGTAACGCCCGTAGCGCTCAAGCTTCTGGCCTGCGCCCATATCGAGCAACTGGTAATCCTGCCAGCCGGGCGTTTCCAGAACAAGCGGCCAGCGCTGGTTTGGCGGATTGCCCTGATCGGCAAAGGAAATGTCTTCGGCAGGCGCAACCACGGCGGTCTCGTTGTTGAAGAATGGAACCTCCCCGCCTTAATTCGAGCAGGCCATCAGGTCAATCACATCGCCTGGAACTATGCCGCATAAAAGAAACGGGCGGAACCATTGCCGGTTCCGCCCGCCGATCACAGCTATTGTAGTCTTCCCTCAGGCCGCGGCGACGTCCTTGAGGAACATCTCGACCTCGGCTTTGAGCTGATCGGTCTTTTCCGTGAGTTCGCTGGAAGCGGTCAGTACCATATCGGCGGATGCGGAGGTCTGATCGACTGCGTTCGACAATTGCGACATGGACGAAGAAACCGCCGTCGTGCCCTCGGCGGCGCGCTGGACGTTCTGTGAAATCTCGGAAGTCGCCTGACCCTGTTGCTGGACTGCGGAAGCAATGGAGGAGGTGAATTTGTTGACCTTGTTCATCGTTTCGGTGATTTCGCTGATGGCTTGCGCGGATTCGCGTGTCGCACCCTGGATTTCGGAGATCTGCGAGCTGATTTCCTCGGTCGCCTTTGAGGTTTGTGTCGCAAGTTCCTTCACTTCGGAGGCGACCACCGCAAATCCCTTGCCGGCTTCCCCGGCGCGGGCCGCTTCGATGGTTGCGTTCAGCGCCAGAAGGTTTGTCTGCTCGGCAATCGCCTGGATCAGCGTTACGACCTCGCCGATCTTTGTCGCGGCCTCTGCGAGGCTCTCTACCTTTCTGTTGGTTTCCTGCGTGCCGATGGTTGCCCTTTCGACAATGTCCGTTGTCTGGGCGACCTGCCGGGAAATTTCGCCGATCGATGCCGCGAGTTCTTCGGCCGCGCTGGCAACTGTCTGAACATTGCTTGTTGCCTCGTCTGACGATGAACAGGTCGACGATGCGTATCCGGTGCTGTCACGGGCAATTTCGGTGAGCGCGTGAGCGGTGTCATCGAGGCTTTGCGCGGTGGCCTCCACCGTGCCAAGGGCCTCTCCCGCTGTTGCCCGGAAGGAGCTGATTAGGGAGTCGATTGTCTGCTGCCGCTTCTCGCGAACAGATTCATCCTGCGCATTCTGCCATTGCAGCTGGGCGCGCTCCACGGCGTTGTCCTTGAACACCTGCACCGTCCGGCTCATGTCGCCGACTTCGTCACCGCGATCAATGCCGTCGATCTGAACTTCATTGTCGCCTTCGGCAAGCCGGTTCATGACGCCGGTAAGGTTGCGGATCGGCTTGGTGATGCCCTGGTTGAGTACCACAACCAGCCCGATGCCGCCGAGGATGGCAAGCACCAGGGCGACGCCGATTTGTACTTGCGAGCGCTGGGCAGCCGCGCTGGCAGCAGCCGACTGGTTGTCGGATATCGCAGCGATCTGGTCGCTAAGCGAGCCGGTCAGTTGGGCCAATTTGGTCTGCCCGGCTTCCAGGCTGGTTTTGGCTTCGAGCATTTCCTTGAATGCGCGGTCGAAGGAAACGACAGAAATCACGATGGAACCGATTGCTTCCTTGGCCGACGGCAACACGGATGCATGGGGCGCGAATTTCTTCTCAAGCTCCACAAGCGCAGCAATTTTTTCAGTAACCGGTGTGGGATCGGCCTCTCCGAAATTGCCGAAAAGGTTTAGGGTTTCCGCACGGGTTTCAAGAGCCAGCTTGTTCAACAACACGGTGTCGTCCGAGATAGCGCCAATGCTGGAAAGACGTGTGGTCGCGTTAGTCGCCGCGGACTTTGCCTTGTTGACGGCCGGTTGGGTTTGCGCCCGAATTGTCCTGGTCAGGCCGGTTGTGTCTTTGATGGCTGTGCCGACCGCCAGTCGTGCCGAATAGGCTTCGGAGAAACCCAATTCCCCGCCGAGGGCATCAATGGATTTCCTCAAGGTTCGCGCTTGCTTGGTAAGCGCCTTGAGGTCCTTGCTGTCGATGCCATTTATTTTGCTGTAGCCAAGTTGTTTCGCGCTGGTGAAGACGCCGGAAACGATGTTCTTTGCCTTCTCGAGTGCTTCGCCTTCCAGATTGCCGCTGCCTGACAGATACATCAGCTCAATGGCACCGATTTCTTCCTGGATGGCAAAAACCGCCCGCAGCATTTTGTAGGCATCGTCCAGGTCGCTATAGGCTTGCACAGCGATGCTGCCACTGTTTCGTTCTTCTTCGGCAACAGCGTCATGAATTGTGTTTGCGAGCTCGCTGAGCCGGGCTGTGCTGGCTGTCAGGGTCGCAAGCCGTTCGGCCTGTTGCTTGGTCAGATTGACCACCTCGTCAAAGGTCGTGCCGAACTGATCGACAGCGGCGATGGCCGCGGACACTTGGTCGATGGAGGCAGGATCGGCAGAAACGGAAGTGTTCAAGGTTCCAAGTGACTGCTGCAATTTTGCGATTTCAGTGCGGGCTTCGGATGCGGCGGCGTCGCTGGGTTGAGACAGGTATGTCTCCTGTCTGACCGAGGTGGCCTGCAGTTGTTTGGCGACTTGGGCGGACATGTCGGCAATTTCGAAACGACCTGAAAGATTGCCGGTCGAGATCAGGCCGACCGAACCGACGACCGCTGTCAGTAGCAATATCGCAACAAACCCGCCCGCGACCTTGTAACCGAACTTCAAATCCACAATCTGCTTGAGTACGAATTTCATGCTTGCTCCCCGCCGTCGTCCGATTGGTTCCGGCTCTCCTGGAGCCAATGCAGCATTGTCTTTGTCAGGCCCAAGGCATGAAAATTGAGTAAACTTGGAGATTATTTGTTGGGTGCACCGGCTTTTCCTGAAGCGAATTGGCCAAACCGACTTGGGCGATAGGGAAAAATACTGCGGTTTCCTAGAGTTGTTTTTCGCTGACTTGCCTCTTTTGAGTAGAGAATTGTGTATCGAACAAAATCATTTCAAAGGAAGTTGTTTCGGATGCTCCTCAAGATTTTGCCCGGTATCGGGGAGAAAATTGGCCACCCTGGTATGGCTATTTGGTTCACACATGCGGGTTATACCAGCCAGCGGAAATCAATCCCTTGCCGCATTGCCGCGCTGCGCACACCGCCTTGCCAGGAACAGATTTCCGCTCCATCAGATACGTCTTTGCTTCTGCCGATTGGTATCAGTAGCAGGGTTGTTTTAAGTTGACTCCTGAACTCGTGTTTAGATATTGGCCCGCATCAGCGGTACTCAGGCAAGCCAAACCGGCTCGCAAGGAATTCGGACCCGAGAATGATTATTTGCTCGTGTAATGTGCTATCCGACAAGCAGTTAAAGGATGCTGCGGAGGAGATGCGGGCAGATCCGGATGGCAAGGTTCCGACGCCCGGTGCCGTGTTCCGCAAGCTTGGCTGCAGGCCGCGGTGCGGAGGCTGTTTCCCGTCGGTGATCGATATCATCCATGAACGTGGCGACGGGGGCGAAGCGTCCAGCGGCAACACATGTGCAGCCGGAAAGAAGAAGTGAGGGCAATAAAGTGAAGGGCAATGCGACCGTCATAGAATATCTGAACAAGGCCTTGCGGCACGAGCTGACGGCGGTCAACCAGTATTGGTTGCATGCCCGCCTTCTGTCGGATTGGGGCTTTGAGAAGCTTGCCGCCAAGGAGCGCGCGGAGGCTGAGGAGGAGCGTGGCCATGCCGATACACTGATGGACCGGATCATTTTCCTGGAAGGACTTCCCAATCTCCAGGTGCTTGACTCCCTTCGGATCGGTCAGTCGCTCAAGGAGTGCCTGGAAGGTGACCTCGCAGCAGAATATGTCGCACGGGCCCTGTATCATGAGGCTCGTGAAGTTTGCCGGGAGATTGGCGACTACGTTTCAATGGGCCTGTTTGAAACGCTCCTCGCCGACGAGGAAGGGCACATTGACTTTCTGGAGACACAGCTCGCCTTGATCGAGCAGATCGGGATTGAGCGTTACTCGCTGCTACAGGCGTCACCGGCCGATACCGCAGAATAGAAGAGCTAAAGGCGGATGATTTCTCCTTCCGCGGCTTCTGCATCTTCCTGGTCGTGGGTTACCAGCAGCACCGGAAGTTTCTTCTCGCGTGCGGTTGTGAAGACCAGATCCCGGATTTCGGCACGCCGCTGTTGATCGAGGCTCGAAAACGGCTCGTCGAGCAGCATTGCTTTCGGCTTTGCCAGCATCATGCGCGTCAGTGCCACGCGCGTCTGTTGTCCTCCGGAGAGCGTTGCCGGATCCCGGTTTGCGTAACCGTCGAGACCAACAGCGTTCAAAGCCGCCTCCGCAGCCCCGAGGCGCTCGCGCCGGCCCCTGATTTCGGGCGGGAGAGCGAACATGAGATTCTGTCCGACCGACATGTGCGAAAACAGAAGCGGCGATTGTAACATCAGCCCGACATGGCGGTCTTGCGGCGGAAGGCAGGTAATATCTGTCCCGTCAAGCAGGATCCGCCCGGAGGCTGTAAAGGCCGGCTTCAGAAACCCGGCGACATAGTCCAGCAGACTGGATTTTCCGCTGCCGCTTTCACCCATCAGGGTTAGAACCTTTCCAGGTGCAATACTCGCCGAAACCTTGATCAGGGTCGCCCCATCCAGTGCGATTTCGACCTTGTCCAGCGTCAGGCCTTGGAAGTGTAAACTGGGCAAGCGCAAAAAGTCTCCTAGCCACTAACTCGCAACGCAGCACGGTTACGGAATAGAAGAGCAGGGATAAGGGCGGCAAGCAAAAAACCGAATAAAGGCAGAGCCAATTGCAACAGGGCATAAAGTGCTGCCAGATGGCGGTTGCCACCGCTGGCCAGGGCGACGCTTTCGGTCGTCACGGTTTCGACGCGTCCGGCTCCGATCATCTGGGTCGGCAGGTACTGGGCGATGGAGACGGCAAAGGACAAGGCCAGCGTCACCAGGACCGGACGAAGCAGCAGCGGAAGCTTGACCTGCCAGAAGACACGGGCGTTTGAAGCGCCAAGTGAGGTGGCGACCTGCTGGAAGCGCGGATTGAGGTGCCGCCATGGATCACTCAGCGCCAGATAGGCATAGGGAAATACGAACACCAGGTGGCAGAAGGCAACGGCGATCCAGTTAGCAGAAAAAGGTGCCACCAGAAACAACACTTGAAGCCCGAATAGCAGGGACACTTGCGGCACCATGAGCGGCAGAAAGATCACCGCCTTCATGGCCGCCGAGCGCGTTGCCCGCGCTGTTCCGCCCTGCTCAAGCAGCCAGATTGTCAGCGCGGTCGCACCGGCTGCGACCGGAAGGCCGATCACGAGACTCGCTGCAACAGGCGAACCGGCGGACCCGAACACATTCCATAGGGGAGCAAGCGAGACCTTGGAAGGCAGGGGTGCCGGGAACCACCAGGATTTTGAAAAGGCCCATAATGCAAGCAGCAGGAATGCCAGGGCCATTGCCAAGATAACTGTCATCATGACCGCCAGGCCTGCATACCGGGGCGCCATGTCGAACCGTCCCCGCTGGCCGCTTTCGCAAAACCGCTGCCCAACGGCTTTTGCCAGACGTTCAAGACCAAGATAGGTCAGCACAGCTGCTGCGCTGATACCAAGCTGAAGTAAAGCACCGGCACTGGCCATGAGCCGGGTCTTTGTATCCGGATCGGCCATCCATTCCAGAATGCGCGGTGCCAGCGGTGCGGGTGTCGTCGGACCAAGGATCAAAGCCACGTCGACGACAGATGTCGAATAGGCAATCACCGCCAGGACCGGTAGCCGGACTTGCGGGTAAAGGACCGGGAGCACTGCGGCGAAAAATGCGCGTGAACGGGAGTATCCGAGACTGGTGGCAGCCTTCATGAGCTGCGGGGCGTTGGTCTGAGGCAAAGCCGCCAGAACCATCAGGAACAGAAACGGGATTTCCTTTGCGGCAAGGCCGAAAACCATGGCAAGCCCTGCAGGATCGTGCAGGATCAGAATGTCTGGCGGCCTGTTCCAGCCGGTTGCCCAGGGCGATACCAGCCGTACCAGAAAGCCGGACGGCGCGATCAGGAAGGCGAGACCGATGGCTGCCGCTGCATGCGGCACAGACAAGAGCGGTGACAAGCACCGGGCGACCCACCGAAACACGCGGGTATCAAGCCAGCCGGCTGTAAACAGCAGAACGGCGGCCAGAGATAGCAGCGTGGCGGCGAGACCGGTACCAAAGCTCAGCAGGATCGAGACCGCGATTCCCGGCGCGGAGAAAAGGGCGTCGAAAGGCGCGAGGCTGAGACTGTTGGCACCAATTGCAGGCAGATAGCCGGCCGCCGGAAGCAGGGTTCCGATGGCACCGGCTAGAACAGGTCCTGCGACAAGAAACAGCGCAACGCCGATGGCCGCATTTTGCCGGCCGAGTATCCGCCTACTGGATACCGGCGCCATAGCGCTCCTGCCATTCCGTTTCGAGCGCATTCACCCAGCTCGGATGCGGCTCCGGTAGTGTCGGGCCCAGAGCTTCAGGGGAGAGCGTCGCGAGGCCCAGATCGATGGCATCAAATTCTGACCGGTCATCGTCCAGTAAACTTGCAACGTCCAAAACTGTCGGATCACCCCAGACCTCCGGATCCTGTTTGCGCGCCTGTGCTTCCGGCGACAGCAGGAAATTGGCCAGCACCTTCGCGCCTTCCTTGGCGCCGCTGTTGAACGGGATGGCGACAAAGTGGGTATTGCCCAGCGTTCCGCCATCGAGCACGAAGCTGCGCACGGTCGGGGGCAGCTCGCCATTGGCTATGGCGCTCGACGCATCGCCGGGATTGAACGAAAAGGCAATGTCCAACTCGCCGTCCGCCAGAAGCTGGCGCATATGGGCGGCGTTCTTCGGGAAAGCCCGGCCCGCCCGCCACAGATACGGGTGCAACTGATCTAGGTAGGCAAAGAGCGGCTTGGCCACCTGTTCGAAACGGCCTGGTTCGACCGGCTGTGCCAGTACGTCCGGAATTTCGGAAAAGCTGACGAGGATCTGCTTCAGGAAAGTGGTGCCAAAGAAATTCGGCGGCTGCGGATAGGCGATCCGGCCGGGATTTGCCTTGGCATGTGCCAGTAGCGCTTCAAGCGACACGGGCGGCTCCGCAAGACGGGACGCGTCATGCATGAATACCAGCTTGGCCATGCCCCACGGGCTTTCCTGACCATCGGTCGGAATCGTGAAGTCGACGAGAACTGTCGGCTTCCCCTTAACGTCGACACCGGCCCAATTGGGTAGCTTTTGGGCCCATCCCTTTCCAGCCAAAAGGTCGAGCCGTTTCATTGCACCGAAATTCTCGCCGTTGACCCATACAAGGTCGACAGATCCGCTGCTGTCCTTGCCGGCAGTCTTCTCGGCGAGGATCTGGCTCACTACATTGGCGGTTTCGGTGACCTTGACGTGCTTGACCTTGACGCCGTAGCGCGTTTCGACTTGCTCGCCTGCCCAGTCTATATAGGCATTGATGCGCGGCTCACCGCCCCAGGCGTGAAAATAGACCGTCTGGCCGCGCGCCTTTTCCAGAAGTGCGTTCCATTCGTCTTCACCGGCTTGTGCAAAACCGGATGCGAGAAAGGACAATGCGAGCGTGCACAGGCGAATAAGATACATCATGTCAGACCTTTTATGGCGAACTTGCGAGTCCTGTGCCGGGCTGCGCCGGGCGGGTCAAGACAAGGGTTTGTGAAACCTGATTGATGGTGGCCGGAGACTTTCCGTTCGCTGCCCGATACGAATGGATCACACAGGCAGGATATGGGTGTCCTTGATTTCCTCCATGACGGTATAGGTCCTTGTCTCCCGTACGCCCGGAAGGGCATGAACCACGTCGGACAAGAATGTCCGGTAGGCCTCCATGTCCTTCACCCGGCTTTTGAGCAGATAGTCGAACCCGCCAGCCACCATATGGCATTCAAGAATGTCAGGATACCGGTTCACAGCGGCCCGAAAGGCGTCGAAAATCTCTGTCGACGTCCGATCCAGCTTGATTTCCACAAAAACCAGCAGGCCGCGGTCGACCATTTTCGGATCGACCCTTGCAGAGAAGCCCTCAATGTAGCCTTCCCTAAGCAATCGTTTCATGCGTTCGGCTGTTGCTGTCGGGGAAAGGCGAACCCGTTCGGCCAGGTCGGTCGTGGTAACACGCCCATCCAATTGCAATGCCTTCAAAATGCGCCGATCTGTTCCATCCATGCCGTGATTAATCCATATTTTCCAGATTTCGCCGTGAGAATAGCCGAAATATCCGGATAAAACAGTGAAATCCGGGGTTGTTTTTCAGATAGAATGAATAATCAACGGTCGGCGGCTGCCGATGCCCTCAGGAGATTTGAATGCACCCGTACCTCTCGGCAAAATCCCAGCAAGAGCCGCACGAAATGGAGCCGTTTCGTGCCGAGTATGCACCCGGTGACAAAGCTGCGGTCGAAAGACTTCTGAAAGACAACAAAGTCGACCCGGTTTCCGAGAAGCTGGTAGACAATCGCGCCCGCCGCTACGTGGAGGCAATGAGATCGGAATCGGTCGGTCTTGGCGGGGTCGAAGACTTCATGCGCGAGTTCAACCTGACCACGCGCGAAGGCTTGGCGATGATGGTGCTTGCCGAGGCGCTGCTCCGGGTTCCGGATGCGCGCACGGCGGACAAACTGATCGAAGACAAGCTGGCGGCAGCCCGGTTTGACGACAGTCCGGCCGGACAGTCCGATACCCTGTTGGTTTCGGCCTCATCCTGGGCGCTGGGGATCACCACCCGGTTGATGCATCCGGGCGACACGCCGCAGAACATCTTGTCCGCTTTGGTCAAACGCATGGGCATGCCGGCTGTCCGTACCGCGACCCGAAAGGCGATGCAGCTTTTAGGGCATCAGTTTGTGCTTGGTGAAACAATCGGCAAGGCGCTGGACCGGGCCAAGGCACAGGAGGCCAAGGGCTACCGGTACTCCTATGACATGCTGGGCGAGGGCGCCCGCACGGCGGCGGATGCCGAACGGTATTTCGAATCCTATGCCAATGCCATCCTGGAAATCGGCACCCTCGCCGGAGACAAGGACCTGCCGGATCGCCCAGGCATATCCGTCAAGCTGTCGGCCCTTCATCCCCGCTACGAAGCTGTCAACGGTGCACGGGTGCGGGACGAACTGGTGCGAAAGGTTCGGCTTCTTGCTCAACTTGCCAAGGAGCGAAACCTCAACTTCACCATTGATGCGGAGGAGGCCGACCGCCTCGAGATCTCGCTCGATGTGATCGGAACACTGTTGACTGATCCGGTCACCGATGGCTGGAGCGGGTTCGGCCTTGCGATCCAGGCCTATCAGAAGCGTGCGGTTCAGGTGATCGATTGGCTCGTGTCCGCTGCCCGGGAGCTGGATCGTAAGCTGATGATCCGTCTGGTAAAGGGGGCCTACTGGGATACCGAAATCAAGATGGCCCAGGAGAATGGCGCGGAAGGTTATCCGGTCTTCACCCGCAAGGCGGCGACTGACCTGAGCTACCTTGTCTGCGCCAAACGCATGCTGGACGCGCGTGATGTCCTCTACCCGCAGTTCGCCACCCACAATGCATTGACAGCCGCGCAGGTTATCGAACTGGCCGGTGATGCAACCGGTTTCGAGTTCCAGCGGCTGCATGGCATGGGCGAAAGTCTTTTCAAAGCAATCACCGAGAAGGACGGCTTTCCCTGCCGGATCTACGCCCCTGTCGGCGGCCACAAGGACCTATTGGCCTATCTGGTGCGCCGCCTTCTGGAAAATGGCGCCAACTCGTCCTTTGTGACTATTGTTGGTGACACATCTGTTCCCATCGATGATTTGTTAAAGCGCCCGCGCGACATTCTCGACAATGGCCGTCATGCCGTGAACCATTCCATTCCATTGCCCGAAGGGCTCTATGGTGACAGCCGGAAGAACTCGGCTGGTATCGAATTTGGATACGCGGCCGAACGCAACGCACTCACCGAAGGGATGGCAAAGTCCCGGTTCCCCGCAGTCGATGCACATCCGCTCGGCGCAACGCTGGACAAGGGGGGAGCCGCCCATCCACTCCTTGCGCCAATGGATGGCAAGACCCGCGTGGGGTCGGTTGTCTTTGCCAATGCCGATATGGCGGGAGCGGCCGTGGAAGCGGCCAAGACCGGTTTCAAAACCTGGTCGCGGACCCCGGTTCAGGACCGTGCGCAGATATTTGAAAGGGCAGCGGATTTATTGGAGGCTAATCGGGACCGCCTGATGGCGCTGCTTGCCATGGAAGCCGGCAAGACCCTGACCGATGGCATTGCAGAGATCCGCGAAGCCGTTGATTTTTGCCGCTACTATGCGGTGGAAGCCCGCAATCTCTTCGGCGAAGGCCGGTTGATGCCCGGCCCAACCGGCGAGGAAAACCGCTATCGCTACCGGGGACGTGGCGTCTTCGTATGTATTTCACCATGGAATTTCCCGCTGGCGATTTATCTCGGCCAGATCAGCGCTGCGCTTCTGGCTGGAAACACGGTGGTTGCGAAACCGGCTGAACAGACGCCTCTTGTTGCCTTTGAAGCAGCCAAGCTGCTCTATGAAGCCGGACTGCCGGAGGACGCCTTCTTCCTGTTGCCGGGAGAGGGCGATGTCGGCGCGGCTTTGACGTCGCACCCGGATGTCGCCGGGGTCGCGTTTACCGGGTCCACGGAAACCGCCTGGGCGATCAACAACACGCTTGCCAGCAAGCGCGGCCCGATTGTTCCGCTGATTGCGGAGACCGGCGGGATCAACGCCATGATTGTTGATGCAACCGCCTTGCCCGAACAGGTTTGCGACGACGTGATGATGTCGGCTTTCCGGTCGGCCGGTCAGCGCTGCTCTGCGCTCCGGCTCCTTTATGTGCAAGACGATGTTGCAGATGCCCTTCTGGAGATGCTGGAAGGGGCCGCAAGGGAACTCAGTCTTGGTGATCCGCGTTTGCCGTCGACTGATATCGGTCCGGTGATCGATGACGATGCCCGGTTCGGCATACTCGATCATGTGCGCGACATGATCAAAACCCAAAATGTTCGCTACTCCGGATCTGTCCCGGGGGGAGATCTCGCCAACGGAACCTGGGTCGGCCCGCATATCATTGAGCTGGAGGCTCCTGAGGCGCTCAGAAAAGAAGTCTTCGGACCGATCCTTCATGTGGTCCGCTACAAGGCGCAGGACCTGGATCTGGTTCTCGAAAAGATTGCCGCAACCGGCTATGGGCTGACCCTTGGGGTTCACAGCCGCATTGATGCGACTGTCAACAAGGTCGTTGACCGGCTATCCGTCGGCAATGTCTATGTGAACCGCAACACGATTGGTGCCGTGGTTGGAACCCAGCCCTTCGGTGGCTCCGGTCTTTCGGGCACAGGGCCCAAGGCAGGCGGACCGGCCTATCTGCCGCGCTTTGCGCTCGAACAGGTGGTGTCAATCAACACGGCGGCTGCCGGTGGCAACGCGAGCCTGGTCGCCGCATCCGACGAATAGCCGGATCGGACCTGTTATTCGCTTTCCGTAACCGTCAGATCTTCATCGGCCCCCGGCGCGGCGAGCATTACGTCGCTCCGATCGTACTGACCTTCGCCGAAGGGAATGTAGCCCCGGGCGACCTGGAGCGCCGATCTGTCATTGGTTTCAAGCGTTTCCTGAAGGCCCGCTTTGAACTTACTGAAGTCGGCGTGATTGACGGAGGCATCCTCCTCACTAATACAGCCGTGCGCTATCGCACGTTCGATTGCCGGCAGCAGTTCCTCAAAGCCAAGGTCGGAAATCGCGGTCAGCCAGCCGTTCCAGATGAAGTCATCTGGCGGTGGCCGGGTTTCCTCATTCAAAAACGCCGAAAGCAGGCGTGTGGCGGCCACATGTGAGACGCGAAGTTCCATCACCTCGAAGGTCCAGGCGCGCAAGAAGGCATCCCTTATAAGAAAATCCAATCTGTTATCGGTCGCGATGCGCCAGAGCGTGTCCGCTTTGCCCGCTGCCAGCGCCATCAACACCCGCGGCACCGTCGTTCCGATTGCGTTTTCACCCAGAACCCGATCAGCGGCATCGGGGAAGCGGGTCAACAGGTCGACGAGCGGACCAAAGGCTTCCGTCGTCTTGTTGGCCGCCAGCAGGTGGATCCCGAAGTAGAGGGCGTCCATTTCCAGAGGTTCTTCTGCCTGCCAACGCTGCGCCCGTCCAAGGATCGGGAGAAAAATCGCTGCGGTCCGGTCCGGAACCTGAACGCTGTAGTCGATTGCGTGCTTCGGGTAGCTGGACCTGTCGGCCAAATCGGCGAGTATTTTCTGGCGGTCCATTGATCCAAAGTCTCCGAAGCCCGGACATGTCAAATCTACCATAAGTGGCAGGGGTTGTAGAGCGCTTGCAACCGGATTTCACGAACCGCTTGCTTTCTTGGTGCGTCGTGTGGCTTCGGAATTTGTCGGATCGTCCGGCCAGGGATGCTTTGGATACCGGCCCTTCATTTCTGCTTTCACGTCGGCCCACGAGCCTTTCCAGAACCCAGGTAGATCCCGCGTGACCTGAATAGGCCGTTGGGCGGGTGACAACAGCTCCAGAACCAGCGGCAATCTTCCGTCCAGAACGGCCGGATGCTTTGTCAGCCCAAACAATTCCTGAACCCGGATGGATATGGTCGGACCTGCTTCGGCGGCGTAGTCGATGGGCGCGCGTGTGCCGGTGGGCGCTTCGAAATGGGAGGGCGCAAGGTTGTCGAGCAGCCGCACTTTATCGTGCGGCAGCAGATGGGCGAGCGCGCTCCCGAGAACTTCTGCGTTCACTGCCAATACGGAAGTCGCGCCTGCAATGAAAGGCCCTAGCCATGTTTCAAGATCCTCTGACAAGGCCGCATCGGACAGGTCCGGCAGTTCCGTTTCCCCACCGTTCCGCGCAAAGGTGACCCTCTTGCGCAGCAGGATTTGCTCCTTGCTCCAGGGAAGGCGATGAACGCCCCTGCGACGGATCTCCTTCAGCAATGCCCGTTCCACGGCGGCAGGGTCGGGTGTCGTCACTGGGATCGAGCTTAGTTCCAGCGCCTTGTAGCGGGTGACGCGCCGCGCGCTGACGGTTCCGTCCGGTTTGAGGTGAACTTCGTCCCCCTCGGTGAATTCGGACCCGAACAACAGTTCAAAGTCCTCGCGGGTGATCGGCGCGCACAGGCTGATCCGGCCGGTTGCTGCCTTGCCCTGAATATCGGCGACGGTCAGTAAGGCTTCCGCAGCGAGCGCGCTTTCCGCGTCCAGTTCGGCGCCCCTCCCGTTGGCAAGCCGGAAGCGCCCTGTTTGCCCTCGTGCCTGTGCCACCCGGTCCGGATAAGCAAGGGCCAGCAGCATGCCGGCAGATTCCGGTTCCACCGGCCCGGCTTTTCCCCCGGCCGCAGATAGCCATCGGCTGGCAAGCATCTTGCCGTCGCGGGCGCGTTGGCTCTTGTCAGATTGAAGCCGGCTCAGACAGCGGCGTAGATCCGGTTCGCGCCCTCCCAGCCCGGGCTCTGCCAGCAACAGCGCGATCAGCGCGGCAGTCGGGCCGAGGTCGAGGTCGACCGACCGGAACAGCATGTGCGCCAGCCGGGGGTGCAAGGGCAGATCTGCGAGCGCCTTTCCCTCTGCGGTTAGTCCGCCATTTGGATTCAGCGCGTCCAGATCGCAAAGCAGGGCCTTCGCCTCTGCAAACGCCCCGGCAGGGGGCGGATCGAGAAACCGCAATGCGCCCGGATCTGGCGTGCCCCAGGCTGCAAGGTCAAGAACAAGGCCGCTCAGATCGGCTTCCAGAATTTCAGGTGTATCAGCAGAAGGAAGCGCTGCCGTTTGCGGCTCATCCCAAAGGCGGTAGCAGACACCCGGCTCCGTTCGCCCGGCCCGGCCCTTGCGCTGATCCGCCGTTGCGCGCGAAACACGAACGGTTTCAAGGCGGGTCAGCCCTGTTTGCGGTTCGTATTTCGGCACCCGAGACAGGCCGCTGTCGATCACGATACGGATGCCTTCGATGGTCAGCGATGTCTGCGCGATTGCTGTGGCAAGCACGATTTTGCGTTTGCCGGCCGTTGCGGGCCGAATGGCTTCATCCTGCGCCCGTGCGTCCAGTCCGCCATATAGCGGCGCGATCTGACAGTGTTCGGGAAGTTTTGCTTCAAGCAATTCTGCGGTTCGGCGAATCTCACCCTGGCCGGGAAGGAAAGCGAGCACCGATCCTGGTTCCTCGGAAAGCGCCGTCCGGATGGCCCCCGCCATTTGACTTTCAATGCGGTCACCAGGCCTTCGCCCGAGATAGCGGGTGATTACCGGAAAACTGCGGCCCGTGCTTTCGATAACCGGAGCGCTGTCCAAAAGCGCGGAAACACCGGCTGCGTCAATGGTCGCGGACATCGGAACAAGCCGCAGATCCGGGCGGAGGGCCGACTGCACATCCAGTGCGAAGGCAAGACCGAGGTCGCCGTCAAGCGAACGTTCGTGGAACTCATCAAAAAGTACTGCGGCAATGCCGGTCAGTTCCGGATCGTCCAGGATCATCCGGGTGAATACGCCTTCGGTGATCACTTCGATGCATGTCGCTGCGCTAACCCTGCTTTCCATCCGGACGCGGTAGCCGACGGTTTCGCCGGTCTTCTCGCCGAGTTCCGAGGCCATGCGCCGGGCGGCGGCGCGGGCGGCTAGCCGCCTGGGTTCAAGAACCAGGATCTTGCCGTCGCCGCGCCATTCTGCCGGCAACAGGGCGAGAGGAACCCGTGTCGTCTTTCCGGCACCCGGTTCGGCTACCAGCACCGCATTGGGACGGCTCTCCAGTTCGGCCAGAAGATCCGGCAGGACCGCGTCAATTGGCAGTGGTGACGGGAAAGCCAGTCGGGGCTGCATGGAAACACGCACCAATTTTGGTCAGGGCGCGCCGGGCGCGCGCCAGCATCGTGTCTTGATCTCGATGGCGAACTCCTGGGGGCGGCGGGCATACGAGGCAAGGCCCAGGAGCGCCGGTTCCGGGTGCCGGACGATGAATGTCGGGATCGTCCGCATCAGGGCTTCATGCGGAGCCTTTGCCTCGAAGGCGGCCCGGAAAGCGCCATCGGTCAGGAACCGGTCGATGCGCGGTGTCACGCCGCCGGTCAGGTAGACGCCGCCCCGGGCGAGGATTGTCAGGGCATGATCGCCTGCAACCCGCCCCAAAGCCCGCGCAAACACGGCCAGGGTTCGCAGCGCGACCGGGTCATTTGATTCGGCAGCCCGGGTTACGTCGGCAGCTGTTGTGAATTCCCGGTCGGCCTTCATTGCAGCGGTGACAGCGTGTGCCAGCCTTGGAAGGCCGGAGCCGCTGAGCACCTGTTCGGCGCCGACCCGCCCGCCGACCCTTTCAAGATGTGCCCAGACCTCGGTATCGTCGTCCGACACCGGTCCAAGTTCGACATGGCCGCCTTCGCCGGGAACGGGAATCCAGAGGTTTGCCGCGCGAATCATGGCTCCGGCACCGAGACCGGTTCCGGGACCGAGAACGAATTTCGATGCATCAGGGCGGACGGTGCCACTGCCGATCTGCTCCACATCCGGACCTTGAAGGGCCGGCAGTGCCAGGGCCTGGGCCTCAAAGTCATTGACGATGACGACGGTTTCCAGACCTAGATCGGCGATCATCCTGAGGGGTTCGATAACCCAGGCTGCGTTCGTCAAGGGGATCTGGTCCCCGGTGACCGGACCTGCGACCGCGACAATCGCTGTCTTCGGCTTGGCTGCCGTTTGAGGCAGGACCGTGCCGGTGATCGCGGAGGAAATGTCTCTATGTTCCGCGGTTGCCGTTCGTCCGCAGTTCTTTGTCGGCGAGGTGGGGCTTTCGACCAGCGCAAACCGGGCATTGGTTCCGCCGATATCCGCTACGAGAATGGGATAAGGAAATGGGGTAACAGTTTCAGTGGAGTTCATTGTGCAAAATGTGGCTTGGACTGCACTTCCGGTGTCGCCGAACTGGTGGTCAGGCCCTCAAGCCGGGCCGAGCGCAGCAGGATTTCGGCGGTGGAGGGGTTGAGCGCCATAGGCATGTCATAGACGACGGCAAGGCGCATGAGCGCTTTGACATCAACGTCATGCGGCATGGGAGACAATGGATCGACGAAGAAAATCAGGCCCTGAAGCTGGCCTTCGGCGATCATCGCACCGATTTGCTGGTCGCCGCCGAGCGGGCCACTCTTGAGGCGCTGGATTTTTAGGCCAGGGCAGGCGTCCTTGATCCGCCCCCCGGTTGTGCCTGTGCCGACAAGGTCGAAAGAGGACAGCTTGTCCTGGTTGCGCCTGGCGAAATCGACCATCGCATCCTTTTTGGCGTCATGGGCGACGAGAGCCAACACAGGTTGTTTGGCCATCCGGGCTTACCTCTCGGGATTACAAAGGGCACCCTTGATGTACAGATTTCCGGAACCGATGGCAAAAGGGAATTGCAACCGGCAAAGGCCCGGCCCAACCACCGCACCAGTTGGGTGCGGTATGGCGGGAACGGGTCTCGATCCGTCGCAGGTTCGACTTTTTCTCAGTCGAACAGGCTGCAGCGAACCGGTTCGCGGGCAGAAACGCGCCGGAGGTGCGAATTCGGCTCGTCAAAGGTGATCCCGGCAATTTCCATCACCAGCTTCATGCGGATCGCATCCGCGAAGCCTTCCTTGGAGCGGACCGGAATGGCGAACGAGCCTGGACCGCCGATGACGCAATCCTCGTAGTAGTGGTCGAGGTTGAGCATTGCCTGCCAGGTGCTCTTGCTGGCCTTCATCATCAGCGGCAAGCCGTTGATGGTGACGCCTGACGCAATCATCTCGTCGCGTGCGGCGGTCACCGAGCCGCCCTGATTGTTGGGACCGTCGCCCGAGATGTCGATCACCTGGCGCAGACCCTGATACTGGTTGGTCTGAACCATGTGCACTGCCTTGTGCAATGCCGACGTGATCGACGTTCGCTGCACCTGGCGGAGCGGGGCTTCGGCTATACTGGCAGCGAATTGAGCGGCGCTTTGTTCATCGTCGACGACTGTCCAGTCCGCGATGATGAAATGCTCGTCCACACCGCCCCATTCCATGTAGATCACGGCTACGCGCCCCAGCGGGCCGACCTGAATGGCCTCCAGGAACTCCTTGGAAGTCAGAGCGGACACATAGCCGGCGCGCTGGACTTCCTGTTCGTCAGTATCCATGGATTGGGAGATGTCGACCGCCAGAACCAGCTCAACGTCTACTTCATTGGCCGGGTTGTAACTGTACTGGCTTGCTGTTTTCAGCGCCGGGCGCAAGTCCCGGGCAGTTGCCGGCGCGCAGATGAGACTTGCCGCGACGGAGGAGAGCAGCATCAGGGAGGCCGCCCTTGCACATATTCCGCGAATTCCGAGACGCATTTTTTTCTCCTTCTTAGCCCGAGGGGCTGCTTGATTACGTCTCCCTAAACTTCATTATTTACCTGGCTAATATTTTCTACTTAGAGCTTCTCCTCTTAAGTGGCTGTGCAAATTACGGATTCAACCTTGGAAGAACTTAGCAGGCTATAGTGTAGAGCGTAGAGGAACTTTCAAGCCCGGCAATATCAAATGTGCACCATGTGCGCGTGATCCACAGCTAGGTGTTGATTTAATACCGATTGGGCAAAAAATGCCGAGTTGTCATGGGTTTGCAGTGCATCAAAGAAATCCGCCGAATAAGAAGCCACGTTTGCGCGCCGCCAGACTGCTAACCCGATGGTCAATCGTCTCAATTTTGTGCAACTAATTGTGTTGACGCCGCTTGGCGCGCAGGGCATGTTCCGAAGATATTCTCAGTTGGTGAAGAATTTTTCATTTGCGGGCTGGGGCAAAACGAATCGGCGATGCCTTGCTCTTAAAAGGGCGATTCAGGTCAAAGCCCGGCAAGGGTGCCTGAAAGCGGCACGTCCGGAAACCGGCCCAATGATGGTCCGGCAGGGGATGAGAGGCGGCGCTGCCATGAAGGCACCCGAGGAAGACTGGACCACATACCTGGCCATCCGGGCCGCGTGGCTGTCTTTTGTCGGTGGCAGAACGCAGGGTGACATTGCCGCGCAGCTTGG
The DNA here is from genome assembly GCA_965230445.1 of Roseibium sp. Classification (GTDB taxonomy): domain Bacteria; phylum Pseudomonadota; class Alphaproteobacteria; order Rhizobiales; family Stappiaceae; genus Roseibium. The sequence continues at coordinate 3,566,587 of OZ246005.1, read as the reverse complement.
TGTTTCGCCAGCCAAGGTTCACCGCCTGATTGCCCATGCGCAGAAGGCTGGTCACATCAAGTTTCATATCGACGGCCGTCCACTGGAATGCCTCCAGATGGAAGATGCGCTGACAGATCATTTTGATCTGCGCAGTTGTGTCGTGGCTCCGGAACTAGGTTCCGGTGATGAGGACAGTGTCCTCAAATCGGTTGCAGCCTGTGCAGCCCAACTCCTCAATGGCCTTTTGAGCGGTGGAACGGTGAAACGCCTTGGCGTGGGCATGGGGCGCACATTGACGGCGGCTGTCGAGGCATTGCCGCGTCTTTCCCGCCCGGATCTCGAGATCATTTCGATTTGCGGATCGCTGACCCGCACGTTGGCCGCAAACCCTTACGACATTGTCCAGAAGATGCAGGAGCGCACCGGCGGCGTCGGCTATTTTCTGCCCGTTCCGTATTTTGCCGAGAACGCCGAGGAGAAGGCGACCTTTCTGAGGCAGCGCAGTGTGCAGGAACTGATTGCACGGGCGGCGGGCTCGGATGCGTTCCTGATCGGGATAGGCTCGGTCGGCAATGAGGGGCATTTGGTCAAGCGGGACATGATTACCAAAAATGAACAAGAAGACTTGATCGCTGCAGGGGCCGTGAGCGACCTTGTTGGCCGGTTCCTGACCATTGACGGCCGGTTGGCACCGGACACACTCGGTGACTGCGCGGTTGGCCTGCATTTCAAACAAGTGCGGGGATCGCGCGTGATTGCGCTGGTGGGAGGCGAGAGCAAGGCGGATGCCACACTTGCTGCGCTTCGTACCGGTGTCATAACCGATCTGGTAACGGATGAAACCCTGGCAAGGGTCTTGTCCGGGCGGATCGGAAACAAGTTGGCGCGTTCGGCCTGATCCGGCGCGTTGTGAGGGGAAGAAGAACCGCCGCCGGCGGTTCCGGATGTCGGAGGTAAAAATGAAGACATTCCTGAAAGTTAGTACTGCTATTGCCGGTCTTGCACTCTCGACTGCGGTCTTTGCGGCCGATTTCAGTCCGGCGGTCGTCTATGACCTTGGTGGCCGGAACGACGAATCGTTCAACCAGGCAGCCTTTACCGGCGCTGAGAAATTCAAGGCCGAAACCGGCACCGAATACCGCGATTTTGAGATCCAGAACGACAGTCAGCGCGAACAGGCCATGCGCCGTTTTGCTCAGCAAGGCCGGAACCCGATCATTGCTATCGGCTTTTCGCAGGCGAGCGCGCTTGAGAAAGTCGCCAAGGAATTCCCGGATACCCAGTTCGGCATTGTCGACATGGTCGTCGATCTCCCGAACGTCCGTTCGATCCTCTTCAAGGAGCAGGAAGGCTCCTACATTGTCGGCGTTCTTGCTGCGATGGCCTCCGAGACCGACAAGGTCGGCTTCGTCGGCGGCATGGATATTCCGCTGATCCGCCGGTTTGCCTGCGGTTACAAGCAGGGCGTCCTGTCCGTCAGCGGCGATGCGGAAGTTTTTGAAAACATGACCGGCACCACTGGCGCGGCCTGGAACGATCCGGTCAAGGGCGGTGAACTGGCCAAGTCGCAGTTCGACCGTGGCGCCGACGTTGTCTATCACGCAGCCGGCGGTACCGGCCGCGGCGTGCTGCAGGCAGCGGCCGATGCGGGCAAGCTCGGGATCGGCGTGGACAGCAACCAGAACGGCCTGTTCCCGGGTTCCGTGCTGACTTCGATGCTGAAGCGCGTTGACACCGCCGTCTTCGAAGCGTTCTCCGACGCCAAGAATGGCGAATGGACCACCGGCTTTTCGGTTCTGGGTCTTGCCGAAGGTGGCGTGGGCTGGGCGCTTGACGACAACAACTCTGGTTTGATCTCCGATGAGATGAAAGCAGCTGCCGAAGCCGCGACCGCGCAAATCGTCTCCGGCGAAGTTGTCGTTCATGACTACATGTCTGACGAATCCTGCCCGTTTTAAGAAACGGTCTGCCCCGCGCCGGTCTGGCGCGGGGCAACATTTTTTCAACGCAAGTCATTGGGGCAGGACGCATGGGCAAACTTGGAAACGCCATCATTTTCTTTTCAATGGGAACGGTCCTTCTGGCCGGGGCCGCGCTCGCCGACCCGGCAATTGTCTATTCGGTTGGCGGCAAATTTGACGGTTCTTTCAATGAAAGCGCATTTGACGGGGTGACCCGCTATCAGAACGCGGGTGGCGGCAAGGTTCTTGAATTCGAACTGGAGCGGGATGCGCAAAGCGTCCAGGCGCTCCGGACCTTTGCCGGTAAGGACGGCAATCCGGTCGTTGCCATCGGGTTCAATCAGGCAAATGCGCTTGGCCAAGTCGCGAAGGAGTTCCCGGAAACGTCTTTCGCGATTGTTGATATGGTGGTCGATCAGCCGAATGTGCGCTCCTACGTCTTTAAAGAGCACGAAGGCTCTTATGTCGCCGGAGTCCTTGCGGCGATGGCCTCAAAGTCCGGCATGATCGGTTTTGTTGGCGGGATGGACATTCCGATCATCCGCCGGTTCCTGTGCGGCTACAAACAGGGTGCCCTGTCGGTCAACAGTGAAATCGAAGTGCTGTTCAACATGGCTGGTGATACGCCCGCAGCCTTTGCGGATCCGGCAAGGGGAACAGAACTTGCGACCAGCCAGATCAACCGCGGGGCAGATGTGGTGATCCAGGCTGCCGGCGGTACCGGCATCGGTGTCCTTCAGGCGGCGGCGGATCTCGGCGCTCTTGGTATCGGCACCGACAGCAACCAGAACGGTCTTCATTCGGGAAAAGTTCTGACTTCCATCCGCAAGCGCGTCGACAACGCTGTCTATGACAGCTTCATGTCCGCGCAAGATGGCAAGTTCGAGCCGGGCATTCAGGTGCTGGGTCTTGCCGAGGGCGGTATGGACTGGGTGATGGACGACAACAATGCCGGCCTGATCTCCGCCGAGATGAAGTCCGCGGCGGATGCAGCCGTTGCCGGCATTTCAGACGGATCAATCGAGGTCCATGATGTGATAACGCAAGGCGCCTGCCCGTTCTGAGGACGGGCGCATGCATTTCCAGGGCACGGTAAAAAAATGCCGGTCCAAACCAACTGGGTTGATATGTCCGCCTGGGGGAAGACATGAACGATACTCCGGCAATCGAGCTGCGCAAGATCAACAAGCGCTTCGGCCCGGTTCACGCCAACAAGGACATCGACCTTTTCGTGAAGAAAGGGTCGATCCACGGGATCATCGGTGAAAACGGCGCTGGGAAATCGACCTTGATGTCGATCCTCTACGGTTTCTATCACGCTGATGACGGCGAGATTCTCGTTGATGGCAAGAAGGTGACTATCGCCGATTCACGGGCGGCAATCGGGCTCGGCATCGGCATGGTCCATCAGCATTTCATGCTGGTCGACAATTTCTCCGTTCTGGAGAATGTTGTTCTGGGCGCCGAGGACAGCGGTTTGCTGGCGGGCAGTCTCAGCAAGGCACGGGATGAGCTTCACAGGCTGGAAGACGAATATGAACTCAAAGTCGATCCAGATGCCCTGATCGAGGAACTGCCTGTTGGGCTGCAACAGCGGGTCGAGATCCTGAAGGCGCTGTACCGCAGCGCCGAGATCCTCATTCTGGACGAACCGACTGGTGTTCTGACCCCTTCGGAAGCCAATCACCTGTTCAAGATCCTTGAAGTCCTGCGGGACGAGGGCAAGACGGTTCTTCTCATCACGCACAAGCTGCGCGAGATCATGGCGATCACCGACACCGTGTCTGTCATGCGCCGCGGCGAAATGGTCGCAACCGTAGAGACCAAAAACACCTCCATGGAAGAGCTCGCCGAACTGATGGTCGGACGGAGCGTGCTCTTGCGGGTGGACAAGGAACCGGCACAGGTGAAGGACACTGTCCTCGAGGTCAGCGGTCTCACGGTTACCGACTCGCGCGGTGTCGACATGGTCAAGGATGTTTCCTTCAATGTCAGGGCTGGTGAAATCGTCGGCATTGCCGGGGTGTCTGGCAACGGTCAGTCCGAGCTTCTGGAGACACTCTCCGGGATCCGTCAGGCCGCCGCTGGCACATTGATAATCGGCGGCGAAACCATCGATCTTGCCAACGGCCATCTGAATGCCGCCGATATGCGCGCCCTGAGCATGGGGCATGTACCTGAAGACCGGCACCGGATGGGCCTGATCACCAGTTTTTCCGAGTACGAGAATGCCATTCTCGGGTACCACCGGGACCCGGAATATGGCGAAGGGCAGCTGCTCGACATCGGCAAGATCCGAAGTGTCGCCGAGAGCGAAATCGAGAAGTACGACATCCGTCCGCCCAATCCCCAGCTCAAGACCGCCAATTTCTCTGGCGGCAACCAGCAGAAGATCGTTCTTGCCCGCGAGATTGAACGTGACCCGGATGTACTGCTGGTCGGACAGCCGACACGTGGTGTCGATATCGGCGCCATCGAGTTCATCCACCGGCGCCTGATCCAGATGCGTGACGAGGGCAAGGGTATCCTTCTCGTCTCCGTCGAGCTCGACGAAATCCGCGCGCTGGCCGACCGGATCCTGGTGATGTTCGACGGGCGGATCGTCGGCGAGCGGGCAGCCGGCACCGGCGAGGGCGAACTTGGCCTGTTGATGGCCGGTATCGATGACAACAATTCAGCCGCCGTTGAAGGAGGCGTAAAATGAGCCCCGGCCAACTGCCAAAATGGGTCGATCTCGGCCTCATTCCGTTCATCAATCTGACAGCGGCTTTTCTCGTTTCCGGGCTGGTTGTTTTGCTGATCGGTGAAAATCCGCTCAAGGCCGTCGAAGTGCTGATATGGGGCTCACTCGGCTACGGCGCCGGTATAGGCTTTACGCTGTTTTATGCGACCAACTTTATCTTTACCGGTCTTTGCATGGCGGTGGCCTTCCATGCCGGTCTGTTCAACATCGGCGGCGAGGGACAGGCTTATGTCGGCGGGTTGGGCGTCGCGGTGGCGTGTCTGGCCTTTGATACCATTGTGCCCTGGTACGTGACGCTTCCTTTCGCAATTGCAGGCGCCGCGCTTGCCGGGGCTGCCTGGGCTTTCATTCCTGCCTGGTTGCAGGCAAAACGCGGCAGCCACGTGGTGATCACCACGATCATGTTCAACTTTATCGCCGCGTCGCTGATGGTATACTTGCTCAATACCGTCCTGAAGCGGCCCGGCTCCATGCAGCTTGAAACCCGCACATTCGAAGACGGCGGCCGCTTGCCGCTCCTGAAGGACGTTTTCCCCTTTATGGATTTCGGCTACGCTCCGGTCAATCTGTCGCTAATCATTGCGCTAGTGACCTGCGTGCTCGTCTGGCTGCTCATCTGGCGCAGCAAGCTCGGCTATGAAATCCGCGCCTTTGGTGCCAATCCGACCGCAGCAGTCTATGCGGGTATCTCGCCGGTAAAGATCACGATTGTCACCATGATGATTTCGGGTGGCCTTGCCGGGATGATGGCCATCAACGAGATCATGGGCACCCAGCACAGGCTGCTGATCGACTTCGTCACCGGATACGGTTTCGTCGGGATCGCTGTGGCCCTCATGGGCCGTGCGCATCCGGTCGGGATCGTTCTGGCATCGATCCTGTTTGGCATGCTCTACCAGGGTGGTGCGGAACTGGCCTTTGAGATGCCGGCCATCACCAGGGACATGATCATCGTCATTCAGGGGCTGGTGATCCTGTTTGCCGGGGCGCTGGAGTATATGTTCCGGCCCGCGATCGTGGCGTTCTTCATGTCCGGCCGGTTAACTGCCGCCACGAAGGAGGCTTGAAGCCATGTTCGAGTCGTTCATCCTCATTCTGGACTCCACCGTGCGCCTCTCCACCCCGCTGCTGCTGGCGGCTCTGGCCGGGCTCTACTCCGAGCGTTCGGGTGTTGTTGATATCGGCCTTGAAGGCAAAATGCTCGGCGCGGCCTTTGGCGCAGCGACCGTCGGCTTTCTGACGGAAAGCGCCTTGCTGGGCCTGTTCGCCGGCATTGGTGTTGCTGTCGGGCTTGCGCTCATCCACGCCTTCGCGTCGATCACAAACCGCGGCAACCAGATCGTCTCAGGGGTTGCGATCAATTTCCTTGCGGCGGGGCTTACCGTGCTTCTGGGGCAGACCTGGTTCAATCAGGGTGGCCGCACCCCGGCCCTCCCGGAAGGCGGGCGTTTCACCGAAATTGTTTGGCCGTTTGCGGAAACTGTCCGGGACGTGCCGTTCATTGGTCCGGTTTATGCCGAACTGATTTCCGGGCACAATCTGCTGGTTTACGTTGCCTTTCTGGCGGTACCGCTGACCTGGTGGGTTCTGTTCCGCACCCGTTTCGGCTTGCGGCTTCGCGCCGTGGGCGAAAATCCGGCAGCGGTTGATACGGCCGGCATTTCGGTGACCTTGTTGCGCTACCGGGCGGTGATCATCTGCGGAATTTTGTGCGGCATTGCGGGCGCTTATCTCTCCATTGCGCTGTCCTCCGGCTTCGGCAAGGACATGACTGCCGGCAAGGGCTTTATCGCGCTCGCTGCGCTGATTTTCGCGAAATGGAAGCCGACCAATGCGATGTTCGCCTGCTTGCTGTTCGGCTTCCTGGATGCGATGGCGATCCACATGCAGGGCCAGAAGGTTCCGGTGATTGGCGAAGTGCCGATCCAGTTGATCCAGGCATTGCCCTATATCCTGACGGTCATCCTGCTCGCCGGTTTTATTGGCAAGGCGATTCCGCCGAAAGCTTCAGGCATTCCGTATTTGAAGGAACGGACATGAGCGCGCTGGATGCCCTGTTCGCAAAGGCGCTGGAAGCGCGGGAGAAGGCTTACGCGCCATACTCCGATTTCCAGGTCGGCGCGGCCCTTCGAACGCCAAGCGGGGAAGTGTTTATCGGCTGCAACGTGGAAAATGCCTCCTATCCGATCAGCGTCTGTGCGGAAGGCGGGGCTATCAGCGCGATGATCGCTGCCGGACACAGGCAGATCTGCGAGGCGGTGGTTGTTGCGGATGCGGCGCTTTGTACACCGTGCGGAGCCTGCCGCCAGCGGCTGGCCGAATTCGCCGCTGACGATCTGGTTGTCCATGTCGCAGACCTCGACAAGATCAAACGCAGTTTCACAATGGACGAGCTGCTTCCGGCAGCATTCGAACTTTTGGAAAAGGACTGACCGCCATGAGTGGTTATGGACGGGAGTGCGCCAACATCGTGCGCGCCGCACGCGATGGCTCCTATCGTATCGGCATGATCCTCGGGTCAGGCCTCGGGGCACTCGCCGACGAAATCGAGGATGCGGTCCGCATTCCCTATGCAAAGCTGACCGAGTTTCCGGTTTCCACGGTGACATCGCATTCCAGCGAACTGGTCGCCGGGAGCCTTGCAGGTGTGCCCGTGGTGATCCTGTCGGGCAGAGCGCATTATTATGAGAGCGGCAATCCCTCGGTCATGCGTACACCGGTCGAGACCTTGAAGGAGCTTGGCTGCGAAATTCTGCTGGCGACCAATGCGGCCGGGTCATTGCGCGAGGAAGTCGCGCCGGGTTCGCCGATGCTGATTTCCGATCACATCAACTGGTCAGGCAAGAACCCGCTGATCGGCGAGGAAGACGAAAGCCGGTTTCTCGACATGAGCACCGCATACGATCCGGAGCTGCGCAAAACCATGAAACGGATCGCGCTGGAGACTGGCGACCCGGTGGCCGAGGGCGTCTACATGTGGTTTTCCGGACCGTCCTTCGAGACACCGGCCGAGATCCGCATGGCCCGGACACTCGGCGCGGATGCTGTCGGCATGTCGACCGTGCCGGAAGTGATAATGGCGCGGTTCGTCGGCCTGCGCGTTGCCGCAATGTCGGTCATCACCAACTATGGCGCCGGGATGCAAACCACCGCGCTTTCCCATGACGAAACCAAATCCGTCGCCCTTCAGGGCACGGCGCGGATGAAGGAACTGATCCGCGGATTTGTGAAGGAGGCTGGACGTGGTTGATATGATCGAGACCGCCAAACGGGCCCTTGGGCTGGTGGACCTCACCAATCTCAATGACGATTGTACGGCAGCGGACATTTCAAAACTGACGGCACGCGCCGTGACCGATCACGGATCTGTTGCCGCCGTGTGCGTCTGGCCGCGTTTCGTCGCGCAATCTGTCGAGGAACTTCGCGGAACCGGCGTCAAGGTCGCGACAGTGGTCAACTTCCCGTATGGCGGGGAAGACACCACGGCGGTTGTCGCTGAAACCGAAAAGGCGATTGCCGATGGTGCGGACGAGATCGATCTCGTCATGGCCTACAAGGCGCTCGTTTCAGGCCGGAAAGGCTTTCCGGAGGAGCAGATCCGCCGGGTGAAAGCGGTCATTCCGGAGCCGGCAATCCTGAAAGTGATCCTGGAAACCGGCGAAATTGGCGATCCGTTGCTTATTCATGCTGCCGCCAATCTGGCAATCGGAGCGGGCGCGGATTTCATTAAAACCTCCACCGGCAAGGTCGCTGTTAACGCAACGCTGGAAGCCGCCGAAATCATGCTGACGGCGATCGAGGAAGCCGGCCGGGATCATGGCAAATCGGTTGGGTTCAAACCGGCCGGCGGCATCAAGACTGCTGCTGATGCTGCCGCCTATCTGGCGTTGGCGGACAAGATCCTTGGCCATAACTGGGTCTCTGCCGCAACTTTCCGCTTCGGCGCGAGCGGACTGCTGGATTCATTGCTGGCAGAGATTGCCGGCAAGACACCGGTTTCGGGCGAAGGATACTGACATGCTGCCGCAGGAAATCATCCGGAAGAAGCGCGATGGCGGTGTGCTGGATTCGGAAGAGATCGCTTTCTTTGTCAAGGGACTGGCTGATGGCAGTGTGACGGAAGGCCAGGTATCTGCGCTGGCCATGGCGGTGTTCTTCAAGGGCCTTACCGTCGATGAACGTGTCAGCCTGACGCTTGCCATGCGCGATAGTGGCGATGTGCTGGCCTGGGACGATGTGGACGCTCCGGTTCTCGACAAGCACTCGACCGGCGGCGTCGGTGACAATGTTTCGCTGATGCTGGCGCCAGCCCTTGCCGCTTGCGGTGCGGCGGTGCCGATGATTTCGGGCCGCGGCCTTGGCCACACCGGCGGAACGCTGGACAAGTTCGACAGCATTCCAGGCTACCAGACCCAGCCGGACAATGACCTCTTCAAGAAAGTTGTTCGCGAAGTCGGCTGTGCCGTCATCGGCCAGACCGGCAACCTGGCCCCGGCAGACAAGCGGTTCTATGGCATCCGCGATGTCACGGCGACGGTGGAAAGCATCGATCTGATCACCGCTTCGATCCTGTCGAAGAAGCTGTCTGCCGGTTTGCAAGGCCTGGTCCTCGATGTGAAATGGGGCAGCGGCGCTTTCATGGCGGATCTGGAAGATGCCCGCACGCTTGCCGAAAGCCTGGTCCTTGTTGCCAATGGCGCCGGTCTGAAAACCACTGCACTGCTGACCGACATGAATGAGCCGCTTGCGTCGGCAGCAGGTAACGCGGTCGAGATGCAAAATGCCGTTGACTTCCTGAAAGGCACGGCCATCGACAACCGTCTCTGGGATGTCACGGTGGCGCAGGGCGGCGAGTTGCTGGCGACCGGTGGTCTTGCCGAAAATGCAGAAGACGGCGCGCAAAAAATGCGAGATGCGTTTGAAAGCGGGCAGGCAGCGGAAACATTTGCAAAAATGGTGTCGGCGCTGGGAGGCCCGGCGGATTTCATGGACAAGTGCGAAGCCTATCTCGCCAGGGCGCCATTGGAAGTTCCCATCTATGCGGATGAGCCGGGCACAGTGACCCGCATCGACACGCGTGCTGTCGGTGTCGCGGTCATTGAGCTTGGCGGCGGACGGCGGGCGGCTGCTGATGTCATTGACCATTCTGTCGGTCTGACAAGCCTCGCCGGTATCGGCAACTCCGTTGATGCAGATGCGCCTTTGGCCATCGTGCATGCGAAGACGGAAGACGATGCCACGCGGGCGGCCACGGTGCTGCGTGCAGCCTACACAATCGGAAATCCTGCGGACATCGCAGACAATCCGGCAATTGCCGGGCGGATTGCACCGTAGTCAACCGCGCCCAAGACGCGGAACAGAACGGCAGCAGCCGGGCCAACAACGATAAAGGAGGTTCCCATGCCTCGAGCGATATTGTGCGTATTGGATAGTTTCGGCATTGGCGGTGCGAAAGACGCAGAAAGGTTTGGCGATGCCGGGTCTGATACGCTCGGCCATATTGCGGCTGCGTGCGCAATGGGGAAAGGCGACAGGGACGGCCTCCGTGATGGACCGCTCCGGCTTCCGAACATGGACCGGCTCGGGCTTGGCGCCGCCGCCCGGCTTTCGACCGGCAACACGGCGCTGGACCTTGGATACGAAGGCGAACCGGAAGGTCTTTGGGGCTATTGCGCCGAGGTTTCCAACGGCAAGGACACACCGTCCGGCCATTGGGAAATCGCAGGCGTGCCTGTGCGCTTCGACTGGGGGTATTTCCCCGATACCGTGCCGACCTTTCCCGAAGAATTGATCGAAGGGATTTGCGCAAAGACGGGTCACTCCGGTGTGCTCGGCAACAGCCATGCCTCCGGTACGGTGATCATTCAGGAACTCGGCGACGAGCATATCCGTACCGGATTGCCGATTTTCTATACATCAGCGGACTCAGTTATTCAGATAGCCGCGCACGAAGAGCATTTCGGCCTCAAGAGGCTCTACACCCTGTGCGAGACGGTGCGGGAACTTGCTGATCCCTACAATATCGGCCGGGTGATCGCCCGTCCGTTCCTTGGCGACAGCGCCGGCACCTATCAGCGGACTGCGAACCGCCGGGACTATTCCGTGCTGCCTCCGGAACCGACTTTGCTGGACCGGGCGGCCGCGGAGGGGCGGACAGTCTATGGCATCGGCAAGATTTCAGACATCTTTGCGCATCAGGGTGTCAGCAAGGTGCTGAAGGGTGCCGGCAATGACGCCCTGTTCGACAAGACCCTGGAGGCGATGGAACTGGCAGGCGATGGGGATCTTGTGTTCGCCAATTTCATCGATTTCGATTCTCTTTACGGGCACCGGCGCGATGTTCCGGGATATGCTGCGGCTTTGGAGCGATTCGACAGCCGCCTGCCGGACATGCTGGCGAAGCTGAGAGACGGGGATTTACTGATCCTGACCGCTGACCACGGCTGCGATCCGACATGGAGCGGAACGGATCACACGCGCGAGCATGTGCCCATGATTGGCACCGGTCCGGACATTCCGGCCAAGGGAGTGGGTGGTCGCGGAACTTTTGCAGATATCGGTGAAAGCATCGCGGCGCATCTTGATTTGCCGCTCGGGCCGCATGGTAAATCCTTTCTTTGAATGGTCTAAGGCTGCGGTTGACTGAGACGACACCGCTGAACCGGAAGGAAAGGGGCCCGCGCCTCACATGAGCTTGTTCACAAATGTGCCCAAGGCGGAACTGCACTGCCATATTGAAGGCGCTGCACCGCCATCGCTGGTCAAGCGTCTTGCCGACAAGTACGGCATGGATACGACCGGCCTGTTCGATGGCCCCGGCAAATACGCCTGGACCGATTTCACGACGTTTCTCAAGGCCTATGACCGGGCAAGCACGGTTTTCCGGACGCCCGCCGATTATGCTCAGTTGAGTGAAACCTATTTTCGGATGCTGGCGGCGGAAGGTGCGATTTACGGCGAGGTGTTCATTTCGCCCGATCATGCGGAAAATGCCGGCCTTTCTTACCAGTCCTATGTTGAAGGCCTTGCGGAAGGCATCGAGAAGGCGAAGGCCGATACCGGTATCGAAGGCCGGATGATTGCCATCGGCGTGCGCCATCTTGGCGCTGCAGCGGTTGAGCGGACAGCGAAGAAGGTTGTCGGCTATCCGCATCCCCTGGTTACAGGGTTCGGTCTTGCGGGTGATGAGCGCGACGGCCATCCCGCCAATTTCGCCAAGGCCTTCCGGCTGGCGGCTGAATCCGGGCTCGGTATTACCGCCCATGCGGGAGAACTGAGCGGGCCGGAAAGCATCATCGCCGCCCTGGAGTTCCTGAGGGTCAAACGGATCGGGCACGGTGTGCGCGCCATTGAGGACAAGGACCTTGTGAAACGGCTTGCAGATCAGAACGTGGTGCTGGAAGTCTGCCCCGGGTCGAACACGGCGCTCGGCATATATTCCGTTCTGAAATTTCATCCGGTCAATTTCCTGCGCAAGGCAGGTGTCCGGATCACCCTCAATTCCGACGATCCGCCTTACTTCGGTACAACGCTCGGCAAGGAGTATTCCAGCGTTGCCGAGGCGTTCAACTGGAGCCGCGACGATCTGCTGGCCATCACCAGAACCGCTCTCGAAGCAGCATTTTGCGATGAAGGTACCCGTACCCGCCTGTTCCTGCGTCTCGAAAGCGCCGAGATCGAGAGCTGATCGGAATTAAATGCGCGGAAAACCATGGCTTGGCCAAGCGGCCAGGCGACTGACGCGTTTCAACAGAGGTGAAAGTGCTCTAGAAAAAGACGGAGCTTGAGAACAAGAGAGGCAAACATGTCCGGCGCAACAGTCATCAGCCACCCGCTCGTCCAGCACAAACTGTCGATCATGCGGGACAAGGGAACTTCTACCCAGGGTTTCCGCCGGCTGCTCAAGGAAATCTCGACCTTGCTGTGCTATGAGGTGACCCGCGACCTGCCGCTCGCCTACCACACGATCGAGACACCGCTCGCCGAGATGCAGGCACCGACGCTCGCCGGAAAGAAACTGGTGTTCGCCTCCGTCTTGCGGGCAGGAAATGGCCTGCTTGAGGGCATGCTGGAGCTGGTGCCGTCGGCACGGGTGGCTCATGTCGGCCTCTACCGCGACCCGGAAACCCTTCATCCCGTCGAATATTATTTCAAGGCACCGGACGATCTTGATGAACGGCTGGTGATTGTTGTCGATCCGATGCTTGCAACGGCAAACTCCGCCATTGCCGCAGTCCAGAAGCTGAAAGAGCGCGGTGCGAACAATATCCGCTTCCTGTGCCTGCTGGCGGCGCCCGAAGGCGTGGAGAAGTTCATTTCCAGCCACCCGGACGTGCCGATCTTTACGGCAGCAATCGACGAGAAACTGAACGGCAAGGGCTATATTGTTCCGGGTCTCGGCGATGCCGGCGACCGCATGTATGGGACCAAATAGGCCCAGCGATACCAGTTCTGAGCAACGGCGGAACCCGGGAGGGCAAGATGATTGTCGTATTCGGATCGATCAATCTCGATCTTGTGGTCGCAGTCGCCCGCCTGCCAGAACCCGGGGAAACCGTCTCCGGGCCGGATCATCAGTTTTTTGCAGGCGGCAAGGGGGCGAACCAGGCGTTGTCGGCTTGCCGGGCCGGGGCGGAGGTCGCTATGGTCGGCGCCGTCGGTGACGACCCTTTTGCCGAACCGGCACTAGCCAACATGCGGGACGCGGGTGTCAGACTGGATCGCGTCCGCAGGCTTTCCGGTGCAACCGGCCTGGCGCTGATTGGTATCGACGCGGCAGGTGAAAACCAGATCATTGTAGCCAGCGGCGCAAATGGACGTGTTGAAGGGGACTGGCTCAGAGACCTGATCGGCCCATCAGATGTTCTCATGCTTCAGGGAGAAGCACCCTATCCGGAGGCTCTCAAGGCAATGGAAATTGCCAAGACTGCCGGTGCATCGATCTTTTGGAATCCGGCGCCGGTGCCGAGTGGAGATCTGTCCGCCGGTCTGAAGCTTGCCGATGTTCTGGTCGTCAACGAGGCGGAAGGTTCGCAGATCAGCGCCGCCATTGGCGGTGCGGGAAAACCGGAGGACCTGCTCGATCATGAGGATTTGTCTGAAAAGCTGGTGGTTGTGACGCTTGGGGCGGCCGGCGTTGTTGCACGATTTGAAGACGAAAGGATCGGGATTACGTCGCCTCCGGTCAATGCGGTCGATACTACAGGCGCCGGTGATGCGTTCTGCGGTGCATTGGTGGCTGCCCTCAGCCGCCAGGTTCCGGTTCCACGTGCCCTCGCGGAAGCGGTTTCCGCAGGGGCGCTCGCCTGTACAGTGGCCGGTGCGCAATCCAGTGCGCCAACACGTGCGCAGATCGAAGAAATGGCCGACAGCTTGTCCTGATTGCCGTGTTGACGGCCCGCTAATAAAGTGTTGCTACCTTTTCGCGAAGTTCAATTCTTTCCGTGCGGGTTTCCCCCATGTGGCGCTTTGTATTTGTCCTGCTGTTCTGTGTTGCTGCCGCACCGCTTGGCATGCAGTACCTCGATGGAAAATTAGCGGCGGGCAATCAGCCAAGGATCGAGGCGAGCACTTCAGGTTCTGAGGCCGCCAATACTGACGCTGGCCGCCGTGAAGTCATCGCCGCTGCCTCGAACGGTCAGTTCCTCGCCGATACGCGCCTGAATGGCCGCAATGTCACAATGCTGGTCGACACCGGCGCTTCGGCGACCGTTCTTCCTGAATCCATTGCCAAGTCCATTGGCATATTTCTGAAATCTTCGGACTATAAACATCCTGTTCGAACAGCCAATGGCGTAACCTATGGTGCATCGGCGATAATCGACGTGATGAAAATCGGCGCCATTCGTCTGAGGTCCATCGAAACTATCGTGCTGGAGGACAGGAGTTTGGGAGTACCGCTGCTCGGCATGTCTGCGTTGAGCCGGTTGAAGCGGTTTGACATGTCCGATGGCAACCTTGTACTCATCCAATGATGGCCAGACACTTATCTTTAGTATTTTCAACATTATCAGCAACAGCTTAGCCTTTGAGGGGATTTTATGTTTCCGACACCCACGCCTCAGTTGACCCCCAACACATTCGAGTATGAATCCGGCCCAATGGTGAAGCCGACCGGCTTTCGCGAATACGACGCCAGATGGCTTTTTGAAAAAGAAATCAACCTGATGGGCATGCAGGCCCTAGGCATGGGCATCGGTACGCTGATCCATGAGCGGGGCGTTCGCCCGGATATCGCCGTTGGGCATGATTTCCGTGGCTATTCCGCCTCGATCAAGATGGCCGTCATCAACGGCTTGCTGGCTTCCGGGGTTAATGTTCACGACATCGGCCTGGCGTTGTCGCCAATGGCCTATTTTGCGCAGTTCGCGCTGGATGTTCCTGCGGTTGCGATGATCACCGCGTCCCACAACGACAACGGCTGGACCGGAGTGAAGATGGGCATCGACCGGCCGTTGACCTTTGGCCCGGAGGAGATGGGCCGCTTGAAGGAAATCGTCCTGTCCGCTTCATTCAATCTTAAAGGCGGCGGCGGCTACCGGTTTGTGGACGGCTTCCCCGATGTCTATGCCAGGGATCTGACTGATCGTGCCAAGCTGAAGCGTCCGATCAAGATCGTCGCGGCTTGCGGCAATGGCACAGCCGGCGCGTTCGCGCCGAAGATTTTGGAAGCGCTCGGCGCAGAGGTCATTCCGCTGGACGCCGAACTCGATCACACGTTCCCGAACTACAATCCGAACCCCGAAGACATGAAGATGCTGCATGCGCTTCGGGACAAGGTGCTTGAGACCGGCGCCGAAGTGGGCCTGGGCTTTGATGGCGACGGCGACCGCTGCGGCGTCGTCGACAACGAAGGCGAGGAGATCTTTGCAGACAAGGTCGGTGTGATGCTGGCGCGCGATATTTCCGCACTGCATCCGAACAGCCAGTTCGTGGTCGATGTGAAGTCCACCGGCCTGTTCAACACGGATCCGGTATTGCAGGCCAATGGCGCAAAGACCGACTATTTCAAGACCGGCCATTCCTACATCAAGCGCCGGGTTACGGAGTTGAAGGCGATTGTCGGCTTTGAAAAATCGGGCCATTACTTCTTCAATAGCCCGATCGGCCGCGGCTATGACGATGGCCTTGTCTCGGCGATTGCAATTCTCGACATGCTCGACCGCAACCCGGACAAGACCATGGCGGATCTGCGCCGGGACCTGCCCAAGACCTGGGGTTCGCCGACCATGTCGCCGAAATGCGCCGACGAGATCAAATATGATGTTGTTGACCGGGTTGTGGCCCGGTTCACCGCCATGAAGGAAAAGGGGGAAACCGTTGCCGGACATCCGATCACCGATCTGATCACCGTCAACGGCGTCCGCGTCGTTTCCGATGACGGCACCTGGGGACTGGTCCGGGCATCCTCGAACAAGCCCGAACTGGTGGTCGTT
Source organism: Roseibium sp. (assembly GCA_965230445.1). Classification (GTDB taxonomy): domain Bacteria; phylum Pseudomonadota; class Alphaproteobacteria; order Rhizobiales; family Stappiaceae; genus Roseibium. The sequence continues at coordinate 3,550,466 of OZ246005.1, read as the reverse complement.
GTCGAAAGCCCGGCTTCCGAGGAACGCCTCCACGCCATGTTCAAGGCGGTTGACGCGGTGCTCCGTGAAAATCCGGAAGTTGGCGAGTACAATCAGACTCTCTAGAGTTGCAGGTTCAAATGCTGTTGCGGTTGAGAAGCTGACTGGAAGTTCGCTGCTCAACCGGGCGAATTCCCACCAACAGGTGGTTCAAAGCGGTCAAACGGCTGGCAACACGCATTTTTTGATCGCCCCTATGGCGGAGGCCTGTGTACTCCGCCATAGGGGTTCTTTTTAGCAATACCGGGAATGCAGACATGATCGAGCCGTTTGGCGCGTTGGGTGACGGAACGCCGGTTGAAGAAGTCACTCTGAAAAAAGGCTTCCTGGAAGCCAAGGTTTTGTCCCTCGGTGCAACTATCCGCGATCTCAAGGTTCACGGGAAGTCCGTTATCCTGGGTTTCGATACTCTCGAAGGTTACCTAAATCACTCCCCTTACTGCGGCGTGATTGCAGGGCGTGTCGCAAATCGGATCAAAGACGGAAACCTTGAGATTGATGGCAAGCCGTATCAATTGGCGTTGAACGAAAACGGTGTCACACATCTGCACGGTGGCACAACCGGTTTTTCAAGGCGGGTTTGGACTGTTGAACAGCATGACAATGCAAGCGTGTTGCTCAAGCTGGTGTCCGAGGACGGAGATCAAGGCTATCCCGGACGCCTTGAAACTCTTGTCCGTTATACGCTGACCGGTGCTGGTGCGCTGCGGATAAAAATAAGTGCCAAGACTGATCAAACAACTCCGGTCAATCTGACGCAGCACAGTTACTTCAACCTTGATGGCAGCGAATCCATTCTGGATCATAATCTTGAGATTGCCGCAGAGGAATATTTACCCGTAGACGAGCGGAAAATTCCTACAGGGGAACGGCGCAAGGTCGCCTGGACGCCTTTCGATTTCCGCTCAGGCCGCCGGATCCGGCGTGGACCTGCGGATGCAGCAGAGTCATATGACCACAATTTTTGCCTTGCCGAAAACCGCCGGGAATCCGTTGAATTTGCTGCCGCGCTCGAGGACAGCAACGGCGGCATGCGTATGGAAGTCTGGACAACTGAGCCTGGCTTGCAATTCTATGACGGTGGCAAGGTCGACATTCAGGAGCCAGGCTTTGAAGGCCGGGTATATGGTCCAAATTCCGGACTGTGCCTGGAAGCCCAATGCTGGCCGGATAGCGTAAATCACGCCGGTTTCCCTAGTGTTTTGTTGCAACCTGGCCAAAGTTATAATCATATAACAGAATACCGGTTTTCCTGATTTCGGAACTGAAAGTGTTGAGGATGAAAACCGCACGTGAATATTGAGGCTGGCAGGTGAAAACGGTTTTTGCGAACACTCAGCTCGGGCATTCGCCGCAGCGGGAACTCTCCGATGGTCAGTTCATGCCTGCGGTCGAAATCGGCAAACGGGCAGAAGCCGTGCTGCAATCCATCAAGGAGCGTGGAATCGGCGATGTGATCGGCCCTGAGGCTTTTCCGGTCAGAGCTCTACAACGGATTCACACGCCTGACTATGTCACCTTTCTAGAAGAGTTTTGGGAGAAATGGCTCGCCGCCGGACGGACTGGCGAAGCATTTCCATTCGTCTGGCCGATCCGGAGCTTGCGGATGTCGGTCATGCCCAAGCATATCGACGGGTTACTGGGCCGCTATTCGATGGATGCGGGCACAGCGCTCGGCGAGAAGACCTATGAGTCCGCCCTTGCCTCTTCGCACACCGCGTTGACGGCCGCCAAGCTCGTCCTTGATGGGGAGTCTGCGGCATTCGGGCTTTGCCGACCGCCTGGCCACCATGCGGGAACAGACTTCTTCGGCGGATACTGTTTCTTCAACAACGCGGCCGTTGCGGCCCAATGGCTCCGTGACAACGGCCTTAACCGGATCGCGATCCTGGATGTTGACTACCACCATGGCAACGGTACGCAGGCCATCTTTTACGACCGGCCGGACGTGCTGTTTCTCTCCATCCACGCCGATCCGTCCGAGGAATTCCCCTACTTTCTCGGGCATGCGGATGAGACTGGTGAACATGCCGGCACCGGATTCACGCGGAACTGGCCGCTTCCGCTTGGAACGGACTGGGAGGCCTACCAGCAGGCGCTGGATGATGCCTGCCGGTGGCTGCGAGTTTACAAGCCCGATATGCTGATCGTATCGCTCGGCCTGGACTGCTACGAGGACGATCCGATCTCCCAGTTCAAGTTCAAGTCAGAGGATTTTTTTGGCCTGGGCAAACGCATCGCCCAAGCCGGTTTTCCAACCCTGTTCCTGATGGAAGGCGGTTATGCCGTCGATGCCCTTGGCGACAATTGCGCCAACGTTCTTGAAGGCTTCGGGCATTAACGAGAGCATCAGGCCAGGTTGAGTTCCTTCAACTCTTCGAGCAGCAATCCGGCATTCTTGAAGTGATGGGCTCGCATTCCGGCGGCCCGGGCGGCTTCAACATTCTTTTGCGAATCGTCGATGAACAGGCACTCGCCAGCTTCAAGCCCGTTACGCTCCAGAAGGATCTGGTAGATCTTCAGGTCCGGTTTGATCACTTGCTCCTCGCCGGAGACGACTATGTCGATGAATGATGTCTTGAGGAACGCAAAGCGCTCCCGAGTTTCTGCGAATTTCTCGACCGAGAAATTTGTAATCGCATAAAGCGGAACGCCTGAGGCCCTGAGGTTCGCCAGAATTTCTGGTGTGCCGGGCACTTCGCCCGGAACCATCTCCTGCCAGCGTTCGGAATAGGCGGCAATCAGATCGGCCTTGTCGGGGCGCAGGGCGGAAAGCCCGGCGACGCCATCGGCCCAAGAGCGGCCAAGGTCCTGGCCGATATTCCACTCCATGGTGCAGACCGTGTTCAGGAACGTCTGCCGTTCGTCCTCATTGGGGATGAGTTTGCGGTAGAGGTGTTCGGGGTCCCATTCGATCAGTACATTGCCGACATCGAAGACAACGGTTGAGATGTTTTCACTCATGTAAAACCTTTAGTGCGTTTGCCGGAAAATGTGATGGTTCACTCAGGCGGATATGCTCAAATTGGCTTTTTTTCATGGCCGCATGTTGTCCGTATGACAGTGTTTATGACCGCTATGCGGTTGATATTGTGTTTATTTCTTGGCGCGGCTCCGGTTTGGGCACAAGGCGTTGACCCCGGCGCGGGGAAGAGTCTTGACCGGTTGCGGATGGGCGTGGTGCTCGCGGGCGATCCGCAGATGCGCCAGCGCGTCGAGCCGTTCAGACTGGCGCTGGAAAAAGCTGTCAATCTTCCCGTTGACCTGTTCCTGTTCGGCACGCTGGGAGAAAGCGTGGTGGCACTCGCCGATGGCCGGATCGACTATGTCCGTTTGTCGGCCTCCGGTTTTGCGGCTGCGGATCGTATCTGCGAGTGCGTGGAACCGGTTGCAGCCGCCCGGCCAAATGCGATCGTGACGCGGTTCCATGCGGTCATGATTGCAAGAGGCAAGGCCGGCGATGTCTCGCTAGATGCCCTTGAAGGGCAGCGATTGGCCGTGGGGCCTGAAACTTCCGTCACGGGCTTCCGGGTCCCGCTAGCCAATCTGGCCGCTGATGGCCTCAACCCGCACACGCACTTTTCCGCGTTGGTGCGGGTGAATGATCCAGTTGAAGGCGTTCGGGCAGTTCTGGATGGCAGGGTTCAGGCGGCACTCGGCTGGTCGACCCTCGCCGGCGACGCAGAAACCGGGTTCACCGCCGGCACATTGCGGGACTACTTCCTGACGGGTGGGCCCAAATTCAGGGATCTGGCCATCGTCTGGCGGTCGGCAGGAATACCGTACAATGCCCATACCGTCCGGAGTGATCTGCCAGCTGAGATCATCGCCGGTCTTAGGTCCGGTCTACTGGAATTGCGCGATAAGGATCCGGCCGCCTATCTGGCCATCGAGCCTGATCTTGAGGGCGGGTTAGAAGCTGTCACCAAATCCGACTACCGGGCAGTCTTGGAGATCTACCATCCGGCCTATACGCGCATGTTTGATCTCGAGAGCGGTCTGGGGGCGCTTCGGCGTTAGCTAGCCGCAGCAACCGGCATAGACGTCCGCATAAGCTCCGCGGTGTGCCGGCGGATCATCTCTTCTTCGTTGGTACGCATTACCAAAACGTCCACTTTTGACTGTGAAGTGGAAATGAGCGTCCCGCCCATCTTGTTTTTGGCCGTGTCGATTTCAAGGCCGATCCAATCCTGGTCTACGCAGATCTTTTCCCGGATAATCGCGGCGTTTTCGCCGATGCCGCCGGTAAAGACAACCGCGTCCAGACCGCCCAGGACGGCGGCCATCGCGCCCAGTTCGCGGCGGATACGGAAAACGAAATAGTCAATGGCTTCGGCCGCTTGCGGATCGTCGCTTTCGGTCAGGACGCGCATGTCCTGACTGAGGCCTGAGAGACCCTTGAGGCCGGAGTCCTTGTAGAGCAAGTCAGAGACCTGATCCGTGGACATGCCCATCGTGGTCTGGAGAAAAAGCACAATGCCGGGGTCGAGTTGTCCGCAACGTGTCCCCATCGGCAGGCCATCCAGCGCGGTGAAACCCATCGTTGAGCCAATGCTGCGGCCATCGTCGATGGCGCACATCGAAGCGCCATTGCCCAGATGGGCCACCACAAGCTTGCCATGATAGGCATCGGGGTGGCTTTCCTTCAGGGTTTCGCAAATGAATTCGTAGGATAGACCATGGAATCCGTAGCGCCGCACGCCTTGGTCATAGAGGCGCCGGGGGAGGGCGAATGTGTCGTTGACCCAAGGGTGATTGCGATGAAACGCGGTGTCAAAACAAGCGACCTGCAGCGCATCGGGAAAAGCCTCTTCGGCGGCGTCGATTCCGGCAAGGTTGTGCGGCTGGTGCAGCGGCGCCAGCGGTTCAAACTGCCTGAGTTCGGCCTTGACCTCTTGCGTCATCCGCAAGGGCGCCGAATGCGTTGGGCCGCCGTGAACTACGCGGTGACCTACGGCATCCACGGACCGGCCGCCCAACCGTTCTTCAAGAAGCGGCAGAAGAGCCGTGATGGCTGCGCGGTGATCGGCAACATCGGAGGGCAGGTCCCGATCGATCTTTTCGCCGGTCAGATGCGAGGTCAGCTTGATGTGCGGTGTGGCACCAAGCCCCGAAACCTGTCCGCTCACTTCCGCCGTCTCACCGGAAAAAACGGTGAATTTGATCGACGACGAGCCCGAGTTCAGAACCAGAATGACGACCTGCTTTGCCAAGGTCATTCGTCGTCTCCGTTGAGGACCCGCACCGGTTTGCCGTTGGTGAGCCAGTAATTGTAGAGCAGCGCCAGCGCACAGGAGGCAAGACGTGCCCGGCGGTCATCGGCTCGGCTGGTCAGCATGACCGGCACTTTCGCGCCGATCACCAGGCCTGCGGCCTCGGCATGGGCGATGAAGGTCAACTCCTTTGCCAGCATGTTGCCGGCTTCCAGATTGGGGACGATCAGCACTTCCGCATGGCCTGCGACCAGCGACGTGATTCCCTTTGTGCGGGCAGCCTGTACGTCGATCGCGTTGTCCATGGCGAGTGGACCGTCCACCACCGCCCCCTTGATCTGGCCGCGGTCAGCCATCTTCGAAAGGACAGCGGCGTCGAGGCTGGACGGGATGGCCGGGTTTACCGTTTCGATTGCTGACAGAATTCCGACTTTCGGGGTTTGGAGGCCGATCGCAAGTGCAGCGTTGATCGCGTTTTGGGTGATATCCACTTTGGTGTTCAGGTCAGGCGCGATGTTGATCGCGGCGTCCGAAATGACCACTGGAGTCTTGCGCCCGGGGATATCCATCAGGAAGACGTGGCTGATGCGGCGGCGGGTTCTGAGACCGCCGTCTTTCTTGACCACATGGCGCAGCAGGTCATCGGTGTGAAGGTGACCTTTCATGACCGCCTTCACCCGGTTCTCTTGGACCATTGCCACGGCACGGGCAGCAGCTTCCGAATCATCCTCGGTGCCGATCAGTTCAAAGCCGCCAATGTCCTGGCCGAGTTCTTCCGCGGCGGCGCGAATGCGGCTCTCCTGGCCAATCAGGATGGGTTCTATCAAGCCATCGTTGGCAGCAACCAGGGCGCCATCCAGCGAAGGCGCATCGTCAGGTGAGACAATTGCCGTCGGCAGCGGCGGCAGGGTCTTCGCTGTTTCGATCATCCGGTTGAAGTGCCGGTGACGCTGCACAAGCAATGTCGGGATTTGGCTGTCGTCGTATTCGATGCTCTGCGTCGGAGCGACAACTTCTGCAACGCCGTCAACCATTAGCTTGCCGTCACCACGGGTCACGGTCATGTCGAAAGTCACGACGTTGTCCGGCTTTTTCTCCTTGGCTACCAGCTTCACATGAAGCTCGTCACCGACCACGGCGCGGTCGTGAAACTGGAAACTCTGGGTTCGGTAAATTGTGCCCGGACCGGGCAGAATGTTGCCGAGAACCGCCGAAGCCAGGGTTCCGATCCACATGGATGGCGCAACTGGCTTGTCTATCTGGCCGTCGCCGCTCCAATCCGTGTCCGGAAGGTGAACCGGATTGTGGTTTCCTGAGGCATGCGCGAACACCAGCAGGTCGTTTGACGAACACGTTCTGGTGATCGTGGCGGTGTCGCCAACTTCAATCTGGTCATAGGTGCGGTTGGTAGCCATGGGTATCTTTCTCGCATGTCCGGCACATTCACGCTGCAGCGCAGCATTAAGGGGAGATTACCCGGCTTTGATGTCGATTCGAATACGGTTGGCTACCAATGCCGGAACGGAATTCCGGGCACTACATTCGAAGACCTCGTCACGTTAAGCATCCTAAGAAGTACAGACCGACTTGCCGGTCAATGTGACCGTGGATGTAAGCCTCGGGCGGAGGAAGAATGTATCGCCAAGCGTCATGGAGACGGCGCGGGGAAAGATATTCTGGGCAAGGCTTGCGAAGAGAGGCGTGTAGGTATAGGTCGCCCTGCCAACCACAATCGATGTATTGGCAACCTGGATCGTGCTGGGAAGGGTGATTGGCGGGGCTGAACAGTTGGACCAGGGTGAACTGGTCGCGCTGCCATAGCTCCAGTCCACGGATGGGTCGCCGTCCTCATCGAAACTGATACTGGCAACGATGATGTCGAGAGGAGTGCTCGAGTATGGGGCAATGATCTCGTCGCCTGCCTTGAACAGATCGTCGACTTCGGATGTGGAGATGATTTCAGCCTGTGCAACAAGGTCGGCCATTGTGCTGGCAATCTGGCGGACCTTGCTGTCGTGATTGAGGCCGGTTGTCAGCTCTACCATCCCGATCAGCAGGACAATCATGAACGGCGTGATCATGGCGAACTCGACCGCGGCAACGCCTTGCCGGTTTGCCAGGAACGATTTGAATGATTGCTTTTGCCGTAACATCGGTTCGAATTGCCCCTAAAACGGCCAGGGTTCGTTGCGGAAGATTGCCGTGGAAGACAACAGGCGTTCGCCGCTGGAATCACCTGCGTCGGTTTGAAGGATTGAGGAGAACATCGGCCAACGGTAAATCACCCGCACGATGACAATCTCGTTTGCCGAACCGTTTGAATAGTTGAAGCTGGACTTCAGGTCGCCTTCGCTGTCGAACAGGGAATCGATCGAAGCCAGGCCGGTAAAGCTGGATGCGGTTGTCACATCGACAACGAACTTGTCCAGGTCGCACAACACCGATGGCATGTTGTTACAGATATTGCTCTTGAAATCGGCCGCACTGAAGCTCGACTGGTTGGCTTCACCCGTACGGATCATGCGCGCCGATTCAAGCACCGCGTTGTCTATGATCCGGTTTACCAGAAAGGCCAGGCCGAATTCCATGATCGCCATCACGATCATGAAGAACGGGATGGCGAGCATACCAAACTCGATAGCCGTGACACCGTCCCGGTCTTTTAAAAAACCGGACAGGTTCCGCCGTTTGTCAGCGGCTCCACGCTTCATGCGTTTTGTCCGGTCGAAAAGCACTTAATTCTGTCCTGTTGCCGCACCGACAGCGAGGTCGTTGCGGGTTACGGCTTGTTGTGCGGTTGCGTCAAATGTCTCCGTTTGATCGCCGAGTTGCAGGGCCGGTTGGCAATTCGGTTGACAGGAGAATGTCTGCCGGGCCGCATTCCTGAAAACGGAAACCACGCCATCAGTGTTCGCAGCGGTCACGGAAATGACTTCGTCAACAATCGGATTGTTGTTGCTGTCCAGGATTACCAGATTGGTTGTCCCGTAGCTTTTGCCGGTAATAACCACTGTGTTTCCGTTGTGCATGGCGGCATCCGCGATGAACGGATTGCCGATTATTATCGTGCTTGCGTTCTCGTCGATCTGGAAAACCTTTGCGCGGTCAACCATGACAGTTACCGGGCCTTCGTCCGCCAGTGCGCCGTTGCACGCGATCGCAAAGGCGACGCAGATACCAAGCGCTTTGATGATCGAATTGTACATTCTTGCAATACTCCATTCCCTGGCGGTCAGCGAGATTTTGGGCAGAACATGGTGAAAGAACTCCTAATTCTTGCTTCAGATGGCGCTAAACTGCCTGATACGAATGCTATTCATCTGCGGGAACAGACACCAACGACCGATCCACTCCCTGGTCGGCAGGGGCGATTTTGGCCAAAGAGCTGGGTCACAGTTAATGAATTATGTATTCGTTAAGTTAAATTCTATTGAATGCCTGATAATGCTTGTATTTAACTGCGTGCGATAAGTAAGATATTGTTTACTATACAAAATTTATGCAAAATTCACTAGGCGTCAATTGCTGAATTTAACTGGTTGGAAACGTATTGCTTCTAGTTTGTCACTATATTCGATCAGCCGCGAAAAGAGCTGGCGGATGTGAAGCTGTCAATACAAGTGGTACTTAGGAGCAAACAAATGAAGTCTCTTATCTCTCGTTTCGCCAAAGACGAATCTGGCGCAACTGCTATCGAATACGGTCTGATCGCTGGCCTGCTTTCCGTTGTCATCATCGGCACCCTGCTGACCATGAGCACCAGCCTGACCGGTATCTTCACTACGATTTCCGGCGCTCTGACCAGCGCAAACAGCTAATCCAGACGCTGTGGACGCCTCGCCCGGACTGTCCGGGCGCTGGCGACTGGTTTGAAACGGGCGGATTTCCGCCCGTTTTTTGTTTGCCGGATGCGGATTGTTAAGACTATCCGTGCTGAATTGATTGTACTGTAAGATCAAACCCGGATCCTGCCATGTTCGATGCTATCCTGCTTGTGGTTTTTCCGCTTCTTGCTGCTTATGGTGGGGCTTCGGACTTGTTTTCCATGACAATTCCCAACCGGGTCTCGATCCTGATGGTGGCCGGATTTGTTGCTGTCGCCGCGTTCACTGGGATGCCGGCTGAAGCGTGGGGGCTTCATCTGGCGGCCTTTGCCATCATTTTCCTTGCCGGCTTCTCCATGTTCGCTTTCGGGTGGATGGGGGGAGGCGATGCGAAGTTCTTGAGCGCGATCGCGCTTTGGATCGGGCTGGGCCCGGCATTGTCCGCGTTCATCCTGCTGGTATGCGTCTATGGCCTTGTATTGACCTTGGGCATCGTGATGGCCCGGGGATGGTACGCGTTCCCTGAAGCGCTCGCCCGGCAGGAGTGGTTCGCACGGCTCTATAATCCCAATACCGGAATCCCTTACGGTATTGCGATCGCCGCAGCTGCACTGCACATTTATCCGTCAACCGGATGGTTCGCGCTCATTGGCAGCTGAGAACTGCCGCAGTCGCTCTTGGCAGCATTACAATGTTAGTTGTCTGACGGGTTTGTATTGAAACGGTTTGTTTCTGATAAGAATCCCGGTTTATTCTGCCATTAAGAGTTTGTTTATAATTGTAAAGATCCGTTTACTAAAATTCTCCATTGATAATTAACCATGTTTTGACCAATTCGGGCCCAAGCTCCCGGTTGGCGAGGTTCTCGCAACAGTCAGTCTTGGGTCGAACAATGAAATACGGACGAATTCTTGTTTTGGTGGTAGCGGTGGGGGCCGGTCTGATGGCCGCCCGCATGGTCATGACGTCCGGCTCGAGCACGCCGGACCAAGCGGGCGCACCCGAGGTCGAGAAGGTCGAGCAAACAGAGATTCTGGTGGCTGTTGAAGACATTTCACTCGGTGCCAAGCTATCCCCAGCCCAAATCGACTGGGTTGCCTGGCCTGCGAACGCGTTGCCGAGTGGTGTGATCTCGAAAAAGGACAATCCGGATGGCGCCAAAGACAATATCGGCAAGATCGCAAGAGCTCCGATCTATTCAGGTGAGCCGATTCGCCCCGAACGGCTAATCGATACCGACAAGGGGTTCATGTCCGCGATCCTGCCAAAGGGCAAACGCGCGATTGCGGTCGGCGTCGAAGCTGAAACCACTGCTGGCGGTTTCATCCTGCCGGGCGACAAGGTCGATCTCATCCTGACCCGTGAATCCGATACCGGCGCTGTGAGCGAAACCATCCTGGAAAACATTCGAGTGTTGGCAATCGATGCCACAACGGCGAGCGAAAAAGATCAGGCCAACCTGTCGCCAAAGCGGACGGCAACCTTGGAACTGACGTTGTCGCAGTCAGAGATTGTGACGCAATCCCAGCAAGTTGGGACGATCTCTCTCGTCCTTCGCAGCGCGGAGGATTCAGCAGATGACGCCGTCGCGTCGGACGTTCGCCGGCGCGGAGTGACCTTTGTGAAATACGGACTAACCAGTCAGGCGACTTCGGAATGAGCCGGAAAACGAGACATATGACCATCAGCGCGCTGCGCATTTCCCTGCGAGGCCTTGCTTGCCTGCTTGTTGCGGCCAGTCTGCATTTGGGCGGCGGGTTGCTTTCGGGCCAGGCAGCCCATGCGGGCGACAACTTCCCGAGCCAGGTTCACGTTGCCGCCGGAGAACGCGTGTCGGGGCGTATTCTCAATGTCGGCATCGGCCGGTCCGTGGTGATCAACCTGGCGGAAGACGCCGCGGATGTTCTGGTATCCAATCCGGCGATTGCCGATGCCGTTCTGCGCACGCCCCGGCGGATCTTCATTTTGGGCAATGCCGCGGGGCAATCCAGCCTGGTCCTGTTCAGCCGGAGTGGCCGTGAGCTCGCCAGCTTCGATCTGCGTGTCGAGCCCGACACATCCGATCTGACGCGGATCATCCGGAGGCTCATACCGGGCTCGAACATCATGGCTGATTCCGTGAATGGCAATGTTGTTTTGAGCGGGTCTGCCAAGAGCACGATCGACGCCCAGCGGGCCGCCGACATCGCGGCGAAATTCGGCGACGGAAAGGCATCGGAAGTCGTCAATCTCATCGGCGTGGAAGGCAAGGATCAGGTGATGCTCAAGGTCACCGTGGCCGAGGTCGAACGATCCATTGTGAAACAGCTCGGTGTACAGTTCACCGGGAACCTGTCAATCGGACAGTATGCTCCCTATTTCTCGAACGTTCCCGGTTACAGCGTCAACACGTCTCTTACCAACCAGGCGATTCTGGGAACCACGTTCGGTTCCGGGGCATCGACTATCTCGGCGGAACTGGAGGCCCTGCAGCGCGACGGCGTTGTTCGAACGCTCGCCGAGCCGACGCTGACTGCGATTTCCGGAGAGAACGCCAGCTTCCTGGCCGGCGGCGAGTTTCCCATCCCGATTTCGCAAAGCGATGGCGAAATCAGTGTCGAATTCAAGAAATTCGGTGTTGGCCTGGATTTCACGCCTATCGTCCTGTCGGGCGGGCGGATCAGCCTAAGGGTCAAGACCGAGGTCAGTGAATTGAGCAGCGATGGAGCGGTAACCGCCGGCTCCATTACAATCTCCGCTTTGAAAGTCCGCCGCGCTGAATCCACTCTGGAACTCCCCTCGGGCGGTACTCTGGTGATGGCCGGCCTGTTGCGCGAATCCTACCGTCAAGCGCTGGAGGGCGTTCCCGGGCTGATGCAGCTTCCGGTGCTAGGCGCTCTTTTCAAAAGCCGCGATTTCCTTCGCAGTCAGACCGAGCTTGTGGTGTTCGTTACCCCCTATGTGGTCAACCCGGTGGCTGAACACAAACTGAGCCGTCCGGATGACAATCTGTTGGTACCGAATGATGCGGAAACCATTTTCCTGAACAGACTCAACAAGATCTTCAGACCCGGTCATGAGGATACGGGGACTTATCATGGCCAGGTCGGGTTTATTTACAAGTGAGGATGGGCACATGAACCCGATCAGCAACAACAACGCCCTGAACGCCTCAAAGGCTGCAGTAGTCATCCTCGTTCTGGCGGCATTGGCCGGTTGTCAAAGCAAGAGCGGTGCGGATGCCCGTTTGCTGGCATCCCACGACTATCGCCTTCAACATCCGATCGTGATTACCGAGCAGCCGGAGGTCCTGGATCTTCCGGTCGGCAGAAACACGCGCCGGCTCAACGCACAAATCTCGGATGCGGTCGCGGCTTTCGGGTCGGATGCCCGCCGTCGCGGCGATGGGCGTGTCGAGATCCTGGTGCCGTCCGGGGCGGCGAACGAAGCCGCCATACATTCCGTCACCCCGGGTATCCGCAGCTCTTTGAAACGTGGCGGTCTGTCGAACTCCATGATTTCCCTGCGGACATATACGTCGGAAGACCCCGAAGCCGATGCGCCGGTCCGCCTTTCTTACACGCGGATGCAGGCGACTGCCGGCCCATGCGGGCGCTGGCCGAGAAACATTGCCGGAAGCATTACCGGTGAGAACAGCCTTTACGAAAATTTCGGATGCGCTGCCCAGGCGAACCTTGCAGCGACGATCGACAATCCTGCGGATCTGTTGACACCGCGAGCTTCCACGCCGGGTGACCAGATGCGCCGCGCGGTCGTGATCGAAAATTACAGGAACGGCGCTGTAACCGCTTCGGAGGCCGCCGAAGGCGTAGGTGCACAGATTTCGGAGTAAAATGAAATGAATTCTGGAGACGACTACAGCCGGTTCTCCGAAGACTCGGACCACATGGTTCCGCCCGACGCGCCGTTTAACGGGCATTCGTCGGACGGGATCAATATCCGTCCGGTGCCGAGAATTGTGGTTCAGGGCTTCTGCCTGTCCGATGAGACCGGCCGCACCATGGAAGCGGCGGCTGAGGACCGGCGCATGACCAAGGCGCATGTGAAGGTCAAGCCCGGCGGCATTCCGGCAGCTATCGAAATGTACCGCCAATCACCGACACCGAATGTCATTGTCGTTGAAACCCATGGGCGTGACAATGAACTCTTGGTGCAACTGGATGAGCTGGCCGAATATTGCGATGCCGGCACCAAGGTCATTATCCTTGGCAACACCAACGATGTCGCGCTTTACCGCGAATTGATCGGGCGCGGTGTCAGCGAGTATCTTGTTACCCCGGTCAGCATCTATGAATTCATTGGTGCAATCTCGTCGCTCTATGGCGATCCGGAGGCTGAGCCCCTTGGCCGGATTATCTCCTTTTTCGGCGTGAAGGGTGGCTGTGGTGCTTCCACGATCGCTCACAACGGTGCCTGGGCCCTGGCGCGCGATCTCGAAAACGAGGTTATCGTCGCTGATCTGGACTTGCCGTTCGGGACCGCGGGTCTCGACTACAATCAGGATCCGATCCAGGGTGTCTACGAAGCGGTTTCCTCGCCCGAACGGCTGGACGAAACCTATCTCGACCGGATCCTGTCGAAATGCACCGATCATCTCAGCCTGCTTGCCGCCCCCGCAACGCTGGAGCGGACCTATGACTACAGTGAAAAATCGTTCGAGCAGTTGATCGAAACCATGCGTGCGAGCGCGCCCAGCATTGTTCTGGACGTTCCGCACGGCTGGAATGGCTGGGTCAAGGAAACAGTGGTCAATTCCGATGAAGTGGTGCTGGTCGCCGAACCGGATCTTGCCAATCTGCGCAATGCGAAAAACCTGGTCGACACGTTGCGGCAAATGCGGCCCAACGACCGCGCGCCGCATCTGGTGATCAACAAATCGAATGTGCCGAAGCGGCCTGAAATCCGGCCGGACGAATTTGCCAATGCGCTCGGTCTTGAAGTGCAGTGCGTCATTCCTTTTGAGCCGCATCTGTTTGGTACGGCGGCCAACAATGGCCAGATGATTTCCGAACTGGAAGCCAAGCACGCGATCTCCGGCATGTTTGCCGATCTCGCGCATGTGATCTCCGGAAAGGCCGTTCCGGCCCGGCAACGCCGGGGCGGATTGGGTGACCTCTTGGCAAAATTGAAACGAAAGTCGGCCTGACGGCTGGTAACGCGGGGTATTTGTTCGAATGTTTGGTCGGCGTGGAAATACATCTGCTGCAGCATCGGGACCGCGACCGGCTCCGGTGCCGTCTGCATCTGAGCCGCCTGCTGCCGAGCCGAGGTTAGAGCCGTCTCAACCGCCCGCTGCTGCCACGCCACCACCCCCTCCGCCGCCGCAGGAGGCATCAGCAAACACTGCGCCTGCGCGCAAGAAAAACAACGAATACTACGAGACCAAAGCCCAGATTTTCAATGCGCTGGTCGAGGCGATTGACCTTTCGCAGCTCGCCCGCCTTGGCGCAGAAGATGCCCGGGACGAAATCCGTGATGTCGTCAATGACATCATTGCGCTTAAGAATGTGGTCATGTCGATTGCCGAGCAGGAAGATCTGCTCGATGACATCTGCAACGACGTTCTCGGTTACGGTCCGCTTGAGCCGCTTCTGGCCAGGGACGACATTGCCGACATCATGGTCAACGGGGCCCACACCGTCTATATCGAGACGTCAGGCAAGGTCGAACAGACCGGGATTGCCTTCCGCGACAACGCCCAGCTGATGAACATCTGCCAGCGGATCGTGAGCCAGGTCGGCCGCAGGGTTGATGATTCCAGCCCGATCTGTGACGCCCGTCTTCCTGATGGTTCGCGCGTTAACGTGATTGCGCCGCCGCTGTCGATCGACGGGCCGGCGCTCACCATTCGTAAATTCAAGAAGGACAAGCTGACCCTCGACCAGTTGGTCCGCTTCGGGTCGATTTCGCCCGAAGGGGCGACGCTCCTGCAGATCATCGGCAAGTCGCGGTGTAACGTTCTGATTTCCGGGGGCACAGGCTCGGGTAAGACAACGCTGCTTAATTGCCTGACGGCTTACATCGAAAGCACGGAACGCATTATCACCTGCGAAGACTCGGCGGAATTGCAGCTGCAGCAGCCGCATGTGGTTCGTCTTGAAACCCGTCCGCCGAACCTGGAAGGCGAGGGCGAAATCACAATGCGTGACCTCGTCAAGAACTGTCTGCGTATGCGCCCTGAACGGATCATCGTTGGCGAGGTGCGCGGCCCGGAAGCCTTCGATCTGCTGCAGGCAATGAACACCGGCCACGACGGCTCAATGGGTACACTGCACGCCAACTCGCCTCGTGAAGCCTTGTCCCGTGTTGAATCGATGATCACCATGGGCGGGTTTTCCCTGCCGTCGCGCACCCTTCGCGAAATGATCGTTTCTTCGATTGACGTTGTGGTTCAGGCGATGCGCCTGCGCGACGGGTCCCGCCGCATCACCCACATCACAGAAGTGATGGGCATGGAAGGCGACATCATCACCACGCAGGACATCTTCGTCTATGACATCACCGGGGAAGACGCGAACGGCCGGATCCTGGGTCAGCACCGTTCCACCGGTATTGGCCGGCCGAAATTCTGGGAACGGGCGCGCTACTTCGGTGAAGAGGCCCGCCTTGCCGCCGCGATCGATGCTGCCGAAAAAACTGCCTGACACGGGGACCTGCTGACGCACCATGGCCGGATTTGAGAACTTTCTAACACCGCAGATCACCGGGATCGCTGTCGCCATTCTGGTCACCCTGAGTGTGGGCGGACTGGTGTATTCCTTCTTTCAGCCGTCCTTGTCCGGCACCAAGCGCCGCGATCAGCGTTTGCAGGCGATTTCCACGCAGCCACGCTCCAAAGAGCAGCGATCAAAGGTGCGCGATAACGAAAGACGGCGCAAATCGATCCAGGACCAGCTCAAGGATTTCGAGGGCAGGCAGAAGGAACTGCAAACCAAACAGAGCAAAATCAGCCTGAAACGCAGGATGGAGCAGGCAGGTCTTGCATGGGAGTTGCGCCACTTCATCATCTTCAGCGTCGTCATGGGCGCGATCTCATTTCTAGTTGGAATGCTTGTCGCTTCCCAGTGGTACATCTGGCTTGCCCTGGCATTTGCCGGCGGGTTCGGGTTGCCGCGCTGGTATGTGGGTTTCCGCCGCAAGCGCCGTTTCAATGCGTTTCTGGAAGAGCTGCCGAACGCGGTGGACATCATCGTCCGCGGGGTGAAGGCCGGTTTGCCTCTTGGCGACTGTATCAAGGTGGTCGCCCGCGAGGCCCGCGAGCCGGTGGCGGGTGAATTCCGAAAGGTTATCGAAACGCAGGTGATGGGTGTGTCCCTGACCGAAGCCTGCGAAAAGCTTACGGAGCGGGTTCCTGTTGCCGAGGCGAACTTCTTTGCGATTGTCGTTGCGATCCAGCAGAAAGCGGGTGGCGGCCTCGCAGAAGCGCTGAACAACCTTTCCAAGGTGCTTCGCGGACGCAAGGCCATGAAGCGAAAGATCAAGGCGCTCAGTTCAGAGGCCAAGTCGTCGGCCGGAATTATCGGATCGCTACCGTTCATCGTTGGCGGCATCCTGTTTCTGATCGCACCGTCCTACATCATGATTTTGTTCACGACGCCAACCGGCAACATCATTATCGGCGGTTGCCTGATGTGGATGTTCGTCGGCATCATGGTGATGCGCGGCATGATCAATTTCGACTTCTGATCAGTAATTATGTGTGAGCGCGTGACATGAATTTGGAAGATATCGCCAGCAGCCAGTTTCTCGTCGCGATGCTTGCCATGATCGCGGTCAGCGGCACGATTTTTTCCCTGATCATGCCGCTTCTGGAACGCGACAGCCTGAAAACCCGCATGAAATCGGTCGCTCTGGAGCGCGAGCGGCTCAGGGCACGGGAACGCGCGCGCCTGCAGGCCGGTCAGGACACACGGGCGTCCTTGCGCAACCAGCCAAAAGCTCCGATGAAAAACCTGGTCGAACAGCTTAACTTGAAGGAGATGCTGTCCGACGCATCGACCCAGGAACAGCTTCGCATGGCGGGTTATCGGGGCACCGCGCCGCTCTACTATTTTCTGACTGCCCGCATCGCCCTGCCGTTAGTGATTTTTGTGGTCGCGCTTTTCTATGCGCTGGCGATCCTTCCCGATACGATCCCGGTTCTTTCGAAGATCTGTTTCTGTATCGCTATAGGCGGAGCAGGTGCATTTGCGCCAAACATCTATCTGAAAAACAAGATCACCAAGCGCAAGGCCTCCATCCAGAAAGCCTGGCCGGATGCTCTGGACCTGATGCTGATCTGTGTGGAGTCCGGTATGTCCATTGAGGGGGCGTTCCAGCGCGTTGCCGACGAGATCGGTATCCAGTCGGTGGAGCTTGCCGAGGAACTGACCCTGACCAACGCGGAACTGTCGTTCCTGAGCGAGAGGCGGCAGGCCTATGAGAACCTTGCCAAGCGTAGCGGCGTTGACGCGGTCAAGAATGTCATGATGGCCCTTATCCAGGCTGAACGCTACGGGACACCGGTTGGAACCGCAATCCGGACCATGGCCGACGACACGCGCGATGCACGCATGCAGGCCGCCGAACAAAAGGCTGCATCCCTCCCGCCGAAACTGACCGTTCCGATGATCGTCTTCTTCCTGCCGGTGCTGTTCTTCATCATTATGGGCCCGGCCGTGATGCAGGTGATGGACGCGTTTTAGAGGCTGATCGGGCGAGAAGCGGTTTTGAAAACGCGTCTGCCGCCGCAAGGTTTCCCTCCGGCGTTTTGGTTGTGCAATCCGCCCTCAAGGACGGGTGTGGCAGGCGCCCGGGCCTTGCCGGGTGCAAAAGGATGGTGGGAGGAGGCAAGGGCAAACGCCTGCCCGGATCCTGTTTCCCAAAACGGCTGGGCCTTTCCGTCCTTCTCGTTTCTGCCGATCAACGCGTGGGGTGTGGCGCGCCAACAGCCGGATACGGAACGGTTTTCGCCCTCAAACGCATCGCGCCAGACCCCGCGGCGCAATTCAAAGGCATCCCGGCCGCCGGACCCTGGAACACGGTCCGTTACACCGTGCCAAGGGGCCTCAAGACCCGCTTCCCGCCACCGGCCCGGCCGGTCCGGAACGGCCCCGTGACGGCGGAAAGACGGGAAGAAGTGTAGGGCAGGCGGGAACCAGCGTGGATAAGTTTTTTCCGGAGGCGATACTCCGGTTTGAAGCACTACGGCAGAATTACCCCTGCCGCTGTTCCATCATCTGGCGCAAGTAGGCGATGTTGGCCTTGGCCTGGCGCGGGTCGATCTCGTTCTGGGCGATCGCGATGGCCTCGTCATACTTGCCCTGAAGGCCGAGGACGAGGGCAAGGTTCTGGCGGACGCGGCTGTCGGCACCGGGCAGACTTGCCGCCTTGCGTAAAGTGTATTCGGCATCCGGCAATTGATCGGACAGAAGTTGTGACAGGCCGAGATTGTTGAGAAGGCTCGGTTCGTTCGGCGCAATCTTCAAGGCTTCCTTATAGACCTTGCGCGCATTTGCGTGTTGGCCCATCTGGTCGAGGATTGCGGCTTCCGCCGACATCAGCTTCCAGTCCGGTGTATCGGCCCGCTGCGCCCGTTGCAGCACGCTCAAGGCTTCCGGAAACTTGCCGTTGACCGCCAGGATCTTGCCATAGGCGGAGGCGATGTCGCGGTCACGCGGATGGGCAATCACCCCGGCCCGCAGAACCGCCATGGACTGGGTGATCTGTTCATTGGCGGACAAGGCGTTGGCGTAGCCGAGGACGGCGGATTTGTCCTTGCGGTCCTTCTGATAGGCCCGGGCCCATCGGGCGACAGACTGGCGCGCGGCAGCCGAGCCCGGCGTGGCGTTGATTGATCCGGTGGTCAGCCCGTGGGTTCCGGTATTGGTGCGTTTGGAGGCGCATCCGGTTACAAGCAGCACTGCGGCAAGGGCTGCGATCACTGGCAACAGACGGCGCCGTTTGTTTGGCTGATTGGCTTTGCACCCAGACATGCCGGTATCCTTGGACTCGTTGGATTCCTAACTGACTAGAAGAAGTAAAGATTTAACCCTAATGCTTGGTTAAGCCGTCTTGCAGATTGCAATGGACCGGGCAGCAGCTGGCGGTAGCGCATCTGCCGTGTTGCACCGCTTGTGGAACAGGCATAGGTGTTAGTGGGTGTTCTCAAAACTCCCGGAGCTGCAATTGAAGACCGTTCTGATCCGCCCGAATGAGGCCGAGGCGCCCCATTCGATTGTTCCCGTGACCGAAGCGGCGCTCGCCGAAGTCCTGTCCGGCCTCGGCCCCGCCGCAGAGGCCTGGTGCGCCGTCAATGACTACAAGGCGGCAGCCGCAAGTTCTTTGATGGTTCCGGGTATCGACGGCGGCAGAGCAGCTGTTCTTTTCGGCGTGACGGATGATGGTTTGAGCGATCCGTTTGCCTTGGGTGCGCTTGCAAAGGCCTTGCCGGAGGGCGACTATTCACTTGCCGATGGTTTTCCCGATGCCGAACAGGCTGTTTTGGGCTTTGCGCTGTCGGCCTATCGTTTCAATAACTACAAGAGCGGTTCGGCCAGGGCGGTCCGGCTGGTTGTGCCGGACGAAATCGGCTTCGAGCGGATCAGCCTTATTCTGGACGGCGTCCAGCTGGCGCGCGATCTGATCAACACACCGGCCAACGATCTCGGGCCTGAGGAATTGGCGGGTGCGGTCGCGGATCTGTTCGCCCGGCACGGGGGGAAGGGACGCATCGTGACTGGCGATGCGTTGCTGGAGGAAGGCTTCCCGATGGTCCATGCAGTTGGCCGGGCCAGCACCCGCGAGCCACGGCTCGCGGATTTCTCCTGGGGTGAGCTTGATGCCCCGAAAGTGACCCTGGTCGGCAAGGGCGTGGTGTTCGACACCGGCGGGCTCAACCTGAAGCCGGGCAACTCCATGGCGCTGATGAAAAAGGATATGGGCGGGGCGGCCAATGTCCTCGGCCTTGCCTCGATGATCATGGACGCCGAGCTTCCCGTACGGCTGCGCGTATTGGTGCCTTGCGTGGAAAACGCGGTTGCCGGTGCGGCCTTCCGCCCAGGCGATGTTCTGCCAAGCCGCAAGGGATTGACGGTTGAAATCGGCAATACCGATGCGGAAGGCCGTTTGGTTCTCGCAGATGCCCTGGCGCTCGCCGATGAAGAAGCGCCGGACCTTCTGATTGACATGGCCACTTTGACCGGCGCGGCCCGGGTTGCGCTCGGCCCGGATCTGCCACCGTTTTTCACGGAAGACGACGCACTTGCCGAAGATATCGCGCTCTGTGCCGAAGCGAGCAATGATCCGCTCTGGCGCCTGCCGCTCTGGCAGCCGTACATGAAGTATCTCGACAGCAAAATCGCCGATATCAATCACATCAATACGACCGGTGCCGGGTTCGCAGGATCGATTACGGCGGCACTCTTCCTCTCCCGTTTCGTCGAGAACGCGGCAAGCTGGGCGCATTTCGACATCTACGGTTGGAGCCCGAGCGACAAGCCCGGCAAACCGGCCGGTGGTGAAGCGCAAGGCATTCGCGGCTTGTTTGACTTGATCAGTGAACGGTATGGCGGGGCGGATTGAGCGATGTGATTTCCGCAGTCATCCTCAACGGCTTGCTACTGCGGCGTAGGCTCCCTCTCTCAAATGGGAAGACTGTTTGCTGTCAGCCGAGCCAAAGGAAGGGGAAGTTTTCCGGTTCCTTGGCGCTTCAGCCGGGAAGATGTGGAGGGTAGAAAAGTGCCGGGAACCAAGAGAACTGTATGAGCCAGGAATTCGATAGACGCCGTCACCCGGTCCGGCCGGATCTTGCCGCCAGTTCCTATCGCGGGCAAGTGGCGGCGGACCGGTTTGTGAAAGGCGAAAAACGGGCGGTCATCGCCGATCGTCTGTCCTTGCGCCCGGCACCCAGTCCGGACCGTTCCATCGACACCGAGGCGCTCCATGGCGAAACATTCACCGTTTACGAGACTACGGCTGAGGACCGGGCCTGGGGGCAGCTTGAAACGGATGGCTATGTCGGCTGGGTATCCGCTGACGGTCTCGGAGACGTGGTCCTGCCGGATCACCGTATCGCTGCGCTGCGCAGCTATCGCTATCCGGGGCCGGACCTGAAGTTCCCGCCGCTTGGGCTGCTTTCGATGGGATCGCTGGTCACAGTTGCCGGTGAGACCGAAACCCGTGGGCTCGCATACAAGCAGCTTGCCGATGGCTCCTATGTCGTTGCCCGGCATTTGGTACGTTTGGATGATCGCGCAGACGATTGGGTCACGGTCGCCGAAAGCTTTCTCGGAACGCCGTATCTTTGGGGCGGGAGAACAAGTCTTGGCTTGGATTGTTCCGCACTGGTGCAACTCGCCGCGCAGGCGGGCGGGATTTCGGTGCCGCGCGACACGGACATGCAGGAGGCGGAAGCTGGCCGGGCGGTCGAGGTGCCGGATATTGAGGGTCTCGAACGAGGCGACTTGATCTTCTGGAAAGGCCATGTGGCGATCGCGCAAGGTGGCGGGCGCCTGCTGCACGCGAACGGCTACACGATGACGGTTGCAAGCGAGCCGGTAGTGGAGGCCGTACAGCGGATCGCTGCCAATGAGTGGGGCGAAGTAACCTCGGTCAGGCGGTTCTGAAGACCTCGATAGGAGATACTCAACCCCTACCCCCTTTCCAACCTCATCTTGAGGTGCCCTGCGAAGCGCAGCCCCGAAGGATCGGCTGATTTGTCCGAAGGGCTTGCGGCCCATCCGTCGAGAAGCAAGCGTTGTTTGCTCCTCACGATGAGGATGAAAGTGCGGAATGGATTGTCCACCGGACGGCGAACCGATGGTTTTCGGCCGCTATGACTGGCCGGTCAGCGACAGAGCCGGCTGTTCGGTATCCGAACCCGCTGAAGAGCTTTCCGGTTCGCCCAGTTCCAGATCCTCGATCTTGCGGCTGCGTTTGGTGATCTTGTCGGTCGAGATCAGGATCTGGTCGATGTCCTTGTTCGCCTGGGCGAAGTGGGACTGCAGCTTGCCGACCCGGTCGTTCAGGCGGCCGATATCGTCCATCAGATGGCCGACTTCGGCCTGAATCAAATGCGCCTGTTCGCGCATCTTGGCATCCCGCAATACCGATTGAATGACCTGGATCGACAGCATCAGCAGCGACGGGGAGACGATCACCACCCGCAGTCGGTGGGCTTTCTGGACAAGATCCTCGAACTGTTCATTCAGCTCGGCGAAAACGCTTTCCGACGGCACGAACAGGAAGGCCGTATCCTGGGTTTCGCCCGGCAGCAGGTATTTGCCGCCGATGTCCTGTATGTGCTTGGTAAAGTCCTTGCGGAACAGCGCCTGTCCGGTCTTGAGCTGCTCGTCGGTCTCCGCCTTGCGCAGGAGATTGAAGGCTTCCAGCGGAAACTTGGCGTCGATGGCGAGAGGCGGCGCGCCGTTCGGCATGTGGATCAAGCAATCCGGACGGGTGCCATTGGATAAGGTGGTCTGGAAATCGTAGCTGCTTGGTGCGAGTTGGTCCTGAACAATGGCTTCCATCCGGCCTTGCCCAAAGGCACCTCGGGTCTGCTTGTTGGCAAGGATCGCCTGAAGCTGACCGACTTGTCCGGACAAATCCGTGATGGTGCGCTGGGCGCGGTCGATAACCGCCAGGCGCTCGTGCAGGTGGCGCAAGCCGTCCTGGGTCCGCTTGGTGGTGTCTGCCATCGAAAGGCCGAGCTTGTGGCCCATCCCGTCGAGGCGCTCGTTGACCGCGCGCATCATGTCCGATTGCCGTGAGCCGAACACCTCCGCCATGGTTTGCATGCGGCCGGTCATTTCGCCTTGCGTCTTCAGAAGCTGGGAGAGGTGGCTTTCCAGCTCGTGAATGCGCTCTGCGGCGGCGTTGTCCAATTCGCCGCGCCGCCGGATCTCGCCCATGGTTCGGAGGCCCAGCCACAGGATCAGCGCCAGCAACAGCAGTCCACCGGCAATGGATGCTTCCAGAAACGTGACGGGGTGGCCGCCAATGACAATCAGAACCTCATGCATGAAACAAACATAGAACGATTCGGATTGCGGTGCAGCGGCGCATTGATGGCAAGTTCGCCAACTGCCGCAAGATATGCGGGGATTTGCGCGTTGACCGGGCCGGTGCGATTTTCTATGTGGAACGCATGACAACACGCCCGATTATTACCATCCCCGACCCGGTGCTGCGCAAAGTCTGCGCGCCGGTCGGCGAAGTCGATGACAGCATCCGCGCGCTCGCCGATGACATGCTCGACACAATGTATGATGCCCCCGGTATCGGACTTGCCGCGAGCCAGATTGGCGTCCTGCAGCGTATCTTTGTTCTGGACGTTGCCAAGGAAGATGCGCCGAAGGAACCGATGGTGTTCATCAATCCGGAAATCGTCTGGTCGAGCGAAGAGACTAATGTCTATCAGGAAGGCTGCCTGTCGATTCCGGACTACTACGATGATGTCGAGCGGCCTGCGGAAGTGACCGTCAAGTTCCTTAACCGCGACGGACAGGATCAGGAGCTCAAGGCAGACGGGCTTTTGGCAACCTGTATCCAGCATGAGTTCGACCACCTGAATGGCAAGCTGTTCCTCGACTATTTGTCGAAGCTGAAACGCGACCGGGTGATGAAGAAGTTCGCCAAACAGGCGAAGCTCGCCGGCAAATGACACTCTCAGGCAATTAGGAACAGGTCGGGATCATCATGTCCTTACGAGTCGTCTTTATGGGAACGCCGGATTTTTCGGTACCGGTTCTGACCGAGATTGTCGGGCAGGGACACGACGTGGTGGCCTGTTACTCCCAGCCGCCGCGTCCCGCCGGACGGGGCATGGATCTGAAGAAGTCCCCGGTTCACGAAACGGCGGAAACGTTCGGCATCGAGGTGCTGACCCCGGTAAGCCTCAAGGACGAAGACCAGCAGGCCCGCTTTACAGCCCACAATGCGGATGTCGCCGTTGTTGTTGCCTACGGCCTCCTGTTGCCGAAGGCGGTTCTGGAGGCGCCGCGATACGGCTGTCTCAACTTGCATGCCTCGCTCCTGCCACGCTGGCGGGGGGCTGCGCCGATCAACCGGGCGATCATGGCGGGCGATACGGAAACTGCCGTGCAGGTGATGCGCATGGAGGAAGGTCTCGACACGGGACCGGTCTGCATGTCGGAAACGGTCGCCATCAGCGGGAACATGACCGCCGGTGACCTGCATGACCGGTTGTCGGCGCTTGGCGGCGATCTGATGGTCCGCGCACTTGCGGCTTTGTCGCGCGGTGCCTTGAATGAAACGCCGCAAGCAGCCGATGGTGTGACCTATGCGGCCAAGCTGTCCAAGGGCGAGACCCGGATCGATTGGACACTACCAGCAAAATCCGTACATGATCACATTCGCGGCCTGTCGCCGTTTCCCGGCAGCTGGTGCGAAATGGATCTCGGTGCCAAGGCCGAACGGGTGAAGGTATTGCGGTCTGCGCTGACAGACGGTGCCGGCGCGCCGGGTACAGTACTTTCCGTTGAGGACGTGCCTGTCATTGCCTGCGGTTCCGGCGCTGTCCGGCTGGAGCAGGTGCAGCGAGCCGGGAAGAAACCCATGGGCGGGAACAAGTTTCTGCGCGGAGCAAACCTTTCCAAAGGAATGATTCTGGATTGACCGCTGCGGCAAATGCTGAATGCGAAAAGAGGGAAAGAATATGAGCGAACCGGCGCCGATTGAAGACCTCATGGTTCGCGATGCGACTGCGGCCGACGAAAACTCCGTAGCGGTGCTGGTGACAGCGGCGTTCAATCAGGACACAGAAGCCCGGCTGGTAAAAAAACTGCGCCATTGCGGGGCACTTGTTCTGGAACAGGTAATTGTCGATCCCGCAGGCAAGATCCTCGGCCACGTCGCGTACAGCCGTGTTACATCCGCTTCCATTGGTCCCGGTCACGGCTTGGAGGTCGTCTGCCTTGCACCGGTTTCCGTTTGGCCGGACCGTCAGCGCCAAGGGTTGGGATCGAAGCTGATCAAGGCCTCTCTGGAACGGTTGAAAGAAATGGGCGAGGATCTGGTACTTGTCCTCGGGCCGCCTTCCTACTACCCGCGTTTCGGCTTCGATCCGGTCTTGGCGCAAAAGGTGAAGGGCCCCTATGCCGGCGATCCGTTCATGGCGTTGGCGCTGACGGATGCGGGCCGCAACAATCTGCCGATTGAAGTTGCCTTTGCAACGCCCTTCCAGGAATTTGATTAAGGCCCGGAATGCCCCGCTACAAGCTCACGGTGGAATATGACGGACGGCCATTTTGCGGCTGGCAGCGCCAGTCGAATGGGCCTTCGGCGCAGGCGGTGATCGAGCGGGCGATCAAGGCGTTTTCCGGCGAAGACGTGACCATTGGCGGTGCGGGGCGCACTGATACGGGTGTTCATGCGACAGGTCAGGTCGCCCATGCGGATTTGAGCAAGGACTGGCCGGCGCGTACGGTTATGGGCGCGCTGAACTTTCACTGTCAGCCCGACCCGGTCGCGATTTTAGCTTGCGAGAAAATGCATGAAGGTTTTGATGCACGCTTTTCCGCGATCCGGCGCCACTACCGCTACAAGATCCACAACCGGTTGCCGTCGCTGACGCACGAACTGGGTCTTGCCTGGCATGTGAAAACGGACCTTGACGCGGACGCAATGCATGAAGCCGCGCAGGAATTCGTCGGGCATCACGATTTTACCACCTTCCGTCACTCCCGCTGTCAGGCCAGGAGCCCTGAAAAGACACTGGAAGCATTCTCTGTGCGCCGGGAAGGCGAGTTCATTTTCGCCGAGTGTTCCTCGCGCTCCTTCCTGCACAATCAGGTGCGCTCCATGGTCGGCACTCTGCGGCTGGTGGGCGAAGGCAAATGGGGAGCGGGAGACATCACCGCGGCTCTTGCCGCCCGCGACCGCAAGGCCTGCGGCCCGGTCGCCCCTGCTGATGGTCTGTATCTCACCCGGGTCGACTATCGCAGTGCGGATGAGGACCGTCAGGCGCTGGCCGACTGGCAGGCGCAGAAGACGGCGATGAGTACTCGGGTTGACACAAGATGATGTTTGCGGGCGCACTCGAGCGTGGCTATGTGACCCCCTCTCCCTTGGGGAGAGGGTTGGGGTGAGGGGCAATTACTTGCCTCTATGCGTCCATGCCGAAAGTTTGCTCCCTCACCCGGAGCTTCGCTCCGACCTCTCCCACAGGGAGAGGTGGTATCCGCCATATTTCCTCTTGGGTTCTTCGTAACTGGCTGCCCGGGGAGGTTGCTGCCTCTACTTCGGCACCTCCACACATTTCTTGTAAAGATGCCAGGTGGTGTGGCCGAGGACAGGCAGGGTTATCAGGAGCCCCAGAAAGGCGGGTGCCATCGATACGATCAGCACCGCGGTCACGACAAGCGCCCAGCCGATCATCGGGATCGGCGACAGGACGACGGCGCGAACGCTTGTGATCATCGCGGTGATGAAATCGCGGTCATGTTCCATCAGCAGCGGAAATGACACCACGGTAAGCGAAAACAGGATCAGCGACAGGATGGCCCCGACGATATGGCCGACGGCCAGGAACATCAGTCCTTCCGGGGTTGTGAGCACCTCGTTGACGAATTCGCTGAAGCTGGCGAAGGAGCGGAAACCCAGGAACAGGGCGAGAAGCAGGCGGACCTGATACATCCACATGATCTGGATGAACAGGACGACAAAGGCCATCCAGGAGAGTTCCTTGCCCTTTTGCGCCCACATGGTACCGAAAATGCCGGACCAAGAGACTTTCTCGCCGGCCTGCAGGCGGCGGCTGATCTCATAAAGTCCAACCGCCGCGAACGGGCCGAACAGGACGAAACCGGCTGCTGCCGGGTAAGAAAGATAGCTCATGTCGAAGGCCGCAGCGCTGAGGACGACAAAAATGCCGCCGACCGCAAACAGGGCACCAAACAAGGTGCCGAATAGCGGCGCCCGGCGGAAATCATTCAGCCCGGCAGCGAGGGCGTCGATCACATCGTTGAGTGTGATGGTTCTGACGACCGGCATCGGCCGGATGGCGGTCTCTGCCGCCTGATCCTTGTTTTCCATCGCAGCGCTTCCTCCCAAAAGCAGCAGACATGCTCTGCTGGTAGCTACCGGACAATCTTAGGTCCAGAAAGGCCTGCGGCTCAATCGTCAGAAAGGCTAAATTTCGCGTGCAACCGCGTTGAGCGACGGATTCAATGGCGCAATCAACGGGATTGAGGCTTGATCCGGCAGACCAGACGGACTACCTCGAAGCGCAGAAAAGCAAACGGAAAATCGAGATGAACCAACCCGCCCCAAGCGCAAACCTGGCCCCCGGCCCGGCTTGGGCTTTATTCCTGCCTTTCGGGCGGATCAATCGTGCCGCATTCTGGTTGTGTTTTGCCTTCGTCTGGGTGGTGATCGCGATCTCGCTGAATGTCTGGGTCAACTCCGTGGAGACCCTGCCGGATACTCTGGATCAGATCATGGAGCAGTTTATCAACTCCAACCCGCTGATACCGATCCTTCTGATGGTTCTGCAATGGATTGAGCTTGCGCTGGTAATGAAGCGCTTTCAGGATATGGGCCGCTCCGGTCTGTTCGCATTGCTGTCACTGGTACCGTTCATCAATTTCTTCGTGCTGATCGCGGTCGGCGCCTTGCCCGGCCAGGCAGGGCCAAACCGGTACGGACCGGAAACCAACAGTTACTATCGGCGGAAATGATTCCCCGCCAATTGAATTGAACTTCGAAAGCCGCCAATTCATGACCGATAAGCACGACGCGATCTCGATCGCGAAAACGTTGATCCAGTGCCCTTCCGTGACACCCGCTGAAGGCGGTGCGCTGGAGGCCTTGGACAGCCTGTTGACGGATCTTGGATTTGCAGTCAACCGGGTCACCTTTTCCGATGAAGAGACGCCGGACGTTGAGAACCTGTTTGCCACGATAGGCAGCGGCGGGCTGCATTTTGTCTTCGCAGGGCACACGGATGTGGTGCCGCCGGGGGATGCGGACAGCTGGTCGCACGGCCCGTTTGAAGCTGCGGTGTCTGAGGGTGTGCTGTATGGCCGCGGGGCGGTCGACATGAAGGGTGGCATTGCGGCTTTTGCGGCGGCTGCGGCAGCCTTCATCGGTCGTCACGGTGCGGCATTCGGCGGCCGGATGTCGCTGCTGATTACCGGGGACGAGGAAGGTCCGGCGATCAATGGCACCGTCAAGCTGCTGGAATGGGCTACGGCTCAGGGACACAAATTCGATGCCTGCATCGTCGGCGAACCGACAAATCCGGCTGAGCTTGGGGATGCGATCAAGGTCGGGCGGCGTGGATCTCTTACGGGAACGATCACCGTAACCGGCGTGCAGGGACATGCCGCCTATCCGCATCTTGCCGCCAACCCGGTGCCCGGCCTCATCCGCCTGTTGGGCGCGCTGGAGGCAAAGACCTTCGATACCGGTAATGAGCGGTTTCAGGCGTCCAACCTTGAGATCGTCAATCTGCATGTCGGCAATCCGGCAAACAACGTGATCCCGGAGCGCGCAGAAGCCCGGTTCAACATCCGCTACAACGATGAATGGACGTTGGAAGGGCTGAAGACCGAAATCAGCACCTTGCTGGAAAGGGTCGATCTTGGGGATCTCAATTTGGAGCTGACCTTCAAGCGCGACTCCAGCGAGTCGTTCCTTACAAAGGACGAGGCGTTGATAGCAACGCTGAGCGGGGCTGTGCATTCGGTAACGGGCCGGGAGCCGGAACTGTCCACCGGCGGCGGCACGTCCGATGCGCGTTTCATCAAGAACTATTGCCCGGTGGTCGAATTCGGGTTGGTCGGCCAGACCATGCACAAGGTGGACGAGTGCGTGCCACTCGACGACCTGACCCGGCTTGCCGAAATCTATGGGCGGTTTCTGGAAACCTATTTTCTAGGCGGGAAAGGCGCGGGCACAGACGCATGATCACGGGCCTGGAGATCCGCGCGGCGCTGGAAGGGTCCTGGCACTTGTTGCGCAACAGGCCGCAGGGCATGGCCTATTTCGACCAATCGATCCAGGGGTTCTGGCGGTCGTTTCAGGTGATTTTCCTGCTATTGCCCTTGGCGGTGATCTCGTCAGCCGCCGAGCGCCGATTGATCCTGACGGAATCCGATGCGCTGGAGCGCGGCTTTTCCGATGGGGCCTTCTGGACATCAATGGCGTTAGGGCTTGGGATCGACTGGATCGCCCTGCCGGTCATTCTGGCAGCGCTGGCTGGCCCGCTCGGCGTCTCCAGCCGCTACGTCCCGTTTGTGGTCGCGCGCAACTGGACCAGCCTGTTGACCGCAGTCCCCTATGTCGCAATTGCGCTTTTCTACCTGATGGGGCTCATCGCGGCCGGAACCATGGTGTTCCTGTCGCTTATCTGCCTGGTCGCGGTCCTCTGGTACAGGTTTCTGGTGACCCGGATTTCCCTTCAGGCTGGAGTTGGACTCGCCATCGGAATCGTGGTTCTCGATGTCGTGGTTTCCCTGCTGATCAACGAACTTGTAAGCCGGCTCTGGGCGGTGTGAGATCGCGTTAAAAGTTTGGAGTGCACCGGAAATGAAGACGGCGGAGCGTTGCCGCTCCGCCTTCCGGATTCACAGTGCAGATACGCGCGCTCAGTCGCGCAGCAACTCGTTGATCGAGGTCTTGGAGCGGGTCTTTTCGTCGACGGTCTTGACGATGACGGCGCAATAAAGGTTCGGAGCTGGTTCGCCGTTGCCCATCGGCTTGGCGGACGGCATGGAACCGGCAACCACGACCGAATAGGGCGGAACTTCGCCGTAGGAGATTTCGCCGGTCATGCGATTTACGATCTTGGTCGACTTGCCAATGAAGACACCCATGCCGAGGACCGCGCCTTCGCGCACGATGCAGCCTTCGACGACTTCCGAACGCGCGCCAATGAAGCAGTTGTCCTCGATGATCACCGGTCCAGCCTGAAGCGGTTCCAGAACGCCGCCGATACCGACACCGCCGGACAGGTGCACGTTCTTGCCGATCTGCGCGCAGGAGCCGACGGTCGCCCAGGTGTCGACCATGGTGCCGTCATCGACATAGGCGCCGAGGTTCACAAAAGACGGCATCAACACGACACCCTTGCCGATATAGGCGGAGCGGCGCACGGTGCAGTTCGGCACGGCGCGGAAGCCGGCCTCCTCGAAATCGAGCCCGCGCCACCCGTCGAACTTGGACGGGACCTTGTCCCACCAGGCGGCGTCGCCCGGGCCACCCTTGATGACGTCCATCGGATTGAGCCGGAAGGACAGGAGCACGGCTTTCTTGGCCCACTGGTTCACCACCCAGTTGCCGTCCTTTTTCTCCGCGACCCGCAACGTGCCGTGATCGAGAAGCGTCAACGCCTTGGTGACCGCGTCACGGACGTCGCCGGTGGTGTGGGTGTCGATGGACGCGCGGTCTTCGAAGGCTGCGTCGATGATGCTGGCCAGGGAGGCAAGGTCTTGGGTCATATTCGGTTTCTGTTTCCGCAGGAACGACAGGGGTGCGCCGGGACGTAAGCGGTTGTACTCCCGACTGTCAAGCTGGATGGCTCCAAGGACGTTCCCGGACTTTGTCAATTGTTGAGAAAAAATCATCAATAAGCTGCCGAAAGTCATATAAGTAGGACTTCGACACAGAATGTCCTGAGCAATATTCAATTATGGGAGAGTGTGGCATGGAGCTGTGGGTGCCGATCACAATCTTCGCTGCGTTTTGCCAGAACGCACGATCCGCCTTGCAGAAACATTTGAAAGGCGTGCTGGGGACCACCGGTGCTACGTTCGTCCGCTTCGGCTATGGCTTTCCGTTTGCGCTCATCTACGCGGGCATTCTCCACTTCGCATTCGGATTACCGGTACCGCAGACCGGACCGGTGTTCTGGTTCGCGATTTCGGCTGGCGGCCTCGCCCAGATCATCGCGACCTTTCTGCTGGTCCATCTGTTCTCCTTCCGGAATTTCGCGGTCGGCACGGCGTACTCGAAGACGGAACCGATCCAGGCGGCGATTTTCGGTTTCGTGCTGCTGGGAGACCGGATCAGTCTGGCGACCGGTTTTGCCATTCTGGTCGGAATTGCGGGCGTGATCGTTATCTCGCTCGCGCGGACCGAACTGACGCTGAAGTCCGTCCGCGCATCGCTGTTGGGTGGCCCGGCATTGACCGGATTGGCCTCGGCTGCCTTTTTCGGCGCTTCTGCGGCGCTTTACAGAACCGCGTCCTTGTCACTTGAAGGAACGGACGTTGCCATGCAGGCCGGCTATGCGCTCGCAGCAGCAACCCTTCTGCAATCGATC
The DNA here is from genome assembly GCA_965230445.1 of Roseibium sp. Taxonomy (GTDB): domain Bacteria; phylum Pseudomonadota; class Alphaproteobacteria; order Rhizobiales; family Stappiaceae; genus Roseibium. The sequence goes on along the minus strand of OZ246005.1, from coordinate 3,519,126 downwards.
GTGATGGTCATATGGATGGCCGCTCGGGAGCCGGATCAACTGCGGGCAAGTTTGCAGACTTGGCGGGCCAGTGTCTGGGTGGGTGCAGCGGGCGTTGCCGGTTCTATCGGCTGGTTCACCGCCATGACCTTGCAGAACGTTGCCTATGTACGGGCATTGGCGCAGATCGAGCTGGTATTCACCTTGCTGGCCTCATGGCTGTTTTTCCATGAGGCCATCCTGAGAAGCGAGATCGCCGGCTGCGTGCTGATCGTGCTTGCCGTCCTGGGCGTGATCCTGTGGACTTGACCGCCGGTTGGTCTTACGGGTTCAGCACCTGGACCTTGGTAACACCACCGTCGCAGTAGTAGCAGCATCCCTTGCAGCCGTTGCCGTTCTTGTATCCGACGCCCCAGTAGCTGCCGGTATCGCCGCGTACCCAGGCTCCGTAGCAGATCTTCTCGCCGGAACGGCAGCTGATGTTGATGTGTTTGGTACTGTAGTCATCCAGCACATAAATCTTGTTGTTTCCGGGCCAGACATGGCCCCGGCGCGATTGTGAATAGAGCTCGACATCAACGATGTTCGGATGGTTGCTTTCAAACCGCCATTCGAGCGATTGGGCCTGTGCCGTCCCACCGTTGATCGATACCAAGGCAAATCCGGCAAGCACAAGCATCGCCAACCCCAAAAACCTCTTCATGACAGCCCTCCTGAATATGTGCTGTAATCGGCATTTTTCCGTACTATGGGGGATGGAAACCTGCAAGGGCAAGGATCTTCTATTTGTCCTGCCAGGTGGAAGACGGGTCATTGGATCGGTCGGTTGGAGCGAAGTAAGGAGAAAGATGGTTGTGGTGATTTAGCCTCACATCTTAATATTGTGGCAGGCTCAACCTGAAGCGGGCATCGGCATACAAGAATTTTAAACAGATAGGATTAATATCTGAAGTTACCTGACGTAAAAATTACCGCGCTTATACGGAGGAATACATATTTTTGCAATTGTTATCATCAGATAGCCCGCGAAATACAGATTCTTAACAATTTTCAATTGTAATAAAACTTATGGATTCTTCTAAAAGTCTTGTTAAGTGGGCGCGTTCAAGGCAGATGAGTAAACCATACGCTGATAGATATAATGGCGATACATATGGAAAAGAGAAATGTCCCGAACAGTAACACTTACCGGCAACGAGCGTTTTTTTAAAAGCGATGAAATAATAGTAAGCAAAACAAATTTGAAGGGCCAAATAACTTATTGCAATGATGTATTTGTCAGGGTCGCGGGCTACTCCGAGAACGAGTTGCTAGGAAAACCGCACAGCATCATTCGCCACCCGGGCATGCCCCGTTGCGTGTTTCAGTTCATGTGGGACACCCTTGAAAAAGGGCAGGAAATTTTCGCCTATGTGATCAATCGCTGCAAAAACGGTGACCACTATTGGGTGAATGCTCACGTCACCCCAAGCCGTGACTTGAGCGGGCGGATTGTCGGCTATCACTCGAACCGCCGGGTTCCGGAAAAGGCGATTGTCACCCAGCACATCGAACCACTCTACGAAACGCTGCTGGCAGAAGAGCAGAGGCATGCAAACCGCAAGGAGGGGCTTTGTGCTTCCACGACGCTTCTTTTGAAAACTCTGGAAGAAACCGGCATGGCATATGACGAGTTCATTGCCACGCTCAAACTGAACCATTCTGCCGCACAAACGACTGCCCACTCCTCAGCTGCAAAGATTTGATGACATGTTCGCATCACAAGACAAGACAGCCGTCCGAAAAGCCGCCGACGTCTGCGAAGCCGTTGCTGCTGGAGACTTCGAGGCGCGGATCCTGAACATCACCGAAGGCGGCGACGCCGGGCGGATGCTGCACGCGATCAACCGGCTTATCGACCGGTCGGATGCATACATGCGGGAGTCAAAGGCGGCATTGGAGTATGTCAGCCAGAACAAATACTTCCGCCGAATTTCGGAAGAAGGAATGGTTGGCGCGTTCGGCGAGGCAAGCCAGACCTTCAACATTGCCATGGATTCGATGCATCAAAGGACCAATCAATTCGGCGAGATCATTGTCAGGTTCGAAGGGTCGATGCAGGATATCGTCGATACGGTCTCTGTCTCTGCAGACAACCTGGCAGCGTCTGCGGAGCAATTGCAGCAGAATACGTCTTCCGCCGCCGATGAGTCGGCATCCGTTGCGTCTGCCGCAAGAACAGCGTCCGGCAATGTCTGCTCCCTTGCCTCCGCGACTGAGGAGCTTTCGCTTTCGGTTCAGGAGATCAACAAGCGGGTTGTGGATTCGGCAAACGCGGCCTCTTCTGCCGTGGAAATCGCAAACAAGACCACCGATGACATAAATATCCTGTCGACCGCCTCCAGGAGGATCGATGAAGTTGTCACGTTGATTACCGAAATTGCAGCCCAGACCAACCTTCTGGCATTGAATGCAACCATTGAAGCAGCAAGAGCAGGGGAGTCCGGGAAAGGGTTTTCAGTCGTTGCTTCGGAGGTCAAGGGTTTGGCCGGCCAAACCGCAACCGCGACAGCGGAAATCGTGCAGCAGGTCTCGGAAATCCAAAAGGCATCCAGTGCGGCAAGGACCTCTATCGAAGCGATCAGCGCGACGATCAATGGCATTCACGAGATGAGCGAAGACATGGCTGCGGCAGTCGAGCAGCAAACCGCTGCTACCCAGGAAATTGCCATGAACGTCAGTTCGGCGGCGGAAGTCACATCAAGTGTCAGCGACAGCATTACGGCCGTAAGCGACACGATCGAGTGCTCGGGACAAGCTGGCGGCAAAGTTCTGGAGGCTTCGAAAGACCTCTCTGTAAGAGGGGAAACTCTAAGCTTGGAAGTGAGCAAGTTCCTGACAGTCGTAAAGGCGGTCATTTAGAATTATCAGGTCAGTTCTCGCCCTCCGGTGCCAACAGCCAGTCCTTGAAGGCGGTGATGGGGCGGCTCTGCGGGCGTGACGGTGAGCGGACGAACCAGTACCCGGTTTCCAGCTCGACCACCGGCCAGTCCGGCAGGACGAGATGTCCGGCCGCCAATTCCGGCGCAACGAAACGCCGGTCTATGACCACGGCGCCCATACCGGCTATCGCCGCCTGGATCGCGAGGTCGCGGCTTTGCATCAGCATGCCGGAGCCGGCATCGCGGTGTGTCAGGCCAGCCGCGTCGAGCCAAGTCTTCCAGTCGGCACGCCGGGCGGTGCTATGCAACAGGCGTATGCCGTCAAGCGCGTCAACTCCACTGTTCCCCTGAAGGAGGCTGTCGGCCATGGCAACCGTCAGGTGCTCCTTCCACAGGAGCCGGCTTTCGGTTCCCGGCCAGTCGCCCGTGCCGAGCCGGATGGCGCAATCGTAGTTCTCCCGGTCCAGATCCACCGTTCGTGTAGACGTTGACAAGAGAATTTCGACATCCGGCTGAAGCGCCTGAAATTCTGCAAGGCGCGGGATGAGCCAGCGGGTTGCGAACGTGGACACGGTGCTGATGCGCAGCTCCGTCCGGCTTCTCCGCCGGAAACTGTCGACCGCATCGTCGATCCGCCCAAACGCATCGCCCAGGCCGAGTGCCAGCCGCTGACCTTCCTCGGTGAGTGTCAGGCCGCGCCCGTCGCGGTGAACCAGTGTGGCTCCCAATTCGCCTTCCAATTTGCGCAACAAGTGGGAAAGCGCTGACGGGGATACGCCGAGCTTTTCAGCGGCCAGAGCGGCGCGGCCATGCCTGGCCAACAGGGAAAAGGCGTTAAGCGCCCGAAGCGATGCCATGACAGTTCCGGTGCCGGTTGAGGTTTTCTCAATCTAGAGGAAGTCAGTGCGGCCTGCCAGTATCCGGTCCGGCGCTGCGTTTTCAGGAAATTGCCCCTTTCAAGGCAGTCAGAAATCCGGCGAGATTGTCCGTGACGAAATCGACATCGGACTGTCCGCCTTGAGGATCCCAGTCTTCGTCAAAGACATTGCGGGTCCCCTCCGGGATGACCAAGGCCGTCACCATGCCAAGCCGGTGGGGAACCGTGAGATTGCGCTGCAGGTCTTCAAACATTGCGGCCCGGGCAGGTGCAACCCCGGTCCGTTCCAGGAACATCTCATAGGTCCGGCGGTCCGGTTTCGGAATGAGATCCGCTGCAACGATGTCGAAGATGTCTTCGAAATGTTCGGGAAACCCCAATGCGGCCGCGGTGCGCTCGGCATGCGGCCGGTCGCCGTTGGTGAAGATGAACTTCTTTCCGGGCAAAGCTTCGATGGCGCGGCCGAGGGCCGGATCCGGCGCGAGGTTCGAGTAGTCGATATCGTGGACGAATTCCAGATAAGCATCCGGATCGATCCGGTGCTTGTTCATCAGGCCGCGCAGTGTTGTGCCGTATTCGTGGTAGAGCTCTTTCTGGTGGGCTCGCGCGGCCTCCCGGCCGAGGTCCAGATGCCGGGCGACGAACTCGGTGATCTTGTCGTTGATTTGCGGAAACAGATCCGAGTCATGCGGATAGAGCGTGTTGTCGAGATCGAAAATCCACGCTTCAACGCCCTTGAAGATGCGCAGATCGTTTTGGTGGAGGTGTTGCCCCTCCGAAGGTGACGGCTGATCAATTGTCACGGAACGATCAGGGTCCCGGCGCCGCGGTCGGTAAACAGTTCCAGAAGCACCGTATGTTCCACCTTGCCGTCGAGAATCACCACGCCTTCCACGCCTTGGCGCAGCGCTTCGATGCAGGTTTCCACCTTCGGGATCATGCCGCCGGATATTGTCCCGTCGGCGATCAGCTCGCGCGCCTTGGCTTCGGTGAGCTGCTTGATCAGCTTGCCTTCCTTGTCGAGGACGCCGGGGACGTCGGTCAGGAACAGAAGGCGCCTGGCATTCAAGGATCCGGCGATGGCGCCTGCGAATGTGTCGGCATTGATGTTGTAGGTTTCGCCATCGGTTCCCGGCGCCACGGGCGCGACCACAGGGATCAGGTCTTCCTTCAACACCAGACTGAGCACGGTCGGGTTGACTTCAGCCGGCTCGCCGACAAAGCCGAGATCGACGACGCTTTCAATATTGCTGTCCGGATCGACAACTGTGCGCTGGAGCTTTTCCGCGCGCACCATGTTGCCGTCCTTGCCGCATAGCCCGACGGCCCGGCCACCTTCGGCATTGATCGACTGCACGATCTCCTTGTTGATCGACCCGGCGAGCACCATCTCGACCACTTCGACGGTCGCCTTGTCGGTGACACGCAGGCCCGCCCGGAATTCGCTGGCAATGTTCAGCCGTTCCAGCATTTTGCCGATCTGCGGGCCGCCGCCATGAACAACAACCGGATGAACACCCGACTGCCGAAGAAGCGTGATGTCCCGTGCAAATGCCCGCCCCAGATCGGCATCGCCCATCGCGTGGCCGCCGAATTTCACCACCACAGTGGTCTTGTCGTAGCGCTGCATATACGGCAGGGCCTGAGCGATGATATGGGCGCGGGTCGGATTGTCTGGGGTGGTCATATGAATGCGGGTCTCGGAATCGGTTGCGCGGCAGCGCTGTGAACACTCGCTATAGACGGTTTGCCGCCGGTTCTCAATTGGCGGACAGGCGGAACACCTCGGCGCGGAACTCCGCAAGGCCTTGGTTTTTTTCCGAAGACGTTGCCAGAATGTCCGGGTGGGCGGCCACCCGCTTGGCCAGCACGCCAGCGGTATCGGCAAGCAGCCGGGTCAATTGCGGCGGTTTGATCTTGTCCGCCTTGGTCAGCACCACCTGATAGACGACAGCGGCCCGGTCGAGCAGGTCCATGGCCTCAAGATCGATTTTCTTGATGCCATGGCGGCTGTCGATCAGCAGGAAAACGCGTCTGAGATTTGGCCGGCCACGGAGATAGGAAAACACCAGTTCCGTCCAGGCCGCGACCAGTTCCTTCGGTGCCTGGGCATAGCCGTATCCGGGCATGTCGACGATGGTTAGCGGCGTTTCCGGGGCGCGGAAAAAGTTCAGCATCTGTGTGCGGCCCGGCGTGGATGAGGTCCGGGCGAGGTTCTTGCGGCCCGTCAGCGCGTTGATGAGGCTCGACTTGCCGACATTGGACCGGCCGGCAAAGGCAATCTCCATGCCCGCGGTTTCCGGCAGATTGGCCATATCGGTGACGCTGGTCAGGAAATCCCACGGACGGGCGAACAACAAACGCCCGCCGTCAAGTTCTTCATCAGAAAAGGTTTGCTCTTCACTCATGGAAGCCTTCTAGCGCCGGTTTGCCGGAGCGTCGAGATCAAACATCAGCGAGCGCCTCAACATCACCACCGCGAATGGCGCCGAGGTGGCGTGTGATTTTCCCGGCGGGCCAGTTCCACCAGGCGATTTCCAGCAGTTTGGCAACCGTTTCAGGGTCAAACCGTTGTTTGATGATTCGGGCCGGATTGCCGGCGGCTATGGCAAAGGGCGGAACATCGGACCCGACAACGGTTTTTGCGCCGATAACGGCACCATCGCCCACGGTGACACCGGGCAGGATTGTGGCGTCGGTGCCAATCCAGACATCGTTGCCGATGTTCGTGTCGCCGCGCGAGCCTTTCAGAAAGCTAGCTGGATCGAAGTCCTTCTCCCAGCCGTTCTGAAATATGGCGAACGGATAGGTGGACGGGCCATCAAGCGAATGGTTGGCACCGTTCATGATGAATTCCACACCGGTCGCAATGGCGCAGAATTTGCCGATCACCAGCCGGTCCTGCATGAAGTCGAAGTGATAGCGGACGCATTTTTCCTGAAAGCGGTCAGCGTCTACCGGATCGTTATAGTAGCTGTAGTCACCGGCTTCGATGTTGCTGCCGCTGATGACGTTCTTGATGAAGACCGTATGGGTCGCACCGGGGAACGGGAACTTGGTGTCGGGAGAAGGGCCGTGCATGGCGATACCTCTTTGTCAGGAACAAGGGAAAGAAAAAGGGCGCATATGCGCAACTGACCTGCCGGTCCGGCCTCTTCGCCTTGTGGGTCAGGTCCTGACTTAGATGTTCACCGAATTGCACTCCCAATCTCAAAAGGAAAGGCCCCGCCGGATGGCGAGGCCTGCTCAATAGCAACTATCGGGTGAGCTGTCAGCTCTTGTCTTCAGTCGCCGCCTTTTTCTTGAACAGCGAGGCCAGATTATCCCAGAGCTCGATCTTCACGCCGTGGCGGCGCATGATGGCGTATTGCTGCAGGATAGACAGGAAGTTGTTCCAGGCCCAGTAGATCACCAGACCGGCTGGGAAGGTGGCCAGCATGAAGGTGAAAATGATCGGCATCCAGGTGAAGATCATCGCCTGTGTCGGGTCCGGCGGGGCCGGGTTCATCTTCATCTGCAGGAACATCGTGATGCCCATCAGGATCGGCCAGACACCGAGCATCATGAACGCACCGAAAACCGGCACCGTGGACGGATCCCAAGGGATCAGTCCGAACAGGTTGAAGATGGTTGTCGGATCAGGTGCGCTGAGATCCTGGATCCAGCCGAAGAACGGCGCATGGCGCATTTCGATGGTAACGAACAGCACCTTGTAGAGCGCAAAGAAAACCGGAATCTGGATCAGGATCGGCAGGCAGCCGGCCAGCGGGTTGATCTTCTCTTTCTTGTAGAGCTCCATCAGCGCTTGCTGCTGCTTCTGTTTGTCATCGCCGTATTTCTCGCGGATCTCCTGCATCTGCGGCTGCACGAGTTTCATCTTACTCATGCTGGCGTAGGATTTGTTGGCGAGCGGGAAGAAAACGATCTTGATGGCAATCGTGATCAGCAGGATCGCCACGCCGAAGTTGCCTACCTGATGGAACAGCCAGTCAATGGCGTAGAACATCGGCTTGGTGAGGAAATAGAACCAGCCCCAGTCGATCATCAGTTCGAAGCGCTCGATACCATGCTGAACCTCGTAGCCGTCGATCAGCTTGGTCTGCTTGGCGCCAGCGAACAGCAATGTATGGTTCTCAACCTGGCTGCCCGCCGGAATGGACTTTGCCGATCCCAGAAAATCGACCTGGAAATTGTCGGACGTGTTCGAATGACTAAAGCCCGGCTGGAAGGTCTCGCCTGGTGTCGGGATGAGCGCGGAAGCCCAGTACATGTCGGTAAAGCCGAGCCAACCGCGGTCGGTGCTTGCAGGACGGATGCTGCCTTCCTCTGAAAGGTCTGAGTAGCTGATCTTCTCGAAGCCGTCCTCGCCGAGAATTCCAAGCGGGCCTTCGTAGGAGATCCAGATACCTGATGTCTTAGGTGTACCGTTCCGTGCAATCAGGCCGTAGGGATAGAGATTGACCGCCCCGACTGTACCGTTGCTGACGGTCTGACTGACGTCGAACATGTAGTTGTCGTCGACCGTGAAAGTGCGTTCGAAAGTCAGTCCGCCGCCATTGTCCCAAGTCAGCGTGACCGGTGTTGACGGGGTCAAGGTTGACGCTCCCGCGACTGACCAGACCGTTTCAGGTCCCGGAAGGGCAATCCCGGCACCTGGATCGGCGACCCAGCCAAAGTCGGCGTAATAGGCGTTCGGTCCGCCCTTCGGGGAGAACAGAATGATGGTGGGACTGCTTCTGTCGACCGTCTCGTGATAGTCCTTCAGCCGCAGATCATCGAGGCGGCCGCCCATCAGGTTGATGGAGCCTTCGAGATTGGGGGTGTCGATCACAACGCGGGCCGAAGCGGCGACTGCCTGTTCGCGCGAGCCGAACTCGCCAGGCGCACCTTCGGCCTGTGCCACGGTGCCACCGCCTGGCGCAGTCGAGGGAACCGGCGCATCCGGGTTTCCGCTCGCTGCCGCCTGCTTCGCGGCTTCCACCTGCTGTTGCGCCTCGAGCTGGGCGCGTTGGGCTTCCATCTGCGGTCCGGCAATGAAGTATTGCCAGCCCAGCAGCACGATCAGGGATAACACGATCGCAAGGATCGTGTTGCGGTTGTCGGAGATCAAGTCGTTTTACCCCTGTCTAGCGTCGGTTTGCCCTGTGCACCCTGCCGCGGTCTGCGGCGGCCCTGCTTCGCGCCCGGCTCGAGCGACTTCGGCAAACCAGACTTAAGGTCTTCGATGAGTTTTTGGAAGGGAAGGGTCAGCGCATAGCTGCGCGCGACCAGCACGAAGTCGGCGTTCCCGGGAATATCGCCAGGTTGCAGTTGCGCAACGGCAGCCCGGAGCCGGCGTTTGATACGGCTGCGGGCAACCGAATTGCCGGTTTTCTTGGTGACCGTATAGCCGATACGGGGTGCCGGGCCCTCTGCACGCTGCAAACCCTGAACGACGAAAGCGCGCCGACCCAACCGACCGCCTTTTGCGACCGCCAGGAATTCGGAGCGCTTTTTCAGAGTTTCCATGTCCGCGTGATCGGCCGTCGTCCGTCAAGGCGCAACCAGGCGGCAGCGCCGAAAAAAGCAGCCGGATCAGGCGCTGAGACGCTTGCGGCCCTTGGCACGGCGGCGGGCAAGCACCTGACGTCCGTTCTTGGTCGCCATGCGGGAACGGAAACCGTGGCGGCGTTTGCGGACGAGGCGGCTTGGTTGATACGTACGCTTCATTGTTTTTTATCCGCGCGTCCAGGGCGCGGCCCTTGTCTCATGTAAAATCTTGGAGGAGGAAACACCCGATCTGCCCCTCTCACGTGGCCCCGCAAGCGGCCATGGGTCCGGATGCATGTCCCAATCGTGCGCGCTTATAAGCGGCGGGGGGCGGCAAGTCAATGCGGATCGCGCCAGAAACTCGGCTGAATGCACCCGTTGCCGGTCTGCATGGATCCGGCAATCACGCCACCGTGACCGGCGGCGGGGAGAATGTCAATTGTCGGTGATTCAGGGTTCTTTGGGAAGTATTTCGAAACCAACTGCATTATGCGTTGGAGTGGAAAATTACATGTTTCACTGCGAGTATTACCGAGAGGTGGAATGAGCGACACCAGCTACAAGGACCAAATGGCGCCGGAATCCCGGGCCGCTTCGCCCAGTGGCACAAGCGGTGACACAACAGGCGGCACGAAAGGCGGCAACATGGCTCAATATCGAAAATGGTTGCCGCTTGCCATGGTCGTTGTGCTGATGGCTGCCGCCTTCTCGCTCGGTCTGCATGAGCATGTCAGCCTGTCGGCGCTGATCAGCGAAAGGCAGGCGTTGGCAAGTTATGTCAGCAGCAACCTGGCGCTTTCGATATTGATCTACGTATCGCTGTATTTTGTCGTTGTCGCCTTGTCGCTACCGGGCGCCTTGGTGCTTTCCATCGCGGGCGGGTTTCTGTTCGGCTGGCTGATCAGCGGTTTTGCGACACTGGTTGGTGCTACTATCGGCGCGACCGCAATCTTCATGGTGGCGCGGTCGTCCTTCGGCGAATTGCTGACCCGGCGGGCCGGCCCGTTCCTGAAACGCCTGACCGAGGGCTTTCAGGAGGATGCGTTCAACTACCTCTTGTTTCTGCGCCTGACCCCGGTGTTTCCGTTCTGGCTGGTCAATATCGCTCCCGCGATGTTCAACATGCGCCTTTCAAGCTATGTCTTTGCGACCGCCATCGGGATTGTTCCGGGAACGTTCGCCTTTGCCTTCATCGGCTCCGGGCTCGACAGTCTGATTGCAGCACAGGAATTGGCCGATCCCGGATGCGCGGCGGCAGGCACCTGCCATATCGACTTTTCCGCGCTGATCACCCCGCAGATCTTCGCCGCCTTCGTGGCCCTCGGCGTTGCCAGCCTGATACCCGTTGTCATGAAGCGCCTGCGCGCGCGCAAATCGTGACCGCAGCCAATCAAATGAACCAAGGAATTCCGTATGTCTGATCTGCTGACACCGGATATCTGCGTCATTGGCGGCGGCAGCGGCGGGCTGTCCGTTGCAGCCGCTGCGGCAGCTTTCGGCGTGGATGTGGTGCTGATCGAAGGCCATTTGATGGGCGGCGACTGCCTGAATTTCGGCTGCGTTCCCTCCAAGGCACTGCTGGCGGCCGGAAAGGCGGCAGCTTCGGTCCGCAAATCCGCACCCTTTGGCGTTGGCGCACAGGAGCCGGTGATCGAGTTCGGCAAGGCCTATGATCATGTCCAGTCGGTGATTGCCTCCATCGCCCCGCATGATTCTGTCGAGCGGTTCGAAGGGCTCGGCGTGACTGTGCTTCAGGATCATGCGCGTTTTGTCGACCGGACCACGGTTGAGGCCGGAAACACGCGTGTGAAGGCGCGCCGCTTTGTGATCGCCACCGGTTCCAGGGCGATGGTGCCGCCGATCCCTGGACTGGACACAGTCGATTATCTGACCAATCAGAACCTTTTCAACTTGAAGGCGGTGCCCGGCCATCTGCTGATTATCGGCGCCGGACCAATCGGTTTGGAGATGGCGCAGGCGCATCGGCGGCTCGGTGCCAAGGTCGCCGTCGTGGAAGCGCAAAAGGCGCTTGCCAAGGACGACCCCGAACTGGCACCGCTGGTTCTGGATGCGCTGCGCTCCGAGGGCGTTGAAATCATCGAGGGCTGCAAGGTCACAAGGGTGGAGAAGACCGAAGCCGGAGTGGCGCTGCATGGCGAGCTTGCCGATGGCGCCGCCGCAACGTTCAACGGCAGCCACTTGCTGGTTGCGGCCGGACGGGTGCCGTCGATCGATGGGCTGGAACTTGAAAAGGCAGGGATCCGTTTTGGCCGGCAGGGGATTGAGGTGGATGCCGGACTGCGCACCTCCAACAAGCGGGTCTACGCCATCGGCGATGTCGCGGGGGGGCTGCAATTCACCCATGCAGCCGGATATCAGGCGGGTCTCGTGATCCGCTCGATCCTGTTCAAAATGCCGGTGAAGATGAACAAGGACATTATGCCCTGGGTTACCTACACTTCGCCGGAACTCGGCCATGTGGGCCTCAGCGAGGCGGAGGCGCGCGCCCGGCATGGGGACAAGATCAAGGTGCTCCGGGCCGAGTTCTCCGAAAATGACCGCGCCCGCGCCGAAGGCAAGACCATAGGCCGCCTGAAACTGATCGCAGGGCCCGGAGGCCGGTTGCTGGGTGCCGATATTGCCGGTGAGCAGGCAGGCGAGATCGTCAACCTGCTCTCGCTTGCCGTCTCCAAGAAATTGACAATGAAGGATCTTGCCGGTTTCATAGCGCCGTATCCGACACTCGGCGAACTGGTCCGCCGGGCCGCGATTTCCTACTATGCCGGGGCCCCGAAGAACATCTGGGTCCGGCGGGTGATACGGTTCCTGAGGGCCTTCGGCTAGAATTGACAGCGGGCTTGTGCGATGCGGGAATTGCAGCCGCAACGTAGAAACTGATTTCAGGACCGGAGCAGCATGACATCTGAGGGCGAGCCCAGCCAGATCGGCGATCATCCGCAGTCCGGCGGCAGCGGTCTGCCGCTGGGCGGGGCAGATGCTTCGTCCACGGCGCAACGGCGGATCGGCGGGCTGTCCGGCAAACTGCTGATTCTCACGGTGCTCTTCGTGATGCTGGCGGAAGTGTTCATCTATGTGCCGTCGGTGGCCAATTACCGCAACAGCTGGCTGAATGACCGGTTGACCACCGCCGGAGTGGCCGCTTCCGTTTTGAGCGAGACCAACACAATAGCCCCGCGTCTCCAGGAAGAACTTCTGAAAGCAACAGGCGCCAAGGCGATTGCCCTCAAGCAGGGCGGGCGGCGCAGCCTGATCGCCATGGCCGATCCGCCGGGCGACATCGCGTTCGTGGTCGAGGTGGACCGGGTCAGCGCCTGGTCTTCGATTGCCGGCAGCTTCCGTATCCTGACTTACCGGGGTGAGGGGTTTCTGCGGGTGACCGGCTCGGTCCGGATGGACCATACGGAATCGGTCGACGTGGTTCTGCCGGTCGCGCTTTTGCGCGATGACATGATCGGCTTCTCGTTCCGCATTCTGGCGCTGTCGCTGTTCATTTCCGCGATCACCGCCGCGCTGGTCTATATCTCCCTGCGCGCGCTGTTCATCCGTCCGCTGATGCGCCTGACCCACTCCATGGAGGTGTTTGCCGAAAAGCCGGAGGACCGGACACGGATCATAGGCGTTTCCGGGCGCCGGGATGAGTTGGGCGATGCCGAAATCCGCCTGGCGTCGATGGAGGACGCCCTGTCGCGGGCGTTGCATCAGAAGCAGCGGCTCGCGGATCTGGGGCTTGCCGTTTCCAAGATCAACCACGACCTGCGCAATCTGCTTGCCTCCGCGCAACTGTTTCTGGAGCGGCTGGAACATGTCCCCGACCCGACCGTCAACCGGCTGGCGCCGAAGATCCTGGCAACGCTCGACAGGGCCGTTGGCTACACGCAGGAAGTCATGGAATACGGCAAGGCCGAGGAGCGGCCGCCGCAGCGCCGGCTTCTGTCGCTCCGGCGCACGGGAGATGACGTTGCCGAGGTGCTCGGCCTTGACGTTCACGAGGCGGTCGGCTTTGAAAACAGGATTGCCGGCGAGTTGGAGCTGTGCGCCGATCCGGAGCAGCTCTTCCGTGTCCTGCTAAACCTCTGCCGCAACGCGCTGCAGGCGCTGGCCACCGAGACCGATCCCGCGCTTGTGCGCCGGATCGTGCTGGAAGCCGAACGGAACAATGGTTCGGTCACCATCCGCGTGTCGGACACCGGCCCGGGCATTCCGGAAAACACCCGCAAGACGCTGTTCAAGGCGTTTCACGGCAGCAACAAGCGCGGCGGCGTGGGCCTTGGCCTTGCGATTGTCTCTGAACTGGTACGGGCCCATGGCGGCACCATTACGCTGGACGAAAGCCGCCCCGGTGCTTGTTTCTGCATCGAAATTCCCGATCAGTCCTCCTGACACAGTCACCCTAATGTATTGCCGGGCAAGGGGAAACCGTTCCCGCCCAACGGCGTGGCCCGGCAATCCGCGTGGCGGGAGCAGATCTGACACAAAAAGTTCAAAACGGCCCTTGCAATCATCCCCGGACCGCAGTAGACGTAGCGCCCTGTTCGGAGGCGCTCGGCGCCCAACCGAAGCCCGGCTCGCCCGCGCCCTTCAGGCGCCTACGCGGCAGGCCAGGCCCTGATGCACCGGTAGCTCAGCTGGATAGAGCACCAGACTACGAATCTGGGGGTCGGGGGTTCGAATCCTCCCCGGTGCGCCATCTCACCAGTTGTCCAGCCCGGAGACATAGGTAACAGTTTGTACCGGAGACATGGGTTACAACCTCGTGCCGAACGGGTTGTCGATTGTCTGTAATGTTTTCTGCTCCAGGTCGATGTATCCCAGATCATAGCGCATAAAGCTGATCAGCCAAATTCCATCCTCCACTTCTTTTATGCCGAGTTTCTGACCGGCCAGCACGGTCGAGACGTTGATCTTCTTGCGATGCATGCAGATCCGGCCGCAGGCGGTGACCAGGGCGTCCTTGTCGTGAAAGGGATAGTCCAGGTCCGGCAGGCCCTGGTATGACCTTGCTGAGGGCGTGTAGACCTCACCTGGGGTCTTCATAGCGAGCGCTTCGTGAGGCCGCTCCTCATTGAATTCCTTGACGAAAACGTCGAATTTGGCCTGCTGCTGCAGGCTGTTCATCCCCGGAGGCCGGGTGGCTTCCTTCTTCAGGGTCAGATGCATGCGCTCGTGCCGTCCGTTCTGCTGCGGATGGCCGGGTTTGATGCGCTCAATCCCGATACCAAGGCGCAGCCACCACACTGAGAGCTTCGACAGATTGTAGAGCCCGTTCGGCGAGGCGAAAGGCAAGCCATTGTCGGTACGGATCGCAGTGGGCAGTCCACGCTCTTTGAACAGGGCGAGGAAGGCCTCTATGACCGGTTTTTCCTTTGTCGAGTCAAAGGCCTCGCAGCTCAGAAGATAGCGGGACGCGTGGTCGGTGACTGTCAAAGGGTAACAGTAGGCCCGGTTGCCGAGCTTGAACTCGCCCTTGAAGTCAGCGGCCCAAAGATCGTTAGGGGCAAGTCCGGCCGACAGAGGCGTTCCTGCGGCCTTGTTGGCGCGCCGCCTTTTGCGGGCTCTGCTGACAAGGCCGTACCGGTCTAGAACCGCATGCACGGTGCTTTGTGCCGGGATGCGAACATCGCCGGCCAGCTTCCTGACAAGCACTTCCCGGATCTTGCGTGCGCCCCAGTGCGGCTTGTCTTTCCGTGTCGCGACGATCAGCCGTTCCACCTGCTCGGGAAGCTGGTTGGCATAGCGCACCGGGCGGCGCGAGCGGTCGCACAACGCTTCCATCCCGTCGCGCTGATATCGGTTCCAGATCTTGTAACCGGTCTTGCGCGAGATCGCGAACTCACGACAAACCAAGCTCATGCCTTCGCCGTCCAGCAAACGGGCGATAAAGCGTAGACGTTCCTCCATAACGGACACCTCTTGCCACGGCATCGACACCTCCCGAAAGACGGAAAGTGTTACCAATGTGTCCGGAACGTTCTGTCACCTATGTCTCAGGTCGGGCACACCACACTTAAACAATCACGTAAGATCTTGAAGGGTAAAGTATGATTTGCCGTTCTAAACCCCTCTTTGCGGGAGTCTTGCTAGAGCGCGTCGCGATTAACCGGATTCAGGATTCCCTTTTGTTTTGATCCGTGATTCCTTGTTTGGGAATGGCACAAGGAGGCTTCATGGGCAAACCTTATCCTTTGGAACTGCGGCAGCGTGTTGTGGCGCATGTTGAAGCAGGCAATACGCATCGCTCGGCTGCGGCGCGGTACGATGTTTCCATCAAATTCGTGAACGACATGGTCAAGCTGAAGCGCGAGACCGGGTCCCTTTCGGCCAAGCCACAAGGCAATCCCGGGGGTGGCAAACTCACGTCTCATGCGGACTGGGTGCGCGCCAAGGTCGATGCCAAGGGTGACATCACTTTGGACGAATTGGTTTGTCTGTTGGCGGACGAAAGGCAGATCAGCGCGCATCGCGCGACGGTCGGGCGCCTGCTTCAGCGACTGGGGCTCACACACAAAAAAAGACCTGCAAGCGCTTGAGCAGAAGCGGGCCGAGGTGGCCGAACAGCGCCACCATTGGATCTCCCGCCGTCAGCCGTTTATGGCGCATATGCTGAAACGGATCGCCTTTATCGACGAAACCTGGCTGAAGACCAACATGTCCAAGCGCACCGGCTGGGCGCCGCGCGGCGAACGGCTCGTCGATTACGCCCCGTTCGGCCATTGGCGCACCCAGACATTCGTCGCGGCCTTGCGCCACGATAGATTGGACGCGCCCTGGGTCATCGACGGCACAATGAACCGCAACAGGTTTGAGACCTATGTCGAAACCCAACTCGCGCCAACACTGCAAAAAGGCGATGTTGTCATCCTTGACAATTTGTCCAGCCACAAAAGCCCGCGTGCGGCGAAGATACTGCGAGAGCGCGGGGCGTGGTTCTTGTTCCTGCCGCCATATTCGCCGGATTTGAACCCCATCGAGATGGCGTTCTCAAAGCTCAAGGCCCTGGTTCGAAAAGCCGCTGCAAGAACCTATCACGATCTATGGAACGCCGTCGGTCACGTCTGCGACCTCTTCACTGAGGAAGAATGCTGCAACTTCTTCAAAGCGGCCGGATATGGAACCGATTAAATGCGACGCGCTCTAGGAGCTTGGCTCCCATCCTTCGAGACGGGCCTTCCGGTCCTCCTCAGGATGAGGTTGCCGGACCAACAACGGCTGCCTGCCGCCCGGCGTCTGTTGCATTTCAGAGCGTCTCGAATCCCACGCATGGTGGACAAGGGCGATTGGATGGGACGTGACCGCCGGGCTGCTTGCTTTGTTCGTGCTTAGAGTGCCGATGGCTTCCTGGGTCACCTTCGGGTCATAGAACCTGTTTCCAGGCTGCATAACGGCGTCCAATCCGCGCTGATCCGGATGCAGAAGCCGGGAAAAATCCTGATACCGGTCTAGCCTCTGGGCCATAAGAAGCATCGAGGATGTCGAGGCCATGCGGGTGTGGAAGCCGGCAAGCGGATCGATCGCCTTTCCGTGTCCTGGCGCAACCGGATTGGCCCTGAGCGCATTTGCTGCGGCTGCGGCGGTTGGCCTTAGACCCGGTTCCGGAACTCCACCAGAGACCTGTGGTGCCGCGGGGCGCTGTGCCGGTGTAGCCGAAGGAGAGGCATACGCAAGTGTCGGTTGGGCAACCGGTTCCACTGTCGGGCGCGGTTCGGGTGACTGGGTCGCTGCGGCAATTGCCGCCACGGGGCTATCAGCTGCTGGTGACCCGGTCACCAGCCCGGAAGCCTCCACATTGCTGTTACGGGCGACAAGGGCCGCCATTGTCAGCGCTGAATTCGGTTTTTGCTGAGGCAGTGCGGCGGCATCAAACCGGGTTATGGTCTCAGTCTCGCGCGACGCCTCGGGAAGCGGCACCGGCACCGCTGATGCAACAACCTGGGGCGCAGGTGCCAGCTCCGGATCGGAGGCGGGCACGGTGGCCGGGCCGGGAACAGAAGTCTGCACCGGTTGCCCGCTTTCGAGCGCTACTCGCTGCGCATCAAGTGTTCCGGGCGGTGGCGGCGGTTCAGATGCGGCTATCGGCTCCGGTTGGGGCGGTTCAGGTTTTTTGCGGGGCGCGACCGAGGCGACAATAATCGGATCCGGATCCGGGTTGGTCAGCACTTGTTCGCCTGTGCGTGGCGGGCGGACAGCGCCGGGTGGCGCCGGGGTTTCCGTTTCACTGCTGTTTTGGCGGCCAAACAGATTTGCCAGCAGGTTGCCGCCGCCCTCTCCGCTGCGGTTTCCGGAAGCCGGCGGGATGGGCGCTGTGGAATCGTCATCATTACGGTTGGTTGACCGGGGACGTGGCCTGCTTTCTGCAACGACGACAGGTTTGGAAGACCGTGTGTCACGGGATTTTGACTGAGCCAGAGCCAGTTGATACCCTGCCATCGGCTTGCCATCCGAAGGTACATGCAGTGTCCTGCCGTTCGGAAACACCTTGGCAAGCTGCTTGCGGGTCATGCGCGGCCAGTGGCGCACGCGCCCGGTGTCCATATGCACAAAAGGCGAACCGGATTTCGGATAGTATCCAACGCCACCGACATGTTTCCGGAGGCCGGTTGCCCGCAATTCACCCAGATTTACGCCGGGAATATAGAAGTCCATCGCCTTGCCAAGCGTGTGTTGCGAATTCTTGGCAACGCCCGAAGACCGGCCACGCAACATGTTGTTGGTCGCAGGTGAGCGGTAGCTGGACACGACGTAAATGTAATCCTTGGCGCCGACTTCGCGGTATACTTCCCAGACCAGGTCGAGGAGTTCGGGATCAATCTTGGTGATTTCGTTACGCCGCCAATCACGCAGAAACCGGTTGGCTTCCCGCAATCCACCGGCCAGATACCGGCCATTGCGCTTGAAGGTGATCGTGACCCGTTCCTTGGTATGGGTGTTGTAGAGCTTGAGCTTGCGGGTTTCAGCTTCAGCGCCAACAACAAAGGAGGTCGTCAGGAACAGCCCAAGGCATGCAACGGCAAATGCGCGCTGCAACAAACGAACGGCGTCCCAAAATACCAACCGTGTACGCAATCTAGAACTCGCCGTTTCCTGTTGGCGTGGCGCCAGTCCATGCTCCCCAGCAGGACCCACACAGTAGCCAGTTGCGGGTTAAGAAGCTTTTACCCTAAAACTTGATGACCGAAAATCGTGGCATAATTGCAACGAATGGCGATTTTGCCAAGCCAGTTGAACCACTTCCCCGCAGACAGGGCTGTATGCCGGGGTAAATCGCTGGTCGTGAGGAGAGAATCCGGAACCGATCAGGCTGCCGCGTTCTCGACGGCTTCTTCCAGGCTGTACTCTTTCAGCTTGCGATAAAGTGTGGACCGCCCGATCCCGAGCCGTTTTGCAACTTCAGTCATCCGGCCGGAATAGTGCTGGATCGCGATTCGAATCAGCTCGGCCTCTATATCAGTCATTTCGCGAACATGACCATCGGCGTCCAGATTTCGCATGAAACCGAAGGGCGGGGATTGCTCCCAAACGTGTTCCGTCGTGGCAGCAGGGGTGGCGCCGGAAAGGTCGAATGGCGCTGGTGCGGCTGTAGCCGGTGCAGCCGGAACCTGCCCGGTCTGGGCAACCGCGGCTGCTGGTACCTGAACAGGCCGGTCAACCGCTGCGGCGACTTGCGGAAAGTCATTGGCAACAAGTTCGGCACCGTCGCACAGTACCACGGCGCGGAAAACCGCGTTTTGAAGCTGACGTATATTACCCGGCCAGTGGTATTCCTGGATCAATGCCAATGTGTCAGACGCTATCCCGGTCACATGCGGTTTGCCTTCCTCGGCGGCGAACCTTGCCAGGAAATGCCTGGCCAGTGCGGGCACGTCTTCACGCCGGTCGCGAAGCGGGGGAATCCAGATCGGAAACACATTCAGCCGGTAATAGAGATCTTCGCGGAACTGGCCGTCCTTGACCTGATCGACCAGGCGGCGGTTGGTCGCCGAGATCAATCGGAAATCCACCTTCACCGGACGCCGGGCACCGATCGGGTCTATCTCGCCTTCCTGCAGGGCGCGCAGAAGCTTGACCTGAACCTCGGCGGGGAGCTCGCCGACCTCGTCGAGGAACAGCGTACCGCCATTGGCTTCCTGAAACTTGCCTATATGTTTGTCGTTGGCACCGGTGAAGGCGCCCTTTTCGTGCCCGAACAGGATAGATTCGACCAGCGTATCCGGGATCGCCCCGCAGTTGACGGTGATCAACGGCTTGGACCGGCGCTCGCTGGATCCCTGGATCGCGCTTGCGATCAACTCCTTGCCGACGCCGCTTTCGCCTTCTATCAGGATCGGAATGTTTGAGGCCGCCGCCCGCTTGCCGAGATTGATCACCCGTTCCATCGTCGCGGAATTGGTGATGATGTCATCGAAGGTGAGTGTTCCGGTCGCCTGCTTCTTGATGCGGGTGATTTCGCCTTCGAGCGCCGAGGTCTTGAGGAGATTTCGGATCGAAACGTTGAGCCGTTCGGGCGCCACCGGTTTGACGACGAAATCCTGAGCACCGGCGTTCATTGCCTTGACGACGATTTCGATGCCGCCATGTGCGGTCTGGACAATAACCGGAATGGCGTTTTTGTTCGCCCTGAGCCGTTCCAGAACCCCGATGCCATCCAGTTCCGGCATGACCATATCGAGAATGACAAGGTCGAATTCGCTTGTCTCGGGCCCGGTCAGGATCTTGACCGCTTCCATGCCGTTTTCGGCGGTTTTCGATTTGTAGCCGAATTTGGTGACGGCCTCCTGAAGCAACCGCCGCTGGATTGGATCGTCATCTACAATGAGAACTTTGCCGCCGGTCGCCTGCATACGAACTACTCTTCGAACCTGAACGTTGTGTCATTTCGGGTCATTCTGGTCCGGATTGAGTAAACAAATCCTGCAAGCCGCCCAAAGTTTTTTGAACGCGATTGATTGCAGCCCTCGATTGCCCGCCCTACACAAGCAGAAGCAATGAGCGGAAGAAAACCTGTCACCTGCCGGCACGGAGAAATTGAATGCTGACCAACGCGCCCGATCAAGCCGCCGAAACCGTTGAACCGGCAACCCTCGGCGACCTGCCTGAATGGGACCTGACCGATCTCTATCCGGATCTTGATTCGCCAAAGGTCAAGGCGGATCTGGAGGCAAGTCTTGAAAGATCCCGTACTTTCGAGGCGTCCTACAAGTCCCGGCTTGAAGATCTGGCGAAGTCAAACGTGCCTGCTCTGGCTACCGCTATCCGTGCATATGAGGATCTGGAAGACCTGCTCGGCCGGCTGATCTCCTTTGCCGGGCTGGTTTATGCCGGAAACACCATGGATCCCGCTTTTCAGAAATTCTATGGCGATGTGCAGGAGCAGATCACCACTGCAAGCTCTCACCTTCTGTTCTTCGCACTCGAGCTGAACCGGATCGATAGCGAGATCATGGAAAAGGCGCTAAAGGATGAAGGGCTGGCGCACTACCGTCCGTGGATCGAGGACTTGCGCCGGGAAAAGCCTTATCAGCTTGAAGACCGGGTTGAGCAGCTGTTTCACGAGAAATCAGTGACTGGGAGCGGTGCCTGGAATCGCCTGTTCAACGAGACCATCGCGTCGCTGTCATTCGAGGTGAACGGCGAAAAACACGCGATCGAGCCGACGCTCAATTTCTTGCAGGATTCGGACGCGGCGAACCGAAAGGCGGCTTTTGAGGGGCTGTCGGCAACCTTCAAGGAAAACCTCTCCGTTTTCACGCTGATCACCAACACCCTGGCCAAGGACAAGGAAATCTCCGACCGCTGGCGCAATTTCACTGACATTGCCGATAGCCGCCACCTGGCCAACCGGGTGGAGCGCGACGTTGTTGACGCCATGGTCGCTGCCGTCCGCGAGGCCTACCCGAACCTGTCTCATCGATACTACAAGCTGAAAGCCAACTGGCTGGGCATGGACGAGCTCAACAGTTGGGACCGGAACGCGCCACTGCCGATTTCCGATACACGCGTCATTCCGTGGAGCGAAGCACGCGACACGGTTCTTTCCGCCTATAGCGCGTTTTCGCCGGATATGGCCGAGATTGCAGGCCGGTTCTTCGACAAGTCCTGGATTGATGCGCCTGCCCGTGCGGGCAAGGCACCGGGCGCGTTTGCACACCCGACTGTGCCAAGCGCGCACCCCTACGTGCTGCTAAACTATCAGGGAAAGATCCGCGATGTGATGACGCTTGCGCATGAGCTTGGCCACGGGGTGCACCAGGTTCTTGCCGCGCCCAATGGCCCGTTGATGGCACCGACTCCGCTGACCCTGGCTGAAACCGCCAGTGTTTTCGGCGAAATGCTGACCTTCAAGTCGATGCTTTCAGGCGCCACCGACAGCCGGACCCGCAAGGCCATGCTGGCCTCGAAGGTCGAGGACATGATCAATACGGTCGTCCGTCAGGTTGCGTTCTACACGTTCGAGCGCAAGGTGCACTCCGAGCGCAGGACCGGGGAACTGACTTCCGAGAAAATCGGTGAACTCTGGATGGATGTGCAAAGTGAAAGCCTTGGTCCGGCGATCCGGTTGAATGAGGGCTACGACACATTCTGGACCTATATTCCGCACTTCATCCATTCGCCGTTCTATGTCTATGCCTACGCGTTTGGCGACTGTCTGGTGAACTCCCTGTTCGCGGTTTATGAGGATGCGGAAACGGGCTTCCAGCAGAAGTACTTCGACCTTCTGAAAGCAGGCGGTACGAAGCACCACAGCGAACTTTTGGCACCCTTTGGGCTGGATGCCTCGGATCCGGCCTTCTGGAAGAAAGGGCTTTCGGTGATTTTAGGCCTGATCGACGAATTGGAAACACTCGACAAGGCGTGACCAGTTCGCAGCCGCCCGTTCTGCATACGCCTTACGACGGCAGCAGCCGCCCCTTTGCGGTCGGATTGCGTCCGATTGACGAGGCTGACTGGCTGGAGCCGGATGCCTGCCTCGTCGCGCATCTTGCGGAGAAAGAGCGGCTTCTAACCGAAAGGCGCTCTGATGTTGTGCGCGCTGAAAACGGGACCGAGGCCGCGCAACTGGAAATTCTTGAACTGGTTCGAGGGAATCTGAGGGCCTTCCACGAAGGAACACATGAAGTGAGCGCCGACAGCCGCGAAGTCCGGATCGGTGGCCGCCAAACTCCGTTCGATGACCTGGCGCCAATCGTCGCAGCGGCGCGGGCCATTCAGGAAGATCTGGCGCTGATGCGCAAGGGCGAGGGCGGTTACCGGTTGGCGGCGGCGTGCCTGTGTTTTCCCTCGTCTTGGTCGTTGCCGGAGAAGTTCGGAAAGACGATCTTTGGTCTCCATGACACGGTCCCCGGCTTCAACAATGCCCCCATGGGCCGGACCGTGGACAGGATTTTCGAGAACCTCAAAACAGATCAGATCCTTTGCCGGTTTAACTGGTCAATCTATGAGGGGCCGGGCCTTTATCGTCCCGAACCAAGCATATACAGGTCGCTCGATGCGGCACAGTCGCTTGCCGGATTGTTCATCCGGGTCGAGCGGCAAACGCTACGGCGCCTCCCTGTTTGCGGTGACATCCTGTTCACCATCAAGATCCATCACGATCCGCTTGAACTCCTGCGGATGCACGCAGACGGCGCCGCACTGACGGCCAGGTTATGCGACCAATTGCATTCGCTGGGTGCCGATCAGCTGCGCTACAAGGGTTTGACAAAAGAGCGGGACGCGTTGATCCGCCTCCTGGAAGATCGGATATAGACCAAGGCGTCTTTGATCCTAGATAAAGGGCCTGAACGTCTCGGGCGAATAGGCAAAAAAGAATGGCGGCGGACAAGGATCGCGAGAGCAACAGGTTTTCGGCCCGTATGGGCCGCTATGCCAAGGTCAGTACCAATGTCGGCGGCATCGCGGCCAAGGTAGCCGGTGCACGGCTGTTCGGCATGGATCTCGACAACGAGAAAAACGCAGCCGACCTTGCCGCGGCGCTGGGCGGGCTGAAGGGGCCGTTGATGAAGGTCGCGCAACTGCTGTCGACCATTCCTGATGCGCTGCCGCCGGAATACACCACCGAGCTCGCCAAGCTGCAGGCCGATGCGCCCCCTATGGGCTGGGCGTTTGTGAAACGGCGCATGCGCGCAGAACTGGGGCCCGATTGGCAATCGAAGTTCGCGGACTTCGGCCGCGAACCATCCGCTGCCGCTTCGCTCGGCCAGGTGCACAAGGCGACCGGACCGGACGGGCGATTGCTGGCCTGCAAACTGCAGTATCCGGAAATGGCGTCGGCCGTCGAAGCCGATTTGAAACAGCTCCAGATGCTGTTTTCCCTGCACCGGCGGATGAAACCGGCTATTGACACGAGCGAGATTGCCCAGGAAATCAGCGCCCGCGTCCGCGAAGAACTCGACTATGAACGTGAAGCTGCGAACATGGCCGTCTACCGCCTGATCCTGGGCAATGAGCCACGCATCCACGTGCCTGATGTGGTCGAGGAACTTTCGACAAAACGGCTGCTCACTATGGGCTGGCTGGACGGCGGACCAATGCTGGCCTTCAAGGGAGCCTCGCAGCAGGACCGTAACCACTTGGCTGCCACGATGTTCCATGCCTGGTGGCATCCGTTCAGTCACTTCGGCGTCATTCATGGCGATCCGCATCTCGGCAACTATTCGGTGTTCAGCCGGGACGGGAAGCCGGCGGGCATCAATCTGCTCGATTACGGCTGCATCCGGATTTTCCCGGCGAGCTTCGTTGCGGGCGTGGTTGACCTCTATATGGGTCTGCTGGAAGAGGATGAGGCGCGGGTCGTTCACGCCTATGAAATCTGGGGTTTCCAGAACCTCAACAAGGAGATCATCGACGTTCTGAACATCTGGGCGCGATTCATCTACGGCCCGCTTTTGTCGGATCGTACCCGTTCCATTGCAGATGGGGTGTCGCCCGCCGAATACGGGCGCCGGGAAGCGTTCCGGGTACACAAGGCACTCAAGGATCTGGGACCGGTCAAGGTACCGCGCGAGTTCGTTTTCATGGATCGCGCCGCTATCGGTCTTGGCGGCGTCTTCCTGCATCTCCACGCCGAACTCAACTTCTTCCGCCTGTTCAATGAGCAGATTGAAGGCTTCTCTGCGGATACGGTTCGAGCGCAGCAGCAACGGGCGCTGGCCGAGGCGGATCACCAGGATGGCGGTGTCGCTGCTTGAGGGTTACAATTCCGCACCAATGAACATTGCCCAATCGGAGCGTCTTATTGTAAAGAGGTCTCCAGAAAATCGATTTCTTGATGGGGAACTCCATGTCGAACGAAAACCCGCCTGCAATGGACTACGACTCTCACGAGAGCACCTATGCAGGCTTCATCAATGTCAGCAAGCTGGGCACGATTGCCGTGCTCAACATTGTCCTTTGCCTGATCCTGTTTGCGTTCGGCGGTACAATGGCCACGGTCTTTGGCTGGGTCATGCTGGTGGCAACTCTCGTTGCAGTGGCAATTGGTTTTGCGCTGGGCGATTCCGGTTGGAAACCGTCTGCGGCCGTCTTCGTTCTGACTGGCCTTGTAGCGATCCTGACCGTCTGAACCAAAGCCGACTTGGCAGTGCCGGCAAAAGGGCTTGGGCAACCGTTGCCTTCCGGCGATGAACATGCAAACGCCAGCGCCGGAAACCTTTGTCTATGATCCGCCCATGGAGCCGTATCTCACCGTGCTCCATGCGGACGATGATCTTCTCGTTGTTGACAAGCCGAGTGGGCTTCTCAGTGTCCCGGGCAAGGCCCCGGAACACGCCGACTGCGTCGAAGCCCGAGCCAAACAGCAGTTTCCCGAAGCCCGCACGGTTCATCGGCTGGACATGGATACGTCCGGCGTGATGGTGTTCGCGCTTAACCCCGCTGCGCATCGCCATCTTGGCCTGCAATTCGAACGGCGGAAAGTCTCTAAGTCGTACATTGCTGAAGTCTGGGGTCATCCGGCGGCGGACGCCGGAGAGGTCAACCTACCGCTTGTGTGTGATTGGCCGAACCGGCCGAAACAGATGGTCAGCTTCGAGCACGGCCGGCCAGCACAAACCCGGTGGGACGTTTTCAAGCGCAAGGAACGCTCAACTTTGGTCCGGCTTTCTCCGCTGACAGGGCGATCTCATCAGCTTCGCGTCCATATGCTCTCTCTCGGCCATCCGATACTCGGCGACCGTTTCTATGCGGACGGCGAAGCGTTGACAGAATCTCCCAGACTCGCGCTGCATGCGCAATGTCTGACGGTTCATCATCCATCAGGTGGTGAACGTGTGACGTTTTCCTCGTCCTGCCCGTTTGTTTGAGTTCCGCCCTTTCGCTCTGCCGGAACTATTCGCCTGAACCAGACGTCATTGTCTTTTTCCTTTCCCGTGATGCAATGACATCCCGGCCGAGATCCAGCGTATAGCGCTCCAGCTCCCTTAAAATCCCGTCCGCTTCATCCGGTTTCCGGTCCTCGATCGCATCCGTCAACCTCGTATGCAGCGCCACGATCTGATCGCGGGAGCGGGCATTGAAGGTGATCATGTTCATCAGCGGCTGCATGGCCTCTACCGCCCCGGCAAGCTGATAGGAGAGGATCGGGTTGGCTGCGGCATCGACCAGCGCACGGTGCAGCGCCACGTCCGAGGCGCAAAAGGCCTCATCGCTCAGGGCAGGCTGGCTTTGCCGGTGGATCTCGGCACGCATTGCAGCCAGGTCATCGCCTGTCCGCCGTTCGCAGGCCAGCGCGGTGCAGGACTTTTCCAGCGCGTAGCGGGCTTCGCAAGCGACATCGAAGGCTACATTGTTCACCGATAGAAGAAGCGTTGAGGCAGAGGCATGTTCGGCCTGGGCCTCTTCGTAACTGAGCCGCCGGACGAACGCGCCGCCGAAGGCCCCGCGCTGTGTCCGGATCAGCGATTGCGCGGCCAGGCGCTTCAAGGCTTCGCGTACGGTGGGGCGCGATACCTCGAAGGCGTCGGCAAGTTCGGATTCCGAAGGCAGCCGCTCGTCAGCGGTAAGATCACCCTTCAAAATCGCGTCGCGGATCGACTTTGCGATGGTGGCCGGAAGATCCGGTTTTTTCGTTGTTGGTCGATTTTTCATTTGTCAGACATTTAATTGTAAGGCATTTATAAATCAACAATCGGGTTCAAGCTGCACGTTCAAGGGAGGAGCGAACTTGCAAGGCTTGCGCAGCATAGCGCCTGTCCGGCTGCATTGGGTTTTGTTTTTCTGCCTTTTGTCGGCGGCCTGGTTTCTGCTCGCCGTCATGGCCGTTCCGGCGGAACTGCGGTCGCTTGAATCCCAATTCGGTCTGTCCCTTGTCGAGATCCTGTGCGGCAATGCCGCTGGAAGCACCGGGTTCTGGCCGGTCTTCCTTATGTGGGTGTTGATGAGCGCCGGAATGATGGCACCGACTGCGGTTCCGGCTTTCGCAGCATATGAAGACATCGGCCATGTGGCGCCGACACACTTCACAAGGCTTGTTTGCGGGTATCTGCTTGTCTGGACAGGATTTTCCCTTGCGGCAGCCGGTCTGCAGGTTGTCTTTTTCGAGTTTGGCCTGTTGAGCAGTCTCGGTCAAAGCCAGTCGGACGGACTGACATTTGCGTTGTTGCTGGGTGCCGGTCTCTATCAGTTCAGTCCGTTGAAGGAAGCCTGCCTTTCCCGTTGCCGTGCGCCGCTCACCTTCTTCATGCAGCATTGGAAGGAGGGGCCGTTTCGAAACGGTCTCCGCCTCGGTGCCGATTGTGTTGGCTGCTGTTGGGCCTTGATGCTGTTGGGATTTGCCGGCGGCACCATGAACCTCGGTTTCATGGCGCTGGCCATGGTTTTGATGGTGCTGGAAAAACTGCCGGACATTGGCCGTTACCTTACCCGCCCGCTCGGCTGGGCGCTGATCGCCGCTGCAATCGCGGTGCCGTTTTTTTGACCCAGGGAGACCCGACCATGACAACGGATGCTGTTACCATCCCGGATTGGACCTTGAAGGGGGAACTGATCCTCAATTGCAATTGCACGGTCTTTTGCCCGTGTGTGGTCAGCCTAGGCAAACATCCGCCGACGGAAGGGTACTGCCAGGCCTGGGTCGGCATCCGGATCGATGAAGGAGCCTATGACGGCGAAAACCTGTCGGGACTGAATGTCGGCATGTTGATGGACATTCCCGGCAATATGGGGCGCGGCAATTGGAAAGCGGCAGCCTTTATTGACGAGCGCGCAAGCGAAGCAGCCTATGACGGTCTTATCGCAATCTTCAGCGGCGCAGCGCGCGGCACGACCGGGCTGTTCGGCATGCTGGTCAGCGAGTTTCTCGGTGCAGAGCGGGCACCGGTAACATTCGAAACCGAGGGCGCCGCGCGGCGACTGACTGTTGGCAAGAAGATCCAGGGCGAAGTTGTGCCGGTATTGGGCAATGCCGGCAAGGAAACCACAATCACCAACACTGATTACTGGATGGGCCCGGATGTGACTGTCGCGACTGCGACGCGCGGACGGGTGCGCGCCTATGGGCGTGTGTGGGATTTCGAAGGCAGGTCTGCCGAGATTTGCCAGATCGACTGGCATGGGCCACGCTAACGGCAGATGTCAGCCGGGAGCCGCATATGAAGCAACATTTCGACGCGTTTTCCAGATCGGCGGCCAATCATGTGCCGCTGTCACCGGTTTCCTTTTTGAACCGGGCGGCAACGGTCTTCGGCGAAACGGCCGCGGTTGTTCATGGGCCCGTTCGCCGCACTTGGACAGACGTACATGACCGGGTCCGACGAACTGCCGGAGGGCTCGCTCAAACCGGGATCGGTGCTGGCGATACGGTGACGGTGCTGGCACCCAATTGCCCGGAAGTGTTCGAACTGCATTTCGCCGTTCCGATGAGTTCTGGCGTGTTGTCGATGGTGAACACGCGGCTGGAACCGGAGACAATCCGCTATATCATCGAGCACTCCGACAGCCGGATGGTGATCGTCGCGCAGAGCCTTTTGGCTGTGCTCCGGAAGGCGCTCGCTCAAACGGCAGAAGCGCCAACGGTCTATGTTATTGATGCGGATGTGCAGAACCTGCAGGGAGCCGAACGGCCCTATTCGGATCTGCTGGCCAGCACACCGTTCTCCGGCAGCGGCTTGCCGGAGGACGAGTGGGACGCAATCGCGCTGAATTACACGTCCGGAACGTCCGGCCGGCCGAAAGGTGTCGTCTATCATCATCGCGGCGCCTATCTGATGGCTCTCGGGACCGTGGCCGGCTGGCAGGTGCCAGGCCGTCCATCCTACATGTCGGTTGTGCCGATGTTCCATTGTAATGGCTGGGGGCACCCCTGGATGATGGCGATCACCGGAGGCAAGGTGGTTTTCCCAGTCTCTCTTGCTCCGGAAGACCTGTTTGCTGCTGTTGCGGAAGAAAAGGTCACCCATTTCGGTGCGGCACCGATCATTCTGCAAATGCTGGCCGAAAGCCCTGCGGCTCCGGCAACCCGCTTCGATCCGCCGCTCCAAGTTATGACCGCCGGGGCGCCGCCGCCGCCGGCGGTCCTGGAGCGGATGGCGGCGCTCGGCGCTGATGTGCTTCATGTCTATGGTCTCACCGAAACATACGGCCACATCACCCATTGCCTACCTCAAGACGCGTGGAATGAACTGAGTGCCGAAGAAAATGCCGACCGCCGCGCCCGGCAGGGAGTGGCATTTCCGATCCTGGAAGAGCTGCGCGTCGTGGACCGGGCCTCCGGCGCCGATGTCCCGAAGGACGGCGTTACCCAGGGCGAAATCGCGCTGCGCGGCAATACTGTCATGAAGGGCTACTACAAGGACCCGGAAGCGACGGCTGAGGTCATGCGCGGTGGCTGCTTCTGGACCGGCGATGCCGCGGTCATCCACTCTGATGGCTATATGCAGATCCGTGACCGGTTAAAGGATGTGATCATTTCCGGCGGCGAAAATGTTTCTTCGGTTGAGGTGGAAGCCGTTCTTTCGCGCCATCCGGATGTGCTGACCGCCGCCGTTGTCGCTAAAGCCGATGACAAATGGGGTGAAGTGCCCTGCGCGGTAGTGAAATTGCGCGAGGGCGCGGAGCCCGATGAAGCTGCGATCATCGGCTTTTGCCGGGAGCGGCTTGCGGGGTTCAAGACACCGAAGTCGGTCATCTTCATGGACATCCCGAAGACATCGACCGGAAAAATACAGAAATTCAAACTCAGGGACGAAATCGCGCGGCTGGAATGAGTGCGCCGTCTTGCCCAACGATTTAGTCGAAAGAAAAACGTTCGAATGCGGTTTCCAGGATAAGGATTGAAAACATGTTCAAGGCTTTGGTTGTCGAGAAAGACGAAGACGGCAAGACGAGTGCCAGCGTTCAGGAAGTTGGCGAAGACCGTCTGCCTGAAGGCGATGTGACTGTCGCGGTGGAATACTCCACGGTCAACTACAAGGACGGCCTTTGCATCGGGCCGGGCGGCGGTCTCGTCCGCAACTACCCGCATGTGCCGGGTATCGACTTCGCAGGTACGGTCGAAAGCTCCGAAGACGCCCGGTACAAGCCGGGCGACAAGGTGATCCTAACCGGATGGCGCGTTGGCGAAAATCGCTGGGGTGGTTATGCCGAAAGGGCGTGCGTGACGGCAGACATGCTGGTGCCGCTTCCTGAAGGGCTTACGACACGCCAGGCGATGGCGGTCGGAACGGCCGGCTTTACCGCGATGCTGGCTGTCATGGCGCTGGAAGACCATGGCATCAAAGACGGGCCGGTGCTTGTGACGGGTGCGGCCGGCGGTGTCGGGTCCGTTGCCACCGCAATCCTCGCCAAGCTAGGCCATGAGGTTGCAGCGGTTACCGGGCGTCCTGAAACCGAAGACTATTTGCGCGGCTTGGGTGCCACGCAAGTTGTTCCCCGAGAAGAGATCAATGAAACCACCAAACGGCCGTTGGAGACCGAAACCTGGGGCGGCTGTGTGGACGCGGTCGGCAGTGCGATGCTGGCACGGGTTTTGGGTCAGATGAAATATGGCGCAAGTGTCGCCGCTGTCGGTCTGGCAGGCGGTGCCGGCCTTCCGGCAACCGTGGTGCCGTTCCTCCTGCGCGGCGTTAATCTGCTCGGTATCGACAGCGTTCTGCAGCCTTATGACAACCGGGTGCGTGCATGGAACCGGATCGTCACCGATCTGCCAATGGACAAGGTAGAGGCCATGATCCAGCCCGCAGTTCTCGCCGATTTGCCGCAGCTTGGCGCGGATATCCTCAAAGGTCAGGTCAAGGGCCGGGTTGTCGTTGACGTGAAAGGTTGAGCTGAGGGTCTTGAAGGGGCGGCCTGGCTTGTAAAACCAATGGCCGCCTGAGTCGGAATCAGGCCCGGCTCAGCCGGCCAAGCCCGTCGCGTGCGACTTTGTTGTTCCGGTCGAGGGTTACGGCGCGGGTGAAATTGCGGCGGGCGTCTTTCTTCTTGCCGAGGAGCTCAAGGGCCAATCCGCGATTCGCCCAGGCGACCGATGACCTTTTGTCGAGGTTCACAGCCATTGAAAGGTCTTCGAAGGCGGCGTTGGGGTCGTTTATCGACAGGTAGGAAATGCCGCGCGCAATGTAGGGCGCGCTGGCTTTCGGGTTGAGGCCGATCGCGGTCGCAAAGTCCTCGATTGCCTGATTTTCCTGCTTGAGCGCCTGGTAGATCAGGCCCCTGTTGTAGAACGCTTTCGCATTCCCGCTGCTGCGCGAAATGACGGAATTGAAATCGTTCAGCGCGGCGTTGTAATTGCCTTGCTGCCGGTAGATGTTTCCGCGGCCCACATAGGCGACGTTATACTGCGGCCTGATCCGGATGGCGCGGCTGTAGTCAGCAATGGCGAGGTCCAGCCGGTTCAGGCGCCGGTAGACAAGCGCCCGGTTGCTATAGGTTTGATAGGAACGCGGGTCGAGCTCAAGTGCCCGATTGAAATCGGCCAGTGCGTCGTCGAGCCTGCCTGCCTGCCCATAGGCGATCCCGCGCGTACTGTAGGCATTGGCATCGTTCGGATTGGCTTCGATGACTGCTGACAGTGAGGCAATGTTGGAGCTGGAGCCCACCGACTTGTTCACCGGGACATTGTCATAAACATTTGTACTTTGGCAGGCCGCAAGAAGTGGCAGTGCGCAAATCAAGGCGGCTTTGGCAAGACGAATGGGCATGATCGGGCGGTGTGTTCCGGTTTTCAAAAGAGCGTTACTTCTAGGGTTACATCAGTCCGTATTTGGGCGGGAGTATGACCTTGGCGTCAGCGTTCCGGGCTTTGCCCAGAAAACAAACCGGAAATGACAAACGCCGGCCGAAGACTTGGCCGGCGATCTGCAAGGTTCTCTTCGAAGCGGCCGGTTCGGATGATCCTGCGGCCCTCAAGGCTTCAGTGGTGCCCGCCCTTGTTCAGGAGCAGGCCTTCACGCTGAGCACGTTTGCGGGCCAGTTTGCGGGCGCGACGCACGGATTCGGCCTTTTCGCGGGCTTTCTTTTCGGAAGGCTTTTCGAAGTGGCCCCGCAACTTCATTTCCCGGAAGATGCCTTCGCGTTGCATCTTCTTCTTGAGCACCTTCAGGGCTTGATCGACATTGTTGTCGCGAACCTGTATTTGCACGCGTCTAGTTCCCGTTTTCTTCCGTCACGGCGCAGCCGTGCTGTTTGATCCTTGATTGAAGTGATTCGCGAACGCTGCAACTGGCCAGTCCTTATCGGTGCCGCCTGGAAAGCCCGTCGAAATACTGTTGGGCCTGCTCCGCCGCTCACTTTGGGCGGCTACATAACAGAGCAAGGCTGGCATGTCCACTCGCTTCCTGAAAGTGCGTTAGAGTAAACTGGAAGTTTTCATTTCCCGTTCTACGAGCGCTGGACAGGCGTTCCATTGACGAATATGGACTGTGTCCTGCGTGCGCTTGCCTGACTCAGGTATTTTGGATTTTGGAGCCTGACGTCGTGCCAACCTCGAATGAATCACCAAGTTGGTCAGCCTGGGCCTCCGACATCAAGGGAACCCTCGTACTCGGGTTGCCGCTGGCGGGCGCGCAGATCGCTCAGATGGCAATTAACACGACGGACGTTCTGATGATTGGCCGGCTTGGAGCCGAAGAACTGGCGGCCTCGGTTCTGGCCTTCAGCTTCTTTATGCTCGTCTGGTTCTTTGGAATGGGCATCCTGCAGGCCGCGATCCCGATTTCCGCTAGGGCACTCGGTCAGCGCATGATCCGCGATTTTCGCAGAACCGTGCGTATGGGCTTCTGGGTGGCGGTGCTCTACTGCATACCGATTTGGATTGTGATGTTCCAAACAGAGGCAATCCTCATCATCCTTGGGCAGGACCCAAAGCTCGCCGCCATGGCGGGCGATTACATGCGGGTGTTGCAGTGGACATTGCTGCCGGCTCTGTTGATTATCGCTGTGCGCAGCTTCCTGACGGTTTTGGAACACACCCAGATCGTCCTTTGGGCGACCCTTGCCGGAGCGGTCGTCAATGCAATCCTGGACTATCTGCTGATCTTCGGAATGTATGGCTTTCCGCGCCTTGAACTGGTCGGCGCGGGCCTTGCCTCTGTAGGGAGCGCGACGGCGACATTTCTGTTTCTTCTTGCCTATGCCGTCTGGCATCCCAGATTGAAGCGCTTTGCGGTTTTGGGGCGAATCTGGCGGTCAGATTGGGCCGTTATCTGGCAGATTCTCCGGCTGGGCCTGCCGATCGGGTTGACGATTGTTGCGGAAGGGTCCTTGTTCACTGCGTCTTCCATCATGGTTGGTTGGCTGGGAACGATTCCACTGGCGGCGCACGGAATTACGCTTCAGATCGCATCCGTCACCTTCATGGTGCCGGTAGGTCTGTCCGTTGCAGCTATGACACGGGTCAGCCTGGCTGCGGGACGGAACGACAAGGAAGGGGTGCGCCGGGCCGGCTGGGCCGCATTTGCTGTTACGGTGTCTTGCATGGGGCTGTTTGCAATTGCGTTTTGGACCATCCCGGAGACGCTGGTCTCACTATACCTTGATGCTGGCGATCCCGATGCTCCGGCGATACTGGCTTTTGGAGCATCGTTTCTTGCGGTTGCAGCCCTGTTCCAACTGGTCGACGGCGCGCAGATCATAGGTGTCAACAATCTGCGTGGCCTGGGGGATACAACCATCCCCCTGTTTTTTGCGCTGTTCGGCTATTGGATAGTCGGGTTCAGCCTGTCGTTTGGTCTTGGTTTCCGCTTGGGACTGGGCGGCGTTGGCGTTTGGCTCGGCCTTGCAGCCGGTCTTGCCACTGTCGCGCTTCTTTCAAACATTCGATTTGCGCGCAGGGAAGAATACGGACTGTTACGCGGATAGCCCTCGGCTACCGGACTGTCAGTTAAGCGGATTTCGGACTGATCCGATTGACGTGACCCATCTTCCGCCCGGGTCTGGCCTCGGTTTTTCCGTAAAGATGCAGCCGGGCACTGCTCTCTTTCAAGATATCCGGCCATCTATCGGCCTCGTCGCCGATCAGGTTTTCCATGACCACATTCGAGTGCCGTTCGCTGGAACCGAGCGGCCAGCCTGCAATCGCCCGGATATGCTGGTCGAATTGCGAACACACGCAGGCGTCCTGCGTCCAATGACCGGAATTGTGCACCCGCGGAGCGATCTCGTTGACGAGGATTCGTTCGCCGCTCTCATCCGCGACCAGGAACATCTCGACACCCATCACGCCGACATAGCTGAGCGCGGACGCGATCCGGACCGCCATTTCCGTCGCCCGTTTGGCCGTTTCCGGGTTTATTATTGCGGGCACGGTCGAGGTTTTCAGGATGTGGTGCTCGTGGTGGTTTTCGACCGGGTCATAGGCCGAACAGGTGCCGTCAAGCCCTCGCGCAACAATCACCGATATTTCAGATTGAAACGGGACCAGCGCTTCCAGAACCAGAGGCACGGAACCGAGTTTCTCATAGGCGCCCTGAGCATCGGCTGACGAGCGGATCATGATCTGGCCCTTGCCATCATAACCGAAGCGGCGGGTTTTCAGGACACCGGTTCCCCCAAAGTCGTTTATCGAAGCATCCAGATCGGCCTGTGAGTCAATCCGAGCGAATCCGGCCAGCGCAACGCCTGCGTCTTTCAAGAAGGTCTTTTCGGTCAACCGATCCTGAGACACTTCCAGCGCACCGGGGCCGGGCCGCACGGGTACACGGCCATCCAGGTGCGCGGCTGTGGGGCCCGGCACGTTCTCAAACTCGTAAGTCACGACGGAAACGGAATCGGCGAACCGGTTGAGCGCATCCTCATCGTCATAGTTTGCAATCGTGCAGGCGTGACTGACGTCAAAGGCCGGGCTGCCACGGTCGGGGCAGAAGATATGAGCCTTGAGACCAAGGGGCGCAGCCGCCAAAGCCAGCATGCGTCCAAGCTGGCCGCCGCCCAGTATGCCGATCGTATCGCCGGGGCGCAGGCTGGCGGTGTTGCTCATGGGTGTGTCGTCTCCGTCTGGATTGGAAATCGGATCAGGGTGTCTCGTCGGAAGGTGCTTCCGCAACGGAGGCCGTCCGTGCGGTGCGATAGCTATCGAGGGCCCGCTCGACAGCCGGGTCGTAAAGAGCGAGCACGGCTGCAGCAAGCAGGGCCGCATTGGTCGCACCTGCCTTGCCGATGGCAAGCGTTCCGACCGGAATACCGGCAGGCATCTGGACAATCGACAAAAGGCTGTCCTCGCCAGATAGTGCACGGCTTTCCACCGGAACACCGAATACCGGAAGCGGGGTAAGGGCGGCGGTCATGCCTGGAAGGTGGGCCGCGCCACCAGCACCGGCGATGATCACCTTGAAACCGTCCGCCTTGGCGCTGCGGGCAAATTCATACATGCGGTCCGGCGTGCGATGCGCAGAGACAATCCTCGCTTCGAACGATACGCCGAGATCGGTCAGGGTGTCGGCTGCGTGTTTCATCGTCGCCCAATCCGACTGGCTCCCCATGATGATGGCGACATCCGCCTTGGCCATTTAAAACTCCCGGTCTAGGGTCTGCGGAAAGGCGCGGAGTATAGGCAGTGGTGGCGTTGGTGCAAGATCCAAACGGAACCTGCCGCCCGATGTCCCAGACTGCAGATCTCCGCCGGCGTTCAGGCGATAATGTCCGGAAACATCCGGTCTTCCAGCGCGGAAATGCGATCCTTGATCTTGAGTTTCTTCTTTTTCAGACGCTGCAGTTGAAGGACATCGAAGTTGGCGGTCGACGCCAACGCCTGAATGGCGACATCCAGATCCCTGTGTTCCTGACGAAGCTGCGCCAGTTCCATTCTCAGCGCGTCTGTCTCTCCGTCCGTCATTGCATTCCCCCGACTGGTGCCCGAGATGCCGATTTCAAGATCAGCCGTCTATGACACAGGTTTGTCCTAGTCGAAAATCCACCCGGCGCACAAGATATCAATTCCGGCTTTCAGCGCCATTCATCGGCGAATCGAAATATTTATCATTGTTAATATGATCACTGGTTAGATCGGAGTTCCTATATCCTGCGTCGGCAAAACAATCCGTGATGAAAATTAGCCGAATCTCGTCATTTTCGAAATCGCCAAACCGCTTGGAAGATCTTGAAAAAGCGAGACAAAATTAACCTTCGCCGGCGAACAAAAAAATGTCGCACAAATAGGCAATCGACAGGTTCGAATGACTGTGGCACGATACCAATGTTGAGCCAATAGACAGGAGGAATGTCCATGTCAATGCAGTCGCATCTCGCCGAACTTGAGCGCCGCCATGCGGAAATGGAACGCAAGATCGAGAACGCTCTTCTTCATCCGAGTACCGACTCTCTGGAACTGGCCAGCATGAAAAGGCAGAAGCTCAAGATCAAGGATGAGATCGAGCGAATACGCCTGGACGAAACACTCCACTAACTCTCAAACAAAAGAGAGAGCAACGAAAACGCCGCGGATTTCTGCGGCGTTTGGTTTTTGAGCTGTCAGCTTTTAGAAGGTCAGAGTCCTTTCGCCTTGTCTCTTAATTCAAACTTCTGAATTTTTCCCGTCGACGTTTTGGGCAATTCGCCAAACACTATGGTCTTGGGTGCTTTGAAGTTCGCCAGGTGGCTGCGGCAAAAGGTGATGAGTTCCTCTTCGGTTACGTCCGCATCGGGTCTCATTTCGACAAACGCACACGGCGTTTCCCCCCACTTGTCATCCGGACGGGCGACAACCGCAACTGACTGCACCGCCGGATGCTTGAAGAGCACTTCTTCGACTTCGATTGAGGAAATGTTCTCCCCGCCGGAGATGATGATGTCCTTGGACCTGTCCTTGAGCTGTATGTAACCGTCCGGATGCATGACGCCGAGATCGCCCGAGTGAAACCAGCCGCCTGCAAAGGCCTTCTGCGTACCTTCCGGGTTTTTCAGATATCCCTTCATCACAACATTGCCACGGAACATGACCTCGCCGAGGGTCTGCCCATCTGCCGGGACCGGTTCAAGCGTTTCCGGGTCAAGCACTGACAATTCCTCCAGCGCAATGTAGCGGACACCTTGCCGCGCCTTCTTTTGAGCCTGCTCGTCCTCGGAAAGCACGCCCCATTCCAGCTTCCAGTCATTCACAACCGCCGGGCCGTAAACCTCGGTCAGTCCATATAGATGGGTGACATTGAACCCGGCGGTCCTCATTGCGGCAAGAACCGGCTCAGGCGGCGGAGCTGCGGCGGTAAAGAATTCAACCGTGCGATCAAGATCCCGCTTGTCAGCACCCGGAGCATTTAGAAGTGTCGACATGATGATCGGTGCGCCGCACAGATGAGTGACGCCTTCGTCCGCAATCAGATCCCACATGGCTTTCGGCCGGACCCAGCGGAGACACACATGCGTTCCGGCGACCACAGAGATCGACCAGGGAAAACACCAGCCATTGCAATGAAACATCGGCAGCGTCCACAGATAGATCGGGTGCTTCGCCATGGAGGCGGTTACCACATTTGCCTGGGCCAGCAGGTAAGCGCCGCGATGGTGATATACGACGCCTTTCGGATCGCCGGTGGTGCCGGATGTGTAGTTGAGTGTGATCGCGTCCCATTCGTCGGCAGGCAGGGTCCATTCGTAGTCCGGATCGCCAGACGAGACGAAGTCTTCATAGTCGAGACTTCCGATCCGTTCACCCTCTTGCGGATACACCGGGTCCGAGTAGTCGACCACAATCGGGTCCACTTTGGCCAAGGCCAACGCATCTTTCATCACCGGCGCGAACTCCCGGTCGACCAACACGACTTTCGTTTCGGCATGATCTAGCTGGAACGCGATGATGGCTGCATCGAGCCTTGTATTGAGAGAATGGAGGACACCTCCGCACATCGGCACACCGTAGTGGGCTTCCAGCATCGGCGGCGTGTTGGACAGCATCGCCGTGACCGTGTGGTTCTTGCCGATCCCAAGACGGCTGAGCGCGGAGGCGAGCTGACGGCTGCGCCGGTAAAAAGTGCGGTAGTCGGTTCGTTGCGGGCCATGAATGATGGCGGTTTGGTCGGGAAATACGTCCGCCGCCCGCGCCAGGAAACTGAGCGGGCTCAGGGCTGCATAATTGGCGGTGTTCTTCTCAAGGCCTTGTGAAAATGGGCTTGTGCCGGTGGCCATCCCCGCTCCTCCCCGAATTGTTGAATCGGATTTTCATTGTTTTGATCAGCTATCAAAACGTGTTGCGGCGAATTGCGCAATAACGCATTGCCCGCCCTCGCGACCCTCAGCCAAGGAATCCCATCGCACCGTCATAGGTGAGCTTTACGCCGATGATGAACATGATCGAATAGACCATGCGGTAGAAAAACTCGGGGCTGACGATCCTGACCAGCCGGACACCGGCAAGCGTCGCGAACGGGGCCAACGGCAACAGGATCGCGGAGGTGGCAAGGTTTGTGGCGTCCAGTTGGCCGAGCATGAAGAATGGAATGATCTTCAGATAGTTGACGACTGCGAAGAACATCGCGCCGGTTCCGGCATAGATGGCAGGGGTCAGACGGAGCGGCACCGTGTAGATCTGGAAGGGCGGGCCGCCGGTGTGACTGACGAAGCTGGTGAAGCCCGCGATCAGTCCCCAGAATGTTCCCTTTGTGCGACTGTGCTGCGCCGGTTCCCCGGCCGCCTGCCGCCGGACAAGATAGTCTGCGACAAACAACAGGGACAGGACGCCGACCATCAGGATGATGAAAGTGTCGTTGACATAGGCGGCTGTTGCCCAGCCAAGGCCTATTCCGGCGCAACCAGCCGGGATAAGGATTTTCAGGCTCTGAGTGTCAAAGATCCGCCGGTAGGCCCAAAGGGCGACGAGGTCCATCACCAGCAGGATTGGCAGTAGAATGCCCGCCGCCTGGATCGGTGGAACAACCAGCGCCATCATCGGGACCCCGAGCATGGCGAGCGTCCCGCCGAACCCGCCCTTGGACAAGCCCACAAGGATTACCGCCGGGACGGCCGCGGCATAAAACC
The DNA here is from genome assembly GCA_965230445.1 of Roseibium sp. Classification (GTDB taxonomy): domain Bacteria; phylum Pseudomonadota; class Alphaproteobacteria; order Rhizobiales; family Stappiaceae; genus Roseibium. The sequence goes on along the minus strand of OZ246005.1, from coordinate 3,480,408 downwards.
AAAGATCGGCGATTGGGGTCATTTGGCCGTGTAAATTAGCTCTTGCGCGTTTCGGGCTGTACAGACGGACAGCTCTGACCGCCGCAAGTATTGCACTTATATTGGTATCGATTTCGGATCACAACAAACTGGCACGGCATAAAAAGCGTCACCGCGCCGGGCTTCCGAGCGAAACCAGGTAAAGTCGTTGCCTGCAATTGTTCGGGAAAAGCCGGCCTCCGGTGGGCGGAAATCAATCCCTGCTGCGTTGCTGCGCTTACCCGCTCACTAAGGCCGCACTGGGAATGACGCCTTTCCCGGAACAGATTTTCGCTGCCCAATGTTTTTAAGTTTTGTTGCTTGGGCCAGAAGTAGCGGGCGGTGGACACGTCTCGAAACTCTGGACTCTGCAGCAGATTGTTAATTGTTCATTAAGGTAAAAATTTCGGGTTAAAGAATAGAGTTAAGTTACCTTTAAGAAACATCGTCCATGTTCTTCCCAAATACGAAAGTGCTGAGTCCGTTAAATGGCAGGCACATAGGAAAAGGACGAGGACATGGGCAAGCTAGTCAGCCGTTGGTCGATCTTCGGAATTGCATTTGTTGTTTCAGCGGCGGCGAACGCAGCGGATCTGCCGGCTCCGGTAATTGAACACATTCCGCATGTGCCGGAAGTTGCCGCTGCTGGTGGCTTCTATCTCCGCGGTGACATCGGTTACAAGGTTTATGAGGATCCGTCGGGTGTGTTTCCTGACCCAGGCACTGGTACCTTGCGGTTTGAACGCGAGTCGATGGACAGCGCCTGGATGGTCGGCGTTGGTGCCGGCTACAGGTTTACCAAACATCTTCGTACCGATGTGACCTTGGACTATGAAACGCAAGCGCAAGCCAAAGGCTACGCGGTTTGCGGTGCTTGTACTGGTGGGTTCTCCACGGAAGCGACGGATATCGATGTCTGGACGCTGATGCTCAACGGCTACATTGATATCGGCACATGGCACAAGATTACGCCATATGTCGGTGGCGGGATCGGGGCCGCTTATGTCCGAACAGACAACACCTACTCAATCAATCCAGGCGGGGCTGGCCGTTACGATTATGACGGCTCGAACGCACAGTGGAACTTTGCCTGGGCCTTGATGGCCGGGGCCTCCTATGCGGTCACCCCGAATTGGGAAATCGATGCCGGCTACCGCTACAAGAACCTGGGCGCGGCCAAGACCGTCAAGCTGCACAATGCCGGCACCGGCAACACGAGAGTGGAGTGGGATGATCTGACGGCGCACGAATTCCGCCTGGGCGCCCGCTACAATTTCAACACTGCTGCAGCGCCGGTCCACTATGCGGACTATCCGATTTCCAGCAACTTCTAAAGCACTGGTCCAATTGCCATTCTCAGGGCCGGCGGTTTCGCCGGCCTTTTTTGTTACTGAATTAACATTGACCGCGAGGCGTTCAGTCCCTATCCAAATTAGTGGGCCACCCCTCCCCAACGAGGGGCTGCTATCTGTGAGGGTAGAATACATGAGCGAGCATATCGAGCGGCCGGCCGTGCGTCCGGCCAACCCCAATTTTTCATCCGGTCCCTGTTCCAAACGTCCAGGCTGGTCCCTTGAGGGGCTGGCGGATGCGGCGCTTGGGCGGTCGCACAGGGCAAAGGTTGGCAAGGCGAAACTCGCCGAAGCCATTGACCTGACCCAAGAGGTTCTTCAGGTCCCGGAAAACTATCGTATCGGTATTGTGCCGGCGTCTGACACCGGTGCCGTCGAGATGGCCATGTGGTCGTTGCTCGGCGCGAAAGGCGTCGACATGCTGGCCTGGGAAAGTTTCGGTTCCGGCTGGGTGACCGATGTCCTGAAACAACTGAAGCTTGACGATGCCCGGAAGCTGAATGCGCCCTATGGCGCACTGCCGGATCTCGCTGAAGTTGATTTCGAAAAGGATGTCGTTTTCACTTGGAACGGCACAACGTCAGGTGTTCGCGTTCCCAATGGCGATTGGATCCCGGCAGACCGGGGCGGCCTGACCATCTGCGATGCGACCTCCGCTGCCTTTGCGCAGGAACTGCCGTTCGACAAGCTGGATGTGGTGACCTTCTCCTGGCAGAAGGTGCTCGGCGGCGAAGCTGCACACGGTGTGCTTATCCTCAGCCCGCGCGCGGTTGAACGGCTGGAAACCTACACACCGTCCTGGCCGCTTCCCAAGATCTTCCGCCTGACCAAGGGCGGCAAGCTGATTGAAGGTATCTTCAAGGGCGAGACGATCAATACGCCGTCCATGCTGTGTGTCGAAGATTATCTCGACGCCCTGAAATGGGCTGAGGGTCTCGGCGGTCTGAACGCGCTTCATGCCCGGGCGGACAAGAACCTCAAAGTGATTGCCGATTGGGCCGGCAAGACCGGATGGGTCGATTTTCTCGCTGCTGAACCGGCCACCCGGTCCAACACATCCGTCTGCCTAACAATTGTCGATTCCGAAGTCACCGCCTTGCCTTCGGATGAACAGGCAAAGTTCGCAAAATCACTGGCGAGCCTTCTTGATGCGGAAGAGGTGGCCTTTGACATCGGCGCTTACCGGGACGCACCTCCCGGTCTCCGGATCTGGACCGGTGCGACCGTGGAAGCGAGCGATCTCGCGGCACTGACCGAATGGCTCGACTGGGCGTTTGCCACCGCGATGGCAAATCTGCGCCAGGCCGCCTGAGCCGGGTTTCACCCCAAGAACCGTTTGCGGGCGGCGTTGCCGCCTGCCATCTCTATTCCGTTTCAGGAGGACGTTCATGTCTCCGAAAGTACTCATTTCCGACAAGCTTTCCGCCGCCGCAGTCCAGATCTTCAAGGACCGTGGCATTGATGCCGATTTTCTGCCCGACATCGGCAAGGACAAGGAAAAGCTCCTTGAAGTCATCGGCCAGTATGACGGTCTTGCCATTCGATCCGCCACCAAGGTGACCGAAAAGATCATCGCCGCCGCTGATCGCCTGAGGGTCGTAGGCCGTGCGGGGATTGGCGTCGACAACGTCGACATCCCGAAGGCAACCGAACGCGGCATCATTGTCATGAACACGCCGTTCGGCAATGCGATTACAACTGCTGAACACGCGATTGCCATGATGATGGCGGTTGCCCGGCAAATCCCGTCTGCAGATGCCTCAACACAGGCCGGAAAGTGGGAGAAGTCCAAGTTCATGGGCCGTGAAATCACCGGCAAGGTTCTTGGCCTGATTGGTTGCGGCAATATCGGTTCGATCGTTGCAGAACGGGCCATTGGCTTGAAAATGAAGGTCGTCGCCTACGATCCGTTCCTGACCCCGGAGCGTGCACGGAGCATTGGCGTAGAGAAAGTCGAACTGGAGACGCTGTTCAAGCGGGCCGACTTTGTAACGCTGCACACACCCTTGACGGACAAGACACGGAACATCGTCAATGCCGATGCTCTGGCGCTGATGAAGGACGGCTCTTACCTGATCAACTGCGCGCGCGGCGGGCTGGCGGATGAAACGGCGGTGCGGGCAGCGCTCGACAGCGGGAAACTGGCCGGCGCTGCCTTTGACGTTTTCGTGGAAGAACCGGCACGGGAAAACGTCCTTTTCGGCGCGCCGAACTTTATCTCCACCCCGCATCTCGGGGCGTCCACAAGCGAGGCACAGGAAAATGTTGCGCTCCAGGTGGCGGAGCAGATGTGTGATTATCTGCTCGACGGTGCGGTTACCAACGCCCTCAACATGCCGTCGATTTCGGCTGAAGAAGCACCGAAACTCGCACCATTCGTGCAACTGGCCCAACAACTTGGGTCCTTTGCAGGCCAGTTGACTGAAACCGGTATCAATGATGTGTGCCTGGAGTATGAGGGCGCGGTCGCCGACATGAACATCGACGCCCTGACGGCGGCAGCCCTGACCGGATTGCTGACCCCGCAGCTTCAGACCGTGAACATGGTATCCGCACCAATTGTTGCCAAGGAACGCGGCATGAAGGTTGAAGAAATCCGCCGCGAACAGCAGGGCGCCTATGAAACCTACATCCGCCTGACGGTTTCCACCGAACGCCAGAAACGGTCGGTCGCCGGCACTGTGTTTTCTGATGGCAAACCGCGCATCATTCAGGTGAAGGGGATCAACATGGAGGCCGAACTCGGGCCTCACATGCTCTACATTACCAACGAAGACCGCCCGGGCTTTATTGGTGAGCTTGGAACGGCCCTCGGCTCAAGCGATGTCAATATAGCAACGTTCAATCTTGGCCGTCAGGCAGCCGGCGAGGATGCGATCTGTTTGGTGGAGGTGGACCACGAGGTGCCTGAAGATGTCATGCGCCGGATTTCGTCCGTTTCCCACGTAAAGCAGGTCAAGTCGCTGACGTTTTGATTGACCGGAATGCCAGGATTTATGTCCTGGCTTGCCGGCGCTTTGCGAAAAGACGTCCGTCCAGCGCGATCAAACCGGCGAGCAGCAAGAGCAAGCCAGCAATCTGTGACGGCTGAAGCCGCTCGCCAAGCAGAAGCGCACCGAACACCAATGCACTTGCCGGCACAATCAGCGTCACAACGGCGGTGTTTGTTGCGCCTGCTTCCGACAACAGACGGAAAAAGATCAGATAGGCTGCCGCGGTCGCGAGCAAACCGAGGGCGAAAACATTGGCCCATACAAGCAATGAGACCGAGCTGATTGACCATGCACCCGCTGTCAGTATGGCGACCGGCAACATGATTGCGGAGGATGCGGTAAGCTGCCCTGCGGCGGCAGTCATCGGGTTCATATCCTTGAAGACCCGCCCGTATGTGGCGGCAAAGGCATAAGAAAGGGCTGCCCCTAGGCAGCACAATTGCGCCCAAAGCGGATCGGAGGCCGCGCCGGCCAGATTGCCGGAGAACATGGTCATCACACCGGCGAACCCCAACCCGACGCCGATGATGCGGTGGAGTTGGAACGATTCGCGCCGCAGCAACCCGGCTGCGACAAGAAAGGTGAAGATCGGCGTCATTGCATTCAGGATAGCGGCAAGTCCGGCGCCAATCGCGGTTTGACCAAGGAAAAGCAGAGAGAAGGGGATGGCGTTGTTGAGCGTCCCCATGATCGCAAACGACAAAAGTGTGCCTGGTGCCAGTGGAAACTTTCGCCCCGCTGCCCTCAACACCACATGAAGGGTCACACAGGCAATGAACACCCGGAAAAACACAAGCATGAAGACCGGGATTTCGGCGACTGCAACCCTGGCAAACACAAAGGAACCGCCCCAGATCAGGCCGAGCACGACAAGCATCGTCCAAGTTCGTAAAGTCATTTTCTCAATCCTCGAGGAAGAAGGGCGTGACTGTCGGGCTGAACAGATATCGTTCCGGCAAGCAAGCGCCGACCCGATTTGCGAGCATGCTTCAGGCGGTCAACGGTTACGATGAAGCAATTGCAGTCAAACGCCAAGGCGCGGCGGCAGGCGTGCGGATTTATTTTCACTTTACGGACTCGCGTATAGCCGGATTGGCCGATATAGTCCGCGCCGCTTTCCCGGACGAGTGCGCCTAGACGCCCTCGGTCTCAGGGCCTTCCTGCGCGCAATGCCGGTCGCGCTTTCTGTCTAGCATGAGGTTCGGTTCAAGATGGCCAATGTGGTTGTTGTCGGTTCGCAATGGGGGGATGAAGGCAAGGGAAAGATTGTCGATTGGCTTTCGGAAAAAGCCGATGTCATCGTCCGCTTCCAGGGCGGCCACAATGCCGGGCACACATTGGTCATTGATGGTGTCAGCTACAAGCTTTCTCTTTTGCCGTCCGGTGTTGCCCGGAAAGGCAAATTGTCGGTCATCGGCAATGGCGTGGTCCTCGACCCGCATGCCCTTGCCGATGAAGTTGCGCGTTTGCGCGGCCAGGACGTCGACGTTTCCCCGGACAATCTCAGGATTGCCGAAAACGCCACACTGATCCTGTCGCTGCACCGCGAACTGGATGCCATGCGCGAGAATTCCAATTCCGGAACGAAGATCGGCACCACCAAGCGCGGTATCGGCCCGGCCTATGAGGACAAGGTTGGTCGCCGGGCAATCCGGCTTATGGACTTGAAGAACCTCACCACCTTGCCGGCGAAGATCGACCGGCTGCTAACCCACCACAACGCGTTGCGGCGCGGACTTGGCCAGGAAGAGATTTCCGCACAGGTCCTCTACGATGAGCTGGCAAGCGTTGCGGACAAAGTGCTGCCTTACATGGACAAGGTCTGGTATTTGCTGGACGACCTCCGCCGTCAGGGCAAGCGCATTCTGTTCGAAGGCGCCCAGGGTGCGTTGCTCGATATCGATCACGGGACTTATCCGTTCGTAACCTCATCCAATACGGTCGCCGGGCAGGCAGCGACCGGTTGCGGTCTTGGTCCGGGTTCGGTCGGATATGTGCTGGGCATTACCAAGGCCTACACCACCCGCGTCGGCGAGGGACCTTTCCCCACCGAGCAGCAGAACGAAGTCGGTGAATTCCTTGGAACGCGCGGGCACGAGTTCGGCACCGTAACTGGCCGGCGCCGCCGCTGCGGCTGGTTCGATGCGGTTCTGGTCCGGCAAACAGTCTGCACATCGGGCATCAACGGCATTGCGCTGACGAAACTCGATGTCTTGGACGGACTTGAGGAAATCAAGATCTGCGTTGGCTATGAACTCGACGGGCAGCGGATAGATTATCTACCGGCTTCCCAGGGCGCGCAGGAGCGGGTGGTCCCGATTTATGAAACCATGCCGGGCTGGAAGGAATCCACTGAGGGTGCCCGGACGTGGGGCGAATTGCCTGCTCAGGCGATCAAGTATGTACGCCATATCGAGGAACTGATCGGGGCGCCGGTGGCATTGCTATCCACCAGCCCGGAGCGCGATGACACCATCTTGATGCAGAATCCTTTTCAGGATTGACGATTTCGCAGGGGACACTTCTACAGTGATGGAAGCGTTATTGTTGCGAATCATCGAATTCTCGCCTCACTATCTATGAAATATGAGATTGGCTGCGCTTGACACTACGGAGATTTGTGCAACAGGGCCTTTGAAGGCACGAGCTTCCGGTCAAGAATTCGTTTCTGGACGGAATATCTTGATATAATTGGTGCCGGGCTGCAGAACGTGTGCCAATGAACAAGTGCAGGGCAATCTCCGGCAGGCAGGAAGATGGCTGAGTATTATTCGATCTTGAAGAAAACCATCGGGTCACTGCCGGAGAACAACGGCAGCGCGCGGCGTGCTGTCTACAGCCGCGCACGGACTGCGATCGTCAATCAGCTGAAAGCCTACGATCCACCGTTGGCGCCGTCGGAAATCACTGCAGAACAGCTCCGCCTCGAGGAAGCGATCCGCAAGGTGGAAGCGGAAGCGGCGCGTGAAAGCCTCGGCCTTCAAGCGGCGCCAAAACCTGCGCCTGCGGCGCCGGTCCCAACGCCTCCTGCCACTCCTTCAGTCAGCGCTCAAGTGCCGGCCCCGCAGGCGCAAGACAGTACGCCGGTTCCGGCGCCGGCACCTGCGGCCCCGGTTCAATCCGGATCTGTTCCGGTGCCCCCCGTGCCCCCGGCCAGCGCGCCCGGACCCGCGCCATCACCGCTGAAGTCCACCATCGCGGAAGCCGCGTCGCTGGGAACTGCCGCGAATCAGGCCGTTCAGAGCGCGAAAGATGCATTTCAGCCGGTCAGCGATCTCGAAACCGAAGCACCCGTCAACCGGCAGGAGCCGGTGCTTGATGCACCCCAGTCCTATGGTGACGAAAATCAGGCCATTGGCGAAGATTTCGGGGCGCCCGGAACAAGCGCGGATACCGAACCTGAGGCAATGGATGCCGATCCGGTTGTTCCTCAGCCGCGAAGGTCGAGAGGCCCGCGTCAAAGTGCTGCCCAAGCCCTGCGCGGCAAGGACCGGTCGCTTGCGTCTATCGGCTTGGCTGCGGTTCTTGTTCTGGTCGCAGTTGGTGCGTTGGCATTGCTCATTTCCCAGTTAGGGACAATTGCCTCATTCTTTTCCGGCGGTGACGAGCAGCCGCAAGTTGCTTCGGTTTCGCCTGCGGATGATCCGGCACCAACACCGGCACCAGAGCCTGCCGAACCGGCAGCCCAGCCTCAGTCAGACGAGGGTTCCGGAAAGAGCACTGACAGGCTGCTCGGAAACAATGGTGCACCGCTTGCCGCACCGGATGCACGTACGGTTACGACCACAATCATAACGCCGGACGGCACAAGTGCTTCCGGCGCGCCGCCCGCAGTCCCAGCGGTTCCAGCATCGCCGGATGCAAACGCACTGGTTCCCGAAGTTCCCGGTGTCAGTGCGCCTTCGCCCACCGATCAGGTGGCTTCATGGGGAACACCGAACCAACCCGAAGCCGCACCGCAACCGGCGCAACCGGCAATTTCGGCCACTGCGCAACGGTCGATACTGTATGAAGAAGGGGAAGCGTCCAGCGGCGCCGGCTCCGCCTCGCAAGGTGAGGTCACCTGGGCGCTTGATGAACAGCGCGGTGCAAACGGCAAAACCTTGCCGATTTTGAAAGCTTCGGTCAAAATCCCGGAGCGGCAGGTAACCGTCGACCTGGTTATCAAACCGAACGAGGATGCGTCTCTTCCCGCGAGCCATCTGGTTGAGATTACTTACGGTTTTCCGGACGGTTTCAGTTCCGGCAACGTGGTGAACGTACCGGGGCTGGTGATGAAACCCACCGAGGAATCGCGCGGTGACGCGTTGCTGGGTGCATCGGTCAAGGTGTCCGACGGCTATTTCTGGATTGCCCTGTCAAGCCTGCCGAATGAACGGGATCGCAATCTGTCATTGCTGCGTGACCGGGGGTGGATCGACATCCCGATGCTGTTCGATAATGGCAAGCGGGGTATTCTGACCCTTGAGAAGGGCCAGAATGGCGCACAGGCGATCGACCAGGCCGTTGCCGCATGGCAAGCCGGCTGATCTGCACGGCAATCCATCAACGAAATTGATCCGGCACCTCACTTGCAATTCACCGGCAAAGCGTGCATGGTCACCGACGGTCCGAGGGGTGTTCCTTAGAGGAACTGAGATGGCGTACAGCCGAACCCTTAGAACCTGATCCGGGTCATGCCGGCGAAGGGACGGAATCCTTTTAGCCTTTCCCGGATCTCCGTATTCACTTTCGGCTTGCCGAAAGCAGGGGATCCTTATGTACGCTTCTTGCGGTCAGCAGACTGCGCACGTGTGCGCGCAGGCACATAGCAGAATCCTTCCAGGGGTCGAACAATGACCCGGTTGGCACGCGTATCGTTTCGGGTTCTCGTTGGCCTTTCGATATTCTGCGCTGTCTGGGCGGGCATCGTGGCTGCATTTGATATTCCGCCTTACATGCTTCCCGGCCCGTTCAGCGTCATGGCTTCCTTTCAGGAGCGGGGCGAATTTCTCATCTACCATGCGTCGATCACCGCGTATGAGACCTTGCTCGGTTTCGTTGCAGGCGTTGCCGCCGGAATGGCCGTTGCCTGCACCATGTGGCTGTTCCCGATTGCGCGCAGGGCGCTGCTGCCGACAATCCTGATCACACAGGCTTTGCCTGTCTTTGCGATTGCCCCGATCCTTGTGCTCTGGCTCGGGTTCGGGCTGGCGTCGAAAGTCGTCATGGCGGTTCTGATCATATTCTTTGCGGTTGCGTCCACGCTCTATGACGGCTTGAACCGTATGGAGCCGGGAATGGCGGATCTTGCGCGGCTCTACCGGCTCAACCGGATCGACGAATTCCGCTATCTCCGATTTCCCGCAGCACTGCCTGCACTGGCTTCCGGCATCCGCATAGCCGCAGTGTTCGCGCCAATTGGCGCCATTGTCGGCGAGTGGGTAGGTGCCAAGGGCGGCCTCGCCTTTATCATGCTGCAGTCCAACGCGCGGATGCAGACCGACATGATGTTCGCCGCCCTCATACTGCTTGCCCTCATGGTCTTGGCACTGAGGTTTGCCGCCGACTATCTCGTTCAATTTCTGGTCCCATGGCAGCGCGAAGATGCTCTGCCCACCCATCGGAGGAACTCATGAAAAAACAAATACTTCCTTTCGCCCTCGCGGGTCTGTTGCTTGGTGCTGTGCCTGTACAAGCAGCTGACAAGCTGACGGTTCTGCTGGACTGGTTCACCAACCCGGACCATGCACCCGTCATTACCGCTGTCACGAAAGGGTATTTCGAGGCGGAAGGCCTAGAGGTGGAGCTGATCGAACCCGCGGATCCGGCCATGCCGCCTAAACTGGTCGCCGCCGGTCAGGGCGATATCGCGATTTCCTATCAGCAGACACTGAATGCGCAGTTCGAGGAAGGCTTGCCGGTAAAACGCATCGGTACCCTGGTAGAAACGCCATTGAACTCTCTGATCGTTCTGAAAGACGGCCCCGTTCAGGAGCTTGCCGATCTGAAAGGCAAGAAAATCGGCTTCTCGGTTTCCGGCTTTGAAGACGCCATGTTGAATCAGATGCTTGGGACCGTCGGATTGAGCGCCAGCGACGTTGAGCTGATCAACGTCAATTTCGCTTTGTCCCCAGCGCTGATGTCAGGGCAGGTGGATGCCGTGATTGGTGCGTACCGGAACTTCGAGCTGACCCAGATCGAGATCGAAGGCAAGGAAGGCAAGGCGTTCTTCCCCGAAGAGCATGGCGTGCCGGTGTTCGATGAGCTGATCTATCTGGTTCACAGGGATCAGGTCGATGATCCACGTTTTGCCCGGTTCATGGCGGCCATCGAAGCGGCGACGATCTATCTGACCAACCATCCTCAAGATGCGTGGCAGGCTTTCATAGAAGCCTATCCGCATCTGGATGACGAGTTGAACCGCCGCGCCTGGACTGACACGCTGCCGCGCTTTGCAAAGCGCCCCGCAGCTCTTGATGCCGGCCGCTACCAGCGCTTTGCCGAGTTTTTGTTCGAGAGCGGATTGATCAAATCGGTGCCGCCGGTTTCCGATTATGCGGTCGAGATCCGGTAGAAGCACCTCAAGAATGCCAACCTAGTGCATGATCCAAATAGATCTTTTCTGAGATATGTGATCAGCACTAGGTAAATATTCATTTAAACTTAGCTATGGCAGCTATAATAATAGCACTGATTTCCGCAGCCGTCGCAGCTATATATGCTAGAACTATTTCCTGTCCAATGATCCTGTCGGTCGGGTTAATGATTTTTGTCGATATGAATATGACATCGATTGCCGTGAGAGCAATTAACATCAAAACTAATGTGAAGTTCGCAATCTTAAATAAGGGGAGTATCTCCATCACTATTTCGTGGAGTCTGTTATTCTTATCTGCCAGCTTTATTGATTCATAATCAACTTTGACGATTTTTGCGTCAATACTTTGAGTTTCCATAAAAAAATGCCCTCTTTTATATCAGAGGGCATTACACGACCTAAAGGTGCATTTCAAGTGACTACAGTGCTAGCTTAATTTTGTCACCTGTTTCAGGTTCTGTAATCGAAAGTGTGCGATCATTGTCATCTACATACTTTCGCGTACTACGGGTGACGGCGAGAGACCGCCGTATGACCTCCGCTTTTGTTTTCACTCCGAAAAAGTCTTTCAGATCGTTTAGTACCTTTTCAGTATCTGCGTCGTATTCGAGGGTCATACTTCTTTTGCTATTAGACATATTTGTCTCCTGGGTGGAAACCTATCGACACAATAAATGTACATCAGATTAGTAAACGACTCAACAATAAATGGCCAAAAAATCCACGAAAATCGTTGAAAAATAGTGGTGTATATAATAGTGTGGTTAACTGAAAAGCCGAATCAGATGCTCGAGGAGGCGCATGCCAATGGCTGACAGGGCTAAGAAACTTGACTACGCCGAAAGCGACCTAATTTATCCCAATTGCGTTAGAAGCTTCAAAGATGAAAACCTGAAGTCTTCGGTCAAAGAAATATATGATTGTGTTAGATCTTCGCATCACATTCTTCCTCGTAGCATACGCTCGTTTGACAGGCACGAATGCCCGAAGAAGATGTTAGGAAAGGCAAAAGTTCGTGAGCTAATGTCTATGTACCTAGCACAGAACGTGCCCAAAATTGGGGACCTATTGAATTGCCAATTTACTCAGCTCGTTGAAGTTAGCGATATAGTTGCGTTGTCTGTGTGGGCTATTCAGGAAGGTGCCGTAGATCCAGATGTAAAGACATACGCAAGTGAGATGTTAGGCGATGTGCTATCACAGCTTTCGTTGGGGCGCACGGGCAATGTGGAGCATATATCCCGCAAAATCAGTGACAATTGCTCAAAAGCAATTGGTAGGATCGCTACAAAGGAATTTGGATTGTCGGCCCCTGTTTTCACGAGTGCCGAATTGACATATCGAAGTCGAGTGAGATTGCTGCTAGCAGGCTGTTGAAGAAGTCCATCGGCGAGCGGAGAAGTTGGCTTCATCACCACCTTGGAAGCAGACTGCGCCGTTGAAGAAGCCATCGGGCTGGAGTTCGGCCCAGCCTTGGCCCTGCACTTCGAGCATTTCGTCATTGCCCTGCCAGGAGAATTCCACGGCTCGACCTGCGCCGCCGGCAAAGATTTGGCCGGTAACGCACCCAAAGACGAATTCGCCAGTGCCCTTGTCCTCAAGGAGGAGGTAGGCAGGTTCCAGCATGTCCGGATAGTCGTCGACATAGTCCGGCATGGCCACGATGCGCCATTTGCCCAAAAGGCTCATGCTGGTACCGCCAGCAGTTTCGGCAGCCGCACCAGATTGTAGGCGGCTGCCGCGAAGGTAAAGGCCCATCCGACACGGTCGCGGCCACGGAACTTCGTCTTGTCCTGCCCGGCGACCGTCTTCATCCAGCCGAACGCCTCCTCGATGCGCTTGCGGATGCGTTGGCTGACAGCATAGCCGTCATGGCGCGTCGTGCGCCTGTCAATCGCAGACTTGCGCCCACTCATGTTCTGCGCCACGTGCGGCGTTATCTTCATCGCGCGCAATTCATTGACGAAGTCCTGCGTGTCGTAGGCCTTGTCAGCCCCCAGCGTGACTGCTCGCGGCCGGTCGGCGCGTGGCTCCATCATGTGCAATGCGGCCACGCGTTCGCCATGACCGTCGGCCAGTGTCAGGCAGGCATCGACCAGAAGGCCGTTGCGGTTCTCCATCAGCCCATGCCCGAGGAAGCAGAGCTTCGCCTCCTTGCCTTTGCCCTTCTTGTAGAGCCTTGCTTGTGGATCGGTGGTCGAGGCATGCGTATCGTTCGACCGCTTCTGACCGTGGAAATCCGCCTCGCTGTTGCGCCCGCCGCCAGCAGCTGGCGGTTCACCCGAACCGTCTTTGGGGCGCTCTTTCGGCCTGACGCTCTTCATCGACGCCCAGGCTTCGATCAGCGTGCCGTCGACCGAGAAGTGATCGGTGGACAGAAGCTTCTTCACCCTGGGCTGGGCCAGAACTGCCGCCAGGAATTTCGCGGCAATGTCACCTTCCAGAAGCCGTTCGCGGTTCTTCGAGAAGGTCGAGTGGTCCCACGCTGGATCATCAACGCCCATGCCGACGAACCAGCGGAACAGAAGATCGTACTCCAGCCGCTCCATCAGAAGCCTCTCCGACCGGATCGAATAAAACGCCTGCAGCAGCATCGCCCGCAAAAGCTTCTCCGGCGGTATCGACGGGCGCCCAATTGGTGAATACAGAGCAGCGAACTCCGGCTCCAGAATAGTCAAGGCCGCGCTCACGATCTCTCGGATCGAACGGAGCGGATGATCCCGCCGAACCCGCGCCTCAAGATCGACATAGCTGAAAAGCTCGCCCGTCTGCTCGTCTCCGCCACGCATCTTTGATCCTCATAACCCCGATGGATCAAAGGAATCATGATCAAACCCAAAGCGCCAGTGACTTTTTCAACATCCTGCTAGGCGAGAATGGACGGTTTGTGCATTCATTTCGGTTTATTAGAATGCGAAATGTAGAATGTTTTCGTTAACCCATTAAGAACTATGAATTTGTAAGAGCTGTTGCTGGCAGCTATGAGCTTCGGTAGCGGCAAGAAAAAATGCCGCCCGTTGAGGCGGCAATTATTCTCGAAGATAGTGGTCGTCTTGGTGTCAGGCTGCAGGTTGCGGCTCGACGGATCTTGCGCTGTTGCGAACCGCCTTTTGCACCTTCTCGAAGGCGCGCACCTCGATCTGGCGGACGCGCTCCCGGCTGACGCCGAATTCACCGGAAAGGTCTTCCAGTGTCATGGGGTCGTCGGACAGGCGGCGGGCTTCGAAGATCCGGCGTTCGCGCTCATTGAGAACGTCCATCGCGTCCTTGAGCATTTGACGGCGCATGTCCAGTTCTTCCTGATTGGCAAGCAGGGTTTCCTGGCTCTCGCTTTCATCGACAAGCCAGTCCTGCCACTCGCCGGCATCGGCTTCGGCGCGGATCGGTGCGTTCAGGCTGGCATCTCCACCGAGACGCCGGTTCATCGACACGACTTCTTCCTCGGACACGCCTAGGCGCGTGGCGATCTCCTGCACCTGGTTCGGCTTCAAATCGCCTTCGTCCAGAGCCTGGATCTTGCCTTTCAGACGGCGGAGATTGAAGAAAAGCCGTTTCTGGTTGGCCGTTGTACCCATTTTGACGAGCGACCAGGACCTCAGGATATACTCCTGGATCGCAGCCTTGATCCACCACATGGCATAGGTTGCCAGCCGGAAACCCTTGTCCGGCTCAAAACGTTTGACAGCCTGCATCAGGCCGACATTTCCTTCGGAAACCACTTCGCCGAGCGGCAAACCGTAACCGCGGTAGCCCATGGCGATCTTGGCGACGAGACGCAGGTGAGAATTGACGAGTTGCTCGGCGGCTTCAGGATCCTCGTGTTCCTTGTAGCGCTTGGCGAGCATGTATTCCTGCTGCGGCTGCAGCATCGGAAATTTCCGGATTTCATCCAGATATCGGCTCAAGCCGCCTTCGCCGGCGGTAAGCATCGGTACGTTCTGGGCCATTATATGCGCCCCCTTTCCTCTGGATGCGCCTGTCGCTTCGCCTTGGCCGCCCCGCAATCATACGCAAGCGAACTCCTCAACGGCGCGCAAAGCAGCGCAAAACTTGTGTCCGACACGGCACACAAGGTCTTTAATATAGGTTTGATTGCGCCAATTGCATGTCAAGCGCGCGGATTCGCATCCTAAAATTTTTGTAATCCGTGAAAAAGGCGTTCAAAATCAGCCGGGTAGGGGCTTTCAAATCGCAGTGTTTCCTTGTTTACCGGATGCTCGAACGCCAGCAGGCCTGCATGCAGCGCTTGCCTGTGAAACCCGGACACAGTGGTCTTCAACGGCTCCGGCAACCGGTTGACCTTGGTTTTGAACCCCGATCCGTAGTCCGGATCACCGATAAGCGGAAAGCCGATATGTGCCATGTGCACCCGGATCTGATGCGTGCGGCCGGTTTCGAGGCGGCATTCCACCAGTGATGAGAGGGCAGGCTGATCCTTGTTGCCAAACCGTTCCTTCACTTGCCAATGGGTAATCGCCTCCCGTCCGCCGGTTCTCACAACGGCGATTTTCTGCCGGTTGACTGAAGAGCGCGCGAGGTTGGCGTCGATCGTTCCCTTCAACCCGGACGGAGCGCCCCAGACAATGGCGGAGTAGGCGCGTTCCAGCGGGCCGGTGCGGCCGTGATCGGCAAACTGGGCGGCCAGGCCCTGATGAGCTTCATCGGTCTTGGCAATCACCAAGAGGCCGGACGTCTCCTTGTCGAGGCGATGAACGATGCCGGGCCGTTTGACGCCGCCAATGCCCGACAGGCTGTCACCGCAATGGTGGATAAGGGCATTTACCAGCGTTCCGGACCAGTTTCCCGGTCCCGGGTGAACCACCAGCCCGGCGGGCTTGTCGACGACGATCAGTTGCTCGTCCTCATGGACCACGGACAGCGGAATGTCTTCGCCTTGAGGCTCCGGATCGTCGGGCTCCGGCATGGTCAGCATGACCACATCGCCTTCATTGACCTTGAATTTCGGCTCGACTATCTTCGCGCCTCCGACGGTGACCTCACCGGCGCGAATGAGAACCTGAACCCTGTTCCGGCTTAACGTGTCGAGATGCGCAGCAAGTGTTGCATCAAGGCGTTTGCCGGCATCGGCTGCATCAATGGTCAAACTGAAATCCGCTTCGAATTCGAGCGGATCGTCTAGGGAATTGTCTGTCATGTCTCAACCTGACCATCGGGATGATTTGAACGGCGAACCGCCGCTTGATCCTGCCGCCGAACGGCTGCAGGCGCGCCTCAAGCGTCTGTTGTTCGGGTCTTCTCTTATCATGGTGCTGGGTTTTATCGCGGTCTTTGGTGCGATTATATACAGGCTGACGTCCGATGATTCTGCTCCCGAGGCCGGCCAGTTCGCCAGCACAATTGCAATTGGTGCGGAAGCTGAAGTGCTTCAGACATCTTTGACGGATGGTGTTCTGATCGTCTTGGTCCGCGACGGGACAGCGACAGCCATGCTGCGGATTGATCCGGTCACTGGACGGCACCTGAGCCGGACGGACTTCGTCGCCCGGTAACCGCTTGTTCCAACTAAGAATTGCCGGCTGTCAACTTGACCCAGATTTGAAAGGCGTCTCGCGCTCGCGAGTGTGCTCCAGATCCACGAAAACGAATTTCTGACAGAAATTCCCCGATTGTATGTCGACAGTTGCATAAGCGTGTGCTTATGTAATGCTTATGACTGAGAATGATATTTTCCGTGCCTTGGCCGATCCGACCCGGCGGGCGATTTTCGAGAAATTGTCAGCCGGCAGCATGAATGCCAGCGCCCTGCACCAGGGAATGGCGATCAGCCAGCCTGCGATGTCCCAGCATCTGTCTGTCCTGCGCCAGTCAGGGCTCGTCCGTGAAGAGCGGCGCGGCCGCTATGTGATTTACGAGGTCAATCCGGAAGGTTTGGGTGCGATTGTAAACTGGCTGGCGAAGTACCGTACATACTGGCCGGAGCGTTTGGACGCACTCAAATCATTGTTGAAGGAAATGGATCAATGACAGACGATCAGAAGGACGAGACGGCTGCAGTGATCGCGTTTGAGTGCGACCTGGATGAACCGCCTGAAAAAGTATGGCGCGCGATCAGCATTCCGGAATTCCGGAAGAACTGGCTACCTGACGAGGTGCTTGCCGATCCCCAGCCGGTGTCTGTTTGCTCGGACGAAATACGATACCGGATGCGCGACGAAATTTCTCCGTTTGTGGCCAGCGTGGTTGCCCTGCGAGTTTTGCCCAATGGCAACGGCGGAACAACCTTGCGGATCATTCACGAATTGGAGGCTCCACCGCGTTCGGACCGGGTACGGACCAAGAGTGTCAACGACAATGTGCCGCATGTGAAGCTCGCCGCCTGAGGCGGGCGCACAAGCTCACCACCTGATGCCATAAACAGTTCAGATTGGAGGTCGCGCATGCGCGAAACGAACCAGCTCGTCCCCATGGTCGTCGAGCAATCCACCCGCGGCGAACGGTCGTTCGACATTTACTCACGCCTTTTGCGCGAACGGATCATTTTCCTCAATGGCGAGGTGAACGACGGGGTTTCCGCGCTGGTGTGCGCCCAGTTGCTGTTTCTGGAAGCGGAGTCTCCGGGAAAACCGATCCACCTTTACATCAACTCGCCGGGGGGCGTGGTGACCAGCGGCCTGGCGATGTATGACACCATGCGCTACATCACCGCGCCGGTTCACACCTTGTGCATGGGCACGGCGCGATCGATGGGGTCGTTCCTGCTTATGGCCGGCGAGGAGGGTGAGCGGGCGGCCTTGCCCAATGCCAGCATTCTCATTCATCAGCCATCAGGCGGCTTTCAGGGGCAGGCCTCTGATATGCTCATTCACGCCGAAGAGATTCAACGCACCAAGCACCGGATGACGCGGCTTTACTCCAAACACTGCAGACGGAGCTTTGAAGAATTTGAAGAGGCAATGGACAGGGACCGGTTCATGACGGCGGAAGAAGCCTTGGAGTGGGGCCTTGTCGACCGGATCCTGGAACAGCGCACCGAAGCAGAAGAACTCTAGCCAGCTGCTTGTGTCCCGGTCTCGCAGGATTCAATCAGTTCCACTTCCCTGTCCCTGGTGACGGTCTTTATGTCTTCCGAAAGACACCGGTCCGTGACGAACGTGTTTACCTGGCTGATATGCCCAACCCGCACCGGTGCCGTCCGCTCGAACTTGGTACTGTCGGCGGCCAGGATCACATGGCGGGAATTGTCCATGATTGCCTGTGTAACCTTGACTTCGCGGTAGTCGTAGTCGAGCAGGGAGCCGTCCGGATCAATGGCCGAAGCTCCGATCACGCCGAAATCCGCCTTGAACTGGCGCATGAAATCCACGGCCGCTTCGCCGACGATCCCGCCATCGCTATGGCGGAGAACACCTGAAGCCACGACGACCTCGATCTGTGTATAGCCGCGCATCAGGCTGGCGACATTGATGTTGTTGGTGATCACCATCAGGCCGCGATGCTGCAGCAGCGCCCTGGCGACTGCTTCTGTGGTCGTGCCGATGTTGATGAAGATCGAGGCGTTGTCCGGGATCAGCGCGGCGACTCTTGCCCCGATGTTTGCCTTTTCTTCACTGGATATGATCCGCCTGGCTTCATAGCCGACATTCTCGACACCAGAAGACAAGAGCGCGCCGCCATGAGTCCGCGCGAGCAGCCGACGCTCGCACAGGTCGTTCAGATCCTTGCGGATAGTCTGCGGGCTGACATCAAAGCGCCTTGCGAGATCATCCACTGTTACGCGGCCGCTTTGGCGGGCAATTTCCAGAATTTCGTTATGCCGTGCAATAAGCATGCTTAAGGTCTGCCGACAACAATGGTCCGATCCGCAATATGCCCGAAAATCCTTCACATCCAAAAGCAAACTTGCCGAAAAGGCAGGCCGAGTTCATGGTTTTGCGATGTCGAGCCGGTTTGAATCGGTCTTTTACCTAGCGGGACGCTGCGTGTTTTGGGTTGTCATCCGGAAGAATACTGCGTCGATATGACCCAAGCAGTTTTTCACCACTGCGGAATTTCTATTTGGTCAAAAGCCACGGCATGAAGATCAGCGACGGACACTTGACTATCAATGGACCGCACTTTTTTCGGGTGGTTAGACTGCACACCCACGCATTCCTGGGACGTCCTGCCTATCAGGCCAAGTCTACACCGGACGTTTCCGCGACACTGCGCCGGCTCTTCTTTGCACCGCCGGCTTTCTTGTCCTTGTCCAGGACCTTTGCTGTCGTATCCAGCGTTGCCGGCTTGCGCGCCCGTGCCGTATTGACCACGCGGTCGACGAGGGCGCTGGCCGCATCGGCGATTTCCGATGCTGGTACGACCGTCTCTTTGGCGGGCGTCCCGTTTGGTGACGATTGACCGTTCTCCGAGCCATTCCGGCCTGCGTGTTTGGCTGCCGGCCGTTTTGAAGACGCCGGTTTTGCAGCTACCTGCAATCGCCGTGCGGTTTTGGCTGCACCGGTCCGCTTTCGCGGCTTTGGTGCCGACGCACCACCATCGGAAGCGGAAAGAATTTCAGAGACCTTTCCTGTCACGGATTTCAGGTCGTCGCGCAGTGTGCTCAGTTCGGGTGCCCGTGAAAGGTCGCCTTGCAGCTTTATAAGTTGCTGGCGGGCCCGGTCCAAAGACCGTTCCTTGTCGTTGATCATTGCCTTTATCAAGGCGTTTTCCGACTCGGCCATCCGGACCTCGTTGCGCAATTGCACAAGCGCTTCGCTCTCCTCAAGGCCGGCAAGGTCAAGCTGTACGGACAGCCGTGCGACTTCGGCTTGCGCGGAAATGAACTTCGCATCCGCATCGACCAGCTGGGACTCCAGATCCGCGATAATCGACCTGGCGTTGCCCGGAACAATCTCCGGCTCGGAAGCGGTCCGGTTCTCGCCTGCCTGTTCATAGGCTGCCAGTTTCGACTTCAGCGTCGCAACCTGCGCTTCAAGGCCGGTGATGGTCACAAGTTCCATCGTGTCGAAACCGTCCTTCTGCTGACCTTCGGACGGCTCACCGGTATCGTTGTCGGCGGTCAGTTCCGTGTTTCGCCCCGAATGTGCTGCAGTCAGGCCGCGCGCCTTTTCCAGATTGGCGCCTTTGTTCGCAAGTTTCTCTTTAAGGACAACAATCTCCGCCGACATCAGGTCAACGGTTCTGGTGTATTGTTCGTCTGCGGTTATCGATCCGAGCGACTTGCCGTCCTGATTGTACCGCTTGACCAATGCGTCGATTTCGGTCTGCAGCTTGCCTGCTTCCCGCTCTCTCTCGCTGGCCTTTTTCCGTTCGTTTTCCAGCTGGCGCTCAATGCGTCTGATAGAGTCGGAGGAGGGCGAGGTTTTTATTGCTTCCTGGAGTGCGCCTTCGGTCGCCACCAGCCGGCTTTTCAGCGAGACGATTTCGGCGGACATGAAATCGACCGCCTTTGCATATTCGCGTTCACCCGTATCCGAATCCGGAGACTGCTGTTCTGTTTGCTGCTGCTTTTTCAGTACATCTACTTCCAAAAGCAGTTTGCCGGCTTCAAGCCGGCTTTCGAGAGCTTTCTGCCTTTCGAGTTCCAACTGCCTTTCTACCCGCCGTAAAGACAAGGCGTGTTGAACGCGTTCGTGGTCCTGTGCAGCGCGGACCTCGGCGTAACTGGAAGGGTTGACGGCCCGAAGCGCTTCTTCGGTCAAACGTGCGGCGCGGCGATAGAATGCTGGGAGCACCGCAAGGCCGATCAGGCCTGCCGTACAGAATCCCAGTAAAACATACATTGCAGCTTCTATCACGGCCGGCTCCCGGACCAATTTTTGTTCTACCAGTCTTATTCAATAATCGCATGGCATAGATAAGCCAAGAGCTTAGCGGCAATAAACCGTAAGCTCATTTATCAATCTGCCGTTAGTCTAGTGAAAAATATTCAAGATATCCTAAAACGGATTCCAAGTGGCATTCCGGGTGAATTTCAGATAGCCGAGATTGACACCAAGGCGCGCACCGACGCCAGACCGCACGGGAACCAGGACAATCTCGTCCTTCAAGAGTACCGTCATGCCAACACCTCCCACCAGATAGGCCGATCCGTTCACGCCAACAAAGCGGTCATAAATACCGTCAACGCTTGGCAGTCCGTAGACCAGCATCATGACTCGAGCGCCATCGCCGCCGAAGTCCCAGCCGACGGATGGCCCTTGCCAAAACACTTTGTGGTTTCCGGCGTTGCGAGTGTACAGATGTCCCTCGCCGTAGCGGGCACCCGCGACGAAAGCTCCAGACCCTTCTTCGCCCAGAATGTAGCCGTTCGGTTCACCGTATCTTGAAAATGCCCGTTCAACGACGGAGGCCAATCCCCCGGAAACCGAACCAAAGAACTGATGGCCGACTTCCAGCACCTCATCCTGCCGGTAGGTGTCCGGCGGAATCGGGTCGTTTTCAGAGGTTTGGGCGTATGCAGCTCCGGAAACCTGAACGGACAGAGAGACAAATGCGAAGATGCCGGCAGCGATCAGCAGCTTAAATCCATGGAACATTCTGGCCTACCTCATTTTGAAGCCTGTGGTCCTTCCGCGCGGTAGAACTGGCGCAGGAGGCATCGGGTCGGCATGATACGGTTTCGCTCTGCCCGTGATTCGCGGGCCCGGATACAGTCTCATGATTCGAACGCAATGAAAAACTGGGCATCAATTTCGGCATGGTTTTGTCAGCCATGGTTTTTGGCGGTTTTTTTTGCCCTCGCTGCCGGGCAAAGTGCCGCACGTCCGGTAACTTTCGTACCCGATGCCATTACCGGATACGCCATTGGCGGGCATGATCCTGTTTCGTATTTTGTAGATAATCAGCCGCGGATGGGGTTGCCCAGTCTGGAGTACGCTTGGGGCGGCGGCATCTGGGTGTTTGTGAACCAGGGCAATCTGGCAGCCTTCAAGAAAGACCCGCAAGTCTACGCACCGATGTTTGCCGGCTGTGGCGGGTATGCCCTGGCTTCCGGCTTCGCCGCCGCCGGCAACCCAAACATCTTCGCCAAGGTCGACGGGCGGCTGATGTTTTTCCATTCTGTTGTGAACCGGTTTCTTTTTCTGGTGAACTCGGACCTCTACATGGGCCGTGCTGAGGACAATGCTGAAATGGTCGGCTGCTCGCCGGCGAAATAGCGCCGTTTGAGGCCGACAAGGTGGATTTGGTTTGGATGACCGCCGCCGGGACCGTTCTGCGCCTTGGCATGTGTGGCGCGGATGTGTAACGATTCCACTAGGTCAAGAGAATCAACAATCGGATTCCCACCGAGAAGAGCGCTTCCCATGTCATTCCTCAATGAGATTTCATCCCTCGACCTCGCAGCCCTTGTTGCCAGCCGGGTTTGCCATGACATCATCAGCCCGGTTGGTGCGATCACCAACGGCTTGGAAGTGCTGGATGAAGACGGCACCGAGGACATGCGCGAGTTTGCCATGGATCTCATTCGCAAGAGTGCGGGCCAGGCCTCGGCCAAGTTGCAGTTTGCCCGGCTTGCCTTTGGTGCGGCAGGGTCGGCCGGGGCCGAAATTGACCTTGGTGATGCACAATCGGTCGCTTTGGGCTTCATGGAGAATGAAAAACCGGAGCTGATCTGGAATCTGGAACGTCATCTGCTTCCGAAAAACTACGTAAAGCTTTTGCTTAACCTCATTCTCATTGCAAACCAGTGCATTCCACGCGGCGGAGAAATCTCGGTTTCAATGCTTGGCATGCTGGAAGCACCAAAGTTCGAACTTGCTGTCAGCGGCCTGAATCCGCGCATTCCCCTGGGTATGAAAGAGACTCTCGACGGCGAAGAGCCTGAGCGTATTGATGCCCATTCGGTGCAGCCCATCTACACACTCCTTCTGGCCCGGGAGTGCGGGGTGTCATTGAGCATGGCCAAAGAAGAGGAAGTTGTAAAAATTTCCGCTGGTTAGTCTTGGTATATAGCTTCAAAAAGTTCTTTATCCGCTTCAGTGTATCTTAACTGTTTGGCTCCACCCTTTTCTCATGGACTTATCGGTCCAACGCCCATTTCCGGGCGAGGAACCAGCTTCAAGTCGGGTGAGAGCGGGCCATGGATGACCTCCTCAGGGAATTTATTACCGAGACCAATGAAAGTCTCGATGTCGTAGACGTTGAGCTCGTAAAGTTCGAGCAGGAACCCAACAACGCCACAATATTGGACAATATCTTTCGCTTGGTGCACACGATCAAGGGCACCTGCGGCTTTTTGGGCCTCCCGCGGCTTGAAGGAATTGCCCACGCAGCCGAAACCCTTATGGGCAAGTTCAGGGATGGTGCGCCGGTCACGCAAGAGGCCGTGTCGCTGATCCTGATTTCGATTGATCAGATCAAGGAAATTCTTGGTGATCTTGAGGCCGCTGGTGGCGACGAGCCTTCCGGCGACGACAGTGAGCTGATCGGCAAGCTTGAGGATATGTCGGCAAAGGCTGACGCGGCCATGGCTGGCGGCGGCGCCGCCGAACCGGAAGCTGTCGCCGATGCGGCTCCGGAAGACGATGCCGGCGCGGCTGACGATATGCCGGCGCAGGAATTGGAGCGCCCCTTGCGCCCGGGCGAAGTATCGCTCGACGAGTTGGAACGGGCTTTCCGTGAAACCAAGGTGGAAGCCGAGGACGAAGCTCCGGTCGAGGCCGTCGCGGAGAAAACCCGTGATGTTATGCCTGCCGAGCCGGCTCCGGCTGCAAAGGCCAAGGACAAGCCGAAAGCCGCTGCTGCATCCGGTGATGCCGGTGAGAAGAAAGCTGCCGGAGGTGGTGTTTCCAACCAAAGCATCCGGGTTGCCGTCGATACGCTCGAGCACCTGATGACAATGGTCTCCGAACTGGTGCTGACGAGAAACCAGTTGCTGGAAATCGTCCGCCGCCACGAAGACAGCGAATTCAAAGTGCCTCTGCAACGCTTGTCCAATGTGACGGCGGAACTGCAGGAAGGCGTGATGGCAACGCGCATGCAGCCGATTGGCAATGCATGGCAGAAACTGCCGCGCATCGTTCGCGACCTCAGCCAGGAACTTGAGAAGCCGATCGAACTGGAAATGATCGGCGCCGATACGGAACTGGATCGCCAGGTCCTTGAGATGATCAAGGATCCGCTGACCCACATGGTTCGCAACTCGGCCGACCATGGTCTGGAAACTCCGGACAAGCGGCGCGAGGCCGGGAAGCCGGAGAAGGGTATCATTACCCTGGCGGCCTATCATGAAGGCGGCCACATCATCATCGAGGTCCGTGACGACGGCAAGGGCCTCGATGTCGACAAGATCAAGACCAAGATCCTTGAGCGCGGTCTGGCCACCGAGTCCGAATTGGACAAGATGTCGGACGCTCAAATTCATAAATACATCTTTGCAGCCGGGTTCTCGACTGCAACAGAGGTTACAAGCGTTTCCGGCCGCGGTGTCGGCATGGATGTTGTGCGCAACAATATCGAGCTGATCGGCGGGACGGTGGATCTCCGCTCCGCTCCGGGTAAGGGGTCGAGCTTCATCATCAAGATCCCGCTGACATTGGCGATCGTTTCCACGCTGATCGTTGAAGCCGGTGGTGACCGTTTTGCAATTCCGCAGCTTTCGGTTGTCGAGCTTGTCCGGGTTCAGAAGAACTCCGAGCACAGGATCGAGCGCATCAAGGACACTCCGGTTCTGCGTTTGCGCAACAAGCTTCTGCCACTTGTCCACCTGTCTCAGCTGCTCGGCATCTACGAGGGCGAAGACGCGGACAAGGCGATTGACGCGGATAACGGCTTCATCGTCGTCATGCAGGTTGGCAATCAGACATTCGGTGTCGTGGTGGACGGCGTCTTCCACACGGAAGAAATCGTCGTCAAGCCGATGTCGACAATGCTGCGTAACCTCAACATGTTCTCCGGCAACACCATCCTTGGCGACGGCTCGGTGATCATGATCATCGACCCGAACGGGATCGCAGGTGCGATGGCAAGCCATGCTTCCAGCGCCGTGACCGAGCAGCACGAAGAGCAAGAGGACCTGGAGAACAGGGCCATGACCGGCCAGCAGGCAATCTCGCTGCTACTCTTCCGCGCCGGTGCTCCCGAACCGAAGGCGGTTCCGCTCTCGCTGGTGACCCGCCTCGAGGAGTTCGACGTATCGAAGATCGAGCGCTCCAACGGCCGCGATCTGGTCCAGTACCGCGGCGCGCTGATGCCGCTCGTCTATGTCAACGACGGGGATCATCACAAGGAGGAAGGCACCCAGCCGATGCTGGTGTTCTCCGACGCCGGCCGCTCCATGGGACTGGTCGTCGACGAAATTGTCGACATTGTCGAAGACAACATGAACATCGAGGTCGGCTCGGAACGTCCGGGTGTTCTTGGCTCCGCGGTCATCAAGGAACGCGCAACCGAGATCATCGACCTAGGCTTCTATCTGCCACAGGCCTTTGAAGACTGGTTCATGCGCAAGGAGATGGATATCGAAGCGCTGACCAAGAAGGTCCTGTTTGTCGACGATAGCGCCTTCTTCCGGAACATGCTGACGCCGGTTCTCAAGGCAGCCGGCTACGATGTGACCACATGTGTCGGTGCCCAGCAGGCCTTTGAGGTTCTGGAGAAGGGCGACAAGTACCACGCGATCATCAGCGATATCGAGATGCCGGAAATCAATGGTTTCGAGCTCTGCGAGTCGCTTCGGCGTGATCAGCGTTTCCGCAACACCCCGATCCTGGCCCTTTCGGCCATGGTTACGCCCGCTTCTATCGAACGCGGCCGCCAGGCCGGTTTCGATGACTATGTCGCGAAATTCGACCGTCCGGGTCTGATTGCGGCTCTGAAAGATGTGTTCTCCGCCGAGATGGGAGTAGCAGCATGAACTTGGTAGAAACCGGTGTGAAGGCCGCCGCTGACGGGGACATGATCCAGTATGTCACCGTGGTTATAGGCGGACAGCTTTTCGGCCTTCCAATTTCTCAGGTTCACGACGTGTTCGTACCGGAAAGTGTGACCCGGGTGCCGATGTCGGCCCCGGAAGTTGCGGGTGTTCTCAATCTGCGCGGACGAATCGTAACCGCGATCAACATGCGGCGCAGGCTGCATTTGCCGCCGCTTGAAGGCGAACAGATGATGGCGGTCGGGATCGAATACAAGCAGGAAAGCTATGGCCTGGTGATCGATACCGTTGGCGAGGTGTTGACCCTGACCGCTGCGAGTGCGGAACCCAATCCGACCAACCTGGACAAACGCTGGGCCGAGATTTCGGGCGGAGTGCATCGCCTGGACGGGCAGTTGATGGTCATTCTTGATGTAGACCGGTTGCTTGGAGCCATGTTCACCGAGCCGATGGCCGCCGCCTGATCCGCCGGGACCGGCTACTTGGAGAAAAATCAAATGAAGCAGTGTCTGGTCGTTGACGACTCCAGCGTCATCCGCAAGGTAGCGCGCCGCATACTGGAGGATCTGGAATTCCAGATTACGGAAGCGGAGGACGGACAACAGGCGTTGGACGAATGCCGCAAGACCATGCCCGATGCAATCCTGCTTGATTGGAACATGCCAGTGATGGACGGGCTGGAGTTTCTCACCAGCTTGCGCGCCGAGGAAGGCGGGCAATCTCCGATCGTTGTGTTCTGCACCACCGAAAACGATGTTGCGCATATTGCGCGGGCCATCCGGGCGGGTGCGAACGAATACATCATGAAGCCATTTGACAGGGAAATTGTGGAAGCGAAGTTCCAGGAAGTCGGCCTCATTTAGTCAGCAGTTTAGGCGTTACCCATGTCACTAGCACAAAGAATGACAACACCCGGTGCGAGTCCGGCGAGTGACCCCATCAAGGTAATGGTCGTCGATGATGCGGTCGTTATCCGGGGCCTCCTGACCCGCTGGCTTGGTGAAGACAAGGCGATTGACGTGGTCGCGTCTCACAGGAACGGCAAACTTGCCGTCGACGACATCCTGAAAAGCAACCCGGATGTTGTCGTTCTCGATATCGAAATGCCGGAAATGGACGGGATGACCGCGCTGCCGCAAATGCTTGCGAAGAAGCGCGATCTCATTGTCATCATGGCGTCGACCCTGACCCGCCGAAACGCGGAGATCAGCATCAAGGCGCTTTCTCTAGGCGCTGCCGATTATGTGCCCAAGCCTGAGTCGACCTCCGAAGTCACCACGTCCATCGATTTCCGGCGCGAGCTGATTGAAAAGGTAAAAGCGCTCGGGGCAAAGGCAAAACGATTCCGTGCGCCTGCGCGCGCAATGCGTGCTGAAACCACGGCAGGCAGGGCGGCCAGTCCGGCAACCCGGGTTCGTGGCAGGCCTGCCACGGATACGCGAACGGCTTTCCGGGCCGCGCCGGAAAAACCGGCTGCCGGAGGTCCGTCTGAGCGTGTTGCCCGGAAACCATATTCCTCTGCACGTCCGCGCATTCTGGCGATCGGGTCTTCAACCGGCGGTCCGCAGGCATTGCAGGAAGCCATGAAGCAGATTGGCGCGGCAATGAACGATGTTCCGGTGGTGATTACCCAGCACATGCCGCCGACCTTCACCGCAATTCTTGCGGAGCACATAGGTAAGGCTGCCCTGCGTCCCGCCAAGGAAGGTGAAGACGGCGAGGTGCTGAAGCCGGGCAATATCTATGTTGCACCGGGCGGCAAACACATGATTTTGGAAAAGGACGGCGCCGGCGTGAAGGTCTGCCTGACCGATGGTCCGCCTGTGAATTTCTGTAAGCCTGCCGTTGATCCTTTGTTTGAGAGCGTGGCGAAGATCTATGGCTCGGCAAGCCTGGGCGTTATCCTCACGGGGATGGGTCATGATGGGGCCGAGGGCGTAAAGGCCATTGCAGGCGCTGGCGGTAGTGTCATTACACAGGACGAGGCGACCAGCGTGGTCTGGGGCATGCCCGGCGCGGCTGCGAATACCGGTATGTGCAGCGATATTCTGCCGCTCAAGGAGATCGGACCGAAAGTTGGCCGCGTGTTGAAGGGGAACACCCGATGAACACGATGGAATTCGATTTTCTGAAGAACTTTCTGAAAACCCGGTCCGGCCTGGTGCTTTCCTCCGACAAGAAATATCTTGTCGAGAGCCGCCTGCTGCCGATTGCGCGCACCACCAAACTCGAAACGCTGAGCGCATTGATCCAGGCATTGCAACGCGGCACCAACAGGTCCCTGGAAACACAAGTCATTGAAGCAATGACGACCAATGAGTCGTTTTTCTTCCGGGACAAGACGCCTTTCGACAATTTCAGGGATACGATGATGCCGTCCCTGCTTGAGTCGCGTGCAGCGCGGCGGTCGCTCAAGATCTGGTGTGCGGCAGCTTCAACCGGGCAGGAACCTTACTCCCTCGGCATTTGCCTGAAGGAGATGGCTGCCAAGGTCGCCGGCTGGCGGGTCTCCATTCTGGGAACCGATTTGTCATCGGAGGTGCTGGAGAAGGCTCGCAATGGCCTCTACAGCCAGTTCGAGGTGCAGCGTGGGCTGCCAATCCAGATGTTGCTGAAATATTTCGAGCAGAAGGGCGACATCTGGCAGATCAACCCGGCTCTGCGGGCCATGGTCGAGTGGCGCAAGCTGAACCTTCTGGAGAATTTCTCCCATCTGGGCGAATTCGACATTGTTTTCTGCCGGAACGTGCTGATCTACTTCGATCAGGAGACCAAGTCGGACATCCTGAGCCGGATTGCAAAAAGCCTTCCTGCGGATGGGTTTCTGGTGCTGGGTGCGGCCGAAACCGTCGTCGGTTTGAGCGCCGATTTCCGTCCTGTTCCCGGAAAACGCGGCCTGTTCCAGCGCAAGGACAGCAATGCTGCGACGTCCCACCCTGCACCTGCGCTGCGCGCGGTGGGCTCGTCGTTCAGGTAGAAGGCCGCTTGTAAACAGCGATTGTTTTGACCTTTGGGGGCACGCTGAAAAGCGTACCCCATTTTCTTTTGGTCCAGCGGAAGCGCGGCTGTTATTGCCGATTGCGCAAACACAACTTTCACTGCGCTGGCCGGTAGTAGACTGTTCTCTGATCAAATCGTCCATCCCAACTAGGACAGCGCAGAAACCTCTGGTTGGGTCTCTGTTCTTGCAGCTCTTTCGTTCCGGTCGGCCGGCTTTCTCAACGGATGCCGAAAAGGTTACCGTTTTTTTCTGGCCGCCGTCCTGACATGTTCCACATAACTGCCTGAGCCCCCGGCTGAAGATGCGCTGCGTGTCTGTGTGGCAGCCGGGTGCCATATGGAGCAATGGTGAGTGAGAGGGAGACGAGGCAAATGGCTGACATTGAGGTTCAGATTACCCGCAGATCAGCGCTATTGGCGGCAGGCGGTCTGGCAGCCGGAGGAGCGGTGACCGCTGCGGTGCCGGCAATGGCCGCTGCCGATCAGCAGGGACCATTGAACAATCCGGTTGCCCGCTATGCGGTCGGCGGGTTCGAGGTCAACACGCTGCTTGATGGCGCGGGAAACGCCAGCGAGCCGCAAAAGACATTCGGCATGAATGTTGATGCGGATACGTTCAAATCAGCCTCAGAGGCCAACTTCATCTCTGCTGATGATTTCGTCGCCTATTTCACGCCCACCCTGGTGAACACCGGCAATGAATTGGTTCTGTTCGACACAGGCCTCGGCGAACGGGCCCGGCCCGGACGGGGCAACATGCGCGCCGCAGTGGAAAGCGCGGGCTATTCGCCGGGGCAGGTCGACATCGTCGTGATCACCCATATGCATCCGGATCACATCGGCGGCCTGACCGAAGGCAGTGCGCCTGCATTTCCGAATGCCCGCTATGTCATCGGTCAGAAAGAGTATGATTTCTGGGCCGCAATGGACCCGGAAGCCAACGGTATCACCAAATTGATGGCAGCCAAGGTCAAACCGTTCGCCGACAAGATGACATTTCTCGATGACGGCGGCAGCGTGGCTTCGGGCATCACGGCTGTCGCCGCGCACGGGCATACACCGGGCCATATGACCTACATGCTCGAAAGCAATGGTTCGCAGCTGTTGCTTGCCGCCGACACGGCCAACCATTTCGTCTGGTCGCTTGCCTATCCGGACTGGGAAGTGCGCTTTGACATGGACAAGGAAGCCGCCGCCGCCGCGCGCAGACAGGTTCTCGGTATGCTTGCTGCCGACAAGATCCCGTTTGTCGGTTACCATATGCCATTCCCCTCGGTTGGCTATGTCGCGGCCGATGGGGCAGGGTTCCGGTATGTTCCCGCAACTTATCAAATGAGGCTCTGAAGGGCGGCACAAACAAGGGGAGGGCGGAATGGAGCGTGTAACCGGCATTGGGGGCGTCTTCTTCCGCTCCCGTAACCCAAAAGCGCTTTCTGACTGGTACAGAGACCATCTCGGCGTTGGCCCGGTTCCGTCCGGGGCTGAAACCTTGCCCTGGATGACGGAAGCGGGCGCGACCGTCTTTGCACCATTTGCTGATGAGACTGATTACTTCCCGGCCGGCAAGGCCTTCATGATCAACTTCCGGGTCCGCGACCTCGATGCCATGCTGGTCCAATTGAGACGAACCGGTATCGAAATCAACCGCGAGGAGACGATGGACGGTATCGGCCGTTTCGCCCGCATTCACGACCCGGACGGCAATGCCATCGAGCTATGGGAGCCAGCTGGGTAGCGCATCCAGATAACAGCATTCCCCTGAATACGAAAAAGCCCCGGAAAACCGGGGCCATTCACGTAACTTCAAAGCTGTCGCCGATCAGGCGGCGGCTTCCACGTCCGGTTCGCGCAGAACGTATCCGCGTCCCCATACCGTCTCGATATAGTTCTTGCCGGCAGTGGCGGATGCAAGCTTCTTGCGCAGCTTACAGATGAACACGTCGATGATTTTGAGTTCGGGCTCGTCCATGCCGCCATAGAGATGGTTGAGGAACATCTCCTTGGTGAGCGTCGTGCCCTTACGAAGGGACAGCAGCTCCAGCATCTGGTATTCCTTGCCGGTCAGGTGCACCCGCTGGCCGCCGACTTCGACGGTCTTGGTGTCCAGATTGACCTTCAGGTCACCGGTCACGATCACCGACTGGGCATGGCCCTTGGAGCGGCGCACGATCGCGTGAATACGGGCAACCAGTTCGTCCTTGTGGAACGGCTTGGTCATGTAATCGTCGGCACCGAAACCGAGACCACGCACCTTGTCCTCAATACCGGCGTTGCCGGACAGGATGAGGATCGGTGTTTTGACCTTGGAAACCCGAAGTGTCCTGAGGACCTCGTAACCGGACATGTCCGGCAGGTTCAGGTCCAACATGATGATGTCGTAGTCGTACAGTTTGCCGAGGTCGATACCTTCCTCGCCCAAATCTGTCGTGTAGACGTTGAAGTTCTCGGACTTGAGCATCAGCTCGATGCTCTGCGCTGTTGCGCTGTCATCCTCAATCAACAGTACACGCATGCCAATCCCCTTTTGCTGCCTTTCCTGGGCAAGTCGCAACGGCTGTGTCGGTGCCTGCTACGAAGGACTGCTGTTAACCCCGACTCAATATGTGAGTCTCTGGTTAACAAATTCTGATTCATAGCGGCAAGCTTCGGCAAAATGAATCTGTGAACAAACCTCAACTGTTTGAATCATCGACAAAATCGTCAAATGACTGCTCTTGAAGTGTCACATTAAGAAACCCGACTAACGAGTTTCCCTCAGATTCCTTTCGACAAAGCCGTTGTAACTTTGAAGCGGCTCTCGCTTGTTAGCCTCTCAAACGTTAACATTAACCACATACGTAAACGATCGGTTACCAAAACCCTTAAGATCTGAAAGGATTTGCCTGTGAAGGCACTTTTCGCCGAAATCGATTCGCTTATGCCCGCCCAAATCTACGGCCGCGTGCGTGCCGTGCAAGGATTGCTGGTTGAAGTGGCCGGTCCGGTGCACGAGATGAGTGTTGGTGCCCGGCTCATGATCGATAACGGTGATGACAATCCGAAGATCCCTGCGGAGGTTGTCGGTTTTCGCGATGGCGTGGCGTTGTGCATGCCGTTCTCCGGTCTTGACGGCGTACGCATGGGCTGCAAGGCGGTTATCAGATCGAACGAAAGCGTGGTCCACCCGTCAAACCAGTGGCTTGGCCGGGTGATCAACGCACTCGGAGAGCCGATCGATGGAATGGGCGAGCTTTCCAATGGCGGTGTTCCCCGCAATCTGCGCAGCAAGCCGCCGATGGCATCGGAGCGGGCAAGGGTCGGTCCGCCGCTTGACCTAGGCGTCCGTGCACTGAACACGTTCGTGACCTGCTGCGAAGGCCAGCGGATGGGCATTTTCGCCGGCTCGGGTGTCGGCAAGTCCGTGCTCATGTCCATGCTCGCTCGCAATACGCAATGCGATGTGGCGGTGATCGGACTGATTGGTGAACGCGGACGCGAGGTGCAGGAGTTCATTGAGGATGATCTCGGTGAAGCGGGGTTGGCACGGTCGGTTGTGGTGGTGGCGACCTCGGACGAGAGCGTATTGATGCGCCGGCAGGCAGCATATCTGACCATGACCGTGGCCGAGCACTTTCGCGATGAAGGCAAGAATGTCCTGTGCATGATGGATTCGGTCACGCGATTTGCCATGGCACAACGCGAGATCGGACTGTCACTCGGCGAACCGCCGACGTCAAAAGGCTACACGCCGACCGTGTTCACCGAGTTGCCGCGCCTATTGGAACGGGCGGGCCCGGGAAAAACCGGTACCGGTTCGATCACGGGTCTGTTTACCGTTCTGGTTGAGGGCGACAATCACAACGAGCCGGTCTCGGATGCCGTTCGAGGCATTCTGGACGGCCATATTGTCATGGAACGCGGCATTGCCGAACGCGGGCGCTACCCGGCTATCAATGTGCTGCGATCCGTCTCGAGAACCATGCCGCGTTGTGTTCCGGACGAATACCAACCGGTTCTGCGCAAGGCGCGGCAGCTTCTGTCCACCTATACGGATATGGAAGAACTGATCCGTCTCGGCGCATATCGGAAGGGATCGGACGCAGCTGTGGACGAGGCAATCCACCGTTTTGGACCAATTGACGACTTCCTGAATCAGGGCAAGGACGAGAAAACCGGCCTTGGGGACGGATATCTGCAACTTGCCAACCTTTTGGAAATGACTCTGAGGTAGGTTTCCCCTGTTAGGGGAGTATTGAGTAATGAAGACCCGAGACAGCATTACCCGTTTGAAGCGGTTCCAGGTGGACGAGAAACGCCGTCAGCTCGCCCAGATTGAGTCAATGATTGCCGACTTCAACCGGATGGCCAATGAACTGGATGACCAGATAAGCGCCGAGCAGGAACGTGTCGGTATCACCGATGTGTCTCATTTCGCTTATCCGACTTACGCTAAGGCGGCAGCCGACCGGCGAGACAACTTGCGAAATTCCGCGCATGAACTGGACGACCAGTTGCAACGGGCCCAGGACGAATTGAGCGAAGCAATCGAAGAGCTGAAGAAGTTCGAGCAGCTTGAGGAGCGCGATCAGGTGCGCGAACGCGCCGACCTGGAGCGGGAAGAACAGGATATGCTCGATGAAGTTGCCGGCCGTCTTCGCGCGCGGGCGCGGTGACCAGATTAAGTGGACTGCGTGCACGACCTTGTTCAGCTAAGCCGTCATGTAGCGCCGTGTTGATGGGCAGCACTAACGGTTCCCCGGCTTTCCCCTATGGCCGGATTGTTTGTGCTGCGCGGCCTGGTGAACCCGATTAGAAACCTAACAGGACGTTGAAAAAGTCGCTGGCGCTTTGGCTTCCATCATGATTCCTTCTGATCCGAAGGTATTGCGAGGATCAAAGATGCGTGGTGGCGACGACGGAACGGGTGAGCTTTTCAGCTATGTCGATCTTGAGGCACGGGTGCGCAAGGATCACCCGTTACGCAAGATCCGGGAGATCGTGAACACGGCGCTTTCGGCTCTGAGCGGCGACTTTGCAGCGCTTTATTCTTCGATGGGCCGTCCTTCGATTGCCCCTGAGAAGCTGCTGCGGGCGATGCTGTTGCAGGCGTTTTACTCGATCCGATCAGAACGTCTTTTGATGGAGCGGCTGGAATACGACCTTTTGTTCCGCTGGTTTGCCGGTATTGGCGTTGACGATCCCGTCTGGAACCATTCGACCTTTTCGAAGAACCGGGACCGTCTGCTTGACGGTGATATCGCGGCAAAGTTCCTGGGTGCTGTCCTGGCGCAGTCCCAGGTCAAAAAGCTGCTGTCGACGGATCACTTCTCGGTCGATGGCACATTGATTGAGGCCTGGGCCTCAATGAAGAGCGTCAGGCCAAAGGACGGCCCAAACAACGACACAAACAACGACACTGGCGGCGGCGGCCCGTCCTGCCATCATATGACCGGCGGCGGGCGCAACACCGAGGCGGATTTCCACGGCCAGAGACGGTCGAACGATACCCATGCCTCGACCACCGATCCGCAAGCAAGGCTCTACAAGAAGGGCAAAGGCAAGGAGGCGAAGCTCTGCTTCCTCGGGCATGGGCTGATGGAGAACCGCAACGGCCTTCTGGTCGATGCCTGCCTGACACTGGCCGGCGGTCATGGCGAACGCGTGGCCGCATTGCACATGATGGAGCCACGCGCCGACCGGCCGCGAGCAGTCACGCTGGGGGCTGACAAGGCCTACGACACACAGGACTTCGTCAATGAATTGCGCGCGATGAAGATAACGCCGCACGTGGCGCAGAACATGAGTGGGCGCAAGTCTGCGATTGACAGGCGCACGACCCGGCACGCTGGCTATGCTGTCAGCCAACGCATCCGCAAGCGCATCGAGGAGGCGTTCGGCTGGATGAAGACGGTCGCCGGGCAGGACAAGACGAAGTTCCGTGGCCGCGACCGTGTCGGATGGGCCTTTACCTTCGCGGCTTGCGCCTACAATCTGGTGCGGCTGCCGAAACTGCTGGCGGTACCAGCATGAGCCTTTTGGGCAAATGGCGCATCGTGGCCATGCCGGACTATGCCGGGGACTATCCGGACATGCTGGAGCCCGCCTACCTCCTCCTTGAGGAGAAGGGCGCGGGCGAATTCGCCGTCGGTTGCGGCACCGGCCAGATCTTCGGCGCAGGCACGGGGAATGCCGTGGAATTCTTCTGGAAGGGCAATGACGAAATGGAAGAGGCGCAAGGTGATGGCTGGGCCGAACTCCAGCCCGATGGCTCCCTCAACGGCGCAGTCTGCTTCCAAGGCGGTGATGAAGCCAACTTCTCCGCTCGCCGATGGACTTCTTCAACAGCCTGCTAAATGCGTTTCATACTTTCACTGCTCCTGCCGGTTTCCACCTTTTCCTTCGCCCTTGGTTTGACATTGCCGCTTATGCGGTTTGAGCGGTTCTATTTTCTTGAGGACCGTCCATCGCTGATTGAAATGATCGAAACCCTCTGGAGACAGGGCGATACTGCCTTGGCTGCGGTCATTGCCCTGTTTTCGATCCTGTTCCCGGCGCTCAAAATCCTGCTGACCCACATAGCCGTCCTGAGCGGCACGCGATCCCGTTCGCTTCACCTGTTATTCGCGGTCGGCAAGTGGTCGATGCTGGACGTCATGCTCGTGGCATTGGTTGTGTTTGCCGCCAAGACGAGCGGACTTGCCGACGCAGCGATTTTACCTGGTCTGTGGTTTTATGGCATCGCCGCGGTTTCCACGGCCGTTTCCGCCGGGCTTTGCGCACGCGTCAGATAACCGCGACGCGCCGTTCGCGCTTGGAGCGGGTCCGGTCACGGCGGGGCTTGCGTCTGGCGCCGAAGTCCGATTGCCCGTTGCTTTTGTCTTTTGCCTTGGCATCGCTGCCGCTGTCAGGCTGTTCGGGTTTGGCCGGGGGCGTCTGGGCCAAACGTGCCTTGTAGGCCGTGGACCAGTCCAGGCCGGTCGAAGGCGGAATGCGCATGTTCTCGCAGCGGATCGCCGAAAATATTGTAAATGTGGCGGCGTCCATCCCGCATGCCTGCGCAGCGTCCATGATCACATCGGCATCACCGGCGAAAACGGCGTTCTTTAGCACTTGCGGATTGGTTTGGCTGGCCGCGGCCAGAAACGCGACAACGTGCATAAAGCGCTTGTCTTCCAGAAGCAGGATAGTCACTTCGTTCACGCTGGCACCGCAATGCTTCATGGCTTGCAGGAGCCGATTGGGTTCTGCTGCTTCCAACGCTGCTCCGAGCTTTCGCCGGACACGTCGCAGACGCGCAATGTGATCTTCTTTCCTTGGAGGATTTGTGGCGCCTTGTGTGCGGCGGTTTTCATTTGCCGCACTGCCGGCATCGCGTGTCAGCGTCTCACAGGCCGAAGGCGTCAGGTCCTCGCGCAGCAGCAAATCTTCGCGCAAAACAACGTCACGCAACGCTTCCTGAACCAGTATGACCATCGACTCGCGCGATAATTGTATCTCCCGGTTGCCGGCAATAATCCTGTGTACCGGGCTGTCGCCGCGGCGGACAAGCGCATCGGTGACCTCGGTGCCAAGATTGGGGCGTCCGGCCAGAACCTGCAGGTGTTGCGACCCGAGGCTTTCCACCAGATCAAGCAGATCGTTTTCGCTGAACACCGGAGAATGTGTGAGAACCGGCAAGGCTACGGCGATATCATCTGATGCGAACCGTTTTGCCAGTTCGCCCGGCAGACGGGCGCTACGTGCCATGCGCCGGGCAAGACGGCATCTGTCATCGGCAGAAGCCGAGCTGTAGAGCTGCAGTGTGATTTCCGCAAACAATTCCAATTCTTGATCAGTGCGGCGATCAATATCTTTGACAACCATATCCGCCAATGTAAGAAAAAGCCGACCCTTGGATGTAGCGGTCCCTTCGCGGGCAAGTTGTATTAGTCCGTTTGCCATTGGCGGCCCCTAATTCTCCGGACGATGCTAGTGTTCGTTACTTACAATACCCTTAACATGTTGATTTTAATGCAGTTGCGCTTGGAATAACTTGGATTTGGTAAGTTGACGTAGCGTATTCCGTGAATTTTTGCTGCTGATATGGCAATGCTCACAGTGATGGTTCACGGGGTAGGGAAATTCTCATCAGCTAATGAGGAGTCAAAGTTGCTTCAAATGAGATTGTTCAAGACTGCTATTTTTCTGTTCGCCCTGTGGACTGTCCTTGCAGGTTTAACGGCTGTTGCCCAGGAAACGGTGCCTTCCACTCCGCAGGAGGTAGCACTAGATCAGGCGAACGCGGCCTTGATCGAGATACTCAACGATCCCGACAGCCGGGCGGCTTTGATCGAACAACTGCGGAAATCATCCGCGCGCGGCGCGGGTAGCGATGCGGCAGAAAGCGTTTCCGGCTCCGGGCCAGACACGTCAGGAAACGATACCGGTGTTGCTTCAGAAAATCCTCCACCGGACAGCGATATCAGCGAAGCGCCACCAGCAGTTCCGCCGACCTTCGCTTCACGCGTTGGGGCATACACAAATGTGGTTGTGGATCAAATCAGGTCTTTCATCAGCCATGTTCAGTATTCGCTGAATGGTGTGCGTCTTCTCCTGCGCGGCGAACTGAGTTTTGACCTGGAAGAGGCGCAACGCGCTGTCATGCAGACAGGAGCGGTCCTCCTCGCAGGCTATATTGGCTACATGACCGGTCAGGTCTTGCTGCGCCGGACATTTCGGCAAAATGCAGCATGGCTATCAAAGCGCGGAGGGTTCACACGGGCGATCGCATTGCTGCTCACCACCTGTGCGGACGGCTTGATCGTCCTGATAAGTTGGAGCGCAGGCAATCTTGTGGCAGCGGCAACACCGGAGTTCTTCTTCGACGAGGCGGCGCTTGATGCGTTCCTGATTGCCGGGATTGCAGTCGTTTGCCTCCGTTTTCTGTTTGCCCCTTATCGCAGAGAAGTCCGGCCTTTCCCATTCACCGATAAAAGCTCCATCTATTGGTCAAGGCGCCTTGGTGTTGTGAGCTACTGGACGGCCTATGGAGTTCTGTTCCTTGTGCCGCTGGCTAATCTGACCGTTTCCTATTCCTTCGGCGGGTCTGTCAGGTTTCTCGTCGTGCTGATTGCCGCAGTTGCGTTGCTTGGCATGATATTCGCCAACAGGGAGCGGGTCGCGCAGGGCGTTCAAGTCTATGCGGATGGTCTGCAAAGCACGATCGCAAAGAGCGTGATGTATTCATTCGGTCATGTCTGGCATCTTGTGGCATCGCTCTACGTGCTGGCGGTTCTGTTCATTTGGGTGGTCAGACCTTTTGATGCCGACACCATTGTTCTGGAAGCCACCGGTTATTCCGTTCTGATGATCGTCCTTGCCGTTGCCTTGTCACTAGCCTTGAGCCGGGCAATCGAAAACGGCATTCGGTTGCCGCGGAACCTTCAAACCGCCCTGCCGACACTTGAGGATCGTCTGAACACCTATGTACCGTCAGCCTTGAAGGTACTACGCTCACTGCTATTCGTCGTGACCATCTTGGTGCTCTTGGATATCTGGCAATTGATAGACATTGCGGGCTGGCTGCATAGCAGTGCTGGTGCCGGCTTCATGAGCCGCTATAGTTCGGCGCTGCTGGTTCTGCTGATTGCCTTTGTGTTCTGGCTGGCACTTGTGTCCTGGGTCGATGCCCAGTTGCAGCCGAGGCCTTACAAATACGTCACCGCACGCAAGCGCACATTGTTTCAATTGTTCAAGAACGCGGCGACCGTGCTTGTAATCGTCATGGCCGCGCTCCAGTCGCTGGCTGAAGTCGGCGTTGACATTGCGCCTTTGATCGCCGGTGCCGGTGTTGTCGGCCTGGCGATTTCCTTCGGGGCGCAGACTCTGGTGAAAGACATC
Source organism: Roseibium sp. (assembly GCA_965230445.1). Classification (GTDB taxonomy): domain Bacteria; phylum Pseudomonadota; class Alphaproteobacteria; order Rhizobiales; family Stappiaceae; genus Roseibium. Next base: position 3,441,774 of record OZ246005.1, on the reverse strand, counting down.
ATCACCGGTGCATTCATCCAGATCGAAAATGCCATAAACGATGGCGATGTGGTAACGGTTGCTGGCGTGACAGGGACTGTCGAGCGCCTGACCGTGCGCTCGGTCAGGATTCGCGACCTTGATGGGACCACGCATGTGATCCCGTTCTCGTCCGTCGACATGGTGTCGAACTTCATGCGCGGGTTTTCGTATCATGTTGCTGTGATCGGGGTGTCCTATGACACCGACATCGAATTCGCCAAGGAAGCGATGTTCGAGGCCTTCCGGCGGCTCAAGGCAGGCGACCAGGGCCCGAAGATTTTCGATGATCTGGAAATGCACGGCGTCATCATGTTTGGCGCCAGTTCCGTCGATATCCGGGCGCGCATCAAGACCTCACCGGGCGATCAGTGGGCGGTCGGACGGGCATATAATGAAGCGATCAAGGCGGTGTTCGACGAACGGGACATCGAAATCCCGTTCCCGCAGATCACCTATCACGCAGCGCAACCGCCCGGTTTCGCCAAACCGGCAAAGGCCAACACCGGCGGCACGGGGGGCACAAGCTCCAACCCCCCGAAAGACGACGCCCCGCCGGACGAGGATTAAAGGCGAAGGCCGCTTTCGTTTCGTTTCGCCAGTGCAACCGTGTTCGCATGCCGCGTGGAGTGTGCATGCGAAACGGTTTTGCGCGGCAACGCTATGCATTTTGTCGCAGGAGCGAATATTGAGCCTATTTCGATTGGTTTCGTTTTAGTTTCATATTATAGGATATTCCATCACTCATAAAGTTCTGGAGGCAGGCTATGGCTGCCGAATTCGATCTGCTTGTCATTGGGGGCGGCATCAATGGCGCCGGAGTCGCGCGCGATGCCGCTGGCCGGGGGGCTTCCGTCCTTTTGGTGGAAATGGGCGATCTGGCAAGCGCCACATCGTCCGCATCGACCAAGCTGATACATGGCGGCCTGCGATACCTCGAGTATTATGAGTTCAACCTGGTTCGCAAAGCCTTGAAAGAGCGCGAAGTGCTTTGGGCGATGGCCCCGCATATTGTCTGGCCGCTGCGTTTCATTCTTCCGCACAACAGCGAGCTGCGACCGGCCTGGTTCATTCGCCTGGGGCTGTTCGTCTACGATCATCTTGGCGGGCGGAAACGGCTGCCTGCAACAAAGACGGTCCGGTTGGATCAGGCACCCTATTCACAGGGGCTTAAGTCGCTGTTTCGGAAGGGGTTCGAATATTCGGACTGCTGGGTGGATGACGCCCGTCTTGTGGTGCTGAACGCGGCTGATGCAGCCGCCCGCGGCGCAGATGTTCGCACACGGACAAAATGCGTCAGTGCCCGCAGATCCGGCGGCTGCTGGGAGGCGGTTCTTCACAACCAGATGACCGGTGAGCAAACCACGGTGACCGCAGGGGCGATTGTCAATGCCGCCGGTCCCTGGGTTGCCGACATGCTGCACGGGGTGGCCGGTGCCAACAATGCGGCAGGCGTTCGCTTGGTCAAGGGCAGCCATATTGTCGTGCCACGTCTGTTCGACCATGATCGTTGTTTCATTTTCCAGAACGGAGATGGACGTATTGTGTTTGCCATTCCCTATGAGGGCGATTTCACCCTGATCGGCACCACGGATGTTGATTACAAGGGCGATCCGGGAGACGCCGCCATCTCCGGCCACGAGGTCGATTACATCTGCAAGGCCGTGAGCGAGTATTTCGACAGACCCGTCACGCCGGACGATGTTGTCCATACCTATTCGGGTGTCCGGCCGCTTTATGATGACGGCGCAACCGATGCCAAGGCAGCAACCCGCGATTATGTTCTGGAACTCGATGGGGCCGAAGGCAAACCGGCGGTTCTTTCGGTCTTTGGCGGCAAGATCACCACCTACCGGAAACTGGCCGAACAGGTTCTGGAGAAGCTGACGCCGTTCGTGGCGTTTGATCGTGGTTCCTGGACAGCTGGTGCGGCGCTTCCGGGCGGAGACTTTGAAGCCACGTCCTATGATGCGCAGGTCGACCGGGTTGTCACTTCCTATCCTTTCATCGATGGTGCGTTGGCGGCCCGGCTGATCCGGGCCTACGGAACCAATGCCTTCCAGATGTTGGGGGATGCGGCGTCTGCCGATCAGCTTGGCCGGCATTTTGGCGCCAATCTCTATGAGGCCGAGGTAAGGTGGCTGATCAACAAGGAATGGGCCCGGTCGGCGGACGACATCCTGTGGCGCCGCTCCAAGCTTGGCCTTCGGATCAACCCGGACGAGGTGCGGAAACTGGACGCCTACATTGCGGATGTTCTTGCAGGGCGGCCCGGCGCTGCGGCATGATCCGTGCGGGAATCACAAGCTGAAGCTGCACGTTGAAGCGATCAGCAGAAAACGGGAGGCGCGCCATGGCAGGTCATGTACTGGCGATCGATCAGGGCACGACATCGAGCCGGGCCATTATCTTCGACAAGGAGTTCCAGCCGGTCAGTGCTTGCCAGCAGGAGTTCCCGCAACATTTCCCGGATTCCGGCTGGGTCGAGCACGACCCGGAGGACCTGTGGACCAGCACCCTGACTGTGTGCCGCGAGGCGCTTGCCAAGGCACCTGAAAAGGGGGCCGATGTAGCCGCCATTGGCATCACCAACCAGCGCGAAACGACCCTGATCTGGGACCGGGCAACCGGCGAACCGGTTTACCGCGCCATTGTCTGGCAGGACCGGCGCACGGCAGACATGTGCGCCCGGCTGCGGGCGGATGGTCATGAAACTATGTTCACCGCCAAGACCGGCCTGCTGCTTGACCCTTACTTTTCCGGTACCAAGATCGCATGGTTGCTGGAAAACGTCGGCGGCATCCGCGAACGGGCAGAGCGGGGCGAACTGGCTTTCGGCACCGTCGACACCTGGCTTATCTGGAAGCTTACCGGCGGAAAGCGCCACGTCACGGATGCAACCAACGCCTCCCGCACGTTGATCTACAACATCCACGACAATGCCTGGGACGCGGATCTGTGCGCGCTTCTCGGCATTCCGACGGGCCTGCTGCCAGAGGTGCTCGACAGTTCGGACGATTTCGGCTTGACGGATGCCGGCATTCTCGGCCGCTCCCTTCCGATCCTGGGCGTCGCGGGGGATCAGCAGGCGGCAACGGTCGGCCAGGCCTGTTTTGCACCGGGCATGGTGAAATCGACCTACGGCACCGGCTGTTTTGCGCTGATGAACACCGGTACACGACCGGTCACATCCAACAACCGCATGCTGACGACCATCGCCTACCGCCTGAACGGCGAGACGACTTATGCGCTGGAAGGCTCGATCTTTGTTGCCGGCGCGGCTGTTCAATGGCTGCGCGACGGCCTTCAGATGATCGACGATGCCTCGCAAAGTCAGGCGCTTGCTGAGAAGGCGGACCCGCATCAGACCATCTATCTGGTTCCAGCCTTTGTCGGCCTCGGTGCCCCCCACTGGGATGCCGATGCGCGCGGTGCCATGTTCGGCCTCACCCGCAACACCGGCCCGAAGGAAATCACCAAGGCGGTTCTGCAAAGCGTCGGTTATCAGACCAGCGACCTTGTGGAGGCCATGCACGCAGACTGGCCGGAGGCCCAGGAAACCGTTCTACGCGTCGATGGCGGAATGACTGCCTCGGATTGGACCATGCAGTTCCTTGCCGACATTCTGGGCGCGCCTGTTGACCGCCCGACCATCGCAGAGACAACGGCGCTGGGCGCCGCCTGGCTCGCAGGATCCAAAGCCGGTGTCTGGCCCGGCCAAGCCGAGTTCGCCGAAACCTGGAAGCTGGAGAAACGTTTCGAGCCGGTGCTGCCTGAAGCGGACAGGCAGGAACTGCTTTCCGGATGGAGAGATGCGGTAAGGCGGACGAGATCTGCCTGAGACGGGTTGCAGTTACAGAAAATTACCTATCCCTAACTAGGGTTGCGGTATCCGTGCGATTCGCGGCTCATATTCGCCCAGTGTCTGCGAAGATCAGCAACTGGCGGGCTCGAAAGAGGGAGAGGGTTTAGATGATTTTCCGTTCCGTTTGTCAGGCCGCCATTGCAGGCGCGGTTTTTTTGGTTGCTCCGGTATCCGCCAGTGCGGCAACGCTCGGCTTCTGCACTCCGGACGGACCGCGCGGCTTCGATCCGGCGCTCTATAGCGATGCGGCGACGCTCGATGCCTCCTCGCGGGCGGTGTACAACCGCTTGGTGGAGCATCGACGTGGCACGACGGAGATCGAATCCGGCCTGGCGCAATCCTGGGAGATTTCGGACAACGGTCTGGAATACACGTTCATCCTTCGCGAGGGCGTACGTTTTCATGAGGTCAACGGCTTCGTCCCAACCCGTCCTCTGAATGCCGATGACGTGGTGTTCTCCCTGGAGCGTCAGCGCAACGTCGGCCATCCTTGGTATTCCTACCGGAAGGGTGCCGATTGGGAGGTGTTCAAGGGCCGATCCCTTCGCGAGGTCATCAAGCGCACCGTCAAGGTGGATGAGAGGACGGTGAAGATCGAGTTGCGCCGCCCCCATGCACCGCTTCTGTCTCTGCTCGCCATGGATTTCGCCTCGATCCTGTCCGCGGAATATGCCGCTCAACTGGACGCTGCCGGCCAACAGGCCAGGCTGGATGAAGTCCCGTCCGGAACTGGGCCATTTGTGTTTTCGGCCTATCAGAAAGACGAGGCCGTCCGGTACACGAAGAACGAAGCCTATTGGGCGGGGGCACCGGCCATCGACGAACTGAGCTTTATGATCGTTCCGGAGGCTGACGACCGCCTTCGAAAACTGAAGGATGGCGAATGCCAAGTCATGGCCGCACCCGCGCGAGGTGACCTTGCTGCCATTCGCGCCGATGACACACTGACCCTGAAGGAAACAGCCGCTGCCGATCTCGGCTATCTGGCCTTCAATACCAAGACCCCGCCCTTCGACAATCGCAAGGTCCGCAAGGCGCTCTCGCTTGCTATCGACCGGTCGGCCCTAGTGGATGCCGTTTACGCTGGCGCAGCGGAAGCTGCAGACGGCGTGCTGCCGCCATCTTCCGGCTTTCTCGATCCGTTTGCGCCGGATCCGATTCACGATCCGGAACTTGCCCGCAAATTGCTGGACGACGCTGGCGTCAGCGATCTGCGCCTGAAGATCTGGGCGCTTCCGGTTGCGCGCGCTTACATTCCGGACGGCAAGGCGCTCGCCGGTGAGATCAAGGAACAACTGGAAAAGATCGGCGTCGGGGTCGATATTGTCGGCTACAACTGGGGTGCCTATCTGGCGAAGTCCAAGACGGCAAACCGCGATGGCGCTGTCATGTTTGGCTGGACCGCAGCGGGCGGTGATCCCGATGCCTTCCTGACCGCTCATCTGACCTGCGGCGCAGCCGGCGCGCTGAACCGGGCCAATTGGTGTAATGAGTTGTTCGATGCGCGTATCGATGCCGCGCGGACCTCGACAGACCCGAAGGAACGCCTGAGGCTCTACCGGGAAGCTCAAAGCGTGCTGCGCAGCAGCGTGCCGGTTCTGCCCATCGCGCACTCCCTCCGCCGCACTGCACTTTCCAAAAGCGTTTCCGGCTACACTGCTGACCCGCTCGGGGGGCACTGGTTCGACCGCTTGAGCCTTTCGGAATAGGAGCCTGATTGCGGCTGCCGGGCTCTGGATCCGCTTGTCAGATTCACTTATTTCGACTAATCTCGAAGTATGGAAAAGAAAGACGCTCTTGAGGCGCTGGCAGCGCTTGGACAGGAAACGCGCCTGGATGTCTTTCGTCTGCTGGTGCGGGCGGGAGAGGCGGGCATGTCAGCAGGGGCGATTGCCGAAGCGCTAACCGTCCGGCCCAACACGTTGTCCACCCATCTCGGCGTGCTGGCCCGCTCGGGGCTTGTGAAGGCCGAACGGGACGGGCGAACCATAGTCTACCGCGCCGACCTGACCGCCATGCAGGAGATGCTGCTGTTTCTACTGCAGGATTGCTGCAATGGCAGTCCGGAAGCCTGCCTGTCGCTGTTTTCCGAAATGTTCCCATCGCTTGCCTCCGGGCATGGCGGTTCAAGCTCCAAACAGTAAACCCGGACCCTTCATGAAAAACGTTCTCTTCGTTTGCACCGCCAATTCGGCGCGTTCCGTTCTTGGCGAAGCCATTTTACGGGCGCGCGGCAGCGGCAAATACACCACCTACTCCGCAGGCTCGACGCCGCGAGGCATGGTCAATCCGGATGCGCTGACCTGCCTGGAACGGCAGGGACTGCCGACAGAAGGGTTTCGCTCCAAAAGTTGGGAGGAGTTTTCCGGTCCGGATGCGCCGTCCATGGATTTGATCGTCACCGTTTGTGACAGCGCTGCCGGTGAAGCCTGCCCGGTCTGGCCCGGTCATCCGCTCGTGGTTCATTGGGGCATTGCCGATCCGGCGTCGGTCGAGGGAGATGACGCAGCGCGCGGTGCCGCCTTCGATCTCGCCTATGAGCGCATGGGGCGCCGTATCGACGCGTTTCTGGCGCTGGGCGACAACGTCTTTGCCGCGCCGGATGCAAAACAGCAACTCGCCGGGATCGGCAATCAGAACGACTGATAAAACAGGAACCATAATGTCTGATTTTTCAATGAGCCGCCGCCTGGTGGCGGAACTGCTTGGCACTGCCTTTCTGGTTGGCACCGTGGTCGGATCCGGGATCATGGCCGACAATCTGTCGGATGATGTCGCAGTTTCGCTGCTCGGCAACACCCTTCCCACCGGTGCAATTCTGGTGGTGCTGATCACCATGCTCGGCCCGGTCTCCGGCGCGCATTTCAACCCTGCGGTGACTGTCATGTTCTGCCTGCGCAAGGATATCGCCATCGGCGCCGCAGGGGCATATATCGCCGCCCAGATCCTTGGTGGGATTTGTGGTTCGATGGTCGCGCATATCATGTTCGAGCTGCCGGTGCTGCAATCCTCAACGACCGTGCGAACCGGCCTCTCGCAATGGGTGGCGGAAGTGGTGGCAACCTTCGGGCTCGTTGCCGCGATCCTTTGCGGGCTTCGCTTCCGCGAAAGCGCCATTCCGTGGCTGGTTGGCCTCTACATCACGGCCGCCTACTGGTTCACGGCCTCGACCTCCTTCGCCAATCCGGCGGTGGCAATCGCGCGAAGCTTCACGGACACATTCTCCGGCATTCGCCCGGTCGATCTGCCCGGTTTCATTGTCGCGGAGATCATAGGTGCTGTCCTGGCTCTTGCCGTGCTAACCTGGCTGTTGAAGGCGGACAAAAAGAACGGCTGACGATATCGGCGTTTCGCCGTTCCACAGACCCTAGATTCTGGTCAGGATTTAATGAATAGGGATTCCCTTTTGTGTGCAAATCAGATTCAAGACTGATTTTTGGAGAACAGTCATGTCTGAGACGCGCTATGAGGATGAACTGACGGACGCTCAATTGGTTCGTCTTGCACCGTTGATGCTGGGAGGGTGCCGAGGGAAACGAGGCCCTCGAACGGACAATCGGCGTTTCATGAACGCGGTCTTGTGGATCGCACGCTCGGGCACCAAATGGAGCTATTTGCCGGACCGCTTTGGTCGTTACGGCACAGTAAAACAACGCTTTAACGATTGGGTTTCAAGAGGCGTTTTTCAAAGCATTGAACGAGGGTCCGTGGACATATAGGATTCACAGGCCGTCTTTTTTGTGATTCAAGCTTTCTTTTGAGGAGGCTTTGATGCGCAGCGAACGTTTTGTCATTACGGATAGAAGTTGGGCGATCATAGAACCGTTGCTTCCGGGAAGTATCCGGGACCGGGGCCGGACAGCAAAGGACAACCGGCTGTTTCTTGAAGCGGTGCTGTGGAAGGTTCGCGTTGGCAGCCCGTGGCGGGATCTGCCGCCCGGATTTGGCGAATGGAACAGTGTGTTCCGGCGGTTCCGCCGATGGGTTCAACGCGGTGTATTTCAGCGCCTTTTTGAGGCTGTATCGGGTGATCCCGACTTTGAATATGTTCTTATCGATGGCACGATCATCAGCGTCCACCAAAAGGCGAGTGGCGCAAAAGGGGGACTCTCAATCAGGCCATCGGGCGCTCGAAAGGCGGACTGACCACCAAGGTCCTGGCCCTCACCGATGCGTTAGGCAATCTGGTGCGCTTCAAACTTCTGCCCGGCCAGCGCAGTGAAATTGTTGGTGTGCCCGACCTTATCGACGGTCTGGAATTCGGCGCCATGCTTGCCGACAAGGCATTCGATGCCGATGCGTTGCGCGAAGACCTTGATACGCGTCAGGCACAAGCCGTCATTCCGGCGAAAACCAATCGCCGCGTCCACATTCCCCACGATGTGGAAACCTACCAGTGGCGTCATCTGATTGAAAACTACTTCAGCAAAATCAAAGAGTTCAGAGGAATAAACACGAGATACGACAAGACCGACGCCAGCTATCAAGCATCATGGAACCTGGCCGCAACCATCATCGCATTGCGCTAAATGTCCACAGACCCTAGAGCCTGAACACGCCAGCGGCGCAAGTCGCAAAAAAGGACTCTGAAGTCCAGGGTATCGGACGCTCCAAGGGAGGGCTGACAACCAAGCTGCACGGCGTGTGTGACAGTTTGGGGCTGCCCTTGCGCTTTGTCTCCAGTCCGGGACACCGGGGCGAGGTTCTGTTCGGGGCCGAGCTCATCAAGGGCTTTAAACCCGACTATGTTATCGCGGATCGGGCATACGACGCGGAGCACTTCCAAGACGCTATCCTTGATTTGGGGGCAACACCCGTCATTCCGCCGCGCCGCAATTGCCTGCGGCCCCAAGTTTGTGAGTGGGCAATCTATAAAGAACGCAACGCCATCGAGCGTTTATTCTATAAGCTCAAACACTTCAGACGGGTAGCAACGCGCTACGACAAACTCCTGGCCAACTTCATGGGCTTTGTGACGATTGCTGCAATCCATATCCTGATCAGGTAATCCTTAATTCCTGACCAGAACCTAGCCGCGTCGTGAAGGGCGATGTGGGGCATCGTTCAAACGGCGCAACGGGGCCGATGGGCGGCAAAATGCCACCCGAAGGGCCGAACTCATTTGTACGCTGATGGCGTTGGCTCGCCCTTTTGATGATTGCACCACGGCGGACGAGCCGCCTGGTCAACAAACAAGTGAGAGCGGTCAAGTGTTTCAAACTTACGTTCCGATGCTCTTACTTAGAAACACCCGAAAAGTGATTGATACTTAAGGGTTCGCCCGCACTGGGCATAAGCAACTTTGGTTGTAAACAACAAGGCCGCCCGGAGGCGGCCTTGAGAAGTTTTTTTCGAGATTGGCATTAATCGCCGTTTTCAGCGTCTTTGTAAGCGTCCAGCTCGTGCCGGGCACCGACATACAGGGCGAAGATGCACATCGCGATGGAAACCAGCAGCCAGATCAGTTCCCAGCTCGTTCCGGCGCCCATGTAATAAGCGCCTTCTAGGCCATCCCAGCTATCAAATGCAGAACCCATGAGATTGTTCCTTTCTCTTACTGAGCCGACGGGGCGTTGATGCCCTCAGGATAGGCGATGTTCGGCACCTTGGTCGGATCAAGACCTTTGATTTCGGCTGCTTCGCCGACACGCAGGAGACCGACTGTTTTCAGGATCAGCGACACGACATAGCCGGGAACAATGCCGAGCAGGATCATGACGATTGCACCGATGAGCTGGCCGACGAACGAGATATGAGTAACATCCGCTGCCGGACCGCCAAGCGCCGGGTAGCCACTGGCGAAAATGCCAACCGCGAGAACGCCCCAGATGCCGAGCGTACCGTGAACCGTCACTGCGCCTACAGCATCATCGATACCCATCTTCTCCAGCAGTTTTGCGGAGTAGGGCATGATGATCCCGCCGATGAAGCCGATAGCGAAGGCAAGCGGCGGCCACCACAGGTCAAGACCTGCCGCGCAAGAGATAATGCCGCCCAGTGCGCCGGACATCATCCAGAATGGATCACGGGTGATTGCCCATGCGCCGATGATACCGCCGGCAAAACCCATCAGGATGTTGAACGACATTGCGCTGAGGGTCATTGGCGTGCCGTAAATCGTTGCCCATTGGCCTTCGAACCAGGACCAGCCTTCGCCCGGCACGATCACGCAACCCATGAGGAAGCCCCAGAAACCGACGATAATCAGCATTAGGCCGGTGAGCGTGAATGGCAGGTTGTGACCCGAGATCGTGTTTGCCGAACCGTCCGGGTTAAACTTGCCGATACGCGGGCCAAGGTTGATCAATACGCCCAGCGCGAAAGCACCCGCAACAAGGTGAACGACCCCCGCTGCGCCGAAGTCGTGGTAGCCCCACTGCGTAACCAGCCAGCCGCCTGCGCTCCAGCCCCATGCACCACCAACGATCCATGCGAATGAACCCAAAACGATTGCCAGGATAATGAAGCCGACAACCTGGATCCGCTCAATCACCGCGCCGGAAAAGATCGAGGCGGTCGTGGCGGCAAACAGTGTAAACGCCCCCCAGAAGACGCCGGTCGCGTTGTCACCGATAAACGGCCCCATTACCTCGCCGATCGGATTGGCGAAGTCGATGGCAGTCTGCCAGGATTCGGCGGTCGGGATCAGGCCGGGTGTCCAGGCCCAGTAAACAAACCAGCCGAAATAGTAGAAGGTCGGCACCATGAACGCGAATGCCAGGATGTTTTTGATACCAGAGGCCAGCACGTTCTTCTGGCGGGATGCGCCCATCTCGTAGGCCAGAAACCCTGCGTGGATGAGGACCATTAGTGGGATGGTAAGGTAGTAATACAGTTCGGCGAATATCGTATTGTTGGCGCCTTTGGATGCGGATTTGAGCTCCGCAACCTGAGCCGCCAGTTCGGCCAGTTGCTCTTCCATAGATTTACCCCTCTCCGGATAGTGGAAATTATTTTTCTTATCCGGAAACCATTGGTGCAAAGGTGGCTCATTCTGTCAAGCTAATCAGATGATTTGCTGCCCAAAATTGATACAATTTTGAGCCAATTAAGTGGAGAAGCGCGAAAAACTTGTGCACTGGGAGATTTACCTACTGTGTTTGGGGCAAGATTCGCTCTTGAGACGGGGGGCGATGCCACAGTCAAACCGTCTGTCCGCAGCGGCGGCGGTCAGGTTTGCTGCACTTTTGGGTTGTTGAATGTCCGCGGCTCGCTCTAGATGCCTGGCTCCGACGTGCGCAAGGCGCTGCTCCCGGGGAGGCCAATGGTGAACGTCGACCCGGTGCCAGGTTCGCTGACCACCTGGATCGACCATCCGAGCCGGTCGCAAATTGTCCGGCAAATGCTCAATCCGAGACCCGAGCCATCTACAGCTTCGGATCTATGTACACGGGAAAACGGTTCAAAAATCCGGTCGAGATGTTCCATCGGGATGCCGATACCGTTGTCAGCTACGCAAACCACATCCAGACCATCCTTTGTGCCGGACGTGATCTCAATGACCGGGCCGGTCTCGGGCCGCCTGTATTTGACGGCGTTTGAAATCAGATTGAGGAACATCTGTTCAACAAGTGTTTCGTCGGCATGAACCGACGGAAGGTCTCGGATGAAAATTTTTGCCTTTGCATCCATTGCCATGGGAGCAAGCTCGGCGGCCGCGCGCTGGGCGACCACTGTCAGGTCTGTCGTCTCAAGCGAAATCTGAGCGTTCGAAGCCCTGGAAAAGGCCAAAAGGTCCCGGATCAGGCGCCGCATCCGTGTGGCGGCATTCTGCATGACCCCAACATAAAAACGAGCCTCATCATCAACTTGATCCGCAAATTCGGCAAGGAGCATATCGCCGAACTGCTGGATTTTCCGGAGGGGCTCCTGCAGGTCATGGGACGCAATATAAGTAAACTTTTTCAGGCTCTCATTGGCTTTTTCCAGGTCTGCGTTGGACCGTTCCAGCGCCCTGAAAGCCGTGTTGCGATCTGACACATCGGTCAAAACGGCAAGGGACCGTTCCTCCCGCCCTTCCGTCCTGTCTATGATTGCGGACAGCTCGACGTCGACCATTGAGCCGTTCTTGCGGACGAACGGGTAGGGCGTATTGGTGGCGGTGCCGCTATCCCAAAGAGCCGCGAAGTCTCGCTCGAACCTGCCGCGCGCTTCCGGCGACACGAACTCGGTCTTGGGGTGGCCGATAACCTCGTCGCGCCGATAGCCCAGTTCCTCAAGCCAGGCATCGCTGATTTCGATGATCGTGCCCTGCTGGTCCACTGACTGCATCATCACCGGTGTTCGTTTGTACAGGTCTTCAAACTCGCGTCTCTGCTTGTCCAGCTTCTTGTTCAGCGCCTCCAGTTCCAGTTTGCGTTCATTGAGCTCGTGAATGTCGATCAGCGCAATCACCACGCCCTGAGTTGCGCTGTGGTCGTCAGTGTAGGGCAGGACCCGCAAGAGATAGTGGTGATCGCCAACCATCACCTCTTCATCGAAACCGTTGCCACTTTCCACGACCGCCGCCAGAGCGACGACAAAGTCCGGGCGGTCGAACCTGAAGGTCACATGCGTGATAGACCGTCCGAGGTCCTGCGGGAGCAGGTTGAAGCCTTTGGTTGCCGCGGGCGTGAAACGGCGTATCCTCAGATCGACGTCGAGGAAAACCGTTCCGAAGCCGGTTGCCTTCAGCAAATGATCCATGTCGTTGTTGGACTCGATCAGTTGCTCGATTTTCTGCTGATGCTCTGTGCCGACGGAAAACAGCTCCTCGTTGACCGAATGAAGTTCTTCGTTGGTGCTCTGTAGCTCCTCGTTTGACGCCATCAGTTCTTCGTTGGTCGCCTGAAGCTCTTCGTTGCTGGTTTCCAGTTCCTCGATTGTCGTCTGCAGACTCTCTTCAGTGGATCGAAGATCGTTTTCGAGCTCCTTGACCCGAGCCCGAAGAAATCCGGTCTCCTCACCGCTGGCGGCCGGTTCCGGCCATTCGGTTTCCGCGCCAAGCGTTCCGGCGTCTTCCTCGGTGATGGTTAGAAGCAGATGATCCACACCTCCATCGGCATCTGGCAGTGACTCGATTGTGACCGTGCACTCGAAGGGGTGACCGCCGCGTTCATAAACCATTTTCCGCCGGAAAGATGGGAAGCCCGTTGTCTTGACCTGATCAAGGCCGGAACCGACCAGAAGGCGGATATGGTCCGGCAGGAGACTGGTGATTGACGCGCTGAAGCTGCCTTCGCCCATTGTAAGCCAACGCGCAGCATCTCCGAATACATGAACGAGGCTGCCGTCAGTGGTCACCAGAAAGCCTGCCGGAGCATAACGGGACAACAATTCCTGGAGCGCTTCCTTGTAGGCGCGTGTGGTATCCGGCTTGTCATTCTGGCGATCAAACTGCGCGAAGGTCGATTTGCCGGAAAAACGTTCCGGACCGGTCAAGCTGCTCTGCGACAGCAAGGTTGAGGTGTTGACCAGCCTGACATCACGGATTTTCTGGAAAATGCGCCAACGCTGGCTGAGGAGCCGGAACTCCTTGTCAAGCCGGCCGATTGTTTCACTGGGGCCAAGAAACAGATAGCCCTCTTTGGTCAACGCGTGGTGAAAAAGTGTCAGTACTTTCTTTTGAGCCAATTCGTTCATATAGATCAGAAGGTTACGGCAACTGAGGAGGTCGATGCGCGTAAAGGGTGGATCAACAAGAACGTCTTGCTGACTAAAAACAACCAGGCGTCTGATGAAGGGTTTGATCCGGTAGCCGGCAACATCCTTGAAGAAGTAACGCTCAACTATATCTTCAGGCAGCCCTTCCATCCTGCTGTCGGGATAAAGTCCCGCCGCAGCTGTATGAATTGAACCGGCATGCGCATCTGTCGCCAGGATCTTGACATTGAGATCCTTGTCGATTTTCCGCGCCGTCTCGGCAATCTGAATGGCAATGGAATAGGCTTCTTCCCCTGTCGAGCAGCCGGGAACCCAAATCCTGACCGGTCTTTGTGAAGACATTCTCCCGGCAAGGTCGCTGAGAACGGTTTCTTCGAGTGACCGATAGGCTTCCGGATCCCTGAAGAATGCGGTCACATCTATAAGAAGGTCATCATACAGTTTCAGCGCTTCATCTTTGTCGGTGGTCAGCTTGTCCAGATAGCCCGTCAGATCACGAATGCCATGGGTGTCGCACCGCCGCTTGATGCGGCGTTCGAGAGTTGCCCGCTTGTAATCGCCGAAATTGGTACCGAATTTCTCCCGCAGCACATGAACGATCATGGCAAGGGGATCCTGCATTCTCATGTATTGGCGTTTGCCAAAGGTGCTCGGGTCTTCGCCGTTTGCATAGGCTATTACATATTGCGCCAGAACCTCCGGATCGGCGATCCCGTCCGCGATTTCACGTTTGATCACTGCGAGCGGCATGTTGATGAATTTTGCGCCTGCCGGTTCCTGAACAAGGACAAGGCCGCCCGCAGTCTTTACAGCCTCGCAACCGAGGCTGCCGTCCGAGCCGGTTCCTGACAACACGATCCCAATGGCAGATCGGCCGCACTCCGCTGCCAAAGACGTAAAGAAAGCATCGATCGGCAACAGTACGCCGCCTGTCACGCTTGACGGTTGAAGCTTGAACCGGCCGTTTTCGAGTGTCATGTCGTGCCGGGGCGGGTTCAGGTAGATCGCATTGGGCTCGATCGCCATGCCGGTCTCCACCTTATGGATCGGCATGTCTGAATGGCGGGCGAGCAGCTCGTTCATCATGCTGCGGAAATCGGGCGCCAGGTGCTGGACAACCACAAACGCAATACCGCTCGCTACCGGGATCTCTTCAAAAAACTGTTCAAGAGGTTCAAGACCACCCGCGCTAGCCCCTATGGCTACGATGGGGAACCCGGCAGCGCGATACTGTTCTGCTTCGGACATTCAGATTCCGTAGATGCCTCGAGTTCAATACCTTGTCCGCAGCAGCGGTGCGCCACCTGGATATTGGGAGAAGATATTGAATAAACTATGTCTGGCAAGAAAAATGTAAATCAAGTTCGTATAAGTATTGTTATTATTACGAATATTATTTCTGTAGTTTGCTTGGATACTTATCTGAAAGATTCAATAGCCGCTGCCGAAGGCGCGCGATTTCGTAGCCTGATCCCTTCAGACCTTAGCCGGTTTTGAGCTGGGTTGGGGCATTCTTTCGCTTGTCTTTGTACATCTCCCGATCAGCTGCATCGAGAGCGACTTCCAGGCTGGGTAGATTGGCTGTTGGGTAGTCCACGCATCCCATGGCAATGGAAACTGGAAGGTTTCCGGTTGAGCCGGCAGGTGCGGCTAGGCCGGCTTTCAGCCGGGCGAGCACTTTGAGGGCTTCCGCTTTTCTGTCCACTGAAACGTCGGACGTTATGGTTCCGCAAAATTCGTCGCCTCCGACCCGGTAGATGCTGGCGGCCTGACCCATCGCTTCTTCAAGCCGCTTTGCGACAGTCTTGATTGTGTCGTCTCCGGCAAAGTGCCCGTGGGTGTCATTTATCTGCTTCATACCATTGACGTCGAAATAGAACACATTGGTCCAAGAGCGGGTTGCGTTTGGCGCCTTGCGGATCCGTTCCCAATGTTCGGACAATTGCCGCCGGTTGCCGAGCCCGGTCAGCGGGTCGATAAAAGCAAGCCGCCGCACTTCATTGTCGCGTTTCTTGCGTTCGATCGCGTGGATGATCGTTCTCTCCAGCAAGTGTCCGGAAAATGCGTCTTTGGATACGAAGTCCTGAACGCCAAGCTTTAGAGCGTCATTTGCGAGCTGCTTGTCGAAATTACCGGTTCTGACGATGATTGGAAGATCCGGGCGTTCATGGACGCAGGCATCCACCAGCGGCAGCCCTTCAAGGTCGAGGATGTTCAGGTCGAGGATCACCGCATGGTACTTGTCTGTCCGTAATCGCTCCAGCATCTCACTGCTCGTGCGCGCAAGATCGAAGCTGAAGTGATAGCTGCCGTGTTTGTTCAGCAGGAACTTGACGATCAGTGTTTCGCTGACGTCATCCTCCACCAACAGCAGATTATATTCACTAACCATGGGCGCACCATGTCTCAAAAATAGATGCGAAACTTTACATATGCATGAAAGTTACGTAAATGATTTCAACCTGAGATATCCACTCTATTCAGAATGAAATGTCAAAATTATTAATAAAATGTCAACTATGTAGTAAAGCAAAAATATAGATTGTAATTTTTTATAGTGACAATTTGATCATGATTAGTGAATGCGAAAAATCGGCACCTGAATTATTGAATCCAGATATATACTGATTTATTCGTAGATAAATGCATTTTTGCCGGAAGGCAGATCAAAACTCTATCTGAAGATCTGCCAATGCAAGGCCCAGTTCCTCTTGACTTAGAGGCTTTTGGATGACCGGTGTTGGAAATGAATCAGCAATCTGCCGCGTTCTGCTGCCCTTTGCGGCGAGAAACGCAAAAGGTATGCGATGATGACCGAGATTGCGCGCTACAGTTGTTGTGAGCGTGCCGCCGACATCGACATCCAGAAGGCAGAAATCGAAAACATGATTGTTGCTGGCGCCAATTGCTTCTGGAATGGTGCTGGCCGTTACAACAGTTGCAAAGCCCATTCGCAGCAGCATGGCTTCAGCCCGTTTGGCCGCTTGCGGATTGTCTTCAACCACCAGAGCACTTGGTGAGTGGTCCGTTGACGCTTTGGCATCCAACGGTGATGCGATCGCTGCGATGTCCTGATTGACGATCACATGCGCGGGAAGCCAAAAGCTTGCGCTTGCCCCCCCTTGCCCGGGGCGGAATTCGGACCTGCCGCGGAACTCCAGTCCGATCGCCGTCTCGATGATGAAATTGCCGATACCATTGCGCGTCGAGTTCTCTTCACGAGTACCGCCTGTATCCGCCCATTCAATCGATACGCCGCGCTCGTCGGGGCACCATTGAACCGACACCGTTCCCGGCTTTCCGGATAACAGGCCGGAAGCCCGGGCATTTGCGGCCAGTTCCCCCAGAACCAGAGCAAGGATTGAGGCCGCTTCGGCCTTTAGATGCAATGGCGGCCCGCTCCAGGAGATGTCGGCATTCCCGGGGAGGGTCTTTCGAAGCACAGCTTCACAGATCGTGTCCATGGCGATGCCGTTTTGACCGGTACGCGCAATTGCCTCGTGGATATCGCCCAGCCAGGCCGGGGGCTGGTCCATGAGCATGTCGAACTCCCCGATTGTAAAGACATGTTGATGGGAGTAGCCGGCAATGCACCGGATCAGCTTTAAGATGTTGACGGCCCTTGTGTTCAGATCCCGGATGGTCAGCTCAAAACGGGATTCCCGGTGGTTGGAGGTCTGTTGGCGGGTTAGGGCCGTGGCGAGGGCTTCACGGAGGGCGTCTGCCAAACCAAGGTCTTCATGGGTCCACTCATCCGATTTTCCGCTCACAGTCTCAATATAGGTCTCATATGATTTCCGCGGTGTGAGCTGCGGCCCCGCTGCCCCGGGCGCAACGTCCTTTTGTGGAGCGCCGGCCCATCGGCGGATGGTTTCCGTGCGATCCCGTATTATGGCGATCCGGGCGTCCGATTTTTCAGGGCCGGAGATGACCAGCGCGCCGCCGGCCTTCGCCAGATCCAGGCCTCCGAAGCGGTCGGCAAGATCGATGCAAGAAAAGGGCCTTGGCATCTCCCGGTTGGCGACCTGAAAGAGGGCCGCGCTGGCGGTTGGGCCGGGGCAACTGCCATGGAAGTGAAGTTTTCCGCCATCGGACAAGACAACCCCGTCCGATGGGATCATTTGCATGATCTGGTTTCGTGTCTGCTCCCATTCGCGGCTACCCGCGAGGTTGCCGGACGTCAGGCCGGACAGCTTGCTGACAGCATTCTTCGACCTCTCAAGGTTTCTTTGCCTTTGTATCCCAAGAAGATGTTGAACCCTCAGAGAGATCAGGCGTCCGGCAAGTTCAGCAAGCGCCATGGTTTCTGCCGGCACGGTTCTGACCACCCGGTTATGAAAGGCGAAAAGACCCCACAACTCGCCATTGACCGAGATCGGAATGGTCATGGTCGTCCTGACGTCCATGTTGCGTAAGTATTCGTTGTGAACCGGGGACGTGCCGCGAAGGACTGCCAGCGACATATCCAACGGTGCGGTAGACCCGTCATAGCACAGCAGCGTGGTGTCATTCTTGTGCGTGTCGCAGATAACCCTGAGCGGTGTGGACGCGAAGAGTTTCCGCGCTACCGGCGGGATGTCATGTGCGGGAAATCTCAGTCCGAGGAATGACGGCATATCGCCGTTCAAGGCTTCAGCGACGACTTCGCCAGAATAGTCCGGCAAAAAACGGTAGGCCTTGATCCGTGAAAAACCCGTCAGGTAACGAAACCGCTCGACGGCATATTCCAGCAAAACCTGGATGGATCGGGTGCTATCCGGATTGATGAGGAAGGTCATTGCCTCGTCCAGAATATCCACCCACTCTTGCTTGACCGGTCGGCCAGGGATCAATTCCAAGATGGCACGCCCGCCCACCTGATGGACCGACATCTCATGTGCGGTGCCGCCGAGAAACTTTGACCCGGCATTCACACGGTGCTTGACTTCGGATGCGGTATCCAGCCTCAGGCGGATCGCCGCGATTTCCCCGGGATTGAAAACCGTTTCGACCGGTGCGCCCAAAAGCCCGGCCACGGGCAGATTGAATGCGCCCGGGGCGTTTCCGGACAGAAATTCGAACCTTGTGAAGCTTGAATCGGTCGCCAGCAACACACCGAAATCCTGGGTTCCTGCCGGCGTGTGAATGGCTTCGCGGTCGCAATTTTTCAACGCTTCCTGAAATCGCGGGTCCGTCTCGTCCAAGGTAAGCTCCGGCGGTTTTGCTGGCACGGGGGGATTATTATCTTCATGAGAAACGTAGTGGGATCTTACAATGAGAATAAGGTTCCGAGAAGAATACTTGCAAACTGAATAGAAGGCGGGCCGTATTACTCGGCAAAAATAAGCAATAATCACAATGTATAATTTTTGTGAATTATAGTTGTTCCATTGTTATTGCACCTAACCGTTATCGGATCACTGGCGGTCGGGCGCGGGTTGCGCTTTGTGGCTTGCCTGCGCTATCAGCGATGACATGAACGGATCGGAAATCTATAGCCGCCTTCTCAGCCTGATCGAAGACCGGGACTTGAAACCCGGCGACCGTTTGCGCGAGGCGGAACTTGCCGACCGTTTCGGCGTATCGCGCACACCGATCAGGGAAGGGCTTAAACGGCTGGAAGCTCAAGGGCTCGCCGTTCATGAACCCAACAGGGGCATGGTCGTCCCGACGCTGGACCACAGCCAGATCAACGAAGTCTACTTCATGCGCGAGGTTTTGGAAGGAACTGCGGCCAGCCTCGCCGCCAAACATGCCTCCAAGCCCGAAATCGAAATCCTGCAGGACATGGTGGACGCGGATCGCAAGCGGGTGGAAGATCTCGACAGTCTGGTACGGTCCAACCGGGAATTTCACCGTCGTCTTTGTCTCGCCTCGCATAATAGATATCTGGTCGACCAAATCGAACATCTGCGGCTCTCGCTGATCCTGATGGCCGGTACGACCCTGGATTCGCCGGAACGCCGCGAAACTGCGGTTGAGGAACACGCGGCCATTGTCGCCGCTATTGCGGAAGGCGATAGCGAGGCGGCGGACCACGCCGCCCGGATGCACATTTCACATGCCCACAAGACGCGGCTGAAACAGATTTGATTTCTGCTGTTATCCGGCCACTGCCAGCCAAAGACATCCCAGTGCGCTGCCTGCCAAAGCGGTGAACGTCAATGCCATGCCGGCGATCCGGAGACGGGTTGGTTCCGGTTCCTGGCTGACGCCGTAGGCATGGATTACCCGCCCGCCGACCAGCATGCCGCCGAGTGCCCAGAGTAGCCAGGGTGCCACGCCTTGGAGCTCCAGAAGCAAAAGAAGCACCAGTGCAAGCGGAACATATTCCGCGAAGTTGCTGTGTACCCGCATGCGGCGCTGAATTGTTCTATCACCGCCGTCTCCAATCAAGATTTTCGATCCACCGCGCATTAGGATCACGCGGGCCGACAGGGCGATGAATAGAAACGTCAGGATGGCAGCGATAACAGGCGTGATGACGACAGGCATGGACAACAACCTCCTTGGCGGTGGGACCATTCGCAGCAAGCGCCGCTTCTGGTGGGTGCCCAAAGGATATGTTGCGGTCCGCCAGGCAGATCAACACTCGACAATATTGACAGCGAGGCCGCCCTTGGAGGTTTCTTTATAGTGCTCCATCATGTCCCGGCCGGTCTGGCGCATGGTTTCTATGCAGCCGTCCAACGGGACGAAATGCGTGCCGTCACCGCGTAGCGCCAAGGACGCTGCGGTCACTGCCTTGACCGCACCAAGTGCGTTGCGCTCGATGCAAGGCACCTGAACGAGGCCGGCAATCGGATCGCAGGTCATGCCAAGGTGGTGTTCCAGAGCGATTTCGGCGGCGTTTTCAATCTGTTCATTGGTTCCGCCAAGTGAGGCACACAGGCCAGCAGCAGCCATCGCCGACGCAGATCCGACCTCTCCCTGGCAGCCGACTTCAGCGCCGGAGATGGAGGCATTCGCCTTGATGATGCCGCCAATGGCTGCTGCGGTCAGCAAGAACGTCCGGATTCCGGCAGGATCAGGGTCGGGGCAGTGATCGAGATAGTACCTGACGACGGCAGGGATGACCCCGGCAGCGCCGTTGGTGGGCGCTGTGACGACCTTGCCTCCCGCGGCATTTTCCTCGTTTACTGCCATGGCGTAGACACCGAGCCAGTCAACGACAGTATGTTCGAATGGCCGGTTGATCCGGTCTTCGGCGATCAACTTGTTGTGGATCCCGCTTGCCCTGCGTTTGACCTTGAGGCCGCCGGGCAGGATGCCGTCCTGGGCGAGGCCGCGGTTGATACAGGCGTTCATCGCAGCCCAGATATCGTCGATGCGTGCTTCCACCTCGTCCAGGGAACTGGACGCGCATTCGTTTTGGAGTTTCATTTCCGCGATGGTCAAACCAGCCTCGGCACCCATCTCGAGCATTTGCTTGGCCGAGGCGAAAGGGTAGGCAACGTTCTGGTGCTCCAGCTCGCTTTCGCCCGATGCAATCGTTTCCGCCAGTTCGGCTTCGGTTGCCACGAACCCCCCGCCGACCGAGTAATATATGGCCGTATCGATGGCAGATCCGCTGGCGTCGAGCAGCTGGAACGTCATACCGTTTGCGTGCAGTGGCAAAGCGGGGCCGTAGTCGAAAATGACACCGGTTTGCGGGTCGAAATCCAGATCCGGCAAACCGCTCGGGGAGAGCTTGCACTGCCGTTGAAGAGTGTCCAGCAGCGCATCAACCATGTCCGGGTCAAGAGTGTCGGGGCGTTCACCCAGCAGTCCGAGGCAAACGGCCTTGTCGGTGGCATGTCCCTTTCCGGTGAAGGCGAGAGACCCGTGCAGTGTGACGGTGATTGCCCGTGCCTTCTCCCTGGTGTCCGGAAGGCTCCGGATACGGTCGAGGAAACAGTGAACCGCAACCATGGGGCCGACGGTGTGAGAACTCGACGGTCCAATTCCGATTTTGAAGATGTCAAAGACGCTTATGAACATTTTAGGTCGCTGGCTGCAGGTTTTGAATACGCATGCGAGGAACCTACCAACAGTCAGGCAATGCGAAGCGTTCAAACACGCTTCACTTGTTCAGATTGCGACATGCGGGAAAGGAACAGGATCACAGGCAGGCCGCTATCTCACGGACCCTGGCTGTTTCATCTGTTCGCAGCAATGATCCCGGGCCGGGCCTGCGCCTTGTCATTCTTGAGCATTTCCATGAACCGATCCATGTCCACCGGAGGCGAATACAGGTAGCCTTGGAACCAGTGGCAACCGATCTCGACAAGCCGCTGCCGCTGTGCCTCCGTTTCAACGCCTTCCGCAATGACGTCCGCCCCGAGCACCGAGGCGAGGGACACGATCATGCGGAGAATGGCACCGCCGCTGCCGATATCATTGATGAATGTTCTGTCGATCTTGATGACGTCGATCGGATAGTGGTGCAGATAGGCGAGGTTGGAGTAGCCGGTGCCAAAATCATCCACCACGATCCGGTACCCTTTGTTCTTCAGAACATTCAGCGTTTCCCGTGTGTTCTCGACATCGCCCAGAAGAATATTTTCCGTGATCTCCAGGGAGATTGTGCCCGGTTCGATCCGGCAAAGGTCCGGCATGGCCATGAAAATCTTGAGAAACTGCGGATTGGTCAACTGGCAGGGCGACACATTGAGGGACAATGGTATTGCAATACCATTGTCCTGAAGCTGCCGCTGAAATCGGCCAACGGCAGTACAGACCCAGGTCCCGAGCGGTCCGATCAGACCGGTATCCTCGGCAACCCTAATGAAGTCGTCCGGCATTACCAGGCCGCGTTTGGGGTGGTGCCATCGGACCAAGGCTTCCGCAGCGCTGATCTCGCCGGAAACCGTATTCACGACCGGTTGGAAAACCAGGCTGAACTCACCGCGTTCCAGCCCAAGGCGCAGATCGTTTTCAAGGTCCGCGTTGAGATCGAAAACGTGGCGCATCCCTTCACGGTACCGGACCAAGCGCCGGGTTGGGTGCTGCTTGGCTTGGTAAAGGGCGATGTCCGCATTGCGCATCAGGTCGTCAAACTGGGCCCCGTCGCCGGGAAAACAGGCGTGGCCGATGCTCATCTTGATGAAACGCGGGCTTTCACCAACCGTTTGCGGTGATCGGAACGCCCAAAGAATTCTCTCTCCCAATGTCTCCGGCTTCCAGTCGGACCCGTTTTCCATGGAGCAAATCAGGAATTCATCTCCGCCAAGCCGCGCAACAATGTCGTCCTGCAAAGTCAGATTGCGGAGCGTGTCCGAAACGGTAACAAGAAGACGATCACCGGTATGGTGGCCCATTGTGTCGTTAACGGCTTTGAAGTCATCCAGATCTATCAGGAAGCAGGATACCCGCTTGCCTGCGCGTCTGGCCTGCTCAAGCAACTTTTCGACGCGCTCTTCCAGAAAAGACCGGTTGGCCAGACCTGTGAGCGGGTCATGGCTCGCCAGAAATTCGGCCCGTTCCTTCAGCTCCTGAAGCGCTGTGACATCGCTTTCGGAGACGACGAATGCCGGGAGGCCGGTCACGGCATCGAAGCATGCCCGTAGCGTCAGTTCGTGCCATTTGTCGCCATCGCTGGTGAGGACGCGGGCGACCATACGGACATCGCTCTCGTTTTCCAGCCGCGCCAACAGGACGCCGGCGTCTCCCGGATCCAGGAAACGGTCCTGAAAGGCCTCATTGACATTGGAGCACGATGCCCGGGCCGCCGTGTTACGGTAAAGCGGCTTGCCGTCCATCGTGTATAGCGAAATCATGACCGAGGAGTACAGGACAGCTTCTGAGCTTCTCAGTGCGTTTGGGGATTCAACGTGCGCCTCTGTTGCCTCACACAACAATGCCAGCCGGTTGTCCATCAGGCGGACGCCGCTCATTTTGATATTCAGGACGCGCGGCTGTCCTTTCGGATACAATGTCCATCGTTCGTGGACGCAGGCATCCAGGTTGGTGAAGTCCTGCTGATACTGCTTCAGCCGTGTTTCCACAGCATGGGTCATGTCGGATGAAAGGTCGCGGGACCTCAATTCCTCAACAGAGGCCGCGTCCATGATTTCGAGATGCTTGCGGTTGGACCAGAGAAACCGCTTGTTGTCGAAATCGAAGATCCAAACGGCGGTATCGAGCCGGTCATAGATTCTCCCCACCAGATCAAGATCGACAAGTTGGTCAAGGAAGCGAAGAGCCGGATGCTCTTCACTCCCTGTCGTCACGCACTCTGCGTCCAGTGGGCGATCATTCGTTTCGTTCATTACACACCTTCGGGCCGGGAGAGCCCGAGTGGTCTGGCAAGTGCGTTGGGGGATCCGGTTTTGCGATGTGCTTTCAGTGAACTATGTCCGTTATGGATATTAATTGGCAAACCTGCCCTAGGGTCACAAGAGTGATCCGTTTTCCCGGCCGGAACAACTCGCAGAATTGCCAATTTCCAAGCGGATTTAGGGGGATATGTGCGTAAAGTTTGCGGTTCGGGTGCGCGAAGCGCCAATCCGCTTGCTGCGGTATTGACTGAAGTCCCGGATCGGCCAATTGTCCAATGATCTCATTCTAGTCACGCGAATCTGAAGTTCGTCTCATTTTCCAGCAGGTTCCGAACGAACTTCAGATTCACGAGGGTGACTAGCAAGTCTATGTTCCTGGCGTGGTTTTCGGAATTGAAGTACGCTACGGCGCGCGCTGCAAAAATGAGGCGTGTTTCAATTCCACCGCACTCGGCCGCGCGATAGGACGTTATTTTGTTCGGACATGTCATTGATCCCGCTCCACGCAAGTATGTGGCAAACGTGTCCCTGCAGGCGAGGTCCACTCGGGGCCGGAGTTGCGCTCCTGAAAGCCAAACCGTCGCAGAAATCGCGGACTGGCTGCTATTGGAAGCCGTTCGAATCGACGACATCATGCTGCTGTTCGAGGAGTTCATGTGGCGCTGTCATGTGGCCGGGCTGCAGATCGACCGTGCTTCGCTTCATATCGGTACGCTGCATCCGCGCGTGATTGGTTTTTCTTGGCTTTGGAGCGCGAGTGACGGCCTTTGCGATGAAATTGCGGCTTCTGCTTCTGCGGTCGAATCCGATTCCTTCAAGAAGAACCCGATTTTCAAGGTCATCATGAACGGTGAGACCGTTGGCGTGGATCTGACCATAGAGGAGCAAGCCAACTCAACACAGCTGATGCGTGAACTCGCGGGCGAAGGATACACGGCGTATTATGCCATGCCCTTGAGTGCTGCCGGCAAATGGAACAATGCGGTAACTGCTGCAACAAAAAATGCTGGTGGGTTTGGCGCGGCGACACCGGAAGAAAAGCAGCTTCTGCACCTCTTCGGTCTTCATGTCGAGCGGCATATTGTTCAGCGGATAGCGCGCAATGTGGCCGACACGTACTTGGGCCCGATTGCCGGACGCCGGGTGCTGGATGGCGAAATCAAACGTGGCGACGGCGATTCCATCGAGGCGGTCGTGCTCATATCCGACCTTCGCGGGTTCACGAGCTTGGCCGACCGGCTTAGCGGGCCGGAGGTTACAGCGATCCTGAATGCTTATTTTAATGTGGTGACCGGTGCCGTGAAGGAGAACGGCGGCGAAATTCTGAAGTTCATTGGCGACGGCATCCTGGCGGTTTTTGACCGGAAGGCACTCGGAGAAAGCGCAGCTGCAGAAGCGGCGCTGAAAGCCGCAGAGATCGCGCTTGCCCGACTGGAAAACTTCAATCTGGAGCCGAATGAACAGCTCGCCGACAAGCGCCTTTGGTGTCCGCTCAAGATGGGGATCGGCCTTCATACGGGAGAGGTATTCTTCGGCAATATCGGCGGTGAGGAACGTCTGGATTTCACCGTGATTGGCCGGGCGATTAACGAGACGAGCCGGGTTGAGGCCTTGTGCCGGCCCTTGGGGCGGACGTTACTGGTTACCGAAAACGTCCGGTCCCTTCTGTCTGACGCCAGCTGCGCAAAGCTTGATGGCATTGGCGACTATGAGCTGCGCGGTGTCGGCTCACCGGTTGCTATCTATGCCCCGGTGTCCAAGGATGCAGCTTAAGGATTATACATAGCGTAATTCCGGCGCCCACTCTCCTGAGCCTATGATGCGGGGTCGCACACGAGCGCCCCAAGAGGCTTTGAAGGAGAGTGAGCATGTCTGAGTATGTTGGATTTGACGTTTCAAAGGAAGAGACTTCGTTCTGCGTGAAGGCCGCTTGCGGTCGTGTGCTTGCCCGCGGCAAGACGCTCACGTCCCCGGAGACGCTGTTTCAGGTTTTGCAAGAGCATTGCCTTTGCCCAGAGCGTGTGGTGATGGAAACGGGGACTTGGGGACACTGGCTTGTGCGCGGTCTCGGCCGTTTGGGTGTGGAGGCGGATCTGATCGACGCGCGCCAGGCGCATGCGGTGATGAAGCTTCAGCATAACAAGACGGACGCCAACGATGCGGAGCTTCTGGCGGAGATTGCGCGCACGGGTTTCTGCCGCCCGGTGAGCGTGAAGAGCGAAGCGGCGCAGATGGATCTGCTGGCGCTGAAGGCGCGCCGGCATCTTGTGCGCCAGCGGCGGGATACGGACAACGCCCTCAGAGGCCTTCTGGGCTCACTCGGCCACCGCCTGCCCAAGGGGGTTGCGAAGTTCATGGACCATGTGTGGGCGGTTTTGCAGGAGGCGCCGTCCCTGTGCGGGGTCGTCAAGCCTTTACTGGAGGCGCGCGCGGCGCTGGAGGCCAGCCTGGCCAAGCTGGACCGGGACGTGCAGGAACGGGCAGCGCAGAGCCCGGCCTGCCGGTTGTTGATGACGGCGCCAGGCGTGGGGCCGGTGACCGCACTGGCCTTTGCTTCGACGATCGACGATCCGGCCCGGTTTGCCAGCTCGCGGTCTGTCGGTGCCTATGCCGGTCTGACCGCGCGGCGCAACCAGTCGGGCGAGATGGACTGGTCCGGGCGCATTTCCAGGCACGGCGACGCGATGCTGCGCAGCTTGCTCTATGAAGCGGCAAGCAGTCTTTTGACCGTGGTGCGCAAGGCCCATCCGCTCAAGGCCCACCCGCTCAAGGATTGGGCGCGCCGGATCAAAAAGCGCAGCTCTCACAAGAAAGCGTGTGTCGCGCTGGCGCGCAAGCTCGCTGTGATCCTGCACAAGATGCTGGTCAGCGGCGAAGCATTCCGCTGGCCGCAAAACCCGGCAGCCGCCAGGGATGCGGCAACCGCATAAAGAGCAAGGAAAAGGACAAAGACGAGGATCCGCAAAAAAGCGGATGAGGCGTCCCCACCGGGACGATGGCCAAGGCGAACCCGCGCGGTTGGATGCCACGCCGAAACATTCGGCAAGGGCGGCTTATACCTTGGGAGGCCAAAGCCAAAGGGCCCTATCATGAAGCGCTCCGAAGAGACGACTTCGAAGACAACCGTGGGCCCGGTGGAAGATAAAAGGTTCAGGACTTGACGCAGGAGCCGGAATTAGACAACCAACCGGCGTAATAAATAACCTACCTGATGGTGCTCAAGCGCGTTTGCGGCGAGGCGCAGCGTGAAGCGCGGCCTTTTGGCCGGGCAAGCGGTGCAACGACGTCCGCAGGCGCACTTGAGCCCACCGAAGGCGGCGTTTTCCTGATGTTCGGACATCGTCGCGCTTCTTGGACGATGCCCCGCATCGCCCGGCAAAGTTCTCCTAGCCGAACATCAGGAAAACGCCGTCAGATGAGTTATTTATTACGCCGGTTGGTATTAAGCCTTTACTGGAGGCGCGCGCGGCGCTGGAGGCCAGCCTGGCCAAGCTGGACCGGGACGTGCGGGAACGGGCCGCGCAGAGCCCGGCCTGCCGGTTGTTGATGACGGCGCCAGGCGTGGGGCCGGTGACCGCACTGGCCTTTGCTGCGACGATCGACGATCCGGCCCGGTTTGCCAGCTCGCGGTCTGTCGGCGCCTATGCCGGTCTGACCGCGCGGCGCAACCAGTCGGGCGAGATGGACTGGTCCGGGCGCATTTCCAGGCACGGCGACGCGATGCTGCGCAGCTTGCTCTATGAGGCCGCCAGCAGTCTTTTGACCGTGGTGCGCAAGGCCCATCCGCTCAAGGCCCACCCGCTCAAGGATTGGGCGCGCCGGATCAAAAAGCGCAGCTCTCACAAGAAAGCTTGCGTCGCTCTGGCGCGCAAGCTCGCCGTGATCCTGCACAAGATGCTGGTCAGCGGCGAAGCATTCCGCTGGCCGCAAAACCCGGCAGCCGCCAGGGAGGCGGCAACCGCATAAAGAGCAAGGAAAAGGACAAAGAAGAGGCTCCGCAAAAAACGGATGAGGTGTCCCCACCGGGACGATGGCCAAGGCGAACCCGCGCGGTTGGATGCCACGCCGAAACATTCGGCAAGGGCGGCTCATACCTTGGGAGGCCAAAGCCAAAGGGCCCTATCATGAAGCGCTCCGAAGAGACGACTTCGAAGACAACCGTGGGCCCGGTGGAAGACAAAAGGTTCAGGACTTGACGCAGGAGCCGGAATTAGACAACCAACCACAGTTGATTAGAACCTATCTGACGCGTTTCTGCTTTTCTTCGGCCAGGAATGCTTTGCAGGACGATGCGGGGTATCGGTCAAAAAGCATGACGCTGTCCGCAGGATAGGAAAAGCGCGCCTTTGGTGGGCGAAAATTCGTCCCCGGCGTCGTTGCTGCGCTTGCCCGGCCGTAAAGGCCACGCTGCCCGCATCGCCTGGCCGGAAACGAATTTTCGCTCCATCAGACAGGTTCTAATCAACTGGGGTTGGTATGACAGGCTGTGTTTGCCGGAAGGCGAACGCAGCCTGTTTTTTCATCCGGGCTTTGCTCTTCCTGCCGGTTGGTATCATTTGCCGAAATATTTATTTCGCCTTCGACCCTGTCGTCCCGGATCAGGCGTGGGCTGCGATGGGTTCGTCTACGCCTTCGATCTTCAGCAAGGTGCGCATGCCAAAGCGGTCTTCGGAGAGTTCGGCAATCGACCG
The DNA here is from genome assembly GCA_965230445.1 of Roseibium sp. Lineage (GTDB taxonomy): Bacteria > Pseudomonadota > Alphaproteobacteria > Rhizobiales > Stappiaceae > Roseibium. The sequence goes on along the minus strand of OZ246005.1, from coordinate 3,413,320 downwards.
GTTGTCGAGGACGTCCATAAACGCTTCCAGGGCCTCGTGCAGCAATCCATTGAACCCGCAGGACAGAAGCAAGGGACAATCCTTGCGGCCGGAGTCAAAACACTCGGCGAGAAGAAAACTTTCTTCCGCTGCCCGCACAACTTCGCCAACCGATATGTCTTCAGCCGCACGGGCAAGCATGACACCGCCCTTGCGGCCACGGATGGTCGTGATCAGTTTTGCATCGACCAGCACCTTCATGATCTTGAACAGGTGCGTTTCAGACATTTCAAAGCTTGCGGCTATGTCCGCCACTTTGCTCGGCTTGTCCGGGTTTACCGCGCAATACATGAGGGCGCGAACGGCATAATTTGTCTGTTGGGTCAGGCGCATGCTCTAGATATGCGGCGCTGGCCGCAAAACGTCAATGGTGAAGTTGCATGTTTAATTCAGGATTTGGTGTATCGGCAGAAACTGAAAGTAAACGCGCAGCATTTATACGTATTTGCCGGAGCGAGTGACGCGTTTGGTGCCGCGCAATCGATGAATTCCAGCAACTGCATGTCATTCTCAAGACTTCCTAACTCTTGGGAAGATTGTCTTTAAGAAAGACGTCGATGCCGATTCGTTCTTGTCCGTCAATAAAGGCAACATCGTCGCACAGTGCTTTCAAGACCCTGATGGCGCTGCGGATCTCATGACCGGGATCCTGGGCGATGACCGCATCGAGAACACCGTCGTGCAGGGCTTCTGCCGTGAAGGGCGTCAGTTCGTGGCCGATGAATACAAGGTCCAGGGCCCGGCCCGAAGCCACCAGAGCGCTGATCGTTCCCCGGCTGCCGGCGCCCATATTGTAAAGACCTGCGAGGTCCGGATGGTCTTCGATCAACCGTTTGACAAGGTCTTCGTTCCGGGCGTTCTCGTCCCGGCCTTCGCGGACCTTGAGCAGTTGCAGATGCGGAAAATCCTCCGAGACGACTTCCTGCAGCCCGGCGTAGCGGTCCGCATGGTCACGCAGGCCCAACGATCCCGCGAGCAGACCGATCTTCTGCGGAACGCGGGGCAGGAAACGGCCCATCAGCCGGCCTGCCGTCCGCCCGGCGGCCAGATTGTCGATGCCGACGAAGTGGCGCCGGCTGGAGGCCGGATGATCGGACACCAGCGTGACCACCGGGACCCCCCGATCCTGCAGCCGGTCGATCGCTGCCCGCACTTCCGGAAAGGCGGGAGCGACCACAGCAACGCCGTCGCATTTGGTCTTGTCGAGGATTGCCAGTGTCCCGGCGACCTTGTGGCCATCGAAGGCATCGATTGGCTCGACATGGACCTGTATGCGCTCGCCGGTCATGGTCTGTGCATGGTTGAGCGCTTCGCGGGTCAGATCCTCCATGAAGGCGTTGGGCCCGTTGGGCAGCAGGAAGTGAAAACGGTAGAGCCGCTTTTTCGCCAACCCGGCGGCGAACACATCGGGCTTGTAGTTGAGGCTCTCCACGGCCTGCTGAACCCGTTCGATTGTCGTCTTGCGGACACCGGGGCGCCCGTTCAACACCCGGTCGACCGTTGCCAGACTGACACCGGCGGATTTCGCTACGTCATGGATCGTCACACGCTTCATTTGGTACTCCCGTCAAGTCAGTAGTATCCGACTTGAGGAACGGTCATCAAGAGCGTGTGCCGAACGGAGTTTTTCCGCGTCCGGCTGTTCTCAGACGAATTGCCCTGCCGCATGGCCGGACGACCAGGCCCATTGGAAGTTGAAACCGCCGAGATGGCCGGTGACGTCGACCACTTCGCCAATGAAATAAAGCCCGGGCACCTTGGTGGTTTCCATGGTCTTTGATGAAAGTTCGCCGGTATCGACGCCGCCGAGCGTCACTTCGGCGGTCCGGTAGCCCTCGGTGCCGGCCGGTGTCAGCTGCCAGTTGTTCACCGCTTCACCGGCGCGGCGCAGCACCTTGTCAGATTGGTCGGCGAGCCGTCCTTTCAAACCGGCGCTTTGGCTCAGCTCATCGCATAGCCGCTGGGGCAGGAGCTGGCCGAGCGCTGTCTTGAGATCCTGCTTCGGCGTTTTGCCGCGCGCATCGCGCAAGGCCTCAAACACATCGGCTCCGGGCGAAAGATCCACCCGGATCGGCTGGCCTTCCTGCCAATAGGACGAGATTTGCAGGATCGACGGGCCGGACAGTCCGCGGTGGGTGAAAAGCAGGCCTTCGCGAAAAGATGTTTTCTTGAAACTGACCAGCGCATCCACCGAGACGCCAGCGAGCCGGGCGCACAGATCCTTGTTGGCGTCGGAGAAGGTGAGCGGCACCAGGCCTGCGCGTGGCGGGATCACCCCAAGCCCAAAGGATTTGGCGACCTGATAGCCAAACCCTGTGGCCCCCATTTTCGGGATCGACGGCCCGCCCGTGGCGATGACCAGCGACCGGGCGCGGTAAGAGCCTTTCGAGGTCGCAACGGAAAACCGGTCATCGGGCTTCGAAACCGAGGTGATATCCGTTTCAAGCTGCAACGTGCCGCCAGCGGCCTCAAGCTCGGTCATCAAAAGCCGGATGATGTCCTTGGCGCTGGTGTCGCAGAACAGCTGGCCGAGGGTCTTTTCGTGCCAGTGTATGCGGTGCTTTTCGACCAGCTTTAAAAAATCATGCTGGGTGTAGCGCTTCAGCGCGGAAACACAAAAGCGCGGGTTCTCAGACAGGAAATTGGCGGGCGAGCAGTGCAAATTGGTGAAATTGCACCGCCCGCCGCCAGAAATGCGGATTTTTTCTGCCGGCCGCCCGGCATGGTCCAGCACCAGCACCTTGCGCCCGCGCTTTGCGGCCTCAATCGCACACATAAACCCGGCCGCCCCGGCCCCGAGAACAACAACATCCCAATCAGTCATGGCAAGGCTTCTACAGGCATTCGATTTCAACTTGAAACGCGAAACATCCCTAAACGCATTGAAACCTAGGATTTCCGGCAGCGGTAAGGGGCTTGGAGGACCGCGAGTGTGGTGCCTAGAGCATCGGGCGAAAAGTCTGAATCGTGGGATTCCCAAATCAGGTGAATTCTGATTCCGTTCCTTTGTGTCAAAGGAGGGTTTCATGGGACGTCCAACAAGTCTTGATTTGCGTGAGCGGATGGTGCGCGGCCTTGTGTCTGGCGGAACGTGCCGGACGGTTGGCGAGCGGCTTGATGTTGCGCCGTCCACAGCAGTGAAGGTTCGCGCCCGTTTTGAGGCGACAGGCTCATTTGCTCCGGCGGCTTTGGGCCGCCCTGAAGGCTCTGGCAAGCTTGCGCCCTACCGCGCGATGATCATCGAGAAGGTCAAGCAACAACCGGACATCACGATGCCTTCGCTTGCTGTTTGGCTTGAAGAAACCCACGGGGTTTGCGTTGATCCCTCGAACCTGTCCAAGCTCCTGTGCAAGGCCGGTTTCAGCTACAAAAAAAACACTGCTGGCGGCGGAAAAAGAACGCAGCGACGTGAAGGCGGCCCGGATTGAATGGCGTGAGCGCCGCCAGCCGCGCATGCAGTGCCAACCTGGACGGCTTGTTTTCCTTGATGAAACCAGCGTGAAAACCAACATGACCCCGCTGCGCGGGCGCAGCCTGAAGGGGTCGAGGCTTGCTGGCGAGGCGCCATTCGGCAAGTGGCAAACCCAAACATTCATTGCCGGTTTGCGCTGTGATGGTTTGGTCGCGCCATGGATCGTGCCGGGCGCGATGAACGGTCCGGCCTTCGATACCTACATCAAAACCCAGCTTGCTCCGCTACTCAGGCCGGGCGATGTCGTGATCCTGGACAATCTCAACGTTCACAAGAGCCCGCGCGCGGCTCAAGCACTTCGCGAAAGGGGCGCCTGGTTCCTGTTCCTGCCAAAATACTCTCCCGATCTCAACCCGATCGAAATGGCCTTTTCCAAACTGAAGGCACATCTGAGAAAAGCCAAAGCCCGCACATTTGACACTCTCTGGAAAGCCATTGGAGACATATGCGACATGTTTACGCCGCAAGAATGCTGGAACTACCTCAAAGCCACAGGGTATGTTTCCAATTAAACGCCCGATGCTCTAAGGGTCGAAGGCTCCGGAAACGAGTGGGCCCCGGATCAGGTCCGGGGTGACGGTGGTGGGTGGTGTGGCGTTAGTCGACGGGATCCTCTTCCAGGATCCAGTCGAGTTCCGGGCGTTCTGCGATCATGCGGTCAACGAAGTTTGGCCATGGCTCGCCGGGTTTTCGCAACGCAATCCGGTCTTTGAAGTTGGCGGGAAGATCTATGGGTGCGCGCCCGTCATAGGCCCAGATCGTAAACCAACCGACAATGTGATCGGTCACCGCGAGGCCGAGTTTCGCACTGGACAGATTGGCGCAACGGAGTACCGATTGGGACAAATCGGCGCCTTCGAGGTCCGCGCCGGACAGATTTGCGTCAATGATGAGTGCTCCTGTCAGATTGGCAGAGCTAAGTGTCGCACCGGACAGATTGGCGCCCGCGACGAAAGCGCCGGACAGATTGGCGCTGTCTAGGACAGCGCCGGACAGATTGGCGTAACTGAGGTTCGCCCCGGAAAGATTGACTTCCATGAACAACACGCCGGACAGATTGGCGGAGTGCAAGTCAGCACCCCATCCCGCAGTGGATTCAAGCTGTTTTGCGTCACCGACGCCCTTGCGCAGCCCGAACACTGTTTCCATGGCCTTATGCAAATCCGGCGGGAAGGGGCTGTAGTCCGGAGCAGGATTTTCTTTGCTGACCTTGGTCAGATCCGGTTGTCTCTCCTTGGAGCGCTCGCGGACGAAATCGCACAGTAGATCCAGCACCATGATGTAGGTTTCGTCCGGGTCGCTCATGGCGAGTTCGCGCAGGGCATAAATACCCGCAAGGCGCACGGAAAGTTCCGTGCTGTCGAGCATTGCCGCGCCCTTCTGGAACCGGTCGATGATCAGGCCGCTTTCGGCAATTTTTGCCCGCTTGTTGGCGGTTTCGGCCTGTGTGTTGGCGATCTCCGCTTGCCTGTTGGCGGTCTGGGTTTGCTTGTGCGCGAGCACCGAACGCCAGGTCGCCAAAATCGTGCCGAGAATGCCGAGGGCGATCAGGCCGAGATTGCGGACATTCGCGAAGAAGGTTTCGTCATCCAGAGCGGCGATGGTTTCGAGGTATGTCTGGGTGTCCGTGCTGATGGCCTCAAAGGCCAGATGGTAGCCGTGCAGCACCAGCGCCCACATAAACGGGCCAGCCAGAACGGCAACACCGGCAAGCCCGGCGGTCCAAGCCAAAAGACGCCGCCATATGCGCCAGCGAAACAGCCAAAGGAAAAACCTGCGCAGGCGCTTCATAAGCCAAGTGTCCAAAATCGCTTCTGCAATTCTGACAAGAAACCAGAGGTTTTTTGTAAGGGCAAGGGCAAGCGGGTCTCCAACCTCCGCCGTCATCCCGGACTTGATGCGGGATCCATGGGCCTTGCGGCACACGAGGGCGCTCCGGGACCGAGTGATCCCCGGATCAGGTCCGCGGTGACGGTTTCAACGCTGTGGGAGTGTAGACCTAAGCATCGCCCGAGAACGTCATGATTCTGACTTGAAACGACAATCAGGACTTAACGCATAGAGACCTTTGATTTCAGGCAGGTTAAGGGGTCCAATCTTAGCCGCAACCGCTTTCGCGGATATCGCTTTCCAATTGTTCGGCATTGTGGCTGCGAACTATTTTCAGAACTCCTGTCTCTCCACATCCTGCCGTTCATGCAGAACACGCAAAATCGTGACCGTATCGTCGTCCAGTCGGAAGTAAATGCAGCGCTTACGATAGGGGAAGACTCTCAGTCCCGGTTTTATCCATCCCCGTGGCACACCGGAAAAACCTGTCTCAGCTATCCATTCAATTCTTGCGCTTAAGTCGGATATAAACTCTGTGGCAGCGCCAACATTCTCTGCAGCAAGATACAGGAATATCCCGGTCAGGTCTTCGCGCGCCTTGGGCGCAACAATTAATCTTTTGCGGCCAATCGGGTCATCCCCTGTTTGACGATGTCATCTTTGAGTTCGTTGGCCGAAGAATACTCGATCCCGTGTCCGGCCGTGATTTCCTTATCTGCTTCGTCGATTAAAGCCCGGCTTTTCGCAAGCCGGACTTCATAGTCTTCAAGCATGCGCAGTCCCGCACGCACGACTTCACTGGCGTTGTTGTACCTACCGTGTTCCACCTGTTGTGAAATGAAGGCCTCATACCGGTCGCCGATCACAAACGATTTCTTGGTGTTCGCCATTGCTCAATCCTTGCTTGAAGCATTGTGACACAGGGTGAGAACAATTCCCACCCCGCTGAAGATGGCGAGATCCACCGTGCTGCTAAAACGGCGCTTCGACGCCGCCCATTTCGACGTAAACGCTTTTCACCTGGCTGTAATATTCAATCGCAGCATGGCCGTTTTCGCGGCCGATGCCGGATTTCTTGTAGCCGCCAAAGGGCATTTCGATGGGCGTCAGGTTGTAGGTGTTGATCCAGCAGGTGCCAGCCTGAAGCTCGCTGATCACCCGGTGGGCGCGCTGGATGTCCTTGGTGAACACACCGGCGGCCAGACCGAACTCGGTGGCATTGGCGCGGGCGACGACATCGGCCTCATCCTCAAAGTCGAGCACGCTCAACACCGGGCCGAAGATCTCCTCGCGCGCAATGCGCATATCGTCCTTGACGTTGGCAAAGACGGTCGGCTGGACGAAATATCCATCCGGGAAGCTTGCGATCTCCGCCGCGCCGCCGCCGCAGACCAGCCGCGCGCCTTCTTCTTGTCCGATGCGCATATAATCGAGCACCTTGTCGCGCTGCAGCTTGGAGACCAGCGGGCCGATATTGGTGGCCTCATCCAGCGGATCACCGAGAAGAGCGTCCGACGTCCGCTCTGCAAGGCGCGCCAGGAAGGCTTCCTTGATGGCCGTATGCACAAAGACGCGCGTGCCGTTGGAGCAGATCTGGCCGGTGGAATAGAAGTTTGCGTTGATTGCCGCCGAGACTGCGTTTTCCAGATCTGCATCATCGAAGATGATCAGTGGAGATTTGCCACCAAGTTCCAGCGTGGTCTTTTTCAGGTGATCGCCGGCAAGCGAGGCAACCTTGGACCCGGTGGGAACCGAGCCGGTCAGGGACACTTTGGCGATGTCCGGGTGGGACACCAGACGCGCGCCGACATCGCCGAAACCCTGAACCACGTTGAAAACGCCCGCGGGCAATCCCGCCTCGGTAAAGGCCTCGGCCAGTTTCAAGGCGGTAAGAGGCGTGACCTCGGACGGTTTGAAGATCATCGCGTTGCCGCAGGCAAGCGCCGGAGCCGCTTTCCAGGACGCAATCTGGATCGGGTAGTTCCAGGCTCCGATGCCGAAACAGATGCCGAGCGGTTCCCGGCGGGTGTAGGCAAAGGAGCCGCCAAGGTCGATATGTTCGCCGGTCAGCGTTGCGGCCAGTCCGCCAAAATATTCCAGGCAGTCCGCGCCGGATGCGGCATCTGCGATGAGCGTTTCCTGCAAGGGTTTGCCGGTATCCAAGGTTTCCAGAACCGAGAGCTCGTGGTTCCTGGCGCGCAGGATGTCCGCCGTCTTGCGCAGAATGCGGCCGCGCTCGACCGGAGGTGTCGCCGCCCAGATCTTCTGGCCTTCCCTGGCGGCGGCAATGGCTGCCTCAATGGTGGCCTCATCGGCTGCGTGAATGCGGGCAATCACTTCGCCGGTTGCCGGATAGAGCGAATCGAACGGCGTGCCGCCCGTGCTTTCATGATAGGCGCCGCCGATATAGTGGGAGGCTTGGGGCTGGGCACGCATGCTAGGCTCCTGTGAATTCGTGGGCTGGTTGTCCAGCTGCTAGTTTACGACTGCCTCATCCTGAAGACGCGCGCAAGCACGGTCTCGAAGGAGAGATTATTGTGTTGGGACTCTGATCATTCGAGAAGAGGCGATGCCGCATCTCAAACGGGGCGTTCTACTTACGATAGGCTTTGTCAGCGCTGGCTGGTTTGCCAGTCCGGATGCAGCCAGGGTTCCTGGTTCGAGGCAGGAAGCGGATCTTTTCCCAGAATGTGGTCTGCCGCTTTTTCGCCGGTCATGATCGACGGGCCGTTGAGGTTGCCATTGGTGATCTGCGGGAAGATCGAGCTGTCGGCTACGCGCAATCCGTCAACACCGATCACTTTGCAATCCGGCCCGACCACCGCCATCGGGTCGGTTTCCGCGCCCATCCGGCAGGTGCCGCATGGATGATAGGCGCTTTCCACATGCTCACGGATAAAGCCATTCAGTTCATCGCCTGACTGCACCGCATCGCCCGGCTGGATTTCCTTGCCGCGATAGGGGGTGAAAGCCTCCTGCGCGAAAATCTCGCGGGTCAGGCGGATAGAGGTGCGGAAATCGGCCCAGTCATCCTCATGGGACATGTAATTGAAAAGCACCGACGGCTTGGCGAGCGGATCGCCGGATGACAGCCGCACATGGCCGCGTGATTTGGAACGCATCGGCCCGACATGCGCCTGAAAGCCATGGCCTTCTGCCGCCGCCTTGCCGTCATAACGCACGGCAAAGGGCAGGAAGTGATACTGGATGTCGGGGTATTTGACGCCCGGCTTGGAGCGGATGAAAGCGCAGCTTTCGAACTGGTTCGATGCGCCGAGACCTTTCTTGAAGAACAGCCACTGCGCGCCGATGATCGCCTTGGAAATCGGGTTCCAGTGCTTGTAGAGCGTAATCGGCTGGATGCTGGCCTGCTGGATGTAGAGTTCCAGATGGTCCTGCAAATTGGCGCCGACGCCTGGCCGGTCCGCGACTAAGTCGATGCCCATTTCGCTCAGATGCGCGGCCGGACCAATGCCCGACAGCATCAGGATTTTTGGCGAGTTGATGGACGAGGCGGACAGCACCACTTCGCGGGCGGCCTTTGCGGTGTGGGCTTGGCCACCCTTCTGGTATTCCACGCCCGTGGCGCGTCCGTTTTCGATCACGACCCTGCGCACCATGGCGCCCTTGATCAGTTCAAGGTTGGGCCGGTTCAGCGCCGGTTTCAGATAGGCATTGGCGGCGGACCAGCGGCGGCCTTTGTAGACCGTCATTTCCATGTCGCCGAAACCTTCCTGCCGCTCGCCATTATAGTCGGCGGTGATGCCGTATCCGGCTTCCGTACCGGCCTTCTGGAAAGCGTCGAAGAGCGGGTTCCACTTTGTGCCGCGTGTTACGTGCAGCGGGCCATTTGTACCGCGCCAGCCTGCCTGGCCGCCATGGCCGGTTTCCATGCGCTTGTAGTAGGGCAGAACATGCCTGTACCCCCAGCCGCTGGCCCCCATTTCCTCCCAGGTGTCGAAGTCGCAGGCATGACCACGCACATAGACCATGCCGTTGATCGACGATGAGCCGCCAACCACCTTGCCGCGGGGCAGGGCCAGGCGCCGTCCGCCCAGATGCGGTTCCGGTTCGCTTTCATAGCCCCAGTCATAGCGGTTCATGTTCATCGGATAGGAAAGGGCTGCCGGCATCTGGATGAACGGGCCGGCATCGGTGCCGCCGAATTCCAGAACCAGCACCCGGTTTTCGGGGTCTTCCGAAAGCCGGTAGGCTAGGGCGCAGCCAGCTGATCCGGCCCCGACAATGATGAAATCGAATTCCGCCGCCATTCCTCAGCGCTCCGCCATTGGCTTACATCAAGCTCAAGTGATTAAGTCAGTTTTCGCGCTGCGTGCGCGGCGCATGGCTGGCCATGCGTATTTGCGTTTCAACGTAGTCCTCGACCAGCGCGATGGCTGCCGGCCGGTCAATCTTTTCGTTGCCAAGCGCCTTGCGAATCCACACACCGTCGATCATCGATGCGGTCCCTTCCGCAACCAGCTGTGCGTCCGCGCGCGGCATGAAGGCCTTCAGCGAGTAGGTCAGGTTGGACGCCAGCCGGGCCGCATAGATGTGCAAAAGGCGGCGGTTGCTCTCCGTCGTCCGGGACTGGACGTAAAAGGCAAGCCACGCCGCAATGACGTCCGGCTGAAACTGGGCAACCGCGAAATTCCCTTCGATAATCGCGGAAATCCGCTCGCGCGGCGTTCGGGCCTTGGCAATGCTCTCCCGGATTCCTGTGCCGAGATCGGACAGGAGATGGCGCATTGTTTCGGCCAGAAGGTGCTCCTTCGAGCCAAAGTAGTGATGCACGAGACCGCCGGACACTCCGGCATGACGCGCGATCTGCGCCATGGTCACGTCGTTGTAGCCGCGCTCGTGAATGGCCGCGATGGTAGCCGAAATCAGGCTTCGGCGACGTTCTGCTTCCATTCCCACTTTTGGCATTTACGAACTCCCAAATGAGCCAGCAGATTATTTTTAATTGATCGATCAATCAATGAAAACTTGCAAAATCCTTATCAGGATGTTTCCATATGGTCTAGAAGGCGAACACTGGCGATCGGATTGGTGAATCTGCCGATTGTCTTTCGGTGTCTGTCCAAGAAACAAAAAGATCACATTCGACGAGGAGAAACCTACATGATGACTTCTGCAAAACTGGCGGGTGGCTTGGTTGCCGGTCTGCTGCTTTCCTCCACCGCATTCGCGGCTGAGCCCGATAGCTGCAAGACCGTGACCTTCTCCGATGTCGGTTGGACCGACATCACCGCGACCACTGCAGCGACCACCACCGTTCTGGAAGCGCTCGGCTATGAGACAGACATCAAGATCCTGTCCGTTCCGGTGACATACGCTTCCCTGAAAAACAAGGATATCGACATCTTCCTCGGCAACTGGATGCCGACCATGGAAGGCGACATTGCCGCTTATCGCGACGATGGCTCTGTTGAAACCGTGCGCGCCAATCTGGAAGGCGCGAAGTACACGCTCGCCGTGCCGAAATATACCTTCGACAAAGGCCTGAAGACTTTTGCCGATATCGCCAAGTTCAAGGGCGATCTGGACGGCAAGATCTACGGCATTGAGCCGGGCAATGACGGCAACCGCCTGATCATGGACATGATCGACCAGAATGCGTTCGGCATGGAAGGGTTCGAAGTGGTCGAATCTTCCGAGCAGGGCATGCTGGCTCAGGTTGCCCGTGCCGAACGCCGCGAGAACGACATCGTTTTCCTTGGCTGGGCACCGCACCCGATGAACGCCAACTTCACGCTCGAATATCTTGACGGCGGCGATGACTATTTCGGCCCGAATTACGGCGGTGCGACTGTCTACACCAACGTTCGCGCTGGCTACACTACCGAGTGCGCCAACGTTGGCAAACTGCTTGAAAACCTTGTTTTCTCGCTGCCGATGGAAAACGAGATCATGGGTGCGATCCTGAACGACGGTGAAGATCCGGCAAAGGCTGCCAGCGCATGGTTGAAGGCCAACCCGGCCGCGTTCGAAGGCTGGCTCGACGGCGTCACCACCGCCGATGGCGGCGATGCCATGGCTGCCGTGAAGTCTGCCCTCGGCCTTTAAACAGTAAAAAACAAGAAATGCGCCGGGCCGGAAGGCCCGGCGCGCTTTTTTTGTGGTTCAATGTGAACCGCAATGGAGGGCAAAGATGGATTGGCTCACGGAATACAAGCTGCCTATCGGAAAATGGGCAAAAGCGTTTGTCGATTGGCTGACGGACAATGCCTATTGGGTTTTCGATGGCATATCCATTGCCCTTGAAACCATGATTGACGGGATTTTGTGGCTGCTGCAAACACCGCATCCTTTGATTATCGTCGCTTTTGCCGCGGCCGTTGGCTATGCCGTTCACCGCAAGATGAGCTTTACCGCATTTGTCGCGGTTGCCTTGTTGCTGATCATCAATCAGGGCTATTGGGAGGAAACGACCGAAACGCTCGCGTTGGTGATTGCCGCTTCCGTGGTCTGTATGGCTGTCGGGGTACCAATCGGCGTGTTCGGAGCGCACAATCCGCGCTTTTTCGCCGGTATGCGCCCGGTTCTCGATCTCATGCAGACAATTCCGACTTTCGTGTATCTAATTCCGGCGCTGATTCTGTTCGGTCTCGGCATGGTTCCAGGCTTGATTGCGACCGTCATTTTCGCCATTCCCGCACCGATCCGTCTGACCCAGCTCGGCGTGTCTTCGACACCCAAGGCTTTGATTGAGGCCGGACAGGCCTTCGGGGCGACCAAGTCGCAGTTGCTGTGGAAGATCGAATTGCCCTATGCGCTTCCGCAGATCATGGCAGGCTTGACCCAAACGATCATGCTGTCACTCTCCATGGTCGTGATTGCTGCCCTCGTTGGCGCCGATGGTCTCGGTGTCCCGACGCTAAGGGCACTGAACACCGTAAACATTGCGCAAGGATTCGAAGTCGGTGTCTGTATCGTTCTGATCGCCATCGTGCTCGACCGCTACTTCCGTAAGAACGAAGGCGCGGGAGGCGCACAATGAGCGAAGCACGATCAAACACCACAAACGGTCATCCGATTGTTTCATTCCGCGATGTGGACATTGTGTTCGGTAACAAGCCGGCTTCCGCGCTACCGCTGATCGATGCGGGCAAGACCCGGGCTGAAATCCAGGCCGAAACCAACCAGATCCTTGGTGTGGCTGGCGCGAATTTCGACATTGTCGAGGGCGAAGTCATTGTTCTGATGGGCCTGTCGGGTTCCGGAAAGTCCACTTTGCTGCGTGCCGTGAACGGTCTCAATCCGGTCATCCGGGGCGAGGTACTGGTGCGTGACGGTGACCGTCAGCTCAACCCGGAAACCTGCCCGGCAGAGGACCTGCGCCAACTGCGCCGCACGCGCATTGCCATGGTGTTCCAGCAGTTCGGTCTGTTGCCCTGGCGGACGGTCTCGGAAAATGTCGGCTTCGGGCTGGAACTCGCCGGCGTGCCGTTGAAGGAACGCGCTGGCCGGGTCGAGGCGCAGCTCAAGCTGGTTGGCCTGACCGGCTGGGGCGAGAAATTCGTACATGAACTGTCCGGCGGTATGCAGCAGCGTGTCGGCCTTGCCCGGGCATTTGCGACCGACGCGCCGATCCTGTTAATGGACGAGCCGTTCTCGGCACTCGACCCGCTGATCCGCGACAAGCTGCAGGACGAACTGCTTGATCTTCAGAAGGATCTCAACAAGACGATCATCTTCGTCAGCCATGATCTTGATGAAGCGGCCAAGATCGGTTCGCGCATTGCGATCATGGAAGGCGGCCGGGTGGTTCAACTCGGTACGGCCCAGGAGATCGTCAAGAACCCGGCGGATGACTATGTCGCCGATTTCGTCGGCCACATGAACCCGCTCAACGTTCTGCGCGCCCGCGATATCATGGTAGCCCCGGGGAGCGTGCCCGGATCGTTCGCCGAAGGTCCGAATTGTGCGCCGGACACGCCGATCCGCGAAGTGGTTCGCCTAAAGAAAGGAAGCCGTGACCCGGTCATCGTGATGAATGGCGCAGCCGTCGTTGGCGTGATCGGGGAAGCTGAACTTCTGGAGTGCATGCTGTAGCCAGCAAGCGGACAAATTGGAAAATTCGCGAAGATACAAAGATACAAAGATACAAAAAGGGCGGGGCCATTGGCTCCGCCCTTTCCATTTATGACACTATGGAGTCTTACAGCTCTCCGGCCATCGCCTTGTCGAAGATTTCCAGTGCGCCGTCCTTGGTGAGTTCGACCGGGTTGCCGCCAGCGGTCGGGTCGATGATAGCCATGTCGGCAATCAGGTCACGTTTGTCGCCCGGGACATTGAAATCGGCAAGCGTATGCGGCACGTCGAGGTCGGACCGCAGCTTGAGGATTTCAGCGACAACCCCGTCGAATCCATCCGTATAGCCGAGGAAGCCGGCTAGCCGGTCGAACTTCTCCTCAATGGCACCGCGGTTGAACTGCAGCACATAGGGCATGAACACGGCGTTGGTCATGCCATGATGGGTGTCGTAGAGTGCGCCAACCGGGTGGGAGAGGGAGTGGATTGCTCCGAGTCCTTTCTGGAAGGCAACAGCACCCATGGCGGCTGCGCTCATCATGTGGCCGCGGGCAACCAGATCGTTCGGATCGGTGGCTACTTTGGGCAGGTTTTCCATCACCAGCCGGATGCCTTCCAACGCGATCCCCTCCGACATCGGGTGATACATCGGTGCCGAGTAGGCTTCGAGGCAATGGGCGAGGGCGTCCATGCCCGTACCGACGGTGATTATCCGTGGCATCTTGGCCGTCAGTTCCGGGTCGCAAATCACGGTAGCTGGCAGCATCTTCGGGTGGAAGATCACTTTCTTGGTATGGGTTTCCTCGTTGGTGACAACGCCAGCCCGGCCGACTTCGGAGCCCGTGCCGGCGGTTGTCGGGACGGCAACGATGGGCGCGATCCCGTCGGAATCGGCGCGGGTCCACCAATCACCGATGTCCTCGAAATCCCAGATCGGCCGGGTTTGCCCAGCCATGAATGCGATCAGCTTGCCTGCATCGAGACCCGAGCCGCCGCCGAAGGCGATCACGCCATCATGGCCGCCCGCTTTGAAGGCCGTGACACCGGCATCGATGTTGCTGCCGAGCGGGTTGGGTTTGATATCGGAGAAGACGGCTGCGCTGAGACCTGCGTCTTCAAGGCTGGAGATGGCCTCGGCAACCATCGGCAGGCCCGCAAGCCCCGGGTCGGTGACGAGAAGGGGGTTCGCCATTCCGGCGGCCTTGACCACCTCTGGCAACTCGTTGATGCGGCCGGCACCAAAGCGCACGGCGGTTGGGTAGGACCAGTTTACAGATGGAACGGTGCTCATTGATTCAAATCCGGCTGGGTAAAGATCAGTGTTCGAGGCGGAAGTGGAAGGACTTCGGCCGGGTGAGATTGTGGAAGCCGATCTCCGACAGAGCGGCGCCCTTGCCGGTATCCTTGACACCGGTCCAGACAAGAGCGGGGTCCAGATAGTCGCAGCGGTTCATGAAGACGGTGCCGGTCTCGATCTGATCGCCGATTTCGCCAGCTGCCTCGACATCTTCGGACCAGATCGAAGCGGTCAGGCCATATGGGCTGTCATTCATGAATTGCAGCGCTTCAGCGTCGTCCTTGACCTTCATGATGCCGACGACGGGACCGAAGCTTTCCTCACGCATCACCGACATCTGGTGATTGACGTTGGTCAGGACCTGAGGCGCCAGGTAGGGAGTGCCGTCCTTATCCTCGGAGAATTTCGAGGTATCGATCAACGCATTCGCACCCTTGCGCAGAGCTTCCTGGGTCTGTTCGCGCACCCAGGTCGCAAAACGGGTTTGCGCCATTGGACCGAGCGTAGTGGCCTCGTCCATCGGATTGCCGAGGACATATTGTTTGGTCAGATCCACGAAGCCGTCGACGAACCGGTCATAGAGGCTTTCGTGAACATAGACCCGCTCGATGCCGCAGCAGCATTGTCCTGCGTTGAAGAACGCGCCATCGACAAGATTGGCGACCGCATAGTCCAGATCCGCATCGGCGCGGACATAGGCCGGATCCTTGCCGCCAAGTTCCAGTCCGAGCGAGGCAAATGTTCCGGCAAGGGCCTTCTCGATTGCGCGTCCGCCGCCGACGGAGCCGGTGAAGTTGACGTGGTCGATGACGCCAGAGCCAAGCAGCTTTTCCGTGCCTGCATGGGTCAGCACGATGTTTTGGAAGACGCCCTTCGGCAGGCCTGCGATTTCAAACGCCTTGGCAAGCCGTTCGCCGACAAGCAACGTTTGTGCAGCGTGTTTCAACAAGATCACATTGCCAGCCATCAGTGCCGGCATGATTGTGTTGATCGCCGTCATGAACGGATAGTTCCATGGCGCGATCACCATCACGACGCCGAGAGGCACACGTCTTAGATAGCGTTTGAAGCCAGGCTTGTCGGTGCGTTCGATATCGGCGAGCGCTTCTTCTGCGATGGCGGCGCAATACTCCGTCCGCTCAATGGTGCCGCCAAGTTCGCCGCCAAAACGGATCGGACGGCCCATCTGCCAGGCGATTTCCGGAACAACATCGTCGTTCATTGCCTTGAGTGCTTCAAGCGCCTTGAGGCAATAGCCGACGCGTTCCGCGACCGGTACGGCCGCCCATGCGGGCTGTGCGTTTCGCGCCGCCGACACGGCTTGTGCCACTGCGGTTTCGTCAAGCGCCGGGCGTTCGGCGTAGACGGACCCATCGATTGGGGAAATCAGTTTGATCGTTTCTGACATAAGCACTCCGTCAGCAGGCAATCGCCCGGACATGGCCGTCCGAAGCGTAGTTGAGGATTTTCGTGTCCCGGGTGACGACGATCAGGTCGAGCGCCCGGGCGGTTGAGATGATTATCCGGTCGGCCGGATCGGCAGGCGGCTCGCCCGGCAGGAACGAAGCTTCTGCCAGGATTTTGGGTGATAGCTCAGCCAGCGTGAGGCGGCCCCGATCAAGGAAATCGGAGAACCAGTCCGCGACCGGCCTGGTGAGACTTAGCCGGGATTTGGAGACAAGCATCCCGAGTTCCCAAGCCGAGAATGGCGATACCAGGGTTTTTTCCTGATTGCGGTGTGTTTCGTTCAGGAGATCTACCGCTTCATCCGCGATCGGATCGCCGTTTCCGGCCCATATGACAGCGCAAGTATCCAGCAGAACGTCACTCATTGATCAGCTCCGCATTTGCGAGAGCGTGGGCCCATTCAGGGGTTGCCGGCTCGGTGAGATCGGTGCTTTCCGAAAGTTTGATCGTGTTTTTCATGCAGCCGAATACTGGATGTCGTCCCGTATCATTTGCCGGATCCGGTACCGGACGCCCGTTCCTGACAAACACGACCCGTTCGTTCTCGATGCTCACGTCTGCGGTTTTATAGCCAGCTGCCAGCCATGCGTATGTAATAACACTGTTGCTCGGATTGTTGCTCCACCAAGCCCGGTGCTTCCGGGCCGAAGCCGGAAGCTTGTCCTCTATGAGTGTCTCAATTTCCGAGAATGTCATGGGAATGCTTTCAAAACTCTCAGCTTTCAGGTGTTTTTCAAGCGGCGTATACTTCGACACTGTATCATGCTCCCGCGTTAAATGACGCAAGGAAAGTAACAGTGTTTTTTTGTGCAGTAAACAGTGTTGCTATGCCCGCTCAAACCCGCGGGCAATCTCGTAGTCGGTCACCGCCCGGTCGAAGTCCTCAATCTCCCATTCTGCTGCCCGTGCGTAATGCTCGACAACGGCATCGCCGAAAGCCTCGCGCAGCAATTTGGATTTGCGCAGGGTCTCTCTCGCGTCACGCAGGGTTTGCGGGATTTCTTTGGCCTTCTTGGCTTCATAGACATCGCCGGATGCCGGTGGGTCGAGCGGCAGCTTGTCATCCAGCCCCTTGATGCCGGCGGCGATCAGGGCTGCGATGGCAAGATAGGGGTTGAGGTCCGATCCGCCGATCCGGCATTCGATCCGCACTGCCTTGGTGCCGTCGCCGCACAGACGGAAACCGGCCGTCCGGTTGTCTACCGACCAGACGGTCTTGGTCGGGGCGAAAGTGCCTTTCTGAAAGCGTTTGTAGCTGTTGATGTAAGGTGCCAGGAAATAGGTATAGTCCGGAGCATACTTGATCATGCCGGCTACAAAATGGCGCATGGTTTCGGACATGGAATGGTCCGCGTCCGCGTCAAAAAAGACGTTGCTGCCGTTCTGATCGAACAGGGACAAGTGTACGTGGGTCGCCGATCCGACCTTGTCGGAGCGCCATTTCGCCAGGAACGAGGCCGACCGTCCATTCGCCCAGGCGATTTCCTTGACCGCCTGCTTGGCGATGGAATGGTAGTCGGCGCAGTCAAGCGCTGCGCTATACTTGATGTTGAGTTCTTCCTGGCCGGTTTCGGCCTCGCCCTTGGAATTCTCAACCGGGATACCTGCAGCATAAAGACCGTTGCGCAAGGGGCGCATGACGGCTTCTTCCTTGGTGGTCTGCAGGATATTGTAATCCTCATTGTAACCGGAAATCGGCTGCAGTTCGCGGTAGCCGTCCTTGCTCAGCTCGTCGAAGCCCTTTTCGAACAGGAAAAACTCAAGTTCGGTCGCGGTCATCGGGGTGAGGCCAAGTTCGGCGAGCCGGGCGACCTGTGCCTTCAGCATGGCGCGCGGGGAGTGCGGCACATCCTCGTGGGTGTGATGGTCGAGGACGTCGCACAGCACCATGGCAGTTCCCTCCAGCCACGGGATCAGACGCAAAGTCGAAAGGTCCGGCTTCATGATATAGTCGCCGTAGCCGCCGGACCAACTGGTCGCTGCATAGCCATCGACGGTGTACATTTCCAGGTCCGTTGCCAGCAGATAGTTGCAGCAGTGGGTTTCCTCAAAGGCACTGTCGATGAAGTGCTGCGCATGAAAACGCTTGCCCATCAGACGGCCCTGCATGTCCACGATACAGGCGAGCACAGTGTCGATTTCAGCGCTGGAAACCGCGGACTTGAGAGTGTCGAATGTTAGATTGCCTGCCATGGGAAACGCGTCCGTATTCTTGGTGGGCGGACTTCTTCAGCCCAGACCTCATGTAAATCGCACTAAGGGACCAGCCCGGACGAATGTCCGGGCTGGCATGATGATCGCTTGGATCAGCTATAGCGGTAAGGCCGGCCGGCCTTCTGCATGTCGGCGTTGTACTTCTTGAAGATCTCGACAACCTTTGCCTTGGTCTCGGACTCAGCTGCGATTTCGTCCCAGAATTTCAAAGCAGCAGCCTCGACGGTTGCCCATTCTGCGTCCGGAATGGAGGTCAGTGCCATCTTTGTGCCATTGACGCGCAAGGAAGCTTCACCGCCCCAATACCACCACTGGCGATAGTAGTGCGATGCGTCCATGGCCAGCTGCAACATGGTCTTCAGGTGGTCCGGAAGGTCGTTCCACTTTTCCATGTTGGCAAAGAAGGAACCGGCCCATGCGCCAGATATGTTGTTGGTTAGGAAGTAGTTGGTCACATCCGCCCAGCCGACAGTGTAGTCTTCGGTAATACCGGACCATGCAATGCCATCAAGCTCACCGGTTTGAACGGCGACTTCGATGTCTTCCCACGGCAGGGTCACCGGCACGACGCCGAATTGGCTCATGAAACGGCCCGCAGTCGGGAAGGTGAAGACGCGCTTGCCCTTGAGGTCGGCGAGCGAGCGGATCGGGTCTTTGGTGGCGAAGTGGCACGGATCCCATGCACCCGCAGAGATGTGCTTGACACCGACCTTGGCGTATTCCTCTTCCCAGATTTCCTTCAGGCCGTACTGGTTGAACAGCACCGGCACATCCAGAGAATAACGGCTGGCGAACGGGAAGTAGCCGCCGAACACCGTGACTTCGGTCGGGGAGGCCATGGAATCGTCGTCGGATTGAACCGCGTCAATGGTGCCCTGCTGCATGGCCCGGAAAAGTTCTCCGGTCGGAACAAGCTGGTCGGCGAAAAACAGCTCGATTTCCATTTCGCCATTGGCAGCCTTGTTGAAGGCGTCGATATGCGGCTTGATGACATGCTCGGCAAGCGCCGGACCGGCATAGGTCTGAAGGCGCCATTTGATTGCAGATTGACCATGAACGGCAGGTGCTGCCAGAGTCGTGGCTCCGGCTGCCGCAACCGTACCCAGGCCGGCTTTTTTCAGAAAATCACGTCTGTTGCTCATTGCAGTTCCCTTCTCTTGGTTGATTCACTTGCATCTGCGCCGGCGTATTGCTTGGCTGGCCAAACGCAGGAAGTCCGCCCGGGTTTTCCCGGTTTCTTGGTTATTGTCCCGCACTTTGCTAACGGCCGTACACGGTTTCCGGCAGCCAGAGAGCGATTTGCGGGAACATCATGACCAGTGCGAGCGCAAGGCCCATCACCAGTACAAACGGAGCGATCGAGGAGTAGATATCGCGCATGGAGATTTCCTTTGGAGCCATGGCGCGCATCAGAAACAGATTGTAGCCGAAAGGCGGTGTCATATAGGCGATCTGTGTGGTGATGGTGTAAAGCACGCCGTACCAGATCAGCACTTCGTTCGCGGGAATGCCCAGATCGAGCGTTGCCACCAGCGGGACATAAAGAGGTGCCACGATCACCAGCATTGCTGTGTCATCCAGGAACGTGCCCATCACCAGAAACGAGATCTGCATCAGGATCAGGATGGCCCAGGGGCTGAGGCCCAGTTGCTCCGTAAACAGGTTCTCGATCGCCTTCACGGCTCCAAGCCCGTCGAACACGGCGCCGAACCCGAGGGCGGCGAGGATGATCCACATGAACATGCAGGAGATCGCCAGCGTCTGCTTCAAGCAGGTCTGGAAGACCGTCCAGGTCATTCTCCGCTTGACGACTGCGGCAAGAAACGCGGTCAGAGCGCCGATTGCCGAACTCTCCACCAGGCTGGTCCAGCCATTGACGAACGGCACCATCATCGCGGCGAAAATGACAATCGGCAGGAGACCGGACAGCAGCAACCGGTATTTCTCCGAAGTCGGGATATCGCGTTCTTCCTTTGGCAGAACCGGACCAAGGCTCGGTTGAAGCTTGCAGCGCACCGCGATGTAGATGATGAACATGGCCGCCATCATCAGACCCGGAATGACGCCTGCAAGCCACAACTGGCCGACCGGTTGGCGCGCGATCATCGCGTAAAGCACCAGCACCACGGAGGGCGGAACGAGAATCCCCAGGGAGGAGCCGGCCTGGATCACGCCGGTGACCATGCGCTTGTCGTAGCCCCGACGCAGCAATTCCGGCAGCGCAATGGTCGCGCCAATGGCCATGCCCGCGACCGACAGGCCATTCATGGCCGATATCAGCACCATGAGGAGGATCGTTCCGATGGCAAGCCCGCCGCTGACCGGACCCATCCAGACATGGAACATTTTGTAGAGATCGTCGGCAATGCGCGATTCCGACAGGACATAACCCATGAAAATGAACATCGGCAGTGTCAGAAGCGGATACCACTTCATCAGCTTCATGGCCGCGGAGAAGGGTATATCCTGCCCACCGGTTCCCCACAGCAGCACTGCGGCAAGTGCCGCGATGCCGCCGATAGCGCCGAAGACACGCTGCCCGGTCATGAGCATCAGCATCATCGAAGAGAACATGAGAATGGCGATCATCTCATAGGACATCAGATTTTTTCTCCCCGGATGGTCGCGATGTCCTTGATCAGTTCGGATATGGCCTGAAGCAGCATTAGAAAGAAGCCCAGGCACATGATCGCCTTGATTGGCCAGATGACCGGCCGCCAGGCCGTGGGACTGCGCTCGATGAAGCCGATGACTTCACCTGCGCCTTTCGGCCCGCCGGTTATGAAGGCGAAGATCAGCTCGCCATAAAAACTCGCGAATTCCTTGCCGAAGTAACCAAGCGAGTAAGCCATCGAGCTAAGCCCGCCGTAGAGCAAGATGCCGAGATAGAACATCAATAGAAACACGGTGAAGGCATCAAACCAGGCCTTCTTCTTCGCACTCCAGTCCGCATAGAACAGGTCCATACGCACGTTCGATCCGATCTGAATGGAGTAGGGTCCACCCAGAATATAGTAGGTGACCATGGCGAACTGCGCGACTTCGAGGGTCCATAGCGACGGGTTGAAGAACGTCTTGGAGACCGACGACCAAAGCAGGATCGCGGCCATCACGAAGACGCCATACATGATGATCCGGCCAAGCCCGCGGTTGAAACCGTCAACGATGCGAACGTAGCTGAGAAGAATGTTAGGCATGGGCATCTCCGGCGCTACGCCGCGCTTGCGGCTCCAATGCTGAAAGGGCGCTGGAAAGAACCGGAGCCAGAAGATCGGCCCACTTCGCCTCGTCTTGTGGCGTCTGCAGCTCGTTGTTGCGAACCTCAATCATGAGACAGGGAAGCCCGCGTGCTTCGCCATGGCGGCGAACCGTGTAATAGACGCCATCTGACGGGCTGTAGGGCTGATTGTCTCCGACCGTCAGGCCGTCTACCGATTTCAGACTGTTCAGAACCGGTTCAGCGAGCCGCCGGTCCTCGCCATAGATTAGGCCGATTTCCCATGGCCGGGCTTTACCCTTGAAGACCGGCGTATAGGTGTGAATGGATACGACCGCATTCGGCAAGTTCCGGCTGGCGCGTGTATCCAGGGTTTGGGCAATCGCCTTGTGGAATGGCCGGTGCACCATATCCAGCCGGCGGTTGATTTCATTCTGGACAAGGTTCCGGTTTCCGGGAACTTCAACGATCTCGCTCAAAGATGGCGTCAGGTCTTCCCGATCTTCTTCCCTGTTGCAGTCGATAATCAGCCGGGAGACACCCGGATAAACAACCGGAGCATCCAGCCTGTCGCCGAGCGCTAAAGAAAGGCTAAGCGCGCCCGGGTCCCAGGCGACATGCATTGTTTTTTCAGCTTCAGAGACACCAAGCGTTTTGTCATAGGGAGAGGGAAAGTGGTTGGAGGCGTGGTCACAGACAAGCACCAGCGGTCCTTTTCCGTCGCCATTTGCCACGGTGACAGTCGGACCGTCTCCTCCAGTACCAAGGCTTGGCGCCATGTTTTTTCCTCTTGCCGTCCAATGTCGGGTATCTGTACTTTTTATTACAGATTTGATCCGCTCGCAAAAACTTGTAATATTTGGTACAAGAAATCGGGCCGTGTCAACGAAAAGATCGTGCCGCAGGGGAGAAAGGGAAAAAGCAGATGGAAAAACCGCTCCTGGAAGTTGTTCGTGACCGGCTGGACGAGTTTACCGCGACAGAACGCAAGGCGGCCCATGCGCTTATGGCGAATTATCCCATGGAGGGTCTTGGCACTGTAGCGCAATTCGCCGGTGCGGCCGGCGTCAGCTCTCCGACTATCTTGCGGTTTGTTGCCAGACTGGGCTTTCCCGGCTTCGCCGAGTTTCAAAAGCAACTCCGCGGCGAACTGGAAAGCCAGTTGAATTCACCGCTTGCCAGAAGCCGCGCCATGGATCTGCAAAAAGACGGAGACCCGCATGTCGACCAGCTTCTGGAGAATGTCCGTGAAACATTTGCGAATATTGCCAAGTCCGACTTGGACGGTTTGATCCGGCTCCTTTCCGACGAAAAGAGGACCATTCATCTGGTCGGCGGCCGTTTCACCGATGGCCTCGCCCGTTATATGGCGGCCCATTTGCGGATTGTCCGCGCCAGCGTCAATCACGTCGCCGGCCAGCATGGAAACTGGTTCGATCAGCTGATCGGGATGGGGACGAAAGACGTTGTTCTGGTGTTCGATATCCGCCGGTATCAGACGGAAATCATCCAGTTCGCCGAGGCAGCCGCACGCCAGGGCGCCACTGTCGCAGTGGTAACCGATAGTTGGGTTTCTCCAATTGGGCGGATAGCGCAATTCGTCCTGCCCGCACGTGTCGCGGTGCCTTCGCCCTGGGACTCCTCCCTGTCGCTGATGGCAATTGCCGAGGTGCTGATCGCCGGCGTGACGCGCGCCAATCCCGAGCGGGCCGAGGCCCGTATGCGCGAGTTGGAACACCTGCGCGATTCACATGACCCGGCGAGTGCCGGCCGGGTTGGTGTGCCGGACATATAAAAACGCCGGCCCAATAGGACCGGCGTCTGGATCTCGTAAGTGCAGGTTTTATACTGCAAAATCAGAGTTTTTAGAGCAGTTCGAGCTGAGCGGCCTGCTTGCCGCGACCGCGGCGGTCGTCTTCGGCGACGAAGGAGATCTTTGCGCCTTCAACCGGAGTGCCGAGGCCGGCCTGTTCGAAAGCCGTGATGTGTACGAACACATCCTTGCCGCCGTTTTCCGGTGTGATGAAACCGAAGCCGCGATCTGCATTGAAGAATTTGATGGTGCCGTTCTCACGCATGGAGAAGCCTTTCCGTTGTATTGGTTTACGCGCTGCCCGTCAGGCAGCACGCCTAAAACGAGCAGTCAGATAGAAACGGAAAGCTTGGTAATTCAAAGCATAGCCCTTTAAAGCGCTGCCGAAATCAGTCTAACCGGGTCTAGTTCATGTCCCGTAAGGCGCAAAAGCGCCTGTCGCCTTATGTGGGGTAAACAGCTTAGTTTGCAAGGAAAAAATCGCGTGTCGTGGCCAACATGGCGATTATTGAACCGATTGTTCAATAATCCGTTCATTCTTTGCCGAAAATTCCAGGCATTTTTTTGGGCCAAACCGCCGGATAAAATCTGTTCCGCCTTTGCAACTCTTCGTTTTGTGACAGTGGTCACAGAGGAGGAGCCGAATCGAACGTATGGTCATTCTCAATGGAGGGGCGAACAACGTTTCCTCCCGGAACGGCAGGCGCAGACCGCCGCCAACAGAAGGAAGGGAAGACGTCATGTTCAAGAAAATCGCAGTTACCGCCGTCGCCGTGACCATGACCGCCGGTGCGGTTCTCACAACCCAGACAGAAACCGCCAAGGCTGATGCCTGGGGCGCCGCAGCCGGAGGGTTTGTCGCCGGTGCGATCGTCGGTTCCGTGTTGTCCCAGCCGCGTTATCAGGCACCGCGCCGGGTCTACCGTCCGGCCCCGAGGGTTACCTACTACCGGGCGCAACCCTGGACCCCGGCCTGGTACCAGTACTGTTCGCGCAAGTACCGGTCCTTCAATCCGAATACCGGCTACTATCTGGCCTACTCCGGTCAGTACCGCTTCTGCAACTGAGCTGGCAGCGGATGACAAGTTGCACAGATCGGCCGCGTCTCTTGAAAAAGAGGCGCGGTTAATTCTTTTCCGAGATCCGCTTTGCCGCACGCATCATTGTCTCAAGACGATTGAGAAAGCGCGATCTGTCCGCCTTTGTGAAAACGGGCCCGCCCTGCCGTATTTCGCCGGTTTCCCGCAGATGCGTGGTCAGGTCACGCATGGCCAGGCGCATGCCCATGGCCGCCTCCTCGAAAGGTTCGCCCTTTGGCGAGATCACCTGCGCGCCGGTATCAACGCAGCGCGAGGCAAGCGGTACATCGGCGGTGACCACCACATCGCCGGACTTGGACCGTTCTGCGATCCAGTCGTCAGCGACATCGGGGCCATCAGGAACCACGACACGCTCGACAAGGTCGCTGTCCGGCAAGCGCATCCAGCTGTTGCTCACCATCTTGACCGGCACCTTGTGGCGCTCGGCGACCCGGACGGCTTCCTCCTTGACCGGACAGGCGTCGGCATCGACATAAAGCGTGGTCATGACTGCGGGTCCTTGTCCGGCATTTGCTCCAGAAATGAGATGACGCCGCCGGAAGCACGGTGCGCGGTCGCGAAACAGGCCTGCAGCAGATAGCCTCCCGTTGGCGCTTCCCAGTCCAGCATTTCGCCGGCTACGAACACGCCCGGCAACTTGTTCAACATCAGGCGATCATCAATCTCGTGAAAACAAATCCCCCCCGCTGACGATATGGCCCGATCCATCGGATATGGCGCATGTGCAATGAGCCGGACATCCTTTATCCGGGCGGCGAGTGCTTCGGTGTCAGATGGGACCGGTCCGGCTTCGTGAAGCAAAGCCAATTCCAGCGGCCCCAGTCCGGCCGCCTTGCGCAGGAAACCGGACAGCGACTGCTTGCCTCGCGGGCGGGAGAGTTTTTCCGTGAGGTTCGGAAGCGCAACATCCGGGCGCAGGTCCAGAGCGATCTCCGCCCGGCTTTTGCTCTTTATGCAGTCGCGGATTTCGGCAGAGAGTGCGTAGATGGCACCGCCCTCGATACCCTTTTCCGAGATCAGCGCTTCCCCACGAACCGTATGGTGATCAACAGTAATTGAAATTCGCTTCAACGGTGTTCCCGCAAAGCGGTCTTTCAAAAAACTGCTCCAGTCGACCAGGAACCCGCAATTGCTCGGTTCGAAAGCCCGGATGGCAATACCGCGTTCGGTCAAGATGCTTGTCCAGGCCGCATTCGAGCCGAGTTTCGGCCAGCTTGCACCGCCCAGAGCAAGAAGGAATGCGCTTGCCTGGATCGTCCGGGTTTTGCCATCAACGGAGACGATTGCCTGGCCGTTTCCGGCAAATCCCGACAGGCTGTGCCGCGGAAGCATTTTCACACCCCGATCGCCAAGACGGATCAGCAGGGATCTCAGAAGCGGCGACGCTTTCATTGACTTTGGAAAGACGCGGCCACTCGAGCCGATGAAGGTCTCCTGTCCAAGGCCATGACACCAGTCGCGCAGGGCGGCAGGAGGAAAAGCCTCAATCATTGGGGCGAGGAAGTCTGCAGCCTCCCGGTAACGCTGAACGAACGTTGACAGGTCTTCGCTGTGAGTGAGGTTCAACCCGCCGCGTCCGGCCATCAGGAACTTGCGCGCAGGTGAGGGCATCCGGTCGATAACGGTCACACTGAGGCCCGCCGAGGAGAGCCGGTCAGCCGCGTACAATCCTGCAGGCCCGGCGCCGGCGATCAGCACATCGACCGTTGCGGAAATGTCCTGCCCATTCATCCGCCGCCGGACCTTGGCTTGAGATTGGCCTCATACGCTTTGGCAACGCGCAGAAACCGGGCATGGGCATAGTTGATGGACAGGATCAGCCCCCACCAGCCGTATTTCCGGTAGCGGCGGACAAAGTAGGCCTTGATGAATGCGGTTGGGAATTCGGTCAGCAGACGCATTCTGGGCAGCTTCCGGCCATGCGTTTGCAGATCGGCGACCTGCATATCCGAATAGCGATTATATTTGCCAACCTGGAACTCCAGCGACCGGATCGAGCGGTGCGCCATGATGCCCTTGAGGTTGGCGATTTTCGCACCCGGTTCCGGGCGCACGGTGTCGTGCACGGTGGATTGCGAAAACCGGCCTCTGCGCCGGTCATAAAGCCGGATCTGGTGGTATCCGTATGCCCAGGGCGCCGGTTCCGCCTCGTGCGCATAGATGTCCCGGATCATGATCCGCCAGCCATCGGCATCAAGGTAGCTCCCATCAGCAAATTTCGCCTGGATCTCCGTTGACAGCTCCGGTGTTATCTCCTCGTCGGCGTCGAGGTTGAGAATCCAGTCATTGCGGCACTGATCTTCACCGAACCGTTTCTGCGGCCCATAGCCCGGCCATGGATTGAAAACCGCCCGCGCACCCATGTTCTCAGCGGTTTCGACAGTGCCGTCTGTCGAACCGCTGTCAATGACAATGACCTCGTCCACCCAATCACGCACGCTTTCGATGGGCCGTGCAATGCGGTCGGCCTCGTCGCGAGCGATGATAAAGACGGAAAGCGGCAAGCGGGCGGGCATGAACAGGTTCCAGAGCCGGGTGGGTTCGGAATTGCCTGTTTAGCCGTGCCGGTTCCGGATTAAAAGTCCGCCGTTTCAGAGCACTCGTGCAAAAACCGCGTCCAGGCCTTGCAGCGTCAGCAGCGTTCCGGAGGCGATGCCTGTAAAGCCCGCTGCATCCAGTGGGTAAAGGTCCATGCCGGAAAGGGTAATCTCCACCGGGTCGTTCGCCAGATTGAAGGCGCACAAAAGCGTTTCGCCGTTGTAAGTCCGGGTGAAGACAAGCGTATCGCAAGGGCTGTCGATGAAGGCGATATTGCCGCGTTTCAGCGCCATCTTGTCCTTGCGCCAGGCCAGAAACGCCTGGGCCCGATTGAGGGCGGAGTTCCGTTCGCCGGACTGGTGATCGACGGACTTGGCGCGATGGGCCGGATCGACCGGCAGCCACGGCTTGTCCGCCGTTGTAAACCCGGCATTCTGGTTGTCGCTCACCCAGGGCATCGGCGTGCGGCTTCCGTCCCGGCCCTTGTATTTCGGCCAAAAGCGGATTCCATATGGATCTTGCAGGTCTTCGAAGGGAACATCAGCCTCGCCGAGGCCCAGTTCTTCTCCCTGATAGACGCAAGGGGTACCTTTCAGGCAAGTAACCAAGGCGACTGCCAGCGGCGCAAACCGGTTTGCAACATCATCGCGGCCCCATCGGCTGACGAGCCGGGCGACATCGTGGTTCGACAATGCCCAGCTTGGCCAGCCAGAGCCAATGGTTTCTTCCATCGCCTCAACCGTTGCGCGGATGTATTCAGCAGAACCCATTTCGGCGAGCAAGCCGAAGCTGTAGGCCATATGGATGCGCTTGCCGCCTTCCGTATAGGAGGCGGTCAGTTCTGCCGCCTTGCCGTCATCGCCGATTTCTCCCACGGAGGTGGAACCCGGATAGCGGTCCATGACAGTCCGCAAACGCTCCAGGAATTGCAGGTTTTCCGGGCGGGACTTGTCGTAGAGATGGTTCTGGAAGCTGTAAGGGTTGACCTTTGAGGTGATCGTCGTTGCGGTGCTCGGGTCGACTGGCGGGTTGTCGCGCAGTTCCTTGTCGTGGACATAGAAATTCACGGTGTCGAGCCGGAACCCGTCGACGCCCCGTTCCAGCCAGAACTCGGCCACTTCAAGAAGAGCGTTCTGAACATCCATGTTGTGAAAGTTCAGATCCGGTTGGCTTTTGAGGAAATTGTGCATGTAGTACTGGCCTCGCACGCCGTCCCATTCCCAGGCCGGGCCGCCGAAAATCGACAGCCAGTTGTTTGGCGGTGAACCTTCCGGCTTGGACTCCGCCCACACGTACCAGTCGGCTTTCGGATTGTCCCGCGAGGAGCGGCTTTCGACGAACCACGGGTGCCGGTCGGAGGTATGCGACAGCACCAGATCAATGATGATTTTCAGCCCGCGGGCATGGGCTTCGTCCAGCATGCGATCGAAGTCGGCGAGTGTGCCGAACATCGGATCGACATCCCGGTAGTCGGAGACATCATAGCCGAAATCGTCCATGGGCGAGGTGAAGAACGGCGACAGCCAGATCGCGTCGGCGCCAAGTCCGGCAATGTAGTCCAGGCGCTCAGTCACCCCATTCAAATCGCCGATCCCGTCGCCGTTGCTGTCCTGAAACGAGCGCGGATAGACCTGATAGACAACGGCCCCCCGCCACCAATCCGTATCACGGGCTGCCTGAGGCTGGTCTTCCTGAGCGACGGCGGTCGCGTGAACGATATCTGCAAACATGGCGGGCTCCGCTTGCTTCTATAAATTGTCGATGGGGTGGCGGCTTTCCAAAGCGCTTTGAGTGGCTATATGCTCCCGTTTTTTTTTGGTCAAGTGGTGATTTGCGGAAAAACGTGGAGTTTGTGGCAAGCCTTGGGGCATGAGCGGAATACAGCGCAAAAAAAACCGGACCCGCGAACGGGTCCGGTTGAAAGCTCTGAAAGTGCTAAAAAGAGGTCTGCCTGAAACGAGGGTTTGTTACCATACGTTAAGTGACAATAATATGACCAAACGGTCAAATGGTAGACGCAGATCCCGGATTCCGTCGGTATCGGCCTAAATATCTAATAAAAAATACATAATGCTAATTGCATGACGATTAGGTCAATTTGAACTTGCCTTCCTTGCGGCTTGGTGAAACAGTTCCGCAGTCGCCGCTCCGCTGGTTGGGAGACGGTGCAGGATCGGGAGGGAATGTGATGACTGCAGCTATTGTTGGTTGGGCGCATTTGCCGTTCGGCAAGCATTCGGAAGAAACCGTTGAAAGCATGGTCGTTCAGGCGGCCGGTGCCGCAATCAAGGACGCCGGGCTTGCGGCCGAGGACATCGACGAAATTCTTCTCGGTCACTTCAATGCCGGGTTTTCCAAACAGGATTTCACCGCCTCGCTGGTGCTTCAGGCCGACCCCGATCTGCGCTTCAAGCCGGCCACACGGGTTGAAAATGCCTGTGCGACAGGGTCAGCAGCCGTCCATCAGGGTGTCCGTGCCATCCGCTCGGGCGATGCGCGGTTTGTACTGGTTGCCGGTGTCGAACAGATGACCACCACACCTGGCAAGGAAATCGGCCAGAACCTCCTGAAGGCATCCTACCTGAAAGAGGAAGGCGATATTCCGGCCGGGTTTGCCGGTGTTTTCGGCAAGATCGCCGACGGCTATTTCCAGAAGTATGGCGATCAATCCGACGCTCTGGCAAAGATTGCCGCCAAGAACCACAAGAACGGTGTGAACAATCCTTATGCGCAGATGCGCAAAGATCTCGGTTTTGATTTCTGCCGCGCCGAAAGTGAAAAGAACCCATATGTTGCCGGGCCTTTGAAGCGGACTGACTGCTCACTCGTTTCAGATGGCGCAGCAGCCCTCGTTCTGACCGATCCGGCGACGGCGCTGGGCATGAAAAAAGCGGTCGCCTTCCGCGGCATGTCCCATGTGCAGGATTTTCTGCCGATGTCGAAGCGTGACATCCTGAAGTTCGAGGGATGTTCCAGGGCCTGGGGGGAAGCGCTTGGCGATGCCGGTCTTGCGATCGAGGATTTGTCGTTTGTGGAAACACATGACTGTTTCACCATTGCCGAACTCATTGAATATGAGGCAATGGGCCTGACCAGGGAAGGCGAGGGTGCCCGCGCCATTCTGGAAGGCTGGACTGAGATGGACGGCAAACTGCCGGTCAATCCGTCCGGCGGCCTGAAAGCGAAGGGGCACCCGATTGGTGCGACCGGCGTCTCCATGCATGTACTGACTGCCATGCAATTGGCAGGCGAAGCCGGGGACATTCAGGTGAACAATGCCGAAATCGGCGGCATCTTCAACATGGGCGGGGCAGCCGTTGCCAACTATGTCTCGGTTCTGCAGGCGATGAAGTAGGCAAACCGTCCGGGCATGTGTTAACGCATCTGCCAGATGGAACAGCTGAAAACAAAAGGCGCGATTGCCGCAGGACATCGGGAAACCGCCGAAGCCGGTGCCGCCATGCTGCGGGACGGCGGTACGGCCATTGACGCGGCCATTGCGGGGCTGGCGATGGCCTGCATTTGCGAACCGGTGCTGGCATCGCCCGGAGGCGGCGGCTTCGCAATGGTGCGCGATGGCGCGACCGGCACAATCCGGCTGATCGATTTCTTTCCGCAAACGCCGAAGCAGCGGGCGCATTCCGGCGACTGCGGCGTCCACGAAATACATGCGGATTTCGGGGCGGCCACCCAGCGGTTTCACATTGGCGCTGCGACGTCTGCGGCTCCCGGCCTTTTCCCCGGAATGGCGGCGCTGCAAGCGCTGGGGGCGCGGTTTCCGCTGACAGATCTGTTTGCGCCAGCCATTGCGGCTGGCCGGAATGGTGTCGAGGTGACCGCTTATCAGCACTACCTGTCGACCGTTGTCCGCCCGATCCTGACCGCAACGCCGGAAGCCAGCACCCTGTTCGCCCCGGATGGCGAACTTCCGCAGCCGGGTGCCGTTTTCAAGAACCCTGATCTTGCCGGGGTCTTTGACCTGATTGCCCGTGGTGATGCCGGATCGAAGGAACTGGCAGGCCGGATCATTGCGCAGCAAAGCAGGGATGGCGGCCACCTGACCTGCGCCGATCTGGCGTCCTACCGGACAGAGGACAGGGAACCGGTATGTTCAACAGTTGGCGCTTCCCGCGTGTTCCTCAATCCGTTGCCGGCTGCGAGTGGTGCACTTGTTGGTCACGCGTTTGCGAAACTCGAAGGGCATGATCCGCTTTCCCTCGCGAAGGCCCTGCAACAGGCTGATGTCGCCCGAATTGCTGCGAACGGCGATCTTGCCAGACTGGCCGGACGTCCTATCCGCCAGAAAGGCACCACGCATATCTCGGTTGCTGACACCGAGGGGAATGCAGTTTCTGTCACAGTTTCAAACGGTGAGGGTAATGGCAGCATCGTTCCGGATTGCGGTTTTATGCTGAATAACATTCTCGGAGAGGAAGACGTCAATCCGTTCAAGCTGGATTGGCCTTTGGACACACGCCTTGCCTCTATGATGTGCCCGGCGATGATTTACACTGACGATGGCGGGCTGGTCGTTCTGGGCTCTGGCGGGTCAAGCCGGATCAGATCCGCGATTTTTCTCAGCGTTGTCCGGATGACCCTTTTGAAACAGAGCCTTGAAGAGGCCGTCAACGCGCCGCGCCTGCATGTTGAAGAAGGGCATCTCGATTTTGAAGACCTCCTGCCGGAGGTCGACGCCAGGGCCTTGAAGACCGCTTTTCCCGATCATCGCGGGTGGGCGAAACGGAACATGTTCTTTGGTGGCGTTCATACGGTCTGGCGCGCCGCGGATGGGTCGTTTGATGGTTTTGGGGATCCGCGGCGGGAAGGGGCGCGTGTGATCGTATAATCTGGTTTGATCCCGACCACCCGGGTTTGATCAAGCTGTGCCCTGGACGGATACGCGGCGAGTGCGCATCGGTTCCACGTTTACGTGCTCAAGATCGCTTCTTATCTCATTGATCGGCGCAGGCTTTCCGAAATAGTAGCCTTGGACAAAGGGACACCTTAGCTTTTCAAGCAGGCGTTCTTCGACGGTGCGCATGGTTCAAGGCGTTTTAGCGATCCATATAAAATGGACTGAAAACTTGCGCGCCTGAACAACGGTCTCCGGAATGGCGCTACGGAAAAAAAATATTTTCCTTATCTCAGAAGGTTTGAAACAGGGTGCCCGGTGGTCTTGCGGGCGAGTCCTTAGATTTAAGGCACACAAAATGCCGGAGTCCCAATCATGGCGTCGACGCCATCAAGACCACATCAGCCAGCCGAAGGAAAGCGCACAGACCGTGCGGCGGGCCGCCTTGATGTCTTCCCGACCTTCACCAAGGTCAGGGGGAAACGGGTGCTTGTGGCCGGTCATGGCGGCGAGGCGGCAGCGAAAGTGCGCCTTCTCAGCGAAACCAACGCCGAGATCATTGTTGTTGGCCGCGAGATCGAGCCCGAGCTTGCAGAAGCTGTTGAGCGGGCTGGTGCCATCCACATCGCCGAGGATTTCCGTCCGGCGCATCTGAACGGTGCCGCTTTGGTGTTTTCCGCCCGCGAGGATTGGTCGCTTGACAAGGCCGTGGTTGATGCGGCGCGCATTCTGGGTGTTCCGGCCAACGCGGTCGACAAGCCGGAGCTTTGCGATTTTTACACCGGTGCACTTGTGAATCGCGCGCCGATCGCGGTTGCGATTACGTCAACCGGCGTCGGGCCGGTGCTTGCCCGCCATATCCGTGCGCGGATCGAGGCATTGTTGCCGCGCGCCACCGGAGACCTTGCCCGGTTGGCGGAAAGCTTTCGCGGTGCGGCTGCGAGTGTGATCAATGACGGTGTTTTGCGGCGGTCGTTCTGGGCGCGGTTCTTTTCCGGGTCAGTTGCTGCCAATCTTTATGCCGGTAAAACGGACAGCGCCCGCGCGGAAGCGCAGAAGCTGCTCAATTCCATGTACGATGAGCCAGGGTTTGTCTGGCTGGTGGGGGCAGGTCCTGGAGCCGAAGATCTTCTCACCCTGCGGGCCCAGCGGCTTTTGCAGGAAGCCGACGTGATCGTCCATGACGCGCTCGTGCCGTCCGCAGTTGTTGCAATGGGACGCCGCGATGCGGAGCGGATTTCGGTCGGCAAGCGCAAGGGCGCTCATTCGGTTTCGCAGAAAGATATCTGTGCTTTGCTGGCAACCCTCGGCGCTGAGGGCAAGAAGGTGGTCCGTCTCAAGGCCGGTGATCCGATGATCTTTGGCCGGGCAGCGGAAGAAATGGATGCGTTGCGCAACGCCGGTGTTGGCTTTGAGGTCGTGCCGGGTGTGACCGCGGCCTTTGCTGCTGCTGCGTCTGCGCAGATCCCGCTGACATTGCGCGGCGTTGCCTCGAACCTTGTCTTTGCCACCGGACACAATGCGAAATCCGAGACGCTGCCCGATTGGGCCGGCCTTGCACTGAAAGGCTCGACCGTTGCCGTCTATATGGGCCGCACGGTTGCGGCCGCTGTGGCTGCCAAGATGATCGGCGCCGGCCTCGGCCCGGATACGCCGGTTGCGGTCATCGAAAACGCCGCCCATCCGGACGAACGTCAGTTTACGGGAACGCTTGCCGATCTCGCCGCCCTTGCCGGGCGCGAAGATATCGGCGGACCGGTCCTGATCGTTATCGGCAAGGCTGTTGGCCACGCCACCCTGAACGATGCCGAGCCGCTGGTGCCTGTAAAGGCCACCCGCGTTGCCGCGGCCTGAGGAGTTGAGAGTATGAAAGTAATCACCGCGAACCGTCTGCTGAACGGCGATGTTGTCTGGCTGGGTCAGGATGATGACTGGGTCGAGCGCGTCACGCTGGCGCGGGTCTTTGATGGCAAAGAGGCGGTTGGCGACGGTCTTGCCATCGGCGCCAAGGCCGAAGCCGATCAGAAAGTGGTCGGGGTTTACGAGATGGACGTCGAGATCGAGGACGGCATTATCGAGCCCGTCCGCCTTCGTGAAAAGATCCGGGCCGCAGGGCCGACCACCCATCCGCAATTTGGCAAACAGGCCCAGGCCGTATCCGCCTGAAGCAATTGATTGAGGACCGGCTGCGCCGATGTGGCAGCGCCGGACAAGGAGAGAGAGATGTACCGCTACGACGAATTCGACGCCAGCTTTGTTGAGCAGCGCACCGAGCAGTTCAAGGATCAGGTTCGCCGCCGGCTCGCGGGCGAACTCTCCGAGGACGAGTTCAAGCCGCTCCGGCTGATGAACGGCCTCTATCTTCAGCTCCATGCCTATATGCTGCGGGTTGCCATTCCCTATGGCACGCTGAATGCCCGCCAGATGCGCAAGCTGGCGCATATCGCCCGCACCTACGACAAGGGCTATGGCCACTTCACCACACGCCAGAACATCCAGTTCAACTGGCCAGAACTTCAGGATACGCCGAAGATTCTGGAAGAGCTGGCGGAAGTGGAAATGCATGCCATTCAGACCTCCGGCAACTGTATCCGCAACGTGACGGCGGACCACTTCGCAGGCGCTGCCGCCGACGAGATCGCCGATCCGCGTCCCTATGCGGAGATCCTGCGTCAGTGGTCGTCGCTGCACCCGGAGTTTTCGTTCCTGCCGCGCAAGTTTAAGATCGCTATCACCGGAGCGCCGAATGACCGCGCTGCTGTTCAGGTTCATGACATCGGCCTGCAACTGACCCGCGGCGAGAACGGCAAGATCGGGTTTGTTGTTTTTGTCGGCGGAGGGCTTGGCCGTACGCCGATGGTTGGCCGGAAGGTGCGCGACTATCTTCCCGAAGAGGACCTGCTGGCCTATTCGGAGGCGATCCTGCGCGTTTACAACCGCTATGGCCGCCGGGACAACAAGTACAAGGCGCGCATCAAGATCCTTGTGCATGAAACCGGCCTTGAAGAGCTGAAAGCGGATATCGAAGCGGAATTTGAAAAAATCCGCTACGGCGTTCTGCGTCTTCCGGACGAGGAAGTTCGCCGTATCGAGGCCTATTTCGCGCCGCCGCGGCTGGAAGTCGGCGCGACTGCCTCCGCTTTGGTGGAGCAGCGCCGTGCGACAGATGCAGCGTTCGCGCAGTTCCTCGATCACAACCTTAACCCGCATCGGGTGCCGGGTTATACGTCCGTGACACTGTCGTTGAAGCCGATCGGCGGTATTCCGGGCGATGCCTCTGACGGGCAGATGGATGTGATCGCGGACTTGGCCGAAACATTCGGACATGACGAGATCCGCATTTCCCACGAACAGAACGTGATCCTGCCGCATGTGAAACTGGACAATTTGCCGGCCCTGTATGACCGTCTGCTTGCTGCCGGTATCGCGGAAGGCAACTCCGGTCTGATCACCGACATTATTGCCTGCCCGGGCATGGACTACTGCGCGCTGGCAACGGCGCGGTCCATTCCGGTTGCGCAGCGCATTTCGGAGCGGTTCGGCAGTGGGGAACGTCAGGCGGATATTGGCGGCCTGAAGATCAAGATCTCCGGCTGCATCAATGCTTGCGGTCACCACCATGTCGGTCACATCGGCATTCTCGGCCTGGAGAAGAAGGGCGAGGAATTCTATCAGATCACGCTCGGCGGCTCGGCCAACGAGAATGCATCCATCGGCGAGATCATTGGCCGTGGCTTCTCTTCCGATGAAGTCGTCGATGCCATTGAAAATCTGGTCGATACCTATCTGGGCCTTAGAGACGGCAAGGAAGAGACCTTCCTCGACGCCTATCGGCGTGTAGGAGAGGAGCCCTTCAAGGAGGCACTATATGGCGCTGCTTGAAAACATTTTTCCGGACGTTGACGACAATGGCGCTGGCATTCACGGCGAAGTCGGCCTGTTGAATGCGCAGTTCGAGGATGCTGCACCGAAGGACATTCTCGCCGCGGCCATCCGGCATGAGTTTGCCGGCGAGATTGCGCTGGTTTCCAGTTTCGGTGCGGATTCCGCGGTGCTGCTGCACATGGTTTCCGAAGTCGATCCGTCGACACCGGTCTTGTTCGTTGACACGGTCAAACTGTTCCCGGCAACCCTTTTGTACCGCGATGCTCTGGTCGAGCGTTTGGGCCTGACTGACGTGCGCACGCAAAAGCCGGCTCAAGAGGATCTCAGCGATAAGGACCCGGGCGGCATGCTGTGGATGAGCGACACGGATGCGTGTTGCCACATCCGCAAGGTTGTGCCGCTAGAGCGTGCGCTGGGCGGCTTTTCGGCCTGGATCTCGGGCCGCAAACGCTTCCAGAGTTCCGGCAGGGCAAACATCGAGCATTTCGAGGCAGAGGGCGGCCGGGTCAAGGTCAATCCGCTTGCCGACTGGACCGCGCAGCAAATCCTCGACTATGCCCGCGCCAAGGATCTGCCGCCGCATCCGCTGGTCGCGCAAGGTTATCCGTCGATTGGCTGCCTGCCGTGCACCGACAAAGTCGCGCCGGGCGAAGACCCGCGGGCAGGGCGCTGGCGCGGCAAGGACAAGACCGAATGCGGTATCCACCTGCCGACGCATGGCAAGGAAATCGACGGCAGCGGAATCTGACTGTTCCGTCCTCTTGTTGAGCGGCCGCCTGGAGGCGGAGGCCAGGAAGGGGAAGGACTTGAATGACAATTGGGGGATGTCCACGGGGCGAGGCCTTGGGACGGTGAGAAGTTAAAGGACACGGTAATGGCAACCATCTACACGCTTTCCGGCTTTGAGCAGGAGACCTGGACCCGCGCTGACGCAGACACTGTGCCGGCGGCAGAAGGCGATGCGCTCGTTCCGCTGACCCTGTTTCTGGAAAATGCCGAGCGATGGCTGAGCCGCGACGGCAAGACCGCAGTCCTGATTGAAGCGGGCGACGATGTCGAAAACGTTTTGCCGTTCCTCGAGCGGTTGGACCATGTCTCTGTCGACTTTCCGGCCTTTTCCGATGGCCGCGGTTTTTCCGCAGCCCGGATCCTGCGGGAGCAGGCCCAGTACAAGGGCGATATCCGTGCGACCGGCAAATACATTCTTGACCAGGTGCCGCTTGCCCGCCGCTGCGGCTTTTCCTCATTCGAGATCACCAAGCCGGAAGTGCTGAAGGCACTGAAAGACGGCGAATGGCCGGAGGTTACCAAGTATCTGCAACCCGTCGGTACTGTCGATGAAGTCCCGGAAGGCACCCGCCCCTGGGCGCGCCGGTCTCTGCGCGAAGCGCTGGTGGCTGCAGAATAACAAACGGCTACGGAACGTAGAAACGGCCCGGAAATCCGGGCCGTTTCAGACCGCTGACAAACCCGTCGATTTTGGCGGGTTTGTTTTTTCACGCTCTTGGTTTTCGTGTTTTGAGCGGGCTTTATTCAGCGTGAGGTCGGTTTGCCTCCCTCATGCGGGGGCTTGTTTCGGGATCTTTGTGAGGGCCATTGCGATTTTCTTGATGTTTTGGGCGGCAGCGGCAAGCAGGCATTGCGTTTGCACCCGCGTCAGACTTCGGAACCTGGCATAGCGGTGTCCATGAAGCTGCTTGGCATCGGCAAATGAGCGCTCCACGGTTTCCTTTCGGCGCTTGTAGACGCTCTTGCCCCAAGGGGTGAGCCGGTGGGCATCGGTTCGCTCGCGCGCCTCCTGCCAGACATGGCGGGTCAGGGTCCGCTCGGCCTTGGCATTGGACGTGCAGGAGGCCAGAACCGGGCAGGTCCTACACAGGGCGGGATCGGAGCGGTAGTGTTTGTAGCCGTTGCGATCCGTCGTGGCGTAGGTCAAGAGCTGGCCTTGCGGACAGCGGTATCCGTCCGTGTCAGGTTCATAGGTGAAGGCGGACTTGCGCATCATGCCGGGTCTGGGGGATGTTGGGCGGCGGTAGCCGGTGACACCCAGAATGCCACGGTTTTCCAGCCCTTTGGCGATCCCGGACGTGGCATAGCCCGCATCCAGTCCGACGGCCCGGACGTCAAAATCGAAGCGCTGCTTCTGGCGGTCCAGCCGGGACAGATACACAATGCTGTCATGGACATTGGCCGGTGTGGCGAAGGTATCCGTGATGATCCCGAGCCGGCCATCCACCGTGCGATGATCCAGATAAAAGAAGCCCTTCGGCTTGCCCTCGCGCACCATGTAACCGGCATCCGGGTCCGTGCGGCTCACCTTGGTCTGTTTGACCTGTGGCGTGCGCTCCTTGGTCTTCAGAGGGTTTTGACCGTGCAGCTTGCGCTCCGCCTCAATTGCCCGGTCCAGCTCACCCCAGTAATCGGCCCGCGACTTTTCGATCTGCGTCAGGTCGTATTTGCCCTTGTTGGCATTCGCCTTCAGATGCGTGCTGTCCGTATAAAGCACCGTGCCGTCGACAAGCCCGTGGTGCAGGGCCTGCTCCACAATCCGGTCGAAGATGTCCTGCGCCACCGAGGTATCGGTGTAACGGCGGCGGCGGTTCTGGGAGAGCGTCGAGGCATCAAACACTTTGTCCGTCAGCTTCAGCCGCAAAAACCAGCGGTAAGCAACATTCACCTCGATCTCGCGCACCAGCTGGCGCTCAGAGCGGATCCCGTAAAGATACCCGATGAACAGCGCCTTGAACATCAAGGTCGGATCCAGCGGCGGGCGGCCATTGTCGGCACAATAAAGACCAGCAACGCGGTCATGAATGAACGAAAAGTCGATCACCGCATCAATCTTGCGCAACAAGTGATCGGCGGGAACAAGCTGATCGAGCGTCACTATCTCGAGAGTTGTTTGATCCGGGCCAGGTTTCTTCAACATAAAAACAGTGAATCAAAAACCCCCGGCAAACGCCAGGGGTTTGTCAGCGGTCTGAAACGGCCCGGAAATCCGGGCCGTTTTTCATTTGCAGATCGTGGCAGACTTACGCGGCGCGTACGTCTTTCAGGAAGGTTGAGATGTAGGAGCGCAGGTCCGCGACGAGGCTGTCGACTTCCCGTGAAGCGGACATCACTTCGGTGGAAGACTGATTGGTCTCCTCGACCGATGTGTTCATGTCGCCGATATCCGACACGACGGACTGGGTGCCAATCGATGCGTCGGTGATCGACTTGCTGATCTCCTGGGTGGCGCCGTTCTGCTGGTCGATCGCCATGGCGATCGAATTGGTGAACTGGTTCACCTCCTGCATGGTCTTGGAAATCTCGTCGATGGCGGTGACCGCTTCCTTCGTCGATCCCTGAATGCCGGCGACATGTTGCGAGATTTCTTCCGTTGCCTTGGAAGTCTGCGTTGCAAGTTCCTTCACTTCCGAAGCCACGACGGCAAATCCCTTTCCGGCCTCACCGGCACGGGCGGCTTCGATGGTGGCGTTCAGCGCCAATAGGTTGGTCTGTTCGGCGATTGCCTGGATCAGAGTGACGACTTCATCAATTTTCTGCGCGGCATCATTGAGGGAGATGACCTTCTTGTTGGTCTCCTCAGCCGCCTCGGTCGCCGTGTCCACGATGCGTTTGGTATCGTTGATCTGGCTGCCGATCTCATTGACAGACGCCGTCAGTTCTTCGGTCGCGCTGGCAACGGACTGGACGTTGTGAGAGGCCTCGCTGGACGTCCGGGCAACGCTGTCCGCGCGGTTGGATGCCGTCGAAGCGATGTCTGCGAGGGATTTTGCAACGGATTGCATGTCGCCGGACCGGGTGCCGACGGTTTCAAGAACACCTTCGACTCCGCGGTCGAAATCTTCCACCATCGCCTCGATCCGCTTCTGACGTTCGATCCGCTTCTCCTCGTCCTGTTTTGCCTCGGCGGCGAGTTGTTCACGCTCCATGGCGTTGCGGCGGAAAACCTCAAGGGCTTCAGCGGTGCGTCCTGCTTCGGTCGCAAGGCCCTTGTATGGAATTTCGATTTCCAGCTTGCCTTCGGACAGGTTCCGCATTGCGTCCAGGATGTTCGCTTGGCGGCGTGCCACAAGGATGGTCGACAGAGCGCTGATCCCGATCGAGGCGGCGATCAGGGCGCCCAGCATCAGCCATGTCTGGAACAAGATACTGTCCCGCGCCGAATTGGAATTGGCGTAGAACTCTTCGCCCTTGTTGTTGGCGAAATCGAGCAGTTTTCCAAGTGCCGTGTTGATTTTCGCAATGTGTTCAACACCCTTGCCCTTGGTTATCGCCGCCGCGCCTTCCCGGTCGCCGGCCTTGCGCAGCCCAATCACCTCGTCGCGAATGACTTTCCAGTCGACAAAGGCGGTATAGGCATCTTCCACCATCTGCGGATTGCCAAGGAAACGTTCACGCACCAGGTCGAAGTGCTTGAATGTTCCCTTTTCCAGTGCGTCGACCGCCCTGGTCGCACCCTCGAGTTCGGCCTCGTTCCGCGAGAGCGCCACATCCTTCATTGAGCGGTGCATGGCAACGATCTGCGTTTCGATATCGCGCAGGTTCGTGCTGACCGCATAGGGATGCATGAACAGCTTGTGAGTGAGATTGGCCAACCGGTTCATCTCACTGGTGACGAACAAGCCATAGGCGATCACACCGATGACAACCAGGATGCCTGAAACCAACATCAGCCAATTGGCGGAGATCCGGTCAGCAAAGTGTGCTGAGTAACTATTTGCTGTTTTCATAATTCTCTCGAGGGGTTGAAGGCGATGCGTAATTGAAGCCGTAATGTGTTAAAATAATAGTAAAGTGTGAATTGTTGGGAATATTCAACGAATGGATGTGGAAAAAGTTATTTATAACCTTGTTTGATCTATAGTATAAAACGCTCTTTTCGGTTTCATTTGGAAGTAAAAACTGGGTTTTATATTTGCGATCGGGGAGGATCTTATCTAATCAGATTTAAATGCCGAAGAGGGACTAGGATAACTGTTTCAATATTCGGAATGTAATTGATCTTTGAAATTCTGTTTGTTCATATGATCGGAACTCCTATACATGGCGATAGTGTTTGGATGTAACGCTCCCCATCTTGTCGGCCTCAAAAGAATAGCAAACCAAAAGGCGGCCAATTGCAATTCCTACCGCACAGTTTCAATGAACAATCGTGATGCTTCAATGGCAAATCGACCGTCTCAAGGTTGGGCGTAACTAGTACCGATCGGTAGACGCAGAGACCTATCTGATCAACTGGGGTTGGTAATAGGCGGTGAGACAAATTGCTGAATTCGCCAAACGACGTGAGGAGGTTTATGCGGCAAATGCGAGCCCCTTCCCCTGATGGAGAAGGGGGGAAGGTCGCGGTTGATCAGCCCGCCGGTGCTTCATATGTGATGAACGCGATCACGCCGCCGGCCGGATCGGCAATGGTTGCCATGCGGCCGACGCCCGGAACAGTGTTCGGCTCTTGCAAGATGGTAGCGCCGGCGGCCTTGGCCTTTTCGGTGCGGACATCGACGTCGTCAACTGTCACATAACCGAGCCACGCAGGTGTATCAGTTGGAACCGGCAGAATACCGCCAATGTGCGTCTCTCCGTTGATCAGCACCGTATAGTTCATGTCGCCCATTGACATGTCCTCGCTCGTCCAGCCGAGCACGCTGGTGTAAAACTGTTTGGCCTTTTCGGCCTCGCCGGTTTGGAGCTGCATCCAGCTGAAAGCGCCATGTGTTTGCATCGGATTGGTCATTAAATGTCTCCTCGTCGATTTGAAGCGGCCGCGGCAGCGGGCCAATCAAAGGACGGGCGAACCTGGCAGGATCCGACAGGCGTACGGAAAAATTTACAATGCCGCGATCCGGTCGCGAATATGGGCGCGCTCGGTTTCGGTCCCTGCAAGGTCAATGGCCTTCGCGAAGGCTTCGCGAGCGGCATCCCTCCGGCCCAGTTCGGCGTAAAAGGCACCGACCGCCGCGTGAAAGGCCGAGTATCCTTGAAGTGCGGCAGCCGCAGGCAACACAAGGTCCAGCGCAGCATCCGGACCCCTGACCCTTGCAAGGGCTGCTGCCCGGTTGAGTGTCACAACAGGGGAGGGGCGCACCCGCTCAAGTGCCCTGTAGAGCCGTTCAATCTCCGCCCAGTCGGTGTCTTCAAAAGTGGACGCATGTGTGTGGGTCAGGGCGATGGCCGCTTCGATCTGGTGCGGCCCCGGCCGCCGGTGGCGCAAGGCGGCTTCGAGCAGAACCTGCGCTTCGGCAATAGCGCGCCAATCCCAAAGCGCGCGGTCCTGATTTTCAAGCGTGACGGCTTCGCCGTGCGGTGACAGCCGAGCCCTATGCCTGGCATGCTGGGCAAGGCACAAGGCCAGCAACCCGCGCACCTCGGGTTCCCCGGCGAACAGACGGCTGAGCAGCCGGGCCAGCCGGATGGCCTCTTCGCACAGGGTGACCCGGATGAGCGCATCGCCGGCTGCGGCGCTATAGCCTTCATTGAAAAGCAGATAGATGGACAAGGTGACCGAGGCCAGCCGCCGCGCGCGTTCCTCATGGCCGGGCGGGTCGTCAAAGGACAGCTTTGCCGCCCGCAACCGCTTCTTTGCCCGTGTAATGCGCTGCTCCATGGTCTTCGGTTTCACCAGAAAAGCGCGGGCGGTTTCCTCAACGCTCAAGCCCGCGACGATCTTGAGGGCCAAGGCGATCTGCTGGTCGCGGCGCAGCACCGGATGGCAGCAGGTGAACAAAAGCCGCAACACATCGTCCCGGAATTGGGCCCGGTCCAGATGCTCGGCGGTTTCGGCTTCCCCTCCGGCCGCGTGCGCGGCAGGCTCAAGCGTATCATGTGTGGATGATGTTTCCTTGCGCCGTTTGCGGATCTGATCGATGCCGAAGTTTCGCCCGGCGACAATCAGCCATGCGGCCGGATCGGCCGGAATCGTCTCCGGTGTCCAAGACCGGAGCGCCTTGAGCGATGCTTCCTGAAATGCATCTTCAGCAAGGTCGATGTCGCCAAAGTAGCGGTTGAGCGCTGCAAGCGTGCGCGGGCGCGCCGCCTTAAATTTCGTTGATAACCAGGCGCTCTGCATTCTTGAAATCCGCCCCCTCGAAATAGTCGATAGGCCGGATCTCCACCCGGTGATGATCTAGCGGCAGCAGTTTGGCTGCTTCGACGGCGTTTTCCAGGGCAGGGCATTCGATCAGATAGAAACCTAGAAACTGTTCTTTGGTTTCGGCAAACGGGCCGTCGGTGACCAGAACCTCATCCTTGGATTTTTCCACGGTCACCGCGGTTCCGGTGGACATCAGCTTGGTCGCAAGCGCAAAGAACTGGTTGGCTTTGGTATGCTCGTGGAAGGCACCGTGTCCGCCCATGAGAGCCTGATGCTCCTCCGGGGTCAGCGCGTCGAGATGGTCTTCACTT
The DNA here is from genome assembly GCA_965230445.1 of Roseibium sp. Taxonomy (GTDB): domain Bacteria; phylum Pseudomonadota; class Alphaproteobacteria; order Rhizobiales; family Stappiaceae; genus Roseibium. The sequence continues at coordinate 3,370,149 of OZ246005.1, read as the reverse complement.
GCGTAAATCAGAACAGAAAAAAGCATTGCCGTATCTCCTCAGGTCTCCCAAGGAACGAAGAACGGCTCCATTATCCGACAGAGACTGTAAAATAACAAACTGTCCCCTCGAGTATTTGCAATTGGCCGGGGCACAAGAGCGTTGAAGGGCGTTGGCCGATGTTGTCAGGCCTGTTGGTAAATGGACGCCAAGCGTCAAAAGTGTTGTGCCTTTCTGGAATGGTGTTTCATTGTTCCAGATGCTGCGAATGAAAGATCCGGTCACCTGCAGAGCCCATTTGGGTGGAACCTGCGGTAAATCGGCAGAAGTAGTGCGCGCGCGCAGCAACTGAATACCAGGACATGGAGTGCACGATGCCGGTGCGCCTGAAGAGTTCAATGGAGAGGGTTCGACATGCCAGTACACAAGCTTTCAGTGTTTGTAATACTCATGCTGGCTTTTGCGGTTCTTCCGCTTCGCCAAGCACATTCCCACTCCAAAACAGAAACCACCCAGCCGGCTGACGGGTCCGTCCTCGCGTCTTCCCCGAGCGTGATTGCAATTTCCTTCGACGCGCCGATGCGGGTGACCTTCATCCGCCTGGTAGATCAAAAGGGTATTGAGCATGATGTTGACCGGCCCGGCGGAATGGCTCCTGCTACGGCGTTTGAGGCAGTACCTGCTGCCCTGCCTTCCGGTGTATACGAAGTGGAATGGCGGGGCATTTCCGAAGACGGCCATTCGATGAGCGGCAAGTTTTCATTTCAAATACGGCAGTGATGCGCCTTGCTGGCGGCGGTAACGGCGATTGATGCGCTGACCTGGTGCATAATTGTGGTCAAGGCAACGGCCTATGGCCTTGCGCTTGTCTCCACTGGAAGTGTCACTGCGTTGGTGTTCATAAGCGGTTGGGGGCCGGATACGCGCGCGTATCTCGCCCGAATGGCGGTAGTGGCTGCCGCCGGGGCTGCGGTTTTTGCAGTCTTGCGAATTCCCTTGCAAGCCGGATACCTGATGGGCGGTTCGATCGACGGTGCGTTTGATCCGTTTCTTCTGAAAATTGTCGCTGAAGGCCCACTTGGGGCGAGTGCCGCCGTCCGGCTGGTTGGGCTGACACTCATAGCCTTGGTATTGCTTCCGGGAAAATCGGCTAAATTTGGCGCTTTGTCAGGGGGAGTTCTGGTGGCTGTCTCTTTCGCAATGCGCGGGCATACCTTGTCCGAACCCCGCCTGTTGCTTGGAGCGTTGATCGCCTTGCATTTCATGGCGGCAGCGTTCTGGATCGGGGCTTTGGCGCCCCTTGCAAGGGAGGCCCGTGTGAGAGACGGGACCGGAGCAGGCGCTGTGGCACGAGAGTTTGGCCATAAAGCTGTGTTCGTGGTTGCCCTCTTGTTTGTCGCCGGTGCTTCAATGCTTGCGTTGTTTGGTGTTGTAACCATCAACGCCATGTCAATGGACTACACCAAGGCAATGGCTATCAAGCTCGGGCTTTTTTGTGGTGTATTGTTAATGGCCGCATTGAACAAACTGAGTGTGACACCTGAATTGATGTCCGGAGCTCCAGGTGCCGCAAGGCGGCTTCGTTTTGTGATCAGGATCGAAGCCGCCCTTATCGTCGCAGTCCTGTTGGTCACATCTTTGCTGACAACACTTTTTTCTCCGCCTTAAGGCGACTGCCGGCACGCGGGCAGATTGGCCTGCCTGCCAGCATTAACGTCACACCAAACCGTGTTCTTTCAGTGTCTTGTTTGTTTCATCCAGCGTTTTCCATGCGGTTTCTACCATGTGATCGGCTTCTTCGTGAGAAAGCACCAACGGCGGTGAGACGATCATCGTGTCGCGGACGGCGCGCATGACAACACTGTTTTTGAAGGAGATGTCGCGGCAGATGCCGCCGACCGTACCTTCATCGGCAAAGCGTTCGCGGCCTTGCTTGTTGGGCACCAGTTCCATTGCGCCGACCAGGCCGGTCATGCGGGCTTCGCCGACCAGCGGGTGATCACCGAGTTTCAGCCAGCGCTCTTTCAGATAGGGACCGATATCGGTCTTGACCCGATCAACCAGGCCTTCGCGCTCAATAATGTCCAGATTGGCAATGGCTGCGGCGGCACAGGCCGGGTGACCGGAATAGGTGTAGCCGTGGTAAAGCTCGCCGCCATGCTCATATAGGCCCTCGGCGACCTTGTCGGAGACCAGCACCCCGCCCATCGGCAGATAGCCTGAAGTCAGACCCTTGGCGATCGGCATCAGGTCGGCTTCCATGCCGAAATGATCAGCCCCGAACCATTCGCCCAAGCGGCCAAACCCGCAAATCACCTCATCGGAGACGAACAGGATATCACGCTCCTTGAGGATCCGGCGGATCTCGGGCCAGTAGGTTTCCGGCGGGATAATGACGCCGCCCGCACCCTGGATCGGTTCGGCGATGAAGGCGGCGATCTTGTCTTCGCCGATTTCGTCGATGGCCTGTTCCAGCTTGCGCGCCGCATGGATGCCGAACTCGTCCGGGCTCATGTCGCCGCCTTCACCAAACCAGTAAGGCTGGTCGATGTGATGGACACCCGTGACCGGCAGATCACCCTGCGAATGCATGGCTTTCATACCGCCAAGGCTGGTTCCGGCGAGGGTCGAGCCGTGATAGCCGTTCCAACGGCCGATAATCACCTTCTTGTCCGGCTTGCCGAGCGCGTCCCAATAGGTCCGCACCATACGGAAAACGGTGTCGTTGGCTTCCGATCCGGAAGAACAGTAGAACACCTTGTTCATATGCGCGGGCGCGAGTTTTGCCAGCTTTTCCGACAGCTCGATGACCGGCGGATGGGACGTCTTGAAGAAGGTGTTGTAGTAGGAGAGTTCCAGCATCTGCTTGTGGACCGCATCGGCGATCTCGCCACGTCCGTGGCCGACCTGAACACACCACAGCCCCGCCATCCCGTCGAGGATCTTGATCCCGTCCGAATCCGTCAGCCAAACCCCGTCGGCATGCGTGATGATGCGGGCGCCTTCCTCATTCAGTGCCTTCATGTCCGAAAACGGCTGAAAGTGGTGTGCCGCGTTCAGAGCCTGAAGGGCCGCGGTCGGGTAGATGTTGGAATGTGCCGTCATTGCTGGGGCCTTTCGTCGGTGTCAGGTGCCGGTCTCAGACGTTCAGGAGCAGGTATTCCCGCTCCCAGGGGCTAATGACCGACATGAAGGTTTCGAATTCTTCGTACTTGATCGCCCGGTAGGTGGCGACGAACGTTTCGCCGAACACCTCGACCATCTCGTCACTGCTCTCAAACAGGGCCACCGCCTCGGGCAGGCCGCGAGGCAGGGATTTGACGATGTCGCTGGAATAGCTGTTGCGCGGTGCGTCGGGTTTCAGACCCTTCGTCATGCCGAGATACCCGCAGGCGAGCGACGCGGCCATGGCGAGATAGGGATTGGCGTCCGAGCCCGGAATACGGTTCTCAAGCCGCCGCGCCTGGGCGTTCGAATATGGGACCCGCAAGCCGACCGTGCGGTTGTCATAACCCCAGAAGACGTTTACCGGCGAGGTGGAATTGCGCGAAAACCGGCGGTAGGAATTCACGAAAGGCGCCATGATGCAGGTGACGTTGGGCAGATAGGCCTGGTGTCCGGCGATGAACGACAGGAAGGCCGGAGTCTCATCGCCGTTCTCTGCTGAAAAGATGTTCTGGCCGGTTTCGGTGTCGATCACCGACTGGTGCAGATGCATGGCGGAACCGGGCTGGTTCGACATCGGCTTGGCCATGAAGGTCGCATACATGTCGTGGCGGAGTGCGGCTTCCCGGATGGTGCGCTTGAACAGGAACACCTGATCGGCCAGCACGAGAGGATCACCGTGGCGCAGATTGATCTCCATCTGCGCAGCGCCTTCCTCATGGATCAGGGTGTCGATTTCCAGGCCCTGCTTCTCCGACAGGTCATAGATGTCGTCGATCAGCTCATCGAATTCGTTGAGCGCGGAAATCGAATAGGACTGGCGGCCGACTTCCGGCCGTCCCGAGCGGCCAGTGGGCGGCTCCAGCGCATAGTCCGGGTCGGTATTGGGCTTGACCAGATAGAACTCGATCTCCGGTGCGACTACCGGGGTCCAGCCCTGGTTCTCGTAGAGTTTCAGAACCCGCCTGAGCACGCTGCGCGGCGCGGTTTCAACCGGCTCGCCTTCGCGGGTATAGGCATCGTGGATGAGCTGGGCGGTCGGGTCGGTCTCCCAGGGAACCGAGGTCAGGGTGCTGTAGTCCGCCCGGAAATAGAGGTCGCCGTCTGTCGGATTGTGCTGAAAGCGCTCATCGTCTTCCGGATATTCGCCGGAAATTGTTTGTGCGAAGATCGACGCGGGCATGGTCATTACCGGCCCTGAGAAGAACTTCTCCGTCGGCATCATCTTGCCCCGCGCAACCCCGGCAAGGTCCGGAACGATGCACTCGATGTCCTCGATGCTGCGGGCCTCAAGCCAGGTGCGTGCCGCTTTGCCGTCCGGCACACCTCGAAGGCTGTCCACCATTGGGGCGCTATCGGATTTGAACTCGTCTTGGGTCACATCGGGCTCCAGAGCTGATTTTCGATCGGTAGTCGTTGAGCCCTTTATCGCCGTTTCTTGGGGAGAGGCCAATCTTGCGCCCGTCGAAACAGCCGCTTCTTTGAGATTGATATTTTGTGATCACAAAAAGTGCAAGCTCAATTCTGCTTGCTGTGTTTACCTTCCTGATCGGAGTTCTTCGTGATGAGGAGGTCAAGCCCGAGCAACCCCATGCCGGCATCGATGTCGTCCAGAACCGCCGCGCGCAAGCCTGCCGTATCGTCGCGCTGGATCGCGGAGATGGCCTCCTTGTGATGGTCGATCAGATTGGCGGTGCCTACACGGCCATAGACAATCCGCATGAAGGGCGCGAATTGCAGCCAGATGCTTTCGACCAAGTGCAGAATCACATTCGATCCGGACGCCCGATAGATATGGAAGTGAAAGGCGTGGTTTAGCGCCAGATAGGTTTCCGCATCCCCCGAGACGATGCTGGCATCTATGTCGTCGTCTATACGTGTCAGTTCCTGGACATCTTTCTGTGTCAGATGCCCCGCGGCGATTTCAGCCAGTTCCGGTTCGAGCAGGGCCCGGGCTTTCAGCAGTTCGGAGAACCGGGCCTCAGTCATGGCCGGCACCTGAACCCGGCCGTTGGCCTTGACTTCCAGAGCGTTTTCGGCCGCCAGCCGCTGCAGAACCTCGCGAACCGGCATCGGACTGACGCCGAGTTCCTGGGCCAGTCCGCGCAAGGTTACCGGTTTTCCGGGGATGAACCGCCCCGTCAGCAGCGCGTCCCGGACAGTTCGATCAACCTGTTCGCGCGCAGCTCCCCGTTTGGCACCTGCATGCTCGCGGACTGTTCCGTTGCTGGGTTCGTTTCGTGGCGCAGACACGTTTGCTTTGGGGCTCCAGGTGATCGCCTTGACAGATCTTGGTGAATGTGATCACAATTTTGCATAGATAGCAATCGCTCGCCGCTAACTCGATCTCTCAAGCGGCGACACAAAGGACCCGCATGAACGAACTTCCCCATCAGGTTCTCGAGCATCCCGCAGAACCGGGCTGGAAACGCGGCCTTGAAGAGTTTCTTTCCGAAAACGACGATCTGGACACTCTCGAAATCGTACTGCCGGACACCAACGGTGTCCTGAGAGGCAAATGGCTGCCAGGCAAGGCGCTTCCGAAAGTGTTCGAGCAGGGCGTTGCCTTTCCGTATTCGCTGTTCGGGCTTGATGTCTGGGGCCGGGAGGTCGAGGCAACGGGCATGCACCTCGAAACCGGCGACAAGGATGGCGTTTGCTGGCCGATCCCGGAAACGCTGAAACTCGTTCCCTGGGCCGACCGGAAAACCGCGCAGGTGCTGCTCTCCATGTATGACCGCGACGGTGAGCCGTTCCTCGCCGATCCGCGCCATGTGCTGGAACGGATGGTTGCCAGGATGGAGGCGGAGTTCGGCCTCCGGGCGACCTGTGCTTTCGAACTGGAATTCTATCTGTTTGAGGAAAGCGATGGCGATTGGAGCGAGCAGCCCAAGCCGCTGTTTTCCACCCATCTGGGCCCGGCGCGCCAGAACATGTATGCGCTCTCCGATCTGGAGGCGCTCTATCCGGTCGTCGACGATCTGCGCAAGTCGTGCGAGGCGCAAGGCATTCCGGCAGATGCCGCGGTTTCGGAAGCTGCGCCCGGGCAGTTTGAACTGAACCTTCATCACCGCCGCGATCCGTTGCTCGCCGCCGACGATGTGGTGCTCTTGAAGCGGCTGGTGGCCGGTGTTGCCCGCAAGCATGAACTCAAGGCCTCGTTCATGGCCAAGCCGTTCGTGGAATGGCCCGGCAACGGCATGCATGTGCATGTTTCCATGGAGGACGAGAACGGCAATATCTTCGCCAGCCCGGATACCGGGGCGCAAAGGCTCGGTCACGCGATCAATGGTCTCTTGAAGACGATGCCGGCAGCGCAGCTCTTGTTTGTTTCGACATTTAACGGCTTCCGCCGCATGCAGCCGGGCTCTTATGCTCCCGTTTCGATCTGCTGGGGGTTCGACAACCGGTCCGTGGCGCTTCGCGTGCCCGCCAGCAGCCCGGAAGCAGCGCGCGTGGAACACCGGATAGCCGGCGCGGACGCCAATCCCTATCTGGTCCTGACCGGCATCCTTGCAGGCATGATGGAAGGACTGCGCCGCAAGAACGCCCCGCCCGAGCCGGTTACCGGCAATGCCTACGAAAAGGGACACAAACGCCTGACGCCCTGGATGGACGAGGCAATTGACGCCTTTGAGGCATCAGAACTGATGAAAGAGGCAGTAGGCGCCGAGATGCACAAGGTTCTGACCGAGATCAAACGGGAAGAACTGAACGAGTTCGGACGGGAGATATCGTCATTGGAGCGTCAGACGTATCTTTGACGATGGTGCAGAGCGAAATCGCCACTGGACAAGAAAACGGTCAGTGGCAATAGTCGCAAAATGAAGAAATGCCCGGCACAGGGTATGAAAACAAATGCAGGGGCAGACCTGCCCAAAGGCATCAATTCTGGAGTGGAAGGTCGATATGACAATCAAGAACATTCTGACGGGCGTGGCCGCCCTGGCTCTGATGAGCGGCGCGGCACTGGCCCAGGACCGAACCGTTAACGTCTACAACTGGTCGGACTATATCGATGAGTCGATCCTTGAGGAGTTCACCGCCGAAACCGGCATCAAGGTCGTCTACGACGTCTTCGACAGCAACGAGGTTCTGGAAACCAAGTTGCTTGCAGGCGGCACAGGTTATGATGTTGTCGTTCCGACTGCCGACTTTCTGTCGCGCCAGATTCAGGCCGGCGCTTTTATGAAGCTCGACAAGACCAAACTGCCGAACCTTGCCAATATGTGGTCGGATATCGAGGAACGGGTCGCCAAGTACGATCCCGACAACGCCTATTCCATAAACTACATGTGGGGCACCACTGGGCTTGGATACAATGTCGACAAGGTGAAGGCCGCGCTCGGCGACGATGCGCCTGTCGATAGCTGGGACCTTCTCTTCGATCCGGAAAATGCATCCAAGCTTCAGGAATGCGGCATCTTCGTGCTTGATGCTCCGACCGAACTCATCCCGGCGGCGTTGAACTATCTCGGAATTGACCCGAACAGCGAAGACAAAGCCGATATCGAAAAGGCCGGCGAACTGCTCAAGGCTGTCCGCCCTTATGTTCAGAAGTTCCACTCTTCCGAATATATCAACGCGCTTGCCAATGGAGACATTTGTCTTGCTGTCGGCTGGTCCGGTGATGTGCTGCAGGCTCGCGACCGGGCGGCTGAAGCCGACAATGGCGTAAGCGTGGAATACGCCATTCCGAAGGAAGGCGCCCTGATGTGGTTCGATCAGATGGCGATCCCGCTGGATGCGCCGAACCAGGACGAGGCGCATGAATTCCTAAACTTCATCATGCGCCCCGCCATGATGGCGAAGGCGTCGAACTACGTCTACTACGCCAACGGCAACAAGGCGTCGCAAGAACTGTTGAACGACGACGTGATCGGTGACCCGGCGATCTACCCGACGGAAGAAGCGGTCGCTAATCTATACACCAAACTTCCCTACAGCTCGCGGGTGAACCGCGTGGTGACGCGGACCTGGACCTCTGTGAAGAGCGGCCAATAGGACTGAATATGCGGCCCGGCGGAAAACTGCCGGGCCGCTGCATTTTGATTGTTGTTTAAAACAGTTTTGCGGGGGCGCATAACAGTGGCCAAGAAACCGATTGGACCGGTTCGGCGTGATTTCGAACCCTGGGACGACCCGGCAGCAATTCCATTCATCGAATTCAGGAATGTCACAAAGCGTTTCGGCGATTTCGTCGCGGTCAATGACCTGTCCCTGAAGATCTATGAACGCGAATTTTTTGCTCTGCTCGGCGGATCGGGCTGCGGCAAGACCACCTTGATGCGCATGCTGGCCGGATTTGAGACGCCGACCTCCGGCGGCATCCTGCTCGACGGCCAGAACCTTGAAGGCACCCCGCCGCACCGCCGGCCTGCCAACATGATGTTCCAGTCCTATGCGCTTTTTCCGCACATGACTGTGGAGCAGAACATTGCCTTCGGCCTCAAACAGGACCGCCTGCCGAAGGATGAAATTGCCGAGCGGGTGCGCGAGATGCTTGGCCTCACCAAACTGGAGAAGTTCGCCAACCGAAAGCCGCATCAACTCTCCGGCGGCCAGCGCCAGCGCGTTGCGCTTGCCCGCTCGCTTGCCAAAAGGCCGAAGGTTTTGCTGCTGGACGAGCCGCTCGGCGCGTTGGATCGCAAGCTGCGCGAGGAAACCCAGTTTGAGCTGATGAATCTTCAGGAAGAGCTGAAGATGACCTTCCTGATCGTGACCCACGACCAGGAAGAGGCCATGACCGTGGCCGACCGTATCGCCGTCATGGATCACGGTGAGCTTGTCCAGGTAGCGACGCCAGCAGAAATCTACGAGGCACCCAACAGCCGGTTTGTGGCCGATTTTATCGGCGATGTGAACCTGCTTGAAGCCAAGGTGGTGGAGGCAACGGCTGATGGTACCCGGATGGAATCCGTCCATGTGGGCACCACCATTCAGTCTGTGCAGCAGACGGATGCCCGCCCGGGCGATACCGTCTGGTACGCGATCCGTCCGGAAAAAATGCGCCTTTCCAAGGGACGGGCGAGGGCCGGCGGGGTCAATCAGATCGATGCATGTGTCTGGGACATTGGCTACCTCGGCGATGTGTCGATCTATCACACGCGCGTCGAAGAGCAATACATCGTCCGTGCGACCGTCGCCAACCTCACCCGAACCGTGGACGAGCCGATCACCTGGGACGAGGACGTCGTGCTCAGCTTTGATTCCGATGCGGGTGTGATCTTGAGGGACTGAGCGGCACCATGACAGATCAGACTTCACAAACCGGAGACGCGGCACATGCGGGCGGGAAGGGGTCCTCTGCATCACGCATGACCTTGGGCAATTGGGCGCTGATATCGGTGCCCTACCTCTGGCTCTTGCTGTTTTTCCTGGTGCCGTTTCTGATCGTCTTCAAGATCTCCTTTTCCCTTTCGGAAATTGCCATTCCTCCTTACACCCCGACCTTTGATTTGTCGGAAGGCTGGCGGGCGACCTGGGACAAGCTGTCGGAGCTGACCGTCGAGAACTATCTCTGGCTGACAGAGGACGCGCTTTACTGGAAATCCTATGTGTCGTCGGTGATGATCGCGTTGATCTCCACCCTTTTGACGCTGCTGATCGGGTATCCGTTGGCCTATGGCATGGCGCGGGCACCCAAAGCCTGGCGGCCGACCTTGCTGATGCTTGTGATCCTGCCATTTTGGACCAGCTTTCTGATCCGAGTTTATGCCTGGATCGGCATTCTGAAGAACGAGGGCCTGCTCAACCAGTTGCTGATGACGCTGGGCATAATCAATGAACCGCTGGTGATCCTCAACACGAATATCGCGGTCTATATCGGCATCGTTTATTCCTACCTGCCGTTTCTGGTTCTTCCGCTTTACGCCAGTCTGGAACGGATTGACGGAAGTCTGCTGGAGGCCGCTGAAGATCTCGGCTGCCCGCCATGGAAGGCCTTCTGGAAGATCACCGTCCCACTCTCGCTTCCCGGTGTGATCGCGGGGTGCTTCCTGGTGTTCATTCCGGCGGTCGGCGAGTTCGTCATTCCGGATCTTCTCGGCGGATCTGAAACACTGATGATCGGCAAGACCCTTTGGGTCGAGTTCTTCAACAACCGCGATTGGCCGCTGGCTTCCGCGGTTGCGGTGATCCTTATCATGATCCTCGTGGTGCCGATTGTCCTGTTCCAGAACCAGCAGCAGAAAATGGCGGAGAGAGAACAATGACCCGCGGCCCGACCTGGTTCAATCTCACCTCGCTGGTGGTGGGCTTTTCGTTCCTCTACCTGCCGATTGTGCTTCTGGTGATCTATTCGTTCAACGAAAGCCGGCTGGTCACGGTTTGGGGCGGTTTTTCGTTTAAATGGTACGGCGAACTCCTGAAGAACCAGCAGCTTCTTGATGCTGCCTGGGTGACCTTGCGGGTCGCATTCTTGTCGGCCTCCGTTGCGACAGTGTTCGGCACGATGGCGGCGCTGGTGCTGGTGCGTTCCGGCCGGTTCTTCGGGAGGTCGCTGTTTTCCGGGATGATTTTGGCACCGCTGGTGATGCCCGAAGTCATTCTGGGGCTTTCGCTTCTGTTGCTCTTTGTGGCCATGGACCAGGCGCGCGGATTCTGGACGGTGATGCTGGCGCACACGACATTTGCCATGTGCTACGTCGCGGTTGTGGTCCAATCCCGTCTTGTCGGCTTTGACAAGTCGATCGAGGAAGCGGCGGAAGACCTTGGTTGTCCGCCCATGAAGACCTTTTTTGTCATCACATTGCCAATCATTCTGCCGGGCGTGGTAGCCGGATGGATGTTGGCCTTCACCCTGTCGCTGGACGATCTGGTGATCGCAAGCTTCACGACCGGACCGGGCGCCACGACTTTGCCGATGAAGATCTATTCGCAGGTCCGCCTCGGAGTGACACCGGAGATCAACGCGGTGTGTACAATTCTTGTCGCCATCGTGACTGTCGGTGTGATTGCTGCCTCCCTGGCGACAAAGCGCCAGCAAATTCAGCGCGAGCGCGATGAGCGCGCGGCAGTCGCTGGAGATTAGTCGTTTTAGGCTGCGGCGACCGGGAGCATGCGGTCTTTCGGTTCCCGATCATCCGCAGAAAGCGGTCCGGCAGGGACTTCATTGCCGCTGTCAGTTTGGCTGATGATCCAGCTCTCGAACGCGTCCGCAGGCATCGGTTTCGCAAACAGATATCCTTGCATGATGGTGCAGCCTTCGGCGCACAGGATTCTGTATTGGTCTACGGTTTCGACCCCTTCGGCGACCACCTCGTAGTTCAAGTTGCGCGCCATCGCCAGAATGGTCTGAATAATCGCACGGCTGTGTGGGTCGTGGCTGAGTCGGCTGGTGAAACTACGGTCGATCTTGAATGTGTCGAACGGCAAACTCTGCAACTGGGCCAGGCTGGAATACCCGGTGCCGAAATCGTCAATGGCAAAGGTTATGCCGACGTCGCGCAAGGGCGCGGTCATTTCCTTGATTTGCGAGGGATGCGCCATCGCGACGGTTTCGGTCACCTCGAGCTGAAGCATGGACGGCGGAAAACCGGTCCCTTCAAGTATGTCCAGAACACGGGCTGTAAATCCGGGATCGTCGAACTGACGGACAGACACATTTACAGCCAGCGGAACCGGCCGGCCGGCGTCGATCCATACCTTTCCTTGTGCGCATGCAAGTTTAAGGATCTGGTCCCCGAGCTTGGAAATCAGGCCGGTTTCTTCGGCAAGATCGATAAAGGTGCCCGGTGCCAATAGTCCCAGGCGCGGATTGTTCCAGCGCGCCAGCGCCTCGGCACCGACAACATATTGTGTGTCGCCTTCAACTTTCGGCTGGAAGTGAACGGTCAACTGATCCTCGTTCAAGGCGGTTTTCAGTTCGGCTTCGAGGCGGATGCGTTCGCGGGTCTGCGGATCATTGTCGATATAGGTGTAGAAGCACGCCCGGTTGCCGCCGCCCCGTTTGGCGGCATACATGGCAATGTCAGCATGGCGCATGAGTTCGGTAAACTCGGTTCCGTCTTCAGGCGATCTGGCGACGCCGATGCTGGCACCGACTGTCATTGTCAAACCGTCGACGATGAAGGGCTGTTCGACGGCACAAATGATATCGTCGCAAAGCGATTTGATAGATGCGATGTTTCTGTGGCCGGGAACGAGCACCGCGAATTCATCGCCGCCCAGGCGTGCCAGGCTTGGTGCACAGCTCATGCTAGAACTGGAGGCGGTTTCGCTTGAGCACGGCACGCCGGACCCGCCGGTATGGCATGAGACCGCCTTGTCGAACCGGGCAGCGATTTCTTTCAGAAGCAAGTCGCCGCAATCGTGCCCGTAACTATCATTCACCCGCTTGAAACGATCCAGATCGATGTAAATCACCGCATAGGGGCAACAGTCCGAACCGGCCTGGTTCTTGTTGGCGATAAATTGTCTGCGGAAGGCTTCGCGGTTGGACAATCGCGTAACACTATCTACGAAAGCGAGTTCGTGAATCCGGATCATGTTGTCACGGATCGTTGCCACCATGTCCCGGTAAGCGCGGGCCAGCACACCAATCTCGTCTTTGCGCTCCACTGGAAACCGGGCGTCGAAGTCTCCTGCGCTAACGCTGTGTGCTGTCTCGGTCAGGGCTTTGATCGGGCGAACAAAACTTGTGCCGATGCTGAGCGTGACGGGAATGCAGAAGACCAGCAGCACGCCGACGATCAATGTGTTCCGCTGCCAGATTGACCACAAAAGGCCTTCCGGTGATGACCGCGCCAAAACGACCACCGCCGCACCAAGCACAGGTTCGTCGGCGCTGTTGCGGACCGGCAGGGCCAGGGAAATCTCCTCCCAGGTCTGGATGACCACAGGATTTGCGGTTTGCAGCGTCTTCATGATCGAGGGGTGTATTGGTATTTCGTCGAAATAACTTGTCTTGGGATCGCCATCGACCACGATGGAGCGTTGCGGATCGTATACCTGTACCTGAAGGACGAGGCCGCCGGAGGAGATACTCTCCAGCTCCTTTTCCAGGATCAGGTAGTGGTGATTGATCAAGTGCGGAACGGCAAGGCGGCCGACTGTTCTGCCTACCGTTTCGGTATCGGCGAGGGCGCGTTTTTCTTCGTCACGCAGGTCGAGATAGCTGGCGACGGTCGTCATCACTCCAGCCAGGATCAGAAACAGTCCGGCAACGAGCACGAGGAAGCGGGTCCGCATACCCGGTAGCCAAGCCCGCAAACAACCAAGGAAGCGCACAGCGCTCTTTCCAGACACCGGTTTCAAGAAAACCCTCCAAATACGGCACTGATACTACAGCCGAAATATTGAACCGGGGTTGATGGAGACGGTCACCGGACTTCGATCCGGATTAACCACCGCGCACTGTGAGACGGCTAAATTCGGGTCCCGGATTTATGGCTATAATTAGCAAAGAGGGGACATATATCGGAGAATTGTTGTGCCCGGTTAGGTTAATCACGTCAAACGCAGCGGCGCGTTTATCCAAAACCAGTGCCAGTTTGGAACACGTGCTCTGCCGAGGCCCAAAATAAATATTGTCAATATTATCAATCAGACCTGCCCTTTTCAGGGCAGGTCCGGAGATGTCATGTTTGTCGCCTGATGTTCTAATGCGCAGCAAAACCGCGTTGGGGTTGCCCGCTACTGGTAGATCTTGCCGGCAGTCGACGCCTTCACTTCGTCGAAGGTTGTTTCCGGAGCAAGCTCGACGACCTTCAGACCGTCCCCGGTCACATCAAAGACGCCGAGATTGGTAATGATCCGGTCAACACACTTCACGCCGGTCAGCGGGAGCGTGCAGCTTTCCAGAAGCTTCGGAGCGCCGGATTTGGATGCATGGTCCATGATCACCACTACGCGCTTGACGCCGGCAACCAGATCCATTGCGCCGCCCATACCCTTGACCATCTTGCCCGGGATCATCCAATTGGCGAGGTCGCCATTCTCCGATACTTCCATGGCGCCGAGAATCGACAGGTCGATATGGCCCCCGCGGATCATGCCGAAGCTGTCTGCCGAGGAGAAGTAGCTCGTCTGCGGCAATTCGGTAATTGTCTGCTTGCCGGCGTTGATCAGGTCTGCATCCACTTCATCATCCGTCGGGAAGGGACCCATGCCGAGCATGCCGTTTTCGGACTGAAGCGTCACATGAACGCCTTCGGGAATGTAGTTCGAGACCAGCGTCGGGATGCCGATGCCAAGGTTTACATAGAAGCCATCTTCCAGTTCCTGTGCGGCGCGCTGTGCCATTTGATCGCGTGTCCAGGCCATTTTGTCCTCCTAGAGCCCCATTCAGGCTGCGCGTGTGGTGCGCTTTTCAATGCGCTTTTCGTGGCTGCCGACGATGATACGGTCGACGAAAATACCGGCGGTGTGGATCTGGTCCGGGTCAAGTTCGCCCATCGCCACCATCTCTTCCACCTCGACAACGGTTGTCTTTCCGGCCGTTGCCATCATCGGATTGAAGTTCCGCGCGGTCTTGCGGTAGATCAGGTTGCCTTCCGGGTCGGCTTTCCAGGCCTTGACCAGGGAAACGTCGGCGACAAGGCCGGTTTCCATGATGTAGGTCTCGCCGTCGAAGTCCTTGTGTTCCTTGCCATCCGCGATCAGGGTGCCGACACCCGTCTTGGTGTAGAACCCGGGAATGCCTGCGCCGCCTGCGCGGATGCGTTCCGCCAGGGTGCCCTGCGGATTGAATTCGAGCTCCAGTTCACCGTTCAGATACTGCTTTTCGAATGTCTCGTTCTCGCCAACATAAGACGACACCATTTTCTTGATCTGCCGGGTCTGCAGAAGAAGACCAAGACCGAAATCGTCGACACCCGCGTTGTTGGATATCGCGGTGATGTTCTGCGCGTCTGAGTCCCTGAGCGCGGTTATCAGGTTTTCTGGAATGCCGCACAGGCCGAAGCCGCCGGCCATGACGGTCATGCCATCAAAGGTCAGGCCGTCAAGCGCCGCCTTCGCATCCGGAAAAACTTTGTTCATTCTTTCACTCCCGATTGTGTCGCCAAGCGAACGGGCCGAACATTCGCCGCTCCCAGCCGAGCGGTCAAGAGCCGATTGACGCACTGCAACCATATTCGGCCGGTAGTTGGCCGCCAGGTTATGCAAAGGCGGTGGTTCTTCCCGCTCTCGCAAGTATCCCAGGGTCCACCTATGGTTCAAATCACTGTCCAGTGTGATAAACCCGATGCTCCAGGCAGCTTTTGAGTGTTCGGCCGGGACGTTCAACGGCCCTGTTATAGTTTGGCCCGCGGCCGCCCATAGCCTTGTCTCCAGAGGCTTTCAAGATGGAAGTAGAACAACCGTGTATTCATTCCTGATGACCGTGTTCAGGCTGCTGGTTCTTTCCCTCCTGGTTGGCGCCGGTCTCTCCCTGGTCAACATAACCATCACGGATCTGCTCGGTGTCTTCGGCCTCAGCGCGATCGAGCTCTGGATTTATCTTCACCAGTTTGTTGACTGGGCAATCCCGAATGTTCTGCTCGGGGCAGTGATTGTCATACCGGCCTGGCTGGTTTTTCTGATTTTTCAGGCCGGCAGGGAATGAACAGAAACTAGATATTTCCGTGTGGTCAGGTCACTGCCAGCCGATCAGCAGGAAACACGATCTCGACCAATGTGCCCTGACCCGGTGTACTGTCGATGTGGAAACCTGCCTGATTGGCTTCCACCAACGCCTTGGTAAGCGGCAGGCCAAGCCCGGTTCCCCCGCCTTGCGCTGTCGTGTGCAATTGGCGGAACGGTTCGAGCGCTGCTTTTACCTGTTCATCGCTCATGCCGGTGCCGGTGTCGCGCACCCGAAGCACGACCTCGCCGTTCTGTTCCCGCGCCGTGGACAGAATGACTTGCCCGCCAGGCTTGTTGAACTTGATCGCGTTGGACAGGAGATTGAGGACGATCTGGCGCAATGACCGTTCGTCGGCAAGGATCTCTGGAACGGTGTCCGGCAGGCTGGCGCGGATAATCACCCGGTTCCGGTTCGCCTGGTGTTGCAACAGGCCGATGCACTCATTGATCATGTCGTTGGCGGACAGGGGGTCGAACTGCAGGTCAAGCTTTCCCGCCTCGATCTTTGACAGGTCCAGAAGATCGTTGATCAGGCTCATTATGTGTGTGCCGGATGCGCGAATGTCATTCAGGTAGTCGCGGTAGCGGTCGTTGCCGACCACGCCGAAACGTTCCTCGATCATGACCTCAGAGAAGCCGATGATTGCATTGAGCGGCGTGCGGATTTCATGGCTGATCTTTGCCAGAAACTCCGATTTTTGTGTGCTGGCGTTCTCGGCCTGGCGTTTTGCCTGTTTGAGTTCGTCTTCGGCGCTCCTGGATGCGGTCAGATCGTGAAACACCGCGAAGCAGCGGTCCTCGCCATCGTCGCCTGCAATAACGCCCATGGTGAGCGACAGCGGAACCGTATCACCCGTCGGCAATGATGCGGCCACCTCAATGCCTCTTTCTGCGAAATTGGCATCGCCATTCGTCGTCTGGCCGCTGATGTAATCCCTAATCAGCTGATGGCTCTCAGGCGCAAGCAGGTCCGGCATTGGGGTGCCGATCATGGCCGCGCGATCGAATGAGAACAATGCTTCGGCAGAAGCATTTGCCTTCAGGATGGTTCCGCGCCGGTCGGTTATCACAACGCCGTTGGCGGCGTTGTCCAGTATGGTTTCCAGCTCTTCAATCTGAAGCCTTGCACTGTCCAGATCGGCCCTGACTCCGGCGAAAAAGTTAGGTGGCGGCGTATTGGTTGCCGCTTGTTGCGGCTGTGGGCGCTCCTTGATGGAGATCATCAGGCCGCGGCCATCGTTCCATGGCACCGAATGCATATGGGCGTCCACGGAACGCAATCCACCGTCGGCAAGCCGCACCTTCAGGGTCTCATCGATTTCGCCGTCCATGCCGTCTGCATCCGGTAGCTCTTCGGAATCATCAACGAACAGGGCTTCCAGGCCTCCGGCTTCGGACAGGGCGCCAAGTGTGCGGTATCCGAGCAGAGTGAGCAGTGTATCGTTTGCGTAAAGGACCTCACGGTCGTGAACGATCGCAATGCCGATAGGCAGTTTGTCCAGCAAGCGTGGATCAATGGGTCCGGCATCGCTGACCACCGGTTCCGGACCGGATGGTGAACCGTCGCCAGCGTCATCGAAATCGTCAAGAACGCCTTCCAGGCGGGCACCAAGGGCTTCGGCGATTTTCCGAAAGGCTTGCCGCTCCGGACGCGATAGTCCGGACGTGTCCACCGGAACCAGCCGCGGACGGGCTGTTGTCAGTGGAATGACGTTGCCATTGTCTTCCGGTTCCATGGCGGGTCCCGCGGCTGGAAACGGAGTAACAGCCGAATTGCTGTTTGCGGCATCTTCGTCTTCGTTCA
Source organism: Roseibium sp. (assembly GCA_965230445.1). Classification (GTDB taxonomy): domain Bacteria; phylum Pseudomonadota; class Alphaproteobacteria; order Rhizobiales; family Stappiaceae; genus Roseibium. The sequence continues at coordinate 3,352,634 of OZ246005.1, read as the reverse complement.
GGTAGGCCGTGGTTTCGGCGTGGAACTCGGCTTCATAGTCGGAGATACCGGCCAGTTCGGGAGCAGGTTCGTGATCCGGATCCGTCTGCAGTGTTTCATCCACGCCGCTGCTGTTCGTTTCAGAAGCCTCAGTCCAGGTGATGCCTGCCGGATCGGTTTCCGGCACTGCTGTGAGCGGACCGGCTGCGTCCGCGGGATCAATTGGCTCCATGAGGGCTTCGACTTCCGGATCTTCTGCTTCTGTGTCGGCGTATTCGCCAGTGGCCTGCCCGGGCACCTGGTGAGGTCCTGCTACTTGTTGCGGATAGGTCGCGGCGAGCGTCTCAACGGCGCTTTCGATATCTTCGGGCCCCATTGAGGCCGGTCCCTCGATACCGGCTGGCAGATCTTGAGGATCTGATACCGGACGGGCGGGGTCCGCGCCGTTGTCAATCGTAGCGTTCAGTGGGTGTGGGTCCTGGGCGGTTTCTTCTTGTGGATCGGAGAACTCTTCCGCACCGGGACCAGTGGAACTGTCGTCCAGTGCTTGAGTATCGAGTTGATGTTGGCCGGGAGTCCCGCTCCCGTCAAAAGCGCCAATCGTTTGCGCGCCGAGCAGAATGCCGGCGGCATAAACACCGGATGAGGCCTTCCTGCGGGGCTCGCCGGCCGGTACCGAAGTCTCATCTTCCTGAGTGATTTCCTGATCAGGGGTGCCGCCTGCCTCATCCTTGGGAACAGGTTGTACAGGGTGATCTTCCATTGACAGCTCGGTACTGGGCGTGCCGGTCCCGGTCATGTTGTCGGAAGTGATCGCCTGCACCCCGGTCACGGCAGTTTCTGCGTCTTCGGACACCGCAGGTTCTACCGGGTCGGCAACGGGTGCGGTTTCCTGCGGGGAGGCTTCTTCCGGTTCCGGCGGCAAAAACGCATCGATGGTGCGGCAAACCCCAAAACCCCGGTAGCCTTCAAACACCCGGTGCCGGTCGAAGGCCGGCAATGCCGCCAAGTCGACAGGCACAAGGAGATCCGAGCCGCTGACCGGCCAATCCACCGTGATCCCGCTCCAGGTCTCCCGCCGTTCAAGCGCCTGTGCGATGCTGCCATCCGGGTCGAGCGAAAATCGTTCCGCTGCTTCCTGCCAGGTCAAGCCGGTAATGCCGGTGACGTCCGCACCGAGGGTTTCGGCAAGCTCACCGGACAAGAACGTGAACCGCTGATCAACATCCATCTGCCAGGCAAAGCGAACCGGCCGCTTCCGGGGCGTGAACGTGAAACCGGTCTCTGCCGGATTCTCCGGATCGGCTTTCACTCCCGTATCGGATCCGTCATGGTGCGGCGGCGCATCCCCGACGGTCCCGCCTGGCAACGGGCTGTCACCGTAAAGGGACGGGTTTTGCAGAACGATAATTTGCCGGCCATCGGTCAGGTTCAGCGTTGTTGGAACATGCATGACACCGTTGAGACCGGTTGTTCCTCCGTCCAGGGCGGCGTCAGAACCGCCAACGAGAAGATCCGGCGTGAATGGGGTTGCGCCGTTGCTTTCCTCCAGCTGGCCCTCTTTCATCAGAAACGTTGATGTCGCGCCCGTTTGCAGCAACTTGGCGAATTCCGCAGCCGGGTCGCCGGAAAGGGCCAGAAACCGGTCGGCGCACAGGATCAGTGCTGCCTGGCTGCCATCGGCCAGCACCATGCGCCGGCACTGGCAGGTCGCAAGCACCATCTTGCGCCCGCAGAAGAAGCGCAGCCGGTCGATGGAGGGCTTGTCTTCCTGTCCGGACCTGGCAATCCGGGCGATGTGCGGGCGTGCCGGAGAGCGTTCCAGATCCGCAAGTTCGGACAGCACAGACGCCTGGTTGACGGAGAACATCCGGGCCGCCGCCGCATTCGCCCAAAGGCAACGGCACCCGTCATCCGAAACAAGCAGGGCCGGCTGTTGTTCCAGGATCAACGGTGCCAAATCACTCATGGCGCTGAATTCCATGAATGTTTGTAACTCGGTATTCATGCCGTTGCTCGGTTCCACACGCTCGGCCCGATGCAAACCCGATTGCCGCCGGTGCGTCGATAGCCGTTAAATACTTAATTAATACGGGCAAATACCGTAATCGTCCATGCAGTGCACCGGTTTATGCCGCGTTACCTGATGGCGTGGTTAATCTTGCTGGGCAGAATTGCTGGAATGGCATGCACATGTTACGAAGAAATTGCAATGGAAGCGCCGTTGCCCTCAAAGGTGATCGGCAGGCTACAAGGAGCTGAGACCAATGGCGAATGACAAGACTGGATTGGAAATACCCGAACAGATGCGTGAATTCGCGGAGCGCAGCGTCGATCAGGCCCGCAAGGCGTTTGATGATTTCATCAATGTCACACAGCAGGCAGTCACCAATGTCGAAGACAGCACCAACGCCGTGCAGTCCGGGGCGAGCGATGTCAATCGCAAGGCTCTGACCTATGCCGAAGAGCATGTGGATGCTGCGTTCAAATTCGCTCAGCAGATCGTCCGCGCCAAGGATGTCGAGGAAGTGATGAAGCTGCAGCAGGACTATATGCGCGGCCAGATGGAAGCCCTTGGCGAGCAGGCACGCGAGATTTCCAGCGCCGCCACCAGCACCATGCAGGAAGCGGCCAAGTCCGTCACACCAAAGTAAGTGATACGGCAGCGCGGGATCGCTTCCGGTTCCGCGCAATCACAAAAAGGGTTTATCGGCGGCAACTTGCCCTATCGGTACATTTCCAGAAATTGTTTATATTCAGATAATTAGGGCAGGTGATGGCCTGCTGCGATAAATTGTTTTCCCTAAAGTCATTGTGCAGTGCAAAAAAATATTGCAATGCAGCACAAAATATCCTATCTAAGGGCTGCGGATGACGACGACCGCCGGACACCGACCTGGCGGACCCCATATTCACCAATGATCGCATCCGGACACGAAGGAGATGAGATCATGACTGAGACCACCACTGCAAAAGCTGCTCCGAAATCCCGCGCCAAAGCTGCTCCGAAAGCTGCACCGGCTGCCGCATTCCCTGATTTCGAAGCATTCGCTATGCCGAAAATGGAAGTACCGGCCATGTTCCGCGAAGCTGCCGAAAAAGGCATCGAGAACGCTCGCGAAGCATATGCCAAAGTCAAGACGGCTGCCGAAGGCGCAACCGATCTGATGGAAGACACATTCGAAACCTCCCGTCAGGGTGTGGTTGAATTCAACCTGAAAGCCGTCGACGCTGCCAAGGCAAACGCTGACGCCGCTTTCGGTTTTGTCAAGGACATCATGTCCGCCAAGACCGTAGCTGAAGCCATCGAACTGCAGACATCTTTCGCTCGCGAACAGTTCGAAACCCTCAGCGCCCAGACCAAGGAAATGCAGGAACTGGCTACCAAGCTCGGCACCGACGTTTCCACTCCGGTCAAGGAAGCCGTTGAAAAGTCCTTCAAGGACCTCAAAGTCAACTAAGGCGTTGCCGAATTGGTCAGGTGTGCATTTGCCGTCTGACCCGTTCGATTTCAATGCTTTAGGCGATAGATTGTGTTTCGGTCCAACCAGAAACACTTCAATCACCGACTTCAGAAAACGCCCGGCGCTTGCCGGTTTGTTCAAGGAATGCCCGGGGATCGCTCCGGGCATTCTGTTTTTGTTGGCAGCCGTTAGGATCGTAAATTTCCTGCTTGCCGGACCGGGAAAACAACGTTAGAAGACGCCCTTGCAATCGGTGACCCGCTGGAAGCGGCGTTGCCCGTGCCTTCAGCAGACGTAGCTCAGTTGGTTAGAGCGTCGGATTGTGGCTCCGAAGGTCGGTGGTTCGAATCCACTCGTCTGTACCATTTCCCAAGACTGTCGATTTCCTGTAGTGCGGCACAAAAAAGCCAGCGCCGGAGCGCTGACCTTGTCTGGTGCATATCTCAGCTTGTTAACGGCTGGACTGCGTAAATTCATTGTTGTTTACTTCGTAATTGGCGGTCTTCGTACCCTCCAATTGGGTAGAACGATTTGAACGAACGCGACAAACGTCCGCAATGGTATCCCGTTGTCTTAAAGGCCTCTCCAAGGCTTGGAGATGTCTATTGGTGCGAGTTTCCTGAGCCCGAGCATGTCCGTTTGCCGGAAATGTGGAAGCGGCGTCCGGTGCTTGTTGTATCGAGAAAGAACCGGCTGAAGGGATCGGTGATCGTACTTCCGCTATCAACAAACTACAGAAATGCAGACAATAAATTCGCGGTTCTAGCGCCGGACTTCATTTGCAATGGACTGACCGGGAAGCCCTGTTGGGTGTTGGCGGATCATATTTGCACAGTCAGTACAAGCAGGTTGATTCCAACCCGTGGTAAAGTGCTCCTGCTACGTGGGCACGAATTGTCCCGCATATTGACAGTAATGCGGTCCGCTCTTGGCATGCCGCAATGATTTCCCGATGCTTGTCTTATGACTTTTCCTGGCATTTGGCGGGGGCGGTGGAACGTCCAGGGGCCGTCTTTGCGGTTGAAAGACAATGAATTGGGTGGTTGGTACTTTGCTTGAATTTTAGAGCTGAATGTGTATATTAAGTTCATCTGCGGAGCAGTACTGCTCTCGCCGCGCTTAATGCGCAATGTAAGCCAAGGGTCCCGAAAGGGGCCCTTTGGTCTTTTATAAGATCTGTTGGTTTTCCAGTAGTGCGGCACAAAAAAGCCAGCGCCGGAGCGCTGGCCTTATCTGGTGCTGTCTAGCTTGTTAACGGCTGGACTGCGTATTCTGAACAAGTGGATTGTCTCAGCGATTACGCACTCCGTCAAGTTGTATCGACAACCCGGCGCAGGTGCAAATTCAGAAAACGCAGGCCAGCCGCAACTACATAAACTCGACGCCAATGATGGTGTGCAGTGTGCCCACTGAAGTCGTGGAAATCCCCAGTGGGTCCATGCTTGAAATCGCATGGAGTTCGGAGTAAGTTTTTCAACAGAAGACGTCCCATCTTCGTTTATCTAACGAGGCGTGTGGTTGTATCCACGCGCCCAGATAGCCGACCGTATCCTTATCACACACTACAACTAGCAGTGATTCGAAAAGGAGTCAAATTAACTCCTTATATAAACTCGTACGTCAATGTATGAAGAAATTCATTGAGAGTGGCGATCTAAACTGCTTTTATAATCTACTCAGGGTAGAATTTGAATTCAGCACCAAACGCTGGAAGGGTCAAGGCGGCGAAATGAAAACTCTCGGACTGGATCTCGGCACTAACTCCCTTGGCTGGTGTTTGGTTGAAACTGACGGCGAACCAGGCAGCGCGGAGCACGGCAAGATCGCGGATAACGGTGTCCGTATCTTTTCCCAATCAGACATGGCCGGGCGGGATCCGAAATCCAAGGCATCCCTGGCTGTTGCCCGGCGGGAGGCGCGGGGCGCGCGGCGGCGGCGGGACCGGTATCTGAAACGCCGGAAACGGCTGCTCGGGCAATTGGTGGATGCCGGGCTGATGCCCTGCGACGAAGCGGCACGGCAAGCCCTGGTGAAAGACACGGGCGATGCCAAGGGCGGTGACCTTTCCTCCAATGTCTATGCCTTGCGGGCGAGGGCGCTGGACAAGGCATTGGAGCCTCATGAACTCGGCCGGGTGCTGTTTCAGCTCAACCAGCGGCGCGGTTTCAAGTCCAACCGAAAGACCGACAGCAACGACAAGGATAGCGGCAAGATCGCCAGCGCGATCACGCGGCTGGAACAGGAAATGGCCGAAGCCGGGTGCCGGACCTATGGTGAATGGCTGCACAAACGGCGGCAGGCCGGGTTGTCCGTGCGGGCACGGATGACATCTGACGGCAAGGCCTATGACTTTTATCCGTCCCGCGCCGTGCTGGAGCATGAGTTTGACCGGATCACGCAGAAGCAGAAGCTGTTTCATCCCGGATTGCTGACCGATGATGTAGTCTCCGGCTTGCGCGAGACGATCTTTTTTCAGCGCCCGCTCAAGCCGGTCATTCCCGGAAAGTGTTCCTATAATCCGGCCGAGCAGCGGTTGCCGAAAGCCCATCCGCTGTTTCAGGCCTTCCGGCTGGTGAAGGAAGTCAATGAGCTGGCCTTTACCGGCGAGGATCAGGTGGAGCGCAAGCTGACCCCGGACCAGCGCGATGCATTGATGCTGCTCTTGCGGACAAGCTTGAACAAGCAGGGCAAGGCGCCGTTTTCCAAGCTGCGCAAGGCGTTGAAACTGCCGCCCGATGTGCATTTCAACAAGGAAAGCGAAACCCGCAGGGACATGGAAGGCGATGTCATCCATTTCCGCCTGTCCCAGCCTGAATGCTTCGGCAATCAGTGGAGCCAAATGCCGCTGGAGCGCCAGGCGGATGTGGCGGAGAAGCTGCGCGCCGAGCCGGATCATGAGGCTCTGGTAGACTGGCTCACGTCGGAATTCGGCTTTGATGCGGACAAGGCACGGACAATTGCAGATACGCCGGTTCCCGAAGGCTACGGGCGGCTGGGCGAAACCGCGCTGAAATCGCTGACCGACGAGATGCTGACGGCAACCGATGACAACGGGTTTGTCATTCCCGAGGCGAAGGCGTCGATCAATGTCTACGGCAAGACCAACGCGGAAGACGATCCGAACCGCAAGGGTTTCGATTTTCTGCCGAAATACCAGGAAGTGCTTGGACGGCATATTCCGCCGGGAACCGGCGGCGAGGCCGACCCGGAAGCCCCCGAATGGGACGAGGTGATGGGCCGGATCACCAACCCGACGGTCCACATCGCGCTCAACCAGCTGCGCCGGGTGGTCAACGCGATCATCCGCAAGCACGGCAAGCCGGACCGCATCGTTATCGAGGTCGGGCGCGAGTTGAAGCTCGGTGAATTGAAGCGCCAGGAGGTCGACCGCGCGAACGCCAAAAACAAGCGGATCGCCGAAGGACTTTCGGAGGAACTGAACGAAACCTACAAGCAGCGCGACACCGGCTACAACCGCTTGCGCCTCCGGCTTTGGAAAGAACTGGACCCGGACGTGATCAACCGGGTCTGCGTCTATAGCGGCAAGGTCATCGCACCGCATATGGTGTTTTCGAACGAGACCGATGTCGATCATATCCTGCCCTATTCCAAGACGCTGGATGATGGCTATTCCAACAAGATTCTCTGCCTCGCAGCGTCGAACCGGGAGAAGAAGAACCGCGCGCCGGCCGATGTGCCGCAATGGAAAGAGCGCATGCCGGAGATCCTGGCGCGTGCGTCCAAGCTGCCGAAGAACAAGAGCTGGCGCTTTGCCGAGGGCGCGATGGAGCGCTTTGGCGGTGAGGAGGGCTTTCTCGACCGGCAACTCACCGACATGCAGTACATCTCGCGTCTGGCCCTGACCTACCTGTCCTTCCTTTATGACGCGGAGGAGGTGGATGCCGATGGTGTGGTCAGCCGGCACAACTACATCCTGGCCTTGCCCGGCCGGACCACGGAAATGCTGCGCCGGAACTGGGGATTGAACGATATCCTCCCCGACCACAATTACGCCGATGTCACCAAGACCAAGAACCGCCTGGACCACCGCCACCACGCCATCGATGCGGCGGTGATTGCCTGCACATCCCGCTCGCTGATCAAAAGCCTGGCCGATGCTTCCGCCCACGCAGAGGAAAATGCGGCGGAGCGTGTGGCAAGCAAGGTGCCCGCCCCGTGGCCCTCGTTCCGCGACGAGTTGCGTGAGCGCATTCACGGCGTTGTCGTCAGCCACAAGCCGGATCACGGTACGGTTTCGACTGCCGGCAAGGCCAAAGGCCGGGACCAGACCGCTGCTGGCCTGCACAATGATACCGCCTATGGCTACACCGGCGAGACGGACGCCAAGGGCAAGGAGATCGTCGTTGCCCGCAAAGCAATCACCGCCCTTTCACCGAAGGATATCGACTCGATCCGGGGCAATGCCCATGGCCACTCGGAACTGCGCGACCGGTTGAAGGCGGCCACGAAAGGCCTGACCGGGAAGGCGTTCGAGGAAGCCTTGCAGACATTCGTCGAGACGGATGACAAATTCGGCTACCGGGAATGGGTTGATGACAAGACCGGCAAGACCAGGGTCCGCCAGGGCATCCGCCATGTCCGGATTGCCGAGCCGCTGAAGACCATTCCGGTCAGGGACAAATCCGGAAAGGCCTATAAAGGCTATAAGGGCGACAGCAACCATCGCTACGAGGTCTGGCAACTGCCGGATGGCAAGTGGAAGGCGGAGGTGGTTTCGACCTTCAATGCCCATCAGCCCGGACATGTCTCCACCTTCAGGCAGGCGCATCCTGCCGCAAAGAAGGTCTTCAGCCTTCAGCAGGACGACATGCTGGCGCTGGAGAACGCAAACAGCATTCAGATTGTCCGGGTGGTGAAGTTGTCCGAAAGCGGCGGATTGACAGTTTGCGCCCACAACGAAGCCGGCCCTTTGAAGGCGCGCGACAGCGACAAGGAAGATCCATTTAAATACATCTATCTTTCACCCAGCAGCTTGCGGAAACGCCGCGCCCGGCAGGTGCGGATCGATGAAATAGGTCAGGTATTCGACCCCGGGCCGTGGTGGGATGTTTGATAATTGCAACTTTTGCGGTAGGGTTTCATGATCTGCTGAAGAGTTGTTCTTATGTTGCGTGTCGTCGACCTTTCAACGGATGGGATCTATGTCTCCGTCAAACGCGGGTTTCTGGCTGTTTCAAAAGACGGCCAGGACCTTGGCAGGATCGCCTTGGACGATATTGGTGCCGTTATCGCACATGCCCATGGATTGACGTGGTCGAACACCGTATTTGTCCGTCTTGCCGAACGCTCCGCGCCCGTCGTGCTCTGCGCTCAGAACCATGCACCGGTTGCCTGTATCTGGCCCATGGAAGGCCATCACATTCAGGGCGCCCGGCTCAATGCGCAAGTTGCTGCCGGCAAGCCGGTCCACAAGCGCCTGTGGCGCGACATCGTCGCTGCGAAGGTCCGCATGCAGGGCGCGGTGCTGTCGTCCACCGGCGCTGAAGCGGGCGCGTTTGAGACACTGGCGCGCAAGGTCAGGTCCGGCGACCCGGAGAACATCGAAGCCCAAGCCGCCCGCCGCTATTGGCAGACCCTGATGGGGACGGATTTCCGCAGGGATGCGGCGGCGGATGGAACCAATGCCCTGCTGAATTACGGCTACACCATCTTGCGTGCGATTGTGGCCCGTGCTGTTTGCGGGGCAGGTTTGCATCCCACATTGGGCCTGCATCATTCCAACCGCGGCAATGCCTTTGCGCTGGCGGATGATCTGATGGAGCCATACCGCCCGTTGGTGGACCGGATGGTGTACAATCTTGTCAGGGACGGGTCAGAGGATGTTACGCCGGAAACCAAGACAGCATTGGTGTCCCTGACCAGTTTCGATCTGGAAGCTGCCCACGGCATGAGCCCATTGCACATGCACACATCCCGGCTGGCCCAGCAGCTTTCAGAGTGCTTTGCCGGCGATAGAATCCGGCTGGACCTGCCGGTGCCGCCGTCGCCATTGGCTTTGGCCGGACTTGGCCTTCCTGCCGGGGTTGCCCAATGACCACCCTTCAGACCCAACGACAAGGAGAGCGGACGGAACCGACGCACATGTCCGCTTACCGGCTTATGTGGATGCTTGTGACATTCGATCTGCCCGTGGAAACCAAGAAACAGCGGAAGGATGCGGCGGATTTCCGCATGTTTCTACTCGATCAGGGGTTCGAAATGAGTCAGTTCTCCAACTATCTCCGCCTTGTCAACGGGCGGGAACAGTTCGATACTTATGTCAGGCGCGTTGGCGCAAATCTGCCGGAGCGGGGCGATGTTTTCATTTTTCAGTTCACCGACAAGCAATACGAGAACATTGTGCGTTTCAGCGACCAGTCCCGCCGGAAGCGGCAGCAAAAAAATCCGGAGCAGATTGCGCTTTTCTGATGCGGGTGGGCGGTTTGCCCGCAGAGCCAGGCTGACTTTCCGTTGTGAAAACAGAAACTTCAGCCGGGATCTACGGTAGCAGTTCAGAATACGCAGGCCAACCGCAACTAAGAGTTCGCGGAAGAACATGCGGGCGATACGGTAGCAGTTCAGAATACGCAGGCCAACCGCAACAGGTCTCTGTCCTTCTGGCTCATCACTCGGACGGTAGCAGTTCAGAATACGCAGGCCAACCGCAACCAAACGAGGCCCTTTTGAACTTCCAAGTGACGGTAGCAGTTCAGAATACGCAGGCCAACCGCAACACAGGCTCAACGTGGATCGTCAACGACAATACGGTAGCAGTTCAGAATACGCAGGCCAACCGCAACCTTTCCTTTCACTTTGAGGACCAACTTACGACGGTAGCAGTTCAGAATACGCAGGCCAACCGCAACTGTCGGCTCCGTTTAATTCTGGAGCCTCGGACGGTAGCAGTTCAGAATACGCAGGCCAACCGCAACTTCGATCAGAGTGATCTGTTGCCAGAAAAGACGGTAGCAGTTCAGAATACGCAGGCCAACCGCAACTGAAGGACAGGAGTGGATGAATGGAAATGTACGGTAGCAGTTCAGAATACGCAGGCCAACCGCAACAAGAACTCGGCGTCACCCGTGGAGCCTTGCACGGTAGCAGTTCAGAATACGCAGGCCAACCGCAACGAAGCGGCTTCGAAAGCGCATAGGAAAGTACGGTAGCAGTTCAGAATACGCAGGCCAACCGCAACTCCTCACTCCTGAGATAAATATCCAGGAGAACGGTAGCAGTTCAGAATACGCAGGCCAACCGCAACTCGGAGGGTCTCACCCTTCTTATAGAGCAGACGGTAGCAGTTCAGAATACGCAGGCCAACCGCAACGGACAAATCAGCTTGGCCAAATCGACTTGAACGGTAGCAGTTCAGAATACGCAGGCCAACCGCAACCGAACGGCTCGGTATAGGTAGACAGGGTCTACGGTAGCAGTTCAGAATACGCAGGCCAACCGCAACAACCCGAACCCGAGCCCGATCCGGCCAAGGACGGTAGCAGTTCAGAATACGCAGGCCAACCGCAACGAAAACCGCAAACGCGCGCCGGTGCTGTTTACGGTAGCAGTTCAGAATACGCAGGCCAACCGCAACTGAAAGAATCTGAATTCATCCCATCTTAGCACGGTAGCAGTTCAGAATACGCAGGCCAACCGCAACGAAGGGCCCCGACAACCAAATCCAAGGAGTACGGTAGCAGTTCAGAATACGCAGGCCAACCGCAACCACGTGGTTCGGGCAATGGACAACGTTCATACGGTAGCAGTTCAGAATACGCAGGCCAACCGCAACCGTGGCGAACGTCGCCGAAGGCGAAACCAAACGGTAGCAGTTCAGAATACGCAGGCCAACCGCAACGGACCGGGTGCGCGCATATGTGGGACCGGAACGGTAGCAGTTCAGAATACGCAGGCCAACCGCAACCCAAAGCGTGCGGCGGTTGAACCGTCCCCAACGGTAGCAGTTCAGAATACGCAGGCCAACCGCAACTTGCGCGATCTGCAAGGTGGAACCGCCTGCACGGTAGCAGTTCAGAATACGCAGGCCAACCGCAACTGAGAGGCCGCTCTGCTAGTTGCCGAGTGGACGGTAGCAGTTCAGAATACGCAGGCCAACCGCAACGCAAATCAAATCCTATGACGGCAAGCGGTTACGGTAGCAGTTCAGAATACGCAGGCCAACCGCAACGCTCAGGCTTGCCCATGTATGACCGGTTGAACGGTAGCAGTTCAGAATACGCAGGCCAACCGCAACCGACAGGGACGCGGTGAACGGCAATCATCCACGGTAGCAGTTCAGAATACGCAGGCCAACCGCAACTTAACCGGCATCTTGGCATTCGAAACATTCACGGTAGCAGTTCAGAATACGCAGGCCAACCGCAACAGGAAGTCCAGAATAAAGGAGAACACCGCGACGGTAGCAGTTCAGAATACGCAGGCCAACCGCAACTGTTCCGGGTCATGATACAAGTGGACCATACGGTAGCAGTTCAGAATACGCAGGCCAACCGCAACCAAGGCGACTGGACAATGCCGCACCGATTATGTTGACGACGGTAGCAGTTCAGAATACGCAGGCCAACCGCAACTGGTTTGGTTGACGCCGTGTTTGCGAAGAACGGTAGCAGTTCAGAATACGCAGGCCAACCGCAACAGCTTTACTGTCGATAGAAGCCGGGACCTGACGGTAGCAGTTCAGAATACGCAGGCCAACCGCAACGAACCTTCAGCCTTACCTGACAGTCCGTCGACGGTAGCAGTTCAGAATACGCAGGCCAACCGCAACCTCCTGGCAAAACTGAAAAGGTCTCGCTGTACGGTAGCAGTTCAGAATACGCAGGCCAACCGCAACTTGCCGCCTGCGCAATCAACGTCGCTGGCGACGGTAGCAGTTCAGAATACGCAGGCCAACCGCAACTCGGGGCTCGCCAAGGTGAGTGGACATAGGACGGTAGCAGTTCAGAATACGCAGGCCAACCGCAACTATGTCCTGCCTCGTGTCCTGGTGATCGGTACGGTAGCAGTTCAGAATACGCAGGCCAACCGCAACAGCAGGGACTTCGATCTTTCCGACGAGCGGACGGTAGCAGTTCAGAATACGCAGGCCAACCGCAACAATAGGGCCAACTCACTGGTTCTTGGGGCAACGGTAGCAGTTCAGAATACGCAGGCCAACCGCAACTTAAAAGGGCACCTTCGCTGGCCCCCTCTGACGGTAGCAGTTCAGAATACGCAGGCCAACCGCAACAGACCCGGGCCTCGGTGCCTGATGGCCAGGACGGTCGTTCAGAATACGCAGGCCAACCGCAACGGTCAAGCCCGCCCGTCGCAAGCCGGTACGGTAGCAGTTCAGAATACGCAGGCCAACCGCAACCGCAACGGTCTTCGCCGGTACGGTAGCCAGAATACGCAGGCCAACCGCTTCGTCGACAAGCGAGCCGGAACGGTAGCAGTTCAGAATACGCAGGCCAACCGCAACAGATTGCGATGGAGAGTGTCGCGTCCATGGACGGTAGCAGTTCAGAATACGCAGGCCAACCGCAACTGTCACTGGAAGGGGTCCCGTCAGACAGGGCAATCGCGCTTCAGAATTCCTGGATGAGTTTTCGCAGGAAGTCGTTGCTCCAGCCGGCCTTTTTGAACTTGCCCCGGTTTGAGCCTTTGTCGGTGTTTGCCTTGATGATGCTCAGCGCGATGCGGCGCAGGGCTGCAAAGTTGGCGGGTGCGTGGTCTTTGCGGGCGCGGTGCCGGTCGTCATTCATCAGCACATCGAGCGACCAGTGCAGGCTGTTTTCGATCTGCCAATGGCCCCGGATCAGCGCGGCGGCCGCTTCAGCCGTGGGGCGTTTTGACAGCAGATAAAGCCGCTCGGACCGGCTGGTTTTGCCGTCTGCCTCGCGCTTCGAAGCGACATGGACGAAGGCCTGAAGATGCGGCCATTTATGGGTCTCGGTCAGATAGTCAGGAACGTCGTAAAGGTGATAGCTGCGCTCCTCAATGCGACCATGATCAGCATCTGCCGCAGTGTATTCATCAATATAGTCAATCTGTTGATCATCCACAAAGGCGCGCAGGTCCGTCAGCATATCGCCCTGATTGCCCTTGATCTGCAGGCAATAATCACCGCCCTCCCGCACGATCAGATCGCAGGTTTCACGCTGACAATGCAACGCATCCGCCGTGATCGTGATACCCCGAATGTCGAGCATCCCGATCAACTCGCGCAGGGCCAAAATCTCCCCGCCGCCCTTGGCGCTTTGCGTGATCCCCAAGGTAAGCCGCGCCTCATGCGCAAACGCCGTCACGACGTTCAGACCAGACTGTTCAGCCGCCTTGTCGAAGCTGCGCCGCATCTCCTTGCCGTCGATGGCAATGGCGGGATCGGCGTGACGCGCGGCCGCGAAATCGCTGCGAAACTTGTCGAAAAACGCCTGAAAGCTGGCCGGCTTCATCAGCCGAAACAACCGCGAGTAAGCATCGTGGCAGGGGACGCCGTGGGGCAGTTCGAGGAATTCGCGCAGAAAATCCTCCTTCATGACCCCGAAAAGCTCCATATCGACCGCTGTTTCACCGCCGCAAAGTGTGCATAAAAGACTGATCGTCATGAGATCGCAGAACTTGTGGCGCGGGGCATTCCCACGGCGTGGATCATCCATTTCATTGAAATAGCTGTCTAATGTTGGCATCCCGAAACTCCATCATGTGATGAAACCTCAAGAATCCAATTCTGGAAAAACGTCAAACTTTAAGTGCGATTCCCCTGTCCCGTCAGAACTTACGGTAGCAGTTCAGAATACGCAGGCCAACCGCAACCCTCCACCAAGAAAGGACAAAGAGGCGTAGACGGTAGCAGTTCAGAATACGCAGGCCAACCGCAACAACTGAAAGCGCAGACAGGTCTATTACCGGACGGTAGCAGTTCAGAATACGCAGGCCAACCGCCTCTTCATCATACGTGGCATCCAGGCATTGCTTGCTCACCCCGTCATGTCTGCCAAATGGTCATTCACCTTCATCCAGATGTCCCGGCTGCGGGCGATCAGGAGGCGGCCTTCGCGCAGGTGGGCGCGGTAGGGGGCGCCTGTCGCCATCATCGCCGAGTAGCCGCCCGCTTCGCGGCAGATCAATTCACCGGCGGCATGGTCCCAGGCGTTGAGAAGCGCGGTTATTGAGAAATCGATGCTGCCCTCCGACAGAATGCGATACTCGTGACAGGCACAGCGGTAGGAGATGATGCGTTCGAAGCTGGCAAGTTTCGGCGCAATCCGCTCTTTCAACGGTTGCGGCAAGAGGTGAAGCGGCAGGATGCCTGTGCTGTCGCCAAGCGCCGTTTGGCCGTGCGCCGCCATGTTCAGTTTCCGGCGTTCTCCGTTGCGGGCAATGTGGAACGCACCTTGCCCCTTGCGGGCGATGGTAACGTCATCCATGACCGGATCGTACAGCGCGCCGAACACGGTTTCCGACTTGCTGACCACCGCCAGGATGATGCCGAACAGCGGCAATCCCTTTGCGAAGTTCCAGGTGCCGTCGATCGGATCGATGATCACCGAAAGATCCGCATCGGCAATGCGCTTCAGAACATCCGGGTCTTCAGAGATGGCTTCTTCGCCCACAATGGCCGCGTCCGGCAAAATCCCTGCAAGGCCCCGGGAAATCACCTGTTCCGACATCCGGTCGGCGATGGTCACCAGATCGCTGGCCGATGTTTTGGATGCGACATCATCCGATCCGAGCAGGCGGTAGCGCGGCAGGATCTCCTTGCGGGCCGTTTCGCGCATAAGCTGGATGAGGGCGGTTTCGATCTGATCGTCGATCATGGGGGCTCCGGTTCCGGCGCAGTGAGAATAAATGTCTGCTGGGCGGCGCAACACTATCCGTCCTTCAGCGGCATGCAAGGGTGCACCTCCGGATTTTTATCCTCCGGTGTTTTGATTTGTTTTCGAAACGCGGAGCATCCCTTAACGCGTTGAAATCTCTGATTTCGGGCAGCGTCTTGCAAATCCAGCACCAATCCCGCCGCATGGTTTCCCATCGGCGTTTTGAGTGTTCGAGCTGCCCAAACGGGCAGGATGGCGGGCGCTCCGGCCTTGCCGGGAACGCAAAGGAAAGGTGGGAAGTTGGCAAGGGTTTCACGCCCGCCCGGTGTCCGTTTCCCGATGGCAAAAGGAGTTGCGCCTTTCTCGTTTCTGCTTGGCTGAGCGTGGGGTGCGGCGCTCAACTTCGCCGGATATGAGACGCATCCCTTGAGAATTCTGCACGCCGGACCCCGCGCAGCCTCCAAGGGTCTCCAGTTGCCCGGCAATGGCGGACGGCCCGTTACGCCCTCTGCCATGCCTCACGACACCGGTCCCCACCACCACGGACGGACGGTCCGACCCCGGCCCCGCATTGGTGGAAACGGGCCGGAGTGTACGGGAAGGGTGAGCGGCGTGGATAAGTTTGTTGTTTGTCAGGAGGGACTGCTCCTTTCCCCGGCCGTCATGCCGGACCGCGTGGCGCGGATGCGCCGTCGCGAGATCCGGCATCCGGACATCAGTGCGCCGCAAGGCGTTCCTCTTTAAAAGCGGAGCTCGCTGCGCGAGCGCTGACGTGCTGGTCCCCAGATCAGCGCGCAGCCTTGCTGCACTTGCCTGGGGTGACGGAGTGCGGTCTGATAGGGGGGCGAGCTTAAGGACCGCCGTCATGTCCGCATATGTCTATATTCTCGCGTCGAAGCGGAACGGAACGCTTTACATTGGTGTGACCACCGATCTTGCCCGCAGGATGTACGAGCACCGAAACGGGCTACTTCAAGGGTTTACCAAGACCTACGCTGTTCACATTCTGGTCTATGCAGAACAACACGAGCGGATATCCGACGCAATCACCCGGGAAAAACAGCTAAAGGCATGGAACCGCCAATGGAAAATCGAACTGATTGAGGCGTCCAACCCGCAGTGGCGCGTGATCTTCTGGATTGCGGTTTGGTCTGATCTGCCTTCTCTTCTTCGCCCGTCATTCCAGACGGTCTGCAGCAACGCTGCATGGCCAGATCTGGAAACCAGACATCAGTGCGCCTCCGGCGTTCCGGTTTTCTAGCCCACAGCAACAGGAAACGCGTTGAAATCCCGGATTTCAGGCAGCGTTTCATGTTTCCGGTGAAATCGGCAACGCCGTAAGGCGCGCCGTACCTCTTTTGTTTCTCTTTAAAAGCGGTGCTCGCTTCGCGAGCGCTGATATGCTGGGCCCCAGATCAGCGTGCAGCCTTGCTGCACTTGTCTGGGGTGACCGCAGTGGGTGTGGCGCAGTGCTGGAGCCCGGACGCGGAAAACCCTGCCTGTTCCTTCTCCCATTGGGAGAAGGTGGTCCGAAGGACCGGATGAGGGGCGGCGGTCTATGAAATTGCCAGGGCCGGCAGGTTTACCCCCTCACCCCAGCCCTCTCCCATTGGGAGAGGGGGCAGTATCGGATAGGCCCTGGCATACCCTTTCAGCCGTCAACCGGCACTTGGATCGCGGGGCCATATTGCGGCGGTGTCCCGGTCAAATGAAGTGCGCGCCTGCCGCCTGATCGTTGCAATTGTCCCGTCCGCAAAGAAAGTGAGGCCATGCTGGGACGGCAAAAACATCCCGGCCCTGCAGATGGGTAGAACCGGGATGGTGCAACTGATCGTTCGCTCACGTTAGGCCGGCAGGTCGAATAACAGGAACTCGGCTGTTTCGGCTGCCGTCAGGCTCAGCGCTCCGGTGCCGAGGACGCCGAGGCCATCGCCTGCGCCGAGGCTCTGACCATCTGCGGACAGACTGCCTTTAACCACCTGCAGCCAGACCTTGCGGCCAATTGCGACATCGAAGCTCAGGCTATGGTCGGCATTCAAGACAGAGCCATAGAGGTCGGCATCCTGGTGGATGGTCACCGAGCCGTCGCGGCCATCGCGGGACCCGAGCAGGCGAAGGGCGTTGGTGCGGGTTTCGACCGGAAACGCCTTTTGCTCGTAGCCAGGGGTCAGTCCGTCGGCTTCCGGAACGATCCAGATCTGCAGGAAATGCACCGGGTCGCTGTTTGAGGCATTGTACTCGCTGTGCGAGATGCCGGTGCCGGCAGTCATGCGCTGCAGTTCACCCGGGCGGATCACCGAGCCGGTGCCGATCGAGTCTTTGTGCTCCAGCGCTCCTTCTACGACATAGGAGATGATTTCCATGTCCTTGTGCGGATGGGTGCCGAACCCGGCGCCAGGGGCGACCCGGTCCTCGTTGATGACGCGAAGGGCGCCGAAGCCGATATGGTTCGGGTCGAAATAGGAGCCGAAGGAGAAAGTGTGCTTGCTCTTCAGCCAGCCAAAGTCGGCCTGGCCACGGGCATCGGAGGGGCGGAATATCTGGTTCATCGGACCAATCCTCTTTGCTGTCACGCGGCAGGGAACGCCGCTGTTGAGGCTAAGATTGGTTGCCGGCGGTTGATCGGCAATGCAGCGTCCAATGGACGATTGGTCCAGTATTTGTGAACAATCGATGCCATTGTTCGACGGGAAACATGCTTAGTTGCAGATCCAAGCTTGTGAAGCCTCCATCCACACCCTCATGAAGCCGTAAATCAGGAGGAGGTTCCCGTGTCGGGCAGATCGATTGTGTGGGCGCTGGTTTTCATCACGATCAACTGGGCCGGTACCGGCGGCGTAAAGGCCGATGCCGGGCAGGAATCCGGCGGGCAAGTGGTCAGGGTCGGCGTGCCGGCACCAGCCCTTGACGGCAATCTGCTCGGCAGCCCGCTTGTCCAGAATGCGGCCGTCTATCTTCCGCCCAGCTATGGTGTCGAGACCAGCCGCCGGTTTCCGGTCATCTACTTGCTTCACGGCATCTTCGACAAGGCTGAGACCTGGACCCGGGGGTTCCGTGTTCCGCAGATGCTGGACCGCCTGATTGCGGATGGAATGTTGCCGGAGCTTATCGCGGTCATGCCCGATGGCGGCAACAAGTACGGCGGCGGCTTCTATCAGAATTCGCCGGTCAGCGGCAACTGGGCCGATTACATAGCCAAAGACCTCGTGCGGTTTGTCGATACGCAGTTCCGAACCTTGCCGGACCGGTCGAACCGGGCTGTCGTCGGCCACTCCATGGGTGGATATGGCGCGCTCAATCTGGCGATGACGCAAGCAGATGTTTTTTCCGTGGTCTGGGCAATGAGCCCGTGCTGCCTCGCGGCGCGGGAGGATATCGGCTTCGGCAACGATGCCTGGAAACGGGCGGCGGCGGTCGCCAGTCCGGAGGATATCCAGGCCCTTGCCGAGAGCCGCGATTTCTTTCCGATCGCCATTCTCGCGCTTCTTACCGCATTCAGTCCGGACGAAACGGCTGCGCCGGTCTATGGCGCATTTCCGTTCGAGATCGTGCGCGGTGAAATCGTCCTCAAGGACGAAGTCTATGACCGCTACATTGACCGGTTCCCGGTCCGGCAGGTGAGCAACGCACGCGCCGCCTTGCGCAGCTTGCGCGGTCTGGCGATCGATACCGGGCTCGGCGACCAATTCCAGCACATCCCGCCCGGCGTTATGGAGTTTTCCCAGCATCTTGGCACTGAGCGCATTCCCCATCTGCTTGATGTTTACAGTGGCGATCACCGGCAAGAGATTGCCGAACGGCTGGAGCATATCGTCTTGCCCTGGGTAGCGGGCCGTCTGGCCGCCGCGGAGACCAAGCAGTCTGAGTGAGGCAAGACGTTAAGTGCAAGGCGCGCAGATCAGGCCCTGGTTCTTACCTCATGGTCCGGATCAATAGCCGATGCCATCGTCATTCTGGCGCACGTACTCCTTCATCAGTGCCTTATCCAGATGGTATGGCCCGCCATCCGGGCCGAAAGGCGCCTTGAACGAAAAGGCGGAGGGCGTTGGGCCCTCGTCGCCGAGTTGTTCGTGACGGGCGACGGCCTCGGTCCAGGTCGGACGATGATCCGCGCCGACCCACCAGAGCACATAGCCCGGCCAGCTTCCCTTCTGCTGCCAGTCATGGCGATGTTGCAACGCTTCGCCGTGTGCGCCGTAGTAGGCGGCGGCCATCAGTGCCTCGGGAGAGGTCCACACCGAAATCGTCGAGGGCGCAAAACCGTCGCCATTATCGGCCCAGTATTTCGGGTAGACCTGGCGGCCCCAGGAGGCCGGTCCCGGATCGCCGTCATATCCGGAGCGCGCAACAAAGCCCGCCGCCCGTTCAATCGCCGAAAAGGCCAGCGGTTCGCGCAGGCGGAATCCCTTGATTTGTTCGGAATTGTACGGTGCCAGAAACTGGCCGAACGTATAGACGGCGAGAAGGTGCTCCCTTCCGGATTGCATGTCGTTTCTCCAGATGTCGTGACGGCATCCTAACTAACGGCCAAGGTCCGGGTCATCAATTCGCGAGTGTGCCGGGCGACCTCAATTCTGCATTGCGTTGCGGCTTCGCAACGCATCGGGTGGAGCCAAAGGGGGATCTGCATTTAAGTGGTTCACGGCTGTTCAACTTGAAATCGGAACACTGTAGGGTGCCGCGTCGAATCTTGTGCGGGATGAACCTCTTGGAAGATATCAGCCTTTTCTCGCTGGCGCTGCTTGCGCTGGCTCTTCTGGCGACCGGAGTGGTTGCGGGCATCATTGCCGGATTGCTCGGCGTCGGCGGCGGCATCGTCATCGTGCCGGTGCTTTATTACATGTTCACGGCATTGAAGGTCGATCCGAACGTGCTGATGCATGTCGCGGTCGGAACGTCGCTGGCGACAATATTGGCGACCGGAACGTCATCTGCGCGCGCGCATTTCAAGCGCGGCAGTGTCGATATGGATCTCCTGAAGACCTGGTGGTGGGCGATTGCGCTGGGTGTGCTCGCCGGTGCGGCGATTGCAGGCAACATTTCCGGCGGCGCGTTGACCCTGGTGTTCGGCGTGGTGGCGCTGGGCGTTGCCGCCAACATGCTGTTTCGCAAGGACGGCCCGGCCTTGAGCGAAAGGCTGCCCGGATCGCCCTTCAAGGAAGGCATTGGCGCGCTGATCGGCGGCATATCGGTGATGATGGGGATTGGCGGCGGCACGCTGGGCGTCCCGACCCTGACCCTGTTCGGTTACCCGATCCGCAAGGCGGTCGGCACGGCGGCAGCGATCGGCCTGATCATCGCCGTGCCCGGAACCCTGATGTCGATCCTGTTCGGCTGGGGCGTTGCGGGCCGGCCGCCATTCTCGCTCGGCTATGTCAATCTGATCGGCTTTTTGCTGATCATCCCGGCCTCCACCCTGGCCGCGCCGCTTGGGGCCAAGATCGCCCATGCCATTGATCCGTCCCGGCTGAAGCTGATCTTTGCGCTGTTTCTTGGTTTTACCGGCCTTCGCATGATTTACGATGTCGTGCTGTAAATACAGTTGGTCCACAAAGATCGTTGATAGGTGGATCAAAACCTTTGATTGGTCGCTTGTTCCCTTGTTCTGATTATTGTTCTGGCAAACACGGAGGTGGCCTTTGGCCGAAAGTCAGCGTTCAGACGATACGGGACATGATCAGGGTGCCTTTATCAGCCGCGCGGGTTGCCTCCAGGGTGCGCTTCTTTGCTTTCCTGCCATTCCGGCCATCGCCGGCTTCGGTATCACGTTCGGGACGGTTGCGGCGCAAAAGGGGCTGACGTTCCTTGAAACTCTGCTGATTAATTCCATGGTCTTTGCCGGGGCCTCGCAGTTTGTCGCCATGGAGCTCTACCGCGACCCGATGACCTGGGGCACGCTTTTGGCGATGACCGGGGTCACGGCGGCGGTAAACTTGCGCATGGTGCTGATCGGCGCCAGCCTCAGACCCTGGATGGGCGGTGCGCCGGCTTATCAGACCTATCCGTCGCTGTTCTTCCTGACCGATCTCAACTGGCTGATCGCGCTTCGTGAATATGACAAGGGAACGCGCGACTGGGGGGTGTTTCTTGGCGGCGGTTTGTTCGCTTATGCCATCTGGTTTGCATCAGTCATTCCCGGCTACATGATCGGCAGCATGATCGCCAACCCGAAAGACTGGGGTCTTGATGTCATCCTGCCGTGCTTTTTCATCGCGCTGCTGGTGCCGGTGTGGAAGGGAAAACGCCAGACGATCAGCTGGGCAGCGGCAGCGGTCGCTGCCGTCGTGACCTGGAGCCTTGTTGGCGGCTACTGGTGCATAGTCACCGGCGCGCTCGCCGGCGCGTTTGCCGGTGCTTACGCCGATGACTGATCCTGCCTTCAGCGCCGACGGACTGTTTGTTGCAGCTGTCTTTGCCATGACGGCAGTGACCTACGGTTTGCGGATGGGCGGCTTCTGGCTCATGGGCCGCCTGCCACTGACAGCCCGGGTGCGCCGGGGGCTAGAAGCGCTTCCCGGTGCGATTATCATCTCCACCATCCTGCCGATCACGCTGCAGGGCGGGCTGGTTGTTTGCCTTGCCCTTGCCGTGACCATCTTGGTGCAGATGCGGGTCGGCAAGGACTACATTGCCGTTCTGTGCGGCGCCGTGTTTGCCGCCGGGTTGCGGGCGGCGGGACTGTAGCGTTGTCCCATGAAACTCAAAAAAGCAGCTTGCGGACCTGTTCGGCAGTTTCTTCCGGAGTACCGGCGGCGTCGACCTGCGGCCAGGTCATTGCGCCGAGATCGTAGCTGAGCTGCTTGTCGACAATGTCCTCTGTGGCGTCCGAAACGTCGTTTGTGCGCGCGCCGACCCGGGCTTTCAGTACATCTGGCGGCGCTGTCAGCCAGAGCCCGAGAAAGCCTGCATCGACCCGCGCTGCAGCTTCTTCCACCCGCAAACGCTCGTCTCCACTTGCCAGTACTGCATCGAAGATGGCCGAGTGTCCGGCGGCGAGGACCGTCTGCGTTTCGTTCTCCAGCGCATGGTAGACCTGTGCGATGGCTTCTTTTGAATAGGCGCTTGCCGGGGCCTTTTCGCCGTCGGACAGTCCGAGCATGCGCTTGCGGGCGGTATCCGTCCTGAGAATTCGGGCGCCGGGGGCACGGCCGATTTCAGGCGCGATCTGGCGGCAAAGCGTCGATTTGCCTGTGCCGGAAAAACCGCCGGCAGCGAGCAGCCCCGGATCGGACGGATCGAGGAACGCAAGGCTGTACCGGAAATATTTTCTGGCCTGCTGTTCCTGTTCTTGCTTGAGCCCAATGTCCGTTTGGTTGGCCGATGCACTGGCCGCGATTTTCGCCCGGATGGCCGCGCGCATGCTCATGTAAAATGGCAGCGCAGCGAGACCCTCGGCGTGTTCGGCAAGCCGGGTCTTGTCCAGATACTGGTTGAAGAGGCGGTTGGCGGCGGTGGGCTGGCCACGCTCCCAAAGATCCATCAGCAGGAACGCAAGGTCATAGAGCACATCATTGGTGGCGATGGCGTCTGAGAATTCGATTGCGTCGAACAACACCGGTTTGCCGTCGATCAGAACAATATTGCGTGCATGGACATCGCCATGGCAGCGCCGGATCAGACCCTGCTCGCCGCGCTTAAGGATCAGATCGTGAATGGATTGAAGCGCCTGTTCGGATTCGGCGGTCAGATGGCGGACCTGCTCGGCGGGAAACAGATCCGGCCGCTCGTGAAAGGCGGCAAGGTTCTGGCCGATATAGGAGTGGAGCTCGCTATAAAACAATGCGCCCTGTCTGAGCGGAGCAGCATTATGGGCATCAACCATCATCGCCGCCAACTGGTCGCACAAGTCCGGGTCAATCGGCCCCTTGCTTGCCAGAATGTCCAGTTCACCAGTCCGGTGAAACCGGTGCATCTCTACGGCCCACTCGACCGGCGTCCCCGGACCATCGAGGCTGAGATTCCCGTCCCCGTCTTCCGTTACCGGTATGGCTCTGATGTAAATCTGCGGTGCATTGCCGGAGTTGACCTCGATCTCTGACTGGCAAGCCGCCTTGCGCAATTCAAGGGTTGAATAGTCCAGAAACGGGAACCGGACCGCCCGCTTTACCTTGTAGGCCTTGTCGCCGGTTAGAAAGACCACATTGGCATGGGTGTCGAGCCGGATGGTCTCCGGCCTGCCTGAATCGTTGGACGGCAGCGCGCCGAGAAACGCGAGGGCCTTTTCCTGATCGGTAATGCCTGAGGCCATTCACTTGTTTCCCGCTGAAATTGCCAGAGTTGCCTGATCGTCTTACCTCCCGTTTTGATTTGGCTCAATGTGGAAGCTTGACGCTATGTCACTTTCTTTCATCTATCTGAAAGGAGACAAAAATGACCGACCATCCGGCCCTTAAGAAGATCAGGCTGAACCTGGCCCGGACGAAGGAATTTCCGCAAGGGTCTGCCCATCATGGATATGAGTTCACGGCCCCGCTTGATGAGGCAGGCCATATTGACGCCGATCTCTGGAAGAAGGAACGCGACCACTGCCGCGTACGCCGGTTCTGGGGGGATGAGCAGGAGGAAATCGGCCATCTGATCCACCGTCCTGGCGGATCCTGGGCGTTCCACTACGACATTGACGGCGAAGATGATGACGAAGCCGGCTATCGGTTTGGGGCCCATGCTTTCAATCCGGGCGAATATGTCTCGATCAAGGATGAGGACGGCGACCTGCATACGTTCCAGGTGGTGACGGTTCTTTCAGTTTGAGCGGTTTGTCTTGATTGTTCCTGACTGGAATGATCCCATTCAAAAAGATTGCGCGGCGGGCTCTGCCGGGGCGGATATCTGTGGGTTATAGTCCGCCGGATGACAATTCAGACTGGAAACAACCTCACATGACGACGAGAACCGGCGGCCAGTTGCTGGTCGACGCCCTGAAGCTGCATGGTGCAGAGCGTGTGTTCTGTGTTCCCGGCGAAAGCTATCTTGCGGTTCTGGATGCGCTCTATGACTGCGATATCCCGGTTACGGTCTGCCGTCAGGAAGGCGGCGCGGCCATCATGGCCGATGCTTACGGAAAACTGACCGGCAGACCCGGCATCTGCATGGTGACGCGGGGACCGGGTGCGACCAATGCCGCTGCCGGGGTTCATATTGCCGCGCAGGACTCCACGCCGATGATCCTGTTTATCGGCCAGATCGAGAGCGGCATGCGCGAGCGGGAGGCATTCCAGGAAGTCAACTACCGGCAGATGTTCGGCGGAATGGCGAAATGGGTGGCGGAGATCGATTGCGCCGCCCGGGTTCCCGAGTTCCTGTCGCGCGCTTACCATGTGGCAACTTCAGGCCGCCCCGGACCGGTAGTCCTGGCGTTGCCTGAGGATATGCTGGCGGAAGGGGCCGACGCGCGGCAGCCGCCCGCCTGGACGCAGGTCGAGACCCATCCGGGCCTCACCCAGATGGCGGATCTGCAAAAGCGGCTGTGGGCGGCTGAGCAGCCAATCGCGATCTTGGGGGGCAGCCGATGGTCGGAAGATGCCTGTGCGGCATTCCGGCGTTTTGCCGAGCGGTTCCAGCTACCGGTCGCCTGTTCCTTCCGGCGGCAGATGCTGTTCGACAACCTGCATTCCAATTACGCCGGCGATGTCGGCATCGGTGTCAATCCGAAACTGATGGCGCGGATCAAGGCGTCCGATCTTGTCCTTCTGGTCGGCGGGCGCCTTTCGGAAATGCCGAGCCAGTCCTATACGCTTCTGGATATTCCAACCCCGTCGCAGCAATTCGTGCATGTGCATGCCGATGCCGAGGAGCTTGGCCGGGTCTACCGGGCCGATCTTGCCATCAACGCCAGCCCGACAGCGTTTTGCAAGGCAGCCGAAGGTCTCCAGCCGCCAAACGAGATCCCCTGGCAGGGAAACGCCGCAAGCGCCCATCAGGACTATCTGGAATGGTCCGGTGCCCGGCCTGACGTTCCCGGTGACTTGAAAATGCCGGGCGTAATGGAGTGGATCGAGACGAATCTGCCGGACGATGCGGTGTTTACGAACGGTGCGGGCAATTATGCCACCTGGCTGCACCGGTTCCACCGCTTCCGGCGCTATGGCACGCAAGCCGCACCGACCTCAGGGTCCATGGGGTACGGATTACCGGCGGCCATTGCGGCAAAACTTCTGTACCCGGAAAAGACAGTCGTCTGCTTCGCGGGCGACGGCTGTCTGCAGATGACCATTCAGGAGTTCGGCACGGCTGCTCAAGAGGGCGCTGCGGTCATCGTTCTGGCGATCGACAATGGGATGTACGGCACGATCCGCATGCACCAGGAAAAAACCTATCCGGGCAGGCCTTCGGCGACCGCGCTGGTCAATCCGGACTTTGCCGCGCTTGCAAAGACTTATGGCGGGTATGGCGAAACGATTGAGAAAACGGCCGAGTTCGGGCCTGCCTTTGAGCGGGCGCAAGCGTCCGGAAAACCAGCCATCCTGCATCTGAAAGTCGACCCGGAAGCCATCACCCCGGCTGCCACCCTCAGCCAGTTGCGCGCCGCGGCGGAGGCGCAAAGCTAAGAGTTTGGGGGATCGGATACTCTAGCCATTCGATCTCATCCCGAGGTGTGTAGCGAAGCGTAGCCTCCAAGGATGGGCGGTGTGGTCAGGGGTCCGCGACCGCCTTCAAGACGCAATCGTTGCTTGCTCCTCAGGATGCGGCCGTTCTGTATGGTGGTGTGCCGTGCCCTCTTTCAAGCATCTTCGGGCAGGTCGGCGACCTTCAAGGTGACAACGGCGACACCGTTGTCATCGGGCGATGTGCTGATTGCAAATCCAAGCGCACCACAGACAGCAAGCATTGAGGTGTTTTCCTTCAGCACTTCACCCTTCACCGTTTCAATACCATCGGCCCGCGCATAACGGATGATCAGCTTCATCAAGGCCCAGCCGAGCCCGGTTCCCTTGAGGTCGGAGCGCACAATGACCGCGTATTCGCCGGTTTCATGGTTCGGATCTGCATGAAGGCGTACGACGCCAAGCATCTCGCCGGTTTCCGGGTCCAGCGCGGCAAAGGCCATTGCGCGCGAATAGTCCAGCTGGGTCAGTTGTGCCAGAAACTTGTGCGAGAACTCCCGCACGGGCGCGAAGAACCTGAGCCGCAGATCCTCAGGGGTGACCTGTTCGAAGAATGTCCGGAACATGTCCTCGTCGTCGGGGCGGACAGGGCGGACAAACACCGACCGTTCATCCTTGACCAGAAGGGTCTGTTCCCATTCTTTCGGGTAGGGGGCAATTGCAAGGCGCGATGTTCCGGAGCGGCCGGGCTGCCGGCCGGGCCGGCACAGGGTTATGCGGGCGTCAAGAGCGATCAGGCCTTCCTGCCGGGCGACGATCGGGTTGATATCCAGTTCCTGGATCTCGGGAATGTCTATGGTGATCTGGGACAGTTTCAACAGCGCCAGGGCGATGGCGTCCCGATCCAGCCTGGGTCTCGATTTGCCGCCGTCAAGCAACCGGGAGACATTTGCCCGCCGGATCAGCGCATGGGCAAGATTGAGATCAAGCGGCGGCAATTCCAGGGAAATGTCGACAACATCCTCGATCGCCGTCCCGCCATGGCCGAATGCCAGAACCGGACCAAACGGCGGCGCATTTGCAATGCCGATGTAAAGCTCCAGCCCGTGGCGGTCCTCCAGCATCGGGTGCACCGAAATGCCCTCGATCCGCGCGTCCGGATAGGCGGCGCGTGTGTTGGCCATGAGGTTTTCGGCAGCTTTTGCAACCGATGCCGGCGTCGCAAGGCCCAGCCGGACGCCATCGATCTGCGACTTGAACGGAAGGTCCGGCGAGACCAGCTTGACGACACAGCGCCGGGCCTCTTTGAAAAACCCCTCGCTCAGGGCCGCTGCTTCATCGGCCGTGCGGCCGAGCTTTGTCGCTATGATCGGGATGCCATATCCATCGAGAACCGCGCAGACTTCTTCCGGCGACAGCCAGAACCGGTCCTCGGCAAGCGCGGCTTCAACGATGCGGCGCGGGTTTTTGCTGTCGGGCGAGAATTCGGAAGACACGCTGGGCGGGGCTGCCATCAGGAATTCGCGTGCGTTCGCATCGCGTGCCAGACGCATCAGGCTGCGCGCTGCCTCCGCTGGTGTCGGGTAGGTGGGGACCGCTGCCTTGTCCAGGGTCGCCCTGGCTTCGCTGTTGCCGCCGATCAAGCCGGCCACGAGAGCCTTGCGCCGGCCGACCCGGCGGCGGTCCTGCTTTGCGGCTTCGGCAATTGCCTCGGCAATGTCTTTCAACGGCAGAAAGACGCTGGGCGCCTGAAGCACCAACGCACCGTCGATCTGCGGATCCTTCAACAAGCGCACAACGGCTGCCGTCAGATCTTCCCTGCTCAGATCTTCGCGGAGGATGATCGGAGCATCCTGGGAGGAACCGCTCGTAACGGGCGTGTTCAGCGGGCGGCAGAAGCCGCCGAGATCTTCCAGTGTATCGGGTCCGGGGCGGCTGACCGTGTCTCCCAAGGCGGCGATCCGGTCCGCCGCAAGGCAGCCGAGACTGCGGCCATTGGTCAGAACCGCAACCCGGTTGCAGCGCGGTACGCGAATGCGTGAAAGAATGTCGACCGCCTCGAACATCTCGTCGAGGCCGCCGACCTGCAGCATGCCTGCCCGCCGGAACGCCGCTTCATAGACAAGCGGCGGGGTCGCCAGCCGGCCTGCGTGGGTGCGGGTTGACCCAACGCCGGCCCCGTTGCGTCCCGGCCGCAGGACGATAACCGGCTTTGTCCGTGCTGCCGCGCGGGCCGCAGACAGGAACTTCCGCGAAGCGGCAATGGTATCCACGTGCAGCAAGATGGCGCGGGTGCGGTGATCGTGGGCGAGGTAATCGATCAGGTCACCAACATCGACATCCATCCTTGCGCCCAGCGATACGACGGCGGAAAAGCCGATGCTGTGTGCTTTCGCCCAGGCCAGGGTTGCGTTCAAAACGGCGCTGGACCGGGACAGGAAGGCGACATCCCCTTTCATTGGCGGTTCGGCACTGATCAAGGCATCGAAGCCGGAGGCCGGCACTGCCAGGCCGAGCGAGCCAGGGCCGATGATCCGGATGCGGTAGGGTCTTGCGGCCTCGCGGCAGGTCTGAAGAAGGTCCTCCGGCCAGTCCTCAAAGCCCGGAGACGGAACCAGCACGGCCTTTGTGCCCATGGTGCCGAGTTCGCTGATACTTGAGGCGAGGTTTTCCGGCGAAGCGAGAAAGATGGCCAGATCCGGCTCGGCGGGGAGGCTTGCGATGGTGTCGAACCGGTTCGCCGACCGATCCTCCGGCAGCGGAAGTTCAACGGCAGACCACGGCACCCGGCCATCTGTTACCCGGGAAAGAAGATGGTCAAGCGTGGCCTGACCGTGGCGCGAGGGCCCGATCAAGGCGATTGATTTCGGCGCGAGCAGGCCGTCGAGATTGTGGGTCGTCACGGAACTGACCTCTGCAACAGGCGGCACAGGCGTTGCCTGTGCCTATATTGAGATCCATTCCTCCCGATGGTGTTGCCGAATTAGTCTAAAACGGCAACGCCTTTCGCATTGCGGCCGATCAGTGCGCCATCAGCACCGGTACGGTCATTGCGCCGAGAATATCCCGTGTCGCTCCACCGAACAGGAACTCGCGCATACGGCTGTGACCATAACCACCCATGACCACAAGGTCGTCATTGTTGTCGGTAACATGGTTCAGCAGCGTGTCGCCAATGCTTGTTTGCGGCTTTGTTATCACTTCAATCGTGACATTCATGTTGTGGCGGGCAAGATAAGTGGCCAGATCGGCACCCGGCTGCATCTCACCATTCGCTTTTTTCTCGATTACCAGAACCGTGATCCGGTCGGCGCGCTCCAGTATGGGCAGCGCCGCATGAACGGCTTTGGTCGCTGTTGTGCTGCCGTCCCAGCCAATCAGAACGTTTTTCGGTTCGCTGGTCTTACCGCCGATGAACGGCACAAGCAGCACCGGGACCCCGCTTTCGAACAGCACGGTTTCGATCAAGAGATCGCGCATCGGTTCCGGCTCTTTGGGGTTGTTTTGTCCTATCACGACCACGTCCGTTGCCCGGCAGTGATGGATCACGTTCTCCAAAGACCCGCCGGTCAGGATTTCCTCAAGACGGCTTTCGCTGTTCACACCGCTGCGCCGTGCCATTTCAGTGAAGGCCTCACCGGCAGCACGGGCGGCGCCGAGTGCCTGATCCTTGGCCGATTGAAGGTAGTCGACCGGCATCGGCGCGGCGGCGAAGGCAGGCACGACCGGTTCAAAGGCGAGCGTCAGGCCGGTGACATGGGCATCGTGGGCCCGGCCGTACTCCAAAGCATATCCGGCTGCTGGCCGCGAGCCGGAGATGTCGACGATGGTGAGGATATCCTTGATCGGCATTAATCTGTCCTCCTTTGCCGGAAGATTGCCCGGCCTATTCAGTAGGTCATTGAGGACTAGGGGCTACAACGGATGCCGTCTTTGACGGGAATCAATCTGCAGATGCATCCACCTGATTTTGAAAGGCCGGCCGGGGTGGAGGCTTCGCGGAAAAGGGACGGGTTTGCGCTCGCACGGTTTTCAAGTCATATGATGGGTATGAACAAAGGTCGGATACTTCTGGCTCTGCCGCCGTTGATCATGCTGGCAATCGGCTTCGTCCTTGTCGAGCTGATGGCTGGTCTTGACCGCGAAGAGGCGGAACGCAAAGCCAGTGAACGCCTGACGCTCTACCGCCAGATGATCCAGGGTGAGTACGGGAAGTACCGCTATCTTCCCTACATGATTGCCCGCGATCCGCGGGCTGCCAATGTGCTGACCGATGTCCGGGAAGCGCCGGCTGCAAACCGGTACCTTGCGGAAATGGCAGAAAACTCCGGCGTGGATATCCTTTTCGTGATGGATACGGACGGCACGACGCTTGCTGCAAGCAACTGGCAGTCGGATCAGACTCTGGTCGGCCAGAACTACGGATTCCGCCCGTATTTCAAGCAGGCGCTCGGCGGGCGCGAGGGCCAGTATTTTGCAATTGGGTTGACGACCGGCCGTCCCGGACTGTTTTTCGCCCGGCCTACACCGGTTACCGGAGAGCCGAAAGGAGTTTCGGTCGTCAAGGTGGAATTGGGAACACTTGAAGAAACATGGTCCAATGGCGGTGAAATCGTTTTTGCCACCGACAAGCACGGGGTCATTTTTCTGTCTAGCCGCCCGGAATGGCGCTATCGGACGTTGAGCGATCTGGACACATCCTCCCGCCGGGAAATCAGCAACGCGCGTCAGTATGCCGATGAGCCCTTGCGCCGGATTGCGGAACCGGGGACGTCCTCCGATATGCTGATTCTGGGCGGCAACGCGTATCAGGCGTCCTCATCGCCCGTCCGCTTGCTTGACTGGACGCTTCATTACCTTGTGCCCGAAGCCGAGGCCCGGCCGCAGCTCTGGCCGATCTGGGCACCGACCATAGGCCTGAGCCTACTTTACACGATTGGCGTGCTGGTCGTCCGTGGGCGCCGGCTCCGGAAGGCATCGGCGGCTTTGCGTCAGGAATCGATGGACCTGCGCGCATTGAATGACCGGCTGGTCGATGAGATCAGCGAGCGCAAGCGGGTCGAAAAGGAACTGATGGAAGCGCAGCGCGGGCTGGCCCGGTCGAGCCGGCTTGCCGCTGTCGGCGAGATGTCGGCAGCGGTGGTCCATGAACTCAGCCAGCCCCTGGCAGCGCTTCGCATGTTCGTCGCCGGAACGCGTAAGTTTCTGGAGAAGGGCGATAGCGGCAATGCTGCGAGCAATCTTCAGGAGATCGATGCCTTGCAGCTGCGCATGGCGCACCTGACTCAGGAACTCAAGCGCATTGCCCGTCCGGGCGAAAGCCGTATCGAGCGCGTCGACTTGCGCGAATCCATCCGTTCGGCGGAAAAGATCGTCCGCTCCCGCTTTGAGGAAACGGGTGTTCGTTTGACCATGGATCTACCGGATACGGCCCTTTTTGCCGAAACAGCCCCACTGCGGGTTGAACAGATACTGGTGAACTTGCTGCGAAACGGCGCCGATGCCGCCTGTACGCGAAATGCCGGGCTGGTCAGCTTGCAGGCCACGATGGTGCGTTCGGAAGTGGTTGTGACGGTCGCCGACAACGGGGAGGGCGTCCCGCAGACGCTGCGCGACCGGATTTTTGATCCGTTTTTTTCCACCAAGCTGAAATCCGGTGGCATGGGGTTGGGGCTGTCGATTTCCATGCGGATTGCGGAGGACCTCGGCGGGGCCTTGTGCTTGCATGAAAACAGCGGCGGCGGCGCTGTCTTCGAGTTGTCCCTTCCGGCCCTGACCGGGGATCCGGTGCCTGCTGTCCCGCAGAGGGAGGTCGAGCCCGGAGAATGACAGATACGGAACACTCCACGCCTGTGCTGATCGTCGATGACGATCCGTCCATGCGGGCGGCGCTGCGCCAATGGATGGGGTTGGCCGGGTACGAGGTTCTGGAAGCACAGACCGCCGATCAGGCCATGAGCCACCTTGCAAACGGATTTGCGGGCTGCGTGATTTCCGATGTCATGCTGGAAGGCGAAGATGGGGTCAGCCTCATGCGCCGGATCGGCGAACTGGATTCGCAGATCCCGGTTATCCTGATCACCGGCCATGGCGACGTTCCGATGGCGGTCGATGCGATGCGCTCCGGCGCCTATGACTTCGTCGAAAAACCGTTCGATCCGGACAAGATTGTCGATGTCGCCCGGCGGGCCTGCGAAAAACGCGCGCTCGTCCTCGAGAACAGGGATCTGCGCACGGCGCTGAACGATGGCTCCCGCCTTGAAAGCCGCCTGATCGGCACCAGTCCGGCCATGAAGCAGCTTCGCCAGCGGCTCTTGCATTTTGCCAAGACCGATGCGGCTGTCCTCATCACCGGAGAAACCGGCACCGGAAAGGAAGTCATTGCCGAAGCGCTGCATGCCTTCAGTCAGCGGAAGGACGGGCCGTTCGTGGCGGTCAATGCGGCGGCCCTGCCGGAAACCATGGTTGAAGCCGAACTGTTCGGGCACGAAGCCGGTGCCTTTACCGGTGCTCAGAAACGCCAGGTCGGGCGAATTGAATCCGCGGCAGGCGGTGTGCTGTTTCTCGATGAAATCGTATCCATGCCGCTGAACCTTCAACCCAAACTCCTGCGCGTCCTGCAGGACAAGAAGGTGGACCGGATCGGCGGCCGGCAGCCGGTGCCGGTGGATATCCGTCTGGTGAGTGCGGCAAATATTGATCCGCGCACGGCTGTCTCCGAAGGCCGGTTGCGCGAGGATCTCCTCTTCCGCCTCAACACGGTGGAACTCAACGTGCCGCCGCTGCGCGAACGCGGCGGGGACAGCGTGATCCTGTTCGATACGTTCCTGAACCGGTTTTCTGCACAGTATGCCATGGACACTCCGCATCTGACCGTGCGCGATGAGGCGTTTATCCGCACCTACAGCTGGCCTGGAAACGTGCGTGAGCTGCGCAATGCTGCTGAACGGTTCATTCTGAATGCTGGCGTTGCCGTTCAGCCGTTGGAAACCCTGGTGACCGGACACTCCATGCAGGAAGATCAGGCTCTCGCAGGCGGGCTCAAGACCCTGGTCGATGCCTATGAGCGCAGCTTGATCGAAGGGTCCTTACGCCGCAATGGAGGCCGCATTGCCGAGGTGATGAATGAACTCAACCTTCCGCGCCGGACCTTGAACGAGAAGATGGCGAGGCTTGGTTTGAGCCGCGAGAAGACCGGGACGCCGGAGACGGCAGACAGCTGAACCCCGGCTTCCATGCAGAGGCTGCCTCCGCCTGATGCTCTAGCCTATTGCGCGGAATTTTGCCGATACCGAAGGTGGATCGGCAAGAACTTGCCGAAATTGACCTCGGGTATTCTGCACCTTGTGCCGGAGGCCGGGAAATCCTAACGTTTTCTTACCGCGTTCAGCGATTGGCACGCGGTATGCATTTACGTTTGGACCCGCCCTTGGTGCTGGGCTGAAGCAGCCCTTGTACAACGGTGGCGGGTTTATGCATTTGGATGATCTGGGAGGATTACTATGTTGTTTACGCTGAAAGGCGCGACCGCCACCACTGCGGCCGCATTGGGACTGATTTTCGCGACCGAAACCATGGCTGCGGATCTCACCTGGAATGTTTCCCTTTGGGGCAAACGCCGTGCATTCACCGAGCATGTTGAAAAGCTGGCCGAGGAAGTCGCCGCCCGCACGAACGGCAAGTTTGAGATCAAGCTGCATTATGGCGGCGCACTGTCAAAATCACGCGAGAACCTTGACGGTATCTCGTTCGGTGCTTTCGAGATGGCGCAGTTCTGTGCGTCCTACCACGCCGACAAGAACCCGACCCTGACCGTACTCGAACTGCCGTTCCTCGGCGTTTCGGATCTGGAAACCGAAGTAAAAGTGTCCAAGGCGCTTTATGACCATCCGGCTGTCCAGGCGGATCTTGGCCGCTGGAATGCCAAGCTGCTGATGCCTTCGCCAATGCCGCAGTACAACTTCGCGGGCAAGGGCGATGCTCCGGCCTCGATTGAGGATTTTGACGGCATGCGCGTACGCGCACTTGGCGGTCTCGGCAAGCTGATGGAAGCTGTTGGCGCCGTGCCGACCTCTGTAACGGCATCTGAAACCTATCAGGCGATTGACTCCGGCACCGTTCAGGCCGCCGGCTTTGCGCCACATGCGCACCTTTCGTTCAAGGTCGTGGAAGTCGCCAACTGGTGGACCAAGAACCTCAATCCTGGCACGGTTCATTGCCCGGTTGTCGTGAACACCGACGCCTATGCCGCGCTCAGCGACGAGTTCAAGGCAGCGCTGGATGCTTCTGTCGATCCGGCGATCGACCACTATCTGGCAACCTATGCCGGCGTTTACGACACATGGTGGCCGGAACTGAAGAACCGCGGCGTTCAGGAGATCGAGTTCTCGTCCGATGAACTGGCAGCCTTCGCTGCAAAGGCCGGTCCGATCCATGATGCCTGGATCGCGGAACAGACCGCTGCCGGTCTTCCCGCGCAAGAGCTGCTGGACCTCGTAAAGGCCACCGTTCAGTAAATCGCTGAACCGATCCTGACATCTCTCCGGAGGGCTGGCCAAACCGCCTTCCGGAGGGACTTCAACGGACAGAAAAAATGCAAATCAATAACGTCGCGGGACCATCCGGGGGCGATGGATCCGGCACATTCATTCGGTTCGACGGCTGGCTTGGCAGGGTCGAAAACGGTTTCAACATAATCGCGGCTTTCAGCATCCTCGCCCTGATGCTGCTTGCGGTGGTCCAGATTCTCGGCCGGTTGTTCCTGAACAGCCCCGTGCCGGGTTTCATCGACATCACCGAACAGGCCATGGCCATCTTCGCCTTTGCGGGCGTTGCCTATTGCCAGCGGGTTGGTGGCCATATCCGCATGGAGATCGTGCTCGGCACCTTGCGAGGGCGGATGCTCTACGTCAGCGAGATGATCGGCGTCATTGTCATCGCAGCGACAGTGGCTCTGCTGGTCTGGGGGGCCTGGTTCCACTTTGACCGTTCCTGGTCGATTGGCGACAGCACGATGGACATCCGCCTGCCGACCTGGCCGTCCAAGCTGGTCGTCCCGGTCGCACTCAGCCTCTTGTTCCTGCGTTTGCTCCTTCAGATTTATGGCTATGCCCGCCTTGTTGCCGATCCGTCCCGCCGGGCGGCTGCCGTGCCGATGATCGAAGACGTCGAGAAGGTCGCTCAGCACGAAATTGAAGAAGCCTTTGGCGAAGACCAAACCACAGGAGACGCGAAATGACACCGTTTGAAGTCGGTCTCCTGATGACAGGGGTCTTGCTGGTTCTTGTGGTGCTGGGGGTACGTGTTGCCTTTGCCGCCGCCTTTACCGGCCTTGTCGGGCTGATTGCCATTTTCTCGTTGCGGATGGGGTTCGAGAAAGGTTTTTTCGTTGCCCTGAAGATGGCCGGAACGATCCCGCATTCCAAATCGGTCACATATGCGCTGTCGGTGCTGCCGACATTCATCCTGATCGGGTTCTTGGCGTTTTACGCCGGGTTCACCAAGCAACTTTTTGAGGCCGCCAAACGCTGGCTTGGCTGGATGCCGGGCGGCATGGCGGTCGGTACGGTGTTTTCGACCGCGGGATTTGCCGCCGTTTCCGGGGCGTCTGTTGCGACCGCTGCGGTCTTCGCCCGTGTTGCCATTCCGGAGATGCTCAATGCAGGCTATTCGAAGCGCCTGTCTGCAGCGGTCGTCGCCGCCGGCGGCACGCTGGCCTCGCTGATCCCGCCCTCGGCGATCCTGGTGATCTATGCCATTCTGGTGGAACAATCCGTCGGTAAATTGCTGATCGCGGGCTTTCTGCCCGGCGTGTTCTCCGCGCTCGTCTATGTCGGTATCATCGTCGCCATTTCTGCCTTCCGGGGCGATGCGCCTCCGGTCAAGGGCTATACGTGGATGGAGCGGCTCGAATCCGTTCCGGGTACCTTGCCGATCATCGCCGTGGTAGGGATTATCTTCTGCTCGTTCTTCTTCGGGCTCGCCACGCCGACCGAAGCCGGATCGCTGGGTGCTTTCGTGGTTCTGCTGGTCGCCTTAGCCAAAGGCATGCGCAGCAAGCAATTGTTCCAGGCGCTGCATGAAACCGCCAAACTGACGGTGATGATCTTCACACTGATCTGGGGTGTTCTGGTGTATGTGCGCTTTCTGGGCTTTGCCGGGCTGCCGGATGCCTTCCGCGATTTCATTGTCGCTTTGGAATTCTCGCCCTGGCTGGTGCTGATCTGCATCCTGCTCGCCTATGCGGTGCTCGGCATGTTCATGGATGCCATCGGCATGCTGATCCTGACCCTGCCGGTCGTCTATCCCGCCGTCATGGCGCTGAATGGCGGCGAAAGTGTTGCGGCTGCGGACAGTGCCTTCGGCATGTCCGGGGAGGCCTGTGCCATCTGGTTCGGCATTCTGGTGGTCAAGATGGCGGAGCTCTGCCTGATAACCCCGCCCATCGGCCTCAATTGCTTTGTGGTGTCGGGTGTCAGGCCGGACATCCCGGTGCAGGAAGTCTTCCGCGGCTGCATCCCGTTCTTCGTCGCCGATGTCTTGACGATAGCAGGGCTGCTGGCCTTCCCGTCGATCATCACCTTCCTGCCCGCGTTGATGGGGTAATTCAGCGTTTTTGGTATGTATCGACGCTGTGATATTATGATGGCCTCTCGAATGTTGGAGGCTTTCACTTGCCAAGCGGCAACGATGGCAAAACGCGCGACGGTTTCATCCGCTCGAACGCCAAGGCTGCCGAAGGCAGCTCCGTCGGCGGCCGGCTTGCTTACGCGCGCGCGCAAGCCGAGTTGCTGATCACGCAGGTCGCGAATTTACTGGAAACAACGCCAGCGGTTGTTGAACGCTGGGAAAGCAATCAGCTGGAACCCGGAAGCAGCAACTTGAACAGGTTGGCTGGAATTTTCGGTGTAAGCCCGGCCTGGCTGCTTACCGGAGCCGGCCCGGGGCCGGAGGCGGGCTCCAGAAGTGAAGGGTTTTCAGAAGCCGGCGCGGGAACTGC
Source organism: Roseibium sp. (assembly GCA_965230445.1). Classification (GTDB taxonomy): domain Bacteria; phylum Pseudomonadota; class Alphaproteobacteria; order Rhizobiales; family Stappiaceae; genus Roseibium. The sequence continues at coordinate 3,315,832 of OZ246005.1, read as the reverse complement.
GGACCAATTTTTCGGAATGTCGGAAGACGGTAAGCAATTCCTTGAGAAGGATGCGGTCCGCATACTGCGCAGGATTGCGGTGTGGACCGGAAACGAAGGTGAAGCGCTCGCCTGGTACAGAACATATCCAATCGTAGAGTTTGGTGACCGCACAGCAGAGTCCCTTGTAAAGTCCGGACAAACCGACGCGCTGCTCGACTATCTCGACTCAGTTGCAGCGGGTAATTTTCAATGAAGGTAGAGGGTACGTTTTATCGTGCCCACGATCCGCGGTGGTCCTGGACGCCACTTTCGGGAGACGGCGCTGCGGTCGGCGGAGCTCGATGGAATTCAAAAGGTACTCCCGCACTTTATCTTGCATCCTCACCCGGTGGAGCAATCAACGAAGTGATACGCGGGTTTCCTGGTTTCATCGAACCTTTGACACTGTGTTCTTATAACGTCGAATGCGAAGACATCTGTGATCTGACGGATCAAAATGAACTGGCCGCGTTGGGACTTGACTCACACGATTTTAGAACGCCTTGGCGCAGTTACCTGGCTGCGGGTGAAACTCCACCGACCTGGAGCATATCCGGCTTACTTATAGCACAAGGTCGAGCGGGTATCCGCGTTCAAAGCTATGCCAAGGGCGCCAAACCCGACCACATCAACCTCGTCCTGTGGAAATGGGGACCCGATCTGCCTTACAAGGTCGACGTTTACGACCCGTCAGGCCGCTTGCCCAAGAACCAGTTGTCTTGGGGCTGATGCCTTAAAACAGGCTTCCTTGATCGATTGTTTTGGGTTTCGGCACTGCAGCCTTCTTCGGCTTAGCCGGTGCTTTGCGCGGCTCGCCGCTTCCTTCCCCAACCGTCACCGCATCCACCATCCCGTCGCTCAATTCGATGCTGAGCGGAGCGCCGGAGGCTACGGCGGCCGCTTTGCGGACAGGCACGCCCTTGTCATCGCGCACAACCGCATAGCCGCGCGACAGGACTTCCTTGTAGGAAAGCGAATTGAGCAACTTCTCAATCGCCTCGAGCCTGGCCTTTTCCTGGGCAATCCGGGCGGAATAGGCGCGGGTCAATCGCTCTTCAAGACCGCCGAGGCGTTCCTTGCCAAGGGTGATTTGCTGACTGAGCCGGTGGGGGCTGAGGCGGGTGGCCGTGGAGACAAAGCCTTGCCGTTTCTGACTGACGGCGACCTGCAGCGCGCGGCTCTGGCGTTCTGACAGAACACCGAGCAACTGGCGCGCCTGAACCGTTCCGCGTGTCAGCATAACCGGCGACAGGCGTGCTGACAGGTTGGTCAAATGCGTCCGGTGGCTGCGGGTGTTGACGATCAGCCCGCGCATCAGACCGCTGGCCGCCGTGTCGAATTGCTGGCGCGGCAGGGCGAGCAGATCTCGCGGGGCGGGCAGCGCAGCGCTGGCGGCTCTGAGCTCCGTGTGCCGTCCGCTGACGAAACGTATGAGGGCGGAATTGAGCCGCCGGGCGCGGTCGTCGACGGTCGCCATCAGTTCCGCCTTGACCGGAACAGCGATTTCCGCAGCTCCGGTCGGCGTTGGCGCGCGGACATCTGCGGCCAGATCGATCAAGGTCCAGTCGGTTTCGTGACCGACGGCGGAGATCAGCGGCAGGTGGCTGTCCGCGGCGGCGCGAACCACCACTTCTTCGTTGTAACCCCAAAGGTCTTCAAGGCTGCCGCCGCCGCGCGCGACGATGATCAGGTCAGGGCGCGGTATGGGGCCGAGCGGATCGAGCGCGTTGAACCCCCGGATGCCGTTGGCGACTTCGGCGGCCGACGTCTCGCCTTGCACGCGCACCGGCCAGACCAGCACATGCAGTGGAAAGCGATCAGAAATCCGGTGCAGGATATCGCGGATGACAGCGCCGGATGGCGATGTTACCACACCGATCACGCGGGGCAGGGCGGGCAGCAACTGCTTGCGCTCTTCGGCAAACAGGCCCTCTGCGGTAAGCTTTTTCTTGCGCTCTTCCAAAAGCGCCATCAGCGCTCCGGCCCCCGCAGGTTCCAGCGCGTCGATCACCATCTGGTATTTCGACTGGCCGGGGAAGGTGGTGATCTTGCCGGTGGCGATCACCTCCAGGCCCTGCTCCGGCTTGATCTTCAGCTTGGAGGCGACGCCTTTCCAAATAACGCCGGACAGCACCGAGCGCTCGTCTTTCAGGTCCAGATAGATATGCCCGGACCCGGGCCGCGAAATCCGCCCGAGCTCCCCGCGCACGCGCACATAGCCGAACGTGTCCTCCATCGTCCGCTTGATGGAGAAGGAGATTTCCGAAACGGAGAACTCGGCAATGTTGGAGGCTTTGTTGGTCACGGGGCCCAGCTTCAGCGATTCATACTATGTTGCAAGGTGGCCAACGGCATGCAGCGGGTCAAGGTGTCAGGCCTTCCAACGCCATGATTGATCTGAAAGCAGGGGGCGCGATACACAAAGATACAAATGGGCCATTGAAATACCCCATTGCTGCTGGCTACCTACAACGCATGGCCAAACACGAATTCAGAATGCAGCGATTGTTTCTCCGCCATGTGCTTGCCTATGGCGCGCGCATCGAGGCAGATCGCGGCCAGAGCAATTATCTTCTCAACGTCCTTCGCCTGAAGGACGGGGACCATGTGCTGGTGTTCAACGGAACGGACGGCGAATGGCTGGCGAAGATCCAGACGGCGGGCCGCCGTGACTGCGCCTTGCAGCTTGTCGAATGCACGCGCGAGCAGACGGCGCGCACGGATCTTGTCTATTTGTTTGCGCCATTGAAGCATGCAAGGCTCGACTACATGGTGCAGAAAGCCGTCGAAATGGGGGCGGGGGCTTTGAAACCGGTGATCACTCAGCACACCCAGGTGACGCGGGTCAATCTGGAACGCATGGAAGCCAATGTCATTGAGGCGGCGGAACAATGCGGCGTGATCGCAATCCCCGATGTACTGGCACCGCAGCCGCTGAAGGATGTACTGTCTTCCTGGGAGGAAGCCCATCCGGGACGGAAGCTGTTCTTCTGCGACGAAGGCGAGAGGACCAACAATCCGATGGAGACCCTGCTGGCTTTGAAATTGGATACGCCGGTCGCGGCCGCCGTGCTGATCGGGCCGGAAGGCGGCTTTTCGGAGGATGAACGCTCTTTGCTGAAGTCGCTCGAATTCGTCACGCCCATTCCCTTGGGGCCAAGGATTTTGCGGGCGGATACGGCCGCCGTTGCCGCACTCGCCCTTGTCCAGGCGACCCTCGGCGACTGGAGCTGACCATGGCCGGAGAAATCATCCCGCCGGGGCGCGGCCTGCCACAAGATCCGTCGCAAACGAATAGACCGTTCGAGAGTTCTTCTTCCGCCGATTTTGACGGGCATTCCCGTTTCCGCATTCCGGTTGGCGTTGTGCTCGGCCTGGCGTTTTCCGTGGTTCTGGTGGTGATCTGCGGGATCATAATCCTATACATGTCAACCTCTGACCGGCGGATCGCTGGACGGCTTCTGGACGAGCAGGCCAATGCCGTTCTGAACGGCAATACGGCGGCGCTGTCTGCGTTTTTTGACAAGCAGGAAGCCATTCTGAACTCCATTTCGATCCGTGCCGCAAATGGCGGCGCTGAGATCGGAGCGGGTGACGTCAGCGAATTCCAAAGCCTTCTTCCCGAGGGTGCATTGCTCTCCCTGGCGCAGGGCACATCCGGCCTGCAAGGCGAAACCCGCTGGACAAAGTTTCAGATTAAGCCGGGCTTCGAAACCGCGGTCTTGAGCGCCGAGCGTCCGCTTGGCGATGGCCGGATTCTGGTGGCGGACTATCCGCTTCCGGTGTTTCAGGCCATCGCCGGAGCCATGCGGTTTGATGGCGATTATACCGTTTTCATACTTGAGGACCGGCAGTCTGCGATTGCGGTCAGCGGTCTGCCGCCGGAGCCCTTGGGGGTAAATCCCACCGGCGCGCTTCCTGCGCTTGAAAGCCTTGCAACGACGCCATTGCACCGCCTATGGACTGACGATCCGCGCGCGCATGAGATGGGTGGCAAGATCACCGGGCGGGTGTTTCCAGGTGCAGAACGCGGCATGTTCACGGCGATCTATGCCGAGATGCCGGACGGGCCCGCAAAGGGTTGGATCGTCGGCGCGCTCTACCGGGCCAATCAATTCGGCGCAGCCCTCGATCAGACGCGGGTCGTTCTTTATGCCGCGATTGTCGCCCTGGTCATCGGGGCGCTCTTGTCCTTCGCTGTCGGCCGGCTATTGGGGCGGCCACTAAGCCGTCTTGGCGCTGCTGCCAGCCATATCCGGTCGCTGGATTTCGATGAAGTCGAAAGGTTGCCGCGGTCCCGGCTCGCCGAACTCGATGCGGTCAATCAGGCCTTCAACGGGTCGCTTGGTGCGCTCAACGCCTTTGCCAAATATGTCCCGCGGCAATTGGTCCGGCGCCTCGTGGAAGAGGGGATGACCAGTTCACGCAATATCGAAACGCGGGACATGACCATCGTGTTCACCGACCTTGCCGGGTTCACCGGAACGGCTGCGCAGCTTTCGGCGGCGGAGACGGCAGATTTTCTGAATGGTTATTTCGAGACCGTTTCCCGGGCGATTACCGCGCGGGACGGCACGATCGACAAGTTCCTGGGCGATGGCGTGATGGCATTCTGGGGCGCGCCGTCGGATCAGCCGGATCACGCTGCAAAGGCAATCGCGGCAGTGCTTGAGCTGGCGGAGCAGATCAAGTCCGATCCGGACGGCAACATGCGGATCCGGATCGGGGTTCATACCGGCCAGGTTGTGGTCGGTGATATCGGCTCGACAGCACGAATGAACTATACGGTGATCGGCGATGCGGTGAATGTGGCCGCGCGCCTGCAGGAACATGGCAAGAGTGTTGATCCTAACGCACGTGTGATCGCGCTGGCGAGCTCGGAGACCATGGCGCGGCTACCGTCGGGTGGAACCGGAACCAGCCTCGGCGCGGTTCAATTGCGCGGGCGCGACGAGCCCATGACCATTTTCCGAATATCTTGAACACACTGTCAGGCAATCGCCATATTGAATTTTGCCTGAAGGCTTCGTAAATGACCTGAACTCAGGGCGCGTCCGGAACCGGGTTCCGGAACCCGGACATGCCCGTCTTCCGGATGCCAGGCCGTTCAGGCCGCACAGACTTCAGGACGGTTGAATGGCCCGCGATACCATCGACAGCACACCTATTTCCTCAACATCGGAACTGATTGCGTCCCTCTCGGATGGCTGCAAGCCCGAGGAGCAATTCCGGATTGGTACCGAGCATGAGAAATTCGGATTCTGCCGTGAAGATCTGACCCCCATTCCCTATGACGGCCCGCATGGTGTCGAGGTTGTGCTTGAGGGAATGGAAAAGCTGCTCGGCTGGGAGCGGATCGAGGATGCCGGCAAGATCATCGGCCTTGCCGATCCGTCCGGCGGGGGCGCCATTTCCATCGAACCGGGCGGGCAATTCGAGCTGTCCGGTGCGCCGCTGGAAAACCTTCACGAGACGTGCCGCGAGGCAAACACCCATCTTCATCATGTCCGCGAAGTGGCCGAGCATCTCGGCGTTGGCTTCCTGGGGGTCGGGATGGCACCGACCTGGACCCGGGACGACATGCCGGTCATGCCGAAGTCGCGCTATGACATCATGACCCGCTACATGCCCAAGGTCGGCACGCTCGGCCTGGACATGATGTACCGCACCTCGACCATCCAGGTGAATCTGGATTTCCTGTCCGAAGCGGACATGATCAAGAAGATGCGGGTCGGGCTTGCCCTTCAGCCGATCGCGACGGCGATCTTCGCCAACTCGCCCTTCACCGAGGGCAAACCGAACGGCTTCAAGTCCTTCCGGGCGCAGGTCTGGACGGATGTCGATGCGGATCGCACCGGCGATTTGCCGTTCGCGTTTGAGGACGGCTTCGGATTTGAGCGGTATGTCGACTGGGCGCTGGATGTGCCGATGTATTTCGTCAAGCGCGGAAGCGACTATCGCGATGTCACCGGCACCACCTTCCGCCAGTTCATGGACGGGGCTCTTGAGGGCCAAATACCGGATGCCACGCCGACCCTGGGTGACTGGAACAATCACCTGTCGACCGTGTTTCCCGATGTGCGGCTGAAAAAATTCATCGAGATGCGCGGTGCCGACGGCGGTCCCTGGCGGCGTATCTGTGCCCTTCCGGCCCTGTGGGTCGGGCTGCTGTATGACAGCGGTGTTCTCGATCAGGCCTGGGAACTGGTCAGCGACTGGACCCGGCAGGAACGGGCGGATTTGCGTGTTGAAGTTCCGAAGACCGCGCTGCAGACGCCGTTCCGGTCAGGAACTGTGCTGGACGTTGCCAAGGAAGTTGCAGCGCTTGCGCAGGAAGGGCTGAAACGCCGGAACCGGCTCAGCGACGGCGATCTGGATGAGCGCGTTCATCTGGCACCCATCGAGGAAGCCCTGGCCTCCGGCCTTTGCCCGGCAGACGTATTATTGCAGCGCTACGAAGGCAGCTGGAAGGGCGATGTAACCCGGATTTTCAGCGAGTATGCCTATTAATACGAATCGGCAGAAATGAAGATGTATTTGATGGAGCGAAAGCCTGTCATATAGGTCTTAATGTCTGCCGGTTGGTGTAACCATCGTCTGCGGGACATGTCTGCGCTGACCGCTGCCAATTGACCTTCGCGCCGCAACACGTCAAGCTTGGCTGAACAGCCACGTTCGTTCGTGCATTTCTGCGAGGATTGGAACCCAGCCATGACCGACATGGATACCGTCGGATTGCCATTTGACATGTTCTCGCTTGCCGAGGACATGCGCACGCGGTTCGGCTGGTCTAACGATGATCTCGACCGGGCAATGCAGATGCTGATGCCCGCGGCGACCAGCGGCTTCAAGCATTTCGGAGACATTTTTTCTGCGGGCGCGGTTCAAGGCTCGCCATTTACGCTTCCAACGCTCGCCAGTCCGGCTGATTTCTTCGCCAGCTTTTTCGAAACGCCCGCGAACATGGCGGTCAAACCGTTCTTCGGCCCGGACAAGGTGAAGGCAGCGCTTGCCGGCCGGATTGCCGAGCTCACCGGCTTGAACCGCGACGGGATTCAGGAGCTGATGCCCGTCGCCGCAACCCTGGCAATGGGCCAGATGCTGCGCCCCTTCGTTCAAGGGGAAGCGCAAGTCCTGATGGATGCGTATCTTCGCGGCTTTGCCCGCGGCCGTCCCAAGCCGACACCGACACCTGTTGATTATCTCCGCGGTTACACCGATGCAATGCAGTCTTTCTGGGGTGCCGTGCTGAAGTCGCCGCTCGCTCAGGTCTCACCGCAAGAACCGGTCGAAACCGAGCCGGAACCGGAAGAAGAAGCTCTGGAATTTGAAGTGCCTGCCGATGACGAACAGCCGGAGCGCGAAGAGGCGTCCGAGTTCGACCAGATGGTCAGCGGCTGGATGGCGGCAGGCCGCGACATGCAGTCCAACCAGTTCAAGCTCTTCGATACCTTCTTTTCCGAAGAGTCCGGCGAAGAACCGGCGGTTTAAAGCGGGCCGCGCCGCAAAAAAAAGAGGCCCGCCGGGAGGCGGGCCAAGTGTCGCCGGCTGATGCCGACAGGGGGCTGTGTGTTGGAGGAATCCGGTTGCTAGAGCATCGGGCGTTTAATTGGAAACATACCCTGTGGCTTTGAGGTAGTTCCAGCATTCTTGCGGCGTAAACATGTCGCATATGTCTCCAATGGCTTTCCAGAGAGTGTCAAATGTGCGGGCTTTGGCTTTTCTCAGATGTGCCTTCAGTTTGGAAAAGGCCATTTCGATCGGGTTGAGATCGGGAGAGTATTTTGGCAGGAACAGGAACCAGGCGCCCCTTTCGCGAAGTGCTTGAGCCGCGCGCGGGCTCTTGTGAACGTTGAGATTGTCCAGGATCACGACATCGCCCGGCCTGAGTAGCGGAGCAAGCTGGGTTTTGATGTAGGTATCGAAGGCCGGACCGTTCATCGCGCCCGGCACGATCCATGGCGCGACCAAACCATCACAGCGCAAACCGGCAATGAATGTTTGGGTTTGCCACTTGCCGAATGGCGCCTCGCCAGCAAGCCTCGACCCCTTCAGGCTGCGCCCGCGCAGCGGGGTCATGTTGGTTTTCACGCTGGTTTCATCAAGGAAAACAAGCCGTCCAGGTTGGCACTGCATGCGCGGCTGGCGGCGCTCACGCCATTCAATCCGGGCCGCCTTCACGTCGCTGCGTTCTTTTTCCGCCGCCAGCAGTGTTTTTTTTGTAGCTGAAACCGGCCTTGCACAGGAGCTTGGACAGGTTCGAGGGATCAACGCAAACCCCGTGGGTTTCTTCAAGCCAAACAGCAAGCGAAGGCATCGTGATGTCCGGTTGTTGCTTGACCTTCTCGATGATCATCGCGCGGTAGGGCGCAAGCTTGCCAGAGCCTTCAGGGCGGCCCAAAGCCGCCGGAGCAAATGAGCCTGTCGCCTCAAAACGGGCGCGAACCTTCACTGCTGTGGACGGCGCAACATCAAGCCGCTCGCCAACCGTCCGGCACGTTCCGCCAGACACAAGGCCGCGCACCATCCGCTCACGCAAATCAAGACTTGTTGGACGTCCCATGAAACCCTCCTTTGACACAAAGGAACGGAATCAGAATTCACCTGATTTGGGAATCCCACGATTCAGACTTTTCGCCCGATGCTCTAGGCGGCCAGCTGCTCGGCCTGAGGATGTTTGCTTTCGTCGCTGGTGCCGGTGTTCTGCGGCGCGGAGGACGGGATGACCGCCCGCGAAGGGATCGGGAAGGCCTTGAGATGGCGGGCGAGCTGGTTGGCCGCCGCTGCTTCTTTCAGAGCCACAGAGCGATCCGAAAACAGAGACAATCCATAGGCTCGTCGAACATCGCTCCGGGTCAAGCCGATGTCGTCAAGCTGCTGGTCGGTCAGATACTGAAGATCGTTGATCTTGTGGCTGATGCTGATGTTCTTCCGGACAGTGGCGATCAGCCGTCCGATTGCGCTCAATGCTGATGCTTTAGCCGACTTGGTCATGGCACAGGTCTCCTGTTGCCGCCGTCTGGGGGCGGCACCTTGGCTGCCGTTTTCGCGGCAGAAAGTTGAGGAACGCTGGACCGGTGCACATTCGAACGGCACGGATCCAGCGAAAGGTGTCAGTTCAGAGTTCTTTGCGGTTACGGACTGGCCGACTAGGCCGCATTCCTCAGGTCCGGTATCGATCCGTTGGCCGCAAGCACTTGCTGCCCCGGTTCGGGCTCCGAAATGTAGCGTGGACCGTCATTTGTCTTCCGGCGCGCTGTTCGCGCGGAACGCAGATGACTGATCGGGCTATCTGAAGAACCGTGTGCGGCGGCATAGAGCACGTCACCCGCATGCACGCCGATATCGCGATGCATTTCCGGTCCTAGCCCAGCCAGCTGTCGCAGTTCGCGCTTCCGTGCACGGGCGTCGGACTGGCGTGAAAACCAGCCAAGCGAGCTGGCAATTGCTGAGCGGAGCAGCTTCATGTGTATTCGCCTTTCTGGGTTGTCCATTGAGGAAACGGGCCTCAACTGGCCGGCCAGCAGTGGTGCGTGCCGTTCATGAAATACAACTTGAGGTCAGGCCATTCATTTTACAAGTGAATGATTTTGATCATATGCATCAGGAAATGTGATGTTTGGGTTGGCAAGGCACCTGGAAACCGGAATCTGGCACGGACTTCCGAGCGGCGCTTCGGGCGGCACGCTCCCTTTCACCGAAAATCATAAATTGCTGAAGATCCGAACTGCATCCAAGTCCTCAGCCGGGGAACATGTTGAATTTCTTAAGGCGTTCTACGGCTGTTCAGTTAATCTATGTAATTTTTACGCATAAAACAAAGAAGTTCAAACTTGAATTTGCGAGTTGATTTCCCCCGAACATTAGTACAGCGTTTCATACATCATATGTAGAGCGGGGTGACTCTCAACGAATAGCCGCAATTCCCCGTGCTGTACAATTGAAAAGGGTGTTTTGCTTGTGCAATAAAACTTCACTTTCGGGAAAGGTGGATTGATCCTTCATCAATGCTGATATAAATTGGGCAGTTGTATTCCAGAAGTTGATTTTGGCATGTGTGTTGAAGGTGGCCAGGCAGTTTGATGAATTACGTTCTTGACATCGACCAGTTGCGAACTTTCCTCGCTATTGCCGAACTCGGCAGCTTTACGAAAGCTGGAGAGGCAGTTCACAAGACCCAATCTGCGGTTTCGATGCAAATGCGGCGCCTCGAAGAGCGCCTCGGCAAGTCGATCTTCATCAAGGACGGCCGCCACTCACGCCTGACGGAAGATGGCGAACGGCTGGTTGAATTTGCCCGCCGTATGATCGCTCTGAATGACGAAACCATGATGGCTTTTAATGGCCAGAAGGACATAGGTTTCGTCAAGCTGGGTGTGCCCGACGACTATGCCGACCGGCTGCTGCCGCAGGTTCTGGCGGCGTTCAACCGGCTCAATCCGTCAATCGAGGTTCAGGTCGAATGCTCCGGAAGCACCACGCTGGCGCAAGCCATTCGCGAGTCAAAGCTTGACGTAGCCATCACGACATCCGGTGACAGTGGTACGGGCAACGGGATGATTATCCGCCGGGAGCCGCTTTATTGGGTGACGTCCACGCAGCACTGCGCTCACGCGCAAGATACCATTCGGCTGGCACTTGGTGGGGCATCCTGCTGCTGGCGGCGGCAATGCATGGATGCACTCGACCGGATCGGACGGCGCTACCGGGTGTGTTACACCAGCTCCAGCGCCGCGGCGCTGGTTGGCGCTGTTCAGGCCGGATTGGCCGTCACCGTCTTCCCGGAGAGCGCGATCCGCGACGGCATGCGCATTCTGGAAGAGCGCGACGGTTTTCCGACGCTGCCGATGTGCGACATTGCCCTGCTGCGTTCCGACAAGGCCAAGGAACAGATGCATGACAAGCTCTGCAATCACCTTGTCGCCGCAATCGGCAATGTTGGGCCGATGGAACTGCAGGCGGCAGAATGAAGATTGCCGTAGCGTGTAATACATAGCGTAATTCCGGCGCCCACTCTCCTTCAATGCCTCTTGGGGCGCTCCTATACGACCCCGCATCATAGGCTCAGGAGAGTGGGCGCCGGAATTACGCTATGTATTAGCTCTTTCGCATCATCAACAGGTTGCCGGCCAAAACACAGGCAAGGCCTGTGAAGCTTGCGATCGTCCACTGGTAGCCTTCAAGAACCGTTGATACGGCGAGCGCCACGATCGGGAACAGCACCGTGACATAGCCGGCCCGCGCAGAGCCGATCCGTCCGAGCAACGTCAGGTAGGAGCCGAACGCTATGACGGAGGCAACGACCGCCAGGAACACCAGTGTCCCGAGATAGACAGGTGACCAGTCGATGGCGAAGCTTTTCCCGCGGGCGAAGGCAAACAGTCCAAGCAGGATCATCCCGTAGACCATGCCCCAGGAGGAGGCTGACACCACGCTGATGCCCTTGCGCTGCGTTGAGGCGGACAGCATGTTGCCGAGGCAGAAGCACAGCGTCCCGGCGATGCACAGTTTCAGTCCGAGAGCTGCGCTTGCGTTGAACTCCGCCCCCATCACTTCATGCCAGAACATCAGGCCAACGCCGGTAAACCCGAGCATACCTGCGGTAAAAGCGGCCAAGCCAATGCGTTCCCTGAAGATCAGGAAGCTGAGCAGCAGATTGAAGATGGAGGCGGTCGAGAAAACGACGGCGAGCAAGCCGGAGGTCAGAAACTCGGCGCCATAGTAGAACAGTGTGAAGTTGGTCGAAAAGATCAGCGCACCCAGCCCGATGAACCGCAGGTGATCGCCGAACGGAAACCGCAGGCGCTCGCCCTTGGCCTTTGCCCAGGCCATCATGACCGCTGCCGCCAGCATGAACCGCCAGAAGACCGAGACTTCAGGCGCGACAATGCCGACTTGTCCCTTCATCGCAATCCAGCTGAAGCCCCAGGCAAACATGATGGCTGCAAAGAGCAGGAGAGATGTTGTATCGACAGCCTTGAACAGACGGGGCAGCTGCATTTGTGAAACGCTCATGGAATGGGTCCAAATTCATTGCCCGATGCTTTGAATTGGTTCCCATCTCCCACTTCGCTTTCTGAGTTGGCAAATCAATGTTTCTGATAGTTATCGATCACAATTCGTTATGGATCGATTCCGCCGAGACTGCCATGGAGAACAGGGCGATAGCCTGCGGACAGCGCAGCAACCGTAATCCGTGGCGTCAGGACCGGGACATGGCCATCCGGCAATGGCACTGGCTCGGATTGATAGCCGTTCATCTGCCAGATATACGCCTCTTGCCGGTAGACCAGTGCTGGAACATCCCCCAGACGGATCATGCAGCCATCGGGAAGGGAGTGCGCCGGTGACGTGGATACGCACTGTGTCCGCCCGTCGAGCCGGTCCCAGTGCAATAGCCGGTCAAGCTCATCGGCACTGGGTGTTCTGTCAATCCCGAGCCCCTTGGCCGCGGCTTCGGCGAAGGCTTTGGCATCTGCCCGCCTGCATTCGTAGCAGGGCCTGTGCCCTGCGCTGAGCGCCGTTGCTTCATCCAGGAAGAACAGCTCGGTATAGCTGTTGCCCATGACCTGCCGCTGCCGGTTCTTGAATTCGGTAACGCAGATGATCCAGCGCCGGCTCGTCCATCGGCGCGAAGGCAGCAGCGCCTTGGTGACCGGGTCGTGGATCTTGCCGCCCCGGTTTCCCATGAACATTCCGCGTGCCGGATCTCGGACGATACCCTGAAGTGGCGTGACACGGTTTTGAAGCGGGCGCATTGCAGTCATGAGATTTCCTTGGACAATGCAAATAGCAGGTTGCTAACAAGCGTCTGGCTTTGAGTTGGGGCAATTGGGCAGCATTTTCCATGAAAATACTAGTGATTGAAAACTACGATGTGACGCCGCTCGGCTTGGTGGGCGAGGCACTGGCGGATGTGGATGCGGAGGTTTGCCTCGTCCGGGCCCAGCAGGGTGAGCCGGTGCCGGGTGCCGCAGACGGCTATGCCGGGCTTGTGGTTCTGGGCGGCGGGCAAAATGCGCTCGCCGATGACACCCATCCCTATTTCCCGGCACTGTGCGATCTCATTCGGGAGTTTCATCAGGGCGACAGACCGGTGCTTGGCCTCTGCCTCGGCGCGCAGTTGATTGCCCGGGCGTTTGACGGCGAGAACCTGCTGGACCGGCCTGTCGAACTCGGTTGGCATCAGGTTCGCCCGACCGATGCCGGGCGCGCGGACCCGATTTTTGCAGAAGTCGGCGATGGTGCGCCGCTGTTTCAATGGCATTCCGACACTTTCGCCCTGCCGAAGGATGCTGTGCATCTTGCGGCGAGCGACATGACCCCCAACCAGGCCTTCCGGATCGGGCGTGCCACATATGGCCTTCAGGCGCATATCGAGGCGGATACGGATGTGGTGCGGATGTGGACCGAGGTCCTTGCCGGCGATCTTGAAAAAACCGCACCCGACTGGCCGGACCGGCTGGAAGGGGAGGTGCGCCGGCACGCTGAAGACGCCGACCGGGCCGGCGCCGCCATGGCAAGAGCCTGGACTGCGCTTTTATAGGCCGGGCAGAACCAGATTGTGCCGGCCGGCATTTTTGATGTCGGTTTCGCCGCAAAGGCCCATGGTGACGTCCAGTTCCTTGTGCAGGATTTCCAGCGTCCGGGTGACACCTTGCTTGCCCATCGCGCCCAGCCCGTAGACGAAGGCCCTGCCGATATAGGTGCTCTTGGCACCCATGGCGACGGACTTGAAGATGTCCTGGCCGGAGCGGATTCCGCCATCGACATGCACTTCGATCCGGTCGCCGACCGCGTCGACGATTGATCCGAGAATATCGAATGAGGCCAGCGTGCCGTCCAGCTGGCGGCCGCCGTGGTTGGAGACGACAATGGCGTCCGCGCCGATATCGGCGGCGATCTTTGCGTCCTCGACGTCATTGATGCCCTTGAGGATCAGCTTGCGGTTCCAGTGCTTCTTGACCCACTCGACCGACGACCAGTCCAGCGTAGGATCGAACTGGCTGGCGGTCCATTCGGCCAGCGAGGACATGTCGCCGACACCGGAAACGTGCCCGACAATGTTGCCGAACTGGCGCCGTTTCGTGCCGAGCATGCCCATGCACCAGCGCGGCTTGAACAGAAGATCCAGCAGCACATGCGGCTTGGGTTTCGGCGGGGTGCTGAGCCCGTTCTTCAGGTCCTTGTGCCGCTGGCCGAGCACTTGGAGATCAAGCGTCAGTACCAGCGCCGAACAATTCGCATCAAGCGCGCGCTGCATCAGGCGTTCGGAAAAGCCCCGGTCGCGCATGACATAGAGCTGGAACCAGAACGGGTTTTTGGTGTTGGCGGCGACATCCTCGATGGAGCAGACGCTCATGGTTGACAGGGTGAACGGCACGCCGAATTCCTCGGCCGCCTGTGCCGCGAGAATTTCGCCATCCGCATGTTGCATGCCGGTGATGCCGACCGGGGCAAGCGCGACCGGCATGGTCACGTCTTCGCCGATCATTGTGGATTTGACCGAGCGGTTGTCGATGTTGCGGGCAACGCGCTGGCGCAGCTTCTGGCGCTGAAAGGCGGCTTCGTTGTCGTCATAGGTACTTTGTGTCCACGAGCCGGAATCGGCATAGTCGTAGAACATTTTCGGCACGCGCCTGCGGGCCAGTTTTTGAAGATCGGCGACTTCCGTTATGACGGGCATGAGGGTCTCCTTGACGGCAATTAGGTGAGATTTCGGGCGTTGCGGCGAAGTCCGGCAACAGCCTCGCGGCGGTCCAGCTCCGCGGCCTCGATCAGGGCCTGGCGGACGTAGTCGATGTGATCCTCAGAGGCTTTTTGCGCGGCGGCCGGATCGCGGATTTCGATGGCTTCGGCAATCGCAAGATGCTGCGTCAGGATCGTGTCTGCGGCAGTTGGATGGGCATAGAGCTGCTCCTGGCTCCAGAAGACGCCGCTTTCCAGAAGCCGGTAGCAGGACCGCAGCGTGTGCATGAAAATGACATTGTGCGCCGCCTCGCCGATGGCCTGGTGGAACTCCACATCCAGCATTCGCTCTTTTGCGGTGTCCTCTGCGCCACGCGCCTCCCGCATGTTTTCGGCGATTTTGCGCAGGATCGTCAGATCGGACGGTGCGGCGCGTTCAGCCGCCATGGCGGCCGTCTGCCCCTCGATCCGGCGGCGGAAATCGAGATAGTCATCAATGGCTGAAGGGTGCCGCTGGATGAGGTCCAGAACGGGCTCGGAAAACACCGCGCCGATCAGTTCGCAGACGAAGGTGCCGCCGCCCTGACGGGCTTCGACCAGCCCCCGCTTTTCCAGCACCTTCAGCGCGGAGCGCACCACAGGGCGCGAGACATCGGTCTGAACGGCAAGTTCGCGCTCGGCCGGCAGCCGGTCGCCGGAGCGCAAAATGCCCTTGAGGATCAGTTCCTCGATCTGATCGACAACGGCGTCTGCCGTTTTCAGGTGGGTGACCTTGGCGAACATTTCCAACCGGCGTTTCAAGTGTGGTGTCTATATTGGTAATATTATTTTACCAATTTTGCAACAGGCGAGTGTGCCAGGGGAAGTGGCTGCGCGGGTTTGCCGCTCGCGACGCAGTTTTCGTCCTGTTGGCAACAACCTGCCGTATGGGCCATGCTAGGGTTCGTGGATACGCACGATTTCCTCACTGCTCCAAGGGACACCGCGAAAACCGATGCAGAAAACCGACGACGCAACCGGGCTTCTCCCCCGCTTCAAGCTGTCGCCCTTGCGCGACAAGGTGCTGGGCGAAGTCCATGCAAGGCCGTTCCGCCCGATGGAAATGCCGCGCACGGTGCTGCAATACGCGTTCCTGACCACTCCGGAGCAGACGGCGGCTGACCGCGCCTGGTTCTCCGAATTCTGCGCCTCGTGCGGCGCGCCGGGGCCTAGGGAGACGGACAGATACCACACGCTCCCTTTCGGCGGCGGCATCTTGAGCTGGGAGCGGCACACGGAATTCGTCAAATACACCTGGGACGGACCCGGTGATCCGGACCGCGCCTTCGGACGCCTGCCTGACGCCCATCCGTTCGGGACCGCCTTCCGGGCGCCGGGTGATCTGCTGGTGGCCGTGCGTGTCGAACTTCGGGCCGACCCCGGCGACGAAACCTGGCGGTCGATGTTCGACGACACCAGCTTGAGCGTCAGCGTGCTCTCGGGCGGCAATGGGCGGGCGGCAACCGATTTCCGTCAGGACGGCAACGGGCTGACGCGCATCCTGGTGCTGAGCAGTGCCATGACGCCGATCCAGGCCGGCACGGCGGTGCTGCGTATCCTGGAGGTGGAGACCTACCGGACGCTGGCAACGCTCGGCTATCTGGAAGCCAACAAGCTGCAGCCGGACATTGCACGGATCGAGACCAGCCTTGCCGAACTGACCGCCAAGATGCAGGAGGTTGCCGGGCTGGAGGCCAATCGCGAATTGCTTGACCAATTGACCGGGCTGGCGGCGGCCCTTGAGGCCAGTGCGACCGCCAGCACATACCGCTTTGGCGCAACCCGCGCCTATTACGAATTGGTCAAGGCGCGCCTCCGGCTTCTGGAAGGCAATATCGAGCCGGGCGAACTCAGCCTGTCGACCTTCCTGACCCGCCGCCTTGCCCCGGCCATGCGCACCTGCCTGTCGCTGGAGGACCGGCAGGCAATGCTGTCGCGCAAGCTGGCGCGCGCCACCACCTTGCTCAGAACCCGCGTCGATGTCGATCTGGAACAGCAGAACCGCAATCTGCTCGACAGCATGAACCGCCGCGCCCGCCTGCAATTGCGCCTGCAGCAGACCGTCGAGGGGCTGTCCGTCGCGGCCGTCAGCTACTACGTCGTCGGCCTGATCTCCTACCTCGCCAAGGGCACCAAGGACGCCGGCCTGCCGCTCCCCGCCCCGAACGTCATGACCGGCCTGTCCGTGCCCGTGGTGGTGTTCCTGATCTGGTTCATCGTCAAGCGGATCCGGGCGAAGCATACGGATGAGTGAGCGGGAAGGTTTTCGGGCAAATCCCGCGCCGATTCCTGCCGTTCGTCGTAACCCGACCCCGACCCGCAGACGTCATCCCGGCCCCCGAGCCGGGATCCACTCACACGTCACCTTGCTGAAACACTTGCCTTTTTCAAAAGGACCCTCCGCTCGAAGAGCCCAAGGCTCTGGAAACCAGTAGCCCCCGGGGTCTCCGCTCCGCCCGCCCGGGGTGACGCTGGGGGGGTAGCGTTCTATGGCAATTCGCGCTCAACCTGAAACACGATGCATCACCTGTTGCATTGAAATCTTTGACGTCAGGAAGCGATAGATGCTTCAGGTTCAACACGATCTGTTTTGGGGTGGCTGCTCTCGGCCCGGAGCTGTCGTTGGACAAACTTGCTGAAACGTTCGCTTTGCGCCCCGTTGACGCCTTTTCTGGTGATGGCTAGTTGTGGATTCCAAGGACCGATATTAAGTCCAAACTAGAGACGGCGGTGTGAGAACTTTTTTATCGTGTAACATATTGCCATATCTAACGCAGTCATTGGACGGCCGCGCTCGTCACAGACGAATTTGAGCGATACGGTGAAACGCAGGAGAGATTATGCGCCAAGGAAAGCGCAAGCTGGTTCTTGGCGATCACAAGCGCGTCAAATCGAAGCTTGTGACGCCGTTCAACGATAGGCTCGGGCCGATGCGCGAAGTGTCTTGGATCAACACGATGATCCCTGAGCTGTTGTGGATCGCGCTCGTGCAAAAAGCCTGGGGTCCGCATCGCGGCGTCGAGATCATTACCGCCTTCACGCGTGACGTCCGAGCGAGCGATTCGACGCGAGACCGCACGATCTGGGCGGCGGCCGGCAAGTTCGCGGCCCTGCGGGAAGGCGTGCTTGCGGGCATTGTAGAAGGCCGACCTTATCGAGACGATCTGTGCGGCCCGCTCGCACCGCTTCACGCGCACTATCCCGATCATCCGATGCGAGAACTGGTCTCCACGGTCAACGGACCGTCGTGGCCACAAGACCTTGGCGCGCTCAAGGAACTTGTTGGCGAGCTGTTCAATCGCGCGTCGACGAACGCCGTCATGGTTCAGGCGACGGCGACGTGGCTCGCATTCGATGCCGAACGGCTCAAAGTCTGGGCAGGCCTAGCTCTCGCCGACCTCCCCCGAATAGAGGATTACCCCAAAACCGACCAATCGCAGCGAATAGCCTCTTCGATCCGAGCGACGCTCAACCAAATGTTTGGTGAGCTCGATCTTATGGCATCGGGTACTGGCTGGCCGATTACCTTCTGGAACCGGGGCTTGGAACTCGAACAGTGCGAGGATTGAGATGACAGAAGGGCCGATGGCAAGCGAGGATGAAAAAGGCATCGAACTCTGGCCACTCATCGAGCGCTATTGTGCCGATGTCGACCGCGAGCTTGTGGCACGTCTGGACGCATGGCCGCCAGATTTCGCCCAGATCCACGTGCATGAGGTGATCGGCGGTATGCTCGCACGCGAGGCGACACTCGCCAAAGACATGGCGCGCGCGCCGACAATGTGGACAGGGCACAGCGCGCCTATATTGCTGCGCGCGATGGCCGACGTCTACATCAACATGGCGTGGCTGCTGCTTGATCCAGTAGAGCGCTGTCGCAAGTTTGTTTTGTTCGGATTGGGTCAGGCCAAACTCGAACTCGAGCATCGCCGCGCGCAGATCGGTACACGCGAGCCGACGCCGCAGGAAATTGCCATGTTAGAAGCTAAAGAGAGATGGATCGAAGACCAGCGGATCGGCTGGTTGCTTGACGTAGATCTCGGAAAATGGTCGAGCCTGTCAGTTCGCCAGATGGCTGAGGAAGCGGATTGCATCGATTTCTACAACTACGTTTACGCTCCCTTCAGCGCCTGTGCGCATTCCATGTGGCACCATGTTGCGCGCTACGATCTCAGAGAATGCGGCAATCCGCTGCACCGGCATCATCGTCGTCCGACCAGCGAGGCATTAGACCCGGACCTCGACTATCTGCAACTCGCCGCGAAATATTGGAGCAAGACGCTCGGCACCTTTGATCGGACAAATGGGCTCGCGATTCCGGGGCCATCATCTTACCAGACTCTGATTGACGCCCTCACCGATGGCTGCACCGATCAGTAGCCGGATTGAATCGGATGGCGCGCAATTGCAACACGGTCTGAAAGGCGACCATCTACTTCCAGCCCCATTTTGGTCAATCATTCAAAACGCAGCGAAAGTCCGCTTCCCGCCCATACTGCAATTCAGTGCATCCACGGCAATCGTATACATCAGACCACCTTCCCCTCCTCACGGCATCTGCACCGGGAGCCCAACCGGCCTGAGGCCATCTGATCCTCTCCCTCATCTTGAGGTGCGCAGCGGAGCGGAGCCTCGAAAGAGGGGCGGCTTCGTCAGGACCTCGTGGTTCGGGAGTGTGTGGCGACCCTTCGAGACGCAAGCGTTGCTTGCTCCTCAGGGTGAGGCCGAAATGCCTTGAGTGACCTTGGTTCTTTGGGATCGTGTTTTTGTGCAAAAAACACCGGAGGCTTACGGTGTGGACCAACTTCACCTTACCAAAATACAACCGCTGGCCCTTCGAGACGGAAGCAATTTGAGCGACTCGGAATGGGATTTCATCCGCCCGCATCTGCCAAGGCGCCGATATGGCTCAAGGGCCTGCTCAAGCGGTTTGTTCAAACTGCAGCCAACGACTGCTTCAAACCCCCATGCCGGTGGCTATAGTGATCTTATACGGCTGCAATGCGCAATTTCCCGGCTTTGCAAAGTCGCGACTTGAATGGCCGGGGTGAGGGACGAAGCCGGCGTTGCGGATGATACAGGCAACGCCGGCTTCTATGGGACGAATGTTATCGGTTGCCGGTTCAGCTCCGGGCGGACTTGACCATATCGGCCCCCTTCTCGGCCACCATATAGGTTGGCGCGTTGGTGTTGCCGGTGGGAACGATGGGCATGATCGACGCATCGATCACCCGCAACCCATCGATCCCGTGAACCTTCAACTCGTGATCAACCACCGCCAGTTCGTCGCGGCCCATTTTGCAGGTGCCGACCTGGTGGTGGTAGGATTGCAGTGAGTTGCGGGCGTAGTCCGCAAGCTCTTCGTCCGACTGCACCTCCGGCCCGGGGTAGATCTCGCGCGTGGTGATCTCCGCCAGCGCCGGCTGGGCCGCGATCTCGCGCATCATCTTGATGTTGGTGACCAGTGTTTGCACGTCATACTCGGTCTCAAGAAGGTTGGGGTCCAGGATCAGCGGATCGTCCATGTCCGGCCCGGTGATCCGCAGCTCGCCCCGGCTGGTGGGGCTAACCCCGCCCGCGCACAGCGTATAGGCTGAGGCCGTCACCGGCTTTTGCGTGTCGGCTGTATAAAGCGGCACGTGGAAGAACAGCGGCTGCATATCCGGCGCGGGCAGGCGCGGGTCGGAGCGCATGAAGGCCTGTGCATGAAGCGGGATCACCGCCATATTGGTCGGCGGCGGCACGTCTCCCTCAAAGATCACCGGCGCCAGCGAATGGTCGTGCAGGTTCTTGCCCACACCGGGCAGCTCATGCACCACCTCAATGCCGTGTTCTTCAAGCTGTTCGCGCTCGCCGATGCCCGAGAGCATCAGGATCTTCGGGCTCTCTATGGTGCCGCCCGAAAGGATGACCTCGCGGGTCGCTGTCACGACGCGTTCCTCGTCCTCTTGCACATAGGTGACGCCGGTAGCGGTCTTGCCATCCATGTTGACCTTGGCCACACGGGCGTTTGTGAGAAGGCTCAGGTTGGGCCGTTCAAGGGCGGGCCGGAGGAAGGCAACGGCGCTGGAATGGCGCTTGCCGTCTTTCGTATTCATCTGGGCGAAGTTGACGCCCTCGGTATCGGCGCCGTTATAGTCCTCATTGAATGGATAACCGGCCTCCAGGCAGGCCTCGACGATCTTCTGCGTGGTCGGGTGTTTCTCGTACTCCGTGGTCACGCGAAGCGGGCCGCCAACACCGTGATACTCGTTCTCACCGCCCTCAAAATCCTCGGATTTCTTGAAGTACGGCAGCACGCTTTCGTAGTCCCAGCCCGGGTTGCCCATATAGGCCCAGTTGT
This sequence comes from Roseibium sp., assembly GCA_965230445.1. Lineage (GTDB taxonomy): Bacteria > Pseudomonadota > Alphaproteobacteria > Rhizobiales > Stappiaceae > Roseibium. The sequence goes on along the minus strand of OZ246005.1, from coordinate 3,294,741 downwards.
CATAGTCGGACGCGTGACCGCGCACATACAGCATGCCGTTCAAGGACCCGGATCCGCCCACGACGCGCCCGCGCGGCCAATGGATCTGCCGCCCGTTGCAATGCTTTTGCGGGGCTGTGAAGTAGGCGTAGTCGTATTCCGTATTCCAGAGCTGGAGCAGCAAGAGCGGGGTCGAGATCGCCTCGACACCTTCTTCCGGGCCGCCTGCCTCGATCAGCAGGACCGAGACCTCCGGATCCTCGGTCAGGCGCGCGGCCAGCACGCAACCTGCCGAGCCCGCGCCGCAAATGATGTAGTCAAAGCTGCCGGTCTGGGCCTCGGCGGTGTTGACAGAAGCGCCATAGATCCCCGGCGCCACCATCAGAACGCCCGACGCAACGGACGTCTTGTGCAAGAAATCCCTGCGGCTCATTTTGGATTCAGTCATTTCTTTTCCTCCCTGAAATCCCGCAGGCGGCATAGCCACTTGCGGACTGAATTATTGATAAAGTTGTAGAGTTGGGGCGGTCAGGAGAACACGACTTGCACGTCGGTGTATTCCTGCAGGCCTTCTTCAGCGAATTCCACGCCAATCCCGGATTTCTTGACGCCGCCGAAGGGTGCGTTTGGTTGGATGGCCCCGTGCTTGTTGATCCAGACGGATCCGCACTCCAGGCGCATGGCGACTTCCTTGGCCCGCGCGATGTCCTTTGACCAAACCGACCCGCCAAGCCCATTGTCTGATGCGTTGGCCTGCGCGACCGCCTCGTCCAGGTCCGAGTATTTTATGATCGGCAAGGCCGGGCCAAATTGCTCTTCCGCCACAAGCGGGTTGTCGTTGCCCAGATCCGCGATGATCGTGGCGGGAAAGAAAAGTCCGTCGCCCGCTTCTCCCCCGAGCAGGACACGTCCCTCTTGCTTTCCGGCTTCCACAAGGCGGTGGACCTTGTCGAACTGCATCTGGTTCTGGATCGGACCGAGAATGCTGTTCTCGGACATGCCATCGCCCATCGGGATGTTTTTCGCAAAAGCCACCAGTGCCTCGCAGACGCCGTCATAGACGTCTTCATGCACATAAAGGCGCTTCATGGCCGCGCAGGTCTGACCGTTGTTGATGAAACCACCCCAGAACAGGCCTTCGGCGATTTGCGCCGGGTCCACATCAGGCAAGACGATACCCGCGTCATTTCCACCCATTTCAAGCGTCAGCCGTTTCATGGTCTCGGCGGCAGAACGCATGACCTTGGCACCTGTGGCGCAAGACCCGGTGAACACGATCTTGCGAATATCGGGATGGGCCGACATAGACGCACCGATGGACCCCGTACCATCGCTGCCAGTCACGCAGTTCACCACGCCGGCGGGCAGCACTTCGTTCATGATCTCTACAAGGCGGATGGTCGAGAGCGGCGTGTAGGGTGAGGGTTTGATAACAACGGTGTTGCCGGTGCGCAGTGCGGGCATGATGTGCCAGATCGCGATCAGCACCGGGAAGTTCCAGGGTGTTATGCAGCCCACCACGCCCAAGGGCTTGCGGTGCATCTCTACCTTGCCTTCATTGTTGTCCTGAAGGACTTTCACCGGCAGTGACAGCGCGCTGGTGTAGCCCGCCCAGGCGCCAGCGCCGCCCAGCTCCCACCGCGACCCGAGACCGTTGAGCGGTTTGCCCTGCTCTTTGGTCACCAGAATGGCGAGTTCCTCGGAATGCTCCGCGATCTTGCCTGTCACTGCCTCACAGGCGGTTTGCAACTCGGCATCGGTCCATTTTGACCAGCTTTGGAATGCCCGGTTTGCCGCCGCAACGGCGGCATCCAGTTCAGACGCGGTAGCTTCAGGCGCGTGCCCGACCACGTCCCCGGTAGATGGGTTGCGCACCTCGAACGTGTTGCTTGCTGCGACGCACTTACCGTCGATGATTAATGAATATGTATCCGCCACAGGTTTTCTCCTCCTCCAGAATACCATGAGCCCCCCAGTCTTTGGGGTATCGAACCCTACGAACTGGTGTTGGGCCGGTCTTGGCAGCTAGCGTCAGAGTCTTTTGCGTCAGGCGTCAAACTGATTGGATTGGAGGGTCTCACCTGGCGCGCAGCCGTAGTGCTTGCGATAGAGGCGATAGAATGTTGACAGGTCCGCGAACCCGACATCGAAGGCGAGCGCGGCAATGGAAGAGCTGGCGGCCGTGGTGGTTCTTTCCTGCAAGCCCTGATGCGCCGCCTCCACCCGAAACCTCTGCAGCCGGTCATGCGGCGTCTCGCCGGTCACCTTGAACGCGCGCTGCAGGCGGCGCAAGGAGACCCCGGCGAGATCCGCCAGAGCCTGACTTGTAAAGTCCATCGCGCGGTAGTGTTCGGCAATCAGCGTCAAGGCATGCCGGACCAGCATGCGATCCGGATTGAGCCGGCCGCCGTTCCCGAGCGCACGATCGGTTAAATACGCTCCGAACACGCTGTAGAATGCCTCGACCGTGTGCGGCATCGTGGCCGTGTCTTGTGCGGCCAGTAGCTTGGCCAGCACGGCCTTCATTGCAACCGCCATGGGGTCCTGTCCCTCGATTGCGAGCCCACCAAAGATGCGTTGCCCAAAACGGTGGCACATCTCTTCCCGCGGCAAGTGGACCGAGATCTGCAGCGATTGCTCGCCGCCATAGAAGAAGGTGCTTTCCTGAGTGGAGTCGACAACAAACATGTCGCCCGGTTCCGCCCAGGTGGCGGAGTCGCCCTGAATGAATTGTGCGCGTCCGCGCTGCTGCAGGATCAGGAAAAAATGGTTGCCGGGGTCGCGCCGGATGTTCGAGGTTCCGCGTGATACTTGATCCACGTCCATCCCGACCCGCGCTATGTCCATCCCGCCCAAATGCGCGACAGAGAGATGGCCGCTTACAGTGTCTCGGTGCCGGGTGGCTGGCATCAGATCAAACGATCCGCAGATCCCATGCAAGCGAGACTGAAAACGCGAGATTGGGAGGGTTTCTATCGCCAAACTGGGCATTTCAAAAGGGGCTTGGTTCATATGATCCCGGAGCGCAATTTCGGTTTGTGCCCCCAAACTATATGCCAAACCGGCGAGACATCCATCCCTTCCTTCAAAACCAAAAAAACGGAAGCTATCTTACACGCAGATTGCAGCATCAGTCGCTTGGGGGGCTTTTGACCTAGGACACGCGTTGCCGGAATGCCGCAACAGGGTCGGCTGCTGTGTGTGGCGGCCCTGAGAAACGCGCAGGATTTGAGCGGCGCTGACGGGGGTTTCATCCGACGACCCGTCAACCAGGACGCTGACGGGACTTAAGGGCCTGATCAGGCGGACGGTGCATGCTGTGGTCCGGATGCGCGGCCATCACGCCAGTTGAGGATCAGCATCACAAGCGCATAGAGCCCAACACCCAGCATGATCGCGTCTTCATAGACACCGTATTGCGGTATCTGGACGGCCGGCGGCAGCGGGACGGCCCAGAGGAGCAAAAGGATATAGGCGATCTTGTCGGCGCGCGGCAGCGCCAGAGTCAGCATCAAAAGCGCCAGAGCCGTCGTTGGGCATGGGAACGTGCCCGGCACAATCGTTCGCGGAAAAACATGTCCGAGCGCAAGGCTGACCGCCGGGTAGGAAAACACCACGGCCGCGAGGGTCCAGACGACATAGCGCCTAACACCCTCCTTCGGCGGCTGAAAGTCCATACGCTGGCGCCCGAAGTCTGCCGCAAAGAGCAGCGCCACCGCGCCAAAAAGAGTGCCGAAGACGTAGTTCCCGGTAAGATCGCGGCCGATGAGGATAAAAAAGACGATGCTGATCCAGCCGAAGGCCAATGCCAGGTAGGCGCGCATCAGCGTGTTCGCCATCGCCCCGGGCCGCAGAAACACGGCCAGCGTAGCGGCTGCCGCCGCCAGATACAAAATCACCTGAACAGGCCAGACCTGCTCACCATAAAGGGCCATGATGGCCCACCATTCCTGTGAACCCAGCATGGCTGAGCCCTCCGAAAAAGAGTAAGTCCGCACGGCAACCGTTGATTGACCACGCAGCAAAAGACTGTTTCCCGCCCAAGATGCAATTCATTGCATCCACGACAACCGGATATATCAGACGGATAGCTGACCTTACGGCATTTTTTCCGGGAGTGCTATTGGCCTGAATCCAATCTTATCCACCCCCTCATCGTGGGGTGCGCAACGGAGCGGAGCCTCGAAAGAGGGCTGCCTCGTCAGGAACTCGTGGTTTGGGAGTGTGTGGCGACCCTTCGAGACGCAAGTGCTGCCTGCTCTATAGGGCGAGGCCAGGTGAGTGGTGGCCCCGAACCCACCCCCAACGAAAAAGGCCGGGAAACCCCGGCCTCAGACCGCTGACAAACCCCTGGCGTTTGCCGGGGGTTTTTGATTCACTGTTTTTATGTTGAAGAAGCCCGGCCCTGACCAGACAGCTCTCGAGATGGTGACGCTCGATCAGCTTGTTCCCGCCGATCACTTGTTGCGCAAGATTGATGCGGTGATCGACTTTTCGTTCATTCATGACCGCGTTGCTGGTCTTTATTGTGCCGACAATGGCCGCCCGCCGCTGGATCCGACCTTGATGTTCAAGGCGCTGTTCATCGGGTATCTTTACGGGATCCGCTCTGAGCGCCAGCTGGTGCGCGAGATCGAGGTGAATGTTGCTTACCGCTGGTTTTTGCGGCTGAAGCTGACGGACAAAGTGTTTGATGCCTCGACGCTCTCCCAGAACCGCCGCCGCCGTTACACCGATACCTCGGTGGCGCAGGACATCTTCGACCGGATTGTGGAGCAGGCCCTGCACCACGGGCTTGTCGACGGCACGGTGCTTTATACGGACAGCACGCATCTGAAGGCGAATGCCAACAAGGGCAAATACGACCTGACGCAGATCGAAAAGTCGCGGGCCGATTACTGGGGTGAGCTGGACCGGGCAATTGAGGCGGAGCGCAAGCTGCACGGTCAAAACCCTCTGAAGACCAAGGAGCGCACGCCACAGGTCAAACAGACCAAGGTGAGCCGCACGGACCCGGATGCCGGTTACATGGTGCGCGAGGGCAAGCCGAAGGGCTTCTTTTATCTGGATCATCGCACGGTGGATGGCCGGCTCGGGATCATCACGGATACCTTCGCCACACCGGCCAATGTCCATGACAGCATTGTGTATCTGTCCCGGCTGGACCGCCAGAAGCAGCGCTTCGATTTTGACGTCCGGGCCGTCGGACTGGATGCGGGCTATGCCACGTCCGGGATCGCCAAAGGGCTGGAAAACCGTGGCATTCTGGGTGTCACCGGCTACCGCCGCCCAACATCCCCCAGACCCGGCATGATGCGCAAGTCCGCCTTCACCTATGAACCTGACACGGACGGATACCGCTGTCCGCAAGGCCAGCTCTTGACCTACGCCACGACGGATCGCAACGGCTACAAACACTACCGCTCCGATCCCGCCCTGTGTAGGACCTGCCCGGTTCTGGCCTCCTGCACGTCCAATGCCAAGGCCGAGCGGACCCTGACCCGCCATGTCTGGCAGGAGGCGCGCGAGCGAACCGATGCCCACCGGCTCACCCCTTGGGGCAAGAGCGTCTACAAGCGCCGAAAGGAAACCGTGGAGCGCTCATTTGCCGATGCCAAGCAGCTTCATGGACACCGCTATGCCAGGTTCCGAAGTCTGACGCGGGTGCAAACGCAATGCCTGCTTGCCGCTGCCGCCCAAAACATCAAGAAAATCGCAATGGCCCTCACAAAGATCCCGAAACAAGCCCCCGCATGAGGGAGGCAAACCGACCTCACGCTGAATAAAGCCCGCTCAAAACACGAAAACCAAGAGCGTGAAAAAACAAACCCGCCAAAATCGACGGGTTTGTCAGCGGTCTGAGGCCGGGAAACCCCGGCCTTCGTCTCGTCTTCGCGTCTTGGGACGACGGATTACTTCGCGGTGCCGTCTTCGTTGAACTGGGACAGGTAGGCGATGACGTCGGCGCGGTCCTGTTCTTTGCGCAGGCCGGCGAAGGCCATTTTGCCCTTTTTGATCACGTCCTTCGGCTTGGTCAGGTAGGCATCGAGAGTTGCCTCGTCCCAGACATTGCCTGCTTCGGCCCCTTCCAGAAGAGCCTTGGAGTATTTGTAGCCTTCAATGTGGCCCCAGGCAGCATCGACAACACCGTTCAGTTGCGGGCCGACCTTGTTTTTGGCACCTTCACCGACCGCGTGGCAGGCCATGCACTTCTTGAATACCCGTTCGCCTTTGGCAGCATCGCCTTCGGCCTGAGCGGTGAACGCCGTCGCAAGCAGCGCCGCACCGGCGATTGTCATCACTCGCAGCATGTATAACTCCCTCATGAGTAGCTCTAAGATGCACCGGCCCCTCAAATGGCGGATGCTCATTCCGTCCTCTAACAACCGCAGAATATACTGAGGTTCAAGCGCCTTGTCGTCGCAGTAATAGTGACTACGACGGAAGACGATATTGTGAAGGGCACCCTATTGCCGGGGGCGGTGCCGGATCAGACCACCTTTGCCTGGCTAGGCAGCACAAGCCAGTCATTGAGCCCCTTGTCCCAATAGGGCGACGGGCTGTAGAGCGCTGCGAGAAAATCAATGAACACCCGCACCTTCACCGGCAGGAACTGGCGGCTCGGGTAGACGGCATAGAGTCCGAGATTCTTCGAGCCGCGATAGTGCGGAAGCACCATGTGCAGCCTGCCGCTGCGCAGTTCGGGGCCGATATCCCAGGTCGAACGGAGGGCGATGCCGACGCCGTCCAACAGGCATTCACGCACCACTTCGCTTGAGTTGGTGCGCACCGGCGCATGGGTGCGCACAGTCTCCAGACCATCCGGGCCGGACAGTTTCCAGGGATCCTGATTGGCGGCTGCCAGACAGATATGGTTTTCCATCAATTCGGTGATCGTGTCTGGTTCGCCGTGCCGGGCGATATAGGCCGGGCTGGCGCACAGCACCCGGTGAACGGGGGCGAGACGCCGGGCAACAAGGCTGGAATCGGCGAGTTCGGCAATTCTGATGGCAAGGTCATAGCCATCACCGACGATATCGACAAAGTCGTCGCTCAGATCGAGATTGATCGACAAGTCCGGATTGGCCGTCAGAAACCGGCTCAAATGCGGCGCGATATGCATGCGCCCGAAAGACGTGGGCGCGGCGACTTTCAAGGTGCCACGGGCGCTGGAGGAACCGCGGGTCACGAAGGTTTCGGCTTCCTCGATGCTCGCCAGTATTTCGATCACCCGCTCGTAGTAGCCCTGACCGGCCTCGGTCGTCGCGATCTGGCGCGTGGTTCGTTGCAGGAGCCGGGTGCCCATGCGCTCTTCAAGGCGCCGGATACGCTTGGACACCACCGCGGGAGACAGGTTCATTTCGCGTCCCGCCGCCGACATGCTGCCAGCTGCGACCACTCTTGCGAAGATTTCCATGTCCGTCAGACTGCTCATTTTCAACCGCCCGGAAAGATAACTAATGTCTTTTAGCGCCTTCAAATCAGCCGGATGATCTGCAAGACTTCCGCGGATTACCGGCCGCAGGTATTAATACGTATGCCAGATGGCGCCGGATCAACGCAAATGGCATGAAAGGACAATAAATGACCGCCATCGCCATGCCCGTCCCGGATGAGGGGGTTCTGGCCCGCCGGCTGGAGATCGCAAACGCGCTCCGGGCGATCGTTCCGGGCGAGGGTGTGATCACCGATGAAACGGAGATGCGGGTCTATGAAACCGACGCGCTGACCGCCTATCGCCAGCTTCCGCTGATCGTGGTCCTGCCGGAAACCGTTGAGCAAGTGTCCAGGGTGCTGAAATACTGCCACGACAATGACGTCAAGGTGGTTCCGCGCGGTGCCGGAACGTCGCTGTCAGGCGGGGCATTGCCGCTTGCCGATGGCGTCCTGTTGTCGATGATGAAGTTCAATCGCGTGCTGGATATCGATTTTGCCAATCGTGCCGCCGTTGTGCAGCCCGGTGTTACCAATCTCGGCGTCACCAGGGCGGTCGAGCACGAGGGCTTTTATTACGCGCCCGACCCGTCCTCGCAGATCGCCTGTTCCATCGGCGGCAATATCGCTGAGAACTCGGGCGGCGTGCACTGCCTGAAATACGGCTTGACCACCAACAATGTTCTCGGTCTGGAGATGGTTCTGATCACCGGCGAAGTGATCCGGCTCGGCGGCAAGCATCTGGACAGCGAAGGCTATGACCTGCTGGCGCTGATGACCGGATCGGAAGGGTTATTGGGTGTGGTCACTGAAGTCACGGTGCGCATCTTGCAGAAACCGGCAACCGCCCGCGCGCTGCTGATTGGTTTTCCGAGCAATGGCGACGGCGGGCGTTGTGTGGCAGAGATCATTGCGGCTGGCATCATTCCCGGCGGCATGGAGATGATGGACAGGCCCGCCATTCACGCGGCAGAAGATTTCGTCAACGCGGGCTATCCGCGCGACGTTGAGGCGTTGCTGATCGTCGAACTGGACGGGCCGGAGGTGGAGGTCAACGATCTGATCAGCCGGGTCGAGGCGATTGCCCGCGAAAACAATGCAAGCCACGTGCGCATCTCTCAGTCCGAAGAAGAACGCATGACGTTCTGGGCCGGGCGCAAGGCGGCGTTCCCGGCCATTGGCCGGATCTCACCCGACTATCTTTGCATGGACGGCACCATTCCACGCCGCGAGCTGCCTAAAGTGCTGGCCGGCATGCAGGAACTGGCCGAGAAGCATGGCCTGAGGGTCGCCAATGTCTTTCATGCCGGCGATGGCAACCTGCACCCGCTGATCCTTTATGATGCCAACAAGCCGGGCGAACTCGATGCGGCGGAGGCCTTTGGTGCGGATATTTTGCGGCTTTGCGTGGACGTTGGCGGCGTGCTGACCGGCGAGCACGGGGTGGGGATCGAAAAGCGCGATCTGATGACGGAGATGTTTTCAGAAGAAGATCTGAAGCAGCAGCAGCGGGTCAAGTGCGCATTCGATGACAAGCACCTGCTCAATCCGGGCAAGGTGTTCCCGGTGCTGCACCGCTGCGCGGAACTCGGCAAGATGCACGTCCACAAGGGGCAGTTGCCCTTCCCGGATATTCCAAGGTTTTAAGGCGAGTAAATATGGACGCGACCTTCAAACCGCGCTCAAGCGAAGAGACGGCCGAGATCGTCAGATGGGCAGCTGCGGAGGAAACACCGCTCGAGATCACCGGGCAGGGGTCCAAGCGGGCGCTCGGGCGCCCGGTTCAGGCGGCACATATGCTCTCCATGGAGGGGCTTGCCGGTATCGAAAGCTACGAGCCTGCTGAACTGATCCTGACCGCAAAGGCCGGAACGCCGATTGCCGAAATCGAGGCATTGCTGGCGGATAACAATCAGGAACTTTCCTTCGAACCGATGGATTATGGGCCGCTGCTCGGCCAGGTCCCCGGCGCGGGAACCGTCGGCGGCGTTGTTGCCGCGAACCTTGCCGGTCCACGGCGGGTCAAGGCAGGCGCAGCGCGCGACCATATCCTCGGTATGGAGGCCATTTCGGGGAGAGGAGAGAAGTTCGTCTCCGGCGGCAAGGTGGTCAAGAACGTCACCGGTTATGATCTGCCGCGCGCGCTGTGCGGGTCCTGGGGAACGCTTGCGGCGGCGATCGAGATCACGCTCAAGGTCAACCCGGCGCCGGAAACCTCGGCGACCTTCTCGTTGTCGGGGCTCAGCAACGCGGATGCCGTTGCAACGCTCTGCAAGGCGATGGGGTCTGCCGCCGAAGTCTCCGGGGCGGCGCATCTGCCGGCGGGCGTCATGGGCGATGAGCCAAAAACCGTACTGCGCCTGGAAGGTTTCTCAGCCTCGGTTGATGACCGCTTCAAAGCGCTGACCACGCTGTTTTCCGGGTCGGCGCCCATTACGCGGCTTGAGGAAGAGGCATCCCGGGATTTGTGGGCAGGCATTCGCGACGTTGTGCCTTTTCAGGGCCTCCAAGGGCCGGTCTGGCGCATTTCGGTTGCGCCGTCGCAAGGCGCGCAGCTGGCATCGCGGCTGACGGAGCAAATCGGCGGCAAGCTGTTTTTTGATTGGAGCGGCGGGCTGGTCTGGCTCTGCTGCGGGGACGGCGCCATTCATGACGAGGTCATACGCAAGGCTGTAACCGAGATTGGCGGCGGACATGCAACGTTGGTTCGCGCAGATGCAGCAGCCCGCTCTTCCGTTCCGGTGTTTGAACCGCAGCCGGAAGCGCTGGCCGCCTTGTCGGGCCGCGTGAAGCAGCAGTTCGACCCGAAGGGAGTTCTCAATCCTGGGCGGATGGTTGCCGGGCAATAAACGGCTTGGTTTTCGAGATCCGCAGTTTGAACAGGCTGCGAACCGGACGGAGCGCGGCGTGAGGGGCGCATTCAGTTTCAGTTCATCGGTTGCTGAGGCAATTGTGCCGGATCGGCAAAACGCCTTTGACCAATGGCGTCTTGTTTCGACATAAGGCGGCCAATACGATTATCGCTAAAGACAGAAACGGCGGTGCCGGTGGAGGACCGGAGAGGGAACCGGACGCAATGCAGACGAATTTTACCGCCGAACAGCTCAGCGACAGCCATGTCGCAGCTTCTGAGAAGATCCTGCGCAAATGTGTGCATTGCGGGTTTTGTACAGCCACCTGTCCGACATTTGCCCTTCTCGGCGATGAACTCGACAGTCCGCGTGGGCGCATCTACCTGATCAAGGACATGCTGGAGAACGACCGGCCGGCAGATGCAAAGGTCGTCAAGCACATCGACCGGTGCCTGTCCTGTCTGTCCTGCATGACCACTTGTCCGTCCGGTGTGCACTACATGCATTTGGTCGACCATGCGCGTATTCATATCGAGAAGACGTACAAGCGCCCCCTGTTCGACCGGCTGATGCGTGGGATTCTGGCGTTTGTCCTGCCTTATCCGTCCCGGTTCCGGCTTGCGTTGGTGGGGGCCTTTTACGGCCGTCCGCTGGCACCTGTGATGCGGATGCTCGGCGGGCCGTTCACCAAAATGGCTGCCATGCTGGAGCTGGCGCCCGGTCGCGCACCTGTCCGAGGCCTAACGGAGGGGCCGGGGGAGTTCCCGGCCGGCTCGAATGCCCGCAAGGGCCGGGTGGCGATCCTCGGTGGATGCGCGCAGCCAGTGCTTAATCCGGGGATCAACGATGCCTCAATCCGCCTATTGCGGCGCAAGGGCTATGATGTCGTTCTTCCGAAAGGGGAGGTCTGCTGCGGAGCGCTGGTGCACCACATGGGCAAGGAAGACGCGTCGCTGGAAAACGCCCGGCGGAATGTCGATGTCTGGACCCGCGAGATTGAGGGTGATGGGCTGGAAGCAATCCTGATAACCGCATCCGGCTGCGGCACCACCATCAAGGATTACGGCTTCATGTTGCGCGATGATCCAGCCTATGCGGAAAAGGCTGAACGCGTTTCAAACCTTGCCAAAGACATCACCGAGTTTCTCGATACGGCCGATCTGGGGAAACCTGAGATTCACCCGGATCTGACCGTTGCCTATCATTCAGCCTGTTCCATGCAGCACGGGCAGAAGATCACGCGCCAGCCGAAAGCGCTGTTGCGTGCGGCCGGATTCAAGGTGAAGGACGTGCCGGAAGGCCATCTGTGCTGCGGATCCGCCGGAACGTACAACATCCTTCAGCCGGAGATCGCCCGGCAATTGCGGGACCGGAAGGTCGCCAACATTGAAAAGACAAGACCGGATCTGATTGCGACCGGCAACATCGGCTGCATGACACAGATCGGCAAGGGTACCGGCATCCCGATTATCCATACGGTCGAGTTGCTCGATTGGGCTTATGGCGGCCCGATGCCGGAGAGTCTTGCTGAAGCAATGAGCTGAAAAAACAGGCGGACACGAGGAGGTCAGTACCCGTCGTCCGCCTGTCGAGTTTGAATGCCGAGCTGCCCTGCGGCACTCAAATCACGTGGACCGTGGCTCCGACTGGAACCCGTTCATAGAGGTCCATGACATCTTCGTTGCGCATGCGGATGCAGCCGGAGGAGACCGCATGACCGATGGACCATGGTTCGTTCGATCCATGGATGCGATAAAGGGTCGAGCCGAGATAGAGAGCGCGTGCACCGAGCGGATTTTCCGGACCGCCTGCCATGAAGGTTGGTAGGTCAGGGCGCCGTTGGCGCATCTCCGCAGGCGGCCGCCAATCCGGCCATTCGGCCTTGCGGGTCACCTTGTGGGAGCCGGCCCATTCAAAGCCCGGCTTGCCGACGCCGACACCATAGCGGCGCGCCGTACCATCCCGCTGAACCAGATAGAGGTAGCGTTCGTTGGTGTTGATCACGATCGTGCCGGGACCGTGCGGCCCACGATAGTCGACCACCGACGGCAGGAATTGCGGATTGATCTGACGCTGGCGGGTCTGGCGCGGCGTGCTACGGGTCGTTCGCGGTTCGTTGACACGCGTATTCGCCCACCAGTTGGCCGGAAGCGGCCGACGACCGCGCTGGGTCCGGGTATTGCCGCGCTGCGTCGATCTTGCCTTGGTGCGGGGTTTCGGCTGAAGCTGCAGAACCCAAGGCTTGGTAAGGTTTGGGCTAAGCGTCAGCGGCGGTGGCGCAACCTGTCCTGCGGAGGCGGAATACGGGGTTGCTACAAGTCCAATTGCGGCCAGAACGCAGGAGACTGCAGCGAAGCGCGGGTATTTCAGCACTTTGAACATGGCGGTACTCACAACCTGTCAATCGCCATGGCCGTAACGATCCCGGCCATCGCACTCATCTGTTGCGATGATACAAAATACCCTGTCAGGGATTGGTAAATCGAATTGGAGCGGAAATAGTAATCTCTTGTTATAGTTAGTGTTGTGTTGAGCCTTATGCTTTAAAAACCGTAAACTCTTTAAGATACTTTAATATATTGGTGATGTCGGTGTTGACGGGCAACAATGAATCCAGAAATATTGGTTAACGCACCAGCCTGCGGGCTTCTCTTGCTACATTTGAAAGCAACGGCTGAGCTTGCTTCTTCGACATGCCCGGCTTGATCCTTGGATCGTAAAGCATGTTGAGGAGAATCTGGTCGAACACCGTAAACCGGCTATGGCGGGAATGATCGTTAAAGACCGAATGGGTCAATCGCGAATTGTCGTTCATCGGCCCGAGGCCTTGCAGGATCTCCTCGACCAGGCAGCGGCGGAACAGGAATTCGCCCTCGTCCGAGACAATAACCGCGGCCGAGCGCTTGATGCCGCGCCGGCCGGAGACTACGCGGACCAGGCACCTGCCCGGAACATCGGCGTGTTGATCCTTGTAAATGTCCTTCTGCACGATCTCCGAGTATTGGTCGCGGTCGACAACATAGACCTCGAAATTGGCTTTCTCCGGGTGCCGGGTGACCTGCAGCTCCAGGCCGCGCACCTTTTGGTCGACTTCATGGATGAAGCGGTGAACGACAGGCGTACGGTCCAGGCGCGAGTGGCTGTGCACATAAAACACGACCGGTTTGGTGAACTTCTTGACCAGATAAGGCCGCCAGCTCCAACTCCGGTATTCCAGCCCGAACACCGTCTTTTCAAATCCGTCCTGCAGCTCTTCAACAGAAAATGTTTCGGCCCGTACCGGACTATGCAAAGGAAGAAGCAACAGCCAAAACAGCAGGAATACTGCGGCCAGATCCATGCGAATTGCGCCGCTCAGCGAAATCGCTGAAAACAGTTTGAACGAAGATCTGAATGGCACGGGCAATCCCGAATCCCCGATTATGAAAGCAACAGCCCAACATAACCGCGACGCTGGCGGTTCGGAACCGAAAAGTCATTCAACTATACCGGAGCCGTTTTCCGACCGCGTGGTAAAACTATTCCTTAAATATTGAATTCTATAAGGGAAACAATGAACTGAATCCTAGTTTGGCAAATACTAACGGGGGCGTGCATGACGGCGGTCAAACGATTATACCGGGCAGAAAGCTACATAGGGCTGTCTGCCGGTGTTAGCAATGACCCCGAATTCGCGGATGAGCGCCGCCACCGGGAACTTATGGCGGAAATGTCCGCGTTGAAGGCAATGCTCAATGCGTCTGCGTCCCAGCAGCAAACGCTTGACCCGGAAACGGTTGGCGAACAGTTCCTCACGAAATTCAGGGAAGAACTTTCGGAAGCCGCAAAGCTCAAGGTCGAGCTTGACGCCATGTATGAGGCGATTGCTCAGACCAAGCGTGAGATTGCAACATTGCATCAGACGACGGGATCCGAGAGTGATGAGATGCACCGGGTTACCAATGAGCTGGACGCGGTCGTGACCGGGACGGAAGGGGCAACCGAGACCATCCTGTGCTCCGCTGAGATCATTGACGAGATGGCCAATACGCTTTCCGCCCGTCTTGCCGGGCAGGATCAGGAACTGGCCAATGATATCCAGGACAATGTCATCAAGATCTTCGAGGCCTGTAACTTCCAGGATTTGACCGGGCAGCGGATCACCAAGGTCGTGTCGACCTTGCGCTTTGTCGAAGACCGGATCATCCAGATGATGAACATCTGGGGTGGTATCGAGACCTTCAAGGATATTGAGGTCGAGCAGAAGGATGTCCGTGAGGGCGACGCGACCTTGCTCAATGGCCCGGCGCTGGATACCGATACCGACGTTGCCTCGCAGGACGACATCGACGCGCTGTTTGCCTGATCAACTGCCAATCACCAGTGCGAATCAAAAGGCCCGGTCATGCGCCGGGTCTTTGTTTGTCAGGAGACCTTGACCCGGCCGCATCTGAAGCTTGTGGCGCTCTCGGTTATGCTCTACGTATGGAACAAACCAAGAATATCTTTGTTTGGTGCCGGAGTTGGAGCGGATATCATGGCGGATGCACTGGAAACCGGCGAGAGCCTGGCCGACGGCCCCATTCGCGGCGAGGATGGGCTGGTGCGTTGCTGGTGGCATGGTGGCCTAGAAGATTATCTAACCTATCACGATACCGAATGGGGTTGGCCGGTAACCGACGACCGGCGGTTGTTCGAGAAGATTTGCCTTGAGGGCTTTCAGTCGGGCCTGTCCTGGCTGACGATCCTGAGAAAACGCGAGAACTTTCGCGCAGCCTTTGCCAATTTCGAGATTGAACAGGTAGCCGGGTTTGGCGATGCGGACATTGAACGCTGTTTGCAGGACGCAGGGATTGTCCGCCATCGCGGCAAGATCACTTCGACTATCAACAACGCCCGCCGGGCGGTGGACCTGAAGACGGAATTCGGCACACTTGCAGAGTATTTCTGGCAGTTCGAGCCGGGACCGGACGCGCGCCCGAAGATTTTTGACAAGGCGACGCTTGTGGCCCTCGGCAAGACGGCGGAAAGCACCGCTCTGTCAAAGGACCTGAAAAAACGCGGCTGGAGCTTTGTCGGCCCGACGACGGTCTATGCCTTCATGCAGGCCATGGGCATGGTCAACGATCATCTGGAAGGCTGTTATTGCCGGGAGAAAGTCGAGCAGGCACGGGCGGAGTTTGTGAGGCCCGGGCGTTAGTTACCTACCTTATCGACCAGCGGCTTGAACAGCCGGTTCTCCTTCGAGAATACGTAGTCGAGCGTTTCGACCGTTACCGTGTCGGCACCTTCTGAAATCAGGATGTCTGCGCAGGCGGCAACCTTGTCCTTCGGGCAGAACACATCCACCCGCTTGGAACCGGCTGCATCCGGAAAACGCTGCACAGCACCCAGATGACTGACGGCTCGAAGCGCCTGGGTGCGGTCGTCGACAACAGCCTTGACCAGCTTGATACCGCGCGCGGCTTCTTCCGCGGCGACCCGGTCGAGGATCTGGCGGGCGCCTTGAAGGGCCGTCTCGTTCCAATCGGCATTGAGTGAGGCGACGAGGTGTGCCTGGCTTTTCAGCATTACACCGTCGGACAGGATTTTCAGATTGTTGGCCTTGAGCGTCGAGCCGGTGGTGGTGATGTCGACGATCAGTTCCGCGCTGTCGGCAGCCGGTGCACCTTCGGTCGCTCCCGCGCTTTCCACGATCCGGTAATCGGCAATGCCGTGCCCGGCGAAAAACGCGCGTGTCAGGTTCACATATTTTGTCGCAACGCGCAGGCGGCGCCCGTGGCGGCTGCGAAAATCAGAGGCGACATCGCCGAGATCGGCCATCGTCTCCACATCGATCCATGCAGTCGGGACAGCCGTTACCACGTCGGCCGGGCCGAAGCCCAGCGGCGTGACGATGTGAACCGTGCTTTCGGGCGCTTCGATGTTCTCATGGACGAGGTCCAGCCCGGTGATGCCGAAATGCACCATGCCATCGGAGAGAGCCCGGGCGATTTCAGAGGCCGACAGGAAGGCGATCTCGACCGTGTCCAGTCCGGCAATGGCGCCGCGGTAATTGCGCGCGCCGCCTGGCTGCAGAACCTTCAAACCCGCCCGGCCGAAGAAGGCATGGGTGTTCTCCTGAAGACGTCCCTTGGACGGGACCGCGATGATCAGCTTGCTCATGAACGCCCCCTGGCGGCTTGCGCGATCCGGTCGAGCCACATGGAAAAGCCGATGGCCGGAACATCGCCCGAGGCGCCCAGCAGTGTGACCAGCTTGTCGTAGCGGCCGCCGCCAACCAATGGGCCGTCTATTCCGCCGTCATCCGCATGGATCTCGAAAACAAAGCCGGTGTAGTAGTCGAGACGGCGGCCAAACCCGGCCTCGAAGGTAAGGTTGCCCGGTTCGATGCCCTTCGCGGAAAGCGCAGCAAGGCGCGTATTGAAACCCTCCAGTGCGAAGCCGAGGTCCATACCGTTGCTTTCTGCGAAATCGGCAATGGCCGCTGCTGCATCCGAGCCGTTTGCCTCGATCGCCAGATAGGCTTTCAGCGTTTCTGCGGCGTCCTTGTGGTCGCCGCCATTGGCAAGCGCTGCCTGCTCCAGAAACCGGTCTGCGATCTCGCCGGCGGTTCGTCCGCCGACAGCGGAGATACCGGCTATCGACAGAAGGTCCTCGACCACCGCATGCGCGGCTGCCGGGTCGGCGCCTTGCAGGGCGGACAGGAAGCCGAGGCGGATGTCGCGGCCTTCGTCGGAACGCTGTGTCTCACCGGCCATGCGCGCGATCGCGCCGGCCAGCTTTTCCGTTTCGCCGAAGAGATCGCGCAGACGGCGCCGCCAGACCGCCGGAATGTCCAGGGCGGCAAGCACGGCGGCGAACAGTGTCTCGTCGCCAATCAAAATGGTTTGGCCGGTGACACCGAACCGCTCCAGCGCGGAAACGGACAGCGCCAGCATGTCGGCATCGGCGGCGGCGATGTCGGTCCGGCCAAGGCTTTCTGCGCCCACCTGAGGAATCTCGCCAAGACCCTCGGCGCGCTGGCGGAACACCGGGCCGTGATAGCAATAGGCCGCGGGCAGGCCGTGGTCCGTGGTCGCCAGATGCTGGCGGCAGACCGGAATGGTAAAGTCGGGGCGCAGGCACAGATCCGTGCCATCACTGCCGTTTGTCAGATAAAGCCGGCGGCGGATGTCCTCTCCGGCCAGATCGAGCAGCGTTGCCGCCGGTTGCAGGATCGGCGGGTCAATGGGCGCATGACCGGCAGCTTCGAACAGCGCCAGAACGTCAGCGATTGCAACCGGATCAAGGGGAGCCGCTGTCATGATTCAGCCCTCTTGCGCTCGTTGGCGGTCCTCGGCCTGACCGTCCAGAATGGCGCGAACGCTCTCGATCAGCCTGTCTTCGGAAACGGTGACCTGTGCCGAGCGGCTTTCGCGCCAGGCTGTGTTGTCCTCGATTTCCTCCGACAGGCGTTTGCCCTCGATCAGATCCTTGATCTGAATTTCGCCAGCCTCGCGTTCGTCCGATCCCTGGATGATGGCCACCGGGCAGTCGCGCCGGTCGGCGTATTTCAGCTGATTTCCGAACTTCTTCCAGTTGCCCTGATACATTTCCGCGCGGATACCGGCGCCGCGCAGATCCTGAACCATCTTCTGGTAGCGGCCAAGCGCCTCGGTGTCGCCATCCATGACGGTTACCAGAACCGGTGCGACCACATCGGAAGTGTCCAGCTTGCCGAGGTTTTTCAGCGCCGTCACAAGGCGCGATACGCCGATGGAAAAACCGGTTGCCGGAACATCGCGCCCGGTGAAGCGCTTGACCAGTCCATCATAACGCCCGCCACCACCGACCGAACCGAACTGGACGACCTGGCCCTTTTCGTTGGTGACGTCGAACAGGAGTTCGGCCTCATAAACAGGGCCGGTGTAGTATTCGAGGCCGCGGACAACCGATGGGTCGATCTTTATGCGGTCATCGCCGTAGCCGCAGGCGGCGAAAACTTTTGCCATCGCTCTTAATTCCGAGATGCCTTGCTCACCAGTAATAGTACTGTTCGCGACCTTTTCTGCTTTCAGCCAATTCACTTCGTTGATTAGAGCCCACCCGATTGAACGAGTCCCAACGTCCAAACCGAGCGTAGACTGAACAATTTTATGTGCCTTAAGTGTCTCAACTGCCTTAATCTCGGAGATTCCTAGCTCGCGATCGTTCCGCAAATGAAGAGCATTTCTTACGAACCGTTCACCTAAAACTGGGTCAATTCCCAAATTGTTGAAAAACTCGACGAAAAACTCCTTGTCGACATCAAAGTCGATTTTCTCGAGTAGAGTTAGAACAACCTGCCGTTCGTCAGGCCCGAGCCCCGCGCCCTGTGTGAAGTCGCCGCTTTCGTCCTTGCGGCCCTCGCCAAGCAACAGCCTGACGCCCTCGATGCCGAACTTGTCCAATTTGTCGATGGCGCGGAGAACTGTCAGGCGACGTTCAGCATTCTCGTCACCACCTAGGCCGATAGCCTCCATCACCCCATCCAGCACCTTGCGGTTGTTGACCCGGATCACATATTGGCCGCGCGGGATACCGAGGGCTTCCATGGTGTCGGCCATCATCATGCACATTTCGGCATCGGCCTGGACGCCGGGCGCGCCGACCGTGTCGGCATCGAACTGCATGAACTGGCGGAAACGGCCCGGGCCCGGCTTTTCATTGCGGAATACCCATCCGCTGCGATACGTGCGGTAGGGTAGCTGGATCTCGTTTATGTTTTCGGCGACATGGCGGGCTAGCGGAGCGGTCAGGTCGTAGCGCAGGCTCATCCATTGCTCGTCCTCGTCCTGCACCGAAAAGACACCGGCATTCGGCCGGTCTGTGTCCGGCAGGAACTTGCCGAGGCAATCGGTATACTCAAAGGCGGGCGTTTCGACCGGATCGAAGCCATAGCGCTCATAGACTGCGCGGATTTTGGCGATCATTTCGTCGGTTGCGCGGATTTCTCCCGCTGAACGGTCGGCAAAGCCGCGCGGCTGGCGCGCTTTGAGCTTGTTCGGTTTCTTGGCCATGGGATTGATTTCAACGCGGTTTGCGGCCAAAAGCCGGACTGTAAGAAATTCGCCGCTGTCCTAGACGAAAGCTACGGCAAGGGCAAGTTGTCTGCGGCAAATCGGGCTGCCTGACAGCCGGCCCGCCTGGCCGGTCGGGAACCCGGGCGGGCGTTTTTCGCCTTGCGCAGGTTTGCCAGAAGCGTAAAAGTCAGCGTCCTGCGGCAGGTAAATTTGACAGTAAATGCAACCGGTATTTGCAGTCTTTGCCTGTTGTTAAGCCGGACAGTGTAGCGTCCGCATCGTTGGAAACATCAAGACCCAACATGGCGGCGTTGACGATCCGGGATTTTGGACATGGACAGTATGGTGGCAATGGTGGAGGCCGGACCGGATATCTCCCAAGCGGACGCGATAGAGGCAGATGTGGAACCGAAGCAGGATCGGGTGACGGCGGCGGCTGAACTCAGTGTGATCGTCCCGACGTTCAATGAGGCGCAGAATGTGCCGATCCTGATTGGTCTCCTTGACAAGGCCCTGGCGGGGATCGCCTGGGAGGCGATTGTTGTGGATGACAATTCGCCTGATGGCACAGCCCGTGCGGCCCGCGCCATTGCGGCAACGGATCCGCGCGTGCGGGTGATCAGCCGCTTTGGCCGGCGCGGCCTGTCTGGCGCCTGTATCGAAGGTATGCTGGCATCCTCCGCACCCTATGTCGCGGTCATGGATGCCGATTTGCAGCATGACGAGTCGCTGCTGCCAAAGATGCTGGCGGAAATCCGCGCGGATGAAACCGATCTGGTGGTTGCCAGCCGCAATGTCGAAGGCGGCACAGCCGGGGAAGGCTTGTCGAAGATCCGCGCCTGGGGGTCGGACATCGCCAATGGCCTTGCGCAAAAGCTCCTCAATGTAACGCTGAAAGACCCGATGAGCGGCTTCTTCATGATCCGCCGGGACAGGGTGGAGGAACTGGCGCCGAAGCTTTCCGTTCAGGGCTTCAAGATCCTGCTGGACATTGTTTCCAGTTCCGCCGGAACGCTGAAGATCAAGGAACTGCCGTTCACCTTCCGCGAACGCCAGCACGGCGAGAGCAAGCTGGATACTCTGGTCACGCTTGATTATTTCGGCCTGCTGCTCGCCAAATACTTCGGCAATGTCGTCTCTGTCCGCTTCCTGATGTTCGGGTTGGTGGGCGCAAGCGGTCTTGTTGTGCATCTTGTCGCTTTGCGCCTGTTCCTGCTTGGCGATTTCAGCTTCAACATGGCGCAGACAGCAGCGTCCTTTGTTGCCATGACATCCAACTTCTTCCTCAACAATCAGCTCACCTACCGCGACCGGCGCCTTCGCGGAGCAAGGGTTGTCATCGGGCTCCTGACCTTCTATGCGGTTTGTTCCGTTGGCGTGCTGGCAAATGTCGGCGTGGCGAACCTCATCTACGCAGACCCGGCCTATTGGTGGTTTGCGGGAACGGCGGGCGCCATCATGGGCGCTGTTTGGAACTACGCAGCCAGCTCGGCACTGACCTGGCGGAAGACCTGATAGACGCATGAACGAACAGCACCGGCCGGAAGCGCTTCCATTTTTCCTGCGTCCGGCGGGGCTCTGCCTGTTTGTTGCCGCGCTGACGGTACTGAAGCTGGTTTCTGCCACCAACGCGCATTTCGTTGAGGACGAAGCCTATTACCGCCTGTGGGGACTGACCCCGGCTCTCAGCTACTATGATCATCCGCCGATGATCGGCTGGTGGATCGCTTTTGGCCAAGCCGTGTTCGGCGATACTGTTTTTGCGGTCCGGGCGCCGGTGGTGCTGTCCTCGCTGCTGGGGTCGCTGGCCCTTTGGCGGACAGCGTCGATCCTCTACGATGCGCGCACCGCCGGATATGCGGTTCTGTTTCTGAACACCACGATCATGGTCGGCGTCGGCGGCATCCTTGCAACGCCGGATGCGCCGTCAGTCCTGTTCTGGGGGCTGAGCCTGTGGGCGCTGGCCGAATTGACCGTGTCGCGAAATCCGAACTGGTGGCTCATCGTCGGGCTGATGGCCGGTCTTGGGCTTCTGTCCAAGTATTCGGTGCTGTTTTTGGGGGCCGGAATTGTGCTGTGGCTGATCTGGGCACAGGACGCCCGCCGCTGGTGGAGCTGCTGGCAGCTCTGGGCGGGTGGGGCCCTGGCGATCACGCTGTTTTCGCCGGTGCTCATTTGGAACGCCGGTCATGAATGGGTCAGTTTCTACAAGCAATTCGGCCGGGCCGGGGCAAGCACTTATACCACCAAGTACATCTTCGAGTTCATCGGTGCGTATGTGGGCTTGCTCAATCCGTTGATTGCCGTTCTGGCCGGATTTGGCGCATGGCGGCTGGCGCAGCGGTTCGTGCAACGAGAGACGATAGCTTCGCTGCTGATCCTCTCGGTACTGCCGTTTTTACTGTATCTGACTTACCACAGCCTGCATTCGCGGGTTCAGGCCAACTGGCCAGCCCTGCTGTTTCCGGCTATGGCGCTGATCGCGGCAAGCTTTGTGGCGCAAACAGATTTCCGGCCGCTGCTTATGAAACGGATTGCTGTTGCCGGAATTTCTATAGGCACATTCATCGCCGTGATCGTGCAGGTCCATGCGATTTCTCCGATTACCGGCCAGTTTGCCCGCAAGGATCCGACTTTTCAGCTGCGTGGATGGCAGGAAATCGGCGCCGAGCTGAATGCCATCGCCGTGCGGGAAGGCGCGACCTATATCGCAACGAGTGGTTATGGCCTCAACGGCCAATTAAGCTTTCTTTTCAAGGATATTTTGCCTGCCGTTCAGTTAAATGAACGTATTCGCTATGAAATGCAGCCGCCATTACCTCTGGACTTTTTTGCAAAACCCGGTCTCTATGTCGCAGAGGAAAGGCGTGACCGGTCGGGACAGCTCACAAATTCTTTCGAGAGCGTGGACCCGGTTGGCACCCTGACCCGGTCGGTTGATGGGTATAAGCTCGAAAATCTGGTGGTCTACCGGATCAGCGGCCCGTTAAGGTGGCCACTTGAAGCCGCAGCAAGATAATATACATGAGCGGTGGACAGTAGAGGCGAAGAACAGGTGAGGCGATAGCAGAGTTGACCGGCGGAAGATCCGGCGATGTCTGCTGTGCGGGTAAGGAGCAGCCGGAGAATTATGTTCCGGGTGCGTTGGAGCCATGAAACGTATTACTCTTGGAGCCCTTGATTACGGGCTCGCATTCGGTGTTGACCGGGCCTTGAGA
Organism: Roseibium sp.; assembly: GCA_965230445.1. Lineage (GTDB taxonomy): Bacteria > Pseudomonadota > Alphaproteobacteria > Rhizobiales > Stappiaceae > Roseibium. The sequence continues at coordinate 3,272,235 of OZ246005.1, read as the reverse complement.
GAGCTGGCCCTGAATGGCCGGCTGAGCGCAATTGGTGCGCTTTCTGCCAGCGAGTTGTGGCCGCGCGAGTTCAAGCCCTTGCAGGAAACCGCAGAAGCGGTCGGCAATCATGTCCAGTTTGGTGTAACGCTGGCGTTTTCCGGCGATGGCGTGCAGCCTGTGAATGCACGCGCGCAGGCGATGTTGAACGACCGTTTGCCGCCGCGCGAGAAGGTCAATAGGCTTGCCTATTTCCGGCTGTTGCCGGAAGGTCTTTTGCGCGAGGAAGCACTGTCTCAGCTGACGCGCTACAGTTTTCTGATGGACCGGGAGCCGGATTTTGTCGCGGTTCGTGATGGGCTGTTGCAGCGGTCATCCATCGCCAAGCTCGTCATGAGCGCCATTCAGGCCGCCGGCTTCAAAAAACGGCCCTACATCATTTCGCCGTTCGAATCCGGGCTTGGCGCCCGCAGGCTGATCAAACTGGCCGCGTCCCATGGATTGGACGTGCTGCCGACAGGGCCCGAGCTTCCCGGAACAATCGACCGGGAGGAACTGCACTCGATCCTTCACCGCCACTTTAACGGCATGAAGGACCGGACCTTTGTCGCGGCCATCCCCGCAAAGGCTGATGACAGATTGCGCCGGGGCGAACCGCGCCGGAAGGTTCAGATCCGCGAGTGCCAGTATGATGTCCTCGCCAGCCGCAAGTTTTTCAACACGCTGGAAAAACACGACGTTTTCTTGAGTTGAGGCTTTCCGGCTTCAGCTTGGGGCGCGCGGTGCCACTTATACATAGCGCAGTTAAATATGACCTATATGATGGATCGAGCACCCGCCCCCTGGGAGGCGCCGTGCGCAGCGCGGCCTGGCTGGCCGGGCAAGCACGGCAACGCTGCGGGGGGCGGGTTTTCGCCCACCGGAGGCGGGATTGCCGTCATCTTCGGACGGCGTCGCGCTTCTTGTACGATACCCCGCATCGCCCCGCGAACCGCTCCTGGCCGAAGATGACGGAAATCCCGTCAAATGGGTCATAGTTAACTGCGCTTGGTATAACCCGTTGCGAACTTTGAGTTCAGGCAGCGCTTAACTGCTTCATAACCAATCGACAACGCTCTTCAACATTGTGCATCTAGGCTGAAACGAAAAAACGGCTCCGGGGGACATCGGAGCCGTTTTTCGTGGAGGTCTGGGAGCAGGGGAGGGGCAACCCCGCTTCCATGTGTATTGTTATAGAGGTATTGTTTTCATCGGTACGTGATTGGCGTCACACAAGTGTGGTTCGCTGGTCAAAGAAATTGCGGCAGTTCGAGGCAGGGCACGTTTTGGGCGAAATCAAGGATTTTCTCAGGAACAGCTTTTCGCTTGAAGGGCTGGATCCGGTATTGGCGGAAGGACTTTCCGCCCTGGCACGGCCGATGAACATACAGGCAGGCGCGATCCTGTTTGAAAACGGCGATCCGGGGAATGGCTGTTATGCGGTTCTGGACGGCTCGCTGAAGGTGTCCATTCTGTCCGTCGATGGCGATGAGCAATTGCTGGCGGTTCTGGGGCCGGGAGATCTGGTCGGTGAACTGGCGCTGCTGGACGGGCGGCCACGGTCCGCGACTGTGAGCGCCTTGAAGAAGGCCAGCCTTGCTTTCATCGACAAGGCAGCCTTCGAGCGATTTTCCGATGAAAATCCCGCCGTCTACCGGCATATGCTGTCTATCGTCGGCAAGCGCCTGCGCCACGCCAATGATGCGCTGGCGGCACGGTCATTCCTGCCGTTGCCGGGACGCGTGGCCCAGACCCTGCTGCAGCTTTCGGAGACTTTCGGCAAGCCGCTCGACGATGGGCGCGTGCTGATCCACTACAAGCTTAGCCAGGCAGATATCGCCAACATGGCCGGGGCCGCCCGAGAGAATGTCAGCCGTGTGTTGAACGACTGGAAACGCGCCGGAACCATCAGCCGGATTTCGGGATATTACTGCCTGGAACAGGTAGACATTCTTGAGCAGGCTGCAACGCTTTAGGTTTAACGTCGGAGGCCTTGGGCTGCTTGCCCCTAGTCCGCCGCCCATCCTTCGAGACGGGTCTACGACCCTCCTCAGGATGAGGTCAGAATACATTCCAAGGCTTGTTCTACCGGAGTTTCTTCGCTCGCTTTGACAGGCCAGGCAACAAGTCAAGCCGCCCATTTATCAACGCTTCTTTCTTTGCCCGGCGCCAACCTTTTATTTGCCTTTCGCACGTTATCGCTTCGTCTATCCGCTCAAAAGGGCAATTAAAAACAAGCCGTATGGGTAGCCGCTTGGCCGTATGCCCATCGTAAAGTCCCTTCTGGTGTTCGCTTACCCGAGCTTCTATGTCCTTCCGCGTAATCCCGGTATAGAAACTGCCATCTGAACAGCGCAGGATGTAAACGTTGACGGTCATTCAAAGAGCATACCAGTGTTTCCGGACCAACGATAGCGAACACTGCTACCCTCATCCTGAGGCGCGGAGCGAAGCGTAGCCTCGAAGGATGGGCGGCCCGGCACCGACTCATCCCCCACCCTTTGAGACGGGTTTGCACCCCTCGTCAGGATAAGCGCGCGCGGATTATGGTATCATTCCGGAGGAACCCGGGCGGGTTGGGTGCCGGTGAGGATGCTTTCCAGCGTGTGATGGTTGAGCGTCTCGATGAAGGCGTCCGCAGCGTCGGCCATGGCACCTTTCAGAACGCAGGCAGGAAGGAAGGGGCAGAAGGACGGGTTCGGCTGCAAACAGGCGACAACACCCAGGTCCGGCTCAATCGCCCTGACAACTTCGCCGATCCGGATCGCCTTTGGCGGTTTTGCCAGCGCAATCCCGCCGCCGCGGCCGCGCAAGGTTCTCAAATATCCGTCCTTGGCCAGTTTTGCCGCGAGCTTTGTGGCGAGTGATTTCGAGATGTGCAGCCTCATGATCAACTGATCCACCGTCGTTTGGTTCTTGGACTGTGCGACATACATGAGGATGCGCAGTGCGTAATCGCTTGCCTGACTGAGGCGCATTGTCTCACCCTTTAAAAACATTCATCTGTGATGTTGATTTAGCACGAAACTGCCGGCATATTAAAGATGCATCTTGAGTGAATAATATAGAGATCCGCCGATGACCGATCCCGAACATGCTCCGCAAACGATCACGCCTGTTCCGCCGGCAGACATGATTGGCCGGTCCGGCACGCCGAGTGATCGGTTGGACGAACAGTCGATCAAACTGTTGGTGCATTCGTTTTATGGCCGGATACGCCAGCATCCGCGCCTGGGCGAAATCTTCAACCGCCGTCTTGAGGGCCGCTGGGAACCGCATCTGGAAAAGATGGAAGCGTTCTGGCAATCGGTCCTTTTGAAGAACGGTGCGTACAAGGGCAAACCCGTTCCTGCCCATATGAAACTCAAGGAAGTCGCCAGCGACGACTATGTCGCATGGCTCGGAGTTTTCCGCTCTGTCGCCAGCGAATGCTTCACATCGGATCTGGCGGCTACCGTGATCGAAACCGCCGAGCGCATTGCGCAGAGCCTATGGCTCGCCTGTTTCGGCTTTCCGGGCGCAGTGCCGCCCGCCGAATTGAAATCTCACTGAAATCTGGCCCGATGGAGGGGCTCATGTTGAGTATTGTCGTATTGGTCGCAGAAGCGCTTGTCGTTGTTTGGTTCGCAGTTTTCTGCTGCATGATGATGTCGATGTATCTGGATTCCCGTGGCATGCCGCTGCCAAAACTCGATATTGCGGGCCGCACGCTGGTTGGCAGCGCGCGAATTGCCTTCATGACCGGGATGACCGCACTGGTGGCGCTGACAGTCGCCGAAATCGCGCTCGTCTGAGCCGCAACGACACGCAATTGGAACAAGGATACCAACCATGGCACAGACCACTTTGTCCCGCGCATTGCCGATCATTCTGATCTGGGTCGCAGCTCCCATGCCCCTGTGGATTCTCGCCGTGCTCGCCTTCGTCTTCCGCTGACAGCCCTCCCGTCCCCCAGTCTTGTGTTTACCGGACAATCGGATAGGCTCGAAACCGGCAAACAAGGGGAGATGGGGCTTGAGTACTGAAGAGCCACGCGGGGACCTGACCCTGCGCACAATGGCCATGCCGGCCGACACCAATGCAAATGGCGACATTTTCGGCGGCTGGGTGCTGTCGCAAATGGATCTGGCCGGGGGCATCGCGGCCGGGCAGAGGGCCGAAGGGCGGGTCGTGACCATTGCGGTCGACAAGATGAAGTTCATCCGCCCGGTGCGCGTCGGTGATGTGTTGTGCGTCTACAGCCACGTTGGCCGGGTCGGCAATACATCGATGGAAATCACCCTGGAGGCCTGGGCGCTGAGGCACAGATTTGGCGACCGGGAGAAGGTTACGGAAGCGGTCTTCACAATGGTGGCCGTCGATGAATACGGCAAGCCGCGCTTGGTGCCCAAACGGGATTTTGCTGCGGAGTAGCTCTATCTGTTTGGACTCCGCCGGTTGAGGACATCCGCGAACAGCGCCTCGTCATAGGCGTGAATACAGCCTTGCGACCAGAGACGGAGCATGCAAACCATTCGCTTACGCCTTTCTGCCGGGCTGAGCTCAGGCAAATGGCGCGGAAGCCCGCCGATGATGCGGATGGTGCTGACACGTGCCAGCACGCATTCTTCCGCGGCTCGCTCCCAAGCCGTATAGCCGTCACTGAGCGTGTCAATCGGTTCGGCTGCAGCGGCCAGTTTGGCCAAGTGGCCTGCGAATGGATCGTTCGACATAAATTTCCTTCCATCGGTTTCCCGAGGAAGACTGGCGCAGTTGAAAGTGCCGTTTTGTTGCCCCAGCGCAGAAAGCGCTATTGTGCGGCCACATCCCGTTTAGGAAACCACCTTGCCCGGATCGGCAGGTTGGCGAGGGCGCCAGCCCTTCTCCTGATGATGGCCGGGTATATGCCACGTCTGGTATTCCATGACAAGGCCGGAGCCCCGCCCGGACAGGGGAATCGCACTTAAAGTTTGACGTTTTTCCAGAATTGGATTCTTGAGGTTTCATCACATGATGGAGTTTCGGGATGCCAACATTAGACAGCTATTTCAATGAAATGGATGATCCACGCCGTGGGAATGCCCCGCGCCACAAGTTCTGCGATCTCATGACGATCAGTCTTTTATGCACACTTTGCGGCGGTGAAACAGCGGTCGATATGGAGCTTTTCGGGGTCATGAAGGAGGATTTTCTGCGCGAATTCCTCGAACTGCCCCACGGCGTCCCCTGCCACGATGCTTACTCGCGGTTGTTTCGGCTGATGAAGCCGGCCAGCTTTCAGGCGTTTTTCGACAAGTTTCGCAGCGATTTCGCGGCCGCGCGTCACGCCGATCCCGCCATTGCCATCGACGGCAAGGAGATGCGGCGCAGCTTCGACAAGGCGGCTGAACAGTCTGGTCTGAACGTCGTGACGGCGTTTGCGCATGAGGCGCGGCTTACCTTGGGGATCACGCAAAGCGCCAAGGGCGGCGGGGAGATTTTGGCCCTGCGCGAGTTGATCGGGATGCTCGACATTCGGGGTATCACGATCACGGCGGATGCGTTGCATTGTCAGCGTGAAACCTGCGATCTGATCGTGCGGGAGGGCGGTGATTATTGCCTGCAGATCAAGGGCAATCAGGGCGATATGCTGACGGACCTGCGCGCCTTTGTGGATGATCAACAGATTGACTATATTGATGAATACACTGCGGCAGATGCTGATCATGGTCGCATTGAGGAGCGCAGCTATCACCTTTACGACGTTCCTGACTATCTGACCGAGACCCATAAATGGCCGCATCTTCAGGCCTTCGTCCATGTCGCTTCGAAGCGCGAGGCAGACGGCAAAACCAGCCGGTCCGAGCGGCTTTATCTGCTGTCAAAACGCCCCACGGCTGAAGCGGCCGCCGCGCTGATCCGGGGCCATTGGCAGATCGAAAACAGCCTGCACTGGTCGCTCGATGTGCTGATGAATGACGACCGGCACCGCGCCCGCAAAGACCACGCACCCGCCAACTTTGCAGCCCTGCGCCGCATCGCGCTGAGCATCATCAAGGCAAACACCGACAAAGGCTCAAACCGGGGCAAGTTCAAAAAGGCCGGCTGGAGCAACGACTTCCTGCGAAAACTCATCCAGGAATTCTGAAGCGCGATTGCCCTGCCCGCCCGGAAGTCAGCGCTGTTTTTTCAATGTCAATTATGCCGGTCACTGATCCCGGTCATAGTCGATCATGCCGTCGACCAGGTGAATGCGCCGGTCCATGCGTCCCGCCATGTCCATGTCGTGCGTGACCGCCACCACTGTGGTTCCGTTGTCCCGGACGATGGAATTCAGCGTTTCGAACACCTGTTCGGATGACTTGGAATCAAGGCTGCCAGTAGGTTCGTCTGCCAGGATCAGAGAGGGGGCATTTGCAAGCGCTCTTGCAACTGCCACCCGCTGGCGTTGCCCGCCCGACAATTGCGCCGGAATACGGTCGATGAAGTCGCCGAGGCCGAACTGGTCCAGCAATCCTGTTGCGCGTTCGTCCTGCTCTTTTGCAGACAACCGCCCGAGCTTGCTCATCGGGATCATGATGTTTTCCTTGGCGGTGAACTCGGGAAGCAGAAAGTGGAACTGGAAAACAAAACCGATCTTTTCCAGGCGCATGTTTGCCAACTGCGCCGATGAAAGCGCATGGGTCGGCTTACCGGCCATCAGGATCTCGCCGGACGTTGGCCGGTCGAGCAAACCCAAAAGGTAGAGAAGCGACGACTTGCCCGAACCGGAAGGACCGGTGATTGCGGTGAACTCCGCTTCGCCGACGCTGAAATTGATGTCCTTGACCAGCGTCACCGGCACAATACCCGGCAGGATGCGTGTCAGGTCGCGTGTCTCCAGGAGGGGCGAGGCCGGTAGAGGATCCATCGCAACACTCATGTCGCCCCCCGGATGATGTCGACCGGGTTCAGCCGCGCGGCCCGCCGGGCCGGCATGTATCCGGCAAAGGAGGATGAAAGCAGCGCAAGAAGGCTCGCAATGATGTAGTGCCAGGGAGACTTGTAGATCGGCAGGTGCGTGATTTCAGCGCCCATAGTGTAGTTGAAATCTATCGATGCCAGATATGTGGACAAAAGAAAGCCCAGCGCACAGCCTGCCGCCGCCCCCATCAGGCCAATGACCAACCCCTCCATGACAAAGATCTGCTGAATATCGGTTTCCAGGAAGCCGAGGGATTTCAGTATTGATATGTCGCGGGACTTCTCGTGAACGATTGTCGAGATAATGTTGAAAATCCCGAATCCGGCAACCAGCAGGATCGCGCCGACAACCGTGTACATGATGATATTCCGGACCACGAAGGCTTCCAGCAGGCCTTCATTCGCTTCTTCCCAGGCAACCGTCTTGTAGCCAAGCTGGCGTTCAGCCCGGCGGGCGACGGCGATGGACTGGTCGATATCGGTCAGCTTGATGGCGATCCGGTTGATGATATCGGGCTTTTCCAGCAGGATCTGCGTCGATTTCAACGGTGCATATGCGCGTCCTTCATCGTTTGCAGTCACACCGGTATGAAACAGGCCGACGATCTTGAACCGTTTGGCAATCCCGGCGGCGGAGGTCACGGTGATCGTGTCACCCAATTTCGCGCCAAGTGTGTTTGCGGCTGTGTCTCCCATGACGATGCCGTTGGAATTCGTGGCAAGGTCCATGAACGATCCTTGGCGCATGTCTTCGACAATCTGCGAGACAGCTGCTTCCCGCTTCGGGATAACCCCGATCATGGTGATGCTCTGGTCGCGGCCATTGTAGCGCGCCACTACTTGGCCGCTCAGGCTTTGGGAGTAATTCCCCGGCACCCACTCGGACAGGCTGGCAAGCACTTTGGTCGGGTTGAGAATGCCGCGCCGGTCGTCCGGCGGCCGCAATCCATGAAATTCGACCGCGTCGAAGACCTCTATCGCCGGTTGGGTATCCGGATTGCGTTTGTCGTCCCGGATTTCCACATGCGGCATGGCATTGATGAGCGCGGAGACGAAATCGCGCTGGGTGCCTTCCATCAACGAAGCCATGGCGATGGAAAATCCGACACCAAGCGCGACACCGAGTGTTGAAACCACTGTCTGCCGCAGTCTTGCCCGCACATGGGTGGCGGCGATCCGCAGCATCAGGATCATGAACCGTCTCCCGTGCGGGCCTCGACCTTGTCGCCGGCGGTAATGTCTTCCGGATAGGGCGCGATGATTTGCGCATCTTCCGGCAGTCCGCCGAGAATTTGGACTGCCCTGGTGCCGCGGATACCGGTCTCCAGAGTGCGTTTTTCGGCAATGCCGTCATCACCGGCGATCATTAATGTATCGCCGTCGAGAACCGCCGCCGGAACCAGCAACGCATCATTGACCTGACGGGTGACGATGTTGATCTCGGTGGTCATTCCGATAAGCAGCGGCGTATCGGCAGGCAGCGACAGGTAAACCCGGTAGGTTTTAAGCACCGGATCGCCTTTCGGCGTAATACGTTCAACAACGGCTTCCAGCACCTGATCTGGAAAGGCATCGGAATCCACATAAGTGATTTGTCCCGGTTCGACCTTGGGAATGTCCTCTTCATTGACCTCAGCAACAAGCTGCAGGGGAACAGGCTGGCCGATCCAGAACAGGATTTCGCCCGGCTCTGCCACTTCGCCGACCGAACCGTCCTTGCGCAGCACCATGCCGTCGATGGGCGCGCGGATGCGGTAGTCCCCGAGCCGTTCCGTCTGGGCGGCAATCAGCGCATCGATCTTGACCAACTCCGTCTGTGCCTTGTCGTAGACCGTCTGACTGACAACACGCCGCTGCAGCAACTCGTAAGCCCGCTCGCGTTCAGACTGCGCCAGTTCCTGGCGCGCTTCCAGCTCTTTCAGGTTGGCACGGGCATCATCGCTGTCGAGAACGGCAAGCTCGTCGCCTTCTTTGACGATCTGACCCTCGCAGCCGCACATGGAGATGATGCGTTTGCGCACCAGCGACGTCACTTTGGCCCAGTGCACCGGCTCCACCACAGCCGTTGCATAAACCACATCGGCGGCCGTCCCGCGGTTGGGCGCAATCACCGTGACCTCAATGGGACGCGAGGACATCCAGTAAAACATCCCGATCCCTGCGGCCAGAAGTACCAGCACGATGACAATGCCACGGCCCATTTGATGATGTCCTTCAGACGTGTATGACAAGAGCAAAATTGCCGTAGCGGCACTTATTCGCCTTGCCCTGAATCAATCCGCAACAAATTTGATTTCCCCGGAACCTGCGGCGAATTCAAACGACACGCAGGATGCCGCAGCGCCAATTCCGGCGGCGCGTCATTGCGGGTTTTCGCCCTAAACGCCCGAAACCCGGACCACCAGCTTTCCTGTGTTGGTGCCTTCGAACAGCTTGTCGACCGCAACCGGTGCATTTTCCAGTCCGTCTTCGATATCCAGCCGGTATTTCAGCTTGCCGTCCTGCATCAGTTTTCCCAGCTCCTGGAAGATGGACGGGAACAGGTCGAAGTGGTCCGGCATGGCAAACCCGGTAAGGGTCAGCCGCCGGCGCACGACAGCACTCATGTCCGGGTAAGGGGCGCTGTTTTCGCCGTTGTATACGGAGATAAAGCCGCAGAATACCATGCGGCCAAAGGCCTTCATGTTTTTGAGACCGGCATCGAAGGGCAGACCGCCGACATTTTCAAAGTGAAGGTCGATGCCGTCCGGGGCAAACGCCTTCAGTCCCGCCACCAGATCTTCGGTCCGGTAGTTGAGCGCGGCGTCAAATCCAAGATCATTCACCAGCCAGTCGCATTTCTCTTGGGTGCCGGCGATACCTACCACCTTCATGCCAATTGCCTTGCCGATCTGGCCGACCAGCGAGCCGACCGAGCCGGCCGCACCGGTAACGCACAAGGTTTCGCCCGCTTTGGCCTTGCCGACGGTCATCAACCCATGCCATGCGGTCGCGCCCGGAAGGCCGAGAACGCCCATATAGTCCTCGATCTTTGGCAGTTTCGGCACAACGGTCAGCCCGCCGGGTGCAATGTCCAGATACTCGGTCCATCCGGTCATGCCGGTTACCCAGTCGCCGGCGCTATAGGCGGCGGTCTTGCTGTCCTCGACAATGCCAATGCCGAGCGCGCGCATGGTCTCGCCGATCGCCACGGGCGGGATGTAGCTTTCCGTGCTCGCTGACACCCAACCGCGCATGGCCGGGTCAAGCGACACGTAGACAACCCGAATCCGTGCCTTGCCGTCTTCCAGCGAGCCGAGCTTTTCCTCGATCCGGTTGAAATGCTCAGGGCCCATGCGGCCTGCCGGGCGGGTCTTCAAGGTGAAACGGAGATTTTCCATTGGTCTCTCTATTCAGGTTTCTGGCCTGCGCAGAAGGCTGTGATCGGGGCAAACTTTAATAGTGCGGTGGTTTTTCAACCTGGTGCGGCGACAGGCCGGTTTCAATCAGCTCTTTCATCTGATCCGTCAGCCCGGCCAGCCGCTTGGTCAACCGGTCGATCTGCATACCTTGCTGGGTGACGACCGTGTTCAATTCATCGATGGTGCGCTGGGCATGGGCCAGGTCGATTTCCAGCTGCTCCAGCCGGTCATTGGTTTGATCCGTTGTCATCCCCGATGATCCTCTTTGCGAACGCTCATTTTTTTGTGAACATATCGGTGCTTTGCGATGGTTCAATTCTGCTTGAGGCACCCTTACATGTGCGCTGCCGCCAGCCCATCGCGCCGGCTCAGAATTCATATATAACGGAAGGGATTTCCATGTCCGATCTATCTGCATTTCAGATCACCAACAAGTGGCCTGCACAGCACCCTGACCGCATTCAGCTTTATTCGCTGGCGACGCCCAACGGCATCAAGGTTTCGGCGATGCTGGAAGAAACCGGGCTGCCTTACGAGGCACATCTGGTTTCCTTTGCTACCGACGATCAGCTGACCCCGGAATTCCTGTCGATCAACCCGAACAACAAGATTCCGGCGATCATTGACCCGAACGGCCCTGGCGGTAAGCCCGTGCCGCTTTGGGAATCGGCAGCGATCCTCCTTTATCTTGCCGACAAGACCGGCCAGTTCCTGTCCGATGATCCGGCGGTCCGTGCGGAAACCATTCAGTGGGTCATGTGGCAAATGGGCGGACTCGGACCGATGTCCGGCCAACTCGGCTTCTTCCACAAGTTCGCCGGCAAGGAATTTGAAGACCGCCGTCCGTTCGAGCGCTATCGCGCGGAAACCCAGCGTCTGTTTGGCGTGCTCGACAAGCGCCTTGCGGGCCGCACGTTCATCATGGGCGATGATTACACCATCGCTGACATGGCCTCCTGGCCGTGGATCCGCGCCGTTGAAGGCTTCTATGAGGCTGGCGAACTGGTCGGACTAACGGACATGAAGAACCTTACCCGCTGGCTGGAAACCTGCGCCTCCCGCCCGGCAAGTGAAAAAGCCGTCAATAGCCCGCCCCGGGACTGAAGGCAAATTCCGGACACCCGGATCTGATGACCGGGTGTCCGAACTGGCAATCGCATATTTGACCTTCTGTGAAACCGGGGGCGGTATTACGTCACATCCGCCTCTCCCGGGCGTCTATCCCGCAAAGTCGTGTTCGGTACACGTAACCAAACGGGAAAACGACATGCCGGTTCAGACCAACGCCAGCCTGGCGATCATTCAGAACGCCAATGCGTGTTTCAGCACCATCCGTTTCGCGCCGGGCTGCGAGGCTACCCATTACCAATACAATCTTGCGTTCGAGAACGGCCGGATGCCGAGCATCTATTTTGGTGACAACCCGGCAGCGTCCAACGATTCCGTTCGCCTCCGGCCACTTCATTCCGGCGGTTTCCGTGCCTTTGGTGCAGAAACCCGGCTCTATCTGGCCGTGGCGGGGCTCACCGATGAAATCGGCAGTTTAAGGACAGCACTGACCACCGGCATGGCACAGGTGGCCGGACGGCTCTATCAGTCACGCTACTATGCCTTCTGCCGCCTTGGCGTCGACCGGGACACCATTCAGGCGGCATTGGCAGCGATGATCGCCCAAGCAGTGCCGCTTACCTCCGCAGAACTAGTTACCGCGAATACCGAACGCAACGCGCCTTCAGCGACAGCCCTTGCCTATGTCACCGATGCGCCGCTTCTTGGTACCTTCTGGGCCAGCAAGGCTCCGCATTGGGGCGATACTGATGAAGATCCGTCCAATGGCTTCTACCGACCGTTCCAGCTGTTCGATTTCGCTATTGACGGCGATCAGATCGAAACCGCCCAAGGCGATGACATGGCAGCGGCACTGGCGCTCATTCCAGGCGATTGGGACAACATCCATTCCGGTGACGCGCTGATCACGCCCGCAGGGTCTGAAGCTTATTACAGGACGCAGGCCTATAGTGACGGCAGCGGCGGAATGATCCCAGGCACAACAATCTGGACCCGGCTCCAGCGGCTTGGCGCTTACCGGCAGTATTATTCCCTTGCGGCTAACGGCACCACGGCGAACCAATATGAGGTTCTACCCGACAATTCGATTTGCCGGGCGTCCATGTTCCGGTATTTTCCATTTCATGATCCCGACCTGACCGACGCGGAGCAGAGCGCCCTCCAACTGCCTGCTATCGCCAATATGATTTCGAATTTTACGGATATCTGAAGCTGACCTGCCGCCTTAACTCCGGCCGTGCCTGGGTTTTGCCGCCGCTTCATCATCTGCAGCCGCATCAGGCTCCCGGCTCGCCGATGAAGCGTTTTCGTCCGCGAGTGCGTCCGCTGCGTGCTCGCCCTTGCCGGATGGATCTGCGCCCGGTACTGAATCATCAGCACCATCCTGTGGCTCGTCATCGGCAAGCGTATCGTCGGCTGACCCGCCGGCGATCAGCGACTCCAGCGATGACAGTCCGAGGACTGGCCGGCTTTGCTTTTCCTCGACAGCTTTCCGGGCCGCCTTGATTTCTCCATCGAGCTGCTCGATCGCCATGCGCAGGACTTTCTCGCCGAAATGTTCCGTCAGCACCATGCCGAACAGCGCGGATTTGACTGTTGGTTCCGGGATGGTCGCCTTCATTATGGCCGCGATCTGCGTCTCAAGGGTCTTTTCGTCATCGGCGGAAAAGTTCTGCATCGCGCCGATGCAGAATTCCTTTAGGGAAAGGGCCGCAAAACCGGGTGGGATCTCGCGCATCAGGGCGGGAATTGTTTTTGCGCGGTGGTGGGCCCGGCGCCGGTCGATGGCCCGGTCGACTGTTGACAGCAATGTATCGATGACGAAAGCCGGGCCGACGCCGATTTCCGCCGACCCCACCTTGGTCCGGGCGATGGATGAGCGGAAGAACGCCGCCCCGCCGAAGCCGGCGATCAGGACGTTGTATATGGCCATCCGGCTTGATTCGTTCCCTGCTGCAAGAAGAAGGGCGGCCACCGTATCGTAGCCAGCGCCCTTTGCCACCTTCAGCGCCGCATCGGCATCCGAACCGGCGGCGACAATCGCCGCATGTGCTTCCTGAAGTTTAAGGTCCGGCGCGCCGACCGGAAAGACCTGCAGGAGGTAAAGTGCCGCTATTCCGATCAGTGCATTGACGATCAGATAGAAATAGCTTTCGCCCATTTCCAGGAGGGCCAGCGGGTCGTCTTTGTAGCGCGACAGTAATTCGGCGCTTGCGAAGAGCATGCCGAGAAGGGCGACGGCGAGATACTGTCCGAACATGTTCCTCCCCCATATGCACGGGCCGCTAGCCGTTTTCGACCACCTTGAATCCAAGCGGCGTGAGCACAAGATCGTTCTTGTCTACATCGACCAGACCATCCAGCGCCGCATCGCGTACGGACTGTGCGAGCGACCGCGACGACGTTTTCAACGGCAACTGGTCTTGCAACGATTGAAGTTTGATAGCCCCCTTGTTCTGGGCCAGTGTTTCAATCAGTGCGGTACGCAGGATGTCTGTGCCGTATTTGGCATCTTCCAGCTCTGGCATCTGGACCCAGGTTCTCTTTCCTGCCATCAAGGGTAATCCTTAATATTCATACAAAGGTTAGACCGGAATTGGGTGTGCTGCAAGGTCACTTCAATCATGTGTTGATTTCAGCTCTTCGCGCCGGTCCGGTTATCCTGTTCATAGCATAATTTGGGGTTTGGCTGCAGCCGCAGCAAGCAATGGGGCACAAACAGCGCTGACGTAAGAAAGGGTGCGCCGAAATGCAAAAAGGGCGCCCCCGGGGGACGCCCTTTCATTCTTTCCGGATGATCCGGGCAGATGATTACATCATGCCGCCCATACCGCCCATGCCGCCCATGTCAGGCATTGCCGGAGCTGCTTCTTTCTTCGGCAGTTCAGCAACCATGGCTTCGGTGGTGATCAGCAGGCCTGCAACGGAAGCTGCATCCTGAAGAGCCGTGCGGACAACCTTGGTCGGGTCGATAATGCCGGCTTCGATCATGTTGACATATTCTTCGGTCTGCGCATTGAAGCCGAAGGTGTCATCGTCGTTTTCAGAGATCTTGCCGACAACGATGGAGCCTTCGACACCGGCGTTTTCAGCGATCTGGCGGATCGGAGCTTCCAGAGCGCGCAGGACGATCTTGATGCCGGCTTCGATGTCTGCATTGTCGGAAGACAGGGCAGCAACAGCAGTCTTGGCACGCAGGAGGGCTACGCCGCCGCCAGACACGATGCCTTCTTCAACGGCAGCGCGGGTAGCGTTCAGTGCATCGTCGACGCGGTCTTTTTTCTCTTTCACTTCGATTTCGGTCGCACCGCCAACGCGGATCACGGCAACACCGCCAGCGAGTTTCGCCAGACGCTCTTGCAGCTTCTCACGGTCGTAGTCGGAGGTGGTTTCCTCGATCTGAGCCTTGATCTGACCAACGCGGCCGGAGATGTCGTCCTTGGAACCAGCGCCATCGACGATGGTGGTGTTTTCCTTGGTGATCGACACTTTCTCGGCAGTGCCGAGCATGTCGAGCGTGACGTTTTCCAGCTTGATGCCGAGGTCTTCGGAGATCACGGTGCCGCCGGTCAGGATGGCGATGTCTTCCAGCATGGCCTTGCGGCGGTCGCCGAAGCCAGGTGCCTTGACAGCAGCAATCTTCAGGCCGCCACGCAGCTTGTTGACGACGAGGGTCGCCAGAGCTTCGCCTTCAACGTCTTCTGCGATGATCAGCAGCGGACGGGAAGACTGAACCACAGATTCCAGAATCGGCAGCATGGCCTGCAGGTTGGAAAGCTTCTTCTCGTGAAGGAGAATGTACGGCTTTTCCAGGTCGGCCAGCATTTTGTCGGCGTTGGTGACGAAGTACGGGGACAGGTAGCCGCGGTCGAACTGCATGCCTTCGACGACTTCCAGCTCGGTCTCGAGAGACTTTGCTTCCTCGACGGTGATCACGCCTTCGTTGCCGACTTTCTGCATGGCTTCGGCAATGTCCTGACCGACCTGCACGTCGCCGTTTGCGGAAATTGTGCCGACCTGAGCCACTTCTTCAGAAGTGGTGATGGTCTTGGAGGCAGCTTCCAGAGCCTTGACGGCTTCAGCAGCAGCAAGGTCAACGCCGCGCTTCAGGTCCATCGGGTTCATGCCGGCAGCAACCGATTTTGCGCCTTCCTTAACGATCGCCTGAGCCAGAACGGTCGCGGTGGTGGTGCCGTCACCGGCAATGTCGTTGGTCTTGGAAGCGACTTCGCGGACCATCTGGGCGCCCATGTTCTCGAACTTGTCTTCGAGTTCGATTTCCTTGGCGACAGAAACACCGTCCTTGGTGATGCGCGGTGCGCCGAATGCCTTGTCGAGAACGACGTTGCGGCCTTTCGGGCCGAGGGTCACCTTCACAGCGTTCGCAAGGGTGTCAACACCCTTCAGCATGCGTTCGCGGGCGTCAGAGGAGAACTTTACGTCCTTTGCAGCCATGTCTACGTCTCACTTTTGAATAGAATTTGGATAGGATTCACAAACGGTTCGCTGGTTTTAAGCGATCACGCCCATGATGTCGGATTCTTTCATGATCAGCAGGTCTTCACCGTCGATCTTGACTTCGGTGCCGGACCATTTGCCGAACAGAACGCGGTCGCCAGCCTTGACGTCAAGAGCGATGACGTTGCCGGAGTCGTCGCGTGCACCGTTGCCGACAGCAACGATTTCGCCTTCCTGCGGCTTTTCCTTGGCGGTATCTGGAATGATGATGCCACCGGCGGTCTTTTCTTCGGAATCGACGCGGCGGACTACGACGCGGTCGTGAAGCGGACGAAATGCCATTTTGACTGTTTCCTCTCATGAGCGCGCCCCTTCTTGAGCGGCGGCGCGGGGAACATGATTTATGGGTTCAGGGAGATAATGCCCCGGCCCGTCTTTTATTAGCACTCCTGTTAAGCGAGTGCTAACAACGGTGGGCATTTAGGTGCTCGTCCGGTTTTTGTCAATGCTGGAACACTGGATTTTCGTCCGGAAAGTCCCACGTGTAAACGTCTGCCGGAGACACCTCGATGCAAGGGCTATTGCAGGCAATTCTGATTGAAAAGAAGGCTGACTACTCTGCCGCCGCAACGGAAAAGGGCAGAGAGAGCGTGGCGTTCCGGCTGCTGACAGCATCTGCGAAGCTGGCTTCCAGAATATAGTCTCCCGCAGGCAAGCCGCCAAACTGGAACGTCAGTGCCGCAGACAACTCCCGCTGCTTTGTGCGTCCGGAGCCGGAAAAGCTGGCGAACTCCTGCTGCTCTGCCAATACCTGGCCGGAAAGATTGAGAAGCCGGTAACTGGCATCCAGCTGGTAGGAATAACCGTTGCTGCTGCTTTCGAAACCAAAACCGACCGGCTCCGCGTAAACTGCGATCTCTTCGCCTTCGGCAAAGCTGTTGCCGGCCCGTTCGGTATATTTGCCGAAACCAGCGCTTCTTCCTTCGGTAAACGTCACTATTGCAAACGAGAGACCGGCCTTGGACCAGGCCGCGTCGTAGGCAGCAAGCGCTTCAGAGAACTCGGTCGGTGGCGTAGGTATCGCACCGGTATCGGCATCTTGTGCCCAAGATGAGGTCGTAACACCGATAAACATGGAAGCAAACAATGCCGCTTTCCACGTCTTCATGATTTCTTGGTTTTTCATTGTGTCCGACCGCGCGATCCAAAGTCTGCTATGTAGCATTTTTGCCGATATAGACTGACTTTCGATCAGACACAAGAGACAGTGTTTGCGCTGCGGAATAGCTAGCTGGTTAAATGCTACGTGCCGTCCACGATTGCTTTTTCCGGTAGATCGTCGACGGGCTGATTTCCAGGGCGGCAGCTGCCATCGCAATATTGCCGTCAAATGCGTCGAGGGCGTCCTCAATGATCCGGCGTTCCTGGGCCCAAAGAGGCTCAATGGATGCGAATGGCCGGCTGGACGGAGCGGTTCTGGCGCGTTCGCGGGAGAGGTCGACCAGACCTGCCGGCCTGCTGGACGACTCGCGGATCATAAGGGGCAGCATGTCGAACGTGACTGCAGCGCCGTCGTTCATCACGACGATCTGGCGGATGGTGTTTTCAAGCTGGCGCACATTGCCCGGCCAAGGATAGGCTGTCAGCCGGGCTTCAGCATCGGTATCGAAGCCTCTGAAAGCGCGGCGTTCCTCACCCGCATACCGTTCAAGGAATGTCTGGGCGAGGGGAGCGATGTCTTCGCGGCGTTCGCGCAAGGGCGGCAAATGCACCGGCAGAACATGGAGCCGGTAGAACAGGTCTTCGCGGAATCTTCCTGCGGCTATTTCTTCAAGCGGGTCCCGGTTGGTCGCGCAGATGATCCGGGCATCGACTTTGCGGAGTTCGGTGTCGCCCAGCCTCTGAAAAGTCCCGGTCTGCAGAAAACGAAGCAGCTTGCTCTGCAGGAACAGGTCCATCTCGCCGATTTCGTCCAGAAAAAGTGTTCCGCCGTCTGCCAGCTCCGCCGCACCCTGGCGGTTCTCGTTGGCACCGGTGAAGGCGCCGCGGGCATAGCCGAAAATCTCGCTTTCAATCAGATCGCGCGGTATGGCGGCACAGTTGAGTGCCAGGAAACGGCCTTTGCCGCGATCGGAAAGATCGTGAACCGCATTGGCGCACAGTTCCTTGCCGGTACCGGATTCGCCGGTAATGAAAACAGGGGCCTGCGAGGGGGCCATGCGGGTGATTTTCTCGGCCACTTCCCGCATGCCGGAGGAACGGCCGATCAGGCGATCCAGACCTGATGACTCCTCCAGGGCCTGCCGGGGCACCCGGATTTCGGACCGGGGCACTGTCGTGGGACCCTTGGCGTCTTTAGATTGGGAGCCGGAGGAAGAAGTGCCCGCTGCCGGTTTTCGCTGTTTGAGCTGGAAGGCAATCTTCGATGCGATGGCATCGAGCGAGAAGGGCTTGGTCAGAAAGTCATGAGCGCCGGCCCGCATGGAGCTCACCGCCCGAGAGACCGACCCTTTTGCAGACACAGCGATGATCACCGTCGCCGGGCAGCGGACGGCATAGGCGTCGAGCGCCTCGTCGCCGCCGATTGTTTCCAGATCGAGGATCAGGATATCGGTCATGTTGCCGGCAAGGTCCTGAAGACAGGAGGCCGCATCGGTGTAAAGGATAGGCTCGCAGCAGGGTGCCGGCAGTTTTGCGCTGACTGCCGCGGTTCTGGCGGCTTCAGATGCTGACGCGTCAAGGACGCGCATTACTAGAGGCAAGGAACTGCCCTCGTTACTCCCCATTTCTGGGTAACCCCCTTTGATCTCGCTTGACAGACTGTTCTCAACAGATTCGTCACTCCGATAATTCCGCTAACAGGGTAAACAAAGGGTTGTCTTGTGCCGCATTCTGCGTGACGGGACCGGCCAGAGAGCGAATCGGATCGCGGGATTATCAACCGTCTAGTTCGTAAGTGTATGAATATAAACAGAAAAAACTCTCGGGATGAGATGCCGGGTTTTTTTCGCCAAAGGCCTCCAAAATGCAGCGTGCCGGGTAAACCTGTGTTTGTTCCTTAACAATCACGGCCGACGGCGGCGATTTGTGGCCCGCCTCGGTGAGCCGTTTGCTTAGTGACCCGCAAGAGCCGGGAGTTCATGTCCGGGCAATCCGGTTCAGCGGGCAATATCGCGGTACGCGGGCCTGTTTTGTATCCTAAGAAGCTGAAATCTCGCTTAGTCGGGGACAAATTGACGATTCCGGCGACAACTCGGCGTTCAGAGTCGGTCGTGGCGATTTATTAAGGCATGATTAACACGGAATCTTGATTCGTATCGGACAGTATCGATCAACATGGGCCGAACCGGAACCATCTTCGTTGCAATCTGCATGAGCATCATCGCGTGCTCCTCGGCGGCCATTCTCGTCTTCAATTTCGGGCGGCCGGTGGGCGAAGCCGTGTCGCTTTCACTTGCTCTCATGTGCACGATGGTGGTGTTTCACCTCTTGATCAGCCGATCACGCGACAAGGGCGCCGTCAGCGATGCTGTCGACAGGCTTGAAGAGCGGATGGCCGATATCGACGAGGATGTCGGCAATCTGGAAGGGCGCATGTCCGGTATGGAGACATCCCTGCCTCGGCGTGTCCGCTCGGAAGTCGATCCGATTTTCACGGAAGTCGAAGTTCTCGGCACCCTGATCAAGCAGATGGCCGAAGCCATGTCCGATCTGGAAACCAAGGTAGAGGACCAGAAGACGATAGCGCCGCCTCCACCGGTACGCGGGCTTCCCTATCCCGATCCTGGCGCCTATCCGCAACGCGAAAGGGGCTATGTCCCGGCATTGGATCCGACGCTTCCGTACGGGGTGCGGAACCTGCCCGGACAAAATGGATATGGCGGCGGATATACTGGACAAGGTGCGCACGAAAGCGAGCTGCCCCCGTCACGCAACTACCATTCAGCGGATCGGGATAGGGCCGCCAGATATGAGCATGATGATGATCAATGGGCGGCCCAGGAACAGCGGCATCGCGTTCCGCAGCGGCCTGATGGACAAAGCGGCCATGTTTCGCGCCGGCAGGAAGAACCCCGCCCGGAACCAAGGCAGACAAACACATTCGATCCGAATCCGGAGTCGTCTTTTGAACCTGTTTTGGAACCACCTGCGGAACCAGCGGTGGAGACAAAGCCCGATCCGGCCATGCGGGAGCTCATTACAAGCGCGCTAAACGCCAACCGGGTGGAACTGCACCTTCAGCCGATCGTCAATCTTCCCCAGCGCCAGGTGAAATACTACGAAGCTTTCACCCGGCTGAGGAGCGCAGCAGGAGAGATGGTTCCGGCCGAGAAGTTCATTCCGGAGGCCGTCCGGTCCGGACAGATCGCGCGGATCGACAATCTGCTGTTGTTCAGATCCGTGCAGGTGATCCGGCGCCTTACGTCGCGAAACCGAAACGCCATCCTGTTCTGCAATATCTCATCGGTCTCGCTTGCCGACGAAACCTTCTTTCCGGGCTTCCTTGAGTTCGTGAAGACCAATGAGAGCTTCTCCGACGTTCTTGTATTCGAATTCTCCCAGGACGATGTTGCCGCCATGGGAGCTGTGGAGATGGAAAGTCTCGCAGCGCTTTATGAAGTCGGTTTCCGGTTCTCGGTCGACCAGATCGATGATTTGAAAATGGATTTCAGGCAGCTTGCGCAAACGGGCTTCCGGTATGCCAAGCTCAAGGCCGACTACCTGATTGGCCGCCGGGAAGCACGGTCGGGCCATATTCATCCATCGGATTTCGGCGATCTTCTCAACCGATATGGAATGGAACTCATTACCGACCATGTGGAGGCGGAGGCACAGGTGCTGGAATTGCTTGATTATGATGTCAAGCTTGCCCAGGGCAACCTGTTCTCACCCCCGCGTCCGGTCCGTTCCGAGGTTCTGCAGGGAACACCTGCTCCGGGCGTTCGGCAAAAAGCCATGGGCTAACAAACTTCTGCGATGAAGGTGCGCGGCAATAGCCGGACTTGATCCCCACAGCCCCCAACCGAGAACGCTTTGGGGTGTTCTCAATACTTTGCTTTTATACCGAAACGATTTGAACCAAGGTTCGGTTCAATGCTCCGCTACAAGCGTCAGTTCGGACAACCGGGAGAACCCGGATTTTGCAGGCAGTGGGGTGTGAGAGGCTGCTTGATTGCGTCTTCCGGCTCGATCCGGGTTCTTCCGCGAACTTCGACTGCCTGCGGAAGAGGAGCATCCGGAGACGGTGTGCTATAGGCGACTGGCGGTTCAATCAGATAGTTCCGCCGGCTGAGGCTGTTCTCAATCTGACCGGAAAGCGCCGGTTCAAGTTCGCGCCGTTTGTTTGCCGCCGCATTTAGTTCAGCAGCCGTCAACGGGGAGCCTTCGCGGATTTCGTCTTCGCGCCGGTCAGCGTCGTGATCGCGCGGTTTGCTCAAGTCCACGCCACGGATTTTGAAGCCGCGGGTCTGCGCAGGCGCAAGCGGCTCATTCGGATCGGCGTTCGGATCATCCGCATAGATGGCCTTGAGTTTGTTCAGCTCAACGTTTTCAGGCTCTTTCGGCCAATCGGCACTATTCGCGCCGGCCACTTTTGTTTCCGGGCTTGGCAGCGCAGTCGGCTCGGATGGCATGGCCAACGGTGCGCGCGGCGAATACTCGATCGGCTTGACGTCCGGATCAACAGCGCCAAGGCCGGTGAGAAGCGAGTTGATAAGCGCGGTGTCCGGTGCCTGGTTCGTACCGTCGGCTGCCTGGCAGGCACCCAGCGCGGCAATCATGCCGATCGCGGCAAACCTCGGCAACGTCTTTCCACCAAAGCGTATCACTGCTGACTTCCCCAATCCTTCGGTCCGGACTATCCGCACGTGGTCTGCGGGCGAACATCTTAACGCCGCATAAACCGTTACTTTGCGGCTGAATTAGGACCACCTAGAATACCGTCATACAGGAGACCGGCGACACCTGCAACGATCCACACATCGGCAAGGTTAAACACATACCAGGAGAAGCTTCCGAGGTGGAAATGGACGAAATCCACCACGGCGCCATAGACGACCCTGTCAATGCCGTTGCCGATGGCGCCGGAGATCACCAGCGCAAGGCTGATTGCCAGAAAGACAGACTGGCTGCGAACCGACCAGATCCAGAGGGCAATCGCAGCAGCAAGCGTGAAGACCGCCAGAACCCAACGTCCGATTTCGCTGTCCTGCTGGAACAGGCCGTAGGAGATGCCCCGGTTCCAGATGAGCACAAAATCAAGGACCGGCAACAGCTCGACAGATCCCTTGCTGCCAAGTTCGAAGCCGTAAAGCAGCCAGCTCTTTGAGGCCTGGTCAAGAACCATTCCGGCAAGCGCGAGCGCCAGAACCAGGGCGCTGAAACGGCCCCAGAGATAGGTCTTGGCGATTTCCGACGTCCCCATAAACAACCTCATCCTGGCGAGGGCTTACGGCCCGTCTCGACGGATGGACCGTAAGTGAAAGAACCTGCTGCGCACTTAAGGGTTCGCAGCGCTTGGCGCCTCAAGATGAGGTCGTTGGATTGTTCAAGCCGCCTTGTTGGCTGCGTCCCATTCGCGCATCGCGTCCGCGTCGCGCAAGGTGACATCCGGGTAATCCGGGTCGGAGCCGACTTCGGGCAGGATCTTCCAGGAGCGGGCGCATTTCGTGCCCTCTGCCGTTTGCGGTACGACCGCGACGCCCGGCGTGTCCTCGAGGGTGAAAGCCCCGTCGGGGATGGCATCGGAGGTCAGTGTCAACTGGCTCGTGATGGCGATGTCGGCCATATCCTTGCCTTCCAGCGCCGCCATAAGACCGGCGTCGGTGACATGGACAACCGGATGCGCCTCAAGCGATGAGCCGATGCGCTTTTCACGACGCTCAATCTCAAGCGCACCGGTGATCACCCGGCGAACGGTCCTGATCTTTGACCATTTTTCCGCAAGCGCCGCATCGCGCCAGTCCGTTGGAATAACCGGGAAGAGTTCCAGATGCACGCACTGGTCCTCGCCATAGCGGCAGGTCCAGCTTTCATCCATGGTGAACGGCAGGATTGGCGCCAGCCATGTCACCAGGCAGTTGAACAGCCTGTCGATGACGAAAAGAGCCGATTTTCTGCGCACTGACGAAGCCGCATCGCAGTAAAGCGCATCCTTGCGGATATCGAAATAGAACGCCGACAGCTCGACGGTCATGAACGTGAACAGGTGATGGAACACGCGCTTGTAGTCGTAGTCCCAATAGGCCTGGCGGACCAGTTCATCCAGCTCGGACAGCCGGTGCAGCATCAGCCGCTCCAGTTCCGGCATGTCTTCGTAGGCGACCTCTTCGCCGCCCGCATGGGCAAGGGAGCCCAGCATCCAGCGCAAGGTGTTGCGCAGTTTACGGTAGCTGTCGATGTTGGTCTTTAGGATTTCCGGACCGATCCGCTGGTCTTCAGCATAATCGACCGAGGCCACCCAGAGGCGCAGGATGTCCGCACCATACTGCTTGATAATGTCCTGCGGGAATACCTGGTTGCCGAGCGACTTGGACATCTTGCGGCCGTCCTCGGCCATGGTGAAGCCATGGGTCAGGACCGCATCATAAGGTGCATGTCCGCGTGTACCGCAGCTCTCCAGCAGCGAAGAATGGAACCAGCCGCGATGCTGGTCGGTGCCTTCCAGATAAAGAACATAGTCTTTGCCGCCACGGCCCCGGCGCTCTGGCATCAGGTCTTCACGCTGTTCCATGCAGAAGGCATGGGTGGAGCCGGAATCGAACCAGACATCAAGAATATCGGTGACCATGTCCCATTCATCCGACGGATAGTCATTGCCGAGGAAACGTTCCTTCGCACCGTCGGCAAACCAGGCGTCGGCTCCTTCGGTCTTGAAGGCTTCGAAGATGCGCGTGTTGACTGCATCGTCCTTCAGGATTTCGGCGCTGTCCTTGTGAATGAACACGGTGATTGGCACGCCCCAGGCGCGTTGGCGGGAAAGGACCCAGTCCGGACGGTTTTCAATCATCGAACGCAGCCGGTTCTGGCCTGAACCAGGTACGAAACGGGTGCTGTCGATGGCATTCAGTGCCCGTGTGCGCAGGGTGTCGCCTTCGCCGCCCAGCTTGCGGTCCATATAGACGAACCATTGCGGTGTATTGCGGAAGATGATCGGCTTCTTGGAACGCCAGGAATGCGGATACTGGTGCTTCATGCGGCCAAGGCCGATCAGCGCGCCGGCGTTTTTCAAGAGTTCGATATTGGCCTTGTTGGCCTTGCCCTTCTCACCCTTGTGGGTGATCACCTGATTGCCCTCAAGGCCCGGCGCATCCTTGGTGTAGAAGCCGTCGTCGGCGACCGTGAACGGGATAGCCGTGTCGATGCCGCGTTCTTCCAGGAGCTGGCCGCTTGCCATCCAGATTTCAAAATCGTCCGCGCCGTGACCGGGCGCGGTATGTACGAAGCCGGTTCCGGCATCATCGGTGACATGATCGCCATCCAGCAGCGGCACATCGAACTGATAGCCGCCAAGATCAAGATCCCTGTAGGGGTGGGCGAGGGTCATGGCAGCAAACTCGTCGGCTGCGACCGCGCGCACCAGCTTGAAGTCCTCGATGCGGGCATTCTTGAAAACGTCGGCGGCGAGCGCATTGGCCAGGATCAGAAGGTCGCCCTTCTGGACCCAGTTGTCGTCCGGCAGTCCGTCCTGGGTGACTTCGTAAAGGCCATACGAAATCCGCGCGGAGAAGGAGACTGCACGGTTGCCCGGGATGGTCCAGGGCGTTGTCGTCCAGATAACCACGGAGGCATCCAGCAGTTGTTCCGCTACATCCTCGTCCAGGCCTCCCGCTTCCACGACGGGAAACTTTACCCAGATCTGGTCCGACTGGTAATCGTGGTATTCGATTTCCGCTTCGGCAAGAGCGGTTTTTTCCACCACTGACCACATGACCGGCTTGGAGCCGCGGTAGAGCTGACCGGATGTGGCGAACTTCATCAACTCCTTCGCGATAAACGCCTCGCTGTCGAAGTTCATGGTGAGATACGGCTGGTCCCAGTCGCCTTCTATGCCGAGGCGCTTGAATTCCGTCTTCTGCACGCCGATCCAGTGCTCGGCAAATTCCCGGCACTCCTTCCGGAATTCGTTAATCGGCACATCGTCCTTGTTCTTGCCCTTGGCGCGGTACTGCTCTTCGATCTTCCATTCGATAGGCAGGCCATGACAGTCCCAGCCGGGTACATAGTTGCTGTCGTAACCCGCCATTTGCATGGAGCGGGTAACGATGTCCTTCAGCGTCTTGTTGAGCGCGTGGCCGATATGGATGTTGCCATTGGCGTAAGGAGGACCGTCATGCAGGATGTACTTGTCTTTACCGGCGGCTAGTTCGCGCTGTTTGCGGTAGACGTTGATCTTGTCCCAGCGGGCCAGGATTTCCGGCTCCTTCTTGGGCAGGCCGGCACGCATCGGGAAATCGGTTTGCGGCAGGTTAAGCGTCTCGGAATAGTCGCGTTTGGGTGTCTCGGTCATCGGTGTCGAATCCGGTCGTTCGAGCGTTGTGCTCAGATCTGTTTTTGAAAAGGGAATTGGCGCGCACGAGTGCCGTGCCGCAGCCTGTCAAACCCGGTCCCTGGCGCCGCGAAACCGCGTCAGCCGAAGGCCGGGCTAGTAATTCGGCTACCCGCTATCACAAGCGCTCCGAAGATTTTGGTGTCCTGAATTCGCATGGCCCGGACATAGCAGCACTTTGCGCGCGAATAAAGATGCCCGGTGGTTCTTTCGGGAAACTGACGCTTTGCACTGTCTTTTCAGCATAAAGTAATACCAAACGGCAGGAATTAAGACCTATATGACAGGCTTTTCCTGATCTTCGGTGAGAAGCGCTTTGCCGGGCGATGCGGGGCATCATCCAAAAAGCGCAACGCGGTCCGAAGATCAGGAAAAGCCTGCCTCCGGTGGGCGGAAATCAATCCCTGGCCGCGTTGCCGCGCTTGCCCGGCCGGCAAGGCCGCGCTGCGCACACCGCCTTGCCAGGAACAGATTTTCGCTCCATCAGATACGTCATTATTTCTGCCGATTGGTATTACGCCCGGATAGGTAGTTTCCGTGAGAAAGCTGCAGCTTTCAGCAGATAGCATTGCGGAGCCATCGGCAAAGCGGGTCACCGGTATATGAGCGACAGAAGCAACCGAACACATCAATTCGCAATCATTCTCAGTTCGGGCAGTTGGCTGACATGGGAGCGGGTCCGGCTGGCGGCAATCATGTCAGCGGTGGGATATATTCTTTCCTTCCTCGCGGTGCAGTTCCTGCCGAACGGCTATTCCTCGCCGAATGGCACGTTGATGAAGGACTATCTCAGCTTCTGGATTGCGGGCCGGGAGGCGGCGTTGGGGGTACCTGAACTCGTCTATGTGCCGTCCGAGTTCGCGCAGTTGCAGAAATCCTACTCGGAGTCGGATATTGTCTTCGCGTTCTTTTATCCGCCGCTCTTTCAGATGCTGCTCATGCCGTTTGGGCTGCTTGCCTATCAGCTATCCTTCTTTCTCTTTGCTGCCGCAACGACAGCATGTCTTGCGGTTGCCTTGAAACGGGTTCTCGGCGACTGGCGCTACGCACTTTGCCTGCTGGCGGTGCCTGCCTGCGCGAACAACTTCCTGCATGGCCAAAACGGAGCCTTTTCGGCGGCATTGCTCGCGGTGTTCTTGCTGGGGTTGGAGCGCAGCAGGTCCTTCTCGTCCGGGCTGGCGCTGGGGCTGATGACCTTCAAACCGCAATTCGGGCTGCTGATACCTTTTGCATTGCTGGCAGGCGGCCATGTTCGCGTGTTTGCAGTTGCAGCGGTGACAGCGATTGCTGCCGCCGGGGTGAGCTACCTGGTTCTGGGTGCGGACACCTGGGCAGCATTTCTGGCACAAGTGCCTGTCGCCACCAGAGCGCTCGCCGAAGGCTGGGTCGAGTGGACCAAGATGATCTCGCTTTATGGCGGTCTGCGCGTGCTCGGGGTGGCACATGAGACAGCGTTTGCTATCCAGATCGGTGTTGCAGGCCTCGGCCTGGCACATGTTGTCTATGTCTGGCGCAAAACCGATGCAATGGCCGCACGATCCTCCGTCCTGCTGGGGGCCACTTTGCTGGCAACGCCGTTTGCGCTTTCTTATGACGCGACCGTCTTGCTGGTGCCGATAGCTTTCCTTGTTCGCGACGGGCTGAAAGCCGGCTTCTTGCCGTTCGAAAAGTCGCTTCTCGCACTGATCGTTGTGCTGTCCGCTTCCACCAGCCCGATTGCCATTGCGCTCGGGTTGCCGGCCGCGCCGCTTCTTGTGGTGGGCATTATTTGGCTGGGTTTAAGACGCGCCCGTCTTTGAGGCCGCGCGCTCCCGGTAAGTGATGTAGATCCCGCTAGCGACAATCAAAGCGATACCGGCCCAGGTCATGGCGTCCGGGAAGTCCGAGAAGACCAGATACCCGAACACCGTAGCGCTAACGATCTCTATGTACTGGAGCGGAGCCAAAAGACTGGCCTCGCCCCGCTGGAAGGCGACCACCACCATGCCGTGGGCGATGAAGGAGAGGATGCCGATACCGAACATCAGCAGAATCTCGTAACCGGTGGGGACCACGAAATCGATCCCGCCAATATCAATAGCGGAGCCAACCAACAGCGCCAGTCCCATAAGCACCATCCCAGAAAAGCCGACGCCGAACTGTATGGCAAGGACGTCGTCCGGGGTGTCGTCGATGCGGTTGATCAACACATAGACTGAATAAAGCACTGCCGTTCCAAGCGGCAGCAAGCTGACCAGTCCGATTTCGGCGACGCTTGGCCGCAGAATAACCATCGCGCCGATCAGTCCGACAACGACTGCGGCAATCCGATGCGGTCCGATTCGTTCTTTAAGGAAAATCGACGCCAGCACTGTCAGCACCATCGGTTCGACGAAAAAGATGGAGACTGCAGTCGCTACGGGCATGTACTTGACCGAGGTGAAAAACAACAGGACCGCTCCTCCGAGCAAAACCCCGCGCAATGCATTGATCTTGAAGCGATTACCGAACAATCGCCTTAGGCTACCCAAAAACAGGGCGACTGCCACGCAGACGATAAACTGAGACAAGAACCGTCCGAAGCTAATCTCAAGGGGCGGCAATGTTGCCGATAGGTATCGCGCTGCAATGTTCATGAGCGGCAGCAACAATGTCGCACCGACCATGAGGAAGACTGCGAACAAAGCGTTTTGCGCAACAGTTGTGCGCGAAGACACACTTGTGGACATCAATCAAGACCAAGCAAGGACATGTCGAAGGCCGAAAGCGGCTGCAGAGCGGCGAGGGCGGCACGTGCCTCGTCACTGTCACGATCCATCTGGACAATGAGTGCTTCGGCGGACGTGAATTTTTCCTCGCCGCGAAGGTAAGCGATCAGGTGAACGCGGATGGTCTTGCCGTATAGGTCGCCGGAAAAATCGAACAGGAAGCTTTCAAGAAGCGGTGGTCCGTCGCCGAAGGTCGGACGGCGGCCATAACTTGCGACACCGTCATGCCAATTGCCTTCAATGCGGACTTTAACCGCGTAGATGCCGTGCTTCAGCGGGCAGTTTTCATCAAGGCGCATATTGGCGGTCGGGTAGCCGAGATCGCGGCCGCGCTTGTCGCCATGGACCACTGCGCCTTCGACAAACCAGCGATAGCCAAGAAGCCCGTTGGCCTGTGCCAGATCGCCTTCGGCGAGGCAATTCCGGATCCGGGTCGAGGAGATGACCTCAGCGCCCTCATCTTCTTCCCTATGGACAATGGTGACGCCAAATCCGTTTTCGGCACCTGCCCCGCGAAGGTAATCCGGGGTTCCCTTACGGGCCTTGCCGAAGTGAAAGTCATATCCGGTTACCGCATGGGAGATCCCCAGGCGGTCTATCAGGATGTCTTTTACAAAGGCATCCGCCTCTATTCCGGAGAACTCCTTGTTGAACGGCAGAACCAATGCGCCGTTCAGGCCGAAAGCCTTAAGGAGATCCAGTTTTTGCGGGGGAGGTGTCAGTCTGAACACCGGAGCCGAAGGATTGAACACCGTCCGCGGATGCGGCTCGAAGGTCATGGCATAAACGGGATGATGGGTGCCATAGCCGAGGCCTAGCGCCGCTTCCAGAACCGCCCTGTGCCCCCGGTGCAGTCCGTCGAAATTGCCGATCGCGACAACACCGCCGCGCAACGCGTCGGGGAATTCCGACAACTCATGGGCAATGTGAAAGTTCGCAGGAACAGACGTTGGCATTCAGTATTCCCTGTCTTCACCCCGGTAGCGGTGCTGCAGATCCCAGATCTGACGGCGGGAACCTGCCGCCAGTTGGGACAAAGGTCAAGGGGCGGGTTCAACGTGCAAACCGCATCGGGCGAAAGCAATGAATGCCGAATGACCGGCTTGCCGGTGGGTTTTCTAGAGGCCGGTCCTGTCGGCGTCGCGGGACGGCACCTTGACCAGGGCTTCGCCTTCCAGAACCACAGTGTCGTCCACCGAACAGATGCAGGACAAGCGGGCGCGGTTGCCGCGCTCCATAAGTTCTTCGACCGTAACGACGACCTTGACGTCATCGCCGATCTTGACCGGTGCCTTGAAATTCAGCGTCTGGGACAGATAGATCGCGCCGGGACCCGGAAGGCGTGTACCAAGCACGGCGGAGATCAGGCTGGCGGTATATAGACCGTGGGCAATCCGCGTCTTGAAGGGAGTGCGGGCCGCAAAATGTTCGGACAGATGGATCGGATTCCGGTCGCCGGACACTTCCGCAAATCCCACCACGTCGGACGAACTGACATGTTTCGTGAATTCTTCGGCCATTCCGACCTGAAGATCCTCGTAGCTCAGTTTCCGAAGTTCCAGCATAGTCCTCGGTCTCCCTTGATTTTCGGGTAGGCATAACGCAGCTTTCGTCACCTATTGCACCTGCAGAATTCAGGCAATTAGGCTTTGGACCAAGAAAAAAATCCGTCATTAACAGTCTTTTCAGGGGCACCTGCTACTTTCCTGATGCATGGGGAGGTGGAAGAACATTCATCGTGTCTTCCCCTTAGTAGAGTGACAGCGATTCAAGTAGCCCACGGTCGCGGGCCGAAATGCTTGACAGTATGGAGTAGACAATGGCTCTTGATCTTCAGATGCCGGTCCTTGTGGTGGACGACTACAAGACGATGATCCGTATCATCCGTAACCTTTTGAAGCAGCTTGGCTTCGAAGATATCGACGACGCGGCGGACGGCACCGAAGCACTCGAGAAAATGAAGCAGCGCCGCTACGGCCTGGTGATTTCCGACTGGAACATGGAGCCGATGACCGGCTACGAACTCTTGAAACAGGTCCGGTCCGATTCCGGCCTCAACAAGACGCCGTTCATTATGGTCACCGCCGAATCCAAGACGGAAAACGTGATCGCCGCCAAAAAGGCGGGCGTGAACAACTACATCGTGAAGCCATTCAACGCGCAAACGCTGAAGGGCAAGATCGAAGCCGTATTCTCCGACTAACGCGTTCTCGATTTAATCTGAATCACTTGGCGCTGCCTGAAATCTAGGATCTCAACGCGTAAAGTGTTGCCGCGCGTTTCAAGAAAAATCGAAACGCTGCAATCCGGACAATCGCCGACCGGGGACCATCTATGGTCTCCTGCCGGCTATTGAACACTGTGCACTTGAACTGCGTCCGCAGTTCACGAACGGTCGCCTTTTCCGTTATGGCTGGTCATGGGACCTGCGATACCGGGAGGGAGAGGGCAGACCGAGAGGAGGCTGAAAAATGGCCCGTCCAACTGAAGCAAGCGTCCAGCAGGTGATCGATTTCCTGCAGGAAAACAAGAACCGCGCCGACGATGTATCGCTGAATGACGTGATGCACCTTGCGGAAGTCATGTCCGGATCCATGCGCGAACTTCTTGCCCGTGTTCAACCCGCCATGATCGAGGAACTGTCCGGCATTGCCGGCGAAATCTCGCGCATGAAGCGGGAAATCGCGCAGCTTCGCGCCAACGACATGACGGGCAACCGGATTCCAGGTGCCGGCCGCGAGCTTGACGCTATTGTCGAGGCGACCGAAGAGGCCACGCACGCCATCATGGAAGCCGCCGAGGAGATCATGGGGGCTGATGCAGGCGATGCAGAAGCCTACCAGGCGCTCGTCAGCGGCAAGATGGTCGAGATTTTCGAGGCCTGCACCTTCCAGGACATTACCGGCCAGCGGATTTCCAAGGTTGTCGAAACGCTGAACTACATCGATCAGCGGGTCTCCAGTTTCATCGACCAACTGCGAATCGATGAGGACTTCGACGCCGCACCTGAAGATACCGACGCCGACAAGCGCAAACGCGATCAGATCCTCCATGGCCCCCAGCACGACGGCGAAGGCGTATCGCAGGACGACATCGACAACCTGCTGGAAAGCGCGCAGGACGACATCGACAAGCTGTTTGCGTAGCACTCTACTCAGCTTTCAGAAGTCGCCCGCCTACCAATAGTGATGCACATGCGGCGCGATGCGGGTTTGGTAGAGGTTTCGAAGGGCCGACATTGTGTCTGCCGGGAGCGGTGAGACATCGCTGGCCGCAGCATTGGCCCGGGCCTGCACATCCGACTTTGCACCCGGAATGACAACACTGACAGCGTCTTCCATCAGGATCCAGCGCAGCGCAAATTGCGCCATGGTGACGTTTTCCGGCACCAGCTGGCGGATTTCCTCGACAGCTTCCAGCGCCAGTTCGTAAGGAACGCCCGAAAAGGTTTCCCCTTTGTCGAACGCCTCGCCGTGGCGGTTGAAAGCCCGGTGGTCGTCGCTTGCAAAGGTGGTCGAGGCGCTCATCTTGCCGGTCAGCAGACCGGAGGCGAGCGGCACGCGCACGATGACCGCGACGTTGCGGGCCTTTGCCTCGCGGAAGAACAATCCCGCTGGACGCTGGCGGAAGATATTGTAGATGATCTGGACAGATTTGACGCCCGGATATTCGATTGCCTTTAGTGCTTCTTCGATCTTTTCGACCGATACGCCGTAGTTGCGGATCTTCCCGTCCTGGACCAGACCTTCCATTACGTCGAAAACATCAGGGCGATAGTAAACCTCGGTTGGCGGACAGTGGAGCTGGACCAGATCAAGGCAATCGGTTTGCAGATTGTCACGGGACCGGTCGACAAAGGCGGTCAGATTGTCCTTTGTGAAGCCTTCCGCGACATGGGGAGACAAGCGGCGTCCCGCCTTGGTTGCCACAAACGGGCGGTCGCCATCACGCTCCTTCAGAACATCGGCAATGATCCGCTCGGAGCGGCCGTCGCCATAGACATCGGCGGTATCGATGAAAGTGGTTCCGGCGTCCAGCGCAGCGTGCAGGGCGCCTCTTGCCTCGGCTTCCGAAACATCCCCCCAGCTGCCGCCTATGGCCCAGGCGCCAAAGCCGATCTCAGAGACGTCGCGGCCCGTGCGGCCAAATGGTCTGGATTTCATGAGTTCGCTCCAAAAATCATGTAGGGCCGTCATTCACTCCGGCGCTCAGACCGGCCTCATGGTTAGATTGCGCCGCCGGTGGGAAAACCGTGCTGTGTCAGAACAGTTTGGGCGGCAGGGTCTTCAGCTTCACTTCCGGCCCGGACGCCTTTGGGGTTTTCCTGATGACCCTGAAAAGCTGCTTGATGACACCTGAAAAGAATTTCCTTTCCTTCAAGGCAAAACCCTTCCTGACAATGTGATTGCTGGTTGTAATACCAATCGGCAGAAATAAAGACGTATCTGATGGAGCGGAAATCTGTTCCTGGCAAGCGCGGCAACGCGGCCTGGGATTGATTTGCGCCCACCGGAGGCAGGCCTCAATTTCTGCCGGTTGGTATTAAGCCTCAAACTACAAGGGAAGCTCGTGCAATGCGATTGCTGTTCAGTGAACATGGTTCAATCTTGATGTGAACCAAAATCACAAAGGCCATGAATGACCGAACCAATCTGGCGGACCTGCGTCTGTTTCTGACGATTGTCCGCCGCCAAAGCTTCACCTCCGCGGCGATAGAGCTCGGCATCACACCCTCGGCGGCCAGCCACGCGATCCGGCGGCTGGAGGAAAAGCTCGGCGTCAAGCTTTTGAACCGGACCAGCCGCGCTGTCATGCCGACCGATATCGGACAGGAGCTTGCCAGGAGCCTCGCCGGCGGCTTTGACGCAATCGACGACGCGCTCCATTCCGTTGAGGCACCGGGTGCCGCACGGTTCGGCGAACTCAGGATCAACGCCTTTGCCGATGCGGCGCATTTGCTGCTCGCGCCCGCCCTGCCGGAATTTGCAGACAAGTTTCCCGAGGTGCGCCTGACCCTCACCGTAGAGGAACGGCCGATCGACATTGTCGCGGCAGGCTTCGATGCCGGGATGCGCTATGGCCACCATGTGCCAGAAGACATGGTGGCGGTGCCGCTGACCGGGCCTCAGCGCTGGATTGTCGTGGCCGCGCCCGGATATATTGCCCGCCGCGGCACGCCGCAAACCCCGGCAGATCTGGACAGGCACACGTGCATCCAGTTGCTGCTCGGCGATGATTCCAACTATGCGTGGGAGCTGCGCGACGGCGGCAGGGAAAAGGCCTTTCGCGTGCCCGGCAACATAACCGTCAAGGACACGCCGACAACGATCACCGCGGCAAAATCCGGCATAGGCCTGGCATATCTGCTTGAGTCCCGCGTGCAACAGGAACTGGCCGAGGGCAGCCTGCAAATCGTCCTTCAAGACTACGCGGCGGACGGCGAGCCGTTCCACATCTACTATGCCAGCCGGCGCCACAACCACCCGGGACTGAGAGCCCTCACCAACATCATCCGCCGGCACAACGGCTTGCCGTCGATTTGAGGAGGGGTCGGTCCTGGATGTTTCTTTGCGTGGCGGAGGGTGCGTTGAGCCTGCGTCCCGGGGTTTTGCAAGGCTGAATGGTGAACTTGCCGGTTGGTTGATGGCCCGGGGTGGACGCTGGTGTAGCAGCGGCGAATTTCGGGGTTTCGCACCCAGCTTTGACGGTCGACGAACCGGCACCGCCTCCCTGATAGCCGGCGTTCGTGGTCAGCGCAGATGATTTGCAGGTTGCGCGGGGAGCGGACTTTCGCTGCAGATGCGTAGTCGCAAGTGTGATCCCGCGAACGCAGCCATTCAATGAAAGGTCGAACCCAAGCATGCTGCAATTGATCTAAGGACGGCTTCGAGCCCGTCCCGTAAGTTCGAGTTTGTCGCTGCGAGCGCACGCAGTAGGAATTTCGCTGCAAATGCTCGATGGATGGTGCCGCTATGCAGCAAGGAAATCGGCCGTTCGATCAGGGTTCAGCGAGGTTAGGAGTGACAATTCACGGGCCGCGGACACAGCTGCCTTTCATTGCGAATGTGGCTGCTAGCCCAGCATTGGTTCACAGACGGTGCATCCGAATTTCAGTAGCGCGGCAACCATTGCGCTGTCGCGAAATCGGCTTTCCGCATTTGCTCGGCGCAGGGCACCGAATGACTGATCAATTTCCAGTGAACTGCGGCGTGCGTCCTTCATTGTAAGCCAGAACACCCTCGCGCCGGTCCTGCGTTGAAACTGTGCGATTATAGGCTTCGATTTCGATTGCCAGACCTGTCTTGAGGTCAGTGTCCGCACCCATCGTCATCGCGCGTTTGAGTTGTCTGACTGAAACAGGACTCTGAGCGGCAATCTTACCTGCCAACCGAAGCACACCCGGTAGCAATTCGGCTTGCTGCCACACATGGTTGACCATACCCCAGTTTTCCGCCTCTTTCGAGGTGAAGGGGCGACCGGTAAAGGCCAGTTCCTTGGCGCGACGCAGCCCGATTGCGCGAGGTAGGTTCTGGGTTCCACCACCTCCGGGCATGATACCCAGCTTGGCCTCCGGAAAGGCAAATCTCGCATTTTCAACGGCATGAATGAAGTCGCAGAACAGAGCGATCTCCGCACCACCACCATATGCCACACCGTTTACCGCCGCGACGACGGGCACCGGGCAATCCATCATGGCATAGAGCGCCTGTTCAAAAACAATGTGCTGGCTGCGCCATTGCGCATCCGTCATGCCATTGCGTTCGCGCAGGTCTCCGCCAGCGCAAAACGCCTTGTCGCCAGCCCCTGTCAGCACCAGGCAGCGAAACCGCTCTGGCTCCATTTGAACGCCGCGAAAGACATCCAGCAGGTCGAGCCCCATCTGGGTGTTCAACGCGTTGGCCGATGCCGGGCGATTTAGCGTCAAAAGTGTAATGCCGTCGTCCCGATCTTCGCGGATCAGGGTGTCGTAAGTCTTCATACCATTTCCTTTTTCATGTTTCTCGTTCGAGCATGATCGTCTGGCTAAAACGGTCCCCCGGATGGAACGACATCGAGACCTCGAACACCTCGTCATTGTCCGACCAATACCGACGCCGCTCCATAAGCGCAGGCGTGCTAGCTGGGCTGTGTAATTGTTCGGACATTTCATGTGGCAAAGTTACAGCCGTGGTTTGGCGTTCTACCTTGGATATCCCGAAGCCGAAGTGTTCGGAGATTTCCTGATAGATTGGCCGGGAAACGACACCGAGCCCTTTGCGCACCTCAACATAGGCTTGCGCGATATAGATCTCGGTCCACGCCAAAGGCTGTTCATCGTTCTTCGGACGACGCAACCCGGCGATGCGCAGCCACCGGCTGCCTGCCTGAACGCCCAATGTCTCGGCGAAGTCTTTGTGCAACGTCACAAAGCCTTCTTGCTGAATTTCAAAGACAGTTGCTTCGGCATACCGGGTTAGATTTTCAATAGAATCAACACGATAACTGTATTTCTTGGGGGGGGTTCGCGCCAGGACAACTGTGCCGGCACCTGCCCGTCGCGAAAGCAGTCCAGCGTCCTGTAGCATCTTCAATGCCTCTCTGACGGTATGTCGCCCAAGCCCTGTTTTGGCGCAAAGCTCTTGTTCTGTCGGAAAGCGCTGGCCAACAGGGTAAACGCCGTTGGCCAGGTCATCAACCAGGCGGTCATGCAGCTCTTGATAGAGCGGTACTTTGTTTTGCGGTGACTCTTGCATGGGCCGCAGTATAAATGTCCGAACAATTGGTGTGCAAGAGAAAAATTCGCTTGACTAAAATCTCTCACCGCTTTAAATGTCCGGACAATAACTAAGGCAGGCCGTACATCGACGCCAAATGTCCGGACCATTTTCGTAAAGGAACCGGTAATGTTTATCGAACACCTGTGCGAGATGATCGCAGAGCCCCGGCCCTTGACTGCGACCGAACACCAGGCCGTTTTGACGTCCTTCGAAGACACGGTCGCAGTTACGTATGCGGGTTGGGGGGCGGCGTCTGCCCGGGCGGCGCGGAATGCCTTTGGCGGGGGCTCTTCTGAATTGTTTGATGGAAGTTGTGCCCAAAGCGCGGAACACGTTGCGTTGATCCACGGCATTGCGGGCCATGCCCTCGATTACGACGATGTTCATTTGACCTCGGTCACTCATCCTAGCGTCGTGCTGGTGCCCGCCTTGCTGGCGATGACTGACAAGCGCCCGGATCTGGCTCCGCGCTTGGTGGATGCCTATGCCGTCGGCCTGGGTGTCAATATTGCTTTGGGCAAAGCATTGGGCTTCGGCCATTATGATCGGGGTTGGCATGCAACATCGACAATAGGGCCGCTGGCCGGGGCTGCGGCACTGTCTTGTTTGCTTAGCCTTGACGGCATCGCCACGCGAAGTGCGCTATCACTCGCGGCTGCCCAATCCGGCGGCCTGCAGCGCAATTTCGGAACCGGGGCCAAGCATGTGCAAGCCGGGCAAGCGGCGGCGGCATCGGTGAGGGCGGCTTTGCTGGCAGAGGCCGGAACAGATGGCAGCCCCGACATCTTTGGCGAGATCGGGTTTTTCGAGCTCTATGGCAGCAGCTCGCCGGACAAAACGTACGAGCCCATACGTATTCAGCCCGATACCTTGTCTGTGTCGCGCAAGCTGTTTCCGTGCTGCTACCTCGCTCACCGGATGATTGCGGCCGCCCTTGAGGCGCGAAAGATGCTGGCCGGTGACGTGCCTCCAGATGCCCGCATCGCTATCAAAGTGCCTTACGGCGGCCTGCAGGCCTTGAAAGTCACATCACCTCAAACCGGCGCGCAAGCGAAGTTCTGCGCGGCCTATTGCGTTGCCGCCGCTTTGAAACAGGGCCAGGTGGGCCTGCCTGACTTTGACGACAGCGCTGTCCACCGTTCTGAACTGCGCAAACTCATGACCCAGATCGAAGCCATGGAGGCCCCGCTGGTCGGAGAGATGCCGGTTGGCATCGACAACGGCACGGTTCGGCTGCGGGTCGAACGGGCCGGAAGCCTTCTCGCTGAAGCCGAGGTCAGACATTATCCCGGCTCTCCGGATGCGCCGGCGGAACCCAAGGCTTTTGATGCCAAAATCACGGATTGCCTTGCAATCTGGCAACGCGAAACCGGCAGGTCGCTCGGCTTGGATGCGTTTCGCAGCGATATCCGAACCCGCCTCGGCACGCACGCCGCTCAGAAACAAGAATTGGAACAAAGCACATGACCCAGGCAGATGGCAGCGCCTTCACCGTCGAAATCGGCGAAGATTACTCAGATATCCGCGACGCGGTCAGAAAGGTTTGTGAACCCTTTGACGGAGAGTATTGGCAGAAGCTGGAAGAAACCGGCAGCTACCCAAGCGAATTTGTTCAAGCCCTGACGGAGGGTGGTTTTCTCGGCGTCCTCATCCCCGAAGAATACGGCGGCTCCGGCCTGCCTCTACGCGCCGCGTCGGTGATTTTGGAGGAAATCCACGCAACGGGTGGCAACGCCGGTGCCTGCCACGCGCAGATGTACATCATGGGCACTTTGCTGCGGCATGGTTCAGAAGCGCAAAAGCGACAATATCTGCCCGCCGTGGCCAGTGGCGAGCTGCGTTTGCAAGCATTTGGCGTCACCGAACCCACAACCGGGTCAGATACCACCAAACTGCGCACCCGCGCGGTGCGCGATGGCGATGAATACGTGGTCAACGGACAAAAGGTCTGGACCAGTCGCGCGCTATATTCGGATTTGATGCTGCTTCTGGCGCGGACGACCCCGGTCGATGAGGTGGAACGCAAAACCGATGGACTGTCGGTGTTTCTAGTCGACATGCGTGCGGCGCGTGAAAACGGGTTGGACATCCGGCCGATCAAGACGATGGTCAATCACAACACGACCGAAATCTATTTCGATAACCTGCGCATTCCTGCGTCCAGCCTGATCGGCGAAGAAGGTAAGGGGTTCAAATACATCCTCGATGGCA
Source organism: Roseibium sp. (assembly GCA_965230445.1). Classification (GTDB taxonomy): domain Bacteria; phylum Pseudomonadota; class Alphaproteobacteria; order Rhizobiales; family Stappiaceae; genus Roseibium. The sequence goes on along the minus strand of OZ246005.1, from coordinate 3,234,107 downwards.
TGAATGCCGAACGCATGCTGGTTGCGTCTGAGTGTCTGGGGGATGCACGGTGGTTCATTGAGACGGCCACGCAATATGCGGGTGATCGCATTGTCTTCGGCAAGCCGATCGGTGCCAATCAGGGCGTACAATTTCCGATTGCTCGCGCCTATGCCAACATGCGCGCCGCCGAGTTGGTTTTGCGCAAAGGGTGCGCGTTATTTGACTCAGGTCAGTCCTGCGGCGAAGAGGCCAACATGGCCAAGCTGCTTTTGTCCGAAGCCAGTTGGCAGGCGGGTGAAGCGTGTCTGCAAACCCATGGCGGTTTTGGGTTCGCCAACGAATACAATGTCGAGCGCAAATGGCGCGAAACCCGCCTGTATCAGATCGCGCCAATCTCTTCGAACCTGATCCTGGCTTATCTGGGCCAGCACGTTCTCCGGATGCCTCGTTCTTACTAATCAAACCGGCCTGCGATCGACCGTGCCTGTTGATGCGCGAGCAGATCGCGAGCAACAAGGGGACCCAAATGCCGAATGCAACCTTTCATCCTGAACAACCGCTCACCGGTATCCGCGTCATCGAAATCGGCCACTCGGTCGCGGCGCCCTTCTGTGGTCAGATTTTGGCTGATCTGGGTGCCGAGGTGATAAAGGTCGAAAACCCGGATGGCGGCGATGATGCCCGTCGCTGGGGGCCCCCTTTCGTCAACGGAACCGCGGCGACCTTTCAAAGCCTCAATCGAAATAAAAGCTCTATTGCGGTCAACCTCAAGGATGCAGAAAACCGCAAAGCGCTAGAGGCCATGATTTTGGAAAGCGATGTGTTGGTGCACAACATGCGTCCGGGACTTATGGCGCGTTTTGGTCTGGATGCCGAAACGCTTTGTGCGAAAAATCCCCGATTGATCTACTGCAATCTGGGGGCTTATGGCGAAGAGGGGCCGCTAAACCGGCATACAGGGTACGATCCCCTAATGCAGGCCTTTTCCGGCATTATGGCCGTTACCGGCGAACAAGATCGCCCACCGGTCAGGGTTGGCCCTTCAATCATTGATCAGGGGGCCGGAATGTGGTGCGTGATTGGGATTCTTTCCGCGCTTTTGGGGCGCAACGAAAGCGGGCTGGGTTGCCGCGTAGACACTTCATTGTTTGAAACAGGGCTGAGCTGGATGACAGTTCCCATCGGAAATGCTGTTGCATCCGGGAAGGAGCCGGGAAAGAGCGGTTCAGAAACGCCGATGCTTGTGCCTTACCGTGCGTTCCAAGCCCGGGACCGCCATATTGTCATCGCTGCGGGCAACAACAACCTCTTCAAGCGGCTGTGTGACACACTGGGGCACCCCGAATGGATCGACGACAGCCAATTTGCCACAAACGCTGACCGGATTGCCAATCGGGAAACAATCAACGACATGATCGGAGCAGTAATTGCCACCAAAAACTCGGATCATTGGATCGCCGCGCTTGACGCTTTAGGCGTACCTTGTGCTCCCATTAATACTGTCTCCGAGGTTTTGCAGCATCCCCAAACCAGAGCGCTGGGTATGCTACACAACGTGGCGAAAAAAGCCCTCGGATTCGTCGCGCTGCCGCTCAGCTTTGATGGGAAACGCCCTTCGTTGCGAAGCATGCCGCCCGCGAAACCCGCACCACTGTAAACGAGCCTCGTCTTGAAAGAACGGGCCTAACATTATCGCTTCGCGAGAAAGCCAGGCTCAGAACTCCGGTAACGGGGCTTTCCCGGTCAAGCGGTTTTGCGCAGCATGATTGATCCGTCAAAGCGGCGTTTCTGAATCTGTTCGTGTCGGCCCTGCTTCCTCTCGCGGCCTTTGGTTGAAGTCCTTCGGGTGCATGCTTGGGTTCCTGGTCAACGCTTTGGTTTGTGCAGCATCCTTCGTGGAAAACACCGTGCGACGAAAGCACGGTTTGGACAAGGCATCCAAAACCTGCGGGTAATGACCACTTCGGCAATTGCGGCTGCAGCGCAACGAAGCGCCCGCTGCACTTGCAAACTGATGCTGCGTTAGCGAAAGTCAAAAAACCAAGGTCCGCTCCGGGCCGGAAGTGACTACATACAACCCGCCTCCAGATATCCATTCTCCAGTTGGCAACATCCTGATCCGCAAACACCCGTTCCCAACCTGCAAAAAATCTTGCGGCGCGCCTGAACGGCTGATGTCTCGGGCCCAACAAGACCCTACATCCCCTCCTGCTTCCGCAAGCCATTGAGCAACAGCTCGACGTCTTCGCGGATTTCGTCCGGGGTGACGGACAGGCGGGTTGTCAGCAGCGTGTACCAGAGATAGGCGCCGATCCAGCGGGCCGCGCGGACCGGGTCGACGGTCGCGCGCACCTGGCCGCGGTTCAGCCACTTCAGGATCAGAAAGCTGGTTTCCGATTGCCGGTCCGCCGCAAACCTTGTGACGGCCGCGCTTGAAGCATCGTCCAGCTGCGCTTCGGCAATGATCGAACGGAAGATCGCGCCCGAGGGCGTCTGCCGCCAATTGGTCAGGATCGTGTTGATGAAGCCGACAAGATCGTCTTCAAACCGTCCGGTGTCCTCAAAGCTTATCGATTTCTGGCGCAGGTAAACGTCGAGCAGCAGCATGGCCTTGTTCGGCCACCATTTGTAGATCGTCGGTTTGCCGGCCTTGGCCCGGCGGGCCACCTCGTCGATGGTGAAGCCGCTGTATCCCCGGTCCACAAGCACTTGCTGCGCTGCTGTCAGGATGGCCTCGGCGCTGGCCGGGTTGCGCGTCGCGCCGATGGATTTTCGCTTTTGTCCGCTGGTCATGCGCTTTTCTAACACAGCGGTTGACACAACGAAACGTTTCGTTCTATTTCAGTTTATACGAAACGTTTCGTTTCAATAAAGGGTGTCAATGAATGTCAATCGGACGGCTCAAATTCACACTGCTCGTGCTTGCCGGGGCATACCCCCTCGTCACTGTGATTTCCTATCTGATCGCGCCGTTCACCGCGGCGTGGGAACTGTGGCAGCGGACCGCGCTGCTCACACCGCTGATGGTCGTCGCCATGGTCTACGGCCTCATCCCGGCAATCCAGAACCGCTTCGCCCGGTTTCTCCAAACAAAGTGAAGTCTCCCCCAACCCCAAAAGGACAATCCCGAAAGGACAATCATGAAACTGCTGCACATCAATGCCTCTCCCAGAGGAGCGGACAGCTACTCGCTCAAGGTCGCCGATCACTTCATCTCCAAGCTGCCCAATCGCCAGGACGTCGAAATCGACCGGCTTGACCTGTTCTCCGCCGGTCTTCCGGAATTCGGGGAAGTGGCGACGGCCGCCAAAATGGCGCTGTTCTCCGGACGCGATCAGACGGAAGAGGAGGTCGCTGCCTGGGACGCGATCCGCGCGGTCTTCGACCGGTTCGCCGCTGCGGATTTCTATGTCTTCAATGTTCCGATCTGGAACAACGGCATCCCGTACAAGCTCAAGCATCTCATCGATCTGGTCACGCAGCCCGGATGGAGTTTCGGCTTTGATCCGGCTTCCGGATATACCGGCCTGATGACAGACCGGAAGGCCGTCATTGTCCATTCCAGCGGTGTCTGGCACGAAGGTATCGGCCCGAATTTCGGCTCGGACTTTTCAACGCCGATCCTGCAGGACTGGTTGAATTTCCTCGGGATCATGGATGTCAAACACATTCGCATCCAGCCGTCCGTGCTTACCGCCGACGTTGATTCCGTAAAGGCAAAAGCACTCGACCAGGCGTCGGAAGCCGCCGCATTGCTGGCGGCATAATACCGTTTGCAGAGTGCCGAGTTCTGATTGAGGAGCGGGGCTCGCGCGCCCCGCTCCTTCTTTTTGGCCCTAAAACCTGACCAAATCGGATTAAACCACCGTGCCGCCGGGGCGGGCTATGGCATCCTCACCACCACAGCCGCGGCATGGCCGCGCGGGCGCGGAGGCCTTCTTCGGTGAGACGGGCGCGGATCAGGCGTTCTTCCGGAGCGTCGCTTGGGCCGAAATCGGCGCCGTGGATGCCGGCGGTGATGAACAGGACGTCGATATCCTGCGAGACCGCGCCACGGATATCCGTCGGCAGGCCGTCGCCGATAGCAAGGACAGCGTCCTTTTCGACCTTCTCGCCGCGGGCTTTTTCAACGCGGGTGAGGGCGGCGTCATAGATTGGCGCATGCGGCTTGCCGAGGATCGAGACACTGCCGCCGAGGTCTTCGTAAAGCCTTGCCAGCGCGCCCGCACACCAGACCAGCTTGTCGCCCCGCTCAACGACGATATCCGGGTTGGCGCAGATCATCGGCAGGCCGCGCGCCTGAAGCTTTTCAAGCAGGTCGCGGTAATCGTCCGGCGTCTCGTTGGTGTCGTCGTAAAGTCCGGTGCAACTGATCAGGTCCGCCGTGTCCGCGTCTTCGGTGACCGTGAAATTCAGCCCGGTATAGAGCGGATGATCGCGGCCCGGCCCCAGATGCAGCACTGTCTTGCCGGCGTGTTCCGACAACAGTTCGCGGGTGACATCGCCGGAGGTGACGATGTCGTCATAGGCCTCAACCGGTACGGCGAAAGTGTTTAAAAGCATCTCGCGGACTTCGCGGGCCGGGCGCGGCGCGTTGGTGATCAGCACGACTGTGCCGCCGGCTTCTTCGCGAAACGCGCGCAAGGCCGTGTGTGCCGGTTCGAATGCGGCCATGCCGTTATGCAGGACACCCCACACGTCGCACAGAATAGCCTTGTAGCCGGAAGCCAGCGACGACAATCCGTCGGCAAGAAGCGGTGCAGAAGCGTTCATGATGGGTCACTCGGTGCGGGAGGGATCTGATAGGGTAGCCGCAGTTTGGAAAGCGGTGCGCGCGGACCATATAGGAACTCAGCGCAGCAGAAAACCGAGGATTGGGTCTTTTATGCAAGTCCGGCAGTTGGGTGAGGATGTCATCAACCGCATTGCCGCGGGTGAGGTGATCGAGCGTCCTGCCAGTGTCATCAAGGAACTGATTGAAAACGCCGTCGATGCGGGCGCAACGGCGGTCGATATCGTCACGGCGGCGGGCGGCAAGACCCTGATGCGTGTGTCCGACAATGGCCGGGGCATGACCCGGGACGATCTGAGCCTTGCCGTGCGGCGTCATTGCACGTCGAAGATCTCCGGTGATGATCTGTTCGACATCCGCACGCTCGGGTTCCGTGGTGAAGCGCTGCCGTCCATCGGTGCGGTGGCGCGGCTTTCCATCCAGACCCGCCATGGAAATGAGGATCACGCCTGGGCCATTGCCGTTGACGGCGGCAAGGAATCCGGGCCGGTGCCTGCCGCCCGTTCGCGCGGGACGCAGGTCGAAGTGCGGGATCTGTTCTTCGCCACGCCCGCGCGATTGAAATTCCTGAAGTCCGACCGGGCGGAATCGGGGGCGATCACCGAGATCTTCAAGCGCATCGCGCTCGCCTATCCCGATGTGGGTTTCTCGCTGGCTGGCTCCGACCGGCAGACGCTGAGTTTCCCGGCGGCAAAGGGTGATGATCCGCGGCTGGCCCGAATCTCGCAGGTGCTGGGCAAGGATTTCGTCGAAAACGCCATGGAGATCGATGCAGCGCGCGAGGGTGTGCGCCTGACCGGGTTCGCCGGCCTGCCGACCCACCATCGCGGCAATGCGCAGCAGCAGTTCTTTTTCGTCAATGGACGGCCGGTAAAGGACAAGCTGCTTCTCTCCGGTTTGCGTGGCGCGTATTCCGATGTTCTGGCCCGCGACCGCCACCCGGTTGTTGTGCTGTTCATCGATCTGGAGCCAGCGCATGTCGATGTCAATGTCCATCCGGCCAAGGCGGATGTGCGCTTCCGCGATGGGCAGCTGGTGCGCGGGCTGTTGGTTGGCGCGATCAAGCAGGCCCTGGTCGCGTCAGGGCACAGGTCTTCCACCTCGAATGCGTCCGTGGCCCTGGCCGCGATGCAGACGGTGCGGCCTTCACATAGCGGAGCGCAAGGGGCATCCCACGGGTCCTATGGGCAGGCCTTTCGCTCCGAAGGGCCCACGGGAACAGCCTGGCCGCAGAACACATTTGCGCCGGTCGCACCTGCCGCGAACGGTTTTGGCGAGACCGCTCAAGCCGCTTATGTGCCGCCGGTTCAGACCGGCCTTGCGGAAATGGCAAGGCCCTCTGCGGACGCGCGCGCGCATGAGCAACACCCGTCAGAAGATCGCAGCGGTTTGCCGCTGGGGGCTGCGCGGGCGCAGGTGCATGAAACCTACATCATCGCGCAGACACAGGACGGCGTGGTGATTGTCGACCAGCACGCCGCCCATGAACGGCTGGTTTATGAACGGCTCAAGGAGGCGCTGGCGACGCGGGACGTGCCCCGGCAGATTCTGTTGATCCCGGAAGTGGTAGAGATGCCGGAGGAAGACGCGGCACGGCTGGCGGAGCGCGCGGAGGAACTGGAAGCGGCCGGGCTGGTGCTGGAAGCTTTCGGGCCGGGTGCTGTCGCCGTGCGTGAGACCCCCGCGCTGCTGGGCGACATGAACATTCGTGGTCTTGTCAAAGACCTCGCCGATGAACTCGCCGAATGGGACACCGCCGAGGGCCTCAACGGAAAACTCGACCATGTTGCCGCCACGATGGCCTGTCATGGCTCGGTGCGCGCCGGGCGGCGCATGCGGCCGGAAGAAATGGACGCGCTTTTGCGCGACATGGAAGCAACTCCGCTCTCCGGCCAATGCAATCACGGCCGCCCCACCTGGGTGGAGCTGAAACTGTCGGACATTGAAAAATTGTTCGGGCGGAAGTGATTGCGGACAGATCGGCCTTTTCCACTTGCCAGAGCGCCGGTGAAGGTTAAGTGACCTTTTCGACCTCATCCTGAGGTGCGGAGCGAAGCGCAGCCTCGAAGGATGGGCGGCATAGTCAGAAGCTTGTGGCCCACCCTTCGAGACGCAAGCGTTGCTTGCTCCTCAGGATGAGGCCGAGCGTGCGGCGAGAGTGACAGCCGGATGAAACCGGCTTCGCGTATTGGTAGCTTCGCAGACCCGGGTCAATTCAAGACCGCCTGCGCGGTGTTTCAAAAGAAAGGCTTTTCATGGACGCACAAACCAACATTTCGCAGCCGCCGCGCGGGTTGACCAGAGTTTTGACGCGAATCGCCATCGGCAGTGTTGTTATGCTGGTCGCCCTTTATTGCGCAGTGCTGGCCTATATGTATTTCAACCAGCGCAATCTGGTGTTCCTCAGCGAAACCGTTCTGACCACACCGCAAGACGAAGGCATTCCGGAGGTGGCCGTGGAGAAAATCGCCATGGCGGACGGCGCGCGGCTGACGGTCTGGACAGCCGATCCCGTCGAGGCCGGTCTGCCAGTGGTGCTTTATTTTCAGGGGCAGGCGGGCGCCATGTCCGAGCGTGCGCCGCGTTATCGCCAGATCCTCGACAGCGGCTACGGCCTGATGGCCCCGAGCTATCGCGGTTATTCGGGCAGCGAAGGGGAGCCGTCTGAAGGCGCGCTGATCTCCGATGCTCTGGAACTGTACGACCGGCTTGCCGCGGACGGCCACGAGGTCATTGTCCATGGTGAAAGCCTCGGCTCCGGCGTGGCGGCCGCCGTCGGTGAAAAGCGCACGGATGCCGCGCTGATCGTGCTGGAAGCCCCCTATACCGCGCTCACCGATATGGGCGCCGAGCGCTATCCCTATCTGCCGGTGCATTTCCTCATGAAAGACCGGTTCGAAACCCGAGAGCGGATTGCCCGCATCTCGTCACCGCTTCTGATCGTCCACGGCACGGAAGACCGGGTGATCAACGTTTCTCACGGCAAACGGCTCTATGAACTCGCCAGCGATCCGAAATCCTTGGCAATCATGGAAGGTGCCGGCCACGGCAATCTCTGGGCGAACGGGATTTGGGAAGCGGTAAAGCAGACCTATGAAGACCGGCGACAGGAAATTGGTTCCTAAAGGTAAGCGCGCAAGTTCTTCGAAGTTTCGGGTTACAAAGCCTCACGCGGGTCCTGGCCACGCAGGACGCGGACAATCTCTACGAAATCTTTTTCGAGGACGCGGAAGTATATCGTGTGAGGCGGATGAACGCTGCGGCGATAGCCTTCCCGATACTCCGAAGCAGGAAAGTGCGGTGGATCGTCGCCGATTGCCGACAATCCTACGAGCAAACTGTCATAGTAGCGGTCAGCGCGCCCGGAGCCAAAGTTGGTGACGCCGTAACGGGATAGGTTTGCGAGGTCCGCATCAGCTTATCGTGTATGTCTATACCGCCCCATTGCGTCGCATCTCTTCGCGGATATCCGCGCGGATTTCCTCTGGCGTGCGCTCGCTCACACCACTTTCTTCGCCTTCGATCAAAGCGGCGACCAATGCGTTGCGGTGCTGGGTTCGTTCTTCAAGGAGGCGCAAGGCATCCCGCATGACTTCGCTCGCAGAACGGTAGCGTCCTGAAGCAACTAGGTCCGCAATGAAGTTGTCAAAATGATCACCCAGGGCAATGGACGTATTCTTCATGGCTTCTCTCCTATATCGGAAGCATATACCAAGCCTTGGTAACTGAGCAATATCACTCATTCTTCTGGGCTACGTCACCATGATCGCTATGCCAGTGCAGCAACACCCGCCTTTCTATGACCGCCGCTCCCTGAAAAACGCCTTCAGGATCTCCGCCGCCTTCACCTCGCCAATCCCCGAATAGACCTCCGGCGCATGGTGGCAGGTGGGGCTGGAGAAAAACCGTGTGCCGTGGTCGACGCCGCCGCCTTTTTCATCGCTTGCACCATAGTAAAGCCTCTCAATGCGGGTGAAGGAGATGGCAGCGGTGCACATCGCGCAAGGTTCCAGGGTGACGTATAGATCGCAGCCCGGCAGGCGCTGGGAGCCAAGCTGTGCACAGGCCGCGCGGATCACAAGTATTTCCGCATGGGCTGTCGGGTCATTCAGCTCCAGTGTCCGGTTGCCGTCTTGCGCGATGATTTCGCCGTCCCGGACCAGCACTGCGCCGACCGGTACCTCGCCGCGCGCGGCGGCCTTTCCCGCCTCGGCAAGGGCGATGTCCATGAAGCTGGCAGTATTCTGCAATGACCCGGCTTTCTGCAGTCTAGTGGCTGTCGCGCGTTGAATTTCCTCAGGAAGGCAATTCCCCAAGCGCTCCGGCTCTGTTATGAGGCCGTCATGACCACAGATACACCAAAACGCAAGCGTCCAGGCGGTTCAAATCCCCGGGGCGGTCCCCGCCGTGACAAGCCGGGCGGCGGAAAGCCGTCTTCCGGAAAGTCCTTTTCCGGGAAGCCCGGCTCCGGAAAACGGCCCTTCAGCAGAGACGGCCAATCCGACCGGGGGGTCGGCCGGAAGTCCGGCGCAAAGCCGCCCAACAAGTTCGGATCGAAACCAGCCCGGAGGCCCGAGGGCCAAGCGGCTCCGGCTCCGGTGGCCGTTGGCGAAATCGGTGAAGGCGAACGCATTGCCAAGGTGATGGCGCGCGCCGGCTTGTGTTCGCGCCGCGAGGCGGAGGTCTGGATCGCCAATGGCCGGGTAGAGCTCAACGGGACGATGCTGGATACGCCAGCGGTCAATGTCGGCCCGTCCGACAAGGTGCTTGTGGACGGCAACCCGTTGCCGACGCGGGAGCGCACACGGTTGTGGCTCTACCACAAGCCGCGCGGGCTGGTGACCACCAACAAGGATCCGGAAGGCCGCCCGACCGTGTTCGACCGGCTGCCGAAGGATCTGCCACGGGTTTTGACTGTCGGGCGTCTCGACATCAACACCGAAGGCCTTCTGCTTCTGACCAATGACGGCGGCCTGGCGCGGGTGCTGGAACTGCCGGCCACAGGCTGGCTGCGCCGCTACCGGGTGCGGGCCTTCGGCAAGATCACCCAGGCAGATCTCGACAAGCTGGCCGATGGTGTCGCCATCGACGGCACGCTTTACGGGGCCATCGAGGCAACGCTCGACAAGGAGCAGGGCGACAACTCCTGGCTGACCGTGGGCTTGCGCGAAGGCAAGAACCGCGAGGTCAAGCGGGTTCTGGAGCATCTCGGCCTGACGGTGAACCGGCTGATCCGCCTGTCCTTCGGACCGTTTCAGCTAATGGACCTGGAAGAAGGTGCTGTGCGGGAGATACGCGGCCGGGTTCTGCGCGACCAGCTTGGCGAAAAGCTGGCCGAAGAGGCCGGGGCTGATTTTGACGCACCGATCATCAATCTGGCACCGCCCGAGCCAAAGAAATCGCCATCCGGTCCAAAAAAGCGCGGCAATGCAGGCATGTGGCTGAGCGCGCGCGAAGGCAAGGCCGGGGTTGGCGGCAAGAAACGCGCTGATGGTCCGGACAAGCGCCCGCGCCGCGATGATCGCCCCGACCGGTCCGGCGGCTCTGATCGTTCAGGCCGTTCAGGCCGTTTTGACCGGTCAGACCGCTCCGATGGCTTTGAGCAGCGTCCGGCCCGGACCCGGCGCATATGGGGTGAAGATGGTCTTCTGGAAGACAAGGGCCAGGAGCAGCGCAATCAATCCAAAGGCGGACGTTTTGGCGGCGGCCGTAGCAGTGGGCGTGACGATGACCGGCGCGGGCCGGACCGCGGCAGATCCGGCCGCTCCGATGATCGTCCGCCGCGGCGTGGAGGGCGTTCTTGAGGATCGTTGCCGGCCGGTTCAAGGGAACCGCGCTGGCGGCTCCGAAGTCGGACGCCACACGGCCGACCAGCGACCGGTTGCGCGAGACCATTTTCAACATTCTGGCTCACGGGCTCAATGTTGACCTTGAAGGCGCGCGCGTGCTGGATCTGTTCGCTGGTACCGGGGCGCTCGGATTCGAGGCGCTCAGCCGGGGTGCCCGGCATTGCACATTCATTGAAGAGGCTGTTGCTGCGCGGGGTGTGATTCGCCGCAACATGGAAACCCTCGGCCTCAACGGCGTAGCCAAGATTTTCAGGCGCGACGCCACGCGGTTGGGCGATCCGGGCACAATCGACCCGTTCCAGCTGGTCTTCGCCGATCCGCCTTATGGCAAAGGTTTGGGAGAAAGGGCGCTGGTATCTGCTGCTTCCGGTGGCTGGCTGGTACCCGGTGCGATTTGCGTTCTTGAAGAACGCTCGTCCGTCCAGATCGAAATTCCGGACGGGTTCACCGAAGAAGACCGGCGGGTTGCCGGTGACAGCCAGGTATTGTTTCTGCGTTTCGGTGGCGGCTGATCACGGCCAGCTCAGTGGACCGCCCGGCTGCATGACATAGACGGTTTTTTGCGTCGGCAGATCAGCACGGCTCAAGGTCAGTTCCGAGACGGGCGCGAACTGAATTTGGTAGCCTTCCTCCGTGGTGCGGCCGATAAATGCCTCCAGCGATCCGGCAAAGTGGAAATGCATGGGGATCACCATGGCCGGACCGATGTCCTTGAGCACCTGGATCAAGCTTTCAAGGCGCAGCGAAGATGAATTGTCGATCGCCGCAAAAACGATGTCGATCTGTCCAAGGCGAAAAAGATCCTCTTCGGTCAACCGGTGATGCAAGTGGCCGAGATGGGCAATGCACAGGTCCGCGGCCTCGAAGATGAAGATCGAATTGCCGAGCGCCTGTGATCCTCCGTCCCAGGTACGGATGTTCGTTTGAATGTTGCGCACACGCACATCCTCCACGACCAGGTCGTAGTCCATCGGACCTCCTTCCGGGTTCCATCCGGGCAGGAGATGCGAAATGTCCGGGTCGGGGTTCAGCGTGAAGTGTGTCGAATGCGCACGGTTCATGGTCGCGACTGTCGGTGTCCGGCTGGGCCGGTAGCTGTCGTTGTAGTCGGTCGCGATGCGAATTCCGGCGGGCGTTTCCAGTTCGAAGGTCGAGTGGCCGATGTAGCGTATGCGGATCTGGCCAGCCTCAACAGCCACCTGCCAGACCCGTGCGGCGTCCGGGGGTGCTGGCAGGGCAGGGAACCCCGCAACGGCTTGGCAGATCGCATGGGCGGGCGAAGCAAGAAGCCCTATCGCCGTTATGAAGACCGCCAGTGCGGCGAGCGGATTGAGGCATGAGGGTATCAGGTGAAGGGCACGTTCCTGCATTCCGGCATCTCCTTCGCTTTCCATTAGGAAAGGGTAGGCGGGTTGCGCGCCGGGACAAGCCGGAAAACGTTGAAACGAGGCAGAAAGGTGCTTCCCCAAAGAAAAAGGCAACCGGCCCGAAACTCTATATCCGTGGGCGGTTGCCAGGTGGGGGCCAGTGGGAGGAGGAACCAGCCCCGAAATCGCAAAGTTTCAGAACGTGTGAAGGCTTACAGGCCGCTTGGCATTGCGGGCAAGCGGGATATCCGCCGCATCGGTATCGCGGATGGAGAGCGCCTGAACGTGAATGAGCTCACCGGGCAGGCCTGCTTCGCGCACCAGAGCCCTTCGATCACACTTTTTTGCAAGGACAAGACCGAGCGGGCGCATGTGAGCACGCCGGTAACAAAAAACTGCAAGCGCCGCGCGCTGGGTTTCCGGCAACTCGGCTCCAAGTTCAGCCGCCACAGAAAGCGTGTTTCCGAGGAGGCGTCGCAGAACCGAGTCGGGTACCGGGCAGGTTTCAAAGTCGATGGGTTCGGCGGAGACTTGCATGGTTTCGGATCCTTTAACGCATGATCAAGGATTCGCACGATTCATTTAAATTTTTATTAAATTCCGAGTCGGTTCAAACAAATGTGTCAGTACTGTGAAATGTATCCAAGCGAATACATCTCGTGCGAGAGTCTACATGCGTAATTGGTTCAAAGTAACGGGCAACGTTTGCTTTAGCTCTTCTCGCAGGTAATCGGTCTCGCTCAGGATCCGTTTCGCCTTGAGGAAATCCAGTGCACGGATGGTTTCAATGTTGGGGCTGAGCAGGATATCCGGTTCAGCGCGCTTTAGTTTCTCGGCACTGATCGTCTGCATCAGGATCTGTATGGTGCCGTAAAGCATGTCCACGCTGCCCGGAGCGCGGCCATCCTCGCGGGGGAGCGGGTCACCGACGATGTCAATGGCGACCACGATATCGCAGCTTGAAGTCAGTTCATCGAAGGGCAGCGGATTGACCGCACCGCCGTCGACCAGGAGGCGTCCGTTGTGCTGGACCGGCTTAAACACGGCCGGAATGGCTATCGAGGCAGCAATGGCGGGCAGCAGCGGCCCGCTTTCAAAGGCGACTTCCTTGCAGCCATAAAAATCTGTCGCAAGAATCCGCAGGGAGATGTCGAGATCCTCGAACGTGTATTTGATATGCGCACCGATGAAGATTTCCAGCACCTTGTGCGGATCAAGCTGCAGGGGCGCATTCTTGAACACATTGAAGAACCGTCGAGGACGCAATTCCCAGACTTTTTTGAGGACAGCGTTCCGGTCGGCCAGCGTCGAAAGGGTAATCTCGCGGAGATCAGAACCGCTAAGCCCGCCGGCATAGCCGGCGCCCATGATCGCACCGATAGAGGTGCCGGCGATCTTGTGTGGTTTCAGCCCCAGGTCGTCAAAGGCTTCCAAAACCGGAATATGCGCCAGTCCGCGCGCACCGCCGCCGCCGAGCGCGAGACCGATTTTTGGTGATGCTGTGGAAGAAGTCATTGTAGGGAGCCGGATGGTGGTCGCAGGTTTACCCCTTCAGATGCGGCTGCCGGAGGGAAAGTGCAAGCCTGCCAAAGGATTCGCTTACTGGGAAAAGAAGGCGCGCATTTCCGCCGCTGCCTCGTCTGCGGCCTCTTCCGGGATAAAATGCCCGCAATCAGCGCCCTTGCCGGAAACTGTTTCAGCCCAATTCGACCAGACATCGAGGGGACCGGCGGTCTCGCGGGCAAGACCGGCATCTGCCCACAGCGTCAGGAGCGGTGCCTGGATCTTTCGTCCGGCCGCCATATCCGCACGGTCATGGTCGATATCGATCACGCTTCCGGCCCGGTAGTCCTCGCAGGTCGCTGCGATCCGCGCCGGATCGGAAAAGAAGGCGCGGTAGTGCGCAAGCGCTGCAGGGTCGAAACAGGAAAGATCCTTGCGTGCTGTCCAGCTTGCCAACGTGTGCTCCAGATAGGCGATTGCGCTCGGAGCGATCAGGTTTTCCGGAAATGGCGCCGGTTGGGCAAGGAAAGCCCAATGGTAAACCCGCAGCGCGAAATCCCGGTCCATGTTGTCCCAGTAGACAGCGGTCGGCAGGATATCGAGGACGGCGATCTTTTCCACCAGGTGCGGATGGTCAAATGCAAGACGGTAGGCAACTCGTGCGCCGCGGTCGTGTCCGGCCAGGCGGAAACGCCCGTGCCCGAGCGCCTGCATGAGCTCCACCATCGCCTTGGCCATACCCCGCTTGGAATAAGCAAAGTGGTCCTGGCTCAGCAGCGGAATGGAAGACCGCCCGTAGCCTGGCAGATCGGGGATCACCAGCGTGAATTCGCCGGCAAGCTGCGGTGCGATCCTGTGCCAGATAGCGTGGGTTTGCGGATAACCGTGAATCAGAAGCAGGGCAGGTCCGGACCCGCCAATGCGGCAATAGAGCGTTTCGCCGTTGCCGGCGCTGATTTCGGCTTCCTGAAAACCCGGGTAAAGATCCGGCAAGTCCTGATTCATCACGCATGTTCTCCCATGCCTGGAAACGATCAGCCTTTGCTGCGTGCGATTTCACGCCAGCCGATATCGCTACGGCAGAACCCGTTGGGCCAGTCGATGGAATCGACAGCCTCGTAGGCGCGCCCTTGTGCTTCCTCGACCGTGGCGCCAAGGGCCGTCACGTTGAGGACCCGGCCGCCATTGGCAAGCACACGCGCGCCTTCAGCTTTCGTTCCGGCGTGAAAGACCTGGACTGTGTCTGATGACAGTCCATCGAGCCCTCTGATCTCCGTTCCCTTGTCATAGGAGCCCGGATAGCCATTTGCCGCCAGTACCACTGTAAGCGCGCACTGCTCATTCCAACAAGCTTCGGCTTCTTCCAATCGGCCTTCGGCGCTTGCCAGCATTAGTTCAAGCAAATCGCTTTCCAGGCGCATCATCAGCACCTGACATTCCGGATCGCCGAACCTGGTGTTGTATTCAATCAGTTTTGGCCCGTCTGATGTGATCATCAGCCCGGCATAGAGAACACCCTTGAACGGTGTCCCGCGCGCCGCGAGCGTGTCGATGGTCGGCTGGATGATCCGCTTCATCACGGTCTTGATGTGCGCCTCAGTGAGCACCGGAGCCGGTGAGTATGCGCCCATCCCGCCCGTGTTCGGCCCTGTATCGCCGTCAAAGGCGCGTTTGTGGTCCTGCGCGGTCGCCAGAGGCAGCGCGGTCTTGCCATCGGACAGGACAAAGAAGCTGGCTTCCTCGCCTTCCAGAAATTCTTCGATGACGACTTCCGCGCCCGCTGCGCCAAAGGAACCGTCGAAGCAGTTCTCGATCGCATCCACGGCTTCCTCATCCGTCATGGCGACGACCACGCCTTTGCCGGCCGCCAATCCGTCGGCCTTCACGACAATCGGCGCCCCGGTGCCGCGCACGTAAGCCAGGGCGTCGTCCCGGTTGTCGAACCGGGCATAGGCGGCGGTTGGAATATCCGCCTCGTCGCAGACCGCCTTGGTGAAGGCTTTGGACCCTTCGAGCTGAGCCGCGGCTTTGGACGGGCCGAATGCCTTTATGCCGGCGGCCTCAAGATCATCCACAAGCCCGGCAACCAGCGGGGCTTCCGGTCCGACAACCACCAGATCGATTGCATGGTCCCGGCAAAAACCAATCACGGCGGCATGGTCGCTGGCGTCCAGACCGGTGGTCTCGGCAACTTGCGCAATGCCCGCGTTGCCGGGTGCGGCGTAGAGCCGGGTCATTTTCCCGGATTTCGCTAGAGCCCAGGCCAGGGAATGTTCGCGGCCACCGGAGCCGATCAGGAGAAGGTTCATGGGGATCCTGTTGGAACTGGAATCAGAGGTTCTTGCGACGTGCTAAGGTTCTGACCCGCGATCTAGCACGGCGGGAAAAGCGCGGCAAATAGCCGGGGGGAGGGGCGACAATCATGAACCGCAGTTTTGAAGTTCTGCTGGGAGGCCCTGCGCAACGAAAGGATATCCTCAAGTTATATGAAGAGCACCGCTTGGAATCCGGTGGAATATTCGACAAGGCGGCGAAAGAGACACTCGGCCAATTGCTTGTCGACGCTGCGGCGGGCCGGGTCTATGTGGCTGTGGTGCGCGGAGTGCCAGCCGGTTTGATAACCGTGATGTTTCGACAGTCCGTTGTCCTTTCCGGGCGGGTTGCAGAACTGGAAGAGATCTATCTTTCCCCGGCGTATCGGGGCCGGGGCCTGGCGCAGCGGTTTCTGCGGTCTGTACTTGCCGATATCGAAGCCTTCGGCATCAAGGCATCGATGGCGTGGGTTCCTTCAAACGACGACTATCTCCCCCTGTTTGAACTTGAGGGTTTCGAGCGGACATCCCTCGAGCGCTGTGTCCTCGAACACGCTGTTGGCGAGGATGCTGACATCCTAGGGCCTGTGGGGAATTAGGTTTTGGTCGCGGCGCGAGACGCTTTTGGCCGCGGATCAGGAAGAAAGACTGCCATGGAGTAGCCTCCATAAGGGCTCTCTGACGCCATCCGGGGTCAAAAGCGCCGCGTCCCGCTAGGGATATGATGAAAATCGCCCGGCTCCACGGCGCAAAGTCTTGAAAAGGAATGGCCTTTCCAGCGACATTGCTTCTGCAGCGTTTCGATTGCTGCAGAAACAGAAGCACCACTTGGCGCGTTGAAATCTTTGATTTCAGGCAGCGCTAAGTGGTTCAATTCAAATCGAGAACGCTTTAGATCCGAACGATTTTCATCGATACCGCGATCCAAATCCTAAATCCCCACAGGCCCTAGATTGACCTCAACAACCGGTGACCTGGCCTGTTTGTGCCGGTCAGGATGAAATTCGGGTTGTGCGGGATGTATTGCGCCTTCAAACCGGATAGAAGGCGCAAGTATGCGCTGCCAATACCATTTAGGCGGAAATTTAAGGGATCTAACATCATGTGGTTTTCCGCGCGCGACACCGGGCCGGTTTCAGATGCCGTAAAACAGCATTGGGTGGACACAAAGCTGCCGGCATCCCTGCGGCCCTATGCGCGGCTGGCGCGCTGGGAACGGCCAATCGGCTGGTGGCTGCTCCTGTGGCCGTGTTTGTGGTCGGCGGCACTTGCAGCCATTGCTGCGGGGAACGGCTGGCCCAATCCCTGGCATCTGGTTTTGTTTCTGATTGGGGCAATCGCTATGCGCGGCGCCGGTTGCACCTTCAACGACATTGTGGACGAGGATATCGACGCAAAGGTGGAACGCACCCGCTCGCGGCCGATCCCTGCGGGGCAGGTCAGCCGCAAGCAAGCAACGGTGTTTCTGGTGCTTCAGGCGTTGGCCGGTCTTTTGGTGCTGCTGCAGTTCAACACTTCCACGATCTGGCTGGGCGTTGCCTCACTCCTTCCTGTTGCGATCTACCCTTTCATGAAACGCGTAACCAATTGGCCGCAGCTATTTCTCGGCTTTGCCTTTTCCTGGGGCGCATTGGTAGGGTGGTCCGCCGTTTTCGGGTCTTTGTCGCTGGCACCGGTGGTGCTCTACATTGGCGGTATCTGCTGGACCATTGGCTATGACACCATCTACGCCCATCAGGACAAGGAGGACGATGCTCTGGTCGGCGTGAAATCGACTGCACGGCTGTTCGGGATCTGGACGCGCCCGGCGATGGTCGCGCTATATTCCGCTGCGACCGTCTTGTTTGCCATAGCAGCAACGCTGGCCGACGCCGGGCCGCTGGCTTTTGCCGGAATTGCGCTAGGTGCTGCGCACTTGCTTTGGCAATCGATCGTGCTCGATATCGACGATCCGGATCAGTGCTTGAAGCTGTTCCGCTCGAACGGCGGATATGGGTGGATACTGTTCATCGGGTTCAGCGCCGATGCCTTTGTCGGCTGGGCCCTGTGAGAAAGAAACTTAGTTCCGCGCGATGATTTCCCGTTCACGGCCGTGGTTCGCCAACACTGCGGTTGCGGCCGGAACCCGCCGTTTCGTCAGGAAGCGCGGACGGCGGCCAGTGAGCTGGGCGAGTTTGCGGCGCGGTGCCGGTTCGGCGGCAGGTTTGGCGCTGTAAGCGTCGATCGGCTTGACGTCGCCGCCAAGGTCGCAAACCAGCATCTGCAGGTCGAGCGCCTTTGCCCATGCAGTCCAGATGGACGCCAGGCAATTCGGATCACGCGTTTCGGCCAGCGTGATCGACAGTGCACTGTCAGGGTGTTTCAGGATCAAGGTGGCGATCACCGCGCCGGTTTCCCCGGCCGGGACAATCCGCACCATGATGCCGTCGAATTTGTTGATCGGAACACAGACAGTGAGCGGCACACCGGCGATGCGGCGCTTGATCACGGCACTGTCCTTGTCCAGGGAAATGTCGGCTGGCAGCGGGCATCCGCTGAAGGTTGGAGCCAGACGCTGCTCGAACCGGAGCGGCAGAGCTGCAGGGTCCAGCACGAACTGTGTGCCGGACCCTTTCGCTGTGGCTGCTTCTGTTGCTGCTTGACGTCTCAATATGCCTCTCCGCCGGACCTGTTTTCGGTCTCTTGACACTCCGGAAGCTAGCAGACAGGCATCGTGATCCGCTTAACAAGCACGGTTAAAAAACCGTGTTTTTAAAGACAGTTACCGGTTTGTAACCGGGCTGTTTACGGACCATTTAGGCTGTTGTTCCCGCTTCAAGCATTGCCCTGATCTTGCCGTATGCCGGTTCCGGCCACACATCGGTGGAAACCGGCGGCACTTTGGGGACATCCCGGCTTGCCGGTTGCGGCCCAGGGCTTGGCGGCTTAAACCCATTCGCCAAGAGGGCCGTTTGACGAACACACACGCCCAGCAAAGGCAGGATGAATGTCGGACCTGATCGATCAAAGCGAATTGCAGAACCGCGCAAGCCAGCTTGTGGAAGCTGCGCGAAAGGCGGGGGCCGATGCCTGCGATGCCGTGGCCGTGACCGGAATATCCCTTTCGGTCGATGTCCGGGACGGGAAGATAGAGGAAACCGACCGGGCCGAAGGCGATGATGTGACGCTGCGCGTGTTCGTCGGCAAGAAAACTGCGATGGTGTCGGCGAACAGCATTGACGATCCGGATGCCCTGGCCGAACGGGCCGTCGCAATGGCGCGGGTTGCTCCGGAAAACCCCTATGCCGGGCTCGCCGACCCGCAGTTGTTGGTCGAAACACTGCCCGAACTGGAATTGCTCGACAAAACAGAGCTTGATGCCGAGCGGCTCGCAGCCCTTGCGCTTGAGGCCGAAGCTGCGGGGCTTGAGGTCGCAGGCGTCAGCAAATCCGGCGGTGCCGGAGCGTCCTGGCGGCTGGGCGGCGTTGTGCTTGCCACCAGCCATGGGTTTCAGGGTGCCTACCTGTCCTCGCGTTACGGCCTGTCGATGACCGCCATCGCCGGTGAGGGCACCGGAATGGAACGCGACTACGACTTCGATTCACGGACATTTTTCGAAGACATGGAAGACCCGGCCGATATTGGCCGGCGCGCAGGGGAGCGGGCCGTGAGACGCCTCAACCCGCAAAAGATCAGCACCCGCACGGCCAACATTGTCTACGAGGCCCGTGCTGCGCGCAGCCTCGTCGGGCACTTCGCGGGAGCCGTCAATGGCGCTTCGATCGCCCGCAAGACCAGCTTCCTGAAAGACAAGATGGATCAGCCGGTCTTCGCAAGCGGCATTCAGATTGTCGATGACCCGTTCAAGCGCCGCGGCGGCGCGACACGGCCGTTCGATGGCGAAGGCACCCGCGCGGATGTGCTCAACATGATTGAGGATGGTGTCCTCAAACACTGGTTCCTCGACGGTGCGACTGCACGCGAACTCGGACTGGCGCCGAATGGCCGCGCCAATCGCAGTGGCGGGGGGACGTCGCCGGGCTCTACCAACCTGACGCTTATGGGCGGTGAGAAAACGCCGGAGCAATTGATGAAGGAAGCGGGAAGCGGCCTGCTCGTAACCGATTTGATTGGTCAGGGCGTGAACGGCGTGACCGGTGATTATTCGCGCGGGGCATCCGGGTTCTGGTTCGAGGACGGTGAGCCCGTGCAAGCCGTTAGCGAAATCACCATTGCCGGAAATCTGACCGGTATGTTCCAGCGGCTTGTCCCGGCGAACGATCTGGATGCGCGTTATGCCGTTGCAGCACCGTCGATCTTGATCGAGGGAATGGCGATTGCCGGAGAATAAGCAGCGGACAGCCGGCGGCAACAATCAGGCCGAACTGGAGCTTCTGGAGAATGCCGCGCGCCAGGCAGCCCGGGTTGCCCTTGGCTTTTTCGGCAGGGACCCGGATACCTGGCTGAAGGGCAACAAATCGCCGGTGTCGGAAGCGGACCTTGCGGTTGACCGGCATCTGGCGGCCGTTCTGCGCGGAGAACGTCCGGAATATGGCTGGCTGTCTGAAGAGACCGCAGATGACAAGAGCCGCTTGTCCAGCGAAAGGACGTTCATCGTCGATCCGATCGACGGCACCCGCGCGTTCCTTGCGGGCGGCGATGAGTGGACCATTGCTCTGGCCGTGGTTGAGCGTGGGCGCCCGGTTGCCGGTGCCGTATTTTGCCCGGTCCGCGACGAAATGTATCTGGCCCGGCAATCGGGCGGGGCCTGGTGCAACGGCAAGCCGATTGCCGTTTCCGGATGTTCATCGGTGAACGGGGCGCGGCTTTCCGGCCCACCGTCCGTCGCACAAAACAAGGATCTGCAGGCGATTGGACTTGAACCTGCCGATATCATGAGGTCGCTTGCCTACCGCTTTGCCATTGTGGCCGGAGGACGGGTGGATCTCGCCGTTGCCCGGGGCGGGCCATGCGATTGGGATCTTGCAGCGGCCGATGTTTTGGTGCAGGAAGCGGGCGGCAGCGTGACCGACCTGTCCGGCAACCTGCCCCTCTACAACAGGGCGTCGATACGCCATCCGGCCTTGATTGCAGCTCCAAAGGACCTTGCCGGTCCGGCCCGCGCGGCCATCCGGGACTTTGTGAACTGACGCCGGACGGCAACTTGGAGAGATGGAGCCATGAGCAAAGAAGAAGCGCCAAAGCAGTTGTTGCACCTTGTCTTCGGCGGAGAACTGGAAAGCCCCGACGGTATTACCTTCCGCGATCTGGAAGCACTCGACATTGTCGGCATTTTTCCGAACTATGCGGAGGCGGAGAAGGCTTGGCGCGCGAAGGCACAGGCAACGGTGGACAATGCCCATATGCGCTATTTCATCGTCCACATGCACCGTTTGCTGGATCCGGAAACCGCTAACTGAGTTATCAGACTTCATGCTCAAGCGCATTGGCCGACATCCCCGGGTCCTGTCAGGGATCGGCAGTTTTCTCGCCACTTATCTGCAGTTTGTTTACCGGACAAATCGGTTCGTCATCGAGCCGTCCGATGCCCACGACCGGGTCTCGGAGCATCTGCCCGTGATCGTCGCCATGTGGCACGGACAGCATTTCATGGTGCCGTTTGCCAAACATCCCGATTGGCCTGCCAAGGTGATGATCTCGAGATCGGCCGACGGGGAAGTAAATGCGGTTGCCGCAAGCAAGCTTGGCCTCGGTCTGATACGCGCGTCCGGCGGACAGACCGGACGGCAAATCAGAAAGCGTGGCGGTATGCGCGGGTTCATCGAGGCGATGAAGGCGCTGCGGGACGGATACTCCGTCGCCATGACGGCGGATGTTCCCAAGGGGCCTGCGCGGATATCGGGTGTCGGCATAGCGCAGCTTGCCAAGCATTCCGGCCGTCCGATCCTGCCGGTTGCTGTTGCCACCAGCCGGAGCAAAGAGCTCGACACCTGGGACAAAGCCAGCATGAACCTGCCGTTCGGCCAGGGTGGGATCGCGACGTGTGATCTCATTTGGGTCCCTGCGGACGCGGATGACGAAGCGCTCGAAGACGCCCGCCTGCAGGTCCAGAACGGCCTGAACCGGGCTACCAAGCGGGCCTATGAACTGGTCGGGCGCCCTAATGGCTAGCCGCCGGCCGTTCCTGTTGACAGCATACAGTGTGCTTTGCCGGTTGGCGTGGCCTTTGTTTCATTTGCTTTTTTACCTGAGGGCGCGTTCCGGCAAAGAGATATCAGCGCGGCGCGGCGAACGGTTTGGGTTTCCCGGCATGCCCCATCCGGGCGGGCCGGTCGTGTGGCTTCATGCTGCGAGCGTCGGTGAGACGACGTCGGTTCTGGCGTTGGCGGAACGCCTGCAGGAATGGGGTTTCAAGGTTCTTTTGACCACTGTTACCGTGACGGCGGCCGATCTGGCGTCGAAGCGGCTTAACAGCGGTATGGTTCACCAGTTCGCACCTTACGACAATCCGGTATTTCTCCGACGGTTCCTGGCACATTGGCAGCCCGAAGCTGTGCTTGTGGTTGAATCCGAGATCTGGCCTAACATGTTTGCTGCAACGGCGCGGGCCGGCATTCCGCTCGTGTTGGTCAATGCCCGGCTTTCAGAGCGCTCTTTCCGCAGGTGGTCATGCCTGGGACAGCCCGCACGGGCCCTTTTTGGCCGGGCCGATCTTGTTCTTGCCCAGAATGCGACTGATGCGGAGCGGTTTTCTGCCCTCGGGGCACCGAAAGTCGAGGTTCCCGGCAATCTCAAATTCGATACATCTGCTCTTGAGGCCGATGCGGCCGCTGTCGATGCGCTGCAGACGGACATAGGGGCGCGCCCGGTCTGGATGGCCGCATTGACCCATCCGGGCGAAGAAGAGATCGCCCTGACCGCACACCGCCATATCCTTCGGGATTGTCCGAACGCGTTGCTGGTCCTCGTGCCTCGCCATCCGCATCGAGCCGAAAGCGTCGCTGCACTTGTGAAAACTTACGATTATTTCTGCGCTGTACGAAGTCTATCGCAGACTATTGCCTCAGATACCAATGTTTATCTAGGAGACACGCTCGGCGAGATGGGTTTATACTATCGCCTGTCAAAGGTAGTCTTTCTTGGTGGGTCGTTCACCGATGCCGGTGGTCACAACCCGGTCGAAGCGGCATTGCTGAACAATGTTTTGATTACGGGGCCGAAAGTCGCAAACGCAAGAGCGGTCTACAAGGCATTGTGGGAAGCGGATGCCGCATTGCGGGTTGTGCACCCTGAGGAGCTTGCCACGGCTGTTTTGGAAACCCTGCAGGCACCCGAAGCGGGAACGGCGAGAGCAGCTCGTGCCAGGGACATCGTGCTGGAAGGGCGCGGTGCCCTGCAAAACACGCTCGATCAACTGGCGCCTTTGCTTGGCAAGGAGCTTGTGTGAGCGGGCTACAGGTGGAGTAGTTGTATTTGGCCGGCGCGCCCGATTTTTGGTGGAAGCCTGTCTGGAGGCCGGAGGCGGTGGCACTCGCACCGGCCGGCTTTGTATATGGCGCCGTCGCTGGCCGGCGGATGTTTGCGCGCCCGAAATTCCGCTCCCGGCTGCCGGTTATCTGCATAGGAAACTTTGTTGTCGGCGGGACGGGAAAGACCCCGTTTGCCCTGCGTCTGGCTGAACTGCTTGTGGGAGAAGGCCTTCGCCCGGGATTCCTGCTGCGCGGATATGGCGGAAGTGAACAAGGACCAATTTGTGTCGATCCGGATGTTCATGGCGCAGACCAAGCCGGTGATGAAGCGTTGCTGTTGGCGGCACTGGCACCGACGGTCGTTTCCGCTGACAGGCCTGCCGGAGCACGGCTTGCCGAGGAATTGCCGATTGATGTGATCGTCATGGATGACGGATTTCAAAATCCGTCGCTTGCCAAGGACCTCAGCATTGTTCTTGTCGACTGCAAGACGGGACTGGGCAACGGTCTGTGCCTGCCAGCCGGGCCTTTGAGAGCGCCCGCAAACCGCCAGATGGGCAAGGCCGACGTGCTGATGTTGATAGGTGCAGGCCAAGCCGGAAATGACGCAGTCAAGCTTGCGGGCCGCAGAGCAATGCCGATCCTCCATTCAAAGCTGGTTCCGATTGCCAATCCAGCCTTGAGCGATGTTGATTGTTTTGCCTTTGCCGGCATCGGCAGGCCGCAGAAGTTCTTCGACACGTTGACCGGACTTGGCTTCAACGTTGTCAAAACGAAGGGCTTCGCCGATCATCACAAATACAGCGAGCAGGACGTGAAAACCCTGCTCTCCGGCGCCGAAGCGGAGCACCTGCAGCTGGTCACCACTGCGAAGGATATGGCGCGCCTATCGACCGCCAATTCAGAGATATATCGCTGGCTGGTCGCGAAAACCGAAGTGCTGGACGTTGAAATGGCGGTCGAGGATGAAGACCGGTTGATGAATATCGTCAAGGACCGGTTACGGTCACGGACCTTCAAGACGGGCGGGTGAGCCACCGAACGTAGTCAGCTGCCGAGACATTCCTTGTGACGCTGAAACGACGCAAACGCATCGACATAAGGTTCCTGACGCTCAACAGACCAGTACTTCAACTCGTCAATCGGGATGGCCTTGCCGGTGACCGCGCAACGGACGTAAGTGCCCGGGGTCTCGACTTGGTAGTCGCCGTCCAGATACCGGATTCTCGCTTCGCTCGGCATTTGCGGTTTTTCGTAGCGGTTCATGGCGATGCGTTTCTGTTCCGTTGTTGTCCTGTCGACCGTGTTTTAGGTCCTGGCTGCAGTTCGGGCAAGGTCTTGCCCTTCTGGAGAAGGTCGCCCAAACGATCGTTCGCCAGACACTTTCATTTGATTTCCGGAGAAGACACGTGGACGCCTGCGCGATTTGGCGTGAAATTCCACTCAAAAACCCTATGTTGACCAGAATAACCCTCACGAACCGGCAATCCCCCGCCAGCCAGGACAACAGCATGACCGAAACCTCCACGGACCTCATTGAAAGCTCGGGCCTCGGGCTGGAAACGGCTAAGCGGATAACCGCTGATGCGCTCCACGGTGCGGATGATGGAGAACTTTTTGTCGAGTACCGCCAGACAGAAGGCCTGGTGTTCGACAATGGCCGTTTGAAAGCCGCCAATTATGATACGGCACAAGGGTTCGGTTTGCGGGCGGTGGCAGGAGAGGCCGCAGGTTACGCCCATGCTGGCGATATCTCCGAAGCCGCACTCAAGCGCGCCGCGGATGCGGTTGCCGCCGTGAAAAGCGGGCACGCCGGCACCTATGCCGCTGCACCGGCCCGGACAAACACGTTGCTGTATACCGATGCAAATCCTCTCGGCGGCCCCAGCTTTGAGAGCAAGGTGAAATTGCTGGAAGAAATCGATGCTTACGCCCGCGGCAAGGATGCCCGCGTGCGGCAGGTGTCGGCGTCATTGGCCGGGTCCTGGCAGGTGGTGGAAATTCTGCGCGCCGACGGTCATCTGGTGCGTGATGTCCGGCCAATGGTACGCCTGTCCATCTCAGTGGTCGCCGGAGACGACAATCGCCAGGAAACAGGCTCTTTCGGCTGCGGTGGCCGGGAAGGATTTGAACGCTTCATTGCAGCGGAAAACTGGCAGGCTGGTGTCGACGAGGCATTGCGTCAGGCACTTGTCAATCTGGAGGCGGTTCCGGCACCCGCCGGTACGCTGGATGTTGTTCTTGGCCCGGGCTGGCCCGGCATCCTGCTGCATGAAGCGGTTGGCCACGGTCTTGAAGGCGATTTCAACCGCAAGAAGACTTCGGCCTTCGCCGGCCTGATGGGCGAGCGGGTGGCCGCCCCCGGGGTGACAATCGTCGATGATGGCACCATCCCAGACCGGAGAGGGTCGCTGACCGTTGATGATGAGGGCACGCCGTCAAGCCGAACTCCGTTGATCGAGGACGGCATTTTGACCGGTTACATGCAGGACCGGCAGAATGCCCGGCTGATGGGCATGGCCCCGACCGGCAATGGCCGCAGGCAGTCCTACGCGCATATTCCGATGCCCCGCATGACCAATACGGTCATGCTGTCGGGTGACAAGGACCCAGCGGAAATCCTTGAGTCGGTCGAGGACGGCATCTATGCGGTCGCCTTTGGCGGCGGGCAGGTCGATATCACCTCCGGCAAGTTCGTGTTTTCCTGCACCGAGGCTTACCGGGTCGAAAAGGGCAAGGTCGGTGCGCCGGTCAAGGGCGCCATGCTGATCGGCAACGGACCGGATGCGCTCACCCGCGTCACCATGATCGGCAACGATATGGAACTCGATCCCGGCATGGGGACATGTGGCAAGCAGGGCCAGGGCGTGCCCGTCGGCGTTGGCCAGCCCTCCATGCGTATCAATGCGCTAACGGTCGGAGGTACGGCGGTATAGCGGTCTGCGGTGGCGGGGCGAACCAGCTCGCTGGTGCCCGCACTGGACAGCTTCGCCGCAATACACCAAGGTGCCAGAAAGGAATCAAGAACCTGATTCGCACTTAGCCTCTTGAGGAGCGGAGAGAGGATGGCCGCCGGCGGTACGCCCCCGTTATTCACCGAAGCGATTGTTTTTCTTGCCGCGACAGTCGTTGCCGTTCCCATCGCCAAACGTCTGAGGCTCGGCTCCGTGGTCGGCTATCTGGCAGCCGGCGCCGCAGTCGGGCCGCAAGGACTGGCGCTTCTGGGCTCTGGCGAGGATGTTCTGCATGTCGCCGAACTCGGCGTTGTCCTGCTGCTTTTCGTGATCGGGCTGGAGCTTGATCCGCAAAAGCTCTGGCGCATGAAAAGAGACATATTTGGCCTCGGCACCGCACAGGTGATTCTGACCGGATGTTGCCTCTACGCCATTGCCCGGCTTGCCGGGTTCTCCAATTCATTGGCGCTTGTCGGCGGTTTTGGCCTTGCCCTGTCCTCGACGGCCTTTGCCTTGCAAATCCTGCAGGAGCGCGCGCAATTGTCTTCGGCTTATGGACAACGCGCCTTCGGTATCCTCCTTTTGCAAGACATGGCCATCGTTCCGCTTCTGGCGATGGTGACCCTTCTTGCGCCGAGTAACAGCGGCAGCGAAGCCGTGTCGGTTGTCGAGGAAATCGTCATTATTGCTGCGGCAGTAGCTGCCGTGATCCTTGCCGGCCGTTATCTGGTCTCTCCTGTATTCGAATTGCTGGCGTCGTCCCATGCCCGGGAAGTGATGCTCACGGCCGCGCTGCTGGTGGCGCTCGGGAGTGCCGGCATCATGCATTCTGTTGGCCTGTCGATGGCGCTTGGGGCCTTCCTTGCCGGTGTGCTGCTGGCCGAATCGAGTTTCCGGCACACTCTGGAAGCCGACATTGAGCCGTTCCGGTCGCTGCTCATGGGCCTGTTCTTCGTCGCGGTCGGCATGTCGCTGGACTTTGAGTTGGTGATCTCGAACTGGACCTATGTGGCGCTGGGCGTAGCCGTGGTGATGAGTGTCAAGGGCGTCTTTCTCTGGGCCTTGGCACGCGCCACCGGATCACGCAATTCGGATGCGCTCAGGATCGCTGTCACCCTGCCCCAGGGCGGTGAATTCGCCTTTGTCCTGTTTACGTCGGCAGTGTCGTTCTCGGTCATGGAATATCAGACCGCCAACATGCTGAACGCCATCGTCATCCTGACCATGCTGCTGACGCCGGTCGGCGGGCTGATTCTTGAAGCGATCGCCGCAAGGCTCAAGGCGCGCGGTGTCGAGAACCCGTCAATTGAATCGTTCGGTGAAGCCGCCCCCACCGTTATTGTGCTTGGCTTTGGCCGGTTCGGCATGGTCGCGGCGCAGGTGCTCACATCGGAAGGCGTGGAAGTGACCGCCATCGACCTTCGGCCCGACCGCATCGCCAATGCCCGCAAGCTTGGCTACAAGGTCTACTATGGCGATGTCACACGGCGGGACGTGCTGCTGGCAGCAGGCGCAGGCAAGGCCGCGCTGATTGCCATGTGCATCGAGAACGACAAGGTCATGGGCAAGGCCATTGACGTGGTCCGGGAAGAGTTTCCGGATGCGCTGATCTTCTGCCGTGCGACCGACCGGGCGCATGCGCTTGATCTTGCCAAGCGCGGCGTCGATTTCCAGGTCCGCGAGATCTTCGAATCCAGCATGCTGTTCGGCCGGGCCGCGCTTGAGGCGCTCGGAACGCCGAGCGACCGGATCGACCAGATCGAGGACGATGTGCGCGAACGGGACCGCGAGCGGCTGCTGCTTCAGCTTGAGCAGGACGACATCAATGCCGGTGCCGACCGCATGCAGGCCATCACCCCGAGCAAACGCCCGGGCACAGGGGCTCCGGGGTGAGCCGCCGTCAGCCGTCCTGAATGGCTGTTCCCCGTTTAGGGCAGGGCGTCGTAGCCTGCGGAAAAGCCTTCCAGGGATACCGGTATGGCAATGCCTTCCTCGGGTGTCCGGTAGACGATAAAGATCGCTTCGCCGCCCGATTTGAAGGTGTTGAACAGGTTTTCGTCGATGCCGATCTCTGAAATGCACCCGCCCGCGAGGCAGCGGGTGAAGGCGGCAATGCCCATGTCGGCGCCATCGACCCGCACGCCCAGGCCGAAGGGCAGCAGTACGCCAAGAGGCGCAAGAACCCTCAGGAAGCGGGCGTCGTTATCGGCGGTTTTCAGGATGAAAACCGACAAGCCGACATTGTCCATGTTGCTGGAGGTGACATGCTGCACCAGTGCGCATTGTTCGCTCGGCGCACCTGGAAGCGTATCACAGCGGAGTTGCCAGTCGCCGAACACCGACTTGACTTCGCCCTGCGCTTGGGCGGGAAGTGCCGATGCAAATGCGAGTGACAGGCTGATGGACGCAATGGTGCCAATGCGCATGGCCGTCTTCATGAGTTTGCACGGCTTTAGAGCTGTGGTCAGCAGCGGAAATTGGGATGGCAAGCGGGCCTCCAGGCAGTTCCGGTTTTTGGTGTGCCGCAGGTTCAGCCGGTGAGCTGTCATAGGCACGAATCAATCAGGTAAAGTGACCCGGACATTGCCGCAATGCGGTTCGCGTTTCCAGTCCAAGTGCGACGGGACGATGGATTAGGTGGTATTTATGTCAAAAACCCGACGTCATTGAGTAAAGTCAATTCACGTGACCGCGGGCAAAGCAGGCGGATAAACGATAAAAGCCGTTGCAGGCTATCGTTTGTTGTGGTTTTTGTGCGCCAAGCGCCGTCATCTCAAAGGTGCGGCAGATTGCCGCCTGTCTGAATCCGTCCATCGCGCGATCTATTCGCCTGTGGTTATATTCCGGCAGTCGGAATGGGTGCACAAAGTGCGTTTTGGCTGAGGGTCCCGCGTATTCCGCAGGGGCAGGCCGGGCGGACTGGCAGGCGAATTGAACCGGTTCCGGTTCGGACTTTAAAGAGCGAGCGTGCCGCTGTTGCAGCGGCGGCTGAGGGAAGGGAGCGCGGACGTGAAGGCAATCTTCAAACGTCTCACTGGCATGGTCACTTGGTTGGCCGCATTTACCGGGGTGTCGACGGCCGCCCTGGCAGCAGAATCCGGCATGAGCAACTGGCAGCTCGGATTTCAGCGATCCACCACTGAACTGATGGACGACATCACCTGGTTCAACGGCTTCACACTGTTGATCATCACAGTGATCACGCTGTTCGTGTTGGCCCTGCTGATCTACGTGATGGTCAAGTTCAACTCCAATGCCAACCCCGAGCCTTCGCGCACATCGCACAACACGATGGTCGAGGTGGTCTGGACAGTGGTGCCGATCCTGATCCTTGTGGTCATCGCGATCCCGTCTTTCCGGATGCTCTACAAGCAGCTTGAGATCCCTGAATACGACATGACGGTCAAGGCGATCGGCTATCAGTGGTACTGGGGTTACGAGTACACCGACGAAGGCATGGATGACCTCTACTTCGACAGCCTGATGGTTCAGGACGCTGATCGGGCCGAAGTTGCTGAAGCCCGCGGCGTTTCGCTGAATGAAGTGCCGCGCCTATTGGCCGTTGACTACGATCTTGTTCTGCCGGTCGATACGGTTGTCCGTTTGCAGGTGACGTCAGAAGACGTGATTCATGCGTTCGCCATGCCGACCTTCGGCATCAAGATCGACGCCATCCCGGGCCGCTTGAATGAAGTCTGGTTCAATGCCCGCGAAGAGGGTGTCTTCTATGGCCAGTGTTCAGAGCTTTGCGGCAAGGATCACGCGTTCATGCCGATCGCTGTCCGCGTCGTCTCCAAGGATCAGTTCCAGACCTGGGCTGCTGCGGCACAGGAGGATCTGGATACGGCGAACGAGCAGTTGCTGGCGTCCATCGCGGCTGAAAAGAAACTCGCTGCGAAACGCGAGCTGAACGAAATCTCCGTTGCGTCCAACTGACGCGACTATGAACGGACCGGCGGCGCGCGGCAGACGCAGCGCCGCCCTGGAATTCCAACGAGGGAGCACATAAATGGCTGCGACCGAAGCACATGCGGCACACGATCATCCGACCGGATGGCGCCGCTATGTCTATTCGACCAACCACAAAGACATCGGTACGATGTACCTGATCTTCGCTATTATGGCGGGGATCGTTGGCGGCGCGCTCAGCGTCGGCATTCGCATGGAACTGCAAGAACCTGGAATGCAGATCTTTGCCAATGCCCATATCTTCAACGTGTTCACCACTTCGCATGGCCTGATCATGATCTTCTTCATGGTGATGCCGGCGCTGATTGGCGGCTTCGCCAACTGGTTCGTACCGATCATGATCGGCGCGCCGGACATGGCGTTCCCGCGGATGAACAACATCTCGTTCTGGCTGCTCCCGCCGGCCTTCCTGCTGCTTATTCTGTCGCTGTTCGTTGAAGGCCCTCCGGGCATGAACGGCGTTGGTGGCGGCTGGACGATCTATCCGCCGCTGTCGACCTCCGGACAGCCCGGCCCGGCAATGGATCTTGCGATCCTGTCGCTGCACGTCGCAGGTGCCTCGTCGATCCTGGGTGCAATCAACTTCATCACCACCATCTTCAACATGCGTGCTCCGGGCATGACCATGCACAAGATGCCGCTGTTCGCCTGGTCGGTGCTGATCACCGCATTCCTGCTGCTTCTGTCGCTACCGGTTCTGGCGGGCGCCATCACCATGCTGCTGACGGATCGCAACTTCGGCACGACGTTCTTCGATCCGGCCGGCGGCGGTGACCCGATTCTGTTCCAGCACCTGTTTTGGTTCTTCGGCCACCCGGAAGTGTACATCCTGATCCTCCCGGGCTTCGGCATCATCAGCCACATCATCTCGACCTTCTCCCGCAAGCCGATCTTTGGCTACCTGGGCATGGCCTACGCCATGGTCGCAATCGGTGTCGTCGGCTTCATCGTGTGGGCGCACCACATGTACACGGTCGGCATGTCCTCCGACACGCAGGCCTACTTCGTGGCTGCCACCATGGTGATCGCGGTGCCGACAGGCGTGAAGATCTTCTCCTGGATCGCGACCATGTGGGGCGGGTCCATCAAGTTCAACACACCGATGGTCTGGGCAATCGGCTTCATCTTCCTGTTCACCGTTGGCGGTGTAACCGGGGTGCAGCTTGCCAATGCGGGTCTCGACCGCGCATTCCACGATACCTACTATGTGGTTGCCCACTTCCACTATGTGCTGTCGCTTGGTGCCGTGTTCGCGATCTTTGCTGGCTGGTACTACTGGTTCCCGAAGATGTTCGGCTACATGTACAACGAAGCCATCGGCAAGGCGCACTTCTGGATCACCTTCGTTGGCGTGAACCTGGTGTTCTTCCCGCAGCACTTCCTGGGACTGAACGGTATGCCGCGCCGCTATGCGGATTATCCGGACGCCTTGGCTGGCTGGAACTACGTGTCCTCCATCGGCTCGTACATCTCCGCCTTCGCCGTGCTGGTGTTCCTCTATGGCATATTTGAAGCCTTCGCCAAAAAGCGGGTGGCCGGCGAGAACCCATGGGGCGAGGGAGCGACGACCCTGGAGTGGACCCTGTCTTCTCCGCCGCCGTTCCACCAGTTCGAAACCCTTCCGCGGATCAAGTAATCCGCAATTCCGGAGGCTTGCCTTCCGGACGGTTTCGCCCCGCGCCGGTCATCGGCGCGGGGCAAAATGTCAGTCAGTGGTGCTGGTGGGAGCGTTATTCCTGAGTAAGCGCCAACGAATTCGAAGGAAACTGCCATGTCGCTCGCCGAGCGTCAGGACATTTTGAATGAAGAGGCCGGTGTCTGGTCCGGCGGCATGGGGTCGGTCGGCGACTACATCGACCTGTTGAAGCCGCGGGTCATGTCGCTGGTCATCTTCACGGCCTTTGTCGGCATGATGCTCGCGCCCGGCACACTTCATCCGGTGATTGCCGGTGTGGCCCTTCTGTGCATCGCCATCGGGGCGGGTGCCTCCGGCGCCTTGAACATGTGGTACGACGCCGATATCGACCGCATCATGTCGCGCACCGCATCGCGCCCGATCCCGGCAGGCAAAATCACCCGCGATGAAGCCTTCGTATTCGGAATGACCTTGTCAGTCGGGTCCGTGGTCACCCTTGGCCTTCTGGTTAACTGGTTCGCCGGCGCGTTCCTGGCTTTCACGATCTTCTTTTACGTCATCGTCTACACGATGTGGCTGAAACGCTCGACATCGCAGAACATCGTCATCGGCGGTGCGGCAGGTGCGTTTCCACCGATGATCGGCTGGGCCTCTGTCACCGGGACTGTTAGCCTGGAAAGCCTGGTTCTTTTCCTGATCATCTTCATGTGGACGCCGCCGCATTTTTGGGCGCTTGCGCTGTTCAAGAGCGGCGACTACCGCAAGGCGGGCGTGCCGATGTTGCCTGTTGTCGCGGGCGAAACCGTCACGCGGCACAACATCCTGGCCTATTCCCTCCTGCTCGCGCCGCTTGCGGTTGCTCCATATTTTCTTGGCTATGCCAGCATCGTTTACGGGCTGGCATCCGCCGCGCTCGGCACGGCGTTCGTGGGGCTCGCCGTTCAGGTCTGGCGCCGCCGCGAGGGGGAGGCTGCACGGACCGCAGCTGTTCGCCTGTTCAAATTCTCGATCCTGTATCTTTTCCTGCTTTTCGCCCTTCTTCTGGGTGAAAGCCTGGTCGCTGGAGTTTGACGCGTGACGGACGGTGACAACGGAATCAAGCTGACCGAGGAACAGAAGAAGCGCCGCCGCTCGCGGTCAATCGCCATCGCGCTGGCGCTTGGGGGACTGGTATTGCTGTTTTATGTTGTGACCATTGTCAAACTTGGTCCCGACATCATGAACCGTCCGCTTTAAGATCGCGATAGGAAAGGTCGTTACCGCGATGTCATCGTCCAATGAACTGGCCAGGAAGAACCTCAAGACGGCAACCATCTGCCTGAGCGTGTTCGCGCTGATGGTCGGTGCGTCATTTGCTGCGGTTCCGCTCTATGACTTGTTCTGCCGCGTGACCGGTTTTGGTGGCACGACCCAGGTTGCGACCGCTGAAAGCGATGTGGTGATCGAACGGACAATCACCGTGCGGTTCGATGGCAATGTCAATTCCAGCCTTGGCTGGGACTTTCGCCCCGAAACACGGTCGGTAACGTTGAAGATGGGCGAAACCGCCCAGGTCGCCTATGTTGCGCGCAATGACGGCGAGGAACGTTCAGTCGGTTCTTCGACCTTCAACGTCACACCGACCACGGCGGGCGCCTATTTCAACAAGCTGGAATGCTTCTGCTTTACGGAACAGGCGCTGGAGAGCGGCGAAACAATTGAAATGCCTGTAATCTTTTTTGTCGATCCGGAAATGGACAAGGATCCTGAACTGAAACACGTCAAGGAAATCACTTTGTCCTACACCTTTTTCCGGGTAGACGATCCTGAAGAACCCGTGACCGCGCAGTACAATCGGCAGGACGCCGAGGCAAAACTGTGAGAGACCGGAATGAATGGGCGTCGCTGACGCCGGAATGCAAAAGTGTTGGGGAGCTTGCTGATGGCTGAGGCACACGCGAAAAATCACGATTACCACCTTGTGGACCCCAGTCCGTGGCCGTTTATCGGCTCGGTTGGCGCTTTCGTCACGGCCATTGGCGCCATTGCCTGGATGCGTGCCGACGAGGGGTTTTCCCTATTCGGACTGGAGCTGTCTGGTTGGGGCCTGTTCGCAATCGGCATGCTCATCGTGCTCTATACGATGTTCGGCTGGTGGCGTGACACCATCAAGGAATCCGGCCAGGGCCACCACACCCGGGTCGTTTCCCTGCACCTTCGTTATGGCATGCTGCTGTTTATTGCTTCAGAGGTGATGTTCTTTGTCGCCTGGTTCTGGGCGTATTTTGATGCGGCACTGTTTTCCGGCGAAGCCATCCAGTTCGCACGGGTAGAGGCAACCGGCGGACACTGGCCGCCGGATGGTATCGAGACCTTCGATCCCTGGCACCTGCCGCTGCTGAACACCCTGATCCTGCTGCTGTCCGGCACCACGGTCACATGGGCACACCATGCGCTGCTGCACAATGACCGCGACGGCCTGAAGAACGGCCTTGCCCTGACTGTTATCCTTGGGGTTCTTTTCACGGCTTGTCAGGCCTACGAATACGGCCACGCTGCTTTCGCCTTCGACGGCAACATCTACGGTGCTACCTTCTTCATGGCGACTGGCTTCCACGGGTTCCACGTGATCGTCGGCACGATCTTTCTGGCGGTTTGCCTGATCCGTGCGCTTGCCGGTCAGTTTACTGTCGAGAAACACTTCGGCTTCGAAGCTGCGGCCTGGTACTGGCACTTCGTTGACGTTGTCTGGCTGTTCCTGTTCGTATCGATCTATGTGTGGGGCGCAGGTACACCGGCCGCGCACTGATCTGATCGATCACTTCGAATTTCCAATGCGCCCGGTCTGTTTCCACGGTCCGGGCGCGTTGCTTTTGAAAGGGCTCTCGGGATGGAAGACAAGGCGCATTTCCCGCCGGCCGATCCGGTTCTGGCAGGTTTGTCTGGAAGGTGCCCACGGTGCGGCCAGGGCAAGCTGTTCAAAGGCTTTCTGGGGCTGAATGAGAATTGCGCCGCCTGTGGTCTGGACTACAGCTTCGCCGATAGCGGCGACGGGCCGGCGGTGTTTGTCATCATGATTGTCGGTTTTGTCGTGGTTGCACTGGTGCTGGGTGTTGAAATCGCCTTCCAGCCGCCGATTTGGCTGCATCTGGTCTTGTGGCTGCCGTTGACGGTCGTCCTTGCGGGCGCAACCCTGAGGCCATTGAAAGGGCTGTTGATTGCTCTTCAGTACCGCAACAAGGCAGCCGAGGGCCGTCTGGACAAAGGCGGTCAGGAATGAACGATCCGGTACCCGGCTCCCCGTCTGAAGACACCAAAGGACCGTTCAGAAAGCTGTTGTTCCCATTTCTGGCTGCCCTTGCTGGGCTGGCGATCCTGCTAAATCTCGGCTTCTGGCAGCTCAACCGGCTTGCGTGGAAGAGCGATCTGATTGCACGTGTTGAAGCCGGATTGTCATCGGACCCGGCTCCGCTTCCAAGTCACCCTGGTTGGTCGGCATTGGGGGAAACCGACGATTACAAGCGTGTCTCCCTGATTGGCGAGTTTCAGGACGGCGCTGCTTTCTACTACACGGCGTTGACGGAGCCCAAGGGACCCGCCTCGGGGCCTGGATACCTCGTTTACGCACCGTTTGTTGCGGAGAGTGGTTGGACGGTGCTCGTGAACCGGGGGTTCATCCCGCTCGACATGCCTAACGACCGGCGACAGAAAGCGCTTGCGCCGCCGCAGGGCCGGCTGCCGCTGACCGGTATTCTGCGTCTGTCTGAAAGGCCCAACTGGACAACACCGGCGGCTGACGAGACAGGTCGCATCTGGTTTGCCCGCGATACGGATCACATGGGTGACGTGCTTGGGGTCGAAGCGGATGTTCTGGCGCCGTACAGCGTTGATCTCGAAGCAGCGTTTACGCCGGAGGGTGGATTTCCGCAGGCAGGTGAGACCATCGTCCGCTTCAAGAACGATCATCTTGGGTATGCGCTGACATGGTTCGGTCTTGCAGCGACCCTGGTCGGCGTGTTTCTGACCTACGCGGCCGGTGTGCTCCGGCCGCGCAAGGATTGATGAGCCGAAGGAGGCTCAGCCGAGCGCTTCCATGATCGCTGCAGCGGAAGACTTGTCGTGGTCGCCCGGGGCATCCTCGACGGCAATGTAGGTCACTTCGCCGTCCTTGGCGATCAGCGCGAAGCGCTGCGAGCGCAGGTGGCCGAAAATGGGCGCTGGTCCAAGGCCGAGACCTGCTGCCTCGACGAATTCGGCGCCCGTGTCAGCCAGGAAAGTCACGCTGCCGCCGGCATTTGACGCCTTTGCCCAGGCATCCATGACGAATACGTCATTTACGGAAACGACGGCAATGGTGTCGACACCCTTTCCTTTGATCGTGTCGGCATGCTCGACAAAACCGGGAAGGTGGTTCATGTGGCAGGTCGGGGTGAAGGCTCCCGGCACTCCAAACATGACGACAGTCTTGCCATCGAACAGTTCACCGGTCGTCAGTTCGCCCGGTCCATCGGACGTCATGGTCTTGAATGTTGCAACCGGCAAACGGTCGCCCACCTTGATGGTCATTTCGCTTCTCCAGAATATTTCACCAGCCCCACCGTCCCAATGGCAAAGCAGGCAAACGGTACGGGCCGGACATAGGGCGAATTGACAGGTCCGTCGAGGTGAGCCGGACGGGAAAAGCGGAAAAA
Organism: Roseibium sp.; assembly: GCA_965230445.1. GTDB lineage: Bacteria > Pseudomonadota > Alphaproteobacteria > Rhizobiales > Stappiaceae > Roseibium. The sequence goes on along the minus strand of OZ246005.1, from coordinate 3,197,664 downwards.
TTCCCGCTTTCGGGGAATTTGCGTCTGTTCAGTCCAGAGACAGGCCGGCGAGTGGCTCCAGATGGTAGACGGCGCCCGCCGGGTCAACCAGCACAAGGCGCAGGATATCGTCAGCGCCGGATACCTGCAGACCCTTTTTCGAAAGCCGCCAGGATGCGCTGTTGCTGGAGGCGCCAACCGGTTTCGGCAGGCCAATGAACGATCCTTCCGGCCCCTCGGCAAACAAGTCGGCACCACCGGGAACCGTGGTCTCGGCGTCAATCAGCAGATAGCCGTCATCCGATGTCACATTGGTAATGCGTGGTGCATTGTCGCCACTTGGTTTCGGCACGGCGGCAAGATCCCGGTCGATGAGCTTGGCTGCCAGCGCGTCGGTGTTTTCGTCCGGACCGAAAGGCATCTCAAGCAGAGCCTCTCCCGGCACGCAGATTTCCCGGCAGATCCCGAACAGGACCCGGATGGAGAACACGCCGCTCTTCCGGGCATCTTCGGGAACGGCATCAATCGGCAGGACTATGCCGTTATGATAGACGATCGATTGCGAGAAGCCGTCGTCATAGCGCTCAGGCGCGGGGTAACGAACTTCGAAAGACTTCACGTTGCCGGCATTCTCAAGGGAGACAAGCGGTGGAATGCCGGCTTCGCCCGGATAGCGCCAGTAGGTGTGCCAGCCCGGCTCCAGTGAGAATTCGAGGCCAAGCCGGTAGCTGCCGTTCTCCATCTGGCCGGCCGACAACAAGCGGACGGCGCCGCCCTGGATCTCGGTCCAGCCGGTGACGCCGGCCAAGCCAGGGCTGATTCCCGCAGTCAAAAAGAGCAGAATGGTCGCAAGAGTTTTCATGCCCGATAGCTACCGCATATTCTTTCAGGCGTCATGAGTTTGCGTGGTTTGAGCGCTTCATTTCAGCGTGACGAAGACGTGAGATTTCATTTGGGCGCATTGGCAATTCTAACGTTAACAAGACAGTACAAAACAGGTATCGTGCCCCTGTCTTGAACCGAAGGCGGAGTGCCGATGGCCGTTGCAGAAGCGGATGATAGCCTTGAAGGGCAATTTTTGATCGCCATGCCGGGCATGTCCGACAGCCGCTTTCAGAATTCGGTCGTGTATTTGTGTTCGCATTCCGACCAGGGAGCCATGGGGCTGATCGTCAATCAGGTCGCCCGGCATCTGTCGCTTGAAGAGCTGCTTGTCCAGCTGGAGATCCTGAGCGACGACAACCCGATCATCCTGCCGCAGAGCGTCAAGAACATGAACGTGCACAAGGGCGGGCCTGTCGAAGTCGAACGCGGATTTGTGCTTCACAGCGACGATTTTCTGATCGATCAATCGACCCTGGTCATCAATGGCGGGGTCTGCCTGACCGCGACACTCGAGATCCTCAGGGCGTTGGCCGAAGGCAATGGCCCGTCCAACGCGATATTGGCGCTTGGCTATTCGGGCTGGGGGCCGGGGCAACTGGAATCTGAAATACAATCAAATGGCTGGCTCACCACGCCAGCCGAACCAGGGCTGTTGTTCGACGCGGACTTTGACAGCAAATGGCAGCGAGCGCTGGCATCCATGGGCATTGACCCGGCCATGCTCTATACCGATGCAGGGCATGCATAGTCAGTTTCCGGTGCACAGGAGCATCTGGAGAACTTGTTCGCGTTAGGCGGTACAAGATATTGCATGATCTTCAGTTGCCCCTCGCCAATGTCATCGTTTTGTTTTAATCCCCGTAAGATTGCTTTAGTGTGGAACGACGTGCACATCGAACGGCAGCGCATCGCGGTATCTGCTTGAATTTCGGAGGATTAGGGCACTGTGAAGTATGTCAGTACGCGGGGAGAGGCCCCCGTTCTCGAGTTTTCCGATGTCCTTCTTCAGGGTCTGGCGCGCGACGGCGGACTGTATCTCCCCGAGACCTGGCCGCAGTTTGACGACAAAACCATCGCCGCTTTCTCCGGCAAGCCTTATGACGAGGTCGCGTTTGAGGTGATGCGCCCGTTTGTCGCCGGTGCGATTGCCGATGACACCTTCAGGTCCATGATCTCGGAGTCCTATGCTGGCTTCCGGCATCCTGCAGTCACACCATTGGTGCAGACCGGCCACAATACCCACATTCTGGAACTCTTTCACGGACCGACGCTGGCATTCAAGGATGTCGCCATGCAGTTGCTTGGCCGTCTGATGGATCATGTTCTGGAGGAGCGGGGCCTGCGCGCAACGATAGTCGGCGCGACATCCGGCGATACCGGTGGCGCAGCCATCGAAGCGTTCCGCGGCCGGTCCCGGACAGATATCTTCATCCTGTTTCCTGACGGGCGTGTCTCAAATGTGCAGCGCCGCCAGATGACGACACCGTCCGAGGACAATGTCCACGCACTGGCACTTCTGGGAAATTTCGACGATTGCCAGGCGATCGTGAAGGGCATGTTCAACAACTTTGCCTTCCGTGACCGGGTCGCCCTTTCCGGCGTGAACTCGATTAACTGGGCGCGGATTCTGGCGCAGATCGTCTACTATTTCGTGGCAGGCGCCGCACTTGGCGCGCCGCACCGCAAAGTGTCCTTTACCGTGCCGACCGGCAATTTCGGGGACATTTTCGCTGGCTATGCCGCCATGAAGATGGGGCTGCCGATCGAAAAGCTGGTGGTTGCCACCAATGTCAACGACATCCTCGCCCGGACACTGGAAACCGGCGTCTATGAAAAGCGCGGCGTTGTTGCCACGACTGCACCATCCATGGACATCCAGGTGTCGTCCAATTTCGAGCGGCTGTTGTTTGAAGTCTATGAGCGCGATGGCGATGCGGTACGGCGGCTGATGAACCAGTTGTCGCAATCCGGCCGCTTTGAAATCGACGCTGGCCCTATTAGCACGATCCGGGCACATTTCGGTGCCGGACGGTGCAATCAGGATCAGACAGCGGATACCATCAAGTCCGTTTATGCGAATGCCGGATATCTTCTTGATCCGCATACGGCGGTCGGAGTGCAGGTCGCCGAGGCCCACACGGATGGTTCCGCGCCAATGGTTGTGCTGGGCACGGCGCATCCGGCGAAGTTTCCGGACGCGGTCGAAGCGGCTTGCGGAGTACGGCCGGACCTTCCGGAAAATCTGAAGCCGATGATGGAAGCCGAGGAAAGGCAGCAGATCCTGGCGGCCGAACAAGGCGCGGTCGAGAAATACATCCAGTCCAGCGCACGCGCGGTCAAAACGGGAGCCTGAAGCCATGAACGTCAAGACCACGCGCCTGCCGAACGGAATGACGGTTGTCACGGATCAGATGCCGCACTTGAAAACGGTCGCGCTCGGGGTTTGGGTGCGGACCGGATCGCGCGCTGAAACGCCTGAACAGAACGGCATCACCCATCTTCTGGAACATATGGCGTTCAAGGGGACAAAGACCCGGAGCGCACGTGGCATCGCCGAGGAGATCGAGGCCGTCGGCGGTGAACTGAATGCGGCAACCAGCATCGAGCACACGAACTATTATGCACGTATCCTTGCCGAAGATTTGCCACTGGCAGTCGATCTTCTTGCGGATATTCTCCAAAACTCGACCTTCGACCCGGAAGAATTGACTCGCGAAAAGCATGTCATCCTTCAGGAAATCGGGGCGGCGCACGATTCTCCGGAAGATCAGGCCTTCGATCTCTTCCAGGCGACTGCCTGGCCAGATCAGCCCATCGGCCGTCCGATCCTCGGAACGCCGGAATCGGTTAGCGGCTTCAGCCAGGCCGGGCTGCACAATTACCTGGCTGAACGTTATCGCGGGCCGGAAATGGTGCTTGCCGCCGCCGGTGCCGTCAATCATGACGAACTCGCCGCAATGGCAGCGGAGAAGTTCGCCGGTATCAGCTCCGAACCAGCCGGGAATGACCCTGTGGCCAAGTATGTCGGCGGGGAAAAGCACGAAGAAAAGGACCTCATGGAAGCACAGGTCCTGATCGGGTTTGAGGGCCATCCCTACAAGTCTCGCGACTACTACGCCATTCAGATCCTGGCTTCGATCCTCGGCGGCGGAATGTCGTCGCGCCTGTTTCAGGAAATCAGGGAACGCCACGGACTGTGCTACGCGATCTACAGTTTCCACTGGGCGTTCTCCGACACGGGATTGTTCGGGGTTCACGCGGCAACAAGCCATGAAGACCTCGCTGCGCTGATGCCCATGCTGGCGAACGAATTGCTGTCGGCGGCGAATTCGATTTCCGACAAGGAAGTGGCCCGGTCCAGGGCACAGATCCGTGCCGGACTGATGATGGCGCTGGAAAGCCCGGCCGCGCGTGCCGGACAAATCGCCCGCCAGATCCTCGTTCACGGACGCGTCCTCGAAATTGACGAAGTTTCGCGCAAAATAGAGGAAGTCTCAGCTGCAGATATCAGCCGGGTCGCCCATGAAACGTTCGTCGGAACCGTGCCAACCATGAGTTCCATTGGCCCTGTCCAGGATATCATGCGCGCAGACATGCTTGCAGACCGTCTGTCAGTCCCGGTTCTGCGAGCCGCGTCCATGTAGGGTCTTTGGACAACTTGGATTTGGAGCGCGATATGACCGAAATTCGTTCGGATCAAGAAGCAAAGCCGCCGGAAAGGCCGTCCCTTTTCAAGACTTTGCGCCGCCGGGCCGGGCGGTTTTCGCCATATCCGTCGCGCCGCGACCAAAACCTTAATGTCCACAGACCCTAGGGAGGGCAGCATGTCGTTGCTTCGACCGGGCGTGTTGCCTGAAGCCGACCTGCGAATCGAAACGCCGGGGTATTACCTGCGTCCTCCGGTCATGTCCGATTTCGGGCCATGGTGCGAACTGAGAACCGAAAGCCAGAGTTTCTTGAAGCCATGGGAACCGCTGTGGCCGAATGATGACCTGACCAAAAGCGGCTTCCGGCGACGCCTGCGCCGGTATGCGAAGGATCGGCGGGAAGGACGAAGCCTGGCCTTCCTCTTGTTCCAGACCGGAACCGACGAACTTCTGGGTGGATTGACCTTGAGCAACATCCGGCGTGGCGTCAGTCAGACAGCAACGCTCGGATACTGGATGGGAGCCCGTCATTCCGGGCGAGGTCACATGAGCAATGCGGTCGCAATGATCCTGCCGTTTTGTTTCGACGTGTTGAATCTGCACAGAGTGGAGGCGGCCTGTATTCCCGCGAACGAGCGGTCGATCCGCTTGCTTGAGAAGGCCGGTTTTACAAGAGAGGGTTTTGCGCGAAACTATCTGTTGATTTCCGGCCGGTGGCAGGACCATCTTCTGTTCGCCTGTTTGGCGGAAGACCACGGAGCCCGCTCAAATCAACTGGCTCCACAAGTCGATGGCATGTTGAAAGAATTCTTGTGAGATGCCTTTCGAACAGATAGTTGTTCGCGTCATGTTGCGAGCGTTCGACCGATTTCACCTTTGCTGCCGAATTTGTGCCGCTGCCCTGGTTTTATGGGCCGTAGTGGCGTTTGACGGTGTGCGGTCGGCTGAAGCCGTCGAGGTCATTCCGGTGCCGATCGATATCGAAGCGCTGGACATTACCCAGTCCATCGATCTTCATGTGGATAGCGGCTCCCGGCTGCAGGTTTCCACAGCGCCCGGAGCGGACGGCATTGTCCGGCGGATCGAAGTGCCGGCCCGCGATGAAAACAATGGCGATTGGGCGGTGTTCGCGCTTGCCAATTCGAGTGATGAACAGATCGACCGGTTCATAGTCGCGCCCAACCACATTCTGGTTGGCTCGGGACTGATCTGGCCGGACCTCGGGCAATCCCGCATCGCGACGATCACGCCCAGCCAGGGTATCGCGCCACAAAGGCAGAAAAGCCTTGAGGCAGACGTCTTTCTCGTCACGCTTGATCCGGGATCGGTGGTGACATTTGTGGCGGAACTGTCGACGCCCGACCTGCCTCAACTGCGCATCTGGGAACCGGATGTCTATGAGGAAACGGTCAATGCCTATTCGCTTTACCGCGGCATCGTGCTTGGCATTTCCGGCCTTCTGGCACTGTTCCTGACGATTTTGTTCGTGGTCAAGGGAACGGTCATGTTCCCGGCAACGGCAGCGCTTGCCTGGTCGGTGCTGACCTATCTTTGCGTGGATTTCGGTTTCTGGAACTTGCTGTTCGATATCGAGGGCGGCGGCAGCCAGCTTGCGCGTTCGTGCGCTGAGGTCATGCTCGCAGCCAGCCTGATCATTTTCCTCTATGCCTATTTGAACCTGAACCGATGGAACATTCACTATTCCCACCTGGCGCTGACCACGTTGATCCTGATACTGGGGCTTCTCGGTGTCGCCGTTTGGGACCCCTCCATCGCGGCCGGGATTGCCCGCATATCGCTGGTGATCATCGGTGTTCTCGGCTTCGCGACAATCGGCATCCTTGCCGTCCAGCAATATGACCGGGCGATTCTGCTGATCCCGACCTGGTGCCTGCTGATTGCCTGGCTGGTCGGCGCGGCGATGACAGTTACCGGGGTGATTTCCAACGACATTGTCCAGCCTGCGCTTGGCGGCGGACTTGTGCTGATCGTTCTTCTGATCGGTTTTACGGTCATGCAGCATGCTTTCGCTGGCGGTGCGATTGCCCAAGGCCTCATTTCCGATGTCGAGCGCCGGGCGCTGGCTCTGACCGGAGCCGGTGACATTATCTGGGACTGGGATATCGACCGCGACCGGACCTTTACCGGCAAGGAACTGGAAGAGATCCTGAACCTGAAGAAGGGTACGCTGCAAGGGGCCGCCCGTGACTGGCTGGAAGTCTTGCACCCGCAGGATCGTGACCGCTTCCGGGCAACGCTCGACGCGGTGATCGAGATGCGCCGGGGACGTATCATGCAAACGTTCCGGCTGCGGTCCGAGGATGGGCATTTCCGCTGGTTCCGGTTGCGCGCACGGCCGATTGTGGGAACCGATGGCGAAGTGATCCGCTGTGTCGGAACCTTGCTCGATGTCACCGACGAGCGCACGGCCGAGGAGCGGTTGCTGCATGACGCTGTTCACGACAATCTGACTGGCCTGCCGAACAGGGAACTGTTCGTCGACCGGCTCCAGTCGGCGGTCGTGCGCTCGCGCGTCGAAAAGACACCGAAACCAACCGTGCTGATCCTGAATCTCGACCGGTTCAAGCAGGTCAACGATGGTCTGGGCCTGTCGGCTGGCGACAGCATCCTTCTGACCGTGGCAAGGCGCCTTGGCCGCAGGATCGGCCAGCAGGACACGCTCGCGCGTCTTTCCGGCGACCAGTATGGCCTGGTGCTGCTGTCGGAAAACGAACCGGATCAGGTGGTCAATGTTGCCGACGGTTTGCGTAAGGCGATCAGGGCACCGATCAATTTCGGCGACCGGGAAATTTTCCTGACATGCTCTGTCGGCATCGCGTTCTTTGAAGGCGAGCGCGACGACGTGGAGGATACCCTGACGAACGCCGAGATCGCGCTCAACCATGCCAAGCGCCTCGGCGGCGACCGGCAGGAGGTCTACCGTCCCATCCTGCGCCCGCTCGGCAAGAACATCGTCGACATGGAACAGGATCTGCGTGACGCCATCAAGCGGGAAACCCTGGATGTCTTCTTCCAGCCGATCATCCGCCTTGAGGACCAGTCGATCGCCGGTTTCGAAGTGCTGTCCCGCTGGAACCATCCGAAGCAAGGAGCTATCCCGCCTTCGGAGTTTATCCCGATTGCGGAACAGTCCGGACTGATCAATGACCTGGGCATGTATGTTCTCACCACCGGGGCGAAACAACTGGGCCGTTGGCAAAACGAAATCAAGACGGAAAAACCGCTCTTCATTTCGGTCAATATCTCCTCGCGTCAGTTGCTCCGCCAGGATCTCATCAACGATGTGAAGGCGGTTCTGTTGCGGACTTCCCTCCTGCCCGGGACGCTGAAACTGGAACTGACCGAATCCCTGGTGATGTCCAATCCGGAATACTCCGCCAAGGTTCTGGAAAGGCTGCGCGATCTAGGCGCGGGCCTGTCGCTGGACGATTTTGGCACGGGTCATTCCTCGCTGTCCTATCTTCAGCGGTTCCCGTTTGACACCATCAAGATCGACCAGTCGTTCGTGAAGCCGAACAGCTCCGCGGCACGGTCCGTGCTGCTGCGTACGATTGTTGCGATGGGCCGGGACCTCGGAATGTCGGTGGTGGCCGAAGGCGCGGAGAGTGAAGCTGATGCGATGGAGCTGTTCCATCTCGGCTGCGAGTTCGCCCAAGGTTTCTATTTCGGCGAGCCTATGGCAGCCGAACCGGCAACCAAGGTTCTGACTGAGACGCTGACCGCGCCTGAACCTGCCTGAGACTCAATACAAACCGAAGCCCTCACGCCGTCAGGTCGTAATCAGCCGGATGTACTGCCCGGTCGATTCCACCTCGAGAGGTGTTACGCCGAACGGATCGCCGTCCACTTGCGCCGCCGCCGGACAAGAAGCGGAAATCCGGACCTTCTTGAACGGGATGAGTTTCGCCGCACGGGTCTTGTGAACGCGGCCGCACAGAAGGGCTACACCTAATAGGAATGTAGCCCATGGATCGTCCCTGCCAATCAAAAGCATGTAAAGATCGCCTTCGGAGGCATCCGTGTGCGGGCAGATCACAAACGGGCCGCCATAGTGCCGCGCATTGGTTGCTATGGCGTATTTCGCTGTGTGATCGGTACCATCGATCGTGACGGTCAGCGGCACACCCTTCCGGCGGAAACCTATGCGCAAGGCGGTAAAAACATAGGCGAGCTTACCGAGCCGGCGCTTGAGCGCCAGTGGCAGTGCGTGAACCACCTCGGCATCGAACCCGGCGGACGCCATGAGCACAAATGGATGGCCGTTTGCAAGACCGAAGTGAAGATCGCGTGTCCTTCCTTTGGCGATCATTTGCGCAATGGCTTCTGGGTCGTGCGGCAGTTTCATTTCCAGCGCAAGGACGTTGGCCGTGCCGCAGGGAATGACCGCCAGCTTGGGCGGAGACGGATGTTCGCGGAAACCGGTCAGGGCTTCATTGACGGATCCGTCGCCCCCGGCGATGACGACCGTGTCGGCATTGAGCGAGGGATCGGAGCAGATTTCGCCGATTTCTCCGGCATGCCTTGTCGCGCGAAGGATGGCTGTCCTGCCAGCTTCGCGCAACCGGTCGCGGATTTCGGCTAAAACCTTTGGGCGATAGCCCCCCGATGTCGGATTGGCAAGGATCAGCACCGGCGATAGACCATCCGGCGAAGGGCATCCGCGCGTTCCGGAAAGTCCGGCGATTTTCACTTGTTGTCCTAATCCTGCGATCCGCCGGAAGCCCTTGCTCCCTTGAACGGTGCCATTCCGCGCCGGGCGAGTTCATCTGCACGTTCGTTGTCCGGGTGCCCGGCATGCCCCTTGACCCAATGCCAGGCAACATCATGCCGGGACCGGGCCGCGTCGAGGGCCTGCCAGAGATCGGCATTCTTGACCGGCTTCTTGGCGGCGGTCCGCCAGTCCTTGCGTTTCCAGCCGTCCATCCATTCCATGATGCCACTGCGCACATAGGTGCTGTCCGTGTGCAGATCGACGGCACAGGGGCGCTTGAGCGCATTCAGCGCTTCGATCGCAGCTGTCAGTTCCATCCGGTTGTTGGTTGTTTCCGCTTCTCCGCCGGTCAGTTCCTTTTCGTTTTGCCCGAACCGGAGCAGTGCTCCCCAGCCTCCAGGGCCCGGATTGCCGGAGCAAGCGCCGTCCGTATAGATTGTCACGCGGTTTTCGCTGCTCATTCGCTCAATCCATAGGCCGATGCGCTTTCAACCGTCAGGTGGAACCGCAGTTTCTTCAGGTATTCCAGCGGGTCTTTTGGCGTCACAAGGGCCCCTTCCGGAACACTTAGCCAGTCATATAGCCGGGTCAGCAGGAACCGCAACGCGGCCCCCTGGCACAGCACGGGCAGGGCGTCGAACTCGCTGCGCTCCAGTTGCCGGTTTTCAAGGTAGCCATTCAGCAGGGCACGGGCTTTGGTGACGTTGAACGAAAGGTCCGTTTCGAAACACCAGGCATTCAGGCAGATCGCAATGTCATAGGCGAACGCGTCTGTGCAGGCGAAGTAGAAATCGATCAGCCCGGACAGTTCACCGTCCAGAAAGAAGACGTTGTCCGGAAAAAGATCAGCGTGAATGACCCCGCTCGGCAAGCCGCTCGGCCAGGCCGCTTCCAGATTGGTCAGCGCCGTTTCGATCTCTCCGCCAAGTCCGGGAACGACTTCGTCGGCACGGTCGCGGCATTGGTTGAACAGCGGGCGCCAGCCGTCGAGATTCAATGCGTTGACGCGCGTGCCGGCATAATCCTGTCCGGCAAGGTGCAGTTTCGCCATTGCCCGGCCAAGTTCGGCGCAGTGCGGCACGCCGGGCCGCTTCACCCACATACCATCGAGGAAGGTCACCATGGCGGCTGGCCGCCCGGCCAATTCGCCCAGCAGCGTGCCGTCCTTTGCCGCTACGGGCGTCGGACAGGAGAGCCCGTTTTCCGCCAGATGGCGCATCAGGTTCAGGAAAAAGGGCAGGTCGGCCGGATCGACTCGCTTTTCATACAACGTCAATATGAAGGGGGCCTGGCTGGTCTGAACAAGAAAGTTGCTGTTCTCGACGCCTTCGGCGATGCCCTTGAAGGACATCAGCCGCCCGACATCATAGGTATCCATGAATGCCCGCAGCTGATCGTCGGAGACTTCAGTATAGACTGCCATGAACGATCAACCGGCTGCCGCGACATCAGAGGCACCGCGTAGTTCCCGCGGCAGATTGAAGGAGATCGTTTCGTCTGCTGTCCGGACGGATTCCACGGATATCGCAAACCGTTCCGAGAAGGCCTCAATGATCTCTTCGACAAGAACCTCGGGGGCTGAAGCTCCGGCGGTCAGGCCGAGCGATGAAACCCCTTCGAACGACTGCCAATCGATCTCCGAGGCGCGTTGGATGAGCACGGCGACCCGGCAGCCTGCCCGCTCTGCGACTTCGCGAAGGCGCTGGGAGTTGGAGGAGTTTGGCGCTCCGACAACCACCATTGCTTCTACTGTCGGCGCAACCGATTTGACGGCTTCCTGACGGTTGGTGGTGGCGTAGCAAATGTCTTCCTTGTGCGGCGCGACGATATCCGGGAAGCGTTCCTTCAGGATCTCGACAATCCCGGCGGTGTCATCGACCGACAGAGTCGTCTGCGTGATATAGGCCAGTGTCCGGCCGGACTTTGGCGTGAACGCGCGGGCGTCATGCTCGGTTTCGATCAAGGTTACGGTGCCGCCCGGAAGCTGGCCCATTGTGCCGATCACCTCCGGATGGCCGGCATGCCCAATCAGCAGGATTTCGCGGTCGCGCCGGAAGTGGATCTCGGCTTCCTTGTGCACCTTGGAAACAAGCGGGCAGGTCGCGTCCAGATAATACATGTTGCGCGATTGTGCATCACTTGGCACGGACTTTGGAACACCATGGGCGGAGAAGATCACGGGACACTGCCGGTCCGCTTCCGGAATTTCCTCCAGCTCCTCCACAAAAACGGCGCCTTTGGCCTTCAAGCCGTCGACGACGAACTTGTTATGGACGATCTCGTGGCGCACATAGACGGGCTTGCCGTATTTCTCCAGGGCCAGTTCGACGATCTGAATGGCCCGGTCGACGCCTGCACAAAAGCCGCGCGGCGCGCAAAGGCGGATGGTAAGCGGAGGCTTCTGGTCTTGCAGATCGGTCATGTCGGGCTTTCGCTGAGGACGTCACCGGCAATTAGGGAAGCCGTCATGCGCCTGTCAAGGGCCAGCGGCTGTTCGGAATGCTGTCGTGTATACCAAATCCTGTGCAAAGGCTCGCAAAGAAAAAGCACACCTGTTATTTAGCGTAAAAACCACAATGATTACCGGATGGAAAATATGAGACGGGCTTTCAACGCAATCGCCGGAAAGAGCAGGGCAATTCTTGCGGGCGGTCTGTGCGCGGCGGTTTTAGCGGGTTGCGGCGGTGCGGAAAACATGGCCGGAACGATTATCAATTCCGGGCGTAAGCCGATCGAGGTATCGCCACAAGCCTTTCAGGGAGCGGTCTATTGTCCGCCGCTTCACATCCAGTCCAATGCGCATCTCATCAGGCGCTATGTTCGCGGCAAGGAGAACCAGCAGGACGGGCTCCTTTATCAGGCGACCATCGCTGAATGGGCCAACAACTGTACCCGCGAAGGCACGGCCCAGACCCGCATCAATATTGGCCTTTCCGGCCATGTGACTCCCGGCCCGGCCTGGCAGGGCGGCGAGATCGACCTGCCGATCCGGCTTGATATTGTACCGGCCGGAAGCGACGGGAAGCCCCTTGTCTCGGAATCCCTTCCGGTTACGGCGTCCGTTCCGGCGGGCTCGGCCCGTGTCGCCTGGACCTGGGTGGACAACAAATACGTTGTCGAGCGCAACAAGGAGATGGCGATCAAGTTCGGCTTCGTTGAGCGGCGGCGTTGACGGATCGCCTTTCATCCCGAGGTTGGGCGAGGCCGCGTGCGATGTTAGACGCCGCTACCAACGGCGGGGCAAACGAACAAAAGACGGTCCCGGCTCCGCTCTTTGCGGGTCAGGCAAGGTACGCCGGACAGTGTGGGTGCTTCAACCGCCCGCCAACTTGAGACAATTACCAGTTGCCGCCAACGTCAATCCCGGCAAAAGTCGTGTCCTATCATGGAGGCGGTCTGACCGGGAGGACAAGCATGAAAACAATCAAGGGACCAGCGCTCTTCCTTGCGCAATTCGCGGGCGATGTAGCGCCGTTCAACTCCTGGGACGCGATCACCAAGTGGGCTGCCGATTGCGGCTATGCCGGCGTGCAGGTGCCGAGTTGGGACAACAGGCTTGTCGATCTCGACAAGGCGGCATCCTCTAAGGCCTACTGCGACGAATTCGCCGGCAAGGCCCGGGAAAACGGCGTCGAGATCACCGAGCTTTCCAGCCATCTCCAGGGGCAACTGGTTGCCGTCCATCCTGCCTATGACGCAGCGTTTGACGGCTTTGCGGCGGACCATGTGCGCGGCAATCCGGCTGCCCGCCAGGCCTGGGCGGTCGATCAGGTCGAGAAAGCGCTGACCGCCAGCCGCAATCTCGGGCTGACCGCCCATGCAACCTTTTCCGGCGCGCTTGCCTGGCCTTATGCCTATCCTTGGCCGCAGCGGCCTGCGGGTCTGATCGAAACCGCTTTCGATGAACTCGCCAAGCGCTGGCGCCCGCTGCTTGACCATGCCGACGAGATGGGCGTCGATCTCTGCTATGAGATCCACCCGGGCGAGGATCTTCACGACGGCATCACCTACGAGATGTTTCTGGCAAGGACCGGCAATCACGCGCGCGCGAAAATGCTCTACGATCCGTCGCACTATGTCCTGCAGTGCCTCGACTATCTGGACAATCTCGACATCTACAAGGACCGGATCGGCATGTTCCACGTCAAGGATGCCGAGTTCAACCCGACCGGGCGGCAAGGCGTCTATGGCGGCTACCAGCCCTGGGTCGGCCGGGCAGGACGGTTCAGATCCCTTGGCGACGGTCAGGTCGATTTTTCCGCCATCTTCTCCAAAATGGCCTCCAATGATTTCGACGGCTGGGCCGTGGTCGAATGGGAATGCTGCCTGAAGCATCCCGAAGACGGTGCGCGCGAGGGAGCAGCCTTCGTCCGCGAGCACATTATCCGGGTAACGGACAAGGCGTTCGATGACTTCGCCGATAGCGGCGCGGATCAGGCGGCCAACATGAAAATGCTCGGGATCAACTAGGAGGCTGCCATGGCCATTGAAGCAAGCGATGACGGATACAGCCGCCCAATCCGCCTGGGCATGGTCGGCGGCGGCAAGGATGCTTTTATCGGGGCGGTCCACCGGATCGCTGCCCGGCTTGACGGGGAATATGAACTGGTTGCCGGTGCATTGTCGGCCACACCGGAAAAGGCAATGGACTCCGGACGGGGATTGGGTCTCAAGCAGGACCGGATCTACGGTTCCTTTGAAGATATGGCCAAGCGCGAGGCGCGGCTGAAGGACGGCATTGAGGCGGTGGCAATTGTCACGCCGAACCATGTCCACCATGCCGCCGCGAAGGAATTCCTGCGGCGCGGTATCCACGTCATCTGCGACAAGCCGCTCACCTCGACGCTGAGCGACGCAAAGAAACTTGCCGCCTCGGCGGAAAAGTCGGGGGCGCTGTTTTTCCTGACACACAATTACACCGGCTATCCCATGGTCCGGCAGGCGCGGCTGATGGTGGAACGCAGCGATCTGGGGCGCATCCGCGTCGTTCAGGTGGAATACCCGCAGGATTGGCTAACGGTTGAACAGCACACCAAACAGGCGGAATGGCGCACCGATCCGGCGCGTTCCGGCGCGGGCGGGTCGACCGGTGATATCGGAACGCACGCCTACAACCTGGCCTGTTTCGTGACCGGCATGACCGCGGAAAGCCTGGCGGCTGATCTGCAATCCTTCGTCTCGGGGCGGCAACTGGACGACAACGCACATGTCATGCTGCGCTTCGAAGGCGGCGCACGTGGCATGCTGTGGTGTTCTCAGGTCGCGCCCGGCAACGAAAACAATCTCCGCCTCCGGGTCTATGGCGACAAGGCGGGGATTGAGTGGGAACAGGAGAACCCGAACCATCTGCGGTTCACAAAATTCGGCGAACCGGCGCAGATCCTGACCCGCGGCGGTGCGGGCATGGCGGCTGAAATCGCACCATGGACCCGTGTTCCGCCGGGCCATCCGGAAGGCTATCTGGAAGGCTTTGCCAATCTCTACAAGGATGCAGCCACCCAGATCCGTGCGGCGCAAGGCGGCAAGCCGGGACCGACGCTGGTTCCCGGCATCGCCGAAGGTCTTGCCGGCATGAAATTCGTCGATGCCTGCGTGCGTTCGTCGGCGAAGAACGCCGGTTGGGTCAAGCTGGATTGAGAGGACGCCCCCTGCCGAACCAAGGCCGGTGCGGCAGGGGATTGTGTCAATTGTTCACAATATCCGACCGTCCGCCGAGACGGACAATGCCCCGGTTGCCGCGGAAATTTTCGCTTGCACCGATCGATTCCATCACATCGCTGGCTTTCAGCATGCCGAAGTCCAGATGGGTCTCGGCCTCCAGATCGCGCAGCTTGATCTGGTAGACACCGAATTCCCCGGCCTCGAACCGTTCTTCAGGCAAGTCGGACAACAGGCTGTCCTGACCGATCTTGAAGACAAAGGTGTGCAAGGCACCGTCATAGAACCCAACGACTATCTTCCAGAAGGAACGTGGGATCAGCAGGCCCCGGTGAACAGGGTCATCGGGGTGAAACACCGGTCCATTCATGATGGTCAGCCGGCTGTTGCCGGCCTGGCTGGTCACATGGTTCTCCAACTGCCCCCACAAGTTCCATTCTTTCTCCAGGCTGGAGCGATTGTAGATCTTGTGCTGCGGGGCGATGTTGGTCCAGAAATATGTATCGTGGTCGGCCCTCAGCGCGGCCTGGCGCGTATCCCCCCACGAACCGTCCGTGCGCCGGAAAAGGTGGCCACGATCCAGGTCGTTCGACTTGTAGAAGTCATTGTTTGCCTGAAACTCGTCCTTGATCCGTGGGTCGATGCTCCACGGTTCCTTGTCGCGCTTGGGTTTTTCCGGGGCGTCCGGATCAAAATTGCCCGCCGAGACGAAGGCCAGCCGCCGTTCCTTGCACATCAGCACGCTGTAATGATCGTATTTGAGCTCGTGCCCGGCACCGTCCTTTCTGGGGGCAAGCGAATAGGGTGACGTGTTCAAAAGGTTCGGCAGCTCGACCGCCGCACCCAGGAAATCCCGGTTGAATCCGGTCCTGCCGGCGAGTTCCGCGGGCTTGTAAAGACGTTCGTTTACGAATTCTGCACTTGACACCGTGGTTCCTGCATCAAGCGACCGGACCGGTTCTTCAGGAGCGGACGATTGGGCGCCACTGCCTCCGATCCGCACGGAAATTTCGACTGGAACCGTTACGGTCAATGTGTTGCCGTCGATCAACGGAGCCGAAACGGCCGGACCTGAGGTGCGCGGGCTTTGCGTGACACCTCCACCTGCCGCTTCTACCTTTTGGCTTTCTCCGCCACCAGTTGTTTCGAGCACGGAAACGCCGTAGGCGCCGCCAGGTATTGGCAGGTGATGGTGCGCACCGTTCGCCTTGGCCGCAGCGCCCGCGGCAAGTATCCGGTTTAGATGATCCACCTCGCTTGGCTTGCGCGCTGTGTCGCGGAGCTGCTGGAACCGCGCCACAAGCTTGGAAACGCGTATCCCCTCGTTTGCCACCCAGATGATGTCGGATTCCCGTTGTTGCGACACAATCTGCCCTTCGCTGAGAAACTCGGTGCCGCCGTCGCCGCCGCTGCGGCTGTTTCGAACCTTGTATTCGCCAGCCGCATTTCGGATTGGCACGGCTGAATGGTGCAGGCCTACCACCTCCCAGCGATCATTGAATACAGGGGACCCGGATGAACCGGGTTCGGTATCACCGGTGTAAAGCAGAACATTGTCCCGGTGAATGCCGGTCGTTGCCATCTCGCCCGGGACCCGCTCAGGCAGCGGTTTCAAGATGCTGTTTCGGAAGACGACCTGCTTCTGCTTTGCCTTTGGGTGCTGAATGATGTTGACCGGGCTTTCGGCACGGATCTTGCCGATTTCGTCGATCAAGGGCATGTAGCCGTAGGCCGATAGCGAGGCACTGCCGTCTATGGACTGAGCGGCAACGGCGACACATGCCATGTCCAGTTCTTTGTCATTCACGAAAAAACGGTCCGGATCGAGCCGGAATTCCCTCATTTGCATCGAACCCTGGCGCGCTGCCAGTTCGTAGTCGAACTGCACCATCGACCCGGCCGCCTTGTCTGCGGATTTGAAGACATGGTGGTTGGTGAGAAGAATGCCTGGGGCTATCAGGAACCCGGTGCCGAAACCGGAACCGGTCCGCCGGCTGGCGATGCGGCCGACACACTTGGATGCAAATGGCGCGCGTTTCAGAAAGCGGACGGACAGAAAATCCTCAAGCTCGAAGACCCGTTCCTGACCGAGACTGGAGGCCTCCGGGCGCTGTTCGAAAACGTTGAGGCTTTCCTGAATGGAAAGCGGAACGTCCTTTGGATCAACCTGCTCGATTTCCCGTCCTGCTTCACGCATCAGCCGGGCGACATATCTTTCCTGGCGCAGCTTGGGTTCGGCTTCCATTGCGGCGCCCTGCTCGACAAACTCCTCACTGGCCATTATCCGGCCTAGATTTTCTTCCCAGACACCGGCTGCCTTTGCCAGCGCGGAGACCGGATAGCCGCAAAGCATGACTTCGTCGTCATCCTCAGTGTTCTCGTAGGATTGGTCTGGTGCCGGGTGGGCTTGCCCGGTGGGAATTGCTTCTTCCGGTCTTGCTGGAGCGCCCGCGGTCCCGGTTTCAGGCGCTTGCGCAAGAGGCAAGTTGCTGGCGCGGACAAAACCACTGGTCAGGTCATTCATTGTCAGACCTTCCGCAGGGGCGCGGACTTCTTCGCGCAGTTCCGAACTGGTCAGCCGTTCCATGCTGTCCGCCTGCAAGCTTTCGACCCCAAGCCCGCCGGCATCCGGTTGCTGGCGCAAAACGCTGGTTTCGCCGGTTTCGATAAGATCCTTGACCGCGTCAATACAATCACCGATGTTCAAGAGATTTCCATGCTCGCCATCGACGTAGTAACGGTCGACCGAACCCATTTCGGCAAACTCGCGTGGCACGGTTCCGTCGCCGTCCCTGGTTCGGCTGAAGACGAATTGCGAGTTTTCGATTTCGGCATTCTGGATCGTCCGCTCATTCATGCCGATGATCTGGATGAAACGGTCGTCAGGTTCCGGGAGGGTGCTCCGGGCGGTGTCGGCCGCGTTCAAAACAGCTGCCAGAGGACGGACGCCGCTGCTCGGCCAGCCCGCGGTGGTGAAAAAGGGTTCATCCGGACGTTTGTCCGGTGACGGCAGCATTTCGATCAGTCCGGGGAAATGGCGGATGAATTTCTCGGCGATTTCCTTCGGTGTGTGGAATTGGTCGAGAGCGCCAAGCTTCTGGAGCAGCGAATGATTGAGGCTGAACACCTGAACCGGCGAATATGAGCCAAAGTTTGGTGTCCCGATCGTTATGACCCGGTCGATCGCGGTTCTGTCCGGATCAAGCTCGGCCAGCTTTCGGGCGACCAGTCCGCCCATACTGTGCGCAACAAGCGTAACGGGTTCCGTATTTTCCTGCCGGATTTGGTCGATGAAACCGCTTCCGATTGTGTGGACGGATTGCCGCCAGTCGTAAGCAAGTTCCTCAACATCGTATCTGGCGATCATCAGGCTCAGCTTCATTTTGGCATAAGCTGTGAGGAAGGTTCCCGAAGCGTAGACCGGGCGCGGCTCATTGCCGAATTCCAGCTTCCTGACCCCTCCAAGCGCGAGCCCGGCCGGCTCCAGCCAGATCCAGTCATCGATAATCGGGCGCTTCGCCCACAAGTAGGATCCCATGATGCCAGGGAGCATGTAGACCCGTTTGCGGGTTGCCTCCAATGCCAGGCCGTCGCCGCTTTCTGCTTTCAGCGTTGCGGCAAGCTCCAGCAGCTCCGCAGAAAGGTCGTCACCGAAAATGTCGTTCAGTTCCTGATTGCTTCCGCCATCGAACAACATGCGAAAAACGTCATCATTGGCAAAATTGTTCATGCTCCGCTCCCGGTTTAATCATTGTCAGGTAATGATAACTGCAACTTAATGTATTTGAATGACTGGAAATGAGTATTTCAAATTGCACTATAAATGGCAAACTGAGCTCGGAGCGGGCGCTTTGAAGACCGGCTAATTCATCATTATTTCAACATGTTGGCCTGGATTTTCCTCCGGTTTCTCTCCCGTCTGAAGCGAAACTGTGCATCATAAAAACTGAAGACCGTAGTCGAACCTTGCCATCAAGCTGCCAAAGCGGTCTCGTCGACACCTGTTTCACCTGTTTCACCTGTTGCTGCCTGCATTCATAGGCTCAGGAGAGTGGGCGCCGGAATTACGCTATGTATAAACACTGTCATTGCAGGAATTATGGAGGTGTTGTTGTCGGATGTTGACAAGGGCGGGAAGGGCTTGCAGTATTCGGCCACCAAATCGGGTCGCTCCTGATTTGGGGAGTGGCAACACTCGATGCCGCGCGGGAGAGGCTGGTTGGTGACAATCCAGCGCCGAAGGAGCAACCGCCCCGGAAACTCTCAGGCAAAAGGACCGCGCAGGTAACAGCGCTCTGGAAAGCAGTTTTCCGGGCCGGATGGTCTGGAACGGCTCACCGAAGGAGTAACCGCAGCAGCGCGCCGCGTGGCGGAGTGCTGGATCGGGAAATCTCTCAGGTACTCGGACAGAGGGGGTGTGGGCAGTTGGGCTTGTAGAAGGCCGGGCTGTGACCGCGCAACCCCGATGACGAGGAGTGGGCATGGCCACTGCGGATGCAAGCGACCCCTTAAAACAAACACCGCTTTACGACCTTCATGTGGAACTCGGTGCCAAGATGGTGCCTTTCGCAGGCTATTCCATGCCCGTGCAGTACAAAGCCGGGATCATGGCCGAGCATCTGCACACCCGGGAAAAGGCCGGCCTGTTTGACGTTTCCCACATGGGCCAGGCGGTGCTGATCGGCCCGGATCACGAAACAACGGCGCGTGCGCTGGAGAAGCTGGTTCCGTCGAATTTTGTCGAGCTCAAGCCCGGCAAACAGCGCTATACGGTCCTGCTCAACGACGGTGGCGGAATTATCGACGATCTGATGGTCACCCGGCCGGTTTCGCCGGATGAGGACGGGCGCCTCAATCTGGTTGTCAACGCGGCCTGCAAGGACGGCGACTACGCCCATCTTCAGGCCAAGCTGCCGGACACCGTACGTTTGGAAATCCTGGAGGACCGCGCCCTGATCGCGGTCCAGGGACCGGACGCTGTAGCGGCAGTCGCCCTTCACGCGCCTGCTGCGGCAGATCTCGGTTTCATGGAAGCCGCGCCCATGGAATTTGACGGCATTGCCTGCACAATTGCCCGCGCCGGATACACCGGAGAAGACGGCGTTGAGATGTCCGTCCCGGCCGGTGCTGCCGATGCGATTGCCCGTGCGCTTCTGGCGGATGAACGCGTTGCGCCGATCGGGCTCGGTGCACGCGATAGCCTGCGCCTGGAAGCCGGGCTTTGCCTTTATGGTCACGATATCGACACCACCACTTCACCGGTTGAAGGCGCGATTACGTTCGCCATGCAAAGACGCCGCCGCGAAGAGGGCGGTTTTCCGGGGGCTGAGCGCATTCAGAAAGAACTGAGCGACGGTTCGGCCCGGGTCCGTGTCGGGCTGACGCTGGACAGCCGGGCACCAGCCCGCGAAGGGGCCGGCATCGCCTTGCCGGACGGTGAAACCATCGGCATCGTCACCTCCGGCGGATTTGCGCCGACCCTGGGCGCGCCAATCGCCATGGGATACGTGCCTCTGACCCAGTCCGCTACCGGGACCAGACTTGACCTGATCGTGCGCGGCAAACGCCTTGCGGCTACGGTCGCCGAGATGCCGTTCGTTCCGAACCGTTACTTCCGTAAACCCAAGATCTAACTTCCAGAAGACAGGCAACCAGAATGACCACTTATTACTCCAAAGATCACGAATGGATCGCTGTTGAGGGCGATA
The DNA here is from genome assembly GCA_965230445.1 of Roseibium sp. GTDB lineage: Bacteria > Pseudomonadota > Alphaproteobacteria > Rhizobiales > Stappiaceae > Roseibium. Next base: position 3,177,055 of record OZ246005.1, on the reverse strand, counting down.
TCGCGACTGTCGGCATTACCGGCTACGCGCAGGAACAACTCGGCGATGTCGTGTTTGTCGAACTGCCGGACTCCGGCAAGGCCCTCTCCCAGGGCGACGATGCGGCGGTCGTGGAATCGGTCAAGGCCGCCAGCGAAGTCTACGCCCCGATTGACGGCGAAGTGGTCGAAGCCAATACCGGGCTGGAAGACGAGCCGGCCAAGGTCAATGAAGATCCGGAAGGCGCTGCCTGGTTCTACAAGATGAAAGTCGGCAACGCCGGACAGCTGTCCGACCTGATGGATGAAGCCGCCTACAAGGCCTATCTCGGGACGCTCTGAAATTGGCGGATCATCGCTACACGGCAGACGTTTCCTGGACCTGCGAGGGCGATTTTGCGGGCAACCGGTACTCGCGCGGTCACACCTGGAGCTTTGATGGCGGCATCTCTGTGCCGGCCAGTGCATCTCCGAGCGTGGTGCCGTTGCCGCATTCGGTAGAGGCCGCCGTTGATCCAGAAGAAGCGTTTGTTGCCGCGCTGTCATCTTGCCACATGCTCTGGTTTCTGGATCTTGCCCGCCAGAAAGGCTGGCAGATTGCAAGTTACCGGGACCGGGCCGAAGGCGTGATGGAGCGTGTCGGCAAAGGCAAGATGGCGGTCACCAAAGTGACGATGCGTCCGGAAATTGTGTTCTCGGGACCTGAACTCCCGGATGCCGCGGACGTCGAGGCTGTCCACCATGAAGCCCATGAGCGCTGCTTTATCGCCAATTCGGTGACTTCGGAGATCGTGATTGAGCAAGGCGAACTCAGACTGGCTGAGTAACGGCTAGCGGTGACACCAAAAACGAAGTGAGACGAAGCACCATTTCACCTCCCCCATTGGGAGAGGCCGGCGCAGAGCGCCGGGTGAGGGGGGAAGCTTTTTGCTTGGACCGAAGACTATGTCTTCGGAAGAGCTCGACCCCTCACCTAAGCCCTCTCCCCTGGGGAGCGGGAACAATGCAGATGAAGGCCACTTGGCTCCGCATGTCGCGTGGCCGGGGCGAAACAGACAAGAGAAAGGCAAGCCTTTATGCGCTACCTGCCACTGAGTGACACTGATCGCGGCGACATGCTTGCGCGGATCGGGGTTGAAACCATCGACGAATTGTTCGCCGATATCCCCGAGGATGTGCGTTTCTCCGGCCTTCTGGACCTGCCCAAACGCGCCAGCGAAATGGAAGTGGAGCGCAAGCTTTCCGCCATGGCGGCGAAGAACACGGCGGCAGGGTCTGTGCCGTTCTTCGTCGGCGGTGGAGCCTATAAACACCATGTTCCGGCGACCGTCGATCATCTGATCCAGCGCTCGGAATTCCTGACCTCCTATACGCCTTATCAGCCGGAAATCACCCAGGGTACGCTGCAGTACCTGTTTGAGTTCCAGACCCAGGTCGCGCGGCTGACGGCGATGGATGTCGCCAATGCCTCCATGTATGACGGCTCGACCGGAACCGCCGAAGCTGTGTTGATGGCGCACCGGGTGACCAAAAAGAACAAGGCGGTTCTGTCGGGCGGTCTGCACCCGCAATACCGCGATGTGGTGCAAAACCTTTCCGATATGGCCAGCGACACGGTCGTCAGCCTGCCCGCTGACCCCAGCGGCACGGAAGATATTCTCGCCCAGATCGACGATGAAACCTCGTGTGTGGTGGTCCAGTCGCCGTCGTTTTATGGCCAGTTGATCGACCTGAAGCCGATTGCCGAAAAAGCCCACCAGCACAAGGCGCTGCTGATTGCCGTTTTTACCGAAGTTGTATCGCTCGGCCTGATCGAGCCGCCGGGCACCCAAGGCGCGGATATCGTCGTCGGCGAGGGTCAGTCCATCGGCAACGGTCTCAATTTTGGCGGGCCCTATGTCGGCCTGTTCGCCACGCGGCAGAAATATGTCCGTCAGATGCCGGGGCGCCTGTGCGGGGAAACGGTGGATGCGGAAGGCAAGCGCGGCTTCGTGCTGACCCTGTCGACCCGCGAACAGCATATCCGCCGCGACAAGGCGACCTCGAACATTTGCACCAATTCCGGTCTTTGCTGTCTTGCCTTCACCATTCACATGTCGCTGTTGGGGCAGGCGGGGCTGACCAAGCTTGCGCGCATCAACCACGGCAACGCGGTGAAGCTGAAAAATTTGCTTGCCGATGTGCCGGGCGTGGAAGTGCTGAACCGTGCCTATTTCAACGAGTTCACACTGAAACTGTCCAAGCCTGCCGCAGAAATTGTCGAAGCACTGGCCGACAAAGGCGTCCTCGCCGGGCTGCCTGTGTCGCGCCTGGAGCCTGGGGTGCCAGACCTTGAGAAACTGCTGGTCGTCGCCTCGACCGAGGTCAACACGGATGAAGACCGCGCAGCCTTTGCGGGCGCATTGAAGGAGGTGCTGGCATGAGCATGAACACACAAGGCCGTCCCACCTCTGCGGGCGAAACGGGACAGGAATTCCGTCCGAAAACCTTCACTGGCAACCGGGCGCTGGATATGGAAGAGCCGCTGATCTTCGAGATCGGATCTCTCGAAGGCTGCGGTGTCGATCTGGATGAGGGCGATCTGCCGGTATCCGAACTTGGCGGTCACGAACGCGCCGATGAGATCGGCCTGCCGGGCCTCTCCGAGCCGGAAGCCATGCGCCATTATGTGCGCCTGTCGCGCAACAATTACGCGATTGATTCAGGGCTTTATCCGCTCGGCTCCTGCACCATGAAGCACAATCCGCGGCTCAATGAAAAGATGGCGCGGCTGCCGGGCTTCGGCGACATTCACCCGCTGCAGCCGGTCTCATCCGTTCCCGGTGCGCTGGAGCTGATCGATGAACTGGCCCATTGGCTGATGGTCTCCACCGGTACGGAAGCAGTGGCGATGAGCCCCAAGGCCGGAGCCCATGGCGAATTGTGCGGCATGATGGCGATCAAGGCGGCCCATGACGCCGCAGGCCGTGATCCGAAGATTGTTCTGGTTCCCGAAAGCGCCCATGGCACCAACCCGGCCACCGCAGCCCTTCTCGGCTACAAGGTGGTCGCCATTGATGCCAAGGACGATGGCACAGTCGATCTGGACGCCTTGAAAAGCACCATTGCCGAGCATACCGGCAATATCGCCGGGATCATGCTGACCAATCCGAATACCTGCGGGCTGTTCGAGCGCGATGTGAAGACAATCGCTGATCTCATCCACGAAGCGGGCGGTTTCTTCTATTGCGACGGCGCGAATTTCAACGCCATTGTCGGCAAGGCCCGGCCCGGCGACCTCGGCGTCGATGCCATGCATATCAACCTGCACAAGACGTTCTCCACGCCTCATGGCGGCGGCGGTCCGGGCTCCGGTCCGGTAGTGCTGTCCGACCGGCTCGCGCCTTTCGCGCCGCTGCCCTTCATCCGCAAGGGAGAAGGCAGCCTTGAGCTGGTCGAGACGGATGATCAGACGAAGGACGGCGAAAAACCGTTTGGCCGCATGACCGCCTTTCATGGCCAGATGGGCATGTATGTGCGTGCGCTGTCCTACATGATGAGCCATGGCTCGGACGGTTTGAGACAAGCTTCCGAGGACGCTGTGCTCAACGCCAACTATGTCCGCGTTGGCCTGCAGGACCTGATGAGCCTTCCGTTTGGCGAGCGGCCTTGCATGCATGAGGTGCTGTTTGACGACAGCTTCCTGAAGGACACCGGGGTCACCACGCTCGATTTCGCCAAGGCGATGATCGACGAGGGTTATCACCCGATGACCATGTATTTCCCGCTGGTCGTTCACGGCGCGATGCTGATCGAGCCGACGGAATCGGAAAGCCGTGCGTCGCTTGACCTGTTCATTGCCACCATGCGCGATCTGGTGATGAGCGCCCAGAAGGGCGAAACGGAGCGCTTCTCCGGCGCGCCGTATCTGGCCCCCCGCCGCCGCCTTGACGAGACCGGTGCCGCCCGCAAGCCGGTGCTCAAATGGACGGCACCGGAACCAGCCGAAGTGACGCCGGAAGCAGCGGAGTAGGCGGCAATATCCGGCTTTTCATCTGCCTCCCCGGACCCAGCGCAAGCGGAGATCCGGGGCCGGAGAGCCAGGGCGTCACGAGAGAGCGGCGGCTCCCCGATCCCGGGTCGCACTTCGTTTGACCGGGAAGGCGGTTGAGGGGTTGGAGTGTGCGGTGCGCCGGGCTTGGCGCCGTCAATGAAAGGCAGCACTTAACGCGTTGAAATCTTTGATTCCAGCCAGCGTTAAGTGCTTCAGCCTTAGTCGAAACGCTGAAGGGTGCGGTCCGCTGTCAGGCCGCGGCTTCGGTGGCCTTGGCGCCGAAAACCGTCTTCAGATGTGCGTCAAAACGGGCGAAGTCGGCTTCGATCTCCGGGTTCTTCATCACGTCATAGGCAGCGAAGGTCGGCAGGGCGTCCATGGCGAAGAAACTGCCATTCAGGTGCATCCAGTAAAGAAGATCATCCACCGTGCCGCCTTCAAAGAATTCGGCTTCATCCTCAAAGGCCTCCGACGGTGCGTTGAAAGTGACCGACATCATGTATTTCGATCCGCTGAGGCTGCCGCCGCGGCCGTAGTTTTCCTTGGGGGCTTCTTCCGAGCGGCCGTCGCCCGTGGTCAGGCGGCCATCGATGCCGGCGGTAAACACCTCGTCCTGGTATTTCTTGAAGGACCAGGGCACACTCATCCAGTTGATCGGAAACTGGTAGATGACCGTATCGGCCCAGGTGAGCTTTTCCACTTCCTTCTCGACATCATAGTCCTTTGCCGTTTCGGTGATGCGGACTTCGTCGCCGTGGGATTCAAAAAACTGCTTTGCGTGCGCCACCAGTGCGGCGGTCAATTTGCCTTCGGAGAACGAATAGGGGTGGTGACCGTTGACGATCAGAATATGTGCCATTTTCAGCGACCTCTCATCGGGTTTGCTGCCGCGCGGCTTCACGCGGCGTTGATTACCGCATTTAGATGAGAGGTAGATAACCGAATGCAACTAGTATACTTTTTGTAACCTGCAGCATTTCTATTGCGAGCGTGACATGAGTGGACCAGTGAAAACCGAAGGACGGCGGCGGGTCGTAGCCGATGCCTGCCAGGAACCATGCCCGATCGAGCGCGGCATGCGGATATTGGGTGGCAAGTGGACCGGCTCGATCCTCTGGCATCTCAAGGATGGGCCGGTCCGCTTCAACGATATTTCCCGCATGCTCGACCGGGCCAGCAAGAAAATGATTGCCGAGCGCCTGCGCCAATTGGAAGAACGCGGCCTCGTGTCCCGCCATGTCCGCGACACGTCGCCGGTATCGGTTGAGTATGCCATCACCGAACTGGGGACGACGGCGCTCGGGTTTCTTGGGGAGCTGAAAACCTGGTCCGAAAGCCTTCCGGCGGAGGGTTTGGAAACGGGAGCTGTGCACACAAATGCTGCTCCGCAAACAGAACCGGCTTGACTCTCCGGACCCGATCGCGCACTTAAGCGCCATGTCCAAGAGCACCTGCGCCACCTTTGTTTATTTTTATTACGTCACCGACATACCGGCGGCTGCGTAGGAACTCGTTCGACAGACAGACTTCAACAAAGCCGCCGCCTCAGGCGGCTTTTGTTGTTTAGGGCGCCTGGCGGGAAACCAGGAAAGCCGAAATGACCCAGCATGTAGTCGAAGCCGGAAAGCCGGCGACCAAACTGAAATCCGAAGCGCTTGCCGTGCTTCTGGAACGCGGACTGATCCATCAGACCACCGATCTTGAGGCGCTCGATGCGCGTCTCGCAGAAGGCCCCGTGACCGCCTATGCCGGGTTTGACGCCACCGCGCCCAGCCTTCATGTCGGCCATTTGATGCCGTTGATGACCCTGCGCTGGCTGCAGAAACTCGGCAACCGGCCGATTGTCGTTTTCGGCGGTGGCACATCGCTGGTCGGCGATCCGAGTTTTCGCAAGGATGCCCGGCCGATGCTGGAGGAACGCCAAATCACCGGCAACATTGCCTCCATCCGCCATTCGGTGGAACGGCTGGTGGACATGCGCGGGCCGGACGGTGCGCTGCTTGTCAACAATGCCGACTGGCTGACCGAGTTCCGTTTTCTGGAATTCCTGCGCGATTATGGCTCGCAGTTCACCGTCAACCGCATGCTGACCTTCGACAGCGTCCGCTCGCGCCTTGATGCGCAGATGCCGCTGACCGTTCTGGAGTTTTGCTACATGATGCTGCAGGCGGTCGATTTTCTGGAACTCGCCCGCCGCCATGACTGCGCGCTGCAGGTTGGCGGCTCGGACCAGTGGGGCAATATCGTCAATGGCGTTGAACTTGGCCGCAAGGACGGGCGCAAGCTGCACGGTTTGACCGTACCGCTTCTGACGACTGCAAATGGCGGCAAGATGGGCAAGTCGGCTGCGGGTGCCGTCTGGCTGCATCCGGAGCATTTGTCCGTCTTCAATTTCTGGCAATTCTGGCGCAACACCGACGATGCCGATGTCGGCAAGTTCCTGCGCCTGTTCACTGAACTGCCCTTGAAGGAAATCGCCCGGCTGGAAGCGCTGGAAGGTGCCGAGCTGAATGAGGCCAAGAAGATCCTGGCAACGCAGGTCACCGGCATCGTCCATGGCGCGGAAGCCGCCATGGCTGCTCTTGCCCAGGGGGACGCGCTCTTCGGCGGTGAGGATGAAACGGAGACCGGCGAACCAACTCATCACCTGCCATTGTCCCGGCTTGCCGATGGCCTTGGTCTTCTTGAACTTCTTGTTGCGTCTGGTTTTGCCGGGACCAACAGCGAAGCCCGGCGGCTGGTCGAAGGCGGGGGTGTGCGGCTCAATCAGTGTGTTGTCGATGATCCCCGCCGAACGATCAGTGCCGGTGATCTCAAGGCGGGAGACCGTCTGTCATTGGCGGCCGGCAGACGGCGGAAGGCCTTGATCACGTTCCAGTAAGGCGCATCCGCGACGGCTCTCTGCGTGGAATGCAATCCCTTCTCCCGGCTGGGAGAAGGTGGTCGGCAGGACCGGATGAGGGGCAAGACCTTTGGGCACCAAGGGCGTCTGTCCCCACACCCCGGCCCTCTCCCAACCGGGAGAGGGAGATCCAAAAGCCGTGCCCGCGGCCGGTCCAAGCGCTCCTGACAGAAAGAAAACTTATCCACGCTCCCTTTCATCAAACCTATACTCGCCTCGTTCCTTTCACGCGGGGCCTGGAGCGGACCGGCCGTTCGCGGGTGATCGGGACCGGTGTTGTGAGGGCGTTTGAGGGCGGTAACGATAGTCCGCAAATGTCCGGGCAATCGGAGAAACTTCGGAAGCCGTTCGGGGTCCGGCGGGCGGCATTTCCGAAGGACGCGTCTCATATCCGGCGAAGTTGAGCGCCGCACCCCACGCTCAGCCAAGCAGAAACGAGAAAGACGCAGCTCTCCTTTGGCCTTCGGGAACCGGACACCGGGCGGGCGTCAACGCTTTGCTACTTTCCCACATTTCCATTGCACCCGGCAAAGCCGGAGCGCCCGCCATCCTGCCCTTTTGGGGCAGTTCGGACAATCAAAACGCCGAAGGGAGACCTTGCGGCGGGCTTGGTGCTGGAAGGGGAAACTCTCCACCGTCATCCCATTGCTAGACAATGGAATCCATTCCGCTACCAGACCTCCCACGACCCCATTCGCCTGAGGCACCGCAACGGTATGGATCCCGCTATCCAAGTCCGGTGATGACGGCAGAGGAGGTTACGAAGCCGTGCCTCACCCATTGCCGTCATGCCAGACAAGTGCAGCAAGGCTGCGCGCCGATCTGGCATCCATTCCGTTGCCTGTCGGAACTGCACCGCTTCTGCTCGTGGCACCGCAACGGTTTGGATCCCGCATCAAGTGCGGGATGACGGCCGAAGGGGACGCAATGCCGTGCCACCCCCACCACCGTCATCCCATTGCGTGACAATGGGATCCATTCCGTTTCCCCGCCTCCCACGACCCCATTCACTTGAGACACCGCAACGGTATCGATGCCGCTATCCAAGTCGGGTGACAACGGCGCCAGGGGTAACCCGGGGCCTATCCGAAAGTGCCCCCTCTCCCGGTGGGAGAGGGTTGGGGTGAGGGGGCAAAGCTGCCCGTATCGGAAATTGCTGAAACCGGCACCCCTCATCCGGTCCTGCGGACCATATTCTCCCTCAAGGGAGAAGGAACAGGCAAGGCCTTCCGCTTCCTGAGTCCGGATCTGCGTTCAGCTTCGTGAGCAAATGCAGCGGGGGCGAGATGGCTTGCGCACCCTCTGTCAAACGCATCAAAATGCCCCTAAACGCCCCAGTAAGACCCGGGGGCAACCCCCGGGCGCAATGTTCGCTGCACAAGGCAGACGCTGCCTCAGTCTTCCAATCCGGCGACGAAACCGGCCATCGCATCAACGATCTGCCGGTGAATATCGCCGCGATCCGTCCCTTCCGGATCGTCGCAGACAGGATCGTCTTTCTCTTCGGCAAGGAACGCAGCATCTGGCGGGATCTTCATCGGAAGGTCATTGACAAAGAAACCGGAGCGGTGGCTCCGTTACCCATCCTAAGGCGCGGCTAGCGCCTTGCGGATCGTACCGTGGTTTTGGGCGGAGCCTTCAGCGGTGCTTCCGATTTGAGCGTTTGGTGCGGCGTTTGTACGTCTTGTTGGATTTACGTTGGTTGGCTTTTGTTTGCAGGGCTTGAAGATTTCTTGGAGAGTTTGAGCCACCTTTGGATCTAGGGAAAATGTGGTCGATCTGCCAGCCCATTCGACTACAACGACCGTAAGCTGGTTTGTAGATCGGGTTGCCGTGAGAGTCCCGTCGGTAGAGGTTAGGGTTCTTTCCCGGAATGGGACTAGCTTTACGCCAAACGGCCTGTGCGACTTTGTTCGTTCTATATGGCATTTGCCTTTCCAATGTTCGCTTCAAAAGCTGAGTTCAATGGAAGGTCAGTGTCAAACGCTGGGAATGTAAACCCTGATTGAAACTGTTTTTGCGAGTGGTGTCACTAAACGCATAGGCGAAATGCTTAAAAATAAGCAGGAAAAAGGGTTAGGAAACATAGTGTTTTGTGTCGGTGGCCAGCATTTCGAGCCCCGAAGATGTGTCTTTAACGAATCACAGCCGCCCGTCGGTAAACTCAACCAGATCCCACAAATTGCCGTAAAGATCCTTGAAGACGGCGACGATGCCGTAGTCGGCTTCCTTTGGCTCACGGGCGAATTCGATGCCGGCTTCCCGATAGGCGTTATAGTCCCGCCAGAAATCGTCGGTACGCAGGAATAGCATCACGCGGCCCCCGGCCTGATCGCCGATGAACGCCTTCTGGCGGTCATTGCTGGCGCGGCCAAGGAGAACAGAGCAGCTTCCTTCGCCCTTGGGTCTCACCACCACCCAGCGCTTGTCCTGTTCCGGCTGGTAGGTGTCTTCGACGAGCTCGAATCCGAGCTTGCCGGTGTAAAACGCAATCGCGTCGTCATAGTCGGCGACAACCAGGGTGATGTGAATGAGCGATTGCGGCATTGAGGGGTTTCTCGGCGGGATGGCTTGGCGGCCACCGTAGCATGGAATATCCGCTGTCAAACAGCCCACTCGAAGGCGTATCCGGCAAGCATCGACCCTGCAAGCGCGAGCGTCAGATAAAGCCGCCGCGCTATTTTTTCTCGTTCCGATTGAACCGATTGCCTCCAAGAGCGCACTTTATGGTCATGGCAGAGGAACTGACATCTCAAGTGGTGAAGCGGCGGGCGCTGGAAGCCTATCTCGTTGCGTCCGCCAAGACGGGCGACAGGGCCGCGATGGACAAGCTCGTGCGTCTGTTGCAACCGCGCCTCCTCGGTCATGCCTACCGGCTGCTGGGCGATCTGGACGGGGCGCGCGATGTGACCCAGGCGGCATGGATCGACATATTGCATGGCCTGCCGCGCCTCCGGGATGTGGCGGCGTTCCGCGTCTATGCCATGCGGATCGTCAGCCGCAAGGTAGCCGGGATCATCAAGGGCCGCCAGCGTGACCGGCAACTGGCGGACGGCTGGATTGTGGAAGCTGAAGCCGCGGCAGAGCCGCTCGGCGAACTGGGTGCAGACGCACAAAGCGTCCGTTCGGCAATCGAAAGACTGCCGGGCGGTCAACAGGCAACACTGGCGCTGTTTTACCTCGACGAGATGAGCATCGGTGAAGTCGCCATTGCCCTCGACATACCGGCCGGCACCGTCAAGACCCGGCTGATGCATGCCCGCACCAAGTTGCGGCAACTCTTGAAAGGAAGCGAAGATGACCAAACTGGATGATCTCATTCATCAGGCGCTTGAGGGCCAGGACAAGGCCGCCGTCGCTGAAACCCGCGAACTGGGCTATTTCGCCCTCGGCCTCAGCCAATTCGGCGGCAAGCTCGGCTGGGTCACCTGGGTGATCATGCTGGTTCAGGTGGTTCTGTTTCTGGGCGGTGTCTATTGTGCAGTCGCGTTCTACGGCGCGTCCGATGTGCTCGCCGCGGTTAAATGGGGCATTTCCGGCGGTGTTCTCATTCTCATGGCCACGACCTTGAAACTCAGCCTGATGCCGCAAATGCAGGCCGACCGGGTGATCCGCGAGGTGAAACGGCTGGAGCTTTTGCTGCTGAGCAGGGGGTAGGGTTGGGTTTTGCGATTGCACATAGCCGCTAAACCTCCAGCCGGATCTCCTGGCTCAGCCAATTCAGATAGTCCTGGATAGCAGCCTCGTCACGTTTGCAGTACGACCACTTCATGTGTTTCCGAACTGCGATGAAACCAGCCTGTCTCAAGATGTCGAGATGTCTGCTGGCGGTCGGTTGGGCCACTTCAAGGGCTTCGGCAATCAACGTCATGCAAACGCCGAACTCGGCGGGGTCGGCTGACCATTGATCCCCGAAGTGCTGTTTCGGTTCCGCCAGTAACTGCAAAACTTTCAGCCTTGGTTCGCTTGCCAGCGCTTTCATCTGGATTGATCTGTCCATGCATCTAATCATATAGTCATATCGCTAAATGTAAATATGAGGTGCCCCGATGCTTGAGCTTCCCAACACGTCTTTGATCGCTGGAAATGCCATCCGCTGGGGCAAGTCCGGCGATGGGCCGCCGCTTGTAGCGATCCACGGAACGCCGTTTTCTTCCCAGGTGTGGCGAAGGATTGTTCCTCAGCTGACAGATCTGAGAACTGTCTACTACTTCGATCTGGCCGGTTATGGCCAATCCGCGATGCATGCCGGACAGGATGTTTCCCTTGCTATCCAAAACAAGGTTCTGGCCGCGTTGTTCCAGGAATGGGGATTGGAGCGTCCCGATGTTCTGGCGCATGACTTTGGCGGTGCAATAGCGCTGCGCGCCTATTACCTTGATGGTCTGCGCTATGGTTCGTTGACGATTTTTGACGCCGTCGCATTGGCCCCGTGGGGGTCGCCGCTGGTACAGCATGTGCGCCATCACGAAGCGGCTTTTTCAGGAATGCCGGAATACATGCATCGCGCCATGCTTCGCGCCTATCTGCAGACCGCTGCAAATTCTCCGCTGTCCGAAGAAGCGCTGGACATTTACAGTGCGCCCTGGATCGGGCCGGTTGGTCAGCCCGCCTTTTACCGCCAGATCGCGCAGATGGATCAGAAGTATACCGACGAAGTTCAAGGGCTGTATGGCCGCATGGACTGCCCGGTGACGGTCCTTTGGGGCGAAGCCGACGAGTGGATCCCTGTTCACAAAGGCAAAGAGCTGGCCGTAATGCTTTCCGACAAGGATTGTATTTCTGTTCCCGGAGCTGGGCATCTGGTTCAGGAAGATCACCCGGAAGCAATTGTTTCGGCGGTGCTGAAGCTCATTCTATAAAGGACAAACTCTGGCTATTGCTTCTGCCTTGAAGGCTCACTCGTAAAGACCTTCAAGTCGAACACCACCTTCACCGCCGCAGCCAGAACCAGCCCGCACAGCACTCCTTTCGACACCGTCTCCATCGTCCCTTCGATCAGCACGGCGTGAACAACCGTACCGGCGATGATGATTGCGGCGAGGGTGGTATGGACCCTGCGCCAAAGCCTGGGCGGGAGGCGGAGGAGCTTGCGGAAACCAGCGATGAGGGCTGACGCAAACACCGCCCACATGGCGATGACGCCGAACGCGGAAAAGGGCGTTGGGGAACGGAAGAGCAGTGCATCGACCACATCCGGCGGACTGGTGATCCACAAGCCGGCCACGTGGAGGGTAACGGCAGCGACGAGGATGGCGCCAACCCAGCGGTGCAGGCGGCGGGCGCGAAGCCGGGAGAGGGCAGGCATGTATCCGCCGGCGAGAAGCGGCTGAACCAGCAGCAGGGCGAGCGCAATAATCCCGGCGAAACCGGCGGCAATATAGATCGGTTCGCGCCAGGCAAGCAGCGGGCTGGTGCCTGCCAGGAGGATTGGTATGGCGACCGCAGCCAGGAGTGCAGACCAGGGCAGGACGACACGGGCCCGGTTAGTCAAGTGCATCCGCCGATCGCTCAAACCGGCTGCAGGACGAAATGCGCTTCCAGGCTGGTGTCTTTCGAACTTCTCATGACCGGGCGCAGGAACACGGTTTTGAAGTCGCCGCTGTCATAAGCAAGATGTCCGTGCGCCTGGCCGAAGGCCGGGACGATCTGCGGCATTTCCAGGCGGAACACGCCGTTTTCGTCGGTCAGCGTTGCGCCATGGCTGCGCCGGTCGCGTTCGTGACCCTCTGTTGTATGTGCCCAGATCTGGATGCGCTGACCGGCGAGCGGCGCGCCATCGCCTGCCCGGCGCACAGTACCGCTCATCCAGAACCCGCCACCGCCGATCCGGTCGACAATCGGGGCATCGGGGCGGTAATTGTTCGACCCGCCGCGCATTGTTCGTGTCGGGGCGAGACCGGCGGCTTGGGCAGGCAGGACGAGTGCGCTTGTTCCAGTTGCAATGGCAGCCGCGCTTGCGGCAAGGAGCGTGCGGCGGGTGAAGAGGCTGGTGGTCATCAAGTACTCTCCTGCGAAAAACCGGTCTGCTTGCGCCCTCAGATTGGGGCAACGCTATGCTGCCACCAAGTATAGCGCGATTGCGGCCATTTCCGAGTTGAGGCGGGGACTGCCGCTATAAACGGTGCTCACGGTTTCGTGAGCGCGCCGGGGAGCAACGGCCTCCGACTGGCAGCAAGCCTGCCTCGCATATTTGACCGCTTGCCGCCGCTGCGGCGTCCCCTAAGTTCGTCGCGATGACCGGAACCCTCGTGCTCATCCTTGGCGATCAGCTTTCGCGCGGCATTTCCTCGCTCGCCAACGCCAACCCCGACACTGACCGGGTGTTGATGGTCGAGGTCATGGAGGAGGCGACCTATGTGCGCCACCACAAGAAAAAGATTGCCTTTGTCCTGTCCGCCATGCGCCATTTCGCCGAACGTCTTCATCAAGACGGCTGGCAGGTGGACTATGTCCGCCTCGATGATGCCGATAACAGCGGGTCTTTCACCGGTGAGGTGAGGCGCGCAATCGCACGCCATGAGATCAGCCGCGTTGTTGTGACCGAGCCCGGCGAGTGGCGTGTTCTGAAGATGATCATGTCCTGGCAGGCTGACCTCGGGCTTCCGGTCGAAATCCTGCCCGATGGGCGGTTCATTGCCTCGCATGACGATTTCGCAGCCTGGGCCGAGGGCCGTAAACAGTTGCGGATGGAGTATTTCTATCGCGGGATGCGCCGCAAAACGGGCCTGTTGATGACCGGCGGAGAGCCGGAAGGCGGGCAGTGGAATTTTGACGCGGACAACCGCAAGCCCGCTCGCGCCGGTCTCTTCATGCCCCGGCCAAGGCGGGTAGAACCCGACGCCATCACCTGTGAGGTGCTTGAGCTTGTGGAGCAGCGGTTTTCCGGCCATTTCGGCGACCTGCAGCCGTTCTGGTTTGCAGTCACAACAGAAGAGGCCGAAGCCGCGCTTGAGCAATGGCTGGCCGAATGCCTCGCCTCGTTTGGCAACTATCAGGACGCCATGCTGAGCGGCGAGCCATTCCTCTATCATTCCATCCTGGCGCTCTACATTAATGCCGGCCTGTTGGACCCGCTGAAAGTGTGCCGGAAGGTGGAAGCTGCCTACCATCGCGGTGAAGCGCCCCTTAACTCCGTGGAAGGCTTCATCCGGCAGATCATTGGCTGGCGGGAATATGTGCGCGGCATCTATTGGCTGAAAATGCCGGGCTACGTGTCGGAAAACCACTTCGCGGCAGACCGCCCGCTGCCCGATTTCTATTGGAGCGGCGAAACGGATATGGCCTGTATGCGTGCGGCCATAGGTCAGACAAAGCAAGAAGCCTATGCCCATCACATCCAGCGGCTGATGGTGACCGGCAACTTCGCCCTTCTGGCGGGCGTCGACCCGGCAGAAGTCCATGAATGGTATCTGGCCGTTTACGCAGATGCCTATGAATGGGTGGAATTACCCAACACACTCGGCATGAGCCAGTTCGCCGATGGCGGACTGCTGGCATCCAAGCCCTATGCCGCGAGCGGCAACTACATCAACAAGATGTCGGACTATTGTGGCACTTGCCGGTACAAGGTGAGCCGGAAAACCGGTGAGGACGCCTGTCCGTTCAATGCGCTCTATTGGGATTTCCTCGCGCGCAATGAAGCAAAGCTCAAGGGCAATCCCCGGCTCGGCCAAGTCTACCGGACCTGGTATCGGATGGATCCGGAAAAACGGGCTGAATTCCGGGAAAGCGCAACCAAGCTCCTGGGAAACCTGGATCGCTCATAGGTTAGTCCGGAAACGGATTGGAAGCTGGCAGGGCGGGCACACAAATGTCTATGCCGCGCCACTCACCGCCTCTTGATCCCGTGGTGAATTCTAACATGGCATGGTCTTCCGGAGCCGCGGTTGGGAGGACCGGAGCGGTTCCGGTTCTTCTTCGATCTGCGCGGCAAGGCGTTTCAGGTGCGGGCAATGCGTTTGGCAGCCGCACCTTCGACGATGACACTGGCACGCGAAAGGCCCCGCCATGGTTTCTCTTTCCGGTTCTTCGATCCGCACCGTCGTGGGTGCAGCATGTCTGGCGCTGACCCTCAACCAGCCCGCAGCCTGGGCAAGCGGGGCCGAAGCGCTGCCGGCCTATGTGATCGAGCAGTTCGGTCATCCGCCTCCCGTGCCGGAGGGAGACTTGAGCGAGAATCTTCAATCCGCGGTGCGCCTTGCCTTTGTTGAAAGCGTGCAAGGCGGCGTCTGGGGCCGGGATCAGTCGCTCGCTCTGGCGGAGATCGTTGGATCCGAAGACCCGCGCCTTGCCTGGATTATCAGCGACATGATCCGCTTTACCTGGCAGCCGGAACTGGAACAGGTTCTGGCGACGGCGGCAGCGCAGCTCCTGAAGATCGAGTTTCAAAGCCATCGCCGCTGGGCTGAGATCACCGATCACCTGATGGCCTGGGACATTCCGGCCTATCCGGGGTATCTGGATGCCAAGAGAGCCATTTTCACCAAGTTCGTGCCGGCCTGGGACAAGATCTTCGTCGAGGGCGATATCGAATGGCGGATGGTTTCCTGGGGCGGCGTGCTGATCGACGACCGGCCCTATGACACCACAGACAGGCTGTGCAACAACTGTATTCCGGCAGCCGACAACCCGACTGTCGTCAGCGCCAGGGACGCCACATGGCCTGCGGATGACGATATCGTCTTTGGCGTTGAGGTGAACGGCGAATACCGGGCCTATCCGCGCCAGATCATGGAAGTGCGCGAGATGGTCAATGATACGCTCGGCGGGCGCCATCTCGGCATTCCCTATTGTACCTTGTGCGGCGCCATGCAGGCCTATTTCACCGACCAATTGCCGGAGGGCATCGAGCGCCCTGTTCTGCGCACCTCGGGCCTTCTGATCCGTTCAAACAAAGTCATGTATGATGTCAACACATACTCGGTTTTCGATACGTTTTTAGGTCACGCCGTCACCGGCCCGCTCGCGGAAAAGGGCCTGAAGCTGGAACAGGCCACAGTTGTCACGACCGACTGGGGTACCTGGAAAGAAGCGCATCCGGAAACGACCGTTCTGACCGAAAACCTGGCGCTGGGCCGCGACTTCGACTTCAGAAGCGGCCGGGACGCCAACGGCCCGATCTTCCCGGTCGGCGATGTCGACCCGCGCCTGCCTGTCCATGAAGACATTATCGGTATCGTGACGGCCTCCGGCAAACCCGTTGCCTTCCAACGCAGCGCCGCGATCGCCGCCCTGCAATCCGGCGATCAGATCACCTACGAGAATGTCCGCCTGGAACTGGATGCGGGCGGCGTCAAGGCTGTCGGCACCGATGGCTCCAATCTCGGCAGCCACCAGGCCTTCTGGTTCGCCTGGTCGCAGTTTTACCCCGGAACGGACTTGTGGCCGGAAAGCGGCGAAAGAAAATAAGGTCTGGGCATTACTTCGTGTGTTTGTCCAGCATGCGTTTTTGAAACGCTGCCGGATCGAACAGTTGCGGCTCGCCGGAGAGCTCGCCGTCAAGTAAAGCGTTCTGCAAAGCCTGCACTTTGGCTTCGTGTTCTTCGAGAAGCCGCAAACCGGCACGTACAACATCACTGGCGGAACCGTAACGTCCGCTAGCTACCTGGACATCTATAAAATCTGCAAAATGATCCCCGAGGGATACGGATGTGTTTTTTGCCATCACTGCCTCCTGCCGGATGATTTTACCAACAATTGGTATCCACATCCAGTCGCTTTGAAGGACGGGGCCGGCACAGGTTGAGATTGAAATCGTAAGCCAACAGGCCTTTTGGTTCGCGAGGTCACAGTTTTATCCGGGGGCGGAATTGTCGCCAACCAGTAGTGAGGAGGAGAAGCGGTTGGCTATTTGTACCGGTTCTATCGGTTGCTTTACGGAATTGGCACTAAGTTTCACCGGAGGGTCTAGGCTCAGGACTCATTAAATCCACCATATGACGATAGCTGCGATTGTTATTGCGGCCATGAAGACATCTGCTCTGCGGTCATACCGTGTAGCAATGCGGCGCCAATCCTTAAGCCTGCCAAACATGTTTTCGATCTTATGGCGTTGTTTGTATTGGGTTTTGCAGAATTCTGCTGGTGCCTTTCGGCCCTTGCGCGGCGGTATGCAAGACGCAATACCCTTGGCTTGAAGCGCTGCGCGGTATTCGTCTGAGTCATATCCCTTGTCGGCGATCATGGTCGCGCTGCCGCCTTCAGGCAGGGCGGGGTACAGGATCCTGGCGCCTACATGATCGGAGACCTGTCCGGCCGTCAGGCACATGGCGAGCGGCCGTCCCTCACCATCACACACGGCATGCAGCTTCGTATTCAACCCGCCTTTCGTGCGCCCGATATGGCGGGGAAGCACCCCCCTTTTAAAAGGCTCGACGCGGTGCGGTGAGCCTTCAGGTGCGTCGCATCGATCATCAACGTATCGGGCGGACCGTCGCCTGCAGTCAAGTGACTGAATATCTTGTCAAAAACACCCATTTCCGACCAGCGCCGGAAGCGGTTGTAGAGCGTCTTGTGGGGCCCGTATTCCTTGGGTGCATCCTTCCACTGCAGGCCGTGCTTCAGCACGTAGATGATGCCCGAGATCACCCGGCGGTCGTCGACACGCGCAACACCGTGCGACTTTGGAAAGAACGGCTCGATCTTCGACATTTGGCCAAGTGAGAGCAGAAACAAATCAGACATGACAAACCCCTTTGCCATCCTGAATCACATCGCGCAGATAAATGCAAATTAATAGGTCCTGAGCCTACATTCCGGAATTATTCTGGCAGCGTACCACCTTCAGCTTGTCCATGAATAGCTTCGGTGTTTACGGTTTTAGAGTCGGCCATTTCTTCGCGAAGTTTCGGGGCGGGGGGCTGCCATGCCCTAAGGTGTTGGCCAATTTGCTCATAAAACTCCGGAACAGCTTGTTCCAAGTCTACTATAAAGTTCTTTCGTTGTCCGAACCTCGTCCCGCAGTTTTTAATTAAAGCGATTTCTAAAGACGTTACTGCAGAGTTGGGCTTGTCATCGGCCTGTTTGGCGTCGTCACGGAGCTGCGCAAGCGAATATTGGGTAGTGGCTGCCCGGCCCGGCCAAAACAATCGAATGTAGACTTCTTTATCGTCGGATTTTTGCAGCTGCCGAAGCACCCAGTTTATTCTTGCTGCGGTAGACTTTTTGTCGGCGGGAGCCTTTAACTTCATTGAAACAGAAATAGTCTTGGTCTGCAGATCGGCGCAGACTTCAATTGGAGAAGCAGCATCTGGGACCACCAATACCGACTGCAAACACTTTTCTGAGCTGAGAATTTGAGCGTCGGCCTTCGTCCGAGCTATTGGATCCCGTAGGTGTGCCCTTTGAGTTTTGAGTGCTACGTTTGTCCCAAGTTGTCGGCTCAAAATTAAGCTGAGGTCCCGTGTTTCTTGGTGCCACGCTCCAATAACTTCTTTCGTTTCAGGGCTGTTTGTACCCAATGATCCACCTGCTTGCACTGCTGAGACGGCATCAGTCCAAGCGCTTGGCATTTGATCGAAGCTCTTAACTCCGGTGCTGTCGTGACTAAGAAAGCGCACCATCTCATTAAGTATAGTCATTTGATCTTCATCTGCGACGTCTTTGTTGTCGATGAGTATTTTTGCTTCAGTTAAAATATACATCCATGACCAATGAAATATTTGCGCCTTCTTTCGATTGTTTGCGCTTATCGTTACAGGGTGTTGAGTTGGAAGGGGTGCAAATTGATTAGAGATTGTTATTAGCGCGTCAATGCCATTTTGCTTGGCTATGTCGAGATAATTTTCAAGCTGATCAGATGTCAACTCATTCTTACCGACTTTGGCTTCTACAAGAGCTGTCCAGCACTTTGATCCAGATTTTACGATGATTAATCCATCCGGACGGAGCGATTTTTCATTTGACCCTTTGCTTAGAACGACCTCAGTGTACGATTCTATTTTGGTTCTGGTTCCAACGCGGATGCCGAGATCGGATAAGAGGTTTTGGCCGAGTTCATGAATGCTCTCTATGCAAGAGAGTAGGATCGAAAGGGTTCGTCCTTCCTTAGAGGTATCTGCAAGTACCGGAAATAGACGCGCTCGTTCGCCGCGTTGTAGAATATCTGGTAGTCCTGACATTGTGATATCCTCTGATTGCAAGTAAATTATGCAATCATGGATGTTAAGATGTGTAAACCCTCTACCCATGATCTATTTAAGCTCAAAGCCAACCAGTCGCTCCCGTAACAAAATCCCCGCCACGTTTGCACGTGACGGGGTAAGGTTATCGCGGGGATCGCGAAGGCCGCTGCTTATTGGTGCAGGCGGTGATTGGAGTTCTCTGAGTGTGTCCGGGAACTCACGCCGCTTTCATGCGGGTTCTCAAGTCCTGACGAAGGGCATCAATCGGCGTGCGCGTCTTGCCGCTTCCCGTGTGCCAGAAGGTCCAGCCGTTGCAGGCTTCCGCGCCTTGAACGAGAGCGCCGACCTTGTGAATCGATCCGGTGTGATCGCCGGACTTCAAGGAACCGTCGGCACGCACAAGAGCCTTGTGTTTTCCCTTTGAACACGAGAGCTCGGTGCCCGCTCTCATCAGGCCGTTCTCCAACAGGGCGCCAAAGGGAATGCGTTTTTCCTGACGCTTGCCCTTCTGCATTTCCAGCGCCATGCCTTCTGCCGGCTCAATGGCCTCGATCCGCGCCATGGCGGCGTCGATATAGGCCTGTTCGCGCTCAACGCCGATATAGTCACGGCCGAGCTTCTTGGCGACTGCGCCGGTGGTTCCGGTGCCGAAGAACGGATCGAGCACCAGATCGCCCGGTTTGGACGAGGCAGTCAGGACCCTATAGAGCAGTGCTTCCGGCTTCTGCGTCGGATGCACTTTCTGGCCGCCGCCGTCCTTCAGGCGCTCGGAGCCGGTGCACAGCGGCAGATGCCAGTCGGAGCGCATCTGGGTGTCTTCGTTGAACGCCTTCAGAGCGTCGTAGTTGAAGGTCGGTTTGGCGTCCTTGGTCTTGGTGGCCCAGATCATGGTTTCATGGGCGTTGGTGAACCGCTTGCCGCGGAAATTCGGCATCGGGTTCGATTTCAGCCAGACAATGTCATTCATGATCCAGAAGCCGAGATCCTGCAGGATCGCGCCGACACGGAAGATGTTGTGGTAGGAGCCGATCACGTAGAGTGAGGCGTCCTTTTTCATCACCCGGTGCACGGCCAGCAGCCAGGCGCGGGTGAAGGCGTCATAGGCGGCAAAACTGTCGAACTGGTCCCAGTGATCGTCGCAGGCATCGACGCGCGACTGATCCGGCCGGTGCAGATCGCCGCCAAGCTGCAGATTGTAGGGTGGGTCGGCAAACACAAGATCGACCGAGGCGCCCGGAAGGCGCTCCAGAGACGATACACAGTCGCCTTTCAGGATCGTGTTGGCACAAGGCACGGATGCCTCGCCGGCGATAGGAGATTGGGGTGCCGCAGAGGACACCCCGGTACGCAGTACTCTCATTGCGACGCAATACCTCACGCAATTACGAGTGTGATGGTTACCCGGTTTGGTAAATCAGCGGTTAAAGCGTCGAAGCTAAAAATTATGTTGAATCAATGCTTTGTTTACTTTCGTAAAAGCTTTAAGACAAGTTAATCAGGCGTTACACGGAGAATGCCAGAATTCTGCTGATTTTGGTGAGACTGAACCCGGTATCCGCCTTCCAAGTGTTAAAGGCCGCCTGAATCGCACCCAGATTTTTTTTCGACATGCGATCGTTTTCAATGACATTTTCGCGGAGCAAAGCCTTAACGACGTCGCCGGAAAGGATGAAACTCTCCTTTCCCATGAAGCGCAGCGCGATTTGCCCGGTCATGCCGCCAAGCCGGCTGCCACGCTTTTTCAGGATCTCCATGAGGCCGGTCTGGTCGCTCACCGGGTAATCGGCGAAGAACTTCGCCGCGCTGCCGTGTTCTGCTGCCAAATCCTTCAGGAAAACCGCATTGGCCTGCACGGCCTTGATCTTGGCGCCATTGCGCACGATCCGCGTGTCACTGAGAAGCGCCTCGAAGGCCTCATCCGGCAGGAACGCCAGCCGGTTGACGTCAAAACCTTCAAACGCCTCTTCGAAGCCGGGCCATTTCTGTTCGATCACCTTCCAACTGAATCCTGCCTGGAAGATGCATTTGGAGAACATGGCCAGCCAGCGGTCGTCGCCGATTGTGGCCAGGGCTTCCGGCGGTGTCGGACCGCCATGTTCGCCAAGCCGCACGGCAAGACCTTCCGGACCGCCTTGCCGGCTTTCTGCGATGCTCAGGATTGTTTCAAAATCGTTGCGTTCGGCCATTTTTACTCCTCTCCAAGTTGAAAGGGGAGCCAAAACTTATAGGCAAGCTTTTGAAACAGGCCAACCTGACCAGCTATAAGTCAAAGCATATATCTACAGACACTGCTACAATTTAACTTCCCAGAAGTGGGCAATGTTTAGGTTTTTGGGTCGTCAAAGCCCTGGAATTGTTGAGCGAATTGATTGATCCAATGAAATACTTAAAATGGGGGAGTTTCGTGCCATTCTCGGATTGTACGTGTTAGTATCGACAAGGCTAGCCCTCGGCTAATTCTAAAATCGAGAGCGGAAAAATCTTCTGAAAACTTAACGTCAGTTTCGCCGTCAATGATGAATTCATATCTTCCACCTCCATAGTCGGACTCCGGATCGTAGGCCGCAACACGCCATTTTCCAAGAAATTCACCATCTCTTGTAATGACATCCCCACCGGCAAGGTGGAGCGCATATTTACTTTCCAACCACTCATCGTGGCCCAGGAAATTTATTGGGTAAATCAGATCCATTGTAACTTAATTCAGTCTATGAAAACTCGCCCTTCTTTTCCGATGTACGTTCGAATTTCCGTAGCGCAAGGGAGAGGGAAACGGTCATCATCAGATAGATCAGCGCAACCACGTTGTAGGTTTCCAGATAGCGGAACGATCCGGCCGCGTAGATCTTGCCGAGCTGGGTGATGTCGGTGACGCCGAGAACGGAGACCAGTGCGCTGTCCTTGATCATGGCGATAAAGTCATTGCCGAGTGGTGGCAGGATGGTTTTCAGCGCCTGGGGGAAGACGATCAGGTGGAAACGCTGCCAGCCATTCAGCCCGAGCGCCTTGGCGGCCTCGATTTGTCCTTCGTCGACTGCCTGAATGCCGGCGCGGAACACTTCGGCGATGAAGGCCGAATAGGCGATCATCAAGGCGGTGATGGCACGCCAGAGCAGCGGAAAGTCCCGGGTGCGCATGGCGTCGAAGCCGAGTGGTTCGATAATCACGTTTACGGCGGCGACCAGCATCGGCGTGCCGACAAAGGCGATATAGAGCAACAGCACGATGATCGGCAGGCCGCGGACAATCTCCACATAAAAGCGTGCAATCTGGCGCAGGACCAGCGACCCGGAGAGTGAGGCCAGCGCAAGCAACAACCCAAGGGCAGAGGCGAGTGTGAAGCTGACAAGCGTCACGAAAACGGTGATGCCGATGCCGCGCGTCAGCGTTGTCAGCACCTCGGTGTAGAGTTCGTCCTGCGCAATCCGGTAAAGAAAATACGCCGCGATCAGGCCTGCAATGACCAGCCAGTAGGGAAAATCGGGTTTTTGATTGGAAGGTCTAGGAGCCATGGCGGGGTACGGTTGGAGGGGCTGAGTTCCCGGAAGACCTCATCCTGAGGAGGACCTTCATGACTGTCTCGAAGGATGGGCGGCATACGAGAGCCGGTGCCGCCGGAACCTTCGAGACGAAGGCGTTGCCCTCCCTTCAGGATGAGGATGGTCAATTGGAAACTTCTGGAGGGAGTTCCCGTGATGTCAGCTACTGCCCCATCTTGTAGTCGACGAACCATTTCTTGTTCAGTGCATCGATGGTGCCGTCGGCGCGCATGGCGGCAAGTGCTGCGTTGAAGGGGGCGACAAGATCCGAGCCTTTCGGGAAGATGAAGCCAAAATCCTCGGTGCCGAGTTTCGGGCCGACAATCTTGAATGTGTCCGGATTGGCGCTGACATAGCCGTTGCCGCCGGTGCTGTCGGTCAGGACGAGATCGACATCGCCGGTGCGCAGCGCCTGAACGCCTGCGCCGAATGTTTCGAACAACTTGATGCGCGGGTTGGATTCATTGCCGTCGAGAACGTCATAGACCGTCACATAAAAGGGCGTGGTGCCCGGTTGTGCGCCGGCGAGAAGGTCAGTGTCGGCAGCAAAACCGGCCGGATCTGCGAAACGCTCCTCATCGGCGCGCACCAGCATGACCATTTCCGAACGCATGTAGGCATCGGAGAAGTCGACCTTTTCCTTGCGCTCGTCCTTGATGGTGATGCCGTTCATGGCAAGGTCATACTGACCCTGGCTGACTGCCGGGATCATCGCATCCCAGCTGGTGTTCTCATAGACGACCGTGGCGTTGAGGCGCTCGGCGATTTCGGCGATCGCGTCATACTCCCAGCCAATCGCATCGCCGGTTTTCGGGTCAACGAATTGCAGCGGCGGGTAGGTGTTTTCGCTGGAAACAACGATCTCCCGGCCGCCGAGATCCGGAATGCCGTCGGCTTTGACGCTGGTCAGGCCAAGGCCGAGAAGCGCGGCTCCCGCCGCAGCTAGGGAAACGAGACGCAACATTGAAAACTCCTGTTCTATTGGATCGCTGACTTCATAGTTTGATCAAGGGGCGCAGAAAAGCTATTCCGGCGTGATTGAATAGGTATTTTTATTGCCGATGCGGAACTTTAATTTGTCCAGGCTTCGCGAAAAACTTTCAAAAACCGGTGCTACACAGGTTGACGATGCCTTCCGTGCCCTCGATTTTGCGTCGATCACAAAAGAATAACAAGGAGAACATCCGTGCCCAAATCCACTGGAATAGCCAACGCCTCTACAGAGAATATCCGCCTCGCCCAGGCGCATCCTCTGGAGGCTTTTACAGACGCCGAAAAGGCGGTGGCGCGGTTGATCGAGATCTTTGAGGCAAACACCGCGTTCCTGCGCAGCCATTTCCAGAACCTGGTATCCGGCAAGCCGGCAGACTGCCGGGTCCGCGCTGTCTATCCGCAAGTGCAGATTGTCACGCACAGCCACGGACGGTTGGACAGCCGGCTTGCCTACGGGTTCGTTTCCGGGCCAGGCACCCATGCCGCGACCATCACCCGGCCAGATCTTTACAGGTACTATCTGGAAAGCCAGCTCAAGCTGATCATGGACAATCACAGCGTACCCGTTCTGGTTGGCGACAGTGACATGCCGATCCCGCTGCATTTTGCCTTCTATGACGGCACCCATGTGGAAGGCGGGGCCGCCGCCGCCCATCTGGAACAGCCGCTTGCCGATGTCTTCGACTTGCCGGATCTTTCGGTGATGGATGACGCCATTGCCAATGGCACCTATGATCCGGCGGATGGTGTGATGCCGCTGGCCTCGTTCACTGCGCCGCGTATCGACTATTCCCTGCACCGGCTGCAGCACTATACGGCGACCCGTGCCGAGCATTTCCAGAACTATGTGCTCTTCACCAACTATCAGTTCTACATTGATGAGTTCTGCCGGATGTCGCGGGAGTTTCTGGCCGACCCGGACAGCGGATATGACAGCTTTGTCGAGCCAGGGAACCTGGTGACACGGGCCGGCGACAGCAGCGCATTCTGCGGCGAGGCGCCGGCCAAGCTGCCACAAATGCCAGCCTATCACCTGACACGTCCGGATCATGGCGGGATCACCATGGTCAATATCGGCGTCGGTCCGTCCAATGCCAAGACAATCACCGACCATATTGCCGTTCTGCGCCCGCATGTCTGGCTGATGCTGGGCCATTGCGCCGGGCTGCGCAACAGCCAGACCCTGGGAGACTATGTGCTCGCCCATGGCTATGTGCGTGAGGACAGCGTTCTCGACCGCGATCTGCCGACCTGGGTGCCGATCCCGCCGCTCGCCGAGGTGCAGGTGGCGCTGGAGACGGCTGTCGCCGAAATCACCGGATATGACGGCTATGAGTTGAAGCGTGTCATGCGCACCGGCACCGTCGCCTCAATCGACAACCGGAACTGGGAGCTGTGGAACCAGCAGGAACTTGTTCAGCGGTTCTCGCAATCGCGCGCCATTGGCCTCGACATGGAATCGGCAACGATTGCCGCCAACGGCTTCCGCTTCCGCGTCCCTTACGGAACGCTTTTGTGCATCTCCGACAAGCCGCTGCATGGCGAATTGAAGCTGCCCGGCATGGCGACCGATTTCTACAAGCGCCAGGTCGCCCAGCATCTGGAAATCGGCATCAAGGCCCTGGAAAAACTGCGCGGCATGCCGGCAGAAAAACTCCATTCGCGCAAACTCAGAAGCTTTGCCGAGACGGCGTTTCAGTAGCGGAGCGTTGGCGTCCCGGCCTGACTGCAGTCAGGCATCGCGGACGAGCAACACGGACGCGCCCGAGTGGGAGGCGATTTTGCCGCCATGGGAGGGCCAGAAATATTCGGCAAAGCCGGGTTTGTGGGAGGCCATGACAATCAGGTCGGCGCCCGCCTGTTCTATGGCATGCAGAAGGGCGTTGTCCTTGTCGATTGTTGGGTCGTGGCTGATGATCGGGTGGCCATGTGTCTCAATGCCATGCGCTTCCGATTGTTGCCGGGCGAACGCCTCTAGCCTTTCCTTGAATTCTGCCGGGTTGTGCGCCACCGCTCCTGGAGCCGCAGCAGCGACCGAGGCATAGGTGACCTTGGCGCCGTAGTGCTTGGCGGCGTCAGCGGTGACTTTGAGGGCCCTGTCCAGCTGATCCAGATGAGCAAGGTCGATCGGAGCGAAGATGTGGCTGAACATGGTTTCTCCCTCTGAGCCGGAATGCATGGAATGAGCGCCGATGGCGGACCGCGTTCTTCGGCATGTGGCGCAGCGCCTCGTTTTGACGCAGCGGAAAGTTTCCAGTCACTCTAGCCGTCAAAAACCATTAAGTGCAAATCCGGTTAAATACGTCCAATGGATGAGGGAACTGAGTCCGGCTATTTGCCTTCCATGAAAGCCGTGAACGCATCTGCATAGTCCGGATGCCAGCGGCTGAGGGCCGGGCGGTTGTCGATGATGTCGCCCGCTGCCCAGGCGATACGCTTTTCATCAACCGGCCGCGGTACATCGTTGTCGGGGCAAAGAATATAGAAATCTCCGCGGTTCAAGCTGCCGATAAAAAAGTCCGCCGTCTGTTCGGCGGTCCAGGCCGAGGGCGGTTTTTCCGCAAGGCCGGTCATTCCCGTATGAACGAAACCCGGGATCAGGAGGTGGGCGGAAAGCTTGCAGCCCTCCGTGTTGCGCAGTTCATAGGCGAGTGCTTCGGTATAGGCCTTCAGAGCGGCTTTGGAAACATTGTAGCCCGGATTGCCAGGCGGAGTGGTAATGCCTTGTTTTGATCCGGTGTTGATGATGGCACCGGGCCGCCCGCGTGCGATCATGGAGGGCGCAAAGACCTGCGTTCCGTGGATCGCACCCCACAGATTGACGTTCAGCATGGTCTCAATGGGGTCTTTTGACCCGAGGGCGGATGACCGCATCCCGACCCCGGCATTGTTCATCAGGATGTCGGCACCGCCGAACTGGCGTGTGACGTCCTGTTCCAGCGCTTCGATTTGTGCACGGTCGGAGACATCAGCCTCAGATACGATGACATCCTGTGCACCGGCTGCCCGGAGCGCTGCTTCGGCTTCCGCGAGCTTGTCCCCGGCGCGGTCCACAATCGCCACCCGCATGCCGATTGCGGCAAATTTCGTTGCAGCCGCCAGCCCTATCCCCGAGGCCCCTCCGGTGACAACGGCAACGGATTGGGCGGTAAGGGCAGGGTGGGTCATGGTGTGTTCTCCGTTCTGAAGTGCTGTAAACCGGGACAATGCAAGCCAGGTGCGCCAACCCCGGCGGAATGAATTGATGCCTTCGGGATTGGTAAAACCGGCTATTCCAGCGTTGGGTCATGCCTCGTCATTCATGCGGGTCTCGAGACGCAACATGGCAACCCGCTTGTCCCAAAATAGAAACGCGGCTGCCGTCCGGCAACCGCGTTTGCTAAAAGGGTATCGAAAGCTTTGGGGCGGGGTTTACTCGGCTTCGTCGGCCGGCGCCGCATTGAGCAAGCCGTAGCGCTCGATGCCGATCTTTTCCAGAAGCTCGAGCTGGGTTTCAAGGAAGTCGATATGGCCTTCCTCGTCTTCCAGGAGCTGTTCGAACAGCTTCATGGAGACGTAGTCGCCTTCCTCGCGGCAGACTTCCCGGGATTTCTTGTAGGATTCGACTGCCTCGTACTCGCCTTGCAGGTCGCATTCCAGAATTTCCTTGATGTTCTGGCCGATGCGCAGCGGCGGGATCGACTGCATGTTCGGATGGCCTTCGAGGAAGATGATCCGGTCGACGAGCTTGTCGGCGTGTTCCATTTCCTCGATGGATTCCTCGCGCTCTTTCTTGGCGAGCCGCGTGAAACCCCAGTCGTTCATCAGCCGGTAGTGCAGCCAGAACTGGTTGATGGCCCCAAGCTCGATAAACAGAGCCTCGTTGAGGCGTTCGATAACTTTTTCATTGCCCTTCATGGCGGCGTCTCCGTTGGCTTATATGCGGGCAAATTAGTGCGGTTCGGCAAGGCTGTCCAGTCTTGTTTAGAAGAATTCTAAAATGCATCCAGCTTCCGAGTGCGCCATGTCTTGAAACCGTAGTCGCAGGTCGTTGCCAGACTAGTCTAGGTGTTTTCGCTTTCTGTTTCGAGCCTGATTCCCGGGTCGAGCTGGCTGTGGTTTCACAGCGAGCTTTTCATTCGGGAGATAAGCCGGAAACCCGGCCCGCCCGTGTTTGGATGTAACTGACCGCTCTGGCTGCGACCACACAACGCAATCCGATACGGTCAAAAGGAAACTGTTCGATTGAATTGCATGCTTTTGTTGTATATATTCGAAAATATGAATATAAGGAGTTGACCATGCTGTTCACACTGCCGAAGCTCGGGGAACGTTATTCCCCGCTCTACTTTCTCACCGCCCTTGGTGCGGGCGGGATGATGGTGACGTTTTTCATGTATCTGATGTTCTGGGTGCCTCACCCGGGCCAACCGGTTCCGGTCTTCGAGGATATAGCCGCCGCCTTTTCGAACGGTGGCGTCCCGTTGAGGGCTGCCATTATTGTTGCCTATTTCGGTATCGCTCTGTTTGCCTATTTGCATTTGCGGCTGTTGATCTGGAACATTACCGGGTTTTCGGCGTTCCGGCGGACAGATGGCTATGCACGGCTTGTAAGCGGTAACGCCCAGACGCAGCTCTTGGCAATTCCGTTGACCCTCGCAATGGCGGTCAATGCCGGTTTCATACTAGGCATGGTGTTCGTTCCCGGATTGTGGACGGTGGTTGAATACCTGTTCCCGGCGGCCATGCTGGCGTTCTTCGCCATTGGCGTCTACGCATTCAGGCTGCTTGGCGGGTTTTTCGGGCGCGTCTTGACGCAGGGCGGATTCGATTGTGCGAAGAACAATTCCTTCGCTCAGATGCTGCCTGCCTTTGCGCTGTCCATGGTTGGCGTCGGGCTGGCCGCTCCGGCGGCGATGAGCACGGTTAAATCCGTTGTTGCCGTGAGCTATATCCTGTCCAACTTCTTCATCATCTCGGCCGTGATCTTCGGTGCGGTTGCCCTGTTCCTCGGGTTCCGGTCAATGCTGGAGAACGGCGCGAGCGACGAAGCGGCACCGACCTTGTGGGTGGCCATCCCGATTGTGACCGTCATCTCGATCGCGTTGATGCGCCAGGGACATGGCGTCCACACACAGCTCGGTTCGCATGGCGAGGCAGCAGATCTGTTCCTGATGCTGTCCAATTCGCTTGCGATCCAGGTGTTGTTCGGTTTGCTCGGATTTCTCGTGCTTCGCCGCCTGGGGTATCTCGCAACTTATGTCTTCGGCGAGAAGAAATCTGCCGGATCCTATGCCCTTGTGTGCCCGGGTGTCGCCTTGTCGGTGCTGTTGCAGTTCTATGTCAACAAGGGACTGGCCGGCGCTGGTATACTGGAAAAGTTTTCAGCCGGTTACTGGGCGGTTACAGCGGTCGCGATCGCCTTCCAGGTGATCACACTTGTCTTGTTGTTCCGCCTGAACATGTCGCATTTCGGTCACCGTCACGAAGGCGGAGGCTTGGCCGTCTCCGGCGCGTAAGGTACATTACCTTAAGCAGAAAAATGGGCGCAGCCGTCACAGCTGCGCCCTTCGCATATTGCGGCTGGAGGGGTGGAAAGGGCCACAATATCACTTACCAGCATTAGGAGCCCGGCAGGATCACCTTGTCGATCACGTGAATGACGCCGTTGCCGGTTTCGATGTCTGCAGTGACGACCGTCGCATCATTGATCTTCACGCCATCCGTTGCGTTGACAGCAATTGTGCTGCCTTCCACGGTGGCGACATCCGCGGTTTTACCTGCAATGTCAGAGGACATCACCTTGCCCGGTACCACGTGGTAGGTCAGGACCGCGACGAGCTGGTCGCGGTTCTCCGGCTTCAGGAGGGTCTCGACGGTGCCTTCGGGCAAATTGGCAAAGGCTTCGTCGGTTGGTGCGAACACAGTGAAAGGTCCATCGCCCTTCAGCGTATCGACCAGCCCTGCAGCTTGCACAGCGGCGACCAGTGTTTTGAACGATCCGGCGCCCACGGCGGTATCGACGATGTCTTTCTGGCCGGCATTTGCCATGGAAAGTGGCAACACAAGTGCGATGGCAAAGACGAGTTTTTGAAGCAGTTTCATGATGTACTCCCGTTTGATCATGGTCCGGCACACCTCTCCTGTGGCTGCAAACGGGGTGCTTGCAGCGCTTCTTCAAGGGTGCTGTCTTCGTGACGTCAATCGGTACGCAAAAAGGGTCAGGCCGGATGAGCCTGCCCTAAAACATTAATATTATTTAATAAGTGATCCAAATTCCGCAGCGGAGCGTCCGCGCGTTCATATTGGTCGCGTCAGTCGAATGCCGCAGCCAACGCCTTGCGCATGACGGTCGGAAGCGCTTCACCGGCAAGGTCCTCCGGGGCGCTCCACCACCATCCGTCAGGCGTTTCAATCGCGTCCGGATTCAGATCGGCCCGGTAAACCGTCAGCGACAAATGAAAATGGGTGAAGGTGTGCCGCACCCCGGCGGGGCATTCGGCCCACGGGCCGGAAAAAGGAGCTTGATCGAGCGCTGAGTCTGCTTCGAAGGCCTCCGACCAATCTGATCCCGGCACCTCGCTCATCCCGCCGAGCAGTCCCTTGGGTGGGCGCCGGCGCAGCAGAATTGCGCCCGTCTGGCTGTCCACCGCAACGAAGGCGGCCCCCCGCCGGGTTGGTTTGGCCTTTTTCGGTGCCTTTACCGGCAGGGATTCGGCGGAGCCGCGTTGAGCTGCAAGGCATTGGTGTGAACACGGGCAAAGCGCGCATGCCGGACGTTTCGGGCTGCAAAGCGTTGCCCCCAAATCCATGATCGCCTGGGCAAAGTCTCCCGGACGATCTTCAGGGGTAAGCCGCGCCATTTCGGCGCGGATCTCAGGTTTTGCATCCGGCAGCGGCGTCTCGATGTTGAAGATGCGCGCCAGCACGCGCTCCACATTCCCGTCGACCACGGCGGCATGTCGGTTGAAAGCAATGGCCGCGATGGCTGCTGCGGTGTAGGGGCCGATGCCGGGCAGTTGAAGCAGGCCCGCTTCGGTCTCGGGAAACCTCCCGTCATGGTCGCCGGCAACAATATCCGCACATTTCTTCAGATTCCGGGCCCGGGAATAGTAGCCCAGGCCTGCCCAGGCCTTCATGACATCTTCATCTGCAGCCCCGGCAAGATCGGCAACCGTTGGCCACAAGGTGGTGAATTTCTCGAA
The DNA here is from genome assembly GCA_965230445.1 of Roseibium sp. Taxonomy (GTDB): domain Bacteria; phylum Pseudomonadota; class Alphaproteobacteria; order Rhizobiales; family Stappiaceae; genus Roseibium. The sequence continues at coordinate 3,146,301 of OZ246005.1, read as the reverse complement.
ATATGCTTTCACGGCCGCGACGGTTGTCTGTTGCAGCATGACTTCCGACAGCCAGACGCGGTACGGATCGGGGGTAACGCCGCGCCGCCGGTCACACGGCCCAACCCGCCAGGGCAAGACGCGGGCGTGGCGGTCATACCACTCAAGAATGGAGGCTGTCAGATTTCCGCTACTCATCCGGCCACTGTGCGCATGTCCGCACTGGTTTCAATCTTGATCACGATAGAGGTTGGGGAAAACAGTGAGCATAAATGCAGGATGTTTTTTCCCGGAAAGTATTCGTCTTCATTTCGGCGTATTGTACTGCGACAAACACGCTCAGTACCGGCGTGCTTTTCAAAGAGCTGAATGGGACCTCTGCCAATCACCCGTGCGGCACCAAAATCGCGGCCGAAATCAAAGGGCCCTGTGGCGCTTTCCGAATTGGTCGGCAAGGCGGTCGATCCCGTATTCCGCAAGCGCGGGTTTGCGTCCCATGATCTGCTCGCGTGCTGGCCCGATATTGCCGGTGAGCCGTATGGCAGCCGGGTTCAGCCCGAGCGGCTGATTTGGCCGAGGCGGCCAAAACACGACGACATCGAAACGTCCGGGGAGCAGGCAACCTTGGTCGTCCACACGGATGGCCCGACGGCCTTGATGCTTTCTCACGACAGCCGCCAGTTGATCGAACGGCTGAACACGTTCCTGGGCTGGGCGGCCATCTGCCGTATCAAGATTGTTCAACGGCCTGTGGTGCGGGAACAGCGCAAGAAAGCTGCCAAGATGCGCCCGCTGACAGCCGCTGAGCAGGCGCGGCTTAGCTCCCTGGTGGGCGGCGTCGAGAACGAGCGGTTGCGGGAAGCACTCAAGAAGCTCGGAGCCAGCGTGATCGCCAAGGGCCCCGGCACGGGCAGCCGCCGATAACCGCGGGTATCAATTACCTTACGGTAAGTGCCTGTTCCAAATTCCCACGGGGCCTGGATCGGCGAGAGTATTGTCGACGTCTTCTGCGTCCAGCGTCGCCCTCACCGGCCATTGCATGCGCGAGAGAGTTCACGTGACTTTGGAGAGCCCTCACGATCGTGGCTCTTTAGCAGACCCAAGCTAAAGCACCGCGAAACCGCTTCATGGTGAATTAGCAGACATTGACTAAAGAGAATTTTTAAGACTTAATAACCTTATGGTAGAGCCGCCGAAAACCAATGACATTGATCCTTGGCACTATGCGCGAGCCGAGTTGACGAAGTCGGTCTACGATACCCTCGCGAACAAGGCTGCTGTGGCCGTAAGGCTTTTTCAAGCGCGGCGCACCGGCAAGTCTCAATTCCTAATGCACGACCTCGGACCATATGCGATGGCGCAAGGTCACCCGGTCGCATTCGCAAATCTACAAGAGAACCCCTCGCCAATAGCTGCAATCCTGAGCGACATTCAAGAGGCCAAGGTGCAACCAGAGCCCCAGGCTCGCAAAGCAAGCTGGTTTAAAAAGGGGGAGCTTAAGTTCGACGCAACGGGGAAAGTGCCCGGCGGTCTTTTGGAGGGGCAGATTGGCGGCAAGGCCGAGTTCGAGCGCCCAGATGATTTGCCGCCCCTTGTGCGCACTGGCTCGGAAATGTCCGAGCTGGAAAAATTGGAAAAGATGCTCAGTGGGTTTGGCACTGCAGAGAAACCAGGTTTTCTGCTGCTGGATGAATTTCAGGTTCTGGGCGATCATTATAATGCCAAGGCCATCTTGGCTCGCCTGAGAAAAATTTTAGACGGATGCGCTCCAAATCTACGCATCGTTTTTACTGGATCATCGATCGGAAAGTTGAATGCAATCTTTTTGGAAGACATAAGTCGAGAGCCTTCTGATCGTCCGTTTGCAAATTATGCTGCGGACTTGCCATGGAAGCCGTTCGACCAAGAATTCGTCGAACATCTTCGCAACGTTTACAAAGGCATCAAACAGAAAGACCTCGACCTTACAGAGCTAAGTGCTTTCTTTGAATCAGTCGAGCACAACCCCGAAATTATGAGATGGTTATTTGGGTCTTTAATGCTCGATCCGGACCAGCAAGTCACCGATGCCGGGAAGAACGTCATCGACGATATGGGCCGCAATCATGGATGGGATGTCATCTGGGAAAACGCTTCCCTTATCAGACGCGTCGTCCTTCGGATGATCGCCGAAGGCCAAACCGATCTCAATGGAGCGGCGGGCAAAGCGCGATATTTGCATCTATCGGGTAAAGAGCCGGGCGCGAACACTATCTCGAACGCCATTGGCGATCTCAACAAAACATCAAGCATCCCATTGGAGCGCCGAAAACGCGGGGTCGTCCAAATTACGGATCATACATTCCGAATTTGGTTGCGGTGGCGGGACGAACAGGCATTTCGGATAGTGTGAAGGGCATGCCCAAAGATCCTAAATACAGACAAGACCTATGGCATTTTCCTCGACGCGAGTTCACGAAGCGTATCTACGGCGTTTTAACCGCCGGCCCGAGTTCGGCATTGGTAGTGGCGGGCCCCCGCCGCATCGGCAAGACAACATTCATCAAGGGAGACTTGCAGCCTTACGTGATCGAACAAGGCCACGCAGCAGTCTATGCGAGCTTCTGGAGCAACAGCTCCCCAACAGCAGTGCTCGGAAAATCCATAGTTGATCTCTTAGAAGCAGCTGAAAACGGAAACCGTGCAAATTTTCAAGAGAGCACACAGCGCCTTCAAGCGACCATTGATGTCGAGGGCGTCGACGTTTCATTTGATTTAGGGACTGAGGCTGAAAAAGCCAATGAGGAACAGCTTGGTGTGCTATCCTCGTTGCTGCTTGAGCTTGCAGATAACGAAATGCCAGCCTTCTTGTTCCTTGACGAGTTCCAAGAGGTGGCGCGCACTGTCGAGGGCCCGGCGTTTCTCGCTATGCTGAGAACGGTGCTGGATCGGAACAAACAAGGTCTCAAGGCTGTATTCTTGGGTTCATCAATATATGGGATGAACACCATTTTTGCAGACAAGGACGGGCCGTTCTATCGGTTTGCAACCCCTGTAGATCTGCCTCATTTGGGCGATGAATTCGTTGAATTTATGCTTGATCGGGTCAAAGCAGTGTCTTCACACACCATCGACCGCTGCGTGGTTTTGAACGCCTTTGAAACGTTTGGGAAAAACCCCTTGTTACTTCGGTCTTGGCTTAACAACTTGCTCCTGAATCCAGAGATGGACCCGAAGGGTGACGCAAGTCTTTTCATTGACCAAACGGCTGAACGCTTTGGCTTCGATGAATCTTGGCGAACCCTCACGCCTCAGAACCGGGCTATGGCACGGCTGGTAGCGGAAGCCGAAGTGAGCCCCCTTAGCGAAGAAGGTGGACAGCGTTGGGCCGAGTTGACATCTGATGAACCTATGTCTGCGCAATCTCGCCAATCAATGCTGCGCACGTTGCTAACGAGAGACATTATTCATCGTCGCGGACGAGGAACTTACGAGGTATCAGACCCAATTTTGCGCAATTACATCCTGAACCGTCCGGAAGACGACTATAGGAGATCCGGCCGATAACAAAGCCGTGACGTCGCATTTCGAGGGTTTCAATTCTCCAAGCTGCCACAATTGACCTGTTGTGTTGACGCCGCTTGCGCAAGCGGGCATGTGTCGGCTCAAGGCTTGCGCCCGCCCCGGCGCCTGACATCATGGACCTGCCGGGCGGGTCCCGACTGAATGAAGACCGATGGAACCAGCGGCAAGGATTTACCCGTGACCCAAACTCGCAGACAGTTTATTCAAGTGGCCTCCGGCCTGACTGCCCTTGCAACCGGCTTGACGCTCCCGGGCGTTTCCATGGCGCAGACCGTTGATGAGGATGCGCTGCTGCAGCCCGGCGCGAAAGGCGACAAGATCATTGGCGCCGAGGATGCACCGGTTACCGTTGTCGAGTACGCGTCGATGACCTGCGGACATTGTGCAAACTTCCACAGCCGCACCTATCCGGACCTCAAGAAAGAGTATATCGAAACCGGCAAGGTCCGGTTCATATTCCGGGAATTCGCGCTCGACACGGTCGCAGCGGCTGCCTTCATGCTCGCCCGTTGTGCGCCGGACGAAAAATACTTCGACGTCATCGATGTCATGTTTGCGCAGCAAAGGAACTGGGCCTTCTCGGAAAACCCCGTGCAGTCGCTGCTTGAGTTCTCCAAGCAGATCGGATTTACACAGGAGTCTTTTGAGGCTTGCTTGACAGATCAGGAGCTTTACGCCGCTGTTGATGGCAGCAAGAACCGGGCGGCCTCCGAATTCGGCGTCCGCTCTACACCAACATTTTTCGTCAATGGGGAAATGCACCCCGGGGCTCTATCGATTGAGGAATTCAGGGACATCATCGACAAGCATCTCTAAGGGTGCTGACCCCAGGGCGCAGAAGCTGGCTTCTGCGGCGCGGGGAATGCTGGTGTCTGGCTGTTCCCGGAGCAGCCGATGAAGTTCTCCAAGCTTCGCGTCGTCGGTTTCAAATCCTTCGTGGAGCCGATGGACTTTATCATCGGCAACGGGCTGACCGGCGTGGTCGGTCCGAACGGTTGCGGAAAGTCCAATCTCGTCGAGGCACTCAGATGGGTGATGGGCGAGAACTCGTACAAGAACATGCGCGCGTCGGGGATGGACGATGTCATCTTCTCCGGCAGTTCGAACCGGCCCGCGCGCAATTCCGCTGAAGTCACGCTGTTTCTTGACAATCAGGACCGGTCCGCGCCGCCGTCGTTCAATTCGGCGGACCAGCTTGAAGTCAGCCGCCGGATCGAACGCGAATCCGGGTCGAACTACAAGATCAACGCCAAGGATGTGCGCGCCCGCGACGTCCAGCTGCTGTTCGCCGATGCCTCGACCGGCGCGCGGTCTCCCGCCATGGTCCGTCAGGGGCAGATCGGCGAGCTGATTTCCGCCAAACCGACCGCCCGCCGCCAGATTCTGGAAGAGGCCGCCGGTATTTCCGGGCTGCATTCCCGCCGCCACGAAGCGGAGATCCGCCTGCGCGGGGCCGAGCAGAATCTGGAGCGTCTGGAAGACGTTCTCATGCAGATCGACGGCCAGCTCGACAGCTTGCGCCGCCAATCCCGGCAGGCAACCCGCTACCGTAATCTGTCTTCGGAGATCCGCTCCGCAGAGGCGGCGATCCTGTACCTTCGCTGGTCGGAGGCGCGCGATGCGCTTCAGAAAGCGGAAAGCCAGTTCACTGACGCCCGGAACCAGGTGGTTGAAGCAACGAGGGTGCAGGCCGAGAGCGCCCGCATTCAGGCGATCTCCGGGCACAAGTTGCCCGAGCTACGGGACGAGGCGGCCAAGGCGGGCGCTGTTCTGCAGCGGCTGGTGATTGCCCGCAACGAGCTTGATGCCGAGGAACGGCGAACTAAGGAGCGGCTTGTCGATCTCGATCGCCGCCTGGCTCAGCTTGATGAGGACATCGAGCGCGAGCAGCGCATGGTTAGCGAGAACCAGGAAGTTCTGGAACGGCTGGCCGAAGAGCGTGCCGAACTCGAAGCGGAAAGCGAAACGGTCCAGGAACGCTCTGAATCAGTCCGCGAGAAGGTCGCCGAGGCCGACATGCGGGTTCAGGATCTTGAGGCCAAACTGGGCGAATTGACCGCCGCACAAGCCCGCACAGCCGCACAGCGCCAGCAAATGGAGCGCCAGGTCCGCGAAAGCCGCCAGCGCGCCGACAAACTTGGCGCTGAAGCGCAAAAGGCCGGAGAAATCCTTCAGCAGCTGGAGCTTGAACTCGACGGACGGGACGAAGTGGGTGAGGCCCGCGATATTCTTTCCACCGCAGAGGAAACCCTGCTTGAGGCGGAAGCAGCAGCCGAAGCGGCCGAAGAAGCGACCGCTTCGGCGCGCGAAGCTGAAAAGACTGCGCGCGGCCCGCTGGACCAGGCGCAGCAAACCCTGCAGCGTTATGAAACCGAAGCCAGGACGCTGGAGCAAATTCTGGACAGTTTTGGCTCTGGCGGCCATCAGGCTGTTGTCGAACGAATTACGGTCACGCCCGGATATGAAGGCGCGCTGGGCGCAGCCCTGGGCGAAGACCTTGAAGCCCCTTCCGATCCAGTAGCTGCTGTTCACTGGGGTGGTGCGCTGCCGCAAGCCTCTGATCCGGACCTGCCGGGCGAAGCCGAGCCGCTGAGCCGTTTCGTTGAAGCTCCTGCGGCTCTTTCCCGCCGTCTGGCGCAAATCGGAGTGGTCGATACGGTTCGCGGGGATGCCTTGCGGGGCCAGCTGAAGCCCGGCCAGCGGCTTGTGTCGAGGGAAGGCGGCATGTGGCGCTGGGACGGTTTTGTCGTTGCAGCCGATGCGCCAACACCTGCCGCTCAGCGGCTGGCGCAAAAGAATCGTCTGGCGGACCTTGGAGACAAGATCGAAATCGCCCGGGCCGGCGTCGAGGAAATGCAAGACCGCCTCCAGGAGGCGTCAGATGCTGTACGGCAAGCGGCCGGGCAGGAGCAATCCGCAAGAGCAAAAGCCCGCGAGTGCCAGCGCCAGACCGGTCAGGCCCGCGAACGGCTGACAGCAGCAGAACGTGCCGCGTCGCAGAAGTCCGCCAAACGCGAATCGGCAGCCGACCGGGCCCGCCGCCTTGCCGATGAAGCCTCCGAAGCGCTCGAAGTTGTGGCAGAAGCCGAAGAAATGCTCGAAGCCTTCGGTGAAGGTGATGACTATGCAGAGCAAATCATGGATCTGCAGGACATGGTGGCTGTGGCGCGGGCCGAGCTTACCGAGGCGCGGACAGCCGCAGAAGGATTTGCCCGCGAGCAGGCCATGCGCGACCGGCGGCTGGAAGCGATTGGCCGTGAAGCTGAAACCTGGAAGACACGTGGTGCCAATGCCGCCAGCCAGATCAATGTCTTGAAAGCCCGCAAGGAAGAAGCTGCCGAGGAACGGGCGGTTCTGATCGAATCGCCTGAAGAGATTGAACTGAAGCGCCGCGAACTGTTTTCCGCAATCTCCAAGGCGGAAGAGGAAAAGCGGGACAGGGACGACGCGCTTCAAAAGGCCGAAACCGGTATGGTGGAACTGGACCGGGCCGCCAAGCTATCCCTGGAAGCGCTATCTGGCGCACGGGAACAGCAGGTGCGCGCTGAAGAGCGTTTCCAGGCGGCAGGTGAGCGCAAGGCCACCTTGGAAACGCGGATTGCGGAAGATCTCGACGCAAGCGTATCCGCGCTCCCCGAAATGGCCGGTCTCAAGGAGGGTGCCCCTTATCCGGATCCGGAGGCGGTTGAACGCAAACTGGATCGCCTCAAGGCTGAGCGCGAACGTTTGGGCGGCGTGAACCTGCGCGCCGAAGAAGAACTGCGCGAGATCGAGGAACAGAAGGAAACGCTGACCAGCGAGCGCGATGATCTGATCGAAGCGATTCGCCGCCTGCGGACCGGGATTTCAAACCTCAACCGGGAGGCCCGCGAGCGGCTCCTGGCCTCGTTCGAAATCGTCAACAGCCATTTTCAGCGCCTGTTTACCCACCTGTTTGGCGGCGGCACCGCCGAGCTGCAATTGGTGGATTCGGATGATCCGCTCGATGCCGGGCTGGAGATTCTCGCCCGCCCGCCGGGCAAGAAACCGCAGACCATGACGCTGCTCTCCGGCGGGGAGCAGGCGCTGACGGCCATGTCCTTGATTTTCGCGGTGTTCTTGACGAATCCGGCCCCGATTTGCGTGCTCGACGAGGTCGATGCCCCGCTTGATGATGCCAATGTCGAGCGCTATTGCGATCTCCTGGACGAGATGGTGCGCAACACCGAGACCCGTTTCGTGGTGATTACCCACAATCCGATCACCATGGCTCGGATGAACCGGCTCTTCGGGGTGACCATGGCTGAACGCGGAGTCTCCCAGCTGGTCTCGGTGGATTTGGAAACGGCAGAGCAGTTCCGCGAAGCCGGGTAACGGCTTTTGCAAAGCGCCAATTCGCTGCAATGCATTAGCCAATGGGCGAGTACTGGACGTCGAAAAGACGAAAAGAATATATATATCAAAGCATTAACATAATTTTCAGTCTTCTTGACAGGGCAGGGGGTGCCGACTATTGTGCGCGCGGCTTAAGGGGGTATCCGGCGGTCGGATCGAGCGTATCGGCAGGCGCGGGGTGGAATGACTGGCTCTGCACATAATGGCGAAACGAACGGCCCGGCGGAAGAAACCCCTGAAGCGGATCTGTCGGAACGGCGGGATCGGCTGAACAGGCTGCTGGAGGATCAGCGCAAGGCGGACGAAGCCGAGCGCAAGAAGAATTCCGGCAACCGGTCCGGCGCAGGCTATGCCCAGGCTTTGAAACTCTCCTCGGAGTTCATCGCAGGTGTACTGGTCGGCGTGGGGCTAGGCTGGTTTTGCGACCAATGGCTGGGGACAGGGCCTTTCGGGCTGATTGTCTTTCTTCTATTGGGATTTGCCGCCGGTGTCCTGAATGTCCTGCGCTCGGTTGGTGCCGTAGCGCCGCAGGATGACAGGGTCACGCGTGGCGAAACCGGTCACAATGGCGGGTCCGACAAAGATTAACGCGCCGATCCGGCGCATGTGGTGAGAAACAGAGAAGAAGGCCGACCGGTGGCGAACGATCCGATCCATCAGTTTCAGATCCAGACGATTTTCCCGATTGAAGTCGGCGGTCTGGATTTTTCATTCACCAACTCTTCCCTGTTCATGGTGCTGACCGTTGCGGCAACCACGGCGTTTCTGGTGTTCACCACCAGTGGCCGCGGTCTGGTTCCGGGCCGGTGGCAGTCCGTCTCCGAGATGGCCTATGAATTTGTGGCCGGGACATTGCGAAGTGCCGCGGGAACGGACGGTATGCGTTTCTTCCCGCTTGTGTTCTCGCTGTTCATGTTCGTGCTTGTGGCCAACCTGTTCGGCATGTTCCCGTATTTCTTCACAATAACCAGCCACATCATCGTGACCTTTGCGCTCGCCATGATCGTGATCATGACCGTGATCATCTACGGTTTCTGGCGCCATGGCATGAAGTTCCTCAAGCTGTTCGTTCCGAGCGGCGTCCCGGGTGCCCTGATCCCGCTGGTGACCCTGATCGAAGTGATTTCGTTCCTGTCCCGCCCGATCAGCCTGTCGGTTCGTCTGTTCGCGAACATGCTCGCGGGTCACATCACGCTTAAAGTCTTCTCCGGCTTCATCGTCAGCCTCAGCGCCATGGGCGCGGTCGGCATCTTCGGCTCGATCCTTCCGCTCGGAATGACCGTTGCCCTGACGGCGCTGGAATTCCTCGTCGCCTTCCTGCAGGCCTACGTCTTCACGGTTCTGACCTGCATGTATCTGAACGACGCAATTCATCCATCCCACTAAGGATAGACCCAATCATGCGGCGCTGAGCGCCGCCTCTGTGTGAAATCTGCAAACACCATCTAGGAGCACGTGTCATGGAAGCAGAAGCAGCAAAATACATCGGCGCCGGTATCGCATGCCTTGGCATGGGTGGCGCAGGCATCGGCCTCGGCAACATCTTCGGTAACTACCTCGCTGGCGCACTGCGCAACCCGTCCGCAGCTGACGGCCAGTTCGGTCGCCTGATCTTCGGCTTCGCCGTGACCGAAGCTCTAGGCATCTTCTCGCTGCTGGTTGCCCTGATCCTCCTGTTCGCTTAATCGCTTCACCAAGAAGCGGTTATTGACGCGACTCCGGCGGCGGTTTCCGGTCATCCGGCAAGGGCATCTCAGCCCGAAAGGATGATCCGGCCGTATTGAAGCTCAGAGCACCCGCGCCGCACTCAAGCGGTTTCCGGGTGCTCTTCGCACCGCCGAGCCGGAATTTGGAGACAGGAAATGGCAAGCGATTCACATTCGACCACCGACGGCGCGCACGGGCACACCGAGGTTCCGGCGGATGCGCATCACGATGCGGGCTTCCCGCCGTTCGATAGCACGACCTTTGCTTCCCAGCTCCTGTGGCTCGCCATCACGTTCGGTCTGTTCTACTGGATCATGAAGAACGTGGCGATTCCGCGCATTGCCGGAATCCTGGAAGACCGCAGGGACAGGATCGCAGGGGATCTCGCCGAAGCCAACCGCCTCAAGGACGAGACGGACGCAGCCATCGCCGCTTATGAGCAGGCACTGGCCGACGCCCGGTCCAAGGCACACGGTATCGCCGAGGAAACCCGGTCCAAGCTGAAAGCCGAGCAGGAAGCGCGCCGCGAAAAGGCCGAATCCGAATTGGCAGGGAAGCTGTCAGCAGCCGAGACACACATTTCGTCGATCAAGACCGAAGCCCTCTCGCAGATCGGCGATATCGCCGGTGACACGACCACCGCCTTGGTGGAAGTGCTGATGGGCAAGGCTCCGACGAAAGCGGATGTGACCAAAGCTCTGAAATCGGCGATGAACTGAGGAGACGACGATGGATGCAACATTTTGGGCACTGGTCGGTCTGATCCTCTTCTTCGCCCTGATCATCTACGTGAAGGTGCCGACGAAGATCGGCAAAGGCCTTGACGACCGGGCTGACGAGATCCGCAAGGAACTGGACGAAGCGCGCAAGATGCGCGAAGAGGCCCAGGCTCTTCTGTCCGAGTACCAGCGCAAGCGCCATGAGGCCGAGCAGGAAGCGGAAGCGATCGTTGCCGAAGCCAATGCGGAAGCCGAGCGTCTGACGGTTGAAACCAATGCGGCTCTCGAAGACATGATTGCCCGCCGGACCAAGGCAGCTGAAGACAAGATCGCCCAGGCAGAGACACAGGCTGTTGCCGAAGTCCGCGCCAAGGCTGCCGATGTCGCCGTTGCCGCCGCAGAAGAGATCTTGACTGCCAAGGTCAAGGACAATGTGGCCGACGACATCCTCACCAAGAGCATCGCTCAGGTGAAGGAGCAGCTGAACTAAAAATCAGCGCTATGCGAGACGAACAGAAAGCGGCCCCGGTGGCCGCTTTTTTGTTTTTGGATCCCGACGATCCATTCCCGCGCTTGCATTGCATGGTTATGCAATTAAAAGTATAGTACGGCGGATGCCATTCTCAATGGTTGTTCACATATTCGGAGTACCTGATATGCAGACCCGCCGAGCCAAATCCATTTCTATCGACGAACTCGTGAAGATCACTGAAGAGGCAGTCAGCAGCGCTCAAGCCGATTCGAAAGCCCTTCGTGCCCTGGAATTCAAGGTTGGCATCATTCCCGACCCGACCATTGTCGGCCTCATTATAGACCCGGTTCATTTGAACGAACTCCGCGCTGCTGATCTTCAGGAACTGGCAAGCGCGATATCAAAAAATGTCCAACGCGCCGACATTGCTGCAGATCCGGTGACGCTGATACATGACGGTGGTGCGACAATGGGCTTCTTCCCGGTCCCCCTTGAGCGGCCGATGTAATGGCCGGGCAGGGCAGCGCGGACGTCAAGCCGCTGGCATGCCCAAGTTCCCAGCCTGACAGCCCCGGTGCCCAGGTCATTGGTGTTGTGGAATGGGAAGAGGGGACGCCGCGCGTTGGTTACGTGAACGGTCAGGTGCCGGTTTCAGAAGATCTGCTCGCACGTGCGGGTGCGCTGGACCCGGCGAGCGTCTTTCGCTTCGGGGCAACCTGCGCAAGCAAGGGTTGCACGCATTTCGAAGGTGGCGATTGCCAGTTGGCAAAGCGCATTCTGGACGGATTGACCCCGGTCGTGGATCACCTCCCGCCCTGCGCGATCCGGAAGACATGCAGATGGTATTCGCAAGAGGGTGCCGACATGTGCCTGCGGTGCCCGCAAGTCGTCACCACATTGAAAAGCGGTGATCCGGAGCGTGAGAGAATTTCCGGAGTTTCGAAGCCAGCCGGTTGACGGCTTTCGTGACCGGCGACAGCCATCGGACGCTGCAAGCGGCGAACCCGCCGGACCCGACTGAGCTAAGAATGCGCTATTGAAGACGCCGCTCAATTCACATTCGGTTTGTCGCGGTTGAGTTTTTCCATGCGGATGAGCGGCACTTTACGGTCCATGACGAACTGGCTGCTCTTCGTGTAGCCCTGCTGTTCATAGAACCGGATGTTCTTGTGGCTCTTGTGCCCGACGGACAGCACGTAGGCGTTGGCCAGCGGGAATGCGCCTTCGATCGCACTTAGCAACAGTTTACCCGCGCCCTGTCCCTGGAACTGCGGGGCAACAAACAGCCGGCTGATCTTGCAGACACCGTCGATCATTTCCGCCCTGACGGACCCGACGATCATTCCGCCTGCTGCACCGATTAGCATCGTGTGGGTTTCCAGCGCCTTTTCAAACGCTTCGGCGGTCTCCAGAAGCGGCGCGATCATCCAGTCCTGATAGATGGCCGCTTCTGCCTGAAAGCACTCTTTCTGCAGTTTCAGGATATCCGGCGCATGGAGGGCGCTTGCGTGGAGGATTTTCATCGCGCGTCCCCGCCGTCACCCTTCCGTTCGTTCCGGCCCGCTGCTTCCCGAACCGGCTTGAAACTCATGCGGTGATGATCCGTTACCCCCAATTGGTCGAGCGCTTGCTGGTGTTGCGGTACGCCATAGCCCTTGTGCTGCGCGAAGCCGTAGCCGGGGCAGTGCGCATCGAGCCGCACCATCATCCGGTCCCGCGTCACCTTGGCAACAATGGAGGCGGCTGCAATTGCCAGGCACCGGCTGTCGCCCTTGATCAGCGCCTGCCCCGGTGCGCCAAGGCCAAGAGGCACATCGCGGCCGTCAACCAGAACCATTTTGGGAGGCTCGGGCAACGCATGCACGGCTCGGACCATGGCGGTTAGCGTTGCCGAGCGGATATTGAGCCTGTCGATGGTGGCAGGCGAGGCGGAGGCGATGCCGACGGCGGCACTTGCCATGATCTCCTGAAACAGCCTTTCGCGCTCCGCCTCTGAAAGCTTCTTGGAATCGTTCAGCCCGTCCGGGAGATTGTCATAGTCCAGGATCGCCGCGGCTGTCACAACAGGTCCCGCCCAAGGGCCGCGCCCGGCTTCATCGACGCCGCAGATCAACCCGCCATACTGCGCGGCGTGCTTGCGCTCCAAGGCAAGATCGGGGCTATCGGGAAACGGGAGATCGAAGAGGGAAGGGGCATTGGACATGGCGGGCGGAATGTGGACGCATGCGGGCTGCCGATCAAGAGAGGATTTACCTGCTGCCGAGTTCCCCATATTGCGGGGGCTTTGCCGTTCCATGCCCAGACACCGCGAAACCCGATGCCTTGAAGCGAAGTGGTGTTCAAGCTGATGCCGTCATCCCGCACTTGATTCGGGATCCATAACGTTGCGGTGCCAGAAGCAGCGCGGTGCCGTTTGACGGGGAACGGGATGGATCCCATTGTCGGGCAATGGGATGACGGAGTTGGGAAAATTTGCGTTTCTCCACCATCATGCCGGAGGGTCCGCAGCGAAGCTGCATGGCCTGATCCGATGCCTCTGCCCGGCTTGATCGCGAATCCAGATATCATTTGCGCAGCAGGCGCGGCCACAATTGTAATATTGCCGCGGTTATTGAGTTTCTGTGCTCGCTGCCGCTCGCGCTGACGCGCTGGATTCCGGATCAGCGCGCAGCTTTGCCGCACTTGTCCGGAATGACTGGGAGGGGCGATCAGATGACAAACCCCTCCACCACATTCCCGGCCAAACGCAGTGCAGAGCCGGGATCGGGGCGGCGTTGGGATTGCCTGCTCGCTGGCTCTCAGGTGCATTCTTACCCTCAAAAGGACCCTTGCCTTCACCCCGACCCTCTCGCTTACGGGAGCGGGAACCGCTCAAAACAGCTCCAGTTGCACACCGCCGCCCTTTGGCGGCACGAAGTCCTCCGTGTTGAGCTTGCGGCGGCGCAGGTTGAGGCCGAGGCGTTTGGCGGCGAGCGAGAAGCGCTTGCCGATCTGGTCCGCGTATGGTCCGCGACCGCGCATGCGCTGGCCCCATTTGGCATCATAGTCCTTGCCGCCGCGCATCGAGCGGATCAGGCTCATCACGTGCCGGTACCGGTCCGGACGTTCGCGCAACAGCCAGTCACGGAACAGCTCGGAGACTTCCAGCGGCAGCCGCAGCAAAATGAACCCGGCTTCGCTCGCACCGTGCTCAAAGGCGGCCTCCAGGATCGCCTCGATCTCGCTATCCGTCAGTGCCGGGATGACCGGAGCCATCATCACGGAAACCGGCACGCCGGCCTCGCTCAGGGTTTTCAGGGCACCCAGGCGTTTGTGAGGGGTTGAAGCCCGCGGCTCCATCGCCCGGCTTAGTTTTGCATCCAGTGTTGTCACCGACAGCGCGACCTTGACCAGATTGCGCTCCGCCATCCGCGCCAGAATATCAGTGTCTCTTGTTACCAGCGCCGATTTGGTGACGATGGCAACCGGATGGGAGCAGGCGTCCAGAACCTCCAGGATGTCGCGCATCAGCTTGTAGCGCCGCTCGATCGGCTGATAAGGGTCTGTATTGGTGCCGATCGCCATCACGCGCGGTTTGTAGCCCGGCCTCGCCAGTTCCCGCTCCAGAAGCTGAGCCGCGTTCGGCTTGGCGAACAGCCGGGTCTCGAAATCGAGCCCCGGAGACAGTCCCATATAGGCGTGGCTCGGCCGGGCGAAACAATAGATGCAGCCGTGCTCGCAGCCGCGGTAGGGGTTGATCGACCGGTCAAAGGAAAGGTCCGGTGACTCGTTGCGGGTAATGATGGTGCGGGCCCGTTCTTCCTGAACGTCCGTCTTCAGCGGTGGCAGATCTTCCAGGCTCTCCCAGCCGTCGTCAAACTCGGATCTCGATACCTTTTCGAATCGTCCGGAGGCGTTGAGTGCCGCGCCGCGGCCCCGCCGCCGGTCTTTTGCCAGCCGCTCCGCATCGAAGGCGGCATCCGCTGCCGCAGGGTCGGCAAGGGTAAATTTGACAGGGGCATTCACCGGCGCGACTCGCAAAACAATGAGAACATATAAAGAACATTAGCCAAAAACAGCCGTTCCACAAGCCCCGGCACTCGCACTTGCAAAAAAATTATGTAAAACCCACTAGTCACCTGAATCTGAAGTTCGTCTCATTTTCCAGCGGATTCCGAACGATCTTCAGGTTCATGAGGATGACTAGCAAGTCTATGTTCCTGGTGTGGTTCCCGGAACTGAAATACGCTACGGCGCGCGCTGCACAAACGAGGCGTATTTCAATTCCACCACACTAGTGTCTGTTGACGTTCAGGGTTTGGATCGCGGTATGAGCAAAAAACGTTCGGATCTAAAGCGTTCCCGATTTGGCCGGGATCACTTTGCGCTACCTGAAATCCAGACATTGCGCCGTGGAGCCGGGCGATTTTTGCCATATCCTGTTTCGGACGCGGCGCATTTGGCTCCTGACGGCGTCGGAGAGCCCTTGTGGAGATCACTCCACGGCGATCTCTCTTCCTGGCTGGTCGCCAAATGCGTCTCGCGCCGCGGCCGAAACCTGACCATCAACAGGGCCTATGCATGATCAGTGTCATTATTCCGACGAGAAATTCCGAAGCCGATCTTGCGCATGCCTTGTCTTCTCTCGTCACTGCCGCCGCCGAAGGCGTGGTGCGTGAAGTGGTGGTGGTTGATGGCGGATCTCAGGACCGGACCGAGCATGTGGCAGACGCTGCCGGCTGCGAATGGCATACGCTGAACAAGGTTCGCAGCGAGCGGCTAACCCATGGGGTGTCCGTCTCCCGGCGCGGCGACTGGCTGCTGTTCCTCAGCCCGGATACGATCCTTGAGCCCGGCTGGCACAAGGAAGCGCAAGCCTTCATCGAGCGTGCCGACAGGGGCCGCAATGGCGGGCGCGTCGCTGCCGCCTTCCGGCTGCGCTACGAAGCCTTCGGGCTCAGCGCCCGGGTGGCCGAATGGCTTGCTGCCATTCGCTCCCAGCTCCTCGGCATGCCCTATGGCAATCAGGGACTGCTGATCTCCAAGGCCTTTTATCAGCGCATCGGCGGACACCGGCATCTGCCGGAAATGGAAGATCTCGACATCGCCATGCGCATCGGCAGAGGCCGCATGGTGTTCCTGCGGGCCGGTGCGGTGTCCTCGGGCTCCGGAGAGCCGCAAGGCTTTGTGACCGCGATCCGCAAATCCATCGCCCGCTTCTGCGTCGGCGCCCTGCGCGTTCCGGCAAAGCTGGCGGTAAAGCTGCACGGCTAGGGGCTAAGCGACGTTTCCATCCGGTGACCGTATAGAGGTTGTTGCGGTTGCAATCGTCAAAAATCTCACCTTAAATACCCGACAAGGATTACAAATCCGGGATGGGCGATGCTGAAGCGGTTGGTTGCCTGCCTGCCGCTGGCAGCGGGCGGAGCGGTATTGACAGCGGCAACCGCAGGGGCGGCTGCTTCGACGGGCGCTGTGGCGGTCCTGCCGATCATGGGCGCGCTATTGTCGGGCGGAGCCCAGCACACCTTCAACAAGGTTCTGGATGCGTCCGGCGACAGTCTTGAGGCGCTGTTTTCCGGTCAGGCCGGGATAGACGAAAATCATCATATTCTGTGGTCTTTGAGAGCGGCGCATCTGAAGGCGCTGGAAACGGTGCTGAAGCGGTTCGACGACGCGCGGCGGAGCGATCCGGACACGGCGCGGGCGGCGGAGGCAAAGCGGTTCTCGGCGGAACTCAAGACGTTTCTGGCCAGTGCCACTCGCGCGCTGAAAAACGGCGCGGGCCCGGCAAGCGATCTCGAACAGGAGGTTTTCCGGACCCTGCCGCCCGCCTTCGATGCCGCGCTGGCCGCACGCGGGGAGAATGCGCTGGACGTCTCTCGCGCGCGGCTTGTGAAGCTTAAGTCGGAGATCGAGGAAGCGGTCCTGGCGGAGCTTTGCGAGGCGACGGGCACGCTGGCGCAGGAGCTGCCGGCGTCTTTCAGAACCGCGTTCTGCGCAGATACTGGCTGGCTGGATCTGTTCATCCGCGATGCGGCGGCGCGGCTGAAGGAAAACAGCCATTTCGAGACGATCCTTGCCGCCGAACAGCGCGCGCGGATCGAGGTGCAAGGCGCGGAGTTGTTAAGTGCGGCTGCGCGGCTGGAAGGCAAGGTCGATGAGCTGTCTGTCGCCGAAGCGGACCGCCATGAAGAGGTTCAGGCCGAAGCCGAGCGGCGGCACCTGGAGCAACTGGCAAAGCAACAGGAAATCCTCGATACCATCGCCCGCGAGAAAGGCGTCGATCCGGAGCATCTGAGGCCGGTCCTGGCGCGGCTCGGCCACCAGAATGTGCCGGTAAACGACATCCCGAAGCTGCTGTCCGAAGCGGTCGACCGGCTGCTGGCGCGCTCGGAAGATCTGGCGCCGATCCACAATGACGGCGCGCTGATCGATCAGGCGATTGCCGAGGCGCGCGCGAAACTGAAAGCCGCTGATGTCGAGGCCGCGCTCGGGATTCTCGATCAGGCGCTGGAAACCGACACGTCCTATGAAAAGGCGCTGGAAGCCGAAGCGGAAATCATAGAACACCGCCGCCAGATGGGCCGTGCCCGCGCCCGCGCGCATTTTGAAAAAGCGGCCATGCAATCGATCGTCTATGACCATCAAGGCGCGATCGCCAGCCTGGAAGCCGGCCTAAATCTCGATCAGGATGCGTTCGCCAAATGGATCGACCTTGGCGATGTTTTTTCAACAACCGGCAAGACTGCGGACGCGCTGCGGGCCTATGAGGGCGCAGCGGCGGCAGCTGAACGGTCAGGCGATGAGCGGGATCTGTCGGTGTCGCATGAACGGATCGGCGATGTGTGGGTTGCGCAGGGCGATCTTGGTGGCGCGCTTTCCAGCTACGAGGCGGGTCTTGCGATAGCGGCAAAGCTGGCGGCGGGCGGTCCGGGCAATGCTGGCTGGCAGCGGGATCTGTCGGTGTGGCATGAGAAGATCGGCAATGTGCGGGTTGCGCAGGGCGATCTTTCCGGCGCGCTTTCCAGCTACGAGGCGGGTCTTGCGATAGCGGCAAAGCTTGCGGCGGGCGATCCGGGCAATGCCGGTTGGCAGCGGGATCTGTCGGTGTCGCACAATAAGATCGGCGATGTGCGGGTTGCGCAGGGCGATCTTGGCGGCGCGCTTTCCAGCTACGAGGCCGGTCTTTCAATCCGGGCAAAGCTTGCGGCGGGCGATCCGGGCAACGCTGCGTGGCAGCGGGATCTGTCGGTATCGCATAATCGGATCGGCGATGTGCGGGTTGCGCAGGGCGATCTCGGCGGCGCGCTTTCCAGCTTCGAGGCGGGTCTTGCAATCCGGGAACAGCTTGCGGCGGGCGATCCGGGCAACGCTGGCTGGCAGCGGGATCTGTCGGTGTCGCATGAGAAGATCGGCAATGTGCGGGTTGCGCAGGGCGATCTTTCAGGTGCGCTTTCCAGCTACGAGGCGGGTCTTGCAATCCGGGAAAAGCTGGCGGCGGGTGATCCGGGCAATGCTGGCTGGCAAAGGGATCTGTCGGTGTCGCACAACAAAATCGGCGATGTGCTTGTTGCGCAGGGCGATCTTGGCGGCGCGCTTTCCAGCTTCGAGGCGGGTCTTGCAATAGCGGAAAAACTGGCGGCGGGCGATCCGGGCAATGCCGTGTGGCAGCGGGATGTGATTGTCTCCTGCGTGAAGATCTCCGAGGCTGCGCCGGACCGGGCGCGGGAGCACCTGAGCCGCGCGCTGGACATCGCCCGCAAACTGGAGGCGGCGGGCAAACTGGCACCCCGCGACGCCTGGATGCCGGAAGAGCTGGAACGGCTGCTGCGGGAAGCCGGGGGGTCGACCTCATCCTGAGGCGCGCAGCGAAGCGCAGCCTCGAAGGATGGGCGGCATATTCAGGAGCTTGCGGCCGACCCTTCGAGACGCAAGCGATGCTTGCTCCTCAGGGTGAGGATGAGTGCTTGGCATGGCTCAATCGCTGCATCGCGGACCAGTCAGGCTTTTGGCCGGAACCTGAAGCCACGCCTTTAGGCGGCAGGCTCCCCTGCCATCCGGGGATCCCAAAAGCCAATGGAGCCTGTCCGCTTATTGGATCATCAGTGCGGATCACGTGATCCCGCGCCTCTTTTGGCCTCATCCTGAGGCGCGCAGCGAAGCGCAGCCTCGAAGGATGGGCGGCATATTCAGGAGCTTGTGGCCCACCCTTCGAGACGCAAGCGTTGCTTGCTCCTCAGGATGAGGGTGAATGTGTGGCAGGGCTCAATCGCCGCATGGCGGTCCGGTCCCGCTTCTGGCCGCAACCTGAAGCCGCGACCTTTAAGCGGCGGAGCGTTTACCCGCGGTGCGGGACGCATTTGGGGTCCGGCTGAGGCGAAGCGGGACAAGGCCCTGGCCGCGGCAAATCGGGCGCTTGTGCCACAATTGATGGTGGGGCAAAAATCACATAGTATCTTTGCCAATACCCCGGGGCATTTGAGCTTTATTCCTTATGAAGAACGCCAGATTTTATTTTCAGCCTGTCATGCAGATCATCGCATTTATCTGTTTTTTCTCAGGCGGAGCCTGGCTTTGGCTTCCCGGAGCGGTGATATTTCTCGGGATCTGCATGATGGACGAGGTGTTTGAGGACACTCCGGACGGCGTAGACCGGGTTCCACTTGCGGAACTTCCGCTCATTCTCACCGCCATGTTTGCCGTGGTGAACTGGTTGACATTCCTGCTGGTGATCAATGGATCATTCGCCAGCGGGGTGTATGCGCCTGACGCTTGGGGCATGAGCGCACCGGGCTTTGCCGCACAGCCTTCTTGGGCGGTGGCCGGTGCCGTCTTCTCGATGGGCATTCTCGGGGTTTCGGTCTGCAATGTGGCGCATGACTACGTCCACCGGCTGCACAACCGGTTTTATGTCAATCTGGGACAGGCACTCTTTTGCTTTGCCGCCCATACCAGCCTGAGGGTGGAGCATGTGTTCGGCCACCACAAGAACGCCTGCTGCCATGATGATCCGGCATCCGCCCGGCGCGGCGAAAGCTTCTGGCACTATCTGCCCCGGTCCGTGTGGGGCACCTACCGCAATGCTTTTAGGTTCGAGCGGGAGCGTTTGGCGCGCCGCGGGCAGCCGGTGCTTTCTATCCACAACCGCGCGCTCCTCGGGTACGCGATGCAGGTCAGCTTCTATCTGGTGAGTTTTTATCTGGCCGGACTGCCCGGTGTGGTTCTGACGGTGATTGCAAATGCCATAAGCATGCTGGTCACCGAACAGTTTCAGTATCTCAGCCACTACGGTCTGGCGCGGGCGCGCGGAACGCCGCAAAAGCTGCATCATGCCTGGAATTTCAAGGGGGCGGCAACGCTGAGCTTTACCTTCAATGTGACCCGCCATGGCGGCCATCACATTGCGCCCAATGCGCCCTATCACGCCCTGAAGCGCACCTGCGAAACAGTGACCTATCCCTTCGGAGCCCATGTCATGCTGGTCGCAATCCTGTTTCCGCCGCTGTTCAAACGGCTGGTTGCCGGGGAGCTGACGCGGTGGGACGAGATGTTTGCCAGCGATGACGAACGGCACCTGGCCGCAACGGCAAACGGGTAGGAGAACAGCGCTGGTGTCCAAACCCTTTGTCCTGTCCGCGCTGCCCGGGCGCTTTGTTCTGAGGCGGCCGGTTCCGGCTGCCATCCTCGTTCTGGTTCTCTGCGGTCTTGCCTTTGCCGGCATCGGCAAGCTGCATTTCGACGACGGTCTGGTTTCCTTCTTCCGTGGCGACAGCGCAGCGTTTGCGCGTTACGAGGACAACCGGGAAAGGTTCACCCCGTCGCAGAACGCGCAGGCGGTGCTGCTGACATCCGATGACTTCGCTGATGCGGCCCGTCTGGAGGCCGTGCGCGAGTTCACGCTGGAGCTCTCTTTCCTTGATGGGGTGGATGCCATTCACTCTGCCTTTTCGCTGGCAAATATCACCGCAAGCGGCACCAGCGAGCCGCTGTTTCCCTTCGATCTTGACGGCGCGGATCAGAAGGATCTGGCGGATTTGCTGCGCCGGGCCCATGTCCATCCGCTGAGCCAGGAAATGCTGGTCTCTGAAGACCGGACAGCCATGCTGGTGGTGCTGCAGGTCGACTTCGACCATCGTGGCCTGGATGGTACCCGTGCGGTGCTCGGCGAGGTCAAGTCGGTTGCTGCCGATGTGCTGGCCGGGCAGGCAATTGCGTTTGAAGTCACCGGACTGGGCGCGATCCGGCAGGTGCTGATCGACAGCCTCTATGGCGACATGATCAAACTGAACCTGATCGGAATGACGCTCGGGTTTGTGATCGGCCTGATTGCCCTCCGGTCCGTGGCTCTTGCCTTTCTGACCGCCCTGCCGTCCAACCTGGTTCTGATGTGGTGCCTGGGGATCATCGGCGGAACCGGTACGCCCATTGATACGGTCAACAACGTCATTCCGGTGCTGATCCTGGTCCTGACCATGTCGGACAGCTTGCACCTGACATTCGAATTGCGCCGGCAGTCGGCCCGTCTTGGGGCGGGACAGCAGGCGATTGCCAACACGGTAACGAAGATCGGTCCGGCCTGCCTCCTGACGTCGGTAACCACCGCGATTGCCTTTGCGACCCTGTTGATTTCCCAATCCGAGGTGATCCGCTCCTTTGGTCTGGTGGGAACTGCGACCACGCTGATAGCGGTTACCGGTATTCTGGCTTTGCACCCGCTGGTGTTCCTGGCGGCTTCAAGGTTCTCATCGGTTCGCCGGCTGCTGGAGAGTGGAGGCGGCGGTTCCCGGACGGTGTTCGGTGGCGGCTTTCTTTTCAGGTTCGGTTTCCGCCATCCGCGCGCAATCACGGCGCTGTCGTTGGTTTTCATTGTCGCTGCCGGTTCGATGCACTTCCTCAATCAGTCGAACTACAGTTTCCTGACGCTGTTAAACCCGTCGACCCCGGAAATTGCGGCGCTGCGGCAGATCGAACAGCGCCTGGCACCGACAACAAGCATCGATTTGCCCGTCGCGGTGGATGACGGAAAAGCCTTCAGCGGGGAGGTGCTGGCGGAACTGGAAAAGGTGCACCAAGCACTGGAGGATGTGCTTCCCGGTCAGCCGGTGTTTTCGCTCGCAACGCTTCAGCAGTGGTACAGGGGCGGCGGATCTCGGGATGGCGGCTCCGGGGACCTTGAAGCGCTATTCGATGAGCTGCCGGAGGCCGTTCAAAGGCAATTCCTGTCGCACGATGAAAGGTATGCGCTGATCAGGGTTCATGCCGCTGACCAGGGCGCGGCAACGACGCTTCCCGTCCTGAGTAAAATCGAGGGCGCTATCGGCGATCTGGCGGTTGAGCATATCGGGGTTCTCGAACCGACGGGTCTTCTGGCGATGTCGGCGGAGGAGGGCAGCCGGATGATCCGCCGGCTCAGCATCAGTTTCGCCGTTGCGGTCCTGCTGACCGGCGTGCTGGTCGCCGTGTGGTTCGGAAACTGGCGTTACGGTGTCTTCGCCGCGCTGCCGAATGTCTTTCCGATCCTGATTGTCGGGGCATTTCTCTATGCCATGGGCTGGCAGTTGGAAATGTCGTCTTCGATTGCCTTGACGATTGCGTTCGGCATCGCAGTTGACGACACGATCCATGTGCTGAACCATCTGCGGGTCGATGCACCGCTCGGCAAATCCTATGACAGAGACCTGACGAAGAGCGTGTTTGCCCGGGTTGCGCCGGTTCTGGTGACGACGACGGCCATCCTGTCCTTCGGAACGCTCGGCACCCAGTTCAGCGATGTCGCGGCGGTGAAATACTTCGGCGGGCTGGTGATCGCGATCTTTATTCTGGCGCTGCTCGCGGTGCTTTTGGTGTTGCCGGCATTCTGGGATGCCTGGCGCAGCCGCGAGGGCGGGGCCAAGCAAAGCCATGTCTCAAGCGATGACCATGGATAACAACAGACAACGAAACCGGACGGCGGGGTGAGGACATGGATATCAGCGGATTTGGGAAAGTTGCAGCCTGTCTTGCCGCGGTGATCCTTCTGGGCGCAGCTCCGGCAGGTGCCGACACCCTGTTGTCCGGTCTGACCGGAACCTGGAAAGGGCGCGGCTGGGCAAAGACGGATCTGGGCGCCCCGAAGGAAGCGATCCTGTGCCGCATAAAGAACAGCGCGGGCACAAAACCCAACCGCTTGAAGATCAGCGGACGGTGCGCCGTCGCCAACCGGACATTCACCATGAATGGCGAGATGATCGCCGCTCCCGGGTCAAACCGGGTCTCGGGGACCTGGAAGGATCCGCGAAACGGAAAGCGGGCGGACATCTCCGGTCAGATCAGCGGCAACCGGATCCGCTTCACCTTTGAGGCCGAGGAAACCAGCACCAGGCAAACCCTGACCCACTCGGCACAGTGGCAATTGAACAGCGCTCAGCTCAGCATCTCGGCCAGCGTAAAACCGCCATCAGGTGGCAGGTCAGTCGCCATGAGTTCTGTTCAATTGCAGCGGCAATGACGGAAGGCCCAGCGAAGCCCTGTCTCAGAATTTGTGCTTTACTAAGCGGCAGTGGGTCTAAACCCCTATGTTCGCAGGAGGTGCCTCTATGAATGGTTTGGTCAGGCGTAGTTTTCGGAAGAAAACCAAAGTCTTGTCAATTGCGGCCGTGTGTTCGGCCGCGTTCCTTGCAGGTTTGCAGCCAGCGGCTGCGCAAGACAGGTGCACCGTCACCGATCCCACCGGTACACCGCTCAACATCCGGGCGGCGCCAAACGGACGGAAACTTGGAACCTTACCGAATGGCTTGAACGTTTCCGTTGTGCGCACCGGACGGGACAACAAAGGGCGGCCTTGGGCCTTGATCCGGCCCTGGGACAGTGGACGCGTCGAAGGCTGGGTGTTCCGGGAGTTCATCAGCTGCTACTGATGTCCTCCGCTGGCATTGGTTATCCGGCGTTCAGGCGCGCGACCCCATCCAGGAAGCTTGCGACGCGGCCACGAACGGTTTCCGCCTGATGCTCCACATTCCGGGCGGAGGCGAGAACCTCGCCGGCTGACGAACTCGATTGTTGGATGGATTGTGCGGACTTGCGCACGCTTTCGGCTGACGACTGGGTGCTCATCGCGGCCTTCTGGGCGTTGTGCGAAATTTCTTGCACCGCGGCGCTCTGCTGCTCGATGGCCTCGCCGATGCTTGCCGACATTTCCTCGACACTTCCAACGGTTTTCTCGATCGCGGAAATGGAGGCGACAATTTCTTGAGAGGCAGACTGTACACCTGTCACCTGATTGGAGATTTCGGTGGTCGCATTGGCGGTCTGCATGGCAAGTTGTTTGACCTCTGATGCGACAACGGCAAAGCCTTTTCCAGCTTCACCAGCGCGCGCGGCCTCAATCGTGGCATTGAGAGCCAGAAGGTTGGTTTGTTCGGCGACATCGCGGATCAGATTGACGACGCTTCCAATCCGCTCGGTTGTGGATGACAGGGTCTCAACGCTTTCGGCCGTGTTTGCAGCCTGAGTGCTGGCGTCGCGCACAAGCATGTTGGACTGACCCATCTGCTCCATGATGGTCTGGATGGAACACGTCAATTCCTCTGTTGCCGCCGCAACATTTTTCACGCTGAGGGATACCTCGTCGGAAGCTTGAGTGGACTCGCCGGCCTTGTGCGTGCTTTCGCTCACCAAATCGCTGAGCTCGCCTGCGGTTTGGTTCATGCCGGCGGATGTGTCTGCCATGGACGAGAGGGAGCAGTTGATGTCTTCCTGGAAGGTTTTGATCAAGGCCTCAAGCGCAGCTTGCTTGTCTGCACGGGCAATATGGCCCTTCTTGCGTTCCTCCGAAAGCCGCTGGTTTTCGATCATATTGTCTCTGAAGACTTCGATGACTTCGGCCATCTGGCCGATTTCGTCGCGCGCCTTGGTATCAACCTCGGAAACGCTGAGATCGCCGCTCGCCAGCTTCTGCATCACTGCGACCAAATCTGAGATCGGTTGTGTAATGGTTCTGGCAAAGAAGAGCGCTCCTGCAACGGTCAGGGCAAGAACAACAAGGGCTATCTGCAGAATGTTGTTTCGAAGCTCTGCAAGAGGAGCGAAAACGTCTGAGGCCGAGCGGATTGAAAGAATGGTCCAGTTGAGGTTCTTGAGGCTAACCGGCTCCGCAAGAACAAAGACAGACCGCCCGGCGGCTGTTTCCATCAGGTTTGAGGTATGCTCGCCCAACTTTACGGCACCGATCAGATGGCTGATTGTCTCATCCGGCAGTTCGTTGCCTTGGGGGGCTCCGGCAGAAAGGCTGCTTGCCCAAACGCGCCCCGAATTGTCGACGAGCGTGGAGTGCCGGCCGTTGGCCTCGCTTGCACCTTGACTCAAAATTGTTTCGAAGCTTTCGGAGGGGATCTCAAATACGACGACCCCGACAAGTTCGCCCCAATTGATAACTGGCGCCGCAGCAAAGATTGAGCCGCTGGCGTCACCGCCTTCCGGCATATGGTCCAACAATATTGCTTCGTTCTCGCCAAGCTGTTTTGCGTTGGAAAACAGACGGTCGATATGCGTTCCGCCTGAACCGCCGGTGGCTGCCTGGGTTGCAAATTCCGAGCTTTTAGCAACGCTGTAGAGCAGCTTTCCATCTGTGTTGATTAGCCAGACATCACGGTAGCTCTTGCGCTCTGAAAGGTCCTTGAACCAAGGGTGAAACTTCTCGTGAATTCGGTCGTAGCGGTCACTTCCGGCGGTAACCAGGCTGTGGCGCTCACTCTTGGAATGCGGATTTTCAAGAACATACTTCCGCTTGATCTCTGCGAGCGGATCACTCGTCTCCAGACCATTGACTGCGAGTGTGAAGTTCTGCAGCGCTTGTACAGTCGTCGGGTTCTGAGCGCTGAACTTGATGTCTGCTTCGACATCGGAGAGCAGACGGGTTAACTGGCGGGACTTGTTGGTCGCATCGAAGGAGAGCAGTTCGGCGGTCAGTTGCTCCAATTGAATAGATGCTGACCTAAAGGCAAAAACAGAAATGCTGCTGATTGCTGCAATAACAAAAACCAGCATGACGGCAGGTAGGCGACGGGAGATCTTTGCATTCCTCAGCATAATTCATACCCCGATTATTATCATGGAGGTTTAATCGGGTATCTTTGTTAATTTATTCTGAATATACGCTATTGTGGAATATTTGTTCTATTGCAATGCTTTTATATGCCGTAGGTGAACCTTGTGCAAATAGAGTACTTAAATATCTGAGGTTGCTGCCTCCTTCATGCCTCCCTCAACTTCCCCCGCTTCAAATGCTCGTCCAGTCTTGGCATGATCTCAACGAAGTTGCAGGGCATGTGGCGGTAGTCGAGCTGGAACTTCAAAATCCCGTCCCAGGCATCCTTGCAGGCGCCGGTGGAGCCGGGCAGCACGAAAATGTAGGTCGCGCCGGCCACCCCGCCGGTCGCGCGGGACTGAACCGTGGATGTGCCGATCTTTTCGAACGAGATCCGGTGAAAGATTGCCGAGAAGCCGTCCATGGTCTTCTCAAACAAGGGCTCAATGGCTTCCGGTGTCACGTCCCGGCCGGTGAAACCGGTGCCGCCCGTGGAGATGATCACATCGACACCTTCATCGGCAATCCAGCGTTTGGCGACCTCCTGAATGGCGGGAATGTCGTCCTTGACGATGTCGCGCGCGGCCAATCGGTGACCCGCTTTCTCCAGCCGCTCTGCAAGCGTGGAGCCGGACCGGTCGTCTTCCGGCTTGCGAGTGTCGGACACCGTCAGAACGGCGATATTGAGCGGGATGAACGGACGGCTATCGTCAATGCGGGACATGGAATTCTCCTTTGTCCGCAAGACATAGGCGATTGCCGGGAGGCCTTCCAGACCTTCCCTCCAACTGTTTGCAAACTTGCCGCATTGCCGGTTTCGAAGGTCAAAGGCACTGCCTGCTTGCGCAATAAAATTTCAAAAAATAATTCCATAACGACACTTGATTTCCAATTAGGTCAGCATTATTGACTTAAAAGCAAACAAATTGATGAGCCATACATGATGACCTGGGACGCCATACTGGCGACACGCACGACGCGAATGGGCGCGTCGGAAATCCGAGAACTTCTCAAACTGCTGGACCAGCCGGACATCATTTCCTTTGCCGGTGGAATACCGGATCCTGCCCTTTTTCCAGCCGACGCCTTCAAGGAGGCCTACGGACGGCTGTTGAGCGGCGATGGCGCCGCCACCGGTCTTCAATATTCCGTCAGCGACGGTAGTCTGCGCCTTAGAACATGGATTGCCGGAGAGATGGCAAAGCTGGGCGTGCCTTGCGCCGTCGAGAACATCCTCATTACCTCCGGGTCTCAACAGGCGCTTGATTATCTTGGCAAGCAGTTCCTGTCGCCCGGCGATACCGCGCTTGTCGGCTGGCCGACCTATCTCGGTGCCTTGCAGGCCTTCAATGCCTATGAACCGGTTTATGATCGCCTGGATCCTGCGACCAACCGGCCGGCGGAGGACTACAGGCAAACGGCGGAGACCAAAGGCGGAAGCGTGAAGTTCGTCTATCTGTCTCCGGATTTCGCCAATCCGACCGGTGAAACGGTAGATGCGGAGGGCCGGAACCGGCTGCTGGATCTGGCAGAGGCGCTTGATTGCGCTGTTATTGAGGACGGTGCCTATCGGAGTTTGCGCTATGACGGTGCCCCGCTGCCAGCCGTTCTGGCACTGGATTGTGAGCGATCCGGCGGGATTGAGAACACGCGGACGCTCTACTGCGGCAGTTTCTCCAAGACCCTGTCGCCCGGACTGCGGCTCGGGTGGGTTTGCGCGGCATCCGCCATCATTTCCAGGCTGGTCCTCGTCAAACAGGCGAGCGATCTTCATACCCCCACCTTGAACCAGGAAGTCATGGCGGAGGTGGCCGAGCGTGTGTTTCACACCCAGGTAGAAAAGGTGCGGGCGACGTATCGCGAGCGGCGCGATGCGATGCTGAGTGCGTTGGAGCGGACCATGCCGGCTGGTGTCAGTTGGACAGAACCAGAAGGTGGCATGTTCGTATGGGTGACCCTTCCTGAAGCTATGGATGCCGCCGAGATCCTCAAGCAATCGGTCGAAAGAGCCCGGGTGGCTTTCGTACCGGGCAGCGCGTTCTTTGCCGATGGTTCGGGCCAAAACACACTTCGCCTGAGTTTTACCGCAGCGTCCTGTCAAAAAATCGAAGAGGGCATAGCGCGCCTCGGTTCCCTTCTTGCCAGGTTGTCACATAGAGGCTGATATAAGGAACAGCGATGCGGGGGCCGGACACGGGTTTGTTTCGATGGGACTGCACGACCACGTTGATATCTACTGCGAACGGCTGAGCCCGGCTTTTTGGGCTGAACCGATCAATGCGGTCACGAATGCTGCCTTTCTGGTCGCGGCGCTCGTGGCTTTCGGACTTTGGCGGCGCAAGACACCCGACGACTGGATTGGACTGGCGCTGATTGGCATCGTCTTCGTTATCGGGATCGGTTCGTTTCTATTCCACACCTTCGCGACCCGCTGGGCCGGGTTGGCCGACGTAATCCCGATCCTGGTCTTCATCCTGTTCTATCTGCTGATAGCGCTCCGGCGGTTTCTGGAGTTGCACTGGGTAATTTGCATCTCGATCGTGATCGGGTTTCTTGTCCTCGGGCCGATGGTCGGCGAAGTCTGGGAGCCGTTGATTGGCGGGTCCGCGTCTTATCTTCCGGCGCTCCTTGCCATCTATGTCGTCGGCCTATTCTATTTGCGGAAGAATGGTCCGTTGGCGCGCCAGGTGCTGCTGGCGGGTATGGTATTCACGTTGTCCCTGACGTTCCGGGCTATCGACGAGCCGCTTTGCAACTCCGTTACCTTTGGGACCCATTTCCTGTGGCACATCCTGAATAGCCTTGTGCTGTACTTGCTTCTACGGGTTCTCATCCGCCACAGAGGAGGGTAATGCTGGGGGATAAAAACGGTTGTGCACCGCTGCGGCACTGCATGGCGGCTTTGCGGGCGCAACCGGAAATTTGAGGGGAGCGTTGGAATGAGCCAGGACAAGATGTCGTCGAGTGATCTGACGGAAGCGGCGCTGTTTTTTCACAAAAGCCCGAAGCCGGGCAAACTGGAAATTCAGGCGACCAAACCGCTCGGCAACCAGCGCGACCTGGCTCTTGCCTATTCACCCGGTGTTGCAGCGCCTTGCATGGAGATCGCCGACGATCCCAATACGGCAGCCGATTACACGGCCCGCGGAAATCTCGTTGCGGTCATCTCCAATGGCACAGCTGTTCTCGGGCTTGGCAACATTGGTCCCCTTGCTTCCAAGCCGGTGATGGAGGGCAAGGCGGTCCTCTTCAAGAAATTCGCCGGGATAGACGTCTTTGACATCGAAGTCGACGAAACCGAAGTTGACCGTTTCGTTGATACGGTTGCGGCGCTGGAGCCGACTTTTGGCGGGATCAACCTGGAGGACATCAAGGCACCCGAATGCTTCATGATCGAAGCAAAACTGCGCGAGAGAATGAACATTCCGGTGTTCCACGACGATCAGCACGGCACGGCGATCATTGTCGGCGCTGCTGTTCGCAACGGGCTGGATCTGGCCGGCAAGTCGCTTGAGAACGCAAAAATTGTCGCCTCCGGCGCCGGCGCGGCCTCGCTTGCCTGCCTGAACATGCTGGTGTCACTGGGTGCGCGCCATGAGAACATCTGGGTCACCGATATCGAGGGTGTCGTCTATGAAGGCCGTGAAGCACTTATGGACGAGTGGAAGTCGGTGTTTGCCCAGAAGACCGGCCATCGGACACTTGATCAGGTGATCGAGGGTGCGGATGTGTTCCTCGGTTTGTCGGCCGCCGGCGTCCTGAAGCCGCATATGGTCGAGAAGATGGGCAAGGGGCCGCTGATTCTGGCGCTCGCCAATCCGAACCCGGAAATCACCCCTGAGGACGCGCTCGGGGTCCGCCCCGATGCCGTGATGTGCACCGGGCGCTCCGACTACCCGAACCAGGTCAACAACGTCCTGTGTTTTCCGTTCATCTTCCGAGGCGCGCTGGATGTCGGTGCGACCACGATCAATGAAGAGATGAAACGTGCCGCCGTTGAGGCGATTGCCGGACTTGCGCGCGAAGAGCCGTCCGATGTCGCCGCGCGCGCTTATGGCGGCAAGACAGAGACCTTTGGACCGAACTATCTTAT
Source organism: Roseibium sp. (assembly GCA_965230445.1). GTDB lineage: Bacteria > Pseudomonadota > Alphaproteobacteria > Rhizobiales > Stappiaceae > Roseibium. The sequence goes on along the minus strand of OZ246005.1, from coordinate 3,116,347 downwards.
CCCGTCGCCGTTCGATCAGCGGCTCATCATGCGGGTTGCGCCGGCTGTTGCCAAGGCGGCGATGGCAACCGGTGTCGCGACACGCCCAATAGCAGATTTCGATACTTATCATGACCGGCTGAACCGCTTCGTGTTCCGCTCCGGCCTGATCATGAAACCGATCATCCAGGCCGCTTCTAAAGACCCGAAAAAGATCATCTATGCCGAAGGCGAGGACGAGCGGGTGCTGCGCGCTGCGCAGGTGCTGCTGGAAGACCGGATCGCTGTTCCTGTCCTGGTTGGGCGTCCCGAAGTGATCAAGGTGCGCTGCGAACGGTTCGGCCTGAAGATCCGGCCGGGCGTGGATTTCGATTTCATCAACCCGCAAGACGATCCCCGGTATCGGGATTATGTCGATGAGTATTTCGAGTGCGTTGGCCGCAAGGGGCTGCCGCCCGATGCCGCCCGGACTGTGGTGCGTACCAACAACACGGTGATTTCCGCGCTTGCAGTGCGCCGTGGCGAAGTCGATGCAGTGATCTGTGGGCTTGAAGGCCGGTACATCAGGCATTTGCGTGACATCCGGCAGGTGATAGGCGTTTGCGACACGGCGCGGGACTTCTCGGCCATGTCCTTGTTGATCAACACCAACGGCGCGCTGTTCCTGACCGATACATTTGTCACCGAGGACCCGACGGCGGAAGAACTCGCGGAAATGGCTGGGCTGGCCGCACAGGAGATCCGCCGGTTCGGAATCGAACCCAAAGCCGCGCTCCTGTCGATGTCGAATTTCGGCTCCCGGGAAACCGCCTCATCGCGCAAGATGCGTGAAGCGCTGGAACTGATCTGGGAGCGCTGTCCGGACCTGGAAGTCGACGGTGAGATGCACGGTGATTCTGCACTGAGCGAGGTCCTGCGCGGCCGGGTAATGCCTGGAAGCCGTCTGACCGGCGAAGCCAATCTGCTGCTGTTCCCGAACCTCGATGCCGCGAACATTGCCCATAACCTTCTGAAGGTGGCCACACAGGCGCTCCATGTCGGTCCAATCCTGCTCGGTACGGCAAAGCCGGCGCATATCCTGACACCATCGGTCACGTCGCGTGGGGTGGTGAATATGTCGGCGCTGTCATCGGTTGAGGCACAGGGCGCACACGAGTGAGCTGCTCATGACGGATGAATTTCGCAGCGGGATGAAGTAGAGCGTCGGGCGGTAAGTTTGAATCGCTTGACCGCACTCATTTGTTTGCTGACCAGGCGGCTCGTCCGTCGTGGTGCAATCACCATAAGGGCGGGCCAACGCCGTCAGCGGACAAATGAGTGCGGCCCCCAGTATGGTTTTTGGCGGGGTGGCATTTTGCGGCCCATCGGCTACGTTGCGCCGTTCGAACGATGCCCCGCATCGCCCTTCACGACGCGCCTGGCCGAATAACCGCAAAATGTCATCAAGTGTTTCAAACTTATCGCCCGACGCTCTCGCTCCATTGCGTTGACGGAAATGTTTTCCAAGTCAACTGCGATACTATCTAAAGGTATGCGAGGCGTTATGCCTCCCGTGCCTTTTTTCTAGAGGAGCAAGCCTGTGCAAGATTTTCTGCGTTCTCTTTCACTATGCGTTGCCGTGTTGGCCGGTGCTGAACAAGCTCAAGCCCAAAGCGCTCTGAAACTGGAAACCGTCACCGACGGATTGAGCTATCCCTGGGCCGTGGCATTTTTGCCGGGCGGTGATTATCTGGTTACCGAACGCGACGGTGTCCTGAAGCATGTTGCGGCAGATGGAACGCAATCTGCCGTTTCGGGTACTCCGGAAGTGTTTGCCCAAGGGCAGGGCGGCCTCTTGGATGTTGCCCTTGATCCGGACTTCGAAACAAATGGCGATATTTTCCTGAGCTTTTCCCAAGGGTCGCCAGGAGGTGCGGGCACTTCGGTGTTCCGGGCGACGTTTGACGAGAGCGCCGAAGGTTATGCGCTCGCAAATGGCAAAGTGATCTTTGCCGGCAACAACCGTTCCTTTGGCGGCCGGCACTTCGGTTCGAGACTTGTGTTTGCACCAGACGGCAATCTGTTCGTCACCACGGGGGATCGGGGCGACGGACCGCGGGCGCAGGATGCAAATGACCATTCGGGAGCTGTGCTCAGGATTGACAGGGACGGCAAGCCAGCGCCGGGAAATCCGTTTCTTGGGCAGGACGGATACCAGCCGGAGATCTGGTCAGTCGGCCACCGGAACCCGCAAGGCGCTGCGCTCAATCCGGCGACCGGCGAACTCTGGACGGTCGAACACGGCGCGCGTGGCGGCGATGAAATCAACATCCCGCAGGCGGGCAGGAACTACGGCTGGCCGGTGATCTCCTATGGCCGCCATTATTCGGGTGCCAAAATAGGCGAGGGCTCAGTCAAGGACGGATTGGAACAACCGGTTCACTATTGGGATCCGTCGATTGCCCCCTCCGGCATGGCTTTCGTGACAAGCGCGAAATATCCGGATTGGGCCGGAAACGTCCTTGTCGGCGCCTTGCGCGGGAGGCATCTGGCCAGGCTGACGCTTGCCGGGGAGAACATCGCTTCCGAACAGCGCCATCTGGCTGATCTTGGTGCACGGATTCGGGATGTGCGTCAGGGCCCGGACGGTTTTCTGTACGTTCTCACCGATAGCGACGATGGGAGCCTCATCCGGCTCGTCCCGAACAACGATTGAGTGCCCAGCCAGAAAGTGAAACACCGGGAGGTGGTCCTCCCGGTGTGAAGTGCCTTGTGGTTGATGGGGCGTCACGGCACTCTGTTCGAATAACCGTCTGCGATGGTACTGGCCCGGGTCTTTCAGGTCTTCCGCCCGAGATGATCCGGCGATCATCGCTACACAAGGGCGCCGTGTCCGGTTTCTATGGAACCAAATCCTCGGCTATGTTCTCACTTGCAGATGCGCTTTAAAGCAGGGTTCCACTGGCTGGACCGTAGTTGAGAGGTTCTTCCAGCGTTCCGATCTGCAACTGAAGAAAGACTAGTTGATTGAAATCATCATCGCAACAGAACTTAACGGACACGCAACCTGAGTTACCTGAACGGCAAAAGCACTTATTATTCAAATATTTGAACAAAAACGTAGCGGAAGAAGACTGTAACTTTTGGTTTTTTCTCATATAGAACGAACGAGGGAAGTCCCTAACTATCTGTAAAATAGATAGAAATTGAAATGGTTAGTGGCTCTTATCAGGGTATAAATTCGGTTTATGTAATCCTGTTCGGGCGTCTAAAACTATAGATTGCGGAATTATTTCCTCCAAGTATGTGGATATGGGAATAATTATCCCTTTTCTGCTCAAATTTCGCGCACTGAGTGATGGGTTTTGGTAGTTCAGCGGCTTCGCGCGGGCAAGGATTGAATTATCGATAATCGAGTGATGGTTATTATCGATATTTCCAAGTCAACATATTCATAGGCTTAAGTCTTACCTAGAGGAATATTAAGCCGGTTTTCAATCATCCGCGAGGGCCATAAATAAAACTTTCAGCGTGGAATGGTCGTAAGCGGATCGATTTGAAGCCGGTCCCACATGAAGCGCGATGCTTGCCCGCCATGGGTGGACGATTGAGCAATGGCGCAGGCACTCGGTGCGCACTTTGGCAGCGCGCGGCTCCTCATGGCAACAGGCAGAAGCAAAGACGTATCTGATGGAGCGAATTTCCGTTCCCGGCAAGCGCGGCAAAGCGCTCCTTATCTTAGGTCAGGTAAAGCCTGTCAAATAGGTCTTCACGTCTGCCGGTAGGTATCAACAAACGCTGATGCCCGTCCGGGATTGGAGCTCCGGGACAGGCATTCTTGTTCAACCCGTTTACATGTTGGGGTAATTTGGACCGCCTGCGCCCTCCGGAACCGTCCAGGTGATGTTGCCGTTCGGATCCTTGATATCGCACGTCTTGCAGTGGACGCAGTTTTGCGAGTTGATCTGAAAGCGCGGTGCCTGGCCGTCTTCCTCCACCCATTCATAGACCCCGGCGGGGCAGTACCGGTTGGAAGGGCCGGCGAACACATCCAGTTCGGACTGCTTCTGCAAGGTGTCATTCGCGACCTTCAGATGAATCGGCTGATCCTCTTCATGGTTGGTGCTGGAAAGGAAAACGGAAGACAGCTTGTCGAAGGAAATGGTACCGTCAGGCTTCGGATAGTCTATTCTTTTGCAATCCTTGGCCGGCTTGAGCGTGTTGGCATCGGATTTTCCGTGCTTCAGCGTTCCGAAGAAAGAGAAGCCGAACAGTTCGTTGGTCCACATGTCGAGGCCGCCGAGGCCAATACCGAGGACTGTTCCGAATTTCGACCAGAGCGGTTTGACATTGCGGACCTTCTTGAGATCCTTGCCGATCGGGCTGTTTCGCCATGCAGCGTCATAGTCCACGAGATCGGTATTGGCTTCACCCCGTCCAAGCGCCTCCATGACGGACTGGGCAGCAAGCATGCCGGAATACATGGCGTTGTGGCTGCCCTTGATACGCGGGACGTTGACGAAACCGGCGGAGCAGCCCATGAGCGCACCACCGGGGAAGCTGAGTTTCGGAACCGACTGGTAGCCCCCCTCGGTAATCGCACGTGCGCCATAGGCAATGCGCTTACCGCCTTCGAAAGTATCGCGGATGGCAGGGTGGGTCTTGAACCGCTGGAACTCGTCGAAAGGCGACAGCCAGGGGTTTTCGTAATTCAGATGCACCACAAAGCCGACTGCCACCTGATTGTCTTCCAGGTGATACAGGAACGATCCGCCGCCGGTCTTGCCATCAAGCGGCCATCCAAATGAGTGCTGGACCAGGCCCTGATTGTGCTTTTCAGGATCGATCTGCCAGAGTTCCTTGATGCCAATTCCGAATTTCGGCGCATCGCTATCCTTGGCAAGGTCGTATTTCTCGATCAGCTGTTTGGCCAGCGAACCGCGGGCACCCTCGCCGATCAGAGTGTATTTGCCGCGTAGCTCCATGCCGCGCGTGAACATGGCGTTCGGTTTGCCGTCGCGGCCGATACCCATGTCACCGGTGGCAACGCCGGTGACACGTCCCTGATCATCGTAAAGGATCTCGGCAGCAGCAAACCCTGGATAGATCTCTACCCCCAGAGCTTCAGCTTTTTCAGCCAGCCAACGGCATACATTGCCAAGGGAAACAATGTAGTTGCCGTGATTGTTCATCAGCTTGGGCATGAACAGGTTCGGCAGGCGCATGGACCCGGCCGGGCCCAGAACGAGAAAGTGGTCGGCTTTAACTTCCGTCTTGAGCGGGTTGTCTTCTTCGCGCCAATCCGGCAACAACTCGTCGAGGGCGCAAGGGTCAACGACAGCCCCTGACAGGATGTGAGCGCCGACTTCGGAGCCTTTTTCCAAAACCACAATGGAAATGTCTTCGCCTTTTTCGGCGGAAAGTTGTTTCAGGCGGATGGCGGCTGCCAGCCCTGCAGGGCCTGCGCCAACGATGACAACATCGACATCCATGCTCTCGCGTTCGCCAAGCGCGTCTTGTTCGCTCATTTTTTTCTCCCTCAGCCCAGCTGTCTGGTACCTTTAAATGGCGCGACTGGCCGGTTCCGGCGTCTGAATTCGCAGCATTCATTGTCGTAAAGCAGACATTGGCACAGTAGGCATCGACTGTGCATTGCACCACATAGACCAATTGGGCCCAGTTCAGTCAATAGTCTGCTGTTTGCCGGGACAATATGCGCCGAAAAGTGCCTGCCACGTGGAGAACCTGGCGATACGCCAAAAAGGCGGCCGTCAATGTGTTGCGTTGCTCGCCTCTGAAGATAAAATTGGCCGCTGGAGAATAGCTGCGTGCAAAACAATGACACATCCATCCGGCAGGTCGAAGCCTTGCTGGACTTCTATCTTGCCAGCGGGGTCGACAGCTTCCCCGGCAGCGAGCCGGTCGATTGGTTTGAACGTTCCAAAACGATAAGCATGCGGCCGGCAATGCCGGTGCCACCGGTCGCGGGCAAGGCTGCACACCCGGAGATGGCAACGGGGGCGGGACAACCGGGCCAGCCCCCTATGGTGGCCCCAAGGCTGCAAAGGCAAACCGAAGTACCTGGCGGTCCACAGTTACATGCGCAACCCGGCCGGACGGTTCCGCGGGAATTGGCTGTCCCGGACGAACAAGTCGTGGCGGCAGCAGGCGAGGCCGCGGCTTCAGCAGCGTCCCTGGACGGCCTGCGCGCCTGCCTTGAGGTGTTCGAAGGATGCAACTTGAAGCAAACGGCAAAGAAACTTGTCTTCGCCGATGGAAATCCGCAAGCGCGCATCATGTTCATCGGTGAAGCGCCGGGCCGTGATGAGGATATCCAGGGCCTGCCGTTCGTTGGCCGGTCGGGGCAGTTGTTGGACCGAATGCTGAAAGCGGTCGGTCTTGATCGCAAAACGGCCTATATCGCCAATGTGGTGCCCTGGCGCCCTCCCGGAAACCGGACGCCGACACCGCAGGAAACGGAGATTTGCAAACCATTTATTCGTCGTCAGATTGAACTTGTAGATCCGGACATTCTTGTATTCTTGGGGGCTGCGTCTGCAAAGAGTCTCTTGGGGGTGCAGGATGGGATCCGCCGTTTGCGCGGCCGGTGGATGCAGTTCCCGTCAAACGGACGGGAAATCGCGGCGATTGCGACCTATCACCCGGCTTATCTGTTGCGCAGCCCGCTGGAGAAGCGGCTGTCATGGCGCGACTTTCAGGCAATAAAGCTCAAACTCGCAGACAGAGAACCGGATGGGCCAGAACCTTAAGGATTATGGCTCGGGATTGCTCTGTTCATAGCAGGCTTTGTTTGTGTGCGTCCCCATTTGATGACGATTTTCTATGGGCGCGAAGGGGATAACGATCGGTAGGGCGGGGATGAACCGGATTTAAACTTTGGCTTCCGCAGGCGCTTGTGCAACTTTTACGCTATTTCGTGATTGTATTTTTTTGGAGGAAAGATGTGATCTATTTTCATTTGGCTAAAATTCAGAGATATACTTATAATGTTGTGGATTTTAATAAAATCAATGACTTCTGCAATGGTTGTTTATGAAGTGAAAAATTCATCCTGTTTGGTTGTTTTTTTTATATCTTGTTAAATTTACGGACATATCTTCTCACTATGCAAAGGCCGCCCCCAAAGTTGGTGCAAGGCGGTCCAAGTGGGTTCGCAGGGGTAGGGGAAGGTCTTGTCGGAGCTCCTGGAAAACATTCCAGAATCGGCTGTGGTGCCAATCTTGCTGCTCGATCTGGAGAGCCTTAAATGCGAGGAGACCAGCGCAACAGGCTTCAGCGCGAAGGGTTGTCGCGTTCAGTTCATCGAAAGATTGGAACTGTCGCAACATGTCGGTCTGCGCATTAACGGGCTCGACAAGATCCTCAAGGGACACGTCGTCGAGCTTCTGCCGAATGAGGCCGTAGTTTCTTTCGACTTTCATGAGCAGCCGGGCAATGTCGAACGCCGGCGGGAAATTCGCCGAAAAGTGTTCATCACGGCAAAGGTCCGCAGCCGTGGTGGCAACGATGAAATCGCTTGCAAGATCGTCGATGCCAGTCAATCTGGATGTCGATTGTCCGAAGGGGATTTTTCAGGTTTGTCGAATAATGTTTTCTTAAGTGTCGCTGGTCTGGATCTGCCGGTCCGGGGCAAGATCATGTGGCGGGCGCACGGATTTGCTGGTGTGATGCTGATGTGGCAATTCAGTACCCAGCAGGAGTACAGCCAAAAGACTTTCCGTGTGCCGGATCTGGCTGAGAAAATCGGCGTTCGAAAGAAGCCATTGAGGGGCCGTCCGAACGGTTTTTAATAGTGGCGGCCTTCGTTTCACATATCCTCGCGGTTTTAAATCAGGGTCGGATAGGAACATAGCGTGCCAGGCACGCTTTTTTTGTATTCTGAACATGCCTATATGCGGGGAAATCATTTTGCCTGCATTCAAGGATTAAACACCTCGTGATCTCTGCTCTTCGCCGGTTTTTGCCGTCATCCTTCCAGAAGAAGTCCCAAGTCATTCCAGTCGTCCGCCTTCAAGGGCCAATCGGCATGGCAACGCCACTGAAGCCCGGATTGTCATTGGCGAGTGTTGCGCTGCCGCTGAAGAAGGCCTTCTCCATGAAAAAGGCCCCGGCTGTTGCCTTGCTGATCAATTCGCCGGGCGGGTCGCCTGTCCAGTCCCGGCAGATCTTCGTTCGGATCCGCGAGCTCGCAAAGGAGCATGAGAAGGACGTTCTGGTGTTTGTTGAAGACGTGGCGGCAAGCGGCGGCTACATGATCGCGATTGCGGGCGATGAAATTTTTGTCGATCCGTCGTCGGTTGTCGGCTCCATTGGGGTTGTGGCGGCCGGGTTTGGGTTCACCGGGTTGATCGAAAAGCTTGGCGTGGAGCGGCGTGTCTATACCGCCGGCGAGAAAAAGGTCATCCTCGATCCGTTCAAGCCGGAAAATCAGGAAGACATCGACTACCTCAAAGGTCTCCAGCAGGAAATCCATGAGGTGTTCATCGAGATGGTCAAGTCACGGCGCGGCGATGTGTTGAGCGATGACCCGGAGATCTTCAGCGGAAAATTCTGGACAGGCCGGACGGCTGTCGGGCTTGGGTTGGCTGATGCTGCCGGCGACTTGCGCAGTGTCCTTAAAGACCGATATGGCGACAAGACCGAACCCCGGTTGATTTCCTCGCCGCGCGGACTGTTTGGCCGGCGGCATGTGCCCGGTGTTGCCTCTCTGGGAGGTTCCTTGAGCGAAGGCGTGGGTGAAGAGCTGATCTCAGCGGCGGAACAGCGCGCCTTGTGGATGCGCTATGGCCTGTGACGGGAAACCGGAGTAATCTGGAAACCATCATGACGATGAAGGGAAAGGCATGACCGAGTTTTTCGGATTGGCGGTCCTTGCAGCCGGAGGCTACTGGATCGTCCGGCGTGTCCGGCGCAAGATGGCCGAAGTTGAGGCGCAGGTCTCCCGTGCTGCCGCCAAAATGGACCCGGCGGCAAAGGGTGAGAAGCTGATCCTCGACCCCGATACCGGCAAGTACCGGCCAGAGGCGTAAGACGGGCGAGGCTGCTCTCCGGGTCTCCAAAGCTTGACCTTTTTTGTCGCGCGTGTCACCTGTCGCGCGGCACCCGGGAGCCTGAAATCTTCCCTTTTCACGTCCGTTCCAACACGCTTTCAGCCGGAAAAACCCATGTCCAGCTCCGACCTGCCGGCGCATATGCGCCCGGAAAACTCCTTTCAAGGTTTGATCCTGACCCTGCAACGCTTTTGGGCAGATCACGGCTGTGTGGTCCTTCAGCCGTACGACATGGAAGTTGGCGCGGGCACGTTTCACCCGGCAACCACATTGCGGTCGCTCGGACCGCGCCCGTGGAAGGCGGCCTATGTCCAGCCGTCGCGCCGTCCGACCGATGGGCGTTACGGCGAAAATCCGAACCGGTTGCAGCACTACTATCAGTTCCAGGTGATCCTGAAGCCGTCACCGGAGAACCTGCAGGAGCTCTATCTCAATTCGCTCTACGCCATCGGGCTTGACCCCACGGTCCATGACATCCGCTTCGTGGAGGACGATTGGGAAAGCCCGACGCTCGGTGCCTGGGGGCTCGGCTGGGAATGCTGGTGTGACGGCATGGAGGTTTCCCAGTTCACATATTTCCAGCAAGTGGCCGGGTTCGAGTGCTCGCCTGTCTCTGGTGAGTTGACCTACGGTCTGGAGCGGATCGCCATGTATGTCCAGGGCGTTGATAACGTTTACGACCTCAATTACAACGGCATGGAAGGCGCAGACAAAGTCTCGTATGGCGATGTCTTCCTCCAGGCCGAACAGGAGTATTCCCGGCACAATTTCGAGCATGCGGACACTGAAATGCTGTTCCGCCATTTCAAGGACGCGGAAACGGAATGCCGCGCGCTGCTCGATGCCGGGGCAAAGGCGAAGGAAAGTGCCAGAGCGGACGTGCACCAGGTGGTGCTGCCGGCTTATGACCAGTGCATCAAGGCCAGCCACGCCTTCAACCTGCTGGACGCCCGTGGCGTGATTTCCGTGACCGAACGCCAGAGTTATATCCTGCGGGTCCGCGAACTCGCCAAGGCCTGCGGAGCCGCCTTTCTGGAAACTCACGCGGGCGGTGTGGGCTATCACAATCAAGCGGCTGAGTAGGGCTCAGTGTTCCACCTGGAGCAAGAAGGGGTGACAAGCCGGGCGATGCTTGGTAACGGACTGCCAGCGAATTCCGAAGGGCTTAACGCCCCACTTCATAGGCAGCCAAACTCATGCCCGATCTTCTGCTTGAGCTTTTCAGCGAGGAAATTCCCGCCCGCATGCAGCGCCGTGCGGCGGAGGACCTTAAGTCCCTGGTGATCAACGCCCTGGTGGATGCAGGCTTGCCCTATGAAGGCGCAAAAGCGTTCGCAACACCGCGCCGCCTGGCACTGCATGTTGCCGGTGTTCCGGCTGGTTCCGCTGCGACCCGCGAAGAGCGCAAGGGCCCGCGCGTCGGTGCGCCCGAAAAGGCCGTCCAGGGCTTCCTGCGCGGAGCGGGGCTTTCGTCTCTCGATGAGGCAAGCATCCAGAGCGACCCCAAGAAGGGTGAATTCTACGTTGCGGTCATCGAAAAACCGGGCCAGCCGGCAATCGACATCATCGCAGAGTTCATGCCAGGCCTGATCCGCAATTTCCCCTGGCCGAAATCCATGCGCTGGGGCACCAGTTCCATGCGCTGGGTGCGCCCGCTGCATTCCATTATCGCTACCTTTGGCCCGGAAACCGAGGAACCAGAGGTAATCCCGTTTGAAGTGGAAGGCGTTAGGTCCGGCAAATCGACACGCGGCCACCGCTTCCTCGCCGATGAAGCATTCGATGTCCGCCGGTTCGATGACTACGCGTCCAACCTGGAAAAGCACAAGGTGGTGCTGGACGCCGACCGCCGGAAGGACATGATCCTGAACGATGCCAAGGACCGGGCGCTGGCGCTTGGTCTGGAGCTGGTCGAGGATCCGGGGCTTCTGGAAGAAGTCGCAGGCCTTGTCGAGTGGCCGGTGGTTTTGACCGGATCGTTCGAGGAGAGCTTTCTGGACATCCCGGACGAGTGCATACGCCTCACCATCCGCGCCAACCAGAAGTGCTTCGTATTGAAAGACCCGTCGACCGGGCGGCTCGCCAACAAGTTCGTGCTGACTTCGAACCTTGTGGCCACAGACGGCGGCAAGATCATCGTTGCAGGCAACGAAAAGGTCATCCGCGCGCGGCTGTCCGATGCCCGCTTCTTCTGGGAAACCGACCTTAAGACAAAGCTCGCCGACAACTTGCCAAAGCTCGACAGCATAGTTTTTCACGAAAAGCTCGGCTCCCAGCGCGAACGGGTCAATCGTGTGATCGCGCTGGCCGAAGAACTTGCGCCGCTGGTTGGTGCAGATGTGGAGAAGGCCAAACGGGCGGCGGAACTAGCCAAGGCCGATCTGGTTTCGCAGATGGTCTATGAGTTCCCGGAGCTTCAGGGCCAGATGGGCCGCACCTATGCGGAAAGGCAAGGCGAAGATGCCTCGGTCGCCATTGCCATTGAGGACCACTACAAGCCGCAGGGCCCGTCTGACGGCGTCCCGTCCGATCCGGTCGCCGTCGCTGTGGCCTTGGCCGACAAGCTGGATCTTTTGGCGGGATTCTGGGCGATTGACGAAAAACCGACCGGTTCGAAGGACCCGTTCGCGCTGCGCCGGGCAGCGCTGGGTGTGATCCGGATTGTGCTGGAGAACGGTTTGCGGCTGCCTTTGGCCAAGGTGCTGGACGACGCGGCTGACAAAGAAAAAACCGGCCGCCGGCTGATCGTCAGGAAACACTGGGGCGGCAAGAAGGTCATCGAGGAAGTCATCGATCTCATGTCGTTCTTCGCCGACCGGCTGAAAGTCCATCTCAAAGACGAAGGCGCCCGCCATGATTTGATCGATGCCGTCTTCGCGCTTGAAGGTCAGGACGATCTTCTGATGGTGGTCAAGCGGGTCGAGGCGCTGGGCGCGTTCGTGTCCTCCGACGATGGTACCAACCTGCTCGCCGGCTACAAGCGCGCGATTAATATCCTCAAGGCCGAAGAGAAGAAAGACGGTGCGCCGGTCAGCGGCAAGCCTGATGCGGGTTACTTCTATGAACCTGCCGAAATTGAACTTTCCGATGCTATCGAACGTGCGCGTGCCGACGCTGCCAGTGCCATTGAAGCGGAGGATTTCGAGACGGCGATGGAAGCGCTCTCCAAATTGCGGGCACCGGTCGACAAGTTTTTCGAGGACATTCTCGTCAATGCCGATGATGCGGCCTTGCGCATGAACCGCCTGCAACTCCTCGCCGAAATCCGCGATGCCACCCATGTGGTGGCGGATTTCTCGAAGGTGGCGGGGTAGGAATGCAGGCTTCCAACCGCGTGGGGTTCGTAAGAAGCCATCAATGTTGTATAGTTCACCCGGCGTTACAGCGGAGCAGATCTCGAAAATGCGGGCGAAGCAGAAGACAGAGGTAGAAAAACTAAGGGAATCTCAGTCTACTGTTGTAAATGAAACAGTAGATAAACGACCTCTTTTGCCGCGAGACAAGAAACGCGAAATACGCGATTTAGTGCGGGATAACGATCAACGTTTTGCAGCGACAATGAAGTCACTGAGTGATTGATGAATGTCGGATGAGCCTGTTTGGCTATCGTATGCCGATGCGCTCGAAATCTGCACTGCTGTTGCTGAGCTCTATCCCCACCAACTTCTTGATCTTACGAAACGTGCAGAGTTGGCTGCGGCTCTTGATCGTCCAAAATATCACTATTTCTACCTAGGGAAACGCGACCTGTTTCTCTTGGCAAGCGAATATGTCTATAGCGTTGGAAAAGCGCACACGCTAACTGATGGCAACAAACGGGTCGCTTTCCAATGTGCCCTGATTTTTCTTCATTTCAACGGTTACAGGCTCATGGAGCCGGTAGATGAATTTTTTGCCATTTATATCAAGGCGTTGATGGCGGATCGCATAAATCGTGAAATGCTTGCCGCTGTGTTTTCTACTTTTTCAATGCCGCTTTGAGTCAATTGCCTTAATAGGCTACTCCGCCGCTTCCGCCAGCCGCTCGACGGGTTTTTCCTGGATCGGCCAGTGGACAATGGCAGCGAAGATGCCAAGGGCAATGCCGGCCCACCAGATGGCGTCATAAGAGCCGGTCTGGTCGTAAAGACGCCCGCCAAGCCACACGCCGAGAAATGAACCGATCTGGTGGGACAGGAAAACGAAGCCGAACAGCGTTGCCATGTAGCGCGGGCCGAACATGACGGCGACAAGGCCGGAGGTTGGCGGCACGGTTGAAAGCCACAACAGGCCCATGACCCCGGAAAAAATCATCACGGTCAGCGGTGAGGCGGGCACCAGAATGAAGATGGTGATGGCAACCGCACGGGCGAGATAAATCAGCGACAGGAAAATCGGTTTGGAATACCGGCCGCCGATATAGCCGGACGCCAGCGAGCCGACGATATTGCAAAGGCCGATCAGGGCAATCGCCCATGCGCCCCAGGACGGATCCATGCCGAGATCGGCGATATAGGGCGGCAGGTGAACGGTGATGAAGGCGACGTGAAAGCCGCAGACAAAAAAGCCAAAGGTAAGCAATATATAGCCGCGCGTGTTGAACGCCTCCGCCATCGCCGCCGTCAGACTCTGATCCGCGACGGGACCGGAGCTGGCCGGGGCTGAAGCTCTACCGCGCAGTGTCACGGCCAAAAGGGGAACGAGCGCCATCAATCCGGCAAAGACGATTAAGGTCTGTTGCCAGCCAATGCCGACGATCAGGGAAGCGCCGAGCGGGGCAAACAGGAATTGCCCGAGCGAGCCGGACGCGGTGCCGATGCCAAAGGCGAGCGAGCGTTGTTCGGGACGGACCGAACGTCCGAATGCCGCCAGCACCAGAGAGAACGAAGAAAAGGCAACGCCGAGACCGACCAAAACGCCTGCAGATACATGCAATGCGACTGCGCTCTCGGCATCGACCATCAACAACAGGCCGCTGCAGTAAAGCACCGTTCCGAAGGCCATGGTTTTCCATGTGCCGAACCGGTCGGCCATCATGCCGGCAATCGGTTGCCCGATACCCCACATGAGGTTCTGGATGGCGATTGCCAGTCCGAAGATTTCCCGGCTCCAATCGCGTGCTTCGGTCATGGGCTGAAAGAACAAGCCCATGGCCGAGCGGGGGCCGAAGGACAACAGCGCAATCATGCAGCCGCAAACGACGATCAGGCCGATATTGGGACCGTAACGGGCCGGAGTGGATGCAGAGTTCACGGGATGCGGCCTTCTATCAGCATTGGTGGGCGGAGAATAGACATTCGGTTACCCCAACGAAAGAACGAATTTCATGAATTGGGGCGTGATGGCATTGGCGTCATTCAGCAGGCGCATTCGCCAGCCGTTGAACCGGCTTTTCCTTGATCGGCCAATGGAGTAGCGCGGCGCAGATGCCAAGGACGATGCTGATCCACCAGATGGCGTCATAGGAACCGGTCTGATCGTAGAGGCGCCCGCCGAGCCAGACACCGAGGAAGGAACCAATCTGGTGTGACAGGAACACGAAGCCGAACAGGGTTGCCATGTATCGCGGTCCAAACATGACAGCGACCAGGGCGGATGTCGGCGGGACCGTGGAGAGCCACAAAAGCCCGATCACGGCGGAAAAGGCCAGAAGGGTGACCGGCGATGGGGGCAAGGTAATGAACGCCGCGATTGCGATGGCACGGGCGACATAGATCAGTGCCAGGAAGATCGGTTTGGGATAGCGTCCGCCGATATAGCCGGAAGCGAGCGAACCGGCGATGTTGCATAGACCGATCAAAGCCAGCGCCCAGGCGCCCCAGGACGGATCAAGACCCAGATCGGCGATATAGGGCGGCAGGTGAACGGTGACAAAGGCAAGATGGAAGCCGCAGACGAAGAAACCGGTTGTGAGCAGGAGATAACCCCGCGTTTGAAATGCTTCGCTGATGGCACCGGTAAGGCTTTGGTCTTGTATCTGCAGGCTCGCGGCTGGTGAGGCCTTGCCTCTGAGTGCAATGCCGAGAAACGGGATCAATGCCATCAGCCCGGCAAACACGACCAGTGTCTGCTGCCAGCCAATACCGGCAATCAGTGTCGCGCCGAGCGGGGCGAACAGGAATTGCCCCAGCGAGCCGGACGCCGTCCCGATTCCGAAAGCGAGTGAACGCTGCTCCGGGCTGACTGTGCGCCCGAAGGCTGCAAGAACCAGCGAGAACGAAGAAAAGGCAACGCCAAGCCCGAACAGAACACCTGCAGAAACATGCAGCGCAACAGCGCTCTCCGCATCGGCCATCAACAGCAGTCCGGCAGCGTAAAACACGGTGCCGAGAACCAGGGTCTTCCAAGTGCCGAGCCGGTCGGCCATCATGCCAGCGACAGGTTGTCCAATCCCCCACATCAGGTTTTGAATCGCCAGCGCAAGGGCGAACAACTCCCGGCTCCAGCCGCGCGCTTCCGTCATCGGGTGAAAGAAGAGCCCCATAGCCGAGCGCGGTCCGAAGGACAGCAATGCGATGACACAGCCACACGCAATGACCAGGCCAATATTGAAGCCGTGGCGGCTGGACGCAAAGGCCGGGGATGACATGATCTTGCATTCTCCATGAGCGATGGCTCACAAAGGGTAGGTGCACGATTGGCAACGGAATAGTTTATTTTTTTCATGCATCGATCAATTACAGGAATGATTTGAGTTGCGAAAAGCGCTGTGCCACGGTGGTTATAAAAGCTTGGATTGGGTTAAAAACGCCGGTGCGTTAGACGGCAACGCAAGCGTGATTGCTTTTAACCCATTGAAACTATTGGGCGACAAGATGCTTCATGCGGTCGTTTGAACTTTTGGCTGGATTTTCCCGGCGCATCCACCTATTTTAAACTCGAAAAGAGCAAAAGGATTGAGGGCGAAGGCCCGTTTTCTTTTGATCTTGTTATGCTCAAGTTGAGTATATAGATCGTTCATCGTAACAGGGAGGTCGCCATGGCCCTCGCCCAAAACTACGCAACCGCGCATGCCTTTGAGGCGTCTAATGAAACGGCGCTTGATCGTTTCGGAACGGTTGCCCGCCCGGATCTTGAGTATACGGACGAGGTCGCACGGGCGACCGCGCCGATTTACGAGAAGGTCAAGCACATCATCCCTGCGATAGAATGGCCTGCGCTCGCACCAACGATCCATGCGATCAACACTCTGAAAAAACAACGGAACGCCGTTGTTCTGGCGCATAACTACATGACGCCTGAGATCTATCATGGCGTCGCCGATATCGTTGGCGACAGCCTTCAGCTTGCCATTGAGGCGACCCGTACCGATGCGGATGTCATCGTCCAGTGCGGCGTTCACTTCATGGCGGAGACGTCTAAAATTCTGAGCCCGGACAAGACTGTCCTCATTCCGGATATGAAAGCCGGCTGTTCGCTCGCCGAGTCCATTACCGCTGCCGATGTGCGCGGTCTTCGTAAACGGAATCCGGGCGTGCCAATCATCACCTATGTCAATACGTCTGCAGAGGTGAAGGCCGAGTGCGATATCTGCTGCACCTCGTCCAATGCCTTGCAGGTCGTCGAAAGCTTTGGCGTGGACCGGGTCTTCCTGATCCCGGACAAGTATCTGGCGGCCAATGTGGGCAACAAGACCGACGTCGAAGTCCTCGTCTGGGATGGTGCCTGCGAGGTTCATGAGCGCTTTACGGCCCAGGAGCTCCGCGACTACCGGAAGATCGAACCGGACGTCAAAATCATCGCCCATCCGGAATGTCCGCCGGAGGTCGTCGCCGAAGCAGACTTTGCCGGCTCGACCGCGCATATGATCAACTGGGTAAAGACAAAGCAGCCGGAAAAGGTGATGATGATCACCGAATGTTCCATGGCGGACAATGTGGCGAGCGAAACGCCCGGTGTCGACTACATTCGCCCCTGCAACCTGTGCCCGCACATGAAGCGGATCACGCTGGACAAAATCCTCGATGCTCTCCTGGAGATGAAAGAGGAGGTCGTGGTTGATCCGGTGATTGCGGCCCGTGCTAGGACTGCCGTTGAGCGTATGATCAACTTGAAAAGCTGAGCAGCTTCGGCCTATTGGTTGGTCAGCTCATCGGGCCGGCCGGTCCCGGTTATTCTTCCGCCTTCGCGGTCCCCTTGAATCGAGAATTAAAAGATGGCCGTTTCGGCTGAGGATTTCGTACCCGCTCATACCGGACAGGATGTCGACGATGTCGTTATTCTGGGCGGCGGGCTTGCCGGATTGTTCTGCGCGCTGAAACTGGCACCGCGGCCTGTAACGGTGATTTCAAATGCGCCGATCGGGGAAGGGTCGTCAACCGCCTGGGCGCAGGGCGGTATTGCCGCAGCTATCTCGGAAGAAGATTCCGTCGAGACCCATTGCCAGGACACCCTGATCGCCGGCGCGGGCATTTGCGAAGAAAAGATCGTCGAACTGATGACCCGCGAAGGCAATGAGCGGGTCCGGGATCTCTTGTCCTACGGTGTCCCGTTCGATCAGGATCTGGAGGGCCGATTGGAGCTGTCGCGGGAAGCGGCCCATTCGAGCAACCGGGTAGTTCGCGTGCGCGGCGACATGGCGGGCAAGGCCATCATGGATGCGCTCATCCAAGCAGTGCGCAAAACGCCGTCCATCCGCATTCTTGAAGGCTATATGGGCGAGAGCCTTTTGGGCGAAGGCCGCTATGTCACGGGCATCCTGGCGCGCCGGAGAGGCGGGCTGGAACGCATGGCGTTTCCGGCAAAGGCAGTTGTCCTGACCTCTGGCGGCATCGGTCATCTTTACGCGCTGACGACAAACCCTTCAGAAGCGAATGGCCACGGCCTTGCCATGGCTGCGCGCGCCGGCGCGATCATCGCCGACGCCGAGTTTGTCCAATTCCACCCGACCGCTTTGGACTTCGGCAAGGATCCTGCGCCGCTGGCAACCGAAGCCTTGCGGGGCGAAGCGGCGACCCTCGTCAACTCAAAGGGTGAGCGGTTTCTCGATGGCGTCCATCCGGATTTGGAACTGGCCCCGCGGGATATCGTCGCCCGCGCCATCCATGCCGAGCGGGCCGCGGGACGTGGGGCGTTTCTGGATTGCCGCGAGGCAATCGGGTCTGCGTTTGAAGAGCGGTTCCCCACGGTCTTCGCTGCCTGCAAGGAGGCGGGATTCGATCCTGCTGAGCAACCGCTGCCGGTTGCGCCCGCCGAGCATTATCACATGGGCGGGATTCTGACCGACGCCAACGGGCGGACGTCGCTGGACAATTTGTGGGCCGCTGGCGAAGTGGCGTCCACCGGAGCGCATGGTGCCAACCGTCTTGCGTCAAATTCCTTGCTGGAAGCAGTGGTGTTTGCCGCCCGGATTGCCGATGACATTCAGGGCCTGATGACCACCCCGCGCAGCGCTTACTGGCGGGCCATGGACAACGATCCGGGCCTGCCAAGCCAGCGCAACACAGACGAACGCGAGGCAATCTCCGTCCTGCGGCAGACGCTTTCGGAAAATGTTGGCGTCCTCCGGACAGCGGAGGGGTTGAAGAAGGCGCTTCGGGATATTGTCCAGGCCGAGGCGGTGTGTACGCGCGAATCGATCCGGAACATGATGCTGGCAGGAAAGATCGTCACCGCGGCGGCGCTTGCACGCGAGGAAAGCCGGGGCGGGCATTTCCGGACCGATTATCCAGAGGCGCGCGAAGAGTGGCACCGCCGCACGTTCTTGTCGCTAGCAGATGTAAACCGTATCGCTTCCAGCGTTTTGGAGACAGCCTGATGCCGGAATCGTATCGGGAACGCCTGCCTGTATTGCCGCGCCTGCCAGGCCTGATGATTGATGAGGCAGTGAAGCAGGCTCTTCTGGAAGACTGGGGCCGTGCAGGGGACATCACAAGTCAGGCGACATTGCCGGCAAACGCCAGCGGAAAGGCGGTCATTGCGGCGCGCAAACCGGGGGTTCTTGCCGGATTGGAACTCGCCCGTTCAGCCTTCCGGCAGACTGATGCATCGATCTCCTTCAAGACGGAGATGGAGGACGGCAGCCGGCTGACCGCTGGCGATGTTGTTGCGCGGATCGAGGGGCCTGCCCAAGGCCTTTTGTCGGCGGAACGTGTGGCATTGAATTTTCTCGGTCATCTGTCGGGAATTTCCAGCGCAACTGCCCGTTTCGCCGATTTGATCGCGCACACCAAAGCCAAGATTGTCTGCACACGAAAGACCACGCCGGGCCTAAGAGCATTTGAAAAGTATGCAGTGCGCTGCGGCGGCGGCGCGAACCACCGGTTCGGCCTCGACGATGCCATCCTTATCAAGGACAATCATGTTGCCGTTGCTGGCGGTGTCCGGCGCGCGATCGAAGCCGCACGGGATTTTGCCGGGCATCTGGTGAAGATCGAAGTGGAAGTCGACACGCTTGACCAATTGCAGGAGGCTTTGGACGTGGGGCCGGATGCGGTGATGCTCGACAATATGCCACCGGACATGTTGCGTCAGGCAGTAGCCATCGCGGACGGCAAAGTGGTTCTCGAAGCGTCGGGCGGGATTGACGGCGAGACCGTGGCTGCGGTTGCCGAAACCGGAATTGATCTGATCTCCAGTGGCTGGATAACCCACTCCGCCCCCGTGCTCGACCTGGGCTTGGACATTGCCGTTTCCGGAGATGCCGGATCTATATGACGTGACCGTCTGATACCAACCGGCAGGAATTAAGACCTATATGACAGGCTTTTCCTGATCTTCGGCTAGGAGCGCTTTGCCGGGCGATGCGGGGCATCGTCCAAAAAGCGCAACGCGGTCCGAAGATCGGGAAAAGCCTGCCTCCGGTGGGCGGAAATCAATCCCTGGCCGCGTTGCCGCGCTTGCCCGGCCGGAAAGGCCGCGCGGCGCACACCGCCTTGCCAGGGACAGATTTTCGCTCCATCAGATACGTCTTTATTTCTACCGGTTGGTATGAGGCAGGCGAAAGCTACGGCGCTCCACTTAGAGTTATTTGTTTTTTTACCTAGTTTAAGATTTGGCAAACCTGGTTCGGACTACCATTGGCATGAGCCGTGATTCGGTTCTATGACATGGGCAACTCTCGGTAGTTTGTCCGGATTACGCGATTTGAGAATGCAGCTGGGGGGGGAAGATGAGCATCGTC
Organism: Roseibium sp.; assembly: GCA_965230445.1. Taxonomy (GTDB): domain Bacteria; phylum Pseudomonadota; class Alphaproteobacteria; order Rhizobiales; family Stappiaceae; genus Roseibium. The sequence goes on along the minus strand of OZ246005.1, from coordinate 3,096,217 downwards.
ATTGTCGAACCAAGTAACCTGGGCAGGAGAATTCTGCGCGGTTACCTTGAGGAACGGCAGTGTCATGTTGTGGCATTCGCAAATGCGGAAGAGGCTTTTCGGTATATCCAGAATAACAAGGATGTGGACATCCTGCTGACCAGTTTCGAAACCGAAGGCATGCATGGCATGGAATTGGTTTGGGAGACCCGCATGCTGGAGGCCGATGACCGTCCGCTCTACATCATCGCGATGTCTTCGGACCAGGAAATCACAAAGGCCGTCGAAGCGCTTGATTGCGGTGCAGATGACTTCATCCGCAAACCGCCTGTGGCCGAGGAGCTCAAGGCGCGGGTGCGGTCTGCCCAGCGGCTTCTGTCCCACCGGCGGGAGCTGACCGTTCTTGCCTCCCACGATACGCTGACGTCATTGCTGAACCGAAAGGCGTTTACCCGGAAGGCCGAGGCGAAAATCAATGCAACGCTTCGACCTGCGCCCTCTTGCTTTGCAATGATTGATATAGACCATTTTAAGCAGGTCAATGACATGTATGGTCACAGCGCCGGCGATTTGGTCATTCAGTCGGTGGCGCGGATAATCGAAAGCAAGGGACATCTGGCCGGCCGGTTCGGCGGCGACGAGTTTCTGCTACTTGCCAGCGGCCTGGATCAGGCAAGCGCCGCGCAACTCGCCGAAGCAATTTGTAGGGACGTCGAGGCGACACCCTTCATTTATGAGGGATCGCGGATAAAGGTGACCGTCAGCATTGGTGTGACGGAACTTGCCGAGGGCGAGGAAACAACGCTGGAAGCCGTGTTGAAGCGCGCGGACGATGCCTTGTTTCAGGCAAAACGGAATGGACGCAACCAGGTTCATCTGACCGCCCCGGCCACTAGGTTCCTGGCTTTCGGGAGCTAGGACAGGTCGAGCCACGAAGCCCGGCTTTCTTTGAGATCATAACCCCGCGGATTGAACCTCCTCATTTCGGAAAACGTCAAACCGTCTCAGAGTGCTGCCTTTCTATATAAATCCTCGTTGCCCTTGGCATCGGGCAAGGGTGCAATCGCAAACCCGTTGGATAGTATCAGCTTTCTTTTTGAAGGCTGATACCTGCTTTCAACTGACGGGACCATAGATGAAAAATGGCCGGGAAACACAGTTTGTTTAACTATTGAAGATACTCCAATGTATGACAGCTCAGGGTGATTTTTGGCCAGGCTAAAAATTCCCAAAGGAAAGAATATTCGAATGCATATAGTGGTTGTTGAGTCTACTGTTATTGGTCGAAAAATACTTAAAAAATACTTTGAAGGGCAACGTTATCCGGTGAATTGTTTTTCCGATGCCGAAGAGGCGCTGAAGTACATCAAAGAAAACAACTCGGTAAAGCTTGTTCTGACAAGCATGGAAACCGAGGGGATGGAAGGTTGCGAGTTCGTCTGGAAATGCCGGTTGCTGGAGAAAGACGCCCGCCGGATTCATATCATCGTGATGTCTTCCCAAAAAGAAAGCGGCGGTGCCGTAGAGGCATTGGATAGCGGGGCGGACGACTATATTCGCAAACCGCTTGTGCGCGATGAACTCTATGCCCGAATTCGTTCGGCAGCCCGCCTGTTGGCCTACCAGAAAGATCTGTCTTTTTATGCGGCCCGGGACTCACTTACGGGATTGTTGAACCGGCATACCTTCACGAAGAAGGTCAAATCGATACTGGAGGACCCCTTTACGGTTCCTGTCTGCTCGTTTCTTTTGGTCGACATAGATCATTTCAAGTCGGTCAATGATACCTACGGACACCCTGCCGGGGATAGGGTTATCAAAGAGATTGCCCAGTTGCTGGACGGCCACGGCCAACTTGTCGGACGGGTCGGCGGTGAAGAGTTCGCGATTTTGTTTCAGGGAAATCTTGGCAAGGCGATGGATTTCGCAGAATCTATCCGGCTCCAGGTCGAGAACCACGCAATGGAGGTTGGCCCTAAGAAAATCCGGGCGACTATCAGCATCGGACTGACCGAGGTCGCCACGGATGAAAACCGGATACTGGAGCTGGTTTACGCCCGGGCCGATGACGCCCTCTATTCAGCGAAACGAAACGGCCGCAATCAGTTCCGGGTTTCCATGGCAAGTTTGACTTCACCCTCAGGACGAGCAAACAAGTCCCCTGCCGGCACTGTGAAATTCGGATAATCGTGCTTCCCGGCCGGCTGGTAGGTATCACCAGCCGCCGGTGCGGGTCTTGTAGAAGATGTGCAGGCCGATCTTGCCGCGTTTCACCATCTTGCGCGCCCAACGCGGGTTTACGTAAGTGGCGTGATAATGGGTCGAAGCGTCGACCATCTTCAGATAGCTCTTGCCGTCAAGCACATCGCGTGCGATGCGCTGAGCCGTCTTCCAGGCCTCCGGACTGTTGATCCGGTCCTTCTTGCCATCGCAGGCATAGGAGAACTGGCAGCGGTTGCGTTTGTGCTTGTTCTGGTACACCACGCCGCAAATCGAATCCGGGTAGGAAGGGTTCTTCACCCGGTTTAGAACGACCTGAGCGACTGCGACCTGACCCTCCTCGACCTCGCCACGTGCCTCGAAATAGATGGCCTCGGCAAGGCAACGCTGTTCCTTCGGCTTGGCAACAGAAAGCGGCAGCGGCTTTTGCGCCCACCAATGCGGGTTGTCCGGATCTTCCTCCGGTGGCAGCTCCTGTTCATACTTCGGAGCGCCGAACAAGGCGTCAAACGGGTCCTTTGTGTCGGCCACGCTGGCCGGCGAGTAAGCGGAAACCAGGGAGAAACTGGTCGCTGCGGCATTGCGCGCCATCATCAGCTTGGCGAGGTCGAGCGGTGCGCCGGTTTCAGAATCACTGCCGTCGCCTTCAGTGCTTGCCAGAAGTGCCTTGTCGTCTTTTGAAAGCGGCGCCGATTTGATGAATGCGACGCGCGGCAGGTAGTCGTGCTCTTCCCGCTTCGAGATCATGCTCGACATCTTGAAGACTGTGCCTGCAGAATACTCAGACGCCTGACGGTCCGACGCGACCGTTACAAGCCGGTCGCCCTTGCCGGTCTTGTCGGTTTCGACCGTTTCGGGAACTTCCTGTGGCCGGACTTCCGCGACAATGTCGCCAAGACCAACAATCGGCCGGGCCTCATGACCGGGTACGGACGATGTCAGGCTCAGGACCGGTGCGGCCATCGGATCGATGCCCTCACTTTGGCCGACGGCCAATTGCGGTTTGATGCGCGATGTAAAACTCGCCGGTTCAAGTGTCATGGTCCAGCGCGGCACATTCTGGTCGCGCGCATTGATCAGTGAAATGATGTCCTGTTCTGCGAATGTGGCTGTCATGCCGAAATAGACGACAGGGCACGCCAGCAACGCGCGCGGAAACCTTTTCCGGCGGGGGCGTTTGGGGACGCTCAACTCTTTGCTGGACGGGGCAAACCGGGCACTAAGCCGGTGATCTGGGCCAGTCATACGCAGCCAACTCCAACTCGCTAACGGTGGCCCTAGCGGCCAAATGCGCTCTTTTTCCGGCACCGTTGCATGAAAAACACTGCGGGGAAGTTTGTCCGTTTAACCTTGAAAGACCGTTAACAGCGCAGAAAGTCGCCAAGCAGAGCGTTCATTGTCTATGAGTTTGAAGCATTATGGTTAATTCGATTGTGAAAAATTTAGATATTCTTTGCCGCGACTTGAATTATCTTCCACCCACACGCAAGCCAGGTGCTGGCCGCTCACTCAAAAGGGCGTTCTTGAACCTGAACAGCGCCGCAGGGCGGCCGCCCGTAGCGGTCGAGGTGGCTCCTGTTGCTTCTACGAGATCGGCATTCTCGACCAGGCGGCGGAAATTCTGCTTGTGCAGGTGGCGCCCAGAAATCGCCTCAACCGATTGCTGCAATTCTGTCAGGGTAAAGCTCTCCGGCATCAGCTCGAATATCACCGGGCGGTACTTCAGCTTGCCGCGCAGCCGCGATATCGCGGTTGCCAGAACCCGCCTGTGGTCAAAGCGCATGGGACGTCCAAGCGGCGGTTGCCTGTCCCGTTCCAGTGCCGCCGGACGCCCGTCACGATGCGCCTCCAGAACCAGTCCGGCTTCATAAAGAAGCTCATAGCGTTCCAGCGCACGTTCTTCGTCCCAGTTCGTCAGGCCGGTGCCGAATGCCAGCCGAAGCCGCTCGCTGCGTCCAAGCGCCCGTGGCGGAGTCCCGGCAGGCGGCGGCAAGGCCGCCCATGCCTCCAGTTCGGGAAGGATTTCGCTGTCGAGCACTTTGGGGCGTCCGGTGCGCCAATCCTCCCAAGGGAAATAGTCATACCAGGAACGCCAGGATGAATGGTGACGGGCAAGCACGTCTTCCGAATCCGGTGTCTGGCGCGTGAGGGCGAGATATCCGACCGAGACCACATGCGGGTCGGCGTCGGCTTGCTCACGGTGGCGCCCCCGGTCGCCGAAGGTGTAGAGCTGCTCGACATATCCGAGACGAAGTGCAGTTTGGTTTTCAACCCAGCTGCGCAGGCCGATTTCGATTGTCCGGTGGCGAAGCGGGTCAAATGGGCCATAGGGCAAGCTGTCCGGCTCTTCGCAAGCCGTGTCGTCAACCTGGACGATTTGCGGCAAACCGCCTGCGACCGATACGATCACGGCATTCAGGCCAATCTCGATGGAAGCGGTCTGCGTCGGCATGTTTTCCTTATGTGAGTTCGTCAAGAGGCATGACGAAGGGCGTCCCCTCGAAGGCGTCGGCGCCCCGGCCAATGGAACGTACCGCTTCAATCATCCGTCCGTCCCGGTGCAGCATCGCATCGGCAACGGCAACGATGCGTGCATTCGGCGTTGCCGACGGTGCCCGGGCGCGCAGGGTTTTGGCCAACAGGTCCTCGTCCTCATCAGGGCAAAGGGCGCAGGCCGTCGCATAGGCGGCTGCGGTCGAGCGGCTGATCCCGGCCCAGCAATGGATCACCAAGGGTTTCTTCCGGTCCCAGTGGCGCACGAAGGAAAGAAGTCTGGCGACATGCGTTTCCCCGGGAACCGTCAAGCCGCTGACGGTATCGGTAATGTCGTTCATGCCGAGAAACAGGTGGTTGTCCGGATCGATTCCGGCCGGCGTCGGGACCGGGGTATCGGCATTGATGACGCTGACAAGGTGCGATGCGCCGGTTTCTTCGACGGTACGGGCAAGCTTGGAAAGGGAACAAACGTGAAGCATGGAAACCCGGGAACCGTGACGCAATACAGGTTGAAGGTAATCCAATTGGCGCGCAGGTCATACCCCGGTATGACGAATTCGCCGGTTATCAGGTTTTTTTCCGCAAGGATTCGATTTCTTCAAACCGTGCCAGAAACCGTGTCTGGGCTTCGGGGACGGAAAGCGGCTGAAGGCCGTAGCGGAGCCTTCCATTCCGGTCCGGTTTGAACCCGCGCGGCTTGCCGAAAATCCTGGCGGCCTCCTGGTCGTCAAATCCCGCCAATTCGATTGCCTCGAAATAGGCGCAGATAATGTCCGCGCGTTTAATGAGCTTTTTTAAGGCGGCAGTAGGTGTTGCGGGAAGCGAAAACCGCAGATGGATGGCACCCTGCAGCCGTGCCTCGACATCCTTGTAGGCTTCGCCGATGACCGTCTTGAAGGGGGAGATCATGTCCCCGATGACATATTCCGGTGCATCGTGGAGCAGAACCGCAAGCCGTTGGCCGGGAGTGAGGTCCGGCTTCAGCATCAGCGCGATATCTTCGACGATCAGGCAGTGCTCGGCGACCGAAAACGCGTTCTCGCCATGGGTCTGGCCATTCCAGCGTGCCACACGGGCGAGCCCGTGGGCGATGTCGGCGATTTCCACGTCGAGAGGAGAGGGGTCCAGCAGATCAAGGCGCCGGCCGGAAAGCATGCGCTGCCAGGCGCGCGGCTTCAGGTCTGTGCGGGAAACGGGCATGGGGCGTCGGACAGGTTTCAAAGGCTCGGCGGCCAGGTTTTGATCCGGTCCTGATAAGAATGAAAGCAAGCGCTGGCAAGACGAATTGCAAATTGGGCCGCCGGTCGGGCCGGTTTCACCGCTATGCGCCGGTTCCGCCACTGCTTTCCGGCCAGGTGAAGTTGGCCCAGCCGGGGATGCTCAGTTCGATTGCTGCGCCGGAACAGGTGATAGCTTCGCCCGCATTTATCGCGATTGCGGCCTTGTCGAGCCGGATCAGGGCAAGTCCGTGAGTGCCGTCTGTTCCGGACGAGCACGAACCGAGGCTGCCGATGCTTTTGCCGCCTGCTTGAATGTCCGTGTCCTTGCCAGGCAGAGGGGTGGCACTCGCCACTTTAACGAATCGCTTGCGGGCTGTCGAACGATGCTCCATGCGCGACACGACCTCCTGGCCGACATAGCATCCCTTGGTGAAAGAGACACTGCCCAGCTGGTCGAACACCGCATCATGGGGAAAGATATCGCTGTATGTGAAGTCCTGCAGACCTTCCGGAACACCGAGTGCAATGCGGTGAGCATGATACCCGGCAAGCGTCGACGCTTGGGCACCCAGTTCTTCGGCTGCGTCCTGGAGTGCCTTTAAACTCCCGGTAAGGCGATATCCAAGACCGGCAAGGCGGGGATCAGTGCGTGTTTCTACTGGCAACGACAGCGAAACACTGCCGCCCCAGAGCGCGGCGACACCCTGATCTTCCGGCAAAAGGGTCAGGTCGACTTTTGCGCGCAGGCGATAGAATGTCAGCCGCTTGAGAAAGTCCCCGGCGGTCGCAGCCGGTGTGTCGAGAAGATAGGCGGTGCCAACTTTGTAGATCAGGAAGTCGAACAGGATCTTGCCCTGCGGGGTCAGAAGCGCACCAGCCCCGGCGCCGGTCTTGTCGACATCCTCAAGATCGTTGGTAATCAGGTTCTGCAGGAAATGATGCGCGTCGCTGCCTCCGGCTTCGATCAGGCGCCGGTCCGGCAAAGTGGCATAGTGCAATTCCGCCATGGTTCAGATCCCGGCTGTTCAGAATTTCTGGGTCAGGACCGGAGATAGGCGTTCCTACTGATGCGGGCAAGGGCCGATCAAGAAGCCTCCGGTTCAGAGCGCAGGTTCGGAGTGCCTATGCGCGTCCCCCACCGGACGCGGCTCCATGCCCGTTCATGGAGGATGAAGCAAACAAACCCGGTCAGTGACGCGCTGCCGGCAATTGATGCTGCTGCAAAAAGGGAACCGGTGTGCAGATAGCCGAGCGCTGTCATCACGAGCAGCCCTTGCACTTGCCACGATACGGCCTTTGCAAGTGATCGGGTTGGCGTTTCCATTTTTGTTTCTCCTGCGAACATTGACAATTTCGTCACTGAGTTAACGTCAATCAGGCTCCCCGGGAATTCTGCATCTTCGCAGCGAAAAAACAAAGATGTAGAAAAAATACCGTTTTGATGTATTTTTTGAACATGGACAAACGAGATCGATCAGAACTGTTTCGCCAAAGGCTTCTCCAGGCGATGGATGCCGCCGGCATGAACCGGAGCGAACTGGCACGCCGGTGTGGTGTGGATAGGTCGACTGTGGCTCAGATTCTTTCGGAAGATGACGGCCGGGTGCCGAATGCGCATCTGGCGGCCGAGTGTGCGGGCGCATTGGGCGTCAGTGCCGATTGGCTTCTCGGACTGAGTGAGCGCAGTGAAACCGCTGCAGCGCTTTTGGAGGCGTCATTCAGGGTCTCGGAAGCCGACAAGACTTTCGCTGATGCGCAGATCAGCGCCTGGCATCATGAATCGGCCGGCTACAAGATCCGTCATGTCCCAACCAACCTACCTGACTTTTTAAAGACAGACGCTGTGCTTGAATATGAATACGAAGCATTCTTGAGCAAAACGCCGGCCCAAGCGATTTCGGCAATGCGCGAGCAAGCAGCCTGGATTCGTGAGCCAGGGTCTGACTATGAAGTATGTTGTTCGCTCGATCAGATCGAGACCATGCTGCGCGGCGAGGGCTATTGGCGTGATCTGTCCGAGTCTTCGCGACTGGAGCAGTTAAAGATTATCGCAGACCGATGCGATGCCCTTTATCCTGCACTTCGCCTGTATTTTTTCGACCCAAGGCGGGTGTTTTCCGCGCCCGTGACCATTTTCGGTCCGAAGCTGGCAGTGGTCTATATCGGCCAGCACTATCTTGTTTTCAGGGAAAAGCGGCAGGTGCAGGCCTTTACCGCTCATTTTGATCAACTTATCAGAGCGGCGGAGGTTGATGCCCGTCGAGCATCGGATTTTCTAAAGTCCAGGGTTTTGACTCATAAATAAGGCTGGTTTGGCGCCTGAAGGGCGCCGGAACGCATGCGTCAGTGCTTTTGACCGGGCAGTCCGGCCGCTGTGCAAACGTTTCCTTGCATCTCTTGGCTGTTCAATCGCCAAAACCATCTCGGTCTCGAGTTCGAATTCAAGATTAACCATGTCCCAATAAACACCGGACAAGAGTTGTTCAGTTGCAACAATATTCAACAAAATTGTGATGTGAATGACATTCTTAACAATAGTATTGAATTTATGATGTGAAGCAGGCTTGGTGCGTAGTTGGGTTATCTCGATTCTCAACTGAAAATACACAGTTGTGGTTTTAAATGTTGTTGGAGCTTTAGAGGTTCTGCGTAAGGGGGGCTCAAAATGGCTGAAAGTAAATTGCTTGAGACTAGTGCCGTCGGGCGGCACATCTTGCGGTTGGCCGCTGTGGCCGCGATCACCGTTTCGGCAACGGCGACGTCGTTCGCGCGTGATGCCGCCACTGGCGAAGCCGAAACTGAGGCGTTGCAGCCGCCGCTTCAGTTGATGGTGTCCCTGACCGAGCAGAGAATCAGCGTCTATCGGGGAACCGAGCTTGTCACCACGTCGCCGATCTCGTCCGGCAAGCGCGGGTACAGCACGCCCACCGGGATCTTCTCGATCCTGGAAAAACGCCGCCGCCACTATTCCAATCTCTACAACAATGCCCCCATGCCCTACATGCAGCGCCTGACCTGGACAGGTGTTGCCATGCACCAGGGGCGGTTGCCGGGGTATCCGGCATCGCATGGCTGTATCCGGTTGCCGCAGAAGTTCGCAAAGTCCCTGTTTTCAATGACAGATCGGGGCGCACATGTGGTGGTCACCAAGGCCCCGACGCAGCCAAATACCATCAGTCATGATTTGCTGCCGCAACCGGCTCCACGCAAGACCGAGGTTGCCAGCCTTTCAACCAGCACGATGGCGATCGACCCGGGGTTTCGCGGCGGTGTGCAGCCGGTATCGCTGGAACCTGAGATTTCTAACGCAGTTCCGCCCAATCCGGAATTCGACAAGCCGCTGCGGATGATCATCTCGCCGCAACAGGGCTTGGGTACTGTTCGCGTCCTGCAAAAGCTCCTAAACGACATGGGATTTGAGGCCGGGCCGGTCGACGGCATTGCCGGCAAGAAAACCCGCGCCGCGATCATGCTCTTCCAGGAGGGTGCCGAAATGCCGATTACCGGCACGATCACGGATGAGCTCGTAGCGCGCATTCATACAGATGCCGGTTACGAAGAACCGAAAAATGCGACGATCCGCATCCGTCGAAACTTCAAGGACGTCTACAAGGCCGATGTAGAGATCCTGGATCTTGAAGCGGAAATTGGCACGCACATTTTCACCGCGCTGAATTTCGAGGAAGGCGATGTGGAAGTCGACTGGATGGCCGTCTCTGCCGAGGGTGAACGCGGCGGGTCGCCAACTGGTATCCTGGACCGCATCAAAATCCCCGAAGATGTGCAACGCGACCTGGCACGGATGCTGACGCCGGGCTCGTCGCTGACCGTGACCGACCGCAATTTCTGGCGCAACACCGGGCCGTTCGGGACTGACTTTGTTGTCGTAACCCGATAAAAACGACAGCAACGGCGAAAATGCTGTGAACCCCGCCTTCCGGCGGGGTTCAGACCGCTGACAAACCCGTCGATTTTGGCGGGTTTGTTTTTTCACGCTCTTGGTTTTCGTGTTTTGAGCGGGCTTTATTCAGCGTGAGGTCGGTTTGCCTCCCTCATGCGGGGGCTTGTTTCGGGATCTTTGTGAGGGCCATTGCGATTTTCTTGATGTTTTGGGCGGCAGCGGCAAGCAGGCATTGCGTTTGCACCCGCGTCAGACTTCGGAACCTGGCATAGCGGTGTCCATGAAGCTGCTTGGCATCGGCAAATGAGCGCTCCACGGTTTCCTTTCGGCGCTTGTAGACGCTCTTGCCCCAAGGGGTGAGCCGGTGGGCATCGGTTCGCTCGCGCGCCTCCTGCCAGACATGGCGGGTCAGGGTCCGCTCGGCCTTGGCATTGGACGTGCAGGAGGCCAGAACCGGGCAGGTCCTACACAGGGCGGGATCGGAGCGGTAGTGTTTGTAGCCGTTGCGATCCGTCGTGGCGTAGGTCAAGAGCTGGCCTTGCGGACAGCGGTATCCGTCCGTGTCAGGTTCATAGGTGAAGGCGGACTTGCGCATCATGCCGGGTCTGGGGGATGTTGGGCGGCGGTAGCCGGTGACACCCAGAATGCCACGGTTTTCCAGCCCTTTGGCGATCCCGGACGTGGCATAGCCCGCATCCAGTCCGACGGCCCGGACGTCAAAATCGAAGCGCTGCTTCTGGCGGTCCAGCCGGGACAGATACACAATGCTGTCATGGACATTGGCCGGTGTGGCGAAGGTATCCGTGATGATCCCGAGCCGGCCATCCACCGTGCGATGATCCAGATAAAAGAAGCCCTTCGGCTTGCCCTCGCGCACCATGTAACCGGCATCCGGGTCCGTGCGGCTCACCTTGGTCTGTTTGACCTGTGGCGTGCGCTCCTTGGTCTTCAGAGGGTTTTGACCGTGCAGCTTGCGCTCCGCCTCAATTGCCCGGTCCAGCTCACCCCAGTAATCGGCCCGCGACTTTTCGATCTGCGTCAGGTCGTATTTGCCCTTGTTGGCATTCGCCTTCAGATGCGTGCTGTCCGTATAAAGCACCGTGCCGTCGACAAGCCCGTGGTGCAGGGCCTGCTCCACAATCCGGTCGAAGATGTCCTGCGCCACCGAGGTATCGGTGTAACGGCGGCGGCGGTTCTGGGAGAGCGTCGAGGCATCAAACACTTTGTCGCTTCAGCCGCAAAAACCAGCGGTAAGCAACATTCACCTCGATCTCGCGCACCAGCTGGCGCTCAGAGCGGATCCCGTAAAGATACCCGATGAACAGCGCCTTGAACATCAAGGTCGGATCCAGCGGCGGGCGGCCATTGTCGGCACAATAAAGACCAGCAACGCGGTCATGAATGAACGAAAAGTCGATCACCGCATCAATCTTGCGCAACAAGTGATCGGCGGGAACAAGCTGATCGAGCGTCACCATCTCGAGAGCTGTCTGGTCAGGGCCGGGCTTCTTCAACATAAAAACAGTGAATCAAAAACCCCCGGCAAACGCCAGGGGTTTGTCAGCGGTCTGAACCCCGCCTTCCGGCGGGGTTTTTGTTTTCCGGATAACTTTACTTCATGCGCCTTTCGTCACCAAAGTGTCTTGGGGATGACATACTACCGGTGCCGATTGATTGAAATTCAACCGACCAGATCTGATGGTTCTCCGGACGGGCGGGGGGCCTGGGCGAGGAACGCGTCGCCAGGGACATCCAACGCCGCACGGATTGCTACAGATCAGGTCATCGGTTGAAGGCTAAACTGGCGGCTGCCGGGCTGCGATGAGGTTGGAGGAATTGGGATGGCGCGGGACACGTTAACGGCTTCAAAGGCAAGATTGAAGAAGGCCGTTCACCGGTCCAAGGCCTCGTCCGGGGACGGCATGCTGGAGCGCATGTTCACGTTCGCGTTCAAGGGCCTGGTCTATCCGCAAATCTGGGAAGATCCGGATGTCGACATGCGGGCGCTACGTTTGACACCGCAATCGCGGATGATCACCATCGCCTCCGGCGGCTGCAATGTAATGAGCTACCTTACAGCCAATCCTGCTGAAATCACTGCGGTTGACCTGAACCGGGCGCATGTCGCGCTCGGCCGGTTGAAACTGGCTGCGGCCCAGCATCTGCCGAACTACGATACATTCTACCGGTTCTTTGGCGAGGCGGACGAAAAGGCCAACATTGCGGCTTACAAGCGGTTCCTTCAGGACAAGCTGGATCCTGCTTCCAGGCACTATTGGGAAGGACGGGACCTTGCCAATTGGGGCCGCAAGCGGATCACCCTGTTTTCCCGGGATCTCTACCATCACGGTCTTCTGGGATATTGCATCGGCATGGGTCATCTGGTCGCCCGCCTATACGGGATAGACCCGAAGCACATGGTCAAGGCCAAGTCGCTTGAAGAGCAGCGCAGCTTCTTTGACACGGCACTCGCACCGTTGTTCGACAAGCGTCTGGTGCGCTGGGCAACATCGAAGAAAATGTCGCTTTATGGCCTCGGCATTCCGCCCGCACAGTACGATGCGTTGGTCTCGGCAAGTGCGGCTGGTGACATGTCCGAAGTGCTGCGCCAGCGTCTTGAGAAGCTCGCTTGTGATTTCCCGCTGAAGGAGAATTACTTTGCGTGGCAGGCATTTGGCCGCAGTTACGCGCCGCAGGACGGTGAATCCACCGGAAAAGCCGGACCGTTGCCGCCCTATCTGAAACCCGAGCATTTCGACGATATCCGGGAGCGTGCCGGCCGGGTCCGCGTGCTGAACCGCAACTTTATCGAACATCTGCAGAGCGTGCCGGATGATACGCTCGACGCCTACGTACTTCTTGATGCGCAGGACTGGATGACGGATGCGATCCTGAATAGCCTTTGGGCGGAAATCACCAGAACGGCACGTCCGGGCGCGCGGGTCATCTTCCGCACGGCCGCCGAACCGACCCTTCTGCCGGGCCGGGTTGCCGACACGATCCTCGATCGCTGGACCTATGAGGAAGAAGAAAGCCTTGAGTACGGCGCCCAGGACCGGTCGTCGATTTATGGCGGCTTCCATCTCTACGTTTACAACGGATAATTCATGACCGGCACCGCCCAAACGGCGCAGCTGATGGATTCTGTCTACCGCCATCAGCGCCATTTCTATGACCTGACGCGCAAGTATTACCTGCTTGGCCGTGACCATCTGATCGACAAGCTTGACCCGCCCAGCGGCGGCACGGTTCTGGAACTTGGTTGTGGCACCGGCCGAAATCTGATCGCCGCTGCCCGCCGCTATCCGCACGCACGGTTTTACGGTCTCGATATCTCCCGTCACATGCTTGAGACCGCGGCTGCAAACATCGCGCGGGCCGGGTTGGCTGACCGTGTGGAGTTGATTGCGGGTGATGCATCCGATCCAGGCGCGACAGATGCGCTCGGTGTGACGGCATACGACCGGGTGTTCTACTCCTATACCCTGTCCATGATGCCGATCTGGCGTGAGGCGCTCAAGGCAGGCGCGGTGCGTCTTGCAGACACCGGCCGGATTCACGTTGTCGATTTTGGTCAGCAGGATCGGCTGCCGGGTTGGTTCAGGAAGCTGCTGTTCAAATGGCTGGCCTCGTTCCATGTCACGCCCCGCCCGGATCTCGAAGCAACACTTGAGGATCTTGCAGCTGAAGCAGGCGGGATTGCGTCTTTTACCCGGCTCTATCGCGGCTATTCGGTCTATGCAGAGGTCGGGAAGGCGAATTGACGGGGTTTCATTCTCCGGCAACGAAGAAATGCCAGGTGCCGTCCGGGCCGATACCGACCCGGTAGAATGACCATACGCCGTATGTCTGCATTTCCGCAAAATCCCAGGACGTGATGATGCGGTACAATTCGACCTTTTGCCCGGGAGTCAAACGGTCGAGCGGATAGCGGGCGAAATAGGGCCACAGGTACATTTCCTGCGCCGTTCCTGCATCTGCCTGCACAGACCCGGCCTCAAGCACATCCATCAGGATCGCCAGGATTTCATGGCCTTCGCCGTCGCCGGAGGCTTCCCGCATAAAATCGATCGGGTCGCCGATATCCGTCAAAGACAGGGTAGGCGGCAGTTCATTTCCCTCCATGATGATCCGAAGACGTTCGATGTCCCCGCTGGCCGCGGCATCGATCAATTGCTGACGGGTGCGGGCGACAGGTTTCGGCAATCTGGATGGATCGTAGATAACTTCCGGAAGCGGTGTGCCGTCAGCGGCAGGGGCGATTTCTACAGGATTTGCCTGATCTGGAGCATCGTTGTCTGTCGATTGCTGCGGTCTCAATGCCGGCAGGTCGCTCCCGGGAATCAAAAGTTGATTGCTTTCGAGACCCCGGCCCGGCCCGGAAACCGGTGGATGAATGGGTTTCGCCGGCACCGTGATGGACATCGCGGAGAGCAACAGGCATCCGAGACCACAACGGATCATGCCGCGCCAATCAGTACAACGTTTCCGCATCCGTGAATTACCTGTTTGTGACGACAAGGAGTGCTCCAGCAACCGCGCCAAGGGCATTTTTAAACCATGTCTTACGACATTTGGACGAACAACAGGATATGCCTCAATTCCAGCCTTGTCAGAATGCCGGAGGGCCGCTATCGAGATGAAAGGCAAAAAAATCCTGCAAAACCGGGGATTTGCCGGAAGGTGATGGCGTGTCTTTTATTGAATACGCACTGATTGGCTATCTGATCGGCATTGTGACTACCGCACCGGTCGGGCCGGTCAACGTAATGGCAATTCAACACGCGGTTCATCGCGGCTTTCGCGAAGGGGTTCTGGTCGGATTCGGTGCCGTTATCGCGGATGTGCTTTATGCGGCAGCTGCTTTGTTCGGAATTGCCGCTGTCACCAAATTCGTGGCGGATCAGTTTTATCTGATTGAGATTATTGGCGGTTTGCTGCTGATCATAATCGGTTGGAAGATCTACCACACCCATCCGCATCTGAATGGCGGCGATGGGCCGGCGCGCGGTGTGCTTGGCGACGCCATGACTGCCTTTTTCATGACCCTCACCAATCCGGGCGTGCTTGCCGCATATGCTGCGATCTTCACCATGCTGGGCGGTTTGCGCCCGGCGCATGATGCGCATTTTGCGGCCTTGATCCTGGTGGCCGGCGTTGCCGGTGGTGCTGCGTCGTGGTGGATCTTTCTGTCGGCCGCCGTCTCCCGTTACAAAGACAGGATCGAAGACCGTTGGCTTGACCGGGCCAATCACTATGCCGGACTGGCGCTGATGGCATTCGGCGTTTTGATGTATCTGAAGCTTGCCTACGATCTGCTGGGGCTGTGAATCAAAAAACCGGCCAGGTTGGCCGGTCGTTTTGTCTTCGTGCACGATGGTCAATATACGACCTGGCAGGCCGGTTTTACTGCAGAACCCGATGGACAGTATAGTCGCCGCGTTGGATGCGGTCAGGAAGACCCTCAGCAAGTTTGGCGACCGCGTCTTCTCCGTAAGCTGCCACCAAATCTGCGAGCGCGGTGAACATGGCCGCATGTGCAACCGCATCCGCGTCTACGCCATTGGCGATCGCTTCTGCCCAGGCATCTGAAATAAATCCGAGCGCGGCGCGTCTGATATCTTCGTCCTCGGCAAACTCCGCTTCCATTGCCGCGTCGCTGTATTCGTCGTTTATCATTCGATCCCTTACCGGTTCAAAACGATTCCGGGCAAATGCTTTAAAGCGGCCGGTAACCTTCCGGCGTTGCTTCAACGGCTCTAACGCGCCCAACTCGAATCTTTATACACGTATCGTAGCATGGCGCACCCGCCTTACCGTCAACTGTGAATGGAAACTTAACATTCACCCACAAAATTGATCCAAATTGGTTAACCAATTGGTAACGAATGTCTCAATGTTTCTCGGCTGTTAACAACTTTGAGCTCTGAACTCGAACCCCTTGACATCTCCTTATGGTTCATTCGCCGCGCACTTATCCCGCTCTGATTGCGGCAATCGCAAGAGCGAATGTGCGCCGCCGGCAAGCGGCGAAAAACTGCTCTTTACTTGATGGAATTGCGCTCCGGCAGGTAATCGCGAGGCCGCCAAACGGCTTGGACGTGGTATCGGGAGTTTTAAAGCGCTAACGTCCGTAGCGGCTGGTAACGTCCGTGATGATCACTTCACCCTCGGACAGGTACTGTGCCATTGCGAGACTGGCCGCTTCGGTGCATTCACGGTAGACGGCGGAGAAGCCGCGATAGCCCTGATTGAAGCGTTCGATAAACCGGCGCCGGCGATTTTCATCGATTGTTTCGGCGTCCAGGAAACGCGACATCTGTTCCCGCCAGGAAGGCTGATCCTGCTCGCCGCACAGCGGGCGGAGGAAATGCAGCGCGCCGAATATCTCCGAAAGCCGCATGAGCTGCGGTTCGAAAGGCGCTGCTTCGGTCGCAGCCGATTGTGCCTGAAGCGGCGCCGGAGCGCTGAGCAGGGCTACAGCGAGACAAATGGCTTTCAGGCGGGGGCGTCGGGTCGCAAACATGCGGCGATCATGCGTATCCGGGGCATGCCCTGCAAGGTTTAAAACCAACCTCGGTGGATTGTGCCCTATCTGATATGTCACGCCGTTCCCGCGGACGGTGCCGTGTGTCTCGAAAGATGCCACGCATCACACGGTCCGGCACTGCAATTCGCTCACGAAGAAAGCAGGCGGCGGATGCGCTCCGGCGTGCCGGGTGTGGTTCGAAGCCTGTCTAGCCGTTCAGGATCAAACCACCGGGCATCTGAGGCATCATCTGCTGCGTTGAGGTCGCCGGAAAGATAGGGACCCGCAAAGACTACCAGCACGAAATGCGCGCGGATGGCGCCGGTTTCATCCCGGCGGATGATGTTAAACGTATCCCCTGGACGGTCAAGCTTGGCACGGAGCCCGGTTTCCTCCAATAACTCGCGCTCGGCTGCGGATTTGAGGTCTTCGCCGAGTTCCACCAACCCGCCGGGAAGGCTCCAATACCCCTCATAGGGTGGCTTGCCGCGTTGAATCAGAAGGACATTGTTTTCCCGGTGGCAAAGAACGCTGACGCCGACCAGCGGCATAGCCGGGTATTCGCGGGTCATCTCAGGGTCTGTGGACATTCAGGTTTCGGATCACGCGAACATAGCATCGATTTCCGCCTGTGCGGCATCGCCTTCACAGTGCGTTGCTTTTTCTTCAACATGGCCGTGAATGATACCACCGGCCATTGCGATCAACGGTTTGATGCTGTGGGTCGCGATTTCGGCGACTTCGCCCGCGACCTCAATTGGGCTTCCGGCAGTCCGCAGCTGCTCCTGAATGCCGAGAACGAGCGCATTGATATCAGAAACGCGGGCTTCCAGATTCTCCCGCAAGACGGCGGGCGCGGCCCGGTAAGCATCGACAGCGAGTTTCTTGTCGGAGAAGCCGGAGATTTCGAAATGGTCCTCATAGGCCAGCGGAGTCCAGGCCAGCACATCTTCCGCGCAGTCCGGCATATCTGGAAGCATTTCCAGAAGCATCATGACTTCGTTGAAGTGGTTCAAATAGTCCGTGGCGAGCCCTGTATCGGGATTGATGTTCGCCTGTACCAGCTTGTCAGCAGCCAGATCGCCTGCCCCCAAGACCGGTTCAACTGCCCCCATTTCTGACCAATCTCCAACTTTCGTGTTTCCCTGAAGGTACTTTCTTATTGTTTCTATTTACCTAACTTGAGTATTGAAAAACTGAGTGAATTCGCTTCAGTGCGAAAGGAGCCAGCATGTGCGGCCGTTTTAGCCTGACGGCATCTCCGGAAGATGTGAAAGCATTGTTCGGATACATCGATCAGCCAAATTTTCCGGCCAGGTACAATATCGCGCCGACGCAGCCGATTGCGACGGTCTGCCAGATTGGCGGCGTCCGGCGTTTCAAGCTGGTTCGCTGGGGGCTCATTCCGTCGTGGGTCAAGGATCCGCAAAGCTTTACCCTGCTAATCAATGCGCGTTCAGAGACGGCGGCGGACAAGCCCTCGTTCCGGGCCTCCATGCGCCATCACCGCTGCCTTGTACCGGCTTCCGGCTTCTATGAATGGCGCCGGACTCCCGAAGGCAAGCAACCGTTCTGGATTTCTCCGGCTGATGGCGGGGTGATGGCGATGGCAGGCGTGTGGGAAACATGGTCGGATCCTGACGGCGGCGACATGGATACCGGCGCTGTTCTGACGACCGAAGCCAACCGGACGGTGGCGGCGGTGCACCATCGGATGCCCGTCATCGTGAAACCGGAAGCATTCGACCTTTGGCTCGATACCGGTAATGTTCCGGTGAAGGAAGTGAAGCAATTGTTGCTTCCGATCGAGGATGACTATCTGACCGCAGTCCCGGTATCGGTGCGCGTCAACAAGGTCGCCAATGATGATCCGGAATTGCAGATCCCGGTCGATGCGGCCGCGGCACTGCCGGATCAGGCGCCTGGCGCCGATGGGAAAAGGGCTGCGAACAGGAAGACCGATCAACTCGATCTGTTCTGATTGTTCTTTCTTTCTCTCGGCCGGCTTTCCGTCTAAGAACCGTCCATGACCAACGAGTACGACGAGCAAGACGGTGACAGCGCCGATGAACCGGAAGAAGCGCTTGCGGAGGCCTACAATCTAGGCCTGAAGCGCGAAAAATCCGGTGATGTTGACGGCGCAGAACATGCCTACCTTGAGGCATTGAAAATTGATCCGTCAGACCCGGGCGGTGTGACGATCCGGCTGGCCGCGCTTGGCCGCTTGCCATCGCCGGAACGGATGCCGGATGCCTATATCGCCATGTTGTTCGACCAGCATGCGGATGCATTCGATGACATTCTGGTCGATCGATTGGGTTACTCCGTGCCGCTACTTGTACATCAGACGCTGGTCCGCCTCGGGCTTGGCCCTTTCCAGCGGATGCTCGATCTTGGTTGCGGAACAGGTCTCTCCGGCATCGCACTTGCCGGCATGACAGACCACCGGACAGGGGTCGATCTGTCCGAACGGATTGTTGAACTGGCGTTTGACCGGGGTGTCTATGACGATCTGTACGTCGGAGAGGCCGTGGAGTTTCTGGCGGATTTCGAGGAGGAAGACGGCAGCCGCCCATCCTGGGATCTGATCGTCGCCACCGATGTGTTCCCATATCTGGGGGCTGCAGAGCCCTTCATCGAGAACGCGGCCCG
Organism: Roseibium sp.; assembly: GCA_965230445.1. Classification (GTDB taxonomy): domain Bacteria; phylum Pseudomonadota; class Alphaproteobacteria; order Rhizobiales; family Stappiaceae; genus Roseibium. The sequence continues at coordinate 3,077,220 of OZ246005.1, read as the reverse complement.
GCGCTTGACGGGGAAGGGCGTACTGGCGTTCTCGACGGAGAGCCTGCCGGAAGATGTACCGGAAGGGAAGGGGTACGCCGTAGGGCCGAAGCGCAGGTTTGCCCATGGCGAGACCTATCTGAGGGCCACCTTGAGAGCTGCGGGGTTCGAGGTTCTCGATATGGAACCCATTACGGTCCGCATGGAGGAGGAGGAGCCGGTGCCGGGCCATCTGGTGACGGCCCGGCTCGGTGGCAATACCAACCGTCAGGAATAGCCTGCCTCCGGTCGGCGGAAATTAATCCCCGGCCGCGTTGCCGCGCTTGCCCGGCAGGAAAGGCCGCGCTTCGCACACCGCCTTGCCAGGAACTGAGTTTCGCTCCATCAGATACGTCTTTATTTCCGCCGATTGGTGTAACTGATCATTGCGGCGCCCGCTGGTGCCGAAGGATCATGTGCGGTTCGCCGTTGGATGTTTTTTCCGGCGTTGCTCCGGTTTCGTCGATCAGCTTGGTGACCCGGGTCCGGTAGGTCGAGAAACTGTCAAAGCTTACGACGTCAACCGGCGTGTCGAAGACGACGGTGATCTTGGACTGACCTGACCGCCCCATCTTGCGGAGGCCGGTGACTTCGCCGGTGAACGGTTTCTGCAGATAGAAACCGGATACCCGGTCGCCGACATGGAATGTGCCGCCGCCATTGCGGCCGCATTTCGCCGACGCAGTGTTCCAGTCCCGATAGCCGTATTGCCGGGCGATCAGTTCCAGGGCTTGCGCATGTGAAACAGGGGCGCCGGTTCTTTCAGTCAGGGCCGATCGAAGCCGTTTCGCCTGCGATTTCAGATCGCTGATGTTCGGTAGTGTCATGATGTGCCTTCCAGGAGCTTGGCAGGCTGTCTCAATGGAGCCCGCATTGCCACTGACCTGCACAAGGAGGTAAGGCAAAAATTCTGGCCGGTTCGACCGGGAAGGTATTCACCAAAGCACGAGGCCGCGGGCGGCAGGTTCCTTCAAACCCGCCCCTAGATGGGCATCCGGGGCGGGTTTGTCAATGGCGGTCCGGGTTCAGCTTTGGGACAGCCTTTTGAGGAGTTCTACTTCCTGCGCAAGCACACGGTCTTTCTTGACGAGAGCTTCGATCTTGCGAACGGCGTGAAGTACCGTGGTGTGGTCGCGATTGCCGAAGCGCCGTCCGATTTCCGGAAGGGAGCGGCCAGTCACGACCTTTGCGATGTACATGGCAACCTGACGCGGACGGACCAGGGTGCGCGCCCGGCATGCCGAAAGAAGATCCGCCTTTGTGACGCTGTAGTGTTTGCACACGGCCTGCTGGATGTCTTCGACCTTGACGGACCGCGGTTCGCCGATGCGGACCAGATCATGCAATGTCTTTTCCGCAAGCGTCATGCAGATCGGCTGGCGCGTAAGCTGGTTGTGAGCAAACAGCCGGTTCAATGCGCCTTCCAGATCTCTTGTTGAAGAGATCACGTAACGGGCAATGTAATCGACGACTTCCGACGGGACGTCGAATCCGGGGTAGTTCCGTTGGACGCTTTTGATCCGTTTCTTCAAGATATCGGTCCGCAGCGAGAAGTCGCCCGGTTCGATCGTCACCACTTCACCGCTTTGGATGCGCGCTTTCAGGTTCGGGCTAAGCATCTCCAGCTCGTCTGGCGCCCGGTCCGAGCCAACGATGACCTGTTGCGGGGCATCCATAAGCATTTCGAGCGTCTTGCTGAATTCTTCCCGCACCTGTTTGCCATGCAGGAACTGAATGTCGTCCACGAGTAGGAGATCGATGGTCTGCATGGCCTGGCGGAGCACGGAAAAGGCCGATGTTCTGAGCGCTGGAACCAGATGGTACATGAAGTACTCGGCCGAAAGATACGCCACCCGGCGCCCCTGCCTGCGTGCTTCATTCGCCGCGGCCTGAAGAAGATGGGATTTTCCGAGACCGGTCGCCGAGCGGATGTAGAGCATGTTCAACGCGCCTTCATGCCCAACCGCCATCTGGCGGGTCGCTGCACATGCGAGGCTGTTGCTGCTGCCCTCGACAAAGTTGTCGAATGTGTATTTCGGATTGAGGGACGCTCCCTTGAGGAATTCTGCCGCAGATTCCTCATTCGCATCCATAAGGCAGGGTATCGCCGAGCCTCCCTGGCCGGACAAGCCTGACGCAGGTTGGATATGGGCCGTTTTCGTGCCTGATGCGATCTGACGGATGTTCCGGTTGTGTGTCTTGGATTCGCATCGTGGCCGAAGCGCGCCGCGCACAGTCAGTTCCACACGGGTAACGTCTTTAAGCTCCTGTTTCCACAATCCGACCAAATGATGCTCGTAGTTGGATTGGATCCAGTTCTTCAAGAAGCGGGTCGGGACAGAAAGCTGAACTGCGCCGCCGTCAGTTCCTTCGTGCTTTACTCGGCCAAACCAATTCGAAAAGATGTCGTCGCCAAGTTCGTTCTTCAGCCCTTCTTTTACGCGGCCCCATTCGTCCAAGCTGGTCAAGCTTTGCGCCTGCATTTTTGCCTCCATCTCGGGGAGCTATGCCGGTCCCCTAAGTGCGCTGTCTAATCACATCAGCCCTTTTTCGTGTATTTTGTAGTTTTCGTTTTTTGATGTTTAGGATTTATTCCCTGCTGACGTCTCGACTATAGAAAATTAGCTTTTTGATTACCATGTTATGGGATTTAATTTTTCTTATGATCCCATAGGATAGACAAAGAGGTGTTGCTACCTTCACGGGATGAAAATAAGCAAATATATCAATAGATAAAATACTAGTATGTATTTGTCCTATGTTTCTCTTGCTCGTTTGCGTTTCGAGGCAGAAATCTCTCAAGATTGAATTCAGGACTGCGAATTCTTTAGCGTTTTCCTGTTTTTTATAAAACCGAACGGTACATTATCGGGAGATGCGCGAATACTGTGACGTTGCGGCAAGATCGTGTGTTTTCCGAGTGTGCGATGTTTCAGTGGCACCCGGATTGATTGAAAGTAAAGAAATTATGCGGCAGTGTTTTTTTGTAAAAAAAACCGACCATTTTGAGGCGCTTGCCTGTGGATAACGGGGGTGTGCGGTAAAAAAAGATGTGAGCGAAGGGTGTTTTTCCCAGGCATTGAGGCCCCAACAGGCTCCGGAATCGGCACCCCCACGCAGGCTTTAAGCCAGTTTTCCGGCATGGCGGCCGGATCATCACCGTTCCTTGTGACTGCGACGATATACCGGAGCCTTGGCAACTTGCGAAATATCACAATTGATATGCGGAGACAGAACGCGGGTGGTCAGTCGACCATACATCTCCCGGAATAGGAGAGGTTGGGGTGCGCCTATACGACCCCGCATCATAGGCTCAGGAGAGTGGGCGCCGGAATTACGCTATGTATTATCTTCATAAGGGCTCTCTGACGCCATCCGGGGCCAAAAGCGCCGCGTCCCGCAAGGGATATGGTGAAAATCGCCCGGCTCGACGGCGCAAAGTCTTGAAAAGCAATAGCCTTTCCAGCGGCTTCGCTTTTCAACCCGAACGATTTTCATCGATACCGCGATCCAGACCCTGAATCCCCAACCTGCTAGAGCACTCGGCCGGGGTTCAGGCCGAATTCTGGATCAAGAGCAGCCTTGATACGGTGCATCAGGTCAAGTTCGACATCTGACTTTACTTCCTTCAGCAGATCCCGTTTCAGCCTGCCGATGCCGTGCTCTGCCGATATGCTGCCGTTGAAGCTGAGGACAATCTCATGAACGACGCTGTTCATTTCATCCCAGCGGGCCAGGTAATTCGCCTTGTCGGCGTCAACAGGCTGGCTGACGTTGAAATGGATATTGCCGTCACCCATGTGCCCGAAAGGCACCGGCCTGCAACCGGGCACAAGCGCCAGAACGGCTTCCACAGCCTTGTCGAGAAAGTCGGGAACTGCCGCGACGGGAACGGAAACGTCATGCTTGATCGACCCGCCTTCCTCGCGCTGGACCTCTGACATCCCATGGCGCATGTGCCAGAAGTCTCCAACTTGCGAGAGGTTCTGGGCAAATGCGGCGTCCTCGACCCAGCCGTTCTCGAAGGCTTCTGCGAGAGTGGCCTCAAGAAGATCGCGCACCGGAAACGCGTCCGATCCGCTTGAGAATTCCATCAAGACGTACCAGGCATGGTCCCCCTCAAGCGGATCCCTGGCGCCGGCCAGATGGCGCACGCAGAATTCAATGCCGGTTCGCGGCATGATTTCAAATCCGGTCAGCAACGGACCGGCATGCGCCCGGGCAAGGGTAAAGAGTTTCAGTGCGGCATGCGGGTCGGCCAGTCCGACAAACGCTGCTTCGAGTTTTTTCGGCTTTGGAAAGAGCTTCAGAGCAGCGGCCGTGATAATGCCGAGAGTGCCCTCCGCACCGATAAACAATTGTTTCAAATCATAACCGGTATTGTCCTTTCTGAGCGTGCGTAATCCGTCCCAGATCCGCCCATCCGCAAGCACGACTTCCAGTCCGAGAACCAGGTCCCGCGTGTTGCCATAGGCCAGGACCGCAGTGCCTCCGGCGTTCGTCGAGATATTGCCGCCAATTTGGCATGACCCTTGTGCACCGAGCGACAGCGGGAACAGCCGATCGGCGTTCTCGGCCTCCGTCTGGAGCGCTTCAAGGACCACTCCAGCTTCCGCGGTGATGGTGTAACCCTCAGGGTCGATGGCCCGAATCTTGTTGAGTCTACCGAGCGACAGCACGATCTCCGTGGCGGTTTCTTGCGGAATCTGGCCGCCGACAAGCCCGGTGTTTCCCCCTTGCGGAACAATGGCAAGACCGTTCTGGCTTGCATAGGAGACGACTTCACTGACTTGTTCTACCGATCCCGGACGCAGAACCATGGGAGTGGTGCCTTGATAGAGGTCCCGCCATTCGGTCAGGTAGGGTGCCTGATCTTCCGGGGCTGTCAGGACATGGTTTTCTCCGATGATCTGAGCGAAGCGGTCAGCATGGAAATTTGGCGACATGGGCGTCGAACCTCGGGCTTTCATTTCGAATTTTGTGGGGCCAATCTAGTGGGCCTGCGACTTCACGTCGACGGCTCATTCCGTCCCGGTTGAACTTGAACGACGATTCCCGGTGTGCCATAGGATGCCAGCCGATTTGCTCGGCATTGGGGTTCCTTCTGGAGAGAATTATGGCGGAAGCGCACGGACTGATGAGCGGCAAACGCGGCCTGATCATGGGTGTTGCGAACAATAAGTCTATTGCCTGGGGTATTGCAAAGGCCGCAGCGGATGCTGGCGCGGAACTGGCGCTGACTTATCAGGGCGATGCACTGAAAAAACGGGTTGAGCCACTGGCCGAGCAGTTGGGCGCCATAGTTGTGGGCCATTGCGATGTCACGGATCCGGAGACGATTGACGCCGTATTTGACAATGTTGAAAAGACATGGGGCAAGATCGATTTTCTTGTTCATGCAATTGCCTTTTCCGACAAGTCCGAGCTCACCGGGCGTTTCGTTGATACGTCCTCCGACAACTTTGCCCGGACAATGGATATCTCCTGCTACTCGCTGACCGCGGTCACGCAACGTGCGGAGAAACTGATGGCCGACGGCGGGTCGATCCTGACTTTGACCTACTACGGCGCCGAGAAGGTGATGCCCCACTATAACGTCATGGGCGTTGCCAAAGCCGCCCTTGAAACAAGTGTGAAGTACCTGGCCATGGATCTTGGCCCCAAGAATATTCGGGTCAACGCAATCTCTGCGGGACCGATCAAGACCCTGGCTGCATCCGGAATTGGCGACTTCCGCTACATTCTCAAGTGGAATGAATACAATTCGCCGCTGCGCCGGACCGTGACCATTGAAGAAGTCGGCGACGGCGCCTTGTTCCTGCTGTCGGATCTCGGCCGTGGTGTTACCGGCGAAATCCAGCACGTGGACTGCGGCTACAATGTGGTTGGCATGAAGGCGGTGGATGCCCCGGATATCTCGGTGGTGAAAGACTGATACGAATACCAGATGCGAAAAGGCCGGCTAGTCCGGCCTTTTTTTATCGTTAGTTGCCCTTCTCCGAGATCGCCGGAGATTGCGGCGCGCCGGAATCCGGCAGTTTTCGAGGCTAGAGGATATGAGCAGACTGCCGAAACGTTTCGACCCTGAGCTACTGATCTTCATTCGCCACGGGCTGACGGATTGGAATACCGAAGGCCGGATGCAAGGGCAGCGGGATATACCGCTAAACGAAACCGGCCAGATGCAGGCCACCGGTAACGGGCACCGGCTGCGAGCCTATCTGGACGAAGAGGGAATATCGCCTGAGAGCCTCGACTTTGTGGCCTCGCCGCTCGGCAGAACACGCGAAACCATGGAACGCCTTCGCGTGGAGATGGGGTGTTCCGCGAGCGGTTACCGGCTGGATGACCGGTTGAAAGAACTGACTTTCGGACGATGGGAGGGCTTCACTCTGGAAGAACTCGCGACGTCAGAGCCGGACCTTGTTGCACAACGGCGTGCTGACAAATGGCGTTTCGTTCCCCCGGGCGGCGAAAGCTACCAGATGCTCGCCAAGCGGATCGAAGGGTGGCTGGAGACGGTTCGGGTCCCAAGCGTCGTCGTTTCGCATGGCGGCGTCTTTCGGGTGCTGCGCGGCATGCTTGAGGGATCGGAAACGGCTGTTGTACCGAAACTTGATGTGCCTCAGGATCAGGTCTTCGTCTGGCGGCACAGTGCGTTTTCGCGCCATTGATCGCCCGACGCTCTAGCCACCCCGCTAGCCACCCCGGACGGCCGATTTCCGGCCATGATACGTTTCATTGAGCTCCCTGCGCCCGACCATGAGGCAGAAGGTATCCTCGGGAACGGCCTTGGAAATCAGGTAACCCTGAATGAAGTTGCAGCCGTTCGCTGCCAGCCAGTCTCGCTCACCTGCGGTTTCAACCCCCTCGGCCAGCACGCTAATGTCGAGGCTTCGCGCAAGGCTGATGAGCGCACTTGTGAATTTTTGCAGGTCCGGATCGGTATCGACCCCGGAAATGAAGCTGCGGTCGATTTTCACCCGGTCGATTTTCAGATCGCGCAGGCTGGAGATGCTGGAATGCCCAGTCCCGAAGTCGTCCAGTTCGATATGGAAGCCGAGATCGGAAAGCCGCGCGATGTTGGCGCGGATAGGCGCGGATTTGGCTTCGTCGATCATGACGGCTTCGAGGATCTCGATGCTTATCTGCCGGGACTCAAGTCCAGCGTCGATCACCTCATGGTAGATCTCGTCCACTGCATCAGGATCTGCCAGGACTGCTGCCGTGACATTCAAGCCAAGCAGCCAATTGTCACCGGAGCGGCCCTTGAGAAGATCGGCCGCCATTTTCATGGCCTTCTTGCGAACGCTTGAATCCAGAAGTTCCATATAACCGGCTTCTTCGGCTGCCGGCAGAAACGCGCCTGGATAGACGACCTTACCATCATCGATCCAACGGATCAGGGTCTCGGCGCCGACAATCTCGCCGGTCTGTATGTCGACTTGTGGCTGATACCAGGGCACGATATCGCCGGTGCTCAGGGCGCCGATCAGTTTCTTGGCGATTTCACCCGTCTGTTCGAAGGATTCCCGCATTTGCGGCGTAAAACGGCAAATCTCGCCGGGGCCCTTGCTTTTTGCTGCGCGCAAAGCCAGTGCCGCGTCGGTTAGCACCTGATCACACATGGGATGCCCGTGTTGGACGGTTGCCAGTCCGATAGAGGTGCGGGCCTGAACGGAATGACCGTTGATCGTGCGGTGGGCGCAGAGTTTCCAGACCACGAGATCGGCGAAATCCTCCAGGGTCTCGTGGCTAGCCCTGCCGGATTTCAAGATGGTGAATTCGGTGCCGCCGGTTCTTGCAAGGAAATCATCCGGTTCGACGATATCGGACAAGTCATGAGCGACTGCCCGCAAGATGGCATCGCCGACATCGTTGCCGAGTTCGTCATTGATTTCCCTGAAATGGCGGAGGTCGATATGGGCGACACCCAAAACACCCTGCGCACCGGCGACAGTCCCTTCGCTGGCTTCGATCTTGCGCATCAAGGCGCGGCGGTTCGCCAGACCTGTAAGCGGGTCGTGGAAGCCCAGGTCTTCAATTTTCCGCATGGTGCGGTTGGCAAACGACTGGCAAAGTATAAGACCGATGCCGAATGCCGAGCACAAAACAAACAATCCCGCAGCACCTGCAGCCAGAAGCTTTACCAGCGTTGCTTCCCGCTGCTGCATCAGATCTTGTGAAATGTAGTTCAGCGTGTTTTGCCAAAGATCGAAACTGGCATTCGCCAAATCCGGATAGGCCGACAGCACGGGCTCGAAGTTGATGTCCGCAGCGCGATTCGCACTGATCGCGGATGACAGCAGATCGGCACCCTTGCTCTGGAAGCCGGAATTGGCACTGCGGAATGCCAGGGCAGCCCTCTTAAGATCCGCCAGATCCTCACCTTCAAGCCGCTCTATATAGTCTTCGGCTTCTGCCGCCACATTGTCAGCCGCGACCTTGAATTGGCCGCCTTGGACCGGGAGTTGGATCTTGTCCCAGATATTGATTTCGGTTTTCTGGGAGAAGCTTTGGCCGCTGAGGACAAAATCTGAGGACTCCGCGACTGTGGCCAGCAACCGGTCGCTTGCGAGATATGGCAGAAACGCGGCTTCATGGGAAATGTGAGACGCGATGTTCGAATCGCGCGCGATCAAGGTCGAAACCTTGCGGGCCAATCGGATCGCCGTGCCGATTTCAGGAGCGATCAAAAAACTGCGGTAGAATTTTATTGTTTCCTGACGGATTGATTCTGGGAGCTTCTCTTGAAGCTCGCTTACCCGGACGATCGGTGTATTCACAAGTTTGCCGGTCAGGGCCTTCTCCCGGAAAACCGGACCCAGCTCTTCGAGTAGGGCAACACCACTTAGACTGTCATCCAGCGCACGCACGTTGTTGAAGGACGATTGAAACCACAACGATGCGAACAGCAAGCTCGGCGTGAGCAACAAAATGACAAGACCAGTCAACCACCTGCGCATTTTATTTTCTGTGTTCCAGTTTTCCGTTCGTTATTCGAATAATTGACAATCAGGCCTTAAAACTTTGCAAATTATCCCGGGCAATCTCGCAACCTATCGTTTATTAAGGGTTGTAATTGCAGGCAAATTTCGATTTACGCAACGAAATGCTGCATCACGTTCCGGTCTTGTGCAGATTGTAGCGATGCCGTATCGCTCTGCGCTGAGAGGATCATTGCAGCCACGGGTTTTGGACATGTCGCACAACAGTTTCGGCCATTTGTTCCGCGTCACCACTTGGGGGGAAAGCCATGGCCCGGCTATCGGATGCGTTGTCGACGGTTGCCCGCCGTTGGTCCCGCTTACCGAGGCCGACATCCAAGGCTACATGGAAAAACGCAAGCCGGGACAGTCCCGGTTCACAACACAACGACGCGAACCGGACGAAGTAAAAATCCTGTCCGGTGTGATGATCGATGAAGACGGGGTGCAGAAGACCACAGGGACCCCGATCTCGTTGTTGGTCGAGAACACCGATCAGCGTTCGAAAGATTATTCTGAGATCAAGGATCGTTTCCGGCCCGGGCACGCGGATTTTACCTACAATGCCAAGTATGGCATCCGCGATTACCGGGGCGGTGGGCGTTCGTCGGCTCGCGAGACCGCCATGCGTGTGGCGGCGGGAGCTGTTGCGCGCAAAGTTCTGGCAGGAGTGACTGTGCGTGGTGCGCTGGTGCAGGTCGGGCTACACAAGATCAGACGCGACAACTGGGATTGGGCGGAAGTGGTCAGTAACCCGTTCTTTTGCCCCGATGCGGAAGCAGCAGCGAACTGGGCGGATTATCTCGACGGTGTGCGCAAGAACGGCTCATCTGTTGGCGCGGTCATTGAAGTTGTTGCGGAAGGTGTGCCTGCAGGCTGGGGTGCGCCCATTTACGGCAAGCTGGATACGGATCTATCGGCTGCGATGATGTCCATCAATGCCGTAAAAGGCGTCGAAGTCGGCAACGGCTTTGAGGCGGCCACATTGTCGGGCGAGGAAAACGCCGACGAAATCCGTATGGGCGAAGATGGCAAGCCGGTCTTTCTGACCAACAATTCCGGCGGCGTTCTGGGCGGCATTTCCAACGGCGATCCGCTGGTCGTGCGTTTTGCCGTCAAGCCGACGTCTTCAATTCTCACAGAGCGCAAGTCGATTACCAGGCAGGGCGAGGAAGTGGATGTAATGACCAAGGGCCGTCACGACCCTTGCGTCGGTATCCGCGCGGTTCCTGTTGGCGAAGCCATGATGGCGTGTGTTCTGGCAGACCACTTCCTGCGCCACCGTGGTCAGGTTGGTTAAACGTTTCTATATCGCCTGATACGGTCAAGCACGGCGTCCGGATCTTTCGTCAAAGGATGGAGTTCAATTCTGAGGACCGGCGCTTCTTGTGAGCTTCGGTCCAGCGACCAGCTGCGCATCATCAGTTTCTTCCAGAATGGAAACACCTGCGGCTTTGCTACAGCATCTGCAAGCGGACGATTGAGTGTGATGTGCAGGTGAACAAGGCGGATCGAGCGGACCGACGTGCGGGACAATTCAAGTTTGCCGACGGACGCCCAGTCGAGAAAGCCGATCCGGTCAACAAACAGGCCGTCCAGATTGGCACCCAGTTGCGGTTGCCCCTTTTCGAACATCGGATAGTGCCAGAAGCCAACTGAAGCAGCGATCAAGGCCCCAAGCGCCACAAGCGGCTGACCGGTCGCCAGGGACACGGCCAGAAAAATGACCGCAAAGAAGACCGCGCCATACACCATGGCCTCGCCGGTGGATTTCTCGAAACCGATCGCGAATGGCTCCGGGCCTGTCTCGGTCTCAAAGGGGTCGGCTGGAGCGCCTTCGATCTTCACCGGCAATGCCTCGCTGTTTTGATCAAGGATATCAGGAGTCCAGAATCTCGGTCTCGTCAATCTTGATGTCGAAACCTTCCAGTCCGACATAGTGACGTTCGCGCGACGCCAGCAGCACAATGGAGTTGACGCCGAGATCTTTCAGGATCTGCGCCCCGATGCCGACTTCCAGCCACTGTTCCTTGCGCGATTGAGCCGTGTCGTGATCTTCGGTTTCTGCGGCTTCGAGATTGGTGCGCGCGCGGTTCGATTGCCGGGCGACGCCGACAGAGCCCTCGCGAAGATACACCACTATGCCGCGTCCGCGCTCGGCAAACATCCGCATGATCGCATCCAGTGTCTGGGTCTTGCCGAAAACATCGTCCAGGACGGATTCAAGTTGCAGGCGGACAGGGATAGAGCGGCCGTCGAGTATATCGCCGTAAACTATTGCGACATGGTGCATCGGGTCGAACGGTGTCGAGTAGGTCATGGCATAGGCCGGGCCCGAGACGGTATCCACCGGTTGCTCGTTAACCCGCTCGACCAGCCTTTCCGTCCGCTGGCGCCAGGCGATCAAGTCGGAGACCGAAACCATCTTCAAGCCATGTTCGGCGGCAAATTCGGTGACCTGCTGGCCACGCTTGACCGTGCCATCGTCATTGACGAGTTCGCTCAAAACGCCGACCTCTTCGAGACCGGAAAGGCGGCACAGATCCACGGCGGCCTCGGTGTGGCCGGAGCGGATCAGAACGCCGCCTTCCTTGGCGACCAGCGGGAAGATATGGCCGGGGCGGACGAAATCGTCGGCGCCGGCATTCGGGTTGGCAAGGCCGCGCACCGTCGAACAGCGCTCGTCGGCGGAAATTCCGGTTGTCAATCCGTGACGGTAGTCGACCGAGATGGTGAAAGCGGTTGCCAGCGGAGCATCATTTTCCGCAACCATCGGGTCAAGGCGCAGCCGGCGGGCATGGCCGGTCGTCATCGGCGCACAGATGATCCCGGACGTGTGGCGGATCATGAACGCCATCTGTTCTGCGGTAACCTTTGAGGCGGCAACGATCAGGTCGCCTTCGTTCTCGCGGTCATCGTCATCGGTGACGACAACCATTTCACCACGTTCAAACGCGCGGATGGCTTCTGCGACTCGGGCCTGGGACACGGGATGCTCCTTGGTGGTGGAAAGACCTAGAAAATCGTTTGGGGTAACTTCCCCGTCTGTGGCGATGGCGATCTTGCGGGCCATGTCACGGGAGACCCACACATTGGGATCATTGCAAAGGGCGGAGACCGACGCCGGGGACAAGCGGGCGCGTCGTGCGAACCCGCTTCGGCTTTCTCCGGTTTTCAGCAGCCAATGATCCAGTCTCATGAGACAGAATATACGCAGCCGCTTTTTCAGTCTCAAGGGAAGAGAAGAAAAAAATTCAGTATGACTGAAAGCTAGCTTACCTTGACGAATTGCACCGCCCGCGAAACGAACGCCGGTGCCATCCAGTGTTGCTCAAGTCCGTTGTCAGCACACAGACCGGACAGGTTCTCGGACAGGTAGGACATGTAATAGGGTTCGTGGAAGAGCTGCGGGAACAGCGTCAGTAACCCGTCATAATCCGGCACATCGCCGGTTTGCAGACTGTCGACAAACAGGAACGAGCCGCCGGGTTTCAGGACGCGGGCGACCTCCGCGATCACCTGACGGCGGATCTTCGGCGGCAATTCGTGGAACAGATAAACGCAGGAGACGACATCAAGGCTGTTGTCGGCAAAAGGCAGGCGCTCGGCCATTGCAGTGACATAGGATGCCCTGTGAGTGTCCAGGCGTTCTCTTGCAACATTCAGGTACGGTTCGGAAAGATCAAGCCCGATGCCCTTCAGACGGGGAAAGGCGGTGAGAGCCGGTCCAAGCAGGCCGCCGGTGCCGCAGGCGATATCGGCAAAAGCGATCTTGCGCTGGTCTTTCGATTTCAAAATCTCTGCGAGCGGAACCAGTGCCCGGCGGCGCATGGCGGCAGTTGCCCCTGAAAACAGAACATCAACCTGAAAATCATAAAGCCGGGCGCTTTTTTCCGACAGCCAGCCATCCGTCTGAAAATGAAAGTTCTGCCGGTAGTAGCGGGGCAGGGCTTCGGTGAAGCCGTTCTGGCGCTCATTGACTTCCTGATGAGCCTGCTCCGCGCGCCGCCGCGCAACGTTCGGCACATCCTTGAAGAAAGCCCGGCTTGTGGCGAGCAGTTCGCGCGGGCTCATGGTGCCGTCTTCCGGCAGAGGGTAGAGCCCGTCTTCCACGGCTTTCAGATCATCGGCAAACAAGCGGACAATGTCGGAAAGCATCCGCCGCTGGCTCGGAACCGGTCCGTCGGGAACAGGCGGTGGCGGTTTGGGGAGATCGGTGGTGGCGCGCCGGTTCATCCGCTTCATGGCTTCCGAGTGCACGGTGTAAAGCGCGACCCGGCTGCCTTGTTTGAGCGCGTAGCGGGTGCGGCGGGCGAGGGCCGGAATATTGGGTCTCTGGCGCTGGCGTTCCGCGCTGCTCGATGCCCTGTGTCCGCTTGCCTCAGCCATCGCTCACTCCCGTTTCAAAACCGCGACAGCTTCAATATGGGGCGAGAACAGGAACTGGTCCACCGGTGTGATCTTTTCCAAGGTGTATCCGCCGTCAATCAGGATGCGCAAATCCCGGGCGAGGGTTGCCGGATTGCAGGACACTGCGATCACGGTTTTCACTGCCGATCCGGCCAGATACTCCGCTTGCGCCTGAGCGCCGGCGCGCGGCGGGTCGAACACCACCGCATCGAATTTTTCCAGTTCTTCGACCACAAGCGGACGGCGGAACAGGTCGCGGCGTTCAAAGGTGACCTTCTTCAGGCCTTGAGCCCGGCGAAGCGCGGTATCGAAGGCTTTCAGCGCGGCCGCATCGCCTTCCACCGCATGGACGTTGGCATGATGAGCCAGCCGGAGGGCAAAGGTCCCGACGCCGGAGAAGAGGTCGGCAATGGTCTTTGCCGGACGGGTCTCCGCAAGCACCAGATCCGACAATACGTCTTCTGCAGCGCGAGTTGCCTGAGTGAAGGCCCCAGGTGGCGGAACCACAGCGATACCGCCCATGTCGAGCACCGGCGGGCGGACTTCCAGAAGCACTTCGCCGTTGACGGACAGCCTCGCCAGATCAAGGTCGATTGTCTTTTGCGACAGCGACGGGATCCTGCGCTCGTAGTTTCGGTCCGCATTGGCATAGGCGACATCTAACCCGGCCGTCGTGTTCAGAACCGTGATCCTCAGTTCGCCCTTTTTCGGCATGAGATCCGCGGCAAGGGCTTTCAGCCCCCCGAGCACACTGACGATGGCACGGTCGAGGACCGGGCATTCGGAAATGTCCACCAGGCGCTTGCTGGCCTTTTCGTGATAGCCGATGAGGATATGGCGTCCGGCGCGCGCAGCCGCCAGGACGGCGCGGCGCCGGCTGCCGGTGGTTCCAGCCAGGGTGTCCTCAACGCTGACCTTGATGCCGCGGTCGGACAGCGCCCGCCCAACAAGATCGCGTTTCCAGTCCAGATAGGCCGGGCTTGCCAGATGCTGGACAGAGCAACCGCCGCAGGCTTCAAAGTGCCGGCAGACCGGCTCGATCCGCTGCGGACTGCGCGTCAGGAAAGTGATGTCCGTGGCCCTGCCATTCGCGATTTTCGCGGAAACGGTTTCACCGGGCAACGCGCCGGAAACATAAATCGGGCCTGTGTCGGTCTCGGCGATGCCGTCGCCCCTGTGCCCGAGCACAGAGACATTCAGAGTTGTCTCGGTCATTGCGGCAGCGATAGACCCGATAGTCCGAACAGTCAAAGGTGCTGTTTGAAAAACTGGATAGTGTCCTGCAACGCTCTTTGCCGCGATTCCTTTGTACCGGAGACGTGAACCCCACGCGTGCCGCAGGTTCTCATGACGCTGATGACATAACCGCGCCAGCCCTTGTCCCTGTCGGTCAGGCCGTTCACATCGAAGTAGCCGTCCTTGCCAAGGCGCGCGGACGGACAGTCCCTTGCCGTCATGGCGTTTGGCAGGAACAGGGTCCGATCCTTGATGAACCCATGACCAACGCCGTCGTAGATGTCTGCGCTTGCCGGATAGCCAGCGGTCTTGAACTCCTCAATCATCGCGAGGCAGGGCCCGATGGGGGTGTAATCGTCCTCGGCACCAAGCAGCATGTGGATAGGGGCGCCGGTCAGCTTTGGGTCTTCGCGCAAGATACAATTCGGATAGAAGGAGAGGTGGGCTGCCAGTCTCGGACCATCACCAAGCAAGGCATGCGCGGCTCTTTCGTCGGCGGAGTCGTAGGTGGCCGCACCGCCGCCTGAATAGCCGGTAACGCCGATCCGGTCCGCATCGATTTCATCAAGGGCACCGATGGCCTCAAACGCCATCAACACGTCGGAGGCCCGTGCTGCACGGGAGAGCGTCGATTGATCCCCGGTTGTCTCGCCCATATTGCGGCCGTCATAGCTGTTGGCGATGAACGCGGCCAATCCGGCCTTGTTGAGTGCGGGAACAAGATCGCGCCACCAGGCATCCAGTCCGTTGGGGTCGCCGCTGCCATGCTGCAAGATCACGGCCGGAGCTGTCCCGGATGTGCCGTCCGGCAAAAACAGCAATCCTGTGAGGCTGGTTTCTTCCTTTCGGCCGTTCCCTGTGTAGATCTCTGCAAAGGATTGCGGAGCGTAGCCGGGATAGGACACAGGCCGCCCGGACCGGTAGAAGGCTTCCACATCGCTGCGCACCTCTACGCCTGGTTTTTGCAGAAAAGGCAGCTTTGAGGCCGGGTCCACTCTGAACTCGAAACCTGCTACAGTCACGAATGCCTCTATGTGAATGTGGGAGCCGTGCCGGGCCGTTGCGCGGCCAACGGTGGCAAACGTGTCGCCAACCGAGATCCGCTCTCCGGGCTGGACCGAATAATTGTTCAGATGTGTGAACCAGGCGGTAAATCCCTCATCGAACCGCAATACGACTGTCTTTCCGTAGAGCGGCTGATCGCGAAAGAGATCCGTCGCCTCCAGAACCAGCGCCGCGCCGGGTGACTGGATCGGCGTTCCAATCGGTGCAGCCACATCGACGCCTCGATGTGCGCCCCGTCCCTGGCGGGCCGCTCCGAAGGGAAGGGTGATTTCTCCGCCTTCGATGAATTCGGTCAAGGTGATGGCACCGGCGGCTGCTGATGATGAAATTGACGAAATGAACAGGCAAACTGAAAGCAATATGGGAAATGCGCGCATGAAAATTCCTCCTTCAGTAGGAGTTGAGCTTCTCCTGCAACCTAGGCGTAATTGAGATTTGCTTGCGAGAATTGACGCGACACGTTCTTGGGCAACCCGCTTCAACGTTTCCGGCCGTAGAGCAGCCATTCCAGGTTTCCGTCGCCGCCCTTGAGGGGAGACGGAACAAGGCTGCCCGCGCTCCAGCCGTCTGAGTCATCAAGCCATATTTGCAGATCACGGGCGGTCGCGGCGGCGACCTCCGGGTCGACCAGTCCACCTTTGCCGATGTTTCCGCGCCCGGCTTCGAACTGCGGTTTGACCAGAAACACGCCTTCTGCCCTTGCTTGCGCGAGGGAAAGTGCCGGTGGGAGTGCGAGTTTCAGGGAGATGAAGCTGACATCCGAAACAATCAGACCGGGAGCCTCCCCGTCCAGATGATCCCCCGTCAGGTCCCGGGCATTCAAGCCATCGGTTTGGACAACGCGAGGGTCATCTGACAGGCTGTCGTGAAGCTGGCCGTGGCCGACATCAATGGCATGGACCCTGGCCGCACCGCGTTCCAACAGGACTTGGGTGAAGCCACCGGTCGACGCGCCAATGTCTAGGCAGATCCGGTCTTTCGGGTCGATGCCGAACGTTTCCAGACCTTCGATCAACTTCAGCGAAGCACGCGAAACATAGTTTGCCGCCGGGTCGTCTATTGCGATCTTTGAGGTCTGATCGACCTTTTGAGCCGGTTTCCGGCACAAGCCGCCGTCAAGCGTAACGGTTCCGCGCAGAATGGCGTCCCGGGCGCGGGCGCGGCTTTCGAAATGCCCCAGGTCGACGAGATGCTGGTCGAGGCGTTTTTTTGCCATGGGAAGGCTGGCGGTGCCGGCGGCCTAGAAACAGCCGGCGATGGCTGAAATCAGCCGGTCGACAAACACCCGTTCGCCGGCATAGAGCCACAGCAGGAAGGCTATGGCGATCAAGCCGGATCCAAGGGCGCCTAGGCCGATATAAAGCTGTGTGCCCATGGCTTTCTTTCAGCCTATCCGGCGTTCTCGATCAACCGCTTGAGCTTTGCGACAGCGGCCTCTTCGTTTTCGCCGTAGGCGATTGTTCCTACGAAACGGTTGTCCTTGTCCATCAGGTAGACGGATGCCGAATGGTCCATCGTATAGTCGCCGTCGTCAAGGGGCACGCGTTTGGCATAGACGCGATAGGTCTTGATGACGCTGTCGATCTGCTCCCGGCTGCCGCTCAGCGGCTGGATGCGTTTGTCGAACGCCCAGACATAGTCGCGCATCACTTCAGGCGTGTCGCGTTCCGGATCGACGGTCACGAAAGCATAGCTCAGCTTTTCCGCATCCGATCCCAAGGCTTCGATCCAGCCCTGCATTTCATAAAGCGTGGTCGGGCAGACATCGGGGCAGTAGGTAAAGCCGAAGAAAATCGCGAGAGGCTTGCCGGCAAAGGTCTTGTCGGAAACCGGTTCGCCGTTGGGGCCCACCAGTTCGAACGGGCCGCCGATCGCCGCCAGCGGCTTGACCAGGGCGTCCGAGTTTCCGTTCGACATTGTTTGCGTGTAGATCAACGCTCCGGAAACAATGGCAAGGGCGGCAACTGCCGCCCATGCTCCGTAGCGAAAGAGTTTCAAACCAGCCATGGTTTGCGGTTCTCCGTAACCTCAAGGTGTTTTTGATTTCAGCCTGGAGCGTTAAGTGATCCAGCTTAAACCGGCAACGCCTTAGTTGTGTTTGCTGTGGTCATGTCCATGGTCGTGACCATGATCGTGTTTCATTTCCTTGGAGCCCATTTTTGCAACGTCCAGTTCAATAGCCACGTCACCGGCCTTTTCGAAAGTCAGCGTTACCGGAATGTGGCTGCCTTCCTTAAAGCCTTCATGCAGGCCCATAAACATGATGTGCAGGCCGCCCGGTTTCAATGTGACCGTTTCGCCAGCCGGAATTTGGATGCCGTCTTTCAGTTCACGCATCTTCATGACGTCATCAACGACAGCCATTTCGTGAATTTCCACTTTGGCGGAGACGTCAGCCGAGACAGCGATCAGGCGATCGGCTTCGCTGCCCTTGTTCATGATTTCAACAAATCCGCCAGCCGCTTTCGCATTCGGCGGAGTCGCGCGGGTCCATGTGTGGGAGATCATCAAGTCACCGTGCATAATGCCTTCAGCAAGTGCGGAAACGGAAACAAGCGTAAGCGCGGCGGCTGCAGCCGCGAGGGTTTTCAAAAATGTCATCTGGTTTTTCCCGAGGAGAGGTCTGAGTACTGGGGTGTGCGCCCGGAGTTGTTCAGCTCAGCCCGGCAGGCGGTGCGCGAATCGCCCGGCAATTGTAGGAACGGTCCGTCTCCATTCGATCCGAAAAGACCGCTTGTGGAACGACCGTGTAGTTTGCCGTGTCCTTTCTCCAATCCGCATCCACATCACCGATAATCGGTGTTGGGCAGCTATGCACGCATCCGGGACCGCAAGCGCATACGAATCCAATATGCGAAGCAGAGCTATTACGTTCCGTCCCCAAGTCCTGTGAAGACTGGCAGTACACTCCAAGGCCAGAGGCCGCCAGCGCTTCTGGCGACAGCGCCGTACCCAGCATGATCAGGCACAACCGGACCGCAAAGCCCAAGGCAGCCAGCGCCGCTAGCGGATGGCGCTCCTGTCTAAAAGCTTGCAGCAGTGTCGTGCTGTTGCTCATGCCCATTTGGTATCCGGCGTCCAGTCGGGTGGACGAAAAGTTGCAGAATGCAGATTGCGACATCGTCAGATTTGCTCTGACGATCCTTTTAATCCTTGCGTTTGGTCAAACGCCACCGGTTTTTCCCGTTTCAGCGTTCGAATTCCCGGCATCGTGTTCTTCCGCCAGGTCCTCGTTGCCGTTGTCCGGCGTATCGTTGGCTTCCGGGTCCTGATGATCGAAATTGTAGATGTCATTTTCGTAGGCCGGGAATTCTTCCGGCGGGATGACATAGTCCTCGGCTTCCGCATCCAGGGGCTCGGCGGAGATAACCGTACCGACCTGCGCCGTAGAGGCGTATTCGAAGTCCGTCTTGTCTTCGGCAGACAGCGCCGAGCGGGTGGTGATACGTGTCAGCAGGAAGGCCACCATGGCCAGGCTGACAATAGCGATCATCATGAACAGCCCATAAGGGCCGACTTGCTGCATCAGGATGGAGGCTATCAGCGGCCCGATGATCGATCCGATGCCAAAGGCGAGCAGCATGCCGGAGGAGGTTTCGACGAATTCATCCTGGGAGGCGTGGTCGAAAGCGTGGGCAACGGAAACCGCATACATCGGTTGGGCGAATGTGCCGATGACAACTGCCGAAATCATCGCTGCGATGAATGCGTCGGGTGCCAAAAGGGTCAGCAGCAAGGCCGTCGCACCGGTGCCGACGCCGAGCCCGACCATGACTATGCGGCGGTCGACCATGTCGGACAGGCGGCCGACCGGCCATTGGGCGATCATTCCGCCGCCAATGACAGCGGCCGCATAGAAGGCCGCTTGGTTGCTGGCCAGGCCGATCTGCGAGGCGAATAGCGGCGTCAGCGTCAATAGCGGGCCCTGGATGATGCCGAACAGGAACACACCCACCAGGGCCGCCGGCGAGTTCTTGTAGAGCTGTACCGGGCGGAACCGTACCAGGGTGATTGGCGCCGGCTGGGTCGCTGTTGTCAGAGACACCGGCATCACCGCGAGGCTGGCGGCAATCGAGGCAATCACAAAGGGGATAAACGAGGAAATGTTGAGCGCGGCAATCGAGATCTGCCCGAGCATCAGGGCCCCGAACAAAAGCACGACGTAGTAGGACATCACGGTGCCGCGGTTCTGATTTGTAGAGGCTTCGTTCAGCCAGCTTTCGACGATCATGTAGAAGCCGGCAAGGCAGAAACCGGATACGACACGGATGGCAAACCAGGCAATCGGGTCAACAAGCACCGGATGCAGTACGGCGGCTGCGGACATCAATGAAACGATCGCCGCAAAGGCCCGGATATGGCCTGCGCGCAAGATCAGGACAGGTGCACCGAAACAGCCGGCGACCATGCCGATAAAATAGGCCGAGGAAATGAAACCGATCTCGAAATCGGTGAAGTAAAACCGGTCGGCAGCCAGCGGCAGCAAGGTGGTCTGAAGGCCGTGGCCGAAGATAAACAGCACCACCGACAGCAACAGCGCCGATACTGAGGAAAGAGTGCTTCCCATGGCCGTGTCCCGCTTTCTGGTTTCGGTAAACGCACTGCCGGTACTGCCGGCGCAAACCGTACGTTCCAGCAGCATTTTCAAGTCCTGCCGGGAAAGTCAATCGAGAACTGAGATGTCCGGAAACCGTTTTGAAGCGCACGTCATTTCGTGCGCTTAAAGCCTGGCGGAAACAGATGATTAGGCGCGTTGGGGAGCGGTGAGCACTTCGGTTCCGAGCGCGGCAAAAACCGTGTTCAGGATGCCGTCGCTGTTGAGGCCGGCGCGGGCATACATCGCGTCCGGTTTATCCTGATCCAGATAGGCGTCAGGCAGGGCGAGGGTGCGGATCTTCAGTCCGGCATCCAGCGCTCCGTCCTCTGCAAGACGGGTCAGGACATGGCTGCCGAACCCGCCGGCGGAGCCTTCCTCGACAGTCACCAGCACTTCATGCTCGCGCGCGAGCCTGCGGATCAGGTCCATATCCAGCGGCTTTGCGAACCGCGCATCGGCAACGGTGGTGGAAAGGCCTGCCGCGTCCAGTTCATCCGCTGCTCTCAGGCACTCGGCCATGCGCCCGCCGAAAGACAGCAACGCCACCTTGGTGCCTTCCCTGCGGATGACGCCCTTGCCGATCTCGAGAATTTCGCCACGATCCGGGAGTTCCAGACCCACCCCTTCACCGCGCGGATAGCGGAAGGAAATCGGTCCCTCGTCATAGGCGGCGGCGGTCGCCACCATGTTGCGCAATTCGACCTCGTCGGCGGCCGCCATGACGGTGAAGCCCGGGAGGCAGGACAGGAACGCGGTGTCAAAGGCGCCCGCGTGGGTCGGGCCATCGGCCCCGACAAGCCCGGCACGGTCAATCGGGAAACGCACCGGCAGGCCCTGGATCGCCACATCGTGGACCACCTGGTCATAGGCCCTCTGGAGAAAGGTCGAGTAGATCGCCACGAACGGCTTGTAGCCTTCGGTTGCCATCCCGGCTGCGAACGTAACCGCGTGCTGTTCGGCGATGCCGACATCATAGGTCCGCTCTGGAAACACTTCTCCGAACAGGTTCAAACCGGTGCCGTCCGGCATTGCTGCCGTCACGGCGACGACCTTGTCGTCGGCTTCGGCTTCCTTGATCAGCGAAGTGGCAAAGACGTTGGTATAGCTCGGCGCGTTCGGCTTCGGTTTGGCCTGTTTGCCGGTGACCACGTCAAACCTTGCGACGCCGTGATACTTGTCTTTGGCGCCTTCTGCGGGCGGATAGCCCTTGCCCTTTTGTGTGACCGCATGGATCAGGACCGGCCCGTGGTGCGTGTCGCGGACATTTTTGAGGATCGGCAGCAGGTGTTCCAGATTGTGTCCGTCTACGGGGCCGACATAATAGAAGCCGAGTTCCTCGAACAACGTACCGCCGGCCCAGAAACCGCGGGCATATTCCTCCGCGCGGGCCGCGCGTTTTGCTATCGGCTCCGGCAGGTTCTGGACGATTGATTTGGCTGCACCGCGCAGGGACTGATAGGTCGGGCCAGAGACCAGTTTGGCAAGGTACGCCGACATCGCTCCGACCGGCGGTGCGATCGACATGTCATTGTCGTTCAGAATGACAACCAGACGGGAACCCAGATGACCGGCATTGTTCATGGCCTCGTAAGCCATGCCGGCGGACATGGCACCGTCGCCGATCACCGCGATCACATTGTTGTCACCGCCGGTCAGATCCCGGGCGGCGGCCATTCCGAGGCCCGCGGATATCGACGTTGACGAATGCGCAGCGCCAAACGGGTCGTACGTGCTTTCCGCGCGCTTGGTGAAACCGGACAGGCCATCGCCCTGACGAAGCGTGCGAATGTTTTCGCGGCGCTCGGTCAGGATCTTGTGCGGGTAGCATTGGTGGCCGACGTCCCAGATCAGGCGGTCGTCAGGCGTATTGAACACATAGTGAATCGCGACTGTTAGCTCTACAACGCCAAGTCCGGCGCCAAGGTGGCCGCCGGTATGGGATACGGCGTCAATCGTTTCCTGCCGCAACTCATCGGCCAATTGGATCAGTTCGTCTTCGGCCAGGTTCCGCAGGTCCGACGGCGAACGGACCTGATCGAGCAGGGGGGTATTGAGCTTGGAGGTCACGGTGGTAATTGATCCACTGGTCTTGCGATTTGGCGGGCAGGAATACACTAACCGGAATTAGGGCGCAAATACGGAGTGGCGACCGGGTCAGGAACGGCCGGGCCGATTTGACGCAGGGTCTATGCCGTGACGGCGGATTTTCCGATCTGCATCGGGACGGGCAGCACGCTTCGGAAAATGGGCGGCAGTGTCAGGTTTCCAGTTCGCCGGTCTTGGCCGCCTGTCCGTCCTGGCCGAGCTGTATTTTCTCCACCTTGGCTTCGGCGGATTGCAGCAGGCGGTCGCAATGCTTGCGTAGGGCATCTCCGCGCTCGTACATCTCGATGCTGCGCTCCAGCGGAACATTCCCCTGTTCCAGTTCGCGGACGATTGTTTCCAACTGCTTCAGTCCGTCTTCGAAGCTGAGGCCGGACATGTCCGGTTTTTCATTAGTCATGTTTCATCCTGTCGTGGATCTGGTGCGCTACGCGGTCATCAAGGTCATAACATGAGCGGCAACCGAGCGCGCAAGTCCCTCCAGATCGTAACCGCCTTCCAACAGCGATACGACCCGCCCGCCAGCATGCTTGTCGGCGGTGTCCATCAAGGCCCGTGTCGCCCAGGCAAAATCGGCTTCCACGAGGTTCAGGCCGCCAAGCGGGTCACGCGCATGGGCGTCAAATCCGGCTGAAATCACGATCAGTTCCGGTGCAAACGCATCAAGGCGCGGCAGGATGACCGTCTCCATTGCCTCGCGAAATCCGCTGCCATCAACACCTGGTGCAAGCGGCGCGTTGACAATGGTATTGGCGTCACCGGTCTCACTGGCCGCGCCCGAGCCCGGGTAGAGCGGCATCTGGTGCGTCGAGCAGTACATCACAGTCGGATCGCTCCAGAAGATGTCCTGCGTTCCATTGCCGTGATGGACATCAAAGTCGATAACCGCTGCTCTTTCAATCCCATGCACCGCTTGGGCATGGCGCGCGGCGATTGCGGCATTGTTGAAGAAGCAGAAGCCCATCGCCCGGTCCTTCTCGGCATGGTGGCCGGGAGGACGGGACGCGCTGAAGGCGTTCGAGGCAGTGCCGTTCATCACTTCATCGACGGCCTGGCACGCCGCGCCAGCGCCCCGCAATGCCGCGTCCCAGGTGCCGGGAGACATGGTCGTGTCCGCATCGACCCGGACCAGATCCTCGCTCGGCGAAAACTTCTCCAGCATTTCGATATACGCCATCGGGTGAGCGCGGGCGATCATTTCAAGATCACCCTTGGGCGCTATGTCCCTGACCAGCGTCTGAAACTTTTCGTGTTCGAGAATCCGCTCGATTGCCCGGATCCGGTCCGGGCGCTCCGGGTGTCCGACTGGGGTCAGATGGTCGACATAGGCAGGGTGATGAAGAAGGAGTGTTGTCACAATGTGGCCCGGTAAGAAACGACGAATTTAACGCACGGTAGCAGATTGACTCCGCGCAAGGCAGCCTGTTGCCGAAGAAATAATCACGGCCGCAGCAGTCGATGCTGTGTTTTGCATCACCACAACAAATCGTCCAGAAGCTGTCAGAAAAATGGACCGGCCCTTTGTGGCCGGTCCTTTGGGAGGTGCGAGCAAAAACTTGCTCGAGGGGAGGTCCGCTACATCTCTCTTCCCCTTCTTCATACGCGATTCCGCACCCGAAAATCGAGATGAACTCGGTAATCATTTTTGGAAATGTCCATTTTTAGTGTGCTTACGAAGGGAAAAGTCCGTTGTTGTTGCGGGGCTTGATAGGGGGAATACTACTTAGACGACTTCTTTTGCCGGTTGCGCCGTCTTTGTTTGCCGGCGGGGTAAACAATCGTAGGATGTTGTTGCTTCAGGTTGCTTGGGCGTAATTGGCTGCCCGATTGTTTCTGAATTTTCAGATGGTTCTTGACTTTCCGGCGAATCCCGGCAGACGCCGGCACATACCGGGAGGCCGGTTTTTCGCACGAAGACTCCGCTCAGATTGCCGGCGTGACCCCGGGCCTTGGAGCTGCGGCGCGGCGGAGCCGGTCGTTTATCCCCTCGCCAAGCCCAAAGCTGGGGATAAACTGGCAGCAAATCGTCGTGCCACCCTGTTTGTCCAGAGTTCGAAGCCCGCGAAACAGATTGGCGGCGGCTTCCGTGAGATCGCCCGCCGGGCTCAGATTGAATTCGGCGATTGCCTTGCCGGAGCCGGGTAACGGGTCGGGTCCGAACGACAGCAAAGCCTCGTTCGCTTCCACGCTCGACGCATTCAACCGGACGGGCGCGTTTGGAGCATAGTGGGAATTCAGCATGCCGGGCGCTGAAGGCTGCGCCTTGAGGATTGTTTCCGGTGTTTCCAGGCTTCGGCCAAGCACGCGTTCGATATCCTCCCGGGCAAGTCCGCCCGGGCGAAGCAATTGCGGAGCACCGTTGCCCAGGCCGACGATTGTCGATTCCAGGCCGACCGGGCAGGGGCCGGTATCGACGACAAAACCTATCGAAGCGCCAAGATCGGCAACCACATCGTCTGCTGATGTCGGACTGATTTTTCCGGACCGGTTGGCGCTCGGCGCAGCCAAGGGTCGTCCGGTCCTTTCCGACAGAAAGCGCATGACCGGTCCGCCTGGGACCCGCAAGGCGACCGTTTGAAGCCCGGCGCGGGCCAGATCGGAAATCGGCGAGTCCGGCAGCCAGGGCACGACGAGCGTCAACGGTCCCGGCCAGAACGCCTCTGCCAATGCCGTTGCCATGTCATCGAACCTGCCATGCTGTTTTGCCTGCTCGAAAGACCCGACATGGGAGATCAGTGGATTGAAGTGCGGCCGGCCCTTGGTCTCGAAGATCCCGGCACAGGCCATGCCGTTTGTGGCATCGGCGGCGAGCCCGTAAACGGTTTCGGTCGGCACCGCGACCTGCTTTCCGTTGCGGATCGCGTCAACGAACTTGGCCGCATCGGCGCTGTCCTGCCAGCCGGAAGATGTCGGGTCGAATGTCCAGCGTTCCATATGGGTTCCGATGCTCTAGTGCCAGAAGCGCGGGTCATCCAAAGAGACGGCTGCCGTAGCGGTATGGGTTGACGTATAGGTAAACGCCGATAGGGTGCGGTCAACAGGTCCGGTGCCTTGTGCGGCGCATTGGAAGCTTCGTCAAGAGTTTGCAGGCCATAACACGCTCGCTGCCGTCTCCAGCCGGGGTGCCGGACGGCCAATAGGAGGAAACAGTAAATGTATCGCGCGCCTGTGGAAGAGATCGCGTTCACACTGAAGACGGTCTGCCGGCTCGGCGAATTGTCTGAAAGCGAGCGGTACGCGCACATAACCGATGATCTGGTTGACGCCATTTTGAACGAGGCCGGGCGGTTTGCCTCCGAAGAGATCGCGCCGATGAACGCCGCTTCAGACAAGGCGCCTGCCGTTCTTGAAGACGGCAAGGTGAAGACCGTTGCCGGATGGCGGGAGCTCTATCAGCGCTGGATCGAGGGCGGATGGAACGGCATTGCCGCACCGGTTGAATCCGGTGGTATGGATCTTCCTCTCATGTTGTTCGCAGCGACCTTCGAGATGTGGAATTCCGGGTCCATGGCATTTGCCATCGGGCCGACGCTGACAATCGGGGCGATTGAAGCTCTTGAGAAACACGGCTCTGCGGAATTGAAGGAGACCTATCTGGAGAAGCTCACTTCGGGCGAGTGGATGGGCACGATGAACCTCACCGAGCCGCAGGCCGGGTCGGACCTCGGAGCGCTCAAGTCCCGTGCCGAGCGGCATCCGGACGGCACCTACCGGATCTTCGGGCAGAAAATCTACATCACCTACGGCGATCACGACATCAGCGACAACATCGTCCATATGGTGCTCGCCCGCCTGCCGGATGCGCCTCCCGGAACAAAGGGCATCTCGATGTTCCTGGTGCCGAAATATCTGGTCAATCCGGATGGCAGCCTTGGTGCGCGCAATGATGTCCACTGCGCCGGTGTCGAGCACAAGATGGGCATTCATGGCTCGCCCACCTGCACCATGGTCTATGGCGATATGGAGGGCGCTGTCGGCTGGCTGATTGGGGAGGAAAACAACGGTCTTGCCAACATGTTCACCATGATGAACAACGCCCGGCTTGCGGTCGGCATTCAGGGGCTCGGCATTGCCGAACGGGCCTATCAGCAGGCGCTTGCCTACGCCAACGAACGGCGGCAGGGACGTGCGCTGGGCGATCCGCGCGGCGCGTCGAGCCCGATCTCCCGCCATCCCAATGTCAAGCGCAAGCTGCTGTCGATGAAGGCGCGCACCCAGGTGGCGCGGGCCATCTGTTTTTCCTGCGCCCATGCAACCGACCGGGCAAACATCGCGGTGGACGCTGAAGAGCGGACGTACTGGCAGGAACGTACCGGTCTTCTGACGCCGATTGCCAAGGCACTTTCTACCGATTTCGGTGTCGAGGCCGCTTCGCTAGGCGTTCAGGTTCATGGCGGCATGGGATACATTGAGGAAACCGGCGCCGCACAGCATTTCCGCGATGCCCGGATCGCCCCGATCTATGAGGGCACAAACGGCATTCAGGCCATCGATCTGGTGACACGCAAACTACCGATGTCCGGCGGTGATCATGTCCGCGGTTTTATCGGCGAGTTGCGCGAGATCGCCCGCGAGGTTGAGGCAAGCAACGATCCGGCCTTCGGCGCAACCGCAAAGGGGCTTGGAGCCGCCATTGCCAGCCTGGAAGAAGCGACAGAATACATGCTTGATGCGCTTGGCGACGGCCGGACCGGAGATGCGCTGTGCGGGGCAACGCCTTACTTGCGGCTGATGGGACTGACCTATGGCGGCGCGTTGCTTGCCAAGGGCGCCCTCTGCTCAAACGCTGATAACGACGCAAAGCAGGGCGAACGGACCCAGCTTGCCCGGTTTTTTTGCGAAGCCACCTTGAACGAAACGGCAGGCCTCAAGCCGGATATTCTGATGTCGGCGGAAACGATCCAGGCATTTGATGCCGAGGCAGTCGCATGATCGAAGCGAGCCTTGCGGACGGTGTCCGCGTTCTGCGGATGAACCGGCCCGACAAGAAGAATGCACTCGATGGGGTGATGTATACCGCCCTTGCCGAGGCGCTCGAGGACGGCAACACCCGCGCAGATATCCGCTGCCAGATGATTTGCGGTCTTCCCGGTGCCTTTTGCGCCGGTAATGACATTGCCGACTTTCTGAAGATCGCCGGCAAGGTGCCGATTGGCGATACGCCGGTGCTCCGGTTCCTGCGCGCGCTTGTGCGCAACGAGAAGCCGCTGGTCGCCGCCGTCGACGGTTTCGCAATCGGGGTCGGCACCACCATGCTGTTTCACTGCGATAGGGTGTTTGCCGCACCCGGTGCCCTGTTCCGCACGCCATTTGTTGATCTCGGACTGGTGCCGGAGGCCGGGTCCAGCCTGATAGCGCCCCAGCTGATGGGTCACAAACGTGCCTTCGAGCTCTTGTGTCTCGGCTCGGCGCTTTCGGCTGACAAGGCGCTGCAGGCCGGTTTGATCAGTGAGATCGTCGACGGAGATGTCGAGGCGGCGGCGCTCGCCTCTGCCCGTGACATTGCCGCCCGCCCGCCGGAAGCCATGGCGATCTCGCGCCGGTTGCTGCGCGGCGACGTCGAAGCGCTTGCCGCACGCATCGAGGATGAAGCACAGCTGTTCGCCGAGCGGCTGAAATCGCCGGAGGCGCAGGCAGCGTTCGAGGCGTTTCTTTCGAAGTCCTGATTGAATAAAATCTTATCTCTTTAAGGAGAAACAGCGTGTCCCTGTCCGGAAAGACCCTGTTCATCACTGGTGCCTCGCGGGGGATCGGCAAGGCGATTGCGCTGAAAGCCGCTGGCGATGGTGCCAATATCGCCATTGCCGCCAAGACCGCCGAGCCGCACCCCAAACTGGAAGGCACCATCCACACCGCCGCTGCGGAGGTTGAAGCAGCCGGCGGCAAGGCGTTCCCAATCGTCCTCGACGTGCGCGATGACGAGGCGGTCAAGGTGGCGATGGACCAGGCAGCGGCGCATTTCGGCGGGCTGGATATCCTGGTCAACAATGCCAGCGCCATCCAGCTGACGCCGCTCGAACAAACCGATATGAAGCGCTTCGACCTGATGCACCAGGTCAATACGCGCGGCACGCTTGCCTGCTGCAAACACGCCATTCATCATCTGGAGAAATCCGCCAACCCGCATATCCTCATGCTGGCGCCGCCGCTCGACATGTCCGAGAAATGGTTCGCCCCGGCAACGCCCTATGCGATTGCCAAATACGGCATGAGCCTCGTGGTGCTCGGCCTTGCGGGAGAGCTGCGGGCGAAAGGCATTGCCGTCAACGCCCTGTGGCCGCGCACGACCATCGCGACGGCGGCAATCAGGAACATTGTCGGCGGGGATGAGATGATGCTCAAAAGCCGGACACCGGACATCCTCGCCGATGCCGCCCATGAGATCTTTTCATCGCCTTCAAGGGACTTCACCGGCAATTTCCTGATTGATGACACCTTCCTGGCAACCCGCGGCGTCACCGATTTCGACCGCTACCGGGTTGATCCCGCAAAGGCGCTCGCGCCGGACTTCTTTGTGCCCGACGACATTCCCGCGCCATGTGATCTGGGGCCGGTTGAAGCTTAGCCGGTAGCGCTCAAGAAACGCCCCTTTGCAGCAACGGGCAATCTTGACCTTTGTGCAACTTCTGCGTTTCATGACAGAAGTGCTGAGGGGCGGTCATGGGCGACGGGGTCGAAGCGGCAGAGGGTAAGACTGGTGCGCAGATGCCTGCACCGGAGGATAGCCGTGCGGGATATTCGCTTGCAGACCGGCTGAAACACATCGAGGAAGTCTCGAAGAACGCCCGCGGCACATGGTTCGCGCTGATCGCCGCGCTGCTGTTTTCCGCGATCGCGATTGGCGGGGTCGAGGACCGGGATTTCTTCGTCTTCGACAGCGGCCTGACCCTGCCGGTGATCAGCTATACCGTGCCCCTGAAACCGTTTTTCGCGGTCGGCTCGGCGATCATTCTCGGGCTTTACATCTACCTTCATCTTTATCTTGCCAAGCTGTGGCGCGCGCTTGCCGGCATCAAGCCGCAGCCGGATGGCGGGCTGTTTCTCGACGATCTGGTGTTTCCCTGGTTGATCTCCGATGCCGCCGTTTACCTGAAACCCGGCGGCCCGAGGCGCGGCGGACGCTGGCTGACAGTTGCCGTCGCGGTGCTGTTTCTCTGGGCCGCCGGACCCTTGGTTCTGGCGCTCTTCTGGTGGCGCAGCTTTCCGCCGCACGACGTCTGGCTGACGCTGTGGGTGGGGTTGATGCTGGGCGTGTCGCTGGTCGCGGCATCGGTGAGCTTTTGCGGGTTCATGAAGATCTTGCGCGGGCGATTGTCTCAACGGACGAGGTGGATCTGGCAGGACATCCGGGCCTTTTCGGTGGCCGCTGCGTGCCTGGGTACCGTCGCAATCGCGGCTGCCGGTGTTCTCAGAACGATTGGGGCAATCGAGTTTGACAGGACGGTTGTTTCGGACGACGGCGAAGGGATGGTTCAAGCCGGAAGCTTGCTCAGGTTTGGCGATGGCGGCGGCTGGATCTATCCGGCCAGTCTCTATCGCGCCGGACTGGTCGAACGCCCGGACAATTGGCAGCCTTGGGACGAGGCCCGCGCGGATTTCTGGAGAGCCCGGAGAAATGAAAAACCTGCTGATCCGGGAAAACATGATGAATGGCGCGAAGTGACCGGCAAGACCTTCTCCAAACGCCGCAAGACCATGCTGGACGGGCTAGCCGCGCGCGACTTTCAGACCTGGAGTTTCCGCAAGGCCAAGGCGCGCGAGGTGTTTCTGCCCGGCGCGGATCTGCGCGGCACCGATTGGCGCGGCGCGGATCTGACGAGTGCCAACCTCGAGGCAGCGAATTTCGGCTGTGCCGGCCAGGGATTCTGCGCGAACCTGCAGGAGGCGGTGCTCTACCGCGCGAACCTGCAAGAGGCGGTGCTCTGGCGCGCGAACCTGCAAGAGGCGGAGCTCAGCCACGCGAACCTGCAAGAGGCGGTGCTCAGCTACGCGAACCTGCAAGAGGCGGTGCTCAGCTACGCGAACCTGCAAGAAGCTGGGTTCATCGGCGCGAACCTGCAAGAGGCTCGGTTCTGGTACGTGAGCCTGCAAGAGGCGGTGCTCAGAACCGCGAAAATGCAAGCGGCGGAGCTCTGGCTTGCGAATTTGCAAGACGCTGATCTCAGCCATGCGAACCTTCAAGAGGCGAAGCTCGGAAGCGCTAACCTGCAAGGGGCGGAGCTGTTGGAGGCAAACCTGCAAGACGCGGAATTCGATCACGCGAACCTGCAAGAGGCGAGGCTCATAGGCGCGAATCTGCAAGAGGCGGTGCTTATAGGCGCGAACCTGCAAGCGGCGGATCTCAGGGGCGCGAACCTGCAAGAGGCGGATCTCAGGGGCGCGAACCTGCAAGAGGCGGATCTCACGGGCGCGAACCTGCAAGCGGCGGTGCTCTGGGAGGCGAACCTGCAAGAGGCGGCGCTCTGGGACGCGAACCTGCAAGAGGCGGATACCAGGAGGGCCAATTTTTCCGCTTCCCTCCTGGTATCCGCGGATTTGAGTGTCAACCCGTTTATCACCCAGGCGCAAATCAATTCCGCGTTTGGCGATCTGACCACGCAGCTTCCCGAAACCTGTCTGAATGACAACGGGGAACCGCAGCACTGCGTCCGCCCGCCGCATTGGTCGGCTGATGAACTCACGGTGTGGGTGGTTGACGACCGCTGGCGCGACTCGCTCGCCCTGCGTCCGCAGCGTCCGGTGAAGTGGGACCCGGCCAACGGTTGGCGATATGAATAAACGCTGGCAGGTGGTACTGGCAGATGCGCACAGCGGTCGCCGCTTCCCTTGGCCGAACTGCACCCGGGCAGCCAAGCGGCCGCTGTGCCACAAGCCTGCGGTAACGGCTGGGCAAAGGCAACGAACTGGATCCCGGCTGCGGAGGCAGGGATGACGGCGGTGGGTGTGGCACGGGATGACGGCGGTGGGTGTGGCAATTGCCGGGCCTGAACAATCGACCGTCATCCCCGCCTATGTGCGGGGATCCAATCATTCGCAGAGCGTTTGTGAACTGGTTTCGGACCTGCCTCTGGCCACGGTACGTTGCTTTCCCCCTTTACCAAGTTGCACCGGGAATGGATCCCCGCACATTTCCGCTGCGCGGGGCGGGGATGACGCCGGTGGGTATGGCACGGCTTTGCGTCCCCTTCAGCCGTCATCACCGGACTTGGATCGCGGGTCCATACTGTTGCCGTGCCACACGCAGACGCGGTGCAGTTCCGAGAGGTAACGGAATGGATGCCAGATCGGCGTGCAGTGCCTGCACTTGTCTGGCATGACGACGGTGGGTGCGGCTCGGCTTCGTATCTTCTTCCGCCGTCATCGCCGCACTTGGATAGCGGCATCCATTCCGTTGCGGTGCCACAAGTAAATGGGGGCGTGGAAACGGAATGGATCCCATCGTCAAGCAATGGGATGACGGTGGAGAGAGTTTCCCTTCCAGCACCAAAGCCGCCGCATGGTGTCTCATCGGCGTTTTGGCAGTGCGGTTCCGCCCAAACGGGGCAGGATGGCGGGCGCTCCGGCCTTGCCGGGAACGCAAAGGAAGGTGGGAAGTGGCAAGGTTTCACGCCCGCCCGGTATCCGTTTCCCGATGGCTAAAAGGAGTTGCGCCTTTCTCGTTTCTGCTTGGCTGAGCGTGGGGTGCGGCGCTCAACTTCGCCGGATATGAGACGCATCCCTTGAGAACCTGCGCGGCGGACCCCGCGCAGCCTCCAAGGGTCTCCAGTTGCCCGGCAATGGCGGACGGCACGTTACGCCTTCCGCCATGCCTCACGACACCGGTCCCCACCACCACGAACGGACGGTCCGGCCCCGGCCCCGCATTGGTGGAAACGCGATGGAGTGTAAATGAGGGGAGGTGGAGCGTGGATAAGTTTGTTGTTTGTCAGGAGGGGCTGGTCCTTTCCCCGGCCGTCATGCCGGACCGCGTGGCGCGATGCGCCATCGCGAGATCCGGTATCCAGACATCTGTGCGCCTCCTGCGTTCCGATTTTCTTGCTCACAGCAACGCCGGAAGTGCGCGTTACTTCTTTTGTTTCTCTTCAATAACGGTGCTCGCTGCGCGAGCGCTGATATGCTGCGCCCCAGATCAGCGCGCAGCCTTGCTGCACTTGTCTGGGGTGACGGAGTGCGTGGCGCGGATGCGCCATCGCGAGATCCGGTATCCAGGCATCAGTGCGCCTCCGGCGTTCCGGTTTTCTTGCTCACAGCAACAGGAAACGCGTTGAAATCCCGGATTTCAGGCAGCGTTTCATGTTTCCGGTGAAATCGGCAACGCCGAAGGCGCTGCATGTTCCCTTGTTGCCTTGGCTTATAAAACGGGTGCTTGCCATCGCAGTTCTGGCTTGTTTGGTGCCGCTTGGCGTTGCCTGTTCCTTCTCCCATTGGGAGAAGGTGGTCCGAAGGACCGGATGAGGGGTGGCGGTCTCTGCAATTGCCAAGACCGGCAGCTTTACCCCCTCACCCCAACCCTCTCCCAACGGGAGAGGGGGCAGTTCGGGATAGGCCAGGGTTACCGCCTAACGGCGTCATCCGCACTTGGATCGCGGGATCCAATCGGTCGCAGAGCTTTTGTAATTTGGGTCCGGACTCGCCGCTGGCCGCGGTGTCTTGCTCTCAAGCCATGCCACCTTGCACCGCGAGTGGATCCCCGCACATGTCTGCTTCGCGGGGCGGGGCGGGGCTGACGGTAGCGGGAGTTGCACGGCGGGGCCTGCTTTGCCGCCGTCAGCCTTCGTTGAGCATCTCAAGTTCGAGCCACTGTTCTTCGGCGGCGTCTTTTTTTTCTGTCAGGTCAGTGATTTGCTTGGAGAGCCTGGCGAATTTGTCGGGGTTGCCCGAATAAAGCTGCGGGTCGTTCATTTCGCTTTGAAGAGCTTCAAGCCGTTTCTCTAGCGTCTCGATCTCGCCGGGCAGGGATTTCAGCAAGTGCTGCTGGGTGAAGCTGAGTTTCGATTTCGGGGCAGATTTCGGTTGCGAAGTATTTGAGGCAGCCGATCTGCCCTTCTTTTCCGGCGCGGCCCTTTCCGCCTTGCGCGCCGTAACCCCTTCGCCGCGCTGGGTCAGCATGTCCGAATAGCCACCGGCATATTCCCGCCATTGGCCATTGCCTTCGGAGACAATCACCGAACTGGCGACCCGGTCGAGAAAGTCGCGGTCGTGGGAGACGATCATTGCCGTCCCCGCATAGTCGGCCAGAAGCTCCTGAAGCAGATCGAGCGTTTCCAGATCAAGATCGTTGGTCGGCTCGTCGAGCACCATCATGTTGGATTTTGCCGCGAGCGCTCTTGCCAGCATCGCCCGGGCGCGTTCGCCGCCGGAGAGCACGCCGACCGGGGTCTTCGCCTGTTCCGGCGAGAACAGGAAATCCTTCATGTAGGACATCACGTGCTTGGTCTCATCGCCGACAACCACCTGATCGCCGCGCCCGCCGGTGAGAACCGAGGAGAGGCTGTCTTCCGGATTGAGCCGTTCGCGATTCTGATCGAGCGTGACCATTTCCAGATTGGTGCCAAGGCGGGTGGAGCCGCTGTCGGGCGGGAGTTCGCCGGTCAGCATTTTCAGGAGCGTCGTCTTGCCGGCCCCGTTCGGACCGACCAGGCCGATCCGGTCGCCGCGCTGGATGCGGGTGGAGAAATCCCTGACGATTGGCCGCTCGCCATAGGTCTTGGAGATGCCCTTGGCCTCGATCACCAGCTTCCCGGAGGCTTCGGCTTCGGTCTGGGCGAGTTTGGCGGTGCCTTGCGGGCCGCGATGGTCGCGCTTCTGTTTTCTGAGGTCGGCGAGTTCACGCACCCGGCGCATGTTGCGCTTGCGCCGGGCGGTGACGCCGTAGCGCATCCAGTGTTCCTCGCGCTTGATCTTCTGCGCCAGTTTGTGCTGGTCCTGTTCTTCCTGGTCAAACACCTCGTCGCGCCAGGTCTCGAAATGGCCAAAGCCCTTTTCCATCCGCCGGGCAATGCCCCGGTCGATCCACACAACCGCGCGGGACAGGTTTTCCAGAAACCGACGGTCGTGCGAGATCAGCACCAATGCCGATTTGAGGCTTTTCAGTTCCTCTTCCAGCCATTCGATGGCCGGCAGATCGAGATGGTTGGTCGGCTCATCGAGAAGCAGAATGTCCGGTTCCGGTGCCAGGGTGCGCGCCAGTGCCGCGCGGCGCGCCTCGCCGCCGGACAGGGCGGCCGGGTCTTCCTTGCCGGTCAGGCCAAGCACATCGAGTAGATACTGGCCGCGATAGGGATCATCGCCCTCGGTCAGCCCGTCATTCACATAGTCCAGGACGGATGAATAGGCCGAAAGATCGGGTTCTTGCGGCAGATAGCGGATGGTTCGCCCCGGTTGAAAGAAACGCTCGCCGTCATCCGCTTCAATCAGCCCCGCAGCGATCTTCAAAAGCGTGGATTTTCCCGAACCGTTGCGCCCGACCAGGCAGAGGCGATCACCTTCGGCAACCGACAATTCCGCCCCGCGCAGAAGCGGTGTACCGCCAAAGGTCAGGTGAATGTCGCGCAATGTGAGGAGCGGTGGGGCCATGGTCGGCGAGAAGTCCCGGATGTTTGGTTTGCGCCGGTGTACTTCCTAGCCGTGGTCCAAGGCAAGCAGACATAAAAAGTGATTGCCCTGACGCCCTCAATCGCGAATCGCGGGGGCGCTTTTTGGTGAAGGAATGGCTAAAGTGACGCTGGGGCAAAATAGGCCGGACTGTTGGGCCTTTGCTGAATCTCGTGAAGCAATTGCGAACCAACCGTCCGAAATCGCCGGAATGCCGGCGGCGTGCAAGCCGGGACAGGAGGAACAGCCTCATGATCGGACAATTCAGCTTGATGTTCAAAAAAGCCCTCGTCAGAGGCACGATTTTGGGAGCGCTGGCACTTGCGGCCATGACTGCCGGAGCGGTTCAGCCCACGCCGGCCAGAGCCGATGGGGTTCACATCGGGATCTACGGATTTGGATTCAGCGCCGGGCCCGGATATCGCGGCCATCGTTACCGCGGTCCGGTTATCTACGCTCCGGCGCCGCGCTACTACTACTATCCCCGCCGTTCCCGGGCCTATGTGGTGCCACGCCATCGTGGCCGGGTTCCCTACAGCAAAACGGGTTTGAGACCGTTTACGCCGCACTGGTATGCCTATTGCGCGCGCAAGTTCAAGTCGTTCAATCCGCGTACCGGAACCTATCTGGCTTACAGCGGCCGCTACCGCTACTGCAGGTGAAACCGGCCAGATTTCGGCTAACGCCTGTTTCAACCACTATGGAAGGGGGGGCGCCGCTGCAATCTGCCTCTTGTCGGCGGCCTCGAGGCTGGAGAGATAGTCCCGGCGTGCATACGGTGCCAGCAATGGGGCATTGTCCGCGATGTGCAGGGCCATCGCATTTCGGGCAGCGGTTTCATCCCGTCTCTCGAGCGCTTCCAGAATGTCGGCATGCGTCGCGTCCTCAGGCGACTCGTGAATACCCGGATCCTGCGCAATGTGAAGCATCACCCGGGATTGCTGGATGATGATCCGTTTCAGTGCCGGTTCAAGGAGCGGCAATTTGGCGACTGCAAAGAGACGTTCGTGCCAGATTCTGTTGTATTCGGATGCGACGAAGTCATCGCCCGCAGCCCTGGATTCGTCCAGCTTTTCATTGGCCTCGTAAAGTTCGGCAATATCGGCGCTGGTGATGCGGTCGACGGCATGGACCACGCCGGCCATCTCGATTTCCTGCCGGAGCTTCATCAGGACCGAGGCTTCTTCTTCGTTGATTTCGGTTACATAAGTGCCGTGATAGCCTCGGCGGACCACCAGACCGTCATCCTGAAGCGACAAAAGCGCCTCGCGTATTGTGCCTTGCGAGCAACCGAACTCGCCGGCAAGCGATGTTTCGGTGATCGGGCTTTCACTTGTCAGGACGCCGGTGACAATTTGGCGCTTCAAGATTCTGTAGACCGTTCTGGATATTTTTTCTTTAGGGTCTTTAACTGGCATTCTGAGCAACTCGTGTGGTTGGTCGAATCTGGCTTTCGGTGATTGTTGAACAATTGGTATTAAATTACCATAGGCCTTTGTCCTAGGGCCTGTGGACATATAGGATTCACAGGCCGTCTTTTTTGTGATTCAAGCTTTCTTTTGAGGAGGCTTTGATGCGCAGCGAACGTTTTGTCATTACGGATAGAAGTTGGGCGATCATAGAACCGTTGCTTCCGGGAAGTATCCGGGACCGGGGCCGGACAGCAAAGGACAACCGGCTGTTTCTTGAAGCGGTGCTGTGGAAGGTTCGCGTTGGCAGCCCGTGGCGGGATCTGCCGCCCGGATTTGGCGAATGGAACAGTGTATTCCGGCGGTTCCGCCGATGGACCCAACGCGGTGTATTTCAGCGCCTTTTTGAGGCTGTATCGGGTGATCCCGACTTTGAATATGTTCTTATCGATGGCACGATCATCAGCGTCCACCAAAAGGCGAGTGGCGCAAAAGGGGGACTCTCAATCAGGCCATCGGGCGCTCGAAAGGCGGACTGACCACCAAGGTCCTGGCCCTCACCGATGCGTTAGGCAATCTGGTGCGCTTCAAGCTTCTGCCCGGCCAGCGCAGTGAAATTGTTGGTGTGCCCGACCTTATCGACGGTCTGGAATTCGGCGCCATGCTTGCCGACAAGGCATTCGATGCCGATGCGTTGCGCGAAGACCTTGATACGCGCCAGGCGCAAGCCGTCATTCCGGCGAAAACCAATCGCCGCGTCCACATTCCCCACGATGTGGAAACCTACCAGTGGCGTCATCTGATTGAAAACTACTTCAGCAAAATCAAAGAGTTCAGAGGAATAAACACGAGATACGACAAGACCGACGCCAGCTATCAAGCATCATGGAACCTGGCCGCAACCATCATCGCATTGCGCTAAATGTCCACAGGCCCTAGGGCCTGTGGGGAATTAGGTTCCGGTCGCGGCGCGAGACACTTTTGGCTGCGGATCAGGAAGAGAGACTGCCATGGAGTAATCTCCATAAGGGCTCTCTGACGCCATCCGGGGCCAAAAGCGCCGCGTCCCGCAAGGGATATGATGAAAATCGCCCGGCTCCACGGCGCAAAGTCTTGAAAAGGAATGGCCTTTCCAGCGACATTGCTTCTACAGCGTTTCGATTGCTGCAGAAACAGAAGCACCACTTGGCGCGTTGAAATCTTTGATTTCAGGCAGCGCTAAGTGGTTCAATTCAAATCGAGAACGCTTTAGATCCGAACGATTTTCATCGATACCGCGATCCAAATCCTAAATCCCCACAGGCCCTAGCCCGGAATCTGTTGAAAGCCATTCACGGTTAAGGCAGACCGGCAGATACAAGCCTCTTTATTCAAGACCGGTATCTGAGTCTTGCACCGGCACCGGCAATCATTCTTGCAACCAATGATGAGATCTTTAGGTCACGTGTTTGTGACATAACAAAATTTCATCAAGCTCCTGCTGCGTCAAGAGCTCTTATCCAGTTTTCCGATGCAATCTTGCCGAGGAGCTCGCGGTCCAGCCCGCGCCGTATCAGCGCGTTGAACAATTTGGGCAGACAGCTGGCGTCGGCGAGGTCCGCGGGCGGCATGCAGCCGTCAAAATCCGATCCGAGGCCGACATGGTTCTCTCCGAGGTGGTCGATCAGGTAACAGACGTGGTCGGCGACCGTGTCTAACGATGTCTTTCTGGTAAATGCACCGTCTTCCCGCAAAAAACCGACGTGAAAGTTGACACCCACCAGGCCGCCGGTATCCCGGATGGCGTCAAGCTGGCGGTCGGTCAGGTTCCTGCTGCTTTGGCAAAGGGCGTGCGCATTTGAATGGCTCGCCACGAGCGGCGCCTGGCTGGTCCCGGCGACATCCCAAAAGCCCTTTTCGTTGAGATGGGACAGGTCGACCAGAATGCCCAGCCGGTTGCAGGCCCTCACCAGTTCTTTGCCCTCGCGGGTCAAACCGGGGCCTATGTCCGGGGCCGCGGGAAAGTGCATCGGCACTCCTGTCGCGAACGCATTGGTGCGGCTCCAAACAAGACCGATGGAGCGCAGCCCCCGTTTGTAAAGGTCTTCGAGCGCCATGAACTCCGGATCAATTGCCTCGGCGCCTTCGATGTGGAGGCTGATTGCCAGTTTGTCCGCCGCCATGGCGTTGCGGATCTCTCCGGGAGACCGGCAGATGACAACCGAACCGCCGGAGTCTTGCTCGAGCGCTTCCGCCCGTTCTATCAGGCGGAAGGTGAAGGCAAGTGCCTCTTCCTGTCCGACCGCAACATAATTGGCAGGGTCTTTCGGATTGAAGGGCCGGGAGAAATCCTGCTCGGGATTGGCCGGGACAAACATGGCAAACAGTCCGCCCGCGAATCCGCCCTGCCTGCATCGCGGGAGATCCAGATGCCCGGTTGCGGATCGCGAAAAGAAATCACGGGGCCTGCCCTGGACCGTTTCGATCTCAAGCTTCAGCAACGTGTCGTTGTGGCCATCAAAGACCTGAATTGGACCAACCTGGCTCGGAACGAGCACGTGCTTCACCTCTTTAATGGTTTTGCTGGATTGTACGGCGAAACGGTTTTTCTTGAATGGGGACCAATACCTAAGTGCCATCTCGGACGTCTCTGGGTGATCTGGAGGCATAACAGCAACAGAACCCGTAAATCTACGCGGAACTGCTGATTGTGACTTGCCAGCAGGGGAAAGCTGGATAAACAGGAGATCCTGAATTGTGGAGCAACCATGACGAATGATCAGGGAAGTGTCCGTGCCTTGTTCACGGGAACGGCAGACGGCGAGTTAAGCCGCCGCTCGGTGCTTGCCGGTGGCCTCGGTTTTGCCGTCTTCGGGTTGGCCGGTTGCCAGACGACATCCGGTCCGTCAGGCCGTCCCCTTCCCGGTGAGGATTTCGACTACGCGGCGGCCTATGCAGCGCTTCCCGATGGCGACTTCACCTGGCCGGCGATCAACTACAAGGCCGTTGACCGGAAATACTGGCGCCAGGTTGTCGACTACCAGTCAGGTCATCGCCGCGGGACAATCATCGTCGATCCCCATCACAATTTTCTCTATTGGACGCTGTCCGGGAGACGGGCGCTTCGCTATGGCATCGGGGTCGGACGGGCTGGCTTTGCATGGTCGGGGGAAGCCCAGGTCCGGGTGAAGCGGGTGCATCCTATCTGGCGCCCTCCACGGGAAATGATCGCGCGCAAACCGTCGCTTGAGCGCTACTGGAAAAATGGCTATCCGGCCGGTCTCAGAAATCCGCTCGGCGCCCGCGCCATGGACCTTTGGCAGGGCCGTGTTGATACGCTCTACCGGATTCACGGCACCAACGACCCGTCCAGCATCGGCCGTAATGTGTCTTCAGGCTGTATCCGCATGTGGCATCAGGATGTGATTGATCTGTTTGAGCGGGTTCCCTTGCGCACCAAGGTGGTGGTTCTGACCGAGGCGTCAGACGCCTAACAACCACGCAACTTGCGGCGCGTCAGACCAGCGCAACGTCGGTCAGCACGGCAACATAGTGGCAGATCGCGGCCGCCAGCACGAAGGCGTGCCATATGGCGTTCTGAAATGGCAGTTGCTTCCAGGAGTAAAAGGCGGTGCCGACTGTGTAGAGCACGCCGCCGGCCAGGATCATCAGAAACGCCGTGATTGACGCCTTCTGGAAAAGAGGGCCTGCCGCGACAAATCCGAGCCAGCCCAGCACGAGGCAGATCGGCACGGTCCAGCGTTCCAGCCCGGTCCGGTGCAGCAGCTTGAAAACCGCCCCCGTCAGTGCGCCCGTCCAGACAACCACGAGAAGAATGCCGCCGGTCCAGCCGCCGATCACCATGGCCGCAAGCGGGGTGTATGTCCCGGCGATCAACAGGAATATTGCCGCCTGGTCCAGCCGCCGCAATATGCCGTGGCGCTCGTCGCGTGCCAGCATGTTGTAGAGCGCCGAAAAGATCAGCATGGCCATCAACGTGGCACAGTAGGTGAGGATGCAGACTTGCCGCCAGATCTCGGGGCTTTCGCTGACCACCACGATCAACGTGACCGTTGCGGCGATCCCGAGGAGTATGCCGAGGACGTGAATGGTGCCGTCGGCAACCAATTCAGCTGAGGTCTGTGTGCGGCTCATGTCATTGAAAGCTCCACTTGCCGGCAGCGTGCCCGACTGCGCGATGCGTTTCAATAAAGTTGTAGACGCAGGGTTAACTTGTGAGTTCACGTTTGCCTGCTGCGCTTATACCAACTCCATCAGATAGGTTCTAATCAACTGGGGTTGGTTGTCTAATTCCGGCTCCTGCGTCAAGTCCTGAACCTTTTGTCTTCCACCGGGCCCACGGTTGTCTTCGAAGTCGTCTCTTTGATATTTTCGGAGCGCTTCATGATAGGGTCCTTTGGCTTTGGCCTCCCAAGGTATGAGCCGCCCTTGCCGAGTGTTTCGGCGTGGCATCCAACCGCGCGGGTTCGCCTTGGCCATCGTCCCGGTGGGGACACCTCATCCGCTTTTTTGCGGATCCTCTTCTTTCTCCTTTTCCTTGCTCTTTATGCGGTTGCCGCCTCCCTGGCGGCTGCCGGGTTTTGCGGCCAGCGGAATGCTTCGCCGCTGGCAAGCATCTTGTGCAGGATCACAGCGAGCTTGCGCGCCAGCGCGACGCACGCTTTCTTGTGAGAGCTGCGCTTTTTGATCCGGCGCGCCCAATCCTTGAGCGGATGGGCCTTGCGCACCACGGTCAAAAGACTGCTGGCGGCCTCATAGAGCAAGCTGCGCAGCATCGCGTCGCCGTGCCTGGAAATGCGCCCGGACCAGTCCATCTCGCCCGACTGGTTGCGCCGCGCGGTCAGACCGGCATAGGCGCCGACAGACCGCGAGCTGGCAAACCGGGCCGGATCGTCGATCGTCGCAGCAAAGGCCAGTGCGGTCACCGGCCCCACGCCTGGCGCCGTCATCAACAACCGGCAGGCCGGGCTCTGCGCTGCCCGTTCCTGCACGTCCCGGTCCAGCTTGGCCAAGCTGGCCTCCAGCGCCGCGCGCGCCTCCAGTAACGGCTTGACGATCCCTGACAGGGACGGCGCCTCCTGCAAAACCGCCCTCACATGGTCCATGAACTTCGCAACCCCCTTGGGCAGGCGGTGGCCGAGTGAGCCCAGAAGGCCTCTGAGGGCGTTGTCCGTATCCCGCCGCTGGCGCACAAGATGCTGGCGCGCCTTCAGCGCCAGAAGATCCATCTGCGCCGCTTCGCTCTTCACGCTCACCGGGCGGCAGAAACCCGTGCGCGCAATCTCCGCCAGAAGCTCCGCATCGTTGGCGTCCGTCTTGTTATGCTGAAGCTTCATCACCGCATGCGCCTGACGCGCGTCAATCAGATCCGCCTCCACACCCAAACGGCCGAGACCGCGCACAAGCCAGTGTCCCCAAGTCCCTGTTTCCATCACCACACGCTTTGGGCAAAGGCAATGCTCTTTCAAAACCTGAAACAGAGCCTCAGGGGACGTGAGCGTCTTGCCGCGGGCAAGCACACGACCGCAAGCGGCCTTCACGCAGAACGAAGTCTCTTCCTTCGAAACGTCAAATCCAACATACTCAGACATGCTCACTCTCCTTCAAAGCCTCTTGGGGCGCTCCTATACGACCCCGCATCATAGGCTCAGGAGAGTGGGCGCCGGAATTACGCTATGTATTATCCGTCTACCGGCAAGAGAACCGTTTGATCTTTTTTCAGCAAGGCCCTCTAATTGACCAAAGTCACGGCGGTTCTGCCCAATGGTACGGGATAGTTCACGCCTTGGGGTATCCCAAGTGACCGAGAGCTTTTTGGGTCCAGGTTCTGGTACAAGGCCTGGCCCATGGGGGGAAGCGACAGAGCGCAACTGGTTGAAGTTCGATAACTGCGCGACCGAATAGGGCGGGCGGTGGCCGGACAACCGGGGAGCCAATGTATTTGCCCCTTGAAGAAAAACGACTGAGTGGGCCGATACATGAGCAACTATCTGTTTCGCGAACTTCTTGCCGGCAATCCCGGACCGGAAAAGGTGTTTCTGGAAACCGCAGCAGGCGGCGTGCTGACCTATGGCGATGTCATTGCGGAGTCCGCCCGGTATGCAAACGCGCTCACCGGCCTAGGCGTCCGCCCGGGCGACCGCGTGGCGGCTCAGGTCGAGAAATCCGCCGATGCCTTGATGCTTTATCTCGGAACCGTGCGGGCCGGAGCGGTGTTTTTGCCGCTCAACTCGGCCTACACTCCGGCGGAGGTCGAGTATTTTATCTTTGATGCCGAACCGTCTGTTTTTGTCTGCGATCCGTCCCGGCGGGAAGCTTTGGCGGATATGGCCGCAAAGACCGGAGCGCAGCTTGTGACACTGGACGCCAGTGGCGGCGGAAGTTTGAAGGATCTGGCGGCCGCTGCCTCAGCCACATTCGACGATGTGCCGCGCGAAGATGACGATCTGGCGGCGATCCTTTACACATCCGGCACCACCGGGCGGTCGAAAGGCGCCATGCTGTCTCACGAGAATCTGGCGTCCAATTCGAAAATGCTGGTGTCCTATTGGCGGTTTACCGCCGATGACGTTCTGCTGCACGCTCTACCGATCTTCCATACGCACGGCCTGTTCGTTGCGACCAATGTGTCGCTGATGGCCGGTGGCTCCATGCTGTTTCTGCCGAAATTCGATCCCGATGAAGTCTTGCGCCTGCTGCCAAGGGCGACAAGCATGATGGGAGTGCCAACCTTCTACACCCGGCTGTTGCGCGCAGCGGGTTTCACCCGGGATCTCGCGGCCCATATGCGCCTGTTCATTTCCGGCTCGGCGCCGCTTTCGGCCGAGGTA
Organism: Roseibium sp.; assembly: GCA_965230445.1. Taxonomy (GTDB): domain Bacteria; phylum Pseudomonadota; class Alphaproteobacteria; order Rhizobiales; family Stappiaceae; genus Roseibium. Next base: position 3,033,971 of record OZ246005.1, on the reverse strand, counting down.
CACAGGGAGTTCCTTGAGCGCACCGGGCATGCGATTCTCGAACGCTACGGCATGACTGAAACCAACATGAACACGTCCAATCCCCATGACGGTGAGCGGCGCGCGGGCACGGTTGGGTTTCCGTTGCCGGGGGTTGGATTGCGCATTGCCGACCCAAAAACCGGACGCGAAGTGGCGCAGGGTGAGGTCGGTGTCATTGAGGTTAAGGGTGCCAACGTTTTCCAGGGCTATTGGCGGATGCCTGATAAAACGGCTGAGGAATTCCGCTCCGATGGCTTTTTCATTACCGGCGATATGGGCCGGGTGGATGAGCGCGGCTATGTGTCGATCGTCGGCAGGTCCAAGGACCTGATCATTTCGGGCGGCTTCAACATCTATCCGGCGGAGGTCGAAGCGCTGATAGATGAGGTCACCGGCGTTGCTGAAAGCGCAGTGGTTGGTGTACCGCATCCGGACTTCGGCGAAGGCGTTGTCGCCGTCGTTGCCGCGCGGCCCGGTGCGGACCTTCGCGAGGAGGACATCTGGACGTCGCTCAGCGGCAAGCTCGCCAAGTTCAAGCAGCCCAAGCGGATTCATATTGTTGAAGCCCTGCCGCGCAACACCATGGGCAAGATCCAGAAAAACTTTCTACGCGACAGCTACCGGCAGGATTTTGCCTGAGAGTGGTTTTGAGCGCTGGTCAGAGAGGCCGGTTGACGCGCAATTGTTCATCAGGAGTGAACAGCGCGTTTATATATCTTGATATAAAGTATCTTGAAATAGAGATTAATTGCCCTATCTATCCTGTCGAGGGCTGGCTCGGCGAACCGCCTCGAGCAGACCGTAAGAGACCCCTTTTGACTGGAGTTCAGATATGAATGTTCAAACGATGAAAGACTTCGAAATCTCCGACCACCGTGTGCCGGATCATCCGGTCGACCCGCAATTTGTCGGGCGCTGGTCGCCGCGCGCATTCGACGGCGCGCAGATGCCCGAGGACGACTTGAAAACCATTCTCGAAGCCGCGCGCTGGGCGCCATCGGCCTACAACATTCAGCCATGGCGGTTTGTCTATGTTCATCGCGGCGATGCGAATTGGGATCGGTTCGTGAGCCTGATGGTGCCGTTCAATCAGGACTGGGCGAAGAATGCCTCTGCCCTTGTCTATCTGTTTTCCGACAGTGAAGTGGATGGGCGGGACGGCAAGCCGAACCAGCCGAACGGTACCCATTCCTTCGATGCTGGTGCCGCCTGGGCGCAGGCCGCGCTTCAGGCGTCCCTGCTTGGCTATCACAGTCACGCCATGTCCGGACTGCACATGGAGAAGATTAATGAGGCGCTGGGCATGCCTGAACGGTTAAAGCCGCAAATCGCAATTGCCATCGGTAATCGTGCGGATCCGTCCACTTTGCCAGAAGGCCTCAAGGACCGCGAAGAACCCAGCCCGCGCAAGCCGTGGAACGAGATCGCCTTCCGGGGTGGGTTCGGAGCGTAGAACCAGGGCCTGTGGGTATTTAGGAGGACGGACTTCACGCCGCCTGAAGTCATAGATTTCAACGCGTTAAGTGCGGCTTCCTGATTCAGCTTAAATCGAAGCGCTGTGAGGCGCCGGTTCTTTGGGCGGTGTTTCAAATGCCGCCCAAATGCCCGGTTTTCCGCCAGACCCGGGCACCGGTTCCGGTCCTGATGTTTTGCCGGGTTCCGGCGGGAAGGCGAAGCCAGGTTCCGGTCTCGTAGGTTTGGATCCCGTCCGAAAAGCCGCCTGAAACGACGAAGTATTCCGCGCCGGCGGTGAATGTCTCGGCATCCAGATATGTACCGGCATCCCAGTCGAGCATGACAACAACCTCATCGCGGCGCGCATGCAGCGGCAGGATGCGTTCGCCCGCCCGGCCTGGCTGCCACCGGTTTTCATCATTCGTGTCGATCCGTACATAGCCGGTATCGTCCTGAGCCATCTGGCGCAGCTTGACCAGAATGGTAGCCCCTGGTGCGCTGGAAGGAACATGGCTGGAGCCCGGAGGATTGCGCACATACATGCCTTCCGGGAAGTCTCCGCTTTCATCGGAGAACACGCCGTCGAGAACCAGAAACTCCTCGCCAAGGTCGTGCTTGTGGGCGGAGAACGCCGAGCCGGGGGCATATCGTACGAGGCTTGTTGCGCGCGCGACCTCGCCGCCATCCCGCTCAAGCATCCGCCGCTCGACGCCGGCCATTGGCGACGGGATCCAGTCGAGCGCGCCGCTGGCGACAACAGCGCGCTTGGTCAGGTCTGCGTGGATCTGCATCGGTCATCTCCTTGTCTGACGGATGATAAATGGTGGTATGCGCAATGCCAGGGAAGCGGGCAGGAGCGATTTTTTTGTAAAGCCGGAGGGCAGACGGCCTTTTGAATGGTGGATGAGTGCGGTAGGGGCATTGAATCTCGCCGCCCTTAACCGAAAATGGCGGCCTCTACCCATCGACCTATCCTGTGTCCCTGCAAAGGGCGTTTTGCAATCCGGTGAGCACGTGCGACTGACAAGCCAAATCCAAGACTGCCCTTGGGGGCGTCCATGACGATCAATATCGATCTGGGCGAAATGGCAGGCGGCAAGCAGGCACCGGTGGATCTTGAAGAACTGCTGGCCACACGTTTGCTCGTGCAGGGCAATTCCGGCTCGGGAAAGTCGCATCTGCTCAGACGCTTGCTTGAACAGTCGGCCGCCTGGGTGCAGCAGGCGATCATTGATCCGGAAGGTGATTTCGTCACCCTGGCGGACAAATACGGGCATGTGGTTGTCGATGCGGTCGGTACCGAAAAGGACCTGAAGATGATCGCCGCACGCGTGCGTCAGCACCGGGTATCGGTCGTCCTCAATCTGGAGGGGCTCGACGCGGACCGGCAGATGAAGGCCGCGGCGACCTTTCTCGACGGTCTGTTCGATGCCGACCGGGATCTTTGGTATCCGATGCTGGTGGTTGTCGACGAAGCGCAATTGTTTGCCCCGGCTGCGGCAGGTGAAGTGAGCGAGGAGGCGCGGCGCCGCTCGCTGGGGGCAATGACGGATCTGATGTGCCGGGGGCGCAAGCGCGGCCTTGCCGGGATCATCGCGACCCAGCGGCTGGCTAAGCTTGCCAAGAACGTAGCCGCCGAAGCGTCAAACTTCCTTATGGGGCGGACGTTTCTTGATATCGACATGGCGCGGGCCGCTGACCTCCTGGGGATGGAACGGCGCCAGGCGGAAAGCTTTCGCAATCTGGACCGCGGGCATTTCATTGCCCTAGGGCCGGCGCTCTCCAGGCGGCCCATTCCGGTCAGGATCGGTCCGGTCGAAACCGCTGGACGGGGCGGTGGTCCCAAATTGATGCCGTTGCCGGAGCAACCCAAGGAAGAGGCCAAGGAGCTTATTTTTACCCCCGGAGAAGGCGAGGCACTGCCGGTCCGGCCGCGTCCGGTTGAACCTGTTGCGTCCACCGGCGACGTTCTCGATCAGCTGTCCAGTGCCGAAAGGCAAAGCCATGACGCCGTGCCGCAAGCAGAGTCGCTTCTTGATTTAGGTGAGCGGGAAGAGAAGATAGACGAAATCCTTGCTGGAATCCTGGAAGAGGACGAGGCAGCCTTTCAGCCGATTGCGGCCTTGTATCAGGATTTTCAGGTCCGGTGCCGGATCGCGAAGCTTCCGGGCGGCGTTCCCGAGTTGCAGATTTTCCGGGAAAGGCTTTCGGTCGCGCGGGCAGGCGTTGAAAAGGGCGAAGTCGACGAAAGTGCCTGGCAGCAGGCAGAGTTGATCGCCGCCGAACTGCCTGACGACATGCGCGGTGTCTATCTGCTGCTTGCCAAGGCCGCGCTCGCCAAGGCACCTTGCCCGGGCAATACCGAAATTGCCACGGCCTATGGCACGCGGTCACCGGGCCGGGCGCGGTGGCTGTTAAGTCATATGGAAGAACGTGGCTTTCTTGTCTGCGCAACGGATCTGCGCGGCAACCGTATCGTCACGCTGACCGATCTCGGCTGGCGGACGGAGCCGGGTGATGAAGCGGCAGCTTGAAGTGCCGTCCTTGCTGCAGATTAAATTGTGAATGTTTTAAACCCCTGCAATACGGCCATCGCACGAGAATTGCATGAGCGCGAAACACCCGATCAGTTGCTGCCCAGTTTTGTAAGAACGCCGATGGGAAACAGCGAGATACACACCACAAGAGGCAGGACCTGCCTGGGTGAGATCCGTTTTGCTGCGACGAGTTCACACAATCCGGAGGCGAGCAGGAATAGAGCCACCAAACAGTAAAGGGAAACCAGAACAATCGCAAAGGAACCGAGCATAATAACCACCTGCCCTAGATAGAAAAACCAAGTGCGTTTTTCGTATACAAAACGTGAAGTTTCAGCAAGGAGCCATCAACTTAACGCTTCGTAAACATTAATACATGGTTAACATCGAAGCAGTTCAGATTGCCGGCCGCATGCGTTTTTTTGGTGGTGCCAGGCCTTCTGCTCCGTGACGGCAGCCGAGCAGGTATGTGAGTTGGGCCAGTTCCGATTCCAGATTGTCGACCGTTCGGCGAAGCACGGATTCCAGATAGGTTCCAGCCGGCGCGTTTTCCCAGATCCTTGCGGCCCTGTCGCGTGCCTTGCCGAGATAAAGCATCATTACCCGGGCGTCTTCCACCGACACATCGATCGGCCGGCTTTGAGACCGTCCGTCCGCCATCGGACCAGGGGCTGGGGCAGGGGAGGCCGCCGTGGAGGGAACTGGAGAGGCAAGTGCCTCGGGCATTGGAGAGTGGAACATGTCAGACCTCAAATGTTCACGAAATGTTCTCTTTTCGTAACAGTCTTCGGGCAGGAGGTCAAGGCTTGCCGCTGCCTGCCCGGAACCGGCGGTTTCCGGCGGCAAGTGTCAGGGTCCGAACCCTAAGCAGTAACACGCATTGGGAAGTAGCGGTTGCGGATGTGAATGAAAATGGTTACAAATGAAACTAAATGAGTGCGGTGCTCGGAGGAACAGCATGGACAAGCAGCTTGAGAGCAGCCCGTCTGCGGGGGCAGCGAAGGGATCGAACGATCTTCGCTACATGCCGGGGTTCGGCAATGACTTTGAGACCGAAGCGCTGCCGGGGGCTCTGCCGCAAGGCATGAACAGCCCGCAGAAATGCGCTTACGGGCTCTATGGCGAGCAGCTGTCCGGAACGGCCTTCACGGCGCCGAGCCACCAGAACGAGCGCACATGGTGTTATCGCATCCGGCCCTCGGTCAAGCATTCCCACCGCTATCAGAAGCTTGATCTGCCCTATTGGAAATCCGCACCGCATATTAAGGACGATGTCGTTTCGCTGGGCCAGTACCGCTGGGATCCGGTGCCGCACTCCGAACAGCCGCTCACCTGGCTGACCGGCATGCGCACGATGACAACCGCCGGCGATGTCAACACGCAGGTCGGCATGGCGACCCACGTCTATCTCGTCACCGAGAGCATGGTGGATGAGTATTTCTATTCGGCCGATAGCGAGCTTCTGGTCGTGCCGCAGGAGGGCATCCTGCGGTTCTATACCGAGCTGGGCATCATCGAGCTGGAACCCAAGGAGATCGCCATTCTGCCGCGCGGGCTGCTTTACAGGGTGGAGCTTGTCGAAGGACCGGCGCGCGGCTTCGTTTGCGAGAATTACGGCCAGAAGTTCGAGTTGCCGGGCCGTGGCCCGATCGGCGCCAACTGCATGGCCAACCGGCGCGACTTCAAGACACCCGTCGCCTGGTACGAAGACCGCGAAGTGCCCTCGACCGTGACCGTCAAGTGGTGCGGCCAGTTCCACACAACCGGGATCAATCAGTCACCTTTGGATGTGGTCGCCTGGCACGGTAACTACGCTCCGGTGAAATACGACATGCGCAACTATTGCCCGATCGGTGCGATCCTGTTCGACCACCCCGATCCGTCGATTTTCACGGTGCTGACTGCCCCTTCCGGCGTGCCTGGAACAGCCAATATCGACTTCGTACTGTTCCGTGAGCGCTGGATGGTGATGGAAGACACGTTCCGCCCGCCCTGGTACCACAAGAACATCATGAGCGAGCTGATGGGCAATATCTACGGCCAGTACGATGCCAAGCCGCAAGGGTTCGTGCCGGGCGGGATAAGCCTGCACAACATGATGCTGCCGCACGGCCCGGACAACAATGCCTTTGAAAAGGCCGCCACCTCCGATCTTGCGCCGGAAAAGCTGGACCAGACCATGTCCTTCATGTTTGAGACACGCTTCCCGCAGCACCTGACCGAGTTCGCCGCCAAGGAAGCCCCGCTTCAGGACGACTACATCGACTGTTGGGAGTCCATTGGCAAAAAATTCGATGGAACGCCGGAAGGAACCTGGGACAAGTAGGGCTCTCCTCGTCTAACCTTCCAGGACGGTACCGGCCACCGCGCCGGGCTGCTCTTTCCTTACCCAACCATCGAGGCAAATTATGAAACTCGCCACACTCAAGAATGGCACGCGCGACGGAAAACTGGTCGTCGTCAACTCCGCGCTGACATACTACTCCGACGCCTCCCATATCGCGCCGACCCTGCAGGCGGCACTCGATGACTGGAAGACCGCCGCACCTAAGCTGGAGCTGCTTGCCGAAAGCCTCAGCCATGAAGCGGTGCCGATGGAGCGGTTTCACGAGCATGATGCGCTGTCGCCGCTGCCGCGCGCCTATCAGTGGGCGGATGGCTCGGCTTACGTCAATCACGTCGAACTGGTGCGCCGCGCGCGGGGCGCCCAGATGCCGGACAGCTTCTGGACCGATCCGCTGATGTATCAGGGCGGTTCCGACAGCTTCCTTGGCCCACGCGAGCCGATCAGGATGGCCGATCCCGCCTGGGGCATCGATATGGAGGGCGAAATCGCCGTTGTCGTTGACGACGTGCCCATGGGCGCGAGCGTAGACGTTGCGCGCGATGCCATCCGCCTCGTCATGCTGGTGAACGACGTGTCCCTGCGCGGGCTGATCCCGGCCGAACTCGGCAAGGGCTTCGGCTTCTTCCAGTCAAAGCCGTCATCCGCGTTCACGCCGGTTGCCGTGACGCCGGAGGAACTGGGCGATGCCTGGGACGGCGGCAAGCTCAACCTGCCTTTGCGGGTCGATTACAATGGCCAGCCGTTTGGCCGGGCGGAAGCCGGGATCGACATGACTTTCGATTTCCCGCAGCTGATTGCCCATGCGGCCAAGACCCGGCCGCTCTGCGCCGGTGCGATCATCGGGTCCGGAACGGTGTCTAACAAGCTCGACGGCGGTCCCGGCAAGCCGGTTGCCGATGGCGGCGTCGGTTACTCCTGCATCGCCGAAATCCGCATGATCGAGACCATCAACGACGGCGGCCCGAAAACGCCATTCATGAAGTTCGGCGATACGGTGCGGATCGAGATGCTCGACAAGACCGGCCATTCGATCTTCGGCGCAATCGAGCAGACGGTGGAACAGTACGAGGGAGCGTAGCGCTCCGCCTCAATTATTAAGTCGCGGCCGGGCAGGGGCACATCCACCCGACATGCCCGGCCTGATGACACGAAACCGGGAAGGTTTGAAAAGAATGACCAAGCAATTCGCCTCTGTCGGCGACATGAGCGAAAAGAAGATCTCGTTCACCGAAATCGGCAAGGATCTCTGGGCTTTTACCGCTGAGGGCGATCCAAACACCGGCGTCATCATCGGCGACGAGAGTGTGATGATCATCGAGGCGCAGGCAACCCCGGAACTTGCCAACAAGGTGATCGAAAAGGTGCGCTCGGTCACCGACAAGCCGATCTCGCATCTGGTGCTGACCCACTACCACGCGGTCCGGGTGCTGGGTGCGGCAGCCTATCAGGCGCCGAACATCATCATGAGCGAGAAGGCCCGGTCCATGGTGGTGGAACGCGGCATGGAGGACCGGGAATCGGAGTTCATGCGGTTCCCGCGTCTGTTTCAGGGCTACGAAAAAGTCGATGATATTCCGCCGCTCACCTGGCCGACCACGACATTCAACGACCGGATGACAGTCTATCTCGGCAAGCGCCGCATTGATCTGAGGTTTCTGGGCCGGGCGCATACGGCAGGCGACATTGTCATCCACGTGCCCGACGAGAACGTCATGTTTACCGGCGATATTGTTGAATATCACTCGGCCTGCTATTGCGGTGACGGGCATTTCAATGACTGGCCCACCACCCTTGAGGCGATCCGCAAGTTCGACGTCGAAGCGATAGCGCCCGGGCGCGGCGATGCGCTGGTCGGCAAGGAGATGGTCGGCAATGCGCTGAGCAGTACTGCCGATTTCGTCAGCTCCACGTACCGGCCTGTGGCCCGCATCGCCCAGGGCGGCGGTTCCCTGAAAGACGCCTGGGACGCCTGCCGCGCTGAATGCGATCCGAAGTTCAAGGACTACGCGATCTACGAGCACTGCCTGCCGTTCAACGTCGCCCGCGCCTATGACGAGGCACTCGGGATCGATACGCCGCGCATCTGGACGATGGAGCGCGATGCGAAGATGTGGGCGGACCTGCAGGGGTAGGGAGCGGAGAGAGCCTTGTCAGATCACCGCGACATCATAGTCCGAAAAGGCGGGATCAACCGTCAATATGGTGAGGTTCCCGGCCTTGCCCTGCACAATCAGCATTCGGTCGAAAGGGTCGCGGTGATGGAACGGCAGGGTGGAGAGAGCCTGGGTATGAGCAATGGTGACCGGCAGCAACCCGTACCCGGCGCTTCTGCAGGTGCCGGGCAGGTCATCGACAGTCTTGAGTTTTCCCAGGCTGGTCTTGATGGCAATTTCCCAGAGCGTCGCGATGCTGACCAGAACCTCACAACTGCCGTCTTCCAGAACGGTTGCGTGGCGGGCGGCCAATCTCGGATCGCCGTGCAGAGCCCACAAAAGCACATGGGTATCGGCGAGATACCGCGTGGTCATCGCAGATACGGTCCCCATTCAGGTCCAAGGTCATCGAAATCATCCGCCATGGCGAGCGGTATATGGGCGAATGCCCCGATGCGGCGCTTGGCGGCATCAGTGCTGTGGGGGGCGAGTTTCGCGAGAGGCTTGCCGTGTTTGGTGATGTGCACTTCCACGCCGTCCGCGGCAAGTTTCAAGAGCTCCGAAAACCGGGCTTTGGCTTCGGCGACCGATACGGTCACGGCAGTTATCGGCGCGTTGTGTTCGTTCATGGAGCGCATCCACGGCTCTAATTATGGTCATAATTTAGGTCATTTTCCGGCTCCGGGCAAATTTGGGTTTGCTGCGTAGCTGGCGCAGACGGGAGGAAACGTCATGACCAAGATCTTCGAAACGCCGCTCTATCCCTATCAGCCGTCGGCAGATCAGCAGGCGGAGGCGCCGGTTCGTCATCCGGTCGTGGTGATTGGCGCGGGGCCGATTGGTCTGGCGATGGCGATCGATCTGGCGATGAAGGACGTTCCGGTCGTCGTGCTGGACGACAATGACAAGGTGAGCTTCGGCTCACGGGCGATCTGCTTTTCCAAACGCTCGCTGGAAATTCTGGACAGGCTCGGTTGCGGCGATCCGATGGCCGGCCGGGGCGTTCTATGGAACCTCGGCAAGGTCTTTTTCAAGGACCGGAAGGTTTATGATTTCAACCTTCTGCCGGAAGACGGCCACAAGCGCCCGGCGTTTATCAATCTGCAGCAGTATTACTGCGAGCTTTATCTGGTGGAGCGTGTCTGGCAGTTGCAGGCCGAGGGCAAACCCATCGAGATCCGCGGCAACAGCAAGGTTGCGGCTCTTGACCAGCAGGACGGGTACACCGGTCTGACTGTTGAGACGCCTGATGGGCCTTATGATCTCGAAGCCGAATGGTTGATTGCCTGCGACGGTGCGGGATCTCCGGCGCGCAGGATGCTCGGCCTCGATTTCTTTGGCCGGGTGTTTGAGGACAATTTCCTGATCGCCGATGTGATTATGGAGGCTGATTTTCCGACCGAACGCTGGTTCTGGTTCGATCCGCCGTTCAATCCCGGTCAGTCGGCGCTCTTGCACAAACAGCCGGACGGCGTCTGGCGGATCGATCTGCAACTCGGCTGGGATATCGACAAGGAAGAAGAGAAAAAGCCTGAGAACGTCATCCCCCGCCTCAAGCAGATGCTGGGCGAAGATGTGGAATTCACGCTGGAATGGGTGTCGATCTATACGTTCCAGTGCCGCCGGATGGAGAAATTCCGCCATGGCCGGGTGATCTTTGCCGGCGACAGCGCTCATCAGGTCTCGCCTTTCGGCGCGCGCGGGGCAAATTCCGGCTTTCAGGATACGGACAATCTGGCCTGGAAACTGGAACTGGTTCTATCCGGCAAGGTTCCCGAAACCCTGCTTGACAGCTATGATGCTGAGCGGGTTGCGGCGGCGGATGAAAATATCCTCAATTCCAGCCGGTCGACGGATTTCATCACGCCGAAATCGGATATGAGCCGTTTGTTCCGGGATGCGGTTCTGGACTTGGCTGAATATCATGCTTTTGCCCGGCCGCTGGTCAATTCCGGCCGGTTGTCGCTGCCTGCCACCTACCGGCAGTCGCCGCTCAATGGACCGGATCATCCTGATCTGCCAGCAGCGCTTTGCCCCGGGGCACCGCTCGCCGATGCGCCCTTTGACGGTGGCTGGTTGCTGGACCGGGTTGGCGGCGGATTCCAGCTCATCGGTATCGACACGGATGTTCCGGTTTCGCTGGACGTTGACGGAGTTGCGGTCGAGGGGATGACCATGGCGTCCAGCCGTGACCCAAGCGGCACCTTCAGGCAGCGGTACCTTGGCGATCAGTCCGCTGCTGTCTACCTGGTACGCCCCGACCAGCATGTCGCGGCCCGCTGGACCCGTTTCAGCGAAGCAGACGTACGGACTGCCATGAAAATTGCCACGGCGCGGGATTGAGGAACGAGTAAAATGACATCAGTCAAGACAGATCCGAACATTGCTGCCCCGGATGATTTTTACGCCGAACTGATTGCGGCCCATGAGGGGCTTTCCAAGGCGGATAGCGATGCGCTGAATGCCCGGCTGATCCTTCTCCTTGCCAACCACATTGGCGACCGGGCAGTCCTTTCCGACGCGCTGCAGAAAGCAGAATTGTCGCGCGGTTGAATATTTCTTCAAGGCAACTTCGGATCTACTGTGTCGAATGACTGTGAATACTTGAGAATTCTGACAGGTACGTGGCGTCGGCGATTAAATTCGGGGTTGACCTCCTTTTGAGAAGATCCTCTTTAAGTTATTGATTTTAAATTATAAAAATCTGAAGAATTAATTCGGTTCGATTGTAACGGACATGATGCTTCAACCTTCATCGAATATTTACCTCCCCTCCGCACACTCGTAAAAAATACTTGGAGTTGGACATGAACCTGTTGTTGAAGCCACTAAGAAATGCACGTTTTTCTTTTAAAGTTGGCGGTGGGTTCATCACCATGGGCATGGTCTCCGTTGCGGTAGCTGTGTCCGGTGGTCTCGCAATCCTGGACTTGCGGGAACAATCAGATCTCAGCGCAAAGTCGACATCTTCCATGGCGGCCTTGCAACAGGTCGCGCAGGCTCAGGAAAACTATCTGACTGTTGGCAGTGCCGAGCTTGCGGCGGCGGCAAGCGACAAGATCGCAGCACTGGGTGGTTCGCTGAATGTCCTTGATGCAGCATCGGGTGCCGGTTCGACGGCCACATCCATGTCTGATGCGATCACAGGGGTTGGACAACTCGGAACCGAATTCGAAGGTGTGGTCGCCGCGGTGGAACACCGGAACCTGGCAGCTGACAGCTTGCAACGGTCGGCCGTGCGGCTGGAAACCCTGGCTCTGCAGATCGCCGACAGCATGAGCAAAGTGCAACGCGAGGCAAGCTCCGCGGCAAAATCGGCGACCAGCGCCCGCAACCGCGCGGACAAGCTGGGACGCTTCCTGTCGGACATGGAGTTCCAGGCCCAGGAGATGTCCGGGCTCCTCAATGGTCTGGATGGATCGAACTTTCTGAAACCCGAAGAGGCCGAGCAGCTGGTCAAAGGCGCGGCGGCGCTGGTGAAGTCCACGAAAAAAGCCATGAAGTTTGAGGTCGACGGCATTGATCCGAAAAACCTGAAGTCGCTGGCGGGAACCGCACGGGCAATTGCCATGTCCCTGCCAGAGATTTTTGACGGCGAACTGCCGAAAGTCAGGGCGCTTTCGGCACGCCAGACCGGGCCGGGATTCAGCGAAATTCAACGGGTCGCAGCGTCCATGCGCATGGATGTCTACAATGCAATCGACACGGCGAAGAAGGCAGCCGGCAAGGCGCAGTCGAGCCTGACCATTGTTGACCTGGTCGGGGCAAACGTCGCCAAGTTCCTCAATGCCGCACTTGGGACCCGTTCTGCGACCATGGAGTATTTCGCGGGCTTTGAGACGATGGGGGTGAATGAAGTTACGAACCGGATCGGGATCCTTCGCAATCTGACCAATACTCTTATTGCCGATTCTGCCGCGTTTCCGCAGATTTCCGATGCTGTTGCAAAGATCAATGGTGAGGTTGATGTCTTTGAAGCCGGGTTCGGCGAACTGGTAGCAGCGCGGGAGGAATTCACTGTTCAGCGCCAAGCCTTGGCGGCCCTTTCGGCCGATGTGCGGACAGTCATTACGTCACTGGCTGAAGACCAGTCTCAAAGTGCCATTCAAAAGGCCAACACGGCGCTTTTGTTGATCGCCATTGCCCTGATTGCCGCCATTGTGATCGGAACGGTTCTGGTGCTTGTTCTGTCTGCGGTGGTTACCAAGCCCACCCGTGCGCTAACGGAAGCCATGGGACGGCTGGCTGATGGGGATACCGGGATTACCGTTCCGTCGACCGATCAGGGTGATGAAATCGGCGACATGAGCCGGATGGTGGAGGTGTTCCGCCAGAACGCCCGCGAGCGCCTCCGTCTTGAAGGCGAGGCCAAGGGGCATCAGGAAGCCCAAAGTGCCCGTCAGGACCGGATCGAAAATCTGATTCAGGAATTTAGAAACGAAAGCCAGGATCTGCTGGGCGCGGTTGAGGAAACGTCCGAGGTCATGAACCGGACCGCGTCTTCCTTGATGGACATCGCCAGAAGCGGTGCCGAGCAGGCCGGCGAGACATCCAAGGCCAGTGAAACGGCTAGCATGAATGTCGAAAGTGTCGCCGGTGCAGCGGAAGAACTCGCCGCCTCGATCGCCGAGATCGGCAGCCAGGTGACCCGCACGTCCGAAATTGTCTCGAAGGCGAACGGCGCGGTTCACGAATCCAACAGCAAGGTCAACGGATTGGCGGATGCCGCAGGCACCATCGGTACGGTTATCTCGCTCATTCAGGATATCGCCGAACAGACCAACCTTCTGGCGCTTAATGCCACCATCGAAGCCGCCCGCGCCGGTGAAGCGGGGAAGGGGTTTGCTGTCGTTGCGTCTGAAGTCAAGGAACTGGCCAACCAGACCTCAAAGGCGACCGAGGAAATCGGATCGCAGGTACAGGGTATTCAGGCCTCTACCCGGGAGGCGGTCGATTCGATTGCGACCATTTCCCAGATAATGGAAGAGGTCGACGGGTACACCCAGGCCATCACGGCAGCCGTTACCGAGCAGGGAGCGGCGACCCAGGAGATATCCGGAAACGTGATGCGGGCTGCGGAAGGCACGTCGAGCGTGAAGTCGAACATGCACAACCTTGCCCGTACCGTTGACGAAACCCGTGATGCGTCAACCGGCCTTCTTGCTGCTTCCGAGGACCTCAGTCACCGCAAGGCCGCGTTGAAAGGCGGTATCGAGACCTTCTTGAAGAACGTCTCGGCGGCGTAGTGGTTTCGAGGCTCATTAATACCGAACGGTACTATCGCAAGAACGCTTCGCACTTATCCCTGGCTCCGCCGCGGCTATCGCAAGAAGCGTTGAAGGCAGAAAACAATATATTCGAAATCGCGATGTCGAATTCGGTATTTGTTTGAATTTTCCGAACGATCTCATCATAGTCTACGCTGCTGTTTACGCTGAAGGCAAACGCACGTTGGCGATTCTTGTCCCAAATATACTCAGCGTCTCTTTTATCTAATTCGGTTCGATAAAAGTCGGACCAGTGGAGAGTTACTTGATTGCGGCCTGGTATGTCACGATTTGGGTTTCTTACAACCATATCGCGAAAATTGAAGGCTTGTCTGGTTATCCCGGATTCGGCGCATTCGAAACGCGCCGTGATAAACAGTGATTTCACCTGGTTTGCATCAAAGTGGCCTTGGTCATCCGGCTTCACGATCCTTAGTTCAAACAGCCGCAGTTCGATATCGGCTTCGCCGATGACTTTTATTTGCTCATTTGAAGTGGATCGTTCGAAAATGGCACCAAATTTCAGTTTAAGCCAATCAATCACGCCAAACTCGATATCTGCACCTCCCGAGAGCTTCACTTCGTCTGCTTGGACCTCCTTTTCGACAACGCCGCAAGGTTTTCTGGCGCTTAGTAGTTCCCTTTTGCCAATGAAGGCATAACGGGGCCAAGGTTCTTGAAGGTCGGAAATAATTCCTTTGCGCTTCAATGCATCGAAGCCCTTGAAGCTCAGGTGTCCGGTGCGGTTGGTGTTCAATAGATCAAGATTGAAATTTAAAGTAACCAAGCGATTAGCAGAGTCCCTGTCGCTGCTAGCAATCCAGGATTTTGACACTGATATCCCTTCATCCTCATCACAATCCGGCGTGTTTTTAGAGCTGCAAACAAAAGACTCTTGGTGGAATATGACGTCTGAGTTGCCGTGCCGAGTCGAAAACGGGACTTCGGAAACTTCAGAGTTTTTAACGATTACGACCTGGCCGAATTGCGTAATGTAGGTAGAAAAACGCTGTTTGGAGAGAAGGTTTTTCGGCCTGTCGTCTCGTCCGAGTTCGAGCGGATACACCAAAATGCCATTGGGCAAGTAAGCCGACCTCACTCGTCCTAATCCCCGGACGGAATTCTCTTCGTACTCAAATGCATACACGCCGCCTACAAGATAGTGCGGTTTATCAAGCTTGTTAAAATAGCCGATCGGAAAATCCTCAGCTAAAGCCGGGCTCAATAAAAACACAAAGACCGAGAAGATGGAGATTATTCTGTACTGCACCGTATATCTCCTCCAGAATTATTACAGTGTATCAAACATACTTGGGGTTCACGGCGTTCGCTGCATAAAAATAAAACCTTCAATTTATAAAAAAATAATAAACTCTTACCGGGTGACGATTTGCGCGATTACAGCTCAACCATCATCACGCCAACGGGGAATGTTTCCAAAATTACTGCCTGGCGCTAGACGGGAACTGGTTGCAAAAAGCGAGGCAGACAAGTAAACAACCGCTCCACCTGATCCGAACTGACGCTAGCAAGAACGACTGCGACCATAGCCGCGCGCCGCATTGCCGGGCCGTGGGTGGTCCATTGCTGCTTTGGAGCGCTGACATGACCACGACACTCGGACTTGACTTCGGAACCTCCAACACGGTGTTCGTGGAAGCCGCAGATGGCGGTGCGACCCGGACGATTCAGTTCGGCGACGGCGCCGAGGCGGTCACCTCGCTGGCAACAATCCTGAGTTTTCTTGATCAGGGCGAGGCAAAATCTCCGCATGCGGAGGTCGGGCCCTGGGCGATCCGCCAGTTTCGAGACAATCCCGGCGACGTGCGCTTCATCCAGTCATTGAAGACCTTCGTGGCCAGCCCGAATTTCAAGGGTACCGGCATCTATGGCAGCCCGTTTGATTTCGAAGCGTTGATGGCGACCTTCCTGACTTGTGCCTTGGAACGCTCGGTCGAAGGGATCGATCCGCACAACACACGGCTGGTGATCGGCCGCCCGGTCGCTTTTGCCGGCCACAAGCCGGACAACGCGCTTGCCATGGCGCGCTACCGCAATGCGCTCGCCGACACCGGCTTCCAGGATGTGCGTTTCGTGCTGGAGCCGGTGGCTGCGGCTTTCGCTTTCGCCCAGTCGCTGGACCGCGATGCGACCATTCTGGTGGCCGATCTCGGAGGCGGCACGACGGACTATTCGCTTATGCGATTCAAACGGACCAAGGACGGCCTGATGGCCGAGCCGCTTGGGCGCGGCGGTGTTGGCGTTGCCGGGGATGCGCTCGACTACCGGATCATCGAGAACGTCATCCTGCCGAAGCTCGGCAAGGGCAGTCAGTACAAGAGCATGGGCAAGCTGCTGGAAGTGCCGCCGAACCTCTTTTCCAACTTCGCCAAATGGCACCTCTTGTCGATCTTCAAGACGTCAAACGACTATCGCGAGATGAAGAAGCTGCTGCGCTGGTGCGAGGAACCGGACAAGATCGAGTTGTTCATCGAACTGGTTGATGAGGACCAGGGTTATCCGCTCTACAAGGCCGTCTCCGACACCAAGGCGAAACTGTCTTCGCAGACGGAAGCTGACCTGAGATTCGCGCCGCTGGGCAGCGACTTCTGCGAGACCGTCACGCGCGATGCGTTCGAAAGCTGGATCCTCCCGGAACTGAAGCGGATTGAGAAGGCGCTGGACACCACGTTGTCGGACGCCGGTGTGTGCGGCACGGACATCGACCGGGTGTTCATGACCGGCGGCACGTCCTTCGTTCCTGCGGTGCGCAAACTGTTCGAGCGCCGGTTCGGTGCCGGGTGCATGTCTGGTGGCAATGAGCTGACGTCTGTCGCCAATGGTCTGGCCCTGATCGGCGGGCGGGACGATACGGATCAGTGGGCGGTGGCGGCGTAGCGCCCCAACCTCATTCGCTGGCTTTGCAGTGCGCCAAACGGCCACCAGTCATTGGCTCTGGAACACCTGTCGTTGTTGGAAAGGAAATCGGCAATCCAAGCTTTGAGCGCATGGCGAGGTATGCGAAGCACTCGGCCTCGACGGCGTCGCCGCGCAGGCCCATCGCCTCTGCGGGAATTGCCTCAGCGCCGGTTCGCTTGGCGATCTCGGCCATCAGTACCGGGTTCTTACGGCCGCCACCGCTGACGATCAGCCGTAGGGGGCGGGCGGGCAAGAGATCGAGCGCCTTCGCAACACAGCTAGCAGAAAACGCAGTCAGCAGCGCAGCGCCGTCTTCAAGGCCCAAACCATCTGCCATGGCGGCGGGAAAGTCGAACCGGTCGAGCGATTTCGGGAAGGCCCGGGTGAGATAGGGGTGTTCAAGCAGCCTGTTAAGCTTCCCCTCATCAACTGTTCCACGGGTGGCGATTTCGCCGTTGGTGTCCATATCGCCGCCCGTATGCCGGCGCACCCAGTCATTTACCGGCGCATTGGCGGGGCCTGTGTCGAAGGCCACGAGGCCATTCGGGCCGATCGCCGTGATGTTGGCGACGCCGCCAAGATTGAGGATCGCCGTACCGGGTCCGGTCCCCGCCTTTTCCAGCATGGCCTTGTGATAGACGGGGGCGAGTGGTGCGCCTTGACCACCTGCTGCGACGTCGGCGCTGCGGAAATCATGGACCACATCGATACCGGTTATCCGAGCCATCAATGCGCCGTCGCCAAGCTGACGTGTCTTGCCGAAATTTCCGTCCAGGGGCGCGCGGTGCAGCACTGTCTGGCCGTGAAAGCCGATTGCAGAAATGTCGGAAGGCTGGAAGCCGTGCTTGCCAAGAAAGACATTCACCGCGTTCGACTGCGCTAGTGTCAGGGCGGCTTCGGCTTCTGCGAAGACCGCCGGGTCCGGTCCATCGAAATTCCAGGTCCGCGCCGCGTCGAGGGTCGCTTGCAAAAGCGCATGCAGGCCGGGCGGGTAGGGTGCCAGCTCATAGGGACCAAACGCCTCGATCTGCTCGCCATCGGTCTTCAGCATGGCAATGTCGATGTTGCCGTCGAGAACGGTCCCGGTCATCAGGCCGATGGCCCAGCTGGAAGTCATGTCGGGCTGCTCCTTTGGTGTTCTCGTGAATCGGCTGTTAACTGCAGCTTATACCGGCCTGTAGACAACAGGACACATCCGGCGTGGTTTATTCGAGTGTCTTTCGCTGCACATGAAACGGTGCCGGCAGCCGGAAATCCCGGTCAACAAGAACTCATGCCGCGCCGCAACATTTTCTTTGCATATAAAATGGCCTTGCGCATAATGCGGGCATGAGCGGCGCGCTTTCCATTCTGGTCATTGATGACAACAAGATCCGGGCATCCATCATCGAAGAGGGATTGCGCGATGCCGGGCATGAGAAGGTCATTCTCGTGCACCAGATGGACGGGCTCGTCCGCCAGATCGCCGACATCAATCCGGATGTGATCGTCATCGATCTGGAAAACCCCAACCGGGACCGGCTGGAGCACATGTTTCAGGTCTCGCGTGCCGTCAAGCGCCCGATTGCCATGTTTGTCGACAAGGCGGACAGCCAGTCGATTGAAGCGGCAGTCGATGCCGGGGTGTCCGCCTATATCGTCGACGGGCTGAAACGGGAACGGGTGAAACCGATCCTCGACATGGCCATAAGCCGTTTCCGGGCGTTCTCGAAGCTGACCCAGGATCTGGAAGCCGCCCGAACCGAACTTGCCGACCGGAAAACCATCGACCGGGCAAAAGGCATACTCATGAAATCGAAAAACCTGACGGAGCAGGAGGCCTATGATCTCTTGCGCAAGACTGCGATGAACCAAAGCCGGAAAATCATTGAAGTGGCACAAAGCCTTGTAATTGCCAGCGGCCTTCTGGGAGACTGACATGATGAGATCATGGAAGCGCCGGAGTTGGTTTTACAGGAGTACATGAGTCTATGGACGGGCAACTGACACCGGTGATCGCAGGTTTTATTCCGCTTCTCGACAGCGCCGTTCTTGTTGCGGCGAAGGAAAAGGGTTTCGCTACGAAAGAGGGCATTGCGCTCACACTGATCCGCGAGACGTCCTGGGCCAACATCCGCGACAAGCTCGCCGTTGGCCACTTTGATGTGGCGCACATGCTGGCACCAATGCCGATCGCTGCAAGCCTCAATCTGACCAGCCTTGCGGTTCCCATGCTGGCGCCGATGGTGCTTGGGCTTGGCGGTAACGCGATCACCGTTGCGGCAGGCATCTGGCGGCAAATGGCGGATCTGGGCGCGGATCCCGACGGTGATCCGGCGTCAACCGGCCAGGCGCTGGCCGAGTTGCTCAGGAAACGCCAGGAAACTGGCAGCAAGCCATGGCGTTTCGGGGTTGTTCACCCCTTTTCCGGGCATGCCTATGAGCTGCGCTACTGGCTCGCTGCCGCGGGCATCGATCCGGACAACGATGTCGAGATCACCGTCGCGCCGCCGCAGCTCATGCCTGATGCGCTCAAAACCGGCCAGCTGGACGGCTATTGTGTCGGCGAACCCTGGAACACCGCTGCCGTCCAGGCGGGGACCGGCCGGATCGTCACCTACAAACAGGCAATTTGGCCTGACAGCCCGGAAAAGGTTCTCGGCGTAACCCGGAGCTGGGCACATGCCAATCCGGAGACCCTGTCCGTCATCATGCGGGTTTTATCGGCGGCGGCCGACTGGTGTTCGGAGCCTTCCCACACCGCCGAGCTTGCGGCGATGCTCTCCAGATCCGAGTATCTGGCCTGTCCGGCGGAACTGTGCCTTCCCGCGCTCGGCGGCGAAATGAAACTCGGGCAAAACACCCTCAAGAGCATTCCGGACTTCCTGAGCTTTTCCGGCGGTGCGCGCGCAGCTCCCATACCGGCGCAGGGGGCCTGGTTTCACAAGCAAATGGTGCGATGGGGGCAAGCATCTGCCGATCCGGGCGCCGAGGCCGAGGCAGAAGCAATCTTCTCGCCGGATCTGTACAACGAAGCGCTGGGCATTGGCGCGGAGAGAGCGCCGGAGGCCATCCGTCTTTTCGACATGCCGGCCGCATGAGTGGCCGGCATCCTTCTGCGGCTAACGATTGCCGCTGAGGGTGCAAACCGGTGGTTTGGGCGCTGTTGCGGCGCACAAAAAATCATCAGCTGCCTGCATTTTCATCCGGTTTTCTGTGCGCCTGAAAAATCACCACTTTGGACCGGGTGCCGCGTAGACCTTGAAAAACAAGGATAAAAACCCGCAAGGGATGTTTGGCACGCTTCGTGCTGTCTATAATTCATGGCCGACGTTGGCCTTACAATTTCCGCGTCCACTGCTGGGCGTTGAGGCAAAGCCGCCGTTCTGTTCCCGCCGCACCTCCTCCCGTGGCTGGTCCAGACGGCGGCTTTTTGTTTGCGCTCACCTTCGTTGGACAGGGCGCAGCTAGAACAGAGGGAACAGGACGTGACACAGTCAAAGACATTCCAACTCACCCGCCGGATGGCCATGGGCGCGCTTATGGCCGCCACGGCGCTATTGCAGGCTACGGCTGCGCAGGCAGAGATGCTTGACGTCGAAAAAGACGAGCTGACCTTCGGTTTCATCAAGCTGACCGATATGGCACCGCTCGCCGTTGCCTACGAACTGGGTTACTTCGAAGAAGAGGGGCTTTTTGTTACCCTCGAGCCGCAGGCAAACTGGAAAGTGCTGCTGGACCGCGTGATCACCGGCGAACTTGACGGCGCCCACATGCTGGCAGGCCAGCCGCTCGCCGCAACAATCGGCTTCGGCACCAAGGCGCATATCGTCACGCCGTTCTCAATGGACCTCAACGGCAACGGCATCACCGTTTCCAACGAAATCTGGGAAATGATGAAGCCGAATATCCCGAAGATGGATGACGGCCGTCCGCAGCATCCGATCAGCGCGGCAGCCCTGAAGCCGGTAGTCGATCAGTTCATCGACGAAGGCAAGCCGTTCAATATGGGCATGGTCTTCCCGGTCTCCACCCACAATTATGAACTGCGTTACTGGCTCGCCTCGGGCGATATCCACCCGGGCTTCTACTCGGAGACGGATATCTCCGGTCAGATCCAGGCGCAGGCGCTTCTGTCCGTGACCCCTCCGCCGCAAATGCCTGCAACCCTCGAAGCCGGCACCATTTACGGCTACTGCGTGGGTGAACCGTGGAACCAGCAGGCGGTCTTCAAGGGCATTGGTGTTCCGGTCATCACCGACTACGAGATCTGGAAGAACAACCCGGAAAAGGTCTTCGGCCTCACCAAGGAGTTCACCGAGGAAAACCCGAACACCACGCTCGCCATCACCAAGGCGCTGATCCGCGCGGCCAAGTGGCTGGATGAAAACGACAACGCCAACCGCATGGAAGCGGTCGAAATCCTCTCCCGCTCTGAATATGTCGGCGCGGATGCGGAAGTGATCGCCAACTCCATGACCGGCACCTTCGAATACGAGAAGGGCGACAAGCGCGACGTTCCGGATTTCAACGTGTTCTACCGCTACTTCGCGACTTACCCGTATTACTCCGACGCTGTCTGGTACCTGACCCAGATGCGGCGCTGGGGCCAGATCGGCGAGTACAAGCCGGACAGCTGGTACGATGAAGTCGCCAAGTCCGTCTATCTGCCGGAAACCTACCTGAAGGCCGCGCGTTTGCTGGTCGAGGAAGGTTACGTGGATGAAGCCGATTTCCCGTGGGACAGTGACGGCTACCGTGCGCCGACCCCGGCAGCCGATATCATCGACGGCGTGCCTTACGACGGAAAGCAGCCGAACGCCTATATCGACAGCCTGCCGATCGGTCTGAAAGGCAAGCAGGTCGTGACCGGCAGCGAAGTGGTGGGTGGCTAACACCCTGCCAGCCGGGGGCGGCGAATAACGGACGGTCGCCGCTCCCAACCACTCCAACCGAACCAGATTTCAAACAAGGGATTGCTCCCATGGCCAATGCCGACACCGCCGGAACCCCGGATCTTGCCCGGGCCGCGCGTAAGGAAAAACTCTTCACCTGGATCAACAAGGCGGGCGGCTGGCTGGATGCGCTGGGCTTTTCCTGGCTTGTGCCGCTTCTGAAGATCGCTGCCGGCGACAGTCCGAAAGAACAGCTGGGCGAGTTGAAGCGCGTGCTTCTGATCCCGGTCATCGGCATTGCCGCGTTTCTTGTTATGTGGGGTGTTCTTGCCCCGCAGGTGCAGACGTCGCTCGGCGCAGTTCCAGGACCTGCCCAGGTCTGGGCGCAAACGCTCAATCTATGGGAAGATCATGTCCGTGAACGCGAAAAGGCGGCCGCCTTTTATGAGCGACAGGACAAGCGCAACGCCAAATATGCGGCAGAGGGCAAGACCGACAAGATCAAGCACCGGACCTATACCGGCAAGCCGACCTATATCGATCAGATCGGCACGTCTTTGAAGACGGTTGGCCTTGGCTTTCTGATTGCAACGATCATTGCGGTTCCACTCGGAATAGCGTCCGGTCTTTCGCGGTCTTTCAATGGCGCGATCAACCCGCTCATTCAGATCTTCAAGCCGGTCTCGCCCCTCGCCTGGCTGCCGATTGTAACCATGATCGTTTCGGCCACCTACGCCAACCCTTATGACTGGCTGTCAAAATCGCTGCTGATATCGGCAGTTACTGTGACGCTCTGTTCCATGTGGCCGACGCTGATCAACACGGCGCTGGGCGTTGCTTCGGTCGACAAGGATCTGATGAATGTCGGACGTGTCCTGCAACTGCCGACCTGGAAAACCATCACCAAGCTGGTGCTGCCGTCGTCCCTGCCGCTGATCTTCACCGGACTGCGCCTGTCGCTGGGTGTGGGCTGGATGGTGCTGATTGCCGCTGAAATGCTCGCCCAGAACCCGGGCCTCGGCAAATTCGTCTGGGACGAATTCCAGAACGGCTCCTCCCAGTCGCTCGCCAAAATCATGGTCGCGGTTCTGACCATCGGCCTGATCGGCTTCATGCTTGACCGGTTGATGTTCGCCTTGCAGCGCGCCTTCACCTTCTCGGCCAATCGCTAAGGAAAGACGGATATGCCAATTCTGGAAATATCGAACGTCTCCAAGTCCTATGGCGAAGGTGCCAACCGGACCGATGTTCTGAAGGACATAAACCTGAAGGTCGAAGATGGCGAGTTCATCGCCATCGTCGGGTTCTCCGGGACGGGAAAGACGACGCTCATTTCCTTGCTTGCCGGGCTGATCGAGCCGGATGAAGGCGGGATCATCTTCAAAGACAAGGAAATTGATGGCCCGCACGCGGACCGGGGCGTGGTGTTTCAGTCCTATTCCCTGATGCCTTGGCTGTCGGTCAGCGGCAACGTCGCCCTTGCTGTTGACAGCGTCTTCAAGAAAAAGAGCGCCAAGGACCGCAAGGCCATTGCCGACAAGTATATCGAGATGGTTGGCCTTGCCCACGCCAAGGACCGCAAGCCAGCGGAGCTTTCGGGCGGCATGCGCCAGCGCGTTGCCGTTGCCCGGGCCCTTGCCATGCAGCCGGAAGTCCTGCTGCTGGATGAGCCGCTGTCGGCTCTCGATGCTCTGACCCGCTCCAAGCTTCAGGACGAGTTCGCCGCGATCTGCGAGCAAGAGAAAAAGACCATCGTCCTGATCACAAATGATGTCGATGAGGCAATCCTGCTTGCTGACCGCATTATCCCGTTGAAGCCGGGCACCCCGGCATCGCTCGGGCCGGAATTCAAGGTGCCATTCGAGCGCCCGCGTGACCGGGGCGAGCTCAACCACAATGACACGTTTATCAAGTTGCGCGCCGATATCACCGAGTACCTGATGGAAGCCGGTGCGGAGCGCGGCGCGAACCTTGAACGCGATATCATCCTTCCCAATATCGTGCCGATCACCCAGCGCGGTAACGGCAAGGAGGACAAGCTTCCCGCCGCCTATGAGCGGGCTGCGGTGTCGCTCAATGACAATCGCTATCTGGAATTCTCCCAGCTCAAGAAGGTCTATCCGACTCCCAAAGGCCCGTTGACCGTGGTCGATGGCTTTGAGCTGAAGATGGAGAAGGGCGAATTCATCACGCTGATCGGCCATTCCGGCTGCGGCAAGTCCACTGTGCTTTCCATGGTGGCCGGTCTCAACCCGATTACCGAAGGAGCGATCATTCTGGACGGCACGCATGTCACCCAGGCCGGTCCGGATCGCGCCGTCGTGTTTCAGGCCCCAAGCCTGATGCCCTGGCTGACGGCGTACGAGAATGTCGAACTTGGCGTCGACAAGGTCTATCCGGATGCGTCCAAGTCCGAAAAGCGGGACGTGATCGAGTACTATCTTTCCAAGGTCGGCCTTGCCGATGCGATGCAAAAGGCGGCTGCCGATCTCTCCAACGGCATGAAGCAGCGCGTCGGTATTGCCCGAGCCTTTGCGCTTTCCCCGAAGTTGCTTCTGCTTGATGAGCCGTTCGGGATGCTCGACAGCCTCACCCGCTGGGAGCTTCAGGACGTCCTGATGGATGTCTGGAAACGCACCCAGGTGACGGCGGTCTGCGTGACCCATGACGTCGATGAAGCGATCCTGCTCGCCGACCGGGTTGTGATGATGTCCAACGGACCGAATGCCCGGATCGGCAACATCATGGAAGTCGATCTGCCGCGCCCGCGCTCACGCAAGGAGCTGCTCGCCCATCCGGACTACTACGCCTATCGCGAAGAGCTTCTGGACTTTCTGGAAGCCTATGAAGGCGGAGCCGATCCAAGCGAAGACCAGCTCAAATCCATTCAGGAAAAACGTGCTGCGCGCATGGCCCGCCAGAAGGCGACAATCGAAGCAGCAGAGTAAAACCAAAGGACATTTTGACATGACGCCAGACCAAATCCAGCTCGTTCAATCCTCCTTTTCCGGTGTCGTGCCAATCGCAGACACCGCAGCCAAGCTGTTCTACGGACGCTTGTTCGAGATCGCCCCTGAGGTGAAGCCGATGTTCAAGGGCGACATTTCGGATCAAGGCAAGAAACTGATGACCACACTGGGCGTGGTGGTGAACGGTTTGAAGAATCTGGAAGCGGTTATTCCGGCGGCCCAATCTCTGGCGGTCAAGCATGTCGACTACGGCGTGACCGCCGAGCATTACAAACCAGTGGGGGAGGCCCTCATCTGGACGCTTGAACAAGGTCTGGGTGACGCGTTCACCGAGGAGGTCAAAGAGGCCTGGGTATCGGCTTACACGACCCTTTCCGGTGTCATGATTGAAGCTGCCTATTCACCTGCAGAAGCCGCCGAGTAAACAAAGATGGCCAAACAGAAACTCGTTGTCGTCGGCAATGGTATGGCTCCGGGACGGATGCTGGAATACCTGTTCGACAAGGACAAAGATGCCTTTGACGTCACCATTTTCAACGCCGAACCGCGGGTCAACTACAACCGGTTGATGCTGTCTCCGGTTCTGTCCGGTGAAAAGACTTACGAAGACATCATCACTCATGGCGACGACTGGTATGCGGATAATGGCGTGACCCTGCACAAGAGTGCCAGGGTGAGCGAAATTGACCGTACCGCCAAGACGGTGACATCGGATAACGGCGCCAAAGCCGAGTACGACAAGCTGGTGATCGCGACCGGGTCCAACCCGTTCATCATTCCGCTACCCGGCAAGGATCTGAACGGCGTCCTGACCTATCGGGACCTGGATGACGTCGACAAGATGCTGGACGCTGCCAAGCGCGGCGGCCGGGCGGTTGTCATCGGCGGCGGCTTGCTTGGACTTGAAGCTGCCGCCGGTCTCAAGATGCAGGGCATGGATGTCACGGTCCTCCACCTGATGCCGACCTTGATGGAGCGTCAGCTTGATCCGGCCGCCGGTTTCCTTCTGGAAGAGGAATTCACCCGGCGCGGCATAGATGTCCGCACCAAGGCCAACAGCCATGAAATAGTTGATGATGGCCAAGGCAATGTGAAAGCCATTCGGCTTGACGACGGGACTGAAATCGACGCCAGCATTGTTGTCATGGCCGTCGGTATCCGGCCATCTGCTGATCTTGCCAAGTCGATCGGTATCGAGGTCAATCGCGGTGTGCTGGTCGGCGACGACATGCGCACCAGTGACGAAAACATCTTCTCGCTAGGCGAGTGCGTCGAACACCGTGGCATGTGCTACGGCCTCGTTGCACCGCTCTACGAGATGGCGGGAGTGATTGCCGATAACCTGTTGGGAGGCTCCTCCGAATACACGGGGTCGGTCACCGCGACCAAGCTGAAGGTGACCGGTGTCGATCTCTATTCCGCTGGAGATTTCGCTGAAGGAGAAGACCGTGAGGAAATCGTCCTGCGCGATGCCTCCGCCGGTGTCTACAAGCGACTTGTCCTGAAAGACAACAAGATCATCGGTGCTGTGCTTTACGGCGAAACCGCTGATGGTCCGTGGTTCTTTGATCTCCTGAAAAAGGGAACAGACGTTTCGGAGATGCGCGAAACGCTGATCTTCGGCCAGGCGTATCAAGGGGGCGCCCCCCTGGACCCTACGGCGGCCGTTGCAGCCTTGCCGGATGATGCGGAAATCTGCGGCTGCAACGGCGTTTGTAAGGGAAAGATCGTCAGCGCGATCACGGAAAAGGGCCTGACGACGCTCGACGCGGTTCGCGCCCACACCAAGGCGTCTGCCTCCTGCGGCACCTGCACCGGGCTCGTTGAGCTGCTCATGCAGGTGACCCTTGGCGAGGCCTACAATCCGGCGGCGGTCACCCCCATGTGCGGCTGCACGGATCTGGGTCACTCTGAAGTCCGCCGCCTGATCAAGTCCAAGGGATTGAAATCCATCCCGCAGGTTATGCAGGCACTTGAATGGAAATCCTCGGGCGGCTGCGCCAAGTGCCGTCCGGCCCTGAACTACTATCTGGTCAGCGACTGGCCGGATGAATATGCCGACGATTATCAGTCCCGGTTCATCAATGAGCGCGTGCACGCCAACATCCAGAAGGACGGCACTTACTCCGTCGTCCCGCGCATGTGGGGTGGTATGACGAGCTCCAAGGAACTGCGTGCGATTGCCGATGTGGTCGACAAGTTCGACATTCCGGCGGTGAAATGCACTGGCGGTCAGCGGATCGACATGCTCGGCGTCAGGAAGGAAGACCTGCCCGCCGTTTGGGAAGATCTCGGCAAGGCCGGGTTCGTCTCCGGTCAGGCCTATGCCAAGGGCCTTAGAACGGTGAAGACCTGCGTCGGCACGGACTGGTGCCGGTTCGGGACGCAGGACTCAACAGGTCTCGGCATCAAGATTGAGAAATTCATGTGGGGCTCGTGGACGCCCGCCAAGCTGAAACTCGCTGTGTCCGGCTGTCCGCGCAACTGTGCTGAGGCGACCTGCAAGGATATCGGCGTCATTTGTGTCGACAGTGGCTACGAGATCCACTTTGCGGGCGCCGCCGGTCTCGACATCAAGGGCACGGACGTACTCGGCCTTGTCAGAACCGAAGAAGAGGCGATCGAGCATATTGCCGCGCTCACGCAGATGTACCGCGAGCAGGGGCACTACCTGGAGCGGATTTACAAATGGGCAAAACGCATTGGCCATGACGAGATCCGCGCCCAGATCATGGACGATGCCGACAAGCGCAAGGCCTATTACGACCGTTTCGTGTTTTCCCAGAAGTTCGCGCAGGCCGATCCGTGGTCGGAGCGTGTGTCCGGCAAGGACAAGCACGAGTTCAAGCCGATGGCAGTGCTCACAAAGGAGGCAGCGGAATGAACGCGGAAACCAGAAGCTGGGTCGCCGTTGGAACCCTTGAGGATATCCCGCGCGAGGGTGCAAGGCTGGTAAAAACCGACGCGGGCTGTATCGCCGTGTTCCGCACGGTGGATGACAAGGTATATGCGCTTGATGACCGCTGCCCGCACAAGGGCGGACCGCTCAGTCAGGGCATCGTCCATGGCGGCTCGGTGACCTGTCCCTTGCACAACTGGGTGTTTGATCTGGCGACAGGCCTGGCCCAGGGCGCGGATGACGGCGCGGTGCCGGTGACCGCAGCCCGGGTGGAAGACGGCCAGGTGCTGCTGGCCGCTGACGACCTGGCCCGCCGGCAGGCCGTTTGAAGCGAAAACAAGCATTCAAAGAAAATCGAGGAACGCCCAAGGAGGCCCGCCCCATGACCGGCCAGACACAAGAAAAGACGGTCAAGACAACTTGCCCCTATTGCGGGGTGGGCTGCGGGGTGCTGGCGACACTCAAAAAAGACGGCACGGTCGGCATAAAGGGGGATCCGGATCACCCGGCAAATTACGGGCGGCTGTGCTCCAAAGGATCGGCGCTTGGCGAGACGCTTGGCATGGACGACCGGCTGCTCTACCCGGAAGTTTCGGGCGAAAGGGCGAGCTGGGACGACGCGCTGGATCTGGTCGCGGAGACGTTCACCAAAGCCATTCGCGAACACGGCCCGGACAGTGTCGCCTTTTATGTTTCCGGTCAGATCCTGACCGAGGATTACTATGTCGCCAACAAGCTGATGAAGGGCTTCATCGGCTCGGCGAATATCGACACCAACTCCCGGCTATGCATGGCGTCTTCTGTCGCCGGCCACCGGCGGGCGTTTGGCTCCGATACAGTTCCGGGGACTTATGAAGATCTGGAAACCTGCGATCTTCTGGTGCTTGTCGGCTCGAACCTGGCGTGGTGCCATCCGGTTCTGTTTCAGCGGGTGGAAGCGGCCAAGGCTGCCAATCCGGCCATGCGCGTTGTGGTCATCGATCCGCGCGAAACCGCAACCTCGGCGATTGCCGACCTGCATCTGGCCTTGAGACCGGACACCGATGTGGCGCTTTTCAATGGATTGCTGGCGTTTTTGTCGGAGAACGGGGCGCTCGAGCGAACCTATATCGCGCGCCATACGAACGGGTTTGAGGACGCCCTTGAGGCTGCTGGTCCATGCGAGATCAATCGCATATCCGCTGAAACCGGGCTCGCACCACAGGATATTGCCACCTTCTACGCCATGGTCGCCCGGACGGAGAAAACGGTCACTGTCTACAGCCAGGGCGTCAATCAATCCGTCGTCGGGACGGACAAGGTCAACGCGATCATCAACACCCATCTGGCAACGGGGCGCATCGGCAAACCGGGCATGGGTCCGTTCTCGGCAACAGGGCAGCCCAATGCCATGGGCGGACGCGAAGCCGGCGGGCTGGCAAACATGCTGGCTGCCCATATGGCGCTTGAGAACCCGGATCATCGCGCATTGGTACAATCTTTCTGGCAAAGCCCGGTGATCGCCGAAACCCAGGGCCTGAAAGCGGTCGACATGTTCCGCGCGGTCCGCGACGGCAGGATCAAGGCACTATGGATCATGGCGACCAACCCGGTCGACAGCCTGCCGGACGCAGATGGCGTTGCCGACGCGTTGAAG
Source organism: Roseibium sp. (assembly GCA_965230445.1). Lineage (GTDB taxonomy): Bacteria > Pseudomonadota > Alphaproteobacteria > Rhizobiales > Stappiaceae > Roseibium. Next base: position 3,004,894 of record OZ246005.1, on the reverse strand, counting down.
GTCTGTCCGTTTGTGGTGGTTTCCGATGTTACGCGCGAAGCCGACACGGTCGCCTATGCCGATGTTCTGCTGCCCGCCGCTGCCTGGGGCGAAAAGGACGGCACGGTCACCAACTCCGAACGGCGGATCTCCCGGCAGAAAGCCTTCCTCGATCTGGAGGGAGAAATCCGGCCGGATTGGTGGCAGCTTTGCGAAGCGGCCAAGCGCATGGGCTTTGGAGCGCAATTCGATTATTCCGGGCCAGATGCCATTTTCCGCGAACATGCTGCACTGTCGGGCTACCAAAACAACGGCAGCCGCGACTTTGATATTGGCGCTTTCGCGGATATGCCACGTGAGCAGTACGATGATTTTGAGCCTGCACAGTGGCCGCAGCCGGCTGGTGATATGAATGCCGAAGACACGCGCTTTTTTGCGTCCGGCGGCTATTTTAGCAAGGACAACAAAGCCGCCTTCCTGCCGGTCCGGCATCAGGAACCGCGCAAGACCACGCGCCGCTTCCCGCTGGTGCTGAACACGGGCAGGATACGCGATCACTGGCACACCATGACGCGCACCGGCAAGACGCCGCGCTTGTCCGCCCACATTGCCGAGCCTTATGCGGAACTGCATCCTGAAGACGCGTTTGCCGCCGGAATAGGCGCGGCGGATCTGGTCGAAGTCAAAAGCAGTTTCGGTTCTGCGATTGTCCGCGCGCAGGTGAGCGAACGGGCGCAAAAGGGCTCCGTTTTCGTGCCCATGCACTGGACCGAACAGGTGTCCTCCAAAGGCCGTGTCGATGCGGTTATTGCGCCCGAAACAGACCCCTTTTCGGGTCAGCCCGGCTCCAAATTCACCCCGGTCGCAATCTGCAAGCTGAAGTATGCCTGGTACGGCTTTGCCGTTCTGCGTGAGAAGCCGGTCGGCCTCGACACCGGCTACTGGGCGTTTGCACCTGCAAAGGGCGGCTGGCGGATCGAGATGGCGGGATATGACCGGTCCGATCTGTTCGCCCTTGCAGAGCGGTTCATGGCCCCTGGCGCCGATTTCCTGCGCTTTGAGGACAATTCTGCCGGAAATCAGCGGATTGCCGGCTGGTGCGGCAACCGCTTCGAAGGGGCTTTCTTTTTCGCCTCCAGCCCGGTCTCCGTTTCCCGCCAATGGGCTTGCGGTCTTTTGGAAGAGACACCTTACCGCCGCGAAGACCGGTTCAAAGTCCTCGCCGCCCGCCCGCCCGCGGATTTGCCGGACAAGGGCGCCATCATCTGTTCCTGTTTCCAAGTCGGCAGCAACGAGATCACCGCGGCCATCCTTGAAGGCGCGGACACGGTGAAGCACATCGGCGCAAGGCTTAGCGCCGGAACCAATTGCGGTTCCTGCCGGTCAGAACTCCAGTCCCTGCTGGATGGGGTCGCAAAGGATCAAGCCGGCGAAGCCGACATCGCACAGGCCGGCTGAGGCACGCAGTCTAAGTAAAATCAATAAGTTATAGCAAAAAATGGTCGGAGTGAGAGGATTCGAACCTCCGACCCCCTCGTCCCGAACGAGGTGCGCTACCAGGCTGCGCTACACTCCGATCCGTTTTGTCAGGTTTTTCAAGAACCAGTCGGGAATGGCGGGACAGCGTCTCGCCGTGCCGGGTCTCATATCAAAGCTTCATGGTCCCCGCAAGCGATTTGCGGTGCCAATCATGGCAAAATTCATCGGGCCGTAAAGGCAGGGCGGGAGATTGCTCCGTACGCCGTCAGGAAGGCCAGCGGCCGGTTGCGGTCAAAGTGTTTTTCTTTTCACTTGGCGTCCAGGAGATCTGGCCGGGCTTTCCACACGTGTCTGGCCAATTGGCAATCGGTCCCTCAGCAGGCGGGCCACGAAAGGGCGCTGTACTTGGCAAGCAGCGGCCGTTTTTTTCAGGGGTTCCGACCTGCACGCAACGGACTGGGGAAAACATGTTTTTCGACGAACGAGATTGCAGTTGGTGAGGCTTGCGCAACTCAATCCGCCTCGCTATACACCACTCCCACGGCATTGGGGTGTAGCCAAGCGGTAAGGCAGCGGTTTTTGGTACCGCCATGCGCTGGTTCGAATCCAGCCACCCCAGCCATCCATTTTCAATGAAATCAGTGTTTTGATTTGCGGCGATTGGCTTTCCGTAGCGTTTGCGCATGAATGCAATTGCAATCTGAAAATGCAATGAAAAGAATAACAACAAAATAGTGTATGATGTAAGCCGGAAGTGCGGGTGCCGGCGGGCAGGGGCAAAAGTTTGTTTCGGACCGGCCGGAGGCCGTCAGCGGCCTGGGCGTTGTTTTGATCCGCGTTGCCGTGCGCCTGTTTGTTTCAAGTGGAGGATTTCGACATGCCAATCACACTCGATATTCAACAACCGCAGCCCTTTGATCTGGTCGGCTCCAGCATTCTGATTGCCGGCAATGCAACGGCCTTCGAAGGCACTTTGACCATCCGGGTGTCGGACGGCCATGACGAATACGCGTCCTTTGCCACGGTCGGTGCCCTGGGCCTCAGGCAGTTTCAAGCGTCCATCGATATTCCAGAGACAAACAGTTTCAAGCTCAACCGGCTGTTTCTCACCCTTGCCGATGACACCGGCAACGAAAATGGTCCGTCGGTCGTGATCCCGATCCTGTTCGGCCCGCGAATTCTGCCGGGATATCGCGGCTGGCAACCTTATACGGTCAAGCCCGGCGATACGTTGAGCCAGATAGCGGGTGAGCAATATGGCAGTCCAACCTATCAGCCGATCTTCGAGGCCAACCAGAACATCCTGACCGATCCGAACGTCATTTTTCCCGGCCAGGTGCTCCGGATCCCCAGAAACGACATCTGATGGCAAAGCCCGGTTCCGAACGGGTGCCGGAAAGGTGGCATGGAAACAGTTCCCTGATGCCTGAGAGGGGTCTTTGGCACCGGGAACCACAATGATGGTCCGGGCAATCCCGGGTCACCGGCTGCGGAATGTGCTGAGAATGGCAAGTGCGGTGGAGTTGAAAAACGCCTGAATTGTGCAGCGCGCGCCGTAGCGTAGTTCAGTTCCAAAAACCACACCAGGAACATAGACTTGCTAATTACCCTCATGAATCTTTAGAGGCCCCGATAGGGGATCCTTAAACCCCTCGCCTTTAGGCGACAGGATGCGTTCGCATCCGGGGACCAAATTTCAGTCGAGCTCATTTGCACGCTGGAGGATTTGAGCGGCTGATATCCTCATCTCGGTCGTCTCGGCTTCATCTTGAGGTGCGGAGCGCAGCGGAGCCTCGAAGGATGGGCAACTTGCAACTAAGTCTGCGGCCGACCCTTCGAGACGCAAGCGTTGCTTGCTCCTCAGGATGAGGTTGCGGCAGCCAGCAAGGCATCCGCCAGATGGCGGACCGATCCGGCTTTTAGCCGTAACCCGAAGCCACCGGCTTTAGCCTGTGGAGTATTCACTTCGTTCGGAACACGCTGGAAAATGAGACGAACTTCAGATTCAGGTGACTGGCCGTACGCTACACCCGCAGTAACGATCATTGTCATATAATACAATCTTAAGTAAAAAATGCGATGTAAAAACCTGATGTATTGGTTCGGGGTTGCATCGGATTGTGGGTTTGACTGTCAAATTGTTGGTGCGGCATCTGGGGTTCCCCAGAACGCCGGTCGTTATTGGTGCAATGCTGGCGGTGGTGGGGCTTCTTCAGCCTGCCATGGGTGACCCCGTTAGACCGGACGCCGTCCAAGCCGAAGCGCTTCAAGAGATAAAACTGGCAAATCTCAAGGGCGCTACCGGCGCGCAAGACATTCCGCAGCGTTCCGTTGTGCAAGATGCAGCGCATTTGACGTTGGTGATGGTTGGCGACACCGGGTTTGCGCCGAACCGCACCAAACCCTTGCCGGATCGCGTCTACAAATACGGGCGCAAATTGTCATTTGCCGACACCACCCGCCTGATCGCGGACGAAATAAACGGCGACTTCAATTTTGCAAATATTGAAACGGTGATTTCAAAGAACGGTAAGTTGCGGCCCGTTGCCAAGAAATTCAACTTTGTGACCCATCCAAACGGGTTCCGCCATCTTGTCGATATTGGCTTCAACATGTTCTCGATGGCGAACAATCACTCATTCGATTACGGCCAGCAGGGCATTCGTGATTCCCTGTCTCATCTCCAGCCGCTCGCTTCTGCCGGGCAGATTGTCCATGCCGGGATCGGCAACAACCGGGGCGAGGCCGCAAGGACGCCAGTTGCGTTGAAAAACGACATGACAGTTGCGCTTGGGGCGATCGGCATAGGTGGAGCCGGTATCAAGCGCGCCGGTGACAATCGTCCCGGCCAGCTCTCTCTTCACAGCCAGTCCGACCAGTCTCTTTTGGCAGAGAACTTGCGCGGTGCTTCAGCTGAAATCAGATTGCTGTCCATTCACCTCGGCAAGGAGCGCCGGATCCGGCCGGCTGCACATGAAGTCGCCTTCTTGCGCTCCCTCACAGAGCGTGCGGACGTAGATGTCATGATTGGCCACCACGCGCATGTTGCCCGTGGCCTGGAGATGCGGAACGGCCGCCTGATTGTCTACGGATTGGGCAATTTTAATCACCAGGGCACCGCCAATATGAACGGCAAGTCGGGCTGTCAGAATTATTCGCTGATTGTCCGGGTTCACTTTACCCGGTCGCCGGGTGAGGAACCCGCGATTGCCGCAGTGGAAGTCCTGCCGATTGAATCGACACATATGCAGCCGAGACGGATTGAAGGCGTGGCCGGTGCGCGCAGGATCGCGATCTTGAACGGACTTGCGCAGCAATTCGATCATCCGGCAACCGGTTCTTACGGAATTCGGCTGATGGCTCAGAGCGACGGGTCCGGCCTCTACTGTACGCAGGCCGCTGAGGCGAATGCTGAGACCCGGCAGCTTTGCGAATCCTACTCTACCACGCATCTCGCCAGCGCCAGGGACTATAGCAGGGCCGTCGCCACATGCGGCCGGGCAGCACCCACAGTCATGATCGCGAAAGCGGACCCAGACCGGATGCAAGCAACGGGACGCCCTGACATCGTTGCCGGCGGCACGCCGAGCGGCAGAGCAGATGACGGCCAGCCGGGCAAGACGATAAAACTGTTGTCTTCGGCTGAAGCGGTTCCGGATGAACGTCAAACTGGCGCGGCGCTGACCGTTTCGTACGTGTTGGAGCGAAATCCTTCCCATTGGCCGGCGGGCATGCCTTTGGCTTGGATCGTCCCGGAGAACGAGACAGCCACGCAAAAACATGATCGTTGGCGCAAAAAACGGTACTCGGTCGCAGAGGTCGAGACGTTGCTTCGGAAGCGGGGCCTGATTGAGTAATAATACCAACCCCAGTTGATTAGAGCATCGGGCGATAAGTTTGAAACACTTGATGACATTTTGCGGTTCACTCGGCCAGGCGCGTCGTGAAGGGCGATGTGGGGCATCGTTCGAACGGCGCAACGCAGCCGATGGGCCGCAAAATGCCACCCGAAGGGCCGAACCCATGTGTCCGCTGACGGCGTTGGCCCGCCCTTATGGTGATCACACCACGGCGGGCGGTCCGCCTGGTCAACAAACACATGAGAGCGGTCAAGCGATTCAAACTTACCGCCCGATGCTCTGGAACCTATCTGATGGAGCGAAAATTCGTTCCCGGCTAGGCGATGCGGGCAGCGCGGCCTTTACGGCCGGGCAAGCGCGGCAATCTGGCCAGGGATTGATTTCCGCCCACCGATGATCAGGAAAAGCCTGTCATATAGGTCTTAATTCCTGCCGGTTGGATTTAATCATCTATCCGCGTTTGCCGAAGGTTGATCGTTTGCCGAAGGACCGGCCGGTGGGGGCAGGCTGAGCAGGCGGGCGAGGGTTCGAAGCCCCGGACTGCTGGAAAGTGGTGTTGGCGCCTACTGCGGGCGAATTGTACTTGTCCGGCAGGGCCTCTTCGGAACTCTTGAGGCTTTGATCACCCTTCCTGGTGACTTCACGCTTCTCGCCGACGAACATGACACCGCAGTCGAGCCCGTCTTCCCATCGGCGCTCGCATGACACCATCACGCCATCAAGATCAATCTGGAGTTCGAATTCTTTCGGCAGGAGATGCGGCTCGTCAAATTGAAGTTGCGCGCCGCCATCCGACACATTGCGGACTGTACACGGCAGGCTCCGCAATCCGTTCTCGAAAATCATTCGGCCCTTTTTGAACACACGAGCCCTTCGGGAGCGGGAAATGACTTCTTTTTCCCCCGTTTCGTCGTTCAGGATTTCCACTGTCTCAAGTTCTGCCACGACTGTGATCCGGAATAGCAACAAAATCAGCTGAATGTTATCGAATTCCTGTTTCCAAAACGTAAATAGAGTAAATTTATGCAGTAATTGGATTTATTGCGAAAATAGGCAAGTAATCTGTTCTGAAGTGTTTGATGTTTTACGAGCCTATCCGACCATTGTTCGATTCTGGCAGACATCGACCCATTCGGCATCTGTAATGCTAGCCAATTGTTCAGGCGAAACCCTGACAGCCGCATTTGTGGCCCCGGCAGCGGGAATGACGACTTGAAATGCCCTGAGTGAAATGTCGCAATATATCTTGATCGGTGTTGCGAGACCGAATGGGCAAACCCCGCCGACCGGGTGGCCTGTCAGATCTTCCACTTCGGCTCGGTCGAGCATCTTGACCTTGCCGCCAAACGCGGCCTTGGCTTTTTTGTTGTCCAGCCTTGCATCGCCGCGGGCGACCAGCAGGAATACATCTTCCCTGACCCGGAAGGACAAAGTTTTCGCAATCTGTCCAGGTTCCACACCGTGAGCGTGTGCGGCCAGTTCTACCGTTGCACTGCTTGCCGAGGTTTCCAGAATGGTCAACTCAGGTGCTGCAGAAGAAAGATGTCTTTTGACGCTCTCCAGGCTCATGGCAGGCAAACCCAATTGTTTTGATATGAAGTCGTATTGTTAGGTAAGTGTTACTTCCCCGAATAGGGGATATCAACATCTAAAATTACACGTTCGCGAGTGTATGGTACTATTTTAGTTTTCAAATTGTGAATTTGTTCATACTATCATTTAATCAAACGTTAAAGCCTAGCTGCAATCTTTTGGGGAGTTCATCGGAAGCGCATTTGCGCGAGAAGGATACTTCCCATGGCAAAGGCTCTTGCGGCTAAGGCGATTGCATTTGGCGGGCGTAAACCGGCGGCGCGGCGCGTGCCGCGCAGGGTGAGGGAAGTCTCCTTCATGATCGTAAAGAACTTTCTGTTTTGGGGATCCGCCGTAGTGTCGCTCTATGGCATATACGGCGTGACTGCGATGCTTGGCTGATCCGGCGCGCCTACGATCCCTTTGAGCACATTCCAGAAAGACAATTGATACTGGGTACGGTTCACAAAACCCCGCGCCGCAACGTCCAGCTTTCTGACGGCGCGGGTGGTCCTGCGCGAACAGGACAAGGGACCGGGCATGGAACCGATAGTGATATTCGGATCGGCTGTTCAGGACGCGCGCAACCGTATCCGCTCTGCCCAGATCTCGGCGATGTACGACCTGCTTGGCGTCGAGTTGTTTCGAAGCAGTGGCGGCAGTTCAAGTTTTGCATTCAATTTTTCAACGTGGGTCGACGGATTGGAAGAGATTCCGCCCGACCCGCAAGACAGCCTCCAGAAACAGGCAGCTGACCGGGCAAACAAAGCCTTGCTGGCGGCGAAAATCCGAAACGCCGATTTTATGCAAGACCTCGAAATCCTGGACGTTTTCGCTATTGGCGACGTGTTGCGGTATATCGGTGAGTTCGTCGAGTTCGGCGGCGGAGCCTTGGGCACTGTGACGACGCTGAACACCTTCCGGGCGGGGCTTCGGAACCAGATTGCCTTTAACAAGGCAAACCGGGCCCGCAGTCCGGTGAGCGGCTACGATCTTTCTCTGCATCCGGATCTCGGAATATTCAGGCTTGAACTTCTGGACCGGTCGACCGTCAAATACATGGAACGGTTCTACGGGCCGTATGTTGGTGCGGATATTTCCGGCACCACCACCGACGCCCTGGATGTTCTGGCTTTCTATGTCACCTCCGTCCTCAAAAAGCCCGTCACGGCGGAAAACTTGCGTCAGGATGCTGCCACAGCGCTTCAAACGGGGGGCGAAATGGTTCCCGTTGCCTGCATGGTCTTGCAGTATCATCACAGCTTGCTGGAGTGCGGGCTGGCGCTGAGTTTGCCGAGCGCCGCCATGGCATCGGGATCCGGGCCGGCACCGGCCCTTCCGGCTTACAATCTGTACGACTATTCAACGCTGACCGATGGCGCGGCACCCGAATCCGCCTTTGGAAAGGCCGCCGCCCGGGCGACGGCAATATTGGCGCGTGATCTTGCCGGCTGTGGTTTGATCATTCTTCGCGATGCCGTTGATGTTTTAAACAGTCCTTATGCGGATGTGGAGATATCGGTCCTCATGCCTAACCCTGGCCAGGGCACTCTCTTCGAAATTTCCGGGCGTTATTCCGACTTCGCAGCCAAGCGGCAGCAGCTTATGCTGATTAATGATTTGTCCTATCTGCCCGGCGATCCATCTCTCGGGCAGATCGCAAACCAGCTATTGCCGAATTATGAATTTGCGGGAAAACCGTTGACGGAGATCGTCAGCATGAATTCGGTTGATCTGGCCAATTGGGCAGCTGGTGACGGTGCCGGGTCGGTTTTCGCAAACCTGAATGATGCTTTGTCCGCCGCGCGAGAAGCTGCACCGGCCGCCGGTGTGCCGTCCAATTCACCCCATGCCGGCTTTGTGGCTTCGATCGCTGGCGCGGCTTCAGCAAGGGCGCGTCAATCAGATGTAAATGCGGCAGAGGGTGATGCGGAGAATGTTCTCGATTCGATCGAACCGGAATCGATTGCAGATATCCGGCAGCTGGTTTCGCCGGCGGCCAGTTGAGTTCAACGCACAAAGGATCGTTTGCGGTAGATCTGCCCTATGAAATAACCCAATACGTAAAAGACGGATGCTAGGCTCAGGACTCATTAAATCCACCATATGACGATAGCTGCGATTGTTATTGCGGCCATGAAGACATCTGCTCTGCGGTCATACCGTGTAGCAATGCGGCGCCAATCCTTAAGCCTGCCAAACATGTTTTCGATCTTATGGCGTTGTTTGTATTGGGTTTTGCAGAATTCTGCTGGTGCCTTTCGGCCCTTGCGCGGCGGTATGCAAGACGCAATACCCTTGGCTTGAAGCGCTGCGCGGTATTCGTCTGAGTCATATCCCTTGTCGGCGATCATGGTCGCGCTGCCGCCTTCAGGCAGGGCGGGGTACAGGATCCTCGCGCCTACATGATCGGAGACCTGTCCGGCCGTCAGGCACATGGCGAGCGGCCGTCCCTCACCATCACACACGGCATGCAGCTTCGTATTCAACCCGCCTTTCGTGCGCCCGATATGGCGGGGAAGCACCCCCCTTTTAAAAGGCTCGACGCGGTGCGGTGAGCCTTCAGGTGCGTCGCATCGATCATCAACGTATCGGGCGGACCGTCGCCTGCAGTCAAGTGACTGAATATCTTGTCAAAAACACCCATTTCCGACCAGCGCCGGAAGCGGTTGTAGAGCGTCTTGTGGGGCCCGTATTCCTTGGGTGCATCCTTCCACTGCAGGCCGTGCTTCAGCACGTAGATGATGCCCGAGATCACCCGGCGGTCGTCGACACGCGCAACACCGTGCGACTTTGGAAAGAACGGCTCGATCTTCGACATTTGGCCAAGTGAGAGCAGAAACAAATCAGACATGACAAACCCCTTTGCCATCCTGAATCACATCGCGCAGATAAATGCAAATTAATAGGTCCTGAGCCTAGGAAACGTACCCGGGATCCGCCGGGAGGGCGTTGTCGCCGAAATGGTTTTCCGGACGGAAAGTGTCGGGCAAGGGTACCGGCGGCTCGGTTCCGGTGATTTCGGCAATCAAGGCGTCGGCGGCCAGATGCGCAATGCCGAAAGAGATCTTGTATCCTCCGGTTGCCGCATATGTTTTCGCCTTCTCCGGAAGCAGCCCGACAAGAGGGTCCCGTTTGTTGCAACGCGGCCGGATACCCGCCCAAGAGCGGATCACATTGCGATGGGCGAGGGCAGGGCAAAACGATCTGGCGCGCTCGGCGAGCGTAGCGGCTTCGGACTCTATCGGCGCTTCATCGGAATAGTTCCGCTCTGCGGTCGAACCGACGGCAACCGTGTGGTCATCATGCGGGATGACATAGAGCCCGTCGCAATAGACAGCGGGCATGGCTTCCAGCCCGCTGCCCTCCAGAAGCAGCGCCTGCCCTTTTTCTCCGGAGCCGATCATCTCGCCGGTCATGTCTGAAATTAGTCCGAAGGAGTCGTGTCCGCATGCCAGAACAAGCTGGTTGGCGTGTAGCGGATCACCATTCTCAAACCGGACCATGCCGCTGCCCTCGTCGAAACCCGAGAATTTTTGTCCGACAATCACGTTCGCAGTTTCCGCGTATCGCCCGGAGAGCGATTCGCACACGGCATTGAGATAGGCCATGGGCGAAACCCGGGCAGAGAGTGTTTCATAGACAACACCGAAGGGTGCAATATCCGGCGTCAGCCAGGTCGCGTGAGTTTGAGCTTCGTCCAGCTTGTAGGTGAAGCCGGTATCGTCGCTTGCCCAGCGCTTGGCGCCTTCTTCGGCTCTCAGTTTCTGATGCAGCAGCCGTTCTTCCGAGGTAATGGGCATAACCCGGCCGCACCGGCGGTACCCGGTCTGGCATCCGGTTTCGGCTTCAAGCTCGCGTACATGGCGCTCCAAGGAAGACAGGGCCGCGAACTGGAAGGCTTTCTTGTCGTTCCAGCGGGCTGGCATATGCGGCATCAAGGCACCGAGAATGCCGCCGCTCGCACCGGCGCCGATCCGCTCGGCTTCCACCAGCGCCACCGTGAGGCCTGCCTTGGCGGCGCTGCGCGCCACTGAAAGACCGAAAATGCCGCCGCCAATTACTGCAAGATCGTATATCTTTGCCATGCCCCACCAACTTTCATCTATGGGTCCGAACCCTGGTCACCACTACCCCCGAGGCATATTTACAGGATTTGCCAACGAAATGAACAAGTCTTTTAAAGACCTTAGCGATGGAACTGGCGGAGCGCCCGGGATTGAATGGCTGGAGGGCGGCGTTCCAAAGTCTGGCCGGTTCGATGACACGTATTTCTCCCGATCAGGTGGACTTGCCGAAACGCGTCATGTGTTTTTGCAAGGCAACGGCTTGCCGGACCGTTTTTCCGGCCGTGAGCATTTCACGATTGGCGAGTTCGGCTTTGGCACCGGGCTCAATTTTTTGACGACGCTGGACTGCCTGCATTCGCTCGTCAATCCGCCGCGCCTGACGTTTCTGTCCTTCGAGCTCTATCCGATGACCGTGGAGCAACTTCAAAGGGCGCTTGAGCCGTTTGCGGTTATTAAGGACCATTTGGATGAACTGATACGCAATTGGGTGCCGGTTCCGGGCTGGAACGAGATTGCCGTTGCCGGGAGCCGGTTGTGCCTCGGCATTGGCGATGCACGTGAGCTGGTCAAGAGCCTGATCGGAAACGCTGAAACCAATACGCCCTCATGCAACAGCGTACCTTTCATCGGCGAAGTCGATGCCTGGTATCTGGACGGGTTCAGTCCGTCGAAGAACCCGGAGCTTTGGGATGCCGATCTGCTGAGATATGCTGCGGAACTGACGGTGCCGGGCGGTACCTTCGCGACCTATACTGCGGCCGGCTGGGTGCGGAGAAACCTGATCTCGGCCGGATTTGAGATTGAGAAGCGCAAGGGGTTTGCCGGCAAGCGCGAGATGGTTGTCGGCCGAAAAAGGCCAGAAGAGCGGTGATCTGGCGCGGAACCCTAAAACCCGACCATCTTGTCGACCATGTCGGACACTATTACGTCCTTTGATCCGTCCATCAGCATATCCTGCAGGACGCCAGAGATATCGTCGGCGAGATCCGCGTTCTTTTTATGAAGGTAGTGGTAGACCTGAATACGTCTGATCGGCAGTCTTTCCGGCCGGATGTTTTGTAGGCCCAGCTTCTGCATGACCAGTTCTGCGACGACGACATTGCTGATCACCGCCTCCAGGCGGCCGGCCTCCAGCATTCGAAACAGTTCGACCTGGCTGTCGCCGATCCATTGCCGTTCAAAGCCCCTGGTCAGTTCTTCCAAGGCAACGACGCCGCTGAGCCGGCCGACATGAAACTGCGACAAGCCCTCTATCCCGGCGTCGATCACCTCTTGCTTGTTGGTAAAGACCGCCAGTTCGATCACGATTAGCGGCGGGTCGATCCGTAGAAGCGTTGGATATTTCGCAGCGACGTTTGCGATGCGCTGTACCTCGCCGTCCGTCACTCCCGTGGAGGAGTCCATCAGCCCCCGTTGTGGTGTGACCTCAAGGAATTCCACCGTCACGCCAAGCTGTGCATAGGCGGTTTTGAGAATTTCCCTTCCCACCTGGCCCATCGGCGAATCCTGAAATGTCGAAAGTACCAGTTTGTCTTTCCCGGCAGCATGCGCGATTGGCGAGACATATGCCGTGCATCCCAAAAGGGCGAATCCGAACAGTACCGCGCCTGTGAATGTGGATAGTGGGTTCAAAGTTGTAAAGCCTTGATATGCACGCATTATTGGCAATGTCATTCGAGTCTGACCAAATAATTCACACCGAACAATTCGCAATTGTTACAAGCAAATCTGAAATAAATATTTCGAAGGCCGAAATAAGTTATGAATGTGAGTGCTCCCTACTAAACTGCATGAAGCAGTCGATAAGTAATATACGATATAAGCATTTTATTCAGATCATAGGCAGGGATAGAAGTCCGGATGAAACGATTGGATCATCCATTTTTGATCGCTGATAGAAGTGACGTTCGAGTTGTTCGGGACGTTGGTCCTGACGGGTCACAAGTCCTGCCGGTTGGTATAATACCAACCCCAATTGATTAGAACCTATCTGACGCGCTTCTCCTTTTCTTCGGCTAGGAATGCTTTGCAGGACGATGCGGGGTATCGTTCAAAAAGCATGACGCTGTCCGAAGGACAGGAAAAGCGCGCCTTTGGTGGGCGAAAATTCGTCCCCGGCGTCGTTGCTGCGCTTGCCCGGCCGTAAAGGCCGCGCTGCCCGCATCGCCTAGCCGGAAACGAATTTTCGCTCCATCAGATAGGTTCTAATCAATTGGGGTTGGTATAACACTGTCGGAATCGTGAGGAGAACACATGAAACCGACCAATCCGGTATTCACCGGTCTTCCGACCACCGTCTTTGAGACGATGTCGCGCCTGGCCAGGCAGCATGCGGCCGTCAATCTGGGGCAGGGCTTTCCGGATGTGGACGGACCTGAGGACATTCGCGAAGTGGCGGCGGAGGCACTTCGAACCGGTCCCAACCAGTATCCGCCGATGGCCGGACTGCCGGAATTACGTGAGGCGGTCGCTCGCAGTAGCCGGAGATTCTATGGTCTCGATCTGGATCCCGCGACCGAAATCCTGGTGACGTCAGGCGCGACAGAGGCTCTGGTCGATTGCATCATGGCGCTGGTCGATCCGGGCGACGAAGTTGTTCTCATTGAGCCGCTTTACGATTGTTACCTTCCGCTTGTGAAGCGGGCAGGCGGGATCCCCGTTCCGGTGCGTGTGACGCCGCCGCATTGGGAACTGGACGCCGATGCGCTCAAGGCTGCGTTTTCAGCGAAGACCAAGGCCATTCTGATTAACAATCCGATGAACCCAACAGCAAAGGTGTTCTCTCACGACGAGCTGCGGCTGATCGCTGATCTGTGTATCGAGCATGATGCCTATGCCATCTGCGATGAGGTGTATGAGCATCTTGTGTTTGACGGCAACCGGCACATTCCGCTCATGGGCCTTGAGGGCATGCGCGAGCGAACAGTGCGGATCGGATCGGCCGGAAAGACGTTTTCGCTCACCGGCTGGAAGGTTGGTTACGTCAGCGGACCGGAGCATCTGATCGATCCGGTCTCCAAGGCGCATCAGTACGTTACCTTTACCACGCCGCCTGACCTGCAGAAGGCGGTGGCCTATGGTCTCGGCAAGGGAGATGACTACTATGAGGGCCTCGCAAGCGACTTGATGGCCAAGCGTGACCGGATGGCCGCCGGATTGGTTCGGCTGGGATTTTCGGTTCTACCCTGCCGCTCAACCTACTTTCTGACTTGCGGGATCGGGAAACTCGGGCTTGGATCGGATGACGTATCGATTTGTGAAACGCTTGTGCGGGACGCCGGGGTCGCTACAGTTCCGGTCTCGGCCTTTTACGGCAGCGATGCGCCGGATGGTTTCGTCCGCTTCTGCTTTTGCAAGCGTGAAGAGGTGATCGATGAGGCGATGGAACGGCTCCACCGCTTTTTAACTGCGGCCTGAGACGAATTCGCCTAGGGTAATACCAGTCGGCAAGGCCGCGCTGCGCACACCGCCTTGCAAGGAACAGATTTTCGCTCAAACAGATACGTCTTTGTTTCTGCCGATTGGTATTAGGCGACCACGCTGCATCCTGGAGTCCTGCCGCATGGATAATCCCGTACTTGTTGAAGTAACGCGCGGATCGCTGGTCGAAAGCCGTCACCGGGGTGTGGTCGCGATCTCCGATAGCGAAGGCAATCTGGTGGGCGCAATCGGCGATCCCGGCGCGCTGGTGTTTCCGCGCTCTGCCATCAAGGCGCTGCAGGCAATCCCGCTCGTGGAATCGGGCGCGGCCGAGGCGCTGGATTTTTCCGATGCGGAGCTGGCACTGACCTGTGCCTCCCACAATGGCGAGGAGGTACACGTCAACCTGGCTCGCGTGATGCTGTTGAAAGCGGGTCTGAACGAGGACGATCTTGAATGCGGGCCGCAATGGCCGCAGCGCATGGAGGATGCCGCCAAACTGATCCTCAACGACGAGGTTCCATGCGGACTGCACAACAACTGTTCCGGCAAGCACGCGGGTTTTCTCGGTTTGGCCAAGGTGTTGGGCGTCGATACACGCGGCTATGTCCATCGAGACCATCCGGTTCAGCGCGAAATCCGCAATGTCATGGAACAGCTGACCGGCGGCACGCTGAACCAAAATGTCTGCGGCATCGATGGTTGTTCGATCCCGACTTATGCTTCGCCGCTGCGAAGTTTCGCTCGCGTCTTCGCCGCCTTTGGAACGGGCGACGGTCTGGAACCCTTGCGCGCCGAAGCTTGCCGCAGTCTTTACAATGCCTGCATCAACGAGCCGTACATGATCGCCGGATCAGGGCGGTTCTGCACCAAGCTTGTCGAGGCCTTCAAGGGACGCGCGTTTGTAAAGACAGGGGCGGAAGGCGTCTATTGTGGTGCCATTCCCGAACTCGGCCTTGGCATTGCGCTGAAAGCCGATGACGGTGGCACGCGGGCCGCTGAAGTCATGATGGCAAGCGTGCTGAAAGGCCTGATGGATCTGGATGACGAAGAGGCGGCTGTCCTGGACCGGCTGGTCAATCCGCCAATTCTGGACCGCAAAGGCGCAGAAGTAGGCGAGATCCGGCCCTCCCGGGAGTTCCTGGCAGAACTGAAGAGCATTCGTGTCTGAATGGTGCGATAGCAAAGAGGACAATTTCTGCGAAAAATCAGGCCAGGGTCTGATTACCATCGACGGTCAAGTGTCCGAATTCGTTTGCTGAATCCAGCTCGCCCGTCGCCTTGTCGAGCCACCGGTAGCCGTTGATCGAACCGTTCGTCGAACCTTGCACCACATTGTTGGTGATGACGGCCGCACCGGCACCATTGACGACGGTGACAGCGATCCCGGTCCCGCAATCGCGCAATACATTCTGGGAGGCCACGATATTGCGCATGTATGGGCCCCAGCCAAGCAACATGCCGAAACGCGGCACGCCCTCGATCACGTTGCCGGTAATTGTGGTGTCGGCTTCCGCAGCAATGCCGATGCCGAAACCGGCAACTTCGGCCGGATAGGGGCCAACTTCGGAAATGTTGCGGATCAGGTTTCCGGAACAGATGGCCAGACGCCCGCCATCCTGAAAGTTGGCAATCGATATTCCAGTGGTGCCGCCATCGACGATGTTGTTGGAAATTACGGCGCCCTGGAAGCTGAATTCCGAGTATATCGCCGTTTCGCCGGATCGAAGGCACGAGTTGTTGACGATTTGCACATTCGAGCCAGTGTTCGAGCGGATTGCGGAGAATGCGCAATCGGTGATCCGATTGCCTGTTACCACCACGCCATGGGCGCGGAAGATATTGATGCCATTGCCGAACTGACCCGTTCCGCCATACTTGGCCCCGATCCGTTCGACCCGGTTGCCGGAAACCAATGTTCCGTCTTCGCCGTCCCGCCACCTGTGGATCCAGATGCCGCCGTTTGCGCAATCGGTCACGCTATTGCCGGTGATCATGAGCCCTGCCGCTTCATTCGAGCGGAGCCCGGCCTCGGCGGCGCCGGATATTCTGCAGTTGGCCACCCGGCCCGAGCAACGGTCCAACACGACGCCTGTTTTAGCCGAACCGGCAATCTCGCAATTGTCCAGGCTTAAGTTCCGGGCGCCGACAAAATGCAGCAGGCCTTCCGTGAAATCGCCAATCGACCGGTTTGCGCCGTCGAAGGTGACGCCCGAAATGCCGATATCGCTGACACCTTCACCACGCGCGAGCAGGCCGCCGCCGCCAAGATAAACCAGCCGTGTCTTGCCCGGGACTCCAACGATCAGGGTTCCGGTGGGCAAGCGGAGATTGGCGACAGGATAGGTTCCGGCCGGGAGAAACAGTGCTCGTCCCTTTTCTACCGCCCGGTTGATCGCATTTTGGAACAAAGTTGACTGATCGTCACTTGCATTGGGAAGAAGGCCCAGTTCCCCGGCATCGATCGATCCGCGCAGGTCGGCCACTTTCATTGCATGCGCAAGAGTGCCGGAAAGGCACACCATTGTCCCGGAAAGGAACGCCCGCCTGGAGAGGATTCCCGGACTTTTTGCAGCCACGGATACAGTCATTCGAAAAATGTTCCGTTTTTGGACAGTTTAGTTTTTCTAGTAATAACGGAGCAATCAATATGCCAAACGCGATAAATTAGGTAACTCTATCAAGGTCACGCTTGGCCAAAACCCGTAATCTTCGATGGCGGCCGAAACCTCGCTTGTTGGTTGGTGGTGCGCAACGACATGACCTAGTATCCACTTCTACATCGTACGTGAAACGCATCTGTTCCGAGGCGTTTTACATGCAAGACCGATTGTAGCTGAAGAAGAAACGGCCATGGGCAGACCACGAGAGTTTGACACGGACATAGCAATCGAAAGGGCCATGACCCTTTTCTGGGATGTCGGCTACGAAGAGGCCTCGATGGCCAATCTCCTGAATACCATGGAGATTACCAAGGGTTCCTTCTACAAGGCCTTTGGCGACAAGCGATCGGTCTATCTGGACGCAATCGACAAGTACGATGCGGAAGTGGTGAATCTTGCCGTCACTTATCTGCAGGACCCTGGAAACGGGACCGGGTATGAACGCATTTTGTTTCTGTTCGACAAGACCTTCATAAACGGGACTGAAGAAGAGCGCCGCCGCGGGTGCTTCTTGTGCAACGCAATGGTCGATCAAGCGGCTCACAATCAGGTTATTCAAGCCAGGCTAAACGCCATGGCAAAAAAAATCGAGGACGCCGTTACAAAGGCACTTCGTGATCCAAACGAAGACGGGACCACTTTAACCGAGAAAGAAGCGCGCAAACGTGCGCGCGCCAGCCACGCCCTCTTTATTGGCATGCGTGTTCTAGGACGGCTCGGTATCACAGAAGAAGAGGTGAAAGATACACGCGAACAACTCAAGCAGTTACTGTGCCGCAAACCGGCAAGTTTCAAACAGGCCTGAACCGGCGAGCTTTTGGCCGATACCAGCTGAAGTAGGTATTACAGCCCCATAAGTCCGGTAAGTTCGTCGACTGCAAGTGAGACGGAAGCCTCGCCGGTTCTGACACTATGCTCCAGTTCCTTCACACGGGCAGCAGTTTGCTCGTTACCTGTCAGCGCGGCCATCATGCGTTGTTGGAGGAGGTCCCACATCCAGGCAACCTGCTGAATGGCGCGTTTTTCCTGCCACTCGCCAGACGCCTCCATCTTGGCCCGGTACATCTCGACTTGTTGCCAAAGGCCGTCCAAACCCTCGTTGGTCAGACCTGAAACGGTTATGACTGGCGTCAGCCAGTTCGGGGATTTCGGCGCCAGAATATGCAAGGCCGCCCTGTAGTCTGACGCCGCCGAACGGGCTCTAAAGGCGCCGTCGCCGTCGGCCTTGTTGACCGCAATCATGTCGGCGATCTCAAGAACGCCTTTCTTGATGCCCTGCAACTCGTCGCCGGCGCCTGGAAGCATCAGAACCAGAAAGAAGTCGACCATATCGGCGACCGTGGTCTCGGACTGGCCGATGCCAACCGTTTCCACGAGGATCACGTCAAACCCGGCGGCTTCGCAAAGCAGCATCGTCTCACGGGTCTTGGCCGCAACACCGCCGAGGGTGCCGGCAGACGGCGAGGGGCGGATAAAGGCGTTCCGGTCCACCGCGAGCTTTGCCATGCGCGTCTTGTCACCAAGGATTGACCCGCCGGTGCGCGTGGATGACGGATCGACTGCGAGGACTGCCACCTTGTGTCCGGTGCCAGTCAGATTTGATCCGAGCGTGTCGATGGTGGTCGATTTGCCGACACCCGGCACGCCGGTGATGCCGACGCGTATGGCTTTTCCGGCTTTCGGGAGCAGGTGCTGGATCAGCCCGGCGGCCAGCCGCCGATGATCGTCCCGGCGCGATTCCACCAGCGTGATCGCCCTTGCGAGCGAAGCCCGGTTGCCGGATGTGATGTCGTCGGCAAGGGTGTCGATATTGGGGAGCGTAGCCTTGGTTGTCATCTAGCTAGGATTAGCCGAGGATTCGCCAAAGGTCACGGGGTGCCCGCCGAAGGGATGATGCAGATCGGCTAGCAGGAGCGGCCTTGACGGGGAGCCGCTCGTGTTCTCAAGCGTCCGGCGTCCAGAGAATCCGCTGCAATTCTGCGTCGAACAAGTCGTTTTCCGCAGGCAGACGATCGAACGGGCCCTGATAACCTGGAATTGCGTAGACCAGTTCGATGTTCCTGTGACCTTCGGACTTGCAGATCGCCATTCCGCGCCAAAGACTTTTTCCCGCACGGCAGTCCGCCCGCGAAGTGCCTACTTCGGAGAAGGTCATGCCGATGCGTTCACCGTTCGGGCCCTGCAAATGATGCGTTACGCCATGTACCGTGCTGACCTTGCCGTCACGGCCCTTGAAAATTTGCAGCACCTGGAAACCGTCGGAGTTGAAGGCCGCAAGTGCCCATTCCGTACGGGTTTCGACCGCAGTCTGAATGCCGTCGGTGGTAAATCCGGGCAGCGCGGCTTCCACAGCCTTCGGGCCGTAGTCTGTGTCCTTGGTGATTCCGCCGACAGAATCTTCGCGGATTTGCACCAGCGTCACATTGGATGTCCGGGCCACCTGCAAGGGGGCATCTTCAAGCGTCGGGGAACAGGCAGTGATCAGGGATACGAAAACACAAACACACAAGATGTGCGGCAAGCGCAGAAACACTCTTTCACTCCGAACAGATGTTATTTTTGGCTGATCTCCGAAGAGGTTGCGGGGACGGCATAGCACCGCGACGACCGCCTTGCCAAGCGGTCGATGGGTGCAAAAACCGATGAAACTTTGATGCTGGGCGCCAGTTCCCGAGGAACGCTACGTCACGTTTCCTCCTTGCCAATCCACTTGTGTGTGGAAGGCGGCTTGTAGCCGGCAAACTGGGCAAGCAGACCGGCCGGATCAGTGCCAACCTGTACCATGGCCCGCATCTCGGGCTTGGTGAACCCTTCGCCAACCTGATGGTCCAGAAAGGCCAGAAGCCCGTCGAAAAAACCTTCGATGTTCAGGAACCCGCAAGGCTTGGTGTGATAGCCAAGCTGTCCCCAGGTCCAAACTTCGAAAATCTCCTCCAGCGTACCTGCCCCGCCTGGAAGCGCGATAAAGGCGTCGGAAAACTCCGCCATCATCGCCTTGCGCTCGTGCATGGACGAGACGATGTGGGATTCGGTCAGGCCGGTGTGGTCGATTTCCTTTTCCTGAAGCGCGGCCGGCAAAATGCCAATGACCTCACCGCCAGCGGCGAGGGCCGCATCGGCAACAGCGCCCATGAGGCCGACGCTGGCACCGCCATAGACAAGCCGGTAGCCGCTTTCGGCAATCACCTTTCCGGTTTCAGCGGCAGCGCGCCTGTAGACTTCGTTGCCGCCAAAACTGGAACCGCAAAACACACAGACCGATTTCATTGTTCTGCCAATTGCTCCATAACCCGTGCCCAGGAGCGTATGCCCTTGTGGAAGCTCTTGAGGTCATATTTCTCGTTGGGGGAATGGATCTGATCGTCCTTCAGACCGAAACCGATCATGAGGGAATCCATGCCCAGCATCCGCTTGAAGTCGCCCGCAATCGGGATCGAGCCGCCCATGCCGACCAGTGCGGTCTCGGTTTCCCATTCTTCCTGAAGGGCCTGTTTGCCCTTGGCAAGAACCGGCATGGTGAAGTCGAGCCGCAGCGCCGGGCTGCCTTCCTTGGCGATGAACTCGACAGAGCAGTCTTCCGGGATCCTCGAACGCACATAAGCGCGGAAAGATTCGCTGATCTTCTTCGGATCCTGATCGCCGACCAGGCGGAATGTAAATTTGGCATGCGCTTCAGCGGGGATCACCGTTTTTGAACCTGCGCCCTGATATCCGCCCCACATGCCGTTTACTTCGGCCGTCGGCCGGGTCCAGATGTGTTCCAGCGGCGTGCGGTCTTTTTCGCCGCGCGGGGTCTGCAGGCCAATTTCGCCCAGAAGGTGCGTGTCGACATCAAAGCCGAGCGTCTCCCACATACTGGTCACGCTTTCGGGCATCTCGATCACGCCATCATAGAAACCCGGCAAGGTGATCTTGCCGTTTTCGTCATGCAGGCCGGCGACAATATCTGCGACAATGTGGAGCGGGTTCTGCGCCGCACCGCCATAGAGGCCCGAGTGCAGGTCCCGGCTGGCAGCCTTCACGATGATCTCGTCGCCGACAAGACCACGCAGCATGCAGGTTATCGCCGGGGTATCCGCATCCCACATGCCCGTGTCACAAATCAGCGCCACATCGCAGCTGAGTTCGTCCCTGTTGGCTTCAAGAAACGGGTGAAGGGAGGGCGAACCGCATTCTTCCTCGCCTTCGAACAGAAAAGTGACGTCGATCGGAAGATCCCCGGTTTCGGCGATATAGGCGCGGGCCGCTTCGACGAAGGTCATCAATTGCCCCTTGTCGTCGGAGGCCCCACGGGCAACGAAGTACTTGGAGCCGTCTTCTCGCGTCTTCATCTGCGGCGCGAACGGATCGTCGTGCCACAGGTCGAGCGGGTCCACGGGCTGTACGTCATAGTGGCCGTAGAACAGGACGTGCGGCCCGGGCTTGGCGGACGTCTTGTGGCCGACGACCATCGGATGCCCCTCCGTTTCACGCACGGATGCATCGATTCCCATGGACTTCAACTCGGTGACGAGCCATTCGGCAGCCGTCCGGCAGTTGCTGGCGTAGGCAGGATCAGTGGAAATGCTCTGGATTTTCAGAAAGTCGAACAGCCGCTCCAGGCTTTTGTCGAGATCGGTATCGATGCGGGCGAGGACGGAGTCGATGGCACTCATGGATGGGTCCTTGATGGGTCATTGAATTGTGTTACAGGGCGGCAGGAGGCCACAGCAGCAAACTGATTGCAATGTCGCTTCTACCGAAGCCTGCCGGTTTTTACCTGTCAATTGCCTCGCTTGAGCGAGCCGAGCATGCCGCGAACGAGGGCGCGTCCCAAAGACGTGCCGAGACTCCGCGCTGCCGATTTCAAACCGGCCTCCAGGACGGAATCGCGTTGCCGCCGCCTTTGAGTGCGCCGCTTTGTGCTAGCGCTGCGGGAACGGTCATCACGCCCGAAATCGGGGAGCTGAAATCCGGACCGGGACCGGCGGGGCTCGCCATGTTTGCGAGTGTGGCGTTCTTCTTTCTCGCGGCGGGCTTCTTCCTGACGGAGCTCTACGTCGGCGCGTGTCAACAGGACTTCATAGGCGGATTCCCGGTCTTTCGGGCGGTCATAAAGGCCGAAAACCGGGCTCGATTGGATCAAGCTCCGCCGTTCCGCCTGGCTGACCGGTCCAAGACGGGATGAAGGCGGACGGATCAATGTGCGCTGAACGATAGACGGAATGCCCTTGCCTTCCAGGGTCGATACCAGCGCTTCGCCGACGCCAAGTTCGGTAATGGCGCGTTCCGTGTTGATGTCCGGGTTCGGCCTGAATGTTTCGGCAGCTGCTCGCACCGCTCTCTGATCGCGCGGTGTGAATGCTCTCAAGGCGTGCTGGATGCGGTTGCCGAGTTGGGCCAGGACGGTTTCGGGAATGTCGAGCGGGTTCTGTGTGACGAAGTAGATGCCGACACCCTTCGACCGGATCAGCCGCACCACTTGCTCGACCTTTTCGACCAGGGCCTTTGGTGCGTCGTTGAACAGGAGATGTGCCTCATCGAAGAAGAACACCAGTTTGGGCTTGTCGGGGTCGCCGACTTCGGGCAGCTCCTCGAAAAGCTCTGACATCAGCCACAAAAGGAAGACGGCGTAGAGGCGTGGCGAGGTCATCAGCTGGTCGGCGGCAAGAATGTTGATCACGCCGCGGCCATCCGGAGCCGTTCTGAGGAAATCGCGAATATCAAGTGCGGGTTCACCGAAAAAGTTCTCTCCCCCCTGGCGCTCCAGCACCAGAAGACGCCGCTGGATGGCACCGACTGAAGCCTTCGATACGTTGCCGTAGATGGTGGACAGCTCCGAGGATCGCTCCGCGACATGAGTAAGCATGGCGCGCAGGTCCTTCAGGTCCAGAAGCAGGAGGCCCTCGTCGTCGGCGAGCTCAAAGAGGACATTCAATACACCTTCCTGCGTGTCGTTGAGTTCCAACAGGCGCGAGAGCAGCAGCGGTCCGATTTCGGAGATGGTCGTTCGGATCGGATGGCCCTGTTTTCCCATGAGGTCCCAGAACACGGCCGGAAAGGCGTGATACGAATAGCTTGCCCCGAGGCCGATCTCCTTGGCGCGTTTTTCCAGGAAGTCCTTGCTGGTGCCTTCTGCGGCTATTCCCGACAGGTCGCCCTTGATATCCGCGCAAAACACCGGAACTCCGGCTTTGGAAAATCCTTCCGCCAGGATCTGCAGGGAAACCGTCTTTCCGGTGCCGGTGGCACCTGCGATCAATCCATGCCGGTTGGCCAGTTTGAGGGTGAGCGTTTCATCCTTGGTGCTTGCGCCGATGAAGATCGTCTTGTCCTTGCTCACGTTACCTCCGAATACCAATCAGATGTTTAGGGCCGAACCCGTAAAGGTCTCAAAAAACAGTCGGCAGGGCGCAGCAACCCATCGACGCACCCTACCGGGCACATGTATAGGAAGTTGGACGCCATGTCGCCTTATAGCCAAGGTGGCGCAGAGCTGAAAATGGAGAGCCCTATGGAAGAACTCATCAAACGGATCATGACTGCTGCCGGCATCGATGAAAGTCTAGCCCAAAAAGCTGTCGCTATAATACTCGGGTTCCTCGAAAAGGAAGGCCCGTCCGATCAGGTTCAGCAAATTTTTGCAAGCCTCCCCGGTGCTTCGGAACTGGTGGCTGCACACTCGGGCGATGCTGGCGGCGGCGGGCTATTGGGCGGCCTTGGAAGTATGATGGGCGGCGGCATGGGCGCCATGGCGACCTTGAATGAGCTTACCAGCGCGGGTTTGAGCATGGGCGACGTGCAGACCGTTGCGAAAGAACTCATTTCCTTTGCCAAGGAAAATGCCGGAGATGACGTAGTAGACGAGGTGATTTCTCAAATCCCGGGACTGAATCAGATTGTGTGATGACCTGGAATTTGTTTTCTTAAGGTCGTAGAGAATCCCAAAGGAGCAGCTTGAGAATGGCATATTCCATCGACGAGATAGAGGGCATCGGTCCGACTTATGCGGCAAAACTGCAAGAACAGGGCATAAAGACAACTGAAGCCTATCTTGATAGAGCCAAGGACCCGAAGGGCCGCAAGGAATTGGCCGACGCCACAGGGATTGATGCCGGCAGAATTCTCAAGTGGGCGAATATGGCCGACCTCATGCGTATTAGCGGCGTCGGCGAAGAATACTCTGAGCTTCTGGAAGCGGCCGGCGTTGACACTGTGAAGGAACTCAGGAACCGCAATGCGGTCAACCTTGCCGCAAAAATGGTCGAGGTGAACGGCGAGAAGAAACTCGTCCGTCAGGTGCCAGCAGAGAGCCAGGTAACCAAATGGGTCGAACAGGCCAAGTCGCTCGATCCGATGATGACCTATTGATCACGTTTTTTGCTTGAAACAACAATGGGGCGCCGGTGGCGCGACAGACCGCTGACAAACCCGTCGATTTTGGCGGGTTTGTTTTTTCACGCTCTTGGTTTTCGTGTTTTGAGCGGGCTTTATTCAGCGTGAGGTCGGTTTGCCTCCCTCATGCGGGGGCTTGTTTCGGGATCTTTGTGAGGGCCATTGCGATTTTCTTGATGTTTTGGGCGGCAGCGGCAAGCAGGCATTGCGTTTGCACCCGCGTCAGACTTCGGAACCTGGCATAGCGGTGTCCATGAAGCTGCTTGGCATCGGCAAATGAGCGCTCCACGGTTTCCTTTCGGCGCTTGTAGACGCTCTTGCCCCAAGGGGTGAGCCGGTGGGCATCGGTTCGCTCGCGCGCCTCCTGCCAGACATGGCGGGTCAGGGTCCGCTCGGCCTTGGCATTGGACGTGCAGGAGGCCAGAACCGGGCAGGTCCTACACAGGGCGGGATCGGAGCGGTAGTGTTTGTAGCCGTTGCGATCCGTCGTGGCGTAGGTCAAGAGCTGGCCTTGCGGACAGCGGTATCCGTCCGTGTCAGGTTCATAGGTGAAGGCGGACTTGCGCATCATGCCGGGTCTGGGGGATGTTGGGCGGCGGTAGCCGGTGACACCCAGAATGCCACGGTTTTCCAGCCCTTTGGCGATCCCGGACGTGGCATAGCCCGCATCCAGTCCGACGGCCCGGACGTCAAAATCGAAGCGCTGCTTCTGGCGGTCCAGCCGGGACAGATACACAATGCTGTCATGGACATTGGCCGGTGTGGCGAAGGTATCCGTGATGATCCCGAGCCGGCCATCCACCGTGCGATGATCCAGATAAAAGAAGCCCTTCGGCTTGCCCTCGCGCACCATGTAACCGGCATCCGGGTCCGTGCGGCTCACCTTGGTCTGTTTGACCTGTGGCGTGCGCTCCTTGGTCTTCAGAGGGTTTTGACCGTGCAGCTTGCGCTCCGCCTCAATTGCCCGGTCCAGCTCACCCCAGTAATCGGCCCGCGACTTTTCGATCTGCGTCAGGTCGTATTTGCCCTTGTTGGCATTCGCCTTCAGATGCGTGCTGTCCGTATAAAGCACCGTGCCGTCGACAAGCCCGTGGTGCAGGGCCTGCTCCACAATCCGGTCGAAGATGTCCTGCGCCACCGAGGTATCGGTGTAACGGCGGCGGCGGTTCTGGGAGAGCGTCGAGGCATCAAACACTTTGTCCGTCAGCTTCAGCCGCAAAAACCAGCGGTAAGCAACATTCACCTCGATCTCGCGCACCAGCTGGCGCTCAGAGCGGATCCCGTAAAGATACCCGATGAACAGCGCCTTGAACATCAAGGTCGGATCCAGCGGCGGGCGGCCATTGTCGGCACAATAAAGACCAGCAACGCGGTCATGAATGAACGAAAAGTCGATCACCGCATCAATCTTGCGCAACAAGTGATCGGCGGGAACAAGCTGATCGAGCGTCACCATCTCGAGAGCTGTCTGGTCAGGGCCGGGCTTCTTCAACATAAAAACAGTGAATCAAAAACCCCCGGCAAACGCCAGGGGTTTGTCAGCGGTCTGGGGCGCCATCAGGCGCCCCATTTTTTGCCGCATATCGAAACGCGCAGGACGACCGGCCGCATCCGGTCCTCTGCGAATTTCAGTCCGTTAGACGCTAATCTGGCCGTAACGGAGGGCCTCGACCACAGTGTGGGTCTTGTTCGTTGCATTTAGCTTAACGCTGGCGTTCTGAAGATGCGCATGAACGGTTCGCTGGGAAATCTCCAGCACGTCGGCGATCTCACCAGCGGTCTTGCCGTAGGCTGTCAGTTCAAGAACCCGCCGTTCGCGGTTGGAAAGTGCGCCGGGCCGCTGTCCGCTGACCACGCCCAGATCCCGCAGGCGTGAAAAGGCGGCAGCCGCGAGGACCTCGATGTTTGAAAGGTCGAACTTCGACACCTGCAAAGACGGGCCGCTTGCAAACACAAACGCCTGGAACGGATGCAGTTCCGAAACCGGGACCACGATGATCTGGTTGCCTTCGCCAGAGGCTGCCAGAATGTCGGAGTGTTCCATGTCTCCGGCCGTGATGGTCCACACCTTGGCGCGGTTGGAGGCGAGGCCAAGCATCAGGGCGCTGTCATTGGCTGAGAGCGACGTGCTTTCGATACCGTCATTGCGCTGGTCCGGCCAACGGAACCGTTGAACGAGGCTGTCGATTGGCCGGTTTGGCATCGGCAAGCCAGTGATCAGAATGTGGGTTGCCCCCATACGGCGGAGATTGGACTCCAGTATGTCGAGCACATGATGGGCGGTTGTCGTTTCCGAAATTGCCCGGAGTTTGTTTTTCAATTCGGTATGATCAAGCATTGTGCACATCCGTTTTTTGCAGCCTTTGCCGGGCTGCTTGCGCCGCGAAATGCCCGGATGCTTTTAGCAATTCTGCCGGGCTACGGCTGATGGGGTTCTAAATGCACCCTGGATAGGAACTACATCTTCCGTAGGTGCTCTGCTTAGCCGCGAAGCCTTACCATTGGTTGTTAAAGGTTTTTCCCGGCTGCACAACCACACTAACTGACAACTGTCGAAGCTACCAATCGGTTTAAGCGCAATTTTGTGCAAAATGTGCCAAAAATTTGGCATATTGGGATCAAAATAGCATGTTTTCCCGATTAAATCACCAATAAATCCCTGCGTAAGCCGGATGGGTGCGCGGTTGCGGCTGAAAAATGCCCTAACGTTTTAATTTTAATGACGCAGGGGAATGATTCTGAGGCTGAATTCCTCCCCCATAATGCCGAGTTGCCACGCACCATGGGTGCAAATTAAAAAGGCGGCACGGGAGTATGAAAATCATGCCGCTCAGCTTTTCCTTGCCAGCACCCTTCCTGAATGCTGATGAAGCCGCCTGGTGGGAGGCGGTCGACAAGGCCTTGAAAGGCCAGTCCAGGGCCCGCCTGTCCAGCCGTACGGCAGACGGCCTTGAAGTTCATCCGCTTTACAATGCACGCGCCGATTCCTCGCCACTTGCTGCCAGGCAGCCCCAAGTGCCATGGGGGATCGTCCAACGGATCGACCTTTCGGACCCTGGCATTGCCAATTCCCAGATCCTCGAGGATTTGAACGGTGGGGCCAGCGGACTGGAACTGGTGATTGCCGGGAAGGGCCACGCTGGCGGACGCGGCGTTCACGCCAATACCGCTGCAGCCCTGGCGAACGTGCTGAAGGGCGTCATGCTGGACCTGATATGCATCCGCCTGGATGCGGGCCATGGCGCGATAGCAGCTCTGTCTGCATTTCTGGCATCGGCTGCGGAAAACGGTGTTGATCCGGCTTCGATCGATCTTCATGCAGGTATCGATCCGATCGGCTGGTTGGCTGTAAGGGGAAGCGAATGGGCAGGGCCGAACCGAATGGCCAGTCTTCTGGGAGATTTGCTTGCCAATGCTGCTGTCCAAAGTCTCTCCGGCCGGTTGCTGCTGGCTGATGGCCGTGTCTGGCACGATGCAGGCGCGACCGATGCGGAAGAACTGGCAAATGTCTTTGCGACTGTCCTTGCGTATTTGCGCATGATGGAAAACACCGGACTGCCAGCTGCCGAGTGGGCGCCGCGCATTGGTATCTGTCTTGCCGCCGATGCCGACCAGATCGGGACGACCGCTAAGGCGCGCGCTGCACGGCGGATATGGGCGAGCATTCTGGATCACGCCGGTTTGCCCGGGACACCAATGCATCTTCATATGCAGACGTCCCGGCGCATGATGACCCGCTTCGATCCGTGGGTGAACATGCTGCGGTGTACAACAGCGTCTTTTGCCGCCGGTATTGGTGGTGCCGATACGGTCAGTGTCTTGCCCTATACCGATGCGATTGGTGTGCCGGATGAGTTCGCCCGCCGGATTGCCCGCAACACGCAGTCGATCCTGCTTGAAGAAAGCAATCTCTACAGGGTCAGCGATCCGGCCGCCGGATCGGGCGCCATCGAAGCGCGCACCGAGGGCATGATAACTGCAGCCTGGGAGCGGTTGCAGCAGATAGAGGCCGAGGGCGGCATTCGCCGGAGTCTGATTGAAGGCAAGCTGCAGGAACGGACGAAGCAATCGGCTGAAAGGCTGCGCCGCGGCGCGGCCACGCGCAAACTCCCGATTACCGGCGTCAGCGAGTTTCCGCAGCTTGGCGAACACATGCAGGAAACACTCGAGATCCTGCCCTGGAGCCCGGATGAAAGCCCGGCGCCGCCGCAAACTATCCCGGACCTTCCGCGCCCTGGAAACGGAGCCGTATTCGCAGCTGTCGGCGAATTTCTTGCTGCTGGAAGTGCACTGACTGCAGTGTCTAGCGCCTTGGGTGCCGAAGACGGTCCAATAAAGGCGGAAAAGCTCTCGCCATTCCGTCTCGCCGAGGAGTTTGAAGCGTTGCGTGACCTGGCAGCAGAATTGCCACCGGTTTTTCTGGCGGTTTTAGGATCCTTGTCAGAGTTCAATACCCGCGCCCGCTGGATCACCAGCGCCCTTGCAGCAGGTGGAATTGCGGTGGCCGGAGGTGAGGAGTCCACCTCCCTTAAAGAGACTGTTTCCGCATTCAAGTCCAACGGCTCGAAAATCGCCGTCATGGCGTCGTCCGACACTATCTATGGCGAACAAGCCGTTGATGCCGCGAAAGCCCTGAAGGCAGCAGGGGCTGAAATTCTCCTGATTGCCGGAAAGCCCGGCGAGAGCGAAGATGCCTTGCGCGCCGCCGGTATAGACACTTTCCTTTATGCCGGTGCAAATCTGCTGGCAGTGCTGCAGGATCTTCATGCTAAACTGGGCGGCCGTGGAGGGCAGTCCGAGGCCGTAAACCCGGAGGCAAGCGCATGAGCAGGATTCCAGATTTCTCGACGCTCGCGTTCAAGGACGTATCCGTTGGTGCGGCAAGCAGCGGTGACGCCTGGCAGACACCCGAGGATATCGACGTGCCGCCGGTGGTTACGGCAGACGATCTTGCCGGGCTGGACCATCTGAACACCTATCCCGGTCTGGCGCCCTTCCTACGTGGACCGTATCCGACCATGTATGTCCAGCAGCCCTGGACCGTGCGCCAGTATGCGGGCTTCTCGACTGCCGAGGATTCCAACGCCTTCTACCGGCGCAATCTGGCCGCCGGCCAGAAGGGCCTGTCGGTGGCTTTCGACCTTGCCACCCACCGAGGCTATGACAGCGATCACCCGCGCGTTTCCGGTGATGTCGGCATGGCCGGGGTGGCGATCGACTCGATCTATGACATGCGCACGCTGTTTTCCGGGATTCCGCTGGATCAGATGAGCGTATCGATGACCATGAACGGTGCTGTGCTGCCGGTTCTGGCGCTTTATATTGTTGCGGCAGAAGAGCAGGGCGTTGCCCAGAAGGACCTGTCGGGCACCATTCAGAACGACATTCTGAAGGAGTTCATGGTTCGCAACACCTATATCTATCCGCCGAAACAGTCGATGCGGATCATCTCGGACATCTTCAAGTTCACGTCCGAGAACATGCCACGATTCAATTCCATCTCGATTTCCGGCTATCACATGCAGGAAGCCGGCGCGACGGCGGATCTGGAACTGGCCTATACCATCGCTGACGGGATTGAATATGCCCGCGCAGGTGTTGCCGCGGGCATGGATATCGACCGCTTCGCGCCGCGCCTGTCGTTCTTCTGGGCCATCGGCATGAACTTCTTCATGGAAGTTGCCAAGCTCAGGGCGGCGCGGCTCATCTGGTCGACGTTGATGCAGGAGAATTTCGCGCCGAAAAACCCGAAATCCCTGTCGTTGCGCACCCATTCGCAGACATCCGGCTGGTCATTGACGGCACAAGATGTCTTCAACAATGTCATCCGCACCTGCGTCGAGGCCATGGCGGCCACACAGGGGCACACCCAGTCGCTGCACACCAATGCCCTCGACGAAGCGCTGGCTTTGCCGACCGATTTCTCGGCGCGCATCGCCCGCAATACGCAGCTGTTCCTCCAGCAGGAAAGCGGCACGACCAAGGTGATCGATCCCTGGGGCGGATCGTTCTATGTCGAAAAGCTGACCGCCGATCTTGCCAGCAAGGCCATGGGCCACATCCGCGAGATCGAGGGTCTTGGCGGTATGGCCAAGGCGATTGAAAAGGGTATTCCGAAGCTCCGCATCGAGGAAGCGGCGGCCAAGACCCAGGCGCGCATCGACAGCGGCGCCCAGACGGTGGTCGGCGTCAACAAGTTCAAACCGGATGCCGAAAAACCTATCGATGTCCTGAAGGTCGACAATGCGCAAGTCCGGGCGGCGCAGATTGCCAAGCTGGAACGGTTGCGCGCCGAGCGCAATGAAGCTGAGACCCAGGCTGCACTTGAGGCCTTGACCCAGTGTGCATCAAGCGGGGAGGGCAATCTGCTGGATCTGTCCGTCAAGGCCGCGAGAGCAAAGGCAACGGTCGGCGAGATTTCGCTGGCCATGGAAAAGGTCTTCGACCGGCACAAGGCGGAAATCAAGTCTATTGCCGGGGTCTACAAACGGGAGGCCGGGTCCATGTCCGGAGCCTTGGAAAAGGCCCAGAAGCTGACGGAAGAATTCGAAGGCAACGATGGCCGCCGGCCGCGTATCCTGGTTGCCAAGATGGGCCAGGACGGCCATGACCGGGGCCAGAAGGTGATCGCCTCCGCCTTTGCCGATCTCGGCTTTGACGTCGATATCGGTCCGTTGTTCCAGACACCGGAAGAAGCTGCAAGGCAAGCGGTGGAGAACGATGTTCACGTGGTTGGTGTCTCGTCGCTTGCGGCCGGTCACCTGACCCTGGTGCCGTCCTTGAAGAAGGCGCTGGCCGATGAGGGCCGGGAGGATATCATGATCGTCGTTGGCGGGGTCGTTCCCCCGCAGGATTATGACGAACTCTACAAGTCTGGCGCCTCGGCCATCTTCCCGCCGGGAACAGTGATCGCCGAAGCGGCCATAGACTTGATCGCCAAACTGAACGCCCAACTGGGATATGGTCCGGCACAGGCGGCGGAGTGAACAGTCATTTGCCTGTCGGGTTTCTTCTATGCCTTCCGGGCTATGTGGAACGCTGAGCTGCGATCAGCGAACCACTATCGGTTCGAAACAGAACGTCAAAGTTGCCTCAACAAACCCCAACACCACGGCCATGCGCTTCCTGTTACCGAGTGCGCTAAGCGCTCTTCGCTGGCGTCTGCCGTCCGTCGTAACGCAATTCCTGCAGCCTCACCTTGTGCTGGTGGCCTCGAACCGGCTTAATGCTTGTACGAAGCACACTATGCCTGAGGGGGGCGTTCTCATGAAAGATGCAAATTCTTATCTCGGTCTCAAAGGCGCGACGGCTGCCCTTGCGATGATCTTCCTGGTCGTTGCCGGCATGCCGGTTCACGCCGAAGACCTGATTGTCAGGGCTGAGCTGCAGCGCCATGATGTTTCCGGCTCCGACACGCTGGAAGTCGTCGTCATGCGTCTGGAAGTCAAACCGGGCGGCCGTATTCCCCGCCACACCCATCCCGGGGAGGAATTTCTCTACGTGGTGGAAGGCGGCGAGATGACCGCTGGCAATGGCAATGTCATCCCGTTCAAGACGGGCGCAACAGCCGTCTTCCCGCGAGGCATGGTTCATGGCGGCCTGACCAACACCGGCGATACACCGCTCGTGGCGGTGACGACCTATGTGGTCGACAAAGGCAAGCCGCTGACTGCACTGGCGGAGTAGGGGATCACCCCAATCCCGCCAATCCGCTGAGATCCGAAAGAACAGCCTTCGGTGCCAGGTCCTTGTATTCGTCCGGCATTCCGGTGCGGTTCATCCAGACGGTGCGAAAGCCGAAGGCGGTAGCGCCGGCAATGTCCCAGCGGTTGGACGATTGGAATGAAACTTCCTCCGGATAGATCCGGTAACTGGTCGTGACCATCTCATAGACGGACGGATCGGTCTTGAAGGTGCGCAGCTCATCGACGGAAAAAATGTCGTCGAACAGTTCGCTCAGGCCGGAGGCCTTGGCTGCCGCGTCCAGCATGGCTGGGGAACCGTTGGACAGGATGGCGATCTTGGCACCGGTAGCCTTGAGGCTGGTGAGCACTTCCGGAACTTCCGGATAGCAGTCAAGTTTCCAATAGGCGTTGAGGAGCTCTTCCTTCAAGGATGGATCAGCGCTCGGTACCAAAGCAAAAGCCGTGTCGAGGCCCTGGCGGGTCAGCTCCCAGAAGTCCTTGTATTGGCCCATCAGTGCCCGTATCCAGGAGTATTCAAGCTGCTTCTCGCGCCACAAAGATGACAGGCGCTGCGCATCAGGGCCAAGTTTTTCTGCGTGCCTGCGCACTGCGGCATGGACATCAAACAGGGTGCCATAAGCATCGAAAACATAGGCAGCATGTGCCATTTAAAGGCTCCGGGTCAGACGGTAGGCAGTTCGGCGCAAGAAGACAGTGCTGCGGCGCACAGGTCAAGCCGCAGCGACTTGGAAATTCGTCTGAGGCCGGCGTTACTTTTCCGATGAATCTGCCGCCAAACGAACCGACCCGTCTTCCGCTATGGGCCAGAACGGGTTGTAGGCGATTTCCATCAGGTGGCCGCCGGGCAGCTCGATATAGGACGAATACCCGCCCCAGAATGCCTTGACCGGATGCTTGATCGGCTTGGCTCCGGCTTTGAGGGCCTGTTGGAACACCTCATCGATCTCTTCCTGTGAACGGCCATTCCAGGCGAGCGTCACCCCGCCCAGGGTTTCGGCAGGTACGGAACGGCCAAGTTCGTCTTCAAGCGCTGCCCGCTCGTAGAGGGCAAAGATGCTGCCGCCGGTTTGGAAAAAGATGATCTTGTCGGAAGGCGCCTCGCCTGCGATCCAGCCGAGACCGTTCTCGAAAAACGCTCGCGCCGCGGCAAGATCGGGAACCGCAAGCGTGACCATTGAAAGGCGTTGTTCCATGTTTCTTGCTCCGGTCGCAGGTGAGTTTGACGGGAACATTTATAGAACATTCGGGCGCAGCGTCAACGTGGAGCCGCAGTTGCCGTCAGTTGCCCATTTCATCCAGCGTCCATGTTACCGGCCAGCTTTGCGGCGGTGTCGCCGGGCCATTGCAGCCCGGTTTTTCCCGCCGCTCCAACAGCTCGAAATAGTCGTCCGCCGGCAGGTAGCCATACCTGTCGTGAACACCGCAGTTCTTGTCGACCGGATTGTAGTAGAACGTCCCGGAAAGGGTGTAGTCGGGCTGGTTCCAGAACGGATTTTGCAACGTGATGGCGTTGTCGCCTTCCACATGCGGCGGCTGTTCGAAGCTGTAGTATTTTGCGTCGCTGGTATCCGCCTCGTCATAGATGAACACCGTGTAGTCGGTGCCTTCGCCGGTGAAGAAGCACTTGATGAAGTAAAGGCTGAGGGCCGGTTCGATCATTTGGTGATGATGGAGCCCGTTCTCCATGACTTCACCGTCGCAGCCAAACACCCGGTAGGCGTAGCGTTGTACGGGTGCTGGAACCTGATTGAAATTGACGATATCGACCATGCCAAGCCCGGATTCCTCATCCGGTTCGGGTTCCGGTTGCACCTGGCTGGCCGCGCTCGCTGCCGTGTCGTTTGCTGGCGATGCGGAAGATGCGGAGGCCGCGTCATCGGTTTTCCTCGCCGCCGTTTGAGCACCTGACAGCAAACCGCCATTCAAGACAGCAGCGTCATCCCGCTCGACCCGGCCCTGAGCCTGGTCCATATGGGCCAGAACGCTGGTGACGCCGTTCAGCGAAACCCCGTAGGCGATTGCACCCCAGCTGCCGCCAAATTCGACCGTGACAAGGCCCCTTGTACCTTTTCGCAGCATTTGAACCAGTTCGCGGTCCGCGCTGCCTGCAAATGTCATCTCGTTGCCGGCATAAACCTTCTTGACGTCTC
This sequence comes from Roseibium sp., assembly GCA_965230445.1. Lineage (GTDB taxonomy): Bacteria > Pseudomonadota > Alphaproteobacteria > Rhizobiales > Stappiaceae > Roseibium. The sequence continues at coordinate 2,970,621 of OZ246005.1, read as the reverse complement.
CATAGACGCCATAGTCCATGTCAAGCACGTCGATGTCGACGCGCATACCGATTGCAAGCGGGATGCCATCCGGACCGGTGGTGACATAAAGGCGCCCGCCCGCCTTGTTCGAACGCTCCAGCTTGAACGTCATCCGTTCGCCTGTGTCGGCGCGGCCCTCAGTTTTGCCGATGCAGTAAAGGTCGGCGTCGCAGGAGACGGTCCAGTCGAGGTAGGTAGTGCTTCCGTGACCGTCCTTGCCTTGAGCGATGGCGGTGTGCGATGTGGCAAAGGCCATCAAGCCGGCTGTAACGGCGGCAAAGCAGCGCATTGCAGCCACGAAATTCAATTCAGGTGTCACGCGACCCTCCGTCCGGCGCTCCAGAGACAAGGCGATAGTTAAGCCATTGGCATTGCTTTTGTCGAGGTGTCGAAAGTTGAAAGAATATTCCGGGAAATACGAAGTTGCGTGCCGTTTTTATCCCGTTTCATGCGATGGGCGAATGGAAATTGGCTAATTAATAAAATTGCCGGGAAGCTATTGACCGGTGCCGGGATCAGCGTTTCAGTCGTGCCCAGATCTGCTACTCGATAACAAGCAAGGACGCTACGAAATGAGCGGTATAAGCGAGACATGGACCTGGATCGACGGCACCTGGCACAAGGGCAATCCGCCCATTATGGGGCCGCGCACGCATGCATCATGGCAGGGGACCAGCGTTTTTGATGGTGCCCGTTTCTTTGAAGGAGTCATGCCGGATATCGATCCGCATTGCCAGCGCGTCAACGATTCAGCGCTTGCGCTGAACATGAAACCGACCATGCAGGCGGGCGAGATCGTCGAACTGGTCAAGGAGGGCTGCGCCAAGTTCAGCCCGGACAAACAGATTTACGTCAAGCCGATGTACTGGATCGAAAGCGATGGGCCGACGGTTGTGGCCGGTGATCCGGACAGTACCCGCTTCTGCTTGTGCCTGTTCGATGCGCCGATGGCGCCGAAAGACAAGGCGCTCAGCGTCACCCTCTCGCCGTTCCGCCGTCCGACCATGGAATGCATGCCGGTCAACGCCAAGGCGGGTTGCCTTTATCCGAACAACGCGCGCGCCATTGTCGAGGCCCAGTCGCGCGGTTTCGACAATGCGGTGGTACTCGATATGCTTGGGAATGTTGCCGAGATCGCGGTTGCCAACATCTTCATGGCGAAGGACGGCAAGGTGCACACGCCCGCGCCGAACGGCACGTTCCTTAACGGCATTACCCGCCAGCGCGTGATCCACCTTTTGCGCTCCGCCGGGTATGAGGTTCACGAACGTACGATGAAGTACGATGAGTTTCTGCAAGCGGATGAAGTCTTCACGACCGGCAACTACAACAAGGTCGTGCCGATCAAGCGGATCGAGGAGCGGGACATCCAGCCGGGTCCGATTGCGGCAAAGGCGCGCGAACTCTATTGGGAGTTTGCCCACGCGTGAGGTGGGCTATCTCACTGCCAATGCCGATGCGGCAATCAGCGCAGCGGCGGCAACGAGCGACGGGGCCTGGAAAGAGCCTGTGACAGCGTGCAGCTCACCGGCGAACCAGGGACCGAGTACTTGTCCCAGGCCGAAGCTCGCCGTCATCACGGCCAGGATACGGCGGCGGCTGGCTGGCCCGGCAGAGGCGGTCAGGCGCTGGGCCTCAACAAGCCCGAGCGCGGTGATGCCCATGAAGGTGCCACCCAGCACACTTGCCCCGAGGAGGAACAGCGCCGGATTGGTTCCGATGACCGTGACGGCGACGCCAAGCGCTTCAAAGAGGCAGGCAAGTGCGAAGGCGCGACGCGCGCCGATAGCCGAAGCGATCCTGTTCCACACATAGACCGATGGCGCGGCGCACAGGCCGACCGCAAGCCATACATAGGCTTCCGTCCGATGCAATTCGGGTGTCGTACGCGCGATCGTTGAAACGAACGTCGCCGTGATGACATATCCGAAACCAAACAGGCCGTAGGCAAAAACGAGCCTGAGCAGCGGCCGTGATAGTCGGCCTTCCCGCGAATTGCCGGCTTTTCTGGCAACACCCGCCGTCTCTGGCTTTTGAACCGGCGCGCCGACAAGCCAGTTTGAAGCCACCAGCAGAACCAGCGTCGCTGCGGCGCTCGCCAGCCAGAGCCCGCGCCAATCCGACCCGGCTGCGCCAAGCCCGGCGACAAACAGCGCCGAAAATGCAATGCCGCAGCCGACACCTGCGAAATGCAGTGCTGACAATCCGGCCCGCCCGGCATCCCGCAACCGGTCCAGGATAAGCGCAGAGGAAAACACAAGCACGAATGCGCTGGCACCGCCGCTCAGGAACCGGATTGCCAGAAAAGCCCAAAAATCGGAGGTCCCCGCCATAAGGGCGGCTGTCGCCGCGCTCGCCAAAAGGCCGCCAAGAAACCAGGCCCGCTGAGATCCAGGCAGTGTGCTGAAAGCGCCGAGGAGCGCTCCTGCGAGATATCCGGCGAAATTGGCGGAGGCGATGAGGCCGGCCTCTTCCGCCGAAAGGCCCAAGCCTTCCTTCATGAATGGCAGGATCGGCGTATAGACGAACCGGCCAATTCCCATTGCTGCTGCAAGGGCAAACAGTCCGCCAAGGGCAAGGGAAGCAGAAGAGGATGTGCGTTGAAACATGCGGGATCGGAAACCGGATACGGCGGGAGTGGAGGTATGGTGCCACCCTTGCTGTGTCCGGACAAGCGCTGCCCGCTGTGACAGGTTTTACATCAGGCTGAGCGATGCCTCTTTAACGTTCCGGGTAGCAAGATCGATATCTTTCGAAGATGCAGAGATTGTCCGGATGTTCTCGGTGATTGTGTCGACGCCTTCGGCTGCAGCTTGCATGTTGGCGGATATGTCGCCGGTAACGGCGTTTTGTTCCTCGACGGCCGAGGCAATGCTTGAAGCTATGTCGCCGACATCCTTGATCACCGATGCAATGGAGCCAATGGCGCTTACAGCGTTTTCTGTTGTCGTCTGCATGGAGTTGATCTGATTGGAGATCTGCTCGGTCGCCCTGCTGGTCTGGGCGGCAAGATTTTTCACCTCAGAGGCAACAACAGCAAATCCCTTGCCTGCTTCGCCGGCCCTGGCGGCCTCGATTGTTGCATTCAACGCGAGCAAGTTGGTTTGATCGGCGATGCCGTCAATCAGCTCAATGATAGAGCCGATGGTTTTTGCGTCTTCAGACAGGCCGGATATGATCCGGTTCGACCGTTCGGCTTCCTCGGCCGCATTTGTTGAGACGGAGAGGGCCGATTGCGCCTGTCTGCTGATTTCGCTGATCGAGGCGACAAGTTCTTCACTGGCCGCAGCAACCGTCTGCACGCTGGATGACGTCTGTTCCGAGGCGGCGGCAGACGCGGTCGCTTGAACAGTTGTCTCTGACACGGCTTGTGCAATCCCGGTCAGATCGGCATCAATCTGCCGTTGAATTCCGGCCCGGCGCAGTTGCTCCTGCACGTCTGCTGTCCGGTCGATCGCGAATTTCACAACCTTGAACGGAGTACCGGCCGCATTCAGGATCGGATTGTAGGTCGCCTGGATCCAAATCTCCTTGCCGCCCTTGCCGATGCGTTTGAATTCGCCGGCATGATATTTGCCGGCTGCCAAGTCCTCCCAAAAATCCCTGTACTCCCTGCTTGCCGCATAGTCCGGCTCGGCGAACATGCTGTGGTGCTTTCCGCGGATTTCCTCCAGCGTGTATCCCATTGTCGCCAGGAAATTGGCATTCGCATCCAGGATGTTGCCGTTAAGGTCGAAATGGATGACAGCTTGCGATTTGTTGATGGCATCCAGCTGTCCGGTTGTGTCAGCAATGCGCAATTTGTGCTCGGTGACGTCGGACGCAATCTTAACCACTTTAACAACCTTGCCGGCCCTGTTTTTCACGGGGCAGTAAGCTGCCTTTATCCAGATCTCTTTGTTGCCCTTACGGATTCGAAGAAACTCGCCCATTGAGGATTTACCGTTTTCCAGCTGCTTCCAGAAATCCCTGTATTCGGCACTGGCGACGTATTCCGGCGCCACAAACAGACTATGATGCTGGCCCTCGATTTCCTCTAGGGAATATCCAAGTGTATCAAGGAAGTTGTTGTTCGCATTGAGAATCACTCCTTTGGGAGTAAACTCGATGATGGCCAGGGATTGGCTGATTGCATCGAACATCGCTTGCCCTGAACTGCCGCCGAAGATTGCCATGCCTTATCCTTACCATCATCCTAAATTTAGTACGAAATTTACGAAAAAGGCTAATTTATAATTGTGAAAATAACGATTGGTATTATTACTTAGTTACTTGTGTGACGTTAAGCACTCTAGGTTGAAATTTCAGCCATTTTCTTTGCGGATAGAATCATGGGTTGTGGATTTGAATGTGTTATCCAGGACATAAACAGACTTGAGATGGCCAATTTTCTGCCGTTCCAAGGTTGATTCGCCATACCAAAGAATGAAGAGAAATGATGCAAAATGCATTTGCGTCCTCCTATTGGAAAGCATCACGGGCGTTTCTTCGCTGGCGTGATGCTTTGGGTTTTTGGAGCGGGGTGGATTGTGGTTGCGGGAAGCTGTTGGGGCACCATAAGCGGCTTGATCAAAACATATGTGTTGCGCAGTGGGCCGAAGGTGACCGGAAGGACTCCGGCGTGATATCCGGCGGAAGGTTCAAACTTTTCTTCGTGAATGGCACTGCCGGGGTGTAGACGAACTGGCCTATTCCCATTGGCACCGCGAGAAAATCCTATCTCCCATAGAGCCCGATTTAAGGGTATGTGTTTGTTTTAAAGAATTTAGAGTCCCCGATAGGGGATCCTTAAACCGCTCGCCTTTAGGCGACAGGATGCGTTCGCATCCGGGGACCAAGATTAAGTCGAGCTCATTTGCTGGTTGGAGGATTTGAGCGGTTGATATCCTCATCCCGGTCGACTCGGCTTCATCCTGAGGTGCGGAGCGCAGCGGAGCCTCGAAGGATGGGCAACTTGCAACTACGTCTGCGGCCGACCCTTCGAGACGCAAGCGTTGCTTGCTCCTCAGGATGAGGTTGCGGCAGCCAGCAAGGCATCCGCCAGATGGCGGGCCGATCCGGCTTTTAGCCGTAACCCGAAGCCACCGGCTTTAGCCGGTGGAGCATTCACAATGCGTCAGATGCAAGGCGAAGGGCCGCAGGCCATGCTGGCGCATAGTCAAGGCGCTGCAACGCCGCAGATGGCGTACTATAAAGTTTTGAAAACATGACGAGACTTTTGAATCGGTCTCATAGACCGGGCCTGCTGATGAAGTCCGCTGTGACAGGTTTTACATCAGGCTGAGCGATGCCTCTTTAACGTTTTGGGTTGCAGCGTCGATGTCTTTCGAGGATGCGGAGATTGTCCGGATGTTCTCGGTAATCGTTTCTACGCCCTGGGAGGCGGCCTGCATGTTGGAGGAAATGTCGCCTGTGACGGCGTTCTGCTCCTCGACGGCCGATGCGATACTCGAGGCAATGTCGCCGACTTCATTGATCACGGAAGCGATGGAGCCAATCGCCTCAACCGCACTCTCGGTGGTCTCCTGCATGGAGTTGATCTGGTTGGAAATTTCCTCGGTCGCTTTGCTTGTCTGGGAGGCAAGATTCTTGACTTCGGAGGCAACAACCGCGAACCCCTTGCCGGCTTCGCCAGCCCTAGCCGCCTCGATCGTGGCGTTCAGTGCCAGCAAGTTGGTTTGCTCGGCAATGCCGTTGATCAACTCGATGACAGAGCCGATGGTTTTGGCATCTTCAGACAGACCCGACATGATTTCGTTCGACCGTTCTGCCTCGCCGGCCGCGTTTGCCGAAACGGAGAGGGCGGCTTGCGCCTGTCTGCTGATTTCGCTGATGGAAGCAACAAGTTCTTCGCTGGCAGCTGCGACTGTCTGGACGCTGGCCGATGTCTGTTCCGAGGCTGCGGCAGAAGCAGCTGCCTGTGCAGTCGATTCTGAAACTGCTTGTGCAATTCCGGTCAGATCCGCATCAATCTGCTTCTGAATCCCGGTTCGGCGCCGTTGTTCCAGAACTTCGGCAGTCCTGTCGCTTGCGAATTTCACGACCTTGAAAGGCTTGCCGACGGCATCGAGGATTGGGTTATAGGTCGCCTGGACCCATACTTCCTTGCCGCCCTTGCCGACACGCTTGAACTCGCCGGCATGATATTTACCGGCCGCCAGCTCCTTCCAAAAGGTCTGATACTCCCTGCTGGCAGCGTAGTCAGGTTCGGCGAACATGCTGTGGTGTTTGCCCCGGATTTCCTCAAGCGTGTATCCCATTGCCGCGAGGAAGTTGGCATTGGCCTCCAGAATGTTGCCTTTCAAATCGAAATGGATAACCGCCTGCGACTGATTGATGGCATCCAGTTGCCCCATGGAATCGGCATTACGCAGTTTCTGCTCGGTTATGTCGGATGCGATCTTCACCACTTTGACAACCTTGCCGGCCCTGTTTTTTACCGGGCAATAGGCGGCCTGTATCCAGATTTCTCTATGGTTCTTGCCGTAACGCAGAAATTCGCCGGTGGATGCGTTGCCGTTTTCAAGCCCTTTCCAGAGCTCGCGGTATTCGTTGCTCGCGGCGTAATCGGGTGCCACAAACATGCTATGGTGCTGGCCCTTGAGTTCGTCCTGGGTATAACCAGTGGCTTCGAGGAAGTTATTATTCGCGTTGAGAATTTCTCCCTTGGGAGTAAATTCGATGATGGCCTGTGATCGGCTAAATGCTTCGAACATTGCCTGCCCTGAACTGTCGCCGAAAATTGCCATCTCACATCCTTGTCTTCATTTAGAACTTGATGCGAGTTTCTCAGAAAAGATTAAACATTCCGTAGCGAAAGATATAAGCAATTACACTTATTCCCTAGGTGTGACTTCAATATTAAAAGTTGATTTTCTTTTATTTTTTTGCCTGTAATAAATTATTAGTTGCATTCAATCAGGTGTATTGTTGGTCCCATGCAATTGTTGCGGATTACCAAGTCTTTGCCGAAAGGGATTCGCTTCATGATGTCAGACCTTGTCGAATCATGAAGCAAACACGCCTTCGTCTAATGCATTTTAAAGCACCCCGCGCGCTGACGATTGACGGGGGCGCCGCAGAACGGGTTACAGAAGTCCTTGGGCCGTGATCATTATGATACCGGCGCAAACGATGTAGCCACCATCAATCAGAAGCGCAGCCGTGGATTTCCTGCAGAATGCGCCATTGGAGACCGTCAGGCAGGCAGCGGCCAGAATTGCAGCTAGCGCGGCAAACAGCGCGTTGAAGGTCGCGGTGATGCCAATGACGATTGCTAGGGTAACCAACCCCAATACCTGTAGCGCCATGGCGATGGCCGGAGGTTTGTCGCTCAGTTCAATACCCGACCCCTTGGCCCAGACCTTGCCGAACAACAGCGGCGAATAGACCAGCCAGCCGAAAAGAAAGGCTGCGATAGTGCCCGCTCCGACGGCGAGCCAATTTACATTCTCAAATTCCATTCCCATCCCCTTTATCTGTTTTCGCCGCTGCCCGGCAGGGCATTCCGTCTGCCGGGCCTTGACTTTCCAATTGCGTCCATCAGGCTGCGAGGTCAGTAGCTGAAAGGCTGTCAAGAACCTCCAGAATCCGGGTCCACCCGCCTTCATGGTTGCTGCGGCTTTCCTCCGACGGGAATTTCACGTGGGTGAGGGTGACTTCAGTACCGTTTCCGGCCGGTTTGAAATCAACGGTCACTGTAGACTCAGGCGCAGAGAAGGGGCTGTCCCATGTGAAGATCAGACGTGTATAGCGGGCAATCTCCTTGTAGATGCCTGAATGGGGGATTTCCTGTTCCCCTGCCTTCATGAGGATGTTGAACCGTCCGCCGACCACCGGGTCGGTGTCGACAACCGGAGTTTCCATACCTTCGCCGGGCAACATGAACCGGGCCAGTTTTTCTGCGTCCAGCCAGGCGTTGAAGACACGTTCTACCGGTGCGCCAATGGTCCGTGTAACCGTGAGGGACAAATCACTCATCTTCCGCTTCCTCTGTTAGCATTTTCTCCAGGGCATCCAGGCGCATGTCCCACATGAGCCGCAGCCGTTGGAACCAGCGGTCAATTTCTTGAACCGGCTCCAGGTTGGCTTCGATCAGGTGCTCGCGCCACGCCGTTTTCCGGCTGACGAGGCCCGCTTTCTCCAGAACCTTGATGTGCTTGGACACCGAATTGAGGCTCATGTCGAAATGGGCGGACAGATCCGTGACCCTCGTGGCGCCGTGCTGTACCAAAAGCGTCAGAAGCTCGCGCCGGGTCGGGTCGCTGACAGCCTTGAGAATGTCTGTCAGCGGCTCGGCTTCGTCTCGTTCAACCATATGGGTGAATTATCATGTGAAGGTTCATCAGTCAACCGTATGGGTGAATGAAATTCGCGACGCATTGCCTGATTGCGTGCGAAGAAAAACTCGCAGGCGAGAAAATGTTGTTCGGATTCCGAAGATCGTTATCGCGGCGCGCGCCATCCGGCGGCAATTGCTTCCGCTTCAGAGCAGAACCAGCGTTCGCCGGCCGCTTCGTTGATCCGGGTTCGCGAATAGTGCGGCGACCACGGGGCATGATAGATGCGGCCGTTGACAGAAATGTTGCCTTTGATAGGACAGCCATCCGGGGCTTGCTGGCGCGCCACTTGCCAGCGCCGGGCGCGATAATCCCAAGGCATCTCAAAACTGCCAGACCAGACACCCCGGCGCGCCAGGCGGGCATCAAGTTCTTCGGCGTCATAACGCAGGGAGTACCGCCGGAAGGCGAGCGCATGCCCAGAGCGGACGAGATCAGCGTTTATGTTGCGGCCAGAAACGAAGCATGTCGCAATCCGCCGGCCGTAGGCATCGTGACTGTTTCCCGAACATGTCACCTTGCCCAAGCTCGTCAGGGCCGCCAACCGGGCCTTGGTTTCCTGTCCGCAAGCCCACTTCTTGCCTGCAGCATCCGAGCAGCGCTGGCCCAGTTCCGGGGCATCTATGCCTTCGAGGCGCAGTTTCTCACCATGGAATACAATCGTATCACCGTCGATCACCCGGATTGGCGCGGCTTCGGCGGGGGCGCAGCCAATCAAGACGGCTGCCGCAACAGCGGTATAAAGCAGGGGTTTCAATGAAAACATCATCCGAATCAACAGTTTCACTGAGGCAAGGCTCGGCGGCCAACCGGTATTGCTCAAGCGCTGAGCGCACCTGTGCGCGTTTCCTTTGTGGAAAGACCGCAGGACTTGCGAAATGTGACGAGGAGACGAGCCCCCCGGCTCACCAGCCAAAACGGGCGAACTTTTTGAAATATCTGAACGTAGTGCCTTGTCGTTGCGCCAATGGGCTCTTATTTTCCGCCTCGACGCGTGCCGGACCTCCTATTGGCCCCCGGACAACGAGTTCAATACCGCGACCCGGTTTGTCGCCTTTAAAAGGAGCTTTGCCATGTCTTTTGAATTGCCCGATCTTCCCTATGCCTACGACGATCTCGCACCATTCATGTCTGCCGAAACCCTCGAGTTTCACCACGACAAGCACCACATGGCGTATGTGACCAAGGGCAACGAACTGCTCGCCGGCAGCGGCCTTGAAGGCAAGTCGCTGGAAGAGATCGTCAAGGGCAGCTTCGGCTCCAACGCGCCGCTGTTCAACAACGCCGGTCAGCACTACAACCACATTCATTTCTGGAAATGGATGAAGAAGGATGGCGGCGGCACTTCCCTGCCGGGCGCCCTGGCCAGCGCAATCGACAGCGATCTCGGCGGTTTCGACAAGTTCCGCGCCGATTTCATCGCTGCCGGTATCGGCCAGTTCGGCTCCGGCTGGGCATGGCTTGTAGTCAAGGACGGCAAGCTGGAAATCATGAAGACACCGAACGGCGAAAACCCGCTGGTTCACGGCGCAACGCCGATCCTTGGCTGCGATGTCTGGGAGCACTCCTACTACATCGACTACCGCAACGCGCGTCCGAAATACCTTGAAGCGTTCGTCGACAGCCTGATCAATTGGGATTACGTCCTCGAGCTCTACGAAGCCACCAAATAAGGCTTTTCCTGCCAGTTGGCAGGATCGTGTGAACTCTGGAAACCCCGGTCCGGTTGGGCCGGGGTTTTTTGTTGTTCCCTCTGCCTTTCCCGGCTGACGGCGAGCCGATCGCGCCGGAGCATTTTGGGGGGGGAATGGTGCTTGACCCTTGCCTTGGCGGCCGCCAAACATGGCACAATGAAAACGCAAGCTGACTTCACAATCCGCGCCGTTGAAACGCCTGACGACATAGACGCGGTCAAACGATTGATCATGGGCTATGTCGACTGGCTTGGCCTGGATCTGTCCTATCAGAATTATGACGAGGAATTGGCGGCCATTCCGGGCGGAGTTTATGCGGCGCCTGCAGGTGCGTTGCTAATCGCCGTGGATGCGCATGGAGATCATCTTGGCTGCATAGGCCTCAAGGCGTTTGACAAGGACGGCGCTTGCGAGATGAAGCGGCTTTTCGTTGCGCCGGAAGGCCGGGGCAGGGGCGTCGGCCAGGCTTTGATAGCGGCGATTGTGGGCGCGGCAGAGCGAATCGGCTATCGCGAGATGCTTCTCGACACCCTGCCAACCATGGAAGGGGCGATCCGGCTCTATGAAGCCGCGGGGTTTAGGCAGGTTTCCGCCTATTATGAGACGCCGATTGAAGAAACCCTGTTTTTTGCCAAAAACCTCGTCGAGAGTGCCTGAAAACACTCAACTGAGATTGGTGTAACCGCCCCGGATGGACTGCAGAAAAAAATTTCAGGAAGAATAAGGCCTGCATCCCATGAACCTTGGGATGTCGATGTAGCTGCCCATGAGGGTCAAATAGGCCTGGCATTCTTTCTTTGTCCGGAAACAACCAGCTTGCGAAATAAAGAAACGATCATCGAAATCGATGACCCGTCCGCCTGCAATACCTTTCCAACCAGAACCGGTAAACGACCGGCAGTCATAGGGAGTGTTATAGGGTGTCGGGATGGACTGGCGGTCCTTTGAAAACGTCGGCGCGGAAAGCAACCGCTCAAAAAAGGACCCCGCCGCATGAGACTGGCCTGCCGTCAGGCAAAGTCCGGCAATTGCCAGAACCACGGGAAGCTTTCGGGCGATTTCGAGAACCGGCGTCAGTTTGACGGAAACAAGTCGAGTAACCATAGAACTCCCCTTTGGGCCAGTAAGGAGAGAATATGGATTGTATATTGGTTTTCAAGGTTCTCCCGGTCAGATGAGCCTTTTGTTTCTGGCGGCAGGTAATACCAACCCCAGTTGATTAGAACCTATCTGACGCGTTTCTCCTTTTCTTCGGCTAGGAATGGTTTGCAGGACGATGCGGGGTATCTTTCAAAAAGCATGACGCTGTCCGCAGGATAGGAAAAACGCGCCTTTGGTGGGCGATAATTCGTCCCCGGCGCCGTTGCTGCGCTTGCCCGGCCTTAAAGGCCGCGCTGCCCGCATCGCGTAGCCGGAAACGAATTTTCGCTCCATCAGATAGGTCCCAATCAACTGAGGTTGGTTGTCTAATTCCGGCTCCTGCGTCAAGTCCTGAACCTTTTATCTTCCACCGGGCCCACGGTTGTCTTCGAAGTCGTCTCTTCGGAGCGCTTCATGATAGGGCCCTTTGGCTTTGGCCTCCCAAGGTATAAGCCGCCCTTGCCGAATGTTTCGGCGTGGCATCCAACCGCGCGGGTTCGCCTTGGCCATCGTCCCGGTGGGGACGCCTCATCCGCTTTTTTGCGGATCCTCGTCTTTGTCCTTTTCCTTGCTCTTTATGCGGTTGCCGCATCCCTGGCGGCTGCCGGGTTTTGCGGCCAGCGGAATGCTTCGCCGCTGACCAGCATCTTGTGCAGGATCACGGCGAGCTTGCGCGCCAGAGCGACGCAAGCTTTCTTGTGAGAGCTGCGCTTTTTGATCCGGCGCGCCCAATCCTTGAGCGGGTGGGCCTTGAGCGGATGGGCCTTGCGCACCACGGTCAAAAGACTGCTGGCGGCCTCATAGAGCAAGCTGCGCAGCATCGCGTCGCCGTGCCTGGAAATGCGCCCGGACCAGTCCATCTCGCCCGACTGGTTGCGCCGCGCGGTCAGACCGGCATAGGCGCCGACAGACCGCGAGCTGGCAAACCGGGCCGGATCGTCGATCGTCGCAGCAAAGGCCAGTGCGGTCACCGGCCCCACGCCTGGCGCCGTCATCAACAACCGGCAGGCCGGGCTCTGCGCGGCCCGTTCCCGCACGTCCCGGTCCAGCTTGGCCAGGCTGGCCTCCAGCGCCGCGCGCGCCTCCAGTAAAGGCTTGACGATCCCTGACAGGGACGGCGCCTCCTGCAAAACCGCCCACACATGGTCCATGAACTTCGCAACCCCCTTAGGCAGGCGGTGGCCGAGTGAGCCCAGGAGGCCTCTGAGGGCGTTGTCCGTATCCCGCCGCTGGCGCACAAGGTGCTGGCGCGCCTTCAGCGCCAGAAGATCCATCTGCGCCGCTTCGCTCTTCACGCTCACCGGGCGGCAGAAACCCGTGCGCGCAATCTCCGCCAGAAGCTCCGCATCGTTGGCGTCCGTCTTGTTATGCTGAAGCTTCATCACCGCATGCGCCTGACGCGCGTCGATCAGATCCGCCTCCACACCCAAACGGCCGAGACCGCGCACAAGCCAGTGTCCCCAAGTCCCCGTTTCCATCACCACACGCTCTGGGCAAAGGCAATGCTCTTGCAAAACCTGAAACAGCGTCTCCGGGGACGTGAGCGTCTTGCCGCGGGCAAGCACACGACCGCAAGCGGCCTTCACGCAGAACGAAGTCTCTTCCTTTGAAACGTCAAATCCAACATACTCAGACATGCTCACTCTCCTTCAAAGCCTCTTGGGGCGCTCGTGTGCGACCCCGCATCATAGGCTCAGGAGAGTGGGCGCCGGAATTACGCTATGTATAAAACAGATCAAGGAAACGAAAGACCCGCAGCATTTGCCGCGGGTTTTTGTGTATCACTCGCTTGTGCGGCCTGATCAGTTCACGGTGATCCAGCGCAGCATCAGGAAGTTGTCGGCCCGCATGGTGAGGTCGATATTGGCTTTCGAGCCCCACAGCAGCGGCTGAATGTGCAGCGGCACATAGACGACATCGTCGCGCACGGTCAGCGCCACTTCGTCCAGCATCGCCTGACGCTTGTCCGCATCGATCTCGCTCTGGATCAGCGGCAGCAACTCGTCAACGCGGGCGTCGGAGTAACCACCAAAGTTCCACGAGCCGAGTTTCTTTTCCGGGTTCGGTGTGGTCACCAGGAAGCGGACCGGGTGCTCGGCATCGAACGTGCCAGGCGACCAGCCGAGCAGATACATGTCGTAGTTGCCCGCGCGCAGCTCTTTCCAGTAGTTGGCGACCGGCATGGCATTCAGGTCGGCTTTCATGCCGGCCTGGGTCAGCATGGCGGCCATCGCCTTGCACAGCGCCTCATCGTTGATGTAGCGGTCGTTCGGGCACATCAGGCCGAAGGAGAAGCCATCGGCGAAACCGGCTTCCGCCAACAGCGCTTTGGCACCTTCGGGATCGTAGCCTGTCCGCTCACTCGCGGCCTCGCTGTAACCCTTCATCTGCGGGCTGACCAACTGGGAGGCGACTTCCGCATTGCCGCGCATGATCTTGTCGACCAGCGCTTCGGCATTGATCGCCTTTTGCACCGCCTCACGCACCTTGACGTTCTGGAACGGGTTGGCGTCGCCGGCATTGTCGGCATACTTCAGTGTGTCATGGCTGTGGCCGAAACCGAGCATGATCACGCGAGCTTCGATGCCCTGATGCAGCTTCAGGTCTGCGCTTCCGGAAATCCGGTCGACGTCCTGAACCGGAACCGGGTTGATCAGATCAACCTGACCGCTGAGCAGGCCGGACACCGCGGTCGCAGCGTTGGCGATCGGCAGGAAGGTCGCCTTGGTGATGTTGTGTTCTGCCGTATCCCACCAGTCCGCGTTCGGCTCCACAACCGTTTCGACACCCGGCTCGCGCGAGACGAGCTTAAACGGGCCAGTGCCGTTGGTGTTCAGCGTTGCGAAGGTTTCCTGGTCTTTCGCCGGGCGAACCGCGCCATTGGCTTCCGCCCAGCCTTTGTCGAGGATCATGAAGTTGGCAATCGAATCCGGGAAGATCGGGTTCGGATTGGTGGTCAGGAAATCGATTGTGTAGTCGTCGACAACGACAACATCGCTCACCGGCGCGAACCAGGAGCTGACGTCGGAGTCTTCCGACGCGGCGCGCTGATAGGAAAACAGCACGTCTTCGGCGTTAAAGTCGGATCCGTCGTGGAACTTGACACCCTTGCGCAGGTTGAAGCGCCACCCCTCAGACCCGATCGGCTCCCAGCTTTCCGCCAGAGAACCTTCGATGGCCATGTCCTTGTTCCGGCGGACAAGGCCCTCATAAACGTTGTTCAGAAACCCGAGCACCGGCGCAGAGCTGACCGCATGCGGGTCCATGGTCTGCGGATCAGTCGGTGAAGAGAATTTGAGCTCGGCGGCACCGGCCAAGGTCACCGACGAGAGCAGCGCTGCTGCGAAAGTGGCCCCGGCAGCGGCACGCCCGCTCCGGCAAGAGTGAAAAGCCATGACATCCCCGTTGTTTGTTGGAAGTGACTGTCACAATAGCCTAAGCCTTCTCCCGTAAAAAGAAATACCGGGCTGCAGAGCAGGCCCGGTACAATTTTCAATTAAATGTGAGCGGGTCATGTGTGCCCGCCGCTCAAGTTTTCCCGGCCACCATTAGCGCAAACGCATAGTTCAGTGCGACTTCCTTCAGGCGGTCGAACCGGCCCGAGGCGCCGCCGTGACCGGCGTCCATGTTGGTCTTCAGCATCAGGACATTGCCGTCAGTCTTCGTGGCGCGCAGTTTTGCGACCCACTTCGCCGGTTCCCAATATGTGACGCGCGGGTCGGTGAGCCCGGCAACGGCGAGAATCGGCGGATAGGCCTTGGCTTCCACATTGTCATAAGGCGAATAGGACGCGATGTAGTCGTACGCGGCCTTGTCGGTGACCGGGTTGCCCCATTCCGGCCATTCGGGCGGGGTCAGCGGCAGCGTGTCGTCGAGCATGGTGGCGAGCACGTCGACAAACGGCACCTCGGCGAGGATGCCGCCGAATTTTTCCGGTGCCATGTTGGCGACCGCGCCCATCAGCATTCCACCCGCCGAACCGCCTTGGGCGACGATCCGTTCATGCGCCGTGAAGCCTTCGGAGACCAGATGATCGGCGGCGGCGATAAAATCGGTAAAGGTGTTCTTCTTGTTTTCACGCCGGCCGTCCTTGTACCAGCGGAAGCCCTTGTCCTTGCCGCCGCGGATATGGGCTATGGCATAGACAAAGCCCCGGTCAGCCAGCGACAGGCAATTGGTGTTGAAACTCGCCGGAATGGTAATGCCGTAAGACCCGTAGCCGTAAAGCAGGCAGGGTGCAGACCCGTCGAGTGGAGTGTCCTTGTGGTAGAGCAGCGATACCGGCACTGTCTCTCCGTCGCTCGCGGGTGCCAGCAGGCGGCGGGTGACATAGTCTGCTGCTTTGTGGCCGGAGGGGATCTCCTGTTCTTTCCGCAGGACCCGCTCCCGGGTCTCGACATTATAGTCGAAGGTCTGCGACGGCGTGGTCATGGATGAATAGGAAAAACGGATCGTGTCCGTGTCGAACTCGTAACCGCCGCCAAGGCCAAGGGAGTATGCCTCTTCGTCGAAGGCGATTGCGTGTTCCAGATTGTCCGCAAGCCGCCGGATGACGATCCGTGGCAATCCGTCTTCACGTTCCAGGCGCACCATGAAAGACTGGTAGACGACATGGCTCAGGATCAGGCAACCGGGCTTGTGCGCCACCAGGTCCTGCCAGTTGTTGCGGCCCGGGTCGGCCTTCGGCGCGGTGACGATCTTGAAGTCTTCCGCATCGTCCGCATTGGTGAGGATGTAGAGCGTATCGCCGTGGTCGTCGACAGAGTATTCGATACCGGTCTCGCGTGGCGCGATCAGTTTCGGCTCGGCGAGCGGCTCATCTGACGGGATCATCCGGACTTCGGATGTTTCGTGGTCGTGAATGTCGATCAGGATGGTGCCGCCGGACTGGGTCTTTCCGACCCCCATGAAGAACCCGGGATCTTTTTCCTCATAGACCAGCACATCGGCTGCCGGATCGGTACCTATCTCGTGGCGGAAAAGCTTGGATGGCCGGTGGTTGCCATCGAGGCGGATATAGAAAACAAAACGGCCGTCCGCTGAAAACACCCCGCCGCCACCGGTATCTTCAATCGCATCGGCGAGATCCTTGCCTGAGGCGATATCCCGAAGACGGAGCGTGTAGTATTCCGAGCCCTTGTCGTCATAGGCCCAGGCAAGCAGTTTGTGGTCAGGAGAGTGGCTGGCACCACCGATTCTGAAATAGGCCTTGCCATCGGCTTCCGTGTCACCGTGGATCATCACGGTTTCTTCGCCGCCGTCGCGCGCCGTTCTGAAGAACACCGGCTGCTGGCCGCCGGTTTCGTATTTCAGACCGTAGGCGAACGCTCCATCCGGATCGGGAACAGAACTGTCATCTTCCTTGATACGGCCACGCATTTCGGCGAACAGGGCTTCCTGCAGCGCCTTTGTCGGCGCCATCACCTCTTCCTGATAGGCGTTTTCGGCATCGAGATAGGCTTCGATGGCATCGTCGAGCGGTGCGCGGCCCTCGCGCATCACGTCCTGCCAGTTGCCGGCCCTCAGCCAGGCATAGTCGTCCTGGCGGGAATTGGCGTGGGTTTCAAAGGTGGAGGGGCGCTTTTCGGCGCTTGGCGGTGTGAGCTTGTTTGTCATGTTCCGCGAGGTAGGTGGTCTGCGCAGTATTGGCAAGGTGGGCGCATGGGGAGTTCGTTCAAATTCGGCAAAAGACACGAAATTCTGTCGCCAGCCTCAAGGTTAGAGGCGTTTGCAATCGGCCTGGATGTGGATTTCGGCAGAACTCCGGTTCACGCCACGTGAAATTGCCGTTGACACGGTAGGCAAAGAGGAAGAGGAATGAAATATGGTTTCCGGTTCTGAACCTCAGACCGGAATTAAAAGGGAACACGGTGCGGTGTAGCCAACAGGCGCCAAATCCGTGACTGCCCCCGCAACTGTGAGCGGTGAGTGACCCCGATTGTAACCACTGGGATTTCCCGGGAAGGTTCGGGCAAGCTGCGACCCGCAAGTCAGGAGACCTGCCATAAACCCTTAGACTTCAACCCGGGCGGGGTGCCTGGACGGAGATCAGGACTTGGCGGAACAGACGTTCTCAAATAGTGCTGGCTTTTCCTTCGCCCCGCGTGATCGCGGAGGGCGATATGAGCCGGAATGTTTTCAACGATAGTCCATCTTTCCACATCTACGATATTTGCCGGTCGCTGAGTGCCCGCGCCGAAGGAGCAATGGCTCCGAACGGTGCCAATTATGGCCTTGCGGATAATCGCTATCGTAATGTAATAACATTACGAAAATCGGCTGGTGATCAGTCCGATGTGCCAGGTGATTGCGAAAACACTGACATCGCAGATCCTGGAAGTGACAATGCCCCGGCGGGGGATCCCATCAAGAGCCCAGGGGCCGGGAATGACAGATAGATCGCACAAGATTTTTGTATGCACGTCGTGCCGCGAAGTCGGCTCGCAGGAGCGTCCGGGCTACGAAATCCTTGAAAAACTGCGAAGCGCGCTGGCCGCTGGGAGTGAAGCCCTGGCGGACGCGTTCGATGTCTTTCCGGTCGAGTGTATGGCCGGGTGTTCGCGGCCCTGCACGGTTGGATTTCGCGCAGACAACAAGGCCGCCTATGTTTTCGGCGATATCAACCCGGAGACAGATATCTCCGATCTGGTGGCCTTTGCGGGTCAATTCCACGGGCTTGAAGACGGTTGGTGCTCTTCGACTGAGCGCCCCGGTAAACTGCGGCGGACGACGCTGGCGCGTATCCCGGCGGGTATGCTCTCCGCCGGACTGGAAAAGGCCGGCGCGTCATGAGCGGTGCGCGGCTTGCAGTCGAAAAAGTCAGCTGGCGGCCGCCGCGCGGGCCGGACATCTTGCATCCGGTCACTTTCGAGGTCGCACCCGGTGAGGTTCTCGGTGTGGTTGGCGCAAATGGCGCGGGAAAGTCTACGCTCCTGCGGCTTCTATACCGCTTCAACCGGCCGCGTACCGGTCACATCCAGCTCGACGGCGAAGACATCTGGCAACTGGATGCAAGAGCGGTTGCGCGCAAGGTCGCGGCTGTCCTTCAGGAGCAGCCGACAGATTTTGCCCTGACTGTTCGCGAAATCGTCTCACTCGGCCGCCGGCCCCATCTCTCCGGCTTTTCCGCATCGGGTGCGAATGATGCCGTGGTCGTGGATGCCGCCCTTTCCCGCATGGATCTCTATCCCCTGGCCGGGCGGCGATTCGGTACCTTGTCCGGCGGCGAGCGCCAGCGGGCCATGGTTGCCCGTGCGCTTGCGCAAGAGCCGCGCTTGCTGGTTTTGGACGAACCGACCAATCACCTGGATATCCGCCATCAACTTG
This sequence comes from Roseibium sp., assembly GCA_965230445.1. Taxonomy (GTDB): domain Bacteria; phylum Pseudomonadota; class Alphaproteobacteria; order Rhizobiales; family Stappiaceae; genus Roseibium. The sequence goes on along the minus strand of OZ246005.1, from coordinate 2,952,101 downwards.
AAATACTGGCGCTTGTCCGGGGACTGAACACCACCATTGTCGCCAGCCTGCACGATCTGAACCTCGCCGCTCAGCTTTGCGACCGGGTGCTTGTGTTGTCAGGCGGGCACCCGCTCGCTTTCGGGACGCCTGAAGACGTTCTGTCGCCGGAGAATGTCGAAACGGCTTTCGAAGTGCGGACACGGATCGAACGGCTGGAGCCGAGCGGTCTTCCCCATCTTACCTTTCACTTGTAAAATTGAGGAGTAAACCCTTGAAAACGATAACTCTTGCGCTGTCTGCAGTTCTAATGTCCGGCGCAGCGTTTGCTGAGACCACGGTAAAAAGTTGCGACCGTGACGTGATATTCGCAGAACCGCCGAAAGCTGCCGTTTCCCACGACATCAACATCACCGAATCGATGCTGGTGCTGGGTCTTGCGGACCGCATGGTCGGTTACACGGGCATTTCGGGCTGGAACAAACTTGATGCGGAAATGCGCGAAGGCGTGGGCGAGCTTCCGGAACTTGCAGAAAAATATCCGAGTAAGGAAGTGTTGATCGGTGCGGATGCCGATTTCTTCTTCGCCGGCTGGAACTACGGCATGAAAGTTGGCGGTGAAGTCACTCCTGAAACACTCGAGCCGTTTGGCATCAATGTTTATGAGTTGACAGAGTCCTGCATTCACATCGGTGCCAAGCCGAAAGTGTCGATGGACGATATGTACAACGACCTTCTGAACCTTGGCCGGATTTTCGATGTCGAGGAAAAGGCGGAAAGCCTGGTTGCCGCCTACAAGGCCGACCTTGCCGAATTCACCGGCGGGCTTGAGACTGCGGACGAGCCGCTGAAAGTCTTCGTCTATGATAGTGGTGAGGACAAGCCGTTCACCGCTGGCAGCTACGCCATGCCGACTGCGCTCATTGAAGCTGCCGGCGGTGTCAATGTGCTGGATGACGTTGAAAAGAGCTGGGCGCGCGTTGATTGGGAAACTGTTGTCGACAAGAACCCGGAAATGGTCGTGATCGTGAACTACGGCAACGTGACCGCAGAGCAGAAGCGGGACTTCATGCGCAGCAACCCGGCGCTCAGTGGCATCGACGCGGTCAAGAACGACCGGTTCGTTACCCTTGAATATGTCGAGGCAACCCCGGGTCCGCGCAACATCAAGGCGGTCAAGAAGCTCGCTGAAGCCTTCTGGGGAGAGTGAGCGTGACGGACAGAACAGCTGACACGCCCCACCATCAACCGGTAGCGGCGGCCAGACCGGCCGCCGGGTTCCTGCCAGAGTGGGGTTTCGGCCTTGCCATGGTGCTGGGCGCGGTGCTGCTGGTTCTGTCCGTGGTCGTTGCGGTCGGTGTTGGCGCGGTTTCCGTGCCGGCGTCCACAGTCTTCGGCATCGTCGCGAACAAGGCCTTTCCGGGCCTTTTCGAGGTCGATTGGTCGAAGGGACGGGAAGCGATCGTGTGGGATATTCGCTTTCCGCGCGTGCTGCTGGCTGCCTTGGTGGGCGCCGGGCTCGCGGTGGTCGGAGCGGTGTTGCAGGCTGTGACCCGCAACCCGCTCGCCGATCCGCATCTTCTCGGTATTTCCTCCGGCGGTGCCTTTGGCGCTATTCTGGCATTGCTCCATACCGGGCTGTTTGTCGGTCTATTGACGGTTCCCTTGATGGCTTTTGCAGGGGCCCTGGTTGCAACAGCGGTGGTTTTGGGCGTCGCACGCTTCGCAGCAGCGACCAGCGCCGACAAGCTGATCCTGGCGGGTGTGGCCGTATCCTTCATCATTATGGCGCTCGCCAATATGCTGATTTTCTTAGGGGATCCGCGCGCCACCCATACGGTAGTGTTCTGGATGCTCGGCGGGCTGGGCCTAGCGCAATGGAGCCATCTTCTGTTTCCGCTTGGCGTGCTCGTTCTGACAGCGCCCTGGCTGCTTGCCAGAGCGGGCGATCTCAATGCGATGACCATCGGCGATGAAACCGCGTCCACTCTTGGAATTCCTGTCGCGCAGTTCCGCCTGACAGTGTTTGTTGTTGGAGCGCTGATCACCGGCGTGATGGTGGCGTTTTCCGGCATGATCGGTTTCGTCGGTCTGATGGTGCCGCACATCGTCCGGTTCTGGGCCGGTGGCAATTATGTGCGGCTCATCCCGGCATCCATGCTGGTTGGTGCGATCTTGCTGATCTGGGCCGACATGTTCGCCCGTACCGTCATGTCACCCGAAGACATGCCCATTGGCATCGTCACCGGTCTTGTCGGCGGGATGTTCTTCATCGGGCTGCTGCGGCAAAAGGGCTGAGTCTTCCCCTATTGCTGCAGGATCGCGTTTTCCCAGGCTGTCAGGAAACGGCGTTTCTTGAATGCATCCAGGAAAATAAGAAGACCCGGTCCGAGGCGAATGCGGCGGACTGAATTGACGCTGTCCTGAAGGTCGACGAACAGTGGCCCGAGCGGCGAGGACTTGCCGTCGTTCTGCCATGCGAGCCGCAAAAGGAAATCCACGAATTCCTCCGCATCATCCGGGTTTTCAGCAGTTGCGGGGATCAGCACCGTCCGCATCATCACTGTCGTGAAGTCGGCCGGAAATATGACTTCGAAGTCGTCCCGGTCACCCCGTGAGAGGGCGTAGCTGGCCAACACATTGTAGGCAACAGCCAGTTTTCCGCTGGCGACATCGTCAATCATGGTGGATGAACTGCGGTACAGTCTGGTATTGAGCGCACCCATGACTTCTGTCAGCCGCCAGTAAATCTCCGAGGTCCGCGAATCCTGCGTGGCGAACAGGTATCCAAGGCCGGAGTGGCGAAGATCGTAGGTGCCAATACGGCCTCGGAAGCGATCAGGATGTTGTCTCAGGGCAGCAATCAACTCTTCGCGTGTTTTCGGAAGTTGCAGACCTTCAAACGCCGTACGTGAAAGAACGATTGCTGCCGGTTCCTGGGTAAAGGCGAATAGATCCTGCCGCCAGCGCGCCCAGTCAGGAAGCGCTGCTGTGGCAGTGGAAGCATGCGGTATGGCAAAGCGGTCGTTAGCGAGTTTTGTCTGCAGATCCATGGCGCTCGAAATGGCAAGATCGAATGCGCTGTTCTCCTCCGACAGCGCCTTCATCAACTCGGTCGAACTGGTCACGACATATTCGACCTGCATGCCCGGGCGTGTTTTGAGGAACTCGGCAATCACTGGCTCGAACAAATCGGCGTCCGTCGTTGACAGGATTTTCAGCGCGCTTCCGATTTCTTGCGGGCCGAGACGCAACCTGTCCTCGATTTCGAAAGCGTTTGCTGCCGGCAAGTGCAGGATCAGGGCAAGGAAAAAGACAAGGTAACGCAAGCGCCTGCTCCCTCATTGTTGCCGATCAACAGTTTACCGCCATGGGCTTTGGCGACATCGGATACGATGGTCAGCCCGAGGCCGGAGCCGACCATCCCGTCTGCATTGGTGCCACGTTTGAACCGGTCCGTCAGCACGCCGATTTCACTATCCGGAAATCCGCCTCCCTGATCTCGAATTTCCAGAACCGCGAACCCTTCTTTTGCGGTCCCTACAACATCAATCCGGCTCTCCGGATGGGAAAACTTGATCGCGTTGTCGAGAACGTTTCTCAGCGCACTCTGAACAAGGACCGGATCACCGAGGATGACAAGCTTTTCCGCAACGCTGACTGATATGACGATGTCGCGAAGTTCTGCGGCCGGCGTCATGCGTTCGGCAAGTTCAAAAACCAGATGACCAAGGTCCAATTCGCTTCTTTTCAGGTCATCTGTGCGGAGGGTCACCATAGCGTGGTCGAGCATCTGGCTGGCGGCCCGGCTGCTTTCGTCGATCGCGCGGATCATGTCCTTCATTGCCGCGCGGTTTTCTTCCTTTTCGACGCGAAGCAAGGTCGCCTCTGCCCTTGTGCGGACAATGGCGAGCGGCGTGCGCAGCCGGTGCGCGGCATCGGCAACGAATTCCTCGGTTCGCGACAGCGATGTTTTCAACCGCTCCATGAAGGAATTGAGCGACAACACCAGCGGTTCCATCTCGACGGGAACCGGTGCCGCGACCGGGCGCAGCTCCTTCGGTCCCCGGCGCCGGACAGATTCAGCCAGGCGCACCAGGGGGCCGATCGCCGTGCGTGCGGAAATGAGCGCAAGGAACACAACCACCAGAAAAACACCGGCGCCGACATAGGAAGCCACCCGGTAGACACGCCCGATCAGTTCGCTTTGCCCGTCCCGCGTTTGGGCGAGTGCTACAGAGAGCCGCAAGGGATTCTCGCCAATCGACAGAAGCCGTGTCATCGAGACGAGCCGGATAGATTCTTTGCGGTAGCCGGTGGTCAGAAAAACCGGATCAGCTTGCGGTGAGGCCTCGGGAAGAGGCAGATCTTCATAACCGGTCAGGAATACGCCATTCGCCTTGATCGCATAGAAGACCCGATCATTGGACACGTTGCTGAGCATGGAAAACGCCGAGTAGGGCAGATCCAGATCGACTTCGCCCTGATGAACGGTCGCTGAGTCCAGAATGGCGATTGCGGACGCCCGCAGGATGTTGTCCTGGCTTTCTTCGGCCAGGTGAACGGCGAGTTGCTGAAAGATCAGGAAAAGGGCCACCGACAAGACCAGAGCACCGCCGAGAAGGCTGAGCAACAGGCGGCTGCGGATCGAGCCCTGAACGTTGACCGTGCTGTTCATTGAACACTTAGGAGGTAACCGACACCGCGGATTGTCCGGATTTCCACGCGGCTGCCTTTAAGGTGCCGGCGCAGGCGACCGATGTATACTTCAATGGCGTTTTCGGTCACGTCCTCATCATAGGAAAACAGCCGGTCCAGCAGCTTGGGCTTGGGAAAGATCTGGTTGGGAGCGCCGGCAAATACCTCAAACAATCTGAGTTCCCGGTTGCGCAAGGGAATCCGTTTGCCCATTACACTGATCGTTCCGGCGAGCGGATCGAATGTCACGTCTCCAAGGGTTTTGATGTTGCGTACCGCGCCACCCTTGCGGCGTAGAACCGCCCTGCAGCGCGCCTCGAGTTCGGAAAAGTCGAAAGGTTTGGTCACATAATCGTCGGCCCCCAGATCGAGAACGCCAACCCTGTCGGAGACTTCGGATCTCGCCGTGGTAACGATAACCGGGGTCGGATCTCCGGCGCTCCGGTGGGCGCTCAGGAAGTTTCGGCCATCGCCGTCCGGCAACATGATGTCCAGCAAAATCAGGTCGTAATCAGTTGTCTGCCTAAAGGCATCCGCGTCCTGCAACGTGGGTGCATGATCGACCACATGGCCGCCAAGCGTCAGGCGATCCATTGCGGCGGAAGCCAGATCCAGATTGTCTTCGATCAGCAGAAATCGCATGTACGCGCCGTTTTTCAGCCCCGTGTCAGGTCGGTGTCAGTTTCATCGGCATCCTGACCCACGATGTGCGGCAACACCTGCCGCTGTCAATGTGGAGGAAAAAACGATGAAATTTCAACTAGCGCGCCGCGCTGCAGTGCTTGTGGCTGCAGCAGCGATGTCTTTCGCGACGCCGAGCTTTGCCGAACCTGTTGTCGACAGCATTCACTTCCTGATCCCCGGCGGCGCCGGTGGTGGCTGGGACGGCACGGCGCGTGGCACCGGCGAAGCACTCACCAAAGCCGGGCTTGTCGGTTCCGCATCTTATGAGAACATGTCCGGCGGTGGCGGCGGCAAGGCCATCGGCTATCTAATCGAAAATGCCGACAGTCAGCACGGCACCTTGATGGTCAATTCGACCCCGATCGTCATTCGTTCCCTTACCGGCGTTTTCCCGCATAATTTCCGCGACCTGACCCTGGTGTCCGGAACAATCGGCGACTATGCCGCCCTTGTCGTCGGCAAGGACAGCCCGCTGAATTCCATGTCCGACTTGCTGGCCGCTTTTGACGCAGATCCGAACGGCACTGCAATAGGCGGCGGCTCTGTTCCAGGCGGCATGGATCACCTCGTTGCCGCCATGGTCATGGAAGCAGCCGGCAAGGATGCGCTTGGCGTCAAGTATATCCCCTATGACGCTGGCGGTAAGGCAATGGCCGCACTGCTTTCCGGCGAGATCAAGGCGCTCTCGACCGGGTTTTCCGAAGCTGTTGCCTTGGCCGAAGCCGGTGAGGTCAAAATTCTCGGCGTGACCTCAGATGCAAGGGTCGACGCATTCGGCGATGCGCCAACCATGAAGGAACAGGGTATCGACACGACCTTCGTCAACTGGCGCGGATTCTTTGCTGCTCCGGGTCTGCCGGACGACAAGCTGGCCACCTATCAGGACGCCATCGCCAAGATGTACGACACGAGTGAATGGGAAGAAGTCCGGGCCCGCAACGGCTGGGTAAACATTCATAATTCCGGCGAAGACTTCCAGGCGTTTCTGGAAGGACAGGAACAGGTCATTGGCGACCTGATGAAGAAGCTGGGCTTCCTCTGAGCGCCATCTCTTTAGAACAATAAGTCAAATAGGCAACCGGCCCTCAAAGGGCCGGTTGCGCCAATCGCGGGGAGGGCGAAGTGGCACTTGATAGATGGATTTCCTTTGTCATTTTGTGCGTTGCTTTGGCGTACGGGTATGCGGCGTTCTTTACGATGGATCAGTTGTTGCCGCCGTTCATGCAGCGCAACCCGATCTGGCCAAGCACCTTTCCAAAGGTCCTTGCCATCCTAGCAATCGCGACGTCCTTGTTTATTCTTCTCGGGTTTGAGAAACCGGCAGGCGGTTCGGGCAAAAGTGACGCCGAAATAGATTCCCGCCGGTTGCTTGAGTATAATTATGGCCAGGCCCTTCTATTGCTCGGGTTGATGGCCGGTTATGCGTTGCTTCTCCGGCCGCTTGGCTTTCTGCTCGCCACGATCTGCTTTCTGAGCCTTGGTGCGGTGGTGCTGGGCGAACGCAAGTTTCACATCCTTCTTCCCGTCACCGCGGTTGCGACAGGAATTGTCTGGTATCTTGTGGAAGGGGTTCTTGGAATTTTCCTGCGCCCGCTCCCCTGGTTTCTGTGAGCGGAGGCAAACATGATTGAAGGACTTCTGATCGGTCTTGGCGCCGCATTTTCTTTCACCAATCTTGCAATGGTCGTGGCCGGTTGCCTGATCGGCACGTTCATCGGCATGTTGCCCGGGCTCGGGCCGATGTCGATCATTGCCATCATGATCCCGGTGGCCATTACCATCGGCGATCCGTCCGCAGCTCTCATCCTGCTGGCGGGCGTCTACTATGGCGCGATTTTCGGTGGATCGACCTCATCCATCCTCTTGAACGCGCCGGGGGTTGCCGGAACGGTCGCCACCAGCTTCGACGGCTATCCGATGGCGCGAAAAGGTATGGCCGGCAAGGCGTTGACCATCGCGGCCATTTCGTCCTTTGCCGGTGGGTCCATCGGAGCGGTGCTCTTGATGGTGTTCGCTCCGATGCTGTCAACGGTGGCGCTGCTGTTCCACTCGGCGGAGTATTTCGCGCTGATGGTTGTCGGGCTCTCCGCGATCGCCGCCTTTGCCGGGACCGGGAATGTCGCCAAGGCCGTCCTGATGACGCTGCTTGGATTGATCATGGCGACGGTGGGCGAAGGTGCGTTGTTCAACTTGCCGCGGTTCACCATGGGGCTCATGGATCTACAGTCAGGTTTCAGCTTCATCACGCTTGCCATGGCGATGTTCGCCCTGCCGGAAGCCATATTCCTGGTTCTGAACCCCTTGCGTTCCGCTCAATCCGGTCAGGACGGCGGCAAGATCACCGGGTTGCGTATCAGCGGGTCGGAGGCGAAGAAAATCGCGCCCGTTATCGGCCGGCAGTCGATTCAGGGTTTCTTCATCGGTGTCCTTCCGGGCGCGGGGGCCACGATTGCGTCCTTCCTCGGCTATGCGGTCGAACGCAACATTGCTACCAAGCAGGAACAGGAAGAATTCGGCAAGGGTTCCATCAAGGGGCTCGCCGCACCCGAAACCGCCAACAATGCGGCCTGTACCGGTTCGTTCGTGCCGCTGCTGACGCTCGGGATTCCGGGCTCCGGGACGACTGCGATCCTTCTCGGCGCTTTGATTGCCCTCAATGTGACGCCCGGACCGCGCCTGATGATCGACAATCCGCAGATCTTCTGGGCGGTGATTATCTCCATGTATATCGGCAATCTGGTTCTTTTGATCCTCAACCTGCCACTGATCCCCTATATCGCCAAGGTTCTGGCGATCCCGCGGAACTATCTGATCCCGTTCATATTGTTCTTCACGCTGATGGGCAGTTACATCGGCCAGAACAATTCGACGGAACTGCTTATCCTTGTGGGGCTGGGGATTTGCGCGACCATCCTGAGGTTCGCGGACTATCCCCTGGCTCCGCTGCTCATCGGCTTCATTCTTGGGCGCATGCTTGAGGATAATTTTTCCCGTTCCATGCAGCTTTATGATGGGATCGGATTCATCCTCGACCGTCCCATGACGCTCGGACTACTGGTCATCGCCATGCTGCTTGTCGTTGTGCCGAGCTATCGGGCACGGCGGGCAAAAGCGCGTCAGGAAGGGGTGTCGGATGGGGACTGATCCCCTGCGGGGCATCCGCGTCCTGGATCTGACCAACGTTCTTGCCGGTCCCTATTGTTGCTACCAGTTAGCCTTGCTCGGGGCCGAGGTCATCAAAGTCGAGCGGCCTGGATCAGGGGATCTGGCCCGGGTATTGGGGGCGGATGCGGAGCGGAACAAGGCGGGAATGGGGGTCAGCTTCCTTGCGCAGAATGCATCCAAGAAATCCGTAACCCTCGATATGAAGGCTGCGTCCGGCAAGGAACTGCTCAAGGCCCTGGTCAAGACAGCGGATGTGCTCGTTGAAAACTTTCGGCCCGGCGTGATGGATCGGCTCGGTCTTGGCTACGAAATTCTGAAGGCGGAGAACCCAAACCTGATTTATTGCGCCATTAGCGGCTTCGGGCAGGACGGGCCGCGGCGGAACGATCCGGCCTATGATCAGATCGTGCAAGGATTTTCCGGGGTGATGTCGATCACCGGTGCGCCCGAGACCGCGCCATACCGTGTAGGCTATCCGCTCGCTGATACGGTCGGCGGCATGACTGCGGCCTTTGCGATTTCTGCTGCCCTGAATGAGAAACCGCGTGGCGTGCTTCTTGATGTCTCCATGACTGAAGCAGTCATTTCCACGATGGGATGGGTGGTGTCGAACCATTTGATCGGCGGCGTGGATGCGGCAGCGAATGGCAATGAAAACACCACTTCCGCACCATCTGGGACATTCGCAACGGCTGACGGGCCGGTCAATATCGCGGCGAACCGAGACGAACAGTGGGAAACGCTGGCCCGCCATCTCGGCCGCGAGGATCTGATTGCCCGGCCGGACTATCTCACGCGTGAGGACCGCAAGACCAATCGCCATCGGCTCCGCGCGGAACTGGAATCGGTTTTGACAACCCGCCCTGCAGAGGACTGGGTGCGCGAATTGAACGCAAAGGGGGTGCCTGCCGGGCCGATCCTTTCGGTGCCTGAAGTTTTGGAAGATCCCCAGATTGTCGAGCGCGGCCTGATAGCAACGCTTGAAACGGACGATGAGGACCTCCGGCTTTCCGGCAGCCCGGTGATGATCAACGGCGAAAGGCCAAAACCTGAAACCGCGCCTCCCGCGCTCGGTGCTGACAATGACAGCGTTTGGCCGGCTCTAGGGCTTGGCGATGACGTGATCCAGGCACTCAAAGAAGAAGGCGTGATATGAGCGACGTATCGGACTGGTGGCGGACATCCATCATCGACATGGAACCGGGTCGTATCCATCTGCGCGGGTCGCCGATTGAGGATTTGATCGGCAAATTAAGCTTTTCAGAGATGATCTGGCTTATGGTGCGCGGCGATCGCCCGACATCGGATCAGGCTGCTCTATTCGAGGCCGCGTTGGTTGCTGCTGTTGACCATGGCCCGCAAGCGCCGTCGATTGCAGCCGCCAGAATGGCAGTCACTTGCGGGCTTTCCCTGAACAACGCCATGGCAAGCGCGGTCAACATGCTCGGCGATGTGCATGGTGGGGCAGGCGAGCAGGCGGTTGAACTCTTTCACTTGGTTGACAATCATAGTGGCTCCTTAGGTGGAGCTCTGGATGAGTGGATTGCGGCGCGGGGCAAAATTGTGCCGGGTTTCGGTCACCGGTTCCACAACCCGGTCGACCCGCGCGCACCACGGTTGATGGAATTGGTCGCAGAAACCGTTGAAAAAGGTGCCTGCAGCGGAGATTATGCTGAAATTGCCAAGGGAATCGAAGCTGAACTTACTTCACGAATGGGGCGTGCACTTCCGATGAACATAGATGGTGCGACGGCTGTCATCTATGCGGAGTTGGGTTTTGAACCCGCTTTGGCGCGCGGGCTGTTTTGCCTGTCCCGTTCGGTTGGGATCCTCGCCCATGCCTGGGAACAAAAACAGCAGGGTGGCCGCAACAAGGACCCGACCCCGCCCGCTTATCGATGGACCTATGACGCTTCGTAAATCCCGTGACCTCGCTCTTGCCTTTCTGGCCGCCTTTTCCGGTTACATCGTATTCGATCTCATCGGATTTCCCGCAGCGGCCCTCACCGGATCTGCCCTCGCAGTTACGCTCGTCTCGCTTCTTGGATTGGACGCAGACTTGCCGGTGCGTTTGCGCAATGCGTGTATCCTCGTTGTTGGCATCAACATCGGTACGGCCGTAACCCCGGCGACGCTTCACACGGCGGCTGCCTGGCCGGTCAGCCTTGCGATCATGACCTGCTGCGTGCTGGCGATCATGTTTTTCAGCACCATCGTGCTTGAGAAGGTTTTCGGCTTTGATCGGGCGACCGCTGTTTTGGGGGCGACGCCCGGTCACCTCAGTTTTGTCCTCAGCATCGCTGCAGAAACAAATCGGAACGTATCGGCCGTCGCCATCATGCAATCCGTCCGGGTGTTGTTGTTAACGCTTTGTGTTCCCCCGGTGGTCTCGCTGGCGTTCGGCATAACGGGTGTGGACGTTCTGCCGGAAAGCGTCGTTAAGCCGTGGCATCTGGGCTTGATCGGGCTGCTTTCGGTTCCGGTGTCCATGATCTTTGCCAAACTTCAAGTCCCTGCAGCCTGGCTGCTGGCGGGAATGGCCGTCAGTGCGCTCGGCCATGGGACCGGTCTAACACCGGGACGGTTGCCAGAAATCGTGAGCATTGCCGCGTTTATCATGATGGGAACATTGATAGGCAGCCGATTTTCGTCAACCAGTCCCCGCACTGCGCTTTCCTACATCCTGCCCGGATTGACGGTGACCTTCATCGCTGTCCTGTTATCCATGGTGGGCGTGTTCGTGACCGGGTTGGTCTTCGAACTTTCAAACGGTTTGCTCACACTCGCCTTTGCGCCGGGTGGTGTTGAGGCCATGGCAGCGATAGCATTCTCGCTCGGCTATGATCCCGCATTCGTTGCCGCGCACCACGTCTTCCGCCTCATTGTCCTGTCGGTTGTGACGCCTCTGGTGTGCCGGAAGTTCGTGACCTGATCCGGTATCAGGCAGCCACGATTTTGGTGTTGTCCGGCGCTGTCCGGTTCGGGCGGCTGCGGATCAGGATGAACACCATGATGGCGATGTTCAACATGTTCCAGGCAACGCCGTTCAGGAAGGCAGCCTGATAGGAGCCGGTGATATCGTAGATCCAGCCCGACAGCCAGCCACCAAGCGCCATACCGACAATTGTAGACATGATCACGAGACCAACCCGCTGTCCGGCTTCGCGCGCCGGCAGGTATTCCCGAACGATTACTGCATAACTCGGCACGATGCCGCCCTGGCTGAGGCCGAAGATCAGCGACACGACATAGAGCGAGACAAGGCCGTCGAAGGGCAGGAACAGAAACAGCGCGACCATCTGCGCGAAAGAACCGATCAAAAGCGTTAAAACGCCGCCGATCTTGTCCGCCAGAAAGCCGGAGGCCAATCGGCTGACAACACCGGCACCGGTCATGAGGGCGACCATGTCCGCACCCGGCGCAACGCCGTAGCCGAGATCAACGCAATAGGCGACGATATGAACCTGCGGCATGGACATGGCAACGCAGCAGCCGACCCCGGCCAGAATCAGCAGCCACTGCAAGGTGGCGGGAGACAATCCGGATGACATGCTGCCGCCGGTGCCTGAACCTTTGGGTGCGGCGAAGCTGGACGCGGGCGGGCGGCGGCGCAGAATCAGGGAAAGCGGCACCATCGCACAGATAACTATCGCCGCGATCAGAAAATAGGTGTCCCGCCAGTCCTGAAATCCCAGGCTCCACTGGATCAGCGACGGCCAGACCACACCTGCCAGGTAGTTGCCGGAGGCGACGCAGGCGACGGCTATGCCCCTGCGTTTGGCAAACCAAAGCGAAACATCGGCGACCAGCGGGCCGAAGGTTGCGGCCGTTCCCAGCCCGACAAGTAGTCCCTGCGCCAGCGAGAACAGCAAGATGTTTGGCGCCAGCGCTGCCAACATAAAACCAGCGCTTAACAATAGTGCCGAGATGATCACCGGCAGCACGATGCCATGGCGATCCATCACCCGCCCGAACAGCACATTGCCCGCCGCAAAGCCGAGCATGGTGGCCACATAGGGGAGGGAGGCATCTGCCCGGTCGACACCAAAATCATTCTGCACCGCCGGCAGGACGATCACCACGGCCCACATGCCCGCGCCGCCAAGCGTGCTCAAGAGGATAGAAATCGCCAGCCGGAACCAGGCGTACGTGCCGTCCGGGGCATAGGGGTCTTCAATCACAATCTACAGTTCTTGAGCTTGCGGACAAATCGAAATGTCCGAAGTTGTAGGTGCTACAGTAATTGTTGGCCTAAGACTAACAGTCAAATACTCCCATCAAATCGACAAAAAACGATTAACACGACACTTGAAATAAACAACTTATAAGTTATAATGAAATAGCAGCAACTAAATAAATATAAATTGGGAGGAGGGTATGGGTGAAATTAGAAAAGATTATGTAGGAAGTTTCATTAAATATACTAATATTATACTTTATTTACTTTCTTTGACCTCCATTATTTGTGCTGTTTTATTTCTATTGATATTTTACTTTGTGAATAAAAATGACCCAAGTGTTCTTTATTCGGCTCTTGATAGTGTAACTCTGAGTATGGTGGGTGCCCTATTAACAATAGGTTTTACTTCTCTGATTGGCGGGGTCATAACCCGTAGGTTTCGTGAACTGCGTTCTGTTGCAGAACGAAGTTTACTGGTTACCGAGATGACAGAGAGTTATTCTGGAATTGATCTCGATAAATATTCGGTAATTGATTGTAAGCTAGATAGGATTAGAGAAATATTGAGCAGGGTCGAGGTAAATACAGATGACTCTTTTCATGTGGATGGTATACAAAAGCTAACAAGAAGCGTATCAGTCAGTGAGTTGTCAGAAAGTATAAAGAATTCATCAGATATATATATAGTTAATACCTTTCTGCCAAATGCTGACCAAATGACGTCGCACCTTACAAGGGCGATTATGTCTGGTTCTAATGTAAGAGTTCTTATGTCTGACCCCCACGGTCCTTATGCTCAATTGAGAGCATTAGACTTGTCGAAAACAACATCGGAAAGTATTAGGAGGGGGGTCGAGGATAGTTTGTCCGCTTTAAGTAAGGTAAATAATCAACTATCAGAATTTACGGGAATTGATAACAAAAAGAAGGGTCTGCTTAAAGTTAGGTTATTTAAAGAGACTGCGCCATCAACGGCAATTTATGGATTTGATAGGAAAATATACCTTTTTTTATACTGGCAGAGGAGATTGGCTGTTGATGGATTCTGCTTGCTAGTTGACCCTCTCTCAGAATTTGGCCGGATGATCTCTGAAGACTTTGAAACGATGTGGGGTGAATGCTATAAAAAACATAGAATAGATACGATAGATATTAGTAAGTGGAGGGATGAGCTGAAGAAAGCTAAGCGAGTGGAGGTGTAGAATGGAGAGAATTGACTTGCTTTCAGATCTGGACAGAATTGAAAATGAACTGTCTGGGCGACTTAAGTTCCATAATTCCTTTAATTTGATGAAGCAGAAGGGGGGGGATTATATTTACAATCTGCTTCTCGAAAGGAGATGGGTATCATTTCAATTCACGTTTGTATTTGATCGTTTGATTGATTGCCTAGAACCTGCCGATGGTTTGGGCCGAAGAGTCGCTAGGGAGATTATTCGTGAGGAATACCCTGACGATACTGACGTAAAAGGAATTCTGCCTTCTCATAGAGAACGCCTGTTTGACGATCTGCTAGCGATCGGTATAGAGAAAGAACGCATATTCTCTTCTCGCCCTTCTAATAAAACAAAGGATCACATCGAGGAATTGCACAATATAGTATCTACTATATGTGAAGAGCGCGAGAGTAGAACGTTACGTTCATTGTCTTTTCTGAGATTTTGGGGAGAGATACTTACATCTGAAGAGTATCAAAAGTATTGGGATTCCGGGCTTAGTAAATTATTTGAAATGCCAAGCAATTCATCATTCTATTTAGATCACATAGAACATGATACAAAAACTAAAAGTTTCATAGAGCTTGGAATGAACGTTGTAGAGGCAACTGGTTCCCATTCCGACCGTTTGGCAAGGGCGATGATATCTGAAATAAAGACAAGCAAAGAAGTGGAGATAATTGGCGAAGTATGCGAGAAGGCCTTGGCATGCAAGCTGGAATTTTATGAGCAATTCTCATAGAAGGTAAGTGTTTTCGTGTCTTGGGCGGCATTTCCCTGACTGTTTACTGTCGACTATTGTAGTCGGAAGGCGCAGCTGTTTCGCAGTCTTGATTTGTTGTTCGTCACACGGCCAATCGGTTTGGGGCCCGCCAGTTCACGAATGCTGTCACCACGCAGTCCGAAAACGGCGACTGAACCGCCTTCAGTCTGGAAGGAGCGGATTGTGACGACCTCTACCCGTCCATCGCCATCCAGATCCGAAAGGCGTGGCGTGCGGTCTTCAAACACCTGCGAGCGAGGCAGTGTGATGACGTGTTGCCTGCCCGCCTTGTCGTGGACATGCAGGGAACCGGCCTCGATACCGTCGCCGAGAATGGCGTGACGATAGCGGGTTGTCGGTGAGCCATACCATGCCGCCGAGATGTCGCCGGATCCGGACCAGCTTGCCGTGCTGCCATCGGGCAGGCGGCCCTCGGCCCGCGTTTGACTTTGTACCGTCAAGGCGGCGGAACAAGCCAAGCCAATCAGCAGCGGCAAGCGGAAAAACCCGGAAAGCCGGGTCAAGCTTTGCCGCCGTCAATGAAACGCATGGCATGGCCGTTCATGCAGTAGCGCAAACCGGTCGGCGGCGGGCCGTCGGGAAATACATGGCCCAGATGGGCGTCGCAGCGGCCGCAGCGGATTTCGGTGCGGACCATGCCATGCGACCGGTCTTCGATTTCAGCAATTGCGTCCGGATGAACCGATTGGAAAAAACTCGGCCAGCCGCACCCGGCATCGAACTTGGTATCCGACAGAAACAGCGGCTGCCCGCAGCAGACACAGTCATACCGCCCTTTCTCAAAGGTGTTCCAATAGGGTCCTGTGAATGGACGTTCCGTGCCCGACTGACGGGTCACATAATACTGTTCATCCGTCAGTTCCTTCCGCCATTCATCCGGTGTTTTCTCGATTTTTTCCGGCATTGTGTCAGACATGGGCAATTGATCCGCGTTTTCCAGAACAGGCAGATAGGGGAGACAGTAGACCTCGGCAAGGCACCGTACTGATGTGTTATACCAAGCGAATTGACCATGACCCATACGATGGATCGAAATCCCGCCACATGGGTCATGGTCAACTGCGTTTGGTATTAAGCGGAGCCCAGCGTCTTTGTGGTCAGGACTACCTGGTTGCCGCCCCGCTCACGGGCTCTGAGAAGGCACTCGTCGGCTTCGTTGAGGAATGTGCTGAGATTGGCCCGCAGCCTTGTTTCGGTGCTGACAAAACAGGTGGCGCCCACCGAGACGGTAACAGGTTGCTTTCCGGCGGACTTTACCGGCATGTTGAGGTTCAGGTCCTGGACAGTGAGATGAACATAGGCGCTCACGGTTTGTGCACCCATCTCGTGGGTCCGGGGCAACAACATCGCAAATTCGCCTGTGCCGACCCGTGCGACCATATCGGCCGGCCTGCGCGCGGTATCTTTTAGGGTGTTGGCGACCGTGCAAATGCAATTTTCGAAAGCGGCCTGATCAATGTCGTCACCAAGGTCAGTAAAACCGTCAAGTGCCGCCTTGATAAGGGTGACGGGCGTTTGCTCCCGCAAAGCAACAGCCCATTCCCGCTTGGCCGCGTCTTCGAATGCCTTGGTATTGTAAAGGCCCGTCAACTTGTCGGTTCTGACCGTTGCAGCAAGTTGTAATTCCAGGAGTTTTTGCTTCTCGATGTTGCGCAGATAGATGGCATGCCCTTCGGGTTGGCCGAAATCGTCGCGCAAAACCTGACAGCTTGCTTCCACCCAGGTCAGGGAATTCCGTGCTGTTTTGAGTTGTACCTCAACCGGTTGGATGGCGACGGTATCGGCTTGAACTCCGCTCAGGATTTTTTGAAGGCGCTCCGCGTCAGGATCGACTGTGATGTCGTAGATCAGTTCGCCCAAGACCTCCGGCAAGCCTTCGAAGACATAACCAAGAAGCTGAACCGTGGATGGGGAGGCATAGTTGAGCTGCCCGGACAGGTCGAATTGCAAAACCCCGACGTCGCACAATGCCAAAAGCTTCTCGTGCATTACGGCTGGCGGCGGCTGTTTTGCGGCGCTCATATCATCGCCTGATTGGCCCATGAAAATGCCATCTGATCCTGTTGTCATGACTGAATGAAAAATCGTGCCCTTGAAGGAATCAACGTCACTGAGACTGTAAAATCAAGTGGTCAGATCCAATTTCATAGGTTGTGTTGATAACTGGCCGCCAATGAACATGACGTCGCGGGCTGTTTATACAGCACGCATTTCTAGTACCTGTTACCTTGTCAAAGGCCGGGGCAACAATTGCCGTGTAAAATAGTCGAGGCAACTCCGGAGCCGTTGGTTATTCGCTTGCGCCCCAAGAAACGCGGCACTAATAGATGTTAAGTCTTGATGAAGTCCCTGTTTTTCGGTCTGGCCGCAGAACAAGGCGGAATTAACCGTACAGTGGTACAAGTTACGATGAACAGGTATGACGCCAGTAACGATTGAAAACACATCGCTCCTTGCCGTTCTGGCTCCCTTCGCTGCGGCTGTCGTAGCGCCAATTCTCACGCGCTGGTTCAAACACAATGCAGCTTGGCTGCTTGCCCTGGTTCCGGCGCTGATCTTCGCGCATTTTACCGGCTTCGTTGCGCCGGTATCCCATGGTGAGAGTTTTGTAGCTGCCGTTGCCTGGGCGCCGAGCTATGGCGTGAATTTTTCCATCTATATAGACGGCCTGTCGACCCTGTTCGCACTGCTGATTTCCGGCATCGGCACCTTCATTATTCTTTACGCCGGCGGATATCTAAAAGGCCATCCGCAACAGGGGCGTTTCTTTTCGTTTCTGTTCCTGTTCATGGGGGCGATGCTCGGCCTTGTGCTCGGCAACAACCTGATTTCTCTGTTTATATTCTGGGAACTCACGTCGATCACATCCTTCTTGCTGATTGGCTTCGATCATCTTCGCGCGGCTTCCCGGCGGGCAGCCATTCAGGCGCTCGTCGTGACCGGCGGCGGCGGCCTGGCGTTGCTGGCAGGGTTCATTTTGATCATTTCAGCGACCGGCGAGATCGAAATGTCGACCTTGCTCGCTTCGCCCGACATCATCAAGGACACAGGTCTTTATCTACCGATTTTTCTTCTTGTGCTCGGCGGCGCCTTCACGAAATCCGCCCAGTTTCCGTTTCATTTCTGGCTGCCGAATGCCATGGAAGCCCCGACTCCGGTCTCTGCGTTCCTGCATTCCGCGACCATGGTCAAGGCTGGCGTCTACCTCCTGATGCGCATGCATCCGCTGCTCGGTGATACGGAGCTCTGGACGACTGTTCTGCCGTTGTTCGGCGGCGTGACGTTGCTGGTCGGAACATTGCTTGCCGTGCGGCAGACAGACCTGAAGCTGATGCTTGCCTACACCACGGTCGCTTCGCTCGGGCTGCTCGTCATGTTGACCGGAACCAGCTATGAAAAGGCGCTGGAAGGGGCGGCGCTATATCTTTTGGCGCACTCGCTCTTCAAAGGCGCGCTGTTCATGGTTGCCGGCACCATTGATCACGAGGCCGGAACGCGGGACATCACCAAGCTCGGCGGCTTGCGACCGGCGATGCCGATCACCTTCGCGGCCGCCTGTCTTGCTGCCTTGTCCATGGCCGGGCTTCCGCCGTTCATCGGCTTCATCGCAAAGGAAGTTCTCTACTACGGCACCTGGGGCTGGCCGGACTATGGCCTTCTGATCACGGCAACTGCCGTCATCGGCAATGCATTGATGCTCGTGATCGCCGCGGCAGTCGCGATCAAGCCCTTTCTTGGCGCCAAGGTGGACACGCCGAAGCATGCCCATGAAGGCCCCGTCCTGCTCTATGCCGGACCGGTGGTTCTGTCGATTACCGGTTTGATTCTGGCGGTGACGACCCATGCGACCGGCGATTTGTTTGTTGGCCCAACCCTGTCGTCGCTGGCCGGCGAAGCAAAGGCAGTCGAGTTGCATTTGATCCCGCCCTATATCAACGCGCCGTTAATCCTGTCTTTGATCACCATTGCGTTGGGTGTAGCGTTGTTCACCCAACTTGACCGGCTGCGGGCACTCGTCGCCGGGGTACTTGATGCAATCGGTTGGGGGCCTGACAAGGGCTTCGACCAATTCGTTGCCGCAATCGTCAAGCTTGCAGCCGCAATTACATTCCGGCTGCAAGCCGGCCGGATGCAGCCCTATATGCTGGCGACATTTGTTGCGACGGCAATTGCCGTTCTGTTGCCAGGATATCTTGGCGGCAGCTGGCCAGCGGTTCCGGATTTCCCACAATATCACTTCTATGAGTGGTGCATCTTCGTTATCGCGTTTTTGGGGCTGATCGCGGTTCTCGTTGCAAAGAACCGGTTGACGGCAATCGTGTCGCTCGGAATTCAGGGATTTGCGGTCGCGTTGATCTTCATGCTCTACGGCGCCCCGGATCTGGCATTTACCCAGTTCATGGTGGAAACGCTTTCTGTCGTTATCCTTGCCCTGGTCATGACGCGGCTTAATCTCAGCCCGCGCGACCGGCGGCCGCTTGTTCCGGCGCTGGTAACCGGTGCGGTTGCCATCTGCGTCGGGCTCGGCATCACGCTGACCCTGCTTGCAATTACCCAGCAGCCGTTCGACCGGACCTTGTCCGACTTCTTCACGGAATACAGCCGGGTGATTGCCCATGGGCGGAACATCGTGAATGTAATTCTGGTCGATTTCCGCGGCATTGATACGCTCGGCGAAATCGCCGTTGTTCTGTTGGCCGGGCTGTGCGTGCTGGCCCTTATCAGGGTCAGAACGCCCGACGATCCGTCTGTGCCGGACAAACCTGACATGGATGCAATTGGCGACCGGAAGGAGACTGTCTGATGCGCACTGTCATTTTCCGGACCGTTGCCCCCTATTTGGCTGCGTTGATGGTCGTCTATTCGGTATTCGTTCTGCTGCGCGGCCACAACGAGCCTGGCGGCGGATTTATCGGTGGTCTCATTGCGGCATCCGCTCTGGCTATTTTCGGTATCGCCTGCGGGGTTGCGTCTGTCCGCCGGGCGATGCGGGTCCATCCAATGGGGCTTGCCGCGTTCGGATTGTTCATCGGCGCTGCGTCCGGTGTGCTTTCGCTGTTCAAGCAGCAGGCCTTCATGACCAGCCAATGGCTGATTTTCGACTTTTTCGATGTCGAGGTCGCGCTGTCGACGCCACTCATCTTCGATATCGGGGTCTACTTCGTTGTTGTCGGAGCAATCGGTTCGATCGCGCTTGCGCTTGAGGAAAGGGAGAGCGACTGATGGAAACCGGTCTTGCAATCCTCATCGGCGTGTTTTTCACCGTTTCGGTCTATCTGATGCTGTCGCGTCAACTGGTACGCATCCTTTTGGGCATAGCCATTCTCGGCAATGCGGTGAACCTGTCGATCTTCACCAATGGCCGCCTGACAAGGGAAGTTCCACCTGTCATTCCTCCCGATCTCTACGTTCCGGCTGAAGTAACTGCCAACCCGCTCCCGCAGGCGCTGGTGTTGACCGCGATCGTGATCTCCTTCTCTTTCTTTGCCTTTCTGCTGGTGCTTGCCTTCCGGGCGTATCAGGAACTGGGCAAGGACAACGTCAACGAAATGCGCGTCGCTGAACCTGCGGACACGCCGCAACCGCCGCAAGGATACTGATACCAGATGGCAGGTTCTTCAAAATACGTGGACTTTTCCGTCGCGATGAATGTCGCACCGGTTGAGGCCGGCGACTGGCTGGTGGTGGCTCCGGTTGTCATCACGATGATCGGCGGATCGCTTTGCCTGATGTTGCGCAAGAACACCGGTATCCAGGCGAAGCTTGGAATGGTGTTTCTGGCAGCGCTCGTCCTGGCGAACATCGGGTTGCTCGCCCGCGTGCTCGACCAGGGTGTGATCACCATGGTCATGGGCAGCTGGTTTCCGCCGTTCGGAATCGCCTTCACGGTCGATGCGCTCGGGGCAACCCTGTCGCTGATTGGTTCGGTGGTTGCATTCTGTGCCGGTCTTTATGGTGCAGTTACTGTTGATGGCACTGGCCGGCGCTATGGCTACTATCCGTTCCTATTGCTGCTAATGACCGGCGTCTGCGGGGCGTTTCTGACTGGCGATATCTTCAATCTCTACGTCTGGTTCGAAGTCTTGCTGATTTCCTCTTACGGTTTGCTGGTGCTTGGAAATGAGCGCCCGCAGCTTGATGGTGCGGTCAAGTACGGGATCCTGAACCTCATAGGCACCAATCTGTTCCTGATCGGGACCGGGATGCTTTATGGCGTATTCGGCACGCTCAACATGGCTGACATCGCGATGAAGGTCTCGCAGCTTGACAATCCGGCATCCGGGACACTGGCGACGATTGCGGCACTATACCTGTTGGCCTTTGCCATGAAAGCAGCGGCGTTCCCGGTGAATTTCTGGCTGCCCGCTTCTTATCACACGGCGAACATTGTCGTTTCGGCCGTGTTTGCCGGACTGCTGACGAAAGTCGGTGTCTATGCGCTGATCCGGATATTCGTTCTGATCATGCCGGCCTCCCGTGAGGTGCTTGCAGATGTGATCGCATACTTGGCGATTGGCACCTTGCTTACCGGTGCGCTGGGCGCTCTTGCGCAAAGCGAATTCCGCCGTCTTCTCGGCTACCTTGTGATCGCTGGTATCGGATCGATGCTTGCCGGCCTGGCCGTTGGAACCACGTTGGCGATTTCCGGGGCGGTTTTCTACGCTGTCCATTCCATCCTGGTGATGACTGCGCTCTACATGGCTGCCGGTATCATGTTCCGGATGGGCGGGTCATATGACATGCGCCAGCTTGGCGGGCTTTATGCCGCCAGCCCGGCCTTTGCCGGTGTGTTTCTGGTTCTTGCCTTTGCGGTTTCAGGGTTACCGCCGTTTTCAGGCTTCTGGCCCAAAGTGATGCTTGTTGATGCGGCCCTGATTGATGGACGCGGCTGGCTGGCTGCAGCCATTCTGGTCAGTGGTTTCCTCACAACGCTGGCGGTCGGACGCGTCTGGATCTTCGCCTTTTGGCGCGGCGGACCCGAGGGGACACCCGACGGAACGGCAATATCAGGTTCTGGCGGTGACAATGCCTTGACCACCGGAGCGCTTTGGATCCCTGTCGGCGTTCTGACGGCTCTGATTGTCTATTTCGGCCTGCAACCGGAATGGATGCTGGAGCTGTCTGCGCGCGGTGCCGGAGGCGTGATCGAACCCTCGGGATATCTGCGGTCTGTTTTTGGAGCTGTTGAATGACCGGACTATTCCTCATCAACATCCTGATGTCGCTCGCCTGGGGCGCAGTGACCGGCAGCTTTTCGGTCGTAAATCTGGTGTTCGGCTTTCTGCTGGGCACCGGTGCGCTCTACCTGATCCGCGAACAGGTCGGCACTGGCGCGTATTTCAATCGGGGCTGGAAGCTGATCAGCCTTGCTGCGTTGTTTCTCTACGAGCTGGTTCTGTCCGCCTGGCGCGTGGCAAAGATTGTCATGCAGCCGAAAATTGACCTGGAACCGGGCATCATCGCCTATCCGCTAACGGTGGATAAGGATTTCGAGATAACCGTCCTGGCAAACCTTATCACCCTGACGCCCGGAACCTTGTCGGTTGAAGTCTCGGATGACCGCAAGACGCTCTTTGTTCACTGCATCGATGTACCCGATCCGCAAGAAATGATCGACGACATCAAGAACGGCTTTGAACGCAAAATCCTGGAGGCATTCAGATGACCGCGTTTGAAAACTTCTCCGCCGACTTTCTGAGTATCTGTGTCCATGTCTCTCTGGCGCTGCTGTCGGTCTCCTTTCTCCTGATCGTCATACGAACCGTGAAGGGGCCGACATTGCCGGACCGCATCGTTGCGCTGGACATGCTTGTGGCAGTTGGAATTGGCTTCCTTGCGGTGTTCGGGGTTCTGACCGAATACTATCTTTACATCGACGTGGCGATCACCCTGGGGCTTGTCGGCTTTCTGGCAACTGTTGCTTTTGCCCGGTTCGTGCTGAACCGCGGAACGGCAGGTGACAAGACAATCATGAGTGAAGTTGAAGAGAGTATAGCGCGCACCGAGGCTGGCAAATGATTGCAGTGATCAACATCGCAGTTGGCATTATTCTAGTAATTGGCGCCGTATTCGCCCTTGTCGCATCAATCGGTATTCTTCGTTTGAAGGATGTCTATATGCGGACCCACGCCAGTTCCAAGGCAGGGACGCTGGGCTCAGGGGTTATGCTTCTGGCGCTTGCGATACATACTGGTGAATTGGCGACCGGAACCCGGGCGGTCGCCGGTGTGGTGTTCTTCCTGTTGACCGCTCCGGTTGCGGCGCATTTGCTGGCAACGGCGGCATACCGGGCGGGATACAGACCATGCGCGGATACCAAGCATGATGCACTTGCTCCTGTCGTTCGCCCGAAAGAGTAAAATCCAAAGGCGGTTAGGGGCGGTTTCTCATTAATCGGGATAGTGCAGCCGGGTTTCTATACTGTCCGTTTTCTTGGTCAATTTTTCGCCAAAGAATTCGTGTATCTTCACTGCAATTCTAACTACAGTGCAGAATAGCATTAATTATTTGTACTTGGGGGTTGTGCGCGCATATTCGCATCTATATAAAGCGTAATAGGCATCGCCTGCGAAGTAGATTCTCTCAACTGGTATGAGTTTCAAAGTAACGCTGGTTATCAATAACTCGCGTTTAGCAGATGACTGGCTGGATTTGTGTAGCCATGAAATTACAAAGATAGAATGGGTGAAAAATGACCGATACTCCGGTGGACAACAACCTCATCGATCTGACGGCGGATATCGTGTCGGCCTATGTGAGCAACAACACTGTTGCGTCGACCGATCTTCCGAACCTGATCAATGAAGTTTATGGCGCATTGCAGCGCACCGCCAATGTCGTAAACGAACCGGAACCCGAGCCGCTCAAGCCTGCCGTTCCGATCAAAAAATCCATCATGCCGGATTACATTATCTGTCTGGAAGACGGCAAGAAGTTCAAATCGCTGAAGCGGCACTTGCGGACCCATTACAACATGACTCCGGAAGAATACCGCGACAAGTGGGACCTTGGCCCGGACTATCCGATGGTTGCGCCGAACTATGCAGCTGCACGGTCCGAACTGGCCAAGAAGATGGGCTTGGGTCAGCAGCGCAAGCGTTCCAAGTAACACCTGCTGTATTCCACTCAGATTTCAGAAAGGCTCCGCCACGCGGGGCCTTTTTTTATTGTTTCGTCATCTTTCGTCTGTGCTGCTGTAGGTCCAGTCCGGGTTTCGAACAGATCCCGATGCTTTAACCCCAGCAGAGGCAATCACATCTTAAGATAGTTATAAAACTTATCCACGCGTACGAATTGCATCGTTACTATGTAGGAAAATAAGCCTAAAGCGCGGCGAATTTCATTGGCCTGGACGGAGGGAGTCTAGCAATGGCTGCAATGTGCAGAGGGGAACGACTTGTTTACACAAAGCGGCTGGCCCTGCCAGTCCATCACCGGTTGGCGGACAACCGGATAGCCGCACATCTTCATTTGGCAGAAGGCTATGTCTCAAAGGCATATTGTATCAAACCGGGCGACTTTTACATCGTAACCCGTGGTGAACGGAACGTTGCCGAAGCCCGCCAATTGATGATGTATTTGGCACATGTGGAATTCGGACTGACGTTGAAGGATGCCGGGAAACGGTATCATCGTGACCGGTCGACTGCGTCCTACGCTTGCAGAACCATAGAGGACCGGCGCGACGATCCCCTGTTTGACGCCATGGTTTGCCAGATCGAGGATCTGGTGAGTTTGCGGGAAGACCCTTTGTTCACACGGGAACTGGCGAGGTTGACATGACCGCGGGCTCGAACAATCGCCAAAACATGCAGCGGGCGTATCGCCGCCTCTTGAAATCGCTGACGGCAACAGGGGCTTATCTGGAGGCTACCGGCACCGGAGAGGTTGCGCTGGAATGGGTACTCCGCGGGGCCAAAAGCAGATCTCCTGTTTCGTCCGCTTTGGTGCGGCATGCCCTTAGTACAGGCGCGCTGGAACGGCAGGATCCGGGGGGCACCGCCCGCCGTCTCGGCATCACTGACGATGGACGAAAGGCCTTGAGACGGCTTCTTTGCACCGGCGACGCGGCCCAGTCCCAGCATCGGGAGCTTGCCGAAAGGGTGCTAAAGGACGATCCAGCGTCGCCGGTTGAACATCTGACAGTCAATCTTCGGGAAAGCCCGATTGCCTGGCTTGCAAGCCGCCGCGACAGCAAGGGCCGTCCGCTTCTTGATATAGCGTTGGTGAAGGCCGGCGAACGGTTACGCGCGGATTACACTTTCGCGGCGCTTGTTCCCTCCGTTGCCAAGGGCTGGCAAACAGAGCGAACGAGCTCCGGAGGCGCTTCGACCGGTGGGCGCGAGTTGACCGATGATGTCCTGTCTGCGCGCGAAAGGGTTGCCATGGTTCTTGGCCGGTTGGAGCCGACGCTTGCAGGTGTCGCGGTCGATGTCTGCTGCCATCTCAAAGGGCTCAAAACCGTGGAGGCAGAACGGGGCTGGCCGGCCCGATCGGCAAAAGTCGTCCTTCAGATCGCCTTGTCCAGCTTGGCGGATGAATATGGTGTCCGGACGACTGCGCCCGCACGCACGGGCCGGTCCAGGGTCTGGACGCGTAGTGGCAGTAAAAGTATCTGATGGATTCCGTCAGGCAGCAGCGAGGGCGGATTCCGCGTCGTGCCGAATGCGTCCGACCATGGATTTGAGGCCATTGGAGCGTTGGGGTGTCAAATGCTCTTTTAGGCCGAGCTTGGCGAAAAGCATTTCGATGTCCGTATCCAGCACTTCCCGGGCGGTCTTGCCATTGTAGATTGCCATTGCGATCGCGACCAGGCCCCGGACGATCAGCGCGTCGCTGTCGCCTTTGAAGGTCAGCACCGGGGACCCGGCTTCGCCGGAAGTGATAGTAGTAACAAGCCAGACCTGAGATACGCATCCGCGCACTTTGTTGACGTCATTGCGCGCATCATCCGGAAAGGGGGGCAGTTCTTTGCCCAGATCGATCAGGTACTTGTAGCGGTCTTCCCAATCGTCGAGAAAATCGAACGTTTCCAGGATTTCCGAAATCTCTAGGGTCATGCATCCGGCCGGGCTTGAGTTTCGCTCACATATAGCGAGACACCGACCCAATGCAAGGCGTCGCCAGTTCCGCTGATGCTGAAAAAAGAAACGCCGCGGATGGAATGGGCAGCTATCCATCCGCAGCGTAGCAGCAAGGAGCTGCTGAAGTGTCTCGATTGCAAGTTCGCGGGGATATGCGTCTTGCTGGCAACCGGATCGGGCTTGGAGGCAGAACGATCCGGCCGTTTCACTCAGATCCTTCCGTCCGAGTTTGGCTTATAAGGTGGAAGAGGAGCCGGGCTGGTGGCAGAGGTGGTTACCAGATCGGTCGAGCCGGTCACGATCGCATCCGGGATTTCCTCATCTGCGATCTTCGTATCCAGATACTCATAGACAATTCGGGCGCCGTCCCGGGCTCGGGATCCGATAGCCGTCAGCGCCTCGCTACCGGTCTGGCAAGCGTCGGGGTTTCGCTGACAAAAACCGCTGAAATCGGAGATGGTTGCCTGCGCGGCGAAATAGGCTTCAGCCGGATTTATGTTTTCATCCGTGCTGGTGTCTTCGCCTGATCCGATTGGAATCAGAACAAGCACAAGTGTGAGCCAGAAAGCTGTCCTAAGCAGAAAGAACATGTCGCTACCCGATAGTTTCTAGGTCTTGAGCGGACTTCTTTTGCGGTCCGCATTTCCGTGTTGAAGAGAAGCTAGCAAACGGGAAAGAACGTCAGGTAAGAACCGGGCAGCGAATTTAATTCAAAGAAGACAGGTATTTGAGCCGAATTTTCACAGAGATTGATTCAAATTTTATCCATTACCGCACAACCGTTGGAACTGCGTAAGGTTTTGGCGAATTTTGCTCCAGTGCACTCGCATCCTTTATCGTTCCTTAAGCGGTCAGGCCCAAAATGGCACAACAAGTGGAGTGTGCGACCCGTTCAATGCAATCCGGGTCCAGTAGTTTGGTGCGTAAGCCTTTGAGTACTTTTCGTTTTTCAGTCGAGAGCATTCGAATCTGGATAGACGGATTGGTGCATCCCGAGGCCGCGCGTTCCCCGCTTTGCCGCCTCCGGCACATTTCATTCCTGAAGGGCTGTATTTTATCGGGAGCCGCCGCTCTGCTTGCCATGCCGCTGCATCTGGCCCTGATCGGGCCGATGAGTGTGCCGTTGGCAGCCGTCTTTGCATTTCTGCTTCTTCATCTGCCTCTGGCGCTTTATGTATCGCATTCGGGAGCGCTTGAGCGGGCTGTTGGTGTTTCGTCTGTTGCCCTTGGTGTTTTTGTTGCCGGGATTTCCGCACTGACCGGAGGGCTCTCCTCCATCGCTCTGCCGTGGCTGGTGGTTGCGCCGGTTCAAGCCGCCTTGTCCGGGTCCAGCCGCATTGTTGCCGGAACTACAGGGGTTTGTGTTGCCGCGCTCGCGGCCCTCGCAGTGGTTCCCGTGTCACAACCGGTTGCAGCCGCGGCAAGCTGGTATGTCCTTTCAGGGGTGGCTGCCTGTGTCTACGCGGCCTTCATTGTTGTGCAGTTGAGCGGCGAAACCCGTTCAGCCCTGTTCGAGCTCGGGGCCGCCAAGGCGCGCATCAGCGTGCTGAGCTCGGCGACTGGCGAGGTTACTTGTGACGTTCATGCCGATGGCAGCCTCACTTTCGTTGGAGGGCCGGTCGAGCGTCTTTGTGGCGAGCACGTGCACGAAACCGGTGCCAATTGGCTATTCGAGCGCCTGCATGTCGCCGACCGCCCGGGCTATCTTCTCCAGCTTTCGGAGGTTAGAAACACCCGCCAACCGGTCGCCCTTGAGGCGCGCCTCAGAACCGGCAGTACCACTCCCGGCGAAGTGGGCCATCCTGATTTCATCTGGGCTGAAATCAGGATGCGATTTGTCGATTGCTGGCCGACAGGTGAAGCGGCCGGGAGCCAAGGCAGGTTGATCCTCACTCTCCGGGACATCAACCAGCAAAAACTGCGTGAAATGGCCCTGTCAAAAGCCAGAGCCAAGGCAGAATCCAGTGGGGCGGGCGAGGATAAGGGACAGCAAGCCGGTGGTGCCGAGCTGAGAAGTCTCCCCGGAACGTCAGCGGCTGCCGAGGTCGCCGATGCTCCGGTGTCGTCAGCTAGTGGAAATGCCGCAGAAACTCCGGCACTCTCGCCGGTTGCGCCGGTTGCGCCGGTTGCGCCAGGTACTTTGGCGGGGGTGGCATGAGAAAAACGTCTCAGAAACAGCGCCACAACCCTTCGCCGGAGGTATCAATCCTGCGTGCAGGCAGCTTTGCAAGGGACAATCCGGTCACTGCCGGCGGGGCTGTGGTCATGGGGCTTACGGCGTGCCTAATTGTTGCCAATGCCCTCGGCCTGCAGCCCGGGCGGCATCCTGCACCGCTTTTCGCGACCCGAGACCGGCCAGATAGTGCGCAACTTCGTGAGCTTGACGGGCGGATCGGACAGGCATTTCAACGCGTACCGTCGGCTCTGGTACTCGATCTGCAAACCGCTTTGCGGCGCATCGGTCTTTATGTCGGACCACTCGATGGTTTGAACGGCCCGGCAACGGAGCGGGCGATCCGCGCCTTTGAAAGGCAGTTGGGCCAAGTCGAAACCGGCCAGCCAAGCGATGAATTGCTGGCAATGGCCTTGTTGAACAAAACCGTTCCTGACGCAGACCTGATTCCGGTTCCGCGGCCCAAACCTCTGACAAACGTGCTTCAAAGACCAACGGGTCAGAACGCGGCAGCGGTTGATGCTGATCCCGGAATCCGGAGAATCCAGGCGGTGCTTCTTGAGCTGGGCTATGGTCCGTTGGAAGTCGACGGCATAATGGGTACGGGAACCGCCGAAGCAATCCGCAAGTTCGAGCGCGAACGCGGCCTTCCGGCTATTGGCGAACCAAGCGCACGGATTGTGGAGCGGCTGGAACTCGCCAGCGGCCGGAAAATTGATGGCTGACGCAGCACGTTCCCGAGCATAGAGCATCGGGCGATAAGTTTGAAACACTTGATGACATTTTGCGGTTCACTCGGTCAGGCGCGTCGTGAAGGGCGATGTGGGGCATCGTTCGAACGGCGCAACGCGGCCGATGAGCCGCAAAATGTCACCCGAAGGGCCGAACTCATGTGTCCGCTGACGGCGTTGGCCCGCCCTTATGGTGATCACACCACGGCGGGCGATCCGCCTGGTCAGCAAACACATGAGAGCGGTCAAGCGATTCAAACTTACCGCCCGATGCTCTAGCCGTTTCAAACCTCCCGTCCGATGCTCTATAAGCCTCCGATGCGTGTAACATCCGATTTCTTTGTGTCTGCCCTGGTCCGCCGGATTTTCGGCGAAGGCGGTTTTGCGGCCGTCTCGCGGCGCGGTGCGCAGGAAGCAGGAGCCGTCTTTGTCGTTGTTGATCGGCTGGATGGCACGTTCGATTTCTATGCGCCGGCACCGCAAGCTCTCATGGACGGTGCCGCACTTGAGCGGCAATTCGAGCGTACGGACACCGCAACGGACCGGCCACGAATTGATGCCCGCCTGGCAAGCGAAGCCCGCATGGACCCGGATTTCTGGGTGGTTGAGATCGAAGCGCGCGACGGCAGGGTCGAGTTGCCGACCGTGAAGGAAGCGCCGGAAGATGACGGGTTTTTCCGGCGGTAGCTAACTGCCAAACCGCCCCTTGCTAGGCTTTCTGAAAACGACATCCGCCTCCGGCTGCACGGAGCCGCGCAGGCGCTCTTTTGGACGCCGGGCCTCCTGATAGGCCGGTTGATGCCGGCTGCTCGAGGGAGGCTTGGTGGCACCGGCCTCCCATGTGCGGACCATTTCCAGCGCGGCACCGATGCTGATAGTGCCGTGAAGGCGCACCAGTTCCGTTGTTTCCGCCAGGCCGAGCCGGATGCCCTGCGTGCGTATCAAAATGCCGGTCGCCTGCCTGCTGCCGATTCGCAGCGCTTTCAGTGCGACCGCGAGACCTTGCCCGGAACCGGTGTGCACCAGATCGTGGACGCGCTCGCCGGAGACTTTCAGCCTTTGGGAAAGCAATCGACAGAATTCGGTCAGATCGTCCTTGAGAGCCGCCGCGTGGAGTTCTTCCGGGGAAGCCTCGCCGGAGCCGGCGGACAAAGACGCAGGACCAGGTTTGCCCCGCACTCGTTGTACAACGGCAGCCAATTCGGCAGCGGCAACCGTTTCACCAAGTTTTTCGAGCGAATGACCCGGAACGTCGCCTGCTTTGTCCGATGGCTTGCTTTCGGAATGTTCCATTCGTTCGGCTAAGAGCCGCGAAATCTCCGCGCGTACACCGAGTTGGGCTTCATGTGCCTGGGTAAGGGTTATGTCTTGCCGCCCCAGCAGTATCCGGATCGCCTCAGGACTTGCCTTGGCGCACAGGGCCGAGATGACCGAATCGGACAGATGCGTCCGCTGTGCGATTGCAGACTGGAGGACCGGGATGCCCTCATCGATCCGATTGAACAGGAGATCCACAGGAAGCTTTTCGGTGAACCGAAGCGCCGGGACAGCCGTCAATTGGTCGTGGTCCCGCGCAAGCGTTAGCAAGAGTGACTTTGGAGTGTCCGGATGCCGGGCCAGCATGGCGGCAATCCGCCGGCGGTCGCCGATACTCGCCTCCGGAAGCAGGTTCTCCGCAAGTTCTTGAAATACAGAGATTTCCGTCTGTTCGTGGGATGTTCGGGACACAAACAATTCAGCCGCGGAAAGCAACAACCCGTCGGTCCGGGCCGGACGGTCGGAAACATAACGGCGAGCGGATTTGGCGAAGGGTAAGCTGGATTTGGCTGGCTGATTCATGTCGCTGGACAACGCAAAACTACGGACACGAAGTTACCTTCGTCCAAAAGCGTTTAGATCCCATTAACCCTGACACCTTCTTAATCACTTTGCTTGGATGTACTGCGTCGCCCGTTTGACCGTTTCCATGTCCGGAATGTTCCGGCGGAAACTGGAACCGAAGGAGGAGACGATGGGCACATTGCTAGATTTTTCGTCCGCGCCGAAACCGGCGGTGCGTGTCAGTGGACGCCGGAATCGCCCGCCAAACGCGGGTCAGAAGGGCTATGGAGAGGTTATCCTCTTTCCAGGTGTCCGCTATGAGCGTGAGGAACTTGATCTTGCCTCGCGAATCGGGACCATCGGTAAATCAGCTGGTTCAGCCGCACCCGAGAAGGACTGACGGTCCGCGCCATGCCAGCTTTAACCACTAGGTGAACGGTTGGAGCATGGGCGCCAATTCAATCAGGCGCGAGGGTCCCGATGGGATTTCCCGTGTGCGGACAAGGCAAGTCGCGATTGCGGTTGCGTTGGTGTGCCTGGCGCTTGGCGGCTGTTTGCGCCCGACTGGCGATTTCGACCGGGCAGCGCCTTCCGTAATTCACGACGACTTGCTGCCCGCAGCGGGTGAACAGGTCGCCCGCGTGCGCGGCGATCCGGTCTCGAAATTCAACTACACAAATGACGAAAAGACCTTGCGGGACAGAAGCTGGGCACTGATCCGTCCACCATGGACCAAGGACTGGATCGGCGGCACTGTGGTCGAACTGTCCCGGACCCGGATCCTGCCGGAAACCGAGGGCAAGGTTCCGCCGGACCTTTACTACATTTACCTGAAATCCGACCGGTTCCAATCCTCTGACGCGCGGTTCGACAAGATTGCGTCTGATGCGAAAGGCGATGCGGATCTGGTGCCACCCTATTGTGAGATCGCCCGCCGCGTCATGAACGCAGATAATGAGCGGTTGAGGGCACTCAACGCCAAACGCATCACCACGGAAGAGCTCTATGAAGGCGCGAAGGCACGGGTGTTTGAGAACCGGGCAAGGATCAAGTGGTCGGCACAGGCTCTGCGTTACCGGATAACCGCCTACAAGCGCGCGCTCGATAGTCTTGAGATTGAAACACCGTCCCGTAACCGCCTCTGGCAGGTCAACACCGCGATCGCCGAACTGGAAAAGAAAGTCCGGATACTGGAAACCGGCTGTCAGGAGACAGGCGCCAGAACCGCCGAAGCGCCGGTCCGCCGGTCGCGGATTTATACTGGCTGGGGAACGGAACGCGCGCCGCAGCAGAAGTGACATGTATTTGAAAAGGCTTGGTTTTCCGGCGCTTTAAATCCCGCCGCAACTGGAAGCCAGCAGCGCATCGGCGATTTCCTTGGCGCGGTTTGGATGCGGAACGAAGGCTCTAAGCAGAGCAAAACCTTCGATCTGAGGGGTCTCGATGACAATCAGCTCTTCCAGATTTTCCGGCGGGTTCTGCCGGAGGATCGAAAGCTGTTCCGGCGTCAGGATCAGCATGGAAAGAACTTCTGCACCAGCTGTCCGGTTGTTGAGGCTGTAAACCGTTTCCCCGGCAGAATTGAACAATCCGATTGACCAGAACGGGGCGGGTATTCCGGCATTGAACAGGACCGGCCCTTCGGCGAGATCAAACCGGCAGACCGCATGTTTCATCGCCGGGTCGAGCGATGGCAGCGCTTCCTCGCCCGGTTTTACATCCGGCAGGAGGTTGAATTTTTGATCCGGTCCAAAGGACGCCAGGTTGCCATGTGCGCTGTGGGTGACGTTGGCAGGAATGTTGAGGACCACCAGAATATGGATGAGTACCGCCAGGCACAGCGTGGCCAACGTTCCGGTAACAAAGGAAAATCGGGTCGATACCGTCACGGGCAGCCGATCCTTTCGATGTCCGGCATGGTTGACCCGCCGAGTGCGGCGCCCGTGGTGACCGGTGCGTCATAGAGGCGGAGAACGAATTGCAGGCCGTCCGCGGGGCCGGACTCATGGCCGATTGGCAACCAATTGCCCGAATGAGGTGTCTGGGCGGCGGTTACACTGAATGTGCCATCTGCCTGCCACAGAAGTTGGCGGCTAATCAGGTTTGAACGGCCGGTGAAAGTGTCCACCAGGCGGCCCTGGCCGTCGGTCGCGGTCAAGGTCCAAAGCCGGGCTGTCGGTGTCTGGCCATGGATGCGATATTGGCAAGTCGGATCAAGCAATCCGCCCGAACTGTCGTTGCGCGCCACCAGTGCCAGACCTTCGCCGGAAGCCAGCGGAATAACAGTCCCGCGGGTGTAGATCGCAACGGAGTAGGGGTCCGCTTCGGCCGTGCCGGCTTTAGGATATGCCTCCCACGCGCCGACGGTCACGGCCTGAAAGGGCTGTTCACGCTCGATCACCAGATAGGCCGAACTGATACCGAGAAGCGCGCCGATGAAAAGCACAAGCGCAACCATCGCCATGGACGCAAACGGTGCCGGCCGGTGCGGGCGCAGGATTGGCGGCAGATCGGACCGGTACCAATCGGCCTCGCTGTTGTAGGGGGGGCTAGGATGGGCCATCGCGATGTTTCTTGTGCTACTCCACCCGCGTTCCATCGACGCGTGTCCGAGCCTCCCTCAGGGGCGCTCCGGACAGGTTTGCTTGTGGGCTGAGGGCCCGGAACTGGGCTCCGATCTCAAGAAGAAGGGCTTCGGTCTGGCGTTTAAGAACCCTCGGCTGCGCCTTTGGACCGCCAGCTGACTGGGCAACCGCAACACGGCCACCGCGCAGCCTTGGAAGATTTTCCGCATCGACGCCGGGCATCGGTGTCAATTCGATGTTCTCATGCGCATAGGCGTTGAACAGTTTCCAGGTCATCGCCGGAAGACTTCCGCCGGTAACCCGCCGGGTCGAGGTGAAGTCATTGTTGCCGAACCACACCGCGGTGGTGAAATTCCCCGTATATCCCACGAACCAGGCATCACGGTAGGCATTGGTGGTTCCGGTCTTGCCGCCTGCGACAACGCCGTTGAGCTGTGCCCGCCGTGCCGTGCCTGCTTCGATCACGTTGACCAGAATGTCGTTCATCATATGAACGTTCTCTTCCGGCAGGACCCGCTCGGGCGCTGCAGCATCGCGTTCACGCCTGTAGAGCACCACACCCGAACTGTTGGTCACATCAAGGATGGCATAGGGGGTCGCTTTCATGCCGCCGTTCGCGAATGTGGAATAGGAACTTGCCATGTCGATCACGGAGACTTCAGAAGACCCGATCGGCAGGGACACTGAGTTCTCAAGTTCGTGGGTGATACCCATCGCGTAAGCGGTTTCCAGAACCTTTTCGCGCCCGAACGATTGGGTAAGGCGCACCGGGATGGTATTGATGGACTTGGTGAGGGCCAGCTTCAGGCTCACCGGGCCACGGTAGCTGCGGTTGTAGTTGCGCGGTGACCAGTTGCCGATCCATATCGGCCGGTCCGGGACGATGCTTTCCGGTGTATAGCCGTTCATGAAGGCGGTCATATAGACGAATGGTTTGAAGGATGAACCGGGCTGGCGCAACGCGTTTACGGCTCGGTTGAACTGGCTCTTGCCATAAGACCGCCCGCCGACCATTGCAACAACTGCGCCGTCAGGCACCATCGCGACCATTGCTGCTTCGTCGACTCCGCGCAGCTTGCCGTTTTCCCGTAGAACTGTTTCGACCGCGAGGTCCGCCTGTTTCTGCAGCGCAGGATCGAACGGCGTGCGGACGGTCACGATGCGGTCGCGCGCCAGGGCCGGGTTCCGGCGGGCCAGTTTCTTGACCTCTTCCAAAGCCCAGTCGAGATAGTATTCGGGGGCTTGTTCTTCGCTGCGGTCAACGGCAACGGCAGGGTTGCGCCGTGCGCCGATCACCTGGCCTTCGGTCAGCAAGCCTGCCTGGACCATGTTGGTCAGCACTTCATTCGCCCGGGCGCGCGCTTCCGGCAGGTTGATATGCGGCGCATATTTGGTCGGTGCCTTGTAAAGGCCCGCAAGCATGGCGCTTTCCGCGAGCGACAATTCCCGCACATTCTTGTTGAAGTAAAAATCTGCTGCCGCGACAACACCGAACACGCCGCCGCCCATATAGGCGCGATCGAGATAGAGCTTCAGGATCTCCTGCTTGCTGAGGTTCGCCTCCAGCCATAGTGCCAGATAGGCCTCGCGCAGCTTGCGGCTGAGGCTCCGTTCGTTGGAGAGGAACAGGTTCTTGGCGAGCTGCTGGGTGATGGTCGAGCCGCCCTGTACCACACCGCCGGCGCGGGCGTTTTCGACCATGGCGCGGAAGGTACCGATACCGTCAATGCCGAAATGCTGGAAAAATCGCCGGTCCTCGGTCGACAGCGTCGCCTTAATCAAGGATTCAGGGATTTCGTCAAGCGGGACGCTGTCATTGAGAACAATCCCGCGTTTGCCGATTTCGTTTCCAAACCGGTCGAGAAAGGTGACCGCAAACTCGTCGGTGGTCATCCAGTCGGTGTAGCGCGTTGCTTCGAACGCGGGCTGGGCAAAGGCCAGAACCACGACGCTGCCAATCGCCGCATAGGTGAATCCCTCAGAACTCAGTTCCGCAAGAAACCGCCAAAGGCCCTTGGCCTTGAAGCGCCTCAGGAAGGCATCATACTGCTCGAGAACGCGCCCGAGTGCTGATCCGGTGCGCCACAGGCCGGTGTCCAGGGTGGCGTCGAGCGCCAGAAGCGCGCGCCGGATCCCGAAGCCCTTCCGCCTAGGCGGTTTTGGGCGGTCCGGTTTGCTGTCTTTATTGCGTTCGTTCTGCGTCACCGCATTCCCCGAAGAATCGTGTGAGCCACTTTCACCAAAACTAACGGCAAATGATTATACATAAAACTCCGTCGAATGTTCCTAGGGAAGTTTGCAGTCACGGTAAACGGGTAAAACAACCTAAAGGCTGAAAAATGGCTCTGCCTCGCCCGGTGTTCCCGGTTTGACGTCTTTCTTCTAACTTGACTGTAGCGCTCAAATTTCAGATGAAGGCCCGCAGATAGTTGAAATGAACGATCCAGCCCGGGGCAAGGCCCTTTTTGGTCCGAAACGCTGTTGCGTGACGCGGCCAAAAACCTGATCGGGCATGTGGTCTTCCAGGGGAAGCAGTCTGACAACCTATACTTCAGCCCGTGCAAGACCCGAAATGCGGGAACACAGCGCGAGCGGCGTCATTGCCAGCCGGCCGCTTTTCTTTGGCGCGGTCATTGCGGCGAGCCTGTGCCTTCTGCCGATGATAGCCGTGTTTCTTGCTGCCGTGACCGGGTCTCTGGAAACGCTTGAGCATCTCGCAGGCACCGTGCTTGGCCGTTACACGTGGACGACCATCCTTCTGGTCGTACTGGTCGCAACCCAGACTGCCATTATTGGCGTCGGCGCCGCGTGGCTGGTAACCATGACCCGCTTTCCGGGCGCGCGGATTTTCGAAGTCTCGCTTGCCCTGCCATTTGCCTTTCCCGCTTATGTGCTTGCCTATGCCTACACCGACTTTCTCGATCACCCCGGCGCGGTACAGACCCTTTTGAGGGATGTCACCGGGTGGGGACCGCGCGACTACTGGTTTCCCGAGGTGCGCAGCGTTGGGGGCGCAGCGGTCATGCTGACGCTGGTTCTCTACCCTTACGTTTATCTTCTGGCGCGGGCGGCCTTTTTGAGGGAATCGGCGACGGCAAGCCTTGCTGCGCGTTCGCTTGGAAGATCGTCCTGGGGCGCGTTCTGGGCCGTGTCCCTGCCGATGGCCCGCCCCGCGATTGCCGGCGGTGTCCTGCTGGCCGTCATGGAGACCATCGCCGATTTCGGCACGGTGAGCTATTTCGGCATTCAGACCTTTGCGACTGGCATCTATACGAGCTGGTTTTCGCTTGCCGATCGCGGCGGGGCGGCACAGTTGGCTTTGTGTCTGTTGACTTTCGCACTTCTGCTGGCGGGTCTTGAGCGGATGCAAAGGGGAGCCGCGCGCACCCACAACACCGGAAAGCGGTTTGAACGCTCTCCGCCGGTCACATTGTCCGGGTGGTACCGCAACGGAGCAATCCTGTTCTGCGCGCTTCCGGTTATTTTCGGCTTTTGCCTGCCATTGATATTGTTGGTCCAGATGGGGCTGAGCTCGGAACAGAATCTGTTTTCCGAGCGTTACATGGGGTTTGTTCAGAATTCTCTCATCCTGGCCGGAACGGCTGCGTTGGTAACGGTGTCTGCAGCGGTTTTGATTGCCTTCAATTACCGTCTGAGCCCCGGCCGTGTCTCGCGCTCGGCTGCCCATATCAGCCGGGTCGGCTATGCAGTGCCCGGCGGCGTGATCGCTGTTGGCCTTCTTGTCCCGTTCGCGGCCTTCGACAACTGGATCGACGACCTCATGGAAGCCTGGTTCGGCATTTCCACCGGGTTGATCTTTACCGGTACGATCATCGTGCTGGTCATGGCCTACATGGTCCGGTTCATGGCGGCTGCGCTGAACACCTTCGACAGCGGTCTTCAGACCATCAACACGTCTACCGATGCGGTCGCCCGGGCGCTTGGTTCGGGACCATTACCAATGCTGTGGCGGGTTCACATCCCGATCCTGCGGCCGGCGCTCCTCACCGCGATGCTGATCGTGTTCGTGGATGTCATGAAAGAGCTGCCGGCAACCTTGATCATGCGGCCGTTCAACTTCGACACGCTGGCGGTTCAGGCCCACAGACTGGCGGCGGACGAACGTCTGACTGGTGCAGCCGTGCCCTCTCTTGTCATTGTCGCCATAGGCTTGCTGCCCGTGATCCTCGTCTGCCGGTCGCTTGCCCGGGATCAGGTGTCCGGGCGTTCACGGAGCGCCGGTACCTAACGACCCTTGTAACTACCGCTTGTGTTTCGCAAGCGAGCTTAGGTCGGTAGCTGATGTTAGTCCCATCATGAACTGGTCATAGTGAACAAAAAAGCCCCCGGCAATTTCTTGCCGGGGACCTGGTGAACTTACCAGCTCTGTCTGTCTGGAGACTTACTTCCAGCCAGCTTCATCAAGGAGTTTCTGGGCCGCTGCCACATTGTCGGCAATGGCCGATGCGTCCAGGCTGTCCGGCTTGAAGAAGCCGAGAGACGCAACTGACGGGCTGAGGCCGACACCTGGAACTGCCGGGTATTCGTCATTTCCCGCGGAGAAATATTTCTGAGCTTGTTCTGAAGCCAGATATTCGAGGAACTTGATGGCGTTGTCCTTGTTCGGCGCATGGGCAGCGACGCCGCCGCCGGACAGGTTCATGTGCGCGCCGGCGGAGTTCTGGTTCGGGAACACCCAGCCGATCATATCGAGATCGTCGGAAACACCTTTGACCGGACGGCGGACGGCGCGGGCGAAGTAGTAGGTGTTGGACATGGAGATGTCGCATTCACCGGAAACGATGCCGCGCAGCTGATCTGTATCGCCGCCCTGAGGGTCACGTGCGAAGTTAGCAACAACGCCGGTCGCCCAGTCTTTTGCAGCCGCTTCACCCAGGTGCTCGATAAGCGCGGCAGTGATTGTCTGGGTGTAGACGTTGGAAGACGAACGGATGCAGACCATGCCCTTGTACTTCGGGTCGGCCAGATCCTGGTAGGTAAGCGGTGGCTCGGAAACGTCGTTCTTGTCGTAGAACAGGATACGGGCGCGCTGCGAGAATCCGAACCACTGGTTCTCGTCGTCCTGAAGGTAAGCCGGCAGGCGGGCTTCCAGAATTGCGGAGTCGATCGATTGCAGAACACCGGCAGCCTTCGCGCGTTCCAAGCGGGAGGTGTCGACGGTCAGAAGGACGTCGGCCGGGCTGTTGTCGCCTTCCGCCTGCATGCGGGCGATCAGCTCGTCGGCCTTGCCTTCAATGCGGTTGATCTTGATGCCGGTCGCGTCTTCGAAATCGCTGTAGAGGCGCTCGTCGGTGTCGTAGTGGCGCGAGGAGTAAAGGTTGAGTTCGCCATCGGCGAATGCGAGCGGCGCGGAGCCCACGAGAAGGGCAGCAGCGGCAGCGCTTGCGGCAAGAGCGGAACGGAAACCAGACATGAATGTCTCCCAAGTGTTATTTGTGCCGGGTAAATATGACCCAAAAATTCAAGTATATTATTTGTGAAATACGTCAAGGAAAATCTGAACAATTGCCTCAGAAATTATGCGGAGGCTATAGATGAGCTTTGATCAGCACTTGTTGGTGCGTACCGGCCATGCGATATCCGCCTTTATGACCACGACCCCCAGCTCAAACACCAGCGCAACTGAGCCCGCTCCGTTCTGGAAAACAAAAACTCTCGCCGAGATGAGCGGCGAGGAATGGGAGGCGCTGTGCGACGGCTGTGCGCGCTGTTGCCTTAACAAGCTGGAAGATTGGGACACTGGCGAAATCGTCTGGACCGATGTCGCCTGTTCCTTGCTCGACCATCAGTCCTGCCGGTGCAAGGACTATGGCAACCGGGCCGCAACGGTACCCGATTGCATCCAGTTGACCGTCAAGGAGGTTCAAAACCTCACTTGGCTGCCGCCCACCTGCGCTTACCGCCTGATCCGCGACGGCGAGGACCTTTACTGGTGGCATCCGCTCGTCTCCGGCGACCCGGATACAGTTCACCAGGCCGGTATCTCCGTCCGCGGCCGCGTCATCAGCGAGGAGGGCATGTCGGTCGAAGACTATGAGGACCATGTGGTGTCCTGGCCGGGGGAGATACCTGGTTCTGTTCACCCCTCCAGCAAGTAGGCTTCCACGTGGCGGCGCATCTTGGCGCTGAGGGCGGCCATGTCGCTGATGCGGTGGCTTTTGACGAGAATGGCGCTGTAGATCATAAAGGCTATCAGCGCTTCCAGAATTTCGTCATGGGAGCGGTCGGTGCGCAGCGGCGGGTGCCAGGCGTTGGTGCGCCAGGCCTTGAGGTAGGTAACCAGCCCGGCATCCAGACGATCAAGCGTCGGCACGAATTCCTCGGCACAGGTCGGCTTGGTCACCCCGGTGTTGGCGAGGAAGACGCGCATCATCGCGTCGCTCTCGGTGATTGTCTCGACGAAAGCCATCATCATGCCAGTCAACCCGCCGACGGGATCTTCCTGCGGGGAACTGCTGCAGGCCAGAAGCGGGGCCATGCCTGTCTGCGGCCCGGCACCCGATTGCATAGCACTGTGGAGTGCCTCCAACCGCTCGATCAGCAAATGCGACAGGAGCCCGTCCATATCGCCGAAATGCGCAAATACGGTTCCCTTCGCGACCCCGGCAGCCTTTGCGACCGCGTCCGCCGTGATGCTGTCCAGCCCAGTGCCGGCCTCAATTTCCCGTGCTGCATCAAGCAGTTTCGCACGGGTTTCAATTGTTCGTTTTTGCTGCTTCCTGATCATCTGGATTCCATAAAATTGACCGAGGTCAAAAAACATGTTGACGCAGCGGAGTCAATCTGTCAATAAAATGACCGCGGTCAATAAATGGCCTGGATTACACATCGCCGGCGGACCCGGCACCAATTCAAGAGGCATGACATGACACAAATACTGGTACTCGACGGCCACCCGGCCAAAGGCGCTTTCTCCAGTGCAATCGCCGAAACCTACGCCGCCGCCGCCCGCGCGAAAGGCCATCAGGTCCGCGTTTGCAAATTGTCCGAAATGGACTTCGATCCGGATTTCGGCGTGTCTGCCTATCGCGATGCCAAGCCGCTGGAGCAGGACCTCCAGGCGTTCTGGGACGATCTCGTGTGGTCGCAGCACTTCGTCGTCGCCCATCCCTTGTGGTGGGGCGGCATGCCGGCCAAGCTAAAAGGCATCTTCGACAGGGCATTCTTGCATGGCACCGCGTTTCAATATGAACGGGGCAAGGCGATCCCGAAACCGCTCTTGAATGGCCGCACAGCCGAAGTGCTGGTCACCGCCGACACGCCGGCCTGGATCTTCTATCTGCTCTATGGATCACCGCTCAGAAAGCAGACGGAAAAGCAGATCCTCACCTTCTGCGGCTTCAAGATGACGGGCTATGCCATGTTCTCGCCGATCCGCGGATCGAGTGTGGAGCAGCGGGAGAAGTACCTGAAACGTGCCGCGCGCCTGGGAGGGCGGGTCAAAGAGACCACAGCGCCGGACAGCTCCCTAGCGGCACCGGATGTGAATGGCAATGCGTCACCAGCCGACGCCAGCGGTTGAGCCGGGCTCACCGAAATGAGCTGCAGGCGCTCTTTATTATGGAGCCGGCTGCAGTCAGTCGGCCGGGACGTTAAGGTTTTCTGCTGCTGACCAGATAGTGTTATCGGACAGTCCGCAGAGGTCGGCGCTCGGTTGACCGCCGTTCAGCGTCTGGCCGATCTGAAATGGGCCCTTGTAGGTCGGGCAGGTGCAGGTTGTCAGGCCGTTTTCATCTGCTGTGCAGGGCGCGGTCATGCATCCTGCATAGCCCGCTTCTTCGCCATAATCCGAGCAGTCGGTGGACCCGAATTTGTGCTCGGTGACATGGGCAAAGCTGAAAGTTGAGATCAGCACGGTGTCCGATTGATCCGGGTAGAGGGTTTGCGGAGTTCCGCAATCAATGTTGCCGAGGAAATAGCAGACCGGTGCCATCCGGCAATCGAGTGGAATTGGACCGCCCGTTTCGATCTTGTGAAGGCAGCCGAGGAGGTTCTTCATGTTGAGGCACTGGCTGCCATCAGTCCCGCA
Source organism: Roseibium sp. (assembly GCA_965230445.1). Taxonomy (GTDB): domain Bacteria; phylum Pseudomonadota; class Alphaproteobacteria; order Rhizobiales; family Stappiaceae; genus Roseibium. Next base: position 2,910,950 of record OZ246005.1, on the reverse strand, counting down.
TTGCGCCTCAGTCTGATCGCGCACCTGCTCCTTGAGGATCGCGGAAATGAGCACGTAGTTGTAGTCCAGCAGCGCATTGGCCGCTTTGCCGAAAGCCGGGTTGGAAAGCCGCTCGGTGATCGCATAACAAGTGCATTCGGCAGCATGCCCACCCTCGACCTTACACGGGAGGTGGGGAACGTCCTGCCCGGCATGGCGGGGTGTCTTGAAGTCCGGCCCCGAGTAGTAACAAAGGGCATATGGGTTGCCGCCGCAGGCAAGGAAGTTTTCGGCGGCCTGAAAAGTGTCGGCCCAAGGTGGGGGCTCGGCTTGAGCGACACCCGTTGTTACCATGAGGGCTAGGACGGTCAGACATGCTTTGTTGATGAGTTTGAACATTTTATCCCCCCAGGTTTGGCGCAACAGGCTCCATATCCGGCTCTGCAATCTGGAATGCGCCGGCGGCCTTTGAAAATCGGCAGCGCCTACGGCTTCAGTGAAGTACAGCTCCCCCAAAAAAGCAACTTTAAGTGGCGATGGCATTCCTTTTCGATAATGCTACTCTGCCTTTCGATCCTGAGTCATCGACTATATGGCGGTCTCAACTACGCGCCGTTCGATCTGATTTGATCGCGGCTATACGGCGGCCAAAGAAGGGTGACGCCGCAAACAGGAGAAAACCATTGCCCAAGCAGACCCGTTTCGTGGTCCGGACCCGTGGTGCCGGCCTGTATGAATTCACCCGTGATGTGGCTGATTGGCTAGGTGGAACAGGCGTTTCGGATGGGCTCCTGACATTGTTCGTGCGTCATACATCCTGTTCCCTGCTCATTCAGGAAAACGCCGACCCGGACGTTCAGGTGGATCTGCAAGCCTATTTCAAACGGCTGGTCCCGGATGCCAATCACCCATCGATGAGCTACCTGACCCACACGCTGGAAGGCGCCGATGATATGCCGGCCCATATCAAGGCTGCGATGATGCCGGTCTCGTTGTCTATCCCGGTTTCCGGCGGAAAAATGGTGCTCGGCACTTGGCAGGGAATTTACCTTTTTGAGCACAGGGCACTGGCGCATAGGCGCGAGGTTGCGGGATCTCTGATTGAAGGCTGAAGCGGACTTGAGCAAAAAATAGGAATATATTCTTGACAGCGTGACGCTTGTCTGCTAGGGTTTTGTCATGATCCAAAAAGTGCGGCTTTGAAGGAGTGGTGCTGCGGGGCGCTCGCAAGCGTTGAGCATCGCACGGGCTGCCAGCGCGTGGATTAGTTTTTGATTTACGGGAGTATTGAGCCGGAGGCCGCGAGGTGCTCCGGTTTTTTGTTGGCGGTTTCGTACCGGTACCGGTTTGCCCCTCGCGCTATCCGAAGGGCGCGGGGCCGTGAGCCACACCTTGGCACAATGAGTGGGGTGGAAGATTGGAAGAAGACACCGCTCCCGATCCACCCAAACCACCGTTGAAAGACCGCTTGTCCGGCCTGGGTTTGAGCGAGATGGTCAGGCGGGAAAGGCTGGAGCTGCGCAAGCAGAAGAAGCGCGACTATGAAAAACGGCGGGCCAATCGACAGGTGAGCGAGGTCGAACCGCCTGGTCCCGAAACCACCGGCGCGCCGCAGGACCGGAGCACAGCTCAACACCCCACGGCTTCGGAGGAACCGGCGATCAAAACATCCGAACTTGAGAGCCGCCATTTGGGTCATCGGCAGGATGACGATAGCCGAGACAGCCCGGACGAACATCCCGGCAAGGTGATTGCCGAAATCACGGCGGCAGGTGACGCAGGCGAAGCAGGCGATCCGGATCAGATGGCTGCCAGGCTCTACCGGGCCTTTGCAGGTCAGATGGACCGGCTTGAGGCACGGCTGAAGGAGATCCTGCCGGATGGCGCCGCCAACGGCAGTGCGGCGGATCTCGCCGAGATTGACAAGACGGTCAAGACGCTCGCCAGCCTCGCCAAAACCCTGACCGTGCTGACCGGTCTGAAGACGGACGGATCAGAGGAGGCGGGCAGCGGCGATGAAGACACCGGCACGGAGAGCCTCCGAGCGGCGCTTGCGCAGCGTCTTGAGCGCCTTGGCAGCGGCGGGGCGGATTGAAGAGGTTCTAGGCTCTCTATCGCCTGACGAAATGCGCTTTGTCCTCACCGACTGGCCGACTTTCGCCCATCCCCATCAGATGCCGCCGGAAGGCGATTGGTCGCTGTGGGTGTTGATGGGCGGACGGGGTGCAGGCAAGACCCGCGCCGGTGCCGAATGGATCCGCGCTTTGGCAAGCGGCGCGCCATGGGCTGCGTCCGCATCTGCTGGGCGGATCGCGCTGGTTGGTGAAACTTTCGCCGATGTGCGCGAAGTGATGGTCGAGGGCGTTTCCGGGCTGCTGGCTGTTCACCCCAAACGCGAACGGCCACTCTGGGTGCCGACGCGCCGGCGGCTGGAATGGCCGAACGGGGCCGTTGCCCAAGCGTTTTCTTCTGAAGACCCGGAGGCCTTGCGCGGGCCGCAATTCGACATTGCCTGGTGCGACGAGCTCGCAAAATGGCGCCACGCTGAGGAGACATTTGACATGTTGCAGTTCGGTTTGCGGCTGGGCGAGACCCCCCGCCAGTTGGTTACCACGACACCGCGTCCGGTGCCGCTCCTGAAACGGCTGTTGAAACTTCCCGGAACGGCGGTGACACGGGCTGCAACCCGCGCGAATGCGCTGCATCTGGCGCCGAGTTTTCTGGAAACCGTGGTCGGGCGCTATGCCGGAACACGCCTCGGGCGGCAGGAACTGGATGGAGAACTCATCGACGACCGTCCGGATGCGCTGTGGACCCGTGAAGGACTGGAATCCATCCGTGTCGATGCGGTGCCAGAGGATCTGGAACGCATTGTGATCGCCATTGACCCTCCCGCCACGTCCCGCAAGAGATCGGATGCCTGCGGCATCGTCGCCGCAGGACTTGGGACTGACGGCAAGGCCTATGTTCTTGCCGACCGGAGCCACCGCCAGGTCAAGCCGTCAGACTGGGCAGAGGCGGCCATCGGACTGTGGCATGGGCTGAAGGCCGATTGCCTGATCGCCGAGGTCAATCAGGGTGGCGACATGGTGCGCCAGGTGATCGAAAATGCCGATCCGGCTGTGCCGGTCAAGGCTGTCCGGGCAACACGTGGCAAGTTCTCCCGCGCCGAACCGGTCGCCATGCTCTATGACCAGGGCAAGATCCGCCACGCCGGCACCTTTCCCGAACTGGAAGACGAGATGGCCGATTTCGGTCCGGGCGGGCTTTCCTCCGGCCGTTCCCCGGACCGGCTCGATGCGCTGGTATGGGCGATCAGTGACCTGATGCTTGGTCCCAAGGCTGAGCCGAGGGTGAGGGGGCTCTAAACGGCCTCAATCCGCCAAACTGGTGCATCGGAAACCTTCACACATGGTGGAGGGACGCGGAACGCGGAAAACTTAGCCGCTGTTTCGTCATTCGCGGATGGCCCTCCGATCAGTTGACAACCAGTCTCAACTTCTTGAGCCGAGACATTAAGCGTGGCCGGAAAGGATCTTACTTTCATGCGTTTAGGCAAGATATTTGAGGCGTTTCAACGGGGCAGCGATGCGCCGCCGCCGGAGCAAAAAGCCTCCCGTGTGGGGCAACTCCTGGCGCTGCAGGGGCAGGCGCAGCCGGTGTGGAGCCCTCGGGATTATGGCGCGCTTGCACGCGAAGGTTATGCGAAAAACCCGGTCGTCCACCGGGCCGTGCGGTTGATATCGGAAGCCGCGGCAAGCGTCCCTCTGGTGCTGTTTGACGGTGATAGTGAGCTTGACGATCATCCGATGCTCGACTTGCTGCGCAGGCCGAACGGGCAAGAGATCGCGGCAGATTTCCTGGAAAGCGTCTACGGGCATCTGCTTGTTTCCGGCAATGCCTATCTGGAACAGGTGCCGGTTGGCGGCGAGCCGCGTGAACTTTATGCGCTCAGGCCGGACAGGGTGAAGGTGGTGCCCGGTGTGGGCGGATGGCCGGAAGCTTTCGACTACACCGTGTCCGGTCGGACGATCCGGCTGGCTGCAGAGGGTGATCCGGTACCCGCGGTCCGGCATCTGAAGCTGTTCCATCCGCTCAACGATCACTATGGATTTGCGCCTATCGAAGCAGCGCAAATGAGCCTCGATATCCACAATGCGGCGGCAAGCTGGAACAAGGCGCTTTTGGATAATGCTGCAAGGCCGTCCGGCGCGCTGGTTTATGGGGCGGGGGATGCCCTCAACCTCAGCCCGGACCAGTTCGACCGGCTGAAGGAAGAACTTGAAAGCGGCTATCAGGGTGCCCGCAACGCCGGACGGCCTTTGCTTCTGGAAGGCGGTCTCGACTGGAAGCCCATGGGACTCACCCCCAAGGACATGGATTTCATTGAGGCAAAGAACCAGGCGGCTCGCGAGATCGCACTGGCCTTCGGTGTACCGCCGATGCTGCTCGGCATTCCGGGCGACAACACCTATTCCAATTATCAGGAGGCAGGACGGGCGTTCTGGCGCGGTGCTGTGCTGCCGCTGGTCAAACGCACGAGCCACCATCTGGCAGCCTGGCTTGGCCCGGCCTGGGACGGCCGGTTGCGGCTTGAACCGGATATCGATGCGATTGAAGCGCTGGGCACCGAACGCGAGGCACTGTGGCGCCGGGTCGGTGCGGCGGATTTCTTGACCGAAGACGAAAAACGCACCGCTGTCGGCTACGGAGCGAAAGCAACGGAGGGTTCGCCCGATGCGTCAGGGTGAACGTAAGGCGCCGGTGCGGATCGCCGGATATGCCAGTTTGTTTGATGAGCGGGATGGCGCCGGCGACCTGGTGCGGAATGGAGCGTTTCGAACCTCCATTCGTCAGCGCGGACCCGGGAGGATCGCCATGCTTTGGCAGCATGATCCTGGCCGGCCGATTGGCCGGTGGACCCGTCTTCTCGAAACAAGGCGCGGCTTATGGGCGGAAGGGGAACTCACCGCCGGCGTCGCGCTTGCCGCAGAAGCGGGCCAACTGATGGCCGCTGGCGCGTTGTCGGGGCTTTCCATCGGCTTCCGAGCCCGGCGTGCCATCCGTGGTGTGCGCGGAGCCGGACGTATTCTTGCCGAAATCGACCTTTGGGAAATTTCGCTGGTGACCTTTCCCCAACTCGACGGGGCGCGGGCGCGTCTTGTTGCAACCCAAGGAGTATTGCGATGAGTGACACTCACGAACTGGAAGCGCCGGGCGGTCTTGAGACCAAGGCCGGACCGGCCATGACTGCCGGTCCCATCCCGCCTGAACCTTCGACGGGCAGCGACGTTGCCCGCAGTTTCGACGGTTTCTTCCGCACGTTCGAGGCCTATCGGGCGGTCAATGATGCACGGCTTGCCGAGATCGAAAGCCGGGGCAGTGCGGACGTTCTGACGCTGGAAAAACTTGACCGGCTGGACAGTGTACTTGACGATACCCAGCGCCGGATCGACGACCTGACGCTAAAGGCGAACCGTCCTGATCGCTCGTTGCGCGAAACGCGGCATCTTTCCACCCCGGCTATGGAGCACAAGGCGGCTTTCGAGGCGTATATGCGCTCCGGACGCGAGCAGACGCTGCGCCCTCTGGAAGCCAAAGCCTTGTCTGCCGGGTCCGATCCCGATGGCGGCTATCTGGTGCCGGACGAGACAGAAGCGGGCATCATGCGCCGCTTGGCCGAAGTCTCGCCGATCCGCGCCATTGCTGGCAATCGCCAGGTGTCTTCAGGGTCCTACAAGAAACCGTTCGCCATCACCGGACCGCAATCGGGTTGGGTCGCGGAAACTGCTGCCCGGCCGGAAACTACCTCGCCGCAACTCGCCGAACTGAACTTCCCGGCGATGGAACTCTATGCGATGCCGGCGGCAACGGCGACCTTGCTCGATGATGCGGCAGTCGATATGGACCAGTGGATCGCCGAGGAAGTCGAAACGGCATTCGCCGAGCAGGAGGGCTCCGCCTTCGTGACCGGGGATGGCGTCAACAAGCCGGCCGGTTTCCTGTCCGCGCCAAGGGTCGCGGAAACCGGCTGGGCCTGGGGTTCGCTCGGTACGCTGACGACGGCGGAAGCGGGTGGATTTCCCGCGATAGCCCCTGCGGACACGCTGATCGATCTGATCTACAGCCTGAAAAGTGGTTACCGGCAGAACGCGCGCTTTGTGATGAACCGCAAGACCCAAGGCGCTGTGCGCAAACTCAAGGATGCCGACGGCAATTACCTCTGGCAACCGCCGGCAGGTGCGGGAACATCTGCGACACTGATGAACTTCCCGGTCACGGAAGCTGAGGACATGCCCGACATCGCAATTGATGCGCCAGCAATTGCCTTCGGCGACTTCCGGCGGGGTTATCTGGTGGTCGATCGAATGGGCGTACGGTTGCTTCGCGACCCGTATTCCGCCAAGCCGTATGTGCTGTTTTATACGACCAAGCGGGTCGGCGGCGGTGTCCAGGATTTCGACGCCATCAAGCTTCTGCTGTTCTCCGCGTGACCGGACGTGGTGTGAACAGGCCGGTCATTCTGGCTGCCTGCTTCACGAAGCTGTTCCTTGAACGTCAAACTGGTCATTCCCATGTTTCCTGTTGAAAGGCATGGGTCTTTCCTCCCTTCAACTGGCGCCGGGCTTCCACCTCCGAAGCTCCGGCGCTCTTTTTTGGGACCTGCCTCATGACTTCGCATCGCATTACGGACCCGGCGGTTCTGCCGGTGACGGTTGACGACATGCGCGCGCATCTTCGTTTGCCAACCACCGATGAAGACGCCCTGCTGACCGAATACATCCAGGCTGCTGTTGCCCATGTCGAACGGGTTTGCAGGCGAGCCTTGATCTCTCAGGGATGGCGGATTTTTCTGGACGCATGGCCGATAAGCCGCACGGTGCGCCTGAGCGTATCTCCAGTCATTTCAATCGACCGGATCACTGTCTATGACAGCAGCGGAACACCACAGGATCTGGATCCAGCCGATTGGCAGCTCGAACGCGGAAGCGAACCGCAAAGGGTTCGGGTCGAGCCGGGCGCAGGACCCTCCACGACGCTGATCAACGGGGTGGAGATCGACTTCACCACTGGATACGGCACTGCGGCCTTTGATGTGCCTGACCCGCTTTGTCAGGCGGTTCGGCTGCTGGCAGCCTTTTGGTTCGAACACCGCGAAGCCGGAAGTGTGGACGAGGTGACCAGCCTGCCCCACGGCTTCGACCATCTCCTGTCCGCCTTCAAGGTACCGTTGTTGTGAGGGCCGGGGCATATCGCATCCCGGCGGTCCTGCAACAGCCTGTGCGCACCGGCGGAGCGGATGGGTCCGTGACGGTCGCCTACGCAGCCGTCGCCAACATTTTTGTTGCGGTCAAGGTCCTTCGCCAACGCGAGGTCTTCAAGGATGAGAGCCTAGACGGCGTTGCCTCCCACGAAATCAGAATGCGGCGGTTGAGCGGTGTTGCTGGCGGTTGGCGGATGTCTGCCGCCGGGCGGATCTTCCGCATCCTGTCGGTCTCCGATCAGGATCTTCGCGGGCGAGAACTCGTCTGCCTTGCAGAAGAGGAAGCCCCATGAGTGTTGCAACTGTTCAAACCGAGTTGCGCGGCGCGGTGTTCACGCTTCTGGCCGCCGACGCGACGCTTGAATCACTACTTGGGCCGGGAAGACTATTCGATGCGGCCCCAAGGGGGCAGAGCTACCCCTATCTGGTACTGGAAGCGGTCGAAAGCCGGCCGCTGCTGGCCGATTTTGCCCAAGGCGCAGTGCATGATCTCACCCTGACCGTGTTCTCGCGGGCCGAGAGCCGGGATGAAGCGGCTGCGGCCGCGGGGCGAGCGGCCGAAATCCTCGGTTTCGGGCCGGTTGTGCTCGGTGCCTACCGGCTGGTCAACCTGACGCTGACCAACATTATCACGAAACGCCTGCGCGATGGACGCGGGTTTCGAGCCTCGTGCGCGCTCCGGGCCGTAACCGAGCCTTTGAACTGAAACCCCAAGCCTTTTTCTGGAGATCGATATGGGTGCACAACGCGGGCGCGACCTTCTGTTGAAGCTGGATGCCGCCAACACCGGAACTTTTGTCGCGGTTGCAGGCCTCCGGGCGCGCCAAATCGCACTCAATGCGACCGCCGTCGACGTCACCAGCGCAGACAGCGCCGGGCGCTGGCGTGAGTTGCTGGAAGGCGCGGGCACCCGGACCGCAAGCCTCTCCGGATCAGGCCTGTTCAAGGACGAGCCCAGCGATGCAACCGTCCGCCAGGTGTTTTTTGATGGCCTGATCCGCCCCTGGCAAGTGATTGTTCCCGATTTCGGGACGCTTGAAGGCCTCTTTCAGGTGACCGCGCTGGAATATGCCGGCCGACATGACGGCGAGGTGACCTATGAACTGGCCCTGGAATCAGCTGGCGCTGTGACCTTTACGGCAATCTGAACGGGAGGGATCTGACCAATGGCAAACCGGATTCGCGGGGAAATTTCGGCGCAAATCGACGGGCGGTCCTGGACCCTCGTCTTGACCCTTGGTGCACTGGCCGAGCTTGAGGATACGTTTCAGTGCAAGAACCTGTCGGACCTTCTGGGTCGTTTCTCCGCAGAAAACCTGTCTGCAAACAACATCATCGCCCTGATTGGCGCCGGGTTGCGCGGGGCAGGCCATGAGGTCACCGATGCGCAGGTTGCTGTCATGCAGGTCCCTGGCGGGGCTTTCGGGTATGCCGCGATTGCAGCGGATCTTTTATCCGCCACTTTCGGCGAACCGTCTGACGTCTGGGCACCGGAGGAGCGCGGCCAGAACCAGCAGGCCAGCGCCACTCTATGACCGGAAACAATTCTCTGTTGCCTTGGAATCAGCTCCTGCGGATTTCGGCTGAACGCTGCCACTGGCCCCCCGATGCCTTCTGGAAGGCGACACCGAAGGAGCTCTCCGCTGCCATCGGGTTGGATCAAGGAACAGTCCGAATGAACCGTGTGCGGCTCGACGAACTCGTCCGGCGTCATCCTGACATCCGCAAGTCCCCGGGATTTTGAACATGACTGATCAAACCGTCAGCCTTGTTGTACCGTTTGCGGAATTGAATGCGTTCCAAAGAAAGATGGAAGAGATCAACCGGACTGCGGAAGGCTTTTCCCGCACGCTGACCGGCGGCCTCAAGGCAGCCATCGTCGACGGGCGCTCCTTGGAAAGTGTCTTCCGGCAGATCGCTCTATCGGCATCTTCGCGTCTGCTGAATTCCGCACTGAGGCCTCTCGAGGCACTGGCCGGTCAGGCTATCGGCGCGGTTCTTCCTTTTGCTAAGGGCGGGGTTGTTCAGCACCCGGCCCTGTTCGGCATCGATGGCGGGATCGGCGTGATGGGAGAAGCGGGCGCGGAGGCGATCCTGCCGCTGTCCCGCGGCACAGATGGCAGATTGGGCGTCCGGTCCGCGCAAAACGGGACCCCAGTACAGGCGCCTGTTCAAATCCATATAGCGGCGCGCGATGTGGAGAGTTTCAAACGATCAGAAGCGCAGGTCGCGGCAATTGTGGCCCGCGCCGTCGGACGGGGACGACGCGGGCTCTGACACCGGCCTGAAAAGGAGGGGCTCAGGACACGGTGTTTTCGACGGCTGCCAACAGTTCGGCAACCTGATCCTTCAACAGAAGGCGCCTCTTCTTGAGAGTCTCTGCAACTTCGTCGGATGCGGGTTCAATCTCGGATTCGATGCGATGAATTTCGCGATTCACCTCGTGATACTCATCTGCAATCCGCGCGAAATGGGCGTCTTTCATCTTTAACGCGTGTAATGCGTCGGCAGCTTCTGGGAATTCTTCGTGAAGCTCGTGGGGCACGTGACTCATATGGCGTCTCCTACTACGGGGACTCAAATTGCATTTGAGACCAGCGAGCGACCTTGAGGCAGATCAATCTGAGAGCGAAAACTTCAAGGAATGCGTATGTTTTCGGATGCGGATTCTGGATGCCCGCAGGATTGGCAAACCGTCGCGTGTACCTCATCGCCGCAACCGATCCGCATATCCAGCAGGCCTTGCCGGCAGGGGTGCTTTTTCTCTGAAGGAAAGAAAGGCCCGTGAATGTTTAATTTTTTGGATGAAATATTTCCCGCGGAGGTTGCCTTTGGCGCGTTCGGCGGGCCGGAAAGGCGAACGGAGATCGTTTCTCTTGCAACAGGTTACGAAACACGTAATGCGCGATGGGCTGACAGCCGCCGGCGTTACGATGCGGCAACTGGTATCAGGTCGCTCTCGGATCTGCGTGCGGTCCTGGGGTTCTTCGAGCGCGCTCGCGGGCGCCTGTGCGGCTTCCGGTTCCGCGATCCGTTCGACCATTCGTCATCTGCGGACGGCGGATTGCCCGGCGCACTCGATCAGGTCATCGGGACCGGTGATGGAATGGCAACGCAATTCCGCCTGACAAAGACCTATGGGGCCGGAGACAGTGCGTATAAACGCGAAATCCGGCTCCCGGTTGCCGCCACCATAAAAGTGGCCGTGTCCGGCACGGAAGTGACCAGCGGCAGTGATTTCTCTATCAATCTATCGACCGGCGAGATCGTGTTTGCTGTGGCACCGGCGAACGGTGCCGAGGTGACCGCTGGCTTCACCTTCGATGTTCCGGTGCGCTTCGACACTGACCGCCTGGATATCAGTCTGACCCATTTTGAGGCCGGGGATATTCCTTCCATTCCGTTGGTGGAAATCCGCCTGGACTAGCCGCTGGGGCAACCTGAGTTGTACCAACCCCGGTTGATTAGATCATGAAAGCACTTCCCGAAAGCCTGGCAAGTCATCTTGCCGGGGGCGTGACGACGCTCGCCCGATGCTGGATCGTGACCCGCAATGACGGCCTGGCGCTCGGCTTCACGGATCATGACAGGCCGCTTTATCTGGAAGGCGTCCTGTGTTCCCCGGAGAACGGGCTGGAGACCTCGGCGACCAGCGCGGGTCCCGGGTTTGCCATCGGCGGTAGCGACGTGTCCGGAACGCTGAACAGTGTGGGACTTGCGGATACGGATCTCGCTGCAGGCCTCTGGGACGGCGCCGATGTAAAGATCTATCTGGTCAATTGGCAGGACCCTTCCGAACCCTTGCTGCAACGCCGGGCGCGGATCGGCGAAGTCAGCCGCAGCGGAGCCGCGTTCACGGCGGAATTGCGCGGGTTGGCGCATGTCCTTGAAACCCGGCAGGGGCGTGTGTTTTCAAGCCTTTGCGACGCGGATCTTGGCGATAGCCGCTGCAAGGTGGCGGTGAATAGTCCGGCCTATCGCGCGACAACCACAGTCACCGCAAGCACACGCGAATGGGTCGAATTCGACGGACTTTCGACATTTTCGGACAACTGGTTTGCCGCCGGGCGTCTCGTTGTTGAAACCGGGACCTTGCAGGGGTTTGCGAGCGAAATCGCCAGCCACCGCACCGTGGGTACTGTTGTGCGCCTGACGCTTTGGCAATCGGCGCCGGAACCGATCGGCGCCGGCAATACGGTCGAGGTTACCGCCGGCTGCGACAAACATTTTGCCACGTGCCGGAAAAAGTTCGCCAATCATTTGAATTTTCAAGGGTTTCCGCACATGCCAGGGAGCGATTTTGTCCTCTCCTATCCGAACAACAACACGGGCCGGAACGATGGCGGACCACGTGTCACCTGAACCGGGCGAACATGTCCGCCTCGCCGTCCTGAGTGAGGCAAAGGCGTGGATCGGGACGCCATACCGGCACCAGGCGAGTGCGCGCGGGGCGGGGTCAGATTGTTTGGGTCTTATCCGAGGCATCTGGCGGGCGCTCCATGGGCCGGAGCCGGAAACATTGACCGCCTATTCCGCCGATTGGGCAGAGACGAGTGGGAACGAGGCTTTGCTAGAGGCCGGGCGCCGCTGGCTCTGTGAAATTGAGCCTTCCCGTGCAAATCCGGGAGATGTTCTCGTTTTCCGCTGGCGTGACGGTTCGCCAGCCAAACACGCAGGGGTTCTGGGGGCACCTCTAGGCGATGCTCCGCGCGTGATCCATGCCTATGAGCGGGTTGGAGTGATCGACAGTCCGCTGGTTCCGGCCTGGCGGCGGCGGATCGCGGCCGCCTTTGCATTTCCGGGAGGGTTCTGATGGCCACATTGCTCCTGACAGCAGCGGGGCAGGCCGCCGGAGGCGCGCTTGGCATTGGCGGTATCGGGTCTGTCCTTGGAAGGGCCGCAGGCGGGCTCGCCGGTGCCGTGCTTGACCAAAGCTTGTTCGGCAGCGGGTCCAGAACGCTTGAGAGCGGGCGTCTGGACGATCTTAGGGTTCAAACGTCGAGCGAAGGAGCGCCCCTTCCAAGGGTTTACGGACGGGTGCGCCTGTCTGGTCAAGTGATTTGGGCTACCAATTTCGAAGAAGTGGTCAGCGAAGAAACCCAAGGCGGAAAGGGCGGCCCGCCAGTGGTGACGGTCCGTTCCTATTCCTACTATGCCAGTTTTGCAGTGGCGCTTTGCGTTGGCGAGGTTGCACGGATCGGAAGGATCTGGGCAGACGGAAAGATCCTTGATACCGGTAACATCACCTTGCGGATCTACAATGGATCTGAAAACCAGCCGGCCGATCCACTGATCGAGGCAATGCAGGGCGAAACACCTGCTTATCGCGGGATCGCCTATGTGGTGTTTGAGCGTCTGGCACTGGAGCCGTTCGGCAACCGCCTGCCGCAATTGAGTTTTGAGGTTATCCGTCCCATTGAACCGCTTGAGCCGATGATCCGGGCGGTTACGGTCATTCCTGGGGCCGGTGAGTTCGTCTATTCGCCGCAGCCGGTTTACAAGCAATTGGGGCCGGGTCACCGGGAGGCGGCAAACCGGCATGTGGTCGGAACGGCATCGGACTGGTCCGCCGCAATCGATGAATTGCAAGCACTGTGCCCGGCGCTGGAAAGCGTGGCGCTTGTGGTTTCCTGGTTCGGGAACGATCTGAGGGCCGGGACTTGCACGATCCAGCCGAAAGTCGAGACGTCCGATGCCGTGACCACCGGTGCCACCTGGCGGGTCAGCGGTCTGGGGCGCCCAGCCGCCCAACTGGTGTCGCAAGTCGATGGACGTCCTGCTTTTGGCGGAACACCGTCCGACGATACGGTGATTGCTGCGATATCGGATCTGAAATCGCGCGGCCTGAAGGTGCTGCTCTACCCCTTCATCCTGATGGATGTTCCTGCTGGCAATGACCTTCCCGATCCCCATGGCGGATCAGAGCAGGCGGCTTATCCATGGCGTGGACGGATCGTGCCAGGTGCCGATATAGCAGCCGATGCCAATGGTTTTTTCGGAACCGCTAGTGCATCCGACTTCTCCGCCGCTCCGGGTTCGGTGACCTATTCCGGGCCGGAGGAATGGAGCTTCCGCCGCCATATCCTTCATATCGCAGCGCTGGGCGCGGCTGCGGGCGGTGTTGACACTGTGCTGATCGGATCGGAATTGCGCGGTCTGACGCGGGCGCACGCCGGAGGCGGCAGTTATCCGTTCGTGGATCAACTGGTTTTGCTCGCTCACGAGGTGCGTGCGATTTCCGGCCCAGAGACGGAGGTTTCCTACGCAGCCGATTGGTCGGAATACGGCGCGCATCAGGTATCGGCAGACGAGTTGCGGTTTCCGCTCGACCCGCTTTGGGCCGATGCCGGGATCGATTTTGTCGGCATCGACAACTATCTGCCGCTCAGCGACTTCCGCGATGGCGGCGATCCGGACGGCAATTGCAATCCTTACGATCTCGATGTGCTGACAGCCGGAGTAACCGGCGGCGAGTATGCAGACTGGTTCTATGCCAGTGACGCGGACCGGAATGCCGGTGTCCGGACGCCGATTACGGATGGCGCCGAGGGCAAGCCGTGGGTTTACCGTGCCAAGGATTTGAAAGGCTGGTGGCAGAATTCCCACTATGAACGGGTGGCGGGCGCGGAACTTGGCGCACCGACGGGCTGGGTGGCCGGGGGCAAGCCGATTCGGTTCACCGAGTTGGGTTTTCCGGCAGTCGATCGCGGCACAAACCAGCCGAACGTGTTTGTCGATCCGAAATCCTCGGAAAGCGCTTTGCCGCATTTTTCGCAAGGTACCCGTGATGACCTCATTCAGCGCCGGGCGCTCGAAGCCCATCTAAGCTGGTGGCAGGGTGGACATCCTGATCTGGGAGGCGGCGACAACCCCATCTCTGCTGTCTATGGCGGGCCAATGGTGGACCCGGCAGGCATCTACCTGTGGACCTATGATGCCCGGCCTTATCCGGCCTTTCCCGTTCACGGTGGCGTCTGGGGCGATACGGCCAACTGGCAGACCGGCCATTGGCTGACCGGCCGGCTTGGTGCCGCGTCGGCTAAAGGGCTGATCAGGGCGATATTGGCAGACTATGGCATTGATTCCGAGGATGTCGCCGTTGCTCATCCGGGCGGCAGTCTCGATGGATATGTCCTCAGTGGACCGGTTTCTGCAAGGGATGTCCTGGAACCGCTGCTGGCAGCCTTCGATGCGCTTGCCGCGGACCGGGGCACCCATATCGAGATCGATGCGCAAACGTCCGGCTCCCCGGTTCGAAGTCTATCTGCGGCCGGTCTGGCCGTTCCGGTTGGACAAGATGGCGCCTTGGTATCGCGTGTCCGCGCGCAGAATTCGGAACTTCCCTCCGAGGTGCGTCTGACCGCGGAAGATGCGCGTGGCGACTTTGCCCGCAGATCCGTTGCCTCAAGGCGCCTTGAGGGCGGCAGCCGTCAGGTTGCGGCGATGAACCTTTCCGCCACATGGTCTGCAGATGTCATGCGGCTCTCCGCCGAGCGCAGGCTGCACAGGATCTGGATGGAAAACGAGCGTTTCGAGTTCGCGCTTGGACCACGGCATCTGGATCTTGAACCCGGAGATATTGTTGCCCTGGAAGGGCCGCCGGAACGCAGCTTCAGCCCTCCGGTCGACGTGCGGATCATGTCCGTAGAGGACACGCATTTGAGGCGCGTTGAGGCGATCAGGACAGGAGCGGACTTAAGCCTCAGCAGCGGGGTTCCGACTGTTTCGCGGGCGAGGTTCCAGACGAGCGAAACCGGCCCGGCAAGTACCCTGTTTATGGATCTGCCCAAGCTCGGCGATGACGATCCCGATGATGCCTTGCGGATTGCGGCCTATACGCGTCCGTGGCCAGGGGCGCTGGCGCTCATGCGTACTGCCGGAACCTCCGGATACTCACCTGTACTCAGTCTGCAAAGGCCAGCGGTGATGGGTGTTCTTCTGTCCGGCCTGTCACCGGGGCCACTATGGGTGGTGGATCGCACGAACACCGTTGAGCTTCGGTTGTTCGGCGGGAGCCTGCAAGGCAGGCAAGACTTGTCCGTTTTCGCAGGTGAGAATGCGTTGGCCATTCGCAGCGCTGATGGTGGTTTTGAAATCCTGCAGTTTTTCGATGCGGAATTGACCGCGCCTGAAACTTACCGTTTGACCCGGTTGTTGCGGGGCCAATTGGGAACAGAAACGGAAATGCGCGCCGGTGCACTTGCCGGTGCTGAGGTGGTCCTGCTGACACCGGAGACCGTACCGCTCGTGCCAATAGCAAACGAACAATCCGGCCTGTCCTTCAACTATTTGGTGGTTCCGGAAGGGAGGGCACTGGATGATCCGGCTGCCGTCGCCCTGTCCCACGCATCGACTGCAAGGGCGGCGGTTCCGCTCGCTCCGGTTCACCTTTCCGCCCGCCGGGAATCGGCAGGCATCCGGTTGTCCTGGATCCGCCAGACACGTGTTTCCGGCGGAAGCTGGGAGCAGATCGAGGTGCCGGTTGGCGAGGTAGACGAACGCTACGTCGTGGAGATTTTCGACACGGACGACACGGTGCTTCGCACCTATGAGAGCACCGAGCCGCAGGTTCTTTATCCGGACGCCGACGAAGCCGCGGATTTCGGCGCGCCGGTCCAAAGCCTGACCGTATCGGTTGCACAGATCTCGCAACGGGTTGGGCCGGGCCGCAAGAGAAGGGCAACACTTCATGTCTGATACCCACCGCCTGAAATTGCCGCTCCTTGCTGCGGCCCAGGCTCAAAAACATGTCACGCACAACGAGGCGCTGTTGCGTCTGGATGTGATCAGCCATCCCTACCTGAAATCCCGCACGGTCGCTGTGCCTCCGGCCGCCAGCGAAGGAGATGTCTATCTCATCCCGGCCGGGGCGAGTGGCGATTGGTCGGGTCATGACGGCAAGTTGGCCGAATACAGAAACGGCATCTGGGAGTATTTCGATCCCTTCGACGGCCTCAACGTGTTTGTCGCTGACGAGAGCGTTTCACTGCTGCGGGTGGCCGGCAGCTGGCAGGACATTGAGACCACTATCGGCGAGGACCGCTTGCTCGCCCGTGCAGCGAATGGCGCCGAGAGCCGGCATCAGGTGATCGAGGCGGAGCTCTCCGGTCTCACCGGCACCTTCGTGGAAACAACGGCGATTATTCCTGACCGGGCGATCGTCTACTGCGTGTCAACGCGAACCACAGTGGCTGTAACCGGGGCAACCTCCTACAACTGCGGACTGTCCGCTGAACCTGATAAATTCGGCGGTTCGCTCGGCGCAGCCCCCGGTTCCAGCAATCTTGGGGTGATAGGCCCGACGGCGTTCTATACGGCGACGCCCGTACGTTTAACCGCCAATGGCGGCAATTTTACCGGCGGCACGGTCCGGCTGGCGGTGCATTGTTTCTTTCCGGTCGCGCCCGCTCAGTCCTGATAGCCGCTGCCGTTCCAGCGGTAACGGCGGTTGCCGTTCCAGATATCCTTCATGCCATTGTAGCTTTCCGGACCAACGGTGATGGCGGCAGACGACAGACCTTCAAGCACTTTTCGATAGTCCTGGCTTTGCGGGTCAAAGTACCAGACCTCATATGCGCAATTCTGTGCCCCGCAAAACATCCGGTGAGTCCAGTAAACGAACAGGCCTGGATTGCCGGGAACGCCATCCAGATCGGTTGTGGCGACGACAAATGGCGGTGAAGACCAGTCAATGTTCTGGTCGGTGGTCTCAATAAATTCCCGGCCGTAGAGATGATCCAGCCAGGATTTCTCCCAGCGGGATTGCGGGTCGGCAAAATTGAGGTTTTTAGCGAATGCCGGCGGGCTGAACACCAGAAAAGCCGCCACAAGACCAAAGCGGATGATGCACATGTCTTCGGGTCCCAAGTTCACATCGCTTTCACTATCTCGAACTTGGGTACAACCTTCAAGCGCCGGCTTGAGACTATTTCCCGTTTTCGCCGTAACCGGGTCCTTGGCCCGCTTTGCTTCGGCGGAACAACGTTCGTGCGCATGAAGCGTACGCCAGTCTTTCGATCCCATCTCCCAGCAAACCATAGGAGCTTCCAATGCGTGGATGGAAAACGCTTGCCTTTAATGGTGGTCTTGGCCTTGGAGCCGTAGCCGCCGAGGTTCTAAACTATCTGGGGGCGGTCGATTGGCAGACAATTTTGCCGCCAGAGCGAGCCGGGGTCGCCGTTCTTGTCGTGGGCGCAGCCAACATCGTCTTGCGTCATGTCACCGAGGGGCCGGCGGGTTGGCGGAAGCGGTAAACTAGTTTTTTGGTTCGGGACCTGCCGCGCTGACGGGCCCCGAGGCCATGCTCTAAATCACGCCACCAACGCGCTCCACGACCCACCAGGCTGACAGGATGGCGATACCGGAAAGCGCCCCGATGCGCGCCGGCATGAGCGCGGGCTCCGCCAGTTTTCTCAAACCGAACGTTATCAGCAGCGTTGCACCCAGGATGATCAATTGACCCAGTTCGATGCCGATATTGAACGCCAGAAGTGCCGGAATGAGATCCGGTGCATTCCGGCCGAGGATCTCGCCGAGCACAAAGGAAAATCCGAGCCCATGCAGGAGGCCAATGGCGGTGTAGACAAGGATCGATGCTGATTTTTTGAAGATCGCGGCGACGGCAGCATAAAGCACCGAAGCTGCAATCGCAGTCTCCACCGCCGGAATGAACCACGGCCACTCGGGGGCCGCACCCAGAAATGTCGCTATCAGGGTGACGGAATGGCCAAGTGTGAAGGCGGTGACCAGAAAAATCAGCTTCCGCGTTGCCCCGACACCAAGCGCCATCGCAATGACGAGAAGCACATGATCGAGCCCCTCAAGGATGTGAAGGCTTCCCTGGTATATGAAATGCGCGAATGTGGTTAGCCGTGAACCGTCAATCAAAGCCGGTTCAGCCAGCTGTCCCGGTGCCGTGATTGATACCGGCGGGTCAACACGGGCATCAATAAGGTGATTGTCGATCGCCACACCCGGCCCTGCAATCAGGGGCTCGTAACCGGACCGGACTTCCAGAAGACCGCCAGGGTCCGCACTTTTAAGGCGGACGGCATAGTCGATGACGGCGTCGCCAAAAACGGGATCGAGGGTTGCGGATGGCTGGGCGATTGCCACTTTTGCTGCCTCAACCGTGTTGAGCGAGGTTTGCGGGCGGCGAACCTTGACCGAATAGCCGATGATCTCGCTTGAAAGCTTCAGTCCGGATTGGGAGAAGATTATCGCGTTGTTCAATCGGTTTGCAAACGTATCCGGATCTGCGGCGATTGCCGAGGTGTTGATCCGGTAGCGGTTGCCGCCGGCGGTCGTCTCGAAGCGCAGGAACGGAGAAGCCAGCGGCGTCAGCACGACCTGGGACACGATCACCAGATCAGAAAAGGCAAGCGGTGCCGGTACGCGCACATAGGCAGTGAGACCGCCATTGTCCTCGGCCACCAAGATGGTCCGTACCTTCAGGCCTTCCGAAAAATGCGCGATGGCGGGCGTGGGGGAGGTCAGGACCGCTGCGGCCAAAACCAGAATGACAATTCGAAACCATTTGAACATGGCACTCTTCCAGGCGCGAAACGTTATTCCAAACACCCGGGCGCAAATGCGCCCGGGCCATAGTAACATAAGACATACACCTTACTGCCAGAACTGATCCTGCCAGGTCATTTGCGGCAGGTCTTCGACAATCTCGAAAGTCTTGACGGTCTTGAAAGTCCGGCCGTAACGGTCCGTGGTAGCGATTTCCATGGTGTGGATACCGGCCGGAAGGTCCGCGGGCAGTTCTGCACGCCAAAGGTGGCTGGACTTGGTGGTCAGCATCCAGTCCTGGAACGGTCCGGCGATGCCGGTCCATTTGTAGCCCTGCCAGGTGGTGAAACCTGCCGTATCATCGCCGCCCGAGGTGGAGCGGAAGGCCTGACGGCCGTTGGTGGACTGCTTGGCCATTGCCAGCGGATCGGCAAACTCGGGCCCGTCGAGACGCTCTTCACCTTCGCCCTTTTGGGTCCGAACGGCTTCCGTTGCCGCGCCGCCATTGACGGAGAAGCTCACCTTGCTGTTCTTGGAGCCGTTCCAGACATTGATCGCAATGTAAGTTGTGTCTTCCAGGTCTTTCTTGGTCAGCATGTCCATGTCGCCAAGATCGCTGATCATGACCGGCGGCGTGATGTCGCTCGGAACGTCATAGAGCTTGGTGTAGCTGACCAGCTTTTCCGCCCATGCCCGGAAGCGCGGAGTGTTGAAGGAGACGTGCATCTGCTCGTCTTTGGTGCCCTCGAAGGTCATGAAGGTGTCGACATAGTCGGCGCCGGAGAATTCGAGCACATAGTAGCCGCGCGGTGCGCCCAGACGCTGGGTGCCGTGCGGAACGCCGGAAGCATTTAGATCACCGGCCCACCAGGAACCGGAGACGGCTCCGGTGACGATCTGGTGAAACTTCGCCGGACCGGTGCCGGTGGCGTCTTCCCAACCATCGAAGTATTCACCCGGAAGGATCTGCTCGGTGGTGTGCGTGTGGCCGGAGAGGCCTAGCGCCGGACGCTCGCCGATGATCTCATAAAGCCTGTCGAGATTGTCGACCTGGTGCTTTTGCGCGGTCGCATCCGTATAGGTCACAAACGGGATGTGGGCGCCGAGTATGATCAGCCGGTCTTCCGGCACATTGGCAAGGTCGTTCTTCAGCCACTCCAGCTGGCGTTCCGAGATCACGCCGTTGTAGCTCGGCTTGCCATCCAGATCACAGAACGGATGGGCGTCGACGCCGTTACACGGGTAGCGCACGTCGTCGAGCACGACAAAATGCACCTTGCCGATGTCGAAAGAGTAGTATTCAGGACCCCATTCGCGGCGGAACGTGTCGAAGCTGTCGGCGTCCGATGTTGCGTCGAAATCAAGGTCGTGGTTGCCGGCAACGAAGTACTGCGGAACACCGCCGGTCGCAACGATCTGCTTGAAGCGCGGGAACAGAGACAAATCGTCGCCCATCACGTCGCCCATGAACATCAGGCATTCGGTTGCCGTGTTGTCACGGTTGGCCAAAAGCTTGCCGACCGTCTTGCGGACATAAGAGATTTCCTGGTTGGTGTAGGGCTGGGTATCGCCGAATGCCAGGCACTGGAAGTCGTCGCCAACCTTGTCTTCGACCAGCGGGAAATTGACCGCCTGAGGCATCGGGCCGGTCGGCTCGATTCCACCGAAACGCAGGTCCGGAGAACCGGCCACCTTGTGGACGTAGTTGAACTGCGGAACCATGTCGGCGTTGACCGGCGCGGAGTAATCGGCCGGTTTGGTGATGAACAGGTTCATGTCTTCATAGACGGGCAGTTCATATGAACCGTCTTCGCCGGTCGCTGTTACTTCGCGGCCGTTGGAGACGAGCACACCGGCAAGGCCGGCTTCGCCGTCGTCCAGTTTCGAGTTCTTGTTGGCGTCGACAAATACCACGCCTCGGGCCATTTCGGCCGCCGCGCTGCCGCGCACGATATCAATGGATCCAATATAACTGGCATCCTTGGCATTTGCGCCCGATGCCGCGGTACAAGCACCTGCCAGAAGCAGGGCCGCAGTCAATTTCTTCATGAAAGCCTCCTCGGAGTCCGGCTGAACACTCAGCCGGGACCAAGATGCTTGCTCCAGATGAAGCTTCTTTGTCCGCTTCATTAAGATTTTGTTGTGGTTTTTTGACAGCGACGGTAAGCGCATGGCGCTGGCTCGAAATTCCTCAGCGGCAACTGAAAGCTCCTGACAGTATGTTGTCAGGAGGGCCGTCGTAGAGTGTCTTTGTCAATTGCTCAACCGGAGACATTCCCATGACTTTCAAACCGCAAAACTTCACCGTCTGGATGGAAATCCCAGTTACCGATCTGGACAAGGCAATCACGTTCTACAACACGGTTTTCCAGACCGAACTCGACAAGATCACCGACATGGGGCCGAACCACATGGCGATGTTCTCGACCGCCGACAAGGACGGCATTGCAGGCCACCTCTACCCGGGCAAACCGCCGGCGAAGGGCACCGGTCCAACCGTTCACCTTGCGTGCCCGGATACGTTGGAGGAAACGATGGAACGTTTTACCAAAGCTGGTGGTGAAGTCTTGTCGGACCCGATCCCGATCCCGGCCGGCCGGTTCGCTTATGGTTATGACCCGGACGGCAACTCCATCGGCATGTTCCAGTTCAACGCCTGAGCCATCGGACCGGC
The DNA here is from genome assembly GCA_965230445.1 of Roseibium sp. Lineage (GTDB taxonomy): Bacteria > Pseudomonadota > Alphaproteobacteria > Rhizobiales > Stappiaceae > Roseibium. Next base: position 2,889,516 of record OZ246005.1, on the reverse strand, counting down.
CAGAACTTGATTCGGGGCCGGTCGCCATTGGAGTATAAGGGAATGGTCCCGGCTCAAGGCCGGGACCGCAAAGCCTTCAAATTCGCAACAGCCTCACGAACCCGAATGTAGAAAAGAGAAAATGAGACGTGCCGACCGCCTTTTTCAGATTGTGCAATATTTCCGCGGTGGACGGCTGGTGCGGGCCCGGCAACTGTCCGATTGGCTGGAAGTCTCGGAACGGACGATCTACCGCGACATCGTTGACCTGCAGTCTTCCGGCGTACCTGTGGAGGGCGAGGCCGGGGTCGGCTACATTCTGCGCGACGGCTACGACATTCCGCCCTTGATGTTCACCCGCGATGAAGTCGTGGCCCTGCTTTCGGGCGCGCGTCTGATCCGCGCTTGGGGTGGTGCCGGGATGGCGCGGGCAGCCGAAGAAGCGATGATCAAGATCGACGCTGTGCTGCCCGACAGTCTGCGCGGACGCCAGAACGACATTCAGGTTCACGCATTCGCACCGGAAATGACCGAAGATGTCCGCAAACGCATCGATTTTCTGGAAGCGGCGGCCGACCGGCACGAGCGGCTTAGTGTCACCTATTCAGATGCAGACGGTGCCGGGACGAGACGCACCATCCGCCCGCTCGGCCTGTGGTTCTGGGGCAAGGTCTGGACCTTGGTCGCCTGGTGCGAATTGCGCGAGGATTTCCGCATGTTCCGCCTCGACCGGTTCTCGGAAATCAGCGGGTCAGGCGAAACTTTCCGCATGGAGCCCGGCAAGACGCTGAAGGATTTTTACCGGAAGATGGAGGAATGCTAGCGGTGGCCAAGCGCATCTGGGGTTCAATTCTGCTGAACCCAGGTAACGATTTCGCGGACTGCTTGGTCATTGATTGTGTGTCCTTGCCCTTCGAGTATTTTTAGCGTCGAACCGGCAACTAGCTCATGAGCATGGCGGGAATGGACTGGGTCGATACAGCAGTCTTCTGCACCGCCGAGGATCAGGCTTCGTGCGGTGATTTTCTTAAGTTCGCTGGTCCGATCACCGCCATGCATGATTGCCAGCAGCTGACGGGTAAAGCCGCCTTGCGTAAAGCCTGCCGCCAGCGCGTCTGCCGCAAGCATTTCAGCTTCCACGGCACTGATGACCTGTGGTGCGGCAAAGTGAGCTCAGTGCTTCACTATTTCGAAAACAAGAACATTCTGATTGAGACGGCTTTGCGCAGGGCCAACGCAGCATTGAGGAGTGAAGCTGTCAGCCTGCTGAAGCTTGCCGAAACACCGTGGGAAAGGTTTTATGCGGTGGTGGAGGCGAATTTTTCACCAACCACCTTCTTGCCAAAAGTTGCCCATAGCTGGGTCGCCATGTGCGCGGAAGTCCCGCACAACAGGCAGTTCCATCGCTTGCAGAACGCGATTTATCGTCGGCTGAACAGCAATCTCGTAACAGCGCTCATTCCGGTGTCCAGCAGCCGTGAGGAGGCGGCTCTCGCCGCCGAGATGGTCAGTATTCTGATTGACGGGTTATGGATGCGCTGTGGATGCGAGATTGGTGGTTTGGAGCGGAAAGAGGCCAAAGACCGGATCGAAACGTTTCTAGATTCACGTTACGGCAAATCGAAACAAAGGCTTGCTGCGCGGGACAAGATGACCATGCTTGCCACAGCTGTCTGCGCGGGCCGGGGTCTGATACCCCATAGGTCTTGAGCCCAGAGCATCGGTTCCCGGTTCCGGGATCTGCCCACGCGCTGCGGGCAAAAAAACATGTGCCGAATTCACTGATCAGGTTTGGCATCATTGCCGGTAATGGCAAGGCTCTACGGTGACCATTCAAAAGGAATGTTCTCCGGTGTGACTATCTGTATGTCGCTTAGGGAGTTTGCGGGAGGGGTTCCGATGCCGTGATGAGCAAGGATATGACGAAAGGCGGCCCGCATATCCTTGCGCAGATCGTGGTGGAGCACGAAACTCAGCCGTTGCTGCTTCAAAAGGTCCAGATTGTCCTGATCAAGGTCATGGGCGACAAAGGCGGATGGAAAGTGGGGCAGGGATTCAAGCGCTTCCAACACCGCCTTGTTCCCGCCGCCCATGGAATAGATCCCGGCGATATCCCGATTGGTCTGAATGACATTTGCGACCTCTTTGGCCGTACCGGCATTCAGGCCGCCGCCGCCGCTCGCATCTGCAAGGACGATGTTTGGCCGGAGCAGTGCAAGTTCGGCCCGAAACCCGAGATAGCGCTCTTCCTCACCCTGAAAGCTGTGCTGGCTGAGGGTCGTGAGTACGCGAGACGCTGAGCGCGGCAACAGTTTGTGCATCAGATACGCCGCGGTCTTTCCAGCGCTGCGGTTGTCAAGACCGGCATAGGCAAGGCGCTCGCTCGCAGGCAGGTCGGTGAACACCGTGACGACGGGAATGTTTCTTGCTGCCAGGTCCCTGACTGCGTTTCTTGTCTGCGGTGTGTCGCGCACTTTCAGACACACGCCCTGGCTGCCCCGTTTCTCAATGAGGCGCAATACAGATACGCAATGATCGTCGGTCATGGTTTGCGCGGCCGAAAAGCGTGGCCGGATCGCTGCCGGTTTGAAGTCCGCTAGAACCGCGCCGGTGGCGCGGCGGATTTCCCGAAGGAAACGATCTGGCGCCTCGACCACCACATCGATGAACAACTGCCTTCCCTTTGCCGCCAGCTGCCCCTCCTGGCGGGCAAGTTCTTCAATCGCATCCGCCACCCTGCGGCTCGCCTGTGGGCTGACGTGCGCACGATTGTTCAGCACCCGATCAACCGTCGCCGTACTCAGTCCCGATTGGCGGGCGATTTCCTTGACTGGAAAACGATGCGTCATTGATGGATTTCTGATGGATTTTGCAGCCTTCTGCAAGTCCTTCTGCTGATAGCCTGAGCCGCTGTAAAAGTGCTTTGGGAGGAAGCAATGGATCAATTGGTTGAGCTTGACGGTTACTTTGATGCAGCGAGTTGCGATCTGGAAGAATTCAGTTCGCTGGTAGGGCAGTCTCTTTCCGCTCAGGATGTGCCGCAGGCGGTTCGCATTGAGAAGAACATCCCGGTCTATGCCGCAGCCAGGTGTCAGGCTGCGCTGAACCGAAATGCAGATCGCCGAAGACTGATGGCCGAATGGGCGCGTGTCCTGAAGGACCTGTCCGGTGTCCTGGTTCTCAAGGGCGCGTATCCGGATACCGGCCCGGTTGATCGGGCAAGCGCGATTTACAACCGGATCATCGAGGCGGAAAGGGTGGCAAATGGCGGCAGCGCCGATCATTTTGCCGCTGCCGGTGCAAATGACCGGATCTGGAATTCGCTTCAAAAGCTTTGTTTGGAAGATCCGGATGTCTTTGCTGACTATTTCGCCAACCCGTCGATTGATGCGGTTTGCGAAGCGTGGCTCGGTCCAAACTATCAGATGACGGCGCAGGTCAATCTCGTTCGTCCGGGCGGTGCTGCGCAACAGGCCCACCGGGACTTTCATCTTGGATTTCAATCGTCCGAGACCTGTGCTGCCTATCCAGCGCACGTCCATGACCTGTCGCCGGTAATGACGCTTCAAGGCGCCGTTGCCCACACGGATATGCCGATTGAAAGCGGGCCAACCAAACTTCTACCATTTTCGCAGCTCTACAGGCCGGGATATGCCGCTTATCGGCTCGACCCATTCAAGGCTTTTTTTGAGGCAAACTGCGTGCAGCTACCGCTGGAAAAGGGCGATGCGGTTTTTTTCAATCCGGCCCTGTTCCACGCTGCCGGAGCCAATACCAGCGCCGGTATCCAGCGGATGGCGAATCTCCTGCAGGTTTCCTCGGCGTTCGGGCGGGCAATGGAAAGCATCGACCGGGACGCCATGACGCTTGCACTTTACCCGGTGCTTTTGAAGAAGGTCGCTGAAGGGGATTTAACAGGAAACGCGCTGGAAGCGGCTGTCAGCGCATGTGCTGATGGCTATTCGTTTCCGACCAATCTCGACCAGGATCCGCCTGTCGGTGGCCTTGCCCCGGAAACGCAAAGGCAGCTCGTGCTGCGCGCGCTTTCGGAGCGGATACTGCTGGAGGAATTCCGGCAATCCCTGGAAGATCAGTCACGGCGCCGGTTGGCTTGAGCCGGCATAAAACGATGTGCCGATCTCCCTGATCAGTTTCCGCTTCATTGCCCGTGCGTAGTCGTCGAAGCCTTGCGCGACTTCAACGAACGCGCCCGGACCGCGAATGACTTCTTGCCGGTAGTAGTCAACGGGGTCCGGGTCATCGCCGGCAATGGCAAGGGCATTGACGGTGACATCGTCAAAGGGAAAGGCACGATAGGCAGACGCGGGCTTGAAGCCTTCATTGCTGATGCCGTCACCGGCGACATCGATCACCTTGCGCCGGCAGGTCTGAGGGGCGTCGCGCAGTTTCACGGCGGCAAACCCGAGTGCATAGCCGAGTGCGGTCGGAAACTCCGTGAACCCCCGGCCAGATCCGCGAAGGCGCTCGGCGGCAGCTGCTGCGCTTGCCTGGTCTTCAAGAAACCGCCACTCGACCTGAATTACCTGCTGGTAGCGGCCACTCCACTCGAAGCTTGAAAACCAGATGCCGCCAACGGCTTCTATGGCAGTCCCGACGTCCCGGTCGGCAAGCGCGTCTGCCAGGCCGTTCAGCTGCAGATGGTGCTCGCGATCATCAACACTCGCCGAAGCGTCCATGGCGATGATCAGCGCCAGCGGACAGGCGCTGGATGCCAGCGGCCACAGGACGAAGACAGCGAATAGCGCCGGTTTCAGCAGAACGACCATACGTCATTAGGTTCTGCGGTTTTGAATGTGTCAACTTCAGGCCCCCAGTCCTGTCGGGATGAGTTCGAAAATCGGCAGACTTGGAGCGAATAAACGGCTGCTACCGGTGTTCGAACTTGTGAAACTCTCGAGCTTGATTTTTAGTGTTCATGTCGCGTTCAGCGGCGGTCGGCTACGAATAGTCCGACCTTGAATGACTGACCGGGGACTAAACGTGAATCGCCTAGCCATAATTTTCATTTCGACGTTGCTATTCGCATCGCCCGCTGCCGCGCAGTGTCTGTCTCAGTCCGAGGCGCGCCAGGCCGTGGCAAGCGGTCAGGCAGCCTCGCTCGGCTCGGTCGCGGGCCAGGCCGGCGGCGAAATCCTGAGGGCGGACCTCTGCCGAGAAGGTGGGCGTTATGTCTATCGCCTACAGGTTAGCAAAGGCGGTCAAGTGCAAACGGTGGTCGTCAATGCCAGCCGCTGAGGCCGAACGTCCCGAAATGAGATCATAGGCTTTTCCATTATGCGCATTCTCGTTGTTGAAGACGATGTTGATTTGAACCGGCAGCTTTGCGAGGCCCTTCAGGAAGCCGGTTACGTGGTGGATACCGCGCCTGATGGCGAGGAAGGCCATTTTCTAGGCGATACCGAGCCCTATGATGCCGTTGTTCTGGACCTCGGCCTGCCGAAACTCGATGGATTGTCGGTGCTGGAAAACTGGCGCCGCGACGGGCGCACCATGCCGGTGCTGATCCTGACCGCACGGGACCGTTGGTCCGACAAGGTGGCGGGGATCGATGCCGGTGCAGACGATTATGTCGCCAAGCCTTTTCATATGGAAGAAGTGCTTGCCCGGGTGCGTGCACTTGTCCGCCGCGCTGCCGGACATGCCTCCAACGAACTCACCTGCGGCGCAGTCCGGCTGGATATTCGCGCAGGCCGGGTAACGGTTGACGGCAAATCGATCAAGCTGACGTCTCATGAATTCCGGCTGCTGTCTTATCTCCTTCATCATCAAGGCAAGGTGATCTCGCGCACGGAACTGACAGAGCACCTCTACGATCAGGATTTCGACCGGGATTCAAACACGGTCGAAGTGTTTGTCGGGCGGCTGCGGAAGAAGATCGGTTCGAACATGATCGAGACCATCCGCGGGCTCGGCTATCGTCTCGGAGCACCGGTTGACTGAGGACAGCAAGGCGTCGAGCGGAGGATCCGCGCCAGCAAAACCGCGTCCGCAGCGCTCTCTTGCCGGGCGGCTGGTGCTGGTGGCCGGGGTCTGGTCGGCTATCACGTTGGCGCTGGCCGGTTTCTTCCTTGTGGAACTCTACCGCGGTGCCAGTGAACGCGCCTTCGACGCGCAGCTGGAAGTCCATATCAAGGCGCTGATCTCTGAAATGCTGCCGGAAGGCGGGGGTACGCCTGAGGCGGAAACCGCGATCCAGCAACCAGTCTATGCCGGCGATCCCCGGTTTTCGCTTCCGTTGTCCGGCTGGTACTGGATTGTCCGGGAAAGCGGCAAGCCGGAGATTGCCTTTGCATCGCGTTCGCTTGTCGGCGATCCGCTCGACGTGCCGATGCTTGGCGAAGCAAGATCCCGAGCCGATTTCGCATTTGGTCCGACCGGAGATGAAATCCGTGTTCTTCAAGAGCGGATCGGTATCGGCGGTACGGACTATGTGATTGCCGTCGGCGCTGCGACAGCGGGCCTGCGCGCCGAGGTCGGTGAGTTCGCGCGCCAAGTCACCTGGGCATTGTGCATCGCCGGGCTCGGGCTGATCCTGGCCGTATTTCTGCAAGTGCGCGTCGGTTTGCGTCCGCTACAACGTTTGAAGGTATCGCTGAGCGCCGTCCGGCAGGGAACGGCTGAACGGATCGATGAAGATCTTCCGAGGGAAATCGCACCGCTTGCCATCGAACTCAACGCACTGATCGTTTCCAACCGGGAGATTGTCGAGCGCGCCAGAACCCATGTCGGAAACCTGGCCCATGGATTGAAGACCCCGCTCAGCGTGATCACCAATGAGGCACGCGGCGACAACAGTGCGCTCGGGAGCAAGGTTGGTGAGCAGGCATCGATCATGTCCGACCAAATCCAGCATCACCTCGAGCGCGCGCGGATGGCGGCACAACGGCGGGTCATCGGTGTTTCCTGCGACACCGTTCCGGTTCTGGTGCGTCTGGTGCGTGCCATGGAAAAGATTCATCGGGACAAGGACTTGCAGATAGATCTGGACGCTCAGATTGCAGTGCGCTTTCGTGGAGAGGCCCAGGACCTTGAGGAGATGTGCGGTAATCTTATCGACAACGCCTGCAAGTGGTCGGGAAGTGCTGTCCGGATCGCCCTCCGTCCGCTGGACGAGACCGGCAGCGGGCGCTTGATGTTCGAGTTGACCGTCGAAGATGATGGTCCGGGCTTGAGTGAGGAACAGCGCAGCGAAGCCGTCAAGCGGGGCAGGCGGCTCGACGAGACCGTTCCGGGAACGGGGCTTGGCTTGTCGATTGTTGCAGATCTTGCAGCGCTTTATGGCGGACGATTTGAGCTTGATCGGGCGGCGCTTGGCGGCTTGAAGGCGCGCCTTGTGCTGCCTGCCCTGGAAGAAGCCTGACTTTGCAGGTTGCGGACCGGTGGATTTGGAGTGGCTGGCACCGAAATGTGATGCCGGTCACGGATTTTCAACTTGCTGCAGGCCAAGTTCGGCCACAAATGACTCGTAAGAACCATTTACCGGAAAAGTTTCCGGTCGAGGACATCAGGACCTACGATATGCTATCCCGTATCGGCTCGATCATTGTAGTTGCCATTTTAGCCGCCGGATGTGCCTCTACGTCCGGAACGGGCGGGCAGTCCAACTGGGATTCGTCCTTCGGTGCGAGCAATGGCGGGATTGCAGATTCGGAAGCCGGAACAGCTATATCAGTGCTGGTCAACGGCGAATTCGGCGATGCACTCCAACCTTCCGACCGCCGTGCGGCCGAGGATGCACAGGAACGTGCATTGCGGTCCCGGGGTGTCGGAGCGGCAATTGGCTGGAAAAACGACCGGACAGGCCGCAAAGGACAGGTGCTTCCGGGGCCAATCTACTACGTCAATGATACAAGGTGCCGCGACTTCACCCATGAGTTGGCGTTAGAGGACCGGATTTTGCGTGCAAGGGGAACGGCTTGCAGCGGCGAAAACGGCAAGTGGAAGATTATCGGCTGAGAACGTTCGGCAGGAATTCTTCCGGCGCGTCACCGCCGAACTGACGTCTCAACAATTACTTAAGTCTTGTGTGTCTAAGATGGTTGAGACGAGGTGTCTGCGCAGCCGAACCGATTTATGCCCAAAGACCAAGCTATTGAGCAAAAAATCAAAGTCTATCTCGATAGCCTTGGACCGAAGGCAATAACGGCGCTTGTCCGGAATCTGGAAAAGGGCGGGGCTGCAAAAGGGAACGATCTCGGTCTAAGTCTGGTTCTGTCTGCCGCACAGGAGATACTGCGCAGCAAAGAAGGTGTGATTGAAGATATCGCTCCGGCAGTGCCGCGGCGCGCGAATATTCAGCGGATGTTCTTTTCGCCGCTCAATGATTTCCTGATCGCCGAACACCTTCCCAACCGCCAGGAAGCGCGCATCAACCGCGATGTGTTGCAAAAGGTCTGGACGTGGCTGGCGCGAGATATTCTGCCCGGCGACTGCAAGCTTGTCACGGCACAGGCGACTGATCCGAAAGTCAGTTCTGAGCGTGTAGAAGCCCTCGTTCAGGCGCTTCGAAGACGGTCCGTCGATGCCATTGGCCAGGCATTGAGCCAGGCGGAGGAATCGGAGAAACATCACCGGCGCATCGGGATCGAGCTGGGCGGCGAACGCGGGATTGAGGAGCTCGCCGACATTCACAAGATCCTGGCCGCAGAGCATTCCCTGATGCCGTTTCTGCATTCCTTGCCGGAATCGATCAACGAAGCGCGTCTGAAGAACGATCACGATATCCTGAAACTGGTCGGGAGCTATACCTCGAACAACCCTGACCAGATTCCCTTGGTGGCCGCGGCAATGCTTGACCGGGCCGACGCTCCCTCCGCTCTTTGTGCCTTCGCAGGCCGGTTGGCCGGAAACAGCAATCCGAGGGCAATTGCCACCTCCCAGTTCTCGCCATTTGTCGATGTGGTCATGAGCGAGGCGGAACGCCTGCAGATCCTGGCGCGTGAACACCGTGATCGAAATCCCGACCCGGTCGGGTTCTCCCAGGCCCTTTCCGACTATCACACGCTGGTTCGCGGACTGGAGATGGACATGGACCTGACAACCGTCGCCGGGTGGAAGCGGCGATTGTCGGACAGCAAACGGGCAATTTCCGAGATCGTAAGCCGCGAACTGAACGCAGCTCACGGTGCGGTCCGTCGCGCCCTGCAGGTTCCCAAGACGGATGCCCAGGGTAAATTCACCCTGGAACAAAACGCCGTAGATGATGCAGTTCGCGCGCTCCGGGTGGTTGTGATGGTGCGTGATGCCCGGGACAGCCTTGCTGTCAACGATGTAGCCAAGAGGACGCGTCAAACGGTCGAACAGACGCTTGAAATCCTGACACGCGCCTTGATCGGCGACCTCGGCAAGGCAAAAGCACAAACCCGGGCTGCCCATCTGGCTGCTGCCGATACGGCAATCATGCTCTCGGAAATCTTCTATGGTTCGGAGTATGCGGGGCAACTGAAACGCAGCCGTCAAGCCGCCATTGCCAAATCCATTGAACTGGAAAAGGAAGAGGCCGACACCGCTCAGCAGGGTTTGGCCGCCGGCAAGCTTCTGAAAAAGGCGTAGAAATTAGCCCTGCAACTTATCAAAATTGACGTATTTCAATGCGTGACTCGCGCCACCCCTTCACTTACATGCACTGTTGCACATGCGCACGAGTGAGGGTCTATTGCGCCAATGATGTTATGGGTTCTGATCGCCGCGATGACTGCTGCCGCGGCACTTGCCATTCTTGCCCCGCTTGCCCGGAAACGGTCTCATGAACCGGAGGGGCAGGGCGCCGACGAGGCCGTCTACCGTGAGCAGTTGGCTGCGATCGACAAGGATCTCGAAAGAGGCTTGATCGAAGAGGAAGCTGCCGAGGCCGCACGGACTGAAATCGCCCGCCGCCTGCTGGCTGCGCATGACCGGAAAGATGCCGACATATCCGCAAAGGACATGGGAACTGCCTGGCCGGTTCGCGGTGCGCAAATTCTGGCGATTGCCGCTTTGCCTGTCTTCACGCTCGGGCTGTATCTCGCAATTGGTTCTCCTGAATTAAGCGATCAGCCGCTGTCAGCCCGGCTGAGTGCGCCAGCCGAACAGCAATCCGTGGACGAACTTGTCGCCCGCGTCGAACGGCACCTGGCAAAAAATCCCGAAGATGGTGAAGGCTGGGCTATTGTCGCACCGGTCTATATGACCCTCGGCGATCCCCGTGCATCTGTCCGAGCCTATGCCAATGCCCTACGTCTTCTGGGAAATCGTCCCGATTGGCTGGCCAATATGGGCGAAGCCATGACCGTGGCGAATGAAGGTGTAGTGACACAGGATGCGCGAATGGCATTCACGGCCGCCATCGAGCTTGATCCGGGCGCAGTCAAGCCGAGATTTTTCCTTGCAATGGCACTTGGTCAGGAAGGCCGCCGCGAGGAGGCCCTGGCCGCGTGGGAGGAACTACTCGCCGGTGCCGATGAGAGCGCTGCATGGGCGCATGCTGCCCGCCAGCGTGTTGCCGCCTTGCTGGGCGAAGATGCTGTATCGGGTAACGGGCTCAGCGGACCAAGCGCAGAGGACATCGCTGCGGCAGAGCAAATGTCGGACGCCGACCGCCAGGACATGATCAAAGTCATGGTGGAAAGTCTCGCGGGCCGATTACAAGCAAACGGCGGTTCGGCTGAAGAGTGGAGCCGCCTCATGAGGGCGTATATGGTTCTCGGTCAGCGCGACAATGCGTTGAAAGCCTACGCGGATGCGAAGAAGTTCCTGGACGGCAATGAAGAGGGGCTTCTGACGATCCGCGATGCTGCCGGGCAACTGGGTTTGAGTGAGTCCTGACAATTGACGCCCGGCGGGTGGTAGTGACTTTGGCCGGATCCGAACTGACTTTATGAGGGGAAAGATGACTCGGAAACAGCGGCGGCTGACTTTGATCGGCTCGGCAGGGGCTGTGCTTGCGGTTGCTATTGGCCTGATCCTGTTTGCACTCAGCGACCAGATTGTCTTCTTCCAAAGCCCGACAGACATTGCCGAAAAGGCAATTCCCGCCGGGCAACGCATTCGCCTGGGTGGCCTTGTTGAAGAAGGCACGGTTGTGCGTGCGGATAATGCACAAGTGTCGTTTCGCGTGACAGATACGGTCAACACGGTTGCGGTGACCTATAAAGGCATCCTTCCGGATCTGTTCCGTGAAGGTCAGGGGGTCGTCGCAGAAGGGGCGGTCGGGCCGGACGGTGTCTTTGTGGCTGACAGTGTGCTCGCAAAGCATGATGAAAACTATATGCCGAAGGAAGTCGCCGAAGCGCTCAAGGACAAGGGCGTCTGGCAGGGCGAGGAGCAATAGGCTCTTTGCCCCGGGCAGCCGGGAGCAATGGGGCTCCGATACTCCAGAATGAATGTTGCGGACGGTGGCGCCTGCCATATATGGCAGGGCGCATAAGGAAGAACAGGATCGCAAGATGATCGTGGAAGCAGGACACTACGCGCTGGTATTGGCCTTTGCGCTGTCGTTGGTGCTGAGCATTGTGCCCATCTGGGGGGCGCTGACGAAGGAAGACCGGCTGATGGCCGTGGCTGCCCCGGTTTCAGTTGCAATGTTTGCATTGGTCTCGGTGTCCTTCGCGGCCCTGACCGTCGCTTATGTCACCTCCGATTTCTCGGTATTGAACGTTATCCAGAACTCGCATTCGGCCAAGCCGATGCTCTACAAGATCACGGGGGTATGGGGGAACCACGAAGGCTCGATGCTTTTATGGGTTTTGATCCTGGTATTCTTCGGGGCATTGGTCGGGTTCTTTGGTTCCAACTTGCCGCTGGATCTAAGGGCAACAACCTTGTCCGTGCAGGGCTGGGTCAGTGCCGGGTTCCTCTTGTTCATTCTGGTGACATCGAACCCATTTGAGCGCGTTTTTCCGGCACCGGTTGAAGGTGCTGATCTCAATCCGATCCTTCAGGACATCGGTCTCGCCATTCATCCGCCGCTTCTCTATGTCGGCTATGTCGGCTTTTCGATCACTTTCTCATTTGCCGTGGCTGCGCTGATCCTCGGGCGGATAGATGCTGCCTGGGCGCGCTGGGTGCGGCCCTGGACCCTGCTCGCCTGGTGTTTCCTGACACTCGGCATCGCCATGGGGTCCTACTGGGCTTACTACGAACTCGGCTGGGGTGGCTGGTGGTTTTGGGATCCGGTCGAGAATGCCAGCTTCATGCCATGGCTTGCCGGAACAGCGTTGCTGCATTCGGCGATCGTCATGGAAAAGCGCGAGGCGCTGAAAGTCTGGACGGTTCTGCTCGCCATTTTCACATTTTCGCTTTCGCTGCTGGGCACGTTCCTGGTGCGCTCCGGCGTGCTGACATCCGTCCATGCATTCGCCACAGATCCGGCGCGCGGCGTATTCATTCTGGCGCTGCTGTGCCTTTTCATCGGCGGTTCGCTGTCGCTCTATGCGTGGCGGGCTTCGCTTCTGAAGCAGGGAGGGCTGTTTGCGCCGATCAGCCGAGAAGGCGGTTTGGTGTTCAACAACCTGTTCCTGACAGCCGCAACAACCGCGGTGCTGGTCGGAACGCTCTATCCGCTGGTTCTGGACGCAATCAGCGGCCAGACCATTTCTGTCGGTGCGCCGTTCTTCAACCTGACATTTGGCCCGTTGATGATCCCGCTTTTGCTCGCCGTTCCGTTTGGGCCGCTATTGGCCTGGAAGCGCGGTGACATTCTCGCGGCGTCGCAGCGCCTATATGCGGCTTTCGGCTTGTCGATTGGTCTGGTGCTGTTCACCTATTGGCTCTGGGGCGGAGAAGCCGTGATGGCGCCGCTCGGGGTCGGGCTTGCCGTATGGGTGATGGCTGGATCGGTTTCCGAGATACTCACGCGAGTACGTTTCCGGGATGTCGGGTTGAGCCGGGGATTTTCCCGCCTCGCCGGCTTGCCTGGTTCTGCCTGGGGAACCGCTGTCGCCCATTTCGGCCTCGGTGTTACCGTGCTTGGCATCGTCACCGCCTCTGCCTTCCAGGAAGAGCAGATCACGACCATGCGTGCCGGCGACACGATCACTCTGTCCGGCTATGAGGTCACCTTTGACGGTGCAGCGCCGCGCAGAGGCGCGAATTACACCGAGGAGGTCGGCCATTTCACGATCCGCTCCGGCGGTGTTGAGGTCGCAAGTGTGGATCCGTCGAAAAGGGTTTACACCGCGCGCCAAATGCCAACCACCGAGGCAGGCATCTACACGACCGGGTTTTCGCAAATCTACCTGTCTCTCGGCGAAAGCCGGGGGGATGGTGCCGTCGATGTCCGGGTCTATTTCAAGCCGATGATCACCCTGATCTGGATCGGCAGCGTGATCATGGCCGTTGGTGCCGTTTTCTCCATGGCCGACCGGCGATTGCGCGTCGGGGCACCCAAACCGTCCCGCAAACGGGCGCAATCGGCAGTTCCAGCGGAGTAGGGCAATGATCAAACGCGTGGTAATTGGCCTACTGTCGCTGTTCATTCTGAGCGTGCCACCGGCGCTGGCGCTCTCGCCGGATGAAATACTCGACGATCCGGTGCTCGAAGAGCGCGCCCGCGCGCTGTCACTGGAACTGCGCTGCATGGTCTGTCAGAACCAGTCCATCGACGACAGCGATGCACCGCTGGCCAAGGATCTGCGCAGTCTGGTGCGCGAACGCCTCGTCGCCGGAGATTCGGACGCGGACGTCATCTCCTTCCTGGTTGACCGCTATGGCGAGTTCGTGCTGCTGAAACCGCGCTTTGCCCTCCATACATTGATCCTTTGGGCGGCGGGCCCGGCTGTTCTCCTGGCGGGGATCGCCGGATTGTTTCTGATCCTCCGCCGGCGCAAGCCGGTTGTTCCCGGTGCCAGCGGCACAGAACAGCTCAGCGCAGAGGAACAAGCCAGGCTTGACGCCCTCTTGAAGTCGGGAGCTTCGGACTGACGATTTCAGTTCGCACCTAAAAAAGAAAACACACGTGTTTGGCGTTTTTGACCAGAATGGTGCCGGGAAACGTGGCTGACCGTTAACAATGTTATGCATGACTCGCCAATGAGAATTGGTTAATGAATTGACAATATTACCATTGTAAATATAAAACACCTCCAGACGGTTCTGGCGACCGCTGGGGGTGGTTCTTGCGGAAATTTTCTAAGTTATTGAATACTTCAGTCGCCTTCATTGCGACCTCTGCTGTGGCCGGTTCGTTTGCAACCTGGTCAATGGCGGATGATTTCACGATTTCAGAACCGGTTACTGTCACGAATGGCGGTTTCACGGTGAACGGAAACGACAGCATCACCGTAACCACGTCGGGATCCATATCCGCAAGCACCGGTCTTAGTTCGACAGGTGGAACCAACGTGCTGACGAACAACGGTACGATCACAACGCCGGACAGTGCGGGCAGCAATGGCATATTTGCTGCGGACAGCAACAGTACGATTATCAACACGGGCATCATTACGTCCGGCGGTGATGGTATCGAAAGCTATCACAGTGCAACGGTTACCAACTCCGGCAGTATTACCATTACCGGAACCGGCGCGGACGCCCGCGGGATTCATGTACTTACCAACGGCCGGGTTACAAATTCTGGCAGCATCTCATTGACAGGATCCACAGGGAGTGCGGGTATTGTCGTGGATAACGGCTCAACCGTTACTAACACCGGTAGGGTAACAACAGTTGGAACCGGAGTGGAAGGCATCACGGTGTCTGGTGCGCCGGATGCCATAACGGTTACCAATTCGGGTCTGGTCTCTGCCGCACAGGCGAGCGCGATCATGATGGGAACCAACGGTACCCTCAACCTACAAGCCCCTTCCTTTATTGCGGGCCAAATTGATCTGGGCGCCAATACGATCGTCAATATCGAGACCGGAGCGTCCCATTCGGTGTTCTGGGATCTTTCGACAGGAACCATGAATGGCGGTGTGCCGAATTTCTCCGGTCCTTTGCCGGTATTCTATAATTCCGGTAGTCGGCAGGTGGCGACGTTCGATCCGACCGGGCTGGCCGGATCGGTTCATCAACTCGGTGAGATGGCCGGTCTGTTTGCCAATCTGGGGGATGTGCGCGCCAGCGGGTTTGACGATGTGCAGGTGAGCACCCACGGCGCTGCGCCGGAAGATGCCCGCTATTCTCAGTCGGCCGCCTCCCGTCAATTCTGGGTCAGCGGTTTGGGCGGGTATGCGCGCTATGACGCGACCAATGTCACCCTTGAACATACCAGTACTCTGGCCGGTGCAGCGGCAGGCTACTCTTTGCCGGCCTTCGGCAACTGGGCGTTCGGGGTCATGGGCGGGTATCTGAACACGAAAATCGAGGCCGAAAGCCGGTTTGCAGACTCCCAGGACGTCCGGTCCGACATCTTGTTTGCAGGCTTGAAGGGTGCGGCCGCGTTTGGCGGACTTCACACCGGTGTGGGCGCGGTTCTCGGGTATGGCTGGCATGACGGAAAACGCACCATCAACAGCAACCTGTCCTCCGGTGGGTTGGCAACGGCAAACTACTCCAACAAAGGCATTCTCTTTAGTGCGGATGTGTCTGCCGGGTACGACCTCGCCGTGGCACATGGATGGGTGGTCACACCCTCCATCGGCGGGAACTATGCTGTTCAACAATTTGACGGATACACTGAAACCGGAAACAGCGGTGCCAACGCCACTGTCGGCTCTCACTCGGCAAGTGTCGTGCAGGCCAATGCTGAAATTGCCGTTTCGCGGGAAATTGCCGAACTGGACCTCTCCATGCGACTCGGCTATCTGACGCGCCAATCAGTAGGCGACGAGAATGTTTCCGTCACGCTTCTGGCCCAGTCGAGTTCCGTTGGTTTCGGCGATACCGACCTCGATGCCGGATATCTTGGCGCGGCAGTGGGCGTTGATCTCGGCGGCTCTAGATCCTTGAACTTTGATGGAACGGTTTTCCACGGAAGCGAAACCACTGGATTTCAAGGCGGTTTCAGGTTTACGCAGGCTTTTTAAGTGGAAATGCACACGATCCGCAGGACGCCAAATGCGGCTGCGCCCTTCAGGCGCTAACTCCGCCTCATTTATGCGGCCAACCCAAGACCGGGTGGCACACGCCTTCCGGTCAATGAGGGAGGTTGATGGCAATGAGGTCCCAGTTCTCATAATAGGGCGTCTTAACGACACCAGTTGATGAGGTAGAACAATGCCTGCGGTTCGATATGACATGTCTGCAGGCTTCCTGGAGCTTCTCGCCGCTCACGATATCACGCTGGCGGTGACCTCGTATCAGTCCGGGCGGCTTTACCTGCTCAGCCGCAACCCGGCAGGCGGGCTCATGGTCAACGAACAGCAGTTCAAGCGGGCCATGGGACTTTTTGTGCAGGACGGGTGCGTTCATCTTGCGACCCGCGACTCGGTTCAGCGCCTGGAAAACATCCTGAGGCCCAACGAGCGGATGGACGCGGTTTTCTCAGCCTGCTTCTATCCCCGCACGATCCACATAACGGGTGATCTGCATATCCACGACATCGGCGTGAAGTCCGACGGGTCGATTGTGTTTGTGAACACGCGATACAATTGTCTGGCGGCATTGTCCGAAAAACATTCCTTCGCGGCCATTTGGCAACCGGACTTTGTTCGCGTGCTGGATGACGGTGATAGATGCCATTTGAACGGTTTGGCGATGCATGGCGGCCGACCGGCATTCGTTACGGCGGTTTCTCGATCTGACGAGGTGGACGGCTGGAGGCAAAACCGGACAGATGGCGGCCTGGTGATTGATGTCACCACAAACGAAATCGTCTGCGAAAACCTTTCCATGCCGCATTCGCCCAGAATGCATGGGGATACGCTTTGGCTGCTGAATTCGGGCAAGGGCGAGCTTGGGTTTGTCAAACCCACCGGCAAAGGACCGGGCGTGTTCGAACCGGTTGCATATTGTCCCGGGTTTCTCCGGGGTCTTGCGTTTTTTGGAGACTATGCCTTTGTCGGTTTGTCGAAGCCTCGATCAGAACGTTTCGAAGGCTTGCCCCTGGATGACCGCTTGCGCAAAAGCGGAGAACAACCGAAATGTGCGGTACAAGTCATCGATTTGAAAAGCGGCGAATGCAAGGAATGGTTCTCGATCGAAGGCGTGGTCAGCGAACTGTTTGACGTCGCCGTTCTTGAAGGCGTTGGATGCGCCAGATCTGTCAGCCCGTTCAGCGACGATGTGCTGGGTATCATCACAAAAGAATAGCAATCGGATCTGGTCATATTTCTCGAGGTTACTCGTGAACAGTCTGTTCGCGTCACATCTTCGTAAGCGGTTGTGACTTGCGCCTGCGTTTTGTCTGCCTAACTCAGGGGAGACCGGAGTGGCAGGAGGCTGGGGAATGGCAAACCGTCCGATAAAACTGGAATTCGATGGCTCTAAAGGGGCAAAGCTCGCTGCCCGGCTGGACTTGCCTGCCGGAACGATTCGCGCCTACGCGCTTTTTGCGCACTGTTTTACCTGTTCCAAGGACATTGCCGCAGCCCGGCATATCGCTGGAGCGCTCAGTGCCGACGGAATAGCGGTTCTGAGGTTCGATTTTACTGGCCTTGGCGGTAGCGGCGGCGACTTCTCATCGACAGATTTTTCTTCAAATGTCGGCGATCTGGTCCGGGCCGCCGACTACCTGAGGCAGGAATTCGAGGCACCGCAGATCCTGATCGGTCACTCGCTTGGCGGCGCGGCCGTGCTGTCGGCGGCGAAGGCGGTTCCCGAGGCCCGGGCAGTGGTGACCATTGGAGCGCCATCCGACGCCGGGCATGTCATTCACAATTTCCACGGTTCGGTGGACGAGATCCGCGCAAAGGGCGTTGCCAAGGTAGATCTCGGTGGACGGGACTTTACCATCCGCAAGGAATTCCTGGAGGATCTCGAAACCCAGAACGTCCGGGACAATGCCGCCAGTCTCGGCAAGGCGCTGCTGGTCATGCACGCACCGCTCGATCAGACGGTCAGCGTCGACAATGCGGCTGATATCTTCGTGGCGGCCAAGCACCCCAAAAGTTTCGTATCTCTGGACAAGGCCGACCACCTTCTGACCCGTGGCACTGACGCGGCCTATGCCGCCAAGGTGATTGCCGGCTGGGTCAGCGGGTACCTTGAGCCGCACGCCGAAGGCGTTGATGAAACCGGTCGGCAAGGCGTGGAAGTGCGCGAGACCGGGCTTGGAAAGTTCCAGACGACCGTCGTCAGCGGGCAACACCGCATGCTGGCCGATGAGCCGGAGAGTGTCGGCGGACTCGATAGCGGACCGTCGCCCTACGACTACCTGTCCGCTGCGCTCGGCACCTGCACGGTCATGACCTTGCGTATGTATGCGGACCGCAAAGGCCTTGCCGTCGACAGGATCGGTGCCACAGTGCTTCACGCCAAGGTTCATGCTGCCGACTGCGAAGACTGTGCGGATGAGGTCAGGGAAAAGGGCGGCCGGATCGACCGGTTCGAGCGGCTGATCACCCTGGAAGGCGACTTGGATACGGTTACCCGCGCGCGGCTTCTGGAAATTGCTGACAAATGCCCGGTCCACCGTACGCTTGAAGCGGGCGCTGCGGTTGTGACCCGGGAGGAGCGCTGAAGAGGCGTTTCAACCAATTCGTCCGGCAGTTTGCATCGAAACACCGCAGGTTCTGAGTGTTTAGAGCATCGGGCGGTAAGTTTGAATCGCTTGACCGCTCTCATGTGTTTGTTGACCAGGCGGATCGCCCGCCGTGGTGTGATCACCATAAGGGCGGGCCAACGCCGTCAGCGGACACATGAGTTCGGCCCTTCGGGTGACATTTTGCGGCTCATCGGCCACGTTGCGCCGTTCGAACGATGCCCCACATCGCCCTTCACCACGCGCCTGGCCGAGTGAACCGCAAAATGTCATCAAGTGGTTCAAACTTACCGCCCGATGCTCTAATCAGGCCGCAGAGCTGTCTTGAGTGCCCTGGTCTTCCATCTGCAGCTTGAGCTTCATCATGCCGATCAGGCCGCGGGCGTCCGTCTCGCTCAGCATGTGATAATTCGTCAACCACTTGTTGCCTGTGGATTCGGGAAACTTGAGGTGATGGCAGCGTGCGCGGCAGACCGCCTGATAATCATTGGCAACCAGGCCGACAGCCCTGCAAGCGCTGGCAATACCTGTCGCATCGTAGCGGATCATCAGGCCGAACATGTATTTGTTGCGCAGTCCGGTCAGGAAGGACAACAAACGAGCGGCATCGTAGAGATTCTGCTCGCGAGCCATCTGACAGATTGCCTTGTTAACCGTGGTTCTGCCGCGCCTGATTCCGACAAACCAGGCCTTGAGGTCGATCTTGCTATCGCGTTTTTCCAGCGGAGGGCCCTTCGGCATCTTGTCGCCGTTTTCAAACAGATCCTCGATAAGTTCCTTGTTGGACTTACGTAAATGCCGGACCTTGTTGCCCATTTGTTGCGGCAACAACACCATAAGGTTTTCAAAGTCTTCTTGGGAAAGATCAGCGCCCAGGTTCGTCGCCACCGCATGCCGGACACGTGTATGTCCGTGTTTGATCAGTTCCTTTGAGGCCATTTCGTCAAGGTAGGGCCGTTTTGCCAATGCCAACAGGTGGTCCTGGCTCTTCGTCTTCGCGATGTCTGCTATATCCTCGCTGCTGAGCGCTTCGGAGTGCTCAAGCACAGGCGCGGCAATCGAGATATGGTCGCTCGCAAGTGTTTGAGCGAGTGCGGGCGACAGCGACCCGGTTTGGGCGAGACGCTGGGATATCCCTTGCCTCGTGGTAACTTCCAGCGAGTCGTAGACACCGGACAGGATATTGTTGAGAAGCGACGATTCTTCCGTATCGGCATCCGGACGCCTGTCCGCAAGCAATTCGCTCACGTGGTCGGCGAGTTTGTTCTTCTTTTCGGCGCTGCTACTGTTGGCTAAATCGAGTATCGAAGGTTGCATGGCGACTTCCCCTCGCCAGAAATAGTATGGAAAAAATTACCAATGTTTAAAGATTAGAAAAACTACGCAATCTTTCTGATGCATTCAGTTGCTTGACGCCATCCGGCTCATGCGCCATCTGATTGGTCCGTGATGCCCGTTCTTCCAGTCCTTTATTCTTTCCGGCGATGCCCCTATGCAATGCGCGCCCGATTGGCGCTTTTGAGCGCTAAACTGACCGTCGAGTTGCGTGAGGTGGTGCTGAAAGACAAGGCACCGGAGTTTCTTGCTGCTTCGCCGTCAGGCACTGTTCCCTGTCTTTTGGGACCGGACGGTGCCGTCCTTGACGAAAGCCTGGACGTCATGCTGTGGGCGCTGGAACAGGCCGACCCTGAAGGCTTGCTGGCACCTCCGCAGTCCGGGCTGGATGCCATGAGAGACTTGATCGATATCTGTGACGGCCCGTTCAAGCACCATCTTGACCGATATAAATATGACACGCGCTATGACGATGCGAACCGGGACGAGGAAAGGGCAGCCGCGTCCGAGTTTCTTCTCAAGCTGAACGGTCGTCTGTCAGATCAGATGTATCTCTTTGGAGACCGGGCATCGCTTGCCGACTTTGCAATTCTCCCCTTTGTCCGCCAGTTTGCCAATACGGACCGGGAATGGTTCGAGTCGCAAGACTGGAAACCGCTGTTAAATTGGCTCACCGCGTTTGAAACCTCCGGGAGGTTTCTGTCTATCATGACGAAGTACCCGAAATGGCAGGCCGGTGATCCGCCTGTGCTGTTTGCTGCGCCGTAGGGACAGGCTTCCTTTTTGGAGCGGCCGATCTTTGGACTTGGCCGCCGGCAATGCGCCGCACCGAACTCAACCTTACGAAGAATTAATCTGGCCGACAGGCGCATGTAAGGCTGGGGTCACTATCTATCTGTGTGAAGCCGGGTCGCTTGTCCCTGTGTGTCACCGGCCCCGATCTTCGAAATGTCAAAGGAAGCCTACTTATGCAAAAACGCCGGACATCCTCCCTTTTGCGGACCACGCGCAGCCGACTGCTTGCGGGCGTCTTCGTCCTCGGCGCAGCCGGTCTGATGAGTGTGCAAACCCTGTTGCCCAGCCAATTCGCCAACGCAGATCCGGTGCGTGTTGATGCCGCTGCGCCGGTCAATTTCGCTCCGGTGGTTCAGGCGGTCAGTCCGGCGGTTGTCAGCGTCAGGGTCAAGCAGGCTGCCGAACCGCGAATGATGAATTTCGGCAATGACAGCTTCCGCGATTTCTTCGACAATCTGCCGAAGGATCATCCGTTCGAGCGTTTTTTCCGGGATTTCGGTCAACGCGGCTTCGGTGACCGCGAGAATGAGGGCAACCGGGAGCGCCGGCGTTCGCCGCGCCAATATGGCATGTCGCAAGGTTCCGGCTTTTTCATCAGTGAAGACGGGCTCGTCGTCACCAATCAGCACGTGATCGACAAGGGCACCGAGTTCACGGTCATTGATCAGGACGGCGAAGAGTATGACGCGGTCCTGATCGGTGCGGACAAGCGCACGGATCTTGCCCTGCTGAAAGTCGAATCCGACAAGGACTTCACCTATGTTTCCTTCGCCGAGGACGTTCCGCTGGTCGGTGAGTGGGTGGTAGCGATCGGTAACCCATTTGGTCTTGGTGGTTCGGTAACGGCTGGCATCGTTTCGGCGCGCGGACGCGATATCGGCGCGGGTCCCTATGATGACTTCATCCAGATCGACGCGCCCGTGAACCGGGGCAACTCGGGCGGTCCAGCGTTCAACATGCGCGGCGAGGTAATTGGCGTGAATGCGGCGATCTTCTCGCCGTCCGGCGGCAATGTGGGCATAGCCTTTGCCATCCCGGCATCGACGGCCACAGACGTCATCATGGAGCTGAAGAACGGCGGCACGGTGGTGCGCGGCTGGCTCGGTGTCCAGATCCAGAATGTCACGGACGACATCGCCGAAAGCATTGGCCTTGATGAAGCCCGCGGCGCGATCATTGCCGAAGCACTTGAAGACGGACCTGCAGAAGGCGCCGGGCTGAAGTCGGGCGATACCATTCTGGCGGTCGACGGCAACCCGGTGGATGGTCCGCGCGATCTTTCCAAACTGATCGCTGCCTATGATCCGGACACGGAAGTCGAAATCACGGTTTGGCGCAGAGGCCGCGAGCAGGACATTCTTGTCACCCTTGGCCGTCTGGAAGAACCGCAACAGGAAGCGAGCATCGAAACCGATCCGGATACCGGACGGACGACCTTGAGCGATCTCGGGCTGGTGCTGTCCACCAAGGCGGAAATGGGTCTTGAGGGCAAGGGCGTGGTGATTGCCGAAGTCGCGCCAGATGGTCCGGCGTCCGAAAAGCGGCTGAGGCAGGGCGATGTGATCCTCGAAGTTGGTGGGATGCAGGTAAACACGCCTCAGGATGTGGTTGATGCGCTCAAGAACGCCGAGGAAGAGGGGCTTAAAGCCGTTCTCTTCCGGGTTGAAAGCAACGACAACAGCCGCTTTGTGGCGCTGCCGATGAAGGTCGGCTGACATAAATACCAGATCGGTCGTCCGGCTTGCATATGCCCCCATCCCCAGCAAGCCGGGTTGCCGTAAAGCAGGCGGCGGTGCTTCCATCCAATCGCACCGCCGCCGGCTACCTTTGCCGAAGTGCCGACTCAATCTAATAATGTTCATATGCTGCGAATTCTGATCATCGAAGACGATCCCGAAGCCGCCGGTTATCTTGCCAAAGGCCTCGACGAACTTGGTCATACTGCCGACCGGACTGCAGACGGGGAGAGCGGTCTCGCTCTGGCCATGGACAGCAGTTATGACGTCCTCGTCGTCGACAGGATGCTGCCTAAGCTGGATGGCCTGTCCGTGGTTCGTGAATTGCGCAAGAGCGGCAACCTGACACCGGTTCTGATCCTCTCCGCGCTCGGTCAGGTAGATGACCGGGTGAAAGGCCTCAAAGCCGGCGGCGATGACTATCTGCCCAAGCCCTATGCCTTTACCGAGCTTCAGGCGCGCATAGAGGCGCTGGCCCGTCGTCCGGTATCCAAGTCAGACGTCGAAACCAGTTATCAGGTCGCCGATCTCGTGCTTGACCGGTTGACCCATTCCTGCCGAAGAGGGGAAACGGAAATCCCCCTGCAGCCACGTGAGTTCCGGTTGCTTGAATATCTGATGCAGCACGCCGGGCAGGTGGTGACCCGGACCATGCTCCTTGAAAATGTGTGGGAGTATCATTTCGATCCGCAGACCAATGTGATCGATGTTCACATCTCCCGTCTGCGCAGCAAGATCGACAAGGGCTTCGGTTCTGCGCTGCTTCATACGATCCGCGGCGCCGGATACACGATCCGTGATGCGGCTCACTAGGTTTACCCGCACCACTGCCTTCAAGCTGTCGCTGCTTTACATCGGCGTTTTCACTCTCCTGTCCGGCTTCCTGCTGGTCTATATCTCGCAAAATACCAATCAGGTGATGTCCCGGCAGGTCGTTCAGACTGTGGACGCGGAGCTGTCCGGCCTTTCGGAAACGTATTTGCGCGGTGGCATCCGGGATCTGGTTCAGGCCATCGACTGGCGGGCTCGCCGCCCGGACGCAAGCCTTTATCTTCTCACCGATTTTGCCGGAAACACGATTGCCGGCAATATCGCCCGGCTGCCGACCGACATACTGGAAGAAGCCGAGGGCGATGTGCGACGGGTCCGGTACTCGCGGCGCGAACAGGGCGGCGGAATAGTCGAGCACGAGGCACTCGTGCGCACGTTTGAACTAAGCGGCGGGTTCAGATTGCTGGTCGGAAGGGATCTTGGCGGCCAGCTCCATTTTTCTTCTCTTTTTGCCGATGCCTTGCGTCTTTGGCTGGTTGTGGTTGTTCTGATGGGCGCGGTGACGTGGCTGTTTGTCAGCCGCAGGGTGATGAAGCGCATTGATGAGATCACAGCGACAAGCCGAACGATCATGAAAGGTGACCTGTCCGGACGTTTGCCTGTTGCCGGGAATGATGATGAGTTCGACCGGCTGGCAACCAGCCTGAACGCCATGCTTGAGCGCATCGAATTTTTGATGCAGTCGATGAGGGACGTCACCGACAATATCGCTCATGATCTGAAGACGCCGCTGACCCGGCAGCGCAACCGGGTGGAAACGGCGCTGCGGGAGGCGGGAACACAGGGCGACTACCGCCAGGCGCTGGAAACAACCCTTGAGGAAACCGATCAACTGCTGCGCATTTTCAATGCGCTTCTGAAAATCGCCCGCATTGAAGCAATGGCGCCTGGATCCGGACTGGAACCGGTGGACGTTACCGGCCTGGTGGAAGAGGTGGCCGAGCTCTATACGCCGTTGGTGGAGGATGAAGGCGGCAAGCTGGCAGTCTCCGCGGCGCCGGGCCTGACCGCGATGTGCAACAAGGACCTGATCGGCCAGGGACTGGTCAATCTCATTGAAAATGCACTTAAATATGGACGCTCGGAAAACGGTTCGCCCGAAATCGCCATCGGCGCGCGGTCCGAAAGCAGCGGCGTCGTGTTGACGGTCAGTGATCGGGGCAGCGGTATTCCCGAACCGGACGCGGATCGTGTTCTGGACCGGTTCGTGCGGCTGGATGAAAGCCGCTCGGAACCGGGCACCGGGCTTGGATTGAGTCTTGTCAATGCCGTTGCCCGCTTGCATGGCGGAGATTTGCGGCTCAAGAATATGGAGCCCGGTCTCTGTGCTCAAATCGGCCTGGCACATGCAAGCAACAACGGCGCGGGCTATGGACCAGGCAACGAAACAGACACAAAGGCCGCTCAAGGATCGTCTGGCAGTGAAACCGGCACGGCCCGGGGAGTGCCGGGCCGAGCTGTTTCTGAACGACCTTCTGGAGGCTGAGGACAAAGGGACGGATCTGAAATCGTTTCTTTTGGCCAATCCGGACATCGAGCCGTTCCTCTGCGGTGTCATATCCAACTCGCCCTATTTGCGCGGATTGATGCTTTCCGATGCGCAGCGGCTAATGGATATCCTCAACGAAGCTCCGGAAGCCCGTATTCGGCGGCTGCTTGATGAACCGGAAAAACTGAACGCCGAAAGTGAAGCAGACCTGATGCGGGACCTCCGGCTTCTCAAGCAGGATCTCGCCCTGACGCTAGGCCTTGCCGATATTGCTGGAGCTATCGGCCTGGACGAAGTGACCGCAGGTCTGTCCGGATTTGCCGATGCGTCACTCAACGCTGCCATTCGTTTCTGTCTTCGTGAATTAACAGCGCGCGGCAAGTTTGCCCCGGTCGATCCTGAACGGCCGGAACTAGACAGCGGCCTGATCGTGCTGGCAATGGGCAAGCATGGCGCGGATGAACTGAACTATTCGTCCGACATCGATCTGATCATCCTTTTCGATCCGCACAAAGCACCGATGACGGGCGGGGCCGAAGCGCCGGTCGAATTCGTTCGGCTCACCCGGAAGCTCGTGAAGATCATGCAAGACAGAACGCCGGAAGGCTATGTATTCCGGATGGATCTGCGGCTGAGGCCCGATCCGGGCGCAACGCCGCTGGCGATGTCGATGCCGGCTGCACTCAGCTACTATGAATCTCTCGGTCAGAACTGGGAGCGGGCAGCCCTGATCAAGGCGCGCGCCTGTGCAGCCGATATAGGCGCCGGCGAGGCATTTCTGCATGAGATTGTCCCGTTCATCTGGCGCAAATACCTAGACTACGCCGCGATTGCCGATGTTCAGGCGATCAAGCGCCAGATTCACATCCACAAGGGACACGGCAAGGTGGCCGTTGCCGGTCACAACGTGAAGCTTGGTCGCGGCGGCATCCGGGAGATCGAATTTTTTGTTCAGACCCAGCAGTTGATCGCAGGCGGGCGCAATCCGGACTTGCGCGGCCGCCGGACCCTGCAGATGCTGGATGGGTTGCTGGAAGCGGGATGGATCCGCGAAAAGACCCGTGACGATCTGAACACGGCGTATGTGTTTCTGCGTTCGGTGGAGCATAGAATCCAGATGCTCAACGACGAGCAGACTCAACTCCTGCCCAAGGACGATGAAGGGCTATTGCGGGTTTCCGCACTGATGGGTTTTGAAACGCGGGAAGCTTTCGAGGAACGGCTGCTCCAGCATTTGCGCAAAGTGCAAAAGCACTATGCTGGCCTGTTCGAAGACGAAGCAGAACTTGCGAACGAACTCGGAAATCTGGTGTTCACCGGCGATGATCATGATCCGGGAACGCTTGAAACCCTTTCGGGCCTGGGCTTTAAAAACCCTGCAGACGCAGCGAGTATTGTCAAAGCGTGGCACTTCGGCCGTTATGTCTGTACGCGCTCCAAGACCGCGCGGGAGCGACTGACAGAGCTTCACCCGGTTCTGATAGCGGCGCTTGCGGCAACCGACAATGCCGATGCCGCCCTGTTGGCCTTCGACAAGTTTCTGGCGAGCCTCCCAACCGGCGTTCAGCTTTTCTCGCTCTTGAAGTCGAACCCGCAAATGCTTCATCTGCTGGCAACCGTCATGGGCGCGGCGCCACGGCTTGGCGAGACGATTTCCAGGCGCGCGCATGTTCTGGATGCAGTGCTCGACCCTGCGTTTTTTGAATCGATGCCGAGTGTTCAGGAATTCCGCGCTGGACTTGACCGGACATTGGCGGAAGCCAGGTACTATGAAGATGCTCTTGACCGCGCCCGCATCTTTGCTCAGGAGCAGCAATTTCTGATCGGTCTGCGATTGATCTCCGATACGCTGTCCGCCGACAAGGTTGGCTATGCGCTGGCGCGCCTGGCGGAGGCAATCGTTGGGCGGATCCTCACTCAGGTTATCTCTCATGTCGGCGAGAACCATGGTGAGGTTCCTGGCGGGGATGTCGCTGTGCTGGCCATGGGAAAACTCGGCGGCAGGGAGATGACGGCGGCTTCCGATCTCGATTTGATCCTCCTTTATGAGGCCCCAGAGGACGTCAAGCAGTCGGACGGAAAACGTCCATTAGCCATCAGCCAGTACTACACCCGTTTGACTCAACGCCTGGTCACTGCCCTGTCTGCACCGACGGCGGAAGGTTTGCTCTACGAGGTCGATTTCCGGCTGCGCCCGTCCGGAAATGCCGGGCCGCTGGCGACCAACCTCGACGGATTTATCGATTACCAGAAGAACCATGCCTGGACCTGGGAGCATATGGCCTTGACCCGGGCTCGGGTTATTGCTGCGACCAGGCCGGAATTTGCCGAGAAGATCCGCTTGAGCATCTGCCAGACCCTGACCGGCCAGCGCGACCGTCCGGACCTTGCAGACAAGGTCCGCTCCATGCGTGCGCGGATCGAAAAGGAAAAGGGCACCAAGGATATCTGGGACCTGAAGCAGGTCGCTGGCGGATTGGTCGACATCGAGTTTATTGCGCAGTTCCTTTTACTGGCGAACGGTGCAGGGCACCCGGAAATCTTCACCCAGGCAACCGATGATGCGCTGACTGTGCTGCGGGAGGCCGGATTTCTGGCCGTAGGCGATAGTGAAAGGCTGCTTGAAACCCTCGGGCTTTACCAGCGGCTGACCCAGGTCTTGCGGGTCGCGTTGTCCGGCAGGTTCGATCCCAGTGAGACGCCCCGCGGCGTGCTGGATCTCCTGGTCCGTGCTGCGCATTCCCCAAGTTTCAAGCATCTCGAAGCGGACCTTGCAGAGCGACAGAGCGAGGTCAGGGCAATCTTCGAGCGGCTCGTCGGGCAGGTTGAGGCCGTAGACGGCAAGTAGCCGGTGCCCATTCAGCATTCCAGAAAATCAAGGGGCTTCCTACGACTCCAAAAACAGCCTCATCCAATCCCGATTGGCAGGGAAAAGCTGACTGTAGTGCCTTGCTTGATCTCGGAGCGGATTGTCAATTTGCCGCCATGCAGTTCCACGAGAGATCTTGCAATGGCAAGGCCGAGGCCGGAACCCTGGTGGGTCTTGGTGAACTGGTTTTCCACCTGGACGAATGGCTGGGCAAGACGTTCAATATCGCGTTCGGATATCCCGATGCCGGTATCGGCAACTTCAAACAGAATGCGTCCACCCTTAGCTGATGCTTTCAGCGATACCGCGCCATTGTCGGGCGTGAATTTTACGGCGTTGGCCAGAAGGTTCAAAAGGATCTGCTTGAGCGCGCGCCGGTCGGCTTGGACCTTCAAGCCGTCCGCAATGTCGGTGGAGACGGAAATCTTCTTTTCGCTGGCGGCACCCGTGATGATCCGGCTGGCGTCTTCAGTGGCTTCCGAAACAACGACCGTTTCCGTTTCGATCGACATGCGTCCGGCTTCGATCTTGGACATGTCGAGGATATCGTTGATCACATTGAGCAGATACGTCCCGCTGGACAGGATATCCTTGCAGTAATCCGCATAGCGGCTGGAGCCGACGGGACCGAACATCTCCTGAGTCATGATGTCGGAAAAACCGATGATTGCGTTCAGAGGCGTTCTGAGTTCATGGGAAATGTTGGCGAGGAATTCGGATTTGGCCTTGTTGGCGTTTTCGGCATTGGTTTTTTCAGCTGCGTATTTATCGTTCAGTTCGACAAGCTGGCGCGCCTGAATTTCCAGCGTTTGCCGTGACTTTTGCAGATCAGCAATGGTGGCTTTTAGCCGCCGTTCGCTGTCCATCATTTTTTCTTCGTGTTTCTTCAGGGCTGTGATGTCTGTGCCAACAGAGACGAAACCGCCATCCTTGGTTCGGCGCTCGGAAATCTGCAGCCAGCGGCCATCTTCCAGCTGCGCTTCATAGGCTTCGTCCGGTGTATGAGAGCGATGCTTGATCTTGACCGGAAGCGGAGCGATTTCCGCGTTGGAGGCAGCAGCCATGACCGCCTTGTAAGGCGTGCCCGGATTGACGACGTCGGATGGAAGACTGTGCAGGGATTGGTAGTTGGAGTTGCAGATCACCAGCTCGTTCTTGGAGTTCCAAAGAACGAAGGCTTCCGAAATCGTCTCAATCGCGTCGCGCAGACGCAGATCCGCTGTCCGGCTCTTTTCTGCAAGAAGATGCTGTTCGGTCACATCGATGCAAATGCCGATCAGGTGGGGTTCCGTGCGGCCGGGCTCATTCTGGATTTCACCGCGTGCGCGCATCCAGACCCAATGACCTTCCGCGTGGCGCATGCGGAAGGTTTCATCCACCAGGCTGTCGCCGGTCTGAAGCAGCTTCTCGGCCAGACTCAAAAGGTCGATATCGTCCGGATGCGTTAACCGGGCAACATCGGCGAAGCTCAGGATATCGTCCTTCGGCGTATGTCCAAGCATCTCGTAAAGGGACGATGACCAGAACATGCGTCCGCGCGCCAGATCCCAATCGAAAAGTCCACAGCGGCCATGGGTGAGGGCCGTATCGATTCTCGTGCGGGTGGTTGCGTAAATATCGTCCGTCTGCTCGGCCCGGTTCGCCTGGGCAAAAAAGGCATAGACGACAGCAAGAAGAACCAGTGACGTTCCGGCGAACAGGGTCACATTTGCAGACAGCTGGCCGCGCCAATCTGCAAACACCGCTGTTTTTGGCTGGAGTACAGCGATCATGCCAAGCTGGCCGGTCAGGTGATGAACCGTCGCCAGTACCTGTTCCTCTCCTTCTGCAGACCCCAGATCTGCCGGAACAGACAGGATGCCAGCACGGGATCCGAATACCGTAAGCGGCTGGGATGGTCCGAAAAGATCGGTGAGCGGGCGGCCTTCCATCAGCGGTTGGATCGGAGCGGAGGCGGCGATGTTCCCGCTGTCATCAGCAACCAGGAAAATGCGCCCTTCACTTGTCGCTCCGGCGGGCAGGCTGTTTTCAAGCACGCTGCGCAAAGCAGAGCGATAGCCGAGTTCAGGTAACGTGCTTTCGCCGCTGTTCAGTCCGGCCGCGGTGACTGCGGCCATGAGTGTCAATTGGTCGCGAGCGAGGTCTTCGGCCTTGGTGTGGTCAACAATCAGTTGACCGCTTCGGACGATGGCCAGCACCGCGATGAAAATGATGCACAATGCCGGAATCAGCCGCCTTGTCATGCCTTCGGAGCGGAAGGCCTGGTCGCGCAAGGTCGCAAGCAGCACGTTCCAGGGTGCCGCTTCTTTCTTTCCTAGCTTTTGGGACTCCCGGTCGACGCGCCGCGAAGCCGCGTCGCCAGCCAGAGCTCGCGCCATGGAAAATGTGCCTCAAAAAAGTCTGCCGCCACAGGGGAATAGCCCCGAATCACTTCCATTTGAATCGAGAAAATCCCATTTGTCCAGTTCAAACTAAGACTAAAATGGTTAACAAAATCGAGCTTTTACAGCGTTTCGATTAAGCCTTTCAGAAAAGGCGGGTCATTGAAGTGTGCGGTCGACAATATCCCGGCTGTCTCTGGATAGTTCTTGGCATGATGAAATGTACAAGAGGGCGTGCCTGGCATGTTGTGATCTATGGCGTTCCAGTGCCCGCCATGAGCGGAAACTGGTCAGAAGACGTGAAGCGACTTGCGGATTGCGCCGGTCCAGATCCAGGATGGTTTCGGCGACGAAGCGGAAGCCGTGGCCGTCAGCACGTGCGAATTGGGTCGGATTGCCGGTCGCAAACGCATGCACTAGGGAGCGGACACGGTTGGGGTTGGAGGCATCATAGCGCGGATGCTCAACCAGCGACCTGACGACACCAAGCGTAGTTGCGCGCGGGGCCGTTGCCTGGGTCATGAACCATTTGTCGAGTGCGAGCGGATCCTCCTTGTGCCGGGCCAAATAGCTTTCCAGCGCCTGTTTGGCCGCAGGGAACCCTTCATGCACAAGCAATGTCAGGGCCGCTATACGGTCTGTCATGTTGTTCGCAGCCGAGAACCGGGTCCACAGAATGTCTTCCTCATCCCCATGCGCCGCGAGCACGTAGTAGCTCAGCGCCCTGTTGGCCAGGGCACGCCTTCCGGCATCCGATGCATCTGGAGAATAGGGGCCGGATGCGGAATGCTTGGCGATGGAACTGCGGAGCTGATCGGGATGGCTTTGACACACTGCCAGGCGCAGTGTCTTGCGCGCGGCGGCGATTGCATCCGGATCGACATTCCGGCCGATTTCCTGGCCGATATCTGCTTCCGAGGGCAGGCAAATTGCCTGGGCGCGGAAGGCCGGGTCCAGAGCCTCATCAATCAGTACTGCGCCAATCGCGTCGACGATGCGTTGATCCGGGCTTTCGTCTCCGCCGTGACGGATCGTTTTCGTAAGCTGCAGCAAGTCCTGCAGGATCAGCGTTTGAAGGGCCTGCCAACGGTTGAACGGATCGCTGTCCTTGTGAGACAGAAACAAGAGCTCGTCGGCTGTCAGGTTCTGATTGAGCCGAACCGGTGCCGAAAAGCCGCGTAGCACGGAGAGAACCGGCGGTCTGGAAACGTCCGGAAACGTTACGGTTTGATGTGCCTCGTCCAAAACCAGCACGTCGTCCCGGACAGTGGCGCCGGTAACAGGGCCTGTCTCCATGTCCTCCCCGTCCGGACCCACCAATGCAAATCGCAACGGTATAACCGCCGGCTGCCCGGCCGGCTTGCCCGCCACCGGCGCAATTTCCTGGGTGAAGGACGCTGTAACCTGCTGCTGGTTCGCATCGTAGTCCGCGACCATGGTAACGACCGGTGTACCGGCCTGCTCATACCACAAGGCGAAGGGTTTAAGGTCGGTACTGGAAGCTGTTTCAAAGCATTCCAGAAATGCTTCTATAGTCGTTGCCTCGCCATCATGGCGGGTGAAATAGAGATCCAGCCCGGCAGCGAATACCTCGTCGCCAAGAAGGGTCTTCAGCATGCGAACGACTTCAGCGCCTTTTTCGTAGACGGTGGCCGTGTAGAAGTTGTTGATCTCCTTGTATTGGCGCGGACGAACCGGATGAGCAAGCGGGCCGGCATCTTCCGGGAACTGGTGAGATTTCAACAGCCGGACATCGGCGATGCGCTTCACGGGCCGCGACCGCATATCGGACGAAAACTCCTGGTCGCGGAAGACCGTCAGGCCCTCTTTCAGGCAGAGCTGGAACCAGTCACGGCAGGTGATGCGATTGCCGGTCCAGTTGTGGAAGTATTCGTGGGCGATCACCGCTTCGATGTTGGCGTAGTCTTCGTCGGTCGCGGTGTCGGGATTTGCAAGAATATACTTGTCATTGAAGATGTTGAGGCCCTTGTTCTCCATCGCCCCCATGTTGAAGTCGGAAACCGCCACGATGTTGAAGACATCCAGATCGTATTGGCGTCCAAACCGCTCCTCGTCCCAGCGCATGGCGGCTTTCAGCGACTCCATTGCCCAGTCGCAGGCGCCTTCCTTGCCATGTTCCACATAGATGTTGAGGTCGACCGCCTTGCCCGATGCAGTGATATAGCCGCTGGAAACGCAGGCCAAATCTCCGGCCACGAGGGCAAACAGGTAAGACGGTTTGGGGTGCGGATCATGCCAGATGGCATAGTGCCGGCCGGTTCCGGGAATGTCGCCCGTCTCTTGCAGATTGCCGTTGCCGAGCAGGACTTCGCTTTTCGGCGCTTCGATCCGCGTCGTATAGACGCTCATGACATCGGGGCGGTCCGGGAAATAGGTGATCCGCCGGAACCCTTCTGCCTCGCACTGGGTGCAATAGGTGCCGGATGATCGGTAGAGCCCTTCCAGCGCCGTATTGGCGTCCGGATTTATCCGTGTCTGAACCTCAAGTTCGAACGGGCCGGCGGGAGGCGCGCCGATTTCCAGGCAATCCTGAGTCGCTTCGAAGCTGGTTCCGGGAAGGGCTTGCCCGTTAAGCTTCAGTCCGGCCAGCTCCAGGTTTCCGCCATCAAGCACGAGAGGCGCTCCTATCGGAGTCTCCTCGCCACGGCGGATGGCCATCGTGGCGGTGACGAGGGTTTCCTTCGGGTCGAGGCGGAAATCAAGATGGATCGTGTTGATCAGATATGACGGCGGGCGGTAGTCTTCCAGTTTGATCGCGTCAGCCATCTTGCGGCTCATGGTTTTCTCCGGTGGTTCGAACGCTGCAGGAAACAGGCGCCCAATTCTCAGCCGGTACCACGCCTGACGATTCGGGCAAAGTCTGGTTGATTACCCGCATATGCGTAACCACCTTTTGACCTTCAAGCCGGAGGCGTCTATTGGTCGCCGACAGCATATTTAGGGATCTTTGCCAATGAGCCGCCTCGACAGTTTTATCCGCCGCATGACGTCGCAGAAAATTCTTCTGGAGCATCTGATGGACCGGGTGAATGAAGTCGACGGGCCGGTGCTGGAGCTGGGGCTTGGAAACGGGCGGACCTACGACCATTTGCGCGAGATTTATCCGGACAAGGAAATCTTCGTCTTCGATTTTGCCATGGAATGTCATCCAAGTTGTGCTCCGGATGCCGATCACATGATCCTTGGTGATATCCGCGACACGCTGGCTTTCTGTGAGCCGAGGGTTGGTGCCCGCGCGGCATTCGCCCATATCGACATCGGGTCTGCCGACCCGACGAACGATCTTGCGATTGCCAGCTGGCTGGCGCCTCTGCTTGACGAACGCATGGCGGTTGGCGGCTTCGTACTGACCGCTTTGCCGCTGGCTCTTCCAAACTTCGAGACGCTGGAAAAGCCGGAAGGTATTCATCCGGGCCGCTATCACATCTACCGCAAGGTTTCCTGACGCATCACGCGAGGGCTAAGAGGTGTTCGCATGTCGGAAATTGAGGTTCTGGCCAGTGAAGTGCTGTCCGAGGATTGGGGTCGGCTGACGAAGTACACCTACGAACTGGTACGCCGGGACGGCCGCCGCCAGACAATGACCCGGGAAGCCTATGACCGGGGCAATGGGGCCACCTGCCTGCTTTACAACCCGGCGACCGGTTGTGTGCTTCTGACCCGCCAGTTTCGGCTTCCTGTCTGGCTGAATGAACGTGATCCGGATCTGATCGAAACCCCTGCGGGCCTTCTGGAGGGCGCTCATCCGGAGGAACGGATGCGCGAGGAGCTGATCGAAGAAACGGGTTTCGAAGTATCCGGACTTGAACACCTTTACGATGTCTTCATGAGCCCGGGATCCGTCACAGAGTATCTGGCTTTCTTCGCAGGCACCTACAGCATCAGCGATCAGGTCTCCGACGGCGGCGGAAAGCATGAGGAAGGCGAAGATATCGCGGTGATGCATGTCCCGCTGGACGAAGCGCTCGCCATGATCGACAGCGGCGAAATCTGCGATGCCAAGACGATCATTCTGCTGCAGCGTTTGGCGCTACAGAAGCTTCGAGGCAAGTGAACTTGCTGCGGGCGGTATTGCATGCATTTGTCCAAAGTAGTGGCGGACTATGCGGCTTTCTACAACTGGCCCTCAACTGCGCACCATCCGCAATGGTCGCGTTGCGGCATGATGAAGCGTGTCTTGGGCTTGCGAAAGGAATACCAATTCCCAAATCAGATGAAACAGGGCAAAAGACCAGGGGCTGGCCTGACACCAGGCTTGGCAAAAGGCTACAAGCGCCCAGGGAGATCAGCACTGTGCCGGGCCGAAAGACCGCGGATGAAAGCGATCAGATAGAGAGTGCCGATACTGCGGTCCACCGGATTGGCGGGCTCCGGCGCATGAAGATGTCACTTTCGCTGATTGTTGGTGCCGGGTTCGGCGCATTTGTCGGCATCGCCATTGCCCTGGTGCTTGGGCTGTCGGTCACGGCAAACTTCACCAATACATTCTCGCTTTTGAACGACAAGGCAATCCTCACCAGCGAGGCGATGGAACGTCAGCTCCGCACGCAGTTTTCCTCCATGCGCAACGCGGTGGTGGCGATCAAACCCTTTCTGGATAACGGCGATATGGGCTTCGAGAACCCGGAAGAGACATTCCAGGATCTCACCATGTCGCTGATTGCCAATCGTACCCTTGTCGTGCTGGTTCTCACCAATGCTGATGGCAAACGGCTTGGTGTCTATCGCGAACCCGATGACAAGGTGTCGAGTTTCACCGAGGATGTGCCGATTTCGGATGAAAGCATTTATGTCGTTCCGAATATCCGCGCAGACAGTCCGCCGCGCTGGGGACCGCTGGTTCAAAACGAGTTTGGCCTTTTCGTCAACGTCTCCGTGCCCTTCCTGCGGGACGGAAAACTCGCAGGAACCCTGACCGCTGCGACGGACCTCAGCAATCTGGCATCGAAAATCGAACACCTTGATGACGGTGGTGACAGCACCTTGTTCATCATCACCGGTGACGACGAGGTGATCCTCCATTCTGATTTTCGTTCGACCCAGACCGGACACACGCTCACCGCGGAACTCCCCGTCCGGCGCCAGGTGTTGGGCGATCCCGTGTTGGACGCCATGGCGGACGAAGATCTGCTGCAAGCCTTCGATGCCGCGCAGGACCGGGGGATCCTTGTCTCGGCCGTTGATTACAACGATGAGGAATTCATCATGATCCGGACAAGGATCTCCGGATTTAGTGAAGCTCCCTGGATCGTTGGCCAGTACATTCGGGGCGCAACCATATCGCGGGAAGTCCGGCGGCTGATCGGCTCCGCAGCGGTCGGGGCCGGTGCCATGGTTGTTGCCATTCTAGTCGCCGTCTGGCTTGGCCGGCGGGTGGCGGGACCGCTCAAGGCAATCGCCAGGCAATCGGAGCGGGTCGGGACGCTGTCCCTCAAAGACGTTGAACCGCTGCCCCGAAGCCGCGTTGCCGAACTGGACCAGGTGGCTTTGGCATTCAACGCCATGGTGGAAGGCCTGAAGGCCATGAACACCTATGTTCCCCGCTCGTTGTTCACCAAACTGATGGAGCTTGGCGGTAGTGGTGCGGCCGAAGCGCGGGAAGCAGAACTGACTGTGCTGTTCACGGATATTGTAGGGTTTACCGCAGCATCGGAACAGATGACGGCGCGCGAAACGGCGCAGAACCTTAATGATCATTTCGCCATTCTGGTGGAGGCGGTTGAGGCCGAGGGCGGCACGGTGGACAAGTTCATCGGCGACGGCATGCTGGCATTCTGGGGCGCACCTGACGACCGTCCCGATCATGCGCAAGCGGCCATCCGGGCGGCCCGACGGATTGCCGTCACGTTGCAGGAGGTCAATCGCAATGCCGTGGCGCGTGGTGCCAATCCCTATCGAATGCGCATCGGTATTCACACCGGCACCGCTGTTGTCGGCAATGTCGGTGCGCTGGACCGCTGGAACTATACGGTGGTCGGCGATACGGTGAACGCCGCCGACAGGATCCAAAGTCTTGGCCGGGATGTTCCTGGTGAGCCGGAGGTTGTGATCCTGGCAAGCGCAGAGACTGTCGCGCATCTTGGCTTCGAACCTGCGGTCAGTCCGGTCGGACACCATAGCCTTCGCGGCCGCTCCGGACCGATGGAAGTCTACCGGATAGATCCCTATTCTGTTCCGTCAGGGTGCGAAGCGGCGGACCGGTCTTCTTCCGGAACGGCTGCCTGAACTCCGTCAATTCGATTGTGGCAAATCTGCCTTCTTCCCGCTCCCTGTCATTGGTGCCTGACGGCGGCTCTGGAATATTGTGATTTTTGTCACAGTCTTGCCTGTGCACTTACTCCATTGATATCCGGCGGGGAATTTGGTTGTCTTTCTATCGCAATGAAGGCTTAGTAAGCCTTCCCGGAAAGACGAAACCTGGAGGGGCTACCAGTTGAATGTTCTCTCAATCGAGGGACTGACGGTCGAATTCGACACGGCAGAAGGCAAAAACCGGGCGGTGGATTCGGTTTCGTTTGCCGTCCCCGAAAACCGGACAGTGGCTCTGGTCGGGGAATCGGGGTCAGGCAAGACAGTCATTTCGCAGACCATCATGGGTCTGCTGCCTGAATCCGCGAACATCACGTCCGGCAAAGTGGTGCTGAGTGACCCGACCGGCAAGGCAGACCCGGTTGATATCGCAGGCCTTGATCGCAAGGGTCCGCAAATGCGCCACCTGCGCGGCAATCGCATTGCGATCATTTTTCAGGAGCCGATGACATCCTTGTCGCCGCTTCATACGATCGGCGACCAGATCAGCGAAGGTGCGCTTTTGCACCGCGACGTGAGCAGTACCGAAGCGCGCGAACTCACCCAGGATATGCTGCGTCTCGTGCGCTTTCCCGATCCGAAAAAAGCCCTCGACGCCTATCCTTTCGAACTCTCGGGCGGTCTGCGCCAGCGTGCCATGATTGCGATGGCGATGATCTGCCGGCCGACGCTGCTGATCGCGGACGAACCGACGACCGCACTCGACGTAACCATCCAGGCGGAAATCCTGAAACTGATCCGGGACGTGCAGTCCGAGCTGCGTATGTCCGTCTTGATGATCACCCATGATTTCGGTGTCGTCGCCAACATGGCCGACGAAATCGCGGTGATTTATCACGGCAAGATCATGGAAAAGGGCACAGCCCAGCAGCTTTTCAACGACCCGCAGCATGATTACCTTAAAGCCCTGCTCAAAGCCGTTCCGAGTTTTCACATGGATGCGGACGAGCGGCTTGTGCCGATCCGGCCCATTGAAGTGAATTCCGGCGACTTGGCGAAGGACCGGCCGGTCTGCGAGGTGCCACCGGGCGAACCGCTGGTCGAGATGCGCGCCGTCACCAAGCGGTTCATTTCGCGGAAGGGGTCGATGTTCGGCACCAGCCCGTCCACGCTGACGGCGCTCGATACTATCAGCCTGACGATCCGGCGTGGCGAGTGCCTTGGTCTCGTCGGCGAATCCGGGTCCGGCAAAACGACTGCAGCGCGCGCAATCCTGCGGGCCATGTCGCTGAATGAGGGCGAAGTCCTTTACAACCGCGGCAACGGTCTGGAAGATATCGAGACGTTGTCCGGCGCAGACCTGATGGACTATCGCCGCCGGGTGCAGCTGATTTTCCAGGATCCGTTCTCTTCGCTCAATCCGCGTATGACGGTCAACGATATCCTGACCGAGCCTTACGAAATTCACGGTCTCGGGACACCGGAAGAACGTGCCGAACGGGCAAGGGGTCTGATGACGCTGGTCGGGCTTGATCCGAGGTACCTGCGCCGTTATCCGCATTCGTTTTCCGGCGGTCAGCGGCAGCGCATCGGGATTGCACGCGCACTGGCCCTCAATCCGGAGTTCATCTTGTGCGATGAGCCGACGTCGGCGCTGGACGTATCGGTGCAGGCGCAGATCCTCAACCTTCTGCAGGATCTGAAGCGCGACTTGAACCTTACCTATCTGTTTGTCAGCCATAACCTTGCCGTCGTTGATTATGTCGCCGACCGGATCGCCGTGATGTGCCGCGGACGCGTCGTTGAAATTGGCGAAACCCGTGCAGTGGTGGGGGATCCGATCCACCCTTATACCCAAGCATTGCTGTCTGCCGTTCCGGAGCCGGACCTTTCAGCGCCGCTCGATTTTGCCGCGCTTGATGCAAAGCGGGCCTCCGAACCCAGCTCCTGGCCAGAACCATTCTGCATTACTGATGGTACTGTGCCGGTGTTGGTTGAAATGAAACCTGATCACTATGTCTGTGCACCTGGCCATCAAGACGCCGGGGCGCTTGAGGGGACTGCCGCATGATACTTTTTCGATCGGTCGCGTTAAGCGCGACCATTGCTGCAACCATATTCTCAACGCCTGTTTCAGCGCTTGAGCTTCGCGAAACGCCCGGTCTGGATCCGGCTTTGCCTCCGGTCAGCGAGCGCTTGCCATTTGAGCCGCTGGTTGTCGATCCGGAGGAACGGGGCCGGGAAATCGGCAAGCACGGCGGTCAGCTCGATACCCTGATCGGGCGGGCCAAGGATGTGCGGCTGATCAATGTCTGGGGCTATGCCCGCCTCGTTGGATACAACGACAAACTGGAACTGGCGCCGGACATTCTTCAGGATGTCGAGATCGAAGACGGCCGTATCTTCACCCTGCATACTCGTGAAGGGCACAAGTGGTCGGACGGCCAGCCGTTCGGTGCCGAGGATATTCGCTATTACTTTGAGGACATTGTCTCCAACGAATCCCTGACCCCGTCTGGTCTGCCGCCTTTCCTATTGGTGGATGGCAAGGGTCCGGCATTTGAAGTGCTTGACGAGACCACTGTCCGCTTCACCTGGGATGCGCCCAACCCGCGCTTTTTGCCTGAGCTGGCAAAATCGCGTCCGCCGTTCATCTATCGGCCTGCACATTACCTAAGGCAGTTCCACGAGAAGTACGGTGATCCGGCAGTGATTGAAGCGGAAGCCGCAAAGGTGAAGGCGCGCAGCTGGGCGCCGCTGCACAACAAGAAGGACGACATGTACAATGCACGCAATGTCGACCTGCCGACGCTGCAGCCCTGGGTGCGCAACCGCGATGACAGCGATTTGCGCTTCGTTCTTGAGCGCAATCCGTTCTACCACCGCGTGGATACGGCCGGTCAGCAGCTTCCATACATCGACGACATCGTCATGACGGTTGCTGATGGCAAGCTGATCCCCGCCAAGACCCAGGCCGGTGAGGTGGACCTTCAGGCGCGAAATCTCAGCTTTGCCGACATCACTGTTCTCAAGAAGGGCGAAAAGCAGAACGGTTATGTGACCGCGCTTTGGTCCAACTCCAAGGGATCGGAAATTTCAATCCTGCCGAATCTGACCGTGAAGGATCCGGTCTGGCGGGAGTTGATCCGCGACAGCCGCTTCCGGCACGCCCTCTCGCTCGGGATTGACCGCAAGCTGATCAACAAGGTGCTCTTCTTTGGTCTTGGAACCGCAGGCAACGACACGGTTCTGTCGATCAGCCCGCTCCATAAACCAGAATACACCACCAAGTGGGCTGAATATGATCCTGACATGGCGAACCAGTTGCTGGATGAAATCGGTTTGAGCGAACGTAACGGCGAAAACATCCGGCTGATGCCGGATGGCCGTCCGCTCGAAATCATCATCGAGACCTCCGGTGAAGTGCAGGCGCAGGCCGATGCGATGGAACTGGTCATCGAGATGTGGGCCGAACTCGGCATAAAGCTCTACGTCAAGCCAAGTCAGCGCGATATCCTGCGCGAGCGTTCGATCACCGGGGAACTGGTGATGTCGGTTTGGTTCGGCTTCGAGAACGGTATTCCGACCTCCGAGATGCCGCCGGAAGATTTCGCGCCGGTGCGCGGCGACCGGCTTAACTGGCACGCCTGGGGCGACTACTACGAGACCCAGGGCTCAGGCGGTGAAAAGCCGGATTGGGAACCGGCCATCCGTTTGACGGAACTTTATGAAGCCTGGCTGGCCTCCAAAACGCCCGGGGAGCGGGCGGAAATCTGGCAGGAAATGCTGGATATTCATGCTGAAGAGACCATCCAGATCGGCCTTGTGTCCAACGTCCGTCAGCCGGTTGTGGTCAAGGGCGTCAAGAACGTGCCTCTTGAGGCCATCTACGGCTGGGATCCGGGCTCGCATTTCGGTATCCACCGTATGGACGAATTCTTCATGGCGGATTGATCGCCAAAGGTATGAAAAAAGGCACGTGCCCCAATCGGGGCACGTGCAACGCATGGGAACCTGGCAGGCAATGACAACAAGAACGGCGACTTTTCACGGCGCCGCAAGGGAGCTTTAGGTGCTGTTTTACATCGTCCGCAGGATATTGC
Source organism: Roseibium sp. (assembly GCA_965230445.1). Classification (GTDB taxonomy): domain Bacteria; phylum Pseudomonadota; class Alphaproteobacteria; order Rhizobiales; family Stappiaceae; genus Roseibium. Next base: position 2,849,148 of record OZ246005.1, on the reverse strand, counting down.
TGATGGTTCCGACGTTGTTCGTGATCAGCTTCCTGACCTTTTTCATTATCGAATTGCCGACCGGGGATTACATTTCCAACCAGATCGCGGCGCTGAAAGCCGCCGGTGAGCAGTCATCCGTCGCCAAGCTGGAGTTCCTGCGCAAGGAGTTTTCGCTCGACCGGCCGTTTTTCGAGCGTTACCTGATCTGGATCGGGATGTGGCCGGGACCGCATGGTTTCGACGGCTTGCTGCAGGGCAACTGGGGCTGGTCATTCGAGTTCGACAAGCCGGTGGAAGAGGTTATCGGCCCGACTTTGCCGCTGACCATTGTCCTAAATTTCGCGACCATCCTGTTCGTCTATATGGTTTCGTTCCCGATCGGGATCTACTCCGCGACCCGCCAGTATTCCTGGGGCGATTACGGTTTTACCTTCCTCGGCTATGTCGGCCTCGCGACGCCGAACTTCCTGCTCGGCCTGATCCTTCTCTATCTCTTCAACGTCTGGTTTGGACTGTCGGTTGGCGGCCTTATGGCGCCGGAATACATCGACCAGCCATGGAGCATCGACAAGGCGCTGTCGGTGGGAGCGCATCTGATTGTTCCGACAATCGTTATTGGAACGTCCGGCACTGCTGCGATGATCCGCCGGTTGCGCGCCAACCTGCTCGATGAACTGCACAAACAATATGTCACGACCGGGCGTGCGAAGGGCCTCAAGGAGGGCCGGCTGCTGGTGAAGTATCCGCTGCGTATGGCGATCAACCCGTTTATCGCAGATATCGGCAACCTGATCCCGTCGCTGGTTTCCGGGTCGGTGATCGTTTCTGTGGTTCTGAACTTGCCAACCGTCGGCCCCGTGCTGCTATCTGCCCTGCAATCCCAGGATCAGTTCCTGTCTGGGTTTATCCTTCTGTTCGTCGCCATCCTGACTTTGATCGGCATGCTGATCTCCGATCTGCTGCTGGCGGTCCTCGATCCGCGAATTAGACTCGGCGGGAGGGCAGCGTAATGAGCATGGATCAGCAAGACGCCGGCAAGGCGAAGAACGAGCACGTTGTCGAGCACTATGTCGACCCGGCGCCGTTCAATCCGACCGTTGCCGAAGAGCTGACGCCGGATCAGGAACGCTACTATCAGGCCTCCCAGTGGACGATCATGTGGTGGAAGTTCAAGCGGCACAAACTGGCCGTGATCTCCGCCTGGGTCCTTTTCCTGTTTTACCTGTGTGTACCATTTGCGGAAGTGATCGCCCCCTACACGCCGAACACCCGGGACAGCGATCACCTCTATGCGCCGCCGCAGGTTGTGCATTTCATCCACGAGGGGGCTTTCGTCGGGCCATTTGTCTACGGCATGACTTCGGAAGTTGACCTTGAAACGCTTCAATGGGTGTTCAAGGAAGATACCACCAATGTGCAGCCGATCCGCTTTTTCTGTTTTGGCGACGACTACAAGTTCTGGAACTTGATCGACGGCAGTTTCCATCTGTTTTGCCCGGCAGAAGGGGGAACACTGTTCCTGCTCGGCACCGACCGGCTGGGACGCGATCAGTTCTCCGGGCTTGTCTACGGTGCGAGATTGTCGCTTACCGTCGGTCTGGTTGGTGTGACGATCTCCATCGTTCTGGGGCTTTTCTTTGGCGGTATTGCAGGCTTTTTCGGCGGCATTGCGGACAATCTGATCCAGCGGCTGATCGAGATCATGCGCTCCCTTCCCGAGTTGCCGCTGTGGATGGCGTTGTCTGCGGCTTTGCCGGTCACCTGGAGCCCGGTCGCGATCTATTTCGGTCTGACGATCATTCTGGGGCTTTTGGATTGGCCCGGGCTTGCCCGCGCGGTGCGCTCAAAACTGCTATCCCTGCGCGAAGAGGAATACGCCAAGGCGGCGGTTCTGATGGGGGCCAAACCCGGACGCGTGATCAGCCGGCACCTGCTTCCCGGCTTCACCAGCCACATCATCGCATCGGCGACGCTATCGGTTCCAGCCATGATCCTGGGTGAAACCGCGCTATCCTACCTCAATCTGGGCCTCAGGCGGCCGTCCGTTTCCTGGGGTGTTCTGCTGAACGAGGCGCAGAACATCTCGGTTGTGACGGTCTACCCCTGGCTGATGGCACCGGTCATCCCCATTATTATCGTGGTGCTGGCTTTCAACTTCATGGGCGATGGTTTGCGCGACGCGGCTGATCCCTATAAGTGATGGCCGAATGAATATGGCCGTGTCCGGCGCAGAGCTGCCGGACGGATGCAACTTCCACGGAGACAACATGTCCAAAAACGCCACCACCGCCGAAGGCTGGGACGAGGAATATGAAGCCGGGCGCTGGGCCTTTTTGCGCTCGCTGCCGGAGAGCGGCCGGTATGGCATCATCGGCATGTGGCTGAACCTGACCGGGAGCATGGAAAGCGTGCTCGACATCGGCTGCGGTGAAGGTCTGCTCTATGAGCGGCTGCAGCCGATGGGCATCAAGCGTTACGTCGGCATGGACCTGTCCCCGGCTTCGCTAGAGATTGCTAATGTCGATCCGGCCATTGCGTCCTTGCGGGCTGGCGACATGCACACATTCGAGCCGGAAGCCGGTGAAACCTTTTCCGCGATTGTGTTCAACGAAGTCCTGCATTTCGCAGAAGATCCTGCTGCGCTCGTGGCGCGCTACATACCGTTCCTGAGCGAAAACGGCGTTATCGCACTTTCCATGTATTCCCCGAAAAGGCCGGAATCGGGTGCCAACAAGTTGATTGCACGCCTTTGGGAAGCAACGGATAACGAAACGGCATGGGAAGTCCTTGATGATTACCGGCTCGTATCCGGCAAGAAGGGCGTGACCTGGCGCATGCGGCTGGTAAAGCCCCAAGGGTGAATATGATCGAATGAGATGGGATTTTTTATGGTAAGAATACTTGTTCTGTCTCTATTCATTTGTCCGTTGCTGGTATTCAAGGCATGGGCATGCAGCAGTTTTGACCTGACTACCAACGAGGACTTTTTTAACGACGCAGATAGGGTTTTCGTTAGGCTTGTTCGCAACATCGAGTTCCAGCAAGCGCCTGAAGATACAGTTGAAGCCTATGGCTTTGGGGATGATTCCGGGTATTTGCCGTTTGGATATGTTCTTGTTCATTATGAGCTTAAAGAGACTCTAAAAGGTCCCGGCGACGGGGCGCACGTGGCGACATGGAACCTGTATTTGGGCGGATGCGGTGTTCCGATACTGGCGGGCGCGGAGATGGTGTTCCTAGTCAAAGAATTTTCATCCTATCTAACCGAAGATGAACGCCGCCATGCACCTGATGACGCTGTTGGGATGGTCATGATTAGCTCGCATGTGCTATCGCCAAATCCAACTGGCCGCGAAGCGCAGATCCAAGAATGGCGAGAAATTGCTTCTCGCACAGAGCGGAAATGAGCAGCAAAGACATGGATTTCTGAAGTTTGTGTTTGCTCCGCATGCCGCAGCGGCACATTGTGACGCGTTCTGATTTGGCCCCCGGACGGCTTAACGTCCGGAGGCCAATCTCAAGCTTCGGTCTACGCCCTGGAAGTCATGATGATCGAGGCGTTTTCAAGATCGAAGATTGCATCCCGAAGGGCTGTCTTCGCCTGGTAGTCAGGATCGTTTGACAGGCCTTTCATTGTCACTTCCGGGTTTCCGTTTCAAACAGATTGACCATGTCCGCGGCGACCGTGCCGCGCATGACCTTCTGGATTTTCAACGGTGCGTCGTGCCGGGTAAGCCCGTGGCGTTCGAATGCCGGTTTGAGTGACTCGAAATAGGCGATGGCCTCTTCCACGGTCCTGCCCGGTTTCAACGGCAGGATATCGACGAGCAGAAATGCCATTACTGGTGCAACTCCTTGCGTTCGGTGACGATGATGTTGGCTTCGTTCAGATTGAAGATCCGGTCACGGTTGGTGATGTGGGTCTTGTATTCGGCATCCGAGAAGATGCCCTGAAACGAGGCCTGCGGGTTGTCGGACTCCCACAGGTTGATGACGTCGGCTTTTGCCGAGCCGCGCAGGATGGTGGTCACATCCAGAACAGCGTCACTTCTGGTCATGCCGTGCTTGGCGAGGATGGGCTCGACGTCCTGAAAGTAAGCCGTCGCTTCATCCAGCGAGATGCCGCTGTTCAAAGGCAGGATGTCGACGATGATGAACTTGCCGGCGGCGAGGGCCGAGGCGGACGACAGAACAGTGATCAGGGCGGCGGTTGCCGTTCCTTTCAGAAGAGATTTCAAATGCATGTCAAACTCCGTTTGTTGACTTGGTGCGCCAGCCATTCGCTGGCCCTTTGAAGATGGTTGTCCTATTATTGTGGAACAATCGCCGCCTATGAAACGCATTGGTGCATAAATGGGACAAACGGATTGGGCAGACCTCAAGCTGTTCCTGGCCTTCGCAAGAGGTGGAACGGTGCGCAAAGCTGCGGCCAGCATCGGGGTGGGCCATTCCACGGTGTCGCGCCGCCTGGAGCAACTCGAAAGAACGGCTGGTGTCGCTCTCTTCGAGCGCGGTGGACGGGGCATGCGCTTGACGGAGGCTGGTCAGGAAATGCGCCTGGCTGCCGAACGTATCGAGGATGAAGTCTTCCGGCTGGAGCGTCAAGCCTACGGGCTTGACCGCCAGATGGAAGGTCCTGTGACCCTGACCACCGTGGATGCACTCGCGGTCGATCCGTTTCTTCAGTTGATGTCGGAGTTTTGCAACCGTTATCCAATGATCGACTTCCGGCTGGAAGCAAGTACGGCTGTCGCAAACCTGGACCGCCGTGAGGCCGATCTCGCCTTGCGGTTCGGAATTGCGCCGGATGGGCATCTTGTCGGCCGGAAACTGACGCCGACCACCCGTGCGGTCTATGCGTCGAAGGCGTATTTGCGTGAAGTTGGCAAGGACCCTCTGCTTCGCGAGGCAGTCTGGATCAGCTACAGCCCAAACTCGGCGTCAGAAGGATGGAAAGACGCAACGCCTTACAAAAATCTGCCAACCAGGCTCCGCAGCTATGACATGCGTACTCAGCTGGTTGCCTGCCGCAACGGGTTCGGACTGGCATTGCTGCCCTGTTTTCTATGTGATCCCGAGCCGGATTTGATCCGGGTGAGCGAACCGGAAATTGTACCCCGTCAAACCCTTTGGCTGTTGCGGCACGCGGACGCGCGGGAAAACCCGCGGGTGCGGGCGCTGACCGATTTCCTGCACACTGCTCTGCCGCGCTTATATCCGCTTTTGAAAGGGGAGAACGCGAAAACATGGGATGGCCGGCCCTTGTAGAAACGGGCCAGCCTCCATGACAGTTACACTGGATCTTCTCCGTCAGTTGCGCCGCATCCAGTCTGCGAGGGCGCGGCCGATGGCGTCGGGCTGGTCTTCCTGGATGAAGTGCAGGCCCCGTCCGACAAATGCGGTCTCGATGTTGGCGATCAGCCTGGTGTAGAACGGCACCGCGGCCGGGGGCACAAGGACGCCCGGTTCGGCGTAGGCGAGCAGGACCGGCAAATCTGTATCACCCTTGAAGGTTTTGATCTCCTCCATCAAAGTGACGCTTTCGGCGGGTTCGCCGCCAATCGGTACTTCGCGCGGCCACATCCAGGTCGGCAGGCGGCTTTCGGCCGTCTTGTAAGGCGCGCCATAAGCGGCCTTTGCCTCTTCCCTGAGGGGGCGGGAGACCATCATGGGCAGGATCTGTTCCACGAACATGTTGTTTTCCATGATCATGTTGTAGCCGGTCACCGGATCGCGCATGGATTTGAACAAACCGCCCATATCCTCGCCCATGGCTTCATAGCTTGCTTGCGGAAACGCCGGGGGCAACACGCCTTCCATGAATGCAATGCGCTTGACCTTGTCCGGATGGCGGCGCGCGAAGTCCCAGGCGAGCGTCGCACCCCAATCGTGCGAAACCAGCGTGATGCCGGTCAGGCCAAGCGCGTCGACAAAGGCGTCCAGATAACGCGCATGATCGGCAAACCGGTAGCCGATATCCGGCTTGCCGGACTTTCCCATGCCGATCAGGTCCGGCGCGATGGCGCGGTGGCTGCCTGAGCCATAGGGCATGATGTTGCGCCACAGATACCCGGATGTCGGGTTACCGTGCAGAAACAGAACGGGATCTCCTGTTCCCGCTTCGAGATAGGCCATGTGGCTGTCGAGGACGTGAATTGTCTTTTGGTCCAGTATCAGGGTCTCGGAAACGGTTGGCACCGGAACCTTGTGCTGGATGTCCTCGGCTTTCACAGCCTGGGTGGGCATGAAAGCGGCGAGGGTGAAGGCGGCAAGGACGGCGGGAAACGCCTTATGGCCATTAGCCATGGAGTTCTCCTTTGGCAGATCGGAACGTGAGTTGGTCAGGCGGACGGGAGAACGACAATCGTCGACTTGCCGCCCTTGTTGCGAAGAGCGTGAACACCGGCGAGTTCCGGATCATTGATCCAGGCCTGCGCGGCTTCCGAGGTCGGAAAATCCAGGATGACGCTCAAGTCGGGCGTGTCGTAGGCTGTCTCCAAAACAACCGGGGCCGGGTCGGCTGCGGCGACCTTGCCGCCGTGTTTTGCCAAGGCATCAGCCGCTTTCTCGCGGTACGCGCCGAGGGTTTCCTTATCAGTGATGGTGATGATTACTAAGGCTTGGACAGACATCGGTTTGTCTCCTTTCATGATGACAAACCCTACGTAGGGGGGCGTTTTGATGATAAAAATTCTTCAACTTGGCACATTGTGTGTGCAAAAATGCACGGGCCATGGAGAAATGGGACGATCTGAAATATGTGCTGGCAATTGCCAAAGCCGGAAGCATCACCAAAGCTGCCAAGACGCTGAAGGTGACCCATTCAACGGTATCGCGCCGTCTTGCCGGTATGGAGGAAAGGCTCGGAACCCGGCTGTTTGAACGCCATCCGGAGGGTTTCCTTCCGACGACAGCCGGTCAGGAGGCCTTGGAAGCGGCTCACCGGGTGGAAGCAGAGGTTCTTGCGCTTGATACCAGAATCACGGCTCACGATGCTGAACTGGAAGGATCCTTGCGGGTTACTGCGGCACAGTTGCTGTTTCAGGCGCAACTGGCCGAGATCATGAGCGCCTTTGCCGAGCGCCATCCGCGCATTGAACTGGAGATGATCGCTGCCAACGAAATCCTCAGCCTCCACCGGCGGGAGGCCGATATTGCCATCCGCGTGACGGACAAGCCGGATGAAAATCTGTTCGGACGTCTGGCCACCGGCCAGCGGCGTGCCTTTTACATGTCCAAAGGCTTTGCCGCAAAGATGGAGTCCGTTTTTGCCGTCAACCCCGACCAGCCCCCGCTGCCTTGCGTGACCTTTGCCTGGTGGGGCAGGGGCGTGCCGCGTGAGATCCGGAGCCGGTACCCAGGCGCCTATATAAACCTTGTCGCCGACGACATGATCGCATTGCACGCAGCGGTGAAGGCCGGGATGGGAGTTGGGCGTATGCCGTGCTTCTTAGGGGATCCCGACCCTGATCTTGTCCGCGTTCCAGGGCTTGAGCCGAGCCGGTATTTCGACATCTGGCTCCTGACGCATCCCGATCTGAAGAATGTCGCACGCATTCGCGCGTTCATGAGTTTTGCAGCCGGCGCCTACAAGGAAAAATCGGGCCTCTATCTCGGTGGCATGGAACGGGAAGGATGATGCGCCGTTGCCGTGATCAGATCCAGCGGCGCACACGGGACCTGTAGTTTTCATAGTCCTGCCCGAATATCTCGGCCAGCCGGCGTTCTTCCGGTTTGATTTGAAACTCAGTCAGATACCAGATGAATGCAGGGACGATCACAAGGGCAATTGGCGATCCCAAATAGAGCGAAATGGCGACCAGCAGCAATAGAAGCCCAAGATACATAGGATTGCGGCTGACGCGGTAGAACCCGCTTGTGACCAGTGCCTTGGAGGCTTGAGGTGTCATCGGATTGACGGTTGTCTTCGCACGAAAGAATGCGGCGATTGAACGTAGATCGAGGATGAGGCCGAAAAAGCCGGTCAGCAGGGCGGCGGTGACTTGACCGGCAAAAGCCAGATTGAAGGCCGGAAAGGACGCAGCGGCCGCATAGGTGATGCCCGTGGCAACCAAAAACACCAGAGGCGGAGGCAGCTTTAAGTGCATGCCGGCTCGTCTTTGAGCTCAATCGGCTGACCATGAGGCGTTGCGCGGGCGGCCTTGTCCCAGGCCGATTTCAGCTCCGCCAGTACCCCGGGTCCGGCAACATCCTTTCCTTCGAGAAGGCTCTCGAAAGCTGTCAGCCAGTGGTCATAATAGCCAATGGGCTGTTCATCCGCGGGCAGATCGTTGTCTTTGGCAAGTTCCTTTCCCAAGGCGTCAGCCCATTCCGGCCAGCTAAACAGTCCCGCCTCATGGGCTTGCAGGGTCATGGCGAATACTTTGGCCTGCCACGGTTCGGCAAAAACCGGCCCGTCGCCACCGGTTGGAATCGCCGCTGAGGCGTTCATCAGGTCAGAGACGCTCAAGGTAAGGCTCCCAAAGGTCCAGCCGGATCTCAAGATCAGCGTCACAGTCCTTGCCCCAAAGGTCCGGCCCCTTGAAGACAACGCCGTAAAGCCAGGCTGGTTGTTCGCCTTTGCCATGGGCGTTGCTGTCGGGAAACACATGAACGCCGTGGACGGTCTCAACAGTGCCTTCAACGCCACGGGCATAGCGCGGCAACCTTGTATGGCTTTCGGGGTTCATGCGCTGCGTGCGGATCCAGTCGCCGGGTTGAAAGGTTGCGGGAGACGTTTCCGGCCGGTCGCAAGAAGCGCCCTTGGCCAGCACAGCCGGCACATTCTCCGCCCGCAAGACACTTTTGACAGGTTTGGCAGGCTCCAGCATGTGCCCTTGAGCCAACTCGTCCGCAGTGGCCAACCCGTTGTTTACGACCAGTCTTTCCAGGCCAAACGTCCAGATCTCATAATAGCTTGATGACAAGTAGACAGCGGGCGGCAGGCTTTCGCGGGCAAAGCGCGATGCATCAAGTGTCCAGCTTCCGGTGGCCCCCATTGCAAGCGTAAGCGCAAAGGCCCGCTCTTCCCAAGGATGGTGAAAGTTCGGTTCGTTTTCTTCTTGTTGAACCGGGCCGAAACCCATCTGGCCGCCAAGATCCTGTGCACCGTTCATGATGCGCCCTCTGGAGTAGACGGCTCAAGCGCAAGCGCGGTGCCGATCATGCTGTCCCGGCAGACAAGGCCGGCGAGTTTCTCCTCCGCCCAGCCATCCGTACCATCCGGACGCATGGGAACAACCAGATAGCGGATCTCGGCAGTTGAATCCCAAACCTTGATTCGGGTGGCCGCAGGCAATGTCACGCCGAAGTCGGCCAACACGCCGCGCGGATCGCGCACCGCCTTGGACCGGTAGGGGGCTGACTTGTACCAGACCGGCGGAAGGCCGAGCACCGTCCACGGATAGCAGGAACACAAAGTGCAGACGACCATATTGTGAGTCCCGGGTGTGTTTTCGACCGCGACCATGTGTTCGCCTTGCCTGCCGGTGAAGCCGAGTTCCGCGATCGCCTTGGTTGCGTTCTCCATCAACCGTTCGCGATAGGCCGGATCTGTCCAGGCTCTGGCGACCACTCTGGCACCGTTGCGCGGCCCGATCCTTGTCTCGTAGGTTTCGATCAGTTCGTCCATTGCCGCCGGATCGACATAGCCCTTTTCCGTCAAAAGGGTTTCAAGCGCGCGGACCCTCAGCTCCGTGGCAGATAGGTCTGAATGATCGTGGTCGTGGCTCATGGTCGGTTCCCGGCGGGTCTTCAATCTGCACTTTCGGGGCCGTTCTAACGGTTGTCAATCTTCAGATCCGTCACGTTTCTGAGGTTCAAGCGTCGTCTGCATCGTTACCCCTGCAGGAGATCAACCGCCATGTCATTCGTCGATATATTGAAGGCACAATCCGTCTGGACCTATGACATCATGGCCCAATCTGCCGACCTCGGCGAGATGATCCGTGAAGACGCCATCACCAGCGTCAATCTTGCGACCATCCAGGCAAGAGCTACGGCCGAGGAACTGACGTTTAGCACGACAAGCCTTCAAGGAGCCCATCTTGAAAAGGAATTCGGCGGCGACTGGATCTGGAACTACAATGACGTCACGTTTCTTATCCAGGCCAAAAAGCTGGATGCGATCAAGGGCCAGAATTTCCATTCCTATAAGATCGACATCGAGCAATTGAAGACCGTAATCTACAACTGCGAATCCGGCTATTTCTCCGGCAGTAAAGCGATTGCTCTTTATGTTTTCTACAACACGTTTATCCCCGGCGAGAAAGCCGACATCGGATGTATTGCGATTGCTGCCAAGACTTTATGGAAGCTGATTTCGGGCGCTGGTCAAAAGGACCAGAAATCCGCAACGGTTTCTCCGAAACAATTGCAGGACGCCGGCGCGGCCCCGTGGTGGAAACCGTTTTCTTGATCTGGCAAATACGCCACAAGGATTGTGCCGATCACAGGGCTGGTTTCGCACTCTTTAAGTGCAACACGCTCATGTCCCTCCGTATTTTGATCCATGTCATGGCAACACGGTGAGCTGTCTCTATTGTTGCAAACAATTCCTAACTGAGATGGGTTCGACTGCCGGGACGCAGGTATATAGCACTGCCGTTTTTGGTTTGGGAGAGAGGAACGGCTCAATGTGTGAGGGACGGGACTGCGCGGATTGCAGCAAGCGGATTCGGCTCGACAAGGCAGGATCCGAAATCGGCCGTATCGGTGCATTTGAAGACGCGCCAGCCGTAGTCGCGCCGCCAGGCGCGAAAGAGGCCAACGGGCAACAGGATTGCTTCCCGCAGGAAGTTGCCCGATCAGCGGGCTGAAAACGCTGGCGTTCTCGATCTGATCTGAACCACTTAACGCTGCCTGAATTCAAAGATTTCAACGTGTTAAATGTCGCTTCGCGTGTCAAGTTAGCATCGAAACGCTTGAAAATCGAGACGCCGCTGAGCCTTCGAGAAACGGATTGCCGCCGGTTCCTTGGGCCGTTCATCCTGCTCCACCACCCCATGGAATAGCCAATTTCGCTGATACCCACACAAAGCATATGGGACCGTCTTGTTTTCGCATTGTATTACCGGGACCATGAGCAGGTGCATTGCTTCAGGAATTGCGGGACATCGATACATGAAGATCGGGCTCGGCGGCGGCTGCCATTGGTGCACCGAAGCGGTTTTTCAGGCGCTTCACGGCGTTTCAATGGTGGAACAGGGGTTCATACGCTCAAATCCGCCATACCAGTCCTGGTCTGAGGCCGTGATGCTCACCTTCGATCCGGCGGAAATACCGCTCTCCACCCTGATCGAGATCCACTTGAGAACCCACGCTTCGACGTCAGATCACTCCAAACGGGGCAAGTACCGCAGTGCGGTCTATATCCATGATGCGCTTTCGGGGCTGGAGGTGGCGCGAATTCTCCTGCGCTTCAGGAACCGGTTTGGCAAGCCTCTGGTCACACAGATCTTGCCGTTTCAGGCTTTCAAGCTGTCGGATGAGAAATTCCGCAACTACTACCAGACCGGGCCTAAGCGGCCTTTCTGCAAGGCCTATATTGACCCCAAGCTGGAGCTTCTGCGCACGGAGTTCACCGAATATCTCAGGCAGGCGGAGTTTTCGTTCGAGGAGACGGGGTAAATTAAACCGCAAACAATTCCTTCACCTCCGGCCACTCGGCCCCGGCATGATGGGCTGCGACCTTTAGAAAAGCGTCCATGAACTCAAAGCATCCCTCGTCATGGGCAAGGTGATGGGTGAGGATGCCGAGCGGTTCAGGGCCGGTGTTGCGCCGCCGGACGAGCTGTAGATCCAGACGAAGGCGGGCGCTTTCCCAGCCGATAAAGCGAACCTGTTTCTTCCACTTGATGATATCGACATGCGATTGCACCTGATGCGCGCGCGGATAAATCATCCAGGTGAACGTCGAAAGGCCGGGCACGCCGATGTCAGGTAGACGGCGGGAGATTTCGGGCGCGATCCGGTTCCAGGGCGGCACCATGGCCGCAATGAACCTGTCGCCAAACAGTTCTTCCAGCCGCTGTCTGCCCTCGGCCAATTGCCCCAGCAGTTCGTCCGCGTCCCGGCGGCTGCCCAGTTCGGCAGCTTTCTCGCCCAGGTCCTTGCGTTGGAAATTCTTGTGCTGCCAGCCGTGCTGAAGGACGAGCGCATGCGGTTCGCTCTCTAGCCGTGCCGCCAATGCATCCGTTGCGTCCCTTGGGATCACGGCCAGGGCGACATCGACCTTGTGGGCATTTGCCTGGGCGAGCAGGCGGTCGAGGGCCTGGGTGGGCTCAATCGCATCATCGTCCCGCCACCAGAACCGGACTTTCCGGTTCCGGTCAGCGAACCAGTCCAGATGACTGCGAAGCTCTTCCAGGAATTGCTGTTTTCCGCTCATGCGGCCCGTGCCTTTAAATCGTTCAACAGCAGTTCCGCACTGCAATCCGCGCCACCCAGCCGCACGTGGGTGTCCTTGCGCGGAAGCGCAAGAGCATCGTCAACCGCAGCGGCAAGGCGCTCCGGCGTCAGGCCGGCTTCGCCGGTGACCACAGCGCGGCCATGACCGGCGAGCGCTTCGGCACGTTGGGTTTGTTCCGTTTCGCTTTCCTGCGCGAAGGGAACGAAGACTGCCGGAACACCCGCAATGAGAATGTCGAGCACAGTGTTGTAGCCTGCCTGGCTGACGGAGAGCCTTGCGCGCTTCAGGAGCTCGGGAAAATCCCGCCGTGCCCGCTCCACGACAAGGCCATTGCCCGCGCTCTTCGCGTAGATCGCGAAGGCATCTTCTGAGACATCATGGCCGATCAGGACGCGCCACGTGGTGTCCTCCGCGCGGCGTGACAACGGCCGGGCCTCAAGGGCTGCAGAGAGCAGGCTTTCGGCAACCGCACCGCCTCCACAGGATACGATGACCTCATCTTCGCCGTCGCCCGAACGGGCTTTTGGACGGCTTGCGCCGCCGACATAACCGGTATAGCGGACAAGCGGAGCGACACGGTCTGCAAACGGAAAGCTGTCTTCCAGCTGGATAAACTCCGGATCGGAGTGGACAAGAATACGGTCGTAGAAGGCGCATGCGTCATCGGCCATCTTCTCCTCCTTCCAGAGCTGCTTCTTGCGCACCAGGATATCGCGAATTGAGGTGGCGATCAGCGGAGGTTTCGCCTGAACCTTAGCCTTCGCGAGCAAGGGCTCTATTTCAAAGGCGAATTTCTGCCGGCCGAAAGGATATGTTTCGGTCAGAAGGAGATCGAACTCGTTTGCCGCATAAGCTTCAAGTGTTGCTTGAACGCGCGCGTTTTTCCATTCCTCGTCAATGTCTTGTCCGTCAGGTGTTACCAGCCGGTTGAAGCGGGCATCCGGGCTTCTGACCGGCGGAAGCTCCACAATTGTCAGCCCCGCCGGGTCGAGAGTCGGCGGAATTGCATTGCCGCTGGCAAGTGTGACCTCAACACCGCGCTGGGCCAGCGCCTTGCCAATTGCCGCAGCGCGGACCACATGGCCGGTGCCAAGCAGGTGCTGTACGTGGATGAAAGCGCGGAAACTCATGGGGTGGCCTGCCGGGTTCGGGCGTGGTTCAAGACAGCTTTTTGGACAAGGGCGTCGAGCCGTTCGGTGCCAACTAGTAGACTGTGCCGGTTGTCAATGTACCGGCTTGCGGCCCGTCCGAAACGTTCGGCAATTTCAGGCGTATCCAGAACGGTCTTGAGGTTGTCCGCGAACGCACCGGCATCACCTTCCGGCGACAACAAGCCGGTCTCGCCATGGCTTACGATATCTGGCACGCCGAACGTGTCCCCCGCGATAACACCCAGTCCGGCCGCCTGGGCTTCCAGAAGGGCCAGACCGAAAGCCTCGCGGATGGCTGGCCAGACCAGCAGGTCATGTCCGGCGTAGAGCGCTGGCATGTCCTCAGGGTCTTTTGCACCCGCAAATGTGATCCGGTCTTGCGGAAACAGCGACAGGATGTAGTCGCGGTTGGCTCCATCGCCTGCAAGCGTCAAATGCCATGGCAAACCGGACACAAGTTGAAGAGCCTCCGAGAGCACTTCATAGGACCGGGTCTTGTCGCCCCCGCGCATCATGCCAACCGCCAGTAGACGCAAAGGGGCGTCCTTGCGCATTGGTTTCCTGACGGCGGCGGCGAATGGGGCCTCATCCAGGAACGGCAGCAAAACTTCTAATCGGTCGGCAGGAACCACATCTGACAGGCATTCGGCGTCGGCATGATGGATGGCAGCAACCGCATTTGCTCGGGCGAGGGCCTTGTCAGCTGCTGCAAATCCTGTCGCCCATTCGCCATGACGGCGTTTCGGTGCCCGGCTGGCCTCGACGATCGCGTAAGGAAGATCGAACCGGTCAGCCAGCGCCGGTCCGATCCAGTCCGGCGCCTTGTGGTAGAGATGATAGGTCAGGAACAGATCTGGCGGGTTAGATGTTTCAGCCCAGATCCGGGCAATCCGGTCCGCTTCGGCAAGCGCGTCCTCGCGCACACGCTCTTGAACCGCGCTACCGCCTTCCTTGCGCCAGGCGCGGAACGTGCTGGCCGTTTCAACGTTATGACCGGCGGCCTGCAGCGCCCGCACGATCAGCCTCCCCATCGTCCGGTCCCCGGAGGGAACCGGGTGGTCCAGCGGCTTCATAGGCGCGGTGAAAGCGATCTTCATGTCAAAATCCCGGTGGCGGTTACAACACCTTTCGGAACTTTTCGGCCAGACGGTCAAGTCCCGGGTCTGCCGCAAACTCGCTGCGCACCCGGTCCGCTCCGGCGAGGCCTAGCGTGCGGCGCTTGTCCGGCGACTGGATCAGCGCGCTGAGCGCATCCGACAGGCCTTCAGGATTGCCCGGGTCCACAAGGACACCGGTTTCACCGTCAATGATCAGTTCGGGGATTGCTGACACGCGGGTCGACAGGCAGCAAATCCCCATCGACTGGGCTTCCATCAACACATTCGGCAAACCGTCCCGGTCGCCGGATTTCGCCAGTTTGGAGGGAAGAACAAACAGGTCGGCGGATTGACATGTCTTGATCACCTCCTCGCGCGGCTGCGCACCGCACCAGATGATCCGGTTGCCCAATCCGAGGTCTTTCGCCGTATCCTTCAGGGCATCGGAGAGCTCACCGCCGCCGATATGCGTGAAGGTCCAGTTCTGCTCCGCGGGAATGCGTGCCAGCGCATGGAGGAGATCACCGTAGCCTTTTTTCTCAACAGCACGTCCTACGGAGACGATGCGCACCGGATCGCCCTTGCCGTCGCGTGGGCTGGTCACTTCGGTAGGAAGCGGAAATCCCGTGAAATCAAGGCCGTGATAGACGAGTTCGATTTTTTCCGGCGCATTGCACAGGCTTTTCAAGTGCGCAACGTTGAACGCGGTACAGGTCACGCCCCAGGTGGCATCGTTGAGCTTCGTGCGCAGATCCCATTCCGGACTGGTCCAGATATCCTTGGCATGGGCGGAAAAGGACCAGCCGCGCCCGCTGAGGTCCGCGCCGTAGCGTGCGGCAGAGCAGGGGGTGTGAAGATAGTGCGAGTGAACCCAAGTGATATCGTCAGGCAGTTCATGGGCGAGCACGCAGCCTTGTGCCCACCTGCGGCGGCGGTCGGCAGTGGGCTGTTGGGCGAAGTCGGCGTCAAACACGGCTCTCGCACCTTCATAGCCCGGCTGTTTTTCGGCCCAGCGTTTGGCTCTGGCGACCCGCGCCGGGTCATCCTTCACATATTCGGGAAGATACATAACCTCGGCGCTGATCTGCCGGTGCAACTCATGGATATGCGGATCGTAGGGCTTGCGCAAAGCGACGATCAGAATGCCGATGCCCCGGCGCTCCAGCCCTAGAATCTCCTGTGCGATGAATGTTTCGGAAAGGCGTGGATAGCCTTTGACGACAACGGCGATGCGGGACATGGATTTTCTTTATGGTAGAGGAACCGGTGTTTAACCCGGATGGCGGTCAGAAATTTACCAGTTTGGGCGCCTGCGCGTCGTGACGCTTTCCCAGGATTTCAGAAACGCGGCCGCTCACGCGGTCAAGCCCGTCCATCAGGTTCTCGATGCCCGCCTTGGAAGGCGGCGAGGTCTTGGTGAGATCGGCCAGCCCGTCGGTCATCAGATTCGGGTCAGGATAGCGGTCGATCGGCAGGACCTTCAAAAGACCGCTTTGCTCCGCACGTTCCGCCCGGATCGCCTGTTCGCGGCGCGGGACAATCCTCGGCACCATCAGGGTCGGTTTGTTGAACGACAGGATCTCACAGAACGTGTTGTAGCCGCCCATGCCGACAATCGCCGTGGCATTGGCAAGATAGGACTCCATCTGGGGTGTAAACCGGATGATTTCCACGTCGCGCAGGGCATCGGCCCGTTCGGTAAAGTTTGCGACGCTGGCAGCTGGCATGAACGGGCCCAGAACGATCAGCGCCGGGAATAACGGCCGTCGCCGGGTTTCATAGGCGCGCAGGACCCAGTCGACCATCTCGGCACCGTCGCCGCCGCCGCCCGGGGTCACAAGGATATAGGGCTCCTCGCCGAACGGGATCGGTTCCGGATTGTTCTTGGCTGATTCCGGCAATTCCCGGCGCAGATATCCCGTGTAGAAGAGTTTTTCCTTCACAGACTCAGCAATTTCGATCCCCTCGAGTGGATTGCAGATCCCTTCCGGTCCGTAGATCCAGATTTCATCGTAAAGCGATTCAAGCGCCGGGTAGACATTCTTGCGCTCCCATTCGTCGCGAAGCACATCCGGGGCATCCATGACGTCCCTAAGGCCCAGCACCAGCCGGGTTCCGGTTTCTTTGAGCGCTTCCAGGGTCGGCAGAACTTCGCCGCGCAAGCCGAGCGGTTCCTTGTCGACAATCAGGATGTCCGGCTCGAACACTTTTGAGGTGTGCTCAATGATCGATGAGCGGATGGCAAGAGTCTGATCAATGTTGATGTGCAGGGAAAGCGACGTGTACTCCCCATTGCGCAGCTTGATCACACCCGGAATGCGGACGAAGTCGACTCGGGAGCGAAATTCAAAACTTCCGATGATTGGTGAGCCTGAAAGAATGAGAACCGACAGTGTGTCGAACTCTCCCACGAGGTGATGGGCGATCGCACGGCAGCGTCGCAAGTGGCCCAACCCGAAGGAATCGTGGCTGTAAATCAGGATCTTGGGCGAGATCGGACTCATGGGGCCTCAGTTATCCGCATTTTGCAAAGCCCCTCTTATGTCCCAGTTTTACCGGCTTTGTCACGCCCTGTAACCAAGATTGTTAGAATTACGTACTCTGCGTGAAGATTGTTGATTGATTAAATGAGACGCAATTGTGGCAATTATCGTCTGTCGCTGCTACATCTTTCAAGTTCGGGGAAAATGGATTGAGATTGGCGGTAACGTGGCCGCTGACGTTTTAGGCAAGTTTGGGACGTGAGATGGAAAAAGGTCTTTTCGGCTTCATCTGGAAGTACAGTGCCCGGCAGCAAATCTACATTCTCCTTATCACGGTTCTCAGCTACCCGGTCGTCTATTTTCTTCTCGAACTGCCGAAACTGATCGTCAACGACGCGGTTCAGGGCGAGGAGTTTCCGAGAACGGTCTTCGGATTCGATTTCGATCAGGTCCCCTATCTGGTCCTTTTGTGCGCAACCTTTCTGTTGCTGGTTGTCGTCTCGAACGGGCTGAAATTCTATCTCAACGTCTACAAGGGGCGTCTGGGCGAGCGCATGCTCCGGCGCCTCCGCTTCGAGCTTTTCCAGCGCGTGCTGCGGTTCCGCCTGCCGCATTTCAGGAAAGTGAGTTCGGGTGAAATCATCCCGATGATCACATCCGAGGTCGAGGATGTTGGCGGCTATATCGGCGAAGCGTTCGCGTTGCCCGCCTACCAGGGCGGCATGCTGGTGGTACAGCTCGGGTTTATTTTCATGCAGGACCCGTTGCTCGGGCTTGCAGCCATCAGTTCCTATCCGATCCAGGGCTACATCATCCCGAAGCTGCAGAAGAAAGTCGTGCTTCTGTCGCGCAAAAGGGTGAAGAACATCCGGGTGGTGGCCGACAAGATCGGTGAGAATATTTCGGGCGTTGCCGAAATCCACGCCAACGACGCTTCGGCCTGGCATTCGGCGGATATCTCGGACAGGCTCTATGAGAATTTCAAGATCCGCTACGAGATCTTCAATCGGAAGTTCTTCATCAAGTTCCTGAACAACTTCATGAACCAGTTGACGCCGTTCTTCTTCTACCTGATCGGCGGCTATCTGGTCATTCAGGGGGATCTTAGCCTCGGCGCGCTTTTGGCGGTGATTGCGGCCTACAAGGATCTGGCCGGGCCGTGGAAACTGCTCTTGTCCTTCTACCAGATGACATCCGATGTCAGCGTGAAGTATCAGACCGTTGTCGAGAACTTCGATCCCGAAGATATCTATCCGGTCGAACGCCTGACCAATGACGATGCGGTGGAACTGTCCGGCGAGCTGTCGTTCAACAATGTCAGCTTCTCTGGCGGCGCGGCCGGTCAGGAGGCCATGGACATATCCCTCAAAGTGCCTCCGGGCGAAAACTGCGCGGTGATCGGGCCGGATGGATCGGGCCGATCCGAAGTGCTGCAACTGGCTGCAGGGCTTGTGTCGCCGTCTTCGGGGTCGGTCAGAATCGGCAGCCATGATCTTGAGGAGTTGAACGAGTCCTCGATTGGCAGGGAAATCGCCTATGTTGGCGGGGCGGTTCACGTCTGGACTGGTACCATCCGCGACAACCTTTTGTATGGTCTGCGTCACCGGCCATTGGTTGCTCCTGAACGCGAGGGCGAGGCGTTAAGAGAGTACAAGCGACGGCTCTCCGAAGCTGGCCACACGCACAATCCGACGTATGATCTGGCCGCCGAGTGGAATGACTATGCGGCCGCCGGGGTTGGCAATGACAAGGAGTTGGACGAGCGGGCGCTCCAGATGTTGACGGCAGTCGGCCTGGATGCCGATATCTACCGCCTCGGCCTGCAATCCCGGTTCGATCCGAAAATGGATGATCGTCTTGCCGACAGCATCCTTTCGGTCCGCAAGAACCTTGCCGGCCGGATTTCCTCCGACCCCGCCCTGGCAGGATTGGTGGAGCTCTGGGATCGCACATCGTTCAACCAGAGCGCCAGCCTCGCTGAAAACCTGTTCTTCGCAGTGCCGGCAGACCCGCAGATCGCCATGGAATCCGTGCCGGACATGCCGGAGATCAAGGCATTCCTGTCCAGTTCCGGGTTCGACGCAAAGCTGGAAGCAATCGGACTGCAAATCGCCGAGACCATGCTGGAACTGTTTTCAAATGTTTCCGGCGACAGCGGACTGCTCGGCAATTATTCGTTTATCACCCAGGAAGATCTGCCCGAGTTCGAGCGGATCGTACGGATTGCCAAGTCCGAGGCGCAGCGGCCCGGATTGACCGAAGCTGACAAGGATCGGCTGGTCGCGCTTGCGTTCAAATTGGTTCCGGCAAGGCATCGCCTTGGCGTGATGGATGAAGAACTGAAGACCGATCTCATTGCCGCGCGCGAGCAATTCCTGAAAGAGGTGGTCGCCAGTTCCGACACGTTTGTTGCCATCGATCCGGACATCTATCTCCCGCCGCTGACCATCGAGGACAACCTTCTATTCGGCCGGCCACGTGTCGACCGGCGCGATTCCCGGAGACGCATTGATGGCGTTATCCGCGATATTGTCGAGGAGACCGGCCTCAGGCAGCCGATCATCTTTGCCGGCTTCGATTACCATGTGGGTGTGTCAGGTTCGCGGTTGTCCGCAGGCCAGCGCCGGAAGCTTGCACTGGTCCGGGGACTTCTGAAAAACGCACAAGTTACCATATTGGATGATATCGGTACGACCATGAGCGAAGATGACCGGCAACTCCGTCAGTCGCTGAGAACGGTTCTTCAGGGCAAAACGATGCTGTTTGGAGGAGCGAACGACGAGCTGAGGGAAGAATTCAATCTTAGTTTTAAGATGGATCAAGGCCGGATCGTAGCTAGTAGGTAAGAAAATGCTAGAAAAACAAGATCTTCTGTGCCGGCTCAGCCTTTACAAAACCGGATTGATACCAGAATTTACAAACTGTTGCCGGTCGGGAGGTGCGTATGTCGCTTGAAACTGAAGTCGAGGCCCTGCGGCGTGTCCCGTTGTTTCGCGGGATCGACGAAACCAAACTGCGTCTTCTGGCCTTTATCAGCGACCGCACTGCCTACCAATCCGATGAACGGCTGTGTACGCAAGGTGAAGAAGGCGATTGCGCATTCATCATTTTGTCTGGCGATGCGGATGTCTTGGTGAATACGCCGGACGGCGAGAAGAAAGTGGCGCAGGTCTCGGCGAATTCCATTGTTGGTGAGATCGCGATCCTGTGCGATGTGCCGCGGACGGCGACCCTCGTTGCCGCGAATGACATGGACATCCTGACCGTGTCAAAAGACGATTTCCTGAAACTGCTGACCGAGTTTCCTGACATTTCCCTGGAAGTCATGCGTACGCTGGCGCTGCGCCTTGAGCGGACGACCAGAGATCTTGCCGAAGCCCGGCAGGGAGCGTCCGGTTAGGAGTGTCGGAATTGTCGGATGAATTTTCGCTGCGGTTTTGGGGCGTTCGGGGGTCGACACCAACCCCGGGTCCGGACACGCTACGGTATGGCGGCGAGACCACATGCTTTGAAATTCGCGCCGGAGACGCGCTCATTCAAGTGGATTGCGGATCCGGGGCGATAAAACTCGGTACTGAACTGCACAAGCAGGATCCTCGGGTTATCGATCTGTTCTTCACGCACACGCATCTGGACCACGTCTGCGGGTTGCCGTTTTTCAAGCCGGCCTATGATCCGCGCTACACTGTCAATGCCTGGTCGGGGCATTTTGAAGATGATCTGGACCTGAAAGAGGTCCTTGGCCGCGTCATGTCCCCGCCGGTTTTCCCGGTCACGGTTGATGTCCTCAAGGCTCTGAAATTCAAACCGTTTTCTGCTGGCGATGACATTCCGCGCAATGACGGCCTTAAAGTGAAGACGATACGCCTCAACCATCCGGGCGGGGCGTGCGGGTACCGCTTCGAGTTCGCAGGAAAGGTGATCTGCATTATCACCGACCACGAACACGGCAACCCCGAGATCGATGCGAAACTGCCGGATTTCGTAAGAAACGCCGATATCATGGTCTATGATGCCATGTTCTCCGACGATGCCTATCAAAAGTGCCGGGGCTGGGGACATTCGACCTGGCCGGAGGCCGTGGCGCTGGCGAAGACAGCGAATGTGAAGGTCCCGGTTCTGTTTCATCACGACCCGCGCTGCACAGACGACGAACTGGACGCTATCGGCGCGGCCGCCGGGACCGCTTATCCGGGCACGCTGGTGGCCGCTGAAGGAATGGTTCTGCGTCCTTGAAACAGGATCACAACCGCTCAAATATTGTCGAGCCCCATTGAATGGCGATGCGCACGGCGTCACATTCCGGCTGAACAGGTGGCGGAGCGGTATGGCGAGCATTCGGGGACTAATCGGTTACATCACGCGCGGTGGCCCGCCCGTGGAGGGTTTGCCCTTGCGGGTGCGTCAGGAAATCAAGACGCGGGAGGCAAATTCCGAGCGCATGATCGGCTGGGTGCAGTTCGGCCTGGTGATGTTTTTCGCCTCGCTCTATGCCATCGCACCAAGGGCTGAAGGTGCGGACGGATTCAACTTCGTCCCTTATGCGCTTGGCGGCTATTTTCTGTTCACTGTGCTTCGTCTGGTGCTGGCCTACCGGTTTGAACTGCCGGAATGGTACCTCCTGATCTCGATCGGCGTCGATATGGCCTTGCTGGTCGGGCTGATCTTTTCCTTTCACATTCAGTACAACCAGCATCCTACCTTCTATCTGAAGGCTCCGACGTTGATGTACGTGTTCATCTTCATCGGGCTCAGGGCGCTGCGTTTCGATCCAAGATTCGTACTAACCACCGGGATTGTTGCGGTGGCCGGCTGGCTTGGCCTGGTGTTCTATGCCGTGTTTTCCGAGATGGACGGCATGTACGTCACTCGCAACTATGTGGAGTATCTCACCGGAAACACCATCCTGATCGGCGCGGAACTCGACAAGACGATGGTCATTCTGGCAGTGACAATCATCCTGTCGGCGGCCATTTACCGGGGACGGGAGATGCTGTTTACCTCCATCCGCAGTCAGGCGGCGGCGACCGATCTCAGCCGTTTCTTTTCGCCGGAGGTTGCCGCATCGATTACCAATGCGGACAACGCACTCCAGGCGGGCGAGGGGACTCTTCGCGAAGCGGCGATCCTTTATGCCGATATTCGCGGTTTCACCAGCACGTCCGCGAACCTGCCGCCGGAGCATGTGCTTGCGGTTCTGGCCGCTTACCAGGACATCGTCGTGAAGATTATCGATGAAGAGGGCGGTCGAGTCGACAAGTTCCTTGGCGACGGCATCCTTGCGACATTTGGCGCCGTTCAGCCATCTGAGACCTATGCCGCTGATAGTTTGCGTGCGGCCTATCGGCTGATGGCGGCGATTGACGATGCCCAGGCGGATTTTGCCTCGGCCGGATGGCCGGGCGCATTGCGGGTGGGGTCAGCGATGACAGCCGGGACGGTAACTGTTGGCGTCATCGGTTCGAAAGACCGGTTGGAATTCACGGTGATCGGCGACGCGGTGAACCGGGCTGCAAAGCTTGAGGATGCCAACAAGGCCGAGAATACCCGTATTCTCACCGATTTGGCGACCTATGATCTCGCCGTCGCGCAAGGGTATTCCGGCCGCACTGGCGAAACGCGCCTCGGCCGGTCCGTTGCCGGAATCAAGAAGCCGATTGACCTCAAGGCCATGGATTTGCAGGTAGCGGCGGTTCCGCAGTAGGGCTGGCAGCGGCCCTTCCCGGCACATGGGCGATGGTTATTCTTTGAACAAGGCAAAACACCGTTCTCTGCCGAAAGGCGGCTTGATCCTCTGTTGAAGCTGAACCCATTTTGACGTAATAGTCAAAGGAAGGAGAAAAATATAAAAATATCAGAATATTAATATGGAGTCCTGAGAGAATGAAACTCGACCCATCGATGAGTGCGGTTATCACCGGCGGCGCGTCCGGGTTGGGCTCGGAAACAGCCCGTATGCTGGCTGGCGAAGGTGTTAAGGTCACCCTGTTCGATCTGGATGAAGAGAAGGGCCACAGTGTTGCAGCTGAAGTCGGCGGACAGTTCGCGAAGGTGGATGTTACCGATCAGGCCAGCGTCGCGGCCGGTTTCGAGATCGCGCGAGCCGCAAACGGCCCGGAGCGTATTCTCGTAAACTGCGCGGGCATCGCGCCGAGCGCCAAGACGACTTCGCGCGGTGAACCGCATCCAATGAGACTCTTTGAAAAGGTGATCGCGGTCAATCTTCTGGGCACATTCCGTTGCATATCCGTTGCTTCGACCGGGATGGCCGCCCTTGATCCGGTGACCGAAGATGGCGGGCGCGGCGTAATCATTTCGACTGCTTCGGTGGCTGCCTTCGACGGTCAGATCGGTCAGGCGGCTTATTCGGCCTCAAAGGCAGGCGTTGCCGGCATGACGCTACCCGTGGCCCGGGATCTCGCGAAGTCCGGCATTCGCGTTATGACCATTGCTCCAGGTTTGTTTGAGACACCGATGCTGCTTGGCCTGCCGGAGGATGTTCAGCAATCACTCGGTAGCCAGGTGCCGTTTCCCTCGCGCCTCGGCCGGGCGGGCGAATACGCGAAGCTGGTCCGGGCCATCTGCGAGAACGACATGCTCAACGGCGAGACGATCCGCCTTGACGGCGCCATCCGAATGGCGCCGCGATAGGTGCTAAACTGGGTTGGTATTACGCCGCCGGCCGGGCGACCTTCACCATGTTCAGCTCTGCGACCAGCTCGAACCCCAGGCTCTGGTAGAGCTTAATGGCGCCGGTATTGGTTGCATAGGCATGCAGCATGGGCCGGTCGCCACGGGCCTCGATTTGCCTGGCGGCGTGTGCTGAAAGCGCGGAGGCCAGGCCTCGTCCCTGGTAATCGGGATGTGTGCAAACGGCACTGATTTCAGTATGGCCCGGAAAGCTGAACCGCTCGCCGGCCATTGCGGCAAGGCGGCCGTCGATACGGACACCCCAGAAATTTCCGATTTCCGGTGTTCTTTTTCTGAATGGGCCCGGCTCGGTTAGCTCCGCCAGCGCCAGCATATCGCCATGATCGCTGGCAGTCAGCTCGTGGATCTCGACGTCCTGCTTTACCGCTTTTCCGGGGGTGGCTTTGGCCAATGCCACGACATCGGCTGACAATTCGACGATCAGTTCGCCGGGTATGACAATTTCATCCGCCTGGGCAAGGCAGACTGCATCCTCGCCGCCGGGAGTGAGCAAAGCCGCTAGTTCGGCCATGCTCTCGGGAGTATCGTCACGGGTCGCTGCGAAGACATTCTTTTCCGGGTCGAAGCGCCGGGCCCGGTCGCCGCCTATGGAGTGGCGGATTTGGCGGGTCGACAATGCATCCCAGATGACGCGATTGAAGGTCGTTGTCATTCCTGAGCACCTCCCGTCACAGCATTTCCGCAACCGGCGTGAGCGGCTTGCCGGTCTCGAACCAGCTGATCAGGTTGTCGACAACCAATTGTCCCATCGCGTCGCGCGTTGCCTTTGAGGCAGAGGCAACATGAGGCAGCAGAACGACCCTGTCCAGTTCCTTGAGAGGTTGGGGCACTTTGGGCTCGTCTTCGAATACGTCGAGCCCGGCGCCTAGAATGGTTCCCGCTTCCAGCGCCGCGATCAGTGCGTTTTCATCGACGGATGATCCGCGTCCGATATTGATTAGCAGGCCGTCCGGCCCAAGTGCTCTCAAGACTTCACCATTCACCGCGTGATGGGTGCCGGCACCGCCGGGTGCTGCGATCATCAGCGTGTCGCAAGCTTCCGCCAGTTCGGTGAGGGTGGCAAAGTAAGGATAGGGGACATCTGGCTGCCGGGTGCGTCCGCAATAGCAAATCTTCAGGCCGAAGCTTTCGGCGCGTTTGGCAATGGCCTTGCCGATCCGGCCAAGGCCGAAAATGCCGAGCGTGCGCCCCTGCAATGTCGTGCGGGTTAAAGGGTAGGGGCCGGTTCCTTCCCATTTTCCCGCCCTCAGCCACCGTTCGGCAGAGGACAGTTCGCGCACGGTCATCAGCAGCAGACCCAGGGCCACATCGGCAACCTCGTCTGTCAGGACATCCGGCGTGTTGGTTACCATAACGCCATGTGCGGCGCACGCAGCGGCGTCGATGTTGTCGTAGCCGACGCCATAGCTTGCGATGATTTCAAGGTTCGGGAAGGCCTTCAGGACGCTAGCATCGATGGGCTTGCCAAACATTGAGATACCCCGGATCTGCGCACCTATCCGGGCAAGAAACCCTGCTTCATCGTCGGCTTCGTACAGCCTGTGAACGCTGAAATTGGCGTCCAGCTTCCGCTCAACCAGAGGGATCATCTGCTGGAAAAGGAGAATATCGGCAGCGCTCATGAAAATCTCACAAATAGTGTTTGGGGGTGCGGATCAGCGGTGCGTTCGGACCGTTTGCTTGCCGCTTGTCGCTTGGTTACCTCTACTGAGAGAGTGTCCGGCGGGTCAAGTCGACCGTGATCGGAGTAACAATACGGCGGAACTGATGAAGGTTTGAAGCAGATCAGTGATTTCGACATGCAGGCGGCCCTCAGGCTTCGACAGGCCTCTGCCTCGGCCAAGGATCCCAAAACCCGCCGCCGAACCGGATCAGAGCGGACCATTTACCCCTGTTTGGGATGGCGGCAGGAGGCGCGGCCGAAAACCACCAGGGGAATCGCACTTAAAGTTTGACGTTTTTCCAGAATTGGATTCTTGAGGTTTCATCACATGATGGAGTTTCGGGATGCCAACATTAGACAGCTATTTCAATGAAATGGATGATCCACGCCGTGGGAATGCCCCGCGCCACAAGTTCTGCGATCTCATGACGATCAGTCTTTTATGCACACTTTGCGGCGGTGAAACAGCGGTCGATATGGAGCTTTTCGGGGTCATGAAGGAGGATTTTCTGCGCGAATTCCTCGAACTGCCCCACGGCGTCCCCTGCCACGATGCTTACTCGCGGTTGTTTCGGCTGATGAAGCCGGCCAGCTTTCAGGCGTTTTTCGACAAGTTTCGCAGCGATTTCGCGGCCGCGCGTCACGCCGATCCCGCCATTGCCATCGACGGCAAGGAGATGCGGCGCAGCTTCGACAAGGCGGCTGAACAGTCTGGTCTGAACGTCGTGACGGCGTTTGCGCATGAGGCGCGGCTTACCTTGGGGATCACGCAAAGCGCCAAGGGCGGCGGGGAGATTTTGGCCCTGCGCGAGTTGATCGGGATGCTCGACATTCGGGGTATCACGATCACGGCGGATGCGTTGCATTGTCAGCGTGAAACCTGCGATCTGATCGTGCGGGAGGGCGGTGATTATTGCCTGCAGATCAAGGGCAATCAGGGCGATATGCTGACGGACCTGCGCGCCTTTGTGGATGATCAACAGATTGACTATATTGATGAATACACTGCGGCAGATGCTGATCATGGTCGCATTGAGGAGCGCAGCTATCACCTTTACGACGTTCCTGACTATCTGACCGAGACCCATAAATGGCCGCATCTTCAGGCCTTCGTCCATGTCGCTTCGAAGCGCGAGGCAGACGGCAAAACCAGCCGGTCCGAGCGGCTTTATCT
The DNA here is from genome assembly GCA_965230445.1 of Roseibium sp. GTDB lineage: Bacteria > Pseudomonadota > Alphaproteobacteria > Rhizobiales > Stappiaceae > Roseibium. The sequence continues at coordinate 2,822,478 of OZ246005.1, read as the reverse complement.
GCTGTCAAAACGCCCCACGGCTGAAGCGGCCGCCGCGCTGATCCGGGGCCATTGGCAGATCGAAAACAGCCTGCACTGGTCGCTCGATGTGCTGATGAATGACGACCGGCACCGCGCCCGCAAAGACCACGCACCCGCCAACTTTGCAGCCCTGCGCCGCATCGCGCTGAGCATCATCAAGGCAAACACCGACAAAGGCTCAAACCGGGGCAAGTTCAAAAAGGCCGGCTGGAGCAACGACTTCCTGCGAAAACTCATCCAGGAATTCTGAAGCGCGATTGCCCTGCGAAAACCACAGGCCCCATTGCTTCGCCCCACAAAACGCCCTAAAAGTCCCGCCAGTATTTTAGCCAGAATCCCGACATTCAAACTTGCGGAGACGACGAGCCCCATGGCGCGCCAGTTCATCTACCACATGCATGGTCTATCGAAGGCCTATAACGACAAGAAGGTCCTCGACAACATTCACCTGTCATTCTACCCGGACGCCAAGATCGGTATCCTGGGCCCGAACGGGGCCGGTAAGTCGACGCTTTTGAAGATCATGGCCGGGATCGACAAGGAATATCAGGGCGAGGCCTGGGCGGCGGAAGGCGCCAAAGTTGGCTATCTGCCGCAGGAACCGCAGCTCGACAACGACAAGACCGTGATGGAAAACGTCATGGAAGGCGTTGCCCACAAGCAGGCGAAAATCGACCGCTACAACGAGTTGATGATGAACTACTCGGACGAGACCGCCGAGGAAGCCGCCACGCTTCAAGACGAGATCGACGCGGCTGATCTGTGGAACCTGGAAAGCCAGGTCGAGATGGCGATGGAAGCGCTGCGCTGTCCGCCTTCCGATGCAGGTGTTGAGAACCTTTCGGGCGGTGAGCGCCGCCGGGTTGCGCTCTGCAAGCTGCTTCTGTCCGAGCCGGACCTTCTGCTGCTCGATGAGCCGACCAACCACCTGGACGCGGAAACCGTTCATTGGCTGGAGCGGCACCTGCGTGAATTTAAGGGCTCCGTGCTGATCATCACCCACGATCGCTACTTCCTTGACAATGTCACCGGATGGATCCTGGAGCTCGACCGCGGTCAGGGCATTCCATATGAGGGCAACTACTCGGTCTATCTGGAAAAGAAGACCAAGCGCATGATGCAGGAAGGCCGCGAGAACATGGCCCGTTCCAAGGCTATCGATCGCGAACGCGAATGGATGGGCATGTCGCCGAAAGGCCGCCAGACCAAGTCCAAGGCACGTATCAAGGCCTATGAAGATCTGGTCGCCATGCAGGAAGAGCGCATGCCGACCATCGAACAGATCCTTATTCCTGTTGGCGAGCGGCTCGGTGCCAACGTTATTGAGCTGAAGGGTGTTTCCAAGGGCTTTGAAGACCGGCTTCTGATTGACGATCTGTCCTTCAAGCTGCCGCGCGGCGGCATTGTCGGCGTGATCGGCCCGAACGGTGCCGGCAAGTCGACCCTCTTCAAGATGCTGACCGGCCAGGAAAAGCCGGATAGTGGCGAGGTTACTGTCGGCGACAGCGTGCATCTCGGCTATGTCGACCAGTCGCGTGACAAGCTCGATCCGGACAAAACCGTCTGGGAGGAGATCTCCGATGGTAACGAGATCATCTATCTTGATGGCAAGGAGATCAATTCCCGCGCCTACTGCTCGTCCTTCAATTTCAAGGGGCCGGCTCAGCAGGCAAAAGTGGGCAATCTCTCCGGCGGTCAGCGCAACCGGGTGCATTTGGCGAAAGTTCTGAAGCAGGGTGCCAACGTGCTGCTGCTCGATGAGCCGACCAACGATCTCGACACCGAGACGCTGGCAGCGCTCGAAGATGCGCTCGAAAACTACGCCGGCTGCGCCGTAGTGATCTCGCACGACCGGATGTTCATGGACCGCCTTGCCACGCACATGCTCGCCTTTGAAGGCAACAGCCATGTGGAATGGTTCGAAGGCAACTTCGAGGACTACGAGAAGGACAAGGTTCGCCGCCTCGGTGCCCACGCCGCCGACCCAAGCCGCATCAAATACAAGCCGCTGACGCGGTAAAAGGGCTTTTACTGGCTGCCAGAAACACCAAAACCCCGGGTGAGGACCTGGGGTTTTTTGTTGTCGGCTGTCGAGATCTGCATTTTACAGCGTGCTCAATTGAACCTGAATCGCGTGGCGCCGCCTGAAGTCAACGATTTCAATGCGTTAAGTGATGCCTCGCGTTTCAAGTTAGAATCGAAACGCTGCGAAAACACCGGTCGGTTAACATTTCTCGCGGAAATCGAACGCCGTGTCTTGAGCCTCGCGTAAACCTGTAAGATTATCGCCCTGCATTCCCTTGAGGTGCATGGGTATATTTTGCAAGGTTCGCGATGAGTTTGCTAAGTGTTTTACAAATTTGGGGATCGGATTTTTTTCTGGTTCACCTGCGTAAGGTGTCCGCGCCTGCGTTAGGGCTGGTGCTGGCCGGATTTCTGTCCGTATCCTCCCATGCACAGGAAAAGAGCCCGCTGGAAGCCTTCGAGGGTTTCGTCAAGAAAGGCGATCTGAAATCGGCGCATTTTTATCTTGAGAACAAGCTGATCGAGAGCGGTAAGATCGAGACCTCACGGCTGTTCGTCGAGAGCATTTTTCTTTCCAACGAGGAAGTTGACAGGAGAGCGCCGTACTCCATCCGGCATCTGCCCTCTGTGGAGCTGCTCTACAACTACCTGAACGCTATCCAGCCGATCGAGCTGAACGGCTTGCACAAGTGCACCAAGATCGGCGGGATCTTGCAAAGTAGCCGCGTTTGCAACCTGGCCTCGTTCCTGTTTGCCGAGAAAGCGGAACCGAAAGCCTTTGAGTTCTTCCTGCGCCGCGGAATGAACCTTTCGATGTTTTCCAGTGATACGCTGCCGCCGGTTGCCGTACTTGTGTCGAAACTGGGGGTGGTCTACGGCCTCAGCGAGCTGAACTGGTTTTCCGAGAATGGCGCGCCATTGGGCTCCGAGCTCTATACCCGGCAACAGCTTGCTGCGTGGGGCGGGTTTGTAAGCCATGGCTATTTCGACCATTTTCCCGGCAACAAGCCGGATTCGAGCCAGTACAACTTTCTCGACCTTCTCACGCTTTCCATTGCAAACAGCGACTATCGCGGGCAAGATCTAAATCTGCACCGGGATTTCTTGTGCCGGTACATTTCGCATATCAGCCGTCAGATGGCGCCGACATTCGACCATTTTTCGTTTCTCCTAACGAATGTCGGTGAGTTCCGGGCGGCAAAGATCGGGCAGGAAAGCTACCCGTCACAATGGAATGCGCAGACGCGGGCTGTCTTTCCGCATTCCTGCCGGGTTTTGATTGAAGCCATGGGCCGCAGCAGCTTGCGGCTTGATGAAATGATTAATCGTTTTTCGGCTGCCGCCGATTTGAAAACCGCCCAGTGGCTGGTTTCCCTCAAGCAGAGCAAAGGGGTCCCCAATGTGGAAAACAACTAGCATATTTGCAGCAGCAGCTTTGGTGGTGACCTCGTTCACCCTGTCCTCGAAGCCCGTTGAGGCGGGAGGCGAAGGTGTGGCTGCAGGGATCATCGGATTCACGGCTGGCGCGATCGTCGGCAGTCAGCTCAGCAAGCAGAAGCAACGGCCGGTCTACCGCCAGCAGCCACGGCGGACCAAGGTGTATTCGGGGCGGTCGGCCGAGGAACGGGCCTATTGGAAATCGGTTCAGGCCGCACTGAACACCATCGGTTTCAACGCCGGTCCCGTGGACGGTGCTCCGGGACGGAAAACCAAGGCGGCAGTTCGCGCGTTTCAAGCCTCCCTGCCTGCCGAGCCGACAGGTATTCTGACCCCGGATCAAACACGGATGTTGTTTGCAAAGGCCAATCCGCAAGCCTATGCACCGCAGCAGACATACGTTGCGCCGCCGCCAGGTTACCAGTACCAGCCGAATCAGGCCTATCCGAACGTGACCCTGCCGAACACGGTTCCGGTGACTGCGCAACCTGCAAATCCTGCGGTGACCTTCCCGGCACCTGCAACCGCGGGCCAGCCGCCCGCCCTGCCGCCGGCAGCGCCCGCTCAGGCCTTCCCGAACGCAGCTGCACCGACTGTAACCGTCAATGCTCCGGCCAACCCGGCCTTGACCTTCCCGGCAACAAATGCACCGCAAGCCACTGCCGGTCTTCCCGCCGCGGCTCCAGCGCAATCATTTCCGAATGCCACGAGCCAGGGATCTGATGTCGCGTCGGTCGCCACCCATGAAATGCCGGAAGGCAGTGGCGGTGTCGTGACGTTCCCGGCGGTCGAGGGCAGCAATTCACCGGCGCTGAGCGTGGATTCACCCGAGGCACCGGAAGCGCCACCGGCTCCGGCGGCGCAAGCGCAGATCCTGGTCGATGAAAACGGTCAGCCATATGTGCTGGTCAATGGCCAGAAGTTCCTGCTTCAGGCGGCCCCGGCACAGTCTGCGCAGTAAGACTTTGACTGAAAAAATGGGCGGCACGGTTCCATGTGCCGTCCTTTGTGCATCAGCTTGCCGGTTTCGCAGGCGGTTTGGCACCGGGGACCCAAGTGAGGTTGGCGGGCCAGTCAGCAACGCCGCCGTTCCATGTCACCTCTGCTGAGAGGCAATTGCCTTGTTCGATCTGGCCATCCTTCACCCAGATATAGTGCTCCGGTCCAAGGCCCGAGAAGGACATTTGCGTCCAGTCCGGCAGGATCGGCAAATATCCGCCGAAAGCTCCGCCAGAAGTCGCCGGATAGACCCAGTTCATGATTCTGATTGGCCCCAGCGCTCCGCTGTTGGCTCCTATGCCGAACTGGTAGGTGCCGGAGGACGGTTGATTGGGCTGTAGCCCGCCCGGCTCTGCGGAATAACCGTATGCCTCGGTATCAGTTAGGATTGTCAGGACCAGGGCTTCCGTCGGGTCGGCGGTAATCAGCACTTTCAGATTGGAATCCGCATAAGGAAAGCCATACGAGTTGGTCGTCTCGTGGATGACCTTCGCGTAAGGATTTCCCTGCCCGTTGGCAAAAGGGATCTGGCCAGGGAACTGGGTGCTGTTGTTTGGGCCCTTGAGGGTCAGATAGCCCTCGTTCATGCCGATGGTCAGATTCCGGAAGGTTGAGTTGGTAATCGTGCGTTCGGCCTCCGTACTGCCCGGGTCGTTCTTTGCCGTGCGATTTTGCGGATAGGTAACACCGTCATAGGTCAGGTAGCCGCCGTCACAGGCATAAAGGATCGTTCCGGACAGGTTTTCCTTGGTGATTGTCAGCGTCTTACCGTTGTCGCCGAGGAGGTTGACGGCAATGTCACTTGGTGCCGATGCCTTCTCGAAGGTCCCGGTGAACGTCACCGCGCTGCCGCCCTCCGGGACATCTGATACGAGCGTCAGCGGTGCGCCCGCATTGCACAGGACATCCAGATACGGTTCGAGGCTGACATAAGATTCCGGGCTGGTGGTCGGTGAAAGGATCTTGGTCTGGCCGGTCGCGCAGGTGATCTTTGCCGCAGCGTCCGGAACGAGAAGTGCTTGCAGTTGCGACAGGATGGTGCCGGTGCTGGTGGCAGGGGCCATCGGATCCTTCAGGCCTAGCGAAAAGCCTTTGCCGTTGGAGTCCTTCCCGGAGAGCGCGAGAGGCAAGCCGGTAAGGTCGACATTGGTCAGGTTGATCCAGATCGCATCGTCGCTAGCCGTCTTGGAAAATTCTATCCAGCCGAAATAGGTTGGCCCATTCGGAAGCGGCGGATTGGGGTAGGTGCCCAGTCCGACATAAAGGCGTCCGCTCTTGATGGTGTCAAAACTGAATCCGCCGGTGCTGAGATCGGAGATCAATGTAACGGTATTCAAGGACATGCCGGTCAGACCGGTGACTGAATCTGCCGTCAATAGCAGGTATATGTTGCCGGAATCTGCCACGCGATGGTTCGTGAATACAATCGTTGGCTTGGAAACTACACCGCTGGCCATTGATTTTGCCTCCCGTAAAAGTGTTTTGAAATTCAAACACTACTATAAGGAGAAATAATTGCCAGCTTTAGCTGCGCTACTGGCTGGATGCAGCTTTTGCGGCTTCGCTCACCACGCGGATCGGGGCAAGGACGATGCTGGAGACAAGGTCGCCCGCCGCAGCGCTTGCAGAAGAGCTGGTGGCGGCAGTCTCTTCGTCGTGAAGGGCTTCAGCACCAAGCGCACCGCTCGCAACCAGCGAGACAACCGTCGGCGAACTGGCAAAGGTGGAGTGGTTTACGGAATCGCCGGTATCTTCGATGTCTGTCAGATTAACGACAACGATGCCCATTTCCCGCAACGCTTCGATATGTTTTCCCTGACCGACCCTCGGGGCCCCGCCGCGCAGTTGGGAGGACAGCCGCAGCGCACGGTCTTTTTCGCTCGTAAATATGACAAACGGTTTAGGTACAGGGTGGATCGCCTCAACCTGCCGCTTGAAGACATCTTCGTCGATATCAGGGGAGGCGAGTACAAGCGGGCCAAGCCGCCCTAGTGTCCTCGTCTTGCCGCGCAAGGACAGTTGCCGGAAGGCTTCCATGGTCAGGAGGGTTCCCATGGAATGGGCGACGACAAAGATTTCCTGTGCATTGCTGCGCGCGAGCAGCTCCAGCGTTTGCTCCAGTCCATCGCGGGCGTATTGTACGCTGTCGCGGTCATAGAGATAGGCTGGGGCTTCGCCGGCCGACGGCCAGGAATAGTGGACGGCGACAGCGCCGGCATTGTAGTCGTGCTTCATCTGGGCGTGCCGGTAAACGCCGGATGTGAATGGCACGTTGTAGCCATGGACAAAGAAGAAGATATCCCGGTCTTCTTCGGGCAATCTCGCCAGCTCGGCATTGATTTGTTTCAGAAAATCCCCGCCGCCGTCTATCGCAGCGTACTCCGTGATGGCGAAGTCCTTGCGCGGATCGGCGGTGCCTTTTGGTGTCTTGATGGATCCGGGTTTCCGGTTGTTTGGCACCCAGACGCGGATATCGGCGTAAGAGAGGGTGTCAGAGCGGCCCCGGCCAAACCGGAAACGCGGATCGTCCACGGGATTGCGTGGTGTCGCGACCAGAACTTGCGTGACCGATCCGAGAGAGGCCCCGTCCGATGATTGCTGAACGAAATCGAACTCGGCCGGTGATCCGCCACACCCGGCGATCAATCCGCAGCACACAAGCATAGAGGCAAAACGCAACAAGTTTTAACTACTCCGGTCTCGGTTGAACGACCCGTTCCATTGTGCGTGACGATGGGTTAATTAGATGCGCAAGGGCACTTGGGCCACTGGGCCGGGCCAGATTTTTTTCGTCTGCAGCCAAGAGTGACCTCTTTAGCAAAAAACGGAGCACCGCGTGGGAAAACAATTTCCGGAACTGTCCGGCAAGCATCGGGCCTATATCGAGGATCAGCACATCTTCTTCACCGCGACGGCCGCTCCGACGGGGCGTGTGAATGTCTCCCCGCGCCCAACGACTGAGTTCAAGGTGCTGTCCGGGAACAGTGTCGCATACCTCGACCGGGTTGGAAGCGGCAATGAAACGGCGGCCCACCTGCGCCAGATCAACCGGATGACGGTGATGTTCTGCGCTGTCGCCGGGCCGCCGCAAATCCTCCGGCTTTACGGAACGGGCGAGGTGCTGCTGGCCGGAACGCCGGCTTACAATGAGCTGTTCACGTCCACGTTCGGTGGACCCGATCCGCATGCGTACCGCCAGATCGTGCGTATGACCGTGGAACTGGTGCAGTCCTCTTGCGGATTCGGCGTGCCGCTTTTCGACTATCAGGGCGAACGGTCCTCATTGCAGAACTGGGCCAACGCCAAAACACCGGAAGAAATAGAAGCTTACAAACGAGCTAACAACATGGAAAGCATTGACGGATTTCCGACCGGGATCTTCGACTGACTACCATTCAAATGGCTGATGGATCTGTAACATCGATTTATTGGTCCGCCGGTTCGACCGCTGATAAGTTCGCGCGAAACAACAAAGATTCATTCAAAGGGAGATCGCGCGGATGGATCAGCTTTTTACCTCGCCGGAAGACTTGAAGGTCGTGGCACCAAGGAGGATAACCGGTACCGTGGCCGCCGTCCTTAAGACCACGTCGGCCGAGGATTTCCAGACACAGGAAATTGGCAAGCTGGACCTGGGTTTTGAGGGTATTCCCGGCGACCTTCATGCGGGCATGACCCGGCTGTCGGGCGGGCGGGAGCCATGGTATCCGCGCGATACGCAAATGTGCAACGAGCGGCAATTGTCGATCCTCTCCAGCGAGGAACTGGCAGTGATCGCCCTGCGCATGGATCTGGAAGACCTGAAGACCGGCTGGATCGGCGGCAACATCGAGATTTCGGGCATTCCCTCGCTCACCCTTGTGCCACCCCGGACCCGTCTGGTGTTTGAGAACGGCGCTGTGATCCGTGTGGACGGCGACAACGCGCCCTGCCGGTTTGCCGGCAAGGCCATCGCGGAGCACAATCCGGGCCGCGACGGGCTCGATCTGCTGTTCCCGAAAGCTGCCAAGCGTTTGCGCGGCCTCGTCGGCTATGTTGAAAAACCCGGCACGATCATCAAAGGCGAGACGGTCACCGCGCATATTCCCGAACAATGGATCTACGATCCAGGGTGACGACGGCGGTTCAATGAAAAATCGAAACGCTTTATGGCTCCCGGTAAACGCCGAGGCCTTCAAGCGTTGTACGGACGGCGAGCCATAGGTCGCTCTCGTCCTCAAGGGCCTTGGCAAAGACGTTCAGGCCGACCAGCAGGTTTTGCAGCGCAAGGCTGAGGCCCTTTGTGTCGGTGCCTTGAGCGAGTTCGCCCCGATCCACCGCGAGGCGCAGGAGTTCCTCAAACCGGGTCGCGCAGGCAAGGACGGTGTCCGACATTAACGGCCCAAGCTCGTCGTTCTTGCTGGCCAGCTCGCTCAGGCAGTTGATGATCATGCAGCCGCGCTTGTCCGCGTCCTGCATCCTTTCGTGGCAAATCTCCCGGATGGTTCGGGTCAGTAATTGCAGAACCGGTTCGTCCGCTACGTCTTCGCGCAACGGACGGTCCGGTGACTGTTCGGCATAGGCCGACAGCGCCTCCCGGAACAGGTGTTCACGCGATCCAAAGGCATTGTAGTAGCTGGATCGCGTGATCCCCAGGCTCTCCGACATCGCTTTGACCGATGTCTGCTCGTATCCGTTTCTCCAGATTTCCTGCATCGCCTTGCCGATCGCTTCCTTGCGATCAAATCGTGACGGGCGGGCCATGTGTTCTCCTCACGCGTTCGTGAACCGGATTATTTTGTACATATATGGACAAAACATAGTCTGCATGTTTTGTACATAGATGTTCAAAACATGTGGCGTCAAGCTTTGCGGACATCAGCCGGGATCAAAGCGGGAAATCACGGACCGCTTGATCACCGGAAGGGGATATCCCGCAAACTACGCTCAGGCCACGCATTTTGAACGAAGCGACGGCGCATATCGCCGTTTGATTTGACCCGAACAACTTGTTCCAATCCTGACCAGGGAATTCAAATGTTCACATATCACACCAAAGACACCGCTCCGGACGCCTCCCATGCTCTGTTGGACCAGTCCAAACAGGCATATGGTTTTGTTCCGACCTTGCATCAGGTCATGGCCGAAGCTCCGGCAACTTATAAGGCATATCTGGAAACCTTCCGGATCTTTGCTGAAGAAACCACGCTGAGCCCGCTGGAACAGCAGGTTGTGATGATGACAGCCAACTATGAAAACCGTTGCCACTATTGCACGGCTGGCCACACCATGCTGATGAAGATGATCGACGCCCCGGTAGATGTCATCGACGCCCTGCGCGAAGGCAAGCCGTTGTCGGACTCGAAACTTGAGGCCTTGCGGATCTTTTCCCGTGAATTGCTGGATGCTCGCGGCCATGTCGGCGATGACCGGCTTCAGGCCTTCCTGACTGCAGGTTACGATAAGCGCCAGGCGCTTGAAGTGCTGGTCGGGCTGTCGACAAAACTTCTTTCGAACTTCACCAATGCACTGGCTCACACCAAGCTGGACGGGCCCGTCGAACAGTTCGTTTGGACCCATCCGGAAGATCGGGCCGCCGCCTGATTTCTGCCGGTAAATCATTCTCGAACCTGCGCCTCTTCCAAAAAGGGGCGCAGTTTCTTTTTGGCAAGAGCTTGAGACGTTGATTGAAAGGACTTGAGGTCTGCAGTCGTTCCGGGTCATCCTGTCTGGACGCTAATTCTCATCAATCGCTTCAGGACGCGCAGATGCTGCCCATTCATCACATGATCGACCGGGGCCCGCGCCCGGTTGCCCCGTTTTCCCACGCTGTGGAGGCCGATGGCTGGGCGTTCATCACCGGCCAGATGCCGACCGACCCGGACGCGCCCGACGCACCGCTTCCGGACGGTATCAAAGCCCAGACCGCCCGGGTGATGGACAACCTGAAGATCGTTCTGGATGGAGTCGGGCTTAGCCTTGAGAACGTCACCTTCGCGCGCGTTTACCTGACCGAATTCGACCGCGACTACGCGGAGATGAACGAGACTTACAGCAGCTATTTCGAAACCGGCAAACTACCCGCCCGCACCTGCATCGGCGTCACGGGATTGGCTGTTGGGGCTCTGGTGGAGATCGATCTGATTGCTCGGCGGGCTTGAAGGGCAGGGCGAAACCGATTCTCACGCCTACCGGTAACCCAAGAGCCGCAAGGTTGAGGGTCGGGCTCGCGGAACCTGGCTTCTGTTCACTCTTCCTCCACGTCCACCCGTCTCCCACAACCCCATCCCTCCAGCACGCTGTTCATATCCTCGACCACGAAGAACCGCGCGGCGTCGCGGTCGTAGCCGTCATCGAGAAGGGTGTCATAGTCCGTGTGCTCATGGCGGATGTGGGTGGTGGTGGCTTGCCAGAGAGCGATGGCGGGCGGCAGGTGGCGCAGGTGACCGGCAAGGGCGACGGCCAGGATCGCTTCAGCGTCGGAAAACGGCACACGCGGCAGCAAAGCCCTCAGGGCCTTGCGCATGTCCTTTTGCCGCTTGGTTCCGCCGGTCATCTGCTCCTCCAGCCGGTTGAGGCTTCAGAAACATTCCTATAGCGTCCGGCAGAAACAACGCAACGCCAAGGCCATGCCGACCGTGCCCCGAAAAACCATCTGGTCCCGACTGGCGGACTGGTATTTTCTGCCCTTTGAGACCTATATCCGCCCGCTCGAACTGCCGGTCACACCACTGCCGGATGAGGGGCCAGTTCGGCTCGTCCTGCATTTCGCCAAGATGTTCCGCTGGGTGCTGGCCGTGGTGGCGTTGCTCGCCGTCATGTCCTCGTTGATCGGGCTCGCGGTCATCTGGGCGATGGCCTTTGTGGTGGATGGCGTATCGGAGCTTGGCGCAGCAGTTTTTCTAAAAGAAAGCGCCTGGGTGCTGGCCGGGTTCTTCGTTCTGTTTGTGGTGATCGACCCGGTGCTGGTGATGGTCCGCGGCACGTTCGGTGCGCAATCGGCGCGAACCCTGCTGCCGACAGCCATGCGCTGGCAGGCGCACAAGGCGGTGGAAGCACAGGATGTCGCCTTCTTCGAAGATGTGTTTGCAGGTCAGGTGGCGGCGCGCATCGCACAGGTCGCCATGGCGGTCCACCGCCAGATGATGGTGGTGATCGAGACAGTTCCCTATATCACCATTCATTTCGCCGGTTCGCTTGTTTTGATCACGGCGCTCGCCTGGCCGCTGGCCGTGCCGGTGTTGTTCTGGATCGTCGCAAATCTGCTGATCGCCAGATACGCGATCCCGGTCTATATGCAGCGCTCGTCGAAGGTGGCCGCGGCAAATTCGCGAACCACCGGAGCGATGACCGACATCTACAGCAACATTGCCATGGTTAAGCTGTTCGCTGCGGAAGACTCGGAAGCCGGCGCCATTCGCAAGGTGATTGCCGAAACCATCTCCACCCGGCATGGCGAGAACCGGTCGTATATTGTCACGGAGGGCGGGGTGTACTTCCTCAATGTCCTTCTGGTCTTGTCGATTGTCACCATCGGTTTTTTTGGGCTTGTCGGCGGCTGGGTTTCGCTCGGCGACTTCGTTGCCGGATTGACGATTGGCCAGTCCCTTTCGCGGTCATCGTCGTCCTTCATTCAGATTGGCCAGTCGATCACCAGTTCGCTTGGCACGATCAAGGATGCCATGCCAATCATGGTCACCCGTCCAGCGATCCATGACAGGGACGGTGCGCCGGATCTGAAGGTTACCAGTGGCCGGATAGGGTTTGAGAAAGTCGGTTTTTCTTATCAGGAGCAGGGACGATCTGTCCTTCAGGACTTTTCCCTGACGGTTGAACCGGGCGAAAGCGTCGGACTGGTCGGTGTGTCGGGGGCAGGCAAATCCACGGTGATCGCGCTCGCCATGCGACTGCGCGATGTGACCAGCGGCTACATCCGGATTGATGGCCAGGACATCCGTGAAGTTACCCAGGCCTCGCTCCGCCGCCAGATCGGCGTTGTCACCCAGGATGTGTCGCTGCTCAACCGTTCGATCCGCGACAACATCCGCTATGGTGATCCCGGCGCAAGCGACGGTGAGGTGAGGCAGGCCGCTGCGGCGGCTGAGGCACTGGCATTCATCGACGAGCTAAAAGATTCCAAAGGCCGTACCGGGCTCGACGCCCATGTGGGCGACCGGGGGGTGAAACTCTCCGGCGGCCAGCGCCAGAGGATTTCCATCGCGCGGGTGCTGTTAAAGAATGCGCCGGTGCTGATCCTTGATGAGGCGACCTCCGCGCTTGATTCCGATGCCGAACTCGTTATCCAGCAGAATCTTTCGCGGCTGATGACTGGGCGGACCACACTGGCGGTAGCGCACCGCCTGTCGACCATCGCGGCGCTCGACCGGCTGGTGGTGATGGACAAGGGCCGCATTGTCGAAGAAGGCGATCACCGCAGCCTGCTTGCAAGGGGTGGCATATATGCTGGCCTCTGGGAGCGGCAATCCGGTGGTTTTCTAGCTGTTTGATGGGTCTTTGAACGCCCGGCCGCCGGTTTGCCAGCCGACTTGAGCCTCCGGAACGCTGTCATTGGTGGCAAAATAGGGTTTGATGTCGACCAGCGGTGTGCCGTTCAGGCAGTCGAGCCCGCGCACGCTCAGGACGGTTTCCGATACGGATTCCAGACGGCAGACCGACAGGGATACCGGGTTTGGCCGCACCGGCGTCCTTAAGGCGAAACACCCATGCACCGTTTCGCGAAACGCCGGAGCCTGCACAATTAAGTCACGGCGGGCCTGATGCATCCAGTACAGCACAAAGATGTGCGTGCAGCTCTCCAGTGAGGCAAGACCCGGCTGGTATTCCGGATGAACGTGAATCCGGCAGATATCGCCATCGCGTGTTCCCCGCTTCGGGCAATCTGATCTTTTGTCCCAGGGTGTTTCGATGTGCCCAATAAAGCTCAATCCGGCATCTGGCTCCCTGGCACCCGGATCGAAATGGAGGCGGATTTCCCCCGGGCGCTGTGTATCACTCATTGTTGGTGTCCTTGATTTTTTGAGTTTTGAAGCTGCATTTGCGGCCGAACTCCAGCCAAGGGAAATGAAAAAGGTCATTCGGCGGAAATTTTTTTGGCAGGCGTTCGAGCAGTAGTCAAACCGGGTTGAAAGCAGAAAGACGAATGAAATCAGTTGATTGATAGATCATGGATTCGCTTGCGTGCATTTGGAGAGAAGTTTTATGAAAAATCGAGTTTATTTCCAGAAATCGATTTGTCCCCTTGTTTAGGTCTGGCCGTCACTTTCACACTCAACTGCCGAATGGGTTGGAAAAAAGACCGGTGTGGACGGATGACAGAAGCATTGAAAACTGAACTGGTGAACTTCAAAGAGCTGGCCAGCGTTGAGTGCAGCGGGCGACGCGAAGAACTTGCCAGGCATGTCGCGACCTTGTTCGCCCTGACATCCGACAGATGTTCCGATGAGCAAGTCGAGATATACGACTCTGTTTTGTTGCGTCTCGTTGATATGGTCGAAACAGAAGTGCGCAAGCATGTAGCCGAACAGCTGGCAACGCTGCAGCGCGGACCCGGCCAAACCCTGCGGCGGCTCGCTGAAGATGACATCGAGATTGCCGAGCCGGTGCTGATCAATTCATGCGTTCTCAGTGAGGATGACCTCATCCGGATCGCAAACATGAAGGATGCGCCGCATCTGATCGCGATCGCCCAACGAGAGGTTTTGTCGGTGGACCTGACCGATGTACTGGTCAACCGTGGCGATCTACATGTCCGCCTGAAAGTTGCCGGCAATGACGGGGCTATGCTGTCGCCGGCTTCCTTTACCAAACTGGTCGGCGATGCAGCGTCCGATGCCGATATGCAGATGACGTTGAGCGAGCGCTGCGACCTGACAGACAAGCATATCCGCGAACTGGTTGTAGTGGTCGGTGAGGACGTGCGCCAAAAACTGAAAGCACGTGGACGGCGTGAGGAAGCCGAGCGGCTTAGCGAGGCTACCACGATCGCGGCCCAACGGGTTTCAAACCAGTACTGGCTGTCGCCTTATGATTTCGATGAAGCGCAGCGTTGCGTGGATCAGCTCGCCAAGCGCGGCATGGTTACGGAAGCCGTTCTGCGGCGGTTTGCGGCGGAAAACCGCTTCGCCGAAGCGGTGGCAGCCTTCGCCTGGATGGTCCATTGCGGGGTCGAAGAAGTCAGCCACTGGATGGTCCGCACCGATCCTGAACCGTTTCTGATCATCGCCAAGGCGTTCGGCCTGTCGTCTGGAACCGTCAGAGCGCTGTTGAGCGTCGGACCCTGGGAACACCGGCTTACGCTGCAAACACGCCGGGACGCCATCTACACGTTCGAGAAACTGACCGTTACGGAAGCCAAGCGCCGGGTGGCGCACTGGCTCAACATCATCCTCAACTAGGATCCAATTGCCCCATCGCCTCTGAACAGTACCTCGACTAACTTGCCCGGCCTTGTGCCGGGCTTTCTTTTTGTGGAGTGGTTCATAGCTCAATATCTGCCAGGGGGCTTTCAAGCGGCACCTTTGCGTGGTTTACAGAAAACAGGCATTTGCCGCGCCAATCCGAAAGAGCCCTTGCGGAAAAGAATGGAGCAATAGGTCAATGAACAAGTCGCCTGCCGCTGTTTTATCTGCATTTTTCCGGATGCCGTCCGCCTTCTTCGCTGTCGCGCTGCTGATCCTGGTTGCGGCAGACGCCGTGCAAGGACCGGCAACGGCCCAGGGGTTGATCGGGGTTCTCAGCAGCACAAGCGAAGAGGTGACGGATGGCGGTCCGGAGAATGATGTAACTTCCGAGAAGGCCGCAGACTTGGCAGAAGATGAAAGCCGGTCAATCCAGTCAACCGATGAGTACATCGAACAGGCGCTCCGGGCGCGGGATGTGCTGAAAACCATTGTAGCCAGCTTGCCGGTTTATCATGAGCAGGCGCTGACGACCCTGCGTGAAGCAGGCGGGGAGAGGGGGCTTGCCTGGCTGCCGCGGGCGCTGATCAGCATTGTCATTTCCATTGCGCTCGGATTGGTGGCCATGAGGTTCCTGAGCGAATGGGGGCGCAAAAAATTCGCCGGACTCTACCGCGAGGATGTCTATTACCGCTCCGATAAACTGATTTACCTCTATCTCCGCGCGCTTTTGATGATGGCGGGGCTGGTGTTGTTCGCCGGGGTCATGGTGGTCGCCTACCTGATCCTCGGAGATGGCCTTCCAGCTTCTAATCAGACCGCCTTCGTGGCGCTCAACTGCTCACTTCTTTACCTGTTCATCCGGATTGTCTTCTTCAATCTTCTGGTGCCGGATTCGTCCGTCCACCGGTTGGTTAGCTTAAGCGATGAAGAAGCTTATTCGCTGTACCGGTCGCTGATCACCGGGGCACTGGTGTCGCTGATCATCGTCTCGACCTGCATCTGGATGGACCGGCTCGGTCTGCCGCAAGATGCACACAAACTTTCGCTGATCATAGGCTCGGTGGTGTCAACGGTGATCCTGAGCGGGATCGCTTTTTCCTACCGGAAGGTCGTCGCCAGGTTGATCCTGGGAACATGCGGCGATTCCACACCGTTCTGGCAGCGTGGGCTGGCGGCAGTCTGGCACTATCTTGCGGTCCTGTATTTCTTCGTCGCCCTGGCAATCTCGGCCTACCGGGTGTTGCTTGATCTGCCATCAGCATCCGGTCTTGTCGGTGCGCCGCTTCAGGCTCTGTTGCTCGGTGCCGTTGTCTATGGGCTTTTGGTCCTGATCATCGACAGGTTGCTTTTGCCGCGTCTCGACACCGCGCAGGCGCGGGCACGTATTGCCGAAAGAATCCAGAAAGCGGAGGAAAACCAACCGGGCGATCCCGATGCGGAGAGCGTCGAAGCCCAGGCCCAGGCCGAGGCAACGGAGCGGGAAGGATACCGGGCGCCCTTCCGGGACCTGCTCGATCATGGTGCAAGCATTCTGGTCTTGTTCGGTTCGATCGATGTGCTTGCCCGGCTTTGGGGCGTTAACCTCGCCGCGAGCGGTTCTGTCATTGGGTCATTCTATCAGGTCCTCTTGATCATCTTCGTCGGATACATGGCGTTTCATTCGGTCAAGATCCTGATTGATCAGCAGATCGCCAAGGAGGCACCTGCCGAGCAGGATGAAGAAGCCGAGGTCGGCGGCGCCGGAGAAAGCCGGATTGCGACCCTATTGCCCCTGTTCCGCAATTTTCTGCTGATCACGATTGTATCGATCTCGGCGATGGTCGTGCTGTCGGAGCTTGGCGTGAATATCGGTCCATTGTTCGCTGGCGCCGGCGTCGTCGGGCTGGCGGTCGGGTTCGGTGCGCAGACCCTGATCCGGGATATTTTTTCCGGCGCCTTCTATCTGATCGATGACGCCTTCCGGAAAGGCGAGTACATCGACATTGGCAGTGCCAAGGGGGTTGTTGAGAAGATTTCGATCCGGTCCATGCAGTTGCGCCACCACATGGGGGCGCTGACAACGGTTCCGTTCGGCGAAATTCAGCAGGTCGAGAACTATTCCCGCGACTGGGCAGTGATGAAACTCGCGTTCCGGGTCACCTATGACACCGACGTTGAAAAGATGCGCAAGCTGATCAAGAATTTTGGCAAGGAGTTGCTGCAGGACGAGTATTACGGTCCAATGTTCCTCGCGCCGCTCAAGAGCCAGGGCATCCTGTCGATGGAAGATTCGGCCATGATCGCGCGCGTAAAATTTACCACCAAGCCCGGCAAGCAATTCGAGTTGCGTAAAATCGTCTATGCTGGTCTTCGCGATCTTTTTGACGAGAACGGCATAAAGTTCGCGCATAAGCAGGTTACGGTCCGGGTTGCCGGAACCGGGGATGGCGATGAACACCAGCACAAGACCCCGGATGCAACGAAGGCCGTAGCTGCTGCCGGTGCCGCGGCAACCGGATGGGAAGATGATGGCTTCAACGGAGATGGCGGTAGTGCCGGCGAGCACTTGTAACTTGTGACAGAGGTAACATTCCGGGTGCGGGACTCACATGGCCTTCGGAACGCCTTTCGATTTTCGGTAGATATCCCGCACCGGCCCGCTCTGCAGCCCTATCTAACGAACAGGACAAAATGGTCCTATAGGTCTTGTTTCGGCCGGTTTGTATAACCTAAGGCGTGCCTTTCATGCGCGCCAGCATGGTTTGTTCAGTTCTCCCTCGAGACTTCGCCGGTCCCAACCGGCATCGGCGAGCACACTGTCGGGTTCATGACGCAGTTGTTTTGCAAGGTTTGCCCTTAGCTTCAACCGCCGCAGTGCGGCAGTTGCTTGGTTCCCAATCCGCATCAATAAGTGAATAAAAGGAACCGATTTGTTGATCTGGTATCCGCGTTCCGTACTCAAGTCCGCAGCTGCCAGAAATGTTGGATCATCTGCATTATAAGCCAAGTACAAAGCCATTGCTTTTACTCCCTTGCTCGCTGGCCCCGGAGCCTAGTGAAATCCGTAAAACTGCTATATGGAATAATCCGCTTCAATTTGTGAGCTAGGGGAACGAAATCATGAGGAAGCTACCTTCACTGACCGCGCTTCCCGCCTTCGAGGCAACGGCTCGGCTCGGCTCCATGAAAGCTGCCGGTGAAGAACTGGGGCGGACACATGGAGCTGTCAGCAAGCAGATCGCGCAACTTGGTCAGGATCTCGGTGTTTCACTGTTCGAAAAGGATGGCGTCGGTGTCCGGCTGACAGCAGCGGGCGAGGAGTTTGCCGGAACCGTCCGCGAAGTGCTCGACAGGTTGGAAAGTGCGAGTGCAAGGCTAAAAGCTCAGGACAGCGCTCTTGTCATCGGGATCAGCGCGACCTTTGCCATGCGTTGGCTTGTGCCGCGCATGCCAAGGCTGTTTCAACGCATGCCGGGGATCGATTTGGCATTCCGGATGCATGGCAAATCCCCATTGAAGAATTCCGATGTCGATGTGTTTTTGACCTGGGATCGGCTGCAATGGCGCATTGAGGAGCGGAAAGAAGCACAAATTCTCGGCGATGTCAGCTTTGGGCCGGTGCATGCTCCAGGGTTCAGGCTCCATGCACTGGAAGGTATTTATAAATGTGAGTCGAGGTTCATCCAGGAAATTGCCCCTCACACTTGGGATAGATGGAGCGAACTCTCTGCAATTCGGCTGACCGCAGAGCATGATGTTGTTTATCCGCATACATTCCTGGCATTGGAGGCTGCGATTGCAGGCCTTGGGATTGCGATGGCCGAACGCCGTCTGGTGGAAGGCGAGCTAGAAGCCGGGAGCCTCGTTGCTCCGTTTGGGTTTCTGCAAGTCAAGGGCGGTTTTGGGGCAATCGTGACACCGCGCGGCGCCGGCCAGCCGAAACTGCATGCGGTGCTGGATTGGTTGCAGGAGGAACTCAACAAAGCGTGACGCCGATCTCTTCCGGTTGGCCATGGAGGCTCTTGCTTTTTCGCGAATGCTCATATAAAGATATCTTTATATCGACATTGGGCTTGAACTGGCATGACTGGCGAGCGGACATTATCAGTAGAGGAAACACTGGCGATCCTGCGCGCGGTCGGAGAGCCGTCGCGCTTGCGGCTAATAGCGCTGCTCGCACAGGCGGAGCTGACGGTGAAGGACGCGACCGCGATCCTGGGCCAGAGCCAGCCACGCATTTCCCGTCACCTGAAGCTTCTGCTGGAAGCCGATCTCATTCAGCGCTTTCCGGAAGGCTCCTGGGTCTATTATCGCCTTGCCGATGGCCCTCAAGGGCTGCTCGCCCGTGACCTTGTCGCCAGGGTGTCCGCGGAAGATCCGGTGCTGGCTGGCGATCAGGAACGCTTCGAGGCGATCCGCAAGGCAAAGGCTGAGGAAGCTGCTGCTTATTTTGCCTCCCGTGCACTCACCTGGGACAAGGAACGCTCTCTCCATGTGGACGAGGCGGAGGTCGAGGCGGTCATGCGGGCAGCTGTCGGCGATGCACCGTTTCATTCGTTTTTGGATCTCGGCACCGGCACAGGCCGTCTGCTTGAGCTGTTCGCGGGTCAGTACACGACTGCCCTCGGAATTGATGCGTCCCGGGACATGCTTGCTGTTGCCCGAGCCAATCTGACCCGCGCCGGACTGACCAACGCCCAGGTCCGCCATGGCGACATCTATGCGCTCAACCTGCCGCGCCACGGATTTGATCTGGTGGTCATTCACCAGGTGCTTCACTTCCTTGACGATCCGGCACGTGCGCTGGGCGAGGCGATGCGCGTATTGCGTCCCGGCGGCCGGTTGATGGTTGTCGACTTTGCGCCGCATGAGCTGGAGTTCCTGCGCGAGACACATGCCCACCGGCGCCTTGGCTTTGGCCGTGATCAGATGAACCGCTGGCTCGAAGCGCTCGACCTTGAGGTTGTGGACGTCACCGATCTTGCTCCGCCGCAGGACGAGACCTCCAAACTCACAGTTTCCCTTTGGCTTGCCCGCGACAAACGGATCGTGACCGATCTTCCGGCCAATTTTCCTGCAAGCAACAATACCCAAGAGGTTGCCTGAACCATGTGCGCTTTTCCAATCCGCCGGTCACACGAAGTGGCAAGAGAACCAATCACCGCGTCCTTTGAGTTCTTTCCGCCCAAGACGGACAAAATGGCCGAGAACCTCTGGTCCACGGTCCAGCGGCTTGCTCCGCTGTCGCCGTCTTTTGTATCAGTGACCTATGGTGCCGGTGGTTCGACCCGCGAACGGACCCACAAGACAGTTGCGCGCATCCTGCAGGAAACAGATCTCGCTCCCGCTGCGCATCTGACCTGTGTTGGCGCACCCAAGTCCGAAGTCGATGCGATCCTGAAGGACTACTGGGATCTCGGCGTGCGCGGCATCGTTGCCTTGCGCGGCGATCCGCTTGAAGGCATCGGCCACCGCTACGTCCCGCATCCGGAAGGTTATGCCTATGCGTCCGATCTGGTTGCCGGGATCAAGAAGATCGCCAATTTCGATGTGTCGGTTTCGGGCTATCCCGAGCAGCATCCGGAGAGCGGCAACTGGCGCACGGAGATCGACAACCTGAAGCGCAAGGTTGACGCGGGAGCAGACAGGATCATCACGCAATACTTCTTCGACAACGATCTGTTCGACGACTATCTGGACCGGATTGCTGCTGCCGGTATCAATGTTCCGGTCGTGCCGGGCATTCTGCCGATCCACAATTTCGAGCAGACGGTGGCGTTCTCGGCGAAATGCGGAACCTCGATCCCCCATTGGCTTGCGCGCCGGTTCTCCGGGCTCAACTCCGATCCGGAGACCCGCAAACTGGTTGGCGTCTCGATTGCCTGCGAACAGGTCATGGACCTCGTTGATCGCGGCATCAATGACTTTCACTTCTACACCATGAACCGCGCCGACCTGACCTATGCCATCTGCCATATGCTCGGCCTTGGCCAGGACGGAACCGAGGAGAAAGTGGCGGCCTGACGGCCCGATACCGGGCTTGCCCGACGCCATCCCGGCAAATCGACCGGGATACGCATCAGACCAAAATATATGTAACAGACGCCCCGGGAGCAGCCTTCTGCCCCTGGGGATTGCCTGACTTGGAAGGAATACCCCGTGACCAGTACCGATAACTTCACCCGCATTCTGGACCTTGCCAAAGAGCGCATCCTGGTGCTGGACGGGGCGATGGGCACGGAAATCCAGGACCTCAAACTGGACGAAGCCGGTTATCGCGGTGAGCGGTTCAAGGACTGGCCGAGCGATGTGAAAGGCAACAATGATCTTCTCAGCCTCTCCCAGCCGGACGCCATCCGCCAGATCCATGTCGATTATCTTGAAGCTGGCGCCGATATCGTCGAGACCAACACATTTTCCTCCACCACCATTGCCCAGGCCGACTATGGCATGGAGGAGCTGGCTTATGAGTTGAACTTTGAAAGTGCCAAACTGGCACGCGAGGCCTGTGATCTCGTGGAAGCAAGGGATCCCTCAAGGCCCCGTTTTGCCGCCGGTGCGCTCGGGCCGACCAACCGTACCGCCTCGATTTCGCCCGATGTCAACAACCCCGGCTACCGGGCTGTGACCTTTGACGATTTGCGCATTGCCTACGGGGAGGCCGCGCGCGGTCTGATCATGGGCGGTGCCGACATTTTGCTGGTCGAGACGATCTTTGACACGTTGAATGCCAAGGCCGCGCTTTTTGCCATCGACGAAGTGTTCGAAGAGCTTGGCCGCAAGCTGCCGGTGATGATTTCCGGCACGATCACCGATTTGTCGGGCCGCACACTGTCCGGCCAGACGCCGGAAGGGTTCTGGAACTCGGTTCGCCACACAAGTCCTCTGACCATCGGTCTCAACTGCGCGCTGGGCGCCAAGGAAATGCGCGCCCATGTCGCCGAAATCGGCCGGGTTGCCGACACGCTGGTTTGCGCCTATCCGAATGCCGGATTGCCGAACGAGTTCGGCGAGTATGACGAAAGCCCCGAGCAGACTGCGAATTTCTTGCGTGAGTTTGCGGAAGCCGGTCTGGTCAATCTGGTCGGCGGCTGCTGCGGCACCACACCGGCGCATATTCGCGCGATTGCTGCTGCTGTCGAAGGCAAGGCACCGCGCCAGATTCCGGATGTTCCCCGGCACATGCGCCTGTCTGGTCTCGAACCTTTTGTGCTGACGCCGGAAACCAATTTCGTCAATGTCGGCGAGCGCACAAACGTCACCGGCTCGGCCCGTTTCCGCAAGCTGATCAAGGAAAACGACTACTCAACCGCGCTGGATGTCGCCCGCAGCCAGGTGGAAAACGGCGCGCAGATCATCGATGTCAACATGGATGAAGGCCTGCTCGATTCCGAGGAGGCAATGGTCACCTTCCTCAATCTGGTCGCTGCCGAACCGGATATTGCCCGTGTGCCGGTGATGATCGACAGTTCCAAATGGAGTGTCATCGAAGCGGGGCTCAAATGCGTTCAGGGCAAGAGCATCGTCAACTCCATCTCGCTAAAGGAAGGCGAGGAAGCCTTTATCGCCCATGCCAACCTGATCCGCCGCTATGGCGCCGCAGTGGTTGTGATGGCGTTTGATGAACAGGGCCAGGCGGACACGCAAGTCCGCAAGCAGGAGATCTGCGAGCGCTCCTACAAGGTACTGACCGAGAAGGTCGGTTTCCCGCCGGAAGACATTATCTTTGACCCGAACATTTTCGCGGTCGCAACCGGTATCGAGGAACACGACAATTACGGCGTCGATTTTATTGAGGCGACAGGCTGGATCCGCGAGAACCTGCCGCATGCCCACGTTTCCGGCGGTGTGTCGAACCTCTCTTTCTCCTTCCGCGGCAATGAGGCCGTGCGCGAGGCGATGCATTCCGTGTTCCTCTACCATGCCATTCAGAAAGGCATGGACATGGCGATCGTCAATGCCGGTCAGCTCGCAGTCTACAACGACCTTGATCCGGAACTGCGCGAACTTTGCGAAGACGTTGTCCTCAACCGCAGATCCGATGCGACCGACCGCATGCTGGACGCGGCTGAACGCTGGAAAGGCGAGGGCGGCAAGAAACGCGAGGCCGATCTTACCTGGCGCACATGGGGTGTCGCCAAGCGCCTGGAACATGCCCTGGTTCACGGTGTCGACGACTTTGTTGTCGAGGACACCGAAGAAGCCCGCCAGGCCTTCGACCGGCCGCTGCATGTGATCGAAGGTCCGCTGTTGGACGGCATGAATGTTGTCGGGGACCTGTTCGGCTCCGGTCAGATGTTCCTGCCACAGGTGGTCAAGTCTGCTCGCGTCATGAAGAAGGCAGTCGCCTATCTGATGCCCTTTATGGAGAAGGAAAAGGAAGAGCAGGGCCTTACCGGCCACTCCTCCAACGGCAAGATCGTCATGGCGACGGTTAAGGGCGATGTGCACGATATTGGCAAGAACATTGTCGGCGTCGTTCTTCAGTGCAACAATTTTGAGGTGATCGATCTGGGCGTCATGGTCCCCGCGGCCAAGATCCTCGAGACGGCCCGTGCGGAGAAGGCAGATATCATCGGCCTGTCCGGCCTGATCACCCCGTCGCTCGACGAAATGTGCCATGTGGCCGCCGAGATGGAGCGCGAAGGGCTCGATCTGCCGCTGCTGATCGGCGGGGCGACCACGTCCAAGATCCATACGGCTGTGAAAATCCATCCGAACTACGGCCGCGGCCAGGCGATCTACGTGACCGATGCCGGCCGCGCGGTCGGTGTTGCCACCAAGCTGATGAGCGAGGGCGGGCGCGAGCCCTACTATCAGGACATTCGCACCGAATACGCCGACGTAGCCGAACAGCATGCCGCAAGCCGGGGCAATTCGCAGCGCGTTTCGATCCAGGCGGCACGGGACAACCGCTTCAAGGCGGATTTCGACGGTGCGACACCGCTTGCCCCGAAGAAGCCCGGCAGCACGGTGTTCGATGATTTCCCGCTGGAAGATCTGGTGCCGATGATCGACTGGACACCGTTCTTCGCCACCTGGGAGATCAAGGGACGGTATCCGGCTGTCCTGACCGATAACCGCTATGGTCCGGCGGCCAAGGCGCTCTTTGACGATGCCCGGCGCATGCTGGACGAAATCGTGGAGAACAAGCTGCTGACCGCGCGCGGTGTTGCCGCGCTGTGGCCGGCCAATGCTGTTGGCGATGATATCCGGGTCTATACCGACGACCGCCGCTCGGACGAACTGGCGACGTTCTTCACTCTGCGCCAGCAGATGGTCCGCAATGCGGGCGGGCGGGCGAATGTCGCGCTCAGCGATTTCGTGGCACCGGAAGAAAGCGGCGTAAACGACTGGATCGGCGGCTTTGCGGTGACGGCCGGGCACGGCGAATCCGAGCTGGCCGAGCGCTATGCCCGTGCCGGGGACGACTACAACAAGATCCTCTCCCAGGCGCTGGCGGACCGTTTGGCCGAAGCCTTTGCCGAGAAACTGCATCAGATCGTCCGCACCGACCTTTGGGGCTATGCATCGGAGGAGGCGTTGAGCACAGAAGACGTCATTGCTGAAAAGTACCAGGGCATCCGCCCGGCCCCCGGCTATCCGGCCCAGCCCGATCACACGGAGAAGGAAACCCTGTTCCGTCTGCTCGATGCGGAAAGGCTGACCGGCATTCAGCTCACCGAAAGCTTCGCGATGGCACCGGGGTCGTCGGTGTCCGGGCTCTATTTCGGCCATCCGGGCAGCCACTATTTCGGCGTTGGCAAGATCGAGCAGGATCAGGTCGAGGACTATGCCTTCCGCAAGGGCTGGGATCTTGCGCTTGCCGAGCGCTGGCTGGCACCGATCCTGAATTACCAGCCGTCCGCTCTGGTTGCGGCCGAGTAGTGAGCAGGCTTTGTTTTGATACGACCAATCTGCCCCGGCCATTGCGCCGGGGTTTGTGTTTGGGTCTCTTTTTTGATTTTTACTTACCCCCAAAAAATATTTTCTACCAAATACATAAAGGGTAAAAACTTCCCAAGCGTAGCTTATCCCCAAAGTGTTTTAATTTATTTTTGGGCACCAAGTTGCGGAGATCATTGATCTTTCTTCTATTTAACCGCACAGTCATCATTGAAATATCTAACTAATTTCTAAAAAAACGCACATCGTGCGCTTGTTGTGTGCACTGGATGCGCCTATATTGTCTTCATGCCAACGTGGAATAACGTTGAAAGGAGACTACTATGACGCTCATGACAGCAAAAACCATGCTGCTGCGGCATCGTCAGGACTACAACCGCGACCGCCTGCCATGGCTTCCGGCTGCCCTGTACCGCAGCTTCTGGGATGCGCGGCCGGCGTTCCGCGATCCGATCAGTATCGGTAAGCGGTAAACATTAGCCCAGTCCATGACAAAGAACCCGGCCCGGTGCCGGGTTTTTTGTTGGGTGTCCATCAACAAGGATTGACCGGCCCCATCCGGATGCTGCCCGAAACCACTTGCACAGTCACAGCGAGACCGTGAATTTGGGTGTCGTGCTGGCAATTTCAACAAGCGGGAAAGGGAACGCCATGATCGCCGTCATCTTCGAGGTGGAACCGCACCCGGACAAGAAAGACACCTATCTTGACATCGCCGCGGAGCTGCGCCCGTTGATCGGCGAAATCGACGGGTTCCTCTCCGTCGAACGGTTCCAGAGCCTGACCAATCCGGACAAGCTGCTGTCCATTTCGTTTTTCCGGGATGAAGAAGCGCTCATGACCTGGCGCCAACTGGCCGGGCACCGCAAGGCCCAGTCGGCCGGGCGGGCCGGCCTCTTCAGGGATTATCGCATCCGCGTTGCCCATGTTCTGCGGGACTACACGCTGAACGACCGCGATCAGGTTCCGGCGGACAGCAAGGACGTGCATGACGGGTGAGGGCGTTGGCGGTTTTGCGCTGGCTGCCCCTTCGTCATGCCATAACGTGATTTTGGCATCCATCTAAGGCGGTGCCGTACCCACCGTCGAGCTGGCGGATAGGGCTTCAATCTCTAGCAGAGAGTCTGAGACTTGGGTCTGGATTCACCGTAAGGCGCGGTGCCACTCTTTCGTTCCTCGCCATCTTGCATTACGAATCGATCCCCGTACATTTTCGCTGCCCGGGGCGGGGAGACACCAAGATTTTGCGCTTTTCCGCTGCAAACTTCTGACGCCCTCCTCACAGTCCCATCTTCGTACGCGCCACATAAAGGGCCAGAACGGCAGCGTTGGAGACGTTGAGAGAGCGGATCTTGCCCGGCATGTCCAGCCGGGCGAGGCGGTCGCAAGCTTCGCGCACGCCCTGACGCACGCCTTTTCCCTCGGAACCGAGCACCAGTAGCGTTTTGCCGGTGAATTCGGTCTCTTCAAGGCTTGCGGGGCCGTCGCTGTCGAGTGCGATAGCCGTAAAGTCCTTGTCCCGCATCTCGCCAACGAAACGTGCCATGTTCTTCACGCGAACATGTTTGATCATGTCGAGTGCGCCGGAAGCGGACTTTGCAAGAACAGATCCTTCTTCGGGCGCATGACGTTCGGTGGTGACGACGGCATCGGCATTCATGGCAACAGCTGAGCGCAGGATCGCACCGACATTGTGCGGATCGGTGATCTGATCCAGCGCCAGCACCAGCCGGGCGCCCTTCAAATTCTCCGCGCCATAGGCGGGCAGCGGATTTGCTTCAAGGATAGCGCCCTGATGGACGGCGTCCTTTGTTACCATCTTGTCGAGGGCCCGGGGGCTAAGCGTTTCGACCGGTACATCGATTGTGACATGCCGCTCGGCAAGACGGCGCAGGGCGTTTTCCGTGGCGAAAAGCTTCAGACGACTGCGTTCGGGATTCGCAAAGGCTGCTTCCACCGTGTGCAGCCCATAGAGCAGGATTGGCCCTTCCGGCGGCAGGCCCGGACGGCGCGGTGCCGGTTTGGAGAACGGCTTGCCGCCGCGATGGCCTTTTTGAAGAGACGGCCGGTTGTTCTTGTCGTCGGTCATCGGCCTGCTCTAGCCGTTTTTTGCTGTCTGCGAAAGCCGGTGGCAGACAAACAGACCTGCGTCTTCGGGGGTGTTTTCCACAGCGCTATGCCTAATCTCGTATTTAAAGCCTCCGGAGCCGCAGTTTGCCGTGACAATTGGAGGTGGACAGGGCAGGATTTTCATCGTCGGGAAGTCGGCTTGGTGGCAGCCGGAGATGCAGCTCCGGGCGGGCCGGGTTTTTTGTTGCCGGAAAGCAAAAAACGCCGTTGACACATATGGTCCTCATCTGCATAACACGCGCCACGGGATTGCTCGCCCCTTCCGGGCGGGCTCTTCGGTTAGCCATCCTGACCGCTTCGGTGAGAAGCAGGACGAGATGGAGGAGTGCCCGAGTGGCTAAAGGGGACGGACTGTAAATCCGTTGGCTATGCCTACGTTGGTTCGAATCCAACCTCCTCCACCATCGTCCGGCCTTTAGCCGGTGCGCGGGTGTAGCTCAATGGTAGAGCAGCAGCCTTCCAAGCTGACGACGAGGGTTCGATTCCCTTCACCCGCTCCATCATGTGCTGAGTGGCATGGGTGCTGATCGGAGTGTCCGGAACGGAAGGCTCTTTCGCCCGGAAATCCTAAAAGTTCTACGGGACGTTTGTCCGTTGCCAAGGCTTCCGAGGCAGCGGGCTCGTGCCGACTCGAGCCACATCGATTGAACCGGGTACTGGACAGAGAGCGACGCCGATGGCGAAGGAAAAATTTGAGCGTACGAAGCCGCACGTAAACATTGGCACGATTGGCCACGTTGACCACGGCAAGACGACACTTACGGCTGCGATCACGATGACGCTGGCGGAAGCCGGCGGCGCGGAAGCAAAGGCGTATGACGAGATTGACGGCGCGCCTGAAGAAAAGGCCCGCGGCATCACCATCTCCACGGCGCACGTCGAGTATGAGACGGAAAACCGTCACTACGCACACGTCGACTGCCCAGGTCACGCCGACTACGTGAAGAACATGATCACCGGTGCTGCGCAGATGGATGGCGGCATTCTGGTCGTGTCTTCGGCTGACGGCCCGATGCCGCAGACCCGCGAGCACATCCTGCTCGCCCGTCAGGTTGGCGTTCCGGCTCTGGTCGTGTTCATGAACAAGGTTGACCAGGTCGACGACGAAGAGCTGCTCGAGCTCGTCGAAATGGAAATCCGTGAGCTGCTGTCTTCCTACGAGTTCCCAGGCGACGACATTCCGATCGTCAAGGGCTCTGCCCTGGCCGCTGTTGAAGCGCGCGACGAGGAAATCGGCCGTGGTGCAATCCGTGAGCTGATGGCAGCTGTCGACGACTACATCCCGACGCCTGAGCGTCCGAAGGATCAGCCGTTCCTGATGCCGATCGAAGACGTGTTCTCGATCTCCGGCCGCGGCACCGTTGTGACCGGCCGTGTCGAGCGCGGCATCATCAAGGTGGGTGAGGAAGTCGAGATCGTCGGCATCAAGGACACCGCCAAGACGACGGTTACCGGCGTTGAAATGTTCCGCAAGCTGCTGGACAGCGGTGAAGCGGGCGACAACATCGGCGCTCTGATCCGCGGCGTTGGCCGTGAAGAGGTCGAGCGTGGCCAGGTTCTGTGCAAGCCGGGGACCGTGACCCCGCACACGAAGTTCAAGGCTGAGGCCTACATCCTGACCAAGGAAGAAGGCGGCCGTCATACGCCGTTCTTCACCAACTACCGTCCGCAGTTCTACTTCCGGACGACGGACGTGACGGGTGTTGTGTCTCTGCCGGAAGGCACGGAAATGGTGATGCCGGGCGACAACGTGTCGGTCGACGTTGAGTTGATCGTGCCGATCGCGATGGAAGAAGGCCTCCGCTTCGCGATCCGCGAAGGTGGCCGCACCGTCGGCGCCGGCGTCGTCGCCGCAATCACCGAGTAAGACCAAATCGGATACCGG
This sequence comes from Roseibium sp., assembly GCA_965230445.1. Lineage (GTDB taxonomy): Bacteria > Pseudomonadota > Alphaproteobacteria > Rhizobiales > Stappiaceae > Roseibium. The sequence continues at coordinate 2,793,696 of OZ246005.1, read as the reverse complement.
GCCGCACAGTGGCCCGGTATTCGTGTCTCTGGCCTTGCCGAATGCAGGGTTAGGAGGTATCAGGAGCGCATACGGTCATCGGCCGTCTTGAAGGGGTATAGCTCAGCTGGTAGAGCGACGGTCTCCAAAACCGTAGGTCGGGGGTTCGAACCCCTCTGCCCCTGCCATTTTTTGCTCTTGATCTAAAGAGCTCGAGGGCTTAAGTAGGAACTCGAGTGAGGCGCGCGGATATTTCCGCGCGCCCACTCGTATTTAAAAGACCGGAAGTTGAATGGCCAAGACGAATCCCTTTACGTTTATCCAGCAGGTGCGGTCGGAAACCTCGAAGGTGACCTGGCCGACACGCCGGGAAACCGCCGTTACGACGGTAATGGTTTTCGTTATGGTGTTGATCGCGGCGATCTTTTTCCTGGCCGCCGATCAGTTGATCAGCTTTGTGATCGGCTGGATTCTCGGTATCGGCGGCTGATGCGCTGATTTCCCGGGACTGAAACCAAAGAATAACAAACGGAACGAACATCCATGGCCAAGCGCTGGTATATTGTGCACGCCTATTCGAATTTCGAAAAAAAGGTCGCCGATTCCATCCGCGAAAAGGCTGAACAGAAAGGTCTCACAGACCTTTTTGAGGAAATCCTCGTTCCGATGGAAAAGGTCGTTGAGGTGCGCCGCGGCCGCAAGGTCGATGCCGAGCGCAAATTCTTCCCCGGCTATGTCCTGGTGAAGATGGAAATGACCAATGAGGCATTCCACCTGATCAAGGACACGCCGAAGGTGACCGGCTTCCTTGGGTCCGACAACAAGCCGATGCCGATCCCGGAGCGCGAGGCGCTGCAGATCCTGCATCAGGTTCAAGAGGGTGTGGAGCGGCCGAAGCCGTCGGTATCGTTCGAGATTGGCGAGCAGGTCCGCGTGTCCGACGGTCCGTTCGCCTCCTTCTCCGGCCTCGTGGAAGAGGTCGACGACGAGCGGGCGCGCCTGAAGGTGGCCGTGTCGATTTTCGGCCGGGCGACACCTGTCGAACTGGAATTTGGTCAGGTCGACAAGCTCTGACCATATTGCTGCCCTAAGGGGCGGCGTTGAGTGCCCGGTTGGCCGCGAACACGGCAGGCCGGGATGTAAGGGTGGAAGGTTCAGGCGGTCTCCGCCGGACGCCGATCGGGAACCGGACCACCACCTCTCAGTGCATGCGGATATGCCGTCCGCACGCCGTTAAACTGGAGAGAAGAATGGCGAAAAAAGTAGAAGGCTTCCTGAAACTTCAGGTGCCGGCAGGTTCCGCGACCCCGTCGCCGCCCATCGGGCCGGCTCTCGGTCAGCGCGGTCTCAACATCATGGAATTCTGCAAGGCGTTCAACGCGCAGACCCAGGATGTCGAGAAGGGTGCTCCGTGCCCTACCGTGATTACCTATTACTCCGACAAGTCCTTCACTTTCGAAGTGAAGACGGCTCCGGTCAGCTTCTTCCTGAAGAAGGCCGCCAAGCTGCAGAAAGGGTCCCAGACCCCGGGCCGCGGCACCGTCGGCAAGGTCTCCAAGGCGCAGGTGAAGGAAATCGCCGAAGCCAAGATGAAGGATCTGAACGCTAACGACGTCGAAGCAGCAATGCTGATGGTCGAAGGCTCAGCCCGGTCCATGGGTCTTGAGGTTACGGAGTAGGGTCATGGCGAAAATCGGAAAGCGTATCAAGGCAGCACGTGACGGCATCAGCCGCACCAAGCTGTATCCGTTGGACGAAGCCCTGACCATGGTCAAGGAACGCTCCAAGACGAAATTCGACGAGTCCGTCGAAGTTGCAATCAATCTCGGTGTCGACCCGCGTCACGCCGACCAGATGGTCCGCGGCGTGTGTGTCCTGCCAAACGGTACGGGCAAGAATGTCCGTGTTGCCGTGTTCGCCCGCGGCGACAAGGCCGATGCTGCCAAGGCGGCCGGCGCCGATATCGTCGGTGCCGAGGAACTGGTTCAGGAAGTGCAGGGCGGCAAAATCGATTTCGATACCGTCATTGCCACCCCGGACATGATGCCGCTGGTCGGCCGTCTCGGTAAGGTCCTCGGCCCGCGCGGCATGATGCCGAACCCGAAGGTCGGTACCGTGACCCCGGACGTCGAAAAGGCGGTCAATGACGCCAAGGGCGGTGCGGTTCAGTTCCGCGTCGAAAAGGCCGGTATCGTTCACGCTGGTGTCGGCAAGGTGTCCTTCACCGAGGAAGCCCTGAAGCAGAATGTTCAGGCTTTAGTGGATGCAGTCAACAAGGCCAAGCCGTCCGGTGCCAAGGGCACCTACTTCAAGCGCCTGGCCGTCTCCTCGACAATGGGCCCGGGCGTGAAGATCGATCCGGCAAGCGTAACTGCCGAGTGAGTGTGATTTGATCCGCCCATAAGTGGATCATGAAGAAATTCCGGCCTTGTTGGCCGGATAGACCCGGCGGTTCACTGCCGGGTTGCCCTGTCCGAGACTGCAGGTGCCGGGAAACCGGTTTAAGCCACGTGGCCTGCATAGATGGGTGAGAACCGAATTGGCCCGAACGGGCACCAAAGAGGTTCGAACCAGGCCTTGCCGCGCGCATACGCGTCGTGAGTAAGGGGACAGGACCCCGAGCGTCGTTCGCGAACGTTCCCGGGTTCGGGACCGGAAGCGGCGGCAAAGGCAAACCGGTGGCGGCAACGCTACCAAATGGAGAAGGCAAGTGGAAAGAGCGGAAAAGCACGAGTTCGTGACGGCCCTCAATACCGAGCTGGGTAACACCGGCGTGGTTGTCGTTGCGCACTATGCAGGTCTTTCGGTTGCACAGATGACCGCACTGCGGGCATCTGTGCGCCAAGCCGGCGGCTCGGTGAAAGTCGCAAAAAACCGCCTTGTGAAACTCGCCCTTCAAGGCACTGACCTTGAGCACATCACGGACCTGTTTCAGGGCCCGACCGTTCTCGTCTATTCGGACGATCCGGTCGCAGCCCCGAAAGCAGCCGTCGACTTCGCCAAGGCAAACGAGAAGTTTGCCATCCTTGGCGGTGCTCTTGGCACGACAAACCTGAATCCGGAAGGCGTCAAGTCTCTGGCAACCATGCCGTCGCTCGATGAGCTGCGTGCGAAACTGGTTGGCATGATCCAGACCCCGGCGTCCCGTATCGCTCAGGTTGTCAACGCACCGGCCGGGCAGCTCGCCCGCGTCTTCAATGCGTATGCCACGAAGGACGAGGCCGCATAAGGCACACCAAATCACTGTCTCAACAACCGTTTATGGTTCGAACTTAAGGTACTAAGAAAATGGCTGATCTTGAAAAGCTCGTAGAAGAACTGTCCTCGCTGACTGTTATGGAAGCTGCTGAACTGTCGAAGCTTCTGGAAGAAAAATGGGGCGTTTCTGCTGCTGCTCCGGTCGCAGTTGCCGCTGTTGGTGGCGCTGGTGGCGGCGAGGCTGCTGCTGTTGAAGAAAAGACCGAATTCGATGTCGTTCTGACGTCTGCAGGCGACAAGAAAATCAACGTCATCAAGGAAGTCCGCGCAATCACCGGTCTTGGCCTGAAGGAAGCAAAGGAACTCGTCGAGTCCGCTCCGAAGCCGGTCAAGGAAGCTGTGTCCAAGGACGAAGCAGAAGAGCTGAAGAAGAAGCTCGAAGATGCCGGCGCATCCGTCGAGCTGAAGTAATAGGGCTTTATGACCTTTGGACGGTCCCGATTGATCCGGGGCCGTCATATTTGCCCCGGCGGGAGACTCCCGTGACCGGGGCTTACGTACCACTAGGGCGGCCTGTCGTTTTGTGCAGCGTTGGCCAGACGTCCTAGCCCCACTGACCGGTCAACCTTCCCTTTCATGGAAGCCGGTTGATCTTTGGGGGACGGTTTTCCGGAGCGCCCGGGCCTTGTTGCCCGATTGGACAAGGGGCGTTACGGATAGCCGTTACCCGGCCGATATTAGGAGCGACAATGACCCAAACGTTCAACGGTCGCAAGAAGGTCCGTAAGTACTTCGGATCGATCCGCGATGTCGCGGCAATGCCCAACCTCATCGAGGTGCAGAAAGCATCCTACGACCAGTTCCTTCAGGTCGACGAGATGCCCGGCGGCGGCCGCATCAATGAAGGCCTAGAGGCCGTTTTCCAGTCCGTGTTCCCGATCTCCGATTTTGCGGGAACCTCGCTTCTGGAGTTTGTTTCCTTCGAATTTGAAGCTCCGAAATACGACGTTGACGAATGCCGTCAGCGCGGCATGACCTTTGCCGCCCCGCTGAAGGTAACGCTGCGCCTGATCGTGTTCGATGTCGATGAGGAAACCGGCGCCAAGTCCGTCAAGGACATCAAGGAGCAGGATGTCTTCATGGGCGACATGCCGTTCATGACCGACAACGGCACCTTTATCGTCAACGGTACCGAGCGCGTGATCGTCTCCCAGATGCACCGCTCTCCGGGTGTGTTCTTCGATCACGACAAGGGCAAGACCCATTCGTCCGGCAAGCTGCTGTTTGCTGCCCGCGTGATCCCTTACCGCGGCTCGTGGCTGGACATCGAGTTCGACGCCAAGGACATCGTCCATGCGCGCATCGACCGCCGCCGCAAGATCCCGGTAACCTCACTGATGATGGCGCTTGGCCTGGACGGCGAAGAAATCCTAAACACGTTCTACAACCGCATCGACTACACCCGTCAGAAAGACGGCTCCTGGCGGATGCCGTTTGATGGAACGCGTCTCAAAGGCACCAAGGCGTCTTATGACCTGATCGATGCCGACAGCGGCGAAGTGGTGATCGAGGGCGGCAAGAAAATCACCGCCCGCACCATCAAGAAACTGGACGAGCAGGGTGTTACCGCGCTGAAGGTCACCGACGAAGATATCCACGGCCAGTATCTGGCTGAAGACATCGTCGACATGACCTCAGGCGAGATCTATGCCGAGGCAGGTGAGGAAATCACCGGCAAACTTCTCGAGGAACTGGTCGAGCGTGGCTACAACGAACTGCCGATGCTCGACATCGACCATGTCAACACCGGTCCCTATATCCGCAACACGCTGAATGCCGACAAGAACGAGTCCCGCGAGGATGCATTGTTCGACATTTACCGTGTGATGCGCCCGGGTGAGCCGCCCACCATCGACACCGCAGAGGCGATGTTCCAGTCGCTGTTCTTCGATGACGAGCGTTATGATCTTTCCGCGGTCGGCCGTGTGAAGATGAACATGCGCCTCGATGTTGAGTGCGAGGACACCGTCCGCGTGCTGCGCAAGGAAGACATTCTTGAAGTCATCCGGGTTCTGCTTGAACTGCGGGACGGCAAGGGCGACATCGACGACATCGACAACCTCGGCAACCGGCGTGTGCGCTCTGTCGGCGAACTGATGGAAAATCAGTACCGCGTCGGCCTTCTGCGCATGGAACGCGCGATCAAGGAACGCATGAGTTCGGTCGAGATCGACACGGTCATGCCGCAGGATCTGATCAACGCGAAACCGGCAGCCGCCGCTGTTCGCGAATTCTTCGGCTCCTCGCAGCTGTCGCAGTTCATGGACCAAACGAACCCGCTGTCGGAAGTGACGCACAAGCGCCGTCTTTCGGCTCTTGGCCCGGGTGGTCTGACCCGTGAACGCGCCGGTTTTGAAGTCCGCGACGTGCACCCGACCCACTATGGCCGCATTTGCCCGATTGAAACGCCGGAAGGCCCGAACATCGGTCTGATCAACTCGCTGGCAACCTTCGCCCGCGTGAACAAGTACGGCTTCATCGAAAGCCCGTACCGGAAGGTGAAAGACGGCCATGTGACCGAAGAGGTCGTCTACCTGTCTGCAATGGAAGAGGCCAAGCACTATGTGGCCCAGTCCAACGCCGTTTACGATGCCGATGGCCGGTTCGCCGAGGACCTGATCACCTGCCGCCACGCAGGTGAAAACATGATGGTTCCCTCCGAACGCGTTGACCTGATGGACGTGTCGCCGAAGCAGCTTGTTTCGGTCGCTGCGGCGCTCATTCCGTTCCTGGAAAACGATGACGCCAACCGCGCCCTCATGGGCTCGAACATGCAGCGTCAGGCCGTGCCGCTTGTGCGGGCCGAAGCGCCGTTTGTCGGCACCGGTATGGAATCGGTCGTTGCACGCGATTCCGGCGCAGCCATCGCGGCCCGCCGGACCGGCGTGGTCGATCAGGTGGATGCGACCCGTATCGTTATCCGCGCAACCGAAGAGCTCGACCCGGGCAAGTCCGGCGTCGATATCTACCGGCTGATGAAGTTCCAGCGGTCCAACCAGAACACCTGCATCAACCAGCGCCCGCTGGTCCGTGTCGGTGACGTGGTGCGCAAGGGTGATATCCTCGCTGATGGCCCGTCGACCGAACTCGGCGATCTGGCCCTTGGCCGGAACGTCCTTGTCGCGTTCATGCCGTGGAATGGCTACAACTTCGAGGATTCCATCCTCTTGTCCGAGCGGATCGTTTCCGACGACGTGTTCACCTCCATTCACCTGGAGGAATTCGAGGTGATGGCGCGTGATACCAAGCTTGGACCGGAAGAAATCACCCGCGACATTCCGAACGTTTCGGAAGAAGCGCTGAAGAACCTCGATGAGGCTGGCATCGTCTATATCGGCGCCGAACTGCATCCGGGCGATATTCTGGTCGGCAAGATCACGCCGAAGGGCGAAAGCCCGATGACACCGGAAGAAAAGCTGCTGCGGGCGATCTTCGGTGAGAAGGCCTCCGATGTGCGCGACACTTCCCTGCGACTGCCGCCGGGTGTTGCCGGTACGGTCGTCGAAGTACGTGTCTTCAATCGCCACGGCGTTGAAAAAGACGAACGCGCGATGGCGATCGAGCGCGAGGAAATCGAGCGTCTTGCAAAAGACCGCGATGACGAGCAGGCGATCCTTGACCGTAACGTCTATGGCCGCCTTGCGGAAATGCTGATCGGCAAGACCGCGATTGCTGGCCCGAAAGGCTTTGCCAAGGACGCGGAGATCACCGGCGACAGCCTGAATGAGTTCCCGCGGTCGCAGTGGTGGATGTATGCCACGGACGACGAGAAGTTCATGTCCGAAATCGAGGCGCTGCGCGGTCAGTATGACGAGAGCCGCAAGCGTCTCGAGCAGCGGTTCATCGACAAGGTCGAGAAACTGCAGCGTGGTGACGAACTGCCGCCTGGCGTCATGAAGATGGTCAAGGTGTTTGTCGCCGTGAAGCGTAAGCTGCAGCCGGGCGACAAGATGGCCGGCCGTCACGGCAACAAGGGTGTGGTCTCCAAGATCAACCCGTGTGAAGACATGCCGTTCCTGGAAGACGGCACGCATGTTGACATCGTGCTCAACCCGCTCGGTGTGCCTTCGCGCATGAATGTCGGCCAGATCCTTGAAACCCACATGGGTTGGGCCTGTGCCGGTATGGGTCAGCGGATCGGCGAGCTCTATGACGAGTATCGCAAGTCCGGTGAGATCGAAAAATTGCGCGGCAAGGTCGTCGAGATCTACGGCGACAACTTGAAGGGCGACGACGTGGCGAGCTACGACGACGAAAGCGTCGTGAGCCTTGCCGGCCAGCTCCGCAAGGGCGTTCCGATTGCGACACCTGTCTTTGACGGTGCGCGTGAACCGGACGTTAAAGCGGCCCTGGAAATCGCCGGCTTCAACCCGAGCGGCCAGTCGACCCTTTATGATGGCCGGACCGGGGAAGAATTCGACCGGAACGTGACTGTGGGCTACATCTATATGTTGAAGCTCCACCACCTGGTCGACGACAAGATCCACGCCCGTTCAATTGGCCCGTACTCGCTCGTGACCCAGCAGCCGCTGGGTGGCAAGGCGCAGTTTGGTGGTCAGCGCTTCGGGGAGATGGAGGTCTGGGCACTGGAAGCCTACGGGGCAGCCTACACGCTGCAGGAAATGCTCACAGTCAAGTCGGACGACGTTGCCGGCCGGACGAAGGTCTACGAAGCGATCGTCCGCGGCGACGACACTTTCGAGGCGGGCATCCCGGAAAGCTTCAACGTGCTTGTCAAGGAAATGCGGTCCCTGGGCCTGAACGTCGAGTTGCAACGGACGGATCAGGCTCAGATTGCCGAAGAGCCGGCTGCCGATGCAGCCGAGTAAGTCCCCGGTAACGGACCCACAATGACTTGGAATGCCGGCAAGGGAAGGGCGCGTATCAAGCTTTCCCTGCCGCGCATTGAAGGAGATGGATCATGAATCATGAGGTCATGAACCTGTTTAACCAGCAGGCTCCCACACAGACCTTCGACAACATCCGGATTTCCCTGGCGAGCCCGGAAAAAATCCTGTCCTGGTCGTTCGGCGAAATCAAGAAGCCCGAAACGATCAACTACCGGACATTCAAGCCGGAGCGGGACGGACTGTTCTGCGCGCGTATTTTTGGCCCGATCAAGGACTACGAATGTCTTTGCGGCAAATACAAGCGCATGAAATACAAAGGTGTCATCTGCGAAAAGTGCGGCGTGGAAGTCACGCTGTCGCGGGTGCGCCGTGAGCGCATGGGCCATATCGAACTGGCGGCACCAGTTGCGCATATCTGGTTCCTGAAGTCCCTTCCGTCGCGGATCGGCCTTTTGCTCGACATGACGCTGAAGGATCTGGAGCGGGTTCTCTACTTCGAGAACTATGTGGTTCTGGAGCCGGGCCTGACCCCGCTCAAGCTGCATCAGCTTCTATCTGAAGAAGATTATGTTGCGGCTCAGGAAGAATACGGCGAAGACGCTTTCACCGCCATGATCGGCGCCGAAGCGATCCGTGAAATCCTGATGAGCCTCGACCTCGAACGCGAGTCCGAAAAACTCCGTCAGGAAATCGCCGAGGCGACCACCGAGCTGAAGCCGAAGAAACTGGCCAAGCGCCTGAAGGTCATCGAAGCCTTCATGGAATCCGGCAACCGTCCGGAGTGGATGATCATGACCGTCGTGCCGGTCATTCCGCCGGATCTGCGGCCGCTGGTGCCGCTCGACGGCGGCCGGTTCGCGACGTCGGATCTGAACGATCTTTACCGCCGCGTGATCAACCGGAACAACCGCCTGAAGCGCCTCATAGAACTGCGCGCACCGGATATCATCATCCGGAACGAAAAGCGCATGCTGCAGGAATCCGTTGACGCCCTGTTTGACAATGGCCGCCGTGGCCGCGTCATCACCGGTGCCAACAAGCGACCGCTGAAGTCGCTGTCCGACATGCTGAAAGGCAAGCAGGGCCGCTTCCGCCAGAACCTGCTCGGCAAGCGCGTTGACTACTCCGGCCGTTCAGTGATCACAGTGGGCCCGGAACTGAAACTGCATCAGTGCGGCCTTCCAAAGAAGATGGCGCTGGAGCTGTTCAAGCCGTTCATCTACTCGCGCCTCGACGCCAAGGGCTTTTCGTCGACCGTCAAGCAGGCGAAGAAGCTGGTTGAAAAAGAACGCCCGGAAGTCTGGGATATCCTCGACGAGGTGATCCGCGAGCACCCGGTTCTTCTGAACCGCGCGCCGACGTTGCACCGTCTCGGCATTCAGGCATTCGAACCGACCCTGATCGAGGGCAAGGCGATCCAGCTTCACCCGCTGGTCTGTTCGGCCTTCAACGCCGACTTCGATGGTGACCAGATGGCGGTCCACGTACCGCTGTCACTGGAAGCCCAGCTCGAAGCGCGCACGCTGATGATGTCGACCAACAACATCCTGCACCCGGCGAACGGTGGCCCGATTATCGTTCCCTCGCAGGATATAGTTCTCGGCCTCTATTATCTGTCGATCATCGCGGACAATGAGCCTGGCGAAGGTATGGCGTTCGGTGATATCGGCGAGATCCACCATGCGCTGGCCAACAAGGTCATCACGCTGCACACTAAGATCAAGGGCCGGTTCAAGTCTGTTGATGCGGACGGCAATCCGACCTCCGAGATCATCGACACCACACCGGGCCGGATGCTGATCGGCGAGTTGCTGCCCAAACATCACGAAGTGCCCTACGAGGTCTGCAACAAGCTGATGACCAAAAAGGACATCTCCAAGATGATCGACACGGTATACCGTGCCTGCGGTCAGAAGGAGACGGTCATCTTCTGTGACCGGATCATGCAGCTCGGCTTCAAGAATGCCTGTAACGCTGGCATTTCCTTCGGCATGGACGACATGGTCATCCCGGATACCAAGCAGGGTATCGTTGCCGAAACATCGACGCTGGCGACCGAATACGAGCAGCAGTATAACGACGGGCTGATCACCCAGGGCGAGAAGTACAACAAGGTTGTCGACGCCTGGGCGAAATGTACCGACAAGATCGCAGACGAGATGATGGCCCGCATCAAGGCGGTCCAGGTCAACGAGGAAACCGGCCGTCAGAAGCCGATGAACTCGGTCTACATGATGTCCCACTCCGGTGCCCGCGGTTCGCCACAGCAGATGAAGCAGCTCGCCGGTATGCGCGGCCTGATGGCCAAGCCGGACGGGTCGATCATCGAGAACCCGATCATCTCCAACTTCAAGGAAGGCCTGTCGGTTCTGGAGTACTTCAACTCCACTCACGGCGCCCGTAAGGGTCTGGCCGACACCGCCTTGAAGACGGCGAACTCCGGTTACCTCACACGCCGTCTTGTGGATGTCGCTCAGGACTCGATCATTTTGGAACAGGATTGCGGGTCCGAACGCGGCATCACCGTTCAGCCGATTGTCGATGCCGGTAACGTCATCGCGTCGCTTGGCATGCGCGTTCTTGGCCGGACAACGGCCGAAGACGTGTTCAACCACGCGACCGGCGAATTGCTGGTTGCGAAGGGCACCTTGATCGACGAGAAAGACGTCGAAGCCATCGAGGCTGCGAAAGTCCAGCAGATCAAGATCCGCTCGGTTCTGACCTGTGAAACCGAGACCGGCGTGTGTGCGACCTGTTACGGACGTGACCTTGCACGCGGTACGCCTGTGAATATGGGCGAAGCTGTCGGTGTTATCGCTGCTCAGTCGATCGGTGAGCCTGGCACGCAGCTGACCATGCGGACGTTCCACATCGGTGGCACGGCGCAGGTGGTGGATTCCTCGTTCATCGAATCCAACGTCGATGGCACGGTTAAGATCCGCAACCGCTCGGTCCAGCGGGATTCCGACGGCAACCTGATTGCCATGGTGCGCAACATGTCCATCGTTGTCATTGACAGCGACGGCAACGAGCGCGCCGTGCACCGGGTGACCTACGGTTCCAAGCTGCATGTCGACGAAGGTGATGCGGTCAAGCGTGGCCAGCGGATCGCCGAATGGGATCCGTATACCCGTCCGATGCTTGCCGATGTCGACGGTGTTGTTGACTTCGAAGACCTGATCGATGGTCAATCCATGCAGGAAACCGCCGATGAGGCAACCGGTATCGCAAAGCGTGTCGTCATCGACTGGCGCTCTTCACAGCGCGGTGCCGATCTGAAACCGGCCATTGTCGTCAAGAACGCCAAGGGTGAAGTCTCCAAGACCCAGCGTGGCTCGGATGCACGCCTGATGCTCTCGGTGGATGCGGTTCTGTCGGTTCAGCCGGGCTCAGCGGTCAAGGCTGGTGATGTTCTTGCGCGTATTCCGCTGGAAAGCGCCAAGACCAAAGACATCACCGGTGGTCTGCCGCGGGTTGCGGAATTGTTCGAGGCCCGACGTCCGAAGGACCATGCGATCATCGCCGAAATCACCGGCACGATCCGCTTCGGCCGCGACTACAAGAACAAGCGCCGCGTCATCATCGAACCGGCGGAAGAGGGCGTCGAGGCAGTCGAATACCTCATTCCGAAGGGCAAGCATTTCCATCTGCAGGATGGTGATGCGATCGAAAAGGGTGAGTACATCCTCGACGGCAATCCGGCACCGCACGACATTCTGGCGGTCAAGGGCGTGGAGGCACTTGCGGCCTATCTCGTCAATGAAATCCAGGAAGTCTACCGGCTGCAGGGCGTGACCATCAACGACAAGCACATTGAAGTGATTGTCCGCCAGATGCTGCAGAAGATCGAGATCACTGACCCGGGCGAGACCGAGTTCTTTGCCGGTGAACAGGTGGATCGCATCGACTTCGAGGAAGCCAACGAGAAGGCCAGGGAAAACGCGAAGGATCCCGCCAAGGGCAACCCGGTTCTGCTGGGGATCACCAAGGCGTCCTTGCAGACCCGGTCGTTCTTCTCGGCCGCGTCGTTCCAGGAAACGACCCGCGTCCTGACCGATGCCGCCGTCAACGGCAAGGTCGATCCGCTGGTTGGTCTGAAGGAAAACGTCATCGTTGGCCGTCTGATCCCGGCTGGTACCGGCGGCGTAATGAAGCGCATCCGCCAAATCGCCACCCACCGGGACGACCTGATCCAGGAAGCGCAACGTGCGCAATCGTCGGAAAGCGCAGCCGAAGGCTTGCTGGAAGATCTGAGTGGCGCAGCCGAGTAGATCTCAGTAACGTATCGTGCAGATTTGATTTAGGCCGCCTCCGGGCGGCCCCAGACCGCTGACAAACCCGTCGATTTTGGCGGGTTTGTTTTTTCACGCTCTTGGTTTTCGTGTTTTGAGCGGGCTTTATTCAGCGTGAGGTCGGTTTGCCTCCCTCATGCGGGGGCTTGTTTCGGGATCTTTGTGAGGGCCATTGCGATTTTCTTGATGTTTTGGGCGGCAGCGGCAAGCAGGCATTGCGTTTGCACCCGCGTCAGACTTCGGAACCTGGCATAGCGGTGTCCATGAAGCTGCTTGGCATCGGCAAATGAGCGCTCCACGGTTTCCTTTCGGCGCTTGTAGACGCTCTTGCCCCAAGGGGTGAGCCGGTGGGCATCGGTTCGCTCGCGCGCCTCCTGCCAGACATGGCGGGTCAGGGTCCGCTCGGCCTTGGCATTGGACGTGCAGGAGGCCAGAACCGGGCAGGTCCTACACAGGGCGGGATCGGAGCGGTAGTGTTTGTAGCCGTTGCGATCCGTCGTGGCGTAGGTCAAGAGCTGGCCTTGCGGACAGCGGTATCCGTCCGTGTCAGGTTCATAGGTGAAGGCGGACTTGCGCATCATGCCGGGTCTGGGGGATGTTGGGCGGCGGTAGCCGGTGACACCCAGAATGCCACGGTTTTCCAGCCCTTTGGCGATCCCGGACGTGGCATAGCCCGCATCCAGTCCGACGGCCCGGACGTCAAAATCGAAGCGCTGCTTCTGGCGGTCCAGCCGGGACAGATACACAATGCTGTCATGGACATTGGCCGGTGTGGCGAAGGTATCCGTGATGATCCCGAGCCGGCCATCCACCGTGCGATGATCCAGATAAAAGAAGCCCTTCGGCTTGCCCTCGCGCACCATGTAACCGGCATCCGGGTCCGTGCGGCTCACCTTGGTCTGTTTGACCTGTGGCGTGCGCTCCTTGGTCTTCAGAGGGTTTTGACCGTGCAGCTTGCGCTCCGCCTCAATTGCCCGGTCCAGCTCACCCCAGTAATCGGCCCGCGACTTTTCGATCTGCGTCAGGTCGTATTTGCCCTTGTTGGCATTCGCCTTCAGATGCGTGCTGTCCGTATAAAGCACCGTGCCGTCGACAAGCCCGTGGTGCAGGGCCTGCTCCACAATCCGGTCGAAGATGTCCTGCGCCACCGAGGTATCGGTGTAACGGCGGCGGCGGTTCTGGGAGAGCGTCGAGGCATCAAACACTTTGTCCGTCAGCTTCAGCCGCAAAAACCAGCGGTAAGCAACATTCACCTCGATCTCGCGCACCAGCTGGCGCTCAGAGCGGATCCCGTAAAGATACCCGATGAACAGCGCCTTGAACATCAAGGTCGGATCCAGCGGCGGGCGGCCATTGTCGGCACAATAAAGACCAGCAACGCGGTCATGAATGAACGAAAAGTCGATCACCGCATCAATCTTGCGCAACAAGTGATCGGCGGGAACAAGCTGATCGAGCGTCACTATCTCGAGAGTTGTTTGATCCGGGCCAGGTTTCTTCAACATAAAAACAGTGAATCAAAAACCCCCGGCAAACGCCAGGGGTTTGTCAGCGGTCTGAGGGGGCCACTCGGTCCCCTTTCTTTGTTTTGCCGCGGGGGATTCTTCTACTTTTGCTGTGCCGAAATTTACCGTATGGCGTAGCCAGAAGTGAAACAACGGAGACCAGACATGCTTCCGCCCCTGAACGACAACGATAGCGACACAGACATGGGGCCGACTGTGTACATTGTCATTGGCCGCGTCTGGCGTGAGGGGGAGACCTCGCCGGAAGCGGCAACAACAATCCATGCACTGTTGACGGCACCCGACGACGATAGCGCCGTTCGAAAGGTGCTCGAGTCTCTGGAAGGCCAGGGCTTCGCCGAGGCCGAGCTGGATCAGATCGGCATTATCGACGAGGAGCCGGACAATCCTGTCTATGATGGCGCCTATCAGGACGCGCTCGCCGGAAACGTGGCAATTGTGACGTTCCAGGAAGGTTGAACGGAATCGGTGCTGCCATTCTGGCACAAGGCCCCGGTTTCACGGCGATTCTGGTTCCGGGACGAGCGCATTGGTTGCGCTTTGTTGGATATCCTGCGGCTTCGGCTGTTTTTCGGAGAAACAATAGTTATGAGAACTGGCTCAACCAGCAATAATGGCCAAAACATCCCGGTTTCTGAGGCTATTTATTGCGCATGGCTGCCATTGACCTCTTCCGTGCGGTTTTTTCGACAAATCACTTGACGGGATAGGGGCGGATGAGTAGTTTCCGCGCATCCCGAAGGCAGGCGGTAAGAGCGACAGCGTCCAGCGCGCCCTAGCGCAGGATCGAGGCCCCTTAAACGCTGCCGGGTTACATAGGCGAATAAGCGTCGATTGCATGACCGCGTGGCAACATGTGGTCCTCTGGGTATTGGATGCGCCGGCGGCTCTGATGAAGAGCGCGCGGGCGTAAAGTGCATGCTGAATTCAGCACGCGTCTTGTGCCGGCAGTCACGAACGATTTTTTGGATGGACGAGGTAAAGGGCACAGTATGCCGACCATCAACCAGCTGATCCGCAAGCCGCGGAAAGACCCGCCGAAGCGGAACAAGGTGCCGGCCATGGAGGCCTGCCCGCAAAAGCGCGGCGTTTGCACGCGCGTTTACACCACGACGCCGAAGAAGCCGAACTCGGCTCTGCGTAAAGTGGCAAAGATCCGTCTTACCAACGGCTTTGAGGTCATTGGTTACATCCCGGGTGAAGGCCATAACCTGCAAGAGCACTCTGTTGTCATGATCCGTGGCGGCCGCGTGAAGGACTTGCCGGGTGTGCGTTACCACATCATCCGCGGCGTTCTGGATACCCAGGGCGTGAAGGATCGTAAGCAGCGCCGTTCGAAATACGGCGCGAAGCGGCCGAAGTAAGGAGCACGTAAGATGTCCCGTCGCCACCGCGCAGAAAAACGCGAGATCAATCCGGACCCGAAGTTCGGTGATACCGTTGTTACCAAGTTCATGAATTCGATCATGTACCATGGCAAGAAGTCCACGGCAGAGCGCATCGTCTACGGCGCGTTCGATGTGATCGAAGCCAAGACCCGCGAAAACCCGATTGAGGTGTTTCATGCGGCTCTTGAGAACGTCATGCCGTCTGTTGAAGTCCGTTCCCGCCGCGTCGGTGGTGCGACTTACCAGGTTCCGGTTGAAGTTCGTAGCGACCGTCGCCAGGCGCTCGCGATCCGCTGGTTGATCGCCGCCGCGCGCAACCGCAACGAAACCACAATGGTTGATCGTCTTTCCGGCGAAATGCTCGATGCGGCAAACAACCGTGGTACCGCAGTTAAGAAACGCGAAGACACGCACCGGATGGCCGACGCCAACCGCGCGTTCTCGCATTACCGCTGGTAATTTGTGATTTCGAAGGGCTGACGCTATGGCGCGCACGCATAAAATCGAGGACTACCGCAACTTCGGCATCATGGCTCACATCGATGCTGGCAAGACGACCACCACGGAGCGGATCCTCTACTATACCGGCAAGAGCCACAAGATCGGTGAAGTCCATGACGGTGCTGCCACCATGGACTGGATGGAGCAGGAGCAGGAGCGCGGCATCACGATCACATCCGCTGCGACGACCGCTTTCTGGAACGACAAGCGTCTGAACATCATCGACACCCCGGGCCACGTTGACTTCACCATTGAAGTCGAGCGGTCGCTGCGTGTTCTCGATGGCGCAGTTGCGCTTCTCGATGCCAACGCCGGTGTCGAGCCGCAGACCGAGACTGTCTGGCGCCAGGCCGACAAGTACAACGTTCCGCGGATGATCTTCGTCAACAAGATGGACAAGCTCGGCGCCGATTTCGACCGTTGCTGCGAAATGATCAAGTCCCGCCTCGGCGCGACTCCGTTGGTCATGCAGCTCAACATTGGTGCTGAAAGCGAGTTTGCAGGCGTTGTCGATCTTCTGAAAATGAAGGCCCTCATCTGGCAGTCCGAAAATCTCGGCGCTGCTTGGGACGAAGTCGACATTCCGGCCGATCTTGCCGACCGCGCTCAGGAAGCTCGCGACGCACTGATCGAGACTGCCGTCGAAGTCGATGAAGAAGCCATGGAAGCCTACCTCGAAGGCGAAGAGCCGTCTTTCGAGAAGATCCAGCAGCTGATCCGCAAGGGCACCATTGCTGGCGAGTTCGTCCCGGTTTTCTGTGGTTCTGCCTTCAAGAACAAGGGCGTCCAGCCGCTTCTTGATGCTGTTGTCGATTACCTGCCGAGCCCGGTTGAAGTTCCGGCCATTAAGGGTATTGACCCGAAAACCGAAGCTGAAGTCGAACGCAAGTCCGATGATGAAGAGCCGCTTGGCCTGCTGGCGTTCAAGATCGCCAACGACCCGTTTGTCGGTTCGCTGACCTTCTGCCGCATCTATTCCGGTGTGCTGAACAAGGGCACGTCCCTGCTCAACACCGTCAAGGAAAAGCGCGAGCGCGTCGGCCGGATGATGCAGATGCACTCCAACTCCCGCGATGACATCGAAGTGGCCTATGCAGGCGACATCGTGGCGATCGCAGGCCTCAAGGACACCACGACTGGCGACACCCTGTGTGATCCGCTCAAGCCGGTGATCCTGGAGCGCATGGAATTCCCCGAGCCGGTCATCGAAATCGCAGTCGAGCCGAAGACCAAGGGCGACCAGGAAAAGATGGGCCTTGCCCTCAACCGCCTGGCAGCCGAGGATCCGTCCTTCCGCGTCAAGACCGACGAGGAAAGCGGCCAGACCATCATCGCCGGCATGGGCGAATTGCACCTCGACATCATCGTCGACCGCATGAAGCGCGAGTTCAAGGTTGAAGCAAACATCGGTGCGCCTCAGGTGGCTTACCGCGAAACCATCACTAAGGTTGCTGATGTGGATTACACCCACAAGAAGCAGTCCGGTGGTTCCGGTCAGTTCGCCCGCATCAAGCTCACCATCGAGCCGGCAGAGCCGAACGAAGGTTATGTCTTCGAGAGCAAGATCGTTGGCGGCAACGTTCCCAAGGAATATATTCCGGGCGTTACCAAGGGTATCGAAAGCGTCATGTCTTCCGGTCCTCTGGCAGGCTTCCCGATGCTCGACATCAAGGCGACCCTGACCGACGGTGCTTACCACGACGTCGACTCCTCTGTTCTGGCCTTCGAAATCGCCGGCCGTGCCGGTTTCCGCGAAGCCATCCAGAAAGCCGGTCCGAAGCTTCTCGAGCCGGTCATGAAGGTCGAGGTTGTTACGCCGGAAGAATACATGGGTGACGTGATTGGTGACCTGAACTCCCGCCGCGGTCAGATCGCGGGCACGGAGAACCGGGGTATCGTTACCGTCGTTACCGGCATGGTGCCGCTGGCCAACATGTTTGGCTATGTGAATAACCTGCGTTCCATGTCTCAGGGCCGCGCCCAGTACTCGATGGTTTTCGACCACTACGAGCAGGTGCCGCAGGCTGTCGCCGAAGAGGTTCAGGCGAAATACGCCTGATCCCAACCTCTTGATCTAGAGAAAGAATTTACGAAAGACGGAGTCATCCGATGGCGAAGGAAAAATTTGAGCGTACGAAGCCGCACGTAAACATTGGCACGATTGGCCACGTTGACCACGGCAAGACGACACTTACGGCTGCGATCACGATGACGCTGGCGGAAGCCGGCGGCGCGGAAGCAAAGGCGTATGACGAGATTGACGGCGCGCCTGAAGAAAAGGCCCGCGGCATCACCATCTCCACGGCGCACGTTGAGTATGAGACGGAAAACCGTCACTACGCACACGTCGACTGCCCGGGTCACGCCGACTACGTGAAGAACATGATCACCGGTGCTGCGCAGATGGATGGCGGCATTCTGGTCGTGTCTTCTGCCGACGGCCCGATGCCGCAGACCCGCGAGCACATCCTGCTCGCCCGTCAGGTCGGCGTTCCGGCTCTGGTCGTGTTCATGAACAAGGTTGACCAGGTCGACGACGAAGAGCTGCTCGAGCTCGTCGAAATGGAAATCCGTGAGCTGCTGTCTTCCTACGAGTTCCCGGGCGACGACATTCCGATCGTCAAAGGCTCTGCCCTGGCCGCTGTTGAAGCGCGCGACGAGGAAATCGGCCGTGGCGCGATCCGTGAGCTGATGGCAGCTGTCGACGACTACATCCCGACGCCTGAGCGTCCGAAGGATCAGCCGTTCCTGATGCCGATCGAAGACGTGTTCTCGATCTCCGGCCGCGGTACCGTGGTTACCGGCCGTGTCGAGCGTGGCATCATCAAGGTGGGTGAGGAAGTCGAGATCGTCGGCATCAAGGACACCGCCAAGACGACTGTTACGGGCGTTGAAATGTTCCGCAAGCTGCTCGACAGCGGTGAAGCGGGCGACAACATCGGCGCTCTGATCCGCGGCGTTGGCCGTGAAGAAGTCGAGCGTGGCCAGGTTCTGTGCAAGCCGGGGACCGTGACCCCGCACACGAAGTTCAAGGCCGAGGCCTACATCCTGACCAAGGAAGAGGGTGGCCGTCATACGCCGTTCTTCACCAACTACCGTCCGCAGTTCTACTTCCGGACGACGGACGTGACGGGTGTTGTGTCTCTGCCGGAAGGCACGGAAATGGTGATGCCGGGCGACAACGTGTCGGTCGACGTTGAGCTGATCGTGCCGATCGCGATGGAAGAAGGCCTCCGCTTCGCGATCCGCGAAGGTGGCCGCACCGTCGGCGCCGGCGTCGTCGCCGCAATCACCGAGTAACTCTGACAGCCGGGCCTGCCGGTACGCTTGAAATGAAGAGCGGGCAGGCCCGCAGTCTTATTGGGAACTGAAACATGAACGGTCAGAATATCCGGATCCGCCTTAAGGCGTTTGACCACCGTATTCTCGACGCCTCCACCAAGGAGATCGTCAATACGGCCAAGCGGACCGGTGCGCAGGTGCGGGGACCCGTACCGCTGCCGACGCGGATCGAGAAGTACACCGTGCTTCGCGGACCGCACATCGATAAGAAAAGCCGCGATCAGTTCGAGATGCGCACACACAAGCGCCTACTCGACATCGTCGATCCGACACCGCAGACCGTCGACGCTCTTATGAAGCTCGACCTTGCGGCCGGTGTCGACGTTGAGATCAAGCTTTAAGGCGGCTCAAAGGGGACAGATCCATGCGTTCTGGAGTGATCGCTCAGAAGATGGGCATGACCCGTATCTACAACGATGCGGGCGAGCATGTTCCGGTCACGGTTTTGCGGCTGGAGAACTGCCAGGTGGTTGCCCACCGTACTGAGGAAAAGAACGGGTACACGGCGATCCAGCTTGGCGCCGGCACCCGCAAGGTAAAGAACACGCCGAAGGCGCTGCGGGGACACTTTGCTGTCGCCCAGGTCGAGCCGAAGCGGACCGTTGCCGAATTCCGCGTGTCCGAGGACAACCTGATTGACGTTGGCGCGGAAATGACCGCTGACCACTACGTCGAAGGTCAGTTTGTTGACGTGACAGGCACGTCCATCGGTAAAGGTTTTGCCGGTGTCATGAAGCGCCACAACTTTGGTGGCGGCCGTGCAACACACGGTAACTCGATCTCGCACCGCTCACACGGTTCCACCGGTCAATGTCAGGACCCGGGCCGCGTGTTCAAGGGCAAGAAAATGGCCGGTCACATGGGTGATGTCCGTGTGACCACGCAGAACCTGAAGGTTGTGCGCACTGATGTAGAGCGCGGCCTGATCATGGTCGAGGGATCTGTTCCGGGCGCCAAGGGCGGCTGGATCCTGGTCCGCGACGCGATCAAGAAGGCACTGCCTGATGGTGTACCGGTCCCGGGCGCGTTCAAAGCGCCGGCGGTTGCCGAGGTAGCTGCTGAAGCCGCCGGGAAGGAAGGTGAGTGATGGAACTTGAGGTCAAGACCCTCGAAGGCGGGGCGGCCGGTTCGATCACGGTGTCAGACGAGATCTTTGGTCTCGAGCCGCGCACCGATTTGATCCACCGTGTTGTGCGCTGGCAACTTGCCAAGCGCCAGGCGGGCACGCACAAGGCGCTGCAGCGCGCGGAAATCTCCGGCACGACGAAGAAATTCGTCCGCCAGAAGGGCTCCGGCGGTGCACGTCACGGCAACAAGAAGGCTCCGCAGTTCCGCGGCGGCGGCAAGGCATTTGGCCCGATCGTTCGCGATCACGGCCATGACCTGCCGAAAAAGGTCCGTGCGCTCGGTCTGAAGCACGCGCTGTCCGCCAAGGCGAAAGGCGCTCAGCTGATCGTTGTAGAGGATGCCAAGGCAGCCGAAGCCAAAACCAAGGCGCTCAAGTCCCAGTTCCAGAAACTGGGTCTGGACAAGGCCCTGATTGTTGATGGCGCGGAAGTCGACAACAACTTTGCGCTGGCCTCGCGCAACATCCCGCATGTGGATGTGCTGCCGGTCCAGGGCATCAATGTCTACGACATCCTGCGGGCCAACACCCTCGTGTTGACCAAGGCAGCGGTGTCCGCACTTGAGGAGCGCTTCAAATGAGCAAACTTCCTCACTACGACAAAATCGTCGGCCCGGTGATCACCGAGAAGGCGACCATGGCTTCCGAAGAGAACAAGGTTGTCTTCAAGGTCGCGAATGACGCGACCAAGCCCGAGATCAAGGCTGCCGTCGAGGCGCTGTTCGGTGTGAAGGTCACCGCGGTCAACACCCTGGTCCGCAAGGGCAAGGTCAAGCGGTTCCGCGGACGCATCGGCCGTCAGTCCGACTTCAAGAAGGCCGTCGTAACGCTGCAGGAAGGTCACGCGATCGACGTGACCACCGGGCTCTGAGGCGGGGTGAGATAAATGGCACTTAAGACATTCAATCCCACGTCGCCGGGCCGCCGCCAGCTGGTCCAGGTTGACCGTTCCAACCTCTGGAAGGGCAAGCCGGTCAAGACTTTGACCGAGGGCCTTTCCAAGTCGGGCGGACGTAACAACAACGGCCGGATCACCTCCCCGAACCGGGGTGGCGGTCACAAGCGCTCTTACCGCCTGGTGGATTTCAAGCGGCGCAAGTTCGACGTTCCGGCAACGGTTGAGCGTCTGGAATACGATCCGAACCGGACCGCATTCATCGCGCTGATCAAGTATGAAGATGGCGAGCTGAGCTACATCCTGGCGCCGCAGCGCTTGGCCGTTGGCGACACCGTCATCTCCGGTCAGAACGTTGACGTGAAGCCGGGCAACGCGGCTCCGCTGTCGAACATTCCGGTCGGTACGATCGTGCACAACATCGAACTGAAGCCGGGCAAGGGTGCGCAGGTCGCACGCTCCGCCGGTGCCTTCGTTCAGATCGTTGGCCGTGACCAGGGCTACACCACGCTGCGCCTGATGTCGGGCGAACAGCGCCGTGTTCTGGGCACCTGCATGGCGTCCATCGGTGCCGTGTCCAATCCGGACCACGGCAACATCAATCTCGGCAAGGCCGGCCGCTCCCGCTGGCTCGGCATCAAACCGCACACCCGCGGTGTTGCCATGAACCCGGTTGACCACCCGCATGGCGGTGGTGAAGGCCGGACGTCAGGCGGGCGTCACCCGGTTACCCCTTGGGGTAAGCCGACCAAAGGCAAGCGTACGCGGCGCAACAAGCAGACCGATAAGTATATCGTCCGCAGCCGTCACGCGAAGAAGTAAAGGACAAGGATCGTGGCACGTTCGATCTGGAAAGGTCCGTTTATTGACGGGTATCTGCTGAAGAAGGCGGAGAAGGTCCGCGAGTCCGGCCGTAACGAGGTCATCAAGACCTGGAGCCGGCGCTCGACGATCCTCCCGCAGTTCGTCGGCCTCACCTTCGGTGTCTACAACGGCCAGAAGCACGTTCCGGTGCTGGTGTCTGAAGAGATGATCGGTCACAAGTTCGGCGAATTCTCGCCGTCGCGGACCTATTACGGACATGGCGCCGACAAGAAGGCGAAGAGGAAGTAACGATGGGCAAGCCGAAGCGTGAGCGGTCGCTCGCTGACAACGAGGCACGGGCAATGACCCGCATGCTGCGCGTTTCTCCGCGCAAGCTGAACCTCGTTGCAGAAGCTATCCGCGGCAAGAAGGTCGGTTCCGCGCTTGCGGACCTGACATTCTCCCGCAAGCGCATTGCGCAGGACGTCAAGAAAACCCTGATGTCTGCAATCGCGAATGCGGAAAACAACCACGACCTGGACATCGACAACCTGGTTGTTGCCGAAGCCCATGTCGGCAAGGCTTTCGTGATCAAGCGGTTTCAGCCCCGGGCACGTGGACGTGTCGGCCGGATCGAGAAGCCTTTCGCGAACCTGACCATCGTCGTGCGCGAAGTTGAGGAGACTGCCTGATGGGACATAAAGTAAACCCGATCGGCATGCGCCTTGGGATCAACCGGACCTGGGATTCCCGCTGGTTCGCCGGCAAGAGCGAATATGGTGATCTTCTTCACGAAGACTTCCGTATCCGTGAGTTCCTGATGAACGAACTGAAACAGGCTGCTGTTTCCAAGGTCGTCATCGAGCGTCCGCACAAGAAGTGCCGTGTGTCGATCCACTCGGGCCGTCCGGGTGTCGTGATCGGCAAGAAGGGCGCTGACATCGAGCGCCTGCGCAAGAAGATTGCCGAGATCACCAATTCGGAAGTTCACATCAACATCGTTGAAGTGCGCAAGCCGGAAATCGATGCAACGCTGGTCGCCGCGTCAATCGCGCAGCAGCTTGAGCGCCGTGTTGCTTTCCGCCGTGCCATGAAGCGGTCCGTTCAGGCGGCCATGCGTCTTGGCGCCCAGGGCATCCGGATCAATTGCTCCGGCCGTCTTGGCGGTGCAGAAATCGCCCGTATCGAATGGTACCGCGAAGGCCGAGTGCCGCTGCATACCCTTCGTGCGGACATCGACTACGGCGTTGCCTCCGCTCACACTGCTTATGGTGTCTGCGGCGTGAAGGTCTGGATCTTCAAGGGTGAAATCCTTGAGCACGATCCGATGGCCTCCGAGAAGCGGGCAACATCCGTAACCGATGGTGGTTCTCCGAATGATCGCGGCGGACGCCGGGATCGTGGCCGCGAGCGCGCAGCTTGATTTCAAGCTGCCAGCCGCTCTGAAACGTAGAAAGACGAGAGAAGAACGATGCTGCAACCGAAGCGCACCAAGTTCCGCAAGCAGCACAAGGGCCGCATCCACGGTCTGTCGAAGGGGGGCACCGACCTCAACTTCGGCGCTTACGGTCTGAAGGCTATGGAGCCAGAGCGCGTGACCGCGCGTCAGATCGAAGCGGCCCGCCGTGCAATGACCCGCCACATGAAGCGTGCGGGCCGTGTGTGGATCCGGATCTTCCCGGACCTTCCGGTTTCCTCCAAGCCGGCTGAAGTCCGCATGGGTAAGGGTAAGGGGTCTCCGGACTTCTGGGCCTGCCGCGTGAAGCCAGGCCGGATCATGTTTGAAATCGACGGCGTGCCCGCCGACGTTGCGCGCGAAGCAATGCGTCTGGCTGCCGCCAAACTGCCCATCAAGTGCCGCTTCGTTCAGCGTATCGGCGAGTAGGGCAGGCGAGGAGTTAGAGCCATGAAGGCCAGCGATGTACGGGCAAAGACCCTCGACGAGCTCTCCACAGAGCTTGAGAGCCTGAAGAAAGAGCAGTTCAACCTGCGCTTCCAGAGGGCCACGGGTCAGCTTGAAAACACCGGGCGCGTCCGGCAGATCCGCCGCGACATTGCCCGGATCCAGACAGTTATGCGCGAAAAGCGCGTAACGGCAAACGCGTAAGGAGACGGCAATGCCGAAGCGTATCCTGCAGGGCACCGTTGTCAGCAACGCGAACGACAAGACGGTGACGGTCAACGTGGAGCGCCGCTTCACGCACCCGCTGCTGAAGAAGACCGTGCGCCGCACGAAAAAGTATCGTGCGCACGATGAAAGCAATGAAATCAAGGTTGGCGACACTGTTCAGATTGAAGAGTGCGCGCCGATCTCGAAGAACAAACGTTGGACCGTGGTCACCAGCTGACCGCGATCCGCAAGGTGAGCATCAGGCGCCCGTGGCAGGTGCGCCAATAAGAGAACAAGGCAGCCAGTCATGATTCAGATGCAAACAAACCTCGACATCGCCGATAATTCCGGTGCTCGTCGTGTCATGTGCATCAAAGTGCTCGGCGGCTCCAAGCGCAAATACGCCCGGGTTGGCGACATCATCGTGGTGTCGGTCAAAGAGGCTATTCCGCGGGGCCGCGTCAAGAAGGGCGACGTGATGAAGGCAGTCGTTGTGCGCACGGCGAACGATATCCGCCGCGCCGACGGCAGCGTGATCCGGTTCGACCGCAATGCGGCCGTTCTGGTCAACAACAACAAGGAGCCCGTCGGCACCCGTATCTTCGGTCCGGTGCCGCGTGAACTCCGCGCAAAGAACCACATGAAGATCATTTCGCTGGCTCCGGAGGTGCTCTGATGGCTGCGAAGATTAAAAAAGGCGACACCGTGGTGGTGCTGGCTGGCCGCGACAAGGGCAAGACCGGCGAAGTCATCCAGATGATGCCAACCGACAACAAGGCGCTTGTACGCGGCATCAACATGGTCCGCCGTCACCAGCGTCAGACGCAAACCCAGGAAGCTGGCATCGTGTCCAAAGAGGCGCCGATCCACCTGTCCAACGTGGCGATTGCCGATCCGAAAGACGGCAAGGCGACCCGCGTCGGTTTTCAGGTCAAGGAAGACGGTACCAAGGTCCGTGTCGCCAGGCGTTCGGGAGATCTGATCGATGGCTGATACAGCTTATGTGCCGCGTCTGAAGACGCATTACGAAGAAGTCGTGCGCAAGCAAATGCAGGACAAGTTCGAGTATGCGAACGTCATGCAGATCCCGAAGCTTGAAAAGATCGTCCTGAACATGGGGATCGGTGAAGCTGTCGGCGACTCCAAGAAGGCGCGTACCGCAGCGGATGACCTGACACAGATCGCCGGCCAAAAGGCCATGATCACCAAGGCGAAAAAGTCTATCGCGACCTTCAAGGTCCGCGAAGGCATGTCGCTTGGCGCCAAGGTCACGCTGCGCAAGCAGCAGATGTTTGAATTCATGGATCGTCTGGTCACCATCGCGCTGCCGCGCGTACGTGACTTCCGCGGCCTGAATCCGAAGAGCTTCGACGGCCGTGGCAACTACGCCATGGGCATCAAGGAACATATCGTGTTCCCGGAAATTGAGTACGACAAGGTCGACCAGATCTGGGGCATGGACGTGATCGTTTGCACGAGCGCGAATACCGATGACGAAGCGCGCGAGCTGCTGCGCGCGTTCAACTTCCCGTTCAGGAAGTAACGGGCAAGGAAGGGAACGACGATGGCGAAGAAAAGCGCGGTCGAGAAGAACAAGCGTCGCGAGAAGCTTGTCAAGAAATACGCCGAGAAGCGCGCCGCTCTCAAGGCAATGGCTAAAGACGAAAGCCTGTCCCTGGAAGAGCGCTTCAACGCACGTTTGAAGCTGGCCAAACTGCCGCGGAATTCCGCGCCGAACCGGGTTCGCAACCGTTGCGAAGTGTCCGGCCGTCCGCGCGGTTTCTATCGCAAGCTGAAAATGTCGCGTATCGCGCTTCGTGAGCTGGGCTCCCTGGGCAAGGTCCCGGGCCTGGTCAAGTCGAGCTGGTAAGGAGAGACTCCGATGGCAATTACCGATCCGTTGGGGGATATGCTGACCCGCATCCGCAATGCGCAGCTGCGCCGGAAAAACAGGGTCAGCTCACCGAGTTCCAAGTTGCGTGCACATGTGCTTGATGTGCTCGCCAAGGAAGGTTACATCCGTGGTTACACCACGGTTGAATACGAGGGCGGTAAGTCCGAGTTGGAAATCGAGCTGAAGTATTTCGATGGCGAGCCGGTCATCCGCACAATCGAGCGGGTTTCAAAGCCGGGCCGTCGCGTGTACTCCTCGGTCAAGAACATCCCGCATGTTGCGAACGGCCTGGGCGTGTCGATCATTTCGACCCCGCGCGGTGTCATGAGCGACCATCAGGCGCGGGACGAAAATGTAGGTGGCGAGGTCCTCTGCCGCGTCTTCTGATGCTGCAGGCCCGCTGAAAACGAAACGACAAGGTTGGTCATATGTCTCGTATTGGCAAAAAGCCAGTCCCCGTGCCAAGCGGGGTAACGGCATCGATCGACGGCCAGACCGTGACGGTCAAGGGCCCGAAAGGCGAAAAGACTTTCGTGCTCAACGACCTGGTTCTGGCCGAAATGACGGATGGTGGGATCAAGATCGACCCGCGCATAGACACCAAGCCGGCGCGCTCCATGTGGGGCATGAGCCGGACCATGGTGCAGAACCTGATTACCGGTGTGACCGATGGCTTCAAAAAAGACCTCGCCATCACCGGTGTCGGTTACCGTGCGCAGGTCCAGGGCAGCAACCTTCAGCTCGCGCTGGGGTTCTCGCACGATGTGGTCTATCCAATTCCGGATGGGATCGAAATCAAGTGCGCGAAGCCGACGGAAATCAGCATCACTGGCACCGACAAACAGCGTGTTGGTCAGGTTGCCGCTGAAATCCGCGAGTTTCGTCCGCCGGAGCCCTACAAGGGCAAGGGTGTGCGGTATGCAGACGAGTTCATCGTCCGCAAAGAAGGCAAGAAGAAGTAACGGACCCGGATCATGGCGAACAAACAGTCAGCTTTCGACCGCCGCCGCGACCGCGTGCGCCGTTCGATCAGAAAGGCGGCGAACGGCCGTCCGCGCCTTTCCATTTTCCGCTCGTCGAAGCAGATCTATGCCCAGATCATCGACGACGCAAAGGGACAGACCATTGTCTCTGCCTCGACGATCGAAAAGGATCTGAAAGGTTCTTTGAAGACGGGCGCCGACACGGCTGCTGCTGCAGCCGTCGGCAAGCTTGTCGCCGAGCGCGCTACCGCCGCCGGCGTCAAGGAGGTCGTGTTCGATCGTGGCGGGTACATGTATCACGGGCGCGTCAAGGCGCTTGCCGATGCGGCCCGCGAGGGTGGACTGGAATTCTGACCGGCGCCCGTTGGCGCTTCTGAGGAAGAAAGACGAATAATATGGCGAGACAGGATAATCGCGATCAGCGTGAAGAACGCGACAGCGAATTCGTCGACAAGCTGGTACACATCAACCGCGTTGCCAAAGTGGTCAAGGGCGGCCGACGTTTCGGTTTTGCCGCACTGGTTGTTGTCGGTGATCAAAAGGGCCGTGTCGGTTTCGGTCACGGCAAGGCACGTGAAGTGCCGGAGGCGATCCGCAAGGCAACCGAGGCTGCAAAGCGCACGATGATCCGTGTGCCGCTGCGTGAAGGCCGGACCCTTCACCACGATGTGGAAGGCCGTCACGGCGCCGGCAAGGTTCTCTTGCGGGCAGCACCGGCCGGTACCGGTATCATTGCAGGCGGTCCGATGCGTGCCGTGTTCGAAACGCTAGGCGTTCAGGACGTGGTGGCCAAGTCGCTCGGCACCTCCAACCCGTACAACATGGTTCGTGCGACCTTTGCCGCGCTGACCCGCGAAGACAGCCCGCGCTCCGTTGCTGCACGCCGTGGCCTCAAGGTTTCCGTGCTGCAGTCCCGGCGCCGCGACAACGATGATGCGGTACCTGCTTCTGCCGAGGGTTGAACCCGGCAGTAGCAGTGCCTAGCTGAACAAGGGGTAGTTCCATGGCGAACACCGAAAAAACGGTAACGGTCGAACAGATCGGCAGCCCGCTGCGCCGTCCGAAGGACCAGCGTGCGACCCTGGTCGGCCTTGGCCTGAACAAGATGCACCGCCGCTCGACACTGAAGGATACTCCGGAAGTGCGCGGTATGATCAACAAGGTCCAGCATCTCGTCCGCGTCGTCGAAGACGCTTGAGACGGGATCGGGAGAAAAGAACATGAAGCTCAACGAACTTCGTGACAACGAAGGTGCTGCCAAGGACCGCATGCGTGTCGGTCGTGGTATCGGCTCGGGTAAAGGCAAGACCGGCGGACGCGGTGTAAAGGGGCAGAAGTCCCGTTCCGGCGTCGCCATCAAAGGTTTCGAAGGCGGTCAAATGCCGCTGCATCGGCGCCTGCCGAAGCGCGGTTTCACCAACATTTTCGCCAAGGACTTCAACACAGTGTCCGTTGGCCGGATCCAGAAGGCGATTGACGCCAAGAAGCTGGATGCCGCACAGCCGGTGACTGTCGAAGCCTTGAAGGCAGCAGGCGTTGTCAAGCGGATCCTCGACGGCGTGCGTGTCGTCGCAAATGGTGAGATCACTACTGCGGTCACACTGGAAATCGCCGGCGCCTCCAAGGGCGCTGTCGAAGCAGTCGAAAAAGCGGGCGGCAAGGTTGTCGTTCTTGGAGCTCAGGCTTAACAGCCTGGGCTTTTCCCATTTGTCAGGAATAATCTGACCGGAGTTAGGGCATGGCATCGGCCGCCGAGCAACTGGCGTCAAATCTCAATTTCTCAGCTTTCGCCAAGGCTGAAGAACTCAAGAAGCGCATCTGGTTCACACTGGGGGCGCTTTTGGTTTATCGACTGGGCACCTACATTCCGATCCCGGGGATCAACCCCGAGGCGTTTGCCCAGGTGTTTTCCAATGCCCAGAGCGGCATCGTCGGCATGTTCAACATGTTCACCGGCGGTGCGGTAGAGCGTATGGCCATCTTCGCTCTCGGCATCATGCCCTACATTTCAGCCTCCATTATCATGCAGCTGATGACCACCGTCTCGCCGACCCTGGAACAGCTCAAGAAGGAGGGCGAACAGGGCCGCAAGGTTATCAACCAGTATACCCGCTACGGGACTGTGATTCTGGCGACCTTCCAGGCCTATGGCATTGCCGTTGGGCTTGAAGGCGGCGAAAACGTCGTAACCGATCCGGGCTGGTTCTTCAGGGCGTCGACCGTGATCACGCTGGTCGGTGGCACGATGTTCCTGATGTGGCTGGGTGAACAAATCACCTCGCGCGGAATCGGCAACGGTATTTCTCTGATCATCTTTGCTGGCATCGTTGCTGGCCTGCCGGCTGCTATCGTTCAGACGCTTGAGCTTGGTCAGCAGGGGTCACTGGCGACCTGGATCATCCTCATGGTGATCTTCTTGGCCGTCGCGGTCATCGGACTGATTGTATTCATGGAGCGCGCTCAGCGCCGGTTGCTGATACAGTATCCGAAACGGCAGATGGGTAACCGCATGTTCGAGGGCAACACCTCGTTCCTGCCGCTGAAGCTGAACACCGCCGGTGTTATTCCGCCGATCTTCGCGTCTTCGCTTCTGCTTGTCCCGGCAACCATTTCCGGTTTCTCGCAAGGGTCCGGGAATGAATGGCTGACGACGATCACGGCGCTTTTGGGCCACGGCCAGCCGCTGTTCATGGTCTTCTATGCCGCGATGATCATTTTCTTCTGTTTCTTCTACACGGCTATCGTCTTCAACCCGAGCGATACGGCGGACAACTTGAAGAAGCACGGTGGTTTCATTCCGGGTATCCGCCCGGGGGAGAGGACCGCGCAGTATATTGATTTCGTCCTCACTCGCATTACGGTTGTGGGCGCTATCTACATAACCCTCGTTTGTCTATTGCCCGAATTTCTAATATCGGCGACCGGCGTTCCGTTCTATTTCGGTGGAACTTCGTTGCTGATCGTTGTCAGCGTGACCATGGATACGGTTTCACAGATCCAGGGACACCTGCTGGCGCATCAGTACGAAGGACTTGTGAAGAAATCGAAGTTGAGGGGGAAACGCCGATGAGATTGATACTGGTAGGGCCGCCAGGGGCAGGGAAGGGTACCCAGGCGGCGCGCCTTGTTGAAAAGCATGGCGTGCCTCAGCTTTCTACCGGCGACATGCTGCGTGCTGCTGTGGCGGCCGAGACGCCGGTCGGATTGAAAGCCAAGGAAGTGATGAATTCGGGCGGACTTGTATCCGACGAGATTGTCGTCGGGATCATCAAGGACCGCATCGCGGAGGACGATGCCGCCAACGGATTTATCCTTGACGGTTTTCCGCGCACGCTTGCCCAGGCAGAAGCGTTGGACAAAATGCTCTCTCACAGCGGTATGAAGCTTGACGGCGTTATTGAATTGCGCGTGGATCTCACCAAGCTTGTAGACCGCATCGTCAAACGCGCCGAGGATGCAAAGGCTGCAGGTCAGCCGGTGCGCAAGGACGATGATCCGGAAGTCTTCAAGCAACGGCTTGACGCCTACAACCGCGATACTGCGATTGTTGTGCCCTATTATGAGAAAGCTGGTCTGCTTTCCGTCATCGATGGCATGAAACCCATTGATGAAGTGTCCGCCGACATCGAATCTGTTTTGGCAGGACTTGACTGATACGCATAGAGCCGGTACAGGACCGGCTCTATCCAAAAAAGAGTGTAGCCGGTCTCATATTCCAATGGGACCGGCCTTCTCTATGCCGGATCCGTCCGGCATGTCGTATCCCGCAAGGGCCGGCCTCCACCGGACGCGGGAATAATACCAACGCGGTCAAAACCGCAGCACATGGAGACGAACGTGGCACGTATTGCTGGCGTTAACATTCCGACGAACAAGCGCGTTGTCATCGCGCTTCAGTACATTCACGGCATTGGCCCGAAATTCGCGCAGGAGATCATCGAGAAGGTGAACGTCCAGCCGGAGCGCCGGGTGAACGAGTTGTCCGATGCCGAGGTTCTGCAAATCCGCGAAACCATTGACCGCGACTACCTCGTGGAAGGCGATCTGCGCCGTGAGACGGCAATGAACATCAAACGTCTGATGGACTTGGGTTGTTACCGCGGCCTGCGTCACCGCCGCGGCCTTCCGGTTCGCGGCCAGCGGACTCATACAAACGCCCGCACCCGCAAGGGTCCGGCGAAGCCGATCGCAGGTAAGAAGAAGTAATCAACGCGCCTCGATTGGCGGTGGAGCTGCCGGAATTACGGCAGTGAAGAGATCGAATAAAGGAAACAAGAATGGCAAAAGATGCGTCGCGCGTGAGGCGCCGTGAACGGAAGAACATTTCTTCCGGCGTGGCTCATGTGAACTCGACTTTCAACAACACGATGATCACCATCACCGATGCACAAGGCAATGCGATCTCCTGGTCGTCTGCCGGTGCATTGGGCTTCAAGGGGTCTCGTAAGTCTACGCCTTATGCGGCGCAGGTTGCTGCTGAAGATGCGGCCAAGAAAGCGGCCGAGCACGGCATGCGTACCTTGGAAGTCGAAGTTCGGGGTCCGGGGTCCGGTCGTGAGTCCGCCCTGCGCGCGCTTCAGGCTGCCGGGTTCCTGATCACATCCATCCGCGATGTGACGCCGATCCCGCACAACGGCTGCCGTCCGCGCAAGCGCCGCCGCGTCTAAGGCTCTCCCAGCTTTAGGTACCTGTTTTTTCCAATGGCGAAGAATGGCTTGGTCCCTTGGGGCCCAAGCGGGATAGCCGAAGGGATTAAGAAGTGACCATTCAGAAAAACTGGCAGGAATTGATCAAGCCGACCAAGCTCGAAGTAAAGCCGGGGGATGATCCCCGCTTTCTGGCGACTGTGGTCGCAGAGCCGCTCGAGCGTGGTTACGGCCTGACACTCGGCAACGCGTTGCGCCGCATTCTGCTGTCCTCGCTTCAGGGCGCGGCAGTGACGGCGGTTCAGATTGACGGCGTTCTGCACGAGTTCTCGTCCATTCCGGGCGTACGCGAAGATGTGACCGACATCGTCCTGAACATCAAGGAAATCGCCATCCGGATGGAAGGTGAAGGCCCGAAGCGCATGGTCGTGCGCAAGCAGGGTCCAGGTGTTGTGACCGCAGGCGATATCCAGACTGTGGGTGACGTCGAAGTCCTGAACCCGGAACTGGTGCTCTGCACGCTCGACGAGGGTGCGGAAATCCGCATGGAGTTCACCATCAATACCGGCAAGGGCTACGCCTCTTCGGATCGTAACCGGCCTGAAGATGCGCCGATCGGGCTTATTCCGGTCGACAGCTTGTATTCGCCGGTCAAGAAGGTGTCCTACAAGGTGGAAAACACCCGTGAGGGCCAGGTTCTTGATTATGACAAGCTGACGTTGACCGTTGAAACCGATGGCTCGGTCAAGCCGGACGATGCGGTTGCCTATGCAGCGCGCATTCTTCAGGATCAGTTGTCCATCTTCGTCAACTTCGAAGAGCCGCAACGTGAAGTCGCGGAAGACACTGTTCCGGAACTGGCGTTCAATCCGGCCCTTCTCAAGAAGGTCGACGAACTGGAGCTGTCCGTGCGTTCGGCAAACTGCCTGAAGAACGACAATATCGTGTATATTGGCGATCTTATCCAGAAGACCGAAGCGGAAATGCTGCGCACACCGAATTTTGGCCGCAAGTCGCTCAACGAGATCAAGGAAGTTCTCGCCCAGATGGGTCTGCATCTCGGCATGGAAGTCGCCAACTGGCCGCCGGAGAACATCGATGATCTCGCCAAGCGCTACGAGGATCACCAGTATTAAGGGGCGCC
The DNA here is from genome assembly GCA_965230445.1 of Roseibium sp. Lineage (GTDB taxonomy): Bacteria > Pseudomonadota > Alphaproteobacteria > Rhizobiales > Stappiaceae > Roseibium. The sequence goes on along the minus strand of OZ246005.1, from coordinate 2,760,958 downwards.
CGCGTCCCTTTGAGGTTTAACCGGGCAAGTGCAGGCGAGACGGACCTGCAGACTGCCTGAAAGGAAAAGGAGAGGGCCATGCGCCACGGGAAAGCCGGCCGCAAGCTCAACAGAACAGCAAGCCATCGCAAGGCGATGTTTGCGAACATGGCAGCTTCGTTGATCAAGCACGAGCAGATCGTCACGACTCTGCCGAAGGCCAAGGAAATGAAGCCAATCATTGACAAGCTGATCACGCTTGGCAAACGCGGCGACCTTCACGCACGCCGCCAGGCGATTTCACAGATCCGCGATGTCGCCATGGTCAAGAAACTGTTCGACACGCTCGGCGAACGCTACAAGGAACGCAACGGAGGGTACTCCCGCGTTTTGAAAGCCGGTTTCCGCTATGGTGACAATGCACCGATGGCCGTGATCGAACTGGTTGACCGCGATCCCGAAGCCCGCGGCTCAGAAGACCGTGCGCGCGTGGAAGCGGAAGAAGCAGCCGAAAACGCTGCCTGATTTTTCAGCGCCTCAAGCGCTCGAACTGTCAAACGGCCAGGCGGCCTATGTTGCCTGGCCGTTTTCTTGTTGAGGTCGTTTTCAGTTTGGATTGCAGCGCTTATTTCATAGAGTAATTCTGGCTATCGAGCGCGATCCCGCATCATAGGCCCAGCAGAGTGGGCACCGGATTTACACTATATAAAACGCTCCCTGAACTCTATGATTTCACCGAATTGGAGCATCGGGCGATAAGCTTGTAACACTTGATGACATTTTGCGGTTCACTCGGCCCGAGCATCTTGTTTCGTCAAGATGCTCTCTCCTTTCCGGCACGATCAACTTGTCCGTATTCAGCGCCAGCTCTGAATACGGGTTGATCTTGGCGCGTCGTGAAGGGCAATGTGGGGCATCGTTCGAACGGCGCAACGCGGCCGATGAGCCGCAAAATGTCACCCCGCCCAAAACCATTCTGGGGGCCGAACTCATTTGTCCGCTGACGGCGTTGCCCCGCCCTTAAGGTGATTGCACCACGGCGGACGAACCGCTTGGTCAGCAAACAAATGAGAGCGGTCAAGCGATTCAAACTTACCGCCCGATGCTCTCGGGGCAGCTGTTTGTTTCAAGATAAAATTGAAATGCCGTAGCTCCGAATTCTCAGGCCAGTGACCTGTTCAGTACAAATTATCTAACTATTGAGACCGATTTGCCTGCCGGGTCAAAACGCCGGGGAGTTTCAGGTGAGATATCCGCTTTTTTACTGATGTTTGAAGCCACTTTGCGCAGTGGATATTGCTTGTCTCGAGGGAAGACAAACTTTCGGGAAAGTTTTGAAGATCCAAACCAAGCGTATTTTCGTTAGTTATTGCAAATTTTACGTACAAGAAAGGTTTTGGTGAAAGATTACCAGCATCGACGAATTCCAACCGGGGGAATCCGCATGGCTGGTGACAGCGCCCAAACAGTAAAGGCACGGTGGTTCAACCGCCTTTCTTTCGTCATTCCATCTCTCATCGTTGTGCTGGTTTTGGCTGCCTGTGCTTCGGTCAGTTACTTGGGTTATCTCAATGGCCGCGCTGGTCTCCAGCAGGCCGCGGAGTCCGAATTGACCGTGGTCGCTTCCGCACGTGCGTCCCAGTTGGTGGAGCTCATGAATGCGGCACAGGACGAGATAGGAAATCTTTCCTCCAGCGCTGCAGTCAGCAACTCGGTTGAACAATTGGTTGCGGTTCAAGATACCATCAAGCCGGAACTTGATGCCATCCGGACATATTATCAAAACCCTGAAACCGCAGATGAACGGGCCGCGTTGACCGGCCAGGACAACAAGACAATCTATTCGTGGCGGCACCGCGAAACGCATTCGGTCTTCTACTCAATCTGGAAGACAGGGGGCTACGGGGACATTTACTTGTTCGATGGTGACGGGCAGGTGCTTTACTCGGTCACGAAGGGGCCCGAATTTCTGGAATCTGCTGCCGAAGGCGGGACCCTTGAGGGGACGGAACTTGCCGCGATTTTTGCTGAAGCAAAAGATCTGGAAGCCGGTCAAACCATTCTTAGCAGCTTTAGTGAATACCCGCTTGCCGGCAACGATCCTTCATTGTTCATTTCAGCACCAGTTTACGTCAACAAGTACGGTGACGTCAGCTTTGCCGGCGTGATCTCCATCCGGTTGAACGCAGCCTATCTTGATGGTGTGGTCAGTGACCGCGAAGGTATGGGGCAGACAGGTCAGTCATTTGTCGTGGACGGTTCCGGGCAGATTTTGAGCAACCAGCCTCTGGCGGATGAACCAACGGCCTTGAAAGCCCAACATGACTTGGCGGTTTTCAAGGGTTTGGACGCTGGCGGCGCGGTATCCGCGCTCTACTCCGATGGCACTGGTGCCGCACGCCTTGAGATCGCCAAGAAGCTGGAGATCGAAGGTTTAGACTGGACCGTAGTGGTGGCAAAGAGTGAAGCGGAAACGTTTGCGTCGGTTACCACAATGCGCAATGCAATGATCAACTCCACGTTGTTTGCAACCCTCGTCGTCACTGTGATCGTGCTGATCTTTTCCCGTTTCGTGATTATCCGGCCAATCACCGGCCTGGCGGATGCATTGCGTGCAATTGCAGGCGGCAACCTGACTGCCGAAATTGCGGCAACGGGCCGGCGTGACGAGATAGGCGATATTGGCCGTGCTGTTCTGGATATTCAGAACAACGCGGCAGAAGAACATGCCAAGCGCAGCGCGCAAGAGGCAGATGCCGCCCGTGACCAGGAAGCGCAGCGCAAGACGCTGATGTCCGAATTGGCGGACGATTTCCAGACGTCGGTCGGAGATGTTGTCGCTTCCGTCACGAGCGCGGCAACTGACCTGCGCGACTCTGCGGCTCAGATGCAGGAAATGACAGACAGGTCCGGTCAAACCTCTGCCGAGGCCGCTGAGGTATCTGCATCCGCATTGAGCGAAGTGGAATCGATTGCTGCGGCATCGGATCAGCTGTCGAGTTCGATCCAGGAGATTTCGTCGCTGATCGAGCGTTCCAACGCGGTCGCAGCACAGGCCACGGATCGGGCCAACACCACCAACGATACCGTCCGCTCGCTTGCCGAGGCGGCCAACCGGATCGGTGAAGTCATCACACTGATCAGTGATATCGCCGACCAGACCAACCTTCTGGCACTCAATGCGACCATTGAGGCCGCGCGTGCAGGAGAGGCCGGAAAGGGGTTTGCTGTGGTTGCATCCGAGGTCAAGGAACTGGCATCCCAGACCGGCAAGGCAACTGGCGAAATCCAGCAGCAGATCGATGCGATCCGTTCGGCAACCGACAACGCTGTCAGTGCGATTGGTGACATTCAGACGACGATCGGCGAGATCACCTCGTCGGTCGGCGAAGTCGCTGCTGCGGTTACCGAACAGAGCTACGCGACAAAGGGAATTGCGGAAAACACTCAAAGGGCCGCGGGTGGTACGTCAAAAGTGACCGAAGACATCCGCAATGTGTCCGGGATCGCCAGCGAGGCCAACACCGCCGCCGGGGCGTTCGCCGATCAGGCGGGGGATCTTGCCGCACAGGCGGACCGGCTTGCAGGAGAAGTGGATACCTTCCTGAGGCAGGTTCGCTCCGCCTGACCGGATCTTGGGCTCAAACTCCAACTTGGTCGAACATTGAATTGGCCGTCCCTAGGGGCGGCCTTTTTTCATGGATCGCATTCACCGTCTGTCGTTTTGCAATTGATACCTCTAAACCTTATCTGCCATGTAGATTGAGTCACAAGGATCGGATTCGCAGCAGAAGGGACGAAGAATGCACTGGGCAGCATTTCAATCGGCCGGCCGGTTGGCTTTGGCGATCAGTGTGGCAGCGCTTGCCAGCACCCCGCTTGCGGCACAAACGGCTGAGGCGGAAGACCTGCGGCTTGTTCCGCAAAGCGAAGCGCAGATCAAGTTGTCCTTTGCACCTTTGGTCAAACAGGTCGCGCCTGCGGTCGTCAATGTTCACGTCAGCCGGAAGGTGGTTCAACGCCAGCGGGTTTCGCCGTTCTTTGACGATCCCTTCTTTCGCCGTTTCTTCGGTGAACCCAAGGGCGGAATCGGTGCACCGCGCGAGCGGGTGCAGTCCTCGCTCGGGTCCGGCGTGATCATCTCTGCCGACGGCACGGTGATTACTAATCACCACGTCATCAAGGACGCCGATGAAGTCCGCGTTGCCCTCAACGACCGCAGGGAATTCGATGCAGAGATCGTCCTCAAGGACGAAAGAACGGATCTGGCAGTCCTGAAGATTACCGAGCCGGGCGTCTTCGAACACATTGCTTTCGCCCAATCCGACACGCTCGAAGTTGGCGACATTGTCTTGGCCATCGGCAATCCGTTTGGCGTCGGGCAGACCGTGACGCAGGGCATTGTATCTGCGTTGGCGCGCACCCAGGTCGGGGTCACGGATTTTCAGTTTTTCATTCAGACGGACGCTGCCATCAATCCCGGTAATTCCGGTGGCGCGCTGGTCGACATGACCGGCCGGTTGGTTGGGATCAATACGGCAATCTTTTCAAGGTCTGGTGGCTCGAACGGGATCGGCTTCGCCATCCCGGCGCATATGGTGCAGTTTGTCGCCAGCGCGGCCGAGACCGGCGGAATGGTGCGGCGGCCTTGGCTGGGGGCCTCGGTGCAGGTCGTCAATGCGGAGATCGCCGAGGCACTGTCCCTGGACCGGCCGCGCGGCGTTCTGGTGGCGGCAGTTCAAGACGGGTCGCCGGCCGAACAGGCCGGGCTCCGAGTGAGCGATCTTGTGGTGGCGATCGACGGCAAGGAAGTGACCGACCCGAATTCCTTCGGTTACCGGTTTGCAACCCGCATGATAGGTGTGCCGTCAGAATTTTCCGTGCTTCGCTCCGGCCGCGAGCTGACCCTGTCGATTGACCGGATAGCAGCGCCGGAAACCGTACCCAGGGACGCGAGAACGCTTCGGTCCTTGTCGCCTTTTGAAGGCGCTACCGTGATGAATCTCTCGCCTGCCGTTGCCGAGGAAATTGGCCTGGAAGGCCGGTATGACGGCGTCGTGGTTGCCGAGGTGCGTGGCGGCAGCACTGCAAACCGCGTCGGACTGCGCAAGGGCGATATCATCCGGGCGATCAATGGGCAGAGTGTCGAAACCACCCGGATGCTTCAGCGGATGAGCAATCAGTCGCCGCGCTTTTGGCGTCTGGATATCGAACGTGGCGGTCAGGTGACGCAGATCGTCCTAAGGGGATAGATGCGGTGAGCGATCTGTTCGAAGCTTCCGGACTGGCGGACGCTGCTCCGCGCCCGCTTGCCGACCGGATGCGGCCGAAGAAGCTTGACGAAGTGGTTGGTCAGGATCACCTTCTGTCGGACGAGGGTACGCTGACCCGGATGCTGCGCACCCGCTCGCTCGGGTCCCTGGTTTTCTGGGGACCGCCGGGAACCGGCAAAACCACCATTGCCCGGTTGCTCGCCAATGAAACCGACATGGCGTTCGAGCAGGTATCGGCCATCTTTACCGGGGTTGCCGATCTCAAGAAGGTGTTCGAAATTGCCAGAGGCCGACGGATCGGCGGAACGGCGACCTTGCTGTTCGTCGACGAGATCCACCGGTTCAACAAGGCCCAGCAGGACAGCTTTCTTCCCGTGATGGAAGATGGAACGATTACCCTTGTTGGTGCCACAACCGAAAATCCGTCTTTTGAACTCAATGCCGCCTTGCTGTCGCGTGCGCATGTGATGACGTTTCAGCCGCTTGATGCCGAAGCTATCGGACAATTGCTGAGCCGGTCCGAGACGCTGGAAGGAAGTGACCTGCCGCTTGACGATGAAGCAAGGGCGGCCCTGATCCGCATGGCGGACGGCGATGGCCGCTCGGCCCTGACCCTTGCCGAGGATGTTTGGCGCGCGGCAGGGGAGGGCGAAACGTTCGATGCCGGCCGTCTGCAGGAGATCGTCCAGCGGCGGGCGCCGATCTACGACAAGAGCGCCGACGGCCACTACAATCTGATCTCTGCCTTGCACAAGTCTGTCCGTGGGTCTGATCCTGATGCCGCGCTTTACTGGTTCTGCCGGATGCTCGATGGCGGTGAGGATCCGATGTATCTCGCCCGGCGGCTGATCCGCATGGCTGTGGAGGATATCGGTCTGGCTGACCCCAACGCCCTCACACAGGCCAATGCCGCGCGCGATGCTTTTCAGATGCTCGGCTCCCCAGAGGGGGAACTGGCACTGGCGCAATGCGTCATCTATCTGGCGACGGCCCCCAAATCGAATGGGGTCTATGTGGCCTACAAGGCGGCGGTCCGCAGCGCAAAATCTAGCGGCTCCCTACTGCCGCCCAAGCATATCCTCAATGCCCCGACGAAGCTGATGAAGTCGGAAGGGTATGGTGATGGCTATCAGTACGATCACGATGCCCCCGACGGGTTTTCCGGGCAGGACTATTTTCCCGAGGCAATCGGCCGTCAGTCGTTTTACAACCCGCCTGAACGCGGCTTTGAGCGGGACTTGCGAAAACGGCTGGACTACTGGGCGAAGCTGCGGCACGAGCGCGGCTCACGGTAGAATTGTCACTGCGGTTTGAACCGAGTTGTTTTCAGTCTGCACGGCCTTCCTCCCACATAAACCATGTAGAAGTGTTCCCGCGTTATCATGAACGCGAAGGCTGACAGGTGCGTGCATGAAGGAAATCGAACTCAGACTGGCGCTGGTGTTTTATGGCGGCGTATCGCTCGCCATCTACATGCATGGCGTCAGCCGTGAGATCCTGAATATCGTGCGCGCGTCATCCTGGCCGCCGGACCATGGAACATCCACCGGTCAGGTTCCTGATACCAGCCGTTCGCTGTCGCCGGTTCAGGCGGCCTACCAGCGGTTCCTCGACAAACTTGCACCGACTGCCCGTGTCCGTGTGATTGCAGATGCGATCGCCGGTGCGTCCGCGGGCGGTGTCAACGGCATCATGCTGGCCCGTGCGCTGGCCCACGATCTGCCGCTCGGCAGCCACACCAGTCTTTGGCTCAAGAATGCCGATGTCACGCGCCTAGCTGAAAAGCAGAATGGGTTTTCCCGCTATCTGAAGCTCTCTGTTTCACCGGTTGTCGACCGCCTTGTCGGTGCGCAGTTGAACAAGCAGATACAAAGCGAGGAAACCCGCGAGAAGCTGCGCCATTTTATGCAGGCGCGCTGGTTCAGCCCGCCGTTTTCCGGCGAACGCTTTACAGGATGGATGCTCGATGCCTGCCGGAAGATGGACGAGGAGGCTTCTAAAGACCGGACGCTGATCCCGCGCGGTCAAACGCTGGATCTGTTCGTCACCTTGACCGACTACAATGGCATCAAGCGCCGGATCCACCTTTACGATCCCGCCTTTATCGAGGAGTGGGATCATCGGCGTATCCTGAATTTTCATGCGTCCCACCCGGTTACCGGTCAGATAGACAGCCAGTTCGACGCGGCAGCGGTGCCCGATCTGGTCTTTGCCGCAAGGGCGACATCCTCCTTTCCCGGTGCATTTCCGCCTGCAACGGTGAAGGAAATGGACCGCGTGCTTGCCGGCCGGGATGAGACCTGGCCAAACAGAACCGGTTTTTTGCAGCGCGGTTTGTCCATGTCCGGCACCGAAGAAAGAAAGCACTGCTTTGTCGACGGTAGTGTGGTGATGAACAAGCCGTTTGCGCCTGTGATTGACGTCATCACCGCGCGGCCGGCAGCCCGGCAGGTGGCGCGGCGGCTGATCTACATCGATCCCGCGCCGAACACCGATACCCCCGGTGAAACAGCCAGTGCGAACGTGCCGGGGTTTTTCCGCGTCATTCTGGCGTCGCTGGCCCATATTCCGCGAAATGAACCCATTGGCGACGATCTGAAGGAGATCGAGGCCAATAACCGGCGCAGCCGCTGGCTGGCCCAGGTTATCGATGCTGCCGATCCGATGGTTGAAGAGGCAGTTTCCGGTTTGCTTCCGGCACGCCGGGCGATGACAAGCGGGCTTCTTGCCAAATCACGGGGCGATGCGACCGAGGCGGCCTTCCGGCAGGCGGGATTTGCGAACATCAACTATCAATCGTTGAAGCTGCATGCGCTGGCGGAACGGCTATCCGGGCTCTTCGCAAGGCTCGCCACCCAGGAGGATGGCGCGCGCTGCGAGGAGGCCGTGCTGGTTGGCTTGTCGGAGCGATTTGCGGCGTTGTCCGAGGCTCCCGATTGGAAACTTGGACGCACTGGTCAGCGTACGCTCGAACTTCTTAAAGGCCTTGATGTGGACTACCGGATACGCCGGCTCCGCTTCGTGATCCGCAAGATCAACAGCTTCTATCAGCCGGAAGGCGGAGGAGCAGCGCCTGCGAACCCGGATGCACTCGACCGGCTCAAGGGCATTTTGTACGAGCAGATCGACCATCTGAGCTGGCGTTGGAGTGATGACTTCTATGGTGAAACCAGCCGGGAGGCCGCGCGCGAGATTTGCCGGTGTCTTTCGGCGGGGACTGTGCCTGAGGAGTTGTTCGGTCAGATGAACAAACAGTTCACAGACGTTATGGGCCTGCTTGATCTGGACCGGTTGCACGACGAAATCATCGCGGTGCGGGCGCGCGAACTGCTGGAACCGCACCATTGCCTCTCGCTGGTGAGAGCCTATGTTGGATTTGCCTATTACGATATCATCACGTTTCCTGTTTTGCAGAGAAACGACTTTGCCGAAGTCACGGAGATCCTGGTCGATCGCATCAGTCCGCATGATGCCGATACGCTCGTGACTGACGGGTTCGAGTTGAAAGGCCGGGAGCTCGGCAATTTCGGTGCCTTCTTCAACAGGAGCTGGCGGGAACATGACTATCTGTGGGGACGGCTCAACACTGCTGACCGTATGGTCAGTATTGTGCTTTCCGCAGCTGGCCGGACCGCGCTCACGGAAACCGAGATAGCCGCGGCAAGGGCAGACATTTTCCGCGCTGTCCTTGACGAGGAACTTCACGAGTTGACCGGGATTCCAGAAGAGTTCGGCAGGATCGACAAGATAATCTGTGAGCGTCTGGATGTACCGGACCAATAGCGTGTTGCGTTTGACCAGAATCGCGATGCGTCACTTCTTGCGTTGAAATGTTCGATCTCAGGCAGCGGTAGGTGGTTCAGGTTTAGCGCGATATGCTTTTGCTCTGGAGCCGGGGCTGATGTAATGCGTCATCAATTGCAGCCATTTGCACCGGCTTTGAATACAGCGGGGCAAGGAAAGTAGTCACAGCAAGATGCAACATCTTCTTCTAGTCATGCTGGGTGGCGCGCTCGGCGCCGGAGGGCGGCATCTGGTGTCTCTGGGTGCCTTGCGCATGCTTGGACCGGGCTTTCCATATGGAACCCTGACCGTCAACATCCTTGGATCGCTGGTTATGGGACTGTTCATCGGCTGGCTGGCACAGTTCGGCTCCGGCAACCTGCAGAACCTGCGCTACTTCGTTGCCACCGGATTTCTTGGCGGCTTTACGACCTTCTCCGCCTTTTCGCTCGACACTTCGGTTCTATGGGAGCGCGGGGACACAGCGCTCACAGTCGCTTATGTTCTCCTGTCTGTAACCCTGTCCGTCGGTGCCCTGTTTGCCGGGCTACACCTCATGCGGCAGATAGGGTCTTAAGGCAGCCGGGTCGTGCGCCCTTTCATTTTTGCGGAAATCCGCCTATACGCAGCCGACAGCTTTGAGCCCGCAGGTTGGTTTGGCTCGGCGGATCAGAGAAAAACATGTCAGCAATCGAACAAATCCAGGTGACTGCCGATGAGGCGGGCATGCGGCTCGACCGATGGTTCAAGGCCCATTATCCTGGGCTCGGCTTTGGGCGCCTTCAGAAGCTGCTGCGGACGGGTCAGGTGCGCCTTGACGGCAAGCGCGCAGAGGCGAGCACAAGGATTGCCAAGGGGCAGATCGTGCGCATTCCGCCGCTCGGAGTGGAGCTTCCCGCCGATGACAAGAAGAACGCCAAGCCGAAATCCTCCAAGCTGATCGCCGATGACCGCGCTGCTATTGAAGGCATGATGCTCTATGAGGACAATCAGGTGATGGTCCTGAACAAGCCAGCCGGGCTGGCGGTTCAGGGCGGTTCAGGACTGAAACGGCATCTCGACGGCATGCTGGATGCCTTCACCGACCGGAAAGGCAACAAGCCACGCCTCGTCCACCGGCTCGACAAGGAAACGTCCGGCATTATTCTGGTTGCCCGCACACGCCAGGCAGCGCAGGAGCTCACCAAGGCTTTCCGCCACCGCAACACGCAAAAGGTCTACTGGGCCATGCTGGCCGGTGTCCCAAAGCCGAAACAGGGGCGAATCTCGACCTATCTGGCGCGCAATGAGGGCGAGGAACGCATGCAGGTCGCCCGGCACGGCGATGACGATGCGCAGCACGCGGTGTCGCTTTATTCGGTGTTCGAGAAATCTGGCCAGAAACTTTCCTGGGTGACCATGAAGCCGGTCACCGGGCGCACGCATCAGTTACGTGCCCATGCTGCCCACATCGGCCATCCGATCATTGGCGATGACAAGTATTTCAACATCGAGAACTGGGAATTGCCCGGCGGAATCCAGAACCGGTTGCATTTGCTGGCTCGCCGCATCGTCATCCCGCATCCTTCCGGCACCGGGATGATTGACGTCTCCGCGCCCCTGCCGCCGCATATGCAACAAACCTGGAACCTGCTCGGGTTCGACGCGAGCGACTATGATCCGGAAGTGGACGATCCGGAGTAGGGGACTGCCTATCGCTAACCCAACTGAAACAACGCGCTCAGGATCACGGATACAAGCGTAATCGCCACCACGCCGGCGACCAGCTTCCACGCATCCTTGCGCTTCTTCAGGCCCGGCCAGCCGAGCGGTTTAATGACCTGGATGGCCGCGACCAGCAGCAGCAAAAACATGATGATTTTGGTCACGGGGGACTCCTCAAATGGGAAGCAGACTGGAGTCTGTTGCATAAATGCCCGGGCGCCGGAAGTCGAGTGTTGGTGGCCTACCGGAGCAATTGAGAGGGGATGATGTTACGTAATATGAACCGGCTATTCTGTAATGTCATAATTGTGCCTGCCAAACCCGGCTGCCGAACTTGACAATTCGGGGTGCGCCGCCGGACATTGAGATCCTGGCGCCATCGCAAATCAAACGGAATAGACAAACGAATGATAAGCGCCCCTGCGAATTGTTTTCCTGCCGTTGCCGCTGCCGTGTGGACCGGGAGGCGCATGTGACCAAGCTTCCCCGGCAAACGCACGCACCCTTGTTCGGGTCAAAGTCGCTACGCCTTCGCGCGGCTTGGCTCTACTACAATCGCGGCATGACTCAAAAGGACATCGCGGACAATCTCGGGGTAAGCCGGTCGACGGTTATCCGGATGCTCGACGAAGCCATGAAGCGCGCCGAGATCCAGATCTGGATCAACGAAACGCCGGAAGAATGCGCTTCTTTGGCGGTTCGATTGGAAGAAGAGTTCGCCTTGGATGAGGCAATTGTCGTTCCCGGATCCTCGGGCCCCGACCAGACGGCGGCGGATGTTGGCGCCGCACTTGGCCAGTTTCTGTCGGAAGTCGTTCAGGACAACATGACAATCGGTGTCGGCTGGGGCCGCACCCTGCTTGCCTCCCTCAAATCGTTCCGCTCGCCGCGTTGCGCCGGAACCGAAATCGTTTCTCTGCTTGGCGGACTGGTCGAGGCCAAGCCGATCAATCCGATCGAGTATTCCTGGCGGCTTGCCGGGCAGATGGACGCCAAATGTATGTTGCTTCTGGCACCGTTATTCGTGTCCTCGCCTGAAATCAAACGGCAACTGATCGAAAGCTGCGGGCTGGGCGTGTTGTTCGAACGGGCTAGCGAGTTGGATATTGCCGTCATCAGCACCGGTGATCTTGGCAAGACTGGGACATCGCTGTCCGGCACCTTCGTGTCCGAGACGCAGCGGCTTGAACTTCTGGAGGCCGGCGCGGTCTGCGATACGCTTTGCCATTTTCTGACGGCGGACGGCAATAGCGCAGATCACCCTATCCAGGAACGTGTCATGGCTGTTGATCTGGATGCGATAGCTCAGGCGAAGCACGTGATCCTGGCAACCGGCGGTAAAAAGCGGGCCAAGTCCATCAGGGCAACAATCCTGCGCACCGGCTGCAACACGCTGATCACGGACGAGGCTGCGGCAACAGCCTTGCTGGATGGCAAATAGACCCCTTTCCGGTCAGGTGCGGCGGGCAAAGTCCTGCGCCGCCGGGAACATGGCGCGAAAGGTTTCGAACCGGTCCCAGTAGGCGCCGACATTGTTCTGGTCAGGGTCTACCAACTCGGTTTCCGGGGCATGGCAGACTTCTGCTGCCGGACGATTGCCGGTTGCCAGCATCGCAAGGCGGGCAGCGCCGAGGGCAGCGCCTCCTTCTGCTGCCACTGCTCTGCGGACTGGCCTCCCGAGGATCGTTGCAAGCAGCCGGCACCAGGCTAGGCTTTTCGCACCACCGCCCACAATAAGTGGCTGGTCTTCCACGTCAGCGCTTGCGCGCAGCTCCGCATCCGCATCGGCCAGCGCGAAGCCAACCCCCTCGATAACGGCGCGCATGACCGTGTCGGCATCGCAGCCACCGTCAAGGCCGAAAAACGCGCCGCGTACGTCTGCGTCCCGTACCGGTGTTCGTGTTCCGCCGATATAGGGGAGAAACAGCACGCGGCCCGGCTTGCCCCCGGATCCGGCGATCCGGTCCATGGTTTGCGCCACATCGCTCAGGCCCAGCATGTTGCAGGCCCAGTCGAGCACACTTCCGCAGCTCAGCAGTGTCGTCATCGAGAACCACAGATCCGGCAGGCAATGGCAGAACGCATGGACGCTTTCGCTCTGCGGCGGGCGATAAGCTGACTGTGCGCTCAGATAGACCGCACCCGTGCCAAGCGAGATCATCGCTTGCCCGTCGCGCACACAGCCGGTGCCCGCAGCGCTTGCTGCGGCATCGCCGCTGCCGACTGCAACCGGGATCTGCCCCAAACCAAATTCGGCTGCCAAATCGGCCCGAAGCATTCCGCCAATGCTGGTGCTCGGCTTAATTTCCGGAAACCACTCGGCCGGAGCCCCCAAAATTTCCAGCATTTTGCCAGACCATTGCCGTGTGGCTTGATCAAGCAACTGCATGCCGCTGGCGTCGGATGGATCCGTCGCCAGTTCCCCGGTCAATTGAAAGCGCAGATAGTCCTTGGGCAGAAGTACATGGGCGATCCGGCCGAACGCCTCCGGCTCCTTGTCCTTGAGCCAGGCGAGTTTTGCGCTGGTAAAGCTCGGCATGGGTGCCACGCCGGTAATCTGAGAGATCTCCGGATGCTCGCGGGCAGCCTTAACGCACCAGCCGTCACCGCGAATATCGTTCCACAGGATCGTTGGCCGGAGTGGCTGTCCCGATGTGTCCAGCGCCAGGAGGGAATGCATCTGGCCCGAAAGCCCTATGGCCTGCACCTTCCGGAAAGCGCTGGGCGCAACGGCTCTCAGATCCGCCATTGCGGCTCTCGCGGCATGCAGCCAGTGAGCCGGGTCCTGCTCGGCAAGACCAGGTGCGGGCGTTTCGGTCGGATAGGCATTATGGGCAGTTGCAAGGATGGTCTGCCCGTCATCGACGAGCAGCGCTTTCAGTCCCGAAGTTCCAAGGTCCAGCCCGATATACATGCCTTGCCGCCTTCACACCGGAAACCGGCTACTTGATGGTCGCCAGCGTCGCCCCGACTTCGACAATTTCACCTTCTTCAAGCGCGACCGACAAAGTGCCGGATGCAGGTGCTTCCAATTCGAAGCTTGCCTTGGTGGTCGAGATCAACACGATCAAATCGCCTTCCTCCACGGATGCACCATCGTCAGCCAGCCATTCGGCGATTTCAGCTTCCTTGATCTCGTTGCCAAGCTGGGGAACCAGCAGCGGGGTGGACATGAAATGGTCTCCGTTTGTTGAAGGCTATATCGCTTAAAGGGCCGCAGATGAAAGGTCGATCGGGTCCCAGGTCCTAAATCCCCGGCGGTTGATGCGGCGTTCGTTGAAGAAGTCGCCGGTCACCGCATCGATGATATCGTCGACTTGCGGGAAATACGTGTCTTCCATGTCGGCACCAGGGACGATCCAGTTCGGTGAGCCGAGGACGCGGGGGGCTGCCTTTAGATCCGCGAATGCGGCGCGCGTGACGTTGCTTGCGATGGTCGTGCCGAAGTTGCCCCGTTCGGAGGCTTCGGAGACAATCAGCAGGCGGCCTGTCTTGCGCACCGACTGAAGCAACAGCGTGTAGTCGAATGGCACAAGCGAACGGGCATCGACGATTTCTGTGCCGATACCATGGTCTTCCTGCAGGGATGCCGCCGCCTTCAACGCCGGATAGAGGGATGGGCCGATGGTGAGGATCGTCACATCGTCTCCCGGACGCTTGATGTCGGGCAACCCCATCGGGACGCGATAGTAGGATTGCGACACACCGTCTTCCTGGAACATTTCCACGGTGTCGTAGAGCCGCTGGCTTTCAAAGAAGACCACGGGATCGTTGGAAGAAAGCGCCGAGGCGAGCAGTCCCTTGGCGTCGTAGGGCGTTGCCGGATAGAGCACTTTCAGTCCGGGAATGTGGGCAATCAGCGCGGTCCAGTCCTGTGAATGCTGAGCGCCGTATTTCGAGCCGATCGACGCGCGCAGCACCAGCGGCATTCGCAAGATGCCGTTTGACATGGACTGCCACTTGGCCATCTGGTTGAAAATCTCGTCGCCCGCACGGCCGATAAAGTCGCAATACATCAGCTCCACAAGTGCGCGTCCGCCTTCAAGCGCGTAGCCGACCGCCGTTGCGAGAATTGCAGCTTCGGAGATCGGTGAGTTGAACAGGCGGTCATGGGGCAGTACGTCCGACAGTCCCCTATAGACTCCGAACGCACCGCCCCACTCACGGCATTCTTCGCCATAGGCAATCAGCGAAGGATCATTCATCATGTGAAAGAGCACCGCCTCGGTCAGGCTGTCGCGCAGCGTAATGGCGCGTAGGCTCGACAGCGGCGCGCCTTCCTCATCAAGACCAAAGCGTGCCTTGCGGCCAAGCTTGCGCAACTGGGCGCAATCATCCGGCGATTTCAGCAGCTTTGCCGGGGTTGCCGGAACCGGAATTTCCTCGTTGGAAAACATCAGCTTGCCGATCAGCGTCGGGTCGTTCTTGACGTCCACCTCAGGCGCTGCGCCGGTTGTCACGATGACCTTCACCACAGCTTCGATCTGCTCAATCGCGGTATCGCGGAGTGCGCTGACCTCTGCTTCGGTCATCGCTCCGGCCTCGATCAATTTGCTGGACAGCACGGTGATCGGATCGCGCAGCTCCCACATCTTCATCTCATCGCGGGTTCGGTACACATTCGCGTCCGTGGTCGAGTGGCCGCCGAGCCGGTAGCATTCCACATCAAGCAGTGCCGGTCCTTTGCCTTGCAGCAACAGGTCCCGTTTGCGCGCGACGGCATCCGCAACGGCAAGCACATTGGTTCCGTCGACCGTTTCGGCGTGCATGGCGTCGCTGTTGACCGCCGCGCCGATCCGCGACAAGCGGTCCCAACCCATGGTTTCGCCGATCGTCTGGCCGCCCATGGCATAGAAGTTGTTGTTGAAGAAAAACAGGATTGGCAGGCCGCCCTTGCGGGCATCGTCCCAGAGCGTCTTGTACTGGGCCATCGACGCGAAGTTCATCGCCTCCCAGACAGGGCCGCACCCGGTCGATCCGTCACCCGCATTGGCAACGCAAATGCTGTCTTCTCCGGCGAGCTTCTTGCGCAGCGCTGCTCCGGTGGCGATGCCCGCAGATGCGCCCACAATGGCATTGTTCGGATAGGCCCCGAAAGGTGGATAGAATGCGTGCATGCTGCCGCCCATGCCGCCGTTGAAGCCGTTGGCGCGCATGAAAATCTCTGCAAGCACTCCGAAGAGCAGAAACGCTTCGCCGAGGGCTTGTCCGGTACCACCCAAATGCTGCTCGACGGTTTCCAGAAGCGCGCCGCCGCGATGCGCTTCCATCGCGGCCTGCAAATCCTCTGGCGACATTTTCTGAACCGCGGCCAATCCCTTCGCCAGCAGCTCGCCATGGCTGCGGTGCGACCCGAAAATGTGATCATCAGCGGTGAGCGACATCGCCGCGCCAACCGCTGCCCCTTCATGGCCCATTGAGAGATGTGCCGGGCCGCGGTAGCCATAGGCAATGCCGCGGTAGCTGCCGGTGGATTTGAAACTGCCCAGCATGGTTTCGAATTCGCGGATGATCATCATGTGGCGGAGGGCCGTCACGAGCACATTCTTGCCTCTTGCGCGCAGTTCTTCCTCAATGGGTGTCGCGTAGGCGTGCAGCGGAATTTTGGGAAACCGAAGTTCGCCGGGCACGGACAAGGCCTTCGGATCGACAAGAATTTCCTTCGGCATCTGGAGCCTCATTTCATCGGAGGAACGGTGTGCTGCACATACACGAATGCAACATTTGTCGAGCATAAAACCCAAAAGTGTCAGAAACGCAACCCCGGCCGTCGTGTGGAGCGAGAGTTCGCCCGCGAAGCGAATGCATTCCCGGTCCAATTCCGCATTGAAAACAGATCGGTTCCGGTTTCTCTCTCCAAGGGCGTCTGTGTGCTTATTCCCGGATTATTGCCCTTTCGGTTTCGGCGGAGAACAGATGGATGTTTTCCGGGCGCGGGTTTAGGGCGATGCTTTGGCCATGCTCCACCCGGGTGTTGTCGCGCAGCAGGATCCTCACATCCTTGCCGCCGATTTCGGTCACGACCAAAGTCTCGCTGCCCATCGGTTCGACCGTCTTTATCTGGACGGTGACCTCTCCGGGCTGACCGCTGGCCGGCGCAATTGCCAGATGCTCCGGGCGGATGCCGAAAACAAGCTCCTGTCCGTTCTCAATGCCGGTGCTTTGCTGCAGTTCGAAAACGCCTGCTGTGCCTTCAGGACGGAAAACGGCCTGTCCATCCGCCGATTCGGCCCGCCCGCTAAACAGATTCATCGGCGGTGAACCGATGAAGGACGCAACGAACTGGTTTGCAGGCTTCTCGAACAGTTCCATCGGCGAGCCGATCTGTTCGACGCGGCCTTCATTGAGGACTACGACGCGATCAGCGAGCGTCATTGCCTCGACCTGGTCGTGGGTCACATAGATCGACGTTGTGCCGACCTGCTGCTGAAGGGACTTGATCTCCGTACGCATCTGGATGCGCAATTTTGCATCCAGATTTGAAAGCGGCTCATCAAACAGAAACAGTTGCGGGCGGCGCACCAGTGCCCGCCCCATAGCGACGCGTTGCCGCTGCCCCCCCGACAATTGCCTTGGATATCGTTCTAGATAGGGTTCGAGACCCAGCACGGCCGCCGCTTCGTCCACCCTGGGACCGATTTCTTCCTTGACGACCTTACGCATTCTGAGGGCGAATGCGATGTTCTGGCGGACGGTCTTGTGCGGATAAAGCGCATAGTTCTGAAACACCATCGCCACATCGCGGTCCTTGGGTTTCAGATCGTTCACAACAGTGTCCGAGATGAGGATGTCCCCGCCGCTGATGACTTCCAGGCCGGCGATCATCCGCAGGAGCGTTGTCTTGCCGCATCCCGAAGGACCGACAAGCACGATGAACTCGCCGTCCTCAATCGACAAGCTGACAGAATGCAGCGCCTGCACCGCACCATAAAACTTCACCGCATTCCTGATCTCGACTGTTGCCATTTCCGCCGCCTCCCAAGCGTCTTCTGCGCCCCGCACACAGGGATGCAGCGCTGTTTTCTATGATTGTCATTGCAAATGCAGCCTTGTCAATGCAAACTACATTTGTCGGTCGCAAGAAACGAATGTTGCATGCTGGCCGAAAGATCAATCCTGAAAGGGGATTGGCACAAGTACTTAGGGAGGTAGGAATGTTCGCACGAATTGTGGGACCGCTTGCATGTGCCGCCGCATTGGCCACTTGCTTGCCTGCGGCGGCTGGTGAATTCGTTGATTGGAACGACGATGGGACCGTAACGCTCAAGCTGGGCGAAACCTATGACAATGCCGAGATCCGCGTGAAACAAGAGGATCTTGGCGCGCTGTTCGGCGAGGGCGAACAGCCCTTCGAAGGCGACGAAATCAGCGTTACGGTGAATGCCGGCGGTATCAAGGGCGGTATTTCCGGTCCGCTCTACGCATTCCGCGGGCCCTGGGAGGAACTCACCGGCGCCAAGCTCAATATTGTCGAACTGCCGTTTGCCGAGCACTACACCAAGATGATGCTCGACCTGCGCAATGGCACCGGCCAATACGACGCATTCATGGTCGGGGCTTTCTGGTATGGGGACATCGTGCCGAACGGATACGCGTTCCCGGTCGATGAACTGATCGAATCCGGCGACTATCCGAAATGGTCTTATGACAGCATGCCTCAGTCCCTGCTGGATCAGCACACTTGGGAGGGTGTGGGCTACGGCGTGGCGAACGATGCCGACGGCCAGGTTCTCTACTACCGCAAGAGTGCGCTTGAAGATGCCGAACACCAGGCCGCTTTCAAGGCTGAATACGGATACGACATGCCGGTTCCGCCGGCGACCTGGCAGCAGCTTCTGGACGTCTCCCGCTACTTCAACGGCAAGAACTGGGACAGCAACGACGATGATGCCGACAACGGCATGGTTCTGCACCTGAAGGTCGGCGAACAGGGGCACTATCATTTCCAGTCGCTGTCGGCGTCTTTCGCGATCACCCCGGGCGAGAAAGTGGACCAGTACCACAATGTCTATTGGTTCGACCCGACCGACATGACCCCGATGATCAATTCACCCGGCCATGTGAAAGCGCTTGAATTCCTTCAGTCGCTGCATGAAACGGGTCCGGCGGCACAGGTCGGCTGGAGCCTCGGCGAAGCATGGGACCATTTCCTGCGCGGCGAATCGGTCTTCGTGTTCTCCTGGGGTGACGTTGGTTCGCTCTGCCAGGACGAATCGCGGTCCAAGATCAAGGGCGATTGTGCATCCTCGATCCTGCCGGTCTCCGACGAGTATTACGATCACGAAGCAGGCGAATTCAAATCCGCCGAGAACGCTCAACCTGTCGGCAACACCACCGGTGGCAGCTGGCACGGCGTGATCTCCAACTACTCCGCAGCGCCTGAAGCGACTTATTCGCTGCTGGCCCTTATGGCGGTTGAGCCGGTGTCGATCTGGAACGCCCAGCATGGCTGGACCGGCGTCGATCCGGGCTTCAGCTACCAGATGCTTGAGCCTCTCGGTTCGGCCACCATCGAGGACTATGTCAGTGCCGGTTGGGATGCTGAAGACGTCAAGACCTATACACAGGCCTACTACGAAACCTTCAATGCCGACACGATCTTGACCTACCTGCGTATTCCCGGAACCTTCGAGTACTGGGACATCCTGGACAAGAACCTGTCTTCGGCAATGAGTGGTGACAAGACGGCGCAAGAGGCGCTCGACGACACCGCCGCGGCTTGGGAAGCGGTCACGGACCGGCTGGGCCGTGACGAGCAGCGTGACTACTATCAGGCGGCAATTGGCTACGAAGGCTAATCATTCCCACGTCTGAAATTTGGCTGGCCGGCGGTTCTTCTGCCGGCCGGCCCTGCATCTCCACAAAACGGGCAACGAACGCATGCGCTGGACCGGACGAATCCGCTTTCTTTTTCTCATGCCCGCCGTGATCTGGGTGCTGGCATTCACTGTGTTCCCTTTGGGTTATTCGCTCTATCTGGCGTTCTTCCATATTGAACAAAAGGTTGAAATCACCCGCGAAAAAGTTCCGCGGCTGGATGAGAACGGCAATCCGGAACTGACCAAAAGCGGCAAGGTCCGCACGAAGACCATCGTGCACAAGGAACAGGTGACGAAAACCGAATTCGTCGGCGGGCGGAATTTCGCCCGCATGTGGGACGACGCGCAGCTTTGGTCCGCGGTCAAGGTGACGGCCATCTTTGTTGGCACAGCCGTGCCGCTGCAATTGTTTATAGGTTTCTGCCTTGCTGTTCTGTTCAATCGACGAATATTCGCGCGGCCAATGCTGCGCGCGATCATGATATTGCCGATCTTCGCCACTCCGCTTGCGGTAGGCTACTCCTTCTTCACGATCTTCTATGAGGAGGGCGGGCCGCTGGGGTTCCTCGGCATTCCCTTCCTGTCGAATCCGGATTGGGCGCTGTTCAGCGTGATCCTGGTGGATATCTGGCAATGGACGCCGTTCTGTTTCCTCGTGTTCCTGGCAGCGCTTCAGGCGATCCCGGACGAGCTCTATGAGGCTGCGATCGTCGATGGCGCTTCGGACCTGGCGGTGCTTTGGGAAGTGGTGCTGCCGGCAATGCAATCCACCATCGTCATCGTTCTGCTGCTTCGACTGGCGGAAGCGCTGAAACTGTTCGACATTCCCTTTGCGATGACCGGGGGAGGGCCGGGTGTCGCCACCCAGAGCTACACCTTCCTTGCCTACCGGACCGGTTTGCGGTTCTTCGATGTCGGCTATGCCAGTGCCATGGCCTACGGACTGCTCATCGTCGTCATGATCATCGTGACCGTGTTCTTCAAGAGGCTGCGGCGGACCTATGCTTAACGATCAAAGCCGCGGCAGCAGCCTGCGCTATTCCATCTACTCGCTGGCCGGGATCGTGGTCGCCATGGCGTTCCTGTTCCCGATCTACTGGTCCTTCTCCCAGTCGCTGCGGAACCCGCTGGATACGTTCACCGTTGCCGGTTTCGGCATACCCTGGCTTGATTTCGATCCGACGCTCGGCAATTGGATCGACCAGTTCGCGTCGCCGGAAACCCGAAAGGCACTGCAAAACAGCACGGTGATTTCGATAGGCGCGTCCGTTCTGGCGCTGATACTCGGAACACCTGCCGCTTATGCGCTGGCGCGATTCCAGTTCCGGGCCGTGCCGAACACCGACATTACCATCTGGTTCCTGTCGCAACGGGTACTGCCGCCAGTGGCAACCGTCATACCGTTCTATCTCCTGATGCGGACGCTCGGTCTGCTCGACACGCAACTGGCGCTGATTCTGATCAATGCGACCTTTGTTCTGCCATTCGTGGTGGTGATCCTGCGCCAGACATTTCTTGACCTGCCAATGGAATTGGAAGAGGCGGCCATGGTCGACGGCGGCGATCATTGGGAAGCGTTCTTTCAGGTGGCCCTTCCGCTTGCCGCGCCCTCCATTGCTGCAACGGGCCTGATCATCTTTGCGTTTTCCTGGAACGAGTTTCTATTCGCCATAACGATCTCGAGCCGGGATGCGATTACCGTACCGGTTCACATGGCCGGCGCGGTGGACACGCGCGGTGTGCAGTTCTGGTTCATGGGGGTGAGGGCGATGGTGGCGATGGTGCCGCCGGTGTTGGTTGCACTGCTCGCACAACGCTATATCGTGAGAGGGTTGACGTTGGGAGCAGTTAAGGGATGAGCGCAAGACGCGGCATTCTCACCGGAGGGACCTGGTGCGTCGACCGCAATATTGTGCTCGACCACTGGCCCGGCGAAAATGGTCTTGCCGTCGTCCAGTCGACCGAGGACGCAAATGGCGGTTCGGCGAGCAACCTTGCTATCGACATGCGCAAGCTGGATCCGGGACTGCCTATCGGCACGATCTCGGTCACCGGCGGGGATGCTGCCGGTCAGCTACTGCTCGATATCGCTGACCGCAACGGCATAGACCGGACGCATATCAAAGTTCTGCCCGAAGAAACAACTCAGCTGACCTACTGCTTCACCTCCCTTGAAACCCGTCAGCGGACCCACATCACCACCGATGGCGCCAATGACCAACTGACACCGGACCACTTTGATTTTGACGGTTTGAACCACAAGATCTTCCATCTTGGCCTTCTGGGCGTTCACAAGAAGCTGGATTCTGCCTGGGAAGATGACGCCAACGGCTGGGTTTCCATCCTGAAAAAGGCACGCGCTGCCGGGCTGATGAACAACCTCGAACTCTGTTCGATCGGCAAGGAAAGGCTGGCCGTGCTCGTGCGACCCTGCCTGCCGCATCTCGATATGCTGGTGGTCAACGATTTCGAAATCGGCGCCGTCAGCGGCTCCGAAACGTTGAAAGACGGCGAGACCGATGTCGAAGCGTGCGAAGACGCGGCGAGGTCGGTTCTTGCGATGGGGGTATCAGATATCGTCGCTGTGCATTTCCCCGGCGGTGCGCTCGTTGTCACGTCCGACGGATTGTCCGCGCGAAAACCGTCCGTGCGGGTTCCCGAGGCGGAAAATGCCGGTGCCAATGGCGCCGGTGACGCGTTTGCTGCCGGTTTCCTTTACGGAGTGCATGAGAACTGGGATCTCGACCGGTCCCTGACGCTCGCCCATGCCGCCGCAGCCGCTTCCCTGCGCACCGAAAGCACCGTCGGTGCCGTGGAGACGTGGCGAAAATGCCTGAACCTTGCCGAACAATGGGGCTGGCGGGACACAATTACCTGATTTTTAATGGATGGATTGCAATGAAAAGCCTGGACGCCAAACTCGCCAAAATCAAAGCCGGAACCTATGGTCCTGAAGACTTCATCATCGCGGACGCCAAGGACGGTGACATTGGTTTCGGCCGGGGGGCGCCGAAGCCCGACCCGGACCGCCCCGGCCGCCACCTGCCGCGCGAAACCCATCTTCAAGCTGTCCGTGAGATGACCGCGTCCGGGCTCGTCGATATCATGCTGTTGTCGGCATCGACCTGTGAGCGGGTTTCCAAGGAAGGCATATTCGCCGGTAGCGCGGTAACCCCGGCGATCCGGCTCAACGATGCGACCGATATCTGGTCAGCGCGCGGCGGACGCTACAAGGAAGAACCTTCCCTTCACCACCGCACGGCCGAGATCGCGCAGGCGCGGAGCTTTGCCGATATCGGGCTCTATTCGGTGACGTTTTCCAACCAGCGTGACATCGACGCGCTGAACGGCGAAATCTATACCGAATTCCGGGCTGAAGCGGCCCAGCACGGCATGCGCCACTTCCTGGAAGTGTTCAATCCGGCCTTCGACATCGGCTTGATGCCGGGTGCAGATATCGGTTCGTTTATCAACGACAACATCGTGCGTGTACTGGCCGGTGTGATGGAGGCCGACCAGCCGAAATTCCTGAAGCTGCAATATAACGGGCCGGCCGCCATGGAAGAATTGGCGAGCTATGATCCGGGCCACCTGATCGTCGGGATTCTTGGCGGTAGTGCCGGTACCACGCGCGATACGTTTGAGTTGCTCAGCCAGGCGGAACGTTTCGGCGCCAGAGTCGCCCTGTTCGGCCGCAAGATCCATCTTGCCGAATCGCCCATCGACATCGTCACGATGATGCGCCAGGTGGTGGAACGCACCATTTCTCCGGCCGAAGCCGTCAAGGCGTATCACGGTGCGCTACAGTCCAAAGGAATTACCCCAGCCCGCGCGCTCGACGATGATATGCTTGCGACCGAAGAGGCCCTGAAGGAAGCCCTATCCGCTTAGAGCCTGCAGTAGGATCTGGTTGGTCTGCCGTACGGCTTCGACCTGCGGCAGATGGCCGGTGCGCGGCAGCACATGATAGGGTAAACCAAGGCTCTCCAGACGCGCGCGGTCCAGTGGGTTGACCCGGTCCTCTTCTCCCCAGATCACCGTTGTTTTCAGGTCCGGCGGCACCGCCATCGGGCCGAGTGCCATGATTGCAGCAGAAATTTCCCGCAAACGGGTGCGGTGTTCGCCGGTGTTCAGGAACGCCAGAACGTGGCTGACCATTTGGGGCGTAATCAGCCTTGGCCGCTCGACCAGAAGCTCCAGGACTTGTCCGGCCGTTTCAGAGGTGTCGAGGCCCGGGTAGGCCTGTACAAAATCAGCGTTGATACTGGAGCCAAGCCCGAGGGGGGCAATCAGAACCGCGTTCGTCACTAAGTCGGGATACTGCCGGGCAAACTCCAGCGCCACTGCTCCGCCAAGGGAATGGCCGACGACGGCGAATGGGGCGGCAACAACTCCGGCAACGGCCTCCGCAACGGCTTCGGCCATTTCAGACGGTGTAACAGCCATATGGGCCGCGCTGCCACCGTGGCCGGGCAGTTCGGCGGCCCAGACCTGAAAGTTTTCTTCGAAAGCGGGCATCGTCATCGCCCAAGCGAACCGGTCTGCCCCAAAACCGTGGAGGAACAACACGGCCGGTTTATCCGCCGCGCCGGCGCTGCCATGCAACGCAATCCGGTTCTCCCCCATATCGCCACCCCATAATTGTCAAAAAAACGGATGCCGCGACACTATCACATGCGCGGTTCCGTTGTCTTGAACCAAGGGCCGCAAAGACCCAAATGGACGGGATTTTATGCGACGCGGTTACCCGGCATTGGCGGTCTCGAACTTCGCCATATATGTCGGCAGCTTTTCCATCGACGGCACGACGATCATGGTCTTGACCTTGCCGTTTTTGAAGGCCTTCAGGAACTTTTTGTAGTCCTGGAAGGCGACACATCCATGAGAGCCCTTGGACCGGCGCAGAAGCGGTGTGTGGGCCAGCATACCGTCCCGGCCTTTCATTGCGGCGCGGTCAACCGGCAGCATGCGGATAGCTTCAACCCCGTGGAAGCGTCTTTCGCGCATACGCAGCTTGTAGACATTCGGCGGTGTCGGTCCGAGGTTCTTCACATAGGCGTATTTCGGGTTGTCCATCCGGTGGCCGATGCCAGAATGCGCCCTGAGCTTGGTTCCGTCAGGCATGTGGACCGTTGCTGCGCTGATGTCATAGACGGCGATCTTGGCGGCCGGGCCGGGCAGGCCGGTCTTGCCGTTCAGCAGCTTGCCGAACCCGCTGTAGCGGCTGCTTTCTCCGGCCGGGTCACCTGCGGCCGCATAGGCGAGTTGCGATCCGGCCGTCGAAGTGCTGACAAGCGGGCGCGGACGGACCTGCGGAACCGGAACGGCAACCGGTGATATGCTGGCGACCGTAAGGTTATCTTGAGTGGGCAGGTTATCCTGTTCGGGCGCGTCGATAGGCGGCAGATCCTGGGGCACCGTGCCAGCCGAAGCAAACAGGCTGCCCGGTGCATTCGCACGGCCTTGAAGCATATCCGCCGTAGCAACGTTCGGCGCGGCGGTATTCGTTTCCTGACGGTTCGCTGACGCAAACTGCCGCTGCGCTGTCAGCACCGCGCTTGCCTGGAGGTGGCGCGTCAAATGCTTGAGTGCGAGTTCGGTGCTGAGGGTCTGCAGGGCCGCAGTGATCTGGGTATTAGTGGGGAGCGGCGGGGCCGGAACTTCGACTACTTCCGTGGCTGCAATGGTCTTCGCAACGGGTTCAACGGGCTCGTGTGCGGTCAGCGTGCTTGCTTCAGCCTCAAGCTGCTGCGCTGTACGATACAAGGATATCTGCCTTGTATCCGGCTTGGCACGTGGTGTGGCCGTGGTTGTCGCATGGTCCGCAGGCGATGCAGCGATTTCGGTCAGACCATGCAGCTTGGTCCGAAGGTCATTACTGTCGAGACCCGAGAGACCAAGATGAAGGGAACCGGCCAGAGCAATTCCTGCGAAAATGGCCCAGGCCAAACGAAAGCTGCGCTTGTCCGAACCGTCAGGGCGGTCTGCCCAACGGGCAGCAGCCTTTTGCTTTTTCAACATGCGGACCTTACCTGATCTAACCGCGTACTCGCTACAAATGCGGGAACAAATTCAGTAGTTCGCGCCGTTTCAGGCGCGAATTCTCGGATTGATCCGCTAAAGACATTTTCGAACAACTTGGTAACCAGATGGTTTACGCTGCGGATACAATTTAAGTGTGCGCATTCAGGGCCTGTTTGTGCGCTGTCTGAAGCTTTTATCCCCACAAGCGTGTTTTCATTGCGGCGCAGCAGGTAAATTGTACCGGGAAGGCGGCGGGATCTGCCGGGTAGCGCCCCCGGCAGGAGGGTCTGGAACCTTGACTCCAACGGGAAAAGACGCCAAGTGCCACCCTTCGACCACTCGCAGTTACCGACGGCCATGAAACTGATCATCTTCGATGTCGACGGCACGCTTGTCGACAGTCAAGCAACGATTCTTATTGGTCTTCAGGCCGGGTTCGAGGCCGTTGGCATGGACATGCCGGATCGCAAAACGGCGCTTTCCATCGTCGGTCTGTCGCTGGAAAGAGCATTTGCTGAACTCGCCGGCCCGGAAAACGCACATCTCGTCCCCCTGATGAGCGACGGCTACCGGAAGAAGATTTTCGCGCGCCGGGATCAGGGGCTGGACATCGATCCGCTCTATCCTGGTGCCCGGGAGGCGGTGGAACGGCTCAACGCCCGTGATGATGTTCTGCTCGGTATCGCGACTGGCAAGGCCCGGCGCGGCGTCAAGCACATGTGTGACTGCCACGACCTTCATGGCCGTTTTGCGACGATCCAGACCGCCGACACATCGCCGTCAAAACCCCATCCGGACATGATCGAGCAGGCACTTTCCGAAACCGGTGCTGATCCGTCGCAAACGGTCATGATCGGCGACACCGCGTTCGACATGGAAATGGCTGCCGCTGCAGGGGTCGCGGCGGTGGGCGTTTCGTGGGGCTACCACGACACGGACCGTTTGCTTGGCGCTGGTGCTAGTAGAATTGTTCACAATTACAATGAGTTGGACCCGGTTCTTGACGTGTTGTTGAGCGCCGGAGAAAGGCAGGATCATGCGTGATTTCCTCGAAACGCTTGCGGAAGACCAGGAGAAGACGCCTGAGCAGCGCGCCCGGGAGCTCTCACGCCGGGAACTGCCGAAACGGTTTTATAAAACCGCGGAACCTTTTGAAGAAGCAGGGAAATTTGTCATCAAGCTCGATGGCCGGACAGTCAAGACCCCGGCAAGGTCCCAGCTGGAACTGCCAAATTTGGATCTTGCCCAGACAGTTGCGGGCGAATGGGCTGCGCAGGAGAAGGTCATAGATCCGGCTACCATGCCGCTGACCCGGATCGCCAGCACGGCCATCGACGCAGTCACGGAGCGGTTCGCGGAAGTTGCCGACGATGTCACCCGTTATGCCGGCAATGATGCCCTGTGTTACCGGGCCGACAAGCCGCGGGAACTGGTTGATCGTCAGACTGACCTTCTCGACCCGCCGCTCAACTGGGCCGGGGAATTGCTAGGCGGCCGCTTTGCGCTGGCTGGCGGCATTTTGCATGTCGAACAGCCCGAGGAGTTGCTCTCGGCATTCCGCGCCGCATTGGATGCACTGACGCCCCTTGAACTGGCTGCATTCCATACGGTCACGACCTTGACTGGTTCCGCAGTTCTGGCGCTGGTATTGTCCCGGCGCCATATGTCCGCCGATGAGGTCTGGAAAGCCGCCTATACGGAAGAAGACTGGACCATCGAACACTGGGGCGAAGACGCTGAAGAACAGCGCGTCAGGGCGTTCAAACGGACCGAGTTCGATGCGGCGGCGCTGGTGTTGGTGTGAGGAAGATCAAACCTCAAACTCTTCCAAATCCTTAAACGCCTCGCGGAGCTTCTCCGACCAGCCGCTGGAAAGCTTCTGAAAATACGGGTCGTCCTGTTCGATCCGGACCTGCCGGTCGGTGCTGAACGTGTCGGTGTTATAGAGCAGCATGTCGATGGGCATGCCGACCGACAGGTTGGAGCGCAGCGTGGAGTCGAAGCTGAGCAGCACCATCTTGGCGGCTTCTCCGAGGCGCATGTCAGGGCGGGTCACGCGGCCGAGGATCGGCTTGCCATACTTGTGCTCGCCAATTTGCAAGAATGGCGTATCCTCGCAGACTTCGATGAAATTGCCCGCTGCATAGACCTGAAACAGACGCGGCTCTTCACCCTTGATCTGGCCACCCAGTATGAAGGTCACGAAGAAATTGTCGGCGCTCGCCGCCAGCGCTTCACCGTCTATGTCCTTGACCTGGCGCACGGCGCTGCCGACAAGCCGGGCGACCTGAAACATCGTTGAAGCCGTCATCAGGGTGGTGCGTTCGGAATTGTCTGTGCCGATATGCTCGGTCAGCAAGGAAATGACCGCTTGTGTGACGGCGAGGTTTCCGGCGGACATGAGCGTGATCACCCGCTCGCCGGACACTTCCCAGGTATGCAGCTTCTTGTAGGTGGCGATGTTGTCGACACCGGCATTCGTCCTTGTGTCGGCGGCGAAGACAAGACCCCGGTCCAGCTTCAATCCCACGCAATAAGTCATTCCGCTCTCGCCCCCAAGC
The DNA here is from genome assembly GCA_965230445.1 of Roseibium sp. Classification (GTDB taxonomy): domain Bacteria; phylum Pseudomonadota; class Alphaproteobacteria; order Rhizobiales; family Stappiaceae; genus Roseibium. The sequence goes on along the minus strand of OZ246005.1, from coordinate 2,732,815 downwards.
GATCCCATCCGGCGTACAATAGACCAGCTCCCAAGTCCGGGAGATGACAGCTATTGCTGTTGCTGCTGGCTGGCGGACTGCACTACATCGACCTCCACCTGGAGGTTTTCTTCCAGTCCGCCGAACCTTATCCCTCTGATTGGGGCAGCCGAACGCGAATCGAGGCCGGTCGTCAAGCGGATATACCGGTCGGTCGGGCAAATAGCGTTGGAGATGTCGAAACCAACCCATCCGAGCCCCTTAATATGCACTTCGGCCCAGGCATGGTGGGCTTCAGATTCCTGCTCATCTTCTAGAAGAAGATAACCGGACACGTACCGGGCCGGGATGCCGATCGACCGGGCCGCGGCGATGAAGATGTGTGCGTGATCCTGGCAAACGCCTTCGCCGGCAGCCAGAGCGGCGGTCGCCGATGTATGCGTCTCGGTGACGCCGACCTTATAGTCGACCTTTTCGCGGATCGCATGCATCAGCGCATGGAAGCCAGCAATCTTGTCATCAGCGTCGGCAAGTGCGGCCAGTTTGCGGATCGCCTGATTTGCGCTGGTCAGGCTTGTCACCCTGGAATAGATCCGTGCCGGAGCCAGGGCCTCTGGCTCGGGCCCGATGACGCCATGCGTATCGGTGGTCTCAACGAGGCCAAAAGCCGTGATTTCGACATCTTCGACAGGCTCGCTGCGCGAGACCATGTGTACCTGGTTGCCGAATGCGTCCTTGTAGGTGGTGGCCCGTTCAATACCCGGCGCGTCGATCTGCCAGTCCAGCACCTTTTGGGCCGGACCATCTTCCGGGGTAAGCCGCAATTGCTGCATGGCATTCGCCAGGGGCGTGTCGTAGCGGTATCGGGTTGTGTGTCGAACGGCGAGTTGCATGGGTTATCCGTGGATCATGCGAAATTGTAGTCTTCTGACAATTGGGCGGCGAACCGGTTGTTCAGGCCAATGAAGTCCGACAGGAACTCGTGGAGTCCGTCCTGGTAGATTTCGCGCATTTGAGTTTCCCGCAGCATTTTGCTGGTTTCAGCGGCAAGGTCCAGGCTTTGCGCGCGGGCACCATAGAACTGTGCCAGATCGTCAGCGGTATCGGCTATCCAGTCGTAACAATGAGCCAGAGAGCGCGGCATGACAGTTCTCAGGATTAGAAACTCGGCAATGTTGAATGCTTTCAGCTGGGCATGCGGATAGGCGAAGCGGTAACTGCGCCGTCCACCCAGCGACCGCAGAATGTTCGACCATTGAAACCGCTCCATCGAACCGTCGCCGATCACATCATTGTCAGGCAGGAGCACCCAGTACTGGGTGTTGAGAATGCGCGCGGTGTTGTCGGCCCGTTCGACGAAATTGCCGAGTTGGCTGAAGAAGTAGCCGTCATCCCGCAAGATGGTATTGAGGAATGCGCCGCGGAACAGATGAGAGCGCTGGTTCACCCACGCGAGAAAGTCGGGCAATTTTTCCTGGGTTACAGATTGCGGGTTGATATCCGAGAATTCGATCCAGGTAGTGTTGATCGCCTCCCAGAGGTCCGCGGTGATGCCAGTCCGCACCGAACGAGCATTGTTGCGCGCCAGTTCCAGACAATTGCGCACGCTGCCCGGATTGTCCTTGGAGAACATCATGTAGGTGGTGGTGCTGCGGCCATTGAGCTCGTCGTATTTTTCGTTATGGCCCTGTTCATAGCCTGCGGCCTGCAAGGCAAAGCGCCAGTGATCGCCAATTTCCTGACCCGGATGGGAGACGATGGAACCACGATAGGCGACCTCAAGCAGCCGCGTCACATTCTGCGCCCGTTCATGATAGCGCGACAGCCAGAACAAGGAGGAGGCAGTCCGTCCGAGCATGTGGAATTAGTCCTCCAGAACCCAGGTGTCTTTTGTGCCGCCGCCCTGGCTCGAATTGACCACAAGCGAGCCTTTCTTGAGAGCGACCCGTGTCAGGCCGCCGGGTGTTATGCGCACCTGGTCGCCGATCAATACAAACGGGCGCAGGTCCACATGACGCGGAGCCACGCCGGACGAGACATGTGTCGGGCATGCCGACAGGGCAAGCGTCGGTTGCGCAATGTAGTTGGACGGATTGGCTTCCAAAACCTTCCGGAATTCGGCGATTTCACGCTTGCTGGCGGTCGGGCCGATCAGCATGCCATAGCCGCCCGATCCATGCACTTCCTTCACCACGATGTCCGAAAGATTGTCGAGCACGTAGGCGAGGTCGTCCGGAAGGCTGCAATTCCAGGTCGGAACATTGTTCAGGATAGGTTTTTGCCCCGTGTAGAATTCGATGATGTCTGGAACATACGCGTAGATCGCCTTGTCATCCGCGATGCCGGTGCCGGGCGCGTTACAGATGGTCACATTGCCGGCCCGGTAGGCGTCGAACAGCCCGGGCACGCCAAGCATGCTGTCCGGCTGAAAGGTGAGGGGATCGAGGAAGGCATCGTCAATCCGCCGGTAAATAACATCAACCTGCTGCGGCGAACGCGTGGTGCGCATGTAGACCTTGCCCGCATCGACGAACAGATCGCCGCCCTCGACCAGTTCGACACCCATTGAATCGGCAAGGAAGGCGTGTTCGAAATAGGCGGAATTGTAGATGCCGGGCGTCAGCACCACGACGGTCTGGTTGGACTTGGCCGGGTCGGGCGATACGCTTTCCAGCGTCTGACGCAGAAGTTCAGGATACTGCTCAACAGGTGCGACCCGGTTCTGCTGGAACAGCTCCGGAAACAGCCGCATCATGGTTTCACGGTTTTCCATCATGTAGGAAACGCCGGATGGGGTTCTGGTATTGTCCTCCAGAACATAGAATTCATTCTCGGAGACCCGCACAAGATCGGTTCCGATGATATGCGCATAGACTTTCCGGGCGGGCGTGAAGCCGACCATCTCGGGCAGGAACGCTTCGTTCTGCAGGATAAGGTTTTCCGGAATACGTCCGGCACGCAGGATTTCCTGGCGGTGATAGATGTCATGCAGGAAGGAATTCAGCGCCCGGACACGCTGGTCGATACCTGCCGACAACCTGCGCCATTCGGACGCAGAGATGATTCTGGGGATCGGGTCGAATGGGATCAGCCGTTCGGTGGCTTCCTCGGCTCCATAGACGGCAAACGTAATTCCAAGGCGGCGGAAGATGGTTTCCGCGTCACGGCTTTTTCGGGTCAGGAAATTGGCAGGTTTGTCATCGAGCCATTTCGCGAGGCTGGCATAAGGCGGGCGAGAAGCGCCAGTCTCATCAAGCATTTCGTTAAAGAAGGTGCGTTCTTCCGACATTGCCTCCCCGTCGAGCAGTGACGTTTATATATGCATACATGACATTTTTGACGCCGCAACCCAAGGTCAGTTGTTTAGCTGGTGTTGCTGATTTTTTAGGCAGGCTTGGCAGGTGGGCAACGGGGACACAGAACATCACCCTTATGCTGACTATGCCGCACTCCGGCCCCGTGCTACCACGCAGGATAAAGGACCGTTTGGTCAACGGATTGCACATTTGGAGGACGCCATGAAGGAAGTACTGGCCGAGCTGGAGCACCGGCGTGAAACCGCTCGTCTTGGCGGCGGGCAGCGCCGCATTGATGCACAGCATGGGCGGGGCAAGCTGACGGCGCGCGAACGAATCGAAATTCTTCTGGATGAGGGCTCTTTCGAAGAGTTTGACATGTTCAAACGCCATCGCTGTACCGATTTCGGCATGGACGAGCAGCATGTGCCCGGCGACGGTGTGGTTACCGGCTGGGGGACAGTCAACGGCCGGACGATCTATGTGTTTTCCAAGGATTTCACGGTGTTCGGCGGCTCGCTATCGGAGACCCATGCCGAAAAGATCATCAAACTGCAGGACATGGCCCTGCAAAACCGTGCGCCGATTATCGGCCTGTTCGATGCGGGCGGCGCGAGGATCCAGGAAGGCGTTGCCGCCCTCGGGGGTTACGGTGAGGTGTTTGAACGCAATGTCAGGGCCTCGGGCGTCATTCCGCAGATCTCGCTGATCATGGGCCCTTGCGCAGGTGGCGATGTTTATTCGCCGGCCATGACCGATTTCATCTTCATGGTGCGCGATACGTCCTACATGTTCGTCACCGGTCCGGATGTTGTGAAAACCGTGACCAACGAAACGGTGACGGCCGAGGAACTGGGCGGCGCATCGGTGCATACGGTAAAATCATCGATTGCCGACGGTGCCTTCGACAACGACGTGCTCGCGCTTGTGGAAATGCGCCGGCTGATTGATTTCCTGCCGATGAATAATCAGGCTGAAGTGCCGGAGATCGACTGTCATGACGACCCCGAGCGGATCGATACCAGCCTAGACACGTTGATCCCGGACAATCCGAACAAGCCCTACGACATGAAGGAGCTTGTGCTGAAGACCGTCGACGAAGGCGATTTCTACGAGATCCAGCCGAGTTTTGCGGCCAACATCATCACCGGGTTTGGACGTCTTGAGGGCCGCACGGTTGGCATTATCGCCAATCAGCCGATGGTGCTTGCCGGCGTGCTGGACAGCGATGCCAGCCGCAAGGCAGCGCGCTTCGTGCGCTTCTGCGATTGTTTCGGCATTCCATTGGTGACTTATGTCGACGTACCCGGCTTCCTGCCGGGCACGGCGCAGGAATATGGCGGTCTGATCAAGCACGGAGCCAAGCTGCTGTTTGCCTATGCTCAGGCAACAGTTCCGAAAGTCACCGTGATCACCCGCAAGGCTTATGGCGGCGCATATGACGTGATGAGCTCAAAGCACATCAGCGGCGATATAAACTATGCTTGGCCAAGCGCGGAAATCGCGGTGATGGGTGCGAAAGGCGCGGTCGAAATCCTTTACCGCTCCGAACTCGGCGATCCCGACAAGATCGCCAAGCGCACCAAGGATTATGAAGAGCGGTTCGCCAATCCATTTGTCGCGGCTGAGCGCGGTTATATCGACGACGTCATTCGTCCGCACTCAACCCGCCGCCGGGTTGCCAAGGCCTTGGCGCTGCTGCGGTCGAAATCCGTCGATATTCCGTGGCGCAAGCACGACAATATTCCGCTCTGAGGGCAGGAGGCAAGGAAACGCCTCCTTCCAACCGGCAGTCGTGAAGACGTATCTGATGGAGCGGAAATCTGTTCCTGGCAAGGTGGCATGCACAGCGGGGCCTTGCTGGCCGGGCAAGCGCGGCAACGCGGCCAGGGACAGAATTGCGCCCATCGGAGGCAGCCTTTCCTGATAACAGGACCGCGTTGCGTTTCTTGACCGATGCCCCGCATCGCCCGGCAAAGCGTCCCTGACCGAAGATCAGGAAAAGCCTGTCATCTGGGGCTTAGAGCATCGGGCGGTTGGCATCAGTCGTTGCTGAAGATTTCGCCGTGGCGGAACATCGGCTCCACGCATTGATAGGCAACCGGGCAGCGCGGATTGTCGGCTGTCGGCGCGAATTGCCGCTGAAGGCGTTCGCGGTAGTCACAAGAGCTCTGCCTTGTCACGAACAGGGAGAACGTTCGCTGGCCGGTTGTCAGGACAGCTGAGCCTTGGTTTTTGACCAGATTTTGTGCCTGAGCACAGGTCATTGACCGGGTGTCCGGACGGGCGAGAGCCGGGTTCGAGGCGAGACCAAACCCAGCCGCGATCAAGGTGGCGATAAGAATCCGCATCATACACACTCCTTTGAAACCGCCATTTTCTGCGGGTTACCAAAGGGTAATTCCGGATCATGACCACAAAGTGCCCATGGTTCGCGAACATGCTGGTGATAAACGAAACGTGACGCTGCAGTGTTGTCGTGCGGTTCGGTTTGAATTGGCACTTACAGATTCCGCCAGTGTACCGAAATCAAGGATTACAGGCTTCTCCGGGGAATGCTGTTTCTTCTGCTCAACGCGTGTGGCGCTTGACCCAGTCGGTCGGGCAGACATCGCCAGGGAGAATCCGGCGGGCACCACGAAGCGAGAACCCTGCATAACGTTCGTCCTCAAACAGGACCCTGAACTGGGCAGAAGATCGCAGCTGGTGCCAGAAATAATCGAAATTGTCGGAGCAAGTCGCGCAGGCCGTTTGAATGTATCCCTCTGAATCAGCGTGAAACTTGATCAGCTTCCGGTCCAGCTCGATGCGCACAAGTGTCTCGGGATCGGGCCGGCGGCCTTCAATGTCGATACTGATAAGGGTGCCGCGGGAGATACGATCCGGATGACACCAGATGGTGACAGATCCACCGGTGCTGTTCACGGTCCAGTATCTTTTGAATCCCTTGATTTCCTGGCTGTTCCATGCGCCGGATGTCTCGGCATACGCCGTCGTGCACAGGGTTGTTGCCAGGAACGCAAATACCGTTAGAAGTCTTTTCATGAATGCCCCCCGGAATATGTCGATGTTACTATTCCGGCGAAGGATTAAATTTCGATAAATCACGTAGAATTCGATAGTTACTTCATAGCTATATCAGGGTGTGCCAGGCCAGCGCCGCCCATGGAGGTCTCCGTATGAAGCAATGGCAGCAAAGCTATCTTTTGAACCGGTCCACAGGTCTTCGATGGTTTCTTGGCTGTTTTACATGAGAAACCCGCTGTCGCAGAAACAGCCCTGCCACTATCCTCCTGCAAACAAAGACTGGAAATCGCTCCCTTTGGATATGTTGCGCAGCCTGAGCGCGAAGCTTAATAGTCTTCAGGTTCCGTCCCGGGAGGGGCAGTGATCGAACGCCAACCAGGTGAAATGCATGTTCTCCAAAATACTTGTCGCCAACCGGGGTGAGATTGCCTGCCGTGTCATGAAGACCGCCCAACGGATGGGCATCAAGACCGTCGCAGTCTATTCGGATGCGGACCGAGAGGCGGTGCACGTTGAAATGGCCGATGAGGCCGTTCATATCGGTCCTGCGGCCGCGGCGGAATCCTATCTGGTTGCCGAAAAGATTATCGAGGCATGCAAGCAGACAGGTGCCGAAGCGGTTCATCCGGGCTACGGTTTCCTGTCGGAGCGGGCAAGCTTTCCGAAAGTGCTTGCGGATGAGGGCATTGTCTGGATCGGCCCCAATCCGCGTGCCATCGAAGCGATGGGCGACAAGATCGAATCGAAGAAGTTCGCCAATGACGCCAAGGTCAGCACTGTTCCGGGCTATCTCGGGGTAATCGAGTCGCCGGATCAGGCCGTCGAGATCGCCGAAGACATCGGCTATCCGGTCATGATCAAGGCGTCCGCCGGTGGCGGCGGCAAGGGCATGCGAATTGCCTGGAATGCGGACGAAGTTCGCGACGGCTACACGCGCTCAAAATCAGAAGCTGCGTCATCGTTCGGCGACGACCGTGTCTTTGTCGAGAAGTTCATAGAAAATCCGCGCCACATTGAAATTCAGGTGCTGGGTGACAAGCATGGCAATGCAATCTACCTGGGCGAGCGCGAATGTTCGATTCAGCGCCGTAACCAGAAGGTCATCGAGGAAGCCCCGTCACCGCTTCTGGATGAAGACACACGGCGTTTGATGGGTGAGCAGGCGGTCGCGCTGGCGCGGGCCGTGGACTATGACAGTGCGGGCACGGTCGAATTTGTTGCCGGTCAGGACAAGAGCTTTTTCTTCCTGGAGATGAACACCCGCCTGCAGGTTGAGCATCCGGTGACCGAATTGATCACCGGTGTCGATCTCGTCGAACAGATGATCCGCGTCGCTGCGGGCGAGGAACTTGCCCTCCGCCAGGACGATGTCACGCTGAACGGCTGGGCGGTCGAAAGCCGCATTTATGCCGAAGATCCCTATCGCAACTTCCTGCCGTCGATTGGCCGGCTGGTGCGCTACCGTCCGCCTGAGGAACAGGAAACGGACGGCGTGACCGTGCGCAACGACACAGGTGTGGTCGAGGGCTCGGAAATTTCCATGTTCTACGACCCGATGATCGCCAAGCTGATCACGCATGCACCTACGCGCCTTGAAGCCATTGATGCCATGAGCGACGCGCTCGACGCCTTCTATGTGGATGGCATTCAGCACAATGTGCCGTTCCTGACCGCACTGATGAACCATCCGCGCTGGAAGGCCGGCGAACTGGCGACCAGCTTCATCGCCGACGAGTATCCGGACGGGTTTACGCCTGCCGTGCCGGATGACGCTGCCTATGCGCGCCTTGCGGCCGTGGCTTTGTCCATGGGTGCCTTGAACCGCGAACGCCTTGATCATCTGCCCGGGCGCCTTCGCCCCCATTCCGGCGCGGTGCGCGAGGATTGGGTTGTCAAGCTGGACAAGACCTATGTGCCGGTGCGCCTAGCCTCCGGCTATCCCGGCACACCCATCGGGCTGGATGTCGCCATTGGTGATGGCCCGATTGTTGCCGTTGAGTCCGGCTGGGCGCCCGGTGATCCGCTGTGGACCGGCACCGTCGGGTCCGAGACTATGACGGTCCAGGTATGGCCTATCACTTGCGGGTACCGGCTCGACTGGCAGGGCTATTCGGTGAATGCGCAAGTGATGACGCCGCGGATTGCCGAACTTGATGCCTTGATGCCGGAAAAACTGCCGCCCGACACTTCGAAGATGCTGCTCTGCCCGATGCCGGGACTTGTTGTATCGCTCGCGGTCGCCGAAGGCCAGGAAGTCAAGGCCGGAGAGCAGTTGGCTGTCGTGGAAGCCATGAAGATGGAGAACGTATTGCGCGCCGAGCGCGATTGTACGGTCTCCGCCATCAAGGCCGCGCCCGGCGACAGCCTTGCGGTCGATGCCGTCATCATGGAATTCGAGTAATTGCGTTTCGACACAGCGCTGTTCGACCTTGACGGCACGCTGACAGATCCCTTCGAGGGCATCACGCGCTCGATCCAGTACGCGCTTGAGAAGATGGGTGCACCGGTACCGGAGCAGCAAGACCTGCGCTGGTGTATCGGGCCGCCGCTATGGGACAGCTTCGAGGTCCTTCTGAACACCAGTGACCGGTCGGTTCAGGACCGGGCCGTGGCCTTCTACCGCGAGAGGTATACGGTCGAAGGGCTCTACGAGAACGCGTTGATCGACGGAATTGCGGACATTGTCGCCGATCTGGACAGTGCAGGGGTCAGGCTGTTTGTCTGCACCTCAAAGCCGCATGCCTACGCCGGCAAGATTGTCGGCCATTTCGGCCTGCTGCCCCATTTCGGCAAGGTCTATGGTTCCGAGCTTGACGGTACCCGCTCCGCCAAGGCTGACTTAATTGCGCATATCCTGAAGGAAGAAAGCCTTACAGCGGATAACTGCGTCATGATCGGCGACCGCAAGCACGATCTTATCGGTGCCAATGCAAATGGCGTTGCCTCCATCGGGGTATTGTGGGGCTATGGCAGCCGGGAAGAACTGGAAGCGGAAAAACCAGCAAGAATAGCCGAAAACCCGAATGACATTTCAGTATGGCTGAAAAATCTTTGAGTTTGAGATTGAAAACCGTTCCATATCCGATTAATTGAAAGTTATCAGAACAGTTCTCAGGGCGGGGTGAGATTCCCCACCGGCGGTATCAGGGAAACCTGGAGCCCGCGAGCGCCCCGCTAGTCGGGGGTCAGCAGATTCGGTGAGATGCCGAAGCCGACGGTGAATGTGGCTGGTGGTCCCGGAAAGCAGGACAACTTCTTTCCGGCATAACCACAAGTGACTGTAGTCCGGATGGTAGAGAACTATGCGCTGTGGCCGTTCAGGTTCACTGCCCGTACGCCCGTGCGGACTGTTCGCAAGCATCGCTTGATGCTCTGATTGGAACAGGACTTGGTAAGATGGCGGGCTCGGCAACAGGTTTCAGGACATCGGTATGGGCCGCGGGCGCAATGGTCAGCGCGGGGGCCGCATTCGCATTGGTCAACGGTGCCCTGCAGGCCTCCACGATGCAGCTTGGGACGGCTTCGACGACCGCGGCGCTCTGGCAGTATGGCCTTGGGCTGCTTGTTGGTCTCCCCTGGCTGCTCCGGCGGGGGATAACGGCCCTGCATACCGGTCAGCCGGGTCTTCATCTACTCCGGGCCGCATTCGCTGTGGTTGGGATTCAGCTCTGGGTGGCGGGCCTGGCGCAGGTCCCGATCTGGCAGGCCATCGCCTTGGTGATGACCTCGCCATTCTTCGTGATAATCGGTGCCAAGCTTCTGTTCGGCGAAAGGGTCGGCTACGCCAGATGGCTGGCGACATTGGCCGGGTTTGGCGGCGGTATGGTGATCCTGGAGCCATGGACCGACAGTTTCAGCTTTGCCGCGTTGTTGCCGGTCGGGGCTGCTGCCTTTTGGGGTGGAGCGTCCCTGATTACCAAGCGGCTGACCGCATACGAAAGCGCCGACACAATCACCGTCTATCTTTTGCTTCTGCTCACGCCGGTCAATGCGGCATTGGCCTTCGCGGACGGAGGAAACCTGCTTCCGGGCGGAGCGGCCTTGTGGCTGTTGATGGGGGCAGGGGTGTTGACGGTGCTGGCCAACTACCTGCTGACGTTCGCCTATGCAAAGGCGGACGCGGCCTTCATCCAGCCCTTTGATCACCTGAAGCTGCCGCTCAACATCGCCGTTGGTTGGTTCGCCTTCGGCTTTGCCCCATCGGGCGCGTTCTGCCCGGGTGCGTTGGTGATTGCCGGAGCGTCCCTGTTTGTTATGCTGGATGAACAGAACAGGGCGCGCGCCAGCACCAAGACCGCTTCTGCGTGAGACGGATCGTCTGATCTTTTGCCGTGACGCCCGAGACCGCCTGATGGAAGGGAAAAGTGTCTCAGCAAGGAACGGTTCATGTGCTGATCGAAGGCCGCGTACAGGGCGTCGGCTACCGGGCGTGGTGCGCGCGGCAGGCAGGCGCACGTGGGCTTTCCGGTTGGGTGCGGAACCTGAAAACCGGCCTGGTTGAGGCCGTCTTCACCGGCCCTGAGGACGCCGTTGCCTCTATGCTGGCGCAATTTGGCAGGGGCCGGATTTTTCCAAGGTGATCGGCGTTTCGGAAAGCCCCCACGCGATCCCGCAGACCGGGCCGTTTGAAGTGCGTGGGACAGTGTAAGCGGTCAAATTGGATCGCTTGTGTATCAATTATTCCTTTGAACTGCAAAATACAGTCTTTAAATCGCAATATTTCCCGCCTAAACATGTATCAATTGGCAGCGCGCTGGCGTCCGCCCGCGCGGGAACTGGACAGGCTGGAGGATTTCATGAAGATCGCGGTGCTAGGTGGAGACGGATTTGTTGGCTGGCCGACATCCTTGCATTTGTCGGACAAGGGACATGAGGTCCACATCATCGACAACCTGAGCCGGCGCTGGATCGATGCCGAACTCGGGGTTCAGTCGCTGACGCCGATGGATTCCATTCAGGAGCGCACCCGTATCTGGACGCAGGAGACTGGCAACCACATCCGCTTCCATCTGATCGACATTGCCGAGCACTACGAAGTGTTCAAGGCGTGGCTCGCCGAGGAGCGCCCGGATGCCATCATCCACTTTGCCGAACAGCGCGCGGCACCCTATTCGATGAAGTCGGACCAACACAAGAACTACACCGTTTCCAACAACGTCAATGCGACGCATCACCTTTTGAATGCGTTGGTCGAGCTGGATCTCGATGCCCACCTCGTGCATCTCGGCACCATGGGGGTCTATGGCTATTCCAATGTTGGCGCGGCGATCCCTGAGGGATATCTCGGCGTCGATGTAGAGACGCTGTCGGGCGAAAAGGCTGCGCAGGAGATCCTTTATCCGGCCAATCCGGGGTCGATCTACCATATGACCAAGTGCCTCGATCAGCTGCTGTTCCAGTTCTACGCCAAGAACGACGGCCTCCGGATCACGGACCTTCATCAGGGCATCGTCTGGGGCACCCACACCGAACAGACAAAGCGCCACAAACAGTTGATCAACAGGTTCGACTATGACGGCGACTACGGCACCGTCTTGAACCGGTTCCTGATCCAGGCGGCGATCGATTATCCGCTGACGGTGCATGGCACCGGCGGTCAGACCCGCGCCTTTATTCACATTCAGGATTCGGTACGCTGTGTCGAGATCGCTCTCAACAATCCGCCAAAGCGCGGTGACCGGGTTGAGGTGTTCAACCAGATGACCGAAACCCACCGGGTTCGCGATCTGGCAGAAATGATCGCCAAGCTCACCGGGGCAAAAATCGCCTATCTGCCAAACCCGCGCAAAGAGGCCGCCGAAAACGATCTGGTCGTGAAGAACGACAAGTTCCTAGGCCTCGGACTGAAGCCGATCACGCTCGCAGAGGGCCTATTGGAAGAAGTGGTCGATGTCGCCCGTCACTTCGCTTACCGGATCGACCGCAGCCGGGTCCCGGCCGTTTCCGCCTGGACCAAGGATATTGCCGATACGATTGAGCATGATCCGGAACATCCGCGCCTCAAGTCGGTGAGTTGATCGGTTTCGATGCCTGACACGCCGGATTTTCAGAAAGGCCCGCAAAGCCGGTTTGCCTATGTCACCCTGGTGACCAACCGGGACTATGTGCTGGGTGCATCCGCCCTGCTGCGTTCGCTAAGGCGCACGGGCACCGATGCCGATCTTGTCGTGCTTTATACGCCGGGTGTGGAGGAGATCGATCTTGCCGCTCTCAGCGCTTTCGACCCGCGCCTCGGCAAATGCACCCGTTTGGCGACCTCAGACGCTTTCAATGAGCGCCATGAGCGCGGACGGCTGCACAGCGCCGCACCGTTCACCAAGGGTGGCAAGCCGGTCTTTCACACTCCGCTCGATAATTTCGTCAAGCTGCGGCTCTGGCAGCTGACGGACTACGATAAAATCGTCTTCATCGATGCCGACGCCTTGGTGCTGCAGAACATCGACCGGCTGTTTCATTATCCCGAATTTTCCGCAGCGCCGAATGTCTATGAAAGCCTTGCCGACTTCCACCGGATGAACAGTGGCGTCTTCACGGCAAAGCCGGATGCAGCGACATTTGCCGCCATGATGGCGGACCTGGACAGGGACGGTGCCTTCTGGCGACGGACGGACCAGACATTTCTGGAGCACTACTTTCCCGAATGGCATGGCCTGCCGGTGTTCGACAACATGCTGCAATATGTCTGGTTCAATTTGCCCGAGTTGTGGAGCTGGCGCGAGATCCGCATTCTTCATTACCAGTATGAAAAGCCGTGGCAGGTGGACCATCCAAAGGCAGAACGGTTGAAGCCGTTGATCGATCTCTGGCAGGCCTTCGCCACCGGAGAGGGTATTCCGGACGTTGTTTCCGCTCTGCCGGGGCCGCTTGATGCTGACCGCGAAGCCGGGAAGGAATAAGCAACTTGCATGTTCTGATCACCGGTGCTTCGGGCACGGTCGGGCGGTTCATGACTGCCGGTGCCTTAAAGGAAGGTCACATAGTCACGGCGCTGGGCCGTAGACCGGTTTCCGGTCTTGACGTGCGCCATCACCCTTATGAGCTTGGCGACAACGATCCGGATCTGCCGCCAGCCGATGCACTGATCCACTGCGCATTGTCCCACGTGCCAGGAAAATTCCGCGGCGGGGAGGGCGACGACCGGGACGGCTTTGTCCGGCTGAATGTGGACGGCACCCGCGCGTTGTTTAAATCGGCGAAACGCTCTGGCATCGGAAGAATCGTGTTCTTGTCCTCGCGCGCGGTCTATGGCGATGCCCGCCTGGGCGAGATCCTGAGCGAAAGCGACAAGCCGTCGCCGGACACACTTTATGGTGAGGTTAAGCTTTCCGGTGAACATGCGCTTGAAGGCGTGTGCGGACCGGGACTGACCGGCACGGTGCTAAGGGCAACCGGTGTCTACGGCCGCGCTCCCGGCCTTGTCGGCCACAAGTGGACCGAGCTGTTCGCCGATTTTCTTGCCGGCAAACCGATCCCGCCGCGCCGGGCCACAGAGGTCCATGGCACAGACCTTGCCGCTGCCGGGTTGCTTGCCCTGACCCGGAAAGGCGCGCCGTTTGACGTCTTCAACGTCTCCGACCTCATGCTTGACCGCCGCGATCTGCTGCAATTGGCCGCCGATCAAAACGATACCGACCTTTTGCTGCCGCCATATGCCGAACCGCCGTATCCGGCTGAAATGGCAACAGACCGGCTCCGCGCGCACAGCTGGCAGGCGGGGGGGCGGGATGGCCTGCGAGCGTTTGTACGGTCGGTCTTGTAGCCGGGTGACAGCGCCAAAGGCCGTTTTCCCGGACCAGCAGATGCATCAACTAATGCGCAAGCTCCCACCCAGTGTGTTGGTGCACTTTCTCGTCAGAATGGCAACACTTCAACGGGACCCGGCAGCGATGATCTCCCGTGTCCGCGCATCAACTGTTTCACGGATTTGCCGGGTGAGGGACGTGCGGTCGGTGGCGTTTCGGCCGTAGTGCAGATTGAACGGATGGTCGATGCCACTGCCTGGTGGTGTGAGTTGGTGCTGGAGCATTGTCTCCAGCTTGTCGAAGCCTTTCGCCAGATGAGCTTCAGCGGTTTTAGCCGCCGCATATTCGTCCCAATGCGCGATTAGCTCCGTCTTCAGATCGTCCGCAAGGGGAGAGCAGAGGCTCACAAAGTCGCGGCGTTCGCGTTCTTCGCGCCCATCGTCCATTGCCTGATCGACTGCCGGTACGTCCCCGGAAATTGCCTCGCCCAAGTCATGTACGATGCACAGTTTGAGCAGCTTCAAGAGGTCGATGCCTGGCATCTCGCGCCCAAACAGCATTGCCATCAGGCAGAGCCGCCAGGAATGCTCGGCTGTGCTTTCCTGTCTGCCAGAGCGCGTTGAGCTGGAGCGGAGCGTATCCTTGAGACGCTCGGCTGCCTGCAAGAAGGCAAGAATGCCGTCGAGGCGGCTGGATTCAATCGGCAGCGGCATTGCGCCGGAGGGATCTGAAATTGTCATGCCGAAAACGTAACGCGGGACGCACCAGTTCGCGAGCCCTTGCATAATTTATGCAAGCAAGGCCCCACCCTGGTTTGGCGAACAAGATGCTTCGGTCCGCACAAGCCTTGCGAAACTGCCGTCGGATAGCGGCAGGCGGGATATCCGGACCATACCCTCCATAATCGTCAGTTCAGCGAAATCCTTGCGCCGCGCATGGTAGAGGATATCCGGCCCGAGCGGCTCGAACCAACCGTTGCTCTCAAGATTGTCTTCCGCGTTTCGGATGTCCTCGGAAGCGAATCGCCAAAGCGGCTTGCCAAGCAGGTCCGACAACGGCAGATGCCAGTCTTGCGCGCGGCGCGGAGAAGCGGCATGCAGGCGGTGGGTGAGGTCGCAAACCAGATGCACCGGATCGCTCGAGGATGCGACAAGACCTACCAATGCCTTGTCCGCCGCGGACCTGGGCCGGGCGCGCAGGAGCGACAGGATACGTGATCTATAGGGTTCATCAGGCCGGGACAGACCGGCTTCCCAACGCGATATACGTGCCTGCGATACACCAAGTTCTATGGCGAGCGCTTGTTGTTTCACCCGGTTGACGGCCCGCCACCGGCGCAAGGATGGGCCGGGATGGAAGGGTAAGACAGCCATTTGTCGTCTCCAGTATCGTCAAATGACAGTATGATCCGATCTGATCTGAAGGGAAATGTGAAAGTCGTGTCTTAACGGTACTTTTCGATGAACGCGTCGATGGACAGTTTTCGAAAGTCCGGCAGGCGCTCTTTCAACACCTCATGGGTCCAGTCCCACCACGCGATATCCATCAACCCCGCTTCCTGGGATTCGGTAAACCGGCGCTTGATCGGCTTGGCGGCGACCCCGCCGGCGATGGTGTAGGGCGCGACATCCTTCGAGACGACCGCCCCTGCCGCAATGATTGCCCCGGTTCCGATGGTAACGCCGGCAAGAACCGTGACATTGTGGCCGATCCAGACATCATGACCGATGGTCACCCAGTCGTTCTTGCGCCATTGAAAGAAGTCTTCATCGTCTTCGCCGAGCCCGTAGGCGGCGGCGCGGTAGGTGAAGTGGTGCTGGGAGGCGCGCCATGTGGCGTGATTGCCCGGATTGACGCGCACCCGCCGGGCAATCGAGCAGAATTTCCCGATCGTTGACCAGACCACGTCGCCGTCCTCCACGATATAGGAGTAGTCGCCCATATCGCTTTCGCGCATTTCCGTACGCGCGCCAACTTCGGTCCAAACGCCCAATTGGCAGTTCAACACATGCGCATCGGGATGAATGTTCGGTTCGGCGGTCAAAGACGGTTTCTGGGAGGGAGGCTGCATGGGGGTCTGCTCTTGGTTTCTTGCGGCGCAGACCCTAACCAGTTGCGCATCTGCGAATGTAACACGGGAGTGACGGTTTGATGAATTTTCGTCCTGCGTTGATTGCCTGGGGATCAGAAGGAAAAAGGTCGAAATGGCGGGTCACAGGGTCAGGAAAACCGGAAAGGAACCTGATGCCGGTTTTGACCGCGCGCGGGATTGGTGATTCCATCATCGGCAATTGAAGAAATGATCCAGTCAACTTGAAGCAATCCGTTGTCTTTGTTGTGGTTTTTAGGCCTTTTTGCGGTTTGTAAGAGGGGCGGTTTTCAGTCTTATCAATTCGAGGTTGATATCAAATATCGGTGGTATTCCTGAATGACTTCCGCAGTGCTTGTGTGAATGCCTGTGATGTCATCGAAACGACATAAAACATTCAGGTTCCCGATCTTTAACTGTCATGTAACTGTAATCAACTGATGGCCTTTGTCCGGAGCAAATACGGTTCTTCACGGATCGTTGAAAAATACTCACGGACAGGGCTGACACGTGATCGAATTTCAGGATGTGACCAAGGTCTTTGGCGCCCGCACCGCGGTCGACAAGGTGTCGTTTTCGATTGAGAAGCCGCAGATGGTCGGCGTGATCGGCCGGTCCGGAGCAGGAAAGTCCACCCTGCTTCGCATGATAAACCGCCTGACCCCGGCGAGCTCAGGCAAGATCATCTTCAAGGACCGTGACATTCTGAGCCTGAAAGGCGGCATGATGCGCCGCTGGCAGCGCGACTGCGCCATGGTGTTTCAGCAGTTCAACCTTGTGCCGCGCCTTGACGTAGTCACCAACGTTATGCTCGGCCGCCTGAATGGCCATGGCACAATGAAGAGCCTTTTCAATATTTTCAGTGCCGAAGACGTCAACAAGGCACTGGCGGCGCTCGACCGCTTGGGCATTTCCCAGGAAGCAACCAAACGCGCCGAGGAATTGTCCGGCGGACAGCAGCAGCGCGTCGCCATTGCCCGCGCCCTGATGCAGGATCCGCACATGATCCTGGCCGATGAGCCGATCGCGTCCCTTGATCCGATGAACGCCAAGATCGTCATGGATGCGCTTCGCGAGATCCATGAACGCGACAACAAGATCGTCCTTTGCAATCTGCATACGCTCGATACCGCCCGTACCTATTGCGACCGGGTGATCGGCATGCGTGACGGCAAGATCGTATTCGACGGCGCCCCCGATGCGCTGACCACCGACGCCGCCCGCGAGATCTACGGTGCCGATGAAAGTTTCAACGAGGCGGCCACATCCACCGCCATCGACGCCGGGCAACCGTCCGGCCAAACCAGTTCCGCCGGTGCGATGACCCCGGCGGCGGCAGCGGTCTGAACCGCTGAAGCTTCCCTCAAACGTCATCGAATTTCCAAACCGCTTGGGAGTGACATCACATGAAAATCGCATCGAAACTCGCTGCGCTGACCGCTGTCAGCATGATTGCCCTGAACGCCTCTGTGGGCGCTGCTGCTGCTGAAGGCATCACCGAATTCCGCATCGGCATCCTGGGCGGCGAAAACGCTTCTGACCGGCTGCGCGCTTACGAGTGCCTTGAGCAGAAAACCGCTGACCTGCTTGGCGTTGAAGTCAAGTTGTTCGCACCGGCCGACTACAACGGCGTTATCGAAGGCCTGCTCGGCGGCAACCTGGACCTCGCATGGCTCGGCGCTTCCGGCTACGCCAAAGTCTACCTGACCGATCCGGAAGCTGTTGATCCGGTTCTGGTTAAAGTCAACGTTGACGGCGGCTACGGCTATTACTCCGTCGGCTTTGCCCGCACCGACAGCGAGATCAACTCCCTCGACGACATGAAGGGCAAGGTCTTCGGCTTCGGTGACCCGAACTCCACGTCCGGTTACCTGATCCCGTCCATCGCCATCCCGCAGGAAGGCTATTCCATGGAAGCTGGCGACTACTTCGGCGACGTTGTCTTCACCGGCGGCCACGAGCAGACCATCGTTGCTGTTTCCAACGGCGACATCGACGCTGGCGTTACCTGGGCTGACGGCCTCGGCGAATGGGAAGACGGTTACAACTCCGGCGCCCTGCGCAAGGCTTCCGACGCTGGTCTCGTCGACATGACCGAACTGACCCAGATCTGGCAGTCCCCGGTGATCCCGGAAGGCCCGATCGTTCTGTCCAAGAAGCTGCCGGAAGACGTCAAAATCAAGATGACAGGCCTGATCGCTTCCATGAACTCCATCGACCCGGATTGCGCCTACAACATCGCGGCCGGTGAGACCAAAGGCTTCATGCCGATCACTCACGAAGCTTACCTGAACATCATCGAAGCCCGTAAGGCAAAGAACAAGAACTAAGCGTTCTTGAACGGTTGCGCGGGCCGGTTTCCGGCCCGCGTTTTTATGGTGGCACCTTTTCCGGACCTCATCCTGAGGAGCAAGCAAAGCTTGCGTCTCGAAGGATGGCCACGGGTTCCAGAGATTGCTGCCCATCTTTCGAGGCTCCGCTGCGCTTCGCACCTCAAGATGAGGATGATCGGATCTTAAGCGGAGTGTTTGCTTAGCTAATCGGGCCAGTGGCGCGCCCTCTCGTATATTTTTCGGAAAAGGCCCAGCTTATGTCCGTCGCAGCACTGGAAGAGGAAGTCCTTTCCATACGCAAACGCCGTCAGCTTTATTCGCTGATCGGGCTGTTGCTGGTGGTTGGCGTTGTGGTTTCGGGATACTCGAAATCGAACGACATGAATTCCGGCGGCTTCCTGCAGGGCCTTTCGAAATTCTTTGATTATCCAGGTGAGATTGTTCTGGAGGCGATTGCGGCCGGGCCGGCGTTTTTCGCGCTGATCCTGAAATTCGTTCCGGCCATGCTGGAGACCCTGAATATTGCGCTGGTTGCGACGCTTTTGGGCGGCGCATTTGCCGTGGTGCTGGCGATGGCTTCCACCCGGAATGTTGATAGCTGGGGTCCGCTGATCCCGGTGGTCCGCCGCATGATGGACATCATGCGCGCCTTCCCGGAACTGATCATCGCATTGTTCTTGATCTTCGTGCTCGGATCCAGCCCGGTGCCAGCCATGATCGCCGTCGCCTTTCATACTGCCGGGGCGCTGGGCAAACTGTTCTCTGAAGTGAACGAGAACATCGACCGGAAGCTGATTGAGGGCCTGTCGGCCTGCGGCGCCAACTGGATGCAGCGCATCCGGTATGCGGTCATGCCGCAAGTCGCTCCGAACTATTTGAGCTACTTCCTGCTGCGGCTTGAAATCAACGTTCGCGCATCGGCCATCCTGGGCTTTGTCGGCGCGGGCGGTATCGGCCAGGAACTCCGCCGGACCATCGGCTGGGGGCAGGGCGCCGGGGATGAGACAGCGGCGATCTTCGTGTTGCTGTTCGTTACCATCATGGCCATCGATCAATTCTCATCCTACATGCGCGGCAAGCTTGTCGGCGCAGGCCGCGCACACTGAGGGGACGGCATGGCTCACGATCTTTCCGAACCGGTCGTCACCCGCGAAGCAGTCTGGGCAAATGTCCGCCGTCGCGCCTGGATGACCGCGGGCGTACCGCTCGTCGTACTGGCCTATCTGGCCTACACCTGGTTTGCCTTTGGGGTGCCTGACATCCTCGCCAAGGCTCAGCCGGAGCGGGCGGTGATCCTGGCAACCGACTCGGTCGCCTACAAGGTCCACGTCACCAAACTGCTGCGCCGCGATATTCTGGAAGTCGCCATTGAGGGCGAACGCCGGGCAACCTATAGCGAAGACAGTCTTCCGGACTGGGTGACTGTCGATGGCAAGAATGCGGTCGTTGATCTCGGCGAAGGCTATTTCGTCGAAATTGACGGCAAGACGATGCGCTTTACCGTCCCGGACTACGGCGTGATCGTGACAACCGCGACCGACACCGGCGTGGACACAACTCTTCCTGCAGGCGAAGTGCCTGAATGGATCAGTGACAATCCGAAGAAGCTGGACGCCCGCCCGACCCTGGACAGGCGCGTTCAGGTGACCCGCACCAAGATTGAGGTACACAACTATTTCGGCGGCTGGGAGAACTTCTGGTTCACCTTCCGCTCGCCGCTTCATGGCAAATCCTTCGGTGAACTCGTCTCGCTGGCCATGTCCGGGGACCGGATCGATCCGGAACAGTCGAACGCCTCGCTCATCCTGCATGAGTTTTTGGGCAACACAGACTGGCAGCATGGCGAAATCTTCATTGCCCTGTTCGAAACGATCATGATGGCGGTGCTCGGCACGATCACGGCGGCGTTTTTCGGCCTGCCGCTGGCCTTCCTCGCTGCGCGCAACTTCACCCCGTCCATGCTGATGCGTTTCGGCATACGGCGTGTGTTCGACTTCCTGCGCGGCATCGACATGCTGATCTGGTCGCTGATCTTCATCCGGGCCTTCGGTCTCGGTCCGCTTACCGGCGCGCTGGCGATTGCCTTTACCGATACCGGCTCGCTCGGCAAATTGTTCTCCGAGGCACTGGAAAACATCGACAACAAGCAGGTTGAAGGCGTCCGGGCAACCGGGGCCAGCCAGGTTCAGCGGTACCGTTTTGGTGTGATCCCGCAGATCCTGCCCGTGTTCGTCTCCCAGGTGCTCTACTATCTGGAATCCAACACCCGTTCGGCAACGGTCATCGGGGCGCTCGGCGCCGGCGGTATCGGTCTGATGCTGGTGGAAACCATGAAGACCGCGCGCGACTGGGAGAACACCAGCTACATCATCGTGCTGACCATCGTCGTGGTGATCATCATGGACCAGTCCTCAAGCTGGCTGCGCCGCAAGCTCATCGAAGGGCGGTGAGCGGAAAGTCGCTGTTCGATTGCTGTATCCGCAGTGCGAGGCGTTAGGTCGCGGTATGGATTGCCGGATCGAGTCCGGCAATGACGAACGGTTGGCAAAAGATTGCTTCTCCGCAGCCGTCATCACCGGATTTAATCCGGTGATCCATTCCGTTTCCCTGCTATAGGACCCGTGGCTGGTGCGGCGTGGCGGCGGTTGGTTTTATGTGCGAGTCCTCCCATCCGCTTTCCCGGCCAAGCGGAGCGCCGAGCCGGCAGCGGATGGCCCGTGCCGGTTGCGGCAAACCTCAATGCTTTTTTTGCAATGCCCTGATCTTGACATTCCGCTTGCAAAGGCGGCACTCTCGTTCGTGCCGATGAGGGCGGCTGCCGGATCCGCGGAAAGCGCGAGCACCCTGACTTTTGATGACATATGCCGGTTTTTCACCTGCGCCCGACAAAAGCGGATCACCCGGGCAGACACAGGAGAAAAGCCATGTCCGGTTCCACATCTTCCCAACTTGATGCCTATCGCAAGGATGCCAAGCGGCTGAAAAAGGCCGTGCGGTCCGGTGACAGCGAAGCTGTTGCCCGTATCCGCAGCCATGTTCCCGATGACAGGCCGCTCAAGCACGCCGATTTTCTGTTCGTGATCGCCCGTGAGGCCGGGCATGACAGCTGGCCGAAGCTGAAGCTGGCTCTTGAAGCGGCCGCGATGACCCGTGAGGAGCGGGTGCACCGGCTTCGCACTGCGCTTTATTTTGGTCAGCATTGGGTAACGGAGCGGCTGCTCGCCGACGATCCGGAATTGGCGGTTGGCGAGGCTGCGCTTGAATTGGCGCTCTACGATCTGAAAGCCGTTGAGGCGCGGATTGCCGCCGATCCGTCCTATGCCACCACCCGCATTGGCCGCTGGCTGCCGCTGGCTATCCTCGCCACCTCCAAGGAGATCAAGCGTTCACCGCAAAAACAGGGCGGCATGATGGCGATTGCCGAATTGCTGGTGGCAGGCGGTGCGGACGTAGACACCACTTACAGCGAGAACCCGGAGAATGAAGAGCGGCTCTCAAGTCTCTATGGCGCGCTCTGTCACGCCGACAATTTCGAGCTAGGCAAGTGGCTTTTGGAGAAGGGCGCCAATCCGAACGACTATGAAAGCCTTTACCACGCGACAGAACTGCCGCATACGCGCGCGCTCGAATTGCTGATCGAACACAAGGCCGACCCGAAAGGCACCAATGCTCTGGCACGCGCAATCGATTTCCGCGAGATCGAAAAAGTGAAGCTTTTGCTGGAGGCAGGTGCCAATCCGGACGAGGCGGTGCTCGATCATCCGAGCGGTCAGCCGATCGACACCATCCCGGCACTCCATCAAGCGGCACGGCGCTGGTGCCCGGCAGAGATTGCCAAACTGCTGCTTGACCATGGTGCCGACCCGAACCGGGTCTGGAACGGCCACAGTCCCTATGCGACCGCGCGGATTTACGGCAATGACGAGGTCGCCGAGATGCTTGCCGCAAACGGTGCAGCGACCGACTTGAGCGGGGGAGAGACGCGGCTTGCCGATTGCGCCAAGGGCGTGCTGCCGGACGCGCCAATTGACCCGTCCCTGCTGAATGGCGAGGATAAGCTGATGTTGACCCGTGTCGTTTTCCAGGAAGACCGGCTCCCGCACCTCAAAGCCCTGGTGGCAGCCGGGCTCGATCCGGATCTGCCTGACGAGATGGGCCTTATCCCGCTCCACTCTGCCGGGTGGGCCGGCTTGCCGGATGCGGTTGCCTTCCTTTTGACCCTAGGCCCGGATCTCGCCTTCAAGAACGCTTATGGCGGCGATGCGCTCGATACGGTAATCCACGGTTCGGAACACCGGCTCGACGCCGATGAACGCGATCATATCGGCTGCGCCCGGCTGCTTCTGGAAGCGGGAAGCGAGTTGCGTCCGGAATTCATTGCCGGTTGTGGCAATGAAGAGATGGCTGCGTTTCTGGAGGACTGGCAGGCAGAGCACCTTGATCCGGTCTAGAGCGTCGGACGGTAAGTTTGAATCGCTTGACCGCTCTCATTTGTTTGCTGACCAGGCGGCTCGTCCGCTGTGGTGCAATCACCAAAAGGGCGGGCCAACGCCGTCAGGGGACAAATGAGTTCGGCCCTTCTTGCAGCGACTGGCTTGTCAATACTAACGATTTTACAACCCCTTCGTGTGTTGGCTACGATGAACCGCTTTCACGGAGGGGCTCGATGGAATCGTCATTGGAACATGCAAGCGTCTATGGACCGCTGATTGTAAATGCCGTCAAGGCGCTGGCGGTTCTGGTCGTCGGCTGGATACTGGCCGGATTCCTGAGCGGGCTGGTGCGGCGGCGGATTGTCAGTCAGCCCAATATAGACGATACGATCGGCGGGTTTGCCGCATCGCTGGTCAGGTGGCTTGTGTTGCTGGTCACCCTTATCGCGGTGTTGCAGTTGTTCGGTATCCAGGCGACCAGCCTTGTGGCGGTGCTTGGTGCCGGTACGCTTGCCATCGGGCTGGCGTTGCAGGGCACGCTCAGTGATATCGCCGCAGGCGTCATGCTGATTATTTTCCGGCCCTACAAGATCGGTCAATTCGTTGATATCGGCGGCACGTCCGGAACCGTGAAGGATCTGAACATTTTTGTCACGGAACTGGTTACGCCTGACAATGTGCAAATCATCCTGCCCAACGGGCAAGCCTGGGGCGCAGTGATCACCAATTTCTCGGCCCATGCCACCCGGCGGCTGGATCTGACCTTTGGCATCGACTACGGCGATGACATCGACAAGGCCATTGAGATCATCCTGGAGGCCGCCAAGGCCGATGAGCGGGTCCACAAGGATCCCGGTCCCTGGGCACGGGTTACCAACCTTGGCGACAGCTCGGTCGATCTCGGCGTGCGGCTGTGGTGCGATGCAGGCGACTACTGGGAACTGATGTTCCACATGCTGAAGACGGTCAAGGAAACCTTCGACAAGGGCGGTATTTCCATTCCATATCCGCATTCGGTCGAGATTCAGAAGTCGGAGTAGAATGCAGCGGCTGGATGAGCAGACTCCAAAGCGCTGTTTTTGTTACCCCCGGCCGATGTAAGGCATGCTTGTTGCCATTACGGTCATGAACTGGACATTTGCCGACAGCGGTAGGCGGGCCATGTTGACGACAGCCTCCGCCACATGCGCAACATCCATAACTGGTTCAGGCCGAACGGATCCGTCCGCCTGCGGCAGGCCGTCGGCGAATTTCGCGGTCATTTCTGAAGCTGCGTTGCCGATGTCTATCTGCCCGCAGGCGATATTGAAGGGCCGCCCATCTAGGGACAGGGTCCGCGTCAGGCCGGTGATGGCGTGCTTGCTGGTTGTGTAAGGCACCGAGCCGGGGCGGGGAACATGCGCCGAGATCGAGCCGTTGTTGATGATCCGCCCGCCTTGCGGGGTCTGTTTGCGCATCAGGGCGAAGGCGCCGCGGGCAATCAGAAATGCGCCATGCAGATTGACATTGATGACCTTCAGCCAGTCCTCGACCGGGATCTCGTCAATCGGGGCCGGCGGTACATTGTTGCCGGCATTGTTGAACACCGCATCCAGCCGTCCATACGTGGCTTCAATTTCGGCATAAAGCGCATCGACATCTGCGGTGCTGGAGACGTCGCAGGCGATGCAAAGGGCGCTATCTGCACCGTCAGCTGTCTCCGCTAGTGCCTCCTTGCGCCGGGCGGCTAGGATGACTGTTGCGCCCTCTGCCAGAAACGCGCGGGCGGTCGCCTTGCCAACACCGGAGCTTGCGCCGGTTACCAGAACGATCTTGTCCGATAGTGCCATCGTTTTCCCTCAGCCAGTGCTTTGTTTTCTTTCCGAGAGCCAAATTCCGCCAAGAACCAGTGCAAGTGCAAGGCCGTGATGCCACTGAAACGGTTCGCTCAGGATCAAAACAGCCAGAATGGCGGCAAAAATCGGTACCAGATTGATGAAAACGCCGGCACGCGCCGGGCCGATCAGTTCCACGCCGCGCATAAAGAAGATTTGCGAAAGGCAAGACGGGAACAGCGAGATGTAGATCACAATCAGCCAGCCTTCGGGCGTTGGCCATTGCGCCGTGCCACTTGCCATCTCCCAGATCAGTCCCGGAACGCTGACCACGGCCGCTATGCCTGCAAGCACCGCGAAAAAGGACAAGCCGGAAACTTTTGGCCGGTTCCGCAGCGCGAGCGTGTAACCGGAATAGAGCACACAAGCGATCAGCATGATGCAGTCGCCGGGGTTCACGGCAAGGCTGAGCAGAATGTCCAGATCGCCTTGCGCGGCAATCAGCACGACACCGGCAACCGTGGCCAGAATACCGATCACCTGTAAAACTCGAACCTTCGCGGCAAATGCGAATACCGAGCCGATCAGAACCAGCACCGGCATCGACCCTTGAAGGATGGCGATATTGACGGCGGTGGTGGAAATTGCGGCGATGTAAAACAGCGTGTTGAAGCCGACGAAGCCAAGAGCTGCCATCAGCACCATACGCGGAAAGAAATAGGGCTTGATTGCGTCCCATTCGCCAGCCAGCCGCTTGCGCATCAATGGCAGCATGATCCCGGCCACAATCATCCAGCGCAGAAACACGATGACCATCGGCGAGACTTCGCCAACCGCAAGCTTTCCGGCCACAGCATTGCCGGCCCAGAAAAGCGTTGTCAGAACCAGCATGAGAATGGCGTTGCCATAGGTTAGGGCGCCAAGACGCTGAAGAAATGCGGTCATCCGGGGTCTCGCACGGGTCGGTGCTTCGCGTTTAAAAGGGGTTTCTGTGCGCGAAGCAGACCGCATCCGTATCCGATCAAAAATGCTTGGGAAAGGATAAACTTGCGCGGCGGAAGCGACTCGAAAAATTGATAGTGATCAGGATTATTTCCAAAAAAGAAAAAGTGATGCGCCAAAGCTCCGATTGACGCAAAGCTGATCCTCCGGGATAGAGGAGGGCACATTGCCCTTGAACTATCGGATTTGCAGGAGCCCTATCATGCCGCAGCTGATTGATGCCTATGGATTGCAGGTCGACGAAAAGCTGTACGGCTTCGTCAATGATCGCGCTCTCGACGGTACCGGTGTGGACAAGGAGCATTTCTGGAAGAGCCTGTCGGATCTGATCCACGATCTGGCACCGAAGAACCGCGCACTGCTTGCCAAGCGGGATGCGCTTCAGGAAAAGATAGATGTTTGGCACCGGGAAAACCCAGGCACGCCGGATATGGCTGCCTACAAGGCCTTCCTCACCGAAATCGGCTATCTGACCCCTGAATGCCCCGACTTTCAGGCGGGCACCCGGAATGTCGATCCGGAAATCGGCTCGGTCGCCGGGCCGCAGCTCGTTGTCCCGGTCATGAATGCCCGCTACGCACTGAATGCAGCCAATGCTCGTTGGGGCTCGCTCTATGACGCGCTTTACGGCACCGATGCCATGGGCTCCGGGCCGCAGGCGGGCGGCTTTGACGAGGCGCGCGGAGCTGAAGTGATCGCCTATGCGCGTAAGGTGCTCGACGAGGCAGCACCGTTGGCGTCAGGAAGCTGGGCAGGGATTACCGGGGTGTCCGTTTCTGACGGTGCATTACAGATTTCGACGGAAGCGGGTGTCGCCGGGCTAGCCGACCCGGCACAGTTTGCCGGATACACGGGCGCCACTGCGAACCCGGAGAAAATCCTTCTCGCAAAGAACGGCCTGCATCTGGAAATCAACATCAATGCCAACCATCCGATCGGCAAGACGGATAAGGCGCATATCTCTGATGTCGTTCTGGAATCGGCCATGTCCACCATTATGGACTGTGAGGATTCCGTTGCCGCGGTCGATGCGGACGACAAGGTGGTGGTCTATTCCAACTGGCTCGGCCTGATGAAAGGTGATCTGGAAGAGACGTTTGAAAAGGGTGGCAAGAGCGTTACCCGCAAGATGAACGGCGACCGCTCTTACACCGGACCTGATGGCTCGGATTTGACCCTCCATGGCCGTTCGCTGCTGCTGGTGCGCAATGTCGGCCACCTGATGACCATCGACGCGGTGCTTGACCGGGACGGAAACGAAGTCCCGGAAGGTCTGCTCGACGGCATGATCACCGCCATGATCGCCCTGCATGACATCGGCCCGAATGGAAAGCGCACAAACAGCCGGGCGGGCTCGGTCTATATCGTCAAGCCGAAGATGCATGGGCCGGAAGAAGTTGCCTTTGCCTGCGAGATTTTCGACCGTGTCGAGGACGCGCTGGGTATGGAGCGCAACACTCTCAAGATGGGCATCATGGACGAAGAGCGGCGCACGACGCTGAACCTGAAGGCTTGTATCCATGAAGCGAGAGACCGGGTGTTCTTCATCAACACCGGTTTCCTCGACCGCACCGGCGATGAAATGCACACCTCGATGGAAGCCGGCCCGATGATCCGCAAAGGGGACATGAAAGCTGCCACCTGGATCAGCGCATACGAGAACAACAATGTCGATGTCGGCCTCGCCTGCGGCCTGCCGGGCCATGCGCAGATCGGCAAGGGCATGTGGGCCATGCCCGATCTGATGAACGCCATGCTGGACCAGAAAATCGGCCACCCCATGTCCGGTGCCAATACTGCCTGGGTGCCATCGCCGACCGCAGCGACCCTGCACGCGCTACACTATCACAAGGTGAGCGTTTCAGGCCGCCAGGACGAGTTGAGCACGCGCGAAACGGCCAAGCTGGATGACATCCTGTCGATCCCGGTTGCCGAGCGGCCGAACTGGGCACCGGACGATATTCAGGCGGAACTTGAAAACAACGCGCAGGGTATTCTCGGCTATGTGGTCCGCTGGGTGGAGCAGGGCGTAGGTTGCTCGAAGGTGCCGGACATCAACAATGTCGGCCTGATGGAGGACCGCGCCACCTTGCGTATATCTTCCCAGCACATCGCCAACTGGTTGCGTCATGGCGTTTGCTCGGAAGATCGGGTGATGGCTGTCATGAAAAAGATGGCTGCTGTTGTCGATGAGCAAAATGCCGGTGACCCGCTCTACCGCCCAATGGCCGCTGATTTCGACGCGTCAGTTGCCTTCCAGGCAGCATGTGAACTGGTGTTCGAAGGCACCAAGCAGCCGAACGGTTACACCGAACCGGTGCTCCATCGCAGACGGCTGGAGTTCAAGGCGAAGATGGCGGGGTGAATAGGCCGCATTGTATCTGAATGGGTGCTTTGCAGGACCTTGCTCACAGCAGGGACCGGGTACCATTTCTGGTTCACTTCATTCGTGAAATCAGAGCTTTGTTTCCCAGTTTTGACCGCCGTAGAAGATGCGCAAGATCGTTACATGATCCGAACTGACCGCAAAAGCGACAGTCAACCGCCGTTCGAAGCCTACGAGGCGTAAGCCAGGCCGTATATCGTCGCGGCGGAGGCCGCGTTCCGAACCAACATCCATGTTGTTGCAGAAGCCTTCGATCCTGTCCAGAAAGCTCAATGCTATCTAGGGAGACGCAACACTGGCTATTGCGTCCCCCGTGAAGAATTCGCAAGCATCTGAGAACATTCAGATCTTGCCCGCTTTCCAGTATTTGTTTTCGCAGGTTTTTGTCATGAAAGCGGTTGTTTCCTTGCAACTTTACATCAGCTTTTGTGCGTGATTCACTCTTGTTTGAGCGCATTCGGGAGAGGTGAATCGGCTATGAAACCAACCGAACCTGTTGAGACGGGACAGCGGGATCTGTTCAAGGCAAGGCTGGATCAGATCCTCGATATGGGGCATCCCAAAGCCGTTCTTGCGCGGGTGATTGACTGGGATCTTCTGGCAGCAAAATGCGGCCCGGCCTATTCCGACAAGCCCGGCCATCCTGCGCTGCCAACAAGGGTGATGGCGGGCCTTGCGATCCTCAAATACACCGACAATCTGTCTGATGAGGAACTGTGCGCCCGCTGGGTTGAGAACCCGTATTATCAATACTTCTGCGGCGAAGAGTTCTTCCGCCATGAGCTGCCCTTCGATCGCTCCTCAATGACGCGCTGGCGTCAGCGCATGGGCGAGGACAAGCTGCAGACGCTGCTTGAGGAAAGCCTGGCCGTGTCTGTCAAGCTGGGCGCAGCCAAGCCCCAGGACTTCACCCAGGCTGTGGTCGATACGACCGTTCAGGAAAAGAACATCGCCTTTCCAACCGACGCCAAGCTGATCCACCGGGCACGAGAGCGACTGGTCAAACAAGCGAAGGAAGAAGGCATCGACCTGCGCCAGAGTTATAAGCGCGTTGGCAAAGCCGCCTTGATTGCCCATCAGCGCTATGCCCATGCCAAACAGTTCAAGAGGGCGGGCAAAGCCTTACGAAAACTCAAGACATTCTTGCGCCGGACAGTTGCCGACATTCGCCGCAAGACCAAAGGCAATCCGGACCTGGAAGCAGCCTTCCTTCGACCTTTGTGGCTGGCCGAGCGGGTAAGCTCCCAGAGGCGGCGCGATCCGCTGCCGAAGATCTATTCACTCCATGCGCCGGAAGTGGAATGCATTGGAAAGGGCAAGGCGCACAAGCCGTATGAGTTCGGCGTCAAGGCCTCTGTTGCCACCACGGTGAAACGCTCCAAAGGCGGACAGTTTGTCATCCACGCAAAGGCCTTGCCGGGCAATCCCTATGATGGGCACACGCTGGCGAGCGTCATTCCGCAAATCGAAGCGCTAACCGGTGGAACCTTGAAACGCATTCTGGCAGATGCCGGCTATCGCGGCCACAACGCGCCTGACACTCATAAGTTCCGCGTCTTCACCGCCGGACAGAAACGCCGTGTCACACCGGCTATCAAGGCTCAGATGCGACGACGCTCAGCCGTTGAGCCGGTCATAGGCCATATGAAAAACGAACACAGGATGGGCCGCAATTACCTTGCCAACCGAACCGGCGATGCAGCAAACCCGATCCTGGCGGCTGTCGGATACAACTTCCGCCTCATCCTCAACTGGATAAGGCTTCTTTACATCGAAATTTGGTTAACCGTATTGACCGCGCTGAAACCTCAGGCGGAGCCCGTCGGCGCGCAAATCACGGTCGACTATGTAGTCAAACAAGTCAATCAGGTCGTCCTTTGCTTCGGGCGCAAAGACGACTGAGCGCGCTTTCATGATGTCAGATCGGCGTTGTCTTTGTGCCGTTTGCGAACATCGTTGAAGACCTCAGTGGTTGGGATTGCCCGGTCGGGTTTTTCCGCCATCGCGTCATAGGTGGCTGCAACCTCGGTGCGAAGCCAATCTTCTATAGCCCGGTCGCGTTCTTTCAGTGCGCGCAGTCCGGCCCGGACCACTTCGCTGGCAGATCCGTATTCGCCGGAGGCGACTTTTTCGTCAATATAATCGGATTGCTCATTCGGCAGGCTGATTGTGCGTTTGTTCATGGAAGCTTCCTTTCGCAAACAAACTTATCATGAAGTATGATTTTTTCATCCCAGTGCACCAACTGCGATCCTGAGCGTATCCAGCTACAACGGCAGGGCCGGGGTTTCCTGTGCGTTTAGGTGAAGCGCATCGCCTTTCCACGGGTTAGCGCGCGCGACGTCCTCGTTGAGTTCATGGCCAAGGCCTGGTTCGCTTGAAGGGACGACATAGCCGTCCTCCCAGCGGATCGGATTGGTCAGGATATCTGCATGGAAACCGTCAAAAGTGCGGATCGATTCCAACACCAGGAAATTCGGGCTGCAGGTGGCAAGCTGGATGTTCGCGGCAGCGACCAGCGGGCCGCAATAAAGATGCGGGGCGATTTGTGCCTGATGGCATTCTGCCATACCGGCGATTTTCTTGGCTTCCAACAGGCCGCCGACCCGGCCGAGGTTCATTTGCAGGATGGAGGCTGCGCCGGTCTGCAAAACGCGTGCAAACTCGTGCTTGGTGCAAAGCCGCTCGCCGGTGGCAACCGGAATTGACGTATGTTTTGCGACTTCGGCCATGAGTTCTGGAGACTCAGGCGGCACCGGCTCCTCGAACCAAAGCGGGTCATAGACTTCCAGCCGCCGCGCCATACGCTTGGCGCCGGAGACCGTGAACTGGCCATGGGTGCCGAACAGGATGTCGGCGCGTGTGCCAACGGCTTCGCGGATTGTTCGGACAAAGGCTTCCGCCATTTCCAGATCGTCAAGGCTCGGTTGGTGGCCGTCATAGATCGTGTAGGCACCGGCAGGATCAAGCTTGATCGCCGTGAACCCGCGCTCGACTTCGCTGAGCGCAACCTCGGCGGCCAGATGCGGATCGTTGTAGACGCTTGGCAGGGCCGCGTCCGGATAGACATCGCCGGTGGGCGGGTAGAGGTAGGTGTAGGAGCGAAGGCGCTCATGCACTTTGCCGCCCAGAAGTTCATAGGCCGGTTTTCCCGCCGCCTTGCCGATGATGTCCCAGCAGGCCATCTCAAGCCCGGACAGTACCCCCATGACGCTGACATCCGGGCGCGATGTGTAGCCCGCGCCATAGGTCTTGTGCCACAGCCTTTCGATGTGATGCGGATCCTCACCCTCGAACTGGCGGGCAAAGACGTCATCTGCCATGGCCGTCACCACATCCGGGCCGAATGTGGCGTTGTAGATCTCGCCATACCCCTTGATGCCGCAGGCCGTGGTGAGCTTTACAAAGATAAAGTAGTTTCCGCCGTGGCGCGGCGGCGGATTGCCGACGACGAAGGTTTCCAGGGATTGCAGTTTCATGGGTGTGGATCTTTCGTCAGACTATCGAATTATTGTTCTACTCGGCGTTTATTCGGCCGGCGTCGTCCCATTGCTTGATCATGGGGTCCATACCGTTTCGTGTCCATTCGATCCGCCTATCGCGTGAGAAGGGAATGGAATGAATTGCAGGATCAGTCTTGCAACGACGAATGTCCTTTTAATCCTGCAACATGATCAAGGCCCAGCGTCTCACCCCTCATTGGCAATCGTGATCGATTTGACTTTGGTGTAGGCGTCCAGGCCTTCCCAGCCTTTTTCACGGCCGAAGCCGGATTTCTTGTTGCCGCCGAAGGGCAGTTCGAGACCACCCGCCCAGTAGTCATTGACCGACACCTGGCCGCAATCCATCGCATTTGCCACTCGCATCGCCCGGCCGACATCCCGCGTGTAGACGCTGGCAATCAGGCCGAAATCCGTGCCGTTGGCCAGCTGGATGGCTTCATCCTCGGTTTCAAACAACTGGACCGAAAGCACCGGCCCGAAGATTTCCTCCCGCACTGCCGGATCGTCGGCGGGAAGATCGGCGATCACCGTCGGCTGGAAGAACCAGCCCTTGCCGGTGTCCGGATCGACGGTCGGTGCACCGCCAGCGACAATGTCCCGGCCACGCGCCCTTGCAGCATCCACATGGCCCTTGATGCGCGACAGGTGGAGATCGGAGTTGATCGCGCCCATGCCCGGGTTCGAGAGACCGTGTCCGACTTTCAGTTTTCTTGTTTTTTCAACCAGCAGATCGAGCACATCATTGCGGACCGACTTGTGCAGGATGAGGCGCGACCCGGCTGAACAGATTTGCCCGGAATTGGAGAAGATCGCCCAATAAGCGCCATCGGCGACTTTCTCCGGGTCGCTGTCTTCAAAGGCAATCAGTGGCGACTTGCCGCCGAGTTCCAGCGTTAGCCGGGTGACATTGGGGGCCGCCATGGCCATGACGTTGATGCCGGTTGCGACGGAGCCGGTGAAGGTCAATTGCTTGACGCGCGGATCGCGGGCGAGCTGGGCACCAATATCAGATCCCAGGCCGGTGACCACGTTGACGAGGCCTTCCGGGATACCGGCTTCCATCAGGAGTTCGGCGATCAGCAGGGCGGTGAACGGCGTTGTCTCGGCAGGCTTCGCGACGACGGAGCATCCGGCGGCTATCGCCGGTGCAACTCCTCGCACGAAGGTTGAGGTCGGATAATTCCACGGGATGATATGGCCCGTCACCCCAACCGGTTCCCTAACGGTGAAGGCGGTAAAGGCCGGGCCGAGATTGACCGATCTTCCATCCAGCTTATCGGCAGCACCGGCGTAGTATTCGAACAGCCGGGCCGAGCCGAGCACATCGCCGCGTGCTTCAGACAGCGTCTTGCCGCTGTCGACGACTTCCACAACGCTGAGCCGGTCGGCATTTTCGCGCAGCAGGCGGGCGGCTTCGTTCAGCACCCGGCAGCGTTCCGCTGGTGTCACGTTGCGCCAGTGAGCGGCGGCCTTCTCCGCGGCGATAAGGGCCCGGTCCATATCCGCATCGGTACCGAGAGCAAACTCGGCGAAAGGCTCGGCCCGGCCGGGATCGAAGCTCGCCATTTTCTTTCCACCGGCGCCGTCGATAAAACGGCCGCCGATGAAGTGTTGGCCCGGCAGCCCGGCAATTGTGCCGGAAGCCAGATAGCTGGCGGCGATATCCTGCATGGTCATGATCAGGCGCTCTTTCGGTCTTCAAGAATGATGCCGGAAGCTTTCAGGCCCACCATCATGGTGGGCGCATTGGTATTTCCGGAGGTTATGTTCGGGAACACAGAAGCATCGGCGACCCGCAAACCATCGATGCCATGGACCCTGAGCCTGTTATCGACAACCGACGTCTCAGGGGTAACGCCGATCCGGCAGGTCGAAACCGGGTGAAATACGGTTGTCGCGCGCTCCCGGAAGTCGTCGAGAAGGCCCTTGTCGTCAAGTCTGCCGAGGTTCGGTTCGACAGGAGTTTCAACGAGTTCGCTCAACGCTCTGCTGCGCATCAAACGCTGACAGAGGCGCCCGCCATCTATGACTGATCGGATGTCGTCTTCCGTTGCCAATGAGTTCGGTCTGATATGCGGTTGGACGCCCGCATCGGCGCTTCTAATGTCGATCCGGCCCCGGCTCGTTGGCCGGGCAGGCTGGGCTGAAATGATAAAGCCATTGAACGGGTCAAGTTTCAGCCGCCGTCTTTTGCCGTCCGGTGTGATCTTCCAACTGACCGGGTTGAAATAGAGTTGCTGGTCGGGCCGGTCGAAAAGATGGCTTGAGCGGACGAAGCCGCCGCATTGATTGACCGACAGCGACAGCGGCCCGCGCCGTGTGAGCGCAAATTGCAGCGCGGCCATGGCCTTGCCCCACAGCGGCCGCAGGATGGCGTTGAGGGTCGTCTCCCGCGCCTTGAAAGTATAGTTGACCGCCACATGGTCCTGCAGGTTGCCGCCGACATTGTCATTGCCAAGGACAACCGGAATACCGTTGTCCTGCAGTAATGCGCCGGGACCGACGCCGGAAAGCTGAAGCAACTGCGGCGTGTTGACCGCGCCGGCCGACAGGATCACTTCCCGCCGGGCGCTTAGAATTTCGCCATTGGTAAGCTCCACTCCGGTCGCGCAGTTGTTATCGAACAGGATGCGTTTCACCTGCGTTCTTGTCCGCACGACAAGATTGCTCCGCTTGCGCGCCGGATTGAGAAACGCCTTCGCGGAGGAGCATCTGTAGCCGCCCTTGGTGTTGATCGTATAGGCACCGGCGCCTTCTGGCAGATCGCCGTTCATATCGCCGGTGACAGGCAGGCCGACCTCGCGCGCAGCATCAAAGAAATGCCGAGTCACTTTGTGGATTTGGTCGCTCACCGTCTGCACATGGATCGGGCCAGTCCCATTCCTGCCACTCGGCGTGACTTTCGTTTCCAACTGCTCATACACCTGTTTGACAGATGTCCAGCCCCAGCCATTGGCACCTGCTGCTTCCCAATCGTCGAAGTCACCCGGCAGTCCGCGGCAATAGACCATGGCGTTGATCGACCCGGATCCGCCGATGAGCCGTCCCCGCGGCCAGGAAACAGTGCGTCCGTTCAGGCCGCTATCGGGCTCAGCCGTATAGGCCCAGGTCATATCCGGGTGGGAATTGATCAGGCCGTAGCCGAGCGGAATGGACACCCAGGGCGATGTGTCGCCGCCGCCTGCTTCCAGCAGAAGGACACGGGTTTGGCCATCGGCACTCAGGCGCTCGGCCAGAATACATCCGGCAGACCCGGCACCGACAATGATGTAATCGGCTTCCTGCATCGCCGGTTGCCCTTGGCTGTTGAAGTCGTAACCGGAAACAGGATCAGTGCGAATCCAAAAATGCAGAAACGAAAAATCATTTGGTATAGTATCGAAAAAATTTGAAGGAGTGCGTCAGAATGGATGGTGGAGATATGGCTTTTCGACCGGCCGCAAATGCGTGAAGGGCCGGGTCGGCTGACCGGTAGTCTGCAAGGCCAAGACTTGTATGCTGAACCCGCGACGTCTCTTCCATCGGGAATGGCGCTAAACTTCAACACTTGAAGGCTTTGATGACCTACCACCTGCCACCCTTGTCCTGGCTGCGTTCGTTTGAAGCTTCTGCGCGCCATGGCAATTTCACACGCGCTGCAGAGGAATTGCTGATCACCCCGGCGGCGGTGAGTTATCAGATCCGCCAATTGGAGGATCATCTTGGCTATCCGTTGTTCACCAGGTTGCACCGTTCACTGGAACTGACACGGCTCGGCCAGACCTATCTGCCAACCGTTGAAAAGGCTTTCTCCGATCTTTCCATCGCCACCGTTTCCGTGTTCGGGCAGCGGGACCGGCAGCCTGTGCGGTTCCGGTGCCTCAACAGCTTCGGACACCTTTGGATGATTCCGCGCCTGAAGGCGTTTCAGGAGGCCTATCCGGACATAGAACTTCAAATGATATCGGCCTCTTGGGCAGAAGTTCTCAACCCGGATCTGTTCACCATTGATATCCGGTTTGGTGACGGACTTTGGGCAGACGGAACGGTCGAGTTTCTATTGAACGATCCGATCGTTCCGGTTTGCCACCCGGATTTCGTGATTGAAACCTGCCGTTCGGACGCGCTTAGAAACCTGAGCACTGCGCCGCGGCTTGATATTATGGGCGTGATCGATACTTGGGAAAGCTTCTTTCGAACCTTCGGTCATCCGGTGCCGGAGCGCAACGGATTGCAGGTAGATCAAAGCGTTTCTGCGCTGGAACTGGCGGCGCTGGGCCATGGCCATGCGCTGGTTCTGGAAACCCTGGCGCGGCCCTATCTCAATGCTGGCCGCCTGACAAAATCGACCGGACATAGTTTGAAAAGCCGGCATGGATACTATCTCGTCACGCCAGGCCGCCGTGAGAGCCTGTCAGCCGAAGCGCAGATCTTCTGCAATTGGTTGATCAGGGAAATGCAATCCTGAAAGCATAAATCAAAGTCAGGGAAATGTGTTGCCGAGGGGTTCCCATATGTATTTTTTGGTATAGGAAGTTAATGCAACTGAGCTTCAATCAATAGTGGTGGCATGTTCTCCAATCCTGATCTCCTGACAGCAAACGATACCCCTGGAGAACATACCGGTTCCTATTACGCAGCGACCATGAACCGGCGGACAGATCATCCGCAGCTTGATGGTAGCCTCTATGCGGATGTCTGCGTGATTGGAGGCGGTTATACCGGGCTGTCTGCCGCGCTCCATCTTGCCGAACGGGGGCATGACGTTGTTTTGCTCGAAGCCAACCGGATCGGTTGGGGGGCTTCAGGACGCAACGGCGGTCAAGTCGGATCCGGACAGCGGCTCGATCAAACGGCACTGGAAGAACGGTACGGTGCATCGCACGCCCGGCTTTTGTGGGACCTGGCGGAAGACTCCAAAGCGTTGGTCCAGGATCTGATTGTCCGCCACCGGATCGCGTGCGACTTCAAGCCGGGTATTCTCCATGCAGATCACCGCAAGAGCTTTATCGAGGAGAGCCGTGCCCATGTCGAACATCTGCGCCTCGTCTATGGCTACGACAAGATCCGCTTCGTCGGCGGCGACGAGATCGGCGACCTTGTGGGCAGCCCCGCCTATTTTGGTGGTTCGCTCGACATGGGGGCCGGGCATCTTCATCCGCTGAACTTTGCGCTCGGTCTGGGTGCGGCGGCGGAAGCCGCAGGTGCGCGTATTTTCGAAGGCACGGGTGTCGCGGACATTGACCGCACGGACGCCGGCAAACCGTTGGTCAAGACCGGGACCGGCGAAGTCCGGGTCAGGCATGTCGTGATTGCCTGCAACGGCTATCTCGGCAAGCTTGACGGCAAGACTGCAGCACATGTCATGCCGATCAACAATTTCATTCTAGCGAGCGAACGCCTGACGGAAGATCAGGCGGCGGCGCTAATCCGCGACGATGTTGCTGTTGCAGACAGCAAGTTCGTCATCAACTATTTCCGGCTGTCCTCGGACCGGCGCTTGCTGTTCGGTGGCGGAGAGACCTACGGCTACCGTTTTCCGGACGACATTAAGTCGTTTGTACGTGCGCCGATGCTGGAGATATTTCCGCAACTCAAGGATTTGGGAATTGACTATGGCTGGGGGGGGACCCTTGCCATTACGCCGCGCCGGATGCCGTATTTCGCACGGTTGGCGCCGAATATTCTGACCGCGTCCGGGTATTCCGGTCACGGTGTCGCATTGGCAACGCTGGGAGGGCAGGTTCTAGCGGAAGCCATAGACGGAGTTTCTGGACGGTTTGATGTGTTCGAACGCCTGAAGCCGCCGGCTTTTCCCGGCGGCGACAAGTTCCGGTTTCCGCTTTTGGTTCTGGCTATGACCTGGTTTTCCCTTCGGGATAAACTGGGCATTTAAGCATGCTATTGAAGAGTAAGGCGGCGTTGAGAAACGCCGGAAGCCTGTGGGAAGCGTCTGCGGATTCGGCGAGACCGGATCCGAAGCTGGTGGGCAACGCGGTCTTTGACGTTGCCGTCATCGGCGGGGGTATTGCCGGACTAAGCACTGCTTTGCCTCTGGCGCAGGCAGGGGTTTCCGTATGTGTCCTGGAAAGTGAACATGTCGGCTTTGGCGCCTCGGGCCGGAATGGCGGATTCTGCTGCCTTGGTGGCACGAGGCTTTCGCCCATGCAGATGGTCCGGACATTCGGCAAGGAAGAGGCGCGCAAGTTTCTCGCTTTCCAGATTGCTGGAATCGGACTGGTAAGCCAACGGCTGGAGGACTGGGAGATTGACGCGGCGCGTCACTCCAAGGGCGAGGTCACCCTTGCCCACAAGCCGGCCCAATTCAAACATCTGAGGAAGGAAGCCGAATTCCTGAAGTCCAATTTCGGCCTGGAATCGCGCCTGCTGTCCAAGGATGATCTAGCGAGTGGAGGGCTGGCCGGTCCGGATTTTCACGGAGGGCTTCACCTTCCTTACGGCTTTGCCCTGAATCCGATGACCTATGTTGTTGAACTCGCCAAACGGGTGCGCGCGGCCGGCGGCAAGATCTATGGCAAATCGCTGGTGACGGGTCTTCGGCCGGATGGAAACCGCTGGCGCCTGGAGACCGGTGAAGGGATGGTTCGGGCGAACAAGGTCGTGCTGGCCGGAAACGGATATTCACGCGAGACCGTGCCGAAATGGCTTGGCGGGCGAACCTTGCGGGCCATGTCGACCATCCGGGTGACACGGCCATTGAGTGACGAGGAACTGTCCGCTCAAGGCTGGACCTCCGATTTGATGGCGTCCGATACCCGCACATTGCTGCACTATTTCCGCCTGATGCCGGACCGCAGGTTTCTGTTCGGCACAAGAGGCGGCATTTTTGAGAACACGACATCACTGAATGCCGTCTATGCCCGCGCCAAAGCTGATTTCGACCGAATGTTTCCGGCCTGGGCCCATGTGGAGGCAGACCACCAGTGGCATGGGCGGGTCTGTCTAGCCCGAAACCGGACGCCGTTCGTGGGCGGGGTTCCGAATATGCCCGGTGTCTATGCCGCGATGGGCTGGCACGGCAGCGGCGTGGCATTGTCGTCGATTTCCGGCGAAAAGCTGGCCGGAGTGATCACGGGCCGGATTTCAGCGGATAGCCTGCCGGCAGTTATCCGCCGCCCGTTCCGCAAATTCCCGCTGCCGCTGTTCCGCAAGCTTTATCTTCAGGGCGCCTACTGGTGGTACGGCCTCACGGATGCGTAGCGCCGGAGGAAAGCAGGCTCGGTTGAGGGCGTCCAACTCCGCGTGGCGTTGGATCAGTCTTGGGTCATGCGGAGGCGCGAGTTGCGCTGACGCCTCCGGATAACAACGACGAGAAACTTCAACTTTGCACACCCAGCGCTATTCTTGATAGCTGACAACTTCGAATTCAATGCCGTCGCTGTCTTCAAAATAGAAGCGGCGGCCCGGTTCGTAGTCGGCGTGATTGAAGGTTTTTACTCCGTCCGCAAGGATCTTGGCTTCCGTCGCATCAAGATCATCGACCACGACGGCAATGTGGTTCAAGCCGCCGCGGTGTTTGTAGGCATCGCTGTCGAACGGCTCAGCTTGCTCTGGCGGCTGGTAGGCGGCGACATAGCTGGTGTCGTTGCCAATATGATAGGTGACGCCGCCGAGTTTCGCTTCGCCCTTCCAACGGATTTTCCAGTCGAACCAGGTGTTCAACCGTTTTGCGGTGGCCTCGGGGTTGCTGACCGTAACGTTCACATGTTCCAGGAATGCTGCCGGCATTTTTCGTCCTTTCATAATTACCCGAAATCCGGGGTGCTTCTTCAGGACGCTGGATATAATTCCTCAATCTAACTTGAGGTCAAGATGTTGCGGAGGTATTTTCTGACCGCGCCCAAATCAAAGAGGTTTCCATGAAAGCCACCGACCTTCTGCCGATAGGTGAACTGGCCGAACGCGTCGGCGTGTCGGTCTCCGCCATCCGCTTTTATGAGACAAAAGGGTTGGTGAAGCCCGTGCGCAACGCTGGCGGTCAACGCCGCTTCCTGCGGGCGGACTTGCGGCGCTTGTCCTTTGTACTGGTTGCTCAGGAGTTCGGGTTCACGCTCTCGGAGATCTCCGCGGAGTTGGACAAGCTCCCAGACGGCCGGGCGCCGACCAAAGCTGATTGGACACGCATCAGCAAGAGCTTTCGCGTGCACCTTGATGCAAAGATCGAGAAACTGAACGGGCTGCGGGACAAGCTGGACGGCTGTATCGGCTGCGGCTGCTTGTCGCTGAAAAATTGTCAGCTCTATAATTCCGGGGATGGCGCGGCCGCAAAGGGCAGGGGCCCAAGATATCTTTTGGGCGACCTGCCGGATCTGGAACACTGACAAGACGAAAGAGCCCGCCACAGGGGCGGGCTCGGCCGATATCGTCTTCGTCCGGAAGGGGCGGACGGACTTAACGGATGATCGGCTCTTTCAGATCCTCAGGACGTTTGTCCATGATGATCTCCCAGTTGAGATCGGCGTTCTTGATGATGTTGGCCGTGTCTTTCTTGAAACGCTTCTGCACGCCAGCACTGTTGTTCAGATAGAGCTTCCCGTCGATGATCGACCACGCAGTCGGAACGACCGGAACCTTGAAGCCCATGCCGGCACCGAATGCGCAGTAACCGCCATATTGCGGCGCGTATTTCGCCGGATCGGCCAGGAACAGGTCGCGGTTTTCGGCGGAAGAGAATTTCCAAGTCACGTCGTCATAAACGGCCGTGAACTCATCGGAACCGGCGACCGGCTTCTGTTCGGTGAAGTAAGCGACCGGGTCGGTGCCGCCGATAGCAGCGCCGTCTTTAACAAACGTGGTGATTTCGTCGGCGAATGCCGAACCTGCAAAAAGGCTTGCGGCAAAGGCAAGAGATGCAATGGACTTTGATACGATGCGCATCAGAGGTCACTCCTTGGAGATTGTTGTTCGGCATGACTGCCGTCGGGACTACAGTTACATGAGGGCAACGCGCTGAAGTTGCCAATAACGCCTGTTCACAGTCTGTGAAGATGAATGTGAGCGAGGTGTGTGAATGCGTTAGACGCCCGGAAAACCGCTGGCAGAACCGGGGTCTTTGGGCGGCAGAAGGCCAAGCACGAGAAATATCGCACGCTCAATATCGTCAGATGTAACAGGCTGGTTGCGGATCAGCAGCTTGTAATGGATCAGGCCTGCCAGCAGATCGATCCGTGTTTCCATGTCGGCTTCGAATGGCGTTGCAATCAGGATCTGACGCAAGGCAAGGCGGTGGCTCGTTTCCAGGCCGGAGAGCACCTCTTTGTAAGGAGGCCGGGCATTGTGCGCGAGAATGGCCTTGATGGCAGCGCAAATGGGTGGCTCCTGCAAGGTGACCGTCATGTGGGTGAGGAATTGACGCAGGTCCTCTGCGACGCTGGCGCGCTGTGGTGAAGGCGGCGCCGCTGCTTCCAATGATGTCGCGATTGCAGCGGCAATCAGCGTTCCTTTGTCCGGATTGCGGCGATAGATCGCCTGTTTGCTGGTTCGAGCGCGCGCAGCGATACCGGCAATCGTTGCCTTTTCCAGACCCTTCTCTGCGAGCTCCCCGAGTGCTGCTGAAAACAGGGCCTCGGTGACACGGGCTTGCCGGGGACGTCCGGACCGGGGTGTTGACCCTTTGCTGCCGCTATCGTTCATCGAATTCATCTATTTACGGTTCCAGCCGTAACCGTAATAGACGGTGATCGGTCCTCAAACAAGCTGATCGGCTTGCCATCTGAAGCGGAGAGCGCCAAAGAAGGCGCAAGACTTCACCCTTGAATGAGGACCCCATGTCCGTAGACACAGATACCGTCAAACGCGTTGCCCGGCTTGCGCGCATCAAGGTTACCGATCAGCGGGCCGCTGAAATGACCGGCGAACTCAACAACATCCTCGGATTTGTGGAACAGCTTGATGAGGTGAATATTGACGGCGTCGAGCCGATGACCTCGGTTGTCGATCAGGTCATGAAGAAGCGCGCCGACGGCGTCACCGATGGCGGCAAGGCTGGTGATGTTACTGTCAACGCTCCAGCGTCTGAGGATAATTTCTTCATGGTGCCCAAAGTCGTCGAATAGGAACCCGGCGCCATGAACATCACCCTTGCCGCCGAAGATCCGCTCAGCGACGACATGCGCGCGCTGGTCGGCGAATTGACGGACCTCCTGATGAGCCTGACATCGGCGGACGCCTGCCATCACCTGAGCGTGGAAGACATGGCCAATGACAGGACAACGGTTCTTGTCGCCCGGGTCGACGGTGCAGCTGCGGCCTGTGGTGCTCTTTACCGGCATGGCAAAGGTGTTGCCGAGGTCAAGCGCATGTACACGCGGCCCGCGTTTCAAGGCCTCGGCCTTGGCCGCAGGATCCTCAATGAGGTGATCGCACTGGCTGAAAGCGAAAGCTTCCGGGAACTGGTTCTGGAAACCGGCCACAATTATGAAGCCGCCATAAAGCTCTATCAAAGCAGCGGATTTTCGCTGTGCGATCCGGTCCTGAATTATCCGGACCATCCTGAATCCATTTTCATGAGCCGGCCTCTCCCGGCGCAAACCGAGAACCTGACATGACCGATCTCACCAAATTGACCATCGCTGAAGCGAAAAAGGGTCTCACCAACAAGGACTACACTTCTGCCGAACTGACCGAAGCCTTTCTCGGCAACATCGAGGCAGCGAACAGCAAACTGAATGCCTATGTGACGGTGACAGCCGATCAGGCGCGTCAGATGGCAAAAGCCTCGGATGACAAACTCGCCAGGGGCGAGGGAGGCGCGCTGGAAGGCATCCCACTCGGCATCAAGGATCTGTTCGCGACCAAGGGCGTCCACACCCAGGCCTGTTCGCACATTCTGGACGGGTTCAAGCCGCCGTATGAATCCACCGTTACCGCCAATCTGTGGGCCGATGGCGCGGTTATGCTGGGCAAGCTAAACATGGACGAGTTCGCCATGGGGTCGTCCAACGAGACGTCTTACTACGGCGACGTGATCAACCCCTGGCGCAAGACAGGTTCGAACCAGGATCTGGTTCCGGGCGGCTCTTCGGGCGGCTCTGCGGCAGCGGTTGCCGCACGCCTGTGCATGGGTGCGACAGCGACGGATACTGGCGGCTCCATCCGCCAGCCGGCAGCCCTGACCGGAACGGTGGGAATCAAACCGACTTATGGCCGCTGCTCACGCTGGGGCGTGGTCGCCTTCGCATCTTCTCTCGATCAGGCCGGGCCGATTGCACATACGGTGCGCGACAGCGCGATCTTGTTGAAATCCATGGCATCGGTCGATGCCAAAGACACCACGTCGGTCGATATCGAGGTTCCGGATTATGAAGCGGCCATCGGGCGGTCGGTAAAGGGGCTGAAAATCGGCATTCCGGCCGAATACCGCGTGGACGGCATGTCCAGCGAGATCGAAGATCTGTGGCAGAAGGGCATTGCCTGGCTCAAGGATGCCGGAGCGGAAATCATCGATATTTCACTGCCGCATACCAAGTACGCCCTGCCGGCCTACTACATCGTGGCGCCCGCAGAAGCCTCGTCGAATCTCGCCCGCTATGACGGCGTCCGCTATGGTCTCCGGGTTCCGGGCAGTGACATTGTCGAGATGTATGAAAATACACGGGCAGAAGGCTTCGGCGACGAGGTCCAGCGCCGCATCATGATCGGCACCTACGTTCTTTCGGCAGGTTACTATGATGCCTATTATCTGAAGGCACAAAAGGTCCGCACGCTGATCAAGCGCGACTTTGATCTGGCCTGGGAAAACGGCGTCGATGCCATCCTGACCCCGGCAACGCCGTCCGCCGCCTTCGGTGTCGCGGACCAGGACATGCATTCCGACCCGGTGAAGATGTACATGCAGGACATCTTCACGGTGACGGTCAACATGGCAGGCCTTCCGGGCATTTCCGTTCCCGCCGGTCTCAGCGCCGATGGTCTGCCGCTTGGACTGCAGCTCATCGGCAAACCGTTTGACGAAGCAACGCTGTTCCAGCTCGGCCAGGTTGTCGAGGACGCAGCAGGGTCTTTTGACGCTGATAATTGGTGGCGGTAGGCGGCTCAAATCCGGGGAAGCGGTTTGCTCGCTGACATCGAAACCGTTGTCATCGGCGCAGGGGTTGCCGGGTTGGCCTGCGCCCGGGCGTTGGCCATGTCTGGCCGGGACGTCATGGTGCTGGAGCGCCATGGACTGATCGGCTCGGAAACCAGCGCCCGCAACTCCGAGGTCATTCACGCAGGTATCTACTATCCTCAAGGCAGTCTCAAAGCGCGGCTTTGCGTTGCTGGCAAGCAGATGCTCTACGCTTTTTGCCGTGAGAATGGCATTGGGCATGAGCAGGTCGGCAAGCTGATTGTCGCGACCGACGAAAGCCAACTGGGAAAGCTGGCCGGGATCAGGGAGAAGGCCGCAGCCAACGGGGTCACCGACCTTGAGTTCCATGATGCGAGCCGGCTGAAAGGCACTGAGCCGGCGTTGTTTTCCGCCGGTGCCCTATGGTCTCCGTCGACCGGCATTGTCGATGGCCACGGCCTGATGCTGGCCTTGCAAGGGCATTTGGAGGCGTGTGACGGCCAGGTCGTGTTTCACTCCGAAATTCAGCGTGTTGAAGCTGCAGATGGTCGTTTCC
Source organism: Roseibium sp. (assembly GCA_965230445.1). Taxonomy (GTDB): domain Bacteria; phylum Pseudomonadota; class Alphaproteobacteria; order Rhizobiales; family Stappiaceae; genus Roseibium. Next base: position 2,688,609 of record OZ246005.1, on the reverse strand, counting down.
GGCTGCTTGTGAAGACAGACGGTAATGACGCGTATCCGCTCACATGCAAGGAGCTGGTTGTTTCTGCGGGACATGGGACACCGGGGCTGATGAGTGGTCTGCCGGGAGTCAATCCGCCGAAGCCTCACCTGGTCAAAGGCAGCTACTTCAAACTGGCGGGCAAGGCGCCGTTTTCAACGCTCGTCTATCCGGTGCCGGAACCTGGCGGACTGGGGATTCATCTGACACTCGACTTGCAGCATCAAGCCCGTTTCGGCCCGGATGTCGAACCGGTTGACAGGTTCGGTTATGAGGTCGATCCGGCGCGGGCAAGGGCGTTCTACACTGCGATCCGGAAGTACTGGCCGGATCTGGAAGACGGTGCGCTTGTTCCGGATTACGCCGGCATCCGCCCGAAAATCGCTGCCGCAAGTGAACCGCCGGCGGATTTCCGCATAGATGGTCCGGAAGCTCATGGAATTGCCGGGCTGGTCGCGCTTTACGGAATCGAATCCCCGGGTCTGACTGCGTCCCTTGCCATCGGCGAAGAGGTTGCCGGGCGTCTGACGCCCTGAGCCGACCGGGCAGGGTGCCCGGCCGCCCGGCGCTCTAGTTACTATCTGTTGTTGAGTTGTGAACGCACGCGTTTCAGCCCGAGTTCGGTGATTTGGTAAGGCCCGCTGTTGGATGACGCGATATAGCGTCTTCGTTTCAGTTTCCTGAAAAGCAGCAGCGAGCAACCATGCCAGTACCAGCCGTCGCGCGTGACCGTCATCGTTTTGAAGATACGGCCTTTTTCGTCCTTTTCGGGCAGAATCCGTCCGCCCTGCGCCAGCAGGTGCAGCACCCGCTGTTCAGCTTTTGATATATCCATTGAGGTGGGAGGTCCCTGAAGATGCAAAGAAGCAGGCACTGCCGCTTGCCGCAAGCAGCGCCGGTTGGGTGCATCGCCCGGCCGTTTGGCCGGGACAAAATCAGGACTCGCGGGATCCGCGCATAAAACCTCTCAAAGTGACCATCATGCGGTTAGCACAAGCCAGAAAGGCATTCAAGAGACGGGCAGAGGTTCAACTCCGCTCGGCCGGCCAGTATCCGTTTTTTGGATTGCGGTCGACAGGAACAGTGTCCACGTCCTGCGATCCGCAGCGGGCGCATCTCAATGTTTCGGCGATTGCTGCCACCTTCTGGGTGTCCGCATAGCGGTTGAAGCGCATGTAACGAAAGCGTCCACAGTGGTTGCAAATGATCGCCAGGCGCCGGTCAGAAGCAAAAAGGTCGGCGATGGTCAGATCGTCTGGATGTTCGGTTATAGGGTGCGACATAAATTATTTCTTTTCAAACATGCCGTATTATCGATGAGGTTAAATACCAACCGGCAGAAATGAAGACGTATCTGATGGAGCGAAAATCTGTTCCTGGCAAGGCGGTGTGCGCGACGAGGCCAAGGATCGATTTGCGCCCACCGGTTGGCATTATGTCCAGGTTGCAGATCATTTTATGTTGTATCTTTGCTTGGTTGTTTCAACAATTGAACATAAGTATCTCGTGTCTTCGCAACCAGTGCCACTGAATTCCGGTCTGGTTCCAAAAATCATCGAGCGGCGAGGCTCGCATTTAACGCCAAGTGTGAGTAAACACGCTGTATGATTACGCTCTCAGACACATGGCTGGATCTGTTTACTCTTTCCGGCCTTTTGAACCCGTTTGCCCTCGCAATCGGAGCCTATATGGGTTGGCGTGCCGACGCGGCGTCGAAGCTTTGGATCGCCGGGTTTGCCGCTGCGGCACTGTCATTGATTTTCGAGGCGGCCTTGGCTCTGTTGCAGATACCCAATCCGATTTCGCAAGATGCCGGCGCTTTGGCGATGTTTCCGTTCCGGTTTGCTGCCGGTTGGTTAGCCGGGTGGATTGCCTATAGGTTACACGGTTCGCTTTGAGCACATCCCGACCATGCCGCAAGGACTGCGCCGGTCAATTTGAGAGAGTCCTAGCTTGACGCCCATCTGGTGAACAGCGCTGCATTCGGGCAGGCATCGTATGGATTGGCCGATCCATCCGCGTGTTGGTTCAACCACTCGGCGCAACCGTCTGCTTCGGTGCAATTGGCGCACTTTTCCGCAGCAGCGCGCAAATCCTTCACCGATGAAGAGCCGTCGGTGATGCTTTCCGAAGCACCAATCGTTTCCAGCATGCGGCCCATAAGATGCGCGCGCTGGTTAAGTTGTTCCATCCAATTCAAGGAAAACCTCCTCCACTTGCATGAGGGGTACATATCTGCCCAAACTGCTGGGAAAGTCAGCGTCGTGCTTTGATCAAAGTCAACACACGGCCTCACATGGGAATTTTGAGGCAAGAGAATGGTTGAAACGGTTGCGGGTCAGCCAGTCACAAAGGGGCAGCCGGCATCAGCGGCAACGTTCAAACTTTCTCCCGGCACCGAGGTTCGGGCGAAAGTCGCGGAAAATCTGCCCGGACCGATCGTGCGCCTTGAAACGCCCAATGGCAATGTTGATGTGCCCGCTCCGCTGAAGCCGGGGGGTGAGTTTCTTCTTTCCGTATCCGGGACAACCGCCAGGCCGGAAATAGCATTGACGGCATTGCCCTCCACACAAACGGCAAATGGTCAACCAGGCGGAGCTCAAAACCCGTCCGGACAAGCCTCCATTCTACCTCAGACCAGTGCCGCATCCTCCGGCGAAACGCTTCCGGCTGTCCGGCCCGGGGGCAGCCCGCCATCTCCGGCTGCATTGAGTCCGGCCCAAACTGGCCCGGGTGCGCCATCTGGAGCCAATCCGGCAATCGCGCCTTCAGCAACAGTGTCTTCAAGCGGAACGGTGCGTCCATCGGCTCCGAACTCACAGCCTGCACCCTCTGGCAATATTGTTTCTGGTGGAGGGAGCAATCCAGCAAGGATTGCAGGTACTCCTCAACCGGGGTCACTTGGGCAAGCACCTTCCGGTTCTGCCGTAGCAGGGCCGCAAGCCGCCTCCGGAAATCCGGCAGCTCAAGCCGGTGGTGCGCCCGCGCACCCCGGTGGCGCCGAACACGCGCTTCCCTCCCGTTTGCAGGTGCAATCGCTTCAGGGGCAGACGCCAACCCAAAACCTTGTTTCACCATTCCCGCAGCACCAGGGCGCACCGGTGCATCAGGCATCCGGTAACCCTGTCCCTTCGCCATCCGGAGGAATTGAATCCCCGGATTTGAAGGGTCAGGGCGGCGGCGTGCCGGTATCGGGACAAAGCGGAAGCGCACCAGGCATAGGAAACGCCAGGCCCGTACTGCCGGAAACAACCCGGCCATCCGCTGATTCCCCTCAAGTCCCCACCCGGGGCCAACCGGCGTCCGGTGGTGGGGCGCTTTCAGCGTCCGGCGCGATCCATTCCGAAACGGTAACTTCGGCGCCGCAGGGAAATTTGGGACCCGGCAAGGGCACGGTATCCGGGCCGGCAGCCTTGTCCGGTTATCAACGTGGGCCCGGATTGCACTCCGAGGCTACAGTTGGACTGGCCGGACGGGGCAGCAGCGCGCCGGGGGCGAGGGCGTCATCCGGCCAGTCTGCGCAACCCGTTCAACAGGCCGCTGACATCCTGCGAGGACCTCTCCTGGAGCAGCAGGCCGGGCTTGGTGCTGTATTTGCGCGGATTGGGGCGGTTCTCAGCCATCAGGGCAGCGAGGGCACCGATGTCCCGGACGAGTTACAAAAGGTGATGCGGCAAATTCTCGGGCTGCGTTTGAATTCGGCCTCGGGCGCGACAGGCAAGGGGCTGGCAACCGCTGCCCGTCTGTCAGGCACTTTGCGGGAAGCCGTACTGGCAAGCGGAGCCCCGATAGGTCAGCAAGGCTTGTCCGGCCAGTCTGGCCCGGGCGTTCCGGCCGATCTGAAATCGGCTCTTCTATCTCTCCGGTCCTTGCTGATCGATTTTGGCGTGGTACCCAAACCGGGCAAACCGTTCAACCAGCCGCCGGCGCCATCGCTTCGGGGCGCTCCGCAAGCCCAGCCGCCGCAAGCGCTCCCGGCTTTGCTTGGAGCGGCCCCGGATGAGTTCTTCGCTTCGCTGTTGAAGGATACGGACGCTGCTCTGGCGCGCATTCGTCTGATCCAAATGAGCAATGCCGGACTGAGCCGGGACGAGGGGGGCAGTCCGGTTTCAGCACGGCTTATGGATACGGTCGTGGAGATGCCGCTGCATGTAGGCCAGGAGACGGCGGTGCTTCAGATGCAAATCGGCCGGGATCCGGAGGACGAGACGCCAGATCGCGATAGCGGACCATCTTGGCGCCTGCGGTTTGCTCTGGATCTCACGGCCACAGGAGCACTGGAGGCAGCTGTGACGCTCAGAGGCGGGGGGACCTTCGTCAGCCTTTGGATCGAGCGCCCGGAAACCATGGAGGCGTTTTCCGCTTCGCAAGAGACCATTCAGGCGGCGTTCGCCGAGGCCGGGTTGAATTTGCAGGAACTGCGCTTCATGCGCGGCTTGCCCCCAAAGGCCGCAGCCCGCTACGGCGCGGTTGTCGACCGGCGGTCGTGAGGATCGGCGGATGACAGACGGCAAGGACAATCAGACAAGGCCTAACAAGACCGGCAAGAAAATCGCAGTAGCGCTGCACTATGACAACGAAAGCGCTCCTGTCGTAACCGCCAAGGGCGAGGGCCTGACCGCCCAAAAAATCGAGGACCTCGCCCACGAGGCCGGTGTGCCTATCGAGGAAAACCCGATGATGGCCGAGGCGCTTTCCCAGATCGAGATCGACGAGGAAATTCCAATGGAGCTTTATCAGGCGGCGGCGGTGCTGATCGGGTTCATTCTGAAAACGGGCCGGGCGATGAATGAGGGGGAAACTGGCACGTCTGCGGAGTAGGCGGTACGTGCTCATGGACCGAGAGCGTACATCAAGCCAGGGTTTTGGTCGCTTTGGTAGAAGAATATTGTTGCTTGCGCAATCCGTGAAACATCATGCTGTTTCACAAAGTTTATGTGGGTTTGCGAAAGACGCATCATTTTTAGGGAGCGCCAACCAACACGGGCACTCTCTCTTCGCAAGATCGCAAAGAACCGTGAAGGCCAGTCAAGGAGCCTTTGCTGATGCAGGGTTTTCTTTGTAAACGGATACAAGATGTTAGCGGAGTTGAATGCCACCAAGTTCAGCAGCTTGAAAAGTATTTCTGCGGTGGCACGATCATCCCGCAAGTCTATCTGTCCAGAGTGGACGGCGTTTTTGCCGATGAGGCGAACATCGTCCAGGGTTTGTTGGACACGCTGATCAAGCCTGTCCGCTACAAGCCGTCCAATATCATCATTGATACTCTTGCCCGGTTGACCCAGTTGTTTGCAGAATTTTTGAATGGCTAAACGGATCAACGCGGCAGCCCCTCGTGGCGGGTAGATCAAGCGATCAGAAATCCACAGCAAAATATCGCTTCAGTTGTAGCAGCGCGAAACATAGAGGTTGCGGAGGTTCTGGAAACTATGGTTGCCATCTTTTGGTCTGAACCAGTTGATCGGGATGCTCGACATTCGGGGTATCACGATCACGGCGGATGGTTGCATTGTCAGCGTGAAACCTGCGATCTGATCGTGCGGGAGGGCGGTGATTATTGCCTGCAGATCAAGGGCAATCAGGGCGATATGCTCGGACCTGCGCGCCTTTGTTAATTGACTATATTGATGAATACACTGCGGCAGATGCTGATCATGGTCGCATTGAGGAGCGCAGCTATCACCTTTACGACGTTCCTGACTATCTGACCGAGACCCATAAATGGCCGCATCTTCAGGCCTTCGTCCATGTCGCTTCGAAGCGCGAGGCAGACGGCAAAACCAGCCGGTCCGAGCGGCTTTATCTGCTGTCAAAACGCCCCACGGCTGAAGCGGCCGCCGCGCTGATCCGGGGCCATTGGCAGATCGAAAACAGCCTGCACTGGTCGCTCGATGTGCTGATGAATGACGACCGGCACCGCGCCCGCAAAGACCACGCACCCGCCAACTTTGCAGCCCTGCGCCGCATCGCGCTGAGCATCATCAAGGCAAACACCGACAAAGGCTCAAACCGGGGCAAGTTCAAAAAGGCCGGCTGGAGCAACGACTTCCTGCGAAAACTCATCCAGGAATTCTGAAGCGCGATTGCCCTGGCAGCGCGAAACATAGAGGTTGCGGAGGTTCTGGAAACTATGGTTGCCATCTTTTCCATCTTTAAAAAGGGGCACCCCTTCTTCATCTTCGCGGACCAAGCCTGTAAGTCTTGCCTCAACGGGTCGTTTTCGGCGTCTTTAAATTCCTAAGCCTATTCGTCCTACTCAGAGACGATCATCTGCAGGGGATGCCTCTCGTTATTCTTATCAGCGCGAACCGAATACCAGAACTGTTTCGCAAGTAGAGGGAGGCACGTGCTTCTCTAAAAAATCTCCTGGCAACTAAATAATAGGCATTTCTCGGAATGCTTCGGAGATTAGGACGACTGCTCTATGGGTTACTTTTATCTGCTTTTGGCCCCAGCGTTCAATTTCAAAACCACGGCAATGCACAGTGCTGCTATTGCGAGCGGCCATAGGACTATGATGATCTCTGTAGCAGTCAATTTGCAAGCTCCTTCAATGAGGCTCTGGCCAATAGGTGCAAGATGACGCTGGCCACTGCCAAACCGATGCTTCCGAGTAATGTCTTCATCAGCGTAAGGCCCGCCATCGTATGATCCTGATAAAACATCGACAACAATGGCACGATAGCGCCGGTTACCATGATACCTGCTGATACGATGTTTAGCCAGTTGGCCGAGAGTTTTCGTTGCTCGTTTTCGGCGTCGGTCATCATAGCTTCCAACGGTTCCTGCATAGCCAGACATGTAGAGTGCCATCTTACACAATATAGGTTGGCGTCAGCAAATGCTGCCATCCCATGCTGATCGAAACGAAACCCTTGCAGGCAGAGCCATTCCCGACTAGGCAACAGATAAACCTCAAAACACTGCGCAACATCTAAGTTCGCATTTCGACAAGCTGCGCGCATCTGCTGAAACACAGGATCTAACACCCCATGACGATTGTCGACGTACGCACACCCGATCCGAAGAAATTCATCAAGGGCGCGACCGGCGATTGGGAGATCGTGATCGGCATGGAGGTCCATGCCCAGGTCACCTCGGAAGCCAAATTATTCTCCGGTGCCTCGACCGAGTTCGGCAAGGACCCGAATGACAACGTGTCGCTCGTCGATGCGGCCATGCCGGGTATGCTGCCGGTCATCAACGAGGAATGCGTCCGTCAGGCAATCCGCACAGGGCTGGGTCTCAAGGCCGGGATCAACCTGAAATCGGTGTTCGACCGGAAAAACTACTTCTATCCGGATCTGCCGCAGGGCTATCAGATCTCCCAGTTCAAGCAGCCGATTGTCGGCGAGGGCAAGATCCTCCTGGACATGCCGGAAGAAAGGGTCGAGATCGGCGTCGAGCGCCTGCACCTGGAACAGGATGCCGGCAAATCGCTTCACGATCAGCACCCGGCCATGTCGTTTGTCGACCTGAACCGCTCCGGCGTTGCGCTGATGGAAATCGTTTCCAAGCCGGATCTTCGCTCCTCCGATGAGGCCAAGGCGTATCTGACCAAGCTTCGCACCATCCTGAGGTATCTTGGCACTTGTGACGGCAACATGGACCAGGGCTCCATGCGCGCGGACGTCAACGTCTCTGTGCGCCGTCCGGGCGGCGAATTCGGAACGCGCTGCGAAATCAAGAACGTCAACTCGATCCGCTTCGTCGGTCAGGCGATCGAGTATGAGGCACGCCGCCAGGTGGCGATCCTCGAAGACGGCGGCGCGATCGACCAGGAAACCCGGCTGTTCGATGCGGTCAAGGGTGAAACCCGCTCCATGCGCTCCAAGGAAGAAGCGCATGACTACCGCTATTTCCCGGACCCGGATCTGCTGCCACTCGAATTCACTCAGGAGTTTGTCGACGATCTGGCGCAGCATCTACCGGAACTTCCGGATGAGAAGAAGGCCCGGTTTGTTGCTGACTATGGCCTGACAGCCTATGACGCTGATATTCTGGTGGTCGAAAAAGCCTCCTCGGATTTCTTTGAAGAGGTTGCCAAGGGGCGTGATGCGAAACTCTCCGCCAATTGGGTGATCAACGAACTTTTCGGCCGCCTCAACAAGGAAGGCACAGATCTGGCCGAAAGCCCGGTGTCCGCCGCGCAGCTCGGCGGCGTGATCGACCTGATCAAGGCAGGCACGATTTCCGGCAAGATCGCCAAGGATCTATTCGAGATCGTTTGGTCCGAAGGCGGCAATCCGGCGGAGATCGTCGAGAGCCGCGGCATGAAACAGGTCACGGACCTGAGTGCCATTGAAGCCATTGTTGACGACATCATCGCCGCCAACCCCGACAAAGTCGAGCAGGCCCGTACCAAGCCGAACCTCATCGGCTGGTTCGTCGGCCAGGTGATGAAAGCCTCCAAAGGCAAGGCCAACCCGCAAGCGGTCAATGAGTTGCTGCGCTCGAAGATTGAAGTGGAAGAACAGTAGGTCGCGTCGCTCCGTTCGCCATGGCACCCAACCCAACCGCTCGGCTGCCTGTTTACGCCCGCCCCCTTGGCGTTTGGTCCATCGTCGCGGCGTGGGGACTGGCGCATTTGCTGCTGCGGGCCATCGGTTCGCCTGTTGTCGGTACCGACGACAATTATGAGATGGTTCTGGTGCAGACGCTGGAGCCGGGCTACATCGTGCGTCAGCCGCCACTTTATGAGTGGCTGCTCTGGTGCGCACAACAAGTCTTCGGACCCAGCATCCAGGCGGCCCTGTTTGTCAAATATGGGCTGATCTCGCTCGCGGCGCTGTTTCTGTTCCTAATCGCCAGAAAGGCGATTTCGGATGCGCGGCTTGCAGCCCTTTGTGCCTTTTCCTATTCGCTCTACTATCAGTTCGGTTGGAATATTCATGAAGGCGTCACCCATACGGTGGTCCTGACGGCGGCCTGCGCGGCCACCGCCTATCTGTTCATGAAGGTGCTTGAAACCGGACGCCTTTTCCACTGTGCGCTGCTTGGTGTGGCGGTGGGGGCGGGGCTGTTGAGCAAGCATTCCTATCCGCTGTTTCCGCTGGCCATTGGTTTTGCAGCCCTGAGCATCCGCTCCTACCGTTTGAATCTGCGTGTTTGGGGTTTGTTGCTGGTGCCTGTCGTCGCAACTGCCGTTTACAGCCCTTATGCCTATTGGCTCTTGAGCAACGGGATACAGTTTGTCGGCTCAATGTCGAACACGATGGGCGTTACCGCTGAGACCAGTCATCTGGCACGGTCGTTTGAAGGCCTTTCTAAACTTGCCTTCAGCGTCTTGGGGTTTTCCGTGCCGTTGGTGCCCGTGCTTCTGTTGCTTTTCTGGCAGCGGTATCTCGGAAGGCGCGTGCCGGAACAGCCGAAAGTCAACGATGCGGCACGCCTGGCGGTCCGCACAGTGCTGATCATGATCGCGATTACCGCGGTGCTGATTACGATAAGCGGCGCCACTTACGTCAAGGAGCGGCACATGCATCCGCTCTTGCTGCTGTTGCCCGTGTTCCTGTTTGCCGATCTTGAACGGTTCGGGTTTCAGAAGCAGTGGCGCCGGCTGGGGGCAGTCATTGTCGCTGCGGTACTGGTTGCCTTTGCCGCCCGCATTCCGGCGCTGCTCGCGCCGGACCGTTTCTGGTGCGGCGGCAAATGCCGGCACATGAAACCCTATGCCGACTTGAAGGAGCCGCTCGGTGCCATGGGGCTCGGCGATGCGACCATTGTCAGCGATGATGAATACACCGGCGGCAACCTGCGGATCGTTTTCCCGGGCGCGCGGATCAAGTCACGGTCCGCCTCGGCGCTCACTCCGCCGCGGGAAACTTGTTTCTACGTTTGGGAAGCGGGCGAAAGCGAGCCGCGGCTCTCCGCGCTGGAGATGTTCCCGAGCGTGACGTTTTGGAACTGGTCCGAGGCACGCACGGCCAACTATCACACCGGCACCTGGCCGCACATTTGGAAACCTGAAGGCTGGCGCACCACCTGGTGGGGGGTGGCTGAATTGAACCCGAAGGATCCGATCTGCCAATAGCTCCGGCAAGACTCCAACCGAAGACCTTCGCACGACCGCGCCGGTTTCTGTTTAACCTGCCCTGGATGAGTCCCGGTACCTTGTTCAAACTTACCGGCCGATATTCTAAACGGACGCGGGAGGACATGCTTGTGATTACCATCGAAAAAGCCGGCGAGCATCATCTTGCCGGGATCGTCGAGCTGTTGACGGCTGGCGCTGCCGGTGCCAGGGCCGGGCGCGAAGCCGCCGACTGGCAGGTATATCTTCCAGCTTTCAGGGCAATCTCAGGCGCACCGGAAACCGATATCTATGTCGCGCTGACCGGAACGGGTGAGATAGCCGGAACCTACCAGATAACGTTTCTGAAGGGCCTTGCGTTTCAGGGCCGGTCGCGGGCGGAACTGGAGAGCGTGCACACAAGAACGGACCTGCGCGGGCGGGGCATCGGCAAACGGATGATGGAGCACGCGGAAGCGCTGGCGAGGGCCGAACATGCGTGCCTGATCCAGCTGACCTCCAACCGGGTGCGCGAAGATGCGCACCGCTTCTACACCCGCCTCGGCTTCGAACAGAGCCATTTGGGCTTCAAGAAATTGCTGATCTGAACGGTGTGCAAGGTCGTGCGAACGTCCGGCGGTTGAAGGAGCAAGTTTCCCCGCTTACATCGTGAGAGCGCATTTTGCCCATCAGATGGAGTTTCCCATGCCGCAGAACAAGCCGATTGATCTCTACTACTGGCCGACCCCGAACGGTTGGAAAGTCAGCATTCTGCTGGAGGAACTTCAGGTCCCCTATCAGGTGAAATACATCAATATCGGCAAGGGCGACCAGTTCGAACCGAGCTTTCTGGAGATCGCGCCGAACAACCGCATGCCTGCGATTGTCGATCCGGAAGGCCCGGGCGGTGAGCCGGTCTCCGTCTTCGAATCCGGCGCCATCCTGCAGTATCTCGGCCGTAAATTCGGCAAGTTCTATCCCTTGGACGAACGCAAGCGGGTGGAGGTCGAGGAATGGCTGATGTGGCAAATGGGCGGCTTCGGCCCGATGCTCGGCCAGAACCACCATTTCCGCATCTATGCGCCGGAAAAACTGCCCTACGCCATGGACCGCTATCTGAACGAGACCCACCGGCTCTACGGTGTGCTCAACAAGCGTCTTGAAGGCCGCGACTATGTCGCCGCCGGTGAATATACCATTGCCGACATGGCGATCATCGGCTGGGCGCAGGGCTGGGAGCGTCAGGGCATGGATCTTGCCGAATTCCCGAACGTCAAAGCCTGGATGGACCGCCTCGGTGCCCGTCCGGCGGTTAAAAAGGGCTTGGAAGTCGGCAAGGATGAACGCGAGAAAATGCAACTCGCCGACGACAAGGACGCCCAGAACGTGCTGTTCGGCCAAAGGGCACGGTAGCTGTTAAGCCACCGCGCACGATACTCAACAAAGCACACCTTCTTCTGAGGCCTCATCCTGAGGTGCGCAGCGAAGCGCAGCCTCGAAAGATGGGCGGCATATTCAGGAGCTTGCCGCCGACCCTTCGAGACGCAAGCGCTGCTTGCTCCTCAGGGTGAGGTGAGGGTGGGTTCCTTTGTTGGCGAATGGTGGGTCTTTAGTACCCGTGCGCCTTCTTCTCAGACTTCATCCTGAGGTGCGCAGCGTAAACGGAGCCTCCGACCTCATCCTGAGGTGCGGAGCGCAGCGGAGCCTCGAAGGATGGGTGTCATATTCACACGTTTGCCGCCTACCCTTCGAGACGCAAGCGCTGCTTGCTCCTCAGGGTGAGGTGAGGGTGGGTTCCTTTGTTGGCGAATGGTGGGCCTTTAGTACCCGTGCGCCTTCTTCTCAGACTTCATCCTGAGGTGCGCAGCGTAAACGGAGCCTCCGACCTCATCCTGAGGTGCGGAGCGCAGCGGAGCCTCGAAGGATGGGTGTCATATTCACGCGTTTGCGGCCCACCCTCCGAGACGCAAGCGTTGCTTGCTCCTCAGGGTGAGGTAAGGCGGGTAGCTTGGTTTGTGCACTCTTTGGCGGACCCTTCCAGCCTGTGACCGTGACCGGAAGCTACTGGCATTGGCCAGTGGAGTATTCACTCCCTATGCCGCTGCCAGCCTGCACCGTCTGAGCTGCTTCCACACGCCAAAGCCGGACATGGTGAAGGAAGTCTTGATTTGCTTTGTCTAATTTTCCGGGAAACTGATTGAAATTAAACGAGAATTCCTAGGGAATTGGTTTCTTTCAAGTAAATTTCATGATTGCTTAAGTTGTTGTTGTGATTTCGTTCATTTTAGTTCTTAACTTGGTTTTTAATTGCTTCCCATGAAGTTGTTCCAAGGAAACGCGGGGGAAAGTCAGTCAATGACAAGTGTTTCCTGGGACCAAAAACTTACAGGAAGGGGAGTCGTCATGGCTCGTTTTGAAATCAACTCTGCCGAGATGGCCGGACTGGGCGAAAAGCCGATGACGGCGGATATTCTGTTTCAGATGGGGCTGGACAGCGCCTGTGGCCGTCATGGCGACACCGATCTGGTGACCGCGCACAAGTGGTTCAACATCGCGGCCCTGCGTGGCAACAAGGATGCTGCCCGCTACCGCAAGGAAATCTCGTCGGAAATGTCACCTTGCGAGATCGCATCGGCACAGCGGTCTGCCCGCGAATGGCTGTCAATGCATTGAGCCGCCTGAAGGCCACCGGCCAAACGGCAGTTCACGATGTGATTTTCATCTGACGCGGCAGAAACAATCTGCCGCGTCCACATTTTTGTTTCCAAAGCGTGTTCCCGCCGTGCGTCAATGCACCTCCGCGAGGCCATGCTCATCCCAAAGCACGCGCGCGATCGGATCACCGAGCGCGAACTCAAACGCTGCGACGCCGGATGCATCCGCATTCAATTGGCAGCGATAGGAAAGCCGGTACCAGTTGCCGCGGCTTCTGATGGCACCGGCCGGTACGACCACCCAACCGTCCTTTCGATACGACGGCCTGAACGCATGCGGCGCTGTGCGCGTCGGGCGGAATCCGGGTTCCGACCTTGCCAATTGCTCCATCGCTTCCAGGGCACAGATCTGCTCGTCACGGTCTTCTATACTGAGCGTTTTCAGCGCCTGACGGGCTTGCGCGGCCTTCGGATTGCGCAAAGCGCTTGCGGCATAAAACGCACTTGCCGTCTGCCAGTTGCGCTCCTCTGCAGGCCGGTTCCGTGTCGTGGGCCGCGTCTCCTGCGGATCAGGGATCTCAGGTTGAAGCCGCGCCAGATCGCCGGCCGGTGATGCCGGTGCGGGTGCTGGCGGTCTGACAGGGTTTGGCCGTGCAGCAAACAGGTCGACAAGAACCGGTTGCGATGTGCGCTGGTCGGGCGCGCTCTCCAAACCGGCACTGACAACGACCGCCCACACTCCAAAATGGAGAAACAGCGACAGAAACCAGTTGAACCGGGCGTCTATCAAGCGCTGGTAAGGAGCGGGCAGCAAGGGGAGCGATCCCGGCAAGTGACGGAGGAGTTTTGAAGAAAGACAAACCCCTGCGGCCAAATTGTGGTCTTCGCTTCTGCCGGCTGGTACAAATACTCCGAGTGGGCACCGGAATTACGCTATGTATCAGGTGCTGGTCACCGTCTTTGCGCCAGCAGCACGACAAGGGCCAGAAGGCCGGAGAAAAACATCAGTATCAGCGATACTGCGTTCAACAGGGGTGTTGAGCCCTCCTTCAGGCGATCGAACATCGCGATTGTCAGCGGAGCGTCCGAGCCAACCAGCATGAGCGTCGTATTGAAGTTCTCAAAGCTCATCAGGAATGCCACGATGAACGCCCCGACCAGGGCGGGTAGAAGATATGGCAGCGTAATGGTACGGACAGCCGTCAAACGGCTGGCGCCAAGGTTCATGGCGGCATCTTCAAGCGCCGGATCAAATCCCTTCAATCGCGCCGATATGACAAGGGTTGTGATCGTCGCAATGAACGAAAATTGCCCGAGGATCACCAAAACAATCCCTGGACGCAGGGCTTCGATTTCCCACTTGAGCCCGTCCCACACGCCATTGGCGACGGATGACGAAAACACAAGGATCGAAATGCCCAGAACGATCCCCGGGATGACCAACGGGATCAGCATCATGAAATAGAGGAAGTTCTTTCCCGGAAAATTGTAACGGTTGAACAGGAATGCATTGGTCGTTGCAACGGCGACCGCCAGCAAGGACACGAAGAACCCGACAAGGATTGAGGTGCCAATGGCCCTGAGAATCGGCCGCTCATGGAAAACACCGATCATTGGGCGCTCATCGCCGAAGAACCAGTTCCAGGTGAAGCCGTCCCAGGGCAGGGCGGGGAACTGGCTGTCATTGAAAGCAAAAACCGCGACGACGGCCAGCGGCAAGGCAAGGTACAGAAAGAACAGCGCCACATAGCTTTTGTACAAAGCAACAAGAAAACGGTCTTGCGGGATGGTCGGTAGCATGGGTGTCTCCTATCCCATCGTCTTTGAAAGCGTCTGGCCGGAAATGCGCAAGGCGGCCCAAACGATGACGGTGGACAGGAACAGCAGCATGAAGCCGAATGCGGCACCAAGTTCCCAGTTGAAGCGGACAATGAACTGCGAGTAGATCAATTCGGTGAACCACAGACTGTCTTTGCCGCCGAGCATGATCGGCGTCAGGTAATTCCCGAGCGAGAGCATAAAGACGACGATGCAGCCGGAAACGATCCCGGGCATCGCGTGCGGAACAATGATTTCGCGCAGAACCGACAGGCCATTGCCGCCAAGGTCGTATCCGGCCTCGATCATCGCGTCATCTAGGGTGTCGAGCGTTGTCACCAGCGGGACGACCATGAACAGCATGGAAGTGTAGACCAGACCGACCATGATCGCGACGTCATTGTAGAGCATCTCGACAGGCCCGGCGGCAAATCCGGCCCATTGCAGAAACGATGAAATCAGCCCGGTTTCGCGCAACAGGATCATCCAGCCGAAGGTGCGTACCAGTTCGGACACCCAAAAGGGGATCAGGCAAAGCACAAACAGGACGGCGCGCATCCGGCCTCGGGCCAGCTTGGCAATGTAATAGGCAACCGGAAAGCCGATCAGCAACGTCAGAACTGTTGCGAGGACCGACATGATCGCCGTGCGGCCGAAAGTGTAGAGATAGAGCGGCTCGTCGATGAAGGTCCGGTAGTTGGCAAGGCTTGTGGTGTATTGGCGCACCCCGATGCGTTCCTGCAGGGACAGGATCGCCAGATCGATATGCGGAATAATCACCAGCAGCAACAGCCAGAGGAGCAAGGGTGTCAGCAGAAGCCAGAAACCGATGGTTCGGTGAGACATCATGTGGCCGCTCCGGCCGTGAAAACGTTGCAGTTTACATCTGCCCAGCCGAGAACGACCTTGTCGCCGGAGCGCAGGCGGGAATACTCTCCGGATTGGGGCAGAGTTGCTTCTATCGGAGCGCTCCGCTCGTCGGCCTTGATCAGTATCCGGCTGTCGCCGCCATTGAACAGGATCCGCTCAACAGTGCCGGAAAGCGTGTTTTCAAATGAACTGACATCGCCCGCATTGAAACCGACACGAATCGATTCCGGACGCACAAAAACCTCCACCTTGCTGTTCGTGGCGAGATCGCGTGTCAATGAGACACCGCGGACACAATCGGCACCTTCGGCTCGTGTTTCCACATGGTAGCCATCAGAGCGGGTCACCGTCCCGGACCAGCGGTTGGTGTTGCCGACAAAGCCCGCGACGAATGAGGTTTCCGGGCGATAGTACAGTTCCTGAGGCGGTGCAATTTGCTCGAACTTGCCGCCATTCATGACGGCTACGGCATCCGACATGAGCAAGGCTTCGCTCTGGTCGTGGGTAATGTAGACAAATGTGGTGTCGAACTCGGCCTGCAGCGTCTTGAGTTCGATCTTCATCTGGTCGCGCAGCTTCAGGTCAAGTGCGCCAAGCGGCTCATCCAGCAGCAAAACGTCCGGCTGAAGCACCATGCAGCGGGCAATGGCGACGCGTTGTTTCTGGCCGCCGGAAAGCTCCGGGATTGCGCGCTTGCCGATACCAGGCAATTGGATCCGCTCGAGCACTTCATCGACTTTTCTGGAAATCTCGCTCTTCGCAAAGCCCTGGCGGCGCAGACCGTAGCCGATGTTGTCCGAAACATTCATCATCGGGAACAGGGCAAGGTGCTGGAACACCATGTTCACCGGCCGTTTGTTGGGCGCGATGTCGAGGACCGTACGGCCCTTGATCTGGATATCGCCGGCGCTTGGCTCAAGAAACCCGGCGATCATGCGCATGATTGTGGTCTTGCCGCAGCCGGACGGGCCGAGAATGGAAAAGAAAGAACCTGCCGGAACTTCGAAGGACACATTGTCCACTGCGGTCGTAGATCCGAACCGCTTGGAAATGTTAATGCAGCTTAAATCCGGCGCGGCCATTGTTTTCCTCGTAGCGAAATGAATTGCTCCCGCCCCGTGAAGCGGGGCGAGAGCCTCTCTTGGTTTCGTCCATCAAACCAACAGATTAGTTGGCAGCTTTCACGCGGTCGAGCACGCCACCTTCGATAGCCTCCAGACCGGCCGGAACCGGCGGATACCAGTTAATGTTGTCGATATCGGCGGCCGGGAAGCTCTTCTGGAACTTTACTTTCAGCTCCTCCGAGACGAGTGCGTCAGCGCCTTTTGAGGCGGTGAAGTTGCCGGCGGCATCAGTGATCATCGCGGCGATTTCCGGGCGCATCACGAAATTGATCCATGCGTAGGCGGCGTCGTCAGCCTGGCCCTTTGCCGGCAGAACGAATGTGTCGATCCAGCCGAGCGCACCGGATTTCGGCGCAACAAAAGTGATGTTCGGCTTTTCGGTGTTCAGCTTCCAGCCGCCGGTGTCCCAGGCCATGGACGCGACAACTTCACCGGAGCGAAGGAGCCCCATCAATTCATCGCCGCCGCCCCAGTAGGCTTTGACATTGGCTTTACACTCGACCAGCTTGGCTTCGACCTTCTCGAGAATTTCGGTGTAGGCCGCTTCATCGCCATACGCTGCAAACGGATCCAGGCCCATGGAGAATGCGAAACCGATCAGGGTCGGACGTTTCAGGCGGTAGGAAACCTTGCCGGCAAAATCGTCCGAGCACAGGTCGGTATAATCCTGAACTGCAGCGGCCTTCTCGGTGTCAAGAACCAGGCCCGAAGTGCCCCAGACGTGCGGTACGCCGTAGACTTCGCCGTCAACGGTGGTGTTTCCCTTGGTGGCGTCCAGCATGGAGCCGATGAAAAGCGAGGCGTCGATCTTCGACAAATCCATCGGTTTGTAAATGCCGAACTCAATCTGCGGGCCTGCAATACGGTCCTGGCTCGGCTGTGCAAGGTCAAAACCGCCGCCACCGGTCGCGCGGAGCTTCGCGATCATTTCTTCGTTGTTGGACTTGGTCACTTCGACCGTGTGGCCGGTTTCGGCTTCGAACTTTGCGATGACTTCCTCAGGCGCGTAGCCGCCCCAGGTCAGAAGGCGGAGGGTATCTGCTGAAACCGTTTGTGCGCTCAGAGCCAATGCAGAAGCGGCGATCAGTAGGCGAGTAGAGATGCTCATGTGTGTCTCCTTCGGATAGGCGATGGAATTGCGCGCGATCGAGAATATCCGCTTCAATCCGGAAAGACACCTAAATCGAATTCTAAAAAGAATAAAGTTAAATATTTTTGACATGAAATATAACATAATATTATGTTTGTGCGTGCGGTTTCAACGGTTCGAATTACATGACATCACGACTACAACTCCGGCAGCTAGAGGCCCTCAATGCCGTGGCTGAAACGGGCACAATCTCCAAGGCTGCCAAGGTACTGGATATCTCGCAGCCAGCTGCCAGCCGTCTGTTGTCGGACCTGGCAAAGAACCTGAACATCCAGCTTTACCACCGCCGGGACGGAGCATTGGTGTTGACGCAAGAAGCGCGGTATCTCCTCCCTGAAATCCGGCGGCTGCTGGAATCCATTGAAAACATCTCGCAGATCGGCAGAAGCTTGCCAAATGCGATGGCGGGTCACTTGCGCATTGCCTGTCTTCCGGGATTTGCAATCAGTCATCTACCGGCCGTGGTCGCCGAATTCGTCGCCGGACGCCCGAACCTCACGGTGACCATCGAACCAGACAGGCCAGAACGGATTCTTGAATGGATTTTGGGCGAGCAATATGATTTCGGGATCACGGACGGGTTTGGGGGACACCCTGCGGTCGAAAGTACATCGATTGATATGCCGTCAGTCTGCGTCTTTCCGGTTGGCCATCGTTTCGAGGGGCGTCAACAGGTCACTCCTTGGGACTTTCAAGGCGAGCGTCTGATCCACGACAAGCTTGATGACTCTTACTTTCGGTCTGTCCGAGACGCCTTTTTGAAAGCTGGCGCAAACCTTCGGCCATTCATCGAAACTCGCCAGTTCACCTGTGCGTGCGAACTCGTTTGTCTGGGGGCGGGCGTGTCAATCGTCAGCATTCTGGATGCCAAGACTTATAAGGCGCGCGGGCTTAGCTACTGTCCGTTCGTGCCGAACATTCCCCACAAACTGTCTTTGGTTCGCCCAAAACACCGCCCTGCGTCGTTGGTAACGCTGGAATTCATGGAGCAGTTTGAAGAGAGTCTCGCGCAGATTTGGTGATCAATACCGGAGTGCATCGTTCCGAAGATCACCGGGATCGGTCCGTACATTTGCCGTCAATCCAGATTGAGATGTTGGTCCGGTGCTCTTGGGCCTGTGGGGATTTAGGGTTTTCATCATATCCCTTGCGGGACGCGGCGCTTTTGGCCCCGGATGGCGTCAGAGAGCCCTTATGGAGATTACTCCATGGCAGATGGCAGTCTCTCTTCCTGATCCGCGGCCAAAAGCGTCTCGCGCCGCGACCGAAACCTTATTCTCCACAGGCCCTAGACCTCAAATCTTCCGGTGTGCTACGCACGGCGCGATTTCGGCCCGGAGATAGAGACAGGGGTGACAGGTCACGATGAGTGAAGATCTCAAACGCGAGGCCGCCAAACGGGCCGCGCTCGATGTTGCCGATGGAATGCGTCTTGGTATCGGCACCGGATCGACTGCGGAGCTCTTCGTCAAAGCGCTCGCGGAACGGGTCAAGTCCGGACTTAACGTCATCGGCGTTCCGACGTCCGAGCGGACAAAGGTGCTGGCAGAGAGCCTTGGCATCCAATTGACAACGCTCGAACAAATGCCGGAACTTGACCTGACCATCGACGGTGCTGATGAAATCGACCCTGACCTTGCCCTTATCAAGGGCGGCGGCGGGGCGCTCCTGCGCGAGAAGATCGTTGCGGCTGCTTCCAAAGACATGATTGTGATTGCCGATGGCAGCAAGATTGTCGACCGTCTCGGGGCGTTTCCCTTGCCGATCGAAATCGTGCCCTTTGGAATGGAAGCGACCCGGCGGGCAGTGGCTGGCGTATTGGGCGATTTGTCGCTACCGCAAGAAATCGGGTTGAGAGGCGGTGAGGATCATCCTTTCGTCACAGATGGCGGGCATTTCATTCTCGACGCCCGTCTGGGCGCCATTGCGGACGCGCGGGTCCTTGCCAGCAGATTGGTGGCCATCCCCGGTGTTGTAGAGCATGGTGTTTTTATCGATCTGGCAACTAAGGCTTACGTGGCCGCGGAAGATGGGGTAAAGACCCTTTATCGGGCGTAAGCCAATTCGATTTGGAGCCCCGGACTCGCCGGGGCTGTCTAGGAGTGGAATAATGAAGAATTATTTGCGTCTGCTGACTGCGGCCTTGCTGGTCATGTCGGCAACGATTGGCGGAAACGCGTTGGCCCAGGAAACGGCACCGGCCCAGGAAGAAGAGACCTTCACGGAAAGCCACATTGAGGCGGCCCGCAATGTGGTTGCGATCACCGAGGTTCTGAAAACGTTCGATACGATCCTTCCGGTTCTGGCCGAGCAGACGACCAATATCTTCGTTCAGGCCAACCCGACCCGGGCGGAAGAAATCATCGAAGTCACCAACAATGTTGCCTTGAGCCTTGCCGGCAAGCGGTCCGAACTGAACCTCAAGATCTATCAGATCTGGGCGCGCCGGTTCACCGAACAGGAACTGAAGCAGCTTGCCGAGTTCTACAAGACACCGCTCGGTGCCAAGTTGACCAAAAGCGGTCCGACCATGAGCGCATTGACCATCGGCACCGCCCGGGAATGGCAAGATGCCTTGTCCATTGAAATGGTGACCTTGGTCCGTGAGGAACTCGACAAGCGGATCGCAGCTCAGTGACGTTTGATCACGACAATTGACATGAAGTAAAAGGGCCGCGAGCGCGGCCCTTTTTCACGTCTGCCGGTTGTTTGACATACCATATGGTGACATTCGCGTGCCGGGTAACTGCCGAAAGGAAATGGCGACCGGCAATCTGTTTGCACATGGCCCCTGTGAATGAAACAAGAGGTTTCAATGACCCAATTTGACTATGATCTCTTTGTAATCGGCGGCGGTTCGGGCGGCGTGCGGGCTGCGCGTATCGCGGCAACCCATGGCGCTCGCGTTGGATTGGCCGAAGAATACCGCTATGGCGGGACTTGCGTCATTCGTGGCTGCGTTCCGAAGAAACTGTTCGTCTACGCCTCCAAGTTTTCCGAGGAGTTCGAAGACGCTGAAGGCTTCGGATGGACGGTCGGCGAACGGCAGTTTTCATGGGACCGCCTGGTTGCCGCCAAAGACAAGGAAATCGCCCGCCTTGAGGGCATCTACCGGTCCAATCTGGATCGCACCGGCGTTGAAACCTTCGATACTCGGGCGGAGATCGAAGATCCGCATACGGTGCGGCTTCTGGCAACCGGCCGCACAGTGACGGCCCGGTACATTCTGATCGCCGTTGGGGCAGCGCCGAATGTGGACGCTGATCTGAAAGGCGGGGAACACGTTATCACGTCAAACGAGGCGTTTCATCTCGACAAGCTGCCGGACCGGGTCGTTGTTGCCGGCGGTGGTTACATTGCGGTGGAGTTTGCCGGAATTTTCAACGGCATGGGTGCCGATACCACCTTGATTTACCGCGGCGAGGAAATCTTGCGTGGCTTCGATTGGGATCTGCGCCGGACTGTGCGCGCGGAAATGGAAAAGAAGGGCATCCGGGTCATACTCCACGATACCTTCGAGGAAATCGAAAAGCTGGCTGATGGTAGCTTGTCCGGCAAGACCCGCGCAGGCGAGACGCTTCATGCCGACAAGATCATGTTCGCCATCGGGCGCAAGCCTTTCATCGCCGGGCTCGGGCTTGAAAAGGCTGGTGTTGAAACCAAGCCAAATGGCGCGATCAAGGTGGATGCCAACTCCAAGACGTCCGTTGACTCCATCTATGCCGTTGGCGATGTCACCGACCGAGCCAACCTCACGCCGGTGGCCATTCGCGAAGGTCATGCCTTTGCCGACAGCATGTTTGGCGGCAAGGAATGGTCCGTCGACCACTCCTTGATCGCCACGGCCGTCTTTTCGCAGCCGGAAATGGGGACTGTCGGTCTGACCCAGGAACAGGCGCTTGAGCGGACACCGAACCTCGACATCTATAAATCCACTTTCCGTCCGATGAAGCACACCCTGTCGGGCCGCGACGAAAAGATGCTCATGAAGATGATCGTCGATGCGGACACCGGCAAGGTGCTCGGTGTTCACGTCATTGGACCGGATGCAGGGGAATTGGCTCAGGTGCTCGGTGTCACGCTGCAGATGGGTGCAACCAAAGCCGATTTCGACCGGACGATCGCCGTCCATCCGACCGCAGCGGAAGAACTAGTCACCATGCGTGAGCCAACCGAACAGCTGCGCGGCTGACGGTCAACAGTCGTTTGCCGGGCGTTTATCGCCCGGCGACGGCTTTGATAAATGTCTCGATTTCTTCTTCCGTGTTGAAGGCATGCACAGAAGCACGCACAACGGACGAAAGCCCGCGCCCGGGCAAATCAATCCGGGCCGAATCGGCGGTGCTGACCGAGACGTTGATGTTTGACGCTCTCAAGTTTTCGGCGATCTGTTCCGCAGGCTGACCCTCCTTCGTGAAGGTAACGATTCCGCACTTGTTTCGCCCCTTGTCATGGATGCTGATGCCTTCGATACCGGAGAGTTCGGTGCGGAGCTGCGCTGCCAGGGCGCAAATGCGGGCGCTGATCCGCTCCATGCCGCAACCGATGGCATAGGCGGCTGCAACACCCAGCCCGATCTGACCGGCCGTATAACGCTCCCAGTTTTCGAACCTGCGGGCGTGCGGCGCGAGTTCGTACGTGTGCTCATCCAGCCAGTTTGTGGAAGCCAGATCGACAAAGGGCGGTTCCACCTGATCGAGAACGGTATCACTGACATAGAGAAATCCGGTGCCTCTGGGCCCGCGCAGGTATTTCCGGCCTGTACCGGATAGCATGTGGCATCCGATTTCGCGGACATCGAGCGGAATGTGTCCTGCCGACTGGCAAGCGTCCAGCAGATAAAGGACACCGGATTTCCGGGCGATTTCGCCGACATCCTCCGCCGGGTTGATCAGGCCGCAAAATGTCGGAATATGGGTGAGGGCGATAAGGCGGGTTTTCGGCGTGACCGCGGCGGACAACACTTTCAGGTCGATCTGGCCGGTTTCGTCGTCGTCAATCAGATCAATCTCGATGCCCTTCCGCGCTTTCATCTGAAGGAGCGCGACATAGTTGGAAACATACTCCGCCCGGCCGGTAATCACCCGGTCTCCGGGACGGAAGTCGATGCCGTAAAACGCCATGTCCCACGCCCGCGTCGCGTTCTCCACATAGGCGATTTCCTGCGGTTCGCAGCCGAGAAGCGCCGCTATCGAGGTGTAAAAGGCGGCCATGTCCCGCGTGGCGCGTTCCGCCGCTTCGTATCCGCCAATGGCCGCTTCGAGGTCGAGGTGTTTCTTGACCGCATCCAGCACAGGCGTCAGGGCAAGTCCTGTTCCGGCATTGTTGAAATGCAGAACCGTGCGGGCGCCCGGCGTATCGTCCCGCATCTGTTGGATTTCTGCTACCGTGAGGGAGGGAATGATCATACTGATTCCTTTGCCAGCGAACGGGAATCGCCTGAGGCGACGGGCGGAGTGTCTCTGCGAGATGAAGATCAACTATTTCGGCTACGGTTCGCTCGTCAATCGTGACACGGTTAGTGAACAGGCAGATCACACCCCGGGCAGTTTGACCGGATGGGTTCGCGAATGGCGCGTGTGCGGCATTGCCCGCGGGACTGAGGACACCAGCCTCGGACGGTGCAGTCTGACAGTGCGGGCGGAGCCTGGAAGTGAAATCCTGGGTGTTTTGCTGAGCGAACCGGTCGCAGGCCTACCGGCTCTTGAGGCCCGCGAAAAGCGGTATGAAAAGGTGCATGGCATGGGCGAGCGCTTCCAGTGCGTCGCATTGGGTGAACCTGGCCCTTCGGAAATGTTCGTGTTTCAGGCGCGCCCCGAACATCGGCGCTGGGGCTGCGACACCTATCCGATCCTGCAGAGTTATCTTGATTGCGTTCTGGCCGGGTATTTCCGGATCTGGGGTGCTCAGGGCCTGCACCATTTCTTCGAGACGACTGATGGCTGGCATGTGCCCGTGCTGCGCGACCGGGACGCGCCCGTCTATCCGAGAGCTATCCAGTTGGAACCGGACCTGCGCTCTCTCATCGATAACGAGTTGAAGGGTCGGGGGATCCGGTTTGTTTGACCTAATTCCCCACAAGCCCAGATCTCACGTCAGCCAGTTGTGCAGGAGGTGACCAACAAGATAGGCAATGCCAGCGGCGGACATGCCGATTGCCATGGTTTCCAGGCCACAGGTGAGCCAGTGGCGCATCGACCAGCGGGCGCGGACGGAGCCAATGGCAAAGAACGCCAGAGCCGTTGAGGCTGCGGTGACCGTGGCGCTTGCCGGAAGGCCGAAGACGAAGGGGAAGAGCGGAACGCTTCCGCACAGGATAAAGGCAAGAAACGTTGCAATGGCGGCTTTCATCGGCGAGCGGGGTTCGCCCGAAAGGCCATACTCGCCAAGCATCATGGAATCGATCCACACCTGTTCGCGTGAGGTCAGGATCCTGACGAGATGTTCAAGATCCTCGCCTGCAAAGCCCTTGGCACTATAGATTTGCCGGATTTCCTCCCGTTCGCCCTCCGGGTCGTGCCGGATATGTTTTTCCTCGACCGATAAGAGCCGTTCGTATTCTTCGACTTCCGACTTGGAACCGGAATAGTTGGCCGCTGCCATCGAAAATCCGTCGGCCAGCAGATTGGCGAGGCCGAGGATCAGGACGATCCTTGCTGACAGGTTGGCGCCGACAGAACCGGCAACGATGGCGAAGGTTGTGACCGCACCATCTATCCCGCCATAGATCCAATCGCGAAGATAGGAGGCAGGCGGACCTTGATCGATCCTGTTTGCGATGTCGGCGGGATGGTGGCTGTGCTCGAGCTTGTCTTTTAACGGCATGAGTTCGCCTCCGGATGTGTCTTTTTTAGAATTATTCCGAACAGTGTTGACCGCCTTGACAAATCGCAAATGGCAGAGGAACGCCGACCGTCCGATCCGGACGGGTAAATTGGCTGGCTCTGCCCGCGACGCAGATCTCGGATTTTCATTGCTGTTGCTATGAGGTGGTGTTGTGCCTTCGGTAGGTGTATAAGGCCGCCGATTGAGCCAGATGGACTGGCACTGAAACACGAAAAAGTCGCGTGCGGGCGGCCGGATAGTCATCGGAACCGGATTGCCCAAGTGGGAGTAGTGGAAATGGCGGAGAAGTGGACCCCGGACAGCTGGAGATCAAAGCCGATCAAGCAGGTGCCGGACTATCCGGATAAGGAAGCCCTGGCGAACACTGAAGAGCGTTTGTCGACCTATCCGCCGCTTGTGTTTGCAGGGGAGGCGCGCAACCTGAAGCGCCAGCTTGCAGATGTCGCCGAAGGGCGCGGTTTTCTGCTACAGGGTGGTGATTGTGCCGAAAGCTTCGCTGAGCATCACCCCGATCACATCCGCGACTTCTTCCGCGTCTTCCTGCAGATGTCGGTCGTCTTGACGTTCGCTGCCAGCCAGCCGGTAGTGAAAGTCGGCCGGATCGCCGGTCAGTTCGCCAAACCGCGGTCCTCAAACACCGAAACCAAGGACGGTGTGGAGCTACCGAGTTACCGCGGTGACATCATCAACGGTATTCCATTCACCGAAGAAGCCCGTGTTCCCGATCCGGGCCGCATGTCCATGGCCTACCGGCAATCGGCGGCCAGCTTGAACCTTCTTCGCGCGTTCGCCCAAGGTGGTTTTGCCAATCTCGAACAGGTCCATCAGTGGATGCTGGGCTTCATTTCCGATAGCCCGCAGGGACACCGCTACAAGGAACTTGCCGACCGTATTTCCGAGGCGCTTGCCTTCATGCGCGCTTGCGGCGTCGATGGTTCCACAGTTCCGCAGCTCGGAACCACTGATTTCTTCACCAGCCACGAGGCCTTGCTGCTGGGTTATGAAGAAGCATTGACCCGCGTCGATTCCACGTCCGGCGACTGGTACGCGACATCAGGCCACATGATCTGGATCGGCGACCGCACGCGTCAGCCCGATCATGCCCATGTGGAGTTCTTCCGCGGTATCAATAACCCGATTGGCCTGAAATGTGGTCCTTCCCTGACCCCGGACGGGCTGCTGGAACTGATCGACATCCTGAACCCGGACAATGAGGCCGGGCGCCTGACGCTAATCGCACGTTTTGGCGCGGACAAGGTGTTCGACCATCTGCCGCAGTTGATCCGGGCCGTTGAACGGGAGGGCAAGAAGGTTGTCTGGTCCTGCGATCCGATGCATGGCAACACCGTGACCATGAACAGCTACAAGACCCGTCCATTCGACCGGATCCTGAAGGAAGTCGAGGCGTTCTTTGCCGTCCACCGAGCAGAAGGTACCCATGCCGGTGGTGTTCATGTGGAAATGACTGGCCGGAACGTGACCGAGTGTACCGGGGGGGCGCATGCGCTCACTGCCGAGGACTTGGGCGACCGGTATCACACCCATTGCGATCCGCGGCTTAACGCTGACCAGGCTCTTGAACTGGCGTTCCTGATTGCCGAGAATCTCAAGAAGGAACGTACTAACCGCGAACCTGAGAAAGTCGCTGCAATGGGCTGAAAACCCAGTTAAATATTTCAGTTGCAAATAGGGCGGCTCAGGCCGCCCTTTACGGTTTTTGCCTTCATTTTACTGAACGCATTGATGCGTTCCGCAACGGAAGCTTAACCCTCCGCAATTATCTCGGGTGTTGAAAATTGCCCGGGAGGTTTTGGGTGCGGAAGAATTGGGATTTTTCGAACATTACCTGTCTGGTTGCCGAAGGCAGCCTCCATATGCGCGGAATATTTCGCTCCGTGTTAACCGGCTTCGGGATCAGATCGATTTTTGAGGCCAATGACGGCGCTGAAGCCCTGGAAATCGCGCTCGACCGGAGGCCCGACATCATTTTGTGTGAGTGGCATATGAAACCGATTTCCGGCGGGGAGTTCGTACGCATCCTGCGCGCCGACAAGGACCGGTTCTTGAACACCACACCTGTGATTGTCGTCAGTGCGGATTCCAAACGAACCACGATCATCGAGGCTGCAAGGATCGGCATCCATGGGTTTGTTGCCAAGCCGGTCTCGCCATCCGTTCTCTATTCCCGCATTGGTGTCGTGCTGCAAGCTCAAGAGGGCGGCGGGCGAACCAAGGGTATTCTGAAAGTGAACGGTCAGAACCCAGCCCGGGCCGCAAGCGCCGGCAAGACCAGCAAAACGATCGATCTGGATGCCGAGTTGGCGGCTGCCAACGCGTCCCAGGGCGAGAGCCTCGACAATGAGTTAGCACTGCTTTAGGGCCTGTGGGGCATGAAGGTTTGAGGGTCAATGACCGATTGCAAGCGGCCCGGCCTCGCTGTAAATCACCAGACATGACCGCTTCGTCCCAAATCACCGATCAGTTCCGTCTTGCCGTCGCTCAGGTCAGTCCGACCGTCGGGAACATTGCAGGCAACGCAGATCTTCTGCGGGAAGCACGGGCCGAAAGCGCCCGCCAGGGCGCCGATCTGCTTCTGAGCTCCGAACTGGTTTTGTCCGGATACCCGCCGGAAGACCTTGTTCTGAAACCGGCCTTCGTGCGCCGGTGCATGGAGACCGCCCAGGAGCTTGCCGGCGATACCGCTGATGGCGGTCCCGCCATGGTGATCGGAACCCCGTGGGCAGGGGAAGATGGCGCCGTCTACAATGCGGTTGTCTATGCCGACGCTGGCGAGATCAAGGCTGTGCGCTACAAGGCCGACTTGCCCAACTACGGTGTTTTCGATGAGAAACGGGTTTTCGCCAGCGGCCCTATGCCTGGCCCGGTCGATTTCCGCGGTATTCGAATTGGGCTGCCGATTTGCGAGGACATCTGGTCCGACGAAGTCTGTGAATGCCTTTCGGAGACCGGCGCGGAAATCCTTCTTGTCCCGAACGGCTCACCCTATTGGCAGAACCGTGTGGATCACCGCTTGTCGGTCGCAGTCGCTCGGGTCGTAGAAACCGAATTGCCGTTGGTCTACTGCAATCAGGTCTGCGGTCAGGACGAACTTGTTTTCGATGGCGGATCATTCGCGCTGAGAGCCGACCGCACATTGGCGTTTCAGATGCCGCAATTCGCTCCGGCGCTATCTATTAGCGACTGGACCCGCGAGAGTGACGGCTGGACTTGCGCACCTTCGGAATCGGCCAAACTGCCGGATCTGGATGAAGCCAACTGGCGCGCCTGTGTTCTGGGGCTGCGTGACTATGTCAACAACAACGGCTTTCCGGGCGTTGTTCTAGGGTTGTCGGGCGGGATCGATTCTGCCGTATGTGCAGCCATGGCGGTTGATGCGCTCGGGGCTGACCGGGTCCATGCCATCATGCTGCCATATCGCTACACTTCGGACGAAAGCATCAAGGATGCCGCCGAATGCGCGGCCGCGCTCGGTATCCGCTACGACACGGTGCCGATCGCACAGCCTGTCGAAGGCTTTGCAGAGGTTCTTGGAACCTTGTTCGAGGGAACCGAAAGCGGCACGACGGAAGAAAATCTTCAGTCACGGGCACGTGGCGTGATCCTGATGGCCGTTTCGAACAAGTTCGGCAACATGGTGGTCACCACCGGCAACAAGTCGGAAATGTCGGTCGGCTATGCCACACTCTACGGCGACATGAACGGCGGCTACAATCCGATCAAGGACCTTTACAAGACGCAAGTGTATCATCTTGCTGATTGGCGCAACAAGCACCGGCCGGACGGCATGCTTGGGCCGGATGGGATTGTGATTCCTCAAAATATCATCACCAAGGTGCCGACCGCAGAATTGCGCGAAAACCAGACTGACCAGGATTCGCTGCCACCATACGATGTTCTTGACGATATTCTGGAATGCCTCGTCGAGGAGGAAATGTCCGTTGGCGATATCGAAAAACGCGGTCACGACCGGGCGCTGATCCACCGGATCGAGCATTTGCTCTACATTGCCGAATACAAACGCCGCCAGGCACCACCGGGTGTGAAGATCACCGAGCGCAATTTTGGCCGTGACCGGCGCTATCCGATTACCAACCGGTTCCGCGACCGGGATTAGAAAAAAATCTACACAGCTTCTGTAGCCCGAGCCTGGGTCCGGCGCTGTTTCCTGCTCTCATTTTGCACTGGGTGAGTGACCGTGACGTATTTCGCATTCTTGCGTGAGAACGTGCGCTGGCTCGTGGCCGGTTTCCTGCTGACATTCTTTTCCGGCTCCGGCCAGACCTTCTTCATTTCCTTGTCGGCCGGCAGTCTTCGCGAAGCCTTCAGTCTCAGCCACGGAGAACTTGGGCTCCTGTATATGCTGGCAACGCTTTGCAGCGCATCGGTCTTGCCGTTTGTCGGCAAGAGCATGGACGTCTATCCCGCGCAAAGGGTGGCGGCGGTCGTAATTGCCGGTTTGACGCTGTGTTGCCTGGCGATGGCGTCTGTATCGGAAGTCTGGATGGTCGGTGTTGTGTTCTTTGGTCTCCGCCTGTGCGGGCAGGGTATGATGACCCACATTTCCATGACCGCGACAAGCCGCTGGTTCAGCGCGCAGCGGGGACGGGCCATCTCTGTGGCCGCGCTCGGGATTCCGACTGCGGAGGCGGTGATGCCGATCCTGTTCGTCACTCTCATCGGAATGATCGGCTGGCGTTGGAGCTGGGTCCTCGCTGCCGGCGTGATGGCGCTGGTAGCCATGCCGGTGATCCTGTTTCTGCTTGCGAAGGAACGGCACCCGTCCCGGATGGAAATTGCGGCTGCACGGCCGGAAGGACGCCAATGGACCCGCCCTGAGGTCCTGCGGGATGTCTGGTTCTGGGTGGTCCTTGTCGGCCTCAACGGACCGCCCTTCATCGCCACCGCGATCCTGTTTCACCAAATCTATCTGGTGGAACTGCGCGGCTGGCAGATCGAGTTTTTTGCGAGTTCTTTCTTCCTGATGGCCTGCTGCGCCGTTGCCATGGCGCTCACCACCGGGATGCTGGTCGATCGGTTCACCGCACGCCGTTTGCTGCCGTTGATCCTGTTGCCCTTGTCGGCCGCGTGTTTCGTGCTGGCCTGGTTTCATGCGACGACAGCAGTGTTCGTGTTCATGGTCCTGCTCGGCCTGTCCAACGGCTTCGTATGGACATTGATCGGTGCGCTATGGCCGGAAATCTACGGGACGCGCCACAACGGGGCGATCCGTTCTGTGGTCACGGCGGTAATGGTGTTTGCCTCTGCCGCGGGTCCGGGTCTGATCGGCTGGCTGATCGATGTGGGCGTCCCCTATGATTCCCAGATCGCCGGAATGGGGGTGTTCTGCCTGATTGCCACCCTGTTGCTGACTTTGGCGTCACGAGCGATCGGAATGCGTGACAATTCTGTGCCTGCAAATCCGTGAAGGGGCTTGCCCATGGAGCCAGCCGGGGCTAACTGGAGCGCCATGACCGTTACAGTTCGCTTCGCGCCGTCTCCGACCGGCCACATCCATATCGGCAACAGCCGTCCGGCCCTATTCAACTGGCTCTTTGCCAAAAGCCAGCAGGGGCGGTTCATTCTCCGTTTCGACGACACCGACCTGGAACGCTCCCGGCAGGAATATGCCGAGTCCATCGAGGCGGACCTGCGTTGGCTTGGCATCGACCCGGACGTGATCGAGCGCCAGTCTGCCCGTGTCGCGCAATATGATGAAGCAGCACAGAAGCTGAAGGACGCCGGGCTTCTCTATCCTTGCTATGAGACGCCGGAAGAACTGGAACGCCGCCGTTCGCGTGCCCGCGCGCTTGGGCGGCCGCCGGTCTATGATCGCGCCGGGCTTAAGCAAACGGATGAAGAACGCCGAGCCATGGAAGCCGAGGGTCGCAAGGCCCATTGGCGCTTTCTGTTGCCCAATTTTGAGGACGATCCTTTTGCCCCCCGGCGCACTGAGGTCACCTGGATGGATCTGTGCCGCGGCGAGCAGTCGGTCGATCTCGCCTCGCTTTCCGATCCGGTGCTGATCCGGGCGGACGGAACTTATCTCTACACCTTGCCGTCGATCGTCGACGACATCGATATGGGCGTCAGCCACGTGATCCGGGGCGAAGACCATGTTGCCAACACCGGTGTGCAGATCGCGATCTTTAAAGCCCTTGGAGCACCAGCGCCCATCTTCGGGCACCACAACCTTCTGACGACCGTTGACGGCGAAGGACTTTCCAAGCGCAAGGGCGCTTTGTCCATTGGCTCGTTGCGTGAAGACGGGTTGGAACCGATGGCCGTTGCTTCGCTCGCCGTCCTTACCGGAACCAGCCGCTCCGTTGAAGCGGTACCGTCCATGGAAGAGCTTGTCGGCATGTTCGATCTGGCGAGCGTCTCCAGATCCTCGGCGAAGTTCGACCCTGAGGAACTCAAGGGCCTCAACGCGAAACTCGTTCATGACATGCCGTTTGAGGCTGTTCGCGAACGTCTGAAGGCTCTCGGCGTCGAGGTCGGTGATGCATTTTGGCGCGCCGTGCGCGGCAACTGCGCAACCGTGAACGATGCGCTCGGCTATTGGAAAGTTGTCGAGGGGCCGGTGGAGAGCCGGATTGAGCCCGAAGATGCCGACTTCGTCGCAAGCGCCAGGACCTGTCTGCCCGAAGGCGACATCACCACAGAGACCTGGGGTGCTTGGACAGGAGCCTTGAAGTCCGAGACAGGCCGTAAGGGCCGGGGACTGTTCATGCCGCTTCGCCGGGTGCTCACCGGAATGGATCATGGTCCTGACATGAAGGAACTGTTGCCGCTTATTGGGCGACAAAGAATTCTGGACCGACTACCCTGACCGGCTTGCCGGCTTCTGCCTCCGTCGCTTCATCAACAAGCGTGGCCGCAGTTTCCGCCATTTCGGAGCTGGTCGGCCGTAGCCCCAGCACTTCAAGAGCGGCAGGACCGCCACCGGGAGTATTGGCGGCCACCGGTGCCTGAGCATGTGCGCCGGAGGTCACCTCGACGGTAACATCAAACCCGTCCCGCAGGTTCATCTGCGTGTCAGGATCTTCAAAGGCCGGCAACTGGACGGCCGGGATCGGAGCGCGGGACAAGCGGGTCACATCCACCGCTGCAGAACCGCTGTTCTGCTGCTCATCGGTCAGCGTGAGTGCTTGCCGGGATAGCTGAAGAAAACCTTGAGGTACCGTCCCCTCATATTGACCGCTGCGGTCAAGTGCAGTCCACGCCGACCGGCGGCGCGGGGCTGAAAGGTTACGGCACGTGCACCCCTCCACATACTCCGACTTGTAGCGGTCGGCGAAGGGCTGATCGGCATAGTAGGCCCCGGCAAGAGACATCATGGTCTCCGTGGTGCCACCCGGGTTGCGATGGACATAGAGTTCGGTCGGCGCAGCGGGGCAAAGTTCCGAGCAGCGCGCTTCGTCATTCACGAAATCCCGCTTGCCGGTCTTGAAACTTACCGGAAAGAAGTAGCCGTCGCAGGTTCTGACGCACAAGGTGCGGAACGTGCCTCCGGCTGGCAAGCGCCCGCGGCGGGAACCGGAACTCGATTTTCTTGAGATTGCGCTCGATTTCAGGTTCACCTGCTTCATTTTCCGGGTCTGACGGGAGTCTGGAGCCGTAGGCTCTGAACGTGGCCGGTTGTGCGAGAAAAGGCGGGCGAGCGGATTGGCAGTGCGGCTGGCGCTCCGTGATCCGGTATTGCCGCAGTTCTGCGCCTTGTGGGCTTTTTCCAGCCGGGCTCGGGCGCTGCCGGATGCGCCACCGGCCTTTGTGAGTTGCCGCTCGATGGCGCGCAGGTTTCGGCTCATACGCTTTATTTTGGACGATAGGCCATCGCATTGTTGCGCCGCGTTGGCGGTGCCGCACTTGAAATGGGCAGCGTCCCGCTTTGCTGCGGAAAGCGCTGTCTGCTGCTCCCGTTTGGCAGCCTGCCACTTCCGGACAGAAGGCGAAACTGCTGTTTGGTCTAGTTTGGCGAGTCGTTGCGTCAGGGCGGCACAGGAAGCTGCCTCCGCCGGGAAAGTGGCAATTCCGCCGGCAATCGCCAGTAACAGGCCAGCCAATACGCTCCGAAGCGCCGATTTCCCGCGTCCAAAACCCGTCATACACATGTCCTGTACAGTCCCGAACACCCTGCGCCGCCTGCAAAAACGGCCGTCACGCGGAACCGCCACGATCCAAACTGACGATAGGATAGATTGGAAAGGGCTCAAGATCGGTTAATACCAACCCCAGTTGATTAGAACCGATCTGACGCGTTTCTCCTTTTCTTCGGCTAGGAATGCTTTGCAGGACGATGCGGGGTATCGTTTAAAAAGCATGACGCTGTCCGCAGGATAGGAAGAGCGCGCCTTTGGTGGGCGAAAATTCGTCCCCGGCGCCGTTGCTGCGCTTGCCCGGCCGTAAAGGCCGCGCTGCCCGCATCGCCTGGCCGGGAACGAATTTTCGCTCCATCAGATAGGTTCTAATCAACTGGGGTTGGTATAACTCCGCCGGTTCGGCAATCGAAGCGGAAGCTGACCGGATCAAAGCCCTATTGGCAGTCCAAGGTGAGTTGGGAATCAGATAATATTATCGCAGAAGTAGTAATCTAAGCGTGCGGTATGGCGCTGATATATGTTTGCAGCGCAAAATAAAGCTGGCGGGAGTAGAGTAAACTGACCGTTATTTTTTGATATACAGCGCCTATATTGACAAACTCCTCTGGTTATCTGTTGATAACGTCCAATTCTTTCGCGTTTGCTGGGGCAGTAATTTGCGAATCGGATGCCTGACCTGAGACGCTTTTTAAATTAGGTACAGATCGGGAAATGACGTTCAATTGTTAGCCGGTTGTCCGGCAGGGAGCGGGTTCGTTATGGGCAAAAAGGCAGATAGGGCAGACCAAGCCGGTCAATCCGGGCTGGTGACCGAGGATCTCGGCGGCGGGTGCTATGCTTTCAGCGGACCGGGCTTCTCTACGTCGGGCGCAATTGTCGGCGAACGCGGTGTGATAGTCGTTGATACCCAGGCGGATGAAGACCGGGCGGCAGAAGTGTTGCAGGCCTTGAGACGGTTGACCGACAAGCCGATCCGCTATTGCGTTCTGACGCATTTTCATTGTGACCGTACGCTTGGTGCCTTGGTCTTCGAACCGGTGGAGATCATCGGATCGGACCTTACCAAGCGATTGATGATGACCCGGGGGCGGGAAGAAGCAGCATTTGCCGCGCGCCGGACCCCTTCCAGGGTTGCAGAGCATGCCGTTCGGCTGCCAATGGTGCCGCCATCCCTGTCCGTTGCGTCTTCCGTAACACTCGAACTCGGCAATTGTGAAGTGCGCGTCATGCATCTTGGCAGGGGGCATACTGTCGGCGATACGATCGTATGGGTGCCTGGAGCAGGCGTTCTTTATGCGGGCGATGTCGTGCAGCACGCCTTTGCACCCTATTGTGGTGATGCCAATCTGTCGGACT
The DNA here is from genome assembly GCA_965230445.1 of Roseibium sp. Lineage (GTDB taxonomy): Bacteria > Pseudomonadota > Alphaproteobacteria > Rhizobiales > Stappiaceae > Roseibium. The sequence continues at coordinate 2,654,641 of OZ246005.1, read as the reverse complement.
GGTTGAGAGCGCTCGACCGGATAACCGCATTCCGGCCAGCTACAATCGTTCCCGGATACGGGGCCGCTGCGTTGGGTGCCGCCAATGCAACGGCTGCAATCGAAACGACACGCGACTTTATCACCACCCTGAAAGACGCAGCCTCCGCCTGTGCCGAGCAAAACCTCGGCCTGAAAGAGACATACAACCATTGCGGTCAGGTGATGGAATCGCGATTTTCCGGGCTTTTAGAAAGCGACACGCATTTGCCATTCAATGTTGCCCGGGCTTATGACGAAGCGCATGGCCTGGATGTGCCACAGGCTTGGTCGTCCGAGCGCCTTGCGGATGTTCACGATGCCTTGTCGGGCAACGGTTCGACCGTTGGCCAAAGCCTGGAGGCTGAACCGCAGAATACTGATGAGCCAATTGGCGTAGAAACGCCGAAGTCCGCTGAAGAACAAGAACCTTCGGTCGCGGTACCCGTGGAAGAAGCCGGCGATTTGCAGGCCCAATTGGAGGCTCTGGAAGCCTTGGATGCCTCCGGGGCTATCTCAGAGACGGGCGGGGCCGCGGAGGCTGCGGCATCTGATGAGCCGGATCTGGTATCCGATGAGTCTTTCGAAGACGCCCTCCTGGGAGTTCTGGCCGAAGACGGTGAAACAACGGCAGGCGAAGTTGCAGGCAATGAACCGGATACCGAAGGTGAACAGCTGACAGAGACGGGTTTGGACGACCCGGTAGAAGCAACCGTTTCTGTAGAGCCCACTGCCGATGAGCAAACGGAGACGATTGCTCCTGAGAACGCGTCCGAAGGCGGGCACGTTGATGACAGCGGGAAATCCCTCGACGAGATTGCAGCCGAATACATGCGTGATCCGGCTCCCTCCGAAGACAAGAATGACGAACGGGTTGTCAAGGTGCTCGCAGATGCGCCTTCATGATGCGCTGAAGTAAGCGGCAAACCTGAGCTGCTGATCTTCATTGATAGTCTTGAGTTTTTCCGCGCCTCCCGCGACGGGCGGATGAAGGCCGGAAGGTATTGCCGACCGTTGCGTATGTCTCTCATGTCATACGCGTTCGGTAGGCAGACCCGCTCCGGGACTGCTGCTCTCCGTGCAGCAAAACCACTACAGCTCACCGTCTCAATCTAAACGGAAGTGGCGAAGTTAGTTCTTTCTTGCGTTGTGAAATTAAGCTTATGATAGTAACAATTAACAATCAGAATAAGCGACTCTGCGGCAGATTTTCTTGCGAGGGAGATATTCGATGTCAAATACCTTCAAACCTGTTCCTCATATTCCGGCCAAACCGCGCGGCTTTCCTCAAGCGCCGAAGCATGAAGACGGACCGCCAAGAGATGCGCCAAGGATTTCGGAACTGACCGGTGTGCCGATGGAAATTCAGCCAACATACAACAAGGATGAAGAAGGTCTTCCTGATATCGAGGCGGAACAACAAGGGGACGAAGAGGGGGACAACGATCCCAACATGGATCAGTAGCCGGCTTCACCGCGTCCTGCACAAATATACCGGATGAAAGGGCCGGCGCCGCAGGTGAGGACCGGCCGCGCTCTACCGCATACCGGAGCGGAAGCGGGTAACCGTCTGTGGCACTGGTTGACATGCACATTCATATCCCCACATGGAAAACGCCAAAACCATGGAGGAAGATGGATATGCGTGCGGTGCGCATTTTAGCGTTTATTGTTGCTGCCTTTGTGGCATTTTCCGCTGCCTCTGCCGCAGACGAACCGGATCTGATCTTCAAGCGGTCCACCGTCTGGAAGTTCCTGACGCCGGATCACAAGCTCGCCACTTACGCGATTGACGATCCGGTTATCGACGGGGTCGCCTGTCATTTCACCGTCCCTGAGAAGGGTGGTGTCTCTGGCTGGCTTGGTGTTGCCGAGGAAGTCTCCGATGTGTCTTTGGCGTGCCGGCAGGTCGGACCTATCGAAATCAAGGAGAATTTCGAACAGGGCGGCGAGATGTACCGAAAGGGCCGGTCGATCTTCTTCAAGAAAATGCGGATTGTCCGGGGCTGCGACGAGAAGCGGAACGTACTGGTGTATCTGGTCTATTCGGACAAGCTGATCGAAGGCAGCCCAAAGAACTCGACATCGACTGTCCCGATCATGCCGTGGGGCGATCAGGTGCCACCAAAATGCGCCGACTTTGTTGAGTGATCTTCACCTGCGATAGTGCGAATTCGCGGCTGTGTTTAGGGGGGCACCTGGCCGCCGTTAGGTTCATTCTGCTCCGGCTATATTGGCAGATTGGCTCAAGGGACCATCGTCTTCGCAGAAACTCCGGTAAAGCAGCGCCATCATCTCCCGCGCCGGTTCGCTCTGCAGGCTGTAGTAGATGGTTGTGCCGTCCCGACGTGTTTTCACCAGTCCCTGGGCGCGCAAAAGGGACAACTGCTGGGAGACGGTTGGCATTCGCATGCCGGTTTTTTCGGCAAGGCTACCAACGCTTTGCTCTTCCTCTGAGATATGGCACAGAAGAAGAAGACGCGGGCCAGAGGCCAGCATCTTCAAAAACGCCGCTGCCCTTTCGGCATTTTTTTCTAGTCGGTCAATATCCATCGTCACTTTTGCCATGTGAGACATATAGCACACTAAGTAGCCTGTGCCCGAAATTCAAGGCGGTGACGATTCTCAAGCGACTATAAACGGCTGGCAATGGTGACAATGACATTGCCGTTTCCACAGCCGACACCGGCGGTCCAGCAAAGGCCGCGCTTTCCGGTTTCCAGCGTGAAGGCCTCGGTGGTGTCCATTAGCATGATCATGCCTGCAAAGGGACCAGCAAAGACGGCAGCCAGGAACAACAATACAAATACGCGGCTCAACATCGGGTTTCTCCGGTTCAATCTTCATCGATTGCGCCGAGTGTAGGAGCGCGCGATTGAACCGGTCCTGAGCGGTGCGTTCAGGTGGCGTTCAGAGAGGTAAACGCGGAAGGGAACTGCGAAGAACAGGGATCCCGAGTGCCGTGCGCCGGGCCCGGATTTGCCGGTTTCGGGAAAAACCACCCTTGACCGCCCGGCTGCTTCCGGTCCATATAGGCGCCGTAATGACGGCCCATTGGAACATCATTTCGATCACCACTATCTGCAGCTAGCGACACCGCTGGCTGTGGCCGTTCCTTCTTGGCAAAATTCACCTTGAAACGGATCGCCCGGCCAGCCGGCCAGGAGACCATGCGCGATGAGCGTTGACATATTGGCATCCCGGAACTTGAGGTTCACCAACACGTTGAGCCGGTCCAAGGAGCAATTTACTCCGATCAATCCGGAAAATGTTCGCATGTATGTCTGTGGTCCGACGGTCTACGACTTTGCGCATATAGGCAATGCCCGCCCGGTGATCGTATTCGATGTTCTGGCGCGGCTGCTTCGCCATCTGTATGGCAGGCCTCATGTCACTTATGTGCGCAACATCACCGACGTCGATGACAAGATCAACGCGCGTGCACTTCGCGATCATCCTGACCTGCCGTTGAATGATGCCATTGCCCTGGTGACGGCAAAGACCGCCGATCAATTCCATGCCGATATAAAGGCGCTTGGTTGTGCTGAGCCGGATGCCGAACCGCGTGCGACCCAGCATATTTCCGGCATGATCGAGATGATCGGGACCCTGATCGGCAAGGGGCATGCCTATCAAGCCGCCGGAGAAGTCCTGTTCGACACGGCGTCCATGCCAGATTACGGCGGATTGTCCAAACGCAATCTGGAAGACCAGAAAGCCGGCGCGCGGATCGCGGTTGACGACCACAAGAAAAATCCGGGCGATTTTGTTCTGTGGAAGTTGTCTTCCGGTGATGAACCCGGATGGGACAGCCCCTGGGGACGCGGACGGCCGGGCTGGCATATCGAGTGCTCGGTCATGAGCGCCTACCACTTGGGCGATGTATTCGACATCCATGGCGGTGGTTTGGATCTGATCTTCCCGCATCATGAGAACGAGATTGCTCAATCCTGCTGCGCGCACGGCAAGGACCGGATGGCCAATTACTGGCTGCACAACGGGTTTGTGCAGGTGGAAGGCCGGAAGATGTCCAAGTCGGAAGGCAATTTCGTCACCATTTACGATCTTCTGCACACCGAGAAATTCGGTGGACGGGCCTGGCCGGGGGAAGTTCTGCGTCTGGCCATGCTGATGACCCACTACCGCGAGCCGATCGACTTTTCCGTGCGCAAGCTGGAGGAGGCCGAGCGCCTGCTTGCCAAATGGCCGGAGGTCGCTGAAAGCGATGCGGAGCCTGCGGACGCCGTGTTGGAGCCGTTGCTCGATGATCTCAACACATCCGCTGCCATCCAGGCCCTGCACGGACTGGCGACGGATGCGGTCCGCGACCCCAGCCTCATACCAGCCTATTCGGCCAGCGCGAAATTGCTCAGCGTCGGACCGGTGGCGGCGGATACCTCCAAGGTGGACGAGGCGGCGATTGCGACAGCCATCGCTGAACGGTTGGCTGCATTGCAGGCGAAAAACTGGCCCGAGGCAGATCGTATCCGGGATGAACTGACGTCTCAGGGAATTCAGCTAAAAGATTCAAAAGACAAGGAAACTGGCGAGCGCGTCACTAATTGGGAGTTGAAAAGGTGAGTGACGTGGTCCACACCGGCGGATGTCAATGCGGGGCGGTGCGGTTTCGCGTCGACGGGCCATTGGGGACGGCGTCGATCTGCCATTGCCGCATGTGCCAGAAGGCGTTCGGCGGGTTCTACGCGCCTTTGGTGAGTGTTCGCGAAGATGCAAAACTGACCTGGACACGCGGTGCCCGCAAAATCTTTCAAAGCTCCAATTGCGTCGCCCGCAGTTTTTGTGCCGAATGCGGCACGCCGCTGACATACGAGGCTCCGGATGGGCTGGCGCTGGCGATTGGCGCATTCGATCAACCGGACCTGATCGAACCGGTGGTGCAATACGGCGTCGAAGGCAAACTGCCCTATACAGATGCCTTGCACTGTGTTGCTGCGCGCAAAACCGAGGAAGATGTGGAAACGGCGGCGTTTCTGGACAACATCATCTCCTATCAACACCCCGATCATGACACCGAAGTCTGGCCGCCGGAGACGCAGCCTGAAAAACCAGGTGAAGAGTAAGACATGACCAAAGAACGGATCTATCTCTTTGACACCACCTTGCGCGACGGTGCGCAGACCAGTGGCGTTGATTTTTCGGTGAACGAGAAGATCGCGGTTGCCGAATTGCTGGAGCGGCTCGGGGTCGATTATGTCGAAGGCGGTTATCCAGGTGCCAACCCGGCAGACACGGAGTTTTTCTCCAAGAACCGGACGGAGAAAGCGACATTTACCGCCTTCGGCATGACCAAGCGCGCAGGGCGATCAGTTTCGAATGATCCGGGCTTGAAGCTTGTTCTCGAAGCCGCGTCTTCCGCGTGCTGCTTTGTGGCCAAGTCCTGGGATTATCACGTCAAGGTGGCCCTCGGTTGTACGAATGAGGAAAACCTTGAGTCGATCCGCGACACTGTCGAAGCTGCGAATGCGGCCGGCAAGGAAGCGATGATCGACTGCGAGCACTTTTTCGACGGCTACAAAGCCAATCCGGACTATGCGCTCGCCTGCGCCAAAACGGCGTATGACGCGGGGGCGCGTTGGGTGATCCTGTGCGATACAAACGGCGGAACGTTACCTGACGAAATCACGCGGATCGTTGCCGCAGTGACGCATGTTGTTCCCGGATCGCATCTTGGCATCCATACCCATGACGACACCGGCCATGCGATTGCGAATTCTCTGGCAGCGGTCGATGCGGGCGTTCGCCAGATTCAGGGGACCCTTAATGGTCTGGGTGAGCGCTGTGGCAACGCCAACCTGGTTACCCTGATTCCGACGCTGAAACTGAAGGCCGCCTATGCGGACCGGTTCGAGATCGGAGTGGGCGATGACCAGCTGAGCGATTTGACGGCGGTATCGCATGCGTTCGACGAAATCCTCAACCGGTCACCAGACAGGCATGCGCCCTATGTCGGCGAGACTGCGTTCGCGACCAAGGCGGGCATCCATGCATCGGCAATTCTGAAAGATCCGCGCACATATGAACACGTAACTCCGGAAAGCGTTGGCAACCGGCGCCGGGTTCTGGTTTCGGATCAGGCAGGCAAAAGCAATCTGCTTGGCGAGCTTTCGCGTGTGGGCGTCTTGGTTGACAAGGCCGATCCACGTCTCAATCGCTTGCTCTCCAAGGTCAAGGAGCGGGAAGCCAAGGGATATGCGTATGAAGCGGCCGACGCATCTTTCGAGTTGCTCGCGCGCCGGGAACTTGGCGAAGTCCCGGAGTATTTCAAGGTGGATTCCTTCCGGGTGATGGTTGAGCGCCGGTTCAACGCATTGGGCGACCTGGTCACCGTCTCCGAAGCGGTGGTGAAACTGGATGTTGGCGGCGAAACCCGCATGTCCGTTGCGGAAGGAAATGGTCCGGTCAACGCGCTTGACCGTGCGCTTCGCAAGGATTTGGGCAAGCACCAATCGGCCATCTCCGGCCTGGAACTTGTTGACTACAAGGTGCGCATTCTGGATGGTGGCACCGGTGCTGTGACACGTGTTTTGATTGAAAGTCACGATTCAATCAGCCATCGCCGATGGTTCACCATTGGCGTATCTTCCAATATTGTCGATGCCTCGTTTCAGGCACTGACCGACTCGGTGACCTATGCCTTGCTCAAGGCCGATGCTCCTTAGAACTTGAAACGCTCAATTGAATGCGTGATGCGCTAACGCCTTTAAATCGTTCAACAATTGCGCGCGCTTCCGAACCAGGTTGAGCGTCTGTTGATCAAGACCCTCTACAAATCCAGATCGTAAGGCTATGTCCCAACCAGGCGATGATTCAAATACTGCGGGCGAGCTGCGCACCGGCTTGACATTCGCAGTCGCGGCCTACGGGTGTTGGGGGTTCATGCCCGTCTACTTCAAGCTGACCGGCAGCGTCGCGAGTGACGTGATGGTTGCGCACCGGATCGTCTGGGTCGTCCTGTTTATCGGGCTCTATCTGTTTCTGCGCAAACGGATGGGAGAGATCGCCGAAGTCCTCCGCTCGCCGAAGGTATTGGCTGGGCTTGTCTTTTCGGCGCTGTTTATAGGTGCGAATTGGCTGATATTCGTCTGGGCTGTGGGCGAAAACCGGGTTCTGGAAGTCTCGCTCGGTTACTTCATCAACCCGCTGGTCAGCGTTCTCGTCGGGCTTGTCGTTCTGCATGAGCGGCTGACGCGGGCGCAAACCGCCGCCGTTGGTCTGGCAGTGGTGGCTGTCGGTGTTCAGATTTATCTGGTTGGAACGGTGCCTTGGATTTCGCTCGGACTGGCCTTTGCATTTGCCGGCTACGGCTACATGCGCAAAGTCACGCCGGTAAAGGCGACACCCGGATTGTTCGTGGAAACCTTGGTGCTGTTTCCCCTTGCATTTGGCTACCTGTTGCTTCTGCAGGGCGGCGGAGAGGAGGTGTTTTTCGTCGCAGATCCGGTGCTGTTTGCAATCCTGCTGGCGTCTGGCGTGGTGACTGCGGTGCCGCTGATCTTCTTCTCGGCGGCGGCACGCCGGTTGCCGTTGGTTGTGGTAGGGCTGCTTCAGTACATCGCCCCGAGCCTGCATTTCCTGCTGGCCGTGCTCGCCTGGGGCGAACCGCTGGATGGTGCCAAACTGGTGTCGTTTGCGATCATCTGGCTGGCACTGATTGTTTTCAGCGTGGATTCCGTGCTGCGCTGGCGCCGAGCCGGAGCTGGTTAGAAACTTTCGATCGGAATTGACGGGCGCGCGTCCTCGACAGTTTCGGCTGCGAGGGCCTCATTCAGCGTCGGGATGACGTCTTCCATGTTTCTGGCGACAAGGAATGGTGCCTTTTCAGTTAGAAAACCCTGCGCATCCATATGGTTCAAAAGGTCCAGCAGGGGTGCCCAGAAGCCGTTTACATCTGCCAGCAGGACAGGTTTGCGATGCTGGCCGAGCTGCGCCCAGGTCATCATTTCTACAACTTCTTCCAACGTGCCGATGCCGCCGGGAAGAGCGATGAACGCATCTGATTTGCGGAACATCAGCTGCTTGCGTTCATGCATGTCGGCGGTGACGATCAATTCGTCGACACCGCCCAGCATGACCTCGCGTTCCTCGAGAAAATGTGGGATAATTCCGGTAACGCTGCCACCCGACTCGAGCGCAGAACGCGCAACGGTGCCCATCAGTCCGACATCGCCGCCGCCATAGACGAGGCGGATGCCTTGATCGGCAAGGGTGTGACCGAGATGCCGGGCTGCGGCTTCATAGGCAGGGTCTGCGCCATGGTTGGAACCGCAGTACACGCAAACGCTGGTCAGCTTCGTCGCTAAAGTAGTCATGTCTTGATGTGTGGCATTGCAGCAGAGCCGAGGTCAAGCATTCATGGTTCAGCGGCGCGCGAGTGCGGGCGTTTCTTGCCGTATCTGCAAAAGGCGTCTATGGATGCAAATAGACCGTCATATTCTCGGGTTTGTGCGCAACTGAACGCAGACCAAATCGGTAAAGAGAAATCGCCGGTCCGGCCAAAAACTCCCGACGGGATGTAAAATGCTAAACGCAAAACTGATATGGATCTTGATATTCGGTGTTCCAGCTGGCGTTGCTGCCGTGGGAACCGCTGTTTACTACCAGCAGAACGGTCATTTGCCTTTCCAGCAGCCTCCGGGAATCGCATCCGGACCATCGGTTGAAGGCGACGATGAAGAGGTGGCTGCGCTTCCGGCCTCCGCCCCGGCAGGCGATCAGCAAATGCAAACTGGATCCGATACAAGCGGAACCTCTGAAACAGTTGTTGACGCAGACCCGGATTCCTCTGACGCACCGCAAGAAGTCGACGGGCCAAGTTTTGATGTTGTCGGTGTCGAAGCGACAGGTGAAACGGTGGTAGCCGGACGCTCGGACGCCGGTGCTATTGTTGCCCTTGTCGCCAATGGCAAAGTCGTCGGCAAAAGCATTGCCAACAAGGATGGCGAGTGGACCATCATCCTCGACGAGCCTCTTGAGCCGGGTGACTATGACGTTGGCCTGGAGGTTCAGGACGAGCAAGGCGAGACCTTGCAGGAATCCGAGCAGCGGGTGGCTGTTTCCCTTCCCGAGGGCGGACAGGAAAAGCCGTTGGTGGTTTTGAATACACCTGATGCGCCATCCGAAATCGTTCAACTTCCAGCCGCCGCAGAAACCGAAGTTGCCGAAGCACCTGGCGGCCCGGCACCGGCCGATGCGGCACCTGTAGATGTTGCGTCTGCTGACCCGGCACCTGAAGTTAGTGCGCCTGTAGATACGGCAACGGTTGAAGCGGCTCCCAAGGAAGTCGAGGTTGCCGCGGTCGAAGCCGAAACAGCTCCAACCGAAGAGGCAGTCGCGACCGAGACGGAAGTGGCCTCGGTGCCGGTTGAAACCACACCGGTTGGTTCAGATGCCGAGGAACCCATGCAAACCGAAGTTGCCAGGGCGCCTGCAAGTGCGGACGTGAGCGACGAACCGGTGGCTCAACCGGAAGTGGCCGATAAACAGCCAGAGATCACACGCGAAGAAGAAACACTGGCTGCAGAAGTCACGCCCGGCCCGGCTGAACAGCCTGCTATTGGTGATGAAACCGAAGCGGTCGCCGAGACCGCAGCAAGTGAGACGGCCGAAGAACCAACTGTCGCGGCGCTTCCGGATGAAGGCGCAGATAGTCCGCAACCGCCTGCGGCCAGCGAAACAGCCGGCGCGCCCGCGGTGGAGCCGGTAGTTGAAACGGAAACCACCGTTGCTGCTGTCGAGACCGGGGAAACGCCTGCCGCAGTATCAGAACCGCAGGAGACAGAGGTGACCGTAGAGGCGGTTGAGTCGGAGCCGGACAAGGTGTTTGTCGCCGGAACCGGAAAACCGGGGTCTTCGGTTCGGGTCTACGTGGATGAGGAATTTCAGGGTGAGGCCAAAGTCGGTTCCAGCGGCCGTTGGCTGGTTGAAGGCGAAAAGAACGTTTCCGAGGGCGATGTCGAAGTTCGTGCCGACCTTCTCGCAAATGACGGCAACACGGTCGACGCCCGCGCGGCGGTAACATTCGAGAAGGAGGCCGAGCAGCAAATTGTCCTGACCAAGGTGGTTGCTGCAGGCGAGGGCAGCGGTTCCCGGGAGCAGGGGGCGTCGGTCAACCGGTCGCTTCCGGTTGTTATCATCCGCAAGGGCGACAATCTGTGGCGCATCTCCCGCCGCCTCTATGGCAATGGCATTCGTTACACGACAATCTATCAGGCCAACAAATCTCAGATCCGCAATCCTAACCTGATCTATCCCGGTCAGGTGTTCCTGACCCCGGCCGGAGACTTGAGCTGGGCGCCGGAAGACGCGGAAAACGGCTGACGGGAAAAACGAACCGATGGTGAAAGGGCGGCCATGTGCCGCCCTTTTTTCGTTGCCCAATCCCGATTGCAGGCGTTGCCTTGATTCCGGCGAATTGATCGCATAAATACGATAAATGTGCCGCAAGGCACCGGCACACCAAGCGGTTTCGGGAGAGGAAACCAATGTCCGACACGAAAGCGGCAGCAAAATCCAAGACGGAGTGCTGTTTCGTCACCGATCAGGCAGCCAGTCCTGAGCGGGAGGATCTTGCCCGCTTGTACCGCGCGCTCGGTCATCCGGCCCGGCTGGCAATCGTCGAGACGCTGGTCCAGCGAAGCGAAGCGTGTTGCGGCGAGATTGTCGGCTGCCTGCCGCTGGCACAATCGACCGTTTCTCAACACCTTCAGGTGTTGAAGGAAGCCGGTCTGCTGACTTACGAGGCGCGCGGCCGGAACTGCCATTACTATCTGAACCGGGATGTCCTGGCGCGATTTCGCCAGTTGTCGGATGGCTTCATTGGCCGGGCTGTTGGCCCGTTAGACGCCTCCGTTAGCCATGCCGCGCAGATCTCGAATACGTAAAGCGATAATCGGCTTTCCCCAAGAAACGCCGAATGCCTGAAGGAACTTAGTTTTGACAAATCCATCCGGAGCAGAAGCAGCGCCGGGCACTGGCTCCGGTGCCAAGAATGCAAAGCAAGCCGCCGAGCCCAGCGGGAACGGAAATCCGGTAAGTGCCGATGAGGGCGATACACTCAGAACCATCTACAATCTCTGGCCGTTTATCTGGCCAGCGGACCGGCCTGATCTGAAAGTTCGTGTGTTAATCGCCATCGTGGCGCTCATCATCGCCAAGATCGTAACGGTTCTTTCGCCGTATTTCTTTGCCTGGGCTTCGGACACATTGACCGGACAAACGGAAAACGTGCCGCCCTGGCTTGTTGCACCGGTCATGCTGGTTCTGGCCTATAACGCAGCCCGTATCCTGGCGGTCGGTTTCAACCAGCTCCGCGATGCGTTGTTTGCCCGAGTCGGTCAATATGCCGTCCGGCAACTGGCGAACATAACCTTCCGCCACTTGCACAATCTGTCCTTGCGGTTTCATCTCGCCCGGCGGACCGGCGGACTGAGCCGGGTGATCGAGCGTGGTGTGAAGGGCATAGAATCGATCGTCAGGTTCACAATCCTCAATGGTTTTCCGACGATCTTTGAATTTGCGATCATGGCCGGTGTCATCTGGTACCAGTTCGGTTTTGGCTATGTGGTCATCATAGCCGCGATGATTGTTGCCTATGTCTGGTTCACCATCAAAACCTCGAACTGGCGCATCGGCATCCGGCGCGAGATGAATGCGTCCGATACGGACGCGAACTCCAAGGCAATCGACAGCCTGTTGAATTTTGAAACGGTCAAGTATTTCGGCAACGAGACCATGGAGTCTGCCCGGTTCGATGAGTCGATGGCCCGCTACGAAGCCGCTGCCACGAAAACCTGGACATCGCTCGCCTGGCTCAATCTCGGCCAATCGGTCATTCTCGGTATTGGTATGGCGGCCTGCATGATCCTGTCGGCACAGGCGGTCATGGTCGGAACGCAGACCATCGGCGAATTCGTGCTGATCAACGCCCTCCTTATGCAGCTTTCCATCCCTTTGAATTTCATCGGATTTCTGTATCGGGAAATCCGGCAAGGCCTTGCAGACATTGAAGCGATGTTTTCGCTGCTCAATGTTCCTGCCGAGATCCAGGACAAGCCTGGAGCAAAGCCGCTCAAGGCCGTCGAAGGACGGATCACCTACAGCAATGTCAGATTTCACTACGACCCGGATCGTCCAATCCTGAAGGGCATCGACTTTGATGTGCCGGCCGGCAAGACCATTGCGATTGTCGGTCCGTCCGGTGCTGGCAAGTCGACTATTTCGCGGCTGCTGTTCCGCTTCTACGACGTTACCGGCGGCAGCCTGGAGATTGACGGGCAGGACGTGCGGGACGTCACCCAGAAAAGTGTGCGTGACGCTATCGGCATGGTCCCGCAGGATACGGTGCTGTTCAATGACACGATCGCCTACAACATTCGCTATGGACGGCCCGGGGCAAGCGATGAGGAGGTCGCGGAAGCGGCCCGAATGGCGCAGATCCACGACTTCATAGAAGGTCTGCCGCAGGGTTATGCCACAGAAGTCGGCGAACGCGGGCTGAAGCTTTCCGGCGGCGAAAAACAGCGGGTCGCCATAGCCCGGACAATCCTCAAGGCACCGCCCATTCTCATTCTCGATGAGGCGACATCCGCGCTCGACACACACACGGAGCGAGAAATTCAGTCTGCACTTGATCAGGTGTCGCGCGGCCGCACGACGCTTGTGATCGCCCACCGGCTCTCTACTGTTGTGAATGCAGATCAGATTATCGTGCTCAAGGCTGGCGAGATTGCCGAACGTGGTACCCATGGCGAACTTCTGGCTCGCGACGGGCTCTATGCCTCCATGTGGGCCCGCCAGCGGGAGGTTGACGAGGTCGAAGAACGGCTGCGGGCCTTCCGCGAACACGATGAACTCGGCATTGTTACCCGAGGACAAAAGGCCGATTTCGTACCTGCAAAATAGCCCCAGGCGCCGTCCATGCCGTTTTCCGGAAAACCTGCCACCATCCTGCCAATCTGTTGCATCGTCATGGCTGGTATGGTGAGCATTTTTCATGGAACACCGTCGGCCGACGCCGAAGTCGGTTTGAGGGCTCCGTCGTCCTTCCCGTCCATGACATGTCAGCAACTCTGGTATCTTGAACACAAGGTGTTGGCCGAAGGGCGCGTGTGTCTGCGCTCGGACCGGGCGCGGCGGGCGTTTCGAAATGCACCAAGGTGCATCTCGCCGGATGAGCGGATTTTGTCTGAGAACGAACGGGACTACCTGAACCAACTGCGCAAGGTGCTGAAGCGCAAGAAATGCGCGCATTGATTTCAGTTTGTTGATTTACGCATTTTGGATTGCGCGACTGTCTATTCGGCCGCCGGCTTTTCCAAATTGCGTCACAAGCCTTTGGAAAAGACGTCAAGCGGCCTGACGGCTTGGCTTGTCGGAGCGTCAATATGTCAGGTCTCAAATACTGCTACGCTCTGGATTGGAACTGACGGCGGCGGCAGCCGGAGAGAAACCGGGCCGGTTTTGTCGTCACGCTTGTGGAGCGCTGCCGCTTTAGCGGTGGCGCTTTTCAGTCTGCGGCGCTACTTCTGTTGCGAAGCGATGGCGCGCGGTTGCGCCTTAAACGGGCACTGCAAGAGAGGGAGCGATAAATGGCTGACACCGCGCAGCTAGATGTTTATGCGTCTCTCGAACCGCAAATTCCCGTCCGCGAGGAAGAAGGCCGGCTCAATCCCGAATTCATCCTTGCAATCGAAGCCGCGCTTGAAGTTGAGGACGAGGATCGCCTCAGGACGCTGGCCGGTGAGCTGCACGAGGCCGATACCGGTGATTTGATTGAAGCGCTCAGCGTCGAAGAGCGGCCGGTTTTCATTCGCCTTCTTGGCGACATGTTCGACTACACCGCGCTGACGGAGACCGACGAAGCGGTTCGTCTCCAGCTGCTGGAAGAACTTCCCAACGAAGCGATTGCCGAAGGTCTCGGCGAACTTGATTCCGATGACGCGGTCTACATTCTTGAGGATCTGGACGAGGGCGATCAGGCCGCGATCCTTGAGGAACTGCCGTATGCCGACCGGGCTCAGCTCAAGAAATCGCTTGATTATCCCGAGGAGAGCGCTGGCCGGCGGATGCAAAGCGAGTTCATCGCTGTCGCACCGTTCTGGACGGTCGGCCATACCATCGACTACATGCGCGAAGCGCGCGATCTGCCCGACAGCTTCTATCAGATCTATGTGGTCGACCCGACGTTCAAGCTGCTCGGTGCCGTTCACCTCGACCGCATCTTGCGGACCAAACGGGCGGAAAAAGTCACTTCGATCATGGAAGAACTGTCCCACCCGGTGCGGGCGACGGATGATCAGGAAGAGGTGGCGCGACTGTTTGAGCGCTACAACATGGTCTCCTCGGCGGTCGTGGATGACAATGACAGGCTTGTCGGCGTGCTGACGGTCGATGATATCGTCGACGTTATCCAGGAAGAGGCGGAAGAAGACCTGCGCGCGCTTGCCGGGGTTGGTGATGAAGAGATTTCTGATGACGTCGTCACGATTGCCCGCTCGCGGTTGACCTGGCTGGTGGTCAATCTCGGTACGGCGGTGCTGGCGTCTGTGGTGATTGCGCTGTTCGACAACACCATCGAGGCGATGGTCGCGCTTGCCGTCCTGATGCCGATTGTCGCGTCCATGGGGGGCAACGCCGGTACGCAGACCATGACGGTTGCCGTTCGCGGTCTTGCGACCCAGGAACTCGGTGCCCGCAACATGATGCGGGTTTTGACCAGAGAGGTTCTGGTGAGTTTCTTCAACGGGATAGCGCTTGCGGTGCTTATCGGTTTGACAGCCTGGCTGTGGTTTTCAAGTCCGGGGCTCGGGATTGTGATCGCCGCCGCGATCATCATCAACATGCTGTTTGCCGGTCTCTCAGGCCTGCTGATCCCGATTGCGCTGGACAAGCTGAATATTGATCCGGCCATCGCTTCCAGCGTTTTTGTAACCACCGTGACCGATGTGGTCGGGTTCTTCGCCTTCTTGGGCATCGCCGCTCTCTGGTTCGGCTTGCCGTTCTGATCCTGACAAGACAGACTCCCTGCGAGACGCTGGGAGGTGGCACGGAATGGCTCCGGTAATTGACGGGATTTTGGAAACGGCAGTTTATGTCGATGACATGGAGGCCGCACATGCGTTTTATGAAGGCATCCTCGGATTAACCCGGATGGTTGCCGGCGAGCGGCTTTACGCCTATGACGCCGGACCGGCGCAAACCCTGCTGGTCTTTCATCGCGGGCATACGGGTGAAGATGTCGTGACACCGGGCGGCATTGTTCCGGGTCATGATACAAGTGGACCATCTCATTTCGCCTTCCGGATATCGGCTGATGCGCTCGATCCCTGGCGCAGATATCTTGCGGAAATGGATATTGAGGTCATCTCGGAAGTTACCTGGCCCGCAGGTGGTGTCAGCCTCTATTTCAAGGATCCGGACGGCAACATTCTGGAACTTGCATGCCCGCCGCTTTGGCCGAATTTTACCACCTGACGGCACGGTGCTGTCTGTGTTTGCTGGGTGATCAAGGCAGCGTTTTTCTGGGCGCTTGGCTCTCGCCAGATGAAGACACAGGGAAAACCCGGCCCGGTTGACTTAAACGTAAAAACTGCTGAGGGTTACACCAAAGGACCCGACGATGCAGCGCTACTATACGATTTCGCAACTGACGCAGGAATTCGACATCACGACGCGAACGCTGCGGTTCTATGAGGCGCAAGGGCTGGTGCTGCCGCAACGCCGTGGGCGGCAACGGCTGTATACCCCGGGCGACCGGACCAGAATCAAGCTGATCCTGCGAGGGAAACGGCTTGGGTTTTCGCTCGCTGAAGTCAAGGAATTGATCGAGATGTACGGGCAGGCCCCAGGGGAAGCCGGCCAGCTCCGGCTGCTTATGGATAAGATCAGGGCGCGCCGTGCGGAACTCATCGAAAAGCAGCAGGACATCGCGCTGATGCTGTCCGAACTGGAGGATGTTGAGGCGGGGGCGTGCGAACGGATGAAGGAAATTGGTGCCGATCTGGCGGTGGAGGAGGCCTGATGCAGCTTACAGTGCGAAATCCGGAATGGGATACGCGCGTCCGGGCGAGCTTTGATGAGCAAAAGTTCATGGCGCATTTGGGGGCGGAACTGGTGCATCTTGCACCCGGGGCCGTTGATCTGGAACTCGGCTTCAAACCGGAACTGACCCAGCAGCACGGTTTGTTTCACGCCGGCGCCACCACCTCCATCGCAGACTCAGCCGCCGGTTATGCGGCGATGACACTGTTCGAGGCGGATGCCGAAGTCTTGACGAGCGAATTCAAGCTCAACCTGCTCAATCCGGCGCGCCAGGAGCGGTTGCTCGCACGCGGACGGGTGGTCAAGCCGGGCCGGACTCTGACGATCTGCCGCTCTGATGTCTATGGGCTTGATCAGGATGGCCAAAGCCATATCGCTACCGGCCTGTTCACGCTGGTTTCGCTGTCTGCCGGGAGGATCTGAGGGATGGCGGCCGTTTAAAAATACTGTGGTCACGGCAAAGCCGCCGGCACTTTCCGATTGGGTTCAATTTTTCGTAGTGGCCGGGTTGTGTGACGGCGTTAAGTTTAAGCGCGGCAGGCAACCGGAGGATTCCATACAGTGTTGTTTGACCCACTGACTTTGCCTTGCGGGGCAATTCTGAAAAACCGGATCATCAAGGCCGCGATGTCAGATTCGCTGGGCGATGGCACCGGTCATCCGGCCTTGCCTCAGGAACAGCTCTATCGGCGCTGGGCGCATGGCGGTGTTGCTGCGTCCATCATCGGGGAGGTGCAGGTAAGTCCGGACTTTGCCGAAAAACCCGGAAACCTCGTTCTGGACCCGGGTGCGGACTTGTCCAAGTATCGGATGCTTTCTGATGCAGGTGCGGAGAACAACGCGCAATGCTGGCTGCAACTCGGCCATGCCGGCGCCATGGCGTATCCGCCAACAAGCTGCCCCAAAGGTCCGAGCGCGCTGAGCCTGCCCGGTCTTGCTTGCGCAGAGATGACCAAAAACGAGATTTCGGCCCTGCCAGGTCAATTCGCCACAACCGCCGGGTTGGCTCGTGAAGCCGGTTTTCACGGCGTTGAGATCCATGCGGCGCATGGGTTTCTGCTAAGCCAATTCTTGTCACCGCTTTTTAACCGGCGAACCGATGGTTATGGTGGTGACATCAACAGACGCATGCGCGTGCTGCTGGAAGTGACAAGCGCTGTGCGGGAAGCTGTTGGGCCTGATTTTCCTGTGGCAGTCAAAATCAACTCGAGCGATCAGCTTGAAGGTGGATTTGTCGAAGAGGACGCGCTGAGCGTGGTCGCCGCCCTGGACAAGACCAGCATTGACCTGATCGACATAAGCGGCGGAACATATTTTCCTGGTGCCCGTGCGGCCTCCGACAGCGGCGGAAAAGGACCGTATTTTGTCGCCTTTGCGGCGCGGGCGCGCACCGTTACCAAATTGCCGTTGATGGCGACAGGGGGCTTCAAAACGCGATCTCAAGCCGAACATGCCATAGACAGCGGGGCTGTTGATGTGGTCGGGATTGCGAGAGCGCTCGCTCTTGAACCGTCCTTGCCGGATTTGTGGCGGCGCGATGAGTGCTTGGAGCCAGTCTTTCCGAAGTTCTCAGACCCACCCGAAGGCGGAATAACGGCTTGGTACACGATGCGGCTGTCGGATATCGGTGAAGGCTCTGATTCTGGGCAATCGAGAAACTTGCAAGCGGCGATCATTGACTATGAGGCGCGCGATCAAATCCGGACCGGGAATTGGCTGCGCCATTTTGGTCGCGAGCGTAAATAGCGCCGGTTTACCCCGGTCTTTGGAATGGTATTCGCCCGGCTATCATCGGTGCAATTGCAATTCGCGTTCGAGGGGCGTCAGGCAGGCCGGGTTTCGAACGCACTTTTATGAAAGAGCGTCATGCCAGGTGAAACCGACCTCCAAATCCTGATTGCCGGTATGCGGCCGGAACTTGATCCTGTCGCTTATGTGTTTTGTACATTTGCGGCGAAAACGCTTCATGAGCTGACCGTTTCTGAGCCGATTTGCCTATTTGTTGAAGCCGAGGGCATCACAGCGATCCTGCCAGCCGAAAAAGCCGCTGGTCTAGGTTTCCCGCAAGCTGAAAGATTTCGGCGGATTGAGTTGACCGTGCATTCCTCACTGGAGGCAGTTGGCCTAACAGCAGCCATTTCGGCTGCGCTGGCGAAAGAAGGCATTCCGGCCAATGTGGTCGCAGCTTTTTTTCATGATCATGTCTTCGTGCCAGAGACCATGGCGGAGGCGGCAATCGCGTGTCTTGAAAGGCTTTCCTGAAGGCGGAATGAAGCAATCGGCGCAATGTGCCGCTATTGTATGATCACCAATCTGGCAATTCCCGCTTGCATTTTCGCAACGCGGTCCCCATTCCTAAGACGTAAAGAAGGGGTAGATCCATGCAACGGTCAAAGCGCCGGCTCGCCGCCATCATGTGCGCCGATGTTGCGCAGTATTCACGTCTCATGGAAGCGGACGAGGACGGCACGCTCGACCGGCTGAAGGCCTATCGGGCGATCATGTCCTCCCTGACCGAAGGCCACCACGGCCGGATTGTCAATACATGGGGCGATGCCGTCATCATTGAGTTTTCCAGCGTGGTTGACGCCGTACAGTGCGCCGTGGACATCCAGAACGAGCTGTCTGTCAAGAACGCCGACTTGCCCGATGCCAGCAAGATGGAGTTCCGGATCGGATTGAACCTTGGCGACATCATGGTTGAGGGCGACGATATCTACGGGGACGGTGTCAACGTCGCTGCCCGGCTCCAGGAATTGGCCCCGCGCGGCGGGATTATGCTGTCGCAATCAGTCTATGACCAGGTTCGCAGCCGGCTAGCGCTAGGTTTCGAGCCTCTGGGGCCGCAGCACGTCAAGAATGTCACTGAGCCCGTGCAAACCTATCAGGTGCGTCTTGGTGGACGGAATGCGCCGGAAGAAACGTCCAAATCGGACAAGCATTGGTGGGAAAACTCCGACCCCGACGCAAACCAGAATCCTGCACGTGAACATTGGGACGATCGCGCCGAAGCTGTTGCGGGTGGCTTCGAGCAGGCGCGGCAATGGCTGCGCGTTCAGCCGCGTAAGGTGAGAAGCTGCGTCTTCATGATCGGCTTCTTCTTCATACTCAATCTGCTCACATCCGGGCTTGGCACGCTCTGGTTTATATGGCCCTCCTTGCCGTTCATCATCATGCTCATCTGGCATCTAATCGTTGGCCGGGATCCGGACAAGCTTGCTGATACCAACAAAAATTCCAAATAGCGGCGGAAACGCTGCTTGCTATTGCCGTTCTGATAACCTTCTTCGGGCTATGCACAGGACGGGACAAGGAATTCGCCTGCGAATTGCGGTGCACGGTGAGTTCTAATACACATGAGTCAGTCAATACTGCCGGTTCGGCCAATCAGACCGGACCGTACGGAATGCCGACCAACAAGGGAGCTCAATCCTGCGCATGATAAACCATCCGACCATTGTGCCCACACGGCTCGACGACGAAGAAGACGAAAAGGCCAAGAGCCAGCCGTCAATTCAGGTCGACAAGCATCTGTTCGACGCCCGGACAGTGCTGATTACCGGCCCGGTGAACCAGGAAATGGCACGCGACATTTGCGCGCGGCTTCTGGCGCTCGCCCAAGTGTCCAATGACCCGATCACCGTGATTGTATCGTCGCCGGGCGGCCACGTGGAATCCGGCGACATGATCCACGACACAATCAAGTTCATCTCTCCGGAAGTCCGCATGCTTGGCATGGGCTGGGTCGCAAGCGCCGGTGCCCTGATCTATGTCTCGGTTCCGAAGGACAAGCGTTTTTGCACACCGAACACCCGCTTCCTGCTCCATCAACCGTCCGGCGGCGCGGGCGGCATGGCAACCGACATCGAGATCCAGGCGAAAGAAATCATCAAGATGCGCGACCGCCTGAACAAGATCTTTGCCGATGCCACCGGTCAGCCGATTGAGCGGATCGAGAAGGACACCGACCGCGATTACTGGATGGGTCCGGAAGAGGGCATCGAGTACGGGCTGGTGGGCAAGGTCATTACCGGCGTTGCCGAACTCGGCTGACTTTCAGCCAAATCCCGGACGCAGAACTGAAAAACCGGCGGGATTCCGCCGGTTTCAGACCGCTGACAAACCCCTGGCGTTTGCCGGGGGTTTTTGATTCACTGTTTTTATGTTGAAGAAGCCCGGCCCTGACCAGACAGCTCTCGAGATGGTGACGCTCGATCAGCTTGTTCCCGCCGATCACTTGTTGCGCAAGATTGATGCGGTGATCGACTTTTCGTTCATTCATGACCGCGTTGCTGGTCTTTATTGTGCCGACAATGGCCGCCCGCCGCTGGATCCGACCTTGATGTTCAAGGCGCTGTTCATCGGGTATCTTTACGGGATCCGCTCTGAGCGCCAGCTGGTGCGCGAGATCGAGGTGAATGTTGCTTACCGCTGGTTTTTGCGGCTGAAGCTGACGGACAAAGTGTTTGATGCCTCGACGCTCTCCCAGAACCGCCGCCGCCGTTACACCGATACCTCGGTGGCGCAGGACATCTTCGACCGGATTGTGGAGCAGGCCCTGCACCACGGGCTTGTCGACGGCACGGTGCTTTATACGGACAGCACGCATCTGAAGGCGAATGCCAACAAGGGCAAATACGACCTGACGCAGATCGAAAAGTCGCGGGCCGATTACTGGGGTGAGCTGGACCGGGCAATTGAGGCGGAGCGCAAGCTGCACGGTCAAAACCCTCTGAAGACCAAGGAGCGCACGCCACAGGTCAAACAGACCAAGGTGAGCCGCACGGACCCGGATGCCGGTTACATGGTGCGCGAGGGCAAGCCGAAGGGCTTCTTTTATCTGGATCATCGCACGGTGGATGGCCGGCTCGGGATCATCACGGATACCTTCGCCACACCGGCCAATGTCCATGACAGCATTGTGTATCTGTCCCGGCTGGACCGCCAGAAGCAGCGCTTCGATTTTGACGTCCGGGCCGTCGGACTGGATGCGGGCTATGCCACGTCCGGGATCGCCAAAGGGCTGGAAAACCGTGGCATTCTGGGTGTCACCGGCTACCGCCGCCCAACATCCCCCAGACCCGGCATGATGCGCAAGTCCGCCTTCACCTATGAACCTGACACGGACGGATACCGCTGTCCGCAAGGCCAGCTCTTGACCTACGCCACGACGGATCGCAACGGCTACAAACACTACCGCTCCGATCCCGCCCTGTGTAGGACCTGCCCGGTTCTGGCCTCCTGCACGTCCAATGCCAAGGCCGAGCGGACCCTGACCCGCCATGTCTGGCAGGAGGCGCGCGAGCGAACCGATGCCCACCGGCTCACCCCTTGGGGCAAGAGCGTCTACAAGCGCCGAAAGGAAACCGTGGAGCGCTCATTTGCCGATGCCAAGCAGCTTCATGGACACCGCTATGCCAGGTTCCGAAGTCTGACGCGGGTGCAAACGCAATGCCTGCTTGCCGCTGCCGCCCAAAACATCAAGAAAATCGCAATGGCCCTCACAAAGATCCCGAAACAAGCCCCCGCATGAGGGAGGCAAACCGACCTCACGCTGAATAAAGCCCGCTCAAAACACGAAAACCAAGAGCGTGAAAAAACAAACCCGCCAAAATCGACGGGTTTGTCAGCGGTCTGAAACCGGCGGGATTCCGCCGGTTTTTGTCTTTTTGGTGGTCAAACTTGACCATAGTTGCCGAATTTCCGAAAAAGCATCAGCCCTCAAAGGGAGAGGGGTTCCGGCTCCAGTGAGTAGACAGCGACCGGTTTGCGGGGTTTTGGATCCAGCACCTGAGGGCGAAGCCGTACAAGCAAGGATCGCAGTTCTTGCGCATCCTCTTTGGAGCACCCGAAGTCACGAAGAGCGTCGATGGTATGGCCGGCAAACCGGTCATAAAGATCTTCGCTGTCGCACAGTGGTGACAAAAGCTCGTTGACTGGCCGTCCGTCATAGAACGGAGCGCCGCCTACAAGAAACACCAGAAACTCCGCGAAGTCGCTTCGGCTCTGAAGCTCACCCCGGAAGTTGGCATGTTTGAACGCGGGATCACCCGACAACCGCTCACGTAATCGAAACAAGGCTTCGTCAATCGCTGCCCGTCCGCCAAGTCTAAGATAGAGTGTCATTTCCAAGCCCTATAAGCCCATTCAACCGCCAATGAAGTTTGCGTTATCTGAACGGTTGAACCTGTGACGGTCATCACGAGATGTGCATTCGTAGAATTTTCAATGCCCGACAGTTCCGGATTCCGGGAAAACCAGACATCGCTGACGGACAATGGCGCTTGAATCTGACAGCTGCAATACAGCCGCGTTACACTGGGATGAAGGGCGTCATTTGATGGACAGTTTGCAAATAAAGCAACGGGAAAAAAATGGATCTTCACGGTATGGATGAAGAAATATTGATGTAAATATCGATAGTTAGCCGCTGAGATTGATCCAGGCGCTGCACCGTTGTTCCGGTGAGGGGGCATCCAACACATCCGTGACAACGCAAATGGTGTCCGCGCCTGCCGCATACACGTCAAGCGCCTGTTCAAGGCGGATCCCGCCGATGGCAATCAAGGGTATCTTGAGTTTCGATTTCCAGAGCCGGAGGGGGGCAAGGCCCTGCGGATCGAAGGCGACCTGCTTTCCGCGCGGGGAGAATATGGGTCCGAGCGCGACGTAGTCGGGACCGCAGGCAAGCGCCCGGTCCAGCTCTTCTTCGGTGTGGGTAGAGATGCCAATCCCGATTTTTGCCTTCCGGATTGCATCGAGATCGACCGTATCGAGATCTTCCTGGCCGACATGCACCCATTCAGCTCCGGATCGAATGGCTGTCTGCCAATGGTCGTTGACCACGAGGATACAGTTGTATTTCCGGGCTTTCTGGACACTGGCCTCGACAAGGGACGCAACTTCATCGGGCGCTTTGTCCTTGATCCGGATTTGCGCAAAGGCCAGACCTTGTGGACACAACCGGTCGAGCCAAGATGGATCGTCGATGATCTGATAAAAACGGGGAAGCAAGCTGGATCCTGTCGTCATGTGCCTTCCAATAGCGGGGACGTGGCTGCTGTTCAATCTGATCCCGGCACGAAGGCTTTGATTTATGTTTTTTGTTGCTTCCAAGATCGGTTTCTTTCTCATCCAGCCGTCAAACTTCCTTTTTGCCTGTATTCTTGCGGGCCTTTGTCTGGCGTGGTTCGGAAGATTGCGAAGCGTCTCAAGAGCTATGATCGGAGTTGGCGTTGCCGGCCTTGCCATCTGCGGGTTTTCTCCAGCGGCAAACTGGATCATTCAGCCTTTGGAAGACCGGTTTTCCCGTCCAGAAAAGTTGTCACAGTTCGATGGCATCATCATACTTGGCGGAGCCGTCGACACGGTCGTGACCGGTGGACGCGGCGAGACCGCCCTGACAACGTCAGGTGAGCGTTTGACGATTGTTGCCCGCCTGGCCCGGAAGCTTCCGGATGCGCTGATCATTCACACCGGCGGACACGGCCTCATTGTTCCCGCGCAGGCAACGGAAGCTGAGGGTGCCGCACGCCTGTTTGAGGATTTCGGGATCGATCAGGACCGGGTGATCCTGGAAGACGCTTCGCGCAATACCTGGGAAAACGCTGTGTTGACCATGGAGATCGTCGATCCAAAACCCGATCAAACCTGGTTATTGGTGACGTCCGCATACCACATGCCGCGCTCCATGGGTGTGTTTCGCCAAGCCGGCTGGCAGGGAGTTACGGCCTATCCCGTGGACTACAGGACACGTGGCCCGGAAGATCGCGGCCTTTGGTTCGCCGGTGCATCCAAAGGCCTCCGGCGCTTCGATGTCGCGTTTCGTGAGTGGGTCGGGCTGGCAGTTTACTGGTTGACCGGGCGCAGCAGCGACCTGTTTCCGAAGCCCTAGGCTCAGGACCTATTAATTTGCATTTATCTGCGCGATGTGATTCAGGATGGCAAAGGGGTTTGTCATGTCTGATTTGTTTCTGCTCTCACTTGGCCAAATGTCGAAGATCGAGCCGTTCTTTCCAAAGTCGCACGGTGTTGCGCGTGTCGACGACCGCCGGGTGATCTCGGGCATCATCTACGTGCTGAAGCACGGCCTGCAGTGGAAGGATGCACCCAAGGAATACGGGCCCCACAAGACGCTCTACAACCGCTTCCGGCGCTGGTCGGAAATGGGTGTTTTTGACAAGATATTCAGTCACTTGACTGCAGGCGACGGTCCGCCCGATACGTTGATGATCGATGCGACGCACCTGAAGGCTCACCGCACCGCGTCGAGCCTTTTAAAAGGGGGGTGCTTCCCCGCCATATCGGGCGCACGAAAGGCGGGTTGAATACGAAGCTGCATGCCGTGTGTGATGGTGAGGGACGGCCGCTCGCCATGTGCCTGACGGCCGGACAGGTCTCCGATCATGTAGGCGCCAGGATCCTGTACCCCGCCCTGCCTGAAGGCGGCAGCGCGACCATGATCGCCGACAAGGGATATGACTCAGACGAATACCGCGCAGCGCTTCAAGCCAAGGGTATTGCGTCTTGCATACCGCCGCGCAAGGGCCGAAAGGCACCAGCAGAATTCTGCAAAACCCAATACAAACAACGCCATAAGATCGAAAACATGTTTGGCAGGCTTAAGGATTGGCGCCGCATTGCTACACGGTATGACCGCAGAGCAGATGTCTTCATGGCCGCAATAACAATCGCAGCTATCGTCATATGGTGGATTTAATGAGTCCTGAGCCTAGAAACTGCTCGCGAAGAGTTACCAAGCGCCGCAAACTGTGAACGGCCATGCTCTTTTCTTCGCATCTGCAGCACCCATATCTGGCATTGGAATGAAACCTGGAAGTAAGAGCGGCAAAAATGGCACTTGAAGCACCGATTGTAGCGGCTGACATTGTCAAATGGCTGTACAGCGATGCGGCCTCCAAGGAAGACACTCTCGAAGTCATATCGGAGTTGGCGGAACGGCTGTCGGCGGCAGGTTTGCCTGTTGACCGGGTCATGACCGGCATCATGATCCTGCACCCGAATGTCCGTGCGGAATCGTTGCACTGGACAAGCAGCGGAGATCGCGGCCTGCGGCAGTATCTCGCCGGTGATGATCATGAAGAGAGCTACGAGAACAGCCCGGTCAAGGTGGTGTTCGAAGAACACAAGACAGTGCGCCGCAAGATCGGCAAAACGACAGAAGACAATGAATACGAAATCATTCGGGAGCTTCGCGAGGACGGCTATACCGACTATTTCGCGTTGCCGATGCCGTTTTCGGATGGTTCTGCGAAAATGCTCAGCTTCGCGACAAAATCCCCGAAGGGATTTTCAGATGGCAACATTGCGGTCTTTCAGTCCATCAGCCGTCCGCTGGGCCTTGTTTGCGAGTTGAAAACCCTTCGGCGCACCACCGAAACCCTTCTCGACACCTATGTCGGTGCCCGCGCGGGCGGACAGGTGCTGAAAGGCGCTACCAAGCGCGGCGAGGGTGAATGGATCTCCGCTGTGGTGAGCTTCGCTGATCTGCGTGGCTTTACGGAGCTTTCGAACACGTTGCCTGCCGACAAGCTCGTGCAGTTTCTCAATCACTACTTCGGGGCCATGACCACCGCGGTGGAGGCCCATGGCGGCGAGGTGCTGAAATTCATCGGCGACGAGGTGATGGCGATCTTCCCCTATGAAACGGAAGAGCAATCTGTGGATGCCGCCCGCCGGGCATTGAGGGCAGCCAAGGAAACAACGCATCGTATTGCCGAAATCAACCAATCCAACACATGCCCGTATACACCTGACATGCGCGTAGGGATCGCGCTGCATGCCGGCGACGTGTTCTTCGGGAATGTCGGTGGTGATACGCGCCTTGACTTTACGGTTGTCGGCCCAGTCGTCAATCTGGCGGCCCGGATAGCCGGTTTGGCCAAAAACCTTGATGCCGAGATCCTTGTGTCCGATGCTCTCGCGGAGATCATGAAGTGCCGGTCCGGCCTCTATGGCCAATACGGCGTCAAGGGATTTGCGGAGCCGGTGTCAGTCTATTCACCCGACCTGGCAGCCGGCGAGAAGGGATATTGCCCGGACAGCGCGGCTTTGCGGGCCTTGGACAAGAACTGACGGCGGATCATCACCAGCAGAACAGCGAGTGTTGTTGCACAAAGAACCAGCGGGCCAGCGAACCAGCCGAGGAAGCCAATCGCGAAGAAAAAGGCCCGCTGGCCGCGATTGAAATGCTTGCCGGCCAACACGATCATCTCTGCAGCCTGCAGAGCCACTTGTTCGACCTTCTCAGCCGGTGCCAAATGCCTTTCCGGCATCGCACCCATGAGAATGCTGGCATAATTGAACAGCCGGTAGGCCCAGCCGAACTTGAAGAACGCATAGGCGAAGATCAGCAGCAGGCCGAGCACCTTGATCTCCCACAGCGCCCGGCTTTCGCCGGCCGGCAAGGAGAGGTCGCCTGCAATTTGCAGGATCCGGTCAGTTGATTCGAACAAGGCGAAACACCCCCCTATGGCGAACAAGGAGGTCGAAGCGAAAAATGCCGTGCCTTGCTGCAGTCCGCTCATGATGGCCGTGTCCATGATTCGCACTTCACGGGCCGCCATGGAAAGCATCCATCCGCGCCGGAATTCATCCATTGCCAGGGTGAGGGTCTTGTAGCGCAGCGGGCTTATGTCCAGAAGGGCGTTGAATCCGAGCCAGGCGAACAGAAACCAGGTAATTGCGATAAAGTCCAAGAGGGAAAGGGGAGGCATGGCTATGTTTTTCCCCTGTTCACTATGAAATAATTGTTATTATTGACCATATTTCCGACCGGCATAAAACGCAGTGCAGTTGCTCACATTTTGCACTTGCGAACGCTTAAGAACTGATTTACTTCCTCGCCGCATTGGCGCCATATTTGGGCATGGTGCCAGCATGACTCAAGGATGCAGGGTATACATGGAACAAGACGTGCGTAAGTCCTGTTGGGGCGTAACCGTTTGGACCGTAGCTGTTGTAGGTGTTACACTCGCGCTGGTTCTTCTGTTCAATGATGTCGACAGTGCGCAAAGCACGATAGCTGCCGTAAATTGATCTCCCGGAATTTTTGACAGATAGCCTTATCGGGGACGGTTCGCCGGACCGCCAGAGGGGCGAAACTCCATTTGCCGGACGAACCGTGTGCCGTTCTTGGAGCTGATCAGAAAACCATAATAAGCGCCGGTTGTCGGCGCAAAGACCACCATGGTTGCCGGACCAAGGCCCGGCCAGTCCAGCCGGGCGCCCCAAGCTGGAATTTCAGCAAGACTGTTCTTGTTTGAAATTGCCAGAACGTCGGCTTTGTCCAGTAGGCCGGTGCCGTCCGAATCCCATTCCAGTGAAGACAGACCATCCGTCAGCCGGAAAAGTACGATCTCCGATCCTTCTATAGAAAAGAGGAGGGTCCGCTTTGCGTTTGCCTGTAAAATGGTCACCTCGCGATCAACAGGCTGAAGGCGGATTGGTGTGCGGGTTCCGTCCATCTCGGTAAATCCGCCTGTGTTCACGACAGTGTACGTGTTTACCAGTTCAAACGCATGGGCAGGTGCCGTAGCAGTTGTGACAAAACAACACAGGAAAAGCAGAACGGAAACACGCAAACCGAGGCACTCCTGAAGGTATCGGCATGAACTGCTTTGACGTTAGCTCCGAGGTGTTTCCAATTCGTTCGAACAATCGCCATTGTGCATAATTTCCGGCTTCGGCCGCGGCTTCTTTGATCTGCCCTTTGCGGGTGGTAGGGATGAAGCCATGACATTGAATCTGGTGAAATTGTGTGTCGGCGTCGACAGCGTCGAGGCGTTGCAGGCCTGGATTGATTTCAGGCAGGAACAGAAGCGGCAGGCGGGCGAAGCGCCTGAACAGATCCACACCACGCGCATGGTGCCGGCCCGGAAGGACGAGTTGTTGGACGGCGGGTCGCTCTATTGGGTCATCAAGGGCAAGATCCAGGTCCGGCAGCACCTTCTGGATATCCGGCCATTCACGGACAACGGCGGTACAAAGCGCTGTGACCTGGTTATGGAGCCGAGGCTTGTGCTGACGCGCTACCAGCCCAAACGCCCGTTTCAGGGGTGGCGCTACCTCAAGGCTTCCGATGCTCCGGAGGATGTCGGCGGCAGCGGCAAGATGCAGTCAATGCCTGACAGTATGCGCCGGGAGCTCACCGATCTTTGCCTGATCTGATTTGAGCATCGGGCGGTAAGCTTGAATCGCTTGACCGCTCTCATTTGTCCGCTGACTGCGTTGGCCCGCCCTTATGGTGCATTCCTTTTCAAGACTTTGCGCCGTGGAGCCGGGCGATTTTCATCATATCCCTTGCGGGACGCGGCGCTTTTGGCCCCGGATGGCGTCAGAGAGCCCTTATGGAGGCTACTCCATGGCAGTCACTCATCCTGATCCGCAGCCAAAAGCGTCTCGCGCCGCGACCGAAACCTAATTCCCCACAGGCCCTAGGCTGCCTTGAACACGAACATTCGGCTGAAATAGTCGGGCTCGCCAATCGTATAGGTCCGCCAGTTGTCCCGTTCCTCGACCAGTTGCCAAGCGCCATCGCCGTTGAGGTCCTGGATTGCTTCCGGAAACCCTTGTTTCCGCCAGCTGCTTTCGACAACGCTGAAGACTATCGGAGCTCCTGGTTTGGCGACTCTTGCAAATTCGGCCAGCGTGCTAGGAGGTGCATGGCCAGGGCCAAAGCAACCGACGCAGACAATCCCGGCAAACGTGTTGTCGTGAAAATCGAGGCGCTCGCCCAGCGTTTGGCGCCTCAGGCTTGAATATGCGCCGGACGCCCCCGCGATTTTCAGCATATCTTCGCAGATATCAATACCAACTATGTTTTTGTATCCTAGCACTTCCAGGTCGCGCCCTACTTGTCCCGTGCCTGCTCCTGCGTCGAGAATGGGACCGCCCCCCAAAGAAGCATAGCGTGCCAAAAACGCGGCTCCTAAATGCGGGACCCGATAGCCGAGCGCAGCAAGATCCGCGTCATAGGAGGCTGCCCAATCGTGATATAGCCGTTCTGCACCCCGCTCTTTTGCCTTTTTGAAAACGCCATCCAATTCAACAACCGGGCGAACCGCCATGAAACACCTTTCATATTGTCAATTTTATCCATGCCAGAGTCTTGCACATCCAACCCGCAAAGGCCAGTCCACCCACGAAGAGACTCAAGTTTGACGATCAGCCTTGGACCTTGCGAACACCCAGGCGCTGATGCTCCACAGGAGATTGCGCGCACGGGTTTGTGCCGCCCGGTGAGCGTGAAGAGCGAAGCGGCGCAGATGGCTCTGCTGGCGCTGAAGGCGCGCCGGCACCTTGTGCGCCAGCGGCGGGATACGGACAACGCCCTCAGAGGCCTTCTGGGCTCACTCGGCCACCACCTGCCCAAGGGCGTTGCGAAGTTCGCGGACCATGTGTGGGCGGTTTTGCAGGAGGCGCCGTCCCTGTCAGGGATCGTTATACCAACCGGCGTAATAAATAACCCACCTGATGGTGCTCAAGCGCGTTTGCGGCGAGGCGCAGCGTGAAGCGCGGCCTTTTGGCCGGGCAAGCGGTGCAACGACGTCCGCAGGCGCACTTGAGCCCACCGAAGGCGGCGTTTTCCTGATGTTCGGACATCGTCGCGCTTCTTGGACGATGCCCCGCATCGCCCGGCAAAGCTCTCCTAGCCGAACATCAGGAAAACGCCGTCAGATGAGTTATTTATTACGCCGGTTGGTATTAAGCCTTTACTGGAGGCGCGCGCGGCGCTGGAGGCCAGCCTGGCCAAGCTGGATCGGGACGTGCGGGAACGGGCAGCGCAGAACCCGGCCTGCCGATTGTTGATGACGGCGCCAGCCGTGGGGCCGGTGGAAGACAAAAGGTTCAGGACTTGACGCAGGAGCCGGAATTAGACAACCAGCAGACAACAGGAGAACTTGCGAAACAGCATGCTGTGACACAGATTTAGGTATCAACCCAGTTCTGCGGAGACCGAGTAAGACATGGCAGGGCGACCGCCAACCAAACCGGATCAATCCACGGCGAGAGGCCTTGCTGGGTCGTCAAGCGGCGATGAAATTGCGGCGTTCCTGAACAAGGCAAACGAACTCAAGCCACAATCCGGCAGCAGTGGCCGGCTGATATTCGCGCTGGATGCAACAATGAGCCGGCAGCCGACATGGGACCGTGCGTGCCACCTGCAGGCGGACATGTTCCGGGAAGCCGGCAAGGTGGGTGGCCTGCAGATCAAACTTGTCTATTTCCGCGGGTTCGGCGAATGCCGTGCATCGCGCTGGTTTCAAGATTCCGGCGACTTGGCATCGGCCATGTCCCGAATCTCTTGCCAGGGCGGCCAGACGCAAATCCGCAAGGTGTTGTCTTCAGCCATCGATGCTGCTGGCAAGGAAAAGATCGGCGCGCTTGTTTATGTCGGCGATAGCATGGAAGAAGACATCGATCTGCTGTGCGAGCGGGCTGGCCGGCTCGGCCTGTTGGGGGTGCCGGTGTTTCTCTTTCAGGAGGGCAGGGACCCGGACGCGGAACGGGCCTTTCGCGAAATGGCCAGGTTGACCAACGGAGCATATTGTCCGTTTGATGCCCGGTCCGCAGATCAACTTGCCGAGTTGCTGAAAGCTGTGGCGGTGTTTGCGTCCGGTGGACGGTCCGCGCTGGCGGCGCTTGAACGAAACGGCGGGCGGGGAGCGCGGCTCCTGCTGCAAGGGATGAAGACCGGAAAATGATCTATTTGCTGGCCGGCCTGATTCTGCTCGTGCTTCTGATTTCGAGTGGCCGGAAATTCGTGAATGCAAACCCGGCATCACTTGCCCGCCAGATCAGGACAATTGGCGGCGTGTTCCTGATGGCCATAGCAGCCTATCTCACGATGACGGGCCGTTTCTTTCTGGGGCTTCCGGTCGGCGCATTCGCGCTGTCGCTGCTTGGTGCGAACTACGGCTGGTTCGGCGGCGGGCGCAACACTTCCCGATCTTCCGGGCAGCGGTCACAGGTGCGGACGGCATGTCTGGAAATGCAGCTTGATCACGATACAGGCGACATGACCGGTACCGTGCTTGCCGGTTCATTGGCGGGCAGGTCGCTGGACAGCCTCTCGGAGCAGGACCTGCAGATCCTTTGGAAGGAAGCCGCCGGGGACGAACAGAGCCGCAAACTAGTCGAAGCTTATCTCGACCGCCGGTTTTCCGGATGGCGTGAAGACTTCGAGCCGGATGGAACACATCGGCAGGGAAGCGCGCCGGGCTCGGGCCCCATGGCAGATGAGGAGGCCTACCAGATCCTGGGGCTTTCTCCCGGTGCCGGGGACGCGGAAATCCGATCGGCGCACAGAAGGCTGATGAAGCGGCTCCATCCGGACCATGGCGGAACCAGCTTTCTGGCGGCGAAACTCAATGAGGCTAAGGACACGCTTCTCAGAAGACATGGATGACATCCGTTACGCAAGTTACTGATAGATGGCATAGCAGGCGAACTTCGCCCTCTTTAGGGATTTACAGGCATTTCGGGCGGCGGTTTTGGTTTCGAAACCGACAAACCGCGCCCGGTAGAGCGTTTTGCCGTTTGACTCCACTGGCTCGGTATGCGGCGCCTTGCCGCGAAGCGCGGAACCTGCGGAAGTTTTGGCTTTCTTGAGGAGCTGGATCGCTCCGGTTTCTGACTCGGCTGCCGCGATCTGGACTTGCCAGGACGGTGCCAAGTCGGGCGTGTCGCTGGTCGCGACGGTGACAGAATCGCTGCTGGTGTCTTCCTCAATCCCGCTGGACGGAACAACAGCGGCGGCGGCCAGCGTTTCAACGGGCTCATCAATGTTCGCCGCCGGTACAACCTCGACCGGGGTCGCTGGTGCAATTGGTGCCCGGGTCTGCGAAGCCGGGCCGGTCAAACCGGAAGACTCGCGGGCAGCGGCAAGCAGCATCGTGCTGTCGATGGACTGTGTCGTGACCGGAGCACCAGGGCTGCTCGGCGGGATGGGCGGTAGGGCCGTCGCGACAGCGAATGTTGTGTCCAGACGATGCTTGACCGATTTGGGCGGTACCGGAACGCCGTTGGCAAAGCCAGGAACCTTGCGGTTGGGCGTCGGGACAGCCCCGGGCGCTGTAACGGTCAAAGGCGAGGCCGAATTCGCAAGAACTACCGGCTGGCCGGTCGCGACAATCGGTTTGCGTCCCGGCTTTCCGGCCGGAACCGGCGGATTTTTCATGTCCGACGCGACAAAGATCTCAATGCCGCCGGGCCGGGGAATTGGGGTTGCCGTCCGTTTTCCCTTGCTGGCGCGGGAGAGGTAGCGGTTGATCAGCTTGATCATCTGGGCATTGCGGGACTTGCCGGTCCGGCCGCCCATCACCACGGCCACAATGCTGCGTCCGCCCGTATTGACAGAGGTTACCAGATTGAAACCCGAAGCCCGGATATAGCCGGTTTTGATGCCGTCGACACCCTTAACACTGCCCAGCAACCGGTTGTGATTCCGGTGTGTCGTCTTGCCGTAGGTGTAGGAACGGGTTTTGAAATAGCCGTAGTGCTTCGGAAAATGCTCTTGAATGGCCCGGCCAAGCGTTGCCATGTCCCGTGCGGTTGTCCGCTGGGCACTGTTGGGGAGACCATGCGGGTTCTGGAACGTGGTTTTGCTCATGCCGAGTTGGCGGGCAGTCTGGGTCATTCTCCGCGCAAAAGCACTTTCAGAACCACTGATATGCTCGGCGATGACAGTAGACGCATCATTCGCCGATTTGGTAATCAGCGCCAGGATGGCATCCTTGACCTTGAGCGTACGCCCCGCGCGGACACCGATTTTCGTAGGCGGGCGGCCGGCTGCGTACTTCGAGACATTCATTCGTGTGTCCAGACCGAGGCGCCCCGCCTCGATCTCTTGAAACACGATGTAGAGAGTCATGATTTTTGTGAGCGAAGCCGGGAAGCGGTAGGCATCCGCCGAGGAGGCGTAGAGTGTCTTTCCGGTTTTTGCATCGACAACAATGCCGGCATATTTAGGGTTGGCCTGTGCCGTTGCCGGAAGCAGCGTCAGGGCCGCGCAAAGGGCGGCAGTTCGAAGTATTCCGGCGATACTCATGGCGCGGCAGTACAATCGCTTACTCAACACTGTAACCAATCCCATTAAGGTCACATGGATGTTCAACATGCCGTTGTGATCGCAATGCGGCGCTTCGCTGGGCTGTTCGAACGTTCCTGGCAATGTGAATCAAATACGGTTACGAATGAGTAAATATAAATACGGAAACATATGTATTGGTTTTCACATCTTGTAAAGTTAATCTGGAATTAATAAGAAAAAATCATGTAAATATGCAATAGTATTTATCATTATATAAAAATATACGCGCTTCGATCATATAGTATGGTTAACAAAGTGTTCACAGTGACGTTTTCTGAATACAGGCATCGTCTCTGGTTTGTATTCGAAGAATTTATACATTCTTTCTGCTGCATGGTGCGATGCTAGCCGACGAGCGGTTAGGCAACTGCCGGAGCGTTTCTTAGCCGGCAATTGGCCATGTTGGCACAATTGGCGTTGCAAAATGCTGCGTTGCAAAAAAATCTTGACAACTTTTGTGCAGCGCATTAATTACGCATCGTTAGGTAACGCGATGCGGTTTGGTCTTCCGGCATGGGCCGGCGCCGGAAACCGAATTGCCGAAAAAGGGCTACAATCCAATGATGAACAGCATTGAAGAATTCCAAAAACTGGGCAAGGACAACATGGACATGGCCATGGAATCCTTCGGCACCGTAAGCAAGGGCATGCAGGCAATTGCGTCTGAAGTTGCCGACTACCAGAAGAAATCCTTCGAAGAAGGTTCTGCTGCCGTTGAAAAGCTGGTCGCTTCCAAGTCGCTCGACAAGGCTTTCGAAGCTCAGGCGGACTACGTAAAGACCGCTTACGAAGGTTTTGTTGGCGAAATGAACAAGATCGGCGAGATGGTCACCGACATGTCGAAAGACGCTTACAAGCCTTACGAAGGCATGCTCGACAAGTTTGCCAAGTAAGCCATACCGGTTTCTGTGCTTCGGCACGTTGAGACAGCTAGACCCGGCTCCCAAGGCCGGGTTTTTTGTGATTTGTACATTGAAAATGCCGCAGGCGGCGAAGTGCCGCGCAGCCAATTGGATCGAGGCGTTCGGTTTCGAAACGCTGCCATAGTTCCTGTTATCCGGTCTTGAAGTATTTTTGATTACCTGGGAGGAATCGTCTCTTCCGGCGCATTTGCTGGTCTGCATCTTGAAGCATGTAGCCGGTGCCCATACATGCGGTTCTTCCTGAAGGGAAAAGCGCATGGGCTATTTGTGATATGCACGGTTCTTTTCAAATATAACAGCGGTCCTACATGAGTTCTGCAAACAAGGTGGGCCTGACCGGTCCACTAAATGTGCACCTCTTGGCCAAATCGCCCATTGCGCGCGCGCCGGATGCGCGGCAGGATTACAGTTGATGAGTGTCATGAGCGGCCGTGCCGTGTTTCTGCCGATTACGGGAAGGAGCAGGGCCCAGTCAACGGTGTTGGGAAAATACGGGTATCATTTTGATCCTTGCGGGTAAGGCAAAAGGCGCAGTTATGTCGGCGGGGTCTGACTATGAGGATGACGGCGGTGACGCCGGTACCGTCGTCGTCACCAGAACCAGAACCGAGACCAAGAAGCCGAACCTTTATCGGGTGCTTCTGTTGAACGACGACTACACACCCATGGAGTTCGTAATCCATGTGGTGGAGAGTTTCTTCCAGAAGAACCGGGAAGAGGCGACGCGCATCATGCTGCACGTTCACCACCACGGTGTCGGCGAATGCGGAGTTTATTCATATGAGGTGGCGGAAACAAAGGTGACCCAGGTCATGGATTTCGCCCGCAAGCACCAACATCCTTTGCAATGTGTCATGGAAAAAAAGTAAGGAACATATCACGTGCCTTCATTTTCACGCAGTCTTGAAAAGGCCCTTCATCAGGCTCTCTCTTTTGCCAATGAGCGCCATCAGGAATATGCGACGCTGGAGCACTTGCTGCTTGCCTTGCTGGAGGATCAGGACGCGGCTGCGGTCATGCGCGCCTGCAACGTCGATCTGGATGTCATCCGCCGCAATCTGGTGGAGTATATCGAGACCGAACTCGACAACCTCGTTACCGATACGGATGAGGATTCCAAACCGACCGCGGGCTTTCAGCGCGTCATCCAGCGCGCGGTAATCCACGTGCAGTCTTCGGGCCGTGAAGAGGTGACCGGGGCCAATGTTCTTGTCGCGATATTCGCTGAGCGCGAAAGCCACGCTGCCTATTTCCTGCAAGATCAGGACATGACCCGCTACGACGCGGTGAATTACATTTCCCATGGCATTGCAAAACGTCCGGGCATGACCGAGGCCCGCCCGGTCGAGGGCGCGGAAGAAGAAGATGTCCTGTCCGGCAATACCTCGGAGAAGAAACAGAACCAGAAGACCGAGGCGCTGGAAGCCTATTGTGTCAACCTCAATGAGAAGGCGGAAAGCGGGAAGATTGATCCGCTGATCGGCCGGGATGATGAAATCGCACGGACCATCCAGATCCTGTGCCGCCGCTCGAAGAACAATCCGCTGTTTGTTGGTGACCCGGGCGTTGGCAAGACAGCAATTGCCGAGGGGCTCGCGCACCGGATCGTCAACGGCGATGTGCCGGAGGTTCTGCAGGATGCGACCATCTTCTCGCTCGACATGGGTGCCCTGCTTGCCGGCACCCGCTACCGGGGCGATTTCGAGGAACGGCTGAAACAGGTGGTCAAGGAGGTCGAGGACTATCCGGGTGCGGTGATGTTCATCGACGAGATCCACACCGTGATCGGTGCCGGAGCGACTTCTGGGGGGGCCATGGACGCCTCCAACCTGTTGAAGCCGGCGCTTGCCTCCGGCGCAATGCGCTGCGTCGGCTCGACCACTTACAAGGAATACCGGCAATTCTTCGAAAAGGACCGCGCATTGGTGCGCCGGTTCCAGAAAATCGATGTCAATGAGCCGACCATTCCGGACGCCATCGATATCCTGAAAGGCCTGAAGCCGTATTTCGAGGATTTCCACAAGGTCCGCTACACCAACGACGCCATCAAAACGGCGGTGGAACTGTCGGCGAAATATATTTCCGACCGCAAGCTGCCGGACAAGGCGATCGACGTGCTGGACGAGACCGGCGCAAGCCAGATGCTCCTGCCGGAAAACCGCCGCCGCAAGACGATTGGCGTCAAGGAGATCGAGAACACCATCGCGACGATGGCACGCATCCCGCCGAAATCTGTCTCCAAGGACGATGCGGAGGTTCTGGAGAACCTCGGCAAAGACCTGAAACGGGTTGTTTACGGCCAGGATTCGGCCATCGAAACGCTGGCTTCCGCCATCAAGCTGGCTAGAGCGGGCCTGCGCGAACCGGACAAGCCGATTGGCAGCTACCTGTTCTCCGGCCCGACCGGCGTCGGCAAGACGGAAGTCGCCCGCCAGCTTGCCTCATCGATGGGCGTTGAACTGATCCGGTTCGACATGTCCGAGTATATGGAGCGTCATACGGTTTCGCGCCTGATCGGCGCGCCTCCGGGCTATGTCGGCTTCGATCAGGGCGGTCTGCTCACCGACGGCGTGGACCAGCATCCGCATTGTGTCCTGCTGCTGGATGAGATCGAGAAGGCCCATCCGGACCTGTTCAACATCCTCCTGCAGGTGATGGATCACGGCAAGCTGACCGATCACAACGGCAAGCAGGTCGATTTCCGCAATGTCATCCTGATCATGACCACCAACGCGGGGGCCGCTGACATGGCCAAGATGCCGGTCGGCTTCAACCGCGTGAAGCGCGAAGGTGATGATCAGGAAGCGATCAACAAGCTGTTCACACCGGAATTCCGGAACCGTCTCGATGCGATCATCCCGTTCGGCAACTTGCCGATGGAAGTGGTCTTCAAGGTGGTCGAGAAGTTCGTCATGCAGCTTGAAGTCCAGCTCGCGGACCGGGGCGTCACCTTCGAACTGACAGACCCGGCGATCAAATGGCTCGCCAACAAGGGCTATGACAGCCAGATGGGTGCACGTCCGCTTGGGCGGATCATCCAGGAGCACATCAAACGTCCGCTTGCCGACGAGGTGCTGTTCGGCAAGCTGAAAAAGGGCGGCATGGTCAAGGTGTCGGTTTCCGAGGACGAAGCCGGTCTTCTGCTGGAGAGCGTCGAGGAACGCGCCACGCCGCCGAAAAAGCCGAAGGCCGAGGCCACAAAGGCAAAGCCAAAGCCCAAACGCCGGCGCAAACCGGCCACCAAGGCCGCGGCAAAAGAGCCCAAGTCACCGGGCAAATCCGGACCCAAGAAAAGCCTGGTGCCGAAAGTGCCATTGGCGGATTGAGGGAACTATCTGAACTGGAAATCAACGGGTGCCTGCGGGTGCCCGTTTTCGTTTGTCTTGCTTGGAGCTGGGGTTGGTATTAGCAGCCGGTCATTGTGCTCCGCTCTATATCGCCACGATGAACGCGGCGAGAACGCCGAACCAGTAGTGCATCAGGATCACGCCGGCGAGGTTCTTCTGGTAGAGATAGACATACCCGAACAAGATGCTTGCAAAGAAAGTAATGGCAACCGCGTCCACCCCGAAGGTTAGATGGAGAGACGCGAAGATCGTACTGGTCAGAAGAATCGCGCGGTGCCCTTTCGTGTCATCCAGGAACTTCTGGAACAGGCCCTGAAGCAGACCGCGGGACCCGATTTCCTGAAACACTGTATGCACCAGATATTGCGCTAGAAACACCAAATCGATTTGCGCGCCGGCGCTCTGGGAGCTCTGTGTTCCCCTGAAAAACCAAAGGTAAACAAGCGCAGGTATCGTGAGTCCGAGGCAGATCGCAAACGATTGCATCAGCGACCGGAGCAGCCCCTGGCGCCGCAGGCCGAGCTGGTCGGCGGGAATTCTAAGGACCCTGATGATGACAAGGCAGGGAACGGCCAGCAGCAGAACTGTCTGCCAGGAAAAACCCGGGTCGTACACGTCCTCAACGTAGTGTTCGGCGACAAGGTAAAACAGCGTCGTCGAAATGAGAAACAGCGCGATGGTAAAGACCAGGAAGTAACCGAACTGGTTTTGCAGCGTTTTGGCGGCCAGCTGCGCGCGCAGCGTGGACAGCATATCGTCGCTCAGGCGGCGGGTGCGTTTTACCACGACACTTGCCAGCGCTGCCTTGAGGTCCCCGGACACGGCTGCACCGTCCGGCAACGACTTTAACCCGGCCGCCGGTATCTCCACCAAGGTGCATGGGGTAACAGCGACCACCGTGGCTGCGCGCGGCTCTCCGTCGAGAAAGGCCAGTTCACCCAGGCATTCACCCGCGTCGGCCGAGCTGACCGCAACCTTTTCACCCGTCGCCCCAGCCCTGACAATGCTCACGGTACCTTCGACAAGCACGAAAAGATCGGCGGTTTTATCGCCTTCGCGGACGATCATCTGATCACGCGAGATCCGAGTGATCCGGCAAACCGATGCAATCTGCTGCAAAACGGTGCTGTCCAACTGAGCAAAGGCATCGTTGAGCCGAAGGTGCTCGATTATGTCCATGAAGTGAGCAACGAGAATGTTGTGAGGTTGGGGACTATTTGTCCGGTATGGGGCAGTTTTACTTGTTACAAATGTTCTTAAGTCCAAACGCCCTGCATTCGCAAGAGAATGGCCGGGGAAGTTCGGGAAAACCCAAGAAGGACCGCCATCGGCTCGGACCGCACCTCAAGATGCTGGTGGAAAATACTAAGGTAACATGTTGTTCGCGCTAACCAATTCATCTTGGCCGTATTTGGATATTGTTCTGTTCCCGGCCAATCCTCCGTCATTGTCAAAAGCCAGAGGCTGATATGCGATCACGCCGTAGCCGTGTCTTTATCGTTAATGGTTACTTCGACCCCTGGAGATCGGCGGCACCTACGCGGCTGTTTGTCCCGCGCGCGATGGCACCTTACTACCTCGCTGGCCATTTCAATCCGCACACAACGGACATCCGGGTGTGGGACGAGGTTTATCATGGCGCTTTGCTTGACCGCCGGATCTTCCAATGGCCGGACATCTTGGTTCTTACCGGGCTTACGGCTGCCTTCGATCGGGCACGCCAGTTGGCCGCCTACTGCCGGCATTTCAATCCCCAGGTGGTCACCGTCATTGGCGGACCGATCGCGCGCGCTCTTCCGTCAATATGCAGGCAGGTATTCGACTATTCGTGTCTCGGCGATATCGAGGAAATAGAAACCGTCATAGAAGACGTGCTCGGCGCAAACCATCTTTGCGAACGCAAGGCTCCCAGGTTCGATCTCACCGCCCCGGCCATGGGTGTCGGCTATCTGGAAACCACAAAGAATTGCAATTTCGCTTGTTCATTCTGTTCCCTGACCGGCGAGGGCCGGGCCTACACGTCCCATTCGGACGCCGCCATCGACGGTCAACTCGATGCAATCGGCAAGGCGACCGTCGTCATGGTGCTGGACAACAATTTTTACGGCAACAGCCGGGAGAGTTTCCAAAAGCGGGTGCGGAAAATCGGCGATCGTTGGCGGGCAGGGCAGTTTCGCGCATGGGGTGCGCTTGTGACGGGCGACTTCTTCAAAAAGCCGGAAAACCTCCAACTGTTGGCGGAAAACGGTTGCAAGGGACTGTTTTCCGGGGTGGAAAATCTGGACCCTGCTGTCTTGAAATCCTTCAACAAGAAACAAAGCCTTGCGCTGGATCCCCTGGCGCTGACGGAGGCCTGTGCCGAGCACGGTATTGCGTTCGACTACGGCATGATCATCGATTTTGCCCAGCAGACGACTGCAGAAGTTGAAAGTCAGATCGCCGGTTTACTCGCGGAGCCGCGCGTTGCGCTGCCCTCGTTGCTCTCACTGGCCATTCCGATTGCCGGCACACCGCAATTTGAAGCAGCAAGCCGAAATGGCCGCCTGATGCCAAACGTCCTCCTGAGCGATATGGATGGGCAGAAGCTGGTGGAGTGGCCAAAGGAACCGCTGCATGAGGTCGTTCCCTACTTGCGGGATTTGTTGAAATTCAAGGGGCGGAAAACAGCTCTTCTTTGCCACTCCGTTCGGCATATGTGGCATTGGAGAAAGCACTTCGATTGGGAGCAGACGGTCATTGCCGGTGTGCGCCCTGTGCATCGTTTTGGCTTCAATCTGGGTGCCGGGAGCCCTCGCCAACTGATCCAAAGCATGTGCGAACCGAAGCCGACGTTTTGTGCCATGTCTGATAAACTCCGCGCGGCCTACCGGCCAATTTGCCGGTTACCGGACAAATTCGCGCGCGATTTTGAACCTTTGACAGTGACCGGCCCAGACGGCGCATTGACCGACCAGTTTCTCGAAGCGCGATCCGGGTGAAAACCGGCAAAGCTTCTGGGTAAGACTAAAACCTGGTTTGCCAAAAATAAGAACCGTTGTGCGTTGGTGCCGGCCTGTCTTTCATTCGGGCGGAGTCGATGGGCGCCGGATCCGATAGATCTGTACTTGCCTGGTTTGACGGAACGCAGGTTTGGTTGAGGCAAGTCTCTACCGCCCAATCGAGGATGGTACCAAATTGTGCGGGAATGAATTCCTTTCATGATCCCTGCCTTTGGTCCGGTGGCCTGACAATTGGCCGTTGCCAGTAAGCAACCCTAAACTGGAGCGCAGCCGCTATTGCCGATGATCGATGTTTCAGCGCAAGGCCTTGAAATGGAGGTGCTTTTCGGCGACTTTGGCATTTGGTCCCGGTGATTTTTGCTTGCCGTTAAGTCAATCCTGAGCGTTTTCAGGGTCTGTGCTTGCGCCAGTCTGAAGTCCAGTCGAAGGAATGTCCGTCAATGTCCGCTGCCCATCTGAAAACCATTGAACAACGGCTTCTGTGGCTGTCGCACTGGATGATCCACAACGCCAATCACATCCGGCCGAACGAAGACGGGATCAAGATCGGCGGACACCAGGCGTCGTCCGCCTCCATGGTGTCGATCATGACCGCGCTATATTTTTCCGCGCTCCGGCCGCAGGACAGGGTTGCGGTCAAGCCGCACGCGTCGCCGGTCTTTCACGCCATGCAGTATCTGATGGGCAATCAGAGCCGCGAGAAGATGGAGAATTTCCGCGGCTTTGGCGGCGTGCAAAGCTATCCGAGCCGGACGAAAGACACCGACGACGTGGATTTCTCGACCGGATCGGTTGGTTTGGGTGTCGGTATCACCGCGCTCGCCTCGCTGGTTCAGGATTTCATCAAGGCGAAAGAATGGGGCAAGGATACCGAGTTTGGGCGCATGGTGGCGCTTGCCGGCGATGCCGAGATGGACGAAGGCAATGTTTACGAGGTGCTGCAGGAGGGCTGGAAGAACGGCCTGCGCAACACGTGGTGGATCATTGACTATAACCGCCAGTCGCTCGACGGGATCGTCCGCGAAGGCCTGTTCGAGCGGATCGAAAAGATCTTCGACGCCTTCGGATGGGATGTTGTCCGGATCAAGTACGGCACCTTGCAACGGGCGGCGTTTGAGGAGCCGGGCGGTGACAAGTTGCGCGCCTGGATCGATGCCTGCCCGAACGCCGAATACTCCGCACTGACCTATATGGGCGGCGAGGTCTGGCGAAAGCGGTTGATGGACGATCTTGGCGACCAGGGCGACGTGACGGCGCTTTTGGACAGGCGCAGCGACACCGAACTCGCGGCACTGATGGAAGGTCTCGGCGGCAACTGCGTGGAAACCATGGCCGAAACGTTTGCGGCGATTGACCACGACAGGCCAACCTGCTTCCTCGCCTATACGATCAAGGGCTGGGGCACACCGATTGCAGGACACAAGGACAATCACGGCGGCCTGATGACCAAGGCGCAGATGGCCGGGTGGCAGGAGCACATGGGCGTGCCGGAGGGCCAGGAATGGGAGCCTCTGGCCGCCGTGGAGGATGTTGCCGGATTGAAGGCATTCCTTGCCGGAGTGCCGTTTTTCGCCGATGGGATCAGGCGCCATGCCTGCGCGAAACTGCCGGTCCCGAAGGTGGAGTTTGCGTCGGACAGGGAAATTTCCACTCAGGCAGCCTTTGGCAAGATCCTCGATATGCTGGCGAAGGGCGGGAGTGAACTGGCTGGTCACATCATGACGACGTCGCCGGATGTAACCGGCACAACCGGCCTGGGGGCCTTCGTCAACCGGCGCAAACTGTTTGCGCGCGAGGCGCAGAAGGACGCGTTTATCGAGCACCGCATTCCTTCGACCGCCAAATGGAATTTCGCCCCCGAAGGTCAGCATCTGGAACTCGGCATTGCGGAAATGAACCTGTTCCTGCTTCTGGGGGCTGCCGGGCTTGCCCACAGCCTTTGGGGCAAGCGGATCATCCCGATCGGAACCGTCTACGATCCGTTCGTGCACCGGGGCCTCGATGCACTGAATTATGCCTGCTATCAGGACGCCCGGTTCATGATTGCCGGTACGCCCTCCGGCGTGACGCTGGCACCGGAAGGCGGCGCCCACCAATCGGTCGGCACGCCGCTCACCGGCATGGCCCAGGACGGTCTTGCCAGCTTCGAGCCCGCCTTTGCCGACGAACTGGCCGTGATCATGGAATGGGCGTTCGACTACATG
Organism: Roseibium sp.; assembly: GCA_965230445.1. Taxonomy (GTDB): domain Bacteria; phylum Pseudomonadota; class Alphaproteobacteria; order Rhizobiales; family Stappiaceae; genus Roseibium. The sequence goes on along the minus strand of OZ246005.1, from coordinate 2,611,979 downwards.
CAGCGCGACGGCGAGGGCGATCCGGACGAACGCACATGGCTCCGCGATGAAACCGGCGGATCGGTCTATCTGCGCCTGACAACGAAAAAGCTGGAGCAGCCGGCAAAACGCGTCGACGATGCATTCCGTCAGGGCGCGGTTGATGGCGCTTACTGGCTGCGCAAGCCGGGCCCGAATTGCGCGGTCGTGATTGCCTACCAGGGGGCGGTTGCCGATGAGGCCATTGCCGCCGCCGGCATGATCGGCGAGCACCGCCGCGATGTCGGTGTTCTGGCCGTGACCTCCGCCGACCGGCTGAATGCCGGATGGACCGCCGCGCAAAGGGAACGCGCACGCGGCAACCCGAAGGCGCTCTCTCACGCCGAGGCGTTATTGAACGGACTGCCGCGCCACTGCACGTTGGTGACCGTCATCGATGGACATCCGGCAACCCTGTCCTGGCTCGGTGCCGTCGCAGGCCACAAGACCATACCCCACGGTGTCGAGCATTTCGGCCAGACAGGAACGATCGGCGATCTCAGCCGGCATTTCCAGATAGACCGGCATGCCATTGCCAACTCCGTCAGCGAACTGACCATCGGTAAACGGCCGATGAGCATGGCTTGACAGCTTCCAGCGGTGGCAGGCTGCAAAGGCCTATGCCACCGCGTTGAGCCGGATTTGTCCGTTATGCAGAAAACACGCCTTGTCGAAGGGCGACAGATCCAGCGGATTGGGACGGCGGATGTCGGAGAGATCCGGCATTGGTTTGCCAGTCAATTCAAAGGCCCGGTCCACCTATGAAATCAAAACGATAATTGCGCTGGTTGCCTTGGCATACTCCCTCAGCGTGCGCAGTTGATCATCAATGGAGGGGGGCGGCCCGAGCAAGGCCGTATGAAAAAATTGCTTTCGACACACGCTCTGATTCGCAATGCGAAGGCCGAACACAAAACTTAATGGCCAGAAAAGCGCTCGTTGACGCTTGACCAGTCAACGTGCTGAACTCCTGATCCGCAACACTTGGCAATCGTAAATCCGCATGGCTTCAGGAGCGCCCCATGATCGATCAGACGACCCTCATCACCTATCTCGTTGTGCTGCTCGGCTTTGTGTTCATTCCGGGTCCGGCAACGCTGCTGACGCTGGCGCGGGCGTCGGCGTCGGGAACGAAAAACGGGCTGGCAACCGCGTTCGGGATCGCGGTGGGGGATCTGGTGCACACGGCGATGACGGTGCTGGGCCTTTCGGTAATCATCATGGCATCAGCGACAGCCTTCACGATCATCAAATATGCCGGGGCCGCCTATCTCGTCTATCTGGGGCTGAAGGCGATTTTCGACCGGTCCGCCGGTTTCGGGGTGCCATCTGTCAAGATGCTTACCTCTGGCGCGGCCTTCCGCCAGGCCGTGCTCGCGGAGGTGCTCAATCCGAAATCGGCACTGTTTTTCCTGTCCTTCCTGCCGCAATTCGTCAATCCGGCCAATGGCGCCGTCGGCCTTCAACTGACGATCCTCGGCGTTTTGTTTGTTCTTCTGGGGCTTCTCAGCACCGTGACGGTCGCCTTTGCCGCCGGTTATGTCGGTGCGTTCCTGCGCCGTAACCAGACAATCGCGCGCTGGCAGGGCAAGGCGGTTGGTGCGATCTATTGCGCGCTTGGAATCCGACTGGCGCTTCAGGATCGATGAGAGACAAAACGATCATAAGCCGTTTTGATTTCATTGGTCACCAATACTGATTTGTCACTTTACCTCCGCGGCACTACATCTCCGCTCAACTGTGCAACGGAGACAAGAAATGCCTGATACCAAAGTGGCGGTGATTACCGCAGGCGGGTCCGGAATGGGCGCCGAGGCAGCGCGGCGGCTGGCAGCGGACGGTTTCAAGCCGGTGATCCTGTCGTCGTCCGGCAAAGGGGAAGCCCTGGCGGAAGAACTCGGCGGTCTCGGCCACACAGGGTCCAATCTGGAGCCGGAAGACCTTGAGGCTCTGGTCAGCACGGCGATGGACGCCTTTGGACGGATCGATGTTCTGGTGAACTCGGCCGGTCATGGCCCGAAAGGCGATATTCTGGAGCTCTCCGATGCGGATTGGCACTTGGGGATGGACTATTACCTGATGAATGTTATCCGGCCTGCCCGGCTTGTGGCCCCCCTCATGGCGGAAAATGGCGGCGGGTCGATCATCAACATTTCCACCTTTGCCGTTTTCGAGCCGGACCCGATGTTTCCGACTTCAGGCGTGTTCCGCGCGGGCCTCGCCAGTTTCACCAAGCTGTTTTCAGACAAGTTCGCGGCGCAAAATGTGCGCATGAACAATGTCTTGCCGGGTTTCATTGACAGCTTGCCTGAAAAGGATGACCGGCGGGACCGCATTCCGATGAACCGCTATGGCCGCTCCGACGAGGTTGCCGGGCTGATCTCCTATCTCGCCAGCGATGAAGCGGCCTATGTGACAGGCCAGAACATCCGCATCGACGGCGGTCTGACGCGATCCGTCTGACGGGAGTTGGAAGAACGGTTTCGCCTCCCTCCCTTTGCGATGGTTGACATTCAGGTCAACGGGTATTCAATAAGGAAACCTTACGAAAGAGATCCGATTTCGGTTTGAAGCGCAAAGCAGCGTCTACCGCGTTGAAACCTTTGCCTTCACGAAGAGTTACCTGGCCGATTGTAGATCGGGAATGCGGTAAAGCGGCGACATTGCCATCATGCCAGTATTTGCGGACAAGACTGCACCTTCCACTGACGATGGATCGGACGTTCCGGACCGGGTTTGGTTTTTGCGCGGCGCCCGGGCTGCGATCTCCATTCCCGCGCTTATTCTGACGGCGGCCTTTGTCGGCTATGCAGGTCTTGCGCGCGATACCGGGTTGACGCTGGCAGAAACGCTTGCGATGGCCGGGATGGTCTGGGCCTTGCCGTCGATCGTCGTCCTGACTGGGGCCTTGCAGGCGGGCATGGGAATTGTACCAGCGGCATTCGCCGTCGCGCTTGCCTCGGTCCGCCTCATGCCGATGACCATGGCCCTGATGCCGATGGTCAAGGTGCCCGGCAAGACACGCACCTGGCACTTGCTGGTGGCCTCCCATTTCGTTGCCGTAACCGCGTGGGTCTACGCGATGAAGAACCTTCCGGACCTGCCGCGCGCCGGGCGCTTGCCATTCTTCATCGGTTTCGGGTTTTCTGTCAGCCTGTTCGTGTTCGCCATGACCGGGATCGCCTACATGCTCGCCGGGCGTCTGCCGGACCCGGTCGCTGCCGCGCTGGTGCTGCTGACCCCGGTCTATTTCCTTTGCTCCTTGTGGGGCGCGGCGCAGATCAGCGCCGACAAGGCGGCAATGGTGGCCGGGCTTGTTCTCGGGCCGGTTTTCTATCTCTACCTGCCGGGAATGGATCTTCTTTGGACCGGGCTAGTCGGTGGAACACTCGCCTATCTGGGGGCCAGGATTGTCAGGCGGGTTCGCCCATGAGCGTAGGGGCTTTGGCGGAGACCTGGTGGTGGCCATATGTCATGATCGTGGTTGCTGGTTGGCTCGCAACGGACATTTGGCGCTGGTTCGGCGTGTTCGCAGGCGGACGGCTGCGTGAAGATGGCGAGTTGCTGATCTGGGTGCGCTGCGTCGCCACCGCGCTGATTGCCGGGCTGATTGCCAAACTGATCCTGTTTCCAAATGGCGTTCTGGGCGAAACGCCGATGTGGTTGCGCATCGCCGCAGCGGTGTTCGGCTTCATTGTGTTTCTTGGTACCCGCAAGACGGTGATTACCGGCGTATTATCCAGCCTCGGATTTCTGCTTGCCGGAATGTGGGCATTGGGCGTTGGCTTATAGCGCCGCCCTGATCTTGTCCGCATGAGAGGCGAGAACATCGTTGTCCGCCATCTCGCCGGTATGCGGGCGCAGGGAAACGCCTTCGAAACGCGGGATCACGTGGACGTGGGTGTGAAACACCACCTGGCCGCCGGCAGGCTCGGAAAACTGCTGGATAGTCGTGCCATCGGCGCCGAATGCCTTCACGACGGCGCGGGCCATTTTCTGCACAGTCGCCATTACCGCGTTGAGGTCGTCGGTCCTGATGTCGAAAATGTTGCGTGACGGTGCCTTCGGGACCACCAGAACATGGCCATCGCCGCGCGGCATGATGTCCATGATGACGAGCGTCTTGTCATCCTCATAGACCTTGTGGCTGGGCAACTCGCCGCGCAGGATCTTGGCGAATACATTCTGATCGTCATAAGCGGGCGTGGACATGGGACCTCCAGAAACGGGCATGCGGATGGCTAACGGTGTTCCGGCGGACCTTAGTACCAACCCCAGTTGATTAGAACCTATCTGACGCGCTTTTCCTGTCCTGCGGACAGCGTCATGCTTTTTGAACGATACCCCGCATCGTCCTGCAAACCATTCCTAGCCGAAGAAAAGGAGAAACGCGTCAGATAGGTTCTAATCAACTGGGGATGGTATACGGCTGAAACCCTTCTGGCGGCAAGGGGGTACAGGTCAGAGCCTTTCCCCCATCGCTGTCTATTTTTCCAGTTCCGCCAGCCGTGCTTCCAATGCCGCGATTTTCGTGTCGCGTTCCGCGAGGGCGTGTTTGACCAGTTCCGCCTCGATCATCTGGGGGATGTGCGAAGGGCAGTTGAAGTCAAATGCCTCGACCGTGAACAGGATCGCACGTTCGGGCCGCGCCTTGTAGTCCTCCGGCGAAAGCCGTGCGAGCAGGTCCCCGTCATCTTCCACCACGCGTGCTGTTCCCCAGACCTTCACCCTCCGGCGGTGCGCGTAGTCCATCAGGAACATATAGGCCTTCGGATTGTCGGCCAGATTGCCGATGGAGATGTACTGGCGGTTTCCGGCAAAGTCGGCGAAGGCGATGGTTTTGGGGTCCAGAACCTTCAGGAACCCCGGAGGGCCACCCCGGTGCTGAATATAGGGCTGGCCGTCCAGATTGGCTGTCGCCAGATAGACGCTGCGGCGCTCCTCGATGAAGGCTTTCAGATCGCTGCCGATCTCCGTTTGCCAGGAGCCGCGTTCTTCCATTTTGGCATAGGCGCCGCGCGAGCCTTTCTCCGTCTGAAGAGCCTTTACCGTTTCGGTAAAGGCGATGTCGCTGGCGTAGGTCAGTTCTTTCTGGGTCATGGAGTTCGCTCTACAAATCGAGGTCCGAAAGGGACGGGTGATCGTCCGGGCGCCGTCCCTGCGGCCAATGGAACTTGCGGTCGGCTTCGGCGATCGGCAGGTCGTTGATGCTGGCGAAGCGGAGCCGCATCAGGCCTTCGGCGTCGAACTCCCAGTTTTCGTTGCCATAGGAGCGGAACCATTGACCATTTGCGTCGTGCCACTCATAGGCAAAGCGCACGGCAATCCGGTTGTCCTGATAAGCCCACAGTTCCTTGATCAGGCGGTATTCCCGTTCCCTTTCCCATTTGCGGGTCAGGAAGACCTGGATCTCGGGACGGCCTTGGGGGAAATCGGAACGGTTACGCCATTTGCTGTCGGGCGTATAGGCGAGCGAGACTTTCTCCGGATCGCGGCTGTTCCAGGCATCTTCCGCCATGCGGACTTTCTGCTTGGCGGTTTCTTCGTTGAACGGCGGGAGAGGAGGGCGGGTCATGGGGCCATTTCCTTCTATTGGCCCGGTCAGCGGAAACCGCTAACCGGGACAGGGACTTCAAGGCTACTTGGTCACGCTGCCTGCTTGGCGTTGACGACCGGGAAGTCGATCTCGGTCTGGCCGACTTCGTTGATGTAGTTGGTCCAGGTGTTGAGAGCGACGTGCAGGACGATCTCGATCACTTCGGCTTCGCTGTAGCCTGCAGACTTGACGGCGTGCAGGTCGGCGTCGCTGACATGGCCGCGGGCATTGGCGATCTTGGCTGCGAAACGCACGGCTGCATCAGCCTTGATATCGGTCGAGCCGCCGCCGCGGTTGGTGGCGATTTCGACGTCGTCCAGCTTGGCGAGGTTGCGGGCCAGATAGGTATGCGCGGACAGGCAGTAGCTGCAGCCGTTGATCTCGGCGACCGCCAGGGCGATGCGCTCACGGGTCTGCGGCTTCAGGCTGCCATTGCCAAGGGCGGCAGAGAGACCGAGATAGCCTTGAAGGGCTGCCGGGCTCTGGGCGATCAGCCGGAACATGTTCGGAACGGAACCGAGCTGCTTCTTGACTGCTGCAAGGTTTTCCTGGGAAGCCGCCGGAGCGTTTTCGACGACGGAAGGGGTGGTCAGACGGGGCATGTTTTTGTCCTTTCGTGTTGGGTAATTGACAACACGGACAAGCTAGTAATTCCCGAAAATAGAAACTATACGTTGATTCAGGAAACAACATTTCCGGAATTTGGAAGAATGTCCGACCGGCTTGATGCCATGTCCCTTTTCCTGACCGTCGTCGACACGGGCAGCCTTTCTGCCGCGTCCAAACAGCGTGACTTGCCGCTGACGACCGTGAGCCGGAAGATCTCCGATCTTGAGGCACATCTCGGAGCCCGGCTGTTTCAGCGGGCAGGACGGGGGCTGGCGGTCACCGAAGCGGGTCTGTCATACGCCTCCGCCTGCCGCCGCATTCTGGAAGACGTTGCCGAGGCGGAACAGACCGTTAGCGGTGAATTTGCCGAGCCGAAGGGAACCTTGACGATCACCGCGCCGATTGTTTTCGGGCGGCTGCATATCCTGCCCGTGGTCACCGAGTTTCTGAAAATCCACGACAAGATCGACATCCGCCTGCTGCAGTCGGACCGGCTTGCCGATCTGGTTGAGGAGCACATCGATATTGCCTTGCGTATCGGACGTCTGCCGGACAGCAGTCTTCTGTCGCGCAAAGTGGGGGCGGTCGGCTATGCCGCTTGTGCCAGCCCGGTCTATCTGGAGGCACGCGGCAACCCTTCGCATCCTGACGAGCTTGCAGATCACACCTGCATTTCGTTTGAATCGATCATGTCGGCCAGCAATTGGCAGTTCAGATCCGGCAACGAACAGGTGAGGGCGGAGGTTCATTCCCGGCTTCTGGTCAATACTGCAGAAGCCGCGATTGCTGCGGCCATCGATGGGCTCGGCATTACGCGCGTCCTGTCATATCAAATTGCCGAAGCTGTATCGAAAGGGGCTTTGGTCCCTGTACTGGCAGAATTCGAAGACGAGCCCTGGCCCGTCAGTCTGGTCTACACATCAAGGGCAGCGATGCCAAAGAAGGTGCGCGCGTTCCTCGACTATGCTGCGCCGCGAATAAAGGAACGGCTGTCAAAGCACCTGCCTGCGGCCCGATGGGCTTGAGCATCAAAGGTTCTAACCGCTCTTCTTGAACGGGGCTTGATCGGCCAGCGCTTCATTCTCCCTTTCGATGGCGAAGCGTTCCCGTTCCAGATAGTCGGCGACAGCGTTGTGCAGGCCCTCATGGGCGATCCAGTGTGCCGAGTAGGTGGTGGTGGGCAGGTAACCGCGCGCCAGCTTGTGCGCGCCTTGCGCACCGGCCTCGACCCGTTCGAGCCCCTTTGCGATCGCGAAATCAATGGCTTGATAGTAACAGATTTCGAAATGCAGGAATGGGTGATGCTCGGTACAGCCCCAGTGGCGTCCGTACAGCGTATGCGAGCCAATGAAATTCAGAGCTCCGGCAATGTAGTTTCCATTGCGCTTGGCAAACACAAGCAGGATCCGCTCGTTAAGCTGCTCGCTGACAACGGAAAAGAACTCCCGGTTGAGGTAGGGTCGGCCCCATTTGCGGGCGCCGGTATCCATGTAGAAGCGGAAGAAGGCATCCCAATGGGCTTCGGTCAGGTCACGGCCTGTCACCCATTCGATCTCAATACCTTCGGCGCTCAATGCCTCACGCCGTTCCTTGCGGATCGCTTTCCGCTTGCGCGAAGCCAAATCTTCCAGAAACTGTTCGAAGGTTTCGTAGTTCCGGTTTTCCCAGTGAAACTGCTGATCCGTTCGGCGCAGATAGCCGAGATCACCGAGATTATCCCATTCCGGTTTGGTCAGGAATGTCGCGTGGACAGAGGACGCGCCCGTCCGTTTGCAAACCTGCACCAATCCGCTCGCCAATGCCTGAAGACCGGCCTCCCTGTTGATACCGGCTGCGGTCAGAAAGCGGCGCCCGGTGGCGGGAGTAAACGGGACGGAGACCTGAAGCTTGGGATAATAGTCGCCGCCCGCCCGGTAGAAGGCATCCGCCCAACCGTGATCGAAGACATATTCACCCTGGCTGTGGCTCTTGAGATAGGCTGGCACGGCACCATAGACCGCGCCGCTTTCATCGCTCAGAACAAGATGGCGCGGCAGCCAGCCGCTTTCAGCATCCGCACATCCGGTTGCTTCCAGCGCTGCGAGAAAAGCATGCGACAGGAAGGGATTGAACTCGTCTTTCGCTGCAGCGGTGTCCGAAGGCGAAATAGGCGCTACCGGGTTTGAACCGCATGAGCTGCCGCTTCCGGCGTGGGCAAGTTGCCCGGCGGGACCAAGCCGCCATCCCGGATTTGCTACCGAATCCCAATCATCCGCGCCAACGTCTTTCAAGCTGGACAGGATACGGAGCATGAATTTCTGCTCGGTGTTTTCGCTCATGGGGTCGCCCGTTTTGGAAAACACGCTGAATTGGACGAAATGGATTGGCTTTGCATGTGCTCATGGCAGTGAGGGCGTACTTCTAAACAATAGTAGTGCGTCGATGCTGCGCTGCAAGACCGTTAGTCGTGACGATCAGGCCGGCGGTGTAAAGCCTTCAAAGACAATCTGGTCGGAATGGCGCAGCGCCTGGATCTGATCTTCTGCACTCTTTACGGTCCAGGTCATTGTCGGCAGGCCGAAAAACCGCCGGAACAGGCTTGGTCCGGCCATCGGCAGATCGGTATGGCAGTAAGAGATAAAATGCGGCCGTGTCCGGGGGGCATGAAGGATGTGCCGTAGCGCAAACCTCTCAACGCGGCTCAAACGGGCCGCTTCCCCGTTTGGCGGCATGGCATCGGCGACAATCCCGCGCAGAAGACGGGGATTGTGTGCACGCGCGACAGACAGCATGTCCGGATCGAAAGATTTGATGCAGACAGGTCCCTTATAGGCGCCTGAAAGGTCGACGACCCGGCGGACGAAATCCGCCTGTGCATCACGCCGGCGCCGTGACTTGATCTCGACGACCAACGGAACCCGGCTGGCGGTCAGGTCGAACAGGTCCTGAAGAAGCCAGAGCTTGTCCTTGCCGTGTCGCATGGACACCGCTTTGACCTCACTTGCCTTGAGGCCGATCACATCGCCTGTATGCTCGGTTAGGCGGTCAAAAGTGTAGTCGTGAAAGACCAGTGCTTCGCCGTCAGCGGTCTCTTGGACATCGACTTCAATGCCAAACCCACGTGCGATCGCCGCTTCGATCGCGGACGGCGAGTTTTCTAGAATGCCGGCTTCGGCATCATGAAGTCCACGATGGGCAATGGGCCGTGCGAAAATAGGCTGGAGATCGGGCGTCATTAACATTCAGGAGAGAAAGGAACGGGGCAGGTGCCTGGCGGTGTCAGCCGGCGATCTCAAAAATGGCTTCTATCTCGACGGCGGCACCGAGGGGCAAGGACGCCGCGCTAACGGCGGACCGGGCATGGCGGCCCTTGTCGCCCAAGGCCTCGACCATGAAATCGGAAGCGCCGTTGATCACCTTGGGCTGGTCGGTGAAATCGGGCGTAGAATTGACGAAGCCGACAAGTTTGACCAGCCGAACGATCTTCTCAAGATCGCCGGTGGCGGCTTTTGCCTGCGAAAGCAAGTTGATCGCGCAAAGCTTCGCGGCCGCAGCGCCGTCTTCCACCGAAACGCCGCCGCCAAGCTTGCCTGTAAAGGCAAGTGCTCCCTCCGACATCGGCAACTGTCCGGAGATAAAGAGCTGATTGCCGGTTACAACGTAGGGAACATAGTTCGCCACCGGTGCAGCGGCTTCCGGCAAGGTGACGCCAAGGCTCGCCAAACGGGCTTCAATCGTATCGCTCATTGAGGGGCTCCGAAGAGGGACTGTGGACTTGATGCGTTTCGAGGTGTCTTCGCGCAGTTGAGGTCAGCAAACAAGCAGAAAATTGATTTCCCGTCCGTCCACCCCGGAAACGGAACGTCAGTTTGGCCCCTCGGGGTCTGCCGGGTATCAGGAAGTGAAACGCTGCAAGAGCGAAAACTGCCCGGCTCGAGAAGCAAACACGCCGGAAAGGCAGCGCAGCAGCGTCAATTCTGGTTATTAGCCCTTGCCGGGTTGATGTCTATGGAGATATTGCAAATCCTAAGCTGAAGTTTAGCCATGATGGTATTATACATAGCGTAATTCCGGCGCTCACTCTCCTTCAATGCCTCTTGGGGCGCTCCTATACGACCCCGCATCATAGGCTCAGGAGAGTGGGCGCCGGAATTACGCTATGTATTAGGTTGCAGGAACGCCGGGATTGGATAAGGAACTGAGCATGGTCCAGGGCTGGGAACTGTTTATCGGGCGAACTGTCGGATGTGCTTCTGCTGTTGCACTGGTTCTACTGGGGCAGGCGGCCAGTGCCGCGTCTCCGGCTGCCTACGCGCTCCAATCCCACCGCGCCGTTTATGATATGAAGCTGGGCAATGCCGAGGAGCGTTCCGGAATTGCCGGCCTGAGCGGTTTGATGGTCTATGACTTCACCGGCAGCCCATGTGAGGGATATAGCGTCAACTTCCGGTTCGTGACCGAGTTTCAAGATGCGCTTGGCGATGTCCAGATCACCGATCTTCAGTCTACAACCTTCGAGGCGGTTGAAGCGGACAGCTATCAATTTCTATCCAAGACCTATATCGACCAGAAACTCGTGGAGGAAACCCGCGGGACGGCCAACGCTGATCAGCACGCCAAGACCGTGAAGCTGGTGAAACCGGCGGAACAGGAAGTCAATCTGGACGGCGACGTCCTGTTTCCAACCGAGCATATGTTGAAGGTTCTTGAAGCAGCCCAAAAGGGCGTCGGCTTCGTGGCCGCCAATATCTATGACGGTACGGAGACCGGCGACAAAGTTTATGGCACCGCGACTGTTATCGGCAAGAAGGCATTGGTTGAAGAAAGCCATTCGGCGGACGCCGGCAAGGCCGGGTGGGACTTCAAGAATATTGGATACTGGCCTGTAAACGTTTCATATTTCGAATCTGGAACGGGCGGATCCGGCGAAGTCACGCCTGTTTATCAGTTCTCCTACCGCTTGTATGAAAACGGTATCAGCCGCAAACTGCTGCTCGATTATGGTGACTTCAGCATCAAGGGTGAACTTGTGGATCTGGAGATCTATGAGCAGACCGCCTGTGAGGAGTTGAAGGGCGAATAGATCCGGCGTCACCCGCCAGGGCTTTCCTTGTGCTTGCGGGCTGCGTGGATGAGCCCGAGTTCCACCGCGGTCTTGCCGAATTTTTCCCTGAGGCTGTCGACGGCAAGTTCTGCCTTCTTGCGCTGGGCCGCCTGCGTATCCAAAAGGTCGTTTGGGTCGGCGAACCGGGCTTCGGTAAGGTAACTCACGCCGATACCGATCAGCCGGAACCGGCGCCCGTCCGTCTCGTGTTCCAGCAACTGGAAACCGGCATCGTAGATCTTGTCGGCAAGTTGGGTTGGGTCGCCAAGATGCCTTGACCGTGTCACCGTCTTGAAGTCCGCTGTCTTGAGCTTCAATGTGATGCCGCGCCCGGAAAGTTCGGCTTTCTTCAGGCGGCGGGAGACCTTTTCCGACAGGCTTCTTAAGACCACCCGCAGTTCATCGAGACTGGAAATATCGGTATTGAACGTCGTCTCGGCCGAGACGCTCTTGGCACCGCCGTTCGGCTTCACGGTCCGCTCATCCCGGCCGTGGCTGAGCTGGGCAAGGCGAAGACCTATGGAACCGTAGCGTTTGGCCAGTTCCGAAGCTTCAATACCTTGTAGCTGGCCGATTGTTTCGATCCCGTCGGCCTGAAGTTTGCGCTGGAAGACTTTGCCGACACCCCAGATTCGGCCCACGGGCATGCCGGCCAGGACCGTTTCGGCTTCATCAGCGCCAATCACCGAAAATCCGCGCGGTTTGTCCAGATCCGAGGCGAGTTTTGCCAGGAACTTGTTCGGTGCAAGGCCGACCGAAGCCGAGATGCCAATCTCAGCCTCGATGCCGCGAATGAACGCTGCAAGCGTTTCGGCGGCCGTTGCGTGGTGCAGGCGCTCTGTGCCTGATAGATCGAGAAATGCCTCGTCAATGGAGATCGGCTCCACGAGCGGCGTAAGTGTCCGCATGCGTTCGCGGATTTGCCGTCCGACCGCAACGTACTTTTCCATATCTGGCTTGATGACCACCGCGTCCGGACAGGCCTCCATCGCCTTGAACATCGGCATTGCCGATCTCACGCCGTAGATGCGGGCAATGTAGCAACATGTTGAAACAACCCCGCGCCGGCCGCCGCCGATGATGACCGGAACATCCAGCAGATCCGGATTGTCGCGCTTTTCGACTGCGGCATAAAACGCGTCGCAGTCGATATGGGCAATTGTCAGCTGATCGAGTTCCGGATGGGACACAAGCCGCGGGCTGCCGCAGGACGGGCAACGGCCGGATGTTCCTGCCGGCGGGCGGGTGCCGCAGTCCCGGCAAAGAGGGCGGGGCGTTTCGGTTGCTGCCGTCACGGTGGGTCCTGTTGGTGGTCAGGTGTGCTGGCATCCTGCCTAGGGCGTTGAGAAATCTAGTCGGGAGCGGCCGGGTTCAGGATACCGCTGATGAAGGTCAGTGTCTGCTGCCAATCGCCTGTGAACAGATCAATGTGATCTGCCGGTTCAATCATCGCGGCAAATCTCTCGCTTGCTATGAACTGGATCTGGACAGCCGAGGGCAAGCTGGCATGGACCGAACCATGGTTGACCGGACTATCGTCGATGAAAACCACGGGCACCGGCCTCCCGCCGGAAAGGGCCGCCACCGCGCCGCCCTTGGGGCCGGAGTTGACCAGCACCGGATAGGAAATGCCAAGGTCGCGAAGGTGGGCCTCCCGCAGTGGTTTGTTGTGCTCCCCGGGCAAGTTGGTCAGGAGGACAATATCCCAGTCATCCGCCAGCAGGGCCAACGCCCCGGCAGCGCCATCGACCAAGTCCTGCCGATGGCAGACAGTATCGAAGAAGGTCTGCAGATGCTGCCGTACTGCCTTGTCCGGCAAGGGGAGCCGATCTCCGGTGCCGCCGATGTTTCCTGTCAGGCTGTACTTTTCGCTCAGGAAAGTGAGGCCATTTTCGACCAAGTATTCCTCAAGGTGAAGCGCCATGTGGAGGATCACTTCGTCGACATCGCAGACAATCAGCGGGCGTGAGGAGGAGGGCAGGGCGCGAATTTGCGCCAGAATCTCCGGACTCGGCGGCGTGGGCTCAGGCATCTGGGCTGGCGTCTGTGTCGAGCCGGTAGCGGGCGGCTGCGAACATCGTCGGCCTGACGCCGAAGTTTTCGCAAAAGGCAAGCAGCAGGGTTTCATCGGACATATAGAATTCCAGCACGCCGGCGAGAAACCCCGGTTCTGCTGCAGCCTGCCGTATCAACTCCGGACCGATGCCGGTAAGCGACAGGAACCTGCCAAGTTGTTCGCTGTCGCGGCTGAGATAGACCAGCGCCTGTGTTGCAAGGGCCTCTGCCTCGTCAAGCGGCATAGACTTTGCCGGGTTTGAAATCATGTTGATTTTTGCCTTTCCGAAACGATTGAGCATTAATACATAATACGTGCTGAGGTTTTAGGGGAGGGTTCTCCGGGATCGAGGCTGTTGGCCGCATTAATCAACGGACCATATTCGTCCGGCGAAGGATTTGGATATGTCAAAGACAGTTCTTATTGTCGAAGACAATGAGCTGAACATGAAGTTGTTTCACGACCTGCTGGAAGCCCACGGGTACGAGACGCTCCAAACCCGCACCGGCATCGAGGCTTTGGAGCTGGCCCGTGAACACCGGCCGGATTTGATACTCATGGACATTCAGCTTCCCGAGGTTTCGGGACTGGAAGTCACCAAATGGATCAAGGAAGATGCGGATATCGCTGACATCCCGGTGATTGCCGTCACGGCCTTTGCCATGAAGGGCGATGAAGAGCGTATTCGCCAAGGTGGGTGCGAAGCCTACATTTCCAAACCGATTTCTGTCGTCCGGTTTCTCGAGACCGTGCGGTCCTATCTGGGCGAAGCCTGAGGACGGCAAGGCGGAAGCGTTCTGAATGGCATAAAACTAAACTGTTAGATGAAGAATCGTATTGATTGCAATTATAGGTGGCACACGTCTTCTGTGACGTGTTTGAGAGGGGCTGCGGTCACCGGTTTTGTTAAGGTTACAAATTTACTAACCTTGGAGACCAATTGTGCAAACGTCCCGAGAAATATTGCAATTACATAGGGGTTGGGTAGTGTGCAATGCGTCAGGACCGTCCTGACCATATGCTTGATACTGTTAATTTGGTTAACAACTTAACGTGAATCAACAGCTCCCCTACGGAGTGCTCAGGTCCGCCGCATCTCCTGGGTCCGTGGGGACGGTCGGCGGGGTACTGGCCGATGAGTGGCCTCCTCGACTGCCATGTTCCCGCCGACCACCTTCCCTTGAAGCCAGCAACGCCCTGCGTTCCACCGCAGCTAACCGATAGGGCTTTGTCCGCTTTGGGGGGACGGACATATGGCAGCAGCATGTGGGACTGCCACCAATTAAAAAACCCGCCAGCAGGCGGGTTCTTCCAAAACCAGCGATAAACGGTTGGATTATTTGATTTTGGCTTCCTTGAAGTCCACGTGCTTCTTGGCAACCGGGTCGTACTTCCGCTTGACCATTTTGTCGGTCATGGTGCGGGAGTTCTTCTTGGTGACATAGAAGAAGCCGGTATCGGCCGTGGAAAGCAGCTTGATCTTGATTGTTGTCGCCTTGGCCATGGCCGTGGTTCCTATCGTTCGTTGATGACGGCAAATAGCACTCGTTGCCAGCATCGCTGGCGGCCTAAGCGCGCCGATGAATGAAATTAGCGCGCAAACTACTCATCGCTGCTGTAAAGTCAAGAGTTGCCGTTGGTTCGTTGGAAAAATGTCGAACAGGTTAGCTTGTGGCCGTAGCCGGTCATCCGCGATCCGGTCGTTGGTTTGATGGCTACAAGAGTTCGCGCTGAAATTTGCCCGAGCGAAAAAAGTAGTACGGGACGGATGTTTCCGGGTCCAGATCCGGATCGCTGTCCAGCCGGTCTTCCAGATCCTTCAGCACCGTCTTGGTGATCAGCGGTAGCTCTTTGGCGCGCGCTTCATCGAGTGTCAGCCAGGCAACGTCCTCCAGTTCACCTGACGGGCCGGTTCCCTCTGGCATTTGCTCGGCAATGGAATCGGACCAGACGGCGAAAAAACGGGCGTCGAAGCGGCGGGGTCGTTTGGGCGGTGTAATCGCCCGCGCAATGATCCGCATGCCGCCAAGATCCGGTTGGATTGCCCGTTCCGCAAAGGCTTCAAAGCCCTTGCCGAGTTTCAGCGGGGAGTTTTCGGCCTTCCGGCCCACGAAAACACCGGCTTCTTCATAGGTTTCCCGGATGGCAGCCAGTGCAAAGGCACGCACGCGGGCAGCCGATTTGGCATTCTTCAAGCCGATGAAAAGCTTTTCCTGTACCGCGGGATGATAGGGGAGGCAATCGGACACGCGCGAATCGGCGGCGTCGACCCGGCCGCCGGGAAATACAAACTTGCCCGGCATGAATGCATGGCGCTCGTGCCTGCGGCCCATCAGGACCCGCACCGGGCCGGAGTGATTCCGGTCAAGGATCAAAAGCGTAGCCGCGTCTTTCGGGCGGATATAGGCGTAGTTTCCGGCAAGTTCGTCCTTTGAGAACTTTTCTTCGATGGTCTGGGTCATCCGCGCCGATCCTCTCCTGACGTGCTGCCCACAGCAAACTCGTCCTCAAAATCCGGATCAAATCCATGCATGTAAAGGGCCCATTGCAGCCCGATCAGCGCCCCTTTGATAGGGCGCATCAGTCCAAATGACAGGATCAGCGTCAGGGGCAGCCAGATGGAAAGATGCAGCCAGATCGGCGGCCGGTACATGATCTCAACGTACAAGAGCCCTGCAATGATGATGTGACCGACAATCGTGATGGTGAAATAGGGCGGCGCGTCGTCAGCCCGGTGGTGATGCAGCTCCGTCCCGCAAGTGCCGCAAACCGTGTTGGTGGAAAGAAAGCCGCTGAACATGCGGCCCTCGCCGCAGTTCGGGCAGCGGTTGAATGCCCCGCGCATCATGGATTTCAGGATGGGCCGCTTGGGCCGGCGCGGGTCTTCCTGGTGGTTTCCCCCTGTTTCCGATCCGGAGTAGTGAACCGTCATTTCGTCTTTCTCCGGTTCGTTTTGCGTGTGGTATTCCGAGGCTTCCCGCCGGTCCTGCGGGCATTGCGGGAACCTGGCCTGGCACGCTGAACTCTTTTGCCCGCGATCTTGCCATTCGACACCAGTTCAAACTGCAAGGCACCGGCAAATGGCGCAGCTTCCACCAGCTTGACTTCGACCCGGTCGCCGAGCTGGTAGGTTTCACCGGACTTGTCGCCGATGAGCGCGTGCGACGCCTCTTCGTACCGGTAGTAGTCCAGCCCAATGGTCGAGGCCGGAACAAAACCGTCGGCGCCGGTATCGTCCAGCCGGACAAAGAGGCCGGATTTGACCACTCCGGCAATTCGTCCATGGAAGTTTGCGCCAACCCGGTCGGCCATCCAAAGCGCGATGAGACGGTCTATCGTGTCCCGCTCTGCAAGCATGGCGCGCCGCTCGGCGGCCGATATTTCTGCGCCAATGGCTTCAAGTTTGGCCTCTATTCCCTCCGGCAACCCGTCGGGACCAAGGCCAAGCGCGGAAATCAGGCCCCTATGGACGATCAGGTCCGCATAGCGGCGGATTGGCGAGGTGAAATGCGCATAGCGGCGCAGGTTCAGGCCGAAATGTCCGATGTTCTGCGGTGCATATTCCGCCTGGGCCTGGCTTCTGAGCACCACTTCATTGACCAGTTGCGCCTGTGGCGTGTCCTTGACCTTGGCGAGAATGCCGTTGAATACCGATGGGCGCAGGCCACCCGAGGACGGCAGTTTGATGTTGATGGTCGACAGGAAGTCTTTCAGGCTCTCGAGCTTTTCAGGCGTCGAGGCATCGTGGATCCGGTAAAGAAGCGGTGACTTCTTCCTTTCCAGCGTTTCGGCAGCCGACACGTTGGCCTGGATCATGAATTCTTCGATCAGCTTATGTGCGTCGAGGCGTTCGGGCACATAGACTTCATCGACCAGTCCGTCCGGTGTCAGCTTGATCTTGCGTTCAGGAAGGTCGAGCTCCAGCGGTTCGCGGGCATCGCGGCCTTTCTTGAGGCACTCATAGGCAGCCCATAACGGCTTCAGGACGCCGTCTAGCAGGGTTTCGGTCGCCTCGTCGGGAACGCCGTCAATCGCCTTCTGGGCCTGCTGATAGGACAGTTTGGCCAGCGAACGCATCATCACGCGGTGGAACGTGTGCGCCGTCTTCCGCCCGGTCTTATCGAACACCATCCGCACGCCCATTGCCGGGCAGTCTTCCTTCTCCCTCAAGGAGCAAAGGACGTTGGAAATCTGTTCCGGCAGCATCGGAATCACCCGGTCCGGGAAGTAGACCGAGTTGCCGCGCAAATGCGCTTCGCGATCCATCGGGGCACCGGGCCGGATATAGTGGGCAACATCGGCAATTGCGACATAGACGATATGTCCGCCCTCATTGTCCGGACTTTCATCTGCTTCAGCATAGACCGCATCGTCGTGGTCTTTGGCGTCGGGCGGATCGATGGTGACCAGCGGAACCTGCCGCCAGTCCTCGCGATTGCCCAAAGAGGCGATGGGTTTTGCCTTTTCTGCAGCTTCTATGACCGCATTTGGAAAGGCGTGCGGAATGCCATGCGAATGCAGCGCGATCTCCGAGACGGCCTTTTCCGAATGCATGGACCCGAAGCGTTCGACAATGGAGGCACGTGGATGCCCGTAGCGCCCAGAGCGGCTGACCTGAACGCTGACAAGATCACCGTCCTCGGCTTCCTTGAGGTCCGATGGATCGATATCCAGTTCCCGCTGCTTGCGGTCGACCGGCTCCAGGTAGGGCGGCCGGTTCTTGTCGCGCTTGCGCAAGATGCCGAGGACGGCACCTTGCTTTTTCTCCAGAACCTTGATGATCCGCGCCGCATGGGCCGCTTCCGGCCCGGTTTCGGCCTCGGTGAGGCGGATCAGGGCGCGGTCGCCAAGACCTGGCTGGGGACCCTTGCCACGGCCGAGCAGAATGAGGATTTTCGGTGCAGCACCTTCCTCGTCGTCCCAGTCGACCGGCTCGGCCAGCAATTCGCCGTCCCGATCGCGGGCCACCATGTTGGCAACAAACACCGGCGGCAAGTCGCCCGGCCGGATCATGCGCTTGTGGCGTTTTTCAACCAGGCCTTCGTCGGCGAGGTCCTTGAGCAGTTTCTTCAGATGAATGCGCGCGCCGCCGACAATGCCGAAATGGCGTGCAATCTCCCGTTTCCCGGCCTTTCCGGGATTATCGGCGACGAAGGCCAGAATGTCCTCGCGGGACGGCATTTCGCCGGGAACCTTGGCGTGTTTGCGTGTTGAATGCTTACGCGGATTGATCCGTCTGGCACTCAAGACGCATCATCCCAGGGCACCTCGGTCGATGAGGTATCCACTTCGGTCTTGGCGGGTTTCTTAGCCGCCGTTTTCCTGGCAGCAGGTTTTTTCGCGGCGGTTTTCTTGGCCGCCGGTTTGTCGCCCTCCGCCTTTTTGGCCGTTGTCTTCTTGGCCGCAGCCTTCTTGGGGGCGGCCTTTTTCTTGGTGCCGCTCTTGGCTGCTTTCGCCGCGATCAGTTCCAGTGCCTGTTCCAGCGTGACCGTTTTGGGATCACTGTCCTTCGGCAAGGTGGCGTTGATCTTGCCGTGTTTGACGTAAGGCCCGTAGCGGCCGTCATAGACGTTGATTGGTCCGCCCTCATCCGGATGCTCGCCAAGTTCTTTCAGCGGTGTCGCGGCGGCGCGGCCCCGGCCTCCGCCCTTGGCCCGTTTTTCGGCCAACGCATCGACGGCCCGGTTGATACCGACGGAGAAGACCTCGTCCGGCGAAGACAGGTTCGCATAGGTGCCTTCATGCAGCACGAACGGGCCGTAACGCCCAAGCCCTGCGGTGATCATCTTGCCGTCCTCAGGGTGCGGGCCGACTTCGCGGGGCAGGGACAGGAGCTGCAGCGCCTTTTCAAGATCCATATCGGCTGCCGCCCAGCCCTTGGGCAAAGACGAACGTTTGGGCTTGGCTTCCTCGCCGAGCTGAACATAAGGACCGAAGCGGCCCGTGCGCAGGGACACTTCCATACCGGTTTCCGGGTCGGTACCGAACACCTTCGGCCCTTCGTCGGCCTCTGCGCTATCGCCATTCGGCTTGCCAAGCTGGCGGGTGTACCCGCATTCGGGATAGTTCGAGCAGCCGATAAACGCGCCCCAGCGGCTGACTTTCAAGGACAACTTGCCTGTGTCGCAACTCGGGCATTTGCGCGGATCGGACCCGTCTTCCTTTTCCGGGAAGATATGCGGGCCAAGCAGCTCATTCAGATGATCTATGACCTCTGCGACCCGAAGTTCCTTGGTGTCGTCGATCGCCCCGGAAAAGCCCGACCAGAAATCGCGCAGGACATCCAGCCACGACAGTTCACCGGCCGAAATCTTGTCGAGCTGTTCTTCCAGGCTTGCGGTGAAATCAAACTCGATATAGCGGCTGAAGAATCCTTGCAGGAAGGCAGTGACGATCCGGCCCTTGTCCTGCGGGACAAGCTGTTTCTTTTCCAGTTCGACATATTCGCGGTCGCGCAGGGTCTGCAGCGTGGAGGCGTAGGTCGAGGGGCGGCCAATTCCCAGCTCTTCCATTTTCTTGACAAGGCTGGCTTCGGTATAGCGCGGCGGCGGTGTCGTAAAATGCTGGCTGGCCTCGATGGGATCGGCCTTGCCGTCAACGGAGGCAGCGGTCAGCGCCGCGCCCTGATCGACCGGCGGCAGGCGTTTGGAATTCTCGTCGTCTTCGTCGTCCTTGCTTTCCTGATAAAGCGCGAAAAAGCCGTCGAAGCGGACAACCGATCCTGTCGCGCGCAAGCTTGCGGATTTTCCGCCGCCAGAGGCTGCGATGTCGACGGTGGTGCGTTCCAATTCGGCCGATTGCATCTGGCTGGCCATGGTGCGTTTCCAGATCAGCTCATAGAGCCGCGCCTGGTCGGGGTCGAGAAACTTTGCGACATCCTTCGGACGCCGGCCAAGATCCGTCGGACGGATGGCCTCGTGCGCCTCCTGGGCATTCTTGGCCTTGGAGGAGTAGGCCCTCGGTTTTTCCGGCACGTAGTTGTCGCCGAAATCCTCGCCGATCACCCGGCGCGCGGCGGCAATGGCTTCGCCGGCAATCTGCACGCCATCGGTTCTCATATAGGTGATCAGACCGGACGTCTCTCCGCCGATGGAGATACCTTCATAGAGTTTCTGGGCGACCTGCATGGTGCGCGAGGCTGCAAAGCCCAGCTTCCGGCTGGCTTCCTGTTGCAGGGTCGACGTGGTGAACGGGGCTGCCGGGTGGCGCTTTGCGGGTTTGGAGGCAACGCTCTCCACGGTGAAGCTGGCGGATTCCAGCATCGATTTGATCGCTTTGGCCTCAGCTTCGGTCTTGATGTCCAGGCGGCCGATTTTCTTGCCCTCATAAGAGGTCAGGCCAGCCTGGAACATGGCACCGGCGGGCGTCTTCATGTTGGCGAAGATCGACCAGTATTCCTGCGCGACAAACGTCTCGATCTCCATCTCCCGGTCGCAGATCAGGCGCAGCGCGACCGATTGAACCCGGCCGGCAGACCGGGCGCCGGGCAGTTTCCGCCACAGGACCGGGGAGAGGTTGAACCCGACGAGATAGTCAAGCGCCCGGCGGGCGAGATAGGCATCGACCAGCGGCGCGTCCAACTCGCGCGGATTGTCCATCGCCTCCAGAATCGCCTTCTTGGTGATCGCGTTGAACACCACGCGCTGGACTTGCTTGTCCTTGAGGACACGCTTTTTCTTCAACACTTCCAGGACGTGCCAGGAAATCGCTTCGCCTTCGCGGTCGGGGTCGGTCGCGAGAATGAGGCGGTCGGACTCCTTGACCGCATTGGCGATTTCCGTCAGGCGCTTCTGGGATTTGCTGTCGACTTGCCAGCTCATGGCAAAGTCCTCGTCCGGCAGGACGGACCCGTCCTTCGGAGGCAGATCGCGCACATGGCCGTAGGAGGCGAGCACGTGGTAGTCCGAACCGAGATATTTGTTGATCGTCTTGGCTTTCGCCGGCGATTCCACAATGACGACGTTCATTAGAACCCAGAAAAGTTGCCCGGAAACGGGGCCCGTTCCCACTTGGAAGAGGTTAGAATTTAGCCCGTGACGATCACGGATCATGGCCCGCGTGTCAAATGGACCTTTGCGTTCGTGGGGTCAAGTCGTCTCTCGATCCAATGGATATTCCCGGAAAAACCGGAATTGTGACGGTTACGCGGCTGCCGACTGCCGCCGGAAAGGCTTTGCAGTATTCACTGCGCCGCTTTTTGATTGTGTTGTTCAACTCGCACAACTAAAAAAATACATTCGTGTTTCAAAGATCGCGACGAGGGGGAGCGGCGTGCCTATCCAAAGACTATCGATCCTGATCCTGGCGGGAGCCGTCGTCTATTTCAGCTTTGCGGCCGCAAACGTCGCCCAATCCCAGCCGCCACCCATTCTTTGCAATGGTCAATATGCTCTATGTACATCCGCGGCTTGCGTTCCGGACCCCCTGTTTCCGGGCAAGGAGGCCATCTGCTCCTGCGAGGTGCGATCCGGGTTGAATTTCGGGATAAATTCCAGTTGCGACGACCGGAGGCCGCGTGTCGTGCCCGCGTCCGGAAAACAAAGTGGGGACGGCGATGCCGGGGCCGGCGAAGAAACCGGTCAGGTCGTACAATTGAGGTCGACCTACTCTTTTGCCCAGGCACCGCAAAAGGCAGTGATGCTTTGTCCGGCAGGCAATCCGTGGACGGACTGCCTTGATGTTAAATGTACCGTGGATCCCGCAAATCCGCTAAAGGCCATTTGCGCGTGCAAGATGGGTCATGTCGAGGAACCGGAAGCAGATTTCGTCACTTATGGCGGGGATTGCAACACACTGACATGCCAAAAGTATTTCTGGTCGGCAGCAACAACCACGGCTTTTGAGGAGGGCAGTTTGGTGATGGCCGATGCACTTGGGTTGAAAGAGAGCCCGGTGAAGTTCTGTCCCTTGGTAGGCAATACGCCGCAACCGCCGCCGGTGCAGGCGGATGAATAGATCCGCTGCGGACCGGTTGGCACTACAGCATAAGCAGTGAAATCTTGTTGCCCGCGTGCCGTTCCAGCCTTCCGGCAAGTTCCAGCTCCAGCAGGATCAGATTGACCTGCCGGGGCGGAGCCTCGAGAAAGCGGATCAGTTCATCAAGATCGACGGGGGCCGGGCCAAGCGCAGAAACGATTTCGGTACGCAAACGGTCGTCCGGTTCCAAAGCGTCTGGTGGTGGTACGCAGTCGGGTTCTTCCATGTCCGTTGTAAGCGGCAGTTCCGGCGCAACCCGCCCGGCAAGGCTTTCCAGAATGTCCTCAGCCGAAGTTACCAGCGTCGCGCCCTGACGGATGAGCCGGTTGGCGCCTTCCGATCGCGGATCGAGCGGCGAGCCGGGGACAGCGAAGATCTCCCGGTTCTGCTCGAGCGCGAATCTTGCCGTATGAAGGGATCCCGACGCCCGCGCTGCCTCGATGACCACCACGCCAAGCGAGACACCGGAGATCAGTCTGTTGCGCCTTGGAAAATCCCGGCCGCGCGGCTTCCAGCCGAGCGGCATCTCGCTGATCGCGGCACCGCCCTCCTGAAGGATTGCAGCCAGCAGCCGGTCGTGCTCTGGCGGGTAAATCACATCGATGCCGCCGGCAAGAACGGCGGCCGTGCCGGTCCTCAGTGCCGCCTCGTGAGCGCTGGCGTCAATGCCGCGGGCAAGGCCGGAACAGATCACCATGCCCTCCCGGCCAAGGTCCGCAGATATCATCGCAGCCAGTTTGCGGCCCGACAGAGACGCATTGCGCGCGCCGACGATGGCCAGCATTTTCGGTTCGCACAGCCCGCTTCCTCCGCCGCGCACCGACAGGAGCGGCGGAGGGCCGTCGATATGTCTGAGATGCGGCGGATAACCGGTTTCTCCCATAGCCACCAGACGGGCCCCAAGCGCCTGATGAGCCTGAAGTTCGGCTTCGGCATCCTCGCGCGAACAAATGCGGATGCGCGCCTTGCCACCGCGCCGCGACAGATCAGGCAACTGTTCCAGCGCCCTTTCTGCCGAGCCGGCATGATTGAGAAGATCGCGGAACGTGGCCGGTCCGACGTTTTCCGAGCGTATTAGCCGCAGCCATGCAAGGCGCTGGGCCTCGGTGAGGCCGGGTGTTTTATTTGAGCTGGCGCTCACCCGCCTCCGCCGGAACTGGAAACTGCCGGATCGTCGGGCGGGGACGCCGGCGGCCCGGATTTCTGGCCGATCTTGGATTCCTTGCCGCGCAGCAACCGGCCGATATTCTCATGGTGCTTGGCCCACAAAAGCACGGACAGCAACGCCATCATCTCGGCCATTTGCAGTCTATGGAACACGAAATAGAGGATCACCGGGGTCAGCAGGCTCGCGGTTAACGCAGACAGGGACGAGAACCTGAATATGGCGGCCATGGCAACCCAGATGACGGCGAAGATCAGCCCGGCCGGCCAGTGGAGGCCGAGAAGAATGCCGAGATAGGTGGCAACCCCCTTGCCGCCCTTGAACTTCAGCCAGACGGGGAACAGATGACCGAGAAACGCCCCAAGCCCGGCAATGAGCGCCATTTCCTCGCCATAGAGCCAGTTCACCACAACAACCGCCACGGTGCCCTTCAGCGCATCGCCCAAAAGCGTGAGCGCTGCCAGGTGCTTCTTGCCGGTTCTTAAGACATTGGTCGTGCCGATATTGCCCGAACCTATGGCCCGGATGTCGCCGAGTCCGGCCATGCGGGTGATCACCAGGCCAAACGGGATCGAACCCAGCAGATAGCCGAAAGCGAGCGCCGCCAGATAGTAGGGCCAGACATATTCCCAGCTGATCGGATCAGGCATCTTGGTGCGTTTCCCCCGCGTGCTGCACCTCAAACCGCCGGTTCCGGCAGGCTTGTCAGTTGCATCCTTAACGGTTCGGATTTTCAAAGTACAGTCTCGGCGCAAAACCCGCCATCCGCCTTCCCGGCCGCAGCGGAGCGGCGAGCCGGGACCGGGGAGCCGGGTTTTTGCTGTCTTGAATGATGCGCGGCGGCTTCCCGGTCCCGGATCAATTCCGGGACGGCTGGCGATTTGGTTGTGTGGCCCTCGTGCTCCGCCTGCGTATCAAACGCATATCCTTCGCCGTCCCGGCCGCAGCGGAGCGAAGAGCCGGGACCGGGAAGCCGGGTTTTTGCTGTCTTGAAAGATGTGCGGCGGCTTCCCGGTCCCGGATCAAGTCCGGGACGGCTTGTGACTTGGCTGTGTGCCGCTCGTGATCCGCCTGCGTATCAAACGAATATCCTTCGCCTTCCCGGCCGCAGCGAAGCGGAGAGCCGGGACCGGAGAGCCGGGTTTCTGCTGTCTTGAAAGATGCGCAGCGGCTTCCCGGTCCCGGATCAAGTCCGGGACGGCTGGTGATTTGGTTGCGTGGCCCTTGTGATCCGCCTGCTTATCAAACGCATATCCTTCGCCTTCCCGGCCGCAGCGAAGCGGAGAGCCGGGACCGGAGAGCCGGGTTATTGCTGTCTTGAAAGATGCGCGGCGGCGTCCCGGTTCCGGATCAAGTCCGGGATGGCTGGTGACTTGGTTGTGTGGCCCTCGTGATCCACCTGCTTATCAAACGAATATCCTTCGCCTTCCCGGCCGCAGCGAAGCGGAGAGCCGGGACCGGAGAGCCGGGTTTCTGCTGTCTTGAAAGATGCGCAGCGGCTTCCCGGTCCCGGATCAAGTCCGGGACGGCTGGTGACTTGGTTGTGTGGCCCTCGTGATCCACCTGCTTATCAAACGAATATCCTTCGCCTTCCCGGCCGCAGCGAAGCGGAGAGCCGGGACCGGAGAGCCGGGTTTCTGCTGTCTTGAAAGATGCGCAGCGGCTTCCCGGTCCCGGATCAAGTCCGGGACGGCTGGTGATTTGGTTGCGTGGCCCTTGTGATCCGCCTGCTTATCAAACGCATATCCTTCGCCTTCCCGGACGGCGCGTAGCGCAGATCCGGGACCGGGGAGCCACGCCCGTTTCCGATCATGTTAAGCTGCCCAGCGGCACGTATGGAGAACAGTTTGTGAGAAGTTGGGTCTACATACTGGCATCGAAGCCATATCAAACGCTCTATACGGGCGCGACGTCTGACCTTGCACGCAGAGTTTATGAACACCGGGAAGGCCTTATCGCCGGCTTCACCGCGCATTACGGCGTTAAAATGCTCGTTTGGTACGAGGCGCACGTCACAATGCCAGAAGCATATCATCGTGAAATGCAGATCAAACGCTGGCGCAGGCAATGGAAATTCGAGCTCATCGAACAGCTCAACCCCGATTGGCGTGATCTTTATGAAGACCTGAATCTCTAAACTCGTTTGATTGAACCGCAGTGGCGTCCCGGTCCCGGATCAAGTCCGGGACGGCTAGTGATTTGGTTGTGTGGCCCTCGTGCTCCGCCTGCTTTCCAAAACCTTTTTTCTTTCGCCTTCCCGGCCGCAGCGGAGCGGAGAGCCGGGACCGGGGAGCCGCGATTTTTGCTGTCTTGAAAGATGCGCGGCGGCTTCCCGGTCCCGGATCAAGTCCGGGACGGCTGGTGACTTGGTTCTGTGGCCCTCGTGCTCCGCCTGCTTATCAAGCGCATATCCTTCGCCTTCCCGGCCGCAGCGAAGCGGAGAGCCGGGACCGGAGAGCCGGGTTATTGCTGTCTTGAAAGATGCGCAGTGGTGTCCCGGTCCCGGATCAAGTCCGGGACGGCGGGGGAAAGAGAAGAACAGAGAACTGCCGGGACGCACTGCTCCCGCCGCGCGCAATCCTCGATAGGAATAAAAACTTATCCCCGCCCCCGGGGGCCCAACGTATATTTGCTTCGTGCCTGCTCAACGGGCTTTTTGGGGGACCGTCCTTCAAAAGGGAGCAGGCCGGGCGTGGGCTCACGGGCAGATTTAACGGCTCTGTCCGGGGTCCGGCGTGGATGGACGGTCCATGACTGTGCAGCCAGAGCATCGGGAACCTCCCGGTTCGGGCCGGCTGCGGCGGCGGAGTGACACCCAGCCGTCAGGCCTGGCCGGACAGGCGCCACCGGACGCATAAAACAGCCCGGGCGAGGCGTGACAGCTTTTGCCGAAGAAACACTTTTTATCTCGAACTGCGCAGGCAAAGCCTGACGCGTCTCGCCACTCCCTTGATCTGAAGGGAACAGAACAGCCTGAACGCCGGAGGGACACCTTGCGGCGGATTTCGTGCTGGGCGGCTGGTTCTTGCGATCAGAAAGCACCCGCCGCCGTGTAACAGGGCGATTGGAGACATGCCGGCCGGTCCTTGTGTGCGTCCAGCCTGATATTGGATTGCTCGCCCATGAAGAGTGAAACGGGTATCGTCGGTGATGTTTGACTTGTTCGGATGAACCTGATTTGGAATTTTTGAGTTATTCAACATTCTGGTGCCGGAGGAGCCTAAGGTGACCGCGATACCTATTGTCTGGCTCATTTCGATTTTTGCGATTCTCATTGCTGCAATGGTCGTAAGCCGCCATCATCTGCCAGTGGCGGCACGCGGGTTCTTTGGGTTAGGCCTTTTCGGCTTGGCCGTTGTGACCGTGAGCGTCGGATTGCGGCTTGAACATGGCCTGGAAATATTGGGTGCGCTGCAGCCACATTTCGCAATCATCATAGCGCCGGCTCTATGGCTTGGTTTCAAGGCGCTGACGCAGGCAAGCGGGGTTCCCAAGTCGCCGGATGTTGCAGTGACAGCCGCTGCCATTGCACTGGCACAAACGGTGTTGCTCTTGCCGGCGGCCTGGTCGGCAGATCTAACCGTCTCGACCGTAAATCTGGTGTTTGCCTTGCTTCTGGCGCGGATGTTGAGGTCTGCACCTGATGCATTTCTTCAGATCGCCCCACATGGTTTTCGAAACCTGAGATTGGCGCTTATTGGTGCGACAACGCTTGTCTTTCTGATCTTTGCCGCGGATGCGGCGATCATTATTGGCACTCTTTCCGCCGGAAATGCCAGAATACTGCAGGTGATGACAGGTATCTCCGGCATATCTTCCGCAGTCGTTATGCTCGGTGTGCTCGTCGGCATTCCGTTGGCCCTTGGGCCCCAGCCATCGGTGCAAGAGACTGTAACGGATCGCCCAGGCGATGGCGAACGTGCCTTGTTGGAGCGGATAGATGCGTTGATGAGCGAAAGCCGGTTATATACGGATCCAAATCTGACGTTGGCACGATTAGGCCGCAGACTGGGATGCCCGGCACGCCAAGTTTCGATTGCGATCAACCGGGTCACCGGAAAAAATGTCTCCCGATACATAAGCGGCTTCCGTGTTCGCCGGGCGGCAACACTACTGAAAAGTACCGGTCTGCCGATCACCGACATAATGCTGGAGGTGGGATTTCAGAGCAAATCCTCTTTCAACACCGAGTTTCGCCGTATCCACGGACAGACACCGTCGGAATACCGCAAGCAACATTCTCGTGAGACGTTTTGAAGGTTCGCAAACACGATTT
Source organism: Roseibium sp. (assembly GCA_965230445.1). Taxonomy (GTDB): domain Bacteria; phylum Pseudomonadota; class Alphaproteobacteria; order Rhizobiales; family Stappiaceae; genus Roseibium. Next base: position 2,584,200 of record OZ246005.1, on the reverse strand, counting down.
CGAACGTTTGAAAACCTGATCCCGGGCGCAACCCCCGATCGCTTATCCCTTTTTGTGTCAATCGACCGCAACCAATGGCGGCACGAACACTAAAAAGGAAACCTTCATGCGATCAAGAAATGTCATGCGCGCTAGCATATGCTTTGCAATCTGTCTTGTGATCACAGTGCTTGCCTCAAATGGCGGCGCGCAAAGCGAAGTGGAAACGGAGCAACTGCGCAATGTCGCGGTGATCGATATCGCCGCACCGCGCATGAGTAGTCTGCTTCAATTGCGTGGGCTTGCCGGAAGCGGGAAAGTTTTTTTCCGGGTCAATGGAGTTTGCAGCACAATGAGGGTGCGTTTCGTTGCCGGCGATTTCGAAGGGCGCAATCCGAAGGCGCAGCAATCCGGTCCAATCCAGATCCTGATCTATGCGTCTGATGTCATCGAAAGGCTGAGGAAGGGGCAGGATATTGTCAGCGGTGAAATGCACGTAAGCACAGATCTTGAAGATCCAATCGCCGATCTTCTGCTTGTTCGCGGACTATCGGAAGAGACCGGATTTGTCATCAATCCTGGCCGGTCTGTTATCGCGGATGTCTTTGGCGTGCGCCCAAGTGCAATGTCTTGTAGCGATGCTCCGGTGGAGGGATAAACATGTGTGCCGTATCTGTTTGGACGCAGCTCTGAAGGCACGTGCCATTGCTCGCTTGAGGGAAACAGGGTCCCCGGGTGGGGATCCTGAACCACATATTTTTTGGCAACAGGTTTAGGTAACAAGATACGTCCGCATCCGGATCACTTGGAAGGACTGCTTGTCCGCTCCTCAGAGCAAGTATGCGGATGATGGAACTTCCAACTCGTTCGTGTCGGTTGACGAAAGTGCGGAGCGCAGCGGAACCATCGAACGATAGGTCGTTTGTTGAAAAACTCGCGGCCGATCGTTCACCCATGCTGAAACACGGACTTACCCGCAACGACGGTCCGGAGCACCCGCCCGGAAAACCGCGCATCCTCGAAGGGTGAGTTTTTCGATCTTGAACGGATGGCGGATTTTTCCAGGACCCAGGGGCGGTCCGGGTCGAAAACGGTGATATCTGCGGGCGCGCCGGGGGTGAGGCGGCCACTGTCGAGGCCGAGGCGGTTGGCGGGGCGGCAGGTCATGGCGGCGAGCAGGGTGGTAAGATCGACCTGCTCGGAGTGGTAGAGCCGCAGCGCGGCGGCGAGCAGGGTTTCCAGGCCGATGGCGCCGTCCTCGGCCTCCGCCCAGGGGTGGCGCTTGGTCTCGACGTCCTGCGGGTCGTGGTTCGAACAGATGATGTCGATTGTGCCGTCGGCAATCGCGGCAATCATCGCCTGCCGGTCGTCTTCGGATCTCAGCGGCGGCGACATCTTGAAGAAGGTCCGGTAGGCGCCGATGTCGTTCTCGTTGTGGGTAAGATGGTTGATCGAAACGCCCGCGGTAATGTCGAGACCGCGTTTCTTGCCTGTGCGGATCACGTCGGCGCTGTCCGATGTGGAAATCAGGTTCGCGTGGTATTTGCCCTTGGCCATGGCAACCAGGCGCAAGTCGCGCTCCAGCATGATGATTTCCGCTTCGCGCGGCACGCCGGACAGGCCCTTCCAGCTCGCTTGCAGCCCGGCATTCATCACGCCGCCGGCAAGATCCGGATCTTCCGTGTGGTGGATCACCAGGGCATTGAAATCGCGCGCATAGGTCAGCATGCGGCGCATCACTTGCGCATTGGCGACCGACTTGTGGCCGTTGGTGAAGGCGGCGGCACCGGCTTCCTTGAGAAGGCCGATTTCGGTCATCTCCTTGCCGTTAAGCCCCTTGGTGAGAGCGGCAAGCGGCAGAACATTGATGCTGGCCGTGTCGCGGGCTCGGCGCAAGATGAAATCTACCAGCGCCGGATCGTCAATGATCGGGTCGGTCTCCGGCATGATACAGATGGTGGTGATCCCGCCGGCGGCCGCTGCATTGCTGGCGCTGGCGAGTGTCTCGCGGTGTTCGGCGCCCGGTTCGCCGACCGAGACGCACATGTCGATCAGGCCGGGGCAGGCGATGGCACCTGCGCAGTCAATTATCTCGGCGCCATAAGGCGCGCCCTGGTTGGCGGCTTCCGGCCCTGCGGCCAGAATGGTGCTGTCGGCGATGATCACCGACCCGGGCGCATCCAGTCCGCGCGCCGGATCGATCACCCTGGCATTGGAGAGAACCAGCGGTTTGGGAGCATCAAAGGCCAAGGCAGCGGTTCCTATCTCGTTGGCAGATGGGCGGCGAGCGCTTCCAGCACAGCCATTCTGACGGCAACACCCATTTCCACCTGTTCGCGGATCAGGCTTTGCGGGCCATCGGCAATTGCCGGGTCGATCTCGACGCCGCGGTTCATCGGCCCCGGATGCATCACCAGCGCATCGGGCCGGGCGTAGGAGAGCTTTTCCGCATCCAGCCCGTAGTAACGGTAATACTCGCGCACGGACGGGATGAAAGCACCCTGCATGCGCTCGCGCTGCAGGCGCAGCATCATCACAATGTCCGCATCCTTCAATCCCTCGCGCATGTCCTGATAGACTTCAGCGCCCATCTTCGCGATGCCGCCCGGCAGCAGGGTTGACGGGGCAATCACCCGGACCCGCGCGCCAAGGGCATTCAGCAGGATGATGTTCGACCGGGCCACCCGCGAGTGGGCGATGTCGCCGCAGATTGCCACGGTCAGGCGGGCGATCTTGCCCTTGTGGCGGCGGATTGTGAGGGCGTCGAGCAGGGCCTGGGTCGGGTGCTCATGCGGTCCGTCCCCGGCATTGACCACCGAACAGGAGACCTTGCGGGCGAGCAGATGCACCGCTCCGGCGGCGTGATGGCGCACGACCAGCAGGTCCGGATGCATCGCGTTGAGCGTCGCCGCCGTGTCGATCAGCGTTTCGCCCTTTTTCACCGACGATTGCGAGACCGCCATGTTCATGACATCCGCGCCGAGCCGCATGCCGGCCAGCTCGAAAGAGCTTTGCGTGCGGGTGGAGGCTTCGAAGAAAAGGTTGATCTGCGTCCGTCCGCTCAAGACAGAGCGGCGTTTTTCGACCTGGCGGGAGACTTCTACGGCTTCCTCAGCCCTGTCGAGAAGGGCGAGAATATCCTGAGGCTGCAGGCCTTCAATGCCAAGCAAATGGCGGTGCGGGAAGGCAATGGCTCGATGGGAGAGATCTTCGTTCATCGAGACCATTGCTATAGGCGGAGTCGGCAGGCGAGACAAGCTGCCAATGACCATCCGGCTGGATGTCCACACGCTTGGCAGAAATTCGATCTATCGGACAAATATCCAAATGCGAAATCAGCACCGTCTGGTATTACCCCGAAATCGCGCCGTATTTGAGCGCATAGTATAGGCGCCCAATCATTTCACGGACAAAACGGGAGTTCTGCGCCAGCGCTCCGGCATCCGGCAGCAAATCGATGATGGTGAAACTGGAGCCTGTGTGGTTGAAATCGACGGCGTGTGGGACGATAGTCAGCCTGCGGGCTCTGAAGACTTTCAACGCCCGCGGCATATGGAAAGCCGAGGTTACAAGAGCCAGCCGGTGATCTTTGGGCAGCAGCTTCGCAATTGCCGCAGCTTCCTGATCCGTATTCTGCGCAATTTCCGTCAGCAGAATCTTGTGGGCCGGGATGCCCCTGGAGACGGCTATTTCCTTGAGCACGTCGCCTTCCGGCCGGCCCTGTGACCAAGGTAGAAATCCGCGTGTCAACACGAGGGTATCTGCCTTGCCTTTTTGCAAGAACTCCAGACCGGCTTCCAACCTGTCGATGGATCCGTCGCGTTCATGGTGGATCTTGCCGTCCGCATCCCTGACCGTTGTGAGCATTCCGCTGAGCACGATGACCGTATCGACCGGCTCAACGGTTTCGACCGGCACATAATTGTAGCCTGCCTCCAGGTAGGCACCCGTCTTGGACGCCAAGATCGGATTTGCGGCAACCACGATAACCACCACGATCATAAAACTGATCCATCTGCGGCGGAAGAAGACGTTCGCCGCAGCCAATAATATCAAGAGAAACAGCGGGCTGGCGAATATTGGAAGAATTTTGTTCAGATAGATTATCAAGGTGCAAGTAGGTGCGCGGCTTGTTGGAGGTGCTGAACTGTGAGCGTTTGAGAACAGGGCAACGGCTAGAAACAATGAACGTTGAGACGTTTCGATCCGGTTCGCACGGAAACAGTCAACCGAGCAGCCATACAGTTATCGGAACGGTCACCGCCGCTGCCAGGGTTTGCAATGTGATGATTTCCGCCATCAGCTCGGCGTCGCCGCCCAGCTGCTTGGCAAGCAGGTAGGCGTTGCTGGCCGCCGGAGCAGCATTCGCAATGATCAGGACGGTTTGGGTGATGCCGGTTACACCTAATATCAGACAGAGCCCATAGGCAATCGGGGGCATGAGCAACGGGCGCAGAAACGTTCCGAGCGTCAGGGCAGGGCCGGGACGGCGGAGAGCGGAGAGGTTGAGACTGGCACCGACGCACAGGATCGCTATCGGCAGGGATGCCTGGGCGAGGATACGCAATGTGTCGCTAACCGTCGCCGGCATTGGCAAGCCGCTGAGATTGAAGAGCAGCCCGGCGCCGATCGAAAGCAGCAAGGGGTTTGTGTAGATATCCCGATGCAGTTTCGACATCGTTGCAGGTTCGCCCGACGCATAGCGTGACAGGACGAGGATCGACAGGATATTCAGGAGCGGGATCATGAACACCATGGCGATGGCCATGATGGCAAGTCCTTCTTCGCCCAAAATGTTGTCGGCGATCGCCAGCGCAATCATACCGTTCCAGCGCAAGGTTCCCTGGAAAATCGACGAAAACCGCGGTCCGTTCATTCCCAAGGACTGTTCCAGTCCCGGACGGGCAATCATCAGAACCGTTGCCATGATCAGGATCGTGCCCGTTGCCACGGCTCCCAAGCCGAAGGCTGCGACCTGCGAGAAGTCGGCGGTCGAGATTGTCCGGAACAGGACTGCCGGAAACAGCACTAAGTAGGCGACCCGCTCCGTTCCGCGCCATTGATCCTTGGAGATGAGGCCCGTCTGGGCAACGAGATAGCCGGATGCGATCACCAGTATGACCGGCAAAAGCGCGGCGAGCGTCATTGCCATGGCAGCCCCCTAAAATCTGTCCGGTCCATTGTGGTCATGTCCACCGGAGCTGGCAAGAACCCCCAGCCGGTCCAGAAAGCCTTGCAGGATGAATGCGGCTGCCATCTTATCGACGACCTCGGCGCGCCGGGCCCGGCTGGAATCGGCTTCTATCAGTGTGCGCGTGACGGCAGCGGTCGATAAACGCTCGTCCCAGAATGTCATCGGCAGGTCCGTCTTCTGGGCGAGGTTGCGCGCAAAAGCCCGGGTTGCCTGAGCCCTTGGGCCTTCCGAGCCGTCCATGTTGAGCGGCAGACCGATCACCAGACCGCCGACGGATTGCTCCGCGCAGATCTCGAGAAGCTGCTCCGCATCGATGGTGAATTTCTTCCGGCGGATCGTCTCCATGGGGGACGCAATGCCCCGGCCGATGTCGGACAGCGCAAGGCCGATGGTCTTGGTACCGAGATCGAGCCCGATCAGGCGTGTTCCGCGGGCAAGGGCGGCGGCGAAGTCTTCAAGCGGGAGGGTCGGATCGGTGGCCATGGTGCGGCTTTAACAGGGTTGATGACGCAGAGCCAGTCCCGTCTGAGCTTCTAGCAAACCAGAGAAAGAAGCATTGGCCGCGCATGTGCCATTGAGCAATTGCAAACGCAGTTTATAGTGGCGTCATTGGACAACCTTTGCGTGATCGTGTTGCAGGAGGCGTTAGATGAAACTCACCTGGTACGGCCATTCGGCCTTCAAGATAGACATCGACGGCGCGTCGATCCTGATTGATCCGTTTTTTACCGGCAATCCGGCTTTTCCCAGCGATCTGACCGTGGAATCCGCAAGCGAAGGCGTGACCCATGTGGTGCTGACCCATGGCCATGACGACCATGTCGGCGATGCCATCGAGATCTGCAAGACGACCGGTGCGATGATCACCGGGAACTACGAGATCGCGCTCTGGGCGAACGGGCAGGGGATCGAAAACATCAATCCCATGCACACGGGCGGCAAGGTGGATGCCGGTCCGTTCAAAGTGGCGCTCACCCGGGCCGATCACGGCTCTTCAAAGCAAACCGAAAGCGGCATCCCGATCTATCTGGGTAATCCCAACGGCGTCATCATCGATGCTCCGGGCGAGCCGGTCCTTTATCACATGGGCGATACGGATCTTTTCTCCGACATGGCGCTGATCGACGAGATCCACCAGCCTAAAATCGGCATTGTCCCGATTGGCGACCGGTTCACCATGGGCGCCAAAACGGCGGCAATTGCCTGCACCCGGTTCCTGAATTTTGACACGATCATTCCGTGTCACTTCGGCACCTTTCCGATCATCGATCAGGACACCGGCGCATTCATGAGCGAAATGGGAGCGGATGCCGCCAAGGTGAAGCAAATGGCACCGGGGGAGATAGTGGAGTTCTGAGCGTCCTAGCAGAAAAGATCCCGGATCAAGTTCGGGATGGCGAGATGTTGGTCAGTGTCCGACCGATTTAGAAAACACATTCACCACAATCACCCCGGCGAGGATCAGCGCGAGGCCGATGATCGCCGGGAGGTCGAGCTTCTGGCCGAAAAACAGCCAGGCAACCGCGGTGATCAGCACGATGCCCGCACCTGACCAGATGGCATAGACAATGCCCGTGGGCAGAACCCGGATCGGGTAGGACAGCAGCCAGAAGGACAGGGCGTAGCCGGCGACGGTGATCACGCTCGGTACCAGCCGGGTAAAACTCTCGCTCCGCGCCAGAGCAGATGTCGCGATCACCTCCGCGACGATGGCAGCAAGAAGCAAAACATAAGTCGTTGCGGTAACGGCGGGCAGGGGAACCTCTCTTGGGACGTTATGAACCTGTGTCCTGAGTGACGGAGGGATCTTCGCGTTGCAAGCGGTTTTTCTTCCATAGTTCAGCGTGCTTGATCTTTTGACCGACGGCGAGGGGCAAGTATCAGTGGTGTTTCTGGTAAAATCCTACCCACCAAAGCATTGTCGATTTGGCATGTCTCACTTAACGCTACCTGAAAGGAAGGGTTTCCATGCAACCAGAGATGCTCGCTGGTTCAGTTCTAAATGATGTGTCGTAATTGCTATCTTGATAAGTTCGCCAATAGCGAGCATGCTGACGGCTAGAGCATCGGGCGATAAGTTTGAAACACTTGATGACATTTTGCGGTTCACTCGGCCAGGCGCGTCGTGAAGGGCGATGCGGGGCATCGTTCAAACGGCGCAACGCAGCCGATGGGCCGCAAAATGCCACCCGAAGGGCCGAACTCATTTGTCCGCTGACGGCGTTGGCCCGCCCTTATGGTGATCACACCACGGCGGGCGAGCCGTCTGGTCAGCAAACACATGAGAGCGGTCAAGCGATTCAAACTTACCGCCCGATGCTCTAGAATTAATAATCTGAAAAGAACGCGTTTGCTTAGGCTGGCCAGTTAGTGCGCGAATTCTAGGGAGATGAATGGGGGCGATGTATTTGAGTGATGGGTGTCGGCCTTCAATCAGCGGCGGGACTGATTGTCATTGTTCAGAGTGCCAAACAAGTAGAGCTAGAGAAACCTTGCGCCGGGCGGGTGTGGTACTGGGGCTGATCTTGGTGTTTCCGCTTGTGGCGGCATGCAACAGCATCTCCAGCTACGAAGAGTTCGGTCCCGATGCCCGGGGCGTTTCCTCGATGGCCTATATGCTGCCCAAGGCGGTTGTGCCGATCCAGCTCAAGGAAAAGGACGGTCGCTTCAAGATTGTTGCACAGACACCCAAATATCATGGCGATCCCCGCCATCTTTATTACCTAGCTTACCGGCCGAGTGTGCTGGCCAGCGACGAGCTTGAGGCAACCGTTGAAGCCAATGGACTTCTGAAAACCGTCAACATGACGGCCGACGACAAGACCGGGCAGGTGCTTATTGATCTTGCGAAGTCCCTTGGATCGCTTTCCACCTTCGCGAAGGAAAACAATCTCGTAGACGGAATGGATATCATTGATTCCGTCGATGTGGATCCGAGTGATCCGGATCTGGTTCATACCGCCGAAAAAGCGCTGACCGGAGCCTTGCGGCATCGCATCCGGGACCGCCTGAGAGTCACATGCAACTCAACGTCAGCTTCAGACGCTCCGCTCTGTGATGAGTATCAGGCGCTCAATGAGAATCGGCCGACAGTCAAGCTCGGTTTTTTTCCTCAGTATGACAGCTATCAGGAACATGAACCCGACTGTACGATCGGTGTCTGTTTCCGACTTCCTATCCCTTACCGCATTACGGCCGGGGTGAGTGTGGGCGGCGATGCGACCGTGAGTTCCGCAATCGTCGCGCTGCCGAATGACGGGCCGATCATCGCAACAGACTTCTCCCGTGCTTTGTTTGTGCAGAAGGTCACAAACGCGTCCTTCACAAATGGCGTGCTGACGAGCCTTTCAGTCACAAAGCCAAGTGAGGCGGCCGGTGCTGTCGCGCTCCCATCGCAGATTATCGCGGCGTTTTTTTCGGGTATCACCGAGACCTTCGGCAATCGAAACGCGGCATTGCAGGCCCGGATTTCCTATGCGGAGAAACTCAAGGAATTTGAGCAATCCAAAGCGGACAAGGAGAGTTCTCTGCAAGGCGCTGGCGACAGTCTGTTCTCTGTCGGCTTCGGCGGGGGAAGCGCTGGCGATGTGGTGACAGATGGCAAGCTTGAGGTCGTCGAGGATAAGGAAGCCGCAGGTCAGAAGCCCGGTCAAGGCAATGGCGTACTCAGCTCTCCCAGCTGCCTCACGCCGCCCTGTCCGAGCCAAACAAACAGTCCGCAATAGGGGGCAGAATGCCGGACGATCGCATGATGACGGTTCAACTTCCGGGGCTCGGATACGAAGAGACACTGCCGGACACCTATCGCCGGAAGGCCCCGGAGGATCTTTTCGGACCGCGCAGTGTTATGGATCCGGTCGAACACTATTCGCCATCCTATATGAGCGATATGTTCGGCGCGGGCATTTTGGAAAGTCTTCACCAGCCAAGTCTTGATGCAAAGGCGCCTGGTAGTACGATTGTTGCGGAACCGCGCCTGCTGGAAGATCCATATGGCAAAGAGGACATCATTCTCGATCCGCATGATGATCGTTTGCTGGTTCCCAATCCCTCGCTGGTTCCCTACCGGTCGATTTGTCTCGTGCGGACAAAAATGTCCAACGGACAGACCGCCTTCGGTACCGGGTTCATGGTCCGAAGCGACGCGCTCGTGACCGCAGGCCACTGCATTTTCCCAAAGTCTGGGGGTGTGAAACCAAAGGAGATATGGGTCACGCCAGCCGTAACGGGAGGATCGTCACAATATCCAACGGTGGTGTCAAAACGGGTGCGTGTGCCGGACAAATGGCGGAACAACAAGGATGACCGCTACGACTATGCGGTGATACTGCTTCCTGATGGCAGTTTGGGGGCGCAAACGGGCTGGTTCGGGCTGGTCGTTCCCAAGGACAGCCATTTGCCCAACCTTCAGGTGATGAGCGCCGGATACCCTTCCGACAAAGGCAGTACGACGATGTACTCCTGTCCCGGCCGTGTTCACGATTCCGGTCAGCACTATTTGCAGCACAGCGTGGATACCATACGCGGCCAGAGCGGAAGCCCGTTGTTTCAAACCCATATTACCGGCGACCGGACTGTCGTCGGCATTCACATAGACAATGCAGGCGACGGGAACCGGGCGCTGCGGATCACCGCACCCATCTTTCACGACATCATGGACGCGGCCTAAGAAATCTCTTCAAAGTCTGGCCAGCAGTGCCGGCGTCGGCCAGGCGTCGGCGGGCAGGCCGAGTTTCTTCTGCATTTCCTGAACGGCGGCGCGGGTTCTTGCGCCGAGGATCCCGTCGATCTTGCCGACATCATATCCCTTTGCCTGCAGCTTGGTCTGAAGCTGCTTCATCTGGGCATCTGATAGACCGGGCTCCGGATTGCCCTGGTTATAGCGCGGCGCGCCGGCAAGGCGGGTGGCGAAATAGGCCGCCGAGGTCGTGTAGACGAAAGACTGGTTCCACTCCAGATAGATGTCGAAATTCGGGTAGGCCAAGAAGGCAGGCCCTTTACGGCCCTGGGGCAGGATCAGGGAGGCCGGAAGATTGGCGGAGAGCTGCCCGCTGCGCGGTTTGACGCCGAGTGCCGCCCACTGTTTGCCGGTCTTGGTCTTGCCGAGCCCGGTCTCGTACCAGTTCATCCGGCCTGGCACCGTGACTTCCTGGATCCACGGCTCGCCGCGCCGCCAGCCAAGGCTGTGAATGAAGGCGCCTGCGGTCAGAAGCGCGTCGTAAGGGCTCTGTTTCAGACGAACGTGGCCGTCCCGGTCGCCGTCGCGGCCGTATTTGATGATGTCCTCGGGCAGCATCTGCACCATGCCGATTTCACCCGCCCACGCACCGGTGGTCGTTTTGGGATCGAGGTCACCATGCTGAACCATCTCAATGGCGGCGATCAGCTGCGGACGGAACAGGTGCGGGCGGCGGCAGTCATGAGCCAGCGTTGCCAGTGCGTTGACCGTGTTGAAATCACCCTGAAAACCGCCATAGTCGGTTTCGAGTGCCCAGAACGCGGTGATCACTGGCGCGGGAACGCCATATTCCTTTTCGGTGCGCTGGAAGATGCGCTTGTATTTCTCCATGTTTTTCGCACCGTGCTGCATCCGGTGCGTGGAGATGATCCGTTTGGAAAAGTCCAGGAAGGCCATCTTGAAAACGCCCTGCGCACGGTCCCGCGAAAGCACCTTCCGGTCGATCTGCGCATTGGCGAGTGTGCGTTTGGCCGCCCTTTTCGACAGGCCCTTGGCAATGGCCTCCTGCTTGACGCCTTCCAGAAACTGTCGGAAATCGCCGCCGCATTGCTGGGCCGAAGCCGTTGAGGTGGCAGATGCGAGACCAAGTATGGTCAAAAAGCCGATTCCGGATAGCAAACGAGCGCAGCGGATCATGAACAAGTCCTTCCCAAAAAGAGCGCGCATTCACTCACAACAAGGCGCAGTACATCTGTGCTTGCGAATCCTGGCAAGGCAAACAGCTCCTGAGTGCAAATTGACTTGCGACACGATCAAACGTCAACCGCAACCGGATTTCCCGGATGGATCATCCACGAAGTTTGGTGCGGAACGCCCTCATTTTGCGGTTGCCGGATGTCGTCAGTTGCAGCCGTTGCCGCCTGATCCGGCAATGATGGCGCCGCCGGGCATGCGCTTGACTGGCCGGTTTCCGGTCGCTGAAGACCGGCAGGGAGAGCTGGTGTAGGGCGCAGCTGACAGTCCGTCGGAGGCGCCGCCAGCTGTCGTCATGCACATCTGGTAGGCCATGTCATATAGCGCATCCCATCCGCCCGGAACCGCGGCGAGGCTGTCCATCACGCCAAGGGCCGCGCCTGCTTCTGCTCCGCGCAGCACACCTTTCGGACCGCGCAATGCAAGCCCGGCTGCGCCACCGGTCATGGCTCCGCTGACCGCATCGCCGTAAGGATCGCCGGTACCGATATGCGCGTTGGCATAGTCGGTGGCGTAAAGAACGCAATCGGTTGTTTGTGCCTGAGCTGTGCTGGACATCATTGGGACTGCAAGCATCGGGAAAAGGCAGAGCGCAACGAAACGGAACTGCGACACTACCTTGCTGTCAACCAGGATCGATGATCCAGCGTGCCGGGTCTGAAGGGTCAAGTACACAGTTTAGGGTTCCCTTGCCATTGGAGCGCCCAGATCCGGATCGCCGGGAGCCGCTCCCGAAAAACATGCTACCGGCCCCGGCTTAACAAAAGCAAACCCGGTGCTGTTCTCAGGAGGCAGGCTGGACGAAGTTCTTGCCAATGAAGCCTTGGTGACCGTCATAGGAGACCGCGCACCACCATTTGCCGCAATCGCCCAGTACCACCTCTGCGTCCTGTGGGACGACAGCCAGGATCTCCGAGTTCTTATCCTCGGCCGCACGTAGATTGACGGAAACGGTCACCTGGCCAGTTGATGTATCGCCGTCCGTGCTTTGAATGGCGGCGCTGACCGGTTCGGGTCTCGGTGCGGCCTTTTCAAGCGGTTCTTCTGTCTCTGCAGCGGCAGTTGGAACTGCCACGGGTTCCGGAAGCCGTGCCGGTTCTGTAAGAGGGATCGTGCGCGACGGTGCCTGTACCGGCGTTTGTAGAGCCGGCAAGAGGCCGTTCTTAGATTGGGATTCGGTCGCAGGCGACGCTGCAGTGGAAACCGATGTTTCAACAGGCAACGGCTGTACCGGGGGAGTGGCGGGTTCTGCAGGTGTGATCTGCACCGGGGGTTCCGTATCGGCGCTATTGGCGCGCCCGGCTGAGGCCAGAGCCGTTGTCAGCCTGTCCTTCGCGGCTTGCAGCTCGCTGACGCTGACATTTGCCCCTTCGCCGGCCGCAAACCGGCTGTCCAGGGTCTTTGCGTTGAGGCCAGTGCCGGTGTTTTCAGAGGTGGGTGCCGTTGATTGGGCCGGAACAGGAAGTGGCGCGGTTTCTGCCATACCGCTTTCATTTGTTTGAAAGCCGATCCGTTCGCTCAGGCCGAGGGCTGCCGCGCCGCCGCCTGCAAAAGCGATCGCCAGCGCTACAAAGGCAAAGGCACCGATACCGGGGCGATAGGGGCGGCGGTCGCTTCCGGTCCAGTCGTATTGGCGCTGCGGGATGCCGGCATCCGGTACCTCTTCTATGATTGCCTCCGGTTCCGGGCTACCTTCCTCTGCGTGGGGACTGACAGCGTCATTCCGTAACAGGATACGGGGGACTTCCAGATCCTCTTCATCACCGGTTTCGTCCCCTAACAGGCGCGGCGGGGGCGTGAGGCCGGAGATGTTCCGGGCATTGTGCCGGAAGGCCAGAATTCTTCCGGTCGCTTGTGCCGGTTCGCCGGAATCCGCAGAGCCATTGGCGAATTCCGCATTGGTCCCGGCCGGAACATCCTCAGTTTGGATGGATGGATCGAAGCCATCATTGAAGGAATAACCGAAGCTTTGTTTGGATGGCGCGTAAGACATGACAATCTGCCCTCCTTGTTTTGGGCGCGGACAGCAAACACAAGTCCGCGGAAGTGCAGGGCCATTTGCCTCCGGCAATTTGGCGTCAGACTGACCGGATTGCGGCGTTCATGGGGAAAATATCAAGGATTTGGGCGCAATCGGGGCCAAGTTATGGCGCCCGCCAGCGATGCTCAGGTCCTGGTTGAAGAGGCGTTGATTCGGTGCCGGCATTTTTGAAACGTTAACTACGGCTCATTAAAATTACGAATGCCCGTCATGGTTACAGGGTCGGTGGAAAATTCATGCCGAGAATCGGAAAAATCTTTTGGAGCATCTTGGTTGCCGCCGGGCTGATGGTGCCGGGCGGGCCCTTTGCGGTTGCGCAGGAGACTCCGCAACTGAAGATCGGGTTTGTTGCGACCCTGTCCGGTCCAGCGGCGATATACGGCCAGCATATGCACGACGGCTTCATGCTCGGTGTCATGCATTCCAGTGGTGCGCTGGGCGGTCTCTCTACCAAGGTTTTCGTGGTCGACGACAAGCTCGACGGAGATCACGCTCTCACTGAAGTGACCCGCCTGATCGAGGAAAATGACATCGATGTCCTGACCGGAGTGAATTTTTCGCGTGTGATGCATGCGATCCACGATCCGGTGGTGCGCTCCAAAACCCTTTTCATCGGGACACATTCCGGTCCGGCTCCGGTCGCCGGGCGCGAGTGCAACCGCTACTTTTTCTCAACGGCTGCGCAGGACGATCAGGTTCATGAAACCATGGGCCGCTACGCCAGTCTGAAAGGGTTTCAATCCGCGGTCACAATCGCGCCGGATTTTGAGGCGGGCCGCGACGCCGTTGCTGCCTTCAAACGGCACTTCAAGGGCAACGTCGCTCAGGAGTTCTATACCGAACTGGGCAGAACCGACTTTTCATCTGAGCTGGAACAACTCCACGATATGGATGCGGATGCGATCTTTGCATTCATGCCAGGCGGGATGGGTGTCAAGCTGGTATCCCAGTTCCATGGCTCGGGATTGAAAGGGCTTGTCCCGTTTCTGACGACACGGACTGTGGATGCGGTAACGCTTCCCTTTACACAGTCCTTTGCCGAGGGGGTCTACTCCGCCGCGTCCTGGGCTCCCAACCTTGAGAATCCGGTCAACAAACGTTTCGTGCGCGATTTCGAGCGCCAGTACGGCTATGTGCCGTCGTCTTATGCGGCACAGGCCTATGATGCAGCCCGATTGATCCACTTTGCGCTGGAAATGACCGGTGGGATCAAGGAGCGTGAGGCGCTCGTTTCCGCAATTGCATCGGCGCCATTTGAAAGCGTTCGAGGGGAGTTCAAATTCAACTCCAACCATTTTCCGATCCAGGACTTCTATCTTCTGGAAGGCGTGCGCCGTACCAGTTCAAGGTATGAGGTTGAAGCGGTGGTGCGCGTATTCGACAATTTTGGCGATACCTATGCCGGATCCTGCCGTTTATAGAACCGGCGCCTCGCTCCAACCAGATATTATAGACTGATCAGTACAAAAATAGGATTCCCGGGTTGCATTCTGAACCGGGTAGTCCATATAAGCGGTATGACGAAACGCAAACTCCAGACCGCCACCGCGGCCTCGGCGTCTCCAGGACCGGGCCGGCCCAGGAACTTCGACGAAGCGCAATCGTTGGAACGCGCGCTCGAAGTGTTCTGGAACAATGGCTATGAGGCAACATCCCTGGACGATCTGACCGCTGCCATGGGCATCAGCCGGTCCAGTTTTTATGCCACCTTCGGCAGCAAGCAGGCGCTTTTGATGCGGGCCTTGACTCACTATTCGAAGGCAGGGCTGAAGAGGCTGCGCGAAGTTGCCAGTCAGCCGTCAGGGGACAGGCTCGCGAACCTTTTGACGGCGCTGGCAAGTCCGGACGGCGAAGGGCGGCGTGGTTGCCTGATGGTCAACTGCATGACGGAACTCGTGCAACATGACCAGGAAGTAGAAAAACTCAGCCGCCGGCATCTCGACGAAGTCGCAAGGATCTTCGCGGAGTTGCTCGCGCCGGATGCGCCGGAAACGGCGATGGACAAGGCGAACGCTTATTCTGCCCTTGCGATCGGAACGATCGCGCTCAGAAAATCCGGCCTTCCTCCGGAGCAGATAAATCAGATGCTCCAGCAAGGCCGAACGATCCTGCCTGACTAAACCAAAGCTGGACGTGCGTTGTTGTCCAGCGCGTGCAGCAAAGTCGGGCTTAATTTTGGACTATATAGTCCAATAACCGCTGCGGTTGGCAGCGTTAAGTGTGGAGACTGGAAGATGAGTGACTTGAAACTGTTTACTCCGATCAAGGTCGGATCGATTGAACTCAAAAACCGGCTTGTCATGGCACCACTGACCCGTAGCCGTGCCACCGGCGGTGATGATGCCCCGAACGAATTGCACGTTGAGTATTACAGCCAGCGGGCAGGCGCGGGCCTGATCATCACGGAAGCGGCGCAAATCTCGCAGCAAGGCAAGGGCTATCCCTGGACAGCTGGCATCTACCTGCCGGCACAGATCGAGGGATGGCGGAAGGTCACCAGGGCGGTGCATGACAAGGGCGGCAAGATTGTCCTGCAGTTGATGCATGTCGGCCGGGTATCCCATCCGATGTTCCAGGAAAACGAACAGGCCCCCGTCGCACCGTCAGCCATTCAGGCCAAGACGCAAACCTATGACGGCACACAGATGCTGGACACCGCGCTTCCCCGCGAACTTGGGATCGAAGAGATTCCGGGCGTCGTCGCAGATTTCGTCAAAGCTGCTGAGAACGCCAAGGAAGCCGGCTTTGACGGTGTCGAAGTTCATGGTGCCAACGGCTATCTGATCGATCAGTTCCTGCGGGATGGTTCGAACAAGCGGACCGACGCTTACGGCGGCCCGGTGGAGAACCGCGCGCGGCTGCTTCTGGAGGTTCTGGAAGCCGTCACCAAAGTGTTCGAGGCGGGCCGTGTCGGGCTGCGGCTCAGCCCTTTCTCAAACGCCAATGATATCGAGGACAGCAATCCGCAAGAGACCTTTGCCAAGGTGATCGATCTTATCAAGCCTTTTGGGCTCGCCTATCTGCACCTTGTTGAGGGTCAAACGGGAGGCCCGCGCGATCTTCCGGAAGGTGCGGCACTGGATGCGCTCTACGGCCGGTTCGAAGGCACCCACATGGGCAACAACGGCTATGACCGTCAGATGGCTGTCGACGCGGTGGAAGAAGGCCGCCTGGATCTGGTTGCCTTCGGTCGCCTTTACATTGCAAATCCGGACCTCGAAGTCCGGTTGGAGAAAAACGCACCGCTGAACGATCTCGATCCGGATACGCTCTATGGCGGTGGCGCGAAGGGCTACACTGACTACCCGACGCTCGTTCAGAGTGCTGTCGCAGCGGAGTAAGCCGATCTGCCAACCTGGCTTCCCGTCATCCACATCTTCCTGGGAAGCCAGAAGAAAACCGGCGCGAGCCATCCATCGCGCCGGTTTTCATTTGCGTACGAGCCTGTGAGCATACAATCATCGGCTGACTGCGAGCGTGTCTTCACGCCCTTGATCGCAACGCGAACGGCGGCTCTGCTTCATCGGCTCTCAAGCGGCCATTGTCAGCGCCGTTATGAGTCATGATTTTGTTGCGGCCCTGGGCCTGCGCTTTCCTGCAGCAGTGAGCGGCAATCTCCAGTGCCCGCTGGACCGGCACTTCGGATGATCCGGCAAAGACGCCTGAACTCAGCGAAACGGACAGCTGAGACGAGGTGGCGGTCTGGTATTCACTCGTTAGGGATTGCGAAATCCTGCGGACGCAGGAAACGCCTTCAGCCAGATTTGCTGATGGCAGGAAAAACGCAACCTGGCCGTTTCCGTCCAGGCCTGCCAAGGCTGAGGCGGGAAGGGTCAGGCCGGTTATTCTGGCAAGCAATTTCAAACAAGCGTCCCGCATGGAGGTGCCGTACTGTTCGGCAATCTCCGCAAGATCGTCGAATTCCATGACCGCAACGGCATAGGGTCCGTTTGCGGAAGAACCCGGTTCCAGTTCCGCCCGGGCGCGCCGGATAAAGCCGCGTTGATTCAACAGTCCGGTGAGCGGGTCGTGCTCTGCTTCGTTTTGGTATTGCTGCCGTTGCCTTTCGAAGATCGAAATGCTGATCCCGACAATCTTGATGGTTATGGCCGCAATCAATGCCAGGAAGCAAACCTGAAGCGGGAGGGTTTGATAAGCATCCAGCAGCGATGGATAGTGCGTTTGCACATTGGCTGCGACAATGCTGAGCCGGACTGAGGCATCAATCACGAAGGCAGTGGCCAGAAACCAGTTGCTGATCTGCCTCCGGTCGAGATGCAGGCTCTCCCAAACGCAAAGCAGGGTCCCAATCAGGCAGAAACCGTTGATATAGATGACCCGAAGCAGCATGTCGTTGCGAAAGAACTCGAAACTGTAAAGTCCGAGCCACCCCAAAGTTCCGGCAACAGGAAGAAGAAGGTACGGCATCTTCTTGCCTTGCAACAGCGCGATGGCATTCGGCCGCAAGCCGAATCCAATGGTCAGCAAGGCATTGGCCAGGACGATGCTTAGCGCGTCCGAAATTGCGCCGCGTTGTGAAATGAGGAAAGCGCATAATCCGGAAAGAAGCATGCAAAATGCCCACAGACCCCAACCGGTGCGCATGGATCGCGGAACCGAGCGAACCGTTACTGCCAGAACTGCCAGGACCAAAGCGCCGGTAAAATAACCAAGCATTACAACAACAAAGAGCGTTTTGACGTCTAGATGCATAGCAACTTATGAGTGTTTTACCGGAAAAATAACAACGTAAGGGTAAGCGAATATCAGATTCGTTCCGCTCTGTAGACCGGCAGAAAGGACAATGCTGCCATCTGTGCGTTTGCGCGCCGGTGTGCACGGGGGCAAGGAGAAACATCAAAATGCGCGCTGCAACCGTGGTCCGCAGCGCGCATTTCTGCCAGTGATTATGGCAATGAACACAAGGTAGACGTCATGCTGTTTATAAGGACTGGCGCGCATGGCCTGATTGCCGCCTCAGCCACAATCCGGCGCACAGAACACCAAGAATGAGTTCGAAGACCAGCGCGGTTGCGAGCGATGACGGCGGCGGGCCGTCGAGGGCGATGCTTACCAGTCTGCCGGCACCATAAGCCAGAAAGACTGCCGCTGAAACGGCGAGAGCCGGGTAGGAGAGGGCGGCTCTGAACGTGCCTGCCAAGGCAAACAGTCCGGTCAGGATCAGGACGGCCGCCGGTGCACGAATGTCGCTCAACAAAGCGGGTGTTCGGTCGAGGGTGTAGCCGCTCGAACTGAAAGGGATCTGCGGCTCGAGCATCAGGATGGTGCCGATGGGCAGAAGGACGATTGCACTGATTGTCAGCGTGGTTCTTACAGCGAGATGATACATGAGGGTCTCCGGGGTTCGTGTGTTCCATGTCGAAAGTGGAGCCGGGTCACGTCTCTTTCTATGTCAAAAAATCCAGTTTGATATGCAGATCGTCCAAATCACTGGACATCGGCAGTCAGCGCGATCACACTTCACGCGATGGTATCTTTGACAAGAAGTTCCCAACCCCTGAAAAGGTCCGTTACGCGAAGCCCTGACGACGGCGTATCCGGCACCGACAACCTGGGTGCTGTTCTGCATCTCCTGCGGTTGACCGGGACCTTCTATTGCAATTCGGAGCTGACCGCCCCGTGGGGCATTGATGTTCCCGAAATGCCGGGTCAGATGCTGCTGATCGCAGTTCTTGAAGGACGTTGCCTGCTGGAACTTGACGGCGACCCGGCAATCCACCTCGCTCACGGCGAATTGGTGCTGGTGCCCAAGGGGGATCCCATGAGGGTCAAGAGTTCCCCGGACGCGTATGCCGTGCCGCTTCAGGGCCTCCCGGTTGTTCCGCACAGCCAAATATATGAAACCCTGTCTTTCGGCGGCGGCGGGCCATCGACCCGGCTCGGATATTGTGCATTAACGGTGGATGCGGCGGTCGGGCGGCGCCTTGTCGAGCTGTTGCCGAAAATCATTCTGCTCGACAGCCTGTCTGCCGGTGCCGGAAGCTGGCTGCACAGTTCTCTGCGGTTTTTTGCCGAAGAAGCCCGGGAACAACGACCGGGTGGAGAGGCGGTGTTGACCCGTCTTGCCGACATCATGGTGGTGCAGGTCATCCGGCTTTGGCTTGAAACGGAACGAGCGGACAAAGGTTGGCTGGCGGCGCTGCGGGATCCCCGAATTGGCCGGGCTCTGCAGGTCGTCCATGCATCTCCGGAGACGGCATGGTCCGTCGCACGGCTTGCGGAGACCGCAGGCATGTCCCGTTCCGGATTCGCGGCGCAGTTCAACGCATTGCTGGACGAAACGCCCATGCAATACGTGAGCTGGTGGCGCATGAAGCTTGCCCGCATCGCGCTTGCCGACACAGGCAAGACGGTCGCGGAGATCGGCGCCCGCTTCGGCTATGACTCAGAGGCCGCCTTTGTCCGGGCGTTCAAACGCATCGAAGGCACTACGCCAGGCGCAGTGCGGCGCGAAGCGGGTCATTGAGATGGCTCATTTCTCATGATCGGAGCAAAATCGTACCGCAGCGTACGGTTTTAGCGGTTTCCGGCCTTTTCATTGCCCTTCAAACCTGTCACACCCGAACCTAGATACTGAATAATATGTAAAAACACGTAAGTCCTGTGCATTGGGTTGGACGCCAATGCCGACGGGAAGACTATGTGAGGGACCGAAAATGCCACCCTATCGTTCAAGAACCTCCACCCATGGCCGCAACATGGCAGGCGCGCGCGGCCTTTGGCGCGCGACCGGCATGCAGGACGATGATTTCGGCAAGCCGATCATCGCGATTTCCAACTCATTCACCCAGTTCGTGCCGGGGCATGTGCATCTGAAGGATCTTGGCCAACTCGTCGCTCGTGAAGTGGAGAAGGCCGGTGGCGTTGCCAAGGAATTCAACACCATCGCGGTCGATGACGGCATCGCAATGGGCCATGACGGCATGCTGTACTCGCTGCCCTCGCGCGAGGTCATCTCTGACGCGGTCGAATATATGGTCAACGGTCATTGTGCCGACGCGCTGGTCTGCATCTCCAATTGCGACAAGATCACGCCCGGCATGCTGAATGCGGTCATGCGGCTGAACATCCCGGCTGTCTTTGTTTCCGGCGGACCGATGGAAGCAGGCAAGGTGGTGCTGGAAAACGGCGTCGCCAAGTCGGTCGATTTGGTTGATGCCATGGTCGCGGCTGCCGACGACGCCATGTCGGACGCCGATGTTCTGGAAATGGAGCAGAACGCCTGTCCGACCTGCGGTTCGTGTTCGGGAATGTTCACGGCGAACTCAATGAACTGCCTGACCGAGGCGCTCGGTCTGTCCCTGCCGGGCAACGGTTCGACGCTTGCCACACACGCCGACCGCGAACGCCTGTTTGTCGAGGCCGGGCATCTGATCGTCGATCTGGCGAAACGCTACTATGAGCAGGACGACGAAAGCGTGCTGCCGCGCAACATCGCCAGCTTCAAGGCCTTCGAAAATGCCATGAGTCTGGATATCTCCATGGGCGGGTCGACCAACACGATCCTGCATCTGCTTGCCGCGTCTTACGAAGGCGAGATCGGCTTCACCATGGACGACATCGACCGGTTGTCCCGGCAGGTTCCGTGCTTGTGCAAGGTCGCACCGGCGGTTGAGAACATCCATATGGAAGACGTCCACCGCGCCGGCGGTATCATGGGCATCCTGGGTGAACTGGACCGCGCCGGGCTGCTGCACTCGGAAGTCCCGACCGTCCATTCCTCCTCCATGAAGGAGGCGCTGGCGCGCTGGGATGTGGCACAGACCAATTCCGAAGCCGTGCACAACTTCTACATGGCGGCTCCTGGCGGTGTACGCACCACCCAAGCCTTTAGCCAGGAACGCCGTTGGGACGATCTCGATCTTGACCGGCAGAAGGGCGTCATCCGTGAGAAAGACCACGCCTATAGCCAGGACGGCGGTCTTGCGGTTCTTTATGGCAACATCGCAGAAAACGGCTGTGTCGTGAAAACTGCCGGCGTCGATGAGAGCATTTTGAAGTTCACTGGTCCGGCCCGGATTTTCGAAAGCCAGGACAGTGCGGTCTCTGCAATCCTGACCGGCAAGATCACGGAAGGCGATGTCGTCCTGATCCGCTACGAAGGTCCCCGCGGCGGCCCCGGTATGCAGGAAATGCTCTATCCGACCAGTTATTTGAAGTCGAAAGGCCTCGGCAAGGCCTGCGCGCTGGTCACAGACGGCCGGTTCTCTGGCGGAACCTCCGGCCTTTCAATCGGGCACATGTCTCCCGAAGCTGCCGAAGGCGGTGCAATCGCGCTGGTGGAAGAAGGCGATACGATCATCATCGATATCCCGAATAGGGTGTTGAAAGTCGACTTGTCCGACGAAGTCCTGAGCGCGCGCCGCGCGGCCATGGAAGCAAAGGGGGCGGAGGCGTGGAAACCGCAGGAAAAACGCAAGCGCAAGGTCACCAAGGCACTGCGCGCCTATGCGGCGATGACTACCAGCGCCGACAAGGGTGCGGTGCGCGAGGTCGATTGAAGACATCAGGTGAAGCAAGTGGCGGGATGTCATTCAATTTCGCCGGCTGCAGCGGAAAGGAATGATGTCCCTGGCGGAGCAAACACCGGACCCCACAAAGGCCCCTGAGAAGGAGCGGCATGAGTACCTCAGCAGAATGCTGAAGGACTATCATGACGGCCTGATCGATTTTGCCTTCAAACACGGCGTGCTTCTGACCGCGATACTGGGCTGGGTGGTTTCCTCGCATACCGCCCAGGACTTCTTTCGATCCGCTCAGGAGATCCGGTACGTGTCCATAGGGACCATGCTGCTTTACGCTGCCGCGCATGTCCTTTGGGTTCGCCGTTGGTATCTGAAATCCAATCGCGTTTTCAGCGAGCTCGCAAAGCTCAACTATATGCCGGCGGCCTATTATGAAACGCAGCGCGTGACCCTGTTCATGGCTTCGATGTTCGTTGTGGTTCACGTCTTGGTTTCCTGCGCCGTCGTACTATTTCTCCTCAGGTTATGACGGCACCGCTCCCGGTTCGATAACGCCGCCCTTTCAAGAACGGTCCCATCCGATGGATTCTCTAACGCAATTTTCTTTGGGTGCGGTGGTTTCTGTTGCTCTCCTTGGCAGGAAAATCGACCCTCGCAAGGCTGCTCTCGTCGGCGGTGCTCTCGGCACCTTGCCGGATCTTGATGTGCTCATTCCCTTTGCGGATCCGGTCGACAGCTTCGTTTATCACCGCGGCTGGTCGCATTCGGTCTTCGTGCATGCGCTGGCGGCGCCTGTGGTCGGTGAGGGGCTGCTCCGGCTGTTTAGAACCCTGAGGGACCAGCGCGCGCGCGTCTATTGGGCGGTCTATCTCGTGTTTGCCACCCACGCGATGATCGATGCCATGACGATCTACGGCACGCGGATTTTCTGGCCGGTCTATCCGGATCCTGTCGGGATTGGTTCGATTTTCATTCTCGACCCAATCTATTCCTTGCCGCTCATCGCTCTTGTCATATGGGCGTTGTTCAAGAGCACCTCTTCGCTTCGGTTTCGAAGGGCAACGCTCGGTGTCCTTATCGTCACAAGCGCCTATATGGCCGCCAGCATCGGTTTGCAGCAGGTCGTCGTTGCCCGGGCGAAGGTTCAGTTCGAGGCGGCTGGCCTCAGTCCTGACCGTGTCCTGGCGATCGCTGCCCCCCTGACCACTGTGGTCTGGAAGGTGGTCGGGCTGGAGGACGGCCGCTACCACAACCTCTACTTGTCCCTGTTGGACATTGGGCATGTTCCGCCAATCCACACCCATCCAAGGCATCCGGAATTGGCCGAATGTATTAAAAGTTCAGACGCATATCGGAAGCTTGACTGGTTCAGCCGGGGATTTAACCGTCTTGAGAAAGTGGGCGGACAGATAATCATGTCGGACCTGCGCATGGGGCTGACGCCAGGCTACGTTTTCCGGTTTGTGATCGGTGAATTGGATGGCGCGGGCATCATCGCTGTGCCCCCGAAACGCGATCTGAGTACGCGGGCGGTGGAGGACGGAGACCTTCAGTGGCTGGCGGATCGTTTTTATGGAAAAGCAGCGTTGCGAGCTGCGGAAGTCACTAAAAACCCTGCTCAGCCGCCGGCCAGCTTGTTAGCCTGCTAGGGGCAGATCCACTTGGGGGGTATTTGCGATTTTCGCAGTCGCTAGCCAGAACTCTTACAGTAGGAGAGCGCGCTCCCGATGGCTTTGGAGCTTCCCCTGAGCGTGAATGATCTGCTTTGGCCCAAGGCAGAGACGCTTACCCGTGTGTCCTTTTGCAAGGCCTTCAGTAAGGGTGACGCCGGACGGATTTCGGTTGTCAGTCCTCCTTCGAACTCGCCGAGTTGAATTGACATGGCTTGCTGGCGGCTGAATGAGAAGGTGGCCACGTAGGATTGTCCATCTGCCGCCGGTATCGAGCCAAGGAATGGGCCATTGACCATCAAGTAACTGTCGCCACCACGCCCGCAAAGATACGTCAACGCGGCGGCTTCATCGGCTGACTCCACATATGCGACCCGCCCGTCGAGATACGGTGGCTCTGATGGGTCGAGTTTGCGAAGTCCCCAACGGCCTCCCGCATTGATTGGACCGCCAGCTTCTTCCGGCTCGGTCGCGTTGCAGAGTTTTTGGACACAGGCGTTGTATTGCGGGCTGCCTGCGCCCGGTGAGTCGCTAAGGCATCGCCAGATGCATCGCTGCAATTCGCCCACATCCTGCGCTGTGCTGGGAGCGGTCCAAAGGATGCCTATGACAAAAACGAATGTGGCTCGGACAATGAAAGACATACCAGCAATCCATGCGTGAAAATGACGTTGTCACTCATGGTTGCACGATGGCGTCCGGTTGTCATTGCGCATCTGCTGGCGGTTGCATTGGATTTTAGGAGGGGCTTTCGCGGGCACATGGGACAAAACCGCCCGTGCCCGCGCACCCGTTCGTCTGCAGGTCGCAGCTACGCCGGTTCTGATGCTTTCATCTTCACCAGCCCTTTCACCACATTCTCAACGATCCGGTGTCCGGCGTCCTGATCCAGCGACATGATCGATTCCGGGTGAAATTGCACGGCGGCGATGGGTTCGCCGGTGTGTTCGATCGCCATCACCACACCGTCTTCGGTCTCGGCCGTCACGCGCAAGGATGCGGGCAGGGTGGCGCGTTTGGCGAACAGTGAGTGGTAGCGTCCGGCGATGACCGGGGCCTCCAGTCCCTCGAACAGCAGGGTTTCGCCAGTCACCGTAACAGGCGAGGGTTTGCCATGTACCGGCGTGTCGAGCTGGCCGAGTTCGGCGCCGAAATACTCCGACAGGGCTTGCAGACCGAGACAGACGCCAAAGATCGGCAGGCCGCGGGCGCGGGCAAGGCCGATGGTATTGGCACAATCAAAGTCCTTCGGATTGCCGGGACCGGGAGAGAGAACAACCAGATCCGGCTTCACCTCGTCGAACACCCGGTCGGCGACCGGGGTCCGGTACGTGATTACCTCCGCACCGGTCTGGCGGAAATAGTTGGCAAGTGTATGGACGAAACTGTCCTCGTGATCGACCAGCAGGATCTTCAGGCCTTCACCTGGTTTGGTTTTCTCCGCTGTTGTTGCGGCCTTGGCCACCAGACCCGCTTCGCGGACTGCGGCGCGCATGGCTTCAGCCTTCAGCTCCGTTTCGGCTTCCTCGTCTTCCGGAATGCTGTCATAGAGCAGTGTCGCCCCGGCACGGATCTGCGCGACACCGTCCTTGATCCGTACAGTGCGCAACGTCAGGCCGGTGTTCATGTCGCCGTTGAACAGCACAGCGCCGATGGCACCGCCATACCAGGCGCGGGGGGATTTTTCATTGTCCTCGATGAATTGCATGGCCCAACGTTTCGGTGCGCCGGTCACGGTCACCGCCCAGGTGTGCGACAGGAAGGCGTCGAGCGCGTCCATATCCTCGCGCAAGATCCCCTCAATATGATCGACCGTGTGGATCAGGCGGGAATACATCTCGATCTGGCGGCGGCCGATCACCTTGACCGAGCCCGGGACGCACACACGGCTCTTGTCGTTGCGGTCGACATCGGAGCACATGGTCAACTCCGCCTCGTCCTTGGCGGAGTTCAGCAGTTTGCGGATCTGCGCTTCATCCTCGATTGCGTTCTTGCCGCGCCGGATGGTGCCGGAAATCGGGCACGTCTCCACACGCCGTCCTCCGGTTACACGGACATACATTTCCGGCGAAGCGCCGACGAGGTATTCGGCGTTGCCGAGGTTGAAGAAGAATGAATAAGGTGACGGATTGATTTGCTGCAGGCGGCGGGAAACGGCTGAGGGCGGGTTCGGGCAGGGCTCATAGAAGGTCTGGCCCGGCACGGTCTCGAACAGATCGCCACGGCGGAAGTAGTCCTTGGCCTTTTCCACCAGCCCGGCGTACTCGCCCGGCACATGATCGCCGCGCCCCGGATCTTCATTGGCCGGGTGATAGGCCACGGATTCTCCGGTGCGCTCCAGACCGCTCGTGGACTTTCCATCAACCTCGAACTCATATTCCAGCACGAAGGCGCGTTTGCCGTGGTGGTCAACAATCAGGATTTCGTCAGGCAGGAACAGCACCACATCGCGCTGGTCAGACGGGCGGTCGATCTTCAGATCAATGGATTCGAACTGGAAGGCAACGTCATAGCCAAAAGCGCCGTAAAGGCCGAGCTGGTCATCGTCGCAGGCGAACAGATCTTTCAATGCCCGCACAATTGAGAAGGTTGAGGGCTGGCGGGAGCGTTCCTCCTCGCGGAACAGGCGGTCCGGCTTCTTGACCGTCAGATTGATACGGCCATCGCCGGCCGATAACGTCTCGACATCCTCATGCGCCGAGAGTGTCCGTTCGATGACGGGCATCAACACCAGGCCACGCTCGTTGAGGGCGCGTATCTCCACCTTGCGATCAAGTGCTTCCAGGACAAGCGGCGGGTTGGCAAGCGCCATGTCCCAACGCGTATAGCGGCCGGGATACTCATAGGACGAAGACAAAACCGCGCCCCGTTCCCGGTCCAGCCGGTCGATCCATTCCGACGTACCGGCCTCATAGCTTGAAGGGCGTGCGCTGCGCGAAATCCTGATCCCGCTCTTGGTTTCGAATGTCCGTTCGGCCGTTGCTGGCATTTGGGTGTCCCGTGTTTGATGAGGCGTTCTGGGAGTTTGGCGGACTTATAAACAACCAAGGCCGCCAGCGGTATCCCGCGGCGGCCTATGGAGAAAATCTTGTAGAACCTGTCAGTCCATGCGTTGTCGCCCGCCGCCTATGTCGCGCCGCGCCACCACCAAATTGTGTTCATGCACTGGTTCATAGGCTTTGTTCCTATCGTATTTGGTGCGGTCCTTCAACTTCTCTGCGACAGGTTACGACCCAAAATGACCGGAAAATGCACAAGCTACCGCTGTGCAGGGATGACCGCAGCGAGATGAAGGACAGCCCATAGTGCGAATTCTGTTTGCCATTCGTTTAGGCGGATGGTGAAGGTACGCTACTCCCGGACAATATACACCGAGCACTTGCTGTGCCTTGCGACGCGGGCGGCGTTGGGGCCGAGGAGGTAGTCCTTGAAGTCCGGCCGGTGCGCGCCGATGACGATCAGGTCGATCTCCAGTTGTTCGGCCATGGCGAGAACCTCCTCATAGACCGAGCCCTGGGCGACGATGTGGCGGACCTTGACGCCGTCTCCCAGCGCTTCGGCGACAATCCGGTGCAGGGCGGCGTTCGCCTCCTGCAGCATCTTTTCTTCCGCATCGTCCTTGAACCAGGTACTGACCCAGCTGCCGCCGATCGGCGGGATCACGGTCATGACGTTCAGTTCGCCCTCTTCGGCGATGG
This sequence comes from Roseibium sp., assembly GCA_965230445.1. GTDB lineage: Bacteria > Pseudomonadota > Alphaproteobacteria > Rhizobiales > Stappiaceae > Roseibium. The sequence goes on along the minus strand of OZ246005.1, from coordinate 2,557,200 downwards.
CGATGCGCCGGGCCTTGTGCAGGATGTCGGTCAGGTCGGAGCGCTCGTTCAGATCGACCGCAACCAGGATTTTCTTGGTCATGTCATTGCCTCCAGTTACGCGGCTGCGGCCTCGGCTCTTTCCTGGGCCGTCAGGCGTCTGCGCTGCAGGAGCAGCACCACGCCCAGCAGCAGCAGGGCCGGAATGTAGAAGAGTTCCTTGGGCGGCCGGTCGGCGGGAACTTCAAGTTCCACCAGCTGCCAGTCGAAGTCGATGCCGAGCTGCTCGGCAGGACCTGCAAAGGCAAGGTCGTCGACATAAAGCAAGCCGCCTTCGTCGCGGAACATCAGCCCGGCATTGTCCATCAGCCGCGCATCGCCATCGGCGCCGGCTTCGCCAAGCGGCAGCAGATACTTGGCGTCGATCATGTTGCCTTCCAGATTCTCGCCGGTCAGGCGCACCTGCAGGCTGGCACCCGCCGGCGCGGCCTCGGCCATCTGATAGATTTCGGTCGCGGGGCGGGTTTCGAATTCCGGCGCGATCATGTTGAGAAAGAAACCCGGCCTGAACAGGGTAAAGGCGACCAGCAGAAGTATGGCGCTTTCATAGAGCTTCGATTTGACGATGAAGTAATTCATCGTTCCGGCGGCGAACAGCAGCATGGCGATCAGCGCAACAATAAAGACGAACACCGCCTGAACCGGTCCGACATCGATCAGCAGGAGATCGGTGTTGAAGATGAACAGGAACGGCAAGAGAGCAGTCCGGATCGAATAGAAGAACGCCTGGAAGCCGGTCTTGAGCGGATCGCCCTTGGAAATCGCAGCCGCCGCGAAACTCGCCAGCCCCACGGGCGGCGTCACATCGGCCATGATGCCGAAATAGAAGACGAACATGTGGACGGCGACCAGCGGCACGATCAGCCCGGCCTGGGCACCGAGTTCAACGACCACGCCGGCCATCAGCGAGGAAACCACGATGTAGTTGGCCGTGGTCGGCAGACCCATGCCGAGAATGATCGATATCAGCGCCACGAAGAACAGCATGGCGAGAAGATTGCCGCCGGACAGGAATTCGACGAATTCGGCCATCACCTGGCCGATGCCGGTCAGCGTCACCGAGCCGACGATGATGCCGGCAACACCCATGGCAGCGGCGAGGCCGATCATGTTGCGCGCACCGACGACCAGGCCGAGGCAGAGCTCGTTCCAGCCCTCCAGAATGCGGGCGACGGCATTTGTCTCGCCCCGGAACAGTGCCTTCAGCGGGTTCTGGGTGAGCAGAATGACCATCATGAAGACGGCGGACCAGAAGGCGGAGAGGCCAGGCGATTTCCGCTCGATCATCAGGAGGTACATCAAGAGCAGGATCGGCAGCAGGTAGTGAATGCCGGTCTTGAAGATCTCGCCCACCGGGGGCAGGTGGGTCATCGTCTCCAGATCCTGTTTCAGATCCGGTCCCTTCGAGGCGAACCAGACCGCCGCGACATAAGCAACGGCGAGCAACGCCACGAGCACGGGCGTTGACGCAGAGCCGAACAGGGCATCGAACGTGTCGACCACATAGCCGATGATGAACAGCGTGCCGCCGCCGATGATGATCGAGATGGCGATGATGAAAATGGCACCCAGCAGGAAGGTGACATTGTTCATGGTCGACGTGCCCTTCATGCCGCTTTTCAGCGCTTCAAGGTGCACGATGTAAACGAGGGCGATGTAGGAGATTGCAGCCGGGACGATGGCCGTCTTGACCACTTCCACATAGGAAATGCCGACATATTCGGTCATCAGGAAGGCGACCGCACCCATGACCGGCGGCGTCAGCACGCCGTTGATCGACGAGGACACCTCGATGGCGCCTGCCTTGGTGGGCGAGAAGCCGACCTTCTTCATCAGCGGAATGGTGAAAGTGCCGGTGGTGACAACGTTGGCGATCGACGAGCCGGAAATCAGGCCGGTGGCCGCGGATGCGATCACCGCCGCCTTGGCCGGGCCGCCGCGCAAGTGTCCGAGCGCCGAGAAGGCCAGCTGCAGGAAGTAGTTGCCGGCGCCCGCCTGATTGAGTAGCGCACCGAACAGCACGAACAGGAAGACGAATCCGGATGAGACCCCAAGCGCCACACCGAAAACGCCCTCGGTGGTCAGCATCAGGTGGCTCATTGCCTTTTCGAACGAAGCGCCCTTCCATCGGACCACGTCCGGCAACCCGTCCCAGGAGCCGAAGAACACGTAGGCCATGAAGAACAGGGCAACGCCCATCAGCGGAATGCCGAGCGAGCGGCGGGCCGCTTCCAGAAGCAGCACCAAACCTATCCCGGCCATTGCCAGGTCCATGGTGTTGGGAATGCCGGTGCGTGCGGCAACGCCGTTATAGTCCCACCACAGATAGGAGGCCGTCACGGCTGCCAGCAGGGCGGCAACCCAGGTGAGCAGCGGGATATGGTGACGCGGGCTGGACTTGAATGCCGGGAAGGCAAGAAAGGCAAGCAGCACGGCAAAGCCCAGATGGATCGCGCGGGTCTGGGTGTCGTTCAGAACACCGAAGCCCAGAATGAAGGGCAGGGGAGACGCGATCCAAAGCTGGTAGGCCGACCAGGCGAGCGGGACGTACCAAAGAACATTCTGCGAAAACTTGTCGTTCGGGGCACGCGCCCCGGTATCGGCTTCAGCGACAATATCGTCGAGCGCTTCGTTGTTCTCAGCCGCCTTGCTGTCCGTCATTGTGTCCGCCCCCGGTAAAAATCAAAAAACAAGATATTGAGTCTGACACCGATCCTGTTTTGGCTGCCCGCACAATCAACCGTCCTCCTCCTGGGGAGGGCCGTACGGCCCGTCTGGAAGGATGGTGACCGGTAGAGTGCATGCAGCCCAACTTTCGAGGCTACGCTCCGCTTCGCGCTACAAGTTGACGTGGAGGTTGAAGCTGAGGCTTGGTGGCAGAAAAACGGCGGCCCCAGGGTATGTCCCCGGGGCCGCAATCCGAACCGGCTTACATCCAGCCGCGTTCCTTGTAGTACTTCACGGCGCCCGGATGCAGGTCAGCGGTCAGGCCGTCCTTGATCATCTCGCCCTCAACAAGGCGCGAGAAAGCCGGGTGCAGTTTCTTGAAGTCGTCGAAGTTTTCGAAGACCGCGGAGACAACCGCATAGGCCACATCGTCGGACGTGTTGGCGGATGTCACGAAGGTCGCCTTCGGACCCCAGGACGGAACGTCGTCCGGGTTGCCCGGATACATGCCGCCAGGGATTGTCGCCGCAGCATAGGCGGAATTTTCAGCAAGCAGCGTGTCGATGGCTGCGCCGGCAAGCGGAACAATCGTCACGTCACAGGTAGAGGTTGCTTCCTGGCTGGAGCCGTTCGGCAGACCGGCGGCCCAGATGGTTGCATCGATCTTGCCGTCGCAAAGGGCGGCGGCCTGTTCTGAGGATTTCAGCTCGGCAGCGAGCGAGAAGTCCGACTTTTCGATCCCGGCGTATTTCATCAGGGTTTCGGCCAGAACGCGCGTGCCCGAACCCGGGTTGGCGATGTTGACCTTCTTGCCCTTCATGCCATCGACGTCGGTGATGCCGCTGTCGGCACGGGCCATGACGTGCATCGGTTCCGGATGGACCGAGAACAGGGCGCGAAGATCAGGATAGGCGCCGTCATCGGCAAATGCGCCGGTGCCAGCGAGGGCCGCGGCCTGAACATCGGACTGAACCACGCCAAAATCGAGTTCGCCCTGGCGGATCGTCCGGGTGTTGTAGACGGAGCCACCGGTGGATTCCACCGAGCAGCGGATGCCGTGGTCCTTGCGGCCCTTGTTGACGAGACGGCAAATCGCGCCGCCGGTCGGATAGTACACGCCGGTTACACCGCCCGTGCCGATGGTGATGAACTGGTCTGCGGATGCCGCGCCGGTGAACGCCATACCGGCAGCCAGCGCAACACCTGCGAAAGAGTGCTTGATCTTCATGTGACTCGCTTCCCTTTGATTTGTGCACATAGGTCCATCTCGCGGACGAGCTAGACTTTCTCGAATTCGTCGAGCAGGCGGTTTTGCCTGTCGACTTCCTGGATCCGCGCATCGGCGCTGGGTCCGGCTCGCGCAACCAGCATGCCCGTGATGGTTTCGATCAGGACAAGCGGAGCTGCGTAAGAGGAAAAGAAGTGCGGGCCACCGGTCCGCACGACGAAGCTGTGATGGGTGTGTTTCAGGCCGGGAAAGGCGAAACTGTCGGTGATGGCGATGACCCTGGCCCCGGTTCCGGCCGCCATCTCGGCAGTCCGGACCGACCGGTGGGCATGAGGCGCCATGGAGATCACGATGACGGCGTCTTCATTGGTCATGCTGGCGAGCGCGCTGGCGAGGGAGATGCCGTTCCGTCCGGTGACGGTCCATTTGTCTGCGAACCAGTTGGCAAGATATCCGAAGTAATCGGCGAAACCGGCTGATGACAAACCGCCGACGAGGAACACCCGCCGGGCGGCTGCAATCGTCTCAACGGCTGCTTCGAGCTCGCCCTGATCAATGCCGTGCATCAAATCCTGAATGTTGGCCATGCACGCTTCGGCCTGCCTTGGAAGTTGCGCGAGATCAGGATTGTCGCGAAGCTGGCGCGCCTTCTCCTTAAAGTCCGTGGTCTGGCGTGCAATTTCCCCGCGTGCGCGGTCGCGCAAGGATTCATAATCGTTGAACCCGAGCGCCCGGGCCAGACGGGTGAAGCTGGCCGGTGAGACGCCGCTGGCCGATGCTACCGACCGCAGGCTGCGTGTTGCGACCTCGATCTGGTTTTCCGCCACATAGTCGGCGGCGACGCGCAAGGCCTCGCTCAGTTCCGCATAATTGGCGGAAATGACGGATCTAATGGGAATCTGCACAGGTCGTTGTGTCATTTTTTCAATGTTTCATTTGTTTTGATTGTTGTCAAATACTGAAACAAATGTTTAATGCGCTGGATCACCGTCAGCGCCGGATCCTCCTCATGTCCAACGCCTCTCTTCCCTCTCATGCTTCGGTCGTTGTTATTGGTGGTGGCATCATGGGATGCTCCACACTCTACCACCTTGCCAAGAATAACGTCGCGGATGCAATACTCTTAGAAAGAAATAAACTCACATCCGGGACCACATGGCATTCGGCGGCCCAGGTCCGGGCCCTGCGCCATTCGCGCAATCTGACCCGGATGATCCAGTATTCGGTCGATCTCTACAGCCAGCTTGAGCGTGAAACGGGGCAGGCTACCGGCTGGATCCAGAAGGGCTCGCTTTCGATTGCCACGACAGAAGGCCGGCTGACCCACATCAAGCGTCAGGAGGCGCTGGCGCATCTCTACGGAATTCCGGCGGCTTCAATCAGCGCCGGCGAGGCCAAGGAACGCTGGCCGCTGATGAATGCCGGCGATGTGCTTGGAGCGGTCTGGTCGCCTGAGGATGGCCGGGTCAGCCCGTCCGATGTCTGTGCGGCGCTGGTCAAGGGCGCCAGGGCGCTGGGCGCAAAGCTGTTCGAAGGCACCGGCGTTACCGGCATTTTGACCGAGAACGGACGGGTGAGGGGCGTTGAGACCACAAACGGCACGGTGATGTGCGATGCCATTGCTCTTTGCGCCGGCCTGTGGTCGCGTGAGGTCGGTGCGATGACCGGGGCAGAAGTGCCGCTCCTGGCATGCGAGCACTTTTATCTGCTGACAAAGCCGGTTGAGGGTATTTCCGGCAACACCCCGACCCTGTCCGATCACGACAATCATCTCTACATCCGCGACGATAGCGGCGGGTTGCTGGTCGGTTGCTTCGAGCCGATGGGCAAGCCGATTGCGCCTGGAACGCTGACGGAGACATTCGAGTTCGGCCTTCTGCCTGAAGACTGGGACCATTTTGAACCGATGATGATGAACGCGCTGCACCGGCTTCCGGCGCTGGAGAGCGCGGAAGTGAAAATGCTGCTCAATGGCCCGGAGAGTTTCACCCCTGACGGCACGTTCATGCTGGGCGAAACGGCTGAGACCAAGGGGCTTTTCCTTGGCTGCGGCATGAACTCTGTCGGGATTGCCTGCGGTGGCGGTGCCGGTATGAACCTTGCCCATGCGATTGTTCATGGGGCTCCGGCCTATGATCTCTCGGAAGCGGATGCCAGGAAATTCGCGCCGGTGTTCAATTCGGTTGAACACCTGATGGCGCGAGCGCCGGAAGTGCTCGGAACCCACTACGACATCGCCTACCCGGGTAAGCAGTTCAAGACGGCAAGGGATCTGCGCAAGCTGCCGCTCGACGCGGAGTACCGCGCTGAAAACGCCCACATGGGTCAGTTCTTCGGCTGGGAGCGCCCGCTTTACTTCGGCAAGAATGCCGAGCCGGTCCTGACTTTCGGACGGCCGGATTGGTTCGAAAATGTCCGGCGGGAAGTCGAGGCAGCGCATTGTTCGGCAGCGATTTTCGATGCGTCTCCTTTCGGCAAGGTCGAAGTAGTGGGGCCGGATGCGGAAGCGTTTCTGCTGAAAACCTGTTCGGGTCATGTGGCGCGCAAGCCGGGGTCGGTGATCTACACGGCGGTTCTGAATGATCGCGGCACCTTTGAGACCGATATCACTCTGCAGCGGCTTTCCGATACTCACTACCGTGCCTTCGCCGGTACCACATCGATCAAGCGCGATCTGTCCTGGTTCAAGGACCATGCTGAAGGCTTCGACGTTACCTTGACCGACAGTACGGAAGACTATGCGGTACTCGGGCTGATGGGGCCGGAGGCCGCCAGGATCGCGGCGGAGGTTGGCGCGCCGGAACTCAACAAAATCGGCTACTTCAAGCAAGGCGATGGCCATATTGCCGGACGGCATGTCCGTGCTGCCCGGCTTTCCTATGCCGGCGAGGCTGGCTGGGAAATCACCTGCAAATCGGAGAACGCTTCAGCGGTCTTTGCCGCCCTGACGGCAGCCGGAGCCACGCCGGCGGGGCTGTACGCCCAGACGTCGATGCGCATCGAGAAGGGCTTTTGTGCCATGGGTCATGAACTCGACAGCGATGTCAGCCCGGCAGAAGCCGGTCTGATGTTTGCCGTTCGAAAAGGGGGCGGGTTCATCGGTGCGGATGCTTTGGCGAAACGGATCGCCGGCGGTGCCAAACCGCAGATCGTATCGCTGATGCTGGCCGACCCGGCTGCCGTTCCGCTCGGCCATGAGCCGGTCCTTGTCGACGGTGCCATCATTGGCGACACCACATCCTGCGCTTTCGGTTACCGGATCGGCAAACCCGCCGCGCTGGCACGTGTGAACAAGCCACTTGCCGATGGCGCAAGGGTGCAAGTGAACATCGCCGGAGAGCTGTTCGCCGCCACGGTGACCAACGGACCGCTGTTCGATCCGAAGGGGAAACGGATGCGGGTGGTTTGAACAAGGCTGATGACAAAGCCGTGGTGTCCCTCTCCCGCAGGGAGAGGGAAAGGGCGATGACCGGCCAAGAGGTTCTAATCAACTGGGGTTGGTATTAACTTCCGGCCGTCATGCTGCTTTCACTGCACCCGCGGGAACAAGGTGCCGAGTTCGCCGAGCTCCGTGCCGCCCTGGAGCCGGCCGAGTTCCGGTTTCCATGGCGTGACGGCTTCGGGTGCATTCAGCATGGCGAGGGCGCGCGCCGCCGAATCCGGGATTATCTGGGTGAGCGCCTCAAACAGGATGCGCTGGCAGTCGAGCGTGACATAGAGCACGGTCGCGCAGCGTTCGCGGGTGTCCTCGTTCTTGAAAAGGCTCCAGGGGGCCTGCTGGTCGATATATTCATTCATCGCATCGGCTGCCGTGACAATGGCCTGAACCCGGGCCGGGATGTCCGGCATGTCGATCCATTTGCCAAAGCCTGATGTTGCTTCGACAACTGACTTGCGCAGGGCTTCATCTTCGGCGGTCAGCGCGCCGGGAACCGGCACCTTGCCGTCGAAATTCTTGTTCGAGAACTTGGCGACCCGGGAAAGCAGATTGCCGATCTTGTTGCCGAGTTCGCTGTTGAACGTTTGCTTGATCAGATCCACGGAGATCTGGCTGTCGCTGTCGGCGCGCATGTGCCGTGCGAGATACCAGCGCAGGCCGTCAATGCCGAGCAGCTCTTTCACTTCCAGCGGATCGACCACGTTGCCGATGGACTTGGACATCTTGACACCGCCCGCGCCGACCCAGTGGCTGTGCACGGAGAGCTTTTTCGGCAGCGGAAGACCGGCGGCCATCAGCATGATCGGCCAATAGACGCCGTGCGGCTTCAGGATGTCCTTGCCGATCAGGTGTTCGCACTCCGCCCACCAGTCCGCATAGGCCTCGTCCGGCCAGCCAATATTGGTCAGGTAGTTAGCGAGTGCATCGAACCAGACATAGGTGACGAAGCCGGGGTCGAACGGCAGATCAACACCCAGCGTTACCCGCGCCTTCGGACGGGAGATGCACAGATCGTCCAGCGGTTCGGCCAGCATCTGCTTCAGTTCGTTCTTGAATGCCTCCGGCTGGACGAAATCCGGATTGTCGTCAATGTGCTGAAGCAGTTTCTCGCGAAACGGCTCCATCTTCAGGAAATAATTGGTTTCTTCCGTTTTCTCGACCTGCATGGTCGGATGCAGCGGGCACTGGCCATCCTCGGTCAGATCGCTCTCTTTCTTGAACTCCTCGCAGCCCTTGCAGTATATGCCGGTGTAGTTCTTCTTGACGATCAGACCTTCATCGAAAATCGTCTGCTCCATCCCGGCGACAGCGGACTTGTGGCCGTCGCGGCTGGTGCGCACAAAATAGTCGTAGCCGACCTGGAAAAGGTCGAAGACCTCCCGGAACTCCTTGCAGCGCATGTCCAGATACGCGGTGACGTCCATGCCGAGATCGGCGGCTGCTTCCTGGTTTTTCTGGCCGTGCTCATCGACACCGGTCGACAGCATCATGTCTACGCCCAAAGCCTGCCGGTTGCGCTTCATGATATCGGCAACGATCGACGTATAGGCGTGGCCGATATGCGGCGAGCCGTTGACATAGTAGATCGGGGTCGTGATGTAGCTCTTCATCAGGTGGCTTTCGCAGTTCCGGGCAGAGACGGCATATGGTCCGGATGTGATGTGCCGGGCCGCCAAGGACAAGTGCGAGCTATATTTCACACTCCGCCGGGCAAGGAAAGGCCCGGTCGCTGCAAGCGGGTGAAACAGTTTCGCGAGGGCGCACTACCATATGGCCGGTCGCTGAACTGTGCCAGATACGCGACCAGAACGATCTGCCTTTCGCCGGACCGCAGAACGGTCCCCTCAGCCGCCTGTAGATACTCTGCAGCTTTGGCCGCTCTCCTGGTCGAACAGATGCATGGCCGCATCGTCGATATGCAAGAGCACGTGATCGCCACGCTCAGCGGTGGTTTGGCCGCGCTGATGAACGGTGACCGGTTCATCGGCATCGGTCAGGCAGTAAAGATAGCTTTCCGACCCAAGCTGTTCGATGCTGTTCACCGTGACCTTGATACCGTCTTCGGTGCTGACCGCGAGGTCCCCGGCACGAATGCCAAGTTCGACGGTTTGTCCGTCCTGAGCGGAAAACCGGCTGTCAAATGGCTGAACGGTGCCGTTGTCGAGAACGACCGTATTCCCCTGAACCTTGCCCTTTAAAAAGTTCATGGCCGGAGAGCCGATGAACCCGGCGACAAACCGGTTGGCCGGGTAGTTGAACAACTGCAAAGGCGTGTCGAATTGTTCAAGGCGCCCGAGGCGCAAGACGGCGATCTTGTCGGCCATGGTCATGGCCTCCACCTGATCGTGGGTCACATAGATCATCGTGTTGTCGAGCCGCCGGTGCAGGACGGAAATCTCACCCCTGGTCGCGACCCGGAGTTCGGCATCCAGATTGGACAACGGCTCGTCGAACAGGAACGCGCGCGGTTCGCGCACCACGGCACGTCCAATGGCGACACGCTGGCGCTGGCCGCCGGAAAGCTGGCCCGGCTTGCGGTCCAAATATCCGTCGATCTGCAGCATCTGCGCAGCGCTGCCCACCCTCCGTTCGATCTCGTCCCGCGGCGTGTTGATGTTCTCCAGGCCGAAGGACAGGTTCTTGCGCACCGACATATGCGGATAGAGAGCGTAGGACTGGAACACCATGGCAAGGCCGCGTTTGGCTGCCGTGATGTCATTGACAACCTGATCCTCAATGACAATTTCACCGCCGGTGACGCTTTCAAGCCCGGCAATCATGCGCAGCAAGGTTGACTTGCCGCAGCCCGAAGGTCCCACGAATACACAGAACTCGCCGGACTCGATCCTGAGGTCGATCCCATGGATGACTTCGATTTCGCCGTAGCTCTTGCGCAGGTTTTTCAGTTCGATACTTGCCATGTTCGGGACCTACTTCATGCCAGTGTTGGCAATGCCGGTGGTGATGTAGCGCTGCAGGAAGACAAAGACCAAGGTGGTCGGGATCAGGCTGACCATGGTCATGGCAAGCCGGTAGTGTTCCTGGCTGGTGTGCTCGCCGCGGAATTCCAGCAGGCAGAGCTGGATCGTATAGGCTTCTTTCACGGTTGCGACGGCAACCAGCGGCACGATCAGATCGTTCCAGCGCCAGACAATGCTGAGGATGCCAAGGGCGGCAATCGCCGGCAGGGCGAGGGGCACGACAATCCGCCAGTAGATCTTCCATTCGCTGGCTGCGTCCATCCGGCTCGCTTCGATCAACTCATCCGGGATGGTCAGCATGTATTGGCGCAGCATGAACACGCCGGCCGGTGTCGCGGCCCCCGGAATGATAATCCCCCAGAGCGATCCGGATATGCCGGTCGCCTGAATCGCCTTGAAGACCCCGACAAGAGTGATGGTCGGCGGCACCATCAAGGTCGCCAGGATCAGCGCCAGAAAGAGAACCTGTCCGCGGAATTGGTATTTGGACAGCGCAAAGGCAGCCATGGAATTGATCAGTAGCGTGATCAGCGTGCCGACAATCGTGACGATAAACGAGTTGGTGATGCAGCGGGTGAAATCGACGTTGGCACCAGAACTCTTGCCTGTCAGCGGTTCCAGGTAGTTTTCGAATGCGAGCTTCACCTGCCTGTCGGCTTCCAGCGACCCGGTTGGCAATCGAACGACTTTGGCATTGACCTCATCAATCGGACGGGCCGGGGTCACGGCGCGTTTGACGTCAATATTGGATACGCCCCATTGCCGGATCTCGCCGGTTTCAGGATCTGGAGCGGAAACGAGGATTTGGCTCGCGATCCGGGCACCGGGCAGGAGGCCGGTGTATTCGCGCAGAAGCCGGTCTTCGTCTGCACTCAACCCGGCCAGTGCCGCCTCAATGTCGGCGTCAGCCTTTGCTGATGCGCTCATGGTGCGGTATCTCGGCAGCCAATCCGGCAGGCCGCGGGCTTGGATCAAGGCCAGCGCCTGCGGCTCTACTTGTCCAAGATGACTGCGCAGGGCGAAGAATTCCTGGCCGGATCTTTGCGAAAGGAAACCTTCAACACCGGCAGCCTGGCGTTCCTCCGGGGTCAGGTCACGCCAATTGAACACCCAGTCCGGCAGGTCCTGAATGAAGAAGATCTGCTTGCCTTCCGGCCCCTCGACCGTCGCGCGGGCAACCCGGCTGAAATCGCCGGGGATCAGTGAAATATCCTGCCGCTCAACCTGAAAGGCGCTTTTGAAGGAGTTCAGTCCAAGCCAGAGGACGGGAACGAAAATCACCAGGAAGCCGAGCGCAAGATAGCTGTAGGAAATCCAGTCAGCCAGCGACAGCCGGCCGCGTCCCTGGGTGCGTGTCAGAAAAGCCCACATCAGCGTGCACTCCGTCCGGACAAGGCGATCTGCAAGACCGACAGAAGCGCCAGGAAGGCCGCGATCAACAAGGACGCGGTTGCCGCAATGCCGAGGCCGTGGGTTGTCGGCGTTCCGCGCAGGCCCGAGGTCTCGAAGATATAGGCGACAATGGAAATCCAGCTGACTTGCATGGCAAAGAGTTCCTCAAAGGCCTGAAACGCCTTGATCAGGGACAGGACGAACACGACGAGCAAGGTCGGCATGAGAAGCGGAATGGTGATGTGCGTCAGCGCCCGGAACGGCGAGGTGCCATCCATTTCCGCGGCCTCATAAAGATCGCCGGGGATTGCCTGCAATCCGGCGAGAAGGATCAGCATGTAAAAGCCGAGATGGCCCCAGGTGTAGACGAAGATCGACCAGAACATGGTCCAGCTCGGATCGGTCAGCCACTGGATCGGCTCGTCAATCCAGCCCCACTGGATGAGGGTGATCGACAGGACGCCCTGCCGCTTGAGAACCAGCGTCCAGAGGAAACCGACCACAACCGGAGACAACATGACGGGATAGAAAAACACCGAGCGCCAGAACCCGCGCCCGACGATGTCGCGGTTCAGAACGAGTGCGGTGATCAGCGCGAACAGCACCATGATCGGCACCTGGAAAACAACGAATACGGCCGTGTCGACGACCGAGCGCAGGAACTTGTCGTCTTCCAGGTTCTCCGCGCCGGTATCGGGCTGGGTTCCGCTCAATAGCCGGGCGAAGTTGTCGCCTCCGGCCCAGCCTCTGTCGGCGAACAGGATGCTGTCGCCCTCAGTGACCGAGAAGCCGATATTGATGAAGAACGGCGCGAAGGTGAAAAGCCCGAAGACGACCAAGTTTGGCAAAAGAAACAGATAGGGCAGCGGACCGTGGCCACGCAGCCGCTGCATCAACTCCAACGGCCAACCCAGGACGCCCATCATGCGTGCGCTTGCGCCCTGCGCGCGGGTGAGCACAAGTCCTACGGCGACATAGGCGACTAGGTAGTAAAGCCAGCGCGCTTCCAGAAGCGTTGCCGTGACGTTTTCCAGCATCGGGATAAACCTATCCGGACAGTCTGTGTCCGTACCGGGGGGCCAGCACCGCACCGGTCATGACAATGGTCGGACCGGTGCGGCTACCTGACCGGCCCAGAAGGGCCGGAGGGAGGTGTTTTTATTCGGCGATTTTCGCCTTCACGTCGGCGTCGATTGCCGCAAGCGCATCGTCAAGCGACATTTCGCCGTTGATGGCCTTGGTCAGGTAGTCCGGCACGACGCCGTAGATGACGAAGTTCTTCGGGTATCCCTGGAAGGCAAATGCCTGCGGTGTCGTGGACGCGGCCTTGAGAGCGTTGTCGGCGAAAACATTCAAGGCATCGGCGACACGGGCAGATGCGCCCGGGTATTCGATGCCCTGCGTCTGCAGTCCAGCATGTGCCGGGATCGTGTTGGTTTTGGCGTGATACTCCGCGCCGATTTCCGCACTTGCCAGGAAGTCGAGGAACTGGGCAACCGCTTCCGGGCTTTCGGTGGAGCTGAACCCGGCAACGGCCGCGCCGCCGACCATGGCACCGCAACCGCCGTCACCGCACGGAACCGGCACAGCTTTCCAGTCGAAATCGGTGATGTTCTGATCATAGTTGTTGATCAGCCACGCGCCGCCGAAATGCATCACCACCTGGCCATTCAGGAACAGCGGAGCGGCGTTACGGTAGGACGTTCCGGCACCTGCCGGCCAGCCTTCTGCCGGCATGAAGCCGTTCTTGTGCCATTCCATGAAGATTTCGGCGAATTTCTTGAAGCCGTCATCAACCAGGATCGGTTCGCCGTTTTCGTCCATGAACTTGGCGCCATAAGCAAAGGCCGGACCTGCCCAGCGGTGGGCTGTACGGTCGAGTGCGAAGGCGGCGTCAACGCCGAGCGTGTCTTTCACTTCGGTCAGGGCCGCGACCCAGTCGTCCCAGGTGGCACCGGCTTCCGGCAGATCGACGCCGGCGTCTTCGAACATGGTCAGGTTCACGAACGGGCCGGTGGCGCTCATTCCGGGCCAGCCGTAGATGCCGGTTGTGTCGCCGGCCGGACGCATCCAGGGCAGCGTCGCGGAATAGTTGGCTTCATAATAGGCGTTGTCGACATACGGCGACAGGTCAAGGAAATAGGGTGCCATGCCGCCAAGGTCGGTCACGCGCGCCAGATCCGGCACGGCGTCGCCTGCCTGCAGTTGTTTCAGGAGCTGATCGCGAATGACTTCGTAGCCGACGATGTTGGTGTTGACCACATGGCCGGTTTCCGCGGTGAAACGTTCGCTCAGTTCGGCGATGACATCACACTCGTTGCCGTCCTGGTAGCAAAGAAAATCGATTTCATCAGCCTGCGCAGAGACGCTCATGCCGAGCAATCCGGTTGCGATCGCTGTATTCCTCAGAAGGGTCTTCATTCTATTTTCTCCCATTGATTACCCATGTATGGGTTCGGTTTGCACCCGAACGGTTTTACTTGTCCGGTGACTGAAACTGCCTGGGCCGGCAGCATTGGTCGAGACCGGGGCAAGGTGAAGGCGGACGCCATGAGTGCGGCCGCAGTCGGTAAAACTGTAGTTGCGGGAGGTGTAACCCTTCGGCGCGGACGTTTTGTCTGCCCGCCCGGCAGATCCGGCAACACGCAGGGAAGGGCACGGCGGATTACGCCGCCGATCCTCACCTTTGGTGAACCGGTTCCGGCAAGCGGTGACAGGACCGCAAGCTGTATGCCCATCCGGGCTCCTCCCATGTCTCGGCGCTGTGTACCGTCCGCGCCCTATTCTGGCTCCTATCTTGGAGCGATTTGGCCCAACTTGCCCGAAAAAAAAGTCAGCGCGTCTCCCTCGCGCATTTCGGCCCGCAGAACCTGTCCGAGAACAATCAGATGATCGCCTCCCTCGTAGGACGCTACCCTACGGCATTCAAACCTTGCCAGACAGTTCTCGATCAGGGGGACGTCATTATCATCAGTGCGGTAGTCCAATCCGTCAAACGCATGGGCGTTCCGGGCAAATCCCTGACAGAGTTCAGCCTGTTGGTGGCTGAGGACGTGGATGGCATAGTGTTCAGCCGGTTCGAAATACTGAAACCGTCTGGACCCCTTGTCCGGTGCCCACAAAACCAGCGGCGGTTCCAGCGACACGGACGAAAAACTGTTTGCCGTGATTCCGACCGGGCCGTCGCTGGAGCCGGTGGTGACCACGGTCACACCGGTCGCAAACCGCCCGAACGCATCCCGCAGCAAACGCGTGTTGTCGGAATCAGGCGCAAAGGTCACCGGATGATTTACGTTCTGCATGGTCATCACGGAACCTCGTTTCCAAGACCTGCCTGGTAAAGGCGGAACCAGGCCTGGCGGTCCAGTGTCACTTTGAGCGCATCCGAAATCCTGGCGATTCGCTCCAGATTGTTGGTGCCCATGACGGGCAGAAGGTTTGCCGGATGGGCCAACAGGAAAGCGACGGCAACGGCGGCCCGGTCGACGCCGAAGCCGCCGGCGATCTCATCCATGGCTTTTCCGGCTTCGCCATTATCGCCCATCAGCGCACCGCCGCCGAGCGGCGACCATGCCATCAGCCTGGTGCCGAGCCGTTGATGAAAGGCCAGATCGCCATTGGTGAAGGGCGAAACTTCGCCGAGGCTGATTTCGATCTGATTGGTGGCAAGCCCGGTCGACATGGCCGATTGCAGCAGCTCCCAGTCCCACGGGCGGAAGTTGGAAACACCGACACCGCGAACCTTGCCGCTCTTCACCAGATCATCCAGTGCGGCACCGGTCTCGTGATGGTCCATGAAAGGATCCGGGCGGTGGATCAGCAGAAGATCGATTGTGTCGATGCCCATTTCCTGCAGGGAGTAATCGACTGACTTCTCAATATGCGCCCGGGAGGTGTCGTAGTGCTTCACCTTGGTATCGGCGTAGCGGCCGCAGGGCGCGACAATGTCGCACTTGGTGACGATCTCCATCTTCGCCCGCAGAGCCGGATTGGCCTTCAGGGTATTGCCGAACACGGCTTCGGCGCCATAGTCGCCATAGACATCCGCCTGATCGAAGGTGGTGATGCCCTGGTCGAGACACAGCTGGATCTTGCGTTCGACATGGGCAGGGGAGGTGTCGGCATCATCACCAAGCCGCCACATGCCGTAGACAATACGGGAAAATTCCAGGGTATCGTTCAGTTTGACCCGATCCATTATCGGCGGACTCCGTTTCCAAGCGGGGTTGCCGGGACTTCGGCCGGAACACGGCCATAGGCATGGGGCAACGAGACAGTCTTGAGGTTCGGCAGGACGCGGCTGCCGAAATGTTTGGCCTCTTCCAGATGCGGATAGCCGGACAGGATGAATGCCCGAAGGCCCATCTTCTGGTAGGCCTCCAGCTTGGACATGACCTGATCTGTTGAGCCGACCAGCGCGGCACCGCAGCCGGAGCGCGCCCGGCCGACGCCGGTCCACAGGTTCGGCTCGATATAGCCGAACTCGTCAGCAATCTCGCGGTTCTTCGACTGGTGGCTGACACCGAGCGATTTGGCGTCCAGTGCCCGCTCGCGGATTGCCGTTCCTTGCGCTTCGTCCAGCTTGGAGACGATGTAGTCGGCGTATTCCTGCGCTTCCTTTTCAGTGTCCCGGACAATCATGTGGACGCGCAGGCCATAGTCGAGGGTCCGGTTGTAACGCTCGGCGACCGCATTGACCGCTTTCATCCGTCCTTCCAGCTCTTCCATGCGCTCCGGCCACATCAGATAGACGTCGCAATGCTGGCCACACAGTTCCAGTGCGTCCGGCGAATAACCGCCGAAATAGAGCAACGGACCGCCCGTCTGGTAGGGGCGTACCGGGTCGGTCGTCAGCCCGGTGAAATTGTAGACATTGCCCTGATAGTCGATCTCGTTCCGCGTCCAGGCCTGCTTCAGGATTTCCACCACTTCGCGTGAGCGCTGGTAGCGGTAGGAGCTGTCGGCCTGCTCACCGGGGAAGTCGGAGGAGATGATGTTGACCGTCAAGCGGCCCTGGAGCATGTGGTCGAGTGTCGCGATGGTGCGCGCGAGCATGATCGGCTGCAGCTCACCGCAGCGGACTGCCGCGAGCATGTTAATCTTTTCGGTAATGGGTGCACAGCCGGCGACGAAGGACAGCGTGTCCTGACCGACCTGATAGGAAGACGGGCACAGAATATTGCGGAAGCCCTGTTCCTCGGCCGTTTTGACAATCTCGGAACAATGTTCCCACGAAGACCGGTACTCGCCTTCCGGGACGCCGAGAAACTGATAGTCGTCCGAGCATAGCGCTGCGAACCAGGATACTTCCGCGCCGTCCAGATCCGGAGATGTTACCGGGACGATTGTCATGCTTGGCCTCCCAAGGGTTTCGATTTCTTTCGAATGGCTTCATATTGCCTTCGATTTCCTCTTGCTTATCACTCGCCTTGATGTAAATCAATAGTGTATCAATTTTGGTTCGGACGAATTGACGCAATGTGATGCCGGTCGTGTCTCAAAACCCAAGCGGTCTTCCGCTCTACGTTCAGATTAGCGAACTGCTGATCCGTGACATTGCATCCGGACGGCTGATCGACGGCGAACGGCTGCCGCCCGAGCGTGAGATGTCCGAAAACCTTGGCATATCGATCGGCACGCTCAGAAAGGCGCTGGCCGACCTGGAATCAAAGGGGCTGCTGGAACGGGTTCAGGGGTCCGGAAACTACATCCGGTCAGGTGGCGATCAGACAAGCGTCTACGGCATGTTCCGGCTTGAGCTACCATCTGGCGGTGGATTGCCAACAGCGCGCATTCTTGATATCGCGCGCCTCCGGAAACCGGAGGATCTGCCGCAGTTTGGCACCCATGCCGAGGGAACACGGTTCCGGCGGCTCAGGTTTTTGAATGACGTGATGATCGCGATTGAGGAAATCTGGCTCGACGGCAGTTGCGGAAGCGTCAATCCGGTTCTGGTGTCTGATTCCCTTTATCGTTTTTACCAGAAGCACCTGGGATTCTGGATTTCCCGCGCAGAAGACCGCGTGTCCGTCGGGCCGGTCCCGGACTGGGCCGCACCGGAATTCACGCGCCGGCCGGGAGAGCTGGTCGGATATGTTGAGCGGCTCAGTTGGGCTGACCGGCCAGTACCGGTGGAATTCTCGAAAACGTGGTTCGACCCCGAGCGGGCAAGATACGTACAAAGACTGAAATAGGCGGCTGGTGCCGTCCAAGGAGAAAAGAATGCCTGCAAGGGTAAATTACGGTGTGATCGGCTGCGGAATGATGGGTCAGGAGCACCTGCGCAACATTGCACTTCTTCCCGATACACATATCGCCGCGATTTTTGAGCCAGACGCGGAAATGGCGGGACGGGCGGCAGCCATTGCGCCCGCAGCAAGGATGACCGGTTCGATTGACGAGCTTCTGTCCGTTGAAGATCTGGATTGCCTGCTGATCGTAAGTCCCAACTATGTTCATGTCGATCAGATGGAACAGATCCGCCAGACCCGGCCTCTGCCGCTTCTGGTCGAAAAACCCCTGTTTACCGATCCACTTGATGCGGCGCGGATGGAGGCGTTCCGCGCGTCCTATCCGGCTCCGGTGTGGGTGGCGATGGAGTACCGCTATATGCCGCCCGTCGCAGAATTGTTGAAGCAGGTGGACCGTGTCACCGGCGGTGTTTCCATGCTGACCATCAAGGAACACCGGTTTCCGTTTTTGAACAAGGTCGGTGCCTGGAACCGGTTTAACCGTACGTCAGGCGGGACATTTGTTGAAAAGTGCTGCCACTTCTTCGATCTGATGCGCCTGATCCTGAAATCCGAACCGGTACGTGTGATGGCGACCGGAGGGCAGGCGGTGAACCATCTCGGCGAAACCTATAATGGCGAAACGCCTGATGTTTTGGACCACGGCTATGTCATCGTTGACTTCGAAAGCGGTGCCCGGGCGATGCTGGAGCTTTGCATGTTCGCCGAAGGCTCGAAATATCAGGAAGAGGTCAGCGCCGTTGGCCCGAATGGCAAGATCGAGGCACTGGTGCCCGGACCCGGACGGTTCTGGCCGGAAGATCTTGGCGCAGCGCCGGTGCCGCAGGTCATTCTGTCACCGCGCAGTCCAAAGGGCCCGCGCCAGATTGATATCCCGGTCGATCCGGCCTTGCTGGATGCCGGTGACCACAACGGATCGACCTTCTACCAGCACGAAGGCTTCGTGGCGCTGGTGCGCGGCGAAAAGTCCGAGCCGGACGTTTCGCTGGATGATGGTTTCAGGGCCGTCCAGATGGGTCTTGCGGCCCAGCAATCGGCCCGCACCGGCCAGGCGGTCCCAATGGTCCCGTCGAATCTGTCTTCCGTGGCCTGAGTGAAAGTCACCCGCCCGGTGGTGGCGATTGCCAAGCCGGGCGGGTTTATCCGGACAGTGCTGACGTGAGGACGGGCACATGGTCGCGGAACGTTTGCTGCCATGTGCGATCAGACGATAACTCCTTTTCAACGCCTTCAGTATCAACTTAGTACCGTCATAATTCTCATGTGCTCTTTCAAGGTTGTTTGCATCCGGGCGTGTCATGATGAACCTTTGCCGCATATCGATTGCCGTTCTGGCACTCCTCGTGTTTGCGCTGCCCGTCCGGGCCGCGCCGGTTGAGGTCGAATGGGACGCGCTGGCAGACAAGTCGGCGCAGAATTTCCATGATCCATTCGCCGATCTGACATCGGAGCAACTGTTTCACTTGTCGAATGTGCTGCGCCTCCGCAGGCAGTTGAATGAAGGCGGACAGGTATCCAAAGACATCCGGCCGCGCCTGCAGAGCCGGTTGCATGCGTCCTTTATCGCTCTGAGAATGCAGGGGCTGGACCCGGACTGGCTGTTGTTTCAAGGAGAAAGCGTTGCCCGCCGCCGCGCGGAAGCCGGTGCTGCCGGTAATCCGGCGCTGAGCGGCAAGAGGGTGGTTCTGACCGGTTTCACGATACCGGCGCCCGCGGACACGGACGGGACACCGATGGCCTATCTGGTGCCTGAACGCGGTATGTGCAGCCACATTCCCCCGCCGCCGCCCAACCAGTTGGTGCGCATGCGTTTGCCCGGGAGTGGGACGGGGATTGGTCTCTACACACCGGTTTCCGTCGAGGGCCGGTTGGAGCTCTCCCAAGGCAGTGAAGAGATCCTGCTGCTGGATGGCATGGTTGAGATGGTGAGTTCCTGGCGCATGTCAGCCTCCGTGATCGCTCCCTGGAATCCCGCCATTGGTGCCTTTCCGGTTCCATGGCCGTCTGGGTCTCATTGGCGCCCGGAGTGAGGGATACCTTGCCAAACAGTCATCCGGTCACCAACGTTCTTTCTCCCGTTACGGGAGAGGGAACTCTCCGAAAACCGCCGGGCAGTTATATAGCACGCAATCAGGGACTCACTCTTCCAGTAGATGCTCATACCGCTTGTCGGTGAGGGTCTTGAGGAAGGCGACTAGCGCATCGATCCGCTTTGCGTCCAGGGCCGGTCCGTGTTCGAGCTCTTCCAGCGACAAGGTTCGCTCGACTTCCGGTGTGCCCCAGGGCATGCCGGTTTCCGGGTTGGTCTGCGCGCCGGAGGCCTTGCTGTTGTATTTGTTGTAGAACACCACGGTGGTCCGCAGGTCCTTGAAGATACCGTTATGCATGTAAGGGCCAGTGACAGCGACGTTGCGCAGGGTGGGCACCTTGAACTTGCCGAGCTGCGCCGGATCATCAACCAGCGGATTGTTGACGAGGCCCGGATCGACATGGTCTTCGCCAACACCGTTTGCCGTTCTGGCGGCCACGTTCACCGGGATGCCGATGTTGTGGAACTCGTAGTTGGAGAACGTTTCTTCCCGGGAGATCTGCGAGGTTTGAAGCTGGTGGCATTGAGTGCAGTTGGTGAACTGCTCTGAGAAGAACAGCAGGCGGCCGAGCTCTTCCGCGTCGCTCAGCTTTTCTTCCCCGCGCAGGAACCGGTCATATTTGGAATTGAACGGTGCAAAAAGCGGCGTTTGCTCAAAGGCGGCGACGCTTTGCCGGAAGGCCTCATAGGCGGCGTCGGGGTCGTCCAGTGTGCCGGTGCCGAAAAGCGTCTCGAAGGCGGAAACATAGGCCGGATTTTCTCTCAGGCGTCCGGCGAAGGTCGTCTTGTCCGGTATGCCCATTTCAATCGGGTTGAGCGGCGGGCCGCCCGCCTGGCCGGCAAGATCCGGTTCCCTGCCGTCATGGAACATGCCGCCCTTGTAACTGCCGTCTTCCATCTGCTGAAATGGCGGCGTGAACCGGGCGTAGGATACTGTCGGAGCGTTGCGATCACCAAGAGAGTAACCGTCGTCTCCGAGCGAAATAGCGCCGGTCGCAGCAGCGTCCCGCGGGTCGGCAAAGCCGAATTCCGGGTCATGACAGGTCGCACAGCTTTGCGTGCGGTGCCAGGACAGGTTGGTGTCGAAATAGAGCGCTTCGCCGAGCGCTTCCTTTGTCTGCAGTGCCATGTCATCGTTTGCCGTGGCGAAAGAAGGCAGAAGCAGAACAGCAAGGCCGGCGAAGAGGCCGGGTATGGACACCGTTGTCATCAAAATGGTGCGCTCCAGCGCGAAATAAGAAACATGAGCTTTTGAATCCGCTTTTAGCGTCGAAATAGGCAATGTCAAACGGCAAACATGTCCCGAATTGCCGGTCAGCATCGGTAAAAGAACGGTGTCAGATGACTGTGAGACAGGGCGCTTCCGAATGAAGTGTCACAGAAAAATTCAGATAGATCTTTTTTTGTGATGCTTTTTGACGTATAAAGTGACCGGTCGGTCGGCGAATAGCTGGGGAGCTTGCTGATCGATGCGAGGAGGAGAGCTTCTAGATGTACGCGCAATTGGTGAAGTCTGAAGGGTTGAAATCCCGCGAGGAGATGAGCCCCGAAGAGCGGGCGTTTCAGGACAGGATCGATCGCGGTGACAAGATCGAGCCGAAAGAGTGGATGCCTGAAGGCTACCGCAAGACCCTGATCCGGCAGATCGGCCAGCACGCCCATTCAGAGATTGTCGGTCAGCTTCCCGAAGGCAACTGGATCACCCGCGCGCCGACCCTGGAGCGCAAGGCAATCTTGCTGGCCAAGGTCCAGGACGAGGCCGGTCATGGCCTTTATCTCTACTGTGCCGCGGAAACCCTCGGCGTCAGCCGGGACGAGCTTTTGGATAAGCTGCACAACGGCCAGATGAAATACTCTTCCATATTCAATTATCCGACCCTCAACTGGGCCGATATCGGCGCGGTTGGTTGGCTGGTCGATGGCGCGGCAATCATGAATCAGGTGCCGCTGCAGCGCACGTCCTTCGGGCCCTATAGCCGCGCGATGATCCGCATCTGCAAGGAAGAGAGCTTTCATCAGCGCCAGGGCTACGACATCATGATGAAGATGGCCTTCGGCACGAAAGAGCAAAACGAGATGGCCCAGGATGCGCTGAACCGCTTCTGGTATCCGTCGCTGATGATGTTCGGTCCCTCGGACAAGGATTCGGTTCATTCGGCGCAGAACATGGCCTGGAAGATCAAGATCAACACCAATGACGAACTGCGCCAGAAATTCGTCGACCAGACGGTTCCCCAGGCCAAATATCTCGGCTTGACCATTCCGGACGAGCATCTCACATGGAATGAGGAAAAGGGCTGCCACGATTTCTCCGAGCCGGACTGGTCGGAGTTTTTCGAGGTTCTGAAGGGCAACGGCCCCTGCAACAAGGAGCGCATGGGCGCCCGCGTCAAGGCGTGGGAAGACGGAGCCTGGTTCCGCGATGGGTTGATGGCCCATGCGGAAAAACGGGCGGCGGCGAAGACGGCTGCGGAGTGAATTAGGAGAGTTCCATGCATCTTGCCGAACTGAACATAGCCCGGCTGAAACATGATCTCGATGATCCGCGCGTTGCGGATTTCGTCAACAATCTCGATCTGGTCAACGGGATTGCCGAGCGTTCACCCGGCTTCATGTGGCGCTACAAGGATGACACCGGAGCTGCAACCGATACGCGGGTTCTGGATGATCCGAGGGTGATCGTGAACCTGTCCGTTTGGGAAAATGTCGCAGACCTGGAAGCCTTCGTCTGGAAGACGGTTCACAAGCGGTTCTACGAGCGCCGGGATGAATGGTTCCAGGTGATGGAGCACATGCATTTCACCATGTGGTGGGTGCCCGAGGGGCACAAACCTGCCGTCGAAGAAGCGATGGCGCGGCTGGAACACCACAATATCAACGGATCGACGGACCACGCATTCGGCTGGGAGTATCTTTCCGAAGCCCGGCTGTGGCGTTCGGCGCGATGCGACCGGACCGTCGCATGAGGGAGATGACATGAGCAAGGAATGGCCCCTTTGGGAAATCTTCATCCGTGGTCAGCACGGGTTGAACCACCGTCATGTCGGCAGCCTGCATGCACCGGATGCGGAAATGGCGATCAAGAACGCCCGCGATGTCTATACGCGCCGCAATGAAGGCGTGTCGATCTGGGTGGTGGAGGCCAACAATATCACCGCCTCAAGCCCATCGGACAAAGGCCCGCTGTTCGAGCCCTCCAACGCCAAGGTCTACCGGCATCCGGGTTTCTTCGACATTCCTGAAGACGTGGGGCACATGTGATGACGGCGCCGGATACCGACCTGCAGGCGGCCCTGTTTGTGTGGCTGCTCAGAATGGGCGACAACACGCTGGTGCTCGGTCATCGCGTGTCGGAGTGGTGCGGCCATGCGCCGGTTCTGGAGGAGGATATCGCGCTCGCCAACACTGCGCTGGATCTGATCGGCCAGACGCAATTGTGGCTTGGTCTTGCCGGTGACGTTGAAGGCAAGGGGCGCAGTGCCGACACCCTTGCATATCTGAGGGATGCCGCGCAGTTCCGCAATGTTCTGCTGGTGGAACGCCCCAACGGTGATTTCGGCCAGACACTGATGCGCCAGTTCCTGTTCGATGCCTGGCACCACGGCATGCTGACGGCGCTTTTGAGTTCTGCCGAGCCTCGCGTCGCCGATATCGCCGCCAAGGCGGTAAAGGAAGCCGCTTACCATCTGGAACGCTCCGCCGATCTGGTCATCCGGCTCGGCGACGGATCGGAGGAAAGTCATCGCCGCATGCAGGACGCTCTTGATGGTCATTGGGCGTATACCGGAGAGTTGTTCGCAGGCGATGCCGCCGATGATCTGATTGCTTCGCGGGGGATTGCGCCTGCCGCAGCAAGCCTCAAGGACGGCTGGGACAAAACCGTCGGAGACGTTCTGAACGCTGCCACGCTGGCCATTCCCGAAAGCAGTTTTGCGCATTTGGGCGGCAAGTCCGGCCGGCATACCGAGCATCTTGGCTACATTCTGGCGGAAATGCAGTTCCTGCAGCGCGCCTATCCGGGCGCGGTTTGGTGAAACCATGCAGGTCGCAACCGATACCGTTTGGCAGTGGCTGGCAGACGTGCCGGATCCGGAAATTCCGGTGATTTCGCTGACCGATCTCGGCATTGTCCGCGAGGTCGCCTGGGAGGATGAAACGCTGGTTGTAACCGTTACACCGACGTATTCCGGCTGTCCGGCGACCAGCGTCATCAATCTGGATATCGAAGCGGCTTTGCGCGCCAGGGGCATTGACCAGCTGCGCCTCGACCGCCGCCTGTCGCCGCCCTGGACCACGGACTGGATCAGTGACGACGGCCGGAACAAGCTGAAGGCCTACGGCATCGCGCCGCCGGTTGATGGCACGGCTTCCGATGGCAGGGCACTTGGCCTGGCGGCAAAGTTGCGCGGTGGGTCGAACCTGAAGATCGAATGCCCGCGCTGCGGGTCTGCGGAAACGGAACTGGTCAGCCAGTTCGGCTCGACACCCTGCAAGGCAGCTTACCGGTGCAAGTCCTGTCTGGAACCGTTTGACTATTTCAAGTGTATCTGAGGTGACATCTTGGCCCGTTTTCATCCCCTTGAAGTGACCGATATCCAGCGCGAGACACGCGACGCCGTCGTGGTCACTCTCGCCCCGCGTCCTGAAGACCGTGATGCTTTTGACTTCACGCAGGGACAGTATCTGACCCTTCGCAAGGCGTTTGATGGCGAGGAACTGCGCCGGTCCTATTCGATCTGCGCAGGCAAGGACGAGGGCTGCCTGAAAGTCGGCATCAAGCGGGTGGATGGCGGCGCCTTTTCCACCTGGGCGAATGAGGAGCTGGCGAAAGGGTCAGTGATCGAGGCCATGCCGCCCCTGGGCAAGTTCCACACCGAACTCGATCCGGACGCGGAAAAGCACTACCTGTTCTTTGCCGCAGGCTCCGGCATCACGCCGGTTCTGTCCAACATCAAGACCGTACTTTCCCATGAGCCGCGCTCCCGCGTCACCTTGGTCTACGCCAACCGGCGGATATCGTCGATTATGTTCCGCGAGGACCTTGAAGATCTGAAAGACGCCTATATGGCGCGGTTCTCCGTGCTGCATGTCCTGAAGGCAGACGCACAGGAGATCGACCTCTTCACCGGCCGGATCGACAGGGACAAGCTGACAGCACTTTTTGCATCCTGGATCGATATCTCCGCGATCGACACGGCGTTCATCTGCGGTCCGGAACCTTTGATGAAGGTCATCGCCGAAAGCCTGAAAGAGCATGGGCTGACCGATGACCAGATCAAATATGAACTATTCGCATCCGCCCAGCCAGGCCGGGCAAAGCTCAAGGCAGTCAGCAAGAGCGTTGCGGCGGAAGGTGCGCAGACCGAGTTGACGGTGACCCTCGATGGCACGACCCGCACCTTCGGAATGGCGCGCGAAGGGGAAACGGTTCTTGAGGCTGCCATGGCACACAAGCTTGACGCCCCGCATTCGTGCCGCGCCGGCGTCTGCTCGACATGCAAGGCGAGGGTTCTTGAGGGGGAGGTCGAGATGGCCGTCAATCACGCGCTTGAAGACTACGAAGTCCGGCAAGGCTATGTGCTGAGCTGCCAGTCGACCCCGCTGACGGACAAGCTGGTGGTTTCTTATGATGAATAGGGCGGAAATGAATGCGGGGCGGGGATCTTTCCTGAGTAAAGCCCAGCCCGCCGCTGTCATCCCGGACAGAGGGCAGCGGAGATCCGGGATCTACTCGCAACTCCACTTGATGAAGCGTTTGCATCAATCCCATGAGGCTCCGGGAATGAGTGGACCCCGGCTCTGTGCTTCGCTTTACCGGGGTGACCGGCTCTCATGTGACGAAGCTCTCTCGCCAAGCTGATAGTCTCCTCAACACACTCCGCCGCAACCCGACTTTGCGATCAAAAGGATCTTCCCAAATGACAACCGCCCCACGCGTTCTTGAAAGCTATGTCCATGGGGCCTGGGTGAAAGGGGCCGGGGAGGCCAGGGCGCTGCTGGACGCATCGACCGGTGTGCCCGTCGCGCTGATCGATTCATCCGGACTTGATTTCAGGGGCGCCCTCGACTGGGGGCGGAAGGTCGGTTCGAAGAACCTTGCCAAACATTCTTTCCATGAACGCGCCTTGATGCTGAAGGCGCTTGCCCAGGCGCTGATGGGGCGCAAGGAGGAATTCTACGCCGAGAGCTTCAAGACCGGGGCGACCCGGACGGATGGATGGATCGATATCGAGGGCGGCATCGGCACGTTGTTCGCCTATTCCTCCAAGGCGCGCAAGGAACTGCCGAATGCCAAAGTGCTGACCGAGGGCGATGTCGAACTGCTGTCACGCGACAACACCTTCTCTGCCCAGCACATTCTGACGCCAATGCAAGGCGTTGCGGTGCACATCAATGCCTTCAACTTTCCCTGTTGGGGCATGCTGGAGAAAATCGCTCCGGCATTGATCGCCGGTGTGCCGTGCCTGGTCAAACCGGCCAGCCAGACCGCGTATCTGACCGAACTGATGGTCCGGCGGATGCTGGAGACGGGAATTATTCCCGAAGGCGCGTTGCAACTTGTCTGCGGTTCCGCGGGAGATCTGCTTGACCATCTGAGCGAGCAGGACGTACTGACCTTCACCGGATCTGCCACAACCGGCAGAATGTTGAAACAGACCCGCTCCGTGGTCGAAAACTCCGTTCGTTTCACCATGGAGGCGGACAGTTTGAATTCGTCGGTGCTTGGCACGGATGTAACGCCGGACATGCCGGAATTCGATCTTTTCGTGAAGGAAGCCTGCCGGGAAATGACCGTCAAGGCCGGGCAAAAATGCACGGCAATCCGCCGGATTTTTGTCCCGCAGGCGCAGGCTGACGCGGTGATTGACGCCATGAGGGCGCGTCTGGGCAAAGCGGTGCTTGGCGATCCGTCCAACGAGGCAACCCGGATGGGGCCGCTGGCCTCGCTGGCACAGCGTGAAGAAGTGCGCATGCGGGCTTCCGATCTCAAGGACGAAGCCGAGATCGTCTTTGGCGATCCGGCCAATGTGACCGCCGCCTCCGGAGATCCGGAAAAGGGCGCCTTTTTGAATCCGGTGCTGCTTGCCTGCTCCGATCCGAAGTCGGCTGCCAAAGTCCATGATGTCGAAGCCTTCGGCCCGGTTGCCACCATCCTTCCCTATGATGATCTGGATGAGGCGATTGACCTGACCCGGCGCGGCAAGGGCTCGCTGGTTGCCTCGCTGTTCACCAATGATTCGGCCGTTGCAGAACAGGCTGTTCTCGGTATGGCTCCGTCCCATGGCCGCCTGATGATCGGCAATCGCGACAGCGCCAAGTCGTCTACGGGCCACGGGTCTCCGCTTCCAGGGCTTGTCCATGGCGGGCCGGGCAGGGCAGGCGGCGGCGAGGAACTCGGCGGAATGCGCGGCGTCAAACACTACATGCAGCGCAGCGCCGTCCAGGGCACGCCTCGCTTGCTGTCCGCTGTTACCGGCCGTTGGATTTCAGGCGCGGATGGCGACAAGGAAGCCGTTCATCCGTTCCGCAAATCATTGGCCGAGTTGAAGATCGGCGAGCAATATGTCACCGCGTCCAGAACCGTCACGCTGGAAGATATCGAGCATTTCGCGGATTTTACCGGCGATACGTTCTACGCCCATATGGACGAGGCATCGGCGAAGGCCAACCCGTTCTTCGAGGGCCGGGTCGCACACGGCTATCTGATCCTGTCGTTTGCTGCAGGTCTGTTTGTCGATCCGGCACCAGGTCCGGTGCTCGCCAACTATGGCATTGATGCCCTGCGCTTCCTGACCCCGGTCAATCCCGGCGATGATCTGACCGTCCAGCTAACCGCCAAGGAGATCAATCCGCGCATCAACGGCGACTACGGCGAAGTCCGCTGGGACTGCAAGGTGACGAACCAGGATGGTGAGCCGGTCGCCCAATACGACGTCCTGACCATGGTCGCCAAGACCTGGCCCATGGCCGTGGCGGCGGAGTAGGGGGCTGAAGGCTACCATATAGTTGGGCCCAAACAATTGCGAACCAGGCGCCGTCAATGTATATACAAATAAGTGTATACAATGCTGAGGTCCTGTCATGCCCCATATTGGAAAAGTCTTCTTGTCGGGAAACTCTCAAGCCGTCCGTCTTCCGAAAGACTTTCGCTTCAAAGTCAGTGAAGTCGAGATAACGCGGGAAGGCGATGCGCTGGTGCTACGCCCGCATCTTGCACAGAAAGAAACGTGGCCCTCATTGAAAGCGGCGCTTCAACGAGGCGTCAGCGGCGATTTTCTGGCAGATGGGCGTGAGCAGGGCGAAGCCGAAGACCGCCCCGGGCTTGAAGACCTCTTCAAATGATTACCACCATTCTCGACACCAACGCCGTCATAGCGCTGATTGGCCAAAAATCGGAAAAGCTTACAAAACGCATTCTTTCAACTGCACCGGGCAGTATTGCTCTGCCGTCTATCGTGGCATCCGAGCTCTACTATGGAGCCTATAGAAGCGCGAAAGTGGACTATAACCTGGAAACCCTGCGTTTGTTGTTCGCCGATCTCCCACTGCTTGACTTCGACCGCCAAGATGCCCTGGCCGCCGGCAATATCCGCGCTGACCTGGCCCGCAGAGGCACGCCAATCGGACCTTATGATGTGCTGATCGCCGGAGTGGCAAAAGCGCGCCGCTTGACGCTTGTTACCAACAACTTGCGAGAATTCTCGCGGGTTCCGGGACTAGTCGTCGAGGATTGGGCGGCTTAGCATTAGAGCATCGGGCGATAAGTTTGAAACACTTGATGACATTTTGCGGTTCACTCGGCCAAGCGCGTCGTGAAGGGCGATGTGGGGCATCGTTCGAACGGCGCAACGCAGCCGATGGGCCGCAAAATGCCACCCGAAGGGCCGAACCCATGTGTCCGCTGACGGCGTTGGCCCGCCCTTATGGTGATCACACCACGGCGGGCGATCCGCCTGGTCAGCAAACACATGAGAGCGGTCAAGCGATTCAAACTTACCGCCCGATGCTCTAGTTGTGTAGGAGCCTGGGAGGAGCATCCGGTCATGGCGCGTGCGGCAGCCTTGTCTGCAAACACGCTGCAGGTCCGTCTGCTACTCCACGCCCCTGATGCCATCCAGAAGCAATTGTGTCGCGACGTCTGCATAGTCTTCGCGGGAAATGGGTCCGCCATCGCGGAACCACATGTAGACCCAATTCATCATGCCGAAGAGCGACATGGTGACCGGCATCAGCAGCGGTTTGCCATTGTCGAGGTCTGGCCGGATTTCGTTTATGACGGCGGAAAAGCGGCGGACGATGCTTCGCTCTATGGCGCGGATCGCGTTGCGCTGTTCCTTGGTCAGAGCAGCAGCCGCGTTGAGCTGAACCTTGTGGAGATCATCCGCGCCGCGATAATTGTCGAGCACCGTTCCTACCAGTTTGCGTAGCCGGTCTCTCGGGGGCATCGACGGATCGTCGGCAGCCGCGATGGCCCCGTCCAGTTCCTCCAGATGTGTGGAGACGATGGAGAAAATCAGCGCTTCCTTGCCCGGATAATAGTGATAGAGCAGGGACTTGGAGACCCCGGCTTCCGCCGCGATCTGTGACATGGACGCCTTGTCCATTCCTTGCGTGGCGAACACGCGTGCCGCGACCAGCAGCAATCCGTGCCGTTTTTCCTCAAAATCCGCAGCGCGCGTACGTGCCATTTCTTCAGTCCTTGGGCCGGTTGTCGATGATCCGCTGCGCTTTCCCCTGCGAGCGGGCAACGCCCTCCGGATCGTGCACGTTGATCCGTGACGACACACCAAGCACCGATTTGATGTGATGTGCGAGTTCGGCTGCCGATGCGTCCCGTGCCGCCGGGTCTGCCGAGCTTTCGACGCACTCGACGTGGACGGTCATGACATCGAGCCGGTCCTTCTTGCCAAGCTCGATCTGGAAATGCGGGGAGAGGCCGCCGCATTTCAGGATCTGTTCCTCGATCTGGGTCGGGAAGATGTTGACGCCGCGCAGGATGATCATGTCATCTGAGCGCCCGGTGACCTTCTCCATGCGGCGCATTGTACGGGCCGTGCCTGGCAGAAGGCGGGTCAGGTCGCGGGTCCGGTAGCGGATGATCGGCAGGGCTTCCTTGGTCAGCGAGGTGAAAACCAGTTCGCCGGGCTCGCCATCGGGAAGCACTTCACCGGTCTGCGGATTGATGACTTCCGGGTAGAAATGATCCTCCCAGATGTGCAGCCCGTCCTTGGTTTCAACGCATTCATTGGCAACGCCCGGACCGATGATTTCCGACAAGCCGTAAATGTCGACCGCATGCATGTCGAAGGCCGCTTCGATTTCGCCGCGCATGGAATTGGTCCAGGGTTCTGCGCCGAAAATGCCGACAGCGAGCGAACTTTCGCGCGGGTCGAGACCTTCGCGGCGGAACGCATCGAGGATCGACAGCATGTAAGACGGCGTGACCATGATGATCCGCGGCTTGAAATCGTCGATCAGGGTCACCTGGCGTTCCGTCATGCCGCCGGAGACCGGCACCACTGTGCAGCCGAGCCGCTCCGCGCCGTAATGCGCGCCAAGCCCGCCGGTGAAAAGGCCGTAGCCATAGGCGACATGGACAATGTCTCCCGCCCGGCCTCCAGACGCCCGGATGGAACGGGCGACGACCTCGGCCCAGACATCGAGGTCGCTCTTGGTGTAACCGACCACGGTCGGTTTGCCGGTGGTGCCGGAAGACGCGTGGATGCGCGCCACCTGTTCGCGCGGTACGGCGAACATGTTGAAGGGGTAGTTGTCCCGCAGGTCCGTCTTCACCGTGAAGGGGAATTTCGACAGGTCCGAAAGCGTCTTAAGGTCATCCGGGTGCACGCCGGCATTGTCGAAGCTCTGCCGGTAAAATGCCGTGTTTTCATAGGCATGGGCGAGCGTCTTCTTCAAACGCTTGAGCTGAAGAGCCTGAATTTCGTCGCGCGAGGCAATCTCGATCGGGTCGAGAATGGCCTTGTCGGGCGTCAGGTTTTCCATGAGGTCCTCCCGGCAGCCGGTTTCATTCCGGCAGATGTGTTCCCTTGACGGTTGCCGAGTGGCCGGTAAAGCGGGCCACCAGCGCGTCATGCTGATTTGTGATCTGAATATCGTAGAGCCCGGTGCGTTTGCGCCGGGAAACTTCACTTGCGCGCGCCGTTAACCTGTCGCCCGTCCGTCCGGGCGACAGGAACGTGATCGCGCAATGCTGTGCCACCGTGATTTGGTTATAGGTGTTGCAGGCAAAGGCGAAGGCGCTGTCGGCGAGGGTGAAAATGTAACCGCCGTGGCAATTGCCCTGTCCATTGGCCATCGTCTCGGTGATTGTCATGGAGATCTGTGCGTGCCCGGGCGCGACCTCTTCCAGCTTCATGCCGAGGGTCTGACTGGCCGTGTCGTTGTCCCACATCAGTTTGGCGCATTTCTCCGCCAATTCTTGCGGCGTCATGGTTATTTCCCGCTGAAACTGGGCGCGCGTTTGTCCAGGAAGGCGGCGACGCCCTCGGCGTAATCATCGGACTGACCGGCCCGGCGCTGAAGGTCGCGTTCCAGATCCAGATGCTCGTCGAAGCTGTTGGTGCCGGCCGCCTGAATGGCGCGTTTGGTAAGGCCAAGGCCCAGTGTCGGGCCGCTTGCAAGTTTCACCGACAGCGCTTTGGCCTCATCCATCAGGGCACCGTCCTCAACGGTTTTCCAAATGAGGCCCCACTCGGCGGCGCGTTCTGCCGAAAGCGGTTCAGCGGTCATGGCAAGGGCCTTGGCGCGTGGCTCGCCAAGAATTTGAGCAAGATTGAAACTGCCGCCGGCATCCGGAATGAGACCGATCTTCGAGAAGGCCTGAATGAACTTTGCCGATCGCGCCGCCAGGACGATGTCGCAGGCAAACGCGACATTGGCGCCGGCACCGGCCGCAACGCCGTTGACCGCGCAGACAATCGGCTTTTCCAGGGTCCGCATCAGCCGGAGCGTGGGATTGTAAAGCGTATCCAGAGTGTGGCCGAGATCAGGTTTCGCCGTAGACTTGCGGGGATCGCGGTCGCCCAGATCCTGCCCGGCACAAAAGCCGCGGCCCGCCCCGGTGATGAGAACACAGCGAACCTGCGCGTCATCTCTCGCCCGTTCAATTCCGGCACGAAGCAGCCTGTGCATGTCTTCGTTGAAGGCGTTCAGCTTGTCCGGCCGGTTGAGCGTCAAAGCAAGGACACCCGCATCCAGTTGCACCTGAACGCTGTCATTCTCGGTCATGTTTCCTCCCGTTCCCGGCGTATGGATTGCCCGGAACAATTCGCAGAGTTTTGCATAAACCGACCGGACGGTCAATTATGTTGATTTGGAGTGACCGGGTCCAAATCCAGTCTTCAGTTTCAGGGTGACATGGGACTGAGACGAGGGATTGGCGCAATCAATGACGCAGCAGAAACCGGCCCAACAAACTTCCTCCAGCTGAGACAGGCAAGGGCAGGTAATACCAACCGGCAGAAATAAAGACGTATCTGATGGAGCGAAATCTGTTCCTGGCAAGGAGGTGTGCGCAGCGCGGCCTTGCCGGCCGGGAAAGCACGGCAACGCGGCCAGGGATTGATTTCCGCCCACCGGAGGCAGGCATTTCCAAACCTTCGGACCGCGTTGCGCTTCTTGGACGATGCCCCGCATCGCCCGGCAAAGCGCTCCTAACCGAAGATCAGGAAAAGCCTGTCATATAGGTCTTAATTTCTGCCGGTTGGTATTATCCGCCGATTGCAGATCTGATTGTCGGTTGTGCCGGAGAACCAAAAGACCTCTCACGACCGGAACTACCGGGCAGGATCGGTGTTTTCTATCCGGGTTTCGGTTGGACAAGCGGTACGGGGTTCACGGTGTCAAACACCGCGCGTCTTGATCACATTCACGAAGACCCGCATGCCGACAGTGAACGGATGAAGCTGCATAACGGCGACCTGACCAACACGTCGAACGCTTTCTAGCGCGATTTCGCCATTCACACGCCAAAAACTCCAAAATTCTTAGAGATTTGAGACAATGCCTTACTACTGTGGACTGCAGAAATCAGTACCGGTTTGGTCAAATTCTCCGGTGAATGCGCACGCTGTCCAATCAGGGAATTCGCATCAGAGATAACCAAGGTGACCCCGGAACCTTTGAGACTTGCAATTCCGTTTTTTCTATGCTGTGCTGCAACAAGAAGGTTGAAGATTTGATTATTGATATGGGTATCGTAAAGGAATAGTCAGTTGTTGGTCGGCAGCTTCGTTTAGGAGTGTGGCTTGCGAAGGCAGGACAGTTCCATGGCTGAAGCCAGCAGGGCCGAAGACCAAAACTTAAGTGGAAATCCCTTAAAAGGTGATAAGTCCGGCGTGAGTTGAGACCCGTTGCCGCAGCAGCCTAATCGGCGCGAGGCTATTGAGTTAGTATTGAAGTGGTTCGGAATGGCCGGACATGTATTGCAGATCCTTTCAGAAACGGTGCACCGTTTGAGCAGCCACGGGAGCGGGACGAAAGACGCATGGCTATCCTGATCACAGGCGGTGCCGGGTATATCGGATCCCACTGCTGTGTCGCGTTTCTGGAAGCAGGCCATGAGGTTGTGGTGTTGGACAATCTCTCGAATGCCAACCCGAAGAGCCTTGATCGTGTCTCGGCCATCACCGGCAAGCCCGTGCCTTTTGAGCAAGCGGACATTCGGGATCAGGACGCGGTTGAGCGCATCTTGAAGAGCTATGATTGTACGGCTGTTATCCATTTTGCGGGGCTCAAGGCCGTGGGGGAATCGGTTCAAACACCGCTCGCCTACTATGACAACAACGTTGCCGGCACTTTGCATCTGCTCGCCGCCATGGAGGCATGCGGTGTCCGGAACCTTATCTTTTCTTCTTCAGCCACGGTTTATGGCGAACCGCAATTCCTTCCGTTGACTGAGGATCACCCGCTGAACGCAGTCAACCCCTATGGCCGGACAAAGCTGATGGTTGAGGAGATCCTGCGTGATCTGTGTAAGAGCGGACCGGATTGGCGGGTGGGCATTCTGCGGTATTTCAATCCGGTCGGCGCGCATGCAAGCGGATTGATCGGCGAGGAGCCTCAAGGTGTACCGAACAATTTGATGCCATATATTGCCCAAGTCGCAAGTGGCCACCGCGAAAAACTCTCGGTTTTCGGCAACGACTACGACACGCCCGACGGGACTGGGGTCCGGGACTATATTCATGTGGTCGATCTGGTCGAAGGCCATCTCAGGGCCTATGAAGCGCTGCCGGATCTAGCGGTCGGCCATAACTGTTTTTCCGTTAATTTGGGGACCGGAACCGGCCATAGTGTTTTGGAAATGGTCAAAGCTTTCGAGCGTGCGTCCAACCGGAAGGTTCCGTATGAAATCGTCGCTCGCCGGCCGGGAGACGTTGCATCCTGTTTTGCAGCTACATCAACGGCTGAAGGCAGTTTGGGCTGGAAAGCCAGATCCGGCCTTGAGGACATGTGTTCGGACACATGGAATTGGGTTTGCAAGAGTTCATGGAATTCGTAGGGGATTGCGAAACGTGTCCGCATTCTTAACCTGTGGAGGTATGGAGTAATGGATTGCAGCCTTTAGCAGGTTGTTGAAGAAGTCCAACGGCGAGCGGAGAAGTTGGCTTCATCACCACCTTGGAAGCAGACTGCGCCGTTGAGGAAGCCATCGGGCTGGAGTTCGGCCCAGCCTTGGCCCTGCACTTCGAGCATTTCGTCATTGCCCTGCCAGGAGAATTCCACGGCATTCCCCGTGCCTGCGCCGAAGATCTGGCCGGTGACGCACCCAAAGACGAATTCGCCAGCGCCCTTGTCCTCAAGGAGGATGTAGGCAGGTTCCAGCATGTCCGGATAGTCCTCGGTGTAATCCGGCATCGCCACGATGCGCCATTTGCCCAAAAGGCTCATGCTGACACCGCCAGCAGTTTCGGCAGCCGCACCACTTTGTAGGCGGCTGCGGCGAAGGTGAAGGCCCATCCGACACGGTCGCGGCCACGGAACTTCGTCTTGTCCTGCCCGGCGACCGTCTTGATCCAGCCGAACGCCTCCTCGATGCGCTTGCGGATGCGTTGGCTGACAGCATAGCCGTCATGGCGCGTCGTGCGCCTGTCAATCGCAGACTTGCGCCCACTCATGTTCTGCGCCACGTGCGGCGTTACCTTCATCGCGCGCAATTCATTGACGAAGTCCTGTGTGTCGTAGGCCTTGTCAGCCCCCAGCGTGACTGCCCGCGGCCGGTCGGCGCGTGGCTCCATCATGTGCAATGCGGCCACGCGTTCGCCATGACCGTCGGCCAGTGTCAGGCAGGCATCGACCAGAAGGCCGTTGCGGTTCTCCATCCGCCCATGCCCGAGGAAGCAGAGCTTCGCCTCCTTGCCTTTACCCTTCTTGTAGAGCCTTGCTTGAGGATCGGTGGTCGAGGCATGCGTATCGTTCGACCGCTTCTGACCGTGGAAATCCGCCTCGGTGTTGCGCCCGCCGCCATAGCTGGACACCCGCAAAAACCTCGCCATTGGGTCTGAAATCTGATTCACTGTGTCCATGGAGGTTCTTCATGGATCCTAGCAGTTTTTTCAGTTTGTCCGATCATCTTGAGCGATTGAGCAAGGATGGCGATCCGCTTGAGGTGCTGGAGCGCACCGTTGATTTCGAATATTTCCGGACCTGGCTGGTGGAAGGGCTGGAGTATAGCGACGGCTCCAAGGGCGGGCGTCCGCCGTTTGACCCGGTTTCGATGTTCAAGGTGTTGATCCTTCAGACGCAGCACAATCTGAGTGACGCAAAGATGGAGTTTATCATTCGCGACCGGCTCTCCTGGATGCGGTTTTTGGGCTTTGCGCTCGGCGAGCCGATGCCGGACGAAAACACGATCCGCCACTTCCGCAACCGGATGACGGAGACCGGCACCTTGAAGCGGGTGATGAAGGCGTTTGACTGGCAACTGAAGAAAAAGGGCTATATCCCGATGTCCGGTCAGATCGTCGATGCGTCCCTCGTGCCCGCGCCCAAGCAACGAAATACGGACGGCGAAAGGCAAGCGATTAAAGACGGCAAGTCGGCCAAGGAGATCTGGCCGGATGAGCCCAACAAGGCGGCCCAGAAGGATACCAATGCCCGCTGGACACTGAAAATCGGCGGGAAAGTACGCTATCGGCCCGATGGCACACCGTTGCCGCAGATCGCCTTGCCTGTGTTTGGCTATAAGAGTCATATCAGCATCGACCGGCGCTTCGGCTTCATCCGGGGCTGTGCGGTGACCTCCGCTGCCGATGCAGATGGCCGGCAGTTGAAACATGTCGTGACCAAGGACAACATGGCCTCTGATGTGTGGGCCGACAGCGCCTACCGCTCCACGAAAAACGAGAAATGGCTGGCGCAAAACATGTTGGTGAGCCGCATTCACCGGCGCAAACCAGCGAACAAACCCATGCCGGAGGCAACGTCCCGCGCCAATGCAAAGAAGTCAGCCATCCGTGCCCGTGTCGAACACGTCTTCGCGCATCAGAAGAACCGCTATGGCTTGTTCATCCGCACCATCGGCCTGGCGCGCGCAGAGACCAAACTCACGCTCGCCAACCTGGCCTACAACTTCGATCGTCTGATTTTCCACGAACGGCAATGCGCCATGGGATGAATCCGTCTGGAGGGCGGAAAAATCGATGAAACACCGCCCGGACCGCATCGATCCCGGGCTAAAACACTGGCCTCAGGGTTGAAAGACGTCAGGACGCTTCAAAATAGAGGGTTTTTGCGGGTGTCCAGCTGGCCGGCGATGTGCGTATTCCGGCACAAAGCACGGTGCATGCGGTTCTGGACCGGCACGGCCTTGTCAGCAGAGCTTGGCTAAGCGGCGGCGCGCCAACAAGGCCGAAGGAACGCCCCTTTCATCCGGTCATGGTCCCAACGATTTGTGGGCCGCAGATTTCAAGGGTGAGTTCAAGCTGGGCAACCGGAACTACTGTTACCCGTTGACGGTCAGCGATCATGCATCCCGCTATCTTCTGAGTTGCGAGGCCTTTGACTCAACGAAGGAAAAACCGGTCATCGGGACCTTCCTAGCCCTGTTCAAAGAACGCGGACTGCCACGTGCAATCCGCACGGACAACGGCTTGCCCTTTGCCTCGCCGAACGGGCTCTACAATCTGTCCAAGCTCTCCGTGTGGTGGCTGCGCCTGAGCATCGGGATTGAGCGCATCAAGCCTGGCCACCCTCAACAGAACGGCCGCCACGAGCGCATGCATCTGACCCTGAAGAAGGAAGCCACCCGGCCTCCGGGGATGAACAGCCTGCAGCAGCAGGCCAAATTCGACGTTTTCGTCAAGGAATTCAATGAGGAGCGGCCTCACAAAGCGCTCGCTATGAAGACCCCAGGTGAGGTCTACACGCCCTCAGCAAGGTCATACCAGGGCCTGCCGGACCTGGACTATCCCTTTCACGACAAGGACGCCCTGGCCACGGCCTGCGGCTGGATCTGCATGCATCGCAAGAAGATCAACGTCTCGACCGTGCTGGCCGGTCAGAAACTCGGCATAAAAGAAGTGGAGGATGGAATTTGGCTGATCAGCTTCATGAGCTATGATCTGGGATACATCGACCTGGAGCAGAAAACATTACAGACAATCGACAACCCGTTCGGCACGAGGTTGTAACCCATGTCTCCGGTACAAACTGTTACCTATGCAGGGGAATCGCACTTAAAGTTTAACGTTTTTCCAGAATTGGATTCTTGAGGTTTCATCACATGATGGAGTTTCGGGATGCCAACATTAGACAGCTATTTCAATGAAATGGATGATCCACGCCGTGGGAATGCCCCGCGCCACAAGTTCTGCGATCTCATGACGATCAGTCTTTTATGCACACTTTGCGGCGGTGAAACAGCGGTCGATATGGAGCTTTTCGGGGTCATGAAGGAGGATTTTCTGCGCGAATTCCTCGAACTGCCCCACGGCGTCCCCTGCCACGATGCTTACTCGCGGTTGTTTCGGCTGATGAAGCCGGCCAGCTTTCAGGCGTTTTTCGACAAGTTTCGCAGCGATTTCGCGGCCGCGCGTCACGCCGATCCCGCCATTGCCATCGACGGCAAGGAGATGCGGCGCAGCTTCGACAAGGCGGCTGAACAGTCTGGTCTGAACGTCGTGACGGCGTTTGCGCATGAGGCGCGGCTTACCTTGGGGATCACGCAAAGCGCCAAGGGCGGCGGGGAGATTTTGGCCCTGCGCGAGTTGATCGGGATGCTCGACATTCGGGGTATCACGATCACGGCGGATGCGTTGCATTGTCAGCGTGAAACCTGCGATCTGATCGTGCGGGAGGGCGGTGATTATTGCCTGCAGATCAAGGGCAATCAGGGCGATATGCTGACGGACCTGCGCGCCTTTGTGGATGATCAACAGATTGACTATATTGATGAATACACTGCGGCAGATGCTGATCATGGTCGCATTGAGGAGCGCAGCTATCACCTTTACGACGTTCCTGACTATCTGACCGAGACCCATAAATGGCCGCATCTTCAGGCCTTCGTCCATGTCGCTTCGAAGCGCGAGGCAGACGGCAAAACCAGCCGGTCCGAGCGGCTTTATCTGCTGTCAAAACGCCCCACGGCTGAAGCGGCCGCCGCGCTGATCCGGGGCCATTGGCAGATCGAAAACAGCCTGCACTGGTCGCTCGATGTGCTGATGAATGACGACCGGCACCGCGCCCGCAAAGACCACGCACCCGCCAACTTTGCAGCCCTGCGCCGCATCGCGCTGAGCATCATCAAGGCAAACACCGACAAAGGCTCAAACCGGGGCAAGTTCAAAAAGGCCGGCTGGAGCAACGACTTCCTGCGAAAACTCATCCAGGAATTCTGAAGCGCGATTGCCCTGGTTACCTATGTCTCCGGGCTGGACACGATGGAAGATGGCGGAGAGGAAGGGACTCTCACCCGTTTTTGCCGTAAGCCATTGATTTTACGTCAAGGCGATTTCTCGATTGGGTACTAATTCGGGTACAATTGACCGTCAGAATTGTCAACAATTTAATCTGTCAAAAGCATCAGCAGCCCCGTAGTACCACTTCTTGCCACTCGTTCCTTCACCCCTTCAGGAAAGCCATCTGTGTTCTAATCTATCGATTTTTTTTTGCAAGAAGCGCGCCCATATCGCATGGACAACCTTGCAATAATGCTAGTTTGCGCAGCAGCTTACATGAGGCCCCACTTTTTTACTCATCTGGTCGATCTCCTAGGGCCTGTGGACATTTAGCGCAATGCGATGATGGTTGCGGCCAGGTTCCATGATGCTTGATAGCTGGCGTCGGTCTTGTCGTATCTCGTGTTTATTCCTCTGAACTCTTTGATTTTGCTGAAGTAGTTTTCAATCAGATGACGCCACTGGTAGGTTTCCACATCGTGGGGAATGTGGACGCGGCGATTGGTTTTCGCCGGAATGACGGCTTGCGCCTGGCGCGTATCAAGGTCTTCGCGCAACGCATCGGCATCGAATGCCTTGTCGGCAAGCATGGCGCCGAATTCCAGACCGTCGATAAGGTCGGGCACACCAACAATTTCACTGCGCTGGCCGGGCAGAAGCTTGAAGCGCACCAGATTGCCTAACGCATCGGTGAGGGCCAGGACCTTGGTGGTCAGTCCGCCTTTCGAGCGCCCGATGGCCTGATTGAGAGTCCCCCTTTTGCGCCACTCGCCTTTTGGTGGACGCTGATGATCGTGCCATCGATAAGAACATATTCAAAGTCGGGATCACCCGATACAGCCTCAAAAAGGCGCTGAAATACACCGCGTTGGGTCCATCGGCGGAACCGCCGGAACACACTGTTCCATTCGCCAAATCCGGGCGGCAGATCCCGCCACGGGCTGCCAACGCGAACCTTCCACAGCACCGCTTCAAGAAACAGCCGGTTGTCCTTTGCTGTCCGGCCCCGGTCCCGGATACTTCCCGGAAGCAACGGTTCTATGATCGCCCAACTTCTATCCGTAATGACAAAACGTTCGCTGCGCATCAAAGCCTCCTCAAAAGAAAGCTTGAATCACAAAAAAGACGGCCTGT
Organism: Roseibium sp.; assembly: GCA_965230445.1. GTDB lineage: Bacteria > Pseudomonadota > Alphaproteobacteria > Rhizobiales > Stappiaceae > Roseibium. Next base: position 2,517,057 of record OZ246005.1, on the reverse strand, counting down.
GAATCCTATATGTCCACAGGCCCTAGATCTGCCAACATGACAGCTATGGGTTCTGATTGCTCAAGTTCCCGCTTGGTTTCGTTCTGCAATTTGCTCACGCTCCAACTCGCGCAACTACGGCCAGCTGCCCAAGAGGCATCTGCCCGATCGCGGACATCGTGTCGCTGGCCGGTCTCTTTGCCTAAAACCCAGGCTGCGTTTTCTCAGGACTTGCGCTCTTAAGTCTACTTAGCGTATGAACATAACTCTTGATTGATACTTTTGAATTTGCACCAATGATCAAACTGACTGGCATTTGCTAGAAAAGATGCAATATCGGGAGGCAAGATGGATCTCTCCAAACTTGCGGAACACGTTCGGACCACGCATTTCGCAATAATCGTTGTTTGCGTGACAATTTTGATAATCGCCCAAGCCAATCAAGATTCACAACCCTACGATGCTTACAACGAACTCCTTATTGTTGAGAGACTAGCAAGCGATTGGAAGCCCAACGATTTAGAAAGGATTGCGCTAGGCGCGTATAGTGACCATTATGGCCAACTGCCTCCGCTTCGGACGCACGGGACAGTAACGCTATACCCGAATGAAGCAAACAATGGAATATTCAACTCCGCTCCAGAAGAATTGGGTTATCCAACAAGCGAAGAATTTTCCGCCTCTGCGATCTCATTACTTTCGGACACACTGTTGGCAGCATGGCACGATTTGGCTTCTGAAACGCTATCTTCTGACAAGTATGCGCCACCTAGTATTTTCGCAAATGAGGAAATTGAAGATGGCCCTTACTATTTCAGACCACACAGCCAAGTTTTCCTCCAGCGGCCTTCATCTCTCAGCAACTTCAGTGATTTTTGGAACGTACTAGCCTTGGACCACAGTCTTCAGACGATTGATGATGGTCAATCAAGTCTCACAGGCGTTTTCTCTATGACCAAGTATATTCAATTTGCCTTCGGTGATGCTTACTTAGAATTTCATTCACAAAACTGTGGACTTGACGATATTGAAACTGAAACATCTGGAGACTGTCTTTGGATGTTTGCAGGAGGTCTTCAAAACGGCCGCGATGGATACGGAAGCCTAAGGCAGACCATTGACGCTTTTGTTGAAAATACTGCTGAGATAGCTGGACACCCGCAAAAACCCTCTATTTTGAAGCGTCCTGACGTCTTTCAACCCTGAGGCCAGTGTTTTAGCCCGGGATCGATGCGGTCCGGGCGGTGTTTCATCGATTTTTCCGCCCTCCAGACGGATTCATCCCATGGCGCATTGCCGTTCGTGGAAAATCAGACGATCGAAGTTGTAGGCCAGGTTGGCGAGCGTGAGTTTGGTCTCTGCGCGCGCCAGGCCGATGGTGCGGATGAACAAGCCATAGCGGTTCTTCTGATGCGCGAAGACGTGTTCGACACAGGCACGGATGGCTGACTTCTTTGCATTGGCGCGGGACGTTGCCTCCGGCATGGGTTTGTTCGCTGGTTTGCGCCGGTGAATGCGGCTCACCAACATGTTTTGCGCCAGCCATTTCTCGTTTTTCGTGGAGCGGTAGGCGCTGTCGGCCCACACATCAGAGGCCATGTTGTCCTTGGTCACGACATGTTTCAACTGCCGGCCATCTGCATCGGCAGCGGAGGTCACCGCACAGCCCCGGATGAAGCCGAAGCGCCGGTCGATGCTGATATGACTCTTATAGCCAAACACAGGCAAGGCGATCTGCGGCAACGGTGTGCCATCGGGCCGATAGCGTACTTTCCCGCCGATTTTCAGTGTCCAGCGGGCATTGGTATCCTTCTGTGCCGCCTTGTTGGGCTCATCCGGCCAGATCTCCTTGGCCGACTTGCCGTCTTTAATCGCTTGCCTTTCGCCGTCCGTATTTCGTTGCTTGGGCGCGGGCACGAGGGACGCATCGACGATCTGACCGGACATCGGGATATAGCCCTTTTTCTTCAGTTGCCAGTCAAACGCCTTCATCACCCGCTTCAAGGTGCCGGTCTCCGTCATCCGGTTGCGGAAGTGGCGGATCGTGTTTTCGTCCGGCATCGGCTCGCCGAGCGCAAAGCCCAAAAACCGCATCCAGGAGAGCCGGTCGCGAATGATAAACTCCATCTTTGCGTCACTCAGATTGTGCTGCGTCTGAAGGATCAACACCTTGAACATCGAAACCGGGTCAAACGGCGGACGCCCGCCCTTGGAGCCGTCGCTATACTCCAGCCCTTCCACCAGCCAGGTCCGGAAATATTCGAAATCAACGGTGCGCTCCAGCACCTCAAGCGGATCGCCATCCTTGCTCAATCGCTCAAGATGATCGGACAAACTGAAAAGACTGCTAGGATCCATGAAGAACCTCCATGGACACAGTGAATCAGATTTCAGACCCAATGGCGAGGTTTTTGCGGGTGTCCAGCTGATCTCGATTATCATTTTGACGGTGACATTACGAAGTATATTGATGAGTTAGAAAACCGTTCAGGTGAAATTCTACACTTGTCGTTGAAGAAAAACTTTTTTTCCATGGCCAATGTTGGGACCGGTTGGATGGAAGACTGGGACGGCACGAGCGCTGCAAAAGATTTTTCGGTCGACACACAAATACTATTCCCAGTAAAGACGAAGCGAACCCCTTTCGACGCCCAAGCGTTAGTATTGGAGCGTTTACCGCTCGGTATGTTAACAAGAACACCAATTATTACTGGGTCCTTTGAGGAGAGCTTTCCCAAACTGGTAATTTACCACAAACAATATGGGACTACTCCGCTTGTAGAACTTAAAACACTGATTAACCAGCAGCTAGAGGAAGGAAAAAGCGCGTCAACAGTAAATCTTTTTGGCCTCTCAATTCCCATAGGATTGTTGTCACTGTTTGGCGGCGTTTTTGTCTTTTTTACCCAAACCTACCACTATCTCCACGCTGAGAATTTGTTTCGTAAGTTGAAACAAGCAGACGGAGATAACGCAGTCTGGTCTGTACCTTGGGTGGGCTTGTATTTCGACCGAAAACTGGCCAAGCTTACAATATTACTGACGGTAGTTTTCCTACCTTTCGGCGCTGTAGTTTATACGACTGGTTCGCTTGCCCTAAACGGAGATTGGATCGCGCTTATTCTGATACCAGTTGCCATAATGTCTTTAAAAACCTTGGCCTTGTACGTTCAAGCATGGCCACGTCGGGATGGAACCTTTTGAAAGCAGTTTAGTTTAGGAGCCGGACGGTTTCCGGCTTTCATTCAAATTACAAATGCTCGGATTTTCATTTTCTCGATATGCTCAATAGCCTCCGCTGTGCCGCGTCTTACAACTATATCTCCGACGACCGCGGCTTCACGGTCGACAATTTCGCCAAAAGCGTCTTTGATCTCTTGTCTTAGGTCCTCGATCTTTTGATTAAATGCCTCTGATACCCTGTCCGGCGCGCAAATTCCCGACTGTTCTCGCCAAAAATCAAAATGGTCATCATCATCGCCAGCACATCTAAGGTCTTGTATATCGCCCCTCCGAAATACTTGATGTTCTAGAAAGCCGTGCAATTCTCGGGGTGTCCGCGCAATTATTTCCCGGAAAGTTCGGTTTTGTGGGGAAAAATTTAGGTTCCGCTCGTCTCTTTTTAGTTGCTTTAACAACTGGGAGATTGGTCTGTTGATCACTTGGCTTCCTTTCAGGTGCTTGCAGTGAATGGTTCGTGCCTCGAAATCTAAGTCTGGGAACACTTCTGGAAAACAAGCTGACTCCAAGCACCGCAAAGAGGATCGATAACCAGTTCGCTCGAGATTTCCGCTTTCTCCTCAACAGCAAAAACTTAGAAAGACGCCAACGGTCGAAGCAGCCGCGTCTTCTTTCACGCAGTCGAGAGGTTCGTTTGCGAGCGTTTTCCATTTCTCTATGATGGCAGGAAAAATGACCGGCGGAACTGCGGGCCAAACAATTTTTGTGGTCGGGATCCACGACTGATCAAATTTCAACAACTCGAAAGAAATCCAAAGTCGCTCAGGCAGCTGCGAGCACTTCACCAGAAGGCTTTCATCTGAAAGAAGTCTGATCTTCGGAGCCGCCGTCGCTTGACCTGAAAGGCATCGGGAGGGGCGTATGACAAGGTGGATAGCGGAGCGAGCCTTGTAATGTTACCAGCCAGGTGCCAGGTCAAGAAGCGACGAAGGGGCCGGAGTTCTGATCTTTGGTGAGCCGGAGCACCCCTTTTTCGAAACCTTACGTCCGGAACGACATCGTCGTTTCCGGATCGATCTCACACTTGAGTTTTTCCTCGTAGTCGCGTTTCCGGATGCGCTCGCTCGCCTCTTCCGCAAGCCGTTCGATCGGCAGACGCATATTGATGGGATCCTCTTTCATCATCCGGCGGATTTCACCGATCAATTTCAGTTCGCGCATCGCCTCAAATTTCGAGTCCTTGGACAGCCCTTCGATCTCCTTCCTAGAGTGATGGTCTTTCCAGCGTCGCTCGGCACTCTCAAGCTTCACCTGTGCGACGTCGCGGCGGTCCTTCAGTGACATCTTCCGACTTGACGCCTTTACGGCGATCGACCGTAAACGGTCCATTTCTCGTTTCCAGCGGCGGTAGGCGAAGGGCCGGAGCGCCCAGTTCGGCCTCCGCTCTTTCAAGGATCTGAAGGCCTCCCAGGAGTTGGAGGATTTCATCCAGACCTTGCTGTAACGGCGTTGGAGTTCGACTTTCTTCTGCCGGGCCCCCAGGAGCCATTTGGGCTCCGGCGCATGGCCATCGACGATCGCCTTTGCTGCGGCGAAGCGCACGGCGAGCTGACGATCAAGCTTTTCTTCCGCCCCCCTGAAGACGTCGCGGAGCTTCGCCATGAAGCCGCGTGTCTCGATCCTCGACAGGCGGATGGCGGCCGCCTTGTTCCGGATGAAACGGCGAGTGGCATACGCTTGGGCGCGCTGCTCGGCACGCTCGCAAATTCGCTGGACCTCACCAGAGGACAAGCCCTTCCGGAGCCGGCTGGACGTTACTGCGTTCCGTGTTCGCTTCCGTCCGGCCGAAGCTTTCGACCCTGGCGCAGAGCGATCACGTGCGCCGTGTTGTCCTCGATCGCGGTCGTTAAGTGCCGCTGCCCCTGCACGATTTGTTCGAGCAGTTCTTTGATCTCCTCGATCGGATCCGACGCCTCGTCCCCTTCCGGGGTCTCCAACAGATCCAGGAGCGGCTTCAGCTCGTCCACGCTCCGGCCGACCTGCTGCGTCTCCCTGAGGACATCCATTGCGATATTCCGTTTCTGCGGGGTCTGGGGCCTGTCCGACATCCGGATCTCCTTTCCTTGAATCAAACTTCGAATCCCATGAGGGATCACCCTCGGGACTTCCGGAACGATGCTCTACGGCCTTCCTAGAGCGTCCGATTTTCGCCAAATCGGCCAAAACGGGCAGATCGAGACCCTCAAGCCTCGATCGAACGTCGGCGGCCGAGATCTTGTCGACGCCCGTTTTCTTGGCCTCCCGGGCAAGCAATCGGGCAAGGGACTCGGGAGCCCCTTCGCGCACGACGACAGTCGTCTTCTCACCCTTGGCGATCAGGATCCCGGCGTCGGCGAGCGCCGCCCGGAAAGCGGTGCCGCTGTCGGCGGCCCGCCATGCGGCCAGGATGTTGGCGTCCATCGAGCGGGCGGGCACACCAGCGCGCTCCGCAATGTGGCGCTCAGTCGGCGTCACCGCGTCCGGACGCGGCCTCTTGGCCAAGCCCGCGGCAACCATGGCGTCGGCGACATCGTGGCGTCCGTCTTTCCTGAGGGCCGCTTCGACAGACTTGTTGTGCTTGCCGGCGATCATCGGCAACCCGAACTCGACCTCGATGATGCGGGAGATCTTCTCCCTGCGAGCACGCTCCCAAGAGAGGTTGGCGGACTTCCCGTCCGGCCCAACGATCGTGTAGACGCGGTGCTCATGAACACGCCCATTCTTTTCGTGACGAACGGATAAAGATGGCGCGTCGGACAGGCCGAACTCGGCCTCGTAGAGCTCGCGATGCCTGGCGAATAGTTCAGGCGTCTCCGCACCATGGGGCGGATCGACGTGGACATGATGGATCGGCCGGCTTGTCCGTCCGTGTACTGAGATTGCTTCGAGCTCGCGCATCGCATCAAGCGGATCTTCGGCCGCGAGTCCACGATACGGTTGGACGGTCACAGTTTGCCCGCCCTTCCGGGAGAGGAGGTGCCGGACGAGCGCAGGGCCGCCGCTACCACGGGTCGCGCCGGAAAGCATCACGCACCATAATGGTCGCATCTACCAGGCTTGCCTGGATTGATCGGAGATCAGAGAGCACCTGCTCTCCAGAGGCATGCAGATCCGTCATTCCATTTTTCCCGGAATGTGATCTGGAGCTGAACCATCGCCCCGTTCAGACGGGCCACTGACGCCGTCAGACGCGCAAGTTCGGCAATATCCTCTGATGGCAGGTGTGGGCGTTGCGTCGGCGCGGACAAGGCTTGTGGAGCGTTCGTCGCTTCAACAGCGAGTTTACGGAACCACGCGGCATCGCTCAGCCCTTCGACCTTGGCGGCGGAACGTACGCGCACAGCCAAGTCTGGGTCCATCCGGACCAGGGACTGAGCGGACTTTGTTCGAACTTCGGATCCGCGCCCTGCCATCTAAAAGACTTCCTTGATGAAGTCATCTGTCTGCGGATCGTATAACCTACGACCAATGACGCTGCTAGGTTTCGGGGCCGTGCCATAATATTCGAAGCAGAAAAAATCCCAGCCGCAGTAATTGCAGTCACCTATGAACTCGTCGCCATCTTCACTGACAAACCAATACTCAACCTCAAGGCTCCCACACTTTGGGCATTTATCGTCTTGATCAACCATGTTGTCTCCGTCTTCAGCGATCCGGAAGGTTCGCGGGGTAGGTTCACGGAAGGGGTTTCCCCTTCCTGACCAGCTGATTGATGACGTGCCGAAGGCGCGGATATCAGTCACGGCTGGCTTCCCTCAAAGAGGGAGTAATCATGAGGATGCCGCGGCATCCGGCAGAGACAAAATCTGAAGCTTTCGCCGGTGACTTTGGGGCCAGCGCATTCTCGCAATCGCAGGAATACAAGGGCTGGATCAGCTCCAGATGTCGATCACGGGCGTACCTCTTGCGTTGGCGTCCGATTTTTCGACGCCCAAGGCTTTCTCAACTGCGGTTGCGATGCTCTCTCCCTCATCAAGCTTGATCAGGGGGACCCTTTCAGGAGGCGGATCGGGCGGATCTCCCCGAGTTGAGCTCCGGTGGTCGCGGACAGTTACGCTACTTTTGTGAACTCTAAAGTTCCGCCGCTCCGCGTCGGCCGCTAGGAGCTCTTCTGTGCGATCTTCAAGAGCTTCAGGAGCGAAGGCGACGACGTTTGAAGTCTCTCCGGCCTGCTCCCATTCCTGGGCGATCAGGAGGGCAGTTTCAGGCGCTGGAGCGCCCTTCTTGTCCCACTGCTCTTTCCAGTAAGCTTGCTCGTGTCGGATCTCTTGAAGTCGATCGAGCGACGACTGGGAGACCGGTCGGGGATTGTAATTGTGGATCAACAAAACCGGCTCCGCCCATGGCGTCGCACTGTGCTGCGGCAGCGTGACGCCCAGAAAAATATTCTCGGCCTCGCCGATGAATTCCTTTTTCGTGTCGTTACGCTTTTCATTCCCTTCGGATCGCTCCGAAGCGTCTTGATCGATCGTAGAGGCAACGTCACCATCGTCGGAATGATCGAGTCGCGTCGATTTCTGAGCGATCACAAGCTCGGAAACATCGCCGGCATGACGGCGGACGACTTTCAGGTTTTCTTTGCGGAGCTGTTTGTACCAGGTCTTGAAGCATCCAAGGGGTGCCATCTGGCGGAGCTTTGTCAGCTCGTGGAATAGCCACTTGGCCTCAGCCGCATCGATCGGTTTGTCGCCTTCAAGCAAATCGGCTGGCTTGCAGACGTATTTCACGATCTCGCGGATATCGCGGAGCGGCCCATTATCGCTCCAATGCGATCCGAATCTCTTACCCATCCAAGTCAGGAATTCCGCCCATTTTTCTGGCGACATTTTTGTTCTGGGCCGATACAGGAAATTTTGATGGGGGTGATAAAAGACGAGATCTGGACGCGTTTCAGCGAGCTCTTTCATCGTTCCGGAAGCGGCGTGTCGCTCTGCCGCCGTGGCGCGTGTGAACTCTCCGCCGCGGAACAAAAATTCAACATCGAATTTCTTCTCTGCGAGATTTGCGATTCTTGAGATTTTCCGGCTCATCTTCTGCATTGCCGTTCGCAATGCATCTTTTTCCATTGCTTCAACCAGCTCGCCTCCGGTCACCACGCCATAGCGGACATGAGCCGGAGCTTCGTGGATCTCTTCCAGATAATATTCGAGGGCGTTCAACATAGGCCTGCGATCGCGCGCGGCGATTTCCGGCAGGAACATTGTTGGACGGAAGGCAACGTGATCTGTCCTCACGTTAGTCACAGACGTCAGGAACGTCATCATCGTGTCCAGGTGAGCTTTTTCCCCTGCCTTTTCGAGGAGCTTCGCCAGCGCCTCCGTCTGCTCCCTGAGCACGCCCTTGGTTTTCTGGCGCTCCGCCCATTGAGCCGGCTTCATCGCCCATCCGATATTCTGATGACTGATCTGGTCATGAGAATAGCGTCGGTTCGTGTCGTCTAAATTCGAGTTGGCCGAGCTCGACCTAGCGACATATAGGCCGGCAGAATTCGCTGAGCGCAAATTCGAAGCTGCTGGTGTACTCGTCGGTCGATTTGCGGTTGAACCACCGGAAACCAGCGACAAACCCAGACCAGCTCTGGGTTTGTCAATATTTTTGACTGAGGGGGTAGATTTCGGCGTCGGCTTGGAACTTGCGTATCCAAGCCCGGATCTCAATCGCCAACCTGGGTGCGGTTGACGGGCATATCCGGAAGTATGATCATTAAACCCGCTCTGATTGATACCCCCGGCGAGCGGTTGCAGCCGCGATTGAACCGGGGGTTATCTTTCAAGCGTGTCTGTCGGCCGAGATTAGGTCAAATCGCCGGCGACCTTTGGTTCATCGTCATACATGTTCCTGACATGTCATGTTTTCGTTTCGACGCCTTATCCGGATTGAAGTCTGGGCGCTTGATACTCACGCTCCCGTTTCATCATCCTGGCGACCTGGTTCCGGAAATCCGCTTATGATTGGGCATCTAGCTTTCGATCGTAGGGGGCCAGCCCCCTTGGCGCGCTTCGCTTGCCTACCCCCGGGATATTTTTAGAACAACCGGAAGACCCTTGTGTCGCTTCGGCCGGCGTGACAGCATTGTTTCACGGAACAGGCGGGGACGCCGATGGCCGTGAACAATACGGAAGCCCGTCGCATTGCGACGGGTTTACCGCATCACTTCTGTCGCAAGAATGCTAGATCAAAGAGGCCCCCGGGTCACAAACGCGTTTCCAATTGAAAGCCTTGCCACTTTTGAACTTGATCAAGCGTCTCGCGCGAGAACAGCCTGCAATGCGGTTTTGCCTCTCTGAAGCAAACCGGGAATGTCAGGCGACTTGATCGCTTCCCAAGCCAAAGAATGCGCAATATCGCTAAAAAATCTTGTGACGTCGGCCCAACGGCCAGGCTCGTGAAGCTGACGGTCGAGCAGTGTAATATGGATCAGCTTCGCATCAGAGACGGCACGCCTCTGGGTAAGTTGCTCTAGCAGGCTGTTGAAGAAGTCCATCGGCGAGCGGAGAAGTTGGCTTCATCACCGCCTTGGAAGCAGACTGCGCCGTTGAGGGAGCCATCGGGCTGGAGTTCGGCCCAGCCATCACCTTGCGCCTCTTCCATTTCGTCATTGCCCTTCCAGAAGAATTCCACGGCATTCCCCGTGCCTGCGCCGAAGATCTGGCCGGTGCCGCAACCGACGGCGAATTCGCCCGCGCCCTTCTCCTCAAGGAGGAGGTAGGCGGGCTCCAGCATGTCCGGATAGTCCCCGGCATAGTCCGGCATGGCCACGATGCGCCATTTGCCCAAAAGGCTCATGCTGGTACCGCCAGCAGTTTCGGCAGCCGCACCAGATTGTAGGCGCAAGCCGCGAAGGTAAAGGCCCATCCGACACGGTCGCGGCCACGGAACTTCGTCTTGTCCTGCCCGGCGACCGTCTTCATCCAGCCGAACGCCTCCTCGATGCGCTTGCGGATGCGTTGGCTGACAGCATAGCCAGCGTGCCGGGTCGTGCGCCTGTCAATCGCAGACTTGCGCCCACTCATGTTCTGCGCCACGTGCGGCGTTATCTTCATCGCGCGCAATTCATTGACGAAGTCCTGTGTGTCGTAGGCCTTGTCAGCCCCCAGCGTGACTGCTCGCGGCCGGTCGGCGCGTGGCTCCATCATGTGCAATGCGGCCACGCGTTCGCCATGACCGCCGGCCAGTGTCAGGCAGGCATCGACCAGAAGGCCGTTGCGGTTCTCCATCAGCCCATGCCCGAGGAAGCAGAGCTTCGCCTCCTTGCCTTTGCCCTTCTTGTAGAGCCTTGCTTGCGGATCGGTGGTCGAGGCATGGGTATCGTTCGACCGTCTCTGGCCGTGGAAATCCGCCTCGGTGTTGCGCCCGCCGCCGGTCATATGATGGCAGGACGGGCCGCCGCCGCCAGTGTCGTTGTTTGTGTCGTTGTTTGGGCCGTCCTTTGGCCTGACGCTCTTCATTGAGGCCCAGGCCTCAATCAATGTGCCATCGACCGAGAAGTGATCCGTCGACAGCAGCTTTTTGACCTGGGACTGCGCCAGGACAGCACCCAGGAACTTTGCCGCGATATCACCGTCAAGCAGACGGTCCCGGTTCTTCGAAAAGGTCGAATGGTTCCAGACGGGATCGTCAACGCCAATACCGGCAAACCAGCGGAACAAAAGGTCGTATTCCAGCCGCTCCATCAAAAGACGTTCTGATCGGATCGAGTAAAACGCCTGCAACAGCATCGCCCGCAGCAGCTTCTCAGGGGCAATCGAAGGACGGCCCATCGAAGAATAAAGCGCTGCAAAGTCGCCGCTCAGAGCCGAAAGCGCCGTGTTCACGATCTCCCGGATCTTGCGTAACGGGTGATCCTTGCGCACCCGTGCCTCAAGATCGACATAGCTGAAAAGCTCACCCGTTCCGTCGTCGCCACCACGCATCTTTGATCCTCGCAATACCTTCGGATCAGAAGGAATCATGATGGAAGCCAAAGCGCCAGCGACTTTTTCAACGTCCTGCTAGGGCATCGGTCAGCCATTGAGCGCGAACACGCATTTGGGTTTCCAGACTCTTTTTACTAGGTCTTTTGGCTTCGGCGTCTTCGATGAGGTTGAGGAACTCCTCGAGACGCTCAACGACCACCGCGAACAGATCTTCCCTCGCTTGGTCCGCCATGGACCTCAGGTCTTCGATCGCCGAGTTGCCGCTGGAACGGAGGTTTGTTGGTACGAACGACCCACCAGTTTCCAAATTAGCAGGTTTACGATGTCGCGTAATGATTTCGCTGACGTCAGAAACTCTAAGTCGCTGGCCGTTCGCAAGACATTCCCGGACATCCTCAAATGCCGGATCCGGTGCTGTCGCAAGACGTACAAGTGCTGTTTGTGGCAGCGCTAGACCGAGCTCTTTCAAGAAAAGTGGTTCATCACGGAACCTAAGATAGACATTTATCGCGTCACGCGCTGACTGCTCTGACAGCCCCGTTTCTGTCTGCACCCAAGGTAGCCAGGCGCCATGCGGAAGTTCGCTTCGCCATTTCGCCAAGCGTTCCCCCACTTCCATAAATGATACCGCAGCCTTCATCAGGCTCGTCCGAATTTCCTGAGCATCCGCTTGTAGCTGTTTCCGAAGGTCCACCGGAATGGTGTCGTAATTAAAACTGACAACATCTTCGCCTGCTTTTCTTTTGTTGTGCATGATTTTTTTCATCAGAAGTGACCCAAAATGAAATACTTCACGCGGTTTACCCGAACAAAGTTCTCAAATCCCCAATGATTGGGGATTTGCCGCTGAACGACCACTTCGCTTCGCCCCTTTTGACTCGCTGAATCCAATATCAGCAGAGAGAGTTTGCGTGGCTATGGCCTTGGCGTTGAAACGAACCCCGGTAGACCTGCGTGTAATGAGCACTGGTTTGCCCGCATAGGAGGCTAAAAAGGGTGCAAGGCCGTGAAGCAATTGGTATCAAGTTGAGAAACGATGTGGATTCGCATTCGGGCGAAATGTGGGGCGGCTCTGTGGCGACGTTAGAAAACGATATTGAACGCGAATTTATTGAGAAGCTGAAAGAACTTAAGTACAGCTATCGCGATGATATTCGCGACCGTTTTTCGCTGGAAGGTAACTTCCGGAAGCACTTCCAAGCCTTGAACCGTGTCAATCTGACCGATGGAGAGTTCGATCGACTTCTCGAAGAGATTGTTACGCCAGATGTTTATAATGCCGCCCGGAAACTACGAGAAAAGAATACCTTCGAAAGGGATGACGGAACCCCACTCGATTACACTTTGGTCAACACTAAGGATTGGTGCAAAAATACCTTTGAGGTAACTAACCAACTTCGCATCAATACAGACAATAGCCATCACCGATATGATGCGGTTCTTCTGATCAATGGCGTGCCAGTCGTTCAGGTTGAGCTCAAAACACTTACGATCAGTCCCCGCCGGGCCATGCAGCAGATCGTTGACTATAAGAACGATCCCGGGAACTCATATAGCAAGACGCTACTGTGCTTCTTGCAGATGTTCATTGTTAGCAATCGCTCTGACACATGGTATTTTGCGAACAATAACAGCCGTCACTTCAGCTTCAATGCCGATGAGAGATTTCTGCCGCTGTACCAGTTTGCCAGCGAAGACAACAAGAAGATTACTCACCTAGATACGTTCGCTGAGAAATTCTTGGCCAAATGCACGCTAGGTCAAATGATCAGCCGCTACATGGTGTTGGTCGCAAGTGAGCAAAAGCTCTTGATGATGCGCCCGTACCAGATCTATGCGGTTAAGGCGATTGTCGATTGCATTCACCGCAATAGCGGCAACGGATACATCTGGCATACCACAGGAAGCGGCAAGACTCTGACGTCCTTCAAGGCGTCGACACTGCTGAAAGACAATCCTGATGTCGAGAAGTGCCTGTTCGTTGTGGATCGGAAGGATCTCGACCGCCAGACTCGGGAGGAGTTCAATCGCTTTCAGGAAGGCTGCGTGGAGGAAAACACAAATACGGAAACACTCGTTCGCCGCCTGCTTTCGGACGACATTGCGGACAAAGTGATCGTCACGACGATCCAGAAACTCGGGTTGGCTCTCGATGGTACCAACAAGAAGAACTACAAGGAGCGATTGGAACCGCTGAGCGACAAGCGCATCGTGTTCATTTTCGATGAGTGCCATCGCTCCCAGTTCGGCGAAAACCATCGCGCGATCAAAGAGTTCTTTCCAAACGCACAGCTCTTCGGCTTCACCGGAACGCCTATCTTCGAAGACAACGCATCGTACCAGCAAATTGAGGGTGAGCAGGCGTCATATGTCACGACCGACGACATCTTCCAGCAACAGCTGCACGCCTACACGATCACGCATGCCATTGAAGACCGGAATGTTTTGCGGTTCCACGTCGACTATTTCAAACCAGAAGGGAAAGGCGCGAAGGCCGCTGGTGACACCTTTCAGAAGCGTAAGGTGGTTGAAACCATCCTTGATAAACACGACGCGGTGACTGCGAACCGCCGCTTCAATTCCGTTCTAGCGACCGCCTCGATCAACGACGCCATCGAGTACCATGGCTTGTTCAACTCGATTCAAGCAGAGCGTAAAGCCGCCGATCCCGATTTCGTGCCGCTAAACGTTGCGGCCGTGTTCTCGCCACCCGCCGAAGGCAGCAAGGATGTCAGGCAACTCCAGGAAGATCTGCCTCAAGAAAAAGCGGACAACGCCGTCGAGCCGAACAAAAAGAAGGAAGCGTTGAAGGGCATCATCGCGGATTACAACGGACGCTTTGGGACAAATCACAGCATCAACGAGTTCGACCTGTATTATCAGGACGTCCAGAAGCGGATCAAAGACCAGCAGTTTCCGAACCAGGACCTTCCCCACAAAAACAAAATAGACGTCACGATTGTCGTCGACATGCTGCTTACGGGTTTCGATTCCAAGTACCTGAACACCCTCTACGTCGACAAGAACCTCAAGCATCATGGGCTGATTCAGGCGTTTTCCCGCACCAACCGAGTGCTGAACGATACCAAGCCCTACGGCAATATTCTCGACTTCAGACAACAGCAAACCGCCGTCAATGATGCGATCACACTGTTTTCCGGTGAGTCCAGCAAGCCGCCCAAGGAGATCTGGCTCGCCGACACGGCACCTGTCGCCATCGACAAGCTAAAAACGGCTGTGAAGACCCTCGACGACTTCATGCAATCACAAGGCCTGTCCTGCGCGCCCGAAGAAGTCGCCAATCTCAAGGGAGACGCGGCGCGCAGCCAGTTCATCAACCTGTTCAAGGAAGTTCAGCGGCTGAACGCGCAGCTGGACCAATACACCGATCTGTCAACCGAAGACAAAGCAGCCATCGAAGGCGTCATGCCCAAAGAGGAGCTTCAGGGGTTCCGCGGTGTGTATCTGGATACGGCACAGCGGCTGAAGAGCCAGCAGGACAAAGGGCCGGAAAAGACCAGCGAGGACGTCGATCAACTTGACTTCGAATTCGTGCTCTTCGCCTCCGCGGTAATTGACTATGACTACATCATGAGCCTGATTGCCGATTACTCGCAGCAGCAGCCGGGCAAGCAGAAGATGACACGCGCGCAGCTGATCGGGCTAATCCAGTCGGATGCAAAGTTCCTCGACGACCGCGAAGAGATTGCCGCCTACATCGACACGCTGACAGTTGGTGAGGGACTTAGCGAAAAGGCGATCCGCAAAGGTTTCGAGAACTTCAAGGCTGAAAAGAATGCCAAGGCGCTGTCGGCTATCGCGGACAAGCACGAGCTGGACGTCGAGGCTTTGCAAACGTTTGTCGATGGCATCCTGCGACGGATGATCTTTGATGGCGAAGCGTTGAGCGATCTTTTAGCTCCGCTTGATCTGGGCTGGAAGGCGCGGACGCAGAAAGAGCTGGCCTTGATGGAAGACCTGATCCCGCTATTGCAGAAGCGCGCCAATGGTCGGGAGATTGCGGGACTTGGAGCTTATGAGCAATGAGGCGCGCTGGCGAAATGGATGAATTCGAAACAGATGGCCCGACGCCGATACTGCGCTTCCCTGAGTTTGAGGAAGAGGGCGCTTGGGATCGCACGTCGCTTCACCGCATTGCGTCACCTGTCAAAGATAAGGCGACGGGTGGCAACAACGAAGACACGCTCACTTTGTCCGGTGAAATGGGACTTGTCCCGCAAGGGGACTACTTCGGAAAGCAGATATCAGGCGAAAACGTCTCACGATATATCAAGATCGTTCGTGATGACTTCGTCTATAATGACCGAACGACAAAAGCATCAAAATTCGGCTCGATCAAACGTCTAACTTCGACCGACGGAGGCGTCGTTTCTCCAATCTACAAGTGCTTTCGCTTCAACGGAGGGCAGAATCCGGATTTCTGGGATTACTACTTCGAAGCCCAGGCACATGAAGTGCAGCTCGGCGGCTTGGTGAACGAAGGTGCCAGAGCAGGTCGCTTCAATATTTCAATCGACAAGTTCCTGTCGATTGACGTTTGGAAGCCTTCTCCCCCGGAACAGGAGCGGATCGCCGAATGCCTCTCCTCGATTGATGCCTTGATCGAAGTGGAAACCGAAAAGCTCGACGCACTAAAGGACCACAAGCAAGGGCTGATGCTCGAACTTTTCCCGGTCAAAGGTGTATCCCTTCCAAAGCGGCGTTTGTCAAAATTTCGGGACGGCGAACAATGGAAGGTATGCAGGCTTGGAGATTTGTTTGATATCACATCGGGAGGAACGCCAAATCGTTCACGGCCGGATTATTGGGGAGGGGATATTCCATGGGTCTCAACTTCCCTTGTCGACTTTAACACTATTCGTGAAACAGAAGAGTCCATAACTCAAAATGGGCTAAGCAATTCTTCTGCAAAAATCTTTCCGGCTGGTACAGTTGTCATGGCAATGTACGGCCAAGGGAAGACCCGAGGACAAGTCGCTTTTCTCGGCATCGACGCAGCTACCAACCAAGCGTGCGCGGCGATTCTTCCAAACCCAAAAGTGAAAGAGTTTTTTGTTTTTCAAACTCTTGCGGGGCGATATCGAGAAATTCGTGAAATGAGCAACGGTGGTGGTCAAGACAACCTAAGTCTTGGGATTGTTGGCGACATCGATTTTTCTTATCCAGAAGATGTGGAAGAGCAGAGCGCTATCGTCGATATGTTGAATTCAATCGACCAAATGATTTGGGCTCAGGCGCGCAAGCTGAATAGGTTAAAATATCATAAGGCAGGATTGCTGCATCAGCTCTTCCCGGTCCTTGGTGAGGTGCAGGGATGACTAAGCTCGCTCTTCCCGATCTAAATGCTTTGGCGACCCACCTGCGAGAGCAGTTAGAGAGAAAGAAGTATCTTCTTCTCTATGCCTACAACGGCACCGGAAAGACGCGCCTGTCGATGGAATTCAAGAACATCGGCAAACAGGGCGATGGCCGTGATACGCTGTATTTTAATGCCTTCACTGAGGACTTGTTCAGCTGGAACAATGACCTGCAAGGAGACTCGGATCGTGTTTTGCGAATGAACCGCGATTCCAGCTTTCTGGAGGGGCTAGAAGAGTTGGAGATGGAAAACCGTATCCGCCCTATTCTGCAACGCTATGCGGACTTCAACTTTATCATTGATTACGCAAACTGGACGGTAAACTTCTCGCGCATTGTACCGGCCGAGCCAAACCCCATCGAAGTTCAGAAGATCAAAATTTCGCGCGGTGAGGAAAACACATTCATCTGGTGCTTCTTCCTTGCCATCGTCCAGCTCGCGATGGACGGTCAGGAGGCTTACGACTGGGTGAAATACGTTTACATTGATGACCCGATATCATCGCTAGATGAACACAACGCGATTACTGTTGGCAGTCATCTTGCTCAGATTCTGAAGTCTCACAATGGCCAAATGAAATTCGTCATCTCGACCCATCATGCCCTTTTCTTTAATGTCATGTACAATGAGTTGCGCAAAGCGAAGACGTTTTTTCTGTCGCGCAACCAGGCGCCAGAACAGTGGACGTTGGCAGAAACCGATGAAACACCATTCTTCTATCATGTTGCGATGCTGGCAGACTTAGTTGAAGCTGACCGCAGTGGAAAGGTCTATACTTACCACTTCAATATCCTGCGTTCGATCTTGGAACGTACTGCAAGCTTTCACGGATACTCTGATTTTTCTGACTGCATCCGGGTTAACGAAGACGATGAGCATGACGGAGCTATTATCAAGCGGATCGTCCAAATCTTAAACCATGCTCCCTATTCGCTCTATGATCCAAAAGAGATGGTTCAAGAGAACAAACAACATTTCAAACGCGTTCTGGAAAATTTCCTCGAAGACTTTCCGTTCAATCGCGCGCTGGTCGCACCCGAAGTAGAAGAGGCGGCAGCAGGATGACCGACCAAGAACAGCAAGAACTGGGTAAAACCCTCTGGAACATTGCCAACACGCTACGTGGTGCCATGAACGCGGACGACTTCCGCGATTACATGCTGTCCTTCCTTTTCCTGCGCTATCTGTCCGACAACTACGAAGCAGCTGCGCAACGCGAGCTTGGGCGAGATTATCCTGACTTGGACAATGACGACCGCCGCACACCCCTGGCCGTCTGGTACGAAAAGAACGAAGATGACGTCGACGCCTTCGAGGCGCAGATGCGTCGCAAGACGCACTATGTCATCAAGCCGGAGCACCTTTGGGCAAGCATCTCTGAAATGGCGCGGGTGGGTCACAATGACCTGCTCAGTACGCTTAAGGCGGGCTTCAAGTTCATCGAGAACGAGTCCTTTTCCAGCACCTTTGATGGGCTTTTCTCCGAGATCAATCTGGATTCGGAAAAGCTGGGTAAGGGATACACCGAACGAAACACCAAGCTATGTAGCATCATCAAGGAAATCGCCAAGGGGCTCGTCGGCTTCTCGACGGACAACGACACATTGGGCGATGCCTATGAGTACCTGATCGGCGAATTCGCGGCCGGTTCCGGGAAGAAAGCTGGAGAGTTCTATACGCCGCAGCAGGTTTCCAGCATTCTGTCTCAGATCGTTGCCCTCGACAGCCAGGACCCTGCGCTCGGTAAGAAGGATCACATCGACAGCGTGTTTGATTTCGCGTGCGGTTCTGGCTCGCTGCTTCTCAACGTTCGGCACCAGCTCGGGCCGCGCGGCATTGGCAAGATCTATGGCCAAGAACGCAACATTACGACCTACAACCTGGCCCGAATGAACATGCTACTGCATGGCGTCAAGGACACCGAGTTCGAGATTTTTCACGGCGACACGCTGACCAACGACTGGGACATGCTCCGGGAACCAAATCCCGCCAAAATGCCGCGTTTTGACGCCGTGGTGGCAAATCCGCCTTTTAGCTATCGCTGGGATCCCTCGGAGGCGCTTGGAGAAGATGCCCGGTTCAAGAACTACGGTCTTGCCCCCAAGTCAGCAGCCGATTTCGCATTTCTGCTGCATGGATTCCATTATCTGAAGGACGAGGGCACGATGGCGATCATCCTACCCCACGGCGTATTGTTCCGTGGTGGGGCTGAGGAAAGGATCAGAACCAAGCTCTTGAAGGATGGCCACATCGACGCCGTCATCGGTCTACCTGCAAACCTGTTTTTCTCGACAGGCATCCCCGTCTGCATCCTTGTTCTGAAGAAGTGCAAGAAATTCAATGACGTCTTGTTCATCAACGCGACGGGAGCGGACCGCTTCAAGAAGGGGAAACGTCAGAACCAGCTGACCACGGACAACATTCGGGACATCGTCGAAACATATCAGTTCCGAAAAGAGGAAGACCGCTACTCTCGGCGGGTCGAAATGGGCGAGATTGAGGAGAAAGGCTTCAATCTCAACATCGCCAGATACGTCAGCATTGCCGACGCCGAGAAAGAGATTGATCTCGTAGACACCAACGCCAAACTCGTCAAAATCGAAGAAAAAATCAGCAAGGCAAAAAAAGCCCATAATGCATATCTCAACGAACTGGGGCTGCCACTTTTGCCGTGATACGTCGCTTAAAGGGTCTCAGGTATTCAAGTGCAAATGGACCCAACCTAGAGATATAATTTTATTAGAAAGCAATCTTGAGTAATCTCAACAAATTAAATACTGTTCTCACTCAGATATCAGATTATATTCTTAGAGAAAAAAATGCCGCTTTATGAACACGTTTTTTTAGCCCGCCAAGACGTGTCGTCCCAAGAGGTCGAAAAGTTAGTCGAACAATATAAGACAATCATTAAGGCTCAAGGCGGCAAGGTCGGCAAAGTTGAAAACTGGGGCCTGCGCACGCTCGCATATCGAATCAAAAAAAATCGCAAAGCTCACTACACCTTGATGAATCTTGACGCGCCTCACTCCGCAGTGGCTGAGATGGAGCGACAGATGGGTTTAAACGAAGACGTCCTCCGTTACATGACATTTAAGGTGGAAGAGCTTGACGAAGAACCTTCCGCAATGATGCAGAAACGCGACCGAGACGACCGTCGGGGCGGCCGCGAAGACCGGGAGGAACGGCGTGCAAAAAGTGTTAACCAATCTAAGGTAGAATCTGGTAGTGGTACTAATGTAGATCCAAATAGACCATGGCCGAGGCCTAAGTGATGGACAACCTCAAAGACCAAGTTGCTATAATTTATGATGAATTTAGAACAAGCGAACTGAACAAAGAATATTATTCACAAAGAATTTCAAAAACACGTAGGCGAATTCGCAGCATAGACATTTTTTTGGCCCTGTTTGCCGCCGGATCCGGTGTAGCGGGTTTCGGCCTGTGGAATTATTCGTTCCTTGGTGTCCAAGTAGGCCAAATTGTTTTCGGTTTCTTAGCAGGCATGGCCTTGATGCTTGGCGTGGCAAAGCCGTATTTAAAACTTGAAGATGACCTAGAGCGTCTCTCGTCCATCCAAGGCACATACGCCAGCATCGCCCATATCTTGAAAGACGTTGTAAACAACATAAAATCAACAAAAAAAATAGAACAGTCCGACCAAAAGGTTTTCTCTGCGCTACGACAAATTAGAGGTGGCTTAGAACCTAAAGAAGACAAACCGGCAGATTCAGAGCTCGTAGATCAAACGCAAGACGTGATCAACGCGAGATACCCACCGAGCGAATTTTGGTGGCCTGAGAAATAAGAGATCTATTGGCACAGCTTTCCAATGTTTCATTCCAGTTCGAGGTAGGGTGACAGATCAAGCCCTTCAGGTAGCGGAAGAGCCGATATCAATTCGACGTCCATATTCCTGAGCTTCTTGGCACCGTACCCGCGCGCGACGGTTTTTGTGACGTGTCCCGTCTGCATATCGTGCGTGTGTTCAGGCACGTTGCCATCACGGAAAATGTCTTTAGCGGAATGTCGCGTCGAGTGAAACGTGACTTCATAGGGCTTGTGAATTCCCACCTTCTTCAGTCGACGGTTCAATCTCTTCGATGCTGCGTCTGCCGGGTGCTGAACCAATTTTTCACCCACTCCGTGAGCATGTGGGAAAAGCCACTCTTCGTCACGAAGAGTAGCAACATACTGAATAAATCCAGCTTCAACGAGCGCGCTGTGAAGCGCAAACAGCCTCTTGCTCCCTCGGTTTTTTGTTTTTCGTTCTTCTCCCTCTCCGGCTTCATTCACCAGTTTCTTGGTTAAGTCCGCTGCCCATCGGCCAGGCGTAACTTCAACAATGTCTTTAGCTTGGAGGAATACCAATTCGGCCAGGCGAGCGCCTGTTAGCGTTGCTAGCAAAGGTAACCATTTCAGATCTGCGCGTTTTTCCTGCGCTGCGCTTCGAAACCAAACGTTCAACTCCTCTGTAGAAAGAGGCTGTCGCTCGATCGATTCCCGAGCACTGGTTGAGATTCTTACAGCAACTCCAATGAAAGGGTTTGGAAAATCGTGCTGCCCCGCCATGTCCCTAAAAATGCTTTTCAGTGGGCTTAAGTACTTTTCAGAAATTGTAGTTTCGGTGAGTGTTTCATGTCTCCGTCTAGGCGGAAGCCCGTTGTTGTAGTCTGCGGCTTCTTGCAATGTTCCATCACGCATCTCGGGTCGCCGATGCCAGTTCGCAGGAACATAAACAAGCAGATTTGCGTATTCCTGAAAGTCTAGAAATTTGTATTTATCCAACGGGCGATCACCGCAGTAATCAATGAAATTCTGTATTCGATTGATTTGCCCTTTGACGTTGTCAGGTGCGATATCCTGATCAAGCTTTGCTTGTTTCCACCTTTTGAGCACTGACGATAGATGGGGCAGAGCTTTGGTTGGGGCTTCTTTTGTTAGCTCTTCAAGCATAAACTGTAGGCTGTCGAGACGTTTTACTATCGGGTCGGCATTTCTAGCAGACCCATTTTTTTTGGCTTGATACACTGCTTCCACGAGTTGCCCTACAGATCCGTTGAGCCGTCCAAATAACTCCTTTAGCTGCTGCTGACGCCTTGTTTCTTGCTCTACTAGCTCGCGTTCGCGAATGAGCGCTGCTTTAGTCATCTTATGTGTCAGTTGTTCAATCTCGAGCAGGCTCTCTCGCTTAAGGACTTCCTTTTCTAACTCGGCCGCCGCCATCGAAGTGACCAGAAGTTCTTGAAGCTCCTCGATCAGTTGGTCCCGATCATCTCTACTTTCGGAGGAAATATCGTCCATAGCACCCAAAAACCGTACCGCTGAAAATGCCTGCTCAGCCCGTCCAGCGAGTAGACGGCATATCCGTCTAGCCTTCATCGCAGGAATCAGTCCAAGTGAAATCCGGATGGGTGTTTTGCCATAAATGCTTTCAAGATCACAGGGAATCCGGATCTGGAAGCGAAAGCCACTTGAGCGCTGAGTGAGATACCGCATGACGTATTTCCGGGTACAAATGAGGGTACAATCACGCCCGAGAAAACGTCACATTCAATAAAATCAATAACTTATGGATGGCGGAGAGGAAGGGATTCGAACCCTCGAGACCCTTCCGGGCCTACTCCCTTAGCAGGGGAGCGCCTTCGACCACTCGGCCACCTCTCCGGTTGGATCCGTGTACGGGCAAATGCCCCTGAGTTCAAGCGGATTTCCGCGCGTGGGCGATTTTTCCACGACCTCGCAGCTCGCCGTTTCCTGCGGGAAAAAAGGGACGCCGATTGTCTCGCGGGCAATTTCACCTGGCAAAACGCGCAAGGTCTTTTGGCATCCGGATTTTCTGGTCTTACTCTTTCCCATCCAGCGCGGCGATGAGGCTGTCGACTTCCGCGAGCTGTTCCTCGAATTCGCCGTCATGGCGGCTGCCATAGGCTTCGCGGTGGACCTCCAAGCTTTGCAGGAATGAAGTTCTGGCCTCAACCAGGATGGCCCGCCCGCCACCCCTTTTGCCAAGTTCAACAAGCGCAGTGCCAAGATTGTTTTGGGTCGTGGCCCAATCCAGCGGCACCCGCTCGCGCGTCCACTCCTCCAGCGCCTGCCGGTAGGCTGTCACCGCCTCCTCAAGGCGCGCCGTGCCGCTCTCGCGGGATCCAAGGGTCCAGAGCGCATTGCCAAGATTGTTTTGGGTCGTGGCCCATTGGAGCGGCACCCGCTCTCGCGGCCTCTCCTCCAGCGCCTGCCGGTAGGCACCCACCGCCTCCTCAAGCTGCCCCGTGCCGCTCTCGCGTTCACCAAGGGTCTGAAGCGCATTGCCAAGATTGTTTTGGGTCGTGGCCCAATCCAGTGGCACCCGCTCTCGCGTAAACTCCGCCAGCGCCTGCCGGAAGGCACCTACCGCCTCCTCAAGACGCGCCGTGCCACTCTCGCGAGACCCAAGGGTCCAGAGCGCATTGCCAAGATTATTTTGAGTCCTGGCCCATTGGAGCGGCACCCGCTCTCGCGGCCTCTCCTCCAGCGCCTGCCGGTAGGCACTCACCGCCTCCTCAAGCCGCCCAGTGCCGCGCTCGCGAGACCCAAGGCTACTGAGCGCAGTGCCAAGATTGTTTTGAGTCTGAGCCCATTGGAGCGGCACCCGCTCCTGCGTCCGCTCCTCCAGCGCCTGCCGGTAGGCGGTCACCGCCTCCGCAAGCCGCGCCGTGCCGCTCTCGCGTTCACCAAGGTCACTGAGCGCATTGCCAAGATTGTTTTGGGTCGTGGCCCAATCCAGCGGCACCCGCTCCCGCGTAAACTCCTCCAGCGCCTGCCGGTAGGCATTCGCCGCCTCCTCAAGCCGCGCCGTGCCGCTCTCGCGAATACCAAGGATACAGACCGCATTGGCAAGATTGTTTTGGATCGTGGCCCAATCCAGTGGCACCCGCTCTCGCGTCCTCTCCTCCAACGCCTGCCGGTAGGCGGTCACTGCCTGCTCAAGCCGCGCCGTGCCGCTCTCGCGTTCACCAAGGACGGTGAGCGCATTGCCAAGATTGTTTTGCGCTATGCCACGCTCATCGGACGTTTTGGCCCGGCTCACCGTTTCGCGAGCCAAAAGTATTGACACCTCGAGGTCGAAGTTCAAGCCCTTGTCCCGGCCACGCTCGTACCATTCGTCTTGAAGAGTGTGCAGCGCTGCAAAGGCGGTCTCTTTATCGTCATGCGTGAGATCAAACATGCGCAGCAGACGGCTTGCGGCGGCGAGGGCGTCCAGCAGCAATTCATCCTGGCGCAGTCCAGCCTTCAGAAGCTTCAGCATTTTTTCCTTATGCCTGGCTTCCTCATCTTCCAGAGCCGCCTCAACCTCCCGCCGAGCGCCTTCATCGTCGCCCTTTGCGGAAAGATCCGCGACCCGGCGCAGAACTTCCTCGACAAAGCCGCCGAGATTGGACGGACGGTGTCCCTCGGCCTGAACCTCCAGGGCAATCTCCACCGCCCGTTCCAACTGCTTCAGCGCCTGGGTTTCATCGGCGATTTCCGCGTGCATCCGCCGGGCCAGATTGATCAACGCGTCCTGCGAAACGCCCCTGGCACGCGCCTCCGCCGTCTTTTCCGGCAGATTCGCCAGCATGGCCTTCACTTCGGCCAGTTCGTTAAGCAGCGCGGAGGTGTCTTCCGCCTCGACAAGCTTGTCGACCGCTGCCCGAACATGTTTGACATCTTCGCGAACCTCACCGAGTGCGCTGGCCATTTCGAACATGAGCGCCGGTTCGAGCTGCCGGTAATAGTCGGCGTTCTCAACGGCTGCCGTTATCCCCGCACGGACCACGTCGGCGGCATATCGATAGGCGAGCGTTTCTGTCTTGCCATCGCCAAAAAGATCCGGCCGGACGCCGCCAAGACCAGCCAGGATGACCTTGACCGCTTCATCGGGAAACCCGGCGGGCGTGACGGCAGAGGCTGCCAGCCGGGCGCGGTCGATGATACAGCCTTCCAGGCCCGCCAAAAGCGCTTCATTCGCAGCTTCCAGATCGGCATTTGCCTGCCAGCTATCGCCCTCGGTTTTCAACATCGCGCGATAGTCGTTCAGGACTTTTTTCTGTATCCCGCGCCGGACCCGGGCGCATTCAGGGCCGAATTTCGCAGACCGCCCGAGCACAAAACCGGCAACACCGGCAAGACCGATACCGGCTTCGAGTGCGCCGGCCGGAGGTGCGCCAAACGCAACCGATCCGAGGCCGACACACACAGCGGCACTGCGCTCAAGACCGTTTTCGTAAAACCCCACGGTGCCATCCGTTGCAACGTAACGACCATCGATAAAACTACGGTCTGCACTCTAGGGCGCAAATTCGCATTGGCGCAACCGGCGAATCACGGGTTGCGCAGCGGGCCCACGTGACCACTCCACCCGCCAGAACATATCGCGTTAAACTTGAAATACCTATCGCAGCCTGAGATCATGGACTTCAATGCGATAGGTAAATCCAGTTCAATCGCGAACGCTTAAGAACCGAGCGATTTTCATCGTTTCTGCAATGAGCGGGGGGGTGCGCCGGTTGTCTTATGCCACTGCCGGGCGGGCTCCTGATTTGGCGATCCGGACGCCGGTCAGGTCATCGGGAAAAGCGTTTCACCGGGCGACACTCGCCACCAGATCCACCAACTCCGCATCGCTCACGGCTTCCGCTTTGCAGGCGACCAGCTTGTGCTGACCGTTGACCGGGTTGCTGCCAGCGCCGGAGCAGCCGATGCCGAGTGCCGTCAAAGCTCCCACCATCGGCGTTTCGCTGCCGGTTTTCAGTGCTTCTTCAGAGGACGCGATCGCATAGCTGCCGTCCGCACGCCAGGTCGCGCCAATCGTGTGGTCCTGACCGGTTGGGCTGACCACTGTCTGGCCCGGGAAAATGCCGCCGGACCCAAAACTGACCGCCGCCTGGTCCAGACCCGGTTTTTTCGCGACAGAAAGCCGGTTGGACCCATCGGCCCAAAGGCTGAAAACTTGAGGATGCGCAGCGGCGCTTTCGAACACGCGTCCCCGCCAGAGCGCCGTTACACCGGTCACGGACGGCGTCACATTCATTGCAAGACCGGATGCCGGGATCACGAGCGCATCGGCTGCAGTTGCCCCAACACCGAAGCCCTGATCATAGGCTGCCTGAACAAGCCGCGGAGCAACGATTTCAAGCGTAAAGTCAATTGTGCCGCCTGCGGCAATCGGCAGGGACATGCCGGCCCTGATCTGGTTGCAATTGGCGTTGGCGAGTGTCGCCGTCAGCAGCACCTCATGCCCCCCCGGCGACGAAAAACCGCTGGACTGGTGATTTGCCAGATACGTCCCGCTTTGCCGTTCCTGTATGACCGTTTTCAGTTCGCCGCCAGAAAGGCCTGACAGGTCGCTCGCATCGGTAATGTCGATCCGGCTTGCCAGGGTCCAGTCCTGCCCGGGCGTGGCGGTCACACCTGTCACGAAATAAAGATGCGGGTATTGCGCACTGCCTGCCGTATTCGTCCCCGCCATCCGCACGCGCAGGGCCGGAAGGCCGTCACGCGTGATCGGCGTCACGGTCACATCGATCCCGGCGACCGCGCCCTGCAACCAGCCATCCGGCAAGGCACCGCCCGCGCCGGTTTGTCCCGGCACGGCCCCGCTCATCAGCGGGTTGGTGATCGCGTTTGTCGAGGCTTCGCCGCTCGCATAGCCGGTGCCGGGCAGGACGGCGTTTCTTCCGGCTCCAACAAGTTGCCATTCACCCGATGAATTCTGGGTGTAGCGGTCCGTGGCGCGGGTTTGGTAGCCGTCGAGATCCGCCGCCACTGTCCCGCCGGCAAGATAGCGCCTGTTGCAAAAATCGAACTGAGTGCCAAATCCCCCGATCCAGCGGCTAGCTATCCGCGATGTAATGCCAAGCGTGAGCCCGAGCCTCATGGCAGTCTCCTTCATGCCGGACAGGGACGTCACTGCCAGGCCTTGAACGGTGGCTTGCAGCCTGCTTCTACCCAGGCGTTTGTCTTGAGGGTTTCCGGATAGACTGACATGAGCCGCGGGGAGGGGAGCAAATTCGATATCGTCCCGATACCGCTTTGAAAAGAGGACCCAAAACAAGCAGCTTCGGGGAGCAACGCTTTCAAGCGACGCCGAATGGGAACCGGTAGACCCCGCGCCTTGCCGGGGCATTAATGCGCAGCACTTGCTCGCCAGCCTCATCCTGACGCGAGAAGCAAAGCGCAGCCTCGAAGGATCGGCGGCATGGTCAGGATCTTGCGGCCCACCCTTCGAGACGCAAGCGTCGATTGCTCGTCATGATGATGATGCGTGTGTGGCATGGTCCGTCCGCCGGGATCGCAGTCCGGTCCGGCGTTTCGCCGTAAAGGGACCATCTGAAAACTGGAAACCGCTCGGCCATTGGAAAATGTTCTGAATCCGGGTAGGACGGAGTGTCCAACGGCGCGCCAGGGTGCGGCAGTCATGTCTGCCCCCGGGTTCCTTTCCGGCGTAACATCAGGGCAGGGTACGTCTTGCAATTCATTCGTCCAGTACTGAACGTGCTCGGTTTTCTTTATGTGGGTCTGGCAACCGCCATGCTTATTCCGGCGATTGTCGATGTCGCGCGGGACAATCCCGACTGGCAGGCCTTCGTTGTGTCGGCACTGCTGACCGGATTGATCGGCATGCTGTTGTCACTGGCCGTCGGCGGGTCCTTGCAGGACGGCCTGGACACCCGGCAGACCTTTGTTTTGACCACCTTGTCCTGGGCGACCTTGCCGGCCTTCGGCGCTTTGCCGTTTCTGTGGCTGGGCATAGGATATACCGATGCGGTCTTCGAGGCGGTTTCGGGGTTCACGACCACCGGTTCCACCATCCTGACACAGCTGGACACGCTGCCTCCAGGCCTGCTTGTGTGGCGCTCGCTCATGCAGTGGATGGGCGGTGTCGGCATCATCGTCATGGCGATCCTGCTCCTGCCGTTCCTGAGGATCGGCGGCATGCAGCTGTTTCAAAGCGAGAGCTCCGACCGGTCGGAAAAGATTGTCAGCCGGTCCGTTGAACTCATCCGCCTGATCGGCCTTGCCTATCTGTTTCTGACGGTGCTCTGCCTGTTGTTTTACCTGGCAACCGGCATGGAAATGTTCGATGCCTTCAACCACGCCCTGACGACAATCGCCACCGGCGGCTATTCGACCCACGATGAATCCTTCGGCTTTTTCACCAATCCGGCGGCCGGCTGGGTGGCGGTGACGTTCATGATCATCGGCGGCTTGCCGTTTGTGCTCATTGTGCAGGCGCTGCGCGGCCAGCCGTTGAAGCTCTGGCAGGACCCGCAAGTGCGCGCGCTTTTGGGCTTTCTGGCCCTGGTGT
This sequence comes from Roseibium sp., assembly GCA_965230445.1. Lineage (GTDB taxonomy): Bacteria > Pseudomonadota > Alphaproteobacteria > Rhizobiales > Stappiaceae > Roseibium. Next base: position 2,489,237 of record OZ246005.1, on the reverse strand, counting down.
CGCTGACCCTGACCGTCTATCTCGGTGTGAAGATGGACTTTCCGTTCGATGAGGCGCTGCTGAAGTCCACATTCAACGTCGTTTCCATTGTCACCGGTACCGGTTATGCGCTTGGCGATTTTACCCAATGGGGCCCGCCGGTGGTTGGCATCGCGCTTCTCCTGATGTTCGTTGGCGGCTGTACCGGCTCGACAACTGGCGGCATCAAGGTGTTCCGGTTTCTGGTGTTTTTCGGCACCGTTCGCGCGCATTTGCGCCGCATGGTCCGCCCGCACAGGGTGACATCGGAAGAATATGGCGGCACGCGGCTGACACCGGAGCTGTCCTTTTCGGTTCTGGCGTTTCTGGTCGTCTATATGGGGTCGGTCGGTATCATCACCCTCGCGCTCTCCTTCTTCGATCTTGAACTGGTCACCGCATTGTCGGCGGCTGCGACCTCGGTCGGCAATGTCGGACCGGGGCTTGGGCCGGTGATCGGACCATCGGGCAATTTCGCGCCGCTGCCTGAGGGCGCGAAGTGGATCCTGTCCTTTGCCATGCTGCTCGGGCGCCTGGAACTGTTCACCGTTCTGGTGCTGCTCGATCCCGATTTCTGGTCCCGCTGACATCTTCTTGCACGTCAGAAACACCCGTTTTGCAGAAGGAACCGGCCGATGAAATTCGACACGCCACTCGTCAGCGGCAAATTGCTCAAGCGCTACAAGCGGTTTCTGGCTGATGTGGTGCTGGATGAGGATGGATCGGAAATCACGGCGCATTGCGCCAACCCGGGCTCGATGCTGGGCTTGAAGGAACCGGGATCAAGGGTCTGGTTGTCCCTGTCCGACAACCCGAAGCGCAAACTGAAATACTCCTGGGAATTGATCGAGGCGGACGGCGCCCTTGTCGGCATCAACACGGCGCACCCGAACAGATTGGTCGAAGAGGCGCTGGAGACGGGCGTGATCCCGGCTCTTTCCGGCTTTCAAACCCTCCGCCGTGAAGTGAAATACGGCAAGAACTCGCGGATCGATATTCTGCTCGAAGGTGGTGATGGCTCAAAGACCTATGTGGAGGTCAAGAACGTTCACTTGATGCGGGAACAGGGCCTTGCGGAGTTCCCCGACAGCGTGACGGCACGCGGGGCCAAGCATCTGGCAGAACTGTCCGGCATGGTTGCGGAGGGGCACCGGGCGGCGATGGTGTTTCTTGTCCAGCGGCCCGACTGCGCAGTTCTGTCACTCGCCGGCGATATTGACCCCACCTATGCCGCTGCCTTTGCCGATGCCAGATCGGCCGGTGTCGAAGCCTTCGCAATTGGTTGCGAGATATCCGTTGACGGTATCAAAGCCTGCAAGCCGGTGGAAATCAGGATTTAGAGTTTTTGCAGGTTACGGCGGGACATTTCCCTCTCCCATTGGGAGAGGGGTAGGGTGAGGGGATGAGCCCGTCAATATTCCCGGCTATGGATCCCCGTCCGGTTATGCGGACCACCTTCTCCCAGTAGGAAAAGGGATGCATGCTCCAACAGGCCCGGAAAAAACTCAGCCGCGGGTATCGTGTGCCAGCGGCGGCTGGAATTGCCAGCCCATGTCCCAGGGGAAATAGATCCAGGTATCCTGTGAGACTTCGGTGACGAATGTGTTCACCACCGGCACGCCGACCGGCTTGGCATAAACTGTTGCACAATGGGCTTTCGGCAGCATTTCGCGGACCACCTGCATGGTCTTGCCCGTATCGACCAGATCGTCGATGACCAGCACACCGCTGCCTTCGCCGCCTTCAAGACCCACCACCTTCGGATCAATCGGTTTGATGACATCCAGTTTTCCCTGGTTGTCATAGTCATGGTAGGAGGCGATGCAGACGGTCTCGATGGTGCGAATGCCGAGTTCGCGCGCCACGATCCCGGCAGGGACCAGACCGCCGCGGGTGATGCAGACGATGGCTTTCCACTCGCCCTCGCTGGCAAGGCGCCAGGCCAGCGCACGGGAATCGCGGTGGAACATGTCCCAGGAAACCGGAAATGCTTTGTTCTGTTCTTGTTTGTCCATCAGGTCAGTATCCTTCGGAAAGCGGCGAAATCGCAGCAACGGCCTGTTCGACCTCCGCGGCAGCGGCGTCGGCAAGGGTTTCGTCGCGGGCACGCACGACAATCTGGGTGGTGAATTTGCCGTCGGTTGCCTTGGGATAGGAACCGATCAGCGTTTGCGGGTGGGAATTCTGTATTTCGGCGAGCCGTTCGGCAATCCGGCTTTCCGGCATGTTTGCGTCGACGGTTCGTGACAGCATTTTTCGCCCGGTCTTCAGCGAGGGGGCGACAGCGTCCAGCATGGCCTGCATGATCGACGGCACGCCGGCCATCACATGAACATTGCCGATCCGGAAACCCGGGGCCTTGGAGACCTTGTTTTTAATCAGGTCGCTTCCGGCGGGCAAACGCGCCATTCTCTGGCGCGCAGGCGTGAATTGCCCGGGCGGGTAGTGGCTTTCCAGGATGCTGACCGCGCGCGGATCCAGATCGAGGGAAACGCCAAAGGCTTCGGCAATGCTTTCCGCGGTAATGTCGTCGTGCGTGGGGCCAATGCCGCCGGAGGTGAAGACATAGGTGTAGCGGGCACGAAGGGCGTTGACTGCGTCAATGATGTCTTGCTTGTCGTCCGCCACGACGCGCACTTCGCGCAGGTCGATGCCAAGCGCGGTCAGATAGTCGGCCAGAAAGCCGATATTCTTGTCCTTGGTGCGTCCGGACAGGATCTCGTCGCCGATGACCAGGAAGGCGGCTGTTACGACGTCTTCTGAAGTTCCTTCGGTCATCTGTGTCTCCTAACGCCTGATTGGACGAAGCGTTTACCGCAGCTAAGGCCGGGGCTCAAGTCACGCCGTGTTCAGACGTCCGGTGTCCAGCCGTAGAGCCAGTCAAAACGGGCCGCCAGCCTGTCCTCCGGCATGAGTTTCAGGACCGTGTCGCGTGCCGCTGCCGGAAGGCCCGACAAATGGAACACCTGCCGGTTCCGGAGCGCGAGGGATTGAACTTCGCAGACACGCGGCCTGCGGACCCGCTCATAGGTGCGCAGCGCCGCTGCCGGATCGCTCCCGTCCCGTGGCAGAAGTCCCGCAAGGACTGCGGCATCCTCGATCGCCATGGCGGCACCCTGAGCCATGTAAGGCAGCATCGCATGTGCGGCATCGCCGAGAAGGGCAATTCGCCCCCTGATCCAGGGGCCGTCACCGGGAACACCGCACAAGGCCCATTTGAGCCAGGCCTGGCTTTTGGCGAGCAGATTTCGAAGGTCGACCGGCCATTGGTCGAACATGTGCAGGAATTCCTGGCGATCCGCTGGTGCGGACCAAGTCTCGTCCTGCCAGTCCTCGGCCACTAGCGCGACAATATTGAATTCCTTGCCGCTACGAACCGGATAGTGAACCACATGAGCGTTTTTGCCCAGCCACAGTCCGGTCTCTTTAAGAAACTCGTCAGGAATTTCGCTTGCCGGGATCGTGGACCGGTAGGCGACCTGACCGCTGAACTTCGGCTTGTTGTGATCGGGTATGGTTTGCCGGAGTTTCGACCAGACACCGTCGGCTGCGACTAAAAGGCCTGCATCTAGGGACCCGGTTTCGCCGGCCGTGTTCGTATATCCGCACCTGAGGATGTGATCGGCCTGTGCAGCCGCTGATGTCACCGTTGTCCCGAGGCGGATATCAATTCCGCCGGTTTCGACGGCCTTGCGGTATAGCACCGATTGCAGGTCCGCCCTGTGAATCACGAGGAACGGCGCACCGTGGCGGTGTTCGATGGCTTTGCCAAGGGGAACTCTGGCAAGGTCCGCGCCATTGCGTGCTGACCGTATCCGGACCGAGTCCGGTGCACAGCCGACATTCCGCAGGTCCTGCGAAAGGCCGAGACCGTCCAGAACCTTCAGTGCATTCGGGGAAAGCTGGAGCCCGGCGCCGACTTCGGAAAGCTCTTCTGCCCGCTCGAAAAGAATCACTTGATGGCCGGCCTTCTGCAAGGCCAGCGATGCCGTCAATCCACCGATGCCCGCACCGGCAACAATGATCGGATTGGACGTGGTGTGGTTGTCTGGCATCGGCCTACCCAGCCCCGGGTCAGGCGGCTTCCGGAACCCAGGTGCAATCGACCGGGGACGCCTCATCGGGTTTCAAGGACGGATCGAACTTGTAAAGGGTCGAGCAGTACGGGCAAACCACTTCGTTGCCGCCGCCCATGTCGAGAAAGATATGCGGATGATCGAACGGCGGGCGCGCGCCGATGCACATGAACTCGCGTGCGCCGATCATGACCACATCATGGCCGCTGGAGTTCTGGAAATGCGGGACAACCTGATCCGCCATTGTCATGGTCCTTCACTGCTGGGCCGGGTTTTCCACCCAGCCTCGATCCACGAATTTTCCGGGACAATAGCGACTCGCTGTCAAAAAGGGTAGGGGCTTGTTGCCTCTGTTTGCCCTAGGGCCGCAGCAGCTGTTTTGACCTTGCAATTTTTCGGCTTTGTCGGGACAGGCTTTTCCAATAAGCTGAATTGAATTTCCGTTTTCCGTTTACGTAAAGGTTAGTTTGGTCATGCCGTTGTTTGAGATGGACGGGATCGAGATATCCTATCTCGACGAAGGGGAGGGCGACCCGATCATTCTGATCCACGGGTTCGCGTCCAACAAGCAGGTCAACTGGAAGAATACCGGCTGGGTGGATGTTCTTGTCAAAGATGGCCGCCGGGTGATTGCCTTCGACAATCGCGGTCACGGTGAGAGCCAGAAGTTCCATGATCCGGCCGTCTACGGTGCGCCCGCCATGGCCGAAGATGCACGCCGTCTGCTGGATCACCTCAAAATCGGGAGCGCGGATGTCATGGGATATTCCATGGGCGCCCGGATTACAGCGTTTTTGACATTGAACCATCCAGATCGGGTAAATCGCGCCATTTTCAGCGGCCTTGGCTATGGTATGATTACTGGGATTGGCGATCCGGAGCCGATTGTGGCCGCACTGGAAGCGGCAAGCTTGATGGATGTCACAGACCGGACCGGACGCGCCTTCCGGGCCTTTGCCGAACAGACGAAGTCGGACCGGAAGGCCCTGGCGGCCTGCATGCGGTCCTCCCGTCAGAAGATTTCCGAAGATGATGTCTCGCGGATTACAAATCCGGTTCTGGTTGCGGTCGGCACCAGCGACGAAATCGCCGGATCGCCGCACCAGCTGGCGGCACTGATGCCGAACGCGCAGGTTCTCGAAATCACGGGGCGCGACCACATGATGGCGGTGGGCGACAAGGTTCACAAGCAGGGTGTGCTTGAGTTCCTCAACGCTTCCCTGGCCTGACGGGACACCCGATGCACGTTGAACGGCTTGAGTTTTCGGGCGCTGATGCAAACAGGCTTGCTGCCGACCGGTTTGGTGACCGGGGTCTGCCGGTGATCCTGCTTCATGGCGGTGGACAGACCCGCCATTCCTGGGATGCTGCAGCGGAGCGGATCGCGGCCATTGGCCATGTGGTCTACTCAGTAGACCAGCGCGGGCACGGACAAAGCGAATGGGTGCCGTCCGGGGCCTATGCGTTCGCTGATTTCGGCGCGGATCTGGTCGAGCTTTGCGCGGCGGTGAAAACCCTGCATGGCGCAAGGCCGGTCGTTGTAGGCGCCTCGCTTGGCGGATTTGCCGGCATGCTTGCGGAAGGCGCGCTTGAGCCCGGTTCCATGTCGGCTCTGGTGCTGGTCGATATCACACCCCGGATTGATCCGGGCGGCGTCGACAAGATCATCGGTTTCATGGGTGAGCGGGTCGAGGACGGATTTGCCAGCGTCGAGGAAGCCGCCGATGCGATTTCGCGTTACCTGCCGGGCCGCAACAAGCCGTCAGACCTTTCCGGACTTGCCAAGAACCTGCGTTTGCACGCCGATGGCCGCTACCGCTGGCACTGGGATCCGAAATTCCTCAGAACGAAACAGATGGAAACGGCGGAGGAACGCCAGCGAGTTCAGGACCGGTTTGTCGAAGCGGCCCGAAACCTGAACCTGCCCGTGCTCCTCATTCGTGGCCGGAATTCCGAACTCGTCTCCAAGGCGCATGTGGACGAATTTCTGAGCCTCGTTCCCCATGCGCGGTTTACCGACATCCATGGCGCCGGGCACATGGTTGCCGGCGACAGGAACGATGTGTTTGCCGACGCGGTCGAGACGTTCCTGCGGGAGTTACCTATTGCCGGAAAAACGGACTAGATTTCTTCCTTTGCCAGGACCGATTGATCATACGGCTCGACATCGGGAAGGTCGTAATAGTCGCCTTTCATTTCCGGATGGAGTTGGCGGTCCATCTTCAGTCCGGTCGGCCCGTCAATTGTTCCGGCCATGATGGAGACCTTGTTGTTGTCCAGCCTCTTCCAGAACAACTGGCTGCCACAGGTCCGGCAGAACCCTCTTTGCGCCCAGTCTGAGGATCGATACCAGGTGATGTTCTCGGCACCCTGGATATCAAGCTGGTCCTGTTCAGAACGGGTTGCCGCGACATAGTGTCCGGATGTCTTCCGGCACTGCGTGCAATGGCAGGCAACCACGGATCTGGTTGGTCCCCGGACAGTGTATTGTACCTGTCCGCAAAGGCAGCTTCCCTTCATGTCATGTCCTCCCGGTTGCCTCTTCAGGCTACGCAGCTGCAATGGATGCGAAATGCTTCCAAGCGACGGATTTGGTTCCGGGATCGACGGGGTGCTATCGGCCTTCGAACCGGGGAGTGTGTTTTTCCAAGAATGCCCGGCGTCCTTCGGCGAAATCCGCGCTTTCGGCGCAGGCATCCGCGAGCTGTTGAGCAAGTGCCAGTTCATCGGCGCGGGACGAAAGCGACATGCCGTCAAGGGCGATTTTGGCAGCTTTCAGGGTCAGCGGCGCATTGGCGGCAATCGCGTTTGCAAGTTCCTCCGTGCGGGTTTCCAGCAGGCCGTCCTCGACACTCTCGTCAACAAGCCCCATGGAAAGGCTTTGCGCGGCGGTAAAACGGCTTGCAGTGAACAACATGCGTTTGGCGTTGGAGGCGGACGTCGCCTGAAGCAGATGCGTGAGGGCCTTCGGCGGATAGGCAAGGCCCAGCCGGGCCGCCGGTATGCCAAACGAGGCGGTCGCCGATGCCAGCCTCATGTCACAGGCAAGGGCAACCCCAAGGCCGCCGCCAAGGCAATGCCCGCGGATCATGCAGATCGTGGGTTTAGGGAGCGCTTTCAGGGCGTCGAACGCGCAGACGTTGATATGGTCATAGTCGCGCGCTTTTTCCGCGGTCGAACGTGTTGCCTCAAACTCGGCGATATCGGCACCGGCGCAAAAGCTGGTGCCTGCCCCGGTGACGATCACCACCCTGACCGTCTTCGTTGCGGCAAGCAGTTCGGCGGCATCCGGCAACGCTTTCCAGGCGGCAAGGTTAAGGGCGTTCTTGCGTTCCGGATTGTTCAGGATCAGCCGTCCGACGGCTTCGCCGGTCTCGACGCGCAGAAGTCCATCCGCAAAGTCTTGTGAATGCAGGCTCATTTTCGCTCCCCCACATGGGCATGGCCCGGATTTTACCCGGCGCGGTCCAGCAGTTCCCCGGATTGCATTGCGTATACCATTTCCATCTTTAATCAATGGAACAGGAATATTCATTTGGGAATCGGGCGGTGCAGCCATATGTTATGGGCAAATGTCTGCGGCTGTCTGCAAACAGTTCCTGGAAGGAGAGAAGCCATGCCGACGCACATGGAAAAATTCGCAGTCGACAAGCTGGCGGCGCACGATCCGGTTTGGAAACAGCTGCGCGCCGAAGCCCAGGCGATGGTCGCAGCGGAGCCGGCGCTTTCGTCGTTCGTGTATGAGACTGTTCTGAACCACGATACGCTTGAAGAAGCCGTGGTCCATCGGGTCGCCGCCCGGCTGGGCAATGACGTTGTTTCAGAAGCGCTGATCCGGCAAACCTACATGGAAGCGCTTGCCGACCAGCCGTCGCTGAGCGAGATCTTCCGCGTTGATATCGTTGCCGTCTATGACCGCGATCCGGCTTGCAGCCGGGTTCTGGAGCCGGTGCTTTATTTCAAGGGCTTTCACGGTCTTCAAACCCACCGCCTTGCGCATTGGCTGTGGCAGGCGGGCCGGAAGGATTTCGCCTTCTACCTCCAGAGCCGGGCTTCGGAAGTGTTCCAACTGGATATTCATCCGGCGGTTCCGATGGGACGTGGCATCTTTATCGACCACGGAACCGGGATCGTCGTCGGCGGAACAGCCGTTATCGAGGATGACGTTTCGATCCTGCAGGGTGTTACGCTGGGGGGGACCGGCAAGGTCGGCGGCGACAGGCATCCCAAGATCCGCAGGGGTGTTCTGATTGGCGCGGGTGCCCAGGTTCTCGGCAATATCGAGATCGGTTGCTGCTCCCGCATTGCCGCCGGATCCGTGGTTCTTGCGGAAGTTCCTTCGGAAACAACGGTTGCAGGCGTTCCGGCGAAGATCGTCGGCCAGGCAGGTTGCGCCGAACCCGCGCGCAGCATGAACCAGATGCTGGGCGAAGATGGCGGTTTAAAAAAGTAGGAAGAAGGGGAAAGCTGAACGAAAGGGCTTGGCTCCTGCGCGCGGAACTATAGTTTTGCTGGCAATCTCGTATAGTGAAATCAGCCGGGGCGTCCCGGACAGTGTATGCAGGAGAGTCAATTGAAACCCGATGAGATCCGAAAGCTCGAAGCGTATCTGCGCATGAAGTTCGAGCTTGACAAGATTCAGGTCCGCGCCCGCCCGAAAAAGGACGATTCCGCGGAAGTGTATATCGGTGAAGAGTTCATCGGCATTCTCTTCCGCGATGACGAGGACGAGGATCTGAGCTGGAACTTCGAGATGGCAATCCTGGAGTTTGATCTCGAGGACGTCTGATCCCGGACAGCGATTGCGGACACTAAAAGGCCTGGCTTGACGCCGGGCCTTTTTCATAGCCGGATCGCTGATCGCCAGACCTATCTGGCTACGGTTTCCCGGTTTCCCTTTACCGCAATGTCCCGGCCGGCGGTTTCAGCCACAGCATGCCCGAGAACGCTGCGGGTGACGATCCCGTCCAGCCTCGGCCACATGTGCAGAAAACTCCGTTCGAACCGGTAGCTGAGCGTCAGGCCATCTCGAAACGGGATCGCGCGATGACACAGATCCGGTTCCCTAACCGAGGTCTTGACGCAACGCGCAATGAAGCCGTCCGGGTCGCCCTGATCGAAGACGATTCGATCCGTTCCGGCACTGCCGAACCCCGACAGGGACAGCATGATCAGACCGGACGGATCCTGCAGTTCGCCGCCGCGCGCGAGCCTGCGAAAGAACGGGTTGAGCCGGGATCTCAGGGTTTCGACTTCCGGAGCATTGGCAATTTCGACCTTCAACACCGCATCGCGTTCTCTGATCGGCCCGGGCAGCCGGTGCTCCGCGATGCCGGCAAGACCCGGCCATGGCCATGGGAACGCCAATTCGATGCTGTGCAGTGCTTTGTGTCCGCTTAACAAACTGCGAATGTCACCGGTTGATGCCACATGCGAGATCGGGACTTCGAAACGCGTTTCGCCAATGGAGAAATGTGCTTTTCGATGAGACTGAAACAGGGGCGGTCCGGATTGAATGTAAGCTGCCCAGCCGGAGCCGACGTGAAACAGATAGGCAGCCGCCAACACCACCATCGTCCCGGTCAGAACCTTGAAATGGAGCGGGTGCGCGCCGCTGGCGTCGGGAACTGAAATCGGGATCACCGCTTCATTCCCGCCTCATCTGCCTGTGCTTATTTGGGGCACATTCATCCACACGTCACCGTCGCTTGTCCCGGATTGGGACCTTGATCAGGGGGACAATGGCAAAAGTGCCCGAATTGGGCCAATCGGAACGAACTCAAAACCGGCACGGCAATTGCTGTTGACCTGATACGATTTCTGAAGCAGCTTCGGCAACTGAGAGTTAACAAAAGGTTAACGGTTATGTGGTTTGATTTACTGATTGTCGGTTACATAGCGTGTACCGGATTTGTCATGGCCGGTTTGCTCGGCAGTCTTTATCAGCTTGTGACCAGCAAACCGCCCCGGTTTAATTTTGATGGGGAAGGTTTGCTGAGCTTCCTGTTCGGGCTCGGAATTTGCGTCTTTGCCGGGCCGTTCATCATTATGCGCAATGCGATTCGTGGCAGACGCATCGAGAACCGGCCGATTGGATGGCTGGTGGCTTCATCGACAATCGCCGGCATGTGGAGCATGTGCTCCGGGATCATGGTCTTGAACGTGATCCTGATCCTGATCGGCCGCATTTAAGGCTTCGGGATCGATATGACCATGTTCTCCCTCGACGGCGTATCGCCGCAATTTCCGTCAAGCGGCGATTTCTGGGTCGCGCCCGGTGCGATGCTGATCGGCGATATCCTGCTGGAAGAGGAGGCAAGCGTCTGGTTCGGCGCGGTGCTGCGCGGCGACAATGAACAGATCCGAGTCGGTCAGGGTTCGAATGTTCAGGACGGGAGCGTGCTGCATACGGATATGGGCTATCCGTTGACGATTGGTGCCGGCTGCACGATCGGGCACAAGGCTATCCTTCATGGCTGCACCATCAAGGACAACAGCCTGATCGGCATGGGGGCAACCATTTTGAACGGTGCCGTCATCGGATCGAATTGCATTGTCGGTGCGAATGCCCTGATCGCCGAGGGCAAGGTCATTCCCGACAACTCCCTGGTGGTCGGAATGCCGGGCAAGATCGTCAAGACGCTCGGTGAAGGAGCCGCAGAGGATTTGCGCAAGTCGGCGGCAAGCTACGTGCGCAACTGGAAACGCTTCAAGGCAGGTTTATCGGAAGCCTGAAGCTTCTTGATCCATCCCTATGAAAAGGCGGGAGCCGGCGGCGGGGGGCTGGCCGGCTCCCTGGATCCGATCGTGGTAGGGATGGGGAGTGTGGGGACGCGACCGGATCTTTCCCTTTGCCTGCGGCACATGTGCAGCAGGCAATTCCCTCATGTCTGTCAGCCGGACACGCTGCTGACCGTCGAAACGCGTGTGTCCGAGATACCCGTCCAGTTCACCCGGTTGCGGGCGGATTGGCGCTTGATGTAGCGGTAGGGTGTTGAATACCAGGGCAGGACAGCTTCGATCTGGTTGTCCAGAATGACGTCACCCTGATCGGTTCTGACCGTCAGTACCGCGTGCCCGGAGTTGTTGATGTCCTTGGCGACCGTAATCAGCAGGGCACTTTCCGGCCAGCCGGCACGGATCAGCGTCCTCTGTTTCTCCAGGACGTATTCCTCGCAGTCTCCGTAGCCGTTCTCCGGATAGGTCCAGTGTTCGGGCTTGCCGTAGAGCTCTTCGTCGGTCACCGGCCGGATGCGCCGGTTTACCTGACTGTTGATGGCAATCAGTTCGTTCCACCTGGCTTCCGTCAGCTTGACGACCACCGGATTGGTGCGTTCGCTGCGGCATGCCGAAGCATGGTCCTTACAGAATTGCCGATGGCCAATTGGTGCTTTCACCCGTTCGCTCATATCCATGAAGCGACCCGGCCCCGCATGTGCGCTCAAGCCCGTCCCAAACAGGCATGCCATCATGGCGGCGTATTTCAAAGTATTCCTGAATGCGTTCATAATCTCGCCCTCCCCAAGGCTGACGAGACACTCACATTGTTACTTTGACTTCGTGATAAATACTACGTGAGTACTTAAAGTAAATTTGAGTATTGTTTGAGTTGTATTAAATTAAAACAAGAATAGATCTTGAGCTTATTTTGAGGCGAAATTGCCTAAAAATCGAGAGAAAATTAGTAGTGCATTGAATTTGCGAGCGAAAAAGAACTTCAGGCTGGAGCTGCCGAGGGTCTGGCGCATGGAATGTTGTTCGAAAGCCTCAATACCTTCGGGGCATCTGGCCGGTTTTATCGCGCCGAAAAAACTGAAAAAAATCGCTGGTTCCGGCCAATCGCAGGTGCCTCGAGCAGACGCGGTGCTGTTCCGAGAGGGAACGGAATGGATGCCAGATCGCGCGCAGTGCCTGCACTTGTCTGGCATGACGATGGTGGGTGCGGCACGGCTTTGCGTCCCCTTCAGCCGTCATCGCCGGACCTGGATAGCGGGTCCAGACCGTTGCCGTGCTACAAGCAGATGCGGTGGTGGCTATGGCACGGATTCGTATCTTCCTCTGCCGTCATCCCGCACTTGATGCGGGATCCATCCCGTTGCGGTGCCACAAGCTGCAGCGGTGCAGTTTCGACAGGTCACGGAATGGGTACCAGATCGCGTGCAGTGCCTGCACTTGTCTGGCATGACGGTGGTGGGTTTGGAACGGCTTTGCGTTCCCTTCAGCCGTCATCGCCGGACCTGGATAGCGGGTCCATACCGTTGTGGTGCCTCACGCTGAAGTGGTGCAGTTCCGACAGGTCACGGAATGGATACCAGATCGCGCGCAGTGCTTGCACTTGTCTGGCATGACGATGGTGGGCGTGGCGCGGCTTTGCGCCCCCTTCAGCCGTCATCGCCGGACTTGGATAGCGGCATCCATTCCGTTGCGGTGCCACAAGCAGATGCGGTGCAGTTCCTGCACTTGTCTGGCATGACGGTGGAGAGTTTTTTCTCCTTCCAGCACCAATATCGCCGCATGGTGTCCCATCGGCGTTTTGGCAGTACGGTCCTGCCCGAAGGGCAGGATGGCGGGCGCTCCGGCCTTGCCGGGAACGCAAAGGAAAGGTGGGAAGTGGCAAGGTTTCACGCCCGCCCGGTATCCGTTTCCCTTTAAGCCAAAGGAGTTGGCGTCTTTCTCGTTTCTGCTTGGCTGAGCGTGGGGTGCGGCGCTCAACTTCGCCGGATACGAGACGCATCCCTTGAGAACCTGCACGCCGGACCCCGCGCAACCTCCAAGGGTCTCCAGTTGCCCGGCAGAGTGGAAAAGACCGTTACGCTTTCCCGCCTGCCTCACGACACCGATCCCCACCACCACGAACGGACGGTCCGACCCCGGCCCCGCATTTGGTGGAAACGGAACGGAGTGTAAATGCGGGGAGGTGGAGCGTGGATAAGTTTGTTGTTTGTCAGGAGGGGCGTTTACCCTCTTCCCCCGTCATTCCAGACGGTCTGCAGCGTAGCTGCATGACCAGATCTGGAAACCAGACATCTGCGCACCGAAGGTGCTGCATGTTCCTTTGTTGCCTTGACATTAGAAACGGTGCTCGCTGCGCTCGCTCTGACCCGCTAGACTCCAGATCAGCGCGCAGTTCCTGCACTTGTCTGGAGTGACGGAGTGCGTGGCGCCATCGCGAGATCCGGCATCCAGACATCAGTGCGCCTCCGGCGTTCCTCTTTGAAAGCGGTGCTCGCTGCGCGAGCGCTGATGTGCTGGGCCCCAGATCAGCGCGCAGCCTTGCTGCACTTGTCTGGGGTGACGGCAGTGGGTGTGGCGCAGTGCAGGAAAACCTTCCCCTGTCATTCCAGACGGTCTGCAGCAAAGCTGCATGGCCAGATCTGGAAACCAGACATCAGTGCGCCGAAGGCGCTGCATGTTCCCTTGTGGCCATGGATTATGAAACGGTTGCCTGCCATCGCAGTTCCGGCTTGTCTGGTGTCACTTAGCCTCGCCCGTTCCTTCTCCCTTGAGGGAGAAGGTGGTCCGAAGGACCGGATGAGGGGTGGCGGTCTATGAAATTGCCAGGGCCGGCAGTTTTGTCCCCTCACCCCAACCCTCTCCCAACGGGAGAGGGGGCAGTTCGGGATAGGCCAGGGTTACCGCCTCACGCCATCCTCGCCGTTGGCCGCAATGTCTTACTCTCAACCCATGCCATCTTGCACTGCGAGTGGATCCCCGCACATGTCCGGCTCGGGGGCCGGGATGACGGCGGTGCTGTTCTCAAGCCTTCTCAGCCGCTCTTGACTGAACTGCGTGAATTGACAATGCCTATAGAGACATTGCGCGGTTGGCTTTTCTGCGGGCCGCGTCTTGGGCAAATAGGTGTCACGGTCAAGAGAAGGTTGCCGGATGAGCGCGCTGCAGTTTCCAAATCTGTTTTCGCCGATCACGCTCGGTCGAATGACACTCCGGAATAGGATCGTATCGACCGGCCATGAAACGCATCTCAATGAACACGGGCAAATCGGACAGAAATTGATAGCCTATCATGAGGCGCGGGCGCGCGGAGGGGCAGGGCTGATCGTGGTTGAGGTGGCGCTTGTGCATCCAAGCGCGATCTTCGTCGCGGATCCGATCCGCGTCGATACGGACGATTGCATTCCGGGCTACCGTGCCTTGGCGGAAGCCATCCACGGCCATGAATGCGGCCTTATTGCCCAGCTTTTTCATCCCGGGCGGGAGATGCTGGCATCCGAAGACGGGACGGCGCCGGTCTCCTATAGTGCTTCAGCAACGCCCAATGAGCGATTTCACGTCATGCCGCGCCCGATGCCAATCGAGATGATCAACGAGGTGATTTCGTCTTACGGGGATGCGGGCCGCCGAATGCAGGAGGCCGGGCTTGACGGCGTGGAAATTGTGGCTTCGCACGGCTATTTGCCGGCGCAATTCCTGAACCCAAATGTCAATCTTCGCGAAGACTGCTACGGTGGATCCCTTGAGAACCGGACAAGGTTCATCCGTGAGATTGCCGCCGGTATCCGGGCGAAAACCGGCAGCGGCTTTGTCGTCGGCCTGCGCCTGTCGGGCGATGAAATGAGCAATGGCGGGCTTGAGCCCGGCGAAATCCTGAATGCCTGCGAGATCATAGCGGACGAAGGCAATATCGATTATCTGAGCGTGGTCGCAGGGTCCTCTGCCACCCTGGCAGGATCAGTCCATATTGCCCCGCCAATGTCGGAGGAGGTGGGCTACACGGCACCGCTCGGGCGTGCGGTGCGGGAACGGACAGGTCTTCCGACAATCGTCACGGGACGTATCAACCAGCCACAAGATGCAGAAAAGATCCTTGCTGCGGGAAGTGCCGACATGTGTGGCATGACCCGCGCAATGATTTGCGATCCCGCTATGGGTGAGAAAACACGTCTTGGCCGGATCGATGACATTCGCGCCTGCATCGGCTGCAATCAGGCTTGCATTGGACATTTCCATGCCGGTTATCCGATTTCCTGCATCCAGAACCCGGTGAGCGGGCGCGAGGTCCGGTATGGGGACTTGCCGCCGGCGGAAAACACCCGGCGCATTATGGTCATTGGCGGTGGACCGGGCGGAATGAAGGCAGCTGCTGTCGCTGCCGCACGAGGGCACTCAGTGACGCTTTTTGAGCGCGAACCTCAACTTGGCGGCCAGGCGCGGCTCGCTCAGTTGCTGCCGCATCGCGCGGAATTTGGCGGGATCATCACAAATTTGACCCGTGAGATGGAGCTTGCCGGCGTCGAGATCAGAAAATCCATCGATGTCGACCGCGAAATCATCGAGGAATTTGGTCCTGATGTGGTTGTTGTTGCAGCAGGGGCCGGGCCGCGTTGGCCCGATTTTGAAGGGCGCGAAGAGGTCCATGTCGTCGATGCCTGGCAAGTTTTGAGCAAGAAGGTCAATGCCGGCTCATCGGTTCTGATTGCGGATTGGCGTGCGGACTGGATCGGCATCGGCATTGCCGAGTTGCTGGCTGAGAACGGGCACTCGGTGAAGCTGGCGGTCAACGGATACATGCCTGGTCAGACAATCCAGATGTATGTTCGCGATTCCAGCATTGGACGGCTGCACCGGCTGGGTGTCGAGATCATTCCCTATGTCCGTTTGTTTGGCGCGGATGAGGATACGGTCTATCTGCAGCACCTGATGAGCGGGGAGGCGGTCATGTGCGAAGGCATCGATACGCTGGTTCTATGCCAAGGACAGTCGCCCGATAACGCCGTGGAGGATATTGTCAGGCAAACCGGTTTGGAACATCACCTGGTCGGCGATTGCATCTCGCCGCGCACTGCTGAGGAAGCGGTCTTGGAAGGGTTCCGTGTTGGCTGGAAGGTCTGAACCTTGTTCAGGGCATCAAGGTTTCCAAACAAATCGCCGGAAATCTTGAACCTGGGGTTGGTATTACTTCTCTTCGCCGGTCGCGATGTGCTTTTCAAGGAGATCGCGGTTCTGGACGGCGGCGAATTCCACGGCAATGCCGCCTTCGATCCGCCGGACGACCCGAGCACGCATTTTCCCGATAGCGATGCTGTCGCCTTTTTCCGCCTGAGCGTCGGTGGAAAGGGCTGCACCGGACAGGGAAACGTCCATGATGCGGCACACATGTTCCGACCCGTCCGGAAGGATGATCCTGGTCATCGGATTCTTCGGAACGAAACGGTCATGCCGGCGGTCTTCCGGCAGATTGAGTTCGTCGCGGTTGGCAAGCCATGTGAGAACGTTGGCGATCTTGTCGCGCTTGCGCATCGTGTTGCGGAGTTCGACCGCGAACCCGCCCTCGATCAGCCGAACGATACGGCCTTCGACACGGCTGAGATGGTCGAGATAGGCGACAACACGTTCGCCGACCTTCCCGGAAACGGGTGTGATCATCGCCATGCCGCCAGGCGACATATCGATCACCTGGCAGGGATATTCGCGCCGGTCCTCCAGCATGAAGCGCCCGAGGATGTTGACCTGAACCCTTTGATGCTTGCGCCGGTCGGTCGCCTGAAGCGAGCGATTGGAGTCAGTCGCAGTAGCCAGTCCAGCGTTCATACCCGCATTTTCCGATTTTATGCCGGGCCTGCGCAAGAGCGCGGCACATGCATAAATTGAAATCCCAAAGCCGCATCTTAGAAGCCGTGAGTTAATGAGAGGTAAGGCCGAGCAGGGTTCAAGCCCGTTCTGGCAGGTTTTTTAGCCTGAATTAACGGATCCTTTTTCCGGGAGATACAACTCTAAGCTTCGCGGTCTGGCCGGCTCACCCCGTCAGGATTTTCCGCCGGAGTAGACGGTCAGATGACCAACGCGCTTCTCCGCCCCAATCGGCAGGGAGCTTGCCCCTACGGCAACGCGATCGGCATTGAAGCGCGGTATGATCGGGTTGATGTTGTGGTCGTTCTGAACGGCTGCCGGTTTTTCGTCCGGCCAGACAATCCGCAGGCTTGAGACCGACTGGCGCATGATCGGGTGGATGCCGAGCCAGTAGGGGCGCTCCAACGGCGCACAGGAACCGAGAATACGGGTTCTGCCTTCGCCGGGAACCGAGAGCGGGAGCAGCAGCATCTCCATCTGGATCGCCTGTTGGTGTTCGGTATGACCGGCAATCCCTATGACGGCCGCAGATGCATCCTCGATCACCGCTCCGAACAAGGTATCAAGCGCTTCCCGGTCATCATTGTCCCATCCGCGGAGAAACTGGCGCCCCTTCAGTTCGCGGCAGTGGGCAGAACACAACCGTGTTCCGGCCAGCCGGTAGCGGATTTCGCTGCGGTCGCTGGCGTCCAGAATGAATGTGTCGCCAAGCAGGCTGCGGATCTTCCCCGGATCCACTTCGCTGCGGTTTGGGGCTGTCCGTGTGCCGCGCAGGGAGTCCCAATAGGAATAAAGAGCTTGTGTAACACCGTGTTTCATTTGCGTGCGCCTACCCATCTTTTGGTGTCCCGCTGTGCCTTCTTCGGACATCGCGTGTTTCAAAGCGGAACAGATTTGACTGCAATCAATTCAACTGCCGTGAAGGTTGCAGGTGGCGTGCCAAGTTGATTTGTCTTGGAAGAATGACGGCTATTGTTTCTGGCGGCGGGTGCCAGGATTAACGAACGATAGCGCTCGCATGCGCCGGCTCTTGAGACAGAGCCGGGGTTTTTCTTTTGATGCCGCGAACCCCGGATCATGCAATGTTGGTTTGACTGTTTACCAATCTTCTATAGCTACGGGTCAAAGAC
This sequence comes from Roseibium sp., assembly GCA_965230445.1. Lineage (GTDB taxonomy): Bacteria > Pseudomonadota > Alphaproteobacteria > Rhizobiales > Stappiaceae > Roseibium. Next base: position 2,471,425 of record OZ246005.1, on the reverse strand, counting down.
TACTCCGTTCGGCTGAACGGGGTACACCCAGCCGGATGCGGCAAACGAACAGACAGGCTGTCATGAACGTCTACAAATTCGACAAGGAACGCGAGCTTCGACGGAAACAGGCGGAAGAGGAGACACCGCGCGGACCAAAAGAGCCGCCGGTGTTCAACCTGCCGGACGTCATTTTGTGGACAGCAGGAGCGATGATCGCCATCCATCTGGCGCGCTGGCTGGTGCTTTCCGACGGTTGGGATGGGCGGTTGCTGGTGTTCTTCGGGTTCTGGCCGGTCCGGTATCTGCCCGAGGCCTGGGGCGCGTTGTCGCCGCTCGGCCTGCTGTCAAACCTGTGGGCATTCGTGACCTACAGTCTGCTTCATGGCAGCGCGACGCATATCATCTTCAATCTGTTGTGGATGGCGATTTTCGGCAGCGCGCTCGCCCGCCGGTTCGGCGCCATGCGGTTTCTTTTGTTCTCGGCACTTTGTTCGGTGGGCGGGGCCTTTGCGCATCTTGCCACTCATTATGGCGAAGCGGCGCCGATGATCGGTGCCTCAGCCGCGGTCTCGGGCCAAATGGCGGGTGCTATTCGGTTTGTATTTGAACTCGGCGGGCCGCTCGGTGCGTTTCGCCGGGCGGATACCGGGGCCTATTTTGTCCCGGCCCGGCCGCTAGCCGAGTGTTTTCAGAACCGGCAGGTCCTTGTCTTTGTGGGAATTTGGTTTGCCCTCAACCTGTTGTTCGGCCTGATGAGCGGTCCCGTTGCAGGACAGGCGGCGACCATTGCCTGGCAAGCGCATATCGGCGGCTTCGTCGCCGGACTGGCGCTGTTTCCGTTTCTCGACCCGGTTCGCCAAAGGCATTGATGAGTTGAACCTTTGGATGACGTTGCGTCCCGCTTCGTGACGGATGTATGCTTCCTGTCTTGAGGGTGTTTCACTGCGTGTACACATCGCGCAGCCCATGACATGGAGGTGCAGACTATGACCGTTGCTTCAATCTTGAGCGGGAAAGGCCACGATGTGGTTTCGGCCAAGGGCGACGCGCTGCTGAGTGACATATGCAGCACACTTGCGAAGCACAAGATCGGCGCGATTGTCGTCACAGACGGCAGCGGAAAGATCGACGGGATCATCTCCGAACGCGATATCGTTCGTGTTTTGGGCAAGGACGGGGCAGGCGCCCTGAAACTACCGGTCAAAAACGTGATGACTAAGGATGTCGTGACCTGTAACGGCAACAGCTCGATCAACGAGGTCATGGCGAAAATGACCACGGGGCGTTTCCGCCACTTGCCGGTTGTGAAGGACGATGAGCTGATCGGCGTGGTGTCGATCGGCGACGTCGTCAAGCACAAGATCGCCCAGATCGAACTGGAAGCCGAGCAGATGCGCAGTTACATCACCACGACCTGATCTAGAGCCAGTTAGGATTTCGGATCGCCGGACCGGCGCGGTTGTGTTCACCGCGCTGGGTCCGGAAGACTACTTATTGCCGTAAACCTCTTCCGGGTCGTAGACCCGTTCAGCTTCGACCGGCTCGAGCCCCACCGGACCATCGTCAGAGGGAACGATTTTCCGGAAGAAACAGGATCTGTATCCGACGTGGCAGGTCGCGCCGTTTCCGGCGACACGGACCTTGAGGACGATGGCGTCCTGGTCGCAGTCGGTCAGAATTTCATGCACCTTTTGCACTTGTCCTGATGTTTCGCCCTTTTTCCAGAACCCCTTCCGGGACCGGCTCCAGTACCAGGCTTCGCCTGTCTCGATGGTCCGCTTCAGGGCTTCCTCATTCATGTAGCCGACCATAAGCACTTCGCCATTGTCGGCATTCGTGGTTACTGCGACGATCAGCCCACTGGCGTCATACTTCGGCATGAGAAGAGCGCCGGTCTCGACGGTGGCAGTGTCGGCGCGCTCGGATATTATTGTCGGGCACATGTCCGGACATCCAATCGTAATTCACAAAAAGAAGGGATCAGCTATAGAGCATCAGCCACGCACGAGCGACATGAACTTCGCCTGTTCCGCCGGATCGTCCTGGAAGATGCCGGTGAACTGGGTCGTGATCGTCGAAACACCAGGCTTTTGAACACCGCGCATGGTCATGCATTGATGCTCGGCTTCCAGCATAACGGCCAGACCGCGGGGTGCAAGGGCATCGTCGATGGTTGTGGTGATCTGTGTGGTCAGATGCTCTTGCGTCTGCAGGCGCTTGGCGAAAATGTCGACAACCCGCGCCAGTTTCGACAGCCCGACAACCCCGTCCGCCGGATAGTAGGCAATATGCGCTTCGCCAATGAACGGCAGCATGTGGTGTTCGCAGTGCGAATGAAACGGAATGCTGCGGACAAGCACAATATCGCTGTATCCGCCGACGTCTTCGAAGGTCCGCTCAAGATGCTCTTTGGGGTCTTCGAAGTAGCCGCCATAAAGCTGGGACAGTGCCTTGGCTACACGTTTCGGCGTATCGACCAGGCCCTCGCGGTCCGGATCATCGCCCACCCAGGACAGGAGTGTCCGCACAGCCGCTTCCGCTTCCTCGCGGCTCGGGCGCGGAAGGTCTTCCGGGGATTTTCGTTCGAACCTCTGGGCCAGGGGCTTGATGACAGCATCCATCGGGAGTCTCGCGGTTAACCTGTTGTCGGTCGTCATACGGTCTTCTTTACCGCCCGGATCATGCTTTAAACTCAACTCAGCACGTACATGTTAGCATCTGTTTACAGCATCACCAGCGGACAAAATACAATTCCAATCAAGGCATTCCCGGTTCGGATCCCGTCGTCGGACGTGGTTATTCAACCGGTGCGACCTTGCGTTATTTGCATTTGCGCCCGATCTATATAAAGGAACGATCTGGGCCGCAATGCGTCTGCCGCTCACCGGCTTTCACGAAGAGGCGAGAATGCTTGACGACATTTACAATGCCAGGATCCTTGAATTCGCTGGCAACATTCCAAGGGTTGGCCGGCTCGAGCATCCGGATGCGACCGCCAAGGCGCATTCCAAACTGTGCGGGTCGACCGTCGTGGTGGATTTGGTGGTGGATGACGGCGTCGTCAAGGATTTCGCCCATGACGTCAAGGCCTGCGCACTTGGACAGGCGTCTTCATCGATCATGGCGCGCAATATCGTCGGTGCGACGCCTGAAGAATTGCGATCCCTTCAGCTCACCATGCGCGCGATGCTGAAGGAGGGTGGGGAACCGCCCGAGGGCCGCTTTGAAGACCTGAAATTCCTGCAGCCGGTAAAAGACTACAGGGCCCGCCACGCATCGACCCTGCTGACGTTTGATGCCGTCGTCGACGCTCTGGATCAGATCGAGGCACGCCAGGAAACAAGGGAACTGGCGGGCAAGGAGAACGTGGCCTGAGGCTTTCTTGATGTGCCTTTCCTGCGGTCGTGGAAAACAAGCATCAGAGGGGCCGGCACCTGGCGGGTCCGCACCTGCGCAACCGGTGTCTCCTCCGGCCCGCCTGGCTCTTGGTCTGATCTGGATTTACCGGCACTCCCTGTCGCTTTTCATGGGCCGGTCCTGCCGGTATGCGCCGACATGTTCTGAATACACAGAAGAGGCCATCGGGCGCTATGGGTTCTGGGCAGGCGGCTGGATAGGCCTGGCGCGGATACTGCGCTGTAACCCGTTCGGCGCGTCCGGGTTCGATCCGGTCCCCGAAGCTCTTCCGGCTTCCGCGCGATGGTATCTGCCCTGGCGCTATGGGCGATGGACCGGGAAGCATATTCCCGAGGAAACCCGGCTCCATTGATGTGCATTGCGAAAAATACCTATGAAAAACCCGGTAACCGGTGGTTGACGTAGGGGTTTCGTGCTGCGACGATCCGCCAATCGGCCGGAGGGGCGGAGGACGGAATGGACGGACGGGATTTTCACTTCGTAATGATCAAACCGACTCATTACGATGACGACGGCTACCCGATCCAGTGGCTGCGCTCGGCGATCCCGTCCAACACGCTTGCCTGCCTGAACGGTCTCGCCGAAGCGGCGCGTGCCAGGGAAGCCCTTGGGCCGGGCGTGTCGATCCACCTGCATACCTATGACGAAACCAACAAGCGGGTGCGTCCGGAAAAGATCGCCGCAAAGGTCAAGCGGGCCGGTGGCCGGGCGCTGATAGCGCTCGTCGGTGTTCAGTCCAACCAGTTTCCGCGTGCAACCGATCTGGCGCGCAGATTCATGAAACACGGCCTGCAGGTCGCCATTGGCGGGTTTCACGTTTCCGGCTGCATTTCCATGCTGGATGACATGCCGCAGGAAATGGTTGAATTGCAGGGTGAGGGGGTAAGCTATTTTGCCGGAGAGGCAGAAGACGAGCGCCTCGACGATGTGTTCCGGGATGCTTATCGCGGTGACCTTAAGCCGCTTTATGACTTCATGTCGGATCTTCCCTCTCTGGAAGGCGAGCCGACGCCGATCCTGCCGACTAAGCACATCCAATTCACGGCCGGGTCCCATTCCAGTTTCGATCTGGGGCGCGGCTGCCCCTATCAGTGTTCATTCTGCACCATCATCAACGTGCAGGGGCGCAAGAGCCGCTTCCGCTCGGCCGATGATCTGGAGCGCATCATCCGTGACAACTACGAACAGGGGATCGACCGGTTCTTTATCACGGACGACAACTTTGCCCGCAACCGGGAATGGGAACCGCTGTTTGACCGCCTGATCGAGTTGCGTGAGGGCCAGAATTTCGACATCAAGTTCATCATCCAGGTGGACACGCTGTGTCACCGGATCGAGAACTTCATCGAAAAGGCGACCCGGGCCGGTGTGAATCGCGTGTTCATCGGCCTTGAGAACATCAACCCGGACAATCTGCTCGCCGCCAAGAAACGGCAGAACAAGATCACCGAATACCGGACGATGCTGCAGAAATGGCGCGATCACGGCGCGACCACCTATGCCGGTTACATCATCGGGTTCCCGGCCGACACCAAAGAATCAGTTCTGCGTGATGTGGAGATCATCAAAAACGAACTGCCGCTGGACCTTCTGGAGTTTTTCTTCCTGACGCCGCTGCCCGGATCAGAGGATCACAAGGTGCTGTTGTCGAAGGGCATCTGGATGGATCCGGACCTCAACAAGTACGACCTCAACCACCGGGTCAGCCATCATCCGAAGATGACAGATACGGAGTGGGAGGAAGCCTACCGGGAAGCCTGGGAAAGCTATTATGGCGAAGACCATATCGAAACGGTGTTGCGCCGGGCAGCTGCTCACAAGAAAGGGCGGCCGGGCAACAAGCTGTTTTTGATGATGTGGTTCCGCCTTATGATCCAGTGCGAGGGTGTTCATCCGCTTGAAGGTGGCTATTTCCGCCTGAAGTTCCGCCGCGACCGGCGCTCGACCCTGCCGGTGGAAAGCCCGTTGACATTCTATCCGCGCTACATTTGGGAAGTCATCTCAAAGCACTGGGCTTATGGAACGGCGATCTGGCGGGTTCACCGGATCTACCGGAAGGTGAAGGCCTCGCCGGACCGGAAGAGCTATACGGATCTGGCGATCAAGCCTTTCGATCCATCCGAAGAGGAAGAGCTTGCCCTGATCAACGACACGCGCGGTGGCGTGGAAGCCGCTGAAAAGCGCGACCGGACGGCTGAACTGGTCAAGTCCGGACAGGAACGGGCCATCGCATCCTGAGCTTCGCTTGGCTAGAGCATCGGGCGGTAAGTTTGAATCGCTTGACCGCTCTCATTTGTTTGTTGACCAGGCGGCTCGTCCGCCGTGGTGCAATCACCATAAGGGCGGGCCAACGCCGTCAGCGGACAAATGAGTTCGGCCCCTCGGGTGGCATTTTGCGGTCCATCGACCGCGTTGCGCCGTTCGAACGATGCCCCACATCGCCCTTCACGACGCGCCTGGCCGAGTGAACCGCAAAATGTCATCAAGTGTTTCAAACTTATCGCCCGATGCTCTAATCACTGCAACCAACCGGCCGATGCATACCCGAATGCGCCGCGCTCCCACTTGCTGATCGGGATCAAATCCCTTATCTGGTGCCCTGCAAAAATCCGCCAATGGGCGTCGATAGACACTTGAGCTTACCTGCAGTGTTTGTAGGAGTGAGCAGGAGACCAGAATGATTCACCTGACTTTTCCCGACAATTCGTCACGCGAGTATGCCCCCGGCACCACCGGTTCGGAGGTTGCTGCAAGCATTTCCAAGTCGCTGGCCAAGAAGGCCGTTGCGATGGCGCTGGATGGCGAATTACGGGATCTTGCCGATCCGATCGAAGCCAATGCTGCCATCGAGATTGTCACCCGCGAAGACCCCCGTGCGCTGGAACTCATCCGCCACGATGCGGCCCACGTGATGGCGGAGGCGGTGCAGGAATTGTGGCCGGGCACGCAAGTGACCATTGGGCCGGTCATCGAGAACGGGTTCTACTACGACTTCAAGCGCGACGAACCGTTCACGCCGGAAGATCTGCCGGTCATTGAAAAGAAGATGCGCGAAATCATCGCGCGCGGCGCCCAGTTCACCAAGGAAGTGTGGACCCGCGACCAGGCGAAGGATCATTTCCGCGCGCAGGGCGAACTCTACAAGGTCGAACTGGTGGATGCGATCCCGGAAGATCAGGATATCAAGATCTACCGGCAGGGTCAGTGGCTGGACCTCTGCCGTGGTCCCCATATGGTCAACACCAGGCAGATCGGGGATGCCTTCAAGCTGATGAAGGTAGCCGGTGCCTACTGGCGCGGTGACAGCAACAACGAGATGCTGACGCGGATTTACGCGACTGCCTGGCAGTCGGAAAAAGACCTGAAAGCCTATCTCCACATGCTGGAAGAGGCCGAAAAGCGCGATCACCGCAAGCTTGGCCGCGAAATGGATCTCTACCATTTTCAGGAAGAAGGGCCGGGTGTCGTTTTTTGGCACGCAAAGGGCTGGACGCTGTTCCAGTCGCTGGTGTCCTACATGCGCCGGCGGCTCGAGGGCGATTATCAGGAAGTCAACGCGCCGCAGGTACTGCACACCTCGCTCTGGGAAACCTCCGGTCACTGGACCTGGTACAAGGAGAACATGTTCTCCGTGCAATGCGCCGATCCGGACGCCGAGGACGACCGCTTCTATGCCTTGAAGCCGATGAATTGTCCCGGTCACGTTCAGATCTTCAAGCATGGCTTGAAGAGTTACCGGGATCTGCCTCTGCGGATGGCGGAATTCGGTGTTGTTCATCGCTATGAGCCGTCTGGTGCACTGCATGGTTTGATGCGCGTGCGCGGGTTCACACAGGATGATGCGCACGTCTTCTGCACGGAAGAGCAGATGGCGGAAGAATGCCTCAAGATCAATGATCTGATCCTGTCGGTCTACGAAGACTTCGGCTTTGGCGAAATAGTCGTGAAACTGTCGACCCGGCCGGAAAAACGCGTCGGCTCCGATGAACTCTGGGACCACGCCGAAGAGGTGATGGAAAAGGTCCTCAGGCAAATCGAGGCGCAGTCCGGCGGGCGGGTCAAGACCGATATCCTGCCGGGTGAGGGGGCGTTCTACGGACCGAAGTTCGAATACACCTTGAGAGACGCCATTGGCCGGGAATGGCAGTGCGGCACGACCCAGGTCGATTTCAATCTGCCGGAGCGTTTCGGTGCCTTCTATGTCGACAGTGACGGCGAGAAGAAGACGCCGGTGATGATCCACCGGGCGATTTGCGGCTCCATGGAGCGGTTCCTCGGCATCCTGATCGAGAACTATGCCGGCCACTTCCCGCTTTGGCTGGCTCCGCTGCAGATCGTCGTTGCGACCATCACGTCTGAAGCCGATGACTATGGTCAGGAAGTCGCTGATCTCTTGAAGTCAAAAGGTCTGAAGGTTGAGACGGATTTCAGGAACGAGAAGATCAACTACAAGGTCCGGGAACATTCGCTTGCCAAGGTCCCTGTGATCGTCGTTTGCGGCATGCGCGAAGCCGAAGAGCGCACGGTTAGCGTGCGCCGTCTCGGCTCGAAGAACCAGACTGCCATGTCTTTGGATGACGCGCTCGCTGCATTCTCCGAGGAGGCGCTTGCGCCGGACATGCGTAAGTAAGCGCAATGGTCAAAGTTCCTAAAAAACAATAAGAAACCGGCGTGACGGCAAAGTTGATGCTGTCACGCCGTGTTTGTCATGGAAATGTTGCATCTGTTCTGGTATAGAGCCTGATCTTCTTTCAGATCGACAGATTCGAACCAGACGGGCCCCGCCGTGGACTACGCTGAATTCAGTTATGCCAATCCGCAGCATCCGCTTCTCAAGCGGCTGATCATACGTTCCATCGAAGGCGTTTCGGGCCGCCGGAAAATCCTCGATATGTATGAGGTCTGGAAAGACACGATGGTCGGCACGTCCGACTATATCTGGAGCGATCTGCTTGGCTTGATCAATCTGAACGTCTCCGTCTGTGACGGTCAGTGGCCGCCGAAGGATCTTCCGGACGGCCCACTGGTGCTGATCGCGAACCATCCTTATGGAATTGGCGATGGACTTGCCGTTCTGGCGCTGGCCGAACAGCTTGGCCGCCCGTTCAAGATCCTGATCAACAACGAATTGCTGAAAGTTCCCGAAGTCCGTCCGTTTTCCTTGCCGGTCGATTTTGAGGAAACCAAGGACGCTCTCAAGACCAATATGGCAACCCGCAAGGAAGCGCTCCGTCTGCTGCAAGAGGGCACGACGATAATCGTCTTCCCGGGCGGCGGCGTCGCAACCGCGCCGAAACCGTTTGGCAAGGCCGAAGAGCTTCCCTGGAAGACTTTCACCGCGAAGATGATCCGTTCCTCGAAGGCGACGGTTCTGCCGCTCTATTTCGAAGGCCAGAATTCCTGGATGTTCCATATGGTCAGCCGGTATTCGCTGACCCTTCGGCTGGCGCTTCTGGTGCGGGAATTCCGGCGCATTCTGGGCTCGGTGATTACCGCAAGGGCGGGCGCACCGATCCCGTTCGAAACCCTGTCCGGGTTCACCGATCAAAAGCAGATCATGGACTTTCTGCAAAACAAGGTCATGGAAATGTCGCGCGGCGACAAACGCCGCCGCTTGCTCGGCCGTTTCTAGAACACAGCGCGATAAGCTGCTTCCGGCTGTTTTCTGAAGTTTTGCCTGAGGATCGACCTCAGCCGCCGTTGCTGGTGCCGGTATTTGCGAGGCTTGTCGAGGTGATCACTTCTACCTCGCGGGTCACACCCGGTTCGACATTGAAGGAATGCACGTAGGTCTGGCCGTTGTTCCGGGCGATTGCTTCATATTCCCCAGCTGCAAGCACAAATCCGGGGAAAGCCCCGGTTGCTTCGACGACGACATCACCACCGAGATTGAGAACGGACCAGGTGGTGTTGGCAATCGCCTCGCCGCCGCGCTCGTTGACCAGCTTCAATGTGATGCCGGCAGCCCGGTGATAGATTTCGGCCTCGGTCAGCTTGCCCGGCAGCACCTGGATGTCCGTGCGGATGATTGCGTTGGCTTCGCCGTAGCGGCTGACAATATGATAGGTGTCGGCATTGAGGCGCAGGATCTTGCCCGGCCGGACATTGCTGGCGACCAGGCTGCGTTCGCCCCGTTCATTGAATTCGGACCGGAAGACGTCGAACGCCACTTCATCTTCGGGCAGGGGCGGGCCGTCTTGAAGGGCGGACAGCAATCTGATGCCGCCGGCATTGAGATTGACCTGTTTGGAGAGAACCTCATTGCCGATCACGATGCGGTTCGTTGCCGATGCATGTCCATAGGCGGCATGAACCATGTAGGACCCGGGCTCTAGGCGGAATTCCGCATTGCCGCCGTTGGCCTTTGCAATCAGTTCCAGCCGGCCTTCCGCGTTGGTCGCTTCCGAGTAGACCCGCCAGACCATTCCCTGTTCCAGCGGCTGGCTTTCCATCGTCAGCTTGGCCATCAGATAAAGAGCGGCCTGACCGGTGCCATCATCTGAAAACCCGTCACCACCGGAAGCGGGTGCATATGGAATAAGAACGTCCGAAAACGCCGGTGCCGGTGTTGGCGCCGGGTCGATCAGGTTTTCGATCGGGGACGCAGGATCGAGAGGATTGACCAGATCAGCCGGTATCTGCGCCGGGGCGTTTGGATCGGGCTTTGCCCGAGGTATTTGGACCGTACCCGGCGCGCCTTGCGCGTGAACCGGATTTCCGGTCCACCCGAAAAGCACCAATGCCGACAAACACACGGCGATTGCGCATCGGCCCGCGCCGCCCACTCGCATCCCGTTTGGTGCGTCTTCAATCACCACGTTCGCCTGTCCACCCTAGATTCTGCAGTCACTGAAACGGTTGGCCCGCTTCCATCGGTACCCTTGTTACTATTACCTTTGTGCCGGAAAATCCGGCAAATTCAAGACCGGTGGAGCATCGGATGACAAGTTTACTCCGTGCCATGGCTGTCTCTCTTCCTTATCCGCAGCCAAAAGCGTCTCGCGCCGCGACCGAAACCTAATTCCCCACAGGCCCTAGCCGGTTCTGACGCCTATGCCGGCGGCGGATTGGCTGAAGGTGTGTGACCTCCACAGGGGTGCCATCATCGTGAATGCTCCACCGGCTAAAGCCGGTGGCTTCTGGTTACGGCTAATAGCCGGATCGGTCCGCTATCCGGCAGATGCCCTATGCCAAGCACTCATCCTCATCCTGAGGAGCAAGCAACGCTTGCGTCTCGAAGGATCGGCCGCAGACTTAGTTGCAAGTTGCCCATCCTTCGAGGCTCCGCTGCGCTCTGCACCTCAGGATGAAGCCGAGTCGACCGGGATGAGGATATCAACCGCTCAAATCCTCCAACGAGCAAATGAGCTCGACTCAATCTTGGTCCCCGGATGCGAACGCATCCTGTCGCCTAAAGGCGAGGGGTTTAAGGATCCCCTATCGGGGATACTAAAAGCGTGCCGCCTGGTGTCTTGATCACCAAGTTGACAATTGCCTTCCTTAGTCTACGTCCCTATTGGATACCGGCGAGCCCGAGCAGCGCCGTAGCCTCACCTTTTCAGGAAGCCTTTCATGTCCGAATTCGCCAAAGCCTCGCCGGAAACCCTCGCGTTTTTGCTCTCCCGCAGGTCTCATCCATCCACAACGATGACGGGTCCGGGGCCGGGCGAGGATGAGTTGCGGAAGATCCTCACCGCCGCCGCGCGCGTTCCTGATCACGGCAAGCTGGCACCCTGGCGGTTCATCGTCTACCGCGAGACCGATGGTACCAGAATCGGCCAGGAACTTCTCAGCCTTGCCGAAGAGAAGGAAGGCCCGCTTGATCCGCAGCGCAAGGCGCAGGAACTGGAACGGTTCAGCCGGGCGCCGCTGGTGGTTGGTGTGATCAGCAAGGCCGCGGTTCATCCGAAAATCCCGGTCTGGGAACAGGAACTGTCCGCCGGGGCGGTGTGCATGACCCTCCTGACGGCCGCCTCCGCGTCCGGATATGCCGCGCAGTGGCTGACGGAGTGGTATAGTTTCGACGACGCGGCTGCCCGCTTCCTTGGTGCACAGGAAGGCGAACGGTTTGCCGGGTTCGTCCATATCGGAACACCTAGTCAGCCGCCATTTGAACGCGGCCGGCCTGACATGGACAGCGTCATCAGCGAATGGTCTGAACAATAAGAAGCCCCGTCATAGGAACCCCCATGTTCTACACAACAGATACCAACGATCACGGACTGCCGCACAATCCGTTCAAGGCCATTGTTTCGCCGCGCCCCATCGGCTGGATCTCAACCCTGGATGCGAACGGCCGGACGAACCTTGCGCCCTACAGTTTTTTCAATGCCGTGAACGACAAGCCGCCAATGGTCGTGTTTTCCTCATCGGGCTACAAGGACAGTGTTGCCAATATCGATGCAACCGGCGAGTTCGTCTGCAATATGGCAAGCTTCGACCTGAAGGATCAGATGAACACCTCGTCCGCCATGGTTCCGCATGAGGTTTCCGAGTTTGAGCTTGCCGGGCTCGAGACTGCGGCATCCGAGCTTGTGAAGCCGCCGCGCATCGCCGGAACAGCGAGTGCGCTGGAGTGCAGACATCTTCAAACCCAGCGGCTCACCGACCTTGGCGGTCAGGAAACCGACAACTATCTTGTGTTGGGTCAGGTTGTCGGGATTTACATGGACGAACGGTTCATTGTGGACGGGCGGTTCGACGTGACCCGTGCTCAGCCCCTGGCGCGCCTCGGATACATGGACTATTCGGTCACCACCGATGTTTTCGAAATGCACAGGCCCTAGGGCCTGTGGGGATTTAGGATTTGGATCGCGGTATCGATGAAAATCGTTCGGATCTAAAGCGTTCTCGATTTGAATTGAACCACTTAGCGCTGCCTGAAATCAAAGATTTCAACGCGCCAAGTGGTGCTTCTGTTTCTGCAGCAATCGAAACGCTGTAGAAGCAATGTCGCTGGAAAGGCTATTCCTTTTCAAGACTTTGCGCCGTGGAGCCGGGCGATTTTCATCATATCCCTTGCGGGACGCGGCGCTTTTGGCCCCGGATGGCGTCAGAGAGCCCTTATGGAGATTACTCCATGGCAGTCTCTCTTCCTGATCCGCAGCCAAAAGCGTCTCGCGCCGCGACCGAAACCTAATTCCCCACAGGCCCTAAATTTAGGCCGGGAAAATTAGAATACCGTAACGTTCGTTATTTGACGTATTCGCGACTCGGTGTATTGGGGCTTTAACTTAGCTGACGAAACGCCGCACCTGCGGGGGGCAAACATGGCCCTGATGGCTGGATGTCCACAGGCGTTGCATTGGAAAAAGCCTTCTTTCTGCTTGCATCGGCATTAAATCGCATGAGGGCCCGGTGAATGGACCGTGCCTGTTGTTTGTTAAGGATTTGTTAACCATTTGGGCGCGATGGTTAACAAAGTGATAATTGTTTCGTCGAGGAGATTGGGTCATGCGCGTCGCTGACACCGCCTCGGTCGCGTCCCGGATCGAGCTAGCATTTCAGTCCGCCAGTACTTCGACTGGCACGTCCTTCGACTATCTGGTCAAGACGGCGGCCCGTGAATCCGCCTTTGACCCGACGGCAAAAGCCAGAACGTCGAGTGCGACAGGGCTCTTTCAGTTCATCGAATCCACGTGGCTGGAGACTTTGAAAGAGGCCGGGCCGAAACACGGCCTTGAAAAATATGCGGACCAGATCTCGAGGGGCAAAAACGGAAAACACTACGTTTCCGACCCTCAGATGCGCAAGGAAATCCTCGATCTGCGCAAGGATCCGGAAATCTCATCTGTCATGGCCGGCGCGCTTACCCAGAAGAACGCGGCTCACTTGCAACGCAAGATCGGGCGGGAGCCTACAGATGGCGAACTCTACATGGCCCATTTCCTTGGAGCGCATGGGGCGAGCAAGCTGATAGACGCCACAGCGGCCAATCCGGACATGCGGGCGGACAAGATGTTTTCCCGCCAGGCGAGGGCCAACAAGCCGATTTTCTATCACAGCAACGGCAAGGCCCGGTCGATGGAAGAGGTCTATCAGGCCATCGTCTCCAAACATGACGAGGTCAGCAAGATCGCGGTTGCCAGTGGCAAACGGGGCCCGGGCTTGTCGTCCGAACTGACCGCAGTGGCGGCGGTTCCCGGCGCGAAGCCGATGAATGCGGCGCCGCTGATCGATCATGACAGCTTTGATCATCTGGCGGGCGATCCTGCCGCAAGGTTTGCCATGCGCTCCAAGCCCACGCCGCCCAGCCAGGTGGCCGAAGTTCCGGCGGCGGACAACCGGTTCGATATGGCGTTTTCCGCCGTTGAGAATGCGCCGACGCAGCAACGTTTCGATAGCGCGTTCGCAGCCATTGCTGATGCAAGATCGGGCCAGGTTCCCGAAGAACCGCAACCCGCTGCGGCGAATGTGGCCTCGGCTGACGTCCCGCAGTTGCCGCAATCCGCCCCGGCGGATCCGCAGACCCCACCGGCAACCGCTTCCGTGTTTGAAGGTCCGGATGGCGCAGCCGATAACGTTGTCGCGGCATTCCAGGCAGGCGACACCGGAAATCCGTTCGAGGCGCTGTTCCGCAACGACGAGGGTTCTGAGTCGGCAGGTGTCAATCCAAGGTTCGCCTCTGCATTTGCAGCGGTTGAACAAGCGGGGATCTACGGCACGCTGGATTCATCATCGGCCCGGGTCGCAGCTCAGGAACTGGCCCTCGGAAACCAGGGGAATCCTCTGGATTTGACCCGCTTCCTGCGGCTGAGAACGGACGATGAGCAGAAGGACCTGCTGCCGCCTGTGTAGGGCCAACAGGCCCAGCCCTGTCTTAACAAACATGGTGAACTGATCGTTAAGTCTTTGATGTCAGGGTGAGGTCTGACACGAAGCCAGCAGTTCCGTACCATGACAGCAAGTTCCTTTTTGACCTCTACCGGCACTCAGACGGATATCGATCGTGCGATCTCCGCGGGCAGGATGGCGCTCCATTACCTAGAGCTGCCGCTGGATGACAGTGGCCGCCGCGAAGCCGAGATGGCTTTGACGGTGTTGCTCGACGATCCGAGCCCGACCGTGCGTATCGCTCTGGCCGATGTGCTTGGCCCGTCCGAAGCTGCCCCCCTCTATGTTATTCGATCTCTTGCAGCGGATTCGGATCCGGTCGCTTCGCGGGTCCTTCGCTCCACGCAGCTTTTGACAGACGCCGAGATTGTCGATCTCGCGGCAGAGGGGACTGCGGCGGTCCAACACGCGATTGCCGAGCGGGATCACCTTTCCCCGCAGGTGGCAGCGGCCTTGTGCGAAGTGGCTGATGCGGCGGCATGCTCGGCCTTGCTGAGCAATGATGGCGCGACCGTCCTGAAGTCTTCGGTCCAGCGCCTTGCCGAACGGTTTGCAGATGACGCAGGTTTGCGCGAGTTGCTGTTGCGGCGTACTGATCTGGCCGTCGCCTGGCGCTATGAGCTGATGATGAAACTCGCCGACAAGCTGGAAAACCATCCGGTCGTTCTGGAGCGGGTTCCGGCGCACCAGCGCGATACGTTCCTGACCGATGCCAGCGACAAGATTGTCCTGCGATTGGCGCTGGAAGCGGGTGACGACGAACTGCCCGTTTTTGCCGAACACTTGCGCAGCCGGGCGCAGCTGACCACACGTCTCTTGCTCCGGGCCGTGTGCTGCGGCCGCCTGAGATTCTTTGCAGCATCGCTTGCGGTCCTGGGTGGGGTTCCTCTGCCGCGGCTGACAAAGGTGCTGGCGCATGTGCGGACGTCAGCCCTTCAGGCAGTCTTGAGGAAGGCCGGCCTCCCGCACCGGTCTCATCAGGCGTTTCTGCTCGCCATTGCGATTTCGCGGAATGCCCATGCCGACTTTACCCATGATCTTCCCCTGGTCGAAGCTCGCCGCCTGACCGAAGCGCTGCTTGCCGAAATGCAGGATGAAGCTTTGGGGGCGGATGAAGACGTCACCGCCTTCTTGCGCCGTTTTGCGATCGATGTCGTCCGGCTCGAGGCGCGTCAGGCGGTCAGGGACGGTTCGCAGAAGATGATCGCCGCAGCCTGAAGAGGCGCCATACCAACCGGCGGAAATCAAACCCTGGCCGCGTTGCCGCGCTTGCCCGGCCGGAAAGGCCGCGTTGCGCACACTGCCTTGCCAGGAAAAAATTTTCGCTCCATCAGATACTGCTTTATTTCTGCCGAATGGTATCAGGACGGCGAGGCGTCCGGCAAGCCGGCGATATACTCGTCAGTCACCTGTTCAAGCGTCTGCAGAAGCGCGACGCCGGTAGAGTTGTCCGTGTCCCGTGCACCTTCCATGACCATGGCGCGGATCGCTTCCACGTAGCGTCCTGACAGATCAAGCGGCAACCGGTCCGGTGTCTTGACGTTTTCAATCAGGTGGCAGAAACCGGCGGCGACCTGACCGACAAGCGGAAACCCGAGGGTCAAGGCCTGGCCCTTGATGTTGTGAGCAGATTGAAACAGCGTATCGAGCCGCTCCTGGTCGACGCCACCTTTCTGAATGGCGACCCAACACTCCAGCAAGCGCCTGGTTTCGTTGTCCATCCAGGGGCCGAAATTGTGCGAGAGGTTTTTCAGCGCTGCCTCGGCGGCCTTGACCGGATCAAACTTGGCCGCCTCGCGAGCGGAGAGCTTGCGCACCTTTTTGCGAAGGTCTGTTGGGGACTTGAGGATCTCGTAATCCGACTCTTCTGGAAAACTGGATGACATCGGGTCCGATCGTCCTTGCTGAGCGGTGCAGGTGAGTCCAAATTCCTGCATCATCTGCGAACTTCTTTAACATGTCTCTAATAGCGAAACATCTCGCTCAGAATGCGTTCGTCCCAGCCGTGGTCCTTGTCGAACATGACCAGACACTCGGTTGTCTTGTTTTCAATCACGGTGACCTTGGCAACGTTTCGGATCTCCGAATGGTCTGCGGAGGCGCTGACCGGCCGCTTGACGGGGTCGCGGACGCTGATTTCCACGACGGCGCCATCGGGCAACAGGGCACCGCGCCAGCGGCGCGGGCGGAAGGCGCTGATCGGTGTCAGCGCCAGCAACTGCGCGGTAATCGGCAGGATCGGGCCGTGCGCCGAGAGGTTATAGGCGGTGCTGCCCGCGGGCGTTGCCACCAGTATCCCGTCGCAGATGAGTTCTTCCAGACGTACCCGCCCGTCGACGGAAATCTTCAGGCCGGCAGCTTGTGATGTCTGGCGCAGAAGCGACACTTCATTGATGGCAAGCGCGTGGCGGGTATTGCCGTCGGTGTCCGTTGCGGTCATCTCCAGCGGCCGGATCGCGGTGGTGTCGGCCCGAGCCAGCCGTTCCGGTAATCCGTCCTCGCGATATTCGTTCATCAGGAAGCCGACAGATCCCCGGTTCATGCCGTAAATCGGCTTGCCTGATCCGATGTATCTGTGAAGCGTTTGCAACATGAGGCCGTCACCGCCAAGGGCGACGATGACATCGGCCGCATTGGGGTCCACACTCCCATATTGCTCGCTCAGGGTCGCGAGTGCGGCCTGTGCTTCATCGGTATCGCTGGCGACAAACGCCAGCCGGAGTGTGGAGGCGGTGGTTCGGTCCGAAGACTTTTTTTGTGGCGCCAGCTGATCCATTCAGCTTTTCCTCATTCCATCCGGGCTGCACTGCACGGTTCGGAGAGCCACCATACCGTTCAATCAGGCTGTTGTGCAGAAATTTGTTTCAATCATCTGTGGGGGCCGGTCCTTCAAGGCGCTCGATCAACGCGGGGAGATCTGCAACCGTGTCGATGACATGATCCGCTCCGGCGGCTTTCAGTTTTTCCGCGGCATGGCTGCGGATACGGTCCACCTCCTCCGGCGGCATTGCGGCGAGTTCTTCCGGGGTCTTGCCCGCATAATTCCCGGACAGCGCCAGGCCAACGGTCACACAGCCGGCGGCAACGCCTTCGGCAATGCCCGGTTCGGTGTCATCCACCTTGATCACGGCACTTGGCGGATAGACGGCAAGGTCGACAAAGCATTGGTACATGCCGAGAGGGCCGGGCCGGCCATCCTTGAGATCGTCGGAGCAGACCAGATTGTCGGGGCTATAGCCTTGTGCGGCGGCAACGGGCAGAACGCGCTCCATGATCGAACGGGTGTAGCCGGTGGTGGAGCCAATCTTGACGCCTTTGCCGCGCAGATAGGCAATGACATCGGCGGCACCTGGAACCAGATCGGCATATTCGGCTGCCACGTCTTCATTCATGGGCACGAAGACCTTGAAGACTTCATCGACATTCGCATTATCCGGTGCTTTTCCGTATCTGGCTGTCCATTTGGCGGCGATATCCGGATCGTCCATCATCTGCCGGATGTGGTCCCATTTCGGCTTGCCCATCGGCGCGCGGGCCTGTTCGATCGACACATCGATGCCGAATGCCGCAAAGGCTTTCACAAAAACACCCATCGGTGCGAAAGAGCCAAAGTCGATCATCGTACCGGCCCAGTCGAAGACGACGGCTTTGAAGGTGCTCATGTGCGGGATTCCAATTACAGAGCGGGGGAGGGATTGTTTCTGCCGAGGTGTATTACACTTGACCGTTCGAAAGCTCCAGAGGCAACGGACACCCGGACTTGAGCGATAGCGGCAAACCGGACGATTAAAAGTACATGGGCACCCAACCGGAATAGGTTGGGTGCCCAAATATGATTGATGTCAATATGTTAAAGCATTCACTGAACTTTCGATTGAATGCTTGATGCTATGGACTAGGGCCTGTGGGGATTTAGGATTTGGATCGCGGTATCGATGAAAATCGTTCGGATCGAGAAGCAATGTCGCTGGAAAGGCCATTCCTTTTCAAGACTTTGCGCCGTGGAACCGGGCGATTTTCATCATATCCCTTGCGGGACGCGGCGCTTTTGGCCGCCGATGGCGTCAGAGAGCCCTTATGGAGTATACTCCATGGCAGTCTCTCTTCCTGATCCGCGGCCAAAAGCGTCTCGCGCCGCGACCGAAACCTAATTCCCCACAGGCCCTAGTAGCCATTCCCCTTGACGAATTCACGGAGCACGGTTCCGAAGATGATCCGGATGTCCATGAGTGTCGACCGGTTGCGGATATAGGCAAGATCACATTCAAGCCGCATGCGGGCAGCGTACCGGGTAGTGGTTTCACCGCGGAAGCCATTGATCTGTGCCAATCCGGTGATGCCCGGACGAAGCTCATGACGGTCCATGTAGCGCAGATCAAAGTCCTCGTAGGGTACGCCGGCTGCCAGCATCCCTGGAACATGCGGCCGGGGGCCGACAAGAGACATCTCGCCTTTTAGGACGTTGATAAGCTGCGGCAGCTCGTCAAAGTTGCTGCGCCGCAAAAAGGCACCGACCCGTGTGATCCGCGGATCGTTGCGAGTCGTTTGGCTGACACCCGAGGCGTCGCAACGGTCGGTATACATCGACCGGAACTTGAGAGCGGTAAATCTCTTTCCGTTCAACCCGTACCGTTCCTGGCGGAACAAGACCGGGCCTTTACTTGTCGCCTTGACCGCTATGGAAATGCAAATAAGCAGGGGACCCAACGCGATGATACCGCAGGCCGATCCGACGATATCAAGGACGCGTTTGACTGCCAGGCTGGCGAGCGTGCCCCAAGGCTTCGCGGTGGCAGACCGTTCCCCCTGATGAGCCAGCAAAGCATCCGCGGTCAACGCAGTCACAATGTCCGATGCACTATCGTTCCTGCGCGTGCGCCCAGCCACTGTTGAGCCGAAGCTGCCGACCATGCTGTCAATTCGACGAAAATTGCGGACCGGCAGGCTGTCGCGAAACCTAGAAAGCGAAGGCCGCCTTGAGCCCTCCGAACCATATGAAACCGTTTCGTCAGCCATTGTGACCCTCGGAATATCTAGAAGGAACTCGGATCCGCGGCGCTCTGCCCAAAATAGGCCCCGGTCAGATCTGGTGTATTTAAAATTGGTCTTAGTAACTTGTTATTTTCATTAACGTACATTTAACATGGCCAACATCGCAGTGCACCGTGGCGTCACCCGATTTTCTCAATATGGTAAAAATTTGTGCTCCCGGTCACAGTTTTGCGCGAACCGGACGCACGGCTCATCATGAGTACCGGGTGCAAGGTCAAGCCAAAATCCGTATTACAAGGTGAAACCCGTATTAGTAGCTTCGACCGATGCTCGTATATTCGAATCCCCGGTTCATCATGTAGTCGGTCTTGTAGATGTTCCGGAGATCCACCACCTTCGGCGTTTTCATCAATGCCTTCACGCGGTCAAGATCCAGGGCCCGGAACTGGTCCCATTCGGTCACGATGACCAGCGCGTCGGCGTTCTCAATGGCATGGTAGGGGCCGTCGCACAGGAAAATGTCATCCATCATTTTGGACGCTTCCTGCATGGCTTCCGGATCGTAAGCACGGACCTTGGCCCCGGCAGCATTGAGTTTGCTGACAATCTCAATGCTGGGCGCTTCCCTCATGTCGTCAGTGTTCGGTTTGAACGCCAGGCCGAGGAGTGCGACGGTCTTGCCGTCCACATCGCCTCCCATGAAGTCAATCACCTTGTCAGCCATACGCAGTTTGCGCGCTGAATTCACTTTGATCACCGCATCCACGATCTCGAGATCTGATTTCGCATCTGCAGCAATTTTTGAAAGTGCAAGCGTGTCCTTTGGAAAGCAGGAGCCGCCATACCCGGGACCGGCATGCAGGAATTTTGAACCAATCCTGTTGTCGAGGCCGATGCCGCGCGAAACTTCCTGCACATTCGCGCCGACTTTCTCGCATAGATCCGCGATTTCGTTGATGAAGGTGATCTTTACCGCAAGGAATGCATTCGCAGCGTACTTGATTAACTCCGATGTCCTGCGCTTGGTCACGAGGATCGGCGTTTCATTCAGGTATAGCGGGCGGTACAATTCCTGCATCACTTCGATGGCTTTCTGGCTGTCGGTGCCAACGACGACCCTGTCTGGCCGTTTGAAGTCGTTGATCGCTGCGCCCTCGCGTAGAAACTCCGGATTGGAAACGACCGAGAATTCTGCATCAGGATTGGTCTTGCGGATGATCGCTTCGACTTCATCGCCCGTACCGACCGGAACCGTCGACTTCGTCACGACCACCGTGAAACCTTCGATCAGACCGGCGATTTCCTCGGCGGCAGCATAGACATAGGAAAGATCAGCATGCCCGTCGCCGCGGCGTGTTGGGGTTCCAACGGCAATAAACACCGCGTCGGCCGAGCGAATTGCTTCATCAGGCTCCGTTGAAAAAAAGAGCCGTTGTTCTTTTACATTTGTCGCCACAAGGTCTTGCAGGCCGGGCTCAAAGATCGGAATTTCGCCGTTGTTGAGTGCTCCGATCTTGCTGGTATCTTTGTCGATACAGGTCACAATATGTCCAAAATCAGCAAAGCAAGTTCCGGAGACCAGGCCAACATAGCCTGTGCCAATCATTGCTACGCGCATCGGGAAACTCCTCGAAACTTGATAACTAGAATGCTCTGAGGCTTTATCCCGGTAGATTGTCCATCTCAAGGGCAAATGTGCAGTGCAACCGGTTGGTCCGCTGTTTGTGCATGGAAGCGTAATACCAACTGGCCGAAACAAATACCTATCTGATGGAGTGAAAATCTGTGCCTGGCAAGGCGGTGTGCGCAGCGCGGCCTTTTCCCGGCCGGGCAGCCGCGGCAACGCGGCCAGGGATTGATTCCCTCCCACCGAAGATCAGGAAAAGCCTGTCATACAGGTCTTGATTTCTGCCGGTTGGTATTACTGGTTTTGTGAATTCCGGCTGCCGGACCGCCGTTCTGACTTTTCTTTGCGGGAGTACCGGCCCGTATTCGAAAACCTTGTTGCGGATCAAGTCCGCCTGGTGGTTTTCGCTTGACGATTGTCGGGCTGCCGGTGACAGGGCGAAACCATTTTGCGCGCATCTCGCATGTGACGGCGCGAAAATTTTTGCTTCCGGCATCCTGGTACAAACCGATTGCTGTTCGCCGCCTTATGGGACGCCGATACTTCCGGGCAATGGAAATCTGTCTGCAGTCTCCGCTCTTTCAGGAGTTGGCCAGGAGAACACCTTCGGTCGTGGAGCACGACCCAACTACGGCGAAGAAGCCGTATTGAAGTGGTATTTACGGAGGCGCCGAATGTGACATTTTTCCTGCAGGCAGGAGGTGAGAAGTGAAGACGCACTTCTCGATCAGTGCATGGATCGGCAAAAGAGAACCGCTCCGATTTGTTTGACTGCCGCTCAAACCGTTATTGCCCAGAGTGGAATCGATAAGGCCGGAAGCTCTCAGGCCAACATTGGGCAAGATGGCACAATAGCCCTCCGGTCGCACACCAGTTTACCAGTTTTGCAATACAGGCTTGAAAAATACCTCCAACAACGTCAGTTCGCTAAGGAGTTTGTGCATCGCAAAATTGTTTTAAGATCATTCTATATGGTCATCGGCATCTGGGTAAGGTGCCGTTCGGCAGTGAACTTCCTTGATTGCCGCAGTTTAATGATTGAATTGGATAGTGATAAAATGAACGATAGCAGTAATTTATCGCCTAAAGACGTAGAATATTTGAATCATCTGGCAATAGGTGCCGGCGCTGCGATCATGCAGATTTATCAAGAGCCGATTGAAGCAGATCAGAAGGCTGATGGTTCCCCGGTCACCAAAGCCGACGCGGCTGGCGAGCAAATTATCGTCAAAGGCCTTAGCGAAAGGTTCCCGGATGTACCGATCGTTGCCGAGGAGTCGGTTGAAGCAGGCCATTTGCCTCCGGTCCTTGACATGTATTTCCTTGTCGATCCGCTCGATGGAACCAAGGAGTTCCTCAAAGGCAACGGTGAGTTCACCGTCAACATTGCGTTGGTTGTAGACGGCGATCCGGTTTTCGGCGTCGTTTATGCACCTGCACTTGGCGAGATCTATTGGGGTGAGACTGCTGCTGGAGACGATGCTTCAGCCGGTCAGGCCTGGCTTGGAACCGTGGTTGATGGCGAAATTGCCGACACCAAACCAATCTCCGTGCGGACTGCGCCGGAACAAGGTTTGAGCGTGCTTGCGAGCCGCTCCCACCTTTCGGAGGAAACATCGGCCTTGATTGACAGGCTGAAAGTCTCCGAGCGTCTTTCAGTGGGCTCGTCCTTGAAATTGTGCTGGGTGGCGGCCGGCAGGGCCGATGTTTATCCGCGTCTGGCTCCGACCATGCAGTGGGATATTGCTGCAGGCGATGCAGTCGTACGAGCCGCGGGCGGGGCGGTTGTCTACGCAGAGACAAGGAAGCCATTCGCCTACCGGATCCCGAAAGGTGCGGTCAAAGACGATTTGCGCAACCCACATTTTATCGCGGTCAGCGATCCGGGTCTTTTACCGGATCTCGAACCGGCTTGCTGAGCCGGACCTACTCCGCACTCAAATTCTGATGTTTGCCGGTCTGTCGGCTTGTATGGGAAAGTTACAGATGAACAAGGCCACTCCATTCGTTTCGCCCGAGCGTTTGAGTAACCTCAAGCGTTTGGAGGCAGAGAGCATTCACATCATCCGCGAAGTCGCCGCGGAATTCTCCAATCCGGTGATGCTGTATTCTATCGGCAAGGACTCCGGGGTCATGCTGCACCTGGCGATGAAGGCGTTTTATCCGTCCAAGCCGCCGTTTCCGTTGCTTCATGTCGACACGACCTGGAAATTCCGGGACATGATCACGTTTCGCGACAACATCGCCAAGGAAATGGGGTTGGACCTGCTGGTCTATACCAATCCGGAAGGTGTTGCGCAGAACGTCAACCCGTTTGACAACGGCTCCTCGGTTCACACACGGATCATGAAGACCGAAGCGCTGAAACAGGCGTTGGACAAATACAAATTCGATGCCGCCTTTGGCGGAGCGCGGCGCGATGAGGAAAAATCGCGTGCCAAGGAACGGGTGTTCTCCTTCCGTAATGCCCAGCACGGCTGGGACCCGAAGAACCAGCGCCCGGAACTCTGGAACCTTTACAACGCCCGTGTGAATCCGGGCGAGTCCATCCGTGCCTTTCCTCTGTCCAATTGGACCGAACTGGACGTTTGGCAATACATCCTGACCGAGAACATTCCGATGGTCCCGCTCTATTTGGCTGCCGTGCGGCCCGTCGTGGAACGCGACGGCATGCTGATCATGGTCGATGACGAGAGAATGCAATTGCGCCCGGGAGAAGTCGTCGAAGAGAAGATGGTCCGTTTCCGCACACTTGGTTGCTACCCGCTGACCGGTGCCATCGAATCGGATGCCGAAACGTTGCCGGCCATTGTCCGCGAAATGCTCATCGCGCGGACATCCGAACGCCAGGGCCGCCTGATTGACAAGGATGAGAGCGCCTCAATGGAGAAGAAGAAGCGCGAGGGGTATTTTTAAGATGACCATTGCCGACATCACGAACGTCGAACAGGCGGTTACCGAATATGTGCTCGCACAGGAAGCCAAGGATCAATTGCGGTTCCTGACCTGCGGATCGGTGGATGATGGAAAGTCCACCCTGATCGGCCGTCTTCTCTACGACACGAAGCTGATTTTTGAAGACCAGCTCGCATCGCTTGAAAAGGATTCCAAGAAACACGGGACCGTCGGCGAGGACATCGATCTTGCGCTTCTGGTTGATGGCCTGGAAGCCGAGCGGGAGCAGGGCATCACGATTGATGTTGCCTATCGCTTCTTTGCGACCGACAAGCGCAAGTTCATCGTCGCGGATACTCCGGGCCATGAACAATATACACGGAACATGGCAACCGGCGCATCTACCGCCGATCTTGCGGTTCTGCTTGTCGATGCGCGCAACGGCTTGATGGTTCAGACCCGCCGCCATGCCTTCATTGCCTCCCTGCTGGGCATCCGGCATGTGGTTCTTGCAGTCAACAAGATCGATCTTGTCGGATATTCGCAGGAGGTGTTCGACCAGATCCGCAAAGATTTCGACACGTTTGCCAACGGGTTTGGTTTCGAAACGCTGCAGGCGATCCCGATGTCCGCGCGGTATGGCGACAACGTCACCGCAAAAAGCGGCCATATGCCCTGGTTTGCCGGACCGACACTCCTGGAGCATCTGGAAGCGGTGGAGGTCGGAGAACACGAATTCGAAGCTCCGTTCCGTTTTCCCGTCCAGTGGGTGAACCGCCCAAATCTTGATTTCCGCGGCTATTCGGGAACGATTGCCAGCGGCACGGTATCCGTTGGCGAAGAGATCGTGGTCGCCGGTCCCGCAAAAACCTCCAAAGTGCAGACCATCGTCGCGCCATCGGGGGAGGTTCAAACGGCCCGGGCCGGCGAGGCTGTGACCATTACGCTCGAGGATGAAATCGACATATCGCGAGGTGACCTGCTCGCGCCGGTGTCCTCCCGCCCGGATGTTGCTGACCAGATGGCCGCGCATGTCATCTGGATGTCGGATGAGGCAATGCTTCCGGGACGCCCATATATCCTGAAGATCGGTGCGAGAACGGTGACAGCGACCGTTACCGAGATCAAGCACAAGATCAACGTAAACACCTTTGAGCATATTGCCGGCAAGACGCTGGAGCTCAATGAGATCGCGTTCTGCAACCTCGCGCTGGCAAGCTCTGTCGCGTTTGATCCCTATGAAGCCAACCGCACGACCGGGTCGTTCATCCTGATCGACCGCATGACCAATGCGACCGTCGCAGCAGGGTTGGTGTGGTTCGCGCTGCGCCGGGCCACCAACATTCACTGGCAGGCGCTCGACATCGACAAGCAGGCCCGGGCCGAGAAGCTCGGACAGAAGCCGGCGGTTCTTTGGTTCACGGGCCTGTCCGGATCGGGCAAATCGACCATTGCCTCGATTGTCGAAAAGAAGCTTCATCTCGACGGCCGCCAGACCTATACGCTGGATGGTGACAACGTCCGCCACGGGTTGAACAGGGACCTTGGCTTCACCGATGCCGACCGTGTGGAGAACATCCGCCGCGTGGGTGAAGTGGCGAAGCTCTTTACCGATGCCGGATTGATCACCCTTGTGTCATTCATTTCGCCTTTCCGGGCCGAACGCCGGATGGCGCGTGACCTGATGGAAGACGGTGAGTTCATAGAGGTCTTTGTCGATACGCCGATCGAGGAATGCCGCAAGCGCGATCCGAAGGGGCTTTATGCGAAAGCCGACCGGGGCGAGATCAAGAATTTCACCGGCATCGACAGTCCCTATGAGGCACCGGAGAATCCGGAGCTTCATATTCACAATGTCGGCCGCGATCCGGAAGATGTCGCTGAAGAGGTGATCACCTACCTGAAGCAAAACGGCATAGTCGGCGTCTGATACAAAGAGCTTAACCCGCTCCATGAAATCCGGAACCCGATGGCACCGAGGTTGGTGGCGTCGGGATCTTTTGTCTCATCGTCAGCTGCGCTTGGTATCAATCGCCGTCGCAGCCTGGACTGTCTTTGGCCAATTCGTACACCTGGCTGAGCCTTCAGCCTTGCAGAACGTTTGCGGACCCTTTACGCCGTCGATGGACGCCAAAAGCCGCTTGATTAAAACGGATAATCTAGAAGGTAAAACGCTGCATGAAGACGGTTCTGGTGACGGGCTCTGCCGGATTTATCGGCTACTTTCTCTGCAAGAGGCTACTGGACGATGGCTTCCGGGTGATCGGCCTGGATGCGCTGACCGACTACTATGATGTCCGTTTGAAGGAAAAGCGGCAGCAGATGCTGCTGCAGAATCAGCATTTCAGTGCCGTGAATGAGCGCATCGAAGCCCCGGACCTGCTGATGAACCTGTTCCGGGACCATCGTCCGGATTTTGTCATCCACCTGGCCGCCCAGGCGGGCGTCAGGTATTCGATCGAAGAACCGCGCTCCTATCTTGAAAGCAATATCTGCGGAACATTCGAGTTGCTGGAGGCGGGCAGGGCCTATCCGCCGGAGCACATGCTGCTGGCATCGACCTCGTCGGCCTACGGCGCCAACACGGACATGCCCTACGTGGAAACGGCAAAAGCCGACCATCAGATGTCGTTCTATGCCGCCACGAAAAAGGCAACGGAATCGATGGCGCATTCCTATGCCCATCTGTTCCATATGCCGATCACCATGTTCCGGTTCTTTACGGTCTACGGTCCCTGGGGACGGCCGGATATGGCACTGTTCAAGTTCACCAAGGCGGTTCTCGAAGGGACACCCATCGACGTTTACAATTTCGGCGATATGAAGCGCGACTTCACCTATGTGGAGGATCTGGTCGAGGGAATCCGCCTGCTTCTGGATGCAGCTCCTGAACGGCCCGAAGACGGCGTCGACGTCCCCGAAGGCGACAGCCTGTCTCCCGTGGCACCCTGGCGCATCGTCAATATCGGCAATTCAACCTGTGTGCCGCTGTCCGACTTCATTGCCGCGATCGAGAAGGCTACGGGCAGGGAAGCCATCCGCAACCCGATGCCGATCCAGCCTGGCGACGTCCCGGCCACCTGGGCCAATGCGGATCTCCTGCATGAATTGACCGGCTACCGCCCCGCAACTGAGGTTGAGGATGGCGTTGCGCGGTTTGTTGCCTGGTATCGGGACTACTATAGTTTGTAGTTGAAAGCCGCTGCCAGTTTTAGAGTCCCCGATAGGGGATCCTAAAACCCCTTGCCTTTAGGCGACAGGATGCGTTCGCATCCGGGGACCAAGATTAAGTCGAGCTCATTTGCTCGTTGGAGGATTTGAGCGGTTGATATCCTCATCCCGGTCGGCTCGGCTTCATCCTGAGGTGCGGAGCGCAGCGGAGCCTCGAAGGATGGGCAGCTTGCAACCAAGTCTGCGGCCGATCCTTCGAGACGCAAGCGTTGCTTGCTCCTCAGGATGAGGTTGCGGCAGCCAGCAAGACGTCCGCCAGATGGCGGACCGATCCGGTTTTTAGCCGTAACCCGAAGCCACCGGCTTTAGCCGGTGGCGCATTCACGGTTTGTGGATACTAAGGTTTAGGTTGCGGTGCATTGCCGTGACAAGGGATGGCCTTTCCGGCGGCTTCGCATCTTGATCCAGACGATTTTCACTCGTACTGCGATCCAAATTCTGAATGTCCACAAACCCTAAGGCATGGTGTTAAACCTCATTCGACGAAAGCTTCATCCTTGACAATACGAGCAGTAAAAATTGAATCGTAAAAATTAACGGTTAATTTACTTTGCGTTGGAGATTTTCTCCTTCTGATTGTATTGGTCGTCGCATCTTGGTTCCCAGGACTTCTGCGATGAGTATTGATGCGAATATGGCTAGCGGGCAGGTTGATAATCTCGCGTCCGCCAAACCGGGAATCATTGCCTCCGTTCTGTCTCCAGTCCTTTGGATTGCCGTCTTCATTGTGGCGATCGGCGTGACCCAGCTTGGGTCTCTGGAGCACGAGGTGCTCGATTGGGACGAAACGACATTCGTGCTGATGGCTCAGGATATCTTGCGGGGCAATCTGCCTTATGTCGCGGTTTACGACAATAAGCCGCCAGTCCTGTTTGTGGCACTTGCCGGTTGGATGGCCATCTTCGGAGAGAGTGTCGCTTCGTTCCGGCTGTTTGGTGATCTGTGCCTTCTGGTCGTTTGCCTGTTCACCTTCCTGATCGGGCGCCAGGTCACGTCGGAGCTTGCAGCTGGTGCCGGCACGCTGTTCCTGATTGCGCTGAGTGCATCCGGATTTGCCCAGCATACCCAGACAGAACACCTGGCCATGGCGTTTTTGATGCCGGCCATCTGGTTGCTGATGCAGCGTGACGAGCGTCTGGTCGTGACATTTCTGGCTGCCATTTTGATTTCGCTTGCAGTTCTGACGCGCACCAACCTTGCTTATGTGGCCGTGGTCACGGCAGTGTTTCATGCCGTTTTGTTGCTCAATTCCGGCTTTCGCAGCCAGTTGCCGCACTTTCTGGCCTTTGCGCTGGGCGGCGTGCTGCCGGTTGTGTTGATGTTCCTGGCATACTGGCAGGCCGGGGCGCTGGATGTGCTGATCCTCAGTGCGGTGGAAGCGCCGCTGGCCTATTCCGCGTCCGTGGATGGCGATCTGCTTGAGGTTCTGCGGCTGCATGCGATTTTCTGGGGTGGGCGGTTGCTTCATGAGCCCTGGGTGTTTGTACCGGCCACCATGGCGCTTTGCGCCAGCACTGTCCTGCTCGGGTTGGCGATCACGACCTGGCCGGACCGGATTTTCGAGCATGTTCATGTCGGCCAGGCGGCGCTGGTCGCTGTCATCGGCGGGGCAGTTGTTTATTCCGTGCTCACCGGCGGGGCGGCGTATCCGCATTACTGGAACCAGGTTCTGCCGTTTGCCTCGATTTTCCTCGCAGTTGGCTGCGCGCTGCTGCCGATCTTCCGGATCAGCCGGTTTTCTGCAACCTGCGCTGCCGTGATTGCCCTGGCCGGTGCGCTGGCGTCGACAGCCCCCGCTGCGCTGCGGGTCGTCCGCGGCGATGTGTCAGCGGGGCAGGGGCAGTTTATTGCGCAGGCGGCTGCAGACCTTCGTGCAGCCGGTGCGCAGGAGAGCGTGATCTGGGCAACCGAGTATCATCTGGTTCACTTTTACCTCGGTACGGTCCAGCCGTCGCCGATGCTGACCCATCCGGCCAATATCGTTGCTGGCCGGCCGGTTTTCGACACGATGGCAAACGGGGGGTACGTTCCGGCGGACACTTTCGAGCAACTGCTCGAAAATGGACCGGACTATCTGGTCACCGGGTCCATGCCGCCCTGGTATCTGTCCGAAGACATGGCGGCGCGCTTTCAAGACTTTGCGGAGACCGGCTATTCGATCTTCGGAACCTATGGCCCGCTGACCGTCATGAAACGCAATCCGCCCGAAATCGAACCGGTTGATCTTGCCGGTCCGGCGCCGTCTCCGGGTCCGGCCTATATCGGCCCGCGCCCCAAACCGGAACGATAGGTCACACTCAGCCGGGGCCGGTATCCGCTCACTGTCTGGTCACACGGCAGGGGTTCAGCCCGGATGCCGTTCTGTCGGGCCGAAGATCCTTTCAAATTCGGCCCGCAGCACGCTGTCATTCTCGGCCATGGTGACCGGAATGCCCAGATCGACCAGGCTGGTAACGCCGTGCTCCGTCACCCCGCAAGGGACGATGCCGGAAAAATGCTCCAGCTCCGGTTCAACGTTCAGGCTGATACCGTGGAACGTCACCCACTTGCGCACCCGGATACCGATGGCGGCGATCTTGTCCTCGCCGGCCGTATCCCTGTCCGGACGGCGTACCCAGACGCCGACCCGGTCTTCGCGCCGCTCGCCGCGAATATGGTAATGCCAGAGCGACGCGATCAGCCAGGCTTCCAAGGCCGCGACAAAGGCACGGACGTCCTGCTGCCTGCGCCTCAAATCCAGCATCACATAGGCCACGCGCTGGCCCGGTCCGTGATAGGTGAATTGGCCGCCGCGTCCGGTACGGTGCACCGGAAAGCGCTTCGGATCGACAAGATCAGCGTCATTGGCACTGGTTCCGGCCGTATAGAGCGGCGGATGCTCTAATAGCCACACCCGCTCCGGGGCCTCACCGGCGATGATCCGCGCCACCTGGGCTTCCATTGCCGCAAGTGCTTCGTCATACCCGACCGGCGCATCGCTGATCACCCACTCCACAGGCGTGCCCGCCGCCAGGGGCTGCATTTTTGTTGCAATGTCGGTGCGTGCATTCGCGGACATGTGGATGAGGGCCTTGTAGTTTTGGGCGCTGTGCTGCGGCCGTGATAGTCTTTACCGGAGCGATTCGCCTTATTGGACTTAGCCGGTATTTAAGGACGACAGGCTGTCATGGCCACCTTTGACGAAATCAAGGTCGATATCTCGGTGGTGCTCGGGGAGTCCGAGATGCCCGTGCACCAGCTTCTGCGCATGGGCCGTGGCGCGGTGATCGATCTCGACGTGACCGAGGACGACGAGGTTCGCATCTATGCCAACAGCACGCTGGTTGCCAAGGGGCAGGTGGTGCTCCTGGGCGAGCGGATCGGCATCTCGATCACCGAAGTCCTGATGCGTCCGCCGGAAATGCGCCCCATGCGCACCGATGGTCCGCTATAGGCGGACCGCTCCGGCCGGCGGAAAAGGCAGGCGTCAGCGGCCCGGAAGCGGACGTTATCCTTGCGCGAATTGTGCTTCAATTAATCTCCGAACGCCCCTTGCCAGCCAGAATCCGATTTGCTACACGGAGCGCCTTGGTGCTGATGAAGCGCCGGGAAAAATCAGTGCGGTCGTGGCGGAATTGGTAGACGCGCAGCGTTGAGGTCGCTGTGGGGTAAAACCCGTGGAAGTTCGAGTCTTCTCGACCGCACCATTTACAGTCAGACAAACGATTGACTCAAAAGGCGCCTCACGGGGCGCCTTTTTGGTTTGCGAACGGCCCGCCGCTGTGCGACCTCTAGGACGATAGACAAGAGATGGCGCTGGTGATCGCAATCCGCCGGCAAATCGACTGAGAGACGAAAGCAACAGAATGCGTACAGTTTATGTGAACGGCGATTTTATGCCGGAAGATCAGGCCCGGATTTCAATCTTCGACAGATCGGTTCTGTTTGCCGACGGTGTCTATGAGGTAACGGCGGTCATCGGGCGCAAGTTGCTGGAATTCGATGGTCACATGGCGCGCCTGAGCCGGTCGCTGAAAGAGCTGGACATGCCGGAACGCCATTCCCGGCAAGAGCTGCTGGACGTTCATCGTGCACTGGTCGAGAAGAACGATCTGGACGAGGGGGTGATCTACCTGCAGATCACGCGCGGGGCCGCGGACCGGGATTTCGATTTCTCGGAACTGGACGCCGAGCCGGGCCTGATCATGTTTACCCAGACCAAGAACCTGCTTTCCAGCCCGCTGGTCGAGCGTGGTCAGAACATCAAGCTGGTCGAAGACCAGAGGTGGGGCCGCTCGGACATCAAGACGGTCCAACTGCTCTATTCGTCGCTGATGAAGACCAGAGCCAAGAAAGACGGCGCCGACGATGTCTGGCTGTGCCGGGACGGAATGATCACCGAGGGCTCGTCTAACAATGCCTATATCGTCACCGGCGACGATCAGATCATCACCCGTGAGCTTTCCAACGAGATCCTGCACGGCATCACGCGTGCATCGGTGCTGGAAGTGGCGCGCAAGCACCAGATGAAGGTGATTGAGCGGGCGTTTTCCATCGATGAGCTCAAGAACGCCAAGGAGGCATTCTCCACCTCGGCCTCCAGCTTCGTCAATCCGGTCGTGTCGGTGGACGGCAAGGCGATCGGCACCGGCAAACCGGGCGCCGTCACAACCGCCCTGCGGGAGCACTATCTGAAGGCCAGCCTGGAAGCCGCGATTTAAGTAAGAAATGGCTGGGATCGCATGTCGATCCAAGATGGCCATGGCGTTTCAGTGAAGCGGGCTTGCGGGGAGGCGCGCAAGCCCACTTCTTGACGGACGCGTTCAGCCTACCTTCGGCTGCCCGGCTTCTTCTCCATGCCTTCGGTTCGTTTCAAGATCAAAATCGGGGCGACGCAATCGCAGCCGGTTTCATGCAGCTGTTCTGAAGTCTTCCTTGCTGTCATTTGCACAAACCGGTTCCGTGACGGGCTGGCTGTGTTTGCGAGCACTGGCGGACGGTTTTCCGCGGAGCATGGACAAAAAGGCGGCGGCGAACCTGCGGATTTCCTGAGAGCGCAATTGCCGGGCGCGGGCTTCAAACTGGTCTCCTGAATGAAACATCGGGGTCTCCTTTCACCTTCGATGCCCGCTTGTCGCATTTTTGGATTGTTTGAGGAATTGGGGTGGTTCGAACATCACTTTTCGAAAAATTGGCAGAAACCTACGGCGCGATGGCATAACTTGACACATTTGGCTTTGCGGGGTCCTACATCAGTGACCGCGGCAGGAAGCATCGCACCGATTGCGGTAGTGCCATATCGTCCAAGATCAGGGAAACCGTCCGTGCCTATACGGTCGGACGACCGGTGCACGGCACCAAACTAGGGCCGGTGGGAAATTAGGTTTCGCTCAGAACGCGCCAGAGGGAGCCCCGAATGCGCAGATTTTTCCCTGTCACTTTTCGTTTGTCCTATCGAAAAGCCTTGTCCTTGTTGCTCAATCCACTGCGGGTAAGCGTCTTTTGGGTTGCGTTGGCGTTCGGTGCCGAGGCCCAGACCGTTGAAGGCTGGCAGCCGTCGCTGGCGGGTTTTGTCGACGGGCTGGTGACAACGACGCTCGATCGGGATGCGGTCGCCGGCGCGGTGGTCGTCATTGTCTCGGAAGACAAGACCATTCTATCGAAAGGCTATCGGCTGGCGGATGCGAGAACCGGGAGATTGATGATTGCGGAACACGACGTGATCCCGCTGGCGTCTGTCACCAAGGTTTTTACCGCGATGGCCGTTCTGCGGCTGGCGCAGGCAGGGCGGCTTGGTCTGGACGATCCGATCTACCGGCATCTTCCGGGATTGGACCTGAACCAGCGGTTCGGTGACATTGCCATTCGCCATCTTCTTAGCCACTCCGCTGGGCTTGAGGACCGCTACTGGGGCTATTTCGGTACGCGCGAGAAGGCGCAGGGCGCATCGGCGCTTGAGCAGATTTCGGCAATTCTTCCCGAACAGGTCCGCACACCGGGCGAGGTGATTTCCTATTCCAATGCAAGCTATGTCCTGTTGGGGGAGATCGTGGCGCAGGTTACGGGAAAACCGTTCCATGAGTTTGTCGCTGAAACGATATTGTCTCCGTTGGGGATCGAGGATCCGGTCTTCATGCATGAGATGCGATCCATGAGCAAAGCCAGTCCGTACCATGTCTGGAAGGAAGGGCGCTACGTCGCGGCTGATCCCGCGCCATGGCCTGCCATCCATACGCCCTCTGGTGGAGTCGCTCTGAGCGGGCAGGACATGGGCCGGGCCATGCAGATGCTGCTCTCTCATCACCGGCATCAGGACAGCGCGGATGCCATATCGATCACGACCGCAAAGATGCGCATGCCGGTCTGGCCGGATCGCGACGGGTTTTCTGGGCGCACGCTTGGGTATTGGACCGAAACCTGGGCCGGGCACATACTGCCGTTCCCTGCAGCACCGGGCATGAACGGGTGAGGCATGCACAATTTGAAACCATCGAAAAATAGGCTGAAAACCTGCTATTTATTCGATAGGATAGCAGAATGCGTTTAGAGGATCTGAGGTTTTTCACAAGGGTTGCCGAGTTAGGCAGCCTGTCTGCGGCGGGGCAGGAGATAGGCTTGTCGCCTTCCGCGGCCAGCACGCGTGTCACCAACCTTGAAAAATTCTATGGCGTGCAACTGCTTGTGCGCACCACAAGGCGGGTCCGGCTGACCGAGGCCGGCCAGGTGCTGCTTGGTCATGCCCTGGTGGCGCTCGGCGAGATGGATCAGGTCATGGCCTCTTTCGAGGCAGGCCAGGAAGCGCCAAACGGCGTCTTGCGCATTACCTCAAACGTGTTTTTCGGCCGTCAGCACATCTTGCCCTACCTCCTGGAATTTCGGCAGCTTTACCCGGACGTCCGCATCGAGATGGACATGACCGACCGGATCGTGGACATCGTGGAGGGCGGTTACGATCTGGCAATCCGGGGCGCACCGCTGCCGGATTCGTCGCTCAAGGCTCGCAAGCTCGGCAGCAACATGCGGGTTGTATGCGCGAGCCCGGAGTATTATTCGCGCAAGGGCAAGCCGAAAACACCGGATGATCTGTGCCATCATGATTGCATCGGCTTCGGCGCGATGCCGGTCTGGTACTTCAACACGCCCGATGGCGTCACCGGCTTTCCAGTGCGCGATGCGGCCATAACCGGAGACAGCGGCGATTTCGCCTACGATGCTGCGATCTACGGCCTCGGGCTGACCGTCAAGTCGCTCGCCCATGTGTGGAAAGATCTGATTGAAGGACGGCTGGTGGAAGTCCTTTCCGATTATCCGATCGCCAAGACCGGCAACATCTATGCGGTCTATCCGCCGGCGACGTTTGTGCCGGCCAAGGTGTCGGCCTTTGTCGACTTCCTGCTGTCGAAATACGGCAGTCCGGCCTACTGGGAACGCGAATACATGGCCATGAAAAGCGAAAGGGCTGAAGAAAACGCCGCCAGTTGAGCCATTTCGCGCTCAGGCTGTTCTCATTTTCGTGAAAACCGACTAGAAGACACGTCCTTGAACGCAATATGTGCGCACTCTTTGTTTTGAACCGAATGCCGGGCAGGGCGCGCGCCGGGGTATCCTAAGCTCCCGGGTCCGGCTTGGAAGGACACCATGTCAGTCGTTGATTCCGTTACCAAGGCTCTCGTGCCGATCCACCGGGAAGGCTGGCCATTCATCGCGATTTCGCTGGCAGCGACCGTGATCATCGGCTGGTTTGTCGATCCGCTGTTCTGGATCGGCCTCGCGATCACGGGCTGGGTCTGTTACTTCTTCCGCGATCCGCCCCGGGTTACACCGGTCCGCGAAGGGCTGGTGATCTCACCTGCCGATGGCGTGGTCAGCCAGGTCGGCCCGGCTCGCCCGCCTGTGGAGTTGGAGCTCGGCAATGAACCGCTGATGCGCGTGTCGATCTTCATGAACGTTTTCAACTGCCATGTGAACCGGGCACCCATTGGCGGCAAGATCACGCGGGTCGCCTATCGGGCGGGCAAGTTCCTCAACGCCGAACTCGACAAGGCCAGTGACGACAATGAGCGCAATGGCCTTGTCATCGAGGACGGTTCAACGCGGATCGGCGTGGTGCAGATCGCCGGGCTTGTTGCCAGACGCATCGTCTGCTTCGTGCGCGAGGGCGAGAATACGGTGCCCGGCGAGCGGTTCGGCCTGATCCGTTTCGGGTCCCGGCTGGATGTCTATATGCCCATCGATACCGTCCCGTCTGTTGCCCTTGGACAGACGATGATCGCCGGGGAAACCGTGCTTGCCGATCTGACGGGCGCTGCTGCCACACAGCCGCTCACCCGGGTGAGCTGAAGGCAGGAACATGGAGACCAGGCCATCACGTCAGGCAAATGAAAAGCGGCAGCCCCGGTTCCGCCGGGTGCCGCTACGGCTGATCCTGCCGAACCTGGTAACGCTGCTGGCACTGTGTTCCGGCCTGACGGCAGTGCGCATGGCGCTTGAAGGACGCTGGGAGTTCGCGGTCGGGGCCGTGCTTCTGGCGGCGGTTCTGGACGCGCTCGATGGCCGTGTTGCGCGGCTTGTGAAAGGCACATCGCGCTTTGGCGCGGAGCTGGATTCGCTTGCCGATTTCGTCAATTTCGGCGTGGCGCCGGGGCTGATGCTGTATATCTGGCTGCTGCAGGAGGCAGGTTCGCTCGGCTGGATCGCGGTGCTGCTGTTTGCGATTTCGACCTCCTTGCGTCTTGCGCGTTTCAATGTCGCGCTGGATGATCCGGCCAAGCCGGCATGGACAGCGAAGTTCTTCACCGGGGTTCCGGCGCCTGCCGGCGCCCTGACTGTGCTACTGCCGCTTTATCTTGAGTTTCTGGGTCTGGTGCCGCATTGGCCGGAATTTGCCGGGCCGGTCGCCGCTTACACGATCGCCATCGCCTTCCTGATGATCAGCCGCCTGCCGACTTTTTCCGGCAAGACGGTCGGAACGCGTGTGCGCCGGGACTATGTGCTGCCCCTGTTCGCGTTTGCTGTCTTAGTGGTGGCACTGCTGGTCAGTTACCCGGTGCGCATGCTCGCGGGCGGATCGGTGCTCTATCTCCTGACCATCCCGCTCGCCTGGCGCTCGCACCGCCGGCACGTTCTGGCCGATCAGGAACTCGCCGGTGGTGATGACGGCGACGAATGCGACACTGACCTCGACAACCTGTCTGACCGGGACAAGCAGCCCGGAAGCTGACGGCAGTGTCGGCGTGTTTTCAGGGCTTCCGGCGAGTGAATTTCTGCTCGGTGACCGCTTTGCCCCACTGGTCGCCAATGTATTCTTCCGCCAATTCGAAGCCGTTTTTCTCGTAAAGATATCTTGCCGCATCGAGCCCCTTGAGGGTCCACAAGTGGATCTCGTCGAAGCCAAGCGCGTCGCAGTGGTCAAGCGCCCGCTTGAGCAACACCTTGCCGAGCCCCTTGCCGCGCAGGCGTTCCGACAGGATGAACCAGCGCAAATGGGCGATATTGTTTCCCAGGTCTTCGCCGTCAATGGTAATCGAGGCTATGACGGCGCCGTCTTCGACAATGCTCCAACTGTTGTTCATCGGCCGGCCAATACGCGGCATGAATTCGGCCATTGCGGCGGACACTACGCTTTCAAAGGCAGGCCCGCTGCCGACAATCGGGGCATGGGTCCGCGCATGGAGGGCGGCAATGTCACCGATCATGCCGGTCTGATAGCCCTCGAGGACCTCATAGCTCACCGGGAAGGGCGTCAGGTCCGCTGCTTCGCCGTCCGGCCATAAAACGGCACCATAGGCCGCCATGGCATCCGCGACTGTGCCGGGATCAATCCCGTCAAGACGCGACAATGCTCCGCGGACCTGCCTGTCGCCGACAGCGTTGATGCGAGCAAGGGATTTCCGGCCCGTTTCTGTCAGATGCATTCCGAATTGCCGGCCGTCTGTGTCCAGCCGTCTCAATTCGATATCGCCGCGTTTCTCCAGGTTTTGAACGAGGCGGCTGACGGTGGATTTTTCCAGCCGCAGCAGCCTGGCGATAGTCTTGGAGGTGATCCCGGGCGTGCGCCCGATCTCGATAATGGCATGCGCTCCGGACGGGGAATGTTCGGTTCCCGCGATGGTTTTGTCCAGAAAACCGAGTTCGCGGATCAGGCGCCGGGTGGCGGCGCGGACGGCATCGACATGCTGGTTTTCAACCATTTCTGAAGCTCCTCCAATATAGTTGTTCAATACAACTAAATAACGCCTCAGAAGCCGTCATGCAAGGTTTCTCCTCCGGAAGATTTGCAAGGGAGAGCGGTGGCCAAGGGCTCTGTCAGGACGCGACCATCCAGATTGCCACGAGCGCCAGAATGGCAGCAAAACCGAAATTCAGCCGTTGCGCCTGGACATCGTCGCGAAACTGGCGGGTCAGCCGATCGCCGATGATGGTCCAAGTCAGGAATGCAATCAGATTATTGAAGGTGAAGACCGTTGAGATCCAGACAACCGCTGTTATCCGGCTTGCATCCATCTCACCGAGGAACTGTGTGAACATCAAGGTGATGATAAGATAGGCCTTCGGATTGAGAAGGAGCAGCGCGGCTCCGTCGGCGCACCCGGCCGGCCGGGCCTGTTCAGAAGCACCAAGGGTGCCGGCGTGATAAAAGCGCCATGCCAAGTAAAGAACGTAGCCCGCGCCGGCATATTTGATCAGATCAAACAGAAACGGTGAGATTTCCATCGCTGCCAGAAACCCGAAACCGATTGCCACCGTAACGATCCAAGTGGCGATGTGATATCCGATATTGGCAGGCCATGTCGCCTTCAGGCCGAAACGGGCTCCGTTGGCGGCAAAGAACATGTTGCCCGGCCCAGGGCTGTAGGCGAGCGGGAACAGGAAAACGAGCAGCGTCAGGGTCAATTCAAGCATGGCCGGTCTCCTCTGTTTCCGGATGCCGCCAAGATGACGATCCGGATCAGGCAGCCGCGACGATTTCGATTTCGATGAGCCAGTCCGGCGACAGGGTTTCTACGACAATGGCAGTCGTGGGAACCACCCGATTTCCGAGCGCTTGGAGGCGTGCTTCCTGGTTTTTCTGCGCAAATGAGGCATCGCGCAGGTAGCTCGTAACGCGGACGATATTGTCCGCCGTCATTCCGGCATCGTGGAGAATGCGGCGCAGGTTGTGCCAAACCAGCCGGAGTTGGCTGTCGAGATCCGCCGGTGCCTGTCCGGCTTGGTCAAGGCCCATGGTGCCGCTGACAAAAAGCTGCCTCGTTACCCCGGTCACCTCAAGTGCGTGGATGTAGTCCGGCGTTGCCGGATAGATACCGTCATTGGGATTCACTGTTTTCCCGATCATACCGAACTCCGTTCTTTAAATACTCGCTACTGCCGAATAGAATTCAAAGCAAGACGGAGTGCGGGGGAGTGAAATGAAAACAGATGGCGTTCGGCTGAAGCGGGCAGAAAAGCAGGTGCTGGATGGGTTTGACCGAATGATCTTAAGCGAACTCGTCGAGAATGCCCGTCAGACCTATGCAGAGATTGGCCGGAAGGTGAACCTGTCCGCTCCGGCGGTTCATGACCGGGTGAAACGGCTCCGGGCATCCGGCGCGCTGAAGGCTGTGCGGGCCGATATCGATGCGGACGCCGCCGGTAAGCCGTTTCTCGCATTTATCCATGTGGATGCGGATGGCTGGGGCAAGAGCCAGCGCATGATGAAGTTGAAGGCCTTTCCGGAAGTGGAGGAAATGCATTCGGTCGCCGGCGACACTTGCGTCATACTGAAAGTGCGGACCCGGAATGCCCATGCGATGGAGCAGTTCCTGTCTCAGTTGTATGTCCTTCCCGGTGTCCGCGGGACCAAAAGCTACGTGGTTCTTTCGACGTATCTCGAGCGGCCGGTGCAAGCGGAGACGACGAGCGAGTGGCCGGAACTTTCGCAGCCGGATTTACGCTATGTATGAGGTTGGTAAAACGCTTTGTGCCGGGCGGATTACTCCGCCGGGGCCACCGGTTTCTGGTGCTCGCCCATTTCGCCGACAAAATCCTTGTGGAACTTCACATAACCTTCTGATGTCTCCTTCAGATGGGTCTCCATCAGCGCATTCAGTTCGGGAAGCTTGTGAAACGGCACAGCAGGATAGCTGTGGTGTTCGGCATGATAGGGCATGTTCCAGGCAATCGCCCGGATAATGCTATTGGTGTAGGTGGTCCGGCTGTTCTCCAGCATGTTGGTCACCTGCGGGCAGCGGCCGTGCTCGGCGAGAAGATAGAAGCGCAGAAAGGGTTGCCCGAGAACAACCGGGATGATCCAAACGTAAAGAAGGGCGGCCGACTGCAACGCAAAAGAACCGGCC
Organism: Roseibium sp.; assembly: GCA_965230445.1. GTDB lineage: Bacteria > Pseudomonadota > Alphaproteobacteria > Rhizobiales > Stappiaceae > Roseibium. The sequence goes on along the minus strand of OZ246005.1, from coordinate 2,432,134 downwards.
GCCAGCCCAAGATAGAACAGGATTGTGAAAAGCGCTTCGGTTCGGATCTTGCTGCGGGCACCGTCAGGGACGAACGGATCCCGGCTCAGGCCAAGTGCGTTGCGAAAAAGGGTGGCGGCATTGCCGGTCCACACCGGAAGACCTGAGATGTGGAGGAGATACCCCGGCAAGGTCGCCGGTTTGCCATGGCGGAGTTCGGGATCGTTGACAGGATCCTGTGTGTGCCGGTGATGGGCGAAATGAAAGTAGCGGAACCAGACCGCCGGTGTCAGGATCAAGATACCGCAGGCACGGGCAACCCAGTCATTGATCCAGGCGGATTCAAATGCGGTACGGTGGCTGGTTTCGTGCAGAAGTGTAAACAGAAAGGCGATCAGGATACCCTGTGCCACTATCAAAACAGGCCATCCAGGGACACCGAGAGCGATCAGGGCACCGGTTCCAAGTATGGCCCCCCAATGAAAGCACAGTGCCTTCAGTCCGATCCGGTCGGATTTCGTGGTCAAATGGACCTTTGCACTATGTGGCAGATGGCTCACAAACTCTCTGTGATCCATGGATTGACGTGCCCCGCATTCTTACCAGGGCCAGACTTTGCGGGAAGTCTTGAAAACTGGCAAGTAGAAAATCTACCGATGCTGGTAGTCTAAGGAGCAAAAACGCGCACATTGTGCGCGATTTTACAGTGTATTCGTTGCTTCGAATTGCCGAAATTTACTCAGCGGCGGGCGGAAGTTTCTGTGATCGCTCGTGTTTTTTATCTTCAGTTGCTTCCGTCATGGCTACAATTACATTTTTGTCCGCAGCCGGTTGCTGTTGCTCAGCTTCTGCCGGTTTTTCGGTCTCGCTGCCGTCCGGGGCTGACTGCCGGTCTTCGCCAGGTGCCTCGATGAGCTCGGCCGGAGCTTTCGTATTGTCTTGAAGCCCGGGAATGTCTTCCGGCTCCACATCGGTAACAGTCCTGTCTTCTATCTGCTGTTCGGTGTGCACCTCGTCTGAGCGCGCATCCGTTACGGCGTGGACCGGCTTTGGACTGACCATATGCCCGACACCCATAAACATACGCATCCATGTGTTGGGCAGCGCAATCATGGAGGGAATCATCACAAGAGTGAGGATCGTCGAGAAGGCGAGACCGGAAATCACCGCCGTCGACAATTGAATCCACCAAATTGCGGTTACCCCGCCAACGGCCACTGTCTGGGTGAAGAAGTCCAGATTGACGGCGGTTGCCATTGGAACAAGGCCGACGATCGTCGTGACAGTTGTGAGCAGGATCGGGCGCAGGCGCTGGCTCGATGTCTTCAGGATCGCATCAAGCGGCTCCATGCCGTCATGCCGGAAGCGGTTATAGGTATCGATCAGAACGATGGCGTTGTTCACGACGATACCGGCAAGCGCCACAACACCGGTCCCGGTCATGATGATCGAGAACTTCTGCCCGGTCAGCAACATACCCAGAAGCACGCCCATGACGGACAGGACCACCGTGGAGAGGGTCAGGAACGTCTGATAGAATGAGTTGAACTGTGTTAGCAGGATCAGGAACATCAGGAACAGCGAAGCCATCATGGCACGCATCAGAAACTCACCTGATTCCTGCTGATCCTCGTCGGCCCCGCGGAACTGCAAGTAAACGTTCTGCGGGAAAGTCTGCTCGTCAAGCCACGTCTGCAATTCGTCGACCTTGGCAACAACTGTCACCAGATTGCCGTCAGCGTCCTTGGCTTCCTTATCGACCGTTGCCTTGATCATCATGGAATAGAGGCCGTCACGGCGGGTAATCGACGAGACCTTGGCTTCCGGGGTGCGCTCAATAAAGTTGGCGATCGGCACCAGACCGAGCGGCGTTTGAAGGCGCAGCTTGTCGAACTGATCAAGCGTGCGCTCCTCGGCCGGAAGCCGGACACGGATATCCACTTCGTCTTCGGAATCCGCCGGGCGGTAGTCGCCGATCAGGACACCATTGGTGACGAGCTGAACCATGTTGCCGACAGACGCGATACCTGCCTGATAGCGGCCCGCCTGCTCGCGGTCGATCTCGATTTGCCACTCGATGCCGGGCAGGGGACGTCCGTCCTCCTGGTCCATCAGGTGCTCCATCTGATCCATATGCGAGCGAATGCGGGCCACTTGCGCGACCATGGTGTTATAGTCGGTCGATTTGACTTCCAGCTGGATATCCTTGCCGGTCGGGGGACCGCCTTCGATCTTGCGGGTCTCCACCTTGATGCCCGGAAGGGGCGCGGTGCGCTCGCGGATCTCGGCGAAAATTGCTACGGCTTTGCGCCGGCAGCAATAGTCCGCCATTTCCAGCTGCAATTCGCCAATCACGTCCGCCGGCTTGTCCTGGACACCACCGATAAAGTCCGGCCCGCTGCCGCCTCCGGGAGGGAAGGCTGCGGTTATGACGTTCTTGATGCCCTTGGTTTGCAGGACCTCCGTTTCAACCTTCTTGACGATCTCTAGCGACTCGGCTGCCGACATGTTGCCGCGTGCCGATATCAGCACGACTGCCTGATCCGGCTCTTCATCGATGAAGAACTCAACGCCGGTCGGGTTCTGGGCGAAGGTGGTGAAGATTGCCGTACAGGTACCTAGCACCAGTACCAGCATCAGAATGTTGCCGACAGGATTTCCGGCAAGCAGTCTCAAGTGCCGGATATAGAGCCCGGTCAGTCCCTTAACCGTATTCGGGTCGAAATGCAGCGGGTCATCTTCGTCCTGCTTGGCGGCAACCGTCACATGCCGGCTGCCAAAACCGATCCGCTGGCGGATCTCGTCGAACAGCCATTCCAACGTGTGTACGACCGGCGAGATTGCCTTGTAAAACGCCCAGACTGCCACAATCGCAAGCGCGGCGACGGCCAGATAGAAACCGACGTCCTGCGCCAAAGGATGCGACAGGCTGCGCAAAGGATCGGCAAGCCCGGATAGGTAAGTGAAGGCGATCTGGATGTTGTCTGTGATCACCAAAGGCCGCTCACTCAACAGGAAGAAGACGAAATAGGCAGCGCCAGCAATCGCGAACACCTCGAAAATGACTGCCGTAAAGGTGACGGGCCGGTACCGCTTTACCTCTTTTGTTCCTTCGATCTGAGTGTGCCGTGTTGTCCGCTCACGCCGCCAGCGCACGAAGGGGCGCAGCACGAAGAGCGCAGCCGCAGTTACAGCGGCAAACGCAGCAACAGCACTGACCGGCACCTGAAGATTTGCCGTAAGCGAAGCGAAAAATTCAGGGCTGCCTGGCTGTACTCCGGATATCACAAGCGTCGTGATAGCGGCCATGAAGCCGAATACCACCGCCAGCAGGCCCGCAGCATTCCGCTCCACCCAATGGGTGATCGAGGCAAATATGGTTCCGGTTACGGGCAGGAAGACCATCGCGGTCATGAGCGCAGCCGTCAGGACGATGATCACCATGATCGGCAAGTAACTCATGAACTCGCCGGCAACGCCGGGCCACAGCAGCATCGGCAGGAAGGCGACAAGTGTGGTCGCTGTAGAAGAGACAATCGGCCAGAACATCAGCTTGGCGGCGCGAATATAGGCTTCGCGCTCTTCCATGCCCTCTGCGGCTTTCCGGTCGGCGTATTCCACCATGACGATGGCGCCGTCGACCAGCATCCCGACGGTCAGCACAAGTCCGAACATCACCATGATGTTCACCGTGTAGCCGAGACCTGACAGGATCAGAAAGCCGACCATGAAGGAGGTTGGAATCGCCAGCCCGACGAGCAGGGCCGAACGCAGTCCAAGCGCGGCCAGAACCAGGATCATCACCAGAAGGATCGCGGTCAAGATCGAGGATTGCAGCGAGCCGAGAACAGTGAAGATGTTCGACGACATGTCGAGCATGTAGTCGACCCGGATTGTTTCCGGCCAGTCCTTGGAAGCCTCTTCGACGACAGCGCGCACCGCGATGTTGTTCTCAATGATATTGGTGCCGATCCGCTTGGTAACGGCAAGTGCAATTGCCGGCTGACCGTTGACCCGTGTGTAGGAACTTGCGTCCTTGAAGGTCCGCCTGATTTCGGCAACGTCTGCCAGCGTGACCACGCCTTCGCCGGATTGCTTGATCGGCAGCGAATAGACGTCTTCAGCGGATTCAATCAGGCCCGGAACCTTGACGTTGAACCGGCCCTGACCGCCGTCCAGGAAGCCGGCCGGCACCAGCCGGTTGTTCTCCGACAGGGAAGTCAGCAGTTCCTGCTGGGTGATGGAGTAGGATTCCAGCTTTTCCGAGTTGATGAGAACTTCAAGGAGTTCCTCGCGGTGGCCGTTTAGGTCCGCCGAACGAACGGTATCGACCGCCTCGATCTGATCCTTCAGCCGCCGTGCATGCTGGTAAAGTGTCCGCTCGGGCACGTTGCCGGACAGCGCGATGGTGATGGTCGGAACAAGCGCGAAGTTGGTTTCCGAGATGGTCGGTTCTTCCGCATCTGCCGGCAGTTCGCCCTTGGCCGCATCCACCTTGTCGCGGACATCGGACATCGCTTCGTCCTTGTCGAACGAGATGTCGAACTCAAGCACAATACCGGCGTGGCCTTCAGCGGCAATGGCTGTGATCTCTTTCAGGCCGTCGAGGCCGCGCAGTTCCGTCTCAAGCGGGCGGACGAGCAGCCGTTCGGCATCTTCGGGAGAAATACCCTGCTGAGCAACCGAGACATAGAAGACGGGTACATCGATGTCCGGGCTGTCTTCTTTCGGGATGCCGATATAGCTGAACACCCCGGCGACCAGCAGCGCAACCATCAGAACGAAAACGGTTTTCGGGCGGCGCAGTACGCTTTCAAGCATGGATATCATTGTGTCACCTCAGCCGTTTTCACAACCGGTTCAACGGCTTGGCCGTCGGTGATGTATTCTTGTCCAACTGTGATGATCGTCACGGTATCGGGAAGACCGGCAACCCAGACCCCGCCCTTGTCGCCTCCAAGAAGCTCGACGGGCATAAACCGGGACTTGTTCCCCTCGTCGACGGACTGTACGCCGACGCGGCCGGAGTCATCCAGTGTCAGGATGGCGGGAGAGATCCTGTGCGCCTTGCCGGCCGGCAGTTCAATCATGGTCAGCGCGGTCATGCCATCCTTGGCGCGGCCATCGGCATTCGGCATCTCAACCTCTATGCGGAATGTCCTTGTGTCCGGATCCGCGGCCGGCGCAATGTAGCGGATCGTGCCGGTCAGCATCGTTCCGTCGATCAGTTTGACCGACCCGGCCATGCCGATGGACAACAGCCCGATATTGGCTTCCGAAACCTGTCCGACGGCGATCATCGGGTCGGAGTTGACGACGGTTGCGCAGACACCGCCCATATCCAGGCGGTCGCCGACATTGGCCATCGGACTTTGAACAATGCCATCGATCGGCGATTTGATCACGATGCGGTTGCGCTCGATTTGCGCCTCTTCCAGGCGGGCCTGAGCCGCATCGAGCCGGGCTTTCTGTGCGACAACGTTGTTCTGGGCCGTGAAGCCCCTGGTGCTCAGCTTTTCCGCGGCCTGATGGTCGATCCTGGCCTGTTCCAGAGCGGCCTTCGCTTCAAGGATCCGGGCGTCGCGGGCACCGGTGTTCAAGACACAGAGAATGTCGCCCCTTGCGACCCGTGCGCCTTCCACGGCAGGGCGGGATATGATCGTGTCGGCGGTTTCCGCGCGAACCGAAATCTTGGCTTCGGCTTCGGTGGTGCCACGCACTTCCAGAAGTGCATTCCGCTCTTCGGCCCGGATTGTCTGCACTTCGACCTTGAACACGTTCACTGCTGCTGACTGCGTGCGTTCCGCAGGCGCCGGCACAGCGTCCGGCCCGTCGCCGATACCACCGATTACCACTTCTCCGGATGACATCCAGTATCCGATGCCGATGGCGAGCGCCAAAGCCAGAATGTAAGATAATTTGATACGCATAGAGTGCTCCGAAAACCTATTCGGCTGCCGTTTGATGGGGATTGGCAGCGTTTTCCGCTATCTTGATTAGGGCCTCGCCATGTGTATCGAGGTAGGCGAGCGTGAAATTCATGTAGGCAATGCCGTAATTGCGGGTCCAACTGGATCCGGGAGCCGTGCAGTTCTCGTCCTTCTCGGCAGTGACGAGATGATCGAGTTCGGCTTCGACCTGCTGCTTGCGCCGGTCGATTGCCCTGCGGACGACCTGCGGAGGCAAAAGGCCGGCATTGATGGCAATCAGCAGAAACGGCGACTTGAACGTATCTGCTGCTTGAGGTTCGCAAAGCGAGGCGACGAATTCCTCCCGGCCTGCTTCGGTGATCGAGTACACTTTGCGCGCCGGTTTGCCCGGATGCGGTTCTTCGCGAACGGTCACCATGCCGTCCGCTTCCAGCTTGGCAAGGGTCGGATAGATCGAGCCGAAGCTGGCGTCATCGAAATAGCTGAAGCGGCCCTCGGTGGATTCCTTGCGGATCTCGTATCCGGTCGCGTCCCCAAAGGACAAAATCGCAAGGCACAATGTGCGCACGCTCATCGGGTTTCTCCCAAGCCGATCTGGCTGTTTCCGGCATGTCCGAGCGTAGGCCGTGATGCTGTGCCGAACCAATTCGGCGGTTGCATGACGCAAAGGCATTCCGGATCGATATATATCCTACCTATATATCGGTCCGGAATAGTTCAAGGTGCACTGCGGAAAAACTGCGCACCATTTGTTCCGGTTGTCCACCTATTGGCCGTTCTCACAGCTTGCGGTGCAGCATCAGAGTTCCTAACCTTCGTTACGTTAAAGAGATTTGGCCGGATCAGCCCGATGGAGATCGCAATGGCGGTTAGCACAAGACGCTTTCTGAAACGTGTCCGACTTCCTGAAAATCCGCTACTTCGATTGCTTGCGGTGAACGGCATGATCGGCGTTGCCATATCCGCTTTGGTGCTTGCCGGGATCTTTGCAGCGAATATCGGAAACCTCCGAACCCTCGTGCTTCAGGCTGAAGATCCTGTTCTTCCGGTCGTTCTTCTGGCGATCGGGCTGGTTATCACTCTCGGCTCAGTGGTGATGGGATCCGCAATCATGCTGCTTCCAGGTGACAGTAAGGGTGGCAGCGGGGGACGGCCGTTCATCCGCACCGTCCAACGCCAGCATTTGCAGCCTGCATTCGTCCCGGCAAAGGCTGGCCGGGGCCGTGTTCGGATCGACTGACCAGGGTCTTTTTCCTGGCGTTCCTGCTTGGCAACCGGTCGTTATGACTGTAGAAGCGCCGCAATCCACAAATGCGACCAGGATTCCGTTGCTCGTCTTTGCTGGCCGCATCACCCATGCTCTTGCACAAGCCGGTGTATTCATAACATCTTAGCGCTCGGATATTTGAGGAGCGTATAATGAGTGAAACCTATCCCCGCGACATGATCGGCTATGGGCGAACTCCGCCGGATCCGAAGTGGCCGGGCGGGGCGAAGATCGCGGTGCAGTTCGTCCTCAACTACGAGGAAGGCGGAGAAAACAACATTCTCCATGGCGATCCGGGCTCGGAAGCGTTTCTGTCCGAGATTGTGGGTGCCCAGTCATGGCCCGGTGCGCGGCACTGGAACATGGAATCCATCTATGAATATGGTTCGCGCGCCGGTTTCTGGCGTTTGTGGCGAATGTTCACTGAACGCCGGGTGCCGGTGACGGTCTATGGCGTTGCAACTGCGCTTGCCCGCAATCCCGAAGCTGTTGCGGCGATGAAGGAAGCAGATTGGGAAATCGCCTCCCATGGGCTCAAATGGATCGAATACGGCCATATGGACGAAGAGACCGAGCGCGAACATATGCGCGAGGCCGTCCGTATTCACGAAGAGGTAACCGGCTCGCGCCCGCTCGGCTGGTATACGGGCCGGTGCTCCATGCAGACACAGAAGCTGGTGATGGAGGAGGGCGGTTTTGTCTATGACAGCGACAGCTATGCGGACGACTTGCCCTATTGGGTCGATGGACCCGAGGGCGACCATCTGGTCATTCCCTATACGCTTGACACCAACGACATGCGCTATGCCGCTGCGCAAGGCTTCAATTCCGGCGACCAGTTCTTCGCATATGTGAAGGATGCCTTCGATACGCTTTATGCCGAAGGTGGTGCCGGCGCACCTAAAATGCTGAATATCGGTCTGCATTGCCGGTTGATTGGCCGGCCAGGGCGTGCAGCGGCGCTTGCGCGGTTCCTTGATTATGTTCTGTCCCATGATGATGTCTGGCTGACGCGGCGGATCGACATAGCCTGGCACTGGCTGGCCCATCATCGGCGGGGGGCGTAGCCGCGATAGGTATTCATCCCGCCTGGCCGCAGGTGTGTTCTGCCGGATGCAAATTGTTTGCGTCCGGCCGGGTGCCGACTTATAGCTGTTACTTTGTAACAGCCTTGGACGAGTCGGCATCGCGGAAGGCTCACGATTCAGAGAACCGGACGATCCAATGACGGTACAAACAGATGCTCTGGTGCGGCTTGAAGGTGCCGGCGTAAAACGCGGAAGCCGCTGGCTCGTGCGTGAAGTCGGGCTGACCGTGTCACCGGGCGAGATCGTGACCCTGATCGGGCCGAACGGATCGGGCAAGTCGACCACTGCGAAAATGGCCCTCGGCCTGCTGGCCCCGTCCGAAGGCTCGGCGGCGCAGCGTGTGGGCCTTCGCGTCGGCTATGTGCCGCAGAAACTCGCAATAGACTGGACGTTGCCATTGACCGTCAACCGGTTCATGCGCCTGACCAACCGCTTGAGCGACGCAGAGGCTGCCGCAGCGCTTGCGCAAACCGGTGTCTTGCAATTGCGCCGTGAGGACATGCGGCATCTTTCCGGCGGTGAAATGCAGCGGGTGATGCTGGCCCGGGCGATTGCCCGCAAGCCCGACCTGCTTGTACTCGACGAGCCTGTTCAGGGTGTCGATCATGTTGGCGAGGCCGCGATTTACGATCTGATTTCGGAGATCCGCGCCGATCTCGGCTGCGGAATCCTGATGATCTCTCATGATCTTCACATTGTCATGGCCGCTGCCGATCAGGTGATATGCCTCAACGGGCATGTCTGCTGCCGGGGAACACCTTCGCACGTCAGCCAAAGCGACGCATACCGCCGGCTTTTCGGCGTACGCGCAAATGGTGCCATTGCCGTTTATCAACACAATCACGACCACGTGCATTTGCCAGATGGACGGGTACGGCACGCCGACGGGACTATCTCGGATAGTTGCGGGTCTCAGGACCATGATCATGCCCACCCACATGGTGTCGGGGAAGCAGAAGAGGCTACGGAGAGAAGGGCCGGGCATGCTGGGTGACTTCTTCGTCAGGGCTATTGTGGCGGGCGTCGGCGTCGCCGCCGTTGCCGGTCCGCTGGGCTGTTTTATCGTCTGGCGCCGGCTTGCTTATTTTGGCGATACTCTGGCCCACGCCGCGCTGCTCGGCGTGGCATTGGCGCTGATGTTCGAAATCGATACGACCCTATCGGTTTTTGTTGTGTGCCTTGTTCTGGCAATTCTCCTGATGCTGTTGCGGCGCAGCGAGACCCTGTCATCCGATGCGCTTCTGGGCTTGCTGGCTCATTCGTCCCTGGCCCTGGGCCTTGTCTGCCTTTCATTCCTGACCTGGGTGCGGGTCGATCTCCTGGGACTGCTGTTTGGCGATATCCTTGCCGTCTCCAGAATGGACATCGCGGTCATCTATCTTGGCGGCGCAGTCGTACTTGCGATACTGGCGATCGTCTGGCGGTCCCTGTTTGCGGCGACCGTTAGTGAAGACCTTGCAGCGGCCGAGGGGATTTCCCCAGAGCGTTCCAACATTGTGTTCACGTTCCTGCTGTCTGTCGTGATCGCCATTGCATTGAAGATCGTTGGTGCCTTGTTGATCACTGCGCTGCTGATCATTCCGGCGGCTGCGGCCCGCCGCCTGTCGACCGCACCGGAACAGATGGCGATCTTTGCTGCGGTTCTGGGTATAATCTCGGTGGTATCGGGCCTTGAATTGTCACGCCACTATGACACGCCGTCCGGACCTTCGATCGTCGTCGCGGCCATGTTTGTGTTTGTCGCTTGCATGATACCGGTAGCCAACGTGGTAAGTCTGGTCCGGCGGAAAATCTCGGGAGACAACCTTTGACTGCGCATAGCCACCGCGAGTTGACGAAAAACCAGTCGCTTGTGCTTGGTGCACTGGATTCGGCGAACGGACCGCTGACGGCGTACGCAATCCTCGACCTTTTGCGAGAGGACGGGTTCCGGGCGCCGCTACAGGTCTACCGGGCGCTGGACAAGCTCGTCAGTTTCGGGATGGTTCACCGGCTTGAAAGCATGAACGCCTTTGTTGCCTGTTCTCACAAGCATTGCGGTGATCAAAACACGGCAGCTTTCGCTATTTGCGACGTTTGCAGCCAGGTGGAAGAATTCGAGCCAACCGAAGCGCTTGACTGCCTGCGTTCCTGGACCGGCGCCAACGGGTTCATGCCGGCCCGCACCACGATTGAACTACGCGGCACCTGCCGCAAATGTAGAGCGTCCTGAGCCTGACGCTTCAAGGGCTCTCCGGCAGATGCTTTTCGATTGCCGCAACCACGCGTCGGGCGGTTGGGCGCGTCGGGGTCGAGAACGAATTCAAAAGCTCCCCGTCCGGGCCGACAAGATACTTGTGATAGTTCCAGAACGGACGTGACAGCGGCCCGAGGGTGCCGGTCGCCCATCGGTAGAACGGATGGGCGTTCTTGCCGCGGACATGGGTCTTGGCGGTCATTGGAAACTTGGCACCATATTGGGCCTCACAGAACCCGGCGATGTCTTCGCCGGCCCTTGGTTCTTGTCCGCCGAAATCGTTCGACGGGACGCCCAAGACGACCAGTCCCTTGCTGCCATAGCGTTCATGCAGTGTCTGAAGGCCGGAGAGTTGGCCCCTGAACCCGCATTCGGTCGCGGTATTGACGATGAGGATCAGCTTCCCCGCATAGTCCGACAAGGGCAGAGGTTCGCCGTAAAGATCTTCAAAGGAGAAGTCGTGGGCGGTTTTGCCGGCTGCAGCAGCGCGCTGGGCGGGGATGGACAGGGACAAAGCCAAAACGAAAAGACCTGCTAACAGGAAACGCAACGCGGAAACTCGACTGCCATTCATCTGTTTGCCTCCGGCGGTTTCAGGGAAGCCTGTGGGACATAGACAACTGCTTTTGGTACTACGTCTACGGGCACGTTCTGGTTCACAACTGCTGCTCCCTCTTGATTAACACAAAAGAGACCGTCGCTGCGTAAGGTCTGACAGGTTGTTGGCCAGGAAAGCGACGAAATGCCAAAGTCAGTATTTGAGACAGGCCAAGCTGGCATCGGGCATGCACAATTGCCCAGCACCCGATCCGCCCCACCCGGCGGAGGCCTTGTCCTTTCGGCCGTTTTTTTCCTGGTGGCGATTTTCATATCCGGCTACTGGGCAACGACTGGATTCGGCGGCAATCTTGCGCTTGCGCCGGCGCTTTCTGATGCGGCACGGGAAGATCTGGCGGCCTTTTATCGCGCCGGGCAAATGGCGGCAGCCGGTCAGGCGGCTTCGGCCTATGATCCGGATCTTTTCCGGGCACCCTTCAGTGAGGTCAACAAAGGGTTGCTGTTTCTGAATCCACCGCATTTCCTCTTGTTTGCCGAGCCCTTTGCATACCTAACGTATCCGCAGGCGAAGATTTTCCTGCTCGGACTTCTCCTTCTGTGTGTGCCGCTGTTGACCGGCCTGTCCGGCGTCCGGCAGCGTTTGCTGTTTACCGGCTTGATGCTCGTGTCGCCTGGAGCATATTACATTCTTGAGTACCAGCAGATTTCACCGCTGATCACGGTGTTGATCGTCTTTGCGCTTCTTCAGGCGGACAAACGGCCGGCGCTGAGCGGTATTGCCCTGGCATTCGCGACGGTGAAACCGCAATACGGATTACTTGTTCCGGTGTTCCTGATGACCTTCGGCTATTGGGCAGCGATCCGTTGGGCCGTGTTAGGGACCGCGGTTTTGATAGTGTTTTCGGTTGCCGTTTATGGATTCGGGACTTGGCAGGCCTTTCTGGCATCTGTTTTGAGCGGTGGCCATAGCGAGCACGCATTCCGCGTCCACGATCTCATGGTTACTGTTTCCAATTCGCTGGGGCATCTCAATGCCGGGCCGGAAGCGCGGTTGGCGGCGCAAATCATGGCGCTACTTGGCGGCGGACTAGCGGTTTGGTTTGCCACGCGGCATTTGTGCAAGGCAGGTGCGATAGCGGTGTTTCTGCTTGTTTCGGCTTTTGCAGCACCGTCCTTCATGTACTACGACTGGTTCCAGATTCAGCTGGCAGTCTTGTTCCTGATAGCGGGCAGGTCCGTTTTGCCGGTGATGCTCCAGGTCCCTTTGGCGGTGCTTTGGTCGGCGCCGATCGCTGCCACTGTTTTGAAACTGGCCGGGCCCTTGCCTTTTTCGATCTTCGATTCGCTGGTCCCCGCGCTCATAGCGCTTTGTGCCGGTCTCATATGGATGACTGTCGAAACTGCTGAAAGCACCCGCCAGCTGACTGTCAGGTTATAGCCTTGAAGAGACTCTCTGCTAGGGTCAACCGGGATCGTTTGCGGTTTGGCGCACACGCTTCGCATCGGCGTTGCTGCCCATTTCGTCCGGTAGAATCCCGGTATCGGGTCTGATGCTTTCAGTTGTCGAGTGATATTGCGGATGACAAATTTTGGGCGATTATTGATAATAATTGCAAGATATATCGTTACTCTTATTATTTGAGCTCTGAAAAAATACTAAATTTCGACAAATCCATTGAATAATACAGAGAAATCCAAATTGAATATTGAAGAATCTGAAAGTTTTAGGTGTACTTCATATGGCTAAGTTGCCCGGTTGGCTGAAGAGATGGTCGGCTTGGCAGCAGCTACAGGTGTCAATGGTTATCGTTTGCATCCAAATCAAAAGTAATCAGCCACGCTCTAGCATGGCTAGATAAACGGGCGGGGGAATGGCAGCTTCCGGAACAGATGGCGTGAGACGTGTTTCCAGCAAGCGGGCGCTTGTTCGAACAATTCCGGTCATTCTGGTCGGTGTAATTGCAGGTCTCGTTGTTTTTATTGGTTTCGTGTACATGTTGCTTGGCAACATCAGCCAGCGTTTGAATGACCGGTCCCATGCCGTTCTGGAATCTTCCCGGGAATCTTTGCTGGAACGGGAGGCCGTTTTGGCCGATATGGCCGGTTTCGGTACAGAGTGTTCGGACTTCGTCCTGTGGAAGTTGCGGCATGCTCTGCTCAGTTATCCCAAGGTACATGACATTCTAATATTTGCCGGCGAAGAGCATGCAGTTTCCTGTTCTGCCGTCGAAGGTCATCTCAAAACTGCGCAAGCCTTGCCAGAACCGCTTGCCAGTTCGGCAACCGGTCGAAAAACCGTATTTTGGAGAGACGCGCAATCATTCTATGACGATGTCGGCCGGCCGTTGATCATTGTCCGCAACGGGGCGATCGGGGTGGTGTTAACACCGACGCTCGCGACGTTCGAACTACCGGAAACAATGCGCGCCGAGACGTATACACCCATTCAGGACGGAAAAAGGGTGTTTACATATTCAGGCGATCGCGAGCTTTACCCTGAGTTTGCCGAAGCCAGAGACATTCCCTTTTTCCGCCGCCTGTTTCTTGAGAAGTGTTTCACCGATCCTTCCCACTATTGCGTGTTGTTGCATAAACCCGTCCAGCCTTGGCCTTGCGTTCCTTGTTGCCTTTTCCGCAACCGCTGCGCTGCGGTACCGGAACAGTGTAGGCGGGCGGGTGCTCAGAGGCTTGAAGCGTGGCGGTTCCTTTTCCTGCAACTATCAGCCAATTGTGGACCTTAAGAGCGGCCGGGTGATCGGGTGTGAAGTGCTGGCGCGTTTCCGGGATGCGCGCGGATCAATACCTCCGGATGAATTCATTCCGGTCATCGAGTCCGCCGGCCGCACCTGGGAGTTCAGCGAGATCATTTTCGCACAGGCCTTGAGCGAGTTGTGGCCGCTGGTGACCGGAACCCAGTTTCATGTGGCCTTGAATTTCTTTCCGCAAGACCTGCAGGACAGCCATCTTGAGCGCCTGAAGACCAGCCCTGCATTGCGTGCTCTGCATAACTCCGGGATCAACATGGTCTGTGAGATTTTGGAGACCGGAATCCAGCGGTCGCGGTCGATGGGCGAGAGCCTTGACTACATGAAGCAACAGGGCTGGACGATTGCATTGGACGACTTCGGGTGCGGGTATGCAAATCTCTCGCAGCTTGCAGAGATCAAGGTCGATATCGTCAAGATCGACAAGTCCTTTATCAAGGGTGCTTCAATGAACGAGACCACAGTAAGGTCCTCCATCGTTCCCCAGATCGTTGAAATTGCCCGGCGTGCTGAACTTGATATTGTCGCCGAGGGCATAGAGACCTCAGGCCAGCTGGAATTCCTCAGGTCGCTCGATATCAAGTTCGGTCAAGGCTATCATTTTGGCCGTCCTGTTGACATTGAAACGTTGCGCCCGGTCTTGTTGAACGAAGTACTCAACGGCATCAGGAAGGCCCGCGCAGGGCGTGAACCAGCCTATCTGCTGCCACCTTCAGAAGGAAGCGCACTCCTAGAGCCGGGCGGACGTTCGGGCTCGATCTTTTCCTCGCGGGTCGTTTGATTGCCATGTGAGACCGGTACTCTTGGGCCTTCGGTCACAAGGGGGGGCGAACTTCGCCGCAGTCCGCGCTATTGGTGGCGCATAATTCCGGCTACCGCGAAATGCGCGCGAGCCAGTCATCCCGGGGGCAAATACGCCGCGCCCCGAAAGGGATATGAGGAAAGCTGCCCGGCTCCACTGTGCAAGATCTTGAAAAGATTTAACCCTTCCAGCTTCTTTGCTTCTTGATCTGAACGGTTTTCATCGATACCGCGATCCAAATCCTAAATTCACACAGGCCCTTTGATTCGAACCCTGAGACCGCACGTCTGTTGATTTCCGGGCTACGTAACGGTAACGGTTTGCCGAGGGATCTGGTATGCCGGGAATCTGGGAAACCCGGTGCATTCACGGATGAGGTGTTGGCAATTGGCGGTTCTGATCATCGGTCTCATCCTGTTCTTCGGCGTCCATTCCTTGGGATTGTTTGGGGACTTGAAGGCATCCCTGAAGGAACGTTTCGGCGAGAACATGTTCAAAGCCGTATACTCGCTGATATCGATCGCGGGCCTTTCGCTCTTTGTCTATGGCTTTGGCCTTGCCCGGTTCGCCGGCCCGCCGCTCCTTTACGATCCGCCGCTCTGGACCCGGCACCTTGCAATGCTGTTGCTGGTTCCGACCTTTATCTTCGTGATCGCCGCCTATGTCCCTTGCCGGATCAAGACGGCGCTCAAGCATCCGATGCTTGTCAGTGTAAAGCTCTGGGCCTTCTCGCACTTGCTGGTCAATGGGGACTTTGCTTCAGTGCTTTTGTTCGGCACGTTTCTGGTTTGGGCCGTGGTGATCCGGATTTCCCTCAAGCGGCGGCCCGCGGAAATAGGACCAACTTTGGCCGGCCCGACCGGTGCTGTGGCAGATGCCGTCGTTATCGTCGCCGGGCTTGTCCTTTATGGATTGTTCGTCTGGAAACTCCACGAGATCGTAACCGGCGTGCCGCTCTACTAGCAGAGCAGTTTCTCTCCGGATTCTTCCGGGCGAATAGGCTATTGCCGCACTTGCGCCATGAACTGCGGATTAAAGACCGGCGAAGCGATTGCCCGCGCACGATCAAATGGATAATGTGGCGCGCCATTGGCGAATCCGCAGCTACGATCTTGCCGGTCGCCGGCAGAAAAAGAAAAACTGGGTTAAGAGTTACGCATGTCCGATATCTTTCGCGAAGTCGACGAAGACATCCGCCAGGAGAAGTACCGCCGGCTTTGGCAGCGATTCGGTCCGGTCATTATCGGTATCGCCGTTCTGATCGTCGTTGGAACCGGAGGTTACCGGTTCTGGCTGTTCTGGGAAGCCAGCAAATCGGCGGAGGCCGGTGACACGTTCTATGAAGCCGTCCAGCTTTCCGAAGCGGAGAATTATGGCGAAGCTGCCGCCTTCTATACGGAACTTGAAGGCGCACTTGGCGGGTATCCCGCGCTTGCGCGGCTGCGCCGTGCGACGGATCTCGCCAACCAAGAACAGTTTGTTGAAGCACTTGCCGAATTCGACAGCCTTTCCCGGGACAATTCCCTTGCACCGGCCTTGCGGGATGTCGCGTCCTTGCGTGCCGGATATGTGGCCGTAGACACCGAAGGCTACAGCGCGGTTGCTGATCGTGTAGAGCGCCTGACCGGCGCCGACAACGCCTTCCGCGGTGCTGCACGCGAATTGCTTGCCCTCAGCTCCTGGAAAAATGGCGATGTGGATACTGCCCGGACTTGGTTGACCGCGCTTGAGGAAGATCCGCAGACGCCGGAGGATGTCAGCCAGCGGGCCGCTGTGCTTGCCGAGGTGATCAATGCCAGCCACGGCGCGCCGGCAGATGCGGCAAGCGGAGACAGCCAGTGAGCATGACGATTGAGACTGCGCACAAGCGAATGCGCATGGTGGCCGGGGTTGGCCTGATTGCTTCTATACTCGCGGGCTGTGGAACGGTCTCCGATGTTGCCAGCAACGTGAATCCCTTCAGCCGGGAAGAAAAGCTCGAAGGTGACCGCTCACCCGTTTTTGAGGGAGCGGATCCCGCGATGGTTGCTCAGGGCCGTGTTGCCTCCGTCGGCTCTGCCAGCGGCGGACAGACCTGGCAGACGGCCGGAGGCGGTGTCACCAACAATCCGGGCAATGTCGCGGTATCCGTCTCGGGCGCGCGGGCATGGCGGGCCAGCATCGGCTCGACCGGTGGGCGTCTTTCTTCGGCCTCGGTGCGCCCGTCGGCGCGTCCTGTCAGTGATGGAAGCCGGATCTATGTCTACAAGCCGGGCGGTGAGGTTGTCGCGCTGTCGGCGGGCGGCGGACGTGTCTGGAGCAAAAGCCTGAGACCTGAGGGCGAGTCTGACGTTGCGCCAGGCGGCGGTGTGGCCGTTGCTGACGGCCGGGTCTATGCGGCAACCGGCTATCGCCAGGTCGCCGCACTGGATTCAGCGTCCGGCCAAGTGCTTTGGACCGCCGAGATTGACACACCGGCGCGCGGGGCACCTGCTGTCGGCGGCGGGCATGTGTTTGTCGTATCCCAATCCAACGAAGTCTACGCACTGTCGCAGACCGATGGCACGCAAGCCTGGTCCTACGCCGGCATTGAAGAAACAGCGGGCCTCCTGTCAGGCGCCAATCCGGCGGTCTCGGGCGGACGGGTGATTGTCCCGTTCTCCTCCGGCGAGATCATGGCGATCGATATCAAGAAGGGCGAGCCGGTCTGGATCGATGGTGTGTCGCGCGGGTTCAGAACCCTTGCGCTGTCAGGATTGGCGGATGTTTCGGCAAGTCCTGTCGTCGACGGCAAGACAGTCTATGCGACCGGGGTTGCCGGCCGGACCGTCGCGGTGAGTGCCGCCAATGGGCAACGTTTGTGGGAGCAGGATCTCGGCAGTGTTCACACACCGGTTGTCTCCGGCAATGCGTTGTTCATGGTCGATCTCGACGACCGCATGGTGGCTCTGGAGCTTAAAACGGGCGAAACACTCTGGTCGACCTCGTTGCCGCGTCCGGAGCGCAAGAAGCGCCGGCGCAACTGGGCCGGTCCGGTGCTGGCAAACGGAGCGTTGATCGCGTTTTCCAGCGACGGCCAGATTGCGATGGTCGACGCGGCATCGGGCAACCTCATGCTGACCCAGAAAACCTCGTCCAACGTGTTTGTAACGCCGATTGTTGCCAGCGGGCGTGTGGTGGTGCTGGATGGCGATGACGCCGTTGCGGCATACAACTAGCATAGCCGCAGGCTGAAAGTTCCGCAGGAGTTCTGAAATTGGGCGCTACAGTCGCCATTGTAGGCCGGCCCAATGTCGGCAAATCCACGTTGTTCAACCGTCTGGTCGGCAAACGGCTGGCGCTTGTTGACGACACCCCGGGTGTGACCCGTGACCGCCGGCCCGGTGAGGCCCGGCTGGGCGATCTGCGCTTTACAATCATCGATACGGCCGGCCTTGAAGATGCGGACAAGGAGAGCCTTGAGGGCCGCATGCGCCGGCAGACCGAAGAGGCGATCGAAACCGCGGATGCGGTGCTGTTCGTGATTGACGCCAGAGCAGGTGTCACGCCGCTGGATGCGCATTTTGCTGCCGTAGCGCGCAAGACGACGCGGCCGGTGATCCTTCTGGCCAACAAGGCCGAGGGCCGCGCCGGGGAGGGTGGTCTTTACGATGCCTTTTCCCTCGGCCTAGGCGAACCGATTGCAATCTCTGCCGAACATGGCGAAGGGCTTGCCGATCTTTATGATGCGCTGAAACCCCATGTTGACAGCATCGAAGAACTGGAAGCGCAGCGCGAAGAAGCGGTTACCAATGTCGATGTAGATGAAGACGGGGAGATCATCGACGAGGAAGACCCGGTCGGCACAAAGGACCGGCCTCTGCGGGTTGCGATTGTAGGTCGCCCCAATGCAGGCAAGTCGACCCTGATCAACAAGATGCTTGGCGAGGACCGCATGCTGACCGGTCCGGAAGCCGGGATCACGCGCGATTCCATTTCCGCCGACTGGGAATGGCGTGACAAGACCATCAAGCTCTTTGATACCGCGGGTATCCGGCGCAAGGCGCGGGTGCAGGAAAAGCTTGAGAAGCTCTCGGTTGCAGATGCGCTGCGGGCGATCAAGTTTGCCGAGGTCGTGGTCGTGACACTGGATGCCACCAACTCGTTCGAAAAGCAGGATCTGCAAATCATAGATCTGGTCGCACGTGAAGGACGGGCACTGGTGATCGCGATCAACAAGTGGGATCTGGTCGAAGACCGGGAAGCAGCCTGGAAGATGATCAAGGATGCCAACGAGCGCTACTTCAACCAGATCCGCGGCGTCCAGATTGTAACCCTGTCGGGCATTCAGGGGCAGGGCATAAACAAACTGCTCGAGGCCGTGTTCGGCGCCTATGAGGCCTGGAACGCGCGCGTTTCGACCGCGCGGCTGAACCGCTGGCTTGATCGTGTGACGGTCAACCATCCGCCCCCAGCCGTCGCCGGGCGAAGGGTTCGCCTACGCTACATGACCCAGCCGAAGACCCGGCCCCCGCATTTCGTCGCCTTCTGCTCGCGCCCCGAACAGCTTCCTGAAAGCTACACACGCTATCTCGTCAACTCGATCCGCGAAGCGTTCGGAATCCACGGTACACCGATCCGCCTTTCTTACCGCAAAGGTGACAATCCTTATGCGAGCAAGAAGAAAAGAAGCTGACACATTCAGCGGTTAGGTTCCGGCTCATCTGATTCCCGGCCGCTTTGGCCGCATCCCTGCCGCTGGTTTCAAGCCGGCACCCCACACACCCTTTTAAGGAGTTTCGCATGTCGTCCGAACGGTTGGAATTCGCGGTCAGGACTGCCCACTCGGCAGGCAAGCTGGGATTGGACTACTTCCGCCGCCTGGAAACTCTGACCATCACCGCCAAGGGCCATCAGGATCTGGTTTCAGAAGCCGACCGGGACGTTGAAACCCATGTTCGCGACGCGATTGCGCAAAGCTTCCCGGATGACGGCATCCTTGGCGAGGAACACGGTGTTGTAGAGGGAAGCTCGGGATACATCTGGGTCATCGATCCGATCGATGGCACGGCGAATTTTGTCACCGGTATCCCGCAATGGTGCGTCATTCTGGCCTGCGTGCATAAAGGGCAGACAATCATCGGTGTCATCTACGATCCGGTATCTGGAGAAACGTTTAGTGCTGAGCGAGGTCACGGTGCACACCTGAACGGGAGACCGATCAGCGTTTCCGGCAGCGACAGCCTTGCAAAGGGTTCGGTCGGCGTCGGTTTTAACGGGCGCACGGCGGCCACGGACGCCGTCAATGCGGTCGGTGCGCTGATCTCGAAAGGCGGCGTTTTCTTCCGCAACGCCTCCGGCGGTCTGATGCTCGCCTATACCGCCTCCGGCCGCTTGATTGGTTATATCGAGGCTCATATGAATGCCTGGGATTGCCTGGCGGGCATGCTGATGGTCGAGGAGGCGGGCGGCATGGTCATGGATTATGATCCTGTCCATGCGCTGGACAACGGCTCACGTGTCGTTACCGGTGGCAAGGGTGTGTTTGACGATCTGAAAGAGATTGCCGAAGGGGCATTCGCGCCTTTGTAACCGCGATTGCGCTTCCTCTGATTTGTCTTACGCTGTGGACACATGCTGGTCGAAGAACACCGGATTGCCGTCTGGGTCGATCAGCATGAAACTCGCCGGACCTGTGCCTGTCGAGTCAGCTTCATCTGCGAAGACATAACCCTTGGCCTTGAGTTTGCTCTGGATCTTGCGGATATCCTCGAAATCGTCGAGTGGTTCGGCGTCCTGATCCCAGCCCGGATTGAAGGTCAGCATGTTGTGCTCGAACATGCCCTGGAACAGACCGATCACGGTGGTTCCGTTTTTCATGACAAGCCAGCCGTCCGCGCGGGAGCCCTCCATTTTCTTGAAACCGAGGCCTTCATAAAAGGCGATGGACTTTTCCAGATCCTTGACTGTCAGACTGATTGAGAACGCGCCGAGCCGCATAACCACTGCTCTCTCTTAAATCGTAGAGAAGATGAGGGTATCACAGCCGAAGATAGGCCGGTAGCAGGTGCCGGTTTTCGCTGGTGAAATGAAAAGCATCCCAGCCAAGTGCCTTTGCCGCTTCCACATTGGTCAAGCTGTCGTCGATAAGGAGCAGGTCTGCTGGAGCAAGCTGCAAATCTTCTCTGACATGGTCGAAGAACCGGCTGGACGGTTTTGCATGTCCGATGCGGCCTGATGAGTACACTTTGCCAATGTGATCCAGATACAGACTGGTTCTTTCAATATAGGCGACACGGTGGGTTTCGTTGTTGGTGGCAATCACCTGATGCACGCCGATGGAGCCGATTTTGGCAACAAGGCCCGGTAGATCTCGATCGGGAAGGTCATCCTTTTCAAACCAATATGTCAAAAGATCTTCTGCGGAGACTGGGTGCCCGGCCGATTGAAGCCAATCGCCAACATGATCGTGCAAGTCGATCCGGCCATTGATGACATCCAAAAAGGTTGGCGTGAAGATGCTTTTAGTGAAAGGTTCAACTGGAATGCCGAGATCTTCTTCCAGCCGATCGGCCCACACAAAGCGACCGTCGATGATGTTCCGGTTGAGAACGCCATCAAAATCCCAGGCGATCACTTTGATATCTGAACGCATTCGCCTCCTTAATCGGCTGTCCAAACTCCCGCAGCATGCACAAAACAATTGCCGGTGTCCTGCTGGTCAGTTGATATCAATTCCAAAAGCCCCTCGGCAATATCGGCTGGTTGCGCCTGGCTGCCGGGCGCTTCGCCAGGCATCGCCTTGGCGCGCAGGCCTGTGCGCACCGGTCCGGGGTCTGCAAGGTTGATCTTGAGAGCCGTTTGCCGGGTTTCATTGGCCCAGGTCAGGGCCATGGCCTCTAAAGCGGCTTTCGAAGTCGCATGAAGGCCCCAGAACGGGGTGTGGGTACGGGCCTGTTCCGCAGTCAGGAACAGCGCACGGCCGGCATCAGACTGGCGCAACAGCGGATCCAGGGAGCGGATGAGCCGCCAGTTGGCGGTGACTGTCACCGCCATGAGGTTTTCGAAACTCTTTGGCTTTATATGAGCGAGCGGAGAGAGCGTTACCGGAACACCGGCATTGCCGACGAAAATGTCGAGTTTCTTCCAGCGCTCGAAGATCGCGCCGCCAAGCCGGTCGAGCGCATCGAAATCGGCAAGGTCAAGCGGCACGAGCGTTGCCGGATGACCGCCGGCCTCCTTGATGTCGTCGTCAAGTTCCTCCAGGCCGCCGACAGTCCGGGCGACCGCGATCACATGGGCGCCGCGCGCGCCGAGTTCCCTGGCAAGCTGATAGCCGATACCGCGCGATGCCCCGGTCACCAGGGCAATTCGGCCTTCGAATTCTTTTGTCATTGTGTTTCCATAGGGGCGGGCAGTCTACCGGACTTCCACAAGACGTGGCGGCTGGGACATGTCGGTGTCTTCCGAGAGGTCAGTCAGCGGCGTTGGATAGTCACCGGTAAAGCAATGGTCGGTGAATTGCGGATTGGCGTTGTCGCGTCCGTCGAAACCCATCGATTTGTAAATGCCGTCGACGGACAGGAACGCGAGGCTGTCCGCGCCGATATAGTTGCGCATTTCTTCCAGGCTGTATTTGGCCGCCAGAAGCTTCTCGCGAACCGGCGTATCAATGCCGTAATAGTCGGAGTAACGGATCGGCGGGCTTGCAAGGAGGAAATGCACCTCGCGGGCGCCGGCATCGCGGATCATCTGGACGATCTTCACCGAAGTTGTGCCGCGAACCAGACTGTCATCGACCAGAACCACCCGCTTTCCCAGAATTTGCGAGCGATTGGCGGAGTGCTTCATCTTCACACCGAGCGCGCGGATCTGCTGGGTCGGCTCGATGAATGTGCGGCCGACATAGTGGTTGCGGATGATGCCCAGTTCGAACGGAACGCCGCTTTCCTGGCTGTAGCCGATCGCCGCCGGAACGCCGCTGTCCGGCACAGGAACGATAACATCGGCCTCAATCGCTGTCTCCCGGGCAAGCTGACGGCCCATTTCCCGGCGGACATCATAGACGCTGCGCCCGCCGATGATCGAATCGGGCCGTGAGAAGTAGATGTACTCGAAGATGCAGGGGCGGGCAGGCTGCTTGCCGAAGGGAAAATGCGATTCAATTCCGGTCGATGTGCAAACGATCACTTCGCCGTTCTCGATCTCGCGGATGAATTTCGCACCGATGATGTCAAGGGCACAGGTTTCCGAGGCAAGAATGGGTGCGCCGTTCAAATCGCCCAGGACCAGAGGCCGGATGCCGAGCGGATCACGGGCGCCGATCAGCTTCTTTGAAGTCAGGGCGACGAGCGAGTAGGCACCCTCCATCTGGGTGATTGCGTCGATGAACCGGTCGATGATCTTGCGTTGCCGCGAACGGGCGATGAGCTGAAGCACCACCTCGGAATCCGAGGTCGACTGGCAGATGGCACCATCGCGGATGAGCTGGCGGCGCAAGGTCATGGCGTTGGTGAAATTGCCGTTGTGGCACACCGTGATTCCGCCGCCCTCCAGTTCCGCAAACAGCGGCTGAACATTGCGAAGTGCCGTTTCGCCGGTGGTCGAGTAGCGCACATGGCCAATCGCTGCGCGCCCGGTTAGGCGGCCGATGGTTTCGGCATTGGAGAAATGATCACCGACAAGGCCCAGATGGCGTTCAGCGCGGAACTGGTCCTGATCAAAGGTTACTATTCCCGCTGCTTCCTGGCCGCGATGCTGCAGGGCATGCAGCCCGAGGGCGGTCAGCGCGCTGGCGTCTTCATGGCCCAATATGCCGAAAACACCGCATTCTTCATGCAAACGGTCTTCGTCGAGGGAAAAGGGCTCATTCATTGCGGTCTCGCCCGTCATGGAGCAGTTCCTTGCGTTCGGCCGGAGACCGGCAGATAGGGGCGCTGGCTTGTGCGCCAACGGCATCAGTTGGTGCCGTTTGCCAATTGTTCCAGACCCTGGCGTTCTGAATCGCTGTAAGAGGCTTCCTCGCCCGGCTCAGCCGGGGCAGCGCCGCCCGATTGCCGTTCGCGGATACGATCCAAAATCGCCTTCTCGGGGTCTTCCGGCAACAGGGCCACCAACCGCTCGCCAACCGAAAGCAGGATTGGCCGCGACTTGGCGGTCTGCACCCATTGCGGCTGTTGTTCGGGCTGCACAAACCAGTTGAAGAACATCAATGCAACGACGACCAGCAGCAAACCGCGGGCCGCACCAAAGACAAAGCCAAGCGTGCGGTCAAGGGCACCGATCCGGCTGTCGAGCACAAAATCGGAGATGCGCATGGTCAGATAGCTGACGATCATCAGGGTGATCAGGAAGACGGCAGCGGCGGACGCGCCCAAGGCAACCAGATCGTGAGAAATGTACTGTTTCGCGAAAGGCAGCACAAACCCGTGAAAATAGTAGGCGGAGATTGCGGCAGCGACCCAGGATGCGATCGAAAGAACCTCGCGCACGAAACCGCGCACCATCGCGAGGACTGCGGATACGAGCATGATGACCAGCAGCAGGCCGTCGAGAAGAGTGATCGGCATGGGTTCGAAACTTCCTTTCCTGGCGCGATACCGCGCTGATCGTCCATCCGAAGCGGGCGAATAATGCGTCAGGCCGTCCCTGATGCGCCAGCCTCAGCCGATATTTTGGCGACAAAGTCCCCAAGTTCCGTAAGACCGGTCGCTTTCAGAGAGGTAGCGCCACCGTCCTTCAGATTGCCTTGCGGGCAATAGGCGAGGTCGAAGCCAAGCTTCTCCGCTTCCTTCAGTCTCGTTTGTGCCTGTGCGACCGGACGGATCGCCCCTGACAGGCTGATTTCGCCGAAATAGACGCAATTGGCCGGAAGGGCAAGCCCGCTGAGCGAGGAGACCAGCGCGGCCGCAACGCCAAGGTCCGCACCGGGCTCATTGATCTTCAGGCCTCCAGCGACATTGAGATAGACATCATGCTGGGAGAAGCGCACACCGCACCGTGCTTCCAGCACCGCAAGGATCATGGCCAGCCGGCCACTATCCCACCCGATCACCGCCCGCCGTGGTGTTCCAAGGGACGACGAAGCCACCAGCGTCTGAATTTCGATCAGCATTGGCCGCGAGCCTTCAAGGCCGGCAAAAACGGCGGCACCCGGCGCGCTTGTCGTCCGGTCGCCGATAAAGAGTGCCGAAGGATTGGCAACCTCGATCAGGCCCTTGCCGGTCATTTCGAAGACGCCGATTTCATCAGTCGCGCCGAACCGGTTCTTGACCGAACGAAGCACCCTGTATTGGTGCGTTCCGTCGCCTTCAAAGTAGAGCACGGCGTCCACCATGTGCTCGACGACGCGGGGTCCCGCGATCTGTCCGTCCTTGGTCACGTGACCGACCAGCACAAGCGTAGTGCCGTTCTTCTTTGCGTAACGCACCATCGCCTGGGCGGAGGCGCGCACCTGGGTCACGGTTCCGGGGGGCGAATCAACCTGGTCAGTCCAAAGAGTCTGGACGGAATCGAGGATCAGCAGCGCGGGTGCCGGACCGGATTCCAGGGTCGCAAGAATGTCCTCAACCGAGGTTTCCGCGGCGAGCGCAACCGGTGCGTCTGCAAGGCCCAGCCGCTCTGCGCGCAGGCGCACCTGTCCGATAGCCTCTTCTCCTGAGATATAGACAGTACGGTGTCCAAGGCGGGCGAGTTGCGCGGCGGCCTGAATCAACAGCGTCGATTTTCCAATGCCCGGATCACCGCCGACCAGAAGAGCCGATCCGCGCACAAACCCGCCGCCTGTGACCCGGTCAAGCTCCGCAACTTCGGATCGGATGCGCGGGGCTTCCTTGGTGTCGCC
Source organism: Roseibium sp. (assembly GCA_965230445.1). GTDB lineage: Bacteria > Pseudomonadota > Alphaproteobacteria > Rhizobiales > Stappiaceae > Roseibium. The sequence continues at coordinate 2,406,708 of OZ246005.1, read as the reverse complement.
CGAAAGTCCGACCAAGGGGACTATCCGGCCCTTGGTGCGGGAGGGTTTCGCCGGTCCACCGCCGATCCCACCGCCTGTCTGTTCCTCGACGATGGTGTTCCACTCACCGCAAGATTCACAACGGCCCGTCCACTTCGATGTTATGGCACCGCAAGACTGGCAGATGAAACTCGTGGAACGGCGGGCCATGAAATCGGGGTTCCTGGAATTATATCAGAAGGTTAGGTGGAAAGCGCAAACCATCACTTCAACTTGATTGGCGCATAGATGCGTTTGAAACGCCTGCCGAGGCTGGTGAGGTATTCGTAGTCTATGCTTCCGGCGACTTCTGCTAAGTCGGAAACAGCCACCTTCGGGCCCAGCATTTCCGCAAATGCGCCGCGCCGGGCAAGATCCTCCGGTATCCCGGTAACATCGAGCGTGATCATGTCCATGGAAATCCGGCCCAATATGGGCGCCTTGTGCCCGCCTATTGCGGCATAGCCGCCTGGATGGTCATCTGACGAGCTGGCGCTGCGGATCATGCCGTCCGCATAACCGGCAGCAACGACGGCATTCCGGAGCGGGCGCCTGGCGGTCTGAGCCGCGCCGTAGCCGACCGTATCGCCTACAGGAACGTCATGAACCTGCATGATCCGTGCCTCGACCTTGACGGCGGTTTGCATTGGATTGGGGGCGGTGTCGATGGCCTTGCCGCCATAAAGCGAGATACCGGGCCGGGCGAGATCGAAATGGAAGTCGGGTCCCAGGAAAACGCCGGCCGAGTTGGCCAGTGACCGGGGGATATGCGCATATGCGCCGGTTATCTCCCGAAACTTCGCCAGTTGTTGGGCATTCATCGGATGCCCGGGATCGGACCCGCATGCGAGATGGGAGATGATCAGCGAGGGTGTGAACGGGCCATTTTCTGCAAGTGTCTGCATGGCATCGGCGAATTCGGACGCGGTCAGGCCGAGGCGGTGGATGCCTGTATCGACATGAATGGCTGCCGGGTGTCCGACGCCGGCCACGGCGCAATGCTCCGCCCATTCATCGACTTCAACCGCGGATCCGAGCACGGGCCGCAACTGTGCATCAGAGAGGATTTGGGCCGTCCCCGGAAAGACGCCATCAAGCACATAGATGGTGGCGTCCGGCAGTGCGCCACGCAAGGCAAGGGCTTCCGTCGGCAGGGCGGTAAAGAATGTCCGGCAGCCTTCCGCCCACAGCCGTTCGGACACCGGCATCAGGCCGGTACCATAGGCGTCGGCCTTGACAGTCGCCGCGCATTCGGCGCCAAGCGCCAGCCGCCCTTTCAGGCTGCGCCAATTGGCAGCAATTGCATCCACGTCGATAGTCAGCCGCCCGCCATAAAGCGCGTCGTCAAGGAGGTCCGGATTGGAGACGGTTTTCGGATTGAGCATGGCTGGTGTCTGTTCAGTCGCTAGGTCGATTGGCAGTTTAGACGATTCACAGGAGTGAGGTCAGAAAAAGGCCGCGGCCTTTGGATCGAAACCCTCGTGCACGCGGCCAGTCGGTGGCGTTCTTGGTTTCCCGGGTGCTATTCGTAGCGTTCCGGGAGATGATCGGTCTCGACGAGATCGGAGAAGCGGGTGAATTCGCCCTGGAAGTGGAGATGCGCGGTGCCGGTCGGGCCGTGACGCTGCTTGGCGATGATGACTTCCGCCTTGCCCTTCACGCGCTCGAGTTTGTCTTTCCAGACTTCGTATTCCGGCGTTCCGTCCTCGGGCTCTGTCTTGGACAGGTAATACTCGTCGCGATAGACGAACAGCACCACGTCCGCGTCCTGCTCGATCGATCCCGATTCACGCAAGTCTGACAGCTGCGGGCGTTTGTCATCGCGCGATTCCACCTGACGCGAAAGCTGAGAAAGAGCAATCACCGGAACATTCAATTCCTTGGCGAGCGCCTTAAGGCCGGTGGTGATCTCGGTGATTTCCTGAACGCGGCTGTCGCCGCGCCGCTGTGAGCCGGTCAGCAGTTGGATATAGTCCACCACGATCAGGTCAAGACCCTTCTGCCGCTTGAGCCGACGGGCGCGGGCCACCAGAGAGGCGATGGAAATGCCGCCCGTCTGGTCCACATGCAGCGGTACGGTCTGCATCTGCTGCGCACAGGCTGTCAGCGCCTCAAATTCGTGTTCCTGAATTTCGCCGCGGCGGATTTTCGATGAAGAAATCTCCGCCTGCTCGGAGATGATACGGGTGGCGAGTTGCTCCGCCGACATTTCCAGCGAGAAGAACCCGACTACGCCACCATTGACGGTTTTCAAAGATCCGTCGAGCTGTTCCTCGTTTTGATATGACTGGGCGATGTTGCAGGCGATGTTGGTGGCAAGCGATGTCTTGCCCATTGCCGGACGCCCGGCCAGCACGATCAGATCTGAGGGCTGCAGGCCACCCATCAGCCGGTCGAGTTCAACGAGGCCGGTCGAGATGCCGGACAGCCCGCCATCACGTTTATAGGCCGCATGGGCCATCTCGATGGTTTCGGTGAGCGCATCGCCGAAGCTGACAAACCCGCCGTCGCTGTTGCCCTTTTCCGCCAGCTCAAAAAGTCTGCGCTCAGCGTCGTCTATCTGTTGCCCAGGCGGCAGGTCGATCGGCGCATCGAAGGCGATATTGACCATGTCTTCGCCGATGCGGATCAGGTTGCGGCGGATCGCCAGATCCTGAATTGTCCGGCCATAGTCTTCCGCGTTGATGACGGAGGCAGCGTCCCCTGCAAGCCTGAGAAGAAACTGCGTCGCTGACAGGTCGGCGATCTTCGCCTCGGCCGGAAAGAACGTCTTTAGCGTGACCGGTGAGGCAGTTTTGCCGGCACGGATAAGTTGTCCGGCCTTTTCGTAGATTTCACGATGGGGAGGAACAAAGAAATGAACCGGCTCGAGAAAGTCTGAAACCCGGTAATAAGTCTCGTTGTTGACGAGAATGGCACCCAGGAGCTGGCGCTCGGCTTCGGCATTGTGAGGGGCAAGACGCTGCTGGGTCTCTTCCTTGGCGACTTCCTGCAAACCGTGCTTCATGTGCTCCCCCGTTGGCCCTTGTTCATCTGGTCTACAGGCCGGGAGGTGGTGGCTCAAGGTGACAAAACGACAGAATCGGATTCCCACTGGTCAAAAAAAATCAACGGGGAAAATTCCGGCTTGGGCTTGACGGATTTGGTGCCTTAAGAGTCAAGGGGTTCTTGTTAACTAATTGAAAATACATAGAAAAAACAAAAGAAACTTTGCCGGATCAGGTTTTATGGTGGTTCTTCAATACCTTGTGAGCATCAATTCATGGCGGGTATTCACAACGGATCGAGTATGCCGAACTATATAGCTGGCAAAGAAAAAGCGGCGCCGTTGCCAGCGCCGCTTGATCTGCGTTTTTTTGCCTTGAAGGATCAGGCTTCGTCTTCGACCGGTGCTTCGTCAGCGCCATCTTCCGTAGCGCCTTCTTCACCTTCGCCCTCTTCCTCGTCTTCTTCAAACTCGAAGACATCCTGTTCCGGAGCGGTGAGGTCTTCACCGGCTGCCTGACGGACGGCTTCGTCTTCGGAGCGGGCAACGTTGACCGTAACGCTGACTTCGACTTCCGGGTGCAGACGGATCAGGACCGAGTGGATGCCGATGGTCTTGATCGGCGAGCGCAGCTCGACCTGGCCTCGGGAAACGGAGAAGCCGCCTTCGGTCAAACCTTCGGCGATGTCGCGGGTGGAAACGGAACCGTAGAGCTGGCCCGTTTCGCCGGCGGACCGGATGACCACGAGGTCTTGACCGTCCAGTTTGGCGGCAACGGCTTCGGCTTCGCTCTTGCGCTCAAGGTTGCGGGCCTCAAGCTGGGCGCGTTCGCGTTCGAAACGCTCCAGGTTGGCCTTGTTGGCGCGCAGCGCCTTGCCTTGCGGCAGGAGGTAGTTACGGGCGTAGCCGTCGCGGACCTTGACGGTGTCGCCCATCTGGCCGAGCTTGACGATACGCTCAAGAAGAATGACTTGCATGGTAGTCTCCTAACTGTCCCGCCGTTGAGGCGGTTAGAGGCCGGTGAACCCGTGGCCCCAGTTCGGGTCTCCCGGAGCAGGCTCCGGGAGAGGCCGTTCATGACTTAGCTGATCACGAAAGGCAGAAGGCCGAGCAGGCGTGCGCGCTTGATGGCACGGGACAGCTCGCGCTGTTTCTTTGCAGAAACGGCGGTGATGCGGCTCGGCACGATCTTGCCGCGCTCGGAAATGTAGCGCTGCAGAAGACGGGTGTCCTTGTAGTCGATCTTCGGTGCGTTGGCGCCGGAGAACGGGCAGGTCTTCCGGCGGCGGAAGAACGGACGGCGGCTCGGAAGCTGTGCGATTTCAACCATGATCTCTTACTCCTCGTCGCGGCGCGGTGCGCGCTCGCCGCCAGAACGTCCACCGCGATCACCGCCACGGTCGCCGCCGAAACGGTCACCACGGTCGCCGCGGCCGCCACGGCGGTCGTCACGGTCGCGCTTTTGCATCATTACGGACGGCTCTTCGTCCAGCGCATCGACCTTGAAGGTCATGTGGCGCAGAACGTCTTCGTTGAGGCCCATCTGACGCTCCATCTCGGCGACTGCCGGATGCGGAGCTTCGATGTTCATCAGCGTGTAGTGTGCCTTGCGGTTCTTCTTGATGCGGTAAGCCAGGGAGCGCAGTCCCCAGGTTTCCACCTTGCCGACAGTTCCGCCATTGCCTTCGATAACGGCCTTGTACTGTTCGACGAGTTGTTCGACCTGTTGGGCCGAAATATCCTGGCGCGCCAGGAATACGTGCTCGTAAAGCGGCATGTATGATTGCCTTTCTTAGGTTGACAACGCGGGTTTCGGCGCAAAGCCTCCTCGTAAGCCCGGAAAGGCCACGAGAAATCTTACGGGAGTGGGAACACGGGAAGTCGGATATGCTTTCGATATCCTGGCAATTGCCCTTCCGTTCAGCCCCCGGCCAAAACCCGGATGAAGCGCGCTGTATACCGCGTTCCAACTGAAATGCAAGACAAGCGGCAAAAAATCCGTCGATGGTTCGAAATGGGGACTGTTCAGGACAGCCTGATAGTGCCGGGACAGTGAATGGCGAAACGGTGGGCAGTTGGATGACAGACATAATTATAGGCGTCGATACCGCAAGGGCCTTGACAGGACGGGCGCGCCCGTTTCATAGCCTCGCCTTCAGGACGGTGCCTCGTCAGCATTGCGTAATCTGGTGCCTGTCCGGAAACAGCTGGCCGGAGGCGTTCCAAGGCGGACGTTAATTCTCAACGACAAGGCCGCGGCAAAACACAAGGTCAGGAGGCGATCCAAAATGAGCATCGCATTCACGTTCCCCGGACAGGGCAGTCAATCCGTAGGCATGGGCAAGGCGCTCGCCGATGCGTTCCCGGAAGCCAAGGCGGTCTTCGACGAAGTAGACGACGCATTGGGAGAAAAGCTCTCTGCGACCATGTGGGACGGACCGGAAGACGTCTTGACGCTGACGGCGAACGCGCAACCGGCGCTGATGGCGGTCAGTCTGGCAACCATGCGGATCCTTGAAGGCAAGGGACTGGATTTGAAAGCCAGCGTCGCTTACGTCGCCGGGCACTCGCTCGGAGAGTATTCCGCGCTTGCAGCAGCAGGCAGCATTGACGTTACCACGGCAGCCCGGCTGTTGCGTGTGCGCGGTGAAGCCATGCAATCGGCAGTGCCGGTCGGGCAGGGCGCCATGGCAGCGCTCCTCGGCCTTGAATTCGAGGCCGTGATGGAGGTTGCCAAGGATGCGGCCCAGGGCGAAATCTGTCAGGCGGCAAATGACAATGCGCCGGGACAGGTCGTTGTTTCCGGTCATCTGGCTGCAGTCGAGCGGGCCGTTGAAATCGCCAAGGCGCGCGGCGCACGGCGTGCCGTGATGCTTCCGGTCAGCGCACCGTTCCATTGTAAACTGATGGCACCGGCTGCCGATGCCATGGCGGAAGCGCTGGCCAATGCCGACATCAAGGCGCCGGCCGTGCCGCTGGTCGCCAATGTGCTTGCCGCCCCCATCACGGACCCGGGCGAGATCCGCTCGCGTCTCGTCGAACAGGTGACCGGTACCGTGCGCTGGCGCGAAAGCATCAGCTGGCTTGCCGGAGCAGGCGTTACCACGTTTGTTGAAGCCGGTACGGGCAAGGTCCTGACGGGTATGGTCAAGCGCATTGCCAAGGAAACCACGGGCATTGCAGTTAACGGGCCAGATGATATTGACCCGCTTATGGAAAAGATTTCCGGCTGAAGGCGGCTGTCATAGACGGCTCGGCTTTTGCAAAGGACACGATTTGGGGAAGGATGGCTGATGTTCAGCTTGGAAGGTAAGAACGCGCTGGTGACCGGCGCCACTGGCGGGATTGGCGAGGCGATTGCGCGCGCGCTCCACACCCAGGGGGCAACCGTTTCCATTTCCGGAACACGCGCTGAAAAGCTTGAGGCGCTCGCCGCCGACCTGGGCGAACGGGTGCACGTTACACCTGCAAACCTGTCGGACCGGGCTGCTGTCGATGCGCTGCTTCCGGCTGCCGAAGCCAAGATGGGCTCCGTGGATATTCTGGTCAACAATGCCGGGATCACGCGTGACAACATCTTCATGCGTATGAAGGACGAGGAGTGGGATCAGGTTCTGGAGGTCAATCTGAGTTCCGGTTTCCGACTGTGCCGCGCTGCGATCAAGGGCATGATGAAGCGCCGTACAGGCCGTATCATCGGGATCACCTCGGTTGTCGGGGTTACCGGCAATCCGGGCCAGGTGAACTACGCGGCGGCCAAGGCCGGGATGATCGGCATGTACAAATCCCTCGCACGGGAAGTGGCGAGCCGTCACATTACCGTCAACACGATCGCACCGGGCTTCATTGAGACCGCCATGACAGATGCGCTGAATGACAAGCAACGCGAGGCGATTCTCACAAGCGTGCCTGCCGGGCGCCTTGGAACTGCCGCTGAAATCGCGTCTGCCGCCCTTTATCTGGCAAGTGACGAAGCTGCCTACATGACAGGTCAAACCCTGCATGTGAATGGCGGCATGGCTATGATTTAAAAAGAAAAAACCGCTAGCGAGGGAAAAAGAATCGACACAATCGGCAAGCGTGTCAGACCGGCTGGTCAAGGTCGGGAAAGTGTGTTACCTACCCGCCGATTGTCCGATGCAGCGGATTTGTTTATGTCAAAAAGAACAGGATCTGCTGCAACACTGTTCAAACCCGCGAATTTGCGCCGCAAGGACGCCGGATGAACCGGCGTGCGGCAACATCGCGAGAATGGTAAAGACCCAAAATCAAGGAAGTTAGAAATGAGCGATATCGCGGATCGGGTTAAGAAAATCGTCGTTGAGCACTTGGGTGTTGACGCAGAGAAAGTGGCTCTGGAAGCCAGCTTCATCGACGACCTTGGCGCGGACAGCCTCGACACTGTCGAACTCGTGATGGCATTCGAGGAAGAGTTCAGCGTCGAAATCCCGGATGATGCAGCAGAGACGATCCTGACCGTTGGTGATGCGGTCAAGTTCCTCGAAGGCGCCGCGAAATAATCGGCCAATAACGACAACAAGACGATTGGCCAGGCGGATCCGTTCCCGGATTGCGCTTGGCCTTGTCAATTTGTAAGTGCGGATGGATGAGGCGAGTAGTCGTAACAGGATTGGGCATGGTGACGCCGCTAGGCGGCGACGTCGATGTCACTTGGAAAAAAATTCTTGATGGCCAGAGCGGCGCCAACAAGATCGAAAACTTCAAGGTTGACGACCTGGCATGCCAGATCGCTGCCCAGATCCCGCGCGGCTCCTCAGAGGACGGGGACTTCAATCCGGACGAATGGATGGAAGTCAAGGAGCAGCGCAAAGTCGACGATTTCATCGTCTACGCAGTTGCTGCAGCCGATCAGGCTATCGCAGATTCCGGCTTCAAGGCGGAAACCTACGATCAGCAGGCCCGTTCCGGCGTTCTGATCGGATCCGGTATAGGCGGACTGCAGGGAATCGAGCAGGGCGCACATCTTCTGGCCGACAAGGGGGCCCGCCGGGTCAGCCCGTTCTTTATTCCCGGACGCCTTATCAACCTGGCCGGTGGCTATGTGTCGATCCGCCATCAGCTCAAGGGCCCGAACCATGCCGTTGTCACAGCATGTTCGACCGGCGCGCATGCGATCGGTGATGCCGCCCGGCTGATAGCTTTCGATGATGCCGACGTCATGGTCGCCGGCGGCACGGAATCTCCTGTTGGCCGTCTGGCGATTGCCGGTTTCGCGGCCTGCCGCGCGCTTGCTACCAATTATAACGACGACCCGGAGAAGGCCTCCCGTCCGTATGACGAAGACCGCTGCGGCTTCCTGATGGGCGAGGGTGCCGGCGTCGTGGTGCTCGAGGAATACGAGCACGCGGTCAAGCGCGGTGCGAAGATCTATGCCGAGGTGATCGGTTACGGTCTTTCAGGCGATGCGTACCACATTACTGCGCCGTCCGCGGATGGCGATGGTGCCTATCGCTGCATGCAGGCAGCCTTGAAGCGCGCGGATATTTCGCCGGGTGACATCGATTACGTCAACGCGCATGGAACGTCGACGCCGCTCGGCGACGAGATCGAACTTGGCGCTGTGACCCGTCTCGCAGGTGAACATGCGTCCGGTCTGACCATGTCTTCGACAAAGTCGTCCATCGGCCATCTGCTTGGTGCTGCGGGTGCCGTGGAAGCGATCTTCTCGATCCTGGCGATCAAGGACAGCGTTGCGCCGCCGACAATCAACCTCGACAATCCATCCGTGGAAACGGAGATTGACCTGGTTCCCCACACAGCCAAGAAGATGAATATTGATGTGGCCCTGTCGAACTCATTCGGCTTTGGCGGGACCAACGCATCTCTGGTCTTCCGCAAAGTTGCCGTATAGGGCAGTCATGGTCCGGTAACGCCGGGAACCGAAAGGTTTCCGGCCGAAAGGTCAACCGGAAACCGGACACCCTAACGAACGGGCCGTCCGCCAAAAGGGTGGTGAAGTATGAGCATCCGACCGAAGAGCCCGAAAGAGGCACTGCAACCGGAACCAGCTCCGGCCCCGCCACCCCGTTCACGCCACGTCCGCAACCCGCTGGTTATTCTGATCAATATGTTGATCAGTCTCGCAGTGCTTGGCGTTGCCGCCTTCGGTGCCGCGCTCTATTTCGGCAAGCAATCCTTTGAGGCAGCCGGTCCGCTTCAAGAAGAAACGACCGTGGTCATATCCGCCGGGTCGGGCCTTTCCGGTATTACGGAGCGGCTCTCCGGCCGGAACGTCATTGCCGATTCAATGCTCGATGAATGGATCTTCAATATCGGTGTCCGCCTTTACAAGAACGAGACCAGCCTCAAGGCAGGCGAATACGCGTTTGCCCCCGGCGTTTCCATGCTGGAGGTCATGCACGATCTGGTGGAAGGCAACGCGGTCACGCATTCAATTACGATTCCAGAAGGCTGGTCGACCGCTCAAATTCTCGAACGGGTACGGAACCATCCGATCCTGACCGGCGAGGTGACCGAGGTTCCGGCCGAAGGCGCACTTTTGCCGCAGACCTATACTTTTGCCCGGGGAACAGCGCGTCAGGATGTGCTCAGCCAGATGGCAGCCGCGCAAACCAAGCTTCTGAGTGAAATCTGGGAACGCCGGGTCGACGACCTGCCGGTCAGTACACCCGAGGAACTGGTTATACTTGCCTCCATCGTGGAAAAGGAAACCGCGCTTGCCGACGAGCGGCCAAGGGTGGCGGGCGTGTTCGTCAACCGGCTCAACAAGCGCATGCGGCTTCAGTCCGATCCGACGATCCTTTACGGTATATTCGGCGGAGAAGCCTGGCTGAAGGATCGCTCGGCGATCACCCAGTCTCAACTTAACGACAAGAACGCCTACAACACCTATCAGATCGACGGTCTTCCGCCGGGGCCGATCGGCAATCCGGGACGCGCAGCAATGGAGGCGGTCGCCAATCCGTCGCGCACCAAGGATCTGTTCTTTGTGGCTGACGGGACCGGTGGTCATGCCTTTGCGGAGACCTATGAACAGCATAGGGAAAATGTCCGCAAATGGCGGGAAGTCGAACGGCAGCGCCGCTCGGAACAGAACTGATTCCGAAGCACCTGGACAAGGGCGGAACGGAGAAACACATGGCACTTGCCAGCATGACCGGTTTTGCCCGGGCGTCCGGAGAGTCCGGTGCCGTGCGCTGGACCTGGGAGTTGAGATCCGTCAACGGCAAGTCGCTGGACCTCAGGATTCGAATTCCGGCCGGGCTCGAAGAGCTTGAACCGAAAATCCGGGAACGATGCTCGAAGGTGCTCCGGCGGGGAAATGTGACCGTTGGGCTTTCCATGCAGCGCGAACACACCGGCGATCATCTGCAGATCAACGAAGACGCGCTTGAATCGGTTCTTGCGGCGATATCCCTGCTTCGCGAACGCGTTCCCGATGTCGCGCCGCCGACATTGGATGGCATTCTGTCCCAGAAAGGTGTGTTCGAGGCCAAGGAGCCCGAGGACAGCGAGGAAGCCCGCAAGGCGCTTTTGGCCGAGCTACTCACATCCCTCGATGCAGCGCTCATAGACCTTGTCACGATGCGTCATTCTGAAGGCGCGGCGATCGGCAAGGTTGTCCACGATCAGATCGATGCCATTGCGGAACTGACTGCCGCGGCAGAAGCGCTTCCTTCCCGGCAGGCTGGTGCTATCCGGGAAAAACTGAAGGCGCAGGTTGCCGATTTGCTGGAGGATTTTAACGGCCAGCTCGATTCCCAACGCCTTCATCAGGAAGCGGCTATCCTTGCAACAAAGGCGGATATTCGTGAAGAGCTTGACCGGCTGCATGCCCATGTCGAAGCAGTTCGCGAGCTTCTGTCGAAAGGCGGGGCCGTCGGGCGAAAGCTCGACTTCCTGGCGCAGGAATTCAATCGCGAGGCCAACACCTTGTGTTCGAAGTCCAATCATGTGGATCTGACGGCGATTGGACTGGACCTCAAGGCGTTGATCGATCAAATGCGGGAACAGATTCAAAATCTGGAGTAGACAATGAGCGAAAGGCCGGCAGGAACAACTGTCAGTGCGGATGAGGCGGAATCCAGGCGGCGCGGGTTGATGCTTGTGCTGTCGTCGCCGTCAGGCGCGGGCAAGTCGACAATCGCCCGGCTTCTGCTTGAGAGCGAAGACAACCTCGACCTCTCCATATCCGTCACAACCCGGCCGAGGCGCTCCAGTGAAGTCGACGGCGTCCATTACCATTTCCTCGAGAAAAACCGTTTTGAGCAGATGCGTGACCATGGCGAACTGCTGGAGTGGGCGGAAGTCCATGGCAATGCCTATGCGACGCCGCGCGGACCGGTAGAGGCCGCCATTGGGAGTGGGCGTGACATATTGTTCGACATTGACGTTCAAGGGACGTTTCAACTCTACGAGACCATGCGCAGCGATGTGGTCTCAATCTTCATCCTGCCGCCATCCATTGCCGAGATGAAATCCCGCCTGCACCGGCGGGCGGAAGACACTCAAGACGTGATTGCCAAGCGTTTGAAGACAGCCGTCGGCGAAATGCGTCATTGGTCCGAATACGATTATGTGGTTGTCAATGAGGATCTGGACCGGGCTCTTCAGAATGTGAAATCGATTCTGAAAGCCGAACGCCTGAAACAGAAGCGCTCTCCGGCGATCGCGCCATTGATCAACGGAATGGTGCAGGATCTGGAAGACGAAGTGGCCGCCAAGGACGTCTGATCGAAGGTGCTATCGAGAGCTGCCAGCCGCCGCAAACCGGTTTGCCAGCGCGACAAATCCCGCCACATTGATGTCCTCAGCCCTGGCCGTGGGCGCGATACCGGTATCTGAAATCAGGGATTCCGCGTCCGGCGACAAGGCCTTCAGGCTGGCCCGCAGCATCTTGCGCCGTTGGCCAAAGGCGGCTGCGGTCAATCGTTCCAATGCCTTCAGGTCACAGGGCAGTGGTTCCGCATTTGGTGTCAGATGGACGACACTGGACGTGACCTTGGGCGGCGGTGTGAATGCCTTCGGGCTGATATCAAACAGGATACCTGCCTTGCAACGCCACCCGGCCAGCACGCTCAGGCGGCCATACGCCTTTGATCCGGGTTCGGCGACGATGCGGGTGCCGACTTCTTTCTGGAACATCAGGGTCAACGACGACCAGAAGGGTGGCCATTCGGGCAGGGCAATCCAGTTCAGCAGCAATTGGGTGCCGACATTATAGGGCAGATTGGCAACAATCCTTGCTTTTTCGCCGCCAATGAGATCGGCCGGATCAATTGTCAGCGCATCGCCTTCAATGACCCTGAGGCGGCCATCGTAGTGGGCAGCAATCTCCGCAAGAGCTGGGAGGCAGCGCGTGTCCTTTTCAATGGCAATGACCTGTTTGGCGCCGGCTGCCAGCAAGGCGCGGGTCAGTCCGCCGGGGCCGGGGCCGATCTCCAGCACGACATGATCTTCCAGCGATCCCGCCGCCCGAGCGATCCGCGATGTCAGGTTTAAATCAAGCAGAAAGTTCTGGCCGAGTGATTTGCGCGCATCGAGGCCATGGGCGGCGATAACTTCGCGCAGAGGGGGGAGGGTGTCTATCTGGCTCATTGCGCCGTCCCTCAGGCGCCGGGCGTCGCCAGGAATGCAGCCATGCGCAAGGCGGCTGCGAAGCTGTCGACGCGAGCTGTTCCGGTGCCGGCCAGGGAATAGGCGGTGCCGTGATCGGGGGAAGTGCGAATGAAAGGCAGCCCAAGGGTGACATTCACGCTGTCGTCGAAGCCAATTGTTTTGGCCGGCACCAGAACCTGATCATGATACATGCCGAGCACGCAATCATAACCACTGCGGGCCTGCGCATGAAACAGCGTGTCTGCCGGATGCGGCCCTGTTGCCTGGATACCCTTGGTTTTGAGAAGGCCTATGGCCGGAACAATAACGTCAAGGTCTTCTGTGCCGATGGCTCCATTCTCGCCGGCATGCGGATTGAGACCGCAAAGCGCCAGGCGGGGGTTTTCAATTCCGAACCGGTTCTGCAGATCCGCAGCGACAATTTCCGCCGTCTCCACAATGAGATCTGTTGTCAGCTCTTTCGGGACATCGTGAAGCGGGATGTGGATGGTCACCGGAACGACCATAAGGTCCGGACCTGCAATCATCATGACCGGCTGAGCCGGATCATCAGGCCAGTGCCGGGCCGCCAGGGCACCGAGAAACTCCGTATGCCCCTGAAAGGTGAAACCGGCCCCATAAAGAGCCGACTTGTTGATCGGGCTTGTGACCACCGCCGAAGACCGGCCGTTGTGGATGTCCTCCACGCAGTGTTCGATTGATGCGATGACGGAAGCTGCTGTTCCCGCCTGTTCCGTACCAGGTGTATCGTCGAACGCATCGCCTGTTGGAACAACCGGGAGCGCGATTGGAAAACTGTGGCCTGCTTCTTCCGGCTCTACCGAAGCGATCTGCATTTGCAGGGAAAGGCGCTTCATCCTTGCAGTCAGAAACTCGGGATTTGCGCGCACATAAAACGGTGGCAACTCGAGCTCTTCCCGCCTGTGCCAGGCCGTCAGGCATAGGTCCGGACCGATACCAGCCGGTTCTCCAAGCGTGACGCCGACTGGACGGGGAGGCGTGGTCATCCGGGATCTATCAGGGATAGATAATGGTCGCGCGCCGGCGCAAGTCCATCAGATACCGCCGCGCCCGGCTCTGACCTTCCTTCGCGCGTAACTCAGATTCCAGCTCTGTTCGCTTGGCGATGTCGGAGGCAATTTCACGCTTGCCGCAAATGGCGATCATCTCATAACCGACTGCGGTGGTCTCCGGAGCTGTCAGCTTTCCAGGAGGTGTCGATTTGATCTCTTCACGCAGTTCCGGAGGAAGCTCCGTTTCGAGCCGGCGCCCGATGGTTTGGACCACCACCTCCTTGTAGTCTTTCAAGACGTTGCCTGCACTGTCGCATCCATCGAATGCGCCTCTGATCTGTTTGCTCTCGCGCAACCGGCCGGACTTGAAACCTTTCGAAGAACTCTTGGGAACGACAACGACGATCCGTTTCAAATCGAATTCCAGCGACTTGTTCTTGTCTTCTTCAGCGACGTCCTGCAAGGCCCGGATCAGGTCCGATTGATCGATTTCCACCCTGCTTGAAAAGCGGCGCTGCAGGACCTGGTTCCAGGTGAGCTGAACCTTGAGACGGTCTTTGAGCGTTTGCGGATTGACGCCGCCCTGGCGCAAGACCTGCGTCAACTGGCTGGTCTTCAGCTTGACGTTCTGTGCGACCCTGGCATACGCATTGTCGATTTCCGATTGCGACACCTCGATGTCCAGCCGTTTGGCTTCGGCCAGTTTGATCTGGTCTTCGATCAGTTCCCGTTCGGCCGCTTTGCGGGCCGCTGCGGCCGGCCTGCGCTCGGTCAAGGTGATCAGGCGGGCCCGCTGACCGATATCGAACGATGTGATCGGGGTTTCATTGACGACCACCTGAATCGCGGCTTGCGACGGCTGGGAAAGGAGCCCTATGCCTAGCAAGAGGAAAGTCAGCAAAAACGGAACTGTTTTGAAGCGCATTCTTTTAGATACCGGGCCAGTCAATTCCAGGGTTTACAGCATTTGTCGAAAGCGACTCTTTGCACATTCCCAACGTTATTTCAAAACGCCGGCTTTTTAAACAAAACTTCATGGCAGGATGGTGTCCTGAAAGGGCGGCGAGTTGGAAAGTGAGACGAGCCGCACTAAGGCACTAGTCGACCCCGGTGGAGACCTGCGTATTGCCGATTGTTCGCAGCCCAACCCTTAGGTAAAGTGTTTTGTCCACCAGTTGGCCGTCGTTCCGGCTGCGATCTTCCGCGTAAGTTACGGACATGGAGAAGCCTTCATCATCGTAACCGACGCCGACACCATCTTGAACTATATTGCTGTTCTCCAAGTCGTATCGCATGGATCCGAATAGGCGCCAGTTCTCTTCTATGCGCATGCTGAGCGATCCGAGGATTTCCTCACGGGCTTGGTCGATGCCGTTGTTCGGCTGAGCGCCGAGATAGGCATAGGACAGCGAAGCGGACAGCGGGCCGTAGATGCCTGACGCTTGGGTCTGCAAACGGTTTACCGACAGATCGTCGCTATCAAAGCGCGCTTGTGCACCGGCCTTCACACCGAAATGCGTGTCGAGATAGAGGCTCGCCACGTAGTCGGAAAGATTGGTCTGAAGACCTGAATCCTCGGTTGCACCGAGGATATCCGCGGTCGCGAAGGAATTCTGCCCGGCCAGATGGTAGGACCGCCCAAACAGCCCGCTCAGGAAGTGGCCACTGTCGAGCTGTAGCTTGTAGTTCAGCCCGACATTCAGCCGTGTTCCACCTTCTGTGCGATCAAACCCGGAAAACTTGTCATAGTCGAACAGTGTCGTCGTGTCGAAAACGATGCTCTGCGCATCTTCATTGGGAAGCTCCCCGATCCGTTGTTCGCCCGGACGTGCGACGATTTGCGCTACAGGTTCGATAACCTGGTTTCCTCCCTGGAACGTCGCGACAAACGGATAGCGGTACTCGAGGCCGACTGCCGGCATGGCCCGCCCGACAAAGCTTTCTCCGGTGATTGCTGTCACGTCAGAGTCTGGAGAAGCGAGGAAGAACAGGTCGCCGCGCAGATAGGCGAACGGTGTGAATGACTGGCCAAGCGGATCGATATAGGTCTTGCGCCATTTCGCTTCGGACGACCACCGGGAGAACGTGCCGTCCACACCCCGGAACTGCGCAATCGAACCACCGTTTGTGGACAGTGCGTCGGTTTCCTCGCGGGTCAAGGAATAAAAGTTCGACCGCAGGGACAGTTCCCCGGTCATGATCGGATCGGCGAACACATATTCGTAATCCACAACCGGCAATACCACCGGCTGTTTTTCTTGCAGCCTGCTGCCGACGGGCGAAAAGCCCGATGCGTTGAACTGGCTGTCAGTGTAGTCTTCTTGAGAGATCTGGAATGTATAGGCCTCGACACTCAATGAGTTACGATCTGTGTCGCCTCGCAAGTAGACTTCCGATGTTTCGCCATTGTCCCCGAAGCTGGTGATTGTGTAATCCCGAAAGAACCCTCGATCACTCTTGAGCGTCGCATCCCAGCCCAGAGACCAGTTTTCCGCGACCTGGAATTGACCGGTTGTCTTGACGGCTCCACGCCAACGCTCACTGGCGTCCTGCGTCGAGAATTCACCCGGGCGGGCTTGAAACAAGCCGGCTGCCGCCATCGTGATGTCGCCAGCCTTGAACCGCCGGCGGAAGGTCACGTCGCTAAAGGCTCCCTGTTTGGTCAGAGGAGTTAGGGCGGTTGTCAAATCGTAATGCGGGTTGAGAGCCCAATAGTAAGGCACAGTGACCCCGTAACCGAGCTTGTCGGACACGACACCTGAGGGCATCAGGAAACCGGATTTACGCTTTACGGTTGGGTCGGGCATCGTCAGATAGGGCGTATAGGCAATCGGAGTACCGAAAAACTCCAGTGCCGCATTCTCGTACTCGATGGTCCGCTCGGTCTGATTGTGAATGATCTTGGCAGCACGGATGCGCCACAGCGGTGGCTTGTCCGGTGGATTGGTCGGCTTTGTATAGACCGTATAGATGCCGTTTTCGAAGGTGGTTACGTTGCCGCCTTCGCGGGTCGCCTGTTCGGCGGTAAAACGAGTGCGCTGCGGGGTATCGATCTGCAAGGCGCGCGCGAACCCGTTGGCGAAATCCTCGGAAAGAACCAGTTCATCAGACCGTACCACATTTCCGGTCGGTTCGGTGAAGATGACATTGCCGCGTGCGGTCAACTGGCCGTTGGTGCGGTCAAAAATGATCTGGTGCGCCTGAACAACATTGCCGTCGTAGAACACCTGAACATTGCCGGACGCTGAAATTTTGTCGCGGTCGAAGTCATAAGTAACTTGATCGGCTTCGAGGATGAGTTCGGAGTTCGGATCGAGATTCTCTGCCAGCCGGTCGGTCAGTGCCTGGGCATGGGATGCTGGCGGGCACAAGGCAACAAACGACACGCCAAGCGCAAATGCGCAAGCGGTCGCCGTCAGCCCCATCCGGTGCGGCAGGAGTTTCTTATGCCGCTTTATTCCCAACACGCCCGTCACTCGTCTTACCCGTCTTCCTGATGTAACAGGATGGTTAAACCCAACAACACTCCAATGATCCCCGGTGCCCATGCAGCGACAAGGGGTGGGACGATTCCAGCTCCACCGAAGTCTTTTGCCAGTTCGGACAGAACGTAAAGCACGAACCCGGAAAGGATTCCACCCAGAATCATGTTTCCCATACCACCAAACCGCGACACTTTAAGCGAAACTGCCGCCGCAATGAGGATCATGGCCGTCAAAAGCAGTGGACGTGCCAGAAGTGTTTGATATTGCAAATTGTAGCGATAGGCCGGAAGTCCCGCATTGCGAGCCAGTTCGATGAACCGCGGCAGGTTCCAGAACGAAATTGATTCTGGCGAACCGATGCTTTCTCGAACTTCCGTAGCGGTCAGGAATGTGCTGATCTCATACTGGCCGTAGGTCTGCGGATCCTGCTCGGTGGTGTAGACAACCGCGTTCTTCAGATACCAGATCTCGTTTCCGAGGCGCGCTTCATCCGCTTCCACGCGTTGGTGGAAAGTTCCCTCCGTGTCAAAGGTGAACACCGTCACGCCGGTCAGGCGCGCGCCGCCATCGAGCAGTTGTTGCGCGAGAAGCACCGATTCACCGTCCAGACCGTCCTGGCGAACCCAGACGTCATTGGTGGTCTGCAACAGGAAGTTCTGCTCCCGCCCGAACAAGCCTGAAGCGATCTCGTCGGATTTATTTTGAAGCCACACTGCGGCAGGATTGTAGACTGTCACAGAAAAGGTGCCGAGCCCGAGGCCGACAACGAGCGCGGGCAGGGAGAACTGCCAGACCGAGATACCGGACGCGCGGGCGATTACCAGTTCCAGTGCACGGCTGAGCGCAACGAAGGCCGCAATCGACCCGAACAGGACTGTAAACGGAATGACCTGCTCAAGCAGCAGCGGGACGCGCAAACCCGAGATCAGTGCGACGCGCAAGACCGAGAAACCGTCTCTGTCGCCGCCCCGGCGCACGAGTTCCAGAACATCGAACAGGAAAATCAGTACAGCAGCCAGCAGAAAAAGCCCGAGGATGGACTTCAGAAAGCGATTTGCAAAGTAGATCCCGAGTGTAGACCGGCCAATCATGATGGCTCTCCCGCCCGTTGGCCGTTCAGCCGGGTTGTGATCCGGTCCATCAGGTCCTGAAGCCGTTGCACGATGGCACCAAGCCATTTTGGCTGATTACCGGCCTGGTCGCGCAAGATTGAGACGAGGGCCAAGGTGCATCCGGCAAGCGGCACCACGTATAGAAGCAGGACTGCGACCACCGCCCCGCCGCTTGCCGCAGTCACACCGAAACCTGAAGTGCGCAGGAGGACACAGGACACAATCGCGCTCAAAACGGCGAGACCGCCGCTTTGGCGGGTTGTCCGCGCCTTACCGAGGAACGCAAACACCACCAGCCCGAAGGCAAGGCAATAGAGCGGTTGGCTGAACCGCTCATGAAGCTCCGTGCGTAGCTTGTCCGGATGCTTGAGCGCATAAGCATCGTTCTTGCCCGGCGAAATCAGGTTTGCCGTGCTGCGTTCGCTGGCCTTGAAAGTTGGTTCCGATGCTTCCGGAATAAGACTGGATAGATCGAATGCGTAGGACTGAAATCGTACAATTGATATGTCGCCCTGCCGATTGGGCCGCCGCTGGATTGTCCCGTTCTGCATGACAAGAAGCGTCCGGCCCTGGGTGTCCACGATTTGCCCTGTGTCGGCCTGATAGGTGAACGCCGTTTCCGGATCGCGGGTGTCATGGAGCAGAAGGCCGTCCAGTGTGCCGTTTCCGGAACGGTTGCGGATGTGGAATGTCAGTCCGGCTTCAACGGTAATGAAATGTCCGGGCTTGACGATGTTTGCAACAAGGTCGGCGCGCACACGGGAGATTTCTTCCCGCAATTGGGCAAGGCCCATCGGTGCTGCGTAGAGCGACATGCCGGCGACCAAAAGCATGACAAATGCGGAAAACAGCATCACCGGCTTGAACACAAGGAACCTGGAACCGCCACTTGCGTCAATCACGATGAGTTCGCTATCGCCGGATAGGGCGTTCAGGACCAGAGCTAGGGCAATCATGAGCGCAAAAGGCGCGACGATGACAACCAGAAACGGCAAAGCGAGCATCGTGATGCCGATAAACTGAACGATTGTCTGACCTTTGGAGGTCACCAAATCCAGTTGCTGAAGCGCCTGGGTCGCCCATACCACGCCGGTCATGGCGAGAATTGTCATGAAGAACGCGGATGCCAAGCGTCTGATAATGTATCGTTCGAGCGTCTTCATGGGGTGTCGCAGCGAAACTTTCTCGCGAGAGCGGTTTGTAAAGTAGCCTGTTTCTCCCATCCAATAACACGTAACAAGGTGAACAGCCCACCAACAAGTTTGGTTAATGTTTTCATATTTTTAGACAGGGACGGATTGGCAACACTCTTGGTCCGGCATGTTCCGCCACCGCGAGGCGGGTCCATGCCGGAAAAGTTGCCCGGCATTTGCAATCAGAAGCAGGAAAAAACCGGATGTTTCTGCACTTTAACCGGTGATTCCCAAATCAAGCGCCCCTCAACGGGTACAGAGGCAAGTCTGGTCACCGGGGTCAAACACCTATGCGACGAACGGGCATTTCGCTGTGCCGTACGTAGTCATACGACGGTCGGCATTTCGTCTGAATTCAGCGCTCGGATTTAACACCCCTTTAGATGTTTTGGCTTACCGCTTTGAGTTGCTGAATACTGTGAGAAATACCAATGAATAATATATCCGTTATCTTTGAGCGGCACCGGGCAGGCCGCTGGTTTCTTTTCAGCCTGCTTGCTTTTGCATCGGTCGTTTTGATTTTTTCAATGGTTCGGTATCTGCCGGAAATTATTGCGGAATCGGTCATTGAAACGGATGTGCGCAAACAGGCTGTTGTGTGGAAACGCCGTGTCGTCAGCCATTTGAACAGCTTTGGCGACACATTCGCGGATGGCGAAATGTTGCCGGAGGAAGTTGCCTTTTTGAAAGCGCTGCCGGAGGCGTCCGAAGTCTATCGCTTAAAACTGTTCGACAAGAACGGCACGGTGTTTTGGTCGAGCCACGCCGAGGATGTGAGTTCTACCAGTGAGGCCTCCCGGTTCCTGGACACTGTTATCCGGGGCGAGATCCGCTATATCCGCGGCACGAGGCTGGCAGCCGAGATCGACGGAATGATGCTGCATGCCCAAGATCCCACAGGCATTGGTGAGCGCGAAATTGTCGAGATCTTCACTCCCGTCATAATCAACGGTCATTTCATTGGTGCAATAGAGTTTTTCAGCGACATTACAGATTTACGCTCGACGCTGCTGCAGCGTCTGGGATTTCTGATCGGTGGAATCACCACAAGCGGTACAGGTGTTGCTGGCATCGTTCTCATCCTGATGTACCGCGCAAGTGCTGCCGAATACAGGAGCCTGCGGAAACAATCCAAGCTTGAACGGTCCCAGTCCGACAAGGAAAGAGACCTGTTGAACGAACAGTTACGCCTTGCCCGCGAAGTCCGTTTGCTTGGAGAGCTGAACGAATGGTTACAATCGAGCCGGTCGCTGGATGAACTCTTCGAGATGGTCGCCAGCTACATGACGCACATCCTGCCGGAAACAGCTGGCAGTGTTTACGTCTACTCCAACTCCAGGGATGTTCTTGACGGTTACAAAAGCTGGAACGGCGCTGAGCATCGTGACCATATTCAACCGTGTGATTGCTGGGGGCTGCGCAGGGGCAGGGTCTATGAATATGGTCAGGGCGAAGTGAACTTTACCTGCAACCATGTTAGTCCGCACGATGGAAAGCCTTATTACTGCTTTCCGGTGCAGGCCCACGGAGAAACCGTGGGGCTTCTGACCCTGAAGACAACCGGTAACAATGTGGAACAGTTCCGGTCGCAAAAGCGGCTGGCGCAGATGTGTGCCGAGCAAATCAGTCTCGCAATTGCCAATGTCAGAATGCGCGATCAGTTACAGGACCAGACGGTTCGTGATCCGCTGACAGGATTGTTCAACCGCCGCTATCTCAGCGACATGATGTCCAAAACACTCTCCGAAAGCCACCGTGACCACAAGTCATTCTGTGTAATTGCCGTGGACGTCGATCATTTCAAGAAATTCAACGACAATCATGGCCATGATGCTGGAGACATCGTCTTGAGGGCGGTCGGTACAGCGCTTGAAAACCAATGCGAGAGGGAAGAGGTTGCCTGCCGTACTGGTGGAGAGGAACTGATGGTTCTCCTGCCTGATTGCAGCCTCGAAGCGGCACGGGCAAAGGCCGAAGCACTTCGCCATGCGGTCGAAAGCCTGAACGTGAAGTACGCCGGCAAAACCCTGCCTCGCATCACAATCTCTCTCGGTGTGGCCGGTTACCCGCAACATGGCACGGTTGCCCAGGATATCATGCGCCTGGCCGATGCAGCGCTTTATGCGGCGAAGGCCAAGGGCCGCAATAATGTCCAGGTCGCATCACTGGAACGATCCGAAGAAGACAGGGCGGATTCGCAGTTCACCGAACTCGACTCGGGCAGGTGCTCCGGTAACGAAGTGTCATCACCAGAGAATCCGGACGCCCTTGAAGTAGCGCAAAGCGTGTAACACTCTTTTCCAGAATGCCGGAACTGGCTGCGGATGGCGAACCGTTCGACAGGAAAAAATTGCTAGACCGCGGCAGACTTGCCGATTGCCGGAGGCCGGAGTGGTTGCTACCTGTAAGGGGTAATTGGAACGATGGAATCTAATGTATGACCAAGCTTTCTAAAGTCACCTTCACCAAGTTTGCAGCGCCCAAGAGCGGCCTGCTTGTCGTTTTGGCCGGACAGGATCTGACCTGCGGCGTATCTACCGGCGAGCTGCTGTCTGGCCTGGATGGTGGCTTGGAAAGAGCGGCAAAGATCGCTGCCTTCAAGGGCGACAGGAAAACCAGCCTTGATTTGATAGCACCTGCCGGGCTCGGCGCTGACCGTTTGATGGTGTTCGGATTGGGAGACACCGGTGAGTTAACCGCGGATGATTGGCGGATGCTTGGCGGTCTTGTCTATGCCAAGTTGAAGGATGCCAAGGCGGAAAGCGCGGCTGTGGTGTTGGAAACACCCGGCGAAGCGCCGCTTGACGGGGCCATGGAGGCGGAATTCGCCATGGGCGCAAAGCTGCGGGCTTATGCGTTCGACCAGTTCAAGACCAAAGAGGACGACGCTGCCGTATCCGGCGCATTGACCTTAAGCCTGCAGGTTGCTGACCCTAAGGCCGCGCGCAAGGCCTGGTCGGCGGCAGGAGCTGTAGCAGACGGCGTTATTCTGGCGCGTGACCTGGTTAATCTGCCGTCAAACATTCTTGGACCGGAGGAATTCGCCAAGAAGGCCGGCGAATTGGAAAAACTCGGCGTGGAAATTGAAACCCTCGTTGAGAAGGATCTGAAAAAACTCAAGATGGGCGCGCTCTTGAGCGTTTCGCAGGGGTCCGCCCGTCCACCCCGTCTGGTGGTTATGCGCTGGAACGGCGGCAAGAAAGGCGATGCGCCGCTGGCTTTTGTCGGCAAGGGTGTCGTTTTCGACACTGGCGGCATTTCCATGAAGCCGGCTGCCGGAATGGACGAGATGAAGGGTGACATGGGCGGTGCCGCAACCGTGACCGGGCTGATGCACGCGCTTGCGGCGCGCAAGGCCAAAGTCAATGCTGTCGGAGTGATCGGCCTTGTCGAGAACATGCCCGACGGCAATGCCAGCCGCCCAGGGGACATCGTCACAGCCATGTCGGGAACGACGATCGAGATCCTCAACACAGATGCTGAAGGCCGTCTCGTTCTGGCTGATGCCATGTGGTACACGCAGCAAACCTGTAATCCGAAGATCATGATCGATCTGGCGACACTTACAGGCGCGGTGATCGTGGCACTCGGCAATCACAATGCCGGCCTGTTCTCCAATGATGACGAGCTTGTTGCCAAGCTTGAGAGTGCAGCGAAAGCCAGCAGCGAGCCGGTTTGGCGGCTACCGCTGTCCAAGGACTATGACAAGATGATCGATTCGCCCAATGCCGATGTGAAGAACATCGGCGGACGCTGGGCCGGATCGATCACGGCGGCGCAATTCCTGCAGCGCTTTGTGAAAGACACGCCCTGGGTACATCTGGATATTGCCGGAACAGCGTTTGGTGCGCCAAAGACGGATATTTGCCAGAGCTGGGCCAGCGGCTACGGCGTTCGCCTGCTCAACCAGCTTGTGGCCGATCACTACGAGTAACAGCAGCGGTTTCGGCATGAAAAAAGCTGCGCGGACCATGTCCGGGCAGCCGCAGCTTCGATTTCAGTGCCGAGTCAGCAGGTCTTGTAAGTTTGGCAAGCGGTTGCCGGTTCGACGAAAAGCCCGATTCCGGCCGTCGCTCCGGCAGTGGCTGCCACGAGCAGAAAAAACACGGCAATACGTGCGATCATTCAATCCCCCAACGGTATTATCGTTAACCGGCCCCACGGCCCGATTAAAACATTTCCCAATACATCCGGCCAGAACCCTAGCCAATCGACTTTTGGGAAGGGTTAATGCTACGACTTTTTCGTGCTGTCCATTAAAGGCTGACGAAAAAGGGGGAATGCAGGTGCATTGTTGCCCAAGTGCATCACCTTGGCGATCGGGAACGTGGAATGAGTGTTGAAGTGGTGTTCTACCACCTGTTGTTCAAGTCGCTCGAGGAGGCGTTGCCGCAGCTTCTGGAGAAATGTCTGGAGCGCGACTGGAAGGTGGTCGTGCAAACTGGTTCGCCGGAGCGGTGCAAGGCACTTGATTCGCACTTGTGGACTTATTCCGACCAGAGCTTTCTGCCACACGGTACCAAAGACGATGGCTATGCGGAGCATCAGCCGATCTATCTGACTTCGGACCAGGACGATCCAAACCAGGCTGATGTCCGCTTCATGGTTGACCGGGCGCCGCCACCGCCGCTTGCCGGATACACCCGCGCGATTTACATGTTCGATGGCCGAGACGAAGAGGCTGTCGCCGAAGCCCGGCAGCGCTGGCGGGACGCCAAGGCAGAGGGTTTCCAGATTGCCTATTGGCAGCAAACCGAGGCCGGAGGCTGGGAGCGCAAGGCATGAGTGAAAAACCTGTGCAATCAGATGATGCCTTCATGGCTCGCCGCGATGCGGCGAGGAAACGGATTGACGAACTGACAGGTGCTGAAGGCGGTGCGGCAGACGACCGGCTGGCCTGGTTTCGCGCCGTCTATGAGGAAGCTGAGGGTGATCCGGCAGCGGTCCCCTGGGCCGACCTTGCCCCGAAGGAGGCACTTGTCTCCTGGCTTGCCGGGCAGCAAGCCGCCGGTTGCCGGGCCATCGATATCGGTTGCGGGTTGGGCGACAATGCCGAGGCGTTGCGTTCAGCAGGCTATACCACCACCGCCTTCGATATTTCGGCGGAAGCGATTGCCTGGGCGCGAAAGCGCTTTCCGGACAGTTCTGTCGCCTATCATGCTGCCGACCTGTTCCATCTGCCGGAAAACTGGCAGGGCGCGTTCGATCTTGTCCATGAATGCTACACGATACAGGCGCTTGATGGAGAACTGCGGACCAGATCCGTCGAGGCGATTGCCAGTCTGGTGGCACCGGGTGGCAAGCTGCTCCTGATCAATCGTTCACGTGCCAAAGGAGCTGACGCCTCTGGCCCGCCGTGGCCGCTTGAACCGTCCGAATGGCGATGCTTCGAGACCTTCGGGTTGAAGCTGGTGGACGAGCATTTCTATCAGGTCACCCGCCCGGACCGGGTGATCGATCATGTGCGGGCAGTCTTTGAGAGAGCCGGTTAACGGGTTCAAAGCAGCTGCCGGACAGGCAAGGCGGGAAGGGCTGGACATGGCGGAACTGAAGATCACCGCGAAAGAACTGGTTGAAAAGGCGAGGGGCCAGGTAGAAGAGGTCGAGACCGAGGATGCGATTGCGCTGGCGGGCGACCCGGACGTGGTTTTTGTCGATGTGCGCGATATCCGCGAGCGGAAAACGTCCGGTTATATTCCGGGCAGCTTTCACTGTCCGCGCGGTATGGCAGAGTTCTGGGTCGATCCGGACAGCGCCTATTTCCAGGAGGTCTTTGGCCAGAAAAAGCGCTTCATCTTTCACTGCGCCCTCGGATGGCGCTCGGCGCTGACCGTTGCGGCACTGCAGGACATGGGCTTCGAAGCCGCGCACTTGAAGGACGGCTTCCAGGACTGGGTCGCAAAGGGAGGCCCGGTGGAGGGTGCGGAATAGGGCGGGCTAATACCAATCGGCAGAAACAAAGACGTATCTGATGGAGCGAAAATCTGTTTGTGGCAAGGCGGGGTGCGCGGCGCGGCCTTGCCGGCCGGGCAAGCGCGGCAACGCGGCCATGGATTGATTTCCGCCCACCGGGAAAGGCTTTTCTGACCTTCGGACCGCGTTGCGCTTCTTGGATGATGCCCCCCGGCATCGTCCGGCAAAGCTCTCCTGACCGACGATCAGGAAAAGACTGTCAAGTAGGTCTTAATTCCTACCGGTTGGTTTCAGTATGGCACGCACGGCAACACCGGTGGCGAAGCGGATAGGGAATCATTATGTTTGCATGTGAAAGCAACTAGGGCCGCCGCGCCGGTGTAAGGAGCCGCGAATATGAAAATGGACACTTGGGACCGTGTGGCAAACCTGTTTCAGGGCATTGAAGGCAAAATTGCCGAGGAACTTCGAAAAACAAGTGACTTGGGCGTGAGCGAATTCAAAACACTCAAGAACCTTCGTTCTCAGCCCAAACGGGAAATGCGGATGCAGGAACTTGCGGAGTTGCTCCAACTCACTCAGAGTTCAACCACCCGTTTGGTTGAGCGTCTGGAAGCGCGTGAGTTTGTCTATCGGGATACATGCCAAAGCGATGGGCGCGGCAAGTACTGCGTAATCACGGATGCCGGACAACGGTATGTCGAGGAGGCAATTCCCGCGTTTGAACGCGCCCTGGAACGTGTTATCTCTACCGCTTTCAAAGATGAGGAAGCGCGCCGGGCGGCCCGGGATCTCGCTGCTTTCGCCAATTCATAGCATTTATACATAGCGTAATTCCGGCGCCCACTCTCCTGAGCCTATGATGCGGGGTCGCATAGGAGTGCCCCAAGAGGCTTTGAAGGAGAGTGAGCATGTCTGAGTATGTTGGATTTGACGTTTCAAAGGAAGAGACCTCTTTTTGCGTGACAGGGCAATCGCGCTTCAGAATTCCTGGATGAGTTTTCGCAGGAAGTCGTTGCTCCAGCCGGCCTTTTTGAACTTGCCCCGGTTTGAGCCTTTGTCGGTGTTTGCCTTGATGATGCTCAGCGCGATGCGGCGCAGGGCTGCAAAGTTGGCGGGTGCGTGGTCTTTGCGGGCGCGGTGCCGGTCGTCATTCATCAGCACATCGAGCGACCAGTGCAGGCTGTTTTCGATCTGCCAATGGCCCCGGATCAGCGCGGCGGCCGCTTCAGCCGTGGGGCGTTTTGACAGCAGATAAAGCCGCTCGGACCGGCTGGTTTTGCCGTCTGCCTCGCGCTTCGAAGCGACATGGACGAAGGCCTGAAGATGCGGCCATTTATGGGTCTCGGTCAGATAGTCAGGAACGTCGTAAAGGTGATAGCTGCGCTCCTCAATGCGACCATGATCAGCATCTGCCGCAGTGTATTCATCAATATAGTCAATCTGTTGATCATCCACAAAGGCGCGCAGGTCCGTCAGCATATCGCCCTGATTGCCCTTGATCTGCAGGCAATAATCACCGCCCTCCCGCACGATCAGATCGCAGGTTTCACGCTGACAATGCAACGCATCCGCCGTGATCGTGATACCCCGAATGTCGAGCATCCCGATCAACTCGCGCAGGGCCAAAATCTCCCCGCCGCCCTTGGCGCTTTGCGTGATCCCCAAGGTAAGCCGCGCCTCATGCGCAAACGCCGTCACGACGTTCAGACCAGACTGTTCAGCCGCCTTGTCGAAGCTGCGCCGCATCTCCTTGCCGTCGATGGCAATGGCGGGATCGGCGTGACGCGCGGCCGCGAAATCGCTGCGAAACTTGTCGAAAAACGCCTGAAAGCTGGCCGGCTTCATCAGCCGAAACAACCGCGAGTAAGCATCGTGGCAGGGGACGCCGTGGGGCAGTTCGAGGAATTCGCGCAGAAAATCCTCCTTCATGACCCCGAAAAGCTCCATATCGACCGCTGTTTCACCGCCGCAAAGTGTGCATAAAAGACTGATCGTCATGAGATCGCAGAACTTGTGGCGCGGGGCATTCCCACGGCGTGGATCATCCATTTCATTGAAATAGCTGTCTAATGTTGGCATCCCGAAACTCCATCATGTGATGAAACCTCAAGAATCCAATTCTGGAAAAACGTCAAACTTTAAGTGCGATTCCCCTGTTTTGCGTGAAGTCCGCTTGCGGTCGTGTGCTTGCCCGCGGCAAGACGCTCACGTCCCCGGAGACGCTGTTTCAGGTTTTGAAAGAGCATTGCCTTTGCCCAGAGCGTGTGGTGATGGAAACGGGGACTTGGGGACACTGGCTTGTGCGCGGTCTCGGCCGTTTGGGTGTGGAGGCGGATCTGATCGACGCGCGCCAGGCGCATGCGGTGATGAAGCTTCAGCATAACAAGACGGACGCCAACGATGCGGAGCTTCTGGCGGAGATTGCGCGCACGGGTTTCTGCCGCCCGGTGAGCGTGAAGAGCGAAGCGGCGCAGATGGATCTTCTGGCGCTGAAGGCGCGCCAGCATCTTGTGCGCCAGCGGCGGGATACGGACAACGCCCTCAGAGGCCTTCTGGGCTCACTCGGCCACCGCCTGCCCAAGGGGGTTGCGAAGTTCATGGACCATGTGTGGGCGGTTTTGCAGGATGCGCCGTCCCTGTGCGGGATCGTTATACATAGCGTAATTCCGGCACCCACTCTCCTGAGCCTATGATGCGGGGTCGCACACGAGTGTCAATCGGCATTGAATGTTGACCCCTTATAGGCTTCCAAAACTGACCCCTTGTTTGTGAGGAGCTGGCCCGATGCTGCGTAGTCCCCATTTAACGCAGCAGTGTCGGGCCAGCGGTGATTTGGTTTCAAACCCGGTTTTTGAATCGCCAGCTCTCGTTTCCGGTTTCGACGATTTCACAGTGATGGGTGAGCCGGTCGAGAAGAGCAGTCGTCATCTTCGCGTCACCGAAGACGCTCGGCCATTCGCCAAATGCCAGGTTGGTGGTGACGATGATCGATGTGCGTTCGTAGAGTTTGCTGATCAAATGGAACAGGAGCTGTCCGCCTGTCTGGGCGAATGGCAGGTAGCCCAGTTCGTCGAGGATCAGGAAGTCGAGGCGTGAGATCAGGTCTGCTTTTCGTCCCTGCCTCTCGGCGCGGGCTTCGGCATCCAGCTTGTTCACCAGATCGACGACATTGAAGAACCGGCCCCGGCGGCCGCTTCGGATGCAGGCCCGTGCGATGCTGACGGCAAGATGGGTCTTGCCGGTTCCGGTGCCGCCGATCAGGATGAGGTTGCGTTGATGATCGAGGAAGTCTCCGGTGGCCAGGTCGCGGATCAGGGTCTCGTTGACTTCGGTCGCTTCGAAGTCGAACTCTTCCAGTTCCTTGGCCAGTGGCAACTTGGCAATGGTCATCTGGTATTTAATGGAGCGTGCTTGCTTCTCGCTAATCTCGGCGTTCAGCAGATCGCCGATTATCTGCTGCGGCTCGTGCTGGCGCTTCAGGGCCGTGCCGATGATCTCATCGTAGGCCGTCCTCATGCCGTAGAGCTTCAGCTGCCCCATGGCGTCCAGTACCTGTGATCTTTCCATTTCTTGTTCTCCTCAGGCTGTCATAGCGGTCGCAATTGGCGGCAGGCTCGCAGGCCAGCTTCAGCGCATCCGGCGTCGTAATTGTCAGGGACGGTGGCGGTTCGCGATGACGCGCCAGGATGTTCAGCACGACACCGGCGGAATGGACGTTGTGCGACAGCGCTTCGGCGCAGGCGGCTTCCACCGCATCGAAGCCATCCGTCAGCACGGCGCTCAGAACCTCGACCATCTGCCGGTCGCCGCCGGACTGGCGTTCCAGTTTGCGCCGCACACGCCGGATCGCGACCGGCAGTTCCCAATCCTTGAACGGCGCCCCATTGCGCAGGGCACCGGGTTTGCGGGCCAGGACGGGTATATAATGCAGGGGATCGTAGACGGTGTTGTCTCGCCCAAAGACACGCGTATGGCTGCCAACGATCCGGCCATCCTGCCAGCATTCCAGCCTGTCGGCATAGGCTCGGATCTCGACCGGCCGCCCTACGGCACGGGCATCGACCGAGTATCTGTTCTTGTCGAAGCGCACGAGGCAGGTCTTGGACACCGACGCCGGAACCGCATGGAAGCCATCAAAGGGTCCAACATAGGGAACAAGGCTTCCTCGCTCTTCTTCGAACACCTCCCAGATCGTCTTGTCCCGCAACTCCGGGTGTGTATTTGCCCGGGCATAGGCCAGGCAGCGGTCCTCCAGCCAGGCATTCAGTTCGGCATAGGATTTGAACTTCGGCCGCGGCACAAAGAACCGCTGCCGGATCACGCCCACCTGGTTCTCAACTTGACCCTTCTCCCAGCCAGACGCGGGCGTACAGGCAACCGGATCGACGAGGTAGTGCCCGCACATCTGCTGGAAACGGCGGTTGTAAGTGCGATCCTTGCCGACAAGGATTGTGTCGACCGCGGTCTTCATATTGTCGTAGATGCCCCGGGCGCAGGCGCCGCCAAAGAAGGCAAACGACCGGTCGTGGGCATCGAACACCATCTCCTGCGTCTCGCGGGGATACGCTCGGACAAACGGCATCCGACTGTGGCAGAGGCGGACATGCGCGACCTTCACAGTTGTGGTGACGCCATCGATCAAAACGACCTCATGGCTCCAGTCGAACTGGTATGCCTCGCCCGGGTCGAAGATCAGCGGAACATAGGCGCTCGCTGACGCTTCCTGCGTTGCCTTCGACCAACTGGCCGCATAGCGCCGCACGGCATCATAGCCGCCGCCGTAGCCGCGATTGCGCAGCTCCTCGTAAATGCGGATGAGCGTCAGGCGTTCCCGTTTCGGCTGCCGGGCATTCTCGGCGAGCATCGCATCCAACTCGGAACGCCAGGGATCAATCTTCGGGCGGGGCTGCGTTGCTCGGTCATAGTTGAACTCGGTTGCACCCGACCGGATGACCTTGCGCACCGTATTGCGAGATAATCGTAGCTCCCGGCAAATCTGCTTGATCGACTTGCCGTCGATGAAATGCGCACGCCTGATCTTCGCAATCGTCTCCACGACCAACATCCCCTGACTGCTCCCTCTCGTCTTTGAGGGAGCATCTGATCCGAATTATCAGGGGGGTCATTTTTGGACGCCGATCACCCCAATATGGGGGTCAATTTTGCATGCCGATCCACAATCAAAGAGACGACTTCGAAGACAACCGTGGGCCCGGTGGAAGACAAAAGGTTCAGGACTTGACGCAGGAGCCGGAATTAGACAACGGACAACGCCCTCAGAGGCCTTCTGGGCTCACTCGGCCACCGCCTGCCCAAGGGGGTTTCGAAGTTCATGGACCATGTGTGGGCGGTTTTGCAGGAGGCGCCGTCCCTGTCAGGGATCGTCAAGCCGTTACTGGAGGCGCGCGCGGCGCTGGAGGCCAGCCTGGCCAAGCTGGATCGGGACGTGCAGGAACGGGCAGCGCAGAGCCCGGCCTGCCGGTTGTTGATGACGGCGCCAGGCGTGGGGCCGGTGACCGCACTGGCCTTTGCTGCGACGATCGACGATCCGGCCCGGTTCGCCAACTCGCGGTCTGTCGGTGCCTATGCCGGTCTGACCGCGCGGCGCAACCAGTCGGGCGAGATGGACTGGTCCGGGCGCATTTCCAGGCACGGCGACGCGATGCTGCGCAGCTTGCTCTATGAGGCCGCCAGCAGTCTTTTGACCGTGGTGCGCAAGGCCCACCCGCTCAAGGATTGGGCGCGCCGGATCAAAAAGCGCAGCTCTCACAAGAAAGCGTGTGTCGCGCTGGCGCGCAAGCTCGCTGTGATCCTGCACAAGATGCTTGCCAGCGGCGAAGCATTCCGCTGGCCGCAAAACCCGGCAGCCGCCAGGGAGGCGGCAACCGCATAAAGAGCAAGGAAAAGGAGAAAGAAGAGGATCCGCAAAAAAGCGGATGAGGTGTCCCCACCGGGACGATGGCCAAGGCGAACCCGCGCGGTTGGATGCCACGCCGAAACACTCGGCAAAGGGCGGCTCATACCTTGGGAGGCCAAAGCCAAAGAGCCCTATCATGAAGCGCTCCGAAGATATCAAAGAGACGACTTCGAAGACAACCGTGGGCCCGGTGGAAGACAAAAGGTTCAGGACTTGACGCAGGAGCCGGAATTAGAGCATCGGGCGAAAAGTCTGAATCGTGGGATTCCCAAATCAGGTGAATTCTGATTCCGTTCCTTTGTTTCAAAGGAGGGTTTCATGGGACGTCCAACAAGTCTTGATTTGCGTGAGCGGATGGTGCGCGGCCTTGTGTCTGGCGGAACGTGCCGGACGGTTGGCAAGCGGCTTGATGTTGCGCCGTCCACAGCAGTGAAGGTCCGCGCCCGTTTTGAGGCGACAGGCTCATTTGCTCCGGCGGCTTTGGGCCGCCCTGAAGGCTCTGGCAAGCTTGCGCCCTACCGCGCGATGATCATCGAGAAGGTCAAGCAACAACCGGACATCACGATGCCTTCGCTTGCTGTTTGGCTTGAAGAAACCCACGGGGTTTGCGTTGATCCCTCGAACCTGTCCAAGCTCCTGTGCAAGGCCGGTTTCAGCTACAAAAAAAACGCTGCTGGCGGCGGAAAAAGAACGCAGCGACGTGAAGGCGGCCCGGATTGAATGGCGTGAGCGCCGCCAGCCCCGCATGCAGTGCCAACCTGGACGGCTTGTTTTCCTGGATGAAACCAGCGTGAAAACCAACATGACCCCGCTGCGCGGGCGCAGCCTGAAGGGGTCGAGGCTTGCTGGCGAGGCGCCATTCGGCAAGTGGCAAACCCAAACATTCATTGCCGGTTTGCGCTGTGATGGTTTGGTCGCGCCATGGATCGTGCCGGGCGCGATGAACGGTCCGGCCTTCGATACCTACATCAAAACCCAGCTTGCTCCGCTACTCAGGCCGGGCGATGTCGTGATCCTGGACAATCTCAACGTTCACAAGAGCCCGCGCGCGGCTAAAGCGCTTCGCGAAAGGGGCGCCTGGTTCCTGTTCCTGCCAAAATACTCTCCCGATCTCAACCCGATCGAAATGGCCTTTTCCAAACTGAAGGCACATCTGAGAAAAGCCAAAGCCCGCACATTCGACACTCTCTGGAAAGCCATTGGAGACATATGCGACATGTTTACGCCGCAAGAATGCTGGAACTACCTCAAAGCCACAGGGTATGTTTCCAATTAAACGCCCGATGCTCTAGACAACCAACCCCGGTTGATTAGAACCTATCTGACGCGTTTCTCCTTTTCTTCGGCTAGGAATGCTTTGCAGGACGATGCGGGGTATCGTTTTAAAAAGCATGACGCTGTCCGCAGGATAGGAAAAGCGCGCCTTTGGTGGGCGAAAATTCGTCCCCGGCGCCGTTGCTGCGCTTGCCCGGCCTTAAAGGCCGCGCTGCCCGCATCGCCTAGCCGGGAACGAATTTTCGCTCCATCAGATAGGTTCTAGTCAACGGAGGTTGGTATGACGCCGTTCCAACGGGTCATCTTTGATCGCCCGCCTTCACGGAGTGAGCAATAAATTGTCATCTGAAAAAATAAATGCATGTGCAAGCAAAAAAATTGACTCAATCCGCCCGAGTGATTAGTTGTGTGTGCACGCAAAGAAAATGTTTGCTTCAGTGGCGTCGTTTGAAACAGGTCTGTCCACCGCAATGGGAGGTAGCCCAGGCGCCGTGAAACCTGACTTGAAAGGACTTGTCATGCATTGGATGTATCTCGCAATTGCAGTATTTTTCGAAGTTGCGGTCGCAATTGCGGCTGGAAAATCCGAAGGCTTCAAGAACCGGAAATGGACGTTTTTCACACTGCTTGCCGGCGTGATTGCGACGCTGTTCCTGAGCTTGGCCTTGCTCACGTTCGATGTCGGCGTTGGCTACGCGATGTGGACGTCGCTTGCCGGTGTCGGGATCGTTGTTCTCGGGGCCCTGTTTTTCAATCAGCGCCTGAACCTTCGAAAAGCCGCAGGCATCGCCATTGTTATCGGAGGTGTCGTCGGTCTTCGCCTAAGCGGCGCCGCCTGACGATGGTATGGCGGCAGATTGAAATCCTGGAACAACCCAAATGGAGACTTACCCATGTTGAATGCAGATAACCCAACACAAATTGAAGAAAACCGGCACAAGAAACTTGCCTGGGGCGCTTTGTTTCTCGCCGGTTTGTTTGAGATCGGCTATGCGCTCAGCGTTGGCGGCAGCCAGGCCTTCTCGGTCCTGAGCTGGTCGGTTTCAGCCATCGTGTTCTTCCTGCTTACGCTCTATTTCCTGAGCGTGGCCCTGAAGACGATCGATGTCGGGATAGGTTACGCGGTCTGGGCGGGGATCGGCGCAATCGGGGCTGCGGTTTTCGGCACGATCCTGCTGGAACAACCTTTGACCGTCTATCAGGCAGCCTGGCTCGGTGTCATCATCGTGGGGATCGTCTGGCTGAAACTGGCTGACAGTCCCGAGTTAAGCTGACCGCGATTTGCTTTCTGAATGAGTGATTGGCTCTTCATCGGAAAAGGGACAGTGGGCAGACAAGCAATAGCTCGCAAAGTGTAAAGGATGCGGGGAGCTACCCCGCTTCTTCATACTCCGCCGACAGTTCCAGCCACTCTTCTTCCGTCTTGATCAGCTTCTTCTCGCAATAGGCGCGTTCCTTGGCGAACTTCGTCGCCCGTTCCGGTTCCCGCGTGAAGAATTCCGGGTCAGCGAGAGCTTCATCCAGTTTGGCAATTTTTTCTTGTAAGCGGTTCATTTCCTTTTCCGCCGCATCAATCTTTGTCTTTAACGGCTTGAGCAAGTCGCGCTTCTGGGCAGCATCCCGCCGCTTGGCTTGTGCATTGGCTTTGTCCGCTTCGGCCTGTTCCTTTTCGCGGGCCTTGTTGTCAGCGTCTGGCCCTTGCAGGATCAACCGGCGGTAATCTTCCATATCGCCGTCATAGGGCGCGACCTTGCCGTCTGCGACCAGCCACAGCCGGTCGGCACAGGCTTCGACCAGGTGCCGGTCGTGGGAAATCAGCACCACCGCGCCCGGATAGTCGTTGAGCGCATGGACCAGCGCTTCGCGGCTGTCGATATCAAGGTGGTTGGTCGGCTCATCGAGGATGATCAGGTTCGGGCCGTCGAAGGTTACAAGGCCGAGCAGCAGCCGGGCCTTTTCGCCCCCCGAAAGGTCCTTGGCAGGCGTTTCCATCCGGTCGGTCGGCAGGCCGAAACGGGCAACGCGGGCGCGCACCTTCGCTTCAGGCGCGTCGGGCATCAAGGTGCGGACATGGGCAACGGCGCTTTCCGCCGGGCGCAGTTCATCAAGCTGGTGTTGGGCGAAGAAGGCAATCTTCAGCTTGGTCGCTTTGGTAATCTCGCCATCCATGGCCCTCAGGCGGCCGGAAATCAGCTTGGCAAATGTCGACTTGCCGTTACCGTTGGCCCCGAGCAGCGCGATCCGGTCATCAGCATCAACATTCAGAGTCAGGCGGGAGAGGATTTTGGTGTCTCCATAGCCGGTGGCGACATTTTCCAGCTTCAGGATCGGTGGGGCGAGGCGGCCCTCAGGCTCCGGAAAGGAGATCGGCTTGGCACTCTCTTCTGTGAGCGCTGCAATCGGTTCCATCTTCTCCAGCATCTTCAACCGGGCCTGGGCCTGGCGGGCCTTGGAGGCCTTGTAGCGGAAACGGTCCACAAAGGCCTGCATGTGCTTGCGCTGCACATCCTGCTTTTCGCGCGCCTTTTCCTGCAGGATCAGCTTTTCCCGGCGTTGCCGGTCGAAACTGTCATAGCCGCCGGAATACCAGGTGAGTTTGCCGTGGTCCAAATGGACGATGCTGTCGACCGCCTTGTTCAAGAGATCCCGGTCGTGGGAGATCAAGAGCACCTGATGCGGATAGCGGGCTACATAGTTTTCCAGCCAGAGCGTGCCCTCCAGATCGAGATAGTTGGTTGGCTCGTCCAGAAGCAGGAGATCGGGTTCGGAAAACAGCACGGCGGCGAGAGCAACACGCATCCGCCAGCCGCCGGAAAAGGCCGAGCACGGGCGTTGCTGCGCTTCGGAACTGAACCCGAGACCAGACAGGATCGCGCCCGCTCGGGCCTCTGCGGTATGCGCGCTTATATCGGCAAGGCGCGTGTGGATCTCGGCAATATTGTCCGGCTCGGTTTCCGTCTCGGCCTCCGCGAGAAGGCGCATGCGTTCGGTATCGGCTTTCAGCACAACTTCAAGCAGGGTTTCTTCTGTTCCGGGCGCTTCCTGGGCCACCTGGCCAATGCGAGCACGCTTGGGAATCTGCACCGAACCGTTTTCCGATTGAAGGTCACCTGTGATCAGCTTGAACAGTGTTGATTTGCCCGCGCCATTGCGGCCCACGAGCCCGGCCTTTGAACGGGCGGGCAGGGTTACGCCGGCCTTGTCGATCAGGAGCCGGGCGCCGATGCGGTAGGTTAGGTCAGATATCTGCAACATGGCGCGATCAATACCTTGCCAGGATCAGGATGCAAGGGGCGTTCAGCACCAGCCGCGCCGTGAGTGGTGTGTTATGATCGCTCATCCGCGTAAAGAGTTCGCCTGGATATTGTAACAATACCGTCGTGCACCCGTCACCTCAGTTTCACCACCGGGGCTTATCGGACAGAACGTTCGCAATACTGCTTACGGAGGCCCCAATGCGCGCACTTCTTCTTTCTGCTGTTGGTTTTATTGCCCTGGCTTCGGCCGCTGTGGCCCAGGACGCCAAGGAATATCCGGCCCAACTGGTCGGTCATGCCGTTCTTCCCGCTCAGACTCTCATCCCGGCTCCTGCCGACGCGCCTGAAGCCCTCAAGGTTTCCGGCAAGTTCACCACGCGCGGCGATGCAGCCCGCACGTCTTCAGAGCCGACGACCGACGGCTCCGCGCTGCCCTTCGTTGGTCAGCCGGTTCAGGGCTTTTCCGGCATCAGCCAGATTGATGCCGAGCGCTACTACGTGTTGACCGACAACGGTTTCGGCTCCAAGGCGAATTCGCCTGACGCGATGCTGTTCTTCCACATCGTCAAGCCGGATTTTACAGCGGGCGATGTGGCGCTTGAAAAGACTGTTTTCCTGCGCGACCCGAACAAGGTTGTCCCGTTCAACATTGCCATGGAAGGCACGGACACCCGCTACCTGACCGGTTCCGACTTCGACATCGAAGGGTTCCAGGTTATCGGCGGCAAGATCTATATCGGCGATGAATTCGGTCCGTACCTTATCGTGGCGGATGTTGAAACTGGTGTCGTTGAAGCTTTTCACGAGACCTATGCCGGCGAAACCAAGGTGGTATCTCCCGATCACTACAACATCCGCGCCGGCAACCCGCACAGCCCGGTCACCAAGGCCAATGCCCGCCGCTCGCGCGGGTTTGAAGGCTTTGCCGGTTCCATGGACGGCACCACGCTTTATCCGCTTCTGGAAGGTCCGATGTGGGATGCGGAAGCTGAAGACTATGAGCGCGTTGACGGCAATGTTGCTGTACGCCTTCTGGAGTGGGATGTTGCCAGTCAGTCCTGGACCGGCAAATCCATGCTTTACCGTATGGAAGGCGACAAGCACGCCATCGGCGATTTCAACATGATCGACGAAACCCGCGGTCTGGTGATCGAACGGGACGGCGGCCAGGGCGATATCGAGCTGGCTTGCAAGGACGGCGAAACCGAGAACTGCTTCAAGCGCCCGGCGCAATTCAAGCGCGTTTACCTGATCGATCTTGCCGGCGTCGAAGACGGTCAACCGGTCAAGAAACTGGCTTACATCGACCTGATGAACATTCAGGATTTCGACAGCATCGCTCGCGCCGGTAAGCGTGAAGACGGCAAGTTCACTATGCCGTTCGTCACCATCGAGAATGTCGATCGCGTTGACGAAGAGCACATCATCGTTGCCAACGACAACAACTTTCCGTTCTCCAAGGGCCGGGATCTGGTTGAGGTCGACAACAACGAGATGGTTCTTCTGAAGGTCACCGACTTCCTGAAGGTCGGCGCTGAATAAATTGGCGTAAAAGCAAAGTTTAACGGCGCGCCGGACCTCTCTGGCGCGCCGTTGTCTTTTCCGGGCTCTGAACAATGCCTTGACGGCTGTGCGGCAATCGCTCGCTTTACCGGCTCAGGCAAACATCTCCCGGTCTTCGCCAACGCTCGCTTTCAGAAACGCCTGAACGGCCGCGATGTGCCTCAGCGGTTTGGAGCTTTCGTGGCTGACCATCCAGTAGGCGCGGTGGACCTTTCGTTCAGGAAGAATGGGCACTAGCGTGTCGTCGTTGCGCGCGATGAAGACGTGGAGGATGCCTATGCCCGCGCCGGCCCGGACCGCCTCCACCTGGCCGATGGCCGAGGCAATCTCGAAACGGGCAGGCCAGTCCTTCAGGATGTCGGCGCCGTAGTTGAGTGAGGGCGAATAGAGCAGATCCTCTACATGGCCGATCAGATCGTGACCGATTAGCTCCGCCAGGCTTTCCGGTTTACCGCGCCGGCATAGATAGTCTTCCGAGGCGTATAGGCCGAGGGCGTAATCGACTAGTTTTCTGGCGATCAGGCGTCCGGTTTCAGGCCGCTCGACCGTCACTGCAATATCGGCTTCGCGCCGCGACAGGGAGAAAGCACGCGGGACGGGCACGAGCTGGACCGTGAGGCCCGGATGCCTGGCCATCAGTTGACCCAATCGCGGGGCGAGGTAATGAACTCCGAATCCGTCCGGAGCGCCGATCCGCACCGTGCCGCTGAGTTCCGCCGTGCCACGGCCAAGGTCGGCTTCGGCGGCCAGCGTTTCCGCCTCGATCCGCTCGGCGCGCTCGAACAGCCGGGTGCCTGCCTCGGTCAGGAGGCATCCCGAAGTGGAACGATCAAACAGGCGTGCGCCGAGATCGTCCTCCAATGCCGTCAACCGCCGGGCTACGGTGGCGTGATTGAGATGAAGTCGCCGCGCCGCACCGAGGATCTGTCCTGTGCGGGCAATGCTTAGAAAGATACGGATGTCGTCCCAGTTCACTTTTACAGATTGCCTTCCGTCACGCCGGACCGCGTAGTGCGACTGCGCCATCGCGAGATCCGGCATCCAGTTGTCAGTCGCGCCAAAGGCGCGCCAGTATCGTGTAGTCGCTTCCGCTCGCGCTGATCCGCTGGCTTGCAGGCCGGCACGAAGACCTCTGCACTTGCTCGGAATGACGCGGAGTGCAGGGTAGAGTATCCTATAAAACTATAAAAAATGCACAACAGATACGGATTTATGGCGCTTGTAATGTGCAAAAATAAAAGCGATGAAAAGATCAAGGATTGGCTTGGTGCAGCCTGCCCAGCCACCGGCGACGAAAAGGGAGAAACACCATGAAGACGATTGGCCATTTTATTGGCGGCAAGCATGTGGACGGCACATCGGGCCGCTTTGCTGATGTATTCAATCCGGCAACCGGCGAAGTTCAGGCACAGGTGGCTCTGGCTTCTGAAGCCGAACTTGCCGTGGCCGTGGAAAACGCCAAGGCCGCACAGGTTGGCTGGGCAGCAACCAACCCGCAGCGGCGCGCGCGCGTCTTCATGAAGTTCGTCGACCTGCTCAACCAGAACATGGATGAGCTGGCGACCCTTCTGTCGTCCGAACACGGCAAGACAGTGGATGATGCCAAGGGCGATGTCGTCCGTGGTCTGGAAGTGTGCGAGTTCGTGATCGGAATTCCGCATCTGCAAAAGAGCGAATTCACCGAAGGTGCCGGGCCGGGCATTGATATGTATTCCATCCGTCAGCCGGTCGGCGTCGGTGCGGGCATAACGCCGTTCAACTTCCCGGCAATGATCCCGATGTGGATGTTCGCACCTGCGATTGCCTGCGGCAACGCGTTTATCCTGAAACCCTCCGAGCGCGATCCCTCGGTGCCGATGCGCCTTGCCGAACTGATGCTTGAAGCAGGCCTTCCGGAGGGCGTTCTGAATGTCGTCAACGGCGACAAGACCGCGGTCGATGCGATCCTGCAGCATTCGGAGATCGGTGGCGTGTCCTTTGTCGGCTCCACACCGATTGCCCGCTACGTCTATGGGACGGCCGCGATGAACGGAAAACGCGCCCAGTGTTTTGGTGGTGCCAAGAACCACATGATCATCATGCCGGACGCGGATATGGAACAGGCCGCCAACGCGCTGATGGGCGCGGGCTACGGCTCTGCAGGGGAGCGCTGCATGGCGATTTCCGTCGCCGTTCCGGTCGGAGAGGAAACCGCAGACCGTCTGATCGACAAGCTCACGCCGATGGTCGAGAACCTGCGCATTGGTCCCTACACCGATGACAAAGCCGACATGGGCCCGCTGGTTACCAAGGACGCATATACCCGCGTCAAGGGTCTGGTGGATAGGGGCGTCGAGGAAGGCGCGAATCTGGTCGTCGATGGCCGCGATTTCAAGCTGCAAGGCTATGAAAACGGCAACTTCATTGGCGGCTGTCTGTTCGACAATGTCACCAAGGACATGGACATCTACAAGACCGAGATTTTCGGTCCGGTGCTGTCAGTCATGCGCGCAAAGACATACGAAGAAGCGCTCGATCTGCCGATGAGCCATGAATATGGCAACGGCGTAGCGATTTACACCCGCGATGGCGACGCGGCTCGCGATTTTGCTTCACGCATCAACATCGGCATGGTTGGCATCAACGTACCGATCCCTGTGCCGCTGGCCTACCATTCCTTCGGTGGCTGGAAGCAGTCGGCCTTTGGCGATCTTAACCAGCATGGCCCGGATTCGATCAAGTTCTGGACCCGCACCAAGACGATCACCGAACGCTGGCCGTCCGGCATCAAGGACGGCGCGGAATTCGTCATGCCGGTGATGAAGTAACAAACTCACACACGTTTGAGGAAAAAGAGGGCGGCGCCGTCGGTGCCGCCCTCTCTTTTTCAATGATTGGCTCCACGTCTGTGTGCGCGATAAGCACGGTTTTGAGAGATGCTTACCGCTCTGATTGAATTCAGGAAAGTTCCGCGCCCTTGCGCAAAATCAAGGCTCTGCCGGCTCCGATCTTGTTCGAATGCGGCAACTGAGATACATGCGCAACAAGGTTTTCGATCAGTGGGAAGCCGTAGAAAGAGGGGGCGGCTCTGAAGACGGAGACGCATGCGAGGGGCGGTGCGCCGGATAGCGGTGCCGACGGAACGGGTTTTGGCGTGCCAACCTCCGCCGAAAGGTCAAGACTGCGCCGGTCTGCGCTGATCCTGAGCGCGGCTGATCTCCTCTGGATTGCCCAGGCTGCATTGCTTGCGATGGTTCTTGGCGCTGCGCTCGCCGCGACTGTGCCTCTCGGTGGAGCACAGGTTGCCGCGTTCCCGAGCCTTCTCATGGTAGCCGGAGCCGCCGGATGCTTTGTCGCGCTTGCCGGATTGCGCGCGGTGCTGTCTTACCGTGCTGCCGAATTGGCACGCAGAACCGCCCGGGCGATCCAGTCTCGAACCCGCGCTGATCTGCTAAAGATGGCGGTCGGGGCATCCCCCGCAGCTGCCTTTCCGTCCTCCGGAGCCTTTGCAACGCATCTGACCGAGCAGGTCGATGTGCTTGGACCCTACTACCGCAACTTCGTGCCGC
Organism: Roseibium sp.; assembly: GCA_965230445.1. Taxonomy (GTDB): domain Bacteria; phylum Pseudomonadota; class Alphaproteobacteria; order Rhizobiales; family Stappiaceae; genus Roseibium. Next base: position 2,365,825 of record OZ246005.1, on the reverse strand, counting down.
AAAAATTCAGGCTGCTGATCGTGCCGTTCGGCATCCTGGCAGCAACACTGCCGATCAGCTGGCTGGCGGCCCTCGTACTGCTTGTCTGCGGTCCCATTATCCCGGTGTTCATGGCGCTGATCGGTATCAGGGCAAAAGCCGCCAGCAAGGGGCAGCAGGAGGAACTCGTCCGCCTTGGCGGAATGCTGCTGGACAAGGTCCGCGGCCTGGAGACCCTGAAACTGTTCGGCGCGGTTGGCCGCACCGAAACGGAAATCTCCGGCGCCGGGGAGCGGTTTCGCAAAGGCACCATGCGGGTGCTCCGGATTGCGTTCCTGTCGTCCACGGTTCTTGCGCTTTTCTCCGCCATCGGGATTGGGCTTGTCGCGGTCTTTGTCGGTTTTTCCCTTGTAGGCAACATCTCCTTCGGAACCTGGGGCGGCATACTTGGCTATGGTGCGGGGATGTTCGTTCTGCTGCTGGCACCGGAATTCTTTGCGCCGCTCAGAGGCTATGCCGCTGCCTATCATGACCGGGCTGCAGGCATTGCCGCACTTGAAAAGCTGGGATCGCTTGCAAATGGCAATTCAGCAGGAAGGAGCAGCAGTTCTGCCAAAAAGCGGGCGCAACAAAAGTCGGACGCGCCTGGCATCCGCTTTGACGGCATCCGAGTTGCCTATGATGATAAACCGGTTCTTGATGGCTTCAATCTGGACATTGCCGCTGGTGAAACCATTGTCCTTATGGGACCGAGCGGCAGCGGCAAGACGACCCTGACCGATCTTCTGCTGGGTTTTGTGTCACCGGCGTCAGGCAGCATTGAGATCGGCGGGCACAAGCTCACCGCTGAATTGGCCGCCGATATCCGGCAGGATGTCATGTGGCTCAGCCAGTTTCCGAGACTGTTTCATGGTTCGCTGAAGGCAAACCTGCTTCTTGGCTGCGATAGCCAGGAACCCGTCAACGATGTTGACATGTTCAAGGCGCTGGATATCGCCGGTGCCGCGGCCCTGGTGGCGCGCTTACCAAGGGGGCTGGCAACACCAGTCGGCGAAGACGGGTTTGGTTTCTCTGCCGGCGAGATCCGCCGGATTGCGCTCGCCCGGGCTGCTATGCGTACGTCTTCCGGACTTTTGATCGCAGATGAACCGACCGCCGGTCTCGATAGCGAAACGGCAGCAGATGTCGTTGCCGGATTGAATATGCTGGCCGAGGGCCGGACGGCACTGATCGTCACCCATGATCCCAAACTGCTTGCTTTGGCGGACAGGGTTGTCACGCTGGATCGTTCCGGGAAGAAATTCGCCGCCGGACGGCGTCTGGAGGTGGCGACATGAGCCGCATCCGGAAGATAATCGGCTTGCAGTTTGCCCATAGCCCGCTGGCATTCGTGCTTGGCATTGCCGTTGCGCTTGTACCGGTTCTTTCCGGAATTGCGCTCCTTGGCGTTTCCGGCTGGTTCATCACCGTTGCAGCGGCGGCAGGGGCCGGGGCCGCTGTCGGTCTTGCCGGCGGCGGCGCGCTTATTCGATGGCTGGCGCTTGCGCGCACCGTTGGGCGATATGGCGAACGCTTGCTCACCCATGATGCGACCTTCCGGTTTCTTGCCGATCTGCGCAGCCGGATCTTCCGTTACTATGCGTCCCGTCCTTCTGGACAGGTGGTTCGCAGATCCGGTGCTGTGCTCAACCGCCTGACAACGGATATCGCCGCACTTGATACGATCTATCTGCGCCTCGTCGCGCCAGGTGTCGTGGCTGCTGCGGTGGCTGTGGGCCTCCTTACTTATTTCGGCCTCCTCGGGCTTCCTATGCTGATAGCTGCCGGTGGCCTTGTTGCGGTCTGTCTATTTGGACTGACAAGGGCCGTAACAGTATCCGGCCGCAAAACAGCCCGCCGTCTTGATGCGGCATCGGAAGCGGTGCGTCTGCGTACAGTCGATCTTGTTGCAGGCCGCAAGGATCTTGCTGTCTATGGGGGGCTGGAAGAAGCTGCTGACAAGATTTCAAAAGCTGAAGACCGGCTAGTCGCTGCGGAAACGATTGAGGAACGGCGCTCGGTCCGCCTTTTGGTCCTGGCGTCGTTCGCAGGTCAGGCTTTCCTGGCTGTGGTTCTGGTCGCCGGCATCTGGCTTGTCGGCAACGGGAACCTTGGACTTGCAGCATTCGCCGGGGCTCTTCTGGCCGCATTCGCATTGCCGGAGGTGATTTCCGCTTTGGTCCCGGGCCTTGCCAAGGCACCGCGCGTTGGTCTTGCAGCGCGGCGGGTATCGTCGTCCGTTGCCGTTGACCAGCTTTCTTCGCCTATCAATCGCCAGGCAGAAGGAGCGCCAGTTGCCTCCGCCCCGGTTCTTCGCTTTGACCGTGTAACCTTTGCCTATTCGGGTGCGGATCGCCCGGTGCTGGAGAACCTGTCGCTTTCCGTTGCCAGGGGCGAGGTGCTCGCCCTGACCGGTCGCAGCGGACGCGGCAAGAGCACGGTTGCCGCGCTTGCCGCCGGACTACTTCAACCGCAAGCCGGAAGGGTTCAGGTCAACGGCATCGATCTCGGTGTGTTGCCGGAAGAAGATCTGAGAACAAGGGTGACCGTTATTTCGCAGCGGCCCTACCTGTTCAACGACACCATCGCCGCCAATCTGCGTATCGCCAATCCAATGGCAAGCGAAGCTGATCTGTGGCGCGCGCTGGACGCCAGCGCGCTTTCTTCACGGATCCGCGCTGGCGACAAAGGCCTTGAGACACTGCTCGGTGAGGGCGGACTTGGCCTTTCGGGCGGCGAGCAGCGCCGTCTCGGCCTTGCCCGTGCCTATCTCACCGATCCTGATCTCTTCATTCTGGATGAGATGACAGAAGGCCTGGATGAAGCAACTGCAATGGATGTCATGGAGCGGTTTGACCGGTTCCGCAGAAATGCCGCCGTTCTTCTGATCGCGCACAAGGCGCATGAGATTGAGCGGGCGGACAGGGTATTCAGCCTGAGCGAGAGCGGTATCTGCCTTGCCGCTGAATGAGAAAGCTCACAAAAACGCCGGATGTTTCCACCCGGCGTTTTGATAGCTTCAATTTCCGCCTATGCGTCTGATCAGGCCGCCTGAACCTTTGCCGCGCGCAGCTTTTCCAAGATGTTCTGCGGGGATGACGTGCCATAGGGATCGGTTTCGCAGTTGTCGGAGAAGCCGTCTTCCTCGAACCACTGTTCAACGATGCCGTCATTGATTACGGCGCCGTAACGCCAGGAACGCATGCCGAAGCCGAGATTGTCCTTGGCGACCAGCATACCCATCTTGCGGGTGAACTCGCCGGAGCCGTCCGGGATCACCTGGACGTTCTCGATGCCCTGCGCCTTTGCCCAGGCATTCATAACGAACGTGTCGTTGACGGAAACGCAGTAGATCGCGTCAACGCCTTCAGCCTGGAAGTCGGCAAACAACTTTTCGAAGTCGGGCAGCTGGTAAGTGGAACAGGTCGGGGTGAAGGCACCCGGAAGGGAGAACAGAACCACCTTCTTGCCCTTGAAATAGTCTTCGCTGGTCATGTCCTGCCAGCGGAACGGGTTCGGTCCTTCGATGGTTTCATCGCGAACGCGGGTGCGGAATGTGACGGAGGGAACTTTTTTGCCGAGCATTTGAAGACTCCACAGGTTTGAAATGGTGTCAGGCCCGTAGGCCCGGGCCACGATGAGGAATGACTCTCCGGCAGGAGGAGAGGGCGCCAATCTATCGAAGAGCAGGCCGCCAGCCTTTATCCCCTAACGCAAATGCTGCGCTGCCGAAACCCGTTTTCTCACGTTTTTTGAAACTATTGGAAGCTCTTTTGCAGAAGACGTTGCGGCAAGTGCGAAGAAGGTTGCTGACTGCAGCATTGTGAACGTCTTATATGTCGAGTGAACGAAAGGATTCCGGCCTATTTGTCTCGTTTGCCGTGCCCAAGGGTAAACTGATGATGGTTTTACCTCCGGCAAGTAGCGGAGAATTGGCGTTACTGCGCCCTGGCCTCGACTACAATGTCCTTTGCAAGGCATTGATAGCCGCGGCGTTCGGCTTCGCGCTTGGTTTCCTCAAGGATCTGGTCAGCCTGATTATTGTCGCCTCTGCTTCTTAGTGCTTTTCCATATGTAACCAAGGCGGACAGCTTGTGGAGCCGGAGGCCGTTTCGATTTGCAATTGCCGCGGCCCTGGATGCAAATCTTCCTGCCAGCATCCGATCTCCCTGGGCGAGCATCATTGTCGACTGCAGCCGTAGTGCTTCAATCTCGATCCGGGGCACTCCCATGGAGTGGGAGAAGTTTAGCGCTTGACGAATCGTAACACCGATCGTGGACGTGTCGGTATTGTTTTCTGACAGTTCGAGGCTCGCCTTGGATATTTGGGCGAGTTGGAAGATATCCCTTTGAACGCATTGCAGTGAAGCGTCAATCGCGTCTTGAATGAGGCTGCGCGCTACCTGGAAGTTTCCATTCCGCCGCTCCAGATCTGCCAGGTGCTTTGAGAAAATGGCGACTGATCGCATCATTGAACGCTTACGGGAAATCTCTATTACCTCTCGGTATGACTCCCTCGCACCCGCATGATCTCCAGACAGGTGCTGCACCAGTCCGAAGTAACCGCTTGCCAGCCAACTCACCTGACTTCCCGAATGATCGGAGAAGCCGTTAGATAGGTGAAGTTCCTTGAGGGATGCAGATGCCCGGTCGAGATGGCCCCTTTCGATCAGGGCAATTGCCATGTTCAAATGAACGCGCCGGACCGCTGCATGCAAGGACGGATCGTAATAGCCCTCCACATCATCGTGATGCATTTCATCGAGCGCGCGCTGGAAAAGAGGGATGGCATCAAACACGTTCCCGGTGACAAGCGCAACCAGACCACGCTCGTTCAGCAGCCAGCCGATTTCATCGCGGTAAAGCGGTCTGGCGAAGCCGCCTTTCGGTGGCGTGCCCTGGATTTGCGTGGCGTTCGCTACCTCCTTAAGATCCTTCATCGTTTGTTGGCTTCTCATGCGGGTGTCCAGGAGCTCGTCGACGACAGTGTCCCATCCTATTGCCGCATTCGTGATACCGCGCAGCCATCCGCGAAACCTTTCGTACGGCTGGTCTGGCCGATGCTCCTCCAGCCCTGCTAGTCGAGAAATCGTTCCGATTGAAAATCCGCTGCGGAGCAATCCATAAAGCGCTCGGATTCGCTGCGGAACTGCATGCAGGGATTCAAAATTTGCTGAATATGGAAACTCTGTTGAACCCGGATCGAATTCAGCCAGGTCGAAGAGCCGCCGACGAAGGCCAATCTTCGCGAGGTCTTTGTCGCCTTGGGATAATTGTTCGAAGTCTCGTCGATAATGCAAAGATTGCCCGGCAGCCTTGCGAACAAGCTGCGTCATGCACCATATCGTGTTTCGGGACTGGATAATCTGACGTTCAATTACATCCCGGACCATTCGGTAGTGGTTTTCGTTCGGAGAGGGCAGGTCCTTGGGTTGATCGCAATAGATCGAGTTTTGGAAGAAGTTGCGTTCGCCCTGATCCGGAACTGAAAGGTCCATTAATCTTGCGCAAAAATCCCGCAGTTGATGTTGTATTGTAAAACGGGTGTGGACATCGTCCGGCGTGGAATTGTCGCCTCCAAGATCCAGTTTGTCGTCCGGATTTTTATCTGGATGAGATTTACCGCGCACGGCGATGACGAGTGATGCGTCGTTAAGATACTGAAGAACTTGATTCAGTACTCGAAGCCGGCGATTGCGCTCAATTGCTCGTGCTTTCAGAGAAAGATTTTGAACGTGGGGTTGCGACTTTTGTTTTGCGGATTGTCCCGAGTTTTCAAAGTCGCAGATTTGCTTCAGGAGATCATAAATCTCATCGCAGCCATAGAGAACACGCGGCTCGACAGGCATCGGAAACAGCGCCAAATGAGCCAATATGACATAGGTAAGCTCGACTAAACGGTTACCTTCGGCACTCTGAGATCCAAGTTTGTATTTGGCGCGATTCTCGGAGGCAAAATCCTGCTTTTGAGGCCATTTGGCCCGCAGTTCGGCATTTGCGGAGCGGGGTCTAGGATTATTGGGTATTTGTTTTTTGTTTTGCTCTAGCAATCCGCCCCAGGCGCGGAGTTCGACTTTATGCACTTCCAGGATTTCCCGCAGCACTTGCGCTATCCCGCCGCGTGCAGTTGCGCTGTCCAGTGCATCGATGAATTTGCGAACTTCTTGTTTTGTCTTGTCTTTATCGTTGTGCGTTTCTGCATGCATCGTTCCGGACAGCCGAGCATCAATTGCACCGGCACACCAGGAAGACAATGCAACGCCCGCACTCAGGCTTCTGCGGATGCTTGTGCTTTCATGATTCTCCTTTTCTTCATCTTCCACTAACATTTCCCAGAAGGGCAATCGGTTGTTGGTCTTCAACCAGTAACGCTCATTTATTGAAATGGGCGGAATTATCGGCCAGTCTTTGAGATAAATCTTCCGGTGGTCACGCGTCTCGGTCTGGCGCGGGGCGGTGAAATCCAACGGAGCCCCTTGGCCGGCCGATTTCAGCGACGTTTTGACTTCGTCTGATTTCTTTTCCGGTGTCAGGTAGCGGATAGGTTCTCCCCTTGTGCCCGAAATCAAAAGTATATCGAGCGGAGTGGTAACATCTGACTCGGACGCATATTTGGCGCCGCAGCCGGTGAGTATTCGGAACAAGGCACGAAACATGGGGTTGTAGGCGCTGCCCTGATCATCGCACAGTTTGTCGAGGCCGGACATCGCCAGAAAAAGGCGCAGATTGTCAGTTTTAAGAACATCGACTACATCGGTGTAAGCGGATAGCCTGAGGCGCAACTCCTCTAGCCTATGCATTCGTCCGCGCCCCCGGGAAAGTGACTTGTTTCGCCAGAATTTCTTTTCCATCTCCTCCTTCAGGGTTGTTTTGGCACGCTCCTTCAGCTCAAGGATCTTTTCATTTTGGTGATCACTTTTATCCAAATCCTCCAATGCGCTCCTCATTGCGCTGGCCGGATGGACGGCTTTTTGGAATTCCTGATATAGGAAATGCAGAAAGCTATCCTGATGTTCAACTGGCGCAGGCGACAGCCTTGTGTCCGCTGCTTGCAAGAAACGCCCCGGGTATTCGATCATCACACCAATGAGAGCGTCTTCAATAAACTCCTTGAGGGCCTTGATTACGGATGCAAACTCCATTGAGAAACTGAGGTGGAGACAAAACGCTCCATGGTATCGCTTGATTTGGTCATCTGGCTTGGGGTCCCGGAAATCGGGAAAAATCGAGTCCAGAACGAGGCGGTTTTCTTTGCCATCTTGTTGCTGCAGAATGTGCAGGAGTGATCCTTTGCCGAAGCCGCGCGGCATGCAGCCGCGGAGAATTCGGCGTGGCGGAACCAGTGCGAAATCGCGTTGCAGACCTGCATCAGAACACTCGAAGTAGTCGAGATCATTCGAGTTCAGATGCCTGATATGGCCGCCGGAGATCTTGGCACGGGGCTTTTTTATGCCACTTTTCCAATATGCCAAGGATCTGTCATTTACTTCGTTCGCAGCTCTATCAGCCAGTGAATGCAGTTTGGCAATGCAACTAAAGCTGCCTTTTGCCGATGTGACTTTGTCGGGATCCAGGGGGGAGTAGATTGGCCGGTGACGTGCATGGGTCGGAACTCGGTCCAACTTATCTTTCGCAATATAACGCGGCCGGAATTTCGCATTCCGTTCCTTGGGATGCGCACGCCAATCTTGCCACCACTGCCGGCGGCCTGTTTCGATATCCCGAACCGCAACGGATAACGCCCTGCTTCGAATTTCGGTCTCAATGGCGTCGAGATACTTTTTGGCGCTCACTGTTCCCTTGTTGTCGCTAACTATTGCGCTCCGGAGTGTAGCCGACAGTCTCTCAAGGTTTGCTTCTTTGCCGGAAGGAAACAACCTCCTACCATTCAACGCACGATCTGTTTCCTTCAGCATATGTTCAAGTTTCCGAAACTCCGCTTCAGAAAGAAGATTTGATAAGTCCGGCTTATTCTCTGATAACTGCTCATGAACGGCACGGATCGCGCCGCGTAATGCCTTTGCGCGCCGTGGACTGGATGCCGCCCCGGTCCATATCACCTTGCCATTTTTCGTTTCCTTTCGCGGAGTTGCGCGTTTCGACAACATGAGTGCCAACCGCAATAGCCGAAGCGGTTCGCCGCCGTGGAACAGCGCGAAGACACCGAATTCGTTTCGTAAGCGCAGCGCTTCTTGCTCATCGGTGTTGAAATCGGATCGGGTAGCCCCTTTGGTTATTGGCGCTTCGTAGTGAGCGTGTTTCAAATGCCGCTCGGAGAAGTCCTTCTTGAGTTCATAAGCCTCACTATCTGCTGTGTTCTCCAGCCAGTCATCGTCCAACGTGACCTTGTTCTCCAGCATTGCGAAAACATGCCTTTGCGCAAAGTCCGGAGATTTGTCCTGGCTTATGAATTGGCGTAACGGTCGGAGAATGTCTGCTTCCCGCATGCCGGAACCGACAAACAGTATGTCATTTCCGTTATGTAGCGCCGATAGTGCTTCCTCAAAGCACAAGGCGTCTTCGTCCGACTTCATGTAGGTTTGCCGGTAATCCTCATCGGTCAGCACCATATCAAGTGGCTTGTCATAGCGGCCATGCAGATGCAGAACCTGCCCGACGAATTGCCGGGGATGGAGGGCGAAGTTTATAAGGTCGGAAATGTTCTCGCCGCTCATGGAGACACTAAGTACCGACCGGCTTGTTCCGTCCGAGTACTCAACTCTTCGCGGCAATTGCAGCGCACGATGGTACTTGTCGCCGTCGCAAAGGACATCAAAGGCTGACTCCGGATCTTCGCGATCAGAGGTTTTGTCCCCAAAGGTTTTGTCATCAGGCCCCTGAACCGGTGCTGGCGGTAGCACATCGGCGCGCGATGTGCCGCTGGTCCTGTAAAGCCGGCGGAATTCTTCCTCAATCTCTGCGTCGTAGTTCAGAGTAAGAAACCGACTGAGGCGAAGCTCGGATATCAGGTTTCTCAAGGGGTTTGAGGTTTGCTCAAACTCAACATCCTTGAGCAATCTGGTTTTATCTGATTGCCTTGTTCTGGAGAAAAGTTTTGCCGCTTCTTCGCGGAAAATCTGCTTTCGTCCCGCCAGATTTGCAAGGTTGGAGGCAAGACCCAGAATGTGGGTTGCGTCTTTGCCGAGTTGTCTGTCGTCTCTGAAGCGCTCCAACGTATCGCGGGCCGCTCTCAGCGATCCAGTATCCCGCTTTGCTGATTTTTTTGATTCATTGATCGCAATTTGCACAACCTCGGCAACCAACGAACCCCAGTCAATATGCCCATAACCGGACGTAGCACCCGATGCTACAAATCCAACCACGCGGCCAATATTCAGGGCTCGTGATAGGGCCAGGCGGCCGCGCTTTTCAATGTATGCACGCGTTTTTTCTTCTGACGTATATGGCGTCTTGGAAGTCCACAAAATCCGCCCCCCAATTGATAAAACAATCAATCTCCAAGCCTAATTTCCATGTTAGATTTAATTGTGCCAAGAATGCAATCAGAAATATAATGCAGTTGCAGTGCAATATATAATTGTATCTTGAGGGTTGTTGTTCTTTGAATACAAGCAGCCCCAATCACTTGCGAGTATAACTGTTGCATAGCGAGCTCTGTGCCGCAGTTAAATCTTGACCTTTGCTCAGTCCCGCAACAGATGATATGAGCGCGCCATGACCTCGACAGCCCGCCTTTATGACAGCGACCTGCCACGCTTCGCCGTTGCACCTATGATGGATGGGAGCGCTTCGGATGTGATTTCAATATTTTGCCTGGTGCCGTGTGCAGCACATGTTCATGTTTCTTTCGCGCAATGTCGCGCTGCGTCGCGGGCACTTCGATGCCATGGCAGAGATTGGATTCTTTGGAACCCATAGTGTTCACCGGGGGTGAGCAATTGATGGTGGCTCTTTCGCAGGAGCCGCATGTCGTGCTGAAAGCCGCCGTTCGACCTGGGCGCTTTGCGGGTCCGCTTTACGGGTCTTCCTGACCTTTGAGATCTTGCCTTCGCTGATGCAGCATTCCCTGGCGATCCCAGCCTGGGAGGGCACGTTTGGAAGCTAGCAAAGCAAATTCCAATCAAAAGCTAACCAATTTGACGAGCGGCATCCTTCGCAAGGGAACTGATGACATCAATCAACTCTAGAGCCAGTGGATTGCGCCCAAAGGCCGATCGGTACGCGATGGCGTTTGGGTGGGCGGTGAGCAGTTCGGCGAGGTGCAGACTGGACAGCCCGAGGGCGCGGGCATCTTCCAAGAACATACTGGACAGGCAGACCAGATAATTCGTTCTCGCGCTGATGCTCAGCGCGCCCATCGCAGAGGTCGTCTCGATAGCAATTTCTGGGGGTTTCAGCCCAATTGCGTATGCAATCTGCGCAAGCTTCCTCCTCTATGCGCCTGGTAAAATGTTGCCGCAATATTCCACGTCACTCGAGCCTGTTGCGCTCGGAGCTTTGGCTGGCACCGCCCCTCAGTCACGCCTGAATTTTGAGATTGGTCATCGGGGCGAGGCGAAAACTCTTTCGTTTTTTGAACCGGTCAAATTGAGCGCGCTGGCCGACATATCTGGAACAGGTTTTGCTGCCGTCACGCCACATGCCCCCCACATCCAACCGCCGGGCTTTCCCGAACATGCCCCGCAAGCCATGGAAGACGCCTCCGAATTTGTCGGACCGCATATCTCAGAGTGCGGCTGCAACTGCTGCCTGAACAACCGGGACGAAAGCGCGCTGGACGACGAACAAGCCCTGGCGATGAGGGCTCAGGCAGAGGAGCAGAATGCCGAGGCCAATGACTCTGTCGACGAAGACGGCCTTGTTGCCTTGGAACCAGGGCAGGGTGATGCGTTCTTGCTCAGCGACCTGATCCGAAACCCGTCTGCCGTCCATTCACAGGTATTTCCAGCCATGTTGTAAAGCCCGAACCCATTCGGTTTGAACGCATCGGTAGGGGCGGTTCCTGCGAAACCGTCGGCGTCGGTATTTTGGTTTGGGAACTCGCCTTGCCAGATGTTGCAGGGCAGGAACGTTTCGTCGTCCGGATCTTGGTCGCCCCACGGGTAACCTGCATGCTTTAGGCATCCTTCGGCCCAGGCCGCGAGTTGCCGCGCATCGTTGCGCGAGATATGAACGACCGGGTGATCTGCTCGGCCAGCGAGGTCGGATGTCGGCCCTTCCAGGCGCGCCCAATTGGCCCCGTCGACGGCCCGCCACCAAGGCGCCCCATCCGGTGCGCCAAATGCGTCAAAAGCAATTAAAATCTTGAATGACGTAGGACCAACCGATCCTTTCGGCCTCGGTGCGGTAGCCTGTCGCCTGAACGAAAGCAGTGAACCACCGGTTTGCGACCGCCGTCCTTGCGGCAGGATCTTGTCGCGCGTTACCAATGCGAAATGGCCACCACTCAGCGCGACGGCCTCGCGTTTTGGTTTTTCGGACGATGCGATGGTCATGGGGGCCGATACCCGTGCCGTGGTTTTGGGCCTGGTTGGGCAGCAACTCATCCGGTCTTGGCGATTTCGGCGTCGTCAAACAAGAGCAGCACCTCGGCCGTGATCAGAACGGGGTTGCGACCTGCCAGCACGCCATCGACGATCTGCCGCTCGACACCGGTGATGCGAATATCGAGAGCACCACCCGTACCACCCGCCGTGACCCGTCCATCCCGGATTTGCGCCTCACTCGCCCAGGATTTCAGGGAGCGGCCATCACAGAACGCGGCGCCGGTCAGAGACCCGATGCCGATGGCGCGCGCCGATGATAAACCGGCCGTGTCGCAAGCCCGTGAAAGCTCGGTTTCGAAGTCGGCATTGGGCGAAAGCTTGACGAGACACCCATTGGGCGCCTGACCGGTATCTCTCAAAACACCCGTATCCACGGGATGAAAAACGGAAAACAGGGTTTCTGTGCAGTGTTTGACCTCGAAACGGGCACCCTCCAGCCGCCAACCCTCGACAAGGACCGGCGCATCAAAGATACACGCGTCCGGTATGATGTGACCGAAGGCTTCTGGCTTCCCGTCCGCCGACCAGGTCCCGTGCCCATGCAGGAACGGCGCGCCGTCTTTCCAGCCGAACATGATGGTAATGTCGATCAGTTGGGCCGGAGCGCGCATGTGCCGGGTTTCGCTATACCAGGCAGCGCGGATGCCTTCCGGGTCCGGCCAATCAGGACCGACATAATCCAATTGGCGCAGTGGCGCGTCGCAGATCGTCAGAACTGCGCTGTCGGCGCCGGCCCGGGCGAGGTGATCGGCCAATGCTGGAAGTAAGACATCTCCCGCCGCCAATTCGAACGAAAGCGGCGTTGCCCGGCATGCGACCGCGACATGCGGGTCTGGCAGGGCGGGACCGGGATGGGCGACGGGATCTGTCACGACACGCCATCCGCCATCAACATTTCCCGCACCATCTTCTTGGTGATCTTGCCATAGCCGGATTTCGGAATCTCATCGACGAACACGATCTCTCGCGGGATTTTGTAGGACGCCAAACGTTCCTTGAGGAATTCCGTCAGCGCCGTTGCGTCCAGGGCGTGATCTGGTGCCAACGACACGACCGCCACGCCCCTCTCGCCCCATTTCGGATCGGGCAGGCCAAGAACGCAGGCCTCGGCCACTGCGGGGTGGGTGGCGATGACGTTCTCGATCTCGAGAGGATAAATGTTGGACCCGCCGGAAATGAACATGTCCGATTGGCGACCGGTAATGAACAGAAAGCCGCGGTCGTCGAGGTAGCCCAGATCTCCGGTGCGGAACCACCCGTTTCGAAAGGCCGAGGCATTCGCGGCATCGTTCCGATAGTATCCGTTGAAAACAGCTGGGCCGATGGCGCAAATCTCTCCGATTTCGCCCGCCGGAAGGGGCGCGCCGGCCTCGTCCTGGATCTCGATGTCCATACCGGTACGGGCAAAGCCGCAGCTGCCCACGGGCATCTCAGTATCCTCGACCGAATGCAGATGCGGCGGCAGGACGGTGATGTTCCCCGTCACTTCGCCAAGCCCAAAGTATTGAACCAGGCAATTGCCAAGCTTTCCGAGCGCCAATTTCTGGTGCTGCCGCAGCATCGGCGCGCCCGCATAGATCACATAACGCAGGGAGGAATGGTCGTAGCGATCCACCGCCTCATGCGATGTCAATGCGTTCAGGATCGTTGGAACGGTGAACATGTTGCTGACGTGGTGACGTTCGATCAGGGCAAAGACCTCTTCGGGATCGAAACGGTCGCCGGTTGTCAGGATTGTCGGCACGCCGCGTGCCACGAGGATCAGTTGGTTCACGCCGGCGCCGTGAGAAAGCGGCGCAACCACGAGCGAGGCATCGCGCTCCGTCATGCCCGGCATAAGATCGGCCAGATGGTTGGTGACCACGAAAGCCATATGGCCATGCGACAGGACCGCCGCCTTGGGTTTGCCCGTCGTGCCCGAGGTAAAAAAGAACCAGCACGGATCGTCTCGGTCGACAGCTTCGGAGCGGAACGGCCGGGCGGACTGGCCAGCGATCAAGTCCTCGTAGCCCGAGGCGCCCTCTACCGCACCGTCAAAGCAGATGGCCGTCTCGCAGCCGTTTTCATGCGCCACAGCGGCATGACTGGCGAACTCGGCGTCAAAGAAAATCATCCGTGCGCCGGAATGGGACGCGGGGTGGGCGATATCGCTCGGGTGGCCGCGAAAATTCATCGGCACCCAGACCGCACCGAGTTTCAACGTGGCGAACAGGGTCTCGAACATCGGTATCGAATTGCGGGCCTGTATCAGGATGCGGTCGCCCTTTCCGACCCCCAATTCGCGCAAGGCAAGTGCCAGCGCGTCGACGCGTCCGTTCAATTCTGCCCATGTCCAGCGGTTGTCACCCGCGATGATGGCGGGCGCATCCGGCAACCGCCGCGCTGTCTGGGTCAGCAGATCGCCCAGGTTCATAACCCGGGTCGATATCCGGCCCGCCCCCTTCACGCGCTGCGTTCCAGGATCGAGACGTAATTGGCGACAGCCAGTCCGCCCATGTTGAAAACCCCTGCCAAACGCGGCGAAGCAACCTGCATTTCACCAGCCTGTTCGGCCAGTTGCATTGCCGCCATGACATGCATTGACACGCCCGTCGCCCCGATCGGATGGCCCTTGGCCTTCAGCCCGCCGGACGGGTTCACTGGCAGCTTGCCGTCGATAGCCACCCAGCCCTCGTCAATGGCGCGATGGCCTTCGCCCGGGCCGGTGAGGCCCATTGCTTCGTATTCCAGCAACTCCGCGATGGTGAAGCAGTCGTGGGTTTCAACCAGATCGAGGTCATCGAGCGTGATATCTGCCTGCTGCAGCGCAGACTGCCATGCAAGCCGAGCGCCCGCGAACTCGGTCGTGGACCGGCGGCTCATGGGTAGGAAATCGTTTGCCTGACTGCTGGCGCGAAACCGGATGTGCGGTCGATCGGAAGCGTCGCGGGCGTCTGCCGCGCTCAGCACGAGCGCTGCGGCACCGTCGGAGATCAGCGAACAGTCTGTGCGCCGCAGGGGACCTGCAACCACCGGATTGCGGTCGCTCACGGTGTTGCAGAAGTCGAACCCGAGGTCCTTGCGCATCTGCGCGTAAGGGTTCTTGACGCCATTGGCGTGGTTCTTGGCCGCGATCCGGGCCAGGCTGTCGCGCCGGTCGCCGTATCTCTGGAAATAGGCGGCTGCAACCTGCGCGAATACACCGGCAAAGCCGCCATCGACCTCAGCTTCTTCCTTGACGTAGCAGGCCGACAGCAGGATCTCGCTGACCTCGGGCGTGGGAAGGGCCGTCATCTTTTCGGCCCCGATGACGAGGACATTGCGTGCGCGCCCTGCGCGGATAGCGTCCAGTCCGGCATAGATTGCGGCAGAGCCGGTGGCGCAGGCGTTTTCCAGCCGGGTTGCGGGCGTGAAGCGCAGTTCCGGCACGGCCAGGGCGACCAGAGAGGCCTGAAAATCCTGTCGCCCAAAGCCATTGTTGTAGGCGCCGAGGAAAACGGCGTCGATGTCCTCCGGCCCGATCTCGGCATGATCCAACGCGCCCTGCGCCACAGCGGCAATCAGCGCTTCGGCATCCTCGGGTTCCGACCGGCCAAAGACGGTATGCGCCCACCCGGAAATTGCCACGTCTTTCATTCTTGCGTCCTCTTCGTCTCGGCCAATCACTGCCGCGCCATGAAGGCCTCGATCTCTGCGGCTTCGGACCGGGGGCTGGGGTTGTTGATGTCCACCTCGACCAAGTGCAAGTCGCCCTCGAATTTGAACGGGGCGGCGTAGTCGAGGAACCCCTCGGCCAGATGATAGCCGCAGGTCTGCATCCCGGAAAACGACAGCATGACAGGCGCTGTGCGCGCAAGCGGCATCCGCCCCGCCACCTCATTGTCGATCCGCAATGTCAGATCGCCTGGCGCGCCCAGGCCCTTGTCGAATGCCGGCACCCCGGTCTTTAGGAACTCGATGCTGACAGTATGGCGGCCTGCGCCAACCGCGTTGTCTGACCAAAGCCCGACCTGTTCCAGCCCCAGGAAATTGTAGACAAACCCGACGCGCCCCTCGCGCATCATGAAGCCATAGCCGCCAAACTTGCCGCCATGGGCCAGGATCATGCCGTTGGCGCCTGACCCGACACTCATGGAGGCTGTGATGCGATAATCCACATTGATGATATTCGCCGCCGTTTCGATGAAGACCGGTGCGGTTCCGGGACGATAGCGGTGATGACGCGGCTGCTGCATCTTCGTGTCAGCGTCGGCGGGGCGGGGCGAACGGCCCATGATCGGCAAGACACCATAGCGCCCCGCTTCATGCCACCAGATCGCCTTCAGCCGCTCACGCATCACCGGGTTCTCAGCGGCGAGGTTGCGCGTCTCTGCGGGGTCGATCGCGACGTGATAAAGCTCCCACCCCTCTGCTTCGATCCGGTCGAGATCATCAGCATGCAACTCCGCAGGCCACATCTTTTCGGCTTCGGCGTTCGAGGGGCCGGGCCAGGGCGCGACGGCGCGCCAGCCATCGTGATAGATTGAGCGATGGCCCATGATCTCGAAATACTGGGTCAATCGGTCCGAAGGCCGATCTCTATCAGCGAGTTGTGGTGCAAAGCTGATACCGTCCATTTGCGCGAGGCGTGGCCCGCCGAAATCCTCTGGCCAGGTCAGTCCGAGAAGGTCCATCAGCGTGGGCGCCACGTCGATGACGTGTACGAATTGATCGCGCGTGCTGCCGTGATCGGAAAGGCCCTGAGGCCAACTCAGGACAAACGGCACCGCGCACCCGCCGCGATAAGTCTCACGCTTCCAACGGCGGAACGGCGTGTTGCCAGCCCAGGCCCACCCCCACGGGTAATGGTTGTAGCTGTCGGGTCCGCCGATCTGATCGATCGTGTCGTCCGACCCGCTGACCTGCGGGATATTGCCCTGGAACTGCTGATTGTTGAAAGCGCCGATCGCTCCGCCTTCGGAGCTTGCGCCGTTGTCGGCCAGCACCAGTATGATGGTGTTGTCGAGCTCTCCGATCTCTTCGAGGTGGTCCATGAGGCGGCCCACATGGTAATCCATATGGCTTGCCATCCCGGCAAAGGCCTCCATGAAGCGGGCGTAGACCCGCCGCTCCTCGGCCGACAGACTGTCCCAGGCGGGCACGTCCGGGTCGCGGACCGACAGGGGCGCATCTCCCGGCACAAGACCTCTGCTCTTCTGTTCGGCAAATACGATCTCGCGGTAGCCGTCCCATCCACCATCGAACCGGCCCTTGTATTTGTCGATCCATTCCTGTGGGGCGTGGTGAGGCGCATGGGTGGCGCCGAATGGCAGATACAGGAAGAACGGCTTTTCGCCATCGCCGCCGCGCAGATCGTCAATGTATTCAATAGACCGGTCCACCATGTCTTCGGACAGGTGGTAGTCGTCCGGAAAGGGCGTGTCGCGCCTGAGCGAATGGTTGTCGAGCACGAGGTGCGGTGCGAACTGGCTAGTCTGCCCGGCCATGAAGCCGTAGAACCGTTCGAACCCGCGCCCGAGCGGCCAGTTCTTGCGCGAGGCCGCCATCGACAGATCCTCAATCCCCGTCAGGTGCCATTTGCCGACGCAGAGGGTGGCATAGCCTTCCTCCAGCAGCACCTCCGACAGAAAGGCATGCTCGCGCGGGATCTGTCCGTCATGGGCAGGGTAGCCCTGCGAAAAACGCGGCACGGCCGACATGTGGTTGGAATGGTGGTTCTTGCCGGTCAACAGGCTTGATCGTGTGGGCGAGCAAAGCGGCGTGACATGCGCGTTCGAAAACGTGACCCCGCGATCTGCGATGCGTTGCATTGCGGGCATTTCGACGAGCCCGCCATAGGGGCTGAAATTGCCGAACCCGGCGTCGTCGATGACCCAGAACACGATATTGGGCATCTTGCGCCCCGGCTTTTTGGGAGCGGCCGGGAAAGGATGCGACGCATCACCGGTCAGGCCGATACGTGGAAGTTGCGTCATGTCTGGGACCTTTCCTTGTTGCTCCCGCCCAAGCCGATTTGCAGCGAAAGGCCACCATCGACGGGGAGGCAATGGCCAGTGATCTGCGCAGCGTCATCCGAGGCAAGAAACACTGCTGCGGCGGCAACATCCCACGGGGTCGCCATTTTCCCCGTGGGCACGCTGCGATTGCGATCGGCGAGCATCTCGGCCTCGCTGTCGTAGAAGGCGACAATCTGCTCCCGCACCATCTGAGTGTCGACGATGCCGGGCACCACGGCATTCACGCGCACGCCGTCAGCGGCATGTTGCAACGCTGTGACGCGAGTGAGCTGTTCGAGCCCCGCCTTGGACGCGCTGTAGCCCGCGTAGTCGTAGCCGGTATAGCGCGACCCGGCGAGGGAAGAGACGTTCACGATAGCGCCGGTCTTGCGTTCCATCATCGAGGGCAGGGCGCGTTTCATCGTCAGAAATGCCGAGGTCAAGTTGGTGGTGAGGACGAGGTGCCAATCCGCCTCGCTTTCGCCGATGACACCACCGGCGCGGGTGATGCCGACATTGTTGTGCAAGATGTCGACCGGTCCATAGGCGTGTTCTGCCTCGGCAAAGGCGCGGTCCACATCCGCCCCATCGGTCACATCCGCCACGATCACATGACCGTCCAATCCTTCGGCGTGCAGCAGGTCGGCGCAAGCCTCGACCGCCGCGCGGTCGCGATCCACAAGCGACACGCGGGCACCGTCCCGCGCAAATCTGAGCGCCGCGGCGCTGCCATTGCCCACGCAGCGTAAAGCGCCCGCGCCGAAAATGATTGCGTGTCTGTCTGCGAGCCTCCCGGTCATACCTGCGTCGCCCACCTACGGACCGTGCGCTTCTCGATCGCAACGAACACAAGGTTCTCGATGGCAAGGCCGACAAGGATGATCACAACCATCGTGGCAAAGACCCGGTCGGTGCGGAGCCAATCGCTGTTCTCGAACACCATCGCGCCCAGACCGCCCGCGCCCGATACGGCGCCAAAGATCAACTCCGCCCCGATCAACGTCCGCCACGCAAAGGCCCAGCCGATGCGCAGGCCGCTCAGGATCGCGGGCAATGCGGCAGGGATCAGCACAAGACGCATCAGGTTGAGGCCATGCACGCCATAATTCTCTCCCACCATCACCAGCGTCCGGCCAACCGCGCCGAACCCCGCGAGTGTGCTGAGAGACACCGCCCAGACGATGGAATGGATGGTCACGAACACGAGGCTCGGCTCACCGAAGCCAAACCACAGTGTGGCAAGCGGCAGAAGGGCGATGGCCGGCAGGGGCTGAAAGATGGATGTGATCAGCGATAGGAAATCTCGCCCGATGCGGCTGGCCGAGGCCAGGATGACCAGAAGCGCGGCCAACATGATGCCAAGCGGATAGCCCATGAACAGGATGCGGAATGAAAACCAGGCCTTTACGAAGATCTCGCCCGACAAAGTGACGTCGGCCAGAGCCGCGAGCGTCGAGGACAAGGACGGAAACAGCAGCGGGTTCACATCACCGATGGCGGTATAAAGCTCCCAGGCGGCGGCTAGTGTCAGGATCACCAGCGTCTTGCGCACCCATTCCTTTTCCATTTGCCGTTGCAGCCAGCTGCGCTCGATTTCGAGGTCGACGCCTGCCGGCGCGCGCACCTCACCTGCCAGGAAATCAGGACGGCGCACGGTTTCATATGTCTTCACGGGTGTGCTCATGTCCGGGTCATTCCCCACCGCTCGATGGTTGCTTTCTCCACGCCGCGGAACAGAACGCTCTCAACGAGAACGCCGATGATGATGATCGTCAGAAGACCTGCAAACACACCCGCTGTCTGGTTCTCCATCTGCGAGCGGAAGATGTACCAGCCCAGGCCGCCGCTGTCGGTGCTGGCGGAGCCGGAGAACCCGCCGCCAGACACCTGGCCGCCAAAAACCAACTCGGCTGCCATCAGCGTGCGCCATGAAAACGCCCATGCGATGCGCAGGCCGGACAGGATCGTCGGGAACGCTGCGGGCAGCAGAATCAGTGCGATGTAACGCGGGCCGCGCAGGCCGTAGTTGCGCCCCATCATCAAGATGGTTTGGCTGATCCCACGAAACCCGGTCATGGCATAAAGCGAGACGGGCCAGACGATGGAATGCAGCAGGGTGAAAATGATGGCCCCTTTGCCCAGGCCGAACCAAATCATGGCGAGCGGTAGAAGTGCGATGGCGGGCAGCGGGTTGAGCATTGCCGCCGTCGTTGTCAGGAAATCGGCGCTGAAACGTGAAGCAATGGCAAGGCCCACGAGCACAGCCGACACCGCCAACCCAATCCCGTAGCCTATCAACAGCGTGTGCAGAGAATTCGTGACGGCCGCCGGGATGGCTCCGGTGCTGATGCCCTCGGAAAAAGCGGCGATGGTGCTTGACGCCGTCGGCATGATGACGGGCGACACGTTGAACGCCAGGACCGCGCCTTCCCACAGAAGTCCAAGCGCCAGAAGCAACGTGATCTTGCGCGTGGCATCCAGTTCCCAAACGCGTTCCAGCGGACTGCGCGGGACCGAGATGTCCAGATCACCTATGGACGGCAAGGTGCCGACCTCGCGGTCAGGGCGCGACGAGGCTGTCATTTGGCAACGCCTTCGGCGGGCAATGTATCCGCGGTCACAAGGTCATGCACTTTTTCCTTGAATGCCGCGAATTCCGCGCTGCTGGCATTCAGATGAGAAAAGTCGCTGGCATCCAGTTCGGCCCTTACCTGGCCGGGATGTGCTGACAGGATCAGAATGCGGCTTCCCAGGATGATCGCTTCGTCGATCGAATGGGTGACAAACATCAGCGTAAAGCGGTTCGCATCCCACAGTTCGAGCAATTCTTGCTGCATTTGCTGGCGCGTCAGCGCATCGAGCGAAGCGAAAGGTTCGTCCATGAGTAGCAATTCAGGACGCATGGCCATGCCGCGTGCAATTGCGACCCGCTGCTTCATGCCGCCTGACAAGGTGTGCGGGAAACTGTCGGCAAACCGGTCGAGCTTCACCTTGGCGATGAACTCGTCCGCGATGTCGCGAGCCTCCGCTTTTGTCGCCGCGCCGCCGCCCTGGATCAGGGCGAACATGATATTGCCCCGAACCGTATGCCACGGCAAAAGTTGGTCGAATTCCTGGAATACCATCACGCGGTCCGGCCCGGGGCGGTCGACGCGCTTTTCGCGCAGTCGGATCTCACCGCTGGCGGGTTGCAAAAACCCGGCCACACCCTTGAGCATGGTGGATTTTCCGCATCCGGATGGACCCAGGATGATGTAGCGTTCGCCCGGAAAGATCTGAAAGCTGACCTCGTAGGTTGCTGTCACGACGCGGTCCGGTGTCTTGTACTGGATCGTGACATCCCGCACATCGAGAAGCGGCGCGCCAAGTGATCCATCGAGCATGGTTGATGTGTTCGCGGCCATTGCAGGCTCCCGACGAGCTTCGTTCATCTTGATCTTTCGCACATTGCGGTACGTTGGGCAGGCGCACGCGCCCGCCCAACACGGAAGAGGGTCTCAGTTGCCGTCGAGGTCGTGGTTGTTCGGCATGAACAGGTCTTGCCAGCTGTCCAGTCTCGGCAAATCCCCGTGGGTACTTAGGAAATCCGAATAGGCCTGGATACCGATGGGCGCCGTCGTGAACGAGATGTCACCGTTTTCGATAAGACCCGTCGCCTCGGATGCTGGTTGGCTGGAACCCGTAAAGCGCACGTAGAGTTCGCCTGCTTCGGACGGGTTGGCGTTAATCCATTCGATCGCATCCTCCACACCATCGACGAATGCTTGATAGACGATGGGGTTTTCCTCGCGGAAGGTCTCGGACCCCATCATGACGACGCCAGTATGGGGTGCACCGAAGATGTCGTAAGAATTGACGACCTCGCGTGCGCCCGCCTCGATCTCGCGAAGGGTGAAGGGCGGGGTCGCAAAATGCGACTGCACCGGCTGATTGCCCGCGATCAGGGCCTGGGCGGCGGCCGGATGCGCCATTGACACCATCCTGTCATCGAACATCGTATGATCGTCAAAGAGCTGCTCGGACAGCATCTGCATCAGGATATACTGGTTCGATGTCCCGATTGACGGGACCGCGATCTGATGACCCTCGACGTTCATGTAGTCTTCGGGCGTTTCAATGGCGTCGTCGACCGTCATGAGCCGGATCGGCAGGCTGCCGATGGCGAGCGCTGCCTTGAACTCGCCGTCTGTCCGGGCATGAAGCGTCAGCGCAGGTGGGATGCCCATGCCGGCAAATTGCGCCTCTCCTGCGATCAACGTCCGCAAGGTGTTGCTACCGCCGCCGACCTGGAACAATTCAACCGTCAGATCGTCGACACCGGCTTCGGCGGCGTGCGCCTCGATCAGGCCCTGATCGATCGCAACATGGATTGGCATGAAAATATGGCCGAACTGCTGAACCACGCGCAGCGTGTCCGTTTCAGCCCGTGCTGACGACGACGCAATAACAAGCGCGGCCGCTGCGGTGGCGGTCAAGATGCGAAACATTTGTGTCCTCCCAGACATAGTTGCCCTGATGGTCGATGGGAACCTTTCGACCGTGTTGAGGGGCGCTTTTGTCTCTTCAATGATAAATCGGACACACAGAAAGATGGTTGCTTTTTGTGCAAAGTAGGCCGAGGATTTGGGGGTGATTTGTGCGCGACTATTAATGTAGGGGAAAAATTTATGCTCAACTTGGATGATGCGGACAGGCGCATTCTGAGGATTCTCCAAAATGACGCAACACGACCAATGCGCGAGATAGCCGACGAAGTGGGCCTGTCCCAGGCACCGTGTTGGCGAAGGATCAACCAAATGAAAGAGGCCGGTGTCATACTTGGGCAGGTCGCGATCCTCGATCGGCACAAGCTTGGCTTCGATCTGTGTGCCTTCATTCGGATCAAGCTGAACACCATGGAAGAAGCGAAACTGCTGGAGTTCGAACGGAGTGCGGGCGCCATGCCCGAGGTTCAGGAACTTCAGCTTATCTCGACAGAAAGCGCCTATCGCATCCGTGTCGTCGTACCTTCAATCGCCGCGTACGAGGGATTTTTCAGGCACCGCCTGGGAAACCTTCCTTATGTCCATGAAATCGTCGCAAACTTTATCGTGGCAGAGCCAAAGTACACCGCGGCATTGCCGATATAACATCAGGTTGCGGACTGGCTTTTACTGTGTGCATTTCGGTGCGACAGCACAAATCGGTGGGGCTCTTGGTGTTCGCCGGTGTAGCGCAAACAGACTCGTCTTATGCTGCAAGCTCAGCCATTATTAACTCACGATGAATGTCCTTAGGCCCTTACACGGTGCTCGAATAATCCTCTTGCTCCATTGGTCGAAACTTTAGAGGTGGTTCGGTTCGTTTGAACAGTTTCGATCGGTTTTGTAAGTGGATTTCCCGCTCGGTTAAGCCGCGACCGAGATTGGTCGCGACGGTGTTGAGATATGCCTGAGCGGGATTTCGCCCGTCCGGCGATGAATGCGGCCTTTTGCTGTTGTAGAACTTCAGATACCGGCGCAGGCTTTCGCGGGCGGCCGACACGCTGTCATAGGCACGCAGATAGACCTCCTCGTATTTGATCGTCCGCCACAGCCGTTCGACGAAGACGTTATTCCGCCACGCACCTTTACCATCCATGCTGATCTGGATGTCGGCATCCTTCAGCGTCTTGATGAACTCAATGGACGTGAACTGGCTGCCCTGGTCCGTATTCATGATCTCGGGCTTGCCGCGGCGGCGCATGGCGTCTTTCAAGGCCTCGATGCACGGCCCAGTTTCCAGCGTCGTTGACAGCCGCCAGGCCAAAACCTTGCGGCTAAACCAATCCAGCACGGCAACCAGATAGACGAACCCACGCGCCATGGGGATGTAGGTAATGTCCATCGCCCAAACTTGGTTGGGCCGCGTAACGGCCAGATTTCTCAGCAGGTACGGATAGACCTTGTGGCCGGGGGCCGGTTTCGACGTGTTGGGCCTGCGATACAGGGCTTAGATGCCCATCCGCTTCATACAGGTCGCCACATGCAGCCGCCCGGCGGTAAAGCCTTCCTGGCGCAAGAGACCCTTCATCATCCGGCTGCCCGCGAACGGATACGCCATGTGCAACTCGTCAATCCGCCGCATCAGCCTGAGGTCATCTTCGCAGACAGGACGCGGCACATAGTACAGGCTGCCCCGGCTGATCCCGAGCAAATCGGCCTGCCGCGAAAGGCTCAGCTTGTGGTCACGGTTGGTCATTTCTTTGCGCTCCCCAACAGATCGGCCTTGGCGAGCGCTTCTCCCAAAAAATCGTTTTCCAGCGTAAGCTGGCCAATCTTCGCGTGCAGGGATTTGACATCGATATCAGGCTCCTTCGATGCCTTCGGCTTGTCGTCGAAAACATCCGTCACGCCCTCAAGGAGCTGATCCTTCCACAGCTTGATCTGGTTGGGATAAACATCGAACTGCGTCGCCAACTCGCTCATCGTCCTGTCGCCCTTCAACGCCGCCAACGCGACTTTCGCTTTGAATGCTGGGCTGTGGTTCCGTCTCGGTCGTCTTGCCATCTTCGCTCCTTCGTCCCGGCACGCTGCCGGATCAAGAGCAGAAAATCCACCTAACTCACCTGTTCAAATTCGTCGGGCCACCTCTGTCATCGACGAGGAACAGGAAGACGTCGCGGTCGGAGGCGTAGAGGGTCGTGGTCTCCTTCGTCACGTCCACACGCGGGTTATAGATGCCGGGCGAACTCTGAACCGTTATCCAGAGTAATCGTCCTGTGGGCGCGGACGGGCAGATCTTGAAGCTGAGCCCGGATTGCCGCAGCGGTGGTTTCCGCATCGCGCCGATCCAGTTTTTGCATCATCCAGTATCGTGTTTTGCGGTCCTGAAGGGTCAGGAGAATGTCGCCCTGCTTGCGGAAATGTATGCAATCGCCCTCCCAATGACCAACCTGGGTACGGGTATGCGCCTTTGCCGGGCGCAGCCAGCTTGGCTGTTTTGCCTCATCGTCACGGGATGTGCGGCCTTTGCGGGCGCGGTAACCGCGCTTTGCTTTGCCTCTGGCCAGATAGCGGTGCAGCTTGTCCTTGCGTCCGGCCTTGCTGTAAACGAAGCGGTAGATGGACTCGGTGCTGATCCTGTGCCGTGATCCTTCCAGCCGCAGCCGGCCCGCAATCTGTTCCGGGGTCCAACCCCCATAAAGCGTCTGGGCCAAGGTGGACCACGACGTGAGAGCGTAGCCGGCTGTGGCGTTCCAGTCTGGAGCCACGCAACTTGCGTTCCCAAGCGATCCGGTCCGCCTGATCAGGCTTGTAGCCATCAGCGCCCCGATTGCGGCTGAGTTCCCGGCTGATCGATGATTTTGACCGGCCAAGTTCAGTGGCAATCGCAGCAAGGCTGCGCCCCAAACTCCTTATCGCGCAAATCCGGAACCGCTCTTCCAAATCAATGTGACTGTAGTTCTTTCCCTTGCCACCCGCTCAGATAGCAGGTGTTGCACTTCGAATGGGAACCTAACGTTTCACAGTACGGAGGCACGCCGATGGTCCCGATTCCTGTTCCTGAGGGAGCTTCCCCTCGATATCCGCGCCGTTGCGAACTGGACTGTAACGTTAGGAGCGCCTGGCTCATGGCAGGACCAGGCCACTCGGAACCAACTGCCGAAATGGACTTGTTCGTCGCCTGTATGCCACCGCCCGAGGTTGCGGATTGCGCCTCGAAGTCCGTGACATCGTCGCTCTGCCCGCAATGCATTTAAATCGGGATCGTCCGCAGCTGCTCGATCGCGGTCTCAGTGTCAACGCCCCATGCGGCATAGCGCTGCCGGATTGGATCAAAGCCATCGGTGCAAAAAAAGGCTTATATCGAATCAGGGTCGCCTAGGGAAAACGGGTACTGCGAAAGCTTCAATGCCAGATTCAGGGATGAGATTTTGAATAGTGAAATCTTCTAAAGCCTGCGCGAGGCGCAAATCCTGATCGAAGAATGGAGGAAACACTACAACAAGAAACGACCACACAGCGAATTGGGCTACCGCCCACCGGCCCCTGAAACCATCGTCCAGATGGACCAGAGGCCGTTCATACAGTAACAGTCAAAGTGAAAAAACAAGATGGGGCTGATCAATACAGATGGAACTTACGGAGAAGGAACGCAGCTGGCTCGCGGGCGACGAGGGTGACGCCAAGCAATGGGCAATGCAGTTTAACTATAATCTTGGCACGTTTTTTGGAGCGGAAAAAATGCTGCCAGTCGCGTCGGCGCATTTTGCTCCTGATCTGCGTATGGGGGGGGACACAAGCGTAGCCCTTCTCGAGGATTTTGTGAAACAAAATGCCCAGATTCTCGTCGAGGGGTATCTTGATCCCTGCCATATCGACTTTGAAAAGGAAGCGAAAATCGTCGGCAAGTGGGGTGTCTCGCAATCCTTCGTCGAAGAGGAGCGGCAGGTCTTAAGTTTATGTAAAAAACTTGGTTTCCGCCCGACGCAGACCTGTATTCCGTATCAAACCGTCTCGCCGCCAAAATTTGGAGAGCACCTCAGCTGGGGCGACACCGGCGCAGCAATCTGCGCCAACTCTATGTTCGGGGCCCGCACCAATTTCGAAGGCGGCCCTTCGGCGCTTGCATCGGCACTCATTGGTCGCACGCCGGCATACGGGCTTCATCTTACAGAAAACCGGCGCGGCAACCACCTCATCGAGATCGAGTGCGACCCTGTTGAAATCGCCGATTGGGGCGCGATTGCGGCTCTGAGCGGAGAGTTCGCGCGAGGGTATGACACCGTTCCCGTTTTCACCTGCGGCAAAGCGCAGCCGAGCGCCGACATGGTCAAACAACTTGGCGTGGCACTGGCAAGCTTTGGTGGCAATGCCATGTTCCATCTTGTCGGTGTGACACCAGAAGCACCTTCGCTGGAGGTTGCGTGCCAAGGGGTTTTGCCAGAACAAAAGCATGTCATTTCGCAAAAAGATTTGGACGCGGCTTTTGCGCGAAAAACCCTGTCTCAACCCGACGTAGATTTGGTGGTGTTTGCTGCACCGCAGTTGAGCATTGAAGAAGTCGAAGAGATCGTCGAGCGTCTGGACAACCGTCGCGTACATGAGAACACGCGATTGGTGATGGCCGTGGACTTGCACGTCAAGGCGGTAGCTGATCGAACTGGCCTGACGGAACGTGTCTTGAAATTGGGCGCAGAGTTCTCTTCCGGCACATGTTTTTATCCCGAAGCGCCTTTGTTGCGCAAAGGCACAGGTTGGCGATCTGTCGTGACGCATTCAGCCAAACTTGTGAACACGCTGGCGTCGGCTGGCTACGAGACAGCATTGCGGCGTCTCGATGATTGCCTGACTGCGGCCGTTACAGGAAAGTTGAACACATGAACGATCGATCAGATTTTATCCCCGTTCTCACCGGCGGCAGAGGTGTTGGCGAAGAGGTCTGCGCCAAAGTATTGGTCTCGCAGCAAGGGTTTGGGATCCGTTACGATTTGGATCAGGCTACGGGAATCATCTCAAACCGCGACCATGATCTATTCGGAGAAAGCGTCGCCGGGCGCATTCTGGTGTTCACCCAGCCAAAGGGCGGAGTAGCGGCCTCTTGGTCAATTGCAGGCCTGAAGGAACGCGGGATTGCGCCCGCAGGCCTGATTTTTCGGCAGGCAAATCCAATTTTCGTCCAGGGCGCGATTTTTGCAGGCATGCCGTTGGTGGACAGTCTCTCGGACGATCCCTGCGCCCTTCTGCGCACTGGCGAAGAGGTCATCTTATCGCCGAAAGAAGGATGCGTCAGAGCGAAACGGTAGCCGAGGGCACGAGCGATTCGTGGCAAGTCCCGGCGCGTTTTGTGTCGGACCTGCAATGCGGTCCAAACGCCAATCCGGGTAGAGGAACGGTATGTGCCCGCTTGGTCAGGTTCGTCATGCCCACCCCCCGCAATGACCGCCGAACGCCAGTCTTTGTACGAGGCAGGGTAGCGCCACGTCTCTCGTGTGCGTATGGTGTGCCCTGCGGGTCCGTGGAAAGTTCTGACGGCCGCGGGGAGCACGCTGAATGCCCTGGAAAGTAGCCGCCGAGGCAGCGCGTT
Source organism: Roseibium sp. (assembly GCA_965230445.1). Taxonomy (GTDB): domain Bacteria; phylum Pseudomonadota; class Alphaproteobacteria; order Rhizobiales; family Stappiaceae; genus Roseibium. The sequence goes on along the minus strand of OZ246005.1, from coordinate 2,338,278 downwards.
TATCGGTCGCGCCCATGATGGATTGGACGGACCGGCATTGCCGGGCGTTTCACCGCCATCTGTCGGCGCGTGCGCTGCTCTATACGGAAATGGTGACCACCGGCGCCGTCATCCACGGCGACCGGGAGCGGCTTTTGGGGTTTTCCGACGTGGAGCATCCGGTTGCCTGTCAGCTCGGCGGCTCGGAACCCGACGACATGGCGCAGTCGGCAAGGATCGTTGAGGATTTCGGCTATGACGAAGTCAACATCAATGTCGGTTGTCCGTCAGACCGGGTGCAATCGGGCAGTTTTGGCGCTTGCCTGATGCGCGAGCCGGATCTGGTGGCCGAATGCGTCGCCGCCATGAAGGCGAAGGTCCGCATCCCGGTGACGGTCAAATGCCGGATTGGCGTGGATGATCAAGACCCGGAAGCGGCGCTTGATGCCGTTGCAGACAAGGTGTTTGCCGCCGGGGCGGATGCGCTCTGGGTTCATGCGCGCAAGGCCTGGCTGAAAGGGCTAAGCCCAAAGGAAAACCGCGATATCCCGCCGCTGGATTATGATCGCGTCCTTCGGCTGAAGCAGCGATATCCGGACCGGTTCATTGGCCTCAATGGTGGTTTGCAAACGCTGGATCAGGCCGAGCCGTTTCTGGATACACTTGACGGGGTCATGTTTGGCCGCGCGGCCTATCACACGCCGCAGATCCTGGCGGAGGTCGACCGGCGGATTTATGGTGATGATGTCGAGGATGTCTCACCATGGGATGCCGTCGAGGCCTATCTGCCGTATCTGGAGCGCAATCTGTCAGAGGGTGTGAAACTGTCCCATATGACCCGGCATATGCTTGGCCTGTTTCATGGCCGGCCAGGTGCGCGCTCCTGGCGGCGGATACTCACCGTGGAAGCGATCAAGCCGGAGGCGGGAATAGACGTGGTCAAGACGGCGCTTGCAGCAGTGAGTCCGGCAGGGGCGGGCGGCGATCTGGATACGGAAGATGCTGCCTGAGGCAGCACGTTTAGCTGGCCCACGGTTTCAAGGCGTCATGATCAGCCGGTCACCTTCGATACGCCAGCTTTGCAGCCGGTCGAGCGCGGTCATGCCGAATAGATTGGCCTCCAGCGCGCCGTCCCGGGCGACGAAAGCGCGTACGCTGGTCAAGACGGCCTCACCGACTTGCAAACGGTCAATCTTGACCGGCGCCACCAGTGTCCGGCCATTGGCCGTTGAGACGGGCACGGTGAACGCAAAATCGCGCTCATGAAACCCGGCGCGTTGTGCATCTTCGTAGGTCAACACCACCGCGCTGGCGCCTGTGTCAAGCAGATAGTCGGTATCGACGCCATTGGTGCGCCCTTTGAGGACAAAATGCCCTCCGGCATCGCGCACAATCAGGATGGAGCCGTCTTCATGGGGGACCGCGAGCCCTGGGGAAAGGGAGCCAAGCACGCGATAGCCAGCCTGAACCAGGTCGGCCCGGTAGGTGTATCCCACAAGCAGCAGAACACCCAGGCCGCCCCAGAACAACGTTCCCCGGATGATGACGCGGACCTTCGGTTGTCCGAACAAGAGGCTCAGGAGCATAACGGATGTGATCAGCGTCAACCCGACGAGCCGCGGGCCGGTGTCGTCAAAACTCGCATTTTCCGGATCCGTGGGATCACCGAAAGCCGCGTAGTAAGCGATAGCCGCGCCGGCAATGACCAGAGCTGCTAGCAACAGACCTCGGATTCTCCGGAACATCCCCATCGTCCTTGTTATCCGGTGCGGCCGGTTTCAAGGCGGCGTTTGGGCAGATCCGCCAGGATGCGGTCGCGCTGTTGATCGGAATAGCTGCTCCAGCCGGCGATTTCGTCAAGCGTACGATAGCAGCCTGTACAAAGGCGGGCCGCGTCGTCGATCTTGCAGACTTGGATACAGGGCGATTTCATGGGCGCGATATAGGCCTTGGAGTTGTGGCGATCCAGTGGCGAAAGTGAGAAAAATCCTGCGGTTTTTTTGTTCTATCCAATCGTCAACACACCCAGCAAAAACCCTATGGCCGAGATTTGCTGGATTGCACCGAGCACATCGCCGGTCGTGCCGCCGATTTTCCGGGTCGCGAGGTGGCCGATCACGAATGAAACCGCGCCTGCGGCCGCTAACCCGGCAAGCATGGCAACAAAAGGCAAGTTGAAGCCAGCCGGGACAATCAGCACCAGTGCCAGCAGCAGGGCTTGAAAGGTTGCGGCGCGATCCGGCTTGCCGAACCGCGCGCCTATACCGTCAGGACGGGCGAGGCGGCGTTCCGCCCATTGCCAGACCATCAGGGCCCGGCTGAACGCTTCTGCACCCAAAAAGACGAGAGCTGCATCCGCTGGGCCCAGCCGTTGCCACAATGCGCCCAGCAACACCACACGCAGGCCGATGGAGACGATCAGCGCCAGCGCGCCAAAGGCGCCGATACGGCTATCCTTCATTATTTCCAGCCGCCGCTCGCGCGCCGCACCTCCGAAGAAGCCGTCAACGGTATCCGCCAGGCCGTCTTCGTGAAGGGCGCCGGTGATCATGGTCAGCGTGGCAATCACCAGAAGAGCGACAGCCATTTCCGGCAGGGCGGTGAATCCGAGCAACGTGCCCACTGCCGCGGCCGGGATCGCAATGAACATACCGGCGAGCGGAGCCGCGCGGGAGATGCGCGTAAAGTCCGGTTCGGCTGCGGGATCATCCAGCCGGTTCAAGGACGGCAGAGGCAGCCGGGAAAAGAACCGGATACAGGCGGCCATGTCGGCGAAAAGCAGCACCATGGCATCGAAACGGACAGCGTTCCGGAAACCACCATGGTGAGAAATTCCGTTGCTGGCAGTGCCATTTTTGGGGATTGCCGTATCGTGCGGTTCCATGTGCCGGTTTCCCGCGCTTAAAGTTGGTGTCGTTCGGCTTTATAGATCGACGGCAAAACAACACCAAGCCATCCATTCAGGCTTCTTCGCTTCGGAGTATATCAGTCCATGCCCCTGTCCGAGACAGCGCTTCCATTTGATGACATCCGCAATCTGGTGCGGTCGATGCCCGGTCCGGATGAGGAAGCGTTGATGGCGGTGCGCGCCCGGGACAGCCAGTTGACCAAACCGGCGGGCTCGCTCGGTAGGCTGGAAGAAATCGCCGAATGGCTGGCCGCCTGGTCCGGCAAGGCGCAACCGGCGGTCAATCGTCCGCTGGTCGCAATCTTCGCGACCGCTCATGGCGTGGCCGATGAGGGCGTATCGGCGTTTCCGAGTGCCGTCAACGCGCAGATGGTGCAGAACTTTTCCAATGGCGGTGCAGCCATCAACCAGATCTGCCGGGCCTATGACCTTGGTTTGAAGGTTTTCGATCTCGCCGTGAAAATGCCGACCCCGAGCATTACCAGCGAAGACGCACTAGACGAAGCCAATTGCGCGGCGACAATGGCCTACGGCATGGAGGCGATTGCAGGCGGTATCGATCTCATCTGTCTTGGCGAAATGGGGATCGGCAACACGACGGTGGCCGCCGCCGTTTTACACGGCCTATTTGGCGGCACTCCGGAAGACTGGATCGGCCGTGGCACCGGCGTTGATGACGAGGGCCTGAAGCGCAAGCGTGATGCCGTTGAAACGGCGGTCGCGCGCCTGGGCGGCGAAAAGGATCCGCTTGAAATCCTGCGCAAGGTCGGAGGACGCGAAATCGCCGCCATGGCCGGTTTGATCATTGCCGCGCGGGTCGAGCGGGTACCACTGATTGTGGATGGCTTTGTCGCAACGGCCGCGGCGGCAGTCGTCTATGCCATGGAGCCTGCGGGGCTGGATCACTGCCTGTTTGCGCATTTGTCCGCCGAACGGGCCCATGCCAAGGCCCTCGATCACATGGGCAAGAGCGCGTTGCTCGACTTGGGCATGCGGCTTGGTGAAGGCTCCGGTGCCGCGCTCGCTGCCGGCATCGTCAAGGCCGCCGCGGAAATGCATTCCGGGATGGCAACGTTCGCCGATGCCGGGGTTGCGGAGAAACCGGAGTAGCGTTTTACTTACCCGCTGCAATGTACGGCGTCGATGGCACGCGCTGCTCACCGTCCATCTGCATGATGCGGGAGCGGGGCAGGGTGAATTCGACCTCGGTACCCTCGCGCAGTTTTGATCTCAGGGCAAACCGGCCGTCATGCATGCGGATAAGCGCCTGCACGATGGAGAGGCCAAGGCCGGTACCCGGCTCCGCGCTCTTGATCGCGCCAGACCCCTGACCGAAGGCTTCCAGCACGGTCGGGATTTCCTCTTCCGGAATGCCTGGGCCGGTGTCCTTGATCGTCAGCACCTGGCCGCCATCTTCCGCCCTTTGAGCCTTTATCCAGACACTGCCTTTGAGCGGTGTGAATTTCACTGCATTCGACAGGATGTTGAGGATAACCTGGCGCAAGGCCCGCCGGTCTGCCCAGACCTCTGCCAAATCAGGTGCAAAGTCCTGATAGATCGCGATGTCCTTGGTCTTGGCGCGCACCTGCATCATCGTACAGCAGTCATCGGCAATCTCTGACAGGAGCAGAGGTTCTTCCTGCAATTCGTGGCGGCCGGCCTCGATCCGTGAAAGATCTAGAATCTCGTTGATCAGGTTCAGCAAATGCTGGCCGGAATTGTGGATGTCGCCCGAATAGGACTTGTAAGTGGCGTTGCCCATCGGGCCCATCACTTCGTCCTTCATCACTTCGGAAAAGCCGAGAATGGCATTCAATGGTGTGCGCAGTTCATGGCTCATGGTTGCCAGGAAGCGCGACTTGGCGACGTTGGCGGCCTCCGCACGGCGGCGGGATTCATCCGACAAGGCGCCAGCGGTTTCCAACTCGGCGATCAGATGATCCTTCTCTGCCCGGTACTCCAGGATCGTATTGGCATTCTTCAGGAGCTGGTTGCCCAGGATCAGGAAAACGCCCTGCGCGCCGATTGCCATGGCCGCCAGCGTGTAGTGGATCGGATCGGAGCGCTGAAGAAAGATCACTGCCACCGTCAGCGTGACCGGAAGCGTGCTGGCGAGCAGCGCCCGCGGCAGTGTCGCCGATTGCATGGTGTTCATGGCCACCACAATCAGCAGCGCGGCAAACAGAAAGACCAGAACCCCTTCGCCTGTCTGTTGAAACTGCGGCATCAGAAAGAAGAGGGCCCAACTGGACCCGTACAGGAGGTCGGCTCCCGCGAACCGGAGGCCCCAGGCCTGTTTGCGTTTCTGGTCCTTTTCAGCGTGCTCATAGGTCTGGCAGAGCCGCACCGTAAGAAAGTGGCTGCAAAGGGTCAGGACAAGCCAGCCTCCGACCAACCAGGGCGAAATCCACAGCACCGCAATCAGGGCGACGACGACGGCAAGCAGCGGCACCGCATAGGCTGCATTGATGCGCGTACCGGCGAAAAGGTGCTGGCGTTCGTGTTCAAATGTCGTCTGCTGGATGTCCTGCGTGCCCAGGCGGCTGCGCACATCGCTCATGGTCCGGGCCATCTCGCGTCTGCGCGCGGCTCGTGACTTGCGGATGCCGTCCGGCTGATCGTCCTCCGGGAGGGCGCGGTTATCCATGAAAACGCCTGAACCGCAAAGCGGTGGTTACTCGGTTGCTTGGTGTTTGAACAGACTGACTCAGGATTTCTTAAGATCGTCCTCCCGAGCGTGGTAAATGAAGGGTTAGGAGCGGGCCGAAAATTCGATACAATATCAGCCAACCTGTTGATTTATAGAGAGTACATGGAAAGAGCACTGACGCGCCTGACTGAGGAGATTTCCTCCTGCCGGATCTGTGTGGATCGGCCATTGGCCAATCCCTTGCCGCATGAGCCACGGCCGGTTTTGCAGGTGTCTTCAAGTGCAAGGATCTGCATCTGCGGGCAGGCACCCGGCGTCCGGGTTCACAAAAGCGGCCGCCCGTTCACCGATCCGTCCGGCGATCGTTTGCGGGATTGGATGGGGATTGGCCCCAAGGTTTTCTATGACAATCAGAAGGTGGCCATCATTCCCATGGGTTTCTGTTTTCCGGGGCTTGATGCCAAGGGTGGCGATTTGCCGCCGCGCCGCGAGTGCCGGGCGGCGTGGCACGACCACCTGTTCGCCGCCATGCCTCAGATTGACCTGATGCTGGTCATCGGACAATACGCGCAAGCCTATCATCTCGGTAACCGCCGCCACGGCTCGCTGACGGAAACCGTCGCCGCCTGGCGGGATTATCTGGAAATGAACGCGGGAACGGACCGCGTGGGGAGCCGCGCCAAGATCCTGCCCTTGCCGCATCCGTCCTGGCGCAACAACGCCTGGCTTAAGAAGAACCCGTGGTTTGAGTCAGACCTTTTGCCGGTTCTACGGACCGAGGTTCAAAAGCGGGTGTAAACCCGGTTTTGGTCAACCCTCATCGGCGCAGCCTGCGCAAATCAGTTTTATGAGGGGCGTACCTTGTGATGGTTACTTTTCAATCGCCCCTTGATAATCCGTTGGAATTGGAACAAATGTCTACATGTCCGGACGATGCGGCTGTGAGCCAAAATAATGGAGCCTGTAAGCCCGGGGTCTTCAGTGTCACCTTTACGCCGCTTGGACGCAGCGGAAGGCGGCAAGGCCAATCGACGAACACGGCGCACTTCGCCGTTGGAAACAAGCGCCAGCCATTGCTGGCGGTTTATACGAGAGACGAGCAGATGATCGACCGAATTGACCGGCGTATTCTTTCCATCCTGCAGGAGGACTGCACCATTCCTGTTGCCGAGATCGGACGCCGGGTCGGACTGTCGACCACACCATGCTGGCGGCGTATCCAGAAAATGGAGGAAGACGGTGTCATCACCGGCCGGGTCGCGCTATTGGATCCCACCAAGGTCAATGCCAAGGTGACCGCCTTTGTCGCAATCACTACCAGCCAGCACACGGACGACTGGCTAAATAAATTCGCCGATGTCATCCGGGAATTCCCGGAAGTTGTCGATTTCTACCGGATGGCCGGCCAGGTGGACTATCTCTTGCGCGTCGCCGTCCCCGACATCGAAGCCTATGACGCCTTCTACAAGAAGCTGATCGCCAAGATCGACATCACCGACGTTTCAACCACGTTCGCGATGGAGCAGATCAAACACACGACGGCTCTGCCGCTTTCCTATGTGGAAGCCGGAAAGCCGAAGGGGGAGTGACGGCTTTCGCGCTCATCGTCAATAGAAGATGCTCTCCCCAATCGAGTAGGTATTCAAGGTGGGATAGCTGAGGTTGAAAAGGATCAAACTACCCCAAAGTGCGGCCCAAGAGCCATGTTCAAAATTTCAAGAGACGACACAATAGGTTGCGAGCCTGCGTGTCATGACTCTAATGCTGGCGATGGTGACCCACGCGGTAGCGCATTCGACGGATTTGTCCCAGTCCTTTGCGAGCCTTCGGCATCGTCCGAACCATCCGAAGGTGCGTTCCACCACCCATCGCCGGGGCAGGACGTGGAAGCCTTGGGTGGCATCGGAACGCTTGATGATCTCGATGGTCCACGTGGCATAGCCGATCAATGCGGTGCGGAGCTTGCTGTCTTCGTAGCCTCCATCGGCGAAGATGGTTGAGTAACAACCCTTTGATATCACGCAACTCCTTTCTAATCGTGCTCTTGCGCCTATTGGCTTGAATACTTCTCGATCAGTTTTTCAAGATAGGCGGCAGCGCTTGGTCCTTTGAGCGCGGATTGCCAGAGGCTGGCAGCAATGCTGTCGTGGAGTTTCATGGCTTCTGGTGCCGATGTGATCAGGCCGACCCCCAAGCGGATGTTAGGCTGCTCGCCAAGGCGGAACGGGCTGATGGCCAGGGTTGAACGATCCATCTGGCGGAAGATCTGGAAACTTGTTGCCGGAACTGCTTCTCGCACGATTCCGATCTGAATGCCGATCGGCTGATCAGTCATCAGTTTCAAAATGTTCATCGCTTCGTCCCGCGCCGCCAGTCGCCGCCGGTGTACGACTTCTCCCGACAGATCGTATCGGCCGATCAGGCCGTGGAGCAGAAAGCGTTCCAAATCCGCCGAGGAGATCAGGCTTGCGATCAGAGGCCGCCGCTGTTCAAAAGCGGCTTTTCGCGCGGCAAGGATCTTCATCAACGCGTCCACGCTTGCAATTGCTGCTTCTTGATCATCCGCGCCGTCGGGGATTGCCTCGATCAGCACGGTCCTCAGCATGTCGTCATAGGTGGTGGATGTGAGAAGATAGGATACCGGCCCGAACAGGCCGATAATTTGCTGGCTTGCTTCTTCCAGCTGTCGCATACGCTCAAAAAACGCGACCGCGGTGCTCACGTATTCGACACCGACGCCGAGCAAATTTGGCAGCGAGACATCAAGTTTATCGGCTATGGCGGTCAGCATCTCAATTTTGCGAATTTCGCCTTTTTCGGCGCGATAGAGCGCGGCGCGCGAAATCCCGAGGCTCCTCGCAAGGTCGTCCGGGGACATTGAACAACCGAGGCGGTAGGCGCGAAGCCTGGCGCCGATATCTGCAAAATGGATTTCAGGATTCTTCAATCAGTTCTCCAATTGCACAATTCGGGGGTGACTTGATCACTTATCATTTTCCATAGCGCTGGTGTCAATTTGACCAGTTGTGCACTCGCTGCCTCCATATTCAGCATAATTCGCAAAAAATGGAAGCATATTCTATTTGTCGCAAAATTGAGAATATTGTTGACTCATTGTACTGCGCTTTTTACGCTGAAGGTCCAGATTCAATGGGGAACCCATGGCGAAGGGGAAAAAGACAATGAGCATGGCAAAGCTAGCAGGCTGTTGAAGAAGTCCATCGGCGAGCGGAGAAGTTGGCTTCATCACCACCTTGGAAGCAGACTGCGCCGTTGAGGGAGCCATCGGGCTGGAGTTCGGCCCAGCCTTGGCCCTGCACTTCGAGCATTTCGTCATTACCCTGCCAGGAGAATTCCACGGCTCGACCTGCGCTGCCGGCAAAGATTTGGCCGGTAACGCACCCAAAGACGAATTCGCCCGCGCCCTTGTCCTCAAACAGGATGTAGGCAGGTTCCAGCATGTCCGGATAGTCGTCGACATAGTCCGGCATGGCCACGATGCGCCATTTGCCCAAAAGGCTCATGCTGGCACCGCCAGCAGTTTCGGCAGCCGCACCAGATTGTAGGCGCAAGCCGCGAAGGTGAAGGCCCATCCGACACGGTCGCGGCCACGGAACTTCGTCTTGTCCTGCCCGGCGACCGTCTTGATCCAGCCGAACGCCTCCTCGATGCGTTTGCGGATGCGTTGGCTGACAGCATAGCCCGCGTGGCGCGTCGTGCGCCTATCAATCGCAGACTTGCGCCCACTCATGTTCTGCGCCACGTGCGGCGTTATCTTCATCGCGCGCAATTCATTGACGAAGTCCTGCGTGTCGTAGGCCTTGTCAGCCCCCAGCGTGACTGCTCGCGGCCGGTCGGCGCGTGGCTCCATCATGTGCAATGCGGCCACGCGTTCGCCATGACCGCCGGCCAGTGTCAGGCAGGCATCGACCAGAAGGCCGTTGCGGTTCTCCATCAGCCCATGCCCGAGGAAGCAGAGCTTCGCCTCCTTGCCTTTGCCCTTCTTGTAGAGCCTTGCTTGCGGATCGGTGGTCGAGGCATGGGTTGCGTTGGTCCGCTTCTGGTCGTGAAAATCCACCTCGCCATTGCGCCCGCCGCCGGACGGGCCGCCATCGCCAGTGTCGGTGTTTGCGGCGTCCTTTGGCCTGACGCTCTTCATTGAGGCCCAGGCCTCAATCAATGTGCCATCGACCGAGAAGTGATCCGTCGACAGCAGCTTTTTGACCTGGGACTGCGCCAGGACAGCACCGAGGAACTTTGCCGCGATATCACCGTCAAGCAGACGGTCCCGGTTCTTCGAAAAGGTCGAATGGTTCCAGACGGGATCGTCAACGCCAATACCGGCAAACCAGCGGAACAAAAGGTCGTATTCCAGCCGCTCCATCAAAAGACGTTCTGATCGGATCGAGTAAAACGCCTGCAACAGCATCGCCCGCAGCAGCTTCTCCGGTGCAATCGAAGGACGGCCCATCGAAGAATAAAGCGCTGCAAAGTCACCGCTCAGAGCCGAAAGCGCCGTGTTCACGATCTCCCGGATCTTGCGCAACGGGTGATCCTTGCGCACCCGTGCCTCAAGATCGACATAGCTGAAAAGCTCACCCGTTCCGTCGTCACCACCACGCATCTCAAATCCTCGCAATCCCTTCGGATCAGAAGGAATCATGATCAAACCCAAAGCGCCAGCGACTTTTTCAACATCCTGCTAGGCATCTTAGCCGCAGCGACTGTATTGATCGCAAACGGCGGCATCGTACAAGACGTGAGGGCGGCTGACTTTGTGGCGAAAATCGGCCACCTGGAATCAACTGCCCAATCCCGGCACATCCATCTTGAAAAGGTTGGTGAACTGGTCTCCGAACGCACCGGCGGCGCGGTCGAATTTCAGATTTTCCCTCAGGGGCAAATGGGCAACCAGCGTGAAATGACAGAGGGCGTCCAGCTTGGAACGCTTGAGGCCACGGTTGCACCCGCCGCGTTCCTGGGTGGGTTCAACCCGTCAATTTCCATCATGGATATCCCGTTTCTGCTGCCGGAAGACGACCAGATCGCCCAGACGATCCGTGGCGGCGCGTTTGGCGAGGCATTGTGTGGCACGTTTTCCTCGCGCGGCCTGTCCTGTATCGGCCTGTGGCCGAACGGCAAAAAGAACTTTACCTCAAACAAGCCGCTCGACGATCTCGAAGGATTCCCGGGTCAGAAGTTCCGCGTGATGGATTCCAACATCTTGATCGAGCAATTCAACTCGCTTGGCGCATCGGCGATCGCGCTTCCGTTTGGCGAACTCTACACCGCTCTGCAGACGGGTGTCGTGGATGGCCAGGAGAACCCGCTCGATACGATCCTGCGCATGAAGTTTTACGAAGTTCAGGACTATCTGGTCGTCTCAGGCCACGGCGCCATGGAAGACGTGATCTTGTTCAATACCGCCTGGTGGAATGGCTTGCCGGAGGAATACCGGACGATCATTTCGGATACGCTCGAAGAGGTCATTCCGGACCTGATTGCTCATAAGGCAGCGGCGGTGGACGCTGCTCTGGAAGAGATAAAGGCTTCCGGAATCAACGTCCGCATGATGAGTGATGCGGAAAAAGCGGCCTTCCGGGAAATCATGTATCCGGCGGGACGTGCGGCGTATATCGAGCGTGCAGGCGACGAAGGGGCCGATCTGATCACCGTCTACGAAAAAGAGTACGAAGCCGCCCAATAAGGACTGGCCAGTCCGGCTTCCGGCTGGTTGCTTGTTCGAACTGGCGCCGGACCCCTCGGGGTCCGGTACCGCTTTGGCTTTCCAGGGTGTGGATGTGAACGTGCTTGCTTTGATCAGAACCGCAGAGCGGTTTGCCGCGGTCTCCATTTTTCTTGCAATGGTGGTACTTTACTTCTCCAACGTGCTTGCGCGCCAGGTCGGGGGAACCTTTGCGTCTGAGTTCGCATGGGTGGAGGAAGCGGTTCGTTTGATGAACCTCTTTCTGGTGTTCTTTGCAGTCGGACTGGCTCTTGAAAAGGGGCGCCATGCCGGTGTTCACACGTGGCGCGACCGCATCGCCAACGCGACAGGTTTGCCGCTGCGCCGTGTCATTGATGCCACCGGCTTTGTGTTCTGTATCTACCTTGTCTGGCTCAGCCTGCAGATGACAGTGTTTGTCTACGGCACCGGGCAGCGCAGCCCGACGCTGAACGTCCCGGTCTTCTGGATTTACCTTGCTCCGGCTATCGGCTTCGCGCTCATGGGTCTCCGGTTCATCCTGAGCTTTTTCAAAGTAATTGATCGTTTTGCCGGTCAGGCTGCGGAGGACCAATGATCCTTTTAGTTCTTGTGGTCCTTGTTGCTGCGGGACTTCTGGTTGTCGGATTCGAGATGTTCCTGGTGCTGGGAATACCGGCACTGATGATCAAGGAGTTCTTTTACGGATCACTTCCTGATCCGGTCATCGCCCAGAAGATCCTCGGCGGGATCAATCATTCGACGTTGCTCGCGATTCCGTTCTTCATTCTTGCTGCCGAACTGATGGGCGAAGGCCAGATCGCCGGGCGCCTGACTGGTCTGGTCAAGACGTTTGTCGGCCATTTGCGCGGCGGAATGGGCTATACGACCATTGGCGGGTCAATGGCCTTCGGCTCGGTCTCCGGATCCGCACCTGCCACGGTCGCCGCAATGGGGCGGATGGTTTATCCGGAGTTGCGCTCATCCGGCTTTCCTGAGAAATCCAGTCTCGGCCTGATTGTTTCCAGTGCCGAAACCGCGCTGCTGATCCCGCCCTCGATCACATTTATCATCTATGGCTGGATGACCGGAACTTCGGTCGCCAAGCTGTTTGTCGGCGGGCTGGCGGCCGGCATGGTGCTGGGCCTTGCCTTTGCCGTGATTGTTGCCTTCGACGCGCGCCGCTATGGCGTTGCGGCCAGTGGGCGCTCCAGTTGGACCGAACGGTTGGCTGCCCTGAAGCGGGCCGGCTGGGCGCTCGGCATGCCGGCGATCATCCTTGGCGGAATATACAGCGGTTATTTCACGCCCACCGAAGCCGCTGCCGTGTCCGTGATCTATGCCATCCTGGTCGAAACGATTGTCTTCCGCAGCCTCACGATTGCCAAACTTATATCGGTGACCGAACGGGCGGCAATCTCGACTTCGATCATTTTCATATTGCTCGCTCTCGGTGGCCTGCTTTCCTATTTCATCACCCTTGCGCAGGTGCCGAATGCGATCACCGGGTTTCTCCACGCCATTGAGGCGGGGCCGGTGATGTTCCTGCTCATCATCAATATCTGCTTTTTGATCGCGGGCATGTTTCTCGATCCGAATTCGGCTTTGCTGATCCTGGTGCCGCCGCTTTATCCGGTGGCCTTGGCTTTCGGGATAGATCCGGTGCATTTCGGCATGATCGTTACGCTGAACATCTCGATCGGCATGATCACACCGCCCTTTGGCTTGGACATATTCGTTGCGTCTTCGACCTTGTCCAAGCCAGTCATGACGATTGTCGCCGGGGTTTGGCCGTATATCATTGCGAACCTCGTTGTTCTGGCGATCATCACCTATGTGCCTAGCGTGTCTACATTCCTGCCGGAACTGGTGTTCGGATGATGGAGTTGGCGACAAATAAAGTGTCAATGCCCACGTCAGAGAGGCAGCTGGCATTTGAGATCGCTCTGACGGTCAAAAGCAATAATGCGGTCAACGCGGAGTACCGCAAGCTCGCCCTTGAGGCGCCGGACGGCCTTTTGACCCGTTGCCGGGCGGGACAGTTCTTCCATCTGCTGTGCCCGCATGCAGGCGGGGATACGCCTTACCTCCGCCGGCCGATGAGCATTTATGGTTTCTTTCCGGAAACAGGCGAACTGCAGTTTCTCTACAAAGTAACCGGGGCAGGAACGCGCGCCCTGGCGACGCTGAGTGCCGGACAGTCTTTGAATGTTCTCGGGCCACTCGGCGTACCATTCACAATTGAAAGTGCCTGGCAGCATCTGGTGTTGGTCGCTCGCGGCGTCGGTCTTGCAACACTCGCGCCTCTGGCGCAGGAAGCCTGGCGGGCCGACAAGAAGCTGACAGCAATCTGCAGCGCCCGGCATCCCGATTACCTGATGTCGATTGGTTACTTCGAGGCGCTCGGTGCTGAGGTGATCACGGTTACTGATGATGATCGCACCTCCAGCATGGACAACGTTGGGCGCATTCTGGAGCGCCTTGTTGGAGCCGGAAGGGCCGACGCCTTTTACACCTGCGGATCCAATCGCATCTTGAAGCTCTTGCAGGAACTCGGCGCACGCTACGGCATCCCTGGACAGATCGCGCTGGAACAGCAAATGGCCTGCGGCATCGGCATGTGCCATTGCTGCGTCAGGCCGTTCATGCGGTCGGGCAAGGCCGTGAACCTGCGCGTCTGCCGGGAAGGGCCGGTGTTCGATATGGCGGATGTGATCGCATGACAGATCTTTCCGTAAATATTGCCGGCCTGACCCTGAAGAACCCGATCATGCCGGCGTCTGGTACATTCTCGGAAGAACTTGCCGAGGTGTTCGATCTGGAACGGCTTGGTGCTCACGTTACTAAAACGATCACACGCGACTGGCGCGATGGGAATCCGACGCCGCGGGTTTGCGAAGTCGGCGGCTCGATGCTGAACTCCATCGGCATTCCCAGCAAGGGCGTCGCGGCGTTCATCGAGAATGTCGTTCCCTTCTATCGCAGCTACAAGACGCCACTTGTTGTCAGCATTTCAGGCAATACGGCGTCCGAATTTGCCGCGCTCTGTTCTGAGGTTTCCGTCGATGGTGTCGATGCGATCGAGGTGAATATTTCCTGTCCGAACATTGAAGAGGACGGCAAGGCCTTCGCCATTCGGCCCTCACCGACTTATGACGTCATGCGCCAGCTTCGCGCTGCGACTGATCTGCCGCTTTGGGCGAAACTGACACCGAATACGGGTGAGACCCCGGAAGTGGCGCGGGCGGCCGAAGACGGCGGTGCCGATGCGCTGGTCGTTTCCAATACGATCCTGTCGATGGCGATCGACATCAAGTCCCGCCGTCCGAAGCTGGGTAACCTGATGGGGGGCTCTCCGGCCCAAGCCTCAAACCGATTGCGCTGCGCATGGTCTATCAGTGCGCCAGAGCGACCGGCGTTCCGGTTATCGGCTGCGGGGGGATATCGACTGTCGAAGACGCGATCGAATATCTGATTGCCGGTGCCAGCGCGGTCCAGGTCGGCACCGCGACATTCATTCACCCGACCGCGATGATCGCGATTATCGAGGAGCTGGCGCTGTGGTTGGAGGCAGAAGGGCATTCTTCTGTTGGCGAAGTGATTGGCTCGGTCATCGATGATGAGCAGCAGGAAGCTGTGGTATTCATGGAGGCGGCACCATGAACGCACCTGATGCGGCCAGCCTTTACGACCACGCACAGGACCACACGATGGCCGGTCGTCTGTTTGCGGATGTCGCACGGATGACGGCGGATGTAGAGGGCGTCAGCCGACCGGCATTCTCGAATATCGAGACCGAAACGCTGGCTTATCTCGAGGCCTTTGCGCGCGAGGAGGGGCTTGAGGTCTGGTACGATGCCGGTTGCAACGCCAATTTCTGTCTTCCGGGTGACCGCGATGCGGAGCAGTTTGTACTCGTCGGGTCTCATGTCGACAGCGTTCCCTTCGGCGGCAATTACGATGGTTTGGCTGGCGTTGTCGCCGGTCTGTGCTGCCTCGTGCGGGCAAAGCGGAACTCACGCCGGTTTCGGATGCCTGTTCATGTGCTTGCCATGCGGGGCGAGGAAAGCGCGTGGTTTGGACCCTGCTATATCGGCTCCAAGGCACTGACCGGTAGACTGGAACAGGCCGAACTTAACGCGCTTCATAAAAAGGACGGGCGCACGCTGCAAAAGCACATGGCCGATATCGGCTTGCCAATTGATGACGTTGCCGCGAGAGAACCGCTTGCCGATCTGGCCCGGATCGCCGCCTACATCGAACTCCATATCGAACAGGGGCCGCTGCTGATCGGAAAAGACATCCCGGCAGCGATTGTATCGGGCATTCGCGGCAACATTC
Organism: Roseibium sp.; assembly: GCA_965230445.1. Classification (GTDB taxonomy): domain Bacteria; phylum Pseudomonadota; class Alphaproteobacteria; order Rhizobiales; family Stappiaceae; genus Roseibium. The sequence goes on along the minus strand of OZ246005.1, from coordinate 2,322,696 downwards.
GCTACAGGACGATCCGCTGTGTCGGCGAGGCAGGGCATTCGGGTGCGGTGCCCAAGGCCTATCGCAGGGACCCGGTTCTGGCGATGGCCGATCTTATGGTCCGTCTGGAAGACAGCTGGACGCAGATCCTCAACAAGGGCGAAGATCTGGTCCTGACCAGCGGCATTGTCGCCACAGATCCCGAAAAGCATGCCATGTCGCGCATCCCTGACAGCGTGTCATTCAGTCTCGATATCCGCAGCCAGAGAGGCGAAACACTCGACCGGATGCGCGACATGCTGACCAGCGAGATGCGAGAAATCGAGCGAGACCGGCGCGTACGGTTCGAAACCGGCGAGGAAATGCGCGTTGAGCCGGCCCTGTGTGACGAAAAACTGGTGGCAGAATTGCAAGCTGCCATGCGCCGCGTCGGTCAGGAGCCGTTCGTCATGGCGAGTGGCGGGGGGCACGATGCAGCCGTGTTCGCCTCGGCTGGGATCCCCTCGGCAATGGTCTTTGTCCGCAATCGCAACGGATCCCACAATCCTTACGAAGCTATGGACTTGGCCGATTTCCAATCAGCCACCGATATCATTTTCGAGTTTTTATGCGAGGCAGCATGAGAAGAACGGAGCAATCTCTCGGAAATCCGGTCAAAATCGCCGGTAATTCCGCCGGAAGACATAAAATCCACCGGTCAGTCTCATCTGTTTGTGGCGGACAAGGCGGTAAGTTGCTAGCAGGGGCTGGCAACCAATAGGTAGGATCAGCCCATGTTTTCCAACACATTCCCAGATCGTGAAGTCATTTCGGATACCGTTGCGAAAATGCTTCTGGAAATCAACGCAGTGCATTTCCGTGCCGATCAGCCGTTCACGTTTACCTCCGGATTGGCAAGCCCTGTCTACATCGATTGCCGCAAGCTGATTTCCTATCCCCGTATCCGCTCAGCCGTAATGGACTTTGCCGCATCCGTCATCTTCCGCAATGTCGGCTTTGAACAGTTCGATGCGATTGCCGGCGGCGAGACTGCGGGCATTCCGTTCGCGGCCTGGCTGGCAGATCGCATGGGCCTGCCGATGCAGTACGTCCGCAAGAAACCGAAGGGCTTCGGACGGGATGCGCAGATCGAAGGGGCATTGGAAGAGAATGCCCGGGTTCTTCTGGTCGAGGATCTGACCACTGATGGCGGCAGCAAATTGAAGTTCGCACAAGCGATTTCGCGGACCGGCGCGCAGGTGACCGACACTTTTGCCGTCTTCTACTACGACATCTTTCCGGGAACGCCGCAGAAGCTGGAAGCTGCCGGAATGCGTCTGCACTACCTCGCAACCTGGTGGGATATCCTGAAAGCTTGCAAGCAAGACCCGCGCTTTTCCGCTGAAGTGATCGATGAAGTCGAGAGTTTTCTGAACGCGCCGCTGGACTGGTCCGCCAGCCATGGCGGTATCACCGAGCTACCGGACCTTAAAGCAGACGCCTGACCGTAGACCATGGAGTAGAGCATGTTTGAGCCGCTATTGGAGCAAGTTACCACAGGTGGAAGTAATGTCCGGACCTATTCCGTATGTGTCCGGCAGGCGCGGGCCCGCATGGATAGCGAGCCGGACAACGCCGCCGCTCTGTTCCTGATTGCCTACGCGGCACAAAGGTTTGTCGACAGTTATCACGACCAGCCACTTACCGTTGAGGCCGCCTCCGACGAACTCAAGCAGTTCAGTGCCATGGTCAAGTTGTTGAGCGACGCTTTTTCCGGTGGTTCCGCGGACGCCAGAAAGGCCGCCCTCAATCAGGCAGCACTTCAGATCGCGACTTCGGCAAAAACCTGATCTTGCTGTCGGCTGTATCTAACGAGACCTGTGCGCGGATCTTATATCTTATTGGATTCGCACAGTTATTTGCCCTTTTCACAGAGATTTGTGGCCGACGTTAAGACTGGAAAGACTTGGGGGCGTCTGATTGGCCTATATCGGCACTCTCAAGCCGAAGCCAGGATGCTGAAGGTGCGTTTTAGGTTGTACGCGATGGCGGGGAGGCAGGCTTTTCCTGATCTTCGGACCGCGTTGCGCTTCTTGGATGATGCCCCGAACCGCCCGGCAAATCGCTCCTTATCGAAGATCAGGAAAAGCCTGACATTTAGGCCTTAATTTCTGCCGGTTGGTATTAAAAGCCGGCTCGCAAATTCGCAGCCCTCACGCCTTGTAACGCTCCACCTGTGCATTCAGGCCGACGGCGACCTGGCCGAGATCGTTGACGGCTGTGCGCAGGGAATCGACGCCGTTGCGGTTGTCGCGGGCGTGGGATTGCAGGCGCTGCGCCTCGTCGTTGGAGTGTTCGGCCGCCTGGGCGACGTCTTTGGTGAACTCGGCAATCTGGTGGATGTTCTCCGAAATGCCGTGAACCGAGGTGACAACGCTGTCGGCACGGCGGGTCAGGTTGCCGGTGTGCTCGACGGCGCTATTGGCGTCCTGGCTCTGCTGGCGCGCGCTGTCGGCAATCGTGCCCATTGTGCCACTGATCACCTGAATGATCTCCAGCACTTCGTCGAGGCCGAGATTGGCGTTCTGCGATTCCTCGCGCACCGTGTTGACGCGGGTGCGGATGTCTTCGGTTGCCTTGCGGGTCTGCTCGGCCAGATCCTTGACTTCGCCTGCGACAATGGCAAAGCCGCGGCCGGCATCACCAGCCCGGGCTGCCTCGATGGTGGCGTTGAGGGCCAGGAGGTTGGTCTGTTCGGCGACCGTGTCGATCAGTGCGACCATGGATTCGATCTCGGCGGAAGAGGCAATCAGCGCCTGCATGGTGTGGCGCGCCCGCTCGGCAACAAGATCGGCCTTTTTGGAGACATCGGACGCCTGCTCGGCGGAACCGGCGACCTGGTGTACCGATTGGGCCAGATTGCCGATCATGCCGGCAACCTGCTGCATCTCAACCACCATTTCCCGTGCCTGTTCGGCAACAAGCTGGGATTCGCCTTCGATCTCATTGGCAACCGAGGCTGCGCTGGTCGTGCGGCCGGACAGGGAGCCGACCTTTTCCGACATGGTGGACGAGCCGCTGGCAACATGTTCAGCGCCGTTCGAGAAGGTCAGCGACAGCCGCTCCAGATCCGTCGATGTCTGGCTGACAGACTGGGCCTGATCGGAGAGCCGGGTGATCAACTGCTGCATTTCGTCGAGAAACGGATTGATGATCTGGGCGATCTCGGCGGTCTCGTCGCCGGTTGTGTCGTCCAGGCGGTTGGTCAGGTCCCGGTCGACATGCATCATCCGGTAGAGCGTTTCCTGCAGCGTGCCGGTACCGAGCGAGGCACCATGTTCGGCAGCGTTCAGGCCGAGAAGTTCTTCTTCTTCGCTTACCCGCAGCCCCATGAACATGTCCACCGTCTTGAACATGATGAAGCTCGCCGGGAACACCCACAGGAAGCAGGCGACAACGCCCTGAAGCTGCACGATGAACTGGTCAAACCTGGAGCCGACGGCCAAGCCGTCCTGGGTGGCAAAAAGCGCCACCAGCAGAGTGCCGGCGACGCCGCACACGCCGTGGACTGATACCGCGCCCACCACATCGTCCAACTTGAATTTGCGCAGGAGAACCTCTTCCGAGACGATCACCAGCGCGCCGCAGATTGCGCCAATGGCCATCGCACCATGAATATCGACGGAAGCGCAGCCTGCAGTGATGCCAACAAGACCGGCCAGCATGCCGTTGATCGAGCGGGTAGGCAGATAGGTGTTGTCGTATGCACGGCCAATGAACAGGCCAATGACACCGGCGATCGAGGCGGAAACGATCGTATTGGCGATAATCCTGGCAAAGTCCGGTGTGCCAGTGGTTGTGGAGCCGCCGTTAAAGCCGATCCAGCCGACCAGCAGGATCATGGCACCAGATGCTGTCAGCACCATGGAGTGGCCATGGATGGTGCGTACTTCGCCGTTTTCACCGAAGCGGCCAAGGCGGGCGCCAAGGACGATGATACCGGCAAGTCCAATCCAGCCGCCGACCGAGTGAACGACAGTCGATCCGGCAAAGTCGATGAAACCGGCAGAGGCCAGCCAGGGTTCGTTGTCTGCGATCAGGAGGTTGCCCCAGGCCCAGTGTCCGAACACCGGATAGATGATCATGGCAAGGATACCGGCCATCACCAGATAGCCGGAGAACTTCATACGTTCAGCCACGGCACCGGACACGATCGTCGCCGCGGTGCCGACGAACACCGCCTGGAAGACGAAGAACGTATACGTCCAATCCGGCATTTGCTCAAAAAAGGCCAGACTAGTCGGTGAGCCGAGCCATCCGGAGACGGACGGTCCGAACATGATCGAAAAGCCGATCACGTAAAAGACAGACACCGACAGAACAAAGTCGGTGACGTTCTTCTGCGCGACGTTGATGGAGTTCTTGGAGCGGACCATCCCGGCTTCCAGAAACAGAAACCCGATCTGCATGAACAGCACCAGGGCAGCGGCGACCATGGTCCAGATATGGTTGGAGTTCACTTGCTGTGCTTCGATCAGGCTGCGCAGCTGCTCAAGTTCCAACTGCGTTGGCACTTGTTGAGCGAATGCCGGTGAAAGTGTCGCAGCCAACACGAATATGGTCACAGATGCCCGGAACATGCAGGTCTCCATAAGGAAAAACGATTATGGAGAAAATTGACCAGTCAACTTAACATCTCGTAAATAACGGAAACAGAAAAATACTTATCATAAATGTATAATTGCAGGAGAGTAGCCAGAGTTGCATGAATGTTTGGCTACAGGATTAAATATATAGATCATTATTTCGCATTAATGTATCTCCCGAAGAGTAATTTCGAGATAAGTTAATTATAGTCAAAATAAAATAAAGCTTATAATTCGAATTATCGATAATGCCGGTGGATCCAGCCCCTGATTGCTTGCCGGGTTCAGGGGCCGGGAAAGTCGTTAGACAATTGCGCTAAATTCGCTGAGCGGGCACTATTTCTTCTCAGTTGATTCCAGCCGGGTGATCAGGCTGGATGTGTCCCAACGATTGCCGCCTTCAGCTTGCACATCCGCGTAGAACTGATCGACGAGCGCGGTCACCGGTAAGCGTGCGCCTGTATCGTTGGCGGTCTTGAGGCAAATGCCCAGGTCCTTGCGCATCCAGTCAACGGCAAAGCCAAAATCGAACGCGCCTTCGGCCATGGTTTCCCAGCGGTTCTCCATCTGCCAGGACTGCGCTGCGCCGCCGCGAATTGCTGATATGACGCTCGGAACATCGAGGTTGGCTTTCTTGGCGAAATGGATTGCTTCGGACAATCCCTGGACCAGCCCGGCAATACAGATCTGGTTGACCATCTTGGTGAGTTGTCCCGCACCACTTCCGCCCATCAGCCCGGCGAATTTTGCGAAACATTCAATAACAGGTTTTGCGGCGTCGAAATCGCCCTGGTCCCCACCACACATAACCGTCAACGCCCCGTTCTCGGCGCCTGCCTGGCCGCCGGAAACCGGAGCGTCAACAAATCCGCCCCCCTTTTCCTTGGCAGCATGATACAACTCGCGGGCGATTTCGGCAGAAGCCGTTGTGTGATCGACAAAGATTGCCCCCGCTTTCAATCCGTGAAAGGCACCGTTTGGGCCCGTGGTGACGGAGCGAAGATCATCATCATTACCGACGCAGGCAAAGACGAAATCGCAGCCATCGGCAGCCTGTTGCGGGGTTTCGGCAATTTCGCCGCCATATTCGGCAGTCCACTTCTCCGCCTTGGACTGCGTCCGGTTGTAAACCGTCACGTCATGGCCGCCCTTGGTCTTCAGGTGGCCTGCCATCGGGTATCCCATGACCCCGAGGCCGATGAAGGAAACTTTTGCCATGAAAACGCTCCGGATATGCCGGACCCGGCTTTGATCAGTAGCCGGGTCTAGGTGGTGGGTTCATGGCGTGTTTAACGCATTTGCCGGAGCCTGTCAGGGGGCATCAGCGCTGCCAGAACCAGCGGCGCGGTTTGGTGCGCCTGACGGCCGGGGGAGTTGCGGGTGGCTCGGGCTGGTTAGGGGAAAAGCCGGTCGCTGTCATGAAGCAGCTTGCGTAGATATTCAGCATGTGATCGCTCCTCTTGCGTAGAAGGTGAGGCGGAGGAAGGTGCAACATGACCTAACAACCTCCTTTCTTGCGTGTGAGTGGGGGGAAGATATCGCCGAAATTGATTGTCCGGTTACCGTGTGGTTACAAAATGTCAGTCATACTGACATTTCGCATCCACCGTCTGTCAGAATGCCGGCCGGTTCCGGCCTGTTCTAACCAGTCATTTCACGACGGGCGGATGGCCATGTCTTGCCGGTGAAGCGGAAGCTGGACCGCCAGATCCCCAGCGTCCGGTGCTTTTTGAGCTCAATAATGGGACCCAGGCTGGTATACTGGGTGAAACGTGTCGCCCGCAGAAACTCGAAGCTGTCCATATCCAACATTTCTTTGCATCCTCCGATTTCATCTGGTGGGTTGAATATGATCAAAGACTGGCTTAGATGCCAGTCAGGAACAAATTCGATATGTAAGAAGAGATAACATATGGACTGGCCGAGATTGCCGCCGCTGAGCAGTTTGCGCGCGTTTGCAGCGGTCGCAGAAACCAAAAGCTTCTCTGGAGCAGGGCGGGCGTTGAACGTCACGCATGCGGCTGTCAGCCAGCAAGTCCGGTCTCTTGAGGATCTTCTGGGAACCCGGCTTGTTGAGCGTGAAGGCCGTGGGCTGGCGCTGACAGCCGACGGTCATCATCTGGCCGACGGATTGAAAGAAGGCTTTGAAACCATTCAGGAAACGGTGGAGCGCCTGCAGGAAGCCGACCAGTCAAGACCTCTCAACATCACCATGACGCCGTCTTTTGCGGTGAGCTGGCTGATGCCGCGCGTGTCGGATTTCAAATGCGCGTATCCAGAGATCGAGCTGATGCTAAATCCGACAGCCGATGTGGTGGAGGTCGGTCCGGGCGGTGCGGATCTGGCCATCCGGTTCGGCGCCGGTGATTGGCCCGGTATGGAAACGGAACTGTTGCTGGCGACCAGCTACGTTGTCGTTGGCGCAAAATCCTTGGTCGGCGACAAAACTGAGTGGTGTCCGGATGAGTTGTTGCAGCTTCCCTGGCTACAGGAACTGGGAACCAATGAAATTGGACTATGGCTGGAAAGCCAAGGCGTTGTCCCGGCGGGCAAGCTAAACATCACCCATCTCCCCGGCTATATGGTTTTGGATGGCTTGCGCCGGGGAAATGGTGTTTCGCCGACTGCTAGAGCCTTCGTCAAATCGGAGATCGAGTCTGGAACGTTGAAGGTGCTGTTCGAAGACATCAAGCCCGAACGATCAGGCTATCACATTGTCACCCGCCCAGGTGTATTGCGCCCGCCGCTGAAAGCATTTGTAACCTGGCTACGTAAGCACGCACAGGCCTGTTATTAAAGCAGCGCCAGCGCCTTGGTAAGATCCGCCTTAAGATCGCCGATATGCTCTATGCCTGAAGAGATACGCAGGAGGTTCGGCGGAATGCCGGACTCCGGGCCTTCGATCGAGTAACGGTGCTCGATCAGGCTTTCCGTACCGCCAAGGGAGGTGGCCCGTTGAATGAGTTGTAAGCCGCCGGCCATTTTCAAAGCCTCGTCCGCACCGCCTTTCACAAGGATCGACATCAGCGATCCATAGCCGCCGGTCATCATCGTTTTCGCAAGCTCATGGCCGTCGTGGCTTGGCAAGCCAGGGTAAAGCACAGCATCAATCTTGGGTCGGTTGTGCAGGAATTCCGCCAGCTCCGCAGCACTCTGTGCCATGCGTTCGACGCGCAAGGAGAGGGTTCTGAGGCCGCGCAAGAGCAGCCAGGCTTCCAACGAGCCCATCACCGCGCCGGCAAGCTTGCGTTCTTCGGTGAGTACCTGCCAGGCCCAGCTTGTCTTGTCCTTGATGGTCACAACGCCGCCGAGAAGATCCGAATGACCGTTCAGCGCCTTGGTGGCTGAATGGATCGAAATGTCGGCGCCAAGGGTGAGCGGTTTCAGGAGAAGTGGTGTTGCAACGGTGGCATCGACGGCGAGCAAAGCATTTGAGGCCCGGCAAGCCTCGGAAATTGCTTCAATATCGGCGATTTGAAGAAACGGATTGCCCGGTACTTCCAGGAGCACCAGATCCGGACGCGCAATGGCAATGTCTTCGGTGAACGCAGTCCGATCTGTTGCATCCGACTCAATCAGCGCGATGTTTGCGCGCTGGCACATATTGCGCAGGAACAGCGTTGTACCCCAATAAATACCTGATTGCACCAGCAGTGTTCCGCCGGGTTTGACCAGCCTGGCGGTGGCTGCGATGGCCGCCATACCGGAGGCGAACAGGCGGCTGGCATCGCCGCACTCAAGCGTTGAGATCAGCGCTTCGACACGGCGGAACAGTTCATTGTCGTCCCGGCTGTAAAGGTGGCTGGGTTCGACGAGCTCATAGTCTTCACCGCGCGTAAAAGTGCTTGCCATCGGTATCGGTGGCACGACTGCTCCAGTCGCCTTGTCGGGCCCGGTTGCACCACCATGAGCGAGCAGGCTGTCTTCGTGCAGGGGCCAGTTGTGCGGGGTCTGGTCGCTCATGTGATCTATCTTTTCAAATGGCGCGTCAGCCGGGCCTCCAGGCGGTCCCAGACCCGGCGCAGCGTTTCAACGACAAACAGATAGATGACGGCGGCCCAGATGTAAGCCTGGAAATCATAGGAGCGGGAATAGGCGCGCCGCGTCTCGCCCATGACGTCATAGACAGTGACAATGGACGCAATGGCAGAGCCTTTCAGCATCAAAATGATTTCGTTTCCATAGGGGCGAAGCGCCACCATGAGAGCTTGGGGCAGGATGATCTTGAAGAAGATTACCGGCCGGGACAGGCCGAGTGACAGGCCGCCTTCCCATTGGCCCTTGGAGATATTCTTGACAGCTCCCCTAAGGATTTCAGCCTGATAGGCGGAGGTATTCAAGGAGAACGTGAACAGCACGCAGTAGAATGCGTCCCTGAAAATCCACCACAGTCCCAGATCCGTAAGTTCCGCGCGGAAAACACCGGACCCGTAATAGAACAGGAATGTCTGCGCGATCAGCGGCGTGCCGCGGAAAAAATAGACAAAAATGAAGGCGATCTTGGCGATTAGCCAGATTGAACTGCCACGGGCAATCGCCACCGGCACCGAGATTGCCGCACCGATCAGGACCGACAGCACAACAAGCTTTAGCGTAACCCAGATTCCCTCGACATATTTGGCGAAATAGCGGTCGAAAAACGGGCTGTAGATGTTTTGAAACAGATAGATCGCCAGATAAATCCCGGCGACAATCCACAAGGCCAGCAGCACGTGGCCGGTGATCCGTAATCCTGTCCAGGGGCGGGCAGGGGCCGGTGGGGGTTTCCTGGCTTCGACGAGGGAGATCGCTACGTCGCTCATCGGGCAGCCTCACCGCGCTTGGACCAACGCTCGATCCGGTCGAGGCCGAAGGAAGAGATGATCGACAGGACAAGATAGATCAGACAGGCAAGGCCGAAGAACAGGAACGGTTCCTTCTCCACTCTGGCCGCAACTCCGGACCAACGCAGGACATCCGAAAGGCCGATGACTGAGACCAGCGCCGTTTCTTTGAGAAGCACCAGCCAAAGGTTTCCAAGGGCTGGCAATGCAAGGCGGATCAGTTGCGGCAGAACGACTAGCCGCATTGTCTGCCCTTTCGACAGGCCAAGGGCAAACCCACCTTCGTACTGGCCGTCCGGTATGCCGCGAAACGCCGAGAGAAACACCTCAGAAGCATAGGAGGAGAACACCAGACTGAGCGCGATGGTGCCTGCGGCAAAGGAATTGATCTCGACGACCAGATCGAAGCCGAGCAATGCCATGCCTTCCTTGATGGCGATTTGCAGGCCGAAAAACACCAGAAACAGCGTCAGCAGTTCGGGTAAGCCACGGAAGATTGTGGTGTAGATATTGGCCGCCATCTTCAATGTCGGCTCATCGCTGTTCTTTGCGAGCGCGATAAAGAAACCGGCCAGCAATCCCAACGGAAGCGCGCAAAGCGCAAGCGTTACCGTGATCCAAACACCCCTGGCGATCTCGTCGCCCCAGCCCTGGTCGCCGAACGACAGGAGAATCAAAGCTTCATTCATATGTCCGCAAGTCTTTCGTTCTTCGTTTTTGCGGCATGAGACTCCGCCCCCACGGTGCCGTCATGGAAGAGGACGCAGGCCCGAACCGGTTCTGCGTCCCAATTGCGTCTTAGGAGCCGTGAGAGGCTCGGAGCGGATCAGCCGCCATAGACGTCGAAATCGAAGTACTTGTCGTTGATTTCCTTGTAGGTGCCGTTGGCAAGTATGGCTGCAATGGCCGCATCGAACATGGCTTTCAGTTCATCCTCGCCCTTGCGAATCGCGATACCGGCACCTTCCCCGTTGATGATCGGATCTGGAACCAGCGTGCCGAGCAGCTTGCAGCATGCACCGTCTTCGGTGGCGAGCCAGTCAGACAGCACCACGACATCGTCGATCACCGCATCGATCCGGCCGCTGGCAACGTCGAGTTTGTACTCGTCCGGTGTCGGGTAAACCCGAAGGTCCGCCGAACCCAGCTTTTCTTCGGCATAGTTGGAATGGGTGGTCGACGACTGCGCACCAAGGGCGATCCCGGCGAGGTCGGCATCGGAAACGCCGGTCAGCGGGGAGTCTTTCGGCACGGCGATTGCCGGCGGCGTGTTGTAATATTTCTTGGTGAAATCGACTTTCTCCAGACGCTCTTCAGTGATCGACATGGAAGCAATGATCGCATCAAATTTGCCGGCTTGAAGGCCCGGAATGATGCCGTCCCAGTCGGATGTCACGAATTCGCATTCGACTTCCATTTCGGCGCACAGCGCATTGGCGATATCAATGTCGAAGCCAACGAGCTGGCCATCGGCGGTCAGATTGTTGAATGGCGGATATGCGCCTTCGGTACCGATGAGGACCTTGGACCAGTCTTTTGCTTCAGCGCTGCCAATCGCAGTCAGAACGACAGCCGCAGCCGCGGCCATACGGAACATTCGCATTTAAGATACCCCTTGTTGTCGTTGGAGCAGCGGCCGGTTGTTCCGTCCGCATGCCAATTCCGCATTCTCCCTACACTTTCGACCAAAATTCAAGCATGCCGCATAAAAAAACACACGAGAACAAGAGCCTATAAAAAACAAAAGGATAGATGATGCATTGCTTGTTGTCTCCCTAGGTGATCCGCAGTTTTACCGAGAATTCAAAGGCGAAAATCCGGCGTCCGGGTCCGTGTTCTCAACCCGGCGACCGATCATTGGGGTGTAGGAGACCGATCAAGACAATCAATTTGTGCAGTGCATTGGAACCGACTAGCGTCCGCGTCGAAAACTGTCTTGAGCGACAGAGCTCTGTTTACGCGTAGCTGAAAGGACTGCCAGGATGCCGGATTATGAGCTTTTCATTGGTAACAAGAACTACTCTTCCTGGTCATTCCGGCCCTGGATAGCCTTGGCCCAGAAGGACATCCCTTTCACCGAAACGCTGGTTCCGTTTGATTTCGAAAACGGCAATCCCGAGTTCCGAGCCTTTTCGCCAAGCATGAAGGTGCCGGTGCTCAAAGACGGCGATCTTGTCGTGTGGGACAGCCTGGCGATTTTGGAGTACCTGGCGGAAAACCACCCGGAGAAAAATCTGTGGCCGGAGAACAGCGCCTGGCGCGCCCATGCCAGGGCGATCTCGGCGGAGATGCATTCCGGGTTTGGCGCATTGCGTGATGCCTGTCCGATGAACATGCGCCGCCCCGTGGAAATCCTTCAGGTGGATGAGGGTGTTCAGGCCAATATCGCCCGGATCGAACAAATATGGAGCGAATGCCTGGACATGTCCGGCGGGCCGTTTTTGTATGGCGGTTTCACCAACGCCGACGCAATGTACGCGCCGATTGTCAGCCGCATTGCGACTTACGGATTGTCTGATGCTCCGGTGGTCGAGCGATATTCGCGTGCCGTCATGGACACCAGCGGTTGGCGGCTTTGGCAGGAAGCCGCGTTGAATGAGACTTGGATCGTGGCGGTGGATGAGATCTGACAGAAATGCCGGACCGGATTATTCTGCTGCGTCGCTCACGGACGCGCGCCAGGCCCCTTGCCGGGCGGCGTATGTTTCCAGGTCGGACACGAACCGCCGTACTTTCATCGGAATGAACCGGTTTGACGGATAGATCGCGTGGATAGGGCGGATGTCGTAGGACCAGTCCGCCAGAACGACTTCCAGTTCGCCGGACCGGATGTATGGATCGGCGAGCCAGCGCACGGCGGTGCTAACGCCCAATCCGGCGACGGCCGCATGACGCAGGGCGGAAGAGTTGTTCACGATCATCGTCGGTTTGATAGCGACGGATTCCTCGACCATGCCGGATTTGAACAGCGTTAGCTGGCCGTTTACGGCATGGTACGGGTAAACGAGGAAGTCCTTGTCTTCCAGGTCAGACGGCTTTTCCGGCCGTCCGGTGCGATCGAGATATCCAGGCGATGCCACGAGGCAACATGGAACTTCGCCAAGCCGCCTGGCGATCAACCGGTCGTCGTCGAGCGTGCCTATGCGGATCGCGACATCGATCCGTTCCTTCGACAGGTCGACAAAGGCGTCCGACAACCGGACATCGAGCAGGATGTCCGGATAGGTCTGTTTGAACTCGACCAGAAATCTGGCAAGGGCCGGTTCAGCGAAGGCGTATGACAGGCTGACGGTCAAACGGCCGCTCATCTGCGCTTCCTCGCTTTGCACCGAGCGGTCAGCCTCCGCCATTCGCTCAAGGATTTCGCAGGCATAGGCAAAGTACCGCTCTCCTGCATCTGTGAGCGACAGGCACCGGGTGGTGCGGTTGAACAGCCGGGTTCCGATGTCATCTTCAAGCGCCCGGACCTGCTGGCTGACTGCCGGCTGTGAAACCCCAAGGCGATTGGCGGCGGCTGAAAAGCTGCCAAGCTTCACCGCCTCAATAAAGCTTGCCAGCGCATTGAACTTGTCCATCATACTTCCATAGGGTTCTTTTTTGGTGGCTGCAATCATAAGCAGTTCTTTGAGCTTATATAAAAATAAAGTGCCTTCAAAAACTTCAGGAATAAATCAAATAAGCGTCATTGCCTCTGCGTAAATTGGATTGCGCGGGTTAAGCGCAAAGGAGAACAGAATGACCACTACACCCGTATCATTGAGCAGACGTGGCGTGCTGCGCGGCGGATTGGCGGCAGGCGTTATTGCCGGGTCTGCCGGTTTGGCGTCGCTGGCACCCGGCCGGGTACAAGCGGCTGCGCCGATGGCTGGACAACCTCTCGCTGGGGCCATGCGCCGCAAGGTTGGCGACTTCGAAGTGACCGCGCTTCTGGATGGGCATCTGGACGTCGCACCGGAACTGGTTGTCGGTTACGACGCGGACGAGGCGAGCGCATTGCGCGAAGCGGCATTCATCGGTTCGGAAGCGCTGACTATTCCGGTCACCGCCTATCTCGTCAATACCGGCGAAAGGCTGGTCCTCATAGACGCCGGGACGTCAACTTCTTTGGGGCCGACGCTTGGCCATCTCCTGACCCCGTTGGCTGCAGCCGGTGTCTCGCCGGATCAGGTGGATGCGATATTGATTACCCACATGCACCCTGATCATCTGTTCGGTGTGCTGGACGCCAGCGATCAGAAGGTCTTTCCCAATGCCGAATTGATCCTGCCGGAAACCGACGTTGCGTTTTGGTATGATGATGCAAACCTGAATGCGGCACCTGAACAATTCCATCCGTTCTTCCTGGGCGCCCGCAAAGCGGCGGATGCCTATGCGGACCGGCAAAGCCGGTTCTCCGGAGAGGCAGAGATTCTTCCGGGCATCCGGCCGCTCGGGTTGCCGGGCCACACACCCGGACATACCGGTTTCATAATCGATTCCAATGGTGAGACGCTGATCATCGCGGGCGACATCCTGCACCTGGCGGCCTATCAGTTTGCCCACCCGGATTGGGCGATCGCGTTTGACATCGACCCGAACCTTGCAGCTGAGACCCGCAAGCGCTTCTTCGATCAGATGGCGAGCGACAGGGTAATGTTCGCCGGCATGCATGTTCCGTTCCCGGGCTTTGGATATGTCGCGAGGGAGGGTTCCGACTACCGGTTCGTTCCGGCCGCGTGGCCGTATACGCTCTGAAGTGTTGTTACGGGGCGGCGTTACAGCGCCGCCCCATTCCTCAGTACTTTTCTACCTAGGTTAAGCCCAATCCCGAAAATGGCAGGAAGGTGACCGGTGCGCCTTGTTCCACCGAGGTTGCTTCTTCCGGGATCTCGATCAGCCCGTCGGCTTCGCGCAGGCCTGTGATCAGGCCAGAGCCGTCGCGGGCGAATTTGCGGGCGACGGTGTTTCCTGAAGGATCCGTGCCGAGAATGCCGCGGTAGAATTCCCGACGATCCGGTTTTTTCTTCGGAACAGCGAAATCCGCCGGGATCTGGAAGCGTTGCGGCTCCAGAAACGGTCCGCCACCGAGAACGCTTAGCATCGGGCGGACATAAAGCAGGAAACACACCATGGCGGCAACCGGATTGCCCGGAAGCCCGGCGAAGGTGCATTCGCCGATCCGCCCGAACATCATCGGGCGTCCGGGCTTGATGGCAAGTTGCCACATATGCCGGCTGCCCAGAGTGTCGAGCGCGGTCAGGATGTGGTCTTCCTCGCCGCGGCTAGCCCCGCCCGTGGTCAGGATCACGTCCGATTGCCTTGCGGCTTTGCCGAGTGCCTCTTCGACTTGCTGGCGATTATCGGGCAGTATGCCCGCATCGGTGATGTCGACCGGCAGGGACCTGCAGAGGCCGTTAAGCAGATGGGAATTGGCGTCATAAACGGCGCCGGGCCGCATGGGTTCGCCGGGCCGTAGAAGCTCATCGCCCGTTGAAATGATCGTCACCTTGAGCCGCCGGAAGACATCAACCGTTGATGTTCCGGTTGAGGCAATGGCAGCAACATCCTGTGGCCGCAGCGGCATGCCGGGTTCAAGAATGGCAGCGCCTTCGGCGACATCCTCCCCGGCTTTCCGGCAGTTCGCCCCCGGTTTCAGCCCTTGCGGAACGATGACAAAGTCTTTGCCGTCCTGGCTGTGGCGTTCGCAGTCCTCCTGCATGGCGACCGTGTCGGCACCCGGTGGCATGACTGCCCCGGTAAAAATCCGTGCTGCAGACCAGGGGCCAAGAATCTCTGTAGGCGCGCTTCCTGCAGCAATCCGCTGGTCAAGCTTGAAGAAGCCACCTGCCTCATCGTGGTCGGCATGGCGGAAGGCATAACCGTCCACAGCGGAATTGTCGGCCGCCGGGATGTCGCGTGGCGCGGTGACCGCCGAAGCCAAGATCCGGCCCTGAGCTTCGGCAAGCGTTACCGGTTCCACGTCCGCGACGGGCCGGATGCGGGTTTTCAGAAGCGCCAGCGCCTCTTGATGGCGCATCCGGTCCTTGTCATGCAAAAAGCAATCGTTGAGCGCCGTGTCAGATTGCATGGCCGATGCTCCTCAGATTGAGGTGAGCCTGAATGAAATCCGCCATGGCAGCGATGTCATCAAGGTCGAAGACTGGCAGGTTTTCGCCGGGCAACGGGTGATCCGCCGCGACCGCTAGGACGTTCGGATCGGTAGGCGCCAGGGCGCCGCGATCCGATGAGCCCAGCCGCCGGGCTTCGATCTTGGGATGATCCTCGCGTTTGTAGCCTTCGATCAGAACCAGATCGCAAGGCGACAGCCGGTCAAGAATTTCCGGAAGCGGCGGCTCGTTTTCAGTCCGAAGTTCATGCATCAGCGCCCAGCGGTGCCCGGAGACCAGCGCGACTTCCACCGCACCGGCTTCCCGGTGGCGAAAGCTGTCCGTTTCGGGATGGTCGATATCGAAAGAGTGGTGGGCATGCTTGACGGTGGAGACCTTGAAGCCGCGCGCCGTGAATTCGGCAACCAGCCGGGTCACAAGCCGCGTCTTACCGGAATTTTTCCAGCCCGTGATGCCGAAAACAGGTGTCCGGGTCATTTCATTTGCCCTTTAAGTGCGTTTCGGGCTTGTTCCAGATCATCCGGACGGTTCGCGTTGAAAAACGGATCGAGCCCCGTTTCGGGGTCGAGGTCAAAGGCAACTTCGACATTCTTGTGCCGGTCGACAAAGGCCAGCACCTTGCCGCTGTTGCCGCCGGTAAGCCAGGCATGGAGGTCGTCGCGAAGGGCCACGGGCCACAGTCCGAATACTGGATGAAGCTTGCTGGAGGACGCGGCCAGCGCGATGACCGGTTCAACTTGAGGGACGGCTTTGGTCAGCTTCTTTACCAGTTTACGGGGGAAGAAGGGCGTGTCGCCGGCAACCGAAACCACATGGGTTGCTTCCGGATACCTGCTTCGGGCGTACTCCAGCCCGGCAAGGATACCTGCGAGGGGACCAGCGAACTCGCCGACCGGGTCGGCGACTACCGGAAGCTTGTATTGCGAGAACCGCTCCGGATCGCCGTTGGCGTTCAGGACGATATGCGGCACTTGTGGCTCGAGGCGTTCCAGAATGGCTGACAGCATCGGTTGACCGGCCAGATCCATAAGCGTCTTGTCGCCGCCGCCCATGCGCCGCGATTGCCCGCCTGCTAGGACGCAGGCAATGATAGTGGAAGGTGGTCTAGGGTCGCTCATTGTCTTTTGGCAGGCTTTGTGGCTCGCATTTACCGGCTTCCCTTGCGCCGGATGCGGTCAGGTTCGTCCCCGGCATCGGAAGACTGTGTGTCGTAGATGAGGCGTTCAGCACCGGCAAGAGCGATAAATCGCTGGCCCCGGGCCCGGCCGATCAGGGTCAGGCCAACACGCCGGGCCAAGTCTACGCCCCAGGCGGTGAATCCGGACCGGGAAACCAGAATCGGAATTCCCATCATGGCCGTCTTGATTACCATTTCGGACGTCAGGCGGCCCGTGGTGTAGAAAATTTTGTCCCCGGCGGGCACGTTGTTGAGCGCCATCCATCCGGCGATCTTGTCGACGGCGTTGTGACGTCCAACGTCTTCCATGTAGGCCAGCGGTTTGTCTTCCTGGCACAAAACGCAGCCGTGAATGGCGCCGGCTTCAAGATAAAGCGACGGTGTTGTGTTGATGGACTTGGTGAGGGCATAGAGCCAGGAGGTTCTGAGTTGTGCGTCCTGGGGCAATGTCAGCGTGTCGAAACTGTCCATGACATCACCGAAAACCGTCCCTTGCGCACAACCCGAGGTTCGGACTTTCTTCTTGAGTTTTTCCTCGTAGTTCGTCTCACGCTCTGTGCGTACGACAACGACGTCCAGATCATCGTCATAGTCGATCCCGGTAATGACATCGTCAGCGCGCAGCATGTTCTGATTTTTCAGATAGCCGACAGCAAGCAGGTCCGGATAGTCGCCAATGGTCATCATGGTGACTACTTCCTGAGAATTCAGGAACAATGTCAGCGCCTTTTCGGTCACCACCTGGGTATCGACGGCGTTGCCATTCTGGTCTACCCCGCTGACGGTGCCGGACAGCCGCGGATCATTCGGGTCGGGGCGCAGAAGATAGGGATCTTCCAAATTCAAGAGTCTCCGTGTCCGTTTCCAGCGGAGACTAAGTTAGGAATGTGAACGGGGGCAAGGCAAAAACATGTCTGCCGTCATGCTGCAAACGTCATTGTTATCCGCAAAAACATCGGTGAAGATGATGCTGACCAAGGCGGACACCTTGCTCGGAAAGAATGACCTGCGGGAGGTTTCATTCGGCGGGCGTTTTTAGAGCGACAGTCACGGATTGAAAACCCGTGAGAATCCCATCGGCGATATGCGATTTCAGATCATCAGCATATTGTTGGTCAGGCGGCCTTCCTGCATGTCGGACGAAAACTGTCCAAAGGCCTCAAGCGCAGCTTCACGGGTCAGGCCGCGCGGATCATCGAGGACATTGCGAAGCGCTGGAAATGCGGAAGCGGCAACACCGTCGGTCAGATCGCGGAAGAACATCAGCGAGTTTGGAAACATCCGCTCTTCCGCCGGTTCATGAATGATGCCTTCCATGAGTGCAAGACGCGGGTCCTGCAAAGCGCAATAGACCATGTCCAGCACGGGTCCTGGCTGACCTTCCAGCATCTGAACGATGTGCTGGTCACCAAGCAGTAGAGCGCCGGTTACACCGGCCTGGCGGTTGCCACGGCGCATCAGCCGGAGGGTCTTTTCAATTTCAATACCCAAAGGGGCACGCACATTTTCCCACCGGATCGTACAGCGGTAGCACACACGATAGAGTTCCATTACAAGCACCGTCTAACACTTGGTTTGCTTCATTAGCCGGTTTAGCGTGCGCTTCAATTCCTCACATTCTCTTAAAATTTGTGTTTGTTTAAAATAATGCGGTGAATAACTCTGCAAACTTGTATAAGAAAATATTGACTTGATACTAGGTGAGTTCCGTTTATCGAATTTAATTGTGAAAAGTTCTGTTGGTATTTACTTGGTTAACAATTTCGAAATCATTTCCCGTTGCGCCCAAGCTTGAGCAGGAGATTGGTTTTCACGGCCGGCCATTCATGCGGAAGGATCGAATAAACGGCTGTGTCGCGCAGGGACCCGTCGGCCATTCTCATGTGCGAACGCAATACACCGTCCAGCTTGGCTCCGAGGCGCTCAATCGCGGTGCGGCTCTGCCGGTTCATGAAATGCGTACGGAACTCAACTGCGATGCATTCAAGTGCCTCGAATGCATGGGTGAGAAGCATCAGTTTGCATTCGGTGTTCAGGAAGGACCTTTGAACCGCTCTGCGGTACCATGTCGAGCCGATTTCGACGCGATGGTTTGCGGGATCGATGTTCATGTATGTCGTCATTCCGACGGCACGACCGGTCTCGTCAAGCGCGGTAAAGGGCAGCATCGATCCCTTTTCCTGCAGATCAAGCCGGCGATCAATTTCGGCCTTCATGCTCTCCGGGCTCGGAACCGTCGTATACCAAAGCTTCCAAAGCTCACCGTCCAAAGCAGCTTCCTGTAAATCCTCGGTATGATCATGCGAAAGCGGGACGAGGCTTGCATGTGTGCCTTGAAGCGTGACGGGGAGGGGCCAGCTCATATTGTGCTCCGTTAAAAGAGGTGCCGGATCAGGACTGATGTTTTGTGGCAGCAAGGGGTTAAAAGGGCCGCTCTTCGCCGGTCCATTTGTAGAACTTACCCGTACTGCGCATATCCAGTGTTTCGCAAACGCCAAGTATGCCGCTTGCAACAATGTCCGCGTCATTGTCGGCATCCGAACCGCCCATATCGGTCCGCACCCAGCCCGGATCGATCAGGGCGGAAACAATCCCTTCCGGTTTCAGATCGGTTGACAGGCCCTGCATCACCTTGTTCACGGCTGCCTTGGAAGCCCGGTAGGCAATCCGGTCAGACTTGGCATAGCCCATGTAAGCCATCTGGCTGGAGATTGTCACGATCCGGCCAAGGGCGGCACGGCGCAGATGTGGCAGGAACGCTTGGGCGACTGCCAGCGGTGCCAGTGTGTTGATCTCCAGCGTCTTGGCAAAGCCCGGGAAGTCCATGCTCAGCGTTGACTGGTCGTCTGGCCCGATAACGCCCGCATTGTTGATCAGGATATTCAGCGGCGCATCCAGCGCAGCGGCTGCAGCCCGAACGGCGTCGTGATCAGTGACATCGAAAACCAGCGGCGTAAAACCATCACCAAGGCGGAGTGCAGTCTCTTTGGCATGTCCCTCAGTGCGCACGGATCCGAAAACCGTCCATCCCCGGTCAAGCGCAACACGGGCAAGTTCAAGGCCAATCCCGCGGTTTGCCGCGGTAACGAGAAGCGTGGTCATTAAGTATCCGGAATGTGGGGGTGCGTATGAAATGAGCGGGTTTGTGCCGACACTATGAGTGTTCGCCGGTGCGATCAAGATACCTCCATCGAACGCTAGTGCCGCAATTGCAAGTTTTCCGGTTGCCGGATTCGCCGTATTGCCCTTGACGGACAGTCACTGCGAACCCATACCGCAGATTGGCTCCTCATCACGAACAGACAACGCCAGATGCAACTCACAGGCAGGACCCATGAGCGACACGATCAAAGCGGAAATCATGAAGCGCCTCGCGCAGATCAAGGGACCGGATCTTGAAGGCGATATCGTCTCCTTGGGCCTCGTCTCCGAGGTATTTGTTGCCGATGGCCGCGCTGCGTTTTCCATAACTGTTCCGGCCGCGCGTGCACAGGAGCTGGAACCCTTGCGCCAGGCGGCCGAGAAAGTGGTCAAGGAAGTGCCGGGCATTGAGACCGCAATGGTCGCCCTCACGGCCGAACGTGCGCCCGGCAGCGCGCCGGCGAAGTCTGCGGCACCGAAACCGGCTGCCGCACGGCAACCGTCAGGCGGCGGCCAGCCGAGCGGGCAAAAACCGGGCGTTCCGGGTATCAAGCACATCATTGCGGTGGCTTCGGGCAAGGGTGGTGTTGGCAAATCAACCACAACGGCGAACCTTGCGCTTGCAATGAAAGCCAATGGATTGAAAGTCGGCGTTCTTGATGCGGACATCTATGGTCCCTCCATTCCGCGCCTCTTCCATGTTTCCGGACGCCCCGAGCAGCTCGAGGGAAGGCTTCTCAAACCTTTGGAAGGTCATGGCATCAAGGTGATGTCGATGGGCTTCATGGTTGAGGAAGAGACGCCGATGATCTGGCGCGGACCAATGGTGATCTCGGCTTTGACGCAGATGCTGCGTGAAGTTGCCTGGGGTGAACTCGATGTTCTCGTCGTTGATATGCCGCCAGGAACAGGAGATGCCCAACTGACCATGGCGCAGCAGGTGCCTCTGGCCGGGGCGGTCATTGTTTCAACGCCTCAGGATCTTGCGCTAATCGATGCGCGCAAGGGTCTCAACATGTTCAAGCGGGTGGATGTCCCGGTTCTCGGGATCGTCGAAAACATGAGTTTCTTCCTGTGTCCCGATTGCGGCAGCCGCCATCACATCTTCGGGCATGGCGGCGCGCGTGCCGATTCGGAAAGGCTGGGTGTGCCGTTCCTTGGAGAAATACCGTTAGCTTTGAACATCCGAGAAACATCGGATGCCGGGAATCCAATCGTCGTGTCCGATCCGGATGGACCGGCAGCAGCCATTTACCGTGACATTGCCGGAAAGGTGGCCGATGCGATCGAAAATCCCGGTTCCGTCGGCGCACGGGCCGCTCCGGCAATCGTTTTCGACTAAGGCGTTTTCGATTTAGTCTACATCACTTGACGGTGCCTGAAATCGGAGATTTCAACGGGTTAAGTGATGCTTCGCATTTAAGGGCAAAATCGAAATGCGGTAGCAAACGATAAGGCGGGGAGGGAATGGCGCTTGATTGCCAGCGACAATACGAAATCCATCCTCGCGATGATGCTGGCCATGGCGGGGTTCATCTTGAACGATGCCATGGCCAAGCTGGTGTCAGACGATTTGCCCCTTGGTCAGATCATATTTGTGCGCGGCTGCTTTTGTCTCGTCTTCATGTTTGCTGCCTGTCAGGTGACCGGTGTGTTCCGGAAAGCTCAGCATCTTGCAAACCCCTATGTCAGCCTGCGCGCTCTGGCCGAGTTGTTCGCGACACTGCTTTATCTGTCGGCGCTCTTTCGCATGCCGATTGCCAACGCCACTGCGATCCTTCAGATCCTGCCTTTGGCGGTAACCGCCGGTGCGGCTATGTTCCTTAAAAGCCCGGTCGGATGGCGCCGCTGGACGGCCATTGTCGTCGGGTTCACCGGCGTCCTATTCATCGTCCGGCCAGGACTTGAAGGTTTCAACAGTTGGTCCATCGTTGCGCTGATCGCCGTATTCTGCATGGCCGGCCGCGATCTGGCGACCCGCAAACTGCCGGCGGATGTTCCAACGCTTGGGGTCGCGCTTGTTTCATTCATTGGCGTCAGCGTGTTTGGCGGGATTCTGACGATCTGGGATGGATGGCAGCCGGTTAGCCTCCAGAACATGGTCTATCTTGCCGGTTCAGCGGTGTTCATTGTCGTTGGCTTCATCTTCATCATCATCGCGATGCGCGGAGGAGACATCGCAGTGGTGGCACCGTTCAGATACACCATTGTTCTTTGGGCACTGTTGCTGGGCTATGTTGTCTGGGGAGACATTCCTGACGCGTTTACGCTTTTTGGCACAATTGTTATCGTTTCTACCGGCGTCTACACGTTCTTCCGGGAGCGGCGCACCTGACCTGGTTGTGGCTTGGTGAATGCGTCCGTTACGCACAGGTGGCCAAACAACTTCTGTTGAGGGCTGGAATTCGGCGTCGCTGCGCCCTATGGTTGAATTCAATAAATGTGGATCAATGATCCGCTCGAAAATCCTCTGATGTACCGTTCAGAGTTAAGGAGAAATTTCATCCGGTCCTTGCCTTGTGTCCTCAGGTGCCTGGTCGGTTGAGCCAGGAGCACAAATAACTGTCATGTCGTCTGGTGTTTCGACTGAAGCCGGCCCAAACCCTAAACCTATTCCATCAATCGGCGTATTGATTGCGATCTCGGCGATATCGCCGCTGGCGATGAATATTTATTTGCCGTCCATGGCCGGTATGCAGGAAGCATTCAATGCGACCGCAGGCGAAATCCAGCTGACAATGTCGTTCTACCTGAGTGCCATTGCGATCGCCCAACTGGTTCTCGGTCCCCTGTCGGACCAATGGGGACGCCGACCGGTTGTCGTGTTCGGCATGGGTCTGTTCGTCATTGGAAGCGCTCTGTGCCTGATTGCCCCGACCGTGGAAGCCCTGATCGGCGCTCGAATATTGCAAGCTGTCGGTGGTTGTTCCGGTATCGTTCTGGCGCGGGCAATCGTGCGTGATGTCTATGGCCGGGAGCAGGCCGCGAGCATGCTGGGCTATGTCACGATGGGTATGACCGTGGCGCCGACGCTTGGACCGTTTGCCGGCGGGTTGCTGGATGGTCCGTTTGGCTGGCAGGGTGGTTTTGCGGTCATGCTTGCCTTTGGCGCGATGGTTTGGATCGCGACGATTGGCTACCTTCCGGAAACCCAGTCGAACCGCCTTCCGGCAAGCCCGAAGCAGGTATTCCTAGCATACAGAACGCTGGCCCGGGAGAAACTTTTTTGGGCCTATGCGCTTGCTGTGGCACTGACATCGTCGATCTATTTTGCCTATCTTGGCGGAGTTCCATTCATTGCCTTTGAATTGCTCGGAATGTCGCCGCAAGAGATGGGCGTCTATTTTATGATCGTTGCCCTTGGCTATATCCTTGGGAACTTCCTTTCCGGCAAATTTGCCCAGAGAATCGGGCTTTACCCGATGATTGTCGCGGGCACGGTGACCGCCGGGGCGTGTGTCGGATTGTTATGTCTGGCCACTTTGGCCGATTACCTGACGCCGGTTACGCTTTTTATGCCAATGTTCCTTTTGGGACTAGGTAATGGCATATGCCTGCCAAGCGCGATTTCAGGGGCTGTAAGTGTACGCCCTGACCTCGCTGGATCTGCGTCCGGATTGACGGCCAGCCTTCAGGTCGGCTTCGGCGCGGTAACCAGCGCATTGGCCGCCTGGCTGTTCTCAACCACAGGCCTTGCTGCAACCGCCTGGGCGATGATCCTGGTGATGGCATTCGGGTTCGCTACGAGCATGATCGCGGTGATCGCTATCCGAGCTCTTGACCGGGCGGGGCCGGAGCCGGTCTGAAAGCTTTTCGGGCAAATCCGGAACTCATCCGCCAGTGACGCTCATGTGGCGGCCGACAGCAGGACGCTCGTTTTTCCGGTCGATGACGAAATCATGGCCTTTTGGCTTGCGTCCGATTGCCTCGTCGATGGCAGCGTTCAAAAGCTCATTGCCTTCCGAGGCCCTCATCGGAGCTCTGAGGTCCGCCATGTCGTCCTGGCCGAGGCACATGTAGAGCTGACCCGTGCACGTGACCCGCACGCGATTGCAGCTTTCGCAGAAATTGTGCGTCAACGGTGTAATGAAGCCGAGCCGTCCACCGGTCTCGGCAACCTGAACGTATCTGGCGGGACCACCGGTCTTGTAGGGAATGTCGTCCAGAGTGAACCGTTCGCCAAGGTGGCTTCGAACCTTGGAAAGCGGCAGATACTGATCGGTCCGGTCGCCGTCGATTTCGCCCAGAGGCATTGTCTCGATCAGGGTTAGATCGTAGCCGTTGCCATGGCACCATTCCATCATGGGAGCGATTTCGTGCTCGTTGACGTCTTTTAGCGCGACCATGTTGACCTTGATCTTGAGGCCGGCGTCTTCAGCGGCGCGCAATCCGTCCATGACCTTGGCGAGGTCACCCCAACGGGTGATCGACTTGAAGCGCTGCGTATCCAGAGTGTCGATTGATACATTCACCCGGCGCACACCGCAGTCGTATAGCTCATGAGCAAACCGGGCGAGTTGCGATCCGTTCGAGGTAATCGTCAGCTCCTCAAGAAGTCCGCTGTCGATATGCCGGCCGAGGCTGCGCACCAGGCTCATGATGTTCTTGCGCACCAGCGGTTCGCCCCCGGTCAACCGAAGCTTGCGCACACCTTTTTCGATAAAGGCGGTGCAAAGCCTATCAAGTTCCTCAAGGGTCAGCACTTCGCGTTTGGGAAGGAACGTCATGTCCTCCGCCATGCAGTAAACGCAACGGAAATCGCAGCGGTCTGTAACCGAGACACGCAGATAGGTGACCGCACGGCCAAAGGGATCAATCATCGAGGTACTGGTTCTTTCGCCGTCGATGGCACCGGTGGCCAAGGTGGTCCTGTCACGGTTGTCCAACTTTGCAATCTCCCAAGGGAACGGACACGATTGTAGTTTGCTGACAGACTATATGGTGCACCCGAACGAGCTTTGACAAGCCGTCAATTCGGAAAGTGTTGTTCATGTTTTGCGTGGAAGTCTTACCAACCGGCAGACGTAAAGACATATATGACGGGCTGATTGATCCAATCAGTGCGGGAAGCGTAGACTTGAAGCACCCCCATCGGCAAGGCAACATGACCATAAAAACAACAATTGTCTGGTTCCGCCAAGATCTGCGCCTCTCGGACAATCCAGCGCTTTATGAAGCAGCCAAGCGGGGCCGTGTGCTTCCCGTTTTCATACTTGAGGATGAAAGAGGTTCAGGGGAGACCCATCCAATGGGTGGTGCGAGCCGTTGGTGGCTCCATCATAGTCTTGCTGCGTTGCAGACAGAATTGCCGGATCTTGTCCTTGTGCGCGGTGATCCGAGGCTCGTCCTTCCGGATCTGGCCGAAAGGGCTGGTGCCGATACTGTCTTCTGGAACCGGTGCTATGAACCGTATGCAATAGCCCGGGACACCGAAGTAAAGGCAATCCTGAAAGCGTCCGGCAAGACTGTCACCAGTTTCAACGGTTCGCTTCTGCATGAGCCTTGGGAAGTGAAGACCGGGGCTGGCGGGTCTTTCAAGGTGTTCACGCCATTCTGGAAGAATGCATCGCAGAGGCCGGTTGCTCCGGTGCTTCCCAAACCGGCAAACCTGTCGGTGGTGCGCGGGTTCAAATCAGATCCATTGGAAAGCCTTGCACTTTGCCCGCGGAACCCGGACTGGGCAGCCGGATGGACCAATTTCTGGAATCCGGGGGAAGCCGGGGCAGGGCGACGGCTGGAAGGTTTCCTCACTCAGGGGCTTTCCGGTTACGGTTCTTTGCGCAACCGTCCGGATCTGCCGAATGTATCCAGACTGTCGCCTCATCTGCATTTTGGAGAGATTTCGCCGCGCCAGATTTGGCATCGGACCCGCGATCACCTCGCCGCCACTCCGGCGAGCGCCGATGATGCTGGAAAATTTCTGTCTGAAGTCGGCTGGCGGGAATTCTCCCATCATCTGCTCTATCACTTTCCGCAACTTCCCGAGCGCAATTGGCGCCCCGCTTTTGACGTCTACCCTTGGCGTTCCTGCCGCCAGGATCTGAAGCGATGGCAGCAAGGGGAAACGGGATATCCGATTGTCGATGCCGGGATGCGGGAACTTTGGCAGACCGGCTACATGCACAACCGGGTCCGCATGATTTCCGCCAGTTTTCTCGTCAAACACCTGCGGATCGATTGGCGGCATGGCGAGGCCTGGTTTCGCGACACGCTTGTCGACGCGGATCTTGCGAACAATTCGGCCGGGTGGCAATGGGTCGCCGGGAGCGGAGCAGATGCCTCGCCATACTTCCGGATCTTCAATCCGATTACCCAGGGGGCAAAGTTTGATCCGGCGGGAGACTATGTCCGCAAATGGGTGCCCGAACTCGCCGGACTGGACGTGGCGCATCTTTTCGAACCGTTCAATGCACCAGACCTCGTCTTACGCTCTGCGGGTATCGAACTGGGTACCACTTATCCGCGACCGGTCGTGGACCACAAACAGGCGCGACAGGCCGCGCTTGATAGGTATGAAAAGGTCCGTCAGGCAGTTGAACAAGTGGCTTGACCGGCAGGACACCAAAGGTATCGTCGCCCGACACAATCTGAAAGATAGAGAGCCGCAATGAGCGAGCAAACTTCCCCCTGGCCGAGCGAGCTACGGGTTTCGTCGGACAAGACCGGCCTGACCATTAGGTTCGACAATGGTGAAATCCACGAATACTCCGCGGAGTATCTTCGGGTCTGTTCGCCCTCCGCAGAGGTCCAGGGACATAACCCGTCTCAGAAAGTAACCGTTCCAGGCAAGCGGCATGTCCAGATCATGAAACTCGATCCAGTGGGCAATTATGCTGTGCGGATCCATTTCGATGACATGCACAGTACAGGCATCTTCTCCTGGAGCTACTTTCTGCGTCTTGCGCACGAAAGAGAGGCGTTGTGGGGAGGGTACTTGCAGGAACTCAATGAAAAGGGCCTAAACCGTGACCTGGCAGCGATGGAGTAGTCGACCGTGATTTACGCGCCGACGGGCTCCGCCTGAGGTTTCAGCGCGGTCAATACGGTTAACCAAATTTCGATGTAAAGAAGCCTTATCCAGTTGAGGATGAGGCGGAAGTTGTATCCGACAGCCGCCAGGATCGGGTTTGCTGCATCGCCGGTTCGGTTGGCAAGGTAATTGCGGCCCATCCTGTGTTCGTTTTTCATATGGCCTATGACCGGCTCAACGGCTGAGCGTCGTCGCATCTGAGCCTTGATAGCCGGTGTGACACGGCGTTTCTGTCCGGCGGTGAAGACGCGGAACTTATGAGTGTCAGGCGCGTTGTGGCCGCGATAGCCGGCATCTGCCAGAATGCGTTTCAAGGTTCCACCGGTTAGCGCTTCGATTTGCGGAATGACGCTCGCCAGCGTGTGCCCATCATAGGGATTGCCCGGCAAGGCCTTTGCGTGGATGACAAACTGTCCGCCTTTGGAGCGTTTCACCGTGGTGGCAACAGAGGCCTTGACGCCGAACTCATACGGCTTGTGCGCCTTGCCCTTTCCAATGCATTCCACTTCCGGCGCATGGAGTGAATAGATCTTCGGCAGCGGATCGCGCCGCCTCTGGGAGCTTACCCGCTCGGCCAGCCACAAAGGTCGAAGGAAGACTGCTTCCAGGTCCGGATTGCCTTTGGTCTTGCGGCGAATGTCGGCAACTGTCCGGCGCAAGAATGTCTTGAGTTTTCGTAAGGCTTTGCCCGCCCTCTTGAACTGTTTGGCATGGGCATAGCGCTGATGGGCAATCAAGGCGGCTTTGCCAACGCGCTTATAACTCTGGCGCAGGTCGATGCCTTCTTCCTTCGCTTGTTTGACCAGTCGCTCTCGTGCCCGGTGGATCAGCTTGGCGTCGGTTGGAAAGGCGATGTTCTTTTCCTGAACGGTCGTATCGACCACAGCCTGGGTGAAGTCCTGGGGCTTGGCTGCGCCCAGCTTGACAGACACGGCCAGGCTTTCCTCAAGCAGCGTCTGCAGCTTGTCCTCGCCCATGCGCTGACGCCAGCGCGTCATTGAGGAGCGATCGAAGGGCAGCTCATGGCGGAAGAACTCTTCGCCGCAGAAGTATTGATAATACGGGTTCTCAACCCAGCGGGCGCACAGTTCCTCATCAGACAGATTGTCGGTGTATTTGAGGATCGCAAGGCCCGCCATCACCCTTGTTGGCAGCGCAGGATGGCCGGGCTTGTCGGAATAGGCCGGGCCGCATTTTGCTGCCAGAAGATCCCAGTCAATCACCCGCGCAAGAACGGCTTTGGGATGCCCCATATCGAGGATCTGATCCAGCCTTGCCTTGAACAGATCCCGCTGTCCCGTCTCAACAGGTTCGGTTGGTTTCATAGCCGATTCACCTCTCCCGAATGCGCTCAAACAAGAGTGAATCACGCACAAAAGCTGATGTAAAGTTGCAAGGAAACAACCGCTTTCATGACAAAAACCTGCGAAAACAAATACTGGAAAGCGGGCAAGATCTGAATGTTCTCAGATGCTTGCGAATTCTTCACGGGGGACGGAGTAGCGGACCTTCTGAATAAAAAAGCCGGGCATGTGCCCGGCCTTAACATCATGATTTCGTTTTATTATCAGCGCCGAACGATAACCTTCGCGCCGACGCGGACATTTTGGTAAAGGTGCTTGATGTCCTTGTTGGCGAGGCGAATGCAGCCGGAAGAAACGGCGCTGCCGATGGTCCAAGGCTGATTGGTGCCATGGATGCGGTACAAGGTGCTGCCGATATAGAGTGCGCGAGCGCCAAGCGGGTTGTTCGGGCCACCTTCCATATAAGCCGGAAGAATACGGCCAGCGCGGCGTTCACGGGCGCGCATTGCCGCCGGCGGGGTCCAGCCCGGCCATTCAGCCTTGCGGGTGATGCGGTGCGTTCCGGACCACTGGAAGCCGTCCTTGCCGACGCCAACACCGTACTTCATTGCCTTGCCGTTATCCAGCACGTGGTACAGCCGACGCTCAGAAGTGTCGACAATGATCGTGCCCGGCTTGTGCGGACCCTTGTAGTTGACCTTGCGGCGCTTGACCGGTGACGAACCGCCCGGGTGGTACTTCGGTGTGACCCATGTGTTTGTCGAGTGGTCGAAGAATCCAGCGCGTGCTTCAACGTAGTCTGGAAGGACCAGTGCGCCAGTCAACATCACGATTGCGAACCAAATATATTTCCTCATTTCCATCCCCTATCCGGTTGCCCGAATCTCCAATAGCCAGATCCGCGGCAAATTTAGGAACGCCCCGTTACCGTTTCGTTAACCATGATGCCGTAGGCAGCGTCAAAAATAAATCTCACGACTACGTGAACGGTCCGGGTCACATGATGTCTGTGCCCTTTGCGCAACGCTTTGCTGTTCGCCGCCGATACTAGCAATTCAATGCAGTAGTCTGAAGAAGAGATCGGCCAGCGTTGTTTCCGAAAACGAAAAAATACGTCAGGGGAGACGGTTATACCAACCCGAT
The DNA here is from genome assembly GCA_965230445.1 of Roseibium sp. Taxonomy (GTDB): domain Bacteria; phylum Pseudomonadota; class Alphaproteobacteria; order Rhizobiales; family Stappiaceae; genus Roseibium. The sequence continues at coordinate 2,293,367 of OZ246005.1, read as the reverse complement.
CAGGCTTGTGGCACTTGTCCCGGCCGCCAGAATTCGTCTGAACCGGACCGGCAGCAGAGTGCCGGAAGACAGGTTCTCAAATTCAAGTTCCGTACCGTCATGGCACTGACCGCGCACAGTTCCGCTTGCGCCGATGTAGAGGCCGCGGGTTACTTCCTGCAGATCCTGATTGTCGTCTGGCGTGACTGCGAACCCGCCGATTGCCGGCCCGTCCAGACCTTGTGAAAGCGCTTGATATCGATCCATCGTCGTCCTCGCAATCCCGAATGAACAGGTACAGCCTGCCATGCCGGGGACAAGGGAGAGCAAATCCGGTGCGTTGCTCCCAAGCCGTTGTTCGGAAATGGGTTTCCGATGGAAGATGTTGAATAGCTTTGTGTGTGCTCGACACGTGGTGCGACCGGTAGGGCCGGTTGCGAGACCAGGCGCAACCGGCTCTTTCTGGTTCCGCTACTCCGTATAGTAGTCCGAATAGGCGTTGTAATATCCACCTTTCTTGCCCTCTTGCTGGTTCAGCAGAGTAACAATCTGGGCCTCTGGTGCCTTTGCATCGGCGAGTTTGCGGAGCGATTGCGCACACACACGTTGCGACGTCTTGGCCCAACGGATGACAAAGGCGATTACGTCTGCATACTTGGCCAGATAAAGGCCGTCTACGACAGGGTCGACCGGCGGCGAATCGAGGATGATGTACTCGAACCGGCTGGAGGCGCTCTTCAAGAGCTGGGCAAACGATTCTTGATCGATCAGCTGATCGGTCGGAATATCGGACCGGCGGGCGCCAACCACAGCGGTCAAACTGGTTTTTGGATCCGCCTTTACAATATCCATGAGATCCTTGCCGTCCAGGTCGCCAATCAGGTAGTCAGCAAGTCCGTTGGACGGTTCGATTTCCATCTGCCGGTGGACGCTGGGTTTGCGGAGGTCGCAGTCAACGATCAATGTCTTGAAGCCGGATACGGCGAGCGCCCGGGCGATGGATAGAGACACCGTCGATTTACCTTCACCGGGCAACGCAGAGGACACCATGATAATCCGGCAATTCCGGTCGGAATTGCCGCCCTGTGAACGTACCCGCTGAACCGCATGGTCAATCGCTACCCGCATTCGCCTCACGGATTCTGCAAACATCGACAACGGGCTTTCAATGATTGCATCGGAAACGGATGGAGCGTTCTGTTGGGATACCTGTCGTGGAATGACGGTCGCGACGGGAAGCCGTGTCAGCGCTTCCACCTGATCCTGGTTTGTGAAACCGCCGATGTAGTTCTCAAACACAAAGGCAAAGGCAACGCCTGCCCCCAAAGCAAGAACAAATGCCGCCGCAAGGATCAAACGCGTATTGGGCGAACTGGGGCTGGTCGGAGTAAAAGCGGGAGAAACAATCCGGCTGTCGGCGACCTGAAGCGCGGCTTCGGTCTCAAGCGATAGGGTGCGTGAGAGCAATGTCTGATATTGCGCCGTCGCATTCTTGGAAACCTGTTGCATTCCGTAAATCTGCGCCAGCAGGCGCGGGGGCAAATCGGTTGACAGGATTGCCTCGTTCAGATTGCTTCGCAGGTCCGAACCACGTTGTTCGATCGTCCTGATCTCGGCCTGGAAAGTGCTGAGCGCCACTTCGCCTTCTGCGGCAAGGTCTTGTTCGATTTGCTCTAGGGACTGTGGGGATTCATCGTGAGTTGATTACAGCCGCGGCGAGATAGATCATCGCCTCAAAGCTCTGGTCCGTTTTGCACGCCCTCATGGCGATGCGCTTGAACTCTCTGAGTTTGCAGAAGAAATTCTCTATCAAATGTCTCCACTTGTAAATCTCAGTGTCGATTTGGAGGGGTGCTGATCGGCGCGGATGTTGCGAGATTACGATTTTCGCACCGCGCTCGTTGAGATCGGCAACAATCTTGTCGCTGTCGAAAGCCTTGTCGGCGAGTAGAGCGCCGAATTCGAGGCCATCGATGAGCGGCGCGACGCCGACCGTATCGAAGCGATGGCCTGGCAGCAATTCGAACCGGACCAGATTGCCTAAAGCATCGGTTAGTGCCAGGATTTTGGTTGTCATTCCGCCTTTTGAGCGGCCGATGGCCTGGCTCTGAGTCCCCCTTTTGCGCCCTGACCATGACGGTGGACCTTGACGATGGTGGCATCCACCATCGCGTATTCCATGTCCGGTTCATCTGACAGGGCATCGAATATGCGTTTGAAAATGTCGGCTTCACGCCAGTCGCGAAACCGCCGAAATGCCGTGCTCCAGTTGCCAAATGCAGCGGGCAGGTCACGCCAGGGGCTACCCGTGCGCACAATCCAAAGAACGGCTTCAATGAACAGCCGGTTGTTTCTTCCGCTGCGACCGGGGTCCGTAGGTTTTCCAAGACAATGCGGTTCAATCTTCGCCCATTGGGCGTCTGTCAGTACAAAGCGATCCATCCAAAGTGTGAATCACATTCGCGCCGACTTGTGAATCCCCACAGGCCCTAGCTGCGATCTCAGATCGACGGCGGCGGCTGAACTCCTCTCTGCCCCGGAAAGAGCTCTTCTCAGATCTTCTCTTTGGCGCTGCAGTTCGCTGATTGCTTCGTTGCCAAGGGCATCAGCCAATGCCCGGTAGTCACCAGACTCAAGGCGTTGGGACAGAGTTGCCAGCTGGGTTTCGGCACTGGCACGCTCCGTGGCAATCGCCCGAATCTGATCGCGCATTCGACCGAGCTCTTCCCGTCCGGTCTCGGAGACGATCGTGTCGACGCTGTTGATGATGAAGTCGTTGAAATTCGCCTCTGCTGTCACAACAGCCGATTCTGCCTGTTCGATCTGGCCCTGAACCACATCTCGCGCCGTCACAGTCGCGGCCACTTTCATCTCGATCTGGTTGCGGATGTATGTGCGCGAAATGGCGTTCGACAGTGCGGCGGCACGCTTGGGATCTTCCGAATGTGCCTTTACTGAAATCAGGTACGTCAATCCCTGCCGGCGCACTGTGGTTGCGCCTTTGAGATTGGACAGAACCACGCCTAGCAGGCTGTTGAAGAAGTCCATCGGCGAGCGACGAAGTTTGCTTCGTCGCGACCCTGGAAGCAGACTGCGCCGTTGAGGGAGCCATCGGGCTGGAGTTCGGCCCAGCCATCACCTTGCGCCTCTTCCATTTCGTCATTGCCCTGCCAGAAGAATTCCACGGCATTCCCCGTGCCTGCGCCGAAGATCTGGCCGGTGACGCACCCAAAGACGAATTCGCCAGCGCCCTTGTCCTCAAGGAGGATGTAGGCAGGTTCCAGCATGTCCGGATAGTCCTCGGTGTAATCCGGCATCGCCACGATGCGCCATTTGCCCAAAAGGCTCATGCTGGCACCGCCAGCAGTTTCGGCAGCCGCACCAGATTGTAGGCGCAAGCCGCGAAGGTGAAGGCCCATCCGACACGGTCGCGGCCACGGAACTTCGTCTTGTCCTGCCCGGCGACCGTCTTGATCCAGCCGAACGCCTCCTCGATGCGCTTGCGGATGCGTTGGCTGACAGCATAGCCGTCATGGCGCGTCGTGCGCCTGTCAATCGCAGACTTGCGCCCACTCATGTTCTGCGCCACGTGTGGCGTTATCTTCATCGCGCGCAATTCATTGACGAAGTCCTGTGTGTCGTAGGCCTTGTCAGCCCCCAGCGTGACTGCCCGCGGCCGGTCGGCGCGTGGCTCCATCATGTGCAATGCGGCCACGCGTTCGCCATGACCGTCGGCCAGTGTCAGGCAGGCATCGACCAGAAGGCCGTTGCGGTTCTCCATCAGCCCATGCCCGAGGAAGCAGAGCTTCGCCTCCTTGCCTTTGCCCTTCTTGTAGAGCCTTGCTTGCGGATCGGTGGTCGAGACATGGGTTGCGTTGGTCCGCCTCTGGCCGTGGAAATCCGCCTCGCTGTTGCGTCCGCCGCCGGTCATATGATGGCAGGACGGGCCGCCGCCGCCAGTGTCGTTGTTTGTGTCGTTGTTCGGGCTGTCCTTTGGCCTGACGCTCTTCATTGAGGCCCAGGCCTCAATCAATGTGCCATCGACCGAGAAGTGATCTGTCGACAGCAGCTTTTTGACCTGGGACTGCGCCAGAACAGAACCCAGGAACTTTGCAGCGATGTCACCGTCAAGCAGACGGTCGCGGTTCTTCGAAAAGGTCGAATGGTTCCATAAGGGATCGTCAACGCCAATACCGGCAAACCAGCGGAACAGAAGGTCGTATTCCAGCCGCTCCATCAAAAGACGTTCCGACCGGATCGAGTAAAACGCCTGCAACAGCATTGCCCGCAGCAGCTTCTCCGGTGCAATCGAGGGGCGGCCCATCGAAGAATAAAGCGCTGCAAAGTCGCCGCTCAGAGCCGAAAGCGCCGTGTTCACGATCTCCCGGATCTTGCGCAACGGATGGTCCTTGCGCACACGTGCCTCAAGATCAATGTAACTGAAAAGTTCGCCTGTTCCGTCGTCGCCTCCACGCATCTCAAGTCCTCGCAATCCCTTCGGATCAGAAGGAATCATGATGGAAGCCAAAGCGCCAGCGACTTTTTCAACATCCTGCTAGGGCCTGTGGGGATTTAGGATTTGGATCGCGGTTTCGATAAAAATCGTTCAGAACAAGAAGCAAAGCCGCTGGAAAGGCTGTACCCTTTCAAGATTTTGCGCCGTGGAACCGGGCGATTTTCATCTTATTCTTTGGGGGACGCGGCGCTTTTGGCCCCGGATGGCGCCAGAGAGCCCTTATGGAGTTTACTCCATGGCAGCCTCTCTTCCGGATCCGCGGCCAATAGCGTTTCGCGCCGCGACCGAAATCTAATTCCCCACAAGCCGTGGCCAGACTTTGTGCCGTTTCGGCAGAGTAGCGCTGCCGTTGCCGTTAGCTCCAGATTTGCGAAGCTGCAGCCCGGGACCGCGAACGCATTTCGGTTTGGTCCAGGATCAGGTCGCCCTTGGACGTCTTGATCACCAGGGCCGGCCGGCCGACGCCGTTTTCGTCCCGCAGGATTTCCCTCTTCACGGCATCCGCCGGGAAACCCATGCTCAAAAGCCGGGATTTCTTCACCAGCGCAGTATCGGAACAAACGTTTGCGGACGCCTGACCCTGGTTGATTTCATGGTTCATCGTCCAGATGGAGGCGAGCAGGGCCGGGTCGGCGATCACGACGGCATAGCTGCCGCTGGCGCAATCAGTTCCGCAGAATTCCCGGTATGCCACCGGTGCGTTTGTCATCCGCAGTTCATGTGTCTCGATCATTGCCGGCGATGTTCCAAGCGCGCGAGATGCGCTGCCGATTGGTGCCGATTGAGCTGCTTGCGCAGCACACAGGATCGAGACCGCTGACGCGATGCTGAAAATCGTGCGTTTCATGTCCCCATTCCCCTTTATTGCGAAATCCTGCCGGACTGCCGGTCAGGCATCGTCCTTTCCATGGCCGGATTCCGCGTCCCCGTGGTAATAGGTGTAAGGGACAAGCTGCCAAGGCCGCTTTAAGCCGATAGATACAATTTTATTGGAATCGGCTTTTTCCGCCGGAATGGCGGTTTTTTGGGGGGGCTATAGGCTCAAACGGTCAAACGGCGCGCTATGCTTCGTCTGAACGTGCATGAAAAAGACCGGGTACAATACCCCCGGCCTTGAGAAACGTTATCCGTCGATTTCACCGGCAGTCATGCGCTTTTTCAGAACATCGAGCAGGTCAATGTCTGTCCGCTCGGTCAGGGAGACATAAGTGAATGTCATGATCTCCCGCGCCTGCACCATCGGGCCGGGAAACGGCATGTAGACCAGTTCCCTGGACGCAAACGCCGGTGACGCCGTGCCCACCTGCCAATTGCTGGAGATGGCGGCGTCCACAAGATGCTGGATCAGCCCGTCAGATCCGGGACGATGGAACGGAACCCCGGCAAGGCGTAGATAGCTGGTCTTGTCCTCCGCTGACCGGAACCCCTCAATGAAGCTGGTCGCCAGCCCCTGAAGTTCATCGGCCATATCCGTGTCGGAAGGGCCATGGACATGGGAGTGCAAGTGGTCTGGCCCTGCGTGGTTGTGGCCATGCAGGTGTGGCTGGATACGGGCATGGCCATTGTGCTCATGATCATGACTGTGGTCATGTGAATGGTGGTGATGGTGGCTGTGTCCCATGACCTCACTCCACTTCAGGACCAGTGGGAATCGACACCGGCTTGTCAATGATCGCCTTGTGGGACCCCATCTTGCCATGGGAGACCAGCGTGCCGAGCACATCGACAATCACGCGGGTTGCCAGCAAAGCGGTTATATCGGAGCAATCGTAAGGCGGGGAAACCTCGACCACCTCAAGGCCGCAAATGCCTTCCTTGGCGACGAGGGAAACCAGTTCAAGTGCTTCGCGCGGCAGAAACCCGCCCGGCTCCGGCCAGCCGGTGCCCGGCACGAAACCGCAATCGACGCTGTCGATGTCGAATGAGATATAGACTGCATCCGCGTCTTTCCAGGCAAGTTCCAGCGCGCGGGCGGCTGTTTCGGCAAGACCCAATTCTTCCACATCGCGCATTGTGAAGATGTTAGTGTTCCTGTTTCGGGCGACTTCAACCCCCTCACGCGGCACCTGCCAGCCACCTATGCCGACCTGAACCAGGTTGACCGCCGGAACATTGACCAGATCGGTTGCATGGAACCACGGGGTGGTGTGCATGCGTTCATCGAGATCCTTTTCCTGAATGTCGATATGCCGGTCGAAATGGACGATGCCTATGCGCTTGGAGGTGCAGTTCGCGATGCCGCGCACGCACGGGAACCCGATCGAGTGGTCGCCGCCGATCATGATCGGCAGGGCACCGGACGACGCAACATGGCTGACCGCACGTGTGATCTGGTCGAACGTTTTTTCGATGTTCGCCGGGATGGTGAAAATGTCGCCGACATCGCAGAGAGTCATTTCCTCGCGTAGGTCCACGCCCATCTCATAGTTGTAAGGCGTATAGAGCGCGGAAATCTTGCGCACACCCTGCGGACCGAACCGGGTACCGGGCCGGTAGGTTGTGCCGCCGTCGAACGGAATGCCGATTACCGCCGCATCATAGGCGCCGACCTTGGTAACGTCTTCTATATAAGGTGCCTTAAGGAAGGTGTTGATCCCGGCATAATGGGGCAGTTCACCGCGGGCGAAAGTGGGGATCGACTTGTCGGTCAGACTGTCGGAGCCGGTCAGCCCCATCCGCAGCGCCCAGGCCTTCTCCTTTTCCCAGGCTGCAGACGGCAGGTTGGCTTCCTTCTCGGCGGCCTTCCAGCCGCGAAGCTGCAGCTTGTCGAAATCCGGGTGATGCCGGCGGCTGGCCGGCTGGCGGTCCATACGGCCTGCCGCCTTGTGCCGTGTTGCCGGTGCATCGGTCTTGAAGATGGTCATCGGACGTTCCTCTTTGATGACATGGTTTTGTGTGTTGTCACGCGTGTTTCAGTCCGCTGGCCAGATCGTCCGGCGAGGGATTTTGAACCACGCCCCCGTCAATCTGCGGTGCGAGCGGCAGATCGTAGGTGATGGTTGCACCGAACGCCTCCGGTGCCTGCGGGTCATGGCGGACCTTGTCGAACACCAACAGGCGGGTGCCGAGCTTGAAAGCCTCGTGGATGTCATGGGTGACCATGAAGATGGTCATGTTGAGTTCGCGCCACAGGTCCAGAAGCAATTCATGCATGTCGACGCGAATGCCGGGGTCGAGCGCGCCGAATGGTTCATCAAGGAGCAAGATGCTGGGCTTGCGCACCAGGGCCTGAGCAATCGCCAGCCGCTGTTGCATACCGCCTGAAAGCTGTGCCGGGAATTTGTCAGCCGCCGCCGTAAGGCCGATCTTGTCCAGCAGCGGCTCGATATCGTCCCGCGCCTTCCTGCGTGCTGCGCCGAACAACCTGCCCGTCAGCGGGGCGCGGTCCAGCTCACTGGCGAGAATCAGGTTTTCCGCGACGGTCAGATGAGAAAAGACAGAGTATTTCTGAAAGACGATCCCGCGATCCGGCGTCGGTTCCTTTGGCAGTGGAGCACCGTCCAGAACGATCTCGCCAGTCGTCGGGTGCTCCTGGCTGAGCAGCATGCGCAAGAAGGTGGATTTGCCGCAGCCGGACGCGCCGACAATGGTGCAAAAGGATCCTGCATCCACTTCGAGACTAACCCGTTCCAGAACTGGCACGTCCGCATAAGACTTGCCGACATTTTCGACCGACAGTTTCAATGGGGCGCTGCTCATAGTGCTTGCCCCCCAATGTGATTCCAGCGGAAGGCACGCCGGGATGTCATCAAGAGCAACCGGTCCAGCAGGAAGGCAAGCAAAGTGATCCAGACGACATAGGGAAGGATCACGTCCATCGCCAAGTACCGGCGCACAAGGAAGATCCGGTAACCGAGGCCGGTGGTCGAGGCGATGGCCTCTGCGGAAATCAGGAATATCCACGCCGGCACAAGCCCCAGTCTGATTGCGGAAATCAGTTTGGGTAGCACCTGCGGCATGACGAGCCGGGTCACCATTTGCCAGACGGAAGCCCCGAGCGTTTCCGCCTTGATGATCATCTCGCGCGGAATGTCGAGCACCGCCTGCGCCGTGGAGCGGATCATCACCGGCGCGGTGCCGACCACGATGAGAGCAACTTTCGCCGCCTCTCCAAGGCCGAACGTGATGAACAGGATCGGCAGGATGGTGATCGGCGGGATCAGCGAGAATGTTGCCAGATAGGGTGCCAGTGTGCTGCGGATATGCGGGATGAAGCCGATGGCGATGCCAAGGACCAGCGCCAGCCCGGTGGATACGGCCATGCCGGTGCTGAGCCGCCAAAGACTGTCGAATGTGTCGACCCACAGAAGCAGGTCGCCGGAGCGCCGGTCCGGAACAGCTGCCATGCGCCAGAAGGCGTTGCCCATGCTCTCCAGAGACGGAAGCAGCTTGTCGGCGGGATTGTCCAGCCGGCGGTAGTGGCTGGCAATCGCGTACACCAGAATGGTCGCGACGAACGGAACTAGCCCGAGGGCAAGGGCCGTCAGCCGGGAAGGTTTCCGGTTGATGATGCGCATGGGCGGCTCCGTTCGAATCTATGGGGAAGGGTGTCCCGGCGCGGTTCGCCGGGACATAGACAGGATCAGAGCGCGCCTTCGGCAGCCATTTCCATGTAAGTGGTGTCAAAGCGTAGCTTGAGGAAACCCGCATCGCCGTAGACAGAGCCGTCCGGGAAGGAAACGCCGACGAATTCCGGGCTCGGGGCACCTTCACCGAGAATGCCCTTGTCAAACAGGAATTCAGCGACGAACTGCGTTGTCGCGACCAGCTCTTCAGACTTTGCGAAAGCCACCGCCTCTTCCGGTGTGAAGAACATCTTGGTGGTGGCGAGCTGAGCGTCATAGCCAGCGAGATCGGTTCCGGAGGCTTCCGCCATGGCGGTGCGTGCAGCAATGCTTTCTTCGCTGTCGGAGGACATGATCGACATCAGTTCGTACCAGGCACCGGTTAGCGCCTTGCCAAAAGCCGGGTTGTCGGCCAGCGTTTCGGAGTTGACCATCATCACGTCGATGATCTCGCCCGGAATACCGGCACTGTCGAACACCTTGGTGGTATTGTCCTGAGCTTCGATCTCGGAAAGCAGCGGGTTCCAGGTGACAACCGCAGTGACGTCGTCGGTGGCATAGGCGGCGATCATGTCTGCATCAGAGGTGTTGATCACCGTCAGGTCGCGTTCGCTAAGGCCTACCGTGTCAAGCGCGCGGGCCAACAGGTAGTGGGAGACGGAGAGTTCGACAAGATTGACCGGTTGTCCGGCGATTTCGGAAAGCTCGGTCTTGTCCTTCAGGATGATGCCGTCATTGCCGTTGGAATAGTCACCGATGATCAGGGCCGTCGTGTCGACGCCGCCACCGGCCGGGATGGACAGGGCGTCCATGTTGGTCATCGAGCAGCCGTCATATTCGCCTGCCGTGTATTGGTTGATCGATTCCACATAGTCGTTGATCTGCACGATCTCGACATTGATGTCATATTTGTCGGCCCATTTCTTCATGAGGCCGCTGTCCTGAAGGTAGCCCCAGGGCATCCAGCCGACATAGATCGACCAGCAGACCTTGAAGTCGGATTTCTGCTCGGCCTGCGCCTGCATGCCGGTCATGGGCAGCGCAAGGGCCGCAGCGACAAGTGTGGTCTTCAGAATGGATTTCAGCATTGATGCGCGTCTCCTGTCGGTCTTGGCCCTCTGGATGGACCTTGAGTGTTCAGGTTCTTGCGCACGACCGGGAGGAGGCTCGCACGCGCGAAACCTGTGCAGTTGTCTCCCGGGCTTTTGTCCCGCCGTGTCACCGGACCTATGCGGGGCTTTCCTTTTACGGTCCGCCCCAGGATGTCCGGCGTGCACCTCTCGGTCCTGCGTTGGTGGCCAACCGGATCCCTAGGCGCGCTGCACGGGTTACTCTGTAGCAAGCGAGATGCCAACTGGGTCAATTTCCGAGTTTCACAGGAATATCGTAATTTTTGCAGATGCTTATGAATGTAAAATTGGCCTTTATAGTCAGTTCAGGAAAGTAAACTTGATGTTAACTGCTTACAATTGGGGCATTTTTCTGAAAGCTGCCGATAAATGCGGCGAGTAGGGCGATGCCGCCATAGATTCTGTCTCATAAAGATTGCTAAGGTCTGGCGAATTGATTTTCAAAGGTGCGGAACCATGGATGTTTCGTTTCAGTTATATTCTTCCCGAAATGGCGGCCCCATCTCCGGGGTTCTCAAAATGCTGTCGGAGGCTGGGTATTCTCAAGTTGAGGGGTTTGGCGGCGTCTATGACGACCCGGCCGCGCTGAAGGATCTTCTGGATCAGAACGGCCTCACAATGCCGTCTGGCCATTTTTTTCCCATCAACGAATTTGAAGACGGACTGGAAAAAACACTCGCGGCAGCAAAAATGCTCGGAATGGAGCGTCTGTTTTGTCCCGCGCCTGAAGATCACTTCCGGAACGGCGCGAGCGCAGCAGAGTGGGGCGCATTGGGCTTCCGGCTGGATGAGGCGTCAAGGAAGGCCCATGACGCCGGCTTGAGATTTGGCTGGCACAACCATCACTGGGAGTTTCAGACGCTCGATAACGGCCAACTTGCGATGGACATCCTCCTGGAGTGTGCGCCGGCCATGGAATGGGAAGCCGATATCGCCTGGATCGTGCGCGGCGGCGGGGATCCGTTTGACTGGATCGAAAACCACGGAGCGCGGATCACCACGGCCCACGTCAAGGACATCGCACCGGAAGGCGAAGCGGCGGACGAGGATGGCTGGGCTGATCTTGGGCAAGGGATCGTTGCCTGGCCGGCCATTCTCTCAGCGCTGCGCAAAGGGGGGACGGACCTGTTCGTGCTTGAACATGACAATCCCAGTGATCCGGCCCGGTTCGCACGTAGGTCAATCGCGGCATTTCGGCAGTTGTAACTATAGGTGCAAACAACATGACCAAGCTTGGGATCGGTGTTATCGGCTGCGGCAACATCTCCGCCGCCTACATGTCTTATGCGCCATTGTTCAAAGGTCTTGAGATGCGCGCCTGTGCGGATCTGAACGCAGACGCTGCCAACGCGCGCGCTGCGGCGTTCGGACTGCGTGCAGAGACAGTGGACGGACTGCTTGCAGCCGATGATATCGACATCGTTGTCAATCTGACGATTCCGGCTGCGCATTTCACCGTATCCAGACAGATCCTTGAGGCAGGAAAACATGTTTATTCGGAGAAACCGTTTGTCCTCGGCGTTGAGGAAGGGCAAGCGCTGATTTCGCTTGCGGACAGCCGGAACCTGAAGATCGGGTCGGCACCGGACACGTTCCTCGGAGGATCGCATCAGCTGGCACGGCATTTGGCCGACACAGGAGAGGTCGGACGCATAACCAGCGGGACATGCTTCATTCAGGGGCCGGGCATGGAAATGTGGCACCCGAACCCGGATTTCTTTTTCAAGCCGGGCGGCGGGCCGGTTCTCGATATGGGGCCATACTACATCGCAAATCTGGTTCAGCTCCTTGGGCCGGTCGCACGGGTTGCAGCCGCCAGTTCATCGGGACGGCAAGAACGAATGATTACCTCGCAGCCGCGGGCCGGAGAAATGATCTCCGTCGAGACACCAACCACTGTGCATGCATTGCTGGCGTTCCAATCAGGAACACAAGTCACTTTTTGCGCAAGCTGGGATGTCCAGCAGCATGGCCATGCTCATATGGAGCTTTACGGCCTCGATGGCACATTGCATGTGCCGGATCCGAATTTCTTTGGTGGAGAAGTGCGAATGACCAGGGGGGAAACATTCGCCAACCCGACGATCGGTTGGGATCATCCGTTCGCGCAAAGCAATGACGGCCAACGCGCAAACTATCGCGGTGCCGGACTGGCCGATATGGCCCAGGCAATACTTGAGGGCAGGGAGCACCGCTGTGGTGGCGCCTTTGCGCTTCATGTCGTCGATGTCATGTTGTCTATCCTGAAAGCGGGCGAAACGGGCAGCTTTGTCGATATAGTGACCACCTGCAGGCGACCGGAGCCCTTTGGACCCGATGCGGCCCAGGCGCTGCTCCGATAACGTGCGGTTTTCATGGGCGGGGCCGCAAAAATTCAGATCAAATATGACATTTGTCTTTTACATATGATGTAAAAGCTGTGCATTCTGGCTCTCTCTTGAGTTGCACATTGAGCCTTGAAGTGTGGCCAAAACCATGATCAGAAATCCGATACTGCCCGGCTTCAATCCCGATCCGTCCATCTGCAGGGTTGGCGATACCTACTATATCGCGACATCGACATTCGAATGGTATCCCGGTGTGCAAATCCACCGGTCTACCGATCTAGCCAATTGGGAGTTGATTTGCCGGCCGCTTGACCGGGCGAGCCAACTCGACATGCGCGGTAATCCGGACAGTTGCGGGGTTTGGGCACCGTGCCTCAGCTATGCAGACGGGCAGTTCTGGCTCGTCTACACCGACGTCAAGCGCTATGACGGTAACTTCAAGGACACGCACAACTACATCGTGACGGCCCCATCCATCACAGGGCCGTGGAGCGATCCGGTCTATGTGAATTCGAGCGGATTCGATCCGTCCCTGTTTCATGACGACGACGGACGCAAGTGGTTCTTGAATATGCAGTGGAACCACCGCCCGCACCCGGCCGGGTTGTCTCCGGAACGGGCTGCGATGCATCCGGCCTTTGACGGGATTCTCTGCCAGGAATGGCATCCGGAGAATGGCCTGATCGGCGGCCCGGTCAACATCTTCCCCGGATCGCCGCTCGGGATCACCGAGGCACCGCATCTGAGCAAGCGAAACGGCTGGTACTATCTGACTGTTGCCGAGGGCGGCACTGGCTACGATCACGCCGTCACCATGGCGCGGTCCCGCGAGATCCTCGGGCCTTACGAATTGCATCCGGATGTCCATATCCTGACTGCGAAAGATGACAGTGCGTCACCGCTTCAACGCGTTGGTCACGGTCAATTCGTCGAGACACCGGGCGGGGACGCCTATCACACCTTTTTGTGTTCCAGGCCGGTCAATGGCCGCTATTCACCGCTTGGGCGGGAAACCGGCATAGAGCGGTGCGTCTGGAAAGATGATGATTGGCTCTATCCGGAAACCGGTTTACCGGTGCCACGGATTGACGTGCCGCATGAGGCTGCCTCCAAACGCAGTGAACCGGTCGAGCGGGTTTTCAATAGTTTTGAGCTGCCTCTGGAGTTTCAATGGCTCAGAACCCCATATCCTGACCGGATCTTCCAGCCGACGGCAAAGGGACTGAAGCTGGCCGGGCGTGAAAGCATCGGCAGCTGGTTCGAACAGGCGCTGGTTGCCCGCCGGCAGGAGCATCTGATCTACCGGGCGGAAACCGAGCTCTCCGCGTTTGACCCGGTCACCTATCAGCAGGCTGCCGGACTGGTCACTTACTATAACCGGCACAAGTTCCATTTTCTGGCCGTGACGTTTGAGCAGGGCATGGGCAGGGTGCTGACCATCCTGTCCTGTCCAGGAGATTGGCCGGAAGCCATGCTTACATTCCCGGCGGCTGCGGTCGCCATTGGCGATGGGCCAGTGGAACTGGCCGTAGAGACCGATCATGCGGTCCAGCGGTTCTTCTGGCGTCAGGGCGGGGATTGGCAGCGCATTGGTCCGGATCTCGATGCCGCCGTCCTCTCTGACGAAGGTGGGCGCGGTGAACATGCCTCGTTTACCGGCAACTTCGTTGGAATGGCGGCATTCGATGTGACGGGCGGTGCCAAAAACGCCCTGTTCTCCAAGTTCGCCTACTACCCGGATATCTGATAGACAGCTGGGTTTCGCCGCTCAGCCGCCGAAACTGTCGCGGTAGGTTGAGAATGTCGCCTCGACGATATCGATATGGGAGCGCATGGCCTCTGATGCGCCAAGACGGTCGCCGCGCAAAATGGCGTTGACGATGCCTACATGCTCCTTCTGAGATTTGGCGAGACGGCCCAGCGATTTGAATTGGGCCCTTCGGAAGGGGGCGAGGCGCTGACGGGTGTGAAGCGCCAATTCCTTGAGACAGGAATTGTGGCTGCCCGAATAGATCGCCGAGTGAAAGTCCTCGTTCAGCCGGTGATAGCGTAATGGATCACCCGCCCGCATTACCATGCCGAGGTCGTCCAGCAAGCGTTCAAGCGACTTGCGCTCCGCTGCGGACATGTTCAAAGCCGCAAGGCCTGCACAACTCGCCTCCAGTTCGGCCATGGCGACAAAAAGTTCATGCAGCGTATCGGCGGAGACTTCCTTGACGAAACAACCCCGGTGGGGGCGCAACTCGACCAGCCCGCTGGTTTCAAGCAGGCGCAGGGCTTCCCGGATTGGCGTTCGTGAAACACCAAAGCGGGCGGCGAGGCTCTTTTCATCCAGCTGTGCGCCAGGCGGTAGCTTGCCCTCAACGATTTCATCGGCAATTTGCAGCCGGATGTCCTCAGAGCGGGTCCGTGACTTCAGTCTGCCGATTTCCTGCACCACCGCTGTCATGATCCGTCCTGAAGCTTCTCCTTGCCGTGTAGCCCCGCGATTCCGCGGGACCAATCAATCCGGTTGCCCGATTACGCTGACATGCGCAGCGGCAACTTTCCATCCGTCAGGCGTGCGAATCCAGGTTTGCATCTGCCGGCCGACCTTGCCCGGCGCGCTGTCCCGGTAGAACAGCGTCGACGCGGTAGCAAAATCGGTGCCATAGGTGGTGACAACGGTTCCTTTCAGCCGGCGATCCAGATCAGCACTGCGACGTGAAGACCGGAATTCGGCTATTTCTGCATAACCGTAGAGATTCTCGCTGCCACCATACCGGATGGTGGTCGGGGCATTGAGGAACAAACGGTCGAGAACCGGCACATCATTGGTGACCAAAGCTGTCTCATATTCATTGAAGACAGCTTCAACTTCCGCCTTGATTTCGGGGATGTTGATGTCCATCACGGTCCGGTCCTTTCCGTGGTAATGCGGGCCTTCAGGGCTTCCAGGAACGGAATATCCCTGAACTGATCCTCCTGGACCAGATCCCAGGCAACACCGGCGGGTTGCGGATGGACTGTCTGCGTGTCGATCAATTCCTTTTCCGTGGCGATGAAGTGCAGGGCGCTGTCGTGGGCCATCATCACTACATCATCGTCGCGGACAACTTGGCTGGAATGCACCGTTGTGGTCAGGAAGGTGTCCGGATTGAGCTTGCCGAGTTCCCTGAAAATGCCGAGTTCTAGGTCGGCAAAGCCGCCGCCCTTGCCGGTGCGCCCGCCCGCACGTGTCACCGCTACGCAGCCGACCACGATGAAGTCGAGTATCTCCATCTCTTCGAACTCCACCGGCTGGCCATACTCAACAAACCCTTGCGACGTGGCTGCGAGTTCGAATTGGACGCCCTTTCTCTGCAGTTCCTCGGGGTCGAGACGCACGAACGGATAGGGCTTCACCAGTTCGGGCACCGGCGCATAGACGATCTTGCCATCGTAAAGCGCGCGCAGGCGCACTGGAATTTGCGGTGGATCCGGGTTGCATTTGACCGTGCGCGCGGTTTTCCAGGCGTCCAGACGTGAGAGGTTCAGTGCGGCAAGGTCCGCGCCGGCGAAATTCGGGATCCGGCTTTCAACCGGGCCGATATTCACACCCGTATCGACCAGGGACTGCCAGACATGTGCACGGATTTTGTCTTTGCACGTGCTTCTTCCTGCCCATCGCGCGTCTGCCATCACGTCCCCTCAATCCAGCTTTGCTATCGGTGCCGACACGATTTCCGACACTTCCAGATGGCGGGCTACCCGCAGGGCGAGATCCTCGCGCCAGGCCGGGGCAATGATCTGAACGCCGATGGGCAGTGGGACATCCTCGAACCAGACCGGCACGGTGACCACCGGCAGGCCGATGAAAGAGATCGGCTGCGTGAACAAGCCGATGTTTGGCCGCGCGAGCATCTCTTCGCCATCCAGCTCGATCATCCTGGTACCTGACGGCAAGGCATGAAACGGTGTTGCCGGAGCGATCAGAATGTCGATGTGTTCGAAGATCTTGGCCATCATCAGCCGGAACCAGCTTCTGAAGCGTTGCGCCTGCTGAACCCAGACCGCCGGAACCATTGCGCCGGAAAGAAAGCGGTCCCGCGTGTCCGGATCGAAGTCGCGGGGCTGCTCCCGGATGCGATTCAAATGGAGCGCTGCGGATTCGGCCGTCGTGATGACATAGGCCGCTGCGCGGGCCCGTTCTGCTTCCGGAACGTCAATCGTCGCCTTGGCGCCGAGTGCTGTGGCGACCCGGTCCACAGCCGCGTAGGCCTCGGGCATGGCTTTCTTCTTGAAGTAACCGCCGGCAATGGCAATTCGAAGGCCATCTGAGCCCCTTTGAAGTTCGCTCAAGGTTTCGAGCGACGGCTTGTTGGCCTGTGCATGGTCCTCGGGATCCGGCCCCTGAAGAACGTCGAACAGCATCGACAAGTCTTCAGCCGATCGTGCCATGGGTCCCAGATGGTCCAGTGACCCGACAAACGGGTAGGTCCCGGTTCGGCTGAGCCGGCCGTAGGTTGGCTTGAGACCGAACAGGCCGCAAAAGGAACTGGGGACACGGATAGAGCCGTTGGTGTCCGAGCCGAGTGAAGCAGGCACAATGCCCGCGGCAACCGCCGCTGCTGACCCGGAAGACGAGCCGCCAGTCATCCGGGTGGTGTCATGAGGGTTGAGGCAGTTGCCGTCATGCGTGTTTTCGCCAGTGAAATCATAGGCATACTCGCCCATATTCAAGCCGCCCACAAGGACGGCGCCAGCGGATCTCAGCTTCCTCACCAGCTTCGCATCCTCTGACGCCGGTGGATTGGACCGGTTGATTTTGGCACCTGCCAGGGTCGTGACCCCGTCGATGTCGAAGAGGTTCTTTACCGCATAGGGCACACCGGCCAGCGGCAAAACAGCGCCGTCTGCAAGTGCGGTGTCAACGAACTGCGCCTCCGTAATGGCGCGTTCCGCCGAGATGACCGTGAAGGCATTGATCTTGGGGTTTAGAACATCAACTGCCTGCAGCGCCTGAGCGGTCACCGCCTCGGCGGTAACATCTCCGGACGTGACGGCGTCAACGATGTGCCGGGCCGTCCAGGTTTTCATGTCATCTTCAACAACGCTCATGGCTGGAACACCGGCGCTGCTTCGACCTCATCTTCAAGCGGAAAATCGAGAACCAATGCGGCAGCCTTTGCCGTGGCCGCCATATGCGCTTCGACGGAAGGGCGCCAGTCCTTTTGGATCGAAAGCTCCAAAACCGTTTCCATGTGGGAAACATGCGCTCTTGCGTCAAATGGCTTGTCCATCAGGGCGTCTCGCTCTCTATCGCGTTTTCAAAGGCCTTTAGCGGCGTTGTCCATCCGACAATGCCGCCCTGCGCCCGGATCATGTCAAGGGTCGCAGCCTTGAATTCAGGAAAATAACTTTCCGTCGCTTCCTCGATAAGAAGGCACTCGAACCCGCGGTCATTGGCTTCGCGCATCGTGGTCTGGACACAGACCTCGGTTGTTACCCCCGCAAACACGAGACTTTTTGTACCCAGTTTTGCAAGCACCTCGCCGAGTTCCGTTGAGTAGAAAGCGCCCTTGCCTGGTTTGTCAATGACAGTTTCACCAAGCACTGGCCGGCAGGCGGGGACGATCTCCGCGCCCGGTTCGCCCCGGACAAGGATGCGTCCCATGGGGCCGGCGTCTCCGATCCGCAGCGAAGGCGCGCCGCGAGTCCGTTTGGCGGGCGGGCAGTCTGATAGGTCCGGCAGGTGGTTTTCACGGGTATGTATCACCGGCCAGCCCTTTGCGCGGAAGAGGGCCAGCAGATCCGCAGCCGGTTGGATTGCCCTTTGCAGGTGAGATACATCATTGCCAAGTGTCGCGCCAAAGCCGCCCGGCTCGATGAAATCCCTCTGCATGTCAATGACGATCAGGGCGACGGACGCCGGATCGAATTCAAATGGAAAAGGCGCGGCATCGACGTTCAGCATCAGTGGTGTCCTGCCATGGCATGGCCGATGGTTGCCCGGTCGGTCTTGTCCATTGGTGAGGTGTAGGTGACCTGTCCTTCGGACATCACCGCGACAGTGTCCGCGAGTTCCAAAATCTCGTCGAGATCTTCGGAAACCAGCAAAACGGCTGCGCCGCGATTGCGCTGGTCCATGATCTGGGCGCGGATCTCGGCAACGGAAGCAAAGTCCAGACCGAAGCAAGGATTGGCGACAATCAGAATGTCGACCTCGCTCGAGAGCTCCCGGGCGAGGATCGCGCGTTGAACATTGCCACCCGACAGGTTCTCTATCGGCTCCTCCGTTGAGGGCGTCTTGACCCGGTAGGATGCAATCAGTTCGCGCGCCTTCTTGCGCATCGGCGACGGTGCCAGCCAACCCTTGAACGGAGAAATTGGCGCTTGATCGAATGAGCGGAAGGCCATGTTCTCCGCGACACTCATTCGCGGTACGGCAGCATTGCGCAAAGGTTCCTCGGAAAACCCGAACACCTTGAACTTTGCCATCTGTTCCCGTTCGGGTTCGTATGGCTTCTTGTCGATGAAAATCCGGCCGTCAGACGGAATTCGCTGGCCGGACAGAACCTCGATCAGCTCTGATTGGCCGTTGCCGGAAACCCCGGCTATGCCGAGGATTTCACCGCTGTGAACTTTTAGATTGACCGCTTCGAGCGCCGGAAGTTCTTCATCGTCTTCCGCAAACAAGCCAACGACCTCCAGCTTCAGGTCCCGGCGTTCGTGAAGCTCTCGGGTTGCGCTTTCGCGGATCGTTGTGTCGCCGATCATCATGTGGCTCATGTCTTCGACCGTGAGATCGGAGACAAGCCCGGAACCGACCATCCGCCCACGCCTCAGAACCGTGACCTCGTCGGCATAGGCAGTTACCTCCCGGAACTTGTGTGTGATGATCAGGATGGTCAGATCGCCGGCCTTGGTCATTCCGCGCAAGAGACCGAGCACCTCGTCGGCTTCATCCGGGGTCAGAACCGAGGTTGGCTCGTCCAGAATCAAAAATCGCTGGTCGAGATAGAGTTGCTTGAGAATTTCGAGTTTCTGTTTCTCGCCAGCCGAAAGCCCGGCGACAGGAACGTCAAGTGGCACCGTGAACGGCGTCGTTTCCATGAAGGCATTCAGCGCGGCGCGTTCTTTTTTCCAATCGATCACCGCTGGCGTATCGGCGCGCGAGATGACCAGATTTTCGGCGGCTGTCAGCGACGGGACCAGTGTGAAATGCTGATAGACCATGCCGATCCCTTGCGCATGGGCGGCACGCGGGTTCGGGATGCTGGCCTCGGCACCATTTATCACCACGCTGCCGCTGGTCGGCTGATAGAAGCCCATCATGCATTTGACCAGCGTTGACTTTCCGGCACCGTTCTCACCGAGGAGCGCATGCACCGTGCCCGGCCGGACCTTGATCGAGACATCGTCGAGCGCATTCAGCGATCCGAAGATCTTGGTCATGCCGATGGTTTCAACGCCAATGGCGCGCGAACCTCTCTCGGTCTTCAGCGCTGCTTCACTCATTGGTCAGCTCTCCGCATTGGCCTTTGCAAGGCCTTGAAGGAAGGTTGTGCTGTCGGCAACCGCCCCGAACACGCCGCCTTGCATGGTGACCATCTTCAGGGCGGCGTCATGATTGCCCAAATCCGTCGCACCGCAGCAATCGGACAGGATCAGGCACTCGAACCCGCGGTCATTGGCTTCGCGCATGGTGGTGTGGACGCAGACATCGGTGGTGATGCCGGTCAGAACGATGTTCTCGATGCCATGGGTGCGCAGGAGCAGTTCCAGATCGGTCGCGCAAAACGAACCTTTGCCCGGTTTGTCGATGATTGGCTCGCCTTCGATCGGGGCCAGTTCGGGGATGATTTCCCAGCCCGGTTCGCCGCGAACAAGGATCTTGCCGCAAGGGCCTGGATCACCGATTCCAGCGCCGATCCGTTGCGAGCGCCAGCGCTTGTTGGCCGGTAGGTCGCCGAGATCCGGGCGGTGACCCTCGCGGGTGTGGATGATATGGTAACCGGCAGCGCGCATCGCCGCCATGACCTTCTTGATCGGCTCGATCGGTGCGCGGGTCAGCGAGATGTCATAGCCCATGCTGTCGACATACCCGCCCGGGCCGCAGAAATCGGTCTGCATGTCGATGACAATCAGCACCGTGTTTTCGGGGCGCAGATCGCCGTTATAGGGCCACTGATACGGATTGGCGGCGACCTGACCTTCAGGTTCCGGTGCCGTGTCGGTTGCTAGGCTCATGGCTTTTACTCCGCTGCGTCTTTGATCTTGTTTTCGCCGTAGGACCGGATGGGCACGTCGAAGCCGCAGGAGGTTCCGTCAGTGTGGACCACCTCGTCTTCCCAAGGCAGGGCGTATTCGCCCGCAGCCAGATCGGTCATGTAGGTGTAGGGACAGTCCTGCGCGCCGCCCTTGACGGCCACATATCCGCGGTGGCCGAACTGGTAGATGTTGTTTTCGACGCCCCAGTTGATGCGTGCTTCGCGGACCAGATCCGGGCGTACTTCCGCCGTGATGATTTCGTTGGGCCGCCCGCTGGTGCCATGGGACAGGATCGTGCCATCGAAATTGACGATCATGCCTTCGCCCATGCTGTCGAATGTACCGTCCGTACCACACATGCAGACATTGGCGGTGACCATAAGATTGCAGAAGCTGTTCGACTGGTTGGTGAATTTCCAGCTGTCGCGGATCGGCGCGGTGTAGCCGGCGGTGCGGATCATGATCTCCGCGCCCTTATAGGCGCATTCCCGCGCCATTTCGGGGAACATGCCGTCATGGCAGATGATCAGCGCGATCTTTGAACCGTTGGGGCCATCGCAGACCGGAATGCCCTGATCGCCGGGCTCCCACGGCTCGACCGGTACCCACGGATGCATCTTGCGATAGTAGAGTTTCAGTTCGCCTTTGTTGTCGATGATCAGGCCGGAGTTGTATGGCATGCCGCCCGGGTTCTGCTCCATGATGGAGAAGCAGCCCCAGATGTCATTGTCGACACAGGCCTTCTTGAACGCGGCGACTTCCGGACCGTCGAGCGAACACATGATCTCCGGATTGATATCCATGGAGAGGCCATGCAGGGCATATTCCGGAAACACCACAAGATCCATGGTCGGCATGTTGCGCCGTGCCTTTGCAACCATCTCGACGATCACGTCTGTCTGGGCGCCAAGATCTTCCTTTGTCACCACGTTCGGCAGTTGCAGCTGCACCATGCCAAGGACAACGCCGTTTGGGGATTTGTTGAGACCTCCAAGTCCGCTCATCTGCCTGCTCCTTACTTTGTGATGGAAAGTTCGCCCGGCGCGCCTTTCAGCGAGCGCTTCGGCGACGTGCTGGCGATCATGATCAGCAGCGTCAGGATATAAGGCGCTGCGTTGAAGAAGTGATAGCCGCGCGAAATGCCAATGGACTGCAGGGCCGGACCGAGCGCTCCGGCCGCGCCGAACAAGAGGGCGGCAAGGAAACAGTAGAGCGGGTTCCAGCGGGCAAAGATCACCAGCGCGACGGCCATCAGGCCCTGGCCGGAGGAGAGCCCCTCGGTCCAGCTTCCCGGATAGTAGAGGGACAGGAATGATCCGCCGATCCCGGCAAAGAAACCGCCGGCCATGGTGGAAAGCAGACGCACCTGATTGACATTGATGCCGAGCGCGAGGGCCGCAGGTGCACTGTCCCCGGTCGTGCGCACGATCAGTCCGTAGCGGGTGTTCTTCAAACCCCACCACAGGCACACCGCCAGAACGATGCCAAGCAGGAACAGCGGATTGATTTCCAAAGCCTGGCGCACCGCCGGATTGTCGCTCCAGAAGCCGAAGGAGATCGACGGCAGCCTAGGGGCCTGCGGTTGGATGTAAGCCTTGCCGAAGAAAAAGGCGAGGCCGGTGCCGAACAGCATGAGGGCAATACCGATGGCGATATCATTGACCTTTGGCAGCCGGCACAGGAAGCCGTGCAGGGCACCGAATAAGGAACCGCAGATTCCGGCAACCAGAACGCCCAGCCATGGCGACCCCGTGTGATAGGAAATCGCATAGCCGGACATGGCACCAAAGATCAAAGTGCCTTCAAGGCCGAGGTTGATGCGGCCTGATTTTTCCGTCAGCGTTTCGCCAAGGCTGACAAACAGGAACGGTGTGGAGACGCGGATTGCACCGGCAAACATCGCCAGCAGCACCGTTGCAAGGGCGCTGTCTTCAAGCATGATCATGCGCCTCCCTTGGATTTGAAGATCGACAGGCGCCCATAAAAGGTTTCAGACACCAGAAGCACGATGAATATCAGGCCCTGCAGCACCAGGACGGTTGCATCCGGCAGGTCCATGCGGCGCTGGATCAGGCCGCCGGAGGCCGCAATGCCGCCGAGAAGGATCGCCACCGGCACGATCACAAGCGGATTGTGGCGCGCGAGAAAGGACACCAGAATTCCTGTAAAGCCATATCCGGCGATCAGGGAGGCGTTCGCCTTGCCATGGATGGCGGCGACCTCGAAGAAACCGGCAAGACCTGCGCAAGCCCCGGCAATTGCGCAGGAGACCACCATCAGCTTGCCGACCGGCAGTCCTTGTGCCTGTGCGGCCCTGAGGTTGCCGCCTGTAATACGCGCGGCGAAGCCGAAGGTTGTGCGGTTCATGAGGAGATAAAGCAGAACACACAGCACGATGCCTGCCACCAGCCCCCAATGGACATCGGTTCCCGGGATCAGGCCGATCATGTTCTCACGGCCAATCGGCATGGTTGACGGCTTGTTCGGGTCGCTCGGGTCGCGCAGCGCGCCTTCGACGAAGAAGTTGAGGATGGAGACTGCGATATAAAACAGCAGCAACGAGGCGATGGTTTCGTTCACGCCCCGGTAGTGCCTCAAAAAGCCGACAAAACCGATCCAGATGCCGCCAGCGGCGATGCCCGCAAGGGCCATGACCAGCAGCAAAAGGGGCGCGGGCGCCCAAGGCACCATAGGAATGGCAATCGTTGCTGCCGCAAATCCACCGAGCACGAGTGCGCCTTCGCCGCCAATCACCACCAGGCCAAGCCGTGCCGGTATGGCGACGCATAGCGCGGTGAAGATCAGCGGGGCGGAGCGGACAAGCGTGTTCTGCCAGGAAAAGCTGGTGCCGAAACCGCCGCGCCAGATGAGCTGAAAGAACTCGATCGGCGACTTGCCGAGGAAAAGCAGGAAAACCGAAAACAGAATGCCGGAAACGACAAGGGCCATGACTGGCATGACCACGAATTCTGCGGAGCGCCGTGTTCTGTCGAGGAACTCGCCAAGCGGGGAGGGGCTCAAGGTGTCATTGCTGCCGGATTTGGCCGTGTCGACCATGCCTTAGTCCTTGGTGCCGTCTTGAAGACAGACAGCTTTTTTGTTTTGAAAGATGTTTCCCGGCGGCCTGGCCGCCGGGACAATTGCGCGTACACTTCTATCAGGTGATCGAGCCGATCACGCCTTCGATGAAGTAGTCGGTCTGATCGAGCGCCGGGGTGTAGTTGTCGAGGCTTTCGCCGGCACCCAGAAGCACGGAGCCGTCCTGCTTGTTGATCGGGCCGGTAAAGATCGGTTTTCCGGCCTTGACGTCCGCGCGGGCTGCATCGGCAGCGGCGATTGCAGCTTCCGTGGCACCTGCGCCATAAGGCGTGCTTTGGACGAAATCAACGTCGAAGCCGCCGCCGGTGAAGTTCGGCAGGGTCTTGCCTTCGCCGAGGTCCTTGGCGAACTTTTCGTAGATGGTGATCCACTTGTATTCGGCGCCGGTGATAAAGCCGTTCGGGGCCAGCGGTGCCTGGGAGGCGTTGTGGCCACAGCATTTGATGCCGCGCGATTCAGCGGTCTCGATGACGACTTTCGGTCCGTCGACGTGGCAGGTTAGAACGTCACAACCGGCATCGACCAGAGCGTTGGCAGCTTCGGCTTCGCGGACCGGCATGGACCATTCACCGGTGAAGATTACCTGGACAGTCGCGTCCGGGTTCACCTTGCGGGCACCAAGCAGGAAGGAGTTGATGTTGCGCAGCACGGTGCCGATCGGCTTGGCGGCAACGAAGCCGAGCTTGTTGGACGTGGTGGAGAGACCGGCTGCGACGCCGTCCACATAGTGGGCTTGATCAAG
Organism: Roseibium sp.; assembly: GCA_965230445.1. GTDB lineage: Bacteria > Pseudomonadota > Alphaproteobacteria > Rhizobiales > Stappiaceae > Roseibium. The sequence continues at coordinate 2,268,777 of OZ246005.1, read as the reverse complement.
GTAGCCAAAATAGGACCCGGCGTTTTTCGGATCGGCATCAGTCCACAGCGGCGCAGCGTGGCGGAACTCGACATCCGGATACTTGGCAGCGAGGTCCAGAACAAACGGCTTATAGTAGCCGAAAGAGGTCGCAAAGACCATTTGGGCGCCGTCGAGGTTGATCATGGATTCCATGGACTTGGCGACCGCAATGGTCTCCGGAACGTTTTCTTCTTCAACGACAGTGACGCCCGGTACTTCTTTCAGGGCCGCTGCGGCAACGGCGTGTGCCTGGTTCCAGCCGAAGTCGTCGCGCGGGCCGACATATACGATCCCGACCGTCAGATCACCCGCGAAGGCGGCTTTAGAAAGACCGGCTGCGGACAGGCCAAGCAGGCCGGCTGCGGATCCCTTAAGCAGCGAACGGCGGTTCATGGCGAAGTTCTGCATATCTCACTCCTGATTATCCCCACGGGGTGCGGGACTTGTGCCCGCTAGATGGCCTCGGAGCATACGTAGCAACGACTATGCCAAGGCTTCGAGCAATAGGAGAAATAGGCCTAACGAGTTGAAAGCACTACGTCATGAGTGCGGTTGCGAGCCTTGGTATCTGGTAAAAATCTGGAGGCTTCGGCTATGTTGTATGCAATTGTCTAAACTGTGCATAAAAAATATGCAGAAGGGCTTGGTCGTTATTCCGCTGATCTGCTTCTGCGCAAATCAAGCAGATTTGGATCAAGTCGTGGCAGCCTCATTCGCCCGTGGAGACCAAATACCATGATTTCCGGGATGTGGTATGAAAAATCCGTCATCTTGGAATTAGAGCTTTCACCTGACAATGTCGTTCGGTATGTTGGAAGCGGGTCCAGAATTACGTAGCGGCAATGTCAAAGAAGTTCCTAGACCACCTCTCGGGTGTGTTGTCCGGTATCGACGCCGACGGCCTCTATAAGCGTGAGCGGTTGATCAGTTCCCCGCAAGGGGCAAGGATTGCTGTGGATGGCCGGCAGGTGATCAACCTATGCGCAAACAACTATCTGGGTTTGGCCGATCACCCGGCGCTGGTGGCCGCGGCCCGAAACGCGATGACCCCGAAAGGCTTCGGCATGGCCTCCGTCCGGTTCATTTGCGGGACCCAGGACATTCACCGCGATCTTGAACAGGCTCTTGCGCGCTTTTTGGACAAGGACGATGCCATTCTGTTCGCTGCATGCTTCGATGCCAATGGCGGCCTGTTCGAGCCGCTGTTAGGACCTGATGATGCCATCATCTCCGATGCGCTCAACCACGCCTCAATCATCGATGGCATCCGATTGTGTAAGGCACAGCGCTATCGCTATGACAATTCGGACATGGCCGATCTTGAAGCGAAGCTCAAAAAGGCACGGAGCGAGGGCGCCCGCCATATCATGATCGCGACCGATGGCGTGTTTTCCATGGACGGCTATCTCGCCAACCTTCCGGAAATCACGCGGCTCGCCAGGGCCTATGATGCGGTAACAATGGTCGATGATTGCCATGCCACCGGTTTCATGGGACCGAAGGGCAGGGGGATGCCGGCCCACTTTGGCGTCGATGTCGATATTCTGACAGGAACACTCGGCAAGGCGCTAGGGGGAGGTATTGGAGGGTATGTTGCCGGTCCGCAGCCGGTCATTGATCTTCTCCGCCAGCGTGCGCGTCCTTACCTCTTTTCCAACTCCCTTCCGCCGGCAATCGTGATGAGCGGACTTGAAGCGTTGCGGCTCGTCGAAAGGGGCGACGATCTGAGGGCGCAACTGTTCGAGAACACCAAGTACTGGCGGGCGGGCTTGGACCGTCTCGGCTTCGACCTTCTTCCGGGCGAACATCCGATTGTTCCCGTAATGCTTGGTGAAGCGCGCTTGGCACAGGCAATGGCAGCCCGGCTGTTTGAAGAAGGGGTCTTTGTTTCCGGGTTCTTTTACCCGGTGGTCCCCCATGGCAAGGCACGGATCCGGACGCAGATGAATGCTGCCCTGACCCATACTGATCTGGACCGTGCACTCGAAGCCTTCAATCGCGTCGGCAAGACCATTGGAGTGCTGACGTGAGCGACCAAATGAAGGCCCAAATGCAAGCTCTCTGCAAAACGGCGCCGGAAGAGGGATTGTCCTTGGTACGTGCCCCAGTGCCGGAACCCGGGCCGGACGACGTGCTCATCCGCATCAAGAAGACCGGTATCTGCGGTACGGATATTCATATCTGGAACTGGGATGAGTGGGCGCAGAAAACCGTGCCTGTCCCCCTGATAACCGGCCATGAGTTTGCAGGTGAGATCGTTGAAACCGGCAGCAATGTTACAGATCTACACGTAGGTCAGCGTTGCAGCGGGGAAGGGCATCTGATCGGCAAGAATTCGCGCCAGTCGAGAGCCGGGAAGTTTCACCTGGATCCGGAAACGCGCGGCATTGGTGTGAATGAACAAGGCGCATTTGCCGAGTACCTGAAGCTTCCGGCCTTCAACGTGGTTCCTTTGCCGGATGAAGTCGATGACGAGATTGGCGCGATACTGGATCCGCTCGGAAATGCTGTCCACACAGCTCTCAGTTTTGATCTGGTCGGTGAGGATGTCCTTGTGACCGGCGCCGGCCCTATCGGCATCATGGCAGCCGCCGTTGCCCGCCACGTTGGTGCGCGCAATGTCGTCATCACCGACATCAATCCGGCCCGATTGGACCTGGCCGGGCGGGTTGCCGATGTGGTTCCGGTGAATGTCGCCGAAACCTCGCTGCGGGAAGTCGTGGCCAAGCTCGGCATGCGCGAGGGGTTCGATGTCGGGCTGGAGATGTCCGGCAGCCAGAAAGCCCTCGATCAGATGGTGGAGACCCTCGTCATGGGCGGCCGGATCGCACTTTTGGGGATCCCGCCAGGCAAGTCACCTGTTGACTGGTCGCGTATCGTTTTCAAGGCGATCACCATCAAGGGTGTCTATGGGCGGGAGATTTTCGAGACCTGGTACAAGATGATCGCGATGCTGCAAAATGGCCTCGAAATCCGCGAAGCCATCACGCACCGGCTTGCCGCCGAGGATTACCGGGAAGGCTTTGAGATCATGAAGTCTGGATTGTCTGGCAAAGTGGTGCTTGACTGGGAAGGGTAATCCCTACGCCAGCACCTGCTTGCGGAAATAGTTGGCTTCTTGCGGGTTCTTCAAGCGCTCGAAGAACTTTGCCAGAACAGGTTCCGAGACTTTGATTGGCGAGGGACCATAGTCGTTGAATTTTTCGGCCAGTGCTTTGTTGATGCGATCGCAAAATTCGGTCATCCCAGCGTGACTGTCCAGCAGCCTGCAAAGGCAGTCCCGCATGATTTCCTGGACGCAAGGGTCATTGGCAACAGTCATCGGGGTCGCATCGGTGCCGTGTTCGTTGGCGATCGCCATGTAGGCCTTGGACAATTTGAGTTCGAAGTCCGGATCGATGTGATCGCCGATATACCCGGTCAGCGAACTTAAAAATATGACTTCCCAATCGCCGGCGCAGTGCCTGATCTGGTTCTCAAATGCCGACCGCAGCACGTCATAGCAGAAGAACCGCAACACCGACATTGCAAAAAAATCCTTGGTTGGCGAAACAAAGGTGAGATGGCGGTGAAGCTGTCCGCACGTGGCATAGTGCGAGCGGAAGAAGTCGAACATCTCTTGGGATTCGGATAGAAAATCAAAAACCAGATTGATGTCGTGTGTAGAAAGTTCCCCCCCCCGAATCTCCGAGGCGTTCAACAAGCTGGCGCGTGCAAGGTCAAGACTGTGCTTGCCCGCATGAGCGCAGAGGTGAGGCCCACTGATTTTGGGTCCAGCTACGCTGGGTTTGCGGATAGAATGGTTCATTGACGATCTCCTCAATGGTAGAATGTCGAGAAGAAATTTATAAAAAGATAATTAAAACAGTATGTTACGTTAGGTTATTTGATATAATTTTGCTCCTTGTTGCGGTGGTGAGATGGAGTCGCAGCTGTGAGTTATGCCAAGCGCAATTAACTATGACCTATATGATGGATTGAAAACCCGCTCCCTGAGAGGTGCCGTGCGCAGCGTGGCCTGGCTGGCCGGGCAAGTACGGCAACGCTGCTGGGGGCGGGTTTTCGCCCACCGGAGGCGGGATTTCCATCATCTTCGGACGGCGTCGCGCTTCTTGTACGATACCCCGCATCGCCCCGCGAACCGCTCCTACCCGAAGATGAGGGAAATCCCGTCAAATGGGGCATAGTTAACTGCGCTTGGTATTACGTCCCATTAGATGTAGTGCATCGGGAGATGGCTGTTGGAGAAAATTGCCTGGTGGGAAGTTGCGAAGCTGGATCTCGGGTAAAACCCGGCCACCGGGTTGGCAAGACCTATTCGGCCCAATACCGGTGCAAGTCAGAGCGCTTCTGATCCTGGTGGGCCGACCCGGCGTGTTATAGTCAACTGCGCTGGATGTCAGGGGGCGCGCCTTTGGGCCGGGCTGATGCCAAATCGGTAGATTTGCATGGCAAAAATCATAGTGGCACGAGGTCAAGGTTGACTTCTGGGCATAAGAGCGCTCCGGCAACGCGAGTTAGCGCAGGAAGACGCAATCCCTAATCCAGAATCTGCTTGCGGAAAAAGGTGGCCTCTTGCGGGTTTTTCAGTTGCTCGAAGAACTTGGCAAGAATTGGCTCCGACACTTTGATCGGCGACGGACCGAAGTCGTTGAACTTGTTCGACATTGCCTTGTTGACCACTTCCGAAAGCCGCGTCAGATCGGCATGCGATGTTGGCAATTTTTGGATACTGTCTTTCATGATTGCCCTTACCGACTCATGATTTGCGATTGCGACAGCGTCTAATTCAAACCCGCTTTCGTTGGCGATGGTGTGGTACGCCTTCGAAAGCCGGTTTTTGAACTCGGGGTCAACATGCTCGCTGAAAAAGGCGATACCCGCACTGATGAAGACGAGTTCCCAGTTCCCCGGGCAATGCTTGATTTGTGTCGCGAAGACTTTGCGCACCGCATCATAGCAATAGAAGCGCGCCACCGACTGCGCGAAAAACTCCTTGCTGGACGGGACAAAGGTCTGATTTTTGTGCAGCCGCCCGCATGCGGCATAGTGGTCCCGGAAAAAATCAAACATCTCTTGCGATGTGCGAATAAACTCAAGCACCAGTTTGATGTCGTGTTTGGACAGTTTGCCGCCACGCATATCTGCGGCATTCGACAGGGCGCAGTCTACGAGATTAAGTGTATACTTGCCCGCTTGAACACAAATGTGCGGACCGCTGAGCTTGGGTCCCGGGTTGGCCGGTTTTGGGGCAGAATTATGCATTGACGTTCTCCTCTGGCAAAGGAGTACCGGGTAGTAGTTTAAAAATGGCTAATCATAGTAATAACATTCATTGTAATAAATACTTATTATCTCTGACCCATGACTTCTGAAAATTGACAGAGCTGCAACCAGAAAACTTTGCGACCCGCTCCAGTTCACTTTCAAGCCGGGCCTTTCGGCCCTTGCCCATGGGCGCATGCTTCTCCGGCCAGAATGCCCGGACGTTCAACTCTTCGCGATCCCTGAAAGCCTTCATGTCGATCCGGCCGATCAAACGGTCGCCTTCCAGAACAGGAAATACGTAATAGCCGTACTCGCGCTTGGCCTCCGGCACGAAAACCTCGATCCGGTAGAAGAAGCCAAACAGCCGCTCTGCGCGTTTCCGGTCCCGCAGCGCCGGGTCGAAAGGCGAAAGGACCCTGATCCGGCCTGGCGGCGGCGGAATATCCGCAAGACCATCTAGAATGCGGGGCAAAGCGTAAGCGCGTCGCGCCCGGCCATCGGCGCAGGTGACGTCCACCGGAACAATCCGGCCGCTTGCCGCAGCCTGCTCGCACCAGTTCTTTGCTTCCCCGGCTGTGATGAGGTCCCAAAAGGCGGCGATTTCGCCGGACGTGGCAAAGCCGAGCCGCTGAAGAGCTGCGCCGGCTGCCCAATCGATGGTCTCGGCTTCATCGAACCGTTTGTTGACATAATCCGATGGAATGACCCTTTCGGTGAGGTCGTAGGCCTTTTGGAAACCGCGCCGGTGGCAAACGGACAATTCGCCCGTACGCCAGAGGAATTCCAGTGCGGTCTTGGACGGATGCCAGTCCCACCAGCCGCCGCTCTTGCGCGTTTCGCCTTCGCCAACCGTTGAACTCGTCGCCGGACCATGATCGGAAATCTGCTTCAGGACATCGTCAAACTTCTCCTGGAAGCCGTCCCGCCGCCAATTGTTCCAGCGCTTGGTAAGTGCGATCCGGTCACGGTCAAACCGGAGGCGCCAATGCGGGAAAAACGCCATTGGTATGACAGAGGCATCATGGGTCCAATGCTCAAATAACAGCCGGTCCTTCTCAAGCAGCCGTTTCAGGTGGGTTTCACGGTAACCGGAAACACGTGAGCGGAGGATCATGTGATGGGCGCGCGAGACGGTGTTAATGCTGTCAACCTGTACAAAGCCCAGCTTATCAATCATGTCCGGCAAGCCGGGTTTGGCATCCAGGCCGCCGGAAACTGCACCAAGGCCATGGCGCTCAAGAAAAACGCGGCGGGCCGCTTGATTGGAGATAGCATAGGCAGATGGCGATTCCATATCACACAGACTAGCGGAGCCTGAATGGCACAGGGAACCCGGAAACCGATCAATTGGGATAAAAACAACTGACGTTGGAATGAGCTGATATCATGGACCCAATTGCCCTCGCCATTGCCATAGCGGTCTACTTGTTCGCCGGTTTCATCAAGGGCGTGATTGGCCTCGGTTTACCGACAATCGGACTGGGTTTGATGACGCTCGTTATCGGCGTGGAACAGGCGATGATCCTGATTCTTTGGCCCGCTTTTCTAACCAACCTTTGGCAGGGTTTCAGCGGCGGAAGTGTAAACGTCCTTGTCAGGCGTCTGTGGCCATTCCTGACGGCTGCAAGTGCAAGCGTATGGGTCGGTACCTTGTTGCTTGTCACCGTGCCGGAAGGCGGCGCCGAACTGGTGCTTGGAATGTTGATGATTGTCTATTCCGGTGTATCGCTGGCCGGCTGGCATCCGTCGATCTCCACTTCGCGGGAGACAGTGACCGGCGTGATAATAGGCTTGATAAACGGCGTGTTTTCCGGATTGACCGGATCCTACACTGTTCCTGGTGTCATGTATCTCCAGGCGCTAGGGCTCGGAAAGGATGAATTCGTTCAGGCGATGGGGCTCCTGTTTCTCGTCGCAACGGTGGCCCTTGCCATTTCATTGTCTGGCTTCGCACTGGCAACGCGAGCGGATCTTGGCTGGTCGCTGGTCATGGTGGCTCCTGCGCTCACCGGCGTCTATGCGGGACAAAGGTTGCGCAGGCGAATTTCGGAGGATCTGTTCCGCAAGATCACGCGCATCGCCATTCTTGCGCTTGGTGTTTATCTTTGTATTGCCGCCAGCCTTCTCCTGACCTGACCTGACCTGACCTGACCTGACCTAACCTGACCGGCACCGCGACAGGCGCACACAACGTTTTCTTCATTTCGCGACCAGTCGCATGGGCTTTGCCGTTCCCACGCTTGGACGGGATTTGTTGTTTCCCCACTGATAAGACTGGCGCTCCTCAGTTGGCGTGCACAAGAAGCGTTCCCGGTAACATTTGGTGAAATGCGATGTGGAGGCAAAGCCGCAGGCTAGCGCGACATCCAGCACGGGACGGCTGGTCCGGCGCAGTAGGTCGCGCGCGGTTTCAAGACGCAGCCGGAGATAGTATTGGCCCGGCGTACAGTTGAAGTGCCGGCGGAACAGGCGTTCAAGCTGTCTCGGTGACAGGCTTACCGTCATTGCGAGCTGCTGGCAGCTGAGCGGATCTTCAATGTGCAGATCCATGATCCGGATGGCATCCAAAATCTTGGCATTGGAGATCCCGGTGCGGGCTTCGATGTCGTGGCGCTGAGCCGATTCGCCAGACCGCATGTTCTGGTAGAGCGCAACTTCCGCGACTTCGTGGGCGAGATAGGCGCCATGCTGGATGGCGATCAGCCGGAGCATCATGTCCATTGACGCCAGACCGCCCGCGCAGGTGATGCAGTTTCGGTCTATGGCGAAGATGTCCGACGTGACTTCCACATTCGGGAATTCCTCACGCAAGCTGCGCAGGTTTTCCCAGTGTATGGTGCAGCGGCGTCCGTCGAGCAGATTGTATCGGGCAAGCAGGTAGGCGCCGGTGCAAATCGCGCCGAAAGTACGCCCCATGGCGTTCAAACGGCGCAGGCGATTGCCAAGCTCGGAGTCGAGCGGGAGCAGCTCCACATCCAGGCCGGTACATAACAGCGTTACATGAGCATCTTGCAGTTCGCGAACAGATTTATTCGCCGCTATCTGGCAGTGATTGCTAGCCGTGACAGCATTTCCATCGAGTGAATAAGTCGTCCATTTGTAATATTCTTTACCAATGAGACGGTTTGCTATCCGCAAAGGTTCGACGACATTCGAAAATGCGTTCATGGAAAACCGGTCCATGACCACCAATGCTATCTCTTGACCTGGATTTTCTTCTGCTTCTTCGGTCATTAAACTGTTCTCTCTGGAAGATATACAAGACAGCTTTTTAGCTTTGCTGAATTCTCGGCAGAAATTGTTGTTCTGTCAAATAGAAATCAGTTTTTTTGCTGTATTCACGAGACTGTCATGTCTTCCTTAAGCGCCCTAGCGGAAATGGTGAACTAAATTTCGTGGTTTCTACGAGCGATCGGAAGGTGCAACCTATTGACTATGCGGCATTGCGGGGGCGATTCTCTCCCGGAAAAGGGTACGAATTTTTTCGATTTCGGGTTTTCGGAGTTGCAGGTTGCTTCAAGTCAATGCGGACGCGGTGATACATGTGCGGAAATTGTGTTAATGTCTGACTTGCGGAACGACGATAAAATGAACGTACTTGCACGCCCCGCTGATCTTGAAGCTGCGGTTCCGGCCGGAGTATTTGTTGAAGAGGTTACTCGTGTGGAGCATTACACGGAGCGCCTGTTCCGCTTCCGTATGACCCGGCCTTCGACTTTCCGTTTCAGGTCCGGCGAATTTGTGATGATCGGTTTGATGATCGACGGCAAACCGCTGTATCGTGCCTATTCGATCGCCAGCCCCTCCTGGGACGAGGAACTCGAGTTCTTCTCGATCAAGGTTCCCGATGGCCCGTTGACCTCCCATCTTCAGAAAATCCAGCCAGGCGATGGCATTCTGATGAAAAAGAAGCCCACCGGTACGCTGGTCAATGACGCGCTGATCCCGGGGAAGCGGGTCTACATGTTCTCTACCGGGACAGGGATTGCACCATTTGCAAGCCTTATCCGAGATCCGGAGACCTATGAAAAGTTTGACCAGGTCATCCTGACCCACACCTGCCGCGAAGTCGCTGAACTAAAATATGGCGAGGATCTTGTCGAGCAGACCATCAACGACCCGTTGATCGGCGAACTCGCTCAGAACAAGCTGGTGCATTACACCTCAGTTACGCGTGAAGAGTTTCCGCGCATGGGCCGCATCACAGATCTCATACAGTCCGGCAAACTGTTCACGGATTTGGGCGTTCCGCCGCTCGACCCGGCAATAGACCGCGGCATGATCTGCGGTTCCATAGATATGCTCCGCGACACCAAAGCCCTGCTCGAGCAGGCGGGCCTGAATGAAGGTGCAAACAACAAACCGGCGGAGTTCGTTGTGGAGCGTGCATTCGTCGGCTGATATTGCGCCGGAAAAACATTTTCCTCCCCTGAAACTTGCCCGAGCCGGCTAACCGGTTCGGGCATTTTTATGTTGTAAGTACAAAGCCGCCCATCCGTTTGCTGTTTGACGGCCAGTATAAACTGTGGAGGAGCCGCACCTTGCTGCCGTTGCCGATATTCGGAGTTCCGGGCTTGCAATATTGTCACCGCATCCGGCCCGGCTGCGATCTACGGGCCATCTTTGAAGACACTCGGACGCAATCTGCGGGCAGCTGCAAATGAAGATAATAGCCGAAATCGGCATCAATCATCGCGGCTCTGCAGAGATTGCACTGGAGCTGATCGGTGTGGCCCGCGACGCCGGGGCCTGGGGGGTAAAGTTTCAGTATCGCGCCAAGACTGGATTTTATCAGGCTGTCAGCGAAATTGGCGATGAAATCCTGAGCCGGGAAATTGACGATTGCTACATCCCAGCCGATCGGATCCTGGAACTTGCCGAAGCTATCCGGTCTCGCGGCATGGCGGCTGGGATAAGTTTTTTCAAGTTCGCCGACGCGGCCGATTTCGGCGAGCGCCTTGACGAGTTCGACTTTTTCAAGGTGCCGTCCGCCGAGTTGCTCAATCAGGATCTCGTCCGGGCGCTTGCTAAACGTGGAAAGCCCCTGATCCTCAGCACCGGTGGCCATGGGGAGGACGATATCTTTCAGGCAATCGAAGCGACTCGCCATATCCCGGATATCTGGTATCTCCACTGCATCTCGAATTACCCGATATTGCTCGGCAATCAACAGATGGCTTTCATATCAAGACTGAAAGAGAAAGCTGGAGTGCCGGTTGGCTACTCTAGCCATGATCAGGACTGGGAAGTTTGCCTGCTTGCGGCAGCCAACGGAGCGACCATTTTCGAACGCCATCTGACACAGGACAAACAGGGCAGGGGGATCGATGACAGCTCCAGTTCGGATCCTGCCGAGTTTGTCCGCCTGTGCCGCATGTTGACCGCCTTTGATGCCATTCAGGGTGATGGACGGCGCGAGATCAACCAGGGCGAAATGATCAACATGCAAAATCTCGGATCTTCGCTCTATGCTGCGCGCGATATCGCTGCCGGAGAGTGCTTGAGCGAGAGCAACACGGTTGTGAGGGCGCCGAGAAAGGGCCTGACCTGGGCCGACATGAGAAAGCGCGGCCTGTCAACGGTTCGACGCAAGGTCGAGGCCGGAGCAGCGGTCTCCGCGGTTCACTTCACCGAACAGAAGCCGCCGCTAGCCAAGGATCTGGTCGGTTTTTGTGATGAAAAGAACCTCTCTTTACCGATCCGGTTGCATGATGCGGGCGTGCTGCAATCGCGGTTTCCGATCCGGAACTTCGAACTGCATTTGTCCTATCAGGAAGTTGGCCTTTTCGGCAGGGACATGGCAGCGGGACTCACCGGGATTGACCTTGGGTGTCAGTATTCAATCCATATTCCGGACTACATTGACAGCAAGACATTGATCGATCCGCTCGCGAGTGAGGAAGCGGTTCGCGCCGGCAGCCTCAAGGTAGTCCGGACCTGTGTCGATCTGGCGCTTGCCCTGGAAGAGCGCACCGGCGCAGCCGTGCCGATCGTCGGAAGCTTTTCGCGGCTCAGGCCCGAAGGCAAACTGGAAACCTACAGGATGCTTCAGGACAGCCTTCTCGCCGAGGGTGTGAAACGGGGCATTGGCATCTATCCGCAATGGCTGCCGAGAATTGCCTGGTATTTTGGTGGTGCCGATGTGCTCAATATGTTTTGCGGCGAGGACGATATTGCGATCATGGAAGAGATCGGTATGGAAGTGTGTCTTGATCTTTCGCATCTGATACTGTCGGCCAACCACGACAAGGCCGATTGGCGTCAATGGTGCGCGCGTCTGCAGCCGCTTGCGCGCCACTACCATATCGCCGACGCAACGGGGATTGACGGAGAAGGGGTCGCATTCGGCAAGGGAGATCTCGGCGATCCTGCACCTTATCTGGAATTGGAAGGCAGGAAGGTTCTGGAAGTGTGGCAAGGCCATCTTGCCGAAGGAGATGGTTTTGAGAATGCAATCTTCCAACTGGGAGGCAAAGCTTGAAAAAAGCGCTGATCACCGGGATTTCTGGCCAGGACGGTGCGTTTCTTGCCCGCTCGCTGTTGAAGCGCGGCTATGAGGTCTATGGTGCCATGCGCCGGGGCAGCACGCCGAAGACGATCCGTCTCAAGGAACTTGGAATTCTCGACAAGGTTCGCCGGGTCACGTTGGAAATCAGCGAGTTTGCCAATGTGATGAAGGTCCTCGATACAATTCGACCCGATTGTATCTACAATCTGGCAGCACAGAGCTTTGTCGCCGACAGTTTTGCATTTCCCCGCTATACGTCGGATGTAAATTATACCGGTGTCTTGAACATACTTGATGCCATGCGCATCCTGAAGCTTGATGCCCGGCTGTATCAGGCATCGACTTCCGAGATGTACGGAGATGTGCTGGAAAAGCCACAAAACGAGGCCACCCCGTTTAATCCGCTCAGTCCCTATGCCGTTTCCAAACAGGCGGCGCATTCCCTGATCGTGAACTACCGTCAGGCCTATGGAATGTTTGCCACATCGGGCATTCTTTTCAATCACGAGTCGGAACTTCGTGGCCGCGAATTCGTGACACGGAAGATCACCAAATGGCTGGCCGCCATAAAACTGCGGAACGCTGACCCTCTGCCGCTTGGCAACATGAGCAGCGTTCGGGACTGGGGCTATGCGCCAGAATACACGGACATGATGATCCGGATGCTTGATCACGATGCGCCGGACGATTTCGTGATCTCGACCAATACCGAATATACCGTCCGGGACTTCTTGTTCATGGCGGCACAAGAGGTCGGTTTCGATCTTTATTCGGAAGGCGAAGGGGTCGAGGAGAAATGCCTGGACCGGAAGTCCGGCCAGCTGATCGCCTATGTGGATCCACGCTACTTCAGGGCATCCGATGTGGTTTACCTTCGCGGTGACAACACAAAAGCGCAAGAGATCCTCGGCTGGAAACCGCAAGTACTGGCACCCGAAATTGCTCGCCGCATGGCGGTCTACGACATGAAGCTGACCGCATTGGATACCGCGTTCGTGTAAAAGCTCAAATGGATTGTAAACTTGGCGAAAGTAACCGCAATCATACCCGCTCGGGGCGGGTCCAAAGGCATACCGGGTAAAAATCTGAAACCGTTTCTGGGCGTGCCTCTGGTGGCGCATGCCATCCGGGCAGCGTGTGCCGCTCAGTCCGTCGATGCAGTCCTGGTGTCCAGCGACAATGCGGAGATCCTCGCGCTTGCCGGGCAGGAGGGGGCTGAGCAGATCCGGCGTCCGGAGAGCATTTCAGGCGATCTTGCGTCTTCAGAGTCTGCCGTCCTGCACGCGGTTGAGACCCACCCGGATGCCGCCGATGCCGATATCCTCGTGATGCTGCAATGCACGGCACCCTTAACCTCGGGGACGGAAATAGACCAGATCGTCGATGCAGTAGCGAGCTGCGGGGCCGATACTGCGTTTTCCGTGGTGGAAACGCATGTCTTCCTTTGGCACTTGTCGCCAGACGGCACAGGGATTGGCGTCAATCACGATCCGTCGAGGCCGCGGCAGCGCCGCCAGGACCGTATGCCGGAGTATCGCGAGACCGGTGCCATCTATGCATTCGAACGTCACGGGTTCGTCAAAGCCGGTGAGCGGTTTTTTGGCCGATCTGTCCCGGTGCCACTGGAAAACGCCGTCGAGATCGATCTCGATACGGACAAGGATTGGCGCGTGCTGGAAAGCTATGTGCGCGCAGGGGAGATTGCTGAGAAGGGATAGAACAAGCGTACGATCGGTGATCGACCGACAAGCCACAAAAAAGGGATTTCGGCGAGCGTTGATTTTTCCGGAACATTTTACATGAGGATAGAATGACCCGACCGAACCGGGTGTTTGAAACACTTGAAAGCCTGGGCGTCGCCACGATCGAAAATCGGACGGTTTTCGCTTCGGCTACGCGCGACAATCCGGATCTGACGGTCTACCGGGATCGTGGAACTGGTGTGATCTATCTGGACGGTTTTTATGTCGGCGACGATGCTTATGCCGAAGGTACTTATCGCGATTCCGGACACAGCGCCCAGCGCGACTATGAGCGTTTCACAGATCTGAAACGGCGGGCCGGCGCTTATTCACCGCACTACACCGGCAAGGCAGTCACCGAGTTCGGCTGTGGTGATGGTGCTTTTCTGCAAGCGATCCAAGAATCGGCCCAGAATGTCCGGGGAATTGAGCTTCAGGACGACTACATTCGTGGCCTCGAAGCGATCAGAATATCGTGTGCCAGGGATACTGAGGCAATACCGGCGGGTAGCCAGGATTCCGTGTTCTTGTTCCATGTACTCGAACACCTGCCAGACCCAATGGAAACGCTGCGCGACCTGTTTGCCATTCTGAAGGGCGATGGCAAAATAGTCGTCGAAGTTCCGCACGCCTCGGACTTTCTTTTGTCGTCCTTGAATTGCGAGAGTTTCAAGAAGTTCACGCTCTGGAGCCAGCACCTGGTCCTGCACACACGTCACAGCCTTGAACGCATGTTGAGCAAAGCCGGGTTTCAGTCTGTGATGATCGAGGGGGTGCAGCGGTACCCGCTTTCAAACCACCTGATGTGGCTTTCCGAGGGAAGGCCAGGCGGTCACAAGTCCCATCTTGCCGCACTGGATACGCCTGAACTCATGTCCGCATATGAGGCGGCCCTGCGTAAAGTCGATGCGACAGACACACTGGTGGCGATCGCTCAAAAACCATCCTGATGGCGTTGGCTCGACTGATTGGTTGACGAGCCGGCCGACTGACCGGGCCGGTTTCCGCTACAGGTCCAGACGGGTGTTCCGGCGTTCGGGTGTCCAGTCCGCCAGTTGCCGGTCAATCTCCGCGATGATTTCAGGGACGAAGTCAGAGCAAGGCTTGTCCAGATAAGGATGACGGTAGATCATCGACGGATACCAAGGAACCACCATGTCTTGACCTAGGGTTAGTGGCGGCTCGTGCTGGCCGAAGCGGACGGCGGGGATATCCAGAACCCCGGCCATGTCGGCCACACTGGTGTTTGCCGAGACCACAAGATCGCAGCACGCGGTCAAGGCCGCGACACCAAGCAGATCATCGAACAGGTCAAGGTCTTCGAAATTGTTGAACTTGCCGTCGAATTTGGTGTTCAGGTAGGCGAGTTCCTTGTCCGTTGTCTTGTATTGAAGATTGACGAAAATGGCATCACGCGATTCGAGGATCGGCGCATAGGCTACCGAGGACAGATAGAAGCGGGCCCGGTTGACGGCGAGATTGCCGGAGCGCCAAGACATCCCGATCACCGGTTTTTCGTTGTGGCCCTTCAAACGGGAAAGGTAACCGCGAGCGCGCTCCTTTTCGAAGCTAAACACCGGGTAATTGACTTTTCTGTAGGATTCCAGATCACGGCGGAAGAAGCTTGCCAAATCGGTGATGTTGGCATGAACATCATAATCGTGGGCGGTTGCTTCCAATTGCCGGTTCATTTGGGCGGCGCGGCAAATAGCGTCTGGAAAGCTGTACTGGAACAACTTGGCGCCCTTGTCCGACAGTTCGACTATCACCTTCTTCGCCCGCGCCATCAGATCGGGCAGCATGGTACCGGCTTTGAGCGCATCTCCGAGGCCCTGATCGGCCCAAACAAGCACGGTCTTGTCGGAAATGTCTTCGCCTTTCCAAGCCGGAACCTCGAATGTCCGGCGCATGACCTTGGCGGCAGGATCCTGAAAACGAAGTTTGTGCAGATCCCAGCCAGTGGCAAGATCGCCGTTTGCCAGATGGGCAAGCGACAGGTTCCAATCGACCGACTTCAACTCCGCTGGAGCAATGCGCTTCGCGGCCTTGAGGGTCTCCAGAGCGATCGGATTGTCGCCCATCATCAACTGGTTGACGCCAAGTGTAACCCACTTGTGGACATTGCGCGGATCGGAGTCCACTGCTTGTTGCGCGTATCCGACTGCAAGCTTGGTTTCGTTCATTGTGAACAGCAGCCGGGCGGCCTCATGCAGGACTTCGCTGTTGCCCGGGAAAAGCGCCAATGCTTCAGTGAGTTCGTACTGTGACTGTTCGAACTCCTTGTTCACCAAACGGCAGCGGGCCCGCTGTACATAGTTGTTGGGGTTGTCCGGGTTCAGCAGGATGGCCTTTCCGAAGAACGGCACGGCCTTGTCGGACTTTTCTGCCGCGATCAGCAGCGTACCGTAGTTTTGATAGGCTTCGATATAGTTCGGATCCGCGACTATAAGCTTCTGGAATATGAGCTCGGCATCGGAATGCTGACCGAGTTTGGTGAGTGCAATGCCCTTGATGTTAATTGCTTCCCGTTCCTGCGGGTTAAGCGTCAGAGCCTTCTCGGCGACGGCAAGCAAACTATCCGGATCGGTACCGACATCCATCATCGCACGGGCGAGATTGGCATAGAACGCCGATTGCTTCGGATTCTGGTTGATTGCTTTCTGGATGTATTCAAGTGCCCGTTTTGGATTTCCCATTTGCCTGTAGGTGACACCAAGCAAATGAAGCGCGTCCGGATTGTTGGGTGCTTTCTTCAGCACTGACTTGTAGCAGCGCTGCGCTTTCTCAAATGCGCCGGTCTTCTGGTATCCGACTCCCTTGACCAGTTTTTCGCGCAAGGGGTTGGCGGCAGCTTGGGAGGCCATTGCAGATCCTGACTAGGTCGATTCGTGGCTGCGATCTTAACAGGAGTCACAAGACGCTCTTACAGGCGCGGCTAAGGGAGGCGAATTGTACTGGGGATAGCGGCGCGGAACCGGACACAAGCCCGATTATGATTGGTGGGCGATACTGGGATTGAACCAGTGACCCCTCCCGTGTGAAGGGAGTGCTCTCCCGCTGAGCTAATCGCCCGTGCCGGTCCGGCAGGTCGCGGATATCTAGTCGATCCCAAACTGCGTGGCAAGCCCTTCAAACCGGTTACGCAATATGTTTCCCGGTACCTACTTCTGTGCACCGAGCCGGGCTACGGCGTCCGCAAGTTCATCAAAGTGCGAGATCACGATGTCGGGCTTAAGTTCGGTGACCGGAACCGGTGTATAGCCGAAATCAACCGCGATGACCGGGATTCCTGCGGCGCGGGCCGCGTTGATGTCGGTCCCGCTGTCGCCGACCATGATGGAGCCGTCTTTGACACCGCCAGCGCGCTCGATCGCACCCAGAACCGGTTCCGCATGCGGTTTGGAGACTTGGAAGGTATCGCCGCTCACGATGCTGTCGAAATATCCGTCGAGATTGAGAGCTTCCAGCAGCGGAACGGTCAACCGCCCGGCCTTGTTGGTGCAGACAGCCAGTTTCCAGCCTTGATTCCGGAAAAGCTTCAATGCGCCTTCAACGCCGTTGAACGGCCGTGTATGTACTGCGATATTGGCGGCATAATATTCAAGAAAGTGCCCGTACAATGGATGGATATCGTCGTCCGTCCAGGCAACGCCATTGGCGTCCAAACCGCGCTGGATCAACACTTTCGCACCCATCCCTACCATGGATCGGACATCTTCCGGCGGGATCGCATCATGACCTGCGGCCATCAGGACGACATTCAGGGTCGCCGTCAGATCGCCCATGGACGAGACGAGGGTTCCGTCCAGATCGAATACAAGCACGGACATGACGAACTGAACCTCCGGAAGCTAGGGGGAGTGTGAGTTTGCCTACCCCGTCTGTTTCCGGTCCGCAAGGTGTGGATCGATCAATCCCGTACGGTTCAGATGTCAGAGCTTGTAGGCAGTCCGGAAGCCGCCCCAATGGCGTCCGTTGATATGGATCGGGGCATCGATTTCTTTCATCCACACAGTGTTGCTGTTGCCCATGTCGCGGGCATAGGTCTGTATTAGGACCGGTCGGGAATTGCGCGCGGCGCTTAGACCGGCCCGGTCGTCAAATATCCGCTTGTTCCGGCTGTTGGCGGCATTCCAAACCGGATCATCCGGCTTTTGCGGTTTCGAGTAAATGCGGTTGTGTACGGGCAGATAGCCGTTCCGGTCTACGGCCGCACAGAACGCAAGGTCGGTGCTCTCCCGAAGGATCGCTTCCTGTATATCAGGCAATACTTGTTCAAGGTGTGCCAGCGCGCGGTTTTCGACTTGCTGTGGATTGGTGCCGGGTACCGGCAGATAGTTCGTGTCGAACAGCTCGTCAATTGTAAGGCTGCGTGCGGCAAGAAGGTCTTCAAGCACGCAGGTTATCTGCGCGGCTCCGGACTGGGCTCGTGCTACCATCGGAGCGTGTTCCGTGTGGAAGGCCTCTATCCGTGCGGAAAGAGCTGTCGAGAACGCCTCGGCCGGGCCGTCGAACAGGCAATGCAAGCCGCTTTGGGAAACACCGACGATCTTCACCGCCGTCGCTCCGAGGCCGTCGAGGTTCAATTGGCACAGGGCTCCCTGGCTGATACCCTGAAACCCGTCTCCGGCCAGGAGCACGCCGCTTACCGAGATATCGCGCGTTTCTATCCGTTTGATGCTTCCCCTGTCTGTAACCGTTCCGCTGATACGGATTGGCAACCGGTCATGGCGCCGGCGGTCACCGGCTTCGTTTTGGCGGAGCATCATTGTAAAGCGGGCGTGGAGCGCATCGGCTGCAGTTGCCATTTCGGCGCCCGCCGCCTGAGCGGTAGCTCCACCTGCCTCGGCCGCTTTGGCGGAGCTTGCGATAGCCTCGACACGTTTGACGACCTCTGACACGAAATCGGACGTCTCGGTGGCCTGCTGACCGATCCGGCCTGTTGTCTCCATTTGTGAGCCAATGGCTTCTTCAACGGCGGCGAAGCTCGGCCGGATCTTGCCGATCACGTCAATGATCTGCTCGACCGAGGAAATGCTTGTTTCGGCGGAACCCCTGAGCCGCTCAATGTTGGAAACAATCTGTTCGGTGGCGGTCTGGGTTTCAACCGACAGCGACTTTACCTCGTTCGCGACGACCGCAAATCCCTTGCCCGCTTCACCGGCACGGGCCGCTTCAATCGTAGCGTTCAAAGCCAAAAGGTTTGTCTGCTTGGCGATGTCAGAGATTAGGCCGACAACGCTTGCAATATCGTCGATGGCCTTCTTAAGCTCCATGACACCCAGATTGGTCTGGTCCGCAACCTGGCGGGCTTCTTCAGCGAGCTGATTTGAAACGCTGACCTGTGTGCCGATTTCATTGCTGGATTCAGCGAGATCGCCAATTGAACTCGCCAGCTCTGCCGCATTTCTGTTCGCGATTTCGGATTGTTCAGATAGCGAGTGGCTGTCGGTTCGGATCGTAGCCAGGTTCTCCAGTTGTTCGGCAATTCGGTCTTGAACTCTCTCGGCAGACCCCAGCATGTCCTTGGCCGCGACACGCAAATCATCCTGTAGGCCGTCAAACGTATGGCCCATCCGGATGACGCTCTCAGTGTTACCTGATGTCCCTTCCAATGCGGGCTCGGCCGTTTCGCTGCCGATGGAGTTGGAACCGTGTACCTGTTCGACTGGCACTTTCTTGCGAAAAAGATTCATCTGCTTATTGAACCCACTTATTCGACTAACAATGAATCAATGTGGATTTGGTCCCTAAATTTAGGGTTAATTCTTTGTTGTATTTCCAGATCGGAAACAATTTCGAACGCGTTTTTCTTGCCTGGGGAAGTGCTGTCTAGTTCAATCGTAGAACTGTCAGTTTGACCAATTGAGATGTTTCAAAGTTCCTATGCGCAAATTTTACAATACGAAGATTTGGTCGCCAGGCTTTTCTAACTTTCACCGAATTGTTGCGACGGCCGACGCTTGCACGTCAGAAGGTGTTGTTAAAGCAAGGCAGCACAGACGAAAAAGTTTTCGCGAGCCATGAGCAAGCGCGAATTCACGCAATGTCAGACAGCAACGGCTTGAGGTTTGCTTCGCGGTGGGCGAGCGTTGACATCTTCAAATCGAAAACGGCCATTCGCCGGGCTATTTCAGGGGTCAGAACTCGCGGCTTCCAGTCCAGCGTTTCCTTGAGCTTGCTGTTGTCACCCCTTGCCGCTGCAATATCGTGTTCACGGTAGTGGGCCGGATCGGAGTAGGCGACGAGCCGGCCGGTGCGCTTGTCGTAGAATTTCTCGTTCGCCCCTTCGCCATCGGCGGTTAACTCCAAGCCTATTTCGGCGGCGGCGAACAAGAGGAACTCGCGCACGGAATACTCGGTTCCCGTCGAAATGATATAGTCATCCGGCGTGTCATGGTCCATGATCCTGATCGCTGCGTCCATGTATTCCGGAGCATAGCCCCAATCGCGTTTGTTGCTCATGTTGCCAAGCGGCACCGCCTCACGGCCGAAAAGCTTTATGTCCGCAAGCCAGCTGGTAATTTTCCGGGTGACGAATTCATAGCCGCGCATTTCGGATTCGTGATTGAACAGAATTCCGCAGCTGACGAACATGCCGTATTGTTCGCGGTAGTTGCTTGCCAAGATATGCGCAGCCTGTTTGGAAACCGCATACGGACTGACTGGCATATAGGGGCTGGTTTCATTCAAAAGCGCGCCATTGGCCTTTCCGAACATGTCGGACGTCGATGCCTGGAAGATCTTACAGTCCAGTTTGAGCAGTTTGACCGAATCAAGCAGGTGCTTCAGGCCGTTGTAATTCACGCTGCTGGTGTACTGCGGATAGTCGAAACTATCGATTACGAAAGTCTGTGCTGCCAGGTTGAAAATGTAGTCCGGGCGGACTTCGTCGAGCACCGATTGGATGTTTGCATACTCGGTCATCTCAAGCGTGACATATTTAACTTTATGCTTGATTCCCAGATACTTCAGGCGCTCGGTCTTGGACGTGCTGCCGCGGCGGACAGCGCCATACACTTCGAAGCCCCGGTCCGTGAGGATTTGTGCGAGATAGCCGCCATCCTGCCCAGAAACTCCGGTGATCAGTGCTTTTTTCATCTTCGCTGCGCCTATTTTCTCTGAACCCAATTGGATAGCGGATCTTCTGGCGCATGGAATGTTTCCGCTTGAAAAGCATATATATATCCACAAGAATAATTCTGCTCAATTTGCCGGGTGCAATCGGCTCTTACTTTTTGCTAGGCAACTATTTCACGATCTCAAATAAAAGCATATTGTCTTCATAACAAAAGTGGGCCTCTCAAGCACTTTCGGCGCAGATTTTGTTGAAAATTTGCCTCCACGCCGGCTTGAGCCAACAATCAGCCGTCGCGACGGTACATATCTTCATACCGGGTAATGTCATCCTCGCCCAGGTAGGTTCCGGTTTGGACTTCAATCAGTTCCATGTCGACCTTTCCAGGGTTTTCCAGCCGATGCTTGGCACCGAGTGGAATGTAGATCGACTGATTCTCGGTTACGATTTCGGCACTCTCCCCCAAGGTGACCCTGGCGGTCCCGGAGACAACAATCCAGTGTTCGGAGCGGTGAAGGTGGCTCTGCAACGACAGCGCCGCGCCGGGATGAACCACGATCCGTTTGACCTGGAACCTTTCGCCGATCACGAGACTTTCGAACCAGCCCCAAGGGCGATGGTCGCGCGGGAATGTGTCCGCCTGATTGGCTCCCTTGTCCCTCAGGGCATTCACGGCCAGCTTGACGTCCTGGCAGCGGTTACGGTCAGCGATCAGGACTGCGTCATTCATGGCGACCGCGACAATGTCCTTAAGCCCAATGCCAACGAGGGAAAGGCCGTCGCTGTCGGATCGCAGCAGGCTGTTTTCACAGTCGAGTGCGATGGAGTTTCCGCCGGTGCTGTTTCCCTCACCATCAGGTCCCATCTCGTTGGCGACCATGTCCCAACTGCCAAGGTCCGACCAACCTGCACCATAAGGGACTGCAGTCAGATTGTCCGCCCGCTCCATGACTGCATAGTCAATGGAGATTGACGGTGCAGACCCGAATGCATCCGGGTCAAGCCGCAGGAAGCCAAGGTCCGGACGGGCAGTGTCAACCGATCTGACAACCGGATCAACGACATCGGGCGCGTGGGTTTTGAAAGCGTCCAGAATGGCGGAAACCTTGAACAGGAATATGCCAGCGTTCCAAAGAAATGAACCGTCGGCAAGCATTGCCTCTGCCTTTTCCTTGTTCGGTTTTTCTACAAAGCGTTTGAGCGCGACCGGCTCTCCTGCTTCCGGGATTCTTGACAGCTCTAGCCAGCCATATCCGGTCTCTGCGTAATCCGGTTGGATACCGAAAGTGACGATCTGTCCGCTTTCGGCAGCCGGGACGCCGCGTGCGACGGCTTCGCGGAAAGCGTCCGGATTAGGGACTACGTGGTCAGATGGAGCGACCATCATGAGGGCGTCCGGATCGGATTTAGCCTGGTGCAGGACCGCGGCCAACACCGCCGGAGCTGTGTTGCGCGCCTCCGGTTCGATCAGGATTGCTGCCGGATCAGTGCCGATGTCGGCCAATTGCTCAGTGATGATGAAGCGGTAGTCGGAGCCGGTGATGATGACCGGCGGTGCGTAGTCTTGACCGGACAGTCGCCGGATCGTCCCCTGAAAAAGGCTTTCTTCACCTATCAGCGGTGCGAATTGTTTCGGATAGCTTTTGCGCGACAGCGGCCACAACCGGGTTCCGGAGCCGCCAACAAGGAGAAGAGGCGTAATCATGGTGTTACCTTTTTGGGAAAACCTGAGGGTGTCAATGGGGCGTTTGCGCAAAGTATCGAATGCCGAGACTTGCCCAGATCCGAAAGAAAAGTCGCCGGTTTTGATTAAGGTGACATGAAGTCACCCGTTGCCGGAATACAAGAATCTGTTGGCGCAAACCGAAGCGATTGCGCGTCGGTGCAGGAAATGCCTGAACAGCAATTCTGCGGGCAGAAAAATGTGTGCGGATTCTATCCGATATGTGGTCCAGATATCTGCCGTGTCGCTTTCTGTATACCGTGAAAATTACATGAGTAGTAAATACGATACCCATTTCTCCGTACTCGACTGATGGTGAACTGGATGGCTTCTTCCTTCCCGAGTGACTGTGCACGTTGTTTAGGCAAAAACCCTGAAGATAGAGTGAAAAACACCGAATTTCCGCGACGGAACAAAAGAGAAAACGCGCAAAAAGACGTGTGCTAGTTCATCAAAGTGCCTTTAAATTAGTTCCATAGAGTGCATAAAAAGCTTGCCGAAACCGGTTTCGGAACTTTCAATTCAGCTTCTGGGAGGAAGCGGGAATTGGGAATTCACCGTTTGAACGGGCGGACGGCTGTACGCCGGCAGCGTGTTACGATCAATGATGTAGCCAGCAAACTGAGCATGACCAAGGGAACGGTCAGCCGCGCGCTGAATGGCTATTCCGATATATCTGAGCGGACGCGTCTTCGTGTGGTCGAGGCGGCTGAAAAACTCGGCTACAGACCCTTGGCAAACGCGCAATCGATCCGGACAGGACGGGTACGGTCGATCGGGCTTGTTTTACAGCTCAACGAACATGACCGGCACCGGCCCTTCCTCGCCGATTTTCTGGCGGGCGTATCGGAGGCGGCGTCTGCAGCCGGTTGGACGATAACCGTGTCCACAGCAACCAGCGACCATGACACACTGAGGTTGTTGAGAGAATTGTCGGATGAGCGGAAGGCAGACGGGTTTATCCTTCCACGTACTTTGTGGGATGACCCGCGGATAGACCTTCTACGCGATGCCAATGTACCCTTTGTGTTGTACGGGCGGAGCCGGGACCTTGGTGGTTGCGCATGGTTCGATATCGCCGGTGAAGATGCGATGGTCGACGCGATCCGGGAATTGGCCTTGCTTGGTCACGAACGTATCGGCTTTATTCCGGGTCTGGACCGCTACATGTATGCGCGGCTGCGACTGGAAGGTTACAAGACCGGTCTTGTCCGTGCCGGTCTTGAATTCGACCCGGCCTTGATTTCAGGCCCGGCCCGCAACAGCGCGGAAGGCGAGGTGGCGTCCCGCGATCTGCTCCGCATCTCAAAGCCGCCGACGGCAATTCTGTGTTCCGTCGATCGGGCGGCCATCGGGGTATACGCCACCGCCGAAAAAGCCGGATTGCAGATCGGTCGGGATCTTTCCCTGATTTCCTATGACGGAACGCCTGAGGGTGAGCTGATGAGGCCGCCTTTGTCTACTTATTCCGCCGATACCCGCAATGCCGGGGGCCGGCTGACCGAACTGCTTATCCGCCGGATTGACGGCGAACCGCCGGAGGCGCTGCGGGAATTGGTTCCGGCCATTTTCCTGTCGCGCGGCTCCCATGGCAGGGCTTGTCTCTCCTCGGAGAGGCTGGCCGAAATCATAATAACCCAAACACTTGTTGGAGGAAAAAGTGAAGCACATTAAGAAGTTACTGACATGCACCGCCCTCGTTATGCCGCTTGCCGCTGTATCCGCTGAAGCGGATACGATCCGGTTCTGGACAACGGAAGAACAGCCCGAGCGCCTCGCCAAACAACAGGAAATGGCCGCCGAATTCGCCGAGAAGACCGGTACTTCTGTTGATGTCATTCCGGTGAGCGAAACTGATCTGGGCACCCGCGCCACGGCAGCCTTCGCGGCGAATGACTTGCCGGACGTCATCTATCATTCTCTTCAATATGCGCTGCCGTGGGCGGAAGCCGGTATCCTGGATACGGGCGCTGCCACTGAAGCGATTGAGGAACTCGGCAAGGGGACATTTGCGCCCGGTGCGCTGGAAATGGCCACGTTTGAAGGTGAATACGCGTCCGTGCCTGTCGACGGCTGGACACAGATGGTCGTTTACCGGAAGGACCTGTTCGAAGGCGCTGGCCTTGCCGCACCGACGTCCTATGCAGCTGTGGAGGCGGCCCTCGACAAATTGCACAATCCGCCCGAAGTGTTCGGTTTCGTTGCGGCCACCAAGGTGGATGAGAACTTCATGAGCCAGGTGCTGGAACATGTTTTCCTCGCCAACGGGGTTTCGCCTGTGAACGCGGAGGGTTTCGCGCCGCTTGATGAAGCGCAAACCATTGAAGTGCTGGACTTCTACAAGAAAATAGCCGAAGCCTCGCCCCCGGGAGACCTTTATTGGAAACAGTCCCGCGAGCTCTATTTCTCCGGCAACGCGGCGATGATCATCTGGTCGCCTTTTATCCTGGATGAGCTTGCTGGCCTTCGTGACAGCGCGCCACCGACCATCAACGACGACCCGACATCTTCGGAGCTGGCCTCCATGACCGGCATTGTCACCAATTTCTCCGGGCCCTCCAATCCGGATGGCGCGGCCTGGGGTGACATCCGCTATTTCGGCATCACCTCAGATGCCGACACTGATGCGGCTATGGAGTTCGTCAAGTTCTCCATGGACGAAGGTTACACGCAAACCCTATCCATCGCGCCGGAAGGCAAGTTCCCGGTCCGCAAGGGCACTGCCGACAACCCGGCAGCCTTTACCGAAGCCTGGTCCAAACTTCCGGTGGGCGTGGATCGAAAGGCTCCGCTCGGCGATCTTTATGCTCAGGATATGATCGACGAGATTGTTGGCGGCCTGGACGTCGCCCAGCGCTGGGGCGTTGCAGAGGGGCAATTGGGTCTCGCTTCGAAAATGATCAACAGTCAGGCGATCAACCGGATTGTGCGGCAGTATATTGACGGTGAGGTCGACGGCCCTGCTGCGGTTGCTGCAATGAATGATCAGCTGGCAAAAATCCAGTAAGGCGCCAATAGTTCCCCGGCCTGTTATCCGGGTCGGGGAACCTTTCCGGAACAGTTTAAATGACCTTGTCCGCACAACCGCCAAGCGGCACCACGCCGCTTGCCCGGCGAGAGGCCCGGCTTGCCTGGAGCTTGCTGGCGCCGACGATCATCAGTGTCGCGCTTGTAGTGGTGTTGCCACTCCTGGCCATATTCTGGATCAGTGTGAAGCCGATCGGATTGGCCGATCTCCGCCCGACCCAGCCGATTGTCCGGGAAGCGCTGCGCGGGAGCGGTGACAACATGCGGGTGGAGTACCGGCTGCGCAATTCCAGCCGGGACAAGCCGATAGCAGCGGTCACGCTGGTCGATACAATTCCCGACGGGGTCACCTTTACCGGCGACCTGCCGGACGCCTGCGCGTTGTCGGGCCGGGAACTGCGTTGTGATTTCGGCGATCTGGAAGGTGGATACAACGAGCGCTTCAGGATGCCGGTCAGCGTTGCCGATCCGGACAAGGCCGAAGAAGCCGTGGAGGGTAGCAAACCGGTGCTGACCGGGACGGCGGACAACATCCTCACCAACAGCACATTTACCTTCGACAATTTCAGGCGGGTCTTTGATGGCGACGAGTTTGTCGAGGTCCTCGGCATAACCTTGTTCTATACTGTGTTTGGCACGATTGGCGCTCTTGTTGTCGGCTTGTTCGCGGCCTTGCTCCTCAACAAATCGTTCCGGGGGCAGGGGATATTGCGCGGGCTGTATCTGTTTCCCTATGTGGCCCCGGTGATCGCGGTCGCCTTTTCGTGGCTGATCCTGTTCGACCCGTTTTCCGGCAGCGCCAATGCTCTTCTTGTTCAGATGGGCGTTACCAATGAGGCCATCAATTTTTTCGGCGAACGCCCGCTCGCGCTGATCATGGTGACGGTGTTCGAGATCTGGCGGTATTTCCCGTTGTCCTTCCTGTTCATCCTGGCGCGCATGCAGAGCATCGACAATGACATGTACGAGGCCGCCGACATGGATGGTGCCAGTCCGTTCCAGAAGTTCTGGTATCTCAGCATGCCGCAGTTGCTTGGCATCCTGTCAGTGCTGTTCTTGCTGCGCTTTATCTGGACATTCAACAAGTTCGACGACATCTTTCTTCTGACTGGCGGCAACGCCGGTACGCGGACCCTGACGGTGGATGTCTACGAGCAGGCGTTCGCCATTTCCAATATAGGTGCCGGGGCGGCTGTTGCCGTTGTCATCTTCTGCTGTCTGCTGGGCTTTTCCTTCTTTTTCTTCAAGTTCATGAGCCAGGAGGAAGGCCTATGAAGCGGTTGCATTACGGCTACATAACCGCGCCTCTTCTCGGCGTCATTTGGGTGATCACGATTTCCTCGACCGTCGCGGTTGCCATGAGCTTTGTCACCGGGGATGCTTTCCGGCCTTCCATCATTGGATCAACTCTGTGGGGGCTTCTGGCCGGGGCAGCGGTGCTCTATGGGCGCGTCTTCGCGCTCGGACTTTTTGTGGCAATGGCAGCGGCGGGGATCGCCGGGTTCGGGCCGATGCTCAGCGCCGATGCATCAGTTGTTTCGACAGTTACCGGGCATGGCCTGACCGCCGGATTCAGCCTCTATGGCTTGAGCGTGATTGCCAACAGTCTGCGGCCCGGAGCCTTGTCCCGCCACGAATTTGAAGACGCGGTTATCCGGTTCCTGACCGGTTTTGGCTACATCTTCTTTACCGCTATCGTGCTGATCCCGTTCTATGTGATGGTGATGACCAGCCTGAAGAACCAATCGGAACTGGTGCAGAACCCGCTGGACTTCTCACTCGATCTTTCCAAGGGTTTGGGGCTGCTCAGATCCTATCAGGAACTCTTTCAGGACTTCAATTTCGGCACTTATCTCCTGAATTCGTTCGGTATTTCGGTGGCGACGGTGATTATCACGCTGCTCTTCAGCGTGCCGGGTGCCTATGCGGTTGCACGTCTGCGGTTTTCCGGACGGGCTGCGTTTTCCCGCTCGATCCTGTTGATCTACATGGTGCCGATGATCGTGCTGGCTTTGCCGATCTACATCGCCTTTTCCATGACGGGTCTGCGCAACTCGCTTGTCGGCATAGTGCTGATCTATCCGGTCACGACCATTCCGGTGGCGCTCTACATGTTGCAGGGTTATTTCCGGGGATTGCCGAGCGAAGTCGAAGAAGCCGGGTTGATGGACGGCCTGTCACGGATTGCGGTGATCTGGAAGATCACCCTACCACTTGCCCTGCCGGCGCTCGCCTCGGTCTCGCTTTACGTTTTCATGATCGCCTGGAATGAGTTTCTGCTGGCATTCATGCTGCTGGATGATCCGTCGAAATTCACCCTTACGCGCGGCATTGCCAGTCTGAACTCCTCCGAAATTCCCCGCCAGCACCTGATGGCCGGGGCGGTGATCGCCACGGTTCCCATCATGGCGCTGTTTCTCGGACTGGAACGCTTCATGACCAAGGGCCTCACTGCCGGATCGGTGAAAGGATGACCAAAACCGTTTCTGCAGAACAGCGCACCGGAGAAGCGCGCGACATCATAAGGGCAAATGACCGGGGCGGTTACACGGTGCCGACCGCAGGTCTCTACCCCTATCAGTGGAACTGGGACAGTGCGCTTGCCGCGATCGGTTTTGCCGAATTCGATATCGACAGGGCCTGGGTGGAACTGGAGACCCTGTTCAAGGGGCAATGGGCTGACGGCATGGTACCGCACATCCTGTTTCATCAGGTAGATCCGGGATATTTTCCCGGACCTGGTGTGTGGGGCGGGGTTGGTCCGCTTCCGTCATCCGGCGTGACGCAACCGCCGGTCGCGGCGACCATGGCCCGGGTCGTTTGGGAAAAGGACAAGGCAACAGGCCAGCCACGCTTGCGCGCCCTTTGGCCGAAACTGAAAGCCTGGCATGACTGGTTTTTTGCTTGGCGGCTGGACAACGGGGCTGTTTGCGTCACCCACCCCTGGGAATCCGGGCGCGACAATGCCCCGGACTGGGACATTTCCATGGCACGCATCGATCCGGTTGACGTTGGCGAATACCATCGCCGGGATATCACCCATGTCGACAATGATATGCGGCCGACCAAGTACGATTATGACCGGTATATTTGGCTGGTTCAGCAGGGCGCGAGGCTCAAGTGGAACCAGGCAGCGCTCTTGGAACAGAACCCGTTCCGGGTTGCCGATCCGACGATGACGTTCCTGCTTTTGCGTGCGCACCGCGACTTGCTGCTAATGGGCGAGGCACTTGGGTTGGATGTATCTGGCATGTCGGCTGAGATCGAGCTGCTGGAACAGGGCGCGCAGACGCTTTGGAACGAGGAGCTTCAAAGCTTCGACAGCCGGGATGTAAAAAGCGGGACATGGTGCGGCTGTATCTCCAATGCATCCTATCTGTGCTGGCTTGCAGGCCTTGCTAGCGAACGCCAAGCCGATCATCTGCGCCGCAGTCTTGATGCGGTCACCTATGGTGTTGCCAGCCTCGACCCCAGCCATCCGATGTTTGACGGCAAGCGCTATTGGCGCGGACCGTCCTGGACCTTCATGAACTATCTGATTGCCCTTGGGCTGGAAGAGCACGGCCATCCGTTGGCTGATCGCCTCCGTCAGGTGAGCCATGACGTCATCTTGAACCACGGGTTTTCCGAGTATTTTGATCCGCGATCAGGAGAACCGGCCGGAGGGCCGCTGTTCACCTGGACCGCCGCCGTATGGCTCGCCTGGTGCAGCCGCAGAGAAGGGAGCGCGTGATGGGTGAGATCACATTGCAGGCCATAGAAAAATGGTTTGGGTCCATTCAGGTCATCAAGGGCGTGGACCTGACCATCAACGACGGCGAATTCATCGTGTTTGTCGGCCCATCCGGTTGCGGCAAGTCGACGTTGCTGCGCATGATCGGCGGTCTGGAAGACATCTCCCGCGGCACACTGCTGATCGACGGTGCCAACCAGACCGCAGAGCCGCCATCGAAGCGCGGGCTGTCCATGGTGTTCCAGTCCTATGCGCTATATCCGCATATGTCAGTGCGCGACAATATGGGCTTCGGACTAAAGACCGCCGGTGCCCCGAAAACGGAAATCGAAGAGAAGGTTGGTGCGGCGGCTGCGATCCTGAAGCTGGAACCTTATCTGGACAGGCGGCCGAAGGATCTGTCCGGCGGGCAGCGCCAACGGGTCGCCATTGGGAGATCGATCGTACGCAATCCGACCGCATTTCTGTTCGATGAGCCGTTGTCTAACCTCGATGCCGCCTTGCGGGTCGAAATGCGCTACGAAATCGCCAAACTGCACGAACGGCTTGCCACAACGATGATCTATGTGACCCACGATCAGGTCGAAGCAATGACGCTGGCGGATCGGATCGTCGTGCTGGAGTTCGGCAAGATCGCGCAGGTCGGTACACCGCGTGAGCTCTACGAACGCCCTGCAAACCGGTTCGTCGCCCAGTTCATTGGCAGTCCAAAGATGAACATTTTCACCTGCACCTCAGGTGGCGGGACTTACCATCTGGAAGGCGGACGAAACGGACCTTATTCGGGCTCCGGCGCGCCTATAGAAGCCGGTATCCGTCCTGAGCATGTGGATCTCGTGCGGGAAGGCGAGGGGCAGTGCGACGGAGTGGTGGATTTCGTCGAGTATCTCGGCGCCGACAGCTTCTCGATCATCGATTGTGGCCCCATCGGCAAGATCAACGTGCGCACAGTCGGCGACGCGCCGCACACGGAAGGCGACCGCGTTGGTCTGGCGTTCACGCCGGATCACACGCATTTTTTCGATGAAGGCGGAATGCGGGTTTGAAGTCTCATTTGGTAGCGGGGGCACAACAGCCCCCAGGATACAAGCCTCACCCCAAATTCAGCTCTTTGAAAAAGTCGTTGCCCTTATCATCAATGACGATGAAGGCAGGGAAGTCTTCGACTTCGATTTTCCAGATGGCTTCCATGCCGAGCTCTTCATATTCGACCACTTCCACCTTCTTGATACAGTCCTGCGCAAGGCGCGCAGCTGGTCCGCCGATGGAGCCGAGATAAAAGCCTCCATGGGCCTGACAGGCGCGGCGCACCTGGGCGGAACGGTTGCCCTTGGCAAGCATCACCATGGAACCGCCAGCTGCCTGGAACTGGTCGACATAGGCGTCCATACGGCCTGCTGTGGTCGGCCCGAAGGAACCGGACGGCATGCCTTCTGGGGTCTTGGCCGGACCGGCATAGTAGATCGGGTGGTTCTTGAAATAGTCGGGCAGGGGTTCGCCTGCTTCAAGCCGTTCGCGCAGTTTGGAATGCGCAAGATCCCGGGCAACGATCAGCGGACCTGTGAGCGACAGCCGCGTCTTGATCGGGTGTTTGGTCAATTCTCCGAGGATGTCAGCCATCGGTCTGGTGAGGTCAATCTTGACCACATCGTCCGACAAATGCGCATCCGTGACTTCCGGCAGATACTTTTCCGGGTGCATTTCGAGCCGCTCCAGGAAAACCCCGTCCTTGGTGATCTTGCCCACGGCCTGGCGGTCGGCGGAGCAGGACACTGCCAGCGCTATCGGCAGCGATGCGCCGTGGCGAGGCATGCGGATAACACGCACATCGTGGCAGAAGTACTTGCCGCCGAATTGCGCACCAACGCCGGTCGCCTGAGTCAGCTTGTGGATCTCGTCTTCCATCGCCAGATCGCGGAAGGCATGGCCTTCCTCGGAACCCTCTGTCGGGAGACCGTCGAGATAACGGGCGGAGGCCAGTTTCGCGGTTTTCATCGTCGTTTCCGCGGAGGTGCCACCGATGACAATCGCAAGATGATAGGGCGGGCAGGCAGCCGTGCCGAGTGTCAGGATCTTTTCCTTGAGGAACTCGATCATTCGGTCATGCGAAAGAAGCGACGGGGTTCCCTGAAACAGGAAGCTCTTGTTCGCGGAACCGCCGCCCTTGGCCATGAACAGGAACTTGTAGGCGTCCTCGCCATCCGCATAGAGTTCGATCTGCGCCGGCATGTTGTTCTTGGTGTTCTTTTCCTCGAACATCGACAACGGTGCGAGCTGGGAATAGCGCAGGTTTTTCTTGAAATAGGCATCGCGCGAGCCTTCGCCGAGCGCTGCCTCGTCGGAACCATCGGTCCACACGCGGCGTCCCTTTTTACCCATGATGATCGCCGTTCCGGTATCCTGACACATCGGCAGGACGCCATGGGAGGCGATATTGGCATTCTTTAGGAGGTCGAAGGCGACGAACTTGTCATTCGGCGTCGCGTCAGGATCATCAAGGATCTTCTTCAACTGCTCCAAATGGCTTGGGCGCAGATAGTGGTTGATGTCCTTGAATGCTTCTTCGGCCAGCAGGCGCAGCCCCTCGCGCTCGACAATGAGCACTTCTTCACCGTTGAATTCGGCTGTTTTGACAAAATCGGAAGTCAGCTTGCGATAGCGCGTTTCATCTTTCCCAAGCGGAAGCAGGGCGCTGTGCTGGTAGTCTGGGGGCGTGACCGGAGCATTCATGTCAACAAGCCTCTTGGGGTTGGCCGGGGCCATCGGGTGAAAACCCATGGGCCGCTAGCTGGCGTAACGCGTTCGCAACCTACATAGGACAGTTGACCGTCCAACGCCAAGCGTTGCGGCCATCGCAATTGGTCTACCATTTGCCGCAGAATCGCCAGCCGGACAACTCCAGCGCTAGACTGGCTTAAGAAGCACGTGCTTTTTCTTGCCGAGCGACAGCTTGATGGCACCGTCTTCGGTCAGGTCCGCCGGGCTCAGCTGGCGGTCATGGTTTTGCTCGCCCTTGTCGTTTACCTTGACCGCGCCGCCCTTGATGTTGCGGCGGACTTCTCCGTTTGAGGTACATAATCCGGCGGTGACAAAGGCGTTGAGGATCCCGATTCCTGCGTCTAGTTCTGCCGTCGGGATCTCGACCGTCGGCAGACCGGCGGCCATCTGGCCTTCCTCAAAGGCCTTGCGGGCCGTCTCAGCCGCCGCCTCGGCCTTGTCCCGGCCGTGGATGAGGGCTGTCGCCTCGGTGGCAAGGACTTTTTTCGCCTCGTTGATTTCGGAGCCTTCAAGAGCGGCGAGCCGTGCTACCTCGTCCATCGGCAGGATTGTAAACAGCTTCAGGAACCGTTCGACATCCGCGTCTTCGGTGTTGCGCCAGTACTGCCAGTAGTCGTAGGCGGAAAGCTGTTCTTCATTGAGCCAGACAGCGCCACCGGCGGTCTTGCCCATCTTCGCGCCCGACGCTGTGGTCAGAAGAGGTGAGGTGAGAGCATAGCTTTCTACCGCTTCAAGGCGCCGGACAAGATCGGTGCCGGATAGGATGTTGCCCCACTGGTCCGAACCGCCCATCTGCAGCCGGCAGCCTGTGCGCCGGAAAATCTCCAGATAGTCGTACCCTTGCAGAAGCATGTAATTGAACTCCAGGAACGACAAGTGCTGCTCGCGCTCGAGGCGCATGCGCACGCTGTCTCGCTGGATCATTTGATTGACGGAAAAATGGCGGCCGATTTCGCGCAGGAAGTCGACATAGTTGAGCTTCAAAAGCCATTCGGCGTTGTCCAGCATGATGGCATCTGCTGGGCCATCGCCAAAGGTGAGAAGTTTCTCGAAAACACGCCGGATGCCGGTTTTGTTTTCTTCTATGGCGTCTTCAGTCAGAAGTTTCCGGGTTTCATCCTTTCCGGACGGATCACCAACACGGGTTGTGCCCCCCCCCATCAGTGTGATCGGCCTGTGGCCGGTTTGCTGAAACCAGTACAGCATCATGATCGGGACAAGCGAACCGGCATGAAGGCTTGGGGCCGTGCAGTCGAAGCCGATATAGGCAGTCACAGTTTCCTTTGCGCAAAGCGCGTCAAGCCCCTCCGGATCGGAAATCTGATGAATGAAGCCCCGGTCGGAAAGAACTTGCAGGAACTGTGATTTGAATGCGCTCATGTTCGGATCGTCCGGCTGATGTGTCGAGGCGGGAAGCCGCCCCGCTATATACGAATCCGTGTTTCTGGCAAAGGCCCGAGAGAAGAGGCGGACCGATCATGCGTTGACCGCCTTTCTATTGGCCGTGATGCAAATTCTGGAAATGCACCATCCTGTGCGCAAGCTGTCGGCCCGAATGGTACTGCTAATAATTAGTGACAGGTGTGGTTTGTAGTTCTACGTGCATAACTTTTAGTAATTTCCACTTATAAACAGTATTTATCTTCAGATTGATGATTCTTCACATAGGCTATGTCTATTAATATTGCCACTATTGCTAATCAAAGAATTGGCCAAATGTCATTTGTAACCGCTGATGCCATTTGAACAATTTCGGTTACATGCTGCGAAATGGGGTGGGAATGGAAGGGGCGCGCTGCCCCGCTGGGTTACTTATGTTGGTCAAGCTGACGTGTTGCGGGGAGGGACACATGCGTGTGGGAGCCAAATTTGACTAAAGAGGCTGGCCTAAAGCGTGCGCATCTCGAGTTCGCGGTCGTCTTGATCGCCGCGACCGCCTGTGTCGCGTTTTTTGTGCGTATAGATGCATTCGAACTTATAGTTGACTACGTCCACAGTCATGAATCGTGGGAACTCGATGAGATCATCATGGGAGCAACCATCTTCGGCGTGGCCGGGTTCGGGTTTGGAGCAAAGAGGTACATAGAAGCGCTCCGCGCCTTGCAGGCCAAGACGAAAGCGGAGCAGGACGCCAAATGGGCGGCGCATCATGATCCGCTGACCGCCGCGAAAAATCAGCGGTTCCTATCCGATTTTCTGGCCGCACACCCTCCTTTAGAAAACAGTGATTCCGTTTCGCCTCTTGCCATTTTTTCGATCGATTTGAATAACTTCAAACTCGCCAACGATAATTACGGTCACTGCGTTGGCGATAAAATTCTAAGTCAGGTGGCCGTACGGCTCCGGGACTTGTTTCCGAATGACAAGATCGTTCGGATGGGTGGCGATGAGTTTCTGGTGCTCGCCGATCGGACTGAACTGGAGGATGTCGCCGCCACGGGGCGTATGATCCTTGAAGCTCTTGGCCGGTCCCATTGGTTGAAAGGCTACGAAATCCGGGTCGGTGCGTGCGTTGGATGCGCCAGTTATCCCGAGGACGGCTCAAGCCTCCAGGCCATCCTGCGTGGCGCCGATCTCGCCCTTTACGAAGCAAAGCGCACCGGGCGGAGCGAATTGGTGTTGTTTGACGATGATCTCAGAGCCAAAGCGGATAGAAGAAACAAGCTGGAAGGTTTGTTCGAGAGAGGCCTGCGTGCCGGCGATATCGTGCCCCATTATCAGCCGTTCGTAGATCTCAAGACTGGCCGGGTCATGGGATTCGAGGCTCTAGCGCGCTGGACACTTGAAGACGGCGAAACTGTTCCGCCGCGCGAGTTTGTCCCAATGGCCGAAGACAAGGGGATCATGCCTGCATTGACTGAGACAATACTGTTACGGATGATAGATGATACCGGCCACTGGCCACACGAGATGAAGGTTTGTATCAACCTGTCCGCCTCACAATTGTCGGATCCGTTGCTTGCAGAGCGGTTGCTTCGTCTGCTTGCAGGAAAGTGTTTTCCGCCGGAAAGACTGGAAGTGGAGATCACGGAGAACGCTCTGGCAAATGACCCTCATCAGGCCAGATCAAACCTGGAAACTTTTCGCGTGGCCGGGGTGTCTGTAGCTCTTGATGATTTCGGAACCGGTGCTTCCAATCTTGCGCAGATCCATGAATTCACATTTGACCGGTTGAAAATCGACCGAAGCTTCACCAGCAACCTGCCGGTTTGTCCCAAGCAGCGCGCTATTGTGCAGGCCATCATCAACCTCTCGCAGGATTTGTCGCTGGAAGTAACGGCTGAGGGGATCGAAGACGCCGGTCAAGCGGCAGCGCTGCGGGATATGGGTTGCCAGGGTGGCCAGGGTTTTCTGTTCGGTTACCCGGTTCCTGCGGAAGACGCATCAACTTTCATCCACTCAGATTTCCTTGCCAGACAGCTACCGTAATTCTTTTCCTGAAACCGGCACTAACACCCACCCCAGTTGATTAGAACCTATCTGACGCGTTTCTCCTTTTCTTCGGCCAGGAATGCTTTGCAGGACGATGCGGGGTATCGTTCAAAAAGCATGACGCTGTCCGAGGGACAGGAAAAGCGCGCCTTTGGTGGGCGGAAATTCGTCCCCGGCGTCGTTGCTGCGCTTACCCGGCCTTAAAGGCCGCGCTGCCCGCATCGCCTAGCCGGAAACGAGTTTTCGCTCCATCAGATAGGTTCAAATCAACTGGGGTTGGTATAAATTCTATCGATGATTTGGCCGTCGAAAGGCGCAATACCAAGTCCGATTGCGAATCCGTACGGGTCGTGATGGCAGTCACAGATTGAAATCAAAGTGAAGGTTAATGTTTTCTTACCGGTCGCCAAGATGAGGCGACGCTCCAAAGGGTAGGGAGTTACGTTATGTTCCGTAAATTC
The DNA here is from genome assembly GCA_965230445.1 of Roseibium sp. Lineage (GTDB taxonomy): Bacteria > Pseudomonadota > Alphaproteobacteria > Rhizobiales > Stappiaceae > Roseibium. The sequence continues at coordinate 2,233,006 of OZ246005.1, read as the reverse complement.
GCAATCGCCGCCGTTACCGTTGCCGCAGTCGCGACTGCCAGCGTCACCTTCACACCGAGCCAGGCCTATGCAGGCGACCGTGGCGCAGCTGTTGCCGCAGGCATCATTGGGTTCGCCGCAGGCGCTATCGCCGGGTCCGCCGTCGCCAGCCACAACAAGTCGGTACGCTACAACAACCGGGTTCGCTACCAGCGTTGCCGGACCGAAACCGTCCGCGAATGGAGCGCCTATCACGGCCGCTACATCGTCGTCGGCCACCGCCGCGTTTGCTGGTAGTCTACAGCATCAAAAAACCATTCACGATGAGGCCCTTCGCGGGGCCCTTTCGTTTTACAGGGCCAGTTCCCCCAACAAAAAACCCCGGCCGGACGGCCGGGGTTTTCTTTTTCGTCAGACCAATTCGTCTTAGACGGAGTAGTACAGGTCGAACTCGACCGGGTGCGGGGTCATTTCGTAGCGCTCGACTTCTTCCATCTTCAGTTCGATGTAAGCATCGATCTGGTCGTCGTCGAACACACCACCGGCTTTCAGGAACTCGCGATCGGCGTCGAGGGCTTCCATTGCTTCACGCAGCGAACCGCAGACGGTCGGGATCTCGGCCAGCTCTTCAGCCGGCAGGTCGTACAGGTTCTTGTCCATCGCATCTCCCGGATGGATCTTGTTCTTGACGCCGTCAAGACCAGCCATCAGCAGTGCGGAGAAGCACAGGTACGGGTTGGCGGTCGGATCCGGGAACCGGACCTCGATGCGCTTGCCTTTCGGAGACGAGGTGAACGGGATGCGGCAGGACGCTGAACGGTTGCGTGAGGAGTAGGCCAGGAGAACCGGAGCCTCATAACCCGGCACCAGACGCTTGTAGGAGTTGGTGGACGGGTTGGTGAAGGCGTTCAGGGCCTTGGCGTGCTTCAGGATACCGCCGATGTAGTAGAGGCAGGTCTCTGAAAGGTCCGCGTACTGGTTGCCGGCAAAGACCGGCTCGCCGTCTTTCCAGATCGACTGGTGGCAGTGCATGCCGGTGCCGTTGTCACCGAAAACCGGCTTCGGCATGAAGGTTGCGGTCTTGCCATAAGCATGAGCAACCTGATGAACCACGTACTTGTAGACCTGCATGTTGTCGGCACAGGTGGTCAGCGTGTCGAATTTCATGCCGAGTTCGTGCTGGGCAGCGGCCACTTCGTGGTGGTGCTTTTCGGTCGGAACGCCCATCTCAGCCATGACGGACAGCATTTCGGAACGGATATCCTGTGCGCTGTCGACCGGCGGAACCGGGAAGTAGCCGCCCTTGGTGCGCGGACGGTGGCCGAGGTTGCCGGTGTCGTAGTCGGCGTCCGTGTTGGACGGCAGTTCCGAGCTGTCCAGGACGAAGCCGGTGTTGTACGGGTCAGCTGCGAAGCGGACGTCGTCGAACATGAAGAATTCAGCTTCCGGACCAACGAAGATGGTGTCGCCAACGCCGGAGGACTTGACGTAGGCTTCGGCCTTCTTGGCGGTCATGCGCGGATCGCGGTTGTAGCCTTCACCGGTGATCGGGTCGACGATGTCGCAGAAGATCGCCATCGTGGACTGTGCGAAGAACGGGTCGATGTGAGCGGAATCCGGATCGAGGATCAGCATCATGTCGGACTCGTTGATCGCCTTCCAGCCGGCGATGGAGGAGCCATCGAAGGCGACGCCATCAGCGAACATGTCTTCGTCGACCAGCGCGACGTCCATGGTCACGTGCTGCATTTTACCGCGCGGGTCGGTAAAGCGCAGATCGACGAATTTGACGTCTTTTTCCTGAATTTCCTTCAGGACATCAGCGGCAGTGGTCATATTATCCATCCCTTGTGTTTTTCGTGAGGACAAGTGGGTTTGGTTCCGTTCCGGCAGGGACTGCGGTAGAATTGCCGCTGCTTAATGGATCGGAATTTCTTACAATCCGGCTAACGCCGGCACGATGGGTTTAAATAGCGTCGACTCCGGACTCGCCGGTTCTGATCCGGACGGCTTCTTCAATGTTGGAAACGAAGATCTTGCCGTCGCCGATCCGGCCCGTCTGGGCCGCCGTGCGAATGGCTTCGACGGCCTTTTCAACAGCTTCATCACCGAGAACGATCTCAACCTTCACTTTGGGCAGGAAGTCGACGACATACTCAGCGCCGCGGTAGAGTTCGGTGTGGCCTTTCTGGCGGCCGAAACCCTTGGCTTCGGTCACGGTAATGCCCTGAAGGCCGACTTCCTGAAGAGCTTCTTTGACTTCGTCGAGCTTGAAAGGTTTGATGATCGCTTCGATCTTTTTCATCACTGAGTGTCTCTCTTCAATACGTCCGGACCCTGAATCTTGTATCGAGGTCTCGGCATTGGCGGTTTCCCGTTGGTCAAGCGGGCGAAATTCCCGAATTGGCCACGATCTCGTTAAGCATGATGTGTGCCAACAGGGACTGGCCGACTGCCGCGCCCGGCCAGGGTGCGGATCGCCGCCAATATTTCGGGCAATTTGTCCATCATTCAGCGCACAGTCAAATGTCAGTCGATTGAAGAATGAACAAAAAACAGGCAAATCGCCTAGTAAATAATCATAATCGAGTGTTGCCGGACAGATCTCGACAACCGTTCCGATCTCTCGCAGGATTGGCGCGTATTGGTTTACGAGTGTCTGAACCGCGGTGAACGGCTACCACGGCATGTTTTTTGGAGGTCCTCTTGCCCACATTTCTTCCAGTCGGCAGCTCGCATTCCCAAGAGCTGCACCTTCTGACTCCGGAAGAAATGGCGCGTGCGGATAAGCTCACCATCGAGGGCGGTGTCCCTGGTATCGACCTCATGAACAAAGCCGGGGCCGCCGTCGCGGACCGGGTACGGGCGCTCGTGCCGGATGGCGGCAAGGTTCTGGTCCTTTGCGGACCGGGAAACAATGGCGGCGATGGCTTTGTGGCGGCCCGCCTGCTGGGAAGCTCGGGCTATCAGGTTAATGTCTGGCTTTTGAAAGCCCCATCAGGTCTGAAAGGCGATGCCCAGCTTGCGTATCAGGCAATGCAGCTGCCTTTTCATCTCATTGAGATTGACGAAGAGGACGAGATTGCGGCGTTGCTTGTCAAATGTAGCGCTGACGTCGCCATTGATGCGCTATTTGGGGCCGGGCTTGACCGGCCATTGACAGGTAGGGCGCGCGCACTGGTTCACGCGCTGAACGCGTCAGGCATACCTGTAGTCGCGGTTGATCTGCCCTCCGGGGTAAATGGCGGAACTGGCAAGGTGCTGGACACTGCGGTCAAGGCAGCGGCAACCGTCACCTTCTTCCGGAAAAAGCCGGGGCATCTGCTCTACCCGGGACGGGGCCTCTGCGGGTCGGTAACAGTCGGTGATATAGGCATTTCCCCTGCGGTTCTGGAGCCAATCGGTGCCCGGGCGTTCGACAACGGGCCTGCGCTTTGGCTGAATCAATGGCCGGTGCCGGTTGAGGAGGGGCACAAATACGGCCGAGGCCATGCGGTGGTGTTCAGCGGGCCGATGAGTGCGACTGGCGCTGCCCGCCTTTCTGCCAGGGCCGCGCTTCGGGCTGGAGCAGGACTGGTGACGCTCGCCGCGCCGCCGGATGCCATGATGGTCAACGCCTCCCACCTGACCGCCGTGATGCTGCGGAAATGCGACGGGGCAGAGGGCATTGCCGGGCTGCTTGAAGACAAGCGACTGAATGCGGTGGTGATCGGTCCCGGATACGGACTTGGCGGGCGGACCCGTGATAGTGTTGCGGCAATTCTGAAGGAAGGGCGGGGGGTTGTGCTCGACGCTGATGCGCTGACTTCTTTTGAAGATGACCCGGACGCGCTGTTCAACCTGATCCGCGCCGCATCCGGTCCGGTCATCCTGACCCCGCATGAAGGTGAGTTTGCCAGGTTGTTCGGCGATATGCGCGGCGGGGACAAGCTGACACGGGCGCGGCGGGCTGCCGAAAACTCCGGCGCTGTTGTCGTGCTGAAGGGCCCCGACACGGTCATCGCCGCGCCGGATGGACTGGCGGCGATCAATTCTAACGCACCGCCATTCCTCGCGACCGCCGGGTCCGGCGACGTTCTCGCCGGTATTGCTGGCGGTTTGCTGGCGCAGGGAATGAACAATTTTAAAGCGGCAGCCATGGCTGTCTGGCTCCATGGCGAAGCAGGGAGAGAGGCCGGGGCCGGTCTGATTGCCGAGGATCTGGAAGGCGCGTTGAGGCCCGTCATCGCCCGGCTTTTCGGTCAGCTGTCCACAATGTAAGCGAACCGTCATAATTTTCTTGGTCGATGAATACCCCGGTGCTATAGAGGCCGCGCTCCGGCGGGCGCTGTCGTCATTTCAGCCCCTGACTGGACATGCGGATGTGGTGAAATTGGCAGACACGCCAGATTTAGGTTCTGGTGCCGCAAGGCGTGGGGGTTCAAGTCCCTCCATCCGCACCATACTTTAGAGCGCTCCCGCACCTTCTTGTGGGGCCTGCGCGTTCGCCCGCGTTGTAGCTGCGATGGTCGTTAAAAGCCGAGCGCCTGGCCCGCGAAACTGAACCGTTCTTCTTGCAGGGACTGTCTGGTGTTCGGGAACCGGTACCGCGTGTTTGTCCTACTCTCCGGTAAAACCACCGTGGTTCAGGAAGAGTTCAAGCTGTTTTCCTGACTACCAGATGAAAAAGCCCGCCGCTTGGACGGGCAATTTTTCTGTTCGCTAGCCGACGTCGACGTAGTCGGCTTCCGTCAGGCCAAGCCGCTGGTCGAGATACCCGCCGCAGTGACCCATCAGGGTGTCCATGTCGTTTTCGAAGAAATGGTTTGCACCGGGAATCGTTTCGTGATCGATGACGATACCCTTCTGCGTCTTCAGTTTGTCGACCAAAGTCTGAACGTCCTTTTGCGGTACGACCTTGTCGTTGTCGCCGTGGATGATCAAACCCGATGATGGGCAAGGGGCGAGGAACGAGAAATCATGAAGGTTCGCAGGCGGTGCGACGGAAATAAAGCCTTCCACCTCCGGGCGCCGCATTAGAAGCTGCATGCCGATCCAGGCACCGAAGGAAAATCCGGCGATCCAGCAGGCACGTGCATCCGGATGAACGGTCTGGACCCAATCGAGGGCCGCCGCCGCATCCGACAATTCGCCCTGACCATGGTCGAAGGCGCCCTGAGAGCGGCCGACACCGCGGAAATTGAACCTGAGGACCGCGAACCCCCGCTGCGCGAAAAGATAATACATCTGGTAGACGATCTGGTTGTTCATCGTCCCGCCAAATTGCGGGTGCAGATGCAACACAAGAGCGATCGGCGCATTTCGTTTCTTGGCGGGATGAAACCGGCCTTCCAGCCGGCCGGCGGGACCATTGAAGATCACCTCAGGCATGAACGGTTTGTCCTTTTTGTTGAGCCTGGGCGTCTTGCCCACGGCTTTGTCGTTACCTACGTAAAATCCCGCAGACTAAACTTGACTCTGAAGCTCCAAGTTTCTAGAACCTTGTTTAGAATAATTCGAAAGTCCGTTGAGGCCAATCTTCGCAGACGGTTCGATAGCGGCGTTGACGGTCGTTATTGTCGGCGCGGCGCGAAATTTCAAGTATTTCGCGCGGTGAATGCCTAATTGAGCTATCAAAAACGATCAACGGATCGATTGAAAGGTGTGCGCTGTTAATGGTTTCACGACCTGACCCGATCTATCTGGACCACAACGCGGGTGCGCCTTTGCGCCCTAGCGTACGTGCGGCCATGATCGAGGTGCTTGGCGAAACCGGCAACGCGTCATCGGTTCACAGCCATGGGCGGCGCGCGCGAGGGCGGTTAGAGCGTGCGCGGGAACAGGTCGCTGCCCTGTGCGGTGTATCCAGCCGGGCCGTCACCTTTGTTTCCGGGGGAACCGAAGCCAACATGACCGCGTTGTCGCCCTCCTGGCAGGACCGCGGTGCACCGGTTTATCTCGACAAGCTTTATTTCAGTGCCGTTGAACATCCGGCTGTGTTGACCGGCGGCCGGTTCGCCGCTGCGGACCAAGTGGTGATTCCGGTCGATGGCAATGGCCTTGTGTGTCTGGATGTCTTGCAGGAAAAGCTCGCTTCCGCAAAGCCGGGCCTTGTGTCAGTCATGGCAGCGAATAATGAGACCGGCGTTATTCAGCCGCTTGCCGAGATCGGCGCGCTGGCTACGGAACACGGTCATTTCTTTCATGTCGACGCTGTTCAGGCTGCAGGGCGTATGGCCATCGACATGGAAAACTGGCATGCGGATGCGATAACCTTGTCGGCGCATAAGTTCGGCGGTCCACAGGGGATCGGCGCGGTCGTTGTACGCAAGGCAGCAAGAGTGCCGGCGCCGCTCATGGTGGGCGGCGGTCAGGAAAACTGGCGCCGCGGTGGAACAGAGAATGTCGCGGCGATCTGCGGCTTCGGTGCGGCAGCAGAAGAGGCCGGAAAAGAGGCAGAAGAGACTTCGGCATTGCGCGGTTTGCGGGAGAAACTTGAAACAGGCGTGAAATCTGTCTGCCCGAACACCATCTTCTTCGGTAAAGCCGCGTCACGGCTGGCCAATACAAGTTGCTTCTCTGTGCCCGGTCTTCCGGCGGAAACCACGCTGATCGCGCTTGATCTTGAGGGAATATCACTGTCGTCCGGCTCGGCTTGCAGTTCCGGAAAGGTGTCCGTCTCACATGTGCTGACCGCCATGGGCGTCGACGAGGCAACGGCACGTTGCGCCTTGCGCGTCAGCATGGGCTGGGACACAGACGAAGCCGCTATCAACCGGTTTTTGAAAGTATGGCCCGCGATTGTCGAAAGGCTCAACCCGGGAGTGCGGGGCGAAGCCGCATGAGCTAGCTGATTGGCTGTTATGTCGCATGGGGTGCGGCTACTGGCCAGATTGAAGTGGCGCGCTAGTTCCCGTAACGGCGCGCAAATGTTTGCAGACTGCGTGCGACAAGCCCGCAAAGTGGAGAAAACGGATGCCAGCTGTTCAGGAGACAATCGATCAGGTCAAGGCGATCGATGTTGACCAGTACAAATACGGCTTTGTGACCGATATCGAATCAGAAAAGGGCGCAAAGGGCCTCTCTGAGGATACGGTCCGCTTCCTGTCCGCCAAGAAGAACGAGCCGGAATGGATGACCGAGTGGCGCCTGGATGCGCTGCGCCGTTTTCAGCAGATGGAAGAACCGTCCTGGGCTCGTGTGTCCTATCCGAAGATCGATTTTGACGATCTTTACTACTGGGCGGCGCCGAAATCCGTTGAGGGTCCAAAGAGCCTGGATGAGGTCGATCCGGAGCTGCTCGCGACCTACGCGAAACTGGGCATCCCGCTGCAGGAACAGGAAATCCTCGCCGGTGTTGCGCCCGAGAACCGGGTCGCGGTCGATGCCGTCTTCGACAGCGTGTCTGTCGTCACCACTTTCAAGGAAGAACTGAAGAAGGCTGGCGTCATCTTCTGTTCGATCTCCGAGGCGATGCGCGAGTATCCGGATCTTGTCCGGAAGTATCTCGGCACAGTGGTTCCGGTGACCGACAATTTTTATGCAACGCTCAATTCGGCGGTCTTCTCAGACGGGTCCTTCGTCTATGTGCCGGAGGGTGTGCGGTGTCCGATGGAACTGTCGACCTATTTCCGCATCAACGAACAGAACACCGGCCAGTTCGAGCGGACGCTGATTATCGCCGACAAGGGTGCCTATGTGTCCTATCTGGAAGGCTGTACGGCTCCGCAGCGCGACGAAAACCAGCTCCATGCGGCAGTGGTCGAACTGATCGCGCTCGATGACGCGGAAATCAAATACTCCACCGTTCAGAACTGGTATCCGGGCGACAGCGAAGGCAAGGGCGGGATCTACAACTTCGTCACCAAGCGCGGCGATTGCCGTGGCAAAAACGCCAAGATTTCCTGGACCCAGGTGGAAACCGGGTCTGCGATCACTTGGAAGTACCCGTCCTGCATTTTGCGCGGCGACAATTCCCGGGGCGAGTTTTATTCGATCGCGGTGTCCAACGGCCGCCAGCAGATCGACAGCGGCACCAAGATGATCCATCTGGGCAAGAACACGTCCAGCCGGGTGATCTCCAAGGGGATTTCCGCCGGGAAGTCTGAGAATACCTATCGCGGACTTATCTCCGCGCACCGGAAGGCATCGAACGCGCGCAATTTCACGCAGTGCGACAGTCTCCTGATTGGGCAGGATTGCGGTGCGCATACGGTGCCGTATATCGAATCGAAGAACGCGTCCGCACAGTTTGAGCACGAGGCGACCACCTCGAAGATCTCGGATGACCAGATGTTCTATTGCCTGCAGCGTGGTCTGTCAGAGGAAGAGGCGGTTGCGTTGATCGTCAACGGTTTCGTCAAGGATGTCATTCAGCAACTGCCGATGGAATTCGCCGTCGAAGCGCAGAAGCTGATTTCGATTAGTTTGGAAGGGTCGGTTGGCTAGCAACACCTCCGTTGGTGCCGTTTTCTTGCTTATCTCGTGGGCTGAGGGCGAGAAATAAAATGACAGTCTATTGCATGAAATGGGCGGTCATAAACGCTCGCATGGTTAGGGTCTAAGAACGTTTGGACATCGTGGAGTAGGGCCATGAAACCGGTGATCAACATTGCGGATGTGCAGACCTTTCCGAACGGTCATGGCGAGGTTTTTGCCGCGCAGATTGGCCCGCTTGGGCAGTCCATTGGCTGCGAAAAAATGGGTGCGATGCTGACGGTCGTGGAACCAGGAAAGGCGGCGTTTCCGTTTCATGTCCACCACGCAAATGAAGAGATGTTTGTTGTCCTGGAAGGTGAGGGGACCTACCGGTTCGGCGAAGAGCGATACCCGATCAAATCGGGTGATGTTCTGGCCGCTCCAGCCGGTGGGGCCGACCGGGCGCATCAGATCCTCAACACCGGGGACAAGGCACTGAAGTATCTGGCGATTTCGACCAAGATCGATACGGAAGTGGTCGAATATCCCGATTCGAGCAAATTCGCGGTGCTGTCGCGATTTGATTGGAACAACCCGGAAGCGGGCGGCATTCGGTTCGTCGGCCGGTCGGAATTGACATTGGACTATTGGGACGGTGAAGACGCCGGCTCTCTTGAAAAGTAAGGATCGTCTCAATGCTTGAGATCAAAAATCTGCATGCCCGCATCGCGGAAGAAGAAACCGAAATCCTGCGCGGGGTCGATCTGACCGTGAATGCCGGTGAAGTGCATGCCATCATGGGTCCGAACGGTTCGGGAAAATCGACGCTTTCCTACATTCTTGCAGGCAAGGAAGACTACGAGATCACCGAAGGTGAAATCCTGTTCAACGGCGAATACATGCTCGATTTGGCGCCGGATGAGCGGGCGGCTGCCGGTATGTTCCTGGCATTCCAGTACCCGATCGAAATTCCGGGTGTCGCCACCATGGAGTTTCTGAAAACAGCCATGAATGCGCAGCGCAAGGCGCGCGGCGAAGACGCATTGTCGATCCCGGACTTCATGAAGCGCGTCAAGGCAGCGTCCGCTGATCTGAATGTATCCATGGACATGTTGAAGCGTCCGCTCAATGTCGGCTTTTCCGGCGGCGAGAAAAAGCGGGCCGAGATCCTGCAGATGTCGCTGCTCGAGCCGAAGCTTTGCGTGCTGGACGAAACCGATTCCGGACTTGATATCGATGCTCTGCGGGTGGTCTCCGAAGGCGTCAACAAGCTGCGCTCGCCGGAACGGTCCATGGTTGTGATTACCCATTATCAGCGACTGCTCGACCACATTGTCCCCGATGTTGTCCACGTCTTGTCCAAAGGCAAGATCGTCAAGACTGGCGGCAAGGACCTTGCGCTGGAACTGGAAAAGAACGGTTACGCCGACATTGTCGGTGAAGCTGCCTGAGGAAAGGACAAGAGGCCAGATGAACGCAAACGTGCCTATCAAATTCACTCAGGCGGAAAGCAATCTGATTGATCGCTTTGAAGAGGCCAAGAACAGCCTTGCCGGTTCGGTTGCCGTTGACGCTTTGCGCAGCGCTGCCATGGAACTGGTAAAGGACAACGGCCTGCCGCATCGCCGCGTGGAAGAGTACAAATACTCCGATCTTCGCGCCTTCATGAAATCCGCAGCACCGCTTGTGGCGGAAGCTGATGAGGATGATGTCGTTGCCGCTCTTGCATCCGCACAGACATTCGGAGAACTGGACCGTCACCGGATCGTAATAGCCAATGGCCGTCTGGTGGCAGGTGCCACGGATCTGGCCGCGCTGTCGGCCGACGGTGTGTCCGTTTCGGATCTGAACGAAGCGCTTTCCGGAGAAAACGGCACCAGCCTTCTGGCCTCGCCGGCGACGGCCGGCAATGACGGCGTCGTCGCGCTCAACACATCCTTCCTTCAGGGCGGCGTTGTGATCACGGCAGAAGAAGGAGCGGAGGTCGCAAAACCAATCGAACTCCTACATCTGTCAACCCGCGAAGGGGCGGTGGTGACCCGTTGCAGCATCGCTGTTGGAACCGGTGCGAAACTGCGGATTCTGGAGAGCTTTGCCGGTGAAACCGGCGACGGCGAAGTCAATGCGGTATTCGATTACCAAGTCGCTGACAAGGCTTCGCTTGCCGCAACCCGTCTGATCGCCGGAGCAAGCCGGTCTGCCCGCATGTTCACTTCCTTTGCCACACTGGGCGCGGAAGCCGAATTCAAGTCACTTGGTTTCATTGCCGGACCGTCCTTTGTGCGCAACCAGCAATTCGTCAATTTCACCGGCGAGCACTCGGAGGCAAAGATCTACGGTGTCTCAATGGCTGGGCAGGATAACCTTGCCGATCAGACACTTATCGTCGATCACGCGGTTCCGAACTGCAACAGCCGGGAGTTTTTCAAAACCGTACTCGACGGCAATGCGCGCGGTGTCTATCAGGGCCGGATCAATGTTGCGCCGCATGCCCAGAAGACCGACGGCGAAATGATGACCCAGGCTCTGCTGCTTTCCGAAGAAGCCGAGATGGCCAACAAGCCCGAGCTGGAAATCTTCGCCGACGACGTTATCTGTGCTCATGGTGCTACCAGCGGGCAGATCGACGAGGACTTGCTGTTCTATCTGCGCGCGCGTGGCATTCCGGAGGCTGAAGCCCGCACGCTGTTGGTTCTGGCATTCCTGTCCGAAGCGATTGAAGAATTTGCCGAAGACGATGTCACAGATGAGCTGGAGAACCGTGTCCGCGCGTGGCTTGCTGCGCACTGACCTCGTTCTGCGCCGTTTGACCCGCTCCAAATTGACGGTCCTGGAAATCCAGGGCTGCCGTTTGGGGTGCGACGAAAACAAAAGTGGATGTTCATCCTCAAGTATGGCATGAGGGCGCTCCGGATCGTGGAGCCCGGAATTGAGAACTGGAGAGACCGCATGACGGTCGCGACCTTAGAAAAGCAAGATGCCGGCCAGGGCTATGACGTCGAAAGTGTTCGCCGGGATTTCCCGATTCTGTCACGGGAAGTCTATGGCAAGCCGCTGGTCTATCTCGACAACGGAGCATCGGCTCAAAAGCCGGCAGCGGTTATCGACGCGATTTCGCACGCCTATTCTCACGAGTATGCCAACGTCCATCGAGGCTTGCACTACCTCTCCAATACAGCAACGGACAACTACGAAGCCGCGCGCGAGAAAGTGCGACGCTTCCTGAATGCCGGTTCTGTCGACGAAGTGGTGTTCACCCGCTCGACGACCGAGGCGATCAATCTCGTCTCGTATGGCCTCGGGCCTGACCACTTTGCAGATGGTGCCGAGATCGTCTTGTCGATCATGGAGCATCATTCCAATATCGTGCCCTGGCATTTTCACCGCGAGCGCCATGGTGCGGTTCTTAAATGGGTCTATGTGCGCGAGGATGGATCCTTCGATCTGGACGCGTTCTCCGATAGCCTGAGTGATCGCACCAAACTGGTTGCCATCACGCACATGTCCAATGTTCTGGGCACGGTTGTTCCGATCAAGGAAGTCTGCCGGATTGCCCATGAACGGGGCATCGATGTGCTTGTCGACGGCAGCCAGGCGGCTGTTCACATGCCGGTCGATGTTCAGGACCTTGATTGCGATTATTATGTCTTCACGGGCCACAAGGTCTATGGACCTTCCGGGATCGGTGTCCTCTGGGGCAAGCCGGAGAAACTCAAGGCGCTGCGGCCGTTCAATGGCGGCGGTGAGATGATCCTGGACGTTGCCGAAGACGTTATTACCTACAATGATCCGCCGCACCGTTTTGAAGCAGGCACCCCGCCGATCGTGCAAGCGATCGGGCTTGGCGCTGCGCTTGATTACATGGATGGCCTTGGGCGGGACAACATCGCCCGCCATGAAGAGGATCTGAAGGATTACGCTCACCAGCGCCTGTCGGAAATCAATTCTCTGCGGGTCTTCGGCTCCGCGCCTGGAAAGGGCGCAATCATTTCCTTTGAGATCGAAGGCGCACACGCCCATGATGTTTCGATGGTCATTGATCGCGCCGGTGTGGCAGTGAGGGCAGGGACGCACTGTGCACAGCCGTTGCTCGCGAAATACGGCGTGACCTCGACCTGCCGGGCAAGTTTCGGGTTATACAACACCCGGGCGGAGGTTGATGCGCTCTACGAGGCCTTGATCAAGGCCCAGAACATGTTCGGGTAAGGAAGGGTCAAATGGAAAGCCAGCAAGCCATGGACCAAGATTTTTCAAGTGCAGAGCTGCAAACCGAGGTCGCCGCACAATCGTCGATTCCGTCCGAAGAACTGGAGCGGCTTACCGGCGATATCATCGGCGCGCTGAAGACCGTCTACGATCCGGAAATTCCTTGCGACATTTATGAACTTGGTTTGATCTACAAGGTGGATATCGAAGATGATCGCGCGATCAACATCGATATGACGCTGACAGCGCCGGGATGCCCGGTTGCCGGTGAGATGCCTGGCTGGGTGCATGATGCGGTCGCGTCGGTCGCTGGTGTCGGACCAGTGAATGTCGATATGGTTTTCGATCCGCCCTGGACACCGGACCGGATGTCGGATGAAGCGAAGGTTGCACTCAATTGGTATTGAGTTTTTGAGCTTCGTAACGATATCCTGAGGTACAAGGTTTACAATTTGCACCCGTGGCAATTGAGGTTCTCATGGCAGCCCGCAAATTTCAGGTAATGACGATGACCGACGCCGCCGCTGAGCGTGTACGGGATCTCGTTGACAACAGCGATGCCAATGCTCTGGGGCTCAGGGTCGGCATCAAGAAGGGTGGCTGCGCGGGCATGGAATACACCATGGACCTTGTCGAGGAAGCCAAAGCCGGTGACGATGTCGTCGATGACAAGGGTGCCAAGCTGTTTATCGATCCGTCGGCCGTTTTGTTCCTTCTGGGTACCGAGATGGATTTTGAAGTGACCAAGTTCCGTTCGGGCTTCGTCTTCAAGAATCCGAACGAGGTTTCGGCCTGTGGCTGCGGAGAATCTGTCTCCCTGGAAGCTGCGGACCTGTCAGCTTTCGCGCGAACCTAGATTCTCCGTTTCTTGCAAGGATATTATTGTGAAGCTTTTTGAAAGGCTGAAGGCGGACACACCTGTCCAATGGTCCGCCTATGTGGATCATGACTTCGTCAAGCAGCTCGGTAGTGGCTCTTTGCCGCTGGAGAGCTTCAAACACTATCTGGTCCAGGACTACCTGTTTCTGATCCAGTTCGCCCGGGCCTATGCATTGGCAGTTTACAAAAGCCCGACCCTTGGCGACATGCGACAGTCGCTTGAAGGTGTCAAAGGGATCCTGGATGTCGAGCTCGACTTGCATCTGGAACTGTGTGCGTCCTGGGGCATGTCCGCAACCGATATAGAGAATGCGCCCGAAGCCAGCCAGACGATGGCCTATACACGATTTGTCCTCGATGCGGGCATGTCCGGTGATCTTCTGGACCTGCAGACGGCGCTCGCGCCTTGTATCCTTGGTTATGCGGAAATAGGCGCGGAGTTGGCCGCACAAGGCTCGGCCGATGACAAGAACCCCTACCGGCGCTGGATAGAGGAATATTCCGGCGGTGCATATCAAGCGCTGGCTGGCGAGTTCGCTAACTGGATGGATAAACTTGGTGAGCAGGCGCTGACGGAAGCGCGTTATCCCAGGCTGTTATCGATTTTCGAAAAAGCAAGCCGCCTAGAAGCCGACTTCTGGCAAATGGGACTGGACACTCGCGACTGAGAAGGCCTTTTTCGTCCTGATTCCGCAAGGATACTCGCCAGAATCATCAAGTATGGATTAGGCAACGTTCTCGGCGCCGGAGTCATCTTGCAGATCGGTCTCGGCCTTGACGAGATTGCGACCGGCATTCTTGGCGAGATAAAGGCACTGATCTGCACGTGAAACCATCGCGTGGGCGCTGTCGCCCGGATGGAAAACCGAGATACCGGCCGAGATTGTAATCCGGCCAAGGTTTTCCCCGGTTGAGCGTTTGACCAATTCCTTGGACATGACAGCTTTGCGGATTTTCTCGCCGACAGCTATGGCGTGATCCAGATCGCTCTTTGGCAAGATGATCGCAAATTCCTCGCCGCCATACCGGCAGGCAATGTCCGAACGTCTGATGTTCTGTTTGGCCGCCAGCGCAACAAGGCGGAGTACCTGATCTCCGGTCTGGTGGCCGAAACTGTCATTGAACTTCTTGAAATGATCTATGTCGGTCATCAGAAGCGCGAACGGATGGCCTTGTTCGTCAGAGTGACGGACTGCGCGTTCGATCGAGCTTTCAAAGTGCTTCCGGTTGTTGAGTGTTGTCAGCTCATCGGTCAGCGATTCATACCGGATCGCCTCCAGGTTCGACTGAAGGTTTTCAATCTGCATCTTGGATTCGACAAGCTGGCCTTCAAGCTTGCGATTGGCGTCGACAGCAGATTTTGTTGATTGCACCAGATGGGCAACGAAGACCTTGAGTTTCTCAGGGTCCTTGACGACTTTCAGTTTTTCCCCAGCCTTCTCAAGTGCATCGCCATAGTCGGATGTGGCATCGGCACTCATCTTGAGTGTCTCGACCAAGTCATCCATTTCTTGCGATACTTTGCTTCCAACTTCGTCGAGCCGGTCGCTCAGCTTATTTGGCGACAAGAACTTGCCGTAGATCGACAGCATATCCTCTGTCGAAAGCCGGCCGCTATGTTTGATTTGATCGTTGATGGCTCGATTGAGGCTCTGATTGTATCCTGCAGAATAGGTATACCAGAGCTCATACGCCCGCGGATAAGCGGGATTGGCGTTCTTCTTTATGAACGTGATAGCGGACTCGCCGTAGACGATTGTCCGCTTGTGATCATCTTCTTCGGCCATCAATAAACTCGCAACCAACTTAGCTCGCCACCCCACATGGCGATAAGTTAGGGCCTAAATTCCATTGTAAGGATTAAGGACACGTTAAGTTTAATTATTTCAATGGCTGGTAATAAGTTACGAGGCCTTTTTCGGGCGTGGTTCACGCAGCAAAAACGCAGGAATATGAACACCTTGGCCAAATGCCGGTTCGTCTTTGCCTTGTTTGGTGCGGCCGGTCGACGGCTTACGGTTGAAATCCGTTACGTTAGCCTCAGCAGTTTCCTTCACGTGTTTTTGGTTCCTTACCTTAGTGCCGTCCGTAGATGCCGGTTCCGTCTTTCTGACTTTGTCGCGATTGCCACTGTCGGAATTGCTAGGCCGGGTGCTCTTTCCGGATCTGCGGCGTTCTTTGCGTTCCCGTGCCGCAGCTTCGAAATCGATCTCTTCGCCGACCCAATCGATGGGCCGGTCGATCAGTTTGACAATCGCCTTGACATACTTCTCATCATCCGGCGTCACCAGGGTGAACGCGACGCCTTTTCGTCCGGCGCGCCCGGTCCGCCCGATACGGTGAACATAGTCTTCTGCGTGGCTCGGGACATCGTAGTTGAAGACATGGCTGACTTCAGGAATGTCCAAACCGCGCGCTGCGACATCGCTTGCGACCAGCAGTTTGATGTTCCCCTTTCTAAAGTTCTCCAGCATGGTCATGCGGGATCGCTGGTCCATGTCACCATGAAGGGCGCCCGCGTTGTAGCCGTGGCGCTCCAAAGACCGGAACAAGGTGCCGATATCGCGCTTGCGGTTACAGAAGACAATAGCGTTCTGAAGGTCGTCGGCGTCTTCGAGCAAGTCGCGAAGCGCCTGCCGCTTGTCAAAATCCTTGGATTCTGCTGCCTTGAGAAACTGCCCGACATTGTCGGATGTCGATGAGGTCGGTGCCACCTCCACACGGGCCGGATTTTGCAGAAAGGCCTCAGTGAGCCGTTGGATCTCAGGCGGCATCGTCGCAGAGAAAAACAGTGTCTGACGAGTGAACGGGATCAGTTTGCAGATCCGCTCGATATCAGGGATGAACCCCATGTCGAGCATCCTGTCCGCCTCGTCGATAACAAGAATTTCGACGCCCTGGAGCAGAAGTTTGCCTCGCTCGAAGTGATCAAGCAGCCGGCCAGGGGTTGCGATCAATACGTCAGTGCCGCGGTCAAGCTTCTTGTCCTGTTCGGCAAACGAAACCCCGCCGATCAGGAGGGCTACATTTAGCTTGTGATTTGTACCGTATTTTTCGAAATTCTCCTGAACCTGCGCCGCGAGCTCGCGCGTCGGCTCCAGAATGAGCGTTCTCGGCATACGCGCCCTTGCGCGGCCCTTCTCAAGAAGGGTCAACATCGGGAGCGTAAAACTTGCGGTCTTGCCGGTTCCGGTTTGAGCGATGCCCAAAACGTCCTGGCGTTCCAGTACTCGCGGAATGGCACCAGCCTGGATGGCGGTTGGTTCTTTGTATCCTGCAGCTTCAACTGCAGCCAGCACCTTTGCGCTAAGGCCTAGGGTGTCAAATGCCATGTAATATGTGGCCCAAATTCATAGGATTTCTGTGATGGTTCGTAGCTTCGCACTGCGAAGTCCCAGTCGGCGCCACCCTACATTTGTTCGCGGCGGAGTCAACGGATTCAAACATTAAAACCCGGAAAATAGCAGAAATTATCTGTCAGTCGGCGTTTTCGGTTAATAATCGAGGCTCTGAAGCTTCCCCGGCGCATCGAACCAAACAAAGTCTCCAAACAGATTTATGTGTCTTGTCTTTCGAAGCGACAAATAAAACTGTCAGAAATATACTTTTCGGTACAGTTTGAAATTCGTACGAAAGCGTTTTCTACGACTTAGGCCGTGTGGACGAATTGGAGATGTATTTCGCCGGGAAATGCATGGTTCAAGATCAAGGAAATCCGGCGTAGGGGATGCTGGTGCATCCTCAAGGCGGGTTTTCGACGGGATTGAGCAATGCGGGCCCGGCCCTTCGGGTGTTACACCAGCCGTCGATTTGGCGCGAAAATCCTTTTGTACGTATCACGGATACGCTCGCAAGTCTTTTCACGCCAACTCTTGGCAGGTGTAACACGTAATACGTCTCCAATTCGTCCGCACGGCCTAGTCCTCTGAATCACTCATATTGACGGGTATAGTTTTGTGAGTTTGACGCGCGCGTCTTTGTTTGTGAATTGCCATTCGGCTTTGGTCTGCTTTTTGTTGCGTGCGTCGACCCAGGCGCTGACGTCGCGCGCCAATTCTTGCTGGCTCCCGATGCGTTCTTTCAGGCACTGACGCGACAGGACCGACAGTTCCGCTTCGGCCATGTTGAGCCACGATCCGTGTTTGGGCGTGTGGTTCCACTCGAACTTTTCGGCGATGCGTCTGGCCTTTTCCGGTTCGAACGTCGCATAAAGTGATGCCGGGCTGTGAGTGTTCAGATTGTCCTGAACCAGCACGATCTTTTCGGCACCGGGAAAATGGATGTCGGCGAGTTCAGCAAGAAAGTGTGCGTAATCCGACTTGCCGCGATGGTTCGTGACCTTGACGTGCCGCGCCCCTTCGAGGGGAGCAAAGGCCATGAACAGATTGGCCGTTCCTGCGCGCTTGTATTCATAATCGTGCCGGGCAATGCGCCCGGGCACCATGGAGACCGGCAAGCGCGCCGCGCTGACCAACTGCTTGGCCGCTTCATCCAGACAGACCAATGGACGCTTTGGGTCACGCGGGCGCTGGTAAATCGCCAGCACGTTTTCCATGGCGGCGACAAAGGCAGCGTTCTGTTGAGGCGGGATTACCCAGTAGCGGCTCCGGTGAGGTTTAAGTTCGTTTTTTTAAGCGCACGCCCAACGGTGTTGAAGTGTGCAGCCTCGACAATGTTCATCTCGACCACCTTGTCGGCCAGTAGCCGGATGGTCCAGCGCGCATGACCTTCCGGCGGCTGCGAACAGGCCAGCGCGATCAGCTTCGCCTCCGCCTCACCGTCGAAAATGCGCCGGATGGCTGGATGGGTCCGCTGCTTGCGGGCAAACACCGCATCCAGCCCTTCCATCACGAAGGTCTCGCGCACGCGGGCGACCGTAGACGGCGAGGTCTCCAGGCTTTGGCAGATCGCCCGATCCGTCCAGCCTTCCCCGTGCGGTCCCTTGTCGGCTTTCAAAAGGATACGTGCCTTACAGTTGGTACGCGCGGCCAGTGTCCCCTTCCTGATCTTCGCCAA
Organism: Roseibium sp.; assembly: GCA_965230445.1. Lineage (GTDB taxonomy): Bacteria > Pseudomonadota > Alphaproteobacteria > Rhizobiales > Stappiaceae > Roseibium. The sequence goes on along the minus strand of OZ246005.1, from coordinate 2,214,529 downwards.
AAGCGCCTCACGCTCATCCACCGTCAATTCAACAACATATTTGATGTTTGCCAAAACCTGTCTCCTGGTGCACCCGTCGGAAAAAGGGAATCAGAACACAAAGCAAACCGCAACAAATCAATTTGATTGGTGCTATGGACTAGCCAGTTCAGTTGCAACACGTGTTAAAGGATCGCCTTTAACGCCGCTCCAGCGTAGGTATCTGGGCCTGTCCGGATCGAACAAATCGGATTCCCAAGGTTCCAACCTTAGATATCGATGTCGTTGGCGAACTCGGCGTTTTCCTGAATGAAGCGGAAGCGGGCCTCGGGTTTGTTGCCCATCAGTTGTTCTACTGAACTGTTCGTCGCTTCAACGGCGTTTTCCTCGACGCTGACACGAAGCATCGTCCGCTTTGAAGGATCCATGGTGGTTTCCTTCAACTGAGCTGGAAGCATCTCGCCGAGACCCTTAAAGCGGCCGATTTCCACCTTTGAACGGCCTTTGAACTCGGTTTCCAGCAGTTTGTCCTTGTGCGCATCGTCACGGGCGTAGGCGGTTTTGCCTCCTTGCGAAAGCCGGTACAGCGGCGGAACGGCCAGGAACAGATGCCCGTCGCGGATCAGTTCCGGCATTTCCCTGTAGAAGAAGGTTATCAGAAGCGAGGCAATGTGGGCGCCATCAACATCCGCATCTGTCATGATGACCACCTTCTCATAGCGAAGGTCGCTGTCCCGGTAGCTGGATCTTGTTCCGCAGCCAAGGGCCTGGATAAGATCGGCCAGTTGCTGGTTCTGTGCAAGCTTCTCGCGTCCTGCATTGGCGACGTTGAGGATCTTGCCTCGAAGGGGAAGAACTGCCTGGTTGGACCGGTTCCGGGCTTGTTTTGCAGACCCGCCCGCCGAGTCGCCCTCCACGATAAACAGCTCGGTGCCATCAGCCTGATTTGCCGAGCAGTCCGCGAGCTTTCCCGGTAGCCTGAGTTTTCTGACGGCGGTCTTGCGAGCGACGTCTTTTTCCTGGCGGCGGCGCAGCCGTTCATCCGCCCGGTCTATCACCCATTCCAGCAACCGGTTTGCCTGGTTCGGCGAAGCTGTGAGCCAATGATCAAAGGCGTCACGGACAGCGTTCTCGGCAATACGCGTTGCCTCGCTTGTTGCAAGTTTGTCTTTCGTCTGGCCAACGAATTCCGGCTCGCGAATGAATACGGACAGCATTCCACCCGCCGACGTCATGATATCGTCGCCGTTGATAATTGACGCTTTTTTGTTGCCGGTCAGCTCCCCATAGGCCTTCAGCCCGCGTAACAGCGCGTAGCGCAATCCCGCTTCATGCGTGCCGCCTTCAGGGGTCGGAACCGTGTTGCAATAGGAATTCACGAACCCGTCGCCCGCATACCAGGTGACGGCCCATTCAACCGCACCGTGGCCGCCGGATTTTCCAGTTCGGCCTGCGAAGATATCATCGACTACCTTACGCTCTTTCTGCAGGCGGTCACTCAGAAAGTCACGCAGCCCCCCGGGAAAATGAAACACCGCTTCAACCGGCGTCTCGTCCTTTTCGCCAATCAGGGATGGGTCGCATTTCCAGCGGATTTCTACACCGCCAAAGAGATAGGCCTTCGAGCGCGCCATCTTCAGTAGGCGGGCGGGCACGAATTTTGCGTTTTTGCCGAAAATCTCCGTGTCGGGCTTGAACCGGACCAGGGTGCCGCGCCGGTTTTGGGTGTCTCCGATCTTCTGAAGAGCGCCATCCGGCTGACCGCGCCGGAAAACCTGGCGGTAGAGCTTGCGGGATCTTGCGACCTCGACCACAAGCTCTTCCGACAAGGCATTGACGACGGAAACACCAACACCGTGAAGGCCGCCTGAGGTCTCATAAACCTTGCTGTCGAATTTGCCGCCTGCATGCAAGGTGGTCATGATGACCTCAAGGGCGGATTTGTCCTTGAATTTCGGGTGTGGATCGACCGGAATACCGCGGCCGTTGTCGGTTACCGTCAGAAAACCATCGGCCCCCAAATGAACATCGATCCAACTCGCATGACCGGCAACGGCCTCGTCCATGGAGTTGTCGATAACTTCCGCAAAGAGGTGATGAAGCGCTTTTTCGTCGGTCCCGCCAATGTACATGCCTGGACGCCGACGGACCGGTTCCAATCCTTCAAGGACTTCAATGTCGGCTGCAGAGTAATCGTCGGGTGCAGATGGCACCACGGTCGGCGCCGGTCGCGGCTCAGCCTTTTTCTGGGGGGCGGTTTGTTCCGACAGTGCCGCGTTTCCTGCAAATAGGTCGTTCTTCGAACTCATTCGATTATCGCTCGGTCTGGCAACCGCCCCTGTGTGGCCGGGGGCGGCGAATCACACACAGTTTCGCAGGTCCCGCCATGCCCGGCAAAGGGAGCCGCCAAAAGCACAGCGCTTTTCCCCTTTGTGGTGGCGGATATCGGCACACGGAAAGGGAACGTCAACCCGTTTATGTCTATGACTGCCGAATGGTGGAGACACCAAAGGTCCGTTTCGCCGAGGAGGAGTTCCGGAATTGTCGGGGATTGGCACACTTGCTGCGCTTTCGGTTTCGGCTGGTTGGGCTGCCTGGGCAAACTTATGTTGCCAATTCGCAACACCCCGCTCTGAAAGAAGCCCCTGCCTCGATGGAAAGCCATCATTTGCCCCCGTTCGGCCACGTTTTCTCGTCACCCGTTAGCCCAACACACACATCCGATGAAGTACAAAAGCGCTGCCGTGAAATTAGACCGTTTCGGCCTCATCCTGACCTTTTTCGAGAGTCATAATTGAAGGTCAGTGAAAAAGACATTCAGGCAGGCGAACTGTCCCAGACGGGCAGATGAGTGAAAGAGTTGAGACAATGCGCATAGCGCTGCACACATATTGTGGGCGGATCTTTGGGACCAGTAACAACGCCGGCACGGCGATGGGGTCCTTTGTGGCAGGTTCTATGCAGACCGCTAGGCTAGCCTCCGTGGTTGCCTTGGTCGTTCTAGTGTCATTTTTGCTTGTATCACTTCCGGTTCTGGCACTGGACGGCAAGACGACTGCCGCACCTCTCACGCCCACGGAAGCTCTTCGCGCAGGTGTCCACCACTACAATGCCGGACAGAAAACCGAAGCTTTGAATGCCCTTCAATATGCGGCGGAAAACGGCCAGCCTGGTGCCGCTTGGAAGTTGGGCGAGATGTTCGCGAACGGAGACGGTGTTCCGGAAGACGATAAACGGGCATTTGAGTATTACAGTCAGATCGTCCGCGAACACGGAGATGCTTGGTACGGCAACCGGATTGCCGCGTATGTGGGCAGTGCGTTCACGGCGCTCGGTAAGTATTACCGTAGCGGTATCGACGGCGTGGTGCCGCGTAACGAAGAGCGTGCCCGGGACTATTTTGCAACGGCGGCGAACGTTTATCATGATGCCGAGGCACAGTATCAGCTTGGCCGGATTTACCAGGACGCCAATCATATGCTTGCCGTGCGCTGGTACAATCTTGCTGCCAAAAAAGGGCATAACGGTGCGCGTGCCCGGCTCGGCGAGGCGCTCTTCGTGATCGCCCAGGATCCGGGTAGAAAGGCGCGTGCGCTGATGTGGATCACCATTGCCCGTGAAAATGCGGCCGGTGCTGATGCAGGCTGGATCGGTGATATACACGAGCAGTATTTTGCTCTCGCTGACGAAGATATACGCCGCCTTGCGCGCGGGCTAGCCGATGAATGGACAGCCCGGTACGGACAGGACTTTCTGTCAGCTCAACAGATACCGGTTCAATAGGGGCCGGAAGGCTTCACGGATACAGCAGCATTCAGCACAATTTGTGCGGAGTTTGCCGACTCAAGGAGCTACGCTCACCCAAACAGGAACATGGTCTGACGGCTTTTCCCAGCCACGAACATGCTTGTCGATACCGCACCCGTGGAACAGATCCGTGGCTTGCGCGGACATCAATATGTGGTCGATACGGATACCGTTGTCCTTTTGCCAGGCGCCGGCCTGATAGTCCCAGAACGTGTAAATGCCTTCTGCTTCCGTACATGCCCGAACTGCCTCGGTCATGCCGAGGTTTTTCAAAGCACGGAAGTTGCGCCGGCTTTCCGGTTGGAAGAGCGCATCATCCAGCCAGGCTTGATGATTTTTCGCGTCGGCGGGGTCCGGAATGACATTGTAGTCCCCGAGCAGCAGGAACGGTGTTTCCTCGGCTAGACGCCGTTCCGTATGCGCGATCAGCCGTTCCATCCAGCCAAGCTTGTACGGGAACTTCCCGGTGCCAAGTGGATTGCCGTTGGGCAGATAGAGGCAGCCGAACCGGAGGGCGGTTCTGTTTGCAGATACCGAAGCTTCGATATAGCGCGCTTGTTCATCGGCTTCGTTGCCCGGCAAGCCGCGCTCAACATCTTCGAGCGGGTGTTTCGAAAGGATTGCGACACCGTTGAAACCCTTCTGGCCGTGGGTTTCGACGTTATAACCGAGATCCTCGAACGGTTGGCGCGGGAAGTTCTCGTCGATCGACTTTATTTCCTGCAAGCACGCGACATCTGGCGAAGCCTCTTTCAGCCATTGGAGCACAGTCTCAATGCGGGCTTTCACACCGTTGATGTTCCAGGTGGCGACTTTCAAAGCCAGTGCCTTCCATTTATTCTGGAGAAAGGCAGGGCGCGTGCCATCATTCCAATCCGTAACATCAAATCGTAAAACTGGTGCCGCAACCGCAACCAGCAACCGCGTTCGGATTGTTGATCTGGAAGGCCTGGCCAATGAGATCGTCGACGAAATCGATCTCCGAGCCGGTCATGTACTGGAGTGACATGGAATCAATCAGGACTGTCGCTCCGTCCTTGACGATTTCGAAATCGTCGTCCTCGCGCTCCTTGACCACATCGTACTTGTATTGCAATCCCGAGCAACCGCCACCTTCAACACTGACACGCAGCATGCTGCCTTCGGCTTCTTTCGACAAAATGCGAGCAATGCGCTTGGCAGCGCTGTCGCTGACTGTTACGCGGTCTTCAAGGGTTTCAACCATGGTGATCGTATTCCCTGTGTTTCCGGTCAAACGTCGCCGGAATGAAAGATGACTCGTTTAGGTAAGTATGAGTTGGGGTGCCGGGCGTCAATGCCGGATGCGGCCGCAGCCAAATCTTGAAGCAAGGATGGTTTGGTGAATATGACCGGAAATGCGCAAAACTTCCAGATCGGTTACGGCGCTCAGGAACGGGCGATCTATGCCGAACGTGCCGAAGAGAGCAGGGGGCGGCTCTTTTCCGAACCGTCCAGCCCGACCAGGACACCATTCCAGCGTGATCGGGACCGGATCATCCATTCATCCGCCTTCCGCCGGTTGAAGCACAAGACACAGGTCTTTGTTTATCACGAGGGCGATCATTTCCGGACACGTTTGACCCACACGATCGAAGTGTCGCAAATTGCCCGGTCACTTGCACGTGCCCTGCGCCTCGACGAAGACCTGGCGGAATGTCTCGCACTGGTCCATGACTTTGGACACACGCCCTTTGGCCATGAAGGTGAGGATGTCATGCATGAATGCATGGCGCCTTACGGCGGTTTCGACCACAACGCCCAGTCCTTGCGGGTCGTAACCAGCCTTGAACAGCGATATGCGGAATTCGACGGTTTGAACCTGTCCTGGGAGACGTTGGAAGGCTTGGTGAAACACAATGGGCCGCTTGTCGCGTCCGATGGCAGCCCGCTCGGCAAATTCAAGGGTGGCCAATTGCCGTTTGCGGTTCGCGAATATGCCACACGTCAGGATCTCCTGTTCGACACATGGCCAAGCCTGGAGGCGCAGGCAGCAGCCATCGCCGACGATATTGCCTATGACGCTCACGATCTTGACGACGGCCTGCGCGCCGGTCTGTTTGCCATTGAGGACATGAGGGAAGTCCCCTTTCTTGCCGGAATTCTGGAAGAAGTGGACAGCAGGTATCCCGGATTGGAGGAGGGACGCCGGATTCATGAAATTGTCCGTCGTTCGATTACCAGGATGGTTGAGGATGTGATTGGCGAGGCCTTGCGGCGGCTTGCAGCGGTGGACCCGAAATCAGCACAAGATGTCCGCCTTGCCGGGCAGTGTTGCGTCTGTTTTTCTGACGGAATGGAAGCGGCCGAACGGGAAGTGAAACGGTTTCTGTTTGCCCGTGTCTATCGCCACGAAGACGTTCTTGCGGTGCGCAAACTGGTTTCGCGGGTGGTACGGGATCTGTTCAGCAGGCTTCTCGCCGAGCCGGACTTGATGCCCAAACCCTGGAATGCGGGTCTTGAAGGGCTTGACCAGGCGAGCGTCGCCCGCCGTGTATGCGACTATGTCGCCGGCATGACGGATCGTTATGCGATTGATGAACACCGCAGACTGTTTGACGATACACCCGAATTGGGGTAGGCGCGCGTCAAACAAAGCGCACGAAACAACGGTTCTGTCCGGTTTCGGAAATCTCAGACTTTATGGCCAGGCAAATATGGATCTGTTTCACGAATTTACGCAACGCGTTAAAACCTGCCTGCGACAGTTGGAGCTCAAGGACAAGGATTCCGGCGAACCGGACCTCGCACGAGTCGTGGTGGAAGCACCACGCGATCCGGCCCACGGCGATCTTGCAACCAATGCCGCCATGGTTCTGGCGAAACCGCTGGGTATGAAACCGCGCGACCTGGCTGAACGGCTTGCGGAGGCGCTGCGCAAGGATCCTGACATCACCGAAGTCACGGTCGCCGGACCAGGCTTCATCAATCTGCGTGTTGCGCACTCGGTCTGGTATGCGGTGCTGAATGCTGTGCTTTTGACAGGGGAACGCTTTGGCGGTGCGCCAAAGAAAACGGGTTCAAAGGTCAATGTCGAATACGTTTCCGCCAACCCGACCGGGCCGATGCATGTCGGCCATATCCGCGGAGCGGTCGTTGGCGACACGCTGGCCAACCTGCTTGCGTTTGCGGGCCATGATGTCGTGAAGGAATACTACATCAACGATGCCGGTTCGCAGATCGACACGCTCGCACGAAGCGCATATCTGCGTTATCTGGAAGCTTGCGGAGAAGATATTGGCGAAATTCCAGCGGGTCTTTACCCGGGCGACTATCTGAAGCCGGTTGGCAAGAACCTTTCGGAAGAATTCGGTGACGGCCTTAAAGATCAAGGCGAAAGCCATTGGATGCCTATCGTGAAGGAACGGGCCATAGGCGCCATGATGGATCTGATCCGCGGTGATCTTGCAGCTCTCCATGTTTCGCACGACGTCTTTTATTCCGAGCGCTCCTTGCATGCGCGGGACGGATCAAACCATTCCCGCATCGACATTATGCTGGATGGCCTGCGGGACAAGGAACTGGTTTATGAAGGCACGTTGCCGCCGCCGAAGGGGCAGGTGCCCGACGATTGGGAAGACCGGGAGCAGACCCTTTTCCGGGCCTCCGACTTTGGCGATGACACCGACCGCGCGCTGAAGAAATCTGACGGTTCCTATACATATTTCGCGGCCGATGTTGCCTATTTTCAGGACAAGTATCAGCGCGGTTTTAAAGAGGCCATTTACGTGCTTGGTGCCGATCACGGCGGATATGCCAAGCGCCTTGAGGCTATCGGAAAGGCTGTTTCTGGCGGGGAAACGGACGTGATCGTCCGTTTCTGTCAGCTCGTCAAACTGATGCGTGACGGTGAACCCGTAAAAATGTCCAAACGCTCCGGCGATTTCATCACGCTTCGCGAAGTTGTTGATGAAGTCGGGCCGGACGCTGTGCGTTTCATGATGCTGTTCCGCAAGAACGATGCGCCGCTTGATTTCGATTTCAAAAAGGTCACCGAACAGTCGAAAGACAATCCGGTCTTCTATGTTCAGTATGGTCACGCCCGCTGCTGTTCTGTTCTTCGCCAGGCGGCAGACGAACTTCCAGATCTGGTTTTATCCGCGGAAGCGCTAGCCAAGGCTGATCTTACGCTGTTGTCCGACAGTGGCGAACTGGAATTGATCGGCAAGATGGCCGCATGGCCGAAACTGGTGGAAGCCGCAGCAGAAACCCATGAAGCGCATAGGATAGCTTTTTACCTGCATGAACTCGCCAGTTACCTGCATGGCCACTGGAATAGAGGCAAAGAAATGCCGCAATTACGCTTTATTAACCCAGATGATGTCAAAATAACGATGGCGCGTCTTGCTTTGGTCCGTGCAGTATCTTTAGTACTTGCTTCTGGTCTTGAAATCCTCGGTGTGGATGCGCCGCAGGAGATGCGTTGAGGCTCCTGTCAGTACAGTCGTCTGCGGTGACTGCCGGCAGACATTACGGGAGCAGCCGGTCTGATTTTGCCTATGTCTAATTATTCCGACGACAAATCGACTGACCCGCGTCCGGATGCCGGACCTGGCAATCAGGAGGCATCGCCCCAAAGCAACGATCCGCTGGTAGAGTTGGCTCGGATTGTCAAGCAGTCCAAGCAACCGGCAAGCGAACCCAGGGTCGATTCTGCTCCGCACGGTGACTATTTCGCAGGACTGGATGATTTGGCTGTGGCAGCGGCGCCGCGTGGCAGGAGGATAGAACCCTCCTTTGCCACATCTCCGCAGTCCCCGGCCTTCGATCCGGTTGCCGCCGAACCCGTTGCCGAATTTCCGGCTGAAACGTCGCAAACCGACCATGGCGGCCGGTTTTCTGGCAGGCATGACGTCCCAAATGATCAATTCGGCGAGCCCGGCGATCCTGTTCCCGCCGCACAGGTGGCGCAAGGGCAGGTTTATACCGAAACCCGGTCGGTTCCTGGCGGTCATGAGGTTGGCGCGGATGCCAGCCCGGCGAAAGGGCTCGATCGGGTCGACCGGGCCGTTGAGCTTGAGTTTGCACCAGAAGCTGGAGAGCCCGGTTTCCAGACGCGAGGTCAATCGGATTTTGCCGTAAACCCTCAGCAGGCAGAGCCGGCAGCGGACCTACCGCCGTCATCCTCCAATCTGTCCGATGGATTTGAGGATGAGTTGATTGGCGCATTGCGGTTGAATGTAGATCAGAGCGATCCGGCTGCCGCAGAAGCCTCTGACGCTGAAATTACCGGACATTCGCCCGAGACGATCGCCAGTAAACCAGTTTCCGAAACCTTTGGAGACTATCCGGGGGAACCTTATCCTGCCGCAAGTAGCGAAGGCTCTAAGGCGGCACCCGATCCGTTCGGGAGAGTGCCGGTTGAAGAACCTCGGTCGCCCGTGCCGGATTTGCCTGATCCTGGAGCGTCCCTGTTGCCCGGCAAAGAGGTGCCGTCTGAAGATGCCGCGCCGCCGCGGCCAAGGATCGACGAGAACGACCTGTTCGCCGCGCTTGGAGATTTGTCTCCTGGATTGTCGGTTACTGCCGACAAATCCGGTGGCTTGCAAGCCGGGGCATCCGAGTTCGATGCCTTGTTTGCAGATCTTGAATTTCCCAAGCCCGCGGACGCGAGCGGGTCTAGTGGCAGCCGCGCTCGACCGGAAACGGCAAGCGCTTCGGCGAGTGCCGGTTCGATAGACGACATGACATGGCCCGCGGCCGCCGAGGCAATTCCGCGAACGTCAGAAGATGAGGCGACACCGCCTCCAGGCGGTTACGATCTGGATGCTGTCGCACGCGCGATGCAGGAAAGCGACCCGACGCTGTCCGAAATCGGGGTTCTTCCGGAGCATTCACGGTCTGAAATGGAAGCCGCGCCCACGCCAGAACGGCAGTCGCGCAAGGGGCTATACGCCGCGGCGGCTGTACTGGCGATCGCCGTATTGGGCAGTGGTGCATTCTTCTTTACCGACGGTTCCGGTGTTTCCGTTCCGGACGGGCCGCCTCCGGTAATCGCGGGGATTCAGGGGCCGTTGAAAGTCTTTCCCGAACAGACGCCCGCGGAAGAAGACAACCAATCCTCAAAGCTGATCTATGACCGGGTCGGCGAAGCTGTCGACAATGATAGAGAACGGCTTGTTGTTCCGAACACACCTGAACCGGCCGAATTGCCGCCCGCGCCGGAAGAATCGGGTGGCGCCGATCTTGTGCCGGGTGCCCCGAGGCAGGTTCGGACGCTAATTGTCCGCCCGGACGGAACGATTATCTCGTCGAATGAGGTTCAGGATGAGCCTGCATCAGGATCGCTTCCGCCGACGCCATCACCTCAGGCCGAACCGGCTGCCCCGGTACCTGCAGCACCGGTGCAAGCCACACCAAGAGTTGTTGCGACGGCACCGGTAACCCCTCCGGAAACCGGAAACGCGCCATCTCCGGTAACGTCCTGGACGGCACCCTTGCGGACAGAAACGCCGGCAGCGCCGGAAACGGCCGTGCCAAATGACGGAACTGATGCGCCCGTTACCGGTGTTCCGGCACCGGGCGCCGGGGTGCCAAGGCCAAAGCCGGATGTGCCCACCCGTATTGCCAGTGCCCCACCTGCGGCAACCGCACCGGTTGCAACTGCCCCATCACGTCCGGCGGGGCCGCTTGATCTGACCCAAAGCCAGCCTGCGCAACCACAGCAACCAGCCCGGACGACGCCGGTTGCAACGGCGCCGGCAAGCACACCGACTGCTGCCGGAGCAATCCCTGCCGGGACGTGGACCGTTCAGTTGACGTCGCAGACAACGGAATCGGCTGCGCAAAGCACATATTCCAGTCTTCAACGCAGGTATCAGTCGATCCTTGGAAGTCGTGAAGCAGTAATTGTGCCGGCTGATCTCGGATCGCGCGGTGTCTGGTACCGGGCCCGCCTGCCAATGAATTCGCGCAATGATGCCGTAACGCTTTGCGAAAGCCTTAAGGCCGCCGGCGGAGACTGTTTCATCGGCCGGAACTGATCGTGTTTTTGAGTTCGTTGTGCCGCCGGCCAATCGATTGACCGGCGGCGTTTTATTTGCCGAGAAGTTTTGTGGCGAGGAAAGGCAGACTGCTGTCCAGCCGGTAGTCGATGCCCGAATGCGTGTCGTTAAATTCCTCATAGGTGTGTTCGACGCCATGTGCTTTCAGGATTTGCGTGAAGCGCCTTGCGCCATAGACCAGGTTGTATTGGTCGATATCGCCGCAATCGATCCACAATCCTTTCGAGCTTTTCAGCGCATCCAGGTGGCGGCCTGCCATACGCACCGGGTCCCAGGATAGCCAATTGTTCCAGCGGTCCTCAATGATTTCGCAAGTGTCCGGTGTGACGGGCAGCCGAATTCCGCAAAAGGCGGACGGGTCCGGATCGGGATCGTACGTCGCCGCCATGGCAAAGGTCATCAGGTCGTGCATTGCGCCGCCCGGGTATTTAGGTCCCGCCTCGAACCCGGTTACGAAGGCTTCGATCGATCCGGCCCGTGCAATTGCTCGTAGGGCGCTTGGCATTTCGGGCAGGTAACACAGCTCGAAGGCCATATCGCCGGAATGGCATGCGGCTGCGGACCATATGTGTGGATAGAGCATCGCATGGACGAGGGCACCATATCCGCCCGAGGACTTGCCAAAACACGCCCGTTTTCCCTCGCCGCCACAGTTAAACTGGTCTTCAACCGCAGCCAGCATGTCTGTGGTCAGCCAACGCGCCCATGGGCCCATGGCAATGCTATCGATGTATTGGTTACCGCCGAGCCTTGTGAAGCAATCGGGCAAGGCGACGATGACCGGCGGCAAAAGCTTGTCGTGAATCAGCCGGTCCAGGCGCTCCGGCAGGTTTTCGCCGAAATTTTTCCAATTTGCATGTGCGGGTCCCCCGGCAGTGAAACCGGCCAGATCAACCAGCAACGGCAAACCGGCGCCGTCATGCCCGTTCGGCGAATAGACCAGCACTTCGCGCGCCGTTGTGTCGCCCAAACGATTTTCGAGCAGCATGTCCGAGTTCACTGTCAAGCGGGTGAGCGTTCCGGCGGGAATATCGTGTCGAGCGCGCATCGGGTGTCTCCATGTACCTTTGTCTGGAACTTAGAGAACAAATTCACGCCTATTCGCAAGGTCCGGGGACAGCAGCGATGCCATTCTTGACCGCTTCAGGGTCAGCAGATAAGCCAAGCCTATGACCAAAGCCTTCATTTCCGGGTGCACCGGCCTGAGCCTGAGCGACAAGGAAAAGGCCTTCTTCAAGCGGGAGAACCCTTGGGGGTTGATCCTGTTTGCCCGCAATGTGGGGACACCGGATCAGGTGCGGGCGCTGACCGAAGCGTTTCGTTCTGCAGTCGGCAGGGCGGATGCGCCGGTTCTCATTGACCAGGAAGGCGGCCGAGTCGCACGGCTTAAACCACCGCATTGGTTGAGGATGCCCGCCGGCCGGCTGTACGGGGAGCTTTGCTCGCAAGACCCTGAAAAGGGTCTGCGTGCCGCCTATCTTGCAGGCTGGCTGATCTGCAACGAGGTGCGGGCTCTCGGGATTTCGGTAGACTGTATTCCGTGCCTTGATGTCGCTTTTCCCGGGACCTCTGATGTGATCGGCGACCGGTCCTTTTCCGATGATCCAGAAATGGTTGCCACGCTTGGCCGGGCCATGGCAGATGGCGCCCTCCGTGCAGGTGTTTTGCCGGTCATCAAGCATATGCCCGGCCATGGACGCGCGCTGGTCGACAGCCATCTAGATTTGCCTTTTGTCGAAGCCGGCCTCCGGGAACTTGAGCAATGCGACCTCATACCGTTCAGCGCACTAAACGATTTGCCGCTCGGCATGACAGCGCATATCGTCTTTTCCGGGATTGATAGCCAGAGACCGGCAACTCAAAGCACACACGTAGTCTCGACCGTCATAAGGCAAATGATCGGTTTCGACGGCTGCCTGATGAGCGATGACATCTCGATGAAGGCACTCGGCGGTGACATGGAAACCCGGGCGGCCAGGACCATTGATGCCGGATGCGATTTGGTTTTGCATTGCAATGGCGATATGACCGAGATGCAGGCGGTCGCTGCCGGTGTACCTGAGTTGACGGGCCGTTCCGAACAAAGATGTACCGCCGCGCTTGCGTGTCTAGCGAAGGAAACACCTAAATTGGATCGCGGCACCGTTTTGGCGGAGTTTCGCGATTTGACAGGTTGGGCCGGTTGATGTGCGGTGTTGAAAAACAACGGAAGAACGGGGGCATGGCACCGCTTCGATGAGCGATCAGGACAACATCGATACCCATGCATCTGCTGGATCCGACGGCGCTTCGGGCTTCGAAGAAGATCCTGTGCCACCCGGTGATCGGGCGATCAGCGATCCTCAGCTTGTTGTCGATGTGGATGGCTTTGAGGGGCCGCTGGATCTTCTGCTGACGCTGGCGCGAACGCAAAAGGTCGATCTTGCGCGCATATCCATACTCGCCCTTGTCGAGCAGTATCTGGAATTCGTTGCCGAGGCGCGCCGGATGCGGTTGGAATTGGCCGCAGACTATCTGGTGATGGCCGCTTGGCTTGCGTTTTTGAAGTCGCGGCTGCTGCTTCCGGTGCAAAAGGATGAGGATGAGCCCACGGGTGAAGAACTCGCTGCTGCGCTGGCGTTCCGCTTGCGGCGTCTTGAGGCCATGCGGGAAGTGTCGTCCAAGCTGATGGCCCGCAACCGCCTTGGCATTCATGTATTCGCCCGGGGAATGCCGGAAACCATGTCTGTGGAACACCGCAGCAAGTGGGATGCGTCGATTTATGATTTGCTGCATGCCTATGCGAACCAGCGGCAGCGGCAATCCGTGACATCGGTGACAGTGCTCCGGCGAACGGTCTGGTCTTTGCAGGAGGCTCAGGAGTTGCTCAAGCGGCTGATCGGGGAAATCGGTGAATGGGCACCGATCAATTCCTACCTGCGCGACTACCTGATTGATCCGGAGGAGCGCGCGACCGTGGTTGCCAGCACATTTTCGGCCAGCCTCGAAATGGTCCGCGAGGGACTTGCCGAAATCCGGCAGGGCGAACCTTTCTCACCAGTCTATATCCGCGCCGTTGCGAAGGAGCCGACCCATGAACGGTGAACCATTCGAAGCGGACGATTTGACGGACGACCAGGTAGTGGCCGAACCAGCGGGGCCGGATCATTCGGAATTGCGAATGGTTGAGGCCCTGCTTTTTGCCGCGAGCGAACCGTTGTCGGTTGACGAACTGCATCAAAGGCTGCCCGGCGGTACCGATGTCGGAGCGGCCTTGATGGCTCTTCGAGAAACCTATGCGACCCGCGGTGTCAATCTGGTCCAAATCGGCGGCAAATGGTGCTTCCGGACCGCAGAGGATCTTGCGTTCCTGATGCACAAGCAGGTTGAGGAACAGCGCAAGCTGTCCCGTGCGGCGCTTGAGACGCTGGCTATCATAGCCTATCACCAGCCGGTGACCCGTGCCGAAATTGAAGAAATCCGGGGTGTGTCGACGTCGAAGGGAACGCTTGATGTGCTCATGGAAACGTCCTGGATCCGTATGCGCGGCCGCCGCCGGACACCGGGCCGGCCGGTCACATATGGAACCAGCGAACAGTTTCTGCAGCATTTCAGCCTCGACACCATAAAGGATCTTCCGGGTCTTGAGGAACTCAAAGGAGCAGGTCTTCTGGACAGCGCAATTCCGGCAACCTTCATTGTACCTATTCCCAGCGATGATCCTGCGCTAAGTGAGGATGAAGACCCGTTGGAAGAGGACTTGGCGGATATGGACGCTGGCGAAGAAATTGGAATGGACAGGAATGACAGTTGATACGGTCAGCGCCGCTGCTGGCAACCTGCTTCCGGCGGGCTGGGGCGCTCGCGGAACCGCCGGCGCGACAATCGCGGCCGGCTTGGTGTTTGAGGGCATTCACCACGATTATGGCGGTATCGTTTCGGTCGTTGATTTCAATCTTTCGGTGGCTCCGGGCGAAATCATCTGCCTTCTGGGCCACTCTGGTTGCGGCAAAACCACGTTGATGCGGATTGCGGCGGGCGTGGAGCGGCAATCGCGTGGCCGGGTGCTGATTAATGGCGCGGATGTCGCCAGTGACACCTTTTTCATGCCGCCGGAAAAGCGCAACGTCGGACTTATGTTTCAGGACTATGCGCTGTTCCCGCATATGACCATTCTGGACAATGTGATGTTCGGTCTGACCAAGATGCCGAAAAGTGAGGCGCGCCAGGCAGCACTGGCGGCATTGGCGCGCGTCGGTCTTGCCGACTATGGCGACGATTATCCGCACGCGCTCTCCGGTGGTGAGCAGCAGCGCGTGGCACTAGCGAGGGCCATGGTGCCGAGACCGGGCATCTTGTTGATGGACGAGCCGTTTTCCGGCCTCGACCGGCGCCTTCGCGATAGTGTGCGCAATGAAACGCTTGCCGTCATTCGCGAGACCAAGGCGACCTGCATCATAGTAACCCATGATCCTGAAGAGGCCATGCGCATGGGCGACCGGATTGTCCTGATGCGTCAGGGCCGGTTGGTTCAGGCCGGGCCGGGGGAGGAGCTCTACAAGGCACCGGTCGATCTGTTTGCGGCGCGTTTCTTTTCCGAGCTCAACCAGATCGAAGGCGTAGTGACCTCTGCGGGGATTGAAACGCCACTCGGGATCCTTGGTTCGAACGGT
The DNA here is from genome assembly GCA_965230445.1 of Roseibium sp. GTDB lineage: Bacteria > Pseudomonadota > Alphaproteobacteria > Rhizobiales > Stappiaceae > Roseibium. The sequence goes on along the minus strand of OZ246005.1, from coordinate 2,199,069 downwards.
GCGGAGAACGGGGCCAAGGTCGATGTTTGTGTTCGTCCTCAGGGGCTTGTTTTGAAGAGTATCTCAAAGGACGGGGTCGCCGGGCGAATCCAGACGAAGAACTTTGTCGGCGAGGTCGATCTTTTGTCTGTAGTGGTCGATGGACTGGACCACCCCTTGCAGGCGCGCGCCAGAGCCGGTAGCGGATGGAAACCGGGAATGGATGTCCGGGTGTCTGCCGATCCGCAGGATGTCCTTGTGTTCGGGAAATCAGACCCCAACTAGATCAAAGACGGTGGCGGCTCTTTAAGCGTATTGTCGAATTGCCTTGCGGCACCGGTTTAGTGTGTGTTGCGGGGAAAGACCCTTTTCGATAGAAGGGGCTAACAGGGCTTGGAGCCTAGGATCAGGAGTTTGATGAATGGGCATTAGTGTTTGGCAGATTGTCATTATAGCGGTGGTTGTGGTGCTGCTGTTTGGCCGTGGCAAGATCTCCGAGTTGATGGGTGACGTGGCCAAGGGTATCAAGAGCTTCAAGCGTGGTATGGCCGAGGATGATGTTGCCGACCAGCAGAAGACAATCGATCACGAAGCCGCTGAGACGGTATCTGCCAAAAAGGCTGAAGATCAGTCGAAAGCAAGCTGATCCTTTCGCATTGCGTCTCTTAGCCTGGCGGACCTGGTATGTTTGACATTGGATGGACCGAACTGATGCTGATCGCCTGTGTGGCGATCATCGTGGTTGGCCCAAAGGACTTGCCGCGTATGCTGCGCACGCTCGGGCAGCAGATGGGCAAGATGCGACGGCTGTCCAGAGAATTCCAGTCGACATTTAACGATGCGTTGCGCGAGGCCGAAAAACAGGCTGACATTGCAGACATGAAGGATCAGGTCGAATCGGTGGCCAATTTTGATCCGCTCAAGGATCTGAAGAAGTCCATCGAGGACGACAAGTTCGCTCCAAAGGGCTCTGGTTCCAAAGGCAAAGCGGACGCGAGCCCGTCACCGTCTTCTGCGGGCAACGAGGCAGAGCCCAAGGCGGAACCGGTGTCCGGTGGAGCACACGAAGCCACGGGCGCAGAGCCTGTAGCCCCCGCCGATACAACACCGGCAATGCCCGAACCTCAAGCGGCCAAACAGCCTGTGGCGGAAGAAACCAAAGCATGAGCCAGGAAGATATCGACGCTTCGAAGGCACCTCTTATCGAGCATCTTATCGAGCTGCGCCAGAGGCTGATCTGGTCAATTGCGGCCATTTTGGTGATGTTTGTCGGCTGCTTTTATTTCGCGACCGATATCTACAACATCCTTACGGTTCCCTATCTGCGCGCTGCGCCGAATCCCGACGAAGTCCAGATGATTTTTACGGCGCCGCAGGAATGGTTCTTTACCCAGCTGAAACTTGCCTTGTTCGGTGCGCTTTTTTTGGCGTTCCCGGTGGTTGCCAGTCAGATCTACATGTTTGTAGCGCCGGGTCTTTATAAACACGAGCGTGGCGCATTCCTGCCCTTCTTGATGGCGACGCCTGTATTGTTCCTCATTGGCGCAAGCCTGGTCTATTTCCTGGTCATGCCTATGGCGATGGGCTTTTTCCTGTCGCAGGAACAGACTGCGACAGCGGGTCAGGTGGCCATTCAGCATCTTGCCAAGGTCAGCGAATATCTCGGTCTGATCATGATCCTGATCTTCGCCTTCGGCCTGGTGTTCCAGCTTCCCGTGGTGCTCACCCTGCTTGGCCGGGCGGGAATGGTCGATGCGGACGGTCTGAAGAAAAAGCGCAAATACGCGATCGTCGGTGCTTTTGCTGCCGCCGCAATTCTGACTCCTCCGGATCCGATCTCCCAGATCGGTCTTGCACTGCCAACGCTCCTTCTCTACGAAGTCTCCATCCTGTCCGTCAGGCTGGTGGAGCGTCAACGCGCAGAGCGTAAAGCGGCCCGCGAAGCTGAGGATGCCGCAGCCTGAGTTGAGGCTTTCGCGTCCACGCTCCGCTTGATCTGATGGACATCCTCTCAGGTTCGCGTCCTTCAGGATAATAACATGTTCGATATCAAGTGGATTCGGGAAAACCCAGACGCATTCGATGCCGCTCTGGCAAGACGTGGCTATGAAGCATCCGCTGCGCGGTTGCTTGAGCTGGACGATGCGCGCCGGTCCCACATTACCAAGCTGCAGGACGCACAAGAGCGCCGGAATGCCGCCTCCAAGGAGATCGGCAAGGCCAAGGGGGCGGGCGACAATGCGCGTGCGCAGGAGCTCATCGACGAAGTCGCCGAGATCAAGGCTTTCATTCAGTCGGGTGAGGAGGAAGAACGCAAGCTGATCGCCGCTCTGGAGGGCGCGATGGCGGTCATCCCCAATCTACCCCATGAGGATGTGCCGGAAGGCGGGGACGAAGCTGGCAACGTGCTCTACCGGACCCATGGAGAAGTACCTTCCTTCAGTTTCAACGAGGCGCCAAAAGAGCACTTTGATCTGGGTGAAGCGCTTGGTGGTATGGACTTCGAGACGGCTGCGAACCTTTCCGGCTCGCGCTTTGTGGTGCTCAAGGGGCAGATTGCCCGGCTGGAACGCGCACTTGGCCAGTTCATGATTGATCTGCACACCAGTGAACATGGCTATACCGAAGTTTCTCCGCCGCTTCTCGTCAACAACACGCCGCTCTATGGCACCGGTCAGTTGCCGAAGTTCGAGGAAGACCTCTTCAAGGCAGATACCGGTCACTACCTGATCCCGACAGCGGAAGTGCCGCTGACGAATTTGGTTGCCGGGCAAATCGTTTCCGAAGACGCGTTGCCATTTCGCGCGACGGCGCTGACATATTGCTTCCGTTCCGAAGCCGGATCTGCGGGACGCGATACCAGGGGCATGCTCCGTCAGCATCAGTTCCAGAAGTGCGAACTGGTCTCGGTAACGCGGCCGGAAGAATCGCTCGATGAACTGGAGCGGATGCTTGGCTGTGCTGAAACCGTCCTGAAAAAACTTGGCCTGCATTACCGGGTGATGACCCTGTGCACTGGCGATATGGGTTTTGGCGCTCGCAAGACTTATGACATTGAGGTGTGGCTGCCGGGACAGGATACCTATCGCGAGATTTCCTCCTGTTCGGTTTGCGGCGATTTTCAGGCCCGCCGCATGAATGCCAGATACCGCCCGAAAGACTCCAAGCAGAATGTGTTCGTGCACACGCTGAATGGGTCTGGCATTGCCGTTGGACGGGCGCTGATAGCGGTCCTTGAGAACTATCAGAATCAGGATGGCTCGATTACGGTGCCCGAAGTGTTGCGATCCTATATGGGCGGTGCGGACAAGATCGGCTGACGCAAATCGTTCTTCTCAGATGGTTCCCCGGTAACGGGAAGTGGAGTATTCATGCGGATATTGATCACCAACGACGACGGAATTCATTCGCCGGGTCTGCACGTTCTGGAAGACATTGCACGCACGTTGTCGGACGATGTTTGGGTGATCGCCCCTGAAACCGATCAAAGCGGTGTCGCCCATTCCCTGACCCTCAGCGATCCGCTTCGGCTACGGCAAATTGATGAGCGTCACTTTGCGTTGAAAGGCACGCCCACAGATTGTGTTATCATGGGAGTGCGCCAGGTTTTGCCGGAATTGCCGGATCTGGTGCTGTCGGGCATCAACCGTGGTCAGAACCTTGGGGAAGATGTCACCTATTCGGGTACGGTCGCGGGCGCCATGGAAGCTGCAATTCTCGGCATCCCGGCAATTGCAGTCTCCCAGGCCTATGACTGGGGCGTGCCGGGGGATCCGGATTACGCCACCGCCAGCGCGCATGCGCCGGAGCTTTTCCGCAAGCTCTTGGATTTTGCCTTGCCGCCATACACGCTGCTAAACGTGAATTTTCCAGGACTGCCTGCCGATGAGGTGAAGGGGGTGAAGGTCACGGTTCAGGGGCATCATGAACAAAGCGGGCTCTTCATAGAAGAACGGCACGATGGCCGCGGATTTCCTTACTACTGGTTACAGTTCAAGGATCGCGGCGTGTCGGTTCTGGAAAACTCCGACCTGCATGCGATCGCGGACGGATACATCTCCGTTTCACCCTTGCGGATTGATTTGACCGCGCATGACCTCGTAGGACACCTGGCTGCAGAACTGAAATAGGAACCAAAGGGAAGGGGATGGACGGGCAGGGCCTGCGAGCGGATGACATGCTGGATGGCCGCGTGCTTCATGAAGAAGCTGAGGCCCGTGCAGGACTGATCCTGAGTTTGCGCCGCCGCGGTATTCGTTCCACGCCTGTCCTCTCCGCAATTGAGCGTTTGCCGCGCCGGTTGTTTCTGGCGTCCAAGTATCATCGGCTGGCCTATCAGGACGCCCAGCTCCCCATCGAATGCGGGCAGATGGCTTCGGCGCCCGGCCTTGTTGCACATGTTGTGCAATCCCTGGAACCTGCCCCGGATCACAATGTGCTCGAGATCGGCACGGGGTCCGGTTATCAAACTGCGGTACTCGCCCACCTTGCCAAGAACGTGCACAGCGTTGAACGATACCGGACCTTGATTGAGCTGGCCGCCGAGCGGTTCGCAACCTTGCGAATCGGCAATGTCCGAATTGAGCAACTTGATGGGTTGGACGGGTTGAGACCACGTGCGCCGTTCGATCGTATCGTTGCCAATGCCGCAGTGGATGCAGTGCCTGATGCCTGGTTTGCCCAGTTGACGACCGGCGGCTACCTGATTGCACCGGTTGGTCCGGCCGGGAGTCGGCAGATCCTTATGCGCTTCCGTAAACTTGAGACAGGGATTGCGTCCGAGGATCTCATGCCTGTCAGGACAGTCTCCATGCGGCCGGGCATTGCTCAGAAACTTTGAAAATTCTTATAGTTAACGAAGAGTCTGAAAATAACTGGCTGAATTGGACCGTTCTTTCAGCCTTTATAAACCTTACCGGTTTCTAATCATAACCGTGAAAGCCTCAGTATGCGGTATGAGTTATGGCTAGGAACAGGCGGATGCGTATCCTCCGCGGATCGTTGTTTAACAAGATCGGTGTAATCTCCCTTGTTGCCGGAATGGCAGCGGGGTGTTCAAGCGCAGTTGAGCGCTTTGGCGAGCCGCATTCCTATACCGGTAGCACCGACAATCAGCGCGCCATAATCCATGGTGGCGGAAATCAGCCGAGCTACAATGATATTGTCAATGGGCCCGGCGGGACCGCGCGCGGATTGCCGCCTCAGTCCTCACAGCCGCTCGTCACCAATTCCGTGCCGGCGCAGCCAAGGACCATTGTTGCAAAGCCGCTGCCAGCAGCTTCTCCGCCTGCGACGGTCGCCGCGACACGCAATCAATCCATTCAGACCTTGCCGGCTCCTGAAGTGACCCGGCGCACGAGGCAGGCTGCCGCCCGGTCTGGCGCCGATTGGAAAGGCTGGACCGGAACCGGGGGAACCCGCTACACGGTCCGTGCCGGGGACAACCTGAAAGGCATCGGGCGGCGCTACGGCGTGCCAATCCAGGCCTTGGTGGCCGTGAACGGTATAGAAGATCCGAACGCGATCCAGCCGGGTCAGCAAATCACCATACCGACCTATGTCTATTCTGAGCGCAACGGGCTGTCGAGTGCCACCGAGGGTGAGACCGGCAAGGTCAAGCTGCCCAGTGTGGCGAGCCCTGCGCCGGTCACGACTGCGTCGATCAACCGGCGTACCACCTCTGCGCCGAGCCCATCCAGAAAACCGGTGCGGCAGCCGAGTTTTGCCGAGCTGACCACCGGCAGCATCAGCACTGCCGGGATTACACCGCTGCAGGTGAGTGCGCTGCCCCCACGCAAACCATCGAGTGGAGCGAGAGTCGTTCCGCTGACAACGGCGTCGGTGCCACAGGAACGCATTCCGACTCCGCGCCGGGCGCCGGAGAAACCGTCGTCCCTCACACCTGTTGCAACTGAAACAGTCTCCACGGCACCGCTGCCCGGGCACAAGGCGAAGCCTGCACCGGAAGCAAGCAGTGGGCAGCAGACGGTTGCTTCGGTGGTGAAGGAATCGGATGCCGACAGGACGCGTTTCCGCTGGCCGGTCCGGGGGCGGATTATTTCCGACTTCGGTTCGAAACCCGGCGGCACAAAAAATGAAGGCGTAAATCTGGCCGTGCCGGAAGGCACTCCGGTCAAGGCCGCTGCAGACGGAACCGTGATCTACTCGGGCAATGAGTTGAAAGGGTACGGCAACCTGGTGCTTGTCCGGCACGACGACGGTTGGGTCTCGGCCTACGCCCACAATAGCGAACTGAAGGTACGGCGCGGTGATGTCGTCAGGCGTGGCGACGTCGTCGGGCATGCCGGTGCGACCGGGTCTGTAACTCAACCTCAGGTGCATTTTGAACTGCGCCGCGGCAACAAGCCAGTCGATCCGTTGCTGCATCTGCCGAAAAGCTGATTGGTATCAAGACGACAGGTAGTCTGAAACGGCGGGCAGATGTCCGCCGTTTTTGTTGACAATGATAACTATGTTGCATCCAGCAGGACGCCGAGCCTGCCGGCAAGATCCTGAATGTATTGATAGGCAACGCGGCCAGAGCGGCTTCCACGGGTGGTGGACCATTCAAGGGCTTGCGCGCGAAGCGTATCCGGGTTGATGTCGAGGCCGAAATGCGCGGCATATCCGTGCACCATCTCCAGATAGTCTTCCTGGCTGCATTTGTGAAACCCGAGCCAAAGGCCGAACCGGTCGGAGAGGGAAACCTTTTCTTCCACGGCCTCCGCGGGATTGATAGCTGTTGAGCGTTCGTTCTCGATCATGTCACGTGGCAGCAAATGCCGCCGGTTTGACGTTGCGTAAAACAAAACATTTTCTGGACGGCCCTCGATTCCGCCCTCCAGAACTGCCTTCAACGATTTATAGGACGTATCGTCGTTGTCGAAGGACAGATCATCGCAGAATACGAGGAACCGATGGGATGCGCTCCGGATGATGGACATCAGTTTCGGTAAGGATTCAATATCCTCGCGGTGGATTTCGATGAGCTTCAGTTCCGCATCAGGCGTTTTCTCGTTCACCGCGGCATGGGCTGCCTTGACAAGGGACGATTTGCCCATCCCCCGCGCGCCCCACAAAAGTGCGTTGTTGGCCGGAAGGCCAATTGCAAATCGAGTGGTGTTGTCGAGAAGAATGTCCCGGACCCGCGAAACGGCGCAAAGAAGGGAGATGTCGACGCGGTTCACTTTCGGGACCGGGACAAGTTCACCGGGACTTGGCGACCAGACAAACGCGTTGGCGTCTGCGAAGTCCGGTGTACGCGGCAGGGGCGGCACGGCCCTTTCCACCAGTGCCAGGAGTGCGTCGAGTTTTGCATTCAATGTGGCAATTTCGCCAGGTGCGGTCATTTGCTCTTGCATCTCCATTCGATGGAGCCCATGTCTGCCCGAACGGGCTTCCGGGCATCGTCAATTCTTGCTTTCGGCGATAGCACGTTAGGGCAATGGCGAAAATAACGGAATTCGGATGAACGGTACGCCGGAACAGTCCGGTTTGCCTTGAAATGCCGTGCGCCGCCGCTATAGTCCGCGCCACTGGAATCTGGCGTTTCCGGTTTGGGCAGCCTTTAGGGTTTTGGCCGGAATAACGCCCACTTAGGAGAAATACATGTTCATCACACCTGCGTATGCGCAAGCCGGCGGAGCTGGCGGTTCCGAATTCCTGATCTCGCTCCTGCCGTTCGTGGCCATATTTGCAATCATGTATTTCCTGATCATCCGTCCGCAGCGCCAGCGGATGAAGCAGCATCAGGAAATGGTCAAGAACCTGCGTCGCGGTGATACGGTTGTCAGCTCGGGTGGTTTGATCGGCAAGGTGACCAAGGTTGTTGATGACAATGAAATCAAGGTGGAACTTGCTGAAGGTGTGAACGTTCGCCTCGTTCGTTCCATGGTACAGGAAGTGCGGTCGAAGTCGGAACCTTCCAAGGACGGCGACTGATCGCAAACTTGGGTCCTGATACACCGGGGCCAATAGAAAATTCCCTTTCTCAGGCCGTTCCCGAAACGGCCTGAAACCGTACAGGCATCTGATATGCTCTATTTCGCCCGTTGGAAAATCGCGCTGATCGCCGTTGTGATTGTCGCAGGTACCCTGGCAACCTTGCCGAACTTCTTTTCCGCAAAGACTTTGGAAAGCTGGCCTGGTTTCCTGCCGAAGAACCAGATGGTGCTGGGACTGGATCTCCAGGGTGGTGCCTATCTGCTCTACGAAGTCGACCGGGCCGACTACATGAGCAAGCGTTTTGATGCGCTTGAGAGCGATATTCGCGATGCCTTGCGCTCCGCCGAACCCCGTATCGGCTATACGGGCCTCGGCACGCAAGGCGAGGGCGTTCAGGTGCGCATTCGCGATCTGACGCGCTTGCCGGAAGCGCGCGAGGCGATTGAACCGCTGCAGAACCCGCTGGTCTCCAGCCTGTTTGGTGGGCAGACGGTCGATGAATTCGATCTTTCAGTGTCCGACGACGGTCTCATTCGGTTCACCTATTCCGAGCAAGGTCTTCAGAACCGCCTGCAATATATTGTTCAGCAGGCGATTGAAGTCATCCGCCGCCGTCTTGATGAACTCGGTACGACCGAGCCGAGCATTCAGCGCCAGGGCGTTGATCGTATCTTGGTCGAAGCACCGGGCGAGGGTGATCCGGAACGGCTGAAAGCCGTCATCGGCGAAACCGCGCAGCTGACATTCCACATGGTCAATCAGTCCATGTCCGGCGAGGAGGCGATGCAGACCCGTCCGCCGGCCGGAACAATCGTCAAGATGAGTGTCGACGATCCGCCATTTCCCTATCTTCTGGAGGCGCGCCCGCTTTTGACCGGCGATGATCTGGTCGATGCGCAGGTGGGATTTGATCAACGATCCAACGAGCCGATCGTGAGTTTCCGTTTCAACACCTCCGGCGCCCGGACGTTCTCTGTGGTCACGCAGGAAAATGTCGGCCGTCCTTTCGCGATTGTCCTGGATGACGAGGTGATCTCTGCGCCCGTGATCCGCGAGCCGATCACAGGTGGTTCAGGCCAGATTTCTGGCAGTTTTACCGTTGACGGAGCCAACGATCTCGCCGTTCTGTTGCGTGCCGGTGCTCTACCGGCAAAGCTGACGGTTCTGGAAGAGCGCTCAATTGGCCCGGGCCTCGGTGCGGATGCTGTTGCTGCAGGTGAGATCGCCTCGATTATTGCTGGCGTTGCCGTGATCGCGTTCATGATCCTTGCTTATGGCCGGTTTGGTGTCATTGCCGATTTTGCGTTGCTGGCGAACATCTTCCTGATATTCGGTGCGCTGACCACGCTGCAGGCGACGCTGACGCTACCTGGTATTGCCGGGATCGTGCTCACCATTGGTATGGCGGTGGATGCCAACGTGCTGATTTTCGAGCGTATTCGCGAGGAGGCGCGGGCAGGGCGCTCGGCCATTACGGCGATTGACGCCGGTTACAAACGGGCGCTCGGGACGATTCTTGACGCCAACATCACCACACTGATTGCAGCTGTGATCCTGTTCCAGCTCGGGTCTGGTCCGGTACGCGGCTTTGCGGTGACGCTTGCCATCGGGATCTTCACCACAGTGTTCTGTGCCTTCACATTCAGCCGGTTGCTGGTAGCGCTCTGGGTGCGTTACCGCCGTCCGTCCGAATTGCCGATCTGATCCGGGAGTAGAGATCAATGTTACTGAGACTTGTTCCGGAAAACACTGGCTTCAAATTCATGTGGCTGCGGAAGGTCAGTTTTCCGTTGTCCATTGTGCTTGTCATTGCCTCCATCGCGGGTTTTCTCACCGTCGGCCTGAATTATGGTATCGATTTCAAGGGCGGTACGATTATTGAGATCAAGACGGACGGGCAGACCGATATCGGTACAATCCGGTCCGAGTTGTCTGCGCTCAATTTCGGCGATGTCCAGGTGCAGGAGTTCGGCGCGCCCGATGACATCCTGATCCGCATCGAAGAGCAGCCAGGCGGCGAAATTGCCCAGCAGGCGGTGGTCGGTAAGGTTCGCGCGGCTTTTGAAGATGACAATGTTGAATTCCGCCGGATCGAAGTTGTCGGCCCGCGGGTTTCTGGTGAGCTGGCCACGGCCGGCGCGATTGCGGTTGCCGCTTCACTGCTCGCTATTATGTTCTATATCTGGTTCCGCTTCGAATGGCAGTTCGCCCTTGGTGCAATCCTGACTACGGCAAACGATGTTGCGGTCACGGTCGGCCTGTTCGTCGTGCTGCAACTCGATTTCTCTCTGTCGAGCATCGCGGCCGTTCTGACGATCATCGGGTATTCGCTCAACGACACGGTGGTGATCTATGACCGGATCCGGGAGAACTTGCGGAAGTACAAGAAAATCCCGCTGACCGAAGTGCTCGACAAGTCGATCAACGAAACGCTTTCACGAACGGTAATGACCTCTGTCACCACACTTCTGGCATTGACATCCCTCTACGTGTTTGGCGGGGCGGTCATCCAATCGTTCACCCTCGCGATGATCTTCGGCATCGTGATCGGCACGTATTCCTCGATCTTCCTGGCGGCTCCGCTCCTGATCCTGTTCAACCTCCGCCGTGACGGGTCATCCAGCAGTGATGGCGCGGCGACGAATGCCGATGCGGGTGCATCGGCCTGACGTGCGCTGCACGCGCCTGTGGGTAGCGGGAGGAATGGTCTATGGAAATCCGGGACGCGCATTTTCCCGGGCGCTCGCCGATAGACGCCTATGGCGACGGCGGGTTCCGGTTTGCGGGAATGTCGCATCTGGGGTCGTTGTTATGCGTTCCCAGCGGCATTTATGGCTGGGACCTGACCGGCGCCAGCGAATTCTCGGTTGAGGCGTTCGAACGGGTTCTCGCAGAGCAAGACGAGATTGAGGTTCTTCTGGTCGGTACGGGTACAGAACTGAAGCCGCTGCCTGCCAGCTTGCGGGAGCGGTTTCGGGATGCCGCCATCCTGGCCGATCCAATGTCAACCGGTGCTGCGGTGCGCACGTTCAATGTCCTGCTTGCCGAAGACAGGGCGGTGGCGGCTGCGCTGATTGCGGTAGACTAACCCGTCTGCCGAACCATATTTACACCTATGTCCTCTGACTTCGATCACACCACGGATTTTGTCAGGACCCACGACCGGGACCGCTATATCAGTGCGTTGTTCGCACCTGCGGACAAGCGCCCGGGTCTCATGGCGCTTTACGCTTTTAATGCCGAAATCGCCCGAGTGCGCGATCTTGTCTCCGAGCCGCTTCCGGGCGAAGTCCGGCTGCAATGGTGGCGCGATTTGATGGAAGGGACCGAGCACGGCGAAGTTTCCGGCAATCCGGTTGCTGTCGCCCTGCTTGAGACAATCAGCAAATACGACCTTCCCCGAAATGCCTTTGTCGGCATGATCGAAGCGCGGATATTCGATCTTTACAATGATCCGATGCCCACGCTGAACGATCTGGAAGGTTATTTGGGCGAGACCAGTTCGGCATTAATCCAGTTGGCATCGCTTGTTCTTGCGGGTGGGCGGGATCTTGGCACCGCCGACGCGGCCGGCCATGGCGGGGTTGCGTTCGCATTGACGGGCTTGATGCGCGCACTTCCCTGGCATGCCGCCAGGCGGCAAATGTATTTGCCCGAAGACCTTCTTGCTCGGCACAATGTTGATATGGAACAGCTGTTCAAAGGTGAAACGACAGCAGAGCTCCGCGCGGCCCTGAGCGAACTTGCTTCCCACATCCATCACCATCTCGGACGCGTCCGGGGTCTACAGTCCGATCTTCCGAAGACCGTTTGGCCTGCCTTCCTGCCATTGGCACTCGTGGAGCCTTATCTAAGACAGCTTGAGACTCCCGGCAGTAACCCCTTGCATCGGTTTGCAGAGATGAGTTTGCTGCGGCGGCAATGGATCTTGTGGCGGGCGGCCATTCGCGGACGGATTTAGGTCTTGCCAATCGTGGTTTCCGAATATGATCCCAGGTGGCCCGAGCAGTTCGCGGTAGAAAAATCAGCGCTTGCAAATGTTTTTGGTGGTGCCGCCCTGCACATCCATCATATCGGTAGCACGTCTGTTCCGGGTCTTGCCGCCAAACCGGTCATCGACATTCTGGTTGAAATAATTTCCCTCGACGTATGCGATGCCCGCAACGAGGGAATGCGCGGCCTTGGCTACGAGGTGATGGGATCCTACGGAATTGAAGGGCGACGTTACTTTCGAAAGATCAATTCGGAAGTTGTTCGTACCCACCATGTGCATGCGTTTGCGAAAGGTTCACCGCATATTGTCCGCCATTTGGCGTTCAGGGATTACTTGATCGCGCATCCCGCCAAGGCGCGGGACTATGAAACGATCAAACGCCGTGCGGCCGAACGAACCAGATCTGATTGGGACAGTTACACGGACGGTAAGGAAGCATTCGTTCTGGAAACGGAGCGGCTTGCGTTGAGGTGGGCAGGGGCAGGCAGCAAGGCCAATTGACTCCAGGTGGGAACCGTTACCGGTACCATGCACTTATTCCGCCGCTAGACTGAAAACACCCAGTTTCGCCTTCCAGGATTCAAAATCCTGCTTGGCCCGTGTCGTTAGGGCCATCTTCTTGGAACGGGACTTGTCCTTGCCCTTGATGCGTTTTCCTTCCGCATCGGTTTTCGGGACCGCAATCTCCGGAAACAGGCCGAAATTGACGTTCATTGGCTGGAACGAGCGTGGCTTGCCGGCACCGTCATCGCGCAGGATGTGGCCGCCGGTGATATGACCCAGAAGAGCGCCCATCGCAGTGGTTACGGGTGGTGCTGCGATTTCCTGCCCCCGCGCTTCCACTACTGAAAACAGACCAGCCATGCAGCCAACCGCCGCCGATTCGACATAGCCCTCGCAACCGGTGATCTGACCGGCGAAGCGTAGTCGCGGATCGGCTTTGAGGCGCAACGTTGCGTCCAGCACCTTTGGGGAATTCAGGAAAGTGTTGCGGTGGAGCCCGCCGAGCCGGGCGAATTGCGCATTTTCCAGACCGGGGATCATCCGGAAAACATCGCCTTGCGCGCCATATTTCAGTTTCGTCTGAAAGCCGACCATGTTGTACAGCGTGCCGAGCGCATTGTCCTGGCGCAGCTGCACGACCGCATAGGCCTTGATGTCTGGCTGATGGGCATTGGTCAGGCCCATTGGCTTCATTGGACCATGGCGCAGGGTTTCGCGGCCGCGTTCGGCCATCACCTCGATCGGCAGGCAGCCGTCGAAATAGGGTGTATTGTCCTCCCATTCCTTGAAGTCGGCGCGTTCCGAAGACAGAAGCGCGTCGATGAAGGCCTCATACTGGTCCTTGTCCATAGGGCAGTTGAGATAGTCTTTGCCGGTGCCACCTGGGCCGACCTTGTCATAGCGTGATTGAAACCAGGCCTTGTCGAGGTCGATGCTGTCGAAATGTACAATCGGCGCAATCGCATCGAAAAACGCCAGCGCATCCTCGCCGCTTTTTTCAAGCACAGCCGCAGACAAAGCCGGCGAGGTGAGGGGGCCGGTGGCGACGATGACGCGCTCCCAATCCTCAGGCGGGAAGCCGGCGATTTCACCACGGGTGACAGTGATCCCCGGGTGTGCGGCAATTGCTTCGGTAACAGCGCGGGAAAAGCCGTCCCGGTCAACGGCGAGTGCACTGCCGGCCGGAACCTGGTTCTTGTCCGCGCAGGCCATGATCAGCGAGTTCATCTGGCGCAGTTCATGGTGGATCAGGCCGACTGCGTTTTGGTCAGAATCATCCGAGCGGAAGGAATTCGAGCAGACCAGTTCGGCAAGACCATCCGTTTTGTGGGCATCCGTCCCCCGGTCAGGGCGCATTTCATGCAATTCCACATCCAAACCGGCTTGTGCGATCTGCCAGGCAGCTTCGGATCCGGCGAGGCCGCCGCCGATAACATGAATGGGTGACATGTTTGAAATCCCGCTTCTGGGGGCCGAGGCCGTGGTCGTAAACACCCGCGCCAATCCGCACCGTTTACCGCGCCAGGCCTAATCCTGCAATGGCGGTCAGACCGGTAAACCGCGCTGAGTCTTGCGGCTGGTGCTACTTCTCCGTCGTTTTCGCAACTTTAGCCGGCTTATGGGCGATGGGTGCCTGCAACAGCCGCAACAGAAGAGCCGGATAACTTTGCAAGATCCACAGAATCTAAGTAGAAAGGCGCGCTGAGTGCACATTTCCCTTGCTCTTGAATAAGCGTTTGTAACAGAATTATGACGAACAACCGGTTTTTCGCCTGAGACGAGGAGATGCTCATGGCAAGGGAAGGGAATCACAAGTCTGCGAGATCACACAATAGACCAACAGAAGGGCGCTTCAGCCGGCAACTTCAGCTCCTGCGGTTGCTTGCAGTTCTTGCCGTTCCATCATTTGTCTTTTTAGGCTTCATGGAAAGTGGATCTGCCATGGAGGTGAAACGTGAAGGTAATCACATTCATCTTTCCGGCTTTATCGCCGAAGACAGCCCCGGCCGGTTCGGGCGGGCGATCAACGATGCGCTCCTCGACCTGGCGCTCTCGGGCGATCAGGACAGCGCCATTGAGCTGCATCTTGATCTGCCAAGAGGAGGTTTTGCAGCTTCGTCCTTCGAGTTGATCAAACTCATACGTGCGGCACAGGCACACGGAACGCGGTTCGTTGCCCATGTCGATGCCGGGAGTACCTGCATGTCCGGCTGCACTTTCCTGTTTCTGGCCGCGGACGAACGCTGGATATCACCGGAAGGACGCTTGATTTTTCATGGTTTCAGCCAGAGCAGGCCGAACAAGCCGGTTCCAGTGCCCGACAGCTACAAGCAGCTCTACTACCGGCTTCTGATCAAAGCGAATGAACCCTTTTACCGTTTCTTCCGCCACTCGCGCATCGTGGAAGACGACATCAAGGTCGGCTTTACCGGTCAAACCCTTCACGAGCGCTCCATGTTCGCGGGACTCATCACAGGATTGCTTGACTGAACGCAGGAAATAAAAAACGCCGGCCGGTTAAGAGGCCGGCTGGCGTTTTTGGGATGCCCGGGTGAGCAGGCTCAGGTTTTAAAGGCAATCTGGTGTGGATGCCTTTGTTCCGATCCCTTAGCGGGTAGCGGAACGTGCGAAGTAGCCGATGTCAGAGCGTGCGATGCCCAGATCGTTCAGTTCGCGGTCGGTCAGACGGCTCAGTTCAGAGAAAGTCTGACGGTATTTCTTCCAGCTGTTGTAGCGGCGTACGACGGTGTCGATCATGATGATGTCCTTCTTCGGTCTTTCTGGCCGGTGCGCCGCGGATCGGCGACTGGCCTGTCAATCTCGTTACAATGAAAATATAGGTGTCTTGTGCGCTGCGAAAAACCCACAATAACACAAGGCAGATATGCAAGAATGTAAAGCAGCCGAAATTAATGTAACCTTCGGTTAATAAATAAGGAAATACTGAGTCGCACATGCGGCAAGAGCATGGTGCGATGCAGCAATCATGTGATTGAGCGGGTGAAATCTGGAAACAGCTGGGAGAAGAACAAGCGACCAGACAAACGAACGCCCGCCAGTGGGAGGAGGTACCGGCGGGCGTCGTTTCGACGAAGCAGGACTGGGAGGAGGATGTCCTGCGTGTCACACGTTCGTTGGCTGGGAGGAGGATGCCTCAGAACGCGATCTCTAATAACTTCACTCCGCAGCGTTGCGGCGTGCGATGAACTTGAGTTCACCGCGGGAGATACCGAGGTCAGCCAGGTCGCGCTGCGAGAGTTGGGCCAACTCGCTCATGTTCCGGCGGTATTTAACCCAGCTATTGTAGCGGCGAACCACAGTATCCAGCATCTCGGTCTTCCTTTTGAGCAAGGCTGTCTTCACCACCCCGCTCCGTTACAAATCAATATAATTCACCGACCGAAATAATGAAGTGCGTTCTCTGCATGCCTGTCATGCGAATTGTGCAATGCACTATCGTTATGGATGTAAAAATACCAATCCGGTACGAAAAGCAGAATTAATTCAATGGGTATTTGGTATGCTGCGTCGCGGCAAGCTCTGAGGTTGGTCTGCAGCGCTACTCTGCTGCATCGATTGTGCGCTGTGGACGGCGCTCGAGCAGCTCTTGCAGGAATTGACCTGTGTAGCTTTCCGGAGTGTTTGCCACGTCTTCCGGCCGTCCGGCTGCAACCACGGTGCCGCCGCCATCTCCCCCTTCCGGCCCGAGATCGATGATCCAGTCAGCGGTCTTGATGACTTCCAGATTGTGCTCGATCACCAGCACAGAATTGCCCTGTTCGACAAGTTCATGGAGAACCTCGAGCAATTTGGCAACGTCATGGAAGTGCAATCCTGTGGTCGGTTCGTCGAGGATGTAGAGTGTCCGCCCGGTGGATCGCTTGGAGAGTTCCTTGGCGAGCTTGACGCGCTGCGCCTCACCGCCCGACAGCGTGGTAGCCTGCTGGCCGACCTTGATGTAACCAAGGCCGACTCGCTTCAGCGTTACCATCTTGTCGCGCACTAACGGCACGGCGGAAAAGAAGTCCGCCGCTTCCTCAACGGTCATGTCCAAGACATCGGCGATCGATTTGCCCTTGAATTGCACTTCGAGCGTCTCGCGATTGTAACGCTTTCCCTTGCAGACATCACACGTCACATAAACATCGGGCAGGAAGTGCATCTCGATCTTGATGACACCGTCGCCTTGGCAGGCTTCGCAGCGCCCGCCCTTGACATTGAATGAAAAGCGGCCGGGTTGATAGCCGCGTGCCTTCGATTCCGGCATGCCCGCAAACCACTCGCGGATCGGCGTGAAGGCACCGGTATAGGTCGCTGGATTCGACCGCGGCGTGCGCCCGATGGGCGACTGGTCGATATCGATTACCTTGTCGAGATGTTCAAGCCCGTCGATGCGGTCATGCGGTGCCGGGTTGTCGCGAGCGCCGTTCAACCGCCGGGCGGCGGCCTTGAACAGCGTATCTATCAAAAAGGTCGACTTGCCGCCGCCTGAAACCCCTGTCACACAGGTAAACGTACCCAACGGGACATCGACATCGATGTTCTTCAGGTTATTGCCGCGCGCGCCCTTCACGCTCAGTTGCCGTTTCTTGTTGATCTTGCGCCTCCCGTCCGGAAGCGGGATCATTTTGGCACCGGACAGATATTGTCCTGTAAGCGAACCAGGATTGTTCATGATGTCGGACGGCGTTCCATGTGCAACGATCTGGCCGCCGTGGACACCGGCACCAGGGCCGACATCGACAACATGATCGGCCGTCAGGACGGCGTCTTCGTCGTGCTCGACGACGATCACCGTGTTGCCGAGGTCGCGCAAGTGCTTCAGGGTCTCCAGAAGCCTGGCATTGTCGCGCTGGTGAAGGCCTATGGACGGCTCATCAAGGACATAAAGCACGCCGGTCAGACCGGAGCCGATTTGTGAGGCCAGCCGGATGCGCTGGCTTTCGCCCCCCGACAGCGTTCCTGAGGAGCGTGACAGCGTCAGATATTCAAGACCGACATCATTCAGGAACCGTAAGCGTTCACGGATTTCCTTCAGGATACGTCCGGCAATCTCCAGCTGCTTGGCCGTCAGTTTTCCGGGCAGTTCCTCGAACCACGCTCCTGCCTCGCGGATCGACAGTTCCGTAACCTGGCCGATGTGGTTTCCGGCGATCTTGACGGCCAATGCTTCAGACTTGAGCCTGTAACCGCCGCAGGCCGGGCAGGCATGGTCGGACTGGAAGCGCGACAACTCTTCCCGCACCCAGGTTGAATCGGTTTCCCGCCAGCGCCGTTCGATGTTTCCGATGACACCTTCGAACGGTTTGCTGGTCTTGTAGCTGCGAGCCCCGTCATCATAAACGAATTCGATCTTGGTGCTGCCGGTTCCATAAAGCACGGCGTCTCGAAAACCGGTGACGAGATCCTTCCAGGGTGTCGCCATGGACTCGCCGAAATGCCGGCAGAGCGCTTCGAGGGTTTGTGCATAGTAGGGCGAGGTCGCGCCGGTCTTCGCCCAGGGGAGGACTGCGCCTTCACGCAAGGACAGCGTATGATCAGGCACCACGAGTTCGGCCTCGAAGGCCAATGTCGTGCCAAGGCCGTCACAGGTCGGGCAGGCGCCGAACGGATTGTTGAAGGAAAACAGTCGCGGCTCGATCTCCGGTATTGTAAAGCCGGACACCGGACAGGCGAATTTTTCCGAGAAAACCAGCCGCTTCGGTTCTTCTTCGCCGTCCGCCTTGTCCGCCAACTCGGCAATCGCGATACCGTCGGCAAGACCCAGCGCCGTTTCCAGCGAATCGGCCAGCCGTCCCGCAATATCGCCGCGTACGACAATGCGGTCGACGACAACGTCAATGTCGTGCTTGTACTTCTTGTCGAGGGCAGGGGCATCGGCTATTTCATGAAATGCACCGTCGATCTTGACCCGTTGAAAGCCCTTTTTCATCAGTTCGGCGAGTTCTTTGCGATACTCGCCCTTGCGGCCCCGGACGATGGGCGCCAGCAGGTAAAGCCGTGTGCCTTCCTCCAGGCCCAGAATCCGGTCGACCATTTGACTGACGGTCTGGCTTTCGATCGGAAGTCCCGTCGCCGGTGAATAGGGAATACCGACACGGGCAAACAGCAGCCGCATGTAGTCATAGATTTCGGTCACTGTGCCGACGGTCGAGCGCGGGTTGCGGGAGGTCGTCTTCTGCTCGATGGAGATTGCCGGTGACAGGCCGTCGATCTGGTCTACATCCGGCTTCTGCATCATCTCAAGAAACTGGCGCGCATAGGCCGACAGGCTTTCCACATAGCGCCGTTGGCCTTCCGCATAAATGGTGTCGAAAGCGAGTGACGATTTCCCCGAACCGGACAGGCCCGTCATGACAATCAGCTGATCGCGCGGCAGGTCGATATCGACGCCTTTCAAATTGTGTTCGCGCGCACCGCGGATCGAGATCACCTTCGCATCAGCACGTGTCGGAACGGCTGTCGCTTTTGCTTTGTTCTTCTCTGTCATTCTTGTCGTCCCGGATGGGCTTCGAGGTTTGCCGGCTGGCGGGCACATGAAGGTTCGATCCCGTCCGATGTAAGGCGGAACAGACGGATTGGAAGCCGGAAACGGCAATTTTCATTCCCGGCCTGACCGATGGAAGTCAGGATAAGCATGGCATCGAAAACATGAAACACGCGATTGCAAAGAACATAATCATGGAGTAGGAACACAACAAGAACAAAATCTGCCGGATGACGGTTGTCAACAGGCTTGGAAGACCGTAGGACCAGGAACCGTTCCGGCTATGATGGCTACGTTGGCGGCCGCGTTCGGGAATGCCATGTGGAAAACGGGTTCAGGTGGCAAGAAACGGGCAGGGGTTCTTGTGCAGGGACTGCTTGTCCCGCTAAGACGCCCTATTGACTGGCGTCCTGCACCGGACCAGCGATGCCGTCGCGGATGACAAACCGGGAGTGCGGATATGGCGGGCAGTGTCAACAAGGTGATTTTGGTTGGAAACCTCGGAGCGGACCCAGAAATCCGCCGGACCCAGGACGGCCGCCCGATTGCGAACCTGCGGATCGCAACATCCGAAAGCTGGCGTGACCGCAACACCGGCGAGCGCCGCGAGCGCACCGAGTGGCACCGGGTGGTGATTTTCAACGAAGGTCTTTGCAAGGTCGCGGAGAGTTATCTGCGCAGGGGATCAAAGGTCTATATCGAAGGCCAGTTGCAGACCCGAAAATGGCAGGATCAGTCCGGACAGGACCGCTATTCCACAGAAGTTGTCCTGCAAGGATTCAACAGCACGTTGACCATGCTGGATGGCCGCAATGAAGGCGGCGGACAATCTGGTGGCCTCCCGGATTACGGAAACGAATCCTCCGGCGGCAGCTTCGGCGGTTCGTCAGGCGGGGATTCGGGCAGCTTTGGCGGCGGATCTTCTGGCGGCGGTTTTGGTGGCGGCCAAGGCGGCGGTGGGCCGATGGACGATGAGATCCCGTTCTAACTGTTGGGGCCAGTTCGGCTGGTGCCGCGGTAAGCGACCGATAAAAATGACCGCCTGACCGGTGTGAACCAATCCGGAATCTTACTGCGTTGAGGTCGTTAAAGGCAGCCGATGGAACGATTGTGACTGCACTAGTGTCACTTTTGGTTAACCGTTTTGAATAGGCTGTTATAGTAGCGATTGAAACCAAGGTTTGGGTGTCTGATTCCAGACGCCTCGTGAAACGTACACCATGCGGTAAGAAAATGGGCGGCTGAATGGCAGGCAGCCGGACACAAGACCGTAAGCATCCGAGCAGAAAACGGAACCGAGATATGATTGAAGCGAAACTGCAGCCGGCCAAAATGACCCAAAGTGGGCAGGAGAGGAAGAAGCCGCGCATTGTGCTGCAACTCCTGAAAACCGCCCTGATGGTATCCGTCCTGTCTGTTGGCGCTCAGACCGTCACTGTCCCGGATGCCGAGGCACAGGGGCTGCTGAACAGGTTGTTCAATCCGGAATACCACCGCAAACAGCGCGAACGCGAACGGCGTGGCGGCCAGGCGCTTCTCGACAAGGTTCAAAAAGCCCGCGTTTCCGCGCCGCGCTATCTGACCTACAAGGCCGATGCCTGGAAGCCGGTAGCGCTTGTTGCACTTTCGGAAAAGAAAACGGCCGTTACCGAACCGGAGACAACGGCGGCTGCTGCGTCCACCGGGACCGTGATCGAGACTGATGCCGTTGAACTTCCACCGGTCGTCCTGACGGACTTCGACAAGGCGCGCCCGGCGCTGGCAGATATGAGTCTAATGGTGTTGCCTGAAGTCGGTGAGGCACTGATTGCCTTCTACCGCGAGCATCCGGATTTCCTCTGGATCACGGACGGCAAGCCGAATGCAAAGGCTGCCGCCGCACGCCGGGTGTTGGCCGAAGCAGGCGGCTTCGCGCTCGATCCGCAGGACTATCTGGTTGATCTGCCTGCGTCTGGAGAAGATCAGGATGCGGATGCAATGGCGGCTGCCATGGCGTTCGAAATGCAGCTCTCTGCGGCGGCACTGACTTATGTACTCGACGCAACGCGCGGCCGGATCGATCCGAACCGGATTTCCGAGTATCACGACCTGCCGCGCCATGACGTCGATCTTGTCGCGGCCGCAGAAGCCCTGGTCGAGACCGCCAACATGAAGGCCGAACTTGAAGGCCATCATCCGCAGCATGAGTATTTCGCGTCGCTGTCCGCCGAATTGAAGCGGTTGAAGGCAGAAGACGAAGATACCGATCAGATCGTGATCGCACCGGGAACATTTCTGAAAGCCGGGGCAATCAGCCCGGAACTCAAGAACATTGTCGCTGCGATCAAGAAGCACGGGTCGGCGGCTCTGCTCGAAGAACATGCCGAGACCTTGTCAGCCTACGAAGGCGGCAAGGATTATTCGCCAGAGCTGGTTGCCCTGGTGAAAGGCTTTCAGAAGGAAAACAAACTCTCGGCTGATGGCATTGTCGGCAAGAACACCATCAAGGCGATGGTCGGGGAAACCAACGCTGCCAGGATCGCCAAGGTCGAGCTTGCCATGGAACGCAGCCGCTGGCTTCCGGAGGAGCTTGGTGCACGCAAGGTCTTCATCAACCAACCGGCCTTTACCGCGACCTACTTCTCACCGGATGAAGACCCTCTGTCCATGCGCGTGATCGTCGGCAAGAAGTCGAACCAGACCAACTTCTTCTACGACAAGATCGAAATCGTTGAATACAATCCCTACTGGGGCGTACCCTATTCGATTATCGTCAATGAGATGATCCCGAAACTAGCTCAGAATCCGAGCTATCTGGATCAGGCCGGATATGAAGTGACGACGCTCAAAGGACGGCAGGTATCTTCGGCGTCCGTTGACTGGTATGCGGTCGCGGCCAAGGAACAGTCGATCAATGTTCGTCAGTATCCGGGCAGATCAAACGCCCTTGGCGAAGTAAAGATCCTGTTCCCGAACAAACACCACATTTACATGCATGATACTCCGGCCAAGAACCTATTCAGCAAGGATGTGCGCGCCTTCAGCCACGGCTGTATTCGTCTGCATGACCCGAAAGCGATGGCCGCTGCAGTACTGGGTAAATCCAAGGATTATGTCAGTTCGCGGATTGGTCAGGGGCAGAATGATCAGGAGCGCGTGGACGGCGACCTGCCGGTCTATGTGTCCTATTTCACCGCATGGCCGGAAGCCGATGGCAGCATGGGATACTATACCGACATATACGATCGGGATATGCATCTTCTGAAGGCGCTGGAAGCGACCAAGGCGACGCGCGTGGCGGCGCGAACCAGTTAGGGTTTTATCCCTGAAGCATTTGATGGGAGAATCGCCGGTTCCAACTGGAACCGGCGTTTTTTTTACTCTCCTGACAGGCAGGACGTGAGGGAGTCCGCCGTCGATGCCAAAAGGGCCGGGTAGAGGTCAGGGCCATCTGAAAGGCCGGCGCCGAGCGGGTCAAGCTGGCCGACTTTGACATCGGAGCCCTCAATCACGACATCAATCAGCTTGCTTTCGAATTGCGGTTCGGAGAACACGCAGGTCACACCGAGGTCGGCAATACGGGCGCGGATCTCCGAAAGGTGGTCTGCCCCTGCCAGGGCTTCCGGATTGAGCGTGATCGCACCGATAGCCTCGATACCGTAGTGATGCTCGAAATGGTGATAGGCATCATGGAACACTATGAACTTGCCGTCCTTCACCGGTTCGAGCTGTGCTGTAATTTCAGCGTCGAGCGTATCGATTTTGGCTGAAAAGGCTGCCGCATTTGCCTGGTAGGTCGCCGCATTGTCCGGATCGAGCTTTGCGAATTCGTCGGCCAAACGTGCAGCCATGACTTTGCCGTTAAGCGGGTTCAGCCAGATGTGGCCATCCTTGCCGTGATGGTCATGATCATCGTGTGCATGTTCTTCGTGGTCGTGCTCCTCATGGCCATGATCATCGTGTGCATGCTCCTCGTGCGCTTGCTCTTCGTGGTCATGCTTTTCATGGTCATGATCGTCGTGCGTATGCTCTTCGTGGTCATGCTTTTCATGATCATGGTCATCGTGTGCATGGTCGTCATGATCATCGTGATCCCCATGATCATGATCGTGGGCGTCGAAATTGCCACCTTCCCGGACGTCCAAATGGCTGATGCCGCCTACATCCATGAACTCGATGACGCTGGCATTTTCGGCGAGGCTGCTGATCGGCTTTTCAAGTGACGGCGCCAGTTCCGGGCCAATCCAGACAACAACGTCCGCATTTGAAAGGTCCTTTGCTTGGGAAGGCTTCAAGGCAAACCCGTGCGGAGAAGCCGCCCCCTGAACAAGCAGTTTAGGTGTGGCAAGATCGCCGAGAACTGCGGATGCAATCGAATGCAGCGGCTTGATCGACGCAACGACTGAGGGCGGTTCCGCGCTTGCTGCGCCCGCCAGGACACCGCAGATCGCGGTGGCTCCAGCAGTTGAAAGCAATACTCGCCGCGTATTGCGGCCAACCGAACCGGGCACCAATTTGTTGGCAGAAAAGTTAGAAGCAGGCATCCGCGAAGCTCTCCATGCGGGAGTGTAATAATGTAACGTCATGGTTCTTATCGTCATCCATTTACCAAGACAAGCCCCGTTTGCATTCGCCTGCAGTGCGCGATAGGGATCAGGCAACCAAGGGAAAATGTGGATGCTGTTACTCGATCCGGTTCTGGTCGGCGTGGCCGTCGCGGTCTACGTGTTCGGCGGGATTTTGAAAGGGGCGACCGGCGCGGGTACACCGGTGCTTGCGGTGCCGGCCACTGCGGCGCTGGTCGATATTCAGTTCGCGGTGGTCGCGTTCATACTGCCTGCAATTCTGACAAACACCTGGCAGGCTTTCAGCCTCAGGAAGCAATGGCTTCCACCCAGGTTCATGGTTCTGTTCGTTGGTTCTGGAGGGCTTGGTGTTATCGCCGGAACCTACGCGCTGAAAGAGCTTCCAGCTGATCAATTGACACTTGCCCTTGCGGTCGTCGTGGTTCTCTACATCGCCTTCCGGGTTACCAATCGCGGTTGGGTTCTCAAATACGCCCCCGCATTGAGGTTATCGGCTCCGCTCGGGCTCATAGGCGGTGTCCTGCAAGGGGCAACCGGGGTTTCGGCACCCGCAACAGTTACGTTTCTCAATGCCATGCGGCTCGAAAGGCTGGCATTTGCGGGGACGATTTCCTTGTTCTTTCTCGTCCTCGCTGTCGTGCAGGCATATCAGGTCTACGTGCTCGGCATGTTCACACAAGACCGCCTGATCCTCGGTGTAATTGCGACAATGGCTGTTTTCTCCGGAATGTGGATAGGCGGGATACTGGGCCGGTACATGTCGAAGACCGTTTTCGACTATGCGCTGCTCGGGCTGCTTGGTGTAATCGCCGTGAAGATTTTTGCCGAAGCAGCCGGAGTTTTATAGCGGCATGACCGCCCTCGAAGGGGTTCTAGACCCGTATCCGCCCAAGGCTGCACAATTGATCGTGACGATCTATGGAGATGTGGTTGAACCGCGCGGGGGCAGTCTCTGGACAGGAGATCTCATCCGCCTGTGCGGCGAGTTCTGCATAAGTGAAAGCCTGGTCAGAACCGCCGTCTCTCGGCTTGTTGCAAGGCGGCAGCTTACGAGCGAACGGGACGGACGTCGCAGTTTTCATTCGCTCACACCGGAAGCCCGTTCCGAGTTTCAGGGTGCAGCTGCGAGATTCTTTGGAACTCCACCGCAGTCAACAGGCTGGGTGGTCGCAATTCCGGCCAATAAGGAAGAGCGGGACCAGCTGCTTGCTGACGGATATGCCGGGTTGGGATCGTCTGCATTGATCGGCACGGCCCGGCTGCCGGCCGGTTTCTCCGGCGTGGTGTTTCGCGGCAATCTCGAGGGAGGTGAAGGCTCTAAACCTGCGTTTCTGGCCGACTTGTTCGACCTTCGAAACTTGTCGGAAGCCTATGCGGAATTCACCCATCGTTTCGAGGGCTTTACTAAGATGGACGCAAGGGACGGTGATACCGCCCTCCAACTCCGCCTTGCGCTCATTCATGCGTTCCGCGAAATCCGGTCGCGCGATCCATCGTTACCTTTGGCAGATTTGCCTTCATGGTGGCAGGGCCAGCGAGCGAAGGTCCTGTTCGCGCGGCTCTACCGGAAGCTGTCGGAGCAAGCTGATGTTTTCATCGCAGAGAACCTTCGGAACCGTAGCGGTTTGCTGAACCACACCACCGTGTCTGTCCAACAACGCCTGGACAATCTGAAGTCCTGGGACAAATAACGCGCTTCGGGCCTGAGTGAGATCAGGCTTCGACGCGCCAGATCTTGGCTTTTGACGAGGAAAGGGGGCCGCCGCGGCGCAATCTCCGTAAGGGCTCGATGACGAATTCATGGGCAAAATACACCGCGACCGTACTGAACCTGGCGAAACCTGATACACCACCGGCCTTAATCCGAAAGACACAACTTGTTCTTGTCAATATCCCTGACATAGGCTGAGAACCGGGGGCCGCGTTGTCTTGGTTCGCCCTCGCACGTGCCCCCGAGTTCGAGCGCCAGCGCATGGAGCCTTTCAGCTTCTTCGCGCGAGCCGACGCTGAAGCCGGCCATGGTACCGTTGCCATTGGTTGCCGGATTTTCATCGAAGGGGATGGCGACTGCAAAAGCGAAGTCCTCACCCAGCCAGTATGTCATTCTGTTGGCGGGGGAGACGCGGTTCAAACCCGACTGTGCAAAGAGCTGATCGTAAAATTGTGTTGCGGCAGCCATGTCGTTTGTGCCGACGACGAAATAGTTCATTTTCATACTTCGATCTCGCTTGAATTGGTGTTTCGTTCGCGGTCCTGCTTCTACCGCCCGTCTGCTGACAGCGTGTTGTCAGGAGAACTCCGCCCTTTGAAATGTGATTTCAGGTGCGTCCCTCTCCGCACTTTCAAGTACTTCGACGGCCGGAGGCGGGCACACCATTTGTTCCGGATAAGCAGCAGGAACAGCCACCCGGCTGCCGCACACGCGAAGTTGGCGATGCGGAGAAGGACGCGCCATGGTCCAGACAGCGATTTCGTATGATCCGGACGACAACTTTCGGACGTTGAAAGCGGATTTACGCATTAGATTCTGGGAGAGCATCGCTTAACTTATTGAAGTTGGTCTAGCATTTCGGAACCCATCATTGGTTTCGAATTCCCTTGGATCCGCAATGCGTTGAAATTTCGCGGGAAATTAAGAACTATGTGAATACACGGTTGCATCGCATTTTTGATTTTCATCAATCTGTTTCGGCGCAATCGAGGAATTTTCAAGCTCACAAGTCATAGCATCCGGCCTGCTGACCTAAGCTGTTGGTTGCTTCTGTCGCCTTTTCAACCTTATCATCGGCATGGCAACTCAAAATGGCATTCCCAATGAGTTGGCTTCTGTGCAGTTAATGAGAAACGGGAACAGTGTAATGATAACGAGAGCATTTAGAACATGGGCGCAGGCGTTTGCCATGCTGCTCATGCTGGCTGCAGTGGCCTCTGCCGCCACGCTGAATATTCACAATGGCGGAGACCCGAGTTCCCTGGATCCGCACAAAGTATCCGGTGATTGGGAGAATCGCGTCGTCGGCGATATGTTTGAGGGTCTTTTAACGGAGGACATCAACGCTGAACCGATCGCAGGCCAGGCCGAAAGCTGGACGATCTCTGACGACGGATTGGTTTACACTTTCACATTGCGTGACGGTATTCAGTGGACCGACGGTACGCCGGTCACGGCTGGAGATTTCGTGTTTGCTTTCCAGCGCTTGATGAATCCGGAAACGGCCGCGAACTACGCTTATCTTCAGTACACCATCAAGAACGCAGAGAAGATCAACAAGGGCGAGATCACGGATCTCGATATGTTGGGCGTAAAGGCCATCGACGACAAGACCCTTGAGATCACGCTGGAGCAGCCGACCCCATACTTTCTCGGTGCGTTGACCCACTATACAGCTTATCCGGTTCCGCAGCATGTCGTGGAAGCGAAAGGTGCCGATTGGATCAAGATTGAAAACATTGCCACCAACGGTGCTTACAGACCTGTCGAATGGGTGCCGGGGTCTCACGTGAAGAACGTGAAGAACGATGGTTATTACGACGCAGCGAATGTGGCGATCGAAAATGTAACCTTCTTTGTTCTGGAAGATGAATCCGCAGCACTGAAACGCTATCGCGCCGGGGATTTCGACATCCTGACCGAATTTCCGACGGATCAGTTCGAGTGGATGCAGGAAAACCTGCCCGGTCAGGCAAAAGTCGCGCCTTATGCCGGCCTCTACTACTACGCCTATAACAACCAGCAACCACCATTCGACAATGCCGACATTCGCAAGGCGCTTTCGATGGCGGTGAACCGCGAAGTCATCGGACCTCAGATCCTGGGAACCGGCGAACTTCCGGCTTATTCCTGGGTACCACCAGGAATGGCAAACTATGCCAGTGGCCCGACACTGGACTGGAAGGACATGCCGTATGGCGAGAAGGTCGCCATGGCAAAGACCCTGATCGAAGGAGCCGGCTATGGCGCGGACAACCCCTTGAAGGTACAGTTGCGGTATAACACCAACGAAAACCACAAGCGCATCGCCGTCGCAATTGCCGCAATGTGGAAGCCATTGGGCGTTGAAGTGGAGTTGTACAACACCGAAACCAAGGTGCACTATGCCGAGCTGCAGGAAGGTCAGTTGGAGGTCGCCCGTGCCGGATGGCTTGCCGACTACAATGATGCCGACAACTTCCTGAACCTTTTGAAGTCCGGTGTTGACTACAATTATGGCCGATACTCCAATCCGGAATTCGACCGGTTGATGAACGAGGCCAATCAGATGACCGATCTTGAGAAGCGGGCCGGGTTGCTGGCTCAGGCCGAGAAAATCGCACTGGATGAAAATGCGGCCCTGCCAATCTATTACTATCTTGCGCGGAACGTGGTCTCACCGAAGGTGCAGGGCTATAAGGACAACGCGTTTGATATCCATCGCACCCGCTGGATGTCGATCGTCGAATAACGCTTCTTAATGCTTCTGGCAAAGTCGGGATGGCCCGCCCGACACCCTTTCCAGGCGGGCCATCTCTTGCGAAAGTTTCTCTATGCTTGGCTATGCTTTACGGCGCCTGCTTACGGCTATCCCTGTCCTTTTCATTGCAATAACGGCTTGTTTCTTCATTTTGCGCCTCGCTCCGGGCGGGCCGTTTGATGAGGACCGTCCGATGCCCCCGGCAATCAAGGCGAATTTGGAAGCCCACTACAATCTGGATAAGCCGCTGATCCAGCAGTATCTCATCTATCTTGGCAATGTGGTTCGTGGCGATCTTGGACCGTCCTTTGTCACAGAGGATTTTACGGTTGCAGAACAGATCGCCATCGGGTTGCCCTACACGATCGTTCTGGGCGGATCGGCGTTCCTTGTGGCCATCGTCTTCGGGGTTCTGGCCGGGTGCTATGGCGCGCTCAAACGGAATTCCTGGCCGGATCATGCGATCGCTGCGGCAATCCTGCTTGGTCTTGTAATCCCGAATTTTCTGGTCGCGCCGATATTCCAGCTCATCTTTGGTGTGCAACTGGACTGGCTGCCGGTTGGCGGCTGGGGCGATGGGTCCATCCGGTATCTGCTTTTACCGACCGTGGTTCTTGCACTCCCGCACATCGCTCGGATTTCACGGCTGATGCGCGGCGCGATGATCGAGGTATTAAGCTCCAACTTCATCCGCACCGCGCGCTCCAAAGGATTGAACGCGGCAACCATACTTGTCCGGCACGCTTTGCGCCCTGCGCTCAATCCGGTTGTCTCCTATCTCGGGCCTGCTGCGGGGTATCTTCTCACCGGATCGCTGGTGGTGGAATCCATATTCGGCCTGCCGGGCATTGGCCGGTACTTCATCAACGCCGCCCTCAGCCGCGACTATGGCATGGTGCTCGGCACGGTCATTTTCTACATGCTGCTGATTCTCGTTCTCAATCTGATCGTGGACATTCTCTATGCATGGCTTGATCCAAGGGTGCGTGGCTCATGATATTCCGGCGCTTCAGAGAATCCCTGGTAACAAACACGGCCGAAGCAACGGCGGCGACGGAAGGGCGCAGCCTTTTCCAGGATGCAATGCTGCGCCTCAGGCGCAACAAGGCGGCCATGCTGGCCGTTTTCGTTCTGCTCGGCCTGATTGGCGCTGCGTTTTTGGGTCCGTCATTTTTGCCCTTCAACTACGAGGACCCGGATTGGTCAGCCTTCCGCGCCCCGCCGTCAGTTGAGACCGGGCACTACTTCGGCACGGACCAGAATGGCCGCGATCTTGCCGCCAGAACGCTTTACGGCACTCGGGTCTCGCTCGCTGTTGCGCTGGTTGCGACGCTGGTTTCGATCTTTATCGGCGTTACCTATGGAGCGGTCGCAGGCTATATGGGCGGGCGGATCGACCAGGCGATGATGCGCTTTGTCGATATCATGTATGCGCTACCCTACATCCTGTTCGTCATCCTGCTGATGGTGGTGTTCGGGCGCAATGTCTACCTGCTGTTTGCTGCCATTGGTGCGCTGGAATGGCTGACCATGGCCCGGATCGTTCGTGGACAGACGCTGTCCCTGAAACAGAAGGAATTCGTGGAAGCGGCACGCGCGTCGGGGCGAAGCACTGCGGGGATCATCTTCCGCCACATCATCCCGAACCTTGTCGGGCCGGTGGTGATTTACGCCGCGCTGACCATCCCGGAAATCGTCGCCACGGAGAGTTTCCTCTCTTATCTCGGCTTCGGGGTGCAGGAACCACTGACCTCTTTGGGGACGCTGATTGCCGAGGGGGCGGACGTGTTTGAAATCCTGCCCTGGCTCCTGTGGTTCCCGGCCGTGTTTTTGGTGCTCTTGCTGCTCAGCCTGCTGTTCATCGGCGACGGCCTGCGCGATGCCTTCGATCCAAAGGACAGGTAGCCGATATGTCAGATAATTCAGCTACCAGCCTTCTGGAAATCAGGAACCTCGACATCAAGTTCGACACCAATGACGGCGTCGTGCATGCGGTTAGGGGCATTGGCTGCCACGTGGAGCCGGGCGAATGTCTTGGCGTTGTCGGCGAATCCGGGTCCGGCAAAAGCCAGACTTTCCTGGCATCGATGGGGCTTCTCGGTAGCAATGGCCGCGCGACCGGCGAGATCAATTTCAAGGGCCAGAACCTTCTGGCCCTCAGCACCAGACAGCTCAACAGGATCCGCGGCAATGCCGTTTCGATGATCTTTCAGGATCCGCTGACCTCTCTGACCCCGCATATGCGTATCGGCAAGCAGATGCGCGAGGTGTTGAAACACCACCAGCACATGGGGCGCCAGGAGGCAGAGGCACGATGCTTGGAATGGCTGCAGCGCGTGCGCATTCCCGAAGCCAAAAGCCGGTTGCAGCAATATCCGTTTGAGCTGTCCGGCGGCATGCGCCAGCGCGTGATGATCGCCATGGCGATGCTGTGCAATCCGGATCTGCTGATTGCCGACGAGCCGACCACCGCCCTGGATGTCACCATTCAGGCGGAAATTCTCGACATCATGGACGAACTGCGCCGCGACCGGGGCACCGCAATCGTGCTGATCACCCACGATATGGGCGTTGTCGCCCGTATGTGCGACCGCATTCAGGTGATGCGCAACGGCCAGTATGTCGAGCATGGCACCGCCCATGACATCTTCTATGCGCCGCAAGAGGACTATACCCGCATGCTGCTGGATGCCATGCCGCGAATAGACCGGGGCCGTATCCTCGACGGGCACAAGGCAGAGGCCACCGACACCAACGGCAAGGATTTCCTCAGCCTCAAGGACGTGAATGTCGAATTCAAGGTGGCCGGCGGCTTCCTGCAGAAGCCACGCATCTTGCGGGCTGTCGACGGCATCAGCTTCGATCTGCAGGAAGGTCAGACGCTCGGCGTTGTCGGGGAATCGGGTAGCGGAAAATCAACGCTCGCCCGTGCCATCCTGCAGCTGCTGCACAGTTCATCCGGTCAGGTTGTCTGGCTGGGCCGGGACCTCTCCGCGCTTAACAAGACCCAGATGAATGCCGCCCGTGAGGACTTGCAGATCGTCTTTCAGGACCCGCTTGCCAGCCTGAACCCGTCCATGACGGTCGGAACATCTGTCGCCGAGCCCCTGAAGATCTTCCGGCCCGAACTGACCAAGACGCAGATCAAGGCAGAGGTGAGCGCCATCATGGACCGGGTGGGCCTTTCCGGTGCAATGATGAACCGCTATCCGCACGAGTTGTCCGGCGGCCAGAACCAGCGCGTCGGCATTGCGCGGGCGATCATCGTCAAACCCAAGCTGGTGATCTGCGACGAAGCCGTCTCGGCGCTGGATGTTTCCATTCAGGCCCAGATCATCGATCTGTTGATGGGCCTCCAGGCGGAGTTCGGCTTGTCCTTCATCTTCATCTCGCATGATCTTTCGGTGGTGCGCGAAATCTCCCACCGCATCCTGGTGATGTATCTCGGCAATGTGGTGGAGATGGCCGGTAGCGACGAGCTCTTTGACAACCCGCTGCACCCCTATACCAAACAGCTGATCTCTGCGGTGCCGATCCCTGACCCGGACATAGAGCGTACCAGAGAACGCATTCGGCTGAAGGGCGAACTCGCATCGCCGCTCGACCCGGCCGCAAGGCTCCGTTTCCTGCCCTCGCGGATTTCACAGGAAGACCCCGGCTATTCGCCAGCCTTGCGGGAAGTGGTGCCTGGCCATCTGGTGGCGGAGCATGATGCGATTGAGGAACTGCTGGCGTGAGGCGGCAGGCCCTTTTGCGCGGGATCGCAATTACTAACCGTAAATTGCAATGATGTTGTAAAGCAATCAGAGGTGATCGCCTTCGCCTCTGATGTTTTATCGGTTTTTAAGCGCAATGAAGGGTTGGAGTGATGGTCTACACAGTTCAGGTCGCATGTCAGCAATGCTAGATTGCGGGTGCTGACGAAGGCGATGGGTTTAAAGCCCCTTCAAACGCCGTTTTACCCCTCTTCGCACCCGCTCCCCCAATTCTGGCCAATGTGACCTTGAAGCCTGGGGCGCGGTCCTGTCCCTTCGAGCGGACCTTCAACCCGAATTTCTCGGACTGGCTGATGGGCTGCCCCCAAGAAACCCAAGATGGGGGTGGAGCGATCCCGGGCAGCCGGTAACGGGGGGTTGTGCCATTGGCTGCGGCTTATGCGTGGAAGGTGTTGAGGGGCGCGTATGAGGGATGACGTGGGGGCTGAATTGAGCGGATAGCGGTCGTTTGGTGCGCGGCCAATCAACGGTCGCTGCGCGGGACGAAGCTGCTGGACATTACCCTTGCCTGAGCGACTGCTTTCCGGCGCGGCTCACGACACCAAGCGCACCGGATTTGCGAACCATTTCCGCTAGTTAATTTCCTAGGTTTCGGCTTATGGTGCTTAGCTTAGAATTTATGGACATATGCTAATAGGAAAGTTCTCGCTCTCCAGCCTGAACGGCGAGTATGCAGTTGCTTGATCATGTTATTTCAACTTCCATGCACAGGAAGTTATTGAGCGCACGTTAACGTTACTCGCCATGTTGCAGTCTCCGCAATTTGATTGGCTGGCGTACACTCATTCACAGTGCAGATTTGCTGCCCTGCTGTATCCGTCTGAATAGTGTAGCCACACATACTGTTACCTGCAGGAAACAATAATGCCTCACATCCAATCATCGTGAATCCTGGATCGCACCTATAATCGCCACCTGGAGACTGTACCGTGGGAAACGGCTTTGTTTCCACTATGGAAGCCATCCCGTCCCGCTCTTGAAGAGATTTGATTTTCGCTAAAACGCATGCAAAATTCTTATCGGCTGCATCCGTTCCGGTTACGGGTATCAATTTGCAAGCGGCTTCTACCGCTGACGCCAATCTTGCATTAAAGATCATGCAGCTAAGGGCGATTACAAACCAAGTTATCGCTCCACGGGAGAATGCAATATAAGGCATGCCACACCTCCAAGTAATTTCCTATGAGCCATGCCAATAGGGCCAAGACACCCGCCCCCACTAACGTTTCTAACGCATGGTCAATCAGCCGTTGAAGCAGAGACTGCTTTTTCTTTACTGCATCAGGCATATGCAGGCCAATAAGTTAGAATAACTTTACGAAACATATTTCAGGCACACACTCTTAATTGGGCAATCTATCATGACAATTTATGATAGATCAATAGTATTAATACACAAGCTCAGGGCAATCGCGCTTCAGAATTCCTGGATGAGTTTTCGCAGGAAGTCGTTGCTCCAGCCGGCCTTTTTGAACTTGCCCCGGTTTGAGCCTTTGTCGGTGTTTGCCTTGATGATGCTCAGCGCGATGCGGCGCAGGGCTGCAAAGTTGGCGGGTGCGTGGTCTTTGCGGGCGCGGTGCCGGTCGTCATTCATCAGCACATCGAGCGACCAGTGCAGGCTGTTTTCGATCTGCCAATGGCCCCGGATCAGCGCGGCGGCCGCTTCAGCCGTGGGGCGTTTTGACAGCAGATAAAGCCGCTCGGACCGGCTGGTTTTGCCGTCTGCCTCGCGCTTCGAAGCGACATGGACGAAGGCCTGAAGATGCGGCCATTTATGGGTCTCGGTCAGATAGTCAGGAACGTCGTAAAGGTGATAGCTGCGCTCCTCAATGCGACCATGATCAGCATCTGCCGCAGTGTATTCATCAATATAGTCAATCTGTTGATCATCCACAAAGGCGCGCAGGTCCGTCAGCATATCGCCCTGATTGCCCTTGATCTGCAGGCAATAATCACCGCCCTCCCGCACGATCAGATCGCAGGTTTCACGCTGACAATGCAACGCATCCGCCGTGATCGTGATACCCCGAATGTCGAGCATCCCGATCAACTCGCGCAGGGCCAAAATCTCCCCGCCGCCCTTGGCGCTTTGCGTGATCCCCAAGGTAAGCCGCGCCTCATGCGCAAACGCCGTCACGACGTTCAGACCAGACTGTTCAGCCGCCTTGTCGAAGCTGCGCCGCATCTCCTTGCCGTCGATGGCAATGGCGGGATCGGCGTGACGCGCGGCCGCGAAATCGCTGCGAAACTTGTCGAAAAACGCCTGAAAGCTGGCCGGCTTCATCAGCCGAAACAACCGCGAGTAAGCATCGTGGCAGGGGACGCCGTGGGGCAGTTCGAGGAATTCGCGCAGAAAATCCTCCTTCATGACCCCGAAAAGCTCCATATCGACCGCTGTTTCACCGCCGCAAAGTGTGCATAAAAGACTGATCGTCATGAGATCGCAGAACTTGTGGCGCGGGGCATTCCCACGGCGTGGATCATCCATTTCATTGAAATAGCTGTCTAATGTTGGCATCCCGAAACTCCATCATGTGATGAAACCTCAAGAATCCAATTCTGGAAAAACGTCAAACTTTAAGTGCGATTCCCCTGTACACAAGCTTTTGCATCGATGCAGACATCCATGCACACCGCACTGAAGGTCTTGGCTGCGCTCGTTCCGGTCCCTTCCTAGCACACCCTTCAAACGGCCGCTCAGGGCCTGAAGCGCCCAAGAACAGCTCAAAATCCGGATGCCAAATGAAGTTGCGCGTTTTGCCAAACGAAGTTTCGCGCTACACTACACCACAGGACCCCTGAACGACTCCTCGTCATGCCAAGGGGTCGCGCAATGGAGCTAACCATCTGAATTTATTGAGAAAAAAATGGCTCCCCAGGCCGGACTCGAACCAGCGACCCAGCGATTAACAGTCGCTTGCTCTACCAACTGAGCTACTGGGGATCACCACTTGACCGAAGCAGCGTGGCACCGCCTCGTCAGTGGGACAGCGTATATCAAAACCGTTTCCCGTTTGCCAAGCCCATTTTCAGTTTTTTTCGCCGCTTCACGGTTTGGCTTGGGGGCAAGCCGGAAAAGTGTTGGTTTTCAAGCCTGTGGCGGACCCGCTGGCTAACGGTTCCGGTGTTCAGGCGCGGGTTGTTTGTCTGATCAAACGGCGCTGCGGCTGACAAACGGCAAGCCTATCCAAAAGGCCTCGTCGCGGAGCGGGCAGTAATACCAACCCCAGTTGATTAGAACCTATCTGATGGAGCCCGTCGTTCCGCGTTCCGCATGGCCATGCGCCTCAGGATGAAGGCAAACCGGTGGCGGATGCCGAACCCTGGATTGGGGGACAGCCGGCACACGCCGGTTTTGCGACAGCAGGGCGGGCATTCGCAGCTTGTGCCGTTTGACTGAAACAGATACAGAGTCCTGACGACGGTTCCCTTGGGGCGTGAAAAAAACACGCGCTCCGGGGATGAAACGGGAATTCGGTGAAGCGGACGCTTTCATGCCAGCCGCCACTCCGAAGCTGCCCCCGCAACTGTAAGCGGCTAGCCACCGGTGCATTTCAAGCCACTGGCGCGGACCCTGGAAATTCGGGACTGCAGCCGGGAAGGCGCACCGGGCGCGAGGACCCGCGAGCCAGGAGACCGGCCGCCGTGAAGTGAGGATCCTTTAAACGGCTGTCGGGCGGACGGCGGGAGGGCGGCATGAAAGATCTCGCGGCAGGGCGCGGCACTCTCGTATTTGGCGGCGCCAGATCCGGCAAAAGCCGGTTTGCCGAACAGCTGGTCACGGCCTCTAGCCTTCAGAAGATTTATATCGCCACCGGCGCAGCCCATGACAGTGAAATGGCCGAACGGATCGCCGCCCACAAGGCGCAGCGCGGCGCGGGCTGGACGACCATCGAGGAACAGCTCGATCTTGCCGGAGTGCTTGTGCGTGAGGCGGGTCCGCAGCGGGCCGTTCTCGTCGATTGCCTGACGCTGTGGCTCAGCAACCTCTTGATGGCGGACAGGGATATCTCGGGCGAATGCGCGCGGCTGTGCGATGCCGTCGCCGGTCTGCCCGGTCCGTGTGTGTTTGTTTCCAATGACGTCGGCATGGGCATCGTGCCGGACAACAAGCTGTCACGCGCCTTCCGCGATCACCAGGGCCGCCTCAATCAGCAGATGGCGGCCGTCTGCTCAACGGTCGTCTTTGTCGCGGCCGGCCTGCCGCTGTGCCTCAAGCCCACCTCTCAACCGGATATCGCCCTATGAAAACTGGACACAAGATCCCCGCTACCATCGTGACCGGATTTCTCGGGGCTGGTAAAACAACGCTGATCCGCAACCTGCTGCAGAATGCCGGCGGCCGGCGGATCGCGCTGATCGTCAATGAATTCGGCGATATGGGATTTGACGGCTCGCTGATGAATGGTTGCGCCGATCCGGACTGTGCCGCCGATGAGGTGGTGGAACTGACCAATGGCTGCATCTGCTGTACCGTTGCGGATGATTTCCTTCCGACCATGGAAACGCTGCTCGCCCGCGATGAGCCGCCGGAACACATCGTCATCGAGACGTCCGGCCTGGCGCTGCCGCAGCCGCTGGTGCGTGCGTTTTCCTGGCCGAGCGTTAAGCCGAAGGTGACGGTCGACGGCGTCATCACGGTTCTTGATGCCGCTGCACTCGCGGAAGGCCGGGTTGTGCTTGACGAGGCGGCTCTTGAAGCCCAGCGCAAGGAAGATGATGCACTCGATCATGAGAGCCCGGTGGAAGAGCTGTTCGCCGATCAGTTGCGCTGCGCCGATTTGGTGGTGCTGAACAAGTCCGATCTGGTGGCCGCGGATCAGCTGGACGGGGTCCGGTCGCGCATCGCGTCGGATCTGCGTGGTGGTGTTCATATGGTCGCGGCGGAGAATGGCAAGTTGCCGATCGAGGTTCTGCTCGGGCGCGGAAGCGCAGCCGAGGACGACATGGATGGCCGGGATGAGCACCACCATCACCACCATGACGATCACTATCATGATCACGGGCATGACGGCCACCATCACCATCACGATCATCACCATCATGACGATTTCGAAAGCCACGTTCTGCCGGTTGCCGCGTTTACCTCACTGAAAGAGGTTGAATCTGCCGTGTTGACGGCGATGTCGCTTGCCGGTGTGTTGCGCATCAAAGGCGCGGTCGCGGTCGAGGGCAAGGCAGCGCCCGCCATGGTGCAGGCGGTCGGCCCGCGGGTGGAAACCTGGTTCGCGGGGGCTGCGGAAGCGCCGGGCAAACTGGTGGTGATTGGCCTGAAGGGTATGGATCTTGCCGGGATCAGGCGCATCCTGCCGGAAATGAGGGTGGCCGCTTAAACAATGCATATTCTTGCCAGTCAGGCACGCCGGATCGAAGATGGCGGCGACGCTGTCGATCTTCAGCAGACACCGGCCGACATTCTTTTCCTGTCGGCCGCGGATACCGAGCTTGGCAGCTTTGCGGCCGCACATGGCGCACTGGAAGACGGGAAGCCGGAGCTTCGCCTTGCCAGCCTGATTGCGCTGGCGCATCCCTATTCGGTTGATCTTTATGCCGAACAGACGCTGAGTGGATCGAAACTGGCGATCCTGCGCATTCTCGGCGGTGCCGAATACTGGCGTTACGGCCTCGAACGGTTCGAGGAGGAAGCACGCGGCTCCGGTGTTCAGTTGGTTGTTGTCTCCGGCGACGACAAATGGGATCCGGAGCTTGCTGCCCGCTCCACCGTGCCTGTGGACGCTGCGCACCGCGTCTGGCGCTATTGCGTGGAGGGCGGTAGCGCAAACTATGCAAACGCGCTCAGGTATGCCGCTCACATCGTAGGCAAGGGCGCAGACGCGTTGCCGCCTGTTCCTTTGCCGCGGGCCGGGATTTATTCCAGAGACGGTCACCAAACCGATCTTGATGGACTAAAGGCAACGTGGCAGATGCCTGAGCGGCCGATTGCGGCCATTACTTTCTATCGCGCACTGGTGCAATCCGCCCAAACAGCGCCTGTCGATTCATTGATAGCAGCGCTGAATGCGGCCGGCCTCAATGCCTTGCCGGTCTATGTTTCCAGCCTGAAAGAAGCTGAATCCGCCGCCGTGCTGGATCGGTTGTTCACGGATGCGCCGCCGGCGGTTGTCCTCAACGCGACCGCCTTTGCCGTGTCGAAGGCAGGGACAGCCCATCAGCCAACCCCGCTGGATGCGCCGGGCCGTCCGGTGTTGCAGGTGGTGTTTTCCTCATCGTCCAGGGAAGGCTGGCAGAACAGCGATCAGGGCCTGTCCTTGCGCGATTTGGCGATGCATGTCGTTCTTCCGGAAGTGGACGGCCGCCTTCTGACCCGCGCTGTTTCCTTTAAAGAGGAAGGTGTTTTTGATCCGGCGACCCAGTCGACGCCGGTCAGGTTCGTTCCGGTTCCGGACCGGATCGATTTCGTGGCGCGGCTTGCCGCTAGTTGGGCGAAGCTCGGCCGTCTCCCGGCTGCGGAAAAGAAGACGGCGCTGATCCTCGCCAACTATCCGAACAAGGATGGCCGTATTGCCAATGGCGTCGGGCTGGATACGCCGGCCTCTTGCGCCGGGTTGCTGCAGGCCATGAAGGCACATGGATATGCGACCGGTGACGCGCCAAAGACGTCCGCAAGCCTTATGGAGCGGTTGACCTCTGGGGTCACAAACGCGCTGCATGACTGTTCTAAGCGGATCGCTGCCGAGCAATTGCCGCTGGATACATATCATGCGGCCTTCCGAGAGCTCCCGGAGGTGGTACGAAGCGCGGTGATACAGAGATGGGGTGCACCGGAAGATGATCCGCATGTGGTGGACGGGGCGTTTCAGCTGGCGCTGCACCGGTTTGGCAACCAGATCGTCGGCATTCAGCCGGCACGAGGCTACAATATCGATCCGAAAGAGACCTATCACGACCCGGATCTTGTGCCGCCGCACAATTATTTCGCGTTTTACATCTGGATCCGGGACGTCTTTCAGGCCGGAGCAGTTGTGCATTTGGGCAAGCACGGCAATCTGGAATGGCTGCCGGGCAAGGCATTGGCGCTATCAGAGGATTGCATGCCGGAGGCTGTGCTTGGTCCTGTGCCCAACATCTATCCGTTCATCGTCAACGATCCGGGCGAGGGCGCTCAGGCCAAGCGGCGGACATCGGCTGTCATTGTCGACCATCTGACGCCGCCGCTCGCCCGCGCCGAAAGTTATGGCGTTGCCGGGGAACTGGAGACCCTACTGGACGAATTCTACCTCGCCAGCGGCGTCGATCACCGGCGGTTGAAAGCACTGACCCGCGATATTCTCGAGCTTGCGGAGATGCACGGCCTCGACCGGGATATCGGCCTTTCCAGCGACATGGATGAAGCCACCCGGCTTGCCCGTCTGGATGCCCATTTGTGCGATCTGAAAGAACTGCAGATTCGCGACGGTCTGCACATTCTGGGCGAAAGCCCTCAAGGCGATCTTCTCGACGAACTGCTGGTGGCTCTTGCCCGCGTACCGCGTGGAGGCGAACCGGCGGATGCCAGTCTTCAACGTGCCATTGCGGCGGATCTGGGCTTGCAAGGGTTTGATCCGCTGAACTGCGACTTCTCCGCCCACTGGGACGGTCCAAAGCCGCCGGAGTTGACTGACGCCGGTGAAAACGCCTGGCGAAGCTGCGGTGACACAGTCGAGCGGATTGAGCTGCTGGCGTCGGCACTTGTGAGCGGAAGAACCGCCGCACCGGCAGAATGGGTCGCGGTGAATGCTGTATTCCAAGAAATTGAAGGCCGGCTCCGACCTGCGCTCACCGGTTCGGGACCATTGGAAACACAAGCGGTTCTTGAAGCACTTGACGGACGCTTCGTCCCGCCAGGGCCTTCCGGCGCGCCGACGCGCGGCCGGCCCGATGTGCTGCCGACAGGCCGCAATTTCTATTCGGTAGATGTGCGTGCCGTCCCGACAGAAACCGCCTGGCGGCTTGGCCAGCAATCGGCGGACCTTGTCATGGAACGCCACTTCCAGGACGAAGGCGAGTGGTTGAAAGCCATCGTGCTGACCTGCTGGGGCACGGCCAACATGCGGACCGGCGGCGACGATATTGCCCAGGCGCTTGCCCTGATCGGCGTGAAACCCGTTTGGGAAGCCGGTTCCGGGAGGGTAACCGGTTTCGAGGTTCTCAAACTGTCGGATCTGGGGCGGCCGCGTGTCGATGTCAGCTTGAGGGTGTCGGGTTTCTTCCGTGACGCGTTTCCGCATCAGATGGACCTGTTCGATAGCGCGGTGCAGGCCATTGCCGGCCTGGATGAACCGGAAGACGCCAACCCGCTTGCCGCTCGTGTGCGCGACGAGGCAATGGCCTTGCGCCGGAAGGGTGTACGGCCAGAGGACGCACGGCGCCAGGCCGGCTACCGGGTGTTCGGTTCAAAGCCGGGTGCTTATGGTGCCGGGCTGCAAGCATTGATCGACGAGGGTATCTGGAGCGAGCGTGGCGATTTTGCAGAAGCTTTCCTCACTTGGGGCGGCTATGCCTATGGCGGTGGGGCTGCGGGAGAAGCTGCGCGCGGGGCTCTCGAAGCCCGGCTTGCCAGCACCGATGCCGTTCTCCACAATCAGGACAACCGCGAACACGACCTTCTCGACAGCGATGACTACTACCAGTTTGAGGGCGGGCTGGCCGCGTCGGTAGAGACGCTGAAAGGGGAAGCGCCGAAAGTCTATCACAATGACCATTCCCGACCCGAGCGCCCGGTGGTCAGGACATTGTCGGAGGAAATCGGCCGGGTCGTGCGTGGCCGGGCGGCCAATCCCAAGTGGATCGCCGGGGTCATGCGCCATGGTTACAAGGGAGCGTTCGAGATGGTTGCGACGCTCGACTATCTGTTTGCCTTTGCAGCGACCACACGGGCGGTCGGGGACCACCATTTCGACCAGTTGTACGAGGCCTATCTGGAAAATGACGACGTACGTAACTTCCTGGCTGACAACAATCCGGCCGGTCTTGCCGAGCTGATTGACCGGTTCCAGGAAACGATTGACCGCGATCTCTGGTCGCCGCGGCGCAACAGCACGCGGGCTGCCCTCAGCAGCCTGAATTCTCAAAATGGAGGCAATCAGCCATGAGCGAAGACACAGGCAATCCCGAATTGACTGAAGAAGAGTTGAACGCCCGGCATGCCGAAAAGATGCGCAAGAAGAAAGCCGCACGTGACAAGATCATGGCGACCAAGACGATCGAAAAGGGGCTGGTGATCGTCCATACCGGCAAGGGCAAGGGCAAATCGACCGCCGGTTTCGGAATGGTTTTCCGCTCGCTCGGCCATGGCCACAAGGTCGCAGTGGTGCAGTTTGTCAAGGGACGGATTGAAACCGGTGAGCGGATGGCGTTGGAGCGTTTTCAAGATCTTGTCACCATTAAACGCATGGGCGAGGGCTTTACCTGGGAAACTCAGGACAGGCAACGCGATATCGACGCGGCCCGCCAGGCCTGGGATGCCGCCAAGGACATGATTCGCTCCGGCGACTACCGTTTGATACTTTGCGATGAACTCAACATCGTTTTGAGGTATGATTACCTTCCCATCACCGAAGTCGTGGACTTCCTGAAGAACGAGAAACCGGACCACGTGCACGTCGTCATCACGGGCCGAAATGCCAAGGACGATCTCATTGAGATTGCCGACCTCGTGACTGACATGACTCAAGTGAAACATCCGTTTCGTTCCGGCGTGAAACCGCAGGAAGGGATCGAGTTCTGATGGGCGGAGAAAATGCCTTATATGATTCAACGGGCCAACAGCATTTACGCCGAAGAAATTGCCCTTCTCATGCAGCGGTCAATTGTCGAATTGTGCGTTGACGACCATGGGTCGGATCCGGGCATATACTCTCCATGGCTTGCATCTAAAACCGGGGACAAGGTGGAAAAGCTGGTGAACGGAGCTGGCCGGAGTGTTGCGGCCTTCAACGAAAGCCGAACAGTCGTGGGGTTTGCCATGGGGACGCCCGAAGGCGAAGTTGTTTTCAATTACGTAGCACCAGAGTACCGGTTCCAAGGGATCAGCAAGGCGTTACTGCGTGATCTGGAGAACTATTTCGCGGCCTGCGGAAACACGCACGCGACCCTGACCACAACGCTGACCGCAGAAAAGTTTCATGCATCCCGCGGTTACAAGGACACCGGACGCACTGACCGGCACCTTGGGCACAGTGTGAAAGTACTCCGGAAAACGCTTTGAGGAAGGTTTCAGAACGTTCCGGTCCGGGCAAGACGCCTGCACTGATGATTCAGGGAACCGGCTCCAATGTCGGCAAAAGCCTGATTGTTGCCGGTCTTTGCCGGCTGTTTGCAAATCGCGGCCTCAAGGTGCGGCCGTTCAAGCCACAGAACATGTCCAACAATGCGGCGGCAACCTCGGATAACGGAGAGATAGGCCGCGCGCAGGCGCTTCAGGCAATGGGCTGCAGGGTCGCGCCGACTGTCCATATGAACCCGGTGCTGCTGAAGCCGGAAACCGATACCGGGGCACAGGTGATTGTTCAGGGCAAACGCTTCGGAACCATGCGTGCGCGGGAGTATGGAAGACAGAAAGCGGATCTATTACAAATAGTTCTGGATAGTTTTGCAACCATCACATCAGAAGCAGACCTAGTGCTGGTTGAAGGCGCGGGAAGCCCTGCGGAAATCAACCTGCGCAGCGGTGATGTTGCCAATATGGGCTTTGCAGAGGCTGCCAATCTGCCTGTGATCCTGTGCGCAGATATTGATCGCGGCGGCGTGATAGCGTCGGTTGTCGGCACGCACGCGGTTCTGGAGTCGTCAGAGCAAGCGCGGATCAAGGGGTTTTTCATCAACCGGTTTCGCGGCGACGTCAGCCTGTTTGATGACGGAATGCGCGAGATCGAGGCGCGAACGGGCTGGACAGGTCTCGGCGTGGTTCCATGGTTTGCCGATGCCGCCAAATTACCTGCCGAAGATGCGCTTGGGCTCGCTGATGGCGCTCATGACGGCCCGGTAAAGATCGCCGTTCCCGTGACTTCGAGGATCGCCAATTTCGATGACCTTGATCCGCTGCGCCAGGAGAAGAGCGTCACCCTGACGCTGGTCCATGCGGGCAATCCTTTGCCCGCCGACGCCGATCTTGTCTTGCTGCCGGGATCGAAATCGACGGTCGGTGATCTGGCGTTCTTCCGCTCGCAAGGCTGGGACATTGATCTGAAAGCCCACCACAGGCGCGGCGGACATATTCTCGGGATCTGCGGCGGCTACCAGATGCTCGGAAAGACGATAGTTGATCCTGACGGCATTGAGGGGCCTGCCGGAACGGTCGAGGGGTTGGGATATCTCGACGTTGAAACCGTTCTGACACCGGACAAGGCGACGGTGGAAACAAAAGCAGTTCATATTGGCAGCAACGCTCCGGTTTCCGGTTACGAAATCCATATCGGCCGGACGGACGGCCCCGATTGCGCGCGGCCCGTGTTGCGGCTTGCAAGAGGAGTAGAAGACGGGGCCATGTCCAAGGATGGCCGCGTTTCCGGCACATATGTCCACGGCTTTTTCACCGGAGATGCCTTCCGCAAAGCCTTCCTTGCCGAGTTTGGCGCGAACAGTCAGCTCAGCTACGGCCAAAGCATCGACGCCGTGCTTGATGATCTCGCGGCACATCTGGAGAAAGCGCTGGACGTGGAACGGCTGATGAAGATGGCAACGCCACTATCTTAACGGCTGAGCATTCAGAAAACCATGCCGGCTGCGGCGATCACTATCGCCTGCACAGCGCAACCGCACGCCAGAATGCGTAATGTGCGGCCGATATCTTCGCCGTTCAGCTGTTTTCTCCCGGCTTCGTTGATGTAGTCATCGTCTACTTGGTAGCCTGGATAGATGCGCGGGCCGGAGAGGGCGATGTTGAGTGCGCCCGCCATGGCAGCTTCCGGCCAGCCGGCATTGGGAGAACGGTGTTTGCGGGCGTCCATGAAAACCGTTCTGAGTGCCTTCGCGGGCGAACCGCCTGTAAGCGGTGCGGCAAGGGCTACAAACAAGCCGGACAGCCGGGAGGCCGGCAGGTTGACCAGATCATCGAACCGGGCTGCAGCCCAGCCAAAATCCAGGTATCGGTCATTTCGGTAACCGATCATGCTGTCGGCGGTGTTGACGGTTTTATAGGCGATCAGACCGGGCAGGCCGAGGACAGCGAACCAGAAGGCTGGCGCAACGATGCCGTCGGAGAAGTTTTCGGCGCAGGATTCGATTGCGGCCCGTGAGACACCGGATTCATCTAGCTGTTCCGGATCGCGCCCGACAATCATTGCAACAGTCTTGCGTCCGCCGGTAAGGCCATCGTTTTTCAACCCGTCGCGAACGGCAGCGACATGCCGGTAAAGGCTGTTCTGCGCGATAAACACAGCTGCAGTGACAACAACGAGACCGTCACCATAGGGAATGGAAGCGGCCAGGGCCTGCAACAGCCATCCGGTGCTAAGGGAAACAAGCAGGAGCGCTGTCAGCGTCGCGAGCCCAAGCATCTTGCGTGTTCGCGCGCCTCGCGCAGGCCGGTTCAAAGCTCGGTCCGCCGTTGAAATCAGCTTGCCGATCCAGACGACCGGGTGAGGGAGGTGGCGCCACAGCCAGTCCGGATCGCCGATAACGGCATCCAGCGCC
Source organism: Roseibium sp. (assembly GCA_965230445.1). Classification (GTDB taxonomy): domain Bacteria; phylum Pseudomonadota; class Alphaproteobacteria; order Rhizobiales; family Stappiaceae; genus Roseibium. The sequence continues at coordinate 2,154,736 of OZ246005.1, read as the reverse complement.
AGCGCGGCCAGCAGCAGCCACATCGCGTTTTCCAGAACGAGCATGGGCCCTGGTTAGAGCTCTTGCATGGCGGCTTCAAGAGCCTCGGCAAGACGCTGCTGGTTTTCAGGACCGCCGGGCAAGCCGAAGCGGATCCAGGTCGGGGCATAGTCGAAAATGCGCGTCCAGATCCGGCGCCGCGCTAATGCCTCATGAAGGCCTTTGGGATTACGCAGACCGGCAAGCGCATAGAGAGGTGTGCCGCCAAAGACACTCAGGCCATTCTGCGAAAGCAGCAGGGTCAAATCGGCCATCTCATCAACAATTCTGCGGTTGGTGCTCGTTTGCCACGCGGTGTCTGCCAGCGCCTTTGCGCCGATCTCAAGAGCCGGGCCAGATAGGCACCAGCTTTCAAGAAGCGCTGTCATGCGCCTGGTGATGTCTGGCGGTGCAGCCAGAAAGCCGAGGCGTAGTCCGGCAAGACCGAAGAACTTGCCGAAGGATCTCAGCACCAGAACGTTCTCGCCTGCCAAATGCGGCAGGATACTCGCTCCGGGGATCACATCGGCGAAGGCTTCATCAAGAACCAGATAGCCGCCGCGAGCAGTCAGGGTGTGGGCAATCTCCAGAAGGCTTTTGACGTCTGTCAGCCGGCCGTCCGGATTGTTCGGATTGACGATCAGGGCGATCTTCGCGTCGGCGGGCAAGGCATAGACGGACGACATCTCCGCAGGCGTCCGGCCTTCACGGGCCCAGACCTCCGCGTGGCTTCCATATGTGGGCCCTGCGACAGCAACCGGCCCGTCCGGCAGGAGGAATGGCAAGAGCGACAGGAGAAGCTGTGTGCCGGGAGCTGCCGATATGCCGAAATGGTCCGGGACTGCGTAGGCGCGCCGTGCCGCGCTGATCAGCGCATCCAGACCGGCTTGCGATGGCAGTGGCGCAAGCGATCCGGCATCCAGCGCATTGCCAACCGGATAGGCGTAAGGGTTTATCCCGGTCGAAAGGTCGAGCCAATCCTCCCGCCGGCCGCCGAAGCGCTCCATCGCCAATGTCACATCACCGCCATGCTGCATTTATCCGCGTACCTCCTGATCGTCCGGTTGACCCGGACCAGCCATCAGTTTTTCAACTGTTACCATAGAGCATATGCCCGGTATTCATTTTCCGGCAGCCGGAACACGGCGCATTGTGCCCGCCGTGCGACAGATGGACACTGGCAATAGGCCGGATTGACAGGAGACGGAAGGCCCGTCAAAAAGGAACAAATAAGGAACGTTCTTGCTTCAGCAATCGCCACAACGGGTACTCAGCCATGCAAATGGGCCGCCGGACGCGGAAACCGCTTGATTTCAACCGGGAAGGGGTGCTTGCCGCTCTTGGCGAAGCGCGCGCGGCCCTGGTCGAGGCCCGGCGCGGCATGCGTCCCAAGTCAGGGCTGGCGCGCGCGGCCGACGCCGTCATTGCCGAAATCGACGAGTTCGCCTTGGTGATGACCGGTTCGAGGGACCACTTTCACTTGAAGGCACATGGGACACCGCCGGAGGGCGAATGACTGGGTCAAGGGGGCTTTCTATCTCCACGGAAATCGATGCCAGTACCAGTCACCCGAATCTGTAGCTCGCTCCATTTTCCAGCGGCTTCCGAACGAACCTCAGCTTCAGGAGGGTGACTGGAAAATCTATGTTCCAGGTGTGGATTTCGGAGCTGAAAATACATTGCCGCGCGCTGCTCAGTTGTGGCGTATTTCAATTCCCCACAGGCCCTAGCGTAGGGCACCGGATGCTAACATCCCTGTAGTGTTTCCGCCACAAGGTGATCAACGATCCTCGGCAGGGCCTCGGGCGGCAGGTGGCCATTGTCGGAAGTGTCACCTGCGAGCGCGATCTGCCGGTCGGCAGATGTACCCGTTTCGGCGATCTTGATGACGTGGGCCAGTTCTGCCTCACAGCCGAAAAACGCGGCGTCTTCCTGAACAAGGTCGACAATTTCCTTGGCCAGGTCGGCAAAGGCGATAGCCTCCTTTCTGCCGAAATCGATCAGATTGGCATGGACCCCATGGCGCTGTGCCTGCCAGCGGTTTTCGGCAATCAGAAACTTGGAATAGGCCCGCCACCGCTGATTGGAGAGACGCAGACGGTAGAGCATCCGGCACAGGCACCGGAACAAGGCGGCGATGGCCACCGCATCCTCGACCCGTGTGCAAACATCGGAAATACGCATTTCCAGGGTCGGGAAACGTTCCGACGGCCTGAGATCCCACCAGACCTTGGTGGCATCTTCAATCACACCGGCGCCGACCAGCATGTCGACCGTACGCCGGTAGGATGAGTAACTTTCGAAGCTTTCGGGCAGTCCTGTTCTTGGCAATTCATTGAAGACAGCCAACCGGTAGGATGACAGGCCGGTCCTGCGGCCGCGCCAGAACGGGGACGAGGTGCTGAGAGCCAAAAGATGCGGCAGAAAATAGGTAAGCTGATTGAACAGATCGATCCTGAGATCTTCGTCCTCAATCGCTACATGCACATGCATGCCGCAGATCAACATGCGCCGGACAACCACCTGCATCGTTCGGGCGATCTGGTTGTAGCGTTCCTTGTCCGTGTGATGCTGTTCGGTCCATTCGGCAAAGGGGTGGGTGGATGCGGCGATCGGTGCCAGGCCGAATTCCGCAGCTTCGCTGGCAATGGTCCTGCGGAACATGGCCAGTTCCGCGTGGACCTCTTTGAGACTGCTGCAGACAGGCGTGCCGACTTCGATCTGGCACTGCAAAAATTCCGGACTGACCTGTTCTTTCAGCGCCGCCTCACAAGCGCTGAACAGCCCGGCCGGCGGGCTGCTGGCGAGCATTCGCGTTGCCTTGTCGACAAGAAGGTATTCTTCTTCCACGCCGATTGTGAAACTCGGTTCCTTCATCCCGCCAGCATCGGAATAAAGTTTGCCTAACGTCAAGAGGGAATTGAACATACGCCGTTCGCTGCCAAGCTTTCCGGCACGCGGCGAAATGCATGCCTGGGCGGGGTGCGGCAACTCAATTTGCAGTTTGGCGGGGAGAGGAGTGGAGGCCTCTGCCGGAATCGAACCGGCGTACACGGATTTGCAATCCGCTGCGTCACCACTCCGCCAAGAGGCCTCACCGGTGGTGTGTCGCGCCTTATCAGATACTTGCGGGCGGAGGTCAAGAGGAGCTTTTGAATGTTAGGCAACTTCACTCGATCTTTTAGGCAAAATCTGTTCCCTAGCTGCTCGTTAGTCCGTCATGGAGTTCTTTTCAAACGCCCCGACAGTTTGGCCTTGAAACGCAGGTAGGTTTGCTAACGTTTTGGCTGCATCCGTAAGCGCTTCAAACAAGAGGTCTTCCTGGAAATGCAAACGTCGCCGGGTAGGGGATGATGGGTTCAAATTTGATCGGTTAGACCGTGCCAAATCCTTTGCACTTCAGGAATCAGGCCTTTTGATTAGCGAAAGGTACCAAGGCAGTGAACCGCGGCGATAGGAAGCCTGGGTGACGAGCGTGTACTCCCCTGTGGGACATTCCCAATGCCCCTCCGCTCGGGTTGGTTCTTCTGTAAAAAACATCGGATCGTCTTGGCCGTCACGAGCCATGAACGTCCAAACAGGCATCACTTCCGACCAGTCGATCTCGTCCGGAGTTTGCTTGATCCTGTACGAGTGCGAATTCCAGTCCCAGCATGGTTCGTTACATGGAATGGTAATCATCCCATTTTTCATCGGGTCGAAAACTGGACTTCAGGCTGCCATTTTCAGTTTCATTTTCGGCGTCACGCCGCCGATGGCCATGTTGGGCCGCACGTTGTTGTATGTCCAGAGCCAGTGTGTGGCGTGGTCCTGGGCTTCCTCAATCGTCGCGAACAAATGCTGTTGAAGCCAATCCTGGCGGACCGTTCGGTTATAGCGCTCAACATAGGCGTTCTGTTGCGGTTTGCCCGGCTGGATGTATTCCAGCCCGATCCCGCGTCTAGAAGCCCACAATTGCAACGCGGCACTGACATTTTCCGGGCCATTATCCACCCGGATGTTCACAGGCTGCCCGCGCCATTCGATGATCCGTTCCAGCGTGCGGATGACACGAAGGGCCGGAATGGAGACGTCCACTTCAATGCCCAAGCCCTCCCGGTTGAAGTCGTCCAGAACATTCAAGGTCCGGAAACTGCGCCCATCCGCTAACTGATCCGACATGAAGTCCATCGACCAGGTCATGTTTGGGCTCTTGGGAACTGCCAAAGGCTCTGGTTTTGGCCGAACCAGGCGTTTTTTCGGCTTGATCCGCAGGTTCAGCTCCAGCGAACGGTAGATCCGCCGAACCCGCTTGTGGTTCCACCCAAAGCCTTTGACGTTACGCAGATAAAGGAAACACAAACCGAAGCCCCAGGTTCGATGTGTTGCCGTCAAACGCACCAACCAGTCCGCGATCTCTGCGTTCTCGTCGCTCAACTTGCGCTCATACCGGTAACAGCTTTCGCTGATCTGAAACGTGCGGCAGGCAAGCGCGATGCTCACGCCGCGCAGCCGGGCCGCCTTTTCGGCCATCTCCTTGCGCTGAGACGGCCTCAAGGCTTTTTTCCAAGCGCATCCTTCAAAAGCTCGTTCTGCATCGCCATTTCAGCATACATCTTTTTAAGCCGCCGGTTCTCTTCCGCCATCGCCTTCATCTCCGATATCAGCGAGGCATCCATGCCGCCATATTTCGAGCGCCAATTGTAGTAAGTCGCGTTGCTGATACCATGCTCCCGGCAAAGATCGGCAACCGGCACTCCGCTCTCGCCCTGCTTCAAAACGGCCAGGATCTGGCTCTCGGTAAATCTTGATTTCTTCATGTCGTTCTCCGTCCTCATCAAGGGCTGGAGAAATCCAATTTTCAACCCTTTGGTTTTTGGGGACGATTACCCCCTGACATGAAAATAATGCTTGATGACTTATAGAATGAATGGTTTGCAGCCAATGGGACGACGACTGGAATTTCCAGAATCAATGCGATTAACACTCGCCGCTGGTACAAGAGCCGAGATCTTCCGTTTGAAACGGACCGGACAAAGTGAGCTTGATTACATCCGGCAGGCTATTTCAGAGCGAATAGCCAGAGACATTGAAACTGAAGCGGAAATTGAGCGCCGCTTGCAGGAGCGTATTGAACGCGAAGGAACTGACTCTTAATCATTTTTGTACGATGCAGGTGCCTCGATGGGCCCTTGGTCGATGACCGGCGCTAGATTTCCAAAAATGCGCGGTCCAATTGGTGTTTAACGCGATGACTGATAAAAATGTCGCAAATGTCTTGTCCGGCGCTCTACGATGCCACACGGTTCTGTTCCGGGGCATTGGATGGACGGGATAAAGTGCTGATTTTTTTAACTTATGTCTTTCGCGCATCTTACGGACAAGATTGTGGTCCCACATCATGCGCCCGGCTTCGAACTTCTACTCGCTTGTCACGGCGGCTCAGTCTCGTTAATGAACCTTCTCAAGAGGTGCCGGTGATCCGGTAATTCAAGATGAGGGCCGATATGACGGACTTTAGCCTGTCCCGCCGCAAGATGGTGGATACCCAGCTTCGTACCAACGATGTGACCGATCACCGTGTGCTTGATGCGATCGAAGCGGTGCCGCGGGAAAAGTTCGTACCGTCCTCGCGCCGTGCCATTGCCTATATTGACGAGGAGTTGCCGGTCGGCACGGAGACGTCCGGACGCTATCTCATGCGCCCGCATATTTTCGGCAAGCTTGTTCAACTCGCGGAGATCCGGCCCGATGATGTTGTGCTGGTGATTGGCGCGGCGACCGGATACAGCGCGGCAGTGGTCTCCAAGCTTGCGGCATCCGTGGTTGCACTGGAAGAAAATGCAGATCTTTCGGCGTCAGCCGGCGAAGTGCTGATCGAACTCGGTATTGACAATGCCGTTGTTGTCGAGGGCAAACTGACCGATGGCTACGCGTCGGAAGGGCCCTACGATGCGATCGTGATCGACGGTTCCGTCGAAGTTTTGCCGGAGGCTTTGCTCGGCCAGTTGAAATCCGGTGGCAGGCTTGTGGTCATTGAGGGGGCGGGCGGGGCCGCTACGGCGAAGCTGTATAGAAAATCGGACGACGTCGCGAGTGCCCGATTTGCGTTCAACGCCGCCGCCGCCGCACTTCCCGGTTTCCAGAAAGAGGCTGCTTTCGTTTTCTGAGCTGAAGTGCTGTTAGAGGGTGCAGTCACTAGAGAATCACGAACTGGACGGTCTTGTAGAAAATTACGTTGTTCGTGCTTTCTGAACCGAATCGGGTTATGTAATACTGACAAGATGCAGTTGTTGCGTTTGTGCTGCACCTTATCTTTTTCGTTCGCATTTGCGGTGTAGTGCTTGATCAAGCATTGACCCGCCGGTAATCAGTCAATCTGGTAACTGTATGTTGTACCGGATGGAGTGGGTGCGTGGCGACGAAGAAGTTGAAGACGGCAGTATGGGCGGCAGCTCTTTTGGCCGGGGCAACAATTCTACCTGTCGCACCCGGGGCAGCGAAGGCCGAGACAATCCGCGAAGCGCTGGCTCTGGCCTACGACAACAATCCGACCTTGAACGCCGCGCGCGCGCAATTGCGTGGTGTCAATGAGAATGTGCCACAGGCACTATCCAACTGGCGCCCGACGGTTTCCGCCTCAGGAACAGCCGGACGCATTTATTCGCGCAATGACCGGATTACCAATGTCCGCAACAATGCGTCGATCTCCTTGACGGTCAGCCAGACATTATTCCGCGGTTTCAGGACGATCAATTCCACCCGGCAGGCTGAATCGGTCGTCAAGGCGCAGCGTGAAAGTCTGGTCTCAACGGAGCAGGATACGCTGCTTGCGGCGGCAACCGCCTATGTGGATGTAATCCGCGATACAGCGCTGGTATCCTTGCAGCGCAGCGATTTGGCGTTCCTTCAGGAGCAGGTCCGGGCCGCCCGGGATCAGTTTGAGGTGGGGGAGGGTACCCGCACCGATGTTTCCCAGGCTGAGGCGCGCGCTGCCGAAGCGCGGGCAAATGTGAACGCTGCCCTCGCCAACCTCAATGCCAGCCGTGCGGTGTACCGGCAGGTTATCGGCAAGGAAGCAGGCGCGATGACCGCGGACACGTCGATCGCGGGCTTCGTGCCAAAGTCACTGAATTCTGCCCTTGCGGTCAGCACGGGTCGGCAGCCTCTCATTCGCCAGGCGCAGCATCTGGTTGATGCGGCCATCTTCAACGTCAAGGCAATTGAGGGCGAATTGCTCCCGACCGTGACGCTAGATGGCAGCTTAAGCCGCAGTTGGCAGCCGTCTGCAAATGTGCAGGTCAGCGATTCGGCGTCCATTTTCGGCAATGTCAGCATTCCGCTCTATCAGCAGGGCGCTGTATCCTCCCGTGTCCGCCAGGCAAAGGAAGAGCTTGGCCAAACGCGGCTTCAACTGGATGTGACCCGCGATCAGGTCCGTGCCAACGTGATTTCCGCATGGGGGAACTATCAAGCGGCGGAAGCCTCCATTGTCGCGGCACAGGCCGCCGTAGAGGCGCAGAAACTTGCGCTTGAAGGGGTTATCGAAGAGCAGCGGGTCGGACAGCGGACAACTCTTGATGTTCTGGATGCTCAGCGCGAGCTTGTCACCCAGCAATCCAACCTGGTCTCCGCGCAACGTGATCGGATCGTTAGCGGCTACCAGCTTCTGGCAGCTGTTGGACAGCTTGATTCCGAAACGCTCAAGCTCCGGGTCGCCCGCTACAACCCTGACGAACACTACGAAGCTGTTCGTGGTCAGTGGTTTGGGTTGCGTACGCCGGACGGCCGTTAGGTTGTGACGACGATCTAATATCTGGAAGCGCTGCCCGGCTGCGTTGAAGAACTCCGCAAAAGCTGGCGCAAATCGCGGGCCAAGATAGTATATTGCAATAATTTTCATTGTAATTTTTGCGGGTGAGTTCTGCGAAAATGCGCTCGCACGGGTTCATTTCAACCTCTATTCGTTGACTTAAAAGGGGAAAAGATAAACGGCATGTGGGCTGTCACTTTGCGCAGCTCATCGCACAACGCATACTTTCCGTTAACGAATCAAGTCGGGTCTCCAGGGCACAAGTGCGTTGCCATTGAGTAGGGGGAAGTGATGGCACAGGCAAGCAAGGCTGAAGAGCCTTCGATGGAGGAGATCCTGGCATCGATCCGCCGGATTATCTCGGACGAGGATGCCGAAGGGGCGAACGGTGCCGAGGACGCCGACGCTGTCGCCGGAACTGCAGAGGATATTGGGACGGACGGCGATATGGACAACTCAGCAGAACTGTCGCAGGACGATCTCGACAAGCTGTTTGATGAAGACGGCTCGGATGATGATGCCGTCGGGGACTCAGGTGACGCGGCAGACCTGGATGAGATGGCTGCCGCAATGGAGGCTGATGCCGCTGGCGACACTGACGAAGACGTCCTTGAACTGACCGAAGACCTTGCTGTTGTCGAGGAAGGCGACATCGAACTAGTTGACGGCATGTCTGATGACTTGGCATCCCTCGACAGCGACATTTCCTTTGTCGACAATGAGCCGGAAGAGAGCTTTCCGGAACCGGTGATGGAGACGCCGGTCATCGAAGCCGCTCCCATCCCCGAAGACCTGCCTGAAGTGGCTGACGATGCTCCGCTGACGTCAGACGGGACCGGCGAAGCGGTTCACGCAGCATTTGACAATCTGGCGAACATGTTTGTCGGGTCTCAGGCGCAAACAGTCGAGGAGCTTGTAAAGGAAATGCTCCGGCCAATGCTGAAGGCATGGCTCGACCAAAATCTGCCTCCGATGGTGGAAGAGATGGTCCAGAAGGAAATTCAGCGGGTTACCCGCCGCCGCTAACCTTTTTCAGAACTCAGATGCTCAACGCCGCTCTTGGGCGGCGTTTTTCGTCGCATCTTATGTACCCGAATGCTGCTCGCGGACAGAATTCGTTGCGTGCGAAGGCGGTTGACTTGAACACCGCCTTCGGATTTACACGGGGGCTCGTGTGATCCAAATCCTGATGGTCGATAGACCCAAGACACATTCCTCCTTTTGAGTGACTTCGATGCTGGAAAAAAACTACGACGCCAAGGGCGTCGAGCCGCGGATTTATGAGCTTTGGGAAAATGCGGGCGCCTTCAAGGCCGGCGCCGGCGCAAAAGAAGGTGCCGCAGCCTTTTCCATTGTGATCCCGCCGCCAAACGTGACCGGCTCGCTGCATATGGGCCACGCGCTCAACAACACTCTGCAGGATGTGCTGATCCGCTGGAAGCGCATGCAGGGCTATGACGTCCTATGGCAACCGGGCACCGATCACGCCGGTATCGCGACCCAGATGGTTGTCGAGCGCGAGCTGATGGAGAACCAGCAGCCCGGCCGCCGCGAAATGGGCCGTGAGGCTTTTGTCGAGCGGGTTTGGAAACAGAAACGCAAGTCGGAAGGCACGATCCTTGGCCAGCTAAAGAGCCTCGGGGCATCGTGCGACTGGAGCCGGACCGAGTTCACCATGTCGGAGAACCTGTCTGCGGCTGTGCTGAAAGTCTTTGTCGATCTCTACAATGAGGGCCTGATCTACAAGTCCAAGCGGCTGGTCAACTGGGATCCGAAATTCGAGACCGCGATTTCGGATCTTGAGGTCGAGAACATCGAGACCGACGGTCACATGTGGCATTTCAAGTATCCGCTGGCTGGCGGCGAAACTTACGAATATGTCGAGAAGGATGAGGATGGCACCGTAACGCTCCGGGAGACGCGTGACTACATCTCGATCGCCACTACCCGTCCCGAAACCATGCTGGGTGATGGTGCCGTTGCTGTCCATCCGTCCGATGAGCGCTATAAACCCATTGTCGGAAAACTCTGCGAAATCCCGGTTGGGCCGAAGGAGCACCGCCGTCTTATCCCGATCATCACCGATGAGTACCCGGATCCGGACTTCGGCTCCGGCGCAGTGAAGATTACCGGCGCGCATGACTTCAATGACTATCAGGTTGCGCAGCGCGGCAAGATCCCGATGTACCGGCTGATGGACACCAAGGGAGCCATGCGCGCGGATGGCGCTGCCTATGAAGAAGAAGCGGTAAAGGCACAGGCGATCATTGATGGTGCCGAGATGACCATCAACGAGATCGATGCGATCAACATCGTTCCGGATGAATTGCGCGGACTAGACCGGTACGAGGCGCGCAGGCGAGTAATCGATCAGATCACCCGGGAAGGCCTTGCCGTCATGGTTCCGGCCGATCATTCTGAGGTGGCCTGGATGAAGGGCCAGCCGGTCGAATGGAAGGCCGATGGCTCGGGATGCAGGGCGGCAGTCAAGAAACCAACGCCGGACGATGAGCCGGGACCGGATCAGCTGCCAATGGTCGAATCCAAGAAGATCATGCAGCCGTTCGGCGACCGCTCGAAGGTGGTCATCGAACCAATGTTGACCGACCAGTGGTTCGTTGATGCCAAGACGCTGGCCCAACCGGCCCTGAAGGCCGTTGAGGACGGTTCGACCAAATTCGTTCCGGAAAACTGGGACAAGACCTATTTCAACTGGCTGAACGACATTCAGCCCTGGTGTATCTCCCGCCAGCTCTGGTGGGGGCATCAGATTCCGGTCTGGTATGATGAAGACGGCAATGAGTATTGCGCCCAAACCGAGGATGAAGCGGTCCAACTCGCAGGTGGCAAGGCCCTGACCCGCGATGAAGATGTCCTCGACACATGGTTCTCGTCTGCGCTCTGGCCATTTTCGACGCTCGGCTGGCCGCATGAGACGCCGGAACTCGCCCGCTATTACAAGACCGATGTTCTGGTGACCGGCTTTGACATCATCTTCTTCTGGGTTGCCCGGATGATGATGCAGGGCATCCAATTCATGGACGAAGTACCGTTCCACACGGTCTACATCAACTCGATCGTGGTCGACAAAAACGGGAAGAAGATGTCCAAATCTTTGGGCAACGTTCTCGATCCGCTCGATCTGATTGACCGTTTTGGTGCCGATGCGACCCGTTTCGCCCTTGCAAGCCAGGAGGTCCAGTCGCGTAGAACGTTGCGGATGTCCGATCAGGCAGCGGAAGGCGGTCAGCGTTTTGGGACCAAGCTCTGGAACGCGGTCCGGTTTGCCGAAATGAACGGCTGTTCGAAAGCCGGTGATTTCGATGTGACTGCGACAAAACTCACGCTGAACCGGTGGATTGCGACAGAACTCTCCAAATGCATCGCCGATGTCACCGGGGCACTGGAGGGCTATCGCTTCAACGATGCCTCGGGTGCGGCGTACAAGTTTGTCTGGAACACGTTCTGCGACTGGTATCTGGAACTCGCCAAGCCGGTCTTTAACGGTGAGGATGAAGCCGCAAAAGCCGAAACGCGGGCAACAGCGGCTTGGGCGATTGATGAGATCCTCAAGATCCTGCATCCGTTCATGCCGTTCCTGACCGAGGAACTGTGGCAGCAGTTCAGCACCTCAAGTTCGGAGGACAACCTGCTAATGCTGGCAAGCTGGCCGGAAGCGGGTTTTGAAGACGCCGCAGCCGCGGATGAAATCAACTGGCTGGTGACGCTGATTTCCGAGGTCCGCTCAGTGCGGGCGGAAATGAACGTTCCGGCGGGTGCGAAAGCCCCGCTGGTCATTGCAGGGGCGAGCACCGAAACGGCGGTACGCCTTGAGACTCATGGCTCGGCAATCATGCGCCTTGCACGGGCTGAGAGCATTGCCACCGCGGATGCAGCGCCCAGAGGATCGGCACAGATCGTTGTTGGCGAGGCGACTGTTTGCCTTCCGCTGGCAGGCGTAATCGACCTCACCGCGGAAAAAGCCCGCCTCGACAAAGAAGTTGCCAAGCTGGAAGGCGATATCTCCAAGATCGAGAAGAAACTGGCAAATCCCAAATTCGTCGACAAGGCGCCTCAGGACGTGGTCGACGGCGAGCGGGAGAAAGTCGCCGAGGCCAGCGGGCGTCTGGCGAAGGTCAAGGTGGCCCTCACACGCCTGGCCGAGGCCGGCTAGGTGTTTTTCACAGGTTTCCGGCTGCGGCCCGCTTGTCTTTTGAGGGCCGCAATTCGATGCTAGCCGGGCGCCAGTTGAACGGGGCGAAAGACAGGTGGCCGGGTGATTGCCGTATTGAGAGACGTATCAGGGATTGAGTGGAAGCACGGTGTTCTCAGGTGCATGCTGCTGGCATGGTGCGTTTTCGCGCCAACCTTGGCATCGGCCGAGAAGATCGAGAATCCCGTCGCAGTGTTCTCGGGCCTCGACAAGATCACCGGCCGGATCATCTCGTTTGATGTCTATATCGGCGAAACGGTTCAGTTCGGTGCGCTGCAGGTCACGCCGCGTGTATGCCATACCCGGCCTCAAACCGAGTCGCCGCTGACCACCGGGTTTGTTCAAGTCGATGAAATCACCCTGAACAACGAAGTCCAGAGAATTTTTTCCGGCTGGATGTATGCGGCCAGCCCTGGTCTTCACGCCGTGGAACACCCGGTTTACGACATCTGGCTGACGGATTGCCGGGTCAGTTCGTCGGTTGCGCCTCCGGAAGACTATGACGGCCCGCCAATCTCGGATGTGGCCGTGGAAGAAGCGGATGCGCTTGCCGGGACCGGTGGTGATGGGGGGCCGGGTGTCATAGCTGTTCCGAGACCGAAGCCGGCACTCTGACGGTTTTGCCAGGGTCAAGGATACTGGGCGGTTCCGTCGCAGCCTTCCGGGCTTGCCAGTAAATGCAAATTCTGCATGGCGGATATCCTCCGCCGGGCTTGCTGCGGTGCAAGAAAAACCGTAGAAGAACCGGACTTCCGGCTCGCGGCATTGTGGAATGCCGCAAGGATGGCCGCCGACACCTTACAAACATCAGGAGTTTGCCTTGTCTGGACCCGCCGAGGCTGTTTCGTCTGTTTCAACCGATTTAACTGCCGGGCGGATAAAGACCGAGTTGCTCGCCGGGTTGACCGTTGCGCTTGCGCTGGTTCCGGAAGCGGTGGCGTTCGCCTTTGTTGCAGGTGTCAATCCGCTGGTCGGGCTCTATGCGGCGTTCTTTGTCGGGCTGATCACGGCCTGTATCGGCGGCCGTCCGGGGATGATTTCCGGTGCCACCGGAGCGCTCGCGGTGGTGATGGTGTCGCTCGTTGCCAAGCACGGTGTGGAGTATCTTTTTGCCACGGTGGTCCTGATGGGGATCATCCAGATTGCAGTTGGCCTGCTCCGCTGGGGCAAATTCATCCGCATGGTTCCCCATCCGGTGATGCTGGGCTTCGTCAATGGGCTGGCGATCGTCATCTTTCTTGCCCAACTAGGGCAGTTCAAGGTGACCGATGCAGTTGGCGACCAGGTGTGGATGACCGGCACTCAACTTTATCTGATGCTCGGCCTGATCGCTCTGACAATGGCGGTCATCTGGCTTCTTCCGAAAGTGACGACAGCCTTTCCGGCACCGCTTGCCGGTATCTTGCTGGTCTCGGGTCTGGTGATCGGTCTCGATTTGGATGCCCGCGCTGTTGGCGACATTGCCTCCATTTCCGGCGGCTGGCCGGAGTTCCACATTCCGATGGTTCCACTGAACTTCGAGACGCTGGAAATCATCCTGCCCTACGCCATAATCCTGTCGGCAATCGGTTTGATTGAATCGCTGCTGACGCTGAACCTTGTCGGCGACATGACCGGCACCAAAGGCGGCGCATCCAAGGAATGTGTTGCCCAGGGCACCGCAAATGTCGTTACCGGTTTCTTCGGCGGTATGGGTGGTTGTGCGATGATCGGTCAGTCGATGATCAACGTGAAATCCGGTGCACGTACCCGTATCTCCGGGATCGCGGCTGCGCTGTTCCTTCTGTCCTTCATTTTGGTCGCCTCGTCCCTGATTGAGCAGATCCCGGTGGCTGCACTCGTTGGTGTCATGTTCATGGTGGTGATAGGGACATTCGCCTGGGCCAGCCTGAAGATCATGCACAAGATCCCGCTCACTGATGCCCTTGTCATGATCGTAGTCACCGGCGTTACGGTGTATGCCGACCTGGCAGTGGCCGTGGTCGTCGGCGTGATCATTTCCGCACTTGCCTATGCCTGGAACGCCGCCAGCCGCATCAACGCCCGCATCGGTACCAGCAAGGAAGGCTGGAAGGTCTATCGGCTGGAAGGGCCGCTGTTCTTTGGCTCCACGACAGGTTTCATGGACTTGTTCGATCCGGCAGCGGATCCGGAGGATGTCGTTGTCGACTTCATCGACAGCCGGGTCGTCGATCACTCGGGGCTCGAAGTTATCGATGCCTTGGCCTCGAAATACGAGTCGGCTGGCAAACGTTTGCATCTGCGCCACTTGTCGCCGGACTGCCAGCGCCTTTTGGAGAAAGCCGGCAATCTTGTGGAAGTGTCGGTGCTGGAAGACCCTGATTACGAAGTCGCTGTCGACTACGGCGATGCGTTTGCGCCAGCGTTTGCGCCACTCTCCTGAGCCTATGCGACCCCGAAAAGGGAGTGGGCTAATGTATAAAGCGTTCGCGGTTCAGTCGTAAGTACCTTATCGCGCCGCTTTAAGAGGCCGATTTGTTTCGGTGCGCGAATATGCGTTCGGCATCATTTCCTGTGACGGCCCGGCAGCACTTGCCGGCTCTAGGGCGCCGGCCCAATCAATATCGATCGCGTTTCGTGCCGGAGCGCGTCCGCAAAGGGTCCATAAAGCGTTCGCGGTTCAGTCTGAAGTACTTATCGCAAACGCTTTAAGAGGCCGATGTGTTTCGGTGCGCGAATAAGCGTCGCGGCCATTTCCTGTGACGGCCCGGCAGCACTTGCCGGCTCTAGGGCGGTTGCCCAATCAATATCGATCTGCGTTTCGTGCCGGAGCGCGTCCGCAAAGGGTCCACCGCGGGCGATGGCGGCTTTGACTACCGCCTGGGCTTCCGAGCGCAGCATGTGTTTTGCCAGCAAAAAGGTCGCAGCTTCGGCCATGATTGCCGGGTTGCTGGTCAAAGTTTCGTCCAGCCGATGGTTGTTGGGTCGCAGGGTCTCGGCCAGTCCCTGAGCATGTCCAAGGGCCGCTCCGGCTGCGACAAACAGTTGTGGAAACAGCGCCCATTCCACCGGCCATCGGGCTCCGTCTCGCTCTTCCAGCTGACTGGCGGCCATTGAAATACCGCTCTGGAAGGTGACCGCAAGTCCCGCGAGCGCCTGAATGGTTTCCGCCTGCACCGGATTGGCCTTTTGCGGCATGGTCGAAGAGCCACCGCTGGACCCGGCAATGGCTTCCCCGATTTCCGAGCGGCCAAGAACAACGAGATCGCCGGCCATCTTGGCGAGCCCGCTGATAACCTGTCCGAGCCACCCGGCAAGAGCAAGCACGGACGTGCGATTGACATGCCAGGAAGGCGAAGGTGCCAGACCGAGATTGGCTGCCAGGCCGTCTGCGACCGCTGTTCCATCTGGCCCAAGTGCCGAGATGGTCCCGGCGGCACCGCCAAACTGAACCTTGAGCACCGTAGACTTGAGAGCGGGCAGTGCGTTCTCCGCTTCAATGAGCGGATGCGCCCATTGGGCCACCCGGTATCCGAAGGTGATCGGGGTTGCGATCTGGCTGCGCGTCCGCCCGGCCATCATCCGGTCGGAGTGGGTCTTGCTTTTGGATTGGAGGTTGTCGATGACACTTGCCAGGCGCATCTCCAAAATCTGAAGGCAGTCTCGCCATTGAAGAACGTGGGCCGTATCAATGACGTCCTGGCTGGTTGCACCCCAATGGATCCACTGACCGATTTCCTCTGGCAAGCCTTTCCGGAGTTCCGCCACCAACGCGATGGTTGGGACGCCGGATGTGGCTGTACCCGCACGAAGCGCCGCCAAATCCATGTCCGCCGACGGAAGATGGTTTGAAATCCGGTCAGCAGCTTCGCGCGGGATAATGCCAAGCTCGCCCTGAACCTCGGCCAGCGCTTGTTCAAAACGCACCATATATCTGGCATCGCTGGCGTCGTTGAGGCAGGAGGCAATCTCTTCGTCGCCGAACAGGCCCGATAAAACGTCGCTTTGAAAAATGGAGATTGCCATCAGGTCAGTGGGACATAAAGACCGGCACGTTGGCATCTCGCATGACGTCTGTTGTCACACCGCCAATCAGATCATGGCTGAATTTGCTATGCTCAAAGGCTCCCATGACAATCAGTTTTGCATCGAGGTCACTCGCGGCCGTCAGGATTGTGGTCGCCACGGAACCGGAGCGGTTGCGCACATCAAGCTGGGCGTTGATACCGTGACGGATGAGGTTTTCCATCACCCTTTCGGCTCCTGGCGCTGGCGTGTTTCCAACAGTCAGGATCGTGACCTTGGCTTTTTCCTCAAGTATGGGCATGGCATCGCCGATTGCCCGGGCGGATGACCGCTTGCCGTCCCAGGCAACAACAACGTTTTCCGAAAGTCCGGGTGCGTCGTACTCGTCCGGGATGATCAGAACCGGACGGCCGGACTGAAGTGCGAGGAGATCCGGATTTGCGGACAAATGATCTTCGTCTGCCTCGTGGGCGTGACTTCCGGTAACAATGAGGTCAAACGTCCGCGCAAATTGCGACAATGTCATGCCATACTCGTCGCCAAGGTCGACATGTTCGGAATGGTCACTCATTCCGTAGTCATTGACGAGCGATTTGAACCGGTCCGTAATTTCCTTGATATGTTGATCGTCATGTTCACGCAGTGTGGCAAGTACGGAATCGGGAATCGCGCCACCATGCAACCGTTCGATCTTGTTGCGGCCGTGGCGGATGACGCCGGTTATCCAGCCGTCGTGATGTTTCGCAATCTTTAGAGCATGGCGCAGGGCGCTGCCCTTGTTCGTTTCGCCGCTATAGGCACACAAAATATTCTTTATCGACATAAGACCCCCTACCGTTTGAATGCCAAATAAACCCGACTACCCTCGCTGCGCCTTTGGCATATCGCAAGGCGTTTTTGTCACGCTGCGCTTTGCAGGGGAATGTCCAGGATCTCCCGCGCCTGCTGCCATGTGGCAACCGGACGGGCGTGTTTCTCGCAGAGGTCTACGGTGCGTCTGACCAGCGCAGCATTCGATGGTGCGAGCGTATCCTTGTCTATCCGGACATTGTCTTCAAGACCGGTGCGGGTATGTCCGCCAGCGGCGATGGACCACTCGTTGACGGTAATCTGGTGCCGGCCAATGCCGGCGGCACACCATTCGGCGTCCGGCGCAAGGCGTTCCATCGTCTTGATGTAATAGTCGAATACGTCCCGGTCGACGGGCATGGCGTTTTTGACGCCCATCACAAATTGCACATAGAGTCTGCCGGGAATGCGCCCGTCCTTGTTCATGGCGACGGCCTGATGAATATGACTGAGATCGAAAGCCTCGATCTCCGGCTTGACCTGATAGGTGCGCATTTCGCTTGCCAGCCAATCGACCAGATCCGGAGCATTTTCGTATACGCGGTTCGGAAAGTTGTTCGATCCCACTGACAAAGATGCCATGTCGGGGGCCAGAGGCAACATACCGCCGCGTTCGTGACCCGCACCTGAGCGGCCTCCAGTGGAAAGCTGCACTATCATGCCTGGGCAGTGTTTCTCGATGCCTTCCTTTAGCCTTGCAAATTTTTCCGGGTCGGACGTCGGCGTCTGATCGTCATTTCGCACATGAGCATGCATGATGGCCGCACCGGCCTCGAAAGCTTCCTGTGTGCTTTCGATCTGTTCTGGGATGGAGATCGGTACGGCAGGATTGTTTTCCTTGCGCGGCACCGAGCCGGTTATTGCCACGCAGATTATGCAAGGTTTGGTCATGGGCATTTCCAGCAAAATCGGGGGCCATGCCCCGCCGTTGGGTCGAGGGTCAACTGACCGGGTTTAGATGTCAAAGAAGACGGTTTCGTCTTCGCCCTGAAGCTTGATGTTGAAACGATAGACGGGTTTTCCGTCCCGCTCAGTTCTTTTCGCGATCAGGGTAGCACGGCGGCGTTCCCATTCAATCAGGTTCAGGACCGGATCATTGGCGTTGGCGTCGGCCTCATCATCGAAATACATCCGTGTGTTCAGGCCGATATTGATGCCGCGAGCGACCAGCCACAGATTGATATGCGGCGCCTGTGTTCCCACATTGCGGCCCTGGCTGGTGCCGGGTTTGACCGTATCAAAACCCCATTCGCCGGTTTCAAAATCAGTAATCACGCGGCCCCAGCCGCGAAAGCCGGCTTCGACGTCGCCGCCGCCTTCCGGGTGGGCGTATATGCCTTCGGCATTGGCCTGCCAAACTTCAAGGAGAACGTCCTTGATTGGACTGCCCATGCCATCGGTCACCACCCCTTCGACGCGAATGCGTTCGCCCTTTGCGTTTGGACCAGCGATGTCCCAACCCAGTTCCCGATCGTAGATGTCAAAACCGGCAGCGCCCGGCGCGAGGCCGATATGAACATATGGGCCCGCTGTTTGGGACGCGGATTCTTTCAGATAGTTCAGGTCCTGCGGCATGGCTCAGTTCCCCTCCAGACGGTTTTCGAACAATGTCGAACGGCGTCCGCGCAGGACGATATCGAATTTGTAGGCGATTGTGTCGAGCGGAACAGTCGAGTTGAGATCCAGTTTCGCGATCAATTGCTCGATGGCGTCGCTGTCCGGAATGGTGTTGACGATCGGGCAAACCGGGATCAAGGGATCCCCCTCGAAATAGCACTGGGTGATCAGGCGCTGGCAAAAGGCCGAGCCGAAGACCGACATGTGAATATGGGCCGGGCGCCAGTTGTTCACCCAGTTACGCCAAGGGTAGGCGCCGGGCTTCACAGTGCGAAAGTAGTAATAGCCGTTCTCATCAGTGAGCGCGCGACCACAGCCGCCGAAATTCGGATCGATCGGCGCAAGGTAAGTGTCCTTTTTATGCCGGTAACGTCCGCCAGCATTGGCCTGCCATGCCTCCACAAGAGTGTTTGGGATCGGCTTGGCATTCTCATCGAGGACGCATCCGTGCAAGATAATGCGCTCCCCGATCGCACTTTCTCCCGGCTGCGCATAATTGTGCAACAGATCGTTGTCGAGCGGGTCGATGTCATTGTGGCCGAAGACGGGTCCGGTGATCTCCGAAACCGAGTTCTGCAGGCTGATGAGCGAGTATTGGGGGGACCGCGAAACGGACGTCTTGTAGTTTGGCATTAGTGCTGGTGGCTGGCGATTCCTGTCCCGCTGATAGTATTCACCTGGCTTTGGCATGGCTGTTCCTTTCCAGATCAATGGCTAGCTGCTTAGTCAGCTTCCATTTCCGCATAGGTCTGCTTTGCAAGTTTCAAGGCGTGATTAGCGCGCGGCACGCCGGCGTAGATCGCAACGTGCTGAAAGGCCTCAAGAACATCGGTCTTCGACGCGCCGGTACGAGCGGTTGCGCGAATGTGCATCGGAATTTCCTCGAAGTTTCCCAATGCGGCCAAAAGCGCAAGGGTGAGCATCGAACGCTCGCGTTGGGAAATGCCGTCACTCGCCCAGACCGTACCCCACGCGGTCTCTGTGATCAGATCCTGGAACGGCTGGTCAAACGGTGTTTTCGCGGCTTCGGCGCGGTCGACGTGGCTGTCGCCAAGCACGTTGCGGCGAACCTCCATTCCCTGGTCGTATTTTTCAGACATTGCTGGTGTCCACTAGAAACTCCGTGAGTAGTCTTTGATAGGCCACAGGTTGTTCAACACAGGGCAAATGTCCTGCGCCCGAAATCTCGCGATAGCGGCTGCCGGCGATCATATCCGTGGTTCTTCGCACCATTTCGGGCGGGCTTGCCTGATCTTCGGAACCGGCAATACCCAGCACCGGTAGATCCAGCGAAGCGGTCTCCTCCGAAAGGTCGGTTCCCGCAATTGCCTGAGCGCACCCGATGTAACCCGTCTTCGGCGTCCGGATCAGCATGTTCCGCCAGAGCCGCGCCTCGTCCGTCGACAGGAAGTCCTTCGAGAACCAGCGCTCCATGATCGGATCGGCCAGAGTTTCGATGCCTCCGGTCCGGATTGCGGCAATCCGGGCTTCCCACATGGATGCGTCGCCCATTTTAGCTGCCGTGTTGGACAACACCAGCGCGCGCACCAATTCGGGTCGGCGCGCCGCGAGCATCTGTCCAATCATCCCGCCAATCGAGAGGCCGACGAAAAAACACTGTTCAATTCCGAGATGGTCAATCAAAGCCGAAGTGTCTTCGGTAAGGTCCGATATAGAGTAAGGCCCATCCGGGCAGGCGGACAGGCCATGACCGCGTTTATCGAACCGGATGTACCGGTATCCAGCGGCCGGGAGCCTGGCAATCAGCTTGTCCCACAGGCGCAGGTCCGTGCCCAGGGAGTTGGCAAAGACGAGCGGCGTCCCCTGCGGATCACCATCTTCGCGCCAATGAATGTCGATTGTCGGCAGCCGGGCGATCTTCATCAATAGGGCAATCCGACATAGTTCTCGGCAAACGCCTTCTGGGCGGCGCTATTGGAGCGCAGGAATTCTATCTCGGCCCGCTGAATCTTTAGATCAAAGCCGTTTTGCTCCGGGAACCGGTGCAGCATGTTCGTTGTTGCCCAGCTAAACCGCTCTGCTTTCCAGATCCGGGCTAGAGCCTTTTCCGAATAGCTGTCCAGTCCGTCAGATGTGTTGTCATTATAGTGGTTCTCGAGACCCTTATAGAGATAGTGAACATCGGACGCTGCCGTATTCAGGCCCTTCGCACCTGTCGGCGGCACGATATGCGCGGCGTCGCCGCACAGGAAAAGGCGGCCCCAGCGCATAGGCTCGCACACGAAGGAGCGGAGCGGGGCGATCGATTTTTCGATCGATGCGCCGGTAATCAGCTTGTCTGCCTGACTTGCCGGGATACGGCGTTTCAATTCCTCCCAGAACCGTGCGTCACTCCAATCCTCCGGTTTGTCGCTCAACGGGCACTGCACATAGTAGCGCGAAAGTGTCTCGTTGCGCATGGAGCACAACGCAAAGCCGCGTTCGGAGCTTGCATAGATGAGCTCATCATTCACCGGCGGGGTTTCCGATAGAACCCCGAGCCAGCCAAACGGATAGACCTTTTCGAATTCCTGGCGCACGCTTTCCGGAATGGTTTTGCGGCTTACGCCATGAAAGCCGTCACATCCGGCGATGAAGTCGCAATTAATTCTTTGGTTGGTGCCATCGGCATCAAAAGTGACAAAAGGAGCATCACGGTCGGCATCGTGGATTTCAACGTTTTCGACGTTGTGGATGGTTTTTCCGCCCGTGGCTTCGCGGGCGCGGTAGAGATCCCGCGTCAATTCGGTCTGGCCATAGACAATGACGCTTGTGCCGGTGTGTTCCTTGAAACTGATCGGAAACATCTCGTTGTCATACGAAATGAGTGTGCCGTCATGGACAAAACACTCTTTGTCCATGCGCTCGGCCACACCGGCTTCCCGCATCAGCTCCACAAGGCCTTGCTCGAGAATTCCGGCCCGGATCCTGCTGAGCACGTAGTCTTGCGTCTGGCGTTCGATGATGACGGTGTCGATGCCTTTTTTGTAAAGCAGTTGTCCGAGCAGTAACCCGGACGGGCCACCGCCGATTATCGCGACTTGTGTCCGCATGTTTCCTCCCAGAATTCAGACCATAATGAATGTTTCAAAAGAGAAAGTAAAATGACATAATCGGCCTGATGCTTGTCGGAAAAGGAAAATGTATGATTGATCGCCGGATAAAGATCCGCCACATTCAGAGCTTTGTAGAGATCGCAAGGCAGCAAAGCCTCAAGCAAGCTGCTGACAAATTGAACCTGACCCAGCCGGCCATTTCCAAGACGCTCAAGGAACTTGAAGATACCATCGGTACGACGCTGATGACCAGAAACCGGGCCGGAATTGCCTTGACCAAACCGGGCGAAGTATTTTTGCACTTCGCGCAGATCTCGTTGGCAAGCCTTGAGCAGGGACTGGAAGGTGTCGAGCGGGACGGTCGTCTTGGGGCCTCCAAACTGACTGTGGGAGCTCTGCCGAGTGTCGCGGCCGGTGTCATGCCGGCTGTTGTCCGTGAATTCGAGAAACTGGCCCCGAATGCGGTGCTGCGGATTGTCGATGGGCCGCATGACTTTCTTGTTCAGCAGCTTCGGCATGGAGATATTGACTTGGTCTTGGGCCGTCTCGGGCGGCCCGATGCCATGCAGGGAATTTCATTTACGCAACTATATTCCGAAAGCGTTGATTTTATTGTTCGGGCTGGCCATCCACTGCTGGAAAACCCGGACATAAAGCAGCTCGCCAATTGGAGGCTGCTCTACCCTCCGGAAGGGTCAGCGATACGGCCGCTTGTGGAACGGTTCCTGATCGCGAATGGAGTTGGTGAACTCCCCAATCGGATTGAAACTGTTTCAGGAGCCTTTGGACGGATCTATACGCGCCAGTCGGACGCAATCTGGATCATCTCCGCCGGTGTTGTGGCCAATGAAATCGGAGATGGACATCTCAAGCGCCTGCCGTTTGAACGATCGATCACGCGTGGGCCGGTCGGCCTTATGACGCGTCCGGATGCTACTGGAAGCCAGGCCGAGCAGGTCTTCCGGATTGCCATTCAGAATGTCGTCAGGGATCTTGGATTGACGTCATAGGCCGAGTTGTCTGTCCTGAATGGGCGGTACTGATTTCAATGGCCCGGGTTCGCCCGCGAAGCAGGAGGCCGGATTTTCCACCGTCCACCGGAATGCGCTGATCTATTCACAGACAAACAGTTGGCTGATGCTGTGAGCCTTCCAGTTCACCGCATCCGAAATTATGTCAGACATAGTGTTTACATTGTCAGACATAAATGTATGATCAATCTAATCAACGCCTTGGAGGATAGATGGCGGAAGCTGGAAGGCAGATGGATTGGCAAGGGCAGGAGGCATCTGCGGAAAAACCGCGTGATGTCGCAAACGCGCTGATCGGCCTGATCGAAGATGGTGGCTTGAAAGTGGGTGACCGTCTTCCGCCTGAGCTTCAGCTTGTCCAGCGCCTTGGATTTGGCCGCTCAACGATCCGTGAAACCCTGAAAACCTGGGAAACCATGGGCGTTGTAAGCCGGAACAAGGGGGCGGGGACACGTCTGACCGCTGAGGTCTCGCGAAACGCGCATCATGTCTCTTTGACTATCAAGCATGAAGCCGAAAGCCTTTTGCGCATGCAGGAGGTTCGTCGGCCGCTGGAAGTCGAAGCGGTCCGGGTTGCTGCCTGCAAAGCCAGTGAGAATGATCGCCGGATCATCAACGCGCGGGCTGCGGAATTGATCGCGGTCTTTGAAGCTGGAGAAGACTGGCGCGATGCTGACGTCCGGTTTCACCAATCGATTCACGAGGCGACCGGAAACCCGTTGTTCGGCCAGATCATCGAGCAGATCCGCGGTTGCTTTCACGACATTTACCAAACGCCTTTCGGTAAACCGCAACTGGGTGAGGAGACAATACCCATGCACCGTCCGCTTGCGGATGCGATTATTGCTGGCAATGAGGTTGCGGCAGTGAAGCTTGCCGCGGATATCATTGATTTCGTCTGTCAGGAAACCAAGAGCATTGCGGAGGGGCGGAATGGCTGATCAGTGTGACCCGTCGCTTTCAATCGATACGATACTGGCGGCTTCCGCGACCGGATTTGGTGGTGCTGTTGTCCCGCCTATCGTACAGACGTCGTTGTATGCATTCGAAAGCTATCAGGCATTTGAAGACCGGATGGCCGGACACTCGTCTGACCCGCTCTACACGCGTGTTCAGAACCCAACTGTTGCTGCATTTGAGACCATGATCGCGGCGGCGGAGAAGGGCGAAGCTGCCGTCGGCTTTGCCTCTGGAATGGCTGCGATTTCGTCTTCGATCATGCCGTTTGTCCGGCCGGGCGACCGGATCGCCTGTGTCGAGCACGTCTATCCTGATGCCTACCGGCTGTTTGAGAGGCTGCTTCGTCCCTACGGGATCGAAACGACCTATCATCCGGTCAGCGAGTTCGGGTCGAACCCGGATCTGCTGAAGGGCGTGAAGCTCGCTTATCTGGAAAGCCCGACGTCTGCGGTATTCCAGACGGTTGATCTGGAAGCGGCCGCTAATCACGCAAGGCGGCACGGCACGTTGACGGTCATTGACAATTCCTGGGCGACGCCGGTGTTTCAGCGCCCGCTCGAGTTGGGCATAGACATCGTGGTGCATTCGGCATCAAAATACTTGTCAGGCCATTCCGACACCGTTGCCGGGGTTGCCATATCCCGAAGCGAGCTTATCGAGAAAATCCGCGATGTTTCGCTTGCGCTGCTCGGAGGCAAGCTGGCGCCTTTCGAGGCCTTCCTTCTGCTGCGCGGTATGCGAACGCTTGGTCCGCGTCTGCGGCAGCATCAGGCGTCGGTGGATTTCTTTGTCGAAAAGCTTCGGAGCCTTCCGGAAGTCACCGCGATAAACCTGCCGGACCCGGAAAAGATTGCAGGCCTTTCAGGTCGCTCCGGTCTGTTCTCCATTGAGCTGGATGACAAAGTCGACATTCCGCGGTTTTCGGATGCATTGCGCATCTTCCGTCTCGGCGTGAGCTGGGGCGGGTTCGAAAGCCTGTTCCTGCCGCTTCAGGTCGCTCTGAAGCAGGCTGGGGAAGCAAACTCATTGCAGCGCTTCGGCGTCTCGCCACAAAGCGTTCGTATCAGTTTGGGGTTGGAAGATCCCGAAGACCTCTGGGCGGATTTCATTTCCGCTCTTCGAGCAAGCGTCAGATAAGAGCAATAACAAGACGCACCAACAAACCAAAGGGAAGTTTGGAGGACATTATGAAGAAGATGCTCGGTGCAGTAGCAGCACTGGCTGTTCTGGCGGCAACAGCCGCGCAGGCAGAAACCCTGAAACTCGTTGAAGTTATCACCAGCCCGGAACGGACAGCTGTGCTTCAGGCGCAGGTCGATGCGTTCGAAGCGGCCAATCCCGGCACGGAAGTCGAGATCGTTTCCTTGCCTTGGGGCCAGGCGTTCGAGAAATTCGCGACGATGATCGCCGGTGGTGACATCCCGGATGTCGTCGAAATGCCTGATCGTTGGGCCGGCATCTACAAGGATCGTCTGGCCAACCTGAACGACAAGATTGCGGCTTGGGAACACGGCGGAACGCTGACCCAGAAAACGCTGGACATGGGCCGTCAGACCGATGGCGAGAGCGCGCGGATGATCCCGTACGGTTTCTACCTGCGGGCGTTGTTCTACAACAAGAAGCTGCTCAAGGAAGCCGGTATCGACAATCCTCCGGCCACCATGGAAGAATTCATGGCGGCATCCAAGGCTGTTTCTGCTCTTGACGGCAAATCCGGCTACTGCCTGCGCGGTGGTCCGGGCGGCCTGAACGGCTGGATCATGATGGCTGCGGCCATGAACGGCAGCAACACGTTCTTCGATGAAGATGGCAAAAGCACCTTGAACCAGCCGGGTTCTGTTGAAGGCCTTCAGTTCCTGATCGACCTTTATCAGAACGGCTATGCGCCGAAAGATGCAGTCGGCTGGGGCTTCAACGAAATCGTTGCTGGCTTCTACTCCGGAACATGTGCATTCCTCGACCAGGATCCGGACGCCCTGATTGCGGTCGCCGAGCGCATGGATGCAGAAGACTTCGCTGTTGTCCCGATGCCGGTCGGTCCGTCCGGCAAGGCATTCCCGACCATCGGCTTCGCCGGTTGGGCAATGTTCGACAATACCGGAAACGAAGACCTCTCCTGGAAGCTGATCGCACACCTTTCCAGCCCGGAAGCAAATGCCGTCTGGGCCAAACGCGTTGGTGTCATTCCGATCCACGAAGGTGCTGATCAGGATCCGCACTTCAAGACCGAGCAGTTCGCAGGCTGGTTCGACACGTTGAACGGTGCGCAATACGTACCGACCGTGATGCCGACTTATCTGGAACAGTTCGGCTATTTCGCTGACTCCATCGCACTGGAAAGCAGCCAGGAAGCCTTGCTCGGCGATGTCTCCGCTCAGGAACTCGGCGATCTGTGGGCAGATTTCCTGACCAAGGAATATGCGCGCTGGAAAGAGGCGCAATGACAACGACTGCAAACAGCGCGCCCGGTGAAAACCGGGCGCGGCCTTCCTTCTATTTCCGCTATATGGTGGAACCCTATCTTTATCTGTCCCCGGCCATCATCCTTGTCTGCCTGGTGATGTTTGTGCCGCTGGCCATCGGGATTTCCTACGCATTCCAAGCTGTCAATCTGCTGCGCCCGTTTGAGGCCGGCTGGGTTGGCTTCGAGAATTTTGAAGCGCTTTGGAGCGACCGCAAATTCTGGCGGGCGCTGACGAATACCTTCTGGTGGACGTTCGGGTCCATCACCTTCCAGTTCTTCCTGGGTCTTGGCCTGGCGCTTCTTCTGAACACCAAGTTCTACGGCAAACGGCTTGTGCAGGCGCTTGTTTTTCTTCCCTGGGCCGTGCCGACTTTCCTGTCCGCATTGACTTGGGCGTGGCTCTTCAACCCGACCATTGGTCCGTTACCGCATTGGCTTGCCGCGCTCGGGCTTCTGTCGGAGCCGTTCAATATCCTCGGTGACCGGGACCTGGCCATGTGGGGGCCGATCGCTGCGAATGTCTGGTTCGGCGTACCGTTCTTCGCCATTACGCTGCTGGCCGCGCTGCAGTCGATTCCAGGTGAACTCTATGAGGCCGCCGAAATCGACGGGGCTAACGCCTGGCAGAAGTTCACCAAGATCACGTTGCCGTTCCTGGCGCCGATGATTGCCATCACGGTGATGCTGAGGACGATTTGGATCGCCAATTTTGCCGATCTGATCTTTGTGATGACCGGCGGCGGGCCTGCCAACTCCACGCAGATTCTGTCGACTTACATCTTCACAACAGCATTCCGCAAACTCGACTTCGGCTATGCATCGGCGATCGCTGTAGTCCTGCTCGGATTGCTTCTCATCTATGCGGCGATCCTGCTCGTGCTCCGGCGGAAGCTGGTGCGGGTCTAAAGAGGCGTCATGAGCACTTATCGGAAATCCACCCCTTTAGCGGTCACGGGAAAGTATGTTGCGCTGGCGTTCTACGTCACCTTCGCGCTGTTTCCGCTCTACTGGCTCGCCAAGATCGCGGTAACCCCGGACAAACTGATCTTCAGCGAGGGAACTGCGTTGGTCCCGAGCCGCTTCACTTTTGAGAATTTTCAGGTGGTATTGGTCCAGACAGACTTTCTGGCCTATTTCACAAACAGCCTGATTGTCTCTCTGGGCACTGCTGCGATCACGACCTGCGTTGCGGCGGCGGCAGGTTATGCGTTTTCAAGATTCGATTTCAGAGGCAAACGCCTTGTGATCGCGATCATGCTGATCACCCAGATGTTTCCGCTGCTGATGATCATTGCGCCGATCTACAAGATCGTCGCAGCGCTCGGGTTGCTGAATTCGCTGACCAGCCTGATCATCGTCTACACGGCCTTCAACATTCCGTTCGCCACCTTCCTGATGCAGTCCTTTTTTGATGGCATACCCAAGGATCTGGAAGATGCTGCGCTGATTGACGGTTGTACCCGGTTCCAGGCGCTGAGAAGGGTCATTCTGCCGCTGACCCTGCCAGGACTTGGTGCAACGCTTGGCTTCATCTTTACCGCGGCATGGAGCGAGTTGTTGTTCGCCCTGATGCTGATCAATTCCAATGACGCGATGACCTTCCCGGTGGGACTGCTGACCTTCGTGTCGAAGTTCTCCGTGGACTGGGGACAGATGATGGCCGCCGGTGTGCTGGCACTCATCCCGTCCTGCCTGTTCTTCGTTTTCATTCAACGCTACCTCGTCCAGGGGCTGACTTCTGGCGCAGTGAAAGGTTAAGGCTATGGCACGGATCGAATTGAGCGGCGTCGCCAAGTCGTATGGTGCAGTGGAAGTCCTTCGCGACATCGACCTGATGATCGAGGATGGCGAGTTCATTGTCCTTGTCGGGCCGTCCGGCTGTGGGAAGTCGACGCTTTTGCGCATGATTGCCGGGCTGGAACCCATCACTGCGGGCGAGTTCCTGAAAGACGGCAAACGCATGAATGAGGTTCCGCCTCGCGACCGCGATATGGCGATGGTCTTTCAGTCCTATGCGCTCTATCCGCACATGGATGTGAACCGGAACATGGGGTTCTCCCTGGAAATCCGGAAAGCGGACCGCAACGAGCGGGAAGGCAAGGTTTCGGAAGCGGCCAACACGCTGGGATTGAAAGCTTTGACGGGCCGCTTGCCGCGGGCGTTGTCGGGCGGGCAGCGTCAGCGGGTCGCCATGGGTCGAGCGATAGTGCGCGATCCGAGCGCGTTTCTGTTCGATGAGCCGCTATCCAATCTGGATGCTGCCCTGCGGGTCGAAATGCGCCTTGAGATCGCTCGCATGCACCACCGCCTGAGCGCCACTATGATCTACGTGACTCACGATCAGGTGGAAGCACTTACGCTTGCAGACCGGATTGTGGTGCTGAATGCCGGTGATATTCAACAGGTCGGAACACCTCTGGATCTCTATGATCGGCCTGCCAACAAGTTTGTCGCCCAGTTTATCGGCTCGCCGACCATGAATGTGTTTGCTGTCGATGGTGCGGAAGGCGGTATCCGGTTGGGCAATGGCACCGTCATCGGTCTCGATGGTGCCGCAGACGCTTCGTTGGTGCGTGAACTAGGCGTCCGGCCGGAACATATGTCGATTGCACAAAACGGTGCTGCCGACATGCAAGGCGAGGCTGAATTGGTCGAACATCTTGGTTCGGATACAAACATCCATGTCCAGGTGCCGGGCGTCGGTTCAGTGCTTGTCCGCGAACATGGGCATTTCGAAATGAAGATCGGCGACACGGCTGACATTTCGCTGGATCGAAACAAACTGCACTTGTTCGATGAGCACGGGAAGCGGATCGGTTAGCCAGAAAATGGGCAGTGGGGCCAACTTGCAAGTACGGCCCCAGCCACAGGTCGTCTGTTACTTGTTTGCAGAGTGGCAGTTAGGTCCCGATGAAGGCGATCTGAATCTTCGGCAATTCCAGGGCTGCTGCCTCAATCGAACATTGCGTTCGGGATCATCAACGCGATGTCCGGGAAGATGACGATCAGGATCAGCGTTGCGATCATCGCCAGCCAGAAGGGCATGATACCGGCAAAAATTGTCTCCAGTTTCACGTCCGGCACGACGCTCTTGACGATGAACACATTGACGCCGACCGGTGGCGAAATCAGGCCCATTTCCAAAACGATCACCATCACCACGCCGAGCCAGATCGGATCGAAGCCCATGCCTGTCACCAGTGGAAAGACAATCGGCAGGGTAATCACCAACAATGAAAGGCCCTCGATGAACATGCCGAGGATCACATAGCCCAGCAAGATGAGCGCGAGCGTGCCGTAGGTTCCGAGCGCGAGTGCGTCCATTCCGCCCGCGATTGTCGCTGGCAGGTGCGAGAGCGAAACAAAAGGGGCAAAGACATTGGCGCCGATCAGGATGAAAAACGCCATTCCGGTGGTTTTCAGCGTTTCAGCGCTGACCATATAGAGCGTCGGGATCGTGCATTTCCGCCGGAGAATCAGCATGACAAGGGCGAAAAATGCGCCGACACCGGCTGCCTCGACCGGTGTGAAAAACCCTGTATAGATGCCGCCGATAGTGATCAGGATCACGGTACCGATACCTGTTGCCCGGAACAGGCTGGCGAGTTTTTCCTTTAGGCTGAATTCGGGTCCGCGCGGGCCTTCTTCGGGCCAGAGCATGGTGACAACGGCAATTGCGATCAGGAACATTGTGGTCAGCAAAATACCCGGGAGAACGCCGGCCATGAACAGCCGCCCGATGGATTCTTCTGTAAGCACCGCATAGATGACGAAGCCGGTCGAAGGCGGAATGAGAATGCCGAGCGTGCCGCCTGCCGCAATCGATCCGGTGGCAAGCCGGGGGCCATAGTTGAACCGCTTCATTTCCGGATAGGCAACCTTGCCCATGGTGATTGCGGAGGCAATCGACGAACCGGAGAGGGCGGCGAACCCGGCACAGCCCATGATCGTCGCGGCTGCCAATCCACCTCTGAACCGGCCGATTATCTTGTGCGCGGCGTCAAACAGATCCCGGCTGAGGCCGGCCGACGATGCCAGATTGCCCATCAGGATGAACAACGGAATGATGGTCAGTTCATAGACCGTAACGGTCGCAAAAACCTGGCCGCTCAATGTGAACGCAGCTGCCTGAAACCCGGACAAGAAAACCGTGCCGGAAAAACCGACGATCAGAAGGGCAATCGCGACCGGTGTTCCGAGGCCGAGAAAAATGAACAGGGCGGCGAAACCCAAGATGCCATAGAGCTCGGGGCTCATCGAATAAGTCTTTCCAGAAGAAGCAGAATTGCGGAGACCGCACACCCGGCTGCAAGCGCAAAGTAGGAGGGCCCGAAGGGAAGTTGCAGGAGCATTGTGCTTTCGCCAAAATCCGCCGCATCCAGTCCATTGAAGTAGGCGCGGTAGGACAAATATCCTAGGATACCGGCGCCCAGCAGGCTCGACGACCAGGCCAGGATCTCCTGGACCCCGTCAGGAAACTTTCTCAAAAGCGTGTCAATGGCAATCAAGCGTCCGGCCAGGATACACAGCGGAAAACTTATTGCGACGGCGAAGGAAAGCAGAACCTGCGCATAGTCGTTGGCACCGAAGATCGGCGCGTTGAAAGCCGAGCGTAGCAGGGCGTCGGTGACTGAGAGGCCCATCAGTGCGAAAATGATAACCGCGCCAACGACAACAAATGAAATCTCAACCAAACGGCGCCAGCCTGCCGGGGGCAGGCTGGGGGTATCAGTTTCCGGTCCGGACATGCAGTCAGTTGCCGCCCAGTGCCGAGACGACAGAAGCAGCGTCGAACCCGTGGTCTTCACCGCGTTTGCCAATCAGGCCTTCAAGGGGTTCGGCCATCTTGGCCCGGAATTCGGCATCGGCAGCTTCATCGATCTCGATCAGCTCCACACCGCTCTCTTCAGCCAGCTTCAACCCAGCCTGGCCGGCCTCGAAGAAGCCGTCCGCACCGCGCAGGCTCATGTCCCGCCCGGTGAGTTCGGCAAGTTTCGCCTTGTTGTCATCTGATAGCTTGTCCCAGCTGGCCTTGTTCATCAGAAGATAGAACGTATCCAGCGCGGTCGGGATATTGGTGGTGACGTATTTGGCGGTTTCGTTGAGTTTATAGGAGCGGATTCCGGACGGGCCGATCATTACGGCATCAATGACACCGGTATTCATGGAGTTATAGACATCCGTAACAGGCATGGAGACCGGGATCGCGCCCCAGGCCTTGATAAGCTCGGCCATGACCGGGTTCGGTGACCTGATCTTCAGGCCTTTCATGTCGGCGAGCGACCGGACCGGCTTTTCCCGGGTGAGCAGGACGGAAGGATTGTTTGTCCAAAGGCCCAGCAGCTTTGCCTGGGTGAACTCCGGCTCAATAAGATCGATATTGTCCCAGATGGCATTGGTCGCGTCCGCGCCATTTGCGAACAGACCCGGAATGTGGATCAGTTCGGTCTTGGGGAACTTGTTCGGCGTATATCCGGGAATGCCGAACACAATGTCTGCTACGCCGGTGACCACCCGTTTGAACTGCTGGGCGGGTCCTTTGCCAAGTTCTCCGGACGGATAGATCCGCATCGACGGGTCGCCATCGGTGAGCGCATTGAACTCTTCTGCCAATGGTGACATCACGCTTTTGTCCATCGGGTGCATGGATGGCATGAAGTGCGCGATCTTGATCTCGGCGGCTACCGCCGACTGCAAGCCGGCCGTGATAACCGCGGCTGCAATCGCCCCGGATGCTTTCGCGGCCAATCGGCTGATTCCCGTTCTCATATGACATTCCCTCCCAAGAAATGTGTTTGCCAATCGAGTTCTATTAATTATCATTGTTAATTAAATTAGAGGTTAGGTACATCCGCAAGTCAAGCCGTTTGAGGAGGAAACGTGCAATGGCAGAGAAGTACACATTGCATAACCGGCTCGGCTTCAAGATTACGCTTCTGGCCCGGATCATGGAAACCCGGCTGGAGAAGCAACTGTCGGAACATGGCGTCACCCGGCTGATGTGGTGTGTTTTGAGGGGCGTGGGAATGGAAAACGTCAATACACCTTCAAAGCTCGCCGACTATGTCTGCATTGCACGGCCTGCAGTTTCCCGGTTGCTCAAGACCATGGAAGAGCGACGCCTTTTAAGGCGCAGCGGCACCAGTGGCGACAAGCGTTATACCGAAGTTGAGCTTACCGAACTCGGCCACGAGAAGATGAAGGCCTGCCATGTATTGGTCCGGCATCTGAATGAGCATTTTGCCGGCAAACTGGATGCTGGCACCTATGAGGTTCTCATGTCAGCAATCGACCGGCTCTCCGAGGATGAGCAGGTCCGGCTGATGCGGCTCTGAACACACAATCCTGAACTTGGGGGGATCATCCGCTTGAAGTTTTTTTCCGACAAGAACCGGCCGGTGCATATGGGGCCGTATCCGACAGAGCGGCTCAGCCGCGTTGATCACTCGCCGGATTTGTCGATCTTGCCTGTCATGCAGCCCGTAAGTTTCCATCGGCCCGAAGCCCCTGAAAGCATCGTCAGCGCCATGGGCGAATACCAGACGATGATGGACGTAATCCGCGATGGCCTGATCAACAAGACGGTTTCGGAAATCCCCGCAGATCCACGGGAAAGGGCCAATCACATCAAGAGCTTCGGCTACTTCTCCGACGCCTCGATGGTCGGCATCTGTACCTTGCCGGAAGCGGCCATTCTTGAAAGCCCGATCGCCAATCCCGATATCGCCAGGCTCGCCCATGACCTGAAAACCCGTCAGACCAAGACGCTGGCGTCAGGCATCGACATGATCATGGCGGATTTGAAGGACAATGCGGAAGCGCCACCGACCACCATCGACGGGCACACGCATGCTATTGTTTTTCTTTACGAGAACCCGCGCGCGCCGTTTCCGGATGAGGAAGGCAACGAGTGGATCATGGATGCATGCGCCCAGCGCGGCGGATTGCGTGCCAACGAGACCGCCTGTGTGCTGGCGAACTACATCCGCATCCTTGGGTTTGATGCCAAGGCGCATTCCTGCTCGGCTTCCGATGTCGATCTGTTCAAGCTTGGCGTTGCCGCAGGTCTTGTATCCTATGAGAAAGCTGGCTACGTCGCACCTTATGTTGGCACCAGTTTCGGGCTCGCTGCGATCACCACTACGCTTGAGTTCGCCCCTGACAGGCCGCTGGCACCGATGGGGGACCAGCCCCGGTTAAAGGCTTTTGGTCCGTCCTGGTGGCTTGGTGTCGGGGCTTCAAAATCTGCATTCAATCGCGATCCATTCCGGAACCGTTACTTCAAAGATGGCGCGCATCCGTTTGAAAACCTGAAGAGAGTAGATCAACCGACAACCTATATCGACGAAGCAAATGTCGCCCGCGTGCCGAAGCGCACAGATATGTTCGCCCGGGCACAGTTTGGAGATATGGGCAAGGCGGTGCAGGAAGGCGCGAAGAACGGCCACTATGCGCGCAAGTCCGCGCCGAGTACCGCCCAGCGCCGCGCGCTCGGTGCTTTTGTGCTTCTGCAGGACGGACCGTCCAATCCCGAAGGCGCCCGCCCGAGCGACCCTGAGCGAAACGCGGCAAACATCAAGGCGGCAAGCTATTTCCTTGGTGTGGACGCAGTCGGGCTGTCACGTTGCCCGGACTGGGCCTGGTACTCCCATGATGCCGCCGGAGAGGAAATCGATCCGCCGCATGATCAGGCGATCAGCATGATCATCGACCAGGGGTATGAGACCATGGAGGGCGCCTCAGGCGACGACTGGATTTCGGTAGCCCAGTCCATGCGGGCCTACCTCCGCTTTTCCCTGCTTGGCGGCGTCATTGCCAAACACATCCGCAATCTCGGCTACAAGGCCAAGGCGCATTCCGTTCTGGATGGTGAAGTGTTGCAACCACCGTTGTTGCTGCTGTCGGGCCTGGGCGAGGTCAGCCGGATCGGCGAAGTGATCCTCAATCCCTATCTGGGGCCGCGTCTAAAATCCGGTGCCGTCACCACCGATATGCCGATGACCCACGACTGGCCGATCGATTTCGGCCTGCAGAACTTTTGTGAAAACTGCAACAAATGCGCGCGCGAATGCCCGTCCGGAGCGATCACCGCCGGTCCGAAGCTGATGTTCAACGGCTATGAGATCTGGAAGTCCGATAGCCAGAAATGCGCAACCTACCGCATCACCACACCGGGCGGCGCCATGTGTGGCAGATGCATGAAAACCTGCCCCTGGAATCTGGAAGGCCTTTTTTCGGAAGCCCCATTCCGATGGGCGGCCTCGAACATTCCCGCGGCTGCGCCCATGCTTGCCAGGCTGGATGATCTCGCCGGCAATGGCGGGCTGAACGACACAAAGAAATGGTGGTGGGATATTGAGCTGACGGAGGAGGGCAATTACCGGCCCAGCCGTAATCCGCTCAACCGGCGTGACCTGCAGACCGGTCTTGATTTG
The DNA here is from genome assembly GCA_965230445.1 of Roseibium sp. Lineage (GTDB taxonomy): Bacteria > Pseudomonadota > Alphaproteobacteria > Rhizobiales > Stappiaceae > Roseibium. Next base: position 2,120,314 of record OZ246005.1, on the reverse strand, counting down.
AAATACGAAGAACAGACGCTTGCCGTCTATCCGGCCCCGCTTGCCCCGCATCCGTGGGCCTACCCCTTTCCCATGGACCGGGAAGCCGGGATCAAGGCGTATGGCGAATTGGTCACTGCCAAGGAATACAGGGCGCGACTGTCGGCAGGCGATCAGTCGGTCCTCCACCGCTACATGAACGATCAGGAAGCCCCGGTGATCCGGGTCGAACTGGCGGCTGTTGAAAAAATGACCGACGATGTTGCCAAGTATGAATTCAAGGCGCTGAACGGCGCAGAACTGCCGGAATGGACGGCAGGAGCGCATCTCGATGTTCTGGTGTCACCGGAATTCCTGCGCCAGTACTCCATGTCGGGGGATCCGGCTGACCGGTCCAGGTATCAGATTGGCGTTCTTCGCGAAGACGAGGGCAGGGGAGGGTCCAAGCTGCTGCACCGGATCTTCAACGAAGGCCGGAAGGTGTTCGTTTCCAAGCCGATCAACCATTTTGAACTCGTCGAAGACGCTGAAAGGACATTCCTGATGGGCGGCGGTATCGGAATTACGCCGATGATCGCCTTCGCGCACCGTCTGCATACGCTCGGCAAGGACTTCGAACTGCACTATTCGGCAAGCAGAAAAGACTCAGCAGGGTATCTCGACGATCTGCATAATTTTGTTTGGGCGGAAAAGGTTCACCTCCATTTTTCGGATCAGGGAACCCGGGCCGATCTCGATGCAATTCTCGCCGGCTACAAGCAAGGCTGGCATGTCTATACCTGCGGACCGGATCGCTACATGGACGGGGTCATGGAAGCGGCAAGACGGCAGGGCTATCCGGACGAGGCGTGCCATCTAGAGTATTTCTCGGTGCCTGAGCAGCCTGATTATGTGAACCATCCATTTACGATCCGGCTTGCCAGGTCAGGTGAGGTGTTCGAGGTCCCGGCGGACAAGACCGCCGCCGATATCCTCAATGCCAATGGCCACCACATTGATGTCAAATGCTCAGACGGCATCTGCGGCGTGTGCAAATGCGGGCTGGCCGATGGCTTGGTTGAGCACCGCGATTTCGTCCTGTCGAACAAGCAGCGAGAAACCGCAATCATCACCTGCAGCTCGCGAGCAGCAGAAGACGGCGGCGAAATTGTGCTGGATCTTTAGGGACGTCAAACATTCATAATCTTCGAAACCTTGCCCAAGGCAGTCCGGACGTCGATGCCGCCCGGCATGGTGGTGATCCAGAGCGTACCAAGCAATGTACCGGGAAAACCGAGAGTCAACCGGATGATCGAACACCGTCAGGCATTTTCTGCCCTGGCACGCAGGACCAGATGGCGCGCAAGATAATGTTGCCAGACATTGTTCAATTCCGCGCAGTAGCTTTTGGGATCGGTCTTGCCTAGCGCTGCGTCGGATGCAGCTATTGCCGTGCGGATCGCGTTGAACAGACCTTGGGAAGCAATCGGATCAAATGCGACCGCTGCGTCGCCACAAGCCATCCAATTCTTGCCCGCTGGCGTTTCACAGGCGATGCCTGTTGCGTCCGAGAAATTGAGCGTGGCCCCGGCGAATGCGCCAAGCCCGAGGTTCTCTGAAAGAACCCGCGCCGTTCCCAGAAGCTGATGCCAACGTTCGGGACACCTGCGCAATCCCAACGCCTGGTCTGGGGAAGTATGGAAACAGGCGATTGGACGGCCTGGCGGTAGAACGGCACCGTACCACCAACCATCCTGCTGGCTTTCGATCAGGGTTTTTGAAGTTGGTGTCCGGTCTTTGAATTTCGATCCGGTGGTCCAGATTGCGACCTGGCGCTTCTGTTGCTTGAACTTTCCACCAAAAACACCACTCACCAGCCTGCGGCGGCCTGTGGCATCGATCAGGTATCGTGCCGACAAGTCACTGCTTCCATGTACGGTCAGATGCCATTGATCATCCGCCCGTTTCACGTCGAGAACTTTCGCTTTTCGGTTTTCAGCGCCTGCCCTGATAGCTGCTGCTCTCAACTCGCCGTCAAACAGAAGCCGTTCGAGCCGCCAGTCCGGCCCGCCCGGACGCAACAATGTGTCTTCCTCTGTGTAGTGGCCGCCCCAGTCAGAGATCGTTCCGCTGATCGGAATGTGCCTGCTGTCCGATAAGGGGCCGGGCAGGGCATATTTTTCCAACAGCTCCGCCGCGAAACCCGGCAAGGTTTCGCCAATACGTTCCGTCCGCGCGTGATCAGGAGCGATCAAGGCGGTATGAGCACCGGACCTTGCGACCAGTGTTGCCGCGATTGCTCCTGCAGGCCCCGCTCCAAGGACCGCAACATCATAAGCGCTCAACGCCGCCGCCGCAGATTTACCGCCTCTTCCAGTTGTTCTTCGGTTTCCCAGCCGGCAAGGGCAATTGCCTTGTCGCGTGCCGACATGGGCGTGGGAGCCCGCTTCGCCAACATGACGGCTCTGTCGATTGATGCTGCCAATGACGGGGCGACCGTTTCCACGTAAAGCGTTTCCGGAAAATCGGGGACGTCCCGAACGCCTTCGCGCGGTTCAACAATGCCCTGCTGACCGAAGATGGCGATCATCCTGTCCATCCGGTTGGCGATACCTTGTGCCTGATCGATGAACCGGTACCAGCTTGCCCGCCGATTGAACGCCGTAAGGCGTTCGGTGAGGGTTTTGGACGAATCAATCACGATTTTGTAGTCGTCCTCGGTAAGCACGTGGTTCGGGACGCGTCCCGGCCAGAATGTAGGCAGATAGGGATCGAAATCGGGCGAATAGCCGGAACGGCAATAAGCCGTATCTCCTTGCCACGGCAATCCCATCCAGCGCGTTAGGTCGCCCGCCCGCTGTCCATGCAGCGGTCCGGTTGGGGAAAGGGCGACCGCAGAGGATAGTTCCTTGCCGTAGTCTTCAAAGTCATCGACCGGGCGTTTGCGGATACGGAACGGGCTTGAATACAATGAGGCGTGGCGCATTGGCCATGTGAGTTCGCATCCGGGGTGAAATGCGTCTGCCAACAGGAAATGCAACGCGGCCTGATCGAGCATGGCCGGTTGGTCCTGAACCGGCAATTCGTCGATGCTTGACGGAGGTTGGTGGTTCGGATCCCAATCGGCGATGAAATTCCCTTCAACCCATCGGCTGAGATGAAGTTGCTGGATCGACGGCAATGCAAGCATGATGCGCGGGCTCGCCCCGTCCAGATCACCGCCGAAGTCGTCGCCGTAGATCCAGGGCCAGATCCTAGGCTCATTCACTTTGGTGTCGTCCGGCCGGAAGGCATTCATGACCTGCCGGCGTAACTCCTGCCAGGTGTCGTCTTCGTCCGGTGCATGTGCAAGCCGCGCGACCAGCGCCGGATTGTCGAAATCCATGGGCCCGCCCTTGCCGAACATCGTGGCAAAACCCTTGTTGACCCATTGCAGGTTCGACAAGCGTTGCAATTGGGGCAGCACATCCTTGCTGAACGACGTGACCGCGGGAACCGGCAGCGCGCCGGAGGCGACAAACGTATCGACCAAGAGGTCGTACATTGTCCGCCAACCGATCACGTCGGGTGCATAGTTGGGCGGGCCCACAACGATCCAGGCGCTTTCCACTGGGATATTCCGGCCATTGATGCTTACCTCGGCGGTCACCGGCCCATCGGACATATCGTCGTACCAGGTATTGGCATTGTTGAAGGAATCGGGATCCGAGCGGTCATAGGGCGGGGCGCCGGTCAACGATTTCGATACGCCGTGCCCGCCAAAAACCAGTAGCTGACCTGTGTCGGTGGTCTGCAGCTCGCCGAGATAGATACCGCTTGCCTGATGCTCTCCAATGGAGAAGCTTCCGGTGTCGAACGCGTGTTCCGCTCCGCCGGAAACCGATATCCCCGAAATCGACCGCGGCCCCGGCGTGATTGCCAGCTTCTCCCGCTCGGCTTGGGTCTTTTGATCGGCATTTCGCCGGATCACGGATAGATCTTCGGTCTCCGGAATGTCCATCGCCGTTATGAAACGGTACCATTGGGCCTTCCGGTTGGCCAGTTCAACCGTCCATGTGATGTATGCGCTGTTGGCGTCCAATTCGCGCACCACCTCACCAGCTGCGTTGTATCCATACACCCTGAATTTGGCCACTTGACGCTTCAGATAATCGCCATCCCGGTAGTAGCTTCCGGACTGCTGTGGTGGCGTGGTCACCTCGGGGCCGACGAAATATGCCGACTGGGCGTCTCCAACGCGTGCAATGCCGATCGCGGGGTGGATTGCCGCCTTGACGATGACGGTATCTTTTTCGATGGACATGGCTTTAATCTGACTCCAACACGTTTGGGGGGCGCACCGTAAAAGGCTCACCGTTCGGAATGCCATTGGCATCGCGGCGGGTATCGGCCGAGGCGGAATAGACGGCCCGCCGCGCTTCGGCGATGGACCCGTGAGGCCGGTGATCTTCAGACACACGCCAGATGTTCCATGCAAGGTTTTCGCCGTAGGCGGCTTGCCCGCGGGTGCCGGTGTCTTGTTGCGGCAAGTCGATATCGGCTACGGGCACAAAAGGACTTTCGTCCTCGGACCAGCCAACCGTTGCCCGGTCAATCGGCATGGTTTCCGGGTTGGTGCGCCTCTGAATGAGGAAACGGAAACCTGCGGGACCTTTTGCCAGGCGCTCCTTGAAATCGGCTGCCAAATATGTCGGGTCGGCTGGTTGACCGGATGGGGGATCGTCATCGAACAGCGGTTCAAGCTTGTATTTGACGTAAAGATCCGGCCCCAGCGAAAACGGCAGAATGCTCCAGTATGGGGATCCGAAAACAGACCCGACAGACTTTTGCATTGCGTCAAGGATATGTTTTGTTCTCGGATGTGCATCCAGGTATGGGCCGTAGTCGCCATCAACAACACCAGCCTTCGTGAACTCACACATGTCCTTGGCCGTATCGACAAAGAACACGTCCATGTTCTGGAAAATGAAATCGAAGGTGGTGTCGTCAGGCGCGCCAAAGATCTTCGGTGTAGGCGTTTGGAAGAGTTTGATCCCGAGCCCGACCGTTGTCTTGTAGTCTGCAATAGTCGGAAGCGTATCGGAAGAAGAGCGTAGCCAGAGTGGGTATTCGCCGCCCGCAAACAAGCCTATTTTCAGATCATCGGGAATATCGGGTCGAACCCTGAAAGTGCCGTATGCGACACCATGCGGCTTCAGGAACACCGGACGCATTGCAGGGCATTGACCCGCTTTGATCCGGCCAATCTGAATCATGTCGACAAACATGGTCACAAGGGACTTTATCGGATCTGTGCTGCAGTCGACAGATGGTGTTGAATCGTTCTCACTAACGCGTGCCAGGCGCATTCATTCGTCCTCCAAAGGATCTAATCCCGTAAACAAATGCAATCAAAAGTCGAATTGAAGCAAGTATTGCACGATAAACAGGTGCGCGCATCCCTTTTGGCGTTCGGAATGCAGTCCGGGGCGCGGAGCATCGGCTAGTGCATTGCATTCTAGGCTATGGAAAACTAAGCAAGGTACATGGACTTCGATCACAATCGCTCAGCAGGATACCTCATAAACTATGCCGCCCGGCTTTTCTTCGAGGGGCTGCGGAAGCGCATAGAACCGCTGGATATAGTGCCCGGACAGTTTCCGGCCCTTCTTGCGCTCTGGCAACAGGACGGGCAGACGCAGAAGGAACTTGTCGAAAAGCTTGATATCGAACAGGCAACCATGGCCAACACGCTGAACAGGATGGAGCGTGACGGCTTGATTACCCGGCGGGACCATCCAAGCGATGGGCGGGCAAAGCTCATCTGGCTGACACCCAAGGCAGCTTCGGTCCGGGACGAAGCCTATAGGGCAGCTTCAGAGGTCAATGAAATGGGCATGTCCGAGTTGTCGTCCGAAGAACGGGATCTGTTTATTGCCATGTTACAGAGGATTATCCGCACTTTCCGTGAGGAAGCTGTCTGACTTTTATTGCGCTGCGCTGAGGACCGGTCACCAAGTCGGCAGCCATCCTGCAATCTGACTGCCGACCGGGCGTTTGCGGCAGGCGACCGCGACGGGGTTGTGCTGGATCTTGCGAACCTGATATACCAATCGGCAGAAATAAAGACGTATCTGATGGAGCGAAAATCCGTTCCTGGCAAGGCGGTGTGCGCAGCGCGGCCTTGCCGGCCGGGCAAGCGCGGCAACGCGGCCAGGGATTGATTTCCGCCCACCGGAGGCAGGCTTTTCCCGATCTTCGGACTGCGTCGCGCTTCTTGGATGATGCCCCGCATCGCCCGGCAAAGCGCTCCTGACCGAAGACCAGGAAAAGCCTGTCATATAGGTCTTAATTCCTGCCGGTTGGTATTACCCCTCGATCTTCGTCGCCATGACCGAGATCGTCTGCACATATACGCTCGCCTTGTTCCATTTCTTCAGAACGCGGTAGTTGGCAGTACCGGGACCCCACGGCTTGCCGCGCCGCCAGCCGTGTTTTTGAAGGTAATTGGCGGTGGACGCCAGGACATCCGGAATGGATCTGATCAGATCACGCTTGCCGTTCCGGTCGTAGTCGACAGCATATTTGACATAGTTTGAGGCAAGAAACTGGGTTTGGCCGATTTCTCCGGCCCAGGCACCGCGCATCTCGTTTGGCGACATGTCCCGGCGCTGGACGATCTTGAGCGCTGCGACCAATTCGTTGGTGAAGAAGGCGGACCGGCGGCAATCATAGGCAAGCGTTGCCAGCGAGCGCAGGACCGACATGTTGCCGGTAAACGAACCGAAATTGGTCTCAAGGCCCCAGATAGCCAGGATGATCGGCGCCGGCACGCCATATTTGCGCTCGATGCCGGTAAACGTGCGCGCGTAGGTTTTCTGATGCCTTTGCGCTTTGCGGATCATCGCATTGTTGACCCGGCGCGCATAGAACTGATCGAAACTGAGCTTGAACGATTTCTGGTTGCGGTCGAACCGGATGACTTTTGGATTGTAGGTAACACCGGCCAGCGCCGAACGGACAACACGGGGCTTCAGCCCATGGGACGACGCTTTGGCAATAAACGCATCACGCCAGGCATTGAAGCCGTTCGGGCCGTTCCCGCAGCTCGCCGCGATTGCGGATGTGTTGGCAGCTATTGCCATCCAGAAAGTCAGTGCCACGATCCAGAGCCGCATCGTTTCCTCCTGTAGCCGGTGCGATGCGGTAGTTTAGATTGCAGCTGGCCAGTTGGAAACCTTCATCAGTTACGTAACGATACCATTTAATATCCTCGGTAGTTTGGCGAATAACCGAAAGGCATGCCCTGACGCTAGGACTCTAGGTGTCCCGTTCCTGCTGCGGATCCTGACAATTCCGGAGACCGGCCAAGTGATACCCAACCGTGCAGACGCCGCAGAAATGCCGCTCAGCAAACGTCTCAAGGCCCATACCGCGTCCACGCATGAGCGGCTCGACCGCTTGGTCATGGCAGCCCGGCCATTCGACAGCCACGCCGCCTATGCCGGTTTGCTGAAGCTACAATTTGCATTCCACAATGATGTCGCAGCGTTCTATGAAGACCGCGCTCTCGCCAGGCTCGTTCCCGGCCTTGCCACACTTGGCCGGTTTGAGAGTGTCCGGCAGGACCTTCAGGATCTGCAGGTTGCGTTTCCCGATTGCCAGGCACTTGAAACCGGCAACGGCCAGGCCGGGCGGGGAGACGCGCTCGGCTGGCTCTATGTGGCCGAGGGGTCCAATCTTGGAGCGGCCTTCCTGTTCAAACACGCGCAGAGACTCGGCCTGTCGGCTACGTATGGCGCTCGCCATCTCGCGCCCGCAGCAGAGGGCCGGGCAGACCGGTGGCGCCGGTTTACCTTTCATCTGGACAGGGCCCTGTTGAGCAACGCCGAGACGGAAAGCGCCCTAACCGGCGCCGCCGCCGCATTTGCGCGGGTCGTGGAATTGTCAAAGCGATATCTTGGGTGAAACCTGGAAAGGTCTGCAAGCGCGGTTCGAGCTCACAAAACCAGATGCCAATTGAACTTGTACAAGATACCAATCGTTCTTGCGCGTTACAAATTAGGGTGCCTAAATCAGCCGATCCGGAACAGGATCGAATGACGCAAAATCAATGACTTACAGAAAAGTTGGCTGGGGAACCTGGATTCGAACCAGGACTAACGGAGTCAGAGTCCGTGGGTCTACCGTTAACCTATTCCCCAAGTCCACCTGCAATCCGGCCTGCCTGCGCAGAGCGGGGTGCTTGGACGCCATCAGCATGGCGTTCGGCCCGTAAGGCAGCACCGTTTGCGGTGGAGGCCATATACATTGAATGTTTCGTGGATTGCAACAGGGGGAACAAGAAAAGTTTGGGTTCAGGCAGCGGAGCGCATGCACCTGCCGGGCTCCGATCCGGCGGTGCTCCGATCTGGATAGCGGCTTGCGCGAAAATGGATCGAGCCTGGACGTGAATGCGCCGGAACGGCCGCCCCCCAATATGCAGGTGTCAAATTCGAAGCGGGCAAACCTTTCCCGGCCCGCAACAACCTGTTACTGTTTTCTCAACGACAGATATGCGCACCATGTGCGGCCTGATTACGGGTCGTGCGTTGGGAGGCGCTGAAAGGTATTGATGTGACTGAGTCAGGTCAGGAACCGCCCCACAAGGGGCGCGGGTCCGCTGACGCGTCCGGCGGTTCCGCCCAAAAGGCGGGACGGCGCAGATCCAAGAACAGACGCCGCCGCCGCGGTTCGGCCAAGACCGGAAATGGCGCGGCTGGCCCTCCGGTTGCAAATCCGGCGTCTGGGACACAACCGGATCTGCCCTCTGGCGCGGCGGAAGGAAATGGTTTCGCAGCGGGCACCCAGCCCGGAAGCGATGCAAGTGCTGCCACTATGCATCCGGGCCGTAAAGGCGGTTCCAAACCGCAACGCGCTGGTCCTGCTCCCGGCAGGCATATCAGCAACCGCGGGCGAATCGACCGGTCTGCGGGGTCCTCGGGGCCCGATGGACGCTCTGAGGTTTCAAAAGCACGGCAACAGCAGGACCATTCCGATGGCCATCGGGCGGATAACCAATCGACAGCGCGCGGACGATCACTAGAAAGCGCCGCGCCGCGCAACGGTCACCGCCAGGGAAACGGTTCGGCTGCGGGAAAGCAGCTTTATGCGGCGCTTGATCTCGGCACAAACAACTGCCGTCTGCTGATTGCCCGACCGGAAGAACGCGGATTTCGCGTTGTTGACGCGTATTCCAGAATTGTCCGCCTGGGCGAAGGCGTCGATGCAAGCCGGCGCCTCAGCACCAACGCCATGGACCGGGCAATCGAAGCGCTGGCAAACTGCAACAAGAAGCTGCAGGATCGCGGCGTGAACCGCGCGCGGCTGATTGCAACAGAGGCCTGCCGGGCCGCAGATAACGGGACGGATTTTATTGACCGGGTGCATCGCGAGACCGGCTTGTCGCTGGAGATCGTCGACCGGGAAACCGAAGCCCGGCTGGCGGTTGCAGGCTGTGTTTCACTTGTGGACCGCGATGCCCACGGTGTCATCCTTTTCGATATCGGCGGCGGCTCGTCGGAGATTGTCTGGCTGGACCTGCGCAACCGCTGCGGCGCGCGCGGCTATGCGCTGACACGCTTCATTCGCTCTTGGATCTCCCTGCCTATAGGGGTGGTCAACCTCGCAGAGCGTCATGGCGGCATGCATGTCACGCCGGAGATCTTTGAAGACATGGTCGAGGATGCGACAGGTCACCTAGCGGCATTCAGTCTTGCCGGGGATCTGGCCGAAGCGATTGCCTCTGGCGGGGTGCATATGCTCGGCACGTCCGGAACGGTGACCACTCTGGCCGGCGTGCATCTCGGTTTGAAGCGCTACGACCGCCGCCGGGTGGACGGGACATGGCTCGACAATGACAAGGTCGGCAAGATGATCGACCGGTTGCGCGACATGCCCTATGAGGAGCGGGTCAGCAATCCCTGTATCGGGGCAGACCGGGCTGATCTTGTGCTGGCAGGATGCGCGATTCTGGAAGCCATCCGCAGGCGCTGGACCTGTTCGCGGCTGCGGGTCGCCGACCGGGGGCTTCGAGAGGGCATTTTGACCGAAATGATGGCGGCGGACGGGGCGTGGAGCCGGAGAAAGCATTCTGGCCGCAAACGCTATTTCAGAAATCGGGGCAGGGAATGAGCCGCACGAAAAAGGGCGCAGGCGACCGCGGACTGCACACGCGGGTCAAGACGGCGGCAGGCCGCCGGGAATCGTCTACCAAGTGGCTTGAGCGCCAGTTGAATGATCCCTATGTCCGCCGGGCGAAGATTGACGGTTATCGCTCACGCGCGGCCTACAAGCTGATCGAGATCGACGACAAACAGAGGCTTCTCAAGCCGGGCTACCGGGTGGTCGATCTCGGCTGCGCACCGGGCGGCTGGTGCCAGGTAGCGGTCGACAGGGTCAAGTCGAAAGCCGAGGCACCGAAGGTTGTCGGTATAGACTATCTCGACATGGATCATGTTCCGGGCACACTCTTTTTGAAGAAGGACTTTCTGGACGACGATGCGCCGGATGCCCTCCTGGAAGCCCTTGGCGGCCATCCGCCGGATGTTGTACTGTCGGACATGGCGGCCCCCACCACAGGGCACCGGCAGACGGATCATATCCGCACGACGCATCTGTTCGAAATCGCGATCGATTTTGCCCGCCAGAACCTGGTTCCGGGCGGGTCCTTCCTTGCAAAGGTGTTCCGGGGCGGTACGGAAAATGCACTGCTGTCGGATCTGAAGCGGGAGTTCAAACAGGTGGCCCATCTCAAACCGCCGGCAAGCCGGAAAGAAAGCCCGGAACTATATGTGATTGCCAAGGGATTCCGGGGAAAGGCAACTGCTTTATAGCTTCCTCCGTATTGCTGCCGAGGTTTGCACGGAACGAGCAAGGTTGACCCTTTCCTTACCAACTGGCGCGTGGTATTGACCCGCGCCAACCTCTCATAGTCCCTGCAAGATTCGTTGCACCGGACCCGCCTCAACGGTGTTCCGCCGGGATTTGTTTTTTAAAGGAGATTGGGAATGGTCTCTATCTACAAGCCGTCTGGCGGCGAGTTGGCTCTGACATTTGACGATGTACTGCTCATGCCGGGCCACTCCGAAGTGATGCCCGGGCAAACCGATCTTCGGACCAGGGTGACCCGCGACCTCGAACTGAATATCCCGATCCTTTCGTCTGCAATGGATACGGTCACCGAAGGCCGTCTCGCGATCGCCATGGCACAGGCGGGCGGCATCGGCGTCGTCCATCGCAATCTGTCCCTCGACCGGCAGGCCGAGGAAGTGCGCATGGTCAAGAAGTTCGAATCCGGCATGGTAGTGAACCCGCTGGTCATCGGCCCTGATGCGACCTTGCAGAACGCGCTTGATCTCATGAAGCATTACGGCATTACCGGCGTTCCGGTGGTGGAAAACGGCGGTTCCGGTGGCCAGCACAAGGGACGGCTTGTCGGAATTCTGACCAACAGGGATGTGCGGTTCGCCTCCAATCCGGATCAGCAGATCCATGAACTGATGACCAAGGACGATCTGGTCACGGTCAGAGAAACGGTCAGCCAGGACGAGGCCAAGCGCCTGCTTCATCAGCACCGGATCGAAAAGCTTCTGGTTGTCGATGGCGACCGCAATTGTATCGGCCTGATCACCGTCAAGGACATCGAGAAGGCACAACTTCACCCCAACGCTTCCAAGGATGAACAGGGACGTCTCAGGGTTGCCGCCGCAACAAGTGTCGGCGATGAGGGCTATGCCCGGGCAGAATGCCTGGTGGATGCCGGCGTTGACATGATCGTCGTCGATACCGCGCACGGCCATTCCCAGCGCGTGCTGGACATGGTTAGCCAGGTCAAGAAACTGTCCAACTCTGTCCAGGTTCTTGCCGGCAATGTCGCGACGTCTGAAGGCACCAAAGCCTTGATCGATGCGGGCGCGGATGCGGTGAAAGTCGGCATCGGGCCGGGATCGATCTGTACGACGCGGATTGTCGCCGGTGTCGGCATGCCGCAATTGTCAGCAATTATGGAAGCGGTCGGCGAGGCCGAAAAACACGGCGTGCCGGTGGTTGCCGATGGCGGCATCAAGTTTTCCGGCGACCTGGCCAAGGCAATTGCGGCGGGAGCGGCCTCGGTCATGGTCGGATCGCTGCTAGCCGGAACCGAGGAAAGCCCGGGCGAAGTCTATCTGCACAAGGGACGGTCCTATAAATCCTATCGCGGAATGGGGTCCGTCGGTGCAATGGCACGCGGTTCGGCCGACCGTTACTTCCAGGCCGAAGTGCGGGACACGTTGAAACTGGTTCCGGAAGGCATTGAAGGGCAAGTTCCTTTCAAGGGGCCGCTCTCCAGTGTGCTGCACCAGTTGGCGGGTGGCTTGCGGGCTGCGATGGGCTATGTCGGCGGAAAATCCATCGCGGACTTCCAGGAGAAGGCGCGGTTTGTGCGGATAACCGGCGCGGGACTGCGCGAAAGCCATGCCCACGATGTGACCATTACCCGTGAAAGTCCGAACTACCCATCCAATGTCTGACCTCTTGGTCTCAAAAAAACAATTCGGGATTCCATATGAAGGACGGCGGACGCCTTGCGGCGGCGATTGAAGTTCTTGGCGAAGTCGCAACCCGGCACCGTCCGGTTCAGGTAGCGCTGCGCGACTGGGGGGCTGCCCACCGGTTTGCCGGGTCAGGCGACAGAACGATCATCGGCAACCTTGTTTTTGATGCCTTGCGGAACCGTTTGTCCCTTGCCGCGCAGATGGCGAGCGATTCCCCGCGCGCACTTGTGCTCGCAACCTATGCCCTTGTCTGGAACATGGGCACCGCGAAGCTGGCGGAAGTAATCGAAGCCGACCGCCATAGCCCTGATCCGCTGACGGATGCTGAGCTTGAACAACTCGGCTTGACTGATGTCGCGGTTGCGCCGCATGAGGCTGCGAATGTACCGGAATGGCTTTGGCCGCAATTCGTCGCCATGTTCGGTGAAGCAGCGGAAAACGAAGGCAAGGCCCTTGCTACCCGCGCGCCGGTTGATCTGCGGGTCAATGGCCTGAAATCGAACCGGGACAAGGTCCTGAAACGTCTGGCCCATACCGGTGCCAATGCAGCAAGCTTGTCGCCGTCCGGGATCCGGATAGCCGCAAAGCCCGGCCTTGCCCGCATGCCGCATGTTCAGGCAGAGGAAGGATATCAGAAGGGCTGGTTCGAACTTCAGGACGAGGCGAGCCAGATTGCAGCGCTGATTGCCGGTGCCAGGCCCGGGGAACAGGTGCTCGATTATTGCGCCGGCGGTGGCGGCAAGACGCTGGCTCTTGCCGCGTCTATGGAAAACAAGGGGCAGATCTACGCTTATGATGCGGACCGGCTTCGCCTCGCGCCCATCCATGACAGGCTAAAGCGGGCCGGTGCCCGCAATGTTCAGGTGATGGACCCGGCCAGCGCCACGCTGGATGAATTGACTGGTCAGATGGATCTCGTTTTCATCGATGCACCTTGCACAGGTACCGGCGTCTGGCGCCGCAGACCGGATTCGAAATGGCGTTTGACCGAAAAGGCGCTTGAGGACCGGATTGCCGATCAGCGTGCGGTGCTTGCAGAGGCCAGCAAATTCGTGAAGCCCGGAGGCCGTCTCGCCTATATCACCTGTTCCTTGCTTCCGGCGGAAAACCAGGATCAGGCGGACTGGTTCCAACAAGCCTACCCGGACTTTACGCAGGTAGATGCCGCAGACATATGGAATCGGCTTGTTTCCGGTGTCCAAGAGCCCGGATACAAGGTCGCTGGAGGTGGCATTGTTCTTTCGCCAGCATCTACTGGAACGGATGGATTCTATATTTCGATGTTCGGCCGGAGTACCTGAACCACCAAACTTGAGCCAAGGCCGCTGAATTGGTGCTTCCCGTCATTCGGCCGCATTGCGGGTACTGTCCTGACGGCGAAGGCCGAGTACGTTCGGCAACACATCCGGCTGATCGACCAGGGAAAGCGTCGGTTTTGCCGGCGCGGGAGGACCGATGGTTGGCGAGGATTGCTCGCAGGTCCCGGAATTGACGGTACCGTTATCGGTCAAGGCCGGTTGTGGCTGCGCAGATATCTCCTTGGAGGGTTCCGGAGAGGGAACCTCTTCTTCGGCGTTTTCCGGCGAAGGAGTATCGACCGGCGGGCTTTCCGGCTGCGGATGGGCGTCTTTTCCGGAAGGTCTGAGAGGTGCAACAAGAGCATCCAGCGTGGCGCGTACATCGGTTGGCAACGGCTCGCTCGCCATGGACCGGGTCAGCACCTTGCGTGCAGCCTCAGGCTGGCGTAGCGCGGACAGACATGCACCGATCGCATTTGCCGCGCCGGTTCGGTCATCGCAGCAATCGAAGACCTGGATGGCGAGATCAAGCGCTTCCAGCGGTTCCCCCAGCCGTCTCAAAACAGCGCACAAGCTGAGTTTTACGTCCGAATTTTCCGGTTTGATGACCAGCGCGTCCTCATAAGCCTTACGGGCTTCACCGAACTTGCCTGCGATGCGATTGGCGTCCCCAAGCAGCTTCAACGGTTCAAAATCACCAGCCGCGAGCTTATGCGCGGTTTCAGCAAAGACCATCGCCTCGTTGAAGCGTCTGGCACCCATCAAAACCCTTGCGGTTCCGGTGAGGGCTGGGACATGGTTCGGATCAGATCTGACCGCTTTCCGGTACATTCCAATGGCCGTGGGTGCGTTCCCGGATTTCTCCAGCGCTTCGGCAAGTAGCGCAAGTGCGGATGCATCCTCGGGCAGTCTGGCTGTGAGCTGTTTTGCCAGAGGCAGTGCTTCTTCGGCCTTTCCCTGGGCAAGCCGGATGCTGGCCAGACCGAACAGCGCATTGACGTTCTCGGCATCTGTGTTCAGAACGTGGCTGAAATTCACCTCCGCATTGTGAAAGTCGCCAAGCAGGAAATGGCAGTTTCCCAGGTTGGCACGCGCAGGCAAGTGATCCGGCTCCGCAAACACAATTCTGCGGAACTGCGACAGGGCTTCATCGAGTTGGCCGGTACGCAACAGCGCCGTTGCCGTCTTGAAAGCGATCTTGTTGTCTTCCGGACACAACTCAAGCGCCTTCATGAAGCTGGCCAATGCGCCATCCTGATCACCGGAAGCTTCCAGTCGGAGAGCGTTCTCGTAGGCATTCTGCGCGTCTGCCGTCATTGTCCTTTCCCGGCCAGAGTACGGTTTTTGGCAGAGTCTTCCGCCAATTGCGAAACGGCCGACTCGTTGCTGATACTCTTTGTTCAGCCTACGAATCAGGTTTGAAAAGTCAAAAAAATGAGCAGTTTCCAAGCCGCTTACCGGAGGTTTTCCCCAATCCACAGTATCTGGCGGAGCTTTGGCGCCAAGGTCAGGTTTTGCGGCTTCAATTCAGCAAACAGACCGTTTAGAAGCAGGCCATGACACACCATGACCGTTTGCTGATAATCGATTTCGGATCGCAGGTGACCCAGCTCATCGCACGGCGGCTGCGCGAACTTGGCATCTATTGCGAGATCCACCCCTATCAGAATGTTGATGGCGCTTTGCTGTCGGCCTTCGCTCCGAAGGCTGTGATCCTGTCTGGGGGGCCCAGTTCCGTTTTTGAAGAGGGTGCGCCAATGCCGCCGGGGGCGGTGTTTGACCTGGGTGTCCCCGTGCTCGGCATTTGCTACGGCCAGCAGGCGATGATGCACATGCTTGGCGGCAAGGTCGAGCGCGGGCACAAGACGGCCGAGTTCGGACGGGCTTATGTCACGCCTGAAGCCGTGTCGCTCGACCTTCTGGACGGCTGGTTCGAGGATGGCCGCGAACAGGTGTGGATGAGCCACGGCGATCATGTCAGCGAGATCGCTCCCGGGTTCACGGTCTATGGCACCTCACCGAACGCGCCTTTCGCGATTACGGCAGATGTTAACCGGCACTTTTATGCGGTGCAGTTTCATCCGGAGGTGCACCACACGCCCAATGGCCGCAAACTCTATGAGAACTTCGGCAAGATAGCAGGCTTTACAGGCGATTGGACCATGGGCGCTTACCGCGCCGATGCGGTTGCCAAGATCCGGGAGCAGGTTGGCGACAAGAAAGTCATCTGCGGTCTTTCCGGCGGTGTGGACAGTTCGGTAGCGGCGGTTCTGATTCACGAGGCGATCGGCGACCAGCTTACCTGCGTTTTCGTCGATCACGGATTGCTGCGCCTCGGTGAAGCGGATGAGGTCGTATCCATGTTCCGCGACCACTACAACATTCCGCTCATCCACGCGGACGAACAGGAGCTGTTTCTGGGGGCTTTGGAAGGCGAAAGCGATCCGGAAACCAAGCGCAAGACCATCGGTAAGCTGTTCATAGATGTCTTCCAGAAACACGCCAACGAAATAGAAGGCGCGGAATTCCTTGCGCAGGGCACACTGTATCCGGATGTCATTGAAAGCGTGAGCTTTTCTGGTGGACCTTCGGTCACCATCAAGTCGCACCACAATGTCGGTGGCCTGCCGGAAAAAATGGGGCTGAAGCTTGTCGAACCGCTACGCGAACTTTTCAAGGACGAGGTGAGGGCGCTCGGGCACGAGCTTGGCCTGCCGGACAGTTTTATCGGGCGGCATCCGTTTCCCGGGCCGGGCCTTGCCATCCGCTGTCCGGGCGAAATCACGCGCGAAAAACTCGACATTCTTCGCCAGGCGGATGCGGTCTATATCGACCAGATCCGCAGACACGGCCTTTACGATGAAATCTGGCAAGCTTTCGTTGCCATATTGCCCGTGCGGACTGTCGGTGTGATGGGGGACGGGCGGACCTATGACTATGCCTGTGCTTTGCGTGCAGTGACCTCGGTCGACGGCATGACGGCGGATTACTATCCTTTCAGCCACGAATTCCTTGGCGAGACGGCAACCCGCATCATCAACGAGGTCAAGGGTATCAACCGGGTCACCTACGACATCACCTCCAAGCCGCCGGGAACCATCGAATGGGAATGATACGCGTTTTTGTCAGCACGTGCACTTGCTGTAGAGCAGCGCTGCCGCATCGTTCTCAAAGCATTTATCCGCGATTTTCTCGCCGAAGTTGAGGCTGTGGCCGTATGCTGAATGACTCTCCGTCCGGCCGCTCAGCCGCCTCGAAGATTTGTTGAATTCGTGGTGATTATCGTAATCTCAAGTCGCAATTGCATGGTCTTTCACTTGCGACTATACCCGAGAACACAAGAACTGATCTGAGCACGCAAACCTGTCACTCACTGTCTGAAAACACTATGAATAAAGTATATGTTTTCAAACAGCGAACTGATTAACTGGAATACCAATTCCCCAAATGGAAAAACGATGAGCGCTCTGGTCTATAAAATTATGCGGCGGCTTTCCAGGTTGAACCGCAAAAACAGCTACTCCAGCAACTATTACCAGAAGCTGCACGAAAACTCCGAGCACTATCAAAACAACAATTGGCTGTTGGAGCATTCATCCAAGCTAAAAAATTTCAATGATTCAATTCTTGAGATCGGATGCGGCAATGGCGATTTCCTGGTAGAGGCCGCCTCATTTTGTACAAAGGTCACCGGTCTGGATTGGGCAAAATCACCCGACCTGCCGGACTTGCCGGCGAATGCCAGCTTCGTTGAAGGCGATGCAACGAAGTTCGATTTCTCCAAAGAACATTATCAATTGATTTGTTCAGCCGATGTTCTGGAACACTTTCCGAATGCTGCATTGGACTTGCTGATTCCCAGGCTAATCGCCTCGGCAAAGTATAATTTTCATATAATCGCGTGTTATGATGACGGACATAGCCACATCACGGTGAAAGAACCGGAATGGTGGTTGGAACAATTCCAGAAGCATCAGCCAGAATTCAAGCTGAATGACCGCTGGCTCAGGCCGGGGAGAAAGAAGAATGAGTGCTGCATAATCTCGAACCTTTAGCTGCATAATCTCGAACCTTTAAAGGTGTCGAGGCCGTTCGCCGGCTTGTGCAGCAACAAGTACTCCATCCAGTTTTCGAACGCGTGACGGCCGACAGCCTGCTGGTCAAGCATTACGGTCGCCCTGGCGCCTTCAGAGATTTCGCTCAAACGCTCCAGTTCTACTTTCAAATCCAACAGCCGTTCCCGGGCAACTCTCTCATCAACAGCCATGGCATCCGTCCTCAAACGGATAAACTACATGCAGGTTGTCCAAACGCAAAATGGGCGAAGCCGGATCAATGACCGTCCGGATTTAACGCGGCCTGCTCGGCGGCGTACATCTCCTCATGGTGCTTTTTTGCCTGAACTTCGATGAACAGGCGGGTGACAAGCGGGTTTTCGGACTTGATAACGCGCTCCAGCGCGTAGATGGTCTCCTCGACAGCACCGGCGGATAACTCGTCGGTGAAGTCGACCGACAAGGCCAGCAGCACATCCTGAGGGCCGCGGTGCAATGTGCGGATTTCATTGAGATTCTGGATAGCCGGTGTCGCTTCAATGATGCGCTCAATGGAGGCAATCAGTTCCGGCGATGCCCCTTCGCCGATCAGGAGGCCCTTGGTTTCGTATGCGAGTAGCGCGGCAGTTGCCGCAAGGATCACCCCAATGGTGATTGAAGCCGCGCCATCCAGCCAGGGTAGCCCGAGAAACTGAACGCCGAGCAGTCCGGCAAAGGCGACAATCAGGCCGAGCATGGCTGCGCTGTCTTCAAACAGCACCGTGAAGACTGTTGGGTCCTTGCTGTCGCGCACGGCTGCCAGGATGCCTTTGTTGCCGCGGATCTGATTGAACTCCTTGTACGCGATCCACCAGGCGAACGCCTCGAAGATCATCGCGAGGGTCAGAACAATGTAGGCAATGTATGGGTCGGTGACCGGGTGTGGATGAAGCACCTTCTGGATGCCTTCGTAGATCGAAACACCGGCACCGACGGCGAAAATCAGGATTGCGACGACAAAAGCCCAGAAATACAGTTCTGCGCCGTAGCCGAAAGGATGGCGCTTGTCGGCTGGCTGCTTGGATTTCTTCAGCCCGTAAAGCAGCAAACCCTGGTTTCCTGTGTCCACCAGCGAGTGAATACCTTCCGACAGCATCGCCGAAGAGCCGGTATAGGTAGCGGCTGCAAACTTGGTGATTGCTATCAGCCCATTGCCGGCCAAGGCGGCATAGATAACTTTTTTTGAGCCGTGTCCTGCCATGTCGTTCCCATTTCCACTTCGGCGCGCGCTGTTATGGATGAAAGCCTATGACGTGTTCGTGACTGTATTCAAGCTGCGATTCCGGTGAGCATGACCGCCGATGAGGAAAACTCGAGGGTATTGATCCATGAGCCATATCCAAACCATATTTGCGGGCGTTGCAGTTGCGGCGAGCCTTGCTTTCGGTTCGGCCGTTTTCGCGGGGGATGTCGAAATCGTCGATGCGTCTGCACGTCAGGCTGGCGGCAAGTGGACGTTCTCGGTCACTCTGCGCCACGATGATGAGGGTTGGGACCACTATGCGGACCTTTGGGAAGTGGTCGGACCGGACGGCAGCGTGCTGGGCCAACGGGTCCTTGCCCATCCGCATGTCAATGAACAGCCGTTCACCAGATCCTTGAGCGGCGTCGATATCCCGGATGGGATAGATGAAGTGACGATCCGTGCCAGAGACAGCAAACATGGCGTCTCGCCGGCAACCTTTACGCTGAAACTTCCCAAATAGCCTTGAGTCCGGGTCACCCGTGCACAAATGCCAATATGCCATCGGCAACGAATTGCACGGAAAGGGCGGCCAGCAAAACACCGAGAAGCCGGGTAATCACCAATTGCGCGGTGTCGCCCATGGCACGTTCAATCTTGTCGGCTAGCAGAAATGCACCCATGCAGGCGGCCAGTATGATCGCGATGACAGCACCAAGACCGGCATAGTGGAGGGTGTCTGGCGCTTGTCCGGCAAGCAGGATCACCGCAGAAATCGCCGCAGGACCAGCTAGCAAGGGGATAGCCAGCGGAAAAATCGCAAGTTCGTGTAAGGCTCCATGGTCGGAGTCGGATGATCCTGTTGCCCGTTCCGCGGTTTCAGCCTTGCGCTGCTGGCGTTTCCCGAAAATCATTTCGATTGCAATCAGGAAAAGCAGTATGCCGCCGGCGACACGGAAGGCCGAGACAGAGATACCAAGCACGTTCAGGACTGTTTGGCCGGTGGCGTAAAACACCAGCAGGATCAGCCCGGCGGTGATGGTTGCCCGAACAGCAACCCGGCGTCTGTCAGCCCGGCTCAGCCCCGCTGTGACCGCCAGGAACATTGGCGCCAGTCCTACCGGGTCGATGGTCACAAAGAGCGTTGCAAAGGCGTTTATGAAGTAGTCGATCATGGCAGTAAAACCGGACAGAATCGGTGGGTGCTGAATGAGCTTCTAGTCGATTTTTTTTCCTGCTGCGACTATGACACGGCTCATGTTTTCCTCAGCTTGTTTTGGATGCCGGTAATTCATTGAAAATAAATAAGAAAAAGAACCTCTGAAAGGTTAGCCCTTTTTGCTCCGGCCTGCGGAATCGGGTATAAACGTCCCGATCAAAACAAAGATAAAGAGCGTCTTCCTTGGCTGACCAGGACAACAACTCCCCATCGGGAAATTTGCCTTCCGATATCAAACCGATTTCAATCGTCGACGAGATGAAAAGCAGCTACCTCGACTACGCCATGAGCGTGATCGTGTCGCGTGCCTTGCCGGATGTCCGTGATGGTTTGAAACCGGTTCATCGGCGCATCCTCTATTCGATGCATGAGAACGGCTATGATTGGAACAAGCCGTACCGCAAATCGGCCCGCGTGGTCGGCGACGTCATGGGTAAATACCACCCGCATGGCGACAGCGCCATCTATGACGCCCTCGTGCGCATGGCGCAGGATTTCTCGCTGCGCCTGCCGCTGATCGACGGGCAGGGGAACTTCGGGTCCGTTGATGGCGATCCGGCGGCAGCCATGCGTTATACCGAATGCCGGCTCGAAAAAGTCGCTCACAAACTGCTGGATGACATCGACAAGGACACGGTCGATTTCCAAGAGAACTACGACAATTCGGAAAGCGAACCGGTCGTTTTGCCGGCGAAATTTCCGAACCTGCTGGTCAATGGCGCCGGCGGTATTGCGGTCGGCATGGCAACCAACATCCCGCCCCACAATCTGGGCGAAGTGATTGACGCCGCCATTGCCATCATGGAAAACCCGGCGCTTTCGCTGGAAGAGCTTATGCAGATCGTGCCGGGCCCCGACTTCCCGACGGCAGGTATCATCCTGGGCCGGTCAGGTATCCGCAGCGCGTATGAGACCGGCCGTGGCTCGGTTGTGATGCGGGCCAGGGTCGAGGTCGAGGAAGTCCGCAAGGACCGCAATGCACTGATCGTCTCGGAGATCCCGTATCAGGTCAACAAATCGACCATGATAGAGAAGATCGCCGATCTTGTGCGCGACAAGCGGGTAGAAGGCATCTCGGACATTCGCGACGAAAGTGACCGCTCGGGCATGCGCGTGGTCATCGAGCTGAAAAGGGATGCCGTACCGGATGTCGTCCTGAACCAGCTTTATCGCTTCAGTCAGCTGCAGACCTCCTTCGGCGCCAATATGGTCGCGCTCAATGGCGGCAAGCCGGAGCAGATGAACCTTTCCGACATGCTGAAGGCCTTCGTTTCCTTCCGCGAGGAAGTCATTCAGCGGCGCACCCGTTTTCTCTTGAAGAAAGCCCGCGACCGGGCGCACATATTGGTAGGCCTCGGCATAGCGGTCGCCAATATCGACGAGGTTATCCAGCTCATCCGCTCCGCGCCGGATCCGGCGACGGCACGAGCCCAGTTGATGGAGCGGAACTGGCCGGCCCGTGATGTCGAACCGCTTATCCGGCTCATTGATGATCCGCGGCATATGGTGCAGGACGATGGCACCTACAAGCTGTCGGAAGAACAGGCCCGCGCCATACTCGATCTGCGCCTGCAGCGCCTGACCGCCCTTGGCCGGGACGAGATCGACGAGGAACTTCACAAGATCGGCGCGGAAATCTCCGATTTCCTGGAAATCCTGAAGTCCCGGGCGCGAATTCAGGACATTGTCCGGACGGAACTTCTGGAGATCAAGGAAGAGTTTGCCACACCGCGGCGCACCGAAATCGTCGAAGGCGGTGCGGATTTCGACGACGAAGACCTGATCCAGCGCGAAGACATGGTCGTGACGGTCTCGCACAACGGCTACATCAAGCGTGTGCCGCTGGCGACCTACCGGGCGCAGAGGCGCGGCGGCAAGGGCCGGTCCGGCATGTCGACCAAGGAAGAGGATTTCGTTACCCGGCTTTTCGTCGCCAGCACCCACACGCCGGTGCTGTTCTTCTCCTCGCGCGGCATCTGTTACAAGATGAAGGTCTGGCGCTTGCCGCTCGGCGGTCCGACCTCGCGCGGAAAGGCTCTGGTCAACATGCTGCCGCTTGAGCAGGGCGAGCAGATCACCTCCATCCTGCCGCTCCCGGAGGACGAGGAAAGCTGGGCAAACCTCGACGTGATGTTCGCGACCGTGCGGGGCACCGTCCGGCGCAACAAACTGTCCGATTTCGTCCAGATCAACCGCAATGGCAAGATCGCCATGAAACTGGAGGAGGGTGACGGCATTGTCGGTGTCGAGACCTGTTCCGAACATGACGATGTCATGCTGACCACACGGGCGGGAATGTGCATTCGCTTCCCTGTTGATGATGTACGTGTGTTTGCCGGCCGCAATTCCGTCGGTGTCCGGGGGATCCGGCTTGGTGATGACGACAAGATCATCTCCATGCAGATCCTTCACCATATCGACGTGACGGCGGAGGAAAGGGCTGCCTATCTCAAATACTCCAAGGCCATGCGCGGTGAAGCCGAAGAAAACGGGCAGGAACCGGAGGAAGATGGTGTTGCCGCTGGCGAACTCTCTCAAGAGCGCTACGCGGAAATGGGTGCCGCCGAGCAGATCATTTTGACCATCTCCGAAAACGGTTACGGCAAACGGACCTCCTCGTTCGAATACCGGGTGACCGGTCGTGGCGGCAAGGGCATCACGGCCATGGCGGTCAACGACCGCAATGGCGGGCTGATCGGGTCCTTCCCGGCGGACGAACGCGACCAGATCATGCTGGTGACCGACGGCGGGCAATTGATCCGCTGCCCGGTCGAGGGCATCCGGATTGCCGGTCGTGCGACACAGGGTGTGATCGTTTTCAAGACTGCGGACGATGAAAACGTCGTTGCGGTCGAACGGATCAACGAAGTCGAAGAAGAAAACGGCGAGATGGTAGACGAGACCGGCGGTGAAGATGGTTCCGCGCCAGATGCCGCTGATGGCGCGGGGGACACAGAGCCGGACAGCGAGACTTGATTGAGAGCTCGCTATTTGGTCGACCGTGATTTACGCGCCGACGGGCTCCGCCTGAGGTTTCAGCGCGGTCAATACGGTTAACCAAATTTCTATGTAAAGAAGCCTTATCCAGTTGAGGATGAGGCGGAAGTTGTATCCGACAGCCGCCAGGATCGGGTTTGCTGCATCGCCGGTTCGGTTGGCAAGGTAATTGCGGCCCATCCTGTGTTCGTTTTTCATATGGCCTATGACCGGCTCAACGGCTGAGCGTCGTCGCATCTGAGCCTTGATAGCCGGTGTGACACGGCGTTTCTGTCCGGCGGTGAAGACGCGGAACTTATGAGTGTCAGGCGCGTTGTGGCCGCGATAGCCGGCATCTGCCAGAATGCGTTTCAAGGTTCCACCGGTTAGCGCTTCGATTTGCGGAATGACGCTCGCCAGCGTGTGCCCATCATAGGGATTGCCCGGCAAGGCCTTTGCGTGGATGACAAACTGTCCGCCTTTGGAGCGTTTCACCGTGGTGGCAACAGAGGCCTTGACGCCGAACTCATACGGCTTGTGCGCCTTGCCCTTTCCAATGCATTCCACTTCCGGCGCATGGAGTGAATAGATCTTCGGCAGCGGATCGCGCCGCCTCTGGGAGCTTACCCGCTCGGCCAGCCACAAAGGTCGAAGGAAGACTGCTTCCAGGTCCGGATTGCCTTTGGTCTTGCGGCGAATGTCGGCAACTGTCCGGCGCAAGAATGTCTTGAGTTTTCGTAAGGCTTTGCCCGCCCTCTTGAACTGTTTGGCATGGGCATAGCGCTGATGGGCAATCAAGGCGGCTTTGCCAACGCGCTTATAACTCTGGCGCAGGTCGATGCCTTCTTCCTTCGCTTGTTTGACCAGTCGCTCTCGTGCCCGGTGGATCAGCTTGGCGTCGGTTGGAAAGGCGATGTTCTTTTCCTGAACGGTCGTATCGACCACAGCCTGGGTGAAGTCCTGGGGCTTGGCTGCGCCCAGCTTGACAGACACGGCCAGGCTTTCCTCAAGCAGCGTCTGCAGCTTGTCCTCGCCCATGCGCTGACGCCAGCGCGTCATTGAGGAGCGATCGAAGGGCAGCTCATGGCGGAAGAACTCTTCGCCGCAGAAGTATTGATAATACGGGTTCTCAACCCAGCGGGCGCACAGTTCCTCATCAGACAGATTGTCGGTGTATTTGAGGATCGCAAGGCCCGCCATCACCCTTGTTGGCAGCGCAGGATGGCCGGGCTTGTCGGAATAGGCCGGGCCGCATTTTGCTGCCAGAAGATCCCAGTCAATCACCCGCGCAAGAACGGCTTTGGGATGCCCCATATCGAGGATCTGATCCAGCCTTGCCTTGAACAGATCCCGCTGTCCCGTCTCAACAGGTTCGGTTGGTTTCATAGCCGATTCACCTCTCCCGAATGCGCTCAAACAAGAGTGAATCACGCACAAAAGCTGATGTAAAGTTGCAAGGAAACAACCGCTTTCATGACAAAAACCTGCGAAAACAAATACTGGAAAGCGGGCAAGATCTGAATGTTCTCAGATGCTTGCGAATTCTTCACGGGGGACTATTTGAAGTTTGGCGGCCGGGAGAAAAACCCGGCCGCTTCTTTTTGGAATGATCGCTTAGCGTTCAATGAATACCCGGATAGCAGCCGTGTATTCATCAGGTGCCTGGAACGAGGCGAAGTGACTGAGATCTTCCAAAATCAACAGTTCGGCCGACGGCATCGTCTCCGCAATTAATCTGGAATGATCTGCCAAGATCGCCTCGTCGAATTCGCTTTGGACCACAAGGGTCGGAACGGTGACGGCTTTCAACGCATCAAATCCGCCGGGCTTGGAAGACCCCCACATTTTGGCAACACCGGTCAGGAAATCACTGAACCCGTCCGGAGTAGGGGACATTTTGGCATAGTCCGCAGCCATCAATCCCACATAGTCCCCGAATACAGCATTGGTTTCGACTGCCGGATCGACACCATCCAAGGTGACGTTTCCGGCATGGGCGAAATGGCTTGCCAACCGCTCGGGATCCGTTTGCGAGATCGAATAGCCGATGTTTGCCCCATCGGACCAACCGACAAGATGGACCTTCTCGACTTCGAGGTGATCCAGAAGCGCAAGGTAATCCGAGGCAAGCAGACCGTATGTGTACTCGCTGCCGTCATTGGTCGAACGGCCGTGCCCGCGCGTATCCGCGACGATCACCTTGTAGTCTGTCATCAGGTCCGCGACCTGCGCGCTCCAGACATCGCCATGAGCCAGACCGCCGTGGATCATCAAGATTGGTGTGCCGTCGTCGTCGCCGTAGGTCGCATAGTACATATCGATCCCGTTGACGGGAGCTGTACCGCTTTCTGCCGCATCGGGCATTGCCGGAACCTCCGGAATTGACATCCACCTGTCTTCGGCGTGCGCCGTCGAAGCCGTCAGCAGAATGGCTGCAGCTAGCATTTTTGCGTACATTGTTATCCCCTATGTTTGGTATGCGCATTGGTGTACGCTTAAAGCTACAGAGTTGGAGGCCACGCTCGTTATTCGTATTGCGCAAGCGAATGCGGTCGTGACGAACTGAAGATGTCTTTAATTTCAACGCACTGGTTTCCCGCTTACGGCTTTTGCGAAACAAGTGACGCGCTATCGGACCGTCTATTTGACGATTTTGATCACCAGTCCGAACAATTTACGGGCCATGATCAATCCTATCTGCAACTCACCCCAGGCAGTTTTCGCGGACGATTTCTATCCGCCTTTCTGGGAGAAGATGTCGCCATCCATATGGAGTTTTGCAATCAGGCGCTTGAGCAAGAGGTTTGCGGTTCGCCAGATCATTTCTCTTTTGGTGTCATTCTGAGCGAGCCCGACCCGTTTTTTGTCAAGGGTCGGGAGTTCTCGGCCGATGAAGTATTCGTTCTGCCTCCAAGCGGCAATCTCCACCTTGTCAGCCCCTTGAATGGCGCGATCATGGCCATTGCGATCCGGCGAGACCTGTTGTTGCGGCTGTTCTGTTTGGCTGCGCCAATTCTTGACTGGTTTGAAAATCTGGGGCGGGAAGTTGGTTTCCTGAGGCGCGGCCTTCTTGCGCGCAGATTGCGGGAAGACGCTGTTGCTGCGTTGGAAGGGGTTTCGCCGTTCGACAGAAAAGTGCCTTCAACCATGGTCGGACTGGCATTGGCAAACAGCGTTGCCTCCAAAATATCCCTGGATTGGGCCGGCGGTTTGGCATGCGAGGGGATGGCCGGAACGCCTCACTATGAGAGGTTCCGGAAGTACCGTGACCGGCTGTTTTCAGAAGATGCCCTGCCGGATGGCGGTGCCAGTTTGGCCAAGGTATTCGATGTTTCCAAACGCTCCGTCGAACAGGCGTTTGCTGCGAATGTGTCCATGGGGCCGCTCACCTATCTTCGGGTTCACAGGCTACATGAAGTCAGGCGCAAGCTCATGGATTCCGGGCTCTCGGGCCGGTGCATTGGAGATATTGCCGCTGAACACGGGTTTTGGGATTGGAGCCGGTTCTCAAGGCATTATCGCCTCCAATTCGGAGAACTGCCGTCGGCCACCCGGCAAAACCGGGCAGACAGGACCGGTAAACAGAGCCCTTCATACAGGTCTTGATTTCTGCCGGTTGGTATTATGGGACTGGGCCAAAACAAAAAGCGGCCCGGAAAACTCCTGGCCGCCCTTTTGCGGTACCGCGGGGACGGTACTTGGAGGTTCTTTCAGCTTTCAGGTTACTCGAAGACGGCATACCGGGCGAGAATGGTCTCATTGACGGATTTCGCCGGCTCGGCAACAGTCACAAACGAAACCTTGCGGACCTTTAATGCGCCACTCAGGGCAGCTGCACAGTCTTCGCTCCAGGCGCCCCAGGCTTGCGTTTCACAATTGTCGGCGCTGGCGATCCGGATATCGCGATCGGATTTGGTCATCATCATACCCTGGCTGGTAACAGCCTCGGCCTGGGATGCACTGCTCGGATAGAAGCTCATCGCGGATATGGCGATGATGGAGACGATGGCCAGGATCAGCACCGTGGTCATCTTGATGTAAGCACGCATGTCAACGGCACGTGTATCGGCAACAAAGCCGTGCGACACGAAGTCCGCGGACTGTTCCGGCTGGCTATTCTTGGACAAGCTCCACATCTTTTTACTCCCCGCTTCCAGTACAACCTCATTGATTGAGACAATGCACCAATCCTGTAAAATAAGATGTGATTGCAGTCACAAAATGCCAGCATTCGCGGTAAGACCCTCCTAACCATGTGATTGTATGTGATGAGACTGAACCCTCCGGCGCGGCCCTTGTTCCGCCGGGACAGTCAAGTTATGGATCACGCATGAAACATGTTGCGCTATATCCGGGGTCATTCGATCCGGTCACCAATGGGCATATGGACATTTTGCGCCAGTCACTTGCCTTGGCCGACAGGGTCGTCGTTGCCATTGGCATTCACCCCGGAAAAACGCCGCTTTTTGGTTTTGAGGAACGGGTTGAGTTGATCCATGCATCGGCCGAAGCGGAATTCTCGGCAGAGGAAGCCGCACGGATCGAGGTGATCTCTTTTTCAAACCTGGTAATCGAAACAGCCCGGGAGCAGGCGGCGGCCTATCTCGTGCGCGGGCTGCGCGATGGAACCGATCTTGACTATGAAATGCAGATGGCGGGCATGAACCAGACCCTCGAACCGGATATCAAGACTGTTTTCCTTCCGGCATCTCCTGCCGTTCGCCACATCACCGCCACGCTCGTCCGCCAAATCGCGAAGATGGGGGGCGACATCACTGCATTCGTTCCTGAACCCGTCGCAGAACCATTGTTCGCACGGGCCAAAGCGAAATCCTGACAAATCCAAAGGCGCACGCGGAAGTGCGCAGTTTCCAGCAAAACGGAGCTATCGTGTCCCGAATTCTTATCCTTCTGACGTTTCTGGCGTCGGTTCTCATCCCGGCTGGGACTGCCACTGCACAATCCCCCGACCCGGAAAACACCCTTTACCTTGATCTGAAGCATGGCCGGGTTGTCATTCAACTCCGTCCGGACCTTGCCCCTAAACACGTGGAACGGATCAAGTCACTGACCCGCCAGGGCTTTTATGACGGCATCATCTTTCACCGGGTCATTGACGGCTTCATGGCACAGTCAGGCGATCCCACTGGTACGGGCACGGGCGGCTCCCGTTCTCCGGATCTGAAAGCAGAGTTTTCCAACGAGCCATTCACCCGCGGCACTCTCGGCATGGCCCGGGCGCAGCATCCGGATAGCGCCAACTCGCAATTCTTCATCATGTTTGCCCGCGCAGGCCACCTTGACCGCCAATACACTGTTTGGGGGCAGGTCGTTGAAGGTATGGAATTTGTCGACATGATCGCCCGCGGCAGCCCGGCAGCCAACCCGGACAAGATTGTCAAGTTGCAGGTTGCAGCGGACGCGAACTGACCCCTTATCGGAACAACTAAAACATACGGAGATCCCAATGGCCGAATACAAAGATCCTGAAAACACACTTCTGATGGAAACCACCAAAGGCTCAGTCGTCATTGAAATGCGGCCGGACCTTGCACCCGGACACGTTGCCCGGATCAAGGAACTGGTACGCGACGGTTTCTACGACGGGATCGTGTTCCACCGCGTGATCGAAGGCTTCATGGCCCAGACCGGCTGTCCGCATGGCACAGGTACCGGCGGTTCCGGCAAGAAACTGCGCGCCGAGTTCAACTCTGAACCGCATGTGCGCGGCACTTGCTCCATGGCGCGTGCACAGGACCCGAATTCCGGTGACAGCCAGTTCTTTATCTGTTTCCAGGACGCAAGCTTTCTGAATGGTCAGTACACCGTTTGGGGCGCCGTGCTTGAAGGCATGGAAAATGTCGACCAGATCAAGCGCGGCGAACCTGTCCGCGATCCGGACAACATTGTCTCGATCAAGGTAGCTGCCGACGCCGCCTGATCCGGAAGGCACTTGTGCGAAGGAGAAGTGCGGCTCCACGGGCCGCACTTTTTCTTTGAATGGGGAAACCGCTGGCTTTATAGCGGGCTTCCGAAGCACCCCTATGCAGACTGATTTCCATGCGCGTCGATCAATTCGATTTCGAGCTGCCGAACGAACGGATTGCCCTCAGGCCTGTCCGCCCGCGTGATGCCGCGCGAATGCTGGTGGTCCGGCCGGACGCTGATCCGCCGCTTGCCGATCATGGTGTCCGCGATCTGCCAAACCTGTTGGCACCGGGCGATGCGCTGGTGTTCAATGACACGCGTGTGATCCCGGCACAGCTTGAAGGCACCCGGACCCGGGACGGCGCGACAGCCAGCATAGGCGCGACCCTTCACCTGCGTTCCGGGCCGGACCGCTGGAAGGCCTTTGTCCGCCCTGCGAAAAAACTGGTTCCGGGCGATGTGATCCGTTTTTCAGGAAGCGGTGCCGGTCTTTGCGCAACTGTTGCGGAAAAGGGAGACGCAGGGGAAGTGCTGCTGGTGTTCGGCTTTTCGGGGGCCGAACTTGATGCCGCCATTGCAGCGGTCGGCCACATCCCGCTACCGCCATACATTTCCGCAAAACGCAGCGATGACGAGACCGACCGGCAGGATTACCAAACGATCTTCGCCGAAAAGGACGGCGCCGTTGCCGCCCCGACAGCGGGATTGCATTTCACGCCCGACCTCCTTCAGGCTTTGGCAGACCGCGGCATTGAGCAGCATCGCGTTACCCTGCATGTCGGGGCCGGGACGTTTTTGCCGGTCAAGGCCGATGATACGGCAGATCACAAGATGCATGCCGAGTGGGGGGAAGTCAGTGCCGATACGGCTGAGGCACTTCTCGCCGTCAAGGCACGGGGCAACAAGGTGGTCAGCGTCGGCACCACATCCTTGCGCATTCTGGAAAGTTCCGCGCAGGCGGGCGGTCAGATCGCGCCGTTTCGCGGTGAGACATCGATCTTCGTCACGCCGGGCTATCAATTCCGGGCAATCGACGCGCTGATGACCAATTTTCACCTGCCGCGCTCAACACTATTCATGCTGGTGTCCGCCCTGAGCGGGCTGGATACCATGCGCAGGGCGTATTCCCACGCGATCGACAACGAATACCGGTTCTACAGCTATGGCGATGCGTCCTTGCTGTTCCCGCAAGCAAAGGCCTGACACGGCGCAGCACATGAGTGACACACAGAACACGTTCAGTTTCAAACTGATAAAACAGGATGGCATGGCGCGGCGAGGGGAGATCACCACGCCGCATGGCACGGTTTCGACGCCAGCCTTCATGCCGGTCGGCACCCAAGGCACCGTCAAGGCAATGTACACCGATCAGGTGCGCGACACCGGCGCGGATGTGGTGCTCGGCAACACCTATCATTTGATGCTCCGCCCGGGCGCTGAACGGGTTGCCCGCTTGGGCGGCCTGCACACATTCATGAACTGGCCGCACACGATCCTGACCGACAGCGGCGGATTTCAGGTGATGTCGCTCGCCCAGTTGCGCAAGCTCGACGAAGAAGGCGTGCGTTTTCAAAGCCATGTCGACGGGCAGAAGTATCATCTGACGCCGGAACGCTCGATCGAGATCCAGGGCTTGCTCGGGTCGGATATCCAGATGCAACTGGATGAATGCATCCGGCTTCCGGCGCAGAAGGACGAGATCGAGAGGGCGATGGAGCTGTCCCTGCGGTGGGCCGAAAGATCGCGGCGCAAATTCGAGGACATGGGCGGGCCAGACAAGGGGCAGGCGCTTTACGGCATTGTTCAGGGCGGCGATGCGGCGGATTTGCGGATCAAGTCGGCTGAAACTCTTGGGCAATTGGCCTTTGAAGGCTATTCGGTCGGCGGACTGGCGGTCGGCGAACCGCAGGATGTCATGCTCGCCATGCTGGAGATCACCACGCCGGTGATGCCGGTGGACAAGCCGCGCTATCTGATGGGCGTCGGTACACCGGATGATCTTCTGGAAAGCGTTGCGCGTGGTATAGATCAGTTTGATTGCGTGATGCCGACCCGCGCCGGACGGCACGGACTTGCCTATACCCGCTTCGGCAAGGTGAACCTGAAAAATGCCCGCCACGCGGATGATCCGCGCCCGCTGGATGAAGAGAGCCCTTGCCCCGCAGCGAGCACTTACAGCCGCGCCTACCTGCACCACCTCGTTCGCACCGGCGAAGCGCTGGCCGGCATGCTGCTGACCTGGAACAATCTTGCGTATTACCAGTCCCTTA
Source organism: Roseibium sp. (assembly GCA_965230445.1). Classification (GTDB taxonomy): domain Bacteria; phylum Pseudomonadota; class Alphaproteobacteria; order Rhizobiales; family Stappiaceae; genus Roseibium. The sequence continues at coordinate 2,088,834 of OZ246005.1, read as the reverse complement.
TGAAGGGTATGCGCACCGCAATCGAAGCCGGCACTTTCGAGGATTTCCGGATGCAAACCAAGACAGATTGGGCAAGGGGCGATAAGGAAGTGCTTGGATGAGCCATGATTTAATACCAACCCCAGTTGATAAGAACCTATCTGATGGAGCGAAAATTCGTTTCCGGCTAGACGATGCGGGCAGCGCGGCCTTTACGGCCGGGCAAGCGCAGCAACGACGCCGGGGACGAATTTTCGCCCACCAAAGGCGCGCTTTTCCTATCCTGCGGACAGCGTCATGCTTTTTGAACGATACCCCGCATCGTCCTGCAAACCATTCCTAGCCGAAGAAAAGGAGAAACGCGTCAGATAGGTTCTAATCAATTGGGGTTGGTATCGGGTTCATTGTTAGGTGCGAAGCATAGCGGGGTCTCGAAGGACGGGCCAAGCACAAGGCGGCTGCAATCAATCCGCGGGACACGGCCTGACGGCGGTTCCTCAGAACGGGCTTGAAAGGTCCCGGAAGCCGCATGCCCGCGGATGGCGGGCTTGACGGACTTGAAGGGAGGCGCGCAAAGCTTCGCTTGCCCAATAGTAAAGTCAATTGGTTAGGAGGCGTTCTGTTCGCATATGTTTTCGCAGACTTGGTAAAAGTGATTTCGCCTACGCACGGCTAACGGAAAATTCTGAGAATTCGTTTTTGGTTCCCCCGGCCAAGGAGAAACTGGCAAAAAGGCCTAGTAAAGGGACTAGGGCCTGTGGACATATAGGATTCACAGGCCGTCTTTTTTGTGATTCAAGCTTTCTTTTGAGGAGGCTTTGATGCGCAGCGAACGTTTTGTCATTACGGATAGAAGTTGGGCGATCATAGAACCGTTGCTTCCGGGAAGTATCCGGGACCGGGGCCGGACAGCAAAGGACAACCGGCTGTTTCTTGAAGCGGTGCTGTGGAAGGTTCGCGTTGGCAGCCCGTGGCGGGATCTGCCGCCCGGATTTGGCGAATGGAACAGTGTGTTCCGGCGGTTCCGCCGATGGACCCAACGCGGTGTATTTCAGCGCCTTTTTGAGGCTGTATCGGGTGATCCCGACTTTGAATATGTTCTTATCGATGGCACGATCATCAGCGTCCACCAAAAGGCGAGTGGCGCAAAAGGGGGACTCTCAATCAGGCCATCGGGCGCTCGAAAGGCGGACTGACCACCAAGGTCCTGGCCCTCACCGATGCGTTAGGCAATCTGGTGCGCTTCAAGCTTCTGCCCGGCCAGCGCAGTGAAATTGTTGGTGTGCCCGACCTTATCGACGGTCTGGAATTCGGCGCCATGCTTGCCGACAAGGCATTCGATGCCGATGCGTTGCGCGAAGACCTTGATACGCGCCAGGCGCAAGCCGTCATTCCGGCGAAAACCAATCGCCGCGTCCACATTCCCCACGATGTGGAAACCTACCAGTGGCGTCATCTGATTGAAAACTACTTCAGCAAAATCAAAGAGTTCAGAGGAATAAACACGAGATACGACAAGACCGACGCCAGCTATCACGCATCATGGAACCTGGCCGCAACCATCATCGCATTGCGCTAAATGTCCACAGGCCCTAGTTGCGTAATTCACCGAACTCAAAAAATAGGTGGGAAGTGTAAATTCGCTGCGCATTTTATGAATGACTGCAATCCGGACAAAGTGAAAACCCCAAAGGTTGACCTCAGATCTCACTTGGTCGGCGAGCGGTCATTCGCCCGGATTGTTCGCACGACGGGATTGCGTGGCTATGCGTCTGCCTCAGGTTAGCGTCGAAGGTTACGTCTTCCTCTTCACGAAACATTATTGTGTGTACGAAATGAGTTGTCGCGCACAAATGTCTTCTTGGTCTTCAAATCGCTCGTGCAGTTGTATCCTGCCCACTTCAGGTGATCGATAAGCGCATCGCTCGTGCAGATCATATGCTGCACGATGGGCCAAAAAGAGAACTGAGAAACAATCTGCCGCTTCAAGCCCATCTCAACGTCAGCATCGACAAGTTGGTTCAAAAATGCGCCGTCAAAGTCACCCAGACTGAGAGAGACATAAGCGTTCGGCGTCAACGGCATTAGAGAGTTGTAAGGTGTAAGTCCGACCTGTGTTGCGCGAAGATTAGGATGGTCCGGAGTCTTCATGACGTGAACCGGGGTCGAGCAGACAAAGACTGGCTCACGTACCCTTAAAACTGAAATGCCACAGGACAAAAACTCTCTTGCTGTCCATGCGATGCTGGATGCCAATTCATTCACGACCTCAGACATCAGCCGTGGATTGGCTCTCAGTTCGGCATACATGGTCATCTCGTCGTCGGAGAAGTTCATGCCGCTGTCCGGTCTTCCGGCCAGAAGCGATAGCTCCCTTAGGGTATTTCGGTAGTGCGGCGTTCGCGCCTCGAAGTTCCGCACGAGGCTGTAAAGCACCGCGCGATCAGATTCATCTAGATCCGCAATCGCGCCCGACGAGATCTTTTCCCATGTATCGGTTTGGGAGATAGGCGTTTCGAGATCGGTGTTGATTTTCTCTTCAACTGAGACAGGAGTTGATCCGTCCATATGGACGTAAAGGTCATGTTCATATGCAATGGATTTGATCGACTTCTTCGCCCACACGGCCCGTTCACCGTGCTTGTGCAGCGCCATGACCTTCTTTTTTTGCTGATCTATTGCGAAATTGCGCAGAAAAAACTGCGGGACGTAATGATGACGCTTTGGCGGTTTGGATGCCTTCTTGTCCATAGTGCATTACTATACCAACAATGGTCGCAATGAGTCTTCGCCTGTCCACTCAGCGCGGTTGTTGCCGCTGAATAGCTGGCCCGTTACACACCGCTTGAAAGCTGCGAATCTGTGACTTAGAAGGCTTGATTGCCGGTACGCAGGACAACAATAACCGCGCCAGCGAAATCGAGGCTTCTCCTGCCAAATGCAGTCAGTCTCCTGTCAGATTACAAACCTTCGCTAAACAGGCGCGAAGTTTAGTCAGGGACGGAAGTGTCATAGCTGGTTAACCACCGAATGTCTAAGGAAGACTCTTTTCGGTCATTCGCCGAGAACAGCACGAAAGACCGCTCCGGACCGTAAATGGTTCTTGCTCAACGAATGTTGGGCAATGTAGGAAGCCTGACTTTCCGGATCGTTTCGAAATCCGCAAACCCATTTCGGGACGCGGTGAAGCTCATGTCGCAGCAACTTAGACAGATTGCCGGTGTCTGGCTAAGTCCTTGTAATTTTTGAAGACAGGTTGATGCCAGCCCGACGCTTCGCGAAATCTCAATGCTTCTCGCGAAACCTTATGCTCTTCCCTGCACGGCGTCCGTTTATATTGCCTAACCAACGGCTTGGGCTGTTCTTCGCCCATCAATTTCTAAGTCGACAGCCCGCCTGCTTTCGTCAGGTAGCAACCGGAAATCCGCCATGAACCATCAGACTGCTGCTCAAAACTGTACAGCGCCAGCCAGTTGTGACCTTTGGGACCTGTGACATAAACTTCCTGTGCCGGACCAAAACGCGTCATTTTGGACTGGCCAAAAGTTACATTCTGCGGGCGATAGACCGGCTGATAGCCTTGCCGGACCATCTGCATGAAGAATTCCGGCGTCTGGAATTGCCTCTTCAGGTTATCGGTCGCGAACGAGAATGCGCGCTTTGCATCGTCGGCTGCAAACGCGCTCATTTGGTTCTTGATGATTGCCTGAAATGCGCCGCCGTCGACCTGTTCGCTGGCCTTGGCCGGAATTGTCGCGGCAACCCCAATTGCGAGTGCGACGGCCACTCCCTTCACAAAACCCGGTACAGTCATTCGGTGTCTCCTTACTCTGGAACCAAAAACTATACGCCGGGTAACGGCCCTTGGACTTCCGAATACGCAAATGTCCCCAGCGTTAGCCCGGAAATGGTCACTTGTTGAGGTGAGATTGTGTCTTTACGGAGCCCGCGAAAGGCTCATAGCCGCCACAGTTCGATGTTCCCCGGCTTGGTTGTCCGATCGAACCGTGCCGGCAAATCGGCAAGCAGTCCGCCGTTTTTGCTCAATAGGCGCTGGACCAGAGGCCATCCGCCACCGTCGCCGAAGAATGCCGCATGGGGAACGGCGAGCACGACGGCATCCGCCCCTTCCAGTTCGGTTAGATCCGACAGCCCAAAGCCGTATTCTGACCGCACGTGCTCGGCATTCGCCAACGGATCATGTACGAGCACGTTTGCGCCGAAGTCTTCGAGTTCACGCACCAGATCGGCAACTTTCGAGTTTCGGATGTCGGGAACGTCGGCCTTGTAGGTGACCCCAAGTACAGCGATCTTCGGCGGCATGGATGTGCCGAGTTTGACGCAGGTCTGGATGATCTTTCCAGCCACGAATGCCGGCATGGTCTCATTTGTGCCCCGTCCGGCAAGGATCACTTGCGGTGTCAGGCCAATCTCATGAGCCTTGTGGGTGAGGTAATAGGGATCCACCCCGATACAATGGCCACCGACAAGGCCCGGCTGGAAGGGGAGAAAATTCCATTTTGTCGACGCCCCGGCAATCACATCGCGGGTGTCGATGCCCATCCGGCTGAACAGGATGGCAAGCTCGTTCATCAGCGCGATGTTGAGATCCCGCTGGGTGTTCTCAATCACCTTTGCCGCTTCGGCAACCTTGATCGATGGTGCCCGGTGGATGCCGGCTTCAATGGCCGAACCATAGAGTTCAACGAGCAAGTCTGTAGCCGGTTCGGAGCTTGCGGAGACGATCTTGACGATGTCCGCGAAGCCACGCTCCGTATCGCCTGGATTGATCCGCTCCGGCGAGTACCCGACCTCGAAATCCTGTCCGAACTTCAACCCGGAAGTCCGCTCGAGGATAGGCACCGCCTCATCTTCCGTCGCTCCGGGATAGACGGTGGATTCGAATACGACAATGGCGCCGCTTTTCAGTTGCCGTCCGACGGCCGCCGCAGCGGATGTAAACGGCGTGAGATCCGGCCGCTTGGCGCGGTCCACTGGCGTTGGCACAGCAACAATCAGAACATCGCGGTCGCTCAAGTCGTGTTCTTCGTTTGAAAATCGCAGGTTGTCTGGTGCCAGGGCTTCGGACGCAACCGATGAGGTTTCATCGGCACCGGTTCGAAGCGCTTCTATCCGCTCACTTGAGATGTCGTAGCCAAGGACATCAAATCCCTTTGCCGCAAAACCGGCCGCCACCGGAAGGCCGACATAACCCAGGCCGACAATGCCGATTTTCAGGTTGGAAAGGGAAGGGTAGATCATAAGCGTCTTCCTGATAAAAGAAACCGGCGCCGTGGCGGCGCCGGTCTCGTCCTAGGGTCCGAACCCTAAACGGTGAGGCCCGTGAATTGCAACAAGGGTGAAAAGCGTTGCGCTGTTATTCGGCGGCGGCCTTTTCACCTGCAAGTTCACGGAGAATTGGCATCACATCTTCCGCCAGATTGGGATCTTCCAGAGCGAAAGCGATGTTGGCGGCGATGAATCCGGCCTTGCCGCCGCAATCGTAGCTGGTGCCTTCGAACTTGTGAGACGCGAAAGGCTGGTTCTGCATCAGGGCCAGCATACTGTCGGTGAGCTGGATTTCGCCGCCTGCACCGGTTTTTTGATTGGCGAGCAGGCCGAAAATCTCCGGCTGCAGAATGTACCGTCCGGTGATCATCAGGTTTGACGGCGCTGTGCCAGGCGCTGGTTTCTCGACCATGCTGGATATCTGGCTGGCACGCGAATTGATTTCGCCCGCAAGTTCGACAATCCCGTATTTGTAGGTCTGGTCTTCCGGAACTTCTTCAACGGCGATGATGTTGCCGCCGGTCTCACCGTAAAGATCGACCATCTGCTTCAGACAGCTGACCTGGGACTTGATGATCACATCGGGCAGCAATACCGCAAAGGGCTCGTCGCCAATAATGTCATGGGCACACCAGATGGCATGGCCCAGTCCGAGCGGTGCCTGTTGCCGGGTGAAACTGGTCGAACCCGGTTGCGGCCGGTGTTTGTCCAGCAGTTCCAGCGCTGCGGTCTTGTTGCGCGCCTTCAGCGTGTCTTCGAGTTCGTAAGCCATGTCGAAGTGGTCTTCGATCACCTGTTTGTTCCGGCCTGTCACGAAAACAATGTGCTCGATACCCGCTGCCCGGGCCTCATCGACGACATATTGAATGATTGGCCGGTCAACGATGGTCAGCATTTCCTTGGGAACTGCCTTTGTGGCAGGCAGAAACCTCGTGCCAAGGCCAGCGACGGGAAGAACGGCTTTGCGAATTGGTTTGTTCATAAATACTGATCCGTTGTTTGATCGAATCCAAAGGTAGCGGCAATAATGACGATCAGGCCTAGCTATACCGGGGTCAACTCGCGGAAGACTAACAGCCTTATCCGCTTCGACTGGTATATACTGCAGCGCGAAAAAAATCTCCCCCTTCAAGAACTTCGTTTCATAAAACCGGCTCCAGGCAACATAAGCCCAACACGCCGGTATGCGGGTTGAAAGTACCAGACTGGCTTGCGGGTCGATGCAAAGGGTTATATTGAACGTGCCGGATACATCCCGGACCTCCCGAGCCGGTTCACCGGTAACTCCGAAAAATTCAAGGGCATCGCATGGCTGAAGCGAACAGGGAAGTGCAGGTCGGCAACGTAGTTTTCGACAACGCCAAACCGTTCAGCCTGATCGCGGGTCCTTGCCAGATGGAAAGCCGCGAACACGCCCTGGAATGCGCGGCGGCCATAAAGGAAATTACCGGCAATCTCGGAATTCAGGTTGTCTTCAAGGCATCCTTCGACAAGGCGAACCGGACATCTCTTTCGGCAACCCGCGGGGTTGGGTTGCAAGACGCTCTACCGGTTTTCGCCGAGATCAAGGAAACCTACGGGTTGCCGACGATCACGGATATTCATGCCGCTGATCAATGTGTTCCGGTGGCCGAGGTAGTCGATATTCTGCAGATTCCGGCCTTTCTTTGCCGCCAGACGGATCTTCTCGTTGCAGCCGCCAAGACCGGTGCCATTATCAACGTCAAGAAGGGGCAGTTTCTGGCCCCCTGGGACATGAAGAATGTCCTGACCAAGATCGTTGAAAGCGGCAATTCGAACGTACTCCTGACCGAACGGGGGGCAAGTTTCGGCTACAACACGCTTGTGAGCGACATGCGGGCCTTGCCGATCATGGCGCAAACAGGTGCACCTGTGGTGTTCGACGCGACCCATTCCGTGCAACAGCCGGGCGCCTTGGGAGGATCATCCGGCGGGGACCGGACGATGGTCGCGGTCCTGGCGCGGGCGGCAGTCGCGGTCGGGGTAGCAGGGCTCTTCATGGAAACGCATCCCGACCCGGACAACACCACATCCTCAGACGGGCCAAACATGATCGCCTTGAAGAACCTCAGCGCTGTTTTGGAGCAACTGCAACAGATTGACCGTGTGGTCAAAGCCGCGGACTGATTTTCCCCGCCGGGTTTCCGGCTTTCCTCGCCGGCACCGGCCCAAACGGTGCCGCCACGCCGTTTGCAAACAGGAGTAATTCAATGACTGCCATCGTCGATATCACAGGCCGTCAGATTTTTGACAGCCGTGGAAACCCGACCGTTGAAGTCGATGTGTTCCTTGAGGACGGCTCATTCGGCCGTGCTGCCGTTCCCTCCGGTGCGTCCACCGGGATCCATGAGGCTGTGGAGCTGCGCGATGGCGGTGATCGTTTCATGGGCAAGGGCGTGCAAAAGGCTGTCGGGGCTGTCAATGGCGAGATCTTTGAAGCGATTGGTGGTTTTGAGGCCGAAGACCAGCTTCTGATCGATCAGGCGATGATCGACCTGGATGGTACTGAGAACAAGGCCCGGCTGGGCGCGAACGCAATTCTCGGCGTCTCGCTTGCCGTTGCCCGCGCCGCAGCGCAGGCCTCCGGGCTGCCGCTCTACCGCTATGTCGGTGGCACGTCCGCGCGCACTCTGCCGGTGCCGATGATGAACATCATCAATGGCGGCGCCCATGCAGACAATCCGATTGATTTTCAGGAATTCATGATCATGCCGGTGGGCGCGGAGTCCCTGTCGGATGCGGTACGCATGGGTTCGGAAATCTTCCACACGCTCAAGAAGGCGTTGAACGCTGCCGGCCACAACACCAATGTCGGTGACGAAGGCGGCTTCGCACCCAACCTTGAATCCACCGATGCCGCTATAGGATTTGTCATGAAGGCCATCGAGACGGCGGGCTACAATCCGGGTGAAGATGTGTTCCTGGCGCTTGACGCAGCATCGACCGAGTTCTTCAAGGACGGCAAGTATGAGCTGGAAGGCGAGGGTAAGTCGCTGTCGCCGGAAGAAATGGCCAAATACCTGGACGACCTGGTCTCCCGCTATCCGATCATCTCGGTCGAAGATGGCCTTGCAGAAGATGACTGGGCCGGCTGGAAAGCGGCAACCGATTTGTCCGGTGGCAAGTGCCAGCTCGTCGGCGACGATCTGTTCGTGACCAACTCAAAGCGGCTGCGTGATGGCATCTCCCAGGGTGTTGCCAACTCGATCCTGATCAAGGTCAATCAGATCGGCACGCTTTCTGAAACGCTTGACGCTGTCGAAACTGCGCACAAGGCGTCATACACGGCCGTCATGTCCCACCGTTCCGGCGAAACCGAAGATTCAACGATCGCGGATCTCGCTGTGGCAACAAATTGCGGGCAGATCAAAACCGGTTCGCTGGCACGCTCAGACCGGCTCGCCAAGTACAACCAGCTCATCCGGATCGAGGAAGAACTCGGCAACCAGGCAGTCTATGCCGGGCGGTCGATTCTTAGAGACTGATCAACGATACAATCAAGGAAGAAAGGGCTCGCCCGGTCCGGTGAGCCCTTTTTTGTTTCTTGCCATTTGACCGGTGTTCATCCGGTCTGATCGGCTTCGGCAGGTGCGGTCCGGGTTTCCTCTGCATGCAGAAGTGCCGCGGCAAGGGTTTCGGCCTTTTCAGCGCCGTTCACGGCGAACCGCTCGTCGATGATAAAACAGGGCACACCAGTGATACCGGCCTGTTGTGCCTGGGCGATTTGCGCTTCCGTGCGTTCAATGTCGGAATCGGTCTCAAGAAGCTGGGCGACCAGATCCGCTTCCATGCCGGCTTCCCCGGCAACCCGCACCAGGGTTTCCGGTTTGGTGAGATCAGCGCCTTCAAGAAAATACGCCTTGAAAAGCAGTTCCACGACTTCATCTTGCAGCCCGTCCGCGCGGGCCCAAAGGATTAACCGGTGGCAATCGATGGTGTTTGGCGACAGTTCGATGGCATCAAAGGCGAACTTGATACCTTCTTCAAGGCCGGCCTCCGTGATACGCGAATAGAAAGCCGCGGCACGCTCCGCTCCACCGAATTTGTCGCTGAGATAGGTCTGGCGGTCTTTTCCGGACTTGGGCAGTGTGGCATCAAGCTGGAACGGGTGCCAGCGAACCGTCACGGCAACCTGAGGAACGGAGCGGATTGCTTCTTCAAGCCGGCGCTTGCCGATGTAGCACCAAGGGCACATGACATCGGAAACAACATCGACAACAATCGGATTATCTGTAGCCATGGAATGCCCTTCCGCTGCGCAGGAGGGCCTAACTTAGCGCCCAAAGTTAAAGTGTCTACCCTTGCAGCTATTATCAGGGCCGTTCTGGAAATTATGACGTTTGTACCAACCCCAGTTGATTAGATAACGGTATGTTGAAGGATCGCGTTGATCCGCTTCTGCAAATTTATCTGGCCGGCTTCGTTTTTCAACACGGCGACCGGGCCGAGATGCTCGACAAAACACACCAGGTCTTCCTCCCGGCTGGTCGCGCTTGCTATGGACAACAGCAGTCCATAGAGGTCGTCGATCCCGTCGAGAGCCGCAAACGGGATATTGAAATGCTCTGGCAACAAGCGCATTTCATGGACATGGAGACCCCGTGCGCCCAAGAGCTCGGAAGAATAATTGATGTACTGTGTGTAATCACTTTCCGCCAGGCCGCCAAAGTCCACCTGTTTTTGCAGCCATCGCTGACTTTCTGCCAGTGCCCTGTCCGCCAACCGCCGGCGCTTCCCGAACCTGATGGAAACGGCTACACGCCTTGAAAGCGACGTTAACGGGCCGTTGGCGTAAAGCACGTCAGACGCACCGAGACGGAACAGTTCGGGAATATCTTCGGTGTGATCGCTGACGGCCAGGATCGGCAAGGCCGCAAATCTCGGATCCCGGCGAATGAGCCTCATGTTGTCCACGGCGTCCTGAGGACTGGTGTCGACAATTACCGCATCGAAAGCCCGTTGCGACAGAAACTCGGCAGCCATGGCTCCGTCAAGCGCGCCGATGACTTCCACTTTCTGATCGATTGCCTGCTGCCATTTCATGAACCTGCCGCTGAGGCCGACAATCAAAAGGCCGCTGGTTCCGGCGTAATGCGGCGCGGTGCCATAACCTGGAATCCGGCCGAACACCGAACGGCGCACCCTGGCTTCCTCGAAACGCAGCAATGACCTTTGGTGGACGCAGATCAATAGAAAGAGAACATCGTCCGGGATCCGGCAATCAAGGATTGCGGTGGGTCTGGTCGCGTCCGATATCGGGCTGCTGCCGTCGGTCAAGAGGAAATACGGCACTTCGCAATGGAAGGATCTGATAATTTCCTGAAGCCATTTCAGAAACCGGCTGAGAAAATCTGGCCGGAGATGTTCGGTTTCCACGATGATCGCGGGAGGGATGGCGGGCGGCAGATCGGCGTCGCCATGAAACGCCGCGACCAGATCCACACCGCGGACATGGCCGTTCTCGTCGTTACGGATCGGGGGCTCACGGCCTGCGTACCAGATAGGACCATTCCAGAGGAGGGATAATTCAGGATCCATGGCCTGCCGACCTTATCATGCCACGGCGGCCGGCAGCCGCTGGGTTCGCTGGGTAAGCTTGGCCCGGTCAACGTTTCCATCAGCGTCCCGTGGAAGCGAGCGCAAAATCAGCACTCTGTGAGGGATTTTAGCCAAATCCACTCCCTCTGCATCGAGGAAAGCAAAAAAGGCGCCCACATCCGGAACTGTACCTGTTTGCGGTACAAGAGCTGCATAAATCCGGACACCGAGAACCGGGTCCTCAACGAGAAAGGCCGCAGCCTCGCGGATCCCGGGGTAGCCGGCATAGATGCCGTCAATCGATTCCAGTTTGCCGGCCGCAACGGGATACATTCCCGGCACACCGAACCCGGCTATACCGTCCTCCAGAGGCTCGACCTTGATACCGGTGTTCAGGAAACCATTTTCGTCGACTTCAAGTGATGCATCCCCGCCCGGGTGGGATCGCCAACCGACATCCGGCACCATCGGACCCTTGACCAGCAGGCAAGGAAGCGTCCCGTCGATTGCATCCCTTACGGCGAGTTCAAGAAGGGCCGGCCTGTTTTCAGTCCCGGTCGGCCCGAGATACTTTCCCAGCGCGGTTGCTTTCACCTTGGCAGAAGGCCCGCGTGCTTTTGCGACAAGTGCGAATTCATCCGCGACCTGAATATCGATGAGCGGGCGATGCGGAACGAAAGAGGCAGGGTAAGGCGCCGATATGTTCCAAACCGCGAGGATGGAGCACTTTGAACCGTCGAGCTGGCGGTCCAGGTTTTGCGCCAGCGGTCCGGGTGTCATGACGAAATCGGCCTTGGCTGCCTTTGCGTGAATGGCCAGGTTTTGTAGCGACGTCGGGTGATGAAGGTGCAATGTGCCACCGCACATGAGCCATGGGATAAATCCGGCACCCAGCCCGGTCAATCCGCTTAATGAATAAGGAAGAATGAAGCTCGCGCCAGTTTCAATGCCTGCTTCCCCGATCAACAGATCGGCTGCAGAGATCCATTGGTTGTGGCACCGGCTGACCGGGACGTTTTCCGGACCGCTCCGGTTCCAGCATATTGTCGCCGCCTGGTCAGCCGCATCCGGGCGCTTGATGTCTTCAAACACCAAACCTTCGCCCATTTCCTCGAGCATGGGACCAAGGGCGATCAAGCCGTCCGGCACTTCCTTGCCGAGGCCAAAGACAAACCGGAGTGAAAACAGTTCCGCCGCTATGTTCCTTGCATCGGTGCCGAACGATCTTGTTTCAACACGGTCGGCGGCAACAAATCCCTTTGCGCCAATCGAGTTGAGCGCTTCAAGAACATTCTTCTGACGCCAATGCAGGGGCAGTGGCGAAACGATCAGCCCGGCCCGCAAGGCCGCCAGAAATGCGATCACGGTGTCGACAGTGTTCGGCGCATGGATGCCGATGACATGATCTGTCGCAAGACCCACCATCCGATAGAAAGCCGCAAGCTGGCCGATCTCCTTGTCGGCTTCCGCATATGTCAGCTTCCTGCGGGCACCACCCGTCCATTTCGGCCTGTCCGGAGCATCGGCAATTGCGATGCGATCCGGATGGGCGGCGGCGGTTTTCCGGAACAGATCATCAAGCGTTACATCCGACCAGGCGCCGCTTTCATGATATTCCAGTATATTGTTTTCTGGTGTGGCTTTCATTTAGGCCGGTTCCATTGCACAGCAGACCCTAGTTAACCCCGGTGGACCACCAGGTATCGATTTCATCGCCATAGAGGGAGTGGACTTCCGGAGAAGCCACGGTGTCCCAATGGGCTATCCAGTAGTCGGAGACGTGATAAAGCGGCACGGCATAGGCACCGGATATCAAGATGCGGTCGAAGGCGCGTACGGCGGCGACAAAGTCTTCCTTGTCACGTGCTCCGACAATCGCATCGATGACCGCGTCAATCGCAGGGTCCTTCGCCCCGACAAAGTTGAAGGAACCTTCCGCATCCGCGGCTTGCGTTGACCACCTGCCATATTGTTCCGCGCCCGGTGACAGCGAAGCCCACCACGTGTTGAATACCATGTCGAATTCGCGCTTGGTCCGCCGGTCCTCGAACTGAGCCGGATCGACCGTCCTCGCGGTCGCGTCGATGCCGAGCAGTTTGAGTGTCCGGATATAGGCGAGCGCCAGTTTTTCCTCATCCTCATTCTTGGTGAGAATCTCGAAAGACATGGCCTGGCCGGTTCCGGAATGCGTCAGTTTTCCGTCCTGAAGCCCATATCCGGCCTTGGTGAACTCACCGAGCGCGGCGCGCAGGACCGTCCGGTCACGTCCGGACCCATCCGCCTGCGAAGGACGCCATGTGCCGTCCATGACGTCAGGGTCCACAGCTTCCGGGAATTCCGCAAGCAAGGCCAGTTCCTTTTCGCCGGCCGGTTTTCCAATGGAGGAAAGTTCCGAATTGTCCCAGAAACCTGCGGTCCGGCTATAAAGGCCATAGTAGAGGTTGGTGTTGACCCATTCAAAGTCGAACAGCATGCGCAAGCCCTTGCGCACGGAACGGTCGGCAAACACATCCCGTCGGGTGTTGAAGGCAATCCCCTGCATTGGTGCCGGTATGCCGCGCGGAAAGGCCATCCTGGCGACCCTGCCGTCTTGCGCCGCAGGAAAATCGAACCCTGTTGACCAGCGGGCCGGGTCACCGAATTTCAGCAGATCGACAAGGCCCTTCTTGAACGCTTCCTGCAAGGTGGTTTCATCGCGGAAATACTCAATGCGGATCTCATCGAAATTGTCGAAGCCCGCCTTGATAGGAAGATCCTTCGCCCAGTAGTCCGCGTTTTTCTCATAGACGACGAGACGGCCCGGCTCGATGGTCTTGAAAACATACGGCCCGGACCCGACCGGCGGTGTGAGCGTCGATTTGTCGAAATTCTCTGCGTCCGTATTCGCCTTGGATAGAATGGGAGCAAGCGCGATCAGCAGCGGCAGTTCCCGGTTGTCGCCATTCTCAAACACCAGCTTGATGCGATTGGGCTCGCTGATTTCCTTTTTGACAATCTGGGCATACCAATTCCGGTAGGGAGGGCGGCCTTTGTCGCGGATGACCTCCAAGGAGAAAATGACGTCTTCGACGGTCACCGGGCTGCCGTCCGAGAACTTGGCGTCGGGATTGAGCTCGAACTCGATCCATTCGCGGCTGTCCGGCATGCGTACGCGCTGCGCAAGCAATCCATAAAGCGAAAATGGCTCGCCATAGGAGCGCATAAGCAGCCCTTCAAAGATGTTGTTGCCGAACTGGCGTTCGCGCATGCCACGCGCCGATGTCCACCCGCCCTGCACGATGAACTGGTTCAGGCTGTCAAACGTGCCCTGAACCCCGAGGGTCAAGGTTCCGCCCTTCGGAGCATCGGGATTGACATACGGAAAAGGCTCGTCAGGAGCGAGAGCCGGTGTTCCATGCATCGATATGCCGTGCGTCCAGGGAACATCCTCGTCGCCGGCCTCGGCCATATTGCCAAAAGAGACGGCGCTGACCGCCATAGCCGCAAAGACGGTCAGTAAAACTTGAGCACATCGGCTTCTGGTCCAGCGAACAATCGGCATCAGTACACTCCACCCAGAGATTCGGTTGATTCTCATTGTGCACAGTAGCATATCGGGTGCGCCGTTTAGTCCGGCGTGCTTGTAATTAAAAAGATATTCAGCTCTCAATTCCGGACGGGCGCCACGTTGCATATTGGTCACCCTCTTGCCTCAATTGAATGTCTATCCATGCCTGAGGCTGACGAATTGCAAGATACGCCCTTGCGAATGGCGTCCAATTGCATCAGAACAGCGGAAAGTTTCCAAGCGGACGATCGAGGATTTCCAATGAAGAATGTATTGAAAAGAGGATTGCTCAGCTGCGCAGTCGCAGCTTTCGTGGCGGCATCTTCTTTTGCCGGCTTCGAAGCAAAGGCTCAGGAGGAGCGCAATCCCTGGCAGAAAGAGTGCGGAACGGACCGCCGCACCAACAAGAACGTCTGCCTGACTTACATGCGCCTGTTCACGAATACCGGTCAGCCTTTGGCCGACTTCGCGATTTATGACAATGAAGGCGAAGCGCGCAAGAATGTCCGCATGTCGGTTCCGGTCGGCGTCCTGCTTCAGCCGGGCCTGCGTGTGCAGATCGATGACGGCAAGCCGATCCAGGCGAAATACAGCATCTGTGCGCCGAATGCGTGTTTCGCTGAACTGGCGGTAGATGAGACCTTCGTAAATGCCCTGAAACAGGGTAGTGAGATCGTCCTGACGCCGTACAACCAGCAAGCACAGGAAATCAAGTTCAACCTGACGCTGATCGGTTTCACGGCAGCCTATGACGGCGCAGCGATGACAGCTGAAGAGAAGAAAAAGCGCGAAGACGAAGTCCGTGCGATCCTGCAGAGCCGCGCCGACGAAGCGCGCCAGCGCCTGATCGACGCTCAGCAGAACCAGTAAGCTTCGTCCACGGGATGAACAAAAGCCGGGGAAGGCAGCTTCCCCGGCTTTTTTTGTGAGCATTGCCAACAGGCGGCCAGTTGATTCCGGCGCGGCGCCCGAAACCCGGCAGTCAATACATTTCGATCAGTGCTGTTATGTGCTAGTGGATCTCGACCGATCTCGGCAGGTAAGAGCCGTCGGATTGTTCTTCGAAAATCTCTTCGACTTGCGGGTGGCGAACCGGTTCGCCCGTCATGTCGGGAATGAGGTTCTGTTCGCTGACATAGGCGACGTATTCTGTCTCCTCATTTTCCGCGAGCAGGTGATAGAAGGGCTGGTCGCGCACAGGCCGCACGTCTTCAGGAATGGAATCCCACCATTCCTCCGTGTTGCTGAAGGTCGGGTCGACATCGAAAATCACACCTCGAAAGGGGTAGACGCGATGGCGAACAACCTGCCCAATCTTGAATTTAGCTGTGCGCATTGTCGTTCTATTTCTTTATACAACAAAGCCGACTTATCGCCTTGCTGCCTTGCATGCAAGTTTAGCACCTTTAATGGCCCATTCTATCGGTGCTCTATCTATATATCGTAAACTGCTGCCAGTTCCGGGTCCTTAGACGCGACAACCTTTGCGAGATCGAAGATCACCTTCGCCTGCTTCCAGGTGGCATCGTCCTGCATCTTGCCGTCAATCATGACCGCACCTGTGCCATCCGGCATGGCCTCGATGATCTTGCGGGCGAATGCCACTTCGCCGGGCTCCGGCGAGAAGACCGTCTTGGCGATTGCAATCTGGCTCGGATGCAGTGACCATGCGCCCAGGCAGCCCATCAGGAAGGCGTTGCGGAACTGGCTTTCACAGGCTTTCGGATCGGAAAAATCGCCGAACGGCCCGTAAAACGGCTTCAGGCCGTGCGACAGGCACGCGTCGACCATCTTGGCAACAGTATAGTGCCAAAGATCCTGCTGATAAGCCGTCCGGACGGAGCCTTCGACCGGGTCAGCGAGAACGGCATAGTCCGGATGACCTCCGCCGACGCGAGTTGTCTTCATGCCGCGGGAGGCCGCCAAATCTGCGGGTCCGAGGCTCATGCCGTGCATGCGCGGGCTGGCAGCGGCAATCTGCTCGACATTCTTGACGCCTTCCGCAGTCTCCAGAATGGCGTGGATCATGACAGGTTTTGTCAGTCCGGCTTTCGCCTCCAATTGCGCCAGAAGCTGGTCGGTGTAGTGAATGTCCCAAGGGCCCTCAACCTTGGGAAGCATGATCACATCCAGCTTGCTGCCGACCGCCGGAATAATTTCCAGAAGATCATCCAGAAACCAAGGGCTGTTAAGGCAGTTGACGCGGGTCCATAGACCCGTGTCGCCGAAGTCGTTGTCCCCGGCCATCTTGATGAAACCCCTGCGGGCGTCCGTTTTGGCGTCCGCCGGTATTGCATCCTCCAGATTGCCGAGAACCACGTCGACCTGCCGGATCAGATCGGGCACTTTGGCCCGCAATTTCTCGATATGCGGCGGAACGAAATGGATCATGCGTTCCAACTTCACTGGCAGCTCCCGGAAGGGCTGTGGAGCACCGATGGCTAAAGGCTGGTAGAATGCGGAAGGGGTCTTCATGGGTTTACAACTCCACTGATTGGCACAGAGACTGATTGCCATAGTTCGGTGACTAAGCGAGACCCCGACGCGCGTAATGCACGAACCAATGCGTCGAGGCTGAGAGGTATTCCAGGTTTGGCAAGCCGGGACGTTTTGTGAAGTTCCTCGCTGAAGGAAAGCGCCGGATGCCGACGTATCAGACACGAAATCAGGGATCACACTTTCCACTTCGCGCCATTGTTGGCCAACTCGTTTTCGCACATACCATGCGCCAAATCGAGATTGTCAACCGCCTCTGGCCTTATGGATGACTATTGCTCGTCTGCGGCTTTGTTCGCCGCGGCCTTGCGGATCTGGTTTCTCCGCAATGCGGAGCTTTTCGGGCGAGCCCATTTGCGGTGGATCCACATCCACTGGTCCGGATGCTCCCTGATCCACATCTCGAAAACATCGTGGATCATCTGCGTTGCAGCCGCAATATCAGCCCGTTTATTGTCCGTTTTCGGGACCGTGATGACTTTACCCTCGACCTTGAAGTTCGCGCCATTCTGGCGGATTGTCCGGCCGAGTATGATTGGCAGTCCATAAGTGCGAGCAAGGGTGGCTGGCACCGGCGTTGCAAAAGCCGGCTGGCCGAAGAAATTTACTTCCAGGCCGCGCACATCCCGCAAATCCCCCATGATGCCGACAGCACCGCCATTGTGAATGGCCCGAACGAGGCGGCGGCCGGTTTCATAGCCTTTGCTGAACAGGCCGCCTTTGTAAAGGTTCAGGCGGAGATCCTTGAGCATGTCATCTGCCGCCTTGTTTCGAAGCGCCTGATAAACTCCGGTGACCACAAGCCCCCTGCGCATGGCCGGCTGGACGCAGAGTTCCCAATTCGCCGAATGAAGACCAACGAGCAGGCAAGCCTGACCGCTCTCCAGGATTTCCTGGGTTTTATCATCGGCAATCGGCTCAAACCGCGCGTCGTCAGTCATCAACCGGTCTATATGGAACGTTTCGGCCGCGACGGCCCCCAGATTGGCCCACATGCCACGAATGATGGTTTCCCGCTCCGCTTTACTCAGTTCCGGAATGGCCTTGGCGAGATGATCAAGCGCGCGCCGGTGCCGGTGTGTGAACGGCGCAATGGTTTTCCAGAAAAACGACATGACCCGGGAGGCGACATCCACCGGGATTAGCCGGAATACGATCATGGTCCCGCGAAGCAGGGCGGCTTCGACCCGAAATCGCAAATCGGTGAAAAGCTTGGACATGAACGCCGGTTGTTCCAGTTGTGTGTGGCAGGTTCCGTCAACCCGATCCGGATTGGACCATTGGCCGCAGATCCGGAGGACCGAAAGGGGCCTTGCGATGTTCGTCCAGACCTGATTGGTATGCGGATGGTCACTTCATCAAGTGCAGCGTCCTTATCCAAGACTGGGCTCATATGCAAGCAGTCCCTTGGTCGTTCAAGCCGGGTTTCAGCGGTCCATAGATGAACAACGTAATTCAGCTGGCATTGCCGTTTTTTGGCCTGATCTTCCTTGGCTATGCGGCCGGCATGTTCAGAAAGCTTCCCGAAACAGGCCTTGCCTGGATGAATTTCTTCATTGTCTATGTTGCCTTGCCGGCTTTGTTTTTCCGCCTGTTGTCGCAGACGCCGTTCGAGGAACTGACGAATTTCACGTTCATATCCGCAACCACTTTTTCGACCTATACCGTTTTTGCGATCTCATTCTGCATCGGTGTTATCGCAACACGTGGAAGCATTCCTGAATCCACCATTCTCGGTGTCGCGGGCGCTTATTCAAATGTCGGATATATGGGGCCCGGACTGACGCTTGCAGTGCTTGGCACGGAAGCCACCGTACCGGCCGCCCTGATCCTGTGTTTCGACAACATGCTGATGTTCATCCTGGCGCCGTTGATGATGGCGGTTGCGGGCGCGGACAATGAGCCTATTCTGGAAACGCTCCGGAAGATCGCCTGGCGGATTGCCAGTCATCCGTTCATCATCGCAACCGTACTCGGCGTTTCGGCAGCCGCCATAGAATTCAAGCCACCCCAGGCGGCCGAAACCTTGCTGCTTTATCTCAGCAATGCGGCTGCACCCTGCGCTCTGTTCGCCATGGGGGTTGGTATGGCGCTCCGGCCGGTCGGGCGCGTTCCGGTGGAACTGCCGCTCATCCTTGCGGTCAAGCTGGTCGTGCACCCGGTGCTGATCTTCCTGCTGCTGACCTGGATCGGCGGCTTCGATCCGGTCTGGATCGCCACTGCGGTGCTGATGGCCTGTTTGCCACCCGCGACAAATGTGTTCGTCATTGCCCAGCAATATGGGGTCTATGTTCAACGGGCGTCCAGCATTGTCGTGTTCGGAACCGTTGCGTCCGTCGTCACCGTGACCGGTTTTATCTGGGCGCTGACCAATGGTGTCATGCCGGTCAATCTTTACTGATTGAGCGTACCGCTTACAGCGCGGGTCCCGGGAGCCATACCTTCGCGCATCAACAGGCGGCGAAGCGGCGGAACCCGCTCCGCCAGGTAGAGACCGGTGCTGCGCGCCATTTGCAGCGGAAAGAAATCATAGAGCAGCGACCGGTTGAGCAGATCGACCGCGCCGGTCCGGCTAATGATATCGGTCCGGCGTTTGGCAGCATACTTGTCGAGAACCGAAGCATCGCCGATATCGTGACCGCGCAACTGCGCCGCTTCCAAGACTGAAACAAGGGCGGCAATGTCCCGATAGGAAAGGTTCAGCCCTTGCGCGCCGATCGGAGGAAATACATGGGCGGTTTCGGCGATAAGGGCGGTTCGCCCGGCGGTGAGCGCCTTGGCCGCCAGCCCCGACAAGGGAAACGATTGCGGCTTGGTGGCGATGGTGAACTTGCCGAGGATCGAGTGGGCCCGGTGTTCGAGCTCTATCGCCAGTTCAGACTGGTTCATTGATAAAAGCCTGTCCGCCCCGGATTCGTTTTCGACGCAGACGAGGGAGGACGCATTGCCGGGCAGGGGCACAAGGGTGAACGGTCCGGTCGGGCGGTGGAACTCGGTCGAAATTCCGCCATGGGCCCTTGTGTGTTCCAGGTTGAGAACCACGGCGACTTGCGGGTAGCTCCAGCGGCGGATTTCTATGCCCGCGGCATCGCGCAGCGGCGAGTTCCGTCCATCCGCGGCGACGGCTAGCCGTGCGGCGGCCGTCCCGCCGTCGCTCGTCATGATCGAGACCCGATCCGTTTCGAAACTGAAGGTCTCGGCTTTGGCGCGCCGGACATCAAGACCATCGGCCGATGCGCTTGCCTTTTCCAGTTCCCTGTTGAGGTCGCTGTTCAAGATGTTGAAGGCAAAGGCGTCAAGACCGAGTTCCGAACTGTCGAATGTCACTTCCGGCGCACGGAACAGGCGGCCGGTATCATCAACCAGGCGCATTTTCTCCAAGGGGGCGGCATCCGGCTTTAGCCGTTCCCAGACACCGAGGCCCTCCAGCATTGCGACGGAGCTTTGCATCAAGGCCGTGGTACGCCCGTCGGTGCGCTCTGCTGCCGGTGCTATCAGAACCGTTTGAAATCCGGACCAGGCCAGCAAGAGCGCTGCCGTCAGGCCAGAAGGCCCACCACCAACAACAGCCACGTCATAAAGGGCTTCTGAAGGATCCAGTTCCGCCATGAATGTCTCCCATAGTGTTTACCACAGCAAAGTGGGGCAAAACATCAAATACGCAACAGGACCATTTCGCGCAGGACCGATTAAGGTAGTGTGAGCGAGATCAAATTCCGAAACGGCAATTTCCGTTAGAAACATCCGAATTCCAATGATTAGCTGATCCCGATGAGTGAATTGACAACACGCATGGTGCCCAACAAGGCTGACAAGGACCCGGTCAAGCGTGGCTGGCCGCTGGTGCTTCTGCTGATTGCTGCGCTCAGCCTTGCCGGATGGGGCTATCTCGGTGCCATGATCGCCGCGATGGTGCCTGTCATGGATATGAGCACTGCCGGGCCCGGCATGGCGATTTTCAACGAGTTCAACCTGTTCAAGGGACTTCCGGCCGACGCACGGGCCGCGCTTGCCGTTATTTGCCTGCCCACCGGGGCAACGACTTTCGGCATGCCCAGTCAGGATCTCAACGCGCTTGATCTCCTGAAAGTCCTCCTGATGTGGCTAATGATGGCACTTGCGATGATGTTGCCGAGCGCCACACCCATGCTGAAAGCCTTTTCATCCAGAAGTGCGCAAGCAGGAACTGCATGGCAAACAATGCTGGTGGCATTCGGTTATCTGCTCGTATGGGGCGGTTATGCACTCGTCGCGACGCTTGCCCAATGGGGTCTGACCAAACTCGAGGTTCTGACCGACATGATGGCCCCTGCCAGCATGGCGCTGTCCGCGACGGTGCTTCTGGCGGCCGGGATCTACCAGTTCACCCCCGCCAAGCAGGCCTGCCTCGTCCGGTGCTGGTATCCGAGGTGGGTGTTTGCAGAGACCGGCAAAAGAGGGTGGGTGCCCGCCGCTCTGCGAGAAGGGGTTGTTCAGGGTGTTGTCTGTCTCGGCTGTTGCTGGGCAGTGATGACCGTGATGTTCGCCGTCGGCCTGATGAACATCGTCTGGATTGCCTTGCTCGGGGCACTGATGGCAATCGAGAAAACCTTTCCCTCGAAAACTCTTCCAAAAGCACTTGGTGTGCTGTTTCTGGCCTGGGGCGGTGCACTCGCAGCCGCAATCATGACAACGGCGTCTTGATGCTATCCATCGGCTGAGCGGCCATTTTTCGATGCAGTGCTTGCGTCTGTGCGCCGCACAAGCCATGAATGGGGTTTGTGATTTGATCGGCAAGGAGCAGGCCCAGATGGTACAGGCAATTCGTGTTCATGAAACCGGCGGACCGGAAGTGATGCGCTGGGAAGCCATCGACATCGGCGCGCCGGGGCCGGGCGAAGCGCTGATCTCCCACACGGCTATTGGTCTAAATTTCATCGACACTTATTTCCGGACCGGCCTTTATCCTGCACCGTCCGGCGCGCCTTTCACCCCGGGCAATGAAGGTGCCGGTATCGTGAAGGCGGTTGGCGAGGGTGTCACCAACATCAAGCCGGGCGACCGGGTCGGATATGCCGCAACGCTGGGGTCCTATGCCGAGGAACGACTTATCCCGGCCGACCGTGCCGTCGTTCTGCCCGAAAGCATTGACGACAAGACAGCCGCCGCGATGATGCTCAAGGGCATGACCGCACAGTATCTTTTGCGGCAGACCTACAATGTCGGGCCGGAAACAACCTTGCTGTTTCATGCCGCTGCTGGCGGCGTCGGGCTGATCGCGGGACAATGGGCCGCCCATCTCGGTGCGACCGTGATCGGCACCGCAGGATCGGATGAAAAAATCGAACTCGCCAAGGCCCATGGCTATCAGCACATGATCAATTACCGCACCGAGGATTTCGTCGAACGGGTCAAGGAAATTACCGACGGCAAGGGCTGTGACGTGGTGTACGATTCGGTCGGCAAGGACACCTATCCGGGGTCGCTGGACTGTCTCAAACCGCGGGGGCTGTGGAC
This sequence comes from Roseibium sp., assembly GCA_965230445.1. GTDB lineage: Bacteria > Pseudomonadota > Alphaproteobacteria > Rhizobiales > Stappiaceae > Roseibium. The sequence continues at coordinate 2,066,468 of OZ246005.1, read as the reverse complement.
GTCGTTCGGCCAGTCTTCCGGACCGATCACCGACTTCAATCTTGGATTGCTCGCGCAAAAGGGCTCGCTGTTTTGCACGAGGCCGACTCTCTTCAACTATGTCGCGGACAGGGACGCGCTGGAAAAGACGGCGGGCGATCTGTTCGATGTGGTCGCAAGGGGTGCGGTGAAGATCGAGGTGAAACAGGAATACCGTCTGGCTGATGCCGTTCAGGCGCACAAGGACCTTGAGGGCCGCAAAACCACCGGTGCCACGGTCTTCATTCCCTGACATGGTTTCGCAATGAATTCAGGTCGTGCACAGGACCTTCCGAGGCATCTTTACAGCCCGGCCATGCGTTACTTCCTCGCAACCGCCGAAGCCGGGTCGATCCGGGCGGCCTCGCGGGAGCTGAATGTCGCTTCGTCGGCTGTCAACCGGCAGATTCTGTGGCTTGAGGATGCCCTTGGCATGCAACTGTTCGACCGGGTCGGGCGGCGGCTGCGTCTGTCGCAGGCCGGTGAAGTGCTGTTGGCCCACATCCGGCGCACTTATTCGGATTTCGATGCAACGGTCGCCGAACTGGACGCCTTGCGCGGCTTGCGCAGAGGCACGGTTTCAATTGCATCCGTGGAAAGCGTATCGGAGCGGCTGCTGCCGGCGCTGATCACATCGTTCCGGAAAACCTATCCGGGCATTCATGTCAATGTGGTGATTTCTGCCTCCAGCGAAGCAGCCAGGCGCGTCGAAGCGGCGGAGGCGGATGTGGGTTTCACCTTTGATCCGCCGGAAACTTCCGGCCTTTCCATCGCCTTTCATCATGATCTGACCATCGGCGCATTGATGGCACCTGATCACCCTTTGGCGGCGAGCCGTGAATTGAGCTTTCAGCAATGCGTGGCTTACCCGCTCGCCCTTCCGGCAGAAGGGCTGTCCCTGCGCACCCGTATAGACGCGGTGCGCAGCCAGATCCCAGGCGCAACGAAGACCTTCGTCGAGGCCAATTCGTTGCGCTTGATGCGCGGATTGGCGCGCAGTGAACAGGTGATCGGCTTCCAGACGCAGATCGGATGTGAAGATGATCTGGCTTCTGGAGCTCTTGTGTTCCGGCCCCTCACCGACAAGCCATTGCAGGCTGATCGCCTGTGCGTGGTAACGTCTTCCCTGAGGGCGCTTGCGCTGGCGCCCGGGATGTTCTTCGATCATGCCGTGCTGACCTTGAAGGATCACATTTCAGCATTTGATGCCAAATAGGCATCAATGAGGTCGCAAATGAGTTCTTTGGATCTGCGCAAAAATAGGGCAACCTTTGATCTGATGGTTTTTGCGGCAAACGCTGGCCGCCTGAGGGAGAAAATGGAATGGGGCGTTTGACCACGCATGTGCTGGATACGGCACTGGGCAAACCGGCAAAGGGACTGAAAATCACGTTCTGGTCTGCCGGTAATGTTCCGGCACATCTGTCGACGCACTACACCAATGATGACGGCAGGGTCGATGCGCCCATATTGGAAGGCGAAAACTTCGAACCCGGTGAATATGAGCTTTGGTTTTTCGCAGGCGAGTACCTCAAGTCGACGGGGCAGAACCTTCCCGATCCGTTGTTTCTTGATCTTATTCCGATCCGGTTTGGCATGAGCGAACCGGACGGCCACTATCACGTTCCCCTGCTGCTTTCGCCATTCGGCTATTCGACCTACCGCGGGAGTTGAACGATGCGCGAGACCATCCGCTTTCTGAAAGGCGGCGAACGTATCGAACTGGAAGATGTCGGACCGACCGAGACGGTTCTCGACTACCTGCGCCTGCGCCGGAAGGAAACCGGCACGAAGGAAGGCTGCGGGGAAGGGGATTGCGGTGCCTGTACCGTCGCCATTGGCCGGGTCATCGGCGGAAAACTGATCTATCAACCGGTCAACAGCTGCATTCAATTGCTCGGCATGCTGGATGGCGCCGAACTCGTGACCGTGGAAGACCTGGCCGAAGACCAGCGGCTGCATCCTGTTCAGAAGGCGATGCTGGACTTGCACGGCTCGCAGTGCGGGTTCTGCACCCCCGGCTTCATCATGACCATGTTCACGATCTATCACGCCGAAGGCGCTGAAAAGTCGCGCAAGACGGTGACAGAATGGCTTGCGGGAAATCTGTGCCGCTGTACCGGCTACCGGCCGATTGTCGATGCCGCGATCGAAGCATGTTTTGGGGCTGCAGACGATGCCTTTGCATGGCGGGCGAACGAAACCCGGGATGCTCTCAATGCGCTGACCGATGAACGGGACATCCTGATCGGCGGAAGCGGCAGTTTCTTTGCCTCTCCGGCAAGTCTGGACGGTCTTGCTGCGCTCTATGGCCAGAACCCGGATGCGACACTGGTTGCAGGCGCGACCGATGTCGGTCTGTGGGTCACGAAGCACCTCAAAACCTTGCCGAAAGTGATCTGGCTTGGCCGCGTCGCCGGACTTGAACGGGTCGAGGAAGCCGAAAATGGCGTGCTGATCGGCGCCGGTGCGACCTATGCCGCCTGCGAAGACGTCATTGGGCGCCTTTCCCCGGACCTTGCCGACTTGTGGAAACGGATCGGCTCGAAGCAGGTGCGCGCCTCGGGAACGGTTGGCGGCAACATCGCCAATGGGTCGCCCATCGGCGATACGCCTCCAGCGCTGATTGCCCTTGGTGCGACGCTGGAACTGCAGGCAAATGACGGGTCGCGTACGCTTGCACTGGAAAACTTCTTTATCGACTACGGCAAGCAGGACAGGAAACCCGGTGAGTTCATCACCGGGCTGTTCATTCCAAAACCCGCAGAAGACCAAGCCTTCCGCTGCTACAAGATTTCCAAACGGTTCGATCAGGATATCTCCTCGGTCATGGGGGCGTTCGTCTTCACGCTCGACGGGGCCAGCATCCAGACGGCACGGATCGCCTATGGCGGCATGGCCGGTATTCCGAAACGTGCATCGGGCGCCGAGGCAGCGCTTTCCGGCGCGTCGCTCGACAATCCGGAAAGCTGGGCACCGGCGATGCAGGCTCTCATGTCCGATTTCACCCCTTTGACCGATATGCGGGCCGGCAAGGACTACCGGATGGAAACGGCCAGAGCCTTGCTTGCCAAGGCGCTGATGGAAGTCAGCGGCACGCCGCGCGAAAACTTGCGCGTTCTTGCCACCCGGGAGGCTGATCATGACCGGGCAGCCTGAAACGCCTCAAGCCGAAATGCTGGAACCCTTGCGCAACGTTCGCAAGGCGCTGCCACATGACAGCGGAGCGAAACACGTTTCCGGCACGGCCACCTATATCGACGACATGCGCGAACCTTCGGGCACGCTTCACGTTGTTCCGGGCTGGGCACGCAATGCGGTCTGCGGCCGGATAGAAGCGATCGATCTGGAGGCCGTACGGACTGCGCCGGGCGTGGTGGCTGTCCTGACCAGCGACGACATACCGGGCATCAACGATTGTTCGCCCGCCCTTGGCGATGATCCGGTCATGGCAGACGGCGATATCCAGTTTTATGGCCAGGTCGTTTTTGCGGTTGTTGCCGAAACCCGCCTTCAGGCCCGCCATGCGGCGCTCCAGGCCAGGATAGATATTGCATCCTCGACGCCGATCCTGACGCCGGACGATGCGGATGCCGCGGACACTACGGTGTTGCCCGACTACCAGTTCCGGCGCGGTTCGCCCGAGACCGGTTTCACGGCCTGCGAAGAAGGCAATATTGTCACCGGCGATTTTCGAATTGGCGGTCAGGAACATTTCTACCTGGAAGGCCAGGTAGCCATGGCCGTTCCGCAGGAAGACAACGGTATGCTGGTCTATTCTTCCAGCCAGCATCCCAGCGAAATCCAGCACACGGTCGCCAAGGTCCTGGCCGTGCCGGATGCCGCCGTCACGGCGGAAGTCCGGCGGATGGGCGGCGGTTTCGGCGGGAAGGAATCCCAGGCGAACCAATGGGCCAGCCTCGCGGCCATCGCAGCCCGCGTCACCGGACACCCCTGCAAGATCCGGCTCGACCGTGATGACGACATGATCATGACCGGCAAGCGTCATGACTTCAAAGTTGAATGGAAGATAGGTCATGACGGCGATGGACGGATCCGGGCTGTCGATATCAATTTTCTGGCACGGTGCGGCTATTCGGCGGACCTGTCGCTCGGCGTCAATGACCGGACGATGTTCCATGCCGATTCCAGTTACTTTTACCCGGATGCGCTGATCCGCTCCCGGCGGCTGATGACAAACACCTGTTCAAACACCGCTTTCCGCGGGTTCGGCGGGCCCCAGGGCATGCTGGCAGCCGAGCGGATGATCGATGCCATGGCCATCAAGCTTGGCCGCGATCCGCTGGAAATCAGGAAGCTGAATTTCTACACCGGCGAGCGCAATCTGACCCCCTACGGGATGCCGGTCGAAGAATTCGAAGTCATGCACGACTTGATCTCGCAGCTGGAACTGAGCTCCGGCTATTGGGACCGCCGCGACGAGATTGCAGCTTTCAACCGGGAAAGCGCCGTGTTGAAGAAAGGACTTGCGCTGACACCGGTCAAGTTCGGGATTTCCTTCACCTTGAAGCACCTCAACCAGGCTGGTGCGCTCGTCCATCTTTATACCGATGGGTCGGTGCATCTGAACCAGGGCGGGACCGAAATGGGGCAGGGGCTCTATCAAAAGGTCGCTCAGGTGGTCGCCGACGAATTCGGCATCACCATGGACAAGGTGCAAATCACCGCTACCAATACTTCCAAAGTGCCGAATACCGGACCGACTGCGGCCTCGTCCGGGACCGACCTCAACGCCATGGCGGCAAAGAATGCTGCCAAGGCGATCAAGGACCGGCTGATCGATTTCCTGTGCGAACAGCACCAATGCGGCCCGGATGCGATCCACTTCGCCGACAACAAAGTGCTGGTGGGCAGTGAGAGCTTCCCGCTGGCGCATGTTGCCAAACAGGCTCATCTGGCACGCATACATCTGTCTAACGCTGGGTTCTATGCGACGCCCGGCATTACCTGGGACCGCGATAGCGCCTCTGGCCGTCCGTTCTTTTATTTTGCCTATGGCGGCGCCTGCGCCGAAGTGACCATCGACATCATGACCGGCGAGATGACCGTCAATCGTGTCGACATCCTTCATGATGTCGGCCACTCGCTCAATCCGGCCATCGACATCGGACAGATTGAAGGCGGGTTTGTCCAAGGCATGGGCTGGTTGACCACGGAAGAGCTGGTTTGGGACGAGGCGGGGCGCCTGAAGACCCATGCGCCGTCCACCTACAAGATCCCGACGGCTGCAGATGTTCCTTCCGATTTCCGTGTTGCTCTCTATGAAGGGCAGGGCAATCCGCAGGACACCATTTACCGGTCAAAAGCTGTCGGCGAACCGCCGGTGATGCTGGCAAACTCGGTGTTCTGCGCGATCACCGATGCCGTTGCCAGCCTCAATCCCGGAGTGATCCCGAACCTCGATGCTCCGGCCACACCTGAGGCGATCATGAAGGCGGTCGAGAGCATGCGGCAAGGAGGTGGAACCGCGTGAAGGTCTGGCGCCACATTGCCGATTGCCTGAAAGACACAGGCACCTGCGCCCTGGTGACGATTGGTGAGGCGCACGGCTCCTCGCCGCGCGAGGCGGGTGCGCGCATGGTCGTGCGGCCGGATGGGTCTTTCCACGGCACGATTGGCGGTGGAACGCTTGAATTCGAAGCCATTCGCATCACTGCAGAATTTGCGGGCAAGAACGTTGCCGGGCTGAGGCAGAAGACGGTTTCTCTTGGACCCGACCTTGGCCAGTGCTGCGGGGGAAGGGTTACGTTGACCATTGAAGTCCTGACGTCCGGACAGCTCGAGATGGCGGTTGAGCTTGCCGGTCTGGAAGAAGACCGAGCCGTTTTTGCCACTGAGGCGGATGTCCGGTTCGGCAAAGTCGGCTTACGGCGGATTGCCTCTTTCTGCGATACGCCCGTGTTTTCCTTCGCAGCCGATCCGGAAGGCAATTCCGGCAAGCTTCGCGAAGTTTTTGGAACGCTACGCCGTCCGCTCTATCTGTTCGGCGCGGGTCATGTCGGCAAGGCACTCGTGCTTGCCCTTGCCCAATTGCCCTTTGAGATCACATGGGTCGACAGCCGGAAGGAGCAGTTTCCAGGTGCCGTCCCGGCGAATGTAACCTGCTTGCTGTCGGGAAATCCTGCCGGGATCTTGTCTCAAGCCCCTGATGGTGCATTCGTTATTGCAATGACCCATTCGCATGCGCTGGACGAGGAAATCATGGCACGGAGCCTGATGATGCAGCGGTTCGGCTACTGCGGCGTCATCGGCAGTCAGACCAAGCGGGTGCGCTTCCGCAAGCGTTTGGCGGCGCGCGGGTTGCCGGAGGCGGTCGTCGCCAAGATGGTGTGTCCGATCGGTCTCGGCGAAATCAGCTCCAAGCACCCGGCAGCCATCGCAGCCGGGATCGCGGCGGATCTTCTGGTGCGCGATGAAATGGCACAGGCCGAACAATCCAATTCCGGCGACAAATTAGCCCGGGCCGGCAGGTGACGACAGGATGGGGGACGATTTGACAGATATCGTTACAGACGCGCCCGGAGCACCGGCCGGCGGACGGCAGAGGTCCGAAATCGGCACCCTTCTCGACGGGCGAGGGCTGACCAAACGGTTCGGCGATATTCTGGCCAATGATGGCGTCGACCTTGCGATCAACAAAGGTGAGATCCATGCACTGCTCGGCGAAAACGGTGCCGGGAAATCAACGTTGGTCAAGATGTTCTATGGCTCGCTGGAGCCGGATTCGGGCGAAATTTCCTGGGAAGGCAAACCGGTTGTCATCTCCAGTCCGGCCGCTGCGCGCGACCTCGGCATCGGCATGGTGTTTCAGCATTTCTCGTTGTTTGAGGCCTTGACCGTGGTCGAGAACATCGCGCTTGCCCTGCCGAATCCCGGCGCAATGAAAGAGCTTTCGAAACGAATAGAAACGGTGTCGGCCGATTATGGCCTGCCGCTCAATCCGAATGATATTGTTGCCGACTTGCCTGTGGGAATTCGTCAACGGATCGAGATCGTCCGCTGCTTGCTGCAGGAACCGCAGTTGATCATCATGGACGAGCCCACTTCAGTTCTTACGCCGCAGGAAGCCGATCAATTGTTCCTGACGCTGGACAGGCTGGCCGGGGAGGGCTGTGCCGTTCTCTATATCAGCCACCGGCTTGAGGAAGTTCAGCGTATCTGCCACCACGCAACCATCCTGCGCCATGGCAAGGTGGTCGCCGAATGCGACCCCACACTGGAAACCGCGGCCTCGCTCGCGAGCCTGATGGTGGGCAGCGATGTCGCCGAGGTAAGTGCGGCATCCGGGGCATCCGAACCCGGACAGGTCCTGCTCGGGCTAACGAACCTGTCCGCTCCCGCATCAACACCCTTTGCAACCGCGCTCAACAAGATCAATCTGGAACTGCGGGCTGGCGAGATTGTTGCTGTTGCCGGTGTCGCCGGGAACGGGCAGGGCGAATTGTTTGATGCTGTATCGGGCGAAATGCCTGTGGCGCGGGAAATGGTTGTTCTCGCCGGCGAGGCCTGCGGTGACAAGAACGTGACCTGGCGGCGGCAGAGACACGCGGCTTTCGTTCCCGAGGAACGGCTCGGTCACGGCGCGGTTCCCGGCATGCGGCTCTCCCAAAACATCATCCTGACGCGCCACAGTACCAAGGACGGGCTCGTTTCCGGCGGGTTCGGCTTTGTGTCCGGCACCAAGGCGAGTGCCCTGGAGCAGACGGTCAAGGGATCGTTCGATGTGCGCATGTCCCACGAAAACCCGGAGGCCCGGTCATTGTCCGGCGGGAACTTGCAGAAATTCGTGGTCGGCCGGGAACTGGAACGCGAGCCGGATATCCTCGTCGTCAACCAGCCCACCTGGGGCGTTGATGCCGGGGCCGCGGCCCTCATCCGTCAAGCCCTGATCGACCTCGCACGGTCCGGATCTGCCGTATTGGCGATTTCCCAGGATCTTGACGAAATCTTCGAGATAGCCGACCGGATCGCCGTGATATCCCGTGGTCAGCTCTCGGAGGCCGAGCCCGCTTCGGGCATGACACGGGAAAAGGTCGGAATGCTGATGGCAGGCGGCGCTGAAACCAAAGGGGAGGTCGCCTGATGCGGATTGAACTGGTCAAACGCAAGCGGCACAGCCAGGCAATGGCTGTTCTGTCCCCCGTGATCGCCATCGTAATGACGTTGATCGCAGCTGCGGTGCTCTTCGCCATATCCGGAAAGGACCCGCTCCAGGGGCTTTACATCTTCTTTCTGGAGCCGTTGACGGACAGCTGGGCGCTGGAGGAGATCGTCGTCAAGGCGACACCGCTGGTATTGATTGGCTGCGGCTTGTCGATCTGTTTTCTGTCCAACAACTGGAACATCGGTGCTGAGGGCCAGTTCGTTTTCGGGGCGATCTGCGGCTGTATTCTGCCCATTCTGTTTCCGGACTTTGCCAATGGCGCAACCTTGCCGATGATGCTGGTGTTCGGGGCGCTCGGTGGGGCCGCCTGGGCGCTGATCCCGGCGCTATTGAAGACCCGGTTCAACACAAACGAGATCCTGACCAGCCTGATGCTGGTCTATGTCGCCGGACTGTTGCTCGACTATCTGGTGCGCGGACCGTGGCGGGACCCGGACGGGTTCAATTTTCCTGAATCCCGGATTTTCTCCGATGCGGCGACACTCCCGTCAATCGGGGATGGCCGGATGAGCATTTCCGCGCCGATTACCGTTGTGATCGCCATTCTGCTGGCAATCATGCTGGCAAGAACGCTCAAGGGTTTCGAAATCCGCGTCCTTGGCGAAAGCCCGCGCGCCGGAAACTTTGCAGGTTTTTCCGCCAAACGGCTGACGATCTTTTCCTTCGCGCTTGCCGGTGCGCTTGCCGGGCTTGCGGGTACGATGGAAGTCTCCGGGTCGCTTAACCAGCTTTTGCCGTCGATCTCACCGGGTTATGGCTTCACGGCAATCATTGTTGCCTTTCTTGGCCGCCTCAATCCGATCGGCATCATATTCGCCGGGTTTCTGCTGGCGCTGTCGTATATCGGCGGCGAGGCCGTCCAGGCAACCATGGGAGTTTCCGACAAGATTGCCAGCGTCATACAGGGGCTGCTGCTGTTTTTCGTGCTCGCCTGTGACACGCTTATTCTCTACCGGCTCAGATTGACGAGCCGCCGCCTTGCGGCGAAACCTGCTGGAGGCGCCAATGTTTGAGGCTGTGCTACTGACCGTCATCACGGCTGCGACACCGCTCTTGATTGCCGCTGTCGGCGAACTGGTCGTCGAACGCTCCGGTGTGCTCAACCTCGGCGTTGAGGGAATGATGATCATGGGTGCGGTCATCGGCTTTGCGGTTGCCAATGTGACGGGGTCGGGTTTCCTCGGAGTGATCGCAGCCATCGGTGCCGGAATGGCCATGTCCGCACTGTTCGCCTTTCTGGTACTGTTTCTGGTGACCAATCAGGTGGCGACCGGACTTGCCCTGACCATTCTCGGTCTTGGCCTGTCGGGCATGATCGGCGAATCCTTCATCGGTGTTCCGGGCCTCAAGCTTCCAGAACTTTACATCCCCGTGCTGTCGGATATTCCCTTTTTCGGTCCAGTATTCTTTCAGCAGGATGCGGTTGTCTATGTAGGTTTAGCGCTGATTGCCGGCGTAACCTATGTGCTGTTCCGAACCCGGGCCGGATTGGTCCTTCGCTCCGTTGGAGACAACCACACATCCGCCCATGCGCTTGGATACTCCGTGCTCAAGATCCGGTTTCTGGCAATTTTGTTTGGCGGCGCCTGTGCCGGTCTTGCAGGAGCATACATGTCACTCGCCTATACGCCCCAGTGGGTCGACAACATGACCGCCGGACGCGGCTGGATAGCGCTGGCGCTGGTCGTGTTCGCCTCATGGCTGCCGTGGCGGGTGCTTGCCGGGGCTTACCTGTTCGGTGCGGTCACCGTGCTGACCTTCCATGCACAGGCGCAAGGGGTGCCGATCCCCTCGCAGTTCCTGTCCTGCCTGCCGTATCTGGCGACCATCGCCGTGCTGGTCCTGATTTCGGCCAACCGGCGCCTGACCCTCGTCAATACCCCGTCCTGCCTCGGCAAGCCTTTTGTACCCGACCGGTAGAGGACATCACCGGTCCAATCCTGTCCCGCAGCGATCCGGGGCAGGGTATTCAGATAGATCGCGGATGGAATGTGATCCAGAAAGGGAACCCAAAACATGAAGACAATCTTGAAAGCAACCGTCGCTGCCATCGCACTTGCGGCGGCCGGGGCAAGCGCCCAGGCCGCCGAGGTGAAAGCCTGTTTTGTTTATGTCGGCCCGGTTGGCGACTTCGGCTGGACCTACCAGCACGACCAGGGCCGGATCGAGGTTGAAGAGCATTTCGGCGACAAGGTCGAAACGGCCTATCTGGAAAGCATTCAGGAAGGCCCGGATGCCGAACGCGCCATTGAACGTTTTGCCCGTGATGGCTGCAACATCATCTTCTCCACGTCCTTCGGCTACATGAACCCGACTCTCAAGGTCGCCAAGAAATTCCCGGACGTGAAGTTTGAGCACGCGACCGGGTACAAAACAGCCAAGAACGTTGCGACCTACAATTCCAAGTTCCATCAGGGCCGCTACATCATTGGCCAGATCGCAGGCAAGCAATCCAAGTCGGGCGTAGCGGGCTACATCGCGTCCTTCCCGATCCCGGAAGTGATCGCCGGGATCAATGCGTTCATGCTCGGCGCGCAGTCAGTCAATCCCGACTTCCAGATGAAAGTCGTGTGGGTGAACACCTGGTTTGACCCGGCCAAGGAAGCTGATGCCGCCAAGGCGCTGATTGATCAGGGCGCGGACATCATCACCCAGCACACCGATTCCACCGCACCCCTGCAGGTCGCGCAGGAGCGTGGTGTTCACGGTTTCGGACAAGCCTCCGACATGATCGCGTTCGCCAAGGACGCTCAGTACACCTCTATCATCGACGATTGGGGCCCGTACTACATTGAGCGTGTTGAAGCCGTGATGGAAGGCACTTGGGAGACCCATCAGAGTTGGGAAGGCATCGCAGAAGGCCATGTTGTCATGGCGCCTTACACCAACCTTCCGGCAGACGTGGTTGAAATGGCGAAAGCCACCGAGGCCAAGATCGTTGGTGGCTGGGAACCGTTTACCGGTCCGATCACAATGCAGGACGGCACTGTTGCCGCCGAAGACGGTGTCCGGCTCGACGACGGCGCGATACTCGGCATGAAGTGGTACGTCCAGGGCGTCGACGACAAGCTTCCGGAATAATCCTGACTGAGACGCAAAAATGACCGGTCCGGGAAGGTCTTCCGGGCCGGCTCCCTCCTTGAACTGATGGACCACCAATGACACTTGCCTTCGCCATGGATTGGCTGAACCTGCTGTTCCGCTGGGGACATATGATCGTCGGGATCGGCTGGATCGGCACGTCCTTCTATTTCATCGCGCTCGACCTTTCATTGCGCAAGCGCGAAGGCATGAGGGAAGGGGTCTTCGGCACGGCCTGGGAGGTTCATGGCGGCGGCTTCTACCACGTTGAGAAATTCACCGTAGCCCCCAAGGAACTGCCTGAGGACCTGATCTGGTACAAGTGGGAAGCCTATCTCACCTGGGTGACAGGCTTTGCCCTTCTGGTGGTGCAGTATTACTTTAACGCGACCGCCTATCTCATTGATCCGAATGTGCTTCAACTCACTCCAGGTGAAGCGGTTCTGATCTCGGTCTTTTCGCTTGCTGGCGGCTGGCTGATCTACGATTTCCTGTGCAAGTCGCCAATCGGCAAGAACACACCGCTGCTCGCCGCGTGCCTTTTCGCGCTGATCCTGGCAGCGTCCTACATGTTCACGCATGTGTTTTCCGGGCGCGGTGCGCTGATCCATGTCGGCGCGTTCATCGGCACGATCATGGCCGTCAATGTGTTCGGTGTGATCATCCCGAACCAGCGCAAGATCGCCGCAAGCCTGATGGCCGGGGAGGCGCCCGATCCGGCGCTTGGCGCCACTGGCAAACAGCGCTCGGTGCACAACAACTACCTGACACTGCCGGTCCTTTTGATGATGGTGTCAAACCACTATCCCATGCTGACCGGGCATCCGCAGTCGTGGCTGCTTGTGGCTTTGGTTCTCCTGATCGGCGGCGGCGTGCGGCACTTCATCAACCGGCATGACGCCGGTGACCCGCTTAACAAATTCTGGTGGTCGCTGCCGGTCGCGGGCGTTGCCACCATTGCCGCGATTGTCATGACCGCACCGAAGGATTTCTCCAGCGCCGATCAGATCGCAGATGCCGATGCCGTACAGATTGCCCGCGCCCACTGTGCAACCTGTCATGCGTCAGCCCCGACCTACGAGGGTTTCGAGGAAGCGCCAAAGGGCATCAATCTGGAGACCGTCGGCGATCTGAAGCGTTATGCGGATCTGGTCATGGCACAGGCCGTTCAGTCGGACGCCATGCCGCTCGGCAACGAGACCGGCATGACGGAAGACGAGCGGGCAACGCTCGGCGCCTGGATCACGCAGCTCAAATGATTTGGGGAATGGACAATGCCGTCACTTGCCGAGGTGAACGCCATGGATGCGGCCGCCTTTGTCTCCGCGTTCGGCGATGTCGCCGAACATTCGCCCTGGGTTGCGGAAGATGCCTTTCAGGCTGCGCCATTCGGCAATCGCGAGGAGGTCATTGCCGCTTTTGAACGGGCCATGCGCGGCGCGCCGAAGGAACGGCAACTGGCCCTGATCCGCGCGCACCCGAATCTGGCCGGAAAGGCCGCTCTTGCCGGAGACATGGCGGAAGACTCCAAACGGGAACAGGCCGGAGCCGGGTTGGACACACTGACCGAACCCGAATTCAGACGGTTTACGGAGCTGAACACACGCTACCTGAACACGTTCGGTTTCCCGTTCATTTTCGCCGTCAAGGGTGCGACCAAGCACATGATTCTCGATGCCTTTGAAACCCGGATTGAAAACGGTGCGGCAGAGGAGTTCGAAACCGCGCTAGCACAAATTGCGCGGATCTTCCGCTTCCGGCTGGAAGACCGGATTGACGACAACTGCTGAAGGGAAAGCTCCACGAGCATGCGAAGGACTGTGCCCGGCTTTTGATGCCGGCATTTTTCCTGGGAATTGGAGCCAGACAGTCGCTCATGGGGCTCCTTGGACGCGCCTTTGAGACCGGGCCTGCATTGGCGGGCGGGGAGCCAACCGGGGCCGGTATAAGTACAAATCCGCTGCTGACAAGCAGAAAACTTATCCACGCCCGCTGGTGTTGTGCCTAGACTTCTTCCGTTCCCGCCCACGCGGGGCCGCAAGCGGACCGACCGGTCGCGGGCGGCGGGAGCCGGTGTCGTGAGGATCATCTGGCGCGGTAACGTCAGCGCCGATTGATCCGGAGCACGGAATTCCTTTCCAAGCTGCGCGGGGTCCGGCGCGCAGCGCAGAAGGGCAGCGTCTCGTATCCGGCGGGCTTCACGCCGCAACCCACGTGAAGCAGGCAGAAACGAGAAAGGCGCGTAATTCCGGGCTCTATCGGGAAACGGACACCGGGCGGGCGTTCCACCTTGCCATCTCCCATCTTTCCCTTGCGCTCCCGGCAAGCCGTGGCGCGCCCGCCATCCTGCCCAATCCGGCAGGCCAAACAGACCAAACGCTGCAAGGCAATCATCTAACGCAGAGAGTCTTGAACCCGGTAACTGATTCGCATAATCAATATTATGGAATAAAAATAACTAGTCGGAATTGGCAGATGCCGGTGTGTCTCTGTGTCCGGTCAAGCTTCAGCGCCCGGAATTCCTCTCTGGCAACGCCGTACAGTTCCCGTCAGTCGTCAGCCTCCCGTTCACCGTCGATCACCTGTTGCGCGATCTGAAAGCTGAAGCCTGCGCGGCACAGGGCCGCCAGATCGTTCTGACGTTTGTCTGCCCGGATGCTGTCCGCTCGCCAGGGTCCAAGGCGCCGGCGCCGTGCGTAGGTCCGGGCGGCTTCGAGGTCTTCATGGCCTCTGTCACCGAGCGCGGTTTCGGCCGTCGACCGGTCGATGCCTTTGGCGATCAGCCAGGCTTCTATCCCGCGCCGTGACCTGCCTTTGCGAGCCAGGCTGGCGGCTTTGGTCTCCGCATAGGCCTGATCGTTGACCAATCCGGTCTCGCGGCATTTCTCCACGACACGCTCAATCAACGCCTGAAATTCGGCCGGATCGCGGTCATGTGCTCTGGCAGCCTTCATGACCTTTCGGGACAACACGCGCCGGAGGTTCTCCGTGCTTGATGCATAGCGGTCAAGATAGTGGATCGCCGACCGGATCAACCGGTCTTCCGTGGGCAGTTTCGGCGGGCGCTGCTTATCCCGCATGCGCCTTCATGGGCGCCTGCGATACAGCGCAATCCACGCTCAGCATCATGCCGTCATAGGCCGGAACGACGCCGTCCGGGACTTCCTTCAGCAAGGCGTTGTAGTCCAGATCGACGTTCAGGTTTGTGAGAACAGCCTTTTCCGGCTTGAGCTCACCGATCCATGCCATGGCATCGTCGAAACAGAAATGCGTCGGGTGTTTGTCCTTGCGCAGGCAATCGATTATCAGCACCTGCAAATCCCGCAACCGGTTCGCTGTTGCTCCGGAAATGTCCGACACATCAGGGATATAGGCGATGTCGCTAAACCGGAATGCCTTCGCCGGACGGTTGCCGTGCGCAACTTCAAGCGGCTCAAAATCGAGCGTGCCGCCCGGCCCGTCGACGCTGATGATTTCACCAGTCGTCATCTTGTGGCGCTCGAGGATCGGCGGATAACTTGATCCTGGCGGCGTTTCAAAACAATAGGAAAACGCAGTGTATGCGCGTTCGAACGTATAGTCGTCCATATAGACCGGCATCCGCTGCCGGCTCTTGATCACGAAGCCTCTGAGGTCGTCAATGCCGTGCAGGTGATCGGCATGTTCGTGTGTATAAAGCACGGCTTCGATCATGCCGGCATCCGCAAGCAGCATCTGCTCGCGCATGTCCGGACCGGTATCGATCAGCACCGCAGTCTCGCCATTTGGTCCGGTCTTGCGCACCAGCAGCGAGCACCGCCTGCGTCTGTTTCTTGGCTCGTTCGGGTCACACGCCCCCCAGGCACCGCCGACCCTCGGAACGCCGGTCGACGAGCCGCAGCCGAGGATGGTCGCCGTAACGCTCATGCGGACAATCCCTCGGTCAGTCCTGCGGGTTTTGGAACCTTGCCGAACAAACGGAAGAAATTCTCGGTCGTCTGCCGGCAGATTTCCTCGTATGAAACACCACGGGTCTCCGCCAGGACAGCGGCGGTCATTGCCGTATAGGCCGGTTCATTGCGTTTGCCGCGCTTGGGTTGCGGGGCCAGAAACGGCGCATCGGTTTCCACCAGCAACCGGCCGGCGGGCAGTTCGCGGGCAATGTCGCGGAGCTCCTCGGATCGTTTGAAGGTCAGTATGCCCGAGAACGAAACATAGAGCCCCAGTTCGACGCCGGTCATGGCCAGTTCACGTCCGGAGGAGAAACAATGCAGCAGGGCCGGAAAAGCCCCCTTCCCCATTTCTTCACGCAGGATTGCCGCCATATCGTCATCGGCGTCGCGGGAATGGATGACCAGCGGTAGACCCGTTTGCCTGGCGGCTTCTATGTGAATGCGAAGGCCTTCAGCCTGGGCATCGCGCGGTGCCTTGTCGTAAAAATAATCGAGCCCGGCTTCACCGATCGCAACCACTTTCGGATGGGCGGCTAGCCGGACGATCTCGTCCACCGGAATCCCGCGTTCGGTGCCGGCATTGTGCGGATGCGTCCCAACCGAGCAATAGACATTGTCGAATTCCTCGGCGATCGCCCGGATACGGTCGAACTTCCTGATATGCGTCGATATGGTAACCATGAGCTCCACACCGGCTTCGGCGGCGCGGGCCACAAGTTCGGCGCGTTCGCCATCAAAATCGGAAAAGTCCAAATGACAATGACTGTCGACAAGCATTGATTAAAGCAGTCCGTTCAGGTCGGGAATATCAGTCCAGTTAGCCCCTCTTATGCGACCGGTAATGGTCCCTACAAGAGATTTCCTTCAATTGTTGGGGCCTGGCCGCAATTCTGCGTCGCGGGCCAATGTCCAGATTGCCAGCATCAGGTCAATGGCGACCTGTTTCCGGTCCAGATTCAGGGCGTCGGAATCGGCAATCGCCGTGTTTGTCCGCTCCCAAAGATCCGCGTAGCGGATTGATTGGCGCAAGTCACCCGGCGCGAGCACCCGCATGCGTTCGTGCAAATACCGGCGGGTGACGGCCTGAAAGCTCTGCCAGTTGTCTTCCTTGCCGCGCGCTGCAATCAGGTCGCCAAAACCGTGTAGCGCGGGAATGTCCGGCCGGGCATAACTGCCAGCAAGACCGGTAAACCCTCTCGCAATTCCGACGCCGTCTCCCGACAGCAGCGTCAGCGCGGACCGCAAACTGCCATCGGCAAACCGGATGGCTTCGTTCAGATCATCGTCGCGCACATCTTCCGGCGGCAGAAGATCTCTCAGGCCGGCATTCAGTTCGGCATCGGACAACGGATTCATGTCGAGACGCCGGCACCTGGAGCGGATTGTCGGCAGCAACCGGCCCGGTGCATGGCAGAGCACCAGAAACAGGCACTTTGGCGGCGGTTCCTCCAGCACCTTCAACAGCGCATTGGCGGAGTTCTTGTTCATGTCGTCGGCCGCATCGACAATGCAGACCCGCCAGGCGCTGGTGGAGGCCGTCGTACCGAAAAAGGAAACCGTCCGCCGGACTTCATCGACCGGCAGATCGCTTTTGAAACGCTTTCGCTTGTCGTCCCAGGGGCGGCGCAAATGCAGGATATTCGGATGTCCGCCACCCCTCACCTGCCGGACAACCGGATGGTCATCGGGCAGGTTACTGGTCCGGGCCGCCTTGACAGCGCCGGAAAACCGCTCGGGGTTTGCGATCACAAAGGCTGCGAAACGGAAGGCAAGGGTCGCCTTGCCAATGCCCTTGGGGCCATCCAGGATCCAGGCATGGTGGAGGCGCTCGGACCGGTAGGCATCAAGCAGCGCGGCTTCAGTTGCCTGATGGCCGGTCAGCGCCAAGCGTTGATGCGGCAGCGGCAAACCGGGAATTTCGTCCACATGAGGGACTTCTATCGGCTGGTTTCTAGGCGCCATCGCCACCAGGCTCCGCTACAAAATTCACCACGTTGGTCTTGGCTTTGTTTTCCAATTTCGGAAAATGATCGCAAACAGCGGTCCAGATATCCTGCTCGACCTGATCCGTATCTCCCGAACCATCGATCACCGCGAACCGCCACGGTTCCGATTCGGCAAGTTTCAAGAACAACTGACGGCGGCGTTCATGGACGCCGACCTCATCGATCTCAAACCGGTCGGGACCGCCGGCGTTAGTATCCGCCGTCCGCTTGGCAACGCGGGAAAGGCCGATTTCGGGTGGAACATCGATGAGGATCGTCAGGTCGGGGCGAATACCGCCGACGGCGACGATCTCCAGAAGCTCCAGATCCTTGACCGGCACGCCGGCCTCGCCCTGATAGACCCTTGTCGAATCCGCATACCGGTCGCACAACACCCAGGCTCCACGCTCCAAGGCTGGCCGGATGGTGTTGTCGACATGGTCGGCCCGGGCCGCGGCAAACAGGATCGCCTCGCCCTTCGGCCCCAGTGCCTTCGCCGCGCCGGACAAAAGCGCTTCGCGTATCCTTTCCGCGCCGGGAGAGCCGCCAGGTTCGCGCGTGACCAGCACTTCCACATGCGCTTGTTCCAGCTTTTCCTTCAAACGCAGGATCTGCGTGGATTTGCCAGCGCCTTCACCACCTTCGAATGTTATGAAATGTCCTTGCAAAGCTACCTCAATTCCGGCGGCCTTTAGAATTCCGGCAGATCGAATCCATCAGATCCAGCCAAACAGCAGCATGCCGAGACCGTCAAGCGCGCGATTGGTCATCGTTCCGGCCTGCCGTCCTTCGCCGGTGACAAGCTTTCCCCGGTAGACGATCCCGTCCTGACCGATGACACGAAGCTCGCCGGCCTCCGCTCCCGGTTCGAACGGCGCCACCAACGGCCCCTTGTAGACGACCCTGAGCCGGAAATCGAGCGTGCCTCCGCGCGGTAGCAACACATCGAAGTTGTTTGCCGCGACCAGCGGAACCGTGCCGATCGTCGCACCGAAGACACTGGCATCCGCCACGTGCTCGCCCTTTGAATAAAGCGTCTGGACTGAGAAGAATTCCCAGGCCCCCTCGATCACTTCCTTGATTGTCTTGATGCGGCTCTTTGCGGACGGCGTCCCTGCCGTGACCGCCACCACGCGCCGTCCGTCCCGCACAACGGTTGCAAGGCCGGCATAACCGTCTTCCTCGTCATAGCCGCCGCCCAGGCCGTCAAGGCCGCGCACTTCGCCGATCATCGGGTTCTTGTTGCGCTGGAAGATCTTGTTCCATTCGAAATCCGGCAGCGAAAACAAGTGATAGTGTTGTCGATGTTCCTTGAGAACATAGTCGGCGAGCCAGACCATGTCGCGCGCCGACGTATAGCTGTTTGGATCCGGATATCCGGTCGGATTGGCGAACCGGCTGTTGGTCATGCCGATTGTAGCGGCAAGTTCCGTCATCCGCCTGGCGAATGTGCCTTCGGACCCGTCCAGGCATTCGGCAAGCGCGATGGCCGAATCGTTGCCGTTGTGGACCAGAAGGCCCTTCAGAAGATCCTCGACCGGCACTTCGGAATGGATCTCGGCGAACATCGTCGTTCTGCCCGCGGGGGCGCCGCCGGTCCGCCAGGCATGTTCGCTGATTTCGCAGATCGTATCGAGACGCATTTCCGCGTCGGCGATGGCCTGAAAGACCGTCGCCGCGGTCATGATCTTGGCAAGCGATCCCGGCGCAAAGCGCTCGTCCGCCGCCTTGGCGAAAAGGATCGTGCCGGATGACGGTTCGAAAAGGAACGCGCGCGGGGCGCTGGTGTCGATCGTTTCTCCGAGAGCGGGGGTCTGGCTGAACGCCGCCGCGCAGATGAGAAGGCCGAAAAGGCCCGCCAAAATACGCCCTGCCGCCAATCGGTTGAAAAGTTTTACTGCAATACCAAGCACGTTCCGTCCCGCCCACAAATCCGGACCCTAGTCCAGACCCTAGTCCGGAACCGGCGCTGAGGGCAAGATCGGGAACCGCCTTACTCGGCGTCTTGCCGTTCGGCGATCAGACGGAAGGACAGGCCGCCGGCCGAGGCGTTGAGCGCAACCGCTTCATGGGCTGCGGAAATCCGGCGGTTGGCCGAATAGGACGACAGGCCCGCAGGCGGCAATCTGACCGCAGGAACGAACGGGCCGCCGACCGCCGCTGGTACCGGCTCCGCAAAGGCTGCCGGTGTTGATGTGCCGATGGTCAGAGGATTGTTCGACGCCAGCCGGATATTGGCCTTGCTCGCTTCGAAGGCGACCGCCGGATCAAATGCGGCGCTGGCAAGGGGGCCGGACACGGGTTGCGGTCGCCCGGAAGCAAGCGGACGATACGGACGCGGCGGCGGCGGCGGAACACTGCCGAAGCGGAGACCGGCCGGAAGCTGGGCAATCAAAGTGCCGGGCCGTGTGGCGCCGGGCTGGACAGCACCGGGGCCCTGATAGGAGGCCATCAGATAGCGCTCGTCCTGGCCGTGCAACGGGGCATCGCCGATATATTCGACCCGCACCTTGGCAACGCCCGCGTCCTTGGTGCCGAGCATGTTTGCGACCCGTTCGGACAGGTCAATGATCCGGTTGCCGTGGAACGGGCCACGGTCATTGACCCGGACGATCATCGAGCGGCCATTGCCGACATTGGTGACCTTGGCATAGGACGGCAGCGGCATGGTGGTGTGCGCTGCGGTCAGGCCGTTGCGGTCGAAAATCTCGCCATTGGCCGTCTTGCGGCCATGAAAGGTCGGCCCGTACCAGGAGGCCAGACCGGTGTTCTTGTAATTCGGATCGCGCTTTGGATAGTACCATTTGCCGGCAATCTTGTATTTCTTGCCGACGACTGCCCGGCCGCCACCTTTCGGCACCGGTTTGCCCGAGGCCACCACACGCGGGCTGCCCTTGACGCCGTATTTTTCCGGACTGAACTTTGCCTGCGGCGTGGGCTTGGAGCTGCAAGCCGCCACCAGAAGCACTGCGCAGATCACCATGCCGGCATTGCGGCATTGCCGCACAAGCGAGCCTGTGGTGTCTTTCATGCCTGTGCCAAGAGACGTGCCGGCGCCTTTGCGCGCGAAACCGTCCATCCCCATCATCCTGCCGACCCTACTCACTACGCATTTGTGGCCCCGGACGAATGCGTATCATGTTCCGGGTTCTCCCCGGGTTTATGATAATGACGGCAGGCTGATTCGCCGTTTCGAAAACGCGGAAACGCGCCGGTCTGCCGAAAGGATCTCAGCGCCCCCGCACAAAGACCCAAATCATATAAAGCGCAAACGTCTTAACCTAAAGTTAAGGGATCGTCGAGTGCGCCGCCCCGCCGCTGGCGCAGAAACCGGATTCGTCCGGTGCACAAGAATGAACGCTCCACGGGTTTGCAGCTGAAAACCGGAGCGGGCCGCCATCGGGCAAACGAACAAGGCCAGGCATTTCCCCTCACCCTGAGGATCAGGCACGGTTTTCCGCTCTCTCCACAAGGCGCAGGGATTTTGGGGAGCCAATCCCAAGAACGGTGGGCCTGTGACGTGGGTCACAGTTGGAAACCTGCCAAGCTCCTAGGTTGGCCGTGTTGCCAGCGGCCGCCCTGCCGCCTGGCAATGCTGGACCCACCTCCAGCTTCAGGCCGCCGGTCCACACCCTGCCCACGATACCGGGCCGGCGGCCATTTTTATCAAGCCCACTTCAAACCGCGCCTGAACGCGGCCTTGCGGCTTGCGCACACCAAAATCCGGATGCGTCACCAGGAAATGCCGCGCCCCTCTTGACAAGTCCGCTCTGAGAACCGAAACGGGGATCAAGGAAGTGTGGCCGAGTGGTTGAAGGCAGCGGTCTTGAAAACCGCCGTGCGTGAGAGCGTACCGTGGGTTCGAATCCCACCGCTTCCGCCATTTTCCGGATCCGGTCCTCTCGCGCTCCGCGCCACTTGAGCGCGATGCTCCTCACTCTTTGCCCTCCAGTGCTGCGACGTCGTGTAGTGTAGCGCGCAACTTCGTTTGGCATCCAGATTTTGGGCTGTTCTTGGGCAGAAGCGGCCCGTACCTGTCGTTGGGAAACAGCGCAACAAAGGTCCCAGAGGACACCAAAGTACCGAATTCCACGTGGCGCGCCAACGTCCGCTCTTCTAAATACGGCCAAAAAAATTGCAAGATCCAAGGTAGTTTGCCAGGGGTTTGTGGCACAAGGTCTTTCAATGGTTTTGGTGTGTGGCTTGCTGGTGCAAGAATAACCGTTTCTGGGCGCAAGGTTTCTGTCAAGGGGGGGCCATTTGCCAACAATGAAACCACATGCGTGGGCTTGCATTTCAAAAGTACTACCCGCTTAAATACGCGAGCGGCGCACTAGATCGACCCAGTTCGTGAGAAGTTCATGAAGCTTGAGGAAATCATCTCAGACGAAAATTTGGACGGGGAAAGCCGAGCCATCCTAGCAAAATCCATTCTGGAAAAGGAAACGGCAGACCGAAGAATCGACCTAGAGGAGCGGAAGCTTGCGAACGACGCACGCTTGAGCAAATGGTCAACGCCGGTGGCGATCGCGTTGACTGGTTTAATCACAATCGGTGCAAATTTCCTCGTAGATTGGCTGAGAGCAGAACAAGCTGGCGAACAAGCGATCACTCAAACCGAGCTAAATGGAGCTATTGCGGCAGCGATGGCTGCCGCGGAGGATGAGCGCGCGGCTAATGCCGCGGAGCGCGCTTTTCAGTATGAGATTTTACAGAGTGAGCTCTCGCGCTTTGGCGATGATGACCCCGAAGCGAATCTTAAACGCGCAGAATCTTTGCTGTTCTTAGTTAGAGCTGGGTTGCTTGACGGGTTAGAGGAACCATACCTTACAAAGATTTCGGAGCGAGCAATTGAGGTTGCCGGCGCCTCAATCGAAGATCTAGGCGTACCAAGCTTACGGGACCCAGATGCTCCTTCAGGGAATTCTGGGCAGGCTCTTTTGCGAGCGATACTGGAGCGTGGCCTAAGAGGATACGATCCCAATTTCTTGTCGCACTCAATTAACCTGCCACAGCATCCGCAAGGTGACGTTTGGTTAGACTATGGGCGATACTCAATACTAATGGATAGAGAGCGCCCTTATGCGCGCCTTGCGGTCAACCATATCGACGGAAAAACACACTCGCCAGTCAGTAGAAGTGGTACATGGTCAATCGACCCACGACTTTCAGAAGATCGACAGTTGACCAGTGAATTCTATGCTCTGAATTCACTCGACCGCGGCAACCTTGTTGGGAGGACCGACATCACGTGGGGGACTTTGGAGGAGCGTTCAGTCGCCTCTCGCGGTTCCTTTTTCCTCACAAATGCAACACCTCAACACAAACGATTCAATCGAAGGACTTGGCGTCAGATAGAAGACTATGTCCTCGATAGTGTTGTTTCACGCGAGCTGCGCGCAACTGTATTCACCGGTCCGCTGTTCTTACCAAATGATCCTATCTTCAAAGGTGTGCAAGTACCTACGGCATTCTGGAAGCTTGTAGTTGCTGAAAGCGTTTCAGGTAAGTTCTTCGTGGGTGCGTTCTTTGCCGACCAAAATCAGGATTTGTTGACAATGCAGAACGAAGGGCTTGGGGACTTCACGCCCCATGAGCTTGAGAATCTGCTAGGTAGTGGCACTGAATTCCTTATTAGCCCAGCAGCGGTTCACGGTGTCGATCCCTTCACCTTAATGGAACAAATTGGCATGAGTGTTACTCTTCCAAGAGCCTTTGAGGCGCTCTGAGTTTTTTAAGTCCATGATGATCTGCCATTCTGAACGGAATTTACGCTTTGCCAAGACTCATACATTTTTGCCTCCTGCGAAAACGACCGTTTTTGACCGGCTAACCGAAAGCCGCCCTTGGTGCAGGTGCTGAGAATGGCAACTTCGTCCGCACAGAAGACAATCGTTCACAGCGCAGCAAACGTTCGCTTCCCGCCCATTCCAGCCCCCGATCACCCCTCATAAGCCCCATCAACACCGTCCACGCATATCCCGCCACCAATGGCGCAACCCCGTTACCGGCTGCTCTGGATCGCTCCCCACCATCTCGGGTTTCCAGGGGCCAGCCGATCAGAGAGTACCGAAAAATCCGGGCTGGAGGTCCGGTCGCCTCGTCGGGGCCGCATCCCAGACTTCAAGGTCACATGGCCTTTGACGTGGAAAACACCTGCAAGAAGGGAGAAACCGCTGTCAGAGAACCGGATTGGAGGATCAAGACGGCTTGCAGCGGGCCTCACTCATTCCCACGTGTCGCTCGATGAGTGACCCGCGACAGTTGCTGCGGACTTGCGCTTCGGTCCGGACTACGACGGCTTGTCCTCGTCCGCGTTGAAGACGAAAAGCTGCTCGCCCCCGATTGAATAGGCGTTGATCAGCTGCTTCGCCCGGTTTGACGTCAGCCATTTTTCGAGCCTGGCAGCCAGTTGGCCCTCAACGTGAGCATGGATCTCCGTGCTGACCGGCAGATAGGCGTACTGGTTGAACAGCGCCGGGTCGCCGGAAAACAGCAGCGCGAGGTCGCCCTTGTTGCCGAAATTCAGCCAGCTGGCGCGGTCGGAGAGGATGTAGGCGTTCTTGCCCGACGCGATGTTGAGCGCCGCGCCCATCCCGGCTCCGACAGCATTGTACCAGCCGTCAAAACCCTCCACCTTGAGGCCGGCGGACGCCCAGAGGCCCAGCTCCATGCGGTGTGTCCCGCTGTCGTCGCCCCGGCTGACGAACGGGCTCCCGGCCGCCGCAATCCGGTTCAGGGCCTCGATTGCGGTTCCCGCATCGCCAATGGAAGCCGGATCACCTGCCGGTCCGGCAAAGACGAAATCGTTGTACATGATCTCGCGCCGGTGGGTTGCAAAGCCTTCGGCAACGAAGTCTTCCTCGGCCTTGCGGGAATGGACCAGGATCGCATCGACATCCCCGGTTCTGCCGAGGCGAAGCGCCTGGCCGGTGCCGACCACCAGAAGCTGGACATCAAGCCCGAGATCCTTGCGGATTTCCGGCAGCAGCACATCCGCCAGACCCGAATTCTGGAAGGAGGTGGTCACCGCCATCCGCATCGTATCGGCTGCCTGCGCGGTACTGCTCATTGCAGCGAGAATTAGAACGGCTGCTAGACGTCTGATCATTCTACAATGTCTCCCTTTAGAAATGCCCTGGCATCGGATGTCTCCGGCCGATCAAAAAACCTTTCAGCCGCGCCCTGTTCATGGACACGTCCCTGGAGCATGAACACGACCTGATCGGCCAGCCGGCGTGCCTGCCCCATATTATGGGTCGACATGATGAGAACTGTACCCGCTGCCTTCGCAGCCAGAAGTATATCTTCAATTTCGCGCATTGCACGTCCGTCGAGTGCCGCGCAGGGTTCATCGAGAAACAGCAGTTTCGGTTGGCCAATCAAAGCCCTTGCGATGGCAAGCTTTTGCTGCTCCCCGCCCGACAAGGATGTGGCCGGCCGGTTCAGCACCGTGGAAAGGCCTACCCGTGCCGCCCAGTCTGCCGCCGCCTCGCGGGCATCGCGCCGCGAAGTTCCATGCACCAGCAGCGGATAGGCAAGGTTGGCCTCTACTGAACGATGCAGCATGACCGGCCTTTGGAACACGAACGCCTGGTGCCGGTGTGCTTCTTCGGTGGTGCAGGTCCAGGTGATCGTTCCTCTGGAAACGCGGGCGGCGCCATGCATCATTCGCAGCAAGGTGGTCTTGCCGGCTCCATTCGGGCCGATCACCACGCACGTGCCGCTGCCGTCGAGCGCCAAGTCGACGGGCCCGACCAGCACCTGCCCGCGCCGCGTCGACATCGCTCCCTCAAGACGAACCGGAAACAATTCACTCACCAGCGCCCCTCCCTTTCGGTCCTGGAAAGACTGTGGATTGCCAGGTTGACGGCAATGGCCAGTCCGATCAGCGTGAACCCGAGGGCGAGCGCAAGAGCGAAATCGCCTTTGCCGGTCTCAAGCGCGATGGCGGTGGTGAGGACCCGCGTCGCATGGTCGATGTTGCCGCCGACGATCATGATCGCCCCGACTTCACCAATCGCCCGGCCAAAGCCGGCAAGCGCCGCGGTCAGCAGCGCCCGCCTTGCATCCCACAGCAAGGTGCGCATCTTCTGCGTCTGGCTGACATTCATGGATATCAGGAGGTCATGATACTCCTGCCAGAGATCGCGCAGCGACTGATGGGCGATGCTGGCGATCAGCGGCACGATAATGATCATCTGCGCAATGATCATGGCACTCGGCGTGAACAGCAGATCAAGAGCGCCGAACGGTCCGGATCGAGACAACAGGATATAGACTATCAGGCCGACGACGACCGGCGGCAGGCCCATCAGAGCGTTGAGAACGGCAATAATGATCCGCCGCATGCGGAACCGGCGGACAGCCAGTAATGCTGCAAGGGGAAACGCAATGAGGGATGCCAGCAGCAATGCGCTCAGCGTAACTTGCAGGGATCTGAGAGAAATTTCCACCAACTCGGCATCGAGCGTCGCCACAAGCCAAAGGGCATGTGTCAGGCCCTCCCATAAATCGCTCATGCTTTGTTTTGTCCTCTTGTTCTTCTGCGGAAACTGGCAGCCGAGAGGACGCTTTGCAAGCATTGAACCCACTCTTTTCCGGTGGAGTTCACCATCGCCGTAAACCCCGCTCTCGCAGGGGATGATGTTTCGGCCGCAGCGCGAGCCGGCTTTGGCTTCTGATCAGGAAAATTGGCCGCCCGGGAGCAAAACGCGTTTGCACAGAAAACACTACTGCAGGCAATAGCCGAACGGTTCGGTACCAGGTTGCCGGCCCCGCAAGCCGAACAATCTGTCACCCATGGGTGCGGGCCGGAGATCTATCGACATGCGCACCGGATTGAAACCATGCGCGAAAAGCCATGGCTTTGACGGTAATACTCAGCGCAACGCATACTCAGGCAGCCACAGGCACAGCGCCGGGAAGGCGATCAGAAGGACAAGCGTTACAAAGTCCATGGCGATGAACCAGGTCACCCCTTTGAAAATCGAGGGTAACGGAACCCGGCCCTTCAAGGCGCTTTGGATCACAAAAATGTTCAAGCCGACCGGCGGCGTAATCAATCCGATTTCCAACAGTTTGATCAGCAGAATTCCAAACCAGATCAGGTCCATATCAAGGGCTGTCGCAAGCGGCAGAACAATCGGTGCCGTAAGCAGCAGCAGCCCGATGGAATCAATGAACATGCCAAGGATCACATAGGCTAAAACAACCAAAAGAATGAGCATCAAAGGCCCGGCCGCCATGTCATCAAAGAGATCAGCCAGAAAAACGTTGACGCCCGCCACAGAGGTGTAACGGGTCAGGAGCGCGCCGCCGACAACGATTATGAAGATCGACGTGAATGAGGTCGCGCTCATGCGCAGCGCGTTGAAAAACACCCTCATCTCGAAGCGCCCTGTCAGAACGGCAATCGCAATCGCGCCAAGCGCTCCCAGGGCACCGGCCTCGGTGGGCGTTGCAATACCAAAAGAAATGCTGCCCATCACAATAGCGATCAAGATGGGGAGCGGCGCCAGGTCCTGAACAATCTGGGTGAATGAAAGGCTTTCAGCCGGATAGTGTTCGTGCCCACCGCTAAGGGACGGATTGACCTTACAACGGATAGAAATCATTGCGATATAGATTGCCGCCGACAGAATCCCGGGAATCAGACCGGCAAGAAAAAGAGCCCCAATAGAGACATCGGCATAGACGCCATAAAGGATCATCAGAATTGACGGTGGGATCAAGGATCCGAGTGTCCCCGAAGCGGCGATAGTGCCGCTGGCAAGACCGGGATCGTATTTTCTGTCCAGCATCTCAGGGATCGCGATCTTGGACATTGAGGCAGCGGTTGCAACTGAAGATCCCGATGCTGCCGCAAAAAGCGCGCTTGCAAACACACTGGCACAGGCCAAAGCGCCCGGTAATCGCCGCAGCAGCACTTTGGATGTCGAAAACAGCCCCTTTGTCAGCCCGCTTTCAGCGGCAATAAATCCCATCAAGAGAAACATGGGAACTGCCGAAAAGCTCCAGTTGGTCGCGAACTCAAACGGCAACCGGGAAATCGATCCAAAGGCCGCCCGCCAGCTAATTTCACCCGCGATGCCGAAAAAGGACACCGAAATCAAAGCGAGTCCAATTGGGACGCGTACCGCAATCAGGACAAGAAGGCTGACAAATACAATTGGCAGTGTGGGAAGGTCAGCGAGCATCAGGTATCTGTTCTTCTAAAGTCAGTCGCCAGCTTAGCCAGGGATGCGATCGCGGCCATCGAAAAGGCGACCGGTAAAATCCAGCGCACCGGCCAAATCGGCAGTAGGTTCACGCCCATGGACACTTCATGGACCTCTGTGGACCTCACCGCTTGCTGATAGGTCAACCAAGCCAGGATCGCATAAATCGCAATGGCAAGGACATTTGATGCAATGTCCGCGATATACCGAACCCCGGAGGGGAACATTCGATAGAAGAGATCCGTTTGAATGTGTTCGCGATTGGTTTCCAGAAACATCATCGGGAAAAAGGCGACCGGAATCATGCACCAAAACGACACGATATCCAGTGTCGCACTGATCGGGGCATTGAAGACTGCGCGGCAAAACACATCGACACAGATCGCAACCAAAACGCCCAGAACGCCGATGGCGGCCAGGGTCAACTGATAGCTTGCGATTGTCTCCAGTACTCGCTTGATCTGCACGGTTCATCCCCCAATCGGCAGCGTGTATTTGGATTTTTAAACTAGACGAGACGCCGGCATCATTTGCACCAGCGTCTCGCCAACTTTCAATCCAGTTTGGAAGTCAAATCAGTTCAGGCCGTAGCTCGCCACGTCGATTTTATCGTAGATTTCCTTGCGCATGATCGCTGCAAAGGCGTCGACGTCGTCAACTTCGATATCCGCCAGCAGGGCTTCCCATTTCGACACGGCCGCCTGGAAACGTGTGAGCAACGCTGCAGGGTCAGCAACGCCAAAGGTTTCCGTGATAACAGGCACTGCTTTTTCCGGCTGCGCGGCTTTGAAGGCTTCCAGGGATGCGATCAAGTCTTCTCCAGGTGTGTGGAATGCAACGCCTGCTTCTGCCAATTTGGCACGATCTCTTGTATCGGCCTCAAGCGTGCCCTTCACCATCAGTGCGGCCATTGCATCTGCTTCCGCAGACAACATTGCGCGCCGTTGATCTTCGGTCAGTTCAGACCAGGTCTGCTGGTTATAGCCATGACCCAAACCGGCCCAGAAGAGTGTAATCGGCAAGTCTGTGATATGAGTGGCCACCTCGTGCAGCTTGCGCTGATAAGCGTCAGACGGCGTTGTGGTGGTGCAGGTCAAAGCCCCTTTGTCCAGCGCGCCATACTGCTCATTCGAGCTGAGGGAGACGGTTGCCGCGCCCGCAGAGTTGGCCCATTCAGCTGGCGCACGGCCAGGAAGGCGGATTTTGGAGCCCTTGAAGTCTTCCAGGGTCACGATTGGCGCGTTGCAAACCAGCACGTACATGTGCGTTGTATACGAGCTGCCATAGATGACGCCTTTCGAAAGCCATTCTGCCTGCTGCTGAGGGTCGTTCATATTGAAGTCGGTCGCAGCAGCGATCATGACGCGCGGATCGCCAAAGGTCATGCCCAGTTCTTCGACAGCATTCGCAACAGGAAGGTCGCTTGGCGTGTATTGCGCAAAATGGCCCGATACGTCAGCCAATCCATCGGCGATTTCTGAGAGGTTGCCCGAAGCCGTCACACGAGGCGAGCCGAGCTCAACCTGCGGCGTCAACGTTCCATTGGAGTATTCGACAACCTTTTCAGCCCAGTACGTGTACAGGTTTTCGGTAAAGGTGTGGCTTGGCGGCAGCCAGGTCGCGGCAACGATTGTGTCGCGGGCCAAAGCGGGTGATGTGGCAGTCGCCAGCGCAATGGCAAGCGCACCGGCGTAGTGGATCTTTTTCATTAGTCGACCTTTCCTGTTTCCCTTTGAACATTTCTGCCAAGCGCAAGCCACTGGCTTATGCGTAGACATGGACCTTGAATTGCCCTTAACAACAGGCTAGCCTGTTTGTAAGATGAATATCAAGTCCAAAAGCTGATCAAATAGAAGGCAATGGACAACATTGTCGAACACTGGTTATTTTGAGATTATTCGAATGGACCTTTGCGATGCGCACTTTGCGAAATAACGCGAAGCAACGTGACGACTACGCCAGCGCCCTTGGAAGTAAAAAAGCAAGCAAGTTACAAGATGGATAAACCAATGCCCCGTCGAACCCAAGAGGAACGGTCAAGTGAAACCAAAGCCAAAATCTGTGAGGCCACTTTGGATGCTTTGGTTGAAATCGGATATGAGCGAATATCAACCAACATCATTGCAGCCAAGGCCGGAGCCTCCCGGGGGGCGTTGACGCACCATTATCCAAAACGCGATGACCTGCTCGCTGCTTCATTTGAGCATCTGATTGCCAGTTGGAAAGCGAGCGAGCTGTTTAGCGAAGACACGCGTCCCAACAGGCTGGACATCAATGAGTTTATTGACACCTATTGGCGGGATTACTTTTCACATCGGCACTATGCTGCCGCACTGGAACTTATGGCCGCAGCGCGTCACAACAACGAATTGGGACGCTCGTTGCGAAGCATTCTTAAAGACTGGGCCGAAGAACGGGATCACATCGTGCTGCAACTTCTGGGGTTGGACAGCGACGATGACCGGGCAAGGCATTTTGTCCAAACAACGCTTTCGACCTTGCGGGGCATTGCAATGCACCAGAGCATCGACAACGACCCCGAAACTGTCCGCCATCAGCTGGCGATCTGGAAGGAAATCGCTTCGCGGGCACTAGGCGATTTCACGACGAAGCATTGAAGAATACCACCCCCAGTTGATTAGAGCATCGGGCGGTAAGTTTGAATCGCTTGACCGCTCTCATGTGTTTGTTGACCAGGCGGATCGCCCGCCGTGGTGTGATCACCATAAGGGCGGGCCAACGCCGTCAGCGGACACATGAGTTCGGCCCTTCGGGTGGCATTTTGCGGCCCATCGGCTGCGTTGCGCCGTTCGAACGATGCCCCACATCGCCCTTCACGACGCGCCTGGCCGAGTGAA
This sequence comes from Roseibium sp., assembly GCA_965230445.1. Lineage (GTDB taxonomy): Bacteria > Pseudomonadota > Alphaproteobacteria > Rhizobiales > Stappiaceae > Roseibium. The sequence continues at coordinate 2,036,189 of OZ246005.1, read as the reverse complement.
CCGCAAAATGTCATCAAGCGATTCAAACTTACCGCCCGATGCTCTAGGGCCTGTGGACATTTAGCGCAATGCGATGATGGTTGCGGCCAGGTTCCATGATGCTTGATAGCTGGCGTCGGTCTTGTCGTATCTCGTGTTTATTCCTCTGAACTCTTTGATTTTGCTGAAGTAGTTTTCAATCAGATGACGCCACTGGTAGGTTTCCACATCGTGGGGAATGTGGACGCGGCGATTGGTTTTCGCCGGAATGACGGCTTGCGCCTGGCGCGTATCAAGGTCTTCGCGCAACGCATCGGCATCGAATGCCTTGTCGGCAAGCATGGCGCCGAATTCCAGACCGTCGATAAGGTCGGGCACACCAACAATTTCACTGCGCTGGCCGGGCAGAAGCTTGAAGCGCACCAGATTGCCTAACGCATCGGTGAGGGCCAGGACCTTGGTGGTCAGTCCGCCTTTCGAGCGCCCGATGGCCTGATTGAGAGTCCCCCTTTTGCGCCACTCGCCTTTTGGTGGACGCTGATGATCGTGCCATCGATAAGAACATATTCAAAGTCGGGATCACCCGATACAGCCTCAAAAAGGCGCTGAAATACACCGCGTTGGGTCCATCGGCGGAACCGCCGGAACACACTGTTCCATTCGCCAAATCCGGGCGGCAGATCCCGCCATGGGCTGCCAACGCGAACCTTCCACAGCACCGCTTCAAGAAACAGCCGGTTGTCCTTTGCTGTCCGGCCCCGGTCCCGGATACTTCCCGGAAGCAACGGTTCTATGATCGCCCAACTTCTATCCGTAATGACAAAACGTTCGCTGCGCATCAAAGCCTCCTCAAAAGAAAGCTTGAATCACAAAAAAGACGGCCTGTGAATCCTATATGTCCACAGGCCCTAGAACCTATCTGACGCGTTTCTCCTTTTCTTTGGCCAGGAATGCTTTGCAGGACGATGCGGGGTATCGTTCAAAAAGCATGACGCTGTCCGCAGGATAGGAAAAGCGCGCCTTTGGTGGGCGAAAATTCGTCCCCGGCGCCGTTGCTGCGCTTGCCCGGCCGTAAAGGCCGCGCTGCCCGCATCGCCTAGCCGGAAACGAATTTTCGCTCCATCAGATAGGTTCTAGTCAACTTGGGCTGGTATAGCGGCTTCGTTAGAGGGTATTTTTTATGATGTTGCCGTTTTGAAGGATCAAAGGAATACGGGCACCCTGAGCTGTAAGCAAAGTCACATCCTCTAACGGGTTTCCAGCAACAGATATCAAGTCCGCTGCGGCGCCCGGCTGGATCGCTCCGACTTCACCCTCCATACGCAGAACCTTTGCCGCATCCAAAGTTGCGGAGCGAATAACGTTTTTCGCCGGCATGGATTGCGCGCGCAGAATGAACTCCTCTGACTGATAATCATGCATTTCTCCGAGCAAATCCGAGCCGTAGCCCATGGTAACGCCTGCTTCGTACAGTTTCGAGAGCCGCGCGATTCCCGCCTCGCGAACATCGTCGATTTTTGCCATGGAAGCGGGCGGAACCCCAAATTCGGCACCCTTGCGCTTCAGCAGATCATACGTGATGTTGGTGGGAACGACAAAAACACCGTCAGCGGCAATTCGCTTGATTGTCGCGTCGCTCAATATGTTGCCGTGCTCTACGCAGGTAACGCCGCAATCCAAAGCACGCACGGTCGCCGCGTCATCGTATAGATGGGCCGCGACATAGGTCCCGAATGACTCGGCGACTTCGACAACCGCTTTGAGTTCGTCGACGGAAAAAACCTGGTATCCGATGGGATCAGAGGGCGATGAAACGCCGCCATCTGCCATCACCTTCAGGAATTGAGCGCCGTTTTTGATTTCTTCCCTGGCGGCGCGCGTTACATCCGGAACACCGTCGCAGATGCGCCCGAGCGCCCCAACTCTTTCAGCATAATAGGACACATCACGATTATGGTATGCGCCACGATGATCCGCATGCCCGCCGGATTGCGAAAGTGCCTTGCCGCAAATCACCAGCTTGGGACCAGACACAATCCCCTTTTCCTGGGCCATGACCAACCCGATATCGGCGCCTCCAAGGTCCCGAACCGTGGTGAATCCCCGTAGCAGCATCCCCCGCATGATCTGTGCAGCCCGCAACGCCACAAAGGAATTTGGCAATTCGGTGTTTGCCCCGAGCCCGGCCGTCGCGGCGCAGACATGGACGTGACAATCGATCAAACCGGGCATCACGATGCCGGCCTTCATGTCTAAAACGACGTCAGCATCAAATCGCACTCCGGGTTCAACGGCCTTAAACCGACCGCCTTCGATTGCGATGTCCATCGGGTCCAGAGGCTCATCTGTGCTTCCGTCAACAATCCGCGCTTGTTTTAGCAACAGTGATGTCAAAACGCTCTCCCGGCAAATTACAAACAGTGCATCCTGTATGTATTAGATCTGAAGTTGGATCAATAGCCGGTGCGCAAGTCGTCCATCAAAAGCGGGCGCTTTCATTGGGCATGGTCTTCAATTGGCCAGTCATACTGATCGTATCGCCCAATGTGGATTGTTCTGCTTTGAACCGCTCGGGGTATGCCGGAGGCTGTTTTGAACACGCGCCCCTTTTTCAGACGGCAATATACTTAAAGGCCGATCGCCAAATGGAAGTTAGGATCATCAAGATTTGGCGGCATCATTACGTCCCGGCGACAATCACCTGCAATGATGCCAGCAGTTCCTCGAACCCCGGTTCGACTGGCCGGTCGGTAATCAGGTAGTCCCCCGGGCGCAGATCCGGCTGGCGGAGCGCGGGTCTTCGGTCGAGAGGCAGGAACTTGGAACCATCGACCGCGAAGATGGTTCGGGTCGAATTGCGCATCATTGCGGTCGCGATGTCGACTTCGCATTGTTCATGGACCAGAAACCCCTTCCGGGCATCGACAGCCGATGCCGACAGGAGGGTGTAATCGACCTGCATCCGGTCGATCACATCGAAAGCCGACTTGTCGAAAGCTGCACCGTCATGATCGCGCAACTGGGTTCCGGCCATGGAGACATTGTTGCCCGGAATCATCGCCAGGGTGCTGGCAATGAAGGCGGAGTTGGTAACCACGGTCAGGTCTTTGCGCTCACGCAGCGCCTGCGCGGCAAAGGCGGAGGTCGACCCCGTATCGATTGCGATGCTGTCACCGTCCTTGACCAGATCGGCGATGGCGCGGGCGATCAATACTTTGGCCGCTCGTTCCTGCGACATGCGTGCCATGAATGGCGGGTCGATGACCGAGCGGTTGGACACCAGCGCGCCATGGACTTTCTTGATTTCGCCGTTCTCGACCAGAGGACGCACCACGCGCCGGATCGTCTGGTCGGAAACGTTCAGTTCCCGTGCCAGATCCAGCACGGTGATGGTTCCGCGCAGATTGACGATCTCCTGAATCTGAGTTTCGTATTTCGACATTTCCGCACAATACCGTCAAGAAAGCGGAATTCAATCCGCTCTGGTTGCCAGATAACTCCTAATATCAACAAATATCAACATTATTGTTGATTGCTTGATGGTTTTACCTATGATGCCGAGCCAGTCGCATTGGGGATTGTTCATGGCGGATCATTCGGTAAAGCATCTTATAGTCGGCGGCGGCATCGTCGGCTGTTCAATCGCGTATCATCTGACCCGCAACGGCGAAAGGGACGTCGTTCTGCTGGAACGGGCCGGGTTGACGGAAGGTGCCACGTGGCACGCCGCCGGATTGGTGGGGCAGCTAAGGTCCTCGCGCAACACCACGCGGATGCTGAAAAAATCCGTCGAGATGTACGACCGGCTGCAGAACGAAGAAGGCATGCAGTTCGACTGGAAGAAGACCGGCTCGCTCCGCCTTGCAGCGACCAGGGAACGGATGCTGGAGGCCAAACGGCTGGCAACGATGGCCCGCAGTTTCGATCTCGACATGTCCATCATCAGCCCCGCCGAGGCGAAGGCCCTGTTCCCTTTGATCGACGAGCGCGGACTGGAAGGCGCCGCATTCATTCCCTCTGACGGGTATGTCGATCCGGCCTCCCTGTGTCAGGCGATTGCCGGGGCCGCGCGCAAACAGGGCGCGGTGATCAGACAGGCCGTCGAAGTGCTTGATTTCACCGTCGAGGGCGGACGGATCACTGAGGTCGAAACCACCGGCGGCAGCTATGAAGCGGAGACCGTCATCCTCGCATCGGGCATGTGGAGCCGCGAAATCGGTGCCAAACTGGGCATCCGCATTCCGGCCTGCGCGGTGGAGCACCAGTATATTGTCACCGAACCAACTGGTATGGACGTCGGGCATTTCCCGACCCTCAGGGATCCGGAGCGGTTGGTCTACTACAAGCCCGACGCCGGCGGGCGCCTGGTGATCGGCGGGTATGAGGAAGACACATTGCCATTCGGCGACCCGCAAATTCCCGGGCCTTTTGTCCGCCAACTCCTGCCGGAAAACCTCGACCGGTTTTTGCCCCTCGCCGAATATGCCGGTCAGGTCACGCCGGTCGTCAACGAGGTAGGTGTAAGACAGGTGATCAACGGCCCGATCCCCTACTCGGCGGATGGCGATTTCGTCATGGGCTGGCAGCCGGGTATCGGCAACCTGATGCTGGCAACCGGTTTTCTCTATGGCATTGCCGCAGGCGGCGGTGCCGGCGAGATGATCGCCGAATGGATCATCGACGGTGAGCCATCGCTTGATCTGTGGCCGCTTGATGTCCGCCGCTTCGGTCCGCATCACGGCACCCGTGCCTTCATGTATCCCCGCGCGGTCGAACACTATGCCCATCACTACAAGATGCGGTATCCGGGCCAGGAACACGAAACCGCACGCGGTTTGCGCCTGTCCCCGCTCCATGACCGGCTGAAGGCGGCCGGTGCGGTGTTCGGCTCGAAGAACGGCTGGGAGCGTCCGTTGTGGTTCGCACCGGAAGGCGTCGATCCTATCGACCAGCTCGACTTCCTGGCACCCGGCTGGAAAAAATACTCTGCCGACGAACACCGGGCGGTGCGCGAACGCGTCGCGCTGATCGACCAGACATCGTTTGCCAAGTTCGAGATCATCGGCCCGGGTGCGCTCCCCCTTCTGCAGCGGATCTGCGTATCCAACATGGACAAACAGCCAGGGTCCGTGATCTACACGCAAATGTGCAATGAGCGCGGCGGGACCGAGGCCGACGTCACCTTCATCCGCTTGGCGCAAGACCGTTTTTACATGGTCACCGGGTCGGGGTTCGGCCTGCGCGACAGCGACTGGATCAAGCGCCATATGCCGGATGACGGGTCGGTGCATCTGGTCGAAATGACATCCGCAAAAGCGGTGATCAACATTGTTGGCCCAAAGTCGCGCGACGTGCTGGCATCAACTGCCGAAAGCAGTGTTTCCAACGAGGCCATACCTTTCTCCACCGCCCGCGAGATAGTCATCGGTGCGGCCCCGGTTCTGGCAGCACGGATCGGCTATGTGGGCGAATTGGGCTATGAACTCCACATCCCGGCGGAATTTGCCGCCCATGTCTATGACACGCTGTGGGCCGCGGGTCAGGAATCCGGCATAGCCAATGCCGGGTACCGGGCGATTGACAGCCTGCGCATGGAAAAGGGGTATATCTACTGGTCTGGAGACGTCACGCCCGACTACACGCCGGTCGAGGCCGGTGTCGGCTTCCGCGTCCACCTGAAATCGAAGGGATACTTTCTCGGCCGAATGGTGCTCGAAGAACAAAAGGCAGATGGCCCCGCCCGCAAGCTCTGCACTTTCGTTTCGGATGCCAATCTGCCCCTGACCGGCGGCGAAACCATCCTGACCGGCGATACTGTCGTGTCGCTGGCAACGTCAGTCGGATTCGGCCACACGGTCGGCAAGACCATTCTTCGCGGCTATCTCGACAAGGATCTATGGGAGCAGAAAGACTTCATGCTTGAAGTGTTTGGTGACCGTCATCCGATCCGGCAGGTTGAGGGGCCGTTATACGATCCGGAAAACAAAGCGCTGAAAGGATGAATGAAACCATGAGCGAGCATACGGAAAACGTGCTGGAAGCGCTGCGCAAGATTCCGGGCTTTGAGGTTCTGACCGGCTCAGCAACCGTCACACGGCTCGGCGGCTTGACCAATCTCGTGCACCGCGTGGATCTGGGTCACCGGTCCGTCGTCGTGCGCATTCCCGGAGCCGGAACAGAGGAATACATCGACCGGAAGGTGGAAGCGCACAATGCCAAGTCAGCCGCTCGCGCCGGGGTCTCGCCCGAAGTGATCCATGTCGAACCGGAAACCGGTTTGATGGTCAGTGAAGCGGTTCCGGACGTCACCACCATGACACCCGATCTTTTCAAGTCCCGCGCAGGCGCTCCGGGACGGGCCGGAGCCGCATTGGCCAAACTGCACAATTCTGGCGAAACCTTCGAGTTCCGCTTCGAACTGTTTGCGATGATCGACGACTACCTGAAGCTGCTATCCACCAAGGATGTTGAGCTTCCAGATGGCTATCACGACGTTGTCGCCGCGGCCACACCGGTCAAGGACGTATTGGCAGCTGCGGATTTGCCACTTGCCCCCTGCCATTGCGACCCTTTGTGCGAAAACTTCCTGGATGACGGCACTCTCATGTGGATCGTCGACTGGGAGTATTCCGGCATGAACGACCCGTTGTGGGATGTCGGCGATCTGTCCGTCGAGGCCGGAATGAACGCCGCCCAAGACGCGGAGTTGATGCACGCCTATTTCGGCCGCGAGCCAACCGCCGCCGAGACCGGGCGGATGGTGATCTACAAGGCAATGTGCGACCTGCTATGGACGCTATGGGGCCTGATTCAGCATGCCGACAAAAATCCGGCTGAAGATTTCTGGGCCTATTCCACTGGCCGTTTTGCCCGGTGCAAGGCCCTGATGCAGGATCCGGACTTTGCTGAACACGTTGAGGCTGTGCGAAGGGGTTGGTATTAAATCCCGGTCGTTTCGCATCCGCCGTTGACCAGTTCCAGCAACTCCGCATGCAGTTCGGGCGTGGCCGCTGTCAGGACGCGTCCATCGGAGTCGAGGCCAAGCGCCCTGCCCTGCCAGTCGGTCATGACGCCGCCTGCAGCCTGAACCACGGCAGCTACTGGCAGGTAGTCGTAGGGTTCAAGGTCATAGTCAACGACGGCATCCATCGTCCCGGCTGCGACCAGGGCATGCGGATAGCAGTCTGCCCCCATCCGCCGCAGCGCGCCTGTCTGGATAAGACGTGCAAACACCGCCGCCTCGCGCAAAGCCAGTTTGTCGGCTTCGTTGATGTAGAGATTGGCCTCTTTCAAAGACTTGCAGCCGCTGGTCCGGATAGGCGCGCCGTTGCAGGTCGCCACCAGACCCAATCCTCCCGCATAGACTTCATCCAGTGCCGGCATCCGGATGACACCGGCCACCGGCCGGCCTGCCTCCAGAAAACCCAGCAGCATTCCGAATAGCGGTACCCCGCCGATAAAGGATCTCGTTCCGTCGATCGGATCAATGATCCAGGTCGTCTCAGAATCGCCCTCCCGGCCGAATTCCTCACCGAAGATTGCTTCGCCAGGAAAATGCTTCGCCAGGCCTTCCCGGATGACCGCTTCGGTCGCCTTGTCGGCAACCGTTACCGGTGAGAGGTCCTGCTTGAGTTCGATATCGACCTTGCTCTGGAAATGTTGTTGCACAGTCCTGGCAGCCAGTTCTGTGATGGAAACGGCAGTTTCGAGGCGCGATTGAAGGGGCAAGCTGTTCATCTTCGGATCCGATGCAGCGAGGGTTTTGGTCTTGGGTACCGCTATAGCCGACAGATTTTCATACCGAAAGCGATTTGTTGTTTTTTGTTGATTTAAGCCCAGAATGATGTTGAATTACGTTTACAACAAATGCGTCGGGTCCGGGCCGAAACGGGTTCGGCGGGTAAACAAAAATTCGGACCTTCCTAGGAGTTCAACACATGAAAGCACAGATAGCCGCGCTGGCATTTACTGCCGTTGCTTTTCCCGCGTTGGCGGACTCAGCGGACCCAATCAAGCTCACGCTGCATGACTGGACCGGTCAGCTCATCACCACGACGCTGATGGGCGAAGTTCTGAAAGCTGGCGGCCACAACATCGAGTATGTTCAGGCAGACTATATTGCGCAGTTCGCCGGCCTGGAGACCGGTGATTTGCACGTTGCGATGGAGATCTGGGAAACCACTGGACGTGAAGCCATGGACGCCGCCACAGCGACAGGCAAGGTGATCAGCATGGGCTCCACCGGCATGGATGCCATCGAGGAGTGGTGGTACCCGTCCTACATGAAGGACGTTTGCCCGGGTCTGCCGGATTGGCAGGCGTTGAATGATTGCGCGGGCGAATTCGCAACAGCCGAAACCGCCCCGCTCGGCCGGTATCTGGGCGGCCCCGTGACCTGGGGCGGTTTCGACGACGAACGCGTCGAAGCGCTTGAGATGGACTTCGAAGTGGTTCATGCAGGCACTGATGCTGCCCTGTTCGCAGAACTTGAATCCGCTTACCAGCGCAAGGCACCGATCGTCCTGTGGATCTACGCACCGCATTGGGCCCCGGCGAAATACGAAGGCGAGTTTGTCCAGTTCCCGGCCTATTCTGCCGAGTGCTACAACGATCCTTCGGTCGGCATCAATCCGAATGCGGCCTATGACTGCGGCAAACCCACCGGTCCGATCTGGAAGGTTGCCTGGGCAGGTCTGGCCGAAAAATGGCCGGATGCAGCCAAGTCTGTCGAGGCGTTCACCATTTCCAATGGTGACATGGGCGCAATGGTTGCCGAGGTGGATCTCAACGGCAAGTCCGTCGACGACACCGTCAAGGCTTGGATGGACGCAAACAAAGACACGTGGATGGGCTGGTTGAACTAAGCCCTTGTCCCGCCTGTGCCCGCATTGCGTGGGCGCAGGCACCGCAGTTTCCCGAACAACGCACAGCAAATCGTTTAACGTGAGCCAGTGGCTGCACGACGATTTGCTATGAGGATTTAATGACCGAGCCTGTTCTGCTTGATTGCCGCAATGTCTGGAAGCTTTATGGCCCGCATGCCGGTGACGTATTGCAAAAAACGCCCAATCCCGACCGTGACACCTTGCGGGCGCATAGTTTGATCGGCGCGGTGCGGGACGTCAGCGTTCAGATCCTGCGCGGCGAAATCTTCGTGATCATGGGACTGTCGGGTTCCGGCAAATCGACATTGGTGCGCTGTTTGTCGCGGCTCGTTGAACCGACAGCTGGCGAAATCTTCTTCGAAGGCCGGGACTTGCTGGCAGCGTCTGATGCCGAATTGATCGAAATCCGGCGCAAGAAAATGGGCAAGGTGTTTCAGCATTTCGCACTGCTGCCACATCTGACGGTTCTGGAGAACGCTGCCTTTCCGCTCGATGTTCAGGGAATTGACCGGAAAACCCGCGAGGCCCGTGCGCGGGAGGTCATTGAATTGGTCGGTCTCAAGGGCCGCGAGAACTACTACCCGCGCCAGCTTTCCGGCGGCCAGCAGCAGCGCGTCGGCATCGCCCGCTCGCTCGTCGTCGAGCCCGATCTCTGGTTTCTGGACGAACCGTTTTCGGCGCTGGATCCTCTCATTCGCCGTGAGATGCAGGACGAATTCATCCGCCTGCAGAACATGTTGAAGAAGACCATTGTCTTCATCACGCATGATTTCGATGAGGCGATCCGCCTGGCCGACAGGATCGCGGTCATGAAGGATGGGGCCATCGAACAGGTGGCAACGCCTGAGGAGCTGGTTCTCAATCCGGCCACCGAATATGTCGCCGAATTCACCCGTCATGTCGCACGCGCCAAGGTGATCAAGACCGCCACCGTCATGCAACCCGTCACGTCGGAGACCTTCGGCGGCGAGGTGGCTCATGATGCGGTTGTCGAGGATATCGCCGGTGCGGTCGAAGGGGCTGACGCGCCCTTCAGGGTCATGCGGGACGGCGAATTGATTGGTCAGATCGACACCGCTGCCGTGGTCGATGTGCTTGTCGGGCGCCGCTGATGCTTAAGTGGTTTTCCTGGAACAAAGCATTTTGGCTCGGCCTGTTTGCCGCCACATGGGTGCTGTCGGCTTACTCTTTTCAGCTCTACAAGGCGCTCGACGCACGCTGGATCATCCGCTTTCCGAAACAGTATGAGCTGCCGGTCGAATTGTGGATTACGCGTCTGCTCGACTGGCTGACCGACAGCGCGCATTTTTATTTTTTCACGTTCCGCGATGTGACCAGGGCCATCGCGGCCGTTATCGAAGCACCCTACCAGGTGTTGCGGAACCTGCTGATCGAGGGGTTCCAAAGCGGACTGGGTGATCAGGCCGTTGAATATGCGCCGTCGCTGAGTTGGATTGCGGTGATTGCGGTCATGATCGCAATTGCACATTATGCCCGTGACTGGCGGCTCGCTGCGCTGGCCGGTGCCTGCTTCCTTTACCTTGCCGTCTTTGGCCAATGGGCCAGCGCCATGGTGACCCTGTCCTCGGTGCTTATCGCGGTGCCGATCGGTGCGGTCGGTGGTCTGCTTCTCGGGATCGCGGCGTTTCGCAGCCCATGGTTTGCCCGGCTTTTGCGGCCTGTACTTGATCTGATGCAGACGGTACCCGTCTTCGCCTATCTGGTTCCGGTCCTGATCCTGTTCGGATTTGGCCCGGTTGCCGCCCTCGTCGCGACCGTGATTTATGCCATGCCGCCGATGGTGCGCATCACGATGGTTGCGCTACAAGGCGTGCCCGAAGAGATCAAGGAAGCCGGTCGGATGGCAGGCTGCACCCGGCGGCAGATGATGTGGAAGGTCCTCGTGCCTTCGGCCACGCCATCGCTGATGGTCGGCGTCAACCAGGTCATCATGTTGACGCTGAACATGGTGATCATCGCCTCGATGATCGGCGCCGGGGGGCTTGGCTTCGACGTGCTTTCGAGCCTCCGGCGTCTGGATATCGGCGGCGGCATCGAAGCCGGTCTCGCCATTGTCGTCATGGCAATCGCGCTGGATCGTGTCAGTCAGGCGTTTTCTGAACGCGGCGTCTCCGAACCGCGCAGCGGAAACTATCTGCAACGGCATCCGTGGTCTGTAACAGTGCTCGCCGTCATTGCCGGCACACTGATTGCCGGACTGTTCGTCCCTGCGGTCCAGACCTATCCCGAAGCCCTGACGCTGACCACCGGCCCGTTCTGGTCCTCTGCGATGGAGTGGATCAACGTCAACTTCTTCGACACGTTCGAAGCCATCAAGGTTGTGATTCTTCAGTGGCTGTTGCTGCCGGTCAAAAAGTTCTTCGCCGGGATCCCGTGGCCCTGGGGCATTGCCGCAACCGGTTTGTTCGCATGGAAAATCGCGGGCTGGCGCATGGGGCTGCTTGCAGCCTTCTTCATGGCCTTCATTGCCGCGAGCGGTCTGTGGAACAAGGCGATGATTACGATCTACCTATGCGGTGTCTCGGTGCTGATCGCCACTATGATCGGCATCCCGCTCGGCATATGGGCGGCGGAGCGCGAGCGCGCCGGCCGCGTGATCCTCGGCATGATGGATACCCTGCAGACACTGCCGAGTTTTGTATATCTGATCCCGGTGGTGATGCTGTTCCGGGTCGGCGATTTCAGCGCCATGATCGCCGTTGTGCTCTACGCACTTGCCCCGGCAGTCCGGTATGCCGCGTTCGGCCTGCGCGAAGTGCCGGAACATCTGATCGAAGCGGGCCGCATGGCCGGCTGCACACCGCGCCAGTTGCTCTGGCGGGTAAAACTGCCGCTCGCCACCCCGCAACTGCTGCTCGGGCTCAACCAGACCATCATGCTGGCCCTGTCGATGCTGGTCATTACCGCACTCGTCGGAACCCGTGATCTCGGCCAGGAAGTCTACATCGCGCTGACCAAGGCCAATGCCGGACAGGGTATTGTCGCCGGTCTTGCCGTCGCTTTCATCGCCATCATCGCCGACCGGGTGGTTCATGCAGCTGCCGAAGGACAGAAAAAGAGGTTGGGACTATGACCGGGACTACCGCAATTGAACGGGCTGCGTCGCTGCCGTGTTTTTCTGATCCGGCCGATATCACCCCGTTGGGCGGCGGCATCACCAATGTCAATCTGCGTGTCACCGATGGCGGCGCAGACTATGTCGTACGCCTGGGCGAAGATATCCCGGAGCATGGCGTCCTGCGCTGGAATGAAGTGGCGCTGAGCCGCTCCGCAGAGGCGCTCGGTGTCGCACCCAAGGTCGTGCACCACGAGCCTGGTGTTCTGGTTCTGGAGTTCCTCGACGCCCGGACCTACAGGGAAGAAGATGTTCGCGACCCGGCCAACTTGCCGCGTATTGTCGACCTGGTCGCCAGAACCCATCGCGGACTTGGCAAGCATCTGACCACGCCGGTCCTGGCATTCTGGCCGTTCCAGGTCAACCAGACCTACATGACGCGGTTGATCGTCGAGAACTCGCCGCATGCTGCCATGCTGCCCGGCCTGATGAAGGATCAGGAAAAACTCGCCATTGCCACAGGCCCGGTGGAGCTGGTCATCGGTCACAACGATCTTCTGGCCGCCAATATTCTGGATGACGGCAAGAAACTCTGGCTGATCGACTGGGAGTATGGCGGTTACAACACGCCATTGTTCGATCTGGCCGGTCTTGCCGGCAACAACGGTCTGAGCGAGGCGCAGGAACGCGCCATGCTGGAACAGTATTTCGAGGAAACCGCCGAAGTCCGCTGGCGGCCCTACCAGGCGATGAAATGCGCATCGCTAATGCGCGAGACCTTGTGGTCGATGACCTCCGAACTGCATTCTGAAATCGAATTCGATTACGCCGCTTACACGGCTGAGAACATGGACCGGCTGCGTGCTGCGCTGGCCGACTTCTACCAATCCTGAGGACCACATTCATGACCCTCCCTTCCTCGTCAAAGATCCTGATCATCGGCGGCGGCATTGTCGGCTGTTCGACGGCTTACCATCTCGCCCAGATGGGGCAGGAAGTCCTGCTTCTTGAAAAGGCCGCGCTGACCTCCGGGTCCACCTGGCATGCTGCCGGTCTGGTCGGCCAGTTGCGTTCGAATGCCAACATCACTCAGCTTCTCGGTTATTCAATCGAACTCTACGACCGGCTGGAAGAAGAAACCGGTCTTGCTACCGGCTGGAAGATGAATGGCGGGCTTCGTCTTGCCTGCAATGAGGAGCGCTGGACAGAGGTCAAGCGCCAGGCAACGACCGCCCATAGCTTCGGCCTCGACATGCAGTTGCTGACACCCAAGGAAGCTCAGGATCTCTGGCCGCTGATGGACATTTCCGACGTTGTCGGTGCTGCTTTTTTGCCGACTGACGGCCAGGCGAGCCCGTCGGACATCACCCAGGCTCTGGCTCGCGGTGCCCGCAACAATGGCGCAAAGCTGGTTGAGAACTGCCCGGTTACGGAAATCCTGACCGAGAAAGGCAAACTGGCCGGCGTCCGCACCGCGCAGGGCGATGTCATGTGTGAGAAGCTTGTTCTGTGCTGTGGCCAGTGGACCCGGGAGCTTGCCGCCACCATCGGTGTGACAGTGCCGCTCGTTTCCGTCGAGCACCAATATATGATTACCGAACCCTTCGGCGTCCCATCCAACCTGCCGACGCTACGCGATCCGGACCGGCTGACCTACTACAAGGAAGAGGTCGGAGGATTGGTCATGGGCGGTTACGAACCGAACGGCATTCCGTGGGCCATGAAGGGTATTCCCGATCCGTTCGATTTCCAGCTGCTGGATTCGAATTTCGATCATTTCGAACAACTCGTTGAACTGGCGTTGCCGCGCGTGCCGAAACTGCAGGAAGCCGGTATCAAGCAGCTGTTGAATGGCCCCGAAAGCTTCACGCCCGATGGCAACTTCATCATCGGTGAAGCGCCGGAAATGGCAAATGTCTTTGTTGGTGCCGGATTCAATGCGTTCGGAATTGCCGCTGGCGGCGGCGCGGGCATGGCGCTCGCCGAATGGGTTGCCAAAGGCGAACCGCCCTATGATCTGTGGTCCGCGGACATTCGCCGTTTTGGCCGCCCGCACACGGACACCGACTGGGTCCGCACCCGTACGCTGGAAGCCTATGGCAAGCACTACACCATGGCCTGGCCGTCGGAAGAACATACCAGCGGCCGGCCCTGCCGCCGGTCGCCCCTCTATGCGACGCTTCAGGCCTCCGGTGCCGTATTTGGTGAAAAACTCGGCTGGGAACGGCCGAACTGGTTTGCAGAAGCCGGTGAGGACGCGCGCGACATTTACACATTCGAGCGCCCCAACTGGCACGGGCCGGTCGGACGCGAGCACGCCGCGGCCCGCGAAACCGCCGCGCTGTTCGATCAGACATCCTTTGCCAAATACATCCTGACCGGTCCGGATGCGGAAGCGGCCCTTCAATGGATTGCCTCCAACCGCGTCGACAGGCCGGTCGGCTCGATCATCTATACCCAGATGCTCAATGATCGCGGCGGCATTGAGTGTGATCTCACTTGCGTGCGTACCAGGGAAGACGAATACTACATCGTCACCGGCACAGGTTACGCCACCCATGACTTCGACTGGATCAAGCGCAACATTCCTGACGGTATGAACGCGCAGCTCGTCGATGTTACCTCGTCGAACGCCGTGCTGTCGCTGTTCGGCCCGAAGGCCCGCGATATCTTACAAGCCGCCACCAATGACGATGTGTCAAACGAGGCACAGCCCTTTGGCCAAGCCCGCCGCATCGGCATTGCCGGTTGTCCTGTTCTTGCAATGCGCATTACCTATGTCGGGGAACTTGGCTGGGAGCTTCACCTGCCTGCAGAATATGCCCAGACGGTTTACGACGCGCTTTGGGCGGCCGGCGCGCCGCTTGGCCTCAGAAATGCAGGTTACCGGGCCATCGAAACCCTCAGGCTGGAAAAAGGCTACCGGGCCTGGGCATCCGATATCGGCCCGGACCATACGCCGGACGAAGCCGGGCTCGGCTGGGCGGTCAAGATGAAATCAAACATCCCGTTCAAGGGCCGCAACGCCGTTGCCCGGCAGCGTGAAACAGGTGTGAAGAAGATCATGGCAACCTTCACCACCGCTGCGGAAGTCATACTGTCTGGCCGTGAAACCATCTACCGTGACGGGGAACGCTGCGGCTGGCTCAGCTCTGCCGGGTTCGGCCACACGCTGCAAAAATCCATTGGAATGGGCTATGTCCGCAGCAAGACCGTAATCGACCGCGAGCATGTGCTATCCGGCGAATATGAACTCGAAGTCGCCGGAATCCGCGTCAAAGCCGAGGTCACGCTTGCCCCGCTTTATGATCCGAAGATGGAGAAGGTGAAGAGGTAAACCATCTCACTCCATCATCGATGTCAGGCCAGTTCGCCGCCCGGAAACATGATATTTCCGCCGCAGGATGCCTGTGTTTATGCTGCGCAGACCATTTTCAGGTACTATCGAACCTGTTGGGAAAATGGCGGCTGGTTACCCGGTTCTCCACCGGTGCTCGACCCTATGCCCATCGCCAAGAACCGCCTCGATGGTAGCTGCACCTGTCGGCAGGCATGTCATGCAGGGCAATCCATCTTGTTTCCAATTGCCGGCCAGATGCCGGAAACGCCGCCGAATTTGCCCCATCGCTTCCAGACTGTTGTCTTGTGAAATCTCGCCAGTGAAAATTCGTTTGATTTTTTCATGAAACTACGTGAAATTGCGCCGGATATTTTCATGATGAGGCATCCGTGACCGATACCAGCAGTCTTGGCGAAGATCTGAGAGCCCTGCGAACCGCCCGCAAGATGACGCTGGAGGATCTGGCCGAAAAACTTGGTCGGTCGGTCGGGTGGCTCTCCCAGGTAGAGCGCGACATCTCCACGCCGCGCCTGTCCGATCTTCGGCAAATTGCCGACATTTTTGGCGTACCCTTGTCGTTGTTTTTCGGCCATCCGCAAACCCCGGAGGAAGAACGCGGCCGCATCGTGCGATCTGGCTCCCGCCGTGTCATTGGCGAGCATGACATGGGTTTGGTTGAGAGGTTGATTTCACCTGACCTGACCGACGACTTCGAGATGATCCACTCGACATTTCAACCGGGGTCTAAACGGGAAAAGTTGGTGAAGCGGGCAACCCAGGAAGTCGCCTATATGGTGTCCGGCAAACTGGATATCTGGCTGGATGGCGATCAGTTCACAATTGCAACCGGCGACAGTTTCCGAATCCGCAACTCGGCCTATCGCTGGGCCAACCCCTACGCCGAACCGGCGGTCGCCATCTGGGTGATCTCGCCGCCTGTTTACTGATGCAACCCAAGGAAACCGACCATGATTGCGCTATCCAGTGCCGTTGCATTTGTCCCAGGACCCAAGGCTGGAAGCCCTTTGGTGACGCGTTGTCCCGCAAAGCTTTGTTGAAATAACAACTTTTCCGATTTCCGCGGTGATTTCCCGCGGCCAAGCTGACGTCTTGAGCCGCAGGTAGTTTGGGAGGAGAGAGTGTGTCTGTGAGCGAAGAAAAACCGCGCCGCCGATCAGGTGGCCGTTCAGCCCGCACGGCAGCCCGCGCCAAGCCGCTGGACAAATCCATCCGCCCGGTGAGACCCGGACTTCCAGGCGGTCAATACCGGCCGTTGAAAGATGCCGATATCAAACGCATTCATGAAGCGGCGCTCACAACGCTCGAGGAGATCGGATTTTTTACCGCCTCCCCTATGGTTCGAAGACGGCTGCTGTCGGCTGGTGTGATCGAAGGCGATGACGGGCGCATTCGATTTCCAAGGTCGCTGGTTGAGGACATGCTGGCCAAGGCAGGGCGTAACGTTACTTTGTGTGGCCGCAATCCCGAATTCGATCTGAACCTGAGCGGCACAAACGTCCATTTCGGCACAGCCGGAGCGGCGGTGAACATGGTCGACATCGAAACCAATACCTATCGCCACCCCAACCTGCAGGACCTCTACGATACGGCCCGCCTGGTCCAGCAACTGGACAATGTGCACTTCTTCCAGCGCACGGTGATTTGCCGTGAGTTTGAGGACAATTTCGAACTGGACATCAACACGCTGTTCGGCTGCTGCGCGGGAACAACCAAGCATATCGGCATGGCCTTCACCGAAGCCGGGAACCTGCCCCGCTGCATGGAAATGCTGCACACGCTGGCGGGCGGTGAGGAAAAATGGCGCGAGCGTCCGTTTGTCTCCAACACCAACTGCTTTGTTGTGCCGCCGCTGACCTTTGCCGATGAGAGCTGCGAAGTGCTTGAAGCCTGCGTGCTGGCGGGCATGCCGGTGCTGTTGCTGTCTGCAGGCCAGGCGGGTGCCACGGCACCTGCGGCTGTCGCCACAGCCGTTGTTCAGGCTATTGCCGAATGCCTTGCCGGTGTTGTTCTGGTCAACGCGATAAAACCCGGTCACCCGGCGATTTTCGGCACCTGGCCGTTCGTCAGTGATCTTCGCACCGGGGCCATGTCGGGCGGCAGCGGCGAACAGGCTCTCCTGTCTGCTGCATGCGCGCAGATGCACCAGTTCTACAATCTACCCGGCGGCGCTGCTGCCGGAATGGCGGACTCCAAACTGCCGGACATGCAGGCAGGCTGGGAACAGGCGATCTCCAACACCATGGCGGGCCTTTCCGGCCTGAACATGGTCTATGAATCGGTCGGCATGCACGCATCACTGCTCGGCTTCTGCCTCGAATCCCTGGTTCTGGGCAATGACATGCTGGGCCAGGTGCAGCGCTGCGTGCGCGGGATCGACGTTCAGGACGACTATATTGATATAGATGTCATCCGGTCGGTCGTGCTGGATGGCCCGGGCCACTATCTCGGCCATGAGCAGACCCTTCGCCTCATGCAAAGCGAATACATCTACCCCGACATTGCGGACCGTTCGAGCCCGAAGGAATGGGAAGAACTCGGCAAACCGAAGCTGCTCGACAGCGCTGCCGAACGGGTCCGGACCATGCTCGCCCAGGCGGAGCACTTCATCGACCCGGAAGTGGAGGAGACGTTCCGGCACGCCTACCCGCTGGCAACTCTGGAGCGGAATTGAATCACTATCCAACGCGAAATCAAATTCCAGTGAAACGCAAACCGCAAGAAACTCATTGAAAATCTCGTGAAGATACCGGAATTCTCTGCTCAATGCAGCCAGGGAATTAGAACCCGGGGCTCTGGAGAGGGCGCCGGTCTTTCGGGTCTTGGCAATAGGAAAGAGGGACGAGGGATGACATCGCAGACAGCGATTGCAGAGGCATGGCAGCCGGACGGGGAGCTGAACTGATGGCTCCACGCCAACCTGAATTGGATACGTCACCGCCGGTCTCCGACGAAATCCGCAAAACGACTTGCTACATGTGCGCCTGCCGCTGTGGCATCAACGTCCACATGAAGGACGGCAAGGTCGCCTATATCGAGGGCAACCGCGACCATCCGGTCAACAAGGGTGTTCTGTGCGCCAAAGGCTCTTCCGGCATCATGCAGGTGAACGCCCCGTCCCGCTTGCGGGCACCGTTGAAACGAACCGGACCGCGCGGATCAGGCGAATTTGAGGAAATCTCCTGGGACGAAGCCCTGAAGATTGCCACGTCCTGGCTCGACCCGATCCGCAAAAGCGCGCCCGAGAAACTGGCGTTTTTCACCGGCCGCGATCAGTCACAAAGCTTCACGAGTTTTTGGGCGCAGAATTTCGGCACGCCCAATTATGCCGCTCATGGCGGGTTCTGCTCGGTCAACATGGCAACTGCCGGGATCTACACGATGGGCGGCGCCTTCTGGGAGTTCGGCCAGCCGGACTGGGACCGCACCAAACTCTTCATGATCTTCGGTGTTGCCGAAGACCATGATTCCAATCCGATCAAGATGGGTATCGGCCGTTTGAAGGCCAAAGGCGGCAAGGTAATTGGCGTCAACCCGATCCGGTCTGGTTACAACGCCGTTGCCGACGAATGGGTTGGCATCACGCCGGGCACGGACGGGTTGTTCATCTCGGCTCTGATCCACTTGTTGCTGAAGGCCGGCAAAATCGATCTGGAATACCTGGCGCAGTTCACCAATGCACCGTGTCTGGTAAATGCTGTCAAAGGTTCCCCGGAAGAAGGTCTTCTCTTGCGGGATGCCGATGGCAAGCCGCTTGTTGTCGACCGCAAGACCCGCGAACTGACCCCCTTCGATAAACCGGGTGTTACCCCGGATCTTGCGGCAACGGTCGAACAGGACGGCGTTGCTCATCGCTCCGTGTTTCAGCATTTGGCCGAACGCTTTCTTTCCGAAGAGTTCGCCCCCGAAACCGTAGAAAAGCGGTGTGGCATCAGCGCCGGGAAGATCCGCGCCATCGCCGCTGAACTGGCGCGTGTCGCCTTTGAGGAATCCTTCGAACTGGATCAGCCCTGGACGGATTTCCGCGGTCATCGCCACGAAAAAATGCGCGGACGGCCTGTCAGCTTCCACGCCATGCGCGGTATCTCGGCTCACTCCAATGGTTTCCAGACATGCAGGGCGCTGCATGTCCTGCAGATCCTGCTGGGTACCGTGGAAGTGCCCGGTGGGTTCCGCTTCAAACCGCCCTACCCCAAACCCGTCGAAGCGCATCCGACGCCGCATTGTGCAACCCGGCCCGACACGCCCCTGGATGGTCCGCATCTTGGCTTTGTGCGCGGTCCTGAAGATCTCGCGCTGCGTCCAGACGGATCGCCGGCCCGGATCGACAAGGCATTCACCTGGGAAAACCCGCTTTCGGCCCACGGCCTGATGCATATGGTGATCTCCAACGCTCATGCGGGTGACCCTTACAAGATCGACACGCTGTTCCTCTACATGGCCAACATGGCCTGGAACTCGTCCATGAACACGCGCGGTGTCATGGACATGCTGACCGACAAGGACGAGAACGGCGACTATGTCATTCCGCGCATCATCTATTCGGATGCCTATTCGTCGGAAATGGTCGCCTATGCGGATCTGATCCTGCCCGATGCCACCTACCTTGAGCGGCATGATTGTATCTCGCTGCTCGACCGGCCGATCTGTGAGGCCGATGCCGCCGCTGACGCGATCCGTTGGCCGGTGATCGAGCCGGACCGGGATGTGCGCGGCTTCCAGTCCGTCCTGATCGATCTCGGCAACCGGTTGAAACTGCCCGGGTTTACCGATGAAGACGGCAAGGCACGGTACACGGACTATGCCGACTACATTGTCAACCACCAGCGCAAGCCGGGCATCGGCCCGCTGGCCGGGTACCGAGGCGATGGTGATCTTGCAGGACGTGGACCGGTCAATCCGGACCAGTTGGACAAATACATCGAGAATGGCGGCTTCTTCGTCCAGCACGTGCCGGATGAAGCCGCCTATTACAAACCGTGGAACAGCGCTTATCAGGATTGGGCGGTGTCGCTTGGCTTTTACGACAAGCCACAGCCCTATCTGTTCCAGCTATACGTCGAACCCTTGAGGCGCATGCAGCTTGCAGCCGAGGGCCATGGTGACCGGCAACCGCCGGAGCATCTGCGTCAGCAGGTCCGTGACTATCTCGATCCCCTGCCCATCTGGTATGAACCGATCGAGGAAACCCGCGTCGATCACGACGCCTACCCGGTCCACGCTTTGACCCAGCGGCCGATGGCCATGTACCATTCCTGGGGCAGCCAGAACGCCTGGCTGCGGCAGATCCATGGCCGCAATCCGCTCTATGTTCCGACCAGGATCTGGGAGGAAAACGGGTTCGCGGACGGTGACTGGGCGAAGGTCACTTCGATCCACGGCGAGATCACCGTCCCGGTTGCCCATATGGCCGGTCTGAACAGCGATACGGTCTGGACCTGGAATGCGATCGGCAAGCGCAAGGGTGCCTGGGCGCTTGAGGAAGATGCGCCGGAAGCAACCAAGGGCTTCCTGCTCAATCACCTCATTCACGAACTGTTGCCGCCGAAAGGTGACGGTCTGAGGTGGTCCAATTCTGATCCCATCACAGGCCAGGCCGCGTGGTTCGACCTCAGGGTCCGGATCGAGAAGGCCGCCCCTCCGGCTGAATGCCTACCGGCATTCGGCGGTTTGAAATCGCCGGTCGGAACCGGTCCTGCAATTGTCCGCCAGAAGGTATCCTCATGACCGAGTTGCCAGCAACAACCGGGAAGAAACTCGGCCTGGTGATCGACCTCGACACCTGCGTCGGCTGCCATGCCTGCGTTACGGCCTGCAAGGGCTGGAACACGGAAAACTACGGCGCGCCGCTCAGCGATACGGACGCTTATGGCTCCGATCCGGTCGGGACGTTCCTCAACCGCATTCACAGCTATGAAGTGCAGCCGTCAGGTGGCGGTTGCAGCCAGACGGTGCATTTCCCGAAGTCCTGCCTTCACTGCGAAGACGCACCTTGCGTCACGGTGTGCCCGACCGGGGCCAGCTACAAGCGCCAGGAAGACGGCATCGTGCTGGTCAACGAGGACCACTGCATCGGCTGCGGACTTTGCGCCTGGGCGTGTCCCTATGGTGCACGCGAGATGGATCTTGCTGCCGGGGTCATGAAGAAATGCACATTGTGCGTTGACCGGATCTACAACGAGAACCTGCCCGAGGAAGATCGCGTGCCAGCCTGTGTACGCACCTGTCCGGCAGGCGCCCGCCATTTCGGCGATCTTGGTGATCCGGACAGCGACGTTTCGAAACTGGTCGAAGCGCGCGGAGGCTTCGACCTGATGCCCGAACAGGGCACCAAACCGGTGAACAAATACCTGCCCCCACGCCCGAAGGATCAAATGGCCGAAATGGACGTGCTGACACCCCTGCTTGAACCCGTCTGCGAGGAACCAAAAGGGTTCCTGGCCTGGCTCGACAAAACATTGGAGCGTATCTGATGCATCCGGCTCCTTCAGTTATCATCTTCACGGTCTTTTCCGGGCTTGGCTTCGGGCTCCTGGCCTTCTTGGGAATTGGCGTCCCGGCGGTTACCGGCTGGCTCGCCTTCGCCTACTTCCTAATCGCCTTCGGATTTGCGGTGACGGGCCTGCTGGCTTCAACGTTCCATCTTGGCAATCCGCAACGGGCCCTGCGCGCCTTTACGCAGTGGAAGACAAGCTGGCTTTCAAGGGAGGCCTGGCTTTCGGTCGCCGCGCTTTTGGCCATGGGCGCCTATGCCTTCGCAGCGGTCTTCTTGTCCCTGCAACTGACCGTCCTTGGTTGGATAGGTGCCGCACTCAGCCTCGCGACAGTCCTGTCCACATCCATGATCTATGCGCAACTCAAGACCGTGCCGCGCTGGAACCAACCGGCGACACCCCTGCACTTTCTGGCAATTTCGCTCGCCGGAGGCGCAGTGCTGGCCGGTGCCGGACTGGCAGCCCTGCTCCTGCTGGCGGCGGCAGCGCTCGCCCAGGTCCTGCAGTGGACCTTGGGCGACAAGCGGTTTTCGGAAAGCGGCCACACGATCGGCACGGCAACCGGCCTCGGCTCAAGAGGCGATGTCCGCCTGTTCGAACCGCCGCACACCGGGACCAACTACCTCATGAAGGAAATGGTCCACAAGGTTGGCCGGAAACATGCCCGCAAGCTGCGCGTCATTGCATTTGGAGCCATGTTTGTGGTGCCGGTTGCCCTAATGGTGGTATTGCCGGTGAGCGTCGCGGCAAGTTTCGTGGCCGGTCTTGTTCATCTCGGCGGCACCCTCGCCTCCCGCTGGCTGTTCTTCGCCGAAGCCGAGCATGTGGTCGGGTTGTACTATGGCCGAAGCGTTCCGGAAGCCGCCGAATAGGCATGGAACAATACCCGGATCGGGATGACGGAACCCCGATCCGGGTAATGCTTTCAAAGCCCCACTTAGCTGCGCTCAACCCGGCTTATACCAACTCCAGTTGATTAGAACCTATCTGATGGAGCGAAAATTCGTTTCCGGCTAGGCGATGCGGGCAGCGCGGCCATTACGGCCGGGCAAGCGCAGCAACGACGCCGGGGACGAATTTTCGCCCACCAAAGGCGCGCTTTTCCTATCCTTCGGACAGCGTCATGCTTTTTGAACGATACCCCGCATCGTCCTGCAAACCATTCCTGGCCGAAGAAAAGGAGAAACGCGTCAGATAGGCTCTAATCAACCGGGGTTGGTATTACCCGCAGCCTCGCGGACCACATCGGCTATTCCCTGAAGCTTGTCCGCCAGCGGACTTGTCTTGCGCCAGACCATTCCAACGGTCCGTTCAGGTTTTGGGCTCGCAAATGCCGCAATCGCAACTTCTGCAGAGCGGGTTTCAACACCCACAGCCATTTCCGGGATAAGTGTGACCCCAAGCCCGGAGGCGACCATCTGAACAAGGGTCGACAGCGAGCTGGCGTCGAGAACTTCACGCGGCTTGGAATCTCTCAAATTGCAAAATGACAATGCCTGATCGCGAAAGCAGTGACCTTCCTCCAGAAGTAGCAACTGCATCTGCCGCAGTGCATCCGGGCTCGGCAGCGGGGATTCCTTGTCGGCCATCGGGCGCACCAGAACAAAACTCTCTGAAAAGAGCGGCACTTCGGTAAAGGCCTGCTCGGAAACCGGAAGCGCAAGAATTGCAGTATCCAGCTGGCCGTCTTCGAGTTCCTGTATGAGTTTCGGTGTCACGGTCTCGCGGACATAGATTTCCAGCCCCGGATGGCTTTCCTTCAGTCTGCTGATCACGGCCGGAAGCAGATAGGGTGCGATGGTCGGAATGACACCGATCCGCAGGCGGCCTTCAAGACGCTCGCCGTTGGACCGCGCGAGATCGCCGAGCTCATCAATCGACCTAAGGATCTGTCCGACGCGCGTCGCTGCTTCCGCTCCAAATGCTGTCAGCTGGACGCGGCGAGAACCCCGTTCAACCACCGCCGCCCCAAAGGATTCCTCTAGCTCCTTGATCTGCATAGAGAGTGCCGGTTGCGAGACTGCGCAAGCTTCGGCGGCTTTGCCAAAATGCCCGTGACGGGCGAGTGCCTCGAAATAACGCAACTGTTTGAGGGAGATATTTCTCATAATTCGTTCTTATCACAGTGATCAGAAAATACAAATTTACCTGATGAAACGCATTTGCTAGAAAAGTTCTAAGAAAGAGGTCTTCAAACCTCTCAAGAGGGAGTGAGATGTCCGGCGTCCCTAAGAGGTTGCCAATCCCAAAACGCCTCCCGCAATCCAAGATCATAGCGGCGCCTATTCCGGTGCGCACGTCAGGTCCCATTCGCCCTCTTTGGGCAGGACAGCCAGTATTGGAGATTCAGATATGGATGCGATGAGTGAAAGCAAGTGCCCTTTTTCGGGCCGCGTACAGGTGACCAACCGCGACTGGTGGCCGAACCAGTTGAAGCTGAACATCCTGCGTCAGAACTCCGCCCTGGCCGACCCGATGGGACCTGGCTTTAGCTACCGGGAAGAATTCGAGAAACTCGACCTGAAGGCCCTGAAGGACGATCTTGCAGCCCTGATGACCGACAGCCAGGACTGGTGGCCGGCAGACTACGGCCACTACGGCGGCCTGTTCATCCGCATGGCCTGGCACAGCGCCGGAACCTACCGCACGGCGGATGGCCGGGGCGGTGCGTCCACAGGAACGCAGCGGTTTGCGCCGCTGAATTCCTGGCCGGACAATGGCAACCTGGACAAGGCCCGCCGGCTTCTTTGGCCGATCAAGCAGAAATACGGCAACAAGATCTCCTGGGCCGATCTGATGATCCTGGCCGGCAATGTTGGCATGGAGACAATGGGCTTCAAGACGTTTGGCTTTGGCGGCGGTCGCGCCGACGTCTGGCAGCCGGAAGAAGATATCTACTGGGGCTCGGAAACCGAATGGCTGGCAACCAGCGACAAGCCGAACAGCCGTTACTCCGGTGACCGGGACTTGGCGAACCCTCTCGCAGCGGTACAGATGGGCCTCATCTATGTGAACCCGGAAGGCCCGGACGGCAATCCGGACCCGCTTGCCTCGGGCCGCGACATCCGCGAGACCTTCGCGCGTATGGCAATGAACGATGAGGAAACCGTCGCACTGACCGCTGGTGGTCACACATTCGGCAAGGCGCATGGCGCAGGCGATGCCGGCCATGTGGGACCGGACCCGGAAGCAGCTCCCATTCAGGAAATGGGGCTCGGCTGGATCAGCACGCATGGCTCCGGTAAGGGCCGTGACACCATAACATCCGGGATTGAAGGAGCGTGGACCCCGAACCCGATCAAATGGGACATGGGTTATTTCGATGTTCTGCTCGGCTACGAATGGGAGCTGACAAAGAGCCCGGCAGGTGCCAACCAGTGGGTACCGAAGGGCCTCAAGGAAGAAGACATGGCGCCGGATCCGGAAGATCCGTCCAAGAAACTCCCGATCATGATGACCACCGCCGACATGGCCATGAAGCTGGACCCGATTTATGGTCCGATCTCCAAGCGGTTCCATGAGAACCCGGATGAATTCGCTGATGCGTATGCCCGAGCCTGGTTCAAGCTGACCCACCGCGACATGGGCCCGAAAGCGCTCTATCTCGGCAGTGAAGTGCCGGCCGAAGACCTGATCTGGCAGGACCCGGTTCCGGCGGTCGATTTTGAGCTGATTTCCGATGCTGATGCGCAAGACCTGAAGGCAAAAATCCTCGCGACGGGTCTCAGCGTTGCCGAGCTTGTGTCCGCAGCCTGGGCATCGGCCTCCACTTTCCGTGGATCCGACAAGCGCGGCGGTGCCAATGGTGCCCGTGTCCGCCTGGCCCCGCAGAAGGACTGGGAGGTAAACAACCCGGCGCAGCTTTCCAAGGTGCTGACGGCGCTCGAAGACATTCAGTCTGCATTCAACGGCGCGAACGGCGCAAAGAAAGTCTCGCTGGCTGATCTGATTGTACTAGCCGGCAATGCCGCAGTTGAGCAGGCCGCCAAGAATGCCGGTGTCGGCATCACCGTTCCGTTCTCCGCCGGGCGGACCGATGCCACCGACGCTCAGACGGATGCGGACAGCTTTTCGGTTCTGGAACCGGAAGCCGACGGTTTCCGCAACTATCAGAAAACCGCCTACACCGTTCCGGCAGAGGAAATGCTGATCGACAAGGCGCAGCTCCTGACGCTGACAGCTCCCGAATTGACGGTTCTGATTGGCGGCATGCGCGTGCTTGGCGCCAACCATGACGGCTCCAAACACGGCGTCTTTACCGACAAGACAGATACGCTCAGCACCGACTTCTTCTTGAATGTGTTGGACATTTCGACCGTCTGGAAGCCGGCTGACGAAACGGAAACAACGTTCGAAGGCCGTGACCGGGCGACCGGCGCCGTTAAATGGACCGGCACCCGCGTCGACCTGATTTTCGGTTCCAACTCAGAACTGCGGGCGCTTGCCGAAGTCTATGCTCAGGACGATGCAAAGGAAAAGTTTGTCAATGACTTCGCTGCTGCCTGGACCAAGGTCATGAACGCAGACCGCTTCGATCTCCTCTGATCGTCCGGCACGGCCAAACCCAATCGCCAACAGCTCCCGCATCCAATTAAGATTGCGGGAGCTTTTCTTTACCGCCATAGCAGTCTTCCAGCTTAATCGTCCCGCCCTGCCCGGCCGCGAAGTTTCTTGATCTGGCTGCGCTGTTTCTTGCCTTCAAGCCTGCGTTTCTTCGACGCGAGCGTCGGGCGGGTTGGTTTGCGCGGTTTGGGTTTCTCTGAGGCCTTCCGCAATAGGTCCAAAAGGCGGTCCAGCGCATCTTCGCGGTTGCGCTCGCGTGTGCGGTGCCGGTCGGCCTGAAGAACGATTTCGCCGCTGAGCGTCAGACGGCTTCCGGCAAGTTTGGCAGCTCTTTGTTTAAGATCCTCCGGAAGCGTTTCGTTTCCGGCGAGATCGAACCGAAGCTGCACCGCAGTCGAGACCTTGTTGACGTTCTGACCGCCCGGCCCGGAGGCGCGGATGAAATCTTCATGCAGATCGCTGTCCAGAATAAACAACCGTCCGGTCACAGGTATCCGGCCAGCCCCGCCCTGCGATGGCGCTTGGATCTTGTCGCCCGTCACGAACCGGATGCAGCGTTCACGGGAGTGGCCGCCTCCGCCTCTTCCACGGCAATACCGGTGCCGTTCAATATCAGGTTGATCACGGCTTCCTCGGTCTGCTTGCGAAAGTCCTCATCGCTCAAGTCTTTTCCGGTCAGTGCCCGGATCTGGACCGAGAAATCGGCATAATGCTGGGTTACGGACCAGATGGCGAAGATCAGGTGCAAGGGATCGACCTTCCGGATCTTGCCGGCGGCAATCCATCCCTCAATGACTGCGGATTTATCATCCACCAGCAATTTCAATTCGGTTTCCAGTATGGGCAGGATCTGCGGGGCACCCTGCATAACTTCGTTGGCAAACAAGCGGGATGCTTCCGGGAAACTGGCCGACATCTGGATCTTTTGCCGGATATAGGCCGAGAGCTCGGCAACCGGTTCACCATTCGGGTCGAGCGTCTTGAGCGGAGCCAGCCAGACCTCAAGGATATGTGCCAGCGCCGCCTTGTAGATCGCCTGTTTTGAAGAAAAATAATAAAGGAGGTTCGACTTCGACATGCCCGCTTCCGCGGCAATGCGCTCAACCGTTGCGCCTGAGAAGCCGTATTTCGAGAACTCCGACAACGCCGCTTCCAGGATCAAACCCCGGTTCTTTTCCTGAATTCTGCTGAGACCGGCGGGCCGTCCGTTTGCCCGCGCCAGATCCTCATTCACCGCCATAGATCACCCAAATACACTTGCTTCAGAGGCCAACTTTGAAAGGTCCATGGCATTCTGTCTAGATATTGGTCATGGCAAATGATTTTGCATCTTGACCGTTTGGTCAAATCATTCATAGGGTATTTGACCTGTTGGCCAAACCCTATTGCATGTCTTTGGACGCGGCAACCGGGTTTGCAATCGGTACCGTTTCGATAAGATCGCTTGTCAAGAAAACAGTCGGGGCCGGTGCGTTGCCACCGGCATGACCGGAACGGAACAGAGGTTTATTGCCGCACTCTGGTTTTGCAGTTGATCGGAACGGCGGCTGAGGGAACAGTATGGGGAGAGGATCAAAGGTTTGCGGCCAATCCGCAGACCCGGTCGCGGACAATCTTCCGCGCTCTCTTTAAAGATACCAACGACGAACAACCGGCTCATATTCTTTGGGTCCGGGGGAGCACATATGTCAGGATCCAGCAAAATCGCCTGCCGACGGACAGGGCCACCTGCGCCCGTTTGACCAGGCGCGAGTGCGTCCATCACAACACCGGTTTCGGCGGCACTACTGCCAGCAACCGGCAATCCGGCAAGAAGCTTACTGGCTTGGCCCACGACGGTTGGAGGGCAACACAATGGAAAGATCCGCGGCAGAAGCCGAAATTCTGATCGACGACGACCGTGTCCGGGTGACCCGGTTCACCTTTGAACCCGGCGCGGAGACCGGCTGGCATCGCCATGGCTTTGACTATGTCATCACCACCTTGACAGATTGCACAATGGTGCTTGAAGAACCGGGCGGCGAGACCCGTGAGGTAAATGTCCCTGCTGGTACCGTCTACCGGCGCCATGAAGGCGTGGAACACAATGTTATCAACGGCGGCGAAGCGCAGATGATCTTCGTCGAGACTGAATTGAAATAGGAGCATCAATCCATGGCAGCACCGGGCGAAAATCTTCGCATCAATGCAGACCGGCTTTGGGACAGCCTGATGGAAATGGCCAAGATCGGCCCGGGCATTGCGGGCGGCAACAACCGCCAAACCCTAACGGACGCTGATGCCGAAGGCCGCAAACTGTTCCAGAAATGGTGCGAAGACGCCGGCATGACCATGGGCGTCGACACCATGGGCAACATGTTCATGACCCGGCCGGGAACAGACCCGGACGCCCTTCCCGTCTATGTCGGCTCGCACCTCGACACTCAGCCGACCGGCGGCAAGTATGACGGTGTTCTGGGTGTGCTCGGCGGCCTTGAGCTCGTGCGCAGCATGAACGATCTCGGCATCAAGACGAAACACCCGATTGTCGTAACCAACTGGACCAACGAGGAAGGCACCCGGTTTGCACCGGCCATGCTTGCTTCCGGTGTTTTTGCAGGCATCCATACCCAGGACTGGGCTTATGACAAGGAAGATGCGGAAGGCCTCAAATTTGGCGATGAGCTGAAGCGGATCGGCTGGGTCGGTGATGAGGAGGTAGGTGCGCGCAAGGACAAGATGCACGCCATGTTCGAGCTGCACATCGAGCAGGGCCCGATCCTTGAAGCGGAAGAAAAAGACATCGGCGTCGTCACCCACGGCCAGGGTCTTTCCTGGACACAAGTAACCGTCACCGGCAAGGACAGCCACACCGGGTCCACCCCGATGCCGATGCGCAAGAATGCAGGCCTCGCCATGGCACGCATACTGGATCTGGTCGACGAAATTGCCTGGTCCCACGCGCCGGATGCGGTCGGTGCCGCCGGGCATATCGATGTCTATCCGAATTCACGCAACGTGATCCCGGGCAAGGTGGTGTTTACCGTTGATTTCCGCTCACCCGATCTATCCGTCATCGAGGATATGGAAGCCCGCCTGAAGGAAGGCGCGGAGAAGATTGTCGATGCTATGGGACTTCAGGTGGAGTTCGAGAAGGTCGGAGGCTTTGACCCGGTTGCGTTCGACGAGAATTGTGTCACCGCTGTACGCAGTGCCGCGGAGCGCCTCGGCTACTCCCACCGCGACATCATCTCGGGTGCCGGCCACGATGCCTGCTGGGTCAACAAGGTTGCCCCGACTGCTATGATCATGTGTCCATGCGTCGATGGCCTGTCCCACAACGAAGCGGAAGAAATCACCAAGGACTGGGCGAAAGCCGGTTGCGACGTGCTGTTCCACGCCGTGGTCGAGACCGCTGAGATTGTGGAATAGGCTCGAAAAGCGTATGTTTGTGACCAGCACCAATAAGGACCGGTTGTCATGCCTTCCGACCATCGCGGTGAGGTCACAAACGAGCTTATCTTCGAAACGCTCAAAGCAATCCAGGCGACCCAAGCCAGGCATTCCGATGACCTGCGCGAAATCAAGACG
This sequence comes from Roseibium sp., assembly GCA_965230445.1. GTDB lineage: Bacteria > Pseudomonadota > Alphaproteobacteria > Rhizobiales > Stappiaceae > Roseibium. The sequence goes on along the minus strand of OZ246005.1, from coordinate 2,006,264 downwards.
AGAATTGGCATTCTCGAAGCTCAATATGCCAGTCTGTCTACGCGAGTCGATCGGATCGATGATCGACTTGTCAGAGTCGAAACACGACTCGGACTTGTCGACGCCTAGAGTTCACGGCGGATACTTCCAAAACCAGATCAACGGAATGCGTCGGCTAAATGTGACGTTGGCCAGTGGCACGCCTATTCTGACAGCGAATTCGCAGCGCACAGAACGCCAACATTATTAAATATCAAACAAGGGGAACGACAATGGCAACTAAGGTAATCAAGGGCGGCACGGTCGTTACCGCCGATCTTTCCTATGAAGCTGATGTGAAAATCGAAGACGGCAAGATCATCGAGATCGGGCCGAACCTGTCCGGTGAGGAGACGCTGGACGCAACCGGCTGCTACATCATGCCGGGCGGCATTGATCCGCATACGCACCTGGAAATGCCCTTCATGGGCACCTACTCGTCCGACAATTTCGATTCAGGGACGCGGGCAGCACTTTCCGGCGGTACGACGATGGTGGTCGACTTCGCCCTGCCCTCGCCGGGCCAGTCGCTGCTCGAAGCCCTGCAGATGTGGGACAACAAGTCGACAATGGCCCATTGCGACTACTCCTTCCACATGGCGATCACCTGGTGGGGCGAACAGGTGTTCAACGAGATGCAGACCGTCGTCCAAGAGCGCGGCATCAACACCTTCAAGCATTTCATGGCCTATAAGGGCGCCTTGATGGTGAATGACGATGAGATGTTCGCCTCCTTCCAGCGCTGCGCCGAACTCGGCTCCCTCCCCCTCGTGCACGCGGAAAACGGCGATGTCGTTGCCTCACTGCAAGAAAAACTGCTCGCGGAAGGCAACAACGGCCCGGAAGCCCATGCCTATTCCCGTCCGGCGGAAGTGGAAGGCGAAGCCACCAACCGCGCGATCATGATCGCCGATATGGCCGGCGTCCCGCTCTATGTGGTGCACACCTCGTCCGAGCAGGCTCATGAAGCAATCCGCCGCGCCCGCCAGAACGGCATCCGCGTCTATGGCGAACCGCTGATCCAGCACCTGACACTCGATGACAGCGAATACAAGAACGCTGATTGGGATCATGCTGCCCGCCGGGTGATGTCACCGCCGTTTAGGGACCGGAAACATCAGGACAGCCTGTGGGCCGGTCTTGCCGCCGGATCCCTGCAAGTGGTTGCCACCGACCATTGTGCGTTCACCACGGATCAGAAACGCACCGGTATCGGTGACTTCACCAAGATCCCGAACGGCACCGGCGGGCTTGAAGACCGGATGCCGATGCTGTGGACCTACGGCGTCAACACCGGCCGTCTTACGCCGAATGAATTCGTCGCCGTCACTTCAACCAATATCGCAAAGATCCTGAATACCTATCCGAAAAAAGGAGCGATTCTGGTTGGCGCGGATGCCGATCTGGTCGTCTGGGATCCGGAAAGGGAAAAGACCATCACCGCCTCTTCCCAGCAGTCGGCGATCGATTACAACGTCTTCGAAGGCAAGCACGTCAGGGGTCTGCCGCGCTACACGCTTACCCGTGGCCGCGTTGCCGTCGAGGACGGCACAGTCAAACCGCAGGAAGGCCACGGCCAGTTTGTCAAGCGCGAGCCGTTCCAGGCGGTTAACAAGGCGCTCTCGACGTGGAAGGAACTTACCGCCCCGCGCAAGGTCGAGCGGACCGGCATTCCGGCAAGCGGCGTCTAACCGGATTGTCCAATGGACCTTACGGCCCGTTCCCGCCATGAAGGAACGGGCCATGCCTGCAATTGCCCTTCGGAACTGCCATGAACCGGAATTGTGACGAATGCTGACCGCCGCTGAAATCGAGGACGGGCTTGAAGACGCCATGACCGCCATCAACGTAGAGAACCTGTCCCTCACTTTCGAGACCAATGACGGGCCTGTGCATGCCCTTTCCGATATCGATCTGAAGGTCGAAAAAGGCGACTTCGTCTCCTTCATCGGCCCGTCCGGTTGCGGCAAGACTACGCTTTTGCGGGTGATTGCCGATCTGGAACAGCCGACCGCCGGTTCGATCACGGTCAACGGCCTTTCGCCACATGAAGCGCGGCTGAAGCGGGCCTACGGCTATGTTTTTCAGGCGGCGGCGCTCTATCCGTGGCGGTCTATTGCCCGCAACATCGCCCTCCCGCTTGAGATCATGGGGCTTTCCAAGGCCGAGCAGGAAGAGCGGATTTCGCGGAACCTGGATCTGGTCAACCTGGCGGGTTTTGAGAAAAAATTCCCATGGCAACTGTCTGGCGGCATGCAGCAGCGCGCGTCCATCGCCCGCGCGCTTGCGGTTGAACCGGACCTCCTGCTTATGGATGAGCCGTTCGGCGCGCTCGATGAAATCGTCCGCGACCACCTCAACGAGCAGCTCCTGCAGCTTTGGGCGAAGACCAACAAGACCGTCGTCTTTGTGACCCATTCGATCCCGGAAGCCGTTTTTCTTTCGACCAAGATTGTGGTTCTTTGCCCGCGTCCAGGCAGAATCTATGACGTCATCGAAAGCGACTTGCCCAAGGAGCGGGATCTCGACATCCGCGAGACGCCGGAATTCCTGAAGATCGCCCACCGCGTGCGCGACGGATTGCGAGCGGGGCATTCTTATGACGATTGATGTTGACGCAGATCCGGCCTTCGCAATCCGGCCGGCAAGGGCTGAAGACATGCCCGCTTGCGCAGGAATTTTTAACGACTGGATCGACGCTACGCCGTGGATGCCGCGCGTGCACGAGCATGAAGATGTCACCCGCTATTATTGGGACCATGTCTTCGCGCATCACACCTTAACAGTCGCCGAAACCACCTCACAGAAGATTGCCGGCTACATCGGGACAGACAAGGAGACTATGGTCACGGCACTTTACCTGGCACCGGATTCGCGTGGTCAGGGACTGGGACATATCTTGCTCGACTGTGCCAAGCGCAGCCATCCCGAGCGATTGGAATTGTGGACATTCGTCGCAAATGCCGGTGCGCAACGGTTCTACCGGCGCGAAGGGTTTTCGGAAGTGCGCCGCACCGATGGTGACAATGAGGAGCACCTTCCGGATGTTCTCTTCCGTTGGCCCGCTCCGGAGGAACGACATTGAGCAGCCCCCTCCTTGCCGCTTCCAACCCCGGCCTGCTGACTAGACTGTTTTCTGGCGCCGCCGGACCTGTCGCCGTCGTCGTTCTGGCGATTTTCGCAATCTGGTACGTCTCCGCCGTGATGCTGAATACACCCTTTCAGCGGGATATGTATGAGCGTGCCAGCCGGACGGACATTCCCGTTGCGCAGCACATAACCGATACGCTCAATCAGGACCGACCGGTTCTACCTGCACCGCATCAGGTCGCAACCGAGATCTGGAAGACGACGGTTGAAAAGAAAATCAACTCCAAACGCTCGCTGGTCTATCACTCCGGCATCACCCTTTCCTCGACCTTGCTGGGATTTGTGATAGGCACCTTGCTCGGCATCCTGCTGGCGGTTGGAATTGTCCATTCGCGCGTGTTGGACAAGTCGCTGATGCCCTGGGTGATTTCCTCGCAAACCATTCCGATCCTGGCGATTGCCCCGATGATCATCGTGGTTCTGAATGCAATCGGCGTCAGCGGTCTGTTTCCAAAGGCAATGATCTCAACCTACCTTTCCTTCTTCCCGGTGACGGTCGGCATGGTGAAAGGGCTTCGCTCGCCGGAAATCATCCACATGGATCTGATGCACACTTACTCGGCCACCCGGATGCAAGCTTTCTGGAAACTGCGCCTTCCTTACGCCGTTCCCTATCTCTTTACCTCCATGAAGATCGGCATGGCGGCTTCGCTGGTCGGTGCCATTGTCGGCGAGTTGCCGACAGGAGCGGTCGCGGGACTGGGCGCACGCCTGCTCGCGGGCTCCTACTACGGCCAAACCGTTCAGATCTGGTCTGCTCTTTTGATGGCTGCGTTCCTAGCCGGGTCGTTGGTTGCACTGGTCGGCGTTGTTGAGAAAGCGACCTTGAAGCGCATGGGGATGGCACGATGATCAACGCAGTCCGCAGCCGGCGAAAACGGTCGATCAACATGCCGGTAATCCTCGCATGGTTCATCGTCGCCATGGTTGTCCTGAGCCTGTTTTCGACGACATTCAAACCGGATCTCGGCATTATGGATGTGCCCCAACTGGCGATTGCCGCAGGGATCATGGTGATTGCCGGCGTGCGCTATGAGCTTGGCTTCATGCGAAACCATGTGGGCGATATCATTCTAGGTGTGGTCGCGGCCCTGTCAGCCTATTTTTTGCTAGGGACGGCGGAAAACCATCGAGGTGACGCGGCCATCGGCTTCTGGTTCCTGACAGCCGCCTGCTGGGCGACCACGTGGCTCTTTGTCGAACGGCTGGCGCTGTGGCGCGCCGGTGCTCCGGCAGCGCGCCAGGCTATCAACATTCTCATTCCCGCCGTCTTCGGCATTACTTTGCTGGTGCTCTGGGAACTTCTGGTCGCCGGCGCCGGGATATCCAAGGTTCTGCTGCCGGCGCCTTCCGAAATCTGGTTGCGGCTGACCACGTCCGTTCCAACCCTTTGGGCTGATTTTCAGCAAACCTTCCTGAAGGCAGTGCTTGTCGGCTATGCCATTGGCTGCGGCTCGGCCTTTTTGACAGCCATACTGGTCGACCGGGTGCCGTTTTTACGGCGTGGTTTGCTGCCCATCGGCAATCTGGTCTCTGCCTTGCCAATCATTGGCGTGGCGCCGATCATGGTCATGTGGTTCGGCTTCGACTGGCCGTCCAAGGCCGCGGTTGTGATCATCATGACTTTTTTCCCAATGCTGGTGAACACGGTCTCGGGCCTTGCGGCATCGGATGCCATGCAGCGCGATCTGATGCGCACCTATGCGGCGAACTACTGGCAGACGCTTTTTAAACTCCGCCTGCCGATGGCCATGCCGTTCATCTTCAATGCCCTGAAGATCAATTCGACCCTGGCGCTGATCGGCGCGATCGTCGCTGAGTTCTTCGGCACGCCGATTGTCGGTATGGGGTTCCGGATTTCCACGGAAGTCGGCCGGATGAATGTCGACATGGTCTGGGCCGAGATTGCCGTCGCAGCGCTGGCCGGATCGCTGTTCTATGGTTTGGTCGCCCTGCTGGAACGTGCCTTTACCTTCTGGCATCCATCAATCAGAGGCGGTAAGGGATAGCTTCTTTACTACCCACGACGTCCCATTCGGGAGACATGATGAAGCCCGCCCGCGACATCTCACGCCTTATTGAAATCATGGCAGCCCTGCGCACGCCCGAAACTGGCTGCCCCTGGGACGTCGAGCAAACTTTCGAGACGATTGCGCCTTACACGATTGAAGAGGCTTATGAAGTCGCCGATGCGATCCACAAGCAGGACATGGTGGAACTGAAGGAGGAACTTGGTGATCTCCTGCTTCAGGTCGTCTATCACGCTCGCATGGCGGAGGAGGACAATCACTTCGCCTTCGAGGACGTCGTTGAAGCCATCACCAAAAAATTGATCCGGCGTCATCCCCATGTCTTTGGCGATGAAAGCGGCGAGAAACCGGAACTGGTCAAGGGAATCTGGGAACGGATAAAGGCGGAGGAGCGGGCCGAAAAACGCGCGGCGCGACAAGCATTTGGCGTTGAAGAACAAAACCCCGGTTATCTCGGCGATATTCCTGCGGCCTTCCCGGCCCTTCTCGAAGCCGACAAGCTGCAGCGCCGCGCCTCAAAGGTCGGCTTTGACTGGAACGACCCGCTGCTGGTGCTCGGCAAGCTAACTGAGGAAACCGGTGAACTGCGAGCTGAAATCGCGGCACCCAATCCCGACAAACAGCGCATTGCAGATGAGTTGGGCGATACCCTGTTCGTGCTCGCCAACCTTGCCCGCCATATGGACATCGACCCGGAGGAGGCCCTCAAGGGCACGAACCGCAAGTTCCGCAAACGCTTCGCCGCAATTGAAAAGACTGCGGACGAACAGGGCACCACCTTGGATGACATGTCTCTCGAAGAAATGGAGGCGGCCTGGCAGGCCGCGAAATAATAGATCAATCGATTATGCAGTCAGCAAAGGTTTCCCGGAACGGTCCGCGTTGTTTGTCCGATACCCTCACATCCGCTTCAACGAAATCTTCCCCGTCGGTACGGTCGAGCACTTCTGCCAACTGATACAATTTCGCCAGCAGCGCACCGTCGGTGAACGGGATCTTTACCGTCAGGATGTCGTCATGACGCGCCATGAACGCGTCGATGCGGCCATAGAGGTGTTCTATGCCGTCCCCGGTCAACGCTGACAGGGAAATCGGCCCGTCATTGCCTGCACTTTCCAGCAGTTTCTCGCGATAGGCCGCATCGAGGCAGTCGATCTTGTTCCAGACTTCGACAACAGGCGCTCCGGTCTGGGCATCCACGCCGAGTTCTTCCAGCGTACTGGCGACATCTGCCGCCTGCGCTTCTGTGTCGGGATGGGAGATATCGCGCACATGCAGGATCAGATCGGCTTCCAGCACTTCCTCTAGCGTTGCACGGAAGGCCGCAACCAGGTGCGTCGGCAGATCGGAAATGAACCCAACAGTATCCGACAGGATGATTTCCCGCCCATGGGGCAACCGGATCTTGCGCAAGGTCGGGTCCAGAGTCGCGAACAACAGATCCTTCGCGAACACATCGGAGTCCGTCAACCTGTTGAACAGCGTCGATTTCCCCGCATTGGTATACCCAACCAGCGCGATCACGGGCTGGGGAATCTTCTTGCGCTTCTTGCGATGCAATTCACGGGTGCGGCGAACGCTTTCGAGTTGCTTTTGCAGTGCCAGAATGCGGTCCTGAATCTGCCGGCGGTCGGCCTCGATCTGGGTTTCACCAGGGCCACCCATGAATCCGGCCCCGCCGCGCTGGCGTTCCAGGTGCGTCCACGAGCGGACCAGGCGGCTTTTCTGCCAGGTTAGATGCGCAAGATCTACCTGCAGCCGGCCTTCCTTGGTCCTTGCCCGGTCGCCGAAAATCTCCAGAATCAGGCCGGTTCTATCGATTACCTTTGCCTTCAGCCGACGTTCCAGATTGCGTTGCTGAACGGGAGACAACGGATGATCGACAACTACCAGATCAAGGTCTTCGCTTGCAACGATACCGGCGAGTTCAGCGACCTTGCCTTCGCCAAAAAGGGTCGCCGGGCGCGGATTATTGACCTTGACGACACCGGAGTGGATCAGATCAAGGTTGATCGCAGCACTCAGGCCCACGGCTTCACCAAGCCGTGCCTCCGGAGATCTGTTTGATCTGAGATTGCCGTCAGAACTGTCCATACGCGCCGGAAGAACCGGCTCAATAATCATGGAACGGAAGGCAAGCGGTTTACGGTCTACCCCGGAATCTTTCTGCCTCGGGAGCGATGTGTGCTTCTGCTCTCCCTTGCCTTCAGTCCTTGAAAAGTCCTCTGCGCGAGACTTGGGTTCCAATCAGTTTCCTGCCTTTTCAGCCGCTTCTTCGGCCTGGTCGAACAATTGGACTGGTCCATTCGGCATGATTGTCGAAATCGCATGTTTGTATACCAACTGCGAATGACCATCGCGCCGCAACAGCACGCAAAAGTTATCGAACCAAGTGACCACACCTTGCAGCTTGACACCGTTGATGAGGAAGATGGTTAAAGGAGTTTTTTGCTTGCGAACGTGATTAAGAAATGTGTCTTGAAGATTTTGTGCGCGCTCAGCCATAAGTCTTTTTATCCTGTTTTTCCGGACCAGCCCAGTACATGGCGACATCGCATATTAGCGTTATGAAAACCCAAAACGCAACGCACCATAACCTATTGTCGAATTGCCGCCCTTGCATCGCCCGTAACATTGACCGATGTGACCACACTCCAGCTTCCACAGCTACCCTAGCGGAATAAAAGAGAATCACACGTCATCTAAATCAGTAGCAGTATGAAAGAGTTCGCGCAATCTCGTTGAGATGACACCTGAATTTCCTTCCCCGGCCACCTTCATGTCAATTGCAGTATAGACAAGCCCAGGGCAATCGCGCTTCAGAATTCCTGGATGAGTTTTCGCAGGAAGTCGTTGCTCCAGCCGGCCTTTTTGAACTTGCCCCGGTTTGAGCCTTTGTCGGTGTTTGCCTTGATGATGCTCAGCGCGATGCGGCGCAGGGCTGCAAAGTTGGCGGGTGCGTGGTCTTTGCGGGCGCGGTGCCGGTCGTCATTCATCAGCACATCGAGCGACCAGTGCAGGCTGTTTTCGATCTGCCAATGGCCCCGGATCAGCGCGGCGGCCGCTTCAGCCGTGGGGCGTTTTGACAGCAGATAAAGCCGCTCGGACCGGCTGGTTTTGCCGTCTGCCTCGCGCTTCGAAGCGACATGGACGAAGGCCTGAAGATGCGGCCATTTATGGGTCTCGGTCAGATAGTCAGGAACGTCGTAAAGGTGATAGCTGCGCTCCTCAATGCGACCATGATCAGCATCTGCCGCAGTGTATTCATCAATATAGTCAATCTGTTGATCATCCACAAAGGCGCGCAGGTCCGTCAGCATATCGCCCTGATTGCCCTTGATCTGCAGGCAATAATCACCGCCCTCCCGCACGATCAGATCGCAGGTTTCACGCTGACAATGCAACGCATCCGCCGTGATCGTGATACCCCGAATGTCGAGCATCCCGATCAACTCGCGCAGGGCCAAAATCTCCCCGCCGCCCTTGGCGCTTTGCGTGATCCCCAAGGTAAGCCGCGCCTCATGCGCAAACGCCGTCACGACGTTCAGACCAGACTGTTCAGCCGCCTTGTCGAAGCTGCGCCGCATCTCCTTGCCGTCGATGGCAATGGCGGGATCGGCGTGACGCGCGGCCGCGAAATCGCTGCGAAACTTGTCGAAAAACGCCTGAAAGCTGGCCGGCTTCATCAGCCGAAACAACCGCGAGTAAGCATCGTGGCAGGGGACGCCGTGGGGCAGTTCGAGGAATTCGCGCAGAAAATCCTCCTTCATGACCCCGAAAAGCTCCATATCGACCGCTGTTTCACCGCCGCAAAGTGTGCATAAAAGACTGATCGTCATGAGATCGCAGAACTTGTGGCGCGGGGCATTCCCACGGCGTGGATCATCCATTTCATTGAAATAGCTGTCTAATGTTGGCATCCCGAAACTCCATCATGTGATGAAACCTCAAGAATCCAATTCTGGAAAAACGTCAAACTTTAAGTGCGATTCCCCTGTAGACAAGCCACAGTTTGACGTTCGATTTACGGAACTTACTGGTTCCATATGCGCCGCCGGGGCCGCCCACCCATAGGATACACCTGCCCGGATCTAAAAGAAGTCCAGGCTCACCCGGAACATTTGCTCGACCTGGCGCACCTGACTGGCAACCGCGAAAATCACAATGCGGTCCTTTGCCTGGATCTGCAAGTCGCCATTCGGGGTAAGGACATTACCGGCGCGGAATACCGCGCCAATGCGGATGCCTGACGCCAATTCGATGTCGCGCAAGGGGCGCCCGACCAAAGGAGATGTTTCCAGTGCCTCCGCTTCGACGACTTCCGCCGCACCGTTCTGCAAGGAATGCACACCCCGAATACGACCCCGGCGCACATGCTGCAGAATTCTGGATATCGTTACGGCACGCGGGCTGATGAAAGCGTCGATCCCGAGCGCGTTGGCGAATGCCGGATAGCTGCGATTGTTCAACAGGGACAGCGAACGGCGGCAGCCGAGTTTCTTTGCCATAACCGATGACAGGATGTTTACCTCATCGACATTGGTGAGAGCGACCATTGTATCGGCATCGCCGGTATCGGCTTCATTCAGGATACCCTGATCCAACGCGCTGCCGTGCAAAATGACCGTCCGCCGCAATTCGTCAGCAACCGTCATCGCCCGCTCGCGCGACGTTTCGATCAGCTTGACCTTGGTACTGGCCTGACGGGTCTCCAACGCCTTGGCGACATATAGCCCGATGTTGCCGCCCCCGGCGATTACCACCTTGCTGGCTTCCGGCTCTTCATGACCGAAAATGCCGAGCGTCCTTCGAACCTGATCGCGGCGGGCAACCACATAGGCGAGATCACCTTCCAGGATCGCGTCGCTGCTCTTGGGGACGAAGAGATTGCCATTGCGGAACAGGCCGACGACCACGGCACCAAGATCCGGGAAAAGCTCGGTCAATTGGCGGAGCGGCGTATCGATAACCGGGCAATTCTCGTCGCACTGGATGCCGACAACCACAACATTGTCGTCTGCGAAACGAACCGTCTCAACCGCGCCCGGCAAGGCAAGCCTGCGCAACACCATCTCGCCGACCTCGATTTCCGGCGAAATGATCACGTCGATCGGCATGTTGTCGCGGGAGAACAGGTTCCGCCACCGCCCCTGCAGGTAGGACTGCGCGCGCACACGGGCGACCTTGGTCGGCACGTTGAACAGCGAATGGGCGACCTGGCAGGCAACCATGTTGACTTCGTCATAAAGCGTGACGGCGACAATCATGTCCGCCTCTTCAGCCCCGGCCTGAGCGAGCACATCCGGATGGGCACCGTGACCGACAAAGCCGCGCACGTCAAGCTGATCGCCAATTGCATTGATCAGGTGCGGCGATGAATCGATGACGGAGACATCATTCTGTTCAGCTGCGAGCCGTTCGGCGATCCCGTAACCCACCTGCCCGGCGCCACAAATCACGACTTTCATTGGCTTTTATCCTTTCCGCCTGCGGCGGAGAAATAGCCTGCTTTGACCGGGTTGCCCAGCCGTATCACTCCGGAGTTGATCGATCTCATGCAATCGAACCGGTATCAGGAAAGACCAAGCGACTTCAGTTTACGGTGCAGCGCAGACCGTTCCATCCCGATGAATTCAGCCGTGCGGGAAATGTTGCCGTCAAAGCGTTTGATCTGGGCCTGAAGATACTCGCGTTCGAAAACCTCTCGCGCTTCTCGCAGTGGCACGGACATCAAATGCTCCCCGCCACCGGACGTTGGCAGGTTGGGCAGGGTTTCGCCGATTTCAGCAGGCAACAGATCCGCAGTGATCACGCTGTCCGGTTCGCCCCGGGAGAGGATCATAAGCCGCTCCACATTGTTGCGCAGCTGGCGGACATTGCCCGGCCAGTCGTGGGTTTGCAGAACCGCCATGGCATCGTCACCGATAGGCCGCAGCGGGATCCCGGAGGCACCGGATATCTGCTCCATGAAATGGTGAACCAGAACCGGAATGTCCTCACGCCGCTCGGCAAGGCCTGGCACCTTCATCGGCACCACGCTGAGCCGGTGGTAAAGGTCCTGGCGGAACAGGCCTGCGGCGATATGCTCTTCCAGGTTCTTGGAGGTGGATGACAGGATACGGATGTCGACCTGAACTTTCTGCGCGCCACCGACACGGCTGAAGCTTTGATCGACCAAGACCCGCAGGATCTTCCCCTGCGTCTCGGCGGGCATGTCAGCGACCTCATCCAGATAAAGCGTACCGCCATGGGCTTCTTCGAGAGCCCCGACCTTGCGGAGCCTGCCGTCGTCATCCTCGATCCCGAACAGCTCCTCTTCCATCCGCTGCGGCGTGATCGTCGCGGCATTCAGGACGACGAACGGGCTTTTGGATCGCGGCGAGGAATCGTGGATCATCCTGGCAGCGCGTTCCTTGCCGCTGCCCGACGGTCCGACAATCAGAATGCGGGAATTCGTGCCCGCGATTTTCTGGATTGTCGCGCGCAACGCATGCGCGGCACTGGATTCGCCAATGATCCCGCTGGCTTCCCCGCTGCGTTGCTTGAGGTCCCTCACCTCGCGTTTCAGGCTCGAAGCTTCTAGCGCGCGCTCGATGATGTGGATCAGCCGGTCCGCCTTGAACGGTTTTTCGACATAGTCGTAAGCGCCGCGCTTGATCGCCGACACGGCCGTTTCAATGTTGCCGTGGCCGGAAATGATAACGATCGGAAGGTCTGGATCGGTCTCTTTCAGAACATCCAGCAATGCCAATCCGTCTAGACGGCTGCCCTGAAGCCAAATGTCCAGCACGACAAGCGATGGCTTGCGGTCGCGGATCGCTGCCAACGCACTGTCGGAATCACCTGCCGAACGGGTGTCGTAACCATCGTCCTCCAGGATTCCGGAGATCATTTGCCGAATATCGGTTTCGTCGTCTACGACAAGAATATCATGCGCCATGTGCGGTCACTGCTTGATTTTGATTGTCAAAATTTTCGGTCTCGGTTTCACCCATGGACAGGGTCAACCGAACAAGGGTCCCGGTGTCCTCGGGGGCGGATTTCGGTGCATCGAGCAACTCGATTCCGCCGCCATGGTCCTCAAGGATCTTTCGCACGATCGCGAGCCCAAGCCCCGTGCCCTTTTCCCGGGTGGTCATATAGGGTTCCAGAAGCCGGCTGCGATTCTCTTCCGGCAGGCCGATGCCATTGTCGATGACATCGACGCTGATCCGGTCGCCAGGGGCTCTTCCGTCGGCCGACAGCACGACGCGGATTGCCCCTTTTGGCAAAGCATCACCTGTCCGCGCGCCAATTGCTTCAGCCGCATTCTTGATCACGTTGGTCAAGGCCTGACCCACCAGGCGGCTGTCGTAAACGGCCAATACCGGTTTTTCGGGTAAATCTGTTTGAATGGAGATGTCCGGATTGCCAACCGACTGCATGAAAGCGGCCTCGCGCACGGTTTCCCTTATGTCTGCCTCCGCTTTGGATGGTTTTCGCATCCGTGCGAAAGACGAGAACTCATCGACCATCTGGCCGATGTCGCCGACCTGGCGGATAATGGTTTCGACACACTGATCGAAAACCTCCCGGTCCTCCTCAATCCTTTTGCCATAGCGGCGTTTTATGCGCTCTGCAGACAACTGGATCGGCGTCAGCGGGTTCTTGATCTCGTGCGCTATGCGCCTTGCAACATCGGCCCAGGCGGAATTGCGCTGTGCGGAAACCAGATCCGTGATGTCGTCCAGTGTCACCACATAGGAGTGCTCACGGCGGGTTGATTGTTCACTTGTAATGCGCACATTGACGGTTCGCAGCCGTCCGCCGCGACTGATCTCGATTTGCAGGACCGGAAGCTTGTCACCTTCCAGCTTTCGGACCTCGCCAAGATGCTCACGCATTTCCGGTACGACTTCGTCGAGCGGTTTGTTCAAGACCCGGATTTCATCTGTCTGAAGCAGTTCCTCGGCCGATCGGTTCATGAGGATGATTGAGGCCTCGTCGTCAATACCGATCACGCCGGTCGAGACCCCCGCCAGAACTGCTTCGTTGAACCGCCTTCGCCGGTCAATCTGTTCGTTGGCTGCAAGCAACGCGTCCCGTTGGCCGACAAGCTGCCCGGTCATCTTGTTGAAGGTTGTTCCAAGGTTGGCGAGATCACCGCTGTGCTTCTCGGCCTGCACCTTGACACCAAGATTGCCCCTGGAGACTTCATCGGCTGCGGAAATGAGCGCCCGGATCGGCGCAACCAGCCGGTTTGCAAAGCCGAATCCGATCCAGATCGAGGACAGGAGCAGGACTAGTGCAACCCCGACATACACCAGCGCGAAGGCCACCTGCACACCAAACCGGCTGGTCTCCATTTCCTGATATTGCGATGCTCCGGTTTCGGCCAGACGCAAATAGTCAACTACGCGTGCGTCCATGGCCCGGGTCGCATAGACGTAGAAATTCTCAAACGCGTGCAGTTTCATCAACCCGCCGACCTGGTTCGAGTCGCCGGGAGCAATGAGAATCGGATCTCCGGATCGTGCCTGAAACAGGCTGTCGACAGAAGGCATCAGCACTTCGGAGTTCGGATTGAGAATGACCCGTGTCACTACCTCGCCATCTTCGTTGAGAATGAAGGCCGTCAGTAGACCCCGGAGCGAAACCTGAGTCGTGAAAAACTGGTCGAAGCGCGAGGGTTCATGCAAATACACTGCCCGCGCCCGGTCAATGTCATTCGCCATGGCGATCAGATCGGCTCGAAGGACTCTGGCATGCTCTTGCAGATAGGCCTGTGCGACGGTCAACGCATTGTCGATGATTTGCCGGGTGCGATCTTCGAACCAGCGGTCCAAGCCACGGTCCAGCGTCACCGCAGCAATAACGGCGGTCAGAATTGCCGGAACGGCCGCAATGACGCTGAACAACGCCACAACCCGAACATGAAGGCGCGCTGCCGCACGACCTTTACGGCGAGCCTGCCAAAGCTTTGAAATCTCATAACCAATGACTGCGACCAACAACGCAGCAAGTACGCCATTGACTGACATCGCCGCCCAGATCACCTGTTGGGTGGGCTCGATCGGGGTCAGACCGACAAGTATCAGGAAGGTCACACCGATCGACAGCAACGCCAGCACAAGGACCAACAAGCCCATCCGGCGCCAGAGCTTTTCCTTCAGCCGGGGTCCGCGATCGGACGGCTCATTTGCTTCGATAATCATTCACGTCCACACAATTCCGGGACCGGCGATAACAACCGGCCTCAATGGAGTGCAGACTTACCACACATTGTTGCGAAATTGCGACAGACTTCGAGGTCGCCGAAACTACGGAAGGCAATGTATCCCCAACCGCCGCAACCGGATCCCAGTACCTCAAGGTTCATCTTCACTTTGAGCCTGAACCAATCGCACTTAACCAGCCGGTTCGGCGGCACAAGATCAACGCGTCGATCTTAAGACCTGGATCTCCAGATCCCTGATTTTTTTTCTCAAGGTGTTCCGGTTAACGCCAAGAAGTTCGGCCGCCTTGATCTGATTTCCGCGCGTTGCAGCAAGCGCGGCGCTGATCAACGGGTATTCCACCTCACGCAGGATGCGATGATAGAGGCCGGGAGGCGGCAGAGCATCCCCGAAAGTCTCGAAATACCCGGCAAGATAACGTTCAACCGAGCCGCCGAGATTGATGTTCTCCGGCTTTTCTTCCTCCAGAGACGAAGCCACCGGTTGGCTAAGCTCGTGCTCAAGCAGCGATTCACCAATGACATCCTGCGGATACAGTGCCGCCAATCGCCGGACCAGGTTCTCCAGTTCGCGCACATTGCCGGGCCAGCGATACCGGCGCAGCCGATTGAGCGCAGCCTGATCCACCTGCTTCGACGGCAGGCCCTCCTTTTCCGCAATGGAAAAGAAGTGCCTGACGAGATCCGGGATGTCCTCAACCCGTTCACGCAACGGCGGCAAACGTATCGGAACGACGTTCAGGCGGAAATAGAGATCTTCGCGAAACAGGCCCTGGTTGATCAGGTGGCGGAGATCCTTGTTGGTCGCGGCAACGATACGCACGTCGGTCTTGATCGGCGTTCGACCACCCACCGTCGTATATTCGCCTTGTTGAAGAACCCGCAGCAAACGGGTTTGAGCCTCCATCGGCATGTCACCGATTTCATCCAGAAACAGCGTTCCGCCATCGGCCTGTTCGAACCGTCCCGAACTCCGGTTCTGAGCACCGGTGAAAGCGCCTTTTTCGTGGCCGAACAATTCGGCTTCAATCAGATCGCGCGGAATCGCGGCCATGTTGATGGCCACGAACGGGCCGTTCCGGCGCTTGCCATAGTCGTGCAAGGCGCGGGCGACCAGCTCCTTCCCGGTTCCGGATTCGCCGTTGATCATCACGGTCAGATCGGTCTGCATCAACCGTGCGAGGATACGGTAGATTTCCTGCATGGCCGGCGACCGGCCAACCAACGGCATGCCTTCGGCGCCTTCATCAAGGTCGACCGCGCGCCGGGTCTTCGGCTCTTCCATTGCCCGTTGGACGATGCCCATGAGTTCTTTCAGGTCGAAAGGCTTGGGCAGGTACTCATAGGCCCCTTTTTCGGATGCCTTGATAGCGGTCATGAATGTGTTTTGTGCGCTCATGACAATTACCGGCATTTCCGGGCGCATCTTCTTTATGCGCGGCAGAACATCAAAGATGTTCTCATCCGGCATGATCACATCCGTGATGACGAGATCGCCTTCGCCGCTGGAAACCCATCGCCAGAGGGTAGAGGCATTGGATGTCAGGCGAACCGAATAGCCAGCGCGCGAAAGCGCCTGGTTAAGCACGGTTCGGATCGCAGCATCGTCGTCAGCAACAAGGATAGTGCCGCTCGGCATGGTCATTCAATCCCGATTGATGCCGGTCCGCGCCCGGCATGGTCCAGCGGTGAAAAGGCAGGCATGAGAATTCGAAAAACCGTCCGGCCCCGCTGGCTGTCGCACTCGATTACGCCGCCGTGATCGCCGATAATCTTGGCAACCAGGGCCAGGCCCAGCCCCGATCCGTTGGTCTTGGTGGTGATGAACGGTTCAAACAAATGCGGTAGAAGATCATCCGGAACACCCGGTCCGCTGTCCTGAACACAGAATTCAAGCGGCAGGCTTACCTTGTCGTCCGTGCCCGGAACAGACAGGCGCACGCCCGGACGAAACGCCGTCGAAATGCGGATCTCGCCGTCCGGGTCATCCCCAATGGCTTCGCTGGCATTCTTTATCAAATTCAGGAAGACCTGAATAAGCTGATCCTTGTTCGCGTAGACCTGCGGCAGCGACGGATCGTAATGCTGGGTAATGCGAATGTTGCGGGCAAAGCCACTGTCGGCAAGACGGGTGACGTGATCGAGGACAACGTGGATGTTCACTGATTCCCGCTCGATCGGACGTTCATCGGAAAACACTTCCATCCGGTCGACCAGTTTCACGATACGATCGCTCTCGTCCATTATCAGACGGGTCAGCGGCCGGTCGTCATCAGGAACCGACCCTTCCAGCAACTGAGCGGCACCACGGATTCCCGACAGCGGGTTCTTGATTTCGTGGGCGAGCATGGCCGCCAGACCGGTCACGGTACGTGCTGCCCCGCGCGATGTCAGTTGGCGGTCGATCTTCTCCGCCATGGTCCGTTCCTGAAACATCAGGACCACGGCACCCGGACGGTCAGAAACCGGCGCGGCATTGATATCGACCACTTTCGGCGCGCCAATTCGCGGCGAACCGATATCCACCTTGTATTCGTTAACCGGCGCCCCCCGTTCGCGCACTTGCTCGATCAATGTCAAAAGCGGACTTCCGAAGGGGACGAAATCACTGATCGGGTAGCGGCGCAGAAGCGCAACACTGGACCGCATGAAAATCTCGGCAGCCATGTTCGCCGACTCGATCACCCCGTCCGGTGCAACCAGCAGAACAGGATGCGGAAGAGCATCAAGAATTGTCGGGCCATCACTGGCGAGGGCTTCAGTGCGTCCGGTTGTGTCGTGGAGATCCGTCACGCTGCGGCCTGTTCCTTTCTGAGGTCGAGATTGCTCCGGACAAGCCCGATCACCTCATCCGGCTTCCTGGATGTCATGACCGTTTGTTTGACAGCAGAAGAAAGCTGACCACCTGCAGCCTCCCAGGCATCGAAATACCAGCCGAGGTGCTTGCGCGCGATCCGCAGGCCCGCCTCAACGCCATAGTGCGACAACAGCATGTCGTAGTGGTCGAGAACCAGACCTGCGAATTCTTCCCCGGATGGTTCTGGCAAACGCACCCGGTTGTCGAGGTAATGGCCCACCTGACCCGGCAGCCATGGCCGCCCATACGCGCCCCGGCCAATCATGACCGCATCGGCACCGGAGGCTGCCAGCATCGCATCTGCATCTTCGAATCCGGAACAGTCGCCGTTGGCGACAACCGGGATCGACACGGTTTCCTTCACGGCGGCGATGGCGTTCCAGTCCGCCCGGCCCTTGTAGAACTGCTGCCGGGTACGGCCATGAACCGTGAGCATCTGCACGCCTGCCCGTTCGGCCCGAAGCGCCAGTTCCGGCGCATTGATCGTTGCGCTGTCCCAGCCAAGCCGCATCTTCAGGGTAACGGGCACATCGACCGCCGTAACCGTCGCATCAACAAGCTTCAGGGCATGATCCAGATCCCGCATCAGAGCCGAGCCGGAATAGCCGCTGGTAACCTTCTTGGCCGGACAGCCCATGTTGATGTCAATGATGTCTGCACCGAGATCCGCCACCGCCTTGGCCGCCTCACCCATCCACCGCGCTTCCCGGCCAGCCAACTGGACGACATGCAGGCCGGTATCGGGAGCCTCTGCACGCATCTTCGTTTCCGCATCGCCCTTGACGAAGGACTCGCTGGCGACCATCTCGCTGACAACCATCGCCGCACCATAACGCAAGGCAAGCCTGCGGAATGGCAAATCGCTCACGCCGCTCATCGGCGCAAGAATTGCGCGGTTCGCAAGAACATGTGGCCCGATTGCCAAGGGCGTTTGCGTGTTTTCAGAATGGGTCAGCGGATGTTTGCTCATTCGATGGGCAGAAACCTAATATGCCTGCATTCTAATCAAAGCAGGATCGGTCACAAGTGGAAAATTACGTTTTGTGGTTAACTGCGACTCAGCCAAAAACCAACGGCTATACAAACTAGGAATCCCGCCCTCAGGAGAGCACACAATGCCACATGGAGCAGCCGCGATCATTGTTGCTGCGGGTCGCGGAACACGCCTGTCGGCAAACCCCACCGGATTGGCCAAACAGTATCTGCCGCTCGCCGGGCGGCCCTTGCTAAGCCATACACTCGATGTGTTTCTGGGTCATCCGGAAATTGCCTGCATTCTGGTTGTTATCCGCGACGGGGACGAAAATCATTACCAGGCCGCGGCCGATGCCTGTTTGGAACCGCTTACAAGCACGTTGGTTCCCCCTGTCATGGGGGGCGAAACCCGCCAGGAATCGGTCAGAAACGGTTTGCTGGCGTTGAAGGATCGCGGTTGCGATAGTGTCCTGATCCACGACGCCGCCCGCCCTTTCGTCAGCCATGCCGTGATTGACGGTGTACTGGAAACACTGGCCGGCGGCGCCCAAGGCGCACTTGCGGCAGTTCCCGTCGTTGATACCCTCAAACGGCAAACCGGCAACGATCAGCGGTTGAAAACTGTTGACCGGGCAGATCTTTGGGCTGCGCAGACGCCTCAGGGATTTGCCTACCAGCAAATTCTGGACGCGCACAACAGGGCTGCGGCGAGCGGTTTGCAGGATTTCACCGATGATACCAGCCTGGCAGAATGGGCGGGAATGCACGTTGCACTCAGTCCCGGGGAGCCGGATAACATCAAGATCACCACGTCCGCCGATTTGCAACGAGCCCAAAGGATGCTGCGCCAGATGCCAGAGGCCCAAACGAGCGATGACTACGGAAAGGCTCTTGCGCAGCTTCCGGACGTGCGGGTCGGAACCGGCTACGATGTACATGCTTTCGAGGATGGCGATGCTGTCATCCTTGGAGGCGTTGCAATTGAGCATACAAGGCGCTTGAAAGGCCATTCCGATGCGGATGTGGTTTTGCATGCGATCACCGATGCCACACTCGGCGCAATCGCCGACGGCGATATCGGTCAGCATTTCCCGCCGAGCGATCCTCAATGGAAGGGGGCCGCATCGGACCAGTTTCAACAACACGCAATGGAGCGGGTTACCAACCGCGGCGGAATGATCAGCCACATCGATGTGACTGTCGTCTGCGAAGCGCCAAAGATCGGCCCTCACCGCGACGCCATTCGCGATCGTATCGCCGGCATTTGCAGCTTACCGGTCAGCCGGGTTTCGGTGAAAGCGACTACATCGGAAGAGCTCGGTTTCACCGGCCGGCGCGAAGGCATCGCCGCGCTTGCGAGCGTGACTGTCCGATTGCCCCTTTAACAGGACGAAAGATCCAACCATGGCAGACAACGCAAAGCCGGCAAGCCTGACTGACCTGCAGCCCCTTGCAGAACGGGTTCTGGACGCGCTGAAGACACGGGGCATGATGATCGCCACAGCGGAATCGTGTACCGGCGGGCTGATTGCGGGCCTTTTGACAGAGATTCCCGGTTCCTCGGCCGCTGTCGACCGGGGGTTTGTCACCTACTCGAATGAAGCCAAGATGGACATGATTGGCGTATCCGAGGCGGATCTTGTTGCTCACGGCGCGGTCAGCAAGACGGTTGCAATTGCCATGGCCGAGGGGGCCCTGTCCCGATCCGCCGCCGATATAGCAGTGTCTGTGACCGGGATCGCGGGACCTGGGGGCGGCAGCGCCGAAAAACCGGTTGGTACCGTCCATATCGCAATCGCCCGCAAGGACAGTGAATCCGACCACCTTCATTGCTGGTTTGCCGACCAGGGCAGACAGTCGATCCGCTTGCAAACCGTTCAGACCGCACTAACGTCTGTCCTGGACAGGATCTCCTGATCTAACACGTCAAGAGACCTGGCTCCTTAAACTTAGATACAAAACCGATCGTTCAGTAGAACGGTGCATGCACACATTCTGCCGTAGAGTTTCCGGACGGGTCAAAGTGATGACGTTGCGTCTCGAAACAACAACTATAGGCAGATAGATGATACGAGTTCTTGTTTGCCTCACCAGTGTTGTCATGGCCAGTGGTTCGGTCAGCGCTGGCGGACGGATGCCTGAAAACACCGACACGTTCATGGTTTCCCGGGACGCGAACGAGAAGTTTCTGGGGTCTCACCGGGTGTTTGATCGCGAAACAACCGGTCTCGTGAATGTCGAATACTGCGGCCGGTCCTACTGGGTGCGTCCTGTTACCGTGGCCTGGACGCAGCTGGAGTCGGAAGCCAACCGGCAAGTCCGGATCGAATGGAACTGGGGCAAGGGTTGGCGGCCCATGTGCGACAACGCCGAACAGGAAGTCACCCTCGAAGACATCGGGATACATCTGGACGCAGGCGCAGTCGTCGCAAGCCAAGGCCGGATTATTGGCCAGGCGAACAGGTTCTCGGCAATCTTGAAAGCGTTCAGACAGTCAGGCAGCTCGAACACAAAAGCGTCGTTTCACAACAAATAAGACAGGATTTGCGGGTAATCAGATCCCGTAGACTTGGTCCGCGCGCGTCTCGAACGCCGTCGAGAACTTGCGGAACGCCCTGTCGAACATGGCACCCATCATTGCGCCGAGCGTCTTGCTGCGAAACTCGTAGGAGATGAAGAAACCGACTTCGCAGGATGCCACGCCTGCCGGCTCAAACGTCCATTTGTTTTCCAGATGCTGGAATGGTCCGTCGAGATACTCGACCAGGATCGTCCGGTCTTCCGGGCGAAGCTCCACGCGGCTGGTGAATGTTTCCTTGAACACCTTGTAGGCTACCGTCATGTCCGCAACCAGTATGACGCGGCCATCGTCGAATTCCTTCCGGCCGCGCACCTGAAGCGCCTGACAAAGCGGGACGAATTTCGGGTATTGCTCCACATCAGCAACGAGGCGGAACATGTCGTCCGCCTTGTGCTTGACCGTATGTGTCGAAGAAAAACTGGGCATGATCGAACCGGAAATACGGGTTAGTGCCCGAGTTTTGCCTTGCGGGCGGCGCGCAGGTCCGCGAAGTCATCACCCGCATGGTGCGATGAACGCGTCAGCGGCGTAGCGGACACCTTCAGGAAACCCTTGGCATAGGCGATTTTCTCATAGGCCTTGAAACCTTCGGGCGTGACAAATTCCTTGACCGGATAGTGTTTCTTCGATGGCTGCAGATACTGGCCGATCGTCAGGAAATCGACATCGGCAACCCTGAGGTCGTCCATCAGCTGAAGCACTTCATTCCGCTCCTCGCCCAGGCCGACCATGATACCAGATTTTGTGAAGATCGCTGGATCGAGTTCCTTTGCCTGCTGCAAGAGGCGGATCGAATGGAAGTATCGTGCGCCCGGCCGGACATTCAGATAGTTCGACGGCACCGTTTCCAGATTATGGTTGAAAACATCCGGCCGCGCCTCGACGACAATCTCAAGGGCGCCGTCCTTGCGTAGGAAATCGGGTGTCAGCACTTCGATCGTCGTTTTCGGAGACCCTTTCCTGATGGCCTTGATCACATTGGCGAAATGGGTCGCCCCGCCGTCGTCAAGATCATCCCGGTCAACCGATGTAATCACGACATGCTCAAGCCCCATCGTGGCAACGGCTTCGGCGATCCCTTCGGGCTCCTTCTGATCGACCGGTCCTGGCATGCCTGTGCGGACATTGCAGAAGGCACAAGCCCGGGTACAGGTGTCGCCGAGAATCATGAAACTGGCGTGCTTCTTCGACCAGCATTCGCCGATATTCGGGCAACCGGCCTCCTCGCATACTGTGACCAGATTGTTTTCCTGGACGATATGCTTCGTTTCGCTGAACGTCTTGGATGTAGGTGCCTTGACCCGGATCCATTTCGGCTTGCGCTGAATGGGATTGTCCGGCCGGTGTTCCTTCTCAGGATGGCGTGGGCGCGCCTTCTCGGCGTCCTGCGGGTGATTAAGCGTATCGACGATCGTAACCATGAACCTTAAGTGTCCTTGTTGACCCTTGCCGTCAAGCCTGTTGGCGCAGGACTGCTATGCGACAGATGATACGCTCTGGAACGTTTCCAGCTTGCGTCTCACGTCTTGTGACAGCGGACGCGACTTGCGGCTGTTCTTGTCCATTTGCACAATTACTGCAGAGGACCTCGCGACCGGCTTGCCGTTCTGGAACACCAACTGAAACAGTTTGAACGAGCTGTTGCCGATTTCACGCACCATTGTGCCGATTTCCACTGTTCCGGGCCACGTTACCTCGGCGAGGAAATCGAGTTCCAGCCGGACGATGACAAACTCGGTGTCTTCGGTAGACAAACCCGTGTCACCGCCGAAAAACATTTCGACCCGCCCGGTTTCCATGAAGGTCGCGAAGACAGCGTTGTTGACATGGCCCTGGCGGTCCGTATCGCCGTAACGCAGCTTCTCCTTCGAGCGGGCCGGAAAATCGTCAAGTCCCAGCAGATCGTCATCCGGCATCGGAAAGCGCCTCCTCGCTCAGCACGTAGATCCAGGCACTGACCGTCCCGCTCTCCGTTTCAACGTCAACTGCGGCCCGGCAATAGCCTGTGCCCTCGAACGCATCGAGCTGTGGCCAGCGGTCCTTGAGACCGGGCGCTGTCAGCAGGAAAACCTCGATTGCCTCACCTTCTGGATCAATTGCAAGTCCGGGACAACCGTGCTGGGCTCCCCAGCCGGCCTCGATCAAACGGCCACGAACAAACCCTGTCGACCATTTACCGCCGAGATCTCCGACTTGTCCGTGATTGATGCGTCCGGGCGCCAGCGTCCCATATGTGGCAAGGCGAATGTCTGTATCTGCGGCAGCTTTTAAAGAAACCATGGGGAACCGCGCTACCTGAAAACCTTGCGCCAGACAAACAGAAACAGGATTGCGCCAAGCGTTGCGATGATCAGCCGGTCTATGAACCCGCCGGTGACATTCAACTCAAGCATGGACGCGAGTTGGCCGCCAATGAGGGCGCCGACCAGACCAACGACAAGGCTGCCGAAAAATCCGCCACGGCTGTTGAGCACCCGGTGGGCGACCGCGCCGGCAATCAGGCCGACGATGATGGTGATGATCAGACCCATCGGATGCTCCTTATCACTTGCTAGGCTCAGAGCACCAGCCGCGCAACGAACACCACGACAACCGCCCCGACCGCTGCCACCACAACCTGATTGATGAAGTCATTGCCAAGCTTCACCTTGATGCTGGCGAACTGAAACAGGAACCCGCCGACATATGCCCCGACCAGGCCGAAGATCAAGGTGGGGAGCAGGCCACCATGGCCGCCCATGACAAAGTTGGCGAGCCAACCGGCAATCAGGCCGATAACCGCCCAGATCAAAATCGATTTCACGTCCATGTCCAAATCCCCCGCTCAAAAAGCGTATCCCTAAAAGGCGCAATCCGGCCGCGCCTTCAATGATGCCTACCCGGACAAAGCGGAAAGATCAAACCTTGACGACCATACAGACCATAGTGCTGCCCGGCCGGAAAAGGCGGGAAGGTTCCTCACGCATTTAGCGCACGGTCATAGGCGTCGAGCACGCTTTCCTTCATCATTTCCGACAGGGTCGGATGCGGGAAGACTGTGTGCATCAGCTCTTCCTCGGTGGTCTCCAGATTCATGGCGACCACAAAACCCTGAATGAGTTCCGTGACTTCGGCCCCGACCATATGGGCACCGAGCAGTTCTCCGGTATTCTTGTCGAAGATGGTCTTGATCAGGCCGTTGTCCTCGCCAAGCGCAATCGCCTTGCCGTTGGCTGCAAAAGAAAACCGGCCGACGCGTATTTTGCGGCCTGCGGCCTTGGCGGCTGCTTCGCTCAAACCAACCGAGGCAACCTGCGGGTTGCAATAGGTGCAGCCCGGGATCTTGCCCTTATCCATGGCATGGACGCCCGGTACGCCGGCGATCTTTTCAATGCAGATCACGCCTTCATGTTCTGCCTTGTGCGCCAGCATCGGAGGACCGGCGACATCGCCGATAGCGTATAGGCCGGGCACATTGGTCTTGCCGTAGCCGTCAATGACGATGCAGCCCCGGTCGGATTTCACGCCGAGCGCTTCCAGGCCGAGGTTTTCGATATTGCCGATGACACCGACAGCCGAAATCAGCCGGTCGGCGGTGATTGCCTGTGACTTGCCGTCCTTGGTCTCGACATGCGCGGTGATGGTGTTGGCCGCCTTGTCTACCTTGGTGACCTTGGCTTCGGTCAGGATCTTCAACCCGCGCTTTTCCAGCGCCTTGCGGGCAATGCCGGAAATCTCCGCATCTTCGACCGGCATGACAGTCGGCATGACTTCGACAACCGTCACATCAACACCCATTGAACGGTAGAATGACGCGAATTCGATGCCGATGGCCCCGGACCCCATAACCACCAGCGACTTAGGCATGAAGTCCGGCTTCATGGCTTCGAAATAGGTCCAGATCAGCTTGCCGTCAGGCTCAATGCCCGGCAATGCCCGTGGGCGGGCACCGGTGGCTACGATGATGTGCCTGGCGGTGTAAGTCCCCTCGCCCTTCGTGCCCTTCGGCGCCGGATGCTGCGGCTCGACTGCCGGTTTCGACGGTTTGCCGACGAGGATCTCGCCCGGCTTGGTCAACTTTGCCTCACCCCAGATAACGTCGATCTTGTTCTTCTTCATCAGGAAGCCGACACCGCCATTGAGCCGCGCCGAAACTCCGCGCGAACGGGCAACGACGTCCTTGACATCGGCGGTCATCTTGCCGTCCAGCTTCAAGCCGTAATGTTTGGCGTGGTTGGCGTGGTCCATCATTTCGGCGGAACGCAGCAGCGCCTTTGTCGGGATACATCCCCAGTTGAGGCAAATTCCGCCCAGATGTTCCCGCTCGACAATCGCTGTCTTGAAACCAAGCTGCGCGGACCGGACCGCGGTCACATAGCCGCCCGGACCGGAGCCAATGATGATCACGTCGTAATTGGTATCAGCCATGGTATTCCCCCGGCGATAGATGGCATTTCAAGAAAAGAAGGCGCGGCAATGGTGCCGCGCCGCAAATGAGGACTAAACCAGCATCGACATCGGATTTTCGATGTAACCCTTGAAGGCTTTCAGGAGTTCAGCGCCAAGTGCTCCGTCCACACAGCGGTGGTCGGTGGACAAGGTCACGGTCATGACGGTGGCAACGGCCAGTGCGCCGCCCTTGACCACCGGACGCTGCTCGCCTGCCCCAACCGCCAGAATGGTGGCATGCGGCGGATTGACGACGGCGGAAAAGTTCTTGACGCCCATCATGCCCATGTTGGAGACGGCGGTGGTGCCGCCCTGATACTCCTCTGGAAGCAATTTCTTCGACTTCGCCCTGGCCCCCATGTCCTTCATCTCGTTGGAGATGATCGACAGCGGCTTTTCTTCCGCACGGCGGATGATCGGCGTGATCAGGCCGCCTGGAATGGAAACGGCAACGCCGACATCGGCATGCTTGTGCCTGACCATGTTGTCATCTGTCCACGAGACATTGGCATCCGGCACATCGCGCAAGGCAAGCGCCAGCGCCTTGATGGTCAAGTCATTGACAGACAGCTTATAAGCCGGTTTTCCGTCCTCGTCAGTGCCAGCCGCTCCGTTAAGCTGAGCACGAAGCGCCAGCAGCGCATCCAGTTCGCAGTCCACCGACACATAGAAATGCGGAATGGTCTGTTTGGACTCAGTCAAGCGCTTGGCAATGGTCTTGCGCATG
Source organism: Roseibium sp. (assembly GCA_965230445.1). Classification (GTDB taxonomy): domain Bacteria; phylum Pseudomonadota; class Alphaproteobacteria; order Rhizobiales; family Stappiaceae; genus Roseibium. The sequence goes on along the minus strand of OZ246005.1, from coordinate 1,980,284 downwards.
CCGTCATGCGGCGCGAGCTCGTAAGAGCCATCCTCGAACAGCTTGAGCACCTGATCTGCGGACGGGCCGGACGGCGGCGCTGCTGGAGAAGGTGCTGCCGGCTTGGCAGCTTCCGTCGCAGGCGCTGGTGCGGCCTTTCCGGTTCCGCTTGCGATAGCGCCCTCGATATCGCGTTTGACAACCCGGCCATGCGGGCCCGAGCCGTTGACAGCAGCAACGTCGAGGCCATTGAGCTTGGCAAGACGGCGGGCCAGAGGAGAGGCAAAAATCCGGGTGCCACTATCAGAAACCGACACGGGTGCTGCTGAAGCGGTAGGTGCGGCAACAGGCGCGGGAGCTGCGGCCGGCGCAGCCGCCGGTGCACCAGCATCTGCGGCACCATTTAGCGCACTTGCATCCTCACCGTCTTCCAGAAGCACGGCGATCAGGGCATTGACCTTGACTGCATCCGTGCCCTCCGGAACAACGATCTTGCCGATCGTACCTTCGTCAACAGCTTCCACTTCCATGGTCGCCTTGTCGGTTTCGATCTCGGCAATGACGTCACCGGCAGAGACTGCGTCGCCTTCCTTGACCAGCCACTTGGCAAGGTTGCCCTCTTCCATGGTTGGAGAAAGGGCCGGCATGGTAATGTTGATTGGCACTTTAAATCTCCTGACCGCTAGCAGATTCAATCAGAACGAGTCTTTTGGCACCAATGTTCTTGCCGATAGATCTGCTTACAAAGAAATTTAGAACGAGAAAGGCGATCAAAACCCCTACGACGCCAGCGGATATTTGAATTGCCAATAGCCACCCTGGGGTGAGACCGCCGAACGCAACGGAAACACCTCCGAGAACAAAGCCTACAGCCGCACCGCTAGCAACTGCTAAGGGCGCTGACAATACTGCCCATTTCCAAAATATCGACCAAGATATCCGCATGGTATCAGCCATTTTAGCCATATACGCTTCCTCCGTCTCAGGCTGTGTAAGTTACCGCCTTGACCGCGTCGATGACCTCGCCAACGCTCGGAAGTGCAAGCTTTTCAAGGTTCGCCGCATATGGCATCGGTACATCCTTGCCTGTCACGCGCAGAACCGGAGCGTCGAGATAATCGAACGCCTTTTCCTGGACCTGATAGGCAATTTCGGATGACACGGAGCACATCGGGAAGGCTTCCTCGACGGTCACGACCCGGCCGGTTTTTTGTACTGATCTGATCACCGTATCAATATCAAGCGGGCGCAGCGTGCGCAGGTTGATAATCTCGGCTGAGATCCCCATGCCAGCCAATTCGTCGGCGGCCTTGACCGTGTAGGTCATGCCGATACCCCAGGAGACCAGCGTGACGTCGGACCCGGTGCGCTCCACCTTCGCCTTGCCAATTGGCAGGACAAAGTCGTCCATATCCGGGATCTCGAAGGACTGGCCGTATAGGATCTCGTTTTCCAGGAAGATTACCGGGTTCGGATCGCGGATCGCTGCCTTCAAGAGCCCCTTTGCATCAGCAGCCGAATAGGGCTGGATCACCTTGAGGCCCGGCACATGCGTGTACCAGGCCGCATAATCCTGCGAGTGCTGTGCACCGACGCGGGCGGCGGCCCCATTGGGCCCGCGGAAGACAATCGGCGCGCCCATCTGGCCGCCGGACATATAGAGTGTCTTGGCCGCAGAGTTGATGATCTGGTCAATCGCCTGCATGGCGAAGTTGAAGGTCATGAACTCGACGATCGGCTTGAGACCGGCCATGGCTGCCCCGACACCGAGACCGGCAAAACCATGCTCGGTGATTGGCGTATCGATGACGCGCCTGGCACCGAATTCGTCCAGCAGTCCTTGGGTGATCTTGTAGGCACCCTGGTATTCGGCGACTTCCTCGCCCATGACGAAGACATCGCCATCGCGGCGCATTTCTTCAGCCATGGCATCGCGAAGCGCTTCGCGGACGGTGGAGGATTTCATGGCGGTGCCGGCCGGAACCTCGGGATCGTCAGCAGGTTCGCTTGCAACCGGAGCTGCCGGAACCGGTGCCGCAACAGGTGCAGGCGGCTCGGCGGTTTTGGCAGCCGGTGCTGCGGCAGCCGGAGCGCTTGTGGCTGCCTCCAGCGCGCTCGCCTCTTCGCCGTCGGCCAGAAGAACTGCGATCTTCTCGTTCACCTTGACGTTTTCCGTGCCTTCGGCAACGAGGATTTTCCCGACAACACCTTCATCGACGGCTTCCACTTCCATCGTCGCCTTGTCGGTCTCGATTTCGGCGATCACATCGCCGGCGGAGACGGTATCGCCCTCGGCTTTCAGCCATTTGGCGAGCGTCCCTTCTTCCATTGTCGGCGACAGGGCCGGCATCAGAATATCAATTGGCATGGTTCCCCGCCTCAGATCAGAATGTCGGTGTAGAGTTCGGACGCGTCCGGCTCGCGATCGGACTGCGCGAATTCCGCAGCCTCGGCAGCAATGGCACGCACATCCTTGTCGATGGTTTTCAACTCATCTTCGCTGGCCCAGCCATTGTCCAGAAGGCGCTTGCGGACCTGTTCGATCGGGTCCTGTTCGGCGCGCATCTTCTGCACTTCTTCCTTTGAGCGGTATTTCGCCGGGTCCGACATGGAATGCCCGCGATACCGGTAGGTTACCATTTCCAGAATGAAAGGCCCCTTGCCGGACCGGCAGTGCTCAAGAGCCTTGTCGGTGGCCGCCGTGACCGCGCGCACGTCCATTCCATCGACCTGCTCGCCCGGGATGTCGAAAGACGAACCGCGTTGCGACAGATCGGTCGTGGACGACGCCCGCTCGACCGAAGTGCCCATGCCGTATTTGTTGTTCTCGATCACGAAGATCACCGGCAGCTTCCAAAGCTGCGCCATGTTGAAGCTCTCGTAGACCTGGCCCTGGTTGGCGGCGCCGTCACCGAAGAATGCCATGGCGACATTTCCGTTGTCGCGGTACTTGTTGGCAAAGCCTAACCCTGCACCAAGCGAAACCTGCGCGCCCACAATGCCGTGGCCGCCATAAAAATGCTTCTCCTTGGAAAACATGTGCATGGAGCCGCCCTTGCCCTTGGACAAGCCGCCACGCCGTCCGGTCAACTCCGCCATCACGCCCTTGGGGTCGAGATCCATGGCCAGCATGTGGCCGTGATCACGGTAGCCGGTGATCATCTGATCCCCGTCCTTTTTGGCCATCTGCATGCCGACAACGACGGCTTCCTGACCAATGTACAAATGGCAGAAGCCTCCTATCAGGCCCATGCCGTAGAGCTGGCCGGCCTTTTCCTCAAACCGGCGGATGAGCAGCATCTCGCGGTAGGCGTGGAACTCCTGATCCTTGTCGAACTCGGCGACCACAGGAGCGGCTTTTTTGGCTGCTCCACGGGGTCTGGCAGCGCTTTTTGAACGCGCGCCGGCTGTGGTCTGTTTTGCTGCTGCCATAGTCCCTAAATCCCCTCCAGGTTTAATACGGCGTGGCGTTTTCCTCATGATTATTAAGCGAAGATTATCGCACCCTGCCCGGCGAACCAACATGCCCGATAGCCGTTCCCGGTCAGAATATGTTTCTGTTATGTAAGGATTATTGTCGTATTAATCGCAATTCGGTTAATAGATACAATTCAACAGATATTCAGTTAATTCGAGATTTCCCGGGGTTTGAGAATGACAAGATCATTTTCATGGGCAAGATTGAGGTTCAGCCGGGCTCTCTCATCCACCATGTCCGGGTCCAGGCTCTCTGGCCGCAGCAGACTCACGCGCGCCACCAGGTGCTCCCGTTCTGAAACCAGCCCATCGAGTTCCGCCTCAAGCTGATCCACCTGACGTTCGATCATGGCCCGCCCGACAATGCCAAGCTCGCCGCTCATCGCATGAAAGCCGAAATAGCCGAGCGCAGCAACTGCGATCGTCGGTGTAATCAGGCGTTTCAGATATGATTTTTTACGTTGGCGGGTGGCACGTGGCACAGAACTGGACCTTGACGAAATACACTGGGGTCTCTTTGCGCCGATTGTGATGGCTCACCATTAATAGAGCGTTTCGGGAGATGGTTAACGACACAAGATTCGCCATTTTCCCGACGTCATCCACACATACGAACTTTGAAAGCGTTCGGCGGACAAAGAAACAGTAAAGGCGAATTGAAGCACAATCACCCCAACCGGAACACGATCATGCAACGGCCAGAAGCGGCCGCTCCAATCCACGTTCAATACTCTGTCTCACCAGCATCTTGTGGAACGGCAAAATTAGCGCAAGGTAAGCATAGCCAAACGGATTATGGCGTTTGCAGCAGGTGGAAAGAAAAACGCGTGGCGAGTCGCCCTTCCTGTCACGATAGACCGACAGGCGGAAATCCTGATGCCAGTCATCCTCACCAATTAGTAATTCATTCTCCAGGATCTCATAGACCTTGAAGAATCCGATTCTATCGCCGGGCCGAACTTCGGCAAGCCGTTTTGGCTTGGCATCTTCCGCCAGATCCTTTGTAGTCTTCAGCCCAAGCGGCTTTACTGTCGTGTCTCTCAACTTGAGCAACGTTTTTGCCCACGGCATATCGATCTTAGTGAAATGGACAGCAAATTCCCGGATATCGCATGTCAGAAGCTCCGGGCGGCTGCCGATATCACCGCTGTAGACATCCATGAAGTCTTTCGCACCATAATAGCCGTTTAGGCGACTTTCCTTCGGTAGGGTGTCTGCGGCTGCCATGCGTTCTGGTTCCTTTGCCCGTTATGAGCCAACCATACCAGTCAGACCGGCCGCCGCCGCGCGCAAATTGCCGCTAGGTTGAAATCACAAGATGCACAATCTTCTATGCCGCCGCCAACCGGGCGAGCTTTGTAAGGATCGTTGCAGTCCCCTTCAGCCTGGAATCCGGCTTCTCCCAATCGCGGGAAAGCACCACTTTCTGATCGGGCCTTATCTTCGCCAGAACGCCCTGCTCGGCAATGTAGGAAACAAGCCCGCCCGGATTTTCGAATTCGTTGTTGCGGAAGGTGACGACGATCCCTTTCGGGCCCGCATCAACCTTCTCCACATTCGCCTTCCGGCAAAGTCCCTTGATGAACACGATCTTCAAGAGATGCTGAACCTCTTCTGGAAGCGGACCGAACCGGTCGATCAGTTCCGCGCCAAAGGCATCGATGTCCTGCGCCTCGGAAAGGTCAGCAAGACGCCGGTAGAGCGACAGACGCAGTTGCAAGTCTGCGACATAGTCTTCCGGGATCAGCACCGGCGTGCCGATATTGATCTGCGGCGACCATTGTTCCTCGCCGAAATCGTCGCCACCGTCTTTCAGCTGTGCGACCGCTTCTTCGAGCATCTGCTGATAGAGTTCAAAACCGACCTCCTTGATGTGGCCGGACTGTTCTTCGCCGAGAAGGTTCCCTGCCCCGCGGATGTCGAGATCGTGGCTGGCAAGCTGGAAGCCGGAGCCGAGCGTCTCCAGGGATTGCAGCACTTTCAAGCGCCGTTCGGCAGTCGCGGTCAGCGTCTTGTTGGCCGGTACATTGAACAAGGCATAGGCCCGGGTCTTCGACCGGCCGACACGCCCCCGAAGCTGGTAGAGTTGCGACAGGCCGAACATGTCGGACCGATGAACAATCAGCGTGTTGGCGGTAGGAATGTCGAGGCCGGATTCCACAATCGTGGTCGACAGCAGAACATTGTATTTGCCCTCGTAGAACGCGTTCATGACGTCTTCGAGTTCGCCCGGCGGCATCTGGCCATGCGCGACGGCAACCTTCAATTCCGGCACGCTTTCTTCCAGAAATTCCCGCTGCGACGCCAGGTCCGAGACGCGCGGACAGACATAAAAACTCTGCCCGCCGCGATAATGCTCGCGCAGCAGCGCCTCGCGCACCACCAGCGGATCGAAGGGCGACACAAAGGTTCGGACGGCCAGACGGTCGACGGGCGGTGTCGCGATCAGCGACAGTTCCCTAACGCCGGTCAGGGCGAGTTGCAGGGTGCGCGGAATGGGGGTGGCTGATAGCGTCAGGACGTGAACATCCGACTTCAGTTCCTTCAACCGTTCCTTGTGCTTTACGCCGAAATGCTGTTCCTCGTCGATGATCAACAGTCCCAGATCGCGGAACTGGATCGATTTTCCAAGCAGCGCATGAGTGCCGACGACTATATCCACCGAGCCGTCGGCCAGGCCCTTCTTGGCCTGGGTCAACTGGCGGGTTGGCACTAGCCGCGAGGCGTGCGCCACATTTATCGGCAAGCCGTGGAACCGTTCGGCAAAGGTCTTATAGTGCTGGCGGGCCAGCAAGGTGGTTGGAACGACGATCGCCACCTGCCGGCCGGTCATGGCCGCAACGAACGCTGCTCGCAGGGCGACCTCGGTCTTGCCGAAACCAACATCGCCGCAGACCAGCCGGTCCATAGGCCTGCCGGAGGACAGATCCTCAAAAACCGCATCAATGGCGGTGAGCTGATCATCGGTTTCCTCATAAGGAAAACGGGTGGCGAACTCGTCGTAGACGCCCTCGGGTGCCTCGACAACAGGCGCGGTTTTCAGCGCACGGGCCGCAGCCGTCTTGATCAGGCCATCGGCAATTTCAAGAATGCGCTTCTTGAGTTTTGCCTTGCGCGCCTGCCACGCGCCGCCGCCCAGTTTGTCGAGCGCGGAATCGTTTTCTTCCGAGCCGTAGCGGGATAGCAGTTCGATATTCTCGACGGGCAGGTAAAGCTTGTCGCCGCCGTGATACTGCAGCTCAAGGCAATCATGGGGCGCGCCGACAGCCTCGATCGTTTTCAGGCCAATGAACCGGCCAATACCGTGCTCAACGTGGACAACAAGATCGCCTTCCGCCAAGGCTGTCGCCTCGGTGATCGCATTGGCGCCTTTCGCCTTGCGGCGGCTCTTGCGAACCAGACGGTCACCGAGAATGTCCTGCTCACCGATAAAGGCAATGTCATTCAGCTCAAACCCATGCTCGATCCCGAGGACACAAAGCGCTGTTGCATTTTTCGGCAGCCTGGTGATTTCAGCGAGCGAATCCGCTTCCTTTGCAGCGCCCAGTCCGTGATCATCCAATATTTGACCGAGACGGTCGCGCGAACCTTCCGACCAGCAGGCGATCACCGGTCTCTTGCCGGCCCTTTGCAGATCACCGACATGGCTTGTCAGCGCATCGAATATGTTGACGTCACCAGCGGCCCGCTCCGCGGCGAAGCTTCGGCCCTGCAGTCCGGCAACATCGATCACGATCCTGCCGCTGCCCGGCGGAGGGGTAAAAGGATCAAGCACGGCACTTGCCCGGTCGGAGACGGCAGCGGTCCATTGCGCAGATGTCAGGTAAAGCGCTTCCGGCTCCACCGGCATGTAGGGTACGGAACCGGCGCTTGCGCCCATCTCACGGGCATCCTGACGGGCCGAGTAATGCTCGTTTATCTGTTCGATCCGCTCCTGGATCGCCTCGGGCGCATTGGTGTCCAGAACCACCGGCGCATCGCCGAAATAGTCGAACAAAGTATCGAGCCGGTCGTGAAACAGCGGTAGCCAGTGCTCCATACCGGCATAGCGGCGGCCTTCACTGATAGACTGGTAAAGCGCATCCTCCCGGCTGGCAGCGCCGAACCGGGCCATGTAGGCGCTGCGGAACTTCGATATTGCTGCTTCGGAAAGAATGACCTCGCTCATAGGCACCAGATCGAGCCGCTTGAGCTGCTTCAAGGTGCGCTGTGAGTCCGGGTCGAAGGACCGGATCGATTCCAGCGTATCGCCGAAAAAATCGAGCCTGACAGGCTCTCCGGCACCCGGCGCATGCAGATCAATGATACCCCCGCGCACGGCATACTCGCCGGTCTCACGCACCGTTGGCGTCCGCGAAAAGCCGTTCAGCTCCAGCCAGCCGGAGATCCTGTCCATCTCCACGAGGTTGCCGGGTGCCAGCGACAGTGTTTGTCCCGCCATGAAGGACCGTTCGGGGACCCGTTGAACGGCAGCATTCAAGGTGGTCATCAACACCGTCTTGCGGCCAACCGGAAGCCCTTGAGCGAGTTGGCCAAGCGCGAGAAGGCGGCGGGCGGACACGGACGCGTTTGGCGATACACGGTCGTAAGGCAGGCAGTCCCAGGCCGGAAGCTGCAGGATGTCCACATCCGGCAGGAAAAACGGTAGGGCGTCGGCGATCATCTGCAGCCGGGCAGCGTCCCGGGCAATGAAGACCAGCGCCAGGCCTTCAGCCGCCGTTTCGTCCAGGATGCGCGCAAGGGCATGGCCTTCCGCACCGTCGGGTACGCCGGCAAGGGTGACATTGGCCTTGTCGTTCAGCAGGCTTTCAAACACGGAGAAGCAATTCCCGATTATACGATGCTAGTTGATTTTCCCAGCCGGGCCGGATGCCGCGTGCCAGTCAAGAATACGCCGGTAGAGTGGTCCATCCCACTCTTCGGGCAGCGGTTTGCGGCCGGTCATCCAGGCAAACAGGTCCTGATCGTTGGCCATCAGAAGGTTTTCCAGTTCCGCCAACTCGGTATCATTCAGTTTCCCGATTTCCGCATTGGCAAATCCGCCGAGCAGCAGATCCATTTCCTTCATGCCCCGGTGCCAGCAACGGAACAGGATCTTCTTGCGCCGGACATCCAGATCTCCGGAATCGTCTGCGCCTGGCGGTGTGGATGGGTCTGTCATTATGGCGTCCGTCGGTCGGGCCCGAACCTGCCGGTTTGGCGATCGGGACAGTTTTGTGAGCGCTATATAACGCTGCCCGCCCGGCTTGTCAGCGCCTCTTCAACTTTGCCTTCCCAGGTGACCGTGTTGAGATGGTGCACCGGTTCATGGCAGAACGTCAGTCTGGCTTTTGAGCCTCGAACGCGGAAATTTGGGAGTAGCGGGAGACAAGATGCGGCCAACCATCCTCGACCCGTTGTTTGCACCCGTCTCGACCTTGCCCGGCCTTGGTCCGAAGACCGGAAAACTGGTCTCTGCGCTCGTCGGTTCACAGCCGGACCGTGAAGCCACGGTCGCCGATCTGCTGTTTCATGTTCCCCACAGCCTGATAGACCGCCGGCACAAGCCGGGCATCGCCTATTCGGAAAATGGTGACACGGTCACACTCGACGTGACAATCGGCAGACACATGCCGGCGCCTCGAAATTCGCGCGCGCCCTACAAGATCGCAGCCTTCGACGACACTGGCGAGATCGCCTTCATATTCTTCCACCCGCGACGGGACTGGCTGGAAAAAACCTTCCCTGAGGGTGAAAGGCGGATCGTTTCCGGCAAAGTCGACTGGTTTCATGAACGCCCGCAAATGGCGCATCCGGACTACTGCGTGAAGCCGGAAGAAGCGGACCTGCTTCCGGTTATTGAGCCCGTCTATCCCTTGACCGCCGGTGTCACCACCAAGACTGTGCAAAAGGCCATGCGGGCAGCGCTTGAGCGGATGCCGGTTCTGCCGGAATGGCTCGACGAGGCCTATCTGCAGCAAAATAGCTGGCCTGATTTTTCCGAGGCAATCAACACGCTCCACGCACCGCAGGAGCGGTCCGTTATCGAGCCGGAAAGCCTCGCCTTTTCAAGGCTTGCCTATGATGAGCTGCTGGCAAGCCAGCTTGCCCTCGCCCTGGTACGCCGCAACCTCCGCCATCTTGGCGGTGTTGCGCACCGCCCGGACGGTGCCCTTCAGACGGCGGTCATCTCAACCCTTCCCTTTGAGCTGACGGATAGCCAGAAGGAGGCCATAGCCGACATCAACGAAGATCTCGCCAAACCGGTACGCATGCTGCGGCTTCTTCAGGGCGATGTCGGTGCCGGCAAGACGGTGGTTGCCCTGGCAGCCCTCGCCCAGGTGATCGAAACAGGCGCACAAGGTGCGTTGATGGCGCCGACGGAGATCCTCGCGCGCCAGCATTTTTCTTCCCTCGCCCCCCTTTGTGAAAGCGCCGGTATCCGCATTGCCCTCCTGACCGGAAAGGACAGCGCCAAGGACCGGAAACTCAGACAGGCGGAGTTACATGCGGGTGAAATCGATCTGGTTGTCGGCACCCATGCACTGTTTCAGGGCAGCGTTGAATTTCAGAACCTCGGCATGGTGGTCGTCGATGAACAGCACCGGTTCGGTGTCCACCAGCGTCTTGCCCTCTCCGCCAAAGGCAAAGGCGTTGATGTTCTCGTCATGACCGCAACACCGATCCCGCGCACGCTGGTCCTGACCTGTTTCGGCGATATGGATGTCTCACGGCTTTTGGGCAAACCCGCCGGCCGCAAGCCGATCACCACCGTTTCAGTCTCCCTGGACCGGCTTCACGAGGTGGTGGAGCGGATCGGAGCGGCGGTGGCAAATGGCCAGAAGGCCTATTGGGTTTGTCCGCTTGTCGAAGAATCCGAGAAAATTGATCTGGCCGCCGTCGAAGACCGCCACAAGGTGCTTGAACAGGCGTTTCGTCAAAAGGTGTCGCTAGTCCATGGCCGCATGAAAGCCGACGAGAAGGAGGCCGCCATGTCCGCCTTCAAATCCGGCGAAACCCATGTCCTTGTCGCAACCACCGTGATCGAGGTCGGGGTCGATGTCCCGGACGCCACGATCATGGTGATCGAGCATGCGGAGCGTTTCGGCCTTGCCCAGCTTCATCAATTGCGCGGACGCGTCGGGCGCGGCGACAAACCGTCTTCCTGCGTGCTCCTGTTCAAGGGTCCGCTCGGCGAGACCAGCCAGGCGCGGCTCAACATCATGCGGGAGACGAATGACGGCTTTCTAATTGCCGAGGAAGATCTGAAGCTGCGCGGCGGCGGTGAAATCCTCGGCACCCGCCAGTCCGGCACGCCGGGATTCCGGATCGCCCGCGCGGATGTGCATGCGGACCTACTGGAAGTCGCCCGCGACGATGCGCGGCTTATCCTGGAAACGGATCCCGAACTGACCGGCAAACGCGGCGATGCGCTCCGGTGCCTGCTTTATCTCTTCGGGCGGGATGCGGCGATTCAGCTTCTGAGAGCCGGATAAGAAACGCGCTTTTCTCCCGATTCTCTAGTCCGCGATATCCCGCTTAAGCGCCCTTTTGGCCGCCGGTGCGTTCTTGTCGCTGATCAAGTCCTCCAGCGCTTCCGGCAGGTTCGGGTGGACGAGACCGGCGGAAATCACTAGCTTGGCCGCATCCTCCACACTCATGCTGAGTTCGATGACATCGTCCTGCGGAACGAACAGCAGAAAACCCGATGTCGGGTTTGGTGTGGTCGGCAGGAAGACGGAAACCGTATCCGCCTTGTCCTTGAGGCGCAGGGCTACCTCGCCCTTTGTGTGGGTCGCGATAAAGGCAATCGCCCAAAGGCCCTTGCGCGGATATTCGATCAGGGCTGCCTTGGTAAAACTCTGGCCCCGCTGATCGAGTACGGTCTCGAAGATCTGCTTCAAGCCGCTATGGACGTTGCGCACCAGCGGCATCCGCGCCACCATCCCCTCGCCCACTGAAATCAGCGACCGGCCCAGAAAGTTCGCAGCCAGAAATCCGATTGTCGTCAACGCGAAGGCGGCGACGATCAATCCGAAGCCGGGGACCGAGAACGGCAGATAGGTTTCCGGATTGTAGACTTTCGGCACAATCGGCTTGACCCAGCTATCCACCCACTTGATCAGGGTCCAGGTCAGCCACAACGTGATGCCGATCGGACCGGTAATAATCAGTCCGGTCAGAAAATAGTTCCTGAGCCGGGTTGCAAGGCTAACATGAAGGCCTATCCTATGGTCGTCGTCGTGTTTGTGCTTCGTCATTCGTCGACCCCTCTAAGGGGCATGCTGTATGGTGATATGCCGAATTGCCGTTTTAACCTGTGCCCGGTAATTTAATAATCATCTTTCCGGCAATCCGGTATCCTGCAAGCGGATAATTTTTTTGCGATTCATCGGAAAAATGATGGAAAAGGAGGCAGTCCTTGAAGCGTGCCAGTTTTAAGCTTCTGGGGGCCTTGAGTGCTGCAGTCGGAATTGTCGGGGCATTTCTGCCTCTGTTGCCGAGCACGATTTTCTTTATCCTTGCGGCCGCCCTGTTTGCGCGGTCTTCGCCGGAGCTGGAAGCGCGCATCATCAATCATCCCGTTATTGGACCGCCGGTGATTGCCTGGCGCGAGCATGGCGCCATTCCGCACAAGGCCAAATTGCTCGCCTTTGCGGGAATGTTTGCCGGGTATATTCTGTTTGTCTGGAGTGTGAGTCCCGGCCTTTGGCTTGCCGTTTTCGTCGCTCTGACAATGATTGCCTGCGCGCTTTATGTCGGGACGCGGCCCTCGGGTCCGCAACCCCAAAGCACCCGCAAATCCCGCACCGGCTCCGACCCTGACATTGAACCAGCAGAACCTCTGCCAAATGACAGCTGACCTTCGCAGCGTTTCAATGTACCCTAAAGATGCTAGTCCGGGATCAGCCGAAGACCGAAACTCGCAGATGTCTCCATCGCATAGCCTCGCGCCTCATAAAACGCCCGCACCTGCGCATTGTCCGCCCTTACAAAAAGATTGATTTTCGGGCAGCCCAGACCTGTCAGATACGTTTCGCAATGGTCCATCAGCCGCTTGGCGTGACCCTTGCCACGATGATCCGGATGGACACACAGGTAATAGACAGCTCCGCGATGGCCATCATAGCCGGCCATTGCCGACCCAATCAGAACTCTCTCACGCACCAGCAGAAAAAGGCTGCTGGCCTCGACCGACAGGCAGCGGTCGATATCTTTCGACGGATCGTTCCAGGGGCGCACCAGCTCACAGCGCGCCCAAAGCGCGATCATCTCTTCCCGGAACGGCTCTGAGAACGGGACTATCTGAGGGACGCCTGCCGCTCTTTCTCCGGCATCGGTGTTTGCGGCCATAGACCTACTCTACGGTAACGGACTTCGCCAGGTTGCGTGGCTGATCGACGTCCGTGCCTTTGTAGACAGCCGTGTGATAAGAGATCAGCTGGACCGGCAGAGCATAGACAATGGGAGCTGCAATATCCGGAACATCCGGCAGGATCACCGTGCTATCGGCGGAATTGCCGGACTCGTCTGCTCCCTTTTCATCAGTAATCAGGACGATCCGGCCGCCGCGCGCGGCGACTTCCTGCATGTTGGAGACTGTCTTTTCAAAGATGCCGTCATGCGGCGCGATCACGAAGACCGGCATGGTTTCGTCGATGAGCGCAATCGGGCCATGCTTCAATTCACCGGCCGCATAGCCTTCGGCATGAATGTAGGACAGTTCCTTGAGCTTCAACGCACCTTCCATTGCCAGCGGAAAGTTGGTGTTCCGGCCGAGATAGAGCGCGCTTTCGGCATGGGACAGGGACTGTGAGAGCTTCTCGACCTCGTGTTCACAGGCTAGCGCACGCAAGGCCAGTCCCGGCACATCGGCAAGCGCGGCCATCAGTTCCGCTTCGCGTTCGGCAGACAATGTACCGCGTTCCCGGCCCGCCTGAACCGCAAGCGCTGCGAGGACCGCCAACTGACACGTGAACGCCTTTGTTGAGGCAACGCCGATTTCCGGTCCGGCGACGGTCGGAAAGATCACATCCGCTTCGCGGGCAATGGTACTTTCCGGCACATTGACGATCGCGCCAATCCGAACGCCCTGCTCCCGGCAGTACCGGAGCGATGCCAGCGTGTCCGCCGTCTCGCCGGACTGGGAAATAAACAGCGCGCTGTCGTTTTCGCTAACCGGGATCTCGCGATAGCGGAATTCGCTGGCAACATCGATCTCGACCGGTAGCCGTGCATACCGTTCGAACCAGTATTTCCCGATCAGACCGGCGTAATAGGCGGTTCCGCATGCCGAAATCACCAATCGGGAGAGGTTGGCAAAATCCATTTTCTCAATGCCCGCGACAGAAGCCGTCTTCGTCCGGTAGTCGATATAGCGGGAAAGGGTATGGCCAAGCACTTCCGGCTGTTCGTGAATTTCCTTCGCCATAAAATGCTTGTAATTGCCCTTGTCCATCAGCGCGGACGTTACCGATGAGACGGTTTCCGGCCGTTCAACCGGCGCATTGTTGGCGTCGAAGATTTCGACACTTTCCCGGCTCAGAACCGCCCAATCGCCGTCTTCCAGGTAAGTGATCCGGTCGGTGAACGGCGACAAGGCAATCGCATCGGAGCCGATGAATTTCTCTCCGTCCCCATGGCCGAGTGCCAGGGGCGGACCCCGGCGGGCCCCAATCATCAGATCGTCTTCGCCGTCGAACATCACAGCGAGTGCGAATGCCCCTTTGAGACGTGCCAGCACATCCGCAACGGCCTCCCGCGGCGATTTGCCCGCTTGCATCTCCAGATTGAGAAGATGGGCCACAACTTCAGTGTCGGTCTCGGTTTCGATCCGCACGCCGCGTTCGGTAATCTCGTCGCGCAGATCGAGGTAATTCTCGATGATACCGTTATGGACAACCGACACCGGGCCGGAGGCATGCGGATGGGCGTTTTGAACAGTCGGCGCACCGTGTGTCGCCCAACGTGTATGTCCGATGCCCGATGCGCCATGGAGCGGCGCGTTTTCGAGCACCGCTTCCAGGTTCTTCAGCTTTCCGACGGCCCGGCGGCGGACAATTGCCCCGTTTTCCAGAACCGCAACGCCAGCGGAATCATAGCCGCGGTATTCCAGCCGTTTCAGCGCGTCAACAAGCCGGGGTGCCACATCGCTTTGCCCCACGATTCCGATAATGCCGCACATAGAGAAATCCTTGGTCCTTCAAACGGATATTGCGGGACATGATTTAGACGACCGCACGCAATGATCTGAAATCAATCCCTGTTTCAGATCGTGTCATTCCTGACAGGTGTCGCCAGCCGTCAGCCTTTTCTTTCTTTGGTTGCCGCAAACCGCTCCCGCAGGTCCTTTGCCCGGCCCTCCTTGACGGTCTGCCGGCTCCGGCCGAGGACCAGCGAATCCCGGGGGACATTTTCGGTCACCACACTGCCCGCCGCCACGTAGGCCCCGTTCGCGAGCTGCACTGGCGCGACAAGAGTGGAATTGGATCCAATGAAGCTTCCGGCGCCGATTTCCGTCCGATGCTTGGAAAATCCGTCGTAGTTGCAGGTTATGGTTCCGGCGCCGACATTCGACCGCGATCCGACGCTGGCATCGCCGATATAGCTGAGGTGGTTGACCTTGCTGCCAAAGCCGATTGTCGCGTTCTTTATTTCCACGAAATTGCCGACATGCGAATCCGAACCAAGATTTGCCCCAGGCCGAAGACGCGCATAGGGACCGACAATGCTGCCCGCACCAACGCTTGCCCCTTCCAAATGGCTGAAAGCACGGATCCGCGCACCGCTTGCAACCGTCACACCGGGACCAAAGACGACATTCTGCTCGATCACCACGTCTTGTGCCACGTCCGTATCATGGGAAAAGAACACCGTATCCGGCGCAAGGAGCGTGATCCCCTTGTCCATCGCCTCCGCGCGCATTCGCTTTTGAAAATCCGCCTCGCAGGCAGCCAGCTGCGCGCGCGTGTTGACGCCCTGGGTTTCCACCTCGGTGCCCGGAACGGCAACCCCCGTCAACCCTTGCTGGTTGGCGATTTCGACAGCGTCGGTCAAATAGTATTCACCCTTGGCATTGTCGTTGCCGATCGCCTCCAGCAGGCCGAGTGCCTTGGCGCCGGAAAATCCCATGATGCCGGAATTGCAGAAACGGACCTTGCGCTCTTCATCCGACGCATCCTTTTCTTCCCGGATGGCAATCAGTTTGCCGTTCTCGGTCAGCAAACGGCCGTAGCCAAACGGATCGTCAGCCTCAAAACCGAGCACCACAACGTCTGCGCCCGCGGCAAGCGCATCCCGGACGCTTTTTACCAACCCGCTGGTGATCAGCGGCGTATCGCCGAACAGGATAAGAACATCGTCCTCGACGATCTCAAGAGCGGGCCTGGCAGCAAGCGCCGCATGAGCTGTTCCCAATCGCTCTGTCTGCTCGTATGTCCGGGCGAGTGGAAGACGCCCGGTCACAAATGCTTCCAGATCCGGCATATCCGGCCCCAGGACGACCGAAACACGCTCCGACCCGGCAGCTGTCAGCGCGTTGAGGACATGCCCGACCATCGGCAGCCCGGCAACCTCGTGCATTACCTTGGGAAGCCCCGATTTCATCCGCGTGCCCAGTCCCGCGGCCAATACGATGGATAGACAACTGCGTTCGTTCATTTATTGCGCTTCCTTGCCAAAGCTGACGATGATGCCGTGTTTGTATGCACGTTCCGAAAAAACTTTGGAAGTTGATCGAGTCACTATGCAGCGGTTTCTTGTTCGTTAACCCTATTTGCAGTCTGATGTCGGCATAATACATGAGGATTCGGAATCTAGTCGGGAACGGCACACGTGCGGCAACGCAAATCTAAATTCGGTCGGTCGGCCCTGATAAGCTCAATTCCACCTTATCGTGTTGGGCTCATGTCTTGGGCGTTTGCGGCCATTCTCATGGGATCTGTTGGTCTGGCCTCCTATATATTCGGCGGCGAGAGCCACCAGGTGCAAACAGTGCGAATTGCCCCAGCCGCCTTGCCGTTGCCACCTGCCGGTGATGTGGAATCGACAGCCTCGATTAATCAGCCCGGCCCGGAAGACATCGAAGTGTTCCGCCTAGATTATCCGGGGCACGAAAATGCCGCTCCTGCCGCCGATCCGCGCAAGCTGAACGCGCTCAAGGACGAGATGAGCAGCCTCAACCGGCGCCTTGAAACCATTCTGGATCAAAACCGTACTTATGCTGAGCGAATTGCAATGCTGGAGGCCGAACTTTCCGATGACGGCCTACGCAATCAGTTGGCAGAACTGGATACAACTCCAACCGCTTCCGGCGCAGCGGGAAATGACTACCGCCCTGCCCCGCCGCAAGGAATTGTGACGATGCGGGCGCCCGCCAGCACACCATCATCACCGCGCCCTGAAGTAGCAGCACAATTGCCGGTTCCGGCCACAAAGCCGGAAATGCCCGCCTATCGTGTCGTCGCACTCGGGCAACCAGATCAACCAATTCCCTTGTCACAGGACTACAGCGATCCGGTGATTACCGGCGCCGTCAATGCGACGTCGACACCGGGTACTACGGCCAACGATCCTGAACTGCCCGTTTTGGGACCTTCGGCTCCGTCAGGGCGCATGGGCAATGGCGGCGAAAGCATCATCAACCGGACCGATTTTGGTGCATTGATCGGCGAATATGCTGACGAGACCGCCGCTCTGAAGGCCTGGGCCCATTTCAAGGAACAGAATACCGGCCGGATGCAAGACCTTGAACCTCTGTTCAGGCCTCACGAAGACGATGGCGAAGCCGGAACGCTGATGGCCGGCCCGTTTGCCAATGCAGCCGATGCAGCCGTTGCCTGTTCCTACCTGATCGCCTTGCCAGTGTCCTGCCAGCCGGTTCTTTACACCGGTACACCGCTTGTTGCTGCCCGCGGCTTTTAAAGGCAGGTCCTCCCTGAAAACTGACGATCAGATGCTCTAGTCCTCTGAATCACTCATATTGACGGGTATAGTTTTGTGAGTTTGACGCGCGCGTCTTTGTTTGTGAATTGCCATTCGGCTTTGGTCTGCTTTTTGTTGCGTGCGTCGACCCAGGCGCTGACGTCGCGCGCCAATTCTTGCTGGCTCCCGATGCGTTCTTTCAGGCACTGACGCGACAGGACCGACAGTTCCGCTTCGGCCATGTTGAGCCACGATCCGTGTTTGGGCGTGTGGTTCCACTCGAACTTTTCGGCGATGCGTCTGGCCTTTTCCGGTTCGAACGTCGCATAAAGTGATGCCGGGCTGTGAGTGTTCAGATTGTCCTGAACCAGCACGATCTTTTCGGCACCGGGAAAATGGATGTCGGCGAGTTCAGCAAGAAAGTGTGCGTAATCCGACTTGCCGCGATGGTTCGTGACCTTGACGTGCCGCGCCCCTTCGAGGGGAGCAAAGGCCATGAACAGATTGGCCGTTCCTGCGCGCTTGTATTCATAATCGTGCCGGGCAATGCGCCCGGGCACCATGGAGACCGGCAAGCGCGCCGCGCTGACCAACTGCTTGGCCGCTTCATCCAGACAGACCAATGGACGCTTTGGGTCACGCGGGCGCTGGTAAATCGCCAGCACGTTTTCCATGGCGGCGACAAAGGCAGCGTTCTGTTGAGGCGGGATTACCCAGTAGCGGCTCCGGTGAGGTTTAAGTTCGTTTTTTTAAGCGCACGCCCAACGGTGTTGAAGTGCGCCGCCTCGACAATGTTCATCTCGACCACCTTGTCGGCCAGTAGCCGGATGGTCCAGCGCGCATGACCTTCCGGCGGCTGCGAACAGGCCAGCGCGATCAGCTTCGCCTCCGCCTCACCGTCGAAAATGCGCCGGATGGCTGGATGGGGCCGCTGCTTGCGGGCAAACACCGCATCCAGCCCTTCCATCACGAAGGTCTCGCGCACGCGGGCGACCGTAGACGGCGAGGTCTCCAGGCTTTGGCAGATCGCCCGATCCGTCCAGCCTTCCCCGTGCGGTCCCTTGTCGGCTTTCAAAAGGATACGTGCCTTACAGTTGGTACGCGCGGCCAGTGTCCCCTTCCTGATCTTCGCCAAAAGCGCCTCACGCTCATCCACTGTCAATTCAACAACATATTTGATGTTTGCCAAAACCTGTCTCCTGGTGCACCCGTCGGAAAAAGGGAATCAGAACACAAAGCAAACCGCAACAAATCAATTTGATTGGTGCTATGGACTAGCCGATGTACTGGAACATCGGGAACGTCTCCAGCAGCCAATAAGACAGAACCGCCATCTGGCCCGTCAGGAACATGACGCCGGTCAATACCAGAACGCCGCCCATGGCCTTCTCGACCGTTCCCATATGCCTGCGGAACCGTTTCATGAAGTTCAGGAACGGACCGGCAAACAATGCAGCCAGCAGGAACGGAATACCAAGGCCAAGCGCGTAAGCGGTCAGCAGAAGAGCCCCCTGACCGACCGTATCCTCAGATCCGGCGACAAACAGGATCGCAGCGAGAATAGGCCCGACGCAGGGCGTCCATCCAAAGCCGAAGGCAAGCCCGATCAGGTAGGCGCCGAGTGGACCGGCCGGCTTGCGGTCCACCTGCACGCGAGCCTCGCGATACAGCAAGCCGATGCGGAACACGCCCAGAAAGTGAAGCCCCATGATGATGATTGCCACACCGGCGATGTAGCCAAAATACTCCAGATAGGACCTGATGAATTGTCCAAGCAGGCTCGCGGTGGCACCAAGCAGGACGAAAACGGTCGAAAAGCCGAGCACGAACACCAGCGCACTGGTGAAGACGCGCCTGGAGACGGTCCGGTCGTCGGTTTCACCGGTCAGTTCGTCCAGGGACACCCCTGCCAGATAGCCAAGATAAGGCGGCACCAGAGGCAGCACACACGGCGAGATGAAGGACAAAACACCGGCCAGGACCGCACCGATTATCGTCACTTCCTGTATCATTCGCTTCCATTCCCTGTTGAAGGCGCAATCAAAAACCATCAACGCCTTGAAGATCCGCCGATCCTTCTACACGGCAGCGCCCACGCGGCAAAGACACGCCCGGTCACCTTTCGGCGAGGTGGAACTGGATTTGAATGACAATGGTCAAGCCCCAAGCCGCGCGGCCGGCGTTCAGCGTCCGGCACGCATGAATTAGCTGCACCCAATCAGCCGCTCATGAGCATCTATACTTGGCTTTCGGGTTCGAAAATGCGTGAGAGTAAAATCAGACGCTGTTGGCTGAGACCCATCTGACGGGTTTTCGATCCGTCATATCGGTCATAATCAACTGCGCTTGGCAAAGAGATAGTCCGGTCGCAATCATCGCCAGCGAACCATGGCGGAGATGCTAAATGTGGCACTAACAGAGTTTGATGCTTTTGACCGGCACAGGCCGGTCCAATTTGCGGAACATCACCCGTGGCTAAGCGGTTTTCCGGCCTGGAAACCTTAGATCGCCGGGCGCATTGACCGCCGGCCATCTGGTCTGGCCATGGCGGACACAAGCAGGCGGGTGTCGGGCTTCATCCAGCAACACGGCATAGACGGCGTCAATTCAACGGGCCGCTGTTGGCCAGTTGGTAAAGCTGATGTTTCATTTTCTTGTCGCACCCGCCTTCCCGCAGTCCTTCCCGCCATTCTTCCAGAATCAGGCGCAGACCAAAGGTCTCCCGCTTATGCGGCAGTTCGCGGATAAAATTCGCGAAAAACACATCCAGGTGTTCGCGATCTATGAGGCCCTGATCCATCAAGCCGTGAATCAACGCCATGGTCGCAGCGATATGACCTTTGACAAACTCGAATTCGACGGAGTTCGCCAAAGCATTTTCCGTGTTTTTATTCATGGAACCTCTCAACTGTCTTTAAATATAGCTTAAAATCGATAACGCGACTACCTGCCACTTTTCGCAAGCCTTTACTTATTGCATTTACCTGAAAGTATAACCGAATTACCAACTAAGTATATCTTGCGATAAATTCATCGAATAAACAACCGTTCGGTTCCTAAATTGCAGGCAGCAATTCTTATTGGCAATTGTTTCAATGCATGACTGTGCGCGGTGGAGGACAAACATCCGAGATCAAAAGAATCGAAACTCCGCTGAAAAATGTAACCGAAGCCCTTGCATCTTCCAACGCCTCAGCATAAACACAGCGCCATCGATTTGCCCGGCCCCATTGCAGCGGCTGAAGCAACCGATTTGGTGAGAGCCGATAGCTCAGCTGGTAGAGCAACTGACTTTTAATCAGTAGGTCCAGGGTTCGAACCCCTGTCGGCTCACCAAAATTCCGGAAAACACAATATACCCTCTTTCCAGCAAAGTCGTTCTGAACTGGAACTCGTAATGCTGTTTGGGTCTCATCTGTCATCACGTATGCGATTCACCCATCCTGATTTGCTCGTGCAGCCTGACGAAGCTGGGTTGCGTGACCCGTCTTCTGGTTTGCCGCCCTGGCTGTGCACCTTCGCAATCGCCGCCGGCGACTTATACATAGCGTAATTCCGGCGCCCACTCTCCTGAGCCTATGATGCGGGGTCGCATAGGAGTGCCCCAAGAGGCTTTGAAGGAGAGTGAGCATGTCTGAGTATGTTGGATTTGACGTTTCGAAGGAAGAGACTTCGTTCTGCGTGAAGGCCGCTTGCGGTCGTGTTCTTGCCCGCGGCAAGACGCTCACGTCCCCGGAGACGCTGTTTCAGGTTTTGAAAGAGCATTGCCTTTGCCCAGAGCGTGTGGTGATGGAAACGGGGACTTGGGGACACTGGCTTGTGCGGGGTCTCGGCCGTTTGGGTGTGGAGGCGGATCTGATCGACGCGCGTCAGGCGCATGCGGTGATGAAGCTTCAGCATAACAAGACGGACGCCAACGATGCGGAGCTTCTGGCGGAGATTGCGCGCACGGGTTTCTGCCGCCCGGTGAGCGTGAAGAGCGAAGCGGCGCAGATGGATCTTCTGGCGCTGAAGGCGCGCCAGCACCTTGTGCGCCAGCGGCGGGATACGGACAACGCCCTCAGAGGCCTCCTGGGCTCACTCGGCCACCGCCTGCCTAAGGGGGTTGCGAAGTTCATGGACCATGTGTGGGCGGTTTTGCAGGAGGCGCCGTCCCTGTCAGGGATCGTCAAGCCTTTACTGGAGGCGCGCGCGGCGCTGGAGGCCAGCCTGGCCAAGCTGGACCGGGACGTGCGGGAACGGGCCGCGCAGAGCCCGGCCTGCCGGTTGTTGATGACGGCGCCAGGCGTGGGGCCGGTGACCGCACTGGCCTTTGCTGCGACGATCGACGATCCGGCCCGGTTTGCCAGCTCGCGGTCTGTCGGCGCCTATGCCGGTCTGACCGCGCGGCGCAACCAGTCGGGCGAGATGGACTGGTCCGGGCGCATTTCCAGGCACGGCGACGCGATGCTGCGCAGCTTGCTCTATGAGGCCGCCAGCAGTCTTTTGACCGTGGTGCGCAAGGCCCACCCGCTCAAGGATTGGGCGCGCCGGATCAAAAAGCGCAGCTCTCACAAGAAAGCGTGTGTCGCGCTGGCGCGCAAGCTCGCTGTGATCCTGCACAAGATGCTTGCCAGCGGCGAAGCATTCCGCTGGCCGCAAAACCCGGCAGCCGCCAGGGATGCGGCAACCGCATAAAGAGCAAGGAAAAGGACAAAGACGAGGATCCGCAAAAAAGCGGATGAGGCGTCCCCACCGGGACGATGGCCAAGGCGAACCCGCGCGGTTGGATGCCACGCCGAAACATTCGGCAAGGGCGGCTTATACCTTGGGAGGCCAAAGCCAAAGGGCCCTATCATGAAGCGCTCCGAAGAGACGACTTCGAAGACAACCGTGGGCCCGGTGGAAGATAAAAGGTTCAGGACTTGACGCAGGAGCCGGAATTAGACAACCACCCCCAGTTGATTAGAACCTATCTGACGCGTTTCTCCTTTTCTTCGGCTAGGAATGGTTTGCAGGACGATGCGGGGTATCGTTCAAAAAGCATGACGCTGTCCGAAGGATAGGAGAAGCGCGCCTTTGGTGGACGAAAATTCGTTCCCGGCGTCGTTGCTGCGCTTGCCCGGCCGTAAAGGCCGCGCCACCCGCATCGCCTAGCCGGAAACGAATTTTCGCTCCATCAGATAGGTTCTAATCAACTGGGGTTGGTATTACCCGTTTCCGCCACAGGCGACATGCCAGTCGCTCTGGAACCAATGCGGAATACCGCTGCCTAATTACGTCACACAATCAACCGGTTATCTATGACAGATACCTTCGGGTCCTTGTTTCCCGAAGGACCGCGAAAACGGTTACACGGTTCATGTATCTCTTACACATTTAAGGGAATCAGTGGATTTTGCAGAGAACACGTGACCTATGGCTGCAAACTTGGAATTGTGCCCAAGATCTGTTGGCACACGGGTTTCAGTCGCAATACGTGACGCATTTGGCTTCCGATCAGGGAGAGAGACCGCCGTGGAGAGATCTCCACAAGGGCTCTTTGACCCCTCGGGCATCAAAAGCGCCGGATCCAGCACGGGATACGGCCAAGATCATCCGGGTCAGCGGCGCAAGGTCTTGAAAGGCAGTGGCCTTTCCGACGGCCCTGTGTCTCGGCCCGAACGATCATTGCGTTTCTCGCGGACCGAATCCGGTGCGTCTACAGACACTATTTTGAGGTGGCACATGGACAATGGTCTCGACATGATTGACTGGGCGCGCGCGGTTGAGGCGCTCAGGCAGCAGATTCTCGATCAGGGCATTGCAAGGGTCCGGTTTTCAGATGATGCAGAGGCGCTGGCAAAAGGCGAAGCGCAGGCGGGCAAGAAGGCGGTTGGCGAGTATTTCCGCTCGACAATCAACACATTGCCCGCCGCACGGGTCTTGTGGATCGGAGCCTATGACGACCAGAACACCTGCGTTGCCACATGCGCGGCGCGTTATGACGAATTGGGCGCTTGGACGCTGCAAAGGTTCCTGCAGGCCTTCTGGCAACAGGCCTTCCCCGGTGAAGGTGGCAAACCGTCCGAACTGGAACCGAATTCCTGCGCTTATGCGTCACGCTGGAGCGGCAATGCCGTCTATATCGGCGAAGGCGCTGTCGCCAAACCGCACCGGAACAAAAATCTTCTGGCGCTCATCCAGCGCATGCTCATTCTGCACGCCTGGAACCTCAAGAAACCGGATCTTATCTATGGCTTCATGCGCCCGGACATGGTCGACAAGGGCTATGATATCAATTGGGGCTACACGATCCGGATACGAGACGCGGTAACCTGGATAAATCCTCCGGCGCAAGCAGACCTCCGGGACCTGGTGTTCGTTGGCCTTCAGGAGGAAGGTATCCGCCGGTTGATTTCCCAGTCAATCTTGGAAGGTCGGCCCATGGCGCAAACGAGTAGCACCCCCAGTACCGAGCCCCCTGAGCCGTCAGCAGCTCAACAATAATACGGAGATAGCGAATTTCGACCGTCTGCCCGTCAATGGTCGCGTCGGCGGTCACCATGTCGAATACCGGCTTGCCGGTCTGGCGTGCACGGGTATATGCCCTGGCCACTTCTTCGCGATAACCGTCCTGCAGGAAGGACAGGTCGCGGCTTTTCATCCAATCGCTGCCGAGTAACCGCGTGGCGAGCGACTCCTGACCGGCGAACAGAATGTCAGGTGGAGTGTAGTCCGGGACGCTTCCATCAAGAATCACCAGCCATGGCGACAGGGGAACCAGAAAATCATCCACCCTGCCCTTGGTCTCGTCCCACCGCTCCAGAAGAACGCGTGCCTTTTCGTCGCCCAAACCTTCCAGCTCGGAAAGGCTCAAATTGTGGGTTACGCCTCCGCTCATTGCCTCATCTGCTTTTCAACCATTTTAGAGGTCAGGAACGGATCAATTTCCTCAAGAAACGCAACCGCATCCTTACCCTTGAGTTTCAGCACATCATCGTGGCCGGTGTGTTTATAGCATATCATCTTTGCGAAGGTTGCGATGTCATTGTCCTGGCATTGGCACCAGACATCGCGGATTTGATCGTCAAGTGACAGTGCCGAGCACCCATCGAACAATGGGGAAATTTGGTTGAACAGAAAGTTTTTATGCACGCGGCCCTCCGGCAAACTCGTATTTTTGATCCTTCCGAACACATATGCACCCGGCGTGACCAGCCCGTGAAACGGTCAGCATCTCCCGGCCTGCTCGCCTGAGATGATCAGCCGGTAGGTGGCGATAACTGCATTGACGAATGCCTGCTTTTCGGCCCGGCCACCCACTTTCTTTGCCTCGATGCCGCGGCAGATTTGGTAGGCTTCCAGAACCGTCCGGGGATTGTGCAGGCCCGGCAATTGTTCGACGATATCAACAATTGCTTCGGGTAAATCGGGGCCTGAGCCGGAGAATTCCGGGGCCGGGCCAATTCCCTCCCCCGTCAACAGCCACAGCACCGGAACATCGAAGGCAATGGCATAGCGTTCCGCCTGGGCGACGGAGAAATCATTCTGCCCGTTTTCGTGTGCGCTGTAGGTCGAGACCGGCAAGCCCATATGCTTTGCTGCTGCTGAAGCCGTCTCGAATCCGGCGGCCTTGCGCGCCTGTCTCAAACGATCCCCTTGTGTCATCGTTCTACCAATAGAGCCTTTCGCGTTTAAATGGAATCATTTGCCCCGGGACGAGGCATGCGCGCAAGGTTTCGCCGCCCGTTCCGGCGCCTTTGCTTCCTGCCGCCGGCGACTTTCATTCCTTTTGCGATCCAAAGCCAGCTCGACCGTCGACACTAGATACCGGCAATTTTTACAATCGTCTATCTGATCCAGCCGAACCGCACCGCCCGATACCTGGAACCGGATTGCGCCCAAATTCAAACGGATTCGCACAACCGGGTATCGGGCCGGATCGCGGGTTTCGTGTCCTTCAGCACAGCGATGCGATAGCAGAATTGTTGTAACCCGCTACCCGGTCTGGCATGATGCGTGATGAGGTACGCCCCTCATTTCATGCTGACCAAAAAAGCGAATGGGCAATTCAGACGTTCTGCCGGTTCTCCTTGAGAGCCTTAGGGAACTTGCGAACCATCGGATGGTCCGGGAGGAGTAAATGGCCGTGCACGAATTCGCTGAAGACCACATCATCAAGGATGAACAGGCGCTCCGCGCCTTGCACAACCCGATCACACCGCTGGCGTTACAGAAATGCCAGGACTTCCTTGACGCACATGCCCGGAACTTTATCCGCCGGTCGCCTTTTATCTGCATCGGCACCCGGAACGCCGGTGGCAGGGCCGACGTCAGTCCGCGCGGCGATCCCGCAGGCTTTGTAAGCATCCTTGACAACCACACGCTGGCAATCCCGGACAGGCCGGGCAACAACCGACTGGACAGTCTGGTCAACATCCTCTCCAATCCGGAGGTCGGGCTGCTGTTCATCATTCCCGGATTTGATGACACATTGCGGGTAAACGGCCATGCACAGCTGGTGAATGATCCTGTTCTGCTTCAGAAGATGAGCGTGAAGCACCGCTCGCCAAAACTGGCTGTCGTTGTCGACGTGAAAGAAGCCTTCATGCACTGCGCCAAGGCGTTCCGGCGATCGCAGCTTTGGAACCCAGAATGCTTTCAGGACCGGAGCGAGATGCCTTCGCTTTCAAAAATCATTCTCGATCAAACCAGCGGCGCACCTGATGATCCGGCCGAGATGAAAGAGATCGATGAGAACCTCGAAGTGGAATACGGCAAGACCCTTTATTGAGTTCGCTCCGGAGGGCAATTGACCATGGGCTGGTGCCGAGGGCGATGCTGCCAGGAGCGAAGCTTCGACAAAGGGTCCTGATTGAAGCGGGGGCTCCACATCCTTACTGCCTTGACTACAAATACCGGCAGAACGAAAGAACTTCGCCAAAACGCCCTTGCTGCGGTGGTGGCCGGACTATAAGCAATTCCTGCAGCCGCCATGTTGCGGCGGGATCTGAAACAAACATGCCGATTGCCCGCCGGAATCCGGCAGCCAATTCAGGAGTATCAGGTGAGCCGTCTTCTTTGCCTCGGAGAACCGCTGATCGAGTTCAACCAGCGCGATGACGGCAGCTACGTCAAGGCGATCGGCGGCGATGTTTCCAATTGCGCGATAGCTGCGGCGCGCAGCGGTCTTCCGACAGGAATGGCGACCCTCATGGCCGAAGATACCTTCGCCGCCGAAATCGAGGCGCTCTGGGATCGCGAAGGCATAGACCGCTCGCAGACGCGCAAAACAGCAAGCGGCCCGACAGGCATTTACTTCGTTTCGCACGGCGCGGACGGTCACAGCTTCAGCTACTATCGCCATGGTTCGGCTTCCAGCCTTGCCGATGCCGGTTACGGCGCCTCGATCGATATGGCCGGCGTCGAGATCCTGCACGTTTCCGGCATCAGCCAGGCCATATCAGACAGCGCGTCAGAAGCTGTTCTTGCGGCAATCGAAAACGCCAAAAGGTCCGGCGCGCGGATCTCCTATGACACGAACCTGCGCCTTCAGCTGTGGCCAATAGAAGCCGCCAGCAAGACCATCCATACTGCGATGGCTTTGGCTGATATCGCCCTTCCGGGCCTTGAAGATGCCGAACAACTGACCGGCCTCGGCGATCCGGATGCGATTGCAGACTTTTATCTCGGCCTTGGACCGGAAATCGTCGCCCTCACCCTTGGCTCTGACGGCGTGCTCGTTGCGACAGCGGAGCGGCGGGAGATCATTCCCTCGATCCGGGTGAGGCCGGTGGATGCCACTGCTGCCGGTGATACATTCGACGGCTGTTTTCTCGCCGAGCTCCTGAACGGGAAATCGCCTTTCGAAGCCGCGCACTATGCGAACGCGGCTGGTGCCTGTGCAGTTCAGATCCGCGGTGCCGTTCCATCGATTCCGACGCGCGCGAAAGTCCTTGCCTTCCTGGCGGAGAACGCCGCCGGTAGTTGAGGACTCAACGTCGCGCGATTTTTTAATTGCTCCAGCCGCCGTCAATTGGCTGCGCGGTACCGGTGATGAAGCCGCTTTCGTCGGATGCCAGATAGACCACCAGGGCCGCAACTTCTTCCGGTGTCGCAATTCGGCCCATGGGCTGACGGGCGATGAACTCCCGCATGGCTGCTTCATAGTTTCCGGTATCGCGCAGGCGCTGATGAAGGCTTGGCGTATCGACCGTGCCCGGACAGACCGCATTGCAGCGAATGCCCTTGGTGACATAATCAGCCGCCACCGAGCGCGTCAGGCCCATGACGGCCGCCTTGGTCGCCGTATAGATGAACCTGTTGGGCGCTGACGTGACCGGTCCGACGATGGACGACATGTTGATGATAGATCCGCCGCCGGCCGCGATCATGGCGGGCAGGAACGCGCGGATCATGTCGAACTGCGACTTGACGTTCAGATCAAAGGCGAATTCCCATTGGTCGTCGGTGGCCTCGAGAATGGTTCCCGCATGCACGACCCCGGCACAATTGAACAGAATGTCGATGGCACCGAGATCGGCTGCAAGGGCCGAAATGGAAGGCCGGTCGAGAACATCGAGGACGCGGGTCTCCAGTCCCGCAGTCCCTTCCAGGTCTTTGAGCAAGCCGGCATCCACATCGGTCGCAATGACGCGGGCGCCCTCCGCAGCCATCCGCAACACTGTCGAACGGCCGATCCCCTGCCCGGCGGCTGATACCAATGCGGTCTTTCCCTCTAGCCGTTTCATGCCCTCTCCCTTCATCGCCTCGCCGCGATTAGAGCGTCGGGCGGTAAGTTTGAATCGCTTGACCGCTCTCATTTGTTTGTTGACCAGGCGGTTCGCCCGCCGTGGTGCAATCACCATAAGGGCGGGCCAACGCCGTCAGCGGACAAATGAGTTCGGCCCTTCGGGTGGCATTTTGCGGCTCATCGGCCGCGTTGCGCCGTTCGAACGATGCCCCGCATCGCCCTTCACGACGCGCCTAGCCGAGTGAACCGCAAAATGTCATCAAGTGTTTCAAACTTATCGACCGATGCTCTAATTCAACACTTTTAATGGGATGCAGGAAACACGCTCTTTGGCAGAGACGCAACCAAGAAGGTGTCGTTTCCTCGCAGGCGACACCAAAGGTCAGGCTTGGGAACGTTAAAAAGCCGCCTGCGAGGTCTAGGGTCTGTGGACATTTAGCGCAATGCGATGATGGTTGCGGCCAGGTTCCATGATGCTTGATAGCTGGCGTCGGTCTTGTCGTATCTCGTGTTTATTCCTCTGAACTCTTTGATTTTGCTGAAGTAGTTTTCAATCAGATGACGCCACTGGTAGGTTTCTACATCGTGGGGAATGTGGACGCGGCGATTGGTTTTCGCCGGAATGACGGCTTGTGCCTGACGCGTATCAAGGTCTTCGCGCAACGCATCGGCATCGAATGCCTTGTCGGCAAGCATGGCGCCGAATTCCAGACCGTCGATAAGGTCGGGCACACCAACAATTTCACTGCGCTGGCCGGGCAGAAGTTTGAAGCGCACCAGATTGCCTAACGCATCGGTGAGGGCCAGGACCTTGGTGGTCAGTCCGCCTTTCGAGCGCCCGATGGCCTGATTGAGAGTCCCCCTTTTGCGCCACTCGCCTTTTGGTGGACGCTGATGATCGTGCCATCGATAAGAACATATTCAAAGTCGGGATCACCCGATACAGCCTCAAAAAGGCGCTGAAATACACCGCGTTGGGTCCATCGGCGGAACCGCCGGAACACACTGTTCCATTCGCCAAATCCGGGCGGCAGATCCCGCCACGGGCTGCCAACGCGAACCTTCCACAGCACCGCTTCAAGAAACAGCCGGTTGTCCTTTGCTGTCCGGCCCCGGTCCCGGATACTTCCCGGAAGCAACGGTTCTATGATCGCCCAACTTCTATCCGTGATGACAAAACGTTCGCTGCGCATCAAAGCCTCCTCAAAAGAAAGCTTGAATCACAAAAACGACGGTCTGAGAATCCTATATGTCCACGGACCCTAAGTCTCGCTGGCAGCGCCTTCGGTTGTTGGCTGCGGACGTGAACCGAGTTTTCCGCCCACCCATTCGCGCAAGCTCTGTATGACCGCATAGAGCGGCGGGATCAGCAAGACTCCGATGGAGGCCGCAAACAGCATGCCGCCGAACACTGCGAACCCGATTGCCTTCTGGCTGGCCGCCCCGGCGCCGGAGGCCAGCATGAGCGGAACGACGCCGAGCAGGAAGGACAGCGCCGTCATCATCACCGCTCTGAAGCGCAAATGGGCTGCCTGGTTGGCGGCATCCTGGATTGACAGGCCCTTGCCCCTTTGCTCCATCGCAAATTCAACGATCAGGATCGCGTTCTTTGCCCCTAGCCCGATCAGCATGATGATACCGATCTGCGTATAGAGATTGACGTCGCCGCCAGTCACAAAGACCGCGACCAAAGCCCCGAGAATCGCGATTGTGACCGACATCAGGATCGCCAGCGGCATCGTCCAGCTTTCATACTGCGCCACAAGGAACAGATAGGTCATGATGACCGAAAGCACCAGAATCAGTGCAACCACCTGCCCTGCCCCCTGTTGCTGGGCAGCCGTGCCGGTCCACTCGTAGCTGTAACCCGACGGCAGAGCCTCCCGGCTGGCGGTTTCCATGGCCGTAATGACCTCACCGGTGGAAACACCCGGTACGGGATCGCCCATCACCGCCGCAGAGCGGAACATGTTGTACCGGACGAGGATTTGCGGCCCGAGTACCGTGTCGGTGTTCAGGATGCTTCTCATTGGCACCATGGTACCGTCGCCGGCACGCGCAAACAGCCCGCCGATATCGCTCGTCTGATCGCGAAAATCGCCCTCCGCCTGGATCATCACCCGGTATGTCCGGCCAAAAATATTGAAATCGTTGATATAGTAAGAGCCGAGATAAGCCTGAAGAGTCGTGAAGACATCGGCAACGTTGATGCCAAGCGACTTGGCTTTTTCCCGATCCAGATCGACAAAGACCTGAGGCACATTCGCACGGAACGTCGTATAGGAGCGCGCGACCAACGGATCCTGATTGGCCGAATAGACCATTGAGCCTGCCGCCGACGCAAGATCCTGCGGCGTCCCGTCTCCGGTCTGTTGCAGCATCATCTGCACACCACCGGTCGTCCCCAATCCGGGAATCGGCGGCGGATTGAACGAGATGATATTAGCGCTCGGGATCGTCGAGAACATAGCCCAGAACCGGCCAAGGATCGAATTGACATGCAGCTCCGGGGTCTGCCGCTGATCCCAGGAGTCCAGCGTCGCAATCACCAGTGCCGTGTTGGACGATCCCGCTCCATTGAGCAACGAGAAACCGTTGACAGTAACGACATTTTCCACACCAGGGGTCTGTTCGACCATCGAGGTGATTTCTGTGGTCACGCCTTCAGTGCGTTCAAGGGCCGCACCGTCCGGCAGCTGAACATCGACCATCAGATAGCCCTGGTCCTCGGACGGCAGGAATCCTTGCGGCAAAACACCCGTCAACGCGCCAGCAACGGCGATACCTGCCGCGACAAACACCACGCTAAGGAAAGCCCATCGCACCAGCCGCCGGACAACCATGGAATAGCCATCGCGCAACTTGGTGATCCCGGTGTCGAACACCCGCATGATGCCGCGCGGCGGGCCGCTGCGGGCTTTCAGGATCAACCCGCACAGCGCCGGCGACAGGGTCAACGCATTGACCGAGGAAATCACCACCGCAACGGAGATGGTGATCGCGAACTGGCTGTAGAGTTCGCCGGTGATGCCCGGCATGAAGATTGTCGGCACAAACACTGCCAACAGAACCAGGGTGGTCGCGATCACCGGCGTGGTGATCTGCTCCATGGCCTTGGCGGTTGCAGATTTCGGATCAAGGCCCTCTTCGGCAATGATCCGTTCGACATTCTCCACCACAACAATTGCGTCATCGACGACAATGCCGATCGCCAGCACGAGAGCAAACAGCGAAATCGTATTCAGTGACATGCCCAGAATAAGCAGGGCTCCAAACGTCCCGATCAGAGAGACCGGGATGGCCACAGTCGGAATGATCGTCGCCCGCCAGTTGCCCAGGAAGATGAACACCACGGAAACCACCAGCACGAACGTCAGCATCAGTGTCGAAATGACATCGTTCAGCGACTGCTCGACGAAATCCGTGGTGTTGAATGGCACCGCATAGGTCATGTCATCGGGGAAATCTTGCGCAAGCTCGTCCATCTTGGCGATGACGGCTTCCGAAACGGCAAGCGCATTGGCACCAGGTGCCTGATAGATCGCAAGCACCGTGGCGGGTTTGCCGTTGAACTCCCCGCGCGCGGAATAGCTTTGCGCGCCAAGTTCAACACGGGCGACATCGCGGATGCGCACGATGGCACCGTCCTCACCGGTCCGCAGGACGATGTTCTCAAAATCCTCGACCGTAGACAACCGTCCCTCGGCCTTGACAGTATACTGGAACTGCTGGCCTTCCGGAACGGGCGGCGCACCGATCTGGCCCGCTGCGACCTGGATGTTCTGATCCTGAACGGCGGCAATGAAATCACTCGGCGTCATGCCCAGTCCGGCCAGTCTCTCGGGGTCGAGCCAGATGCGCATGCCGTAGGCGAAGTCGGTCATGACATCGGCCCGTCCGACCCCGGCGACACGCGCAAGCGGATCTTTCAGCCGGATCGAGGCATAGTTCGACAGAAACACCTCGTCATAGGTGCCTTCCGGCGAATAGAGCACCACCACCAGCAGCATGTTGGTGCTGGATTGCTGGACTGTCACGCCCCGTGCGGTCACTTCGGCAGGCAACTGGCTGTTTGCCTGGCTCACCCTGTTCTGAACATTAACCGTCGCGATGTCGGGGTCTGTACCAACCTCAAATGTGACATTCAGTGAATATGTGCCGTTGTCGGAACTCGTCGACTGCATGTAGATCATGTCGTCGACGCCGTTCACCTGCCCCTCTATGGGCGCGGCAACCGTCTGCTCGACCACTTCCGCACTCGCACCGCTATAGGTAGCTGATACGTTGACCACCGGCGGGGTGATCTGCGGGAACTGTTCAACCGGCAGCGAGAAATAGCCGAGAATACCGGCGAGCGTGATGACAATGGAAATAACAAATGCGAATTTCGGCCGGTAGATGAAAAATCTGGAGAACATGCGCCCTACCCCTCAGCCGCCGGCCGGCTCGCACCAACCGGTTGGACCTCGACCCCCGGGCGGACTTTTTGAAGGCCCTGAACGATGACTTGTTCGCCTTCGCTCAGACCCGAAGTCACGACGAAATCCGTCTCAACCGGATCGTCGAGCGTCAGGTAGCGCTGAACGACCTTGTTTTCGCTGTCTACCACGAGCGCGAACGGGCCCTGCTGGTCCCTCTGTACCGCTGACTGCGGGACAATCAGCACGCTTTCGCTCACTGGTGCCTGAAGCGTCACGGTCACATAGGTTCCGACCACAAGCCGCACGTCCTCGTTCTTGAACTCGGCACGCAAGGAGATTGTGCCTGTGGCGGTATCGATCTGATTGTCGATATAGACGACCTTGCCGACCTCGGAATACTGCTCGCCATTCGGCAAGAGCAGCGTGATGTCAGGGGAAAGATCGGGAGAAATATCTGCCGGATTGAACCCGTGTGTCTTCACCGCTTCCAGATATTGCGCTTCGCTGACCGAAAAATTCACATAGACCGGAGACAGCCTAATCAGGCTCACCAGGGAACCCTTCTCGGGTCCGACAAATTCCCCGATGCTATAGGCCGATTTTCCGATCTGACCGGAAAATGGTGCGTGGATCTCCGTGTAGCTCAAGTTGAGTTTGGAAGACTGCAGCGCCGCTTCGGCCGATTGAACCGAGGCGTCCGCCTGCTGTCTTTGGGCCACTGTTGCCTCATAAGCCGCTTCGGAGACATGACCCTTGTCGAGCAAATCCTTGTCGCGCTTTTCATCGGCGGCTTTCAGCGCGGCATCGGCTTTGGCGCTGGCAAGTGAGGCTTCGGACTGGGCCAGGGCTGCTTCGTACTGATCGCTCTCGATCCGGAACAGCAATGTGCCCTCTTCGACCACCGACCCGTCGGCGACCGGCTTGTCCTCGAGAAATCCGGTAACCCTGGCAATCAGGTCGACCCTGTCAACGGCGGCAACCTGACCGACAAAGCGCACGCCTTGGCGAACATCCTTTGTTCCGATCGACGCGACGGTCACCGAAGGCGGCGGCATTTGCGGCGCCTGTGCTTGCTGACTGTCATCGGAACACGCTGCCAGGCCGATCGGCAGGATCAGGATTTTGGGCAAACTGGCGAGGGAGTAAACCTTAGGCCGGCGCATCATGGACATGGCTCCGATGAGAGAAAATCAGGCGGACTTTAACAAAGGCACTGCAAATAACAACGCTGCGTAACCTATTCGCCGATCTTTAACTGAAAATCGGCCAACCCAAATAGTGAAATCCAACAATGGCAGGTGGCGCGGCGCCTTGCTTTGATCAAATGGGGTCCATAATCAAGGACATACCAAGGCTGCTCCCCGCCGGAACTATGGTGCGGTCCGCAAGCCCCGCGCACCCGATTTCGATGGCCGCAAGTTGCGGCAAAGATCCGGATACGGCATCGGCAGCCTCTGCCCCGGCAATGGCGCGATAGCCTGCCGGGCTGAGGACCCTGACATCACCGCGCGGCGTGGATAGCTCCACTCCCAAGCTGGTTGCCCGCATCTCGCGAACACCAGTAAAACCGCCGAGAAATTCGTGGTGATCGGCTGGATCCCTGGCAATCATATAGACCGCCTTGATGGTGCGCGCACCGTTTTCGTGGCGCTGGAAATCCGTTCGCCAGAAGTTCTCCGGATAGCGATTGTGGCATCCGAAGAAAAACAGGTCCGGCGCCTGCGGGTCGAGCACAAAGGTCAGATCGAACCCGACATTCAAAGTGCCGCCATCGGCAAGATTGGCCGTTCTGGAAAACGAAAACGGCGCCATCACGTCAAGCCCGAGCGCCTGATAGCTGCGCCTGTCGGCGACCGGGTCTTTGCTTTCGACCACGAGCGCCGAAATGCCTTCCCGGTGTTTCAGAAAGTCCCGATTGAACGCACCGAAGGAGAAGTTCTTGCCGTCGCGCTCTGGAATGAGCGACGGATCAGCCACTGTCAGAAGCTCGATAAAGAACCCGTCGAGCTGCACAAGCCGGTTCGCCGTTCCCCAGGCATGACGGTTTTCAGGCGTCACCGTGAAACCCAGTTCGCCGTAACGTTCCGCAGCGGCGTCCAGATCCTTTACGGCAACGACGACGTGATCAAGCCCTCTGGTCATGGAAGCTCTCCGATTGGCAAACGATCAGACGAGACGGCTCTGGCGGACCGCCGCGCCGATGAAAGAGGCAAACAACGGATGCGGCTCGAACGGCCGTGATTTCAGTTCCGGATGATACTGAACGCCGATAAACCACGGATGCTCGGCAATCTCGACTGTTTCCGGCAAGACACCATCGGGCGAGGTCCCGGCAAAGTCCAGTCCGCAGGCCTCCAATTGCTCCCGGTAGTCGATATTGACTTCATACCGGTGCCTGTGACGTTCGGAGATCGTGGTGCTTCCGTAGATTTCGGCGATTTTGGACCCGGCCTTCAGGGCCGCCGGATAGGCGCCGAGCCGCATGGTGCCGCCAAGATCCCCATCCTGCTTGCGGGTCTCCTTGGTATTGCCCTTGGTCCATTCGGTCATCAGTCCGACAACCGGTTCCTCAGCAGGTCCGAATTCCGTGGAATTGGCCTTGGAAATGCCAGCCAGGCTTCGGGCCGCTTCTACGACAGCCATCTGCATACCGAAACAGATACCGAAATACGGGATGTCGCGGTTGCGCGCGTAATGCGCCGCGGCGATCTTGCCTTCCGCGCCGCGTTCGCCGAACCCGCCCGGGACCAGAATGCCATGAACACCTTCAAGATAGGGAGCCGGGTCTTCCTTCTCGAACGTCTCCGATTCGATCCACTCGATCTCGACCTTGACCCGGTTGGCGATGCCGCCATGGACCAGAGCCTCGATCAGGGACTTGTAGGCGTCTTTGAGGACCGTGTACTTGCCGATGATTGCGATCTTCACGTCGCCTTCAGGATTAGCGACAGCGTGGGAAATCCCCTCCCAGCGATCAAGTACC
The DNA here is from genome assembly GCA_965230445.1 of Roseibium sp. Classification (GTDB taxonomy): domain Bacteria; phylum Pseudomonadota; class Alphaproteobacteria; order Rhizobiales; family Stappiaceae; genus Roseibium. The sequence continues at coordinate 1,944,808 of OZ246005.1, read as the reverse complement.
GGCGACGGCGCACCCTTGATCCCGAAGGCTGACAAGACTTCCGTATCAAGTCCTTCCTTGTGATAGGCAATCGGCACATCGTAGATCGACTTCACGTCATAAGCCGGAATGACCGCGGATTCGCGCACATTGCAGAACAGCGACAGCTTGCGGCGTTCGTTTTCCGGAATTGGACGGTCGCAGCGGACCATCAGTATGTCCGGCTGGATACCGATAGAGCGCAGTTCCTTGACCGAGTGCTGCGTCGGCTTGGTCTTCATTTCCCCCGCTGCCGGGATATACGGCATCAGCGTCAAATGCACGTAGACCGCATCGCCGCGCGGCAGATCGTTGCCGAGCTGGCGGATCGCCTCGAAGAATGGCAGCCCCTCGATGTCGCCAACCGTGCCGCCGATCTCCACCAGCACGAAATCATACTCGTCATTGCCGTCCAGAACGAAGTTCTTGATGGCATCGGTGACATGCGGAATGACCTGAACCGTACCGCCCAGATAATCACCGCGCCGTTCCCGGGCGATGATGTCCTGATAGATCTTGCCGGTGGTGATGTTGTCTTTCTGATTCGCCGGCCTGCCGGTGAACCGTTCGTAATGTCCGAGATCGAGGTCGGTCTCGGCACCGTCATCCGTCACATAGCACTCGCCGTGCTGATACGGGCTCATCGTGCCCGGATCGACATTCAGATAAGGATCCAGCTTGCGAAGCCGGACCTTATAGCCTCTTGCCTGCAGCAATGCTCCGAGAGCTGCTGAAGCCAAACCTTTTCCTAGCGAGGAGACCACGCCGCCGGTGATGAAAATGTATCGCGCCATGGACCAACACCATACCTTCCGGCTGGACCGTTTGGCCACTCGCCGGTGAATTTCTCAACACAAAAAAAGGCCCTGCGGAGAAACGCAGGGCTGCTCACAGCGTTTCGACTTTGGTTTGAAACACGAAGCATCACTTAACGCGTTGAAATCACGGATTTCAGGCAGCGTTAAGTGGTTCATGCCAAATCGACAACGCCTTTGAAGGGAGAACGGGGCGTTAAACGCCCCGGAATCACTGGGCTGCCGGAACTTGCGGACCGGATGGCTGGCTTTGCTCACGCAACGCATCCAGAACCGTACCGCCGCCGGTGCTGTCTCCACCATCGGTGACCGGCGCGGTCGAATCAGCGGCCGGAACCGAATCCAGGATGGACGCCGGAGGTTCGGCCTGCTTGGCAATGATGCTGAGCGCCAGCGATGTGGCGAAGAACGCCACTGCAAGGACTGCGGTGGCCCGCGTCAACACGTTTGCCGTGCCGCGGCTGGACATGAATCCGCCGCCGCCGCCACCGCCGCCGCCGATACCCAGCGCGCCGCCTTCCGAACGTTGCAAAAGAACCACCAGAACCAGGGCCAAAACGACCATGAGGTGGATGACGATGACTACAGTTTCCATCGATCACCAGATTATCTAAACTTCAGGATTGGCGGCCTTCTACACCAGAGCCGGCCGGCTTTCTACCCATCAAATGGATTTTGGGCCAGCCGGTGTCAACGCGTCCTTGCCGGGGGCCTTAATTGTACGCCGCCAAAATGCCCAGGAAGTCAGCGGACTTGAGGCTTGCGCCGCCGACAAGTGCTCCATCGACATTTGCAACGCCCATCAGTTCCTGTGCATTGCCGGGCTTGACCGAGCCACCATAAAGAAGCCGCATAGAGGCCCCCTCGCTGCCAAGCCGCGATGCCAGATTGGCCCGCATGGCAGCATGCATCTCTTCAACATCACCTGCCGTTGGCGTCAATCCCGTGCCGATGGCCCAGACCGGTTCATACGCAATCACGGTGTTTTCGGCAGTTGCACCGTCCGGGACAGATCCGTTCAACTGCCGCTCCACGACCGCAACCGCATCGCCCGCCTTGCGCTCTGCCTCGGTTTCGCCGACGCAGATGATGGCGACCATCCCGGCCGACCAGGCAGCCTGGGCCTTTTCATTGACCAACCCATCGGTTTCGCCATGATCTGTCCGCCGCTCGGAGTGGCCAACGATAACGGCGGTTGCACCGGCATCGGCAAGCATGCCGGCGGACAGGTCACCGGTGTGAGCGCCGGAGCCTTTGGGGTGGCAATCCTGCGCGCCGACAGCAAGACCATTGCCCGCAGAACTTCCGGAAAACAGCGCGATCAGCGTTGCTGGCGGACAGATCATTGCATCCACTTTGGCAGTAAGCTCAGGCGTCAGCCCCTCGGAAATCTTCACAAGTTCGTCAGCGCTTGCCTTCATCCCGTTCATTTTCCAGTTGCCGGCAACCAGCGGCTTGATCCCGTTACCCATGATGTTCGTCTTCCCCTCGACTGTCCGCCGCACCAGATGGCTCCACGATACGCCGGTTGAATTGCGCCGCCGCCTATAGACCAGATGAAATTTCTCCTTGCAATACAGAAGCACCGGTGAAAAGAGCAGATTGTCTGCACCGCCTTGCCCCGGCAGCCAACGGTCACTATGATCCGCGCGCCCCGGCAGGCGCCGGTCCGGATGATACTGCCAGCTTCAAGCGGCAGAGACATGAATTAGAAACGGGAGACGTCATGCTCGACGCGCTGCGCAAGGGTGCCAGCACCTGGGTTGCCAAGGTTCTTATCGCTCTGTTGGTCTTCAGCTTCGCAATCTGGGGTGTATCCGACATGTTCCGTGGCCTGGGCCAGAACATGGCCGCTCGGGTCGGCGATCGTGAAGTCTCGATCTATGCCTTTGACCGGGCCTTTCGCCAGGACCTCAACCGTTTCGGCCAGCAATTCGGCCGTCCGCTGACGGCCGCAGAAGGCGCGCAGTTCGGCGTTCCGCAGCAAACTCTCGGGCGCCTGGTCGCAGAGGCAGCGTTGAACAACACCGCCGACGGTATGAAAATCAGCCTGTCCGACAAGCGGCTGGCGGCAATCATTCAGTCGGACCCGGCATTTCAGGGCATAGGCGGCCGGTTCGACCGCTCCCGGCTGAATCAGGTGCTTCAGGCCAACGCCTACACAGAAGACGAATATGTCATGGACCGGCGCTCGTTCGCCGAACGCCAGCAGATCACCCAGGCAATTGCCGGGGGAATGCCGGCACCGGAAGCCTTTCTCAAGCTGCTCAACGACTATCAGCGCGAGATACGCGACATCTCTTATCTGCTGATCGAAGCCGAGCCGGCCGAAACGCTGGACGATCCGGACAGTTCTACACTGGACACCTATTTCGCCGGCAACATCGGCAATTTCCGTGCCCCCGAGTATCGCGAAATCACCTATGTTACCTTGTCGCCGGAGACGCTTGCCCGGCCGGAAAACATTGTTGAAGACGATGCACGCGCTGAATACGAGCGCCGCCTGGACCAGTTCCTGCAGGACGAACGCCGTCATGTCCGTCAACTGACTTTTTCTTCACTGGAAGAAGCTCAGGCAGCTGCTGCCCGTGTGTCCGGCGGCACCGCAACATTTGACGATCTGGTCGTCGAACGGGGGTTGAGTGATACCGACGTGGATCTCGGCCTCAAGACCCGTAGCGAATTCCTCGACGATGCGATCGGCGATGCTGTCTTCGCGCTTGGTGCAGGCGAGACCAGCGCCGCCGTTGATGGCCGCTTCAGCATTGTTGTCCTGAATGTGACCGAGGTGCAGGAAGAAAGCACCAAACCCTTCGAAGACGTTCGGGACGAGATCGTACTCGATCTGGCGCAGGCGGATGCCGAGCAGGAAATTCTCGATCTTTACGACGAGATCGAAGATGCCCGCGCAGGCGGTGCGCTGCTGTCAGAGGTCGCCGGACGCTTTTCCCTGACAGTCGAAGCGCCTGCGGCCTTCGATGCATCCGGTAACGCAGCCGACGGCCAGCCGGTGGAGCTTCCCGATGTCGGTGAACTTGTCGGCGGGGCATTCCAAAGTGACATCGGCATCGAGAATGATCCGCTGCAATTTGGCGAGAGGGGCTTCCTCTGGTACGAGGTCGCGAAGGTCATCCCGTCGCGCGAACGCGAGCTTGACGAGGTGCGCGGCGACGTGATCGCTGCATGGAAACAGGAAGAGGCCGTCCGCCGGCTTGATGAGCGGGCACAAACCCTGCTGGCACGCGCAGAAAACGCTGTTTCGCTGGACGGCATCGCCGAAGCCGAGGGGCTGGAGGTCAAAACGGTGTCCAGGCTGACCCGAACTGCGCCGTCGTCGGACATTGGAGCGGCTGCGGCCAATGCCGCATTTGCCGGCCCGGTTGGCTTGACCGCCACAGCACCGGCAAATTCGGGAACAGGCCGCGTTGTCTTGAAGGTGACATCGTCTGCGCTCCCCGATTTTGACGGCCAATCAACCGAAATTGCTGCTTTGGGCACGCAATTCTCTACCCAGCTTCAGCAGTCGCTCCTCAGCCAGTACATCACCGCTGAGGAAGACAGTGCCGGGATAGAAATCAATCAGGCGGCTATCGCGCAGATCCTGGGCCTCAACACCACCCACTGACACCGACCCGGTATCAAGAAGAGTTCAGCCATGTCGAACTTCAAGGAGCTGATAGCCAAGGTGGCGGATGGCAATGTGCTTTCCGTGGATGAGGCGCGTGCGGCGTTCGAGGTTATCCTGTCCGGCTCCGCGACGCCCTCCCAGCTTGGCGGATTTCTGATGGCCCTGCGCGTCCGGGGTGAAAGCATCAGCGAAGTGACCGGTGCCGTCGAAACCATGCGCGCCAAGATGCTGCCGGTCGAAGCGCCCGCCGATGCCATTGATATCGTCGGCACGGGCGGCGACAATTCCGGCAGTTACAATATCTCCACCTGCTCCGCTATTGTGGTGGCCGGATGCGGTGTGCCGGTCGCAAAGCACGGCAACCGGTCGCTGTCGTCGAAATCCGGCGCTGCGGAAGTCCTCGCCCAGCTCGGCATCAACATCGACATCGGGCCGGAGACGATCAGCGCGTGCCTTTCAAAAGCCGGCATCGGCTTCATGTTTGCCCCGCTCCATCATGCGGCGATGAAACATGTCGGCCCGACGCGTATGGAACTGGGCACTCGCACGATTTTCAACCTTCTCGGCCCGCTGTCCAACCCGGCCGGCGCAAAGCGCCAGATGACCGGCGTATTTGCCGCCAAGTGGGTGGAACCGGTCGCGCAATCCCTGAAGGAACTTGGGTCAGAAGCCGCCTGGATCGTGCATGGTTCCGATGGCATGGACGAAATCACCACAACAGGATCCACGCTTGTCGCCGAGCTGAAGGACGGTGAGGTGCGCACTTTCGAGATCACGCCGGAAGACGCCGGACTGCCGCGCGCCCGGCTGGAAGACCTGAAAGGCGGACAGCCTGCCGAAAACGCCGCCGCACTTCGCAAAGTGCTTGCCGGCGAAAAGAACGCCTACCGGGACATCGTCCTTTTCAACGCGGCCGCATCGCTGATCGTGGCAGGAAAAGCCGGCAACCTGAAGGATGGCGTTGCCATGGCCGCCACGTCCATCGACACCGGCGCGGCATCTGACCGGCTGGACCAGCTGGTGGCGGCGTCGAACGGATAGCATAATGGCCGATATCCTGAAGAAAATAGAAGCCTACAAGCGCGAGGAGATCGCCGCGGCGAAGTCCGCCGTGCCGCTGACAGATCTCAAAGCCAGGATCACTGAAACCAGTGCACCGCGCGGTTTCAAGGCGGCGCTTGAGCAGAAGACTGCCGCGGGCGAATATGCCCTGATCGCAGAAATCAAGAAGGCCAGCCCGTCAAAAGGATTGATCCGCGCCGACTTCGATCCCCCTTCCCTCGGCAAAGCCTATGAAAAGGGCGGCGCGGCCTGCATTTCCGTCCTGACAGACACGCCATCCTTTCAGGGCAAGCCCGGGTACCTAACCGATGTCCGCGAAGCGGTCTCCCTTCCGGTGCTGCGCAAGGATTTTCTCTACGACCCCTATCAGGTCTTCGAAGCCCGGTCATGGGGAGCCGATTGCATCCTGATCATCATGGCCTCGGTCGACGATGAGACGGCAAAGGTGCTGGAAGAAACAGCCTTCGAACTCGGCATGGATGCGCTGGTCGAGATCCATGACGAAGCCGAACTCGACCGCGCACTTGCCCTCTCGTCCAGCCTGATCGGCATCAACAACCGGAATTTGAACACGTTCGAGACAACGCTCACCACCAGCGAAACGCTCGCGCCGCGTGTTCCGGACGACCGGATCGTTGTCGGCGAATCGGGTCTGTTCACGCCGGCGGATCTGCAAAGAATGGAAACAGCCGGGATCTCGACCTTCCTGATCGGTGAAAGCCTGATGCGCCAGGATGACGTCGCAGCGGCAACCCGCGCGCTTCTGGACCGGTCCGCCACTACCAATGCCGCCAAGGTGGATGCATGAGCGAGACGCCCCCGACCCTGACCCATATTGATGCGGCCGGTGCCGCCAACATGGTCGATGTTTCCGACAAGGCCGATACGCAGCGGATTGCGGTTGCTCGCGGCACCATTTCCATGCGCCCCGAAACCCTGGAACTGATCAAGTCCGGCAACGCCAAAAAGGGCGATGTGATCGGTACGGCACGGATCGCCGGGATTTTCGCGGCCAAGAAAACGCACGAACTGATCCCGCTCTGCCATCCGCTGATGCTCTCCAAGGTGACCATCGACCTCGAAGTGGACGATGCCCTTCCGGGCCTGGTGATCACCGCGACCACAAAGGTGACCGGCCAGACAGGCGTCGAGATGGAAGCCTTGACCGCGTGTTCCGTCGCCTGCCTGACGATCTACGACATGGCCAAGGCGGTTGATCGCGGCATGGTCATCGGAGACATCCGGCTGCTGGAGAAGGCAGGCGGCAAATCCGGCCACTGGACGATAGAGCGCGACGGCAGCGAGGGCGGCACCTGATGAGCCTGATGCCGGTTTCCGAAGCGCTGACCAGGCTGCTTGAAGACGTAAATCCTACAACAATCGAAGATGCCGGGCTCGCCGAAGCAAATGGCAGGTTTCTCGCCAAGCCCGTGGTTTCAACGCGGACGCAACCACCCTTTGCGGCCTCGGCCATGGACGGTTACGCGGTCCGCCACGCGGATCTCGAAGCCATTCCGGCAAACCTGACACTGATTGGCGAAGCCCCGGCAGGCCACGGCTTCAGCGGCACCGTCAACGCGGGTGAAACTGTCCGGATCTTCACCGGCGCACCGCTGCCAGATGGTGCCGATACGATCCTCATTCAGGAAAACACCGAACGCGACGGCAATACTGTCAAAGCCCTTGAGCGGCCCGCCTTCGCGGCGTTCGTGCGCCCGGCCGGACTCGACTTCAAGGAAGGCGAGCAACTGCTCTCACCGCCTTTGAAACTCGGCTACCGCGAACTGGCGCTGGCGGCGGCCATGAACTATGACAGCCTGCCTGTTTACCGGAAGCCGAAGGTCGCGATCCTTGCAACGGGCGATGAACTCGTCCGCCCGGGAGGCGTTCCGGGCCCGGACCAGATCATCGCCTCCAACCATGCCGGCCTAGCTGCTCTGGTCGAGGATTGCGGCGGTGTTCCGATGGATCTCGGCATTTCCCCGGATGATCCGGTGAAGATGGCGGCCCATGTCGCCGAGGCGATCAAGGCCGATGCGGATGTGCTGGTGACGCTCGGCGGCGCATCTGTCGGCGATCATGATCTCGTTCAGGACGTTCTTGGTGATGCCGGAATGGATCTTTCCTTCTGGCGGATCGCCATGCGGCCAGGCAAACCGCTGATGGCTGGCAACCTCGGCCGTATGAAGGTATTGGGTCTTCCCGGAAACCCGGTATCGAGCCTTGTTTGCGGCCTGCTGTTCCTGCGTCCGCTGCTTGGAAAGATGCTGGGAGCTGCCGGCACCGGACCCGAAACGGAAACCGCCGTCCTCGGTGCGGATATTCGGGAAAACGACCAGCGGCAGGACTATGTCCGCGCAACGCTGACGAGGTCGGAAGACGGCCAGGCAATCGCCACGCCATTTGCCAAACAGGACAGTTCAATGCTGGCCCTTCTGGCAAAGTCCGGAGCCCTGATCGTCCGGCCGCCCTTTGCTGAACCCGCCCAAAAAGGCGCCGCCGTTCCAATCATCAAGCTCTGAGTGTCCTCACCGCTCCCGCATGGCGTGGGCGATCTGGTCGGTGACCGGTTTGACAAGGTAGCTAAGCACGGTGCGGTCTTCAGTGCGCAGGAACGTTTCCACCGGCATCCCCGGCACGAGCACCTTGCCGCCGAGCTTGAGAAGCTCTTCCTCGTCAATCGCAAGGCGTGCGGTGTAGTAGCTCATGCCCGTCCGCTCATCTTCGGTCAGGTCCGCCGAAACGGTCAAAAGCCGGGCTGCCAGTTCCGGTGTGGTGCGCTGATCGAAACTCGGGAACCGCACCCGGGCATCCTGTCCCTGTGCCATCTGATCGATGTCCACCGGGCGGACCTGCGCCTCGACAAGCAGTTGATCCTCCTGCGGAACGATCGCCATGACCGTTTCGCCCGGAGAAATCACGCCGCCGATGGTGTGAACCGACAACTGATGCACAAAACCGGCGCGCGGCGCGAGAATTTCCACGCGGGCCAGTTCATCCTTGGCGGCAATCTCCTGCTCTTCCAGTTGTGCGATCCGCGAACGGGCTTCCTGCAACTGTTCCAGAACCTGCGCGCGGTAGTTTTCCTCGATCTGCAGGATCTGGATCCGCCGCTCGCTGATCGATTCATGAATTCGGGCAATCTGCGCAACAAGCTCGCCAAGGTCTCCCCCAAGCCGCGCCTTTTCGCGGCGTTGACCGGAGACGCGGCTCTTGGAGACAAGCTGTTTGTTCAACAGCCCGTCCAGATCGGTAAGTTCCTCCGAAATCAATTCGATTTCCGCCTTCTTGGAAACCACTTGTGCTTCCAGGCCTTCGGTCTGTTTTTCAAACTGACGGATCTGCTCTTCAAGCTGCTGCTTCTGGCCGTCCTTGGAGTTTCGCCGGGCCAGAAGTAGAAGATCCTGGCTCCTTTCGATACTACCGGTCGATGCCCTGCCAAATGCGGCCCAGTCGATGAACGCCAGATTATCGCGTTCCGCTTCAAGCCGGGCTTCCTGAGCAGTTAATTCGGTGAGCTGTTTGGTCACTACCGCAAGGTTGGCGCGCGTGACGGTGTCGTCCAGCCGAAGGAGCAAATCACCTGCGGCAACCACATCACCGTCCTTGACCCGGATCTCCTTGACGATGCCGCCTTCGCGGTGCTGGACCTGCTTGACGTTGCTTTCGACCACAATCGTGCCGGTCGAGACCACGGCGCCTGATATCTCCGTCAGCGCAGCCCACCCGCCTATGCCGGCAACGAGCAAACCGGACAGCAGGAACGCCAACAGCATATGGTTCCGAACGGTTCTGCGCAGTTGCACGTCCGCACTTTCGCGCGGCTCGGTTTTCGTTTGCCGGCTCATGCCCGGATCCCTCCTGTGAGTTGCCGTTTGTCGACCGGCTGCAACACCTTCTTGAGAACCTCTTCCTTCGGACCGAAGGCCGCCATCTTGCCGTCCCGCATGCACAGGATCTTGTCCACGGTCGCAATGGCGCTTGGCCGGTGCGCAATCACGACGACTATCGAGCCGCGCTCGCGCATCGACCGGATGGCATTGACCAACGCGCCTTCACCTTCCGCATCGAGGTTCGAGTTCGGTTCATCCAGCACGATCAGGAAGGGGTTGCCATAGAGCGCCCTTGCCAATGCCAGCCGTTGCTTTTGCCCGGCCGACAAGGCGCGCCCTCCGCGGCCAATCATGGTGTTGTAGCCTTCCGGCATGGACACGATCATGTCGTGGACATCGGCGAGCCTTGCAGCCTCGATGATGTTGTCGGCAGCCGCATTTTCCTGGAACCGCGCGATATTGTCCGCAATTGTCCCGTCGAACAGCTGCAGATCCTGCGGTAGATAGCCGATAAATTCACCGCGCTTTTCCGTCGTCCATTGATTGAGTTCCGCGCCATCAAACCGCACGACACCTTTTAGAACCGGCGAGACACCAACCATTGCCCGGGCGAAAGTCGACTTGCCGGACCCGGACGGCCCGATCACCCCCATGCCCTCGCCAGCCTGAAGGTTGAGGGTAACCCCTTGTACAAAGGGAACCGCTTCGCCGAGAGGGCCACAGAACACATTTTCCGCAATGACGGTCTCCTTCGGCAACGGCAGATCCATCTTCTCGACCGGTTCATCGGCGATCGGCAAAACCTCCTTGAGGCGGCGCATCGATTGCCGGCTGGCGACAAACCCGCGCCAATGGCTGACGGCCTGTTCAACCGGCGCCAAGGCCCGCGAGGTCATGATCGATGCCGCGATCATCACACCCGGCGTGATTTCCTGCTGGATCGCCAGCCACGCGCCAACGCCAAGAACCGCCGATTGCAGCACGAAACGGATGGTCTTGATCAAGGTGCCGAAGGCGCCTGTCCGGTCGGCGGCACGCCGCTGTGTCTCAAGATACGCCCGGTTCTGGCTGTCCCAGTTGCGCGTCAGGGAATCCTGCATGCCCATGGCGGCGACCACTTCGGAGTTCCGCTGTCCAATCTCGACATTCGCCGCCCGCTGGCCGCTCTGCTGCGCAGCTTCCTCGGTCGGCTTGCGCGACAGAGCCTCGTTCATGCCGATGAGAATGCAGATGGTCAGCGCTCCGGCCAGGCCGACAAGTCCGAGGATCGGGTGAAACAGAAACACGATGCCGAGGTAAAGCGGCAGCCACGGTACATCGAAAATCGCCGCAGGCCCGGCGCCTGACATGAATTGCCGGACCGTGTCCAGATCCTGTACCGGGCGCAGCTTTGCCGATTTCTTGCCAAGGCGGACCGGCAGAATGTTCGAGACCTCGTAGACAAGGTTTGAAAGGCGGGCGTCCGTGCGCTGGCCGAGCCGCGCGAGGATCCGCCCGCGAAGCCCTTCCAGCAGGCCGTAGAACAGATAGAGCGTCACGGCCAGAAGCGCGATAACGATCAGCGTCTGCTGCGAACCGCTCGCCAGAACGCGGTCATAGACCTGCAACATGAACAAAGGGCCGGTCAGCATCAAAATGTTGATCAGGCAGCTAACCAGCGCAATGCCCCAAAATGCCGTCTTGATCGGCCGGAATGCGGTAGCGAGTGGATTTTCGCGGGTGTTCTTCAAGTTCGAATTCCCTTGTCCTGCCCCATCACGGGCTTGACCAGTTTCCAGGTTCCCAACCCGCCACGCAACTATCGGGCCAGTTCGTCACCCTTGCAGTATCACGGTACCTGTTTTGATTGAAACATTTGCAACTGGTTAAAACCAACCCCAGTTGATTAGAACCTATCTGACGCGTTTCTCCTTTTCTTCGGCTAGGAATGCTTTGCAGGACGATCCGGGGTATCGTTCAAAAAGCATGACGCTGTCCGCAGGATAGGAAAAGCGCGCCTTTGGTGGGCGAAAATCCGTCCCCGGCGTCGTTGCTGCGCTTGCCCGGCCGTAAAGGCCGCGCTACTCGCATCGCCTAGCCGGAAACGAATTTTCGCTCCATCAGATAGGTTCTAATCAACTGGGCTTGGTATAAATAATCAAAATCAGGACTGTCTCAATGCAACATGGAAGCAGAATGAAAGTTGCATTTTGAAAACGAACAAAGCCGCTGGCGGCATGTCAATCCGCCAACGGCTTTGCAAATCGGGAATCCCGGCAAGGATCAGGCTGCTGCGACGGCCCGTTTTGCCATGACGGTCACGAGATTGGCCCGATAGGCCGCAGACCCGTGAATATCGCTCAGCATGTCGTCCGCATCCGGCGCGATATTCGCGACAGCATCCGGCGACCAGTTGGCGCTGAGTGCCGTTTCCATGGCCGGCATCCGGAAGACCCCGTCCTGACCAGCACCGGTCACGGCAACCCGCACGGACCCGTCAGCACCGCTGGCGACAAACACACCGGCCATTGCATAGCGTGATGCCGGGTTCGGGAATTTTGCATAGGCGCTTTTCGAGGCTACGGGGAAACTGACGGAAACGACAATCTCGTCATCCTCCAGTGCAGTCTCGAACATGCCGGTGAAAAAATCGTCGGCGGACACGTCGCGCTTGTTGGTCTTGACCGTGGCACCGAGAGCGACCAGTGCGGACGGATAGTCGGCCGCCGGATCGTTATTCGCAATCGATCCGCCGATGGTTCCCAAGTGACGAACGGCCGGGTCGCCTATGCCGTTTGCCAGGGAAGCCAGTCCAGGGATCTTGGCCTTGACCAGATCAGAAGCGGCAACTTCGGCATGTGTGGTGGCGGCCCCAACGGAAATTGCACCGCTCTCTTCGCAGATACCGTTCATTTCCGGAATCTTGGCAACATCGACCAGATCGGTCGGTGCGGCCAGCCGTTGCTTCATGGTCGGCAGAAGCGTCTGACCGCCGGACAGGAACTTGCCGTCTTCGGCTTTGCCCATCAGGTCTGCGGCTTGCGCAACCGAACCTGCGCGATGGTATGTCGTCTCATACATAACTTCATCTCCCCAATGCTGGGTTCAATCAATCAAACGGGTTCCCCGGCGGTTTCACCGGGAAACGGTATAGCTGCGCAATCGGCTTCGAAGATCTCGCGATCCTTCTCACCCGCGATTGCGCGTCCCAATTGCTTTGCCCGTTCCCATTCAGCGATGGCGTCCGATCTGGCGTCTGACAGCCAAAGCGCCCGTGCCATCAGTTCATGGGAATAAGCGATGTCGAAGTCTTCCAGATCCCGGGCATGGCTGCGCGTCAAAGCGGTGGTTCGCTCTGCCTGATGCAACGCCGGTTCCGGGCGGCCAAGGACAACGTAAACGCGTCCGATCAGCCATTCGCCCCGCTGGATATTGGCCGGCGTTCCGGCCTGCATCCAGTGCCACAGGCTGGCATGGCTGACATGGACCATCTCACTGTCTTCATCCGCAGTCCGGGTCTTGCTCTCAAGCAAGGCCCAGGTCCGCTGGTTGAGCGAAATGGCCAAGGATCTGTGATCGATCATGTCAGCCGTTGCCATATCCGGTTACTCCGCCGCCTGCGGGACATCCAATTGGCACAGCCTCCAGACCTTCTCAGCCGTTGCCGGCATCGACAGGCCGTTCTGGCCAATGGCGTCCGTAATCGCATTGATCACAGCCGGGGGCGATCCGATGGCGCCAGCCTCGCCGCAGCCCTTCATGCCGAGCGGATTGCCCGGACATTCGGTGACATGGGTCGAAAGCTGATAGGACGGCACATCGTCGGCACGCGGCATGGTGTAATCCATGTAGGATCCGGTGATGAGCTGACCGTTTTCATCATAGGCAACGTTTTCAAGCAGTGCCTGCCCGATCCCCTGCGTCAGTCCACCATGCACCTGTCCTTCGACGATCATCGGATTGATGATGTTGCCGAAGTCATCAGCCGCAACAAAGCCGATGATTTCAGTGGTACCGGTATCCGGATCCACCTCGACTTCGCAGATGTAAGTTCCTGCCGGGAAGGTGAAGTTGGTCGGATCGTAGAACGCACCTTCCTTCAAACCCGGCTCCATTCCCTCCGGCAGATTGTGAGCCGTATAGGCGGCGAGCGCCACTTCAGTGAAGCTCAGCTTCTTGTCGGTGCCGGCGACTTTCAATTCGCCGCCTTCGATGGTGATGTCGCCCTCGGCGGCTTCCATCAAATGCGCGGCAATCTTCTTCGCCTTGGCTTCGACCTTGTCGAGCGCCTTGACGATGGCCGACATGCCGACCGCGCCGGAACGGGAGCCATAGGTGCCCATGCCGAACTGAACCTTGTCGGTATCGCCATGGACAATCGAGACCGCATCGGTACCAAGACCGAACCGTTCTGAGATCAGCTGTGCGAAGGTGGTCTCATGTCCCTGGCCGTGGCTGTGCGAACCGGTGAGGACTTCGACCGTGCCGACCGGATTGACCCGGACTTCTGCCGATTCCCACAAGCCGACGCCAGCGCCGAGGGATCCCACGGCAGCCGACGGTGCAATACCGCAGGCCTCGATATAGCAGGACATGCCGATGCCGCGCAGTTTGCCTCTGGAAGCTGCTTCCGCCTTGCGGGCACCGAAGCCTGCATAGTCTATCGCGGTCATGGCCGCATCGAGCGTCGCATCGTAATTGCCGGCGTCATAACACATGATCACCGGTGTCTGATGCGGAAACTCGCGGATGAAGTTGTTTCGGCGGAACTCGGCCGGCGACATGCCGACTTCGCGCGCTGCCGTCTCCATCACCCGTTCCAAAAGATATGTGGCTTCCGGACGCCCGGCACCGCGATAGGCATCCACCGGTGTGGTGTTGGTGTAGACCGTCTTCACATTCGCGTGGATCGCCGGGATGTTGTACTGGCCCGACAACAGGGTCGCATAAAGATAGGTCGGTACGCTCGACGAGAACAGCGACATGTAGGCACCGAGATTGGCGATCGTTTTGACCCGCAATCCGGTAATCTTGTTGTTCGCATCCAGCGCCAGTTCCACATCCGAGCGGTGATCGCGGCCATGGGCATCGGTCAGGAAGGCCTCGGTGCGATCAGATACCCATTTGACCGGACGGCCGACCCGCTTGGAGGCCCAAAGGCACACCATCTCTTCGGGATAGATGTAAATCTTCGACCCGAACCCGCCGCCGACATCCGGCGCAATGACCCGCAACTTGTGTTCCGGCGCAACATTGTAAAACGCGGACAGAACCAGACGGGCAACATGCGGGTTCTGCGTGGTGGTGTAGAGCGTGTAATGCTCCTCCGCATCGTTGTAACCGGCAAGCGCCGCACGCGGCTCCATCGGGTTTGGAGACAGGCGGTTGTTGGCGATTTCCATGCGCGTGACATGGGCGGCGTTGTCGAAGGCCGCATTGGTTGCCGCCTCATCGCCGATTTCCCAATCATAAATCAGATTGCCTTCGGCTTCCGGATGAAGCTGAGGCGCGCCGGGTTCCAGGGCCTGGACCGGATCGACCACCGCAGGCAGTTCCTCATACTCGACCACCACGGCGTCGGCTGCGTCGCGTGCCTGGGCCTGCGTATCGGCGACGACCACAGCAACGGCCTGACCGACATGACGGACGATTTCAGGCTCCAAGGCACGCCAACCGCCCATCTTCATCGGGGAGCCGTCCTTGGAATGGATCATCCAGCCGCAGATCAGGTTTCCGATTCCGTCGCCGACCAGCTGTTCACCGGTCAGGACTGCATCAACGCCCGGCATCGCGCTTGCGGCCGACGCATCAATGCTGGTGACCCTGGCGTGAGCGTGAGGTGAGCGGACAAACGCTGCGAACCCCATGCCCGGCATCACCATGTCGTCGGTGTACTGCCCTTTTCCCGTAATGAAGCGTTTGTCTTCCTTGCGCAGCACCCGTGCGCCAATACCTTCAGCTCCCATAAGCTTCCTCCCTGAAACTCAAAATCCGGCAATTCCGGCTCTACCAGCCCGTGTTTGGCTTGCGCGCCGGCTTCCTTCTATGGATTCTCTGCGTCTTGGAGCCCCTGAAAGACACCCGGCGCCCATGACGGACACCCTTTCGCAGAGCAACCCGGTTATTCGGCAGCTTGAGCCATCCCGGCCATCTGATCGGATGCGGCCTTAATCGCCTTGACGATGTTGTGGTAACCAGTGCAGCGGCAGATATTGCCTTCCAGCTCTTCACGGATGGTCTTCTCGTCCAGATTGCCGGCGCCAAACCGGTTGATCATATCAACCGCGGACATGATCATGCCCGGTGTGCAGAACCCGCATTGAAGCCCGTGATGTTCCTTGAATGCCGCCTGGACCACATGAAGCTCGCCGCCGGACGCCAGGCCCTCTACGGTGGTGACTTCGCTGCCTTCGGCCTGTGCTGCCAGCATCGTGCAGGATTTGACGGCTTTGCCGTCCACATGAACCACGCACGCACCGCACTGGGATGTATCGCAGCCAACATGTGTCCCGGTCAGCCCGCGGGCTTCCCGAATATATGCGACAAGAAGTGTCCGGTCTTCAACGTCGGCCGAAACCGATTTGCCGTTGAGTACCATTGATACTTTCGACATGAATTTCTCTCCCTCAAAAAATTTGCCGAGGCTATGGCCTCATTCTTGTCCGGGCCTCCTCCCGGTTTCGTCCCTTTCCTGGCTCAACCTGAAACGTTCATGATCAACTCGCGATCGCAAGCACCACAATCAACACACCCAGAGCCAGAAGGCCCCACACCATCGGCCCGCCGAAGACGCCCTTGCCAGCGGCCACTTCAAGCTTTTCCCCGGCTTCATGAAGGGTTTCTTCCACGGCGTGCTCGGCATCCTCAATGGCATGCACAACACCTTGCGGTGTGTCTTCAATCGCAATCGCCTTGGCTTCTTCGGCAAGACCGGGGTCAAGATCATCTGAAGCCGCCACAGCGGTCTCCAGTTCACCACTGCTATCCCCGGCAACCTTGTCCTTGAAATTGCCGAAAAACTCATCGGCCATCTTCTTGGCGGTTGAATCAATCAACCGGCTGCCAAGCTGCGCCAGTTTTCCTCCGACCTGTGCCTTGGCGTGATAGTCAAGCTGCGTCTCAGCGCCGTCCTCGGTCAGCTTGACTTCAGCAGACCCCTTGGCAAATCCGGCGACGCCGCCCTTGCCTTCGCCGGTAATGGTGTAGCTTTCCGGAGCATTGATGTTTTCAAGGGTCACCTCGCCCTTGAACTTGGCCTTGACCGGACCGATCTTGGCGGTCACCGCGGCGTTCATCTCCGCCGGAGATATCATTTCGAGGCTCTCGCAGCCCGGAATACATGCCTTTAGAATTTCCGGATCATTCAGCGCTGCCCAAACGGTTTCCCGTGGCGCCGATATCCGAATACTGCCCGACATATCCATGAGTTAAACGTCTCCCCGCCGGTCGCTCGCCGGTTTTTTCGATTTGGTCAAACTGTGCATCCTCACAGGACGCAGCAGGGCAAGCCCCGTATCTCAACCCGAAAGTTGAAAAAATTCAATGGCTGATCGTTCCAAGGCGCTGTTTTCTAAGAGTAAGGTCGTCAGGTTCTATATGGGGTGCAGAAAACTGCTGTCCAAGGTTGTGCGGGCAAAGAGCAAAAGCGTCCCGGTGAATTCAATGTTACATGGCCGCCGACCTGATGGGGTCCGGACCGGATGGCGGACCATTTAGATCCACGACATCATCCGCCCTGACCGGCCTTGAAAACAGGTATCCCTGCAAATAGGAGCAGCCGAGGTCCCTGAGAATCGCGTGCTGGCTTTCCGTTTCAACGCCCTCGGCGGTCACTTCGAGATCCAGCGCGTGCGCAACCGCAACGATTGCCTTTACAACGGCTCGGGCATCTGTATCCCGATCCATATTCATAATGAAACTCCGGTCGATCTTGATCCCGTCGACCGGCAGTTTTCTTAAGTAGCTCAGCGAAGAGTATCCGGTTCCGAAGTCGTCGATGACAACTTTCGAGCCCTGATCGCGCAGCGACTGCAGAGATGCAAGCGTCTCGGGATCGTTGTTTACGAAAACGCCTTCCGTCACTTCGAAAACCACTTTCTGCGGCGCCAGGCCAGACACCTCCAGAGCCTTCCGCAGATCCGTATGGAACCGTCCCGACTTCACCTGGATCGGTGACAGATTGACATTGAGGCTGACATTGGCAAACCGCTTGTCGAGCTGCGCCATCTGCGAAAAGGCCGTGCGCAGAACCCATGCGCCAATGTCCAGAATGATGCCACTGGCTTCGGCTGCCCTGACCATCTTGCCGGTGTCCATGAAATCACCACCGCGGATCCGGAACCGCAGCAGACCTTCCAGGGACGCCAGCCGTTCATCCAGAGCGGTTACGATCGGCTGATAGTACATGAGAAATTCGGTTTTATGCTCTGGATCGGAAAGCAGTGCGGCAAGGCGTACGCGTTCCGTGGCCTCTTCCTGCATCTCCGGCGTGAACACCGAATAGGTGCCGCCACCGCGGCGGCGAACGGTGTTGAGCGCGATATTGGCATAACGGACCAGATGGTCGAAGGAATGACCATTGTCGGCAGTGTTCACGATCCCCATACGCAAGTGAAGATGGATCTGGTTGTCGCCGAATATGACCGGCCTTTGGAATGCGGCTTCGATCAAATTGGCAATATCGGCCGGGCTAGGTCCGGACGCGCTGTCAAGCAGCAGGACAAATTCATCCTTTTCCTTGCGGGCTATGGACAGCGCGTCAGGGAATGCATCCGTCAATCGTTTTGCGGTCTTCTTGAGGATCTGGTTGGTGCTTTCATCCGCCAGCCCGTCGAGAACGTAGCCGAACCTTTGAATATCCGTATAGACCAGAGTCATTGACCGGCCTTCGGCATTGTAGTTTGCAAATTCCTCTGAAAACGCCGCAAAGGTGGCCAGACCCGTCAATTCGTCGATATAGGCGAGCCGATGGACATGCGCATGCAAGATCGCCTTGTGAAAGGCGAGTGACGTATTGGTCAGGAACAGCTGGACTTCTTCCGGACCGATCAGATCGACAAGCTCGGCCAGGGGCCTGTCCAGATAGAGCGCGCCGAGGACGGCATTGTGGGACACAAGCGGCCATGCAGCACCTTCCGGACCGCCGCAAATCTGGCGGTAAGACAGGCATTCCGCAAGAAGGTCACCGGCAACCTTGTCCGATACTTCGTTGATCGTTCTTGATGTTTGACTCAAAAATGACCCGGTGGCCGCAAGTACGGTCATATGGGTATGATCAAGATCGTGTCCGGACGAGCGTTCTTCGTAACCGACAAACAGACCCTCGAGCGGACCGCCCAGCAGAGCGCCCAATTTTACAAGGATGGTACGGGCGAATTCGCCGACAGTGTTCTGCTCAACCGCAAACGCGAAAAGATTATTCAATCCGGCAAGGTTCTGCCGGTTCTCCTCCAGAGAACGGACCAGTTTGTAACCACGCAAGGCCGTAACGATGGTGGTTATCAGCCGGGTGCGGGACAGCTCGGACTTTTCGGTATAGCCGTCGAGCTCGAAGTCGGAAATGAGTTCCGTTTGCGGCGCGTATCCCGGTTGCCCGGTCCGCAAGATCAGGCGGGTAAACCTGTTGCCCAGGTCCTTTCGGATCCAGCTAACCAGGTCAAGCCCGGCGGTCTCGGTTTCCATAACCACATCGATCAGCGCAACGGCAACGTCATCATGCGCCCGAAGGACGGTTTGAGCTTCCTTGACCGACATGGCATGGAGCAACTGAAGCCGCCTCGACTCGAATTGGTGGTTATGGACAGCTACCTTCGTGACGGCATGTACATCCGGGTCATCATCGACGACCAGAACTTTCCAGGGGGGAGCGGAACCTCTATCGCTCTTCGGTTTCTCAGGCGCAAAAAATGCCATTGCCATTTCAACAGGGCCCCTCACCTGCAGCCGCCGGTTTATCGGTGGCAGCGTCTTCCAACGCGATGGTGACCGTAAACCTGGTCCAGCGGCCTGCTTCCGACTCCACGATGATGGCGCCGTTCAGGACTTCCGTAACCAATTGATAGACGATCGACATACCGAGCCCGGATCCGCCCTTGCCGAACTTGGTTGTGTAAAATGGCTCAAAGACTTTTTTCAGATTCTTCTTCGGAATCCCGATACCGTCGTCCTCGCAAACAAGCTCGATTGCCGATTGCGCGCGCCCGTCCGCAGGTGAACCAGTTCCACCGACAACCCGGGTTCTGAGCGAGATATGGCCATCAGGCCGGTCTTCAAAGCCATGCTTTATGGAGTTTTCGATCAGATTGGACAGCACCTGGCTGATTGCGCCCGGATAACTGTCCATCTCAATGTCGGCATTGAGCTGAAGATCGATCTTGTAAGGGGTCTTGCGAAGCGATGGCGTGAGCGTTGCGAGCGTCTCCTCAATGACGCGGTCGAAATTGAACTCTCGCCGCATTTCGCTTTGCCGGTCGACCGCGACCTGCCTGAAATTGCCGACAAGCTCGCGCACCCTGCCTAGTGTTCGTTCGATGATTGCCGCCGCATCTTCAATTCGCGCGGTTTGTTCACAAAGGTTGTTGCGCGTCAGGGTCTCATCATTCAGTTCGCGGCTGAGGGAGCGTGTCGTGTCGTTGATGGTTGTGGCCGCAACAAGTGCATTGCCCAAAGGCGTATTCAGTTCATGAGAAATCCCTGCGACGAGCGCTCCCAGAGCCGCCAGGTTTTCGGCCTGAACCAGCTCGCTCTGCACGTTCTTGAGCTGCTCTGTCCGCTCTTCAACCAAGTCTTCCAGATTGGATTGGCAGGCACTTAGGGTCTGAATGTTGTCATGACCGCGTTCCAGGAGCCTCTTGAGGGTGTCGGCCACCAGGCCAATTTCGTCTTCCCGGTCACGGTACAACGGGGCTTTTGGCGGGTTTTCGATCAGCCCTGGCCTCGAAATATAGTCGGCGATCTCCACCAGCGGGTCACCGATCATCCGTCTGAACAAGACCCGCATTACCAAGGCAAGCACCAACAGGCACAAGGCAACCAGGGTGACACGGCTGATCAGAGTAACAACAATGCTGCGATTGATTTCCACATCGTCGATCACCATGAAAAGTGTGCCGATCGGCTCTGAACGTTCGAAGCCTTCCGGAGCCTTGAGGTCAAATGCAAGCGTTTGAGCGGACGGTCTTAAGAGCGGCGTTCCAAGAGCGACAGCTTCTTCTGTTTCCACCCAGGCGCTGGCGATGAACTCGAAACTCTCTATGCCGTGAACCAATTGCAGAACTGCGTCACTGTCGAAGGTCCAAACAGCATGCCGGAACGCTTCCCGTGTTGCCTCAAGGATATGAACGGCATGCGCCTTGGCGTGCTGGTTCTCTTCGTGACGGGTGATCAAGGCCTGTATCGGCAGATAAATGATCCAGAAAACGGAGAACAATGCCAATGTGTGTAGGACAAACTTGCGGGACAGGCTTTTGCGCGTGTTGATCGCGCCAGAGGATGCGCCAGCGCTGCCGGCCGCAATCCAGTCAAACAGTCCCCATAACCGTTTGCCGGATGGTGCTCGCAAACCCAGTATGTCAGACGATTCCATCAAGACACTCTCCCGGCTCACCGAAACGGGAATTTCAAATCCGTGTCCAACGGCCAAATTTGGCTTCAGCCGTTCGGATAGTTCAAGTTGGCAGGCCCTTTCGATAGCTTCGGAAAATTGTAACCATCGGTATTAAACAATGAAACAGCCAGCATTGTTATATTCAAATTATCGGTGAACAACACGTTCAATAATTCTGTATTATTGACAATATATAGACACTTAATACAATCGTCATCTCATCAATAATTCGGATTATCCGATTAAATAGATGTGTTATAATTAACGATATCAAATTTTTACTTTTCCCACTGCAACGGACAGCTGCATCAGGATTTGTTCCAGTGTGGTGGAATTGAAATACGCCTCATTTGTGCAATGCGCGCCATAGCGTATTTCATTTCCGAAAACCACATCAGGAACATAGACTTGCCAGTCAAACTCATAAATCTGAAGTTCGTTCGGAAAACGCAGGAAAATGAGACGAACTTCAGATTCGGGTGACAGAGCATCTTTGCGTGTTCAATTGAACGCGCGATGCTCTCGTGGCAGGTACTTGTATCAAGGCTGCCCGGATTTGTTCACCCGGGAACACCCCTTCCGGATCAGAAAACCGGCATCACTCCAACCGTGCGATAAGATGGCGCAACATGGCCTTGAAGTTCTCGACTTCCTGAGCGGAGAAATTGGCGGTGGCAACAGCCTCATGTTCCTTGGCCGCCTCGACAAGGCCATCGACCAGCAAGCGGCCTTCCGGCGTGATGAACAACAGTATCCTGCGCCGGTCCCGATCGTCGCGCCGCCGTTCCACAACACCGTCCAGCACCAGCCGGTCAATGATCTTTGTTGCCGTCGGCTGATTGTAAAGACCGATCCTGGCCAACTCTCCGACGGTCATCCCGCCGCCATCCGACAGGGTTGCCAGGACACGCCATGTGGAGACCGGCACCTTGTTTTCACGCAGAAACCCATGAAAATCGCCGCTGAGCAAATGGCTGGCATGCGCTAGCAGATACGGCAAGTAGCCGGATACAAACGCCGGCTCTTTCGTGGGTTGACCGGATTGTGCACCGGTCGGGGATTTGTTTGACTTGATCATGTGCGAACCAGTCTTACAGGCAATCCCGGCCATGTTCCATGTGCATTCGCGCAGTGGAGCGAACGGAAATGGAGCATGCCTTGCATTTTTCTTTAAGCTTAAAATTATTCCTATTGATATATTCAAAGTGTTGTGGTTGAATTTTCTCAGTCAGGGGAAAAGCGCATGTTGTCCGACCGCATTGAAGCCAAATGGATCGACGTTTTCGAGAAGGCCTTCAGTTTCTGCAAGGTTGAAGCGGGCGAGGAAATCGCAATTCTCTCGGAGACCCAATCCCGTCAACTGAACGTTCATCTGAGCGAACTGGCCTTGCTGCGGCTCGGCGCCAGGCCGTTTCATGTCGTGGTGCCGACACCGCCGCAGCGCAGCCCTGTTCCGGTTCGCTCAACAGGTGCCAGCGATTCCTTGCGCGGTCTGAAACCGGCCATCAACGCGCTGAAATCCAGTTCCATGGTTGTCGATCTGACAGTAGAGGGCATGC
Organism: Roseibium sp.; assembly: GCA_965230445.1. Classification (GTDB taxonomy): domain Bacteria; phylum Pseudomonadota; class Alphaproteobacteria; order Rhizobiales; family Stappiaceae; genus Roseibium. The sequence goes on along the minus strand of OZ246005.1, from coordinate 1,922,309 downwards.
TGCATGCGCCGGAGCTTTCGGAAATCATTTCCGAAGGGGCCCGCCTGTTCATGGTGAGCAATGAGCATCCCGAAGCGCTTGAGCGCCTGCTTCCCGATCCGGCCCTGACACCAAAGGTGAAGGCAGCCGTGAAAATGCTGCGCGCCACCAGTGAAATGACGGTGACGTCAGCCGCCGGAACCGATCTGACAGTCAACATGAAGGACGCGCCGACAGCAGGCGTCTGGGGCTATTGCGACCGCCCGGGCACCGTCGCGCATTGGCCTGGCGGTGTCGTCGTCAGTTTCCCGGCAGCAGACAGTGTGAACGGCCGGCTCGTTCTGGATACCGGCGACATCAATCTGACTTTCAAGCGCTACCTGCAGGACCAGGTGATCTTCACAATTGAAAACGACTATGTCGTCGACATTGCGGGCAAGGGAACGGATGCCGAACTGTTCCGCCGCTACTTCGCCGCCTGGAACGACCCGCTCGCCTATGCCACCTCCCATGTCGGCTGGGGGATGAACCCGGCGGCCCGGTATGAAGCGCTGACCTTCTACGATCAGCGAGAAACGAATGGGACAGAACTCAGGGCCTATCCGGGCAACTTCCTGTTCTCCACCGGAGCAAATGAATTTGCCAAACGCTACACGCTCGGCCATTTCGATATTCCGGTCGGTCATTGCACGATTGCGCTCGATGGCCGGACGGTGATCGAAGACGGCCGGCTGCTTGGGGAACTGGCATGAGCCGCAGGGCCGGTCCGTTTTCCTATCTTGAAGCCGGTTCCGGCGTGCCGGTCGTGTTTCTCCATGGGATCGGCGGAGGCGCGCGCAGTTGGACGCCCCAACTCGATGCCCTCAAGGACAGGTTTCGCGTCATCGCCTGGGATATGCCCGGCTATGGAACCTCGCTGCCCCTAGAAGAAACAACGTTTCCGGCCCTCGCGGACGCGTTCTCGCGGTTCCTCAACGAACTGGGCCTCACGAAGGCGCACATTGCCGGCCATTCGATCGGCGGAATGGTTGCCCAGGAGTTCGCTGCCGGTCAGCCGGACCGGGTTGAAAGCCTTGTCCTGTCGGCAACCAGCCCGGCCTTTGGCCGCCCCGACGGCGACTTCCAGAAGAAATTTGTTGCCGCCCGGCTTCGGCCTTTGGAATCGGGCAAATCCATGCGCGATGTCGCGAATGTGGTGGTTCCCGAACTCGTCGGCCCGAAAGCCGGTCAGGCCGGACAAGCGCAGGCTATCGCCTGCATGAGCGCCGTTCCGCCGGAAACCTATGCCGCCATGATGCGCTGCTTGGCGACCTTCGACCGCCGCGATGCGCTCGGCCGCCTTTCCATGCCGGTGCTGGTCTTGTCGGGCGAACACGACACCAACGCACCGCCCCCGATGATGGAAAAGATGGCCTCGAAGATCCCCGGCGCGCTCTATCGGTGCCTGCCGGGCCTCGGACATCTGGCCAATCTGGAACAGCCGGCGGCGTTCAACAACGCATTGACGGCATTCATCGACATCAACAGGGAGGAAACAAACCATGTCTCAGGCTGAAACCAACACGAGCGAAGCCGATATCCCTGCCCCGATTTTTGACCCCAAAGCTTTTCAATTGACGGACAAACAGGCGGAATTGACCGCCCTCGCCCGCTCCTTCGGCACCAGCACACTTGCGGGACGGGCGGACAAGTGGGATCGGGACGCGGTTTTCCCGATGGAAAACTACAAGGACATGCACAAGAACGGCCTGTTGGCCGTGTGCGTGCCGGAAGAACATGGCGGCCTTGGCGCCGACTACATGACCTACATGATGACGGCTGCCGAAATCGGCCGCTTCTGCGGCACGACTTCACTGACCTGGAACATGCATGTCTGCTCCTGTCTGTGGACCGGCACCCTCGCCGATGATCTGCAAATGGACGATGACCAGCGCGAAACACACGCCCGCCGGCGCGCCATCCACTATAAGCGGATTGTCGAAGACGGCGCGATCTATGCCCAGCCATTTTCCGAAGGCGGCGCGGCGGCAGCCGGGTTCAAGCCGTTCGGCACGCTGGCGACTCGTGTCGATGGCGGATGGCTGATCAACGGCAAGAAGATTTTCGCCTCCCTCTCCGGATCAGCGGACTATTACGGCGTTCTGTGCACCGAGAAATCCGAGAACCTGAGCCGCCGCGACACCATGTATGTCGCCGTTCCGGCCAACGCGGAAGGCGTTGAAGTGTTTGGCGACTGGGATCCGCTCGGCATGCGCGGAACCGTGTCGCGCAATCTCCTCTTCAAGGATGTCTTTGTTCCCGAAGATGCCGCATTGATGCCGAAAGGCGTCTACTTTGACGCTGCCACGCGCTGGCCGCACATGTTCCTGACCCTGTCGCCCACCTATATGGGCATCGCACAGGCCGCCTATGACTTTACGGTGAAGTACCTGCGCGGTGAGGTTCCGGGCACGCCGCCGGTCAAGCGGCGCATGTACCCGACCAAGCAGCATGCGGTCGCCGACATGCGCATCACGCTGGAACAGACCAAGGCGCTCTGGTTCCAGGTCATCCGTGAGGCTGGTCCAAATCCTACCAAGGAGCAGATGCTGCGGGCTTATGCCGCCCAGCACACGGTGATGGAAAACGCCAACGAGATCTGCCAGCTGGCGATCCGCACCTGCGGCGGACAATCGATGTTGAAATCCTTGCCGCTGGAACGGCTTTACCGGGACAGCCGGTGCGGTTCGCTGATGTTGCCATGGACCGCCGAATTGTGCGTTGATCGCCTGGGCCGTGAGGCGCTTTACGAGAAGGGCGAAAGCGACGATTGATGGACCTGTCCGGCTGGATCGATAGGCACGCCGACTTTACCCCCGGCAAGGCCGCGCTCGTCTTCGAAGACCGGGTGATCAGCTACCGGAACTTCTCGGACCGCATAAAGGCCGCCGCGCGGGCGCTGAAGGCCGGGCATCGAATCGGCCGCGGCGACCGGGTCGCCTATCTCGGGCTGAACAGCCCGGAATTTCTGGTGCTGTTCTTCGCCTGCGCCAGGTTGGGCGCCATGTTCCTGCCGCTGAACTGGCGTCTTGCAGAGCCGGAGCACCGCTTCATGCTGCAGGATGCCCAGGCCAAACTGCTGATCTGCGAACAGGCCTTCAAAGACCACGCCGCCCCGCTGCGAACCGCCCTGCCCGACTGCGCATTTGCCGGGTCGGATTTTTCCGATGCCGGCTGGCCCGGCCTGGAAGATCCGGGACCGGAGGCCAGCGACAGAAATCCGCATGTCGATCTGAACCTGCCATTCCTGCTGGTCTACACCTCCGGCACCACAGGGCATCCCAAAGGCGCGGTACTGCGGCAGGAAGCGATCTTCTGGAACGCGCTGAACTCTCTGCACATGCACGAGATGACGGCTGACGACAAAGTCCTGACTGTGTTGCCGATGTTCCATGTCGGCGGGCTGAACATTCAGACAACTCCAGCCCTTTATGCCGGGGCAACTGTCGTCCTGCATGCCAAATTCGATCCGGTTCAAACCGCAGAGGCGATTTCCCGCCAGCGGCCGAGCCTGACAGTGCTGGTGCCGGCCACAATCCGCGCGCTTTTGGGATTGCCGGACTGGGAATCGCTGGATCTTGATTGCCTGCGCTCGCTGACCACCGGATCGTCTGTTGTGCCGCTGGATCTGATCGAAGCGGTCCACAGCCGCGGCATCCCGGTTCTTCAGGTCTACGGCTCGACTGAGACCTGCCCGATCGCGATCTATCTGAAACCGCAAGACGCCCTCACGCATGCCGGTTCCACCGGAAAGCCCGGCCTTCACTGCAATGTGCGGATTGTCGATGACGCATTCCAAGACGTGCCTGCCGGCGAGCCCGGCGAACTGGCCGTTTCGGGTCCAAACGTCATGTACGAATACTGGGGCAACCCGGACGCAACGTCTCAAAGTCTCAAGGATGGCTGGTTCCTGACCGGGGACGTCGGATTCATGGACGCTGAAGGTTTCTACCATGTCCATGACCGCAAAAAAGACCTGATCATCTCTGGCGGTGAAAACATCTACTCCGCCGAGCTGGAACTGGTTCTGAACGCACTACCGGAGGTGCAGCAGGCTGTTGTCGTTCCAAGGGCAGATCCGAAATGGGGCCAGGTGCCGGTCGCCGTTGTCGCCCTGATAGACGGCAGTCTTGCAACCGAAGCCGAACTCTTGGGCTGCTTCGAAGGGCAAATCGCCCGTTTCAAACACCCCAAGGACGTCATTCTGGTACCGTCGCTTCCGGTGAACGCCATGGGAAAAGTGCAGAAATTCGCGGTCAGGGAGATGATCGCGGAGCTTGAGTCCAAAACAAATACGAAAGTCACGCAATAGATTGACTGACCAGTCGGTCTATGTATAAATTTTTCTTGTCATGTCCGGTATAAACAGGTTGGCTGATCCTTGCGCAAATTGCCAAGAGAATCCAGAGGTGGGATCAGCGGTTTGGGGCGTACCGAATTATCTGATCGGGAGGAAAACGATGTTCGCGAATTTCAAATCCATTCTGGCCGGGGCAATCGCCCTTGGCGCCACTTTGCCGGCCGGAAGTGCGCTGGCGGAGACCACGCTGACCCTGTCGTCCTGGCTGCCGCCCGCGCATCCGATTGTCGCAAACATGATCGTGCCGTGGACAGAAGAAGTCGCCAAGGCCACCAACGGCAACGTGACCGTCAAGATCCTTCCGAAGCCGCTCGGCAAGCCGCCGGCGCATTTTGACATCGCCAAGGACGGGATCGCCGATGTCACCTATGGTGTTCACGGCTATCAGCCGGGCCGTTTTGCCCTGACAAAAGCCGTCGAGATGCCGTTCCTGGGCGACAGTGCGACGGCGATTTCGGTCGCTTACTGGCGCATCTACAAAAAACACATGGAACAGGCCAATGAGCACCGCGGTGTGAAGGTTCTGGGCGTGTTCACCCATGGTCCGGGCCACATCTTCAACTCCAAGCGTGCCGTCAACACGCTTGACGATCTGGGCGGCCTGAAAATCCGCGTCGGTGGCGGCGTCGTCAATGACGTTGCCTCCAGCCTCGGCGTGGTCAACCTTCTGAAACCCGCGCCGCAGTCGTATGAACTAATGTCGGCAGGTGTCGCCGACGGTGTCTTCTTCCCGCAGGAATCCATCAAGTCCTTCCGTCTGACGCAACTGGTCAAGCACGCAACGCTCGTCCCGGGCGGTCTCTACAACACCAGCTTCTTCCTGGTGATGAACCCGCGCGCCTTCGACAAGCTGTCCGACGCGGACAAGGAAGCCATCATGAGCGTTTCCGGCGAGAACTTCTCCCGCATCTCGGGCAAGGGCTGGGATGAGGCCGATCTTGCAGGCAACGCGGCCATGAAGGCAGACGGCGTTGAAATCATCACCGCATCCGGCGACCTGGTCGCTGCCGTGAAGGACAAGACCGCTGCCATCGAAGCCGCATGGATCGAGGAAGCTTCCAAGCTCGGCGTGGACGGAGCGGCGGTCATGTCCGACCTTCGGGCTGAAATCGCCAAGGAATCGGGAACCAATTGACCCCGATGGCTTCCAAACCAGCCACACTGATTGACCGGGCCGTCCACTGGACGACCCGGCTTCTCGGAATAGCTGCGGCCATGCTTTTGTTCGCAATGATGGTACTGACCTTTGTGGATGTGTGGGGCCGTTATCTGTTCAGTTCGCCGGTTCCCGGCGGATTTGAACTGACGGAACTGATGATGGCAGCGCTGATATTTGCCGGACTGCCGCTCGTCACAGCTGACCGGGAACATGTATCGGTCGATCTGCTGGACGTGTTCATTCCGCCGCTGATCGCCCGCCTGAGAGGTGTTCTGATCGGCTTGGTCTGCGCGGGCATGATGGCGATTTTGAGCTACCGCATGTGGTTCAAGGCAGCCGAGCAGGTCGACTATGGCGATCAGACCGCCGTTCTGCACCTGCCCGTCGCGCCGGTTACATTCTTCATGTGCGCAATGACTGCCGCCACCGCTCTGGTCTTGCTGATCCACGCCCTCGGACAAGCGGCAAGACACCCGCGATAACTCCCCATCCGGATTCATAAGGACGTCCCTTGCAGGAATCACTCATCGGGTTCGCCGCCCTTCTCGCCCTTATTCTGCTGCGCGTGCCGATTGCCTTTGCCATGGGGTTGGTGGGGACGGTTGGCTTCGCCTATCTGGTCAGCTGGCCGGCGGCGCTCGCCATGGTTTCCAATGTCACCTATGAGACCGGTCTTGCCTATACGCTGTCGGTGGTCCCACTGTTCATTCTGATGGGCAACTTCGTCACCCGCGCTGGCCTCTCGCATGAACTTTATGCCGCAGCGAACGCATTCCTGGGCCATCGCCGCGGCGGACTGGCAATGGCAACAGTGGTTGCCTGCGGCGGCTTTAGCGCGGTTTGCGGCTCAAGCCTCGCAACCGCGGCGACCATGGCGCGGGTCGCCATGCCGTCCATGCGCAAATTCGGCTATTCCGACAGCCTCGCCGCCGGGTCGATTGCAGCCGGCGGCACGCTCGGCATCCTGATCCCGCCGAGCGTCATTCTGGTGCTCTACGGCATCATGACCGAGCAGAACATCGGCTCCCTGTTCATGGCCGGCATCGTACCCGGCCTGCTCGGTATCGTGCTTTATATGGCCGCTGTACGCGCAGCCACATGGATCAACCCGGAATCGGGGCCTCCGGGCGAACGGGTTCCCTGGGGCGAAAGGCTCGTCGCGCTACGCGGTGTCTGGGGCGTGCTTGTGCTGTTCTTCATCGTCATGGGCGGCATTTACGGCGGCATTTTCACGCCGACGGAAGCCGCTGGCATAGGGGCGAGCGGAGCCTTCCTGTTTGCGCTTTTGCGCGGCACGCTCACTCTGCCCGCACTCGGCGAAATCCTGATTCAAAGCGTCAAGACGACCGCAATGATCTTCTCGGTTCTGATTGGCGCCCTGATGTTCTCCAACTTCATCAACATGGCGGACCTGCCCACAATCCTGACCGACTGGGTCCGGTCGATGGAACTCTCGCCCTGCTGATCCTGCTTTGCCTCATCGCGGTCTATCTTGTGCTTGGCTGTGTCCTTGAAAGCCTTTCTATGATCCTGCTGACGGTACCGGTTTTCTATCCGATGATCTCCGAACTGGTGTTCCCGGGCGTGCCACCGCACATGGTGCTGATCTGGTTCGGCATCGTCGTCGTCGTGGTCACCGAGATCAGCCTGATCACGCCACCTGTCGGCCTCAATGTCTTCGTTCTGCGCGGCGTCCTGCCGGATGTTTCCACCAGTGCCATCTTCAAGGGCGTAACACCGTTCTGGATTGCCGACATTGTCCGGCTCGCCCTGCTGGTATTCCTGCCATCGATAGCAATCGGGCTGCCGATGCTGATGCGGTAAGACTAACAGGCAAAACCAAAGACTTGTCCTGTTGGGGGAAAAGGATTGCGATCGCGGGACGATCTGGGGCTTGTGGGGATTTAGAGTCCCCGATAGGGGATCCTTAAACCCCTCGCCTTTAGTCGACAGGATGCGTTCGCATCCGGGGACCAAGATTAAGTCGAGCTCATTTGCTCGTTGGAGGATTTGAGCGGTTGATATCCTCATCTCGGTCGTCTCGGCTTCATCCTGAGGTGCGGAGCGCAGCGGAGCCTCGAAGGATGGGCAACTTGCAACCAAGTCTGCGGCCGATCCTTCGAGACGCAAGCGTTGCTTGCTCCTCAGGATGAGGTTGCGGCAGCCAGCAAGGCGTCCGCCAGATAGCGGACCGATCCGGCTTTTAGCCGTAACCCGAAGCCACCGGCTTTAGCCGGTGGAGCATTCACGATTTGGATCGCGTTATTGATGAAAATCGTTCGGATCAAGAAGCAAAGCCGCTGGAAAGGTTATTCCTTTTCAAGACTTTGCGCCGTGGAGCCGGGCTGTTTTCATCATATCCCTTGCGGGATGCGGCGCTTTTGGCCCCGGGTGGCGTCAAAGAGCCATTATGGAGGCTAGTCCCCGGTCACCACGTGATGGAAATCATCCAGCGCCGCAAAGGTGGACAGCGCCGTGCGGCCGAACTTCGAGGGCGTTGCCAACAGCATGCGGGTTGCTGCGGCTCCCATCGCGGCCTTTTTCACCGCGATCTTGGAGAGATCGAAATCCATTACGCGGCCGTTGCCGTCAACAGCTGAACAGGCGATCAGCGCGCAATCGATCCGAAGGCCGCTCAGCGTCATGACAATGTCCTCGCCGATCAGCGAGCCATCCTTGCCGGCCATGCGCCCACCGAGCACGGTGACCGAATGCCGCTTCGGATCGAATGCCAGCGCGGTGCGGATGCTGTTGGTAAAGATCCGCAAGTCGTTCAGCGCATTCAGCCGGGTGGCCGTGTATTCCACCGTGGTTCCGACATCCAGATAGAGACTGGCGCCATCGCTGATAAGCTTGGCGGCCTGTTTGGCGACCACCACCTTGTCGGACACCGACACACGTTCCTTTTGGGAATAGTCGAGGCGGAGCGTTTCCGTTTCACCAATTGCGCCGGCACCACCGTGAAACCGTTGCAAACGCCCGGCCTCTGCAAGTGCGATAATGTCGCGCCGCACGGTCTGCGCCGATACGCCGAACTCGTCCGCCAGCTTTTCTATTGTTACGAAACCCTGCTGCTCCGTCAGGGCGATAATCCGGTTTTGGCGATCCGTAAGGGTTTGGATCGGGGCCAGTCGGTTCATGAAACTGTCAGCTTTCCATGTCAAAGATGTAAATTATCTTACATCAAAACCCTGAAAGATGCCAATGGGCGATACGAACTATTATGCCGGCACCGGCACACTCTTCAGCACATACGGGCGGCTAAACACCTGGGACTGGGTCTGGGAGACATGTGACACCCCTGACGGCATCCGTGAAGTCACGGCGCTGGAAGCCCTGGAGTTTCTTGCCGGCACCCCCAACCGGCGGCGTATCCCCGTCGGTGTGATCGGCCCCCGTGAGGCAACAGAAGAGCAAATCGAAGCGGCGAAGACGATCGGTGCAGAACTTGGCCGGCTCGGACTGACCATGATCTGTGGCGGAAAATCCGGCGTCATGTCTGCCGCTGCCGAAGGTTGCCTGTCCGCCGGCGGTCTAACTGTCGGCCTTATCCCGGACCACACATGGCGCACGGCCAATCCGTTCATCGCCCTGCCGATTGCCACTGGCTTGAGCGAGGGCCGGAACATGGTAATCGCCAAATCCTGTGAGGTCCTGATCGCCATCGGCGGCTCCTACGGAACCTTGAGCGAAATCGCCTACGGCCTTCATTTTTCCAAACCGGTGATCGGGCTTTGCGGGGCTCCGGCACTCGAGGGTCTGGAGCAAGCCGGCACGCCCAAGGACGCCATAGCCCGTATGGCCGCGCATCTTCTGTCGCGCGCTCAAACGTCATAATACTTACATCATGATCTCATAGATGTAATATATCTTACATTCTGGTGCCAACGCATGACCGCCACTCCCGTTTTGGAACTTGTCGACGTGACCCGCCGCTTCGGCGCGGCGGCGGTTCTGGATGCCGTTTCGGTCACGGTCACCGGTAGCAGTTTCACCGCTCTTCTCGGCGCATCCGGATGCGGAAAGTCCACGACATTGCGCATCATGGCCGGGCTGGACCGCCCGACAAGCGGTCAGGTTCATCTGAACGGTGCCGATGTCGCCGCGAAAACGGCCCACGAGCGCAACATGGCGATGGTGTTCCAATCCTACGCCCTCTATCCGCATCTGACGGTGTTTCAGAACATCGCCCTGCCGCTCACCATGCGCCATCTCAGCGCCATCGGCCGTCTGCCGCTGATTGGCGGTTTGCTACCCGGAACGGTGGCTGCCCGGGAGTTGATCCGCTCCAAGGCCGGTGCGGCAGCCGAGATGCTCGGCCTTTCGGATCTGCTCGACCGAAAGCCGAACAGCCTTTCCGGCGGTCAGAAGCAACGGGTCGCGCTCGGGCGCGCGCTGGTGCGTGATCCGGTGATGTTCCTGCTCGACGAACCGCTGTCAAATCTGGACGCACGCCTCAGGATCAAGATGCGCGGCGAACTGGTTTCCCTCCATAAACGCACCGGCAGACCATTCGTCTATGTCACCCACGATCAGGCAGAAGCCATGGCAATGGCCGATCAGATCATCGTCATGATCGATGGCAAGGTCGCACAGGCAGGCAGTCCTCGGGATCTCTATGACCGGCCGGCATCCCGGGACGTCGCCACGTTCATCGGCACCAATGCGATCAACCTGTTTTCGCCGGGCGACGCCTTCACCGCCGCGCTGCCTTCGGACGCCACCACGGACATCGGCATCCGTCCCGAGCATCTTGCGCCTTCGCAAGGTGGCGCGCTGTCCGCGCGGCTTGAAGCCGCCGAGTTTCTCGGTTCGGAAACCGTCCTGAGCCTGCGCACGGAAAACGGAACCACCGTCGCGGCGGTCGCGCCCGGTGACTATCAGGTGCCGGTACCGGGCACCGAGATCCGGCTTGCTGTCCTGGAAAACCGCATTCACCGGTTCGACACCCGGACAGGACTTCGGAAAGAAGCCCAAACCGCCCTTGACGAGGCCGCCCAATGAGACGGCTGCCGCTTGCCGCGCGCAACGCCCTGACGGACACGTGGCTGGCCGGTCCCGCCACCATTGCCATGCTGGTGTTCATTTTCCTGCCGGTTGCCATCGTCGCGGTGCTGTCCTTCACCGACTACCAGTTCGGTGCAAGATCGTTCACCTGGACCGGGCTTGAGAACTACCAGAAACTGTTCGGCTCGACGCTCGGGCGGCGCGCAATCATCAATTCGCTGATCTATGTGGCCATCGTCATTCCGGCCTCGGTAGTCTTTGGCCTTCTGGTGGCCATCGGGCTGCACAGGATGGTCGAATGGGCACCGCGCCTGTCCAATATCCTGAGGGCCGTCTATTTCCTGCCCGTAGCGGCGACCCTCGTTGCCATGGCGGTTGCCTGGCAGATGGTGCTGCATCCCTCGCTCGGCGCGGTGAACCAGATACTGATGGCGATTGGCGGCACGCCGCAAAGCTGGCTCAGCGACCGGGGCATTGTGCTCTATACCCTGGCTGTCATCGGGATCTGGCAGACAGTCGGCTACAATATGGTGCTGTTCCTTGCCGGGCTGGTTGCCATTCCGCCGGAGCTTTATGACGCGGCCGAAGTGGATGGCGCAGGCGGCGGCTGGTCCCGGTTCTGGACCGTGACATGGCCGATGCTCGGGCCGACGACGCTGTTCGTGCTGGTGATCACCGCGACCAATGCGTTCCAGGTGTTCGAAACGGTCGCGACCCTGACCGAGGGTGGTCCGGCCTTTGCCTCCGACACACTCGTCTATGCGCTTTACCGGGAAGGCTTCATCTACTTCAAGGCCGGATATGCCAGCGCAATCACCATGGTGTTCTTCGCGGTTCTCTTGACCCTGACCCTGATCCAGTTCCGGATCGTTGAACGGAGGGTCCACTACCGATGATCCGTTCCCTGCTTGGCCGCAGCTTGTCGCTCACCTTTCTGCTGATCGGCGCAATGGCAATCCTTCTGCCCTTCATCTGGATGATGTCGCTGGCATTCAAACCGCAGGACGAAATCTTTACCGCCACGATCCAGCTGCTGCCGACGCGCATCGAATGGATGAATTTCGTCAAGGCGCTGACGGAAACCGACGTGCCGCGTTATCTGCTCAACGGTGTCATCGTGGTGCTCGGCATTCTGGTGTTCCAGATCCTGTTTGCCGTGCCATGTGCCTATGCCCTGGCGCAACGCCGTTTCAAGGGGCGGACGATCATATTCGGCATGGTCCTGGCGGCCTTGCTGGTTCCGTTCCACGTGACCGCCATTCCGATCTTTCTGGGCTTTGCGGAGCTGGGCATTTTGAACACCTACGCGGCCCTGATCCTGCCGTTCATTCCGACCGCTTTCGGCATCTTCCTGTTCCGGCAATTCCTGGCGCAAGTGCCGGCAGACCTCTTCGACGCGGCAAGGGTCGACGGTCTCGGCGAAACAGAGATTGTCTGGCGGATTGCCTTTCCGCTCGCCATGCCGGCAGCAACAGCGTTTGCGATCTTTTCGGTCACGGCGCATTGGAACGATCTGTTCTGGCCGATGATCGCGACCACGGATTCCGATCTGGCAACGCCGCCACGCGGCATCCTGTTCTTCCGCGATGAAGAATCCGGCGATGATGTCGGCCCGCTGATGGCCGCCGCCGCCCTGATCACCGCCCCGCTGGTGATCGCCTTCCTGCTCGCGCAGCGCAAATTCACCCAGGGTCTCGCCGCAGGCGGGCTCAAGGGATGACCGTAACAACACAACAAAGTGCGGAACCAGCCGCACAGGCTATCATCCACGTTTGGAGGTTTTAGTACTCATGAGAACGACAGTCTTTGCAGCAGCTTTTGCTCTGGCGGCGACCGCAGCCACTGCCGAAGAAACCGAAATCCGCGTCCACTATGCAATCCCGACGATCTGGGCCGAGACCCAGGACAAGCTGGCCGCTGCTTTCATGGAAAAGCACCCGGAGATCAAGATCACCATCGATGGCCCCGCAGAAGGTTATGCCGATGGCGTTCAGCGTCTTCTGCGTGAAGCGGTTGCCGGTACCGCTCCGGACGTTGCCTATGTCGGCCTGAACCGCTGGCGCATTCTGGAAGACCGCGGCCTGACCCAGCCGCTTGAAGGTTTCATCGGCGACAACGCCCTTGAGCAGGGCTACACCCCGGCCCTTCTGTCGCTCGGCTCGTTCGAGGGCACCCAGCATGCTCTCGGCACCTCTGCGTCCACCATGGTCATGTATGTGAACCCAGAACTGGTCAAAAAGGCCGGTGGTTCCATGGACGACTTCCCGTCCACGTTTGACGGCGTGATCGAACTCGCCGCCAAGATCAACGCTCTCGGCGACAACATCGATGGCGTATGGATCCACCGTCACGACTGGCGTTTCCAGTCGCTCCTCGGTGCCCATGGCGGCCGTCCGATGACCGCTGACGAAAGCGACATCACCTTCGACAGCGCCGATGGCATTGCAGCAGCCGGCCTCTACCAGCGCTTCGTCACCGAAGCCGGCATGAAGTCCTATGGCCAGGATGAAGCCCGCCAGTCGCTGCCGGCCGGTACACTCGGCATCATGTTCGAAAGCTCCTCCCTGCAGAAGCGTTTCGAAGACGGCGCGTCCTTCGGTCTCGTCGTCAAGCCGACCCCGATCGTTGCCTCCGACATGGAGAAGGTTTACTTCCCGACCGGCGGCTCCGCCATCGTTCTTCTGACCGAAGACGAAGCCAAGCAGAGGGCCGCCTGGGAATACATCTCCTTCGTGACCGGTCCTGAAGGCCAGAAGATCATCGTCGAGAACACCGGCTACGCTCCGGCCAACGCCATCGTCGTGGAAGACAAGGACTATCTCGGTGCCTTCTATGACGCCAACCCGAACTCCCTGGTCGCGCACACCCAGGTCGCCAACCATGCCGGTCCTTGGTTTGCCTATCCGGGTGCCGAAGGCGTTGCAGTCACCGACCTGATTGCCGCGTCCCTGGTCGAAATCGCCGAAGGTGCCGACACCGAAGCAACGGTGAAAGACCTCGCCGAAACCATCCGCATTCAGCTCGGCATGAAGTAACCGCAACCCGGTTCACCACGTCCAGTCCATTTCTGACGCTAGCAGCCCCGCCTCTTGCGGGGCTGTTGGTTTTCTAGGGTCTGTCGGATCAGACGAAACACCCACGTGGACACATGTTTTTTCCATGGCACCGCACTCCGGGCCCTGATAATGGAAGCCTCCTGATATCCAAACTGCGGGGACGCCAGCGCTCCCCGGCCAATGGCGGCAAAGGGGCGAGCAGGCCTATGGCGGACCATCCACAGTATCTCTTCGTCTATGGGACACTGCTTTCTGAGTCGCAGCACCCGATGAGCGCGCTGCTTCAACTGCATGCTTCGCTTCATGGGGCCGGTTCCATTCAGGCCCGCCTGTACCTGATCGAGGAGGAAGACGAACACGGCCACAATTCCTATCCCGGTGCCGTTCCCTCGCCCTGGAGCGAGGACAAGGTTTATGGCAGGGTCTACGAGATCCACGACCCGGAACCGGTATACAGCGCCTTCAACGATTTCGAAGCCTGTGTGCCGGGATGGCCGGAGCCTTACGAATTCTTGCTGCGGCCCATCGACGTGTTGCTGGAGACCGGCAACCAGATCCGCGCGGCCAGTTATCTCTATACCTGGGATACGTCCCGTGCGACGCATATTGCGTCCGGCCGCTACGAGCTGGTGTCGCCCAACGTCAGGTAGTCTCGCGCTGTGACCGAAACCTAATTTCCCACAGACCCTAGAAGAGGTTTCAAAACGGCCAGCATCTCAGCGACTTCCGCTTCCGTATTGTAGTGGCAGAAGGACACGCGGACACAGGCCTCAAGGCCGAGCGGCGTGAGGATATTGCCCGAATAGTGATCCGCCTTGCGCACATGGCAGCGAATGCCGGCCGCATTCAGCGTCTCGACGATATCGAAGGCCGACACGGTGTCATGGGCAAAGGAGACCAGCCCCTCGCGCGCCGGATTGTCCGTTCCGCCAATGACGGTAACGCCATTCATTTCCGCAAGGCCGGTCTGATTGCCAATTCCAAACAGCACGGCATCGGTCAGGCGTGTCTCGTGATCATGGATTGCACGGCCCGCATACTCAATGCGTGCCCGTCTTGTTTCCCCCTTGCCGCACTCCCCGCCGAGCCAGTCGAAATAGGCAACCACATCCGAAAAGGCCGCAAAGGCGCCTGTGTCGCGCGTGCCGAGTTCGAAATTCTCCTGGGGCCCATCAACGAGGCATTCGTGCGGCGTCTTCCGCATCCGCTCCGATACCCAGGCGAGCCCGTAGCCGTGGCGGGAAAAAACCTTGTAGGGCGAGATCACATAGCCATCGATGCCATAGGAATTAATGTCTATTCCACCGTGGCAGGCATGCTGGATGCCATCGACAATGATGAAACACGCCGGATTGACGTCACGGATCGCCGCCGCGATCCCGGCAACATCGACCGACATGCCGGTAACTGGCGAGGTGTGCACGATGGTCGCCACCGAGACATCCGCGCTCATGTGTTTCAGGTAGTCCTCAATGGACACCGTCCCGGTCGCATCGTCATGGGGAACCGGAACATAGTCCCGCCCGAGAACCTTGGCCCAGTGCCGGCACGCACTGCGCGAGGCCGGATGTTCGAGCGTGCTGCCAAGAACCTTGCCGCTTCCCGCCGCCGTGATCGCCGAACGGATCAGCCGGAACGTCAGCTCCGTTCCGCTTTCGCCAACAAAGAATCCCGGTGCCGGGGCGTTGAAAAAGCCGGCCATGTCGGCACGCGCCGTATCGATGACGGATTGCAAGGCTTGCGAGGCGGGATTTGCCCGGCCCTGATTGTCCGGGATGGCAGCGAATTTCGCTGAGGTTTCAACGACCGACTTCAGGGTCAGCGCACCACCGGCATTTTCGAAAAAGATCCTCGGACCGGTGAACGGGCATGTGTCGACATGGGCAAAACGGGCGCGGATTTCGCCCATCAAGGCTTCGGGGAAGTGCATGGGAAGGAACTCTCGTCTTCTGAAGAGTTTGACGTATGCGCACAATACCGCCCCTTACCGAAAGCGCAATCCTGCAGCGTCTAGAGCATCGGGCGATAAGTTTGAAACACTTGATGACATTTTGCGGTTTATTCGGCTAGGCGCGTCGTGAAGGGCGATGCGGGGCATCGTTCAAACGGCGCAACGCGGCCGATGAGCCGCAAAATGCCACCCCGCCAAAAACCATACTGGGGGCCGAACACATGTGTCCGCTGACGGCGTTGGCCCGCCCTTATGGTGATCACACCACGGCGGGCGATCCGCCTGGTCAGCAAACACATGAAAGCGGTCAAGCGATTCAAACTTACCGCCCGACGCTCTAAAGCGCTGTCCGCATCCGGTAGCCGGGGCCATAGATCAGCCGGACAAAGGTGATCGGGCCGTTATCGTTTCGGGTTACACGCTCGATTGAAAAAAGCGCGGCTCCAGGCTCCGTCCCCATGATCTGCGCCACATCCGGCGCCGCATTGACGGCATAAAAGGATAAATCGCCGCTGGTGAACGGCGCATTGTGAACCAGCCATTCATTGGCACTGATCGCCTGAAAATCAATCTCCAGAGCGCCGGCGGCCGCCGCCGGGTTGATGTAGCGTTCTTCAAAGCCGTAGGGCCGGTCATCGGCAAAATGGATTGACTTCAGGTAGAGAACGTCCGTCCCGTCCGGAACCGGAAAGGCCGCGTGCAGCATGGGCGGAAGGTTCCCGAGCTCGCGATGCAGGAGCCGGTGCTTGTAGCTCTGCCCAAGCGCTTCAACCTCTTCCCGTATGACCGGGATCGTCAGCGTCGCCCGCTGCGGCGGATTGAGGACGACCCGGGTTCCGGCACGGCGCTTGCGCACCACAAGTCCGCTTTCGGCAAGATCGCGAAGCGCGCGGTTGACGGTGGTGCGGGCACAACCGAACTCTTCCGCCAAATCCGCTTCGTGGGGGATCTGATCACCCGGCTGCCAAACCCGGCAATGAATGCGGCGAAGCAACTCTTCCCGTATTCCCGTCCAGGAAACCGGCTCGATCCGCCCTTCTTCCTTCGCCCTGACACTCATCCGGTCGTGATCCGATCCCTCAGCTTGCGCATGGTGGCGCGGTAGCGCGCACGAATATGTTCACCCTTAACATGAAATCCTTGCCGGACAACATGCCTGCCCGCGGACCAGACATCGCGAACTGCCCGGTCGTCCGCGGCAAAGATAAATGCATCGAGGATCTCGTCGCCCTCCCGGCCCTCCAGATCGATGGCGGTGCTGTCGAGGGCAACAAGATCGGCAAAGCAGCCGGCTTCTATCCGGCCGCTGTCACGTCCTGCCGCCTGTGCACCGCCCTTTACAACTGCGTCGTAGAGGACACGTCCGGTCGATTTTTCCGGCGTGGCAACCGTTGCCCGGCTCTTGTCGCGCAGGCGCTGGGAATATTCGAACGTGCGCAGCTCTTCCGCGAGTGAAATCCGGATATTGGAATCGGATCCGACACCAATCCGGCCACCGGCGTTCAGATACCGGACACCATCAAAGATACCGTCGCCCAGACTGGATTCGGTGATTGGGCACAGCCCGGCGACGGCGCCTGTAGCTGCAAGACCAAGGGTCTCCTCCGCCGTCATCTGCGTGCAGTGGATCAGGCACCAGTTGCCGGAAACAGCATGGTTCTCCAGCAGCCATTCGACCGGCCGCCTGCCCCACGCTTGCCCGACCTCATCGACTTCGGCCACCTGTTCGGCAAGATGCATGTGCAGCGGTGCGTTGCCGGCCAGACGGACAGCCGAATTCAGTCCCTGTTGATCAACGGCCCGGAGCGAGTGCGGCGCAACGCCCAGAACCGCATCTGCCGGTAAGCTCGCAAGACCCCTTGCCGCCAGTGCATGCAGCTTCTCGAACCGCTCGAAATCGTTGCCAAACCGGATCTGGCCCGGACTGAGCGGCCTGAGGTCACAGCCGCCAAACTGGTAGAAAACCGGCAAATGGGTCAGGCCAATGCCGGTTTCGGAGGCTGCGGCCATGATCCGGTCCGACATCTCGGCAAGATTGTCATATGGCGTCCCGCCCGGCTGGTGATGCAAGTAGTGGAACTCGCCGATTGCCGAATATCCGGCCTCCAGCATCTCCAACTGCACGAACGCGGCGATTGCCTCCACATCCTCAGGCGTCAGCGCATCGAGGAACGAGAACATGATCTGCCGCCAGGTCCAGAAGCTGTCGCTCTGACCCGCCCCGCGCCGCTCGCTCATCCCCGCCATGGCCCGCTGGAAGGCGTGGCTGTGAAGATTGACAGGTGCCGGCAACAAGATGCCGGTGCGGGTTCCTTGCGGACTGGCATTCCCGGTAACTGCGCTGATGCGGCCATCGGCATCAATCTCGACGGCAACATCCCGCGCCCATCCGCCCGGCAACAAGGCTTTCTCGGCATAAATCGTCTGTCGCGGCGAGGCACCGCCTGCGTTTTGCGCCGTAGCTCCGGCATCCATGGACATGGTCGCGATTCCCAGTTGACAATCAATTATGTGCATTCATATTATTCATTATCGCAATATAAACAAGGGCGGAACGGGCATTGCCGGTAAGAGTTTTTGCAAACGCCACCCTGGCAACTTTCGCCGCCAGCGGAGCACCCTATGGTCTCGTTGAAGACGGCTGCCTTGTCACCGATGGCGCAAACATCGCTTGGGCTGGCCGATGGACAGATCTGCCCGCGAAATACGGCAAACACCCGATAGAAAACCTGGAAGGGCGACTGATCACGCCCGGCCTTATCGATTGCCATACCCATGTTGTCTTTGGCGGCAACCGGGCCCGCGAATTCGAGCTGCGGCTGGAAGGTGCGACTTATGAAGAGATCGCCCGCGCCGGGGGCGGCATCGTCTCCACCGTCAACGCGACCCGCGCGGCCAGCGAGGCGGACCTCCTTGCCGATGCGCTCATGCGGGTCGATGCGCTGATTGCAGAAGGCGTGACGTCGCTTGAGATCAAGTCCGGCTATGGTCTTGATACCGAAACCGAACTCCGCATGCTGCGCGTTGCCCGCAAGATCGGGGAAATCCGGCCGGTCCATGTCAATACGACGTTTCTGGGCGCGCATGCGGTCCCCGCCGGCTACAAGGACCGCGCGGACGCATATATTGACGAAATCTGCCTGCCAACGCTTCAGGCCGGCCATGACGAGGGCCTGATCGACGCGGTCGACGGGTTCTGTGAAGGCATCGCCTTTCTGCCCGACCAGATCGCCCGTGTGTTCGGCATGGCCAAGGACCTCGGGCTTCCCGTCAAGCTTCACGCTGAGCAGCTATCCAACCTCGGCGGCACCGCTCTCGCGGCTTCCTATGGTGCAATGTCCGCCGACCATATCGAGTATCTCGACGAGGACGGCGTCAAGGCCATGGCGAAAAGCGGCACGACCGCCGTGCTTCTGCCGGGTGCATTCTACACGCTCCGCGAAACCCAAATGCCGCCGGTCGGCCTGTTGAGACACTACGAGGTGCCGATTGCCCTGGCGACCGACTGCAATCCCGGCTCCTCGCCGCTCGCCTCACTGCTCCTGACCCTTAACATGGGCTGCACCCTGTTCCGCCTGACCCCGGAAGAAGCACTGGCAGGCGTGACGAGACATGCGGCCACGGCGCTGAGCCTTTCCGACCGGGGCACCCTTGAAGCCGGAAAACGCGCCGATCTGGCCATCTGGAACGTCAAGCACCCGGCTGAACTCAGCTACCGGATCGGCTTCAATCCCCTTGAGCGGCGTATTTTCGGAGGCAACGGATGACACTGCTGGACCTTACACCCGGCTCGACCGGCCTTGATGCGCTCGAAAAGATCTACCGCAACGGCTCCGCGGTGAAGATCAACCGCTCTGCCGAAGCGGCGATCCGCGGATCGGCGGAAAAAGTCGCCCAGGCAGCCCAAGGCGACGCAGCGGTCTATGGCGTCAACACCGGGTTCGGCAAACTCGCCAGCGTCAAGATTGTCCCTGAGGATACGGAAACGCTTCAGCGCAACCTGATCCTGTCCCATTGCTGCGGTGTCGGCGAACCGCTCGACAAGGCCCGCACACGGCTGATGATGGCCCTGAAGCTGCTGTCGCTTGGGCGCGGCGCCTCGGGGGTCCGTTTCGAGGTGCTGGAACTGATCGAAGCCTGTCTTGAGAAGGGCGTCACACCGGTGGTTCCCTCTCAAGGATCAGTCGGTGCCTCCGGCGATCTCGCCCCCCTCGCCCACATGGCCGCCGTCCTGATCGGCGAAGGCCAGGCGGAATTTGACGGCAAGGTGCTACCGGGTGCACAAGCGCTGGCAGAGGCCGGTCTTGCGCCGGTAGTCCTCGGCCCCAAGGAAGGCCTCGGGCTGATCAACGGCACCCAGTTTTCGACCGCTTGCGCATTGGCCGGTCTGTTTGACGCCTGGCGGCTGGCGGAGGCAACGCTGGTCACCGCAAGTCTTTCCACCGACGCGATCATGGGTTCGACCGCCCCCTTGCTGCCGGAGATCCATGCCTTGCGCGGCCATCGCGGCCAGATCGATGTTGCGGCGGCGATGCGGTCCATCATGGCCGGATCGGACATCCGGGAAAGCCACCGCGAGGGCGATACCCGCGTCCAGGACCCCTACTGCATCCGCTGCCAGCCGCAGGTCGCCGGTGCCTGTGTCGATCTCTTGCGCATGGCTGCCGGAACGCTGGAAATCGAGGCGAATGCGGCAACAGACAATCCGCTGGTGCTTACCGAAGCAGACCGGATTGTGTCCGGCGGCAACTTCCATGCCGAGCCGGTGGCGTTTGCCGCCGATCAGATCGCACTCGGCCTTGCCGAGCTCGGAGCGATCGCGCAGCGCCGCGTCGCGCTGATGGTCGACCCGAGCCTGTCCTTTGATTTGCCGCCGTTTCTGGCCAAGGATCCGGGGCTCAATTCCGGCATGATGATTGCCGAAGTCACCACCGCTGCCCTGATGAGTGAGAACAAGCATCTCGCCAATCCCTGTTCGACCGATTCAACCCCGACCAGCGCCAACCAGGAAGACCATGTCTCCATGGCGGCCCATGGCGCGCTGCGGCTGAAGCGCATGACCGCCAATCTGGCGCATATCCTTGGCGTGGAACTGTTATGCGCGGCTGAGGGTGTCGAACACCGCGCGCCGCTCCAGACCAGCGCTGCCTTGCAGTCGGCCATCGCAATACTGCGAAGCAAAGTCCCGCCCTTGAACGAAGACCGGTTCATGGCGCCGGATATGGAAGCAGCCGCGGACCTGGTGGGCTCCCGCACCCTAGCCGCTGCCGTTTCAAAACAGCCGCTCATTGAGCTTGGAGATGCCCATGCAGCCGGTTGAAGTCCTGTCCGGCGATAGCCCTATCGTCCTCGGCGTGCCCCATGCCGGTACTTATGTTCCAGCAGAAATATGGGACCGGCTGAACGCCACCGGCAGGAAACTTGCCGATACCGACTGGCATGTGGACCGGCTCTATTCCGGGCTCCTGGACGATGCCACCATCGTCAGGGCCAACTTCCATCGCTATGTGATCGACGCCAACCGCGATCCATCCGGCGTCAGTCTTTATCCGGGCCAGAACACCACCGGCCTGTGTCCGCTGACCGACTTCGACAACCAGCCGATCTATCTGGACGGCCAGGAACCAGATGCCGCAGAGATCGAGGCGCGGCGCCTCGCCTGGCATGCACCCTATCACGCAGCGCTTTGGGCCGAACTGGACCGTGTGAAGGCCAAAAACGGAATTGCCATTCTCTATGACTGCCACTCGATCCGCTCGCTGATCCCCCACCTGTTCGAGGGCCGCCTGCCCGACTTCAACACCGGCACCAACAACGGCACCACTTGCGCGCCCCGGATCGAAAAGGCCGTCACGTCTCACGCAATGGAAGCAGACGGCTATACGTCCATCTTGAATGGACGCTTCAAGGGCGGCTGGACCACACGGCACTACGGTCAGCCCGAGACCGGTATCCACGCCATTCAGATGGAATTGTCCCAAGCCACCCATCTGGAAACCGAAGACACGCCCTTTGCCTATGCGCCTGAGAAAGCAGACCGTCTGCGTCAGCATCTGAAGGCCATGCTGACCACACTTGAAGACATTGCCCCGGCGCTTGCCGAGCAGGCTCAATCAAACAAGGAACCCAAAAATGGTTGACCGCCGCCACAACGCCCGCGACGTGTTCCCGCCCACCGGATCTGAGATCAGCGCCAAGTCCTGGCTGACCGAAGCGCCTTTGCGCATGTTGATGAACAACCTGCATCCGGATGTCGCCGAAAACCCGCATGAACTGGTCGTCTATGGCGGTATCGGGCGTGCCGCACGGACGTGGAACGACTTCGATCAAATTGTGAGCTCACTTCAGCAACTCAATGAAGATGAAACGCTTTTGGTTCAGTCCGGCAAACCCGTCGGTGTCTTCAAGACCCACAAGGATGCCCCGCGTGTTCTGATCGCCAATTCCAACCTTGTGCCCAATTGGGCCAACTGGGATCACTTCCACGAACTGGATAAAAAGGGTCTGGCGATGTACGGCCAGATGACCGCCGGGTCGTGGATCTATATCGGCACGCAAGGCATCGTTCAGGGCACCTATGAGACTTTCATGGAAGCCGGACGCCAGCACTATGAAGGTGATCTGAACGGCCGCTGGATCCTGACCGCAGGGCTCGGCGGCATGGGCGGCGCCCAGCCGTTGGCCGCCGTGATGGCAGGCGCCTGCTGCCTCGCCGTTGAATGCGATGAGAAGAGTGCCGACTTCCGCCTGCGCACCCGCTACGTTGATGAAAAGACCCACTCCCTTGATGAAGCTCTCGAACTGATCAAGAAATGGACGGCCGCAGGCGAAGCCAAGTCCGTTGCCCTGATTGGCAACGCAGCCGAGGTGTTTCCCGAACTGGTCAGGCGCGGCGTAAAGCCGGACATCGTCACCGACCAGACCTCCGCCCATGATCCGGTCAATGGCTATCTGCCCAAGGGCTGGACCGTCGCCGAATGGCGCGCCAAGGCCGAAACCGACCCGAAGGCCGTCGAGAAAGCCGCCCGCGCCTCGATGAAGGAGCATGTCGCGGCAATGGTCGACTTCTGGAACGCCGGTGTCCCGACGCTCGATTATGGCAACAACATCCGCCAGATGGCGCTGGAAGAAGGCCTTGAGAACGCCTTTGCCTTCCCCGGATTCGTGCCTGCCTATATCCGTCCGCTGTTTTGCCGGGGCGTTGGGCCGTTCCGCTGGTGCGCGCTTTCGGGCGATCCGGAGGACATCTACAAGACCGATGCCAAGGTCAAGGAACTGATCCCTGACGACCAGCACCTGCACAACTGGCTGGACATGGCGCGCGAGCGCATCTCGTTTCAGGGACTTCCCGCGCGTATCTGCTGGGTCGGGCTTGGCGAACGCCACCGGCTGGGCGTTGCCTTCAATGAAATGGTCCGCAGCGGCGAGCTGAGCGCTCCGATTGTCATTGGCCGCGATCATCTCGACAGCGGCTCCGTCGCGTCTCCTAACCGGGAAACGGAAGCGATGAAAGACGGCTCCGACGCCGTTTCCGATTGGCCGTTGCTGAATGCCCTCCTCAACACCGCCTCCGGCGCGACCTGGGTGTCGCTCCATCACGGCGGCGGGGTCGGCATGGGCTTCTCCCAGCATTCCGGCATGGTGATCTGCTGCGATGGCAGCGAGGATGCCGGCCGGCGCCTGGAACGCGTTCTGTGGAACGATCCGGCCACGGGCGTCATGCGCCACGCAGATGCCGGCTACGAAATCGCGCTCGATTGCGCGCAAGAAAAGGGCCTCAACCTGCCAGGGATCCTTTGAACAACGACAAGGCAGACCGAGCCTTCCACACCTGCATACTCAAGAGGGGAATGACGATGAAAAGACGTGACTTTCTGAAAGCCGGCGCTGTCGGCGCCGCAGCCACAACGCTCGCCGCACCTGCTGTCGCGCAAGGCATTACCCAATGGCGCATGGTCACTGCGTGGCCGAAGAACCTGCCGGGACCGGGTGTCGCAGCGCAAATGCTCGCCGACCGGATCACCGCGCTGTCCAGTGGCAAGATCGAGGTCAAGCTGTTCGCGTCCGG
The DNA here is from genome assembly GCA_965230445.1 of Roseibium sp. Taxonomy (GTDB): domain Bacteria; phylum Pseudomonadota; class Alphaproteobacteria; order Rhizobiales; family Stappiaceae; genus Roseibium. The sequence goes on along the minus strand of OZ246005.1, from coordinate 1,898,690 downwards.
TGAAATTGTTCCGGGCAATGGCGTGTTCGATGCCGTCGGCCAGGGCACGGCAGAACTCTACCACGCTGTTCCCGCTTACTGGGGCTCCAAGTCCAAGGGCATTCTGCTGTTCGGTTCGCAGCCCTTTGGTCTCACAGCGCCAGAGCAAGCCGGCTGGCTTATCCATGGTGGCGGACAGGCGCTCTACGACGAGATCTACGCCCGCTTCAATCTGAAGCCTTTCTTGTGCGGCAACTCCGGTCCGCAATGGGCCGGCTGGTTCCGCAAGGACATCAATTCGGTTGACGACCTCAAAGGCCTGAAATTCCGCTCCACCGGCCTTGCGTCCGAAATGTGCGCCAAGCTCGGCATGGCAGTGCAGGCAATGAGCGGCCCGGCGATGTTCCAGGCGCTGCAGTCCGGCGCTCTCGATGCCGGCGAGTTCATCGGTCCGTGGACTGACAGCGCGCTGGGTTACTATCAGATCGCCAAGAACTACTATTGGCCGGGTGTCGGCGAACCGTCCTCTGCCGAAGAATGCGCGGTCAATCTGGACGCCTTCAACGCCCTGCCGGATGATCTGAAAGCTGTCGTCACCCAGGCTTGTGCCAGCCTCTACAACGACGTTCTGACCGAGTACAACACCAAACACGCACAGGCGCTGGGCCAACTGGTCAGCGAGCATGGCGTTCAGGTGAAGAAGCTGCCGGAAGAGGTCATTACCGCGATGGGCGATGCTGCCGGCGAAGTCATTGCCGACCTGCGGTCCGACGAAGACGAACTGGTGAAGCGCATCACCGAAAGCTTCCTCGCCTACCGCAAACTGATGCATGGCTACATGCCGTATGCCGATGGCGGCCAGATGAACGCGCGGCTTCTGGACTACAAATACGACTGACGGGCTGACGTCCCCGGCAATTGACCACAGAAACGATAGGAGAAGTTGTTTGCTTCTCCTATCGTCATCCCCGGCTGGTCCGGGGATCCGTTCCGTTTCCTGTCCGTCCGCACGACGGCGGTTGGGCAAGGGGGATTGCTGTGGTTAAACGCTTTCCCCCCGGCTTCATCCTGCGGAAGGCGATAGACGTCGCCGCTACAGTTTGAACCGTTGGTTAGGCTTGGTGTTGGCACGGGAAAACATGGCAGGATCATAAGCGATGGATAAACTCGCAAACGCCCTGGAGCGCGTGAACACCTTGATCGGCCACATCATGTGCTGGGCTGCGCTTGCAATGCTGCTGTTGCAGTTCGTGATCGTGCTGCTGCGCTATGTGTTTGGCTACAGCTTCATCTTTCTGGATGAGGGGGTCCTCTATCTCCATGCCAGCCTGTTCATGCTCGGGGCCGGATACACGTTCCTGGTCAATGGTCATGTCCGGGTCGATATCTTTTACGCCAAACTTGAAACGCGCGGGCGGGCAATGATCGACCTGTTCGGGCATCTGTTGCTGCTTGCACCGGCTCTTGTACTGCTGATCTGGTTTTCCTGGCCCTATGTACGCGGCAGCTGGGCGATCCTTGAAGGCTCCATCTCCGTTGGCGGCATACCGGCCTCCTACCTGTTGAAGACGCTGATCCCGGCCTACTGTGTGCTCCTGCTGGTACAGGGCCTTGCGGCGCTCATCCGCGATATCTCCCGCCTTGCGAGTGCTAGTTCATGAATCTTCCGCTCGATCTTATGATGTTCGGCGCGCTGATCGCCTTCATTCTGCTGGGCTATCCGGTTGCCTTCACGATTGCCGGTGTCGCAACCGCCTTTGCGCTGATCGGCTGGGGCCTTGGCGACTTCAACCTTCAGCTCATGGGGGCGATGGGACAGCGGTTCTTCGGCGTCCTGACCAATCCCGTTCTGACCGCGATTCCGCTGTTTGTTCTGATGGGCGTCATCCTCGAAAAGAGCCGCATCGCCGAGCAGCTTCTTGAGACCATGGGCCGGTTGTTCGGCCGGATGAATGGCGGATTGGGCGTCTCCGTGATGCTGGTCGGCGCCCTGCTTGCCGCCTCCACCGGCATTGTAGGCGCCACAGTTGTTGCCATGGGGCTGATTGCCCTGCCGACCATGCTGCGCAACGGCTATGATCCGAAGCTTGCCTCCGGCATGGTGTGCACCGCCGGAACGCTCGGCCAGATCATTCCGCCCTCGACCCTGCTGATCATCTTGGCAGATGTGATGTCGAATGCCTTCCAGCAGGCGCAGTATGAACAAGGCAAATTCACCGTCGAAACAATCTCCGTCGGCCAGACATTTGCCGCCGCGCTGGTTCCCGGGCTTTTGCTGGTCGCGGTCTATTGCGTCTACATTCTTGCCCGGGCTTACCTTTTCCCGAGCGATGCTCCGGCCATGAAGCAGGACATCGAACAACCGTCAGCGAAGGAAATCGCCAGCGCCGTCGTCCCGCCGATCCTGCTGATCGTTGCTGTTCTCGGCTCGATCCTCGGCGGCATTGCCTCGCCGAACGAAGCGGCGTCCGTCGGTGCGATCGGCGCGATTCTTCTGTCCGGGCGGCAATTGGGTGTCTCAAGCCGGTTGATCGTCCTTGCAACGGCCGCTCTGCTGGTACTTGCCTTCGCAGCGACGCTCTATCCGGTCCGGGTCCAGCGCTCCGACATCACGGCTGCCGATTATGCTGTCGCACTCCTCTATGCAGCGCTCGCAATCTTCGCGCTTGCCGTCATCCTGCGTATTCTGTGGGCAGCCGTCGGACAGGGCCTGTTGAAATCGTCGCTCCTGTCGACCCTGACCGTCACCTCGATGATCTTCGCCACCATCCTGATGGCGAGTTTCTTCTCGCTCGTGTTCGTCGGCCTCGGCGGCGAGGATCGCGTTCATGCCCTGTTGAACGGCATGCCGGGCGGCCCCACGGGCGCGCTGATTTTCGCTATGCTGTTCGTCTTCGTGCTCGGCTTTTTCATGGATTTTGTAGAGATCTCGGTGATCCTGCTGCCCGTCCTGATCCCGCCATTGATCCTGATGGGCATCGACCCGATCTGGCTGACCGTGCTGATCGCCATCAACCTGCAGACCTCGTTCCTCACACCGCCTTTCGGCTTCTCGCTCTTCTATCTGCGCGGCGCGGCGCCCAAGGAAATCACCACCGGCCAAATCTATCGCGGAGTGGTGCCGTTTATCGGCCTGCAGATCGTCGCCATCGCCATCCTCTGGCTGTTCCCGATGATCGCGACATGGCTGCCACGGGCGATGTATTAGGGTTGTAGCGCCGGATGGCTAGAGCATCGGGCGATAAGTTTGAAACACTTGATGACATTTTGCGGTTCACTCGGCCAGGCGCGTCGTGAAGGGCGATGTGGGGCATCGTTCGAACGGCGCAACGCAGCCGATGGGCCGCAAAATGCCACCCGAAGGGCCGAACTCATTTGTCCGCTGACGGCGTTGGCCCGCCCTTATGGTGATCACACCACGGCGGACGACCCGCCTGGTCAACAAACAAATGAGAGCGGTCAAGCGATTCAAACTTACCGCCCGATGCTCTAGGGTCTGTGGACATTTAGCGCAATGCGATGATGGTTGCGGCCAGGTTCCATGATGCTTGATAGCTGGCGTCGGTCTTGTCGTATCTCGTGTTTATTCCTCTGAACTCTTTGATTTTGCGGAAGTAGTTTTCAATCAGATGACGCCACTGGTAGGTTTCCACATCGTGGGGAATGTGGACGCGGCGATTGGTTTTCGCCGGAATGACGGCTTGTGCCTGACGCGTATCAAGGTCTTCGCGCAACGCATCGGCATCGAATGCCTTGTCGGCAAGCATGGCGCCGAATTCCAGACCGTCGATAAGGTCGGGCACACCAACAATTTCACTGCGCTGGCCGGGCAGAAGTTTGAAGCGCACCAGATTGCCTAACGCATCGGTGAGGGCCAGGACCTTGGTGGTCAGTCCGCCTTTCGAGCGCCCGATGGCCTGATTGAGAGTCCCCCTTTTGCGCCACTCGCCTTTTGGTGGACGCTGATGATCGTGCCATCGATAAGAACATATTCAAAGTCGGGATCACCCGATACAGCCTCAAAAAGGCGCTGAAATACACCGCGTTGAACCCATCGGCGGAACCGCCGGAACACACTGTTCCATTCGCCAAATCCGGGCGGCAGATCCCGCCACGGGCTGCCAACGCGAACCTTCCACAGCACCGCTTCAAGAAACAGCCGGTTGTCCTTTGCTGTCCGGCCCCGGTCCCGGATACTTCCCGGAAGCAACGGTTCTATGATCGCCCAACTTCTATCCGTAATGACAAAACGTTCGCTGCGCATCAAAGCCTCCTCAAAAGAAAGCTTGAATCACAAAAAAGACGGCCTGTGAATCCTATATGTCCACAGGCCCTAGCTCAAATCATCAGGCGCATGAAGATGATGCCGCCGCCGGCCGCCAGAAGGCAAAGCCGCAGCCAAGCCGCCTGCTTGCCGATCAGGGCAAAGGAGACCAGTCCAAGGCCGGCCGCAACTTGCAGACCCGCGGCAAGCGCTGACAGCGGCGCGGTCCCGAACTGTATCAGCGACGGGTTGGCAATCATCGCCAGCGGGATGATGTAAAGCCCGATGCCGAGAGCCATTGCCGTGAGCGCAACCTTCAGCCAGTTTTCGCCAATCATTCCGGCGGCGATGAAAACGGCACCGCAGACCGGCGGCGTGATCGTCGAAAGAAGCGCGAACCAGAATACAAACAAATGCGCGGACAGCGGATCGAGACCGAGCTCCATCAATGCCGGACCGGCCACCGAGATGCAGATGACATAGGCTGCCGTCGTCGGCACCTCCATGCCGAGGATCAGGCAGGCAAGTGCCGTCAGCAGCAGCGCGGGCCACAACAGCCCGCCGGATCCGGCAAGGATCAGCGATGTGATCTTGACCCCAAGACCGGTGATCGACAAAACACCGATGATGATCGAGGCGCAGACAATGATGGCGGCAATCATCGAGACCTGCCGGGCCGACGTGACCACGGCCTTTTCGACCCGCCCGGCGATCTGCGGCCAGGAGCACAGGCCGTTCTTGTTGAAGACCAGCAGGGCGAAAGCCGAAAGGATCGCCATCGACGCGGCGTATTGCGGGGTCACACCGACTGCAAACATGCCGGCAAGCAGGACCGTGAACGGCACGGCGAAAAAGGCCGAAGTAATTGCCACATCGCGCCCGCTCGGCTGGTCTTCCGCGTCCAGCCCGCGCAGGGTTTCGCGCGAGGCATATGCGTTGATGCCGACCCAGACAGCAAGGAAATACAGCACGGCCGGCAAGAAGGCGGCTGCCATGATCGAGGTGTAGGGAACGCCGGTCAGTTCCACCATCACGAAAGCGCCTGCACCCATGAGCGGCGGCATGATCTGCCCGCCGGACGAGGCGACGGCCTCAACAGCCGCGGCCAGGCGCTTGGGATAGCCAAGCCGGGTCATGGCCGGAAGGGTGATCGCTCCGGTCGAGGCGACATTCGCAGAGGCGGATCCGGAAATCGAACCGAACAGGGCCGACGAGATGACCGAGACCTTGGCAGCACCGCCCTTCAGGCGGCCTGCGGCGGCAGAGGCGACGTTCATGAACCCCTGCCCGGCTTCTCCGGCATTGAGAACCGCGCCGAATATCACGAAAATGGCAACCACATTGACCGAAACGCCGGTCAGACTGCCCCAGATGCCGCCCTCGGCGATGGTCAAAGTTCCGAGAAAGCTGGCAAGCGGCGTGCCCGAATGGCCGAACTCCCCGGGAATATACTGGCCAAAGAGCCCGTAGAGCAGCGCCAGAAAGGCCACTGTCGGCAATGGCCAGCCAATCGCCCGGCGAGCCGCTTCCAGAACCACTGCCAACAGCACAATCGCGATCCAGGACTGGTAATCGCCTTCCAGAAAGCCGTACTGATCACCAAGGGCGTTGTGAGACACAGCCACCCAGAGCGATGCCGAAACGCCCAGAACGGCAAGAACCGCACCTGAGACAAACATCGCCCGCGACTGTCCCGCCACCAGCAAGATCCACGGCAGGGCGAGCGCCAGATGCAGCGGGCGGCTGACAAGGTTGGGCACAAGGCCGGAAAATATCAGTCCCAAGTGAAACGCGACCAGGATCAAAGCCGCCAGAAATGCAATCGCGCGCAAGGGAAACTCCGAAGAAAATTCAGGGGATGTAGCTATCGGCTCTCCGGTGATCCTGGAGAGAGAATGTTGCCCGAAGGGCCGCCTGAGGGAATGAGCCATTCCCTCCATTCCTCAGCCGCGTGCTCCGTTGGCAAACATTTGCCCAACCCTTGTAGCCGTGGCCAGAGTAGCCGGAAAACCTGAGAAAGGCCGGACGAGCCGGCCTTCCTCTGTGTGTTGACTAACAGACCGGATTACATCTGCGAGTCGCTCAAGGAAAAACCGATTTCCTTGTAGTAGCGGATCGCACCCGGATGGATCTTGCCTTCGATGGTCGGCATCAGGCCTTCATCGACGCCGCCCCACCAGGCCGCCGCTTCGGTCATCTTTGCCTGCTGCTCCCAGAAGGTCTTGGTGAGCTCATAGGCAACATCGTCGCTCATCTTGGTGGTCGTATAGGCAACAACCGGCAGCGAGGTGGTGACGATGTCCGTGTCCTGGCCGGTATAGGTGCCGGCCGGGATCACAAGACGGGTGCGCTTGGACGCGGCAACTTGGTCGTCGGAAAGCGATAGAACAGTCACGCCCGTGGTGGCAGCCGCTTCAATGACATTCGGAGCCGGGTAGGATCCGGCCGTCACGAATCCGTCGATGGCACCGTTCTTCAGGGCGGAAACGGCGTTGGACAGTTCCACTTCAGCCAATTCAACCTTGCCTTCAAGGCCGAACAGCTTCAGGTATTTCTCGCCTTCACGCGCACCAAAAGAGCCCTTGCCGAGCAGGATGGTCTTGCCTTCCATTTCTTCAAAGCTGGAGACGCCGCTCGCCTCAGACATGACGAAATGCATGGTGAGCGAGGGGATCGGGAACAGAGCGCGGATTTCGTCGAAGGCCGGATTGCCCTTGCCCTCGAACATTGCCTTGCCGCCCTGGGCCAGCCGGACAAGCACCGGAGGCGTGGTGAATACATAGTCGCCGCCGCGTGCACGCACCTCCATGACATTCTGGACCGAGCCCTGGCTTTCCTCGACGGTGACGATGATACCGCCATCCGATCCGGCCTTCATCGCCTCGGCGATCTGCACGCCCATCTGATAGTAGGACGATGTGGTCTTGGCAGATTTGTAGGTTACCCGCTCCTGCGCATGTGCGCCGGTCACGGCAACCGCCAAGGCGGCGCCCGCAATCATGGTCTGGATGATTTTCATGTAGTCCTCCCGATTATGTTTTGGAAACGAGGTTGAGATAGGTGTTTTTCAAGCTTTGCGAAGCCCTTAACTGAGCGCCGACCGGCAAATCCTCATCCACCGGTTTGTTGGCATGGTGTTTGAGAAGCTCGCAAGCGCTGGCGGCATCACCAGCAATCGCCAGGTCCTTGAGACCGAGATGTTCGGAGGAACTGACCTCCAGCCATGCGAGCAGGTCCTCGCCGGTCTTGCAGAAAGTCTGCAACCGCCGGCGCTCCGTCAAGTCGTAAAGCGATGAAACCATCTCGATCAACCGCGGCGAGCCGCAATTGCCGATCAGCGCCAGGTGGAAGGCGCGATTGCGCTCTTCCCATTCGATCGCATGGTCAAACGGCGCATCGGCCAGGCCGGCCTCCACTTCGCTCAAGGCGTAATGTGCAGCCACAACACCGGCGCGCCAATCCCTGTCCGACTTTTCGACCGACCATTGCAGCCCCATGGACTCCAGTTCAGACCTTATGCGGGTGGTATCGTGCAGATCGTTCCAAGAGGTCGGCTGGACCCGGTAGCCCTTGTTTTCCTCCGAAACGACGTAACCCTGACCGGTCAGCAGCGCCAGGGCTTCTCGCACGGACGGGTGGGAGACCTTGAAGTCGCGCTTCAGCGCTTCAATGTTCAGCCGCTCGCCGGGAGCGAGCACACCGAGGGCAATGTCACGGCGGATTCGCACCGCAAGATCGGCAACCACATTGGTCGTCGGCCTCATAACCTTGTCTCCTCCCTTATGATCAGCCTGCAACGGCTAATCATGAACGACCAGTTCATCATATGAAATCCATATTGTAATCGTTTTCAAGACGCACTTCATAGAAAATCGCTCTGATACGGCCGAAGCGCCGTTGCGCCACCGTCAAGCGTGATTGTCTGACCGGTCAGAAAGGCAGCATCATCCGAAACCAGGCTGGCGGCAAACCGGGCCACTTCCTCCGCCCGGACAACGCGCTGCGCCGGCGTGTCCCGGCACCACAAAGCCCTTGCGGACATATCCCCGCCCATGCCGCTGTCGACCGGTCCGGGCGCCAAAACGTTGACCTGAATGTTGTGAACGGCGAGCTCGACCGCCATGACCCTTGCCAAGGCGCCTATGCCTGCCTTGGAAATGGAATAGGCCGCCCGGCCCGGCATGCCGATCGAACCGTGTACGGAAGACAGCAGCAGGATCTTGCCGCCCGCCTCAAGCATCTGTCCTGCAACAACTTGTGAGACGTTCACCGCACCGATCAGATTGACATTGATGTGGCCGGTCACATCCTCGGGTGTCAGATCCAGAAAACCGGCATGCCGGATGAAACCGGCTGCATATATGAGCGCCTCCGGTGCCGGCATCGCGCCAAGACGCGCACAGAGTTCCGCCTGCACCGCGTCCCGGTCAGTAACATCGGCAATCACATGCGGCGTGGTGGGGTCTTGCGGAGCCACCCTGTCGACCACCAGCACATTCCGCCCGCGCCGCAAAAGCTCCTTGGCGATTGCAGACCCGAGAGCCCCTGCTCCGCCCGCCACAACCACGGCACCGCGATCTGTCACACTTGGCTCCTGTCCGCCCACGCAAATGTACTCCCGAATTCCGATGCCAGACTAGATAGAGATCATAATGTGATTACTCAATCCCTCTTACGATTCTGATCCGTTCAGAAATAGGTCAGCAAAAAGCGGCTGCCCGAAAATGAAAACCGGTCATCGAAGCCACCATCCTCGGGTTTTGCATCCCGCCTGCACGGCTTCGTCATGTCGATATGACTTGAAACCAACCCTTTCGCTTGCGCTAATGCGGGCAACTGGCGAGGGGAAATCAGATCCATGGCGACGGGAATGTTGATGCTGGCAATGTTCACGGTGTGCTACACACTGGTCGCCAAAAAACTGTCCGCATCCATACTGACCGCCCCGATGCTGTTCCTGGGCTTCGGCTATCTGATGGCCGGAACCGGGATGATGCCGGTGCAAGAGGCGGAAACGCTTCTGCATATCGTCGCGGAACTGGCGCTGATCGTTCTTCTGTTCCTGGACGCCGCGCAAACAAATCTGGGGGCACTCCGCAAACACTATACCTGGCCGCTCAGAATGCTGGTCATCGGACTGCCGCTGACAATCGCTCTCGGCACGCTGGCCGCAGCCCCCTTTCTTGGCGGTTACCCGATTGTCGTTGCAGCGCTTGCCGCCGCAATTTTGGCGCCCACCGATGCGGCGCTCGGTCAGGCAGTCATTGCAAACAAGGATGTTCCCGTCCGCGTCCGGCGGGCTTTGACCGTCGAAAGCGGCCTCAATGACGGGCTGGCGCTTCCGGCGATCCTGTTGTTTGCCAGCCTTACGGCCGAAATGATGGATACCGGAACCACCGGTTGGGTGCTTTTCGCCGCCAAGCAACTTGTTTTCGGCCCTGTCGTCGGTGCCGTGATAGGAGCGGTTGGCGGACACCTGTTTCTGACCGCCAAGCGCCGCGCCATGACATCGGCAACCATCGAAGGCATCGGCGCAATTGCCATGGCCGGCGGCGCCTATCTTGCCGCCGGTGAGATCGGTGGCAACGGTTTCATATCGGCCTTCGTTGCCGGGCTGTTCTTCGGCAATGTGGTCAAGGGCCATTGTGCGTTCATCTACGAATTCACCGAGAGCGAAGGCCAGATGCTGACCTGGGGCGCGTTCTTCCTGATCGGACTGGCGCTGATGCCGGCGGCAATCGCCCATCTCGACCTGGCCACGCTTTCCCTTATCCTGATCAGCCTGTTCATTGTCCGCCCGGTCTCCATCTGGATATCCCTGATCGGCACCAAAGCCTCCACCAGAACCCGGCTGTTCTTCGGCTGGTTCGGTCCGCGCGGGCTCGCGACTGCTCTGTTCGCGCTATTGATCGTCGAGCAGATTGACCATGAACTGGGCGATACCATTCTCATGCTGGCCATCAACGCGGTCTGGATCTCGGCGGTGCTTCACGGCGTTTCCGCCGTCCCCGCAGCCCGAAGATATGCCGCTTCGTTCCCGGCAAAAACAGATCATCCGGAGCACAAGGTGCCGCCGCCCATGCGCCCGACTGTCGGCGAGAGAACACAATAGCGGGCTGTTTTCGCGCGACAGATCGCCTGCGCAGCGGTTAAAGGATGACATCGAAAGGCTGCGGCCGTTCTCATACCAGCAAAGCGGGGGAACCAATGAAAAACCAACCTCTTGGCGGAAACGATATGCCCCGTTTCAGCGGCCCTGCAACCTTCATGCGCCTTCCGGCTTCCGAAACAGCCGAAGGGCTGGATGCAGCCTTTATCGGAGTACCGATGGATATCGGCACCAGTCACCGTTCGGGCACACGCTTTGGCCCGCGCCAAATCCGCACCGAAAGCGCCATGCTGCGGCCTTACAACATGTGGACTAGAGCCGCTCCTTTTGACAGCTTGCAGGTGGCCGATATTGGCGATGTGCCGATCAACGCTTTTGATCTCAAGGACACCGTCAACCGCATCACGGCATTTTATGATGACGTTCAGAAAACCAATGCAATTCCACTTACCATGGGCGGCGACCACACGCTGACCTATCCGATCCTGCGGTCGATCTACAGGAAGCACGGACCCGTGGCGCTGGTCCATGTGGACGCTCACGCAGACATAAATGACCATATGTTCGGCGAAGCTATTGCCCATGGCACACCGTTCCGGCGCGCCTATGAAGATGGCCTCCTTATCCCAGACAAGGTGTTCCAGATCGGCCTGCGCGGCACCGGTTACGGCCCCGACGATTTCGACATTGCCCGTAGCTGGGGCTTTACGGTTATCCATGCCGAGGAGCTTTGGTACAAATCCTGCGCGCCGCTGATGGATACCATCCGGGAGAAAATCGGCGATGCGCCCGTCTATCTCACCTTTGACATCGACAGCCTCGATCCGGCCTGCGCACCGGGAACCGGAACAGTGGAGGCCGGTGGCCTGATGACCCAGCAGGGCCTGGAGATCGTCCGTGGCTGTGCCGGGTTGAACCTTGCCGGCTGTGATCTGGTGGAGGTTTCGCCGCCCTATGATCCGTCCGGAAACACGGCAACGATTGCTGCCAATCTGCTCTACGAGATGCTGTGTGCTTTGCCCGGGGTTGCCCGGCGCGCATAGTTGGAAAAAAGGCTGTACGGAACAGCCTTCACATGCCGCCAGCGAACAAGAAGCGGCTGGTGACAGTTTCGTTCACCAGTCCAACACGCCGTTGTCATGGGGATATGACTTGTATCCGATGCCTTCGCTTGCGCTAATGAAACCTGGAACTATGGACGAGTTAACAAGGACACACAGTCGGTTGGTGCTGGAGGCATTTACCGGGCGAGGTGAAATGGCCAGTCTGTATTCCCGCGCGACACCCCAGCACGCTTCAGTTCATTCCGTAAAGTTTATACCCGAAATAGCCGTATATGTTGCCGCTCCGCCGACGCATTTGAAACATCCGCCATTCGCTTTCTTCGTGAAAGTCGTGAATCAAGAGCATTCGGCACGGCGGCCCACAGGGTGTCTGTGGACTCTTTCAAGCTGACAGCTTTTAATTCTTGATGTTGCCATCCGGCATTTAAGGGAGGGGAAATGACACCGCAATCGGTTGCAAAGCTGAGCACGCTTCCAGACCGCGCGCCACAATATGCGCTTGTTGGTGAAGTCGATCTGGTGGTCGTCCGGTTCGACGAGGAGGTCTCGGTCTTTTATGGGCGCTGTCTCCACCGCGGAGCGCTGATGTCGGACGGATATGTCAGCGGCAACAACCTCATCTGCGGCCTGCACTACTGGGACTACCGGGTGGACAGCGGCGTCTCCGAATACAACAACTCGGAGGCCCTGCCGAAATTCAAATCCTGGCTGGACGGCGACGACATACTGGTCGACGCAGACGAGATCGCGGACTGGGCGCAGAAAAATCCGCAACCGTTCAACCGGGACAGGTATCTCGGGCTCTATGCCGACACCAGCCATGGTATCGAGGAAGAGCCCTATACCGGGCTGATCCAGCGCTATGCCCGCGAGGGTCTTTCCAAAACCGGCCATCACGGCGTTGTCGATGCCATGGGCGTGCCACGCAATCAGTTGCCGGATTGGGACGACATTCAGGTTCTGACCGCGCAGCTTCACAAGATGCCGCTGCTTGACGATGAAGCTGTCGGCACGGATGTCACCATCGGCCCGAACGCGCAGAAACCTTTGAAGCTGGCGATCCCGCTGATGGTGTCCGACATGAGCTTCGGCGCCCTGTCCGAACCGGCCAAGCTCGCACTGGCAAGAGGTGCCGAACTTGCCGGCACCGGCATCTGTTCCGGCGAAGGCGGCATGCTGCCGGAAGAGCAGGAAGCCAATTCGAGATACTTCTACGAATTGGCTTCGGCGAAATTCGGCTTTGACTGGGAAAAACTCGGCAAGGTGCAGGCGTTCCATTTCAAGGGCGGTCAGGGCGCGAAGACCGGTACCGGCGGCCACCTTCCGGGTGCCAAGGTGAAGGGCAAGATCGCCGAGGTGCGCGGGCTTGCCGAGGGCGAGGATGCCATCTCGCCGCCGCGCTTTCCGGACTGGACCGACGTTGCGCAAGTGAAGGACTTTGCCGACGAAGTCCGCACCCGCACAGGCGGCATTCCCATCGGCTACAAGCTGTCGGCCCAGCATATCGAAAAGGACATCGACGCCGCGCTGGAGGTTGGTGTCGACTATATCATCCTGGATGGCCGCGGCGGCGGCACGGGCGCAGCGCCGATCATCTTCCGGGACAACATCTCGGTGCCAACGATACCGGCCCTCGCCCGCGCGCGGCGCCATCTCGACCGGCTGGGCCGAAGCGATGTTACGCTGATCATCACCGGCGGTCTGCGCAAACCTGCCGATTTCATCAAGGCGCTGGCGCTGGGCGCGGATGCGATTGCCCTGTCGAATTCCGCCATGCAGGCCATCGGCTGTATCGCCATGCGCGCCTGCCACACCAACAATTGCCCGGTGGGCATCGCTACGCAGAAACCGCATCTTGTTAGCCGTCTTATAATCGAGAAATCGGCCCGCCAGCTGACCAATTTCTTCGAAGCGTCCACCGAACTCATGCAGGTCATGGCACGCGCCTGCGGTCACCGGCACCTGGCGGATTTCAATCCGGACGACCTGACAACCTGGAAGACGGAGATGGCCGGACTGTCCGGCATTTCATTCGGCGGCGCCGCGTGAGAGCGTAATGAAAAAAGGAGAACTTGGGACTGACCGGCATATGAACCGGGCCTGACAATCCGGTATATACCTTGTCGAAACTGTCGGTGGTAATGATGTTGCACATGTTGTCGAGGCGCGGATCGTTTGGCGCAGGCTCCACTGGAAAACCTGGAGGACTATAAGGTTGGAAACGGCTTCACTGCTCATCGAAATCGGGCGTTATTACCTTTATGCAGGCCTTGCGGTCGCTGCGGTTTTTATCGGCTACGGCATTGACCGGGTCGATCCGTCGGCACACGGCGCCTATGCCTTCCGGCCTCTGCTCATTCCCGGCATCTGCCTGATCTGGCCGCTGGTCCTTTACCGCTGGGTCGCGCTTGAGCGTCAAGTCAAGGACGGGGAGCAGGCAGAATGAAACGCCCGCATCGTGCTGCCCACAACCTGATCTGGTCGGTCCTCGCCATCGCTTTGCCGCTGGCCCTGCTGGCGACCCTCACCCTGCGCCAGACCGTACCGGCGGACCGCCCCGCCGTGCTGATCACTCCTCCCGGGCAGGAGGCCGGTCAATGAGTGTCAAATACAATCCGGTGATCTGGAACCGGAACAAATACATCTACGACGCGGTGCTGCTGATCGCCATTGCGCTCTATCTCTACACCTACATTCGTATCGGCGGCACCTATCAGGACGTCACCCGGCCCACCGATGGCGCCGTAATCCGGATGCGCGCCTTTGGAAGCTGCGCGTTTTTCATGCTGACCTTCATTCTGTGCATCGGCCCCCTCGCCCGGCTCGACACCCGCTTCCTGCCGCTGCTTTACAACCGGCGCCATTTCGGCGTGATGACCGCGGCAATTGCGGCTGTCCATGCCAATTATGTGCTTGGCTGGTATTTCAGCTTCAGCCCGGCGGACAAATATGCCGCGCTTCTGGGGTCCAACACCAGTTACGGACAAGTGCTCGGCTTTCCGTTTGAAGCCTTCGGCATCGCCGCCTTGCTGATCCTGTTCGTGCTTGCCGCCACAAGCCACGATTTCTGGCTGAGCTTCCTGACCGCGCCGCTCTGGAAGGCGCTGCATATGGCGATCTATCCGGCCTATGCTCTGATCGTCCTGCATATCGCGCTGGGCGCGCTTCAGGGGCCGGGAGATCCGGTGTTCACCAGCCTTGTTGCCGGTAGCGCTGTCCTGGTGTGCGGTTTGCACTTTTATGCGGGCCGCCGGGAAGTTGCCAAGGACCAGGCGATGGCACCGCGTGAGAGCACCGAATTGGAGTCCGCCGGACCCGGCTGGCTCGTCGTCGGCGAGGTCGACGAGATCGAGAACAACCGCGCAAGGATTGTCGCCGTTCCAGGCCATGACCGGATCGCGGTCTGGCGCTACAAGGGCAAACTGTCGGCGCTCAGCAATGCTTGTGCCCATCAGAATGGCCCGCTCGGCGAAGGCCGCATCATCGACGGGGCGATCACCTGTCCCTGGCATGGCTATCAGTACCAGCCCGAAGACGGCTGCTCGCCCGCCCCGTTCACCGAGAAGATCTCGACATACCGGCTGAAGCTGGAGGGCAAGACCATTCTTCTTGATCCGACCCCCTTCCCGCCGGGCACATATGTGGAGCCGGTCCCGATAGGAGACCTGCCGTGAGCGAGATCAATAAAAAACCGGAGCCGGCCTTGTTCGTCGGTTATCTGAACAAGGTTCCGGCAACGCTTGCCGCATTCCTCGCCCTCGTTTCGGTGTGCATGATCGCGGGATTTGGCCTTGCCGCGCTGGCCGTCTCCATGACCCAGAACGATCCGGGTGACGGCCGTTTCCAATGGGGCCAGAGGTTCGAACAGGCCGGACTGATCGAGTTGCGGCCCTATCCTGTCTTCCGGGTCGCTGGCACCAACGGTGAAGCCGGCACAACCTACATGCTGTCCGGTCAGGGTAAGCGCGGTGTCTTCAATCAGGCCGGCCGCAATCAGGGGACGCCTGTCACTATCAGGGGCGTACCGCTCAAGCGCGGCGATCTGACCATGATCCAGGTCGGCCGGGTCACACCAGCGGAAGACTGGGCCGGATCGTTTACACCTTCAGAACCGGTACCGCTCGGGCGTTGGCGGCTCAGCGGCGAAATCTGCGACGGCAAATGTTATGCCGGCGCCATGCGTCCGGGCCGTGGCCTGGCCCACAAGGCATGCGCGGACCTTTGCCTGACCGGCGGGATCACTCCTGTTTTCGTCTCGACAGGGGATGTCGACGGCCGGAACTTTTTCATGCTGACAGATGCGAGCGGCAATCTTGCCGGGGAAGAGATCGATGACCTCCTTGCGCTCTATATCGAGATTGAGGGTGAGGTTGAAAGGCTCGACGATCTGCTGATCTTCAAGGCGGATTTTGATACAGCGAGGGTCCTGCGATGAGCACAAAACCCAGAAACCGGCTTCCCGCCATTCTTGTCACGGCCGTCCTGACCGGATTGCTCGTGGGCCTGAGCTACTATGCCTGGACAGAAGCCAATTCCCTCGCCCGCATGTTGGCCCGCGGCACGTTGCTGACCGATATCCGCTTCTTCCTCGGCATGCTGGCGGTTTTCCTCGTTCTGTCGATTGCCGACCGGCTGATCGGTTTCGTGGCAGCTAGGCTGCAAAGCCGGAAGTAGCGGCAGGGCGTGATTTGTGTCCCTGATGTCCCAAGTGCCATCGCCACCACATTGCGGAGATGACGGTAGAGCGGGTATGCCAGGGCCTATCCAAAAGTCCCCCTCTCCCAATGGGAGAGGGTTGGGGTGAGGGGGTAAATCTGCCAGTCTTGGCAATTGCAGAGACCGCCACCCCTCATCCGGTCCTTCGGACCACCTTCTCCCAATGGGAGAAGAAACAGGCGGGGCTTAAGGGATACCAGACAAGCCGGAATTGCGATGGCGAGCGCCCGTTTTCAAAGTCAAGGCATCAAAGGAACATGCACAGGGCAATCGCGCTTCAGAATTCCTGGATGAGTTTTCGCAGGAAGTCGTTGCTCCAGCCGGCCTTTTTGAACTTGCCCCGGTTTGAGCCTTTGTCGGTGTTTGCCTTGATGATGCTCAGCGCGATGCGGCGCAGGGCTGCAAAGTTGGCGGGTGCGTGGTCTTTGCGGGCGCGGTGCCGGTCGTCATTCATCAGCACATCGAGCGACCAGTGCAGGCTGTTTTCGATCTGCCAATGGCCCCGGATCAGCGCGGCGGCCGCTTCAGCCGTGGGGCGTTTTGACAGCAGATAAAGCCGCTCGGACCGGCTGGTTTTGCCGTCTGCCTCGCGCTTCGAAGCGACATGGACGAAGGCCTGAAGATGCGGCCATTTATGGGTCTCGGTCAGATAGTCAGGAACGTCGTAAAGGTGATAGCTGCGCTCCTCAATGCGACCATGATCAGCATCTGCCGCAGTGTATTCATCAATATAGTCAATCTGTTGATCATCCACAAAGGCGCGCAGGTCCGTCAGCATATCGCCCTGATTGCCCTTGATCTGCAGGCAATAATCACCGCCCTCCCGCACGATCAGATCGCAGGTTTCACGCTGACAATGCAACGCATCCGCCGTGATCGTGATACCCCGAATGTCGAGCATCCCGATCAACTCGCGCAGGGCCAAAATCTCCCCGCCGCCCTTGGCGCTTTGCGTGATCCCCAAGGTAAGCCGCGCCTCATGCGCAAACGCCGTCACGACGTTCAGACCAGACTGTTCAGCCGCCTTGTCGAAGCTGCGCCGCATCTCCTTGCCGTCGATGGCAATGGCGGGATCGGCGTGACGCGCGGCCGCGAAATCGCTGCGAAACTTGTCGAAAAACGCCTGAAAGCTGGCCGGCTTCATCAGCCGAAACAACCGCGAGTAAGCATCGTGGCAGGGGACGCCGTGGGGCAGTTCGAGGAATTCGCGCAGAAAATCCTCCTTCATGACCCCGAAAAGCTCCATATCGACCGCTGTTTCACCGCCGCAAAGTGTGCATAAAAGACTGATCGTCATGAGATCGCAGAACTTGTGGCGCGGGGCATTCCCACGGCGTGGATCATCCATTTCATTGAAATAGCTGTCTAATGTTGGCATCCCGAAACTCCATCATGTGATGAAACCTCAAGAATCCAATTCTGGAAAAACGTCAAACTTTAAGTGCGATTCCCCTGGGAACATGCAGCGCCTTCGGCGTTGCCGATTTCACCGGAAACATGAAACGCTGCCTGAAATCCGGGATTTCAACGCGTTTCCTGTTGCTGTGAGCAAGAAAACCGGAACGCCGGAGGCGCACTGATATCTGGTTTCCAGATCTGGCCATGCAGCTTTGCTGCAGACCGTCTGGAATGACGGGGGAAGAGGAGAAGGCAGATCAGACCAAACCGCACTCCGTCACCCCAGACAAGTGCAGCAAGGCTGCGCGCTGATCTGGGGACCAGCACGTCAGCGCTCGCGCAGCGAGCACCGTTTCTAATGTCAAGGCAACAAAGGAACATGCAGCACCTTCGGTGCACAGATGTCTGGATGCCGGATCTCGCGATGGTGCATCGCGCCACGCGGTCCGGCATGACGGCCGGGGAAAGGACCAGCCCCTCCTGACAAACAACAAACTTATCCACGCCTCTTGCCCCCTCGCTTACACTCCGTTCCGTTTCCACCGATGCGGGGCCGGGATCGGACCGTCCGTTCGCGGTGGTGGGGACCGGTGTCGTGAGGCAGGCGGGAAAGTGTAACGGACTTTTCCGCTCTGCCGGGCAACTGGAGACCCTTGGAGGCTGCGCGGGGTCCGGCGCGCGGTTCTCAAGGGATGCGTCTCGTATCCGGCGAAGTTGAGCGCCGCACCCCACGCTCAGCCAAGCAGAAACGAGAAAGACGCCAACTCCTTATGCCATCGGGAAACGGATACCGGGCGGGCGTGAAACCTTGCCACTTCCCACCTTTCCTTCGCGTTTCCGGCAAGGCCGGAGCGCCCGCCATCCTGCCCGTTTGGGCACCTCAAACACTCAAAACGCCGATGGGAAACCATGCGGCGGCATTGGTGCTGGCGGCACACGAAACCCCTCAATTTGCCCCAACGGAAAGGCCGCCATACCGGCACCGCGTTTCGAAAGGGCGTCGACACACTTTCGTATATGGTATACCAAACATCACGAAAGCTGCGCCCAAGATGCAGTTCCCAATGGAGGAGACAGTCCCAAGATGAGCGAAAAAATCACCCGCATTCATGCGCGCGACATCCGCTTCCCGACATCCCGATCTCTCGATGGTTCGGACGCCATGAATGAAGCCCCCGACTATTCGGCGACCTATGTCACCATCGAAACCTCGGGCGGGGCTGAGGGGCACGGGATCACGTTCACCATCGGGCGCGGCAATGAATTGTGCGTTGCAGCCGTCAAATCCCTCACCCCGTTGCTGGAAGGCAAAAGCCTCGATGAGGTCTTCGGCAATCTCGGGGCTGTCTGGAAAACCGTGACAGGCGATTCGCAGCTTCGCTGGCTTGGCCCGGAAAAGGGCGTCATCCATCTGGCGGGCGCGGCGATCATGAACGCGGTATGGGACCTCTACGCCAAATCGCTCGGCAAGCCGGTCTGGCGGGTGCTGGCCGACATGAGCCCGCAGGACCTGGTCGATCTGGTCGACTGGCGGTACTTGAGCGACGTGCTGTCGCCGGAAGAAGCCCGCGAACGGCTGGAACAGAAGCGGGACGGCATTGCCGGCCGCATCGCCGAGATGGAAGCAAACGGCTACCCGGCCTACACAACGTCTGCCGGCTGGCTCGGCTACAGCGACGACAAGGTCCGTCAGCTCTGTTCTGATGCCCTTGCCGAGGGCTGGTTGCACTTCAAGATGAAATGCGGCGGAGATCATGCCGCCGACATGCACCGTGCCGGCATCCTGCGCGAGATGATCGGCCCGGACCGCAAACTGATGATGGACGCAAATCAGGTCTGGGGCGTCGAAGAGACCATCTGGAAAATGAAGGAAATGGCCAAGTTCGATCCGTGGTGGATCGAGGAGCCGACCAGCCCGGACGATATTCTCGGCCATGCCCGGATCGCCAGGGAGATTGCCCCCATCAAGGTCGCGACCGGCGAGCATTGCCAAAACGCGGTCATGTTCAAGCAATTCCTGCAGGCGGACGGGCTGTCGTTCCTGCAACTGGATGCCGCCCGCCTCGCCGGCATCAACGAAATTGTCGGCGTTCTACTGATGGCCGAGAAATTCGGTGTTCCGGTCTGTCCGCATGGCGGCGGTGTCGGCTTGTGCGAATATGTCCAGCATGTCTCGTTCTTCGACTATGTTGCGGTTTCCGGCTCGCTGGAAAACCGCGTTCTGGAATATGTCGATCACCTGCACGAGCATTTCCTCGATCCGGTTGTCATGAAAGACGGGCACTACATGCCGCCAACCGCGCCTGGCTATTCGATCACCATGCACGAGGACAGCCTCGCGCGCCATGCGTTCCCGGATGGGGCCGAATGGATCAAGGGCTGAGAAGATACCAGTTGCCCGCAGGCATCAGCTTGGCGTCTGCGGGCATAAGAATGCCATGTCAGGGGTGAGCGGAAACGCGGGCTTCCCTGGCAAGCAAAAAACACTCAGGGTCAGGACGCGACCTGTTCCGTTTCCCGGGCCCTGTACAGTTCGGTCACATTGACCTTGAGCTGTTGCATGTGGCCGAGCATGGTGCGACTGGCATCGTCCGCCCTGCCCTTGCCGATCAGGTCGGCGATCACAGCGTGCTGCTCCTGCATCAGCGGGCGCCGTTCCACCCATTTGGTCGACATGAAGCGGGCCCGGAAAACGGCAGCGTTGTACTGACGGTGCGTGGTGATAAGCGGCTGGTTACCGGTTTCCTCAACGATGGTGCGGTGAAACTCCATGTCGATGTTGAAGAAATCAAGCTCCTTGCCGCCGTCCGGAAAGGATCCAAGGCGATCAACCAACGCATTGAGCCTGGCCATCGCAGAAGGGGTCGCCTTCGCGCTGAGCAACTCGCAGGCGAGACGTTCAAGAGAGGCCAGTACATCGATCAAATCCAGAATCTGATCAAGAGACGGGGCGGCAACCCGGGGCCGGAAATTCGGCTGCATGTCCACCAACCCCTCTGACGCAAGCATTCGCAAGGCTTCCCTTAGGGGAGTTCTGGAGACACCGAGCTTCGCGGAAAGATCCCGCTCCGCCAAAATCTCATTCGGCTTCAAGACTTCCAAAAGTATCTGCTCGCGAAGCAGATCGGCTGCTCGATCAGCCAATGTGGAACGGTTGACGGGTGTCTCTCGCGAGGGGTGATTTAGGAGCATTTACTCTTCCGGACAAGATCTACGTCATATTTGGTATTGTTTAGTCTTAGTCTAAGCAAGGATAGTGAGGGAGCCAATCTCTTAGTACCGCCAGGTTCTGCAATCAACCGGCGCGACTCGCAATTCCAGCACCGGCCATCCTGTCGATGTGCCACCAATGTTTCCACCGCGGCAAACTTTCCGCGCCGAATTCGGAAGGAACATGCCAACAGGAGAGCGAAGGTGTCTGACGCGAACCATCTGAAGTTGGCACCTGCTCCCCTCATCTTCCGCAGCGTTTTCCGTCTCAATTGGCAAATTTCACAGATTGCCCATCACAAGACTCGACAATCATTCTGAAAGTGTACATGGTATACCAAGTTCAAGCTACTTCAAACTTGAACCGGCGGCTTTGCCCTACGCTGCAAAGAAGTTAAGTGCAGTGGCAACCAGCCAAATAAAATTTGTTTGGGAGGACTCCATATGAAGCTCTTGAAATCCGTAGCCGCAGCAGCCTTGCTGGCGACCGGCCTTGCCACAGGTGCGTCCGCAGCGGACTATGCCCTGAAGTTCCAGTCGTCTGACCCGGCTGGTGCCCCGACTTACAAAATCCAGGCAGAATGGGCCAAAGGCATCGAAGCGATGACCGATGGACGTGTGACGCTTGAAGTGCTGCCGGTGAAATCGGTTGTTGAATACAGCGAAACTCTGGACGCCGTCGCTGCCGGCATTCTGGACGGCCACCTGACCGACATGTCCTACTGGGCCGGCAAGGACGCTGCTTTCGCGCTTCTCGGCAACCCGGTCGGTGCATGGGCATCGCCGCAGCAGATGCTGACCTTCATGAATTACGGCGGCGGTATCGAACTCGCAAACGAGATCCTTGAGCCTTATGGCGTCCACATGATCGGCGCGGTCACACCAGGCCTTGAAGCTTTCGCTTCCAAGAAGCCTCTCGACGGCGTTGCCGACCTCAAGGGCCTGAAAATGCGTGCGCCGGAAGGCCTCGTACAGGAAATCTTCGCAGCAGCCGGTGCTGCTCCGGTGAACCTGCCGTTCTCCGAAGTGTTCACCTCCCTCGACAAGGGTGTGATCGACGCTGCTGATGCAACCGTGTTCGCAGGCAACCACGACGCCGGTCTGCACAATGTCGGCCTGCATCCGGTTCATCCGGGCTTCCACTCCATGCCGACGATTGAAGTCTCGATCAACAAGGCAACCTGGGACGGCATGCCGGCTGACCTTCAGGCCATCCTGAAAACCGCCGTTCGTGACCTCGCTTTCCGCGAAATGCTGGAACTGGCCATGGCTGACCAGCGTGCTGTCAAGGACGCCCTCACCATCGAAGGCCTGCAGATCCACAACTGGTCTGCGGAAGAGCGCGCGAAGTTCCGCACGATCGCCATCGGCCAGTGGGTGAAAGTTGCCGAGCGGTCTGAAAATGCTCAGAAAGTCTACGACACGCTCGTGGCTCACCTGACCGAGCAAGGCCTGCTGGCCGAGTGATTTCCTGACAACTTGAACGAGCCGGGGCACACGCCCCGGCTTTTGCTGCTAGTGCATTCCGCCGTTCGATTTGAATCACCCATCGCCGCCTGAAATCAAGGATTTCAACACACTTGGCGATGCATCGTGATCAAAGTTAAACGCGAAACGCTATAAAAAGCACGAGGGCTGACATGGCCCCCGCAAGGGAGCCTTGTCTGCCTTGACAAGACGTTCAAATGACGAGACTGGCCGCGCAGGGGTATCATGCAGAACGAAAACGAGAAACAGCACGACGCCGACAGCCTTGAACCCATTCCGGAGGCTGGTCTGCTTGGCAAGGCCATTTCAAGGGTAAGCGACCTGTTCGCAATCGGCATCCTGGCCTCAGCCGCCATTTTGATCATCGAGGTCTTCCTGCGTTACGTTTTCGTCGCACCGACTGTCTGGGGGCATGAAACGGTTGTGTTCCTGATAGGCAGTTCGTTCATCTTCGGCGGACTGGTGGTGGCCGCCAGAGACGCACACATCCGCGTTGTCCTGCTCTATGACAATTTATCGAAGCAATGGCGCCGGGTTTTCGATGTAACCATCTCGGCCCTGTGCGCGATATCCGCGCTGTTCTTTACGCTGGCGACATGGACGGCTGTGAAGCGCTCCCTGTTCACCCCGGCAGGAGACTTCCGGATCGAGACATCCGGAACCGCATTTAACGCCCCCTACCCCGGCCTGCAGAGGCTGTTCCTGTTCATCGTCCTGTCCATCCTGACGGTGCAATTCATCGTCATGACGATCAACTATTTCCGGGGCAAGAAGTAATGCTCGAACTGCTCAACGACTTTATGGCGCTGATTGCGTCCATGTTGCCGAACTTCAAGGCCTGGGGCATCGAACTGGCAACCCTTGCCATGTTTGCGTCCATGCTGATCCTGCTGATCACCGGCATGCCGCTGGCCTTCGTGACCCTGCTGGTGGCGCTGATCTTCGCGCTTGGCTGGTTCGGTCCGATGGCGGTTCCGCTGATTACCAGCCGCATCTTCACATTCGTGAACTCATTCGTGTTCGTGTCGGTACCGATGTTCGTTTTGATGGCGGCGATCCTCGACCGGTCAGGGATCGCCCGCGACCTGTTCGACGCCATGCGCCTGTTCGGCGGCCGCCTGCGCGGCGGCGTTGCGATCCAGACTCTTTTCGTGGCTGTTATCCTGGCCGCCATGTCCGGGATCATTGGCGGTGAAGTGGTGCTGCTCGGCATGATGGCCCTGCCGCAAATGCTGCGCCTTGGCTATGACCGCAAGCTTGCCATTGGTGTCTGCTGCGCAGGTGGTGCGCTCGGAACCATGATCCCGCCGTCGATTGTTCTGATCGTCTATGGCCTGACGGCGAATGTCTCGATTGGTGATCTGTTCACCGCATCATTCCTGCCCGGCTTCATGCTGGCGAGTTTCTATATTGCCTACGTGCTGATCCGGTCCTATTCCAATCATGACCTGGCTCCGGTCGCCGACTATTCCAAAGTTGACAGGGCGGAAGTCCTGCGGTTGCTCAAAGGCCTGGTCCTGCCGCTGATGGTGGTGTTCTTCGTCCTCGGATCGATTTATGGGGGCATTGCTTCGGTCACCGAAGCCTCCGCCGTTGGCGTGTTCGGCGTGCTACTGTCCACCGTCGTCCGCGGTGAATTCAGCTGGAATATGCTGATGAGTGCCGCCCGCCAGACCCTGACAACGGTCGGCATGATCGTGTGGATCGGCGTAGGCGCGACGGCGCTGGTCGGCGTGTTCAGCCTGATGGGTGGCATCCGCTTCGTCGAAGAACTGATCACCGGCATCTCGGACAACCCGACGATCATCCTCTTGTTCATGATGCTGCTGCTGTTCCTGCTCGGCATGTTCCTAGACTGGGTCGGGATCGCGCTTTTGACCATGCCGATCTTCGTGCCGATCATCATCAATCTCGGCTACGACCCGATCTGGTTTGGCGTTCTGTTCTGCATGAACATGCAAGTCAGCTTCCTGTCGCCGCCGTTCGGACCCGCCGCGTTCTATCTGAAGAGTGTTGCGCCCAAGGACATCTCGCTGTCGGAGATCTTCACCGCCCTGCTGCCGTTCATCGGCATGCAGATCATTGCGGTGGGCCTGCTGATCGCATTCCCGTGGATCGCGCTGAGATAAAAGCTTCCTCCCGCGGAACGGGCCCCGGTACCGGATCTGCCGTCTTTGGACGGACGATCCAGCCGGGGTCCGATCTGTTTCGGGCCACATCATTCGGGCTTTGCCATAGGCATGAATAGTGAGCCAGCTTGTCAGCTTTGATCATAGTCATGGCGGCACAAGAGCGAACCTTCCATTGATATCAAAACATTGGTGAAATCTCACAGACAGGCATCTTCGAACGGCCTGCCTCTTGGGGACACTTGGATGGTTGAAACGAATCCGCTCTGCGGAGCAATCCAGGCTGACCGCGGCGAAACGGTCGACCGGATTTTTGAAACACTTGTCAAAGACTTGCAGGCATGTGGATTGAAAGTCGCCGGTGTCATCCAGCGGCGTGCGGAATACGGCGACACTTGTTGCGCCGACATGGGGCTCGAGATGATCTCGAGCGGCGAGACTGTCGAGATATCCCAGGCGCTTGGCAGCGGCTCCAGAGGCTGCCGCCTTGATCCGCGCGGCCTTGCAGAAATCACCGCGCGGCTGGGAATTGAACTTGGCCAGCGCCCCGACCTTCTGATTTTGAACCGGTTCGGCAAGGGCGAGCAGGACGGGCAAGGCTTCCGCCAGCTCATCGGCGAGGCCATGGAACAATCCGTGCCGGTGCTGACAGCGGTCCGGGAACCTTATCTGGACGCCTGGCGCGCCTTTGCCGGCGAACTGTCCGTGGACCTTCCGCCGGAGCTTGGTGCCATTCGCGACTGGTGCAAGCACATCACATCCAAATCATCGGAACTGGCTTATGGCTAACATTCCCGGCGCATGCGGCGCCCTGCAAGACCAATTCGGCCGGACAGCTAACTATCTGCGTCTGTCGGTCACCGACAGATGCGACCTGCGCTGCACCTATTGCATGGCCGAGAACATGACATTCCTGCCGCGCAAGGATCTGTTGTCGCTGGAGGAACTTTACCGGCTAACAACGATCTTCATCGATCACGGCGTTCGCAAGATCCGGCTGACCGGCGGCGAACCGCTGGTGCGCAAAAACGTCATGAGCCTCTTCAGGAATCTCGCCCCGCACGTGGAAAACGATGAACTGGATGAGGTGACGCTGACCACCAACGGATCGCTGCTGGCACAATACGCCCGGGAGCTGGCCGCCTGCGGTGTGCGCCGTGTCAACGTCTCACTCGACACGCTGAATGCGGAGCGCTATCGCGCTATCACGCGCTGGGGCAAGATCGAGCGCGTGTTCGCCGGTCTGGAAGCCGCACGCAAGGCCGGTCTTCACGTCAAGCTGAATGCCGTTGCGCAGCAAGGCGCGTTCGAAGACGAACTGGATGACCTGATCCGGTTTGCACATGGCGGCGGCATGGACCTGACCCTGATTGAGGAAATGCCGCTGGGTGCCGGCGGCAGCGCGGCCTGCCGCAGCCACAGTTTTCTGTCGCTGGCAGACCTGCGCCGCAGGATCGAAGCGGACTACACGCTTGAACCGTTGAGCGAAACCACCGGTGGTCCGGCGAAATATGTCCGGCTCAAGGAAACCGGCGGGAAACTGGGCTTCATCACGCCGATGTCCTGCGACTTCTGTTCCGATTGCAACCGCGTCCGCCTCAGCTGCACGGGTGATCTTTACACCTGCATGGGCCAGGAAGGCGGCCTGCCGCTGAGGGACGAGCTGCGCCAGTCGAACGGCAATGAAACAGTGGCACAGCTGATCCGAGAAAAGGTCTTCAACAAGCCCCGCGGGCACGAGTTCCATATCGGTGAAACCGGTGTAAACGGGATCTTGCGCTCCATGTCGACACTCGGAGGCTGACTTGATGCGCGTTGCCATCCTGACCATTTCCGACCGCGCCTCCAAGGGCGAATATCAGGACCGCGGTGGACCGGCGATCGAGGCCTGGCTGCAGAAGGTCGTCACAACGCCGTTTGAGTGCGACCGGATCATTGTCCCGGACGGGCTCGAGAGTGTGCGCGACACGCTGATCGGCCTTTGTGATGAAAAGCACTACGACATGGTGCTGACCACCGGCGGCACGGGCCCCGCCCCGCGCGATCTGACCCCGGAAGCCACACAGGCGGTCCTGACCAAGGAATTGCCGGGCTTCGGCGAGTTGATGCGCACCCGCAGCCTGGACTTCGTGGCAACCGCTATCCTCTCCCGGCAGACCGCGGGCGTGCGCGGCAAGACCTTCATTCTCAATCTTCCCGGTTCCCCGGGAAGCATCGACACGTGCCTGTCGGCGGTCTTCGCCGCCGTCCCCTATTGCCTGGACCTGATCGGCGCCAGCTATATCGAAACCGATCCGGAAATCGTCAAAGCGCACAGGCCGCCGCACGCGCAGAAGCCGAAAGGCTGACGGATCTTTGCGCCATTTGTCTGCGAACGAGATTTGGAGCGTTTTACGGGTAGACCACAGAAGAACACAAAGCAGCATCCAATCGGTGATAAAATAAAAACCCCGGCGGATACATAATTTCCGCCGGGTTTTTTTTGTTGCATACGATTGCCTTTATGCAGCACGAACCTTGGAAAGGAAGCTGGCAATAGTGTTCTTGAGTTCGCCGGATTGGTGAGACACGGAATTCGAGGCCGACAGAACATCCACGGCCGAGCTGCTTGTCCCCTCAGCGGAAGACGAAACATCTTCAACACCTTTATTCATTTCCGCTGTGCACGTCGCCGCCTGTTGGACATTGGCACTGATCTCACTCGTTGCGTTGCCTTGTTGCGAGATCGCAGCGGCGATAACAGTGGTGTACTGGTCAACCTCTTCCATAGTGTCAGTAATTTCTTGTATAGATCCGACCGCGTCTCTGGTCGAAGCCTGAATGCCTGCGATCTGTGCCGAAATTTCTTCCGTAGCCTTCGCGGTTTGTGTTGCCAGTTCCTTCACCTCGGCTGCAACCACCGCAAACCCCTTGCCTGCCTCACCTGCACGGGCTGCCTCAATGGTGGCATTCAGGGCAAGAAGGTTTGTCTGCTCTGCGATTGCCTGAATTAGACTGACAACCTCACCAATTTTCTGCGCAGCACAATCAAGGTTCTCGACCTTGTTGTTCGACGCATTGGCCGCACTCGTCGCTTTCACAACAACGTCTTTCGTCTGCTCAACCTGACGACCAATTTCGGTAATGGACGCGGAAAGCTCTTCGGCAGCCGAAGCAACGGTTTGGACACTTGCTTGAGCGGTTTCCGAATACCCGGATGTAGCTGATACCTTAGACGACGTGTCTTTCGCGATTTCCTCCAACTGCTCGGCTGACTTTTGCATCTGCACAGTGTCGCCGCTTACTCGCTCCAGCGCGATCTGCACATCGGCTTCAAAGCTCTCGATCAAAGTTTCAATGACGTCTTGTCGGCGCTGTTCTGATAGTCGCTGAGTTTCCGTATTCTGATACAGAGCCCGGCGCTCTTTCTCGCTAGATGTAAAGATACGGAGGGCTTTTGCCATTTCGCCAATTTCATCTTGCCGTTCGGCGTAATCAACCGGCGTCTCAGCATCCCCGTCTGCAAGCATCTTCATCCGCTTTGTAAGACCCATAACCGGATTTGCTATCGTCCCTCCCAACAACCACATCAAAAGCGCGCCGGCAGCAAGAAACAAGGCGGCAACAGCAAAGGACGTGTAAAGAGTTGCATTTGCTGCACTCAACAACTCCTTCTGGTCAACAGCCACGACAATGAACCAGCGTTGATCGGTTCCGGTGAGTTCGAGTGCCTGCCAAGCCATGCTCATCCCAGATTCCATCGTGTAGGACGAGGAACCAGACATGGAGCTGATTTGGTTCTGAATAGAACCTTTCGCGGTTTTCCCGATTAGGCTATGGTCCGGATGGACGATCCAAACGCCAGCTTCGCTCATAAGACCGACATATCCGGTCGAATGAGTATGCTTTGAGGCAATCTCACTGTTCAAACGAACAAGCGCGACGTCAGCTGTAACCACCCCGACCCCGACGCCCGATGCATTCAAAATCGGCGACGAAGCCGTTGCCATTAGGACATCTTCTCCGTTGACCGGGTAAAGATAGGGTTCCATGAACGTGTCCCGCCCTGTTTTTCGGGGGGCGTCATACCATTCTTCCGAACCGCTATCGCCGCCGAAAATGGCGGGCTCCCAACTGACCCCGGTGTCATCGCGATAGAAGTATGGGATGAACCGGCCACTTTCGTCTGAAAACCCCAAATTCAGGTTGTTGGCGTCCTTACCAACAGCATCCGGCTCGAATAGGATACCGCTGCCAACCAGACCTTTGTCCTCGTGGACCACGCGCTCAATCACAAACCCATACGCGTTTCGGTCGGTCACACCCGCCTGGTAAAGGCCCTCAATAGCATCCGCCGCAGCGCGGGCGACCAGTTGAGTTTCGGCCATAGTCTTTTGCGCATCTACTGCCAGCATCTGCGCCTTTGTGCTGAGAAGCTCCTTCGCGGCATTGCGCGAATTCGAATTCAACATGAATGCGATCACAACCACAAGAGCAGTAAAGCCAACCAGATATACACCTATAGAGCTGGCAAAGATTCGAGTTTTGAGGGTCATCGGGGAAGCACCATATGTTTATATACGCAATGACATTGATAAACATCAAATGGTAAAAACTACCTAAATTTCAAGAACTTCAACTGCACTGTAAGATTACATATACAGCTGGACACCCGCAAAAACCCTCTATTTTGAAGCGTCCTGACGTCTTTCAACCCTGAGGCCAGTGTTTTAGCCCGGGATCGATGCGGTCCGGGCGGTGTTTCATCGATTTTTCCGCCCTCCAGACGGATTCATCCCATGGCGCATTGCCGTTCGTGGAAAATCAGACGATCGAAGTTGTAGGCCAGGTTGGCGAGCGTGAGTTTGGTCTCTGCGCGCGCCAGGCCGATGGTGCGGATGAACAAGCCATAGCGGTTCTTCTGATGCGCGAAGACGTGTTCGACACAGGCACGGATGGCTGACTTCTTTGCATTGGCGCGGGACGTTGCCTCCGGCATGGGTTTGTTCGCTGGTTTGCGCCGGTGAATGCGGCTCACCAACATGTTTTGCGCCAGCCATTTCTCGTTTTTCGTGGAGCGGTAGGCGCTGTCGGCCCACACATCAGAGGCCATGTTGTCCTTGGTCACGACATGTTTCAACTGCCGGCCATCTGCATCGGCAGCGGAGGTCACCGCACAGCCCCGGATGAAGCCGAAGCGCCGGTCGATGCTGATATGACTCTTATAGCCAAACACAGGCAAGGCGATCTGCGGCAACGGTGTGCCATCGGGCCGATAGCGTACTTTCCCGCCGATTTTCAGTGTCCAGCGGGCATTGGTATCCTTCTGTGCCGCCTTGTTGGGCTCATCCGGCCAGATCTCCTTGGCCGACTTGCCGTCTTTAATCGCTTGCCTTTCGCCGTCCGTATTTCGTTGCTTGGGCGCGGGCACGAGGGACGCATCGACGATCTGACCGGACATCGGGATATAGCCCTTTTTCTTCAGTTGCCAGTCAAACGCCTTCATCACCCGCTTCAAGGTGCCGGTCTCCGTCATCCGGTTGCGGAAGTGGCGGATCGTGTTTTCGTCCGGCATCGGCTCGCCGAGCGCAAAGCCCAAAAACCGCATCCAGGAGAGCCGGTCGCGAATGATAAACTCCATCTTTGCGTCACTCAGATTGTGCTGCGTCTGAAGGATCAACACCTTGAACATCGAAACCGGGTCAAACGGCGGACGCCCGCCCTTGGAGCCGTCGCTATACTCCAGCCCTTCCACCAGCCAGGTCCGGAAATATTCGAAATCAACGGTGCGCTCCAGCACCTCAAGCGGATCGCCATCCTTGCTCAATCGCTCAAGATGATCGGACAAACTGAAAAGACTGCTAGGATCCATGAAGAACCTCCATGGACACAGTGAATCAGATTTCAGACCCAATGGCGAGGTTTTTGCGGGTGTCCAGCTGGAATCATGAGTTATTGCTTATATATTAATTTCCCTAAAGTATATATATGTTTTACCACTATCGAAAAACAAATAAATCAATTTAGATGCGTTTACACATTAATAATACATAATATTCAAACAAATACGTCGCACCATCGTAAGAAATAAAATCAATATCTTTATTCATTACCACTCTACACTATTATATAAATGTATAAATTTTGTTTTTAGTGCATATGTCTTAGCATACCTGAAGCATCTTGTGCTTCTCTCTGTCCGAACTAAACTAATGAGCACAAAGCAAATACTACTTTTGCTTGTAATTGTGGCGGTAAACTCTATTCTGATTTGCGTGGCAAACGTGCATTGTGCATCGGCTTGGGCTTACGATTCTAGTTAGTGCCCTACAGCCAACCCATAGGGCTGTTGGTCCCTGCCCCTATCGAAGGTGCAACCACCTGGTTAGCGGTGCAGACCAACAGCCTCTGGGTAAGTTTCAATTGAAAGCAAAATACCCGCCGTACCTGACGACCCGGCGGGTCTTTTTAGTTTTCAAAGTAAGCCTTACCTGGCGATTGCGAACGCCCCAATTCCCGACAACATTTGCAGGGCAATAATGCGCTCCACACCACCGGTCGCGCAGGCTTCTTGGAGTTTGGCAAGAACGGTGTCACTCAAATCGCCGGAGCCGCGTCGCAGGACTGCATTACAAAGCTCTGTGGACAGCGCCCCGCTCTCTTTAAAAGCTGCCTGGACCAAAACATCTGCGGATTCTGTTCCGCAAAATGCGCAGACGCATTTGAGAGCCGCCTTTCTAGCCCCCCGATTTTCGGACGCAAGCATGGTCCAAATCTCGTCAGGCAGGACATTCAGCGTCATGCAAGTGTCGAGCGCAGCAGCTTGAATGGAGCTGTCGTTGCTGGAAAGAGCTGCATTCAAATGGGGCATCGCCACGGCTTCGGGCGCATATGTCAGCAGTTTCAAGAACGCTGCACCAACACGCGGCTGATTCTCCGACGGCAACTTGTCCATGGCAGCCCAGTCATCATCACTTAAGACAACGCCCTTGGCGCAACGGCTCGTCAAAGTGTTGAAGGCAGCCACGCGTAGCTCGTCGTCCCGGGTATCGAGAAGGGCCAGCAACATCGGAGTAAACACAGAATGCTTCAGTTCACCAATAAGACGAACCGCGATCCGACGAATGTCTTGAGCAGTGCTGGCTGCGACATCCGGACGGACCCGCTTCTTCTTCAGGGTTGATTGGGCAAGCTCGAGGAATTTCAGATCTTCGTCGGAGAGGTCGATTTTCTCTTCTTCGAAGGCGGCCTGCTCCTCATCGCCCTGCATGATCGCCGACAGCGTGCTTTGCGGGAATGCAACGATTTCTGCGCCGTTTTCCGCACCGCCCTCCAGGGCTTCCAAAGGAGCTTCTCCTTCGAACGCCTCGATTGGCTCGTCGAGAGCACCACCCTCACCGCCATCATCCTTCGTGCGGTAAGCGTTCAGATCAACCGGATCTTCGGTTTCTTCCTTCGGCGGCACGATGTTGCCCTCGCGGTCCAGTACGATCCGGTTCCGGCTGCCGCCGTCATCTTCACGGGCCCCGCCGCCAAACTGTTTCCCGGCATCGCCGGTATTGTTCTCCGCCTTTTCATCGGCTTCGTCTTCCTCGGAGGCCAAGTCGCCTTTAGCGGCCAGAAGAAGAACGGCAGCCGCGTTGTCGGCGACGACGCCGTCTTCCCTGGACAGCGCGGCAAGCGTGGCAAGTGCCGACAGGCGGACCGCCTGGCTTTTCGCCGTGATCCCCTCGGTCAGAAGTTCAAAGGTCTCAGGCTTCTCGAAATGTGCAAAAGAGGCAAGGATTGCGCGTTGAACCGCAGGCTTTGGACTGCGCGAGCCGATTTCCAGAAGAAGTTCGAATGCTTCGTCGGTTCCGCTGCGCCCCAAGACCTCAATCAGAGCCGCGATGATGTCTTCCGGTTCGCTGCGCAGTTTCGTCCTGGTGTGTTCGAGCAGCTTCGCGCTTTGAGCAGACGTCACTTCGCAATCACACAAGCGGGCAATGGCGGCGAGTTTGACCGCCTTGGTCTCGTCATTCATCGCCAAGTCGATCAGATCATCGGCGGCAATGGTTGGCGAATTCGAAGCGGCAAACGCACGGATCTGAGCATCCGTGTCCTTGATCAGCCGTTCATCCGGCATCGGCGCATTGCGCTCAAGCATGGTTTCCAGTGCTGCCAGCCGCACACCGGCATCACCGTCCTGGGACAGCCCGTCGAGGGCCTTCAGGACAAACGGATCGTCTGACAGGCCGAACGCCCTTGCCGCACGGGCGCGCTGACGGTCCGACGGGCTCCGTCCGGCATCAATCAGGGCCAGAAAACCCGGCCGGCCCAAACGCGCAAAGGCTTCAAGCACTTCGCGCCAGACATCCTGGCCGAATTCATCATTGGCAGCAGACAGGAGATCCTCGACGGCGTCTTCAAGACCAAGACGGCCGATCGTGCGAATGGCTTCCTTCTGCACATCGAGCCAGTCATCCCAGTCCGCACCTTCGTCGTCCCAGGCGACATCCTCGTCGCAGCACTCGACTGCCAGCTTGCGCAGCAATTCTCCCGCCGCGTCCCGGTCGTCCGTAGTCAATCCCTTCAGGGCCGCAATCTTTGATTCGCCGATTGGGTCGTTGATCAGGCTCCACAGGAATGTTTCCCCGAGGCCCGTCTCGCCAAGCTTGACCAACGTTTCAAGGGCATCGGCCCTGACGTCAGGATCGTCGTTCTTTGTGGCTTCAAGCAGCACATCGCGGGCCGACGGCAGCTTCCAGGCACCGACAGTCTTGATCGCCAGGCATTGCTCTTCAGGCGTTCCCGATTGGACGATCTGCTGCACATTTTCCTGAAGATCTTTCTGCAGTGTCAGTACATCGGATGACAGTGGAACTGCGGTGTTTCCAAGCATTCGTAAATAACCTTTGACGTTTTCCGTTGTGAAAAAGAATAAGGCGGGAACCTTGGTCCCCGCCTTGATCTCAATCACTCATTCAGGCCGCTATCATGCGATATCGCGGCGGGCGAAAGACATCGACCGGTAGCTGGTCTTGTAGGGCGACGTGCCGATCTTGCGGATCCGGCCTACACCCATCTTGTAGTTGTAGTTGCCGCTGATCCAGTCGACGACGCGGCCCGACAGGGCGTTGGCCGGCTGTGCCGTGTGCAGGAAGTCCATGTACAGGAGTCCCTTCTTCACGGCCGGTGTGACGATGGCAACTGCCGTGATGGCCGCTTCCGTCAGCTCGATATGGCCATGCTCCATCAGTTTGGTGAACTGGAAGTCGTCGCCTTCCACACCGATGATGGTGTCCTTCTGAACCGGGATACGGTCAGAGTACGTCATGACATAGTCGCCATTCTCGATACCGCGGGCTGCCGCATCGTCCGGATGGATTTCCACCCAGTTTTCCGGCCAGCGCTGGACGATGTACGGGCGGCGGCGGTCATCGTAACCGGACTGCCAGCGCTCGTTGATGCGGCCAGAGGTGACCCACAGCTCGTCGTCCTTTGGTGACAACCAGGCCCAGTAGTCGGAGAACAGGCTCCAAGGCGACTTCTGGATGTTGCACTTGCCGGTCTGCGAGTTGAAGTGCGTCAGCTTCTTGCCAAGGCGGTTGGCTCCGGACGGACCGTCTTCCGGCAGGACACGCTGGGTGTCATGCAGGCGCTTGGTGCCGACCAGTGTACCATCTTCCGCAAGCAGAACCGGACCCTGGATACCGTTGGTTCCGAATTCGGCGAATTTCTCATGCAGCGTCTTGCCTTCGCGCTGAGCGACGACCTTGACGTTGAAGAAGTCCTTGCGGCTTCCGCGGGAGAAACGTGCGCCTTCTTCCAGCACCTCGTTGGAGTTCTTCCAGTCGAAGCCCTTGTAGCCCATGGCTGTTGCCAGCTTGGCAATGATCCACCAGTCCGGCTTTGCCTCGCCAGGTGCATCGTAGAACTTCGGATAGAGGCGCAGGCGGCGTTCGCCGTTTGCACGGGTGAAGGTATCCTCGCCCCAGCCGGCAGCCGGGAAGACGATGTCCGCATAGCGGGCGCCGATCGGATCGACCAGGTAGATGTCCTGGTTGACGACGACCATGCCGCCGCTGTCGACCCGGCGCTTCAGGGTGTCGATGATCTCCTGCTTGTCGAACGAGCTGATCTGATGCGGATTTTCCACGGTCAGTTCGTTGAACTTGGCAGCCAGCGACTGCGAGCCACACATGGACTGGATCCAGGTGTTGCCGATCACGTGCGCAAATCGCGTGTGGCCGGACATCAGATACCGGTCGGTATCCATGGCGCGCCGGCGGCGGCCCGGCAGCTTCTCCGGAGACTTGTTGCGCGGGTATTTGCCGCCGCGCAGACCGCCACGCTGGTGACCACCGGCCCGGCCGATGACCTGACCCGGACGTCCGCCAGCACCTACCGTGATGCCGAGTGCGGAGATTGCCTGGGTGTTGCCGGTATTGTTGGACCAGTAGAAGCCCTTCTCGATCATGATCGAGGTCTTCGGACGGGAGCCGTCTTCACGTGGCTTGGCCATCCATTCGGCTGCGGTGTAGATCTTCTGAACGTCGATCTGGGCAACTTCGGCAGCCTTCTCAGGTGCGAATTCGTCCTGAGCGAGGAGCCATTTCTTCCAGTCCTCGAAGCCCTTGGTCTGGAATTTGCCCCAGGTGGTGCGCCACTGCCAAGGGGTGTTACGCGTACCCTGGCCGAAGCCGGAGGAGCTTTCCCACTTGTTGTTGACCCACTTCTGGATCCAGTCGCTGTCTTCCCAGCCGTTCTCCACGATCACACGGGCGATCGCATTGACGACCAGAAGGTCGGTACCGGGCTGAATGTCGAGCCACATGCCGCCATTCTTTTCAGCGTAGGCAATGCCGCCGGTTTTCCGCGGAACCATGAAGATCGCTTTCTGACCGTTCTGAATGCCAGGCATCATCCAGTCAGTGAAGAGGATCGTCTTGGTTTCATACGGGTCCGTACCGCAAACCAGCAGTGTCTCGGCATCTCTCCAGTCCTCGTAAGCCGGACCGAAGTTGTCGAAGCCCGCATCCCGGAAACCAGGTGTGGACGTCACGTCGGACGGCGTATCGTGGAAGGTGAAGTTGGCCGTGTTGACGCTGTTCAGCGCATACTTGGTGATCGCGTAGGTGTTCTCCATGTAGCCGTAGGAGAAGGTCTTCACGCAGTAAGCGTTCTCACCGTGCTTCTTGATCACGTATTTGCCGACTTCAGCCGCGATCTCCATGGCGAAGTCCCATGTGACCGGCATCAGGACGCCGAACATGCGGACCATCGGAGATTTCAGGCGGTCACGGGTCGGGGTCTGCGGGTTGTAGACCTTCTGAGCCAGCGCACCACCGCGGATCGAGGAGTTGCCCAGCAGGTTGACGTGCTCGGTGTCCTTGTCCGGAATGATGATCACATGGTGCGGTTCACCATTGTGCAGAACCACGTTGTACTGGTTCGGCGCGACCCAGGGGCCGAGCGGATCGACCGGGAAGTCAACGCCGAAGGCATTCTCAGCAGCTTTTTCGCCGCCGACCTTGCCGCCTTTGACCGGCCACCGGTAGATCTTGTAGCCGCAGGCGACGATGCAGTAGTCGCAAGCGGTGGAGATCACATCCGCATCTACCGGAGGCAGCGGGATGTTCGTCTCGGGGATGTAATAGGGTGTGGACATTTATCTTAGCTCCTCAGCCCTTGAGATTGTCATAGCGGCCATAGATCAGGCCAAACATACCGACGGCGTAGATGTCATCACCATCCAGTTCCAGCAGCACCTGAGGCAGGCTCTGATAGGCTTGACCGGAGATGAAAATGCCGTGGCGTGTCAGATCGAAGGTGGTCAGGTGCAGCGGGCACGGGCCCAGGACCTTGTCTTCGGACTTGTAGGTGCCCTGCAAAGGACCACCCTGGTGGGTACAGGTGTAGTTGAACGCCACAATGTCCTTGTCCGGACCGATGCCGCCGCCAGCTTCCTTGCCGAGTTTCACCAGCATGGATTCGGCATAGGCGCCTTCATCCGGATAGGTGAAGTCGAGCGGCTCGTCGACTTTCAGTTCCGACAGTTTGCCGATCAGCTTGCGCTCATAGGTCGAAACGACAGCCGGCACTTTCGCGGCAGAAGGCCCAGCCTTCAAGGCCACCATGACCGTGAAGGTCGTGATGCCTGACGTCAGCAGGAACTGACGCCGGTTCATCAGGCACTTCTTGCCGGTCTTGGCGACATCGGCCGGGCCGTTGATCGCTTCGATCAGGGCCGGATCGATCGGGTTTTGATGCTTCGTCATAATCCGTCTCCTTAATTCGAAGCAGCCGGCAGGACGTCGTATTCCGGAAGCTCAGGCGCTTCCATGACGATCCGCTCACCGGAGAGGCTTTCCAGGAAGGCAACGAGATCGGCCTTTTCCTGGTCGTTCAGACCAAGCGGCTTGATGAGTTCGCTCTTGGTTTCAGCAAACTGGTTCTCGCCACCACCTTGGTTGTAGAAATCAACAACATCTTCGAGTGTCTCGATCATGCCGTTGTGCATGTAAGGCGCTGTGTACTTGGTGTAACGCAGGGACGGCACGCGGAATTTGCCCTTGTGCTTCTTGTCCTTGGCACGGAAATACACACCCGGATCGTCCTTGTAGGTCCGGTACATTTCTTCCGTGGAGCCCTTCGCGAAGAGTTCGTAGCGGAAGGTGATTTGCGCCAACTCGTCGTCTTGCCAACCGTCATAGGCCGGAACGCCGATGTTGTAGTACTTCTGGTTGGTCAGAAGTGCGCCGTCGTGACACTGTGCGCATCCGGCCTTGCCGGTGAACAGATCCAGGCCACGCATTTCAGCTTCGCCAAGAGCCGCATCGTCACCGCGCATGTAGTTGTCGAACGGCGTATCCTTCTGAACGAGTGTCCGTTCGAAGGCGGCAATCGCCTTCCAGGCATGGCTCAGACGCGGGTATTCGGTGCCGAACACATCCTTGAAGCGTTCGCGATACTCCGGAATGAATGCCAGACGGGATTCCATCATGTCCGCTTCGCCGTTACCGGCCACAGCACCGCCAGCGGCGGACTTGGCTTGCGCTTCGAGCGACTTGGAAGATCCGGCCCAGAACAGATTGCCGTAGTAGGCAGCGTTCACGACAGTTTGGGAATTCCGCCAGTGCACGGTCCCCGGGTAGCCGAGGGAGATCTTGTCCGGGAAATCCCAGCCGGCATCGGGAATGTGGCAAGCCGAGCACGGCATTGCACCGTTACCGGACAGACGCGGATCGAAGAACAGCATCTTGCCGAGTTCGATCTTCTCCGGGGACATCTTGTTGTCGGCCGGAATGGGCGGGTCACCGAGCGGGGCCAGATTGGCTGGACGGTCGGCGGCAAGGGCTCCGGAGGCAATCGCGAGCATGGAAGCACCGGCAAGAGCCCAGACAGAGACGGTCTTTTTCATGGTTTTCGACATGATCCGGTCTCCTCAGTTTTTCGCGTTTTGCCAGTCGGAGATGACTTCGTAGCCGTAGTCATCAGCCTCCCAGACGTAAGCGGGTTGATCGAAGCTGTCGCCGGAGAGTGCCTTGAGGAACTCAACAAGCTCGGCCTTTTCGCCGCGGGTGAGACCGAGAGGCTTCAAACGCGGATCCTTGTTCGGATCGTCGCCACCACCCTGGTCGTAGAACTCAACCACGTCTTCGAGCGTGGCAAGCGTACCGTTGTGCATGTACGGCGCTGTGTAGGCCAGTTCGCGCAAGGTCGGCGTCATGAAGGTCCGCTTGGAGCCTTCCTTGTGATCGCGGACATACGCACCGAGGTCTTCGCGGACGTTCATGTAGTTTTCGACACCCATGAACTTTGCGTAGGCCACATAGGTCTGGTGACGGAGCGGATCGGACCAGATGTCCGGGTTGCCCGGAACGCCGGTGTTGTGCGGCAGATCGTCGGTGAAGCGGTCTCCGGAGTGGCAGCTGGTGCAACCGGCCTTGCCTCTGAAATTCACGTAGCCGCGCTTGGCTGCTTCGCTCATTTCGCCGGTGTCGAACGGTGCGCCGGAAGACGTGATCGACTTCAGGAACTCCTGCAGCGCGGACCGTGCGCCGCCGTTGGACGGCTCACCCTTGCCGGCAGCTGCGAACATTTCGACATAGACCGGATCCTGCTTCAGACGCTCCTGCATCATCCGCATATCCATGTTCATGATGTAGTCTTCCGTGATCATTTCACGGGACACATCGTTCAAGTTGGTACCAAGGCGGCCGTCATGCATCCACGCGGCGCGATGACCAACATTGGCCAGCGTCGGCGTGTTGCGGAAGCCTTCTGACCCGCTATAGGCGGTTGACAGTGCTTCGCCGTCGGTAAAGCCCAGTTCCGGCTGGTGGCAGGCGGAACACGACAGGTTGGTATCACCCGACAGGCGTTGATCGTAGAATAGACGTTTGCCCAGTTCAGCCAGTTCCGGATTCACCTCCATCGGGGTGACCGGACCCTGGTCAGCTGACCAGGCGGTTGCTGTTGTGGCTAAGAGCAGAGCTGCAAAACTTGCAGTTAGGCGCATAGAACCCTCCGTTGTGACAGGGAGCTCAAGTTCAGCACCGTCCCAGGACTGGGTCCGGTATTGCTCCCCGGTTTGGGCACTATTGCCATTCAAAATAGAGCAGCATTGTTTGTAATCAGTGATCTCGATTTTTGTGTAATCATACCTACTGCGGCCGCGCGAAATACCCCATGGTCAGCAACCTTTATTTGCAAATACTTGAAGGTATCCGGCGTGTTGACTTGGCTCAATAAATAAAAAGCACACCACAGCTATTGTGTCCGCGATTTCAGAGGGGGAATCGATGCGCGTTCTGGATGGACCGGAAATTCATGGCGGCTATGAAAACAGCCGCCCAACACAAAGCACATGCGGCCTGGAAAACAGTTGCGGGTTTGAAGCTCACAACTGCCTCTGCGCGGTCGTCCGCGATGCCTTTGGGCAAACGCTTCCAAAGGGTGCGCTTCGCTTCGCCCTTGATTCGGGACAGGAAATCGCGCCAGAAA
Source organism: Roseibium sp. (assembly GCA_965230445.1). Taxonomy (GTDB): domain Bacteria; phylum Pseudomonadota; class Alphaproteobacteria; order Rhizobiales; family Stappiaceae; genus Roseibium. The sequence continues at coordinate 1,859,366 of OZ246005.1, read as the reverse complement.
CACTGCCGAATTCACCTGTCATCGGGGTGCTGACCGGTTCTGTTGGTATTGTCGCTCATTTGAGCGATGGCCGGCGCACCATCACCGGCCTGTTCTTTCCGGGCGACTACATCAACCTTGCCTCGCTGAACTACCGGCTGAACGGAACAATCACCGCCTTGTCGCCAAGTGCTGTTCAGATCATGGAAAGCCCCGTATTTGGCAAAATCCTTGAGAAATCGGACGCCATTCGCGAACACTACTTCGACCAGTCAAACCGTTTCGTGTTTCATCTTCTCGACCACAGCAACGACTTGGCAAAGAAAACGCCTATCGAGCGAATCGCGGCCTTCCTGTTCGAGTTGAAGAAGCGCTCGCAGAATCACCACAGACAGAAACTGGACAAGGTCATTATTCCCTTCGGGCGCCGCGACATCGCCGATTATCTCGGCCTGCAGCCGGAAACCGTCAGCCGCGGCTTTACCGCATTGACTTCTGAAGGGGTCATCAGCCTTTTGGAGGCGGACGTTGTAGTGATCGAGGACATCCACCGGCTTCGCGAAATCGCCAATGGCGGCCGGCCGCGCAAACGCGGTGCTTGACGATTCTCAAGGACACGCCAACCGAAACCTGCCCAACTGCCAACCGAAATTCACTGACCCCAGCCAACACGGCCCTGAGATGAGTGCGTTTGCATTGTCTTGACCGGCAGCCAGGTCACTACGGGAGCCGAAAACCCATGCGTAAAACGTCCATCATAGCAAGCGGATTGGCCGCCGTCGTCCTTCTGGCCATGATCCCGCTCGGAACCTTCGCTGCAAAAACCGACATCCGCGCCTTTATTGATCAGATCACCGATCCGACCGCCGGCCGGGTCCTCGACATGTTCCGGTTCCAGCCCGATTTCGTGGTCCTTGAGACCGGAGAAAAAGTCACTTTCAACAATTCCTTCGGCCAGCACACGGTGGTCAGCGTGAAGGGGCTGATTCCGGAAGGTACGGAGAAGATTTCGATCGCCAATACATCTTCCGAAACCCGGACCATGGATGTCCCCGGTCTCTATGTCCTGACCTGCAAGGTGCATGGACGTTACGGCATGCTGATGTTGATCGCGGTTGGCGCGCCGGACACCTGGCAGAACCCGCCGGAAACCTGGACCAGGCAGTTGTCCGGGCGCTATGATGAAAAACTCCAGGAACTGCTCGGCAAACTCAACGAGGCATTCCCGAGCTGACCATTCGCAAAGCGACTGGCATTCCAACAGCTACTGACAACAGTTAAGGAAACCCCGCTCGAGGTTTGAGCCGGGTTTCGTTCAAACGGACGTTTGTTCGCCACGGCTTTCCTCTGTTTTCCTAAACATAGCGGAGGATCACTTCAGTGGGGGAAGACCACTGTATCGGTTTCTCCGGCTGGTGAAGGCTGAGAAGTTTCAGAAACAGTACCGGCTCAAACCCGGCGAATGTGTCGTCTTTGACAACCAGCGGATCATCCACGGACGGAACACGTTTTCTGCAGCCAGCGGCCAACGATTTTTGCGCGGCTGCTATACCGATGCAGGGGCATTGCGGTCCAGATACCGCATCCAAATGCGCGGCGGATAAAACACCTAGGGCCTGGGGGAAATTAGGTTTAGGTCGCGGCGCAAGACGCTTTTGGCTGCGGATCAGGAAAAGAGACTGCCATGGAATAACCTCCAAAAGGGCTCTCTGACGCCATCCGGGGCCAAAAGCGCTGCGTCCCGCAAGGGATGTGCGGCTTATCGCGTTACAAACCCAAGCACGCGCGAAACGGATAGAATTGCAGCCGTGTGCCCGGCCCAACGTCCGGACAATCGGCGGGCACCGCGCCGAGTCCGTCCGCCTCAACGAGCGGCATGAGCCTTGCCGAACCGGCCTTGCCGGTTCTCTCCAGAAGCGGCAGGCCCTCATCGCTCAATCCGACGACATTGCACGGAAAAAACTCCTGACGCCCCGGCTTGCGCTCCCAGCGGAACGCGGCCCGCGCCTGCTGCGGGTTTGGCGTGTGCGGCAAGGCGCCCGCCAGCGCGTCAAGCACCGGCCTTCCGACTAATAGAAAGTCCACGAGACATGCCAGCGGATTACCCGGCAGTCCGAGATAAACGGCGCCACCGATCTTGCCGAGCGCTATCGGCTTGCCGGGCTTGATCGCCATCTTCCAGCTTTCGATCGTCCCGCCGGCATCAATTACAGCCGGTTTCAAATGATCCTCCTCACCCACGGATACACCGCCGGAGGTAATGATCAGATGATGATCCTCTGCAGCCGATTTCAGGGTCGCGGCAATGGTATCGCGGGAGTCCGGCACAATACCGAGATCGGTGACGGCGATACCGTTCGCATCCAGAAGCGCCTTCAACATCGGCCGGTTGGAATCGCGGACACACCCCGAACACACATCATCGCTGATATCGCATAGTTCGTTGCCGCTGGAGAATATCGCGACCTTGACCTTGTCGACGGTCCTGACGCTGATGACGCCCGTGGCCGCCAAAAGGGCCATATGGCGGCTGTCCAGCCGGGTTCCCGCCTTGACCAGCGTGCCGGAAGGTTTCACATCTTCACCGGCGCGGCGGATGTTTGCCCCCTCCGGCATCTGAAAATCCGGGCGGACGGTTCCGCCCTCCACAGTCGCATGCTCTTGCATCAGGACAGCGCGGGTTCCAGGAGGGACCGGTGCACCAGTCATGATCCGGACAGCTTCGCCCTCCCCGATCGCCCTGCAGGCCTTGTCACCGGCAATCGTCCGGCCAATGATCCGGAAATCATGGATCGATCCGCCGCCAAGCGCGTAACCGTCAACCGCCGAGTGGTCCTGGACCGGCAGGGGCTGCCGTGCGTGCACATCTTCGCCGACCACCCGGCCCAGAGCTTCTGAAAGCGGCATACGCTCTGAGCCCGGCACCTTCGAGCAGAGCTGAAGCGCCCAGAACACTGTTTGCGGGATCGTCGATAGCCCATTGCCTGCCGAGGAGTTACAATCTTCGGAAAACACGTCTGCAACCATTTTAGGCTCCGTCGTCAACATGCGCCCGCCGCATGTTTGCGCGCCCGGTACTTACTCTCCGTTTCTCATTGTCGTGTTGATTTCTATCAAGAAATTCCACTGGCACCGGCGAAATACACACCCGGTCAACGCCCGGAAACGCCTGACGCCGCGGCAGTAATTGTGCAATCTCGCATCGTGTTGGCAGTTGTCAGAAGGGCCGTGTCGTCGACCTCGCAATGATCGAGACATCGCAGGTCGTAACATTCGGCGGAGCCTCGGGATCGGCAAGCCGGTCCATCAGAAGTCGCAAGGTCGCCTCACACAGGCCGCGCTGGCATTGAACGATTGTTGTCAGGTCGTAGGACTTCCAGGCAGCTTGCGGAATATCATCATAGCTGATGAGCTGAAGGTCGTCCGGAATGGCAAGGCCATGCACATGCCGGAGCCCATCCATCACGCCTAGCGCGAGATAATCAGCGGTGCAGAACACACCGTCTATGTCCTGCCTCCGTGCATGGATATGATTGGCCGCCGCCAACCCGCCTTCGTAGGTCTGTGTCCCCACCGCGATCCGGACACATGGAACCTCGTTTTCTAAAGCTGATCGCTCAAATGACAGCCCGCGCCCCATGACGGAGTAAGACGGCTTTTCGGGCGTAACAACCGCAAGTCTGGTGCAACCTGCCGCCCGCAAGTGCTCGAAGGCGATCCGGCCCCCGGTTTCAAAATCCGTCAGAACCCGGTCAACCGGTGCGCCAGGGTCACGCTTGTTGACCACCACCAGTGGCACGCCGTTTTCCAGGCACTCCATGCAGATTTCTTCTGGTGGCGTGTCGGAAGTCACGATCACACCGGCAACGCTATATTGCAGCAATGACCCGATGAGATCCGCCACATCCGCCGACGGATCGCCGCGCAAAAGGATCGGCCGGAACCCGCGTTCCAAAAGCCCTTGCGACAAGAGGTCGATCTGCTCCGCCCGGAACGGATTGTCCAGATCGGCGGCAACAAGACCGACCAGATCCGATTTCTGCTTGTGCAGCGACCGGGCGAGCGCATTCACCCGGTAACCCAGTTCGCGGGCCGCCTTGATCACCTTTTCCCGCGTCTCGGGTGAAACACTGGCACCATCGGTGAATGTTCTGGACACGGCGGACCTGGACACTCCAGCCGCCCGGGCAACATCAAAGGAATTGGCTGTCTTCTTCGGACCTAACGGATCAGTCATTGGGTTTGTTGTTTTCTTGACTTCAAAAGGGCATGGACAAGGAACGGTTCATTCACGTTGAGAAGGTCAGGTTGCAGATCCAGCAAACTGGCCATGACGTCAGGATCCTCGCCCATATAGGCAATCATAGCCTTCTTCCCGGCGCACCGGACAGTTTCAATGTTTTCAGCGCTTGCATTTGCAGGATTGAATTCCAGAATGTCGGCATCAAAGGCGGAAAGGCATGCCTCCAGGGATTGGAAATCCTCCGGACGTGCCATGAGCTTTGCATCCCGGGAATGCAGCCGGATTTTATGCAGGGCGTCCTGATCGAACGACCAGAAGAAAGCATCGTCCGCCGGAAGACGTTGCAAGACTTGTTGCGTGATCCGGACCGGATCACCATCCTTGATCTCGACATAGAGCTTCTTGCCGATTTTCGCGGCAAGTCCCAGGATGTTGTCGAGGGACGGAATGGGCGTGCCCGTAAAAAACGGATCGAAACGGGCCCCCGCATCCAGCTTTGCCAAGGCTTCACCTGTGCTTGCCTTCAACTCGCCGGCTGCATTTGTGGTCCGGTCCAGCGTTGCATCATGATGCACGGCATAGCCGCCATCTGCCGTTTCCCGGACATCAATCTCCACATAGTCAAACCCGGCCATCCACGCTGCCAAGGCCGCAGGTTCGGTGTTTTCAGGCGCGATCTTGCAAGCCCCGCGGTGGCAAACGATTTCCGGTGCCAATCCGGCTGCTGATCTGTATTGCCACACCCGTTCGGGCGTATCTGAGCAGATCCCGAGCACCGGCATGTCAACGAGAGCGCTCAGGACATCCGGACGTTCTTCGTGCCAGGTCAACACGGGAAGATTGCGCAACTTGGCCGCCGCGAAATAGGCGTGGTCAAGCAGGCTGTCCGGCCGGTCACCGGCATGTTCCCAGCAGGGATGGATGATGTCCGCACCGGCCTTTTCCACCAAGTCGAACCCGTCCTGGCCAATGCCGATCAGGAGAGACACCGGATACGCACAGCCCGCCGCCTTCAACTGGCGGCAATAATCGATGCTGTTCGCCCCGACAATCACGCGCTCGACCTCGATATCCAGCAGGATCTCAAACGCGCGTGTTGCCGCCTCGCCTTCCTTCGCGTCCAGATAAATGCCGGTGCCGAGCCGCTTGGCCAGAGCCGCGACGTCCGAAAACAGCGGAATGGGATGGCAGGCTTCGGCGGACAATTCCTGTGCCTGGCTCGCGGTCACATCCGAGAGCAGAATATCCTGGCCGCAAACCTCCTTGAGATCTGCATCATGGCACGCCACCGGAACACCATCTGCCGTCAACCGGACATCAACCTCCCACATATCCGCGCCAAGGTCGTGCGCCAGTTGAAAGGCGCGCAAGGTGTTGTCAAAGGCATAGGCGCTCGCCCCGCGATGGGCAATTGCGAGTGGAACGGGCCTTTGCTCGTGGATCCACGAGGTGTCGGGCCGGAACGGGATCAATGCCACTGAAGCCCCCTATATCCTGCGACCGCTTGAGTTGAACGCAAGGATGCGATCTTCCGCTATGCCCCAGCTGACCTGATTGCCGACGACCGCCATATCCCCCTGGCTTTGGATCGAGCGCAGCACCGCACCGCAAGGCAGGGTGACATCGTAGAGGTTTTCGCGCCCCTGGGTTTCGACAAAGGTAATTTCACCCTTAACTTTCAACGCATTGTCAGGCTGGAAAAACTCCGGTCTGATACCATAGCGCAGCGCTTCGCCCGATGAAGGCACAGAAATGTTTGCAGGAAGCGGAAGCGTCAGGTCCGACCCATTCAACTTGAACCTGCCATCGGCCACAGTGCCATCCAGAAAGGCAATCGGCGGGTTCCCGAGAAAACCGGCGACGAAATCCGAAGACGGGTTGTCATACATGTCCTTGGGCGAGGACAGTTGAACGATCTCGCCCTTGTTCATGATCGCGATACGATCGCACATCGACATGGCTTCCACCTGATCGTGGGTAACCAGAACCGCCGTTATTCCGGTCTGCTGCTGGATCCGGCGGATTTCGGAGCGCATCTCGAGGCGCAATTTGGCATCCAGATTGGCGAGCGGTTCATCCAGAAGCAGGATGTCCGGTTCGCGGACAAGAGCGCGGGCCAGAGCCACACGCTGTTGCTGGCCACCGGACAGTTGCGCGGGTTTTCGGGCCAGAAGCTCGCCAATATGGACGAGATCGGCGATATCCCTAACCTTCCGGCCGATCTCCGCCTTGCTGTCCTTTCTGACCTTCAGCGGGAACGCGATATTGTCGAAGACACTCATATGCGGATAGAGCGCATAGTTCTGAAACACCACGCCGACATTGCGCTTTTGCGAGGACACGGAGGTGACATCCCGCCCGCCAAACAGCAGCCGCCCGCCGTTCATGCGGTGAATTCCGCAAATCGCAAACAGCGTCGTCGACTTGCCGCAGCCGGACGGGCCGAGCAAGGCCAGCATCTCGCCGCTTTCTATCTCAAGCGACATGTCCTTGATGACGGTCGTATCACCGAAGGTCTTGGTGAATTGTTCAAGTGCGATCCGCATCAGCCCTTCGCGCCTCCGCCATAGATGTTCATGAGTTTGTTCTGGAAGATCAGATAGATAACAACCACCGGAAGGGCATAGAACAGCCCGACGGCCTTGAAGAGATTGAAGTCGGCCTGGGTGCCGCCATCAAGAAGCATCGCCGCAAGATAGGTCGACAGAACCTGCGCCTCATTGCCCGGCGCCAGCACCAATGGCAGCACGAATTCCGACCAGCCGGACAGGAACGAAAAGATCAAGATAGCCATCAGGCCGGGCTGCACCTGAGGCAGGACCAGCTTCCACCAGACGGTAAACCGGCTGGCGCCGTCCTGAATTCCGGCCATTTCGATTTCCCAGGGAACAGTGTCATAGAAGCCTTTCATCACCCAGATGCCAAACGGCAGTTCCAGCGCCGCCTTGACGATGATGACACCGATCAGGGTGTTGTAGAGGCCAAGCAGCTGAAGGATCAGGAAGATGGCGATGATCAGCGTCACCGTCGGGAAGGCATGCAGAACGATAAGGCTTCCGAGGAAAAATCCGCGCGCGGGAAACGCCAGCCGCGACAGGGCATAGCCCGCCGTAAGAGAGATCGCCGTCACCGCCAGCGACGTGAACAGGGCAAAATTGAAGGTGTTGAGAGTGACACCCCAAATGCCCCAATTGCCGTCGTCAAGATCGCTCCAGAGGAAACGGAAATGATGGAAGGTGAACCCGTTGGGCATCATGGTGCCGGGCACCTTCGTGGTGAAGGCGTCCACCAGCAGGAAGGTCAGCATGATCAGAAGCGGTGCGGAAAACACCAGCAGGATCACAAGCACCGGCCAGTTGCGAAAGCTCTGTTGCATGGCGCTATCCTTCTATCCGCGGCGATGTGAGAAGCGTTCGGAAGTTGAACAGCTTGAGATAGGCAAGGCTTGCCAACAGTCCGATCAACACCAGCAACAAGGCGTACGTCGCGCCGAGCCCGTATTGCAGGTTGCCGCCGTAGTTGTTGAGCGCGGTCTTGAAAGCCGCCAGTGCCCAGACCTCCGTCGATCCGCCCGGCCCGCCCTGCGTCGCCAGGAAGATGTACTCAAACGAGGTGAGCAGGGACATGGTCTGGTAGGAGGTGATGAACAGGATCGGCCAGCGCAATTGGGGAAGGATGATGTGCCAGATTTGCTGCAGCCGGCTGGCTCCATCGACCTCCGACGCATAAAGCATCGAGCTTGGAATGGCCCGGATCGCGGACGAAAACACGATCATGCCCATGGAAGCGCCGACGAAACCGTTGATCAGCACAATGGTGGTCCAGGCGTGATATTCGCTTTCAAGCATCCAGTTTTTCGAGGGCACCCCGAAACCGGACAGCACTGTGGACAGGAATCCGGTGTCCCAGGTGAACCAGCGCCACATGACGATGTAAAGCACAGGAGGCAGAATGCGTGGCAGGAACCAGATTGCCCGGAAGGCGGCGGCCTGTCCGGCAGGCAAATAGAATGTCGCAATGGCAAGGAACAGACCGAAAACCACATTGAACGACAGTGTGAACACCACATAGACCCCGGTGTTCTTGGCATATTGCCAAGTGGAATCCAGCGAGAACAGAAGATCGAAGTTCTCGCCTGTCCAGACCCAGCCGGTATAAGCGGTGTCAATGACCACCGCCCGGTCGGTTTCGGGGATGCCTGCCTCTTCAACCGCGGCCTCAAAGAGTGACAGGTCATCGAAACGCTGGTTCAGAAGCGAGCGCTTGAACAGTTCGGCAGCGGCCTTCCGGTCACGGGTTTTCCGGATCGGATGGCTGCGCAAGTCCTTGAGCGCGCGTTCGATGTCGCGGCGTTTTGCAAACGCCGATCCGCCATGGTGTTTGGCGAATTCATCGGCAACCGCCTGCCCGTAATCCTGCGCCAATGCGCTCAGGCCCTTGTCATCGACCAGGTATCCGGCGCCTTCAATCCGCTCAAGCGTTTCCGTTGAGACGCCTGCGCTCTTCAGGACGCGCAAATCACTGGCGCCCAAGACATAGGCACCGCCCTTGACGCCGGTTGCCGTGCTCATGTTGGTAAAGGCAAAGAAGCCGGTCAGAACAGCGGGTACCAAAAAGAAAAACAATACGACGACAAATGCCGGGGAAAGAAAGGCCAGCCCCAGCCAGCTCGATCGTGTCATGAAATGGCTCCAGTCAAGTCCGGGCGGAGAAATGCGCCCCGCCCGGATTGCATGTCGAAAGAAAACGCTTAGCGGACGATCAGTTCGTCGCCGAGCGTTGCCTTCATCTGCACTTCAACTTCGGCGACAGCATCGGCCGGAGACTTGGTGCCGGTCCAGGCTGCTTCCAGACCCTTGAACAGGGCTTCAGAGAAAGCGCCGTAGTTCACATGGTTCGGCTGAGCGTTGGCGTGGCCGAGAAGACGCTTCGTGGCTTCGTCCGCCCAACGGTCATTGGCGTAAAGCTCGATGTTCGCCTGCTCCGTGGCAATGCCGAGATGGTTCGACTTGATCGCATGCAGCGTGTTGAGGCGCGGCTCGGAAGCGATCTTGACAAGGTTTGCCGCGACTTCTTCAGCTGCATCGTCCGCATTGTCGGTGATGAGATAGACCAGCGGATGGGTGATCGTGTTGGCACGGCCGTTGTCGTTGCCTGCCGGGATCAGCGAGAACTCGATGGTGTTCCAGAAATCGGCGTTGCCTTCCTGGGCGTAGCGGCCGTAGTGCCACGTGCCGCCGTGCCAGGTCGCAGCCTTGCCGTTGGCGACTTCGTTGTACCACTGGCCCCAGTCGGTGCCGATGTGGTTTTTGCGGGTGATTCCGGCTTCGACAGCGTCGACGAAGAACTGGTAGAACTCTTCCATCGCCTGTTTGTCGAGCAGCAGTTTGCCGGTTTCGGCGTCGATCAGTTCACCGCCGAAGGATTGATAAAACTGGGCGTAGTCCGGACCGTTGGAAACGCGCGGGTAAAAGCCGTAGCCCTTCTCGACGATTTCCATGTCGACAGCCTTCTTGGCGTCTTCCAGAACGTTCTGAAGCGTGTATTCACCGGCTTCAACCCTGGCCGGAAGAGCCGCGATCTGCTCATCAGTGTACCCGATCTGGCGCAGGGTCTCTTTCCAGAAGAAGAACGGACGGCTTTCGGAATCCTGCGGAAGGCCCCACTGCACGCCGTCGAATGCGGCGATTTCCATCAGGTTGGGATAGATGCCGTTCAGCGGCCAGGCATCAAGGTCGAGATAGTCTTCGACCGGAACGATGTAGCCTGCTTCCGACCATGGAGCGATATCGAGGTGGGAGGTGACCACGATGTTCGGAGCCGTGCCGGCTTCTGCGGCCAGTGTAACGGCCTGCTTGAAGCCTTCCCAGTTGCCGAAGTCGCTCTTGGATTCAACGGTAATATTAAGCTCTTCACCGCGGATCGCCGCTTCACGCTCAAGAATATCGGCAGCCATCTCGATGGCTTCCCAGCGGTAGCTGTCGTTTGCGTTGGAGCCGCCGGCCCAAACGGTGATGGAAACGTCTTTGGCCAAGGCGCCGCCAGCAATCGTGGTGGCGGAAAGAGCCAGAACGGCAGCAGCCGTTGTCTGGCGCAATTTGGAAACAAGAGTGGTCATCTGAGTCTCACCTGTTATCCGGGAGCCCCTTGCCAGACGGCGGATAGCTCCGGGTCAGAAAGAAATTGCACACGTGTGCACGACAACGATTTAAAGGCTCATTGTTTCAGCAAAATGACGTTCTTGTGCAACATTCAAGACACCGGAACCGCAGCGGCGACACGTCATCCGCTCCGCGTCTTCCGATGAATGTCTTGCCTTGGTTTACCGCCCAGACCGCTTGTCAAGGCGCGGCGGGATTCCGGCGGCAAACGGCTTGTTCAACAACTCTGTTGTCCCATGAGAGTACCGGCAAAAAACTACCAGTGCCGTGCAACGGCATCGTCAAGTTCGATGACAGTCGGGCGATCGGAGGCGAAGGCGGTCTCCATTGCCGAGACAAGATCTTCCAGCGACTGAGCGCTTGTTGCATGGGCGCCGAAGCCTTTCGCGATCACCTGAAAGTCGGGCGTGTAGATATCGACGCCGATTTGCGGGATCTGACGATCTTGCATGTAGCGCTTGATTTCGCCGTAACCGCGATTGTTCCACAACAGGATCGGCACCGGGAGGCCCAACTCGACGCCTGTGGCCAGTTCGGCAAGGGTGAATTGAAGACCGCCATCGCCAATCAGCGAGACGACTGGACGATCCGCTTGCGAGAGTTTGGCACCAAAGGCTGCAGGGAGGCCGTAGCCAAGCGTGCCGAACCCGGTCGACGAGTTGAAATAGCAACGTGGCTGGGGCGGATCATAGGTAAGGTTTGCGCCATAGACGGGCTGTGTGGAATCGCCGGCGACAATCAAACCCTCGAATGTTTCCGCAAGCCGCGTCAGGATCCGTCCATGGGCGGCGTAGGCGTCATCCAGCTTTTCCAAGCTTGCGGAACGAAGTGCCTTGGCTCGCGCAACGCCTGTTTTGCTTGGGACGGTACCAAGCGCATCAGTCAGCGCGCGCGCAGCTGCACCTGCATCCGCGACAATACCGATTGCTGCAGAGGCGTTGCGGGTCAGTTGTTCGGCCTCGATATCGATCCGGATCAGACTGCCGCTGATCGCGGGCCGGCCGCCAAATAACAAGGTGTCGGTTTCCCCAAGCTCTGTTCCGATGGCAAGAACCGCATCGGCCGATTCCAGTTCCTGCATGACCGGGCCCTCCGGCAACAGCGAACCTATGAGCAATGGATGGTCAGGCGGCAGGATGCCCTTTGCGTTGACGGTCGCCACAACCGGCGCCCCGAGCGTGTCGACGAGCGCCCGCTGATCCGGTGCGCTGTGGCTAGCCCCTCCCCCCAGAACAACTAGCGGGCGCCCGGCCTTTGAAAGGAGGTCGGCGGCACTCTTGATCGCCGCAGGATCCGGGCCCGGCAATGCGGGAGGATTGCCGGAAACTTGAAGATCACCAGCATCGGCGACAATAACATCCAGAGGGAGTTCAATATGCACCGGCCGTGGACGCGACGACTGGAACAAAGCCCGCGCCCGTTCCAGAAGCGGCGGCAAATCACCAGGGGCCATCACGCTATGGCTCCATGCCGCGACACCGGAGACGGTTTCGGACTGATTCTTCATCTCATGAAGACGGCCTTCCCCCCGGCCAAGTTCGCTTCGGTTCAGAACCGCCGAGATGACCAGCATGGGCACACTGTCGGCATAGGCCTGCCCCATGGCTGTCGCGATGTTTGTCATGCCTGGCCCGGAAATGATGAAACAGGCTGCCGCACGCCCGGAAGCGCGCCAGTAGCCGTCCGCCATAAAACCGGCACCTTGTTCATGCCGCGGTGTTATGTGCCGGATGCCGGTTGCCGGCAAACCTCTGTAAAGCTCAACTGTATGAACACCCGGAATCCCGAAAACGGTGTCGATACCAATGTCCTCCAGAAGCCTTGGAAGAACTTCACCAAGTGTCGGCATGCTTATCTCTCTGATCGAATATGTGCGCGTTGGGGCTGGTTGTCATGGTTTTAGGACTGAACAGCTAAGATCGGTTTAAGCGCTTGGCCGCGCTGCTGTTTCCAGATTTCAGGCACTCAGGAACAAGGCCCATTGGGTCGGCGGAACCAACATGCGGTGGTACATCAGTTTCCGGTCATTCACGGTGTAGACTTGCGCATCGGCAACCTGCCCTATGGTGCCATCAGGAACGCCCAGGCGGGCGCAGGTCGAACCATCAAACGGACAGACGGTGAACTGCCATTCGATCCGCACAGATGGCAGACCGAAACGGATTTGCAGAAGCGGACGGATCGCAAGATCCTTGAGCATGTCAGGATTGAGGTCGAGCAGGATGCGAAGCCGTGGATCGGCAAGATAGAGTTCGCTCAGTACACGGAACTCACCGGCAACTTCCGCATCCCTGGTGATCTTCAAAAGGGGGCCGCTTGTGCCAAAGAAGCTCTGGCCGGGGCTTGGATCGCGGGATTCGACTATGTCGAAGCTTTGAAAACTCACATCAGCTGTGCGCTGGGACTCAGGATGCTTGAAGTTGAAGAAAACAGCGTCCCGGGAAAGATTTTCTTCCGAAGCGATGAAGCTGCCGTTCTTTTGTTTGCGAACAATGACGTGCTGGTCCGCCAGCATTTTGAGGGCCGCCTGAACCGTCGCGACGCTTAATGGAAGAAGCTGACTGAACTCCCAGTCCGTCGGCAGCCGGTCACCGGGGTTCCAGAACCCGCGTTCGATCATCTGCAAGATGGTCTTGTAGAGCCGGTCCCGTTTACGCCCCGGCTCGCCTTCAAGTTCTTTGAAAACCTGAATGAGCATCTCGTGACGTAGATCGGGTCTGATCGGCTTCTGATCCATTTTCACTCCGCAGGATCTCCTTTGCGAAACCATCGCCTTATCCCGAAGTGCCAGATAAAGAACAAGGTAAGCAAGGAAAATGGTAAGGCCGTGAGCTCGGTAAAGTAAACGAACACGTTGTTGTCGTTCAGCACCATGGCCTGACGAAGCGTGCTTTCCAGGATTGGCGTCAGGAGGAAACCGATAAAGAGCGAGACAATCGAAAAGCCGGTCTTGCGCATGATGAATCCCAGAACGGCAAAGGCAAACATCACGCCGACTTCGAGCAACGAGTTCGATGGCAGCCAGGTTCCGATTACACAGAACACGGTGACGATGGGCAGGATTACCGCCTTTGGCACTTTGAGAGCCATCACCCAGATCGGAATGCCCGCGCGGCCGATAAACAGATGCACCAGGTTTGCCATCAACATGGAGGCAAAAAGCGCATAGACGACATGGCCGTTTGTCATCAGCATGAACGGGCCTGGCGTAATTCCGTGGATGGTGAACGCGCCGATCAGGAGGGCAGCTGCGACGTTGCCGGGAATGCCAAGCGCAATCGTGGGGATGAGATTTGCGCCTGCGACCGCGCTGTTCGCCGCTTCGGTCGCAGCGATGCCTTCCAAATGCCCTGTTCCGAACTTCTCCGGCGTTTTTGAAGCGCGTTTTGCTGCGCTGTAGCCCAGAAAACCGGCGAGGGTTACACCGAGGCCAGGCATCATGCCAACAAACGTGCCGATATAGGCCGACCTGACCAGAGTTTTCAGGCACGCCCGGAATTCGTGCCAATGCACCCGCTGTGCGGAACTTTCCCATTTGGTGATGGCGGGTTTCAGGGCGTCATGGGGACGCCATTCATCGATGAGCTGGCTCAGGATCGACGACATGGCAAGCAGACCAATTGCCAGCGCGTTCAAGGAAATTCCATCGTAAAGGGAAATGATTCCGAACGTCATCCGCTGGCTACCATCTTCCGGGTCCAGACCGATCGTTGCCAGGAACATGCCGAACACGGCTGCCAAAAGGCCCTTGGTAAGTGAGCGGCCAGAGAGGCCGGCGATCAAGGTGAACGCCAGGATCACCATGGCCGAAATCTCCACCGGACCGAAAATGATTGCAATCGCCGCAAACGGGGCGGCAAGGAAGATCAGCACCACGTCGGAACAACTGTCGCCGAAAACCGAAGAATACAGCGCCATGCGCATCGCCTTGACCGGCTGCCCCTTCTGCGCCAGCGGATAGCCGTCGCGCGCCGTCGCGACGTTCTCGGAACTGCCAGGCGCGTTCAGAAGGATTGCCGGAATGGCGCCGCCTGAAGTACCGCCCTTTGTGATGCCGACAAGAAACGCAAGCGCGGTCACCGGCTCCATATAAAATGTCACAGGTATCAGGATCGACAATGCGGTCACGCCGCCAACGCCCGGCAGAACGCCAAAAAGGATGCCGATGGCGACGCCAAGAACCACAAAGGCAAGATTCCAGAACGTCAGAGCGACATAGAAACCGGCGGCGAGCTGAGCAAGAATGTCCCCAATCATTTGATTACCTTAAAATATTCCACCGGGCAGGATTACATAAAGGCCATGCCACAGCGCTTTTTGGAGAAGATAGGGAAGCACCAGGCACAGAACCGCCAGCCACGCGAAATTCCGGAACCGTCCGGCCCACATGCAAACAAGCAGCGCGACTGAAGTCGCGGGCAGGAAGCCGAAAAGGTACAGGAGCACCATGTATGCAGCCGCACCGGCGCTCAGCATGAGTGTTTCGCCTATTTCCCGCCGCGCGAAACCCTGGCGTTCATTGTCTTCGTTGTCTTCCGACATCGGCCCGCGGCCGCGCAGGTGGCGATGACCTATTTCCAAAAGGAGCAAGCCAGACAAAGCAACGCCGAACCATGCGGCAAGACTCGGCATGAACCTGGCGTTAAGCCCCTGATCCAGACCGGCACGAAGCGGAACATGCACCGGTATAAGATAGACAAGTGCAAACACGCTTGCCGCCATCAGGACCGAGGCGGCAATCAGGTTGAATTGCGTCAGGCCAGCCGGGACACCGGCTGGCCTTTGCTTGCTGCCATGGGCAGGTCGGGTCATTTTGCGAGCTTCGCCATGTTGGCATTGATCTCTGCGAGATACACAGCCAGTTCCGCACTGTCGAGAACCGAGACCGGGGCTTTGAGCCGCTCCTGTACGATGGTCACGAAATCGTCGTCGGAAGACGCTGCTATAACGGCAGCTTCCAGCTTTTCTGCAGCTTCCGCCGGGAGGCCTGCCGGCGCCAGAACGACCAGTTTGGCCGGCATGGACATATCAAAGCCAGCTTCCTTGAAAGTTTCCTTGTCCGGCGCGCTGGACAGGCGGGTTTCACTAAACGAGCCGAGCACTTCCCATTGCTCCGGGTTCTGGTTGTGGATGCCGCCAGAGTAGCCCGCATCAATCTGACCAGCCAGGAGGAATTGCAGCACCTCTGCGCCGCCGCTGGTCGTGATGACCCGTGCGTCGATCCCGGATTGTGACACCATTGTCTCGATGAAAGGCTGGGTGATACCGCCAGTATGACCCAGCTTCACCCCCGGATTGGCTTTGGCGTAGTCGATGAATTCCTTGAAGGACTTGAACGGGGCTCCGGCCTTGGCGATAAACGCATTCTGGTACTCGGCAACGGCACCAATCCCCTGGAAGCTTTCAAACGTGAAATCGACCTGGCTGGAATGAGGAATGTAGGTCGCAATGTCCTCACCGCCGAGCATGATCGTGTGACCGTCGGCCTTGGAGTTTGCAAGTACGGAGCCGCCAATGGCACCGCCACCGCCCTTGTGGTTCACAACCACTACCGGCTGGCCGAGTTCCTTGGTCATGGCCTTTGCGAAGACTCGCGCCATGGTGTCGGTACCGCCGCCGGCGCCATAGGGGACAATCAGGTGAACGGGCTTTTCCGGAAAGCTCTGCGCGACCGCTCCTGTCAATGGCAGGGCAGCGGCGGTGGCCGCAACACCGGTTGCCAGCAAAGCGCATTTAGCCAGGCGAGAAAGCCTGAGGATCGGGTATTTCAGCATCGATATCTCCTTGCATTTAGTCATTTGTGAGCGGTCTGATCGTTTGAGCAGACGTTTGTTCATGAGAGGATGCACAGTCTCGCTGGCCCCAAGGATGCACAATCTCGATAAAAAGACTAGTATTTTTTTCTTACTTTTCATTGTGCACTGCGTAAAACTCACATCCGCCGAAAAGTCTGGCAGCATCAGACCAAAAACTATTCAATATGCTGATTTCGTGAGCATTTTTGATATTCACCAACGATTTAGTAGAATCTCCCAGCTGAACTCACACACTGAAGGGTTCCTAGAAACATGGATTATGCCGCTTGAATTTTTATAAAAACTAGATTTTATAATGAGGCAGAAAATGGAAGGTACGAATGCAAAACACCAACACCGTGGTAATCCTGTCGGACGAGCACAATCGCAATGTGCTCGGCTGTTACGGTGACCGCGTCGCAAAGACACCGAACCTGGACGCGCTTGCTGCCCGCGGAACCCTGTTTTCAAACGCCTATTGCAATTCACCCGTCTGCGTTCCCTCGCGCGCATCCCTGGCAACAGGCTGCTATCCTCACCAGATCCACGCCTGGGACAGCACAGCCCCGTATTTCGGTTCAACGAAGGGATGGGCACGACAACTCCGCGACCAAGGACACGAAGTCGTCTCTATCGGAAAACTGCACTACCGCAGCCGGAATGATGACAACGGTTTCTCCGAAGAAATAGCGCCAATGCATGTGCACAACGGCACGGGCTGGCTAACGAGTTTGCTGAGAGACCCGCCTGCCCCACTGGTCGGTGCAGAACTCATGGCGCAGCGGATCGGCCCCGGTGAGACCGACTACACACAATATGACCGGGACATCACGCAGCTCACATGCGAGTGGATCCGGGCGGCTGCGGCCAAGCAGCACGATAAGCCATGGGTGCTGTATGTCGGACTGGTTGCTCCGCATTTCCCGCTGATCGCTCCACAGGCGTTCTACGACCTGTATGAAGGCACCGAGCTTCCGGCTCCGCGCCAATACGCCGAAGCCGAAAGGCCACGCCATCCGGTCATTGAGGCCATGCGGACCTCGTCGAACTACGACCAGGGTTTCGACGAGGACAAAATCCGCATCGCCTTGCAGTCCTACTATGGCCTGGTTTCGTTCCTCGATCACAACATTGGACAAATCCTTGCGGCTCTGACTGAGAGTGGCCTCTTGGACGACACCCGCGTCATCTACACAACCGACCACGGCGAAAACCTCGGCAACCGCGGTCTGTGGGGCAAATCGGTGATGTATGACGATGCCGCCGCCCTGCCGATGATTGCAGCGGGTCCCGATCTGCCGGAAGGTCTTCAGGTCGCAACGCCAGTTTCGCTTGTCGACATTGCGCCCACGCTTCTCGAATTCGCAGGCGCAACCCTGTCGGCCGATGACACGCGCAAACTGCCCGGAGAAAGCCTCACTGCCCGTTTTGATGCGCCGGCAGCGGATCGTTCGGTGTTCAGCGAGTATCATGACTGGTCGTCGATTACCGGCATGTTCATGCTGCGCACCCGGGATTGGAAAATCGTGCGTTATCCCGGGTATGACGACCAGCTGTTCGATATGTGCTCCGATCCGCTGGAAGAAACTGACCTTGCCGGGGATCCTGCCTACGCGGCCGTCCTGAACGAGATGCGCTCACGCCTCGCCGCGATCCTCGATGTCGAAAGGGTCAACATGGTGGCATTCACCGAGCAGCGCGCCAAGATTGAAGCGCTGGGCGGTTCGGAGGCCATCCTGGCGGGCGACGAACGCGCCTACACACCTGCACCAACTTTGGCGACCGAAGAAAGACTTGCTGACCCGCTCGAACCCTGACGAGCCCAGAAGGAGACCCGTATGTATCATCAAGCAATCACCACCAACTCTCCACTCCAGGCGCGTTTGAACGAGGGACAGACCCCGAAATGCGAAAGCTGGGGTATCGATTCCGAATATGGCGTTCTTCGCGATGTCCTCATGGGACCGGTCGACACATATGGACCGATGGACAACACCGCATTCAGCTCGCTTTATCGTGCGACTGAGATGGCGGGGCTTGTCTGGGACCGGGATGCGGCAATTCGTCAGTACAACGAACTTTGCGCGGCCTACACCGAGGCAGGCGTCACAATCCACACATTGCCGGCCGATCCGCATCTTCAATACGGATTATATGCGCGCGATTCGAGCTTCATGACCCCTTGGGGTGCCGTCATTACCCAGATGGCCAACCCGCGCCGGCGCGGCGAATATGCGACAACCCTTCGTTTCTATCTGGAAAAGGGCATCCCGATCTACGACATGGTCACAGCCGGCAGCTTCGAGGGCGGCGACTTCCACATCATTGAACCGGGCGCTGTCCTGATCGGCTACACCAACATGCGCTGCGAAGAAGTATCCGCCCGGCAGATCGGGGCCTGGATCGAGAAAGAAGGCTGGGAGGTCCACTACGCCTACATCGATCCTTACTACGTCCATATCGATCTGATGGTCTGCATGATTGCTGAAAAATGCGCGGCGGTTTGTGTCGAGACGACCCCGGACCACGTGCTGGACTGGCTAAAGTCGCGCAAGGTGGAGATCGTCCCGGCCACCTTCAAGGAAACCATGGCACTTGGATGCAATGTCATGTCTCTGGGTGGCGACCGGGTTATCGCTCCGGCAGCCAGTACGGACCTGATCGGCAAGTTGCGGGCGCAAGGGTTCACGGTTTATGAACCTGACATGTCAATGATAACCATGCTGGGCGGCGGTATTCACTGCATGGCGCAATCCTTGCGCCGCGACCCGGCTTAACCCCTCCGCCGCAGATTGAGAAACCAAGTGACCCTGGATTGCAATTCGACAGCCGAGCTGTTTCAAACGCTTCTCGGTCCGGGAAAAGTGATAACCGGTGACCGGCTTTCCTTGCGCAATCCCGGTTATTGCCCGGAGGCTTATGCAGGCGGAATTCTGCTGACGCCGGAGACCACGCAGGAGGTCTCCGGGATCTGCGAGATCGCAAATGAGCATGGCATAGCTCTTGTTCCCCATGGCGGGTTGACCGGACTTGTCGAGGCCACGAGCACCGGAAACGGAGAAGCCGCAGTTTCATTCGAGCGGATGAACCGTATTCTGCGCTTGGATCCACTACAGGGCGTCGCGACAGTGGAGGCCGGGGTCCGCCTGCAAGAATTGGTGGAAGCCGCTGCGGCCTGCGGCTTGCAGCCCGGAGTAGACCTTCCCTCACGGGGCACCTGTACGATTGGCGGCATGACCGGAACCAATGCTGGTGGCATTCAGGCAATCCGCTACGGAATGATGCGCGACAACATTCTCGGGCTCACCGCCGTGCTGGCAAGTGGCGAGATTCTCGATTTGGGCAACACATTGTTCAAGAACAATGCCGGTTATGACCTGAAGCAGATGTTCATCGGCAGTGAAGGAACTCTCGGACTGATCACCGAAGTGACCGTCAAGCTCCACCCGCGTCCGCTGCAAACGGAAACCGCTTTTCTGGGGTGCATCAGTGCAGAGGCTTTTCCGGACCTTGTGCAAATGGCGCGGGCAAGGTTTGGCAACCGTTTGCTGTCGTTTGAAGGCATGTGGCCCAGTTATGTGGACGTGGTCGGATCGCAGCCTGGAATGGGACCACGGCCCCTTGCTGAAAAGCATCCGGCCTACGCGATCATAGAAATGGGCATTTGGGAAGAATGCGGCGACGACGGTTCGACGATGGAGGCCTACCTTGAAGAGGTGTTTGAGGTCGGGCTCGTTGCCGATGCCGTGGTGTCACAATCGGAAAGCCAACGCGCCGCGCTTTGGCGAATCCGCGAAGACAGCGATGCAATCGATACGCGGCATGAAAAGACGCTGACATATGATGTCGGCCTCGAACTTGCCGACATACCCCGCTACGTGGAGGTGCTTGATCAGGCGGTGGCTCAAAAGTTCCCCGATCTGGAGACTTATTATTTTGGTCATCTTGGCGACGGAAACCTGCACGTCATGCTGGGTGGTACGCGCTCGCTTCTGGCCGGCCGGACGGAGCTGGACAGTATCGTTTATGGCGTTCTGGGGGATTTCAAGCACACGACAGTCTCGGCAGAGCACGGCATAGGATTGGAAAAACGCCCCTATCTCCGTCATTCGCGCAGCCCGGTGGCCTGCTCTGCCATGCGCAGTTTAAAGGCCGCTTTTGATCCCAGTGGAATTCTCAATCCGGGCAAAATCTTCTGACTGCACGGATTGCTTGCCGTCATGACTGCAAGGTTATGTGCTTGATGCCCTGATAAGCGGCAAGACCCCAAGGTCCGAGTTCGCGTCCAATGCCGCTCTGCTTGAAGCCGCCCCATGCGCTATCGGGATAGACGATCTGCGGCGTGTTGATCCACACATGTCCGGCTTCTATCCGGTCCGCCAGATGTTTTGCCCGTTCCGGATCTCCGCAAACCACGGTCCCGACGAGGCCAAACTCGGTATCATTCGCCATTGCCAGAGCTTCTTCGTCCGTTTCGAAGCTCGCCGCCGCTAGAACCGGCCCGAATATCTCTTCGTTCCACAGGGGATGATCACGTGGCACATTCCGGTAGATTGCCGGCGGAACGAAAAATCCGGGTCCATCCGGCACCAGTCCGCCCGTCAGGCAATCCAGTCCGTCTTTTGCCGCTTGTTGCAGGAACCCTTTGACCTTGGCGAACTGCTGGCGCGTGGTGATCGGCCCCATCGCGCAATCCTCCGCAAAAGGAGACGCAGTGACCAGTCGGGAGGCCTTTTCGACGAGCAGATCCAGAACGTCCTTTTCGACCGATCTTTGGACCAGCAGCCGGGAAGTCGCCGAACACATCTGTCCGGAGTTGAAGAAAATCCCGCCGATGATGCAGTCCACGGCGTGGGCAATATCGACGTCTTCGGTGACGATTATCGGAGATTTGCCACCAAGCTCAAGAGCGATTGGCAGGCAACGCGTCGCAACCGCTTCCATAACCTTTGCGCCCACCATGTTCGATCCGGTGAACGAGATTTTTCGAAAGGCGGACGCGCCGGTCACCGCAATACCGGTATCGCTTGCGCCGGTGACAATGTTCAGGACGCCGGACGGCAGGCCGATCTCCTCGGCAATCTCGCCGTAGACGAGTTCCGCAATCGGAGTCACTTCAGAAGTTTTCATGACGGCCGTGCAGCCTGCACCAAGAGCCGGCGCGATTTTCCAGGCACTGGTTACCAAAGGGAAATTCCAGGGAACGATCATGCCCACCGGACCCAAGGGCTCCTTGCGCCGGAACCCGTGATGTTCGCCGCCCGAATGGGCCACCAACTCGTCCTGGCCGGCATCGATTTCAGCCGTCAGGCCAGCGTAATAGTCAAAGGTCGCGATGGCATCATCGAGATCAAACTCCGCTTCATGGCGCGGTTTGCCGTTGTTGCGCATCTGAATATCGACCAGCCGGTCGCGGCGTGCTTCAAGACCACGGGCAAATCCGTTCAGGTAGCTTGCACGCTTCTGCGATGAGAGATCCTTCCAGCCGCTGAAAGCCCGCTTTGCAGCGCCCGCCGCGTCAAACACCTGCGCCCGGGTGGCGGAGCTGAACGTTGCCAGGACCTCTTCCGTTGACGGATCCACCGGTTTGACGGGCTCCTCACCTGCCCCCTCATGCCATTTTCCGTCAATGAAAAGCGTTTCCTTGCGATCAAACTGCATAAGGTAACTATCCTGAATGTAAACGTTGGCAGGCATGACACGAAGTCCGCACCTGTTCATAAGAAAAACAATACCTTAGGGCAAGATAAATACCCTTTCTCGGCGTGTTTTGCCGAACATGCCGGCATCATGAGGCCCAATCCGGCCAAGCATCAGCCAAAAACCCAATCGGCCAAGGCCTGGCCCGCGATTTGCAAAGCAAACCGCATGACCCTTGACCAAAAACGGAAACTTAACCCTTGCAGAACATAATGCGAACAGGTAAATTGTTCCTGATTTGTACCTACTGATTCTGACCGGGGACTCGGTGCATGCTGACGCGCAAGCAATATGAACTGCTCATGTTCATTCATGAACGACTCAAGGAAACGGGTGTTCCGCCGTCCTTTGACGAAATGAAGGACGCGCTTGATCTCAGGTCCAAGTCAGGGATCCACCGCCTGATCACGGCGCTGGAGGAACGCGGTTTCATCCGCCGGCTGCCGAACCGGGCCCGCGCCATGGAAGTGGTCCGCCTGCCCGATTCAATCGCGCCCGGTCTTGGCGCACCGCGCCCGCGCGGTGGATTTTCGCCCGAAGTTATCGAAGGATCTCTCGGGCAACCTGCCCCCGCCGCCGCGCCGGAGCCGGCTGAATCGAACGATGACACAGGCGGGATCGAAGTCCCGGTCATGGGCCGGATTGCGGCGGGTGTGCCGATTGAGGCCATTCAAACCCACAGTCACTCGATTTCCGTTCCGCCCAATCTTCTCGGCCGGGGTGAACATTTTGCACTTGAAGTTCGCGGCGATTCCATGATCGAGGCCGGCATTCTCGACGGCGACACGGTTCTGATCCGCAAGTCCGACACCGCAGACAGCGGCGACATTGTCGTGGCGCTTGTCGACGATGAAGAAGCCACCTTGAAGCGGTTGCGCAAGAAAGGCGCGTCGATTGCGCTGGAAGCCGCCAACCCTGCCTATGAAACCCGGATCTTCGGACCGGGCCGCGTGCGGGTTCAAGGACGCCTGATCGCCTTGTTCCGCCAGTATTAGCTTGGCTTCGGTAATCAGGCCAGCGGCCCTGAGTGAACCATTTAACGGTTTGCACTACCCGCTAACGCGATGCCATGGCCGTTTGATTCGGGGCTTGGCAAAGCGGATACGGGTGATCACCGGCTTGACCATGGGCGATACACCCTCGGCGAAAAGGTGCTGCTCCGGCCATGCGAGCCAGATGGAGATCGCACCGCGATCAGCGCGCAGAGATCCGTCAAACACCGTCGCCGCTGCGCAGTTCTGCGGTGCGGTCAGATCCGTCACGATGACATCGGCACGGGCGCAATCGTGGTGAAGGGCCCTTTGTGTTCGCGGCAAGGCAATGATGAGTGGTACAAACGGCCCTTGTTTCACTTGCCTCTCCTCAGGACCGGCCGGGCCGTCCGGAAACGCGCGGATCACGCAGCCAGTCCGGTCGCAGCGCCGCTGGCTTTTATCCATCTTGCGGTTTCCAAGGGCGCTTTCCGGCACACCTTCCGCCTGCAGCCATAGGGCGTTCTGAAACGAGCTTCGCCCTGACGACAGCCGTAAGCTGCCGCCGATGTCGCGCGCAGCCAGCGCGGAACCGCGGTTGGCGATCTGGATGTCCGGCGTGCTGGCCGTCAGCACCAGTACGAGCGCGAACGACACCGGAACCAGACACAAAAGGCCCCTGCGGCCCCGAAGCAGGAGCGCCGCGAAAAGGGACACAACGAACAGCAAAGTTGCCAGGCTGCCGGGGGCCGGCAAGGCCCCGGAACCGGCGCTCAATCCGGCGGCGAAGTTAGCGACATCGATCAGCCTGTCCAGCCCGTAGCCCATGACCGCGAGCGGTACGCTGGCAAGACCGAACGGCATCAGGGCTAGCGCCAGCACACCCATCGGCATGACAAGGATCGAGAAGACTGGCATTCCGAGCACATTGCCGACCAAACCGTAAGGCGCGATGCGGCCGAAATGATGCGCCCCGATGAGGCCGGTCGCAAGGCCTGCGACGACAGCGGTCACGACCAGTCCGGAGACCCAGACGAAGGCCATCCGGGCGAGCCTTGCGCCAGTTCCGGCCACCTGCCGGCCTGCAACGTCGTGCGCGCCGCCCGGGCGCAACCGCTCGTAAACAGCCACCAGGCAGATCACGGCCGCAAACGACATCTGAAAGCCCGGATAGAATAGCTGCTCAGGCGCAGCGGCCAGGAGCACCAGACCAGCGATAGCAACACTTCGCAAAGTGAGCCCGCGCCGCCCGCACAGCACGCCCACAAACACCAGGGCGATCATCAGGAACGAGCGCTGTGTCGCGATCGAGCCACCGGACAACAGCAGATAGGCGGTTGCCGCGCCGAGCGCGATCACTGCCGCCGCCTTGTGTATGGACACTTTCAACGCAAGAGCCTGGCTCAATGACAAAAGCGCAAGAACCAATGCAAACGCGCCGCCCGCGAACAGCGCCATATGAAGACCGGATATTGCCAGGACATGCGCCAGCCCTGCTTGTCTCAAGGCCTCTTCCGTTTCCTCGCCGATCCCGCTCCGGTCCCCCACCAGCAGCGCAACGGCCAATCCGGCAGCTGGCCGGTCCCCCATGAGCCGCAAGATGCGGTCGGCGAGGCCAGTCCGTACACCGGCAACTGCACTTTGAACCCGTGTCACGACCGGCGGCGCACCAAGATCAACGGGCCTTGGCGCGCCAAAGGAAAATCCGCTTGCGCCGAGACCCTGATAATATGCCCTGAAAGAAAAGTCGTATCCGCCCGGACGGACCGGGCCTGCAGGCGGGAACAGCCGCGCTCGCACATCAATCGCCTCCCCGGCCCTGCCGGGGCTGTCCGCCGGAACCCTTATCCTGATCTTTTCGGGAAAGGCACCGCCAGCCGGCTCACCATCTACCTTTCGCACAGCGAGCACGATGCGGTCCGATCCACCAGAGGACGTTCGCGCCAGCACAAATCCCGTTACCGTAGCCGTCGTCTCTGCACCAAGCTTTGGGGCCGCAACCCGATCCGTCCGCACCGATCCGACCAAAACACCTGCCATAACAGCTGCGGCAAGCATTCCGGCCTGGGTGCCACGCCCCGCACGGTGTGACCGCACAGCAAGACCCAGCGCTACCAGCGACAAGACGCCAACAACCAACAGGCTCGGCTCTTCGGGCAGCAGAAAATAGACCGTTATCCCGGCGGCAAATGCGAATCCGGTCCAGAGAAGTCCCTGGGCCTGCCAGACCGGGTCGCCAAAGGCTGCAATCGCGGCCTTGCTGGCAACCCCGGGTGAAACCGCGGCGGTGCCGGAGCGCGAACGGAGGAAACCGGTCCAGCGCTGCAGGCCGGCGACCCGGCGGGATATAAACGGTTCGCCGAGCAAACTGCCACCGGCCGGAGCCGGAGTGTCATACCGGGGCAATGGCGGGCCATCTTTTCCCGTCACGTCGCCTCCCCGTGCCAATGACCTGCCGCGAAGGCGGGCTATTTTGCACTGGCAAAGCCTGTGCTAAGACCGCGCCAACGGCACCTCGGCCATCAGGCGAAAAGCTGCCAATCCATTCATTCTGACAGAGACATTCCAGAATCACCATGACCAAAGAGATTGTCACGCGGTTTGCGCCGTCCCCGACCGGTTTCCTTCATATTGGCGGTGCCAGAACCGCGCTGTTCAACTGGCTGTTCGCCAAACGCCACGGCGGCAAAATGCTGCTCCGCATCGAAGACACCGATCGTGCCAGATCGACGGACGAGGCCGTGGACGCGCTTATCGACGGCCTGACCTGGCTCGGCATTGACTGGGAGGGTGAGCCGGTATCCCAGTTCGCCCGGATCGACGCCCACAAGCAGGCGGTCGAACGGATGCTGGAAGACGGCACGGCCTATCGCTGCTACTCAACTCCGGAAGAACTGGATGCCATGCGTGAAAAGGCGCGGGCTGAAGGCCGCCCGCCGCGCTACGACGGCACCTGGCGCGACCGTGATGCCTCCGAGGCGCCCGAAGGTGTAAATCCGGTGATCCGGCTGAAGGCACCGCTGACCGGCGAAACCGTGATCGCCGATCTGGTTCAGGGCGAAGTGGTGATCCCCAACAAGGATCTCGACGATCTCGTGCTGATGCGTTCCGACGGCACGCCAACCTACATGCTCGCGGTTGTGGTGGACGATCACGACATGGGAGTGACCCATGTGATCCGCGGTGTCGACCATCTGACCAACGCCGCCCGCCAGATCCTGATTTCCAATGCCCTTGGCTGGGATGTCCCGGAAATGGCGCATATTCCGCTGATTCACGGGCCGGACGGCGCTAAACTGTCCAAACGCCACGGGGCAACGGGCGCAGAAGCCTACCGGGCCATGGGCTATTTGCCGCAAGCCATGCGCAACTACCTTGCCCGGCTCGGCTGGAGCCACGGCGACGATGAAATCATGTCGCTGGAACAGATGATCGAATGGTTCGGTTTCGATGCCGTCGGTCAGTCCGCCTCCCGCTTCGACTTCAAGAAACTGGAAAACCTCAACGGCCACTACATGCGCGCGACACCGGATGCGGAGTTGCTTGAACACTGGAAGGTCTACCTTGCAGAAGCCGAGGGCGGCGCCGACGTGCTTGCCTGGCTGGCGGATGACGCGAATGCCAGGACCGCTGCCGCTGCCCTGCCCGGCCTCAAGGAGCGTGCCAAGACGCTTGTCGAACTGACGGCAAGTGCATCGTATCTTTGGCGCGCGCGCCCGCTCGACTGCGACGAGAAGGCGCAGAAGATCCTCACCGACGAGGCGCGCGAGATCCTGAAAGGACTTCATACGGTTCTGGAAAATGCCAGGACGTGGGAAGCAGAGCCGCTGGAAACCGCGGTCAAGGCATTTGCCGAAGACCGGGAGCTGAAGCTTGGCAAGGTGGCCCAGCCCCTGCGCGCCGCCCTGACCGGCCGGGGCACTTCACCGGGGATCTACGATGTTTTGATCGCCCTCGGCCGGGAAGAATCGCTTGCCCGCATCGCCGATCAGGCCAGTTAGAACGCTGCGTCGCCCGCCGCTCGGAAAACAGTTGGTTTGAACGGCAAAGCGGGCGGTTTTGCCTCCGGTGCAGTTGAAAATAGTTCAACATACCCGGCAAAACCGCCCGGAATGCGCCCTATGCGCGGCATGGATGCATTGCGGTCAATCCTGGTGTTTCCTTGCCGATTGACCTTGTTATCCTGCTGATTCCCAAGGGGTGGAACCCGGGCAGCGGGAATGCCGCAGTGCCGCATATGACGAAAGCCGTAGTTCCTGCAGCTTGCGGCATCAGGGTAAATGGGCTACCCAATGCGCGACCTTTCCTCCAGCGCCTTGCACACGTTGCAATGGGGGTCAAACGTGAGCGAGCTCCGGCAAAGGCGCGTCACACTCTTGCAAAAGGGGGTTACCTGAATGGCCGACAACAAAGCCAATCTACACGTTGGTGGCAACGACCATGAGTTAAGCGTGGCAGACGGGACCATCGGTCCGTCAGTCGTCAATATTGCGTCTCTCTACAAAGACACCGGGATGTTCACATACGATCCCGGCTTTACCTCCACCGCATCGTGCGAATCCAAAATCACCTATATCGACGGTGACGAAGGAACGCTGCTTTACCGCGGTTACCCGATTGAACAACTCGCCGATCACGGCGACTTCCTTGAGACCTGCTATCTGCTGCTTTACGGCGAACTGCCGACCAAGGCTCAAAAGGACGATTTCGTCCACCGTGTGACCTACCACACGATGATCCACGAGCAGATGAGCCGGTTCTTCTCCGGTTTCCGCCGTGACGCCCACCCGATGGCGATCATGGTTGGCACTGTCGGCGCGCTGTCCGCGTTCTATCACGACTCGACGGACATCTCCGATCCGCATCAGCGCATGGTCGCATCCCTGCGCATGATCGCGAAAATGCCGACAATTGCGGCGATGGCCTTCAAATATCACATTGGCCAACCGTTCGTTTACCCGCGTAACGACCTCGATTATTCGGCAAACTTCCTGCACATGTGCTTTGCGGTGCCTTGCGAGGACTACAAGGTGAACCCTGTTCTGGCCCGCGCCATGGACAGGATCTTCATCCTGCACGCCGATCATGAGCAGAACGCTTCCACGTCCACTGTCCGCCTTGCAGGTTCTTCGGGTGCCAACCCGTTTGCCTGTATCGCAGCCGGTATTGCCTGCCTCTGGGGTCCCGCGCATGGCGGCGCAAACGAGGCTGCGCTCAACATGCTCACCGAGATCGGTTCGGTCGACCGCATTCCGGAATTTGTCGCCCGTGCAAAGGACAAGGACGATCCGTTCCGCCTGATGGGCTTCGGCCACCGGGTCTACAAGAATTATGATCCGCGTGCGCGCATCATGCAGAAGACTACCCATGAGGTGCTCGGCGAGCTAGGCATCAAGGACGATCCGCTGCTTGATGTTGCGATGGAACTTGAGAAAATCGCTCTAAACGACGAATATTTCATCGAAAAGAAGCTCTATCCGAACATCGACTTCTATTCCGGCATTACCCTTCGGGCGCTTGGTTTCCCGACCAACATGTTCACCGTTCTGTTCGCGCTTGCGCGGACCGTCGGCTGGATCGCCCAGTGGAAGGAAATGGTGGAAGATCCGTCCCAGCGCATCGGCCGCCCGCGCCAGCTCTACACCGGAGCACCCAAGCGCGACTACATGCCGATCGACCAGCGCCGCTAAGCAGCGTTTAAGGTCCCGGAGTTTCAAAGGGCGCCAATCGGCGCCCTTTGGTGTTTGGGGATGGCATTGACGTATTCTCAAGAGCCCGGAAATCGGCGACTGCCGCCTATGAGTTTACCGGTGAATGGCGATAGACGAGATCGTCACCATCCCTCTGCGCATCAGGGTCCAGGATTGCACCGAGCCGCTCGGCAAGCGTCCGTGAGCGGTGATTGTCTTCATCGATATAGCTGACCAGGGTCGGAAAGTTTATCTCGGCAAACGCCCAGTCCCTGAGTGCCTTTGCCGCCTCGAACGCGTAGCCCTTTCCTTCAAATCCGTCATAGACGAACCAGCCAAGTTCGCGCTCGTCAAACAGTGGTCCGGCGTTGATGCCCACCTGTCCAACACATCTGCCTGTTGCCTTCTCGTCAATCATCAGTGCACCGTGGCCGAAAAGCTGCCACTGACCAAGGTCATGACAGAACATGCCCCAGGCATCGCGCTGATTGAACGGGCCGCCCATGCCAATGCTCCGATCGGTCTGCATCATGGCCCAATAGTCCGGCCAGTAGTCCATGCTCGGCGCACGCAGCACCAGCCGGTCGGTTTCAAGCTGCGGGATAGAAGAGTTATACCAACCGGCAGAAATAAAGACGTATCTGATGGAGCGAAAATCTGTTCCTGGCAAGGCGGTGTGCGCAGCGCGGCCTTGCCGGCCGGGCAAGCGCGGCAACGCGGCCAGGGATTGATTTCCGCCCACCGGAGGCAGGCTTTTCCTGACCTTCGGACCGCGTTGCGCTTCTTGGACGATGCCCCGCATCGCCCGGCAAAGCGCTCCTAACCGAAGATCAGGAAAAGCCTGCCATATAGCAGACCGCTGACAAACCCGTTGATTTTGGCGGGTTTGTTTTTTTTGGCTCTTGGTTTTCGTGTTTTGAGCGGGCTTTATTCAGCGTGAGGTCGGTTTGCCTCCCTCATGCGGGAGCTTGTTTCGGGGTCTTTGTAAGGGCCATTGCGATTTTCTTGATGTTTTGGGCGGCAGCGGCAAGCAGGCATTGCGTTTGCACGCGCGTCAGACTTCGGAACCTGGCATAGCGGTGTCCATGAAGCTGCTTGGCATCGGCAAATGAGCGCTCCACGGTTTCCTTTCGGCGCTTGTAGACGCTCTTGCCCCAAGGGGTGAGCCGGTGGGCATCGGTTCGCTCGCGTGCCTCCTGCCAGACATGGCGGGTCAGCGTGCGCACCGCCTTGGCGTTGGACGTGCAGGAGGCCAGAACCGGGCAGGTTCTACACAAGGCGGGATCGGAGCGGTAGTGCTTGTAGCCGTTGCGATCCGTCGTGGCGTAGGTCAAGAGCTGGCCTTGCGGACAGCGGTATCCGTCCGTGTCAGGGTCATAGGTGAAGGCGGACTTGCGCATCATGCCGGGTCTGGGGGATGTTGGGCGGCGGTAGCCGGTGACACCCAGAATGCCACGATTTTCCAGCCCTTTGGCGATCCCGGAGGTGGCATAGCCCGCATCCAGTCCGACGGCCCGGACGCCAAAATCGAAGCGCTGCTTCTGGCGGTCCAGCCGGGACAGATACACAATGCTGTCATGGACATTGGCAGGTGTTGCGAAAGTGTCCGTGATGATCCCGAGCCGGCCGTCCACCGTGCGGTGGTCCAGATAGAAAAAGCCTTTCGGCTTGCCCTCGCGCACCATGTAACCGGCATCCGGGTCCGTGCGGCTCACCTTGGTCTGTTTGACCTGCGGCGCGCGCTCCTTGGTCTTCAGAGGGTTTTGACCGTGCAGCTTGCGCTCCGCCTCAATTGCCCGGTCCAGCTCACCCCAGTAATCGGCCCGCGACTTTTCGATCTGCGCCAGGTCGTATTTGCCCTTGTTGGCATTCGCCTTCAGATGCGTGCTGTCCGTATAAAGCACCGTGCCGTCGACAAGCCCGTGGTGCAGGGCCTGCTCCACAATCCGGTCGAAGATGTCCTGCGCCACCGAGGTATCGGTGTAACGGCGGCGGCGGTTCTGGGAGAGCGTCGAGGCATCAAACACTTTGTCCGTCAGCTTCAGCCGCAAAAACCAGCGGTAAGCAACATTCACCTCGATCTCGCGCACCAGCTGGCGCTCAGAGCCGATCCCGTAAAGATACCCGATGAACAGCGCCTTGAACATCAAGGTCGGATCCAGCGGCGGGCGGCCATTGTCGGCACAATAAAGACCAGCAACGCGGTCATGAATGAACGAAAAGTCGATCACCGCATCAATCTTGCGCAACAAGTGATCGGCGGGAACAAGCTGATCGAGCGTCACTATCTCGAGAGTTGTTTGATCCGGGCCAGGTTTCTTCAACATAAAAACAGTGAATCAAAAACCCCCGGCAAACGCCAGGGGTTTGTCAGCGGTCTGATATAGGTCTTTATTTCTGCCGGTTGGTATTATCCGCCATTTCCCCCACCTATCGTGGCTTCATCGCCTGCAGAACAACCTCGGCTGCTGCCCGGCTCTGGCTCTGACCGTCCGGCAGGCGCATCACTTCATCGAGCCGGGAGAACTCGGAAAGCTGTGCGCGGCGGGAATCGCTGTCGTGCAAGAGCTCGTTCAACAATTTGCTCATAACGCCCGGCCGGACGTCATCATCCAGAAACTCCGGAACGGCCTTCCCGGCCAGAATGATGTTGGGCAGGGTAAAGGTATCGACGCCCGCGAACTTGAAGACCTTGTTGAGATCCTTCAACCGGCGGAAAAACCAGTCGACCTTATAGGCAACCACCATGGGAACACCCGAGAGCGCCAGTTCCAGCGACACCGTTCCGGACGCGGCAAGCGCGGCGTGTGCACGGCGAAACGTGGCCTTCTTCGCCTCCACCCCGGTAACGATTTCCGGCTTAACGGCCCAGGACTGCACCCCGGCGCGGATCGTATCCTCAAGATGTGCAACGGCAGGCAATACGACGTCGAGATCCGGCTGATCTCGTATGAGCAGGGCGACTGTTTCACCGAACACAGCCAGAAGCCGCTTGATTTCGCTGCCCCGGCTGCCCGGCAGCACAGCCAGTACCTTCCGGCCGCCATCTATCGGGCCACGCTCCCCGGGGACCGGCCGGAAGTCTGCGATATTCTCACTGAGCGGATGGCCGACATAGTGCGTGCGCGGACCGCCAAGACGCTTGTGAACCTCCGGCTCGAACGGCAGGAGCGCCAGCAACTCATCGACATAGCGGCTCATCTTGCGCGCCCTGCCCGGCCGCCAGGCCCAGACAGAAGGCGACACATAGCCGACAACCGGAACATGCGGCGCGCGCTTGCGCACCCGGCTGGCGACATTGTGAGTGAAATCAGGACTGTCGATGATCACCAGGACGTCCGGATCGGCGGCAACCACCGCATCGACGGTCTGATAGACCCGCCTGACAATCAGCGGCAACCGCGCAAGGACCGCTGAAAGCCCCATCACCGACACATCGGACATATTGAAGACGCTGTTCAGCCCGCGAGCGAGCATCCGCTCCCCACCGACGCCGGAATAGGTCACTCCCGGTCCCAATCTCGCGTCAAGAGCAGCCATCAGTTCCGAACCGAGGAGATCGCCGGATTCTTCGCCGGCTACAAGGCAGATGACCGGCTTGCGGTCCTCAGAAACTGTATCCGGAACCGCTGGCGTGGTCATTCGCTTGTATCCGTTTCATCAACGGGCAAGCCAAGAACAAATAGCCCGGCCCGATCGGCGGCGTTTATTGTTTCCTCCCGCTCCGAAATCAGCGCCTTGCCGCCATCGACCGCCACTCCCGACAACCCGGCCGCGATCGCCAACTGAATCGTCCGGGGTCCGATCGCCGGAAGATCGACCCTGAGATCCTGTGCCGGCTTGGCGGTCTTGACGAGAACACCGGCCTGCCCCCGCGAACGGATCTTCCCGTTCTCTTTCAGCAATGCACACCGTTCCAGCATGGCATCTGTGCCTTCCGCGCCCTCCAGCGCAACGACACGTCCCCCGACGGCGACGGCTGCCTGTCCGATATCGAGTTCGCCCAACTTGCGGGTAGCCGCAAGCGCCAGCTCCAGATCACGCATGCCGTCCTTTGACGGCTTCACCTGGCCGAGCACGCCTCGGGAAGCCAGCAATTGAGGTGCAACGTCCCTGATACCCACAATCCGAAACCCTTCCCGTTCAAACAGCCCGATTACCTTCGTCAGAAGACTGTCATCCCCGCCAATCAATGCGCGTAAA
The DNA here is from genome assembly GCA_965230445.1 of Roseibium sp. Classification (GTDB taxonomy): domain Bacteria; phylum Pseudomonadota; class Alphaproteobacteria; order Rhizobiales; family Stappiaceae; genus Roseibium. Next base: position 1,826,624 of record OZ246005.1, on the reverse strand, counting down.
ATGATCGGCAGGCGCCAAAGCGTACCGAAATCCCCGAGAACCGAAAGAAAATCCGGCCGTTTTGAAACCCCGCCGATCAACAGCACATCCCGGCAGCCACTGGCCTTCAGGAACCGGTACAGGCGTCCAATTTCGCCCCATCCAACCTCGGCACCTGCCAGTTTGCGGGTTTGCTCGTTCGCTTCCCCGCGAATGGCAACCACCACAAATTTCCGGCCGGCCTCACCAAGCGCACCCGCCGCCTGGAGCGGCAAGGCACCATTCCCCGCGACTATGGCCACCGGAGCGTCTTCCAGGGATACAGCCGGTTTCAATGCACCGCCCTCATCATGCAGGTGTGCAGAACCGGGCGTCTTCCTTCTCGAGGATGAAATCCGTCACCGTCCTCACCAACGCGATATCAGCCATGTCCTGTGCAACGGTCTCGGCCCGGCTGCGCAACGTACCTTCATCACTTTCGAACAAAGTGCGATAGGCGGAGCGAAGCGCGTGGATCTCTTCCCTTGGGAAGTTGTGGCGCTTCAGCCCGACAAGGTTAAGGCCGCCGAGGCTTGCGCGGTTGCCGGTGACCATGCCGAAGGGGATCAGATCGTTCTCAAGCCCTGCCAGCCCACCGACAAACGCGTTCTGCCCGATGCGCGTGAACTGGATCACGGCGGAACCACCGCCGAAAATCACATTGTTGCCGACGTCGACATGACCGGCAATCATGACGTTGTTTGACATGACTACTCCATCGCCAAGGTGGCTGTCATGGCCGACATGGGAATTTGCGAGAAGCGCGCAGCGATTCCCGATGGACGTGCTGCCGCCGCCGCCCTCTGTCCCGGCATTGACCGTCACACCTTCCCGGAAAGTGCAATCCTCGCCAATCCGCACCGTGGCATGTTCGCCCCGGTATTTCAGGTCCTGCGCCTGATGGCCAATGGAAGCGAACGGGAAGATCTTCGACCGCTCGCCGATATGCGTGTCGCCGGCCACCACGACATGGCTCTTGAGTTCCACGCCCCTGCCCAATTGTACATCTTTGCCAATGTGGCAGAACGGGCCAATAGTCACGTCATCGCCGAGAACGGCGCCGTCCTCGACGAGTGCGGTTGGATGAATGTTCGTCATGGGTCCTCAGGCGTCTACAAGCATCGCGCTGACTTCTGCTTCGGCAACCTTTGCGCCGTCCACCAGAGCCACTGCGTCGAATTTCCAGATGTTGGACCGTTGCTTGATCTTTTTGACGTGAAAATGAACCTGATCACCGGGCTCCACAGGTTTGCGGAACTTGGCCTTGTCGATTGTCATGAAATAGACAAGCTGCGGCGGACCGCTGTCGCCGCGCGAATGCACGCAAAGTGCTCCGGCCGTCTGAGCCATGGCCTCTATGAGCAGCACACCCGGGAACACCGGCCGGTTGGGAAAATGGCCGGTGAAATGCGGTTCGTTGATGGTGACGTTCTTGATGCCGATACAACTGTTATCGCCGTCCATTTCGACTATGCGGTCAATCATCAGGAATGGATAGCGATGCGGCAGAAGCTGCATCACCTTCATGATGTCTGCGCTGTCGAGTGTTTTGTTTTCTGTGTCTTCCATCAAATGCACCCCGGCGATTCCGTTCGCCTAACAAATTCTGTTTCTACACCCTTTAAGACCCGCTGCCGCGCTCTGCAAGTTTACGGACCGCAGCGACCTCGCGAAACCATTGCTTAACGGGTTTGGCTGGCGCACCGCCATAACGGCCGCCCGGCTCCAGATCGGTGCCGACAACACTGACGGCGGCAATCTGCGCACCCATGCCAATGGTCACATGACCGCGCACACCGGTCTGCCCGCCGATGGCAACAAAATCTTCAAGCGTACAGCTTCCCGACAGGCCGACTTGCGAGACCAGAACACAGTGACGTCCGATCACCACGTTGTGGCCGATCTGAACCTGATTGTCGATCTTGGTTCCTTCGCCGACGACCGTGTCCCTGTTTGCACCGCGGTCAATGGTGGTGTTCGCGCCAATTTCGACATCGTCCTGGATGACCACCCGGCCAATTTGCGGAACCTTGAGATGGCCGCCCGGCCCCATCGCATAGCCGAACCCATCCTGACCGCAGCAAACGCCGGGGTGGAGATAGACACGGTTGCCGAGGATGGCATGCTGAACGGTCGAATTCGGACCGATCACACAGTTCCGTCCGATCCGCACACCGTCGCCGATCACGGCATTCGCGCGCACGAGCGTTCCAGAACCGATTTCCGCTCCTGCACCGATAACGGCACCCGCCTCCACGGTGACACCCTCTTCAAGATGCGCGTCAGCGCTGACGGCCGCGCGGTCAGATATCGATCCGGCGCCGGAACGTCCGGGCACCATGGCGTCCGGATAAAGCTGCGCAAGCACCATCGCCCAGGACCGATAGGCATCCGCACAAACAAGAACTGCGACGCCGTCCGGTACCTTGTCCTTGAAACGCTTGCCGACAAGGCATGCAGCCGCCCGTGTCTCGGTCAATTGCTTCAGGTAGGCCGTGTTGTCAAAGAACACCAACGTCCCCGCGCGGGCCTCCTCAAGAGGGGCCACCCCGATCAACTCCTGCTCAGGCGCGCCGCGGACCAGTTCTGCACCGGCCCATTCGGCCACCTGAGCCAGGGTAACGGGGGCAGGATCGTTATAAAAACGCGGTTCTGACATCTGTATTTCCATACCTGTGTATGTGGCGCTTGCCCGGCAACCCTTTGCCAATGGCCGGCCGGTTTATTCTGGCAGAATTCAACAGGCTTCGTCCGGCCAAATGAAAACGGCCACCGAACTTAACCGGCGGCCGTCTGATTTGAAATGTTCAGCCCGTTAGAATCGGGTGCCGCCGCTGAGCCGGAAGACCTGCGTCCTGTCGGCATCATCTTTAAGCACCGGCACTGCGAAATCAGCTTGCAGCGGCCCGAAGGGCGACTGCCAGCGGATGCCCGCACCAACCGACGCCCTCAGGTTGAGGCTGTCGGACAAAACCCGGTTGCCGCCGTTGCGGATGATCCGTGCCAAGCCATCATCTGTACCCCACAACGACCCGGCATCTGCAAACACCGCACCGGAAAGACCGAACTCCTCGGGAATTACCGGGAACGGGAAGGACGTTTCCGCTGACGCCGCGAAGAAGAACTGTCCGCCAAGGGAATCCCCTGTACCGGAGTCGCGCGGCCCGATGCCCTGGTTTTCGAAACCACGGACCAGTGTCCCGCCGAGCATGAACTGTTCAGACACCCGCAGGCGCTTGTCAGCCAATGCCGTGATGTGACCCCCCCGAACGCTCAGGCTGCCAACGATGCTGTAGTCTGCGAGCAGTTCCTTGTAAGCGCGGGCCTGGGATTCGGTCTTGATGAAGTAGCTGTCTCCGCCAACGCCGGCAAATTCCTGACCGAAGGAGAGGTAATACCCGTCAGACGGTGTCCGCATATTGTCGAGCGTATTGTAGACCAGCTCATAACCGACCAACGAGGTCAGGAAGGTTCCAAGCGAGTCACAGACCGCCAGGGAAAGACCGGAGCCCGCCGGACAATTGGAAACACTGGTTGCATTTCCATCCGGGTCTTCGTTCTTTTCCTGGAAAATCTCATAGAAAACCCGAAGCGTCAGCTCATCTTCGCGCAAGGGAAGGGTAAAGCCGACCGAACCGCCAGTCCTCTCCTGATCAAATGACCGGAAATCGTTTTCTTCCTGATTTTGGCGGTAAACGTTCAGATCGAGCGCGATACGGCGGCCCATGAAGAACGGTTCCACGAACCGGAAGTCGTACGTCTGGCTGTTGGTGCCGCCGCCGACCGAGATACGAACCAGCTGGCCGCGGCCAAGGAAGTTGCGCTCCGTCAGTGAAATATCGCCAATCACACCATCCACGGTTGAATAGCCGACACCAAAGGACAGTTCACCCGTCGATTTTTCCACCAAGCGCACGTTGATGATGACACGGTCCGGAGCGCTGCCTTGCTGTGTGGTTATCGATACGCGATCGAAATACGCAAGGTTGCGCAAGCGGCGCTCGGCCTTGTCGACAAGAGCGCGGTTGAAGGCATCCCCTTCCGCAATATCGAATTCGCGGCGGATAACGTATTCACGGGTCCGATCGTTTCCGATGATGTTGATCCGCTCGATGTAGGCGCGCGCACCTTCCTCGACGTAGTAGATCACCGAAATCGTATTGTTGTCGTAGTCACGGACACCGCGCGGCCGCACCTGGGCAAACGCATAGCCGTTTTCCGAAACCTTGAGGGTGACGTCTTCGACGGACTGCTCGATCCGCAGCGCATTAAATGTCTGCCCCGGCTTTGTACGGATCAGGCGGCGCAACTCTTCCGGATCGACATCGGGAATGGTCGACACCACTTCGACTTCGCCGAATTCGTACTTCTCGCCTTCGTCAACCGTGAAGGTGACGAAGAAGATGTTGTTTTCGCGGTCGAGATCGGCACTGACGGAGACGATGCGGAAATCGGCATAGCCGCGCTGATTGTAATACTGGCGCAGCAGTTCCTGGTCAGACGCCAGACGATCAGGATCATAGGTATCCGTGGAACGGAGGAAGCTCAGGAAGCCGCTTTCACGTGTCCGGATGACATTGCGCAGACGGCGGTCACCGAACGCGTTGTTGCCGATGAAGCTGATACGCTCAACGCCGGTCTTGTCGCCTTCATTGATCTCGAACACCAGATCGACGCGGTTCTGGCCACGCTCGATGATCTTCGGTTCGACAGACGCACCGAAACGACCGGAGCGCCGGTATGCTTCCAGAATGTTCTGAACGTCGGTTTCAACACGGGCCCGCGTCAGCGTCGTGCGCGGCTGGGACCGCACTGCAGTTTCCAGCGCCCGGTCCTTGACCTTCCGGTTACCCTCAAAAGACACCCGATTGATGATCGGGTTTTCAGACACGGTCACAATGACCAGGCTGCCGCGCGGCGTGATGTCCACGTTGGCGAACAGGCCGGTGGCAAACAAGGCCTTCAGCGATTCATCAATGTCCGCGGCGCTGTAGGAACGCCCCCGGACAATTGTCATGTAGCCGATGACCGTTTCGCTTTCGACGCGCGTGTTGCCGCGCACCTCAATGGTGCGGGCGACGGCAGCCTCTGCAGAGGAGATGAAAGATAGTCCTGACGGCCCCGGCAAAAGGGAGCATGTCGTCAGGACGGCAACGGCCAAAAAGAAAGCCCGAGTTATGGTCTGCAGTCGCTGCATTCTTGCGCTATGCCTTTATTTAAATTCCGTTTCCCGAGTATCGGAACCCAAATGGGCAGAATCCCGGAAGCCGAAATCGTTTTATAGATTTTTACCGAATACGCAACCGCTGTCCGGGCCCGAAACAGATTAAACTCAAGGGCGTTGCGGGGATGTCACGCTCGATAATTATTCACAACCTTGCGAGGTGCAGCACGTCATTCCAGGTTGCAAACACCATCAGCAAGAGCACTATACCCAGCCCGATTCGAAAGCCGATATCCTGCACCCGCTCGCTCAGTGGTTCACCCCTGACCGCCTCCGCCGCGTAGTAGACCAAATGCCCGCCATCAAGCATGGGAATCGGCATCAAGTTGATTAGCCCGATGCTTATCGACAAAACCGCAGCAAGCGAGAGAAGCGGCACAAGCCCCAGCGTCGCCACCTGGCCGGAAACCTGCGCAACGCGAATTGGGCCGCCAAGCTGGTCGGCCGCTTCACGTCCGGTGATCACACCCCAGATATAGTCAATTGTCCGGCCGGCGATGAACACGGTTTCATTCACGCCTTCGCCGAGCGCCTCTACGGGACCGTACTCGCGCTGAACGAAATTTGCCGGATCCTGACTGCGGGGGATACCGACGAACCCGACACGTTGCGTGTTGCCGAACATGTCCGAGATTTCGCGGTAATCCGGCGTGACTGTCAAAGTGACCGTCCGCCCGGCCCTGTCGACATCAAAGGCCAGCGGAATATCAGCGCTGCCGGTCACGATCCGGCGCAAGTCACCAAAGGAATCAATCTCGCGGCCATCCACGGCGACAATGATGTCGCCAGCCTGAAGGCCGCCACGCTCGGCTGCACTGTCCTCGACGACACTGTCGACCACGGGCGCAACTTCCTGCTTCCCGTATGACATGAAGATCACGGCAAAGATCACCACCGACAGGATGAAGTTCGCAAACGGACCGGCCGCCACCACTGCCGCGCGCTGCCAGACCGGCTTGGCGACAAAGGCCGTCCGCCGCTCCGCCTCGCTCATTTGCGCAATGCGTTCGCGATCCGGGACACTGGCGGCATTCTCGTCTCCGGCGAATTTGACATACCCGCCCAGAGGGATCAGCGACAACCGCCAGCGCGTTCCTTTTTTGTCGGTGTAACCGAACAGTTCCCGGCCGAAACCGACGGAAAAGGCGTCCACCTTCACGCTGCACCAACGCGCAACGGCGAAATGGCCAAGTTCATGAAAGAACACCACAATCGTCAGCACGAACAGGAACGGAACAATATATCCGATGAGCAAGGAATAGGCGGAAGCAAGAAGATCCATCGGGAATGTCCGGTCTTTTTCAGATAGCGGTTCAACTGGTGGCGAATACAAACGACCAAATGCGGCAGGTCAATGTTCTAGTGCCGTTCTTTTCCGCCATACTTAACGCAAATGTGCCTGGACCCAGGTTTGGGCACTCCGCCGAGCCTTTTGATCCAGATCGAGGATGCTGTCGATATCCGTAAAGATGGCGAAGTCCCGCCGTTTGTCGAGGTCTTCAATAACGGATTCGATGGCTGCCGGGATATCCAGAAAGCCGATATCACCGCGCAAAAAGGCGGCGACGGCGACTTCGTCGGCAGCATTGAGGGCCACCGGGACGCCCCGGCCCGTATCAAGTGCTGAAAGCGCCAGTTTCAAGGCCGGAAACCGGTCGTAATCCGGTGCTTCAAAGCTGAGCGAGCCGATGGCGGCAAGATCGAGCCGCTCGACCGGGAGCGGAATGCGCTCCGGAAAAGCAAGGCAATGCGCAATCGGTGTACGCATGTCCGGACTTCCCATCTGGGCAAGAAGAGAGCCATCCCGGTATTGCACCATCCCGTGAACGACCGACTGCGGGTGGACCAGTACACCCAGTTCATCCGCTTCCACCGGAAACAGGTGGAAAGCCTCGATAACTTCAAGCCCCTTGTTCATCATCGTCGCGCTGTCGATGGTGATCCGGCTTCCCATGTCCCAATTGGGATGCTTCAGGGCCTGTTCCGGCGTAACATTCTTCATCTGGGCAAGGCTGAAGGTTCTGAACGGCCCGCCAGACGCGGTCAGGATGACTTTTTCGATTGCCTCCGGCTTGTCAGCCTCAAACACCTGAAAAATGGCGTTGTGTTCGCTGTCGACGGGAAGAATTTCACACCCCGTTTCCCGGACCCTCTCCATCAACAGATCACCGGCGCAAACCAGGCATTCCTTGTTGGCAAGCGCCAGCCGGCGGCCCGGCTTGATCGCCGCAAGGGTCGGTTTCAGCCCCGCCGCACCGACAATCGCGCCGACAACCGTATCGGCATCCCGCTCAACTGCGTCCAGAACAGCTTCCGGCCCGGCCGAAACCTCGATCCCGGACCCATCCAGCCGCGACTTCAACACGTCAATACGGGACGCATCCGCCAGAACAGCGCACTCGGCCTTGAGTTGCAGGGCCATGTCCGCAAGGCCCTCGGCATTGGAATTTGCCACCAGCGCGACTACCTCAAACCGGTCCGGATGGCGGCTGATGATATCGGCCAGGCTCTTGCCGATCGAACCGGTCGCCCCAAGCACAATGATCCGTTGAGGCTGCCGCGGCATGTTTTTATCTGCCGTCATTGTCTATCTCCGGTTCAATCTGGGAACAGCCCCGCTAGCGGGTCGGTCAGCGTTCCGCCGGTCATCAATCCGATCAGCACGAATGCGATGGCCGCCGCAATCAGGCCATCGACGCGGTCGAGAATGCCACCGTGTCCGGGGATCAATGCACTGGAATCCTTGACATTAAAGCGGCGCTTTATGGCCGATTCCAACATGTCTCCACCCTGGGAAACAACCGACAGGACCAATGCCAGGCCCAGCCAGCGCAAGAGGTTCCCCTCACCGGAAAATGCAGCGATGGCCGCTCCCAACAGTCCCGCAACAACCATTCCGCCAATCGCGCCGGACCATGTTTTCTTGGGAGAGATCCGGACCCAAAGCTTTGGCCCGCCCAAGGCCCGTCCGATAAAATACGCGAAGATATCTGTCGCCCATACCACGATCAGCAGGAACAACGCATAAAGCGCGCCGCTGTTTCCGTCCCGTATCAGAAGCAGCGAAAACAGCGCCAGCCCGGAGTAGATCACCCCTTCCCCGGCCCATCGTCCGCCCTTGGTGAACTTTCCGGCAGCGATAACAAGCAGGCTTCCGAGCAGCACGGCAACCAGCGCCATCGACGGCATTCCGGCGATGTAGACACCCGTTGCAAGCGCAAGGGCAGCGTATCCGACGATAGGCACGAAGGAGTAAGGCTTGCTGCCGGTGATCGTGAACCATTCCATCAGAACGAGCAGCGCACCAATCAGCACCAGCAACGCATAAAAAGGACCTCCGGCGGCGGTTACAGCCAGGACAACCGGCCCCAATACAAGAGCCGACAGGAAACGAATCTTCAGATCGGAGGTTTTTCCGCTGCCCGGCCCGGTCTCTCCCATACCATCGCCGCTTTTCAAACTGCTTGTCCGGCTATCCCGCCGAACCGCCGCTCCCGGTGACCGTAGTTTTCAAGAGCAGCATCAAAAGCCGCTTCATCGAAATCAGGCCAGTTCTGGTCGCAAAAGTAGAATTCCGAATAGGCGGCTTGCCAGAGAAGGAAATTGGACAGACGGAGTTCGCCGCTCGTGCGGATGATAAGGTCCGGATCCGGCAGTCCGGCCGTATCAAGGCAATTCTCCAATTCGGCTTCACATATATCTTCGGGCCCGATCTCACCGGCAGCGACCCGTTCAGCCAGCTTGCGGGCACATCGCGTAATTTCGGCGCGCGAGCCGTAGTTGAACGCGACAACGAGATTGAGGCCCGTGTTGTCCGCGGTTACGCGTTCGGCTTCTTCGAGTAAAGACAGAATTCCGCCGTCGAGATCAGAACGTTCTCCGATGATGCGAATGCGGACATTAGATTCGTGCAGTTCCCGGAGATCCCGTTGTACGAAACGGCGCAGAAGCCCCATTAGAAAAGACACCTCGGAGGGCGGCCGTGTCCAGTTTTCAGATGAAAAACTGAAGATGGTCACGGCTTCAATACCGCGCCGGCCCGCATGCCGGATTGTCCGGCGCAGCGCTTCCAGGCCTTTCTGATGACCTTCCGTCCGCGACAGGCCACGAGACGTGGCCCATCGGCCATTGCCGTCCATGATAATGGCGACGTGCCGCGGCAGTGCACCAAGGTCTCTGTCTGCCGCGGCAGTATCAGTGTCGGAAATGCGTTCAGGAATGGCGGTCATCAGTTTCCCTGGAAACTTGGAATATAAAATTGTCAGACCTGCGAGATTTCCTGTTCTTTCTTTTCAAGCATCGCATCAACCTCGGTAATCATCTGGTCGGTCAGCTTTTGAACTTCATCGGACGCAACGCGGCTGTCGTCCTGGGAAATATCGCCGTCCTTTTCGGACTTTTTAACATCGTCCATGCCATCCCGGCGCACATGGCGGATCGCCACCTTCGCCTGCTCGGCATATTTGTGCGCGACCTTGATCAATTCCTGGCGGCGCTCCTGGTTCAGCTCGGGGATCGGCAGACGCAGCAATTGCCCGTCGACAACCGGGTTCAGTCCAAGGTTCGATTCCCGGATTGCCTTTTCGACTGCGGCGACCATGCTCTTGTCCCACACCTGGACAGCCAGCATCCGCGGCTCAGGAACGGAGACCGTCGCCACCTGGCTAACCGGCATGGACTGGCCATAGGCATCCACATGGATCGGGTCCATCATGCTTGCGGACGCGCGTCCGGTTCTAAGGCCGGCAAACTCCGTCTTAAGAACAGACAAGGCGCCTTGCATGCGCCGTTTCAGGTCGCTCAGATCGACACCTTCTACCGACATTTCATCCTCACATCATTCTTATGGTTACGGTCAGCAATTCATGACCGGTGCGCGCCAACATCGCACAAACGCCCCGAAACACAAGAGGGGCCGCCTGGTATCTTGTCAATAGTTTCAACCACCGACCACTGTATAGGTGCCCGTCTCCTGAAGAACGCTGACGAGCGCACCGGGCGTATGAATTGAGAAAACAATGACAGGGATGGAATTGTCCCGCGCCAACGCAATAGCAGTCGTGTCCATCACCTTGAGATCCCGTGTGATGACCTCCTCATAGCCGAGCGTGTCGTAGCGCTCCGCATCCGGATTCGTCTTTGGATCATCCGAATAAACGCCATCGACCTGGGTGCCTTTCAAAAATGCGTCGCATTTCATTTCGGCAGCACGCAGAGCCGCGCCGCTGTCAGTCGTAAAAAACGGATTGCCCGTGCCCCCGGCAAAGACAATCACATCACCGTCTTCCATATAGCGGTCGGCTACCCGCTGGGTGAAGGTCTCACAGATGGAGGGAACCGGAACGGCAGACAGCACGCGGGCCTGAACCTTTAGCCGGCGCAAGGCATCGGCAATCGTCAGGCTGTTCATGATTGTTGCCAGCATGCCCATGTGGTCACCGGTGACCCGGTTGCCGCCCTTTGCAGCCACGGCCACGCCGCGAAAGATGTTGCCCCCGCCGACAACCACACCAACCTGGGCACCAAGCGCGACGGCGTCCGCTATCTCCTTGGCAATCCGCTGCACGATTGCAGGGTCGATCCCGAAAGTCTGCGAGCCCATCAGGGCTTCACCCGAAAGTTTCAAAAGTATCCGTTTCCAGCGAAGAGAATTGGTCATGGGCGCACCTATTATTGTAATCTGCTCAAAAAAAAGCGCCGGTCGTTGCCGGCGCTTTTCAACGGGTTCGGGACTTACTGCCCTGTGGCCGCGGCCACCTCGGCCGCAAAGTCTTGCTCCTCCTTCTCGATCCCCTCGCCTAGGGCGAAGCGGACAAAGCCGGAGAGTTTCACGTCCGTACCGAGTTCTTTTGCCAGTTCCTCGACAGCCTTTTCGACAGTCAGGTCCGGGTTGATCACGAATGCCTGCTTCACGAGGGTAACTTCCTCGTAGAACTTGCGCAAACGGCCTTCCACCATTTTTTCGATGATGTTTTCCGGCTTGCCGGATTCGCGGGCCTGCTCGGAGAACACCTGACGCTCGCGCTCGACAACATCCGGGTCAAGGTCGTCAGTGCTGAGTGCCAGCGGGCTGGTCGCCGCAACGTGCATGGCAATCTGACGGCCAAGTGCATTCAGCTTGTTCGCGTCCCCTGAGGATTCCAGTGCCACCAGCACGCCGATCTTGCCGAGACCTTCAGTCACAGCGCCGTGCACATAAGTGGAGACTACGCCTTCGCCAACAGACAGCAGCGCGGTGCGGCGCAGGGTCATGTTCTCGCCGATTGTCGCAATCGCATCCGTGATAGAGTCGGCAACATTTTTGCCTTCGAGATCAGCAGCAGAAACGGCCTCCAGCGTGCCGTCGGTGGACAGAGCCACGCCGACAACTTTGGTTACCAGCTCCTGGAAGCCTTCGTTGCGGGACACGAAGTCGGTCTCGGAGTTGAGTTCGACAACCGCAGCCTTCTTGTCGCCGGAGGCCACACCGACAAGGCCTTCAGCCGCAACGCGGCCAGCCTTCTTGGCGGCCTTTGCGAGACCTTTGGTGCGCAGCCAATCGACTGCCGCTTCCATATCACCGCCCGATTCTTTCAGGGCAGTCTTACAATCCATCATGCCGGCGCCAGATTTCTCGCGCAGCTCTTTTACCATCGCAGCGGTAATGCTCATCGATTGCCTCGTTGACGGGGGTTATAGATAAGACACGGTTTAGCCGATGGCATTCCGCGCCTTTATGACGGGACCGCAACAAATGCAGCCCCGACGATGATTTTTTTACAGTTTTTTGCCGGAAGGTACCGGCAAAACAATGATCAGGCTTCTGCCGGAGCCGCTTCGGCTTCCGCCGGGACCTCTTCAGCGGCAGCTTCGGCCGGAGCTTCTTCGACAGCTTCAGCTACGACTTCTTCAACCGGTGCCTCTTCGCCAGCACCGACATCCATGCCGGATGCACCCTGCGCACGGGAGATACCGTCGATGGCAGCGCGTGCAATCAGGTCGCAGTAAAGCGAAAGGGCACGGCCGGCGTCGTCGTTGCCCGGCACCGGATAGGTGATGCCGTCAGGGCTACAGTTGGAATCCAGGATTGCTGCAACCGGAATACCGAGCCGGCGCGCTTCCTGAATGGCGATCGATTCGCGGTTGGTATCGATCACGAAGATCAGATCCGGAATGCCGCCCATGTCCTTGATGCCGCCGAGGTTCCGCTCAAGCTTCTCGCGCTCGCGGTCCATGAACAGGCGCTCTTTCTTGGTCAGCGCATTGGCTGCATCCGAGGAAAGCGTTTCTTCCAGCTTGCGCAGGCGCTGGATCGACTGGGAGATGGTCTTCCAGTTGGTCAGCATGCCGCCGAGCCAGCGGGCATTGACGAAGTACTGGGCGGAGTTCTGCGCAGCAGACGCCACAGATTCCTGTGCCTGACGCTTGGTGCCAACGATCAGAACGCGGCCACCACCAGCGACGGTATCGCTGACAGCTTTCAGCGCCTGGTGCAGAAGCGGCACCGTCTGGGACAGGTCGATGATGTGAATGTCGTTACGGACACCGAAGATGTACTGGCCCATGCGCGGGTTCCAGCGGTGCTTCTGGTGGCCGAAATGGACGCCAGCTTCCAGCAGCTGACGCATGGTGAAATCGGGCAATGCCATGGCCCTATATACTCCTGTTTTCCGGTTTAACCTCCGCAAGGGGATATGGACCGCGGCGCTTCGTTGATACAAAGCTCCAGACGATCACCGGATGGGATACCGATAAGCTCAGATCCCTCTCCTTGCGTGTGGAATGCGCGCCTTATAGTGGGGGCACTTGAAAAGTGCAAGAGCTGAAACGGCAAAACACAAGGCCGGGCAAGTGCCTGCCTGCCGGACGCCGGCAGGCTTAACTGCCGGTCACGCCATCTGTACGTCAGTGACGCCGGGCGAAGCCTTCACAGCACTGGCGATTTCTCCCGAAAGGCGAAACCGGCCTGGCAATTTGACCTCGACCTCACGCGCGCCGTCCTCCAATTGCACAATCACCGTCACATCACCCTCACCTCGAACCTTAAGAAGTGATTGTAGTACTTTGATTGGGCGTTGGTTTTGTACGAATACGCGCATACTTTTCTGGAGTTCTCCAGCGACCTTGTCTATCGGATCGACCTGTTCAATGCGCAAGGAGGGTTCGTCATCCCGCATATCCGCACCGACCAACAGCACCACGGAGTTTCCCGGCTCCAAGCGGTCCCGGAACTGCTCCAACTTTTCACGGAACATCAATGCCTCGAACTGACCGGTCGAATCGGACAGGCGAACGATGCCCATCCGGGTCCCACTCCGGGTCTTGCGTTCCTGACGGCTGATGATCGTGCCCGCCAGCCGGCCGGCAGATGCACCTTGTTTCACAGCCTCGGAAAATTTCGACCAGGGCTGCACGCGCATTTTTTCAAGGACCGCCGCGTAATCATCAAGCGGATGGGCCGACAGGTAAAAGCCGATGGCCGCATGCTCCTTCTGCAGGCGCTCCTCTCCGGTCCAGCCCCTGGCCTCCGGAAGCTGCAGGGGTTCATCGTTTTCGCTGGCACCGAAAAGTTCGTCCTGGCCAAGAACCGCGTTTTCCTCGGTGCGCTGTGCAAGACCGATGATTCGGTCCAGGCCTTCATTGACCCGCGCCCGGTTGGGTTCCAGTTCGTCAAAAGCACCGGCGGCCACGAGGTTTTCAAGCGTGCGCCTGTTGAGTGCCTTCGGTGAGATCCGCCGGGCGAAATCGCCAAGGCTGGTGAAAGGCCTGTCGCCGCGAACCTCGACGATATGCTCGACCGCTTGTTCGCCGACCCCCTTGATCGCTCCCATGGCGTAGAGGATCTTGCCGTCGGCAACGTCGAAATAGACCTGGCTGTGGTTGATCGACGGTGGCACCACGTCGATCCCCATGCGCCGGGCTTCCTGCCGGAAATCGCCCAGCTTGTCCGTATTGCCGAGATCAAGCGTCATGGAGGCGGCCATGAACTCGACCGGATGGTTCGCCTTGAGCCAGGCCGTATGGTAGGAAACCAGCGCATAGGCTGCGGCGTGGGACTTGTTGAAGCCGTAATTGGCGAATTTCGCAACAAGATCGAAGATCGTTCCCGCATGCGCCTTCTTGATGCCGCGTTCCACCGCGCCATCCATAAACCGCGCGCGCTGGACCTCCATCTCCGCGGCGATCTTCTTGCCCATCGCGCGCCGGAGCAAATCCGCTTCGCCGAGCGAATAGCCGGACAGCACCTGGGCGATCTGCATCACCTGTTCCTGGTAGACAATGATGCCATTTGTCTCCATCAGGATCGGTTCAAGTAGCGGATGGAGGCAGTCCGGTTCCTGTTCGCCGTGCTTGACAGCGTTATAGACCGGGATGTTTTCCATCGGGCCGGGCCGGTAGAGGGCCACCAGGGCAATGATGTCCTCGAACCGGTCCGGGCGCATGCCGGCCACCGCCCGGCGCATGCCCTGGCTTTCCAGCTGGAACACGCCGAAGGTTTCCGCCGCTGCCAGCAGCTTGTAGGTCTTCTCGTCGTCGATCGGCAGTCCGGCAACGTCGACATCGACGCCCTTGCGGCGAATGAGTGCCACGGCGGTGTCGATCACCGTCAGGGTCTTCAGGCCGAGAAAGTCGAACTTCACCAGTCCGGCGTCTTCGACCATCTTCATATTGAACTGGGCGACCGGCATATCGGATCGCGGGTCGCGATAGAGTGGCACGAGCTGCTCCAGCGGCCGGTCACCGATCACCACACCTGCAGCGTGGGTCGAAGCGTGCCGGTAAAGCCCTTCCAGCTTCTGTGCCATCTTCAGAAGCTTGTCGACGATCTCCTCTTCCTCTGCCGCCTGGCTGAGACGCGGTTCGTCCTTGATTGCCTGGCCGAGCGTGACCGGATTGGCGGGGTTTGCCGGCACCAGCTTGCACAGCCGGTCGACCTGGCCATAGGGCATCTGCAGGACACGGCCGACATCGCGCAACACAGCGCGGGCCTGCAGGGATCCGAAAGTAATGATCTGGGCCACCTGCCCGCGGCCGTATTTCTCCTGGACGTAGCGGATCACTTCCTCTCGCCGTGTCTGGCAGAAATCAATGTCGAAATCCGGCATCGAGACACGTTCGGGATTGAGGAAACGCTCGAACAGCAGCGAAAACCGCATCGGATCGAGATCGGTGATGGTCAGCGACCAGGCGACCAGCGAACCTGCGCCCGAGCCGCGCCCTGGTCCGACCGGAATGTCCTGCGCCTTGGCCCATTTGATGAAGTCGGCAACGATCAGGAAATAGCCGGGAAACTTCATCCGCTCGATGATGCCGGTCTCATAATCGAGCCGGTCCCAGTAGTCCTTTTCCTCAAGCCCCGGCGCTAACCCGTGTTTGTCAAGCCGCGCCTTCAAACCCTCTCGCGCCTGGCGTTTCAGCTCTTCCGCCTCTGCCTGTTCGGCCTCTTCCGGATCGGTATCGGTGCCAGCAAACCGCGGCAGGATCGGCGCGCGTTTCAACGGCCGGTAGGAACAGCGCTGCGCGATTTCGACCGTCGATGCCAACGCCTCCGGCAAATCGGCAAACAGCACCGCCATTTCGGCCCGGGTCTTGAAGTAATGTTCCGGGGTCAACCGGCGCCGATCCTCCTCGATCAGGACCCGGCCCTCGGCGATGCAGATCAGCGCGTCGTGGGCTTCATAATCTTCCTTGCTGGCAAAGAAGGCCTCGTTGGTGGCAACCAGCGGCAGACCCAAGTCATAGGCGAGCCGCAAGAAGCCGGGCTCGGTCTTTTGTTCTTCGGCCATGCCGTGCCGCTGGATCTCGACATAGAGCCGGTCCGGAAACCCGCCCTTCAAGATCTCCAGGCGCTCGCGCGCCAGATCCTTGCGCCCGGCAAGCAGGGCCTTGCCGATGGGACCGTGACACCCTCCGCTCAGGACGATCACGCCGTCGCTATGGCCGAGGAGCTTCTGGAGTGGCACATGCGGCCGCTCGCCGGGCTCGGTCTCCATATAGGCTTGCGACGACAACGCCATCAAGTTGCCGTAACCGGCTTCGGTCATCGCGATGACGACAATATCGGCAAGCGCCGCTTCGCCCCGCCTGTCTCCGGCAAGATCATCTTCAAAGGCAATTGCCAACTGACAGGCCGTTACCGGCTGAATGCCCGAAGACCAGGCCTTTCCGGAGAACTCCTGCGCCCCGAAGAGATTGCCGGTATCGGCAATCGCCAGGGCCGGCTGGTTGTCGCTGGCAGCAAGATCGAGCAGTTTCTTGATCGGCAGCGCGCCTTCAAGAAGCGACAGGGCCGAATGCACCCTTAAATGAACAAAGCCCGGCCCAGCCCCGGCTGTTGCGCCGCCGCCGGATGTTTCTTCTTTACCACCTGAAGCGTGCTGTTCCGCCAAGGCCACCCGGTCCATCCCCGATCCAAAATCCATCGAGGCCAAGTGAACCCGGTTCTCCCGCTGCTGTCGAGCCGTTGAGTACCGGTTGCCACAGCTCATTTGCCGGGAACACGTTTGTCAGACGAATCAGAAAAAACACTGGAGATCTGCAAATCGGCCCGGAGAAAACTTCCGGTCAATTCAAGGCAAGAAACGTATCCCCCCAGAGGGCGAGGGTTGCGCAGAAACAAACAAGGGAGCCGAAAGCGGCAAGGTCGCGTGCGAAGTAAGCCATATCATCCTCCATCCGTACACCTGATGAATGATATTATCATGTTCTTTTTTTGTTCTCTTTGCAAGCACTATTTGTTCCTATTTGTCTGATTTTTCGCAAAGACCTGGACGAAATCTGTTTTGTCTTTGTTCCAGGCCTTAGAGGAACAGCAGCCAAGGTTACCGGTCAGAGCGGCTGAACCGTGCCTTCCGACAAGGTGATGGACCGGTCCATGCGGCCGGCGAGTTCCAGATTGTGGGTGGCGAAGATGGTCGCAACGCCCGAGGCACGCACCAAGGCTGCAAGGGCATTGAACACATACATCGCGGTCTTGGGGTCAAGATTTCCGGTGGGTTCGTCGAGCAGCAACAGCCGTGGTGCGTTGGCAACGGCCCTTGCGACTGCAATGCGCTGCCGCTCGCCGCCAGACAATTCCGAAGGCCGGTGGCTGGCGCGCTCGCCGAGGCGCATGTAGTTGATCAATTCCATCGCCCGCTCTTCCGCCACGTGTCTAGGCAGGCCGCGGATCATTTGCGGCATCATCACGTTTTCCAGCGCGGTGAATTCGGGCAGGAGATGGTGGAACTGATAGACGAAGCCGACATCATTGCGCCGGATGGCCGTGCGCTCTTCGTCGCTGAGTTCGGAACAATTGGTCCCGCCGATAAAGACGTCCCCCTCATCCGGATGTTCCAGAAGTCCGGCAATGTGCAGGAGGGTCGATTTCCCGGTGCCCGAAGGTGCCACAAGGGCGACCATCTCGCCAGCCTCGATGCGCAGATTGGCGCCGTTCAAAACGGTCAGATGCCGCTCGCCTTCCTCGTAGCTGCGGGAGATTCCGGCAAGTTCCAGCGCGGGCAAGGGAATGCCCGGCGCACCGGCGGTCCGCACGGCTTCCGTCATCGGCCGACCTTGAGTCACATGCGTTCCGTCATTCATATCGAAGCGCTTCGACAGGATCAAGCCGGGCCGCCCGCCAGGCAGGATAAAGCGTTGCCAGCAGGGACAACAACAGCGACATGACGAGAACAGTGACCGTCTCGCCGCTGTCAATATCCGCCGGCAGTTTGGAAAGGAAGTAGAGCTCCGGGTCGAAAAGTTGCGTTGCCGTCAGCCAGGAAACGACCTGCCGGATGGTTTCGATGTTCATGCAAACGATCAGTCCGAGCGCAAAGCCGGCAAGCGTACCGACGCAGCCGATACTGGCACCGGTAATCAGGAACACCCGCATGATAGCGCCCCGAGTTGCCCCCATGGTCCGCAAGATGGCAATGTCCCCGCCCTTGTCCTTCACCAGCATGATCAATCCGGAAATGATGTTGAGCGCCGCCACCAGCACGATCAACGTCAGGATGATGAACATCACATTGCGTTCCACCTCGAGCGCGGAAAAGAAGGTGACATTGCGCTGGCGCCAATCGGTGACGAAGGCCGGCCTGCCCGCCCCGTCTTCCACGGCCCGCAACATGGTGCCGACATCATCCGGATCGGAGACATAGATCTCTACACCTGTGACCGTGTCGTTCAGGTTGAAATAGGCCTGCGCCTCTTCAAGCGGCAAAAACAGGAAGGTGGCATCGTATTCGCTCATGCCAATCTCGAAGATGCCGATGATCGGATAGGCCTTCAGCCGTGGCGTCACGCCCATCGGCGTCACCGACCCGCGCGGCGAGATCAGCGTGATGCTGTCGCCGAGCGCGACGCCGAGCTGCTGAGCCATGCGCGACCCGACAATGACACCGTCGCCTGTGTCAAACCCGTCGAGCGTTCCCGCCTGGAGATTTTCAGCCACCAGGGGAACCCGCCGCAGGTCGCTTTCATACATGCCGCGGACCAGCGCACCGAGATTGGCAATCGGACTGGAAACGAGCGCCTGCCCTTCAACAAACGGAATGGCGCTGACCACATCCGGCAGACCTTCAAGACGTTCGGACACCGCATCAAAATCATTCAGCGGTGTGTCGATCGGCTGGACCAGCATGTGTCCGTTGATGCCGAGAATCTTGTTCAGCAACTCGGCCCGGAAACCGTTCATCACCGCCATGACGATGATAAGGGTGGCAACACCCAGCATGATGCCGGCAAAGGAAAATCCGGCAATCACCGAAATGAAAGCTTCCCTGCGGCGCGACCGCAAGTAGCGTCCGGCAATCATCCATTCGAAACGCGAAAAGGGCCGGGTCGGCGCGCTGCCCAGCCCAAGGTCGTCCGTTTGTGCCGTCTCAGCAGCCGTCATCGTCCATCACTTTATGTGCGTGCCGGCGCTTGCCTCCTGGTATCAAGAGCGCGAATCGCCAGACGCAGGTCCTGCCTCAGATTTGCCGGTCAGATCCTGCCCGTCAATTCCGACACAAGTTTGTTCAGTGTTGCTTCCGGCGTCAGCATCTCTTTTTCGCCGGTGGCGCGGGTTTTGACTTCCAAAAGACCGTCTTTCAGCCCGCGCGGACCAGCCACCACCTGGAACGGCAGGCCGATCAGATCCATGGACGCGAATTTCGCACCGGCGCGATTGTCGGTGTCATCATAAAGAACCTCGAACCCGGCTGCTTCCAGCTTGGCATAAAGATCCTCCGCAGCGCCATCGGTCAGGCTGTCACCCGGCTTCAGGTTGACAAGCCCTACATGGAACGGTGCCACCGATGCCGGCCAGATGATGCCGTCGTCATCGTGGCTCGCCTCGATGATCGCGCCCAGCAACCGGGACACGCCGACGCCGTAGGAGCCCATATGCACCGGAACATCCGGACCATCGGGTGTTGCCACCTTGGCGCCCATCGGCTCGGAATACTTGGTGCCGAAATAGAAGGTCTGCCCGACCTCGATCCCGCGCGCGACGATGCGTTTGTCTTCGGGCACCGCTGCTTCGAACGCCGCCTTGTCAACGACGTCTTCTGTCGCCGCATAGTGGGATGTCCAGTCACTGACAATCGGGCTCAGGTCGGAGGAGAAATCGACATCCTCGCCGGGCACATCCTTGTCGAGGTAATCCGCATGGCAATAGACTTCGCTCTCGCCGGTATCGGCAAGCACGATAAATTCGTGGCTCAGATCCCCGCCGATCGGGCCGGTTTCAGCGCGCATCGGAATGGCTGTCAGGCCCATGCGCTTGTAAGTCCGCAAGTACGCCACGAACATCCGGTTATAGGAGGCAACCGCAGCGTCCTGATCAACGTCGAAGGAATAGGCATCCTTCATCAGGAATTCCCGGCCTCGCATGATACCGAAGCGGGGGCGAATCTCGTCCCGGAACTTCCACTGAATGTGATAAAGGTTCAGCGGCAAATCCTTGTAGGAACGCACATAGCTGCGGAAGATCTCGGTGATCATTTCCTCATTGGTCGGGCCGAACAGGAGATCGCGTTCATGCCGGTCGGTGATGCGCAGCATCTCCTTGCCATAGGCATCGTAGCGCCCGCTTTCCCGCCAAAGATCGGCCGACTGGATGGTCGGCATCAGCAGTTGAACAGCCCCTGCCCGGTTCTGCTCCTCTACGACAATCTGCTCGATTTTCTTCAGGACCCGGAACCCGAGCGGTAACCAGGAATAGATGCCCGCCGACTGCTGGCGGATCATTCCGGCACGCAGCATCAAGCGGTGAGACACAATCTCGGCTTCTTTGGGTGTTTCCCTCAATATGGGAAGAAAAAACTGGGACAGGCGCATCGATCAACTCGCATTATTTTTAAGTGCCGGACTTTTGCGCAGTCAAAGCGCATGGCGTATGAAAATACAAGCCCCTGCAGCGGATCGCCCCGGAAATCGTTTCCAAATGGAGATTTTCAAAGAACCGCAAATTTATCATGGGGTTGCGGGCTTCTTTGATGGATATTTTTACCCTCGTTACTTGTAACTATTTTTGCTCACACTTTACGCAAGCACAAAGTTTGTGCGTCATGCGACAAATAGGTGACATTTCAAGGCCAATCGACTAACTTGGCGGAATACAACAAGAAACCGATGCTTACGGGCGAAGGTTTTCAAGATCGTCGCGGTCTGAGTCTTGGGAGGAAGACCCGCAGGCGCCCCTGTGGTTGGCAGCCGGCCTCAAATAGCCGATCTAAAATTCGGCGAGGCTTTTGGGTTTATTAGACGCGAAACCTGAACAAGCAGAGTTTATCTCTGCTTTTTTTTTGCCCTGGATTCGGGCGGCAAAACGTGGGCCTCAAACCCCAACCATACTCGATGATAAGGCGGCTAAATTTGGAGCTTTAGACTTGGTCTAACGCGGCCCGGGCAATGGGATGTCGTTCAGGCCGATACCTGACAGGCGCAGCGCCAAAAACGCCACGAACACCACGGATGCAACCACGGTGGTCAGGATCACGACCCTCAAGAATCGCGGGCGTGCGGGTGCGCTAGGTTCAGACCCCGGCACCACGTCTCCGGCCTCTTCCTGAGTCTGCCGGAAGCCAAAGGGCAGAACCGCGAACAGCACGATCCACCAGATCATGAAGTAAACCGCAAGGCCGAAGCCGATACTCATGCCTGCTCCAGCTCCGTCAGAGTACCGAGAAAATCTTTCGGATGCAGGAACAAGACCGGCTTGCCATGAGCGCCGATCTTCGGCTCGCCATCGCCCAGAACACGGGCGCCGCCGGCAACCATTTTATCGCGTGCGGCCAGAATGTCGTCGACCTCATAGCAGATATGATGAATGCCGCCGAACGGGTTCTTTTCCAGAAACTTGACAATCGGCGAATTGTCGCCAAGCGGCTCCAGAAGCTCGATCTTGGTGTTCGGCAAGGTGATGAAAACCGTGCTGACACCGTGGTCCGGCTGGGCTTCCTTGGCGGAAATCTCAGCACCGAGCGTGTCGCGGTAGACAGCGGACGCTGCCTCCATATCCGGTACCGCTATCGCAACATGGTTCAAACGTCCGATCATAAAACTCTCCTCGAAGGCTTCAGCCGCGTGCCCTTGCCTTAAGTTATATGCGCGTCAGAAGAACCTTGCAGAGCGTCTTTTTGCCCCACACATCCTTGATCTCTGCGCGCGCTGCACGCCGAGCGGCTTCCGCGATCAAATCCTTGTCCTTACGCCGGCCCTTCGGAATGCTGCGCACGGCACCAATCACAGCCTTGCGGACACCATCTTCCATCGGTTCGCCGTCATCGTCGGCATCCGGCAATCCCATTAGAGCGATTTCCGGATCATCCAGCAATTCGCCCGAACGGTTGACCACCAATGCGATGACGGCAGCGCCCGCATAGGACAATTTGCGCCGCTCCGCGACACCGGTAACCTCCGGGTCGTCGAGAATGTCGCCATCCTTCACCAGGATGCCATGCGGCGCGTCGTCGATGACACCGGCGCGGCCGGAATTCAGCCGGACGATGTTGCCGTTCTTGCCGCGCACCACTTCGCGGACGCCTTGCTGTTTGGCGAAATCCGCATGCGCTGCCAGATGCAGTGGCTCGCCATGAACCGGCAAGACGACTTCCGGCTTGACCAGCTGATAGAGTTGTTCCAGTTCACCACGGCGCGGATGGCCGGACACATGCACAAGCGCATCGCGGTCCGTGACAATTTCGACGCGCTTGTCCGCCAGATTGTTCAGAACTTCGGCAACCGCTTTTTCGTTGCCCGGAATGGTGCGGGACGAGAAGATCACTGTGTCGCCCTTGGATAGTTCGATATTGCGATGATCGCCTGCGGCTATCCGCGCAAGCGCCGCCCGGTTTTCCCCTTGCGATCCGGTGCAAAGCAGAACCGTCTTCTCTCGCGGAAGATACCCGAAGGCTTCCTCGTCGTGAAAAGGTTTCAATCCGTCCAGATACTCAAGCTCGGAGGCAATCTCGATCACCCGGTGCATGGACCGGCCAACCACAACAACGTCACGGCCCGCAGCTTCAGCAGCTTCCGCCACCGCCTTGATGCGCGCTACATTCGAGGCAAACGTGGTCACCGCTACCCGGTGTTTGGCGCCAATCATGATTGTCTTGAGTTCCGCCGCAACATCGGCCTCGCTCGGACTGACTCCATCGCGCACGGCATTGGTGCTGTCGCAGACCAGAGCCATCACCCCCTCGCGGCCGATCTCGGCAATCCTGTCGACATTCATCGGCTGACCGACACCAGGTGTGGGATCCACCTTCCAGTCACCAGTGTGAAACACAAGCCCCGCCGGGGTGCGGATCGCCAGAGCGCAGGGTTCTGGAATTGAATGCGCCATGGCGACAAACTCGATATCGAACGGGCCGAGCGCAATGCGGTCGCCCTGACGGACGACATTGACATCGAACTCGCCGGCATCGATCCCCTCGCCTTCCGCCTTGGATGTCAGCATCCCGGCGGTAAAGGCGGTTACATAGAGCGGCACGTTCAGTTCCGGCATCAGGTGGAGAATGGCACCATAGTGGTCCTCATGGGCATGGGTGATCACCATGCCGAGAATGTTCGGTGCCTCGTCTTCCAGAAACCTGATATCCGGCATCACCAGATCAATGCCCGGCAGTTCAGGCCCTGCGAAACTGACACCGCAATCAACGATGATCCACGACCGGTCGTCTGCCGGGCCAAAGCCGTAGACACCCAGATTCATTCCGATTTCGCCAACACCGCCTAGCGGCAGAAACACCACGTCGTTTTCGTTATCATTGGCCGAAGCCATTCCTTACTCCAATTCGAGAAAGCTCTCTTGCCGGGACGCTTCCCGGCAGCAATTCAAAAAAACACATCGCCCGCATAGACCGTTTGTCTGCGGTCTCCTGCGGTCTTGAGCACCAAGTGCCCTTTTTCATCGATATCCGCGAAGACACCGGTCAGTTCCTCGTCCCCGACCCGGACCGTGATCGTTTTGCCGAGATGGGCAGCCCGGTCCAGCCAGGCCTTGCGGATCGGCGCGAAACCGGCCGGCTGGCGCCAGGTCTCTAGATGTCCGGCGACGGATGCCATCAACGCGTCAAACAGACGGGCAAACGGCACAAGATACCCAAGTGACGCAAGATCTGTGGTCCTGTAAAGCCCTTCACTGGGGTGCTCGGCACAATTGACGCCAAATCCGAGCACGACCGCGAGCCTGTCATCGGCAGTTTTCTCGACCTCAAGCAGGATGCCGGAAAGCTTGGCTCCGCTCGCCATAAGATCGTTGGGCCATTTCAGCTCCGCCAGCCGATAGGTACCGGCAACCATGTCGATCGCATCGGCAAGAGCAACAGCAGCAAGAAGCGGCAATTCACCGATGCGATCTGCCGGTTCGGGATCAATCAGGAGAAGGCTGGCAAAGAGATTGCCGCGCGGCGAGCTCCAGTCGCGGCCGCGCCGACCCCGGCCTTCGACCTGTTCATTCGCGCGGATCCAGAGATTTCCGGAAGCCCCGGCACGTGCCCGCTGAAAACACAGGTTGTTGGTCGAGGCGACCTGATCGTGTTCCTCAAAGCGGAAACCCGGCGCTGAGGGCGCCGGGCAAACTTTGGTCGGACCTTGACTGCCGGAAACTGTCGTCATCCAGCCTCAGAACAACGCGCCGGCTGCAGTGCTTGCCGCACTGACAATCGGTCCCGGCATGACCGCGAAAAAGATCACGAAGATGCTGGACAAACCGAGCACGACCCGAAGTTCCATCGGCATGGCCTCAAACGCTTCCGCCGGTTCGTCGAAGAACATCACTTTGATGATGCGGAGGTAGTAGTAACAACCGACCACCGACATCACCACACCGATGATCGCAAGCGGATAAAGGCCAGCTTCGACAGCGGCGGAGAACACGAACCATTTGCCGAAGAAACCGACAAATGGCGGGATACCGGCGAGCGACCACAGCAAGATCGCCAGCAGGATCGCCATAGGCAGATTGGTGCGCGACAGGCCGGACAGATCGTTGATCTCCTCCACCATGCCTTCCTTGCGGCGCATGGAGAGAATGCAGGCAAAGACGCCGAGCGTCATGCCGAGATAGGCGAACATGTAGAAGACGACGCCTTCGACACCGGCCTGCGTGCCGGCGGAAAGGCCGACCAGCGCATACCCCATGTGGCCGATGGAGGAATAGGCCATCAGACGTTTCAGATTGGACTGGCCGATCGCGGCAAACGCGCCGAGCGCCATGGAGGCGATGGCAACGAATACCAGCACTTGCTGCCAATCAGACGTAACCGGCTGGAAGGCCTCGATGACAATGCGCACGGTCATGCCCATGGCAGCGACTTTAGGTGCGGCAGCTAGGAATGCCGTAACCGGTGTCGGTGCGCCTTCATAGACATCCGGCGTCCACATGTGGAACGGCACAGCGGAAATCTTGAAGGCAAGACCTGCGAGGATAAACACCAGCCCGATGACAAGGCCAAGAGATGCGCCTTCGTGAGCCAGGACTTCGGCGATCTGAGCAAAGCCGATCTGGCCGGTAAAACCGTAGGTGAGCGACATCCCGTAAAGCAGCATTCCGGAAGACAGCGCGCCGAGCACGAAGTACTTCAGGCCAGCCTCGGTGGACCGGACGGAATCGCGATTGATCGCGGCGACCACGTAGAGTGACAGGCTCTGCAGTTCCAGACCGAGATAAAGCGCGATCATGTCGTTAGCCGACAGCATCAGCATCATGCCAAGCGTCGCCAAGACGATAAGTACCGGATACTCGAATTTGTCGAAGGATTGCGACTTCGCAAACGCCCAGGACATGGCAATCGCGAAGAACGAGCCTACCAGCACCAGAAGCTTCAGGATGTGTGAAAACTCGTCCAGAACGAAGGAGCCGCCGAAGGTTTCCCCGTAGTTCGGCGTCAGAAGCAATACCAGCGCGGTACCGCCCAGGAGCCCCATGGCCAGGCCGAAGACCAGGTAGCTGCGGCCGCCAAACACGCCGATCATCAGCAGCACCATCGCACCGACGGCGAGTATGATCTCGGGCAGTGCCGGCAGAAGATCAGGGAGTTGGGTCAGCTCTGACATGTCAGTGTCTCGTCCTTCGCCTCTATGGGCGCCTTAATGGGTTGCAGCGTGCTGCACGGCCCCGGCTGCTTCAAGCGCGGCGGTGTAGTGATTGATCAGGTTGTCGACGGCGCCCTGTGTAACATCCAGGATTGCCATCGGATAGAAGCCGAAGAACATCGTCAGGATGATCATCGGGAACAGGATCGCCTTCTCGCGAAGATTGAGATCCAGCATCGATTTCAGGCTCTCGCGCTCCAGCGTACCGAAGATCACCCGGCGGTAGAGGTAGAGCGCATAGGTCGCCGACAGGATAACACCCGATGTCGCGAACAGCGCCACCCATGTATTGACCTGGAACGCCCCCAGTAGCGTCAGGATTTCACCAACGAAACCGGACGTGCCAGGCAGCCCAACATTGGCCATCGTGAAGATCAGGAATGCGACCGCGTATTTCGGCATCCTGTGCACCAGACCGCCATAAGCGGAAATCTCACGGGTGTGCATCCGGTCATAAATGACGCCAACGCACAGGAACAACGCGCCCGAGACAATGCCGTGGGAGAGCATCTGGAAAATACCGCCCTGCACGCCCGCATGGGTCATCGTGAAAATGCCCATCGTGACATAGCCCATGTGAGCAACGGACGAATAGGCAATCAGCTTCTTGATGTCTTCCTGAGCCAGTGCGACCAGCGAGGTGTAGATGATCGCCACTACCGACAGGGTGTAGATCAACGGCGCGAACATATCGGACGCTATCGGGAACATCGGCAGCGAGAAGCGCAGGAAGCCGTAGCCGCCGAGTTTCAGCAGAACGCCTGCCAGAATGACAGAGCCGGCGGTCGGTGCTTCCACGTGCGCGTCGGGCAACCAAGTATGCACCGGCCACATAGGCATCTTGACCGCGAAAGAAGCAAAGAATGCGATCCAGAGCCATGTCTGCATACCACCCGGGAACGAGTGATCCAGGAGAACCTGAATATCCGTCGTGCCGGCATCCCAGTACATTGCCATGATGGCAATCAGCATCAGGACCGATCCGAGCAGCGTGTAGAGGAAGAACTTGTAGGACGCATAAACGCGCCGCGCGCCGCCCCAAACGCCGATGATCAGGAACATCGGGATAAGGCCAGCCTCAAAGAACAGGTAGAACACCACCAGATCCAGCGCGCAGAACACGCCGATCATCAGTGTTTCCAGCACCAGGAAGGCGATCATGTATTCCTTGACGCGCTTGGAAACGCTCTCCCAGGACGCCAGGATACAGAACGGCATCAGGAACGTGGTCAGGATCACGAACAGCACGGATATGCCATCGACGCCCATCTTGTAGGTGATGGTGTCGTTAAGCCAGGCACGCTCCTCGATGAACTGGAAACCGCTGTTTGCGTAGTCGAAGCCACCCCAGATGAACAAGGACAGCACGAAGGTTGCCGCCGTGGTCACCAGGGCCACCCAGCGGATGTTGTTCTTCGCCTTTTCGTTATCCTCGGCGCTGTCGTTGTCTTCCCGCACCAGCAGGATGGCGATCACCCCGACCAGCGGCAGGAAGGTGACCAGCGAGAGTATTGGCCAATCAATCATCAGTGCGTTCCCCCGCCGGTGCCAGCACCGGTAAACATCGACCAGGTGATCAGCGCTGCCACACCGATCAGCATCGCAAAGGCGTAGTGGTAAAGGTATCCGGTCTGCAGACGCACGACCCAGGATGTGACGTTCTGGACCCGGGCCGAAACGCCGTCCGGGCCGAAGCCGTCAATGATCTTGCCATCCCCGCCTTTCCAGAGCACCCGTCCGATCCACATGGCCGGCCGGACGAAAATTGCGTCATAGAGCTCGTCGACATACCACTTGTTCAACAGGAATTTGTAGAGGCCCGAGTGGCGTTCGGCGAGCTGCTTCGGAATGTCCGGCTTGCGGATATAGAACTGGTAAGCCACCAGCAATCCGCCCAGCATCATGAAGAACGGTGACGCCTTCACCCATGCCGGAACGCTGTGCATGTCATGCAGCACCGGCAGGTTGTGGAAGACCGGCAGAGCGCCGTTCCAGAAGGCGTCATAGGCTTCCTCGTAGTAGAAGAACGAGCCGTAGAACAGCATCCCGGCCAGCACGGCGCCAACAGAAAGCAGCATCAGCGGCACGGTCATCACCGGCGGCGATTCATGCACATGGGACATGACATCGACCGGCGCGCGTGGCTTGCCGTGGAAGGTCATGAAGGTTAGCCGCCACGAATAGAAGGACGTCAGACCGGCAGCGATCACGGTCAGCCAGAAGCCGTAGAGTGCTACTGAGCTGCCCGCATCACCGGCTGCATAAGCGGCCTCGATGATGCCGTCCTTGGAGATGAAGCCGGCAAAGCCGATATGGGTCAGCGGAATGCCGACGCCGGTCAGGGCGAGCGTGCCGATCATCATTGTCCAATAGGTGACCGGAATATGCTTCCTCAGCCCGCCCATCTTGCGCATGTCCTGTTCGTCGGACACGGCGTGGATCACCGAACCCGCACAAAGGAACAGAAGCGCCTTGAAGAAGGCGTGCGTGAAAAGGTGGAAGATGCCGATGGAATAGGCTCCGACACCAAGCGCCACGAACATGTAGCCGAGCTGCGAACAGGTCGAATAGGCGATCACCCGCTTGATGTCGTTCTGCACAAGGCCGACGGTTGCCGCAAAGAACGCCGTCGTCGCCCCGAAGAACACCACAACGGCAAGCGCGGTCGGCGAAACTTCAAACAGCGGTGATAGACGCGCCACCATGAAGACACCAGCGGTGACCATGGTCGCGGCGTGAATAAGCGCGGAGACCGGCGTCGGGCCTTCCATGGCATCCGGCAGCCAGGTGTGCAGCAGGAACTGCGCCGACTTGCCCATCGCGCCCATGAAGAGCAGAAGGCAGACAATGGTGACGGCGGCATCCATACCAAGGCTGTAGCCGAGGAAGTTCAGCGCTTCGGGTCCGGCATGTTCATGCGCCGGAGCCGCGCCGGACGTCGCGATAGCTGCGTGATGCTCAGCACCAAGACCGGCAGCAGAAGCAAAGATCTGCGTGAACTCGATGCTGTCGAATAGGAAGAACACGCCGAAGATGCCGAGCGCGAAGCCGAAATCGCCGACGCGGTTGACAACGAAGGCCTTCATGGCCGCCGCGTTGGCCGACGGCTTGTGGTACCAGAACCCGATCAGTAGATAGGAGGCAAGGCCGACGCCTTCCCAGCCGAAGAACATCTGCAGCAGGTTGTCCGCGGTCACCAGCGACAGCATCGCGAAGGTGAACAGGGACAGATAGGCAAAGAACCGCGGGCGATGCGGGTCGTGATGCATGTAGCCGATGGAATAAACGTGCACCAGCGCGGACACCGAGTTGACCACCACCAGCATGACCACGGTCAGAGTGTCGACCCGGATCGACCAGTTGACGTTCAGATCATGAATGACGATCCAGCGCAGAATGTTGATCTGCTGCATTGGCTCGCCGCCGCCGTAGTAGGTGAAGAAGGCCACCCAGGAAAGCAGCGCAGCGATGATTACCAATCCGGAGGTAATGTATTCACACGCCTTGGCACCGAGCGCACGGCCGAAAAGGCCGGCAATCAGGAAGCCGATGAGCGGCAGGAACAAAATAGCGGAATACATAGGTTCCTAGCCTTTCATCATATTGACGTCTTCCACGGCGATGGAGCCGCGGTTTCGGTGGAAGACAACGAGGATCGCAAGGCCGATGGCCGCTTCCGCAGCCGCTACAGTCAGCACCAGCATGGTAAAGACCTGACCCATCAGATCGCCGAGATGAGACGAAAAGGCGACGAAGTTGATGTTGACTGCAAGGAGCAGCAACTCAATCGACATCAAGATGACGATCACATTCTTCCTGTTCAAAAAGATCCCGAAAATCCCGATCGTGAACAGGATGGCCGCGACCGACAAATAGTGCGACAGACCAATTTCCATGGGCGCCTCGCCGTGCTCCCCTCATTTACCCCAACCGGACACGGCACGGAGGAGCGTGCCTGTGGCCGGACATAATTCGATACCCAAGGCTGCGCCCGGGTCAGATCCCCTTGCCGGTCTCCACTTTCC
Source organism: Roseibium sp. (assembly GCA_965230445.1). Lineage (GTDB taxonomy): Bacteria > Pseudomonadota > Alphaproteobacteria > Rhizobiales > Stappiaceae > Roseibium. Next base: position 1,796,810 of record OZ246005.1, on the reverse strand, counting down.
GGACCTCGATGGCCGTCTCGCGGTTGCGCGCGACCTGCTCCGGAATGCTTTGACGCTTGACATTCGGCTTGTGGCGCAGCGTCAGGACGATGGCGCCAATCATGGCAACCAGCAGAACCAGACCCGCCACCTGGAAGAAGTAGATGTATTTGGTGTAGAGCACCGAACCGATGGCCTCGATATTGGAGGCGTCGCTCAAGGCAGGTGTCGGTTCGACGCCGTGGCTGGCGACTTCGGGTACAATCACCCAGGCGCCGACGCCAAGCAGAAGCTCAATCAGCAGAATGATACCAATCAGCCCGCCGACCGGCACATATTGCAAGAAGCCCTGGCGCAGCTCGACAAAATCGACATCCAGCATCATGACGACGAACAGGAACAGTACCGCGACAGCGCCGACATAGACAACAATCAGGAGCAGCGCCAGATACTCGGCGCCCATCAGGATGAAAAGACCGGCCGAGTTGACGAAGGCCAGGATCAGAAACAATACCGAAGACACCGGGTTGCGCGAGGCAATCACCATAAAGGCCGAGGCTACCGTGATGCCGGCAAACATATAGAAGAAAAGGGCTTGCAGGATCATGTCTTGGACCTGTCTTTGGACCTTTGTCGGGACCTTTTAGTGTCTGGCCGGGCCGGCCGGAGAAGCGGGCGACCAGCCGGATTGCCGGTCATCCACCAGTTGCGTTGCTCCTAGCGGTACGGAGCATCCATTTCAATGTTTCTTGCGATCTCGCGTTCCCACCGGTCGCCATTCGCAAGCAGTTTGTCCTTGTCGTACATCAGCTCTTCACGGGTTTCGGTCGCGAACTCGAAGTTCGGGCCTTCCACGATGGCGTCCACCGGGCAGGCTTCCTGACAGAACCCGCAGTAAATGCACTTCACCATGTCGATGTCGTAACGGGTGGTGCGGCGGGTACCATCATTGCGGCGCGGGCCGGCTTCGATGGTGATCGCCTGCGCCGGGCAAATTGCCTCGCACAGTTTGCAGGCAATGCAGCGTTCCTCGCCATTCGGATAACGGCGCAGTGCGTGCTCGCCACGGAAGCGTGGGCTCACCGGTCCCTTTTCAAAGGGATAGTTCACCGTAGGCTTCGGCTTGAAGAAATAGCGCATCGCCAGAAAGAACGCGGAGACGAATTCCTTCAAAAGCAGCGAATTGACGGCCTGACCGACACTCATAGCCTCAATGCCTTTCTTTCCCTCAACCGGCCAGCGAACTGGCGGCCCAATACCCGATCACCGGAAATCCGATCACCGTAACCACAAATATGACGGCGCTGATCTGCGCCCTGAACCTGGCGGCGACACCACCGTCGCCCCCGGCCTGTCTGTTTTTCGTCTCGGCCGCCTGAACGATCCCTTTCAGGATCTTCCAGTCCAGCCAGCCGATATAAAGCCCAATGGCTGCCCCTATCACACCGGCGAGCGACAGGCTCACGTCTGCGGTGCCCAGCCCATGATCATCAGCACAGCGGCGACAACCACGACCATTCCCAGCGACAGCGGCAGGAACACTTTCCAGCCAAGGCGCATGAGCTGATCATAGCGGTAGCGCGGTACCATGGCCTTGACCATAGCAATCATGAAGAACACCAGGAACGACTTCAGCAGGAACCAGACTACACCCGGAACCCAGGTGAACGGTGCGAAATCGAACGGCGGCAGCCATCCGCCCATGAACAGGATCGTCATCAGGCCGCACATCAGGCAGATGGCAACATATTCGCCGAGCATGAACATCATGTACGGGGTCGAGCCATATTCCACCATGAAGCCGGCAACCAGTTCCGATTCCGCTTCCGGAAGGTCGAAAGGCGGACGGTTGGTTTCGGCGAGCGCGGACACGAAGAATACGACGAACATCGGCAGCAGCGGCAGCCAGTACCAGTTCAGGAAGCTCAGCCATGGCAGGCCGATCATGGTCGCCAGACCGGTCTTCTGTGCTTCGACGATTTCCGACAGGTTCAGCGTTCCGGCGCAAAGCAGCACGGTGACGATGACGAAGCCGATGGAGACTTCATAGGAAACCATCTGCGCAGCCGAACGCAGCGCCGATAGGAACGGGTATTTGGAGTTGGATGCCCAGCCCCCCATGATGATGCCGTAAACACCGAGCGAGGAAATCGCAAAGATATAGAGGATGCCGACATTGATATCGGCAATCACCCAGCCGTCGGCCACCGGCATCACGGCCCAGGCGGACAGTGCCAGCAGCACGGAAACCAGCGGCGCCAGCAGGAACAGGGTCTTGTGGGACCCGGACGGGATAACCGGCTCTTTCAGAACGAATTTCAGAAGATCCGCGAAACTCTGGAACAAGCCCCAGGGGCCAACCACGTTCGGGCCGCGGCGGATCTGAACAGCCGCCCAGATCTTGCGGTCCGCATAAAGAATGTAGGCGACGATCACCAATAGCACGACCAGCAACAGCACGCTCTGGAACGCCATCCAGAGGAACGGCCAGCCGTAGGTCGTCATGAACTCTGCCATGTTTGTCCCCTACCCCTAATCCTATTCAGCCGCTTCCGCAGCCCGCGTTTTTGCGAGCGCAGAGCATTCCGCCATGACCTTGGAGGCCCGGGCGATTGGGTTCGTCAAATAAAAGTCCCGGATCGCATTTGCAAATCCGGCGGAGCCGGCTTCTGCCGATCCGTTGGCCAACGCTGTGATATCCGCCGCGTCACCAGCGGCAATTTCGTCAATCTCCGCCATGTGCGGAACCGCTTCGAACAGCTTGGCGCGCAGGTCGGCGAGCGAATCGAACTCCAGCGTTGCGTCGAGGGCGGCGGACAGAGCCCGGATGATCGCCCAGTCTTCGCGCGCATCCCCTGGAGGAAAGCCTGCGCGGTTTGCGATCTGGACCCGGCCTTCGGTGTTCACATAGAGCGCTGACTTTTCCGTATAGGCAGCACCCGGCAGGATGACGTCTGCACGGTGTGCACCGCGATCACCATGGGTGCCCTGATAGACGACGAAGGTCCCTTGCGGAACATCAACTTCATCAACCCCGAGCAGGAACATGATATCCATGGCGCCCTGTTCGAGCATCGCGGCGGTGTCCTTGCCGCCTTCGCCCGGAACGAAGCCGATGTCGAGCGCGCCAACCTGGCTCGCCTCGGTGTGGAGGATGTTGAAGCCATTCCAGTCGTCGCTTATCGCGCCGCGAATGCGGGCGAACTCGGCTGCGAGCGCCAGCACTTCCGCACCATCCGGCCGATTGAGTGCGCCCTGGCCGACGATCACCATAGGACGCTCGGACGAGCCGGAGTATGATGTGTCGCTGATTAGTGCCTTCAGCGTGTCCGGGCCTGCACCGAGATAGGTAACAGGATAGGTCAGGTCTGCGTTCTCGCCGATCAGGCCGATTTCGATGTCGCCGCGTATCCAGCGCTTGCGAAGGCGCGCATTCAGTACCGGCGCTTCAAGCCGCGGATTGGTGCCGATCAGCATGATCGCGTCTGCGTCTTCAATACCGGCGATGGTCGAATTGAACAGGTAGCTTGCGCGGCCGTTCTTCGGATGCAGCGGCGAGCCCGGGAAGCGGCTATCGATGTTGGCGACACCGAGCTTTTCCATCAGGCTCTTCAGCGCGAACATGTCCTCAACGCCTGCGAGCTGACCTGCCAGCGCGCCGATTTTTTCAGGGGATGTGCCCTTGACCTTCCCGGCAATCAGCTTGAACGCTTCGGCCCAGGAGACAGGCTGCAGCTTGCCGTCGATCCTCGCATAAGGACGGTCGAGGCGCTGGGATTTCAGGCCGTCCCAGATGTACCGGGTCTTGTCGGAGATCCACTCTTCGTTGACCTCCTCATTGAGCCGCGGCATGACGCGCATGACTTCCTTGCCGCGCGTATCAACCCGGATAGCCGACCCGAGCGCGTCCATCACATCGACGCTTTCGGTCTTGATCAGTTCCCATGGACGGGCGTGGAATTCGTAGGGCTTGGAAGTCAGTGCACCAACCGGGCAAAGATCAACAACGTTACCCTGCAATTCGGAGGACAGCGCGGCTTCCAGATAGGTGGTGATTTCCGCATCCTCGCCGCGGCCGATTAGGCCCATATCGGCAACGCCGGCTACCTCTGTGGTGAACCGGACACAACGCGTGCAGTGAATGCAGCGAGTCATGATGGTCTTGACCAGCGGGCCGATTTCCTTGTTCTCGACCGCGCGCTTGTTTTCTTCAAAGCGCGTCGTGTCGACGCCATAGGCCATCGCCTGGTCCTGAAGGTCGCACTCGCCGCCCTGATCGCAGATCGGGCAATCAAGCGGATGGTTGATCAGAAGGAACTCCATCACGCCTTCGCGCGCCTTCTTGACCATCGGCGACTTGGTTTCGACAACCGGCGGCTCGCCATTCGGACCCGGACGCAGATCCTTGACGCCCATGGCGCAGGAGGCGGTTGGTTTGGGCGGGCCGCCCTTCACTTCGACAAGGCACATGCGGCAGTTGCCGGCAATCGACAAACGGTCGTGGTAGCAAAAGCGCGGAACCTCGGCACCTGCTTCCTCACACGCTTGCAGAAGCGTGTAGTCCGAAGGGACTTCAACCTCGTTGCCGTCGATGATGAGCTTCGTCATCCGCTGGTCTCCAAACCCCGTTCCGCTTATTCCGCCGCGACCATTTTAGGTGCCTTGGTCTTGGCCACATAGTCATCGATCCGTGCTTCGATGACCGGCCGGAAATTCTTGATCAATCCCTGGATCGGCCAAGCTGCCGCATCGCCAAGCGCGCAGATCGTGTGACCTTCCACCTGCTTGGTGACCTTGAACAACATGTCGATCTCTTCGTAGGAGGACTGACCTTTGACCATCCGTTCCATGACGCGCCACATCCACCCTGTGCCTTCCCGGCACGGCGTGCACTGGCCGCAGCTTTCGTGCTTGTAGAAGTAGCTGAGGCGGGCAATTGCCTTGATGATGTCGGTGGACTTGTCCATGACGATCACCGCAGCGGTACCAAGGCCGGAGCCTAAACCGCGCAGGCTGTCGAAATCCATCGGTGTGTCTTTGCACTGTTCGCCGGTCAGGCACGGCACGGAAGAACCGCCCGGGATCACGGCGAGCAGATTGTCCCAACCGCCACGAATACCGCCGCAATGCTTGTCGATCATTTCCGAGAAGGGCACGCCGAGCGCTTCTTCAAAGGTTGCCGGCTGGTTCACATGGCCGGAGACACAGAACAGCTTGGTTCCGGTGTTGTTCGGCGTGCCGATACCGGCAAACCATGCACCGCCCCGGCGCAGGATCGTCGGCGCAACGGCAATCGATTCCACGTTGTTCACGGTGGTCGGGCAGCCGTAGAGCCCAACATTGGCGGGGAACGGCGGTTTCAGGCGCGGCTGGCCCTTCTTGCCTTCAAGGCTTTCCAAGAGCGCGGTTTCCTCGCCGCAGATATAGGCCCCGGCGCCGTGATGGACATAGATGTCGAAATCGTAGCCATTCTTGTTGTTCTTGCCGATCAGACCGGCGTCATAAGCCTGATCAATCGCTGCTTGCAGGCGCTCGCGCTCGCGAATAAATTCGCCGCGCACATAGATGTAGGCAGCGATCGCGCCCATGGCGAAACCGGCGACAAGGCACCCCTCGACCAACGTGTGCGGGTCGTGGCGCAGGATTTCGCGGTCCTTACAGGTGCCCGGCTCCGATTCGTCGGCATTGACGACCAGATAGGCCGGACGGCCATCGGATTCCTTCGGCATGAAGGACCACTTGAGACCTGTCGGGAAGCCGGCACCACCCCGGCCACGAAGACCAGAGGCCTTCATTTCGTCGATGATCGCCGCGCGGCCTTTTTCCAGGATGGCCTTGGTGCCGTCCCAATGGCCGCGATTCATCGCGCCTTTGAGGCCCCAATCATGGAGGCCGTAGATATTGGTGAAGATCCGATCCTGATCCTTCAGCATACCGTCCTCCTAGCCTTCGCTCTTGCTGGATTCGACTTCGCCGGCTTCGACGCGCTTGGCGAATTCGGTTTCCCCGCCAGCGGCAAGAATCTTGGCCTGTTCGATCCAGCCATCGCGCTCGATCCGGCCCTTGAACTTCAACCGGGCATCAACCCAGGCGACCTCTTCGGCCCCCCATGATGCGATCTGATCAAAGTGGAAGAACCCAAGCTCGTGCAAGGTCTCTTCAAGTTTCGGCCCGACGCCTTTGAGCTTTTTCAGATCATCCGGCTTGCCGCCGCGTGCTTCCTTGAGCAGCTCAGGCTCTTTTTCCCCGCTGGCCTCTGCAGGAGCGGCTTCACCGGCTGGTTTTTCGTCCTTCACCGCCGCCTTGGGCTTAGCCGGTGCCGTTTCAGCTTTAGGCTTGGCTGGTGCCGCCTCGGCTTTGGCCGGCGCGGGGTCAGCTTTCTTTTCAGCCGATTTTTCAACTGGTTGCCCGGCGGGCGTCTCGGCCGACCGCGCGGCAAACTCGGCTTTCACCTTGGCAACGGCGTCTTCGGCCGGGGTCGGTACGCCGTCATAGTCATTGCCGCCGCCGTTGATCGCGTCACCGGCAAAGGCATGTGATGCCTTTTCGGCGCCATCAATGACATGGGCGAAGGGCAGCACACCCGCCGTATCGTCCTCAATCTCCGTCAGGCTTGTCTGGCCGCCTTCCGCCATGGAGAAACGGCGTCCATTCTGCGGACCGGGAGTGACTTCATTGCCGGCGGCAATGTCATCGATCAGTTGTTCGAAGCTGTCCGGAGTCAGGTCTTCATAGGTGTCCTTGAAGATCTGCACCATCGGCGCGTTCACGCAGGCACCGAGGCATTCCACCTCTTCCCATGAGAACATGCCGTCTTCTGAGATCTCGTGCATGTGTTTAGCGATACGCGACTTGCAGATCTTGATCAGGTCTTCCGAACCGCGAAGCTGGCACGGGGTTGTTCCGCACACCTGAATATGGGCTTTTTTGCCAACCGGTTGCAGCTGGAACATGGTGTAGAAGGTCGCGACTTCCAGAACGCGGATTTTCGGCATCTCCAGAAGGTCGGCGATATAGCGGATCGCCGGTTCGGAAACCCAGCCCTCATTCTGTTCCTGGGCACGCCACAATAGCGGAATAACGGCCGAAGCCTGCCGGCCCGCCGGATAGCGGTTGATCAGCTTGTTTGCCCAGGCGAGATTCTCCGCCGTGAACTCGAAGCTTTCAGGTTGTTCCGCGGCAAGTCTGCGAACCGCCATGGTGGTATCCCCGTTTCATTTCCGCGACCGGCGCCGGACCTCCGGCAGCCAAGGTCAATTACAATCGGACAGCGGCCTGATTACCGGTCGATTTCCCCAAACACGATATCCAGCGAGCCGAGCACGGCCGAGACGTCGGCGAGCTGGTGCCCCTGGCACAAAAAGTCCATAGCCTGCAAATGCGCATAACCCGGCGCCTTGATCTTGCAGCGATACGGCTTGTTGGTGCCGTCCGAGACAAGGTAGACGCCGAATTCACCCTTGGGTGCTTCAACGGCAGCAAACACTTCGCCCTCCGGCACATGATAGCCTTCGGTATAAAGCTTGAAGTGATGGATGAGAGCTTCCATCGACCGCTTCATTTCGCCGCGTTTCGGCGGGACGATCTTGCCGTCCGCAGACGAAACCGGGCCGGTCTCGATGGTCAGCTTTTCCAGGCACTGTTTCATGATGCGCACGGACTGGCGCATCTCTTCCATACGGATCACGTAGCGGTCGTAGCAGTCGCCGTTCTTGCCGATTGGAATGTCGAATTCCATGTCGGCATAACACTCATAGGGTTGCGACTTGCGCAGATCCCATGGCGCGCCGGAGCCGCGTACCATCACGCCGGAGAACCCGCGCGCCCAGGCGTCATCCAGATCGACCACGCCGATGTCAACATTGCGCTGCTTGAAGATGCGGTTGTCGGTCAGAAGACCTTCAATGTCGTCACAGGTTTGCAGGAACGGATCGCAAAAATCCCAGATATCGTCGAGGAGATCGCGCGGCAGATCCTGATGAACGCCGCCGGGACGGACATAGGCAGAGTGCATGCGTGCACCGCAAGCACGCTCATAGAACACCATCAGCTCTTCGCGCGGTTCAAAGCCCCAGAGCGGCGGTGTAAGCGCGCCAACATCGAGCGCCTGCGTGGTGACGTTCAGGAGGTGCGACAGGATACGGCCGATCTCGGAATAGAGCACCCGGATTAGCTGACCGCGCATCGGCACCGTGATGTCGAGCATCTTCTCAACAGCCAGCGCGAAGGCATGCTCCTGGTTCATCGGTGCCACATAGTCGAGGCGATCGAAATAGGGAACGGCCTGAAGATAGGTCTTTTGCTCGATCAGCTTTTCGGTGCCGCGGTGCAGCAGGCCGATATGTGGATCAACCCGGGTAACCACCTCGCCATCCAGCTCCAGCACAAGGCGCAAAACGCCGTGCGCCGCCGGGTGCTGCGGACCGAAGTTGATGTTGAAGTTTCTAACCTGAGCCTCAGCCATTTTGAGGGTCCTGCTGTTGAGCAAATTGCGCGATGACTTCCGGCCCGGTCATCCGGTGCGTGTTGTTGGAGAACGCATAGATGGATGGCTGCTCGTCAACGAATATCTCGGATGTAAATTTGAAGCCGGACCGGTCATCCAGCGCCTGCATCGACACCGCGGTAAAGGAACCGTCCTTCATCCGCCAGAACAATGATGTGCCGCAAACCTTGCAGAAAACCCGTTCGGCAAAATCGGAGGAGCTGTAAACGCCAAGGGATGACTCGTCCTCGATGTCCACCGCTTCGCAATGGACTGCCATATAGACGCCGCCGGTCCAGCGCTGGCACATTTCGCAGTGGCAAACGCCCATTTCCTTGGCTTCCGGCACTGCGGTGAACTTCACCGCGCCGCAAAGACAATGTCCGGAAAGCTTCTGACCCATCGCCGGCGCCTCAGTTCGTTGCTTTCTCATCACCCGGAAGGACGTAGTCAGTCCCTTCCCAGGGCGAGAGGAAGTCGAAGTTGCGCATTTCCTGGTTCAGCCGGACCGGCTCATAGACGACGCGTTTCTTTTCATCGTCGTAGCGGACCTCAACGAAGCCGGTGACCGGAAAGTCCTTGCGCAGCGGATAGCCGTCGAAACCGTAGTCCGTGAGGATGCGGCGCAGATCCGGGTTGCCGGTGAACAGGATGCCGTACATGTCGTAGGCTTCGCGCTCGAACCACTCGGCGCCCGGGAACAACGGCGTCAGGGAGGCGACCGGGGTCGATTCGTCTGTTGCGAGTTTCACGCGGATCCGCTGGTTCTGCACCGGCGACAGGAAGTGATAGACGACATCGAAGCGTTTTTCACGCGCCGGCCAGTCGACACCGCAGATATCCGTCAGGTTGATGAATTTGCAGGAGCTGTTGTCGCGCAGGAAACGGACCACGTCGAGAATATCGGTCGCGGCCACTGTCAATGTCAGCTCGCCGTACTCGATTTTCCAGTTCTGCAGCGACTCGCCCAAACCGAGCTCGATATGCTCGGCGAGTTCCTTGAGCGTCTCGTCCATCCTGTTTGACCCCTAACCCTCGGTCGGCATCCGGCGCAATCCCCCGAACACCTTCAAATCTCCGGCCGCTCCTTGAAAGCGGCCGTTATTCCTATCGTTCGATCGTGCCTGTGCGGCGGATCTTTTTCTGAAGCATCAGCACGCCGTAAAGCAGCGCTTCTGCGGTTGGCGGACAGCCCGGAACATAGATGTCGACCGGGACAACGCGGTCGCATCCGCGAACCACCGAGTAAGAGAAGTGATAATAGCCGCCGCCGTTTGCGCAGGACCCCATTGAGATCACGTAACGCGGTTCCGGCATCTGGTCATAGACCTTGCGCAAGGCCGGCGCCATCTTGTTGGTCAGCGTACCGGCAACGATCATGACGTCGGACTGGCGCGGAGAGCCGCGTGGAGCGAAGCCGAAGCGTTCGCAGTCGTACCGTGGCATCGACATCTGCATCATCTCGACCGCACAGCAGGCGAGACCGAAGGTCATCCACATCAGTGACCCGGTGCGCGCCCACTGGATCAGATTGTCGGTGGAGGTGACGAGAAAGCCTTTGTCGGCAAGTTCGTCATTGACCTCAAGAAAGAACGGATCATCTGCGCCAACCGGCTTGCCGGTGTTCGGATCGATGATGCCTTTCGGCTGCTCGGCAACGAGCGGCTTGGCGGTGGTCAATCCCATTCCAGCGCTCCCTTTTTCCACTCATAGATGAAACCGACGGTCAGCACGGTCAGAAAGACCATCATGGACCAGAACCCGTACCAGCCAAGGTCGCCGAACACGGCCGCCCATGGGAACAGAAAGGCCACTTCCAGATCGAAGATGATGAACAAAATCGCGACCAGATAGAACCGGACGTCGAACTTCATGCGCGCATCGTCAAACGCGTTGAAGCCACACTCATAGGCGGACAGTTTTTCCGGATCCGGGTTCTTGTAGGCGACAATGAAAGGAGAAATCAGCAAGGCCAGACCGATCACCAGCGAAATGCCGATGAACACCATGATCGGGACATATTCCCGAAGCAGATCTTCCATGTGTTTGCGTCCTTGCAGTTATGGGCTGGGCCGCCTTCAGAACAAAGCCGAAGGTACTGGCCCTCTCCCGCTTCTGTCACAGTCTGAACTCACTATAAAGCCTTTCCGAACAGATTAACCAGTATGCGAAGGCACGCTTAGCTCACGACATAGTGCAACGCAAGACCCTGACGGCGGCAAACAATGCCGCAGGCACCTGTGGCCAGACCGGGGCGGCGCGAAAATCCCCTGTTTCCATGGGTTCATGGCGCTGACAAAATTGCTGTAAAAACAGTTCGATGGCCCTCAAAGTGATGCGAATTGCCCGCGTTTTGCAGGAATCGCGGCAACCGCCCTTTCACCCCCGCCCTGCACGCATCCGCCGACCTCCGTAAGAATACGGAGCACGGCCGCGGCTCGAATTTGCACCGGCCTGTGCCGGTTGGGCCGAACCAAATTCAGATAGAACTTTGGGAAATGCGCCTGAAGTGTCAAAGAACCGCGCGGCAGCCCGCTGTCATCAAACGATGGTCGAAAATGCTGGTGAATGGTTCTTCGGGAATTTGCGCCACCTCTTTGATCCAACGGCAGTTTCCGCGATCAAATCAGGTGGCGCGAGTGACGGGGCTCGAACCCGCGACCTCCGGCGTGACAGGCCGGCACTCTAACCAACTGAGCTACACCCGCTTCCGGCAAACGACTTGCGTCGCTGCGAAGTGGCGCTGATGTACGGCGGCTGGATGGTGAAGTCAAGCACCCAAAATCGCTTTTGTGTCGATTTTATAAATGCCGGAAACGGGGTTGGCGGTTTGCCTATGTTTATGCGGATTGACATCCTGTTTTCCACCGCCGCAGCCTGCCGGTTTGGGCAAGCAGCAGCAGCGCGACGCACAACCCTCCCCTGTACCCGCGAGACAAAAACGATTTCATTTCGGTTTACGTGAATCAACAGAACTGAAACGCTCATCAGTTGGAACGGCCCAGCGGCGGCGTTAAAGCTCGAAGCAAGTCATTGTGCAGGTTTCAGTTTCCGGATCACAACTGCAATCTGTCTTCGCACTGTCTGAACAAGTGGTGCTGTCCGAGCCAAATGAGCATGCGCACGTACACGCTTTCCGGGATGTCGCGCCGTCCGCAAACCGGACAAAATGGGAAAGTGTGACACCGCCACCTTCCCTGTGCTCTGTGGCTTCGAGGATCAACTGAGATCCGTTATCAAGTGCGATTTCTCTCGTGTACATATTTCCCCTCCTGAAAAAAATCTATCTTTGATTGAGGGGTTTTCTAATACTACCTAATGAACCTCGACGGAACACTATCACGTTTAAATGAGAGATGATCTCCCGCGGGCTGTCTGACGACAGGAGAGCGGCTTCAAATTATGACTATCCCTGAAGCTGTGATGCGTCGTGCTGAGGAAAACGTGAGCGCCACCTTCTCCGGCACCGCTCAGGAGCGGTTCAACGTCCTCAATATTGAAGAGCGATAAGAAAAAGGGCCGAACACAACACATACCAAGGGTGTGTTCAAAAGCTGAATTTCAAAAAAATGCAAATCTGCCCGACCTGAGACATAGGTGACAGAACGTTCCGGACACATTGGTAACACTTTCCGTCTTTCGGGAGGTGTCGATGCCGTGGCAAGAGGTGTCCGTTATGGAGGAACGTCTACGCTTTATCGCCCGTTTGCTGGACGGCGAAGGCATGAGCTTGGTTTGTCGTGAGTTCGCGATCTCGCGCAAGACCGGTTACAAGATCTGGAACCGATATCAGCGCGACGGGATGGAAGCGTTGTGCGACCGCTCGCGCCGCCCGGTGCGCTATGCCAACCAGCTTCCCGAGCAGGTGGAACGGCTGATCGTCGCGACACGGAAAGACAAGCCGCACTGGGGCGCACGCAAGATCCGGGAAGTGCTTGTCAGGAAGCTGGCCGGCGATGTTCGCATCCCGGCACAAAGCACCGTGCATGCGGTTCTAGACCGGTACGGCCTTGTCAGCAGAGCCCGCAAAAGGCGGCGCGCCAACAAGGCCGCAGGAACGCCTCTGTCGGCCGGACTTGCCCCTAACGATCTTTGGGCCGCTGACTTCAAGGGCGAGTTCAAGCTCGGCAACCGGGCCTACTGTTACCCTTTGACAGTCACCGACCACGCGTCCCGCTATCTTCTGAGCTGCGAGGCCTTTGACTCGACAAAGGAAAAACCGGTCATAGAGGCCTTCCTCGCCCTGTTCAAAGAGCGTGGACTGCCCACTGCGATCCGTACCGACAATGGCTTGCCTTTCGCCTCGCCGAACGGGCTCTACAATCTGTCGAAGCTCTCAGTGTGGTGGCTGCGCCTTGGTATCGGGATTGAGCGCATCAAACCCGGCCATCCGCAGCAGAACGGACGGCACGAGCGCATGCATCTGACCCTGAAGAAGGAAGCCACCCGGCCTCCGGGGATGAACAGCCTGCAGCAGCAGGCCAAATTCGACGTTTTCGTCAAGGAATTCAATGAGGAGCGGCCTCACGAAGCGCTCGCTATGAAGACCCCAGGTGAGGTCTACACGCCCTCAGCAAGGTCATACCAGGGCCTGCCGGACCTGGACTATCCCTTTCACGACAAGGACGCCCTGGTCACCGCCTGCGGCCGGATCTGCATGCATCGCAAGAAGATCAACGTCTCGACCGTGCTGGCCGGTCAGAAACTCGGCATAAAAGAAGTGGAGGATGGAATTTGGCTGATCAGCTTTATGCGCTATGATCTGGGATACATCGACCTGGAGCAGAAAACATTACAGACAATCGACAACCCGTTCGGCACGAGGTTGTAACCCATGTCTCCGGTACAAACTGTTACCTATGTCTCCGGGCTGGACAATCAGGGGAATGGTGGGCGATGAGAGACTCGAACTCCCGACATCTTCGGTGTAAACGAATACACCCGCCTGTAGAATGGCTGATTTTGGCCAATTCCGGCGTAGAATACTAGGCTTTATTCTCGTTATGTCCCTGTGTTTCGGGGCGCAAACGGGGCGCATCCGGCTTTGTTCCCCGTGACCCTATATATAATGTATGCTCAACGGCCCGCGTTGCGTACTCCGTTCATCGGCTCCCTTATTGATCAATAGATTTTGCAAACACAAACCGCGCCAACGGACATTCGCGGGTCATTGCACCAAAGGCGCCTGTGCGGACGAAATGTACATTGAGGGCTGCTTTTCCAATGACCGCTTTGGGAAAACTAATCTGCACTCGAATACGTTTGTCTGCACCAAAATCCAAGCATTCGCTCCGCTTAATTCAAAACCTAACTTCCCGGAGAAGGCGAGTTAATCAAAGACTCCAATAGAGCTCAGATCAAACCCTGCGGCTTGACAACAATTTCAACGTCCATTCATGGTTTAAGGGAGCCTGGATGGGAGGAGCGTAACTTGTCAAAGATCGAAATCAAGGGTGATGATCAGCCCCATCTGAGTGGTCCAATTTGATTGTTAGTACATGATCGGCCTTTGGTCCATCTGCACGATGGTTTCCGGAGCCGGAGGGCGATAGCCCAGAGCACCATGTGGTCGTTTGGTGTTGTAGTGTTTCCTCCATTCTTCGATCAGGATTTGCGCCTCGCGTAGGCTGTAGAATACCTCGCCATTCAAGAACTCGTCGCGGAACCGGGCATTGAAGCTTTCACAGTAACCGTTCTCCCAGGGGCTGCCCGGTTCGATGTAAGCGGTCTTTGCACCGACAGCCTTTATCCAATCCTGTCCGGCCTGAGCAACGAAGCGAGCCATCGAAGGCGCCATTGGTTCGAGCCCAATGGCGAGCGGGCCGTTGTCCGAACGAATGAACGACGGGATGCCCCGCAAGATGAATAAGTCACTCAAGGCATCGATGACGTTGCCCGAGTTCAGCTTGCGATCCACACGGATGGCCAGACATTCTCGGCTGTACTCATCGATAAGGTTCAACGTCCGGAACGCCTTTCCGTCGCCAGTCCGGCAATGGACGAATTCGTAAGACAAGACATGGTTGCGGTGTTCTGGCCTAAGCCGAACGCATGATCCGTCATTCAGCCAGAGCAGACCTTTCTTTGGTTGTTTCATTGGTACTCTCAGCCCCTCTCTTCGCCATAGCCGCTCCACGCGCTTGTCATTCACGCATTGCCCAGCAGGCGCATGCGCAGCATGCTGTCGGGAGGGGGCCAGCCAGCATCTCCCAGTAGCGCGGCGATCCGGCGATAGCCGTAACGACCATACTGCCGGGTCAACTCAATCATGTCGGCCACCAATCGTTCTTCATCATGACGAGCGGCACGCACTTTGCGTTGCGTGGATCGGTGGTGTTTCAAAACACGACATGCACGGCGTTCCGAGACTTTCAGCTCAACACGAACACGATCAATACAGGCACCACGGCGAGCGGGGCCCAGAAGTTTCCCTTTGCTGCCTCCGCCAAGATCAGCTTATCCAGCGTCAAATCAGATACTGCTTTGCGCAGACGCTCGTTCTCTTTCTGTAGACGCTTCGGTTCTTTCAATTGGTCCGTGCCTATTCCTCCGTACTTCTTCTTCCAACGGTAGAATGCTTGTTCAGTCACCCCGATATGCCGGATCGCATCCAGAGTCGGCATGCCTTGCCCCGTCAGAACCTCAACCCGCCGCAACTTCGTGACAATTTCTTCGGGCTTCATTCCGCTTCGCTACATCTTGTTCGCCATGGTTTTCCTCGCTGCGCTCCTAAACATAGCGGAGGATCACTTCAGTGGGGGAAGACCAAAGGACGTTGCGGCAGGTGCGAAGGTGGCGCTGCTCGCCGGATGCTCGTTTGGATCGGTGCCATAAGGGATGCGTTTGGCGGCGATTGTAGAACGCCCCTCCAGAAACAGAGATCTGTCTGAAGACAGGTGCAAATTGTCAAAGCCCGCTCTTGCATGGTTGCAGTAGCGGGCAGCGCCTATGGTCTGGGCATGCTGTTGTCGGCCGGCTCAGAAGGTAAAGGTCAGTTTCAGTTTACCGCTACCGCTCAAGCTGTCTTGACCGCGCAGGGCTTCTGCGGACAGGTCAAGTTTGAGGCTGTCGGACAACTGTGCGGACGCTCCGATACCGGCAAAGCCGGAATGGCCGGTATTGGCGTCATACCCGACGTCCAGGCTTTGGCCCACCAGCGTGACCCGGACATCATCGTCGCCGGCAGAAGCCCGGTGCTGCCAACCTGCATGTCCGGTGAGCGTAATGCCGCCGATCTTCTTGGCAGCGGCAAGTTGCAGGCGGGTGTCCAGAATACCCAATTTGCTGTCAACGACGCTGGCCAGCGCGGACGCGGTGCTGCCCGACTCGGTGTAGCCGTCAGCAGACTGATGTGTGTACCGGACCAGCGCCGACGGTGTCAGGATTACACCGCCCGCAGTGGCAAAATCCATGCCTGCGCGCAACTCAGGTGCGAACCACCAGCTGTCGTAGGACGCATTCGCCGTGACCAGTCCCGTGGAGGCGGCGCTGGAGTTGACCGTCCGCTGGTAGTCGTTGGACTGGAATCCACCCGACAGAGCCGCGGCGAGGAACGCATCGCCGAACCGTTTCCGTCCGTATAGGGCGGCAAAACCGCCATCCGTATCCTGATCAAAAGACGATGTGGTGTCGCTGTCTGCGTCGACGCTGGCCCAATTGTAGCCGGCCAGTATGCCCAGACTCCAGCCTTCGCCGAAAGCGGTGTCGTAACCGGCTGCGATACCGCCCTGTGTGACGTCCTGATCGAGCGAGCTCCCCCGGCCTTCATAGTCTGCGAAGGAGCCAAAGCCGGATACCCAGAAGCCGGTTGTCCGCGCATAAGACCCGTTGTGGGTGGCAATCAGGTCATCGAAGGCTTCTTTACCTTCTATGGTTTGGTCAGCGTAGCCGAGGACCTGACCATCTGCGTCTTCACCCGCTGCGAAACCGCTGGCCAGCCTTGTGCCGATCAGGCCGGAAATATTGCCTGTCAGGTCGCCCAAGCTGTTGAAGGAACCGGCGAATATGGTGGGGTCATAGGTTGCCACGAGCCCGCTGGTTGAATTGTAGAACACTGGCACATTGCCGACGAAATTGATTGTGTCGTCCGAAGCGCCGGTCAGCTGCCATAGGATGGAATGGGATTGGCCGGGGTTGATGTTGACCGTGTTGCTGCTGCCGGACAGGTTGATGTCACCGGCAAAGAAGGAGTTTTCATTGATATTGACTGTGTTGTTATTCGTCGTGACCTCGATCACGCTACCGCTGTTGGTGATGATCTTGCCGGAGGCGTTGATGACGTTCTGGGTGCCACCTGCAATATAGATCCCTTCGAAACCGGCTTTGGTGGCGGTAATGGTTCCTGAGTGGTTGATCACATTCTGATTACCTATGACATAAATCCCGATCCCGCTGT
This sequence comes from Roseibium sp., assembly GCA_965230445.1. Taxonomy (GTDB): domain Bacteria; phylum Pseudomonadota; class Alphaproteobacteria; order Rhizobiales; family Stappiaceae; genus Roseibium. The sequence goes on along the minus strand of OZ246005.1, from coordinate 1,779,951 downwards.
CATCTCCACTCGTGATGGTGCCTGTGTTGGTGATAGTGCTCTGGTCACTATCGTTCATAAAGATCCCGTGGTCCTTGGAGCGGATCGTCCCGGAGTTGGTTATACTGTTGGAATCATTGCCGGTTCCGCGAAATGAAATGCCATTGTTGTCCGTTGTGATGGTTCCGGAGTTGACAATCACGTTGTTCGTGCTTCCGCCGGTCGTGCTTCCGAAGTTTATGCCGTCGTTGGAAGACGTAATCCTGCCTGAGTTGGTCACCGTGTTGTTATCGCTATCATCATCGAAATTGATGCCCCGGCCCGTTGCAGTGATAGCTCCGCTATTTTCGACACTATTGGTGTCACCATCCATATAGATGCCGTCTTGCGCGGCGTTAATCGTTCCGGTGTTTGTGACGGTGTTGCTGTCGTTGCTGCCAGCGACACTGCCTATGCCCGATACATAGATTCCGTAAAAGCTTGAGGCAGTAATATCGCCGGAATTGGTGATGGTGTTGTTATCGCCAAGATATTCAATGCCACCGCCCGAACTGAGTGTACCCGAGTTGGTGACAGTGTTGTTGCTGGACTCGTTGGCTGAATCCGTGAGGCGAATGGCTGCGCCTGCGGCGCCGATGGTGCCCGTGTTGGATATGACATTGCTGCCATCTTCAGCGTTGATTCCGTGTGCGCTGCCGCTCACTGTTGAGATGGTGCCGTTGTTGGTGATCGTTGATCCGCTGTCGACGTCAATGGCGTGTGAACCGCCCGCACCTGTGGTTTGAACGGTGCCATCGTTTGTAATCGTATGGTTGTTCGTTCCGGTGATGCCGGTTTCACCAACACCGGTTGTCGAAACCGTTCCGCTTTCCGTCACTGTGATTGTGTCACCAGGCGCTGCAAGCGTTTGCTGCCCGACTGTGCCGGTCACCGTTGTATCCGCGGCCAAAGACGAAACCGGCACTAGCGCCGAAAGTGTCAGAACAGCCGTCGAAAGAAGGAATTGTTGTCTAAGCATTGTGAAACCCACCAGTCCCATTGATCCGCCTTGGCACCACATGCATGTGACCAAGCGGTTCCGTTTTTTTGCAACTGAGGGATGGTTAATTCTTTCTTTATCCGGGTGTCTATAAGTTTGGGTCCATGTCTAGGTGCCGAAATAGAAAAAAACGAGTGAAGACTCATAAAAATAGTATGTTTCGTATTTAAAATACAAATAATTAATATTAATAATACGATAAGTAATACTTTGAGAAGAATGAATCAATGGAAATAAGTTTGTTTACTTACTTGATGCCTTGATGGGCTTTTGGGTCGAGTTCGGAGCTTTCCAATCCCCGGTAGCGGATCTCGAACTGGAAGCCCGCTCTATATGTTTTCGATCTTAAACTGAAGCGTAAAGCGTAACTTAATACCAATCCCAGTTGACTAGGCTCAGGACCTATTAATTTGCATTTATCTGCGCGATGTGATTCAGGATGGCAAAGGGGTTTGTCATGTCTGATTTGTTTCTGCTCTCACTTGGCCAAATGTCGAAGATCGAGCCGTTCTTTCCAAAGTCGCACGGTGTTGCGCGTGTCGACGACCGCCGGGTGATCTCGGGCATCATCTACGTGCTGAAGCACGGCCTGCAGTGGAAGGATGCACCCAAGGAATACGGGCCCCACAAGACGCTCTACAACCGCTTCCGGCGCTGGTCGGAAATGGGTGTTTTTGACAAGATATTCAGTCACTTGACTGCAGGCGACGGTCCGCCCGATACGTTGATGATCGATGCGACGCACCTGAAGGCTCACCGCACCGCGTCGAGCCTTTTAAAAGGGGGGTGCTTCCCCGCCATATCGGGCGCACGAAAGGCGGGTTGAATACGAAGCTGCATGCCGTGTGTGATGGTGAGGGACGGCCGCTCGCCATGTGCCTGACGGCCGGACAGGTCTCCGATCATGTAGGCGCCAGGATCCTGTACCCCGCCCTGCCTGAAGGCGGCAGCGCGACCATGATCGCCGACAAGGGATATGACTCAGACGAATACCGCGCAGCGCTTCAAGCCAAGGGTATTGCGTCTTGCATACCGCCGCGCAAGGGCCGAAAGGCACCAGCAGAATTCTGCAAAACCCAATACAAACAACGCCATAAGATCGAAAACATGTTTGGCAGGCTTAAGGATTGGCGCCGCATTGCTACACGGTATGACCGCAGAGCAGATGTCTTCATGGCCGCAATAACAATCGCAGCTATCGTCATATGGTGGATTTAATGAGTCCTGAGCCTAGAACCTATCTGACGCGTTTCTCCTTTTCTTCGGCTAGGAATGCTTTGCAGGACGATGCGGGGTATCGTTTTAAAAAGCATGACGCTGTCCGCAGGATAGGAAAAGCGCGCCTTTGGTGGGCGAAAATTCGTCCCCGGCGCCGTTGCTGCGCTTGCCCGGCCTTAAAGGCCGCGCTGCCCGCATCGCCTAGCCGGGAACGAATTTTCGCTCCATCAGATAGGTTCTAATCAACTGGGCTTGGTATTACGCTTTAAAATCTTTGGTTTGATGCAGCGTTCAGCGATACAGAATGGACCGAGGCGCTTTCGCCGTTGGGAAGGCTATACCGAGAGTTTTGTCGTCAGATCGTGCAGCACATACCCCTGTCCGCGGACTGTCTGCAAAGGGAGCGGAAGGCCGGTCGAGCCTTCAACCTTTGCGCGCAGTCTGACCACCACCGCGTTGAGGCTGCGCTGACCGTGGGGGTCATCAGTATAGTCAAGAGCCTTTATCAGGTACGCCCGGGGCACAAGCTCTTTCAGGTGTGCAGCAAGCATGGACAATAGCCGTGCTTCGCGGGTAGTCACCTTCACCCTTTTTCCGTTAGGTGCGGTCAGATTAATTGTGTCGCGCTCAAAGAGCCAGAGATGCTGTGCAGTCAGATCTGCCGCTTGAGGCACGCTCGAAGCACTTTTTGAGATCCGCCGGCAAAGGCTGGTAATGGCGGCATCGAGTTCCTGGAACTCGACCGGTTTAACGAGATAGATATCGGCACCGCTCTCATAGCCGCGTGCCCGGTCTTCGGGAGCACCTTTGCCAGTCAGCATGATAACGCCGGTTTCGGGCTGGTTGGCGCGTAAGAAATGGGCGATTGAGAAACCGTCTTCGTCCGGAAGGTTCACGTCAGCTACAACGATATCGAACTGGTGGTTGACCATCAGACGATAGAAATCCAATGCGGACCCGGCCGTTATGACCCTGTAGCCTGACAGGGTCAGACAGTCCTGCAGGCTTTCCCTCAGATCTCGGTCATCTTCGACCAAGGCTATTTTCAGGTCCAACATCATTGGTTTTCTTTTGTCTGTGAGAGCGGGGGCGGCAGGATGCCGGACCCTGTTCCGGCCTGGTTCAAGTCGAACTGCAGGGTAACGGTCGTTCCAGACGCAGAGCTTTCAAGGGAGACTGTCCCTCCGTGCGCTTCAACGATTTTCTTGACTAGATAAAGACCCAAGCCCGCCCCTTGGGCAGAGTTGTTTCCGTGGGCACGGTAGTACTTGTCGAAAATATGGGGCTGATCCTTTTCCGCGATACCGTTCCCGCGGTCCGACACGCTCAACAGAATGGAGGCCGGATTGTCGTCACTCCGGTCCAGCCCGACGGTCACAGGTTGATCATCCGGAGAATATTTCAAGCCGTTGTCCAGCAGGTTGACCAGCGCCGTTTTCAACATGGCGATGTCGCCGTGCAGCTTCAAAGACAGGTTTTGCGGATCAGCCGAATAGGTGACCTGCCTGTTAGGAAACATGTGCCCAGTCACATGCACGGCGTCAGATATCAGTTCATCGATCGTGAAGGGCCCCATCTTCATCGCAAAGGTGCGGATCTCCACTCTTTCGCTGTGCAGGCCTACCTCGATGATCTCCTTCAGCCGGCCCACCGCAACAGTCATCCGCTCCAAGAGCTTCTCAGGCAGTTGCAGGCCTTTTTGGACCGACAATTCGAGCATGTTGAGATTGGTTCGTAGCACCGACAGGGGGGTCTTGTATTCATGGGAGATCATATCGATGAACTGCAGTTGCTGACGGGCAAACTGACGTTCTGCAGCGAGCGCATCCTCCAATCTGGCGTTGGTCGACGTCAATTCCCGGGTGCGCTGTTTAACCAACTGATTGGCAGTTTCAGTGGATGACTCGGCCAGCTTCAGCGCACGGTGTTCGGCAAGGAAACGGTCATTCTCAGCCCTGCGGATACGGTAGCCAAGACCGATTGTCATGACGACCAGATGGACCATGCTGCCGATCTTGGTGCTGTCCACAATCAGCTGGGAATTGTCGATCAAGTCCAGACCTCTGGCAATAAGCAATGCCACGGCAATCATGATCGGTACGAAGGAGAGCAAGTAGATCTGCGCCCGCAAATCCGACTTCCAGAAGGCCAGATAGATAATGACACCCAGCGGGTACAAGAAGAGAATTTGCGTAAAGATGCTGAGCGGTAAGTATGACAAATGCCAAAGGTCGTAATAGGCCGTGAAAAGATGAACCGGGCCCACGGCCACCATGGTCAGCAGAAGGTAGAATGCAAGCCTGGATGTCTTGCGGATGTTCAAGAAATCAATGGCAAACCATAGTCCGCCGGTCAGATAGAGGAACGACGATACTCCGAATACCGGAAGCCGGAGTTGATGAGCGGTTTCTGGTGCGAGCAGAAACGTCAGGTTGGCCTGCCAAAGTTCGGAGAAAACCATCGAAAGCGCATAGAGCGCATAGAGAAGATAGTAGAAGTCCCGAAGCCAGTACCAGAAGCTGCAATTGATCAGGATTACGAAAAAGCAGACGCTGATAAATCCGCCACTGAGCAAGGCCCGGCCCAAACCCGATTGCAACATTCTCGCTTCAGTCAAAAGCGTTACGGACAATGCGGTTGCAAAGCGTGACTGCATCCGCACATAGACTGTTTGTGGCCAGGGTTGCAGCGTCACAGGTACCAGAAGTCGCGGGTCCTGGACTGGCCGTCCCGCATAGGGCCGGTTGCTGCCCGTCGAAATGAGATGAAAGTCGGAAGTACTCTCGGGATCCTCAACCGTTCCGATATAAACTTGGAGGTCGTCTGCCACTTTGGGACGGAATTCGAGGAACCGTTCGGTGTCCTGAAGGTCTTTGCTGGCCGGCAGCTGAAGCAAAAACCATAAACTTCCGATTGACCCGTAGCCATGGCTGTAGCCATGACCTTCGACTGTACGAAACCCCGCGGCCTTGTCTTCGCTCAGGATGTCCGGAAACGAGAGAAGTCGGTTCGGATCTTCCAGCACTTTAAGCGGCACGATTGCAGTTTCTTCTGAGGAATCTTGTGCCCAAACTAAACCGGTACTTAAAAAAAGAACTGCTGCTAATACGGCCCCGAAAACCTTTCGGAGTACGCTAAGAAACATCGGATCGCTTCGAGGTCTGCAAATCGTACAGTTAATCGGTGCCATAAAGTGGTCCGGTGCAGTTGTCTAAACCTGCGCGTTGATCTGTGTAGCGGGGTTTTGTGGTTATCAGATAGACGCGACTGATAATATCCGCAAAGGGAATTATTGCAATGATGCGAAAAAGTACGAAAATGTATTTAAACTACCGGGGCGTATGTTTCAGAAAAATTGCGAGTTCTGGAATGTTCCATATAGTCAACAGTTATTGCGGATCCGAATTGGGCAACTATGCATTATGTTTATGCGTGAATACACGTACGTCTTTGCCGGGCGATAGTCGCGAACCGGTTAAAATTGGTTGAGGTTTCAGTTTCGAAACAGCGGAACTGGCTTTTATCAGGCACGCTTCCAGCGAGACATGAGTATTGCGCCGGTTCGCGAACTTTTAGTGTACAGCGTTCTGGAAACGGACCTCAGAGCCCGATTTGAGAGTATGTGTTTGTTTTCAAAAATTTGGAATGCGTCAGATGCAAGGCGAAGGGCCGCAGGCCATGCTGGCGCATAGTCAAGGCGCTTCAACGCCGCAGATAGCGTATAATAAGGTTCTGAAAACATGTAGAGACTGAACCGCTCCGTGTTTGCCGGAGGCTCCAACTCCTGAGTAGGATGGAGCACGATGAGCAAAACGACGAATAAGTTTTCCCCTGAAGTCCGCGAGCGGGCGGTTCGCCTTGTGCTGGACAATGAAGGCCAACACGGGTCTCACTGGCAGCCGATTGTTTCGATATCAGCCAAGATCGGGTGCTCGGCGCACACGCTGAACGAATGGGTCAAGAGATCCAAGGTTGATAGTGGTGCGCGGGCCGGCATTCCGACGGAAATGACCGAGAAGATGAAGGCCCTGGAACGGGAGAACCGTGAGCTTCGTCAGGCCAACGAGATCCTGCGCAAGGCGTCTGCTTATTTTGCCCCTCCTCTCGGTGATTGCAAGGCAATCACCTGCCGGGCAATGGGACGGAGCTCGACCGCCCACTGAAGCGATGATTGCCTTCATCGAAGAACACCGGGGTGTGTTTGGGCCGGTTATGGAGAATTTGGCCGATTTGCAGACTGCTGCCGATCGCCCATCGACCTATTACGAGAACATCGCCAAAGCGGAAGGACGCGGACAGGCTTTCTGCCCGCGTCCGCCGCGATATCGCTCTGAAGATCGAAATACGCCGTGTCTTTGAGGAGAACTTCCGAGTCTATGGCGTGCGCAAGATCTAGCAGCAACTGCAGCGGGAGGGCTTCGATGTCGCCCGCTGCACCGTGGCCCGTCTTATGAGGGCTATGGGACTACAGGGGATCATCCGGGGCAAACCGGTCAAGACGACGTTCCCGGACAAGTCGGCACCCAGTCCGCTCGACCGCGTAAACCGTCAGTTCAAGGCACTGGCGCCGAACAGGCTCTGGGTTTCGGATTTCACCTACGTGGCCACCTGGCAGGGTTTTGTCTATGTCGCCGCTCGCCATTGGGCTCGAACCAATGGCGCCTTCAATAGCTCGCTCATCGACGCATTTGCCCGGCGTATTGTCGGCTGGCGTGTCAGCCGGACGGCGCATGCGACCTTCGTTCTCGATGCTCTGGAACAAGCACTTCATGATCGGCGTCCAGTTCATGGCGGCGGCCTCGTGCACCACTCCGACAGGGGCGTCCAATATGTGTCGATCAGGTATTCGGAGCGGCTGGCCGAGGCTGGTATCGAGCCCTCGGTTGGAAGCGTCGGCGATAGTTACGACAACGCTCTCGCAGAAACGATCAACGGGCTTTACAAGGCAGAGGTCATTCATCGGCGTGGGCCCTGGCGAAACTTCGAAGCCGTCGAGTTCGCAACACTCGAATGGGTCGACTGGTTCAACCACCGGCGTCTTCTGGAGCCAATAGGAAACATCCCTCCGGCTGAAGCGGAGGAACAATACTACGCCACGCTGCATCAAACAGCTGTGGCCGCATAACTTAAACCAAACAGCCTCCGGCAAACACGGAGCGGTTCAAAGGCTTCCGCTTCGATCTCCATTCTGGACATTGCCTGCGCAAGTTCAGACCGGATGGGGTCTCTGGCGACATAGGCGCGCAACCAGGACTCCTCCGCGGCAAGCAGCGAGCGTTCCCGGCCGCTCAGGAAGCGATCCTGAAGACGGTGGAAGGCTTCGTAACAGGCAACGCGTGGGCCATCAAAAGCCGCCATCGACACCGCGATGACGTCATTGACGGGGTTGTAGAAACCTTCAACCTCCGGCAAGTCATCCGAATACCCGCCGCCCCATTGGTCCAGGCCCGGATGGATCTCCGGTATCTCGATGCGGTCCGGCAGCGCCGGGTCAATACCGGCGACCTGGTGGACGATTTCCCGGATTTCTTCGGCTTGCGCGGGCGAAATGCGCAGCGCCGGTTCGGTGGCAGGAGCGGCCTGATCCTTGATTTCTGTTGGCCGTTTGAATAGATTCAAATCCGTTCCGGGGAACGGCGATGGCAAGCTAGACTGTGAGCCGTGCGCGGCGGGTAGGTCTCTTTCCCCCAACACTGCGGAAGCGCCTTCAGCTGCCGATTGGCCCAACGAACCGGTACCGCGCATCGACCGGCTCGCGGCTTCGCCAGGTACACCATCCCCTGGGCTTTCGCTGATTTCCTCCTCAATCGAGAACCGCTTATCATCGGCCGAATTGTCTCGAGCCAGATCATAGTGCCAGAACCCATCCGGCTTTCGATGGATTGATACGGCCAGCACATGACTCGTCCCATCGAGAACAACCGGCGCAGCAATCACGACACGCTCCAAGACATCCGGTTTCGTGACTTTCTCGCGATGGACCACAACACCTTTCTCAAGGATTGATCTGATCGCCGGAACTGACCTTAGAATAACGTCGCCCTTCCCGCCCCACGTTGACTTCTTCATGCCGCGCTTGTTGAACCGGACCACTTGGCCTTGCGAGGTCTGCGCGGTCGAGCCAACGAGATGTTCATCAAACCACTTCTGTGCCGCCTGCCGCAGCGCCGGCATGTCCTCCCGCTTCGTGCCGCACCTGAAGCGCTGGCGCAAAATGGACCGGTCCTGCCCTCATGTTATCCATCGGGATGGTATTCCCATGAACAGCGTGCGCAAGGCATGGGCCAACAGCCGCGAGGATGCTGGCTTGGGGGGCCACGTGGTTCCTCACACGCTCCGGCACACGACAGCGTCCTGGGGCATCCAGAACGTCGAGACGGTCCAGGAGCTGCAATCTCTGGCGGATTTTCTGGGAATGTCCCTAAAGATGCTGCTGAAAACTTACGGTCACCAGAATCCGGTCCATCAAAAAGCGGCTTCCGATGCCATTTCCCGCCGCCCAGGGGCCTGATAAGGCTTGTTTCGGGGGGCATATCGGGGCGCACGCGCCACGGGCTACAAGAGATTTGTGCTATAAGTCATTGAAAGATAATGGTGGGCGATGAGAGACTCGAACTCCCGACATCTTCGGTGTAAACGAAGCGCTCTACCAACTGAGCTAATCGCCCCAAGTGCGAAGTGAGGTGCCTTTTAGGCGCTTGTGCGGGCCATTGCAAGCGTCAAATTAACGCCACCCCTGCCCCGGTCAACTTTATTTAAGCTCTTGGAACTTACCGGCGCCGGGCAACCCGTTTCGTCATCGGGTTCGCGGCCCCGCCATCCATGCAAGCCAATGAAAAAACCCCGCTAGCGGCACGCGCTGGCGGGGTCTTGAAGGGAATTACCGTGTAAGGCGGTATCAACCGTTCACGGCGTCCTTCAGGCCTTTACCGGCCTTGAATTTCGGCGTTTTGGATGCCGGGATCTGGATCGTCTCGCCGGTGCGCGGGTTGCGGCCTTCGGTGGCAGCGCGTTCGGAAACGGAAAAATTGCCGAAGCCGATGATACGGACTTCGTCACCGCTTTTCAGGGTTTCCGTGACAGCGTCAAAGGTTGCGTCGACCGCTTCGCCTGCCTGTGCCTTGGTAAGGCCAGTCTTTTCTGCAACAGCTGCGATCAGATCGTTCTTGTTCATAGCAGATACCTTTCTAAGAAACGACGGATAGCCGACGATTCCCGCCAGCACCGTTGCGCGAAATTCATTCGAAACGCTTCGAAAGGCAAGGCCCTTTTTCGCAGAAATCTGCCATTTTTGCCGAATATCGATAAAAAAGCCCCGGTTATCCCCGGGGCTTGTTGGTTTTCATGTGAACAAAGTCTTAACGAGACCTGTTCAATGCGCGCGAAGTCCGGCCTGATCCTCATCAACCGCCCCGCCGCCCTTGGCCGGATCGGCCTCCGGTTCCTCCCATTCAATGGGTTCCGGCTGGCGGGTCAGAGCCGTTTTGAGCACCTGATCCATGCTGGAGACCGGGATGATCTCGAGCGAGTTTTTCACCGAATCCGGGATGTCGGCGAGGTCTTTCGCATTGTCATCCGGGATCATCACGGTCTTGATTCCGCCGCGCAGTGCCGCAAGCAGCTTCTCCTTCAAACCGCCAATTGGAAGGATCCGGCCGCGCAAGGTGATTTCACCGGTCATCGCCACATCGCGGCGCACCGGAATGCCAGTGAGGGTTGAGATGACTGCCGTCGCCATTCCAATACCTGCTGACGGACCGTCCTTGGGCGTTGCCCCTTCCGGCACATGAACGTGGATGTCACGCTTTTCGTACAAGGGAGGCTCGATACCAAAGTCGATCGCCCGGGACCGAACATAGGACGCCGCTGCGGAGATCGATTCCTTCATAACCTCTTTCAGGTTGCCGGTAACGGTCATCTTGCCCTTGCCGGGCATCATCACGCCTTCAATGGTCAGCAGTTCGCCGCCCACTTCGGTCCAGGCGAGCCCGGTCACGACACCGACCTGATCCTCCAGTTCGGCTTCGCCATACCGGAACCGCGGCACGCCGAGATAGTCTTCGACAACCTCGACTGTAACCGTGATGCTTTCCTTGTCGGACATCAGGATTTCCTTGACCGCCTTCCGGGCAAGGGTCGCCATTTCCCGCTCAAGGTTCCGCACACCCGCCTCACGGGTGTAGCGGCGCACCACGAATTGCAGCGCATCGTCCTCGATGAAGAACTCGCCCTCACGCAGGCCATGATCCTTCTCCGCTTTCGGGATCAGGTGGCGGCGGCAGATCTCGATCTTTTCCTGTTCGGTGTAACCGGCAATCCGGATGATCTCCATCCGGTCCATCAGCGGACCGGGGATATTCAGCGTGTTGGCGGTCGTCACGAACATCACATCGGACAGGTCGTACTCGACCTCCAGATAGTGGTCCATGAACGAGGAGTTCTGTTCCGGATCCAGCACCTCCAGCAGCGCCGATGACGGATCGCCCCGGAAATCCATGCCCATCTTGTCGATTTCGTCGAGCAGGAACAGCGGATTGGACTTCTTGGCCTTCTTCATCGACTGGATGACCTTGCCCGGCATGGAGCCGATATAGGTCCGCCGGTGGCCGCGGATTTCCGCTTCGTCGCGGACGCCGCCGAGCGACATGCGCACGAATTCACGTCCGGTTGCCTTGGCTATGGATTTGCCCAGGGACGTCTTGCCGACGCCTGGAGGGCCGACCAGGCACAGGATCGGACCGCGCAGCTTGTTGGCACGGCTCTGGACCGCAAGGTATTCGACAATGCGCTCCTTGACCTTGTCAAGGCCATAGTGATCGGTGTCGAGCACGGTCTCGGCAAAGCTGAGGTCATGTTTGACCTTGCTCTTCTTGCTCCAGGGAATACCGACGAGCCAATCGAGGTAGTTGCGCACGACGGTAGCTTCCGCCGACATCGGGCTCATCTGCTTGAGCTTCTTGATTTCGGCTGCCGCGCGTTCGCGGGCTTCCTTGCTCAGCTTGGTCTTCTTGATCTTCTCTTCAAGCTCGGCAATCTCGTCCCGGCCGTCCTCGCCATCGCCAAGTTCCTTCTGAATGGCCTTCATCTGCTCATTCAGATAGTACTCGCGCTGGGTTTTCTCCATCTGGCGCTTGACCCGCGAGCGGATGCGCTTTTCGACCTGCAGGACCGAAATCTCACTTTCCATCATGCCCAGCACCCGTTCAAGGCGCTCGGAAACGGACACGACGCCGAGGATTTCCTGCTTCTCGGGAATCTTGATGGCCAGATGCGAGGCAACGGTGTCCGCAAGCTTCGAATAGTCCTCGATCTGATTGACCGCTCCAAGGACTTCCGGCGAGACTTTCTTGTTCAGCTTGACGTAATTTTCGAATTCGGCAACGACTGACCGAGCGAGCGCCTCTACTTCGATGTCTTCACCGTCTTTTTCCGGCAGCACCGTTGCGGCAGCTTCATAGAATTCGGCGCGGTCCGTGTAGTGGCCGATCTGAGCGCGCGCACCGCCTTCGACAAGCACCTTGACCGTGTTGTCGGGCAGTTTCAGAAGCTGAAGAACCGTGGCAAGCGTCCCGACGGTATAGATCTGGTCCGGCTTGGGATCGTCATCTGCAGCATTGACCTGGGTGGCAAGCAAAATGTGCTTGTCGGTGGTCATCACCTCTTCAAGGGCACGGATTGATTTTTCACGTCCGACGAACAGCGGCACGATCATGTGCGGGAATACCACGATGTCCCTCAGCGGCAGCACCGGGTAAACGGACGAGTTTTCGTGATCTGTGGCGCGGATTTCAGCGTCGCTCATTGTTTTTCCTTTCTCGGCGTGCCCTGACCCCGCTTGAAACGAAAGGCAGTCACGGACACTGGATGGCGGCGGGCGGACGAGACTGTCCTTGAAGGCCGAATTGGGACGCCCCGTCTGGGCACGCCAGCAATTCGCATTGCCACCTTTCGAACTATTAGGTGTACACCTGCCCTGCCCCTGTCAAGGCGCATCGGTTGACAAGCCAAGTCTCTTTTGTTGACGAGGCAGCCATCCGGACCTTGCGGTGCAGCAGCGAGCAATACCTGCAAACGAAAGAAGCCGCCAGAGCGGCGGCTTCAATGAGTGATTTCAGGATTGTCTTCAGGCGCTTGTCGCCGAGCTTTCCTCGCGGTCCTCGTAAATATACAGCGGACGCGCTTCGCCTTTGACGACCTCGGCGGAAATGACAACGTCCTTGACGCCTTTCAGTCCCGGAAGCTCGTACATGGTGTCGAGAAGAATCGACTCAAGGATGGACCGCAACCCGCGGGCACCGGTCTTGCGCTCGATCGCCTTCTGGGCAATCGCCTTGAGCGCATCTTCGTGGAAGGTCAGTTCCACCTGCTCCATTTCGAACAGGCGCTGATACTGCTTGACCAGGGCGTTTTTCGGCTCGGTCAGGATGGTGACAAGCGCGTCTTCGTCCAGATCTTCAAGGGTCGCGATGACCGGCAGACGGCCGACAAATTCCGGAATCAGACCGAATTTCAAGAGGTCTTCCGGCTCAAGCTCGGAGAACAGCTCACCGATGCGCCGGTCTTCCGGGGCCTGAACCTTGGCCTGGAAGCCGATGGATGTCTGGGTTCCGCGATCGGAGATGATCTTGTCCAGCCCGGCAAACGCACCGCCGCAGATGAACAGGATGTTGGTCGTATCCACCTGCAGGAATTCCTGCTGCGGGTGCTTGCGTCCGCCCTGCGGCGGAACGGAGGCGACCGTGCCCTCCATGATTTTCAAAAGCGCCTGCTGGACCCCCTCACCCGACACATCGCGGGTGATCGACGGGTTGTCCGCCTTGCGGCTGATCTTGTCGACCTCATCGATATAGACGATGCCGCGCTGAGCCCGCTCGACATTGTAGTCCGCCGATTGCAGCAGCTTCAGGATGATGTTTTCGACATCCTCACCGACATAGCCCGCCTCGGTCAGCGTCGTCGCATCCGCCATGGTGAACGGAACATCGAGGATCCGCGCAAGCGTCTGCGCCAACAGCGTCTTGCCGCACCCTGTCGGACCAACAAGCAGGATATTGGATTTCGCCAGCTCAACGTCGTTGTTTTTCGACGCGTGATTGAGGCGCTTGTAGTGGTTGTGGACGGCGACAGACAGAACCTTCTTGGCACTGTTCTGTCCGATCACATAGTCATCAAGGACATTCCGGATTTCCTGTGGGGTCGGAATTCCGTCCCGTGACTTCACCAGCGAGGATTTATTCTCCTCACGGATGATATCCATGCACAGCTCGACACATTCATCACAAATGAAAACGGTCGGCCCGGCGATCAGCTTGCGCACTTCGTGTTGGCTCTTGCCGCAGAAGGAGCAGTAGAGCGTATTCTTGGAATCGCCGCCGCTGGCCTTGGTCATGTACTTAACCCCGCATTGTCTGGGAGGAAAACCTCCCGAAGTGTCCGGTCTACCGTTGCGTTCGGATCAGCAAGCAGAAGCCTGCAAGACGCACTGGAACGCAATTTTCAAACAGAACCGATGTGATCATGCTTCGCCGGTAAAAATCAATATAGGTTTAAGGCGAAGATGAAAACCCGGTCATAACTCAGGAAATCAAAGCCAATTGCCCGGAAATTCACCGGACAACAAGCATTGACCCCATGGCAACCTTACGCGCCATCTCCGCCGAGGCTTGTCCGGTCGGAGATCACGTTGTCTACTATTCCAAAGGTTTTTGCCTGTTCGGCAGTCATGAAATTGTCACGCTCCAACGCTTCCTCAACATCGTCAAGGCTTTGTCCCGTGTGCTTGACGTATATCTCGTTCAAGCGGCGCTTCATCTTCAAGATTTCTTGAGCGTGCAGCATGATATCCGCCGCCTGGCCGCGGAAGCCGCCGGACGGCTGGTGTACCATGACCCGGGCATTCGGCAGCGTGAAGCGCATATCCTTTTGACCCGCAGCGAGCAAAAGCGAACCCATGGACGCCGCCTGGCCGATACACAGGGTCGATACGGACGGACGGATAAACTGCATCGTGTCGTAGATCGCCAGACCCGACGTTACCAGCCCGCCCGGTGAGTTGATGTAGACCGCGATTTCCTTGGTCGGGTTGTCCGCTTCCAGATAAAGAAGCTGCGCGCTGACCAGCGTCGCCACGTGATCCTCGACAGGCCCGGTCAGAAAGATGATCCGTTCTTTCAGAAGGCGCGAATAGATGTCGAAGGCCCGCTCGCCCCGGTTCGTCTGCTCGACAACCATCGGAACGAGTGTGTTCATGTAGATATCGACCGGATCCTTCATACCATATCCATCTTGCTTGAGAGGTTTACCGGGACGGAAAGACGTCAGCCGGGCAGTGTTTTAAGACCCGCCATTGCTGGCGGCGCTGACTCAAAACGGAGCAGCTTCCCTTACATATAGGATGCTACTCCGTTCGCAAGAACATGCGACCAGCGGCGTTTATGCAAGGTAAATGCCTGCCGCCGGTGCACCGGGTGTGGATAACACGCCTTAGCAGGTTGTTGAAGAAGTCCATCGGCGAGCGGAGAAGTTGGCTTCATCACCACCTTGGAAGCAGACTGCGCCGTTGAAGAAGCCATCGGGCTGGAGTTCGGCCCAGCCTTGGCCCTGCACTTCGAGCATTTCGTCATTGCCCTGCCAGGAGAATTCCACGGCTCGACCTGCGCCGCCGGCAAAGATTTGGCCGGTAACGCACCCAAAGACGAATTCGCCAGTGCCCTTGTCCTCAAGGAGGAGGTAGGCAGGTTCCAGCATGTCCGGATAGTCGTCGACATAGTCCGGCATGGCCACGATGCGCCATTTGCCCAAAAGGCTCATGCTGGTACCGCCAGCAGTTTCGGCAGCCGCACCAGATTGTAGGCGGCTGCCGCGAAGGTAAAGGCCCATCCGACACGGTCGCGGCCACGGAACTTCGTCTTGTCCTGCCCGGCGACCGTCTTCATCCAGCCGAACGCCTCCTCGATGCGCTTGCGGATGCGTTGGCTGACAGCATAGCCGTCATGGCGCGTCGTGCGCCTGTCAATCGCAGACTTGCGCCCACTCATGTTCTGCGCCACGTGCGGCGTTATCTTCATCGCGCGCAATTCATTGACGAAGTCCTGCGTGTCGTAGGCCTTGTCAGCCCCCAGCGTGACTGCTCGCGGCCGGTCGGCGCGTGGCTCCATCATGTGCAATGCGGCCACGCGTTCGCCATGACCGTCGGCCAGTGTCAGGCAGGCATCGACCAGAAGGCCGTTGCGGTTCTCCATCAGCCCATGCCCGAGGAAGCAGAGCTTCGCCTCCTTGCCTTTGCCCTTCTTGTAGAGCCTTGCTTGTGGATCGGTGGTCGAGGCATGCGTATCGTTCGACCGCTTCTGACCGTGGAAATCCGCCTCGCTGTTGCGCCCGCCGCCAGCAGCTGGCGGTTCACCCGAACCGTCTTTGGGGCGCTCTTTCGGCCTGACGCTCTTCATCGACGCCCAGGCTTCGATCAGCGTGCCGTCGACCGAGAAGTGATCGGTGGACAGAAGCTTCTTCACCCTGGGCTGGGCCAGAACTGCCGCCAGGAATTTCGCGGCAATGTCACCTTCCAGAAGCCGTTCGCGGTTCTTCGAGAAGGTCGAGTGGTCCCACGCTGGATCATCAACGCCCATGCCGACGAACCAGCGGAACAGAAGATCGTACTCCAGCCGCTCCATCAGAAGCCTCTCCGACCGGATCGAATAAAACGCCTGCAGCAGCATCGCCCGCAAAAGCTTCTCCGGCGGTATCGACGGGCGCCCAATTGGTGAATACAGAGCAGCGAACTCCGGCTCCAGAATAGTCAAGGCCGCGCTCACGATCTCTCGGATCGAACGGAGCGGATGATCCCGCCGAACCCGCGCCTCAAGATCGACATAGCTGAAAAGCTCGCCCGTCTGCTCGTCTCCGCCACGCATCTTTGATCCTCATAACCCCGATGGATCAAAGGAATCATGATCAAACCCAAAGCGCCAGTGACTTTTTCAACATCCTGTTAGGCGTCGTCATCGTCCTCGGCAATCATCTGCTCAAGTTCTTCCTTGGTCACGGTTTTATCCGTCACCGCAGCAAGCTCGAGCATGAAGTCAACAACCTTTTCCTCGTAGATCGGTGCCCTGAGGGACGCGATGGCAGCCTGGTTGTTCTTGTAGTATTCGAATACCTGCTGCTCCTGGCCCGGGAACTGACGCACCCGGTCATAAAGGGCCCGCTGCATTTCCTCTTCAGACACCTGGATTTCGTTCTTCTCGCCGATATCGGACAGAACCAGGCCGAGGCGGACACGGCGTTCGGCGATCTTGCGGTATTCCGCCTTCGCCTCGTCTTCCGTTGTGTCCTCGTCCTCGAACGTCTTCTCGTTCCGCTTCATGTCCTCTTCGACCTGACGCCAGATGACGTCGAATTCGGAATCCAGCAGCGCTTCGGGCAGTTCAAACGAGTAATGCTCATCCAGCTTGTCGAGCAGCTGGCGCTTGACGCGCTGGCGGGTCATGGCGCCGTGCTGGCTTTCGATCTGGCTGCGCACCAGTTCCTTCAGCTTATCAAGCGATTCCAGGCCGAGGCCGGTGGCGAACTCATCGTCGATGGTGACGTCGCCCTGCGCAGCAACCTTCTTGACGGTGACGTCGAAAGTGGTTGCCTTGCCGGCCAGATTTTCAGCCTGATAATCTTCCGGGAATGTGACTTCGATAACCTTCTCGTCACCGGCCTTCACACCGATCAACTGCTCTTCAAAGCCCGGGATGAACTGCTTGGAGCCAAGCACCAGCGGATGGTCTTCACCCGCCCCGCCCTCGAACGGCTCGCCGTCGAGCTTGCCGAGGAAATCCATGGTGACCTGATCGCCTTCTTCGGCAGCGCCGTCCTTTTCGTCGAACGGTGCGTTGTTCTTGGCGATTTCGCCGACCTGGCGGTCGACTTCCTCTTCGGCGACTTCCACGACCGGGCGCTCGATCTCAATGCCCTTGAAGTCAACGATCTCGAAGTCCGGCAGAACGTCATAGGTCATCTTGAAGGAAAGATCGGCATCGCCCGCGAGGATCTTTTCCGCTTCCTCGTCCGGCAGGTCGATATTCGGCGTCAATGCCGGGCGCTCGGAGCGCTCCTCGACGGCCTTCTGGGTGGTTTCCTGAATGGTGTTCGACAGGATCTCGGCCATCGCCTGGCGGCCATAAAGCTTTTTCAGGTGCGCGACCGGCACCTTGCCCGGACGGAAGCCCTTGATGTTCGCCTTGGCTTTCATTTCATCCATATAGGCGTCGAGTTTGGTGGCAAGATCGCCGGCCGGAATGTCGATCTTGAGCTCGCGCTTGAGGCCCTCGGAGAGAGTTTCGGTTACCTGCATGGGATTAAGCTTCGTCCTCGGTCATGGAACGCAACGAGGTTCCATTCTTTTATGGTGAATTCGTCAGCCGCGCCGCCAACCGCCCTTATCCGGGCTTCAGGTGCGGATATTCGCACAATCAGCGGCACCTAATTTTCGATCCCAGCGCGATATAGGCTTGCCCATGGAGTGTCAAGGGCCGGGGCGGAAAGCAGGCCAGTGCAATTCGGGCTCCGGATCTGTACAAAGGGCTGCTGTGTTTGCAGCGCTTAGTACGGAATCGCAATTTCTGCGTTAAATGACAAGGCTTCTCCTCTTAAACGGCTTTTCCGACTCCAAATGCCCTTCTCGCTTGAAAACTGGCCGTATGTCTCCTGGGCGTTTGCAGTGGCGGCGGGGTTTTACGTAGCGACATCCTTCGCGATCTCACATCTCCACCCGGACAAGAAAGCCGCTTTGTCCTTGTGGCTGGAAGGCAGCTACGAGAGCACCTGGACGAGACACTTTTGCAATGTGTACGACCGGTTTTTCGGAGAACACCAATTCGGGCTGCGCTGCATGCTCCGGTCAGCAATTGCGTCCATCCCGGCCGTTTTTGCGCTGTGGCTGTTGTTCGATGTAGTTCTGGGGCTGATTTCCTTGCGTGCGGGGCGCGGCCTGCCGCTTGTGCAAGCACTTGCCCTCGGCGCCTTGATCAACATCCTTCCCGACTATCTGTCCCTTTATGCATCGAGCTTCAGGCTAGAATTCGGGGAAGGATTGTGAACATTGGCCGCACAGGCGCATCCTTCGTTAACCGCCACTCAAGTCCTCCGCCAGCATCAACGCATTGCCGTCAGGATCGTAAAATGTTGCGGTCTTGACCATGCCATCAACGACTTCCGTTTCACCGTCGAACCTGACTTTTGCCGCCTCCAGACGCTGCCGGGCCTGGTCGAGATCGGCAATGCCAAACACCGGAACGCAATTTCCAGGGGCCGGATCGGTGTGTTCGCCAAGACCAAGTGTCACGCCCGCAGTGTTGGTCTGCAGTTCCGACCATCCGGCCTCGTCCGCGTGATAGAGCGGTTCGAAGCCCAGCATGTCCCGGTACCATGCCGCGCTGGCATGCCGGTCTTTCACAGAGAGCGCAATTGTGATGGTGTTTTCCAAAGATATCAGCGCCATAACATTTCCCCGCAATCAAAAAAGTAGTAACTATACTTTATGGACATCGAACTGTTTGTCAACATGACATCGAGGGCGTGGGCGCTCCCGATCCTCAACAGCCTCCGGGACGGTGTTCCCGGACGCCAGGCGCCGCTTTTGAACGCCACCGGCGCCAGCCGCACCGCATTTGCGCAAAGTATGGAGCACCTGATCGGACTGGGACTGGTGGAACGCAATCCGGGCTACGGGCATCCGCTGCGGCCGGAGTTCCGCCTGACGGAACTGGGCCGTTCCGCTGCGGTGCTGGCGCACAGGATCCACCTGGTTTCGCAACAAGATGATCAGGCTCTGCTCCGGCGGTCCTGGACCCTGCCCATTCTCGCATCGCTCCACCAGCCAAGACACTTCAACGAAATCCGGCGCACCCTGCCCTCAATCACGGACCGGGCTTTGTCGCACTCGCTGAAGGAATTGGAGGACCGGCATTGGGTTGCACGGGCGGTTATCGAGACCGCGCGCCCGCCCCGGCCAATCTACAGCACCATCAATCAGGGCCATGCGATCAGCCGGATCACCGCCCCTGAAATCCGCTTTCCCGCGAGCGGATGAGCGGCGCATTGCGCCCAAAGCCGCTTCCTACCCGGCGCGCGCGAGCAACAGTTTCACCGCAAACCCGCCAAGGACAGCCGAAAACAGATAGTCGATGCTTCGCGCCATCTTCGGCGACGACTTGAGAAGATCAACAAGCCGGCCGGCAAACACCACCATCGGCGCCATCACCGGGAAAGCAATGACGGGAAACAGAAAGCCGAGAAACAGCAAGGTCCCCAGCGCATGGTCATTCCCCGGATCGACGAATTGCGGCAGGAACGTCACGAAAAATACGACGATTTTCGGGTTGAGCAGATTGATCAGCAAACCTTGCAGATAGATGGAAACAAGGCTTTGGGCCTTGCGGTCGACCGAAACCTCCTTGAATCCGCCGCCATTGCGCAATGTGTCAATGGCGAGCCAGAGAAGATAGAGCGCGCCGACGACCTTGAGAATCGTGAAGGCGGTCACCGATGCCTTCAGCAACGCCGACAGGCCAATGGCCACAAGCAGGGTGTGACCGAGAATACCTGTCGAAGCCCCCAACACGGCCGCAATCCCTGCCGCCCGGTTTTGGGTGATTGCCTTACCGAGGAAAAAGACCATGTCCGGGCCGGGCGTGATTGCCAGAAAGAATACCGCGCCAATATAGGCAAGCAGGACCGGCAGTGTCGGTAGAAAATCCATGGAATATGCGCTCCCTGGCGGATTTGATCCGCTGTGCCGCCAATCCTCTCAAAGAGCGTGCCAGCGTCGGTCTGATGTTCTTCGGTTCATATTGCACAGTTGGGCCTGTGACGACCCGAAATGTCGAGGCCGGTAGATTGTACCAAATCGGCAGAGCACAACCTCCCTTACGACAAATACGCTGCGAATACACTCTTAGTTTTTACAAGGTAATATCTAGAAGCATCCAAGCAATTCAGCGGCTTACTGGCCCAACCCAGCAAAATATTAACAAAAACTTACTCCCATCACGCCATTTTGTGATTCTTATTACACTGTTTGTCCCGAATGTGGTGCGATAATGGCCAAAGAGTGACGAAGGGGAATTCCGTAACGGTGCGGAAAACCGGAGTAGAACCGGTTGCGTACCACTAGGGAAAACAAGATGTCCCGATCAACTGGGACCTTCTCCTTCTTTGCTGAAACCCTATGAGTTGTAGTGGCCTTGGGAGGCGCATATGCAACGGAATGTAAGAAACGCACTGCTCGCGCTCGGATTTGTAATCGGATCGGTAACGGGCGTATCTGCGGCATCATTGCCGCAACAGACTTTCGCGATTGCCGAAGACGAGCTGTCAATCACGGTCGCGTCTTCGTCGATGGATCAGAAAGACCCTCTGGAAAGCGATTTGACGATCTGGGTCGGCGAAATCGAGATCGAGGGCCGCAACGCGGTCTGGATCGAGTTGATCGACGTCCACGGAGAAGTCATCTACGATTCCGAGGTCAATCGGAACGAGACCCATTTGTTGCCGGACGGACGCGCTGTTGTCGTTCGCGCCGCAGCACCTGCGACGGTTGTTGCCGACAAAGACCAGTCGCGTCTGGGTGAACCCGAACCGATGCTGGTGACCCGCCGGGTCGTGGAAGAAGGGCCGAACGCCATGACGGTCGAATTCATCGAAACCGTCGATGAAAACCGTCAGGAACAGCGCGGCACGATGTTCGAGATTGCCAGTTTCGGTCAGCAGATCTGGGCCAGTGTGGCTTCCTTTTTCCAAGCTGCCGGAAGCCAGCTGAAATTTGCCTGGAACTGGCTGGTGGGTACGCTCCCCGCCTGATTGCCGCCTGATCGCTTTTGATCGGCAATCCCGCCCTGCAAAGGCCTGCCGACTTCGGCGGGCCTTGCTGGTGTGCGCAACAACTTGCGCTTATCCATTTGATTTTCATTATCTCCATGATCCAACACGGAGTGGAATCCGTAACCAGTTTCATGTCTGTCCGGCGGTTACCGGACGTTTTGTTTGGCGGGGCGCTCGGTGCCTGGGCATGAAAAGGATAAAGCATGCGGATAGCCATTATCGGCTCCGGTATTTCGGGAAATGGTGCGGCCTGGGCCTTGAGCGGCCACAACGAAGTTGTCATCTATGAAAAACGCCACCGGCCAGGCGGGCACAGCGCAACCGTCGATATCGACTATTACGGAACGCAGATGTCCGTCGACACAGGCTTTATCGTCTACAACGAGAAGAATTATCCTAACTTCACCGCGCTCATAGATCACCTCGGTGTAAAGACCGAGGCGAGTGACATGAGCTTCGCCCTGTCGGCCAACGGCGGCAAACTTGAGTGGTGCGGCGACAGCCTCAACACGATTTTCGCTCAACGCAGCAATGTCGTGTCCCCCCGCTTCTTGGCCATGCTGCGAGATATCCTGAGGTTCAACCGCAATGCAGTGAAGGATTTGCGCGCAGGGAAAATCTCCGGTCTTGCCCTTGGCGACTATCTGGACCGCGAACGCTATTCAAAAGGCTTCGTGAACGACTATCTGCTTGCCATGGGTGCAGCCATCTGGTCCACGCCGATCAACGAAATGCGCGCCTATCCGGCGGAGAGCTTCATTTCCTTTTTCGACAATCACCAGCTCCTGTCCCTGGACCAGCTGCTTTGGCGGACGGTTTCGGGCGGCAGCCGGACCTATGTGAACAAGCTGCTGCAGCCGCTTGCCGGCTCTCTCCGGCTGGCGTCACCGGTCACCCAGATCCGGCGGCAATCCGGAAAGGTCGAGATTACCGACATCTCCGGTGCAACCGACACGTTCGATCACGTCATTCTGGCAAGCCACACCGACCAGAGCCTCGCCATGCTCGCTGATGCCAGCGCCCAGGAACGGGCCATCCTCGGTGCCATCCGCTACCGCCCCAATGATGTGTATCTCCACCGGGACGCGTCCTTGATGCCGCAAAGAAAGCAGGTCTGGGCCAGCTGGAACTACATGTCAGAGACCGAAGCAGGGGAAACCAAGGACGTCACGGTTACATACTGGATGAACCGGCTGCAAAACCTTGACCGCTCAAAACCGGTATTCGTGACCCTCAATCCGTTCAGCGCGCCGGATCCGGACAAGACCTTCGCGCATTTCAGCTATGACCATCCACAATTCGATGCTCCCGCCCAGAAGGCAAAGCGGCGTCTTCAGGAGATTCAGGGGCAACGCAACACCTGGTTCTGCGGAGCGTGGTGCGGG
The DNA here is from genome assembly GCA_965230445.1 of Roseibium sp. Taxonomy (GTDB): domain Bacteria; phylum Pseudomonadota; class Alphaproteobacteria; order Rhizobiales; family Stappiaceae; genus Roseibium. Next base: position 1,757,466 of record OZ246005.1, on the reverse strand, counting down.
CACGGGTTCCATGAAGACGGACTGGCCTCCGGACTGGCGGTTGCCCGGGCACTCGGAGCCGAAATTCCCTGGGACAGAGGCCAGGTGTCACAACCTCCGGCTCTGGTAGCTGCGGAGTGATGTCCCGTCCTGTAAACAGCCTTGCGGAAAACGGCCCGCCTCCAGACAAAGCCGCGGCGCTTTATCCGGGGAAAGTCATGCACCAGCGTATGCGGCCGGCGCCGCATCGCTTCACCTATACGGTGTTCTCGCTGCTGATCGACCTCGACCGGCTGAGTGAAGCCGATAGCCAATCCGCGCTTTTCTCCGTGGGACGTTTCAACTTCCTGTCCTTCCACCGCAAGGACCACGGCCCAAGGGACGGCAGCTCGTTGCGCCGGCATATCGAAGGGTTGCTGGAAGCCGGCGGACTGCCGCACCCGGAACGGATACTGCTCCTGTGTTATCCGAGGTTCTTCGGCTACGGCTTCAATCCGCTCAGTGTCTACTATGCCTATCGCAGTGACGGCAGCCTGTCGGCGCTTGTCTATGAGGTGCGCAATACCTTCGGTGGGCTCCATACCTATGTCTGCCCGGTCAAGCCGGGCCAGATCTCCGACGCCGGTGTCCGGCAAACACAGGACAAGGAATTCTACGTTTCGCCGTTCATCGACATGGACCAGACCTACCGCTTTCGCATTCTTCCGCCTGGAAACACGGTAAAAGTGCGGATACTGGAAGAAGACAGGGATGGGCCGCTGTTGTCCGCCACCTTCTCCGGCAACGTCAGTCCGCTTTCCACCAAGTCGATCTTGTCGCTTTGCCTCAAGATTCCGCTTCTGACCTTCAAGGTAGTTGCGGCAATTCATTGGGAGGCCTTTAAAATCTGGCGCAAGCGTGTACGATTTCATCCACGGCCAACTGGAAGCTTCCTGAAGGAACCTGCCAGTGCGGGGACGGATGCCGACTAGGCCCGGCTCCATGCCGTATCATTGTCCATGCAAGGGGTCCGGACATGTATGAGCCAACAGAACTTAACCCTGAAACACATCACCAGGTCCTCAACGGGCTGCCCCGGCTGGCGCGCCTGGCGGCACGGCTTGCAATGAACATCAAATACGGGTCGCTGGATGCCGAGTTTCCCGATGGCCGCGTGCTGCGCATCCGCGGCACGGAGCCGGGCCCACATGGCACCCTGATGATCAATGACTGGCGCTTCTTCAAGATGGTCATCCAGGGGGGCGACGTCGGCGTCGGCGAAGCCTATATGGCGGGCTACTGGACCTCGCCGGACGTAACCACATTCCTGGAAGTGTTCTGCATCAACCAGGAATCCACAATCGACGCCATGCGTGGCAGTCCGGTCACGCGCTTTCTACTATCCGTTCGCCATTGGCTGAACTCCAACACCAAACGCGGCTCAAAGCGGAACATCTCTGCCCACTACGACCTCGGCAACGCCTTCTACAAGGAGTGGCTGGACCCGTCCATGACCTACTCCTCGGCAATCTACACCAACGAAACCAACAACCTGGAGCAGGCTCAGAACGAAAAATACGCTTCGCTCGTACGCCAGACCGGCATTCATCCGGAACATTCGGTGCTGGAGATCGGTTGCGGCTGGGGCGGCTTTGCGGAGTATGTCGGCAAAATGGTCGGTGCCCATGTCAAAGCCCTGACCATATCCAGGGAGCAGTTCGACTACGCGAAGGAACGGATCTTCAAGGCAGGACTCAACGAAAAGGTCGATATCGTCTTTCAGGACTACCGCGACGAGCGAGGCATGTTCGACCGGATTGCATCGATCGAGATGTTCGAAGCGGTCGGCGAAAAATACTGGCCCACCTATTTCAAGCAACTGGCCCGATGCCTGAAGCCAGGCGGCAAGGCGGGGCTTCAGATCATCACGATCCAGGACCGCATGTTCGAAGATTACCGGCGCGGCACCGACTTCATCCAGCGCTATATCTTTCCAGGCGGCATGCTGCCGCCACCGGGGAGGCTTACCGCAATCGGCAAGTCACTTGGCCTGGATCTGACAGACCAGAAGATCTTCGGTCAGGACTACGCCCGCACTCTCGCAGAATGGCGGGAACGTTTTGTTGTCGCTTGGCCGCGCATCCGGCCGCTCGGGTTCGACGAGCGGTTCAAGCGCCTCTGGGAATTTTACATGCACTACTGCGAGGCAGGTTTCCGGGCCGGGAACATCGATGTCCGGCAGATGGTTTACGCGAAACCGGTTTGATATTCCCTGGCCAGAGCCCGGGAGCGGGATGCGCCCGCGCCCGGTCATGTGGTGGGAATACGCAGATGGCTGCGCATTCCCTTGGTGCCTGATACATTTCGATTCTGGCTCGAAACGCAAAGCATCACTTAACGCTTAGTGATGTTGGTGACCGGCTGGCAAGACGGTCACGGACGGAGCCGGTTTCTTCAGGTCGCTGCGCGTCTGGCCATCACCCGGAATCTCAATCCATGACTGGTTGCCAGTGGCGCATTCCTGGATCGACGGAATGTAAACCACTTCTTCGTCCGCGAACTTGTCGGTGAAACGCGCCCGGAAGACAAATTCGTCATAGTGCCCATCAAGCAATTCGCCGGTCCAGATGACCTCCTTCACACCGCTGGTGAGCGTACGGCCATAATATTCATATTCACCCTCATAGTCGGCGATCACTGTTTCCAGCGTCCAATCGGCTTTCGGCATCGGCTTAACACCGATAACACCTTCGGGAATTTCAACCCGGACCTTCAATGTGGCTTCGCCTTCGCAGCCATGTGGAACACGCAGCACCATCTTGGTGTTGCTGTTCTTTTGGACCTCCTTGATTTCAAAAGTGGCGTGTGAAAGCGCGCTGGCGGCGGACATTGCGAAGACGAGAGTGCTAAGAGCAAGCGTTTTCATAAGAATTTCCTTCATGGCGAGGCCCCGAGAAGGACCGTCGATAGGATGAATCCCAGCCAAGCCGGTGCATGGGCACCAGGTGGAATGCGATCCTGAGATTTGATTTTTGAAGTGGCGACCGATCCATCGCGCCGAGCCGAAAGAGGCAATGGTGGCGGTCGGACAGAAGCGATCAAGCGAGAGGCGGGCCGCGGGGCCGAAACAGTGGCCAGGATAACTGCGCAGCGATTTGCCCATCGCGAAGAACCGGATGCTTCGCTACGAGGAACCGGGCATGGACTGAGAACTGATACGATGATCCACAGTCAATAGACTTGGCTAGCGCGCAAGCCGGGCATCTCAGTGTCTGGCCGTCACCCTCGCCTCCGTCATGAAACAGACAAAGAACCGGTAAAGTACCATCGGGAAGCACATAGGCGGAAAGATCCACCTGATCTGATTGTTCTGGGAAAATCTGCGAACTTGCATGAACCTGCAGCACCACCGCGATGCAAACCATCACGATAACGCTTACAATCCGATTGGCAAATATGCGGGTATTCCTCAGCATTCGCTCTGCCTAGCAGGCTTCGGCGCGGCGATCAACAAAACGGAGCAAAGCACTCAGATTTTTCTTTGATATTATAAGTACTTGCGCGTAAGGTATCTGCTAGCGCTGCCAACCCGTGGACCAGGCCACCAAGGCGAAATACAGCCGATACGGCAACAATCCCAGAAGCTTCAACTGCCGGACAAACGGGCGCGGAAAAGCAATCTCGAAACGTTTCCTGTCGGCCAGGCCGCGCCGGATCGCCGCCACTGCCTTTTCCGGCGTAATCAGATAGGGCATCGGGAAGGGATTGTCTTCGGTAGCCGGGGTATCGACAAAGCCGGGATTGATAACCTGGATCCGGACTCCGGCACGATCCAGATCGAACTTGAGCGACTCGGCCATGTTGATCAGCGCAGCCTTTGTCGGCCCGTAGGCTGCTGCCAGCGGCAGGCCGCCATACCCTGCGACGGAAGCCATGATCGCGATCTGTCCCCTGCCCTTTGCACTCATCTGGGATACGACGGGTGCCACGACATTCACCGTGCCCATGACGTTGACTTCATAGCTCTTCCGGAACACCTCCGGGTCGCAGGTCAGTCCGTCTTGCGGCAGATAAACCCCGGCATTGGCGATCAAAAGCGATATTCCCCCATGACGCCCGGCTATCACGCCGGCATGCCGTTGCATCAACCGGGTATCGGATACATCACCCGGATAGGCATGGATTTCGCCGGGAAGTCCGTCTGCAGCCTGCTCAAGGCTTGTGAGTTTTTCCGCTGACCGGGCAGTCACGGCAACAGACCAGCCATCACGCGCAAGATCGAGCGACAATTCCCGGCCAATCCCCGAACTTGCGCCCGTTATCCACGCACAGCCATCGGTAGGGACTGCAACGTATTCCGATTGGTGGTTACGGCGCTTTCGCTTATCAGCCGCCGGGTTCCGGGAACCGGTCAAAACTGCCGCTCAGTTGCGGATAAAGGGAGAAATCAGGCGGCCAATGGGCCCTGTCAGCCGCAGATTTCCGGAGGTAACGGCAAAGCAGATACAATCATCACCAGTGTCGGCGATGGGCTTGTGATCGACTTCGTCATCCGCAAAAGCAATGTCTCCTACGGCAAAATGTCCATCTTCGTCCCGGAACGCGCCTTGCAGAACAAGGGTCAGTTCGGTTCCGTCATGGGTATGAGAAGGCATCGCCCGGCCCGCGCGCACCCAGAGCAGGTTGCTCCGGCATCCGTCGACTTCGTCGAACTTGAACTCCTTCACACCGGGCAATACGGTTTTCCAGGCCAGATCGTGTAGTGATGACCCGATGAACGTTTGCAACGCATCCGGAACGCGCGGAGCGGTATTTGAATTTATCGCATCCTGCTTAGACCGAAGCGATGAAGGAACAGCAAGATCGTCAAGACCGAATATCGTCGAAAGCGCTGAATCGCGATCGGACAGGCTGACGGGCAAACACTCGTTCAGCCCGACGCCGGCGAGCGCCTCGAGCGATGCGACATAGTCGCGATTGTTGCCGCTCAGTTCCAGATGTGCATCGACAAGCACTTGTGCCGGTGCCGCGAGCGTTCCTGCCGCGTACCCGGCCAGCAACTCGTCCAGTCCGGTCACGTTGTTTTCCATTACCAGGCTCATTCTATCCTTTGCGCCCAAAATCATGTGCCACGCTTACGTACAGGCGGCAATAACGGATCAGCTTTGCGATGAAATTTACTGCAAAAATTTAAGGGAACCAGCCTTGTAGAAGAACAACCGGGCGGCCATTTTCAATTCGAACCAACTGTTAAATCGGAAACGGCCGTTAACAAGACGCCCAAACCGGGTCCCAAATTGCCGTCTTGATCCTTTCAGGGCCGGACGTTAGGACAGATGGTTCAATCATGTCGGATTGTGCGTCCGGGAGCTTTGCCCTCTGTTCCGGCCGCCCAAATCCGTCACACCCACCGGACGTCCACGCCGCCAGACACGCGAGCGCTAGCATCAGGATCGATTTCATGAACACGTTTCCATCTGTTGTTGAAGCGATCGGCAATACGCCGCTGATCCGCCTCAAGGCACTGTCAGAAGAGACAGGATGCGACATCTACGGGAAAGCCGAATTCATGAACCCGGGCCAGTCGGTCAAGGACCGGCCCGGACGGCAGATGATCCTGGAGGCAGAAGCGCGCGGAGACTTGAAACCCGGCGGACTGATCGTCGAGGGAACGGCCGGCAACACAGGCATCGGTATAGCGCTTGTCGCCCGCGCGCGCGGCTACCGGACAGTCATCGTCATGCCCGACACGCAGAGCCAGGAAAAGAAAGACATGCTGCGCCTGTGTGGCGCGGAGCTTGTTGAGGTCCCGGCGCGTCCTTTCAAGGACCAGAACAACTATCAGCATGTCGCCCGCCGGCTAGCCGAGGACCTGTCCAAGACCGAACAAAATGGTGTCCTTTTCGCCGATCAGTGGAACAACCTCGACAATCCGAAGGCACACTACCAGACCACCGGCCCGGAAATCCTTTCCCAGACGGACGGCAAGGTGGACGGCTTTATCTGCTCGGTCGGCACCGGCGGCACACTGTCCGGCGTCTCCAAATATCTTCAGGAGAAGAAACCCGGCATCGTGATCGGCTGTGCGGATCCGCGCGGCGCGGCGATGCAATCGCTGTTCACTACCGGTGAGGCTGTCGCTTCTGAAGGAGGTTCCGTGTCAGAAGGGATTGGCCTTGGCCGCAAGACCCCGGTCATTCACGACACCAAGGTCGACCATGCCTGGACAATAGGCGATGATGAAGCCCTTCCGCTGGTGTTCGACCTTGCCGAAAATGAAGGCCTTCTGCTGGGCGGATCTTCGGCAATCAATCTTGCTGGAGCGTGCCGCCTTGCCATGGAAATGGGGCCGGGAAAGACCATCGTGACAATCCTGTGTGACCACGGCACGCGCTATCAGTCCAAGCTCTACAATCCTGACTTCCTGCGCTCCAAGTCGCTGCCGGTGCCGGAGTGGCTGGAACGCACAACCACAATCGAAGCGCCTTTCGTCTGAGTGTTGCGTGGAGTGCGATAACCGGGGACCAGACAATAGCCGACCCGCTTTTTCGCAAAGACGCCTGTTTGCGAAGCTGCGAAGCAACGGTCGCCGGGATCAACGTCAATGGTTTCATTGTGCTGGACCGGACAGTCTTCTACGCGACCAATTTCGGACAACCGGGTGATACTGGCAATCTGGAACTGGACGATGGCAGTCGAGTTGAAATTGGCGCGGCCGTCTATGACGAAGATCGATCCACCATCGTCCACGTCCCGCAGGATGAGGACGCACTTCCACAGACGGGAACTGTTGTTTCCGCACATATCGACTGGCCCCGCCGTTACAAACTAATGCGCATGCACACCGCCCTTGCAAGTGATCTGCGCCGCGGTTCAAACCCAAAACACTGGCTGCCAGATCGGCGCGGAGGAAAGCCGGATCGATCTATATATGCCAGAACCGCCCGGCCGGGCCGCCTTGTCTGAGACAATCGCCGCCGTAATTGGCGGCGACTACCCGATCACCACAGAATGGATAACGGATGCGGAACTTGACGCTAAACCTGGCCTGGTCAAGTCGATGATTGTCAGTCCGCCAAGTGGATCGGGCAAAGTGCGTTTGATTCGGGCCGGCGAGGATTTCGATCTCCAGCCTTGCGGCGGAACCCATGTCAATTCCACATCTGAAATCGGTGCTGTCGAGATCACCAAGGTGGAAAACAAAGGCAAACAGAACCGCTGAATCCGCATCCGCCTGTCCGGCCAAACATGAATGGCGCATGTGGTCTGTATTTTCGATGAAACCCGTCCTTGCCAAGGCACACGCGAAACGGGCAAGTTAAGTGACAATCGAACTGTCTGGGGAAGCACAATGAGCGATCATCCGCTGGTGACAACTGCATGGCTGGCAGACCACCTTTCGTCGCCCGATGTCGTCGTGATTGACGGATCCTGGTACCTGCCGGCCATGGGCCGTGATGCGGATCAAGAGTTTCAGGAAGCTCACATTCCGGGGGCAATCCGCTTGGATATCGACAAGGTGAGTGACGCAAGTTCCGACCTGCCGCACATGCTGCCGGAACCGCACGTGTTTTCGTCCAAGATCCGTAAACTGGGGATCGGTGACGGCCAAACCATCGTCATCTATGACGGTACCGGCCTGTTTTCAGCTCCCCGCGTCTGGTGGATGTTCAAGACCATGGGGGTTGCCGAGGTTTTCGTCCTGGATGGCGGCTTCAGGAAATGGCAGGCAGAGGGCAGAGCGACGGAAGATGGCCTGCCGCGAACCAGACCGCCGCGCCACTTTACGGCCCGCCTGCATCACGCCGCGCTTGCCGGTTTCCCGGCGGTCAAGAAAGCTTCTGAAACCGGCGAGAGGCAGATCATTGATGCCCGCTCGGCTAGCCGCTACTCCGGAGCCGAGCCCGAGCCACGTGCCGGTTTAAGGTCCGGCCATATACCGGGCTCCATGAACGTCCACTATGCATCCGTCTTGGCCGAAGACGGAACCATGAAGGCGCCGGAGGATCTCAAAAGGGTGTTCGAGGACGCTGGCGCCGATCTAACCCGCCCAATCACGACAACATGCGGTTCCGGTGTAACCGCAGCCGTGCTCACCCTTTCCCTGACCATTCTGGGCGTAAAGGATCTCGCCCTCTATGACGGGTCCTGGTCCGAATGGGGCGGACGGGACGATGCCGAGGCCGCGCAGGCTTAATACCAATCCCAGTTGATTAGAATCTATCTGATGGAGCGAAAATTCGTTCCCGGCTAGGCGATGCGGGCAGCGCGGCCTTTAAGGCCGGGCAAGCGCAGCAACGGCGCCGGGGACGAATTTTCGCCCACCAAAGGCGCGCTCTTCCTATCCTGCGGACAGCGTCATGCTTTTTGAACGATACCCCGCATCGTCCTGCAAAGCATTCCTGGCCGAAGAAAAGGAGAAACGCGTCAGATAGGTTCTAGTCAACTGGGGTTGGTTTAGAGCGCACGTGGCAAGACAGGGTTCAGCGTCTGCCTCAGGACGCCTGTTTGAGTTGGTCGAAAAAGGTACGGATTTCCTCAGAGATCATCCCGGACCCTGATCCCAGTTTGCCTGCGGCGTCACGGAAGCGGCTCGCTGCTGTTTCGGTTTCGCCGATGGCTTGATCGACACTCTCGATGTTTTTTGAAAGAACGCCGGCACCGTTGGCAACGGACTGAATGCTGCCGGAGATCTCGCTTGTGGCAGCGCCCTGCTCCTCAACGGCAGCCGCAATGGATGCGGTCATCTCGTCAAGCTCGCGTACGACTTCCGAAATCATCTCGATCGAACTGACCGCGCCACTCGTTGCCTGTTGAATTTCCCCAACCTGTTCGCTGATTTCCTCCGTTGCCTTCGCCGTCTGCCCGGCAAGCGTTTTGACTTCGCTCGCGACAACCGCGAACCCCTTGCCAGCATCTCCGGCCCGCGCAGCTTCGATCGTAGCGTTGAGCGCCAGAAGGTTCGTCTGTTCGGCAATCGCCTGGATCAACTCGACAACATCGCCGATCTTCTGCGCAGAGTTTGCGAGCATGGACACCTGACCACTGGTCGTCTCGGTACCGGCCGTAGCGGTCCGGGCAATCTTGGAGGCTCCGGTAATTTGCTTGGAGATTTCCTGGATCGACCCTGTCAATTCCTCCGTGGCAGCGGCAACGGTCTGTATGCTGTCACTGGACTCCGCGGATACGCCGGATGCAGACGTTACCTCGCTTTGCGCCATCTGGCACGTCGACGTCAGGTTTGTGGCGACCTCATCGACCGACGCAGCTTGTGCGTTGAGTGCTTCCATCGGCGTTTCAACCCGGTCCTTGAAGGTATCAATGGCGCTATTGAGCTTTCGGGTCTGCGCCTCCCTTTCTTCCATCAGGATGTCCTGATAGGTCGAAATGGCCAAATCCATATCCAGAAACACCGCAGCAGTCAGGGCATCCACGGCCGCATCCTGTTTTGCAGGTGAAAGGCGGTATTTCTTCAAAACCAGCTGGTGCAACCGCACAAGGATGAACTTGTAACCGCCAATGTACCACCGCGGCTCCAGCCCGATCCGGCTATGCACTCGGCCGATCGTGTCTATGCTTTCAACATAATCGGGCGAGAAACCAGCGGTGAAGAGTTTCCGCCAATGCGCTTTTTGGGCTGACATCAGGGTATTCTGCTTGTCCCCCACCATGGAGCCAAGGGCGGGAACTGCCTTTACATGACGATAGAAGCCATCGAGGATCCCGTCGATCTCCCCTTCAATCACGGGCCAGAGTTTTTTGAGCTGGTCGCAAGTTGCCGCGTCGATTTGGGCGAACTGGAGCCGTTCATTGAGATGTTTTTCTTCGCTCATTGCGCACCTTTGGCTGATCACTTCAACCGATTAAAAGCCCACATCGGGTTAATGCCGCGCTAATAAAAGCCCCTGATTGCTAATACTTGGCATTGCCTTTCGTAGTATTAGGCGTAAATATCTGAAATTACTGCGTAATAACAACTGCGAACTGGCACTTCTGACATCAAAAATTACGCCAATTCCGGGAGTGACGATTTCCCATGGAATTCAGAGTTGATTCCGGTGGGATCTAGTTTTTTGCGCGCTCAGTTTGGTGAAACGCCATCGACCATGTCAGAAGTCCGGGAAGTGGCGTCCACAGACCCGTTGGAATGCCGGCAGTGCGAAGCATCCGGGCAGTCCAGACATTGCAACCGGCAACAGCATTGAAAGCCCCTTCCGCCGGATAGAACGTGTCGTTCTCGCCATAGGCAGCGCCTTCCAAAGGCACGTGCATTCCGGCATCGCCAGCGTCAAAGCTGCGCACAACCGCATCAAGAAGCGCCGAAAACGCAGATGCCTCCAGGTCCAGTGGAAGTATGCCGGGATGATCCTCAGGAATGAATCCGGCCCTCTGAACGTGCATGACAGATCGATCCCATGTCAACGCCTTGACGACCGGCAACGGCTTCAGATCGGACCATGTCGGCGTTTCGACATAAAAGGCTCTGCCGCCCCAGCCAACTACAATCCAAAATACGCCTGGCACATCCAGCTCAAGGCCGTTCTCCGTTACAAATCCGAGTGCTTCAAGGACGTCCGGATCCGCTGGAAGCGCAATGTCCGTATGGATCGCATTCGACAACACCAGAATGCGCCGGTTACTTTCCGGACCGGAATGGTCTGGCATTTGAGCGTACGAGTTTTCCGCCACCTGACCGGGAACAAGCGCTCCCATGGCCACGGCAAGGAAAAGAACGACCACGGACAAAACGGCAGCACGTAACAAGGAGCGTAAAATCCGCATGGCAGCGCCGCCGATTATCGGCTCTAATGTTGCAGGATCTGGCTCAGGAACAGCTTGGTGCGCTCGTGCTTCGGATCGGTGAAGAACGCCTCCGGTTCGTTCTGCTCCACGATCTGGCCTGCATCCATGAAGATCACGCGATTGGCGACCTGACGCGCAAAGCCCATCTCGTGGGTCACGCAAAGCATTGTCATGCCTTCTTCGGCAAGGCCGACCATGACGTCAAGAACTTCCTTGATCATTTCCGGATCAAGCGCCGACGTCGGCTCATCGAAAAGCATGATTTTCGGGTTCATGCAAAGTGAGCGGGCAATGGCAACACGCTGCTGCTGGCCCCCGGAGAGCTGGCCGGGATACTTGTTTGCCTGCTCGGGGATCTTCACCCGCTCCAGATAGTGCATCGCGATGTCTTCAGCTTCCTTCTTGGCCATCTTGCGAACCCAGATTGGCGCCAGGGTGCAGTTTTCCAAAATGGTCAGATGCGGAAACAGGTTGAAGTGCTGAAAACACATGCCGACTTCACGCCGGATTTCATCGATCTTCTTCAGATCGTCCTTGAGCTCAATTCCTTCAACGAAAATCTGACCGGCCTGGTGCTCTTCCAAACGGTTGATGCACCGGATCATGGTCGATTTTCCTGAGCCGGAGGGACCGCAGATCACGATCCGTTCACCGCGCATCACCTTGAGATCGATATCGCGCAGGACGTGGAAGTCACCATACCACTTGTTCATACCGATGATTTCGATCGCCACGTCCGTTTCGGAAACGGACATTCTCGAGCGAATTGAACTAACCTCGGTTTCGGTTGCAGCGGTTTCAGTCATTAAGGACTCCGGATGGGCTGTCTTTTGCCGGCAAACGCCGGTTGTTGGTTTTTGCCACTATTCCACTGTCTGCAGGTTAAAGTCCAGCATCCTGTCCTGCAGTATCCGCCAGCATATGCACATGAACACGGCAAGCCTTGCCTCGCGGCACCCTAAGGGCATGGGTAAATGCCGGGTCTACCGGATCGGCGGCGCGTAGAGCAGCCCGCCATCCGACCAGAGTGCGTTCACGCCACGGGCAATCCCGAGTTGGGAATCAGGACCCACATTACGCTCGAAAATCTCGGCATAATTGCCAACCTGCGATATGACGTTGTGAGCCCAATCTGAGGTCAGCCCTAGGCCTTCGCCGAATGCCCCTTCCTTGCCGAGCAAGCGCTTGACCGCCGGGTTGGCCGAATCCTCGTGCTCAGCAATGTTTTCGGAACTCACACCAAGTTCTTCTGCGTTGATCATTGCATACAGGGTCCACTTGACCGTGTTGAACCATTCATCATCGCCCTGGCGCACAACCGGGCCGAGCGGTTCCTTCGAGATGATCTCCGGCAGCACCATGTGATCCCTTGGATTGGTCAATTTCAGGCGCTGCGCATAAAGGGCCGCAGCATCTGACGTAAACACAACGCACTTTCCGGCGTCATAGGCTTGGACCACCTCATCGGCGTTTTCAAAGGCGACGACTTCATACGGCATGTTGTTGGCATTGAAATAGTCGCTGACATTCAGCTCGGTGGTTGTCCCTTTCGTGGTACAGACCGTCGATCCAGACAACTCCAGCGCGGTTGTCATGCCAAGGTCCTTGCGGACCATGAACCCCTGTCCGTCATAATAAAGGATGCCGGCAAAATGGACGCCCAGACGCGTGTCACGGCCCATCGTCCATGTCGAGTTGCTGGACAGAAGATCGACTTGCCCGGAGGTCAAGGCTTCAAACCGGTCAAGGGCCGACAACTGGACAAACTCGGTCTTATCTGCGTCGCCGAGAACCGCAGCAGCGACCGCCCGGCAAAAGTCAACGTCAAGCCCTGCCCAGTTTTCATTTGAATCGACATTTGAGAAACCCGGCACACCCTGGCTCACACCACAACGCAGAACGTCGCGCTCCTTAATGTCCGCGAGCGTGCCCGCCAACGCACCTGCTGCGGCCAAGCCGAATGCGGTGGTCAGTGCAAGCCTCAGCACGTGTTTCAACATAATTTCTCTGCCCCCGATGCCTGGTCCGGCTGTCTAAAAACACCTGCCGATCTTGATCCCCTGCTGCGTATCGCTTGTTCGTTCTGACGAACGATCAAGATGCCGGATCAACTCAACAAACTGCTCTTTTGAGTCTTATCATACGATGGCATTTTGGTGACCCGGTCAAGCATTTGGCGCTGAGAAAAGACCAACACTTTTCTTGTCCGGGCCAAGTCTGGCGCCACGCCTAAACGCCCCTTGAACGCCCCGGAGTTTCCTACCGAATGACCTCATCCATCTCACCTCCCATCCAATCACTTGAGGGTTTAAGAGTCTGTCCCGTGCTACACGCCGGTGCATCAAAACCCTTGCCGTTTGATGGGTTGAACGCCTAAGTCTGCAACTTAGCAGTCAGCTATCGGTCCATTCCTTGATTGGATTGCCCGGTCAATCGCCAAAACGTGAGCAAAGCATGAGCGGCCCCAGCAAGAAAAAGCAGCACCAATCAGACACAAGCCTCGTGCACGGCGGGCTGGACCCGGCAGGATTCCACGGGTTCGTAAATCCGCCGGTTGTCCATGCATCCACGGTCCTGTTTCCCGATTCTGAAACAATGCGCACTGGTAGTCAGGCCTACACCTATGCCCGGCGCGGCAATCCGACCACCAATTCACTAGAAGGCGCCATTGCTGAAATCGAGGGGGCGGCTGGCGTAAAACTTGCCAATTCCGGCCTCAATGCCTGTGCACTGGCCATCATGAGCAGCGTTCAATGCGGCGATCATATTCTCATACCGGACAGTTGCTATGGACCGACCCGTGCCTTTGCAGACAAGGTGCTGCCCCGGATGGGTGTCGAAAGAAGTTACTATGATCCCGTGATCGGCAGCGGGATCGAAGCTGAGTTCAAGGCGAATACCAAAGCGGTTTTTCTGGAAGCGCCCGGCTCGCTCACTTTCGAGATGCAGGACATCCCCGCAATTTCGGCCGCCGCGCATGAAATCGGCGCGACCGTTCTGATGGACAACACCTGGGCGAGCCCGCTGTACTGCAAACCGCTCGAACTCGGCGTCGATCTGTCGATCCAGGCGGGCACCAAATACATTGTCGGCCATTCCGACTGCATGATCGGCACCATCGCCGCCAGCGAAAAGGCCTGGCCGGATCTCGAAAAAGTTCATGGTCTGATGGGCGTTCACATCGCCCCGGATGATGTTTACCTGGCATTGCGGGGCCTGCGGACCCTGTCGGTCCGGCTCGAAAGGCATTTTGCAAACACAATGGCGGTCCTTGATTGGCTGCAAACACGCGATGAAGTCGCCGCCGTCCGGTATCCGGCGCTTGAATCAGATCCTGGCCACGCCCTCTGGAAGCGTGACTTTTCAGGCGCAAGCGGCCTATTCGCCTTTGATTTCAAAACCGGTACCAGCGAAGCGCAAACAGCGGCTTTCCTCGACGCTTTGACGCTCTTCGGCCTGGGCTATTCCTGGGGCGGCTACGAAAGCCTCGCCATACCGGTCAGACTCAAAGGATCCCGCACTGCCACCCCCTATGATCCCGGTCTGCAGTCCATCCGGGTCCACATCGGTCTGGAAGATCCGAAGGATCTCATTGAAGATCTGGAACGGGCGTTCAAGGCTGCAACTGAGGTGACCTGACCCACCTCCGCATTCTCGTCAATTGCAGATGCATTCATCGCTTCCTACGATTGTTCGTATTGGCAATTCGCACATTAATCGGGCTAGGTTATATGGATATTCAGCGCATCTCTGCATTTTCGGAAGGCGACAAGGGCGGCAACCCGGCCGGCGTTGTCATCAGCGCCGAACATCCTCCGGTCGACGACATGCGCAAAATTGCCGCTGATGTCGGGTTTTCCGAAACAGCCTTTGCCATGCCAGCAAAGAACGATGCCTGGCGGGTACGGTATTTCTCTCCCCAATCCGAAGTGCCGTTCTGCGGCCACGCGACAATTGCCCTTGGGACCGCACTTGCCCGGCAACATGGCACCGGGATCTACAAACTGGTTCTGAATGAGGCGGAAATCACTGTTGAGGGAACGGTGGATGGTGAGAACTATCACGCTGCCCTTCAGTCTCCGCCAACCTGGAGCAAGACCGCCCCTTCAGATGTGACGGACGAGGTTTTGAACCTGTTCGGTCTTTCCAAAAGCGATGTCAATACGGACATTCCGCCCGCCATTGTCCATGGGGGCGCCAATCATTTCGCGCTCACTTTGACCTCACGCGAAGCGCTGGCCGGTATGAGCTATGATCTTGAGGCAGGCCGTGCTCTCATGGACAGGGAGAATTGGGTGACCATCCTGCTCGGATTTGCGGAGACGCCGCGGCTGTTCCACACACGCAATGCCTTTGCCTCCGGCGGTGTTCTGGAAGATCCGGCGACTGGTGCGGCGACCGCCGCCTTTGCCGGATATCTGCGTGACATAGGCTGGCCTCACGAAGGCCAGATCGACATCATCCAGGGCGTCGACATGGGCTATCCAAGCCACCTGCGCGCCGACATTCCAGATGAGACGGGAAGCTCGATCCGTGTCTCCGGATCGGCACGGCTAATGGAATAGGGTATTGTTTTTCTAGGCGCTCCAACCGCTTTCAAAGCGTTGGATCGCGGCGTTTTTCCTTGAAGATGAGCCACAGGTTCCGGAAATAGATAATCAGCCCGAGCGATTGACCAGCAATGAATACCGGATCCTGCTGGCGGATCGAATAGATGAGCAGCAACACACCCCCGGCAATGGAAAAAAACCAGAACGCAACAGGCACAATCGACCGGCCAACCCGTTCCGAAGCAAGCCACTGAATGACGAAGCGCATCATGAACATTGCCTGGGCAAAAAAACCAAGCACCACCCAGAAGCTGAATTGTTCAACGAAAACAGTATGAAACCAGTCTAGTAACGCGTTCATCTTCTATCCGTTTAATGGCAGGCAGGCTTCGCGCCCCGTAACTGTCACGCTGGAAACCATGACTTGCCGTTCAAATCAAGGCTTGTTGCCGATCCTTCAGGTGAGCGGCCGGATCTGCGGTATCTTGCGCCGGCGGCGGCGCATCCACCATACACCGAACAGATCGACAGCGCCGACCAGAGCCCGGTCGAAGATGCCGTATTTCGATTGCCCGTGCCGACGCTGGCGATCCTGAACATCAATATGAACCACGCCATAACCTTCGCGAATGACCAGCGCGGGTAGAAAACGGTGCCAACTGTCGAAATAAGGGAGCCTTAGGAAAACATCGCGCCTGACGGCCTTCAGTCCGCAGCCGCTGTCACGCGTGTTGTCGCGCAAAATCGCCCCGCGAATGCGGTTGGCCATTTTCGAGGCGAGGCGCTTGGCAGCGCTCGCCTTGCGCCCGAGCCGCTGCCCGGCAGCCAGGGCAACTGATGGACCGCCAGCATTCAGCGCATCGACAAGACGGGGAATATAGGCCGGATCGTTTTCGCCATCGCCGTCAATGGTTGCAACCACCTTCCCGCGCGCATGCAGCAGCCCCGTCCGCACTGCACAGCTTTGTCCGCAGGCCTGTTCATGACGCACGGGGCGAAGCCAGGCGTGAAGGGCCGCATAGTCCTGCAAAACAATATCCGAACCGTCGCTTGAACCATCGTCAATGACGATCACCTCGAACGCCCGCCCGTCCAGCGCCGCACCGATCTCATCGAGCAGGATCGGCAGGTTTTGCGCTTCATCCTTGGCGGGCACGACGACCGTCACATCCGGACCGTCGCTGCCATTGGCAAACAATTCTAGAAAACTCTGTGTCATCTGGACGTCCGATCCGGAAGGCTGGCGTCTGCACCGGCATCCGCAACCCGCGTGATGCCGCGCCGGCCAAGCATGGCCTGCCAGACGGCTTGCAGGCAGGTTTTTGCAGATCGCGGGTTGATGAGCGGTTCGATCCGCCCGCCCTCAGCCACACGGAATCCGATCCGCCGCCGGGCCAGAGCCCTTGCAGTAAAGTAAGTGAATGTCAGGCCCAACAAGGTTCCTGCGACCACGTCACTCGGATAATGTGCCCCGACCATCACCCGGCTGAAGGCAACCCAGAACGCCGCAACGATGATCAGCCAGCGATAGGCCGGGAAAATCAGCGCCAGCGCCATGGCAAATGCGCCGACTGTGGTCGAGTGACCAGAAGGAAAACTGGTGTAAGAGCCGTCAAAGGCCAGAAAGTTGAACTCAACAGGACCGAATTGCTCATACAATTTCGGCCGCGCCCTCCCAAGGGTCCATTTGAACGCGATTGCCAGAAGTCCGGTGGCGGCAACCACGTAGAATATGAAACCTGCATAGGTGAAGGCCGCCCCGACCGCCATGCGCAGCCGGAACCGCAGACTTTCCGCTTCGAGAGCAAGCAGAAACAGGCACACCAATCCGCTCGGCCACAATATCCAGTCGGACTTGCCCAAATCCGTAAAGGCCGCAAATGTGTGCCGGTATTCTTCAGGAAGCGACTTGAGCCAAGGATAAGTGGGCACATCGAAAGCGACAACAGCGATGCCAACGGTCAGAAGCAGCACCGCAAGAATGTCCTGCGGCCTTTGACCCGGCTTCAGGGATTCGAGCGCGGGCGACGACCGCCCGGCCCGCCCGGCAAATAGCCCCCGGATCCTTCGCAGGTTGTTGCGCATACGCGCTGTGATACGGCGGAAGGAAGTCAATATCTGCATCACTCGCTGGTATTTGAATTGTCCGGGCTGTCCCCTTTCACCGGAATGTTCCGGTAAAGGCCGATATCCACCTGATCACCGCCATTGATATTGAGGCCGTCTACCCTCTTTTGAACACTTGGCACAAGACCAATCTCTTGGGCAGCTTGCAAAAAGGCCTCTTCATGCCGGCTTTCAATTGCGGCAATCCAGCATCCGCTGCCATTTGTTTCTGATGGATGACTGGCCAGATACTCAGCAGCGGCAAGCGGTTTGACAATACGCGTATCGGTGCCTTCGAGGAAAATGAAACTCGGCTCATGAAATCCTGTTGTCACCACCTGGCGGGATTTGCGATCCGCACAACCGGGGATTTGATCCATCGCGGCAACGAGACGCGGGCTGACCCAGATCGTCTTGAGTGCGGGGCCGGAGAAGCCCCATACGGCGATTGCTATCAGCACGGCGGACAGGATCGCAGTCGGCACGCCATTTATGGCTGGTCTTGCGAGGAGTGCCCTTGCACCCGAAATCGATGCAATTGCTGCAAGGCCAGCAAGCACGGCACCTGGCGGGGAGGGCCAAAGACCCAGAAAGGCCGGCACTGCGAGAGCGCCGGCGGCAATCCCGACCGGCGGAACCGCCAAAAGAACAGCCGCTATCCAGCGATGCCATTTGGGAGCCCCCTCGCCTGCGCCGTCCACAAGGGCTGCGGCGACCGGCAAGGCAAGCGCCGGCAGAAGCGGCATGGTGTAATGCGGCAGCTTGGTTGCGACCAGTTCGAAAATGATCCAGCTTGGAACGAACCAGGCAATGGCAAACGTTACCAGCGCACTGCTCCGCTCCCGCCAAATGAGTGGCAGGGAAATCACAAAGAAGGCAGGTAGAGGCCAAAAGATACCCAGCATTGCCGCAAGATGGGTGAGTGGCGGCGCACCATGGCTCTCCTTGCCTTCTCCCACCTTGCCGAGCAGATCCTGCACAATTGCTTCTCTAAAGAAAGCACCGTCGGTTGCGATCCAGATGGCAACAAGCCAAGGCAACACCAGCAGCAAAGTCCACAAGACACCAAGGATTGGCGAGGTTGCCTTGAACCAGGCCATTTTCCGCCGAAGTAGCATCAGGGCGGCAACTGTCAGGCCGCACACCATTGGCCCGATCGGTCCCTTGATCAGGATTGAGGCGGCGAGAGCTGTCCAGAACACAAAGCCGAGCAGCCATTCGCGCTTGCCGCTTTCCTTCAACCAGATCCGGGCAAGCGCGCCTTGGGCTATGATGATACAGGCAAACAGCGCCGCATCGGTCTTTGCTAACCGGGCCTCGACGCCAACTATTATTGCTCCTGCCATGAACAGGCCGACGATCAAGGCCCCACCCGGCCCCATGAAGGCACGCGCCATCCAGAATGCGGCAAGGACGGCCAGGACCGCCGAAATTGCCGAAGGCAGCCGGTATACCCAAAGGGGCGCATCTTCCCCTTGGCCTGAAACATGGGCAGCCGCGGCTTGCAACCAGTAAATTCCGACCGGCTTCTTATGCCGCGCCTGCTCCTGGAAACGGATATCGACATAGTCGCCGGTCTCCAGCATCTGTTTTGTCGCCTGCGTATAGCGTGGCTCATCCCTGTCGAGCGGCGGGACTGTCCATTGACCCGGGACGAACAGAAAGAGCGACAAAAGCAACAGCAGCAGTGGTCCGGGCAAGTCATGACCAAACATCCGCAACCAGAACGGTTTGGACGCGCTGACAGGCGCAGTCGAAGATTTCTGCTCTTCTTCCGTCACTTCAGATTCAGCGGCGGTTTCCGGTTCGCCCGTCTCCTGCGCCACCTTGCCGGTATTGTCTTGTTCGTTGCTCATTCCCGACCCGCGGTCTGCCGCCGCTCCAGCACGTTGCGACCGGCGCGGCGAAAACTCCCGTGTTTCTCCTACATGAGCTTTTTGAAAAGTGAAACCGGTGCTTGCCCCTAGGCTTAAGAACGATATCGTCGGGACATAAGATTCGAACCGGTTTAAGAGCGAATTCCCAATGACCCTGATTGTTCAGATCTCCGATATGCATGTCCGCCCGAAAGGCCACACCTGCTATGGGGTCTCGCACACCAACATGTTCGCAGAGCGGGCGGTTCGGTCGATAAGATCCCTTGACCCGCAGCCGGATGCGGTTGTCATGACCGGGGATCTGGTAGATCACGGCCGCACGAAGGAATACCGGGTTGCCCGCCAGATTCTATCCCGCCTGCCGATGCCGGTCTACCTGATCCCGGGAAATCACGACAACCGTGATCAGATGCGCGAAGCGTTTCGCGATTACCCGGGGATCATAGACGCCCCACCGGACCGCATTTGTTACAGCGTTGATATCGGCGGCATACGGCTGATTGCGCTCGACAGCCAGATCCCCGGAAAACCGCAAGGCAGGATCGGGGAGGAGCAACTTGCCTGGCTGGATGGTGAACTGAAAAAGTCCCAGATTCCGACCTTGATCGCCATGCATCATCCACCAGCCCGCATCGGTCTTGCGCCTCTCGATGCAATAGGCCTTCAGGACGGCGAAAACCTGGCCGGCATCATTTCCGGGCATTCCCATGTTGTCAGGGTCATGTGCGGCCACTTGCACCGGCCGATCATTACCGAATTTGCAGGTTCCATCATGACGATGGTGCCGGGCACCGCTCATCAGACCGTGCTGGAATTCTCGGCCGATGCGCCAGCCATGTTCAACTTCGAACCGGCCGCCTATTTCCTGCATCATTTCACCCCTGACACCGGGATCGTGACACATATGGCTTATGTGGAAGATTTTCCTGGCCCGCATCACTATTTCGTCGACCAAGACGACACCGGAAAGTAAGATCAATGTCCGCCCGATCGCCTTTTGGGTTCGTACAATTCCTCGCCATGCTAATCATCGCAGGGCTCACAGGCGCATGCGGTCTTGGGCCTTACAAGGAACTGGAGGCGCCGCCGGTCATTACCAATGTGCCGGTAGATGCCAGCGCGTTTCTAAGCGCGCTGAACCAGTACCGCCAGGCTAATGGTCAGCGGGCACTCAAAGCGGATAGCACCCTGACCGAGGTCTCGCAGGCAATGGCGCGCCATATCGCCGAACGCGACAGCATGCAAACCTGGCAGCACAGTGGGTTTTCCCTCGCACAACGGCTGGAAAAAGCCGGCTACAAAAACTACGCAGGAGCAGAAAACCTCGGTGCCGGTTACGCCGACTGGCAAGCGGCATTCGCCGGCTGGCAGGGCTCGGAAGGTCACAACAAGAACCTCCTCAATCCTTATGTCACACGTGCCGGAATTGCGCGCACCAACCGGTCAGACGGTACTTGGCGAAATTTCTGGGTCGTGACATTTGCCCGCCCCGCAGCAGACGGGCGTCCGTCTGCACGGTAATACCAACCTCAGGTGAGCATGACCTTCGAGGCTCAAAACGGAAACGGCCGCGCTGCAAAGTCTGCTTCGGTCAGCGGGGCCTGCGCGAGCCCGCGCTCCACGACACCATTGTAAAGACGCCATTTGCCGAACCGTGGCTCCCAACCGCACAGATCGGTAGAGAGCAGTTTTATGCAAGGAATGTTGAGATCGGCCCGGGTCGCATCAAACTTCCAAATGTCGAATCCGCGGGCGCCCAGTGCCTCCAGCAAGCCATTTGGCGCATACCGCCGTTCCAATTCCCCCTGTGGTGAAAGAGCGGCAGCGTCCAGCCTGAGATCATCCATGATTGACGTTTCCCGGGCATAGCGTAGCGCCGAAGGAATGCGGCGGGGAGCCTCGTCTACAGCCTTCTCGCGGCCGGATAGCGGATAGGCCCGCTCCATGAGTTCCAGCGAAATTTCATTCTGAAGCATCTCATGCGCTGCACTTTCGCATGCATCACCGATGTTGAACGCGGCCGAAACGCCGACCGCAGCAGCAAATCCGTCCCCCTTGTGGGAGACGGCGGCGGCCACATGCACCGGCAAATCGGTATCAATCCGGAAAAAAGATGTGGCTCGCGCCCGCCCGGTCAAAAACCGGACAAGAGAATCGGCACAAATTCTGTGCACGAATTGGCTTTCTATGAGAGTTGTCCCCAAGCGGTTGTACCAGGCCTGTGCCATTGCGTCGCGCTCGACAAGCTCCAAAAGCGCCCGCTGCGTTGCCCCCTCGACATCCCTCCAGACCGCCATTCCGGAACTCGTCACAAGTCCGGATCCGGTCGCACCTGCCGGCCCTTCCCCATTGATCAGGACACCAAGCGCCGGAAGGAATGCTGCCGCGTCACCATCCAGAGCCTCGATCCGGACACGGGAATCGGACACGGCGTTCCAGCCGCTTTTGCCGTGCGGTTGGCCCGCGGTTCGTTTGGCCACAGTGTTCAACCGCTGCTGCTCCTGATCCTTGCTCAGCCCCAGAAATGTCCCAAGCGGAAAGTCCGGCGCATCACTGGATAGGGTTCTCACTCTCGGATCAGTACCCGGAGCCCGGAAAAGGCTGATTCTTTCAGCCATCTCCCCCAGGCAACCTATGGCCGCCCGGGCTGCTGTTGCCCCCTGCCCGCCTGCGGGCACGGCCACCGTCTGCGCCAATGGAGAAGATCCGGCGCCGGTTTCGACCCGGACGATGCCTGTACAAAAATGAACGGGGCAATCCGGCAGCCGGACCGGTTTCAGCGTGATGTCGAACCCGGAGATCAACGGGGCGAATAAAGACAGCACGCCGGCAGGAAGGTCATGTGCGCGGCGATAAACGTCTGATGACAGCTCAAGGACCCCCGTATCGACAAGCATTGCGATACGGCGATGCTCGTCCGGCCGAGCATAGACCCGCTGGGCCTCAATCATTTCGCCGCGATCGAGGCTGGGAAGGAATCCGTTCATCCGGCACTCCCAAACAATTCACACAATTCTTCTATCTCAAATTGCATTTTACAACTCTGTCTGTTTTGCGATTGCCAGCAATCGTAATCGATTCAAATACTCAAACACTGTCGAAGTCTAAATTTCGGTCATTCATGTTCCTGAATCCGATACTTTTAACTACGGCATGTATTCGACTTCCTTGGATAGCTTTGCAGCTGTATTACAAACGATAGAGAGGCCTGATATGTCGATTATTTCTCACGAAATCTCCAAAATTGAAGCTGGCGCAAAACTCGGCCAAGTCATTCAGAACGAAGAAAGCCGCACGGCTTTCGTTGAGGAACTCGGCGCCCGCGGTGACGTTACCGTTCTGGCCGATACTGCCGACACCGTTCACCTCGTGATCCCCGCCGGCGTTGACAGCGCAAAAGTAGCCGCTGGCGACGAAACCTATTTCGAGGAACTCGGCAAGCTCGCACTGAGCGGATGCTACTACGAAGACCTACCTGAATAAGCGCAGGCCGACGCGCTTACCCTGCAGCCTGCCTCAACATACCCACCGTTGATGGCGGGCTGCGGCACTCGCATTTTTCCAGCGGAGATTATCAATGGCACGGTTTCCCTACCACATGAAAAATGTGCGCGAACTCGGAAGGCTGCTTGCAGAGGCAGCTGTTGATCCGGAAAAGAAAAAAGCACTTCGCGACAACCCGAATGAAGAACTGCGAAAGATCGGCTTACCGGAACAAACCGTTTCACTGTTCAACTTCAACGTCGTGGAAGAGCAGTCCGGCAGGAAAGCGGTCACAATTCCTTACCGGGTAAACGCCGACCGAATACGGCATTCCGACCCTGCCTATCTCAAGATCCTGGGCGAAATTGTTCCCAGCGGCAGAGCCAACTGACTATTCCGCTCAGAGGCTTTTTTAATCAGCCTAAGCCACCCCATCGAATAGGAAATTCTGCACCAACTGGGCCCCTTGGTCGTAGCGCAAACGCGTGTTGTGCTGCTGGAACAGATTGACCCGCCTTCTCCATTCGGATGGATCGTTCTCGTATTGGATGACATTTGACAATAAGCGCTCGCGATTGTCCTTATAGTTCATAAGAACTGATCGTGCCTCGGACTCTTTGCCGGAACACAAGAGTGCTGCAACGCGGGTGGTCAATCCGCCCAGGCTGAAGCCCGATCCGCGGTCCAACTGCGAAACGGCATTGTCAAAATCATCTGCCGCAAAAAAGATATTCGCCAAGTATTCGTAGAAGACACGCGGTACAAAAGAGAAACGCGAAAAGGCTTGATCCGCTACAGCTTTTGCTTCTTTTATCTCACCACAAAAAGCAAGTCCCTCGGCTACGGACATAAGATTAGACGGGTCCGCTGAACAAAGTTGCCTCGCATTCTGAAACGACCGGCATGCGTCTTCCGCCTGCCGCGATTGAATCAGTGTCCAACCATAGACACGTTGATTTACCGCCTGCCAAGGGTCGAGCATCACCGCGCGCTCGGCCAGATCCAGAATCGAATCCATGCCTTCAGAGGTCGTCCGTTCCGACAACGGGTAATAAAGTTCCTGCTTCATGATGACCGATGCCCGACCCGCATATGTCATCGAGAAGCTCGGGTACCGCTGCTCAAGCTCATCAAGCAGTTTCATCGCCTTCAAATCCGATGTTGGAGAAAATTGCCACAGCAACGAGTCGGCCTGACACCACATGGCAAAGGCGGATGTATTGGAAGGATTGCACAGCCGTCTCACGACTAGCCAGTGAACACGGCTCGCCGTTTGGCTGGCCGCCACGGGCACGCTATCCCACTTGGTCAGATCCACAATCTCGTTAAAGACAATCTGACCACTCAACTGGTCTTCAAACTGGACAGACACCTTCGCGGTTCGCTCATCGAAGTTGAACCGCAAAAGATAGTGGCCCAGTTCGCTATCTCCATGGACCGCGACGGGCCGGGTTATATCCTCATCGCTATCAAAATCATTGTAGAGGTCGAACGAGCGATATGACGACAATCCGGCTATGATCTCGTCTTTCAAGAACCGCGCATCGTCCAAATCCGGACTGGTCAGCGCCTTTGATGAGATCATAATCTTCGGCAGGCCGATCTCACCCGCACCCGAAGACAATTGCGGCTTTATGGTGTTGCCATAACTTTGACCGCCTATGGCCGCATGCATCGAGCCATTTACGTCAGTCTCGCTGACCAGCAACAGAGCCTTGGTCTCCTCGTCAGGCTCTGCATCCAATGCGGCACGCAGCTCACGCGCGCAAGCCTGGAGCTGTTGCAGCGCCCGCTCTCTTTGCCCCAGCGACATGTAGAGCCGGATCAGCACCTGGTGCGCCGGTTCACAAGCTGGATCTATATGCAGCAGAAAACCGGCCCCCGCCTCGAGGCGTTCTCCGCCGTCATTCTCAGCTTTTCCGTTCAGATGCTGAAAACTGGCTGAAAAAACCTCCGTGCGAATCCGCTCTCGTTCCACGCCAAGCCAATCCGAAAAGACCGGATCAAGATCGTCGCACCCGAGAAACAAATCTCCGCGCCACAATTCGGTCGCTTGTTTGAAATCGCTGCCACGGCCGCTTTTCACAAGAGCCATGACCTTGTCCAGATCGGATCTGAATTTTGATGGATCGAGGCTGACATGTCCGGACCTGGAGATCAGGAGCTGCTCGCCTGCCATCCTTTCGGCTTCACGCACCTGTTTCAGGGCCTGGCGCAACGACTGCATGGCTTTCAGCCGGGGTGCATCGCTCCACAATAGATCTGCCAGCGCTTCCCGGCCGATGCTCATCCCCGGAACACGGCTCAAGTACCCGACGATCGCGGCCGCCTTGCGCGTCCGGATCGCCACGGGATCGCCGAGGCAATCAAGAAGGACTGGCAAACCGAGACAGCCGAAATTAATATGGTTGGACATGCGCCTTACCAAGGGTCGGATTGAAGTTTGATCCGTTTCCAGAAGCAAATCTCAACCACCGTTATCACGAAATGGCCGTCTACAGCAAACCTCTATCACGCAAATTTCACGCTGCGGTTAGATGCTCTTAGACGATATAAACCGGAGGGGTCGGCCTCACTCCGAAACCTCATGGAATGGGTGGGAGAACTGATGTCTGGAACCGTTGCAAGCTCCAAGAATCTGCAATCCGATAGCGAATCGGCGGCGGAAACCCTTAAGCGCATGATCCGCTACACGAAGACAGAAGCCGATCGGGACGGGCGCACGCTTTGCTCCTACTTTCTGGATATGGCCCTGCATTCGCTGGATGAGGACAGCAAGGATCTTGATCGCGTCCTGAAAGCCAAAATCACGCCTCTCGTCGTCAAGGACACCAGGCGCATGGAGAATGCCCACATCTGATCCTGTCGGAAATTGCGCGCGCAAAGGCTTCAACAGGCGCTGTTCCCTGACTGACGCGCCTCCCCCACGCTCCTCCCTGCACCAACGCGCAACCTGTCCGCCCGATCCCCACATCGGGCGGACTTTTTTTGAGCGCGTTGCCCGATCCAAGCAATGTTTTGCGTTTCAAGTTAGAGCATCGGGCGATAAGTTTGAAACACTTGATGACATTTTGCGGTTCACTCGGCCAGGCGCGTCGTGAAGGGCGATGTGGGGCATCGTTCGAACGGCGCAACGCGGCCGATGAGCCGCAAAATGCCACCCGAAGGGCCGAACTCATTTGTCCGCTGACGGCGTTGGCCCGCCCTTATGGTGATTGCACCACGGCGGACGAGCCGCCTGTTCAACAAACAAATGAGAGCGGTCAAGTGTTTCAAACTTACCGCCCGATGCTCTAAATCGAAGCGCTGCTATCGGAGGAAACAGAGGCTGGCCTGGCTACTGCCACCAGCCCCCGAGCGGCGTGGGGCGGCCGAAGGGTATGACCCGATTGACCTGAGGATCGAATACATCAAGCCGTGTACCGACCGGCAGAGCATTGTCTAGATGAGCTATACAGTGCCTGCAGACCCCGGTGGAGCGGTTATTGATCAGAAGTTTTCCATAGTTCGCACCGATTTGGTCCATTATCGATGCCGCATGGCCTTCCACATGGGTCGAGAAGATATCCTTGAAATTGTTCCCGCTGCCGCCGAGCGCACTACCAGGCAGGCCCCGGCCGCTCTTTAGATGATAAACGAGGTTCGGATCCCCACCCGCGCCGGGGATCCACAAGATCCCATGTGTCGGATCGGTTTTCGACATTCGGACTGGCAATCCGTTCCGAAGTGCGTTGGGATCAAACTGATCAGGGTGCCACAAGACATTGTCGTCGATCTTGAGGTCTTTAGCCTTGTCCGGATTATAGGAATTATGGACAAGGACTTCTTCTTCGGTGACGAAGTAGGTGTTGGGCGCCTGAACGGTCAGGTTATGCACCATGACCCCGCCGGAGATTTTGGAAACGGCGCGGATCTCCCGAAGGTCTCCTTGGCGGGTTTCCAACTGGTCGCCTACGGCAAGCGCGCTGGCCGCCACCCAGCCGCGATCCTTGATCCAGAACGGATGCTCGCCGGAGGTTTCAACCCGGTCACCGGCGAGATCGAGCAAGTAGATCGCGTCGACCTCCCGCTTGTGAACCTTGGTCACTGTGACCAGTTTTCGATCGCCGGTGTCTGGATCGCCTGCCCAGATGCGATCGCCAGGCACGACCTCTTCAATGGCCTTTAACCCCTGCTCTGTGGCAATTTCCGTCCCCGGCAGGAAGCAGCCCGGCTTGCCGACGGCGAAATCCTCTGCGCCTTCAAGAATGGAATTTGACCGCCCGCGTACCCGCGAAATGACGCCAGCCGCAGCGTCTCCCATGACGGAAAAAAGCGCATTCTTGCCGAACCGCTTCAAAAACTCTTCCGCCGTCCAGCAATTGCCGTTCTCATCCATGATGTAGTCGGCAAGCGTATCCGCCGCTGCATCAATCGCCTTTGCAACCACGTAACGGGCAACCCGTCCGCCCTTGCTGCAGACTTGCACCAGCCGCGCGCTTTTCAGCCAATTGCCGGCACTGCCGGTCGCGGCGCTGATAATCACCGCTTGCTGGACTTCCTTGGTGATGTTCGCGATGCGCTTGCCGCCTTCGAACTCACGCTGGTGGCCATAGGTCGGGGTATTACTGACACCGACATATTTGCCACCGTAATTGTAGGCGAAGCCCTGAAGACTGTCGGCTGCCCGCCCGTCCATAAACGAACTGGCGACCTCGCCCGGCAGATAGGTCAAAGCCGATCCCCAGGCACTTGTTTCGCGCTTGAACGAGCGCCATTTCGATGATGCCCAATCGCGGAGCGACAGACCAAGCGGATCAGCGGCATTGATCGGATCGCCGCCGGCGTAAAGATAAAGGTTCGGGCCGTCTATGAAGCCGAGCGGATCCCGTTGCAGGAACGCCCCGGATTGCGGATCGTAGAGCCGGTGCCCCATGTGATAGAGGCCGGTTTCCGGATCAATCCGGCCACCGGCGAATTGATAGGCATTGCCGAACGCGCTCTGGCTCAGCACCGTTCCGGATGCATCGCGTATCGTGGTTTCCCCGAACGGCGAGTAGCTATAGCGTTCCACAACATCGCCATTTTGATCGGCCAGGGCCATCACGGTGCCAAGCCGGTCGATCTGGTAAGTCAACCGATCACCACCGGTCTCCATCTGAAGAAGTCCACCGGTCGCTCCGTTCCGGATGTAGCGGACATCGGTGCCGTCGCTTGAAATCTCCCGGATGATCTGATCGCCGTCATAGGCATAGTCGATGCGTCGATCTGGGAAAATCTTGGCGATCCGCCTGCCGAAAGCATCATACTCGTAGGAAACGATATCGCTCCCGTTGAGCGCATCTCGAACCTTCTGGATGCGGTTGTAGGCATCATAGACAAATTCGCGTTGCCCATCGCTGGACATGTTGCCGGCCTGATCATAGGTGCGGCTTTGACTGCCAATCGTCAGATAACGGTTCAGCGGATCGGGCTGGTAGGTTCCGTTGACGTGGTTGTATTCGGTCTCGCCTGAGGACGTACGCAAGGAAACACGGCTGCCGCGGGCGTCCAGGGTCAGTTCAAGAAAATCGTCTTGCGTCCCGTTGCCGTTTGCATCGGTGCGCGCTCCGGTCAGGCGGCCCACAGCGTCATATGCATAAGCAACGACCGGTCCTTGCGGCAAGCCGCGCCGTTCAACCAGCAAGCCGACTTCGTCGAACTGGTAGACGTTGCCGGAAAGCACGGTTCCGTTCTTCTCATACCGCTGTTCGACGTGCCGCAGCCCTGCATCCAGTGTGTACCGGGCAGTGGTTCCATTGCCGAAACGCTCCAATGAGAGTGTATTTATCCCCGTATACTCATAGGCGGACACCAATTCTCCGCCGATGCGGTTTTCGACCGGCCGGTTAAGCTGGTCGAGCACATGATCAATCCGAAGCCCGCCCGGATGGATGCTCGCGCGGCGCTGACCCAGACTGTCGAGTTCATAAGAAATGCTGCGCCCGTTTTGCGTCTCGGAAACCAGGCGGCCAGAAGACGTATACGCTCTTTCAACCCGGCTGACTTCAACACCCGCCTGCTCGGAAACTGCACCGGTTACCCGTCCGAGCCCGTCATAGGTGAACCGGTCTACCCGGTCGCCCGCCGTGCGCGTAGCAACCAGGTTTTTGGGCGTGAAGCTGTAACGGACCGCCGAACCGTTCGGGTCCCGGCGTTCGAGCAAATTGCCCAAACGGTCCCGGGCCATCTCAACGCGCGAGCCGTCGGGATGAATGATTGCAGTCAGCAGCCCGATCCCGTCATACTCGTGCAAGGTCCGGTTGCCATCCGCATCCAGATGCGCGGCAATCCGGTCCCGACCATCGTAGGAGGCCCCCATGACCAGCGATCGGGTGAAACCACCGTTTGGCAGCGGCTCCTCATGGATGGTTTCCACGAGCCGGCTCAAACTGTCATA
This sequence comes from Roseibium sp., assembly GCA_965230445.1. Taxonomy (GTDB): domain Bacteria; phylum Pseudomonadota; class Alphaproteobacteria; order Rhizobiales; family Stappiaceae; genus Roseibium. The sequence goes on along the minus strand of OZ246005.1, from coordinate 1,728,271 downwards.
AGACATGCGGACCCGGTCGCCATTCGGCTCAAGACGGGTCACCAGGTTGGACCGGCTGTCATACCGGTATCCGACCTCCTCGCCAAACCCGTCGATGGTCTTGGTACGCCGGTTCAAGCTGTCATATTCATGGCGCAAGTGCGTGAGCGGCACCGTCTGGCCGGTCGCGGTCACATGGGTAAAGGCAATACGGGTGGCGTTTCCGTTAAGGTCATAGCCAAATTCGGTGATGTTGCCGACATGATCGACGGATTTCCGGGCCCGGTAGAGGCTGTCGTATTCCGTCGTCGTCTCACGCCCGTCATCAGCACGCACCGCGATCAGTTTACCGCCGAGGTCATAATCGAACTGGGCCGAGCCGAAGCCATCCCCGGGGGTGAGGACGCCATCGGGCAGCGGTTTCCCGTCCGGGTCGAGCAAGCGTCCATGCAGACCGACCATGCGATTGTGACGGTCATAGGTATAGCGCGTCTCCGAAAGGCGTTCACCATTGGCGCCGCGAATGACCACTTGCAACGGGTTGCCTAGGGCATCGAAGCGGCGACTCCAGGTCGTGCCTTCCGCGTCGGTTTCACGGATCTTGCGATTGAACCCGTCATAGGCGAAACGGCGGGTGCCACCATTGGCATCAACCAGCCGGCTGATATAGCCATCGACGGTGTATCGGTAGCGGGTAACGGCCTCATCGTCCGTGCCTTTGGCCAGAATCCGCCGGGTGAGCAACTCGCGCTCGTCATATTCATAGTGCTCGGTTTCGCCACCCGGATGGGTAAGCTGGACAAGGCGTTCGGCATCGTCATAGACCATGCGCATGACCAATACATTGCCGTTGGTCACCTCGGCCGCCGCCACCTGATCTGCGTCGACCGGCCCGGTTTCGATCCGCTCGGTAATCAGATTGTCCAGCAAGTCGTATTCGTAAAGAAAAGTAATCTCGGGGTTTGCTGTCGAGAGAACGCCATCCGCGTCACGGTTTTCCATATCCATCCGGATAAGGTTGCCGTTGAGATCATACGTAAAATCAATACGGTTCTCGAAGGGGGCCGGCGAGATTGAACGGGTTATCAAGCCACGCAGGTCAGTCGTGAACGTAGCAGTGTTGCCGCGCGGATCCGTCTTGGCAGTGACATGGCCCAACGGATCATACGCATATGTTGTTGTGGCATCGAAGCCGCCTGCATCGGCGATCTCACTCTCGAGCAGATTTGCGGACAGGCCACTGTCGAAATAGGTCAACCGGTCGACGCGGCCAAGCGCATCCTCTTTCTCAACGAGTTGCCCCAAGTCATTGTATCGATACAGATTAACTGGATTCGATTCACTGGCGTTAGGGCGCGGGTATACGACTTTGACCGGCTGGCCGGCAGCCTGATCGGTACGCCCGTCGCCGTTGAGGTCGCCAAGTGTGGCTTCCTCATAATCATAAAAATAGGTGGTCACCCGCCCCATTGGATCGGTCTTGGTCTTTACCCGATCAAAGCGTGGCTCATAGGTCGTGCGACTGACGAGATCATCCTGCACAGCGCCAGCGGCGGATTTGCGCCGGGTTTCAACGATATTGTTGCGCGCATCATAACTGAACTCGGAGATCGCGCCCGAAGGATATTCGGCGCGGGTACGATTGCCGCTGACGGGATCATAGGTGTACCTGAAGACATACTCGGCAGGCGTGCCTGGCATCAGCCCCCGGGTCCTGATCCGCTGTTCCAACAGCTGATGCTGAGCGTTGAAGACATGATGGGTGACCGTACCGTCACGGGCCGTTTGGCGGGTGGTGGTGGTGTTGTCGGTGCCGGTGCCGTACTCGAACAGATAATCGCCCGCGCCGAAGGTCTGGCGAATGACCCGGTCCTGATCATCGTAGATGTTGATGAGGTAGGCCGGCCCGCCACCCGCCACCTCGTTGGGGGCGGTAATGGACAAGAGGTTGTGGTTCAGGTTTGGTGAACTGTGCCCGCTGGAATAGCTGTAACGGGTCACCGGACCAGTATCGTCCTGGTTCGCAACCGGTCCCTTGACCTCAATCAGATTGCCATCATCATCGTAGTCGTATGTCGACATCACAGACTGCGCGGTGCCGGCGAGATAGCTGACCGACTTGACCCGGCCGGCCTTGATGCCGGTATCGTAATACGCGAATTCGACCGTGCGCCCGGCTATGTCGGTAATCGTCAGAAGCTGCCGCCGTTTGGCGACAACGCCGCTTTGCCCGCCGCCTGACGCATAACGAAAACGGCCTGCAACCGGCGTCGGATCCGCCGCATAGCTGAAAGTCAGATGGGCACCGCCGGTGCGCGAAATTCGCGCCAGATTTCCGTTGCTGTCGAAGCGATATGTCAGGAAGCCTCTTGGGCTGAACAGATAGGTGCCGTCTGCTTCCTCGCTGAGCGTCGCGACCTCGCCGCCACCGGCGGAGAACTGCCCGTTGCCTATGTCGACAAAGACGGTTTCTTCGCCGGAAGGAAAGCCGATAACGATGTTCCCGTCGTTCAGACGATTTAGCCGGTACTCATAGGCAAAGAACCAGTTGGCCCCGAACATGGCCGAATAGTGCTGCCGCTGACTGCGATAAGTGCGCCGGATTTCTATCGGCATCGCACCTGGAATGGTGAGATCGGTCACGCCTTCCGAAAACTCTCCGCTTCCCGGATTGACCGGATCACCTGCCTTGCGCTGCTGCTTGCAGTTATTGGGCTCTGACCCCTGGCTCTTCTTGTCCTTGTTGACGCCGTAAAGTTTGCCGCGGCCATCAAAATTGTCGCCAGGGGTAAAGTGCCCGAGGGCTGGGGGAGAAAACGCCACCGTGGTGGCAAACAACGTACCAATGGCAATCCAAGTGGTGTTGCGTAACCCGGTCTTTCGCATGGGTCCCCCTCTCAAATCGTTTGCTAGCGGATCTCCAGCGCCAGCGTGTTAGAGGCGACATAGTCCTCATAAGAAATCAGATTGACCGTGAGCAAATACCGTCCCGGCTGAAACGCGCGCGTGTCGAGCCGGTAGGTGAACGGAAACACGCCGTCCTCTTCTTCCATGAGGAAAACGGTATCGACGAACAACACGACCTCAAAGCGTGCCGCTTCCAGCCGCGATCTGCTGCCTGCAGGCGCTTCAATGCGGATCGGAAGGAACCCGCGTTCTACAGTAAAGGCACCATCGGTGTCCGGTTCAATGCCGTGGACCGAGATCCCCGCCGAAAGGGGTTGACGCAGCCAGGGCGAATGCAAAGCGTGGACGTCGCGCCGCTTTCCAAGTGCCGACACGCTGGCCACTGGGCGGCGCAGCGTGCCGGGCCGCGCTCCGGCTGGCGCAGCTTTCGCCGCGTTCCCGCCCGCAATGATCAGACTATTGTCGGCAAGGCTGTAGGCATTGATCAGGATGTAAAGGTCGGGGTGATCGGCCACCTGCATCAAGCCTGACTCGTCGAAACCATCCCAGCGGATCTCATGCCGGCCTGCCGGCATCGCCTGCCAAACGAGTGGGCTTTTCAGCAAGGGGCCATCCTGCAGCCCGATGCGAATGCGCACCCTTGCCGAACGTGGCAGTGTGAAAGCAATCGAGCCGGTTTCAGCGTCATAGGAAAAATCGCGGATCTTTACCGGGACTCCCCAGCTCCTGGGCGCAGGATCGTATATGTCGCGCTCGCCATCGGCGGTTTCCGCCACCAGCCGATAGGTGAATGTCCCTGACTTGAACCCGGGCCCGTCTAGTTTGTGAACTGGGAAAGAAAGCTGATGCCGCCCTGCGTCAAGCAGCGTGGGGTCGGACCGCCATAGCGGCAGAATACCGGCCTCGTCGAGGACTTCCAGCGTCACGTTAGCTGCACTTGCCAGAGTGAACCGGACTGCAACCGGGCGATCCGCTGTTTCCGCGATAACCTTCGGTTCAGCGCGCACCTCGCTAAAGACCGCCGCCCGGCTTTGTTGGGCGCACAGGGACATGGCGACCACAAAGGCGATCAGCGGCAACCAGCAACGCAGTCCGGCCTCTTGCCAAATTCGGATGCCGGCCCTCATTGCGGCTTTTCTCCGTATCCCCTAAGGCCAAGCGGGGCTGCTGAGCGAACAGGACCTGCTCCGGCGATCAGCGCCGCGACCTCACCGCTGACAACATCGAGCGACCAGATCCCGAGTTTGCCGCCACGATTGGAGGTGAACCAGAGCTGGCGGCCGTCAAGCGACCAGCGCGGCTCCGTGTCGACATCCGGCGAGTTGGTCAGTTGGCGCGAAGTACCGCCGTTAACGTCCATCAGCCAGATATCGTAGTTTCCCGCCAGATTGGACGCATAAGCGAGAGATTGACCATCAGGCGATGGTGCCGGATCGATGTTCTGATATCCATCCGCTATCACCGGCTCGGTTTCACCGGTGGCAAAATCGAAACGTTGGATCGCGGCCTGAAACGGTTCGGGGATGGTGACGAAAAAGAAACCGGACCCGTCAGCAAGCGCCGCCGGGCTGCGATGCAATTCATTGCCGCGGGTGAGCTTCCGGCACTCATGGTTGTGGGTCCCTACCCGGCATCGCCAGATATGACTGACGTCCCGGCGGGTGTTCTCGAAGACGGCCGCGAGCAGTTCGCCCTTCCCGTCCAGCGCAGCAATGCTCTCCACATCCCGGCCGGCAAGCAGGTCTTTGCTTCCCGCACCATCAACCAGGCGCTTGGCCTCGGCACGGTCGTTGATAAACGCCAGTCCGAGCCCGGCAAGCCATACCGGGCGACGCTTGTCGCCATCTGAGCGGGTGATAGTCCGGCTTTTGTTGTGCTGCGCGTCGAAAAGCGCGAGCTGCCAATACGGGTCTTCGAAAACCAGATGCGCCACTAAGGGGCCGCCAATAGGAGCGGAGTTCGGCGCCTCTTGCGCCGCATGCAGCAAGTGTTCCGACTGGTCCGCAGCCTGGAGTGTTCCAAAGGACAGAAAGGCGGCAATGATGCCAAGTCCGTAGGCGCGCAAGCTCATTGCGTGCGCTCCGCCGCAATGCCGAGCAGCAGATTGGCATCATCGCGGACTTCTTCGATCACCAGTTTTCGGATTGCTTTCCGTCCGCTTTGATCAAGCTGGTAATGCCCTTTCAGGATGAAGGCGCCCGTGACTTCGGAAACGGCTTGGCCACGGTCGAAGGCAGTCAAGGTGAAACGGTAGTCGCCCTGGTTTGTGCCGAGCCGGCCAGCCGCATCGCGGCCATCCCAGGCAATCGCGTGCAGACCGGCATCAGCCGGACCCTGCAAGGTTCTGAAGTGATTGCCGTCCGGTTCAATGATCGCCAGTCTCACTTCCGAAACGCCGCGCCCAAGGCGATAGTTCAGCGCCGCCGCTTCGTCATAGCTCGGTTGCAGCAGAATGTTGTCGATGGATGCCACCGCAATATCGGCGGTTTGCGCAATAGGCGCCACGAAACTGGGACCGAGCGGTGCTCCCTTGACAGCAATCGACAGGTCAATACGGCCCTGATCGCCATTCGGACGTACCAGCTCGCCCTCGGTATTTCGCATTTGCCAGGTGATCCGGTGAGAACCGCTCGGCAGTGGGTGATCCTGCAAAACGTGGTGGAGGAGGCCTTCCTTGCGGTTCTCGCCGAGCTGGATGTCAATCCGGCTGTCTTGTGCAAGATCGAACACGATTTCCAAGTCGGCACCCTTTGGGACCACCTGGATGTTTTGCAGGATGAAGGCATCCTTGCCGATACTGGGCTCGAATATTGCCGTCGGAAATGCGGTGTTGAATTCGGCCTGCCGTCCGCCCGCACCAAGGCCCGATATGCGATAGGGATAATAGGTGGCAGGCACCAGTTCACCGGTATCCTTGGTTCCATCCCAGCTGTCCGTGTTTTGCCCCGCCTGGCGTGGGGCACCTTTAAGCGCTGTTGCGGGGATGAACAGCACGTCTCCGGTTTCCGGATCACGCTGCAGCAGTTCGATAGTAACATCCGCATCGTGGCTGAGCGTGTAGGAAAACGTTGTCGTCTCGCCAGCATCCGGGTCGAAAAAGCGCGGCTGATTGCCGGCTTCGGTAATAATCAGATTGTCGATCCGCCAGCTGACACGGCTCTCCGAACGATTGTAAAGCTCGTCCATGGCGGACAAGCGGCCCGTTACCGGCTGGTTCTCAAATTCGCCGGTCTCCCAGGCGGTGAGGACATCGTTGTCGACCGGCGCGTCTCCGATTGCAAACTCAGCAAGCACTCGTTCATCCGCGTCAAGAAGATGCAAGCCCCGGCGCACCAGCTGGGGATCGACCGCCGTGCCGACGATATCGACTGTATTGAAGACCTCGGCTCCCGCCGCCGGCGCGGTCAACGCCAGAGCCGGACCGGTTGTATCGAGGGCGATTTCCGCAAACCGGTCGATGATATGCAGCCGGCCATCCGGCAGGGTGATCGTCAAACGGGCCAAATAGTCGCCATCCGTGACGATTGCACCGTTTACATCCCGGCCATCCCAAACAACCGACAGGCTCTCGCCGGTGCCGCGGACTGAACGGACAAGCTGGCCGTCGCCGTCGGTGATCTCAACCTGCCAGTCATGTACATCGCTCAGGATGCCCGCCAGCGTGACATCGTCGGAAAAGCCATCACCGTTTGGCGACAGGGCGAGTTTCTGACCGGCACCGTCAACCCTGAGGACGGTAAAGGCTACCTCTTGCCGGGTCCGATTGCCTGCAAGGTCAAATGCAGTCAGCCGCAAGGTCACGGGACCCGCAGCTACCTCGTCAAGATCGATGCGCGCGATACGTTCATCATCGGCTTGAAGGGTTGATCGCGCCAACTCGACAAAGCGGGCCGGCGCGGTCCCCTCGCCAAGTTCCAGCGTCCACTGGTCGAAGTCAATGTCGAACAAGGTGCCACGAACCTCCAGCTCACCCGCGTGGACTTCGCCCGCAAGAGGGCTGGACAATTCGGCAAGCGGCGCGCGCTGGTCGATGTCAACAAACTGGCTGGCCGTCAGGAGTTCATCTGTCTCATCCGGCTGAAACACGGTCAGCGCGAGCTGATATGTGCCGTCACGAACCACGGCGCCCGACTGACCTTTGCCGTCCCAGTCAAACAGCGCTCTGCGGCTGCGCCCGCTTTGACTGCGGATGATGTCACCATTCAGCCTGCGGGCGTCCAGGCGCCAATCGGCACTGCTGCCAAGTTCGGCAGTGGCGGTCACCCGGTCCTTGCGCCCGTCGCCATTCGGGGAGATCTGCAGGTCCGACAAGGTAAGTTCAGGGCGTTTGATTGTATTGATCCGGCGCAAGAACGTCGCCGGTACGTCACCTGCGTTCAACACGCTGAGCCGCAAGGTCCGCAGTCCGAGCCGGGCATCGGGAAGACGTACCGGCTGATCGAGAAAGCGCGCGTTTTCAACGGCTGTTGCGCCGTTCGCCAAGACCTGCCATTGGACCGGATGATGCCCATCGCCGATTTCCAACCGATAGGACTTGAAGTCAGCCCCGGACGCGGTTCCGGACGGCAGGATTCTATCCGTGGCAAGCATCAGATCATTCGCAGACGGATCATCCAGAACCGCAATTGCAAGGCTCTGATCAAGGTCGATCTTGCCAACAATCCCGAGTGCGGCTCCACCGGCGCTCTCCTCGCCCGACAAAGTATATTGGTAAGTGCCGTCACCAAGGGGTGCACCCTGGCTATCAGTGCCATCCCAGCGATGGATGAACTCCGTTCCCTGTCCGCTCGCGGTTGCCAGCACTTGTCCGCCCGGATCACTGAGCGCCCATTGCCAGGCAAGATCACTGCCAGCCAATACCGAGAACTCTGCCTCGCCGCCCTGGCTGGAAAACCTGTCCGGGGTCACATTTGCGGTACGAAACAGACGATCATCGGATAACGGCGCCGTGAGCCAAGCCGTGGCCGTCACAGGTCCGCTCGATGGTACGCTGCTTCCCTCACCCGGCCCGGCCGCATCTCCCCACCAAAGGAAATCAGCACGGGTGCTGCCGCTTCCTTCGTGACGCACACCGCCCGGATAACCGGCAACGTCGGAGGCTAAAATCCCGGTAAAGCCATCGCGCGTTGAAATCGCGGCATTGATCCCCTGGGCAAAGACGCAGTGGCGGATGGTTGCTGACGAGCGCTGCACCGTTACCGCACCAGGAAGGCGATCACCTGCGAATTCAACCCGGCAGTGCTCTAGCAGATTGTCGTCATCAACGGCACCATCATCGATTAGGATTCCGCCCCAGCCGCGGGGGGCACCGGAGCGCGCAGTAAACACGATGGGATTGCCGGCATCGCCTGCGGCGATCAACCGGCCATGCTGCGTGTTCGATCCGCCGATCCTGAGGCGGCCACGGGCGGAGAACCGCAGTTCGACACCCGGCGAGAGTACCAGTTCGGCAGGCGCTTCCGGGCTGCCGCCAATCACACTTATGTCGCTCAGGATGTCATAGGGAACCAGCGCCGCCCACGTGTTCTGCCCGCCAATGCTGCCTCCGTGCACGCTGATCACCTCGGTGCCATTGCCTGAGAACGTGTTCAGATCATCCATGTTGCGGACGGACCTTGCGGACATCACGATGGGCCGTCCGCCATTGTCGGCGAACCGGTTGCCGCTTAAAGCCGGGTTCGTCAGATTGCCGTCCGAATGCAGACCGTTTTTGCCGTTCCTGGCTATGAAATTGCCGTTCAGCGCCGGGCTGCTTGCGCTGCTGTTGGTCAAGCGAATGCCGTGTTCGCGGCTGTCACTGATCACGCAATTGGAGAGCCTGGGTGCGCTCGCCTCCACCAGCACTTGGCCGCCCATCCCCTCGCCGCCGAACAGCACCTCACAGTGGGTCAACTCGGTCAGGTCATCGACAGTTCCATCGGAAAACCGCAGTCCGCGCCAGGCGCCCGGCGTGTCGCGCTGGCCCGTAAAACGCACCGTTGCATTCGCCCGTCCGGCTGCACGCAGAATTCCCTTGCGGCGTGCATCGCTGCCAATGCGCAGCTCTGTACGCGCTGCAAAACGCAATTCGCTGCCAGCGGCAAGATTCAATTCCGCCGGTGGTGCTTCCGGCTCGCCGTGCACGGCGATGCTCTGCTCGATCCGGTACGGCGCAAGTGCAGGCCAATCGTGGACTCCGTTTAACCGGCCACCAAACACCCTGATTTCCGGCACGCCATTGCCGGTCAGACGATTGTCTTTCCCGACATTTTTGATCGCTCGCGCACCAAGGGTCATGGGCCGGGCGCCGTTATTCGCGATGAGGTTGCCGCTCAGCACCGGCAAAGGGGAAAATCCGTCGGACACGACACCGGTCTTTGCATTGCCGATGATACGGTTGTTGCGCAATACGGGTGCGGAAAGCCCGTTGTCACTCAACCGGATACCGTGCTCGCTCGACCGGGCGATCTCGCAACCGGAAATCTGCGGCGCGGCGCGGTTGATGAAAATGTTGGCGCGGTCTCCGGCGCCGGCAAATTCGACCACGCAAGCTTCCAGCCGCGTTTCGGCCCCAACGGTGCCCTCGTCAAAACGCAGACCTGACCAGCGCCCAGGCTGACCGTCGAGCGCCGTAAAGGTCACCGGACGATCAGGGCGTCCGCGCACGCGCAATGCAGCGCGCCGGGTGCGATCAGGGCCAACACGGAATACCGCACGATCGGCGAATTTCAGCACCGCACCCGCCAGAATGTCCAAACGGGCCGGCTCACCATTGGGCGGTCCGCTGACTTCCAGCGAGGACGTAATCTCATAGGTGCGCTCACCAACCCACAAATGGTTGCCGGAAAGCCGCATGCCATAAACGCGGATCGCATCCTTGCCATTTCCGGAGAGATCGTTGTCCGGGGCGATCCGGTCAACAACCCGTGCGCCGGCAGAAACCGGATATCCCTGGTTCCCGTTGATCCGGTTTCCGCTGAGCACCGGTTGCGGGTTGGCACCATCTGCATGCACACCGTTCCCGGCATTTTGCGAGATGACCGTGTTCCGGATCTGCGGATTGGCCTGATTGTCGGAAAGGCGAATGCCATGCTTGCTGCTACCGCGAATGCGGCAGGAATCTATGGTCGGCGCAGCATTGTCAATTTGAAGAATGCCGTTGCTGGATTGACCGCCATTCTCGATAACACAGTTGCGCAGACTTGTGGTCCTCGACACGGTTCCGGGTCCGAAATAGATTCCGACCCAGCGGCCGGGTTGGCCGGATGCAGAAGTGATTTCAACCGGATTGCCAGCAGTTCCGGTAAGTTCCAGCGCTCCGCGGCGATCACTGGCAGACCCTACGCGCAGCTGGCCGCGATCAGCGAACGTCACCCGGGCACCGGCCTCAATCGAGAGCTTGGCCGGCATACCGTTGCGCGGTCCGGAAACGTCCAGGCCACCGACCACGTCGTATGACCGGGTGCCCACCCAACGGTGTTCGCCCCTAAGCCCCATGCCATGGGCGCGAATGCTATTGTTGCCGTTTCCGGAGATCACCGTATCGGCGGAAATCTGGCGGACTGCGCCCGCCGGAATAACCAGGCCTGTTCCCTGATTTCTGGAGATGACACTCGCGTTGACTGTCAGCTGCGGTACATTGTTGTCGGCATGTATTCCGTTGCCGGCATTGTCGATGATTTCGCTCGCCTCAATGAGGGGACGGCCGTCATTGGCGAACAGGCGTATGCCGTGCTCGCTGCTGTCGCTTATCTTGCAACGATCTATCAGCGGATCGCTTGCGCTGATGACGATATTGGCCCGCTGGGACTGGCCACCATGGGCAACCCGGCAGTGGACCAGGCGATTGCCCTGCCCCCGCGCGCCCTGATCAAAAAACAAACCATGCCAGAAACCTGGCCGTTCCTGCCCGCCGGTAAATTGGATCGGTTCGTCTTCGGTGCCCTCGGCAATCAACCGGCCAAGTTCCCGGGTGGAGCCGCCAACGCGCAGCCGGGTATTGCCTGAAAACCGCAAGGTTGTTCCGGGCAGGAGTGTGAGTTCCGCCGCCGGTTGGTCCCGGTTGCCGCGAATGCCGAGCCCGGATTGAAAGACGAATGGGCCCTTGAAAACCCAGCGGTGAATGCCGTTGAGCCGCGCACCAACCACTACAACTTCGGCACGGCCATTGCCGGAGAAGCGATTTTGCGCATCGATATCGGAAACGGAGGCCACCGGCACCACGAGCGGATTGCCGCCATTTTGCCGAATGACATTGCCGCTAAGCACAGGGCGCGCGGCATCCCCATCCGAATGCACCCCGTTCTGCGCACTCTCTACAATAATGTTTCCGGCAAGCAACGGACGGCTGGCTGCGGAGTTGCTGATCCTTATGCCATGATGCTGACTGCGTGAGATCGTGCAATCGCGGATCTGCGGAGCGCTTGAATTGACAAAGATGGCGGCGCGCTGTCCGTTTTGGCGTGTTCCTTCAACGCGGCACCCCTCCAGCACGGTATCGTTATCGGTAGCGCCGTCGGAAAAGGCAATTCCAGCCCACGGAGCGGGCGAAGGACCGCCCTGATCATCTGCGACGAATGCGATCTTCGCCGTGTCACCGCCACGTGCCACCAAGCGTCCCGGCTGCCGGGACGAACCGCCGATTACCAGCCCGGTTCCAGGGCGGAATTTGACCGTAACACCCGGTTCGATTGTCAAGGTCGCCAGCTGGTCCGGCTGGCTCGCACGCACATGCACGGTGGATGTCACGATGAACGGCTGGTCCGCCCTGCGCCACACTGTATCTGCGGCGATTACACCGCCGACCAGTGTTTCCCCCGACGCTGGCGCTGCTGCCAAGACAAGCAAAAGCGATACCGCAAAAGCCTTGCAATGCTCGGAAACAGATTTGCCAGTCAACTTAAAAAAGATCGGTAATACAATCACTCTTAGCACCCGGTAGTCTAGCGAAGGCTGTATCTAGTAATAATGGTGCGCTGCAATTATTCTATTTTGGATTGAGTATGCCGATTTTCGACTACAATGTCCAATCCAAGTTCTGTTAAAAACGCGAAGACTTGCTTGGTCCCCGGCAGGATGGGTTGCCGACTTTTGCACCAATATGGGCCAGGACCGCCACCGCTACGGACAACAACGCCAGCATGTGAACGATCGCCAGTGGCGTGGTCATCACCTCGCTGCCGATCATGGCACTATGCAGCCAGCTCGCAAAAAAGGCTGGCGGCCCGGCAAGATGAAGCCAGCGCCCACGCTTCGCTCCAGCAGCTCGCAGGAGCCCGCTGATGACGGCAATCACAACCCCGTAAAATGCCAGCACACCGATGGAGACACTTGTCTGGAAATAGCCTGTGGCGAAGTCTGGCAAAAACACCTGGAACACCATGGCGTCATTCTTGAGCGAGACCGCAAGAAAAAAACAGCCGGCATGCAGCGTCAGAACAAGAAAAGCACTTAAGCCTATTTGCCGGTGCGCCGCCCGGTCGAACCGGAGAATCCGCTGGACCGCGATCACCGGCCGGCAAAGCCCGTAGAGGGTCTGTAACCAGAGCAGGCAGAATGCCGACAACCCGAGAAATTTCGACGCCAGATAAAACCGCTGCGCTGCCGGAAACCCTGCAGAAAACGGCTCGACGGCATCCGGTATCGCGACAGTCCATCCGGCGAGCGGCAGTCCCGCACCAACTCCAAGGATCAGCCCTAAAGACTTGTAACCTTCCCTCTGGCGCGCAACCGGAGCCGATGGAACACCCTCAGTCATTCGCCGGCCGTGACCGGAAGATCAAGCGACTTCCAGCCGAAAAGCCCCGGCGGATCCATTGTCGCGACAGCCTTGACCCCCTGCGCCTGCAGGTTGCGGGCAAGCTCATAAGCTCTGAAATCCTTCAGACAATAGGGCACAACCAGATCGGCACTGCGCAGCACATCCAGCTCCGCCTCGCCGTAGGTATAAAGCGGCAGGTTTCGCGCGTCAGGAATGTGGCCTTCGCGGAACTCTTCCGGCTGGCGTGCGTCCACGAACAAGATCGCCTCACCTGCCGCCTTGCGGGCAAGCAGATCGGAAATGGCGATGGTCTCCACACCACGGCCTTCGCCAACGCTTTCAGCGCAGCTTTGCGGCAACCGGCGGCCCGCCAGATCATCCGCCGCCAGCTCGCGGTCAGCCGTCTTCGCCGTTGCGGCATCGGCGACCTGATCAAAGAAATCTAGCGCGCAGGGGATCGGCAGCGACCGCCACGCCCTGCCGTCGAGAAGTGCGCGGTATCGTTGATGAACCACGCTGACGAGCGGGTCAGCGCCCAGCATCCAGGGATTGATCTCTATTGCATGGATGACTTCACCGACGGCCTCGGCGGTCGCATTTTCGATATCGAACGCTTCACTCAAAACCGCAAAAGTGGATCGGCGCGCTGTCCGCCGGTAGTCTGCATCGGGGGTATCGAAAGCAACTGATGATGCCGGCAGCGCCCCTTGCCGGTGGATGCGCAGTTCCGCATCAGCGTCGATGTGGCGGCGGATCAACCAAAGGGCAGCCCATTTGTCAGGCTCAAGACCTTGTATGGTGGCAAAGCTGATACGCGCAGCCGTTGGTCGGTCGATGGCAACGAGGCCGTCAGCTTCCGCGCCCGCGCCCTGGCCGTGACGGGCAAGCGCAAAGGCCCCGCCAAGCACACAATAGGCGGCGGCGAACAACAGGAGCCAATTCTTCACCGGGCTTCCGTTCGACCACATATGCGCTCTTCCATGCAGCGGTTTGTGTCTAGCCGGATCTGCCCCGGCCGCTCCTCACCCGGGCACTCCGCATGGGAGCCCCCCGCACAGCACCCGCCAAGTGCCGGTTCAAGCCATCGATTTCCTCACGGAAAACGGTAGCACCGCGACCCCACACACGCAACGGTTACGCCAAACCGCAAGAAGATCAACGTCTCGACCGTGCTGGCGGGTCAGAAGCTCGGAATCAAGGAAGTGGAAGATGGAATTTGGCTGATCAGCTTAAGGAGCCATGATCTGGGATACATCGATCTGGAACAGAGAACACTACAGACAGTCGACACCCCGTTCGGCACGAGGTTGTAACCCATGTCTCCGGTACAAACTGTTACCTATGTCTCCGGGCTGGACACAAAGGAATATGGCGACCCCGGCAGGATTCGAACCTGCGACCATTCGCTTAGAAGGCGAGTGCTCTATCCAGCTGAGCTACGGGGCCTCAATGCCGTAAACGGCACACCGGTTGGGCAGGAAACGCGTGCTGCCTGCCATGTGACAAGGCGCAATTTGCCGAAAACACCGGACAAAGTCGACGCTCCTGCAGCGTTAGGCGATTCAGTTTGAACCGGCAACGCCTTTGTTGGGTTGTTCAAAATCGGTGCCACGTCAGAAATGCGGCGCCAAATTCCGTTTAATGCGTCCAGGGAGCCACGCGGTTGAAGCGGAAATTGTCCGCATAGGCCGCACCGCGCACCTTGCGCTCCTTGGCGTCCTTGACCCGGTAATCCATACCGTTGCGCTCGGCATAGCTGACCGCATCTTCCTTGGTGTCGAAATACAGCCGGATCTGCTGCTTCATGTCCGATGAAGACGTATAGCCCATCAGCGGCTCGACAGATCGTTCCGCCTCCGGTTCAAAGTCCAGCACCCAAAGATGGGTCTTTGCCTTGCCGGATTGCATTGCGGTTTTTGCAGGACGATAAATGCGCGCGGCCATGCCCTTCCCTCTCGTCTGTCCGGCCAGACCCGACGGTCTGCCGATCCCCTGCTTTTTCCGGTTCTTCCCGGCGAAGTCAACACCCTTTTGGGAAACGCTTGGACCTGAACCACCGTTTCGTCCATCGACCAGCCAGCTTTTGACCGGAACGCGCAAATGCACAACCTGAAGCCGATTTTTGCGTCAATACTCAACAAAATGGCGTGACAAGCCATGTATGGTTCTGGTAGCTGCTCCGGAAAACACTTATTTAAACGTGCATAAACAAATTCCAAAACGGATCCGGAACAAATCCATGCACCGCCCCTTCCCAATCACTCCCTCCGCCGGCCGCCCGATGGGTCTCAAGATCAAGGTCGACCAATGCGGCCTCAGCCGCGTCTGGGACCTCATCCTGAAAGAGGACTTCAATGCCGACCATATCGGCGAACTGTCCTTCACCGATCGCCTGCGATTCGAACGGGTGATGATGCTGGTCGTCTCTGCCCATTCCGCCAATGGAACGGCAGGCTATGCCGGTACGGCTTGACCGGCCCGGACCAGAACCCAAACGGATCACGCCCGCAGAGCGACCGAGTAAGGAGCCGCCACGGTTCCTGAATACCAACAAGTGCTTGAAAAATGGTCGGGGCAGCAAGATTCGAACTTGCGACCCTCTGGTCCCAAACCAGATGCGCTACCAGGCTGCGCTATACCCCGATCCGTTGATTTTTGCGGGTGTATCCGGCTTGCCCCGGATCGTCAAGGGCGAAGAATGCCGGTGTTCAAGCCATCCCCAATGGAAGCCAGCCGACCGCCATTCGCACTCACCCGCCCGCCATCGATGCACTCGACACGCGGTCGCCGGCCTTGATGCCGAGTTTTTCCGTCAGGCCGGCATTCAGTTCCAGAACGAATTTCGCCGGGCTGTAGGAGGGAATGTGTTTTTCGGAGAACGGCGTGGTGTTCTCGGCGATACGGACGATGGTGCCGCCGCGGGCAATGAAAAGGATATCAAGCGGTAACGGCGTGTTCTTCATCCAGAAATGCTGCTCCCGGGAGGCCTCGAAGACAAACAACATACCATGGTCTTCCGCCATGAACTCCCGGAACATCAATCCGCGCGCCCGGTCCTCTGCCGTCTCGGCGACCTCGACGGTGAAGTCATGAACACGCCCGCCGGAGGTGACGGTCAGTGGTTCGGTCCGCATCTTTGCGGTCTGCGCATCTGCCCTTGAAAAAAACTGATAGGCCAATAGCCCGCCTGCGGTCAGCACGGCAAGAACGGCAAGGACGAGGAAGGATCGGCGGCCGATCGGCATCTTTGTTGAACTCCGGCAGATCGCCACGGCCCGGCCGGCCGCCGGTCCATGGATGAGCACAACCCTACAGGAAAAGGGACGGCATGAGAAAGACCCGGCCGGTTCTTCTTAATCAAACCATGAGGAAGGCCGGCTGAGCAGCTTGCTGCGACCTGAACGGCCGCAAACAGCGAAAATCTCAATGAGAAGACGGAATGTGGGTACCGGTGCCGACCGGACGGATTTCGGCGGCCATCTTGCCCTTCGGACCGGAGCCGAAACGGACCAGCACCTCCTGGCCGGGACGCAGTTCGGTGATGCCAAAGCGGCGCAAGGTCTCCATGTGAATGAAGATGTCTTCCGTTCCCTCGCCCTGCGTCAGGAAGCCAAATCCCTTGACCCGGTTAAACCATTTGACACTCGCGGTTTCAAAACCGCCTTCAGGGACGACCTGGACATGGGTGCGCGACGGCGGCAACTGCGAAGGGTGGGTCGCCGTCGATTCGTCCATCGACAGGATCCGGAAGGCCTGCAGGCCGCGCGGCCGGTCCAGAACCTCGCACACCACGCGTGCGCCCTCATAAGCGGTCTGATACCCGTCCCGCCGGAGACAGGTTACATGGAGAAGGATGTCGCTCCCGCCGTTGTCAGGTACGATGAAACCGTAGCCCTTGCCAACGTCGAACCATTTAATTGTACCGGCAATCTCGATAACATCGACGGCAACGTCGTCCGACATGTTTTCGAGTGCGCGGGGTTCGCGAGCGGTCTTAACCCCCATAGCCAATCTGTCCCGTATCTGGTCCGCACCTTCAGCCGCTGGCCGCATTTTTCCCGGCCTCTGACTGATTCCAAGACAAAGGATAGCATTGCACCTTGCGGCTGAAAGCGAATTTCTGCGACTAACCACAGACCATTTGACCGGGAACTGCTCAAAGGGGACTGTTTTCGAAACTTTCCGCAAGGGGCGTGCGGATCAATACGCTGGCGAGCGAATCAAGCGGGGCCGGTTTCCGGTTGATGATCACCAGCTCTGCCCCGGCCCGGACGGCGAGCGCCGGCAGCCCGGCGGCGGGATGAACAGCAAGCGATGACCCCAGAACCAGAAAGAGACCGCAGTTCTCAGCAGCTTCCATCGCGCGCCGCATTTCCGCTTCGGGCATGGCCTGGCCGAAGCTGACGACAGCGGCTTTCTGCAAACCGCCACAGACTGAACAACGCGGGCTTGAACCGCTTTCATAGACCGGGCGCAGCATTGTCAATTCCGCATGCGCGCCGCAGTCAAGGCAGGTGGCATAGGTCGAGTTGCCATGAAGCTCTACCAGACGGTCAGGCGGAACACCGCTTGCCTGATGCAGCCCGTCGACATTCTGGGTAATCAGCTGATCCATCCTGCCCCTGTGCACGAGACCGGCGAGCGCCCGATGCGCCGCATTCGGCCTGGCGCGGCCGAAAATGTCCGCCATTTCGAACCGGCGCTGCCAATCCTCCATGCGGCTGTCTTCAGAACGGACAAAGTCCTGATATTGGACAGGCATCCTCGTGGACCAGATCCCGCCCGGCGATCTGATACCAATCGGCAGGAAGAAAGCCGTATCTGATGGAGCGAAAATCTGTTCCTGGCAAGGCGGTGTGCGCAGCGCGGCCTTTCCGGCCGGGCAAGCGCGGCAACGCGGCCAGGGATTGATTTCCGCCCACCGGAGGCAGGCTTTTCCTGATCTTCGGACCGCGTTGCGCTTCTTGGACGATGCCCCGCATCGCCCGGCAAAGCGCTCCTAACCGAAGATCAGGAAAAGCCTGTCATATAGGCCTTGATTCCTGCCGGTTGGTATGAAGTCCGGAATGCCAGATTCTGTTGAGATGCCGGCACCGGTCAGAGCAACAATCTGTGGGCCTGCCGGATCCCAGAGAGAGAAAAGGTAATCAGACACCTCGTCAAGGTTGCGAAGGCTAGCCATCGGATCAAATCGTTGCAATAAACACTGGCGATTATGGCCCCCGTTTACCGGGATTGGAAGGACTGAGAAAGACTATGCGTTACTTGCACACCATGGTGAGGGTCAGCGACGTTGATGCCTCGCTCGATTTTTATTGCAACAAGATGGGCATGACGGAGACCCGGCGCATCGAGAGCGAACAGGGCCGGTTTACTCTTATCTTCCTGGCCGGTTCCGAGGACGTTGCCTCTGGCAAGGAGACGGCGAGCCCGCTTCTGGAGCTCACCTATAACTGGGATCCGGAGGAATACACCGGCGGCCGCAATTTCGGCCACCTGGCATTTGAAGTCGATGACATCTATGCATTCTGCGACAGCCTTCAAAAGAACGGCGTGACCATCAATCGCCCGCCGCGCGACGGCCGTATGGCGTTTGTCCGTTCACCGGATAACATTTCCATTGAGCTGCTGCAGAAGGGCGAAGCTCTTGAAATCAAAGAGCCTTGGGCATCCATGGGCAACACTGGCGAGTGGTAAAAAACGCCTGTTCCTGAGTGCTGCAAAAGGAACTGCAGAGGCATGTGAATTTTTCTTGTCATGCCTCTTGCAGCCTCCAGCAAACCCGCATATAAGCCTCCCCACGACGCAGCGACGTCGTCCGCGCGCCCATCGTCTAGCGGTCTAGGACGCCGCCCTTTCACGGCGGAAACACGGGTTCGAGTCCCGTTGGGCGTGCCACTTTTTCCCCGGCACAGTGAAACCTGCAAGGTCAAGGCAAGTTCCTGACTGCGTGACTGCTGCCATTTCCAAAGCCGGACTTACTTCACCGTCAACGTGACAGCCTTAAGGTCCGACGCCCGGCTCGTATCAAGAATATTGACCACCGTTTGAAAATCGACTTGCGCGGACGGCAGCAACAAAGCTGCCTCGGCGCCGAGGCTTGCCATCCGGTTCAATTCTTCCAGCAGGCCCTCGGGCGCTATTCTAACGCCATTGACCTGAACGGCCACTCCCCCGGCTGCTCCGGCTGGCCTGACCGTGATCAGCACCGGCGCTGGAGCCAATTGTTCCAAAGCGTCGCCAGTCTGGCTCCCCGCGGAGGTGCCGCTTTTTGCCAGCCGGACATCAAGTGCCTGCCAGACCCCGAAAGTGGAAGACAGCAGGAAGAACATCACCAGGATGAAGATCACGTCGATCAGCGGCATCAAGGGCACCCGGCGCTTCTTCTTCGTTTGTGGTGTGATCGAAATCATCCGGTGTCGTGGTTCCTTTGTACGGCTGCCGTTGGCGTCCATATACGCCAGTCAAGCGCCCTAATCGGCCCACAATAATGCATCGGCAAAGCGTAAAAGAAAACAGGGCCGGGAATCTGCCGGTAACCGCCTCATCGCTTGATTGACCTGCAAATTCTGCAATAAATACAAGCATTGCACATTGGCTGGTACTGGATAGGGCTTATCCTGCTGCGATGCTTGCGCTACGAGATTGTCTTGGGGGACTATATGAAATTATTAAAACCGCTGCGGGTTGCGATCATAGGTGCGGCACTTGCCGCCTTTGGAATTGGTGCTCCTGCCGGCGCCCAGGACGGCCTTGGAAACATCTCCCTGGAGCTCAATAACCTGCAGCCCAACGACAATGGCGGCTGCCGATTGTCACTGATTGCCACGAACGGGCTTGCGCGGCCAATGAACCAGCTCGGCCTTGAAGTGGTTGCCTTCGACGCGGACGGACTTGTGGATCAGTTCCTGCGGCTCGACTTCACACGCATTTCCGCCGGGCGAACCAAGGTGCTGCAATTCGATCTGGCCGACAAACCCTGCGCGGGGATTTCGCGGCTGCATGTCAACGACGTCCTCAATTGCGTCCCTCCGGCAATCACGGATGTCTATTGTCCCGATCTTCTCACCCTGACCAACCGGACGGACATATCCTTCGGCAGTTAGGCTTTCCGGAATTGGGATCCGCGGCAAACAGCAGGGCATGATGGCAGGTTTTCCAGGCACCCTTCTCGATCTTGGCGGTCCCGTTGTCGCAATCCTCTTGCTGATTTCCGTCGCCGCACTTGCGGTGATCGTCGCCAAACTAATCCAGTTTTCGATGGTGCGCGTCGGACGGCATGGCACGGTCCGGCTGGCTGTCATGCGCTGGCGTCAGGGAGACCGTGCCAAGGCTATCCAGTTCCTTGCCAAGGACCGGTCGCTTGCCGCCAGCCTGGCCGGTGCGGCCATGGAATCCCTGCAGACGCTTGAGAACCAAGAGCTTGACACCGAGGAGCGCAATACGAGCGAAGAACGCTTGCGCGAGGAAATTTCGGCGCGCGCTGCCGACAGGTTGTTCCGCCTGGCAAGCTGGATCCGCGCTCTCGACCTGGTGACGCAGATTGCCCCTCTGCTCGGCCTGTTCGGCACTGTGCTCGGCATGATCGAGGCCTTCCAGGCCCTTCAGGCCTCAGGCGCGTCCGCCGACCCGGCCGCACTTGCCGGTGGTATCTGGGTGGCGCTGCTGACAACCGCCTGCGGGCTGGCCGTTGCCATCCCTGTCTCGATAGCCGTGACCTGGTTTGAGGCACGCCTTGAAAGCGAGCGGGCAGCCCTGGAAATCCTTCTGACCAGCATTTTCACCGCAACCGTGAAAACACCGCCTGCGCCAGTCAAAAGCCGGTCTCATCGCACCATGGAAACTGGTTCTGACAAGCCGGAGCCTAGCGGCGAACAGTGATTGCCGATAGCGAGACAATTCCAGGTGCCGACAAGACGCGGTCAATTCCACCTGCGGACAATCTGCCAAAACGCGGCGGCTGGACGTCTTTGGGCCGGTTCCAGATTGCCAACAAAAGGGCAGATCCTTCAGCCCCGCCCGCCAGTGCCGCCGGAATGCGCACCACCCAGCCACCGGCTGTACGCCTGTCGGACTGTGGGAGAAGGCTGCGCCTCAAGTCACGGACGGCACCGGTAACCTCGATGAGATAGAGCTCCGGCGGCCCTCGCCCGCTGAGGTCTACGCCTCTTGCCTCCGCTTCTGCAATTTTCTGAAGCGGCAGATCCCGTCCGACCAGTCCGGTAATCACGGCGCCACTTCCGGCGGCGTCACGGTCAAATTCGATCAAGCCCGGAGCCTCAATACTGCCGGACACAGACAACGCGTTGAGAAACCGGCACTGCGCGTTCGAGACACGATGATGCGTGATCGACGCCGTGCGCCCGAACCTCGCTTTATAGGCTTGACCAAACGGCTGAAACTCAGCCGCGCTCCGGCCAAACCCCGCGGCCTGAATGGCATCCACGCCCGCCGAGATGATAGACAGATGCGCACATTCGCCTTCGAAACCCTGCTCGGCAAAAGCTTGCGCTCTGGCGAGAGGGTCAATGATGGGTGTTCCGGCGGCGGCCACAAGGTCCGTTGCTGCAGCATTCGGCTGAGCAGGTGCAACCCCAACGGAGGCGGGTTCTGCCGGCTGAAGGCTGGTAACGTCTTTCGCTTCCGGAACCGGCTGTGCCCCGGTTTCAGCCGCGGCAATCTGCGTTGCGGTTTCAGACAGACCTGGCGTTGTTTGCGGCCGAACCACATCCGAGACCGGTTCGGGTGCAGAATGGGCGGCGCGGGTCACAGCGGCAACCGGGCTTGAGGGCACTTCCCCGGCTGCCGGAACCGGAGTGATTGGATCAGCGGGCCGCCGCGCACCCAGCGCGGTATTCGCCACCGGGATCGTCACGGACACGCGCGCAGACGCAACAATGGTCCTGTCAGGTGCCTCCACAGGTTTGACACCGGCTCCAGTCCCCGCCGGGTTGATGGAACGGCTTGTCACTGCGGGGGACGCCGTTGCCGCCGAAACCACCGGGGCAACGCGCTGCGCCGCAGTTTCTCGCCGAACCGCACTCACGGCAGGCACTGCTTGCGGGACGGCCGGGCTTTCCGCCACAGCCGAAGGTGCAATTGTTTGCAGCCTCAGGTCCCCGGAGTTCATAGGTTCCGAAGGTGCAACTGAGGTTGGCTTTATGACTGACGGCGCGGTGCTGTTCGAACGCTGTGGCTGGGCTGCCACAGCAGCAACATCGTTCGGGCGGTTGGGAGTTGCCGCAGACCCAACCGGCGCGACATCGACCGGAGAGACAGTCCGGGGCGCGGAGATCCCGGCGGGCGGGCGGTTCTCTGAGCTGGTAGCAACGGAACCGGGCGCGCCAGCAACTGGCACAACCGGTTCGGCCAGCGTGTCATTGGTCATTGCGTTTGGAACAATCGTATCCGGCATAACGCCGGGCACACGTTGGCTGGAACTTACCGAGATCTGGGCGGCAGGGGTGGCCGGGACGGCTTGGCCGACCGCGATGGTCTGAACGGTCCCGGCGGTCCGGGAAACCGGAGCGAGTGTTTGGGCTTGCCCGGCTGAAGCCGGATTTTCTGTTGCGACCGGCGCCAAGCTGGAAACAGCACGTCTGTCCACACCGGCCTTCTCCGGCACCACGGCTTCAGTCCTCTTGGCAGGGGCGCTTTGCAAATTGTCTGCGTCCGAAGCTGGCCGCACATCCGTGGGCGCTACCGCCCTGTCCGGCTGTGCAGCAGCAGGATTTGCCAGCGCAGCTTCGACTTCGCTGGCTTTCACGGCCTCATAAGCGGCCCCATTCAATGGCCCAACAGAATCCACATCAGTTGCGGAAAGCGCGGCTGTGGACCGGGCCTCGACCGGTGCCGCCTCATTCGCTCCAGGCCTTGCAGCTGGTCCGGGCTCAATAGGGCTAACCTCATCCGGCCCTCGGACATCTGCAGCAACCTGGAGATCAACTGCAGTAAAACTGGAAACCTCCGTCTCCGTTACGGCTTCGAATAACGCAGATCCGCTCTCGATGGTGATTTCCGTATCTTCCACGGGTGCCGGTAGTTCGCTTTTCAGCCAGTCTTCCGGCCAATGAAGCATCATCGACGCGTGCAGGCCTAACGACAACCCGATGGCAGGGAGCCAAATGAAAACCGGATTGAGATCGTGGCTCTCCGGATAAAGGACAGCTGCAGTCATGGCGCGCCGGCTTCCAGCGCAATGATCCGGATGGCTCCGACGCCGGCATTGCGCAGTGTATCAGTCAGGGCAGAGAGATGGCCGACCTTCGCCCGCCGGTCGACAAGAACGGTTATCGAGCCGGCCCCGTCACCCGCGTTGCCAAGCGGTTCGGCCAATTCCTCAAGCGTAACCTCCTCCCCCCGGTTCCATACCTTGCCAGCGCCGTCCAGGACGATGTGCCCTTCGATGACACCCCGGCCAAGCTCCGAACGGGTCTCGGTCCACTCGAAACCGTCCGGTATGGAGGGACGGAAGCTCCCGGCCACGAGCAGGAAGACGAGCAAAAGAAAGACAACATTGATCAGCGCGATCGAACTGTCCCGTTCGCCGGACGAAACCGCCGGTTTGGGCAGAGAGATTCGTTTGAATGCGCGCTTCATGCGGAGATCATTCCAGATCCGCGCAAGGCAGACAATGCTTGATCTCAGCTGGCCGCCGACCGGTAGGCCAGCGTGGCACCTGCGAGATCTTCGAGCGCGGCACCGACCGATTTGAACAGCGTGACTGCCTCGTCTGACGTCCGTCCTGAATGGGTGCTCCGGCAAAGATCATAAAGATCTGCCTTGATATCCTCAGGGGTTATCAATCCGGATTGCAGCGGCTGGACAATGTCGCCACCCTCGCTCATGCAGCCGTCCCGCGTATCGACATAGATCTCCGACCGCATAATGGCAGCATCGTCGCTTTCGCGCATATCCGGCTTGAAGGCACCAACCAGATCGACATGGGTTCCCGGAGCCAGCGCATCACCGCGCACCAGGGGCTTCAGGGAAAGCGTCGCGGCACTGACGATATCGGCTTCCGAGACCGCAGCATCGACCGATGCCGCAGCCTCCGCCTCGACACCCAGGACCGATGACAATTCATCTGCCAACGCAGCGGCCTTTTCTACAGAGCGTCCCCAGATAGAAATCTTCTTGATTGGCCGCACGGCGCAGTGCGCGGCTGCCAGATTCGGCGCCAGCCGCCCGGTACCGATCAAAGCGAGATGCCGGGCATCCTTTCGTGCAAGATAATCCGCAGCCAGCGCCGAGGCGGCCGCTGTCCGGCGCGCAGTCAACTCGCCGCCGTCGATCAGGGCCAGCATTTCGCCGGTGCGGGCATCGGACAGGAGGTATTGAGCAGACACGGCGGGCATGTTGCGGTCCGCATTTCCCGGCACGACACTCACCACCTTGACGCCGGAAAACCCCCCAGGCACCCAGGCCGGCATCAACAGCATGGTTCCATCCGCCTCGCCCGGTATTTCCATATCGTGATGGTGACGGCGAGGCATCACACAGCCTTTCGCGAAGATATCACGCAGGCTGTCGATCAATTCAGGAAACGGCAGAGCGTCGCGGGTTTGGGTTTCAGATAGTAAGATCATGCAGGTCCAACGGCAGCTAGCAACAACCGGGCGAGACTACCCGCGATTCCCGGCCTTTAAAACGGTAAATCTTCGAAGACATCGGGGGGTGATAAATGAGGCGCTGCGAGGCTTCAAAAAAAGCCGGGCACACAGGCCCGGCCCCAAGCTCCCCGGTATCACTGCCTCAGATCGCCAGATACTCCTGGCGCAGTTCCGCGTTGTCGAGAACCTCCTGGGCGGTTCCATCGAACACCACTTCGCCCATGTCGAGGATGACCGCACGGTCGGCAAGATGTAGCGCGGCAATGGCATTTTGTTCGACAATTACGGTGGTGATGCCGAGGTCCTTGACACCTTCCAGAATGCGCTCGATTTCCTGAACAATGACCGGTGCAAGGCCTTCATAAGGCTCATCGAGCAGCAACAGCTTGATGTCACGGGCCAAAATCCGGGCAACGGCCAGCATCTGCTGTTCTCCGCCGGACATGGTCACGGCCTCTTGGGACCGGCGCTCGGCGAGCCTTGGGAAGTGCTCATATATGCGCTCGATGGACCAGCCATGGGGCTCGGCGATCTGCGAGAGTTCAAGGTTTTCCTGAACGGTCAGCCCTTGAATGATCCGCCGGTCTTCGGGAACCAGACCGACGCCATTGCGGGCAGCTTCAAAGCTCTTCATTTCGTGAAGCGGCTTGTGATCCAGCCAGATTTCGCCGTGGGTCAGTTGCGGATCGTCCATGCGGGCAATCGTGCGTAAGGTCGAGGTCTTGCCAGCCCCGTTACGCCCCAGCAGTGCCAGGATCTCGCCCTCACGGATATCAAACTGGACACCCTGAACGATATAGCTTTCGCCATAGTAGGCGTGAAGGTCCCAGGCAGAGAAGAAGGCGGGTGCGCCGCCGCGGGCCATTTTCGGCGGAACGCCGGGGGCCGATCTGCCCGCGAACTGATCTTCTAAAATGGTCACAGGTGTGCTCCTCCGAGATAGGCTTCCTGCACGCGCGGATCGCCCTTGATGTCCTCCGGCTTACCTTCGGCAATGATGGTCCCTTGCGCCAGGACCGTCACCTTTTTGGCAAGCGAGAACACCACATGCATGTCATGTTCGATCACCACCTTGGTGATGCCGCGATCGCCGATCCGTTGCAGAAGGTCGATGGTGGCGTTGGTATCGGCACGGGACATGCCGGCTGTTGGTTCATCAAGAAGCAACAGTTTGGGATCCTGCGACAGGCACATGGCCAGTTCCAGGCGCCGCTTGTCGCCGCGCGACAGGCTGCCGGCGACTATGCTCTTCTTTTCCGCCAGATTGACGTCTTCCAGCATGTGAAGCGCCTTGTCGCGGATCTCCGTGTCATCCTCCACCCGGCGGAAAGCATGCAGCGCGAAATCGCCGTCGCGCTTGGCAAGCGCCGGGATCATGACGTTTTCCAGCAACGTAAGATCTGCAAAGATCTCCGGTGTCTGGAAGACGCGCGAAACGCCGACCTGGTTGATCTCATGCGGCTTCATGCCCGTCAGCGAGATATCGCCGAACATCACCGTCCCGGTATCGGGCGCAAGGCGCCCGATCATGCAGTTCAGGAAAGTCGACTTTCCAGCACCATTCGGGCCGATGATGGCATGAACAGTGCCCTGCTCGACCGAAAAGTTCACTTCGTTGAGAGCTCGAAGTCCGCCGAACGACTTGTTCACGCCCTCTACTTTCAAGATTTCCATATCGGTCTATCCTTATTCCGCAGGGGCTGCGGCAGCATCTGCTCCGCTCTCGCTGTTTTTCTTCTTGCGGGAGAACAAGCGTCCGATCCGCTGGAAGCCTTCCATGATGCCACCCGGCAGGAAGATAACGATCAGCATGAACATGATGCCGAGGGTCAGGTGCCAGCCTTTACCGATGAACGGATGGATGATGAACACCAGGATATCGGCCAGCGTATCAGGCAGTGCTGCGAACCATTCGTAGAGAATGTTGTCGTTGATCTTGGAGAAGATGTTTTCGCAGTACTTGATGAAGCCGGCACCGAGAACCGGACCGACTAGCGTTCCGGCACCGCCGAGGATGGTCATCAGAACCACCTCACCAGATGCTGTCCACTGCATGCGCTCCGCACCTGCAAGCGGGTCCATCGCAACCATCAGACCACCGGCGAGACCGGCATACATGCCCGAGATCACGAAAGCCGCAAGCGTATAGGGGCGTGAGTTCAGACCGGTGAAGTTCATACGGTTCTGGTTGGACTTGACGGCCCGAAGCATCATGCCGAACGGTGAGCGGAAGATGCGGATCGCGATATAGAAGGCGATCATCATGACCACGGCACACAAATAGTAACCGGCATTGAATGTGAACAACCATCCTCCCATCGACAATTCGAAACTGTCACGCATGACAATGCCGAAAATATGCGCCGGCGGGATGGACCCTTCCGCAGTCTGGCTGACGCCGAGAATGCGCGGATCGTCAAGGGCAAGCTGCAGGCCGGTTTCGCCGTTGGTGATCGGTGTCAGCACCGAATAGGCCAGCGAGAACGACATCTGAGCGAATGCGAGCGTCAGGATCGAGAAGTAGATGCCCGAACGCCGCAGCGAGATGTAACCGACCAGGAGCGAAAACAGACCGGCGAAGACGACCGAAATCATGATCGCAGGCAGCACATTCATGGTCAGCAGCTTCATCATCCAGACACCGGCGTAGGAGCCGACCCCGAGGAAAGCCGCATGGCCGAAGCTCAAGTATCCGGTCAGGCCGAACAGAATGTTGAAGCCGATTGCGAAGATCCCGAAGATCAGGAACCGCTGCATCAGATCCGGATACCCGGCGTTGAATTGCGCCAGATCCGAGCCTTCCGGAAACGGGTTCAGCAGGAACGGTGCAAAGATCACCAGGAGCAGAACCAGAATGAAAAGGGACGTGTCTTTTTTGTCCATACCCAGCATCGGTTAGTTCTCCATGACGCCTTTGCGGCCCATCAATCCACGCGGACGGGTCAGCAGGATTACGATGGCGACGAGGTAAATGATGATCTGGTTGATACCAGGCAGCAGCGCAACGACTTGCGCCATGGAGGCGAAGCTCTCAAGAATGCCGAGCACGAACCCGGCAAGGACGGCACCGGGCAGCGAGCCCATCCCGCCGACAACGACCACAACGAAGCTGAGAACCAGGAAGTCCATGCCCATGTGGTAATTGGGCGAATTGATCGGTGCATACATGACGCCTGCAAGACCGGCGACCACCGCAGCAAGCGCGAACATGAAGGTGAAGCGCTTGTCAATGTCGATGCCGAGCAGCCCGACGGTCTGCCGGTCCGCCATGCCCGCGCGCACAACCATTCCGAAGGTGGTGAATTGCAGGAAGGCAAACACACCGGCAATGATTATCGCCGAGAACAGGAAGTAGACGATACGCCAGTAGGGATAGATGATCACGTTCGGATCCATCCCGATCATCGCTCCAAAATCCAGGCTGCCTGCAAAAGCTGCGGGAGCCGGTGTCGGGATCGGGTTGGCACCGAAGTAGTATTTGATGATTTCCTGAAGGACGATGGCAAGGCCGAAAGTTACAAGGATCTGGTCGGCATGCGGACGTTTGTAGAAGTACTTGATCAGCCCGCGCTCCATCACAAGGCCGATCAACGCCATTATCGGAATGGAGAACAGGATCGCCAGAGGAACGGCCCAATCTATGATCGCCCCCCCTGTTTCGGGTCCGAACCAGGCCTCCATGTAGGGCGTTTCGACTTTCAGCGGATTCCCAAGAAAGTCTTTTCGCTCCGGATCAATAGACGTGTACGACAATGTCAGGATGCGAGACAGGGTCACCGCACAAAACGCACCGATCATGAACAGTGCGCCGTGGGCGAAGTTGACCACACCCAGCGTTCCGAAAATCAGCGTCAGACCGAGGGCAATCAGCGCGTAAGCTGATCCCTTGTCCAAGCCGTTCAAGATTTGAAGAAGTATCGCGTCCATAGCCCTTAGCTCGGATCATGAGCACGCGGACCCGTTCGCCCCCCGCGCTTCAAATTGAAGAAATGACAGGGCAGCAACGGCCGCCCTGTCAGGATGTCTTTCAGTTGGGATTATGCGCCCGGGTTGCAGGTGCCCAGAGCACCGCCAGCGAACTGCGGATGATCCGGAGCGTAGGTAACCTGTCCGACCGGTGTCACTTCGACGATCTCGAGAAGGTCGAATTCCGAGGTCGGGTTTTCCTTACCCTTCACGACCAGAACGTCCTTGAAGCACTGGTGGTCTTCGGCGCGATACAGCGTCTTGCCGTTGCCGAGACCGTCGAACTCGAAGCCCTCAAGCGCTTCGACAACACCGCACGGGTTGAAGGTACCGGCGCGCTCACAGGCATCAGCATAAAGCAGAGCCTGAACGTAGGTGGTGTGGGCAGCCTGGCTCGGCGGGAAGCCATATTTCTGACCGAAGGAGCGCACGAATGCCTGAGAACCTTCGTCCTGCAGCGACCAGTGCCAGTTGGTGGACCCGAAGATGCCCTTGACGTTCGCGCCGGCACCCTTCGCCATCAGGCGGGAGTAGAGCGGAACGACGATCGCAAAGTCCTTGCCGTTGACGACACGGTCACGCAGACCGAACTGAACAGCGTTGGTGAGCGAGTTCACCATGTTGCCGCCGTAGTGGTTCAGCACGAGAACGTCGGCGTCGGACTGCAGAACCGGGGTGATGTAGGCCGAGAAGTCGGTCGCTGCGAGCGGCGTCTTGACGGTTTCGACCGTGTTCCAGCCCAGAGCTTCGGTGGATTCCTTCACCGCTTGCTCTGTGGTGTAACCCCAGTTGTAGTCTGCGGTCAGGTGGTAGGCGTTACGATCAGCGCCATAAGCGTTCTTCAACACCGGTGCCAGCGCTGCGCCGGACATGTAGGAGTTGAAGAAGTGACGGAAACCGTTGGCGCGCTTGTCCTTGCCTGTGGTGTCGTTGGAGTGGGTCAGGCCAGCCATGAAGATGACGCCAGCTTCCTGACACAGAGACTGCACGGCCACTGCCACACCGGAGGAAGACCCGCCGGTGATCATGATCGCGCCGTCTTTTTCGATCATCGACTTCGCAGATGCACGGGCAGCGTCCGATTTGGTCTGCGTATCGCCCGTGACATATTCGACCTTTTTGCCGAGGATGCCGTTGCCCTTCAGCGCCTTGGACGAGAACGTGGTCATCATGCCACCGTCGCCGCCGCCGTTGAGGTGCTCGACAGCCAGTTCATAGGCACGCAGTTCGTCAGCGCCTTCATCCGCATAGGGACCGGTTTGCGGAACGTTGAAGCCGAGGGTGACCGTGGAGCCGGTCGGTTCGTTCAGGTAGCCGGCGGACCAGGCGCGGCTGGAAAAGATTGTCGGTGTTGCAAGCGCAGCGCCTCCGAGCGCGCCTGCCTTCAAAATAGAGCGGCGATTGAGGGGTTTAATCAAGCTCATACTTTCCTCCCAGAAAGGCATGGAAGATCCACCGTGGATCTGCCGGCAATAGAAATTCCCGCAAGCGGCCAGGCCCGGTAACGGGCGCATGGAACCGCAAGCTGCAATCAGCATAAAAAGCTGCGAGATTTAGCCGCAATACGACTATTGGCGCGTATGGGCCTGAATTCGGGAAACAACCCGCCCCAAGACATCAGAATATCCTGAAACAATTCAGCAATATATTGCGATGCAAAATTCAATAAGGGTATAATATTGCACACCTACGAACCAAACATTCTGCAACGCAATATCTCCGGTCCACGGCGTTTAAGTATTGGAAATCATACTTTAGTTTAAACTGCTCTAACATACAGCATTATCGGTATATCTCGTGGCATTTTGTGAAATTTCACAGGGCAGAAATCGGCATTGCAATAGTTTTCAGCAGAGTTTCGAAACGCCACCGAAGACGGATCCGACTTTGCCGGGACGTGCATTGTTGAACAGGAAGCTGAAACCCCTAATACATAGCGTAATTCCGGCGCCCACTCATCCGATCTCGTCCGCCCGCCGAAACGCGTATTGGACGGGATCAACACCCGAAAGAAGCCCAAATGACAATCATCTCCAGTATGGAATCACTTGAGGCACTCTACGGCGGCACCGGCGAAGCGTCGCTCATCAAGGAAACCGGCGCACTCACACCCTCATACCGCCAGATCATTGAGGCGGCCCGGTTCTGCGTGCTGGCCACTTCCGGACCGGAGGGCCTTGATGCAAGCCCACGTGGCGACGATGGCCCGGTGGTGAGGCTCAAGGATGACCGGACCCTGCTCATGCCGGACCGGCGCGGCAACAACCGGATCGATTCCTTGCGAAATATCGTACGCGATCCCCGTGTGTCCGTGATGTTCATGATCACCGGATGGAACAACGTCCTGCGGGTCAATGGCAAGGCTGTCATCTCCGCAGAGCCTGATCTGCTGGCCTCGTTCGAGAAGGAAGGCAAAAGGCCGCGCTCGGTGACGATCATCACCATAGACAGCGTCTACTTTCAGTGCGCCCGGGCCATCCTGAGGGCGGATCTGTGGAACCTTTCGGACAAAGCCGCCGCGTCCTGCCTTCCATCGACTGGTTCCATGCTGCAGGAAATCAAGACCAGCTTTGACGGCAAATCTTATGACGACGAGTGGCCGGATCGCGCCGCCAAGTCAATGTGGTGACCGCAACGGACCGGACAGCAGCCAAGGGTGCCGACACATCAGATGTTATTGCGAAAGGCAACAGAGACGTTCTGAATTTCATTCAGCACTGCATTATATCAACCCCAGTTGATTAGATGACCGGACGAGACGGGGAAGTGTCGAACTGAAACCGTCTCAACTTGGCTATCTTCATATGGGTACAGATGGGCCATCAGCACGAAATGTGGAACCTTTTACCTACTTTACGGTAATTTTGTAGCTGTCCGTAACATGGCGCACCCCGCCGGCACTCACGTATCGGTTCATGGTAAAGCCCACCTTGAAATCGTCCTTGCCCCGATACCCGTTTGCCGGTTTGTAAAGCACCTCCATCCCTTTCACGCGTTTACCCGCGCATCGTCCGGCTCGTTTGGTGAGGGTGAAAGTCACTTTCCTAAAGGACACTGAGCCATGTTTCGGCGCTTTGGAAACCTTGAAGCGGGGCAAAGCTCCGCCACTGCAATCGCCTTTTGAAAAAGTCGCCGTCGCATTTACAACACTTGTCTTGTTTGCCGGTACAATCCGCCGGTGTGTATCAGCCAGCGCCAGGGACACACCAGACAACAGGCAGCACAAAAAAAGCCAAAAACCGCAAAACGTTTCCCCCAATCAACCCTTGCCTGCGTTCAAATATGCCTCGCACAATCAAAAGTCGCAATCGTTGTTCTACGGAATCCGATGCGAAAAACGCACAGGCTTCGGGATGCCGATAGCCGGCTGGCATATCACGAGCACAAAAATCTTGTGGCCAGCGGACCAGACGACCCATATTGATCGGAGCGACCTACAAACCATACAAGGTGCACAATGACTGCAAACCCGCTCCTGACCGCCTGGACAACGCCCTTTGAATTGCCGCCGTTCGCGGATATTGAACCGGAGCATTTCCCGGAGGCCTTTGAGACTTCCATGGCGGAGGCGCGAGCGGAGATCGACCGGATCGCGGGTCAGGCGGCCGCTGCCACGTTCGAGAACACAATCATTGCCCTTGAGACCTCTGGCAAGGCCTTGGACAAGGTCGCGGGTACGTTTTTCAACCTGAGCAGTGCGCACACGAATCCGGAGCTGCAGGCGATCGAGCGTGACCTTGCGCCCAAGCTCGCAAAGCACTCTTCCGACACACTTTTGAACGCTAAGCTGTTTGAGCGGATTGCAGCTCTTTGGGAGGCGCGCGCCACGCTGCAGCTGGATCCGGAAGCATCCCGTGTTCTTGAGCGCTACCACAAGATGTTTGTGCGTGCGGGAGCGGCTCTGGATCAGGCCGGAAAAAACCGCATGGCAGAAATCACGCAAAGATTGGCCACGCTCGGCACCCGGTTCGCCCAGAACATGCTCAAGGACGAAGCAGACTATCAGCTTGAACTGGATGGGCCTGAAGACCTTGCCGGCCTGCCGGACTTTCTGCTGGCATCGGCCGCGCAAGCGGCACAAGAACGTGGCCTTGACGGCAAGCACGTCATTACGCTGTCCCGCTCTTCGATCGAGCCGTTCCTGCAGTTCTCGACCAACCGGGCCAAGCGCGAGGAAGCCTATAAGGCCTGGATTGCACGCGGCGAGAACGGTGGCGAAACCGACAACCGCGGGCTTATTGCAGAAATCCTGACCTTGCGGACCGAAAAGGCAAACCTGCTCGGCTATGACACTTTCGCGGCCTACAAGCTCGAAGACACAATGGCCAAGCAGCCGGACAATGTTCAGGACCTGTTGATGAAGGTCTGGGAACCAGCGGTCGCGCGGGCGGGCAATGAACAACAAAAGCTTGCCGGAATGGCTCAGAGCCTGGGCGAGAACCATCAGATCGAAGCCTGGGACTGGCGCTTTTATACCGAGAAGGTCCGCAAGGCTGAGCACGATCTGGATGAAGCGGAACTGAAGCCCTATCTGCAGCTCGACAACATCATCGCGGCTGCGTTCGATACCGCGACCCGTCTGTTTGGCGTGACCTTCCGTGAGCTCAAAGATATGCCGGTCTATCACCCGGATGTCCGCGTTTTCGAGGTTCTGGACCCGCACGGAAAGCACAAGGGCCTGTTTCTAGGTGATTACTTCGCCCGGTCATCCAAACGCTCCGGCGCCTGGATGAGCGCTTTCCGCACCCAACACAAACTGGACGGAACCGTCGCGCCGATCATCGTCAACGTGATGAATTTCTCGAAGGGAGCCGCGGGCGAAGCAACTTTGCTGACCTTCGACGACGCACGCACCCTGTTCCACGAATTCGGCCACGGCCTGCACGGGCTTCTGTCAGATGTCACCTACCCGATGATCTCCGGAACGCATGTTGCCCGAGATTTCGTCGAGCTTCCCTCCCAGCTCTACGAGCATTGGCTCTCCGAACCGGCGGTGCTGTCGAAATTCGCGATCCACTACAAGACCGGAAAGCCGATGCCGAAGTCCCTGCTGGACAAGGTTCTGGCAGCGGCCAACTTCAATCAGGGCTTTGCAACGGTTGAATACACTGCGAGCGCGCTGGTCGATCTCGACCTGCACCTGAAAACCGATCTGAGCGGGTTCGAGCCGAACGCTTACGAGAAGGAAGCGCTTGGAAAGATCGGCATGCCGTCTGCGATCAACCTCCGGCACAGGATCCCGCATTTTGCCCATGTGTTCTCGGGAGACGGCTATTCGGCTGGTTACTACAGCTACATGTGGTCCGAGGTCATGGATGCCGACGCCTTCCAGGCGTTTGAAGAAACAGGCGATGTCTTTGATGCCTCAACCGCCAGGCGGTTGCTGGAAAACATCTATTCTGCAGGCGGCCGGCAGGAACCGGAACTCGCCTATCAGGCGTTTCGCGGCAGGGCTCCGGAAATTGATGCTATGCTTCACAAACGCGGACTGGCAGATGCTTGACGCGACAGTGGATAACCGAACGGGAACGATGTCATGGCCGGAAGCACGGAGCCCACGAGCGCCCTCTTGAGACTTTGCATTGTTCTCGCGGGTTTATGTGGGGCCACCGGTATCACGCTTCTGGCGGCATCAGCCCACATGGAGCGGTCAGGTCTAGTCGAAACGGCCGCGGAAATGCTGATCTATCACGCACCGGCCCTGCTCGCCATCGGCGTGGTTTGCCAGGTTCGCAATGTGCCGATCATGCCCTTCGCATTGTTTCTTCTCATCGCCGGCCTGTGCCTGTTCTGTGGTGATCTGGTGTCGCGTTCCTTTCGGGGCGTCCGCCTGTTCGCCATGGCGGCGCCAACCGGCGGCATGCTTCTGATCGTCGGTTGGGCCGCCGTTGCATTCAGCGCGATCAATGTCAAACCGGCAGGACGCTAAACGCGTATGACCGCCCAGAGCGTCTACATCGGGCGGTCACACAAGGATCAATCGGCAGTATTGTTTCAGCCCGTAAGCCGCTCCGCATGCCAGGCGACATGGTCCCGGCCAAAACTGGCGACGAAGAAATAGGAGTGATCATAGCCACTCTGCATGCGGAAAGTGGACGGTGTCCGCGTTTCGGAGAGCGCAGATGCCAGAGCTTCCGGCTTCAATAGCTCCAGAAACTGATCACTGCTGCCCTGATCAATCAGGATGTCCCCGGCCCAGCCCTTGTCCCGCAACAAAGCCGACGCATCATGGGCCGGCCAGGATGTTTCGTCCTTCCCGAGATAGGCACCGAGTTGCTTGCGTCCCCAATCGGAGCCGCTCGGGTTGGCAATCGGCGCGAAGGCGGACAGCGATTGGAAATGACCAGGATACTTCATCGCCAGCGTCAGCGCGCCATGGCCGCCCATGGAATGCCCGGTGATACCCTGGCGCACAGACACCGGGAAATTCTGCTGAACGAGGTCGCGCAACTCGTTTGCGATGTAGGTTTCCATCTGGAAATGAGATGCCCAGGGCACCTCAGTGGCATCAACATAGAAACCGGCACCCTGCCCTAGATCATAGGCCTCGTCATCGGCAACACCTTCGCCGCGCGGACTTGTGTCCGGAAACACCAGCGCCAAGCCGAACTCCGCCGCATGGGCCTGAAGCCCGGCCTTTACCATGGCGTTTTCGTGGGTGCAGGTCAGTCCCGACAAATACCAAAGACAGGGAACCGGTCCTGCGCTTGCCTGTGGCGGTACATAGACTGCAAAGGTCATGTCGCACGCGCACACCTCGGAGCTGTGCCTATAGACGCCTTGTGTCCCGCCAAAGCATCTGTTTTCGGATACGGTTTCCATTCTGTTTTCCCACCTTTTGGATGCGCCTAATAAGCCACTAGATCCCGGTACATAACCAACGCATCCACATAGCCCTCATCCGGATGGTTGAACGCACCGGGCAACCGCCCGACGATATCAAATCCATGCCTTTGCCAGATGTCGATTGCCCGCTGGTTGGTCGACACCACAAAATTGAACTGCATGGCGCGGAAGCCGCGTGCCACCGCCCTTTCAAGCGAATGCGCCAACATTTTTTTCGCAACACCCTTGCCGCGCGCATTCAAACTGGTGACGAAACCGCAATTGCACACATGCGCGCCGCCGCCCTTTTGGTTCGGACAAATGTAATAGGTGCCGAGCAGGCTCCCGTCACTGCCACTGGCGACGAACACTTCGTGTCCGTCCCGCCAGTAAGCCAATGCGTCTTCCCGGGAGATATCCGGGTCAATCGTATAGGTATCGCCCGCTTCAAAAACTGGCTGAAGCATGGCCCAGAGCGCGTCCTCATCCGATGCACGGAAGAGGCGCATATGCACGTCACCCATCGATCAGTAAAGCACCACCGAGCGGATCGACTCACCTGCATGCATCAGATCGAAGCCCTTGTTGATGTCCTCAAGCGGCATCGTGTGGGTGATCATCGGATCGATCTCGATCTTGCCATCCATGTACCAGTCGACAATTCTCGGCACATCGGTGCGCCCGCGTGCACCGCCGAAAGCGGTGCCTTTCCAGGTGCGTCCGGTCACCAGCTGGAACGGACGGGTGGAAATTTCGGCCCCGGCGGGTGCCACGCCGATGATGATGCTCTCGCCCCAGCCCTTGTGGGCACATTCGAGCGCTGTGCGCATCACCTCGACATTACCGGTGGCATCGAACGTGTAATCGGCGCCGCCCTTGGTGAGGTTCACCAGATACGGAACCAGCTCTTCGTTGACCTCGCGCGGATTGACGAAATCGGTCATGCCGAACCGTTCCGCCATTTCCTTCTTGGCCGGATTGAGATCGACACCAACGATCTGGTCCGCGCCGGCAAGGCGCAGGCCCTGGATGACGTTCAGGCCAATTCCGCCCAAGCCGAAGACAACCGCCCGCGATCCTGATTCCACCTTCGCCGTGTTGATCACCGCGCCAATGCCTGTTGTGACGCCACAGCCGATGTAGCAAACCTTGTCAAAGGGCGCGTCCTCACGGATCTTTGCGAGCGCGATCTCCGGAACCACCGTGTAGTTGGAAAAGGTCGACGTCCCCATGTAGTGCAGGATCGGCTCGCCATCGAGCGTGGAGAACCGCGAAGACCCATCCGGCATCAGGCCCTGCCCCTGGGTGGACCGGATCGCCTGACACAGGTTGGTCTTCGGGTTGAGGCAGTATTCGCAGTTGCGGCACTCGGGCGTATAGAGCGGAATGACGTGATCGCCCGGCTTCAATGTGGTCACGCCGGGTCCGACCTCTACGACCACGCCGGCACCCTCATGGCCGAGAATTGCCGGAAAAAGCCCTTCCGGATCGGCCCCTGAAAGGGTGAACTCATCCGTATGGCAAATTCCCGTTGCCTTGATCTCAACAAGCACCTCGAAAGCCTTCGGGCCTTCAAGGTTGACCGTAGTTACCTCAAGCGGTTTTCCGGCGCCAATCGCAACCGCTGCACGTGTTTCCATCTCATACCTCCCAACCGGTCTTTAAACGGTTCTGAATCCTTGTTTCTTTCATAGCGGGGCAAGCGCATTTTTAAAACCCGCAGACCGTTGAACTATTGTCAAACAGCAATCCTGCTGTATGTCGCTTTTCGACAATCCAACGACCGAAAACCGGGGGGACCCGTGACCGCCTTTCCTGAATATGTGGCCACCTTGGCGGGATCGCAGCTTGCGTTGACAAGCCCAGCGATCCAACCTGATTCCGGAACAGACCCGGACGGCCCGCCGCACCGGCGAGACCGTCCGAAACCCAAATGCGGAGCCGCTGCCCGATGAAGCGATATTCCTTCCTCGAACTGGCGAAGAATGCCCTCTCGGCGCACAAGAACTGGGGCCGCCAATGGCGCGCGCCGGAACCAAAGGCCGAATACGATGCCGTAATCATCGGCGCCGGTGGTCATGGCCTTGCAACGGCCTATTATCTTGCCAAGGAACACGGCATCACCAACATCGCCGTCCTGGACAAGGGCTGGCTCGGCGGCGGCAATACCGGTAGGAACACCACCATTGTCCGCTCCAATTACCTTTGGGAAGAAAGCGCGGCGCTATACAACCACGCCATTGGTCTTTGGCAGGGTCTCTCGCAGGAACTCAACTACAACATCATGTACTCCTCGCGCGGCGTGATGATGCTGGCACATACGGTTCACGATATTCAGGTGTTCAAGCGGCACATCCATGCCAATCGCCTTGCCGGGGTGCAGAACGAGTGGCTGACGCCGGAACAAGCCAAGGACTATTGCCCGCCGCTGAACATTTCCAAGAACATCCGCTATCCTGTTGTCGGCGCAGCCCTTCAGCGGGTTGGCGGCACGGCCCGCCATGATGCGGTCGCGTGGGGCTATGCCCGCGGTGCCGATGCAATGGGTGTGGACATTATCCAGAACTGCGCAGTCACCGGCATCCGCCGCGCCGCCGACGGATCCGTCGAAGGTGTTGATACCGCAAAGGGCTTCATCAAGACCAAGAAGGTCGGCGTGGTCGCCGCCGGAAACACGTCGGTCGTCATGGACATGGCCGGTGTGCGCATGCCGCTGGAATCCTTCCCGCTTCAGGCCCTGGTTTCCGAGCCAGTCAAGCCCGCATTCCCCTGTGTGGTCATGTCCAACACCATCCACGCCTATATCTCTCAGTCCGACAAGGGGGAGTTGGTCATCGGCGCGGGCACGGACCAGTACGTATCCTATAGCCAAACCGGCGGCATCCACATCACCACGCACACCATCGATGCGATCTGCGAGCTGTTTCCGCATTTCCGCCGGATGCGCATGCTGCGCAACTGGGGCGGTATTGTCGACGTCACGCCTGACCGTTCACCAATCCTGTCCAAGACCCCGGTTCCCGGTCTTTATGTCAATTGCGGCTGGGGCACGGGCGGCTTCAAGGCAACACCGGGCTCAGGCCATGTCTTTGCGCACACGATCGCCAAGGACGAGCCACACAGGATCAACGCGCCGTTCACCATTGATCGCTTCCGCACCGGACGGCTGATCGACGAGGCGGCGGCCGCCGCCGTGGCGCACTGAAGGAATTCCGCATGCTGTTGATTTACTGCCCCTATTGCGGTGAGGAACGCTCCGAACTGGAGTATGTCTGCCTGGGCCAGGCCCACATCGCGCGCCCGGCCGACCCGTCCACCCAGACGGATGAAGACTGGGCCAACTACCTGTACATGCGCAGCAACACGCGCGGCATCTATGTCGAGCGGTGGCGGCACATTCACGGTTGTGGCCGGATTTTCAACGTCGTACGCGACACGGTGAGCGACAGGATCTTGAAAGTCTACAAGACCGGCGAACCCATGCCCGACCTTGCCGAACTCGCGAAAGAAGCCCAGCAATGAGCCAGCCATACCGTTCCGAAAAAGGCGGCAGGATCGACCGCTCAAAAGAACTGACCTTCACCTTCGACAGTGAAGAACTGCGTGGCTACCAGGGCGACACCCTCGCTTCCGCCCTTCTGGCCAATGGCGTCCATCTGACCGGGCGGTCCTTCAAGTACCACCGTCCGCGCGGTATCCTGACGGCAGGGTCCGAGGAGCCTAACGCGCTTGTCGGCATCTATCGCGGCAGCGACCAGACGCCGAACCTGCGCGCCACGCAGGTGGAACTCTACCAGAACCTGAAGGCGATCTCGCAAAACCGGTTCCCTTCCCTCGGTTTCGACGTCGGCGCAGTCAACGATCTGTTGTCGCCGCTGTTTCCAGCCGGTTTCTACTACAAGACGTTCATGTGGCCGAAGTCCTTCTGGATGAACGTCTATGAACCGGTCATCCGGGCAGCAGCCGGCCTCGGCAAACCGCCGAAAGCTCCAGATCACGACCACTATGCCAACACCTACGCCCACTGCGACGTCCTGGTTGCCGGATCCGGCCCAGCGGGCCTTGCAGCGGCCTTGGCTGCTGGCGAGAGCGGCGCGCGGGTCATGCTTGTTGACGAGCAGGCAGAATTCGGCGGCTCGCTTCTGAGTGAAGCCAGCGCGACGATAGATGGGCTATCCGCATCTGACTGGGTGGCTGCGACGGTTGGCAAACTGGAGGCGATGGACAATGTCACGCTTTTGCCGCGCACCACGGCTTTTGGCTATTTCGCCCAAAACTTTGTCGCCCTTGCCGAGCGCGTAACCGAGCACCTTGCCGATCCCGATCCGAAACTGCCGCGCGAGCGGCTTTGGCAGGTGCGCGCCAAGGAAGTGGTGATTGCCTCTGGCTGCGTCGAACGGCCGATGGTGTTCCCGGAAAACGACCGGCCCGGCATCATGCTCGCGGAAGCCGGGCGAACCTATCTCAACCGCTATGGCGTCAAGGCCGGCGCCAAGGTGCTGGTCGCGACCGCGTGCGACACGGCCTGGCAGGCCGCATTCGACCTCAGCGACCACGGTGTCAACGTGGTTGCTATCGCCGATATGCGTGCCGATCCGCCGGAAAGCCTGATGGCAATCGCAAAGGCGCGCGACATCCGCGTCGAGACATCCTGTGTGATCACGGGAACCAATGGCCGGACGCGGGTTTCGGGCGCCCTTCTCGGCAGGATCTCACCGTCCGGTTCTGTTTCGTCAGCCGGCCAGGTCAGCTGTGACGCGATCCTGATGTCCGGAGGCTGGACACCGAATGTCAGCCTTTACTCGCAGTCGCGCGGCAAGGTGGTCTGGGACGCGGACAAGAGCGCCTACCTGCCTGGCAGCCATGTCCAGCGCGAACGCTCGGCCGGTGCCGCCCACGGTATTTACGGACTGAACGACACCTTGACCGATGGTTATGCCGCCGGTGCCGATGCAGCCTTTGCCGCAACCGGAAAATCAGCCCAGCTGGTCTACCCGGTCGCCAGCGGCGCGGAAGCCGGCAGCGGCACCATGCTTGGTGCGACACCCCACGACCGGAACCCCAGCAGGGTCAAGGCTTTTGTCGATTATCAGAACGACGTGACCGCCAAGGACGTCAAGCTGGCGGTTCGCGAAGGCATGCATTCCATCGAGCACATCAAGCGCTTCACGACGACCGGCATGGCGACCGACCAGGGGCGTCTATCCAACATGAACGCCTTGCAGATCGCTTCGGGTGCCCTGGACAAGCCGATCGCCGATGTCGGCCTGACAACGTTCCGCCTGCCCTATACGCCAACCACTTTCGGCACCTTCGCGACCACCTCGCGCGGCGACCTCTTCGATCCGGTGCGCAAAACCCCGTCTCATGAATGGGCAGAGGAACATGGCGGTGTGTTCGAGGATGTCGGCCAGTGGAAAAGGACCTGGTATTTTCCAAAGGACGGCGAAGACATGCACGCTGCGGTCAAGCGCGAATGCGCGACCGTACGCGAGAGTGTCGGCCTGTTCGACGCTTCCACGCTCGGCAAGATCGAGGTTGTCGGCCCGGATGCAGCCGAGTTCCTGGAGCGCATGTACACCAATCCCTGGAAGAAACTCGCACCAGGGCGCTGCCGCTACGGGCTGTTCCTGAACGATGCCGGTTTCATCACGGATGACGGCGTGATCGGGCGCCTTGCCGAAGACCGGTTTCACGCCACCACCACCACGGGCGGTGCGGCGAGCGTCTTTGCCAAGATGGAAGACTACCTGCAGACCGAATGGCCGGAGCTCAATGTCTGGATCACTTCAACCACCGAGCAATTCGCGGTGGCCGCGGTTCAGGGTCCAAAGGCCCGCGAGGTGATCGCCCCGTTCATTGAGGGTATAGACCTTTCGCCGGAAGCCCTGCCGCACATGGGCCTTGCCGAAGGCAAGTTCTGCGGCGTTCCGTGCCGCCTTTTCCGGATATCGT
This sequence comes from Roseibium sp., assembly GCA_965230445.1. Taxonomy (GTDB): domain Bacteria; phylum Pseudomonadota; class Alphaproteobacteria; order Rhizobiales; family Stappiaceae; genus Roseibium. The sequence continues at coordinate 1,687,288 of OZ246005.1, read as the reverse complement.
TCACCGGTGAACTGGGTTTTGAGATCAACGTCCCCAAACGCCACGGCAAGATGATGTGGGAAACACTTGCCGGCGAGATCGGGAAGCACGGCGGCACGCCCTACGGCACGGAAACCATGCACGTGCTGCGCGCCGAGAAGGGCTACATCATTGTCGGTCAGGACACGGACGGCACGGTGACGCCGGACGATGCCGGCATGAATTGGGCGATCGGCAAGAAGAAGCACGACTTTGTCGGCAAACGCGGCCTTGCCCGCCCGGATCTGGTGGCCGAAGGCCGCAAGCAGTTTGTCGGCCTTCGGCCCAAGGACCCGAACAAGCTGCTGGAGGAAGGCGCGCAGATCACCAAGGCGCAGGATCCGGCGACCGGCACCCCGGCAGACGGCCATGTGACCTCGGCCTATTACAGCCCGGCCCTTGGCCGCTCATTCGCCCTGGCAATGGTCGCCAACGGCCGCGCCCTGATCGGCGAAACTCTCCATGTGCCCATGCCCGGCGGGTCGATCCCCGTCGAGGTCACCGATCCCGTATTCTTTGACAAGGAAGGAGCGCGGCTCAATGGCTGATCTTCTTGCAAACGACCTCTATGTTGCCGATCCGGAGGCAGCGCCGCTGCTCGATCTTGATAGCGCTTCCATCTTAAAAGCCGCACCGCTAGGACGGCTCTCCCTTCGTGCCCGCGCCGATGCACTGGGTGACGCAGCAAACGGCTTCGGTACGCCCTTGCCTACCCGCCCGCTGTCTGCAGAACTTGCCCCGACCCGGGCAGCGCTATGGATGGGGCCCGACGAATGGACGCTGCTGTGCCCGGACGCGGACACCGATGAAGTCTTTGCCGCCGTCGAGGCCAGCCTGGCAGAGCACCCGCATTCGCTGGTCAACATCACCGACCGGTCCGAGGCGTTGATCGTCAGCGGCCCTCAGGCAACGTGGCTGCTGAACTCCGGTATCTTCATCGACCTGACAGCGGAAGCCTTCCCGGTCGGCAAAATCACGCGGACGATCTTCCACAAGTCGCCAGTCATGCTGTGGCGAACTGGACCCGACACCTTCATCTTGGAAGCCTGGGTGTCATTTGCCGGATATGCAGGCGGGCTGCTTGTTGAAGCCGCACGGGATCTTGATACGGCTGCATGAGCGGCAGTTACCCCACCGCTTTGCGAAGCGTTCGGCGGTGGAGCTTCAAAAACACACTGAGGGTGGGTTCATCGACCATGTCGATGGCTTTGCTTACGGGCACCCAGCGGACCTTGCGCTGCCCCTTTTCAGGGAACTTCTTCAGCATCCTGTCGACATGCATCTTGAACACCACCACCCGGGTGGCGAGCTTCGCGCCGTCCGAAAGACCCTTGAATGATTTGAACATGCCAAGTGGCCGCTTGTCGGGTACGCCGATGGCACCGGCCTCTTCATACGCTTCAATAGCGGCGACTTCGAAATGTTTTCGGCCCGCTTCCGGCCACCCTTTCGGCAATATCCACCGGCCGCGCTGGCGGGACGACACCAGCAGGATTTCCGGTTCCTTGCCGCCTTCCCGGAAACACAACGCGGCAATCTGCAACCGCAACGGCTTTTTCAGCTTGGCGGTAAGACCGCGCACCCAGACGGTGCGCGACAACGATTTCGCGCTAACGGCTACCATGAAACTCCAATGAACTATGGTGGGTTTGACCAATTTCACCATAGTCATACAGCTGGAGATGTCCAGCAAATAGCGCACTTTGTGCACATAACTATCCGTATTTCCACGAATATGTGGAAATCGTGGATCATGTCATCACGACGACATGATCTGCCCGCCAACCACCAGGCCAGACCTCTGCCGCGCCCTTCCGCAAACTGCGTAAGGTACTCACCGGCACATCGGCGAACAGGAACGGTTCTTCGCCGTGCATTCCGTCCGTTTCTGGAGCAGCCGCACCGATCCCTGTTGAACCGAGCGCTTCCTCGCACGGCAAGTAAAGCGCTGCACCGGAATAGGTACGTTCATTCTGTGTCGTTCCCTTCGCGGACCCGACCACACCACACACCGCAACGGCTGACATCAACTCCACTGCACGGGCCTTGGCACAATCGAATACCCGCCGGAAACCGGATTGGCGCTCCGTCATCGACGGAACCAGCAGCAAGTCCAGTTCCAGCGGCGCAATCAGGCTGCTGAGCGCGGGCATTTCGATGTCCAGACAGACCAGGATACCAATTCTCAGCCCGTCGAGCTCGATCACCTTGAAGCTTGAGCCGGGAGTTAATAGCCATGTCTCCGCATCCTTCTCAAAAGGCGTCAGGCACAGCTTGTCCTGACGGATTTCGCGCCCGTCCGCGGTTAGTAGGACTGCGGTGTTTGTATGGCCACCCTTCACCGCAACCGGCATCGTTCCGGCAAGCAGCGATACGCCATGTTTTTCCGGAAGATCCCGCAAGCCGCTGACAAGCTCCGCGCCAATCCCGCCGAGAAACGCCATTTCGTCATTCGGTGCCAAACCGTCCGGCTTGAAGGCAAGGCAGGTCTCAATCGCATATTCCGGCATGACGAGCAGTTTCGCCCCACCGTTTGCAGCACGGGCCAACGCGGTCTCGATCCGTTGCACAAATCCGGGCAGCCCGGAAGGCGCAATTCCAAGATTGAGGGACCAAAGGGCGATCTTGTAGGTGTCCATTTCACGTACCTCACGATACCGGCCGACATAGTTCGACAGGAATACCCCGGCCCTTCGCAGAAGTATCAGAGATTATAGGTTTTGCATGTTGATGCCGGCGTATTATACTGAGATATAACTCCATCGTTGAGCAGCCACGCCGGCACGCCGCCACGCCGCCACGCCTAAGGAGGCATCGAGAGACTGCTATGCACAAGGTCAACATTCGAAAGGTTGGCGGATCGCAGATGATTGCGATCCCGAAACCGATCCTGGACCGCTTTCAAATGGCGGCAGGCGATCAGGTCGAAATCGACCTGAACGGACAACAGATTGTAATAACTCCCTCGCCAAAAGAGCAAACTCTGGATGAACTGATCTCAAGGTGTGACTTGTCCGCTTCTGCGGACTGGAGCGAAGAAGATCGCGCATTTGTCGAGGCACCATTGGTTGGTGCCGAGATCATTGAGTAGCCACAATGGATCGCGGCGACGTCGTCAAGGTCAGTTTGGACCCGACGAAAGGCACTGAACAACAGGGCTGGCGACCGGTCTTGATCATGACGCCGGAACGCTTTGCAACGGCTACCGGTCTTACACGGGTCGTGCCTATTACCACTGGTGGGAAAAACCCGAGATACCAGCCCTTTCTGGTCGATATTCCCGTTGGTCTGCCTGTCCGAGGCAGGCTTCTGGTTCATCAGGAAAGGCCGCTGGACCTCGCTTCACGGCAAGCCGAGTTCATATGCAGGCTTCCTGACGAGTTCGTAGACCATGTCGCGCGCATTCTGGTTGCCATCGCAAGGGGATAGAACCTCATTAGAGCGGACAATCGCCGGGAGCGGTCAATTCAGAAACAGGCCCGCAAAAGCAGCCAGGGCAACCAGAAAGCCGGCGCCGGTCCCGGTGAGCACGGATTCGCCCGGTAACTGGCGCAACTTGGCCGTTGAGCGCACCTTGCGCACCCCGCGCAAGGCGAGGTCGGTTCTACGGTCGATTTCGAGAAAATAGATCTTCAGCTCATCCTGAGCGCGCATGAAAGCCTCCGGCGATTCCTTCGTCCGGTAGTGACGCTATTGCGGCGCACTTAGGATTCTCTTAACGAGCGTTAACCAGCCCAATCAGCCTGTTGAAAACCGCGATTTCTGCGGATCAGCGACATCGAGAACCCGCAACTGCACCTTTGGTGCTCCCTGCCAGGTGTCGAGCGACAACGAACCGGCAACATGCAGCGGACGGCCCCGGCTTTCCAGAAGCATCTGGCCGTGGGGACGGTCCGCCGCCTTGAAGCTGATGGCTTTCAACTTGGTCCCATTTCCTGCCGAAATCGTCGCTCTGACATGGCCATTGCCGACAACATCCGCGTAGGAAACGCGATGCGCAGGAAAGGCAAAGACAGGCTCGGAGTGCCCTGCCCCAAAAGGCCCGGCCTTTTCCATCAAATCGTAGAGATCAAGGCTCGCACCGGTCGCAGTCAGGGCTGCATCTATTTTCAGATCGCGCCGCGACGCAGCAACCTCGACCTCGGCCGCCAGTTCCTGTTGAAAGAAAGCTTCCAGATCGGCGGCTTTCGAGCGCTGAACCGTCAGGCCTGCCGCCATGGCATGCCCGCCACCGCGTTCGAGCAGACCCTCGTCTACTGCCTTGCGAACCACCCGCCCGAGATCGACATCCGGAATGGACCGTCCCGACCCCGTGCCCTTGCCCGCCTCATCATAGGCAATTGCGAAGGCAGGACGCCGGTGCGCATCCTTCAGCCTGGACGCAATTAGCCCGACGATGCCGGGATGCCAGCCATCCGAACCGGTCAAAAGCACCGCCGGATCCCGTTCCTCAAGGGCGACAACGGCCTGCGCGCCCGCCTCTTCCAGCATGACGCTTTCCATCGCCTGACGTTCGGCATTCAATGTATCAAGCCGTTCGGCGATCTGTCCGGCCTCCATCCGATCCACGCAGGTCAGAAGCCGGGCACCAAGCGCCGCATCACCAATCCGTCCGCCCGCATTGATGCGCGGCCCGAGCAAAAACCCCAGATGATAGGGGGCCGGCGGCCCGGACACTCGCGATGCATCAGCAAGAGCCGCAAGCCCGAAATTCCCCCGCCGGTGCATGACATCCAGGCCACGCATCACATAGGCGCGATTAAGCCCCTTGAGCGGCACGACATCGCAGATAGTCCCGAGGGCAACCAGATCGAGCAGGTTCATCAGATCCGGCAATTTCGACGAAATATCAGCCTTCCGCCGGCGGATCTCACGGGACAATGCAACGAGAAACAGAAAACTCACACCAACGGCTGCCAGATGCCCCTGGCCAGATAGATCATCCTGCCGGTTCGGGTTCACGAGCGCCGTCACCTCGGGCAACGTCTCGCCGACTTGGTGGTGGTCGATAACAACGATGTCGAGATCACACGACCATGCCATCTCGAACGCCTCGAAAGAGGTGCTGCCGCAATCAACGGTGATCAGCAGTTCCGCGCCGCGCTCGATCAGCGCCTCAATCGCCGGACCATTCGGGCCGTAGCCTTCGATGATCCGGTCAGGGATGTGAAAGAGCGGATCCAGACCAAGCCAGCGGAAATAGCGGACCAGCAAAGCTGTCGATGTTGCGCCATCGACATCGTAGTCCCCGAAGATCGCGATTTTCTGACCTGAAAGCACTGCGCCGGCGACCCGCTCCGCCGCCCTGTCCATGTCGATCAGCCTTGACGGGTCCGGCATCAGGGTTTTCAGCGAGGGTTCAAGGAAGGCCCCGGCTTCCTCCGCCAGAACACCGCGTCCCGCCATGATCCGCGCAACCACATCCGGAACGCCCGTCTGCTGGGCGATAGCCATCGCTGCACGGTTCTGTTCGTCTGTCAGCCTGTCCCGCCAGGCGTTGCCATTCGCCGATGCCTCGACACCGAGCACAAGACGCCCGGGTCCGGGAGCGGCAGGCGTCTGGTCTTCAGGCATGCGAAATCAGTCTCAGTCGAGCAGGAACTTGTCGAGGTCGGTGTGCTGCGCCTTGATATAGCGCACAGTGCCGGTCGAGGACCGCATAACCACCGTGTGTGTGGTGATGTGGCTCCGGCCGAATTTCACGCCCTGAAGGAAGTTGCCGTCCGTCACGCCGGTCGCCGCGAACAACACGTCCGGTCCGGCCATCTCCTTCAGATCATATTTCTTCTTGACGTCGTCGATACCCATACGGTGGGCGCGTTCAACTTGTTCATCACGGGTAATCACAAGGCGCGTCTGCATCTGTCCGCCAATGCAGCGCAAGGCGGCAGCAGCCAATACGCCTTCCGGCGCTCCGCCAATACCGGCATAGAGATCGATACCCGTCTCGTCGGGATCGGTGGTGTGAATAACGCCGGCAACGTCACCATCGCCGATCAAACGGATGGCGGCACCTGTCGCGCGAATGTCTTCGATCAGCCGGGCGTGACGCGGGCGGTCGAGTACACAAGCTGTCACTTCCTCGACCTTGATTCCCTTCTCCTTGGCAACCGCTGCAATGTTATCGGCAATCGGAGCATCAAGGTCGATCAGGCCATCGGGGTAACCCGGACCAATCGCAATCTTGTCCATGTAGCTGTCCGGCGCGTTCAGGAGATCACCTTCCGGAGCGAGTGCGATGACTGCGAGCGAATTCGGCAGGTTCTTTGCACAGATTGTCGTGCCTTCCAGCGGATCAAGCGCAATGTCGACTTTCGGGCCGTTCTTGGTGCCGACATTTTCGCCGATATAAAGCATCGGCGCTTCGTCGCGCTCTCCTTCCCCGATCACCACGGTGCCATCGATGGGCAGGCGGTTGAGTTCGCGCCGCATCGCATCTACCGCCGCCTGATCAGCGGCCATCTCGTCGCCATGCCCTCTGAGGCGCGCTGCGGAAACGGCAGCCCTTTCCGCCACACGGGCCAGTTCCAGCGTGAGAATCCGGTCCAAACCACTTTGCGCTTCATTTGCAGTATCTTGCATAAAAATCTCCAGTGTTTCCTGGTATCCCGGGCGGCTTGCCCCGGACGGCAATTACTTCAGTTTTTCAATCCGGATCATCTGCGGCGGCTCCGCCACAACGCCCTTGTCAACAATCACCTCAAGGGCCTTTTTGATCGCGACTTCGGTCGTATCATAGGTAATCAGCATGACGGGCTGCGGTGCCCCGTTTTCTTCAGGTGTTTCTTCGGAAGCGCCCGTGATCCGGCGCTGGACAATCGATTCCAGCGAAATATCCGCGTCTCCCATGCATTTGGCAATCTCGGCAAAAGCGCCGGGGCGGTCATAGACCGAAAGGCGGATGTAGTAGCCGCCTTCATGGGCGCGCATGCGGGCTCTCTGGTAGTCTTCGAGCTGTGTCGCGGGCATGCCCAGAACCGCTGCCCTGTCGCCGCGTGCGATATCGGCAATATCGCCAACGACCGACGAAGCCGTCGCGTTTCCGCCAGCGCCAGGGCCCACAAGCACAATCTCGCCAACATAGTCACCATCAACGGCGACCGCATTCAACACGCCGTCAATACGGGCGATGGCTGACGATTTCGGTACCATTGTCGGATGAACCCGCTGTTCGATCCCGGTATCCGTCCGATGCGCAACGCCGAGCAGCTTTATGCGGTATCCCAACTCGGCTGCCGCGGTGATATCGGCCGTTGTGATCGACGTGATGCCTTCCAGATAGACATCATCGGCCGCCACCTTGGTGCCGAAAGCAAGGCTGGTGAGGATCGCAAGTTTGTGCGCGGTATCATGTCCGCCGATATCAAAGGTCGGGTCGGCCTCGGCGTAGCCAAGCCTTTGCGCATCGGCCAGGCAATCTTCGAAGCTGATACCTTCCTCCTCCATACGGGTAAGGATATAATTGCACGTGCCGTTGAGGATGCCGTAAACGCGGCTGATGCCGTTGCCCGCCATGGCTTCGCGCAAGGTCTTGACGATGGGAATTCCCCCGGCGACCGCAGCTTCGTAGTTCAGGCTGGCGCTGTTTTCTTCCGCAAGCGCCGCCAAATCGTTGCCATGCTTTGCCAGCAGCGCCTTATTGGCGGTAACGACATGGACACCCCGGGTGAGTGCCGACCGGACACTGTCTTCAGCCGGTCCACTGTCCCCGCCGATCAATTCGACAAAAACATCGATGTCCGCCTTTGCGGCCATCTCATTTGCATCGCTGTACCAGTCCAGACCTGTGACGTCGATCCCGCGGTCCCTTGACTTGTCCCGCGCACACACGGCGGTCACCATGACCGGCCGCCCGCATTTCCGGGTGATCTGCGCGCCATGTTCCGACAGCAGCCGCACAACCGAAGCGCCAACGGTTCCAAGTCCCGCTACGCCAACTTTCAAGACATCAGACATCAAGTGAGAATTCCAGTTTCCAAGGGTCAGTTCGTGGCATCGAGCTGAATCACGTTGTGCAGCTTTTGGTCGGCTGATTCAAGAAACCGGCGAATGTTTCTGGCCGCCTGGCGCAGCCGTTGCTCGTTTTCAACCAGACCGATGCGGACAAAGTCGTCACCGTGTTCGCCGAATCCGATCCCCGGCGCGACGGCAACTTCTGCATTTTCAAGAAGAAGCTTGGAGAATTCGAGGCTGCCGAGAGACTTGAATTGCGCCGGGATCGGCGCCCAGCAGAACATGCTCGCGTCCGGCGCCGGGATCTCCCAGCCTGCACGGCCAAAACTGTCGACAACCACATCCCGGCGCTTCCGGTAAATGTCCCGTGTTTCCGCTATGCAGTCGTCAGGACCGTTGAGCGCGGCGGTCGCGGCCACCTGGATCGGCGTGAAAGCACCATAGTCGAGATAGGATTTGACCCGCGCGAGCGCGGCGATCAGGCGCTCGTTGCCGACTGCAAATCCCATGCGCCAACCGGGCATGGAGTAGGTCTTGGAGAGCGACGTGAACTCCGCCGTGATGTCCATTGCGCCGGGAACCTGAAGCACCGACGGCGGCGGCGTTTCAGAAAAGTAAATCTCGGAATAGGCCAGATCGCTGAGAATGAAGATCTCGTGCTTGCGCGCGAATGCAACAACGTCCTGATAGAACTCCAGATCCGCACAACAGGCGGTCGGATTGGACGGATAACACAGGATGATCGCAATCGGCTTGGGTACGGAGTGAATCACCGCCCGTTCCAGCGCCTCGAAGAATTCCACTCCGGGCTCTGCAGGGATCGAGCGGATGGATGCACCGGCCATCAGAAAGCCGAAGGTGTGGATCGGATAGCTTGGATTGGGGCTTAGGATCACATCGCCCGGCGCGGTGATCGCCTGGGCCATGTTGGCGAAGCCTTCTTTCGATCCAAGCGTTGCCACCACCTGAGTGTCCGGATCAAGTTTCACGCCAAACCGGCGGCCATAGTAGTTCGCCTGAGCCTTGCGCAGTCCCTGGATGCCTTTGGAGGCGGAATACCGGTGTGTGCGCGGGTCCTGCACAACTTCCGTCAGCTTGTCGACGATGTGCCCGGGCGTTGGAAGGTCCGGATTGCCCATTCCCAAATCAATGATATCCCCGCCCGCTGCGCGCGCCTTTGCCTTCAGCCGGTTGACCTGTTCAAAAACATAGGGTGGAAGCCGTTTGGTTTTGTGGAACTCTTCCATGGCGCGTCCGGGGATTTCCTTGTCTGACTGGATCTAAAAGAGCGATAACCCGATGTGGAGGTCATTGGTGCGTCTATCTAACAGGGCCGGCCTCATATCGCACCCTTCTTTCCGGTTGTATCCGGAGATTTTGGGTCAGCGCCTTTCGGAACCGGACCGCAGCTTACCTGCAGGCCCTATTCCGAGGTCATACAGGGTGTCGTCAAGGGCTCCCGGCCGCGAGCGATTTCAGATAGGCACGTGTTGCTTCGCGTTCTTCCTCGACGATCAGGCCGCTTGGTTCGGCAGGGGCCACCGGAGGCAGCCCGGGACCTGCAAAACGGGATCTATCCTCGTTGCTCATGGCCTCGAAAAGCGGCGTCCCAGGACTGACCGCACAACCTGACAACCCGGCCCCCAGGAGTGTCAACACAATCGCAATACAACCGATTCGCATATTTGCCCTATTCATCCGAAAGCGAATTGTGCGCATTTTTGCCCAAAGTGCCAAGTAATACCAATCGGCAGGAATTAAGACGTATCTGATGGAGCGGAAATCTGTTCCTGGCTAGGCGGTATGCGCAGCGCGGCCTTGCCGGCCGGGCAAGCGCGGCAACGCGGCCAGGGATTGATTTCCGCCCACCAAAAATCAGGAAAAGCCTGTCATATAGGCCTTGATTTCTTCCGGTGGGCATAAGCCGCAAATCAGTGTCTGAACGGCGGCCCATTCAATTGCAAGCAGATTTGCCTCAACGCTCAAGGCTGACACCTGGAGAGTTCGCGCCAAGCTCAAATGATTTTGTCCTGCCTCGCAAGTCCTGACTTACTTCAGGGTAATAGCGGATGCAACGGCCTGACATGTGTCATATAGTGATGTAAAACCCGACAAGAAGCGCAAGAACGAAACAATGCGCTTGAGTTGAATAATGGTGCACAAACGATTTTAAAAGCGCGCCAATGCGCAGAGGAATTCCTGGAGGAAACCCCGGCTGATGACTGAAGAAAAACAGCACCCGATGCTCCAGTATATCGTCAATAATCCTGAAACATTTGCGCATAATCTGGCTCTGACGCTCGAGAATGCCGGGAAGGCAATGGCCGCCTATATCGAGCCTCGGGAAAATGGTCAGATCAAAAACAGCCATACCGATGAGTTGACCGGCGTCATCAAAACCCTTGCGCAAGTCGGCGAGTACTGGATTTCCGACCCCAAGCGCTCGGTAGAGGCCCAGTCGCGGCTGTGGAACAGCTACATCGAGCTATGGAACTCGTCTCTCAAGCGGATGATGGGCGAACCGTCTGAACCTGCCATCAAGACGCCGCCCCGTGACAAGCGGTTTGCTGATCCGGAGTGGGAATCAAACCAGTTCTTCGACTTCATCAAGCAGCTCTATCTGATCACCAGCAAGTGGGCCGAGGATATGGTCCATGAGGCCAACGGCCTGGACGAGCACACCAAACACAAGGCCGAGTTCTACGTCACCCAGATCGCCAACGCGGTATCGCCGTCCAACTTCGTGATGACCAATCCGGAGCTGCTCCGCCTGACCGTCGAAAGCAACGGCGAAAACCTGGTCAAAGGAATGCAATTCCTCGCCGAGGACCTGCAAACTGGCAAGGGCGAGTTGAAAATCCGCCAGACCGATGCATCGAAATTCCAGCTTGGCGAGAACATGGCCACTACGCCCGGCAAGGTGGTTTCCCAAAACGATGTCTGCCAGGTGATTCAATATACGCCGACCACTGAAAAGGCGCTGAAGCGCCCGCTGATGATCGTGCCGCCGTGGATCAACAAATTCTACATTCTGGACCTCAACCCCGAGAAATCGTTCATCAAGTGGGCGGTGGACCAGGGCCATACGGTTTTCGTCATCTCCTGGGTCAATCCGGACGAACGGCAGGCGCAGAAGAGCTTCGAGCACTACATGAAGGAAGGCATCCTCAACACGCTGGATGTGATCAAGCGCGCGACCCGGCAGGAAGAGGTGAATTCCATTGGCTATTGCGTCGGCGGAACGCTGCTCGCAGTGACCCTGGCCTATATGGCCGCGGTCAAGGACGAGCGCATCAAGACCGCCACCTTCTTCACTACACAGGTGGACTTCACCCATGCCGGCGACCTGAAGGTGTTTGTTGACGAAGAGCAGATCCAGATCCTTGAAGAGCGCATGTCCGAACAAGGCTATCTGGACGGATCGAAGATGGCATCGGCCTTCAACATGCTTAGATCGAACGACCTGATATGGTCCTATGTCGTCAACAACTACCTGAAGGGCAAGGACCCCTTCCCGTTCGATCTGTTGTACTGGAACTCCGATTCCACCCGCATGCCTGCGGCCAACCATTCCTTTTATCTTCGCAACTGCTACCTCGACAACAAGCTGTCTCATGGCAAGATGACGATCGACAACCAGAAGCTTGATCTCGGCAAGGTCAAGATCCCGATCTACAATCTGGCCACCCGCGAGGACCACATCGCGCCGCCTCAATCGGTATTCTTGGGGTCCGGCTGCTTCGGCGGACCGGTCGAATATGTCCTGTCCGGCTCGGGCCATATCGCTGGTGTCGTCAATCCGCCGGCCCGCAACAAGTACCAGTACTGGACCGGTGGCAAGGCCAAGGGTGACCTGGAAACCTGGCTGAAGAACGCAACCGAGACGCCCGGTTCCTGGTGGCCGCACTGGGATGCCTGGATACGCGAGCAGGATGGCACCGAGGTCAAGGCCCGCAAACCCGGCGCCTACCGGATGAAAGTGCTGGAAGACGCACCGGGTTCCTACGTGATGGCGAAGGTCTGAGGCTGGCAGGTATCCTTAGCCCATCCCGGAGTTCAGACAATCTCGCTCAACTATGTGATGCTTGGTTCTAATGACGTCCTGAAAGCGCGCCGTTTTTATGATGCCGTCCTGCCGGTTATCGGTGGCACGCTGATCGCGGAATATATGCCGCATGCCTTTTGTTATGAGCTGCGGGGCGGGGGGCGCATGTGGGTGGCCTCGCCCTTTGACGAGAATGAAGCCGTGCCCGGAAACGGCAACATGGTGGGTCTGAAATGTGAGAGCCACGCCGAGGTTCGAGGCGCATATAAGGCGAGTTTGGAGGCAGGTGGAACTTCAGAAGGCGAGCCCGGCCCCCGACCGCAATATGGCCCTGATTTTTACGGCGCCTATATCCGCGATCTTGATGGCAACAAAATCAGTTTTGTGCTGTTCTGAGGGCTATGTCGCGGAGTTTGACCCCCCCCCTTGCAGTTGCCAGGAACCCTCACCGCGACAAGTTTCCGCCGGCCTTGGTTATCCGCCCATGCATGACGTCTCACCGGCCAGGGTGACAACAAGCAGTTCATCCATTCCAGCCGTTCTGGAACTGATCCGAAGCGCCTTCGTCCCAATGGAAGCGCGCATTGACCCGCCTTCCTCCATGCACCGGCTCGATGTGGAAAAAATCGCTGCCCAGTGCGAATGCGGCGAAGTCTGGGTGATCGGGAGCCCCGCCGGATGCCTGCATCTTCTTGAACGTAAAGGGCAACCATCTTTACATCAGCAAGCTTGCGGTGCGCGGGCACTTGCGGGGCCGGGGTCTGGCGCGACGCCTGATTGAGTTGGCAGAAGACCGTGCGAGAACGATGGGTTTGTCCGGCCTGGAGTTGGAAACAAGAATCGAGCTATCCGAAAACCACGAAATGTTTCAGCGCTTTGGCTTTGCCAAAATCCGGGAAGGCACTCATGAAGGATATGGCCGGCCAACCTTCATCGTGATGCAAAAGCCAGTCCATGCCTGTTGATATCAACATCCATCTTCATGAATGCCCTGCTGGACTCAAAAGTGCTTTTTGTTCAGGGCCATGGATTTTCTCCGATGCGTTTCCTCACGCTGGCGTCCTTTCGATCACGGCAAATCCAACCTTCGGACCCGACTGTTTCGTTGCCTCGGCCAAGGCCAGCCGTTATAGTCTTCCAGTCAGGGGGACACACACTTAAAATGCGATCCAGGAACGGAACAGCACGCCTTCGCAAACGGCGTACAGCACCGGATGGTGACAAATACACGCTGCCGGTTCGATTGCCCGCGGCTGCGTTTCTCGCCAGAATTACGCCGTCCTCGGTGCTGCTCCGGATTGCCGCCGGGCCGCTTGTGATCCTGTGCCTGTTCGGGGCAACCTATATGAGCCCGTTCATTGCGTTGTTGTCCGCTTCTATACTGATTTCCGCGATTGTCGGAGTCCGGGCCCTTGTCTTTCCGCTTTTCAATCCAAACAGTTGGGCTGCGCGCGCGGCATTCGGTGAACGGATCTGGGCCAACAGGCACGCTGTCCCTCTCCCGCGCAATCCAGGCACATCCTTGCGGCTCCTCGGCATAGTCGCGGTGCTCGGGATGCTGGTCGCCGTTCTGGCGGCCTGTCTCGGCCTGGCCCTTCCGGCAGTCACCGGATTGCTTGTCAGCCTTTCAAGCCGGATTGCCGTTCTGAACCGGATGGCCGAGATCTATGACAGGCACAAGAACCGCCATCCGCTTTACCGGTCCTGGTCCGTTGCCGCAGACAATGACAACCGCCGCAAAAGCCGGGTCAGCAAAGGCCCTATACTGCGTTCCGCAAGCCGATAGATCTTCCGCCGCCCGTCAGCGGCGTTTTTCCGCCAGCAGGCCGATATAGGTCAATGCCACACTTGCCCCGGCAATCGCCGTGATATCCGCATGATCGTAGGCCGGCGCGACTTCCACAACATCACCGCCGACGAAATTGACACCGCCCAGCCCGCGCAGGATGGACATCGCCTCGCGTGACGAAAGCCCGCCGGATACCGGCGTGCCGGTGCCCGGCGCAAAAGCCGGGTCGAGGCAGTCGATATCAAAGGTCATGTAGGCGGGGCTCTCCCCGACCCGGCTCAGAATGTGCCCGGTTACGCCTCCTATGCCAAGCGCATCCATCTCGTGGCCATAGATGATCTCCAGCCCGCAGGTCTCCGGGGCATGGGTCCGGATACCAATCTGGATCGATTTCTCCGGATCGATCAGCCCTTCGCGCACGGCACGTCCGGTAAAAGTGCCGTGGTCAATCCGGTTGCCTTGATCATCCCAGGTGTCCTGGTGCGCGTCAAACTGCACCAGTGCCAGCGGACCGTGCTTTTCGGCATGCGCCTTCAACAGGGGATAGGTGACGAAGTGATCGCCTCCGATGGAGAAAAGGTGCGTATCGGATGCGAGAATGTCCTTCGCCTGGGTCTCGATATGGCCGGGAATTTCCGCATTGACGCCGTAGTCAAAAACACAGTCGCCGTAATCGACCGCCGCCAGCACCTCGAACGGATCGAAATGAAAAGGATATTGCGGATCGCCGTCGAAGATCGCCGAAGCCCGGCGCACTCCCTGCGGACCGAACCTGGCACCAGGCCGGTTGGAGACCGACGCATCGAAGGGAATGCCCCAGATAGCCAGATCTACCCCGCTCAAATCCCGGCTGTAGCGCCGGCGCATGAACGACAGCGCACCGGCATAGGTCGGTTCGTGCGAGCCACCCTTCAGCGATGTGCCGAGAAAGGCGTTGTCCGTGGCGCGCGGCAGTTTGTTCGTGGTCATGGCAGGTCCCCTTTTCCGGGCGACTGGATACCGCGCATTGAGGCTGCCGTACAGGGGGCATGACCGCTCCCCAATCGCCGATTGCCGCACCCGCCGATTGACGATACATGTGACAGGATTGCAATTCACGCCATGGCTATTTGAAACCTGCGGAGAGCCCATTGGAAAACCCCGCCCCGAAACTGCTGCGCGGACGGATTTTGTCGTTCAACCGCCGCCCGAACGGCCCGGAGGATACGGAGGCCCATCTCTATCTGGAAGATGGCGGCCTTCTGATCGACGGTGGCAGGATCGCGAAAATGGGCGATTATGCGGACGTCAAGGCAGCCGCGCCCGGGACCGTTCAGGAAATCGACCACCGCCCGCATCTAATCACTGCCGGTTTCATTGACCCGCACATTCATTTCCCCCAGGCCCAGGTGATTGCCTCCTGGGCGGACCAGCTTCTCGACTGGCTGAACGATTACACGTTTCCCGCCGAACTCCGCTTCGCCAACAAGACCCACGGCACGCGGATCGCCAAGGGGTTCTACGACGCGCTTATCGCACACGGCACCACGACAGCGGCCGCCTATTGTTCCAGCCATCCAAACTCGGTCGATGCCTATTTCGAGGAAGCGGAAAGGCGCGGCATGCTGATGCTCGGCGGCAAGACCATGATGGACCGCAACGCGCCGGGAGAGCTCTGTGATACCGCGCAGTCGGCCTATGACGACAGCAAGGCGCTTCACGCCAAATGGCACGGCAGGGGCCGCGCGCATTATGTGATCACCCCACGCTTCGCGATCACCTCAACGCCGGAACAGCTGGAGGCCGCCGGCAGCCTGGTCAAGGAGCTTGGGGACTGCCACATTCAGACCCACATCAACGAAAACCACAACGAAATCGCATTCACCAAAGAGCTTTTTCCGCAGGCTGCCGACTATCTCGGCGTCTATGAGGACTACGGCCTGCTCGGTCCCAAGATGCTGCTCGGCCACTGCATTCACATGAGCAGCCGGGAAAAGAAGGTCATGGCCGAAACCGGCTCGGTCGCAGTCTTCTGCCCGACCTCGAACCTGTTTCTCGGCAGCGGCCTGTTTGACAAGAAGGGCCTTGAGGCGGACGGCATCCGAACGGCGATAGCCACCGATATTGGTGGCGGCACCAGCTACTCCCTTCTGCGCACCCTTGATGAGGGCTACAAGATCCTGCAGCTTCAGCGCCAGCGCCTGCACCCGTTCGAGTGTTTCTATTGGGCCACGCTCGGGAATGCAGAGGCGCTCTCGCTGGAGGCCAGGATCGGCAATCTCGCCCAAGGCACCGACGCGGACATCGTCATCCTCAACGCCCGCGCCACCACGGCCATGGCGCTGCGGATGGAGACGGTGGAAACCCTTGCGCAAGAACTGTTCCTCCTGCAAACCCTCGGTGATGACCGTGTGGTTGTGGAGACCTATGTGGCCGGTCAGGCGCAGAAGCCCCGCGCCTGAACCCAGCTTAATTCAGGGCATCACCGTCCTGGATCTGCGCCTCACGCCGGATACCGCCGAAAGGCCTGCGAAAATGGCCAAGGCGATGGCCGTTCCGGCAAACACGCTGGCAAAACCATAAGCCCCGGCCAAGGGTGCCAGCAATACCGGCGAGACGATCTGGCCGAGGAAGACTGCCGTCGTCACGATGCCCGACACCGCCCCCCTTCTGCCCGCCGGGGCGACTTGAAGCGCCAGCACGATGAAACACGGCTGCACCAGCGCGTATCCGGCGCCGATCAGGGCCGCGCCCGGCAAAATGAAATGCCAGTCTCCACCGAGCGCCAGCAAGGCAAAGCCGCCAGCCTTCAAGGCAAACCCGAGTGCGAAGACCCCTGTGAGACCGAGCCTTGCCTTGATTTTCTGAAAACGCATTGCAACCAGTGCCCCTGTCAGGGTCAGTGCACCGAGGCTCACCGCGGTCCCGGAGGCGGCATCCTTGCCGCTTTCATCCAGATAGAAAGCCAGTTGGCTCGGCATGATGAAGAACAGCAGAACCGTGATCATGGTCAGCGCGCCAACCGCCAGCGCTTTCGGCAACCAGCCGCCGGTGTAAGTCTCTTCCTGCCCATCCCTGTTCTTTTCCTGACCCGCAGTCCGGCCGGTCTTCCGCCCCAGAACCAGCAAGGCCGGAACAAGCAATGCCGGCAGCAGATAGACCAGAAACGGCAACCGCGGCGACAGCGACGCCATCAGTCCCGCGCTGACGATAAAGACGAAACCGCCAAAATTGACCGCTGCAACCTGCGCGCCCAGGAACGAGCTGCGCCGGTCGCCCTGAAACCAGTCCCCGACCAGCGCAACCTGTGCCGTCATGACCACGGCCACTGCGACACCGAGCACAAGGCGGCTCAAAAGAATGGACTTCAGATCCGGCAGATACGCCCCCGCACTACCGGCAATAACGAACAAGACAACACCCCAAAGCAGGAGTGGCGCCCGCCCAATCCGGTCCGCCATCCACCCGGCGAACGGCGCCACCAGAACCACTGTCAGCGAAGGTGCGGATACCAGGAACCGCGCCATCCAGGCCGCACCCGGCTCCGATGAAAACTGTGCCTCAAGCGCTGGAAGCGCCGGGCTGATCGTGGCATTCGCCATGATCTTGAGCGTTGCCGCCATCAGCAGCGCCAGCGCCACGGTATCCTGCCACAGGACCGGCTTCCGGGCCGGACTTTGCGCAGGACTCCGGTTCCCTTGGTTAGGTGACGCGTTTTGAAAGTCTGATCCGGATTGACGTATGGACACAGTATCGCCTCTTGATTTTGTCGAACCTGCGAGGCAACCTACAAGTTCAAGCCGGCTTGAGGTCAAGAGATGAAATTACTGGACATTTCCGAGGTCGCGAAGAGCTCCGGCGTCGCAGCCTCTACCTTGCGCTACTATGAGGAAATCGGCCTGATCGAGTCAGCCGGGCGGCGCGGTTTGAAACGCCTGTTCGAGCCTGGCATCTTGCAACGGCTTGCGCTGATCAACCTTGGCAAACTTGCCGGGTTTTCACTCGACGACATCGCCGCCATGTTCGCCCCGGACGGCAAACCGTCCATCTCGCGCGACAAGCTCAACGCCAAAGCCGATGAACTTGATTCACAAATTCGCAAACTCTCCGATTTGAGCCGCCTCTTGCGGCACACGGCGGAATGCACAGCGCCATCGCACATGGAGTGCCCGAGGTTTTTGAAGCTGGACACCCGCAAAAACCCTCTATTTTGAAGCGTCCTGACGTCTTTCAACCCTGAGGCCAGTGTTTTAGCCCGGGATCGATGCGGTCCGGGCGGTGTTTCATCGATTTTTCCGCCCTCCAGACGGATTCATCCCATGGCGCATTGCCGTTCGTGGAAAATCAGACGATCGAAGTTGTAGGCCAGGTTGGCGAGCGTGAGTTTGGTCTCTGCGCGCGCCAGGCCGATGGTGCGGATGAACAAGCCATAGCGGTTCTTCTGATGCGCGAAGACGTGTTCGACACAGGCACGGATGGCTGACTTCTTTGCATTGGCGCGGGACGTTGCCTCCGGCATGGGTTTGTTCGCTGGTTTGCGCCGGTGAATGCGGCTCACCAACATGTTTTGCGCCAGCCATTTCTCGTTTTTCGTGGAGCGGTAGGCGCTGTCGGCCCACACATCAGAGGCCATGTTGTCCTTGGTCACGACATGTTTCAACTGCCGGCCATCTGCATCGGCAGCGGAGGTCACCGCACAGCCCCGGATGAAGCCGAAGCGCCGGTCGATGCTGATATGACTCTTATAGCCAAACACAGGCAAGGCGATCTGCGGCAACGGTGTGCCATCGGGCCGATAGCGTACTTTCCCGCCGATTTTCAGTGTCCAGCGGGCATTGGTATCCTTCTGTGCCGCCTTGTTGGGCTCATCCGGCCAGATCTCCTTGGCCGACTTGCCGTCTTTAATCGCTTGCCTTTCGCCGTCCGTATTTCGTTGCTTGGGCGCGGGCACGAGGGACGCATCGACGATCTGACCGGACATCGGGATATAGCCCTTTTTCTTCAGTTGCCAGTCAAACGCCTTCATCACCCGCTTCAAGGTGCCGGTCTCCGTCATCCGGTTGCGGAAGTGGCGGATCGTGTTTTCGTCCGGCATCGGCTCGCCGAGCGCAAAGCCCAAAAACCGCATCCAGGAGAGCCGGTCGCGAATGATAAACTCCATCTTTGCGTCACTCAGATTGTGCTGCGTCTGAAGGATCAACACCTTGAACATCGAAACCGGGTCAAACGGCGGACGCCCGCCCTTGGAGCCGTCGCTATACTCCAGCCCTTCCACCAGCCAGGTCCGGAAATATTCGAAATCAACGGTGCGCTCCAGCACCTCAAGCGGATCGCCATCCTTGCTCAATCGCTCAAGATGATCGGACAAACTGAAAAGACTGCTAGGATCCATGAAGAACCTCCATGGACACAGTGAATCAGATTTCAGACCCAATGGCGAGGTTTTTGCGGGTGTCCAGCTGTTGCACGTCGCCTCCCGGCCCGCACGAGCCAAACAGACGCGCGAACGAAAACCGCCGTGCGGCACCACGAACATTTAACGGGGGCTCCTTCAACCAGGATGTCTCGGTGCTCCAATCCGGGTGAAAATCCGGAAGCGACGCAACGTCCGGAGGCGTCATGCCCGGCAGGTCAACCTAAGCTGAAGTTCCTCGTAGATCCGCTTGCGACAGGCGCGCTATCGTTCCGCTCTTTCGTCATTGCAGGACTTGACGCTGCAATCCATACCCTGCCCGCGCCACAAGCACGGCTGACGGAACGGAGGGGAAACGGGATGGGTCACGGGTCAAGCCCGGGAGGACGGCGGTGGGACAGCAGCGCTAACGTCCCGCTTTCCGTCATTGCAGGACTTGATCCTGCAATCCATGCCCTACCCGCGCCACAAGCACGGCTGATCGAAGGAAGAGGAAACGGCATGGATCCCGGTATCCACGTCCGGTGATGACGACCGGGCGTGTGGCACGTGCCCCCCCTACCGCCGGGCAAAAAACAGGACGATCTGGCGGGCCTGGCGCTGGAAGATGGAGGGTTTGGCGGCGTCCGGTTCCTGGCGCTCCGCCGCATGGATCACTTGGCGGGCGAGCAGCACTGCCGCGATGGCAAACACCACGCCGCCCGCCGCCTGGCCGATGAGCACGCCCGGTGCGCCCCAGAGCGCGGCGCCCACCATCACGAACGGGATCGTGCCGAGCGTATGGCGGCCCCAGTTCAGCCAGGTGGAATAGAACGGCCGGCCGAGATTGTTGAAACAGGCATTGGCAACGAACAGCGCACCGTTGAAGAAGAACGCCAGCGCCAGCGGGCCGCAGAAAAGATAGATCAAGGTCAGCGCGACGCCTTGAGCATCGAACAGCGCGGCGATGGGCCCGCGGAGAACGAACAGAACGGCGGAGGCAAACAGGATGAACAGGCCGGTGAACAGCAGCGCGTCGCGCAGTGCCGCCCGCACCCGGTCATGCAGTCCGGCGCCATAGTTCTGGCCGATGATCGGGCCGACCGCGCCGGACAGCGCGAAAATGGTGCCGAAGGCAACGGGTGTCAGACGGGCAACGACCGCCATGCCCGCGACCGCCTCTTCGCCGAACTCGGCCATGGACCGGGTGACGAAAGCCTGGCCGACCGGGGTCGCCAGTTGCGTCAGGATTGCCGGAAACGAGATCGCGACAATCGGCGTGAAGTCCGCAACAAGTTTGGGCATTTCCGGCAGGCCGAGACCTCCGTGGTGGCGGTATATCGGCGCGATCGCGAACCAGGCAATCGCAACCCTTGAGACGGCACTGGCGAGCGCGGCGCCGGTCAGTTCCAGATCAAGGCCGAAGATCAGGATCGGGTCGAGCACGGCGTTGACCGCGCCGGCGACCAGCGTTGCCGTCATTGCCCGTCTTGCATCGCCATGGGCGCGCAGAATTGCCCCGCCCGCCATGCCCAGCAGCAGAAGCGGCAAGGTCGGAATGATGATCTGCAAATAATGCACAGCCAGATCGTGCGTTGCGCCTTTGGCACCAATCAGCGTGACCAGTTCGTCCAGATATGCCCAGACAAGCAAGACAAACAGTCCTGCGAACAAGACGCCGTAGATCAGCGAACTTGAGGCGCGGCGGCGGGCAAGATCCGCATCGCCGCTGCCAAGCGCACGCGCCACCAGCGCCCCGGCGGCAATCGCAATGCCGATGTTGAACGACGTGGTGAAGAACAGGATCGCCCCGGCATAGCCGACGGCCGCGGCAAGTTCCTCCTTGCCGAGCATCGAAATGAAGATCATGTCGATGAAATCAACGGCAAACACCGCCATCAGCCCGACCGATGACGTCACCGACATCACCGTCACATGCCTGAACAGGCTCCCCTTGAGAAACTTCGCTTGATCCATGGGAATTGGATCGCTTGGTTCCGCTGCGAATGCAAGCGGTGTTTATGACGCTGAGTCAGTTTGGATTGTTCTGGGTTCTACCCTGTTCTACACACAGGTTGCTCCATAGCGGACGCAACCGGCGCAGACAGTCCGGCCTTCTCACGCCGCGTCTTGCAAGAGCTGGGAAAACTCGGCCGTCACCATGGGTTTGCCAAAATGGTAGCCCTGACCGAAATCACAGCCGAGTTCCGTAAGGCGGTCCGCCTGGAGCGGGGTTTCGATGCCTTCGACCAATACCGACATCCCGTTGCTTCTGGCGATGTGGACGACCGCGTCGATAATTGCTGTTTCCTTTGCTCCGGTCAGCTTCTCGGTGACGAAACACCGGTCCAGCTTGATCTTGGAGAAGGGGTATTTGCCGATATAGCCCAGCGAGGAATAGCCGGTTCCGAAGTCATCGAGTGAGAAACTGCAGCCTGTTGCCCGGATCTCTTCCATGTGAAACTGTAGATCCAGCCCATCGTCGATAAACAGGGACTCGGTGATTTCAAGATCCAGCCATTCCGCCGGGAAGCCGGTGCTTTTGATCGCATCCGCAACCATTCCGGCAACGCTGCTTCTGATGAATTGCACGGGTGACAGGTTGACAGACAGCTTCAGTTGCTGCGGCCAGGCCATTGCTTCGCGCATTGCCTGTTTCATTACCCATTCACCCATCTCTACGATGAAGCCGCTTTCCTCGGCAATGGGAATGAACTCGACCGGCGAGATCGGCCCCAACTCATGATGCTCCCAGCGCAAAAGCGCCTCAGCACCAAATACGGCTCGTGTGTCCAACCGGACCAAGGGCTGGTACCGGACCTCAAGTTGATCACGCTCGATGGATTTGAAGAGCTCGGTTTCGAGTTTTTGCCGCCGCTGCAGCGCGTGCTCCAGCTCACCGCGGAACCCCAGGACCGATGCCTGCGGATCGCGCCAAACCTTGGCAAGTGCGTTACCAGCGTTCCTCATCAGGTCTTCGCCCGACATGGTTCCGCCGGACCTGACGTAACCCAGCTTGACCTGCACAGATAACCTTACATTGCCGATTTGATATTCCTCGGCGAGGCAATCCACAATCCGGTCGATCCGCTCACTCCGGCACGCATTGTCTTTCGGGTCCTCGAAAACACCGGCAAACGTGGCACCTGAGATAGCAGACCATACAATTTCGCTGAACTCGGTCCGGCTCAACCGCGCCGCGACGGCCTTGCGGATTTCGTCGGCAAAGGAGTAGCCGAGAGAGGCGGTAATTTGGTCAAGGTTGGCTATCATCAGCTGCAAAAGACAGAGCTCCCGCCCATCGCCATGCGCTTCGCCGACCTTGTTCGCAAGTTCCTGCTCAAACCCGTGACGGTTCAGCAGACCTGTGGCCGGATCAAACCTTGCCAGATGCTCCAGCCGTTCGGCATGCCGGCGTTCCTCGGTTACATCGCGGCAAGTCAAGCAAGCCAGAGCAACCGTCTCTTCAGTCCGGCTTCCGAATGATGGAACAATGACCTTCTCGGAACGTGTGACGACATATTCAAGATGTCTTTTTTGCCCCTCTGCGAGATCTTCCGTCAGCACCAGCGGACCAACCCGGTCTTTCAAGCCGCTCTCCGCGACTGCCTGCAGCACGTCCGAGATCTGCTTCGGCAGAACCACAGCAGACGGCGCTCCGGCAACGACATCATCGGAAAACAATGTCTTCGCCATACGGTTCGCCGCCGTGATCTCGCCGCCCGCCTGAATCACAACGATGGCATCGAAACTGTCGTAGAAAACGTGGTCCAGCATCTTGAGGCTATTGCGCCTGCGGACCGCCTCCATATGCGACAACAACTTGTGAAAGCCGAGTTCGCGCAACACAATCGCCGCGCCGCCTCCCAAAAGCACAAACTGTCCAGATGTTGTCGGCACCAGAACAGCCATGTTCTTCAACCCGAACAGCCCGATCGTCTCAAAGGCCAGCGATGCGAGGATCAAAACGCCGGATTTCTGCACCCACCCCTCAATTCCGGATACGAGAACCAGAAACAGAACCGCGATAGCGGCCGCCGCCACCATGCGCTCGCCGCTCACTTGCAAGGCTCTGTTTTGCAGAAGCGACTCTGCGCCCAAAGCCTGGATCACGCTTCCCGGCTGCAGACCGTGAACCGGAACGTAGAATAGATCCTGGAGTTCAAGCGCGCTTGCCCCAATGATGACTTTCTTGTCTTTAAACAAGGTCATGTCGGCGCGCCCTTGGAGCACATCGACAAAGGACACGCGCTGAATCCCGCCGGGGTCTATCCCATAATCGTTCCAGAACAATCCTTTGGCATCGCCGCTGTTGTCCCCCAGAAATGCAGATGCGGACAGTTCCACACTGCCACCAACCTCCAGACCGTAGAGGCTTTGCCAAACCCAACCGTCTGCTTCAACCGGAACCATAACTGCCACAGGCCACGCCGCATCCAGAAACAGATCGATTGGCTTGTTTACGAGAATGCCGGCTTCACGCTCAACGGAAGCAATCTGGCTGAACATGGCCAGGCTGACATTGCCAGCCTCTTCCAACGCCTCGGCGCAACGCTGGTCATTCTCCGGAACCGACCGAGAGCTGAAATCGACGTCGAACAAGATGTCGCGCGCACCGGCAGCGGCCAGTTCAGTCGTGAGATCCGCATGCATCTGGCGGGGAAACGGCCAGACACCGAGTTCGTGCAAGCTCTTGGCATCAATATCGACCACAACGATCTCGCCAGTGACCGGCTTGCTGTCAAATGTGAAGCGGATTTCCCAAAGCTGACGATCTACCGCGTTCGAAATTCCGGATAGGCGCAAAAGCTCGGTACACGCGATCAGTGCGGCCACGATCAGCGTTGCATTCAATATACGTCTAGTCAGATTTGAACGCTCTTTGCGCAATCCAATTCCCCGTTTGGAATTTCGCTTTGCCCAATTGCCCTTCCGTAACGGGTTACGCGGCAGCCGCCGGACTACTTTTTACCGCCACCATTGCCATTGCCGTTCCCGCCGCCGTTGCCATTGCCGTTCCCGCCGCCATTGCCATTGCCGTTCCCGCCGCCATTGCCATTGCCGTTCCCGCCGCCGTTGCCATTGCCGTTCCCGCCGCCGTTACCATTGCCGTTCCCGCCGCCATTGCCATTGCCGTTCCCGCCGCCATTGCCGTTGCCGTTCCCGCCGCCGTTGCCATTGCCGTTCCCTTGCGCGCCGGCTGATCCTTTGACACTCTGCGCGGTCCTGCCAAACCGGTTGCCATTGCTCTTCGAAGCGGCGGCACGCCCCCCAAGCAACCCTTTGCCGCGCGCGGTTTCCGTGAAGCCGGGAATATTCGCAACTTTCGGCGTTTCAAACACCGGCGCACGCTTTCTGCCCTTGGTTACGGCCGGCTTGGTTTTGCCATCAACGGACAAACCGGCCCCTTTTGCGGGTGCACTTGCGGCCGACTGTCCGGCGGACAAATCAGCCCGGTCGCCTGAAGAGAAGTCTTCAACCTGAACGACTCCTCGATCCACTCGCACCTTCGCCTCCTTGCCACGGACTGTGACGTTAAAGGCCGTTCCCTTGACGACAGCCGCCATAAACGGCGTTTCGACCGTGAAATGCGGACGTGAGCGCTTCTTTACATCAACATCGATCACCCCTTTTCGCTGCAATAGCGTGGTCTGAACTCCGTTGCTGCGATGCTTGGAGATTGCAAAGGTTGTATCAGGCCCGACCGATATGGTCTCGCCACTACGCGCGATCAGTGCCCGTGCGCCCTTGCGAGTTGCAATCGTGTACCCTTTCTGGAACACCATGCCTTTCCTGACCTGGAAGGCATCCACACCCGGAGCAACAAAATATGCCGTTCCCTTGACGCGCTTCACCACCCATTCCTGCGCTGCTATCGCGCCCCCGGCAGCAGCAAAACTGAGAACAGCAGCCAAGAGAAAAACAAGCGCATATTGCAACGCGCTCAACTGAAGCTGAGAGCCCTGCTCCTGCAGACGAAAAGGTGAAAAGAACCTGCCACGGCCCAAATTGTGTAACGTCATGACACTTGCTTCCATCCAGGTGCATTTCACGACATGGTAAGAAACAATTCTTAAATACAATTAAAGAAAATCAGAAGATACAACAGGGGAATCAATCCAGAATAAGAACAAGAAACTCTCCAATCGACCAAAAATACAAACCAAAATTTCAAGTTTTCATCTCACTCATTGAACTTCCGGATTGATTATTCCGAGCATTCAGAGGAATAACGCCTGTAATATTCATAATTATAAGTAATATTGACAATAACAATTACTTTGCAACAACTCAAAAATGACGTTCAAGCGGAAATGAACGCCTGAAACAACAAAAGGCGCCCATTGGCCTGGCGCCTTCCAATCACGCACGGACGTAAGAAAGACAGCGGCGGCACTCTGCCGCTGCCTTTCTTATTGAGCTCAGAAATGCACCGACCGGGCTGTGCCTGGCGCTTGGCGTGGCGGGGCGAACTTGGTCAGGTCAATGCCTTCCACCGCGTCCTTGTATTCGTCCATGCTCGGCGTGCGGCCAAGGATGGCGGAGAGGACAACGACCGGAGTGGACGCCAACAGGGATTCGCCCTTCTTGTCGGTTGAATCTTCCACTACACGGCCCTTGAAAAGCCGCGTGGACGTTGCCAGCACCGTATCGCCCTTGGCGGCCTTTTCCTGGTTGCCCATGCAAAGGTTGCAGCCCGGACGCTCAAGATAAAGGATGTTCTCATACTCTGTGCGCGCGGCCGATTTCGGTGCCGCATCGTCGAACTCGAAGCCGGAATACTTCTGCAGAACGTCCCAGTCGCCTTCTTCCTTGAGTTCATCAATGATGTTGTAGGTCGGCGCGGCGACCACGAGCGGTGCCTTGAACTCCACCTTTCCGGCGTCCTTCTCCAGGTTTTTCAGCATCTGCGCGACGATCTTCATGTCGCCCTTGTGGACCATGCAGGACCCGACAAAGCCGAGATCGACCTTTTTCTCGCCGCCATAGTAGGACACCGGACGGATTGTGTCGTGGGTGTAGCGCTTGGAAACGTCTGCATTGTTGACGTCCGGATCGGCGATCATCGGCTCGTCGATCTCATCAAGATCGACAACGACTTCCGCAAAGTACTTGGCATTGTCATCCGGGGTGAGTGCCGGTTTCTCGCCGGAGCGGATTTCGGCGATGCGCTTGTCCGCCTTGTCGATCAGACCCTGCAGTACGGCATTGGCATTGTCCATGCCCTTGTCGATCATCACCTGAATGCGGCTTTTGGCCAGTTCCAGCGATCCGATCAGCGTCTCGTCATTGGAGATACAGATCGAGGCTTTCGCCTTCATCTCCGCCGTCCAGTCGGTGAAGGTGAAGGCCTGATCGGCGAGCAGCGTGCCGATATGCACTTCGATGATGCGGCCCTGGAAGACGTTGTCGCCGTGCTGTTTCAGCATCTGTGCCTGGGTGGCGTGGACCACGTCGCGGAAGTCCATGTGCCCGGCCATGGCACCCTTGAAGGTCACCTTGACGGATTCCGGGATCGGCATGGTCGCTTCACCGGTGGCAAGAGCCAGTGCAACCGTTCCACTGTCCGCACCGAAGGCAACGCCCTTGGACATGCGCGTGTGGCTGTCACCGCCAATGATGACATCCCAGTCATCAACCGTGATGTCGTTCAGCACCTTGTGGATCACGTCCGTCATGGCGTGATAGACGCCCTTCGGATCCCGGCCGGTAATCAGGCCGAAATTGTTCATGAACTTCATGAGCTTCGGAATGTTGGCCTGGGCCTTCAGGTCCCAGACCGATGCCGTGTGACAGCCGGACTGGTACGCGCCGTCCACCGTCGGCGAAATGACGGTTGCCGCCATGGCTTCCAGTTCCTGGGAGGTCATCAGGCCGGTGGTATCCTGCGAACCGACGATATTGACCTTTACCCGGACGTCCGACCCGGCATGCAGGACCTTGCCCGGGGTGACGCCGACTGCATTGCGGTTGAAGATCTTCTCGACCGCCGTCAGGCCCTGGCCTTCGTGGGAGATCTCTTTGGATGGGGCAAACACTTGCGGCGCTTCAACGCCCAGGGTTTCGGCAGCGAATGTCTGCAGCTTCTTGCCGAAGACAATGGCATAGGAGCCACCGGCCTTCATGAACTCGACTTTCTGCGGCGTGAAGGACGAGGCCACATCGGCCAGTTCTTCGCTGGCGTCTTCACTCAGCAGTTTCCTGGTCTTGGTGTTGATGCTCAGGACCGTGCCGGTCGCGACCGAGAACTTCTGCTCCAGAACCGGATTGCCGTCATTGTTCAGGATCGGATTGCCATCATCGTCCAGCTTCTTGACCCAGTTCTTCAGGTCAATGCCGATACCGCCGGTCACACCGACAGTGGTCAGGAAGATCGGCGAAATGCCGTTGGTACCGGCGACCACCGGCGCAATGTTGACAAATGGCACATAGGGGCTTGCCTTCTTGCCGGTCCACAGCGCCACGTTGTTGACGCCGGACATGCGCGAGGAGCCCACACCCATCGTGCCTTTTTCGGCGATCAGCATGACGCGTTTGTCCGGATGCTGCAGCTTGAGCGCCTCGATTTCCTTCTGCGCGGCCTCGGTAATCATGCATTTGCCATGCAACTCACGGTCGGAGCGCGAGTGCGCCTGATTGCCCGGCGACAACAGATCGGTGGAGATATCGCCTTCCCCGGCGATGTAGGTCACGACCTTGATCTCGTCTTCGATATCAGGGAGCTTGGTGAAGAACTCGGCCTGGGCGTAGCTTTCCAGAATGTCCTTGGCGACCGCGTTGCCGGCCTCGAATGCCGCCTTGAGCCGGTCCGTATCGGCCTCATAGAGGAACACCTGGGTCTTCAGGACACCGGCAGCCTGTGCGGCAATTGCAGCATCCTCACCGAGCGCCAGATCAAGCAGCACTTCGACGGAGGGGCCGCCCTTCATGTGCGACAGAAGCTCGAAGGCAAAGGAGGGAGAAATCTCTTCGACAACCGCCTCGCCAAGAATGATTTCCTTGAGGAACTTGGCTTTCACACCCGCTGCACTCGTGGTGCCCGGCAGGGTGTTATAGATAAAGTACTTGAGGGAATCGGCGCGGTGCTCATTCGCCGTGTCCCTGATCTGCGTGATCAGTTCTGCAACCAGCGCACCATCTTCAATCGGCTTGGGGTTCAAGCCCTGGTCTTTGCGGCTGTCGATCTCATTCAGATAATCCGAATACAAGCTCATGATCGTTCCCTCATGCGTAGAAAGGCAATTCCACCGCCAGCGGGTGGCGGTTTGCGTCTGGAATCGCGAGAAATCCAAATCCGGCTGATAACCGGGAATGTCTTAAGCACTCATATAGCATCGGATGGCGCTGCAGCTCTACGGCACAAAAGTCTCTCCGCATGGCATGGCGCGTCTCGAGCCCGGGCTCGCAGATGCATATAATTCAGTATACAATGGTATGCAATATCTTCCCATCTTTTTGATGGCTGACCGGTAAACGGCCAAAACGCTATTTCGACAGGAAAGACGCGATGCCGCAAGTAGCAGTTGAGATGATATGATATCACCAGAATTTCTGATCGCTTAGTGCGGATACGAACGCGCAATGTTGCGGCGTGCTGACCGTCAGCTTCGAAAGAAACAGACCTTGCCAGCCGAAGTCGTATTCAAGTTCATACGGTACCAGAAATTGTTTCCCGATCTTGGCATCGAACCCGAAACGGCCGTAGTATTTCGGATCGCCGTAGACCAGTACAACATCCGATTTTTTCTCTCTCAGCAAATCAAGTCCGTGTTGAACGATATTCGTTCCATAGCCGCTTTTGTGCAGCGACCTCTTAACCGCTAAAGGTGCGAGGCAATAAGCAATTATGGACGGCTCTTCTTTGCACACGACCCGGCTGAAGGAGACGTGTGCAATAATCTGCTTGTCTGCTTCACAGACAAGACTAATGGCATCAGAACCGTCGTCAAGGCCGGTCAGTGCAACAGCAAGCTCACCAACAACTTCTCCTTCTTCTTCTGGAAAAGCGTCAATATACAGGTCTTTCAGGCGCCCGGTATCTTCGTGTGTAGCCTTTCTGATCGTTTCTCTGCTCATCATTGGCCGCCTTTCACAATCTCCGAAATATGCAGTCTCGCTCATCTGTCCGCTTCGATCCCGCTCAAGCGCTTCAACAACGAATGCATCAATCAGGTCAACAAGCACAGAGGTCTGCAGAAGAGCAACTGCATGGAAAAAGGGCCCGCGAGTAAACGCGAGCCCTTGTTTCGATTGCGTTTTCCGAACGTTTGATATTAACGCTTGGAGAACTGGAACGACCGGCGGGCCTTGCGGCGGCCGAATTTCTTACGCTCCACCACGCGGCTGTCGCGGGTGAGGAAGCCATTTTTCTTCAGGATGCTGCGCAGTTCCGGCTCGTAGTGGGTCAGAGCCTTGGAAATGCCGTGGCGCACCGCGCCAGCCTGACCGGACAGGCCGCCGCCGACGACCGTACAGTCGATGTCGTACTGGCCATCGCGGTTGGTCAGCATGATCGGCTGCCTCAGGATCATCTGCAGGACCGGCCGCGCGAAATAGGCGGAGAAGTCCTTCTTGTTCACGGTGATCTTGCCGGTGCCCGGCTTGACCCAGACGCGCGCAATGGCGTCTTTCCGCTTGCCTGTTGCGTAGGCGCGGCCCTGTGCGTCCAGCTTCTGGACGTGGACCGGTGCTTCGGGGGCTGCGTCGACCGCGCCGCCGAGATCTTCGAGGGATTGCAGTTCGGCCATGGTCAAGCTCTCCTGCCGTCGTTCTTGGCGTTGAGGCCCTTGACGTCAACCAGCACCGGCTCCTGGGCCTCGTGCGGATGGGTCGGACCTGCGTAGACTTTGAGGTTTTTCAGCTGCTTGTTGGACAGCGGGCCGCCCGGCATCATGCGCTGGACAGCTTTCTGAAGCACACGCTCCGGGAACCGGCCCTCAAGGATACCGCGCGCAGTGCGCTCCTTGATGCCGCCCGGATGACCGGTGTGCCAGTAGTATTTCTTGTTCTCGTACTTGCGGCCCGTGAACATCACCTTGTCGGCGTTGATCACGATGACGTTGTCGCCGCAGTCCACATGGGGCGTGAAGGTCGGCAGATGCTTGCCGCGCAGATGGTTGGCGATATAGGCGGCGAGACGCCCGACGACCATGCCTTCCGCGTCGATCAAGATCCACTTTTTCTCGACCTCAGCCGGCTTGGCAGAGAAGGTCTTCATGTGTTTGATCCATGTCGGTTTGGTTAAACAAAAGGCCCGCGCGGCTTTGTAAACAGCCAGCGAACGGACCTTGCATTCGTTCGACGCCGTGTATACGCGCGCACCCAAGACCCGTCAAGGCGTTTATTTCCATGGTCGCCGATTTTTAATGAGCAAAAACAATGAATTAGAAAAACGGTATTATAATACCGCATCAATCGCTCGAGTTTTCATCAGATAAGCGGCTGGCAATGACGGAAAGCCGGGCGGCCAGGGCAGCCTCAAGGAAATGACGGTTCCAGCCCGAGAATCTCGTCCAGTTGCCGGGCAATCCAGCCGCGGGGGATGAAATGGCCGCGCGGGTGCAGATCGAGATGCACCGTGCCGCCGGGACAATCCTCCCAGGAGATCCGTTCGAACGTCAGCAGGCCGGTCTCGTCAGCCGGGGTCCATTCCCCGGGCCTGCCGCCCTCCCCGCAGCCAAAGGTTTTCCGCCAGAAGGCCACCGGATGCGTGGTATCGCCGCCCGGCCCCATCGGGAAATCCATCACCGTGTCTTTCAACCCGTGCACGTGGCGGACTTCGCCCGGCGCCTGCGGGCACGCCGTCACCCGTCTCAAGCTTCCGGCAACGGCCAGCAAGGCGGCGACATGGCCGCCTTTCTGGCAGGCATAACGCCATGCCATGGCCGATCCAAAGGAGTAGCCGGAGACGAAGATTCGGTCCCGGTCAATCGGGAAACGGCGGGCGGCGTCTGCCAGAACATCCTGCGCGAAACCAACATCCTCGGTATCGGCCGACCAGAAATTCCACGTGCGATTCTGTCCATTGGGCGCGACAAGCAACACGCCGCGTTTGGCTGTTGCCGCGCCAACGCGCGAGCTCTTGGCCGGCTGGGCGCCCTGCCGTTTCCAGCCATGGAAATACAGCATGACGGGCAAAGGCGAAACGCCGTCCCAGCCATCCGGTATGCGCAGGTGGTAGGACCGTCCGCTTTCCAGAACGCATGGCGTTTCCGGCCCGCCGCAGCTAGTCTCCTGTTTGCCGTTGGCAACAGCCGGCGCGGTGTGAAAGGCCAAAAACAGACCGGCAAGAAGAAGAAGTTTTCTCATTGGCCGAGACTAAGCGAAGGCCTGATAAACACCCGCTCACAATCATGTAAGGTCGGATGGTGTCCTCTCGAAGAGCACAAGACTCACCCGCCTAACGGATGGACAGACCCAAAGAGACACGGGAACAAGACTTGATCGAGGCGACGCTCAGATGCGTCGCCGAACACGGGCCGACGGGAACAACTGTCCGGAAGATAGCGGATTATGCCAATGTAACCAATGGCTTGATCCGGTTTTACTTCCAGAGCAAAGATGTGATCCTGCGGGAGGCCTATCGCACATTTCTGGAGCGTATCTTTCTGTCCGCCTATCAGAAGATTGAAACGCTCGACACATCTACCAAGAACCGTTTGCGTGTGTTCATAACGGCCAATTTTTCGCCACCGGTTGTGCGCTCGGCATCGGTCCTCCTATGGGCAAATTTCATCCCCCTCACCTATCGTGACAAGGAGATGGCCGCCATTCGCGCGGACGCCTATCACAAGACGACAGGACAATTCGAACCGCTCCTCGAAGCTGGACACCCGCAAAAACCTCGCCATTGGGTCTGAAATCTGATTCACTGTGTCCATGGAGGTTCTTCATGGATCCTAGCAGTCTTTTCAGTTTGTCCGATCATCTTGAGCGATTGAGCAAGGATGGCGATCCGCTTGAGGTGCTGGAGCGCACCGTTGATTTCGAATATTTCCGGACCTGGCTGGTGGAAGGGCTGGAGTATAGCGACGGCTCCAAGGGCGGGCGTCCGCCGTTTGACCCGGTTTCGATGTTCAAGGTGTTGATCCTTCAGACGCAGCACAATCTGAGTGACGCAAAGATGGAGTTTATCATTCGCGACCGGCTCTCCTGGATGCGGTTTTTGGGCTTTGCGCTCGGCGAGCCGATGCCGGACGAAAACACGATCCGCCACTTCCGCAACCGGATGACGGAGACCGGCACCTTGAAGCGGGTGATGAAGGCGTTTGACTGGCAACTGAAGAAAAAGGGCTATATCCCGATGTCCGGTCAGATCGTCGATGCGTCCCTCGTGCCCGCGCCCAAGCAACGAAATACGGACGGCGAAAGGCAAGCGATTAAAGACGGCAAGTCGGCCAAGGAGATCTGGCCGGATGAGCCCAACAAGGCGGCACAGAAGGATACCAATGCCCGCTGGACACTGAAAATCGGCGGGAAAGTACGCTATCGGCCCGATGGCACACCGTTGCCGCAGATCGCCTTGCCTGTGTTTGGCTATAAGAGTCATATCAGCATCGACCGGCGCTTCGGCTTCATCCGGGGCTGTGCGGTGACCTCCGCTGCCGATGCAGATGGCCGGCAGTTGAAACATGTCGTGACCAAGGACAACATGGCCTCTGATGTGTGGGCCGACAGCGCCTACCGCTCCACGAAAAACGAGAAATGGCTGGCGCAAAACATGTTGGTGAGCCGCATTCACCGGCGCAAACCAGCGAACAAACCCATGCCGGAGGCAACGTCCCGCGCCAATGCAAAGAAGTCAGCCATCCGTGCCTGTGTCGAACACGTCTTCGCGCATCAGAAGAACCGCTATGGCTTGTTCATCCGCACCATCGGCCTGGCGCGCGCAGAGACCAAACTCACGCTCGCCAACCTGGCCTACAACTTCGATCGTCTGATTTTCCACGAACGGCAATGCGCCATGGGATGAATCCGTCTGGAGGGCGGAAAAATCGATGAAACACCGCCCGGACCGCATCGATCCCGGGCTAAAACACTGGCCTCAGGGTTGAAAGACGTCAGGACGCTTCAAAATAGAGGGTTTTTGCGGGTGTCCAGCTGCCTTTGCAGAAGACAACCGCTTGGTATCCCAAACCGAATGCGTCCATTCCGGCATTTTATCAATGCGTTGATTGACGGCCTGTGGCTTGAGGGTTCCATGAGCCCAACCCGTTTCAAGGACGGCGAGCTGTCCGAAATGGGCCTTAGAGCCGTTGAAAACCTCCTCCAAATGGAGCTTTGAGCCGCTGATGCGAGCTATCTCGGCGGCAGGGAGTAGGTGGCGGTCGCATGGGCGGCGAGACCGCTATCCCCTTTCCCGGCGATGGCGCAGTCGACAACCGCCAGCCGCTTGCCGAGCTTCATCAGGCGGCAGGTACCGAACAACGGGCCAGGCTCCGGTTTCTTCAGAAAATTGATGTTGAGATTGGTGGTGACCGCCAGGGCGACGGGCCCGATATGGGCAAGGATCACCGCATAGGCGGCGAAGTCGGCAAGGGCCATCATGGCCGGACCCGAGACTGTCCCGCCCGGCCGCAGGTGGATCTCTGTTGCCTCCAGCCGGACAATTGCTTCGCCGGAGGAAACACTCTCGATGAAGTAGGCCCGTCCACCCGCATGGATCTGCGGGAACTCACGGTCCAGCAGCTCCGTGATCTCTTCCGCCGACATGACAGGCCGCATGTTTTCTCCCTACTCAAGGCGTTCGATATTCGGGATAAATTGCCTGCTATTTACGTATACGTCAATCGACGGGCTTGCCAATGGCCGCCGGCGGCACTATTCCGCCGGCTTGATGTCTTTTGTGAGCCGCCGTTCCACCTCGTGCATACCGCGGTCCCACAGCCACGCGGCAAGGTATCCGAGGCCGATACCGGTGCGCATCTCGAATTCTTCGTAGTGGAAGCGCGAGGCCCTGAGGCCTTTCAGGATCAGGCTGGAGCGAAGTGCCTTGCGCATTGGTGCCGGGCCGCAGAAGAACACATGGGCCGCGCCGGTTTGCGCGCCCAGGCCTTGTGCAATCCGGTCTGCGGAAAGACGCCCATCGGTCTGAGACGCGACAATGTGCACGGCAAGGTTCGGCACAGCGGCGGCGAGTTCCTGAAGCTCACCCGCATAGACCGCTTCGGATTGGCTGCGGACGCAGTAATACAGCGTCACCGGCCCGGTATCGCGGTCCTTCAGGTTGTTTGCGAAGGCCAGGAACGGCGTGATGCCGACCCCTGCCCCGATCCAGACCTGCGGATCCCGCCCGGACGGCATGGTGAAATGGCCGAAGGGACCCGAAACCCGGGCGTCCATGCCTTCCTTCAGATTCCGTTGCAGACGCCGTGTGTAGTCGCCAAGGTCCTTGATGGAGAAGCGCAGCACACGCGGCTCACCCGCCGGATTTGGGGCGCTGGACAGTGTGAACGGATGCTCTTCGCCAAGCCCTGCGCCGTCGATCGACAGGAAGGCGAACTGCCCGGCCTTGTGTTTCAGACCGCGCCCTTTGGGCGACAATTCCACTTCGGTGATGTCCCCGGTTTGGCGGACCTTCTCAACCACATAGCGATGGCCGCGCGGTGCCATCGGCCTGAGCAGCGACATCCACACATAGGAGACGAGACCCAGAATGCAGAAGGCGGAGATGTATAGGCCGAGCGGATCGAAATTGGAGAACGGCTTCTCGATGAAGAAGTAATGGAACGCCCCGAAGAAGAAGAAGATGCCGATCAACCGGTGGCTCCACTTCCATAAGTGATAGGGAATGAAGGTGATCACCGAGGCAAGGATCAGGATCATCAGCCCGTAAAGACTGATTTCACCGATATCTTCGGCGATATCTGAAAGCGGGCTGCTGGTCAGAAGCCTGGTGACGCCACGCCCGCGCAGTTCCGCATCGATGATGTCATGCAGCCCCATGGCGATCAGCGCGATCACACCGAGCCATTTATGAAGCACATAAATCCGGTCAAGCGGACCAAACACCGTCTGCAGTCCCGGCAACCGGGTCGCAATAAACATGTTCATGCCCATGAGGATCAGCGCTGCAGAGCCGAGATACTGGCTGAACACAGCGACAGCATCGAACCGCCCGGCAAGGGGGGCGTACCACATGACCGGCAGCAAGGTGGCGATCGCAATGAGGATTATTCCGTGAAGGCGCATGGCCGATCTCCAACTCGGCGTCCGGCCGGCCGGTAATCACCGGCTCAGAAAAACGCCCGCATCGTTTTCTTTGCTGCTCGACGCCGTAGTGGATTTACGTAAATCTATCAACCGGCAAACCGCTCGAAAGAGAGACGTTTTCGCGCCCAGGTGCGGTTTTATACTGAAGGTTTAGGGTTCGCCCCACCCTTCCGTAGCGCGATGCGTTGAGCCGGGCACCTTTCGGCGGCACGCTGAAGAAGGTGCATTACATGCAATTAATCTCTATGATTGCGTTTATCAACAAGCGACTCCGCAATCATGGGAGGATGAAATGTACGGCCCCTGTCATTGGCATCATGAAACCGGCCCAGCCTATTTCACTCATCGCCATTGGCGCCATCAACATTACCGCGATGACGAAGGCCGCTGGCACGAACGGCCATGCGGGCCGGAAATCAAATTCATCTTCTGGTTTATACCATACCGGATCAATTTCTGACCCAGATCGAATTCCAGGCCCGGTTCAGCCCCGTCTGCGGCCCCGGCGGCGGCCGGAACCGCTACCTTCGCTTTCTGCCGCCGCGCGCGCGGCATCGGCTTCCTTGTTGGGCGGCGAGACAAGCGGGCCGATGCGGCTGACCACATCGTCAAGGCTCGGGCGCTCGCCCTTTTCGTGGCTGTCCAGCGTTGCCCGCATGGCCCGCAAATGATCGGCTGACGTGCCGCAACAGCCACCGATGATCCGCGCTCCGGCATCAACTGCGAGCCGCGTGTAGTCCGCCATAAGATCAGGCGTGCCGGTGTAGATGACCTCATCGCCCCTGACTTGCGGAATGCCGCAATTGGCCTTGGCGACCACAATCACGTCCGGATCGGCTTCGGTAATGTCCAGGATCGCGGCGAGAAGATCCGAAGCGCCAACGCCGCAGTTCGAGCCGATGGCAGCCGGGCCGCAGGCAAATTCATCGTTCATGCCAGCAAGGCCCTTCGGCGAAATCCCCATCATGGTCTTGCCTGCGGTGTCGAAGCTCGCCGTGATCACCAGGGGGATGTCAAAGTCCTTTGCCGCTTCGGCCGCAGCGTTCATTTCCTCTGCAGCGGACATGGTTTCCACCCACAGAACATCGGCGCCACCCTCGGCAAGTCCCTCGATCTGCTCGCGGAACGCCTCAACGCCGTCCTCGTAGGACAGCGCACCGAGCGGCTGGAACAATTCGCCCGTCGGGCCGATGGATCCGGCAACGATGATGTCCCGGCCCGAAGCTTCGCCCACGTCCCGGGCAAGGCGCACACCGGCCGCATTCAATTCCTTCACCCGGTCCTGCGCATTGTGCAGCTTCAGCCGGTGCCGGTTGCAGCCGAACGTATTGGTCAGGATGATGTCCGATCCGGCATCGACAAATCCCTGATGCAGCGCCCGGATCTTGTCCGGTTCATCGGTGTTCCACAGCTCCGGTGCATCGCCGGAGGTCAGCCCCATGTCGAACAGCGTTGTGCCGGTCGCCCCATCGGCAAGCAGCGTGCCCTTTTTCGCCAGAAGCTCGGAGAATTTCGACATAGGATGCTCTTTCCAGTGTCAGGTAAGGTTGCAGCGGAGCGCTTCCTTATCAGAACCGGCACTGATGTCCATGCCTGAATTCCCCGCGTTTCCGGTCGAAAAACGACACTCGGATATCACCAAGGCCCGCCCGCAAGCGCGGCAGCGTCCAGATACCTGGTCGGGCCATGACATTCCGCTGTGGACCGTCTGGCATGACCGGAGGTGCGTTCCGGCAGCCCATGCCACTGCCGGTACACCGTTAGCTCTCGTCCTCTTCCCAGCGCCGGGTCTCGTCCGAAACACCGACTTTGAATGAACCTTGTTGCGGTGTGGATTGTTTGGCCTCTTCAATCAGGCTTGCGACCGCGTGGCGGAGATCGGCGTGGCCATCCACCAGGATTTCGGTGATCTCGCCTTCAACTTCGACCAGAAAATCGCCAATGCCCTGAACAAAGGGGGATTTTGTTGAATAGTCGGAGGCAACGGCGCCCATGAGAAACCCCGCCAGCACCGATGTCGACATAACAGCAAGATTTCGGACGCCGTTTACTCCACGTCCGCCTGCCTTCTGCGCGGGAAAGCCGTCGCGTTGACCGGCGCGCAGCAGCCCAAGCACCCAATCAGCATCCTCCCGTGAGATCAGCATGCGCCTCCCTGCAGCCTCGATCACGACAATCGCCGGTGCGAAAATATCCGGCCGCGTCAGGAACCCTGTGATTTCTTCGTCCGCCTCCAGCGCGGACGGGAATGCCCGCACGAATAGGGCCGATGTGCGGACCAGATCGGTGAAGGCACGCGCGGGCAAGGGATCAAGCGCTGCCTGATTGCCGATGGACCGTTTCAAAAGATCCTGATGCAGATCCAGATAGGTGCCAAGTTCGACGGCTGCATCATAAAGCCCCATGACATTGGAAGGTATAGCGGTCAGCGGTTGACAGATACAGGTTTCAAGCCGGACGCGGCAATTCTCGAATCCCTCCCAGCCATAATCATCTTCAAGATCCGGGTAACGTTTTGAAAACTCCGACAGTTTACGCTGCAAAGCCTCGTGCAATTGTCCAACCTTTGGGTCGCGAACGGCTGCCTCGTCGCGCACATCCCCCTCGCGGACGGCAGCGAACCCAACACTACTTTCCCGCCACTGAACGCCAAGGCGGGTTTGCTTTTGTGAATGAACCGCGAAAAGCGCCGTCCGCCGTTTGATTTCCGCGTTGAGAATCGCTGGTCCCTGCTCCCAGGTCTCCTCATGAATAGCGAGGCGGCAGTCGAACTCCAGTGCCTCGACAAAGGGCTTGCCGGAAAGTACATCCTCATACCATCTGGTCCAGACGACCCAGCCCTGATCCAACTCCAGAAGATCGCGTTTCATCTTTCTCCAGGCCCGCGATGCCCAGCCTGGAACTCCGCGCTGCAACCAAAGCGATGTTTGCAAAAGATGGGAAGGCGCCGAGCCGTCCTTGAGTTTTTTCCAGTCCGCTTTTGCCGCAGCGTCAACGGTGTACGCAGTAGTATCGGCGGCACCTCGCGCAGATCTGGCGACTCTGGCGGCATAGGCGGCGGCGGAATTGACGGACTTGGCAACTCCAACACCAACAGAGGCTGCGACCGCGTCAGCAGCATACGCAGCGGCTCTGGCCGACCTGGCAGTTCTTGCAGCATCTGTTGCAGCTACAGTGCCGGATGCAGTGGCCGCATCGGCGGCAGAATCGGTGACCGCAGCGTAGGCATATCCCAAGCTTGAATCTATGTTTGACCCCATCGCGGCAGCTCGTATTGCAGCCATCGCACGAAAAGTGGTCAATACATTTGGCGCCGCCAGTTCCCGTGGCATTATACTAAGAATACTACTCAAGAGCGGCGCTACGCGTAGCGCCGCTCTTGCCGCAATCGCCATGGAGGCTTCACGCGGCTGGGTTTCCAGCCACGACCGAAGCTCATCTCTGTTCAATTCACCGTCTGCCACCGGCCTGCCATCAGTTGATGTCCCGGGCCCGAGAATTGCCAAGCCCGGTAGATTTTGCAACCGCAGTTTGCACCTTCCACCGCTGTTTTTGTTTGGCCCATGCCTTCGCCGTCATCCCGGACAAGTGCAGGGACTGCACGCCGATCCGGGACACAGCGCGTATTTGCGAGCTTCAGCGAGCGCATTTTTTAGAGCGTCGCCACCTCGCTTCGGGGCACATTCACGGAATGGATCCCGCTATCCGAGTGCGGGATGACGGCCGGGACGGATGGCACGCCCTGCGCAGCCCATGGACGTTAACGCGGCAAGGATAGTTGGGCGGTAAACCAGCTCGGCATGACGGTGTGCTGAAGTGGGGCGTGGAAAAGTTCTCGCCAAAGGAATAACCGCAGTGGCTCCCCGGTCCCGGGTCTTCGCTTGGCGCTTCGCCCGGGAAGGCGGAGGATGGGTAAAACCGTACAACCGCCTTCCCGGCCAAGCAAAGCGCAGAGCCGGGACCGGGGAGCCACAGCCATAGTTGGTCCGCACAGGCTCGAAACAAAACACCCCGATACAAGCCGGGGTGCATGGAATTTGCCAGCGGGAGACGAAGGTTAGCTCCGCGGCTTCAGGTTCTCCGGGTCATAGAGCGGGGCGTAGCCGACACCGGCGACTTCGACCGGGTAGCTTTCGGAGAAGTACTCCACCTGCAGCTTGCGGCCGACTTCAGCGTAGTCATGCGGCAGATAGGCGAGCGCGATGTTCTTGCCGATGGTCGGACCAAAGGCGACCGAGGTGGTGTAGGAAATCCGGCCCAGCGCGTCGACAAGTGTCTTGCCGGTGTCCGGGTCCTGAACGGGCATCGCACCGACCGGATAGCGCTTCACGCCGCTGGCGTCGGTGTTTTCCTGCATGACCAGCGTGCACAACATGGCCGGCTGGTGGTCGCGCTCGCGGTATTCCAGATGCTTTTCCTTGCCGCGGAAATCGGCAGCTTTCACCTTCGGCCGGGCAAGATCCGCCTCATAGAGATTGTACTGGGTCAACAGATCGGCATTTTGCAGGCGCAATGACTTTTCCATGCGGCGCGAATTGGCATAGGTCTCCACGCCGACCGCCATGATGTCCAGCGCGCGCAGAGCGTCCCAGACAGCGAGCCCGTCCTCATACTTCATATGAAGTTCCCAGCCCTGTTCGCCGACATAGGACAGGCGCAGGGCGGAGATTTGCTTGCCGGCAATCTCGATCTGGCGGATGGCAGCAAAGGGAAAGTTTTCCGGGTCAAGGCAGGCGGGATCGGAAACCACCTTTTTCAGGTTTTCCCGCGCATTCGGGCCCCAGATGCCGATGGTGGTGTAGTCTTCGCTGACATCGGTGACCGTAACGTCGTAGCCCTTGTCCCGGGCAACCCGCTTCACATAGTTGAGATCGCGCGGCCCGGCGTCTGCGCCATCAACAATACGGCAACGGTCGGCCATGCGGAACACGGTGAGATCCGCGCGTACATTGCCCCCGTCATCGAGGAAGTGGGTGTAGATCCCCTTGCCGATATTGGCTTCGCCGCCGATCCTGGCCGCGCACAGCCACTCCATCAGCGCCTCGTGGTCAGGGCCTTCCACGTCGAACATGTAAAAATGCGACAGGTTGATGATGCCGCAGTCTTCAGAGAGCGCCAGCTGTTCGGCGTTGGAAACACGCCAGAAATGGCGGTTGTCCCACTCGTTTTCGCGGAGTGGCACCTGGTTGCCGTATTTTTCCAGCAGGTGCTCATTGGCGGCATAGCCATGGGCGCGTTCCCAGCCGCCGAGTTCCATGAAATAGCCGCCGAGTTCCACTTCGCGCTCATAGAACGGCGAGCGCTTGATATTGCGGGCATTGGCGTAGGGTTCGCGCGGGTGGATTGCCGGGAAATAGATCTTCTGCGCCGCCTCATAGCAGCGGTCTGCAATGTATTGCTCGGTGAGTTGATGGGCATAGAAGCGGGAGTAGTCGATCGTGGCGTGGTCGATCTCGGTGCGCCCGTCCGTTATCCAGTCGGCGATCAGCTTGCCGTAGCCAGGGCCGTCCTTCACCCAGATGGCAACACAGTACCACAGGCCCTTCACCTTCTGGCTTTCGCCACAGGACGGGCCACCAGCGGCAGAGACCTGAAGCAGTCCATTGAAGGAGTGGCTTTCATTGTAGCCGAGTTCGGCGAGGATCGGCGTCAGTTCCATCGCCTTTTCGAGCGGCTCGATGACCTGCTCCATGTCGAGATCGCGCTGGGACGGCGACAGGCGCGCCTGGTCCTTTTCCAGAAGATCGCGCGGGTGGCACATGCGCGGATGGGCAGGCTCGTAGTAGCCCCACTCGATCTGGCCGCCTTCGGTGGTCTTGGGATCGCCCGTGTCGCGCATATAGGCGGAATTGCCCTGGTCGCGCAGCAACGGATAACCGATATCCTTGCCGGTGCCCTCGAACTCATTGTAGGGGCCGAAGAAGGTCAGCGGGTGGTCGACCGGCATCACCGGCAGATCTTCACCGGCCATCCCGGCAATCAAACGCCCCCAGAGACCGGCACACACGACAACATGATCTGCCATGATCGTGCCGCGATGGGTAACAACCCCCTTGATGCGGCCGTCCTCAACGATGAGCGATTTGGCGGGCGTATTGGCAAAGGCTTGCAGTTTGCCGGTTTTCTCGCCCTGATCGACCAGCTTGCCAGCAACGGTTTGCGAGCGGGGAACAACGAGACCGGCGTCCGGATCGAACATGCCACCCTGAACCTGATCCTCCTCGATCAGCGGGAACATTTCCTTGATCTCTTTCGGATCGACAAGACGGACATTGGTGCCGAACGCCTTGCCGGACGTGACCTTGCGCTTGATTTCCTCCATCCAGGTATCATCACCGGTGCGGGCGATTTCCAGACCACCGACGCGGGCGTAGTGGCCCATCTTGTCGAAGAAATCGATGGAATACTGGGTGGTCCACACTGACAGGTAGTCGTGGCTGGTGGTGTAGCAAAAGTCGGAGGCGTGGGCCGTGGAGCCGACGTCGGTCGGAATGCCGGACTTGTCGATCCCGACAATATCCGTCCAGCCGCGCTCGATCAGGTGGTGGGCGACCGACGCGCCGACGATGCCGCCCAGACCGACGATGACGACTTGTGCCCTTTCAGGAAATGCCGGCATTTTTCATTCCTTTGCAAATACCCAGGAGCCTTGCAGCGCAAATGCGCGCCGTCTCTCCTGCCAACCCTTCAACGATAATCCGGACTGCGCCCGGGCCCGGCCTGGCCGCCGGATTGCCACGGTTATCAGTCATTTGAGCCGCAGTATCGCGAGAGTCCGAAGGGCAAAATAGCTCAATTGCGTCATGGCTGCAGCATTGCCACGACACGGACCAGCAAAATTCCCGGCTGCCAATTCCACACCGGCGGGTGCCGGGTCAGGGCTTCAATTCTTGCGGGTTACGCCGGCCGGACCATGACGGTTATAGGGCACGTTAGGACGGTTCTAGGGCAAGACCGCTGGCCAAGCTGCCTAAGACTTGCCATAACAGCGCAAAATCACTCTCAGGGAGCCATATGATGTCAGACGCCGCCGCCCAAACAGGCCGACGTGGACGTTCCGCCCGCCGCGAACGGCGCAAGGCCGGCCCGGGGGCCATAGGCACCCCCTATATCAGCCGCAACATTCCGAACTATGAAGTTCTGTCAGACGAGAATGCGGAACTGATCGAGGCCAACGCCGACCGCATCCTGGCAGAAATCGGCCTGGAGTTCCGGGAAGACTATGAAGTCCTCGACATCTGGAAGAAGGCAGGCGCTGAGGTACAGGGCGAGCGCGTCCGTTTTCCGAAAGGCATGCTGCGCGAGATCCTGAAAACCGCACCGGCACAATTCACCCAACACGCGCGCAATCCGGCGCGCAATGTGGAAATCGGCGGCAAGAACCTGGTTCTGGCTCCGGTCTATGGCCCGCCCTTCGTCACGGATCTCGACCAGGGCCGGCGCTACGGCACGATCGAGGATTTCCGCAATTTCGTGAAACTGGCCTATATGTCGCCGTGGCTGCACCATTCGGGCGGCACCGTCTGTGAGCCGGTGGACCTGCCAGTCAACAAGCGCCATTTCGATATGGTCTATTCCCATATCAAATATTCCGACAAGCCGTTCATGGGATCGGTGACAGCTCCCGAGCGGGCTGAAGATTCGGTCAAGATGGCGCAGATCGTCTTCGGCGAAGAGTTCGTCGACCAGAACTGCGTGATGATCCAGCTGATCAACGCCAACTCGCCTCTGGTATTCGATGCAACCATGCTCGGCGCGCTGAAGGTCTACGCACGGAACAATCAGGCCTGTATCGTCTCGCCGTTCATTCTGGCAGGGGCCATGAGCCCGGTGACCGTTGCCGGTACCCTTGCACAAGTG
Organism: Roseibium sp.; assembly: GCA_965230445.1. Lineage (GTDB taxonomy): Bacteria > Pseudomonadota > Alphaproteobacteria > Rhizobiales > Stappiaceae > Roseibium. Next base: position 1,644,040 of record OZ246005.1, on the reverse strand, counting down.
CTGGCCGAGGCCATGGCAGGCTGTGCCCTCACCCAGCTCGTCCGTCCGGGCGCGCCGGTGGTGTTTGGCGCGTTCGTCAGTTCCATCTCCATGCAATCCGGCGCGCCGACATTCGGAAGCCCGGAAGGCTCACTTCTTCTGAACGGTGCCGCGAAGCTTGCAAGGCGGTTGAACCTGCCGTTCCGGTCCGGCGGGTCTTTCACCGCTTCCAAACTGCCGGATGCCCAATCGGCGCAGGAATCCGCACAAACCATCACGGCCACTGTTCAGTCCGGTGTCAATTTCTGCCTGCACTCTGCCGGCTGGCTGGAAGGTGGCCTTTGTTCGTCCTATGAGAAATTCATCCTGGATGCCGACCAGCTCGGCATGATGCATGTTCTTGCAAAAGGGATTGAGGTTTCAGAAGAATCCCTTGCCATGGACGCCCTTGAAGAAGTCGGCCCGGGCGGACACTTCCTCGGTGCTGCCCATACGCAGCGCAACTTCGAAAGCGCTTTCTACCGCTCCCCGGTCGCGGATAACAATTCCTATGAACAGTGGCTTGCCGACGGCGAACTGGACGCCGCGCGCCGGGCAAACGCCATCTGGAAGGAACAACTGAACGCCTATACCGGACCGGAACTCGATCCCGGCATCGACGAAGCGCTCAAGGATTTCATGGCGCAAAGAAAGGCGTCGTTCCCGGACAGCAACGTCTGAAACCCGGAGTTTCGGTCTCCAGGAGCCAAATCAAAAATACCGTGCCCGGCCTGCACATCGGGCACGGCTTCCGTTTGTGCCATTCGTGACCAATTGAAAGCTGCCCGTTGAGGCAATACTGAAGCTGTTACCTTTCAGACACGCGAGTGGTCTATTTCATAAACAATATGATCTACAGGGGTTGGTGTAAGCCGACCGGCAACCTGCCCCCTTCTGTGGCATATCTGTACAAGGGTTTTCACTATGACGTTCGAAAAGCCTGTCAAAGCGAGCATGGACGCTCTTCGCGAAAAAGCATCGGAGCTGAAGCATTGGCTGACCGAGGCTGCCATGCCGGCCTGGAGCGCGGGCGGCCTTAACCCGGAAAACTCGGGCTTCAGTGAGTTGCTGGATCTGCAATCCGGCGATCCGGCCGGTACGTTCCGCCGCGCCCGCGTCCAGCCGCGCCAACTCTACTCGGTTGCCGAAGCGGCCCGGCTTGGGTGGAACGGTCCGGCCAGGCAAACATTGGAACGCGGCCTGGACTGGTATCTTGCGCATTTCCTGAAGGAGGACGGCCTCGCCATTGCCGCGACTGACAACGAAGGCGCGGTCACAGACGCAACGATCGACCTCTACAATCAGGCTTTTGCGCTTCTCGGGCTCGCCCATGCCGCGGATGCCCTGCCGGAACGCAGATCGGACCTGCTCGGGATCGCCAACCGGCTGATGGATGTGTTGGAGGCGCGGTACCGGCATCCCGAACTCGGCTTCCAGAACTGCATGCCGGACCAGGGAGCCCTGCAATCCAACCCGCACATGCACTTGTTCGAAGCCTTTCAGGCCCTTGAACAGTTTACCGGCGCACCGCGCTGGGCCGCACTCGCCGACGAAGTTGCCAAGCTGGCGATGACCCGGTTCATCGATCCCGTCAATGGTGGGCTACGCGAATTCTTTGCCGATGACTGGGCGCCCTACCCTGATGACAGCGGCCGCATCATGGAGCCCGGCCACCAGTTTGAATGGGCCTGGCTCTTGGTGCGATGGGGCAGCGAACGCGGCAACGCTGAAGCCCTGATGATGGCACGGCGGCTTTTCCAGATCGCGCGAACCCATGGCATCGATGCAAACCGCAAGGTTGCCATCATGGCGCTGAATGATGATTTCAGCATCCGCGATCCACTGGCCCGGCTGTGGGGCCAGACCGAATGGCTCAAGGCCGCCATCGCGCTGGCAGACTGTTCAACGGGGATCGAACGGCAATACTTCCTCGCCGAGGCACTCCAGGGCATCGAAGCATTGGAACTCTTCCTTGCGGATGTTCCGGCCGGCCTTTGGCGCGACAAGCTGAAGGACGACGGCGTTTTTGTTGACGAGCCCGCGCCGGCCAGTTCCTTCTATCATATCGTCTGCGCCATCTCGGAACTGTGCACCTTCGCCGCGGACGCGTAGACGGCTTACTCTCCATGAATGGTCTGCCCGGCTTCGGCGGCGGTTTGCCGCATGACGGATCCAGACAATAAAAAGGCGTCATCAGCGCAATCGTTTGCACCACGCGCTCTTAGGTTTGGGCCAGTTTGCGATCCGCAAAAAACAGACCGGGAGAAACCATGTCCAACGCCACATTGATCGACGGCAAGGCTGTCGCCGCCTCCGTCCGTGAAGAGATCACCCGCCGAGCCGCAGATCTGCTGGCAACAAGCGGCAAACGTCCCGGCCTGGCGGTGGTTCTGGTTGGCGAAGATCCGGCGAGCCAGGTCTATGTCCGCAACAAGGACCGTGCAGCGGAAGCCTGCGGTTTCCACTCGGTGAAACATACGCTTGCCGAAGACACCAGCGAAGCCGATGTGCTTGCTCTGGTCGACGCTCTCAACAAGGACGCGGATATTCACGGCATTCTGGTTCAATTGCCGCTTCCCAAGCACATTGACGAAAGCAAGGTGCTGCGGCTGATTCTGCCGGAAAAGGACGTCGACGGCTTCCATCCGGTCAATGTCGGCCTGCTGACCGCCGGGGAACGCGCCAGCGCACTGGTACCGTGCACACCGGCCGGCAGCCTTGTCCTGCTGAAACGGACGCTTGGAGACACGCTTTCGGGCAAGACAGCGGTAGTGATCGGCCGGTCCAACATTGTCGGCAAGCCGATGGCCAGTCTGCTCCTGGCCGAAAGCTGCACGGTGACAATCGCGCACAGCCGCACCAAAGACCTTCCCGGGGTGGTCCGTGCTGCCGACATTGTCGTCGCCGCTGTTGGCCGTCCTGAAATGGTCAAGGGTGACTGGATCAAGCCGGGCGCAACGGTTATCGATGTCGGCATCAACCGCATTCCGGCGCCGGAACTTGGCGAAGGCAAGTCCCGGCTGGTCGGCGATGTGGACTTCAATGAGGCAGCGGCGCATGCCGGGGCGATCACTCCGGTTCCAGGTGGTGTCGGTCCGATGACCATCGCCATGCTCATGGCCAACACGCTGACCGCAGCCCGCCGTCAGTTGGGCCTTCCCGAAGAAGCAGAGCTGTTCTGAGCCGCACAGGCTCTGGATCAGCTGACGCATGGATTGTCTTGCACTTGCCGCTTGAACACCGGCTGGCAAGTGCATCTTCTGCCGATCTTGTATTTGATAAGCAGCCATGGTCTGTAGCGGTTAGAGACCCTTAACCACGGCAGCCGTAAGGTGTCTGACGTTAGGGCAGAAAATGCCGCTCAGCCGATTGGCCTGTCCGGTATGTCATAGTGTAACCCTGACCGAGAGACAGGCGGCAGTAAGTGACGAGTCTTCCGGCCTGCACACCTGATCCGGTTCGGAACAGGAAACTGGGCAATCGATCAGCCTGGGCTTTGGGGTCCGGGCGTTTTGCGTTTGCCAGCCTGAGGCCGCTCGCAAGTCTTGCCGCCGCTGTTCTGATGATCTTCCCTTTCGCAGGAAGCCCGGCCCAGGCGTTCGATATTTTCGGCTGGTCGCCCTTCGGAAAAGCCGAGGAACAGGCAGAACCGGTTCGTGATCCGATTGCTTACTCTGCCACTCTTTCGGTTGGCGGCAACGATCCGGATCTGAAGTCCGATCTTGAAAGCGCTTCGATCCTGATCGGGCAAAAGGACAAACCGCCTTCCGGCGAAGGCGGGCTGATTTCACGCGCGCTTTCCGACCGGGAACGGCTGGTCGCCAAACTCTATTCCGGCGCCCGCTATGGCGGGACCGTCAGTATCCGTTTGAACGGCATGCCGCTGGAATCCACTGTGGAAGGCGGTGCATTGCCCGGTGGACGGCCGGTAGAAGTCTCCATCACCGTCGACCCGGGCGCTCAGTTTTCGTTCGGCACCGTCACCATCGACACCGGAGCAAGCACTCTCGACACCGATCCAGGCAATTGGGGGTTAAAGGCCGGCGATTTTGCGGATTCCGGCAAGGTGCTTGATGCGGAGAAACGGATCGTCACGGATCTCAGAAACCAGGGCTATCCGAAGGCCCGCATTGCCGAGCGGCGTGTCACCGCCGATCACCAGCGGAAAACCCTCGACGTCACGCTGGCCGTCAATCCCGGACCGCGTGCGCAGTTTGGGCCGGTTGCTGTCAACGGCACCGAGGTGACAGATGCGGACTTTGTCCGTCGCCAGGCCATGCTGCCGGAAGGCGGAGCCTACTCGCCAGAACGCCTGGAAGCCGCGCGCAAACGGCTCAACGATCTGGGCATCTTTTCTTCCGTCCGTTTCGTGGAAGGCGATGTCGACCAGCAGACCGGCAAAATGCCGCTGACGATTGAAGTCAGCGAGCGCAAACGGCATGTCATTGGTGCGGGCGCGTCCTGGTCGAGCACGGAAGCGATCGGCCTGGAATCCTATTGGCGCCGCCGCAATCTGTTCGGGCGGGGAGAACTGCTCTCTGTTGAAGGCTCGGTCGGGCGTCTGGGAAGCGAGGATTTCGGCGAGCTCGACTATTCTGCAAAGATCGCATTTGAAAAGCCGGGGATCATCGGGCCCTTGACCAAGTTCTCCACCAGTCTTGGCGCCCGGCAGGAAAATCCGGACGCCTATCTGAGCCGGTCGGTGACCTATAATGCGTTTCTCGCCAAAGAGTTCGACGATGACTTGCGGGCAAAGGCCGGTGCCGAGATCTCTTTTTCCCGCGAGGAAGATGCATTCGGCACCGAAACCTATCTGCTGGCCGGCTTGCCAGCCGAAGTCGTCTACGACAACCGCGACAACAAGCTCGATCCAACGGAAGGGATTCATGCGTCGCTCCTGGCGGAGCCGGCCTATGATCTGAAGAATTCCAGTGCCATGCTGTTCGTGCGTGGCACGGTTTCCAGCTATCTGTCTCTCGATCCGGCGGACCGCTTTGTCCTTGCCGGACGTGCGAGCGCAGGCTCGATCCTGGCGCCGTCCATCCGCTCGATTCCGGCCAGCCGGCGGCTGATCGCTGGCGGCGGCGGATCGATCCGCGGCTACGCCTACCGGAATGTCGGCCCGCGCGAGAATGGCGAAGTGACCGGCGGACGGTCCATTGTCGAACTGTCGGGTGAAATGCGCATGCGCGTCACGGACACTATCGGACTGGTCGGTTTTCTGGATGCCGGAAACGCATTTGGCGACACGGTTCCGGACTTTTCCGCTCCGCTCAAACTCGGGGCGGGTGCCGGTATAAGGTACTTTACTCCAATTGGTCCGCTCCGGATCGACGCCGCGGTGCCGCTCAATCCGGCACAGGATGATCCGGACTTTGCGCTGTATGTCGGGTTGAGCCAGGCGTTCTAGGGCCTGTGGTGACTTAGCTCCCCAACAATGCCAAATTTTCCTCCCAAGGTAAGCGAATGCGAATCGTTCGTCTTCTCCTGAAGGCCTCTCTGGCGGTTACCGGCGCCGCACTGACCCTTGTGCTGATCCTGCTCTGCCTCCTGCAGGTGGAGGCCGGACGAACGGTGGTTTCAGGTCTTATCGGCACACTTGCCTCGACCGGTGACCGGCGCATCAGCTTGCAAGGGTTCCATGCCGCGTTTGACCTTGATGCTTCGCTAAAGCGCGTAACCCTCTCCGATAGCGATGGCGTTTGGCTGGATGCGGAGGGTTTGCGGATCGACTGGCGGCCCCTCAGCCTTTTCACGGGCACCCTGGATATTGCCGAGCTGGCGTTTGACACCGTGTCCCTTCACAGGTTGCCTGTAGCGCCGCCGGGGGACGGCCAGACGCAACCGACCGGAGCATCTTCTTCGGGCTTCGCGCTACCGCTCAGAATGAAACTGGAACGATTTGCGGTCACGGAAGTCAATCTTGGCGAGGCCGTGGCAGGTGCACCGGTATCATTGACCGCAGCGGGGGCTGCCCAAGCCCTCAGCGCCCCGCTGGCGCTCGCAGCGAACCTGGAGTTGCGCCGCGTTGACGGGGTTCCGGCATCGCTTTTCGCCAAGGCCCGGTTTGAACCGGAGCTGGAGACACTTGCCTTCGATATCCGGCTGGAGGAGCCACGGGGCGGATTGGCCGCGCGCCTGCTGAAGGTCGAAGACCTTCCGGCAATGGAACTTGACCTCACCGGATCCGGCCCGTTGTCTGCTTGGTCCTCGGATATCAGCCTCAAGCTCGATGGCCATCAGACCTTCGCCGGGTCCGCATCGATCCGGCAACTGGGCGAGAACCGGCAGTTGACCTTCGACCTCGGCGGTAGTGTTGAACCGTTGGTACCGCCGCTCGCCAAGGCACTGCTTCTCGGTGAGATGCGCGTCAGTGGCAGTGGCGTGTTCGATCAGGGTTTCTCGCCAATCTCGGCAAATGCCGCCTTTTCCAGCCAGACAGCAGAGCTGAGGGCACAAGCCCAACTTACAGCCGAAGCCGTCAATGCATCAGCGACGTTGAATGTCAGCGCTGGCGAAGACGCGATGATCGCCCTTGATCTCCCCGGGCGGCGTATCGCTGCCGGTGATCTGGCGGCAGACTTCAGCCTCGACGGCTCGCGCTCCAATGCAGCCTGGTCAATGACCGCGGACGTGGCGGCGCTCCACACGACGGAAGTGACAACCGGCCTGATCGCATTGAAAGCCTCTGGAACCAGCGCCGACCTGACACCGGACGCACAAAGCACGGATTTCACCGCCTCAATAACTGCAGCAGATGTTGCAGGCCTGTCCGCTCAGATGGCGCCGCTTTCCGGCGCGCTAACGCTTACCGCCAATGGGCACGCCGATGGCGCAGCCAGCTCAATCCACTTTCAGGACCTCGAAATCAACCATCCTGCCGCCCGGATAGCACTGTCGGAGACCCGTCTCGCGCCGCAATCGGCGAGCTTGAACGGGCGGTTTTCGCTTCCCGATCTTGCCCGCTTCAGCGGATTTGCCGGCCGGGAGCTTGCCGGTTCGGTTGACGGCTCGGTGTCCTTCAGCGGTGATCCTTCCGCGCAATCGGGTGATCTCAACGTCAATGCTGCGGCTACCGATCTCGCCACGGGCGATGCCCGGCTCGATGGGCTGTTTGACGGAAGAACCGATCTCGGCCTGACTGCCACGCTGGCAGGACGGGAAGAAATCCGGATTTCGGCAATGGAGGTTTCCGGCGAGGCGATCAGACTGTCCGGAAGGGGATCGCTTTCCGAGAACCGGGTTTCGGCTGACGCCGGGTTGTCTGTCACCCAGCTCTCCCGTGCCGACGAACGGCTGGAAGGTGAACTAAACCTTCAAGCCCGGATCGAGGGTCCAATGGACGGACCCGAAGCCACAGTAAGGCTGACATCTCCGGAACTGATCCTCGCCGGAACCCCGTTGACGGAGCTGAACCTTTCCGCCGATGCCGTGCTGTCCGCCGCCACGCCGAACGCAGATATCTCCGCCAGCGCGGACCTTGCAGGTCAACCGCTGACGCTCAAAGCCGTCCTTGCAAGCCAGGCCGGAGAGATTGAGCTTTCGCCGCTCGATTTTCGCGTCGCCGGGAACAGCATCGCTGGCCACCTGGCGATCACAGATCCGGACAATCCTCTTGAAACCCTTCAGGGCAACCTGAAAATCAACGCGCCGGATCTGGCCGCCATCTCGCCGCTGGTTCTGACGGAACTGGCCGGACGTGCCGAAGGGATGCTGGTGGCAGATCCACAGCAGGAGGCGATCCGGCTGACGCTGAAAGGATCAGAAATTGCCTTTTCCGATATAACGATTGCCGGTGTCAGTGCCGAAGCGGACTTGACCGCGCCCTATACGCCGCAGCGGTTGAATGCAGATATCCGGCTGACGGGCGTGGAAACCGGCGCGATGCCGGTTCACAGCGCCAGGCTGACCGCCACGGCCGCCGGCGAAGGAACCGGCCTTGCGGCAGATATCCGCCTGACGCCGGACCCGCGCGGAGACGGGCTCTCGGCAACCGGGTTGCTCGATCAGGAAAATGACGGAGCGGTCACGCTGGGCCTCGATACGTTGTCAGCCCGCTTCGAGGGGCTCGATACCGCGCTGTTGCGGCCGGCGACCATCCGCTACCATGACGGCGAGACAGACCTTTCGCCGGTGGAGCTGTCGCTTGGCTCCGGCTCACTCGCCATTTCCGGTACCGTCGGACAGGCGCTGGAGATTGATGCAGCGCTGAAAGCTGTCCCGCTGCGGCTGGCGAATGCCTTCGCTGCGGGGCTTGGCCTGGAAGGCACGCTCTCAGGCAGCGCCAGAGCAACCGGCACGCCCGCTGCCCCCCTGGCCTCATGGTCGATCAGCGGGCAAGGTCTTGGGGCAACACCATTGGCGGAAAACGGCATATCCGCTCTCACTCTTGCGACATCCGGAACGTTTTCCGGCACCAAGGCCGACATGTCTTTAGATGTCACCGGCGGTGGCGGCCTTGCCCTGTCGGCAAACGGGCAGATCGGCACTCAACGCCCCAACCCGCTCAACCTGACACTGAACGGCACGCTGCCGATGGACGCCTTGCGCCGCCCCTTGCTGGAAGCCGGATTGAGCGGCGAAGGCGTGATCGCTGTTTCTGGCCAGGTTGGCGGCAATCTTGCAGCTCCCGAATACCGCGTTACCGCCACCCCGAAAGGGCTCCGGCTGACCGGTCATTCGACCGGCCTCACGTTTCAGAACATCTCCGGACAGGTTTTAGCATCCCCTCAAGAAGCCCGGCTCGAAGCGATCAAGGCGGAACTGGCGACCGGAGGATCGGTGGAGGCTTCCGGTTCGGTCGGGATGGGTGACGGGTATCCGGCGCAGATCACTTTGTCGGTGAATAGCGCCCGTTATGTCGATCCGGGCCTGGTGACTGCCGAGGCAAACGCGTCGGTGCAGATCTCGGGTCCTCTCGCCTCCCCCAGCGCCTCCGCCCTTATCAGCGGCGATGTGGCGATCAACAAGGCTGACATCTCGATCCCGGAATTCCTGCCGGGCGCCATCGCTCCGGTTCAGATCGCACACGTCAACGCACCGCTGCCCGTTGAGAAGCAATTTGAAGAATTGGGCGGGAAGACCAGCGACTCCCATTCCGGCCAAAGCACCCGGCCGCCCCGCCTTGATATTCGCCTGTCCGCGCCGGGGCGGATATTCATACGTGGCCGCGGCCTGGACGCGGAGCTGGAAGGCTCCCTGAGAGTGGTTGGCACCACCGACAATCCGCAGGCAATCGGCGCTTTCTCGCTGCGCCGGGGACAACTGGACATTCTCACCCGCCGTTTGGTCTTTTCCCGCGGCACGGCAACTTTCGAGGGGTCGCTGGATCCGATCCTCGACTTTGCGGCAACAACAACGGTCGATTCAACTACAATTACGGTCACCGTTTCCGGCAACGCCGAAAACCCCGAAATCGCCTTCTCCTCGTCGCCTGACATGCCTCAAGATGAAGTTCTTGCACTGCTGCTGTTCGGCAAGAGCATCGGCAATCTTTCAGCCGCGCAAATCGGCCAGCTGGCGGCCTCCATTGCCACCCTGACCGGCGGGAGCGATTCCGGTCCACTCGCGTCAATCCGCAAATCGCTTGGTCTCGACACGATTGACATCAACACCGATGAAGACGAAGGCCCGTCCGTCGCGGTCGGGAAATACATAAACGACAACATTTACCTGGGTGTTGAACAGGGAACCGGATCAGACTCAAGCCGTGTGACAGTCGATATCGATCTGGACAGGGGTTTGAAAGTTCGCGGTGAAGTCGGAAACGATGGCGAATCAAAAGCCGGTATCTTCTTCGAGCGCGAATACTGATCCTGGCGGCATTTCCGTTCCATACCGCTACGTTTTTTTCCCGGCGGTTGCTATTCGACTGGCCTTCATGTCAGGGTGCGCCGCATCATAACAGAAGATGACCAAGAGCCAGGACCCCACCAATGCCCGCACTGAGCAGTGACACTCCCCCGGACAACCCAGCCAGCGACTACACATTGGGCGAACGGATCTGCCGCGCGCGGGATGCAATGAACCTGACCACCGCGCAGCTGGCCCGCCGGGTGGGCATCAAGACGGTGACTTTGCAGGGCTGGGAAAGCGACCGGGCGGAACCGCGCTCCAACAAACTGGTCCTCCTTGCGGGGGTCCTGAATGTCAGCCCGACATGGTTGCTGGTCGGTCACGGAACAGCACCGACACCCTCTGAAGTAACGGATGTTGAGACCCTGCGAAGCACGATGGACCGCCTCCACCGCCAGGCATTGGATCTTGCAGAAGAAATCGAGCGTGTGAAGGCGCAACTGGACGGCCTGCCGTAACTAAAGCCGTCGCTCAGGCCGCTGCCAACAGGTCCTTCTCGACAGACCGGAACACCTCGACATGGTCGATGTTCATCTGATCCACGCCGCAGCGGATCGCCTCCGCAAACACCGCGCGATCATCGCCATTGTAGAACATCTGCGTTGTCAGTCCCGCATTGCGCGCTTCCTTGACCGCGTCTGCGGACAGATCGCTTTCATGAAACTCAAGAATATGGGCATCCTGTGCGACGGCGCGTGCGACCGTCCCCACATGGGCGAACAGCACCATACGCCTGAGATCCGGCACTTTTGCCCGGGCCGCTGCCCGGATCCCCTGATCGAACGAAAACGTCCAGGCCCCCTCCAGCAACCTTCTTGAAGCGAGCATATCGCGCACCTTGCCCGGATCGGCATCCTTAATTTCCACATACGTCCGGATACGTCCTGAACACGAATCCAGAAACGCTTCCAGCGTAGGAACCTTCTCGCCCTTGAAAGAAGGATCAAACCAGCTGCCGGCGTCCAGTTCATCGATTTCGCCGGAGGTCAGATCAGCGAAACGGCCATTTCCGTCGGTCGTCCGGTCCACGGTCGCATCGTGCATCACATAGAGAACGCCGTCACGGGATGTGCGGACATCGAGTTCCACAACATCCGCGTTCATCGCAATCGCCCCTTCAAGCGATGCAATTGTGTTTTCGGGCGCTTCAAGACAGGCCCCGCGATGGCAAACGATAACTGCCCTTTTCACGGCAAATACTCCTGTTCCGGCAAACACTGGCCTGCCGAAAATTCTAGAACCTAACAAGGATGCTCTGGAAGTTTCCCCCTCAGTGACGGAAATTCTTGATAGATTGATGACACTCGTAATTTTTCTTTTTTTCCAACACCTTAAAAACACCGATTGGGTTCTTTCCCCGCGGAATACACGCGAATCCCCACCCCTGACGGCAACCTGTAATAGATAACAATTGTTCGAACAGAGTTGGTGACCTATCAATTTTTACGGGGCAAAAGATCGCCACTGTTCAGTATCACTGGACAGTCAGTCAAATTGCAATATCGGCAGTCTAGCCTATCTCTGTTTGCATGCGGCCCACCGCACCGATCATTCACTATGAGGATTGACCATGCTACGTCTTGCCACCACCCTTCTCGCAGCATCCCTTTTCGCCGGCCCGGTTGCAGCCGACGCTGTCAAATACGACGTCGACAAATCCCACGCCAATCTGTCATTCTCCTACAACCACCTCGGTTACTCCACCACAGATGGTCGTTTTGGTGATTGGGATGCCGATCTGATGATCGACGCCGACGATCCGGCAGCTTCTTCCGTCTCCTTCACCATCCAGACCAACAGTCTCGACACCTTCTGGACCAAGCGCGACGAACACCTGAAGAGCGCGGACTTCTTCGAAGCAGCAACCTTCCCGGAAATCACTTTCGTCTCGACAGCAGTCGAGAAGACCGGCGAAAAAACGCTGAAAGTCACCGGCGATCTCACCATCAAGGGCATCACCAAACCGGCAGTGCTGGACGTGAACGTGCTTGCCATGGGTGATCACCCGATGGCAAAGAAGCCGGCTGCCGGTTTTGAGGTCTCCTCCGTCATCAAGCGCTCTGACTACGGCATGGACAAGTTTGTTCCCTATGTCAGCGACGAAGTTGCCGTGAAGTTCTTCGCAGAGACGCTGAAAGCCGAGTAGCCGTCTGCGCTTTGGCCTTTCCTGCCCCCAAGACAGCAAAGCCGCCGCAAATGCGGCGGCCAAGCCAAACGTTCTGAGGTGGTCCTAATGCTTCGCAACAGTCCAACCGGTTATGGCCGTATCGCAATTCTGTTTCACTGGACCATGGCCGTCCTGATCCTGACAATGCTGGGTCTCGGTCTCTACATGACCAGCCTGCCCTTAACCGATCCGATTGCCTTCACATTGTTCCAGCTCCACAAGTCGATCGGATTTGTGGTTCTGTTCCTGGCCGCTGTCCGTCTGGTTTGGCGGGTTATGAACCCGTCTCCGAAGCTGCCCGAGGGCATGCATCCGCTGGAGAAGATCGTCGCCCATCTCGGTCATGCCGGGCTCTATGGTCTCATGTTCCTTCTACCGGTCACCGGCTGGTTGATGGTATCGGCTTCGCCGTGGAACATTCCGACCGTGGTGTTCAACATTCTGCCCGTTCCACACCTTCCTTATCCGGCCTTCCTCGGCGACAAACCGGCCGCCGAAAGCTTCTTTAAAATGCTCCATGAATATGGCGCCTATCTTCTGATTGCGCTGGTCTTGGGCCACATCGCCGCGGCCATGAAGCATCACTTCATTTCAAAAGATGACACGCTGCAGCGCATGGTTTCGACAAAGCCTGCCCGCTCCGCAAACTGACATTTACAAACAGGATACCCATCATGTTCGCTTCGCTTTCAAAAGTCGCGGCAACTGCCGTGCTCGTCACCACGATCTCCCTGTCTGCTCACGCAAGTAACTGGGTGGTTGATGCGGAAAACAGCCGGCTTGGTTTCGAAGTCCAGCAGGGGCCGGACGTGACATCAGGAGAGTTCACAAGCTGGTCTGCACAGATCGTCTTCGATCCGGCAGCACCCGAAAAAGCAGAAATCTCCGCGCAGATACAGACCGGAACAGCCACAACCGGCAACGCCAATACGGATCAGGTGTTGCCAACGTCCGACTGGTTCGATGCTGGCAAACACCCGGACGCAGCCTTCACTTCTGAGAGTGTCTCGCTTGTCGAAGGAAACACCTACCGGGCTGAAGGGATCCTGGCAATCCGCGGCATCAGCCATCCGGTAGCGCTTGATTTTACGCTGACCATAGACGGCGACGAGGCAACCGCCACTGGTAGTGCCGAGATCCTGCGGCTCGACTACAAGCTCGGCGCCACGATCGCCGAAGACACCGTCGCCAATGCAGTTCGCGTTGTTCTTGATCTCAAGGCCAGCCGGTAGGGCAGGACTTCACATAATACCAATCAGCAGAAACAAAGCCGTATCTGATGGAGCGAAGATCTGTTTCTGGCAAGGCGGTGCGCGCAGCGCGGCCTTGCCGGCCGGGCAAGCGCGGCAACGCGGCCAGAGATTGAGCTCCGCCCGTCGGTATATGACTGTCACTGCTGGTTTGGCTGGTGCTGGAACATCTTGCGGAAAATGCCAGGCGCGATCGCGGACACCGGATTAACCGACAGGTTCGGATCTGAAACCGGACCGGTCAACCGGTAGGTCACGCCGAACAAGCCCTCACCCGAACCGCCGCCAAGTGCAAAACCAAGGATAGGAATCTTGGCGAACAAATTGTTGAGCGCGTAGATCGGGACAAAGGTGCCGCTCAGGTCCAGAATCTGGGTCTTCAGATTGACAAACCCGCTGACCGTGCCACCGAGCACGGCGCCGCGCAACGAACCCCGGTCTATCGCAAGAACATTGGCATCCCGCGTAAAATCGATATCGAGCCGGTCAAAAGATGCCGATCCCGGGTTCTCAACGGCCAGATAGGTCGATACCGGCGCCCCCGGTTCCCGATCTTGCCAGTTTCTCAATTCTCTCTGCTGGCGGAGCTGAAGGATTGCAGGATCCTCGAGGATCGCAAGGTCCTTGACGTGGAAATTGCCGACCCAGATGTTTGAATCAGCCATCTCGACGGCAAGCCGGCCACGCCCCCCCTCCATGCGTTCATAAAGATCCAGGAATTTCAAAGTCGCGCCGGTATCAGCGAACCGGCCGGACGCAAAAGACGAGCCGCCCCGACCCTCAATCGTGAAACTGAATTCCTCACGGCCATTGATCTGGCCGGTAAGCGCCACGGTCTCGAAGTCTTTTCCCGATGTCTCAATCACGCCTTTGAAACCGGTCATCGACACCCCGCCATGACCGATAATCCTGTCAAATCGTGCATCGATGGACGCGCCCTTGTCAAAGGCCCCTTCCGTATCATCCGGCGCCGGCGAACGTACCGCGCGGATCAGACCCCGGCCATCGAAGGACTCTCCGGACATCGCGATATCATACCGGCCATTCCGCTGACGTTCGATAGAGAACTCCGCGTCATCACCCGGGCGCAGGTGAAACCTGGAGAAGTCAGCCGAGAGCAAATCTCCATTGGCTGCCAGCCTTGCAGATCCGGCCACTTCAACCCCATCGGATTCCAATCGGAAATCCCGGATCTCCCGCCGGTTTCCGTTCTCCACCAGCTTGAAGCGGCTGATTGCCGGAACGCCCGCAGATTTCTGCCAGCCAAGCACATCAAGTTTGACAGTTGTCTTTTCCAGATCGATGGTGAAGAGCTGACCGTCCCCGGCATTCTCGACATTGAGGACCATCGGTCCCTCGAGGAAGGCGGTCAGGTCGATATCGCGTTCTTTCAACTGCTCTGCCGTTACCGCGAGGATCACATCCTGCCTGGAATCCACTTCGGACCCGTCCAGTGGCAGAACCAGATTGATGTTTGCCGGAAGTCCGTCCAGAACACCGCGTCCGGTTATGGCAACCTGTTCCTTGCTGGCACTCATGACCACATCGGCATTGCGGATCGTATGGCCCATGATGGGCTCGCGGTCGGAGAAGTTGGCCGAGCGTGCATCCGCATTCCAGTCCAGCTCGGCAAGGTCGATATTGTCTTTCAATTCGAATGAGGCCTCGATCGTCACCGAGCCTTCGCCGGTCACGCCGTCCGTACTGAGCCCGGAACGTTCCAGCACCTGGAACGGCGCGCTGTCGACCACATCGCCAAGATCCTTGTTCCGGCCCTCCAAAGTCACATCAACCCGCGCCAGTTTGCCATGCTCCAAACTCAGATCACGGATCTCGAATACGCCTTCCGGTACTGCAACCACCTCACCGCCCGGAACCAGGGACCGGCCATTCGTGCCGTCGACCCTCAGTATTTCGTCGCGAATGGTAACCTTGCCTTCAATGCCCGCAACTTCGGGCACATCCCCGATCGGGGTGAGCCGCCCGTCCGAGAAGCTCAGATCAAGTTGCATGTCGTTACCCGACCAGCCCGGATCAGGATCCTGGGGGTTGAACGCCGGGGCACGGATTGAGGCGGTGTACAAAAACTCATCGACCACGCCACCCTTGATATGATCGATGATCCAGCGCCTTGCCGGCGGTACCACTGTGATCGGCCACAATTGCTTTGCCAGCGAGACGGGAACATTTTCTCCGAACAGCGCCAATGCCAGGTCAGGACCATCCGGCCCCATGTGAATTGAGCCCTTGGCCCGGGCGACCGCATCTCCGGCCCTGGCAACCATGTTGTCGATGATGGCCCGGCGCCCGGCGGGATCGATGCGCAGGTTGATGACCGCCGTATCGAGTATCTGCGGAAACTCGGGAATATCGGACGAACCGAAAATCGGATGATCCGATTTGATCGATAGATCCCAGAAAGGCTGCTCCCCCTCTGGAGGCATCAGGACACCGTCAAAGAAAATCCGGTTGTTCCCGCGCAACACATGCGAACGGGAAATCCTGATAGCGGGCGTGTCGGCCGCAAACACCAATGACAAGGCCGCATCATCGAATGCCACCAGTGTCTTGCCGAACTGAAACCAGCCGTTGGACACTTTGACCACGGCGTTTGAGCTGACGAACTTCCCCTCGGACGTCAGCTCGGCTTCAAGCTTGGCCGACACGGGCAGACGAAGGCCTTTGCCGGTTTTCAACGACACCGATGTGCCCAGAAGTTCAGCCGGGGTTATGCCACTGACCAGTACTCCGACCGTTTTGGAGGCCCCGCCTCCGGGAGCCTTGCGCCCGTATTCCAGTGTCCATTTGCTGATCCGGCCGGTCACCTCTGCGAGCGCGCGGATTGTGCCTTCCTGATTGCGCGAAATGTCCGCGTCGATTTTGGTGAACCGGCGCTTCAAGCCACCCTCGGTCTCGACGGCTCCGTTGGTGATCTTTATGAACCTGAGCTGCCTCCGCTCGAACTGATCGTCGACGACGTCGCTCACCCGGTCCACTGCTTCAATCAGCTGATCCATCGCCGGAACCGCGGCCGGTGCACCAGACAACGCGACCTTTACCTTCGGCCGGTCGAGTGTCAGCGATGAAAACAGGATCTCTCCTGCCAGCAACCCGTCACTGTTGATGGGCACTTCGATGCGTGGCAAGTCGACCTGCACCTGGCTGTCGCCGGCAATGGTCAGGGTCGAATCGGTCAAGGCCATCAGGATGCCGTCCGGCGTGGTGGCATCGACCGACACACCGCCAACTTCCAGCGTGACCGGGCCTCTTGTGCCTTGATACTCCAGAAGGCTTGCCAGCAGTGGCACGCTGACCGGCCCGCTGGAAAGGAGCCAAACCAAGGCAGCGCCCCCGGCCGCCACCAGGACGGCCAAGATCAGCAAAAACCGCCGCAGCCGTGCCCAAAAGGACCGTTTACGACGGACTGGTATGCTGTCTGATGTCATGCGCAACCGTCGAATCGGGCCAGAGCATCGGCCGGAAAACAGATCAGGTGTGCCCGCACGGCGAATTCAGGGGGTTGTCTGTTTCCAGCGGACCTTGGGATTGAACAAGTCAACATGCGATCTATGATACAGCCTAGTCTACGCAAAATACTAGAGAAACACGGGACACCGCAGTTTCATGCAGCGCTTTACGCAAAAGATTTTGACATGAGGAAGGCACGATGAGCCAATTGTTGGAAGGTGGTGCAGCACCGGATTTCGATCTGGAAGGCGACGGTGGTGACAGGATCAGCCTCAGCGGGCTTAGGGGTAAGCCGGTGGTGGTTTATTTCTATCCCAAAGACGACACGCCAGGCTGCACCAAGGAGGCGATTGCCTTTACCGGTTTGATCGGCGAGTTCGAACAGCTCGGCGCGGTGGTGGTTGGCCTGTCGCCTGACACGGCAGCTAAACACGACAAGTTTATTGCCAAGCATTCGCTCAGCGTGCGGCTTGCCGCAGATACCGACAAGACCACCGCCGAGGCCTATGGCGTCTGGGTCGAAAAATCGATGTATGGCAAGAAATACATGGGCGTCGAGCGGTCGACCTTCCTTGTTGATCGAGATGGAAATCTCGCGAAAATCTGGCGGAAAGTAAAAGTTCCCGGGCACGCCGAAGCCGTTCTGGAAGCGGTGAAGGCACTTTGACCCACTAGCCACCGCATTTGACTGCCAGCTTCATGGATGAATTCGATACCCCTGAAAGGCCGGACAGTCCGGCACCGCCGTCGCTCGTAGCCGGTGCCAGGATGATTGTGTCCGCTTCAAGCACCGGACAGAAGGTTGAGCTGGCCTACGGGACGGCCAGAGCCTGGTTTCAACGCGGGCTTGGTCTTGGATCTGCTTCACAAGATGGTGCGATGCCGGACCGGCCCGGCAGGCCGGCCGCTCCAGTTCTTCTACCGCCGCGGGACATGCCGAAACGAAAACTGGGCGGGACCACGGGCCGTATCGCTCTCCTGCATTCGCTGGCCCATATCGAGCTCAACGCAATCGATCTGACATGGGATCTGATCGGGCGGTTTGCACATGTCCGCCTGCCGCGCAGTTACTATGACGACTGGGTGCGGGTCGGGCTTGAGGAAGCCAAGCATTTTTCGATGCTGGAAGACCGGCTGGCGAAATTGGGCGCTGCCTATGGCGACTTGCCGGCGCATGACGGCCTTTGGCAGGCGGCCCAGGATACTGGCCATGACCTGGCGGCCCGGCTTGCTATCGTTCCTCTGGTTCTGGAAGCGCGGGGCCTGGATGTAACCCCGCCCATGATCGACAAGGCGCGCGCAGGCGGCGACGAGGAAACGGCCAAAGTCCTGGATGTCATCTATCGCGATGAAAAGAATCACGTTGCCTTCGGTGCCAAGTGGTTCCGTTTTCTGTGCGACCGGCAACGAATCAGACCGGAGCCGGCATTCCATGAATTCGTCAGACGCCACTTTCGCGGTGCCCTGAAACCGCCCTTCAACGACCGTGCCCGATCCGAAGCAGGCCTGACACCAGGTTTCTACAAGCCACTTGCCCCCGTTGTCGGTTGAGGCGTGATGAATATTGCACAGGCCAGGGTGCAACAGACGATTTATTAACCTTACCGACTTCTAATCGTATCTGCAGATTTTACAGTATTGGCAAGTGATCTGGCGAGCATGCGAAACGGTACGGACTTATCCTCATTGCGAAAAAGCTTGGGGCCGGCGATGCACGGGCCTGCATCCGCTGGAACGGCAGGGCAGAAGACAATCGCGGTACGCCCACGTGACTTGGCCTTTGGAATTGCCGGATGTTTGCTGCTCTCTATCGCGGTGCTTGCGGCCATTGGATACTTTTTGCTCCAGAGCGGAATGTTGCCGGTCAAAGGTATCGACCATACGGCGGTCGAGACTGAATACCAGGACCGGATCGACCGTCTCCGGGCCGAGATAGAGCGGCTCACCAGCCGGCAAATCGTTGACCGGGAAACTGTCGAGGTCCAGGTTCTGGATCTGTTGCGCCGGCAACATGACCTCAGCCAGCGCCACGCGCTTGTGGAGGACCTGGTCGCACGCGCCGAACAAGTCGGCATCTACCTTGGCAAGGACAAGCCATTACCGCTTCCCAAACCGGACTTTGCCAATGCAGCCGCCAACAGCGCTGTGGCTGGATCATCAATTGGCGGCGAAAGCGAATTGATTGGCGATCCCTTGAAGGCCCTTGGTTTGCGGGCGACCAATCCGGTGGTGATCGATCCGCTCGATATCCTGCAGGCAACGGACGGGATGGCGAAGAATACGGCTCCGGCAACGCCGCCGCCCGCCGAGCACTCCGCTCTTGAAGCAGTGGATGAAGATATCACGGCAATGGGCGCAAGGAGCACCGAGGCAATCGATGCCATTGCCGTTGCGACCGAAAGCCGGATTGAAAACATCCTGGACATCACAGCGCGCGTGACACCGGGCCTTGCCGATAAACTCCGCAAGGCTGCACCGGCCGGCGGACCGTTTGTTGCCTTGGACAATCCGGATTTCGATACGCGCCTCAACCGGGCGCAAAGTGCGCTCAACATGTTGAAGCGTGTCAAACACGCCGCCTTGCGCCTGCCGGTCAAGCACCCGGTCCGCAATGCCCCGATTTCGAGTGCGTTCGGCCCCCGGGTTGATCCCTTCCTGAAACGGCTGGCAATGCATACCGGCACAGATTTCAAGGCACCTTATGGCGCGCGGGTGTTTGCCGCGGCACCCGGCACCGTCAGCGAAGTCAAATGGGCCGGTGGTTATGGCAAGATGATCGAAATCCGGCATGCCAACGGCATCAGGTCCAGATATGCCCATCTCAGCCGTTTCCAGGTAAAAAAGGGTGACCACGTCGTCGCCGGCGACACGATCGGCAACGTCGGCTCCACCGGACGGTCAACCGGTCCGCACCTGCACTATGAAGTCCGCAAGGGTGAGAAACCGGTCAATCCGGCTCTGTTCTTCGCCGCCGGTACGGAACTGGCCAAACTGGTCCGGTGAAACAAAGACCTGCGGGACGCTGTTGCCGGCCCGCAGTCCGTAGTTTTCCTAGGGCCTGTGGGGGTTTAGGATTTGGATCGCGGTATCGATGAAAATCGTTCGGATCTAAAGCGTTCTCGATTTGAATTGAACCACTTAGCGCTGCCTGAAATCAAAGATTTCAACGCGCCAAGTGGTGCTTTTGTTTCTGCAGCAATCGAAACGCTGTAGAAGCAATGTCGCTGGAAAGGCCATTCCTTTTCAAGACCTTGCGCCGTGGAGCCGGGCGATTTTCATCATATCCCTTGCGGGACGCGGCGCTTTTGGCCCCGGATGGCGTCAGAGAGCCCTTATGGAGGCTACTCCATGGCAGTCTCTCTTCCTGATCCGCAGCCAAAAGCGTCTCGCGCCGCGACCGAAACCTAATTCCCCACAGGCCCTAGACCAGCATTCTACTCGATATCTTCGACTTCGGCAGGCTCACCGCCGAACACCCGTTGAGCGAGCGCTGCTTCCATGAAGCGGTCGAGATCCCCGTCAAGCACATCCCCTGGCGAGGTGCTTTCCACCCCGGTGCGCAAGTCCTTGACCAGCTGATACGGCTGCAGAACGTAAGAGCGGATCTGGTGGCCCCAACCGATGTCGGTCTTGCCAGCAGCTTCGGCGTTTGCCGCCTCTTCGCGCTTCTTCAGTTCAGCCTCATAAAGCCGCGCTTTCAGCATCGACCAAGCGGTCGCCCGGTTCTTGTGCTGCGAGCGTTCGGACTGGCACTGAACGACTATGCCGCTCGGCTGGTGAGTGATGCGCACCGCTGAGTCGGTCGTGTTGACGTGCTGACCGCCCGCGCCGGACGCCCGGTAGGTATCGATCCGGCAATCGCTCTCGTTGACATCGATTTCGATGCTGTCGTCGATGACCGGATAGACCCAGGCACTGGAGAAGCTGGTATGGCGGCGCGCATTGCTGTCATAGGGCGAAATCCGGACCAGGCGGTGCACACCGGATTCGGTTTTCAGCCAGCCATAGGCATTCTCGCCCTTGATCTGCAGGGTTGCGGACTTGATGCCGGCTTCTTCGCCGTCATTATACTCCAGCACCTCGACCTTGAAGCCCTGCTTCTCGGCCCATCTGCGGTACATGCGCAAGAGCATGGACGCCCAGTCCTGGCTTTCCGTACCGCCGGCGCCGGAATTGATCTCGATGTAAGTGTCGTTGCCATCGGCTTCGCCCGACAGAAGGGTCTGCAATTCCAGCGTATGCACGCGCGCTTTCAGGCCGCGCAACCCCTCTTCCGCATCGTCGATCACCGACTGGTCGTCTTCCATCTCGCCCATCTCAATGAGTTCGATGTTGTCGCTCATGTCCTGTTCAAGCGACTTCAACCCGTTGATGCTGTCGTCCAGTTGCTGGCGTTCGCGCATCAGCTTTTGCGCACGTGCCGCGTCGTTCCACAACTCGGGATCTTCGGAGAGCGCGTTCAGTTCTTCCAATCTGACCAGGGCATGATCCCAGTCAAAGATGCCTCCTCAGCAGGCTTATGGCCTGCTTGATTTCATCAACGATCGCTTCCATTTCGGCGCGCATCGGTACCTCGCATAATCTGGTGGAGAGGCCGGAATTGGACGTTCTTATCCCGGCTCAAACGGAGCGCGACATTAGCCGCGCGGTGCCGGGCTTGTAAATACCCGCCAGGCGCTCCTGAAGCGGATTGTCAGTACAGGCCGCCAGTGCCGGAAAGAACCGCCTGACCGGCTTCCGGTGAAACCGACTGATAGATGCCGATGTCGTCCTGGAACCCGATAACGGAATAGCTATCCGGCGGGGCCATGCCCGGCTTGAAGGCTTCCAGGATCGCTCCGGGTGTGCCTGCGGCAGTCCGAAGGCCCGTACGGCGGTTGATCGGAATGAGCTGAAGGCCACGCGGCACCCGGAATTCGACCGGCGGCTTGTCAGAAAGCGCCTGCTTTACGAAATCGGTGAAAATTGGTGCAGCCACCTGACCACCCGTTGCGCCCCGACCCATCGGCCGCGGATTGTCGAAACCGACAAAAACGCCGACGGCAAGGTCCGGTGTGTATCCGATGAACCAGGCATCCTTTTCGTCGTTGGTGGTGCCGGTCTTGCCGGCAACCGGCCGCTCGACGGCCCGGACACTGGTCGCGGTTCCGCGCTGAACGACGCCTTCCATCATGGACGTGATCTGGTAGGCGGTCATCGGATCGAGCACCTGCTCGCGGTTGTCGATCAGTTCCGGCTCGTTCTGGCCACCCCAGTCATCGGAGGTACAGCCATCGCAGATCCGGCTGTCATGCTTGTAGATCGTGCGTCCGTAGCGATCCTGGATCCGGTCGATCAGGGTTGCACGAACCTTGCGTCCGCCATTGGCAACAGTCGCAAAGGCTGTCGTCATGCGAAGCACGGTCGTTTCACCCGCTCCGAGCGACATGGACAGCACCGGCAGCATATTGTCGTAGATGCCGAACCGCTTGGAATACTCGGCCACCAGCGGCATGCCCATGTCCTGAGCAAGGCGCACCGTCATCACGTTCCGGGATAGTTCAATGCCGGTACGCAATGTGGAAGGACCGTAAAACTTGCCGCCATAGTTCTGCGGCCGCCAGGTCCCGAGACCCGGCCCCTGGCTGATTTCCAGCGGCGCATCCATAACCACCGATGACGGCGTGTAGCCGTTGTCGAGCGCTGCGGCATACAGGAATGGCTTGAAGGAAGATCCCGGCTGGCGATAGGCCTGTGTTGCCCGGTTGAACTCGCTCTGCGCAAAGCTGAAACCGCCGACAAGCGCGTGAACACGGCCGGTATAAGGGTCCATCGCAACGAGAGCGCCGGAGACTTCCGGGATTTGCCGCAACTCGAAGGAACCCGGCGCTACCGCGCTTTCCTGCACATAAACCACATCACCTGGTGCCAGGACATCGGAAACCCGTGCAGGTGCCCGGCCATCCACGCGGGCCCAGCTCATCGTTTCCAGAAACAGAATACCGGTGCGCCTGTCGTCAGAGAGTTTGCCGCTGACCAGTGTTTCCGGCTGGATGCCGACTTTCGCCTGCTCGGATCCGCTTTCCAGAACCACGGCGAGTTGCCACTCCGGCAAATCACTCAGCGCCTCGACCTTGGCAACATCAACGCCCCAGTCCGCGCCAACGGTGATCCGGTCCACCGGTCCGCGCCATTTCCCGCGTTGGCGGTCATATCTGATCAGTCCGTCCATCAGCGACTTGCGGGCCAGTGTCTGAAGACCGGGGTCCAGCGTAGAGCGAACCGACAGGCCACCTTCATAAAGCCGCTTGTCGCCAAAAATACCGGCAACCTCGCGCCGCACTTCCTCGGTGAAATACTCCGCCGCGAACAGCCGCGACCCGGTCTCGCGCGGATTGACCTCAAACGGTTTGGCCTTGGCAGCCTCGCCTTCTTCGGTGGTGATGTATCCTTCGGCCATCATGCGGTCGAGCACATAGTTGCGCCGGCCTTCAGCAGCTTCCGGGCGGCGGAACGGATGATAGTTGTTCGGCCCCTTCACGACGGCCGCCAGATAGGCGATCTCGTGCAGTTCCAGTTCATGAACGGACTTGTCGAAGTAAAGCAGCGATGCCGCTGCCACACCGTAGGCCCGGAACCCGAAAAAGATCTCGTTCAGATAGAGTTCGAGGATCTCGTCCTTGGTGTAGGCCTGTTCGATCCTGAGCGCCAGGATGGCTTCCTTGATCTTGCGGACGACCGACAGGTCGTTGGTCAGCAGAAAATTCCGGGCCACCTGCTGGGTAATGGTCGATGCGCCTTCCGGACGGCGGCCGGAGCCGTAATTCTGCACAAAACGGACAGCCGCCCGGGCAATCCCTTCCGGATCAACACCCAGATGGCTGAAGAAATTCTTGTCTTCCGTGGCAATGAAAGCGTATTTCAGACGATCCGGAATCGCCTGGATCGGCAAGAACAAGCGCCGCTGGGCCG
This sequence comes from Roseibium sp., assembly GCA_965230445.1. Taxonomy (GTDB): domain Bacteria; phylum Pseudomonadota; class Alphaproteobacteria; order Rhizobiales; family Stappiaceae; genus Roseibium. The sequence continues at coordinate 1,620,331 of OZ246005.1, read as the reverse complement.
CATATTCGGCCATCAGGCTGCCGTCCGCTGCGTGAACGCGCGTCATGACCGGCGGCTCGTAATTCGTCAGCGTGGAGTAGTCCGGCAATCCCTCGTTCAGATGCTGGAGGTACATCCACAATCCGGCCGCAACCACCAGCCCAAGCGCGGCGCCAATCCCGAACAGATAACCGACAAATTTCACCAGAAACTTCATAGTCCGGGCTCGTATTCCTTGTTTGATGTCATCTCATGGATCCAGCGCAGGCGCTGGTCCTGCCTGATGTTTACACGCCGGCGGGGCCACGAGTGCCAGCTTAACTCATCCACCAATATGGCGATGCTGAGGCATCCCATGAGAATCCCCATTTCGCCCCGCACGCCACTTCATCGTACAACGGCGTTTCAGCCGGTTACTGCGATAGCTTACCAGATTGCTCGCCGATTCGGGGCTTGAAGAACGCGTGAATGGCCTGAACCATCGCATCGGCCATGCGCTCGCGCCATTCCTCGGAAATCAAGAGCTTCTCGTCATGCTTGTTCGACAGATACCCGAGTTCGACCAGGACCGATGGCACATCATGTGCCCTGAGCACCTGAAATCCGGCTGAGCGGTGCGGATTCTTGATCAGGCGGACCGCGCTTCTAAGCTCCTCCACCAACGTCTTGGCAAAAAACACCGAAAAGGTTCTGGTCTCGCGGCGGGCCAGATCCAGAAGGATGTCGGTAACTTCCTCCGGTTCTTCATCCAGCTGCACGCCCGCGATGATGTCCGACATGTTCTCGGATTCTGCGAGTTCCGCTGCAAGCCGGTCGGACGCCTTGTCCGACAAGGTATAGACTGTTGCACCACGAACCTTGTCGCGCTCCCGGCGCACGGAATCCGCATGGATGGAAACAAACAGATCGGCAGCATGGTCGTGGCCGATCGCGACCCTCTCGGAAAGCGGAATGAATGTGTCATCGCTTCGCGTCATGTGCAGATCGTAGAAACCGCTCTCCGTCAGCTTCTTCTTCAAAAGGTGAGAGAATTCAAGCACAACCGCTTTTTCAAGTGTCCCGCCAACTCCGACCGCGCCCGTGTCAATGCCGCCATGGCCGGGATCTATGACAATTACCGGGCGCGGGTTAAGGCCGTTTTTCGCCAACCGGTCGCCCTTTGGCGCCGCTATGCCTGTTCCGTTGGAGAGGGTCTGGCGGGTCTGTTTGACATATTCCAGAAAGCCTGACCGGCTTGTTTCAACCAGATCCAGAACGAGGCGGGCCGCCTGATCGTCAACGCCGGGCAGAAACAGTGTCTTGTCGATACGAACCGGCTTGTCCAGATCAAGCACGATCCGGGACTTGCCCTTCGCGAACCGCCCGAATCGCCAGTCGGTGACCAGCCCCTTCCCTGTACGGCCGGCATCTTCCGGCAGCTCGAAAACCACTTCGGGCAGGTCGATGATCAGCCTGTAGGGGTCTGCCAATGCCGATACGGCCGGATCTATCTGCCGGTCGACCTCGAGTACAAACCGGGTTCGCGCCTCATCGCCCGATAGCTTGCCAGCCGAGATGACGGGCACCTGTGCGCCAGTTTCTGCAGACCCGTTCGGAACCGGCAAAAGCACCACTGATGCAAATACAAGGAGCACGCGAAACACGATTCCGCAGCTCAAATCGGATAAAACCTGCAGCAAACGTGTCTGATCGCCAAAAATTGAATTCAAGACAGAATCCCGTTCCCTAACCTGAGCCATTGCGCCGTTTTGAACCCGTGGCACCCCATAAATACATCCCCGCCAAGGGCAAAAAAACCGCTCGATCTTCCACATTGCTTGCAAACGCGTGCTGTGGATCGTAAAAGTACCTTACGGATTCAGGTTTAAGACCGATACCTTTCCGACCGGCGATTGATGGGGAATATCCACAAGGCCGATGCGTTGCCAGCCTTTGAGGGACCTGCGAGAGGCCTTTTCGCCCCCTTCGAATTCGCTGAACGCAAGGAACGGATCGCAGTCTGAAAACCAGGAACCGCCCCGCCGTGTTGACCTACTTGCCGGAATTGAGTGGCAGTTTGCAAGCGCGGTATGCGCGATGAACGATAGCAATCACTCGCGCCGGGCGGAACCGGTCCGCTAACGTGATGATGCGGCTTATGAATTTAGTCCCAAGTCCTTCTCACGCTGAAGATACGACTTAACTCAAGGGCCTGCGTTGCCCCGAAGGACCCGCGCGATGTACCAGATGATCGAGACAAGCAAAACGGCCGCCCCAGCGGTATGCTGCTTGCCGAATCTGGCCGCGCAGGGCGCAGGACTCCTTGCTTTCAATAGCAATACACAGACGGCAGCCGACCTTCTTTCGGGCCATGTGCGTGGAACCAACCCGCCATATCGTGCTGCCGTGGAGATTTTCCATAATGGCAAACAAAATGCTGATCGACGCGGCCCACCCGGAGGAAACCCGGGTTGTCGTGGTCCGTGGCAATCGCGTTGAAGAATTCGACTTCGAAGCGGCAAACAGGAAGCAATTACGCGGTAATATTTATCTCGCAAAGGTTACAAGGGTCGAACCGTCATTACAGGCGGCATTTGTGGAATACGGCGGAAACCGGCACGGTTTCCTCGCTTTCAGCGAAATTCACCCCGACTATTACCAGATCCCGGTGGCCGATCGTGAAGCGTTGCTTGCGGCGGAAGCCGCCGAGCGCGATCAGGACGATCAGGAACCGGAACCCAAGCCGAAGCGCCGGCGCCGGTCCCGTGCCGCCCGCAATGAATCCAAGAATGATGTCGTAACCTCCGACCCCGTCGACGCCGACAGCGATCAGCCGAACGAGGCTTTGGCGCGCGGCGACGCAAATCTGGATGAAGGAACAGCGCCGAACGAAGGTGGCGACCAATCCGCTCCGGACACCGAAGCATCGGATGACAGCGCAATCGCGACCGAAAATCCGGCGGGCGAATCGGACACCCCTGACGCTGCGGAACAGCCTGAGAACGCATCCGAAGCCGTAAGCGGTGATGCACAAGCACCAGACGACGCAAATGCTGCGGAAGCTGTAGACGCGGACACGGAAACTGCCGCTGCAGAAAGCAGCACCGAAGACGGTTCTCCGGGCAAAGCAGCTGATTCAGGCGAAACGGAAGGCGCATCGGAAGGTCCCGCACAATCCGATGACGAGGCCGGATCCTCCGGACGGGCAGCCGCATTAGAAACTGAAGACGCGGCCTCTGACGCGGAAGACGAAACCAGCGCCGACGAAGACGGTGATGAAGACGAAGCGTCCGACAACGACGAATCGGAAGACGACGATGACGTGGAATCCGTAGGCGCAGAAGACGCCATGGAAGAGGTGCCTGTGCGCCGTCAGCAACTGCGCAAGCAGTACAAGATCCAGGAAGTCATCAAGCGGCGTCAGATCATTCTTGTTCAGGTGGTCAAGGAAGAGCGCGGCAACAAGGGTGCAGCGCTGACGACTTATCTGTCGCTCGCCGGCCGTTACTCCGTTCTGATGCCGAACACGGCGCGCGGCGGCGGCATTTCCCGCAAGATCACCCAGCCGACGGACCGCAAGCGCCTAAAGGCGATCGCGTCCGAGCTGGAAGTGCCGGAAGGTATGGGCGTTATCCTGCGCACGGCAGGTGCCAGCCGCACCAAGGCCGAGATCAAGCGCGACTTTGAATACCTCATGCGGCTTTGGGAGAACGTGCGCGAATTGACGTTGCGCTCGAGCGCGCCAAGCCTTGTCTATGAGGAAGGCAGTCTCGTCAAACGCTCGATCCGGGACCTGTACAACAAGGACATCGATGAGGTTCTTGTGTCAGGCGAGGACAGTTATCGCGAGGCGAAGGACTTCATGCGCATGCTCATGCCGAGCCATGCCAAGAATGTTCAGCCCTATCGCGATCCCTCGCCGGTGTTCATCCGCTACGGTGTCGAGCCGCAACTGGATGCGATGTTCTCGCCGCAGGTGACGCTGAAATCCGGCGGCTATATCGTCATCAACCAGACCGAAGCGCTGGTCTCCATCGACGTGAACTCGGGCAAATCGACCCGCGAACACAATATCGAGGACACGGCACTTCAGACCAATCTGGAAGCGGCGGAGGAAGTAACCCGCCAACTGCGCCTACGGGATCTTGCCGGTCTGATTGTCATCGACTTCATCGACATGGAGGAGAACAAGAACAACCGGGCGGTCGAGCGCAAGCTGAAGGAATGCCTTAAGAACGACCGTGCACGTATCCAGGTCGGCCGGATTTCGCATTTCGGCCTTCTGGAAATGTCGCGCCAGCGCATTCGCACCGGGGTTCTGGAAAGTTCGACCACGCCCTGCCCGCATTGCCAGGGCACCGGTATGATCCGGTCCACGGAATCAGTCGCGCTCCATGTGTTGCGGTCCCTGGAAGACAATCTGCTCAAGGGCGCTTCGCATAATGTTGTGATCCGGACATCCACGACAGCGGCCCTTTACATTCTCAACAACAAGCGCTCGAGCCTCTACGACTTGGAACACCGCTTCGGGGTCGATATTGAGATTCAGGCCGAGCACATGGAGAACGGCCAGCTCTATGCGTTGGAACGCGGTGAACCGGCCAGCCGGGCACCACAGCCCAATTCCTTCAGCCCGATCGTCCAGCCGGACATGATCGAGATGGAGGAAGAGCAGGAAGAGCAACCCGATTTCTCCGACACTGAAGAAACTGGCGCTGACCGCAAGCGCAAACGCCGCCGCCGGCGGCGCCGCGGCGGCAATGACAATCAGCCGGAAAACGCCGATCTACAGGAAGCGGAAGCGTCAGGATCTGACGGCGCCGACGTATCTGACGATGACGACGGGCGCTCCGATGCGGACGGCGACGGCGAACAGCGGCGCAGACGCCGCAGGGGACGCCGGGGCGGACGGCGCGGACGGCGCGGCCAGGACGAGAACGGTTTCCAGGCCGACGGCGAAGGCGAAGAGGCGCTTGAAGGGGCCGACAATGCTGATGCGGAACCATCCGATAGCGAAGGCCGGACCGATGAGCTGGTTGCCGAACCAATAGCGGCAGAAGCTGCGGCCGAGACCGAGGGCGAAGCCCCGGATACAGCGGATGCTGCTGAGGTGCCGGACGCTGAGGTCGGCACCGGGGCATCTGCCGAACCGGCCGCGGAGGAAACTCCGGTCGAGGAACATGCTGCGGCTGATGCGCAATCGGAAGAAGCAACCGAAGAGCCGGAATCTGAAGAACCGGTCGAACCTGCGAAACCATCCGCCCCGGTCGAGCCAGTGGTCACCAGCGATGTTTCGAGCGAGGCGGAAGACAAACCCAAGCGCGCCGGCTGGTGGCAGCGTGGCCGCTCGTTCTTCTGATCGGCGCTTTCGAGCAATCACAAATCGGGCGGCCTTGTGTCGCCCTTTTTCGTCCGATTTTGAGCCGGTCGCGCGATCCCGTGCCCCCTGATCTCCGTTCCGCTTCGGTCAAACCAGCAATGGCTGGTCACAAAGGGCTACCGATCCCTTTCTCTGACAGGACGCTCACCCGATCCAGCGTTTCAACCGCTCTACCGCCTCCGCCATGTCCGGCGTCGCCCCGGCGAAGGAAAACCGGATAAAATCCATGCCATGGACCGGGTCGAAATCGATCCCCGGCGTCGCCGCCACGCCTGCCTCATGCAGCATGCGCTTGGCGAAATTCATGCTGTCTTCGCCAAATTTTTCGACATTGGCATAGATGTAGAACGCACCATCGATGGGAAGCAGACGATCAAAGCCGATCTCCGGCAGCGCCCTTTGTAGAAGCTGGCGGTTTTCGGCATAGCCCGCCTTGACCGCCTCCAGTTGCTGGCCGGCGTCGAGCGCGGCCGCCGCTGCGTGCTGAGAGAGTTCGGGCGCGGAGATGTAGAGGCTTTGGGCGATACGCTCCACCGGACGGACCAGATCCTCCGGCAGAACCATCCAGCCGATCCGCCATCCGGTCATGCAGTAGTATTTCGAAAAGCTGTTGATCACGATGGCTTTGTCCGTGACTTCCAGTGCGCTCATCTGGCCAGGGGTAAAGTCGAGATTGTGGTAGATCTCGTCGGAGATGAACCGGATACCGGCAGCGTCGCAGGTCTGGATCAAGGCCGACAGGTCTTCAGGCGGCATCATGATGCCGGTCGGATTGGCCGGGCTCGCGACCAGAACTCCGGCGACCGGCCCATCTTTCAATGCGGCCTCAATATGGTCCGGTGTCAGGCTCCAGCGGGTGTCTTCGCCGACCTCGACCTCGACCGGTTCAAGGCCAAGAACCTTCAGGATATTGCGATAGGCAGGATAGCCGGGATTGGTCAGAAGTATCCTGTCACCGGCATCAAACGCCGACAGGAAGGCCAGATTGAATCCCGCCGAAGACCCGGTCGTCACCTGTATCCGGTCACGTGGAACATCGACGCCATGGTCTTTCCGATAGTGGCGTACCAAGGCGTCGCGCAACGGCGCGATCCCGCTGGCTTCGGTGTAACCCAGTCTGCCGGTTTCAAGCATGCCACGGGCCGCAGCAAGCGCAAGATCCGGAGCCGGGGCCGATGGCTGGCCAACCTCCATGTGAATGATCCTGCGGCCTTCCGCCTCAAGACGCGCTGCCTCGGCAAGGACTTCCATAGCGAAAAACGGCTCGACGGAACTGCGCAGCGATGGCTGAAGCGGAATGGGGGGCATGGGCTCTCCGGTACGGGGCGGTGAAGGCAAGAGTGGGACAGGATGCATCTTCCAAGGTCAAGTCTGTGACCTATCATAGCTTTAAAGGAAGTTACGCATTCGGGACAGGGACCGGCGCTGACGCTCCCGAGCAAGGTGTCTTGGTTGACCAAGCGGTCCAGCCTCCCTACCTTCGCCACAAGTTGGGCGTTTTCTGGCGCCAGAACCAAGTAAACACAGATGACCATCGCGCACTCTCCGAGGCCTTTCATTGCCTGACTACAAAGCAGCCCGTCTTCCGGTGTTGGCCGCAAAGCGGATCTGGTCCGGGAAACTTCTGGCCTCTGCCTGCGCGGTGCTTATTGCCCTGCCCTATCCGGCGGGCCGTGTCGAAGCCCAGGCGCGCGGCGGCCTGCCGCTGGTTCGGGATGCCGAAACCGAAGAACTGATGCGCGACTACGCCAAACCGATCTTCCGGGCGGCTGGTATCGCAAGCTCCGAACCACAGATCATTCTTGTCAATGACCGCAGGTTCAATGCGTTCGTGCCCGATTCACGGCGCATGTTCATCAACACCGGCGTCTTGATGGAATCCGAAACACCCGGCGAGGTGATCGGCGTTATCGCACACGAATCCGGTCACATCGCCGGGCGCCACCTCGTGCGCCTGAGATCCGCCGCCGCCAATGCCCAGATCGTCTCGGTCATCGGCATGATCCTTGGCGCCGGCGCGGTGGCCGCAGGCGCTTCGACCGGCTCAAGCTCGGTTACGTCGGGAGGGGCTGCAGCGGCGCTCGGTGCCGGCTCGGTCGGCCAGCGCTCCTTCCTAAACTATCAGCGCGGTGAGGAAGCGGCAGCCGACCGGGCTGCGCTCCGGTATCTCGATGCCACCGGCCAAAGTGCGCGCGGTATGCTGAAGACTTTCCAGCGCATGTCCGAACAGCAAGTCTTCTCGGCGCGCTTTGCAGACCCTTATGCGCAGAGCCACCCAATGGCGCGCGACCGCCTCAACAGCATTTTGACGGCCGCCCAGGCGAGCAGGCATTTCAACAAGCCGGAGGACTATGTTCTTCAATTCCGCCACGATCAGGTAAAGGCGAAACTGTTTGCGTTCACGAATCCCCCCGGCGCAACTCTGAGGGCTTATCCAAAGAAAGACAAAAGCGTCGCGGCCCAGTATGCCCGAGCCATCGCCGGAATGCGCAGCCGCGGGCGCAGTGCGGTGAAAGATATCGACGTGCTGATCCGCAAACATCCGAACAACGCCTATTATCACGAGCTGAAGGGTCAGGCTTTTCTCGAAGGCGGCAGCCCGAAGCAGGCGATTGCCCCGTTCCGGCAAGCGCTGTCCATCAAGCCCAATGAGCCGCAATTCATGGTGTGGCTGGGCTATGCACTGGTTGCCGCAAATGAACCGTCCTTCCTTCCCGAAGCCGAAAGCCTGCTGAAACGCGCGATCCAGCGCGACAAGCATTCAGGCGTTGCCTACAGCCAATTGGCCATCGCCCATTCCCGCCAGGGCGAGAATGCAGAAGCGGCGCTGGCCACGGCAAAGGGCTTGATGGTGCGCGGCGACTTCGAAGCCGCCCGCCGGTTCGCTGCCCGCGCTCAACAAAGTTTGAAGCGCGGATCGCCGGCATGGCTTCAAGCCGACGACATTGTGGCGTACAAACCCCCTGACTTGAACCGCCGGTAACGATCCGGCGGCCTCCGTGCAGGAAGCGCGCGAAACCCACACAAACGCCGAGGCCAAAGGAGCCTTAGTCCTGATGACGTTGTCCCTGATGCGAATTGCCCCGCTGTTCGCCGTTCTGTTCGGCCTGCTCAGCGGTCCCGTGCTGGCGCAATCCCTCGACCGTTCCGATGTCGAAAAGATCATCCGCGAATACCTGGTCGAGAATCCGGAGATCATTGCCGAGGCAATGACCGAGTTGGAGCGCCGCCAAACGGAGGCCGAAGAACAGGCGCGCGCGCAGGCGCTTGCCGATAGCGCGGATATACTGTTCGATTCCACCCGTCAGGTGGTTATGGGCAACCCGAACGGGTCTGTGACACTGGTCGAATTCTTCGACTATAATTGCGGCTACTGCAAACGCGCCTATGCCGACAAGATGCGCCTCATCGAGGAAGACCCGGACCTCCGGCTGGTCCTGAAGGAGTTTCCGGTCCTTGGCCAGGGGTCGGTCGAAGCCGCCGTTGTCGCCATCGCGGTCAATGAGGTTGCACCTGAGAAATACGCAGAATTTCACGAAAACCTGCTTCTGAGCCGCGGCCAGGCGAACAGCCAGAGCGCCTTGCGCGTCGTGGAAAGCCTCGGCATTGATCTGGAAGCTGTTCAGGCATCGATGTCCAGCGATGAGCCGGGCCACGTGATCGAGGAAGTCTATACGATCGCCAACCGCCTCGGCCTAACTGGCACACCGTCCTATGTTGTCGGTGACGAAGTTGTCTTCGGCGCGGTCGGTTATGACCAGCTTCGCTCCAAACTGACCGAGTTGCGGTCTTGCGGCGAAACTACCTGTTGACACTTTTACCAAGTTGAAAAACTCTTCGGCCCCGGCTCCCGCCGGGGCTTTCCCCGCCATGATAGTCTTCCTATAACATTTCAATCTGATTCCGTATTTGAAGCGGTATACCTTGTTTTTCCAGTAGCCTGTCTTGCGGAAGAACAAACGATACGATACGCCGCGCAGGAGAATTCGTTCGTCCTCTGACGGCGGGTCGCCAACGCAGATCGTGCGATCATGGATATCCCGGTGCGGCGGCGATAGACCCTATCCAGGGGCGGGCAAGAAGAGCGAGAGACATGAGTAAAGATAACAAGAACTTCGACACGTCCCTGATCCGCGATCTGGCTATTCTCCTGGACGAAACCAACCTCACAGAAATCGAGCTTGAACAGGGCGACACCCGGATCCGTGTTGCGCGGCAATTGCAGATCGACGCGCCGGTGACCTATGCAGCACCTGCCCCGGCGCCCGCAGCGCCTGCCCCTGCTCCAGTAGCACCGGCGCCTGCTCCGGCTGCAGACAGCGGCTCCCGGCAAGGTGCGATCACCTCTCCGATGGTCGGCACGGCCTACCTGTCGCCGGAACCCGGTGCAACACCCTTTGTGCAAATTGGCGACAGCGTCAGCGCCGGTCAGACGATCCTGATCGTCGAAGCCATGAAGACCATGAACAACATTCCCGCCACCAAATCCGGTGTCGTGAAGGAAATCCTGGTGGAAGACGCCCAGCCGGTGGAATTCGGCGAGCCCTTGATCGTCGTCGAATAAGGACCAGGCCCGCCATGTTCTCCAAAATCCTGATAGCCAACCGCGGCGAAATCGCCCTGCGGATCCTGCGCGCCTGCAAGGAACTGGGTATTTCGACCGTCGCGGTTCACTCCACGGCTGACGCGGATGCGATGCATGTGCGCCTTGCCGATGAAAGCGTGTGCATCGGACCGCCTGCAGCACGCGACAGCTACCTGAACATCCCCAACCTCCTGGCCGCCTGTGAGATCACCGGCGCGGACGCTGTGCATCCCGGATATGGCTTTTTGTCAGAAAACGCCCGGTTCGCGGAGATCCTCGAAGCGCACAACATCGTCTTCATCGGGCCGACCGCCGAACATATCGGCATCATGGGCGACAAGATCCAGGCAAAGCAGACGGCCAAGGATCTTGGCATCCCGGTGGTCCCCGGCTCCGACGGAGAAGTGACCCCCGCTGATGATGCTCATGCGATCGCGCGCGAAATAGGTTATCCCGTGCTGGTCAAGGCGGCGGCCGGTGGCGGCGGACGCGGCATGAAGGTTGCCGCAACCGCAGCTGATCTCGACCACGCATTGTCGACTGCGCGCGCCGAATCCAAGGCTGCCTTTGGCGACGACGCGCTTTACATGGAAAAATACCTTGGCAAGCCGCGTCATATCGAGATCCAGGTGCTTGGCGACGGCAAGGGCAATGCGGTTCATCTCGGAGAACGGGACTGTTCCTTGCAGCGGCGGCACCAGAAGGTTCTGGAAGAAGCGCCCTCCCCGAGCCTCAACGACGCACAACGCCAGAACATTGGCGAGATCGTCGCCAATGCCATGCGCAAGCTGAAATACCGCGGCGTCGGCACTGTGGAATTCCTTTACGAGAACGGCGAATTCTTCTTCATCGAGATGAACACCCGCCTGCAGGTGGAGCATCCGGTAACCGAGATGATCACCGGCATCGACCTGGTAAACGAGCAAATCCGGATCGCAGCCGGCGGTTCCCTCGACATGACGCAGGACGATATCCGGTTTCAAGGTCACGCCATCGAGTGCCGTATCAATGCCGAAGACCCGCAGACATTTGCGCCCTCACCCGGTACGATCACTTATTACCACCCGCCCGGCGGACTGGGTGTGCGCGTCGATTCGGGTGTTTATCAGGGCTACAAGATCCCGCCCTACTACGACAGCCTGATCGGCAAGCTGATCGTCCATGGCCGCAATCGCGTGGAATGCATGATGCGTCTGCGCCGCTGCCTGGACGAATTTGTCGTTGACGAGATCAAGTCGACTATTCCGCTTTTCCGCGATCTGGTGAACAATCAGGACGTCGCAAACGGTCAGTACGACATTCACTGGCTCGAATCGTACCTAGCCGAAAAGTCGGACTGACCAGGGTTGAAACGCGCCCCTCAGTGGGCGGTCTTGGTTGGGCACGGCGCCGAATGGCAGCATACAAGGGTGATGCGGTGATGGAAATCACCCCGCAGGTGCTATTGAAAGCCTATGCCTGCGGCCTGTTTCCCATGGCTGAATCGGCGGACGACCCGGGCCTGTTCTGGCTGGAGCCGGAACAGCGCGGCATTCTGCCCCTTGATGCTTTTCACCTTCCCAGACGCCTGAAACGCACCATCCGCAATGATGTCTTCGAGATCCGGGTCAACTCTAGCTTCGCAGGCGTCATTGACGGATGCTCGGCGCCGGTGCCGGGCCGGGAAAAGACCTGGATCAACGGTCAGATCCGCCGGCTTTACACGGAACTCTTCAGAATCGGCCATTGTCACACGGTGGAAGCCTGGCAGGACGGCGAATTGGTTGGCGGCCTCTACGGGGTCAGCCTGAGCGGCGCGTTCTTCGGCGAAAGCATGTTCGCCTTCCGCACCGACGCTTCCAAAGTGTGTCTTGCGCATCTGGCCGCGCGGTTGATTGCCGGCGGCTACAAGCTCCTCGATACCCAGTTCGCAACCGAGCATCTCATGAAGTTCGGCACTCTGGAAATTCCGCAGGCCGACTACAATGATCGATTGAGCAATGCTCTGGCGGTTAAAGGGGATTTCATGGCGCTCGGGGAGCGGGCTAGCGGCGCGGAGGTGCTTGCTGTTCTGGACAGAAGCAGTCGCTCAAAGACATAGGTGATCAGACAAGACAAAATGCGGCTTCAGCGCGCAGCGCCGTGCAGCAGCTATCCAGGACTCTAAGAATCAGGAGTCCAGGCCTGGTAGTCGCCGGTGACTTCCGGGCGGCGCTCCGGCGTCAGAATAGACCCGCTCGGGCGGTAAGCCTCGTGAGTGCCGGTCTTGTTTTCCCGATGCGGCTTCTGCCAATGCTTGGCGTAGTAGGTTTCATCGCTCGGCGGTGTATCCACTCGGTGATGCATCCAGCCATGCCAACCCGGCGGAATTGTCGAGGCTTCTGCCAGGCCATTATAGATCACCCAGCGCTTGGAACCGCTGCGTTCCTTGTAATAGACATTGCCGAACTCATCCTCGCCAACCCGCACGCCTTTTCTCCAGGTGAAGAAGCGCGTTCCCATTGTCTGGCCGTTCCACCAGGTGAAGAGTTGAAGAAGCAGAGTTTTCATGGCTGGCAACCGGTTCCAAAGCACGATTCGGTTCATGGTGCGGTGCGGCCTGGCCGCCCGCAGAGTTGGCCGGACTATGGCGCTTCGAAGATGCATTGTCCAGTGCGGCGTAGTGCCTTGTGGTCGAATCGGAAACAGGATCCCGTTGTCATGCTGCGACGTATTCGCCCTGTGCAGCGGACTGTATGGCGGACCCGGTTGATCAGTTCGTTTATACCAACCCCAGTTGATTAGAACCTATCTGACGCGTTTCTCCTTTTCTTCGGCTAGGAATGCTTTGCAGGACGATGCGGGGTATCGTTCAAAAAGCATGACGCTGTCCGCAGGATAGGAAAAGCGCGCCTTTGGTGGGCGAAAATTCGTCTCCGGCGTCGTTGCTGCGCTTGCCCGGCCGTGAAGGCCGCGCTGCCCGCATCGCCTGGCCGGAAACGAATTTTCGCTCCATCAGATAGGTTCTAATCAATTGGGGTTGGTTGTCTAATTCCGGCTCCTGCGTCAAGTCCTGAACCTTTTGTCTTCCACCGGGCCCACGGTTGTCTTCGAAGTCGTCTCTTTGATATCTTCGGAGCGCTTCATGATAGGGTCCTTTGGCTTTGGCCTCCCAAGGTATGAGCCGCCCTTGCCGAGTGTTTCGGCGTGGCATCCAACCGCGCGGGTTCGCCTTGGCCATCGTCCCGGTGGGGACACCTCATCCGCTTTTTTGCGGATCCTCTTCTTTGTCCTTTTCCTTGCTCTTTATGCGGTTGCCGCCTCCCTGGCGGCTGCCGGGTTTTGCGGCCAGCGGAATGCTTCGCCGCTGACCAGCATCTTGTGCAGGATCACAGCGAGCTTGCGCGCCAGCGCGACACACGCTTTCTTGTGAGAGCTGCGCTTTTTGATCCGGCGCGCCCAGTCTTTGAGCGGATGGGCCTTGCGCACCACGGTCAAAAGGCTGCTTGCCGCTTCATAGAGCAAGCTGCGCAGCATCGCGTCGCCGTGCCTGGAAATGCGCCCGGACCAGTCCATCTCGCCCGACTGGTTGCGCCGCGCGGTCAGACCGGCATAGGCACCGACAGACCGCGAACTGGCAAACCGGGCCGGATCGTCGATCGTCGCAGCAAAGGCCAGTGCGGTCACCGGCCCCACGCCTGGCGCCGTCATCAACAACCGGCAGGCCGGGCTCTGCGCTGCCCGTTCCTGCACGTCCCGATCCAGCTTGGCCAGGCTGGCCTCCAGCGCCGCGCGCGCCTCCAGTAACGGCTTGACGATCCCTGACAGGGACGGCGCCTCCTGCAAAACCGCCCACACATGGTCCATGAACTTCGCAACCCCCTTGGGCAGGCGGTGGCCGAGTGAGCCCAGAAGGCCTCTGAGGGCGTTGTCCGTATCCCGCCGCTGGCGCACAAGATGCCGGCGCGCCTTCAGCGCCAGCAGATCCATCTGCGCCGCTTCGCTCTTCACGCTCACCGGGCGGCAGAAACCCGTGCGCGCAATCTCCGCCAGAAGCTCCGCATCGTTGGCGTCCGTCTTGTTATGCTGAAGCTTCATCACCGCATGCGCCTGGCGCGCGTCGATCAGATCCGCCTCCACACCCAAACGGCCGAGACCGCGCACAAGCCAGTGTCCCCAAGTCCCCGTTTCCATCACCACACGCTCTGGGCAAAGGCAATGCTCTTGCAAAACCTGAAACAGCGTCTCCGGGGACGTGAGCGTCTTGCCGCGGGCAAGCACACGACCGCAAGCGGCCTTCACGCAGAACGAAGTCTCTTCCTTTGAAACGTCAAATCCAACATACTCAGACATGCTCACTCTCCTTCAAAGCCTCTTGGGGCGCTCGTGTGCGACCCCGCATCATAGGCTCAGGAGAGTGGGCGCCGGAATTACGCTATGTACTACATCCGCATTTCCGCAGAAACGGCATCGCGAATTCGCTTGGAGGCGCGGGATGAATTGCGCCGCCCAAAGGCAAGGGTTTCGGGCTGGATAGTCTCTTCGGCAGCCGGGCGTTTGATGTCGGCCGCCTCGTCTTCCGTTTCCTCGCCGAACGCTTCTGCAACAGCACCCTTGACCGCAGCAAGCTGCCTGGTCGCCTGTTCATGATACTGCCGGGCACCCTCCAGGGACTTCAGCTTTTCCGCCTGGGCGTCCAAAGCTTCGTGAATGCCGTGAATATTGTAGAAGCCGGAGTTCTCGAGCACCATCGGCCGGCTGTCGGCCATCAGCCACAGGAGGCGCCGGTAGAGCGTTGACGGCGATACGGGCTTCACCAGCAGATGATGCGCCCCTGCCCGAAGCGCCTTGTCGACGAGCGCTCTGGTGCCATGGGCGGTGATAAAGAGAATCGGTACATAGCAAAGCGGTTCCATATGCCGGTGCCGCACCATTCTCAAAAGCTGATACCCGGAGGCCGGCTCCATACGCCAATCGGTAAGAATCACATTGGGTGGTTCGGCGAGCATTGCTTCGAGAGCCTCATCGACCGAATCAAATATCCGGACGCGGGCCACTTTGAAGCTGATCAGAATCGACCGGATGATGGTCTGCATCGGTTTGCTGTCATCGACAACAACCGCATCAATGTGTTCCATTCCAAGGCCAAATGCGGCGTGCTGTTTCATTGGATGACAGCCCCTTCTCGTATCACCGCCAAAGAGATGACACAGCCGCTTTAAACCGCGCTGAAATCGGGAGGGGCCATTTTCGTCAAACTTTCATAAAAAACTGCTCGAATACGATCCACAACCTTGTTGCAGAGCCAAATGCGGCGTTTTCTTCCGGTTCCGCCGTCGCGCCAGCCGCGGAATCCATGACCTCGGCGCCTTCCCCGCTATCCACATTCGCACACAACATTTTGCGGCCCGGCAAAAATCAGGCACTACCCGTTGTCGGCCGGGCCTTGACGGTAACAATTCATTTACCCTAATTTCGCTAATATCGCGATGTGCGTATCAGGGGTTCCAACCGGGTCCCCGATCATCCGTAACAGATTGTAATAGCGTTGGTATCCTGGGTTTCGAGAGATCGAATCCGGCAACGGCCTTCTTGTGCCTGCTACTCGGAAAGCGTAATTACAAATCTGTGAATTAACACTATATATAGTAGTTCAGCGTCTAATTTTTACTAGATAGTGAGCATCAGCTCACCAGACGGGATGGCGGCAAACGATCCATGGGCAGCGACCAGCCAAGCCGGATCGCGCGTTGAGGTTTGCCGTGGCGGTAACCCGCCAGCGGCCAGAAACAAAGGACGATGGAAATGCGGATAGAGCGGCGCTACACCAAAGAGGGTCAGTCCCCTTACGCCGACATGGAATTCCGGAACGCAACCAGTGAGATCCGGAATCCGGATGGCTCCATTGTGTTCCGGTTGGAAAACATTCAGGTACCGGCACAGTTTTCTCAGGTCGCCGCCGATATCCTGGCCCAGAAATATTTCCGCAAGGCGGGTGTCCCCGCCAAGCTGAAGCCGGTCGAGGAGAACACGGTTCCCTCCTGGCTCTGGCGCAGCGTGCCGGACGAAGAGGCCCTTGCCGAACTGCCGGAAGACGAACGCTACATATCAGAAATCGACGGCCGCCAGGTGTTTGACCGTCTCGCCGGAACCTGGACCTACTGGGGCTGGAAGGGCGGCTATTTCGACGCCGAAGCCGATGCCCGCGCGTTCCACGATGAATTGGCATTCATGCTTGCCACCCAGAAGGTCGCGCCGAATTCGCCGCAGTGGTTCAACACCGGCCTGCACTGGGCCTATGGCATCGACGGACCGGGCCAGGGCCATTTCTATGTCGACTATCAATCCGGCAAGCTGACCAAATCCAAGACCGCCTACGAACATCCGCAACCGCACGCCTGCTTCATCCAGTCCGTTGCCGACGACCTCGTCAATGACGGCGGCATCATGGACCTTTGGGTCCGTGAAGCGCGCCTGTTCAAATACGGTTCCGGCACCGGCTCCAACTTTTCCCGTGTCCGCTCTGAAGGCGAGCGGCTCTCGGGCGGCGGCAAGTCCTCCGGCCTGATGAGCTTCCTGAAGATCGGCGACCGGGCCGCGGGCGCGATCAAGTCCGGCGGAACCACCCGGCGTGCGGCCAAGATGGTTGTGGTCGATGCCGATCACCCGGATATCGAGGATTACATCAACTGGAAGGTCAAGGAAGAGCAGAAAGTGGCGGCGCTCGTCACCGGTTCCAAGATCTGCCAGAAGCACCTCACCGCCATCATGCGCGCTTGCATCAACTGCGAGGCGGACAATGGCGACTGCTTCGATCCGGCCAAAAACCCGGCCTTGAAGCGCGAAATCCGCGCTGCCAAGAAAATGATGGTGCCGGAAAACTACATCCAGCGGGTCATTCAGTTCGCCCGCCAGGGTTTCACCAAGATCGAATTCCCGACCTACAACACCGACTGGGATTCGGAAGCCTATCTGACCGTCTCCGGCCAGAATTCAAACAATTCGGTACGTGTGACCGACGGCTTCCTGAACGCTGTTACCGAGGACGGCGACTGGGATTTGATCGCACGGCGCGACAATGAAACCGTCAAGACCATCAGCGCAAAGGACCTGTGGGAACAGATCGGCTATGCCGCATGGGCATCCGCTGATCCGGGCTTGCAGTACCACACCACCATCAACGACTGGCACACCTGCCCGGCAACAGGCCCGATCCGTGCGTCCAATCCGTGCTCGGAATACATGTTCCTGGATGATACGGCCTGCAACCTTGCCTCGCTGAACCTGATGCAGTTCCGCAACGAGGACCGGTCTTTCGCCATCGAGAATTACGAACATGCCGTCCGGATCTGGACCATTGTTTTGGAAATCTCGGTGCTGATGGCCCAGTTTCCGTCGAAGGAAATCGCCCAGCGGTCCTACAACTACCGGACTTTGGGCCTTGGCTACGCCAATATCGGCGGCCTGCTGATGACTTCGGGCATTTCCTATGACTCCGACGAAGGCCGCGCGCTATGCGGCGCCCTCACCGCTGTGATGACCGGCGTCTCCTATGCGACGTCTGCCGAGATGGCCGGCGAGCTGGGCGCTTTCCCGGGATACAAGGTGAATGCGGACCATATGCTGCGCGTGATCCGCAACCACCGGCGCGCTGCCCATGGCGAAACTTCCGGCTACGAAGCACTGAGCACCGATCCGGTTGCCCTCGACCATGCCTCCTGCCCTGACCAGCGGCTGGTGGAACGGGCGAAAGTGGCCTGGGACCGGGCCTATGAGCTCGGCGAAAGCAACGGCTACCGCAATGCCCAGACGACCGTGATCGCACCGACCGGCACGATCGGTCTTGTGATGGACTGCGACACAACCGGGATCGAGCCGGACTTTGCCCTGGTAAAATTCAAGAAGCTGGCCGGCGGCGGCTACTTCAAGATCATCAACCGTGCCGTTCCCGAGGCCTTGCGCGTGCTCGGCTATTCGGAAAGCCAGATCGCGGAGATCGAGGCCTATGCAGTCGGCCACGGCTCCATCGATCAGGCCCCGGCCATCAACTCGGCAGCGCTGAAGGCGAAAGGCTTCAGTGACGCGACACTGGCCAAGCTGAAGGACGGCCTGAAGTCGGCCTTCGACATCAAGTTCGTCTTCAACCGCTGGACCCTTGGCGATGAGCAGATGGCCGCGCTTGGCGTCTCTTCAGACCAGATGGAAGATCCGGAGTTCGAGCTTCTGCCGTTTCTCGGCTTCTCCAAGGCAGACATTGAAGCCGCCAACACCCATGTGTGCGGCGCGATGACCCTGGAAGGGTCGCCGTTCCTCAAGCAGGAACACTATCCGGTGTTCGACTGCGCCAATCCGTGCGGGCGGATCGGCAAGCGCTTCCTGTCGGTGGAAAGCCACATCCGCATGATGGCCGCGGCCCAGCCGTTCATTTCCGGCGCGATCTCCAAGACGATCAACATGCCGAACAACGCCACGGTCGAGGACTGCAAGGACGCCTACATGCTGTCCTGGAAACTGGCCCTCAAGGCCAACGCGCTGTACCGCGACGGCTCCAAGCTCAGCCAGCCGCTGAACGCCCAATTGCTCGCCGACGATGACGACGAGCAGGAGGACATGGCCGAAGAACTCGCCGCCCTGCCGCAGGCCGCGAAAGCGGAAGTGGTTGCCGAACGGATCGTCGAGCGGATCGTCGAGCGTGTGGTGCGCGAACAGGAAAAGCTGCCGACACGGCGCAAGGGCTACACCCAGAAGGCACGCATTGGCGGCCACACGGTGTTCTTGCGCACCGGCGAATATGAAGATGGCCGCCTCGGCGAAATCTTCATCGACATGAACAAGGAAGGCTCGGCGCTGCGCGCCTTCATCAACAACTTCGCCATCTCCGTGTCGCTCGGCCTGCAATACGGCGTGCCGCTGGAAGAATATGTCGACGCGTTCACCTTCACCAAGTTCGAGCCGGCCGGCATGGTCCAGGGGAACGACGCGATCAAGAACGCGACCTCGATCCTCGACTACATCTTCCGCGAACTGGCGGTGTCCTATCTCGGCCGTCATGACCTTGCCCACGTACCGCCGGAAGCCTTCTCGGGCTCGCCGGTGAGCGCGGGCGCGGTCAAGTCGATGGAAAAGGGCGACAGCGGCATGGTCTCCCATGGCCTGGTGCGCGGCCAGACCGAGCGGTTCCGGCTGGTCGGAGGCACCAGTGATCCGGCAGGTGAGGCCACCAGTGCGGTCTCCGCCCAGACAGCCGCCAGCCCGGCGGCGCAGACGACAGCCATCGCTACAGCCTTTTCGCGCGGGTCGGAAGCAGTCGCCGCCGTCGAAGTCACCACAGCCCCTGCCCCGGAAACCACCGCCGCCCAGCAAATCGCCCAGGCCCGCATGAAAGGCTATGAAGGCGAGAGCTGCTCGGAATGCGGCAACTTCACCATGGTCCGCAACGGAACCTGTTTGAAGTGTGATACGTGTGGGAGTACAAGTGGGTGTAGTTGAAGCGACCCCTACAAAATTTGTTGTCCGTGAATGCATAGGATGGACTATTTAGGCCAATAAGTGGCTCAAACGGTCCTGAAACGAAAAACCCGCCCATCGGAGACGATTGGGCGGTTTTTTGTTGGATTCAACAATTTCCTGACTGGCAGGAGCCTGTCCTTTGCCGGCTCAAACATGCGGCCGCAAGTGCGGGACCCTTGGTGCCGCAACCGTATTCACCTTGCCCTCGCGCTCTATGACCGGTGAGAGCATTTCAAAACCTACCGCTATTTGTATTCCAATACGGAAACATCGCGCTTTTCTTGGCTCTTGACAGCCCTCCCAGGCTGAAGTGTGATACTTCTAATCAACTTAAAATTTACGGAGTACATGGTGAAAAGACTGTTTCTAGCCGCGACATTGATCCCGTTGGCAACAATCGCGACGGCTCAAACGCTGACGCCGGAGGAGATCTCTGCCCTGGTCGACAAGCGGATGAAGGAGTTGAATCCCTATCAAAACCTGCTGAATGATCCTGATCCTGATCGAAGTTTGGCTGCAATGCAGATCATGATGGAAAGCGGCGATCCCGACCTGACACGCATGGCGCTGGAATTCGGGTTGCTGTCACCAAACCCATCAGTCAAAAGGATCGCTTTCGAAGCCTGGCTTTCCACGGGGCCCGTCATGTCATTCCGGTTCGATGGCACCAATGTCAAAGACTCAACTTTTACAAGAAGGGTACGGGGTAGTTGGAATGGTACTCTTGATGACCGTACTGGCTATTGGCGAATTCAAGTGGGACAACGAATAAAAGAGTCTGGCTGCTATGCGAATACCTACCACCAAGACCGTTGTTTTATAACGGTCAATAGTGACGGCGTGTTTTTAACGCCGTCGGACTTTAACGCACGCGGCACACTCACCGACGATGGCCGCCTTGAAGGTGCGGGTTCAATGCATAATGTAGACGAACCTGTGCCGTTTTCCGTTCAGTTGATCGACTGATCACTGAACCAAAACTTTATCGATCACCACCGGGCCATCGGCCCAGGTGGACAAGACCGTTATCTTGATCCAACGCGTATTGCGCGGCGCGCGCTGACCGGAATCGAAAAGCCCGTCCGGCGGCATTTGCCCTCTTTGCCAAAGCCTGTAACCACTTTCGTCCGGCTTCACCGCTGTCTGAATCAGCACGGTTTTGGGTAACGCATAGTCCAGTCCGGCCGGAGAAACGATGCGCAGCCGGGAAACCGCCACAATATCCGCACCATCCACGCGAAACACGAATTCCATCCGCCGCTGCGGCCGAAACACATAAAGCCCATCACCGGTCATGTTTTCCGGCGCGAACTGCGGGTTGACCGGAGGAACGGTGGTGCGCGCAAGCCGCAGGGGAATCTGTCCGGATGAATCTGTTGCGCGGACCTGCGGCTGCGGATTGCGCATTCCGTAAGTCGCACCCTGCTCGGCAAGATACCGTGCCAAATTCATATGTATTTCTTCGGCTCGCATGAATGTGGCACTGGCACTGTCATTCGATGTAATCGCCATTCCGATCGGCGCCCCATCCGAAAAGGCAAAAGCACCGGACGTGCCTTGGCCAATATCGGCACCAGATTCCAAGACGCCCTCAAAGGTTAGATATGTCCTGTTGTCTATCCGCAAGTCATCTCGCACCTCTTCTCCTGAAGGCGTGAGCCGCAGTAGCCGAGCCGTCCGGGTTGTCGCTTGGCGGGCGGTCAAATCAAGTGCCTCAAGCCTGTCTTCGCATCGTGGCTCGAGCCCCCCTCGGGCAATTGCCAAGGCAAGGTCGACGCCTTCCCAAAACGGCATGATCACAGTTCCCGTGCCGGTCACGACCGGTGCCGAGGTCGTCAGTGTTACGCGTGGAAAGGGGCCAGCAACATGCCTTGGCAATGCGACATAGCAGACCTCCGCATGCTGGAACATCCAGCCATATCCCTGTTCCCCTAAACCGTTCATGACGGAAACGGTCTGCGCCGGAACGGAGGTGCAAAAACCAAAGAGAAACGCTATAGTGGCCCAATGTTTCAGGAAGCATGGCATGCGAAGCGTTTTACGGCTCAGTTTTTTCACCATCTTGGTTTTGCTCCATATCGGTAATAGCCCAGCCTCTGCTGACAGCGCCTCGCTGATCAGTACTCCGTTCAATGAAGACTTGCGTTCTTCTGCAAACATCGCTGGCGCCTTGGTCATTGGGATCCAACGCCGGAGTGTCAACTCGAACGGGACAGATCTTACAGCCTATATCCCACAAGATTGGGCTGGCACCAACATATGCGCAAGAGTTGTCAGCATCGACGGATTGTACGAGGCGACAAATACCTATGCTGTTGCATTGGATTGGAAAGGGGGAACGTTGTCCCTGCCTTACCCCACAGCGTATCGGGATCAGCTCGTTGAAAAGCCCCTCGACGGTATCGGGGTTCACGTCTCCCGAGGAGATTGCAGTTCAGATAAATCACAAGACACAACCACCCTCGCGGGTTGGAACGCCGGACCTGAAGCACCGCTCGGTGTTCTGGTAAACTCCTTCAGAGCCGATGCGGTCTATATGTATGTCGGCGACGCGCCGGTCCCTGAGGTCTGCGAACCCCTTCCGGCTCAAAACCGCGCCGCTTACGACACGCTATGCCATTTGAGGTCTGAATGGGGCGGTCCGGTCAGTCTGGAAATCCACCGCCTTGTCAATCGAAAACCTGCAGTCCCCATGCAGATTGACTTACAGCTCCCACCCCGTGGGGACCATTGATGTCGAGACTACAAGGATTGGTAGCGCGCATGTCTGCAGCGCGTAGCAGTCGTCAATTGGCCCAGGCGAAACTGAGGCTTTTCCTAATAGCACTGATCCTTGCGGTCTTGTTTGTTGCATTGACCGCAACAGGCGCGAAGCGCAGCTTCTTGGTGGAAGTGCAATCCGCCGGGGCGCAAATCACATTCCATGGGGCCGCCAACGCTTGGCATTTTCCGAATGCTGTTATCTGCAGTCCAAGGCCCATTCCGAACCCGCGAAGAGCGAGCGAACCGGGAGCCTATTGTTCCGCCGGAATATATGAGGTGTCGAATACCCAGGAGTTCAACGCTGTCTGGTCCGCTAATTCAACAGTTGACCTGCGCATTGATAATGACGGAGCGCTCGTCATGGAGATCCTCACCGGCACACCCCACCATCCAGCCGGGACCCTGATCGTCATCCCGGCGAACAGTTGGCTGCGGCACGGGGCTTTCGCGTTCCAAGGCGCGGTTGTCATCGGAGAGGACATGGCAAGTGGTGCACGGCACTATCTGACCGAAGGACGATGGGAAGCACGGGAAACCGGGCTAGCAATTTCCCTATTCCGGGACATTACGGAAGTGGTCAAGCACGGCGAGTTCGCCAGGGGTGCACAAGCCACCGTGTACAAAGGCAACAAGCCAGCAGTTATGTCTGGACACGTAACCCCCAGTGTCGACAAGCCAGTTTTTCATTTGGCGATGATCTCCGAGCCCGGATCAACGGAACTTCATCTTTCACATTTCGGTTTCAAACAGCCGTCTGTTATCAAGCCCGATTGGATTGACTCAACCCTTTCCAGTCCTCTCATGCTTGCTGCAATACTGATACTGACACTTTTAGCTTCTCTAACTCAGGTGCTAAGCGATCTGACGAGAAACAATAGCAAACAGCCAGCCCGGCGGCCCAGACGACAGCCATCGCAACCGCCTTTTCGCGCGGGTCGGAAGCTGTCGCAGCGGTCGAAGTCACCGCGGCCCCTGCCCCGGAAACCACCGCCGCCCAGCAAATCGCCCAGGCCCGCATGAAAGGCTATGAAGGCGAAAGCTGCTCGGAATGCGGCAACTTCACCATGGTCCGCAACGGCACATGTTTGAAGTGTGATACGTGTGGGTCAACGAGCGGGTGTAGTTGAGGAAGCGCTGCATTTTGCTGGGGCGCGAAGGTTTGACCACTTAGGCCAATAAGCGGTCCAAACGAACCAGAAACGAAAAACCCGCCTTTCGGAGACGATCGGCGGGTTTTTTCTTGGTTTGCGGGCATTGATCTCCTGCTTCACGGCACCACGGATCATCGGCAGTTCCACACAAAGAGCGTCCGGATTTTTCAAGGGATCAGACCTCAGCTCACGTGCTATGCCTTCCAGAAAGGACCGCACCTTTTGGGAAAGAGGCTTCGTCATGGCTGCCCGGTTTACGCTTTACTACTGGCCGATTCCGCTCCGTGCGCAGTTCGCACGCTATATCCTGGCCTATCGTGGCGAGGCTTGGGACGAGGTGGATGTGGAGGCTTTGCTGGACCTTAAGGAGGCGCCTGTCCAAGACCAGCCCCTGCCGTTCATGGCGCCACCGCTTCTTTATGATGCCGGGGCAGATCTGTGGCTGTCGCAGGCACCGGCGATTACAGGTTATCTCGGCGAAATTTTCGGTCTCATGCCCGGAACACCTGAAAAGGACGCCCTGACCCACAAGGTTCTCGGCGATTGTATCGATGTGTTGCAGGAACTCACGCGCAATTGCGGCGCGGCGATGTGGGATGAAGACAGTTGGGCCGAATTCGCGGCAACCCGCCTGCCGCGCTGGCTGGAGATTTTCGAAACGGTGGGTGCACGCCATGGCTTGCAGACCGATCACGGCACTCTGCTGGGCACGCCCGACCCGGGCGTCGCCGACCTCAGCTGCGCAGCTCTTTGGGTGACGATCTGCGACACGCTGCCGGAACTGGAAACCCTCATCGCCGGGCACGCCCCCAACGTGCTGGCGCTGTCGCACCGCTTGGGGGCTACGCCCGACATCAGCGCCCTGCGCGATGACCAGAAGCAGCGCTGGGGCAATCTCTGGTGCACAGGCCAGATCGAAGCATCGCTCAGGACCGTGCTCGCGAACCGGAGCGGTTGATCTGGTCCGATTGTGTTCGATGCGACCTGAACAGGACGCTACACCCCGTCAAAACGATTCATGGCAACAAGTAACGATATTTCATTGCTCTAAAGCCTAAATCAAGAATTTCACAGATCTTTTCTTAATCCATTGGAAAGCCTCTTCAGACTACGGTATTATTCAGCCGACGATCCAACGCCGGATATTTGGAGAAACTGATGAGAAGCTTTCTCTCGCTAGCTGTTTTGGCACAATTACTTAGTGTATTATTCTACAGCGCTGAAAATGCGTATGCAGAAGACGTATACACGATCTACTTCGATGCCGATCAGACAGCAGGCGCAAGTTCCGCGGATGCCATGTATCTGGGCGCAAAAGCAGCTTTTGCGCAAAACGGCAACCGGCTGGGCAGCCGCAGTGTCGACCTCGTGCGGTTGAACCATCGGGGCAATCCGAAACGCTCCTGGGTCAATCTCAACAAGGCCATGAAAGACGAAACCGGGCTGGCGGTCATCGGCGGTGTGCATTCGCCGCCCTACATCACCTACCGGGACAAGATCAACGAAGCCGGGATGGTCCTGCTGCTTCCCTGGTCCGCCGGAGCGCCGATTACAAGGGCGACCAGCGAACAGAACAGTATCTTCCGGGTCTCCGTTGACGACGCGAAGGCCGGGGGCTTCCTGGCCAGCCAGGTCCTGGCGGACCCGGCCTGCTCGAATGTCGTGTTTCTGATCTGGGACAGCGGTTGGGGCCGGTCGAACCAGCCACGTCTTGAAAACGCCTTTACTGCCGCCGGACGTCCGGTTCCACCGTCCTTCATGTTCAACACCGGCCTCGGCAGTGCGGAGGCGCGGGTGATCGTTGCCGACATCGCCAAGGAACAACCCGATTGCGCGATCATCGTTGGCAACATGATCGAGGAAGCAACGCTGTTGAACGAGCTTCACGCCGGTGATGTTCCCATGAAGGTCTACAGCCACTGGGGCATCCTGCTTGGCGACTTTGCCGGTAAGGTTCCGGCCGAGGTCCGGAACCGGTTCGAATTCAAGTTTGTCCAGACCTGCGCGCTTGAGCGTGAAGCCGACGGCAACTCCGTGCTCGACCATCTGTTCTCCAATCCTCCGATCCCGGAGATCGAGAATGTATCCACCCTTGCCGACATCCCGTCCGCGGTCGGTTTCGTCAATGCCTATGACATGGTCACGCTCCTGATTGCTGCGGCAAAGGACCTCCCCAATGACGGCGAAATAACGAGCCATCGCAAAGCTTTGGCTAGATCTCTTCAGGGTCTGAATGAACCTTCCGAAGGCATTCTCAAGCTCTACGATAGCCCGTTTGCCAAATACACACCGGACATGCCGGATGCCCACGAAGCGTTGGGCGCGGAAGACTTGTGCATGGCCCGCTTCGACGATCAGGGGCGCGTTGTCAGCGCAAATTCCGGAAGCTAAATCTATCGGGATACAGAATGGCAAAAAGCAGCAAGACCGGTATTGGCACTCGGCCCGAAGCGGAGGGACGTCAATTGCAGGTCCAACAGCCGGGAAATCAGGCCGCCATTGCAGCGGCAGCCCGCGCCCGGTGGAGCGTCACCGGCCTGAATATTGGCAAGATCTAGGGAGCGTTGGATGTCCCTTTCCGTCCGGTTCTTCGTACTGATCCTGTTCTCGCTGCTGCTGGCGCTGTTTGCCGGGGCCTGGGCAATGCGTCTGGTCGCCGGACCCATCCTGACGTCCATGCAGCAAACCTCGATAGAGGAACAATCGCTCAAGATCAGCCTTCTGATCGGCAACATGCTTGATGTGCGCACGCGCGAACTCGAACTGCTCGCCAGAGACACACGTGTGGTTTCAGGCGTCATCGGCGAAGCCAGCAATATGGCGCTTGTGGAAGACCTCGTGTCCCAGTTCAGTGCGGATGTGGCCTATTCCCGGCTTGCCGTGTTTGACATCCTCAACGAGGTTGTCGCCAACAAGCGACAGGACACATCCGGCGCGTCATCCGAACGGGACAGTATTGTCCAGAAAATTGCCGGAGACGTGCTGGCCGAAAGCGACCCAACCCATCAGATCAGTTTCCTGCAGCACGATGCCGAACTTATGTTCTTTGTTGCTGTGCCGGTTGTGCTCAATGGCTCGGTGGAAGGCGTGGTTGCGGGCGCGTTTTCCTCCAACCTGCCGGTCGGACCGGAATTCACAAAACTCGCTCGCAAAATCTCCATAACGGATGAAGCACCCCCTTCTGGTTCGGGCAAGAGCAACATCGTTCATACACCGATCAACGACACCGGTCTGATGGTCCTGATGGAACCGGATACCGAAGGTCTCGATGCGGTGCGCGATGAACTGATCCTGACGGTGACCTTCGCGCTGTTTGCCGCCCTCGCGGTCCCGTTCGGGGTTCTTGCCTATGGCGGGAGACTGGCTATCGTTGTGCCGACCCAGCGCCTGATTACCTCGGAAAACAAGCTTCGCCAGAGCCAGAAGCAACTGAGCGAATTCCAGGTCTTGGTTAAGACCTCCAACGATGCGATCATCGTGACGGACGGCGAAGGCCGTATCCAGTGGATCAACACGGCCTTCTCGCAATTGACCGGCTTCAGCCTAGAAGAGGTTCAGGGGCGGAAACCCGGCCCAATCCTGCAGGGCGAGGACACCGATCCGGAAACCGCCGCCAAGATCTCCAAAGCCATTTCGTACGGCAGGTCCATCCAGACCCAGATCTGCAATTACCGCAAAGACGGCACACCCTACTGGGTGGAGCTGTATATCAGCCCAATGTGGGACGAGAACGGCAAGATCTATCAATTCTTTGCGGTCAGCCGGAACATAACCGACCAGCTAGAACGGGAAAAACAGCTGGTCGCGGCCCGCGAGGCAGTTGAATATCAGGCGTTGCACGATCCGCTCACAAGTCTGCCGAACCGGCGCTATGTGACCAAGTGGCTCGAAGAAAACAGTGGCAAGTGCAGCACGGTCATCCGTGTCGATCTCGACCATTTCAAGTTCGTCAACGACACGCTGGGGCATGATGCCGGCGATCATGTGCTGCAGCATGTATCAGACCTGCTACGGTCCGCAACTGGACCGGACGACGTGGTCGCCCGTGTCGGCGGCGACGAGTTCGTCATCCTTTTGGGACATGGGGCGGACGGCGCATCGGCCGAGGCCCTGTGCCGGGAGGTCCTTGTTGAACTCGAGAAAGACATTCCCTTCCAGGACAAACTCTGCAAGGTTGGCTCCAGTTTCGGAATCGCCTGCATGGGCGATGACTTGCTGGACGAAAAGGACATCATCTCCTGCGCCGATGTCGCGCTGTATCTCGCCAAGGACAGCGGCCGCAACACGGTGATGCACTATACGAGAGCGGTTCATGCCGATGTCCTGCGCGGACGCACGATGTCGTTTGAACTTGAACAGGCGCTCGATATCGGCGGGTTCATTCCCTATTACCAGCCGCAATACTGCTCGCGGCACAACAAGATCTCAGGCGTTGAAGTCCTGATGCGCTGGGACCACCCCCGCCTCGGGATCCTCAAACCCAAGGAATTCCTGAAGCTGGCAGAGCAACTGTCCCTGCTGGCCGATATTGAACGTCTGCTGTTCAATGCGGTGACAGCGGACCTCAAGACCTTCCGCGATGCCGGACTTGAGCTGCCGAAAGTTTCCTTCAATGTCTCGAAGGACCGGTTGCTTGATCCGGGCTTGATACCGGAATTGAAGGGCCTCACAGACGCCGGGCAGCGCGTTTGCCTTGAAGTGCTGGAGTCCTTTCTGGTTGAAGATGAAGCCCAACCAGCCGGGGTTCTCAAGACACTTAAGGAAAGTGGCATCGAACTGGCGATCGATCATTTCGGCACCGGCCATGCTTCCATCGTCGGACTGAACAGACTTCGCCCGGACAGCATGAAGATCGACAGGCACCTCATACTACCGATTACCCAGGATTCGACCGGCCGGAAGCTGGTGCAATCCATTGTCGACATCGGCCGCAATCTTGACATCAGCATCACTGCGGTCGGTGTGGAAACTTCCGCCCATGCCCGGCTTCTTTCAGCCATGAATGTCAACGCACTGCAGGGGCATTGCTTCTGCCCGTCCCTGCCGGCCAAAGACTTTCTCGCCTTCTGCCTGTCACATGACCCGGAGCAGTCGCGCAGCCTTTCGGTGGTTGGTTAGGCAATCCGAAATCAGGGACGAAAAGCTTTTTGGCATCCTTCCACCGGCTCGCATGACTGTCGCAATTTCTGCGGAGTGTCCTATATCGGTTCCGACAGCTCCAGGATGGCCGGACCGATGACCGCATTGCCCCAATTCGATTTCGACAATTCCTATGCCCGCGACATGGAAGGATTCTACGTCCCCTGGGAAGGTGCGACGGTGCCCGCCCCTGAGCTCGTGCTGTTGAACGAGGAACTGGCCCTGGAACTTGGGCTGGACCCGCAGATGCTCCAGAGCAAGGAGGCCGCTGCCATCTTTGCCGGCATGACCAGTCCGGACGGGGCGTCGCCGCTTGCGCAAGCCTATGCAGGTCATCAATTCGGCGGCTTCTCACCCCAACTCGGCGACGGACGGGCCATCTTGGTCGGCGAGATCGTCGACCGGGCGGGGCAACGGCGCGACATTCACTTGAAGGGCTCCGGCCCCACTCCCTTTTCACGCGGCGGCGATGGCAAGGCGGTGATCGGGCCGGTCCTCCGGGAGTACATTCTCGGCGAAGCCATGTACGCGCTTGGTATCCCGACAACGCGGGCACTGGCGGCGGTCAGCACCGGCGAAACCATCTACCGGGAAGGACCCAAGCCGGGTGCCGTGCTGGCCCGCGTCGCCGCAAGCCATCTTCGGGTCGGAACATTCCAATTCTTTGCTGCCCGGCAGGAGATCGAGCGCGTGCGCCAACTGGCTGACTACGCCATCGCGCGCCACGACCCGGAATTGGCAGAAGCGGAAGACAAGTATCTGCGCTTTTTCGCCAATGTGGTGGCACGGCAGGCCAGCTTGGTCGCGCAATGGGTTCTGGTGGGCTTCGTCCATGGTGTCATGAACACGGACAACACAACGATTTCCGGCGAGACCATCGACTATGGTCCCTGCGCCTTCATCGACGCCTACGATCCGGCAGCGGTATTCAGTTCCATCGACCATGGCGGGCGCTATGCATATGGCCGTCAGCCATCGATTGCCCAGTGGAACCTCGCCCGGCTGGCTGAAACCCTGGTTGGGCTGATCGAGCCGGACAATCCTGATGCCGCAGTTGAGAAGCTGACCGAAGTACTGAACGCCTTCCCTGTCCTCTACAAGAAGCAATGGCTGGCTGGAATGGGCCGGAAACTGGGATTGCCGGATGATGATGAAGCGCTAGAGACCCTGTCGGAAGGCCTTCTTTCCCTCATGAAGGCGGAGCGTGCGGACTATACTCAAACATTCC
Organism: Roseibium sp.; assembly: GCA_965230445.1. Taxonomy (GTDB): domain Bacteria; phylum Pseudomonadota; class Alphaproteobacteria; order Rhizobiales; family Stappiaceae; genus Roseibium. Next base: position 1,590,659 of record OZ246005.1, on the reverse strand, counting down.
GTGCCCTTGCCGATGCGGTAGCCGGGAATGATACAGCCGTCAACGCGCTGCTCGGCACCGGTCAGGACGCCGTCTCCTGGCTGGAAAACTGGCGTTCGCGCCTGCGCCAGAGTGACCGGGAGCCGAATGCAATCAGCGCGGACATGAGGGCTGTCAACCCTGTCTACATTCCGCGCAACCACATGGTTGAAGAGGCATTGGCCGCTGCAGAAACCGGGGACTATGGCCCTGCGACCCGGCTTCTCGGTGTCCTTGGAGATCCCTTCACCACCCGGCCGGGGCTTGACGCTTACGCCGAGCCGGCACCAGCCGCCTTTGGCCGATACGTGACGTTTTGCGGAACATGAAGCGCCGGGCAGAAATTCCAACCACAGTTGAGAAAAGGTCTCGTGCTGCAGGCGGTACACCTATAGGTCATAGACCATCTCGTGCTGAGACAGGAACGATACCCCGCCATGCGCTTCAACGAAGGCCAGAAGCCCGGGATCGTCCTGATCGATATTGACAAAAACGAGTGACGCCTGACCAGTTTCCTCCGCAATTGCATTCAATAATGATGTGCCGATTCCCTGACGCCGGTACGTCTTGTGGACCGCGATCTGCGCCACCGACCCGGCAATGGGGTCTACCGCTCCCCAACCCGCAAGTGCAGCCCTTCGGTAAGCTCCGAGAACCGAAATCTTCCCGCGAGCCGCCACAAGTGCGGCCCGGCTGTTTTGCGGCGTCGGCAAACTCGTGAAGTAATCGCCAGTATCCTTCGGAAGATCCACCGCTGCGGCTGGCGCAATGCGGATTGCGTCATTGCCGCCCCTGACAATCCCCGATTTCCCGGCTCTTATGAGCAGCAATTTTCGCCTCGGCACAAACCCCAATCCGAGATAGGCGTCCACCGCTCTTTTGTTTCCGGTGATCGCTTCAAGCTGAATTGTTTTGGCACCGGCCTTTGCAAGCTGGTTCCTGACCGAAGCAAACAACTGCTTGAGCAACCCCTTGCGCCGATGGTCTGGAAGTGTCCCGGTCGAGATCGTGTATGCGACATTCCCATAAGCCCAGGACGGTGCGCCGGCCAGCCAGAAAGCAGCTATGGCCCCTTGGCCTGAGACAGCCACATGGGAGAAATGCGGGTTAAATCCCCGCTGGCGCAACATCGCGCCAAACGCGGCTTCATCCATTTGCATCGGCACGAGGTAGTCGCTGAACGCAGCATTCATGGCTCCCGCCAGGTCGGCAAGGCGCACACTATCGCACTGCACTACGGAATAAGACACACAGACCTCGGACTGACAGTTGTCACAGCGTCATGATATCTGTCACTCACCCGGTTTGGGCGCAAATGCAATTCTACCTGGCCGACGCGCTAAAACGTCTCGGCGACGTCGTACATCACAGGTTCAAATGTCTTGCAAAGCGCAGAGATCCGGCGGTTCCGTTCACGCATCTCGCTTGTGCGCAACATGGCCAGGAAATCCTCCCGGCGCTCCCACTGGGAATAGTTGGCAATCCGCGTCTGGGCGTCGTTGACGTGCAGCCCTGCCCCGATAAAGCCCGGCTGGTGCTGGATGAAATTCTTGTAAGCGTCCTTGAGCTCCTCAAGAAGATCGAGACATGTTCCTGGCGTCATTTCAAAGGTCGAGATGACAGTCTGGCAAGTCGATTGGCTGGAGATTTCAGGCATGCTTTCCTCCCTGGCTGAACCGAAGGCTGGCACGATCCGCCGACGCGTGCAACACCGGCAACATCTTATGATTCCAGATAGTCCGGGTACGGAACGACACCGGCGACATCCATCTCTTCCACGGTGCGCCGCGCGAGCGCCAGCAATGTGTGGAAATGCTCCTGCCGCGGGCTCGACCGGCGCCAGGCAAGATAGAATTTGCGAAGCATCGGACGGCCTTCGATCGCCTTGTGGGTCAGATCACGCTGCTTCTCGAATTCCGAGGCAATATAGGCGGCCGGGAACAGCGCCAGCCCCATACCGATAGATACCATCTGCCGCAAGGCATCCAGACTTGTGCCTTCGAAATCTTCCCGGAATTCCGCACCGGCAGCCCGGGACAGCGCCTGTACATCATCATAAAGCCGGAAGCCGCGGTTGAGTGACAGCAACTTTTCGCCGCGCAACAGGTCAATTGGAATTTCGGCCAGCCCGGATAGCGGATGATCGCCAGGCACCGCAACCGTGAGTGCCTCGGAACAAATGATGTTGGTGTCCAGTCCCGCAAACTGCGCAATATCAGGCGTCAGCGCACAATCAATTGCGCCTTGGTTGACCGCCTGCTCGAGACTGGCCGGACGGTCCTCACGAATGTAAAGCTGGAGATCGGGATAGGCTTCTTTCAAGCTGGGAAGAAAAAAGGGCATGAAATAGGGTCCGAAGGTTGGAGCAACCCCCAATCGGATCAGGCCGCCCAAGTTTTTTTGCCCCGCCTTCGCCACAATCGCCAATTCATCCAGGCTTTCCAGGGCTTGGCGGGCCAGAGGCAGCAGACGCTCACCCACAGCAGTCAAGGCCACCCCGGCAGACGTCCGCTCAACCAGCGAAGCTCCCAAAAGATCCTCCAACAGCTTGAATTGCGTTGATAAAGTCGGCTGGGAGACGTGGCATTTCAGAGCCGCCCTGCCAAAATGGCGGGTTTCGGCCAGGGCAAGGAAATACTCCAGCTGACGCGGCGATGGTCTCATCGGCACGGCCTGGGCACGATCATAGCTCCCCACTATCAAGCCGATATAGACAATCAATTTTACCTATCAAGATCCGGTTCCCATTTCTTCCTTGTAACCAACCGGCAACGAAAGGTGAGACCCAGATGTATGCGCGCCTGACTTCACTCCGCAATCAACATACCGCCCTCGATCACAAGATCCGCAGGGAGGAAAAGCGCCCTCTTCCAGACCTGCTCCAGATCCGGAGCCTGAAGAAGGTGAAACTTGGATTGCGCGATGAAATGCGACGCATCGAGGCTGTCCTTGACCGCAACCGGCAAAACGAAACCGTGCAGGTTTAGCCCCACCTTTCATCTAGAACAGGAAAGACCGATGTTTCCTTACTGGCCCATCCTTACCGCAACAGGCTTTGCCCCCGCCCGCTCTGTTCGCCACCATCGTCTGCAGGACCTTGATGCGCGCATGAGCGCGTTTCTCGCCGAAAAAGGTGATCATGCGTGTGACGACGTCATTCAGAATGTGCGCGCAGACCGCAAGCGAGTGCAAACGGAAGCACGTGACGCGAACTGATGCTTGCATATCGGATCTGATTGAGATCGCTGGCAAAGAGCGCTTGAAAGCGCTATCCGGTCCCTGTTGACTGAGTGATGTACCGTTCACAGGGACCCTTTCATGCGCTCCTCGCCTTACTACACCCCGGACGGCGGCCACCCGCCGCAAACCGATCTTCTGACTGGCCGCGCCGTTTTCACCGACGCCTACGCGGTCATTCCGAAAGGCACAATGCAGGATATTGTCACCAGTTTCTTGCCATTCTGGGACAAGACCAGGCTTTGGGTTCTCTCGCGCCCCCTCTCAGGATTTGCCGAGACGTTCTCGCAATACATCATGGAGGTGCAACCAGGCGGCGGCAGCGGCAATCCCGAGACGGACGCCGAGGCTGAAGGCGTGCTTTTCGTGGTGTCCGGGACGCTTACTTTAACGCTAGAGGGCACGGTCCACGAGATGGTGCCCGGAGGCTATGCCTATTTGCCGCCGGCAACCGCATGGACTGCGCGCAATGAAGGACAGGAGCCGGTGGTCTTCCACTGGGTTCGCAAGGCCTATGAGGCCGTTCCCGGGATCGATGCACCCGAGGCCTTCGTGACCAATGAAGTGAACGTCACTCCGAACGCCATGCCCGGCACAGAGGGCAAATGGGCAACGACACGGTTTGTCGACCCAGAAGACCTGCGGCATGACATGCACGTCAACATCGTGACCTTTGAGCCCGGCGCAATCATTCCCTTTGCCGAGACCCATGTCATGGAACACGGGCTTTATGTACTTCAGGGCAAGGCGGTTTACCGGTTGAACCAGGACTGGGTCGAAGTTGAAGCCGGAGATTACATGTGGCTGCGCGCCTTCTGCCCTCAGGCATGCTACGCGGGCGGACCGGGCAAGTTCCGGTACTTGCTCTACAAGGACGTCAATCGCCACATGAAGCTGCGCTGATGTCGAACTTCATCAAAGTCGAGCCGCTGACGGCAGATGTCTTCGAACCGTTCGGCGAAATCCTCGAAGCTGTTGGCGATCCGGACATGGTCATCAATCAAGGCCTTTCCGGACGGTATCACGACCTCGCCCGCATTGATGTTGCCGGTGATGGCGCGCGCGCCGGGATCAGCCTGTTCCGATCCGAAAAGCGCACCCTGCCCTATCAGCTGGACCTGGTCGAACGCCATCCGCTCGGCTCCCAGGCGTTCCTTCCCATGACGATGGAACCGTTTCTGGTGATCGTGTGTCCGGATGAAGACGGCCGTCCGGGAAAACCGCGCGCCTTTCGCACGCGGCCCGGCCAAGGGGTGAACTACCTCCGAAATACCTGGCACGGCGTATTGACGCCGCTGAGCGACCCCGGCCTGTTCGCGGTCATCGACCGGATTGGCAATGGCAGCAATCTGGAGGAGTACACCTTCGACGCGGCGTATACAGTTACTGAGTGACTAGGGCCTATGGGGAATTAGGTTTCGGTCGCGGCGCGAGACGCTTTTGGCCGCGGATCAGGAAGAGAGACTGCCATGGAGTAACCTCCATAAGGGCTCTCTGACGCCATCCGGGGCCAAAAGCGCCGCGTCCCGCAAGGGATATGATGAAAATCGCCCGGCTCCACGGCGCAAAGTCTTGAAAAGGAATGGCCTTTCCAGCGACATTGCTTCTCGATCCGAACGATTTTCATCGATACCGCGATCCAAATCCTAAATCCCCACAGGCCCTAGGCCCTGGGGTCGGTCAGGCCGCATCCATGGCGGCCTTTGCAGCTTCCTCGGCTGCTTCCGCTTCGGCTGCGAGCCGCTCGGCCTCGATCCGTTCCGCTTCCATCTTGGCGGAGAACGCAATGTATTCGTCCGCCGGCATCGGTTTGGCGAAGTAGTAGCCCTGCGCCGCGGTGACACCCATCTCGAGCAGTTTTTCGATCTGCTCCGGCTCTTCCACACCTTCAGCGATGATGCCCATGCCCAGATTGTCGGCCAATTCCACCATGGAATCGACGATTGCGGTGGAGTTGTCATCGGAATTTATCGTATCGATGAACATCTTGTCGATCTTGATGATGTCCACGCCGAGCTTCTGCAGGTAGGCCATACCGCCGTGACCGGTGCCCGCATCGTCGAGCGCTATGCGCACGCCCAACGCCTGCATTTCCGCCATGATCTTGCGCGCCAGCTCCATATCGGCCAAAGGATAGCGCTCGGTAACCTCCATGACGATCTGCTGGAACGAGATATCGGAAGGCTCGAAGATCGTTCTGATGTCAGTGACGATCCGGCGGTCCAGGAAGTGACCGGCAAACAGGTTGATGGACAGTTTCAAGTCCGGATTGTCGCTGTAGAGCTTGTTCATCTCTACCGCACACACCCTCATCAGGTGCCGCGTCATTTCAAAAATATGGCCATGGGCTTCGGCATAAGCCATGAACTGTCCGGGCGAGACCATTTCCCCGCTGGCCCTGCGCCAGCGCATAAGAACCTCACAACCGCGCAGCTGGTTGGATTCAATGTCGACGACCGGTTGATAATACGGAATGAACTCACCGTTCTTGATGGAACGCACAAATTCGTCATCGGCCTCGCTCTCGGGACGCCACGAAAACCAGACGCCAATCGCGACGAACAGGATCGCAACGCCTGCACAGGCCGCCGCGGATACGACCTTCAGGTCATGGACGACCTCTATTGCCGCGGACAGCGGCGCTCTCACATGGGCCGTCAGGGGGTAGAGGTCCGACTGGGCGCTGATGGTGATGACGTCGCCGGGTTTGGCGCCTTCGGACCCATAGCCGCCGATCTCGTACCACAGCAGATTGTCGCCGAGCCGCACTTCAATACGCCTGTGGGAGCGGAGATACTCCGGGCCCGGATCGGCAGCCAGAACCGCTGGAGTGACTTCGGCAAAGAGCCGCGTTCCGTTTTGAATATCCCAACTCACCACTGCCGCGCGCGCGCCAAGATAGCTGCGCTCGAGCATGCCGATACCCACCAGCGGCCCCTCCGGCCGCAGGGTCGGGAGAATCGCTTCGCCGTCCAACCGCTGGTCCGGAACGATACACATGCGTTTACCACTGCTGTCGGCCAAACCGACCGTATCGACCATGCCATACTGCAGGATGAGGGAGCGGATGATATGCCGGTTTTCAGTCGAACACGTCTCCACATCGTCCCGGTCAAGACGCTGAAGCAACATGACCGTCTCGCGAATCGCGGTTTCGGCACGGCGTATTGCGCGGTTTCCCATGGCGTCCATTTCATCGACCGCCTGCTGACGCGCATAGTTGTCCAGGATGATATTGGCCGCAAGAAGGGGCGCCATCGCCAGGACCAGCGCGACGAGTACCGTTTTCAGGAATGTGATGTAGCGCTGCGACAAGAAGCGGCCTGCGTAACCATTGTGCCAGTCTCAAAAGTGGACGGAATGGGTAAACAAGCGCTGAATGTCTTGATATTTCATCCAGATCAAAGTCAAGTTCGCCAATTGCGGATATGCGGGAGAGCAAACGGGCCTTCGGGTTCCGCGCGCTAGGACGTTCAAGGAGATCCTCATGCAGGCATTGTTTATCGGCCAAGCCTATATCGATGTAACCTTTCTGGCCGACAGATTGCCCACAGGTGACGAAAAATCGATCGCGGAACATTATGCGGTCAGTTTCGGCGGCAATGCGGTCACTGCGGCCTTTTGCTGCGCCAAGCTCGGAGGCCGCCCGGAACTTTTGTGTTCTCAGGCCGACGACTGGCTTGCGCGCATGTTTCTGGACATGGCGGCAAAATACGGCATCTCGATCCATGGCAGAAAGGTTCGCGAATCGTCCTTGTCCTTCATCATGCCGCGCGACGGCAAACGGGCAATTGTCCGGTGCCGGGACAACGATTTCCTGCATCCGTTTCCGCCGCTCACCCTGGCCGGCATGAAGGCGCTGCATCTTGACGGGCATATGCCGGACGCGGCGCTGCACTATGCGAAGACTTGCCGCGATTTGGGGATCTTGACCTCGCTGGATGGCGGTGCCGTGCGCGAGAATACCGACGAGTTGCTCAACCAGATCGATGTCGCAGTCGTCTCGGAACGGTTTTGCCAGCAATTGGGCAAATCCGTGGGCGATACTCTCAACTATCTGCGCGCGCGCAACTGTCCCGTCGGTGCCGTGACCCTCGGCGAGCATGGAACCGTCTGGTACGAAAACGGCGGCCCCGACAAACACCTTCCGGCGCTGAATGTGCCGCTTTCCAAGGTCATCGACACCAATGGTGCCGGCGACGTCTTCCATGGCGCCTATATTGCCTCCTATCTCCACACTCCGGATGGAGACTGGGAACAGCACTTGAGGTTTGCCCGCGGCGCCTCGACCCACGCAATCCAGCATCTTGGTAACGAAGAGAGCCTGCCGTCTCATGAGGATATCAAGCAGGCAAGTAGGGATTTTGCCGAAAAGGCGGATTAGGCGTTTAGTCCCGGCACCCGGCGGCCGCGATTACTCCGCCGCCTGGCTGCGCTCGCGGAATTGCAACTCGCACAGGCGGCGGTAGATGCCGTCCTGTTCAAACAAGTCATCATGGGTGCCGCATTCCACCATGCGTCCGTTGTCCATGACAACGATGCTGTCGGCATGACGGACTGTTGCGAGCCGGTGGGCGATCACCAGCGTGGTCCGGCCAGCCTTCAGGTTCTCAAGCGCATTCTGGATTATCGCTTCCGACTCTGCATCGAGCGCCGATGTCGCCTCGTCCAGCAATAAAATAGGCGCATCACGCAGCATGGCGCGGGCAATGGCTATGCGTTGGCGCTGGCCTCCGGAAAGCCGCCCGCCGCCCTCGCCGGCAAGTGAGTCATATCCCTCCGGCAGAGCGGTGATGAACTCGTGCGCATGCGCAGTTCTGGCGGCTTTTTCGATCTCTTCATCGCTCGCGCCAAGCTTGCCAAGGGCAATATTGTCCCGCAGGGAGATGTTGAAGAGATAGGAATCCTGGCCGACATAGGCAATGCTTCTGCGCAGCGATTCAACCCCAACCTCGCTCACACCCTGACCGTCTATCTGGATGCTGCCCTGGTTGACATCGTAAAAGCGTTCCAGAAGCGAGAACACGGTCGATTTGCCGGCACCTGAAGCGCCCACCAGCGCCGTGGTCCCGCCAGGAACTGCCGCAAAGCTCAGGCCATTCAAAGCAGCCGTTTCATCATAGGAAAACGCGACATCCTTAAACTCGATCCGGCCCTCCGAAATGCCGAGATCCTTTGCACCAGCAGGAGATGTGAGGCGCGGCTCGACATCGATCAACTCGTACATGAAGCGCAGCCCAACAAGGCTCTTGTTGAGGTTGACATTCAGTCTTGCAAGCCGCTTGGCCGGGTCATAGGCCAATAGCAGCGCGGTGATAAATGAAAAGAATGCGCCCGGGTCCTGATCAAGTTCGATGACCGAATAGCCGCCATAGAAAATCACGACGCCGATTGCATATCCTCCAAGCGTCTCCATCAGCGGCGATGTCCGGGCGAGAAGGCTGGCAATCTTGTTCGACTGGCGCTGCACGTCGTCCACCGCGCAGTCCATGCGCTGTTTCATGAGCGGTTCGACGCCGAACGCCTTGACGATGCGGATCCCGAGAACGCTTTCCTGCATCGCCCCATAAATCAAGGCGTTGGACACAATCTGCCGCTTTGCGTGCTTGCGGACCCGCCTGACCAGAAATGTAACCCCCAGAACCGCTGGCGGCATGATCAGCAATGCGAAACTGCTCAGCAGCGGATTCTGGACAATCATCACCGTGACAAGGCCGATGAGCGTCAACACATCCCGGCCAAGCGAGACAATGATCATATCCATAACCGCGCGGGCATCTTCGGCCCCCTGGTTGACCCTCACCGACAGGTCAGCCAGCTTCATCCGGTCGAAAAAACCGATCTCCTGCGAGAGCAAATGACGGAACAGCCGCTTTTGCAGCCGGGCAACAATAGAGTTGCCGATCCGGCTCATCACAACCATTTGCCCATAGGCAGCTGCGCCTTTGAGCGAAAAAATCGCCATGACAGCCCCGGCGATCACGTAAATCATCACTGGATCGCGGTCGACAAACACCTCGTTGATGACGTCGCGCATGATCCACGCGCTTGCTGCTGTCGTGGCTGCGACCAGCCCCATGAATACAAAGGCCAGCGCATAGCGCGGGATATAGTCCCGGACATTCTCGCTGAACAGCCGGCGGATCAACCGGTAGGACCCGTCCGGGTCCTGAAAGGCCTGCCATTTTGCAGGATTGAGCACGGGGCGCTGCCTCTCAAGCAAACGGTGTAAAAAGCGCACGTGCCGAACGAATGCCGTCAGCACGCTTCGTGAGGGGAGATACTCTCAGTCCTCCCCCCTCGCAAGCCCCCCATTGTGATGCAAGGCACCTCCTCGGGGCGCCGGGCTCTCAGTCTTCAGGCAGATTGAGGCGCAAATGCAGATCGCGCAATTGCGCCGGAGCCGGCTCGTTCGGTGCGCCCATCATCAGGTCTTCGGCCTTCTGGTTCATCGGGAACAGCATGACCTCGCGAATATTGGCCTCATCAGCCAGCAACATCACGATGCGGTCAATACCCGCTGCACAACCACCATGCGGAGGCGCCCCGTACTGGAACGCATTGACCATGCCGCCGAAACGCTTGTCGACTTCCTCGGCCGGATATCCGGCGATCTCGAAGGCCTTGTACATGATCTCCGGCTTGTGGTTCCGGATGGCGCCAGAGACCAGCTCGTGACCATTGCACGACAGATCGTACTGCCAGCCCTTGACCTCAAGCGGATCGCCTTCCAGAGCTTCCAGACCGCCTTGCGGCATGGAGAAAGGGTTGTGCTCAAAATCGATTTCGCCGGTTTCCTCGTCCCGTTCATAGATCGGAAAATCGACGATCCAGGCGAATTCAAACCGGTCCTTGTCCGTGTGACCCAGTTCCTCACCGATGATGTTGCGCGCTTTTGCCGCCACCGGTTCGAACTGCTTCGGCTTGCCGCCGAGGAAGAACGCCGCGTCGCCGACCTCAAGGCCAAGCTGCTGGCGGATCGCTTCGGTGCGCTCCGGGCCAATGTTCTTGGCGAGCGGTCCGGCGGCTTCCGTTGAGCCGTCCTCGGCCTTGCGCCAGAAAATGTACCCCATTCCCGGCAGGCCCTCGCCCTGGGCGAACTTGTTCATCCGGTCGCAGAATTTGCGGCTACCGCCCTTCGGCGCCGGAATGGCGCGGATCTGGGTACCCGGCTGCTCCAGCAGGTTTGCAAAGATCGCAAATCCGGAACCGGCAAAATGCTCGGACACGATCTGCATCTTGATCGGGTTGCGCAAGTCGGGCTTGTCGGTGCCGTACCAGAGCGCACTGTCTTTATAGGCGATCTGCGGCCATGCGCGGTTGACCGGGCGGCCCTTGCCAAATTTCTCGAAACAGCCCGCGATCACCGGTTCAATCGTGTCGAACACCTCTTGTTGGGTCACGAAGCTCATTTCCATGTCGAGCTGGTAAAAGTCCGTCGGCGAGCGGTCGGCGCGCGGGTCTTCATCGCGGAAACATGGCGCAATCTGGAAATACTTGTCGAAGCCGGACACCATCAGCAGCTGTTTGAACTGCTGCGGCGCCTGCGGCAGAGCATAGAACTTGCCGGGATGCAGGCGGGACGGGACCAGAAAGTCGCGCGCGCCTTCGGGAGACGACGCAGTGATGATCGGCGTCTGGAACTCGTTGAAACCGATCTCCCACATCCGGTCACGCAGATCGCGCACCACATTGGAACGCAGCATCATGTTCTCGTGCAGCTTCTCACGGCGCAGGTCGAGGAAGCGGTACTTGAGGCGAACCTCTTCGGGATACTCAAGCTCACCGAACACGGGAAGCGGCAGTTCCTTGGCCGCCCCCAAGATTTCCATCTCGCGGATGAAGACCTCGATCTCGCCGGTCGGAAGCTCGGAGTTGATCGTCTCGTCCGTTCGCTTCTTCACATTGCCGTCGATACGAATACACCATTCGGAGCGGACGGTTTCGGCAAGGGAGAAGGCATCGGAATCAGGATCGACCACGCATTGGGTCACCCCATAGTGATCGCGCAGATCGATGAACAGCACCCCGCCATGATCGCGGACCCGGTGGACCCAGCCGGACAGGCGGATCGTGTCGCCTACATGATCGCTGCGAAGGTCGCCACACGTGTGGCTGCGGTAAGGATGCATTCTCTGCCTCGGACTGTCTGTAGAATTCCTGGGTTTCGCAAATGCGCGCATTCGCCCCGCGCGGACGTGTCATGGACGGGCCGAAAAATCAAGAGGCGGTGTGGAGTAATACCAACCGGCAGAAATTAAGACCTGCGGGCGCACCTGACAATAGTCGATAACCCTGGTCACTAACGAAAACGGGCCGGAGCACTCGCTCCAGCCCGTCACATCAAATGATCGCCCGCCAGGATTAAACCCGGAAAGACCGCACTGCTTAACCGGTCCGAACGGTTCTCAGGAACTCCTGTACTTCCAGGCCCAGCTTGCGGGATTGGCCCGACAGGCGTTCGGATGCGTCCAGGATCTCTCCGGTCGAGGACCTGGTGTTGGACGCATCCCTATCCACCGATTCAACCGAGCCATTGAGCATGCTCATGCCCGTCGCCGCGTTCTGCACGTTCTGGGATATCTCCCGCGTCGCGCCCGCCTGTTGTTCAACGGCAGCTGCAATCTGCGATGCCATGGACCGGATATCATCAATCGTCCGGCCAATTCCGGTGATTGCCGATGCGGCGTCTTTGGTGTCCCGTTGAACCGACTCGATCTGTTCGGAGATCTCATTCGTCGCCCGGGCCGTCTGCGTCGCAAGTTCCTTGACCTCGGAGGCCACCACCGCAAAGCCGCGGCCCGCCTCTCCGGCCCGGGCCGCTTCGATGGTCGCATTCAGCGCCAGAAGATTGGTCTTCTCCGCAATCTCCGTGATCAGGTTGACCACTTCGCTGATGCGGTTCGTGGAGGAAACCAGCCGCTCGATCCGGTCCTGGGTCGAGTCGGCCTCCGACACCGCGCCGTCCGATTTGTCGCTCGACTGGGAGACCAGGCGATTGATTTCCTCGATGGAAGACGACAGTTCTTCGGTCGAGGCCGCCACTGTCTTCACATTGGCGGTGATTTCCCGCGCGCCGTTCGTCAGTTCCGATGTCTTGGCCTGGGTCGACCCCGCGACTGTTTCAACGTCCGATGCCGTCTCTCTGACGTTATCCGAGGCGGAGGTCACTTCGCTGACAATCGCCCCGACCGTGGATTCGAATTCATCAGCCAGCCGCTCCATGGCCGCCTTCTTTTCAGCCGCCGCGCGTTTGGCCGCATCCGCCTGCTCCGCCTCAAGAGCTGCAACCCGCTGGGCATTGTCCTTGAACACCTGGACGGCACTTGCCATCTGGCCGATCTCATCCAGCTTGTGCGTATAGGGCACTTCCGTCGACAGATCCCCGTCTGCAAGCTGTTCCATGGACCGGGTCATGATCCGGATCGGGTTGGTCAGCATCTTCACAGTCAGGATCATCAACGCCAGAAGGCCAGCCAGCAGAGCGGTACCGAAGGTCCAAATCTCGATCTCGGCCCAACGGACCGCCGACCCAGCCAAATCTTGCGCTTCAATGTTGATTGCATCCGCCTGGCTGGTGACCGCCTCAATGCTTTTAGCAACACTCAAGGTGTCTTCGACAAGCTGACCCCGGTAGATCAAGACCGCTTCGGAATCAGCAGAGGCCTGGCGGTGGATGTCAAACAGCTGCCCTTCGCCAAGCACGCTGTCAGACCACTGTGCGAATGCACGCTCCAGTTCTTCCACACCAGCGCGGGCTGCGTCTGTTTTGGCGAATCCGTGCAGCCGTTCCAGAAACTCATCGAATTTCTGAGCATGTGCCGTAAATTCACCCGCACTTTCAGACAAGATGTTTGTGTTGTGTGTATCGAGATACCGGCGTGCGACATATTTCATGTCGCCAAGTACCATCCGCATCTTCAGAGCCGTTGCAACCACGGGATACTGGGTCTCGAACAGGTCTCCAAGGACCTCATTGACATCTCCTGCAGTGGCAGTTGCCGAACGGGCAAGACTGTTGCCCCTGCTTCGCGCAAGGATCATCTCGACTTCATTTTCAACGGCAAACGCGTCGAGAATTGCAGCGAGGTTCTGCTCTTTTGATTCGAAATCGACAACAAGCGCGCCCAGCTTGATGTTTTTGTTCAGGACATCCATCTGGCGATTGATCCCGGCGGAAGCCGCCGCAAAGAAACTGGCCTGATACCGCTCCGCGGTTTCGATTTCTCCCAGAAGAGTGTCGTCGGCAGCTTTGGTTCGTAGCTCGGCAATCGCCTGTTTGTACGCACCATCCAAATTGCGGATCTCGCCGAGGGTTTTTTCAATCCCCTGCAAGTCACTAGACCCAAAGGCATGCTTTGCAAGCGCATTGGAGTGCCAAATGGAAACAGCCAACTGCTGCGCGATCTCAACGGTCGGCGCTGTATGGTCTGTGATCGTGTGCAGGTTGCGGTCAACCGATCCGATTGAAAGTATCGAGGATACAGAGACTGCACTGCCGACAACTCCAACCGCAGCCAATCCCAGCACCGCCTTGGCAGCGATGGACCTTTTTAACCGTAACCACATTTCCCAAACCTCTTAAATTGATTTAACGGCTCGCGATGCTGATCGACCAATCGCACATGCGCCGTCATACCCAGGCACAATCAGCAGATGCGCGAGAACAGTACCCTGCGTATTATTAACAATGTGATGATGCGCGGAAATAAATTGCCCGTGGTACTTGCAAGACGAGAAGGCCCGGCGATTGTACCACCCGGCCGGCAAGGCCGCACTACGCAGACCGCCTTGCCTGGAACAGATTTTCGTTCCATCAGATACGTCGTTATTTCTGCCTTTTGGTATGAGCGCGCAGTGTGGTGCCGGTAACGGACCGGCGCCATCAAACTCCGGGATCACACACTTAAAGTACCAAATAGACGGGCCGGAAATGCGGGGCCGGACTGTCTACTCTGCTCGACCGCCCTGGCACCTGTTCCCTGCCGCGGGAAACGAGGCGGGACCGGAACCCGCCCGCCTATATGCCAGAACCTAACCCGCCCGGATGGTTTTCAGGAAATCCTGTACTTCCAGGCCCAGTTTGCGGGATTGGCCCGACAGGCGTTCAGATGCGTTCAGGATCTCACCGGTCGAGGACCTTGTGCTGGACGCATCCTTATCCACCGATTCAACCGAACCGTTGAGCATGCTCATGCCCGTCGCCGCGTTCTGCACACTCTCGGAGATTTCCCGTGTCGCGCAGGCTTGCTGTTCGACAGCGGCTGCGATTTCGGAGGCCATGGACTGGATGTCGCTGATCGTCCGGCCAATTCCGGTGATCGCAGAAGCGGCGTCTTTGGTGTCCCCTTGAACCGACTCGATCTGTTCGGAGATCTCATTCGTCGCCCGGGCCGTCTGCGTCGCAAGCTCCTTGACCTCGGAGGCCACCACCGCAAAGCCGCGGCCCGCCGCTCCGGCCCGGGCCGCTTCGATGGTCGCATTCAGCGCCAGAAGATTGGTCTTCTCCGCAATCTCCGTGATCAGGTTGACCACTTCGCTGATGCGGTTCGTGGAGGAAACCAGCCGCTCGATCCGCTCCTGGGTCGTAACGGCTTCGGACACCGCGCCATCGGATATGTCACTCGACTGGGAAACCAGTCGATTGATCTCCTCAATGGAAGACGACAGTTCTTCGGTCGAGGCCGCCACCGTCTGCACATTGGCGGTGATTTCCCGCGCGCCGTTTGTCAGTTCCGATGTCTTGGCCTGGGTCGACCCCGCGACTGTTTCAACGTCCGATGCGGTCTCTCTGACGTTATCCGAGGCAGAGGTCACTTCGCTGACAATGGCGCCGACGGTGGATTCGAATTCATCGGCCAGCCGCTCCATGGCCGCCTTCTTTTCAGCCGCCGCGCGCTTGGCCGTATCCGCCTGCTCCGCCTCAAGAGCCGCAACCCGCTGGGCATTGTCCTTGAACACCTGGACGGCACTTGCCATCTGGCCGATCTCATCCAGCTTGTGCGTATAGGGCACTTCCGTCGACAGATCCCCGTCTGCAAGCTGTTCCATGGACCGGGTCATGATCCGGATCGGGTTGGTCAGCATCTTCACAGTCAGGATCATCAACGCCAGAAGGCCACAGACCAACACGCCACCAAACGTCCAGATTGCCACCTTGGCCTTGGAAACAGTACCCGCTGCAACTTCGTCCGCACCGTCGTTGATCGCATCGGCCTTGTCCGCGATCACATTGACACTTTCGTCGACACTCAATGTGTCTGCGACCATGTTTTTGCGAAACTGTTCGGTGTCTGCCGCAGCCGCAACCTTGTTCCGGTGAATATCAAACAGTTTGCCCGTGCCGGTCGCACTCAAATACCATTGCTCAAATGCCTTTTCGAGCGCGTTGGCGTCGGCCTTGTCCTCTTCAGACTCGGCCAGTTCTTTCAAGGTCGTCAGATGATGTTTGAAACCCTGCGCATAACTGGCCATCTGCGCGGTGTGATCGTCAAGCACAATCGAATCTTCGGCGACAAGAAAGCCGCGTGCGACGTACTTCATGTCGCTGAGCGCCAGCTTCATCTTCAAGGACGCCTCAACCACCGGATAATCCGTATCGAACAAATCCCCCAGAACCGCATTGACCTGCGCCACCGTCGCGGTTCCCGAAGCCTCCAATTCATCGCCCCTGTTTTCAGCCAATGCCATTTCCGCTTCGTTTTCATTGGCGAACTCATCCAGCATGACTGACAGCGCCTGCTCATGATCTTCGAAAGACGCCAACAAATCGGCAAGCTGATCCTGCATGCGCAGAACATCCAAGTGGCGCGTTATGCCACCCGACGCCGACGCAAAGAAGCTGTCCTGCCGCCGGGTAGCAACGTCCATTTCGTCCAGCAATTCCCGATCAGTTACAATTTCTTGCAGCTCTGCATAGGCCCGATTGTAAACATTGTTCAGGGTCTTCACCTGCCTGAACCTCTCCTCGACCTCCGCAGGGTCTTCTTCCTTCAACGCATGCTTTGCGATCGCATTGGAACTCCAGATGGCGATTGCCAGATCCTGAGCGGTTTCGACAGTTGGTGCGGTCTGGTCCGTGATCTTGTTCAAAATGCTGTCGACCGCACCAATTGACAATACCGATGTCACCGACATCGCAATGGCGAGCACACCGGCTGAGCTCAAACCCAAAATTGCTTTCGGAGCGATGGACGTCTTAAAGCCAACAGCCATTATTCAGGACCTCATCCGTTTACGTATAAACACGGCATCCGATAGGTTCCGCATTGCCTTTAGGTGCAACACCCCACCCCCATCAGTATTACTACATACAAACATCAAGCATAAACCCCAGTTTTCGCGCAAACTTTGCAAGAAAACAGAGTTTTATGCTTTCAATCGCTAGAATCTTATTGTTAATGAGGCGTTAACCTGTCCTTTTACGAACTTAAATATGAACTGTATACTTACATTACCATTATTTTTACTAAAGCTCCGAAAAAATACCGGAAGGTTCGCCGCAATTTATACTTAGGTTACTTATTTAGAATTGCACTAAACTAGAGGACATCTCTGCGGAATCCTCTCCAATTGAATGCACTACATTGTTGCACAGATAGTTTATCCCGACCTCCGTCAAGCTCTCACCGGAAGGCGTTACTCAAATTAATTCAAAGCGTTATCATTTATTGTAATAATTTACTACGTAATAATAATTAGAGCATCTAATACTCTGATGTTTCCACTATTCACACCCGTTAATAAGCACGCGGCGGAATAAAATCCCCTAATCCGGTCAGCGCAAAATTCGCCGGGTCCGCGGCGATTCTCTGCCGCTCAAACATCCACAGCCTGAAGCAGCGGGTGCCATTGGCCCCGAATTTCGTGATCCTTTGCATCCTTCCAGTCAAAGATGCCCGACCCGGCTGCGGCATGGCGTGCGTACAGGACCCGGTCGGAGATGCGGCACAGCAAGGGATACCCATTTTCCGAAAGCGTCCGCTCAAGTTCTGCGACCTGCGTGGACCGGCGGTTGATGCGGTTGGCCACCACATGGATATCGGCCTTGCCCTTTCGGACGCGTTTGATGTCCGAAATGCCATTCAGGAACTTGATGGTCGCATCCCAGTCGAACGCGGATGCAAGAACAGGTACAATAATCTCGGACGCTTCGGCGATCAGAGTTTTCGCCAGTTCGGAGCGCAACCCGCCCGGTCCGTCGATAACGATTGAATCCAGATCTTTTGCCTTGTCATCACCAATCGCCTCGGCCTTTGACCAATTGAGGCCCTGAATTTTCGTGAGCGACTTGGGACGGCGCTTGGTCCAGGAGAGGCTGGATTTCTGGCGATCGGCATCGGCCAGCGCAACATCTTCGCCGCGCGCTGCAAGGGCCACCGCCAAGTTGGTCGCGACAGTGGTTTTCCCGCAGCCGCCCTTCGAATTGACCACAAGTATCTTCCGCATCTGGTCCCCCATAAAGGCCGTCAGGCCTGCCCGAATTCTTCCGATGCTTTTCTTTACCGGGTCTGGCCCTTGAACGAAGAAGCACCACTAGCGCATTAAATCCAGCACCTTTAAAATAGGCGCACTGATTGCACTTTATCAAGGGCAGGCATAAGAATAATCGGCTTTTCGTGGCGACAAGGCCAGCGAACTCTAGTATAGCTGTTCGTCACCATGGATGTAATTACCACGACTGGCGATCTCGCCTCTGCCTGCCAACAGCTTTCAAAGCATGACTATGTAACGGTCGATACCGAGTTTTTGCGGGAAACGACCTTCTGGCCCAAGTTGTGCGTCATTCAGATGGCGGGGCCGGATCTTGCCTTTGTCGTCGATGCACTCGCGCCGGACCTTGATTTGGCTCCCTTTTTCGCCCTCATGGGAGATGAAGCCGTCACCAAGGTGTTCCATGCGGCCCGTCAGGATATCGAGATCATCTATCACCTCGGCAACTTGATCCCTGCCCCCCTGTTCGACACGCAAGTTGCAGCCATGGTCTGCGGGTTCGGTGATTCCATCTCCTATGATCAGCTCGCCTACAAGGTGACTGGTGCACGCATAGACAAGTCTTCCCGTTTCACGGATTGGGCCCGAAGGCCGCTGTCCAAGAAGCAGCTCGACTATGCACTGGCAGACGTAACGCATCTCCGCGATATCTATCAGTTCCTCAAGGCCAACCTTGCCGAACAGAACCGCAGCCACTGGGTACGCGACGAGATGACGGTGCTGACCTCGGTCGACACCTACAGGATCGAACCCGCCAATGCCTGGAAGCGCTTAAAGCTCCGGGTTCGCAAACCGGTCGAACTGGCGGTCCTGATCGAGATCGCCGCCTGGCGGGAGAACGAAGCGCAAACGCGCAACACGCCGCGCAACCGCGTTTTGAAAGATGACGCGATCTACGAATTGTCCTCACAGCAGCCGCAAACTGTCGACCACCTGGGACAGCTGCGCACAATCCCGCGCGGCTTCGAGCGCTCAAGAGCAGCCGATGATATTCTGAAGGCCGTCAAACGCGGCCTGGACATGCCGAAATCGAAAATCCCGAAACTGCCCAAGGGCCGCCCTGCTCCGGACGGATCGGCAGCGGCGGTCGACCTTTTGAAAGTCCTGCTGAAACTTGTCAGCGAGGCCAATGGCGTTGCAGCAAAGGTGATAGCCACCGTTGACGATCTGGAGAAGATCGCCGCGGACGACCAGGCAGACGTTGCAGCTCTAACAGGGTGGCGGCGCGAACTGTTCGGCGAAAAGGCTCTCAAACTGAAGCGCGGCGAGGTTGCACTGGCTTTCCGGGACCGGCAGATCGTGACGGTAGAACCGGCCGAGGCGCCCGATGCGGCACAGGAAGCCGCAGAATAGCTTGCGGCCTTTCCCGATTTATGGACAGCGCTTCAAACGTCCAGAACCCGCTGTAACTGACCGACACGCTTGCGCAGACGCTCGCCATCCAGATGGCTCAGCGTTTCAGGGAGTTCCAGCCGAATACCTTCCCCGGTTTTCATGGCGCGTACCTGCGGCAACATGCCGGCCATGGAAGCACTGACCAGAGACGCCACCCGCAGGGACGCTCCCAAAACCTTGGCCCTTATTCTGAGCCGGTCGGTGAAAAGGGTGCGTATCCGTTGTGACAACGCCCCTTCTGCCAGCCCCTGGTGCCTGTAGAACACAGCCGCGGCCAGATATGCCCGGCTGGCGTGATCAAGGCCGACAAAAGCCGCATTCGAAATAATGCTCAGGCTCTGTTCACCCCGGTAATCCGGGTGCGCCCGCCAGCCGATGTCGGACAGAAGGCAGGCCGCATGGCGCAGGCGGATTTCATTGTCCGTTTCCTCAATTCCGAACTCTTTGAAAAGCGCATCGGTCCAGTCAATCAGTTCCTCGGCATGTTCCGGAGAGCGGGCGCGAAGTTCGCACAATTCGCGGGCGGCCTCGATCACCGGATCTGCATCCTGCAAGGCCGGCGGCAGCTTTTCATACAGCAGCCCTTCACGAACACCGGTTGCCGAGATGACCAGCCGCTCCGCCTTCATGCCCCGCAACACGCGCTCCAGAACCACGGCACCAAACGGCACGAGCGGACGGCGTTGCTTGGAGACGGTTTCCGCCTTGTCTACGCCTTCAAGATTCGACACGGAGATCTTGCGGCAAAAGGCAATCGCCTCATCGGCATCCATCTCATAGTTGTGCATGACCTGAAGGGGATAGTCATTTTGCACCAGATGGAGCCGGGCGAGCGAGCGCCAGGTTCCACCGACTGCATAGAAGGTGCGTTCGCCCGGAGCCAGACGCGGCCAGGCAAACGATTCCAGCGCCGCATCGGCGATTTTCTGGGCCTTGGCGATACGCCCGTCGGCCATTTCGGCAAGCCGCAAGCCGCCAAGCGGGAATGTCGTCCCTTGTCCGGGTTTTCCGCCGCCGATGTGAACCAGTTCCAGACTTCCGCCACCGAGATCGCCGACCACCCCATGCGGATGCCAAAAGCCTGAAATCACGCCGAGCGCGGAGTAGTAAGCTTCTTCATGCCCATTCAACAACCGCACCGGAGCGTCGAGAATCTCCGACACCTTGCCCACGAATTCCCCGCCGTTCTCCGCATCCCGCGCGGCGGCAGTTGCAAACACATAAGTCGCCTTGCAGCCGATATGTCCAATCAGTGTCTTGAAGCGGGTGACTGCGCGCAGCGCCACCAGGACCGATTCTTCCGTCAGGCGTCCCGTCGCCGCAACACCGCGCCCCAGCCCGGCCAGAAGCTTTTCATTGAAAAGCATGGTCGGCGTCCTTGCTTCCCGCTCATAGACCACGAGGCGAACGGAGTTGGAACCGATATCAACAACGGCAATCGGTCCCGTACCGTTGAAACGCCCGCGCGCAGGCGCAAAGGAGACAGCCGGACTATCCACGGGATTTTCTTTCCATGAAAGGACGCGGCCGGTGGCTCTTCAACGACTTGCCCCGGCCGGACAGTGACGGATTGGTCATGAAGTACCGGTGCGCGTTGAACGGCTCTTCATTGGCGCCGGGCGCAATGCGCTCATGACCACCGTCCGGCAGGATACGCCAGCTTTGCTCGTTGTCCTTGAGGTTGGCGACCATGATCTGGTCGAGCACCTGTTCATGCACGGTCGGAGTTTGCAGCGGCGTGAGCACTTCAACCCGGCGGTCGATGTTGCGCGGCATCAGATCCGCCGAACCGATAAAGACATGGGCTTCCGGTGACGGCAGACCGTGTCCGTTGCCGAAGCAGAAAATGCGGGAATGCTCCAGAAAGCGGCCGACAATGGATTTCACCCGGATGTTTTCCGAAAGTCCTTCAATCCCCGGCCGCAAACAGCAGATCCCCCGGATGATCAGGTCAATCTGCACCCCGGCGCAGCTGGCCCGGTAAAGACTGTCGATGATTTCCGCATCGACCAGCGAATTCATCTTCATCCAGATCTGCGCCGGTCTTCCGGCCTTTGCATGTTCGATTTCCGCCTCGGTCATCTCCAGCATGCGATCCCGCAGGTTCACAGGGGAAACCGCAAGCCGGTTGAGCTCTTCCGGTTCCGCATAGCCGGTGATGTAGTTGAACACCCGGGCTGCGTCCTCGGCGATCTCGGGATCATCGGTGAAGAAGGACAGATCCTCATAGATCCGGGCGGTGATCGGGTGGTAGTTGCCAGTACCGATATGGCAATAGGTCTTGAGCAGGCCGTGCTCGCGGCGGATGACCATCGACAGTTTCGAGTGGGTTTTCAGTTCGATGAAGCCGAATACGACTTGCACGCCCGCCCGCTCCAGATCGCGGGACCAGCGGATGTTGGCCTCCTCGTCGAAACGCGCTTTCAGCTCCACCAGCGCCGTCACCGATTTTCCGGCCTCAGCAGCTTCGGCCAGCGCCTTGACGATCGGCGAATCCTTCGATGTCCGGTATAGCGTCTGCTTGATCGCCACCACGTCGGGATCCTGGGCCGCCTGGCGCAGGTACTGAACAACGACGTCGAACGATTCATAAGGGTGATGGACGATGATGTCCTTCTGGTGGATGGCCGCCAGGCAATCGCCGCCGTGTTCGCGGATACGTTCCGGGAAACGGGCACTATACGGTTCGAATTTCAGATCCGGGCGGGCCAGATCGACAATCTGCGTGAGATTGTTCAGTGCCGGCAATCCCCTGGCCAGGAAGATCTCGTCTTCACCAACATCCAGTTTTTCCGCCACGAAGTCCCGCAGCGATGCGGGTGTTGTCTCCTGAATCTCAAGACGGATAACCGAACCGCGCCGGCGGCGTTTCAAGGCGCTTTCAAACAGGCGTACAAGATCTTCCGCTTCTTCCTCGATCTCGATATCGCTGTCCCGGATGACACGGAAGACACCCTTGCCGCGAATGTCATAGCCGGGAAAGAGCCGCGCAATGAAAAGGCCAAGCACCTTCTCAACCGCGATCAACCGGGCAGCACCATTTGCCCCCTTGGGCAGTTGCACGAAACGGTCCAGTTGGTTCGGCACGCGTACCAGCGCGATCATGCCCGGCCCGCCGGCCACTTTCACCAGTTCGAAGACCAGCGAAAACCCGAGATTTGGAATGAACGGAAACGGATGCGCCGGATCGATCGCCAGCGGCGTCAGAACCGGGAAAATATAAGACAGGAAGTGGTTCTCCAGCCACTGAAGGTCTTCCGACCCAAGATCCGCGCCATCGAGGATCTCAATGCCACTTGCGGCAATTTCCCGGCGGAGATCGACCCAGATCTTTTGCTGGCTATCCTGAAGCTCGCCGACCGCAATGCTGATCTTTTCAAGCTGTTCGGTCGGTGTCAGGCCGTCGTCGGACAAATCGCCGACATCCGCCTGGCACTGCCCGCGCAGTCCCGCAACCCGAACCATGAAGAATTCGTCCAGATTGTTGGCCGAAATGGACAGGAAACGCACCCGTTCCAACAGCGGATGATTGGTGTTCTCTGCTTCTTCCAGGACGCGCCGGTTGAACTGAAGCCAGGAGAGTTCCCGGTTCATGAATCGCGCGGGGGAACGGAACAGGCCGCTGGCCTGTTCAGGCGGACCTTTCTGCGCCGACTCGATGACTGGTTCGATGGGCGCCCCGGAAAGATCAGCAGTTTCACTCATGGGAGTGCATTCCTCGTTCACATAACGCTTTGATCACGTTCTGCGCCGAATAGCATGATTGCTCACCCCATCCTACCGCATTGGAACAAATCAAATTTCACGCCCTTTGCAACATCGCGAAAAACTGCGGTTACTGGCGCTGGTTATCCACGTTTTCCAACACCTTGCCGGCGAGTTGTTTGGTGATTTTTCTGCGGTCGGCGAGGGATTCCCGATCAATTGCATCAACGATCTTCTGCGCGTTGTCCAGCGACCGTTCCATCCGCAAGGTCAGATAATCTACGACGCTCTGGTCTACCGAGATCTGCCGGTCAGCAAACAGTTTGACCAGCACACGCCCCAGAAGGTCGTCATCCGGTTCTTCGATCAGGACAGGGGCCGCTGCCCGAAGACGGGAAGCAAGATCCGGCAAGGTCACGTGCCAGCTTGAAGGCAAGGAACGGCTGGTGATCAAGACCACCTTGCCGTTCTGGCGCGCGGCGTTGAGAAGATGAAAAAGCGCGATGTTGTCGAATCCGAGATGGGCGTTTTCAAGGACCAGTGCCGGGGTAGCCGCCAGCGCTTCGACGCTCTCCGAGGTGAGTTCATCAGCCTCAATCGCAACAGCGCCCGTCAGTTCGCTTAAGGCGGCAACAAAATGCGATTTTCCCGAGCCCGCAGGACCGGCCAGAACCACGACCGGAGACGGCCAATCAGGCCACGCCTCCAGCAGCTCGTAAGCCGCCCGGTTGGGCGTACCTACAAGATAATCATCCAGACCCAGGGCCGCATCATGAGGAAGGACCAGGGGCAACTGCCGAGGTGTTTCGGCCATACTCATCGCACTCGCTTATCGGCATTCGCGTCCGGGCACCCGGAACTGGGCGCTCGTTACTGATCTTGCTCGGGCTCTACCGATGTCAGCGCCTTCCTTGGCCCCATGTAGAGCGCGCTGGCAAGATACTGCTTCAGGCCAAATCGCGCCAGCACGGCGATCATCGCTGCGGCCGGAACCGCGATCAGCATACCGACGAAACCGAACAGGTTTCCGAAAGCAAACAACGCAAACATCAGGGTAACCGGGTGGAGGCCCGTACTGTCACCGACCAGTTTCGGCTGGAGGATGTTGCCTTCCAGAAACTGGCCCACCGCAAAGATTGCGGCGATCAACAGGATCATCGGCCAGTCCGGCCAGAACTGGACCAATGCCACACCGACCGAAACAATCAGCCCCAGTCCCGCCCCGACAAACGGAATGAAGCTGATCAGCCCGGCCCCCAGCCCGATCAGCAGTCCGAAATTGAGCCCGGCCAGTGCCAGCGAAATCGCATAGAATGCGCCCAGCAGCACGCAAACCGACAATTGCCCGCGCACGAATCCGGCGACAGCCTGATCCATTTGCCGCGCCAGCCCGCGGATCTCCTCCAGATGCTCGCGCGGCAGCCAGCTGTCTATGCGCGCAACCATGCGGTCCCAATCGAGAAGCAGATAGAACGCGACAACGGGCGTGATTACGAACAGCGACAGGACCGACAAAAGCGCCTGCCCGCCGCTCCAGATCGATTGCGCCAGCCTGCCGATAAATCCGGCCCCTTGCGACATCAGGTTGGAAAGGTTCGACTGAAGATCGGCAAGGCTGATCCCGGCAAGGTCTGCAAGACGGCTGCCGAGAAGATCGGTCAGCAGCTTGTGCAGGTTCTGCACCAGTTCGGGAAACCTGTCGATGAACAGGATGAGCTGATTTCCGAGCACCGGCAAAAGAAGCACAAAGAACAACAGCAGGAGCAACAGGAACACAACCAGAATGGTCACCGTTGCCCAAAGGCGGCTGAAGCCTATTTTTTCCAGCCGGTCGCACACCGGGTCGAGCAGGTAAGCAACCGCCATTCCGGCCACGAAGGGCAGCATGATCGCCGAGAACACGTACATGAACGCGATGAACACGGCCAACGAAATGAGCCAGAACTGAACCTGGCGGCGCAATGTCATGACTGTCGGCTCCTTCAGTGTCCTCGTAAGGATTGCGTAGTCAGGCCCCGCCTATAGACGATGCCATGAGACCAAACCTTGTGTTGTCCCGCCTTAAGCTGTATGCGCGGCAGTGTCTCAATTCAAGGCGTAGGCAATGCGCCCAGCAAGCAGCAAGGCATGCAATGAGTGACACGCCCCCTCAAAACCCGCAAGCAACACCCAATGGGCTAACCTACGCCGACGCCGGTGTGGATATCGATGCCGGAAACGCACTGGTGAAACGCATCGCACCTCTGGTCAAGGCAACCGCGCGGCCAGGCGCCGGCAGCGAGATCGGCGGTTTCGGCGGGTTGTTCGACCTCAAAGGGGCCGGTTTCAAGGACCCGATCCTGGTCGCGGCCAATGACGGCGTCGGCACCAAGCTGAAGATCGCCATCGAAACCGGCCAGCACCGGACTGTTGGCATCGACCTGGTCGCCATGTGTGTCAACGACCTGATTGTCCAGGG
This sequence comes from Roseibium sp., assembly GCA_965230445.1. Classification (GTDB taxonomy): domain Bacteria; phylum Pseudomonadota; class Alphaproteobacteria; order Rhizobiales; family Stappiaceae; genus Roseibium. The sequence goes on along the minus strand of OZ246005.1, from coordinate 1,565,353 downwards.
CGCGGAGCCGCTGTTTTTCCTCGACTATTTCGCCTGCGGCGCGCTCGATGTCGACACGGCTGCTGATGTGGTTGCAGGCATCGCCGATGGCTGCAAACTGGCAGGCACGGCGCTGATCGGCGGCGAAACGGCCGAAATGCCGGGCATGTATGCCGCTGGCGACTATGACCTGGCCGGTTTTTCCGTCGGCGCTGCCGAACGCGGAGCGCTTCTGCCCCGCGCAGATGTTACCGAAGGCGATGTGCTTCTGGGGCTGACTTCTTCGGGCGTCCATTCCAACGGCTTCTCGATGGTCCGCAAGATCGTGGCCATGGCGGGTATGGAGTGGTCAAGCCCGGCACCGTTCGCACCGGGACAAACCCTCGGTGAAGCGCTGATGGAGCCAACCCGGATTTATGTGAAGCCATTGCTTGCCGCGCTTGGGTCGACTTCCGGCATCAAGGCGCTGGCGCATATCACCGGCGGCGGCCTGCCGGAAAACCTCCCGCGCGTGCTGCCGGAAGGCACATCTGCACGTATCGATCTGTCAGCCATCACCGTTCCGCCCGTCTTTTCCTGGCTGGCGAAAACCGGCGGCGTTGCCCAACCGGAGATGCTGCGCACTTTCAACTGCGGCATCGGTATGGTCGCCGTCGTGGCGGCCGATGAGGTTGACGCTGTGACAAACGCGCTCGCAGACGCCGGCGAAAACGTGGTGCAGATCGGCCAGATCGAACAAGCGGCCGGTGCAGAAGTGATGTTCGACGGCATCCTGGGTCTCGCCTGATGCCGGCCCGCAAGAAAACCGCCGTTCTGATCTCCGGGCGCGGCTCCAATATGAGCGCACTGATTTCAGCCGCCATGGACCCCGCCTATCCGGCCGATATCTCTCTCGTTCTGTCCAACCGGCCGGACGCCAAGGGACTGGAGCGCGCTGCGGAATTCGATATCACCACGGCTGTTGTTGATCACCAGGACTACTCCGGAGACCGGGAAGCCTTTGAACAAGCCATCCAAACGGTTCTGGAAGACCAGAAGATCGAACTTGTGGTGCTGGCTGGATTCATGCGCGTCTTGACCCCGTTTCTGGTCGGGCGCTGGCAGGGCCGGATGATCAACATCCACCCTTCCCTGCTGCCATCCTTCAAGGGCCTCAACACCCACGAACGCGCTCTTGACACCGGCGTCAAACTTCATGGCGCCAGCGTTCACTTTGTCTCTGCAGAACTCGATGACGGTCCGATCATCTTGCAAGGCGCTGTACCGGTCCTTGACGACGACACGCCTGATAGCCTTGCCGCCCGTGTTCTCAAGGTCGAACACGAGATCTACCCGAGAGCACTGGCGATGGTGGCGAACGGGTCCGTGAAGATCTCCGGGCACAAGGTCTCCGGCGGCCAGGGCGATGCGCCTGCCAACCCGCTGATCTGGCCGTAATTTCCGGCTTTTTCTGGCCATTTGCCTGAAGTCCGTGCCAAGGCAGGAACTCGGTGCCCGTGGTCCCGGGAATAAAGTAACAATCGCCGCGATTGGCCTTCCTGCAACACCTCGCCTGCCAAAATGCCGCAGCGTGCCGGGTTGCGGCGGCGGCTTCAGTGCCTACCTTTGCGGCAACCGTGGCGTCCCAGGTCTTCTTGAAACGTCATGATGCCGATAGTCAAAGGATGCACAATAATGACTACGCAAAATGACTGGCCCCATCTGCCGCCGGTGAAGACAGGCGTTCGGGGCCGTTGCCCGCGCTGCGGCGAAGGCAACATGTTCAACGGCTTTCTGACCCTGAAGGATGAATGCGAGGTCTGTGGGCTCGACTACAGTTTCGCCGACCCGGCGGATGGTCCCGCGTTTTTCGTCATCTGCTTCGGCTGTGTTCCGGCGGTATTGTTCGGCATCTGGCTAGAGATAGCCTTCATGGCCCCCTATTGGGTTCACCTGGTGACGACCCTGCCGCTGATCTTGCTCACCTGCATCCCGATGCTGCGGCCGCTGAAAGGCTGGCTGGTGGCCAGCCAGTATTTCTACAAAGCCGAGGAAGGCAAACTGGCTACGCCCGCCCAACCGGCACCGAACCAGATGGAGACTGGCAATACGCCGGTCAAACAGTCTTGATCCACACCGCCGTATCGTGAAACGCCGCGCCGCCGCAAGGTGCTACCGGATCTGCACCGACAAGGGTGTTGATACCCCTTCCCCCCTCAAACGCCGCGTTCGGCCATAGCCCTTCGCAGATCACCGTGCCGGGTGCGACGGTTTCGACATGACGGGCATGCAGGACAACGCTTCCGCGGCGGTTCCCCATCGCCACCTTTGCTCGATCCGCAATGCCGGACCGCTTTGCTTCTTCTGGGCGGATCCAAACCTCCGGACGGCCTTCCCTTGCCGTTGAGCTTACCGTCTCATTGAAGGTTGAATTCAAAAATGAGCGGGCAGGCGCGGTAACAAGGCGGAACGGATGAGTTTCGTCAGCGAGTTCCACACTGTCCCATTGATCCGGAAGCGACGGCATATCCCGCATTGGCCCCATCGAACCTACTTCCGGTCTGTTCGGCGATGGCGAGGTTGCCCAATTGACCCGGAAACGGAACTTGCCGTCCGGGTGGCCGAAACCATTCAGATAGTGGGAAGTGTCGAAATCGGGCTGCAGGTCAATCCAGCGGTTTTCTTCCAGCTCGGCAAACGAACCGTAGCCGGAGGCCTGCAGCATCCAGTCGATATGGTCCCGTGCGTTCATCGCAAAACCCGGGTGAGGCTTCACTTGAATACGGCTTGCCAATTCATTGATAACAAAAATATTCTCTTTCGGACCATCCGGCGGCTCCACCACCTTCGGTCCAAGCAGAACATGCTGATGGCCGCCGCCCCGGTAGAGGTCGTCATGTTCGGGAAACTGGGTTGCCGGCAAGACCAAATCGGCAAGGGCCGCGGTTTCGGTCATGAAATGCTCATGGACGACCGTGAATAGGTCCTCGCGCTGGAACCCCTGCTTGACCAGTTCCTGTTCCGGAGCGACCGAGACCGGATTGGTGTTCTGGATCAGCATTGCCGTTACCGGTGCGCCGCCTTGCAGCGCCGCTGCGTCGCCGGTCAGCACCCTGCCGATCAGGCATTGGTCCAGGGCCCGGACAGAAGTGTCTTTCAGGTCCAGCGCCTCGACCATCGACTTGTCGAAGGCGAAGATGGCACCGTTGCTGTGAAAAGCACCGCCGCCTTCATGTTTCCAAGCCCCGGTGACAGCTGCAATCGAAGATGCCGCGTGCATCGACACCGCGCCGTTGCGGGACCGGGTGAAGCCATAGCCGAGACGGAAATACGTCCGCTTGACTTCACCAATATGCCTCGCAACATCCTCGATCTGCGCCGTAGAAAGCCCGGTGATTTGTGCTGCCCATCCCGGACCACGCGTGGCAAGGTGCGCCTCCAGGTCTTCCGGGCAATCGGTATATGTTTTCAGGTAGTCCCAGTCCGCGTAGCCATCGCGGAACAGCACATGCATGATGGCGCAGGCGAGCGCTGCATCTGTGCCGGGCTTCAGGACAAGGCCAATGTCAGCCTGACGAACGGTCTCCGTTTCATAGACATCGACCGCAATCAACCGGGCTCCGCGTTGCTTTCGAGCGGCAACCGCATGGGTCATCACGTTGACCTGGGTCGAGACCGCATTGGTGCCCCAGATCACGACCTGATCGGATTTCGCCATCTCGCGCGGATCGGGTCCGGCAAGCTTGCCCGTTCCGGCGACAAATCCGGTCCAGGCCATGTTGGTGCAGATAGTGTCGAACTGGCGCGAATAGCCCTTGGCGTGGCGCAGACGATGGATGCTGTCGCGCTGAACAAGGCCCATTGTCCCGGCATAGTGATAGGGCCAGACGGTCTCGGCACCGAAAGCGGCTTCCGCAGCAAGGAACTTCTCGGCCATCAGGTCGAGTGCGGCCTCCCAGGAGATTTCCTCAAACCGCCCCTCACCTTTTGCGCCCGTCCGGCGCAGCGGCTTCAGCAAACGATCCGGATGATAAAGCCGCTCCGCATAACGGGCCACCTTGGCGCAAATGACGCCAGCGGTATAGGAGTTCTCCTTGGCACCGCGCAGCCGCTTGATGGTTCCGTCATCATTGAAATCAATATCAAGTGCACAGGTCGATGGGCAGTCGTGCGGACACGCAGAAATAGCGGCTTTGTCGGGGTGTTTTGTCATATCCTCTCCAAAAGCGGCAAAACAGGGCGGCCATTTGGAGAGGAATGGGGGGCGCCGTCAAGCGCCCCGGACCATAAAAGGCTGAGACCTCACGATCCTGAACACGGACCGCGTCCCTGCCGCTGGCCGCCCTGCCTGCGCCCAGCGCCTTGCGGCGGCCGCTCACCTTGGCGAAGACGCGGCGGTGGCGGGCGGTGCTGGGTAAGGAGCAGCGGCACAGTCTCATCTGAAAACGCGGCGTTCAGCGTCAGGGCGGACACCCCCTCTTCAACCGTTGCACCTGCGAATTCAAGCTGTGCGCCGTCCGTCTCCTGCAGGTCTCCGGCATCGCCGCGGCGTTGGCCGCCAGGGCCGCGTTTCAGCCGTGCAAAACTGGAATCGGGCGTACCCATCCAACAGCGCGGAATATGCGGAAAGCTGTCTGTCAGAACATAGTGGTAGGTGCCATCCGGGTATTCGGGGGTCACCGCAAACCGGCCATTGCATTGGTCCAGATCACCGCTTCCGGCTGCATAGGTCCAGTCCTGGGTGAACTTGCCATTGTAGCGCCCGCCCGGCCCGCCCGGACGCGTACCGCTTTTGACCCGGTAGCTGCTTTTCAGCTTCTTCATGGAGGAGGCTCGTGCCGGGTCGGAGTATCCGTACGGCCCGTAGATCGGAAAGCCATCGGCTGCGTAACCGATCAGCGCTGGCACCGAGCGCCCGCCGTTGGCATTCACCACACCAGTTGGAATGCCGTGATAGTGATATGTGCCATCAGGCTGGACATGGGCATTGTATTTGTCGAGCCCAAGCTTGCATGCCCCGCCCAGCGCCTCGTAGTTCCAGCCGGACCGCCGGTCGTTCTGCCAGTACTCTGCGGTTCCCGGGTCCATCACCACGCCATTGATGGCGATCCCGAAGACGGACCCTTGCGCGTTGGTAGCACGGCTTTTCTTGCGCGGGTTGAGCGGCACTTTGAGATTGTAGTTCTTCCTGGAGATCGAATGTGGATTGCCCCGGTTCGGAAACTGGCCCGGCGCGATATCCGGATATCCGTTCGCCCGGATTCGGCGGTAACGGCCATCAACGGTTATGTCGGCGGCGGCCTCCGCTGCCGGGAAAATCAGTTCCAGAAGCTCTTCGCCAACATGAGTATGCTCGACAGGATCTTCGCCGGATATCGGAGCGGAAACGTCATGCGCCGCAGCTGGAGCCGCTATCAGCACCCCGGCGGCCATCAATGTCATTCGCATCTTTTTCTCCCATTTGAATGCGCCCACTGGCAAGGAACATAAGCGCATTCGCAAAGCGGTGCTGTCGCAGTGCGATGGGAAACTGTAACAGAATGTATTGGCCGCCAGGCCGATTGCTGCGAACTCAGATCCGCGGTTTCGGTGCCGGGGGCTGTCCGGAATCTCCGGTATTGGGCTCACCTTTCGGCTCGATGAGCAGCACCTTGACCTCTTCAACGGCGCGGGGGCGGTGCACGACACCCTTGGGGACAATAAACAGCTCGCCAGCCTTGACCACCCGCGACGGCTCCCCCTCGATATCCATCAGCATTTCACCTTCAAGAACAAGGAAGAAATCGTCGGTTGTATCGTGTTTGTGAAACGGGAACTCGCCCTTGAACTTCACGACCATGACGTCGTTGTCGTTATAGTCGGACACGACATGAGGATCCCAGTGAGATGAGAACTGGGATAGTTTCTCAAACAGGTTGACCGTATCCATGCATATTTCTCCCCTACTGAAAAACAAACAAGCCGGGCCAATGGCCCGGCTTACGTAATCCTGCATTTTGCAGAATTCAATAATTCAGCCGACCAGTTCAGTGCCGGAGAACCAGAAGGCGATTTCCTCAGCGGCGGTTTCCGGAGCGTCGGAGCCGTGCACGGAGTTTTCGCCGATGGAAAGGGCGAATTCCTTGCGGATCGTGCCTTCGTCTGCATCGGCCGGGTTGGTGGCGCCCATGACTTCACGGTTCTTGGCAATGGCGTTTTCGCCTTCCAGAACCTGGACAACAGTCGGGCCGGAGGACATGAACTCGGTCAGTTCACCAAAGAACGGACGCTCCTTGTGGACCGCGTAGAATGCTTCCGCTTCGCGCAGGGACATCCACACCCGCTTGGATGCGACGACGCGCAGGCCGGCTTCTTCAAACTTTGCGGTGATGACACCGGTCAGGTTGCGCTTGGTGGCATCCGGCTTGATCATGGAAAAGGTGCGTTCGATCGCCATTGTCGTGGTCTTTCTCGTCTTGCGGTCCGGGCCGCCGGGTTCTGCGGCCTTTTTTGTTTCGAATCGCGGCCTTAATAGCGGTGGCTCGGCGCGCCTGCAAGAGGCGGCCAAGTGACATTTTGATGTCACAGACGGCCGGACGGACGCTCCTCTGGCCAATTCCGCTTTCCATGCCCATGGCCTGCGGGGTATCAGGCCTTATACCTAGCCCACTGGACCACGTGCATCTGGAGACACTATCCGTGAAGAACCGGCTTCCCTTTCACCGCCTGCTCCGCCGAGTTTCGGGCGGAATGGCAGTCTTCCTTCTGGCCATCACGATCACTGCTCCCTGGAACAAGGCCTTCGCACAAGATGATGCAGCCTTCTTCCGCGACATTCGCCAGCAAATGGAGAGAATGAGTGAGGATCAGCTGGAGGAAATGCTGTTATTTGCCGCCGGCAACGCGCTGTTCACGCTCTACCACGAGGGCGGGCACATGCTGGTATCCGAACTTGGCCTGCCGGTGCTTGGCCAGGAGGAGGACGCTGTCGACAATCTGGCGACTGTCACCATGCTCGGCGCAGATACGGAAGACATGGATGGGTTCCTCACCCAGGCAATGATCGGCTGGTTCCTGATCGCCGAGGAGGACTATGATTCCCTTGTCTTCTACGGCGAACACGATCTCGATCAGCAGCGCGGCTACCAGATTCTCTGCCTGATGGTCGGGGCCGATCCGGACGCGTTTGCCGAGCTGGCGCGGGATCTGGACCTGCCGGAAGACCGGATAGATACCTGTGCCCAGGACTATGAGCAGGCGGCAGAGTCCTGGGATTTCGCCACGGAGCCCTTCTGGCGCGAGGAAAGTGACGAAAGACGCAAGATTAATGTCGTGCACGAACCGGCACCTGAGGACCTTGACCTGCTGGCGCTGTTCTTGAAGGAAGCGGAACTTCTGGAAAGCGTGGCGAACGAATTCGACAGTCTCTACGTGCTTCCGGAGGCCGTCACCTTCCGGGCGGCAACGTGCGGCGTTGAGAACGCCTTCTGGGACCCGTCCAACCGCGAGGTCATCCTGTGCCATGAATTGATGGCCGGTTTTGCCGGGCTTTACATGGCTTATCTGATGGATGACTGAAGAGCGGGCGTGGCACTGGGTTTCTTCCTGCACGTCGACAAGCATCAGACGTGTTTTTCGCAGCGAACCCCGCCAGGCAATCCCCGAAACACACTGTTCAATAGACATCTCCCGCCCATGATCCATCTTAACACCAGAACATGATTTCTGGTTGAGGAGAGATACATGAGCTGGTTGAACTGCCCTGACCCCACCGCGGGCGATCCGGTAAGCTGCGATCCGATTGAAACGATCATAGTGCCGCGTACATCCGATCTCGGCGGGTTTTCCGTGCGCCGGGCGCTGCCATCTGTGAAGAAGCGCATGGTTGGGCCATTCATCTTCTTCGATCAAATGGGGCCGGCGGAACTGATCGTTGGAGGCGGAATTGATGTGCGCCCACACCCCCATATCGGCCTTGCGACGATTACCTATTTGTTTGAGGGCGAGATCTACCACCGGGACAGCCTCGGCACCGACCAGCTGATCACACCGGGCGCGATCAACTGGATGACCGCCGGCAAGGGCATTGTGCATTCCGAACGGGAACGCGAGGAACGAATGAAAGCCCCCCGGCCTCTGTTCGGCCTGCAGACCTGGGTGGCGCTGCCGCACCATCTGGAAGAGACGGCCCCGGATTTCCAGCATCTGCCAAACGAAGCCCAACCGGAGTTTTCCGATGGCGGGGCCAGCGTGAAGCTGATCGCGGGCAGCCTTTATGGCCACACGGCGCCGGTCAAGACCGCGTCAGACATGTTCTATGCCGACGTGACCCTTGAGCCGGGCGCAAAGATACCGCTCGATGCCGGGCACGAAGAGCGCGGGATCTATACGATCACGGGCCAGATCACCATCGCCGGCCAGAGTTTCGATCCGGCGCAGCTGATGGTCTTCAAACCGGGCGACAAGCTGGTGATCGAGAACACCTCGCCTGCCCCTGCCCGGTTTGTTCTCCTGGGCGGAGCGGCGATGGACGGCCACCGCTACATCTGGTGGAACTTTGTCTCGTCCTCAAAGGAACGGATCGAACAGGCCAAGGAAGACTGGCGTCAGGGCCGGTTCGACATTGTGCCGGGCGACGAGGAGGAGTTCATTCCGCTGCCGGAAACGTAGCCCCGGCACCGCGCGCAAAAGATAGCGCCATTTCGAATATGCCGGCAGGCCGGATGAATTCCGGCTCGCCGGCGAAGGCGCGCCTCTATTCGCCAGATAGCCCGGCCCTGTTCATCATCAGTTGATCTTGTGTGCTGCTGCCAACGCTGCCCAGGGGGTCGATGGTACCGCGAACGTTAAACGGTTCCATTTGCAGGGCCCGTCTACCTTCCGTTTCCGGCAGGCTTCCCGGCAGAAACAAAAGTGCAATCGCACCTGCACTGAGGGCCAGGGCGAAGAGAGCCGAAATCGCAAAGCGCCAAACCACGGGTGACGACAAAAACAGACCGCCGCCAGCCAGTTCCCTTTGCGACATCAACCTGGGCCGTGGCATGGGCCTGCCAGGACCGGTGGCGTCCGCCCATCTGGCAAGACCACGGGAAGGTCCGACCGGAAACCGCCAGGGGCCACCATCGAATGCGCGCAATCCGGCTGCCGATCTGGCTTTCGCCCGCGCGCCCGATCTGGCATAGCCTTTAGCCAACAACGATTGAACAGATTCAAACAAAGCCACACACCTGCCGGTCAGCCAAAAACCGAAAACGCGATATAATATGGCACTACTATTACATGATTCGCCGCAGATGCTTACCTTAGGTCAGCTTCACATCCAAACTCAAATCAGAGCACCCGGCTGCGGCAACCGAAGCGATCTAGAATCCAGTGCATATAGTACGTTTTTTCATACACTTAGTTTCATTTATTCATAATGCACATCAGGATCAGCATTGCCTTCCCAACCTCTAGAATGGACGAAACGAACCATGCGGCTTGGAATTGACTGGGGCGGAACGAAGATCGAAATCATTGCGCTCGGCGACGACGGCACGGAACGTTTCCGCAAGCGCGTTCCAACGCCCAGAGAGGACTATGACGGCTGTTTGAGAGCTGTCGCAGATCTGGTGGCTGCTGCAGAGGCCGCAACCGGAGAAACAGGCACACTCGGCATCGGCATTCCCGGCAGCCTGTCACCCAAGACCGGACTTGTGAAAAATGCAAACTCCACCTGGCTGAACGGCAAGCCCCTCGACAAGGATCTGGAAAGCTTGCTGGCACGGCCGGTCCGCATCCAGAACGATGCCAATTGCATGGCCGTATCGGAGGCAACGGACGGTGCCGGCCAAGGCGCGCATGTTGTCCACGCCATCATCATTGGAACCGGTTGCGGATCGGGCATCGCCATCGATGGCAAGGCCCATGCGGGCGCCAACGGCATTGGCGGGGAATGGGGCGCGATCACCGTGCCCTATCTGACCGACGCCGAGTTTCCCGGTCCGGAAAGCTGGATGGGCCATCGCGGCCAGATAGAACGCATGTGTTCGGGCACCGGATTTCAACTCGACTACCAGGACCTCACCGGCAAGCTGCTCAAGGGCCGAGAGATCATGGATCTTAAACGCGCCGGAGATGCGGACGCGCTGAAGGTCTACCGGACCTATGTCAGCCGCCTGGCAAGATCCCTGGCGATGTCTGCAAACCTGCTCGACCCGGATGTCTTCGTGCTTGCGGGCGGCATGTCCAATATCGACGAACTCTATGATGACCTACCCGCCGCCATGGCGCCCTACGTCATCTCCGATGTCTACGAAACGCCGGTGAAAAAGGCTGTCCATGGCGACAGTTCCGGTGTGCGCGGCGCTGCCTGGTTGTGGAGCTGAACTACCGGCTCCGGCTAACCAGCAAGATGCCGAGACCAGCGGCGATAGCCGCACCCAGTTTGGCAGGATCAAGACCTTCCGCGAAGACCATGTAACCGAGGACAAGTCCGGTAATCGCTGCCACTGACCCGATCTGGCTCAGATAAACGGGACCGGCCGCTTTTTGCAGACGGAAATACAAAGCAAACTGGACGCCAAAGATAGCCGTCTGCGCGGCCAGCAGAAAGGTATTTTCCGGGCTCCACACCTGGGGCATCATCGGAACACCAGCGACAAGATTGAACATGGCAAGCGCGGCAAAGCCGACGCCCAGCATCCCGGTAGCGAGATCGACCGGACGCATTCCTTCGGGCCATTTCAGGGTCCGATAGATGTTACCATTGGCAAGCAGCACCGGGATGGCCAGCGGCAGGAAGGCCCATAGGGTTGCCGCATCCAGCAAGGATACGCCGGAAATGGCCAGAAGAATGCCCCCGAGCACACCGCATAAAGTCCCTATGGCCTTGACGGGATGAAACCGTTCCAGACCGATCACAACGGCGATAGCATAGGTCAGGACAAGCGGAAAGGCATAGCCCAGGGAGACAAAGCCTGCTCCAACCCTTGGCGCCGAAACGGACGCAATCATGTTCGGAACGACGAACAGCAGTCCGCTGACACACATGAATAGGGCAACGCGTCGTTTGCGGCCGCTGGAGGCGGAAGCCCTGCCTTCACCAGGCCCTCCTCTCCGGCTGCCGGCAAACAGCAGCAACGCGCCACCGCCAACAGACCATTGCAGCAGACCCAGAGGATGCCAGCCGAGCTCTGGCGCGAGTTTCGCAAACACGCTGGTGACGGCAAGCAGGCTGCCAACCACCCCTAAAAGAAACAGCGGAGTATCCGTGAAAGGGAGTCCTTCGGCGCTGGAAATCTCGGATTTTGTCGAAGACGTCATGGAGCGATCCTCATTGGTGGCCGGCAATGCCGGGAACCGTTTGCAGTTCAAAGGTCATCTGGACCCAACATATAAACAGTTTTATCTTTATATCAAGATACTTGATTGCGAGTTTCTTAATTCGTTGACTATCACCCGGAGGAAAGGCATGGTCCGCAACAAAGAGCCGGACGCAAAACAGCCCCGGCACCAAGGACATGACATGGCGAAAACTCCACTGGACGCTCCCAAAGATGCTGATCCGCTGTTTGGCGACCCGGCCGAGTTGGGGCGCGACAGGGCCGAACGGGCAGTCCACCAGTGGGAGGTGGAAATGCCGGAGCTTGGCGGCCAACTGACGGCAATGCTGGTTCTGGGGCGGCTGGCGGAAACCACGCAGGCGGTCAGCCGGGACATTCTTGCACCTGCATTCGATGCAATGGGGCTCAAGCCCGGCGAGTTTGATGTGCTGGCAACGCTCGTGCGTTCCGGCCCGCCCTATACATTAACGCCAACCGAGCTCTATCGCTCAACCATGACCAGTTCCGGCGGCATGACGGCCCGCCTCGACAAACTGGAAAAGAACAGGCTGATCGAACGTCAGCCGCACCCTGAAGACCGGCGCGCCCTCAGCGTGAAACTGACCGACAAGGGCCTAAGGCTTATCAAGACCGCCCTGCCCGGCTATGTCGCCATTCAGGAAAAAGCAGTGTCGGGGTTGAGCGCCGCTGAGCAGACACAACTCGCCGAACTTCTCAAGAAGCTGCTTCAGTCCCTGGATCAAGACTGAAGATCACAGACCCGGCTACTCCCCAAGCACAAGTTCGTACGTACCGCTCACAAACCGCTTGCCATTGCGGAAGACAATCGCCTCGCCCTTGTAGGTGCCCGAAGGCCACCGGCTCAGCCTTAGCTTGCGGCCGGTATAGGCGACCCATTGGGCTTTGGTCCGGTCCAGGGGTTCGCCGTCCGAGGACACAGCAAAGTCTCCCGGCCCTGTTACTGACAACGCCACCCGGTCCCCTCGCCGCAAGTTGATCGCCCGCGCAAAAAACACCAGCGCCGGCGAGGAGGCGTCCGGCGTTTGCGGCACCGCGCGCTCGATAGCGGCGGGCGAAACCGGTCCTGCGGAGAACCCGAGCTGGATCAGGCTTCCATCGGCATCTCTCAGGAGCGCAGCGGCATCCCCCTTCCAAAGGCCGGGTGTATCAATGGGTGCGGCAGATCCGGACCGGCACGCGGAGAGCCTGTCCCGAATCAGCGTATCCCCCAAAAACGGGTCGACCTCCCTTCCATCCTTGCGCACGGACAGATGCAAATGGGCAAAGGCCGCCGCCCCGGAATAGCCAACCTCCCCCAGCTTCTGCCCGGCTTCGACACTCTCCCCTGAAGTCACCAGAACCGTTCCCTGCCGCAGATGGCAGTATTGGGTCTCCCAGCCGCCGCCATGATCGATGACCACTCCATTGCCGCATTCGACATTCTGCACCCGTTGCTGATCCTCAGGCGTCTGCATCAGGTGATCAGGAACCGAATTCCGAAGCCCCCGCACCACACCCGCCGCTGCCGCGACCACATCGGCCGTCACTTCCGTGTTCAGAACGCGAAAATCCGTGCCTTTGTGGCCATCATAGCTCGCCTGCCCGCACAAGATGTCCATGGCTCGCGGCCCCGGATCGATATCGACATAATTCTGAACAAAACAGGTTTCACCCAAATTGCATTTCACCGGCATCGCCAGTTGAAAATCCGCCGCGCTTCCCGAACTGCAAAAAAGCGCCAAAGCGAGCGCGGGTGTGGCTCCAAGGAAATATCGGCTAAGCGGCAAGACTGTCTCCTTAAAAAGCAATTGCGACCCACACCATCCGGTTCAACGGAGCTTGAGTTGATTTCTCGCCCCTGATCGAAGAGTGTCGCGCCAAACAATTACGCTAACATCAAGGACACACTGATGACCAAATGGCTCCTGAACCTCGTCGCCTTGCTGGTTCTGATTGTTCCAGCCGCCGCTGAGGACGAATTGCAGATTACGGATCTCACCAAAGGCACCGGCGAAGAGGCCAATGTCGGCGAGACGGTGGTGGTTCACTATACAGGCTGGCTGATGGACGGCACCAAGTTCGATTCCAGCCTCGACCGCGGCACGCCCTTCTCCTTCACGCTTGGCGAGCGGCGGGTCATCCCGGGCTGGGAACAGGGTGTTGAAGGCATGCAGGTCGGCGGCAAGCGCGAGCTGATCATCCCGCCGCATCTCGGCTACGGCGCGTCGGGCGCGGGCGGCGTCATTCCGCCAAACGCCACCCTCAAGTTCGAAGTCGAGCTTCTGGAGGTCAAGGGCAAGAAATACTCGGACATAGGCAATGACGAACTGAAGGCAAAGCTTGCCGCCGGTGTGCCGGTGATCGACATCCGCCGCCCGGATGAGTGGAAAGCAACCGGCGTCCTGCCGGGCAGCCATCTGGTGACCTTTTTCGACGAAAAGGGCCAGGTCAACCCGGATTTTGGCGCCAAGCTCCAGGGGATCATTTCGGGCCCTAGTGACGAGGTCGTGTTCATCTGCCGGGCCGGCAACCGCAGTAAGGCCCTTTCCGCCTATCTCGCCGACCGCGCCGGCTTTACACAGGTCGCCAACGTCACCGACGGCATCGTCAGCTGGATCGCTGATGGCGGCGATGTCAGCGAAGCGACGGCACCGGAGGGGTGCTGGCTGTGCTGACCACCGTTTGGCCGGACAAGGTCGCAATCGTAACCGGCGGCAGCTCGGGCATCGGCAAGGCAACGGCACTGGAACTGGCCGGCCTGGGCGCCAAAGTGCTGATTACCGGGCGCAGCGCCGACAGACTTGCAGAAACCGGCAATGCCAGTGAATCAATTGCAACATTGCAGGCTGACAGTGCCAACCCGGAAAGCGGCGCACGGATCGTAGAAGCGGCGACCAGCCGTTGGGGACGGCTTGACCTCATCGTCAACAACTCCGGTGCAGGTCAGCCAATGCCGCTTGCGGCATATGACGCCAATCTCATCGCGAACATGTCGGCCATAAACATCGCCGCGCCGTCTCAACTGGTTAAAGCGGCGCAATTGGCCTTGAGCGAAACCAGGGGCACCATTGTGAACATCGGCACCGCCGTGTCGCGGAACGCAGTGCCGATGCTGGCCCATTACGCCGCGACCAAGGCGGCACTTGAGCATTTGACCAAATCCTGGGCGATTGAACTGGCGGCCAATGGCATCCGCGTCAATGCGATTTCGCCGGGCCCCGTCAAGAGCGGCGCACTGACGGGAATGATGGGCTTGCCGGAGGAGACGGCACAACAGATCGAAGATCAGGAAGCCGCCCAGATTCCCCTGGGCCGCCGCGGCCTGACCTCCGATATTGTTCCCTGGATCTTGCGCCTGGGCAGCCCGGACAACGAATGGCTGACCGGCCAGGTTCTGACCATCGATGGCGGCTGGACGCTTCGCACCTGACCACTTACGCGGGTACGGCAAACACTGGTAGTCCGACCGGCGATTGCCTTGATCTGCTTCGGCGCCAATCACATCTAGAATTTAGAATCGAAGACGGGAAAGGACTTGAGATGCAGGCCAAGGAAGCCGCCGAAAGGCTCGGGATTAGCCAGCGCATGCTGCGCCACTATGAAAAGGAAGGCCTGTTGCAGGTGAACCGGACCTCCAACGGCTACCGGACCTATAGCGAAACCGACCTGCGCCGCGCGGCCCGCCCTCACCCGGCTTCCGTCAGCTGCCGGCTCCACATGTTGTGCTCCTCGACCACCTTGCCGATATCCATCGTGACGATCTGCCCGTCTTCGACGACGACCTTCCCGTGCACGACGGTCCATTTGGCCGTTTGCGGGCCGCAGAAGACGATTGCTGCGAGGCGATCATGCAGCGCGCCGGCATAGGTGATGGTGTTGATACCAACCCCAGTTGATTAGGGGCACAACAAGGGACCAAGCACCACGTTGGATGCGTCGACCACTCCCGGGAACATCCGAATATTCTCCTTAAGCGCATCTTTTGGTCGTGCCTGGATCGAGCAAAAAACCGTGTTGTCTTTTATCCGGCTCAGCGGCGGTACCTCGACACCCTCGCTCAGTACGCGTTTTTCCGGCGGGCCAGCACCCACGCTGATGTTGGCGTTGGTGCTGAATTTCGGGGGAACGACATGAATGGCAGTGTCGCTGTAGGTGCGGACGGCGCCCAGGGGGAACAATGGGTGATAGAGGTCGACATCGTTGCCCACGGTATTGTTGGAGATCTCCAAGCCAAAGACCCCTTGAGCGGTGATGCCAAAGCTGACCGCAAAGGCAATGTTCTTATCCTCCCGTTGTGTCCGGAAATAGGCGCAGATCGCATGCTCGTAACTTGGTGCCAGCTCACCGGGCGGAAGCTGCCCTGCAGCTCCAGCTCCCACTTCGGCTTTGAAGCTTTCTAAGTAGGCCGTATAGTTTCGGAAAAACTCAAACGGTGCCGCAACCTTGTAAAGGGGGGTCAACTCCGACGCCATGCAACGACGCCCATTGTTCACCACCATGTTTCCGTTGATCCGGACCCCGATGATGCGATGCAGTCGCTCAATGCCTGTCTGATCCCCGGGAATACGCTTGTCAGCGCTGGTCAAAGAGTGAACCTCGATCCCATGGCCGCAGGTATTTGTGACGGCGTTGCCGGTGATGTTCACGTAACGCACAGCACCGGTGGTGACCTGGATCGCGCCACTATTGTCGCATCGCGTATTGGCCTCATGGACAACGTTACCGGAGATCAGGATCGAGTGGTTTGGGTGCCCTAGTCGCGCGACACTGTTCTTAGTTGACCCCTGCGCCGCCGCCCCCGCGATGCGGATGGCCGAGGCTTGCGTTTCCGAGATGTTGTTGCCGGAGATTATGACCCCCCGGGATCCACTGCGCCCTGCTTTGTAGTCGATGTATTTGCCCGGCCAATGATGCTTGGTCTTGGAGCCGAGCGGGATCTCATCGCTCCAGGCCATGTTCTTGATATCAAGCCCAAAAACAGCAACTCGGCGGATCACATTGTTGGCAATCGTGAGTTGGTCGCCTGACCACTGCGAGTCGATCGCGTCCGCAGAATCCCCGCCGCCATCTGGGTTGCCGATATCGAAGAACTGGTTTCCTTCGATCAGTGTTTTCCCGACTTCGGAGCGCAAGACGATGCTGGACCCGATCGAACGGGTGAAGATGTTGTCCTGGATCGTGACGTGTTCGACTTGATCCAGCGCGACGTGCCGTTTGAAGCCGATGAACGAGTTGCCGGAAATGGACAGCCCGAAAGCAGGTGCGCCCCGCCTGCGAACTGCGGCAGGTTTGCTAAACCTTTCGTACTCGCTTTGAGATGTTGACGTGGCCCCCCCACAAATGGCGGTGCGATTCACCGCGATGTTTCTGAACTCGTTGTTGCGGATCAGAATGTGGCCCGGTTCTCCGATGATGTAGGTTTTTTTTGCGGTCTGGTGCAGATACGTTCTGCCGCCTGGCAAAATCTTGATGTTGCATGCCTGGGCGGCGGTCTTCTCGCTTACGGCAAATTTGTTGCATGCGTCTTCTTCAAGACAACTCTTATTGCGCGAAAAGAAGACGCCTTCGATGACTGTCGCAGTCATAACATTGTTGATGATCCGTCTTTTAGGATCCGAGACCTTCACGTGAACAACACGCAGGGACGGGTCGATGATGAGCCCTGCATCGGCGTGAACATTCAATAAGATGCTGCCCGGACCGATGATCCGCTTTCCCAGTGGGATCCTCCAATTGGCAACAGTCAGTTCCTCATCGGCGGGGATAATGACCGTCCGCTTGGATGTATCCTTCAGGTCGGCACAGAGCTGGGGGTTGAAAACCGCTGTACACTCGGACCCCACGGCCGCATGTCCCAGCGACGGCACCAGAGCTGCGAACCCTAACATAGCAGAACTGAAAAGCGCCCTTGTCCACATGAGAATCTCCTTCCGGTGCCATGGTTTTTGGTCGCCACCAAATTTCTTTTTCACGCTAATTCTTCGCCGATCTGACCGTTGCTGTTGTATGATCGGCCAGTACCTCTTTGCCGCTGTCCAATATGGAGCGGATCAGCTCGAAGTCCTGCGCTGCCACCTCTGGCGTCCCCCCCGAGCCACCATCCCGGTATTCAAAGGTGAACGAGCCAACGGAACGCGCACCGCACCAAACCATGGACCATGCGGCGACGGGCTTGAGGGTATTGTGTGGGCGTGTGACACGGCCCTTCGCGATAAAGTCCTCCAGCACGGCAATTGCCGGTAAGTCCCGAGTCCATGGATCCTTGGCGGCGCTCCAGAACGCGCACCGCGCAAACCCCGAGTCGCGCAGATGCGAAAGGACTTTCCGCATCCAGTCTTCGGGCAAAGGGATGTGAACCGATCCGGGATCCGGAAGAAGTTCTTCGGAAATGCCTGCCTTGATTGCTTTCGCCCGCTCTTCGTCCCGCACCGTCTGCCAAGAGACCGTTTTTTGGGGGTCACACGGATTTTTGTGTGCCTTGGCCGCCATGTAGGGCCACACAACGGGGATCGCGTCATGGCTCGTGGCGCGGGCCATCCGCATCTTCAGATCGAACTTCGCCTTCCACTTCTCGAAGAAGTCGATCCGTACATCCGTGGTGCTCACATAGGCCGCGAAGAACCTTGGAGAGACCCCAATCTCGTCCAAGATCTCGCCTCCGCCGGTAAAAAGGCGCGTCTGAAGCTCCATAAGGTCCCAGACAAATTGGTGCTTCGCCTCGCTGGGGTGGTAATGCTCCATGTTGGGTGTGGTCCACATGTTCCACGAGCCGACACGTAGCGGAGCCGCGGCGCCGATTTGTGCTGCGAAGTCTTCCCCACCCCAGCGTTCGGCATAGGCACGATAGAGATACAGATACCAAAGCTTCTCTCGAGCGTAGTCGCGCCATATCAGGTCGCCTTTGGTTAGAAGCTCGCTGAACCGGCTGGACCCGTCCCCCTTTATGATTGTCTGCTTGGCGGCGATTGGCGTCACCGGGTCCTGCCACTCGGCACCGGGGAAAGTGAACCGCGTGTTTCCGCCCATTTCGATGTCGATCATCACGCCTTCGGCTTTGGGGTCGATACGGGCATCCACCCAACCCTCATTCAAGGCCCTCAACATGTCATCCATATTGCCAGGCCGGGCGTGGACTTCCGGATCGGCATGGCTGCCACCGGTGAGATCCCAGCGCGGGACGTGGCTATAAAACGGGGTTCCATTGTACCGCGTCAGCGGTCCAAGTTTCGTGGACTCAGAGCGCACATCAACCAATTCCATGTTCGCCTCCAAAACAGATTGTAAGTCAAATACCGCCCAAACATTATTGCGAAAGCCGCCGCGCAAATCAATCCTTACGCGAGCGAATGGTTGAACGCAATCTTCGCGTGAATTAGGGCGGAATTGAAGTTAAAACGACTGACACCGCATCCGAACATGGGCGCCTGAGCTGCGCCGACGCCTTGACGCCAGGGATGACGGGTCCGCCCGCCGCCTGTTCCGGCCATGTCTGGAGGCAACGCAAGGAGTAAGGCGCTCACCTGCGCCAGCCAACGCTCACCCGGCTTCGGTCAGCCGCCGGCTCCACTTGTTGTGCTCCTCGACCACTTTGCCGATATCCAGCGTCGCAATCTGCCCGTCTTCGACGACCACCTTCCCGTGCACGACCGTCCATTTGGCCGTTTGCGGGCCGCAGAAGACGGTGGCGGCGGCGGGATCATGCAGCGCGCCGGCATAGGTCAGGGTGTTGAGGTCGAGTGTGAAGAAGTCAGCGCATTTGCCCGGCTCCAACGCGCCAATGTCATCGCGGCCGAGCACGCTGGCACCGCCCAATGTGGCAAGCTCCAACGCCTCGCGGGCGGTCATCCACTCGTTGGCGCGCTTCGGGTGTGAAGGCGACAGGAGAAAATGCTCGCGCGGACCTTCCGGCGGCAAGAGCCCAAGCCGCAGGCGGGCGAGCAGCATCGCCTGACGCACTTCCAGAAGCATGTTCGAGCTGTCATTGCTGGCCGAACCGTCGACGCCAAGCCCGACCCGAACCCCGGCAGCCATGTATTTCTTCACCGGCGCAATTCCGGACCCAAGGCGCATGTTGGAGCAAGGACAATGGGCCGCGCCGCAGCCGGTTCGTGAGAACAGGCGGATCTCATTGTCGTCCACATGGATCGCATGGGCATACCAGACATCCGGCCCGACCCAATCGAGCCCTTCCATCCATTCCACCGGCCGCTTGCCGAATTTCTCCAGCGTGTAGCGCTCTTCATCCAGCGTTTCGCACAGATGGGTGTGCAGCATGACGCCCTTGTCGCGGGCAAGGCCGGCGCTTTCTTTCAGGAGATCTTCGGACACGGAAAACGGCGAACAGGGCGCGACCACGACCCGGGTCATCGCACCGTGGCTGGCGTCGTGGTAGCGGTCGATCACCCGGACAGTGTCTTTGAGGATGGCCTCTTCATCCTCAACGCAGTCATCCGGCGGCAACCCGCCCTTGCTCTCGCCAAGCGACATGGAACCCCGGCTGGCGTGAAAGCGGATGCCGAGATCTTTTGCCGCCTCGATCTGATAATCGGCCTTGTTGCCGCTCTGATAGAGATAGGTGTGATCGAATACCGTGGTGCAGCCGGACAGTGCCAGTTCGGCCAATCCCACAAGCGTGCTGGTGCGCGAGGCCTCCGGATTGGTCTTTGCCCAGATGCGATACTGCGCCTGCAGCCAGGGAAACAGGTTGTTGTTCTGCGCCGCCGGCAGATTGCGGGTCAGGGTCTGGTTGAGATGGTGGTGCGTGTTGACAAAGCCCGGCAGGACGATCTGGCCCTTGGCGTCGATCACCCTGTCCGCAGTCTCCGGCAAATCGCCACTGGGACCCACCGCTTCGATAATGCCGTCTACTGCATAGAGCCCGCCGCCTTCGATCTCCCGGCGCGCGCCATCCATGGTGACCAGCATACCGGCGTTCTTCACAAGCAGCGTATCGGGCATTCGAGCTCTTCTTGTTAGTGTGCTACTTGTCCAGCTTCGGCATCCGGTTCCAGGCGTCCAGCGCGGCTGTCTTGTAGGCTTCGGCAAGCGTCGGATAATTGAACGTGTTTTCAACGAAGTATTCAAGGGTGCCGCGCAGATTGAGAACCGCCTGGCCAATGTGAACCAACTCGGTCGCGCCCTCGCCGACAATATGGCAGCCGAGCAGACGGCGGGTCTTCATGGAAAAGATCATCTTCAGCATGCCGTTGCTGAGGCCCATGATCTGGCCGCGCGATGTCTCCCGGAACCGGGCGATACCGCATTCATAGGCAATACCGCGCTCCCTGACCTCCTCCTCGGTCATGCCGACGGTCGAGATTTCCGGAACCGCATAGATGCCATAGGGAAAGTAATCCGGCGGATCGTAGGCCCGCTCACCGAGCGCATGACAGGCAGCAATCCGGCCCTGTTCCATGGAAGTTGAGGCAAGGCTCGGGAAACCGATCACGTCACCGGCTGCAAAGATATGCGGCACATCAGTCTGGAAGGTCATCGGATCGACCTTGATCCGGCCACGGTGGTCGGTTTTAAGGCCGCATGCATCGAGATTGAGCGATGGCGTCGACCCCATGCGCCCGGCAGCAAACAGGATAACATCGGTGCGGACATAGCGGCCGCCTTCCAACGCGATCTGACATTTCCGGCCGTCGCGCCTTTCGATCCGTTCAACCTTTGAACCGAAGCGCATGTCGATGCCCCGGTCGCGCAGTTGATGGATAAAATCGGCGACCAGTTCCTTGTCGATGAAATCGAGCATGGTCTCACGTGGCTCAATCAGGGCAACATGCACGTCAAGCGCGGAAAAAATCGACGCATACTCGACACCGATCACGCCTGCGCCAATCACCGCTATCGACCGGGGCAGTTCTTCGAGGTCGAGGATCTCGTCGCTGTCGAGCACGTAGCGGCCATCAAAGGGAACATAATCCGGGCGGAACGGTTTGGTGCCGACCGCGATCAGAAACCGGTCAGCGGCGAATTCGAAACTCTCCCCCGCCTCGCCCGCAACGGCGATCCTGTGCGGATCAAGAAAGCGTGCCTCGCCCCAGATCGTATCGACCTGATTGCGGGCGAACTGGTGCTCAAGAATTTCGACCTCATGATCAAGCGTCATGTGCAGCCGTGCGCGCAGATCACCGGCAGAAATGTCCTGTTTTACCCGGTAGGAGCGCCCGTAAAAACCGCGCTCGCGCCAGCCGGTCAGGTTCAGAACCGTTTCGCGCAAGGTTTTCGAAGGTATGGTGCCGGTATGAACCGATACGCCGCCGACCCGCTGGCCCTTTTCCACCACCAACACGGACCGCCCGAACTTTGCCGCCTGAATGGCCGCACGGCGGCCCGCCGGTCCACTGCCGATAACGATCAAATCGTAGCGGTCCATGTTGTCCCTCTGTTTTTTTCTTGTGCCCTGGCAAGCGGAGCCGATAGCGCCGGAAAAGCCTATCCTTGAACCATTCCTAGCAATGAGCCGAAACCGGCAATTGCTGCAGTGTGTCAATTTTCATGCAGATCTTGCCTTATATACCGGGCCAATCAGCACAATCCCTTTCAGGCGGACCCTGGCCGGCAACGCTCAACCGGAACGGGGGACAGCCGGCAACCATTTGAATTAACTCTGAATTGCAACAACGCCTGAACAACACGCCAAACGATAGACAACCCTTTGAGGCAATGATAATTCTTGCAATCGCCCGAATTATCAGGGCTGGGGGATATCAATGGCGCGTCTGGAACCGAATATTCAAACCGTTGCCAATACCGGCATCGGCGTCGCGGTGATCGCGTTTTTCCTGTTTTTCCTGACGATGCTGTTGTTCGGCTTTTCAGCCTACATCACGCGCACATCCGTCGGCCCCTCTGACGGTGATCCGATCAGTCTCGACAAGATCATTCATACGGTCGAGGAGAACGAGCGGCTGGAGCTGGAAATCAAGGATTATGCGGCCCGCGTCAGTGACAATATCAGTGCGATCTCGATTGCCGAGGCAAGTATCGGGACGGTGCGCAACAGCCTGATTGTGCTGAACACCGGCACGACGCGATCAGTCAGTTCAACACTCGCTGAATTGCTCAACACCGTCGCGCCAGGCGATACCAGTCCGCTGAAGAAAACGATGCTGACGGCGCTCGCCAAAGACCGGAAAGACAACAGCGCGGAATTGCTCCCCTTTGCCGAATCCCGCGCTTTTGCAACAAGCGTGCGCAGCCGGCCACCGGAGCAAGACACAGATGCGGAGGCCCGCAAGCAGGGCATTCTGGAAAATTTCGATACCTTGCTGATGAACTATGCCGCGCAGCATGCCGAGTATCAGCACGAGATCTCCCAGCTGAACATCACACTGGCCCAGCTCAACAACCGCAATGCTTCCGAAAAGATCTCACTCGAAGGCCTGAAAAAACGAAAGCTGGCAGCAGCCGGAGAAATTCCTCCGGAAGGCCGGGTCCTTTTCGCGTCGCTAAACCTGATGGGCGGTGTGCTGTTGGCATTCGTCAAGATGCCGACGATCATTCTGACCCTGATCGTGACGATCGCCGCCGGCGGCCTGGCATCGCTGGTATCGTTTACCCGCAAGTTCCTGCATACGCAGGAATCGAACAATATCGGCGTCAGCCGCCTGCTCTCGAATGTGGCCGAAGGTATCGCCGCCTCAATCGGCATCTTCCTGTTTGCGGGAACCGGGATGCTGATGTTGACGCAAGGCAGCGGCACCGCCGAAACCCGCGTCGAACTCAGTCCCTATATGGTCGCCTTCCTGGCGTTCATCTCCGGATTTATGGCCGAAAGCGCCTTCATGCGCATCGAGGAGGCCGGGCGGAAGTTCTTCAAGACCGAAGATGGTGGTGCCTCGGGCAAGTCGATATCGGGAAATCCTGAGCATGCAAATCCAGCGGGCAAAGGCGGCACATCGGACAAAAGCACGGAACCGGCTGATCCGGAAATCGGGTCTGCCAGCGCACCGAAAATACCGCTCACACAGACCGCAGAGACGAACTGAAGTTCGGCCACCGCAGCCGAATCCAGGCTTCCGTCTGAACGTTGTTGAACCGGCCCATTGCGTGATGGGCGTAAATTCCTATTCGAACCGCATTTCCCTTGGCAGCGCGGATCAAATGAAAACGGAAATGGCCGCATGCGCCGGGATCTTCGAAAGAAAAACAGAGCTGGAGACCCGCAAAAAACCCGCTTGGTTGACGGCTGTTCTGCGTGTTTGGCCTGTTTCCATCCGCTATGGCCGGTCAAGCGGTTGTTGAGAGGCGTTCTCGGGCCGCAGACGCGACCCAAATGCGCTCTGCGCCCGATTTTAGGCACACTCATCCCGTTGCTCTGGCGCGTTCATGGAAGATCAGCCGGTCGAAGTTGTAGGCCAGATTGGCGAGCATCAGTTTGGCCTCGGCGCGCGCAAGCCCGATTGTCCGGATGAACAGGCCGTAGCGGTTCTTCTGGTGCGCGAAGACGTGCTCGACGCGAGCACGGATGGAAGACTTCCTCGCATTGGCGCGTGCCGTCGCCTGGGGCATGGGCTTGCCCGCCGGCTTGCGGCGGTGAATGCGGCTCACAAGCATGTTGGCGCTCAGCCACTTCTCGTTTTTCTTTGACCGGTAGGCGCTATCGGCCCAGACATCGGAGGCCGTGTTGTCCCTGGTGATGACACGCTTCAACTGGCGACCATCGGCCTCAGAGGCCGACGTCACCGCGCTGCCCCGGATAAAGCCGTAACGCCGATCAATGCTGATGTGACTTTTGTACCCGAACACCGGCAGTGCGATCTGTGGCAGCGGCGTGCCGTCCGGCCGATATCGTATCTTGCCGCCGATCTTCAGCGTCCAGCGGGCATTGGTGTCCTTCTGAGCGGCCTTGTTGGGCTCATCCGGCCAGATCTCCTTGGCCGTTTTGCCCGCCTTGACCGCTTCCTTCTCGTCTTCGGTATTACGTTGCTTGGGCGCGGGCACCAGAGTGGCATCGACGATCTGGCCGGACATCGGGATATAGCCCTTCTTGTGCAGTTGCCAGTCGAAAGCCTTCATCACACGCTTCAGCGTGCCGGTTTCCGTCATGCGGTTGCGGAAGTGCCGGATCGTGTTCTCATCCGGCGTGGCGCTGCCCAAGTCAAACCCCAGAAACCGCAACCAGGACAGCCGGTCCCGGATCATGAATTCCATCTTCGCGTCGCTCAAATTGTGCTGCGCCTGAAGGATAAGCACCTTGAACATCGAAACCGGATCAAACGGTGGACGTCCGCCCCTGGAACCGGCGCCATAACCCAGTCCCTCGACCAGCCAAGTCCGGAAATATTCAAAGTCGACTGTGGCCGCCAAAACCTCAAGAGGATCGCCATCCTTGCTCAGGCGTTCAAGATGATCTGACAAACTGAAAAGACTGCTCGGATCCATGACCGCACCTCCTAAAACCAGTGAATCAAATATCAGCGGTCAAGCCGAGGGTTTTTGCGGGTGTCAAGCTACCGGCCCTGCCAATTTCTTAAACCGCCACCCCTCATCCGGTCCTTCGGACCACCTTCTCCCAATGGGAAAAGGAACAGGCAGCGCTTCGCTATGCCAAACAAGCCGACACTGCGGAAGCGAGCACCCGTTTCCAAAGCCATGGCAACAAAGGAACAAGCAGCACCTTACGGCGTTGCCGATTTCACCGGAAACACGAAACGCTGCCTGAAATCCGGGATTTCAACGCGTTTCCTGTTGCTGTGAGCAAGAAAATCGGAACGCCGGAGACGCACTGATGTCTGGTTTCCAGATCTGGCCATGCAGCGTTGCTGCAGACAGTCTGGAATGACGGGGCAAGAGGGGAAGGCAGACCAGACCAACCCGCACTCCGTCACCCCAGACAAGTGCAGCAAGGCTGCGCGCTGATCTGGGGCCCAGCACGTCAGCGCTCGCGCAGCGAGCACCCAGACCGCTGACAAACCCGTCGATTTTGGCGGGTTTGTTTTTTCACGCTCTTGGTTTTCGTGTTTTGAGCGGGCTTTATTCAGCGTGAGGTCGGTTTGCCTCCCTCATGCGGGGGCTTGTTTCGGGATCTTTGTGAGGGCCATTGCGATTTTCTTGATGTTTTGGGCGGCAGCGGCAAGCAGGCATTGCGTTTGCACCCGCGTCAGACTTCGGAACCTGGCATAGCGGTGTCCATGAAGCTGCTTGGCATCGGCAAATGAGCGCTCCACGGTTTCCTTTCGGCGCTTGTAGACGCTCTTGCCCCAAGGGGTGAGCCGGTGGGCATCGGTTCGCTCGCGCGCCTCCTGCCAGACATGGCGGGTCAGGGTCCGCTCGGCCTTGGCATTGGACGTGCAGGAGGCCAGAACCGGGCAGGTCCTACACAGGGCGGGATCGGAGCGGTAGTGTTTGTAGCCGTTGCGATCCGTCGTGGCGTAGGTCAAGAGCTGGCCTTGCGGACAGCGGTATCCGTCCGTGTCAGGTTCATAGGTGAAGGCGGACTTGCGCATCATGCCGGGTCTGGGGGATGTTGGGCGGCGGTAGCCGGTGACACCCAGAATGCCACGGTTTTCCAGCCCTTTGGCGATCCCGGACGTGGCATAGCCCGCATCCAGTCCGACGGCCCGGACGTCAAAATCGAAGCGCTGCTTCTGGCGGTCCAGCCGGGACAGATACACAATGCTGTCATGGACATTGGCCGGTGTGGCGAAGGTATCCGTGATGATCCCGAGCCGGCCATCCACCGTGCGATGATCCAGATAAAAGAAGCCCTTCGGCTTGCCCTCGCGCACCATGTAACCGGCATCCGGGTCCGTGCGGCTCACCTTGGTCTGTTTGACCTGTGGCGTGCGCTCCTTGGTCTTCAGAGGGTTTTGACCGTGCAGCTTGCGCTCCGCCTCAATTGCCCGGTCCAGCTCACCCCAGTAATCGGCCCGCGACTTTTCGATCTGCGTCAGGTCGTATTTGCCCTTGTTGGCATTCGCCTTCAGATGCGTGCTGTCCGTATAAAGCACCGTGCCGTCGACAAGCCCGTGGTGCAGGGCCTGCTCCACAATCCGGTCGAAGATGTCCTGCACCACCGAGGTATCGGTGTAACGGCGGCGGCGGTTCTGGGAGAGCGTCGAGGCATCAAACACTTTGTCCGTCAGCTTCAGCCGCAAAAACCAGCGGTAAGCAACATTCACCTCGATCTCGCGCACCAGCTGGCGCTCAGAGCGGATCCCGTAAAGATACCCGATGAACAGCGCCTTGAACATCAAGGTCGGATCCAGCGGCGGGCGGCCATTGTCGGCACAATAAAGACCAGCAACGCGGTCATGAATGAACGAAAAGTCGATCACCGCATCAATCTTGCGCAACAAGTGATCGGCGGGAACAAGCTGATCGAGCGTCACTATCTCGAGAGTTGTTTGATCCGGGCCAGGTTTCTTCAACATAAAAACAGTGAATCAAAAACCCCCGGCAAACGCCAGGGGTTTGTCAGCGGTCTGAGCGCTCGCGCAGCGAGCACCGTTTCTAATGTCAAGGCAACAAAGGAACATGCAGCACCTTCGGTGCACAGATGTCTGGATGCCGGATCTCGCGATGGCGCATCGCGCCACGCGGTCCGGCATGACGGCCGCCGGGGAAAGGAACAGCCCCTCCTGACAAACAACAAACTTATCCACGCCCCTCGCCCCCTGCCGTACACTCCGTTCCGTTTCCACCGATGCGGGGCCGGGGCCGGACCGTCCGTTCGTGGTGGTGGGGACCGGTGTCGTGAGGCATGGCGGAGGGCGTAACGTGCCGTCCGCCATTGCCGGGCAACTGGAGACCCTTGGAGGCTGCGCGGGGTCCGGCGTGCAGAATTCTCAAGGGATGCGTCTCATATCCGGCGAAGTTGAGCGCCGCACCCCACGCTCGGCCAAGCAGAAACGAGAAAGGCGCAACTCCTTATGCCATCGGGAAACGGATACCGGGCGGGCGTGAAACCTTGCCACTTCCCACCTTTCCTTCGCGTTTCCGGCAAGGCCGGAGCGCCCGCCATCCTGCCCCGTTTGGGCAGAACCGCACTGCCAAAACGCCGATGGGAAACCATGCGGCGGCATTGGTGCTGGAAGGGGAAAAATCTCTCCACCGTCATCCCATTGCTTGACTATGGTATCCATTCCGTGACCTGTCGGAACTGCACCACTTCAGCGTGAGGCACCACAACGGTATGGACCCGCTATCCAGGTCCGGCGATGACGGCTGAAGGGAACGCAAAGCCGTTCCAAACCCACCACCGTCATGCCAGACAAGTGCAGGCACTGCACGCGATCTGGTACCCATTCCGTGACCTGTCGAAACTGCACCGCTTCAGCTTGTGGCACCACAACGGTATGGATCCCTCTATCCAAGTCCGGCGATGACGGCGGAGGAGGATACGAAGCCGTGCCACACCCATCACCGTCATGCCAGACAAGTGCAGGCACTGCACGCCGATCTGGCATCCATTCCGTTAACTATCGGAACTGCACCGCTTGTGCTTGTAGCACCGTCAGGGGATGGATGCCGCTTTGCTGCACATTTCCGCAATGAA
This sequence comes from Roseibium sp., assembly GCA_965230445.1. Taxonomy (GTDB): domain Bacteria; phylum Pseudomonadota; class Alphaproteobacteria; order Rhizobiales; family Stappiaceae; genus Roseibium. The sequence goes on along the minus strand of OZ246005.1, from coordinate 1,537,585 downwards.
CCTGGAACGGCCCGGGCCGAAAACAGCACCGGCCAGAAGAACAATCACCGCTCCGCGAACGCCAGTCGCACCGCAAGCCCGACGAAAACCACCCCGGCCATGCGGTTCAGCCAGATCTGGGCGGCACCTGAGCGTTTCAGGATCGCGCCGAGGGAGCCGGCGAAAACAGCAATACCGCCGAAGACGAGCACGGTCGCGGCGATAAACAGGCCGCCAAGCATCAAGAGCTGAAGCGGGATTGCGCCGCGGGCGGGATCGGCGAATTGCGGCAGGAAGGCCAAGAAGAAGATCGCCACTTTGGGGTTGGTAATGTTCATGAGGATGCCGCGCCGGTAAAGCGCCCAGCTGCTTCTTTGCGGCGTCTTGCCGTCTGCGAGCTTGCTGCTCCCGGCCCGGAAGGCCTGCCACGCCAGGAAAATCAGATACCCTGCACCGGCGATCTTCAGCACAGTGAAGGCGAGCTCGGACGTCTGAAACAGAACCGCGACTCCGAAGGCCACGGCGGCGGAATGCACCAGGAGCCCGGTACAAAGCCCGAGCGTCACCAGAAGTCCGGCCAGACGGCCATGCAACGCCGACTGGGTCAGCACGAAAATGTTGTCCGGCCCCGGCGCAAGGCCGAGCGCAATGGCAGCCGACAGGAACACGGTCAGGACATCATGCGGGATCAACTGGCGCACCTCCTCTGCTGCCTTGCACGTACTACCTGAAACACCGTGCGCCGGCCATCCTTCGAGGCTGCGCCCGGCTGCGCACCCGGGGTTGAAACCGGACAGGAGGCGAAGGAACTACCGATCCCCTGTCATGGTGTTTGAATTGGCATGAACGTCACACACACCGTCCGCCATCCACCTCCATTGCGACACCGGTGACCATCGATGCCTCATCAGAGCACAGGTAACAGGCGGCGTTGGCAATGTCTTCCGGTGTTGAGAAGCGGCCAATCGGGATCGTGGACAGGAATTTCTGCCGGATTTCCGGCGTGTCTTCACCCATGAAGCTCTTCAGCAATGGCGTTTCACCGGCGACCGGGTTGACCGCGTTGACGCGAATGCCGGAGGGGGCAAGTTCAACGGCCATCGATTTCGTTGCGGTGATCATCCAGCCTTTGGAGGCGTTGTACCAGGACAGGCGGGGACGAGGGCTCACGCCAGCGGTCGAGGCAACATTGAGGATCGCCCCCTGCCCGCGTGCCTTCATGGCGGGAACCAGTGCCTGCGCGGTCAGATAGACGGATTTGACGTTCACCTTCAGCACCCGGTCGAAATCGTCTTCGGAAATGTCCTCAAGCGGACCTGGAAGATGGGTCACGCCGGCATTGTTGACGAGGATATCCGGAGCGCCGCCGAACGCGCGCCTTGCCGCTTCCGCCATCGCCTCAACCGATACCCGGTCGGAGACATCGGCAGCCTGTGCAAGACCGCCGATGTTTCCGGCAATCTCTTCTGCGCCCTCAATATTGAGGTCGACCACCATTACCTTTGCGCCTTCAGCGGCAAACTTCCGGCAAATCCCGGCGCCAAAACCCGATGCACCGCCGGTGACGAGTGCGGTTTTTCCGTCAAGTCTCATGGATCATCCCTCCCCTTTTCAGCCGTGATAGGCGGCAACGGTCTTCAGGCTCGAAAAGCCGTAGAGCGCTTCAAAGCCTTTTTCCCGGCCATGGCCGGATTTGCCGCGCCCGCCAAAGGGCAGTTCGACACCGCCGCCAGCGCCGTAGTTGTTTACAAACACCTGACCGGCCTTCAGTTTCTTCGCAAGGCGCATCTGCCGCCCGCCGTCCCGGCTCCAGACTGAGGCGACAAGGCCGTAGTCGGTGCCATTGGCAATCGCCACCGCCTCCTCTTCCGATGAAAACGGAATGAGCACCTGCACGGGGCCAAATATCTCCTCTTGCGCTAGCGGATCATCGGGCGCAACGCCGTGAAGAAGGGTTGGCGGTACGTAGTGTCCGCCTTCCGGAAGATCGGATGGCATATCCGCCTGCGCCAGCACCTCCCCGCCCCGGTTCAGATAAGAGGCGACGATCTCCTTCTGACGGGCGGAGATCAGCGGGCCGATATCCGGATCATTGAGCGCCGGGCCGACCTTCAACGCGCGGTAACCTTCCGCCATGCGTCCGGCAACCTGCTCGTAAATGCTTTGCTCAATCAGAATACGGGAGGATGCCGAACAGGTCTGCCCGGCATTCTGGATACCGGCGTTGAGGAGAAACGGCAGCGCCCGTTCGAGGTCCGCGTCGGCGAAAACGACCTGCGGGGATTTGCCGCCGAGTTCAAGTGTCACCGGCACGACGTTTTGCGCGGCAGCGGCTTGCACCAGCGCACCGGTCGCGACCGACCCTGTGAAGGAGACATGATGGATTCCCGGATGCGCAGACAAGGCGGTGCCCGCCTCTGCGCCAATGCCCGGAACCACATTCAACACGCCATCGGGAAGCCCGGCTTCGCTGGCCAGAGCACCGAAAGCAAGCGCCGTCAGGCAGGCCTCTTCGGCGGGTTTCAGGACGCAGGCGTTGCCCATGGCAAGTGCCGCGCCAACAGAGCGCCCGATGATCTGCATCGGATAGTTCCACGGCACGATATGGCCGGTAACGCCATGCGGTTCGCGCAAGGTATAGACCGTGTAGCCGTCCTGAAACGGAATGGTCTCGCCGTGGACCTTGTCCGCCGCGCCGCCATAGAATTCCAGATAGCGCGCCAGGGCGATGGCATCGTTGCGCGCCTGTTTCAGCGGCTTGCCGACATCGAGAGCCTCAAGGCGGGCGAGCTCTTCAATGCGGGTCTCTACCAGCCTGCCGAGTTTGGCGAGCAGCCGTCCCCGTTCTGCCGCGCTCAACCGGCCCCACGGGCCATCAAGCGCCCTTTGCGCTGCTGCAACAGCCTGATCGATCTCTGCCGCCCCGCCGCGCGCGATCTGCGTCAGCACAGTCCCGTCGGACGGATTGCTGAGGTCCAGGGTTCCGGCGGCAGCTCGGATATCCGCTCCGCCGATCTGACAGACAGCCGGATCAAACCAGAGATCAGACGGGTTCAGGCGCATGGTTCAGTCCTGTTCTTAGAGCTTTCAGGTCCGGCAGCTTCGGCGCCGCCGCCAGAAGTTCTTGCGTATAGGGGTGGCTGGGCCGATCGAATATTTCGCCGGTTGCGCCTGCCTCGACTATCTCCCCGGATTTCATCACCAGCACCCGGTCGGTCACGCTGCGCACCACCGAAAGGTCATGGGAAATGAACAGATAGGCAAGACCGTAGCGCCCGGAAAGATCGGCCAGAAGATCAAGGATCTTCGCGCGGACCGATACATCAAGCGCGGACACCGCCTCGTCGAGAACAATCAGTTCGGGCCGCAGAATGAGCGCGCGGGCGATGGCGATACGCTGGCGCTGGCCGCCGGAAAACTCGTGAATGTAACGGCTGGCAACATCGGCGCTGAGGCCGACGGCTTCCAGAACTTCTGCGACCCTCGCCTCGCGCTCCTTGCGCGGCGGCTCGACGTCCAGAACATGAAACGGTTCGGTGATCAACCGGGACACCTTGTGGCGCGGATTGAACGAGCCATAAGGGTCCTGGAACACCACCTGCACCCGTCCGCGCGCGTGATCCGGATCGAGCCCGTCAATGCGGATGTCACCGCCCTGAACCGGCTGCAACCCGAGGATCGCACGGGTCAAGGTCGACTTGCCGCAGCCGGATTCGCCTACCAGTCCGACCCGCTCGCCCTGATGGAGGGAGAAACTGACCCCGTTGACGGCGGTGATGGTCCTGCGCTTGGCAAACAGCGTTTCGCGGGCGCCCATATAGGTACAGACCGCACTCCGGACGGCGAGAAGCGGCTCGACCTCCGGGATGTCCGGCAAGGGCGGCAGATGCGCCTGGTGGCCGGAAGCTTCGAACAGGGCTTGCGTATAGGGATGGCGCTGCTCGGTCAGAACCTCGTTCGTCGGCCCGGCTTCGACCACCTCGCCCTTGTTCATGACCACGATCTTGTCGGCAAGACCGGAGACGACGGCGAGGTCATGGGTGATGATCAGCAGCCCCATGCCGAATTCCGACACAAGTCCCTTCAGGAGATCAAGCACCTGCGCCTGGGTGGTCACATCCAGCGCGGTGGTCGGTTCGTCGGCAATCAGCAGCACAGGGCGCTCGGCAATCGCCAGGGCGATCACCACACGCTGTCGCTGACCGCCGGAGAGCTCATGCGGATAGCGGTTCAACGGAAACTGGGCCTCGTTGAGCCCGACCCTGTTCAGGACTTCGCGGGCTCTGGCCAAAGCCTCCTTGCGGCTGGCACCGGAGTGCAGGCGCACGGCTTCGGCCACCTGATCGCCAATTGTCTGCACCGGGTTGAGGGCGGTCATTGGCTCCTGAAACACCATGCCGATGCGCCCGCCGCGCACCTGGCACATTTCGGCCTCGCTGAGCGCGCCGAGATCCTCGCCATTCAGCCTGATGCTGCCTGCATCAATGTGAACTCCATGCGGTAGCAGACGCATGGCCGCCAGCGCGGTCATAGATTTGCCTGATCCGGATTCGCCGGTGATCGCGACAATCTCGCCTGCCTCCACGGACACGTCGACGCGCTTCAGGATCGGGTCGCCATGGGCACTGACGCTGAGGCCCTTGATCTCCAATACACTCATCGGCGCACCTTTTTCAGGCGCGGATCGAGCATGTCACGCAGCCCGTCCCCCAGTAGGTTGAGGCCGAGCACGGTCAGGATAATGGCAAAGCCGGGGATCAGCGCCAGATGCGGTGCAAGGCCGACAAGGGTCTGGGAATCGGCGAGCATCCGCCCCCAGCTTGGCACCGGCGGCTGTGTGCCGAGGCCGACATAGGACAGTCCGGCTTCGATCAGAATGCCCAGGGAAAACTGGATGGTTCCCTGCACAATCAGCAGATTGGCAATATTCGGCAGAATGTGTTCGGCGGAAATCCGAACCCGCCCTTTACCGGCAACGCGGGCAGCCAGAATGAACTCGCGGGTCCAGAGGCTGAGGGCAGCCCCCCTTGCCAGCCGGGCGAAGACAGGAATGTTGAAGATCCCGATGGCGAGGATGGCGTTGAATGTTCCGGCACCGAACACAGCGGAGATCAGGATTGCGATTACCAGTGACGGAAAGGCAAAGGAAAGATCATTGCCGCGCATGATCAGCTCATCCAGCCAGCCCCGCCCCGCGGCAGCCGCAAGGCCAAGCGGCACACCGATCCCCATGCCGATGCCGACGGCAAGAATGGCGACCGCGATCGACGTCTGGGCGCCGGCCATGATCATCGACAGCATGTCGCGGCCGAAATGGTCCGTGCCGAGCAGATAGCCGTCACCCGGTGCCTTCATCCGGGCAGAAATGTTCATGCCCGTTACGTCGAAGGGCGTCCAGAACACGGAGACGAAGGCGGCCAGCATGAAGATGCTGACCAGTCCCGCCCCGATGCAGAAGGACCAGTTGAGGCGCAGCTCTTTCATCAGTGCGCCTTTCTCAATCTCGGATCGACCGCCGCATAGGCAAGATCCACCAGGAAATTGGTCATGATCACCGCAAAGACCAGCAGCATGACGATGTTCTCGACCACAATCAGATCCCGCTGTGAGATCGACTGAAACAAAAGCCGCCCGAGGCCGGGCAACGAAAAGACCTGTTCGATGATGATTGCGCCTGCCAGGAGGAAGGCGAATTGCAGGCCGATAATGGTCAGAACCGGGATCATGGCATTGCGCAGACCGTGGCGCCAGATGGCCAGCCGCTGGCTGAGCCCCTTGGCGCGGGCGGTGCGGATGTAGTCCTCGCCGAGCACATCGATCAGCGCCGAGCGCATGATGCGCGTCAGGATAGCAGCTTGTGGAAGGGCAAGCGCAACTGCAGGCAGGACCAGCGCTTGAAGCGATGTCCAAAAGCCCTTGTTCCATCCCGGAAATCCGCCTGCGGAAAACCAGCCGAGATTGATGGCAAAGATCAGGATCAGGATCATCGCGAACCAGAAATTCGGGACGGCGATGCCCACCTGGGTGGCTGCGATTACCCCATAATCGCCCGGTTGCTGCCGGCGGCTTGCGGCGAAGATACCGGCCGGAATGGCGATCACGATGGTCAGCGTGAGGGCAAGCAAGGCAAGCGGCAGCGAAATCCAGAGGCGGTCGGCGATCATCTCGGAGACCGGCGTGCGGTAGGCATAGGAGACGCCGAAATCGCCCTGCACCATGCCGCTGACCCAGGCCAGATACCGCTCAATGGCAGTACCATCGAGCCCGAGTTCGGTGCGCAGGGCTGCAACCGTGTCCGGCCGGGCATTCATGCCCAGCATGAACGCCGCGGGATCGCCCGGCACCACCTCGATCACCATGAAGATCACAAGGGACGCGATCAACAGACTGGCACAAAGGGAGGCAAGGCGTTCTGCCAGAAGACGGATCATCTAAACGCCTTGCCTTATGCTTCTTTAATTCGCCACGGAAACGGCGGTCAGATCGACGGCCTGGGTCGGAGCATTGGACCACAAGCCCTCAACCGCGGTCTTGGCAACCGAGAGGCGCGGCAACTGGAACAGGTAGCCGTTGACGTAGTCTTCGGAAATGATCGTCTGCGCCTTCTGAAGCAGTTCCGTACGGGCATCCGGATCGGTGGTGCCCTGCAGCTCGGCAATCAGATCCTGAAACGCCTTGTTGTCGTACTGCATGTAATAGTCAGGATTGGCGTAGATGCCGATATCCATCGGTTCGGTGTGCGAAACGATGGTCAAGTTGAAGTCCTTGCCCCGGAAAACCTGCTCCAGCCACTGAGCCCATTCCAGATTGGTGATCTCGGTGTCTATCCCGACCTCGCGCAACTGGGCCGCGATGATCTCGCCGCCGCGGCGCGCATAGGATGGCGGCGGCAGTTTCAAGGTGACGGTCACGCCATCACCAAAACCGGCTTCCGCCAAAAGCGCCTTTGCCTTTTCAGGGTCGTGCGGTGAATTGCCGGTCAAATCCACGTAGGCTGGATTGTGCGGGGCGAAGTGTGTGCCAATCGGCGTTCCGTAGCCGAAATAGGCACCATCGATGATCTCCTGACGATCGATTGCCAGCGCCAGCGCTTCGCGCACCTTGACGTTGTCGAACGGCGGCACCTTGTTGTTGGTGGTCAGGATCGTCTCGCCTTCGGTGTTGCCGGTCAGCACCTTGAAGCGCTGATCAGCCTCGAACTGGATCAGGTTTTCCGGTGCTGGGAACCCGGCGAATGCATCCAGATCACCCGCCATCATCGCGGAAAAAGCCGCGGTGGCATCGGAGATGAACTTGATGGTCGCGCTGTCCAGAACGGCCGGCGTGCCCCAGTAATCTTCGTTGCGAACCAGCTCCACCCTGTCGCCCTGAACCCATTCGGAGAACTTGAAAGCACCGGTTCCGACCGGATTGGTCTTGTTGTTGTCCGCGCTTTCGGACGCGACGATGGCCGCATCGCCCCAGGCCATGTTGAACAGGAAGTTGCCGTCGGTCTCTGCAAGCTTGACCTCAACCGTCAACGGGTCGATCACGGTGACTTCGGATATCCCCGCGAAAAGGCCCTTCTGCGCGTTGGTGCTGTCGTCGGCACGGGCGCGGTCGAGGGAGAACTTGACGTCTTCGGCGTCCATCGCGGAGCCATCGTGAAAGGTCACGCCCTCGCGCAGTTTGAACGTATAGGTCTTGCCGCCATCGGCCACTTCCCAGCTCTCGGCGAGGCTCGGGACCACGGAACCATCTTCCTTGAAACGCGTCAGGCTCTCGAAAACATTTGCATAGGTGACATCATCGATTGCCCCGGCCGCCCCGGCGGTCGGATCAAGATGCGGCGGCTCCAGCGTAATTCCGATGGTCAGGCTGTCCGACAGGACAGGTCCGCTCATCAGTACCAATGCGCTGGTTGCAAGCAGAAATCGTCTCATATCATTGCTCCCCTTTTGGACCGAGCAGTTGCAGCAGGCTGGCAGCCATCACTTTCGCACTGTCGATCATATCCTCCACCCCGACATATTCATCAGGTTTGTGGGCCATTTCTAGAAGGCCCGGACCGTAAGCGATACAGTTCTTAAGTTTGCCGATCCGGTCAATGTGTTTCTGATCATAACTTCCCGGAGACGCGATATATTCGGCTTCTTTGCCAAGCACGTTCTGTATCGCATCGGCGACCGTCGTGACCACAGGCGCGGTCTTTTCGGTCATCGATGGGGCAATGTGGTTGAGTTCCTTCAGTGAGTATTCGAATGTTTCCCGCTCTTGCTTGAGGCCATCGAGCAAGGCTTCGACTTCACCTTTTACCTCTTCGAGGTTTTCTTCGACCAGATAGCGCCGGTCGATCACCACCCGGCAACTGTCCGGAACACATGGTGCGGGAAGCCCGGTCGAATCTGCCGGAATTTCATCCTGACCACCGTGAATGGAGTTGATGTTCATGGTCGAAACGCGGGCCCCTTCCGGCACCACCGGCATTTCGGTGTGGCGCTCGGACAATGCCGGATAAAGCTTTGTTTCAAAGGCATCCAGAACCGCCCCCATATGGCGGACGGCACAATCGCCTAGAAAGGGCATGCAGCCATGGGCGATTTCGCCGTGGGTCTCGATTTCCGCCCACCAGCCGCCGCGGTGTCCCAGGCAGATCCGGTCCTTGTGAAGCGGTTCCGGAATGATCACGTGCTGCACGCGTTCCGGGGCAAACAGTCCCATACCGGCCAGGTAGGCAACCCCGCCATACCCGCCAGACTCCTCGTCCGCAGTCCCGGATATCTCGATCGCCCCGGCGAACTCCGGCACCAGATCAATAAACACCTCTGCGGCGATGATCGAGGCGGCAAGGCCACCCTTCATGTCGCAGGAGCCGCGGCCATAGATCTTGCCATCTTCCAGTTCGCCGCCGAACGGGTCCTTTGTCCACCCTGCGCCCACTTCGACGACGTCTATGTGAGAATTGAAGTGCACGCACTCGCCGGGATACTTGCCTTCCTTGCGGGCGATCAGGTTCCAGCGCGGATAAGCATCGCAATCGCCTGGTGCCCCTTCGGCGCGGATGAAGCGGGTCTCAAATCCCTTCGGCTTCAGCCGCTTGTCCAGATATTCGCAGGCACGAAGATAGTCGGCTCCCGGCGGATTGAGCGTCGGAATCCGTACGAGATCCTGGGTCAGCGCGATCAGGTCATCCTGGCGGGCAGCAATCTCGTCAGACAGTCTCTCGGCCAGTGACCGGTCAGCTTTCATGTGTATCTCCTTGACGGCCACCTATGATCGGCAGAAGTATCTACGGTATCAATACCGTAAAAATACCGGAGACCTGCATGACGGCCCTTCAAGAAGAATCGCCGCAAACAGTCATGGACATATGCGGGCTTGCGTTCGAGGCTGCACCTGTCGGCATCGTATTGGCCGAAAACCGCGTCATCCGCGCTTTGAATCAAAAATTTGCGGACCTGTCCGGCTACCGCCGCAAAGAGCTTTTGGGACAATCCTTCCGGCGTCTCTATGTCTCCGAGGATGAGTTCGAACGCGTGCGCGATATCGGTATTCAGGCATTTGAAACCACCGGCAGCTATACCGATCAGCGCCTGTTACGGCGCAAGGATGGCAGCCACATCTGGTGCCGCTTCCGGGCCAATATTCTCGATCCGGACGAGCCGCTGGCCTGCGTGGTGATGAGTTTCGCGCAAGTGTTCGATCTTCCCGGCACCGTGACCCTTACCGGCCGGGAGAAGGATGTTCTGGCCGGCCTCCGCCGGGGTTTGACCAGCAAGGCAATTGCCCGGGAACTCAAACTGTCACCGCGCACAATAGAGGATGTCCGCGCCCGGCTGATGAAGCGGCTTTCGGTTCGCAACGCGGCGGAACTGCTGGCGAAGGTGTCCGTTTTCGATTGAAGCTGGCTTTCGTTACAGCATCGGTCTATCGGGCAGATTGCAGGATCATGTCCGCCGCTTTTTCCGCGATCATGATCACCGGTGAATTGGTGTTGCCGGAGGTAATCCGGGGCATCACCGATGCATCGGCAACACGAAGTCCTTCAAATCCATTCACGCAGCATTCGGGATCGACGATGGCTCCGGGGTCGATGCCCATCCGCGCCGTGCCGACCGGATGGAAAATGGTGGTGCCGATATCGCCTGCCGCTTTCACCAGATCCGCGTCACTTTGCGCCTCAACTCCGGGACGGAATTCTTCCGGCATGTATTTTTCCAGCGCCGCCGAAGACACGATCTTGCGCGTCAGGCGGATCGATCTGGCAGCGACGATCCGGTCGGTTTCCGTCGAAAGATAGTTGGGGGCGATCTTCGGATGAACATCGGGGTCGGGCGAGACGATATCCACCCTGCCCCGGCTATCAGGGCGCAGATTGCACACGCTGGCAGTGAATGCCGGGAACGCATCAAGCGGCTGACCGAAGGCCGGCAGGGAGAGCGGCTGGACATGGTATTCCAGATCCGGCGTCTCCACATCCGGCGATGAATAGGCGAAGGCACAGAGCTGGCTTGGCGCCATGGACATCGGACCTTTGCGGGTCAGCGCGTATTGCAGGCCGATCTTCATCTTGCCGAACAGGCTGCTTGCGAGGACATTGAGACTATCGGCACCGCTCATCTTGAAAGCGCAGCGAAGCTGCAAATGATCCTGCAGGTTTCCGCCAATGTCAGGCATATCCCGCCGGACCTCGATCCCGTGCTCCTGCAGCAGACCACCCGGACCAATCCCGGAAAGCTGAAGGATTTGCGGGGATCCGATGGCACCGGCTGCCAGGATCACCTCGCGCCGCGCCATCAACTCCGTTCCGTCCACCAACCGGACGCCGGTAGCCCGGTTGCCATCGAACAGAAGCTTCGCGGTTTGTGAATGTGTGCGGACGGTCAAGTTTGTCCTGCGCTCGACCGGTTTCAAAAAACCTTTGACAGTGTTCCAGCGCCAGCCGGACTTCTGATTGACCTTGAAATATCCGGCGCCGAAGTTGTTGCCGGTGTTGAAGTCATCCGATTTTGGAATGCCGGTCTGAACGCACGCTTCCTGAAACGCGTCGAGAATCTCCCAGCTAAGCCGCTGTTCTTCTACCCGCCATTCGGCACCGGAGCCGTGAAAGGCGCTCTCGCCCGCATAATAGTCTTCCGACCGCTTGAAAAATGGCAGGACATCATCCCATCCCCAACCGGTGCAGCCCATTTGACGCCAGCCGTCATAGTCCGCCGCCTGACCACGCAAATACAGCATGCCGTTGATGGACGAACATCCGCCCAATACCTTGCCGCGCGGGTAGCCGAGCGACCGGCCATTCAATCCGGGCTCCTCTGCTGTGCGGAAACACCAGTCGGTGCGCGGATTGCCGATACAATAAAGATAACCGATCGGAATATGGATCCAGTGGTAGTTGTCGCGGCCACCTGCTTCCAGAAGCAGGACCGAATGGCCTGCATCTGCGCTGAGCCGGTTCGCAAGCACGCAGCCAGCCGAACCGGCACCGACGATAATGTAGTCATAAGCCCCGGCGGAACCTGCCATAATCATCCTCCCACGATGGATCAGCAGATTGCCTCAAACCAATTTGCACATCAATTCACCCAAATGACGCGCAATGGACTGTAAACAAGACACTCGCCCGCCGGGCCATGCGCTTTGCCGCATAAAAAATCATTCACGTACGCATGTTTCGATCACATGGCTATCTCAGAGACATTTCGTACCCTCGCGAGATCGGGCCTGGCTCAGGATTTTATCGTTAATCCGGGCAATGGCGAAGATGTCAATTCGAACTGCCTGCGCGCTTGAAAACGGAAGGAACCGCCAACGAAAGACAAATTCAGGCAAGCGCAGGATGTTTTATCTTCGTCATTCTTGCTTGGTGCTTGTGCATTCTGGTTTCCGCTGACGTGCAACGGCGATCTGCCCTCCAACTACGGCATCAGAAGACCAAAATTCTTGTCGTGATTTCATTACAAAAATTTCATTTCTGAGGCCCAAGTCCGCGAACCGATTGTCACATGTGTTTCATACGTGGCCACTAGGTTTCGCCGCATAATTACGCAGCCAATAGCCACGTAAGGGACGCAAAATGACTGACGTGAAATCTACCGACATCGATACCTCTGAACTGAGCTGGGACGAGTGGGACGAAGTGATCCGCCCGACCGACGAAACCACTGACTTTGACCGTGTTGTCGAAGCTGGTTTGTCCCGCCGCGGGTTCCTCGGCGGCCTGGTCGCTGTCGGCTCTGGCGCTGCTGCCATGGGCCTTGGAACTGGCGCCAGCCTTTTGAACTCCACCTCCGCTCAGGCGCAGACCGCTGGCCGCTTTGCGTTTTCCCCGGTTGGCATCGCGACCGACGCAACCGTGCATGTTCCGGAAGGTTACACCTGGGACATCCTGGTGAAGTGGGGCGACAAGCTGTTCTCCGACGCTGCCGATTTCGACCACGAAGCTGGTATCCCGGTTGGTTCTTCCGACCGCGTATTCGGTGAAAACACCGACGGCATGGAACTGTTCGTTGTTGGCGACAAGCAGATCATCGCTGTTAACAGCGAGTACGTGAACCCGAAGCTGAACCTGCCGCACACCGAAGACGGCACTCCGGCATCGGCAGACGACGTCAAGATCCTGCAGAACTTCCAGGGCGTCACCGTGATGGAAGTTGAAGAAGGCGAAAATGGTTGGCACGTCGTTGTCGACAGCCCGTTCAACCGCCGCATCACGCACAACTCGCCGATGAAAATCCAGGGTCCGGCTGCTGGCCATGACCTGCTGAAAACCGCTGCTGACCCGTCCGGCACGCAGTCCCTCGGCACGTTCAACAACTGTGGCGCTGGCCGCACTCCGTGGGGCACCTACCTGACCTGTGAAGAAAACTTCAACGGTTACTTCGGCTCTACCGACGAAAACATCGAACTGCCGGCCGACTACAAGCGCTACGGCATCTCTGCGAAGAGCCGTTACAGCTACCAGAAGTTCGACGAGCGTTTCGACGTCTCCAAGAACATCAACGAACCGCGCCGCGCAGGCTACATCGTTGAAATCGACCCGGCCAACCCGGACTCCACCCCGATCAAGCGCACCGCTCTCGGCCGCTTCAAGCACGAAAACGCTGCTTGTGCCGTCGCCCGCGACGGTCGCGTCGTTGTCTACATGGGCGATGATGAGCGCGGCGAGTTCATGTACAAGTTCGTCTCCAACGGCACGTACACCCCGGGTGTTTCCACCGAAGGCCTTCTGGACGACGGTACGCTCTACGTTGCCAAGTTCCACGAAGACGGCAAAGGCGAGTGGCTGGCAATGACGGAAGAATCCACCGGCATGCCGCTGGCGGAAATCTGCATCTACAGCCGTATCGCTGCTTCCAAGCTCGGCGCGACCACCATGGACCGCCCTGAGTGGGTGGCTGTGAACCCGGTTGCTGTTGAAGCTTACTGCGCCCTGACCAACAACAAGAACCGTGGCATCAAGACCAACGCTGGTGGCGATGAGACCCCGGTCGGTGGTCCGAACCCGCGCGAAGCGAACAACTACGGTCAGATCGTTCGCTGGTATCCGGCAGAAGACGATCATGCCGCAGCAGAGTTCACTTGGGACCTGTTCGTCATGGCCGGTAACCCGGAAGTTCACGCTGGCACACCTTACGCTGGTTCCAGCAACGTCAACTCCGGCAACATGTTCAACTCCCCGGACGGCATGATGTTCGACACATCCGGTCTTCTGTGGATCCAGACAGACGGCAACTACAAGAACGAAGGCGACTTCGCCGGCATGGGCAACAACCAGATGCTGGTTGGTGACCCGGCCACCGGCCAGATCGAACGTTTCATGACCGTTCCTTACGGTTCTGAAGTGACCGGCATCACCTGGTCCGCTGACAAGCGCACCGTCTTTGTCGGCATCCAGCACCCGAAAGCTCCGTTCCCGGACGGAGAAGGCAAGCTGGCTCGCTCCGCCATCGTGGCTGTCAAGCGCGCCGACAACGCCCGCATCGGCTAACATCTCCGCTTTTGCGGACAATCATGACCGGTGCCGCCCCGCGGCACCGGTTTTTTCTTGAAATCCGTCAGGCGGCAACACCATGAACATGTTCCATTCCGCGATAGCATCCCTTGGATTTTGCCTGATAGGCTTTTGGACCGCACCCGGCATGGCCGGGGACACGGAACCTGCTCACATCGACGGTGCGGCGCTGTATGCGGAACAATGCGCGCCCTGTCACGGTGACGATGCCAAAGGCGGCAATGCGCCGGACATCACCGGTGTCTCGGCTCAAGACATCAACTATGTGATCTCGGGTTTCGAAGAAATGCCGGAAATAGATGTCAGCGAGGCCGGGATCGAGGCGCTGGCGCGGTTTCTTCAGGATCCAGAAGCCGTCAAGCAATAGCCCGATCAGGCGCTGAGACCACCGTCTACCGGGAGGATCACTCCGGTAATGTAACTTGCTGCATCAGAGGCGAGGAATGTGGCGGCTTCGGCAATTTCCCACGGGCTGCCCTGGCGCTTCATCGGGACCGTTGCCGCACGGGCTTCATCCGAAGTGTTCTGGCCGTCCTTGATAAACGCGCGCACATGGGGCGTATCGATCATCCCGGGCATGATCGCATTGGCTCTGATCCCGTCCGCCGCATGGGCACGAGCCAATGAGCCTGTCAGCCGATTGAGCCCGGCCTTTGACGCCTCATAAGAGACATAGGAATAGCTGCCCGACCAGACGGCGGCGAGCGAACTGACAAACACCAGCGATCCACCACCCTGGTCAACCATGACCGGCACGACCGCCTTTGAAAGCAGAAAGGCACTGCGCAGATTGACCGAGAACACCCGGTCCCAGTCTTCCGGTGAGGTCTCCACGACGCCGCCGGGGATGTTCATACCGACAACATGGACGCAGACGTCCATACGCTCCCAAAGCTCTAGCATCCGTTCGCTCACGATAGCGCCCGAGCTGTCATCCGTCGCATCAATTGCGAGCGGTTCTGCAACGCCGTTCTCCGCGCGGATCATGTCAACGGTCGCTTCGGCTGCGGCCAGGTCCCTGTCGGCACACAGAACTTTCGCGCCGCCCCTTGCCAACAAGATGGCAGTGGCCCGGCCGTTGCCGATACCCTCACCGACCGCACCCGCACCAATGACCGCCGCGGTCTTGCCTTCGAACCGGCCGCTCATTTCAGCACCTGCTCGGGCAGCCACAGCACCAGCCCCGGTTGCCATATGATAAGCGCCAGCACAATCAGCTGGAGAATGACAAAGGGAATGATGCCCCGGTAGATCTGCGCGATAGTGACCAGATTGCCTGCCGCCCCCTTCAGGAAGAACAGGGCAAACCCGAATGGCGGCGTCAGGAAAGATGTCTGCAGATTGACTGCCATGAGGACTGCGAACCAGTAAATCATGTCGGCGCGGGCAACGTGGTCGCCGAGATCCATCAACTGCACGATCGGCGCAACAATCGGCAGCATGATCAAGGTGATCTCGACCCAGTCGAAGAAAAAGCCGAGCGCAAAGATCATCAGCATTAACATCGCCAGGATGCCCCAGTCCCCCATGTTCAGGCTGCGGGCCGTGTTGACGATGAAATGCTCACCACCAATCACCCGGAAAATATAGGCATAGGCGGTGGCCGTGATGAAGATGAAGAACAGCATGGCAAGCGTGCGGATCGAGCCGTCCATCGCCTCTCCGAGCACCGGCAGGGACAGCCGCCCGCGCGCAAGGCCAAGCGCCAGCGCGGCAAAGGCTCCAACGCCCGCCGCTTCCGTTGGTGTTGCGACCCCGCCGAGGATCGAGCCAAGCACCGCGACCACCAGGAACAACGGCAAGGCGAAGGAAACAATCGTTTCCTTCCAGAGCCCTTGTTTTTCTTCAGGTGTCAGCGGCGGTGCTGCTGGTGCCAGTTCGGGTTTCAGAGCGGTGCGGATGAAGATGTAGACCAGGTAGACCCCGGCCAGAACCAGCCCCGGAACCAGCGCGGACACGAAAAGCTTTGCCAGATTGATGGTGAGGATGTCGCCCATGAACACCAGCATCACCGAGGGCGGAATAAGAATGCCGAGCGTTCCGGCCGACGCCACGGTTCCACTCGCCAGTTCGGGCGAATAGCCACGCTTGAGCATTGTCGGGATCGCAAGGACGGTCAGCATTACCACCGAAGCACCGATGATCCCGGTGGCGGCAGCAAGGATGGTTCCCATCAGGGTCACCGCCAGCGCCAGCCCGCCGGGCACGACCCGCAGCAGTTTCTGCAAGGTGATCAGCAGGTCTTCGGCAATCCGGCTTTTCTCAAGCAACACGCCCATGAAGATGAACATTGGCGCGGCGACCAGAACGGCGTTCTCGATCGACCCGCCAAAGATCCGGTTCGGGATCAGACTCGCCTGGATGAGGCGCATTTCGCCAAGCGCATAGGCCAGAACGGCGAAGATCACGGTAACGCCAGCGAGCACGACTGCGACCGGCAATCCGGTGAACAGCCCGCCGACAAGAGCGGCGAACATCAGCGCCGGGAGAATTTCTATCAGGACTTCCACAATGCGCCCTCGTTGAACGGGGTGTCGGATGCGCCGGGCTTTTGAAGGGCATCAAGGGCGCGCAAAACCACCGACCACGCTCCGCACAGCGCCAACAGCGCGGACACGGGAACCGCTGACTTGATGATCCAGCGATGGTCCAGGCCGAGTCCGCCCGACGAGCCTTCTCCGCGCAGGAACGAGCGTTCGGCAAAATCATAGCCAAACCAGATCACGGCAAGCAGAAACGGGGTCAGCAAAAAGGCAATGCCGATCACTTCCAATTTCAGCTTCAGCCGGTTGGAAAAGCTCTGATAGAAGATGTCGATACGTACATGAGCGTTCCGCGTATACGCGTAGCCGAAGCCAAGCACGGCAATGGCGCCATGCAGATGCCACTCAAGCTCCTGAAGAGCGACGGAGCCCGTGTTGAAGAACCGGCGGCCGGCCACGTCGTAGATGATGACAGCCGTCAGGACGAGGAGCAGCAGTCCGGCAAACCGGGCCGCATAGACGCACAGGCGATCCAATATGTGAGCGATTGCGAGCATAAGCTTCATTTCATTGACGGAATGTCTTCGCGGCGGCCAGAGGTGCCGCGAAGACAGTCAGCGAGGGAGTTTCGGTTTAGTCGAGATAGCCGAGGGTGCCCCAACGCGCATATTCAGTGCGGAAGTCCTGGATGTGGTTCCAGACCTTGGCAAAGGTTTCGTCAGCAGCCGAGCGTTCAGCGACGACTTCATCCCATGCGCTGCTGAAGGTTGCCAGCATTTCGTCAGACCACTCGTGAATGGTCACTCCGCCTGCTTCCAGTTCGGCGAGTGGTGCCATCTGGATGGTTTCGCCCATGGCGACCGTATGCGCCACATTGGCCGCGCAAACTTCTTCGATAGCCGCTTTGTGTGCATCAGGAAGCTCGTTCCAGGCATCCTTGTTCATGATGAAGACGATAAGCGAGCTCTGCTGATGCCAGCCGGGGAAATAGTAATGCGACGCATGCTCCTGCATGCCAAGTGCCTTGTCGATCGCCGGGAAGCTGAGTTCAGCTGCGTCAATCGTCCCAAGGTTCAGAGCGGTCATGGTGTCGGCGACCGGCATGGACTGCGCCTGGGCACCGAGCTTTTCCATCACCGAAGCGCCAAGGCCAAAGATCCGCATCTTCAGGCCTTCGAGATCGGAAGGCGATTCAATCGGCTTGTTGAACCAGCCGGACGCTTCCGGTGCAAGGATGGTGCACAGTTCGGAGTGGATGTTGAACGGAGCAGAGACTTCAGCCCAGAGTTCCTTGCCACCGCCCTGATACCACCAGGCAGTATATTCGACAGCGCCCGGACCGAACGGGAATGCCGTGAAGAGCGGCGCTGCGGGAATCACGCTTTCGGCAAACCCCGGCGAGTACCAGCCAGCCGGGATCGCACCTGTCGACACGGCATCCCAGATTTCGCCGCCGGCGACCAGTTCACCTGGATTGTGGAACACGATTTCCAGATCGCCGCCGGTCAGACGGCCAACACGTTCGCCCATTTCTGCACCGGCTTCACCCAGCAGCGGAAGCGAATTCGGATAGATCGACTGCATATCGATCGGTGCCGCGTTAGCGGTACCGGCCATCAGAGCCGCCGCAAACAGTGGTTGCCAGAGTTTCATTTTCATTGTCTTCCTCCCATTGGACTTCGGTTTTCTTGCCGTCATGCGCTACTCCACGCGCGCAATGACGATTTCCGCCGTTATCAAAACGGCATTCTCTCCGCGCTTGATCTCTCCCTGGAATATTCCGGTTCCCTCAAGCCCGACGATGGCGATATCCGGCCCCGGACCTTTCCCGCCGGCCGCGACAGCCTCGGCACCAGATACGAAGAACTCGGTTGGCAGGCTGTCCAGAAACCTGCCGTCCTCGAATACGGTATGATTGAGACTGCCCACCCCATAGGCCTTGGCTCGTTGCCAGCCGAGCGCTGCGCATGCTGCGTCCAGAGCAGTGGCGAAGTCCTGATTGGGACGCAGGCGCAAGAGCGCGTGATCCGGATCATCCGAACCGGTGCCCTCGACCGCATGGAACAAATCAAAGGCTGTTTCCGGATCGGGCCCACGCTGGAACGAGGCACCCTTGATCCCTATGCCCCGGGCAACGGCCGGTGCGCTCAGGACCGTCAGGTGGGGCAAGATGTGGCCCATTGCGGTCTTGCCGCCATCCGGTGCCCATCGTCCGTGCCCATGCAGGAAACTGTTGCCATCGTGGTGGCCGACGATCATGCCGAGATCCGCGATCTGTCCGGGTCCGTTCAGGCTATGTGTCTTCGAGTACCAGGCAACATGAACGCCGTCCGTCGAAAGGTCCGGCATGACGTAATCGAGGCTGTCAACCGGGGCGGCTTCCAATGTCAGCCATGCAGAATCCAGACCTGCTTCTGCCATGGCCGCTGCCACCGCCTCGTCCAGGGTCATTCCTGCTGACAGTTCCAATTCGACCGGAGCGCCCGCACAAGGGGCGATCTGAACGCGTTCAGCGTCCACGGGCCCTGGATGGGTTACGAGATGCATCAGGCTGCGCCCTCCCCGGACCTGCTCGCTGCGGCCATGCGCCGCTCCAGTTCCGCGCGGACCAGGCGCTTGGCCATCTTCCCGTATCCGGATTTCGGAATCTCGTCCCAGATATGCATCTGACGCGGGACCTTGTAGGAGGCCATTCTTTCCCGCAGAAACGCATCCAGTTCCGCCGGATCGAGCGACGCGCCCGGTTTCAGCGAACAGACAGCAACACCCATTTCCCCCCATTTAGGATCAGGCACGCCGAAGACCGCAGTCTCCGACACGGCTGGATGCAGGAGGATCTTTTCCTCAATCTCGCGCGGATAGATGTTGGAGCCGCCGGAGATGTACATGTCCGAGGCCCGGCCAGTGATGTACACATAGCCGTCCTCATCCATGTGACCGAGATCGCCGGTCCTGAAGAAACCATCCCGGAAGCTTTTCTTGTTTGCTTCCGGGTTCTTGTAGTAGCCGGCGAAAACCGCAGGACCGGTGACGCAGATCTCGCCGGTTTGCCCGGTCTCAACTGCCCGTCCGTCATCGTCCTGGATTTCCACCTGCATGCCGGTTCGTGGGAACCCGCACGTTCCAAGCCGCATATCGTCGCCGGTGGAGTGCTCATAGGGCGGCAGGACGGTGATCGCACCGGTTACCTCACCAAGCCCAAAATATTGCACAATCACCGGACCAAGAACTTCCAACGCCCTTATCTGGTCCGTTCTGTACATCGGAGCGCCAGCGTAGATCACATAGCGCAAAGAGCTGTGATCGCAAGTCATCGCCGCCGGCGCTTCGACAAGCATCTTTAATATCGTCGGAACCGTGAAGATATTGGTCACCTTCCAGCGTTCGACAATCTCCCAAATTTCATCGGTGTCAAACCTGGGTGCCGTTGTCAGAATAGTCGGCGCGCCCTTGGCAACCATCAGGAGTTGATGCATCCCGGCGCCATGGCTGAGCGGCGCGACCACCAGTGATGCATCATCCGGGGTCAGGCCGGGTGCCAGGTCGCACAGGTGATTGTTGATCACAAAGCCCAGCTGGCCATGGGTCAGAACCGCTGCCTTGGGACGTCCGGTCGTGCCGGAGGTGAAGAAGAACCAAGCCGGATCGTCCCGATCGACCGGCGCAAGCGGTGGCGGATCGCCAGCCGTTTCCATCAATGCATCGATATCCGGCCCGAAATCTGCAGGACCAATCGCCAGCCGCGTTTCAATCTCCGGCGCTTCAATCGCCGCATGCTCCGGAAAGTCCGCATTGCAAATCAGCAGCTTTGCACCTGAAAGCTCCGCCATCCAGGCCAGATCCCCGGGCGCACCGCGAAAATTCGCCGGAACCCAGACGGCGCCGAGGCGGAAACAGGCAAACATGGATTCAAACAGCTGATTGCAATTCTGCGACTGCACCAGAACCCGGTCGCCCTTTTCAATCCCTTGGCCGGCAAGCACCGCTGCCATGGCGTTGACGCGGCGATTGAAGTCAGCCCAGGTCCAGATCCGTTCGCCCCATACAAAGGCAGGCCGGTCTGACAGGCGCCGGGCCTGTTGGGCAACGAAATGGCCAAGGTTCATCGTCCGGGTGGAATGCGGGGTAATCGTCACTTAACGCGCTCCAGGATAGAACAATAGTTGGCGACCGCCGCCCCGCCCATATTGAAGACTCCAGCCAGCTTGGCCCCTTCGATCTGCATGCCGCCCGCTTCGCTCATAAGCTGCATGGAGGCCAGAACGTGCATCGAGACACCCGTCGCGCCAATCGGATGGCCTTTCGACTTAAGACCGCCGGACGGGTTTACAGGCAATTTGCCGTCTTTGCGGGTCGTGCCTTCACGCACCGCCTTCCAGCCCTCGCCCGGTCGGGTCAGTCCCATCGCCTCGTATTCGATCATCTCGGCAATCGTGAAACAGTCGTGGGTTTCGACAAAATCGAGATCGTCCAGGGTGACGCCCGCCTCATCCTTGGCCGCAGTCCAGGCGGCTCTCGCACCGTCAAAGGCCGTCGGCTCGCGGCGCGACAAGGGAAAGACATCGTTCTTGTGCGCGCGGGCTCGAAAAGCGATGGCTCGGGCCAGTCCTTCAGCAGTTTCGCGGTCTGTCACCACCAGTGCAGCCGCCCCATCGGAGACGAGCGAGCAATCGGTGCGCCGGAGCGGACCCGCCACCCGCGGGTTCTTGTCGGAAACCGTGTTGCAGAACTCGAAGCCGACATTCTTCTGCATATGCGCATAGGGATTTGCCGTGCCATTCTCGTGATTCTTGGCGGCGATCATGGCGATCTCTTCCGACCGGTCGCCATGTTTCTGGAAGTAGCTTCCGGCGATCTGTCCGAAAATGCCAGCGAAACCAGCGGGGAAACCGTCTTCTTCCTTTCGGTAGGCACCATGAAGCAGGATGTCGCCGATCTCCGCGCCCGGTGTCGCGGTCATTTTCTCGGCACCGATCACCAGAGCAATCCGCGCGCGGCCCGCCTCAATTGCATCCATGGCCGTGTAAAGCGCGGCCGAACCGGTGGCGCAGGCGTTTTCAGTGCGCAGCGCAGGCGTGTGTTCAAGACCGGGAACCGCAACCGACACAAGGCCAGCCTCGAACCCCTGCTTGGAAAAGCCGCAATTGAGAACTCCAACGGTGACCAGATCGACATCCTTAGGACTGACACCGGCATGTTCCAGCGCTTCGGTGCCGACCATTCCGATCAGTGCTTCGACATCTTCGGCATCCAGTTTCCCGAAGGGACTGTGCGCCCAGCCAACGATCACCGCATCACGATTGTTCATCACTTTTGCTCCCTATTGAGCCGCGCCCAGGCGCAGCCCTTCCGCCCCGAACCGATCCATGAGCCGCTCCACACGCCGCACTTCAGCCAGCAAGGGGGCGGACAATTCGGACTGCCGGTCCGGTGTCATGCGGCTTTCAATGGCCGCAATGGTCAAGGCTCCGGCGATTTCACCCGATGGCGCGCGGATAGCCGCGGCAATGGCCCAGGACCCCGGAAACACCAGTCCGGGATTGAGCGCGACGCCCGTCGGGCGCGCCTGTTTCACCAGGTTTTCGAGCCGGGCGATCTTGATCTCCGGGCGGGCGCTGCGGATCACATCGGTATTGGCGTTCAAAATCCGGCCCGCCTCTTCGTCGGGAAGCGCTGCCAGGATTGCCAAACCAGCCCCGCCCATGCCCAGCGGATGCCGGTCGCCTACGCTGAGGACGTGTGTTCTGATTGGAAACCGGCCCTCCTCCCGGTGCAGGCAGACCGTCGACATCCCGTCAACAACGCTTAAAAATGCCGTATCCGCAGAGACTTCCGCCAATCTCTTCAAGCTGTCTCTTGCAAGGTCGTGAATACCGAACGCCGGGCGCGCCAGTTGCCCGAGCACATAGGCCTCCGATCCCAACCGGTAGCGGCCGGAGCCACCGTCCTGGGTTACCAGTCCCGTTTCAATGAGCGACACAAGCAGGCGGCGAAGCGTGGGATTTGGAAACTCCGTCGCTTCCTTCAACGCCGAGAAGGTGGCCTCCTGGGCAGCACCTATCGCATGCAGCACCTTGGCGGCCCGCAGAACCGTCTGCGCACTTTCCGACCGGCGCTTGCCTTGTTCGGCGACTTTGTCCAACACTCCTCCAAAGTCCGCATTCCGGACCATGATTTTTCTTATTGCGAATAGTGGCAATGGTAAACATCTATTGTCAACACCGATTTTTGCCCGTTTAATGCGAGAACTGAATTTTAGCCAGGTCCGTATTACGGACTTATATTTCCAACGGAGGAGAATGAGCATGCCCCAGCCCGATCACATATCGGTCTACCCGCAGCCCAAGACCGAGGATCTGAGTGAAGAAACGCGTCGCTATTTCGATATCTGCGTGGAGAAACTCGGAATGGTTCCCAATGTCTTGGCGACGTTCTCGTTCAACGAGGAGAAGTTGAGAAATTTCTCCAACTACTACAACACCTTGATGCTCGCACCGTCAGGCCTCACCAAACTGGAACGCGAGATGGTCGCGGTTGTCGTGTCTTCCGCCAACCGCTGCTACTACTGCCTTGTCGCCCATGGCCAGGCCGTTCGTGCGCTTTCCGGTGATCCGGAACTCGGCGAAATGATGGTCATGAACTACCGCGTCGCGCCTCTGGAACCGCGCCAGCGGGCCATGCTCGACTTCGCGTGGAAACTGACGAAGACCCCGTTTGACGTTGTCGAAGACGACCGCCAGGCGCTGCGCGACGCCGGTTTGAGCGATGCGGACATCTTCGACCTTTCTGACGTGATCGGCTTTTTCAACATGTCCAACCGGTTCGCGATCGCCTCCGACATGATGCCGAACAAGGAGTATCACGCCATGAACCGGGACAGTTGATCGAGCATTGGGTGGGGCGACTTCCCCCACCCGCCATGGCGAACGGTCTGCAGCGTAGCCGAAAGGCCAGGCCCACTCTACGTAAACGCGTCGTGCATATGCTCCAGCTTCTCTCCTTCTTGTGACCGCAAAAAGGAAGGGTGATCCTCGCCATCGTTGGCGCTGTTGCGCCGGTGTCCGGATCATAAAACGGAGCTCTGCGCCCCGTGGTCCGGAATGATGGAGAAGAGGTGTTTTTCAATCTCGTTTCGCGCATGTTTCGGCACGCGCCATGCATTGCCAATGGATGCCATTTCAGTGAGATCCGGGGCACCGGCCATTCAGGCGCAAATTCCGATTTCGCAATCTCAAAACGCAAAAGCGGCTCCGATCCTGCAAAACGCATTCATAACCAAGTCAGATGCATTCTATAACTTATTGTTTTTATATGGATATTTTCACTCTATTTTGAGCTGATTTGGCCCGAAGCCTGCAACGCACCCTTTGGACCTTTTTTAAAAAGGCTCTAAACCAAAAGGAGTGTGACAATGGCAAGTTTGCCAGCAACACGTCCCATGATCGGGACCTCCGGCGACGACGTCATGCATGGTACCCACCATTCGGACGTCATGTCGGGTCGCTTCGGCGACGACACGATGAAAGGCCACAACGGCAATGATGAAGTCTGGGGAGGTACCGGCGACGATACCCTCTACGGCAATAGCGGCAACGACAAGCTTTACGGGTCAGGCGGCCCGAACCTTGTCCAGATCACCTCGATGGAAATTACCGACGACTATCCGGTCTCGGTGGTGTTTGAGGGCGAAACTGCCGGCTACAGGAACACGTTCGGCTGGTACAAGGTGGCCGATGACGGCACCATCCAGGATGTAAAGTTCATCTGGCCGAACGCATCGCTGCAGTATAGCGGCGGCGATCTGATCCAGGGACAAAGCCGGGAGTTCCTGAATGTCCAGTCCGGCGACAAGATCGCCTTTTTCATTGTCTCGAATGGCTACAACCTCAATGGTGGCTATTCCGGCCTCGACATGGAAAATGGAACACTCGAGTTCCAGGAAAGCGACGGTAGCCCTGCGTCCATAAACAGCGATGGTCCGCGCCTCTACCACATTGCACCGGACGGCACGAAGACGCTGATCCGGCAGGACCCTTACCATACCGCCGCCTTCGGCGACACGGTGGACCTCAACCCTGACGGCATCCTCCATACGACAGGTGTACTGAAGGCAGATGCGGGTACCATCACGCTCGGCTTCGAAGACCTCTACAACGGAGGCGACCGGGATTTCGACGACAGCGTATTCACGGTCGATATCGGTGTCGCCAATGCCCTGGTGCTCAACGCTCACTACCAGCAACAGAACGGAGGAACTGATCCGGAAACCGAGGGCGAAGGCACGGAAGTTGTCGAAATCCTCAGATCCGACAATGACGTCCTTCATGGCGGTGACGGGTCTGACGAACTGCACGGCCGTTCCGGAAACGACTACCTATATGGAAACAACGGCTACGACCATCTGCATGGCGGCAGCGGCGACGACTTTCTTTATGGCGGCGCAGCGGACGACAAGCTGTATGGCAACTCCGGCAATGATTTCCTGTTCGGAGGCAACCACAACGATACGCTCAACGGCAACAACGGGGATGACTATCTCGACGGCGAGCGCGGTAACGACACCGTCAACGGCGGATCCGGCAATGATGAGCTTTGGGGCGGATCCGGCGACGATCTTCTC
Source organism: Roseibium sp. (assembly GCA_965230445.1). Taxonomy (GTDB): domain Bacteria; phylum Pseudomonadota; class Alphaproteobacteria; order Rhizobiales; family Stappiaceae; genus Roseibium. Next base: position 1,512,510 of record OZ246005.1, on the reverse strand, counting down.
AATGGCGGAAGCGGCGATGACGTCATGCACGGTGAACATGGCGAAGACACACTGAAAGGAGGCAATGGAGAAGACTATCTCGACGGCGGCTGGAGCAATGACAGCCTGTTCGGCGGCAATGACAACGACACACTGAAAGGAGACTATGGCAACGACACGCTGAACGGCGGACGCGGAGACGACCACCTCTATGGCGGCTACGGCAACGACAACATGTATGGCAGTACCGGCAATGACACCTTCTACGGTGACGCCGGCAATGACATCATCAATGGTGGCCTTGGCGTCAATACGGTCGACTACTCCGCCTTTGATGTGGATCTGAAAATCTGGCTCCACAACAAAAAGGCTCACGGTCTGGAAATCGGCCGGGATACCCTGAAATACATCGACAACATCAACAGTGGTGGTGGCGACGACTACCTTCAGGGCAGCCGGTACGACAACGTTATTGTCGCAGGTGCTGGTGACGACCTCATCCGAAGCCTTCAGGGCGATGATACACTCACTGGAGGCCTTGGCGCGGATACGTTTGTCTACAAGTCGTACGATCTGTCGGGTCTCGACACGATCACCGATTTCGAAATCGGTATCGACTTCCTTGACCTCAGCTTCATGGCATATGGCAAGGACGACAACACCTTCCTCGCCCAGCTTCTGGCAACCGAAACCGATGGCGATACCACATTGGCGGTCGACCTGAACGGCAACGGTTCCTACACGGGGATCTGCAAGCTGGAAGGTATCGACAATCAGTCGGTCGCATCGCTCTATGACGAGGGGTGCTTCATCTTCTAAACCCGATGATCGGATCTGAAGTTCGCTCACTGTAGTGCGTTCTTCGACTGGACTTCAGATTCCACGTGAACCGCCTGAAACCAATCGGCAGAAACAAAGACGTATCTGATGGAGCGAAAATCTGTTTCTGGCAAGGCGGTGCGCGCAGCGCGGCCTTTCCGGCCGGGCAAGCGCGGCAACGCGGCCAGGGATTGATTTCCGCCGGTTGGTCTTTGAAGCGGCTCTTGCAATGTGGCATCCGGGAAACCAATGCCGCAAACAGATATCGCTGCCCTCTCGCGGGTTAGCGGTACTCGTCGCACACTACCAGGTTCGCATTTTCAAAATGCGAACCCGGCTCTCCGGCGTCGGCTGGATCTGGTTTGCATTTTCGAATTTGGTTAACGCAAAAAACACGTTCAAGCCTTTCCAGTTTTGCAAACAAAGCAAATTCGGCGCAAAACGATCAAAGTTATTTCTTATATTTTTCAATATTTTACACGATAAGAACCTCCATAGCGCGCAAACACTGCGTTTAGCGCGAAAGTTGGCATTCTACTTGCGAATGAAGCGCTGACCGCAACACGTCGGGAAGCGCACAGTTGGAAATCATTCACGAAAGACCCAGCCAAAGGCTGCACTACCGGGTTACGGCGCCGATGCGCGTCGGATTCGATGGTGCCGGTTATGATGCTGTGGACTGGGGCCTTGGCGGATGCCGGGTTTCGGGCTTTTCGGATGACTTCCCGGAGATCGGCACCCAGCACACGCTGTTTTGCACGTTACCGTTCCAGGGCTTCAACATTACCCTCCAGGCAGACGCTACTGTCGTGCGCGTCTCGGAAGAAGACGGACACGTCGCGTTCCGGTTCACCGGCCTGGGCGAACGCGAAACCGCCTTGATGCAGCATTTCGTTGAGGATCTCGTCCGCGGCAAGATGACCGATGTCGAAGACACGATTGTTCGCATCGACACGCCGGTCACTCCCGTCCCGACCAAGCCGGACCCCAATCCGGCGCAAAGCATGCCGGTGCGGCGCTGGCCGCTCAAACAGATCTTCATGACACTGTTCTATTTCTCGCTGGGCGCTGCTGTGTTCGGCTATGTCGGCGTCTATATCTTCGCAACGCTGTTCCGCCTCGAAGTGCAATCGGCTGTGGTTACCGCTGACCGTACCAGCGTGACCGCCCCGGTCACCGGCCGCATCGTTACTGCCGTTCCGCGTCCGGGCGCCACTCTGACTGCCGGAAGCCTTCTCTTGACCATGGAAGACACCAGCCACGAGAAAACCGTCCGTCAGGCAAAGACAGTCCTTGCGGCAACCCGCGCCGAACTTGCCGAGAAAGAAGCGTTGCTGGCGCTCGAAAAACAGCGCGCCGAAGGCTATGCACTCGTAGCCCGCAACAATGTACGGCAGGCAGAGTCCCAGCTTGAAGGGCTGGAACTTGCAAAGGCAAACGCGGTCCTGAAGCTGGAGCGTTTGCAAAAGCTTGCGGAAAAAGGCTTGACCCGCGCTGATGACGTGGAAGCGGCGGAACTGTCCTTAAGGTCCGTCACTTCCGAACTGAAGCGCAAAGAGATCCACATTCAGGAGCTCAATGAGTTAATCGAAGGCGGAGAAAGCGTCCGCCTGTTTACCGGAACCGGTTTTGCCGGCCGCATGTCGGAAATGGAAGCGGGTGTTGCCCGCCTGAAGGCCGAACTCGCCTATCAGGAAGACCTGGTCACCGAGCTTTCGGCAAAAGACACCCGCCAGACAGTTCTTGCCCCGCATAGTGGCAAGGTGGTTGAGGCTGCCATTGGTGCCGGCATGGTGGTCAAGCAAGGCGAAGACCTCTTGACCCTCGAAGAGACCGGCGCGGAGGCAATCACCGCATTCGTTACCCAGGAGGAAATCGTCCAGGTGATGAACGGCACCAAGGCAAATGTCTATGTCCCTGCCGACGGCCGTTGGGTCAAGGCAGAGGTATCCGATATCAACCGCACGGCCGGTTTTGTCGACGAAGTCACCGAAATGCACCGCTTCCGCGCCGTCGATGCGCGTTCGGCCAAGGTCACTCTGGTCGCCATGGACGGCGACCTGCCGCCCGCCGGCACACCGGTCACCGTCTATTTCGAGCGCTACCGGAACAACGTCGTCTGGCGCACCATCGATCATTTTCTGGAGACGCAGTGATGGCCAAGGTATCTCCCACCCTGCCCTATGACGTCGACGAGATCACCCATCAGCCGAAAGGCTGGGCGAAATGGACCCCCTTTGCGCTGTTCCAGATAACGCTCTATTTCGGCGTCTGCTTCATCGGTCTGACGACGTTCGAGAACGTCTTCTACAGCCCGTCCACCCGTGAGATCACCCTGGTGATCGGTATTTTGGGCATCTGGCGCTACGGCTGGTGGTTCACCCATGCGGTGCGGGCCTGGATCTACGGCAAGTTCGTTTATCCGTCCATGCGCGACGCCGGCAAGAAGGTCTGGGATGACGGCTGGCGCCCCCGGCACCTTCATTTCATGATGACCACCTACAAGGAGCACCGTGATATCACCGAGAAGGTGATCCGCTCGATCTGCCGCGAAATTCGCGATGCCGGTGTTCCGGGAACAATCTGGCTCGGCTCGGGCGACCGGTTTGACGAGGATCTTATTTCCGATCTCCTGCGCCGCGAATGGGCCGGCCTCGATGTCACACTGCATGTCATCCGGCAGAACCAGCCGGGCAAGCGGCTTGCCATCGGCCTCGTGCTACGCGCGATGAGCCGCGGCGGAGTGCAAGATGACGACCTGATCATCTTCATGGACGGCGATTTCATTCTCGCCAAGAACGCTGTCGGCGCATGCCTGCCGCTGTTCAAGCTCTATCCCGACCTCCAGGCTTGCACCACGGACGAAGAAGTTCTGTGCATCGGACCGCGCTGGGTCGCCAACTGGCTGACCATGCGCTTTGCCCAGCGCCGCCTTGCCATGCAATCGCACTCCCTTTCCGGCCGGGTTCTGACCCTCACCGGCCGCATGTCCGTTTTCCGTGCCAAACACCTGCAGCGGCTGAAATTCATCCGCCTGCTGGAAGCCGACCACCTGGAACACTGGCTGTGGGGGCAATTCCGGTTTCTGTCCGGCGACGACAAGAGCACCTGGTACTACATGCTGCAATCGGGCTGCCGCATGCTCTATGTTCCCGACGCCATGGGCTACACCGTCGAGGTGATCGAGGGCTCCGGCATGGACCGGATGGTGCAGAACTTCCGCCGCTGGTCGGGCAACATGTTGCGCAACGGCTCCCGTGCATTGGCGCTCGGACCGCACCGGATGCCGTTCTTTATCTGGTGGTGCCTGCTCGACCAGCGCATTTCCATGTGGACCATGCTGGTCAGCCCGGTGCTCGCGGTCAGCACTTCGATCCTCTATGATCCGTACTATGTGTTCGGCTATGTGGTGTTCATCTGCATCACGCGGATGCTGCTGTCGCTGTTTCTCTTCCAGTACGCCCGCAAGGTGGATCTCAGCTACCCGTTCATTCTCTATTTCAACCAGTTGATCAACGCGTCGGTGAAGGTTTACTGCATCTTCCGCCTGTCGAAACAGCGCTGGTCCAACCGCGGCGATCAACGCGCCGGCGAAGGCGACGGTCTCCTGGCGACCTTGCAGAACTGGATGGCCAGCTACCTGACGCTGCTCTATGTGACCATGCTGTTTCTCGGCGTCTGCCTTATGTCCGGCCTGATCGATCCGCCGAGCACCAAGATGATCAGCTATGTGCTCGGATTGACTGAGGCGGTTTAGAAGCCGTGATCGGCATCCGGTGCTCATTCCTTTTCAAGACTTTGCGCCGTGGAGCCGGGCGATTTTCATCATATCCCTTGCGGGACGCGGCGCTTTTGGCCCCGGATGGCGTCAGAGAGCCCTTATGGAGATTACTCCATGGCAGCCTCTCTTCCTGATCCGCAACCAAAAGCGTCTCGCGCCGCGTCCGATACCTAATTCCCCACAGGCCCTAAGCCGCCCTGTCCGTCATTCCGGACCGGTACAGCGAAGTTGCGCGCCGTACCGTAAACCAGCGCACCAGCGCGACCAAAGGAGAGCTCCGCCTTCCAGGACGGGGAGCGGCTCAAAGTTCTCATTGCATTTGCCCCTATCAAATCGAACGCAAAGCCAAAGCTGATGCCAATCCCTCAGTTTGCCGTTTCCAATTTTGCAAAACGCATTCTTTGAAAATCGGAAGCAAGTAGCCTTCCCAAAATCGAAATCTCTACACAAAACACTGTTTTCATTGAGCTTCCGGCATCCATCCAATCCTGGCCCCGATCTTGAATTGCGTGAGCCAGTCGAACGTATTCGAAGGACCGCTCCATGAAGCTGAAACCGAAATTCTACGCCGCCGCGGTCACTCTTACCGCACTAGCTGCCCTGGCTCCGGTCGCCTTCAATCTGGTGGTTGACGCCTATGACCATAACCAGGTGGTCGATCTTGGCCTCGACAAGAAGGAGATCAGCGTCAAGGCGCACTACCCGCTCTACAAGATGATCGAATATCCGCGCATCAAGGCTCCGACGGTCGTTCTCGGCGACAGCCGCGCCCGCGCCCTGCAGGACAAATACTGGCAGGAGCTGGGCCGCGACGATGTCTACAATTTCGCCTATGGCGGAGCAACGGTCTATGAGATCTATGACACCTTCGACTATCTGCGCAAAAACGTGGAACTGGACACGCTGATTGTCAGCCTGCCGTTGCGCAGCATGGACACCCGTTTCAAGGGGGGCATGAACCGCGTCCCGGAAGCCGTTGATCTGGCGAGCAATCCGTTCAGCTACTACACCAACTGGTTCGTCGCAAAGATCGGCTGGCAACTGCTCGAAGAGCGCTACCCTGAGATGTTTAAGGCGGTCGAAAGCCTTTCCTTTTCGCCAGTGCAATCAGCGGATGCTGCCGATTTCCTGGCTCTGGAGAACCTCTCCGTCGAAGCGCTGCTCGACCCGGCGCTTTGCGATGAATGCGCGCTCAGCACGCCGGAGGGAACGCTTGTTCTGCCGGCAATCTTTCATGGCCGGGGTCTGGGGCTTGGCCATTGGGGCCGCTATTGGCCGGAAATCACCCTCACCCGCGATTTGCCGCAGCTGTTTGCCAAACAGGTTGGCACAAATGGTGCTGCGGACTGGCGCCGGTTCAAGCAATCGGATGATTTGTGGGCGCTGGTCGAAGAGATGGATGCCTGGTGCGATGATAATGGTGTCGAGTTGATCTTCTTCATTCCGCCGACCATTTCCGAAATGCAGCGGCGAATCTGGGACTTTGGGTTGTCGTCCGCCAATCACCGCTTCCGCGAACGGCTGGCTCAGATGGCGCCAGTGGTCGATCTCGACTTTGACAGTCCCTTCACGCGGGAATTGGAAAACTTCACCGACGCCTATCACTTCAGCTCGACGCCCGCCCGCACGATCGTCGGCGAGCTCCTGCAACTGATCGATCAGGATCCGGGCCGCACGGCCAAGGCGCAAAAGCGGCGCACCGAATTGGCCTGCCCGATCACCGAGGCGGATACCAACAGTTCCTTCACCGAAGGCAACCTGGAACTGCTCGAAGGCCGGTCCTGCCGGATCTGGCGGCAGGCGAACAGCCAGGCCTTGGCGCGTGCCGGAACACAACGAAAGAATGCGGAGGCCCGCAAATGATCAATCGTGTCATCAAGTCCAACCGGTGGAAGTATCTTCTGCTCGGCTCTGTCTTCGCACTTGCCGGTGCCGTGGCCTTTTCCTCGGACACCGAAACCTTCACCGCCAAGTCGGAGCGCATTGATCCGGCGATCGAGGAGATGCTCAAGCAGGCCCGCGGCCTTCAAAAGGTCGGGCGCTGGGAGGCTGCTGCCGATATTCTGACCCAACTGGCGAGTGACGGGCACCCGACAGCCCTCTTCCATCTCGGACGGGCCTACAAGAACGGCTGGGGCGTCGACAAGGATCTGGAACAGGCCCGGCGGATCTTCATGGAAGCGGTCAAGTTCTCTTTCGCGTATCGCGGAGAAACCGCCTATGAACTGGGCCGTCTGTTCCAGAGGTCTTCCGGCATCCACTGCGCGGAGATCGCCCTGCAATGGTTCATCAAGGCTTTGGAGTGGGACTACACCAAGGCCCATGTGCAGCTCGCCAAGCATTTTGAGCGCGGCATTGGCACAGAACGGGATTTGATCAAGGCCTTTCATCATTATGAGCGGGCGGCCATTGCCGGTTACCCGTCTTCGACCATCAACTACGCCCGCATCCTGCTCACGGGACGCTACGGGACCACGCCAGACCCGGATGAAGCCCGTTTCTGGGCAAAACGCGCCATTGAAGGCCTTGAAAAGAAGGCGCGCGACGGGTCGGCAAGTTCCGCCAAGACCCTTGGCCGGATTTACCGGGACGGTGAATTCGTCGACACCGATCTGGACCGCGCCCAAGACTGGTTCGTCCGGTCCGCCGATCTCGGCGATGCCGGTGCCATGCACGATCTCGGCCGGATGCTGATCGCGAACGCCACGGACGAAGCAAAGATCGAAGAAGCGCTGGGTTGGCTGCAGGTTGCTGCCAAGGCGGAACATGGCGGCGCGCTAACCGCGCTTGGCAGGTTCCACCTGAAGAGTGAACACGGGCTGACTCCGGACGGTGCCGTCGCGCTGTTGGAGCGCGGTGTTACCGTCGGTCATCCCGGAGCCATGGAAGAACTCGCCAAGGTCTATGCCGAAGGCGCATTGGTCGAACAAGACCTGGAGAAGGCACGCGAGCTTGCCCGGAAGGGCGCTGATCGCGGTCATGCCGGCAGCACCCGTTTCCTTGCAGAGCTTGAGGCACAATTCCCATCTGCGCCACGGGACACGACAGAGCTTTCCCCGGACCTTGCACCCACTCCCACACCTGAAAAAACGGAGGGCTGAGTTATGGTTTTCAGTTCCCTGGAATTCATCTACCTGTTCATGCCCCCGGTTCTGCTGGGGTATCTGATCCTGCGGCACCTGCGCTGGGAAAAGGGCATCATCTGGTGGCTCACCATCGCATCGCTGGTGTTCTACGCTTGGTGGAACCCGCTCTACCTGCCGTTGCTGCTTGGCTCGGTGGTGATCAACTACGGCTTTCACCGCATTCTGCGAAAGGACCGCAGAAAACCGGTTCTGATCGCCGGGATCGTGTTCAACATGTCGCTGATCGCGGTGTTCAAATATGCTGATTTCTTCATCGGCAACGCCAACTTCTTTACCGGCGCAGACCTGCCGATGTTGCAGCTCTTGTTGCCGCTGGCGATCTCGTTCTTCACCTTCCAGCAGATCGCCTTCCTGGTCGAAACCTACAAGGGCGAGATCGTCGAGACCGACTTTGCCCGCTACATCCTGTTCGTGGTGTTCTTCCCGCAGCTCATTGCCGGGCCGATCGTCATGCAAAAGGAGACAGTGCCGCAATTCCGGCTGGCAGTGTTCCGCAACAAGCTGGTTTTGAACCTGTCCGTCGGTGCCACCTTGTTCGCCATTGGCCTGTTCAAGAAGATCGTGCTGGCTGACGGCATTGCGCCTTATGCCAATCAGGTCTTCAATCTGGCCGAGACAACATCCGGCGTCCCGATGGAAGCGGCCTGGATTGGTGCTCTTGCCTATACCTTCCAGCTTTATTTCGACTTCTCCGGCTATTGCGACATGGCGCTCGGCATCGCCCGGATGTTCGGCATCCGCCTGCCGGTGAACTTCAATTCGCCCTACAAGGCGACCAGCATCTCCGACTTCTGGCGCCGCTGGCATATCACTCTGTCGCATTTCCTGCGGGACTACCTCTATATCCCGCTCGGCGGAAATCGCTCTGGACCGGTGCGCCGCTATGGCAACCTGATGATCACCATGTTGCTCGGCGGGTTGTGGCACGGTGCCTCCTGGACCTTCGTCTTCTGGGGCGGACTTCATGGAGCCTATCTCGCCATCAACCACGGCTGGGACGCACTCGCAAAGAACGGCTATATCCCGAACATCCTGCCAAAGCCGGTCGGTACCTTCGCGGCCCGTGGGGTCACCCTTCTTGCGGTGGTTATCGCCTGGGTGTTCTTCCGCGCAGAAAGCTTTGCAGGGGCGACCAATATCATCCTTGGCATGACCGGGTTCTCGACAGTCTATGAACCGGAACTGTGGACCAATATGGCCGCCGGTACCGCACATATCTGGGCGTCCATCGTCATCCTGTCGACAATCGTCTTCTTCCTGCCGAACTCCATCGAGTTCACTGAGCGTTACAATCCGGTTCTCGGCCTGAAGAAGCTGATCGCACAGCGCAAAACCGAAGGCTTCCTGCCCGTGCGCTGGCAGCCGACCACTGGCTGGGCAGCGGCGATCTGCGTGCTGTTCGGCGTCGCCCTGATCCAGACCTATCGTCTGGCAGAGCTGACCGAGTTCATCTACTTCAACTTCTAACCAAGGTGCGTCATGCGTAGTCTTTCAGCACTGGTGACCGCCGTTGCCGTCAGTCTCCCCCTTGGGGGGCTGGCGGCGGAGGACTTTCCTGCGGCAACCCAACTGCATCTTCCCGCCCAAGGCACCCACATCGACCTGAAAAGCGGTATCGTCTCCCGGAACGGCTTCTCGAACATCTGCCTAGAGACGGTTTCCCGCGCCGGTGGCAACACGCTGGTGGTCACGAAATCCCCCGGTGACAACACGCCAACGGTGACCGTCAACGGAAAAGTGCGGACTTTCGAAACCGCAGCCGCGGGCGTTGCCAGGCTTGGCGCGATGCGAGTATCCCGCGATGGAGCGCTGATCCGGTTGCGCAACTGGAAAAGCGGCGACCGCCAGACCGAGCTTCTGCAGGAAGACGAAGTCAAGCTGACCTGGGATCGATATACCTCTGTCTCCTTGCTGCGGGTTTCCAAGGAAGCAGTCTTCACGCTGGAAACGGGTTCAAACACACCGCAGCGCCTGGTCCGCTACCAGCGCGATGACAGCGGCGATCTTCAAACCGAGCCGGAAGTTCTTGTTGATTTCAAGGGCTGTGCCGCAGACCGGCTCCGGCTGAGCAGGGATACGGTCTGGGTGAAGATGGCCTGTTCCGGCGAACGCGGTGCCGGTATCTACCGGATCCCACTGGACACTGGAGCGATCGGTCATCCGCTTCTCAAGGATCCTGCGGCCGACTTCATTTCCTTGCCCAGAACGGAAACCGGTACCAAGGGTATCCCGGTCGCCATTGTGTCCGGAACGCCGGCGGCCCTTCACTTCCATTTTGCCGCCAAGGGCCTGCTGGGCTCCCAGTCCGGCGAAGTGCTGGCGTGCTCTTCGGACGCGGAAGGCCGCCAGAGCTGGAACCAGAGTTACCGGTTGCGGGCGCTCGCTGCGATGTACGAAAGGACTGGCGCTGAGGTATTCGCCGACCTAGCCCGCAAGTCGATCCGTCTGACCCTCGCCGCGCAAGATGGTTCAAACGGCCGGGACCGCGAAGCCACACCGGGTTGCGGCTGGAGCTCGAAAATCTATTCGAAAAACGGCTCGCAAGTGAGCCTGATGATCAACCAGGCGGTAATCGCCAACGCCCTGACCGACGGCTGCGAAAACCTGGGGTCTCTGTGCCCGGCCAAGGCACGTACGAGGATCGCGGAAACCCGCCAGTGCCTTGCTGACTTCTTTGAGCCCGAATTCGATGCAAAGGCCGGTCTCTACCGGATAGCAAAGGACACGGACTTCCGCTTCGCCGGCGCGCTCGCGCCCTGGAATTGGCAGGTCTCTTTCGCGGCAATGCTGCAGAAACTGCCGGACGCAAAGCACCGTGCCCGTGCAGAAGCAATCATCAACCAGTTTCGAAATGAATGGTCGTTGGACGAGAACGGCAGTCTGTGGCGTTACTGGCCTGAGACCTACTACCGCGAAAAGGGTTTGGAACCTGCTGCAATCGCTGAGGAGCGGGTCGAGGATACAGGTCACGCCGGCATCAGCCTCCTGAGCCTTCAGGCTTTTGATAACAGCCGGACCGGACCGGACGCAGAAGGTCTCAAAAAACGGACCGACTTTCTGCTCGCAGCCGCGCCGGAAAGCCCCCGGGATCTGGATGGCGGAGGCCCGATCGCCACCCGCTGGTTCCTGTCGGGCGGCTGGGCGGACTTCCCAACAAAGCGCTTCCTTGAGGCTTATGCCGGAGCGGTCCCGGGAAGCCACTCGGCCGATTCCGTCTACTCCTATGCGCGGCTGTTCGATCCGCGGTCGGATTTCCATCTCTCGCTCGACATCTTCGATTGCAGCGACACATGCGAAATTCACCAGCGTCACTCTTTTGAGACCTGGCAGAGCTACCTCGTCAAAAATCCTTACTTTTACTTGAAAACCGTCGATTGACGCCGGTTTGGGAAGAATTTCAGAGTGTTAAACGGAACAACCCCATTCCCCTAACAAACATTCAAACAATTCCGGGCTATATTCCGCAGAGGTAAAAAGAGCGAATGCTAAAACGAAAGGGCAAGTCCTTGCGCAAGTGGATCCGCGATATCGGCAGCGATATGACGTTCTGGCTTGTCCTGGTGTTCATTACAGCCTCCGCACTGGCGGCGTATGTCATTGCGGTAGATTTCGGACAAAAGGCGAGAACCGCAGACCTTGCATCCGCAGCCAAGTCCCAGACCGAACTTTTGACAGCAACGCGTTCGTTCTACTCCCGCGAGGTCATCGACAAACTCTATTCCTCCGAAGACGTTGTGGTCAGTCATGACTATCACGGCAAGGAACTTACCATTCCAGCGCCCGTGACCATGACACTCGCACTTGAAGAAGAACTGAAGAACATCGGCGCGGACAGCCGGATCAGCATGGTTTCCAAACATCCCTGGCCTTGGCGCCAGGACCGGGAGCTGACCGGCTTTCAGAAAGAAGCGCTCGCATTCTTCGAGCGATCCCCGGAAGAAACCTATCAACGTCTGGAACAGCATCCGGATGGTTCCAAGTTCCGCCAGGCGACCGCCGTCCGCATGGAAGGAAGCTGTATCGCCTGTCACAACACCCATCCGCAATCGCCGAAAACGGATTGGGAAGTCGGCGATATCCGCGGTCTTCAGGAAGTGCTGATCCCGGCCAGCGACCTTTATGGCAACGGGTTCACTTCCATCGACAATCTGGTGCTTATGCTGATTGTCGCGTTCGTTTCGGCCATCGCACTGTCCCTGGTCCTGTCGAACCAGCGTATGCGCGCAATCCGCAAGGTCGCGGCGCTGGCCGATGCCGAAAGGGAAAAGAACGAGGCGCTGGTTACTGCGACCAAACGCGCGGAAGCCGGAGAGGCCCAGGTCAGTGCCATTCTGGAAACCATGCTGGACGGCGTTGTGACGATTTCACCCGAAGGCAACATCCTGAGCGCCAACCCGGCGGCACTGTCCATGTTCGCAGCTGGCAGTTCCGGTGAACTGGCCGGACGCAGCATATGCGACATCCTGCCGGAAACGCGCAATGCGGACCTCCCGTTCGATTGCTGCGTCGGAAAGGAAGAAGATACGCTAAATGCCTCTGCCGCAAGCAAGCGGCTGGAAACGTTGGGCAAACGACTGGATGGACACAAGTATCCTATTGAGATGTCGCTGACGAAATCCGCCGTCGGCGAAACCAACACCTATACGGCCATCCTACGCGATCTCACCGAGCAGAAGGCCGCTGCGGCGAAACTCAAACAGGCCGAGACCCGTCTGGTCGACGCGATTGAATCCCTGCCCGACGGCTTCGTTCTCTACGATGCGGATGACCGGCTGGTCCTGTGCAACAGCAAGTACAAGGAGTTTTACGGCCGCAGCGCCGATCTGATTCAGCCGGGAGAAAAGTTCGAGGACATTATCCGCAATGGGGCAGTGCGCGGCCAGTACAAGGTCTCCGATGAAGTACTGGAAGATTGGGTCGCGCTGCGCATGGAGCGGCACCTCAATCCGGGTGCGCCAATGGAACAGCATCTGGACGATGGCCGCTGGCTGCGCGTGATCGAGAGCCGCACCAGCGAAGGTGGCTTGGTGGGTTTTCGCGTCGACATCACAGAGTTGAAACGGCGTGAAAAGGAACTGCTCTCCAGCCAGAGCCTTCTGCGCAACGTTGTTTCTGCCTCCTTTGACGGCGTAATCGTGATGAACGGCGATGGCATGATCCTGGACTTCAGCCCGGCGGCGGAAGAGGTCTTCGGCTGGAAGGCGGAGGAACTCGTCGGCAAGAAGATGTCCGAATTCATAATTCCCGAGAAATACCGTCAAGCGCATGATGATGGCCTGGCCAACTTCCTGAAAACCGGAGACGGGCCGGTTCTTGGCAAACGCATCGAAATCGAAGGCCAGCACAAGGACGGTCACGAGATCATCGTGGAACTGGCAATCCGCCACACCAAAGGCGATCGTGGACCGCTGTTCCTGGGCTATGTCCGCGATATCACGGCCCGGAAGGCCGCCGACGAAGCCTTGCGCGAAGCCAAGGAACGGGCGGAAGCCGCCAATCAGGCAAAGGCCAAGTTCCTTGCCATGATGAGCCATGAAATTCGCACACCAATGAATGGCGTCCTTGGCATCTTGAGCCTTCTGAAGGACACCGATCTCGACCGGGCACAGGCGGATTACGTCAAGACGGCGCGCGAGTCCGGCCGCTCGCTCCTGGAGCTGATCAATGACATTCTGGACTTCTCGAAACTGGAAGCCGGCCGAATGGATCTCGACCATGCTCCCTTCACGATCAACAAGGTCATGAAGAGTATTGTCGATCTGTTCAAACCGATAGCCGAAGAGCGGGGCCTGGAACTGCTGCTCGATTATCCGCCGGATGTTCCGCGCAACATCGTCAGCGATCCGGGCCGGTTGCGCCAGGTCATCCTCAATCTGGTATCCAATGCCATCAAGTTCACGGAACTTGGCTCGGTCAGGATCTCCGTTTCGGTAGAAAGCCAAGATCCGGTCAAACCGACCTTCCGGTTCGAAGTGCAAGACACGGGCATCGGCATTCCGAAAGACAAGCACGAAGCCTTGTTCGGTGATTTCGTCACCGTTGATACCAGTTACACCAAGAAACAAGGCGGCACCGGCCTCGGCCTTGCGATCAGCAAGCAAATTGCCACGCTCATGGATGGCGAAATATCTGTCGACAGTCTTCCGGGCGCGGGCAGCACTTTTACATTCAAGGTGCCTTTGATGCTGGCCGGCGACCAGACGCCGATTGCCGAAACAGAAAACGAGACAGGCGACGAACCTTTCCCAGAGGGCCTGGTCATCCTGCTGGCCGAGGACAACGCCACGAACCAGATCGTCGTCAGCCATGCCCTGCAACGCGCGGGCTGCGACATAGACATAGCCAACAACGGCAAGGAGGCCGTCGCCGCTGCCGGCAGGCGTGACTATGACTGCATCCTGATGGACATTTCGATGCCTGAAATGGACGGCATCGAAGCAACGCAACGGATCAAGAGCGGCGAACGCAACGCGGAAACTCCGGTGATCGCGCTGACCGCCTATGCACTTCGAGGCGACAAGGAGCGGTTCATCGCATCAGGCATGAACGATTTTCTGGCCAAACCAGTCGAAAAGGAACATCTGCTGTCCGCCATTTCCCGCAATGTTGCGCCGCTCCGCAAGGCCGGCAGGAACATGGAGGCACCCAAACCCGCTTCCCCGCTGGCTGCTGCACGCGACATTCTGGAAACGATGCCGGCGGAGTTGCAGGCAAAACTCCTGAATCAGTTTGTTGAAGACACTCAGAACCGCCATCAGGCGGCAATCGAAGCCGTTGAAGCGGACGACCTGGACAAGCTGGAACGGGCAACACATGCCCTGAAAAGCGTCGCAGGCACATTTGGTGCGACCGAGTTGACGACAATCGCCACAGAAGTAAACTCGCTTGCACGTGACCACAAACGTTCTGCCGCCATGTCAAGAGTCGACGATCTAAAGGACGTCTGCGAGCGAACGTTAGGGGATGTTAAAGAACTAGCGGACGAAATTGGTCTCGAATTACAATAAGCGCTGGCGTAACCGGCGCGCAAACCGGAGTTCTGTGCCGTGAAAGTCCTGATTGTCGAAGACACGCTGTCGCTTGCCACTGTGTATGCTCACCAGCTTTCGCGCGCAGGCATTGATTCCGTCCACGTGGAAACCGGCGAAGAAGCACTCAAACGCCTGCGTAAAGGCAGCGGCATCAGCGTGGTTCTGCTTGATCTGCAATTGCCCGACATGAACGGCCAGGCGGTCCTCTCGGCAATTCGTAAGGAACGGCTGCCGGTCACGGTGGTCGTCGTGACCAGTTCCGGCTCGATCAAGACCGCCGTTGAGGCCATGCAGGCCGGTGCCTACGATTTCATCGTCAAGCCGGTCGCCGAAGAGCGCCTGGTCACGACGACACGCAATGCCATGGAGCGTGAAACGCTTACCGAAGTGGTCGAGGAAGTGCGCAAGCCCGCCGCTTCCAAGGCGCATCACGGCTTTGTCGGCTCATCGCTTCCGATGACCGCAGTCTACAAGATGATCGAGAGTGTCGCCCGTTCCAACGCGTCGGTTTTCGTCACCGGCGAAAGCGGGACGGGCAAGGAAGTTTGCGCGGAATCCATCCATCGCTCCAGCCCGCGCGCCAAAGGCCCGTTCGTGCCGCTGAACTGTGCAGCGATCCCGAAAGACCTGATCGAATCGGAGATTTTCGGCCACATCAAGGGTGCCTTTACCGGCGCGACGTCTGACCGGGATGGCGCGGCGGCGCGCGCGGATGGCGGCACCCTGTTTCTTGACGAGATCTGCGAACTTGAACTTGCCCTTCAGGCCAAGCTGCTTCGCTTTCTGCAAAGCAGCACGATTCAGAAGGTCGGCAGCGACAGCCTGAAGAAGGTCGATGTCCGCATCATTTGCGCCACCAATCGCGATCCGCTGGAAGAAGTTGAGGCCGGACGGTTCCGGGAAGATCTCTACTACCGGCTCCACGTGCTGCCAATCTCATTGCCGCCCCTCAGAGCGCGCGGCGCGGATATCCTGGAGCTCGCCCGCCATTTCCTGAAGCAATTCGCAGCCGAGGAAGGCAAACCATTCGACGGCTTTTCAGTCGAGGCGGAAGATCTGCTGCTTGCCCATGGCTGGCCAGGCAATGTCCGCGAAATGCAGAACACAATCCGAAATCTTGTTGTTTTGAACGAAGGCCCGATTATTGAGGCTAACATGCTGGACACGTTGCAAGGCCGGCACGCCAGAACACCCAGACCTGCAGTCCCCGTACCGAATGCACCGGCTCAGATGCAGCGCCCGGCGACTGCGTCAACAGGAGGCACCAACGGTGAATGGCCAACAATAGCCCTCGCCGTCGGCCAGCCTTTCGATGTGCTGGAACGGCAAATCATCGAAGCAACCATCAATGCCTGCGACGGCAGCCTGCCCAAAACCGCCCGGGTTCTCCAGGTCAGTCCGTCAACACTCTATCGGAAGAAAGAGATCTGGGCAGAACAGGACGAGGCCAAGGCGGAAGACGACGCCGCACCCGAGGCCGCGGCGGAATAGGTTTTTACTCTGGCGAATTTGCCAGCAAGGCTTCAGCGATACCAATCGCGGCTACATGGCTGGTGATTGGCATCCCTCCGGTCATCGCGGCTTCCAACACGCCCGCGCGGGGTTTGGTCAGGATCGTGGCGTCTTCCAGATCGCCGGAATCGGCCTCGTTCAACTTGATCACATGCCGGGCGACATAGATATGTGCCCGCGCAATGCGTTGATTGCCGTGAAGGATCAGGGTCGGCCCGGTGAACCAGCGCCCACCGCCATATCCCGTCTCTTCCAGAAGCTCGCGCCGGGCGGAAAACTCCGCATCCTCACCGGGATCGATCTGGCCGCCAGGCAGCGTCAAGCACACCTCGCCAACGCCATGCTTGTATTGGCGAAGTAGCAAAACCTCGTCCTGCTCCGTCACCGCATAGATGGCGGCGAAGGACGGCAAGTCGATCTGATAATAGTCATCGACAATCCGGCTGTCCGGCAGGCTCACCGTTTGCCGCATGACCCGCAGCCGGCTACCGGCCTCGAACACTTTTTGGTTTTGCAGGGTCGTCCAGCATTCGCGGTCGACAACGTCCTGGGCCGCTTCTGCCACTTACGCCTCCACCAGCTGCTGTTGAAGTGAGAGCAACAGTTCGCCGCCGGACGCGCACCGCTTCTCGTAGCTCAGAAGCTGGCTGACATCGCCGGGGGATTCCACGACAGAACAGACGTCATGGGTTTCAAGCGCATCGCAAAGCGGCTTGGCATAGCCTTCGGCACTCCTCGGGCCCATGTAAACAACAAGGCCGCTACCCCCACATTGTTCCAGAATACGGTCACGGATCGCTTCGGAGCTGAGCTCCGCCGGAAGGATGAGCAGGCTGGTGTCCGATTCCCGATGGATCGCATAATCGTGGAACCGCGCGCGGAACTCATGGATGATCGCCGGAAGTTCCGCGTTTTCCGCTTCCCAGGAGTGATATGCCTTGAGTTGACCCGCAGTGGAGCCAGTGCCGGCGAGGCAAACGCGCAAGGAGGCGGGTCCGCATTCCAGAACCGGCGACGACTTGCCCGGATAGGCGCTGGTCTGCACGACCTTGACCATGAATTCATAGACATCGTCGGAGAATTCGCGCTGGGTGCGGACAACCAGCTGATCCTTCTCCCAATACTCGGCGCCGGATGCCGAAAAGACACCGGCAAACGCCCTGCGCACACGGCCCGGAAGGCGGGACATGACGTTGTTGTAGGTTGCGCTGCTCACGAGATAGCAGGGGTGCGACTGCGCGAACTCGATCAGGTATCCGGCAAACCGGTTCTCTATATGCCCGAACGCGCTCGGCACCAGCACATCCAGATCGAACACGAATGCGCGTCCGCGATCTTTGTCGCCCTGACGGTGGACTGGACCGGACACCTGACCAACCGGCGCGAATACTGCTTGCGGAAACATGGCGGCTACTCCTTCGCTCTCAAAAGCCTGAGGTTTGGAGTGCAATCGCCCGGCCAACTGAGCCACAATCGCGTTTGATTATTTTTTCTTATATATATCTGATACTTACACAACATCACAAAGAGCGGCATCGCAAAACTGATCCTCGCATCTTCCGAAAACGAAAGGACCCTTTTCCAAAAACGCAATGGTTGCCAACGGGATATCGGGAAAGTCTACGCTTTACATATAGGGCTCTGCTCGGCAGGGATTTGTGAATGCTCCACCGGCTAAAGCCTGTGGCTTCGGGTTACGGCTAAAAGCCGGATCGTTCCGCCATCTGGCGGACGCCTTGCTGGCTGCCGCAACCTCACCCTGAGGAGCAAGCAACGCTTGCGTCTCGAAGGGTCGGCCGCAGACTTAGTTGCAAGCTGCCCATCCTTCGAGGCTCCGCTGCGCTCCGCACCTCAGGATGAAGCCGAGTTGACCGAGATGAGGATATCAACCGCTCAAATCCTCCAACGAGCAAATGAGCTCGACGTAATCTTGGTCCCCGGATGCGAGCGCATCCTGTCGACAAAAGACGAGGGGTTTAAGGATCCCCTATCGGGTACTCTAAAGCTGGTTTCCGCGTAAGGTACCAACTGGCGCGGCTGCTCCAAACCTCACAGCAGGATCTGGCAAGAGCGCAAGCGAAGACAGCTTGACTTGGCCCGTTTGAAAACACCTCACGCCCCACCGGGTCAGAAATTGCAAAACAGGCTTCGAACATTCGAAATTTGGAAAAAACCTTCTTGAATCTGAAAACCCTGCGGCAAATCCAAAGAACTGCCAAAGCTTTATCATATTGTATTCACTTATCTTTTCGAAACCCTGAAAGACTGGCACAGCAATTGTAACTCTCTCGTCAATCAGTCTCGATGGGAGTTTTTGAAATGAACATGTATGTTGGAAATCTGAGAAAAGCCGAAAAGTTCGATCAGTTCGACTTCCGGATCCCTGAAACAAAAGATGCGATCAGCGTCATTGGTCTTGGCTATGTCGGTGCCGTATCGCTTGCGTGCCTGAGTTCTCTGGGCCACCGTGTTGTTGGTGCCGATATCGATCCGAAAAAAGTGGATTCGATCGCATCAGGCACAAGCCCGATTGTTGAAGATCGTCTCGGCGAGTTGCTCACCCGCGGCGTCACCGAAGGGCTTCTCAATGCCACCACCAATGTCAGAGAGGCGGTCATGGACACGGATGTTACATTCGTCTCCGTCGGCACGCCGACGAGCGAAGACGGCGGTTGCGATACGCGCGCCATCAAGGCGGTCGCGCGCAGCATCGGTGAGGCACTTGCGGAAAAGAACGGGTTTCATGTGGTCGTCCTGCGCTGCTCGGTTCCTCCCGGAACAACGCTCGACATCATGCGCCCGTATATCGAACTTCATTCCGGTAAAAAGGCCGGTCGCGACTTCGGCATCTGTTTCAACCCGGAATTCCTGCGCGAGGGCACAGCTGTCGCGGATTTCCATGCTCCGCCGAAGACTGTCATCGGTGTGACCGACCCGCGTACCGCGAGTGTCCTGTCACGCATCTACGCGACCGTCGATCCAGATCCGATTGTCACGACCATTGAAGTGGCCGAACTTGTCAAATATGTAGACAACGTCTGGCACGCTGCCAAGGTGACCTTCGCAAACGAAGTCGGCCGTCTCTGCAAACCGCTCGGCATCGACAGCCACGCCGTCATGGACATCTTCGTTCAGGACACCAAGCTGAACCTGTCACCCTATTATCTGAAGCCGGGTTTTGCCTTTGGCGGATCCTGCCTGCCGAAGGAAGTGCGCGCCGTAACGCATCTTGCCGAACAGGCCGGTGTCCATGTTCCTATGATGGAAGCGCTGATCCCGTCCAACGAGAAACAGGTGAGCAAGGCGGTTGATTTGGTACGCGAAACCGGTGCCAGAAAGGTTGCCATTCTGGGCGTAGCTTTCAAACCCGGCACAGACGACTTGCGCGAAAGCCCGGTCCTTGAAGTGATCGCGGATCTGAAAAAGCAAGGCATCGAGGTGACCGCTTACGACCCGGCCATCCAGCCCGGACCGCACATCACGCAGCAGTTCGAATACATGCGCTATGCGGCGCCGCACCTGAAGGATGTGGTTGAAAGCCTGCCGGAATTCCTCTGTGCGAGCCCGGAAGCGGCCATCGCAGACGCGGACGCCATTGTCGTCTCTCAAAAACTGCCCGGCATCAAGGGCGTGCTTAAATCGAAGAAGCAAGAAGCAGCGATTGTGGATCTCGTCCGCATCGACAAAAACCTGCCGGCGACTTCTGGATACACCGGCATCGGCTGGTAGCACGTCCTGCCCGCTCTCTCCCCCTCCCCCCCATCGAATGCCCACCGGGAGAGGGCGGGCTTTCTTTGCTCAATGGGGGGGTGAATTTTTTCGGTAGATGTCATACCAACCCCAGTTAATTAGAACCTATCTGACGCGTTTCTCCTTTTCTTCGGCTAGGAATGGTTTGCAGGACGATGCGGGGTATCGTTCAAAAAGCATGACGCTGTCCGCAGGACAGGAAAAGCGCGCCTTTGGTGGGCGAAAATTCGTCCCCGGCGTCGTTGCTGCGCTTGCCCGGCCGTAAAGGCCGCGCTGCCCGCATCGCCTAGCCGGAAACGAATTTTCGCTCCATCAGATAGGTTCAAATCAACTGGGGTTGGTATTACCCGGTCGACTTGTTCAGCGCGCTGATCGCGTCTTGCACCTGCTCCGACACACGCTGATACGCCTGTTCTGTCGCTTCGCGCGTTTCGGCGGTGAGCTGTTCCATCAGGTTCATCGCAGTGCCAAGGGCTTCGGAGTAGGCCTTCATGTTCTGGCTGGCGGAATTGGGGCCTCCCGACAGATCGAACTTTTCCATGTTTTCCTTGGCCGCTGCCATGATCTGATCAAAGATCTCTTTCTGACGCTCGGCTTGCGTCTTGTAGGCTTCCCAGGCGTCGACATTCGCCTTGGTCAGCGCCTCGAACTGCTCGCGGTGATCGGAGAAAAGCTTAGTCGGGTCCATACCCGGTGCGCCAAAGTTGCTGAACCAGCTCTTGAACGCCTCAGGGCCGAAAAGCTCCTGCATCTTGGCCGGGTCGCCAAACTGAAAAAACTGCGAAAAATCGAAGGGATTGGACTTGTCAGACATTTATGCCTCCCGTTGTGGTCATCCGGCCATCAGGGAAGAGCAGCCGGATGTGTGGTTCCCGAGCCCGCTTGCCAACGGACCCAGGAGCGTTGTCATTTCCGCTTCGGCGGAATGAGATCGGTGATTGTTCCTTCGAACATCTCCGCAGCGAAATTGACCGTCTCGCTCAAGGTCGGATGCGGATGGATGGTATGACCAAGATCCACAGCGTCTGAGCCCATCTCGATGGCAAGCGCAACCTCTGCAATCAGATCACCAGCGTTCGGGCCGACTATCCCGGCCCCGATCACCCTGTCGTCTGCCTCGTCGAAGATCAGCTTGGTGACACCTTCCGAGCGTCCCAGCGACAGCGACCGGCCGGATGCCGCCCAAGGGAACGAGCCCTTGCCGACTTTCCGGCCTTCCGCCTTGGCCTGGGTTTCGGTCACGCCTATCCAGGCAACTTCCGGATCGGTATAGGCGACGGACGGGATTACCCGTGCATCGAAGTAGCGCTTGTGACCGGCGCAGACTTCGGCGGCGACCTTGCCCTCGTGAACGGCCTTGTGCGCCAGCATCGGCTGCCCCACAACATCGCCAATCGCGAAAATGTGCGGTTGCCCGGTCCGCTGCTGGTTGTCGACCGCAATAAAGCCGCGTTCATCGACCACGACGCCGGCCTTTTCGGCATCGATCAGCTTGCCGTTCGGCTTGCGGCCGACTGCCACCAGAACTTTGTCGAACGTGTCCGAAACGGTCTCGCCCTTGGCATCTTCAAAGGTAACTTTTAGTCCCTTCTTCTGCGCCTCGACTGCGGTCACCTTGGTTTTCAGGAGGATCTTCTCGTAGCGGCCTTCGATGCGCTTGTGCAGCGGCTTGACAATGTCCTTGTCGGCACCCGGAATGATCTGGTCCATCAACTCCACGACCGTGACTTTGGAACCGAGCGCGTCATAAACGGTTGCCATTTCGAGACCGATGATTCCTCCACCTAGGACAAGCAGCCTTTTCGGGATATCGGCCAATTCAAGTGCACCGGTGGAATCGATCACCCGCTCATCCTCATGGGGAATGAACGGCAAGGTCACAGGCTCGGACCCGGCAGCGATGATGCATTGGTCGAAGCTGACGGTTTTCTTGCCGTCCGGCCCGTCCACTTCGATCATGTTCGACCCGGTGAATTTGCCGTAGCCATTGACGATCTGGACCTTCCGGCCCTTGGCAAGGCCGGACAGACCGCCGGTCAGTTGCTTGACTACGGATACCTTCCAGCTGCGAAGACTATCCAGGTCGATTTTCGCCTTGCCGAAGGAGATGCCGTGCCCCCCCATTTCCTCAGCCTCGGTGATCACCTTGGCCGCATGGAGCAGGGCCTTCGACGGAATACAGCCGACATTGAGGCAGACACCACCGAGGTTGTTGTCCTTTTCAATCAGGACCACCTTCTTGCCGAGGTCGGCGGCCCGGAACGCGGCCGTATAACCGCCAGGACCTGACCCCAGAACAACGACCTCGCCGTGGATATCGCCCGGGCCCGTGGCCGTTCCGGTCGCAGTCGCCGCGGCAGGTGCGGCTGGCGCTGCCGCGGCTGCCGGCGCATTCGCTTTTGGCGTATCACCCGCGTCAGCGCCCTCGAGCACCAGAATGAGAGCGCCCTCCGAAACCCTGTCGCCTTCCGAAACGGCTATCGACTTGACCACTCCGGAGGCCGGAGACGGCACTTCCATGGTGGCCTTGTCGCTTTCCAGCTCGATCAGAGGATCTTCCGCGCTGACCGTGTCGCCCGGCGCGACCAGGATCGCGATGACCGGCACATCGGAGAAATCGCCGATATCAGGAACTTTGACGTCCATATCCACGCCCCCTTACAGCATCAGACGGCGCACATCGCCGAGCAGGAATTTCAGCGTTGCACAGAAGCGCGCGGCTAGCGCGCCGTCAATGGCCCGGTGGTCATAGCTCAGCGACAGCGGCTGCATGTTGCGCGGCACGAAAGTCTCGCTTTCCTTGTCCCAGACAGGAGCCATCTTGGAGCGTGTCAGGCCGAGAATGGCGACTTCCGGAGCATTGACAATCGGCGTAAAGCTGGTGCCGCCGATACCTCCCAGCGAGGAGATCGTGAACGAGGCACCGGACATGTCCTCCCCCTTGAGCTTGCCTTCGCGCGCCTTGGCGCTCAGTTCGCCCAGTTCCTTGGAGATCGCGATGATGCCCTTGCGGTCCGCATCCTTGATGACCGGCACAACCAGACCGTTTGGCGTATCGGCGGCAAAACCGATGTTGTAATAGTCCTTCTTGATCAGTTTGTCGCCATCGGGATGGATCGAGCTGTTGACCTCCCAGTGGGTCTTCAGCGCCGAGATGCTGGCCTTGATGACAAAGCTCAAAAGCGTGACCCGGTAGCCTTCCTGCTTGGCCTGGGCATCAAGCTCGCGCCGGTAAAGATCCAGCTCGGTAATATCCGCCTCTTCATTGTGGGTGACATGCGGAATGTTGAGCCAGCTGCGGTGAAGTGCCGGACCGGACAGCTTCTTGATCCGCGGCATTTCGACGTTTTCGACCGGGCCGAACTTGGTGAAATCGACTGCGGGAATCGGCGGAATGCCCATGCCGCCCTGAGCAGCTCCGCTCGCGCTGCTGGCAGGCGCCGACTGACCCTTGAACACCTTGGTAACATCTTCGCGCAGGATCCGGCCCTTGCGACCTGATCCGTTCACCTTGCCGAGGTCAATGCCCAGGGTTCGCGCAAACGCACGAACGGATGGCGAGGCGTGGGCCTTGCCGAAACCGGCATCGGTAACCGCGGCAGGTGCTGCGGCGGGCGGTGCTGAAGCGCTAGCTGCCGCTGGAGCCGCGGAAGCAGCCGGTGCGCTTTCAGCCGCAGGGGCAGCCGCGGCGCTCGCGCCGTCGCCTTCCAGAAGAAGCAACAGCGAGCCTTCAGACACTGCGTCGCCTTCAGCCACCTTGATTTCGGCAACCTTGCCGCTCGCAGGCGACGGCACTTCCATGGTCGCCTTATCGCTTTCCAGCTCGACAAGCGGATCTTCTTCGGCGATCACATCGCCAACGCTGACCAGAATATTGATGACCGGAACATCATTGAAGTCGCCGATATCGGGGACTTTTACTTCAATCGTCATTGTATCTGTCTCCTTGTTCGGCAATTCAGACGAGGCGCGGGTTGGGTTTGTTGCCATCGATGTCCAGGCTGTCGAGCGCGGACTTGAGGTCCTTGTCACTCAGTGAGCCTTCACGATAGAGCTCCACCAGCGCAGCCGCTGCGATGTGATTGGCATCGACTTCGAAGAAACGCCGCAGGTTCACCCGGCTGTCCGACCGGCCGAAACCGTCCGTGCCCAGAACCGTGTAGGTGCGCGGCACAAAGGCACGGATCTGTTCCGCATAGTTTTTCATGTAGTCAGTGGCAGCGATGATCGGCCCTTTCCGGCCTTCGAGCTGAGACGTGACGAACGGCACTTTCTGCTCTTCAAGCGGGTTCAACCGGTTGGACCGGGTGACGTCCTGCCCTTCCCGTGCCAATTCGTTGAAACTGGTTGCCGACCAGAGATCGGACGAGACACCAAACTGGTCTTTCAGGATTTCGGCGGCCTTGATGGCCTGAACCAGGATTGTGCCCGAGCCCATCAGCGTCACATGTTTCTTCAACGGTTTGGCCGTTTTCTGGAAACAATAGAGCCCCTTGATGATGCCTTCCTCAGCGCCCATCGGCATATCGGGATGGCTGTAGTTCTCGTTCATCAGGGTCAGATAGAAATAGACATCTTCCTGCTCGACATACATGCGCTGCAGGCCATGGTGAATGATCACCGCAACCTCGTAGCTGAAGGTCGGATCGTAGGTGATGCAGTTCGGAATGGTTCCGGCCAGAATGTGGCTGTGGCCATCCTCATGCTGCAGCCCCTCGCCGTTCAGCGTTGTCCGCCCGGCTGTGCCACCGAGCATGAACCCGCGCGCACGGCTATCGCCTGCGGCCCAGGCAAGATCGCCGACCCGCTGGAAACCGAACATCGAATAGTAGATGTAAAACGGGATCATCGGCACGCCGTGATTGGAATAGGACGTTGCCGCTGCGATCCAGTCCGCCATGGCCCCGGCTTCATTGATGCCTTCCTGAAGCACCTGCCCGGATTCAGATTCCTTGTAATAGCTCATCTGATCCGCATCTTCGGGCGTGTATTGCTGCCCGAGCGGATTGTAGATGCCGACAGAGCGGAACAGGCCTTCCATGCCGAATGTGCGGCTTTCGTCCGGAACGATCGGCACGACATTCTTGCCGACATTCTTGTCCCGCAACAGCGTCGTCAGAATGCGGACAAAAGCCATGGTGGTGGAGATCTGCCGGTCTCCGGTGCCCTTCAACTGGCCGTCGAACTTCGACAGCGGCGGCATTTCCAGTTTCGGCGTGTCCCGCCACTGGCGCTGCGGAAACTCGCCGCCAAGCGCCTGGCGCCGGTCACGCAGATAGGACTTCTGCGAATTGTTGAGCGATACAAATGGTGCCTTCGGCAGATCTTCGTCGCTGATCGGGATCTGGAAGCGATCCCGGAAGGCGCGAAGCTGATCCTCAGCCATCTTTTTCTGCTGGTGAGTGATGTTCTGTCCCTCACCGGCCGAGCCCATGCCGTATCCCTTAACGGTCTTGACCAGCAGGCAGGTCGGCTGGCCTTCGGCCTCCGTCGCCCGCTTGAAGGCAGTGTAGACCTTCTGCGGGTCATGGCCGCCCCGGCGCAGGTTCCAGATCTGGTCGTCGGTCCAGTCTTCGACCAAAGCGGCTGTTTCCGGATACTTGCCGAAGAAATGCTCACGGATATAGGCACCGTCCTTCGATTTGAAGGTCTGGTAGTCGCCATCAACGGTTTCGTCCATCAACTGGCGCAGCCGACCGCTGGTATCCTTTTCAAGGAGTTCATCCCAGCCCTTGCCCCATAAGAGCTTGATGACATTCCAGCCGCTGCCGCGGAACTCGCCTTCCAGTTCCTGCACGATCTTGGCATTGCCGCGCACAGGCCCGTCGAGCCGCTGAAGATTGCAATTGACGACGAAAATCAGGTTGTCGAGATTTTCGCGGGCCGCCAGGCTGATCGCGCCGAGGCTTTCCGGCTCGTCCATTTCGCCGTCGCCCAGAAACGCCCAAACCTTGCGGTCGCTTGCATCGATCAGACCGCGGTTGTGCATGTATTTCATGAACCGCGCCTGGTAAATCGCCATGAGCGGCCCCAGGCCCATGCTGACCGTCGGGAACTGCCAGTAGTCCGGCATCAGCCACGGATGGGGATAGGACGACAGGCCCTTGCCATCCACTTCCGAGCGGAAGTTGACCAGTTGGTCCTCGGTGATGCGCCCTTCCATGAAGGACCGGGCATAGATGCCCGGGATCACATGCCCCTGGAAAAACACCAGATCGCCGCCATGCATGGTGGAACGGGCGCGCCAGAAATGGTTCAAACCCACATCGTACATGACAGCGGACGAGGCGAAGGAGGCAATGTGTCCGCCGTATTCGCTGCTGACCTTGTTGCGCCGGACCACCGTCGCCATGGCGTTCCAACGGTTGATCGTCCGGATGCGCCATTCCATTTCGATGTCGCCCGGGAATTCAAGCTGATCATCGGTGGGAATGGTGTTCTGATAGGGCGTTGTCGCGGAGAACGGCAGGGTCGCGCCTGCAGCTCGCGCCTGCTGCACGGCCTTGTCCAACAAGAAGTGTGCACGGTCCGGTCCGTCCCGGGCGATTACATCCTCGACAGCTTCCTGCCATTCCTGGGATTCGACCGGATCAATATCGGGTATCTGCCTTGTCATATCGATGTCTTCCTGTTGTTCAGACGAAGAACTGCGCGCCGTTGGCAGAGATCGTCGAACCATTGATGAAGCCTGCATCCTCGGAGGCAAGGAACGTCACACAGCGCGCGATTTCTTCCGGTTCTCCGAGACGGCCCGCCGGGATTTGGGGAATGATCTTCGAGTTCAAAACATCTTCCGGGATCGCCCGGACCATTTCCGTGCCGATGTAGCCCGGACAGATCGCATTCGCCGTGATGCCGGCGCGCGCGCCTTCTTGTGCGAGGGACTTGACGATGCCGAGGTCACCGGCCTTGGTGGCCGCGTAGTTCACCTGGCCGAACTGCCCCTTCTGGCCGTTGATCGAGGAAATCACGATCACGCGGCCAAACTTGCGTTCGCGCATGCCCGGCCATACGGGGTGGATGGTGTTGAACACGCCGGTGAGGTTGGTGTTGATGACTTCGGACCACTGCTCCGGCGTCATCCGGTGGAACGGCGCATCGCGGGTGATGCCGGCATTGGCGACGACCGTATCGATCGGCCCGGTCTCGCTCTCTGCCTGTTCTATTCCGGCTTTGGAGGACGCGTAGTCGGCGACATCCCATTTGTAGGTCTTGATGCCGGTTGCTTCGGTGAAGGCGGCGGCCTTGGCGTCATTGCCGGCGTAGGTCGCAATGACCTGATAGCCTTCCGCATTCAATGCCTTGGAGATTGCTTCGCCGATACCACGGGTTCCGCCTGTAACAAGCGCGACTCTTCCCATATTCGTTTCCTCCAGATTGTTTTCGAACCGGCGTCTTTTGCGCCTTGGTCTCCATTTAGTTCAGCTCACCCACCCGGACCGGACATGTGAATGCATGTCCCGTTGCCGCAGCAATCATTTGCCGGATCTTGACCGGCAGTGCACCGCTTTATCCGGAAATGCAGGGTGTCAAAAAACGCATAACTCGTGACACCGGGTGATTGGTGATATCGTGAAAAGCCCCCTTACCTGTAAGAATTGACGATTAACTCCCAATGCCATGTTAACCGCACAGGCCGTTGCCGCAAGGGTGTTATACAACCGAAAGATATGAGTTTTTTCCCCCAGTACAGTGGTTCAGCGCCGTCGTTGCGGCGAAAACCTGGCCCGCACCCAAGGTTACGGGATCTGAACCGGCTGTCGAGTACGTAGCGATACGTGGCCGGAAGGGTGCCTGTTTTCTCAGGATTTGGTCAGGAAATGCTGGCAGCCAGACCAGCCTCAATGCCATTGAGAGGATCGCCCATGCGCTGCCTTTCTGGCTGCGGATGAGAAACCGATCAGAAGAACCGCAGGAAAACACCGCCGTAGTTCTATGTTTGGTGATTCAACCACCAGGCATGCATTTCCTTGAACATGGGTTCCAGCGCCGTGGCTTTCTCTGTTGCCGAGTATTCCACTCTTGGCGGCACTTCGGCATACACTTTTCGCCGGACGAGCCCGTCCGCCTCCAATGCCCTAAGCTGATTTGTCAGCATGGTCTGCGTGATATTTCCCAGCTGCCGCCGAAGTTCGTTGAACCGCTTCATTCCCTGAAAAATCAGGATCTGAAGAATGATCAACTTCCACTTGCCGCCAATGAGCTTGGCGATCTCAGGCATTGGACATAGCGGCCCCAACGTCAAATATTGCGCAGATTTAACCTTCGTTTTGGACATACACAGCTCCATTAGTATCTTTTTCCATACTATATACGTTTTTATTGCCTACTTGCACAAATATACTGGAAACGACACCTTTCTTGCACCATCAAAAGCAAGGAAGACGCAATGTTGCTTTACACGATTTCCGGCGCGCCACGCGGTTGGCGGGTCCAAACCGCACTCATGTTCAAGGGCTTGAGCTATGAGCTGAAAATCCTTGAAGCTTCAAAGGGCGAGCACAGGAACCGCCCCTACCTCGACCTGAACCCTCGCGGGCTGGTCCCGCTCCTCGAGCATGAGGGCCGCTACATCTCTGACTCTCTCGGTATTATGGCTTGGCTCGACCGCGCCTTTCCGGCGAGACCACTTTTTGGAGAGACGCTGTCCGAGTGCGGCACGATTTGGTCTGCCGCGACCGATATGGCAGATCACATGCGCGGCGCACATCACGATTTTATCTTTCCGTTGCTGGTCGAACGCGAAGACCCGGGCGCAATGTCCCGGCAAGCGCTGGCGGACATGAGCGCCCTTGCTGCACGGTTGCAGGCTGAATTCCAGCGCGCTGAGACACGGTTCAGGAATGGGCCGTTCCTGTTCGGCGGAAACCCAAGTGCCGCGGACGCGGTTCTGTTCCCGGAAGCCCGGCTGATACAGCGGGCGAATGAGCTTGTACCGGCCTCCATGGCGGCTTTCGGCTTCGACTCATTCGCCGCTGACTATCCCCGCATTGACGATTGGATGACCCACATTTCCCGAATGCCGAATTATCAGCAATGCCTGCCACCCCATTGGTCCCAAAAGGCGGCATAGAAAGGACAAACCCATGACTGAGACAAAAGATTACAGCCGCACGATAGAAGTCGCCGCAACACCCGAGCAGGCCTATCGATCCGTGACGGAAGGGTTCGGCAAATGGTGGACAGCCCCAGATGCCACACTCGCCCGGATGGGCGACATAGCATCATTTCGCTTCCCGCCTAAGGACACCTCCTGGACGTTTCGTCCAATCCGGCTGGAGCCAAACGCCGTCGCAGAACATGAATGCGTCGGCGCCAACCACCAGCACGACGGCTTGCCGGACACGATCAGGACAGAATGGCTTGGTACCAGGATGCGCTTTGAAATCGAAGCAATGCCAAACGGTTCAAAGCTTCGCTTCACCCATGAAGGCCTGGCACCCCATCTGGACTGCTACGAAATTTGCGAAGCGGGCTGGGATTTCTTCTTTCTCAAGAGCCTGAAAGCCTATCTCGATGACGGCAAGGGCACGCCGCATTCCGTATAAGAAAAAATCCGATCACGTACCAATTCGCGTGGCACGTTCACAGGTTGAAGGTTCGGTGGTGAGCGTTGTGAGAAACAGTTCGAACAACGCCGCCACCACACTCAAGCAGGCCAACAAGCCGGCAGTCAATGCATGTTGGTGCGGACGACGGGACTCGAACCCGTATGACCGAAGTCGAGGGATTTTAAGCCCCCTGTGAGATTTGTTTCCTGATAATAATCAATCACTTGCAGGTTTTTCTCTGTCACAATGTCACTGATTTTGTCAATTGTGACACGGCTTGTGACACGAGGATTTCTGTGGTTTTGGTGCGGACGGCGGGACTTGAACCCGCATGGCCTAGGGCCGACAGATTTTAAGTCTGTTGTGTATACCGATTCCACCACGTCCGCTCGCTCGCTTCTATAGTGGACTGATTGTTGAGGGGCAAGCTTAGTCTTTGACAAGAGCCTGTACGAACTTCCAGATAGGCCATCCGGCAATCACCAACGCCATATAAGTCACGATCCAGAAGCGGAGGTCGTAGGCACCATCAGGGTTTGCTGGGCCGGTCAGTAGGGTCTTGCCAACCAGATATAGAAGAAACACACTGAACGTGAGAATTGAGAACACAATGATTGTTTTTATGATGAACATCAGGGGTTTCCGAAGTTGAAGAGACCAACCCTCCGTTAAGAGGGTCGGAATCCCATGTCAACCTCAGTGTCGAGACGTGGTCAGCTCGCCGATATCAGCTCGTAAATCGATCTCCGGAACGATGGCCTGAGGCTTGGAGACGATGCGATGATGATAGGTGCTCACGTCCGCCCCCTTATTCGTCGTCACCAGGTATGGGGCTGTCTCCCTCAAGGACTGCTTCGATACGATCCCGCAAGTCACGTGCGGCATTGGCTAGGGTCTTTAGTTCAGCAGAATCTAGAGCCTCGGCGGCTTCATCAACTTTATTTGCAGCCTCGTTAGCTTTATTGACATCGATCATCCCTCTAGCTCCCTTGTCTAAACGTATTCAATATTGAACCTGACGATCTGGTCGCCGTGTGCATCGGATGGTTGGGTAATTCGGAAATTCATGAATTCACTCAGCGTGGCTACCGAATAGAGAATTTGCTTTGCGCGGATCGCCTCTTTCGGATCAGACCAGCGGAGGATGTCTGGCACGGGTATATGATGTTTTTGGCACGCATACCGCAGGGCTGTTAGCGCAACTGAGATGTCATGCACCGCGTTCGAATGTTCCATGCATCCGCTCCTTTCCTTCCTGTTGGGCGATCCTTCGCGCGTCGGGTCCGTTGAGTGCCATGATGATCAGATCACCATTCAACCACCCTGAAATCGAGTAAATGTTCGGCCAGTGGTACAGGTTCACTAGAAGTCCTCCAGTGCTTTCGCCGCCACGTCTAAGTCTCGTGGGGCTAGGTTGGCGTAGATGAGCGTTGTTTTGATGTCCGCATGCCCCATCCATTCCATCACGCGCCGTAGGTCGACGCCCTTCTGAACGAGCCTAGCAGGATGTTGAAAAAGTCACTGGCGCTTTGGGTTTGATCATGATTCCTTTGATCCATCGGGGTTATGAGGATCAAAGATGCGTGGCGGAGACGAGCAGACGGGCGAGCTTTTCAGCTATGTCGATCTTGAGGCGCGGGTTCGGCGGGATCATCCGCTCCGTTCGATCCGAGAGATCGTGAGCGCGGCCTTGACTATTCTGGAGCCGGAGTTCGCTGCTCTGTATTCACCAATTGGGCGCCCGTCGATACCGCCGGAGAAGCTTTTGCGGGCGATGCTGCTGCAGGCGTTTTATTCGATCCGGTCGGAGAGGCTTCTGATGGAGCGGCTGGAGTACGATCTTCTGTTCCGCTGGTTCGTCGGCATGGGCGTTGATGATCCAGCGTGGGACCACTCGACCTTCTCGAAGAACCGCGAACGGCTTCTGGAAGGTGACATTGCCGCGAAATTCCTGGCGGCAGTTCTGGCCCAGCCCAGGGTGAAGAAGCTTCTGTCCACCGATCACTTCTCGGTCGACGGCACGCTGATCGAAGCCTGGGCGTCGATGAAGAGCGTCAGGCCGAAAGAGCGCCCCAAAGACGGTTCGGGTGAACCGCCAGCTGCTGGCGGCGGGCGCAACAGCGAGGCGGATTTCCACGGTCAGAAGCGGTCGAACGATACGCATGCCTCGACCACCGATCCGCAAGCAAGGCTCTACAAGAAGGGCAAAGGCAAGGAGGCGAAGCTCTGCTTCCTCGGGCATGGGCTGATGGAGAACCGCAACGGCCTTCTGGTCGATGCCTGCCTGACACTGGCCGGCGGTCATGGCGAACGCGTGGCCGCATTGCACATGATGGAGCCACGCGCCGACCGGCCGCGAGCAGTCACGCTGGGGGCTGACAAGGCCTACGACACGCAGGACTTCGTCAATGAATTGCGCGCGATGAAGATAACGCCGCACGTGGCGCAGAACATGAGTGGGCGCAAGTCTGCGATTGATAGGCGCACGACGCGCCACGCGGGCTATGCTGTCAGCCAACGCATCCGCAAACGCATCGAGGAGGCGTTCGGCTGGATCAAGACGGTCGCCGGGCAGGACAAGACGAAGTTCCGTGGCCGCGACCGTGTCGGATGGGCCTTCACCTTCGCGGCTTGCGCCTACAATCTGGTGCGGCTGCCGAAACTGCTGGCGGTGCCAGCATGAGCCTTTTGGGCAAATGGCGCATCGTGGCCATGCCGGACTATGCCGGGGACTATCCGGACATGCTGGAACCTGCCTACATCCTGTTTGAGGACAAGGGCGCGGGCGAATTCGTCTTTGGGTGCGTTACCGGCCAAATCTTTGCCGGCAGCGCAGGCCGAGCCGTGGAATTCTCCTGGCAGGGTAATGACGAAATGCTCGAAGTGCAGGGCCAAGGCTGGGCCGAACTCCAGCCCGATGGCTCCCTCAACGGCGCAGTCTGCTTCCAAGGTGGTGATGAAGCCAACTTCTCCGCTCGCCGATGGACTTCTTCAACAGCCTGCTAGAGGCGCACGTGTGTCGCAAGATGTGGATTGTGAAGGTCTTGTCATTCTCCCGGTCAAGATGTTGTCTGAGGCGTCCCCAGTGACCGATAACAGTCCAGTAGACGATGCCTTCGAAGATCTTGTCATTACTCCGCTTATTCAGGAAATGAGTCAGACTCTCCCTAGACTTTTTGGTCAAAGGCACCGTCCGTCTTATCCCTGCCTTTGTGACCGGGAACGTGACCGTGTCTTCGGTTATGTCCATCCGTGTCAGGTACAGTGGCTCACTGAAACGCGCTCCGGTGTAGAGCAGGAATTGCAGGTATAGCCACTCGTCTTCAAGTCCGTGATGCATGAACCAGTTTTTGATTTTCAGTTCATCGTCGGGCATGAGGAAACGAGGGTTGGATGATCCAATCTTCCTGCGCTTGATGGATGGCAGATGATCAATCTCTTCCATTGCCTTGGCATACTTCAGCAGCTTGGAGATCCATGATAGGCGGCTGTTGATCGTGCTGGCAGAAAGACCATCCTTATTCATCTGTGAGATAGTGCGATTGACGACCGGCGTGGTGATATCCTTAAGCCTGATGTCGTCTCCAAAGTACTTCAGACAGCTGGTGCCAACACGCGTGACGGTGGTGGTGACCTCGTCCCAGATATCGGCCCGATGATCCAGGTAAAAGGCCTTGAGAGTGACCGGGCCATCCATCTCGTCTTTGGTCGGGACAGGCTTGCCCTCTCCCACGAAGCGAAGGGCCTGCTCTTCCCACTTCTCGGCTTCTTTGAGATCGTCAAAGGTCAGGCGAATGCGCTGTCCATCAAGATCCTTGACATCTGCTTGCCATTTCTTACCCCTTGGTCTGACTGCCATGAGCTTAGTCCTCTATGAGAGAGTTGATGAAAGCCTTTCCCTTAGGCGTGAGTTCAATCCGCCTTTGGCGACGATCCGTCATATCGATAGACACCTTGATGAACCCCGCCTTGCCTGTATTGTCCGGGTGCCCTTCTTCGGTCCAATAGTAGAGGTTGCGGGTGGTGGTTCCGGACTTGAGACCAAGGCGATTTTCAATCTCCCTGTTGGTGACCGCCTCCCCTTTCAGATCGGCTTTAGCTACTTCGAGAAAAACGCGCACAGTGTTCATTTGAATTTTGGGATCGACAGTTGAGAACTGCTCGAACGCCCGTTCGATGCGGCGAAAATCCTGTAGCTTCGTCATCGCTTCTCTCCAAATTTAAGGGGGCAAATGTAGCCCTGTATGCACTATGGCCTCACCACAATCAACCCAGTAGTACGTTAAAGTCTGCTAATGCAGTGTTCTCGTCATCATCCAAGATTTCGAGACCCTTAAGACAAGCTTCCCAATAATCCGTGGCTTGTATCGTCATCGCATCAACCACCACATCACTTTCGTTAAAAAACTCTAGGGCCTGTGGACATATAGGATTCACAGGCCGTCTTTTTTGTGATTCAAGCTTTCTTTTGAGGAGGCTTTGATGCGCAGCGAACGTTTTGTCATTACGGATAGAAGTTGGGCGATCATAGAACCGTTGCTTCCGGGAAGTATCCGGGACCGGGGCCGGACAGCAAAGGACAACCGGCTGTTTCTTGAAGCGGTGCTGTGGAAGGTTCGCGTTGGCAGCCCGTGGCGGGATCTGCCGCCCGGATTTGGCGAATGGAACAGTGTGTTCCGGCGGTTCCGCCGATGGACCCAACGCGGTGTATTTCAGCGCCTTTTTGAGGCTGTATCGGGTGATCCCGACTTTGAATATGTTCTTATCGATGGCACGATCATCAGCGTCCACCAAAAGGCGAGTGGCGCAAAAGGGGGACTCTCAATCAGGCCATCGGGCGCTCGAAAGGCGGACTGACCACCAAGGTCCTGGCCCTCACCGATGCGTTAGGCAATCTGGTGCGCTTCAAGCTTCTGCCCGGCCAGCGCAGTGAAATTGTTGGTGTGCCCGACCTTATCGACGGTCTGGAATTCGGCGCCATGCTTGCCGACAAGGCATTCGATGCCGATGCGTTGCGCGAAGACCTTGATACGCGCCAGGCGCAAGCCGTCATTCCGGCGAAAACCAATCGCCGCGTCCACATTCCCCACGATGTGGAAACCTACCAGTGGCGTCATCTGATTGAAAACTACTTCAGCAAAATCAAAGAGTTCAGAGGAATAAACACGAGATACGACAAGACCGACGCCAGCTATCAAGCATCATGGAACCTGGCCGCAACCATCATCGCATTGCGCTAAATGTCCACAGGCCCTAGTGTGTAGGCGATTTGATCAAGTTGATTGTTATTCATTTCTACCTTCGTAGTTTTTCTTACTCAGTTACCCTCTCCCCATTCCGAGGAGTTTTGTTCGTTAGTGGGCTGGACCTCCTATCTGCATTGAAAACCACATATAATTACCGTCTGCGGCTGATGAGGAGATGCTAAAATATGCAATCACGTTAAGGAGTCAACGCGACTCAAAGCGTACCGTGGGTTGAGTGTCTGGTTGTATTGGGTGTAGGTGGAAACCTTTTCCCGGATTAGGAGATACTCAGCGTGGAGATGTGTCAGTTTGAACAGGTTGTTGTTGGAAAAAATTTCCAGCAAATATTCATGTTCTGATTGGTAGAGAAACTATCGCTCAATAAAGGCCACGGTGGCTTGCGCGATTGTTCGTTTGATCATTGTCAGCGTTTGCTTTCCCTCTTTGGAAACCATCCAAGCGCGAAGACGCTCGTTATCCATGTAAAACATATCAGGTGTACGTCCCGCCCCCTCCACCTTGATGAGATGTCCGGAAGCAGTCATGGCGTTGAGCCGGTTCAGGGTATCGCGTCTCTCATACCCAGCAAGTGATGCAATGCCTGTTACTGTCGTGTCTTCCTTCCTTCCCTCAAGGACAATAACAGCACAAGCAATAGTTACCTCTTTAGTTGTTCTAAGATTATAGAAGCCGGTTGCGTTGTTTTTCACATCCACAAAAAGTTGCGCAATTGGCTTTATTTGCATTTCATTCGGACCCTAAACTCGAAAACTCGAGGACCGAATGTCAATCGGCATTGAATGTTGACCCCTTATAGGCTTCCAAAACTGACCCCTTGTTTGTGAGGAGCTGGCCCGATGCTGCGTAGT
Organism: Roseibium sp.; assembly: GCA_965230445.1. Classification (GTDB taxonomy): domain Bacteria; phylum Pseudomonadota; class Alphaproteobacteria; order Rhizobiales; family Stappiaceae; genus Roseibium. The sequence continues at coordinate 1,476,826 of OZ246005.1, read as the reverse complement.
CCCCATTTAACGCAGCAGTGTCGGGCCAGCGGTGATTTGGTTTCAAACCCGGTTTTTGAATCGCCAGCTCTCGTTTCCGGTTTCGACGATTTCACAGTGATGGGTGAGCCGGTCGAGAAGAGCAGTCGTCATCTTCGCGTCACCGAAGACGCTCGGCCATTCGCCAAATGCCAGGTTGGTGGTGACGATGATCGATGTGCGTTCGTAGAGTTTGCTGATCAAATGGAACAGGAGCTGTCCGCCTGTCTGGGCGAATGGCAGGTAGCCCAGTTCGTCGAGGATCAGGAAGTCGAGGCGTGAGATCAGGTCTGCTTTTCGTCCCTGCCTCTCGGCGCGGGCTTCGGCATCCAGCTTGTTCACCAGATCGACGACATTGAAGAACCGGCCCCGGCGGCCGCTTCGGATGCAGGCCCGTGCGATGCTGACGGCAAGATGGGTCTTGCCGGTTCCGGTGCCGCCGATCAGGATGAGGTTGCGTTGATGATCGAGGAAGTCTCCGGTGGCCAGGTCGCGGATCAGGGTCTCGTTGACTTCGGTCGCTTCGAAGTCGAACTCTTCCAGTTCCTTGGCCAGTGGCAACTTGGCAATGGTCATCTGGTATTTAATGGAGCGTGCTTGCTTCTCGCTAATCTCGGCGTTCAGCAGATCGCCGATTATCTGCTGCGGCTCGTGCTGGCGCTTCAGGGCCGTGCCGATGATCTCATCGTAGGCCGTCCTCATGCCGTAGAGCTTCAGCTGCCCCATGGCGTCCAGTACCTGTGATCTTTCCATTTCTTGTTCTCCTCAGGCTGTCATAGCGGTCGCAATTGGCGGCAGGCTCGCAGGCCAGCTTCAGCGCATCCGGCGTCGTAATTGTCAGGGACGGTGGCGGTTCGCGATGACGCGCCAGGATGTTCAGCACGACACCGGCGGAATGGACGTTGTGCGACAGCGCTTCGGCGCAGGCGGCTTCCACCGCATCGAAGCCATCCGTCAGCACGGCGCTCAGAACCTCGACCATCTGCCGGTCGCCGCCGGACTGGCGTTCCAGTTTGCGCCGCACACGCCGGATCGCGACCGGCAGTTCCCAATCCTTGAACGGCGCCCCATTGCGCAGGGCACCGGGTTTGCGGGCCAGGACGGGTATATAATGCAGGGGATCGTAGACGGTGTTGTCTCGCCCAAAGACACGCGTATGGCTGCCAACGATCCGGCCATCCTGCCAGCATTCCAGCCTGTCGGCATAGGCTCGGATCTCGACCGGCCGCCCTACGGCACGGGCATCGACCGAGTATCTGTTCTTGTCGAAGCGCACGAGGCAGGTCTTGGACACCGACGCCGGAACCGCATGGAAGCCATCAAAGGGTCCAACATAGGGAACAAGGCTTCCTCGCTCTTCTTCGAACACCTCCCAGATCGTCTTGTCCCGCAACTCCGGGTGTGTATTTGCCCGGGCATAGGCCAGGCAGCGGTCCTCCAGCCAGGCATTCAGTTCGGCATAGGATTTGAACTTCGGCCGCGGCACAAAGAACCGCTGCCGGATCACGCCCACCTGGTTCTCAACTTGACCCTTCTCCCAGCCAGACGCGGGCGTACAGGCAACCGGATCGACGAGGTAGTGCCCGCACATCTGCTGGAAACGGCGGTTGTAAGTGCGATCCTTGCCGACAAGGATTGTGTCGACCGCGGTCTTCATATTGTCGTAGATGCCCCGGGCGCAGGCGCCGCCAAAGAAGGCAAACGACCGGTCGTGGGCATCGAACACCATCTCCTGCGTCTCGCGGGGATACGCTCGGACAAACGGCATCCGACTGTGGCAGAGGCGGACATGCGCGACCTTCACAGTTGTGGTGACGCCATCGATCAAAACGACCTCATGGCTCCAGTCGAACTGGTATGCCTCGCCCGGGTCGAAGATCAGCGGAACATAGGCGCTCGCTGACGCTTCCTGCGTTGCCTTCGACCAACTGGCCGCATAGCGCCGCACGGCATCATAGCCGCCGCCGTAGCCGCGATTGCGCAGCTCCTCGTAAATGCGGATGAGCGTCAGGCGTTCCCGTTTCGGCTGCCGGGCATTCTCGGCGAGCATCGCATCCAACTCGGAACGCCAGGGATCAATCTTCGGGCGGGGCTGCGTTGCTCGGTCATAGTTGAACTCGGTTGCACCCGACCGGATGACCTTGCGCACCGTATTGCGAGATAATCGTAGCTCCCGGCAAATCTGCTTGATCGACTTGCCGTCGATGAAATGCGCACGCCTGATCTTCGCAATCGTCTCCACGACCAACATCCCCTGACTGCTCCCTCTCGTCTTTGAGGGAGCATCTGATCCGAATTATCAGGGGGGTCATTTTTGGACGCCGATCACCCCAATATGGGGGTCAATTTTGCATGCCGATCCACAGCCAAAGTTTTCAGCAGGTTCCGGTATGGACGACGAGAGCGCTTGACGAGCGGATATGGCGTCAGGTTGTGGGTGATGTAACCACCCTCGCCTAGCGTCTCAGCGCTCCATGGACGCGGTTTCACGACCATTGGAGGGTAAAGGGACATGAGAGGTGCGAACGCTTCTGTACGGGCGCTGATGATATTCATGAGGGCTTCAGTTGGGCCGACAAAGACATTGGACTTGCGTCCATCATAGATCTTGTAGATCTCAAGCAGCCCGGTGGACTCGATGAACATGTCGATCAGAGCGTAGCCGACGTGAAACTTATCCGACGTGTTGAGCATCGTGACGTCAATGTTGTGCTTGGCGAAGACCTTCTTCATCAGCGTCTCGCGTTCGCTCTGTGAGATGTCGCGCTTATCGAAGTCGCGGACGATCTTCTCTAACCAAGCCTTGTTCTCTTTTCGGAACTTTTGAAGGCTCATTTCCCAACTGATGTTGTTCCCGATGGTCGTAGCCAGGGAGGAGATCCCAACATCCTCACGGACGTTCAGAACACGGCTCCCGAAGACAGCCTTGAGAAACAGAAAAGAGATTATGGGAGCATCGAGCTGCATGAGCAGCTTTGCAGAGCGTTTGAACTTGGTTGCCCGTGTGGCCTCTTCGGCCTTTACGAAACCATCAATCGCATCAGCGAGAGGCTTCACCAGATTTTTGATGAGATGGAGGCCAACATCATTATCAGTCGGATCTTGTGAATTTTCGATCTGTCGGAAATAGCGCTCGATGGTCAGCCCTCGGCTCTCTTCCTCGATCTTGATCTGCTCGGCATAGAGTTCTTCGTTCAATCTAAACCTCGATTTGTGACATGGACACATAGTGTACCTTTTCTCCACTAGTGCAGTAAAAATTCACAGAGCATAGCGGCGATGAACACCGCTCCATAGGTAGCCATTATGATCTTGAAGAGCATGGCGAACTGTCTCCGTTTGCAGATGACACAATCGTTAGCGGATTCTCTCCATCAATGGATTATTTTTGGAAACAAAAAACCCAAGAACAACTAAGCCCTTGGGATTATTCACTTCACTGGTGGACTAAAAATTGAAAGGATTTTAAGTCCCTTGCGTCTACCAGTTTCGCCACGTCCGCATTCTTCCTGACCTATCGCCGGGCAGCGAAAATCGCAAGCCGTAGAGCGAGATTTCCCGTCCTAGCAATGGTTCCTGGCAAGGATCCGTCAAAATCACCGCGTCCGGCTGGAAAATCATCACCAACCGCAGTACATGTTGTCGCATATGAACAAAATTCGGTTTCGGCAGCGGCCTTTGATAGTGCCCGGCGCGCGCTTCCGGCAAGCGCGTATCGGATCGCGAGAGCCAGCGCCAGACAAAACCGGTCAGACAATGAGACTTCTTCAGCCATGGTGACATATATCGACGCTGCCGTTGCCCCCCACAAGAACACGGGTCAGATACGTCTTTATGGACCGGACGACTTCGAGGGCATGATGCGGGCCGGGCAACTCACCTCAGCCTGCCTGGATGAGCTGGCCGGTATGGTCCAGCCGGGAACCAGCACCCAGGAAATTGATGACTTCGTCTATCAATATGGTCTAGACCACGACGCCATTCCGGCCACCTTGAACTATCGGGGCTACACCAAGTCATGCTGCACCTCGATCAACCACGTCGTTTGCCATGGAATCCCGAATTCCAAGGGCCTGCGCGAAGGCGACATCGTCAACATCGACATCACCTTCATTCTCGATGGCTGGCACGGCGATTCAAGCCGCATGTACCCGGTCGGCAAGCTGAAGCGCGCCTCGGAGCGATTGATTGAAGTGACCTATGAAAGCCTGATGCGCGGGGTCGAGGCGGCCCGTCCCGGCAATACGACCGGCGATATCGGCCACGCGATCCAGTCCTATGTCGAGGCCCAGCGCTGCTCGGTCGTGCGGGATTTCTGCGGACACGGCCTCGGACGCCTGTTCCATGACACACCCAACATTCTGCATTATGGCCGCCCTGGGGAAGGCGTTGAACTGAAGCCAGGCATGTTCTTCACCATCGAGCCGATGGTCAATCTCGGCCGCCCGCATGTGAAGGTACTCAGCGATGGCTGGACCGCGGTAACGCGTGACCGGTCGCTGTCCGCGCAGTTCGAACACTCCATCGGCATCACCGATGACGGGTGCCAGATCTTCACGACATCGCCGAATGGCATTCACATGCCGGGGCTTGCCAGCGGATAGGAGCCGATGCCTGAAAACCGGATCGGAAACGGTAGCAGCGCTTCCGACGACACCAAAGGCCACCGCGACCGGGTCCGCGAGCGGTTCCGTAAAACAGGCGAACAAGGCTTCGCAGACTACGAACTTCTGGAATTGTTGTTATTTGCACCTTTGCCAAGGCGGGATACGAAACCCATCGCCAAGGCGATGATCAAGCGATTCGGGTCCTTCTCCGCGGCCCTTGCCGCGCCGCGTGAACGCTTGAAGGAAATCCCCGGTCTTGGTGAGAACGCGATTGACAACATCAAATGCATCCACGCGTGTGCCATACGCTTTGCCAGCGGGAACCTCAATGAACGGCAACCGCTGGAGTCCTGGTCACACGTGATCGACTATCTTCAGGCGGCGATGGCGCATGAGGATGTTGAGCAGTTCCGGATCCTCTTTCTGGACCGGAAGAATGGTTTGATTGCCGATGAAGTCCACCAAACGGGCACCATTGACCATACGCCGGTCTACCCGCGTGAAGTTGTCCGCAGGGCTCTGGAGCTCTCCTCCACCGCATTGATACTGGTTCACAATCATCCCTCGGGTGACCCGACCCCATCGCGTGCGGACATAAACATGACACGGCAAATCATCGATATCGCCAAACCGATGGGTATAGAAATCCACGACCATATCATCGTCGGCCGCGGAATCACTGTCAGTTTTCGCGGTCTTCAGCTTATCTGACGTTGCCACACCCCTTCGTATTTACTCCAAGTTACCCAAAAAAATACTATATTTACCAATCACCTGCGCCATTCGTTAACCTGGCATCGCAATAATCGCTCATCATGTGGGAGCGAATTTCAGATAATACGCTTGGTAACTCTGGGGGACGGATCGCGAATGCGATAACCGGGCCGATGGTCGCTGTTGTCGGCATTGCGGTTATCAGCATCTTTGCGCTCATGTATTGGTCCGCAATGTCCTCTGACCGGAGCGCAGCCGAATCTGAAAAGAGCCTCATGAAGGGCGCGCTGCAGATCCGGCAGGATTATCTGGTTCAACAACAAAAAGGGGCGACAGTCTGGGACAAGGCTTTCCGCGTTTCGACCACCGAACCGCTGGACCTCCGCTGGATTCGCACCAACATGACAAACTGGCTCTACAAGCATCACGGCTTCACCAGAGCCATGCTTGTCGATGATAAGATGAACGTCACACTGGCAGACGATCTTCGAGCGATGGAGGACTGGGATACCAGTGCACTTCTCGACGAACTAAGACCTGTCATAGCGAAGGTGCAAGACCGGTTTGAAGCACTACACAGGATCACGCCGACTGGTCTCTATGCCTACACCCGGCAGGACGATCTCACACGGATGAGCATCGCGGAAACCGGCATAGTCGCTATCGAAAACCAACCCTATCTCTTCTCGGCAGCAGCGATCATTCCGCAAATCCAGTCGGTTTATCCTGAGCTGTTTTCCCCTGCAGTGCTCGTAAGCTTCTTGCCAATGGACGAAGACATTCAGGGGGCATACTTCATTGGCTCCGAGTTTCAGGATCTTCGGTTGGTGCAGGCATCGAGCGAGCCGGCCAAAGGTGCGTTGCTCCCTTTACTATCGCCAGCGGGCAACACGGTTGCGTACCTGACCTGGACACCGGGTGCCCCCGGCTCCCAAATGATGGACCGAATATTCCCGCACCTGTCCTTTCTGGCTTTGATGATTGCGTTCGCGACGGGAGCGGCTGTAATCTTCATCCGGCAGACCACAAGGCGTCTGGCGCAGAGCGAAGCCAAGGCGGTACACACCTCAAGGCATGATAGTCTTTCCGGTTTGCCAAACCGCGCCCGGTTCTCGACTCTGTTCGAAGACAACCTCAAACAGGTGAAAGACACCGGGCAACTCACCTGCGCGGTTTACCTGGACATTGACCATTTCAAGGACATCAATGACACTCTGGGGCATGCAGTCGGGGATGAAGTCATTGTTACCGTCGCAAACCGCTTGAAAAGTGCACTCCCACCCCCTGCAGTGGTCGCACGCATCAGCGGCGATGAATTTGCAATGCAGATCCCCGATTGCCGAGACTATGACGCCGTTAAGGTCCTGCTGGATACGGTTCAGGACGAAATTGCCCGGCCGATGCACATCGCCAACAAGGTTTTGAATGTCAGCGTTTCCATGGGGGCGGCGTTTGCACCTGACGACGGTGTGGAACCTGACGAACTCGTGCGCAAGGCCGATATTGCCCTGTATGATGCCAAACTTAATGGCCGGGGACGATCCTCCTTCTTCGAACCGGCTATGGAAGAACAGGTCCAATCCCGGGACAAGCTTTCACGCGAGTTGCGTGGAGCCCTTGGAAACGGCGAACTGCATCTTGCCTACCAGCCGCAAGCGGACAGACAGGGCAACAGGTTTGTTACCGTTGAAGCCCTGGCGCGCTGGGAACGCCAGGACGGTAGCGTGGTGCCACCAGCACGGTTCATACCGGTCGCCGAAGAAACCGGGCTCATCCGCGACCTCGGGCTTTGGGTGCTGAAGACGGCCTGCCGGGATGCGCATCGCTGGCCGGACATGGCGGTAGCTGTTAACATTTCTCCGACGCAATTCAAGCATCCGCGCTTTGTCGAAAATGTCATGGCGATCCTGAAAGACAACGACCTGCCGCCTCACCGGCTGGAGATCGAAGTCACTGAAAGCGTGTTCGCCGGCCGCAACGCAGCGGTCCTTTCCTCGCTGAGACAACTCAAGGAACTCGGAGTGAAGGTCGCCCTTGACGACTTCGGGTCCGGATACTCCAGCTTGAGTTACCTACGCTGTTTTCCCTTCGATACGATCAAGATCGATCGCGGATTCGTCTCCGACGTCGATAGCAACATTGACGCCCAGAATATCCTTCTGTCGATCATTCAGCTCGGCAAGGCGCTTGGCATGACCGTGGTTGCGGAAGGCATCGAAACCTATGCGCAGCTCTCCTTCCTGATGAAAAACGGCTGTGACCGGCTGCAGGGATTCCACTTGGCCCGCCCAATGCGCGCTTCCGAACTGGAAGAATTCGTCCAGGACCGGCGGTTCGCCGATGGACCCGTGACAATCTCCGGAGCCATGCCCATCAAGAAGGCGGTTTGAGGCTATCCCAAGTTATACCAACCGGCTGGAAAAAAGATCTATATGACAGGCTTTTCCTGATCTTCGGTCAGGAGCGCTTTGTGGGGCGATGCGGGGCATCCTCCAAGCGGCGCAACGCGGTCCGAAGTTCAGGAAAAACCGGCCGCCGGTGGGCGCAAATCAATTCCTGGCCGCGTTGCCGCGCTTGCCCGGCCGGCAAGGCCGCGCTGCGCACACCGCCTTGCCAGGAACAGTTTTTCGCTCCATCAGATACGTCTTTGTTTCTGCCGATTGGTATTAACCGGCTCTCCCGAGCAAACGGTCGAGCCGTGCGGCAAAATCCCGGAACGTGGAAAACGGTGCGTACTCCACGGACCCATCAGCGCTCCCGGTCTCCGCCGCAAGCAGCTCCAAACCGACCATACCGTATTCCGTTCGCACCATGTCCTTGAGCCAAGCCGCGTGTTGTTCAGCCCGCCTCAAGGCAAGCCCACCCGTTTCGATCAAATACGTGCGATGATCCTCCACCTTGTCGAGAAACGCATCGATGCCCTCCCCTGATAGAGACGAAATCTCGCAGACCGGCTGGACCCAGTCCGAATTGCGCAGTGCAATCGACAAGGCACCGGCAACATCCGAGGCGGCGCGCCGGGCAGCTGCCCCCATATCGGATTTGGTCACACACAAAATATCCGGCATTTCCATGATACCGGCTTTCATGAACTGAAGACTGTCGCCTGATCCAGGCTGAATGCACAGAACCGCAGTGTCGCAGGCTTGCCGGAGATCAGCCTCCGATTGCCCGATGCCGACGGTTTCGACAATGACGCGGTCACTTACGGCTCTCAGGATCGCAATGGCGGCAACGGCATGATCGGAAAGTCCGCCGAGACGATCACGCGCCGCCATTGAACGCACAAAGGTGCTGTCATCGTCCGGGTCGGTGGTCAGGCGCGTGCGGTCCCCCAGAAGCGCACCTCCGGTGACCGAAGATGACGGGTCAATGGCCAGAACGCAGACCCGCTCACCACGGCTGCGAAACGCCCGGATAAGCGCATCTGTCAGCGTTGATTTTCCGACACCGGGTGGACCGGTCAGTCCGAGGACATGCCCGCCTGAATGCTGGCAAGCCTCATCCAGAAACGCAGCCAGTTCCGGCGACCCCTGATCGGTTTCAAGGCGGGTAAGTGCTTTCGCAAGCAGCCTTTTGCCACCATATCGAAGCGCTTCCAGCTCCCGAAAAGCGCTGCTCATACACTGGCCTGCCAGCGACCGGACGGCCTGGCGCGTCCCTGCCAAGCCGCCAATTCCAAATTTGCTCGGATCACGCGCTACTGCCTGTTCTTCAATGCCGCCTGGGCTGCGGCAAGACGGGCAATCGGCACGCGATAGGGCGAGCAGGACACATAGTCGAGGCCGACCGTTTCACAGAAGCCTATTGAGGACGGATCGCCGCCATGCTCACCGCAAATGCCAAGCTTGATGTTTGGACGGGTTTTGCGGCCACGTTCTGCGGCAATCTCCACAAGTTCGCCGACACCGTCCTGATCAAGTGACACGAACGGGTCCTGCTCGACAATGCCCCGGCTCTGATAAGTTCCGAGGAACGAAGCAGCGTCGTCGCGCGAAATGCCGAAGGTGGTTTGGGTCAAGTCGTTGGTGCCGAAGGAAAAGAACTCTGCCGATTCGGCGATTTCGGCTGCCCGCAATGCTGCGCGTGGCAGTTCGACCATCGTACCGATGTGATAGTTGATCTCTACACCATTGCCGGCAGTTGCCGCTTCGGCCATGGCGATGATCCGCGCCTTGACCAGATCGAGCTCTTTCTTCAAACCGACCAGCGGCACCATGATTTCCAGAAGAACCGGTGCACCTGTCTCCTTGCCGGCTTCCGCTGCCGCTTCGAAGATGGCTTGCGCCTGCATTTCGGCAATTTCCGGATAGGAAATCAGCAACCGGCAACCGCGATGGCCGAGCATCGGGTTGAATTCCTCAAGCGAAAGCGCCCGTTCTCTCAGGCGGTCTGCGTCCACGCCCATGACGCTGGCGACTTCGGCGATCTCTTCATCGGTCTTCGGCAGGAACTCATGCAGAGGCGGGTCGAGCAGCCGGATGGTGATCGGCAGGCCTTTCATGATTTCAAACAGTTCCTTGAAATCCTTGCGCTGCATTGGCAGTAGCTTTGCCAAAGCGTTGCGCCGGCCGTCTTCTGTTTCCGACAGGATCATTTCGCGCACGGATACGATGCGGTCGCTGTCGAAGAACATGTGCTCCGTGCGGCACAGCCCGATGCCCTCGGCCCCGAACTCACGGGCAACCGCCGCATCTTGGGGAGTCTCGGCGTTCGTGCGGACCTTCATGCGGCGCAGTTTGTCCGCCCATTCCATCAGGGTTGCGAAATCGCCAGAGAGTGTCGGCTGCAGCATGGCTATTTCGCCGGCAAGTATCTGGCCCGTAGCCCCGTCGATGGAGATGATGTCGCCTTTTTTGAGCTGCCGTCCAGCGACCGTGATGGTCTCGTTGCGATAGTCGATCCGCAACATGCCGGCACCGGCGACGCAAGGTTTGCCCATCCCGCGGGCAACAACCGCTGCGTGACTGGTCATGCCGCCACGGCTGGTCAGGATACCTTCCGCGGCGTGCATGCCGTGGATATCCTCAGGGCTGGTCTCGATCCGCACCAGGATTGCCTTGCGGCCGTCGGCGCGCGCATCTTCGGCCTCCTCCGAGGTGAAGACGACTTCACCGCTTGCTGCGCCTGGCGAGGCCGGCAAACCAGTCGCCAGAACGTCCCGTTCGGCATCCGGATCGATGGTCGGATGCAACAATTGATCCAGCGCGCCGGGCTCGATCCGGGCAACCGCTTCTTCCTCGGTAATCAGTCCTTCGCTCGCCATGTCGACGGCGACTTTCAGCGCTGCCTTGGCGGTCCGTTTTCCCGACCGGGTCTGCAGCATCCAGAGCTTGCCGTTTTCGACCGTGAACTCCAGATCCTGCATATCGCGATAGTGCTGTTCCAGCTTGTCGCAATAGGTCTGGAACTCTGTGAAAGCCTCCGGCATGAGCGCTTCGAGCGACGGGCTGGAAGACCCGGCCTCCTTGCGGGCGGCTTCCGTGATGTTTTGCGGCGTCCGGATGCCGGCCACCACGTCCTCGCCCTGGGCGTTGACGAGGAACTCGCCATAAAGCGCCTTTTCGCCGGTAGACGGGTTGCGGGTAAAGGCAACGCCGGTCGCCGAGGATTCGCCCATGTTGCCAAACACCATGGCCTGAACATTCACCGCGGTGCCCCAACTCTCAGGGTATCCATGCAGGCGGCGGTAGGTGATCGCGCGGGGTGTCATCCACGACCCGAAAACCGCACCAATCGACCCCCAGATCTGCTCCTGAGGGTCTTGTGGGAACGGGCGATCCAGTTCCTTTTCAACCAGCGCCTTGAACTCGTCGATAATACCGATCCATTCCTCGGCGGGAATATCGGTGTCGAGCGCGTATTCGTTGCGCTCCTTGTGCATTTCCAGGATTTCTTCAAAGTCGGCATGGTCCAGACCGAGAACGACATCGGAGTACATCTGGATGAAACGCCGGTAGCTGTCATAGGCAAAGCGCATGTCATTTGCTTCTTTGCCGATGGCTTTCACGGTCTCATCGTTCAACCCAAGGTTCAAAACGGTGTCCATCATCCCGGGCATGGAGGTGCGGGCCCCCGAACGGACCGACAACAGGAGTGGCTGCACAGCGTCACCAAATTTCCGGCCCGTAGCCTCCCCAATAACGGTCAGCGCCGCTTCCACCTCGGCAGACAACTCGGCGGGATATGTCTTGCCGTTGTCGTAGAACCAGGTACAGACCTCGGTGGTAATGGTGAAACCGGGTGGAACCGGAAGGCCGAGGCTGCTCATCTCCGCAAGGTTGGCGCCTTTGCCACCGAGCAGATTTTTCATTTCCGCTCTTCCTTCGGCGGATCCGTTGCCGAACGTGTACACCCATTTTGTCATTTGTGTCCCTCCGCAAAACCGCAATCAGCTGTTTGTGAGCTGTCCCCGAGCCCCGAAGCACCGGAAGACAAACGCCGCAACCGGTGCATTCCGGTAATGGCTACCAATCGACGCTCAAGCCCGCATTAAAAAAAATCAAATGCTTCGATAAAATTCCAAGAGGCAAAGTGACGCCTCGGAATCATAATCGGTCATAAACAAAATGAAACTTCAACCTCATCCTTGCCGCACGGCCCTAAAGACGCCATTGTGGCAGACAACAAACGGGTCAAAAGACCATCTTTAGACCTGATAAATGCAGCGAGGCCATATGAACGGATCAACCGGAGGCGTACAACTCCCGGACCGAAAGCAGCCCATTACAAGGTTCCGGCTTCGGACGATGCTAAGTGCGAGCATCATGTTGCTCGCCTCAGTTTCCATGGCCCCGGCCGAAACAACCACGGCCGCTTCTGCAGAACAGCAATACGGCACGCCGGCCGGCCTCCCGTTCACGCTTTCAGGCAGTTATCTTTCCGGCCGTCTGGCCGGTTTTTCGCAAGATTTCGGCCAGGCAGCGGCCTTTTTCGAAGAAGCCCTCTCGGCCGATCCTACCAATATCGACCTGCTGGAGCGGACCTTCCTGCTGAAACTCGCCAATGGCGATGTGGATCAGGCTATCCTTTATGCCGCAGATATTGACCGGGAGGATCTGGACAACTTCATTGCACAACTTGCGCTTGGCGCTGGCGCGATGATCGACGGCGATTATGCGAACGCTGAACAGCGCCTTCAGCACGATAGCGAAAGCCCGCTTGCACAACTGACCGTGACCATCTCCAGAGCGTGGGGCCTTTATGGTCAGGGTAAGGTCGATGAAGCCATCACCGCCATCGACGGTTTGAACGGCCCGGACTGGTTCGACGTTTTCAAGGAAACCCACAAGGCACATCTCAACTTTGCCGCAGGCAATCAGGCGGTCGCGCTGGAATCCATTGAGAATGCCTATGCTCAGGATCAGGGCGCAGTCCGCGTCATTGACACATTGGCGCGTTTGCTGGCGGTCAATGGAAAGCCGGATGAAGGCCTGAAGATCCTTGGCCAATTCGATACCCGCTTCCGCAATCATCCTCAGATCGTCGCCACTCAGAAGCTCATTGAAAGCGGTGACGCAATCCCGCCAATGGTGGAGGACCCTTCCGCCGGTATGTCCGAAATCCTCTATGGTCTCGGCGCGGTCATCGGGCGGGACGGTGCACAGGAGATTTCAACCGCGTATCTTCAACTGGCACTGCATCTCGACCCGAATGCGGAATTCGCCGCCATGGCGCTCGGCAACGTCTATGAGCGAATGAACCAGCCGAAGAACGCGATCAAGGCCTTCAGCCGCGTTCCCGAAGGCGGCATCCTGAAGCGCGAAGCCGAAATTCAGATCGGCCTCAATTACAACGACCTCGACGATGTCGATGAGGCGCGAATCCATTTCCGCGGATTGATCGACGCCGACCCATCGGACCTGGAGGCGATTACTGCCCTTGGCAACGTCCTGCGAAGCCACGAGATCTATGACGAAGCCGAAGCTGTTTACTCCGAAGGCCTCGCCATGATCGACACTCTGGAGCAGCATCACTGGCTCTTGAAGTATTTTCGCGGAATTTCCCGGGAACGCCTTGATAAATGGGACCTTGCGGAAGAGGACTTCCGTACGGCGCTTGACCTCAATCCGGACCAGCCTCTTGTGCTCAACTATCTGGGCTACTCGCTGGTTGACCAGGGTCTGAAGCTGGATGAGGCTCTTGGCATGATTGAAAAGGCCGTCGAATTGCGCCCGACCGACGGCTACATCGTCGATAGCCTGGGCTGGGTCTACTACCGGCTCGGCCGATACGAGGAAGCCGTGAAGGAATTGGAACGGGCGATTGAATTGCGCCCCGGTGACCCGGTGATCAACGACCACCTTGGTGATGCCTACTGGATGGTCGGCCGGCGCAATGAGGCCCGGTTCCAGTGGAACCATGCCCGTGACCTTGATCCGGAAGAGGACGAGTTGCCAAAGATTCTGGACAAGATCGAGAACGGCCTTCAGCAACCGGATGTGGCTGAAGAAAACACCTCCGAAAGCGACACCAACGGCGGCTGATCCATGTCCAATGCCGAAGTGGCGGGCGCGCAGGCATGTCTTGCCCGCGCCAAGGTCAATCTTGCGCTGCACATTACCGGTCAGCGCGCTGACGGGTATCATCTGCTTCACTCATTGGTCGCCTTTCCGGACATTGGAGACAGGCTTTCGCTTGAACCCGCTGAAGGACTGACTTTAGCTGTGAACGGTCCTTTTTCCGCCAATCTCGGTTCCGCCACAGACGACAATCTTGTGCTGAAGGCAGCAATTGCTTTCGCCGAAGCGGCCGGCATCGCCGTTCCGGCGGTCAAGCTGACATTGACCAAGAACCTGCCGGTCGCCTCAGGCATCGGCGGCGGGTCCACGGACGCGGCCACGACCCTACGGCTGCTTGAGCGCCATACCGGCGTGACCCTTTCGAATGAACAAATACATGCCCTTGCCCTGTCGCTTGGAACCGATGTGCCGGTCTGTCTCAATCAGTCCGTCCAGGTGATGAGTGGTATCGGAGATTGTCTGGAAAAAGGCCCTGCCCTGCCGCCCGCAGGCATCGTGCTGATCAATCCGAACGTTGCAGTCTCAACACCGGAAATATTCAAAAAACTGAGGGAACGGGACAATCCGCCACTGCCGGAGGCCGGTGCAGAGTTTTCAGATCTGAGCGCTCTAACCGGGTATCTTCGATCCTGCCGGAACGACATGGAGCCGGCTGCTATTGAACTCTGTCCAGAAATTTCGGAAGTCCTTGCGGCGCTAAAGGCAGACCCCTTCATCCGGTTCGCCCGCATGTCCGGATCCGGCGCAACCTGTTTCGGCTTGTGCGAGGCTGGCGCGGAAATCAATGTCGCGCGCAGCCTTCAGTCCGAAAATCCGGGCTGGTGGATTGCAGCCGGATCGCTGACCTAGCGATCCAACCTGAATGATTTGCTAGCTAACCCGTGCGATGCAGAAGGCAACGGCGTCGGCAAGAGCGTCCTTGTGTGCGCCGTCCGGTAGCTGGTCGAGTGCTGACAAGGCATTGGCACCATATTGGCGCGCGCGCTGGACTGTATCGGTGATCGCGTCATACTTCTGCATGATCGCGATTGCCTCCTCAAGATCACCATCCCGGATCTCGGTGCCCTCCAGGCACCGTTTCCAGAATGCAGTCTCGTCTTCAGCCCCCCGGGCCATCGCGAAAACCACCGGCAGCGTAATCTTGCCTTCTCGGAAATCGTCGCCAATGTCCTTGCCGAGATCTTCCGTTGACCCGCCATAATCCAATGCATCGTCGACGAGCTGAAAGGCCAGGCCGAGTTCCATCCCGAACGTGCGCGCTGCACGTTTAATCTCTGCGGGCTGTCCCGCAATTACCGGCCCGACTTCCGAAGCAGCCGCGAAAAGGGCGGCGGTCTTTGCTTCAATGATGCGCAGATACTCCGCTTCTGACGTCCGGATGTTCTTGGCCGCCCCCAGCTGCAACACTTCGCCTTCCGCAATCACTGCCGAGGCAGACGACAGAATTCCGAGCGCTTCGAGCGAACCGACATCGACCATCATCTTGAAGGCCTGGCCTAAAAGATAATCGCCGACAAGAACGCTGGCCTGATTGCCCCACAGCTTGCGGGCGGCCAGTTTTCCGCGGCGCATGTCGCTCTCGTCGACAACGTCATCATGAAGCAGCGTCGCCGTGTGCATGAATTCAACGCTGGCAGCCAGTACGACATGTCCGTCGCCCCGGTAGTTGAACATGTCGGCAAGGGCCAGTGTCAGCATCGGCCGCAGCCGTTTGCCACCGGACGAAATAAGGTGTTTGGCAATTTCCGGTATCAGGTCGACATCCGATCCAGCTTTGGAAAGGATCAACTCATTGACACGGCCCATTCCGCCAGACACCAGATCGACGAGCGACTGGATGCCGGGACTTGAAGGTTGGCGTTCAGATACGGTTGCGACCACGGCCACTTATGGCACTCCCAATTTTTGTTGTGCGGACAATATGGCGGGAACCCGGCCGGGGCAAGACGCCTTTCCGTTGACAAACTGTTGAATTGTGACAATCAGCATATAGAGCGAATTAAAATTGCTTGCAGTCCCTATGGGCAACACAACCAAGCTTCAGAAACGGCCCGGCTAAAGCCATGGAAGAACTCGTAAGAACCAATGATCCGGTGGTGATTTCCTTTCTGGTGTCACTGCTTGAGGAAGCCGGGATTGCTCATTTTGTCGCAGATGGCAATATGAGCGTTCTGGAGGGCTCTCTTGGCATGTTGCCGCGGCGGATCATGGTGGATGCGGATTGCATCCATAAGGCTCGGACGATTGCTGCCGATGCCGGTCTTGCCCACGAACTGCGCCCCCTGCCCGGCAAATCCTGATGAGCGGCACTGACGCCCGCGCCGCAATTGCAACGACTCGGGACGCCTTTCTGGGTGGAAAGGTTTATGTCCACCAGCCGAAGAAGGGCTGCCACCGCGCCGGGCTTGATGCGGTCTATCTGGCAGCTGCGCTACCGGCGGATACAACAGGCCATGTGGTGGATCTCGGTTCCGGAGTGGGAACAGCGGGGTTTTGCGCCGCCGCGCGGCTTGACAGCGTCTCAGTCACCCTGACCGACATCGACCCGTTGGCGCTCGAGCTGGCGCGACGCGGCCTTGAAGACGCCGCGAACAGTGCCTTCGCTGAGCGGATACAGACCCTGGATGCGGACATCACCGCCAAGGGAAGCTTCCGCCATGCGGCCGGGTTGACCCCGGGCATGGCGGATCATGCAATCATGAACCCGCCCTATTACGAGGCCGAGAAATTCCGCGCCTCGCCTGCTTCCGCACGAGCAGGTGCCCATATGCTGGATGAACGGGGGTTGGAACCCTGGGCGAAAACGGCCACCGATATTATCAAGGAGGGTGGTAGCCTGACCGTGATTTTCCGGGCTGATGGCATCGCCGACCTCCTCAACGTGCTTCAGGGCCGTTTCGGCGCCATCGACGTGATCCCGCTACGCCCGAGACCCGATGCGCCTGCGACAAGGGTTCTGATACGCGCAATAAGGGCCAGCAAATCGCCGCTTCAGCTCCTGCCGGGTTTTGTACTGCATGAAGCCGGCGGATCGGACTTTACCCCGCAATCCAAAGCGGTCATGCGCGACGGCAAGGGCTTGGGGCTGGTTGTTCGGCGGTAGGCAAACGTTCTTGGAGGAGATTGATCCGGCTCTGTAGGCAGCTGGCCACTTTGTGACCTCACCGCTCACAGTAGTACTTAACAACTCACCAGCTCCAGACAATCGGCTCCCGCTCGTAGCCAGATCCGCGGCGGGAGATCTGGCCCAAACCGGGAACGGGATGGCCGTGGGTGACGACGATCTTGTCCGTGCCGGCAGGGTCGATGCCTGCTGCTCTCAGGTTCTCAGCCAGGAATCCCATCATCTGCCCCATTTCCTGGCATCCGCCCAGGCCGACAAGGAACTGGTTGTCGCCCGCGTCACCTTGGCCTCCCGGCCTGTTTGACCCTCTGTTGGGCGGCGGAAGCAGCCAAAGCAGACCACCCTTTCCGTAGGTGTGTTTTCTGCAATTACCTCCAAGCCTCTACGTCATTTTAAATCAAGCCTTAAAGTAAATTCTTGCGATAAATGCGGAGTTCAGCGACACTGCTGTCTTTAGAGGTTGTAGACGTTTTTGCACAATGGCTATCAATTGGAGCATGACATAGCATGTCCCAGCGTTTCGCCGTCCTTTTGATCAAACCATCTCACTATGATGACGAGGGCTATGTCATCCAGTGGCTGCGGGCGCCGATCCCGTCCAACTCGCTTGCCTCCGTCTACGGCCTCGTCAAAGACTGCAACGAGCGAAAAACTCTTGGCGATGATGTCGCGATCGACATCGAGGTGATCGACGAGACCAACACCAAAGTCGAGACAGCCAAGCTGATCAAAGCGTTGAAACGTGCGGATGGCTGCCTGGTCGGGCTGGTAGGGGTCCAGACCAACCAATTCCCGCGTGCAATCGACATTGCCCGGGATTTCATTGCTGCCGGGATCCCTGTGGCTGCCGGCGGGTTTCATGCCGCTGGCAGCATCGCGATGCTGCCGGACATTCCGCCGGAAATCATCGCGGCGCAGGAGATGGGCCTGACCATCTATGCCGGGGAAGCGGAAGGGCGTATGGACGCGCTTCTCGCCGATGCCTGGCACGGCGAGATGAAACCGCTCTACAACTTCATGAAGGATCTGCCCCATCTGGAAGGTGCGGTCCAGCCGATGCTGCCAGCGGACGCGGTGCGAAAGATGGCCGGCGCCTATACCAGCTTCGACGCCGGGCGCGGCTGCCCTTTTCAGTGCTCGTTCTGTACAATCATCAATGTCCAGGGGCGCAAGTCCCGCTTCCGCACGCCGGACGATGTCGAGGCGATCATCCGGATGAACGCGGCGCAGAACATCCGCCGCTTCTTCATTACCGACGACGATTTTGCCAGAAACAAAAACTGGGAGGCGATCCTCGACCGGCTGATCTGGCTGCGAGAGGAAGAAGGGCTCAGGTTCAAGCTGGTGCTGCAGGTCGATACCCTGTGCTACCGGTTGCCGGGCTTCATCGAGAAGGCTGCGCGGGCCGGCTGTTCACGTGTCTTCATCGGGCTGGAGAACATCGACCCGGATGCGCTCTCCGCGGCAAAGAAACGCCAGAACAAGATCTGGGAATACCGCAAGATGCTGCAGGCCTGGAAAGATGCAGGCGTCATTACATATGCCGGCTACATCCTCGGCTTTCCGGATGACACGCCGGAAAAGATCCACCGCAACATTGAGATCATCAAGAAGGAATTGCCGCTCGACCTGATCGAGTTCTTCTTCCTCACACCGCTGCCAGGCTCCGAGGACCATAAGGTGCTCGCCGCCAATGGCGTCTGGATGGATCCGGACCGCAACAAGTACGATCTCAACCACCGTGTCACTCATCACCCCAAGATGACGGATGCGGAATGGGACAAGGTCTATTATGATAGCTGGAAGCAGTTCTACACGCCCGAACATGTGGAAACGGTGCTGCGCCGCGACGCAGCGCGCGGCGCACGCACCAAGGCGCTCTATTCTTCCATGGTGCATTTCCTCGGTGCGATCCTGATCGAGAAGGTCCACCCGCTCGAATGCGGCATCGTCCGCCGCAAGCACCGCGAACAGCGCCGCCATGGCATGAAGCTGGAACACCCGTTGGTCTTCTACCCGAAGCGCACGCTCGAATCCTTTCTGGTCGCAATCGCCTGGGCGCGGCTCTTCATGAAGTTCCGCCCGGCGCTGAAGCGCGTGCTCGCTGATGAGAACCGCAAATCCTATACAGACCTCGCCCTGATGCCGGCGAGCGAAGCGGACGAACAGGACATGGACCTGATCCAGGTCTTCAAGGAAGCGATCCCGAGCACCCATGGCGCGCCGGTAATCGCGAAAAAGGCGACGGTTGCCGCGAAAATTCCGGCCGCAGAATAGAACCACGGCGTTTCGCATTTAACCCAGACGCGAAACATCACTTAAGACCAACCCCAGTTGATTAGAACCTATCTGATGGAACGAAAATTCGTTCCCGGCTAGGCGATGCGGGCAGCGCGGCCTTTACGGCCGGGCAAGCGCAGCAACGACGCCGGGGACGAATTTTCGCCCACCATAGGCGCGCTTTTCCTGTCCTTCGGACAGCGTCATGCTTTTTGAACGATACCCCGCATCGTCCTGCAAAGCATTCCTGGCCGAAGAAAAGGAGAAACGCGTCAGATAGGTTCTAATCAACTGGGGTTGGTGTAGCGCGTTGAAATCTTTGAACTCGGGCAGCTTGGCCTGATAAAGGAAAATCGCGATTGCTTCAGTGAATCACAATCTCCCCATCCGCAAAGCGGAAATCGGCCGGGGTGATCAACGCCTGATGCGCAACGCGGACGGAGTGGATGGGGCCTTCGATTTCCCGTTCCCAGAATGTCAGAAATTTTGACAACTCCGGAAAGGACGGGGCCAGATCCTCGGTCTGCCACAAGAACGTCTGGAGTAGCTGGGGATGGTCCGGCAAACGATACAGGATCTCGGCGGTCAACAGACCGAAGCCCAAGATCCTTCTTTCAAAGTCGGAGTTGGTCTCCATGGGCACCTCGCTTTCCATAAGGGAAACAATAGGGTCATGGATTCAAGGTTAATAAATCATTTCAAATGCTAAAAGATATAATCTGATCAAGATGTTAGCAGCAAATGCGGAGGACTGCTAACGCCATCTCGGAACTGATTGAAAAACTGGCTCACTGCGCCTGAATTGACGTCAGATAGCCCAGCAAGACATCAATTTGCTTTGGCTCGAACGTGAATTCGGGCATTTGCCGATGGGCTGTAACGATACCCTCCGCCAGGCTTTCTTCCAGCGTTTCCAGGGGATAACGCCCGGACAAAGTCCGGAACTCCGGTGCCCCCTCCTTTGGGCTTGTTCCTTCCGAGCCAACTGCATGGCATCCCGAGCAGAGCGATTCTGCCAGATCCTGCCCCGCAGCAATGCTTTGAGGGTCGGACGGGTACGGGCCGTCCGACGCTACCGCCGTTCCGGAAAACATGAGCCCCAACAACACTATCAGATATCTCGATCCCATGGCCCTCTCCCTTCATCAGATTACTTATAGGAAGCTATGCGATTCGATTGTATCAGGAAGACCACTTGCAGCTCTACGTGAGGACACTTTCCCCTGTTGGCTTGTCGCGATGGCTAACGCAAACCGGCAGACCTGAAGCATTGATTGTATCCGGCGCACTTTACGGCCCGGGCCACAAGCCCCATGTTTCTTTGCGGAAATCGCCGATAAGGTGGATTCAACCGGCCACATCGAATTCTGGACAGCTCATGAGCCCGACACCCCTTCCCGCTACCATCGACGATACGCTTTCACTTCTGGACCAGGCCGGATATGTCGCTGACCGCTCGCTGGCCACCGTATTGCATCTGTCGCTGAGAATGGGACGCCCCCTGTTTCTTGAGGGCGAAGCTGGCGTCGGCAAGACGGAGATCGCCAAGGTTCTGTCCGCCAGCCTCGGACGAAACCTCATCCGGCTTCAGTGTTACGAAGGATTGGATCTCGCCGCCGCCGTTTATGAATGGAATTATACGGCACAAATGGTCGAAATCCGGGTTGCGGAAGCCGCCGGTGAGATCGAACAGGGCGCATTGTCGAAATCCATCTTCGACGAGCGGTTTCTGATCAAGCGCCCGGTGTTGCAGGCTTTGGAAACATCGCCCTCTGGCCCGCCAGTGTTTCTGATCGACGAACTGGACCGGGCCGATGAGGCCTTAGAGGCGTTTCTTCTGGAGGTCCTGTCGGACTATCAGGTCACCATCCCCGAACTTGGCACGGTTCACGCCGAAGCACCGCCGATAGTCATCATCACCACCAACCGCACCCGCGAAATCCACGACGCGCTGAAGCGCCGCTGCCTCTATCACTGGGTGGATTACCCGGACGCAGAACGGGAACTTTCCATTGTCCGCCGCAAGGTGCCCGGCGCACCGGAGCGGCTGGCGGCCGATGTCGTCGCCTTCGTGCAGAAATTGCGCGCAGAAGACGACATCTTTAAGCAGCCGGGCGTCGCCGAAACGCTGGATTGGGCAACCGCGCTGACCGAACTGAATGAAATGGCCCTGGATCCGGATATGGCCTCCGATACGCTCGGTGTGTTGTTGAAATACCAGGACGATATCGAGCGGGTCCGCGGCTCGCGCCTGCGCCAAATGGTCGACGATATTCGAAAGGAAGAACCGCGCGCGCAGGCGATCCCGGGATTGTAAGCAGGCAGACCCCATGGCCGACAGCCGGATCGTTGACAACATCGTCTTTTTCGCCAGGACCCTTCGTAAGGCCGGGCTTCCAGCCGGGCCGGCTAGCGTCGTCGATGCGGTGCGCGCAGTCGAAGTCACCGGTATCGCCAACCGGGAAGATCTCTACTGGACGCTGCATGCGATTTTTGTGCGCAAACGCGAGCACAAGGTGCTGTTTGACGAGGCCTTCCGGATCTACTGGCAAAGCCGGGGCCTGGTTGAAAAGATGCTGGCGATCCTGTCCCCTGTTGCGCCGCCGCGCGGAGCCCCTGAAAAACCCAAGGCAGGCCAAACGCGGGTCTCACAGGCCTTTGAAGCCGCCAAGGAACGCAAGGCGCAAGAAACAAAGCCGGAAATCGATATCGACGCGCGCTTTACAGTCTCGGGCCGGGAACTGCTGCAGTCCAAGGACTTCGCCCAGATGACGGCAGCCGAGATCGCCGAAGCAAAGTTCGCCCTCAAACGCATGACCCTTTCGATGGACCAGGTGCGGCTGCGCCGCCTTACCCCTGCACCAAGGGGCCGTATCGACCCGCGCCGGACGCTCCGCGCGTCCATGCGGGCGGGCGGCGACATCATCGATCTGAAATTCCGCAAGCGGCAGGAAAAACGCCCGCCGTTGATCGCGCTTTGCGATATCTCCGGCTCCATGAGCCAGTATTCCCGCCTACTGCTGCACTTTCTTCATGCAGTGACCGAAGACCGGCGCGACGTGCACACGTTCCTGTTCGGTACCCGGCTGACCAACGTCACAAGGCAACTGCGCATGAAAGACCCGGACGAGGCGCTGGAGGCCTGCACAGAGGGGGTCGAGGATTGGTCAGGCGGGACACGGATTGCAACGGCTCTGCGCGCCTTCAATGTGACCTGGTCGCGCCGTGTACTTTCTGGCAATCCGACCGTTCTATTGATCACGGACGGCTTGGAGCGGGATACGGATGAGGATCTCGCCCGTGAGATGGACCGTTTGCATCGTTCCTGCCGCCGGCTGATTTGGCTGAACCCGCTGCTGCGTTTCGAAGGCTTTGAAGCCAAGGCCAAAGGCATCCGCGCCATGCTGCCGCATGTCGATGAATTCCGCGCCGCGCATTCGCTGGACGCGGTGGAGGATCTCGTCGCTGCCTTGTCTGGTCCAACTGACAAAAGCGCCAAGACCGATCCGCGATCCTGGATGCAAAAGACGGCCTCATACATAGCGTAATTCCGGCGCCCACTCTCCTGAGCCTATGATGCGGGGTCGCATAGGAGCGCCCCAAGAGGCATTGAAGGAGAGTGGGCGCCGGAATTACGCTATGTATGAGGCAGTTCCCCGCCCATCCTGCGGTTGGGGCACCGAGCATGGGCAGGGTCTTGGTGTTGCCCGGTAGCGGCCAACGACCGAAAGTTACTTTCATCTTTTCGAATATAGTATGTGGCAAGTCGTCCCAGCGACACATTTTGCTTAAGGGAGCGCGATCACCGGAGTGCGGACATTGACCCGCTGAAACAGGTCCTTGATGTCCCGATTTGCCATTCGGATGCAACCATAGGAGACCGCCCGTCCGATCGATCCTGGGCGATTGGTGCCGTGGATCGCATAGTTCCCGTTGGACAGCGTCATGGCGGCCACACCCATCGGGTTGTTTGGGGCGCCCCCTTCGATCAGGGACGGCAGGTGCGGATGGTCGCGGCGAACTTCCGGAGACGGCGACCATGCCGGACGAACGTGTTTCGAGGTAATCTGCGCCCTGCCTGTCCAGGCCTTGCTCGGCTTTCCAACAGCGACCTTGTACCGGATCGCGCGATTGCCTCTTAGAACGAGATACAGCTTGCGTTCGGAATTCTTAATGACGATGGTCCCGGGACGAAACCTTTGATCGGAAAACCCGACAAGTTGCGCGGCTTCTGCGGGCATGTGAAATGTGAACCCGGTCGCCAGAAACGCTGCCGCCAATAAGGTCAGAACATGTTTACGCATCGCACTTTTCCTGCCCATTTCCGGGCGGAAAACTACCGAAACGTCAGTATGGATTGAAGCCCGCAGCCGGAAAACCTTAATTGTAGGTTAATCCCGCGGATGGTGTGCTGATCAGGGAGGGATCAATGTTGTCCCTTCTTTAACGGTAGTCGTACGTGCCTTTCGACCATTCGTACCAGACATAGGACGGCAGGTTGACGTCGCCTTTGTCATCGAAGGACACGGTGCCGAGGATCGTCTCGAATACCCCCTCACCCAAGGCTGCCGCCACCGCGTCGTGATCGTTCGTTCCTGCGGCATTGGCCGCAGCGGCCCAGGCCTGGATGGCGGCGTATGTGTAAAGAGCGTAGCCGTCGGCCGGTTTTTCCGCGGTCTCCAAAGCAGCGATCACCTTGGCGGCGGCGGGGCTCTGGCGCGGATCGGGGGCGGCGGTCAAGAGAGTGCCCTCGCCTGCCCCGCCTGTAGTTGCCCAGAACTCATCGTCGGCAAGCGCATCGCCGCCAATCATCACAGCCGCCATACCCCGTTCCGTCATTTGCTTACGGATAGTGCTGGCTTCCGCAGAATGGCCGCCAATGAAGACGGCATCGACCGCTTCCGCGTTCAACCGCCAGATCAGGCCGGAATAGTCTTTCTCGCCGGGCGGAAAACCTTCGTAGAGCGTTTCAACGACACCGGCGCGGTTGGCGATTGCCTTTGCCGCATCCACCAATCCCTTGCCGTAGGCGCTGCCGTCGTGGATGAAGGCAATGTTCTTGCCGGCATATTCGGTAGCTATCAATTCTCCGGCCACCAACCCTTGCCGGTCGTCGCGGCCATATAGGCGGAATATGCCAGGTCCAGAGCGTTCTTCGGTAAACTTCGGATTGGTTGTGGCCGGGGATATCTGAACAATGCCTTCGGCCGCATAGATCTTGCTGGCCGCATAAGACGGTTCGAAACAGAAGTGCCCGGCCATGAAGGCGATTTCCTTGCCGACCATCTGATTGGCAATGGCGACAGCCTTCTCCTCATTGCAGGCATCATCGGCGGTTTCCAACACAAGAAAACGGTTGTTGACGCCACCAGATGCATTGATATCGGCGACCGCCTGTTCAGCGCCGGCACGCATCTGTTCGCCGAATGGCGCAAACTGACCGGACATAGGCCCGGCCGTGCCGATCACAATGTCTGCCAGTGCCGTCCCGGCCGGTGTTATTGCGGCCAGAACAACGGCAAAACTCTTCAGCCAGACGTCCTTCATCCGGGTCTGCTCCCTTGGAATTCCTTGTCTCCCGGTTGTGGCGCAAACAGGTAAGGAAGTGCAAGCGCGGAATGCACAACAGATCAACCTCCGAATGGTAGCGCTTCCCCCGATTACGCCGCTTTCCCAATACAAAAGGCACACAACGTATTTTTCACGGTCCGGCCTTTGCCTTTTCGCCCATCTCCTATAGCGTCGGCATCGTCTTTTTTGCGCGCAACTACGGCTCACCTGCATGACGTCAAACACCGAAGAAACCCGTATTCTGGACAGCAACAGTTTTCGCGAGGCAATGAGCCGGATCGCGGCGGCTGTTCATATCGTCACCACCGACGGGCCTGCCGGCCGCCTGGGGGCAACGGTGTCCGCAGCGTGCTCAGTCACAGACGATCCTGCGAGCGTTTTGATATGCCTGAACCGGCAAACCCGCATTCATAGCGGTGTCCTGAAGAACCGAACATTCTGCCTCAACACATTGACCGACGACCATGAGGCGATTTCCAATGCCTTCGCCGGACGCGATGGACCGGACATGGATGTGCGCTTTGCAAAGGGAAGCTGGACGAACCTGGCCAGCGGCTGCCCGGCGCTGGACACGGCCCGCCTCAGTGTCGATTGCGAAGTCTATTCGGTGTCGGAGGTTGGCACCCATTCCGTCATCATCGGCACCGTACTGGATCTGCGCATGACCGATCCAGGCAAGTCCCTTGTCTATGTCCGCCGGGGCTATGAGCATCTGGACAAATAGCGCAGGCGCGTTTGCTCTTAAACCGCTTTGATGTTTAATCATAAACATCTGACTTACTTGGAGTTTACCGCATGACCGGCACGCGCAATCTGATCTCTGACGTGCCTGGCCTGTCAGTCGGGAACGCTTCTGATACAAGTCTGAAGTCCGGCGCGACGGTGCTGCTTCCTGATGAGCCCGCGGTCGCATCCGTTGCCATCCATGGCGGGGCTCCGGGCACCCGCGAAATCGCGCTGCTTGAACCGGAACAGACCGTT
This sequence comes from Roseibium sp., assembly GCA_965230445.1. Taxonomy (GTDB): domain Bacteria; phylum Pseudomonadota; class Alphaproteobacteria; order Rhizobiales; family Stappiaceae; genus Roseibium. The sequence goes on along the minus strand of OZ246005.1, from coordinate 1,451,009 downwards.
GAAAAGATCGACGCCATCGTGCTGGCCGGCGGGTCGGCATTTGGCCTTGATGCCGGTGCAGGCGTTCAGGGCCGGCTCGCTGAACTCGGCCGGGGCTTCGAGGTCGGTCCGGTGCGCGTGCCTATTGTTCCTTCGGCGATCCTGTTCGATCTCTTGAATGGCGGCGACAAGAACTGGGGCAGCGCAGCGCCCTACCGCGATCTTGGCCGGGCGGCGCTTGATGCAGTCGGCAAGGATTTTCCGCTGGGCTCGGTCGGGGCCGGCATGGGGGCGACAACGGCCAACCTGAAGGGCGGGCTCGGTTCAGCGTCGCAAGTCCTGGAGAACGGCGTGACTGTCGGCGCAATCGTCGCGGTCAACGCGCTGGGACAAGCCACGGTCGGCGACACATTGCATTTCTGGGCGGCTCCCTTCGAACAGGGAGAAGAATTCGGCGCGCACGGCCTGCCTCAACCGATGCCGGTGGAAACAACCGCGGTGCGCACCAAACTGGATGGGCTTAAAGCCGGAGCAAACACGACAATCGCTGCGGTTGCGACCGATGCCATCCTCACCAAAGGCGAGGCCAAACGGCTTGCAGTGATGGCCCATGATGGCCTTGCCCGGGCTTTGTGGCCGGCCCATACGCCGCTGGATGGCGATCTGGTGTTTGCAATTTCGACCGGACAAAGGAAGCTGAAGGACAGCCTCGGCGATATGGTGGACCTCGGCGCAGCCGCGGCGTCCTGCCTTGCCCGGGCGATTGCCCGCGGCGTCTACCATGCTTCATCGGCTCAAGACGATCCGGTGCCAACATGGACACAAAAATTCGCTTAGAGTGCCGGGCGAAAAATCGACCGGCAAAATGCTTTATACCGAACCCAATTGATTAGAACCTATCTGACGCGTTTCGCCTTTTCTTCGGCTAGGGCCTGTGGGGATTCACAAGTCGGCGCGAATGTGATTCACACTTTGGATGGATCGCTTTGTACTGACAGACGCCCAATGGGCGAAGATTGAACCGCATTGTCTTGGAAAACCTACGGACCCCGGTCGCAGCGGAAGAAACAACCGGCTGTTCATTGAAGCCGTTCTTTGGATTGTGCGCACGGGTAGCCCCTGGCGTGACCTGCCCGCTGCATTTGGCAACTGGAGCACGGCATTTCGGCGGTTTCGCGACTGGCGTGAAGCCGACATTTTCAAACGCATATTCGATGCCCTGTCAGATGAACCGGACATGGAATACGCGATGGTGGATGCCACCATCGTCAAGGTCCACCGTCATGGTCAGGGCGCAAAAGGGGGACTCAGAGCCAGGCCATCGGCCGCTCAAAAGGCGGAATGACAACCAAAATCCTGGCACTAACCGATGCTTTAGGCAATCTGGTCCGGTTCGAATTGCTGCCAGGCCATCGCTTCGATACGGTCGGCGTCGCGCCGCTCATCGATGGCCTCGAATTCGGCGCTCTACTCGCCGACAAGGCTTTCGACAGCGACAAGATTGTTGCCGATCTCAACGAGCGCGGTGCGAAAATCGTAATCTCGCAACATCCGCGCCGATCAGCACCCCTCCAAATCGACACTGAGATTTACAAGTGGAGACATTTGATAGAGAATTTCTTCTGCAAACTCAGAGAGTTCAAGCGCATCGCCATGAGGGCGTGCAAAACGGACCAGAGCTTTGAGGCGATGATCTATCTCGCCGCGGCTGTAATCAACTCACGATGAATCCCCACAGTCCCTAGAGCATCGGGCGAAAAGTCTGAATCGTGGGATTCCCAAATCAGGTGAATTCTGATTCCGTTCCTTTGTTTCAAAGGAGGGTTTCATGGGACGTCCAACAAGTCTTGATTTGCGTGAGCGGATGGTGCGCGGCCTTGTGTCTGGCGGAACGTGCCGGACGGTTGGCGAGCGGCTTGATGTTGCGCCGTCCACGGCTGTGAAGGTCCGCGCCCGTTTTGAGGCGACAGGCTCATTTGCTCCGGCGGCTTTGGGCCGCCCTGAAGGCTCTGGCAAGCTTGCGCCCTACCGCGCGATGATCATCGAGAAGGTCAAGCAACAACCGGACATCACGATGCCTTCGCTTGCTGTTTGGCTTGAAGAAACCCACGGGGTTTGCGTTGATCCCTCGAACCTGTCCAAGCTCCTGTGCAAGGCCGGTTTCAGCTACAAAAAAAACGCTGCTGGCGGCGGAAAAAGAACGCAGCGACGTGAAGGCGGCCCGGATTGAATGGCGTGAGCGCCGCCAGCCCCGCATGCAGTGCCAACCTGGACGGCTTGTTTTCCTGGATGAAACCAGCGTGAAAACCAACATGACCCCGCTGCGCGGGCGCAGCCTGAAGGGGTCGAGGCTTGCTGGCGAGGCGCCATTCGGCAAGTGGCAAACCCAAACATTCATTGCCGGTTTGCGCTGTGATGGTTTGGTCGCGCCATGGATCGTGCCGGGCGCGATGAACGGTCCGGCCTTCGATACCTACATCAAAACCCAGCTTGCTCCGCTACTCAGGCCGGGCGATGTCGTGATCCTGGACAATCTCAACGTTCACAAGAGCCCGCGCGCGGCTAAAGCGCTTCGCGAAAGGGGCGCCTGGTTCCTGTTCCTGCCAAAATACTCTCCCGATCTCAACCCGATCGAAATGGCCTTTTCCAAACTGAAGGCACATCTGAGAAAAGCCAAAGCCCGCACATTCGACACTCTCTGGAAAGCCATTGGAGACATATGCGACATGTTTACGCCGCAAGAATGCTGGAACTACCTCAAAGCCACAGGGTATGTTTCCAATTAAACGCCCGATGCTCTAGGAATGTTTTGCAGGACGATGCGGGGTATCGTTCAAAAAGCATGACGCTGTCCGAAGGACAGGAAAAGCGCGCCTTTGGTGGGCGAAAATTCGTCCCCGGCGTCGTTGCTGCGCTTGCCCGGCCGTAAAGGCCGCGCTGCCCGCATCGCCTAGCCGGAAACGAATTTTCGCTCCATCAGATAGGTTCTAATCAACTGGGGTTGGTATTACTCGGCAGCTTCCAGAAGCCCGGAAGTTTCACTGTTGTCACCGCCATTATCGTTGGACTTCTCCAGCCGCTTGAGCAGAAGCGCACGCTTGGCGGCGGCCTTCTCCAAATTGGCCGCTTTCACCGGGCCGAAACCGCGAATGAGATTGGGTACACGGGCAAGCTCCACCAGCAGACCATAGTCACCGTGGCGAACCCGGTTCAAAATCAGGCCGATATCGCCAATGTAGCTGTCGATGAGGGCGCGCTCAGCCTTGCGCTCTTCAGTCCGCGCAAACGGATCGCACCATTTGCCTCGGAACCTTCTCATTTTGGCAAGAACACCCAACGCATTGAAAATCCATGGACCAAAGGCGACCTTCGCCGGCCTGCCGGTCTTGGTATCCAAACGCCGGGCCAGAAGCGGCGGCGCGAGATGCACTTTGAGTTTCTTCGGATTTTCAAAGCGCGCGGCAATCTTCTGACGGAAGGCAGGTTCTGAATAGAGCCGGGCAACCTCGTATTCGTCCTTGTAGGCCATCACCTTGTAAAGCATGTCGGCAACCGTGCTGGTCAGACGAAGTGTCCCCGGCCCATCCGCATCGTCTGCTGCCCTGACACTTGCGACCAGGTCCTCATAGCGGGCGGCATAAGCGGCATCCTGATAGGCGTTCAGTTCACGCTTGTAGAGCGCGATCCGGCCGTCAAGATCTACCGGTTTCCGCTTGAACTCCGCCGGGAGGGCGTGAAGCAGGGTTTCGGGGGTTGCAACCAGTATGCGGCCGGCACGGAATGCCTTGACGTTGTTTGTCACCGCAGTGCCGTTCAATTCCAACGCAGCCTCGATCGCATCTGCGGAGACCGGCAGAGCGCCAGCCTGATATGCCATGCCGACAAGCATCATGTTGGCATAGATTGCATCTCCGAGCAGCTTTTCCGCAATACCCGCCACATCGTTGGCCAGATACGTCCCTGAGGCATCATCAAGTGCCTTGTCCATCCGTTTTTCATCATAGGATAAGGTTTGCTTGCGCACGAACTCCGATGTCGGCGCGACCCTGGTATTGGCGACGGTAACAGTCTTGCCAGGCGCTGCCAGTGCCAGCTGTTCCGCATTTGCCGCCACCACCATGTCGCTGGCGATCAAGAGATCCAGGCTTGCGTTCGGGACACGTGGTCCTTCGATGCTCCCACCTTCCGCCCCAAAGCGGACATGCGACGTGACCGGCCCGCCTTTTTGCGCCAGCCCGGTCATGTCGAGCGTTGAGGCTTGCTTGCCCTCGATGTGCGCCGCCATGGCGAGAACCGCACTGATCGTGGTGACCCCCATGCCACCAATTCCCGCGACGAGTGCATTCTGCGTGCGGTCCAGAGACGGCCGCACCGGCTCCGGAAGGCTTTCAATCAGTGCATCGACATCAACATCCGCCTTCTTCGGCTTTTTGAGAGTTGCGCCTTCGATTTCGACAAAAGACGGGCAGAAGCCCTTGATGCAGGAGAAATCCTTGTTGCAGCTGGATTGATTGATCATCCGCTTCTCGCCGAACGTTGTCGCCATTGGCTCGACCGACAGGCAGTTGGACTGTACCGAGCAGTCGCCGCATCCTTCGCAGACCCGATCGTTGATGAACAGGCGCTTGTCCGGATCAGGATAGAGGCCACGCTTGCGTCGGCGGCGTTTTTCGGCAGCGCAGGTCTGGTCATAGATGATCACCGAAACACCATCGACCTTCTGCATCTCCTCCTGGACAGCCATCAGGTTGTCGCGGGGGTGAATGCCGGTTCCAGGTGCGATTTCGCCTGTTGAGCCATAGGCTTCCGGCGTCTCCGACACGATGGCAATGTGTTCGACGCCCTCGGCCTCAAGCTGGCGGGAAATCTGCGGCACGGAAAGCGGGCCGTCGACTTCCTGCCCGCCGGTCATTGCAACGGCGTCATTGTAAAGAATTTTATATGTGATCCGGGCTTTGGCGGCCACTGCCTGGCGCACCGCCAGAATGCCGGAATGGAAGTACGTTCCGTCACCGATATTGGCGAATACATGGCTGTCGTTGGAAAACGGCTCCTGACCGACCCAAAGGATGCCCTCGCCGCCCATGGCTATCTGGCCTTCCGAGCTACGTCCGGCCAGTTCCGTCATCGCATGGCAGCCTATGCCGGGCATTGCCCGCGCGCCATCTGGAACAACTGTCGAAGACGAATGCGGACATCCTGAGCAAAAATACGGCGTGCGCGTAGCGCGTTCAGCATGACCTTGCGCCCACATAACCTGCTTGTTCATCCGTGCTGCGACTTGCCGCATATCCTCCGTGACGGCATCCTCCGGCAACCATTTGAGCAAGGACTCGATCAGTTCGGCGATGGAGATTTCCAGAACGTCCGAGAAGAAGTGCTGCCCGTCCGGCCGGGTTTTGCCCCAGATCTGCGGCCGGCTGGCATCCGGCCAATGATAGCAGATATCCTTGATCTGCCGCTCCATGAAGGCGCGCTTGTGTTCCACGACCAGCAGCTTTTCCGCGCCCAGCGCAAATTCGCGCAGGCCCTGCGGCTCCAGCGGCCAGGTCATGGCCACCTTGTAGATTGCAAGGCCGAGCGCCTTGGCCCGGTCTTCCGTCATGCCGATGAGATCCAGGGCTTGCCTGAGGTCGCGATAGGCCTTGCCCGTCGTGACGATCGCATACCGGACGCGCCGGGTTGCCCCGAAAACTGCCCGGTCGAGCACATTGGTGCGTGCGTAAGCCTGCGCCGCCGGCAGCCGCATTTCGCGCAACAGACGTTCGGTTTCCAGGCGGCTGGCGAGAAGGAGATCCCGGTTCTGCCGGAAGTCCTTGCGCGGATCGCCGTCCAGTGGCCGGGTCAGGATGAGCCGATTGGGCGAAACGTTGATGGTCGCCGATGCGTCCATCGTGTCCGCCACGCATATCATCGCCGTCCAAAGACTGGTGTAACGCGACATCTCAAGCCCATGAAGGCCGAAGTCCAGCACGTCCTGGATATCGGAGGGATTGAGCACCGGGATCTCGGCATGCTCGAAATAAAACTCGCTCTGCGCCGCGATGATCGACGACTTGGCAAGGTGGTCATCGCCAGCAAGCGCAAGGACACCGCCATTGCGATCCGTACCGGAGGCATTTGCCTGCCGCAGGGCATCACCGGCCCGGTCAACCCCCGGCGCCTTGCCGTACCAGATGCCGAACACACCATCATAGTTGGTGTCGCGGCCGACACCGCCCTCACCGCGCAGTTTCTGGCTGCCCCAAACCGCGGTTGCCCCAAGTTCTTCGTTCACGCCCGGCTTGAAAACAACATCTTGTTGATCGAGATGCCGCTGCGCGCGCATCAACTCGGTGTCATAGCCAGCCAATGGTGAGCCGCGATAGCCGGAAATGAAGCCGCCGGATTTCATTCCGGCATTGGCATCGAGCCTGGCCCTGTCGAGTGCCAACCGGACGAGTGCCTGAATCCCGGTCAGATAGACTTGCCCGCTCAACGCAACATATTTGTCTTCCAGGGTCACTTTTGGCACATGAACATTCATCCGGCGTCCTCCTCTCAGAGCAGACTTTTGTTCCAGTTCTCCGCTTCCTGGTAAATATCGTTCTTATCGGCGGCAATTTCTGTGCTAACGTACTCCATTCAAGCACAACGGATGAAGAATTTTTCCTTGTTTCGCCCCATGATCGACAAAAATCTTCTCGACCCTTCCGACATCCGCGTCCTTAAAGTTCTTCAGCGCGATGCTTCGCTCTCGATCGCCGAAGTGGCGAAAGAAGCAGGCATGAGCCAAACGCCCTGCTGGCGCCGGATCAAGCGACTGAAGGAGAACGGAATCATCCGTCAGATAACCGCAATTGTCGACAGGGAAACGGTCGGGCTCGGCTTCGTCGCTTATTCTTTCGTCAAGCTTGCGGTTCCCAGCCGGGAGAACATGGATACGTTCGACAAGCTGGTGCAACGCTGGCCGGAAGTCGTGACATGCGAACGAATTACCGGAGCGGTCGACTACCTGATCAAGGTGGTCGCGGAAGACATAAAGGCCTACGATAATTTTCTGCGTTTGAAACTGCTCGACAACAATCTGGTCAACGACGTGCAGTCACGGATTGTTGTCAATACGGTCAAGGACACGGTCGCTCTGCCGTTGCGAGAATCATGACGCGGCGGGGCGTCTGTCCATCTGTTCAACGCCGCGGGCAACATCCTGTGGGTCGGCGGTTTCCGCCGGAATCAGACTGCCATAAAGCAGTTCGTCAATGAATAGGCTGAGAAGCTGCGGGCGGCCACTTACACCGGCCTTCCGGTAGATCGCATTGCACTGCGCCTTGACGGTGCCTTCAGCGGTTTTACGAACTGCTGCGATTTCGGCAATCGAGAATCCCTTTATGGCCATGAGGGCCACATCGCATTCAGATGGTGTGAGTACCCACTCCTCGAAATGGTCCTCCATCAGTTGCGAAAAGGCACCGGATGCAGCCTTGATTTGCTGCTCCATCCGCCGTTGCCGGGATAGGTTTTTCCGGATCTCAAAGGCCGAGGCGATCAGGCCGAACACCAGTGCACCAAGAACCATGAATTCGAGTGTGTCGTTGTCCAGCACATTGGCACCAAGATCCCCGACGATCAGGCCGGAGATCTCCTCGGAAAGAATGAACAGCACACAAACGGCCTGGAGGATAAAAACAAGCCAGGGCCTCGACCTGTTCCATCCGAGTGACGGGATCATGGGTGGCTGGTCCTTTGTATGGCACGGCATCCGAATGAGCTCGAATGGTATGCGCCAAGCCTGAGTTAATTGTCAATGTTATCGAGAAATCGTGACCTGCGCCGAACACGGCGCCTTGAGACAGATCAGGACCCGGCCGGCGGGATGGAGGCGCATCCGGCGGACGCCGGCCGGGAGGCTGGTAAGACGTGTTAGCGCTTCGATCTTGGCTTGAAGCAGCAAGCGTCACCTGGCACCGTTGAGATCCATGATCTCGGGTGGCGCAAGGTGCTTCAGCTTAGATCGAGAACGCGTCAGTTGTCGTCTTTCCCAGCTTCCTTGTCGTCTTCATCATCGCCGTCCTCGTCGTCGTCTTCATCGTCGCCGTCTTCCAATTCCATCTCGACAACGGCACCGGTGGCGGTATCGACAACCAGTTCCATTTCCTGGCCGTTGATCAAGACTTCCGCTTCGATCTCGCCGCCTTCGACTTCGATCTCGAGGACTTCGTAGCCCATTTCCGTCAGGGATGCGCGGATCTCCTCCTCATTGGCACCCAGTGTGTCACCCAGGGAAACCGCAGCGAAGGCTGCTCCGGTGCCAGCGATGATGCCGGCTGCAACAAGGCTTCCAAGAACGGAAGATTTGAAATTGGTTTTCATGATGTAAGCTCCTGCGTATTAGCTGGTGTACGACCGGAGGATTGTCCGCCGGCTTGCCCTGATCTGGGGTCGAAACCGGCCCGGGCACCATTGACCGGAAGCTTAAAATTGCCCGCATCAACCTGAGTTTATGCCGGTATGTCAGCGGTTTAAGTTATATCGTCATTGCAAAAAACCAGAACCGGCGCGCAGATCCGTCAGCGCCGAGGCACGTCCAGGAAACGCTTTGCCGACAAGCTGGCGATGTCGGCAGCCGGACTGGCACCGGTCATGACGTCGGCAAGCAGACGGCCGGTGACCGGGCCGAAAGTAAAGCCGTCATGGCCATGGCCGAAGTTGTGCCACAGGCCGGGATTGGCCGGAGACGGCCCCACGATCGGCAGCGAATCAGGCAAACACGGCCGCGATCCCAGCCAGGGTTCATCCTGAAGGGCCAGACCCAAAGGATAGAGCCGCTTCGCCCGTTCCTCTGCCAATTCGATGATCTTTTTGTTCGCTGGCGCATCACGACCCGCAAGTTCGACGCCGGTTGTCAACCTGATGCCCTTTTCCATGGGCGTCAGAACAAATCCGTTTTCCAGATCGACGACCGGCCGGGCGAGGCTAGCACCGGGTGACGGCAGATAGTGCATATGGTAGCCGCGCTTGACCGCCATCGGATAGGTCTCTCCGAACCGGTCCAGCAGATCCCGCGACCACGCACCCAGGGCAACAACAACGTTGGAAGCGCTCAGGGTTTGGCGTTCGACATCCAAAGTCCAGCCGTTGCCAAGACGTCCCAGTTTTCTTGCGTCACCACGGCAGAACCGGCCTCCCATCGCAACGAAGCTACGCCATAGGGCATCAACGACGCCCCCCGGGTCCGACACCGAATGGCTGTCGGGCCAGAACAGTGCGTTCAATCCTGAACTGAGCAACCCGGGTTCAAGCTCATTGATCCGCCGTCCCGACAGTTCCTGACAATCCACGCCGTAAAGGTCCGCAAAATACCGTTCTGCCTTGGTCGATTTGAACACTGAACCCGCCCGATACACGTGGAGCCATCCGGAGGCCCGATAGAACCGCTCGGCATTGGCCAGTTTTGCCAAGTACAGGTGTTCTTGCGCCGCGACGGCCCTGAGTGGCGCAACCGTTCGGGCATAGTGAAGAAGCCGTCCGTCCGATGAGGCACGCTGATAGTCCCGGATCCACGGCAACAAGTGCAGAACGTGCGGAAAACTAAGGCTGACAGCCGGCGTGCGGCCCAAAAGGATATCAAGCAGGACCGCCGGATTCCGTGGCACCGGCGCAGGAGCAAAACCGTTGGCCTGAACAACACCCGCGTTTCCGAAGGAGGCCTCTTCGCCGGGATGCTTGAGATCTATCAGCGCAACATCCATCCCTTTCAGACGCAAATGTAGCGCCGTCGACACCCCGACTATGCCTCCTCCTAGAACGAGAGTATCTACCGGAAGTGTTTCCCCCAAGCCTCAATCTCCAACCTGCCGCGCCAATGCATCATGAACTTTTCTGATCGCGCCGTAGATGCGCTAATGCTTTTGTAAGGATCATCTTTGCGTTTCGGCGTCCCTGCTTCTCAATCCGAGCGATCTTCAATCACTACGCGATCCAAGTAATGAATGGCCCTAGGCCCTGATTGTGCGTGCCATGCCTTACGGGCATTTGGAAGTCTTTGATTGTAAAAATTTGCTATGGCGGCACAATCCCCTTTGCTGCGTGCTTCAAGCGTGCCTGCGGCTCGGAATTTGAACTGCCAAGTGTTCGGCTTTCACCCCAGTCTTAGGTGTTCATACCAACCCCAGTTGATTAGAACCTATCTGACGCGTTTCTCCTTTTCTTCGGCTAGGAATGGTTTGCAGGACGATGCGGGGTATCGTGCAAAAAGCATGACGCTGTCCGCAGGACAGGAAAAGCGCGCCTTTGGTGGGCGAAAATCCGTCCCCGGCGTCGTTGCTGCGCTTGCCCGGCCGTAACCTCCATAAGGGCTCTCTGACGCCATCCGGGGCCAAAAGCGCCGCGTCCCGCAAGGGATATGATGAAAATCGCCCGGCTCCACGGCGCAAAGTCTTGAAAAGGAATGACCTTTCCAGCGGCTTTGCTTCTCGACCCGAACGATTTTCATCGATACCGCGATCCAAATCCTAAATCCCCACAGGCCCTAGGCAATGCGCGTTTCAACGGGACCAAACAAGCAATGGTCTCTTGCCGCACCGGCGCCATCATGCTAGCCGCGGAACCACATTATACGCCCGCTTCAAACGTACCCGGACAAGGCATCTGACATGACCCGCAACATCCTCATTGCCCCTTCGGTTCTCGCTTCCGATTTTTCAAAACTCGGTCAGGAAGTGCGGGATGTGGTCGAGGCCGGTGCGGACTGGATCCACCTCGACGTCATGGATGGCCATTTCGTACCGAACATCACCTTCGGTCCGGACGTTATTGCGAAAATGCGGCCACACACGGACAAGGTCTTCGACACACACCTGATGATCGCGCCTTGCGATCCCTATCTTGAGGCCTTTGCAAAAGCCGGTTCGGATATTATCACGGTGCACGCGGAAGCAGGGCCTCATCTTGACCGGTCCCTGCAGGCCATTCGCGCTCTGGGAAAAAAGGCCGGCGTTTCCCTCAATCCGTCCACACCTGAATCAAGTCTTGAATACGTTCTCGACCGGCTCGATCTGATCCTTGTCATGACCGTCAACCCGGGGTTTGGCGGTCAGAAATTCATCCACGCAATGGTCGACAAGGTATCCCGTATCAAGGCGATGATCGGCGACAGGCCTATCGACATCGAGATCGACGGCGGCATAACGCCTGAAACAGCACCGCTTGTCGCCGCCGCAGGTGCCAACGTTCTGGTCGCAGGGTCCGCCGTTTTCAAAGGCGGTAGCATAGACAGCTACCGGCAGAACATTGAGGCGATACGGCTATCGGCTGAAAATGCCTAAAGATCGGAACCAACCGGCGCGGACCGGTTCTTGACCTCACCAAACTCGAAACGCAGGTCGAGAGCCCAAAGAATGCGAGCCACGAGATCCAAAGATGGACCGCGCTTGCCCGATCCGCGTTCAATCTGGCTGAGCTGCGGCACCGAGGTGCCCGCCCGTCCCGCCAATTCTTCGAGCGTTATTCCGCAGGCCTTCCGGTGCTTTCGGATGTATCCACCAAACTCTTGCAATACCCCGTGCGCAAATGCGCCTCGATCATTCGGCATTGGAGCATCGCCGATCCGATCCAGATGGTGGGGCGTAACGCTGAGTTGGCCCGAAACGCTTTCGGCCGGATCGCCAGCCTCCGGCACAGCAGTGCCGGTAGATGCCTGGTCTGAATCAATAGAAGCAGCCGGGCGGAGTTGACTTTGCAAATACGCCATCTGCCCATGGAACTGCGCAAGCAGAGATTCGTGTTTTTCGAGCTGCTGCTCCAAAGCATAAATGCGCAGCTTTTGAGCTGCGCTGCCACCGGGTTTTGTTTCGTTGGCAGCCGGGCCGGTGGTATTGACAAGTCTTCCACCAGCGAAAGAAATCTCGCTACCCGGCACTGGATCTTCATCGGCCCCGGTCACCAAATCGGCGGAGGACACAATCAGATCCGAACCACCGTTGTCTGGCGAGACGATTGCGTACCGTTCGGCTGCATTCCATAGTTTGACCGTGCCGAGCCGGATACCGTCACCTTGCTTAGTCATGCTCTACCCGCTTCACATGTTTGCACCGGGGTTGCGAGGGCCCACGCAACACGATTTGGCCAGTATCGAGCTAAGTGGGTCCCGCGCGTTTGTGCGGATTTGGACAATCATCCGCCAAATCATCGGAAGCCTAAACGATTGTAAAATTTACCCAGAGAAAGATCGACATCAAGTGCCGTTCGGCGGCTACACACGGACATTAAACGTATAGAATCAATCAAATAACTGGATTCAATAGACTATTCTCATTCAAAAAAAAATGTCAATTATTACAATGCTCAAAGATAAATCAACTTGAATTATAAAATCACATGCACACAACCAGCCACCAATGACCGTGGGCCGCAAATTGCCTTCACACAACCGATTCCAGGGTATTGACTTTACGCGCAAATCCGATGCGCTTTCGTCTCCAAATATCCCGCTTTCAAGCGTAATACCAACCGGCAGAAATGAAGACGTATCTGATGGAGCGGAAATCTGTTCCAGGCAAGGCGGTGTGCGCAGCGCGGCCTTGCCGGCCGGGCAAGCGCGGCAACGCGGCCAGGGATTGATTTGCGCCCACTGGAGATCAGGAAAAGCCTGTCATATAGGTCTTGATTTCTGCCGGTTGGTGATAGGGGCCTGGCCTTGCGGCCAGCTACTGAAGTGTGGAGTTGCGGGTTTGCGGTATCCGGTAGAAGGATCCATTGTCACCCGGCGGTACGTCTGTTAGAGGATCGCCAGATCCGCACGCTCCCGCAAGAAGGTACCAGGCACAGATGATCCCGCGCTATTCCCGACCCGAAATGGTTCAAATCTGGTCCCCGGAAACCAAATTCAGGATCTGGTTCGAGATTGAGGCGCATGCATGTGATGCTCTCGCCGATTTGGGCGTGATCCCGAAAGACGCCGCAAAGACCATCTGGGAAAAAGGCGGTAGCGCGACGTTCGATATCGATCGTATCGACGAGATCGAACGCGAAACCAAGCACGATGTCATCGCCTTCCTGACCCATCTGGCTGAAATTGTTGGCCCTGACGCCCGGTTTGTCCACCAGGGCATGACTTCCTCCGACATTCTGGACACCTGCTTCAATGTTCAGTTGACCCGGGCCGCCGATCTGCTTCTCGAGGATCTCGACGCGCTGCTGGAAGCGGTCAAGCGCCGGGCATATGAGCACAAGGATACGATCTGCATCGGCCGCTCTCATGGTATCCACGCCGAACCGGTCACCTTCGGTTTGAAAATGGCGGAAACTTATGCGGAATTCGACCGCTGCCGCACAAGGTTGGTGAACGCACGCGCGGAAATCGCGACCTGTGCCATATCCGGTGCCGTCGGAACTTTTGCCAATGTGGACCCGAGCGTTGAAGAGCATGTCGCCAAAGCCATGGGCCTGCAGCCGGAACCGGTCTCCACTCAGGTTGTCCCACGCGACCGGCATGCGATGTTCTTTGCGACCCTTGGCGTGATCGCGTCTTCAGTGGAACGGATCGCTACCGAAATCCGCCACCTGCAACGCACCGAGGTTCTGGAAGCCGAGGAGTTCTTCTCAAAGGGCCAAAAAGGCTCTTCGGCAATGCCGCATAAGCGCAATCCGGTGCTGACCGAGAACCTTACCGGCCTCGCACGCATCGTACGGGGCTTTTCCATTCCGGCGATGGAGAATGTTGCGCTCTGGCATGAACGGGACATCTCTCATTCCTCCGTTGAACGGATGATTGGTCCGGATGCCACAGTTACGCTTGACTTTGCCCTGGCCCGCCTGACTGGCGTCATCGATAAGCTGGTCGTCTATCCGGAACGTATGGTGGGCAATATGGACCGGCTCGGCGGTCTGGTGCATTCCCAGCGCATCCTGCTGGCTCTTACACAGGCAGGTTCTTCGCGAGAAGACGCGTACCGGCTGGTCCAGCGCAATGCCATGAAGGTGTGGGACAGCTATCAGGCGGCAGGCAGCGCCTCGGTCGACTTCCTCTCCGAACTGCTGGCGGATGAGGACGTGCGCAAGTACTTGTCCGAAGATGACATCCGCAACCGCTTCGATCTTGGATACCACACCAAGAATGTCGATGTGATTTTCGAACGTGTTTTCGGGGCAGCCTGAGCACCGCGATGAAGATTTCCGAAGCCGATATTCTTCTTGTCCCCGGCTACGGCAAGATACTGCCGGGACACTGGCTGTTGCGCTGGCGGGACAAGATGGCAAATGCACGGGTGGTTGCCCAGCGCGAACTGCTTCAGCCTTCGAAAAAGGAATGGCTGGAGCACCTTGTCAGCGAAATCGAACGCGCTACCCGTCCAGTGGTTCTGGTTGGCCATTCCCTCGGCTGTATTCTGATCGCTCATGGCGCCCACACACTCAAGGACAAGGTGCAAGGCGCATTTCTGGTCGCGCCTTCCGACTGGGACCGTGACGGCTTGGTACAGGAGTTCGATGGCGGTGATTTCCGCCCCGTACCCCGTGAACCGCTACCCTTCCCCGCGCATCTGGTCGCGAGCCGGACTGATCCATATTGCGATTATGACCGCGCACAAGACTTCGCCAAGGTCTGGGGGGCGACCTTTCAAGACGCAGGCGAAGCCGGTCATGTCAACCTGGAAAGCGGCCACGGTCCCTGGCCGGAAGGGCTGATGTCCTTCGCGCACTTCATGAAGCGGATTGGATAGCGGTAACTCAGCCCGCCAGCCCGCGCTTATCGGCGATCATATCCATGATCCGTCCGGCAACGATGTAACTCACGGGCATCGCAACGACAGCACCAATCACAGCACCGCCGATCAGAAAGAGCGCATTGAAGTCATTGACCCCATAGATGCTTAATGGCACCAGCGCACCGGCACCGGCTAATGTAGGCCCAATGACAATGAATAAAATGACCGCCAGTTTCCACATGGAAGCAACTCCTCAATAGGCGCATTGGACTACCGGCCGGGCGGTAAACCAACGTTACTTCCTTATTTTCGCATATTTTTGACTTTACAACTTTGACGGAGATCAAGCGTTCCGCACCCTTTTCCCTGGGTCCGTCTTCTCACAATAAAAAGCCCGCCGCGAACGGCGGGCATGCGCTGGCATGCTGATTTGTTTGTCGGCAATCAGCCTTCGGACTGGATCTGTTCGACAGCTTCACCCATCAATTCTTCCATGGTCCGGCGAATCTGATGGTCCGACTGTTCGACGGAATTGGCGTCGAAGTCCGCACGGATCTTGCGGAAAACATCTTCATCTCCCGGCTCTTCGAAATCGGATCGCACGACTTCCTTGGCGTATTCTTCGGCCTTGCCGCCGTCATAGCCAAGATGCCCTGCGGCCCACAGACCCAAGAGCTTGTTCCGGCGGGCTGTTGCTTTGAACCTCAGTTCCTCGTCGTGCGCGAACTTGTTCTCAAATCCCTGTTCGCGCTTGTCGAACGTGCTCATCCTCGTGTCTCCTGAACTGCGCTTGGCGATACGCCAGATATGGGGTCACTTTGTGCCCTTGCATATCCCTCAATGCCACGTAAATCAACGCAGTCTGGCGATCCCTGTTCAAAAGCATGAGTTGCGCGGAATTCGCGCTATGACGCCGATTGTACTTTTGCCCCGCTTGGAGTAAGTTCCGCGCCGCAATAGGGCCGGTTTTCTCTACATCGGGAGCGGTCTTTCAAGGGCCAAAGTCTTCGTTCCCCGGATAAGGCGCAGGATACCCACGCCCGGGAGCTTAAAAGTAACGGCAGGACAGCCCGAACGGATATGGATTTTCTCAAGACAACACGGTACGTGCCAATGAACCGCCGCCGGCGCATTTATGAAGGAAAAGGCAAGATCCTCTACGAGGGTCCGGAACCTGGAACTCTGGTCCAGCATTTCAAGGACGACGCCACCGCCTTCAACAACAAGAAACACGAAATTGTCGACGGAAAGGGAGTGTTGAACAACCGGATTTCCGAATACATTTTCAATCACCTGAACGCTATTGGCATCCCGACCCATTTCATCCGGCGTATGAACATGCGCGAGCAACTTATTCGCGAAGTGGAGATAATTCCGCTGGAAATCGTCGTGCGCAATGTCGCAGCCGGTTCAATTTCCAAGCGTCTCGGGCTGGAAGAAGGCACGCAGCTTCCGCGTTCGATCATCGAGTTCTATTACAAGAACGATGAGCTAGACGATCCGATGGTGGCCGAAGAACACATCACCGCATTCGGCTGGGCCAACCCTCAGGAACTGGACGACATGATGGCCCTCGCCATCCGCGTGAATGATTTCCTGTCCGGCCTGTTTCTTGGCGTCGGTATCCGTCTTGTCGATTTCAAGATCGAATGCGGGCGTCTGTTCGAAGGTGACATGATGCGGATCATTGTTGCCGATGAGATTTCGCCGGACAGCTGCCGTTTGTGGGACATTGAAACCAACGACAAGATGGACAAGGATCGCTTCCGCCGGGATATGGGCGGGATGCTTGAAGCCTATCAGGAAGTCGCAAGGCGGCTCGGCATCATCAACAACAACGAACGTGTTTCAGGCAGCGGCCCGACCTTGGTGCAATAAATGCCATACGGATGGCTCGCCTCAACCTTGCAAAACCCTCAAGGACCGGAATGACAATGAAAGCGCGCGTAATCGTAACCTTGAAAAACGGCGTTCTTGATCCCCAGGGCAAAGCCATTGAGGGAGCGCTTGACGGGCTCGGCTTTGCCGGGGTCGGTGCGGTGCGTCAGGGCAAGGTCTTTGATGTGGATCTTGAGAATACGGATGCGGAGGCCGCGAAGGCGCAATTGTCCGACATGTGCGAAAAGCTGCTGGCGAACACGGTGATCGAAAACTACTCGATCGAGGTTGGCTAGGAAATGGACGAAGACAGCCGGAACGCCATTCGTTTCATGGCAATCAAGGCTGCGGTCTTTATCCTGCTTCCAGCCCTGGCGGCTCTCGCCGCAGTGCTCCTTCTTCTCTGAACTCTTGAAGGTTTCGACATGAAAACCGCTGTCATCGTCTTTCCCGGCTCCAATCGCGACCGCGACATGTTCAAGGCGTTGGAACTTGTCACCGGATCCCGGCCAGAAGCCGTGTGGCATGGCGACGGGGAGTTGCCGGAAGCCGACCTTGTCGTGGTGCCCGGCGGATTTTCCTACGGCGACTATCTCAGATCGGGTGCAATTGCCGCGCGCTCGCCTATTCTCAAGGACCTGGTGACGAAAGCCGCGTCCGGCGTGTCGATCCTCGGCGTTTGCAACGGTTTTCAGATCCTGACTGAAGCAGGTCTCCTGCCGGGCGCGCTGATGCGTAATGCGGGCCTGACATTCGTCTGCAAGGAAGTCCTGCTGGAAACGGTCAATGATGCCACCCGGTTTTCCGGCAAGTTCCAAAAGGGCCAGGTCTGGCGCTGTCCCGTCGCCCACCATGACGGCAACTATTTTGCAGATGCAGACACGTTGAAGCATATCGAGGACAACGGTCAGGTGGTGTTCCGCTATGCGGATGGCACAAACCCGAATGGGTCGATCAACGACATCGCCGGAATTACTAATGATTCCGGTAACGTCCTCGGCATGATGCCGCATCCTGAGAATCTGGTTGAACCACTGCATGGCGGTACCGAGGGACGCCTGCTGTTCGAAAGCTTGCTGAACGCGGCCTGACACCATCCAACCTGTGAGATCTTGGGAAGAACAAATGAACGGAATCAAGATCTCGGCAGAATTGCGCAAGGATTTGGCCATTCAGGTCAAATCCTACCTGAGTGAAGAACTCGACGTTGAAATTGGCAATATGGACAGCGAATTTCTCGTTGACTTTCTGATGAAAACCTTCGGTCCACGCTGCTACAACGCTGGCGTCCGCGACGCTGCAAATGCTGTTTCTGAGCGGTTTGAGCAGATCTCCGATGATCTTATGGTCTTGGAACTGCCGGATGACCCGCGCCGCTGAAAGCCATCTATTAAACCAGCCTCACGCTGCTGCATGCTTGCCCTGTTTCGGAGAATAGCCGAACTGCCGGGCAAAGGCCCTTGAGAATGCCGCCGGACTGGAAAACCCGCAAGTTCGCGCCACGGACTTAACCGGCTTGCCGGCATCCAGTTCGGCACGTGCAATTTCCAACCGCCAATGCGACAAGTAACCCATCGGCGTCTGGCCAACCACGCTTTTGAAAGTGACCGCGAATTGTGTGCGCGACATCGCGGCTGTTTCCGCCAGCCTTTCCAGCGTCCATGGATCTGCAGGTCTCTCGTGCAGTGCGACCAGAGCCGCCGATATCCTCGGATGCGCAAGACCGGATAAAAGCCCTTCGTCGGTTGCTCCGCTTTCCAGCGCATGCCGCAACAAACGGATAACCACGACTTCGCAAAGGCGTTCGAATACCGCTTGGCCTCCACAGCGTGGATAGGCCACCTCCTCGATCAGCGGGTCGACAACCGCAGTCAAATACGGCTCTTTGGACAAGTCCACCTCTATGCGTTCCGGCAACGCTTGGACAAGCTTGCTGCCAACGCCGGAGACTTCTATCCGCGCGGCAGCTGCCACGGTTTCGCCGGGCCCGGTCATCGTCCGCCCGATACCGTTCGAAACACCCGCACCGTTTGGATGAAAAACCAGCCGCTTGTTGACATTTCGGTCGGCAAACACGAGCAGGTTCGCATCCTGCCCCCTCGGCTCGGTTTCAGCCGCGTATGACACCTGGACCCTGAGCCGTTCAATCAGCGTCGACAGACGGTCGAGTTTTCCATTGAAAGATGTTCGATAGGGGATGGGAGATTGCGAACTCATGATCATCTTTTACGTACAAAATTTCACATTTCGTTTTCTAGTCTACGGTCTGACACCGCAAATTGCGACACCCGTTCGATAATTGGGAGCGAAAACTCATGCCAGTTCCACGTCAAGCCGTACCCGAATTGAATGTAGAAACATTGAAGGATGGGTCTTTCAACCTGTCTCAGGACCATGGCAGCTTTGGTACCCTCGTTGTTTTCTACAGAGGTCTTCACTGCCCGCTCTGCGCGACATATTTAAAGGAACTGGAACGCCTGACACCGGATTTTGAGGACCGCGGCGTAGAGACCATTGCCGTTTCGTCTGATTCTCAAGAGCGCGCCGAGCAGATGGCCGAGAGTGTCGGAGCGAAGAATTTGCGTTTCGGATACGGACTGCCTCTGTCCGTTGCCACCGAATGGGGTCTTTACATCTCCACCAGCCGCGGAACCACATCCATCGGTATCGAAGAGCCGGCCCTGTTCTCGGAACCAGGTGTTTTCCTTGTGCGTGGTGACGGTACACTTTACTTCTCATCAGTGCAGACCATGCCGTTCGTGCGCCCGCACTTCAAGGAAATGGTCGGAGCCCTGGATTTCGTCATCAAGAACGAATACCCGGCCCGCGGAGAATACACTGGCGTGGTCTGAACTCTCCACGGTTTCAGAACACTTCCGGCGCTTGCGGGTAAACGCCCGCAGGCATTTATCTTAGCGGACGGTAACATTGACCGCATTCTCGTAGATCTCTACGTGAACCCAGACATTCTGGTTTACAATCCGCCAGGCCGCATTCGGTTCGATGTATCCGTTCAGGATCATCCGTTCCATCCGGGCGCGATTGTTCGCCGAGCCAAAGTAGTTGTCCCACTCATCGCCCTGATCGCCCCTGCCGAAGCGATGAACATTCGCCCGGTCCTGGCGAATGATTTGCCAAGGCTGGGTTAGCCGGGCGCCCCTGGAATTGAAATGGTCGTTCGGCCCGATAAACGCGGTGTAGCTTTCAAGGAACCGGCCTTGTGCCTGAGAGGGAACACTTAAAAACTGTAGGGCAAGTATGCCAAGTACGGCTGCAATTACAGTGGCAGCCGGATTTCTCCAAAGTGCATGCATCGAACGTGGCCCTCCCGAGTGACGCTACACGCATAACGCAACACGCCGCGCAATTTCGCAACCCTTTCCCGAATAAACCGGCCGGTTCACTTGTTGTGATTACAGGTCGGTCTATACCAACCGGCAGAAATTACGACCTATATGACAGGCTTTTCCTGATCCTCGGTGGACGGAAATCAATCCCTGGCCGCGTTGCCGCGCTGCGCACACCGCCTCGCCAGGAACAGATTTTCGCTCCATCAGATACGTCTTTGTTTCTGCCGATTGGTATTAGCTGTCCTGCTTTGGTTGTATGAGCTGCCTGCACTCGGTTCATCATCGGCTGAAATGATCCAGAACGGCTTCATGGCCTCTTTCATTGCCTCTTCATAGGTAACGCCGATATCGTCATAAAGCTTCACGTCGAGATCCCTCAAATGACGGCGCGTTGACCACGTTCTCATCCAAATTCGAATTTTCTTCCTCGAATACGTCCAAAGAGCACGAAAGACGGCGGCTCGGGCTTGGCGCGTCTGATATTCATGGCTTGTGAAATCCATATTGCACCTTTTTTTGATACAAATAGAGTACTTCTTGCTCTATTGTCTCGGTACATTTAATGAATTGACTCTATTCTCCACTCAAGCCAAACATTGTCACCATGACAAATTGGATGCCACAACTGTCTGCGGGTACGGGCCCGATGTATGTTCGGCTCGCAGAGCAGATTGAAGCTGATATCCACGCTGGCTACTTGCCTCCCGGCACGAGACTGCCGCCACAACGAAATCTGGCTTTCGACCTCGGGATAACGGTCGGTACGATCGGGCGGGCCTATGATATTCTTCGAACCCGGGGACTGGTGAGCGGAGAGATCGGGCGGGGAACTTATGTTCTGGGCAGCACCGTCGACGCCCCGGCATCCAACAACGGCTCCATTGCGCGGCCGGTCGAGACCAAAGGAGCCCGGTCAGTGCCGGCATTAGGCATGTCGGGCAACGCCGGTTTTCAAACCTCCGGTCCAACATTCGGCGGCACACGTGTCCTTGCCGCTCCGTCTGGCACGGTGAGACTGGATTCGTCATCGGCACCGGACGTTGGTCAGGCTAAAACGATACAGGCCTCTTCGGCAGAAGTCGCAAAAGACGCGCCTTTCGGTATAGCCGATTACATACGGGAACCGCCTGAAACCTGGCGGGAGGCAGGCCGCGAATGGCTTCGCCGGAGCACCTGGGAGCCGGCAGAAGAATCGATTGTACCGACGACAGGCGCGCGGGCAGGTATTCTCGCAGTTGCAGCCGCAACGACGAGTCCGGGCGATCGGATCGTGTTTGAGGACTTGACCTTTACCTCTGTTGCAAGGGCGCTTAGCCTGTTTGGGCGGCAGGTGCTGCCGGTCGTGCGTGACGAAGAAGGCCCGGTTCCGGAGGCATTGGAAAAAATTTGCGCCCAGCAGCATCCGAAACTGATTTTTCTGATGCCATCCTTGCACAATCCCACCTTGTCCGCCATCGGAGCAGCGCGGCGCCGTGAGATAGTGGAAATTGGCCGGAAGTTCGGCGTTTTCATCATTGAAGATGAAGTTTACGGCGCATTGCGGTCGAACGCTCTCCCCCCATTCGCGCAATTGGCACCCGACATCACGTTTCACATCGGTTCGCTGTCAAAGGCGGTTGCCGCCGGACTGCGCAGCGGCTGGGTGAGCGCACCTCCATCGCATGTCCCAAGGGTTAATGCGGCCCACAAGATGATCTCGGGCGGGCAGTCCTACCTTTTGGGCGAAATGTCGGCGCGCCTGGTACTTTCGGGCAAAGCAGACGAATTGCGGGCGCAGGTGAAACGGGAACTGTCGAAACGGCAAGCCTTTATCGCGAACCTTTTCGGTGATATCGAAATGACCTCCGCCCCGGACAGCCCCTTTCTGTGGCTCAAGCTTCCCGATCCCTGGCTGCCTGGAACATTCAAGTCAGCTGCAGCAGAAGCGGGAATTTTCATTGATGATGAAGACGAATTCAAATGCGGCCGGCATGGCAGGGTTCATCATCGTGTGCGGATCGCATACACCGCCCCTCGCGGCGATAACGAACTGGCGGAAGTGTTTGGAACGCTAAAGCGGCTCTTGTCGGACCTGTCCGGTGTCTATTCCAGCGCGGACTAGGGCCTGTGGGGATTCAGGATTTGGAATGAACCCACAGTGACGGAATTCCGGACAACACATAAGTTCTGGGCATCGCCAGCCTTCAACCGGAGAATGCCCCTCCCATTTGGCGAAACGATCTGCTAAACGGCGGCAACGATAACGCCGCGCCGTAATACGGCCGAACGCAGCGGAACGCCATGATCCCCAACGACATCAAGATCACGCCCGACCTCATTGCCTCGCATGGTTTGAAGCCGGATGAATACGACCGCATCCTTCAGTTGATTGGCCGGGAGCCGACTTTCACCGAACTCGGCATATTCTCGGCCATGTGGAACGAGCATTGTTCCTACAAATCCTCAAAAAAATGGCTGAAGACACTGCCGACCGAAGGACCCCGGGTTCTTCAGGGGCCAGGCGAGAATGCCGGCGTCGTAGATATCGGAGACGGTCAGGCGGTTGTGTTCAAAATGGAGAGCCACAACCACCCGTCCTATATTGAGCCATATCAGGGCGCGGCGACCGGTGTCGGAGGCATCCTGCGCGACGTGTTTACCATGGGCGCCCGTCCGATCGCTGCGATGAATGCGCTGCGGTTCGGTGAACCGGATCATCCGCGCACCCGGCATCTGGTCTCCGGCGTGGTCGCCGGTGTCGGCGGATACGGTAATTCCTTCGGCGTTCCGACCGTCGGCGGTGAAGTGGAATTTCATCCACGCTACAATGGCAACTGCCTGGTAAACGCATTTGCCGCCGGACTTGCAGCTACCGACGCCATATTCCTTTCGGAAGCCAAAGGTGTCGGTCTCCCCGTGGTTTATCTCGGTGCCAAGACGGGCCGCGACGGTGTGGGCGGTGCGACCATGGCCTCGGCCGAGTTCGACGACACGATCGAGGAAAAGCGGCCAACGGTTCAGGTCGGCGATCCATTCACCGAAAAGTGCCTTCTGGAAGCCTGCCTGGAACTGATGGCAACCGGTGCAGTCATTGCGATCCAGGACATGGGTGCGGCGGGATTGACATGTTCAGCTGTCGAGATGGGTGCCAAGGGCGATCTCGGTATCGAACTGGATCTGGATAAAGTGCCGGTGCGCGAAGAGCACATGAGCGCCTATGAGATGATGCTGTCGGAAAGCCAGGAGCGCATGCTCATGGTGCTGAGCCCGGAGAAAGAAAGCGAAGCCGAAGCGATCTTCATCAAATGGGGCCTGGATTTTGCGATTGTCGGCGTCACGACCGACACACTACGCTTTGTGGTCAAGCACCAGGGCGATGTGGTTGCGGATCTGCCGATCAAGGAACTTGGCGACGAGGCCCCGGAATACGACCGTCCCTGGGCCGAACCGGTCAAGCAGGCTGTTGTAGCAGCGGGAGACATTCCGGAGCCCGATGACTATGCGGGCGCCCTCACCGCGCTGGTCGGCGGGCCGAACGGCGCATCGCGCCGCTGGGTCTATGAGCAATATGACACCCTGATTCAGGGCAACACGGCGAACGGACCGGGCGGTGATGCCGGTGTCGTCCGCGTGGACGGTACAGACAAGGGTCTGGCGTTCGCCGTCGATGTCAATCCGCGCTATTGCGAAGCCGACCCCTTTGAGGGCGGCAAGCAAGCCGTTGCCGAGGTCTGGCGGAACTTGTCGGCAACCGGAGCCGAGCCTCTGGCAGCGACAGACAACCTCAATTTCGGCAATCCTGAAAAGCCGGAGATCATGGGCCAGTTTGTCGGCTGCATTAAAGGCATCGGCGAAGCCTGCCGAGCGCTTGCCTTCCCGATCGTCTCTGGAAATGTCTCGCTCTATAACGAAACCCATGGCGAGGCGATCCTGCCGACACCTGCTATCGGCGGCGTTGGCCTGCTTCCTGACGTAACATTACGCGCCACTGCAGCCTTCAAGGCAGCGGATGAGGCAATTCTGGAAATCGGCGGCCCGGGTACTCACCTTGGCGCGTCGCAGTTTCTCGCAGACATACTGGGCCGGGAGGAAGGCGCCCCGCCGCCTGTTGACCTTGACGCTGAACAGCGCCGGGGAGAACTGATCCGCAAACTCATCCGAGACCAGCGCGTTACCGCCGTACATGACATATCCTCCGGCGGCCTGGGAGTCGCGCTTGCCGAAATGGCGATGTCTGGCGGCATCGGCGCCGAGGTATCTATAGACGGCCCAGCGCATGCCCGTCTCTTCGGTGAGGACCAAGGCCGCTATGTGGTTACAGTTCTGAAAACACATCTCGATGCCGTGCTCGAAGACATTCTCGACGCTGGTATCGAAGCAAAAAATCTAGGGCTGACAGGCGGTTCGGATTTGACTGTTGAGGGCATCCTCACCATATCCGTTGCAAATCTGGCCTCGGCACACCAGAATTGGTTCCCAAACTACATGGCGGGCGCTGCAGCCGCCAGCGAAGAACAAATCAAAGGACGCAACTGAAATGCCAATGGACGCGAATGAGATCGAGGGGCTTATCAAGGCGGCCCTGCCGGATGCGAAAGTCGAAATCCGGGATCTGGCCGGCGACGGCGATCACTACGCCGCCAATGTCGTCTCAGAAGCGTTCCGTGGCATCAGCCGCGTGCAGCAGCACCAGCTTGTCTACAAGGCGTTGAAAGGCAATATGGGGGGTGAGCTTCATGCCTTGGCCCTGCAAACCTCCGCCCCCGATTAGCAAGGAGGCCGCGCCATGATGTGGCTTTTGTTGCTTGTCTCCCTCGCAGCGCTGGCATTCATGGAGTTTCGGATATGGCGAGCTGTGTTCCGGCAGATCAACAGATTTACCAAGCAGCGTTTGAACTGAACAAACAAGGACAAACCGAATGAGCATTCAGGACTGGATCAAGAACGAAGTCGATACCAACGACGTGGTGCTGTTCATGAAGGGCACACCGAACTTCCCGCAATGCGGATTTTCCGGTCAGGTCGTGCAGATTCTCGACTATGTCGGCGCGCCGTACAAGGGCATCAACGTTCTGGAAGACGCCGATTTGCGCCAGGGCATTAAGGAATATACCAACTGGCCGACCATTCCGCAGCTCTACATCAAGGGCGAATTTGTCGGCGGTTGCGACATCATCCGCGAAATGTTCCAGAATCAGGAATTGCAGGAATTCATGACCCAAAAGGGCATCGAAACCCGGCAAACTGCGTAAGCGCGCATACATGACGTAAGCGAAAAGGCCGTCCAAGGGGCGGCTTTTTTGATTTTGGTTGCGTCTATTGCGTCCCCCGTGAAGAATTCGCAAGCATCTGAGAACATTCAGATCTTGCCCGCTTTCCAGTATTTGTTTTCGCAGGTTTTTGTCATGAAAGCGGTTGTTTCCTTGCAACTTTACATCAGCTTTTGTGCGTGATTCACTCTTGTTTGAGCGCATTCGGGAGAGGTGAATCGGCTATGAAACCAACCGAACCTGTTGAGACGGGACAGCGGGATCTGTTCAAGGCAAGGCTGGATCAGATCCTCGATATGGGGCATCCCAAAGCCGTTCTTGCGCGGGTGATTGACTGGGATCTTCTGGCAGCAAAATGCGGCCCGGCCTATTCCGACAAGCCCGGCCATCCTGCGCTGCCAACAAGGGTGATGGCGGGCCTTGCGATCCTCAAATACACCGACAATCTGTCTGATGAGGAACTGTGCGCCCGCTGGGTTGAGAACCCGTATTATCAATACTTCTGCGGCGAAGAGTTCTTCCGCCATGAGCTGCCCTTCGATCGCTCC
Organism: Roseibium sp.; assembly: GCA_965230445.1. Classification (GTDB taxonomy): domain Bacteria; phylum Pseudomonadota; class Alphaproteobacteria; order Rhizobiales; family Stappiaceae; genus Roseibium. Next base: position 1,425,321 of record OZ246005.1, on the reverse strand, counting down.
TCAATGACGCGCTGGCGTCAGCGCATGGGCGAGGACAAGCTGCAGACGCTGCTTGAGGAAAGCCTGGCCGTGTCTGTCAAGCTGGGCGCAGCCAAGCCCCAGGACTTCACCCAGGCTGTGGTCGATACGACCGTTCAGGAAAAGAACATCGCCTTTCCAACCGACGCCAAGCTGATCCACCGGGCACGAGAGCGACTGGTCAAACAAGCGAAGGAAGAAGGCATCGACCTGCGCCAGAGTTATAAGCGCGTTGGCAAAGCCGCCTTGATTGCCCATCAGCGCTATGCCCATGCCAAACAGTTCAAGAGGGCGGGCAAAGCCTTACGAAAACTCAAGACATTCTTGCGCCGGACAGTTGCCGACATTCGCCGCAAGACCAAAGGCAATCCGGACCTGGAAGCAGCCTTCCTTCGACCTTTGTGGCTGGCCGAGCGGGTAAGCTCCCAGAGGCGGCGCGATCCGCTGCCGAAGATCTATTCACTCCATGCGCCGGAAGTGGAATGCATTGGAAAGGGCAAGGCGCACAAGCCGTATGAGTTCGGCGTCAAGGCCTCTGTTGCCACCACGGTGAAACGCTCCAAAGGCGGACAGTTTGTCATCCACGCAAAGGCCTTGCCGGGCAATCCCTATGATGGGCACACGCTGGCGAGCGTCATTCCGCAAATCGAAGCGCTAACCGGTGGAACCTTGAAACGCATTCTGGCAGATGCCGGCTATCGCGGCCACAACGCGCCTGACACTCATAAGTTCCGCGTCTTCACCGCCGGACAGAAACGCCGTGTCACACCGGCTATCAAGGCTCAGATGCGACGACGCTCAGCCGTTGAGCCGGTCATAGGCCATATGAAAAACGAACACAGGATGGGCCGCAATTACCTTGCCAACCGAACCGGCGATGCAGCAAACCCGATCCTGGCGGCTGTCGGATACAACTTCCGCCTCATCCTCAACTGGATAAGGCTTCTTTACATAGAAATTTGGTTAACCGTATTGACCGCGCTGAAACCTCAGGCGGAGCCCGTCGGCGCGCAAATCACGGTCGACTATTGCATTCCTACAGCCCCGGGAGGGGTCACACCAGACCGGCAGACCTACACCCGCGCCGCGCCCGTCACCGCTCCGCGCGCGCGACCGCCAAACCGAGACCGCAGAAAATGAACAAGGCTCCCGTGAGCCGATGACGCAGACGGCCAAGCCGGGACAAAAGCGGTTTGGCAGAATGTGCGGCCGCTACCCAGGTTATGTCACCGACAAACACCACGCTCAGATACAGGATCGCCGGCATCGCAAGAGCTCCGAAACTATCCGCCGACGCACTGACGAACTGCGGCAGGAAGGCAGCAGCAAAGAGCAGCGTCTTCGGATTGACGATGGCCAGAAAAAACCCCTGCCAAAACATTCTTGCCAGCGCCTTCTCGCTTCTGACAGCGGTCAAGGCATCAGCTCTGCCCTGGCGCCAGGACTGGACGCCGAGGTAAAGCAGATACGCCACACCGGCCCATTTCAGCCAGCCGAATGCAAATGCGGCAAAATGCAGGACAAAAGCAAAGCCAACCACAACCATTGCCAACTGCGCGGCAATGCCGATTGTTGTGCCAACAACAGTAGCCACGCCGTGCTTGAAGCCGCGTTCCACCGTGTTGGCAACGAAGAGCGCCACATTCGGACCCGGAATACACACGAGGACCGTTGTCGCGCCTATCAGCGCCAGTGCCGTTGCAACATCCATCCTGTACTCCTGTCCCGGAATAATACCAACCGTCAGATGTAAATCGTACCTGATGGAGCGATACCATAGTTATCCAAAGCCAAGCGAATCGCAATTGGGCGAAAATCGGGCGGTCACTCGGCAAAATTTGCCGAATCACCTAGGATGCTCGGTAGGGTTCAGGCTACCAATCGGGATGAATCTTGGTTCCGCTGAAATCATGCGCTTCAGTTCTGACGCCAAGACCAGTCCAGTTCGAAACCTGAACCTCAGGTGAATGCGGATTTCAGGTTAAGTACAGTCGCGTTCCGCCATTTTCCGACCATAGACATTGGTCATCGGGAGCAATTTGCCCCAATGGCCAGGAAATGGGACCGGGGATATGATGAAGTTTTCAATCGCAATGGCAGCCGTGCTCTCGGTAGGGCTGGCTGGTCTGGCCCTTTCGGACGCCGGAAAAGACGAGCCGAAGGAAATGCGGCGGATCGACTGCAAGAAAATCACGATGTTCACCCCTGTTCAGGGCAAGAGCGCCGAGTTTCTCTGCAGAAATTATGGTGGCGTGGCCGTACACGGGGAATCCGTTAGCAGCGCAGGACTTATTGTTCTCGTGCGCAACCAGCCCATGGGCGGCTCTGACGGCATCATAAAGGCACAGTAATTATTCTGCTGCCCGGTCCACAACGGCGGAGACGGTGAAGGCCTCCACTTTCTCCTGAACATTTCGCAGATCCAGCGCGCCGAGGGGCGCAGCAGCAATCCCGCACGAACCAGCGACTTCGGCGGATACGGTGATCGAATCTCCAAGATTCTTGCCATACTCGCCGAGACGGGCGGCAATATTGGCCGCGCCGCCGATGACCGTGAAATCGAGCCGTTCACGGGAACCGACATTTCCGTAAGTTACCTCCCCGCAAGCAACCCCGATCGCACAAGCAAGCTCTGTAAGCGGAGCACTGACTTGGTCATCGCTTTCAGCCTCGGCCGGCTGTGCTTCGGCTTGCTCGATGTCCAGTTCCGGGTTTGCCAGTTTGTTGACGATGTGCCTCGCGCTTTCCACGGCGTTTTTACATGCTGCGGCACGGCCATTGCCCGCCGGAAAAATCGCCAGCACTGCATCGCCGATAAATTTCAGGACCTCGCCGTCATGAGCATTCACCACATCTGTGGTGGTCTCGAAAAACCGGTTCAACTCGCGGAGATATGCTTCACGGCCAAGCTCGTTTTCCAGCCGCGTCGACCCGCGCAGGTCGCAGAACAGGATTGCCGCATCGATCACGTCGCCGTCGCCGCGTCGGATCTCGCCGCCGAGGACACGGGCACCTGTGCGCTTGCCGAGATAAGTTTCCAGCAACGAAGTCGCGCTGGATTTCAAGGAAAACACCTCGAACAGGCGGCTGATCAGTGCCGAACACTCGAAAATCAATCCCAGATTGGCAGTTGTGAAACCTTTCGGATGGTCGCAGGCCAACGTCAGCACGTTGATCTGGCCATTCGAGAACGGCATCGGCATGGCGACATAGTCGGTCACGCCTTTCGGTTTCAGATCCGCCATGATCGGAAAATCGAATTCGTCCGGATTTGTATCCAGTTTAAGCCGGATACCGCCATGTCCCTTTGAGACATGCTGAAGCGGACTGTCGATGAAACGTCTGTCGTTGAAAATGTCATAGGTGGGGATGAACTGCTGAACTTCATCCTCGCCGCGCGTCCAGACACAGTGCTTGCCGGCGATCATCGGATGCAGCGACCATAGAAGAACACCCATCCTGTAGAGCGCCACTCCGTCGTCGACCAGTTTCCTAGCGAGTGCCGCTGTCAAATCCTCCTGAGAGCGTTCGAGCCACGCTTCGCGCAGCAACCAGTCGACTGTCGGTCCGGCTATATTGCCGCAATGAAGTTCTTCGATTGGTCCGTTAATGTTCTCCGTCGAAGTCGCGACTCCGGGCATAAAGGCGAGATACCCTTCTACGGCTTGCCCTTCCGGCAGCGCGTTCGGATAGTACCAAGCGCCATTCGCATGCGTTTTTCCCGCCAACTTGACATGCTGGTAGGAAGCGGTGCCCTTGAACGGACAGAACGTTTTATGGCCGCGGGCCGGTTCAAGATCGGCGAGAATATCGTCCTTCGGGAAATAAACTACCGGCGGCAACCGGGTTTCATACATGACGCGGGCCCGGTTGGAACGGGCAAGCACATCTGTTCCACTCAACGCAACCGTTTCCCCGGAAAGCGGCTCCACAAGGATCTGATAGTCGTTAGATGTTTGCTGGGCGCGAATAGTCATAGAGATCGAAATATGTACCGCTGCGTTGTCTGTCCAGACGCAAGCTCCCGATTGCCCAATATTTGATGTCGCGACCGTCCGTTTCGCGGCTCAAGATCGCGCTATTCTGCCGCAAACAGCTTCGCCGTCATCGCAAGGCTGGCCGCACACGGCTCTTCTGCATGATCCGTTTCGCCAGCCGATGGCGTGGCAGGCCGCAAGCCTTCGAAATCATAGAGGGACCGGTCAAGAAGATGGGACGGCCGTGCATGCGCCAAAGCCCGCGCCATGACACCAAGCCGTCCGGGCGTTTCTTTCTCCCAGCCGGCAAGCATCCGCTTTACTTCCTCACGCTGCAACCCGTCCTGGGAGCCACACAGATTGCAAGGAATGATCGGAAACGCCATTCCGGTAGAAAACCTCGCAATATCGTTTTCGGCTGCATAGGCTAGCGGGCGGAGCACCAGAAGATCGCCTTCATCATTGACCAGCTTCGGTGGCATCGACGCCAGCCGTCCACCGTGGAAGAGGTTCATGAAGAAGGTTTCCAGAATGTCTTCTCGGTGATGCCCCAGGACGATCGCCTCACAATCGTTCTCCCGCGCCACCCGGTAAAGGATCCCGCGCCGCAGACGGCTGCACAGTGAGCAATATGTACGGTGTTCGGGTATCTTGTCTGTGACGATGGAATAGGTGTCCTCGCGGACAATAATGTGCTCTATGCCGTTGTCTTCAAAGAACTTCGGCAGGATGTCAGCGGGAAATCCCGGCTGTGCCTGATCGAGATTGCAGGCAATCAACCGAACGGGCAAGAGCCCCCGCCACTGTAGCTCAATGAGCACAGCCAGGAGCGTGTAGGAATCCTTGCCGCCGGACAGGCAAACCAGCCACTTGGGCTTGTTCTCCTCGTTTGCCTCAGGCGGCACCATCGCGTAGTCCGCCATGGCCTCACGCGCTTGCCTCAAAAGGCGTTTGCGAAGTTTCTTGAACTCTACGCTTGACGGGGCGCTCCGAAAAAGCGCGGGAACATCGGTATCGGTGCCTGCGGCGATATCGCTCATGGTCCGGCCTTGCGGTCACTAGGAAAAGTCCAGATGCCTTTAGAGCATCGCACAAAAAAGGGAAAGCCGGCTGAAAACCAGCTCTCCGCTTTTTTGTTGCAAATGAAACTTTTTTCCTCCATCCCTGAGATTGACGCTGGACGGGAACTGGAATTGAAAGGGATCGGCTTTCGATGACCGGCACAAAAAACCACACATACCAGGCGATTGCGCGGGCGTTGATCGACCAGGGCAATGACACAATGTTCGGGCTGATGGGCGATGCCAATCTGTTCATGGTTGATCATTATGTCCGGCAATTCGGTGGAACTTTTGTCCCGGTCGCCTTCGAGGGAAGCGCCGTCCTGATGGCGCTCGCCTATTCCCATGTGTCCGGCAAGACCGGCGTCGCCACAGTCACCCACGGCCCCGCCCTCACCAATTGCATCACGGCCTTGACAGAAGGCGCCCGTGGCCATGTTCCGATGGTTCTGTTGGCAGGCGATACGCCGGTCATGACCCCGCAAAACCTTCAGAACATAGATCAGCGTGAGGCTGTCGCGATCACCGGTGCCGGTTTCGAGCAGATGCGCGCGCCCGAAACCGCCGCATATGACATTGCCCACGCCTTCTACCGTGCGGACGTCGAGAAACGGCCAATCGTGGTCAACATGCCGGCCGACTTCATGTGGCAGGAGACGGACTACGAGAAGACGGTGTTCAAGGCATTCAAGGCTCCGTCCTTTGTGCCTGAAGGCAAGGATCTTGATGAAGCTATCGGCATGATCGCCTCCGCGCGCCGCCCGGTCATTCTGGCGGGTGGCGGCGCAATCGGCGCACGCGACAAACTGATCCGATTGGCGAACCGGCTGGAAGCACCGCTGGCGACGACGCTGAAAGCCAAGGGCCTCTTCAACGATCATCCGTACAATATGGACATATTCGGCACGCTCAGCACGCCTGCCACCTATGAGGCCATCGACAAAGCCGATTGTATTGTCTGTTTCGGTGCCAGCCTCCACCATTTCACCACTGACAAGGGCAAGCTGATGAAGGGCAAGCGGGTCGTTCAGATCAACGATACAGCTGCAGAAGTCAGCAAGAACTTTCACGCCGATGCCGCTCTTGTCGCCGATGCAGGCCTGACGGCGGACAACATTGTCTACTGGCTCGACGAGGCGGAAATTCCGCCGAGCGGTTTCACTGGTGAACTCGACACGGCGGCGCTGACCGCCCATCCGGCAGGCAAGGCTGAAAAGTCCAAGCCGGGCTTTATCAACTTCGTCTATGCGCTCGACCGTCTGGAAGAAGCGCTTCCGAAGGACAAGGTGCTGACCACCGACGGCGGACGTTTCATGACCGAAGTCTGGTGCCGGATTTCCGCCTCTGATCCGCGCAGCTTCATTGTGACCGCCAATTTCGGCTCCATCGGACTGGGTTTGCAGGAAGCCATTGGCGCGGGTTTCGCGGCCAAAGGGCGGCCTGTGGTTCTGTTTACAGGTGATGGCGGCTTCATGATGGGCGGTATCAACGAGTTCAATACGGCCGTGCGACTCAATCAGGACCTGATCGTGATCGTCGCCAACGATTCCGCTTATGGTGCCGAACACATCCAGTTCCGCGACCGGGGCATGGATGCCAGCCTCTCCCAATTCGAGTGGCCTTCCTTCGCTGACCTTGCAACAACACTCGGCGGCAAGGGCGTAACGGTCAGTTGTCCGGAAGACCTGGAGACAGCCATCACGGCAATCGACACCCGCGACAAGCCGCTCCTGATCGAGTTGAAACTCGACCCGGACGACGTGCCCCGCATGCGCTTGTAATCTGAAGCGAGCACGCTTCCCCCTACAGACCCAACAAAAAACCCCGCCGTTTCCAGCGGGGTTTTCCGAGAACTTGAAAACTTTGTTCGGCGCTTTTAGCGCGAATAGAACTCGACCACGAGGTTCGGTTCCATCTGAACCGGATACGGCACGTCGGAGAAAGACGGGATCCGGGAGTAGGTGGCAGTCATTTTGGCGTGGTCGGCTTCGACATAGTCCGGCACATCGCGCTCTGCGGACTGGACAGCTTCCAGAACCAGAGCAAGCTGCTTGGACTTTTCACGAACTTCAATCACGTCGCCCGGACGCAACTGGTAGCTCGGGATGTTGACCCGCGTACCGTTGACCTTGATGTGGCCGTGGTTGATGAACTGGCGCGCAGCGAAGACGGTCGGAACGAACTTGGCGCGGTAGATGACAGCGTCCAGACGGCGCTCCAGAAGACCGATCAGGTTTTCGGAGGTATCGCCCTTCAGGCGGGAAGCTTCGGCGTAGACTTTCCGGAATTGCTTCTCAGAGATGTTGCCGTAGTAGCCTTTCAGCTTCTGCTTGGCACGTAGCTGCACCCCGAAGTCGGAAAGCTTACCCTTGCGGCGCTGGCCGTGCTGGCCTGGGCCGTATTCACGCTTGTTGGCCGGGCTCTTCGGACGGCCCCAGATGTTTTCGCCCATCCGGCGGTCGATTTTGTACTTTACGCTATGGCGCTTTGACATCGCAGTTTCCTTGCGTTTGATGCGTTTTTAAGGAAACGCGCCCTCCTTTATCCAAGACCCCGGACTAACCGGATCTGAATCGACAGGGCTTCAACAAGCGGCGCCAGCCAAAACCCACGGGTGCGTGCTCCGGAAGGCAGAACCGACCGGATCGCGGCGATTTACCGGTAGATCGATTGGATGTCAATGGCCGCCCTGGCGTTTCCATGGCGGTTTCGCCAGCCTAGGGTCTGTGGGGATTTAGGATTTGGATCGCGGAATCGATGAAAATCGTTCGGATCTAAAGCGTTCTCGATTTGAATTGAACCACTTAGCGCTGCCTGAAATCAAAGATTTCAACGCGCCAAGTGGTGCTTCTGTTTCTGCAGCAATCGAAATGCTGTAGAAGCAATGTCGCTGGAAAGGCCATTCCTTTTCAAGACTTTGCGCCGTGGAGCCGGGCGATTTTCATCATATCCCTTGCGGGACGCGGCGCTTTTGGCCCCGGATGGCGTCAAAGAGCCCTTATGGAGTATACTCCATGGCAGCCTCTCTTCCTGATCCGCAGCCAAAAGCGTCTCGCGCCGCGACCGAAACCTAATTCCCCACAGGCCCTAGGGCCTGTGGACATTTAGCGCAATGCGATGATGGTTGCGGCCAGGTTCCATGATGCTTGATAGCTGGCGTCGGTCTTGTCGTATCTCGTGTTTATTCCTCTGAACTCTTTGATTTTGCTGAAGTAGTTTTCAATCAGATGACGCCACTGGTAGGTTTCCACATCGTGGGGAATGTGGACGCGGCGATTGGTTTTCGCCGGAATGACGGCTTGCGCCTGGCGCGTATCAAGGTCTTCGCGCAACGCATCGGCATCGAATGCCTTGTCGGCAAGCATGGCGCCGAATTCCAGACCGTCGATAAGGTCGGGCACACCAACAATTTCACTGCGCTGGCCGGGCAGAAGCTTGAAGCGCACCAGATTGCCTAACGCATCGGTGAGGGCCAGGACCTTGGTGGTCAGTCCGCCTTTCGAGCGCCCGATGGCCTGATTGAGAGTCCCCCTTTTGCGCCACTCGCCTTTTGGTGGACGCTGATGATCGTGCCATCGATAAGAACATATTCAAAGTCGGGATCACCCGATACAGCCTCAAAAAGGCGCTGAAATACACCGCGTTGGGTCCATCGGCGGAACCGCCGGAACACACTGTTCCATTCGCCAAATCCGGGCGGCAGATCCCGCCACGGGCTGCCAACGCGAACCTTCCACAGCACCGCTTCAAGAAACAGCCGGTTGTCCTTTGCTGTCCGGCCCCGGTCCCGGATACTTCCCGGAAGCAACGGTTCTATGATCGCCCAACTTCTATCCGTAATGACAAAACGTTCGCTGCGCATCAAAGCCTCCTCAAAAGAAAGCTTGAATCACAAAAAAGACGGCCTGTGAATCCTATATGTCCACAGGCCCTAGGTCAAATGAAGGCCAAATCCGGACAACAGCCGGGTCAGAACCGGATCGTCCGGCTCAGAAGTAAACAGCGCCCGGTCAACGACCTGCGCAGGCCCACAGTTCATCTTCCCCTCCAGAACCCGCAAAAGCTGGCGGGCAATGGCTTCGGCCGGATCGAGCCAGTCGACCGGCCAGGGGGCAATTTTCCGGAAACGATTGGCCAGTAGCGGATAGTGGGTGCACGCAAGCACGACGATATCCGTGCGGGCGCCATCTTTTTCCAGGAAGCATCCGGAAATCTCCGTCAAAAGATTCTGGTCCGCAACATCTTCGCCGCGCATATGCTGTTCGGCAAGTTGCGCCAACCGGTCAGAGCCGACCAGGCGGACATGACAGGCCCCGGCAAAACTGTCGATCAACGCGCGCGTATAGGCTCGCTTGACTGTACCGGGCGTTGCCAGAACCGAAATCAGGCCTGAAGAAGTGCGCTCTGCAGCCGGTTTGATTGCCGGAACCGTGCCGACAATCGGCGTGTCAGGATGGGCCTTGCGCAGATCCTCGCCCGCCAATGTGAACGCCGTGTTGCACGCAATCACCACCGCTTTCGGGCAATGCACCGCGATCAGCTGGACGAACAAATCCAGAAGCCGGGCTTTAAGATCAATCTCCGGCCAGGCGCCAACCGGGAACGCTGCGTCATCGGCCACGTAAAGAAGCGGCTCATAAGGAGCGAGATAGCGGATCTCGCGTAAGACAGTCAGCCCGCCAAGCCCGGAATCGAAAACCAAAACGGGCGATTCGGAGCTCACTCTGTCCCCTCATCCTCTGCTCCAGGGCGGTCTTTTCGCGGACGTGTCTCGCGCTTTTGAAGGGCTGCGATCACGCCGCGCAGCGTGCGCACTTCCTGTTCGGTCAGTTCCGCTTTCTGGAAAATATTGCGCAAGTTCCGCACCATGTGCGGACGGCGCTCCGGCGGGCGGAAGAAAGTGACATCATCGAGCGCGGTTTCCAGATGCTCAAACAAGCGGTGAATATCGTCCTTCTTGGCGGGCGGATGCTCTACTTCAGACAGGATGAAGGGCAAAGCACCGGAACTCGCCGTGTTGCGCCATTCATAGGCGCAGACCAGCACGGCCTGGGCAATGTTGAGGGAGGCGAAATCAGGATCGACCGGAAGCGTGACGATCTCGTCGGCGAGTGCGACTTCTTCGTTGTTCAGTCCCCAACGTTCGCGGCCGAAGATATAGCCTGTTGCCTGACCGTTCTCACCGAGTTCAACGCTTTTTTGAGCCGCCTCGTCCGGCCCACGCACAGGCTTGGGCACCTCGCGTGACCTTGCTGTGGTCGCAAACACGAAAGTCAGATCGGCAATCGCATCTTCCAGCCGCTCAAACACCTGGACGTAGTCGATCACATGATCGGCCCGGCTCGCAGCTGCCCGCGCCTTCTCGCTCGGCCATCCGTCTCGCGGATTGACAATCCTGAGATCGACCAGGCCGAAATTCGCCATCGCCCGCGCAGCCGTGCCGATATTCTCGCCCAGCTGCGGCTCACACAGGATGACCGCCGGGGGTTTTGCGTTAATTGCCCGCGCCTCATCGCGGATTTTCGCGTTCTTGCTCATGGTCGCGGCATGTAGCGGGTTAATCGCGGAATGAAAAGGGGACGTTGCATCGCATTTACCCGTTACTCCATCCAGCGTATGGGGACAACGCGTTGCCGTTCAGCAAACCCCTTCAATTTGACCGCCGCCAAATGATCGGTGGAGACCGACAACAGCTTTGCAACAACTTCCGAAAGCACTGTCTGCGCGTTCAGCTCCGAAGCGGATTGCAGGAGGCGGGCGGCAAGATTGACCGTAGGGCCAATGGCCGTGAAGTCGAGCCGCTCAGCCGTACCTATGTTGCCATATTGCAGACTGCCAAGATGAACAGCGGCCTTGAATGGTGGATTTTCCGCCGAGAAAGACGATTTTTTCTCTCCGCCGGAGGCTTCTTCCAAGGCATTGAGTGCCGCTTGGCAAGCCTGCTTTGCTCCGCGCTTATCCGTTACGGGAAAGATCGCCAGAAGCCCGTCGCCCATGAATTTCAGGACTTCTCCGCCGCGCGCCGCAATCGGCGGAACAACACGGTCGTGAAAGCGGTTCAGGAGCGCCAGAACATCTTCTGCCGGGGCGAAATTGGAGTAACTGGTGAAACCAACCAGGTCGGCGAACACCACACAAGCAGAGATCTCTTCGATCTGGCCCCGGTGCACCTGGCCCGACAGGATGCGCGCGCCGCTTTCGCGACCGACATAGGCAGACAGAAGACTGATGGCATTGAGCCGCAGCATATAGGTTTCGGTCAGGCGGGCGAGCGGTAGCCGGATCTTCTCAAGTGCCGTAATGGACGCCCGGTCGAACCCGTCCCGTGCCTTGGTGGTCCAGGTCACCAGATGAGTTTCGCCGTTGGTGAACACCAGCGGTTGGACCAAATAATCCGTTACGCCTTCTTCCCGGAACTGCTTCAGGATCAGATAATCATCCGGGCAATCCGGATCACATAGCCGCCGGCGCAGCGCTTGACCACTTGCACGCACCCCAGGCAACGGATTGTCGTGATACTCCGGCCCGACAAAGGCGTTGAGATTAGCGTCCGAGATATCCACCCCCTCCCCCTTCAGCCAGCGGAACCGGCGGCCGAGCAGATTGGGATGGAGCGTATAGATAAACAGTGCGAACCGCTCGACCGGGACACCCGCCTCGACCAGTCCGCCGCAGATACCGGCAACGATCTGCCGCGCATCACCACTCGGCCTAGCGCCATCAAGCATCCATGTGAAGAGTTGTTCGATCTTCGCCGGGTCGGCCATGCTACCAAAACCCACGATCTATAACGGCTGGCCGGATGCCCACGCCGCGGACCTACTTTCAGGCCTCGAGAGACTTCAATGCCTTCATTGGCTGTGTCCGCAACACATGCGTGCTTCAAACTCGCCATCAAGTCTATCATGGGTCGCACGCTCTCGAAACTGCCGTTAGGGTCGCATACGTTTCGGGCATATTCACCACCACGGTTCCGTCTTACGACCGATAGACTTTTCCGCACCCTTTGCTAGAACACGGGCGAACTGAACACGTCCGGCCCAATCCGGACTGGCATTTAATTGCGTACAACAGTATACGAAACGCAGATTGCGTTTGGGGCCTCATTCATCAGCCCCTTCCCAAGAGCGGCCGGACCTTCAGGAAAGGGAAAAACATGGCAGACATCATTTACACCAAGGTCGACGAAGCACCGGAACTGGCGAGTGCATCCTTTCTGCCGATTATCCGCGCTTTCACCAAGCCCGCCGGCCTGACCATCGGCACGAAAGACATCTCGCTCGCCGGACGCATCCTGGCGGCGTTCCCAGAAGTTCTTTCCGATGACCAGAAACAATCCGACGACCTTGCCGAACTCGGCCAATTGGTCAAGCAGCCGGAAGCCAATGTGATCAAGCTGCCGAACATCTCGGCGTCCCAACCGCAGTTGAATGCCGCCATCAAGGAACTGCAGGACCAAGGCTGCAAGCTGCCGGACTATCCGTCAGATCCTTCAACGGATGCTGACAAGGCCGTCAAGGCGAAATACGACGCCATCAAGGGTTCTGCCGTGAACCCGGTTTTGCGGGAAGGCAATTCCGACCGGCGCGCACCGAAAGCCGTCAAGGAATACGCCAAGAAGAACCCGCACCGGATGGGCAAATGGGAAACCTCCTCCAAGACCCATGTGGCAACCATGGGCGAGAACGATTTCCGCTCCAATGAAAAATCCGTCACCGTTTCCGCCGCTCAGGCCGGTACCGCAAAGATTGAATTCGTCGCCAAGGACGGCGCGGCAACAGTTCTGAAAGGCGATTGGCCGCTGGAAGGCGGCGATGTGATCGACGGCACCTTCATGAGCGTCAAGGCGCTGGCGACATTCCTGGACGCGGAAATCTCTGATGCGAAGGCACAGGGTATCCTGTTCTCCTTGCACATGAAGGCGACCATGATGAAGGTCTCCGACCCGATCATTTTCGGACATTGTGTCAAGACCTTCCTAAAGGATGTTTTTGCAAAACATGAGGCAACGTTCGCCGGTCTCGGTGTCAATCCGGATCTCGGCATCGGTGATCTGGAAGCCAAGGTCGGCACCCTCCCCGCTGACAAGGCCGCTGAGATCCAGGCCGACATCAAGGCGGCCCTCGACAATGGCCCGGCCATGTACATGGTGAACTCCGACAAGGGCATCACCAACCTGCATGTCTCCTCTGACGTCATCATCGACGCTTCCATGCCCGCGGTCATCCGTGCCGGCGGCAAGGGCTGGGGTCCGGATGGCAAGGAAGCCGACACCAAATGCGTGATCCCGGACAGCTCCTATGCCGGTGTTTACTCCGCCGTGATTGACCACTGCCGCGAAAATGGTGCGCTTGATCCTGCCAATATGGGCACCGTGCCGAATGTCGGCCTGATGGCGCAGAAGGCCGAAGAATATGGCTCTCACCCGCAAACCTTCAAGGCACCTGCCGACGGCACGATCCGCATCGTCTCGGCTGCTGGCGACACATTGATCGAGCACGTCGTTGAAGAAGGCGACATCTGGCGCGCGTGCCGGACAAAGGATGCACCGATCCGCGACTGGGTGAAGTTGGGCGTTACCCGCTCGCTCCTGTCCGGCATGCCGGGCGTTTTCTGGCTGGACAAGACCCGCGCCCACGACGCGGAACTGATCAAAAAGGTGGAGGCCTACCTCCCCGATCACGACACATCCGGGCTGGACCTGCAGATCATGGCACCGACCGAAGCTGCCAAGCACTCCACCGCGCGGATCGCTCAAGGGCTCGACACCATTTCGATCACCGGCAATGTGTTGCGCGACTACCTGACCGATCTCTATCCGATCCTGGAAGTCGGCACCTCGGCGAAGATGCTATCCATTGTGCCCTTGATGAATGGCGGAGGCCTGTTCGAAACAGGTGCCGGCGGCTCCGCCCCGAAACACGTGCAGCAACTTCAGGAAGAGAACTACCTGCGCTGGGACTCGCTCGGCGAATTCTGTGCCCTCGGCGCCTCGCTGGAGCATCTGGCCAACGCCAAAGACAACGCCAAGGCAGCCGTTCTGGCCGAAACACTTGATAGCGCAATCGAAGGCCTGCTTGACAACGACAAGTCCCCGGCCCGCAAGGTCGGTGGCCTCGACAACCGGGGCAGCCACTTCTACATCGCGCTCTACTGGGCGCAGGGCCTTGCCGCTCAGGACAAGGATGCGGACTTAAAAGCCCACTTCACCCCGATCGCCGAGGCGCTATCGTCCAACGAAGGAAAGATCGTCGGCGAACTCAACGGCGTTCAGGGCGCTGTGGCGGACATGGGCGGATATTATCATGCCCCGCAGGACAAGGTAGATGCGATCATGCGCCCGAGTGCGACTCTGAACAGCCTTATCGGCTGAAAGTTGATCACAGATCCTCAACTGGAAACGGGCGGCCTTGAGCCGCCCGATTTGCTTGTCCCCACATCTCGGCAACCAGCCACTGCCGAAACACCTTCATTGCCGCCGTTTCGCGCCGCGAGTTCAGCCAAGTTACCCAGTAACTGCCGAGCGTTGCATGATGGTCGAAGGGTTGCGCGATCCGGCCACATTCAAGGTCACTTGCGAACATGCCCACAGGCACCAGCGCCACGCCAACCCCTAGCGCCGCCGCTTCCACGAGGGCATGGGAGGAATCGAACATGAACCCTGCGGGCCGGGGCGCCTCAAGACCAATACCCCGAAACCAGACAGACCACTCGTCCCGCCGGTAGGTGCGCAGAAGCGGCAGATTCAGCAGCATGGCCGGGTCCGTCAGTCCGGACGCCCAATTCGGTGAACACACGGGCGAGAAGGCCGGAGTGAACACTTTCTCAGCTGCCGCACCGTGCCAGGCGCCATCTCCGAAACGGATGAAGCTGTCGAGGCCATCGCCCAGAAAATCGGCCCGGTTGTTGTTGGTTTTCAGACGCAACTCGATCCCCGGATAGGATGCCTCAAATCGCTTGATCCGCGGAAGCAGGCACCCAAGGGCGAATGTGGTCACCGCTCCGATCGTGAGCACTTCGCGGTAACTGCCGTCCTGAAACTGGGTCAGAATCGCACTCATCCGGCGGAATGCGTCGGTAAGCACCGGCAGCAGCCTCTCGCCCTCATCGGTCAGCACGACACCGCGCGGCATGCGCTTGAACAAGGCAATGCCCAGCCCCTCCTCCAGTGCTTTTACATGATGGCTTACCGCGGTCTGCGAGATGTGCAGTTCCAGTCCGGCGCGCGTGAAACTGTTGAGCCGCGCCGACGCTTCGAAGGCACGCAATGCATTTAGCGGAAGCTGGGAAACATCCATCGATCAGTCTATGGCCAAGTTTTTCTCATGCCTAACGGCAACTATCACTATTTGTCTAATTCATTACTGCGCGCAATCCTTTGTTTGCAACTGAAACGACAGAGGCACCGTGTCACCACGGCTCCAGCCTCGGCGAAGGAAACAATTCAATGATGAAACTCTCAGCACCATCCAAAGCCCGTTTCTGGCGGTTCTTTGTGACCACGTGCGCGGTAACGGCCGCGGCGCTCCCGTTTTCCGGTGATGCATCCGCCTTCGATGCACAGCGTATCCAGCAGCGGGTGACACAGCTGGAAGAAACACATGATGTACGCATCGGCGTAGCGGTCTTAGACACAGAGACAGGCCAGTCGTTCGAGCACCGGGGACAGGAACGGTTCTCACTCAACAGCACTTTCAAGGCCTTTGCCTGTGGGGCGCTGCTTGCTGCAGCTGACCGCGGCGAGGTCGACATTCTGGAACAACGCATCGTTCAGAAAAGTGATCTAATTCCCTGGTCACCGGTCACCGAAAAGAGAGTTGGAGACCCGGGCATGACCTTGCGCGATCACTGCAAGGCAATCCTGGAATGGAGTGACAACACGTCGGCAAACTATGTTCTTGATGCTGTCGGCGGGCCGGAGGCCCTGACACAAATGCTACGTGATCTTGGCGACACCACCACACGAATCGACCGCTACGAACCGAAATTAAACATCCGCACAGGCGACGATTTGCGAGACACAACGACACCAGTCGCAGCCCTCCGCAGCCTGAAGACCTATGTCGACGGTGACGTTCTGTCTGACGGCACGCGCGCGACATATGTTCATTGGCTGAAAACCGGCAAGGTCACCGGATCGCTGTTACGGAAGCACCTTCCGGCCGGTTGGGAAATCGCCGACCGTTCCGGCGCGGACCCCACTCGCAGCCGTTCGATCATCGCTGCCATCTGGGCGCCGGATGCTGCTCCGGTCTATGTGGCGATCTACACGGATCACGCACAAACCACCGAATTCCCGATCCGTAACGAGGTGATTGCTGATCTGGGCAAGACGCTGTTTTCCGCGCTCATGGACTGACGGTTCTCAAACCCACCCGACCCTGTTGCAATGGCAACGGGATCGGGTGGCGGGTTGGCCAGGGACTCGCCGATTTGCCCAGTGCTACTCTGCATTCCAGCCCATCGTGGATCTTGCATCTTCTGGAAAGACTGCAAACTATCAATTGGCTGTCAGCCATGTGGCAGAAAATCCCCACCCCCGATTCCGAAACGGCCGAATGCGGATTTATGACCCAGACGGCCGAAAAAAATATGTAAGATTGGTAATTATACTTATATTTCTATTTGCAACAGCTTACATTAATGAGACCCAGAGTTATTTTAATGAGCTCAAACTAAATATTCAAATATAGTATATTATACTTTAATGCTTACATTTTATGAATTCACGAGACAATCCCCATATCTATTTTACATTAACTATTGTTTTATTAAATTCATACTACGAGGTTCCAAGCATCTGCACCGAACAGGTCTCACGTTTCATTCGGGCACTGAGTGGGGCTTGTAGGCATTTGTAACTTGAAGCCACATTCATGTGGCCGATCTGAACCGGGCGAAGGAACGGGGTATGTTTGGCAAAAAAGACAAGGCCATGTTGGCGGGCAGCAACAAGATCGCATTTGCGGAAATAAGCTCGGATGGAACCATCCAAAAGACGAATTCCTGCTTTTCAACCTTGCTCGGATTTGAGCCCTCGGCGCTACACGGGCAATCCATCAAACAACTCGTGACTGCAGGGCATCGTGATTTACTTTACCGATGCTTGTCGGAGGCCGGGAACGGAAAAGAAACAGCCGTCGACCTTCCTCTGATCCACAGGGACGGACATTCTGTCTGGATCGCGGGATCGCTCGCCGCGGTGGGTAGCAGGGAAGGCCATGTCAAGCGAATCAACTTTGTTGGCATCGACATCAGCGACCGTATCTCGGAATTGGAGTTCAACAAGGCCCGGCTGACCGCCAATGGACGGTCACACGCGACGATCGAATTCGACCTTCAGGGAAACATCATTTCGGCCAACGAGAACTTCCTGAGCATTCTCGGGTACGAACTGGAGGAAATAGCCGGACGCCATCACAGCATGTTTTGTGAACCTGACTATGTGCAGTCACCGGAATACCGGCAACTGTGGCAGGGGTTTCATACAGGCAAGTCCAAATCCGGGGAGTTCAAGCGTTTCGGAAAGGGCGGCAAGGAGATCTGGATCGAAGCTTCCTACGATCCCATCCTTGATCCTGAAGGCTCTCCTATCGGCGTCATCAAGTTCGCCGCAGACCTGACCACTAGAAAGCAGCACCAGCATCGGCTGGCCGAAACATTCGAGACGGATGTGCTCGGCTTCGTGCAACGTCAAAGCAGTTCAGTGGCTGACATGTCGGAGACCGCCAGAGCACTCATGCAGGCGTCCAACCGGACGAGCACGACCGCCGAAACTGTCACAACCACCATGCAACAACTCACAGAGACATTCGCAACGCTGTTGAACGAAGTTGAAGACAGCAGTTCACGAACCCGCAATGCCGGCGAACTAGCTCGTGAGTCGGAACGCCTTGTTGAGGGGCTTGTCGAGTCTGCCCACCGTATCGGCGAAGTCAGCTCGTTGATTTCCGATATCGCCGACCAGACCAACCTTCTCGCGCTAAATGCTACAATCGAGGCGGCCCGCGCTGGTGAGGCAGGTCGTGGATTTGCCGTTGTGGCATCCGAAGTCAAGGCACTCGCAGCTCAGACAGCAAAGGCCACAGAGGAAATCAAAATCCAGATTTCCAATGTTCAGGGAACCACCGACACCACGGTAGAGTGCATAAGCTCGGTAATCCGGGCTGTTACCGAAATAGAAACAACCAGCACCGCAATCACGCAGTCGGTCGAAATTCAATCCCGGTCGACACTGGAGGCCTTGTCGAGTGTTGCGACCCTAAAATCGGAAGCCGGCGGAGCCCAGAAGACCTCTGTCCAAATTCTCGATGAGACCGGCTCGCTTGCAAAGACTTCAGAGGAACTGCAATCACACGTAAGCAGCTTTATGCAGCTCAGCCGCTCAACGGGCTAGAAACCCGCTCCACCTATCCTTTGGAGTTCTCTTCCACCCACCGCAAATAGGATGGGCTGCCCTTTTCGATGGGGAACGCATAAATCGCAGGTTCTTCGTAGGAATGAAGCTGGCGTATCCGTGACTCCAACGCGTCGTAAGCGCCGCCTGAAGCCTTCATCATCAGCCGGAACTCGGTATCTTCGGACAGTTGGCCCTTCCAGAGATAACAGCTTTCGATTTCGTCGATGTGGACGCAGGCCGCAAGTCCGGCCTCGACACAGGCCCGGGCGATCTCGCGGGCTTCTTCGCGTGTGCCGGTGGTGGTGCAAACTGCAAGTGTCACAACGTTCTCCAAAACGGGTTCTTAGGCCAACCGGCACTACGAAAGACGTATGCGGCAATTCCCTCTCCCCGCAGAATTGCCTATCTGCATTGAAATGAAAATCCGCTACAACGCCTCGAAACCCCAGTCTCCCCCATTCTCAAGAGGCACCAGCGAAACATGGCGAAGATCAAGGTCGACAATCCGGTCGTTGAGCTCGACGGCGACGAGATGACCCGCATCATGTGGCAGTTCATCAAGGACAAGCTGATCCACCCCTATCTCGATATCGATCTGCACTACTACGATCTGAGCATCGAGGAGCGCGACCGAACCGATGACAAGGTCACCGTGGATTCCGCCGAGGCGATCAAAAAACATGGCGTTGGCGTCAAGTGCGCGACCATCACGCCAGACGAGGCGCGGGTCGAAGAGTTCAATCTGAAACGCATGTACCGTTCGCCCAACGGCACGATCCGCAACATCCTCGGCGGCGTGATCTTCCGTGAGCCGATCATCATGCAAAATGTCCCGCGTCTGGTGCCGGGCTGGACCCAGCCGATCATCGTCGGCCGCCACGCCTTTGGCGATCAGTACCGCGCGACCGATTTTCACTTTCCCGGCAAGGGCAAACTGTCGATCAAGTTCGTCGGCGAGGACGGCGAAACGATCGAGCGCGAAGTTTTCGATGCGCCGGCCGCCGGTGTGGCGATGGCTATGTACAATTTGGACGAGTCGATCCGCGATTTCGCCCGTGCCTCATTCAACTATGCTCTTCAGCGCAAGGTGCCCTGTTACCTCTCCACCAAGAACACGATTCTGAAAGCCTATGACGGCCGCTTCAAGGATCTGTTCCAGGAAACCTATGAGGCCGAGTTCAAGGATAAGTTCGCTGACGCCGGCATCTGGTACGAGCACCGGCTGATTGACGACATGGTTGCTTCGGCACTGAAATGGGCCGGCGGATATGTCTGGGCCTGCAAGAACTACGACGGTGACGTGCAATCCGATACCGTTGCGCAAGGGTTTGGTTCGCTCGGCCTGATGACCTCGGTGCTTATGACACCCGATGGCAAGACAGTTGAGGCAGAAGCCGCTCACGGCACCGTGACCCGCCACTACCGCCAGCACCAGGCGGGCGAATCCACGTCCACCAACTCCATCGCATCGATTTTTGCCTGGACTCGTGGTCTTGCCCACCGGGCAAAACTGGACGGCAACGATCAGCTGACCCGGTTTGCCAAGACGCTGGAAAGCGTCTGTATCAACACCGTTGAAACCGGGTACATGACCAAGGATCTGGCACTTCTGGTCGGTCCGGAGCAAGGCTGGCTGACCACAACCGGTTTCCTCGACAAGATCGACGAGAACCTGCAAAAGGCCATGGCTTAGGGCCTTGAAAAACTTGACATGGCGCAGACAACTCCGTGAGGTATCCTCCAATGTCACCTTGGGGGAATTTCATGTCTTGGCGCCATGCTCTTGCAAGTTTTTCAGTTGGCTTCGTCCTGATATTCACGCTGCCGGTATCGGCGCAAAGTGTCTATGAGCCTGCGCGCGGGTCGGCTGAGCGTTCAAATGTCCTCAATGCCGTCCGCCCGATGGTCGAGGCGCGGCTTAACCCGCCGGTTGAATTCATAGTCGACTGGTTACGGATCGGCGGCCAATGGGCCTTTGTCAGCCTTGCACCGCAACGGCCTGGCGGCGGTGCCATAGACCTGCGCCGGACCACGTTTGCAGGCGAAGCAGACTATATGGACGGCGTCCAGACCTATGCGCTGCTCCGCTATCAATACAACCGCTGGAACCTGGTGGACTTCGTTATCGGCCCGACGGATGTCTTCTGGCACGGCGATCCGCTATACACTCAGGTTCCCGCAGGCCTGACGCCACATTGATAAGGACTCAGCCCCATAAGAACGTCTGAACACTCAAAACACACTTTTTAGTAGAAATATTTTCGGATACACTCTCATATCGTCATTTCTTTTTGGGAGGATTGTATGAGCGACGATCGATTTGAAGGCGGATGCCTTTCCGAGAGCGGGATCAAGACAAGGGATTGGTATGCCTGGAACGACTTGATGCCACCGCGCCCTGATTTCTTTCACATTGTCGGAATGGTCTATGTACCCAATCCGGGCGTTGAGTTGCTCCTCGTCCCAGCCGAACCACAAGGCATCAATCCGGACATTCTGCTGCTTGATCTGCATCTCATTCAAAAACCAGGCGTTTGGCCACGCGTTTTCGTCTGGAAACAGGCCCGCTACGATCAGAAGATCACAAATGGCTACAAGACCGCTGATATACTCTACCAGGGCAATTCGATCGCAACCGTAGACGTGGAAAACGTTCATTAGCAGCGATCGACCAAGCAGTCGACCAAGCGGTCGACAAATCCTAGGGGTTACAGGAAACGGTTTGCAAAAGGCCGTGCGCGATTGCGGATGCGATTTCGGGTCGGGCCATCGGTGCGGTAGCGCGCATTGTGGCAAATACCTCGGCAACCGTGTCCGCAAGCGGTTCATGTGCCAATGGTTGAAGCGACCGCACGAGGTCCTGCAATGGGAGGGCATTCAGGTCTGCTGAATGTGGATTTGCTCGGCATCCGAAATCGAGCTCATTCAACGCTGCCTTGCGCGGTTCCCCGGCACCATCAACCTTCAACAGAATCAAAAGGTCAGCAGGATCAAACACAAGCTGCCACCGCGTAGAGGGATGTCGGATGTCGTCCAGCACGGCAAACCCTTCCTCCGGGTCCAGCAGCGGCATACCCCTTTGTGCCGCGGCAGCGCGCATGAACCTCTGCAGACTGCCAGCACCCTCAGGCCTCGATCCGGTCTCCATCGGCCCTTGATCCGTGACGTGCGCCAGCGCATCGCCATAACTTGTGTTGGTCAGCGCGGCCACCGGCATCTGATCACCTTGATGAATGATCAGCCCATCTTTTGTTGGAGTTACGGAAGCCGTATTACCGAACCGGTCAGCTAGGAAATAGTGGATCGGTACCCGGCCGTTGATCCTGATCTCATCCAGTGCTGCAAGGGCTTCCGATACCGTCGCCGACCCATCGAGCAGGAATTGGACAAACTCGAGTTCGGTAACTAAGGCTCCCTCCCCGCGAACCGGAAAAACCGCATCCGCATTCCACATCATCGTCACAACCAGACCCGCGGTGTTCATGCCGGCGACCGGCATGCCCGGACCAACCTGATTGATTGTCACGCTGCCATACTTGATTAGCCACTGTGCCGCCTCGCCTTCCAGCACGGAGCGCCGTGTTCCCTCACCCGGATTGACCAGCAACATGCCGACACCTGTCGGCTCATAATCGAAGTTATAGGCAACAAGTGGCCGGTCAGGCATTGAGAGCGCGACCGTTGAGCAGGCATGGGCGACACTACCGGTAAACGAAAAAAGGATAAGGGCTGCGCCTTGGATCAAAGCGGTCCATTTGCAAAACTTGGTTCCAGATCGCATGTAACCTCCGTATTCTGATTTGAGAGCGTGTGGGTAAGGCTGCTACCATTGCGGATGGATGGTGCCTGCGTTCGGCTCGCACAACAGCAGTCCTGGGAGGATTTCGCGAAATGCTCATTGGCTTCGCGAACAACACAGCATCTCGAAGCCTGGTCCGGCGCTGGTCCGCGCCGTTCCGATCCTGGAAAAACCTTGCCCTGCTGAGCACAGCAGCCCTGCTGGCCGGATTCGTCGGACCATTCGGCACCTATCTGGCGATGCCGATGGCGGGCAGACTGGCCTTTTGGAGCTGTATTGTCTTCGGTGCGACAGCCGCGGG
The DNA here is from genome assembly GCA_965230445.1 of Roseibium sp. Taxonomy (GTDB): domain Bacteria; phylum Pseudomonadota; class Alphaproteobacteria; order Rhizobiales; family Stappiaceae; genus Roseibium. Next base: position 1,402,766 of record OZ246005.1, on the reverse strand, counting down.
CCACGCCACTGCAACGCTCATTGGAGACGCCACCGCCCGTCTCGGGCTGCCAGCACTCTTGCGGCACACGGTCTTGATTGTCCTGACCGCCGGGCCAGTGTGTCTCACCGTCCTGGCGGTCATGACAGTGTCGGGCTTGATGGTGTCCTGGACAGAAGCCGCTGTCCTATATCTTCAATGTCTTGCGGTAACAACGGGCGTCGCGATCTACTCAACGCTGACCTCACCCACTCCGGGACCACCAACAACGAACGGGGTACTCGACAAGCCCGCAGCCGCCGCACCGCCAAGGATTCTCGACCGGTTGCCCCCCGCGAAACGCGCTCCGATCATCCAACTGATCGCACAGGATCACTATGTAGAGGTGGTCACTGAAGCCGGGACAGCCTTAGTCGCCATGCGGTTTCGAGACGCAGTTGAAGAGACATTGCCGGTCGAAGGCCTACAGGTTCACCGGTCACACTGGGTGGCGCTCAATGCGATCGCCGGGCGGTGCCGGGTCGACGGCCGGACCGGGCTAAAACTGACCAGCGGTGCCTTCGTTCCAGTCGGCAGGACTTTCCGTCAGTCTCTGGACCAGCACAAGATCACCTGAACCTTTTACCAACCCCGGTTGATTAGAACCTATCTGACGCGTTTCTCCTTTTCTTCGGCTAGGAATGCTTTGCAGGACGATGCGGGGTATCGTTCAAAAAGCATGACGCTGTCCGCAGGATAGGAAGAGCGCGCCTTTGGTGGGCGAAAATTCGTCCCCGGCGTCGTTGCTGCGCTTGCCCGGCCGTAAAGGCCGCGCTGCCCACATCGCCTAGCCGGGAACGAATTTTCGCTCCATCAGATAGGTTCTAATCAACTGGGGTTGGTATTACTCCCCATCACGTTTGAACAATTCCGGTTCCAGATCGCCATTGTCCTTGCCATCCGGCAACACCGGGCTGTCAGCCAGCTCCTGTTCGGCCAGTTCGCCAAGAATCCGGCGCCCTTCTGCGGCCATTTCCTCTGCCTCGGTAAGGATCAGCCGGCCCAGATCCGGATCTTTGTCCATGAGGTGGCGTAAAGCCCCCACCTCCAGGACCAGAAGCTGACAGTCGCTCGCAGCAACCATATTCATCGTCCGGATTCTCTGATTGATCAGAGCCAGCTCGCCAAAAAACTTGCCTTCTCCCAGCAACACGCTGTCGCGCTCTGCCTGAATCTCGACAGTCCCGTCGGAAATGAAAAACATTCGGTCGGCGACATCGCCACGCGCGGCAATAACTGTGCCGCTGCGAACCCGCTGCGATTGAAGAAGACTGGCGACTGCTGCGATCTGCGCCGCTTTCAACTCCTCAAAGAGCGGCACACGGGCCACCATGGACCAGGTGACCACAAAGTCCCGGCTATGGATCTCGCGTGCGAACGCAGACGCAATAATGCCGACCGGCAAGGCAATCAGCAGATACCCCATCACCATAACAGCAGCGGAGACAGACTTGCCCAGATTGGTTTGGGGAACGACGTCACCATATCCAACCGTCGTTACGGTGGTGATCGCCCAGTAGATTCCGCTCAAAATGCTACGGAACTTGTCCGGCTGCGCTTCATGTTCGATCAGATACATCACTGTTGCGGCAAGGAGAACCACGCCGCCGATGATCATTGCCGAGCCCAAGAGCGCCCGGCGCTCTCCGGCGATCGCAGAAATAAGCGAGCGCAACGCCGGGGAGTAGCGTGCCAGCTTGAGAAACCTGAGGAGACGCAAAATCACCACGACCGTTACCGCCTGGGTCGGGAGCGCCAGGACTAGCAACAGAGGCAGCGCAGCCAAAAGATCGATAATCGCGTCGGGATGAACGGCATAAAGGAGCCGCGACTTCAGGGGACCGTACCGGCGCAATGGGGGATGCATATCGGCCACATAGAGCCGGAGAACATATTCGACGAGAAAGACAAACCCGGACCCGAGCTGCAGGAACCTGAGCGATCCACCCGAAGCGGCACGAATCTCCGGCACCGTTTCCAATACGGCAAGCACGATATTCAACAGGATCAGCGCGATCAGCCAGAGACGTACCACACGTGCCACTGGCCTTCGCTGCCCGGTTTCCTCCAGGATTTCGTAGAGCGTTCTCTTGAGTGTATGCGACGTCACCAAAAAATTTCCCGGTTGTACCTGACTTGGCTCGGAGATCAGATGATCTGCCGACTATACCAGCCGCACAAGCCGTGAGAACCATCCGGCTCAAAGTGCACAAGTCTTCACATCGGTCCGACCGTACGATCCGGCCTCAACGGCAAAACGCAATTCCGTGATGCGTCATCCGCAATTCGTGATTGGGCAAAATTGCCGCACGCTACCATCTGGAATGGTGTGAAAACGATCACTCACAAGGAGAATCCAATGACCATTGATGCAGATGCAGCCCGCGGTGGAGTTACAACGGCAAGCCACGTCGTTCTGAAGATGCTTCTGGTGTCTACCAGCATCGCCTCCGTCGCCCTGGCCCTCGTCGCCATTCTTCACGCGTTCTAAATCTCAACCCTCAAAAACAAATCTCAGTCTCTCAAAGAAAAGGGCGTGCCGTGTGGCACGCCTCAGACCGCTGACAAACCCCTGGCGTTTGCCGGGGGTTTTTGATTCACTGTTTTTATGTTGAAGAAACCTGGCCCGGATCAAACAACTCTCGAGATAGTGACGCTCGATCAGCTTGTTCCCGCCGATCACTTGTTGCGCAAGATTGATGCGGTGATCGACTTTTCGTTCATTCATGACCGCGTTGCTGGTCTTTATTGTGCCGACAATGGCCGCCCGCCGCTGGATCCGACCTTGATGTTCAAGGCGCTGTTCATCGGGTATCTTTACGGGATCCGCTCTGAGCGCCAGCTGGTGCGCGAGATCGAGGTGAATGTTGCTTACCGCTGGTTTTTGCGGCTGAAGCTGACGGACAAAGTGTTTGATGCCTCGACGCTCTCCCAGAACCGCCGCCGCCGTTACACCGATACCTCGGTGGCGCAGGACATCTTCGACCGGATTGTGGAGCAGGCCCTGCACCACGGGCTTGTCGACGGCACGGTGCTTTATACGGACAGCACGCATCTGAAGGCGAATGCCAACAAGGGCAAATACGACCTGACGCAGATCGAAAAGTCGCGGGCCGATTACTGGGGTGAGCTGGACCGGGCAATTGAGGCGGAGCGCAAGCTGCACGGTCAAAACCCTCTGAAGACCAAGGAGCGCACGCCACAGGTCAAACAGACCAAGGTGAGCCGCACGGACCCGGATGCCGGTTACATGGTGCGCGAGGGCAAGCCGAAGGGCTTCTTTTATCTGGATCATCGCACGGTGGATGGCCGGCTCGGGATCATCACGGATACCTTCGCCACACCGGCCAATGTCCATGACAGCATTGTGTATCTGTCCCGGCTGGACCGCCAGAAGCAGCGCTTCGATTTTGACGTCCGGGCCGTCGGACTGGATGCGGGCTATGCCACGTCCGGGATCGCCAAAGGGCTGGAAAACCGTGGCATTCTGGGTGTCACCGGCTACCGCCGCCCAACATCCCCCAGACCCGGCATGATGCGCAAGTCCGCCTTCACCTATGAACCTGACACGGACGGATACCGCTGTCCGCAAGGCCAGCTCTTGACCTACGCCACGACGGATCGCAACGGCTACAAACACTACCGCTCCGATCCCGCCCTGTGTAGGACCTGCCCGGTTCTGGCCTCCTGCACGTCCAATGCCAAGGCCGAGCGGACCCTGACCCGCCATGTCTGGCAGGAGGCGCGCGAGCGAACCGATGCCCACCGGCTCACCCCTTGGGGCAAGAGCGTCTACAAGCGCCGAAAGGAAACCGTGGAGCGCTCATTTGCCGATGCCAAGCAGCTTCATGGACACCGCTATGCCAGGTTCCGAAGTCTGACGCGGGTGCAAACGCAATGCCTGCTTGCCGCTGCCGCCCAAAACATCAAGAAAATCGCAATGGCCCTCACAAAGATCCCGAAACAAGCCCCCGCATGAGGGAGGCAAACCGACCTCACGCTGAATAAAGCCCGCTCAAAACACGAAAACCAAGAGCGTGAAAAAACAAACCCGCCAAAATCGACGGGTTTGTCAGCGGTCTGGGGCGTGCCGTGTGGCACGCCTTTTCTTTTTTCAAGCTTCTCTATAAGGCTTCAACTCCTCAAAGCGCGGACAGGTGGCCTTCAATCGCTGCAATAGCATCATTCGCTTTGGTTCCGTCCGGCCCTCCTGCCTGGGCCATGTCCGGCCGGCCGCCGCCGCCGCGCCCGCCGAGAGCTTCGGAGCCGATCCGCACCAGATCGACCGCGCTGACTTTGTCCGTCAGATCCTTGGTAACGCCGGTCACAATCGCAGCCTTTTTGTCTTCTGCCACGCTGATCAAAACAACAACGCCAGAGCCGATCTGCGCTTTCAGTTCATCCGCCATGCCCTTCAGATCTTTCGGATTGATCTGGGGAACCGTGCGGGCAACCAGATTCAAGCCGCCAATATCCTTGGCCGCACTGCCAGTGCCGTCTCCACCGCCCATGGCGAGTTTCTTGCGGGCGTCGGCGAGTTCCTTTTCAAGCTGACGGCGTTCCTCCACCAGTTGTGCGACACGGACCGGGACATCGTCCGGACCGGTTTTCAGGATTGCGGCAGTCTCGCGCATGCGCTTGTCCTGCGCACCGAGGTAAGCGCGCGCTTCGGCGCCGGTCAGCGCTTCGATCCTGCGCACTCCGGCAGCCACCGCACTTTCGGCAACCAAGGTCACCAGGCCGATATCACCGGTCCGGTTCACATGTGTCCCGCCGCACAGTTCCAGCGAATAGGGTTTATCGCGCTTGTCGCCATGAAGCGCTGTGCCCATGGAAACCACACGGACCTCTTCACCGTATTTCTCACCGAAAAGCGCCATTGCCCCCGCCTCGATCGCATCGTCGACGGCCATCAGGCGCGTCTCAACCGGAGCATTCTGCAGCACGATTTCGTTGGCAAAACCCTCGACCGTCTGAAGTTCGCCATTGCTCACCGGCTTGGGATGGGAAAAATCGAACCGCAACCGGTCCGGCGATACCATCGACCCCTTCTGTGCCACATGGGTACCCAGCACTTCGCGCAGCGCTTCATGCACTAGGTGGGTTGCCGAGTGATTGGCGCGGATTGCCGTCCGGCGTCCGTGGTCCACCCTCAGTTCCAGCGCCAGGCCAGGCGTCAGCGCGCCCTCTTCCACCTTGACGGAATGGACAAACAACCCGTCAGCCTTCTTTTGCGTATCAAGGACGGATACCCGGACGCCCGGTGCTGTCATCTCGCCCCGGTCACCCACCTGACCGCCGCTTTCGCCGTAAAAAGGCGTCTGGTTCAAGATGACAAATCCGATGGCGCCTTCGGCCAGTGTCAGAGTTTCTTCACCGTCATCCGCCAGCGCCAGAACAACACCTTCCGCTATCTCGGTTTCGTACCCCAGAAAATCGGTTCCACCGTGTTTTTCCTTTAAAGAAAACCAGACCGTCTCTGTTGCAGCGCCGCCGGAGCCTGACCAGGCCGCGCGCGCTTCGGCTTTCTGGCGCTCCATTGCGGTATCAAAGCTGTCGGTATCGACGGAAATGTTGCGCGCCCTCAGCGCATCCTGGGTCAAATCCAGCGGGAAACCGTAGGTATCGTAAAGCTTGAATGCTGTTTCCCCGTCGAGCTCTCCGCCGTCGTCCAAGTCTGCGGTGGCCGTGTCCAGCAAGCCGAGGCCCCGCTCCAATGTCTTGCGGAAACGGGTTTCTTCCAGCTGCAAGGTCTCGGTAATCAGCGCTTCCGCCCGGACCAGCTCCGGGTAGGCCCGGCCCATTTCCCGGATAAGGGACGGCACGAGGCGGTGCATCAGCGGATCGCTGGCACCAAGCAGATGTGCGTGGCGCATGCCCCGGCGCATGATACGGCGCAGGACATACCCTCGGCCCTCGTTCGACGGCAGAACGCCGTCGGCGATCAGAAAACTCGTCGACCGCAGGTGGTCGGCAATCACCCTGTGGCTGCTGAGCGCCTTGCCTTCCGCAGCGACACCGGTTTCATGCTCCGAGGTTGAGATCAGTGCCTTGAACAGATCGATATCGTAGTTGTTGTGAACGCCTTGCAAAATGGTGGCCAGCCGTTCGATCCCCATACCGGTGTCGATCGAAGGGCTTGGCAAATCAAGACGTTCGTCTGGTGTCTGCTCATACTGCATGAAGACGAGGTTCCAGATCTCGATGAACCGGTCGCCATCTTCTTCGGGTGTCCCCGGAGGCCCGCCCCAAATGTGGTCCCCATGATCATAAAAAATCTCCGAACACGGGCCGCACGGACCGGTATCGCCCATCGACCAGAAATTGTCGGAGGTGGCGATGCGGATGATCTTGTCATCGGACAGACCGGCGATTTTCTTCCAGTGACCAGCCGCTTCTTCGTCTTCCGCATAGACGGTTACCAGAAGCCGGTCGGCCGGAAGGCCGAAGTCCTTGGTGATCAGAGTCCAGGCAAGCTCGATCGCATTCTCTTTAAAGTAGTCCCCGAACGAGAAGTTGCCGAGCATTTCGAAAAATGTGTGATGGCGGGCAGTGTAGCCGACATTGTCCAGATCGTTGTGCTTACCGCCGGCCCGCACGCATTTTTGGGCCGTAACCGCACGGGAATAATCGCGCTTTTCAAGGCCGGTAAAGACATTTTTGAACTGGTTCATGCCCGCATTGGCGAACATCAGCGTTGGATCGTTGCGCGGCACCAATGGGCCCGAATCGACTATCTCATGGCCGTTCTTCTTGAAAAAATCGAGGAACGTGGATCGGATTTCATTAACGCCGGTCATGCGGATTTGCCCCAGTCCCCAGCCGCGATGGCACCGGGGATGTTTTCAAACATTTGCCGGTCAGGATCTGCCTGACGATTTTGCCAGAGCCTTTTAGCTTTCGCTCAACACCCTGTCCAGTTGCCTCAGGGCCTTCGTCGGGAGCCTTCTGCCCACGGCCGCTTGCGGCAAGGCCTTCCGTTACAAACAAAAGCCCTCCGGCCACAAAAGCCGGAGGGCAATACCATCCTCAGCCGCCTTGATGACGAGCTATCAATCAATCATCGCTGTCGTCTTCCTTGCCAGACAGCATGGTCTCTTCGATCAAGCCGGCATTCTGACGGATTGCCAGTTCGATCTCAGCGGCAACTTCATCGTTTTCGCGCAGGAACTGCTTGGCATTCTCCCGGCCCTGGCCAAGCCGCTGGCTGTTGTAGGAAAACCAGGAACCCGACTTCTCAACAATCCCGGCCTTGACACCGAGATCGATCAGTTCGCCCATCTTGGAGACGCCCTCGCCGTAGATGATATCGAACTCTGCCTGCCGGAAGGGGGGCGCAAGCTTGTTCTTGACCACCTTGACCCGGGTCTGGTTGCCGATCACCTCGTCCTTGTCCTTAATAGCCCCGGTCCGGCGGATATCGAGACGGACCGACGCATAGAACTTCAAGGCATTGCCGCCAGTCGTGGTTTCCGGCGAGCCGAACATCACACCAATCTTCATGCGGATCTGGTTGATGAAAATCACCATGCAGTTGGATTTGGAAATCGACGCCGTCAGCTTGCGCAGTGCCTGGCTCATCAGCCGCGCCTGCATACCCGGCAGGCTGTCGCCCATTTCGCCTTCCAGTTCGGCTTTGGGTGTCAGTGCGGCAACCGAATCGACCACCAGCACGTCGATGGCACCAGACCGTACCAGCGTGTCGGTGATCTCCAGCGCCTGCTCTCCGGCATCTGGCTGAGAGATGAGCAGATTGTCGATATCGACACCCAATTTGCGCGCATAGATCGGATCCAGAGCATGCTCCGCATCCACAAAGGCGCAGATACCGCCTTCCTTCTGCGCTTCGGCAACCGTATGAAGCGCCAATGTGGTCTTGCCTGAGGATTCCGGTCCGTAGATCTCGACGATCCGCCCGCGCGCCAGTCCGCCAATGCCCAGCGCAATGTCGAGGCCTATCGACCCGGTGGAAACAGATTGCACCTCGACCGCCTGCCCCTGCCCCATCCGCATGATGGATCCCTTGCCAAAGGCACGTTCAATCTGGCTGAGCGCTGCATCGAGCGCCTTGGTCTTGTCCATCTGGCTGCTTTCTACGAGACGAAGTGTACTTTGAGACATGGCTCACGATCCTTATTCCATGATGGACGCGTGGTTTCAATGAGTCGTTTGTACATGATTTGTTCTCTATGGACAAGATTAAAAAACCAATTGGTTACGTGAGGGTATTTCAGATTTGTTCGATGTATGTTCGCACTTCCGAAACTTCAAAATAACGCTAGGTAAGTTTTTTGCGGAACGAAACGGGATCATATTTATCCACTAAGAATCAAGGGATTAATGCATTGTGATTTATGACTACAGGAATAATTAGAGGCGTAAGCCAGCGCGCATGGTTGCCAGTGCTTGGAGATGTTATAGGCTGAGCGAAAGCTCGGGACTGGATAAATGCCCACCAACTTGAACACCCCGGTCCTTTGCATAGGCGCCATTCACCGCGATGCAATCGCCCATGCGAATCACCGTTTGGAGCGAGACACATCGACACCCGCTCAGATCAGCGAAACGCCAGGAGGCGTTGCGGCCAACACTGCCCGTGTTCTCGCCCGCTTGGGCGTTGACGTTCATCTCGGCGGTCTGGCCGGGCACGACTAGGCAGGGAGATGGCTGACCACGAGCCTTGCCGCCGAAGGTGTCCGGATGATCACCCGCCCGCGCGGGGATCTGCCGACCGGCAGCTACATCGCCCTTCATGACCCCGATGGTGGCCTTGCCGCTGCCTGCGTCGACGACCGAATCCTCAGCGAAGCCGATGAAAAGGCGTTTGACGAAATCTTTGACGCTATTCCCGAAGCAGTCGAAAACAATGCTATCTGGTTTGTAGATGCCAATTGCCCGCCGGAAATTCTTCTGGCGGTTGCCCGGCGGGCACCAACAGGCCGTTTGGCTGCAAATGCTGTCTCGAATGCCAAGGCACCACGGTTGAAGATGATTGCGGATAAACTCCGCCTTCTATTCCTCAACCGCGGCGAAGCAGCGGCGCTTTTGAGCAAGCCTTTCAGCACCGGACTTGAAGACCTTGCCGCAGGCGTCCAGTCACTCGGTGTTCCCGAGGTGGTTCTAACCGATGGCGCCTATGGCGTCTTTATCGCTACGGAAAGGGAACGATGTCACTTGCCTGCGCCGGATCTCGACAATGAAATCGCGGATGTGACCGGCGCAGGCGATGCCCTGGCAGGTGGAACCCTCGCCGCCCTTTCGAGGGGACTTGCGTTGGAAAAGGCGGTGCGGGCCGGCCAAAGTGCGGCTCAGCTGACGCTTCAATCTTCGGGGGCGATCGCGGACCGACTCTCCTGGGACAAAGTTGCGCCCTAACCCAGCTCCTGTGGGGAATTAGGTTTCGGTCGCGGCGCGAGACGCTTTTGGCTGCGGATCAGGAAGAGAGACTGCCATGGAGTAGCCTCCACAAGGGATCTCTGACGCCATCCGGGGCCAAAAGCGCCGCGTCCCGCAAGGGATATGATGAAAATCGCCCGGTTCCACGGCGCAAAGTCTTGAAAAGGAATGGCCTTTCCAGCGACATTGCTTCTCGAACCGAACGATTTTCATCGATACCGCGATCCAAATCCTAAATCCCCACAGGCCCCGCATCGCATGAAACTGGCGCATTCGAAACGCCTGCGCTAAGAGCGGGCAAGCTGAACTCAATTGCCGGAACGGAGTATCTCGTGTCCCTGTCGGATTATCTAGCATTTGGAACCGAAGCCGCAGAGGCGGTATCCAACGGCACCCCCATGGTTGCGCTGGAATCGACCATCATCACTCACGGTATGCCCTTTCCTCGCAATGTGGAAACCGCCCGCCAAGTCGAGGCGGATATCCGCGCTGAGGGCGCTGTGCCAGCAACAATCGCGGTGATGGACAAGAAAATCCGCATCGGCCTGGATGAAGCAGATCTCGACAGGCTTGCCCGGGCCGAGACCGTGATGAAATGCTCCCGGGCAGATCTAAGCTTCGCACTTGCCACGGGCACTTATGGCGCGACAACGGTTGCCGCAACAATGATGGCCGCCCATGCTGCTGGCCTAAAAGTGTTTGCCACCGGCGGCATTGGCGGCGTTCACCGGGGCGCGGAACAAAGCTTCGACATATCGGCAGATCTTGATGAACTCGCCCGGACGCCGGTCTGTGTAGTATCCGCCGGTGCAAAGGCACTTCTGGACATACCGAAGACTTTGGAGGTTCTGGAGACCCGCGGCGTCCCGGTCATCGCTTACGGTACCGATGAGCTACCCGCATTTTGGTCGCGCCGGAGCGGCCTTTCGGCACCTTACAGATTGGACACACCTGAAGCAATCGCCGGACTCTTGAAGGTTCGCGCGGACCTTTCCGGCCATGGCGGCGTCCTTGTCGCCAACCCGGTGCCGGCAGCCAACGAAATTGTCCAGGCCGAAATGGAAACCCATATCGGGGCGGCAATCGCAAAAGCGGAACAGCAAGGCGTTTCCGGAAAAGCCGTGACCCCGTTTGTACTAGGAGAAATCCTTGACCTCACCGGGGGGCGCAGCCTTGAGACCAACATAGCGCTGGTCAGAAACAACGCGCGGCTGGCAGCACGGATTGCCAGGGAATTGGGCTAACCAGATGGACGCTGTTCTATCCGCGCTGCGAACCGCTGGATTGGACGGCCAAGCCTATCGCAGGAAAGATACAGACCGTTTGCCGGACGCCAAGGGTTGTTACGCCCTGGCAATCCAATTGGACGCACCGGTGGCGCTCGCCCTGCCCCACCGTCCGGAGACAACACTTCAGCCCGGCATCTATGTCTACTGTGGCAGCGCGAAGGGAAGCGGCGGTTTGAAAGCGCGCATTGGCCGTCACCTTGCGACACAAAAGAATTCACGTTGGCATGTGGATCAGTTGACGCTTGCCGCAGCCGATTTGGCAGCCGTTGCCTTCACGACCGGCAGTGAGTGCGAGCTTGTGGAAACTTTACGCGTTTCCGCCGGTTTCGCTGTCCCAATGAAAGGTTTCGGCAGCAGCGATTGCCGAACCTGCGACAGCCATTTGCTCCGCTTTTCGGGATGACCCAGAAGCCACTGGATCGCTTTCGCAGCGTCACCTTGTTCGCCCTGTAATCTCTTTGCCAAAAAAACAGCTTAAGGCCTTCACTCGGGGTTCACCCCATTCTAACCTTGCGGAATAGATTGACATAGCTGTTGGTACAGCCCAAATCTCAACCGGCCGTTTTACTTTTTTCCCGCCTTGCCCATGGGCCATCAGGAGGAACAACATGACCGATGCAGCAAACACCGGAACGCCCGCAACCGGCACTTTCACGCCGTTGCAATACCTTGACCGGGCCCTTTCCAAGCTGCGCGATATCGGCATCACTCCACAAACCGAGGAAGACGCACCGATCAACGCGCTGCTGGAACAGGTGGCTGACCTGTCGCCAGACAAAGTGCTGATCATCACGCGCACCCTTGGACAGGCATCCAGCTTCAATGAAGTGGTGCGTTCCCAGGTTCAGCAGATGGATATCGGTGAGCGCTACGAGGAAATCACCGAAGCGTTCAATTCCATACGCGACGACGCTAAAACCCTGGTGGATCAGCTTGCCGACGGCAAGATCTCGTTCATGGAGAACATGTCCAACAAATGGCGGGACATGCAGCGCGGCACGATCTCCGACCGGTTCGACAAGATCCGGTCCACCTACAAGGAGGTCGCCAGTGCCACAAAGGACCAGATTGAACGGGAACAGACGATCCTGGACTCTTACCGCGATTTCCGCGGTGCTTTGAAACAGGCGGAAGTGACCGCCCTTGAAGTTTTGAACATCGCAACCGGAAAACTCGATGGAGCGAAAGCCTCCCTTGAAGCAGCTTCCGGCGAAGTGGAAGGCTACACCGGCGATGATCCGGCGCAAAAAGCCCGCTTGGAGCTGGCACGTGATGAACGCCTGCGCGGCATGCAGGACGAAGAAAAGCGTTACCAGATCGCCAAGGACCTCTCCGATAACCTGACGATCGGTTACAATACTTCGGAAGTCATCATGGCACGTCTGATGCAGACCACCAATGCCAAGGAACGGGTCTATGCGCAGTCGGTCAGCTTCTTCTCCACCAACGAATCCGTTTTGACCGCTTTGAACGCGTCCTTCACAGGCCTTCAGGGACTGCATGAATCGACCGAAACGCTCAATGCCATGAAGGAAGGCGTCAACAAGAGCCTGGAAACGCTGGCTGAGATCGGCGATGCCGTCCAGAAGGAGGCCCTGAAAGCCGGCTACGGACCGACCGTTGCCGCCGCATCCGTCAAGAAACTGATCGACTCGGTGGTCAACTTCCAGCTTCAGTCCCGGGAAATCATCACCGAGATGCGGGATATGTCGACCAAGAACTCCGAAGAAATCCGGACTGCAGTCGAGGACGGCAAACGCCGCCTCGCCAAACTTGCAGCCGAAGGAAAAGCTGTTCTAGGCTGAATGTGAAAGCGGAGCAGGCAGCAAACAGCCTGCTCCGCCGAAAACCAGGATCCGCCACCGACCAGACTGAGGCTCATGGCTACCAAGTCAGACGCACCGCTCGACGACCTGATGATGGCCATGGATGTGGTCGATACGCTTCGCCATGAAGAGCGCCAGGTTGCGCGCGAACTTGGGGCGGATGAGCGCGACGCGGCGATGATCGAAAGGTTGCGCGGCGTCTATGCCTCGCAAGGCATCGAGGTTCCCGACCACATCCTCAAAGCGGGTGTGGAAGATCTGAAGCGGGACCGTTTCGTTTATGCGCCTCCGGCCGCCGGGTTTGGGCGCACGCTCGCGCTTATCTATATTACACGGAATTCCTGGTCCAAATGGCTGGCTGCTGGCTTGACGGCATTGGTATTAGCCGCCGGCATCTGGTACTTCGCGATCGCTTTGCCAAATCAGCGTGCGGAAGCTGCCCTTGCGGCGCGGCTGGAAGCGCTACCGCAAACGCTCGGCGAACTTGTCACCCGGATCGATGGCCTGACCGACAGGACCGAAATTGAGGAGAACGCCCGTTCCCTCGCCCAGAATGGCCGCCTCGGGCTGGAAGACGGCAAGGTAGAAGCGGCGTTCAAGGCGGAAGCCGATCTAAGGGAAATTTCCGCGAAACTGACCGAAACATTCGAAATCCGCATCATCTCACGTCCGGGCGAACCGACAGGATTGACCCGCATTCCGCAATCGAACCCGGAGGCGGAGAACTTCTATATCGTCGTGGAAGCCGTCGATCCGGATGGTACCGTTTTGAACCGTCAGATTACCTCTGAGGAATCCGGCGAGACCGGTACGGTCAGCAAATGGGCCCAGCGGGTGTCGGAAACGATCTTCAACGCCGTTCGCCAGGACAAGACCGACGACGGGATCGTGCAAGACCAGGTCCTTGGCGAAAAACGGCGCGGAAATCTCGATATCAACTGGCGTACAGGTGTCGGTGAAGGAGCGATCTATCAATGGAAGTGAGCACGCCACTGACGACAGTTAAGGAGCCGTTCGCATGCTGACCGGACGGCAGACCCTGTCCACGATTGAGCACGCACTTGCTGATCTCCGCCGCGAGGAAGCCGACCTCAGCAACCGGATCGAACGGTCCACCCGTGCCGTCACCGATCTTCAGGAACGGCAGAGCGAAGCCTACCGGGATCTCGCGCGCTTCCGGCTGGACAATGACGCTGCTGGGACACTGAACACCCGGCTCGACAGTGCTGCGCGGGAAGCCCGCCGCCTTCTGGAAAAACGCACCGCCGATTTCAAGGTCTTGGGCGAGCAGCTCCGCCAGTGCGAAGCCGACCGCAGCGAAAACCAGAAGACGCGCCAAACTCTGGACGAACAGCGCGATGAAGCGGAAGGCCGCATGGACGATCTCATGGAGACCGTCGATGAGGATCTTTCCGAAAATGAGGCCTTTCTCGCCCAGCGCACGGCTACTGAAAACGCCGTAGACACTGCGGAGGCGGCTACGGCCAAGGCGCAGACATCCCAAAGCGACAGGGACAAGAAGGGACAAGCCTATGAGGCAGATCCTTTGTTCATGTATCTCTGGCAGCGCGGCTTCGGAACGCCGGATTATTCTCACGGCGGCCTTATCCGCTCACTCGACCGCTGGGTGGCTGGTCTGATCCGTTATCACGAAGCGCGCGCAAATTACGCCATGCTGACCGGCATTCCTGAACGCATGGCCCGTCATGCAGAACGTTGCGCGGAAATCGCCTCAGAAGAGGAAGAAAAGCTCGCCGCGCTCAGCCGTGAGGCAATGGCACGCGCTGCCGGGACCGATCTCGTCGGCGATATTGATGACCTTACTGCGCAGATTTCTGCGCTTGACGATACTATAGAAACACTCGACCGGCGGATCGAGACCCTGTCAAATGCGGTGAGTGAGTTCTCCGGCGGAGAGGATGCCGATTTCAAGAAGGCCGAGGAACACCTGTCGCAATCTCTCCGGGAAGACCGGTTGCGCGATCTTTGGCGGGCGGCCCTTGAAACGCCTTCGCCGGAAGACGAGAAGATCGTCCGCCGTATCGAAGACCTTCAGGATCGCATTGGCGAAATCGCGCAGGAAATGCGTCAGGACCGTGAACTTCAGCGCGATATTGGACGTCGCCGCGCCGAACTCAGCGATGTGGTCGGCCGGTTCCGTTCGCGCGGCTACGACAATTGGGAATCGACTTTTTCCGATGACCGGCTGACGACAGTCTTGCTCGGCGAATTGGTCAAGGGTGCGATCAGCGGAGCCGACTATTGGGCCCGCGCTGAACGGTCTCACAAACGCCGGCGGCCACGCGGCGGCAAGGTTGGCTTTCCAAGAGGCAGTGGCCTGCCCCGGTCCATGGGTGGCGGCTTTAGTGGCAAGGGCATGGGCGGCGGTTCGGGCAGCCGAGGTGGTTCGTTTGGCGGTGGCGGCTTCAAGACCGGTGGCGGATTTGGCGGCGGCGGCTTCAAAACCGGCGACACCTTTTGATGCACGGCTGCGGCCAACGCTGAATCACCTAACGATACGTTATATCTTTGGTGAGATCCTTATATGGTAGGGTGTCATTCCTAGGATCTTATCGCCGATGACACTGCAGCCGACAAAGGATGGAACCAGTATGCGTCTCCTCGTCTTTGCAGCTTTTGCCGCCCTGGTCACCACGGGCTGCCAGCAATCAACCACGTCCGGTTCCTTACCGAACCCGCGCCAGCCGGTCCTCGATGTGCCTGCCGGAGCCCAATCCGTTCAGGTCACCGCCAGCCCTGCCGATGTTCGCTCTGCGCTCAAGGCAAGCGCCGCCGAGCGTGGCACTCCGGTCATTCAGGATGAACCCAACATGGTGGTTCTGGAACGGGAAATGCGTGAGGCCAACCCGGCGCTCGATTCTGAATTCGGCCCGTCAGACAACGGTGTTCGTGTCATACGCGTCCGTGTCCGGTTTACCGGAACACCCTGCCGGACGCTGGCCGTTCAGGACGTCGCAGTGATCAACAACGCCCGGACCGCGCTGGAAGAAAGTTTCGTCCTTCCCGGCAACGCCAACACCATGCAGAGCCTTCAGGGGCTTAAATCCCGCGCGGAGCGCGGCAGCAGTTGTCCGGCTGTGGCGGGCTAAATCACACAGTTACGACTGCTGAACGGAAAAACACCCTCAGCTGCCCAGCACGTCCTTCACGGTCGTCGCAAGTTGCTTGAGCGTGAAGGGTTTCGGCAGGAAGAAGAATTTCTCACCGGCGGGCAGGTTTTCCTCGAAAGCATCTTCGGCGTATCCCGAGACGAAGATGATCTTCAGGTCCGGCCGGAGTTTTCTGAGCTCGACCAGCAAGGTCGGACCGTCCATTTCCGGCATGACCACGTCGGAGACGACAAGGTCGATCTTGCCATCCGTTTCTTCCATGACTTCCAAGGCCTCGGTCCCGGAGCCAGCCTCGTGGACGGTATAGCCGCGCGAAGCGAGCGCTCTCGCACCGAATGCGCGCACGGCTTCCTCGTCTTCCACCAGAAGGATCGATGCGGTGCCGGTAAGATCAGCGACCTTCTCCGGCTCCGCTTCGCGTGCCGCAGGTTTGGTTTCCTCAACCGCGACCGGTATGTGGCGCGGCAGGAACAGACGGAAGGTCGTGCCCCTATCTATTTTGGAGGCACAGAAGATAAAGCCTCCAGTCTGCTTGACGATGCCATAGACCGTCGAGAGGCCAAGCCCGGTACCTTTACCGACTTCCTTGGTAGAAAAGAACGGTTCAAAGATCTTTTCCATGACTTCGGGTGTCATGCCGTGGCCGGTATCCTCGACCTCGATCAGCGTATATTCGCCCGGCGGCATGCCCCGGGTGTCGTCGAACCTGGTGCTTTCAGCCTCGGAAACGTTTCGGGTGGTGATGGTGAGCCGTCCGCCATCGGCCATGGCATCACCGGCATTGACCGCAAGATTGACGATCACCTGCTCAAGCTGATTGAGATCGGCCATAACCGGCCACAGATCGCGGCCGTGTATGACCTTCAGTTCCACCTTTTCGCCCAGCAGCCGGTCCAGCAGGATGGACAGATCGGCAAGAACATCATTCAGTTCCAGTTTCTGCGGACGCAGCGTCTGCCGGCGTGAGAACGCAAGCAACTGACGTACCAGACCGGCGGCCCG
Source organism: Roseibium sp. (assembly GCA_965230445.1). Taxonomy (GTDB): domain Bacteria; phylum Pseudomonadota; class Alphaproteobacteria; order Rhizobiales; family Stappiaceae; genus Roseibium. Next base: position 1,386,104 of record OZ246005.1, on the reverse strand, counting down.
GTTGGCGTTCTGCTTGATGTTCATAATGTCCTGGAAGGAAGGATCGGTGGGCCGGTGGCTGGCTAGCAGCAGGTCCGAGAAGCCGATGATTGCGGTCAGGACATTGTTGAAGTCGTGGGCAATGCCGCCGGCAAGCTGTCCGATCGCCTGCATCTTCTGCCCCTGGGCAAATTGCGCTTCCAAGGCGCGCTGCTGGGTGGTTTCCAACGCATAGACAATCGCCGTCTCGCCGTCACCTTCCCCGTCCTGAACGGCAGATACATAGAAGGTCGCCGATCGCGGATTGTTGCCTTCGACCAGCGGAATATCTATGGGCGCGATCTCGCCTATCCCGTTTGCGGCCGCTTTCAGCGCCTTGGACAGATCCTCCCGGCCATTGTCCGCCACGTAAGCTTCCATCAGCGGGTGATCTTCGGTGGTTTCGGCTGCACCGAACAGCTTCAGGAACGGTGCATTTGTCCGCAGTACCCGGCCTTCCTTGTCAAGGGAGGCAATGGCAATCGGCGTGTTGTTAAAGAACCGGGCGAAGCGTACTTCGGCAGCGCGCAAAGCCTCGGAAGCTTCCTCGCCGCGCGAGCGGTTGAGCACGAGAGTCCGGCTGTCGCCCGGCAGTCCGCGCTCCCCGAATGGCACCCGGTGCAGCAAGCGTACAGGCAACCCGCGCCCATCTCGGGCGACGAAATCGAGATCCAGCGACTCACTCTTGACCTCTCCGGCTTGCCCCTTGATCGACCGGATCAACTCGGCGCCGTCGCCGCGCACGATTTCGGCCAGATCCAGATCACCGGCGTCAAACTGGGCAAGGTCATAGCCCAACCAGTCCGCAAGAGTCGCATTCAGATAGACAATACGGCCTTCGCCGTCGCAGGAGAAAAAACCGGCAGGCGCATGATCAAGGAAATTGATCACTCGCTGCAACTCCTGGAACGAATTTTCCTGTTCTGCCCGGTCGCGGGTGATGTCAGCCAGCTGCCAGACCGCCAATGGTTTGCCTTTGCCGCCCTGCGCTCCGCCAACTTCCAAAGGCCTCACTGACACCCGGTACCAGCGGGCCTGGCCCTCGCTGCGCCCGAGCGGAAACGGCATGCGAATTTCTTCCTGCGCCTTCCGCCGGTCGCGGGTGGCCTGGGTCAACCGGAAGATTGCATCGGCTGCGTCCGGATCCGGCGAAAACACCCTTTCGACAACGCGGATATCGGCCGCCGTTTCGGCAGCGGTCAGGCGCCCATAGGATTTGTTGGCATAGATCAGGCGGCCGTCCAGATCGGTCACCAATGCACCGTCTTCGAGAGTATCGACAAAGGCGGAGGCAATCGGATTGCCCTCCCCCGGACGAGAGGACAGGCGCAGCAGTCCGATCGCGCCGGCAAACAAGCAAAACACACCGACAACTGCCAGAATACCGAGCAGCGCCAGAATGAACGGCTGTGCCGCTGCGCGATCCATGACTGAGAATCCCGCAGCAGCGCCAACCAGAACCAAAGCCAGCGCAATCAGCAGCCATATGTTGCCGGACCGTTCCGGCCGGGCAATCACCGGTTCCGCCGCTCCGTCGTATTCGCTCATACTTTCTGACTCCCGGGACCGAATCGGCCAACAAGACCCTCAAACAGGATTCGCCGCTCTTTCCAGAATTTCAACTCGCCGTCCATCAGTTTGCCCGCCATGCAGCTTTCTTCCGGGTCCTGAAGACGAAGCCAATCACCTCGGCCACCGCCTTGTAGTGCTCTTCAGGCACTTCCTGATTGATGTCCACAGTGGCATATAGTGCCCGCGCAAGCGGCCGGTTTTCAATGATCGGGATATTGTTTTCCTTGGCGATTTCCCGGATCTTGAGCGCTATACCATCCACCCCTTTAGCAAGGCACAGCGGTGCGCCCATTCCCTCTTCGTATTGAAGCGCAACAGAATAGTGGGTCGGGTTTGTAACAACCACAGTTGCCTGTGGAACAGCCGCCATCATCCGTTTTCTGGAACGCTCCATACGCAACTGACGGATCTTGCCCTTGACCTGCGGGTCACCCTCCGTCTGCTTGTACTCCTCCTTCACCTCGCGCATGGACATCTTCTGCTTGTTGAACCACTTATTGCGCTGATAGGCGAAATCGGCAGCCGCAACGACGGTCATGACTGCCAGAAGGGCCGCAAGAAGCTGCAAGATCAGGACACGGGCCTCCTCAAGGATGATCACCGTGTCGGCGAAGATCATAACATCCGCTTCGTCGCGATGCGGCCACATGATCAGCACCATCATGGCACCGACAAAGGAAATCTTCACAACACCCTTGGCGAAGTTGACGAGGCTGTCTGCCGAGAACAAGCGCTTGAAGCCGGAGATCGGTGAAACCTTCGACAGTTTCGGCTTGATGGGCTCCGCACTCAATACAAGCTGATGCTGGACCATGTTCCCGGCGACCGCCATGACAACAAGGGCCAGCAGCGGCAGTCCGACGATGAGTGCAATCGATTGGCCGGTGCCCCACCAAAGCTCCCTGATGGCAAAACCATCCATCGGGATCTGGTGTGCGTGTTCGATATACCCTTTCATCAAACTGCCGAGGGACGATGCCGCGCCCGGAGCCAACAGGGCAATCATCAACGTCGCACCGGCCAGCGTGAACCAGGTGCTGACTTCCTGCGATTTCGGGACATCTCCCTTGTCATGCGCTTCCTTCAGCCGTTTTAGGGAGGGGTCCTCTGTCTTTTCTGATTGGTCCTGTTCGTCAGCCATGGCGTCTTGCTACCCCATGATGAACTTGCCGATCGACTGCTCGAAGTGGTCCAGATAGAACCCCATCAGCGTTGCCAACAGCGCCAGAAGAAGGAATAGCCCGATTGCGATGTTCACGGGCATGGCGATAAAGAAGATTTGCATCTGCGGCATCAGCTTGTTCAACAGGCCAAGCCCGAAATAGAAGACCAGACCAACCACAAGAAACGGCGCGCTCAGCCGCACTGCTATCGAAAAGACATGGGCCACCGTTTCCGTGGCGTTTGCCGTAAAGTCGCCGACCGGAAGCAATTGGCCCGGTGGAAAGATCTCAAAACTCTGATGCAATGCGGCGATGATCAGAAAATGTGTATCTGTTACAAACACCATCGTGGTCGCGAGAACCGCCAGAAAGTTTCCGATCAGGGCGCCCTGTTGACCTTCATTGGTCATGTCCGATCCGAGCGCGAAGGCAAGCCCCGTCTGGTTGGCCATGATGACCCCTGCGATCTGCAAGGCTGCAGTGATCAGACGGGCACACATCCCGATGGCAAAACCGATTGCCAGTTCACCACCAAGAAGGGCGATCAGCGCCCAGATATTGGAGGTGATGTTCTGAGGATAAAGCTGCGATCCGATCGGATAGAGCACAAATGTCAGTGCCAAGGCGATTGTCAAACGGAACCGGGTCGGAATCGAACTCTCACCCAAAGCCGGCAACAGCATCAGCATCGTGCCAAGCCGGGCAAACATCAACATGAATGCAGCGATGGTGACCGGCAGAAAGTCCAGGTTTATGATCAACTTCGATCCCGGCTCCGTACTATCCGCTGACCAGAATCATCTCGCTGACACGGGCCATGTAAGACGCCATTAATTGGCCCATGAACGGCAATGTGATCATCAGCGTAACGAAGATCGCCAGAATCTTCGGGACAAAGACAAGTGTCATTTCCTGAATTTGGGTAAGCGCCTGGAAAAGGGCGATCACGACGCCGACCACAAGGCCGACAACCATTGTTGGCCCGGCAACGAGGATCATCGTCCAAACCCCTTCCCGCGCGAGATCGAGTACTTCACCGCCTGTCATAGCCTTGACTCCCTGGCACCCGGACAGAACCGGTCAGATCGGCATCCGCATGATTTCTTCATAGGCGGAAATGACCCGGTCGCGGACTGTAACCATCGTTTCGAGGGCGACTTCCGTCTCCGCGATGGCCGTCACCACATCAACCACATCGGTCTTCCCCTCGATCATACCCATGGCTTTCTGGTCCGCCGCCTTGCCCTGCTCGACCATGCCGGTCAGCGCATCTTGAACCATATCGCCAAAATTGGGCTGTTCCATGCCCGACGCCGGGCTGTTCGCCTTGCCGGCCTGCTGTTGAAGCTGGGCAGCCAGTTGATAGGCATTGTTCGCAAGAGCTGGAGTAGACATGAATTAGTCTCTTTGTCCGCCGGTTGGTTTGCTGTCAGGTTCGAAGGTCAGGCCCGCAGGATGTCGATGGTCCGCTGGATCATTCGCCGCGTGGATTCAATGACATTCAGATTGGCCTCATAGGATCGCTGCGCCTCGCGCATATCTGTTGATTCGACCAGGGTATTCACGTTGGGCTGGAGCACATATCCGTTGTTGTCGGCAGCCGGGTGGCCGGGCATGTAGACAGATTTGAAATCGGATTTATCCTCAACGATCTTGCCAAGCTCGACCACATCAGCGCCCAGTTGCTTGTCGAACTCGGCCTTGAATGTCGGGATCTTCCGCCGATAGGGCAGCTCGTTCGGCTCCTTACCCGTTGAGTTCGCATTTGCGATGTTCTCGGCAATCACGCGGATCCGGCCGTTCTGTGCCTTCAGGCCTGACGCAGAGACGAACAGCGACTTGAGCAAGTCCATTTGATCATTCCTTCAGGTGTTGTTCGACCCAATCACTTCTTGGACAGGGCCGTTCGAAGCAAGCCCAGACCCTTGGTGTAGAGACTGGATGCTGCCTGGAAATCCATCTGGTTTTGCGTGACCTTCATCATCTGCTCTTCCAGAACGACGTTGTTTCCACTGGGTGTTATCTCAAATGAGTCGTCGCCCTCGGCTCTGCCTCCGGCAGGATTTGACGACATCGCGCTTTTGATATGGCCGCGCGATGTGGCCGACGTCGACAAACCGTTGACGGACCGTGCGAGCTCGGCCTTGAAGGAATACTCCTTGAGGTCTCTTGCCTCGTAGTCGGGTGTGTCAGCATGAGCGATGTTCTCCGCCAGAACCCCCTGACGGCTTTGATGCCATTGCATCTTTGATTTCAGAGCATCGAACAAAGGGATGTCGGACAGTGCCACGATCTTCACCAATCATTAACGCAGTAGGCAAACTCTGCCGAGCTAATGGTTAACGAAAAGTTAACGCTCATCCCGGCAGCAGGCACCAACTGCGCAAAAAACCGTGGAATAGCCCTTGGGGAGTTTGCATTTTGCGACGACGCATTCGCGCTGAGCAGGCAATAATTACCGACATCTGTTAAACCATGAACCACAGGATTCGACCACAAATCGCGATAACACGCGGGCGCGGTTACCTGGGGAAAAGGGGAAGTGGCTGGCAAAAGGCCACAAAAAGCATTGCGTATCCGGTGATGGGGAATCGACCGGACGCCAAGGGGTTAAAATGTATGATTGGTTTCAATCCACTCTCGGCTTGAGCGGAAACATGGCGCAGGCGCTCGTGCTTGTTGTGGCACTCGGCGTGGTACTGATCCTGTTCGCCTTGTTCGTCGTCATTCTTAGGAGACTGTTAACGCTCCGATTGCAGCCGGGCCAAAGCCGGCAACCGAGGATCGCTGTTCTGGATTCCGCCAGCATAGACGGCCGCCGCCGGCTGCTGTTGGTTCGCAGAGACAACGTCGAGCACCTTTTGATGATTGGTGGACCAACCGATGTAGTCGTGGAGAAAGGCATCACGCGCAATGGCCAAATGCAGGCCGCACCCCTTCGCGGACACCAGCAGGTGGGCACGCCTATCGGCGGCAGTATAAAACCGCCTGCTGCGCCCGGACCGGACTTATCTCCGGTGCCAATAGCAGCCCCCCCATCGGCACCCTCTCCTGCCGCTCCCGCAGGACCGAACACCGTTTCCCCCGGGGCAATCGGGGCGACATCTGCGAAAGCAGGACCGGAGCCAGCAGTGTCTCGTCCGATGAAGGCCTCATTTTCTCCGGTCATTTCATCCTCGAAAGATGCAGACGGCAAGACAGCGGCTGCACCGTCGATAGATCCTCCTACGCCCACCCGTACCGACCCTTCCACACAGCACGGCACCCAACCGGCAACGAGAACGTTCCGGCGGACAGAACCAACAGCCCCATCAAGCGCTCCGACGGTAGATCGCGCGGGTGATCCCGGAAGGGATGAAAAGAAACGCAGCAATCCGTTTCTGGACAGGGTCAAGTCGGCAGGTGCAGGCACCAAGATCACCCCACCGGCGTCCGGACCGGCGGCCAATGCCCGCACCGTCGTGCCCCGCGCAACCGGCAAGGGCAAGGACACTGCCCGGATCGAGCCGGCCCTCAAAACGGCTTCACCGGACGCTGCTGCCGCTCCTGCCAGCGCAAACGAGCCAGCAATTGCAAAGACACATGAAACGGCTCCAGATGCCAAAACACCCGCCGCACCGGAGAGCAGCCTCACCAAAGGCGCGAAACCGCTGAATAATGTGCCAGATGCGCCGGAGATGGAATCAACGGAAAAAAAGGTCGAAGCACCTGCAAGTGGCGGTCAGCAGACCGCCCCGGCTTCAGCTAAAGATGCCGCTGAAATCGGCTTGAACAGCAGCCCGGACGTAAAAGCACCGCAGCAAGCTCTTGATACGCGGAAAGGCGAACCGCACAAACCGGAAGCAAAACCCGACGCTGCAGAACAAAAGCCGTCCGAGCCAGAAACCAGCTCATCGCCTGCCGAGACCAAACCTGCAACCGAAGGTACGGATTCCATTTCACCCGATAAGAATACTGACGAAGCAGCGTCCCCTGATGAGCCGATACCAGCGGCGAACAAACCGGACCTCACCAACCCCTTCGAGGATGAATTGGCGAAACTCCTCGATGAAATGCACGGGAATAAGAAGTGACAGTAACAGGCAGTCTTCCGGCGGGAATGCGGGGCATGGTTTTATTCCTGCTCTCCATGGCCGGAATTGCGCTCGCACCGGATCTTGCGACCGCACAGGAGATCAGCGTCGGTTTCGGAGAAGACGCCACTTTGACCGAGCGGGCAGTTCAACTCGTCCTGCTTCTGACTGTTCTTTCACTAGCGCCATCGATCCTGGTGATGGTCACCAGTTTCACGAGGATCGTGGTGGTGCTTTCCCTGCTTCGTTCCGCAATCGGCCTGCAAACCGCACCACCGAATATGGTGATGGTCAGCCTTGCATTGTTCCTGACCGCATTCATCATGATGCCCACGCTGCAGGCTGCCTATGACGCCGGTGTGCAACCGCTCATCGAAGGCGAGGCCGAATTCGATGAAGCTTTCGAGGCGGCCTCCGATCCGTTCCGGTCGTTCATGTTGTCACAGGTCCGAGAGAAAGATCTCGCGCTATTCCAGGAATTGTCAGGCGAAGACGCTCCGGAAGCCCCCGAAGACCTAGCTATGTCGACGCTTGTACCGGCTTTCATGATCAGCGAATTGAGACGCGCATTCGAGATCGGTTTCCTTCTCTATCTTCCATTTCTGATTATCGATCTGGTGATCGCGTCCGTTTTGATGTCGATGGGTATGATGATGTTGCCCCCCGTGGTCATCTCCCTGCCCTTCAAACTCATATTCTTTGTGCTCGTGGATGGCTGGAACCTGGTTGCCGGCTCGCTGGTCAAGAGTTTCGGGGGCGGCTGAACCATAGGCTGCACGCCAGACACGCCATTGAAACCAAATCTGGTTTGATCGGTCACGCGCAGTCGCGCCCGGACAGAATTGACAATCCGTAAAGGTTGCGCCGGTAGAAAATATTTAACCAGCGCATGCAAATATATCTATTCCGTTGCGTGAAGAGTGAACTTAGGCGGTATTAAGTGATTCCGGGGCGTTGAGACGAATTTGAAGAACGAACTCGAACACCTTGCAAAGATTAAGGAGCCAGAGGCCCGTTCCCAGCTGGTTCGGATGCTTGTCAGCCAATATTCGCAGGCGGTGGACAGGGAACCGAACGAAAACGAAAAAGAACTGTTTTCGAATATCGTTTTATGCGTCTTTGATCAGCTGGACCGAGACACCAGATATGAACTGGTCGTCCGCCTTGCAAAAACTGACCGGATCAACACGGAACTGGCCCACCGGCTTGCGCAAGAGGACATTGAACTCAGCGAACCGGTTATCACTCATTCACCGGTCATCTCTCTGGAAACGCTGAAGCAAATCGCCCGGCGTGGACCTGAGGCCAAACGCGAAGCGATGGCGAAACGCGCGGACCTGACCGAAGACATCACTGATACACTTGTTGCCAAAAGTGCACGGAAAGTCGTGCACATGCTTCTCAAGAACCCGGATGTCCCCTTTTCCGACCGCGCGGTCATCGCCATGATGATTTTCGCAAATACAGAAGCCGAGATGCTGGCAAGCATGGCCGAGCGGGCCATGAATGATGCCCGTTTCAGGCAAACGCAAGAAGCAATCGTCGAAAGCCATGAACCTTTGGTCCCTGCGCCGCTTGCGCGGGCGCTACGCAAGGATGAACTGGCAAAACTAACCCGCAACATCCAAATTCAGGCCGACAATGACGAAGTAACAATCGACGGCGTGGCTTATTGCCGGCATGAAGCGAGCGTGCAGATTGCCAACGGCGAACTATCCTTCGATGCCATATTGAAGACACTCTGCGAGCAGAACCGGATGGATGTGGCAATATGGCATATCGCCCGGAAACTGAGCATGAAGCCCGATTTAGTCCGCGATGCACTGAAATCCGATTCCGATGGCGCGGTCATGCTGCTCATGCTGCAAACCGGTATCGATGACCGAACTTACAGAGTGTTCCTCAAAACACGCTGCGCCTGGCTGGACCGGAGCACGCGGTCGGTTCCGGATATGGTGATGCGATTCAAGAAACAGCAGCGCAGCGTCCCCCAAGAGACAAGAATCTCCGCGTAGAACTCAGTTATGTATTGATATCAATGCGATTCTGACCGGCCGGCTCCTGAGAGCCTGCCGGCAACTCGCAACGAAGTTTAACCCGCTTCAGCCGGAATGGCTCCGGCGGCTGCAGACCGGTCTTCATCACCAACTTGTCCGGGAGACATGTACTGGCGCCGGTATTCTTCCATGAACGTATCGAGGGTGTCCGTATTCGCCAGCCGGTTGGCAAGTGCCAGGAATTCCACTCCTTGCGATTCAATCGGCCTGGTTACCACTTCAAAAGCAAAAGCTTCCGGGCTTTCGGACATTTTCACCTTGTACTTGGTCTTCAGCCGGTCGAGGCTCAGTTGGTCGCCGGAAAGCGAAAACGCGATACCCGCCTTCAGAATGTCCCGCCGCTCCAGATCGTCGAGCGGAATGTTGTCTGACCACCGGGACCCGTGCATTGCCTCCATCTGCTCTCCGGCTTCCCGCCAACTCTCAGCCGCCCAGAAGGTATCAGCACGAAGCCGGTCGACATCGGCACCGCGCATATTCCGGACCAGTTCCAGCGCCAGATCGGGACGTCCGCTTGCCGTCAAGGCCCGCGCTTCGACAATGTTGCGCTGACGCTCCAGTGTCGCAGGCAAACTGGCCTGACGGGTCCGGGTCAACACTTTTAGAGCTGCTTCCGGCTTCCTGTCTGTCAGATAGATTGCAGCGAGGTCTGCTGCGATTTGGGCTCGCGCCGCTCCCTTCAACCGATTGTCGACCTGATGCTGAAGCAGTTCGGTGGCTTGATCCAGCAAGTCGATCTCGACAAGCCGCTTTGCCAGCATTCGAACAATCTCATCACCTTGCCGCCCGATCGGCGTCAGCTCGCGAAAGTCGTAAAACAGTGCTAGCGCCTTGATCGGCGACATCTTATCAGCCCGGCCATCCAGATACAGGGATACAAAAAGATCGTTCATCTCTTCCTGCAACCGCCGGGTCGTCGCAGCTTCCGGTTCGGCCTGAACCGCGGCTTTCATGGCCTCAAAAGCTTCCCGGTAGCTGCCCCTTTCTGCCTGCAACTGGGCGAGGAAACGGAGTGTTTTAAGTTCGATTTCGTCGCCGCGCCACGCAGTCGACAATCCTGCAAGGCGCTCCACGGTCGTATCGATATCGGTATCGCCGTCCCGGTGCCGGATCCGCATCGCCCTGTACTCGGCTTCGGCGGCTCTAGGCCGGTCATTTGATCGGGACACCAGATCAAACACTGCCAGGGCTTCCTTGGACCGGCCGGATGCATCGGCCACACGTCCACGGAGGATATCGTAGCGCGCCGCCTGGGACTGGGAAACCTCACTTGGTTCGATCTCGGCAAGTATGCTGTTGGCGAGGCCAAAATCGTTGACTTCAACCATCGCCTGCGCTGCTGCCAGCTTGAACTCAACCTGGATTGCTCTTGGATAGTTGCCAATCACGGCTCGCCCACGCGGCATTGCGATCCGCGCCGCCGTCCAGTTCCCCAGTTGGACATCAACCACGGTCTGCCAGACCGCCGCATCCGGATTGTTCTTAAGATCAGGCCGGCTCAAATGGGCAAATGCGTCCTCAGGCCGGTTGCCGAGCGCCTCAGCCGCCCCCATCATAAGATTGAAAGAGGTATCCTCCGCGAGGGCCGGATCTTCTTCCAATGCCAGTGTCATCAGGCCGAGTGCTTCCTGCGCGAACTGATGCGCGAGATAAAAGCGCGCAAGGTCCATCAGTTCCTTCCGCCTCTGCCCTTCACCGGCATGTGACAGAGCGGATTGCAGTTCCTGAAGACGAATGCGATAATTAGCAGGATCTCCCGTGGTCAGGGAAACAAACTCCACATATCCTGCCTCATTCGGGTCAATGACCGAGTTGAAGGTTCCGGTTCCGCCCCGCAGGTATTTGTTGGAGAGCGCAAGACCGCCTTCCTTTTCGATGATGACATCGTCACCGAGCGTTCTGACCGTCACGGTGTCGGACTTGGGCACGATAGCAATGCCTTGCACTGAACTTAGTGCATCAAGATTAACGAATGTCTGCGGCTTCAAGACGCCCCGGGTTGGTCCGAACCCGGTAACCACATGGATCGTGTCGCCGACAAAGGGATCTGTAAACGTCCAGATGTTTTGCGGTGCCCGGAAGGGAATGCGCATGATGGAACCGCCATCGGCGCGAACCGCCCGCTCAACATGAAGCGGAAACGACGGTTCCAGGATCATGTCGCCGATGACCAGCGACCAGGTATCACCATCAGTGCTTATGGTTGCCAGCGCCGGTTCGCTCAGATCGATACGGACCGCCTGATGGTCCTCGTACTGCTCCATTTCCACCTTTTGGGCGCTCTTGCCCAGCGCCGAGAGGATCCCGCGGGTATCAATCGTCGCATCGGTATCAAACACCATCCAGATGCTGTTATTACGCCGGAAGACGGCGCTGGAAACCGGCTCGGAGAAGGGAAAGACAATACGAACGGTCTTACCGATCCGGCGTGCCTCAGCAGCAACAAAGTTCCTGATGCCCTCATGCACGCCCTCCGGCGGACGTTCTGGCGACGGACGCGAAGGCGCAGCGGCAAAATCAGCGAAGGCTTCGAGATCGCTACCGTCCGGAGCAGGCAGTTCAATCGCTGTCGGAACTGTCGGGCCTTCTGGAGCTATGCCTTCGGCCACTTCTTCCAATGCGCCGTTGTCACTGCCGGGCGCACCTGCCGAAGCGGTGCCAGCGCGGGGACCGGCCGGAAGTAGATCGGGGATTCCGTTCGTGCGGTTCTGCTCAGCGTCAGGATCAGTCACCTTTCCGGACTCCGGAGCCGCCGGGCCCTCTGGCGAAGAGACGTTCTGCGCCAGAATGATGTTGCCAGCATTCAGCTCCCGGCTGTCCTCTCCAGTTTGGACGGTTCCGATTGATGCGGTAACTTCCGATCCATCCTCCACCTGATTGTCGGCAGCCACGACAAGCCGCGTTTCGGGAGCGGGCAGTGTCTCGACCGGTTCCACCGCACCCACCAACGGTAGTGTTTCATTTGCAACACCGTCGGCAGCAAATCCAGCCATCTGGCGCTCCGGAGGACCAATGGCACTGGAAGGCGCCATGGCTCCCTGCGGCGCAAGATCGGACAGTGAACCGATGGGAACTACAGTGTAGGCCTCGGATTCATCGGCACGGGATTCTTCCAACGCATTTGGAGCTGCCATTGAAGCAGACGATCCGGACGCTGCTTTGCCTTGGCCGGCATCGCGGGTGTCCCGTAACCCAGGGGCGACGACCATTTGCGTATGGCTATCGCTCTGCTCAATGGACAATTCCCGGTCGATCAAGGCGTTCGCCCTATCGTTCGGCAAGAAATTTTCCGGAGTGATGTCAATTACATAGGTCTGATCCTCGCGGAACGCCCGGATATCGACCGACGGTTCGATCCGCATCAAGAATTTCAGCTTGCCCTGATCCAGGAAAGAGGTCGCGTCAATCACACCGGGAGGAAGCTGTGCCCGAAGCCGCGAAATATCCAACTGCGCCGGGTGATTGAACGTCACCTTAACGATATCGTTCTCGCGCACAAAGGCCGTGTCGAACTTTATCGACCAATCGAAGACCAGCCTCGTGAAGGTCGGGTGATCGCCAATGTGCAAGTCAACCCGCGGGCCTTCCTGAGCCTTCAGCCGCGCCTGTTCCAGTGCGCGTACCTTGCGCAAGGCAGCTTCGGCCCGTTTCGCGAGTTCACGAACAACATCATCGGGCAAGCCGGGAGGCAATCCCTGCCAATCCAATGGCAGGATGTCGATAAATAGCTTCTCGCCGGCCTCCAGCGTGTTGATCCGGAACTGGCGCTTCATTGCAAATCGGATGGCCGCACCGTCCGGGTCGCGCCGCGCGATCGTGATATAGTCGCTCAGTGCCAGAGGCACATCATCTACATTGATATCGATCGGCTCTTCGAAAGAAACTCTCAGGACTCCGCCGGTGACAACGGCATCATAGACCGGGAGCAAGGTGCGATCCTTGAACGTCAGCACCATTCGGCCATAACCGTTCTGTTCCGCCGCATCCAAATCCACAGGCTCCAAAACCTGAGCACTGGCGAAAGATAGGAAAATCGACAGGGCGATAACTGCGGCGCCACAGACCGCGAACCCTGATTTGATCATCCGGAGAACAACTGACCCTGCATTAGGATACGGGGCGGCATTCGGGTACCACAGCTCAAGAGAGCCGGCATTCCGCCTGCTCACAAGGCGCATCATAGCGCTACCAAGCCGTTCCACCGCTGAAATCATTTAGTTTGACGTCCGAACCCTACCGCATTCCGGCACTTAACCGCAGCGTTCATCATGCATCAGCGACCTTAACGCCGCCTTACGTCAACGGTTCGAATCCGCAATAGGACGCGGCGCGAACCTGAACGTGACCAGCTAATCAGCCCCGATCCGATCAACCTACTTGCCAGTACCGGGCCGTACCATCACCGCCAACATTCCTAGTTGGACTGGATCTTCGGAAGATCGGACTGAGCTGGCGTTTGAGCCATTTGCGGATCACCTACGTCCTCGTCCACACCAGCAATGGCGACGGTAAGATCTTCAGCCCTTTCCGGATCCATTTTTGCAAGCACCCCGGACATTTTGCGCGGGTTCATTCTGCGTACGACTTTCAACAGGACCGGCATCCTCAACCGGTCGAATATCCGGGCGGCGTCCTTCGGCTTCATGTTCTCGTACATGGCAACAAGATTGGCGACCTCCTGATCTTCCTGCTCCTGTTGTTCCCGCACCTTCGTATCTATTGATTCGCCGAGCTTCTTGAGCTCCGACATCTTTTTCTCGATCCGCTCCTCGGTCGCGCGCAAGAGCTTTTCGCGCAGATCCAGTTGCCCTTCCTGCTCGTTCAGATTTTCCCGGCGCTTGCCAAGGCTTTCAAGAACTGCCCGTTCTGCGGCGGACCCGCCAATTTCCAGACTGTCCGGCAGCGCGCCAAGCGCTGGCGGTACTTCGACTTCACCCTCAAGCGGTGGCGGTATTTCAACCTCTTCCCCGGAGACGGTTTCATCGGCTTCTTGCGCAACTGCACCGCTGATTGTCATCGCGGATTGCTGCGGATCGACAAAGAAGCTTAGGAGCTTCAACGCCAAAAGAGCGGTGGCACACAGTCCGAGCAATGGCACCAATCGCAAAGTCACGCGGCAGCCCCTTCAGATTTACGGCGGAACATATCAAGACGGGCCTTTGCCTCTTCGGCGGCACTTTTGATTTCATCAGTTCGCCGACGGCGGGGTGCCGAAATCTCGTTTTCGCCCGCAGCGATTGGCGGATAAGAATGGGAGGGGGCTTGCGCCATGGCGTAACTGTCGGCGGTTCGAACAGCGTCGCGCTGGTTCGTGGCCTGGCGGGCAGCCTCCGCAATCTGGCTGATCCGCATGAACACCTGCTCACCCTCGTCAATATTGCGCGACAGGCTATTCGACATGGATTCCGCGTCCTTGAGCCGTTTGCCAAGAGTGCGGTCGGCGTCAGCAGCAGTGGTCTTCAAGCCGAGGATCGCCCGCTCGGCAATTTCAGTGGCCGTCATCAATTCGGAGATTGTCGCCCGCAGAATCTCCTCGTCGGCCCGCAGCCGCTTCAGACGCCGGTTCAATGTCCAGCAATAACCGATGGTGATCACCAGAAGGACCGCCACCAAACCCTCAATCAACAATCCGATCGGCAAATTGGTCATGGCTGCTCCATCTCCTTCTGCATTGCCCGCTCGAATGCTGCCAATGTCATTTTTGGTTTGCGCAAATTCCGGGACACACGAATAGCAATAGAATCCTCCACTTTGCCGAGAGTTCCCTCGGTGAGTGGCACGTTTCCACACTTAACCGTCACCGGATCGTCCGGATCGACATCAAACACGAGCGTCTGTCCAACATCGAGGCTCAAGACCCGGCCCAGCGGCAGGTACGTCTCGTGCAGGACAGCGTCGACTTCCACCTCTGCGGAATGTATCTCTGTCGCCAGGTGCCCTTCCCAAATCGGATCACGGCCGAATTTCTCACCCATGAACATCTGGAGCAGCAGATCGCGGATCGGCTCCAAGGTTGCATAGGGCATCATGATTTCCACGGACCCGCCGCGGTCTTCCATATCGATCCTGAGTTCAACAAGAATTGCCGCGTTTGCCGGGCGCGAAATGGCGGCAAACCGCGGGTTTGTCTCAAGGCGTTCGAGATTGAAATGAACCGGTGACAGGGGCGCAAACGCCTGTTCGGCATCCTGCAGGATCAGCGCCACCATCTGTTGAACGAGGTTCGTCTCGATTGTCGTATAGGGCCGCCCTTCAACACGCACGGCGGTTGTTCCCCTTCCACCACCAAGCAAAACATCGATAATCGAATAGATCAGGCTCGATTCGACGGTGATCAGCCCGAAACCATCCCATTCCTCCGCCTTGAACACGCCAAGAATCGCAGGAAGCGGAATGGAATTCAGGTAATCGCCGAAGCGTACGGAACTAATGGAATCAAGCGACACTTCAACATTGTCACTTGTAAAATTGCGCAGGGACGTTGTCGTCAGACGCACCAGCCTGTCGAACACGATCTCGAGCATCGGCAGACGCTCGTAGGATACCATCGCGGAGTTGATCAGAGCACGGATGCCGCTCTGATCGCCGGCGATCGTATCTTCGATATTGAAGCCCAGAAGGTTGTCGATTTCCTCCTGGTTCAGGACGCGATCAGCGCCGCGGGTGGCGTTTTCAAGATCGGGCTCGCTGTCATCGATCATCGCAGCCCATTGAGCCGCCATGTCATCGGAGTTGCCCGCGCCCTGCTCTTCTAGAGCAGCGCCCCAGGCAGCAGCCAGATCGTCATCGTCATCTTCACCGGCGCCCTGCTCTGCCAAGGCCGCGCCCCAAGCGTCGGCCATATCCTCTTCGGACAGGTCGTCGTCGTCTTCGTCAGCCATGAGCCGTGCTACTGAACAAGGATTTCCTTGAACAGCACCCCATTCACTTTTGCCGGATAAACCGACAGGTTGATCCGCCTGAGCAATTCTTCCTTCAGGCGGAACAGACCGGCAGACCCTTCCAGGTCCGCGGGGCGAAGTTCGCGCAAATAAATCTGAAAAGCATCCAGGATCCTTGGCAGGAACGGCTGGATCTGATCGATCATCGCCCGGTTTTCGACTTCAAGAGCAATCCGGACCTTCAAGTAGGTCGACCTTCCGTCAGTCGCGAGATTTACAGTCATTTCCGGCAGGTCGTAAAACACCACCGGCTTTTGCACTTCGACTTGAACTTCCTTGCCATCAGGCGCCGTTGTTGTTGTTGCCAGTGCACTGAACAGGAAGAAATAAGCCCCTGCCCCGGCTGCCAGAAGAACAACCAGTCCGATACCGCCGAACAGGATCAGTTTCTTTTTGCCGCCGCCAGAGCCTTCCTCGGCTTCTTCGCCGACATCGGCTGCAGCATCTTGGTTTGCCATTCGTTGCTCCGCCAGCCTCGCGCGTGCGCGTAGTTTCTTAAGACTAAATGGTTAACAAAGGTTACTAATTGGTTAACGCTTCGCACTCGGCAACTTTTTCCAAGCGGTTAAAATGTGCCGGAATCGCTTGCCGCCTGCACCCCTGCAAAGCCAACAATCTGCCGATTTCCCAAGGTTTTGCGACTTGGCACGCTCTGTGCAACAGGGTTAACGGCTCCACCCGCCTGGGGAGGCGGGGCGGACCCTAGGGGAGCTTAAGGAACGGTAAACGATGGAGAATGCGCAGCTTATAGCCTTGTCCCGGCAAGCCACATTGAGAACTCAGCTTGATGTGGTGGCGAACAATCTCGCCAATATCAACACGACCGGATACAAGTCTCAGAAACTGCAGTTTGTGGAATACATCATGCCTGTGGCCGATGCCACGGCGTTCCAGCCTGCCGATGCGCAACTGTCCTATGTGGATATGTTCAAGACGCATACGGATTTTGACTACGGTGCCCTCAAGGTGACCGGCAACGACTATGACATGGCGCTGAGCGGCGAAGGATTCTTTGTTGTTCAGCAAGCTGATGGCACTGAAGCCTTCACAAGGAATGGCGCCTTTTATTTGGACAACAATGGGCAATTGGTCTCATCGGAGGGCCTGCCGGTCCTAACGGACGGAGGCCCGGTGTTTTTCACTCCGGAAGACGGAGCAGTCCAGATCGCACCGGACGGGACGATTTCCACCGAGCAAGGCAACCGCGGCAAGATTCGGGTTGCTGAGTTCGAGGACGTTCGCACGCTTGAAAAGATCGGCACGACAATGTTCGCGGGCAACAATCCGCAGCCTGCGGTCGATTTCCGGGTCGTACAAGGGGCCCTGGAGCAATCGAATGTCTACGGAATTACCGAAGTCACCCAACTGATTGAAGTCACACGTGCCTACGATTCTGTCTCCAAGCTCGTGAAAGACCTGGATGAACTGCGCAAGCAGGCCATTCAGACACTTGGAACGACCAAAGCCTGACCGCCTGAGGGAATACCGAAATGAAAGCATTGCACATCGCTGCCACGGGCATGAAGGCACAGGAACTCAACGTCGAGGTCATTTCCAACAATGTCGCCAACATGCGGACAACTGGCTTCAAGAAGCAGCGGGCCGACTTCCAGGATCTACTTTATCAGAACCTGCGCCGGATGGGCACGGAGACATCCGATACCGGAACGATCGTACCGACCGGCATTCAGATCGGCTCCGGCGTAAAGGCCGCATCAACGGCCCGGATCATGTCACAAGGATCGCTAGAGCAAACCAGCAAGGAACTGGATGTCGCCATCCGTGGTGAGGGATTTTTCCAGATCGAATTGCCCGACGGGCAAACCGCATACACACGCGACGGGTCCTTTGAGCGGGACGCAACTGGCCAACTCGTTACCATTGACGGATACACGGTTCAGCCCGGTGTCACCATTCCGCAGACTGCGCAGGACATCACCATTTCACCTGACGGAACGGTTCAAGGTGTCAATGCAACGGGCAACACGGTCAATCTCGGACAGATCGAACTGGCCCGCTTCGTCAACAAGTCCGGTCTTGAAGCCATCGGCGACAACCTCTTTTTAGAAACCGATGCAAGCGGTGCACCGCAAACCGGAAGCCCAGGCGACCAGGGCATAGGCAATCTCCAGCAATACTTTCTTGAAATGGCCAATGTGGATGCGGTCACCGAGATCGCGGACTTGATCTCTGCGCAACGGGCTTATGAGATGAATTCGCAGGTCATTCAGGCCGCCGACGAAATGTACTCGACCACCACCAATATCCGGTAATGGATTGAGGGACTAAAACAATGAATCGCATTCTGCCCGCACTGATGACCCTGGCCATTGCTGCAATGTGGTCTGGTGCCGCGCTTGCAGACAGTCGGCCGGTGCTGCGGTCACAGGTTACAACACTTTCCGAAATCGTGACGGTCGGGGATTTTTACTCCAACGCCGGGGCTACTTCGGATACTCCCCTCTTCCGGTCGCCGGACATGGGAACCAAGGGAGATGTACCTGCGGATCTTGTGGCGAAGCGTGCACGTGCTGCCGGTTTGACAGAAGCCGGTACGGACGGGCTTCGGAAAGTTATCGTTCACCGCCGGGCAGAACGGTTCGACAGCGACCGGCTGGCGGCGCTCATCCGAGACTCAATTGCTGCGCAAGACGCCACGCTCGATCCGGACGAAGTCGATGTCACCTTCTTTCACCGGCAGAACGAGATTGTGGCCAATCCGAATGCACCAGCCCCCGTCCGGGTGGACAGTATCCACTGGACTCGTTCGTCTGGCCAGTTCGCCGCAACCCTGACAGTCGCCGGGGAAAGGTCCGAGCGGCAGATCGTGCTGAACGGCCGGGCTCTGGAAATGATCGAGTTTGTTTCGCTTATGCAACCGCTGCGGCGCGGGGGTGTCCTTAAAGAGTCGGACCTGACGACAATACGTTTGGCCCGCAGCAAGGTACCCGCAAACGCACTCACCGACCCCGCTTCGATCATCGGCTTGGCGGCGCGCAACAACATCCGCTCCGGCGCCCCACTTGCCCGCAAGGACTTCGAGCACCCAGTGCTGATATCGCGGGGCGACAAGGTTACCGTATCGTTTCAGATGCCGGGCATGAAACTGACGACGAGGGCTCAAGCGCTGATGGACGGTGCTGCCGGCGACGTCATCGACGTGAAAAACCTCCAATCCCGGCGGATAGTTCCCGCCACAGTCCTGTCCCGCGGCCAGGTGCGAGTTGATGCCGCAAATCCAACAATTGCCAGCCTGACCAATGAGGCAATCTGATGCAAACTTCCCTAAGAATGACTCTGCTTTCGAGCATTGCGCTTGGACTTCTGGTGAGCGGTTGCGGCACTCCTGAGCGGCTATCACGGGTAGGCCAACCTCCCGTGCTGAACGCCATTCAGGATCCGACCACCACGCCTGGTTACCGCCCGGTGCAAATGCCCATGCCGGAACCACAGAACGCCCACTACAGTCCCAATTCACTTTGGCGGTCGGGCAGCCGGGCCTTTTTCGAGGATCAACGCGCCAGTCAGGTCGGCGATATCCTGACGGTGGTGGTGACCATCGACGATAGCGCACAGATCGACAACAGCACCGCACGCAGCCGCAGCGACACGAGTTCAGCCGGCGTCGGCGGCGCGGTCGGCAACGCGGTCAACAAGTTCGTTCTTCCGGCCGGATCGGATGCAAGCGCATTGGGGAGTGTGAACAGCGACATTGACTTTTCCGGCCAGGGCAGCGTTGACCGCGAGGAGGTCCTGCAGACGTCCGTGGCCGCCGTCGTGCTTCAGGTACTACCGAACGGCAACCTCGTGATCGAAGGCCGGCAGGAAGTCCGGGTCAACTTCGAGGTACGGGAACTGATTGTCGCAGGTATCGTGCGGCCTGAAGACATTACCGCGAACAACACCATCGTCAGCGAAAAGATCGCCGAAGCCCGGATCGGGTATGGCGGCCGCGGCCAGATCACCGATGTCCAGCAACCGCGCTACGGCAGCCAGGTGATGGATATTCTGTTGCCTTTCTAGGAACAAACGGTCCCCCGGTCGTGGCAGCGGGATGATCGCGACATACGTTTGCCAGGACTGACACAGACACGGCGGCTCGCTCCCCGACCGCCGTGTCTGTTTCTTTGTGCCGATTGGACCAGAAATATGCTTGAACCTCAGACAAAAAAAGCCCCCGCAATATGCGGGGGCGTGAAACGCCGCAGCTTTCTACCGTAAGATCAGGTTTCAATCGTCCCGGTAGATCTTCTCCTTGCGCTCATGCGCTTCCTGGGCCTCGATCGACAAGGTCGCGATGGGCCGCGCTTCCAGGCGCCGTAAGGAAATCGGCTCGCCGGTTTCCTCACAATACCCGTAGCTGCCGTCAGCCAACCGTTCCAGGGCGGCATCGATCTTGGCGATCAGTTTCCGCTGGCGGTCCCGGGCGCGAAGCTCGATCGAACGGTCGGTTTCTGAAGATGCGCGATCCGCGATGTCAGGGTGGTTCTGGCTTTCTTCCTGAAGGTTGGCGAGGGTTTCCTTGCTTTCCAGCAGTATCTCTTCTTTCCACGCGAGGAGCTTGTCCCTGAAATACTCCCGCTGGCGGTCATTCATAAACGGTTCGTCGTTTGATGGACGATACTCGGACTCAATATCAACCGTCATAGAAAACTCCGGGTCCGGTCAAGACGCGCGCAATATATATACGAGGCCGTGAGCAAACAACGGTCCCGGAGCGATTTTTCTCGGTAAAAAGGTAAACTATTTTCAAGGGCTTGTGCAAAAGCAGGTGGATTTCATGTGAAAACTGACCCAACTGGAGCCCAACATCGCCACTCTGGTGTCAGTCCAGATACCGGCCGAGCTTGGCGAGTTCAACCTTTACCCGCAGCTCTATTTCTTCCAGAACCGAATCAAGCACCGGTTCGCCGGAACTCTGGCGATTTTCCACCAACCCAGCGAGTTCGTTCAGGCGTCCCTCCGAGACGTCGCCGGTCAAAAGTTGAATTCGGACTGCCTCCAGAAGGTCCAAGAGACTGTGCCCATGACGGGCTGTGCGCGCCCGGCGTTCCTCAACCCCATCTACTTCCTGCAGAACGAGAAGAGCATCGATCCCCTGTATAGTGGACGCAGCGGTGGTTTCGGCGGAATGCGGGGAATCAGATCCCGCATCCGGCGAAAAGGAGTTGCCGGTTCCAGATTGGCGTTTAGCAGGCGCGCGACCTCGAACGCCGGATATCGGTGTATTGCCAGTTATTCGCATATAAACGACCCAAGGGGACTGCCCGGTAAACACGTTTTGTAGCTTACCAGTCAGTATCTGCCGACATAGTTAGATGAGTCCCGCTCTGCAAGGCAATATTTGCCTGCCAAATGCGGTCTGATCGTGCACCCATTTCATGATTTTGGTGGAAATCCCGGCAAACCCCCGCGCGAAAACCGCTGTTTCCCGCCAGCTTCAATCCCGTTCCTGTAGCCTGCCGGCAGAGTGGCACGGCTCTCGCATATTGCAAGCCGGATCAGTCAACTCCGGCGCAAGCTGGAACGGAATTTACAGGCAGACGACACAGCATGCGTACATTGTTCGGCGATCTTGCGGAAAAATTCTTCCGGCTCGTTCAGGCGGGAATGATTGCGGCGATCATTGCCTGCGCTTTGATGCCAGCCGCAAATGCGGCGTCACGGATCAAGGACATTTCCGACTTCGAGGGCATCCGCGAAAACCAATTGATCGGCTACGGGCTGGTCGTTGGCCTGAACGGAACCGGCGATTCGCTCAACAACACCCCGTTTACCGAGCAAAGCCTGCAAGCGATGCTCGAACGCCTTGGTGTCAACACCCGAAACATTGACCTGAACACCAACACTGTCGCGGCGGTGATGGTCACAGCAAACCTGCCGCCCTTCGCGACACAGGGCACGCGTATTGATGTAAATGTCAGCGCGCTCGGGGATGCAGGGTCCTTGCAGGGCGGCACTTTGCTGGTGACACCTCTGGTCGGAGCAGATGGCGAAGTCTATGCGATTGCGCAGGGATCGGTGGCAATTGGCGGTTTCTCAGCGCAAGCCGATGCCGCATCCGTGGTACGGGGCGTTCCTACCGCTGGCCGGATCGCAAATGGCGGCCTGGTCGAGCGGGAACTGGAGTTCAAACTCGCGTCACTGACATCTCTCAGGCTGGCCCTGCGCAATCCGGATCTGACGACCGCACGGCGGATCGCATTGTCAATAAACGAACTGATCGGCATGCCGACCGCGGAGCCGCTGGATCCGGGTACCGTCCGCCTTGAACTGCCGCGACAGTATGACGGTAACATTGTCGATCTGCTGACGGATATTGAACAGCTCATTATCGAGCCGGATATGCCCGCACGGGTCGTGATTGACGAGAATTCCGGCATTATCGTCATGGGTCAGGATGTACGCGTGTCGACCGTTGCTGTTGCCCAGGGCAACCTGACTGTGACGATTGCCGAAACCCCGCAGGTTTCGCAGCCACTGCCGTTTGCGAACGGCGATACGACTGTAGTGCCGCGCTCGGAAGTCGCGGTGGAAGAAGACGGCGGGCGGAAACTGGCAATCGTTCCGGAGACAGTCACACTCCGGCAACTGGTGGACGGTCTCAATGCGCTCGGGATCGGACCACGCGACATGATTTCCATTCTACAAGCCATCAAGGCGTCCGGTGCCCTTCAGGCAGAAATCGAGGTACTGTGATGGTTACCCTTGCTCCCTCTGCACAGATTCAGCAGGCCCCGCATGACGTCCTGCGCGGTGTCGACCGCACCGACAAGACTGCCGTGCGGGCCGCCGCCGAGGAATTCGAAGCGGTGTTTCTAACCAATGTGATTCAGAACCTGTTTTCAGGCCTTGAGGGCGGTGGAACCTGGGGCTCCGGCCACGGGGCGGATGCCTGGAAGAGCCTGATGATCGATGAATATGCCAGCTCGATTGCGGAGGCCGGAGGCATTGGCCTTGCCG
Organism: Roseibium sp.; assembly: GCA_965230445.1. Taxonomy (GTDB): domain Bacteria; phylum Pseudomonadota; class Alphaproteobacteria; order Rhizobiales; family Stappiaceae; genus Roseibium. The sequence goes on along the minus strand of OZ246005.1, from coordinate 1,363,317 downwards.
ATTCCGTCGAGCGCGAATTGCTTGCCCTTCAGGAGGGGTTGAGATGACCGCACAAACCGCACCCGTTGTTTACCCTTTCTCTCTGGACCGGCCGGCGACCGCAGAAGAAGCGGACGAATTCTGCAAGGCCCTCGCCGGATCGATGGAGGCACTCCTGTCGGTTATTGAGATGGAAACCCGTTTGGTGCGCGGCGGCAAGCTTCAAGCTGCGGGAGACCTCCAGGCCGACAAGGCGCGTCTCATTCACGAGTACACAAAAGGTATGCTGACCGCCAAGGAACATGCGATGGTAATCGGCAACCTGTCCCCTGAGAGCGCTCAACTTCTGCGCCGGCAGCACGCTGAATTCCAGCCGGTTCTGAAAATAAACCTTGCGGTGCTTGCAACAGCGCGGGAAGTCGCAAACAGCATTGTGTCTTCGGTTGCCAAGGTCGTTGGCGCCAAGGGCGCCGACCGTCCAACCACATATGGGCGCAATGGTACAGCGCCCGAAGGACCCGGCGCCGCACGCGGTATCGCGGTCAATCAGGCGCTCTAAATCCCCACAGGCCCTAAACCCGATTAGTTTTTACGCAACGGCATTTGCACTTTGCGATAGCGCCTTCCTCCCCGGTTTTGAATCGGGTGGACTCGACACTCGGCTATAACTTCCTGTTTGAATTGCATTTTCACCTGCAACATCGCAGCTAGCAACGAATCGAGAACAAACGGGCAAATGTAATCAATCCGTTAACAGATGATTCATTTGCATCGGCTATAGTGGTGACCAATCGGGATTTGTATCGAGTAACCCGGAGAGTCAGATGTTGGATACGGGAATTGCCCGGCCGCCATCGCCGACGTATACGGCGATCACGCCGGTTACGCGGGCTCCGGAAAAGGCCAGGCCCGCAGTAAAAACCGACCTCCCCGCTGCAGCGGCGGTCGGGCCGAGCAAGGACAGCCATTCAGCCAACGGAACGCCTCGCAACGGCGACGGAAAATCCGCTGAACTGGACGCACAAAAAGCTACGCTGGAGCGACGCAACATCGTCGATCCGGAAAGCGAAAGCATCATTTTTGTTGCCAGGAACACAGATACCGGCGAGGTCGTTCGTCAGGTTCCCAGTGAATCCCTCCGCCGCCTGAGAGCATATGCCAAGGCGATAGAAGCACAGGCTGCGCCGGCTCAGCCCCAGACACTTCAGCGACAGGCCTGACAGAGGCTCCCAACCTTTCCGTTAAAGCAATCCGTCAACTACAGGACGCCCACCGTTCCTGTAGTTTTTGACGTTGTTCCTTTCTTGTCTTGCGGCTGCTCTACAAGATTTATCTCACAAAATATTAACCATGCAGCTTGCCGGCAATGCATTGGTTAACAAAAAAAACAAATTAACCAATGTATTTAACCATTCCCGTTAATCACGATTGTTCACGGATGCTTAAAGTTAAAACGCACTAACTAAGAACGTTAGCAATCGCGATAGTATTCATATGCAGAAATCCTTCCATCACTCAGAACGAGTGAGAATAAACCAACAGAAGGAACTCTGTGATGTCAGGGATTACGCTATCCAATGCGGTTCGCACGAACCTAACGTCGCTCCAGGCGACTGCTGATTTGCTCGGCAAAGTCCAGGAACGGCTTTCTACCGGCAAGAAGGTCAACTCGGCGCTTGATAACCCGAACTCTTTCTTCACCGCAAAGGGCCTGGAAAACCGCGCAAGCGATCTGTCCACCCTGCTGGATGACCAGGGTCAGGCCGTTCAGTCGCTAAAGGCCGCCGACAAGGGTATTGAAGCTATCTCCGATCTGGTCGACGCCGCCAAGGCAAAGGCCAATCAGGCGCTGCAAAGTAACTCCCAGAAGGAGCGCAAGCAGTTCTCCGCTGAATACAACGAGTTGCTGACGCAGATCGAAACACTGTCCAAGGACGCCGGTTACGGCGGAAAGAACCTGCTCGGCGGATCCGGAAACGACCTGTCGGTGACCTTTAACGAAGACGGCTCCTCGTCGCTGGACATCTCCGCAGTTGACTACACTGATACCACTTCATCGACCGGTCTTAACCTGTCGGATCTGGCTGCGGGTGTTTCGGGTACCGGCACCGTCGCGCTTCACGGCGCGTCGACCACCACGACCCTGTCGACCACCAACACTCTGGTGACCGACAGTGACTACGCTGCCGGCGATGTCCTGACAATCACCGACAGCACCGGCACCGAACTGGCGTCACTTGAAGTCACGGCTTCCACAACTGTGGCCGACTTCGATGCGTTCGTCGACAGTGCAGATGGTGTCAGCGGTTCTCTGACAGGCACCAGCTACACGATCTCCGCAGACTTTGAAGTGACATTCTCGTCGACATCATCAACCCCCACGGATGTTTCCACTACGCACACCACGGTGAACGGTTTCTCCACCGACGCGAAGATCGAAGCGACCTTGGACAAGCTGACCTCGGCGCAGAACTCGCTCCGCTCCCAGGCATCCACCTTCGGTACCAACCTGTCGATCGTGGAAAACCGTCAGGACTTCACCAAAGCCCTGATCAACACCCTGGAAGAAGGCGCAGGCAAACTGACACTTGCCGACACCAACGAGGAAGGCGCGAACCTGCTGGCACTGCAGACCCAGCAGACTCTCGCCTCAACATCCCTGTCTCTGGCGGCACAGGCTGATCAGAACGTATTGCGGCTATTCTAAAGGCAGCCGTTAACGCGGTAGAATACCCAAGATCGAAGGGGCGAGCCGATCGGTTCGCCCCTTTTGATTCGGTAATGAGTCATTAACATTAACTTCCCCTAACCATCTTTTTTTACATGTTGTTTTCTGAATCCACGGCTTGATGTCTCCCGGGTCCAGGACGGGCTCGCTGTATCTCGTTTTCCTAGAAAGGAAGCGCCATGAGTGGCATCACACTATCGAGCGCCGTGCGCTCAAACCTGAACTCCCTTCAGTCCACGGCAAACCTTATGAGCTCGGTCCAGGAAAAGCTGGCAACCGGTAAAAAGGTTAACTCCGCACTCGACAACCCGAACTCTTTCTTCACCGCCAAAGGCCTCGAAAACCGCGCCAGCGACTTGGCCACACTGCTTGATGACCAAGGTCAATCGGTTCAGTCGCTAAAGGCCGCCGACAAGGGTATCGAAGCTATCTCCGATCTGGTCGACGCCGCCAAGGCAAAGGCCAATCAGGCGCTGCAAAGTAACTCCCAGAAGGAGCGCAAGCAGTTCTCCGCTGAGTACAACGAGTTGCTGACGCAAATTGAAGACCTTGCCAAGGATGCCGGTTACGGCGGAAAGAACCTGCTCGGAGGGACCGGCAACGACTTGACTGTGAGCTTCAACGAAGACGGTACGTCTTCGCTGGACATCTCCGCAGTTGACTACACCGATACCACTTCGTCGACCGGCCTGAACCTGTCGGATCTCGCCGCGGGTGTTTCGGGTACCGGCACTGTCGCGCTTCACGGCGCGTCGACCACCACGACCCTGTCGACCACCAACACTCTGGTGACCGACAGTGACTACGCTGCCGGCGATGTCCTGACAATCACCGACAGCACCGGCACCGAACTGGCGTCACTTGAAGTCACGGCTTCCACAACTGTGGCCGACTTCGATGCGTTCGTCGACAGTGCAGATGGTGTCAGCGGTTCTCTGACAGGCACCAGCTACACGATCTCCGCCGACTTTGAGGTGACATTCTCGTCGACGTCCTCGACCCCCACGGATGTTTCCACTACGCACACCACGGTGAACGGTTTCTCCACCGACGCGAAGATCGAAGCGACCTTGGACAAACTGAACTCGGCGCAGAACTCGCTCCGCTCCCAGGCATCCACCTTCGGTACCAACCTGTCGATCGTGGAAAACCGTCAGGACTTCACCAAAGCCCTGATCAACACTCTGGAAGAAGGCGCAGGCAAACTGACACTTGCCGACACAAACGAGGAAGGTGCGAACCTGCTGGCGCTTCAGACCCAGCAGTCCCTCGCCTCAACATCCTTGTCTCTGGCGGCACAGGCCGATCAGAACGTATTGCGGCTCTTCTAAACCACGCAATACGCCTCTTGAGAAAACTCAACGGCGGGCTTCGGCCCGCCTTTTTTTGACAACGAATTATTAAGGTTAATATCCGCTAACCATATATATTTACTAGTTGTTTTCCTTAACAACGGCTTGATGGTCCCGAGCCCAGGAAGGGCGACGTATCGAGTATTCCTAGAAGGGAACCATCAAAATGGGTGACATCACTCTGTCGAGCGCCGTGCGCTCGAACCTCAATGCACTTCAGTCCACAGCAAACCTCATGAGCTCGGTCCAGGAAAAGCTGGCAACCGGCAAGAAGGTAAACTCCGCACTCGACAATCCAAGTTCATTTTTCACGGCCCGAGGTCTTGAAAACCGCGCAAGCGATTTATCAGCGCTTCTGAACGATCAAGGCCAGTCTGTTCAATCACTGAAAGCGGCCGACAAGGGTATTGAAGCTATCTCCGATCTGGTCGACGCCGCAAAGGCGAAGGCAAGTCAGGCCCTTCAGAGTAACTCGCAAAAGGAACGCAAGCAATTTGCGTCCGAATATAACGAGTTGCTGACGCAGATTGAAGACCTGGCCAAAGACTCCGGTTATAGCGGGAAAAATCTGCTCGGCGGGACTGGAAATGACTTGACCGTGAGCTTCAACGAAGACGGCACGTCTTCGCTGAAGATCAACTCGGTCGACTATACCGATACCACTTCATCGACCGGTCTTAACCTGTCGGATCTGACTGCGGGTGTTTCGGGTACCGGCACTGTCGCGCTTCACGGCGCGTCGACCACCACGACCCTGTCGACCACCAACACTCTGGTGACCGACAGTGACTACGCTGCCGGCGATGTCCTGACAATCACCGACAGCACCGGCACCGAACTGGCGTCACTTGAAGTCACGGCTTCCACAACTGTGGCCGACTTCGATGCGTTCGTCGACAGTGCAGATGGTGTCAGCGGTTCTCTGACAGGCACCAGCTACACGATCTCCGCCGACTTTGAAGTGACATTCTCGTCGACGTCCTCAACCCCCACGGATGTTTCCACTACGCACACCACGGTGAACGGTTTCTCCACCGACGCGAAGATCGAAGCGACACTAGACAGGTTGACTTCGGCGCAGAACTCGCTCCGCTCCCAGGCATCCACCTTCGGTACCAACCTGTCGATCGTGGAAAACCGTCAGGACTTCACCAAGACGCTTATCAATACGCTGGAAGAAGGCGCGGGCAAATTGACCCTAGCCGACACCAACGAGGAAGGCGCGAACCTGCTGGCACTGCAAACCCAGCAGTCCCTCGCCTCAACGTCCTTGTCTCTGGCGTCCCAGGCCAGCCAGAACGTATTGCAGCTATTCTAGAGCGCACATCAAACATCTTGAGAAGCCATTCAAGGCGGGCTCCGGCCCGCCTTTTTTGCGTTTTAATAAAGCCGCGCAGGTGAATCGCGAGTTTTCTTTATCAAAATTTACCAATTTTCCCTAGGCCCCCTCCCCGTCCTGACGTCGGGGTCTCCGCATTTTTAGGCGCTTTCAGCGAATTTCCCCACCCGCGTTAAAACCTCGTTAACCCTAAATTGCTCAGTTTTAACCATTGGTTAGGGTTAACAAGTGATGATCCCATCCAACCCGTTCAGGAAGAGCGGATGAATTTTTGACCCAGGAAAGGGATAGACTATGTCTGACATTACCTTGTCAGCTGCCGTACGGCAGAATCTGCTTACTCTTCAATCCACCGCGAACTTCATGTCGGACGTCCAGAATAAACTGGCGACCGGTCTGAAAGTGAATTCGGCGCTCGACAACGCCAATTCGTTCTTCACCGCGTCCGGCTTGAATTCGCGCGCTGGCGATCTCGGCAACCTGCTCGACGATATGGGCCAGTCGCTACAGACCATCAAGGCAGCCGACGACGGCCTGTCGACCATCACCGATCTCGTCGAAAGCGCCAAGGCGAAGGCCAACCAGGCGCTCCAGACCCAGAGCCAGTACGAGCGCAAGACCTTCGCCGAGCAGTACAACGCCCTTCTGGAGCAGATCGAAGATGTTGCGAAAGACAGCTCCTATAAAGGTAAGAACCTTCTGGCCGGTGCCGGCAACGATCTGACAACGGTTTTCAATGAAGGCGCAACTTCTAAGCTGACCATCGAAGCGATTGACTACACCGACACAGCCTTGTCGAACGGACTGAACCTTTCCGATCTGGTCGAAGGCCAAGGCGGAGCGACTTCGCAAACGCTTCAGGGTGGTAAAACCGAAATCACATTGGTCGATGGTGCCGGCGCTTCGCTCAATTCCAGCTCCACGCTGCAAAGTGCAACCGCGATCACCGGCGGCGGCCAAACATTGGCAGCTTATACAGCAGCTTCTTCAACGGCGATTATCTCAGGTTCTACGCTTGTTGTGTCGACGACCACAACGGTTCAGGACTATATCGACAACCTGAACGGCATCGCCGGCGTACGTGCGGAATTCGATGAAACCAACGGCAAACTGACCATCTACAGCGACGAGGACGTCAAGTTCAGTGATGGTACTGCCACCGCCGAAGTCACATCGATCAACGCGACACTGTTCGCTTCAACGACAGCCAATCTGGTCGACAGCGCATCCTTTGCCGTTGGTGACACCCTGACCTTGTCGGACGGAAACGGCTACGAACTTGGCTCTTTCGAAGTTGCAGCCGACAGCACAGTTGCTGACCTTGAAGACTTCATCGATAACTTCAACGGTGTAACCGCTGACTTCAGCAGCACGACCGGCAGGCTGAACATTACTGCGGACACGGATCTTTCGCTCACCAGCGACAATGCTGACTTTGCCTCAAGCGGATTTGCAGCGAACACAACAGGCGTTTCGATCAGCGCGCTTTCAGACAGTGGTTTTGCTACGGACACCGACATCAACCGGGTCATCTCAAGCCTGAACAACGCCTTGTCAGAACTGAGATCCCAAGCTTCCGAATTCGGTACCAATCTGTCGACGGTCGAAATCCGGCAAGACTATACGAAGAGCCTGATCAACACACTTCAGGAAGGCGCCGGTTTGCTGACCCTCGCCGATACCAACGAAGAAGGTGCGAACCTGCTGGCTCTTCAGACCCGTCAGCAGCTGGCTTCCACATCGCTGTCATTCGCGTCGCAGGCGGATCAGACAGTGCTGTCTCTCTTCTAATAAGAGAATCAGTCAGACGACCGACTCACAACCTGACAACCAGTTACGGCGGGCATTGCCCGCCGTTTTTCGTTTTTTCGGTCCGCAGCCACGCCCTAAGACCGTCGAGCTTACGCTTTATTTTCAAGCGCTTAAAAGAAAACTTTTGGTAACTAATGTTTCGAGACTGTTAACGGATGCCACCCGGCTTAACTTTCCGTTTAGATTTATGACAACGGCGCTGCGTGTTGCTGACTTGAAAGACCGTAGCTGTCCTTTGTTGAGTTAAGAAAAATGCAGATGCGGTGAACCAAATGAGCGACATTGTTCTTACAAGCGCAGTCCGGGACAACCTCCTTTCGTTAAAAAACACAGCCGACCTGCAATCCATGACGCAGACCCGGCTTGCGACCGGCCTGAAAGTCAACTCGGCTCTGGACAATCCGAACTCGTTTTTCACGGCAGCCGGACTGAATGATCGTGCAAAGGACCTGAATGGCCTGCTCGACAACATGGGCCAAGCGGTTCAGACGATCCGGGCCGCGGACGACGGTATCACGTCGATTACCAAGTTGGTCGATTCCGCAAAGGCGATTGCCAACCAGGCGCTGCAGACCTCGAGTGAATTCCAGCGGCGGCAATACGCCGTGCAGTACAACGAACTGCTTCAGCAGATCGAAGATATGGCCCGGGATGCCGACTACAAGGGCAAGAACCTGCTTGCCGGAGCCGGAAACGAACTCGAAGTGATCTTCAATGAGGACAGCACGTCCAACCTGACGATCGACCCGGTCGATTTCACCGACACGACCCTTGATACCGGCCTGAATCTCGACGATCTGAACACGGGCGGAAGTGCAACGTCCGCATTCGCTCTTGCCGGTGCCAGCGCACAATTGAGTCTGACAGGATTGCAGGCCTCTTCCAACCTCGTTGATCTCGGCACATGGGCGAATGGTGACGTTGTTACGGTAACCGACGGTACAACCACGAACACTTTTACTGTCGGTTCAACGATTACAACTGTTCAGGACTACGTCGATGCCATTGATGGTTTGGGTGGTGTCCATGCAAGTTTTGACGAAACGACAGATCAGATCACGTTTGTTAGCGGTCTGACAACGACAGCGACGCTTTCAATTTCCAAGAACGCCGCCGGCGGCGGCACGGCAACGGCTGGTGGTTCAACTGCGGGAACGACGCTCGCAACAACGACCAGTCCGCTCAGCGCGACCTCGACACTGGTTACGTCCGGCGGTTTCCAGGCCGGTGACACGATCACCATTACCGATGGCAATGGTTATGAGCCCGCTTCCCTGGAAATCGACGGGGAAACGACTGTTGATGACTTGGTCACGTTCATCAATAACGTCAAAGGGTTGGACGCCAGTTTCTCGGCCGGAAGCATCAGCCTGATTGGTGAAGTATCCTTCTCGATTTCAAGCAGCAACTCTGACTTCAATATCGAAGAGTTCGCGACATCATCGGGGACCGTCGGATTGTCCGCTACGGCATCGGAGTTTAAAACCGATACCGATATCGAGCGGATATTACAGGCGATCAACTCGGCGCTCGACGAGCTCCGATCATCGGCAAGCTCTCTCGGTACAGCGCTGTCGACGGTGCAGATCAGAACGGACTTCACCGAGGAACTGATCAACACACTTGAAATCGGTGCTGGCCAATTGACCATTGCCGATATGAACGAGGAAGGCGCCAACATGCTGGCGCTGCAGACACGCCAGCAGCTGTCTTCAACCGCCCTGTCCCTGGCAAACCAGGCCGAACAGAGTGTCCTCAGCCTCTTCGGTTAAAATCCAAGAGGAAGTTAATTCGTGAGGGATTGCGTTAACCATTTCGTTAACCATCCCGCTGATACTGGCGAATGGAGGTCAAGGAATGGCGCTCAAGGTCGAGCTAAAACCGGGGGAACGCATCATCATTGGTGACAGTGTGATCACAAATGACAACCAGCGGACCCGTTTATTTATCGAAGGCCAGGCGCCCATTCTTCGTGAAAAGGATATCTTCACGCCCGAGACCGCCGATACGCCAGCAAAGCGGATCTATCTTGCCGTTCAGCTGATGTATCTATCCAAGGATATGGAGAAGATCAAAGAGAACTACTTCACGCTTGTCAACGACATCGTGAAGGCCGCGCCAAGTACCATACCGTTTGTAACCAGTATCAGTAATTCGATTATTCAAGGCGCGTTCTACAAGGCTCTCAAGGAAGCTAAGAAGCTTATTGATTATGAGGGAAAGCTGATCGGTCATGTACAAACAGGCAGCACAGGCTTACCAGAAGACGAGTCAGGTGGCGGTCTCACCTCGGGAACTGGAAGCGACATTGCTGATGAAGGCGGCAGCACGGCTGCAGCTCGTCAAGGATGAGTGGGACCAGTCTACGCTGGCCGAGAAAGACGACGCCCTCACCTACAATCGAAAGCTCTGGACCATCCTGGTAACATCCGCGACAAGCGCGGACAGCAATCTACCGCAGATGATCAAGAACAACATCGCCTCATTGGGCGTATTCGTATTCAAGCAAACGATCTCAGTCATTTCGACACAGGATTCGAACAAGCTGGACACGCTGATAAGCATCAACAGGGCGATCGCAGAAGGCCTTAGAGCCGTGCCGGAGTGAGCGTTTAGACGCTATAAAACTCGATATTAAAGAGAAAAGCCGGCATGATCGCCGACTTTTTCAATCGTGAACGGTTATTCGTTGAATGGGATGACTTTACAGATAGTCTGCCAGGCTCAGATTGAACACGATTGACGATGCATTGTAGCTCGCCTGGATATTCGTCTGCAGCTGCAGGATCTCTGCCGCCAGCAGCTCGTTGTCGACCCCCTCGATCTCGCCGATAGTAACCTCGAAACTGCTTTTCATTTGCGTGTGCCGTTCGTCGGTCATCGCAAGCGTCCGGTGCGCTATCGAGATGTCGGTGGAGATATCGACGATCCCGGATTGATCCGCAGTGTCCGGTTCAAGGATGTCCCTGAGATCGCGGCTCAACGTGTTGTAGTACTGCTGATCTATCGCAGTACCGCCGGAGAAATCCGCCGCAACGAAAGTGGCCAGAGACTTCAGCAGATCTGTCAGGCCCGCCTCGTTGCCCCTCACCCCGTAATTCACGGATAGATTTGTATCTGCGACCGCTGTCTTGTCGGTACGTGGATCGGTAGTCGACGTGTTCTCGCCGGTGTACCATTCAAGTGTTGTGGCCCCACCGGCGATCTGCGCAGTCGCAGTGGTGAAAGGAGGGCCGTCGACCCGCGTTGGCACTTCGCCGTTATACGTCCCGAAAAACTCGTCGGCTGCCCAGTTGTCGGAAACCGATCTCAAGGTCGTCTGCGCTTGTTCCTGGAACTCTGCCGCAACTGCATCGCGAAGGTTCTGTGCGGTTTCTTCCAGATCCGCACCGATGGCGAATGTACCTTCCAGTTCAGCGTTTTCCGCCGCGGTCAGTTCGATAGTGAGTGTTTCCGTGTGGGCGGGCGGCAGTGTCAGATTGATGGAAATCTTCTCACCCAGAACCGGCTGACCGGTCAGTTGAACGTCAAAGGTGTCCGGGTCGCCACCAGAAGGCCCGGTCAGAACCGTGTTGCTCAAACCTGAAGTTACCGAAGAGATATCGAAGCCAAACCCGTGTGCGCCATCCTCGGTAATGGTAAAAGTGGAATCTGTCGGTATACCCGCGGCATAATTGGTGGTCAGTGCCGACACATCCATTCTACCGGTGTTGCCCGCGCCAAGGTTGGCTTGCGCATATTCGTCCATGTAAGTCGCCAGGCCGTCAAGTCCGTTCGCGCCATTCAGAATCTCGTCGACTTTGGCGACAGGATCGCGGACCGCGTCCGTACCGCCATAAAGATAGAATCCGGCAACTTCAGTATTCAGGAGATTGACAACCTCATAAAGCAGTACTTCTGCCGTGGATTGGGTCTGCGTCTGTCCATCGTTCTGAATCACGAAGGAGTTGCTGTCGATGGCCGATTTGGTGTCCCGCCTGATCTCCTCAAGGCGTTCGAGAGATAGGTTCATCATTTCGAGATGAAGATTCGCGACCGTAATCGTCTCCTTGTAGGTGTCGATCATGCTGACTTTTTGCGTGAGTTCGATGTCCAGAAGCCGGCGGTCACCGATATCACCATAAGTGTTTCCGGCTTTGCCGGTCGCAAGCTGTGTCGTCTTCTGCGCCAGCAGCTCGTTCATCTCGGTCAGTTGCCGGGTGAGATAGCTTCGGGAATTCGCAATGGTGGAGACGGTCATTTCACGCTCGATTCCGGTTATACGATATTCAGGAGCTCATCGAAGAGTTCGTTGATCGTCTGCATCACCCTGGCATTGGCGGCATATGCGTTTTCCAGCTGCACAAGAAAGGCTAGCTCGGCGTCAACGTCGACCGAGTAGCTCTCCTCATACCGGATCGCGAGGTTTTGGGTCAGTGTATCCCGTCCCTCGAAATAGGTTTTGGCATCGGCTGCCTGATTACCCTGAAACGCAACTGTCTGGTTGATGTAGTCGAGGACAGTTCCCTCAAACGGGTTGTTGGTTCCGCCGATACCGGAGGCGGGATCAAACCGGGCGGTGTCGATGCTGAGGGCATTGAGAAGATACTCGGCCCTTGCCGGATCGTTCGGTGAATTTTCGGACGGCGTGGTCTGATAGGTGGTCAGCAGCGTTCCATCCGCAAGCAGGTCGGGATTGACGGAAATTCCCATTGAGTACCCGACCCTTTGGCCGCCACTCTCCAGCGCATCGGTAAAAAGCTCGGTGCCATTGCGTTTGTCAACGAAGACTGCAAGGCCCAATCCCTGATCCGAGTTGGCGGTCACTGTAACATCCGCGGTCAGGCTCTCGACAGACGTCGGTGTGGCGCTATTGCCGAGAACCTGAAGGTTCCCCGATCCGTCATCGGAGACCAAAAGGCCAGTCGAACCAAGCGCAGCAACGATATTGGCCACATAGGTCGCTGGTGTCCCGCTTGAAATGTCGATGCCGAAAACCGTGTCATCCGGATTTGCAGTCGCGCTGTTGGCAAGCGGCAGAAGAGTGGCGTCCTCGACAGCCACAATCGTTGCCGTCTGGGGAGACCCGATTGAATCGGTATACTCAAGTGTGACGGTATTACCCGCCTGAAGCGACGAGATATCCAGAATGTAGCCGCTGTCTGCGCCGACGGTGGTTGCCGTGCTGGTGACCGTCACATTCGAAAACGCCAAGGAAATCTCGGCAGCAATTGTATCGAGCTGACGCTGAGCCTCGACCAGCACTTCGTCGCGCAGTTCCGCGGCAGCGGCCATAGACCCCGACCCGGAGGCGGCAATCAGGTCGTAAGTCGTCCCGCCGGGGGTCGTAACAAAGACACCATTGCCCGCCGTTCCCGGCCGGAGCAAATGGCTCTCATCGAAACTGAGCAATGACGCCTTGTTGTTGGCATAAAGTTCTGTGCCGTTGTCGGTCCGGATGACGATCGAATTGTTGTCACCCTGTGTGACCTCGACATCGAGAAAGCCCGAAAGCTGCTCGACAAGACGGCCGCGCTGGTCCTCCAATTCGGCTGTCGTGTAATTGTGGAGCTCGGCTTCCTTGATCGCAGTATCGATCGATTGAATGTCCTTTAGTAGCGTGTTTACCGCTTCGGCCTGATTTGCAATGCTGGCATCCGCCTGCTGGCGGAGGTCACCGATTTCCGCATAGGTCGAGTTCAATTCGCGCGCAAAGGCATCGGCCATGGCAACGACATCCTGCTGCGCGGAATAGTTGCCAGGCGCGTTCACCAGCGATGTCAACGCGGCATTCAATTCGCTAACCAGTGACGTCAGGCTATTGCCGTCGCCAAGTGTTCCGAAGATATCGTCCAGCCGTTCGGTGTAGGACGCGATCTGACGGCCATACTCCGTGTCTGCAAGCGAGTTGAAATAGTCTGTCTGAATTTGCTCGTCGACGAACCGTGAGATTTCGTCGGCATGAATGCCTATGACGGTTCCGTTGTTGTCGAAGTAGACACTTGCGGAGACGGATTTCGCTGAATATCCAGCGGTGTCCGCATTGGCGATGTTTCCCGCCGCAACGTCGATCTGCCGCTGGTTGTAGGTAATCCCGAAGACCGCGGTGTTGAGCGCGTTTGTCAGTCCCATTCTGGTCCGTTCCCGGTTTTCCCATTCCCTGGCCGGGCCGGCGCGCGGAAACCGCGAGCCGGCGCTTCAGGCCTATCGGATCATGTTCAATGCATCATCCAGCATCTCATCGGCGGAGGTTACGACCCGTGAATTGGCCGAATAGGCCTGCTGTGTGATGATCAGTTTGGAGAATTCATCGGCGATATCGGCGTTCGATGCTTCAAGCGCGTTCGAGATGATCGTTCCGCCCTGCGTCAAATCCGGCAGACCCGAGGCTGGGGTAGCCGCAAATGCGGCCCCGTCGACCCGAAGAAGGTTCTGTTCCGCATCGAACGTGGCCAGCGGCACGTCATACAGCGCACGGATTTCACTGTTGGTGTAGGTCGCCATCACACGGCCGGCCCCATCGACGGAGATGGAGGTCAGCTCACCGGCCGGGTAGCCGTTCTGATCCAGATCGACCGAAGATGCCTGGCCGTTCCCGTCGGAGAACTGCGTCAAGGTGCTACCGAAGAAAGAAATGTTTACGCTGGAGCCGGTTACCCCGTTTACGGTCAGGTTCGCCACCGTAATGCCTGTCGCGGATGCGGTGTTGCCGTCAGTGCCCGCATCGCCGGGAACTGCGAGTGAGTTCATCGCACCGGACGCATTGAAGCCGGCCTGGCCAACCAGTTTATAGGCGTCCGTTGCATCGCCGTCGCTTGCAAAATACAAATTCCAGGTATCGGAAGCTGTTTTGGCCCAGCGAAGTTCGACGTTAATCGGGGAGCCATTTGCATCGTAGATCGTGGTTGACCCACCCGCGATGGAAGAGTCCAGAAACGCCTGTTGGTTACCGGTCGTAATATGGCCCGTGGCAGTAATTGTACCTGACGTATCCAGCAGATCATCCGCGGACAGCGTATAGTTGTTCGTCTGGGGGGTCGGCGGAAGGTTCGCCTGATAGTCGATCGCGGTGGACGCACTCGCCGGCAGCGGCGCATCGCTGATCTCTATGACCGCGGTGCTATCCCCAACCGTGTTGCCGGTTACCGGGTCAAGTTCGAACCCTTGCAGGTAGTAGCCCGAACTATTGACCAGATATCCATCCTGATCGATCTCGAAGTCGCCAGCCCTGGTGTAGAAGGTCTCATCGGAGAACGTCGTTGATCCGTCAATCACGTCTTCTGCGGATTTGACGACGAAATAGCCGTCGCCATTGATCGCCAAATATGTGTCGACGTCGATGGACGTGATGTCCCCCTGGATGGAGTTGGTCGCCCTGGACGTCGACAGCACCGATCCGGCAACCTGCTCCGACTGCATGTCACCGCTGCCGGCAACGAGATCCGAAAACGAGGTGTCCAGCCGTTTGTAGCCGGTGGTCTGCGAGTTGGCGACGTTACCTGAAATATTCTCCAACGCGGTCGCCTGCGCCGCCAGGCCGGAAACCGCCGAGTTGATAGCCCCGTAGATACCCATTCTTCATCCTCATGGTCGTCTTGAGCCGTAACGACTCCGGGCACATGCCCATTCGGGGAACCATTAGCAAGGGGCGTGCCAAAGCTCCGAAATATTGATTTATTCCTTTAATTACAAACAATTAAGTACCCTTCTCGCCAATATTCAGATGGCCGGAATTGGCGGAATCATTTGTTACGGAGGCAAAAACTTCCGCGCCGGACCGGCAAGACTGACCAGTCTGGAGTGCGCTCTTGCGCAGACCAGCCGCCGCGAATACTGTCTTGCCGCACTGCATCTATGGGACCTTTCATGAGATTCGAAGGCACAGAAAGCTACATCGCGACCGAAGACCTGCGTGTCGCCGTCAACGCTGCCGTGGCGTTGGAGCGCCCGCTGTTGATCAAGGGCGAACCGGGTACCGGGAAAACCATTTTGGCGGCGCAGGTCGCCGAAGCACTCAACACACGCCTGATCGAATGGCATGTGAAATCGACCACAAAGGCGCAACAGGGCCTTTATGAGTACGACGCCGTGTCCCGCCTGCGCGACAGTCAGCTTGGCGATGAGCGCGTCAAGGACATCAACAACTACATCCGCAAGGGAAAACTCTGGGAAGCGTTTGCTTCAGACGAGCGCCCTGTCCTGCTCATCGACGAAATCGACAAGGCTGACATCGAGTTTCCCAACGACCTGCTCCTGGAACTCGACCGGATGGAGTTCCATGTCTACGAGACCGGTGAAACCGTTAAGGCGCACCAGCGTCCCGTGGTCATCATTACGTCAAACAATGAGAAGGACCTGCCGGATGCATTCCTGCGCCGCTGCTTCTTCCACTTCATCAAGTTTCCGGATGCAGAAACAATGGCCGACATTGTTGGTGTCCACTTCCCGGGCATAAAGGAGCGTCTCCTCGGCGAAGCTCTACGGATTTTCTTCGATGTCCGCGAAGTTCCCGGGCTGAAGAAGAAGCCCTCCACATCCGAACTGATCGACTGGATAAAGCTGCTGCTGAACGAGGACATAGATGCCGAAACGCTTCGTCAACAGGATCCGTCCAAACTGATCCCGCCGCTGCATGGTGCCTTGCTGAAAAACGAACAGGATGTACACCTCTTCGAACGGCTGGCTTTCATGGCACGGCGCGAACGCAACTGAAGGGAAACACACCGGCTTGAGGATGAGGTAGATCGCCCGACTTCTGACCTTTCTGCTCGCCGGGTCGCTTCTTGCAGGCGCGGCAAATGCCCAGACCGCTCCGGAACAGGATGCCGGCTGGGCAAGCGACGTGCTTGGCCTCCGGCACTATTCGGGTATGCGTTGTCCCGACATCATAGGTAGGTTTTACCGGACCAAGGCGCTTGATGGCGACGGCGCACGGCTTGCCGGCTGCATATACTTCGGTGAAAACGGCATGATGGCCGTTCTCCGCAAGCACCTGGCCGGGAATGGAACCAATGTGGCAAACCGTTTTCTAGCACGCTATCGGGAGGCCGGATTTGAACCGATTTCGCTAAGCGGCCCGGGCAGCCGCGGGATCTCTTTCAGGACCCGGGCATGGACCGCCACCAAGCTGTACGAAACCATGTGGCACTTTACCGGCCAGAAAGCGGACTACTCGCTTTGGATGTCCTATGAACTGCCGAAGAATCAAGATGCGATTGCCCCGGCTATTGCTGCATTTACGGATGCCCTGAGCGATCAAAACCGATAGAACTGATCTCGACAACACTCGGCACACGGAAAACGATCATGTCTTCAATGCGGCTCCTGTTGCTTCGTCATGCAAAATCTGACTGGGGCAATCCGGACTTGGAAGATTTTGACCGTCCACTGAATGCCCGCGGCCAATCTGCCGCAAGGATCATGTCTGTTTTCCTGTGCGAACACGGGCTGATCCCGAAGAAAATCTTGTGCTCCACTTCGCTGAGAACCCGGGAAACACTCGCCCGCCTTCTGCCGGACCTCCAAAACGAAGCGGATATCCATCTGATTTCCGACATCTATGACCACAATGAAACCGACTACCTGAACCTGATCCAAGCTCATGGCGGCGGTGCCCAGACCCTGATGATTATCGGGCACAATCCGGCAACCGAACTAACCGCGCTCGAATTGACCGGCACCGGTGATCCGGACCTTGTCGCGGATATGGATTTCAAGTTTCCGACTGCCGCACTTGCCGTGATTGATTTCGATATCGTCGACTGGTCAGAAGTTCGTAGTGGGACGGGCCACCTGCACATGTTCGCTAAACCGCGCGATCTAGGGCCTGTGGGGATTTAGGATTTGGATCGCGGTATCGATGAAAATCGTTCGGGTCGAGAAGCAAAGCCGCTGGAAAGGTCATTCCTTTTCAAGACTTTGCGCCGTGGAACCGGGCGATTTTCATCATATCCCTTGCGGGACGCGGCGCTTTTGGCCCCGGATGGCGTCAGTGAGCCCTTATGGAGGTTACTCCATGGCAGTCTCTCTTCCTTATCCGCGGCCAAAAGCGTCTCGCGCCGCGACCGAAACCTAAATCCCCACAGGCCCTAGGGCCTGTGGGGATTTAGGTTTCGGTTGACCACATGTAGCGCCCTTCTCCGGCTCGCCAATTTGCACCTTGGTTCCCTTGCACATCCGATTGTACTTGTGCCTGTGGCTGCCTACATGAGCCGCGGAGGTATTGCATTTGAACTTGCTCGCAGAGTTGACCGAAGAAGCACGTCTGACGCTGACCAATCTTGCTGACACGGCGAGTGATCTTGCCGTTCCAAGCGTCCGGCTCGGCGTCACAGGCCTCGCGCGCGCAGGCAAGACCGTTTTCCTGACAGCACTGGTACATAATCTAGTTCATGGTGGGCGTTTGCCCGTGTTTCAAGCCGCCTCAAGTGGACGGCTGGCCGATGCACGGCTTCAGCCCCAGCCCGACGATGCCGTGCCGCGCTTCGACTATGAATCCCATGTCGCGGCGCTGGTCAATCAACGGGTATGGCCGGATTCCACACGGCAGGTCTCAGAGTTGCGATTGACGATCGACTTTGAAAGCGCATCTTACATCAACCGCAAGATTGGCCGCGGACGCCTTCATATCGACCTGATCGACTATCCGGGCGAATGGCTCCTTGATTTGCCGCTTCTACAGAAGGATTTCGCAACTTTTTCTGCAGAAGCCCTTAATCGTACCCGCGCCAGCAGCCAGGCCGGAATTGCAGCACCTTTCCTCGAGCTTCTCGCCGGGACCGATCCGAACGCAGATGAGAACGAACCGCAGGCGCAAGCGCTGGCAAGCGCCTTCAAAACCTATCTTGCTGCTTGCCGCCAGGACCGGATGGCGCTTTCCATGTTACCGCCCGGACGGTTTTTGATGCCCGGCGATCTTGACGGATCACCCGCCCTCACCTTCTCGCCGCTCGACGTTCCGATAGACGCCGCGCCGGCCAGAGCCGGATCTCTCCGTGCGATGATGGAGCGCCGCTTTGAGGCCTACAAGGCTCACGTCGTCCGGCCGTTTTTTCGCACTCACTTTGCCCGTCTCGACCGGCAGATTGTTCTTGTCGACGTGTTACACGCCCTGAACGCAGGTCCCGATGCGCTGTCCGATCTGGAAACTGCGCTGGGTGAAGTTCTCAATGCCTTTCGGCCCGGGCGCCGAACATGGCTGTCATCAATCCTGACCCGGCGGATTGATCGCATTCTATTTGCCGCCACCAAGGCCGATCACCTGCATCGCAGCGATCATGACCGGCTGGAAACGATCCTCGCACGGCTTGTCGCCCGGGCGACCGAAAAGGCCCGGTTCAAAGGCGCAGATGTCGAAGTGCTTGCCCTGGCAGCGGTTCGCGCAACCCGTGAAGCAACCGTCAGCCATGGCGGCGAAGACCTGCCTGCTATCCTCGGCACACCGCTTACAGGTCAGCGCGTAAACGGAGACTGCTATGACGGCGAAACGGAAATAGCGATGTTTCCCGGCGACTTACCGGACAATCCTGAAGCTCTTTTCGCCCGCCATGACAAACCGCTTCAGGAGATTAAAGTCGCATCAGAGGATTCTCAGAACGCACTTCAATTTCTGAAATTCCGCCCGCCCGAACTCGATCGTACAGCGGAAGGCTATACGCTTTCACTGCCGCATATCCGGCTGGACCGGGCCCTTGAATTCCTGATTGGAGACCGCTTGGCGTGACCGCCCCTTCCTCCTCCCCCTCCGGGCCTAAGCGCAAACCCACCGCTTTTCGGCTCGATGACAACAAGGTGCGCTTCACAGAAGAGTTCGCCGAACAGCCTTTCGAGGACGAGACGCTGATTCAAGAGCAGCCCGGGGATGAAGCCCCGCCGCGCCTGCCAAGAACGGCAAGCCAGCCACAATGCGGATTCAGATTTGGCAAGTGGCTGATGATCGGCCTTGGCGGACTGGTATCGCTCAGCATCGGACTTGCGATTGATGGTCTCGTCCGCGACCTCTTCGCCCGCACCGATTGGCTAGGCTGGACCGGCGTGGCACTTGCCGCACTTGCCGTCCTTGGACTGGTTGGCTTGGCCTTGCACGAAGTCATCGGCCTCGCCCGCCTGGGAATGATCGACCGGCTGCGAACTGACCTAAAAGAAGCAGCTAAGAACGATGATGCCAGATCCGCCCGCGCTGGCCTTACTAAGCTGATTGCGCTTTACAAGGAACGCCCGGAAACCGCGCATGGCCGCAAGGCATTGTCGGGGCATATGCGCGAGGTGATTGACGGACGCGATCTGGTGATGCTCGCAGAGCGGGATCTGCTTGCGTCCCTGGACCTGGAAGCCCGGCGGATTGTCATGAACAGCGCCAAGCGGGTCTCCGTGGTGACAGCTATCAGCCCGCGCGCACTTGTCGACCTCCTGATGGTACTGTTTGAGAATCTGCGCACCATCCGCCGGTTGTCCGCGCTTTACGGCGGACGGCCGGGCACCCTTGGCTTCCTGCGTCTTGCCCGGCACGTACTTACCCATCTGGCCGTTACCGGCGGCATGGCGGCAGGCGATAGTCTTGCGTCCCAAGTCCTCGGTCACGGCCTTGCCGCAAGGCTTTCCGCGCGGCTTGGCGAAGGGGTTGTCAACGGGTTGCTGACAGCTCGCATTGGCATCGCCGCCATCTCGGTCTGCCGGCCGGCACCGTTTGTTGCCACCAAAGGTCCGAGTGTTTCCGATTTCATGGGTGAACTGGTGAAGATTGGAGACGGCAAGTAATACCAACCCGCAGAGTTTAAGACTATATGACAGGCTTCTCCTGATCTCCGGTAGGCGGAAATCAATCCCTGGCCGCGTTGCCGCTCTTGCCCGTCCGGAAAGGCCGCACTGCGCACACCGCCTTACCAGAACAGATTTCGCCCCATCAGATACGTCTTTATTTCTGCCGATTGGTATTACGCAGGCTGGGCCATTGAAAAAACTTGGCGTCGCCACTGCTTTCGCGGCCTACCCTATTCGCGCCCGAAACCTCGCCCACTCGCTTTTAGACGGTGCCCTGCCGCAGAAGACCTTCACATAATCCTGCGTCCGGGCTAGGCGCGTGTCCATGCTTTCCCGAACCTGCATGGAGATGTAGCCAATCTGGGTGAGATAGACAGTGCGGGCGCGGACATCTGCCTCGGACGGCTTGAAGCCGAACCGTTCGAACATCGTCCGGATTGCCGCAAGCCGGGCCTCATCTGCGGCATTGACCCGTTTGGCTGCGTCTTCCGAATGATGCGCCCAGCTTCGGACGGCAAAATCGAACTGCGGCTCGAAATAGTCTGCGTCGTAGAATACGGCAATCAGATTGAGCACTGCCTCTGAAATCGTCTCGGAGTAAGCTGTGCAAGCGGTCTGAAATGCGCCGGTGTTCTTCTTTTCCCAGGCATCCAGCAAAGTCTCAAGCAACGCCTTCCGGTCCCTGAAGAACCAATAGAAACTGGTACGCGACAACCGCAGCTTTGCCGCCAGAGGCTGGATTTTCACCGAATCCAGTCCGGACTCCAGCAGCGCCTCCTTGGCAGCCTCCAGCCAGACCTCTCGCGAGCCGCGCCAACCGGAGTCCTTATCGGTTTCAACAGAAGTATCGGGGAGTGATTTCATACCGGATATCATAGGCAGCCATGCGTTGCATCACAAGGAAATAGACAGGCCTGAACCTTAGCTTGACATAAGTGAACATTTTCGCAAGTCTGGCGGCAGCAACCAGAGGATTGGTCCATGTCCAACGATCCCCTCCTCCAGCCCTACAGGCTGAAACATCTGACGCTCAAGAACCGGATCATGACCACCAGCCATGAGCCGGCGTATCCTGAGGACGGCATGCCGAAAGAGCGCTATGCGGCCTATCATGCCGAGCGTGCCAAGGCCGGGATTGCCCTCGCCATGACCGCGGGCTCGGCAGCGGTGTCCAAGGACAGTCCCCCCGTCTTTAACAACATACTGGCATACAAGGACGAGGTGGTTCCGTGGATCCGGGCTTTGACCGATGCCTGCCATGACCATGGTTGTGCGGTCATGATCCAGTTGACCCATCTTGGCCGGCGCACCGGCTGGTCCAAAGGCGATTGGCTGCCGTCCGTCTCATCCTCCAAGCACCGCGAGCCTGCCCACCGGGCGTTCCCGAAACTTGCCGAAGACTGGGATATCGAGCGGATCATCAAGGATTTTGCCGACGCTGCTGAACGCATGAAATACGGCGGCATGGACGGGATCGAGCTGCAGGTCTATGGGCACCTTCTCGATCAGTTCTGGTCACCGCTAACCAACGACCTCGAAGGTCCCTATAGCGGCGAAACGCTCGAGACCCGCATGCAATTGGTCTTCGATGTGCTGAAATCGGTCCGTGCGCGCGTTGGCGATGAGTTCATTGTCGGCCTGCGTTACACCGCCGATGAGGTGGAAACCGGCGGTATCACCGCGGAAGAAGGCATCGAAATCTCCAAGCGCCTGGCCGATAGCGGCATGGTTGATTTCCTGAATGTCATTCGCGGCCGCATCCACACTGATC
The DNA here is from genome assembly GCA_965230445.1 of Roseibium sp. GTDB lineage: Bacteria > Pseudomonadota > Alphaproteobacteria > Rhizobiales > Stappiaceae > Roseibium. The sequence goes on along the minus strand of OZ246005.1, from coordinate 1,341,598 downwards.
CGGCGATGACCGATGTCATTCCGGTTCAGGGCATGAAAAGCGCTCCGCACCTGGATTTCGCCGGTGAGGTCCGGAAGGCCACCGGCATGCCGACCTTCCATGCCGCCAGGATCCCGGATGTCGCCACCGCCCGCCATGCTGTCGCCGCCGGATTGCTCGACATGGTCGGCATGACCCGTGCCCATATGGCCGATCCGCATATCGTTCAGAAGATCGCCGAAGGCCGCGAGCACGATATTCGCCCTTGCGTGGGGGCGACCTTCTGCCTCGACAGGATCTATGCCGCCGGCGAAGCGCTGTGCATTCACAACGCCGCCACCGGGCGCGAACTGACCATGCCACACAGCATTGCCCCCGCCGACACGCGGAAGAAGCTGGTCGTCGTGGGAGCGGGACCGGCTGGACTGGAAGCTGCCCGTGTTGCCGCGGAGCGGGGCCACGAGGTGACCGTCTTCGAGGCCCAGCCGAATCCGGGCGGGCAAGTTCTGCTGACTGCCCAAAACCCACGGCGGCGGGAAATGATCTCCATCATCAACTGGCGTATGGAGCAATGCGCCGCCAAAGGCGTCACCTTCCGTTTCAACACCTGGGCAGAAACAGTCGATGCCATGTCCCTCGACCCGGATATAGTCATTGTTGCGACGGGCGGCTTGCCGAACACCGAACTGTTCGAAAGCGGCAAGGAGCAATCTCTTGTCGTAACCTCGTGGGACTTGATTTCCGGTGACATCAAACCGGGCCAGGATGTGTTGATTTATGACGAAAGCGGCGATCATCCGGGCCTGATGGCGGCCGAAATCGCCGCTAATGCAGGTGCCAAGGTCGAAGTTATGACCCCCGACCGCACTTTCGCGCCGGACATCATGGGCATGAATCTGGTGCCTTACATGCGCGCGCTGCAGTCAAAGGACGTCACCTTGACCGTCACCCGTCGGCTGAAGGACGTCACCCGCGACGGCAATCAGCTCAAGGCAACCATTGGCACCGACTATAGCGATTTCACCTTGGAAAAAACCTATGATCAGGTGGTGGTAAACTACGGAACCTTACCGCTGGCCGATCTCTATTTCGACCTTAAGCCGTTGTCGCTGAACGCGGGTGAAGTGGACTACAACGACCTGATTGCCGGAAAGCCACAAACCGTCATCCGCAACCCGGAGGGCAGGTTCCGGCTGTACCGCATCGGCGACGCCGTTAGCGCCCGCAACACCCACGCTGCGATCTACGACGCGCTCCGGCTGGTGAAGGATTTCTGAGATAACTGTCTATTGGACTTGTGCCACCCGCGCGGCTCCAACCGCAGCTTCGCTGGCCAGTGGGGTTTGCGGGATCAGGCCGAGCGCGCTTGCCCGGATGCCGGTCCAGACGAGGTTTTTGGCTCCACCGCCAGCAGTGTAGATGACTTTAGGCACCCCGCCGCCGCGTTTGGCAATTTCGCGGTAACACTCCGCCTCGACACGTGCGATACCTTCCAGCATTGCTTGCAGGAACACCGCATCGTCCTCCGGCTTTGGGCTCAGGCGCGGCGGCATCGCCGGGTCATTGATCGGAAACCGCTCTCCTGGGGCGTTAAGCGGATAATAATCAAGGCCGGTTGGCCGGTCAGGCGAGATCCGCTCGCTCAGCAGCGCGATCTCATCGGAAGAAAAGAACGTTGCCAGCACCGCACCGCCGGTATTGGAAGCACCACCGACCAGCCAGTAGTCGCCAATCCGGTGCGAATAAAGGCCGATACCCGGATCGTCGATACGCTTGGGACTCAGCAGTTTGACCGCCAGTGTCGAGCCGAGCGAGGTGACCGCCATACCCTCTTCCATCGGGGCTGCAGCTAGAAATGCAGCGATGCTGTCGGTGGTTCCAGCATGAACTACAGCTTTCGTCGAAAGACCCAATTCGCAGGCCATAGCATCCGACACTTCGCCGAGGAGTGTTCCGGTTGCAACCACCTTTGGCAAAAGCGCCGGGTCGATGACCTTTTCCGCCCAGCCGGGCCAACGCTCCGTCTCCGGATCGAAGCCGGTTTTCAGAGAATTGTTGTGATCCGAAAGTCCACCCCGGCCCAGCAGCTTTGCGGCGATGAAGTCGGCCTGATGCAGCAAATATGCGGGGGAACGGTCCGCCAAAGAAACCAAGCGCATGGCCCGGCCTAGCGCCGAATTGGAGCCCCGGGTGATATGCGGGTCGGGTGCGAGGGCCGCAATGCGTTCAGCCTCCGCATCAAACCCCTTGGAGTTGTACATCAGCGCCGGACTGACCGGTTCCAGCGCAGAATCCGTCAACACCATGGAACCCGACGTGCCATCGACAGCAATAGCGGATATTTCGGCTGGATCGATGCCAAGCTGGCGCAAAGCAGTGAACTGGCTGCGTATGCAGGTTTGGACCGCCTGCCACCATTTTCCGGCGTCGATCCGCTCCGGGTCCTGGGGCGGATGCGTGGCTCGGGCCATGGAGACAACGGTCTCACCGGTCAGCACCGCGGTACGAACCCCGGAGGTGCCGACATCTATCCCGAGCGAGAGCGTCATGCGCCTGCTGCCAGAGACTGTCGATATTTTTCTGCGTCCCAGTTCAAAAGCTCAGCTTCCGCGCTTGGCCCGATGGCCTCGGCGCTCCAGCTGGCTGGCAATCTGGCAAGTACATCGGACAGGCAGCGCAGCATCGCCCTTTGCGCTGATGTCGCATTATTGCGCAGATAGATGCCTTCGCCGGGCTTCAGGATCGCAGGCGGATTGCCGTCGTTGTCGCTAGCAGGCAGTGCCGGACCCAGGAACACAACGTGGTCTGGATAGTAGCTGCCGGTACCAGCCAGTTTGCACGCCCGGTCATCGAACGCGATCCAGCTTTCCTCAGCCCGACCGAACCCCGGCTCCTCCGTCCCCTCCAGGTCTTGCACGGCAGCATGATTGACCACGGGCATATAAAGCCGTGCCTCGACCTCCCGAATAAGGGCCGCAGTTTCGTCAACACTGTCGCCACAGCAGATCAGGCCATGGTTTTGCAGGATGATTACACGGGTTTCCGGGCTTATGCGCGCGAGGATCTCGGTGGTCAGCGGTAAACCGGGTTTGGCATAGGGCACAAGAACAAACGGCAGCCCACCGAGCTTTCCCGTGGCCACGTTTCGGCCTTCGGGGCTGATCGCGTGGACGATGGTCGCAATGGAATGGCTATGAGCAACCACACTGTGGTCAAGCGCTGCGTGAAACGTCGTCTCAATTGACGGACGAAGTCTAATTGACGGATCAAGGACCGTCGCCTTGCAACTGCCGTCGCCTGCCTTCCCTTTGGCTTCGGCAACGGCAGCATTTCGATCAACCGGAACGAAGATGTCCTTTTCGTCAGCGTCGGCCAGTTCGGTGCCGGATGCCTTGATCCACATGACATCGTCCGCCTTGACGGACGTATTGCCGCCCGGTCCCTGCACCTGCAATGGATCCTTCCCCAAGTGCGCGGACAAAGCGCGGAAATCATCAGATACAAGGTCTTTTCTCAAACTCATGACAGTACCTTCAGACGATAGGTTGGCGGCTGGCAGCGCTTTTCGGCAACAAGGCGGCCAAGCACGTCTTCGGCTGGGCCGTTTGCAAAGTCTCCCGCATAGAGCCCGCCTTCGATCAGAAGGCTGTCCCATCCGGCACTCTGCGCCCCGGCAATATCATGCTCAAGGCTGTCGCCAACCATCAACAGCCGGCTCGATCCCAATGCGTGACTTAGCGCATCAAAAACGGGCCGGTGCGGCTTGCCATAAAAGGTCACCGCACCGCCCATATCCTGATAGGCAAAGGCCAAAGTGCCCGGAGAAACCACGAGGCCGCCGGGACGCGGGCTCGCCCGGTCCGGATTGGAACAGTAGACCGGCAAATCTCGTGATCGGGCCTGGTCCAGAACACCCTGCCAATCGGCAAGCGTCGCTCCATCCGGCACCCCCATGAGAAGCACGGCATCGGCTTCGTCAACGTCCTTGCACAACGAAACATCCAGCCCCTTGGCCCAGGCAACCGCATCACCGGCTTCCCGTTCGATCGGGAAAAGCCGTTTTGCCGGAATGTTGCCCGAAGCCACATCCCGCCACAACGCCTCGCCGCTGGTCATCACTTCCGCGAACAGCGACTGCGCAAACCCCATTTGCGCTATCCGAAGCGCGTTCGGGGCAGATCGTTTGCCGGAGTTTGACAAGACAGCAAGGCGGTGACCTGCGCCCGCTAATCCCTCAAGACACGCGACGGCACCAGCGTAGGGTGTCGCTCCGTCATGCAGCACGCCCCATTGGTCGAGGACGATGGCGTCGTAGTCCCCGGCAATTTCGCTGAGCGTTTCAATCGGCTGAGTCACGTGGTCAGTATTCGGCCATGTCTTTGGGGTCGGTAAGAGTGCCAATATAGGCATCAGCTTCCGCCCGTGTCATTGCCGGAGCGGATTTTTCTGCCGTTCCGTCAGCCATGTCGCCGAAATAGAACTGGAACCCGGGGATCACCTGGCGCCGTTTGCGGATGGGCATGCCCTCATAGGGATAGACATCCGAGCGCGCATTGGCAGCCTCGTCGTGGCACGGCAGCACGTAGTCGGCACGCTTGTCGATTTCCTCGACCGACTTCCAGCCTTCATAGGAGTTGACGAACCGCGCCGGGACCCAATGACGCCATTTCTCTGCCGGATTGGGTTCCAGGTTGCGCTCGACGAAGATCGCATCGCCTGCCACCACGATATCGCCCATCGAGGTGGCTACCGTCACCGCCATGTGGCCGACAGAATGCCCCGGCGTGTGGAACATTGTGATGCCCGGAAGCACTTCGCACTCGTCTTCTACAGCTTCAAAGACGCAGCCTGAATAGGCCGGCTCGATTCCCAGGATGCCGCATTCATAAGTGCGGTAGTAGAGCGGCAAAGGATTGTAGGCCATTTCGATTTCGGCCTTCGGTGCAATATAGCGGGCGTTCTTGAACTCTTTCATGTTCTGCACATGATCCCAGTGCAGATGGGTAAAGACGATCGCGTCGATTTCGTCCGGATGAACACCAAGTTTCTGCTGCAGATGGTCATGAACCTCCAGACAGCCGCGTTTTTCGCATTTGTGGTGGTACTTGGAAGCGCGCTCTTCGTCGCAAAGACCGGTGTCGATCAGAATCTTGTGCTCGCCCGTATCCACATAGTGGCAATAGACCGGGTTCCAGTATTTTTTCCCGGCAGGCCCCTTCCAGAAAATGTAGGTGCCTAGGTCGGCCTCAAGCCATCCTGTGTTGATCGGATAGATTTTCGTGTTTGCAACACCCATGCCAAGCTCCCTGGGAATACTAATTTGCATACACAAACACTATTTTGTATTCATTTTCAAGTTATTTTACCGCCAACGCCCCTCAATTGACCCTGAGCGCCTGCATGAAGCTCTCCGTCATATGATCACGCATTCCCTTGGATGCAGTTGACGAGTCCTCTGAAAAGATGTCGTTTATCAACACCTGATGGCTCTCGGCAGACGCCAGAAGGTCCTCTTGCGATGCAAACTTCTTTGCACGGAACGGGCCTGTCCTCCGGCGAAACTCCGAGGCTATTTCGGCGATGTAAGGATTGCCGGTCGCCTTGTAGATTGCCGTGTGGAAGGTCTCATTGGCGGAGAGATAGGCTTGGCGGTCACCTGCCTCGGCCGCCCTGACGCATTCGGCCTGCGCCGCCTGAATTTCCGAGCGCGCCAGAAGGGTCAGCCGCTGAGACACAATGCGCGCACATGCAGCCTCGATTTCATGCATGGCTTCAAAGATTTGACTCAGCTCTTCGAGGCTGTACTCCGCGACGAAAACACCACGCCTCTCGCCTTGCACCAACACTCCCTGCGCCGTGAGCCGTGACAAGGCCTCGCGCACCGGCGTACGCGAGGCACCGAACCTTTCCGCCAATCCCACTTCATCCAGCCGCTGTCCAGGAGCGAGCTTGCCTGCACCGATGTCATCAAGCAGCGCCTTTTCAATCCGCTGTGTTGCGGATTGCTTTCCAGGACCCTTTGTTTCGTTCGACATGAAACCTTCCGATCAACCGGGGCTCGCCCCTTCACATTCCAGATAAGGCCCGACTTTAGCCGATACTTCTCCGACGGACAATAACGTTTGTATATTTTGATTTTATGTTGTATACAAACTTTCACGAAACGCTCAAATAAGGACGAGCATGCCCGAAATTCGCCTCCAGAACATGGTCAAACGTTACGGTGCGGTCGAGGTTCTTCACGGCATTGATCTCGCCATGGCCGACAATGAATTTACGGTTCTGGTCGGGCCATCGGGCTGCGGCAAGTCTACCACCTTGCGCATGATCGCAGGGCTGGAAACCGTTTCGGATGGCGAAATCTATATCGGCGACACTCCTGTCAGTCACCTGGAGCCCAAAGACCGAAACCTTGCGATGGTGTTCCAGGACTATGCGCTTTATCCGCACATGGATGTCGCGCGGAACATCTCGTTTGCGCTGCGCCTGCAGAAGCGGCCGAAAGCCGAGATAGACGCAAAGGTCCGGCGAGTGGCCGATATGGTCGGTCTGACCGAGTTCCTTCACCGCAAGCCTGGCGCCCTGTCCGGCGGGCAGCGCCAAAGGGTTGCCATGGCGCGAGCGCTTGCCAAGGACAGCGCCATCTTTCTGTTCGACGAACCCTTGTCGAACCTGGATGCCAAATTGCGCGGCCAGATGCGGGCCGAATTGGCGCTGATGCGCCAACGGGTGCAGAAGAATATGATTTATGTGACCCACGATCAGATCGAGGCGATGACGCTGGCGGACCGGATCGTGGTGATGCATGGCGGCCACATACAGCAGCAGGGCAGCCCCGAGGAGCTCTTCAAGCGCCCGGCGAACATGTTTGTCGCGGGATTTCTTGGTACCCCGCCAATGAATTTTCTCAATACCGAACTGCGCGAAGAAGCAGGAATGCTGTTCGCTGAAGGCAACGGGTTCCGCATTGCGATACCGGCGAACAAAGCCGCTACACTGGAGAAAAACATTTCTGACGTGGTGCTGGGCATCCGTCCCACTGATCTGCACCACAATCCGTCCGCGCCCGATAGCGCGGCGCTCGATCTCAAAGTGAAGGTGTCCGAATACATCGGCGCACAATCGGTTCTTCTGTGCACGCGCGGCGAAGCCGACGTGACGGTTGAACTCAAGTCGGAAGCCCCCATCGCCTTGGGGGAAACGCTCAGGTTCGCGGTCAGACCTGAGGGGATTCATCTGTTCGACCGCAAAACGGAAGCGGCGCTCTAGATCAACGGGCGTTCAGCCGGAAACGGTTGCTCGCCCGAACCTGATCTATCTGAAAGTGTTGGAGCATCTTTTGTGCGTTCTGATGAACGTATGATGCTCCCGGGCGCCGAAGCATTCGACAACGGGAGGAGTCCTAATGCTGAAATCACTTCTCAAGGCAACCCTGGGAGCGTCCACGGCGCTGGCGCTTGCGTCAGCCGCGTTTGCAGGGCCCTATGACGACTTTGCCGGCGAAACACTGATCGTGAATTTCCCGGCTCACCCGCATTTCGATGCGGTGATGAAAATCCTGCCGGAATTCACCAAGGAAACCGGAATTGAGGTCGAGGTCGACCAGCTCCCCTACCTGAAGATGCGCGAGCGCCAGACGCTCGAACTCGCTCAGGAAGAAGGCGAATACGACCTCATTGCCTATGTGGTCTTTTCCAAGGCGGACTACGTGTATGCCGACCAGCTTGAGAACCTTGCGCGTTACTTCATGAATCCCAAGCTGGCCGACCCGTCTTACGATGCTGACGATCTGATCGACGGATACGTCTACAATATCGGCTTCGCAGGTGGGAACAAGGGCTATCTGGAGGGTAAAACCGGGTCGCTGTTCGGCATTCCCTACGGCTCGGAGACCTCTGTGCTTGGCTACAGAAAGGACATCTTCGAAAAGCACGGGCTGAAGGTTCCCGAAACCTATGATGAGCTGCTGGATGTTGCCTGTAAGATCCCCGAATTGGAGCCGGGCATGGGCGGACTTTCCTCGCGCGCCGCTTCCGGTCACCACGCCAGCCACGCCTTCTTGTTGCATCTGGCGCCACTCGGCGGGCGGGTCTTCGATGACGCCTGGAATCCAATCGTAAACAATGAAGCCGGTGTCCAGGCAGCCAACGCTCTGAAAACCATCGTGGATTGCGGACCGGAAGGTGCGTCGAGCTTTGGCTTCGGCGAGGCCCTAGGCAGCTTCCTGAATGGCGACACGGCAATGTTCCTCGACACCACGGTGGTTGCGGGACAGATCAACGATCCGAAAAAGTCCAAGGTCGTCGGCAAGGTCGGCTGGGCGATGCACCCGATGGGCGTGCGCCGTGGTTCACAGACCGGCGGGTTCGGCATCGGCATTCCGAAAAACGCGGAAAACAAGGAAGCCGCCTTCCTGCTGATGCAGTGGCTGACGTCAAAGCAGGGGGACAAGCTGGTAGCCATGGCCGGCGGCAACCCGTCGCGCTTCTCCACCCATGCGGACGCCGACGTGAACGAAAAGTTCCCGCATATGGCCACCTTCGGTGAAGCGCTGAAACATGCCGATCCTGACTGGCGTCCGATCATCCCGGTCTGGGGCAAGATCAACGCGGATCTTGGCACCACACTATCCAAGGTGCTGACGGAAGATCTGGATGTTCAGGAAGCCCTTGATGGTGTTGCCGAGCGCACCAAGGCCGTCATGAACGAGGCAGGGTACTACACCTGGCAGTAATCGCCTTCTTCCCTGCCCGGGGGCGGCCTCGTGCTGCCCCCGGGTGTTCTGGACATGTTTCAAGCGCGCTAACCAAACTCACCGGATTCGAGCCGGTTCTGTCATTGCGGACCCCAACATGAATGCCGCCAACCGCCTCACGCCATACATGTTCATGGCGCCAGCCGTCGTTATCATGGGCATCGCGCTGCTTTATCCGCTGATGTACATGGTCTATGGCTCCTTTCGCGACTGGAACCCGGCCCAGAGCATCGGCGAGGCCGAGTTCGTCGGCTTCAAGAACTACATCACCCTGTTCTTCGATCCCGCCTTTCGCGAAAGTCTTGCGGTTACCCTGACGTTCGCAGGCAGTGTGGTCGTTGCCGAACTCTTCATCGGCGTCGGACTGGCCTTGTTGCTCGACCGGAACATCCGCGGCATGTCGGTGCTGCGCACGCTCTTCATCCTGCCGATGATGATCGCTCCGGTCGTGGTCGGTTTGATGTGGCGCTACATGTATCACCCGACAGTCGGCACGTTTAACCGCACCTTGAAGTCACTCGGTTTCGAAGGTGTCGACTGGCTCGGCCAACATGCGCTTTTGTCGGTGATCATCGCCGATATCTGGCAATGGACGCCTTTCATTTTCATCTTGGCTTTGGCCGCACTACAATCCCTGCCGCGTTCGGCGCTCGAAGCCGCGCGGATCGATGGCGCCACTCAATGGCAGCAGATCTGGCACATCAAGCTGCCGTTGATGATGCCGGTGCTGATCGTGACCGCCCTTCTCCGGCTGATCGATGCCTTCAAGGTTCTGGAAGTGATCCTCGTGATGACCGAAGGCGGGCCTGGGCTTTCGACCGAGATCGTCGCCTTGCGCATTTCGCGCACTGCGACGGAATTCCGCGAACTCGGCACGGCGGCAGCCATGTCGAACTACCTTCTGATCCTCCTGCTGATCCTGACCGTGGCCATGTTCGCTTTCACCAGATTCCAGGAAGCACGGGCGGCGCGGATCGCGCGCCAAATTCAGGAAGACCACTAAGCCGATGACCTACGACAAACAAAGCCCGGCTTTCTATGCGCTGCTCGTGGCCCTGATCTTCATGGCGGTCGGGCCGATCTGCCTGATGCTGATCAATTCCTTCAAGCTGGATGTGGACATCATTTCAGGTACTGGCGGATTGCTTTTCCTGCCAACAATTCAGAACTACGAAACCGCGCTTTGCGATATCCTCTGGTATGAGCCCGAACATCTTGATTTCTGTTCGCTCAAATTCGGCGGCGCGTTCATCAACTCGCTGATCATTGCGCTTGTTTCCACGGTTCTAACCCTGGTGATCGGGTGTATGGCCGCATACGCGCTGGTGCGGTTCCGTTTCTTTGGCCGCGAACCGATTTCGCTGACCACGTTGATGGTGCGCATGGTACCGCCCGCCGTATTGCTGGTCCCGGTATTCGGTCTGTGGAACAACGAATTCTGCATCGACAAGGCGACACTGATCGGCGGCTGGATCCGCGACACGTTCGGCGGGCGCGGCAATGTCTGCCTTGCCGGAACCCACTCCGGTATCATACTGATCTATGTCGCCATGAACCTGCCATTTGTCATCTGGATCCTGCAGGCCTTCATCGTGCAGGTTCCGCGCAGCCTGGAGGAAGCCGCAAGGGTCGATGGTGCCGGACCGTTCCAGGTGTTCTTCCTCGTGGTTCTTCCACTGATCAAGCCGGGCCTGGCGGCTGCCGCCATCTTCACGTTCAGAATAGCCTGGAACGAGTATCTGCTCGCCTCGGCGCTCAGCGACCGGAATACCAAGACCGTGCCGATCCTGATCGTCAACAACATGTCCGAATTCAACGTTGAGTGGGGCGTTATCATGGCGACCGGCATGTTGCTTGCCATCCCGCCGATCATCTTCACATTGTTCGCGTCACGTCAGATCATCACCGGCATGACCGCAGGGGCGGTCAAGGGGTAGCCAATGCCAGATGTTCTGCTGATAACGACGCTGGAGACCAAGGCCGAAGAGGCAAACTTCCTTTCGGGGCGGTTGGCCGGGCACGGAGTCACCACACATACGATCGACGCCTCGCTGGCCTCTGGCGGTGTTATTCTCGGTGGAACCGCGAAAGCCAGCGCAATCGCCGGCGTTGTCGAACGGACGGTCGAGGCCGTCGAGACAGCCATGGGGGACGGTATCCGCGCCGTGGTCGGGCTCGGCGGAGGCACCGGAGCCGAGATCATTTTGAAGGTCATGCGCGGACTGCCGATCACCTTTCCGAAAGTGCTTGTCACCACCCTCCCCTTCGACCCGCGTATTGCACTGGCTGACAACTCCATCATCCTGGTTCCGACCCTCGCCGATATTTGCGGGCTCAATGCCACCTTGCGCGAAGTGCTGGAGAATGCAGCTGCCATGACGGCTGGGCTTTGCCACTCCCGCAGGCAGGCAAATGCCTGTGTCGACAATCCGTCCATCGCAATCACCGCGCTTGGGGCAACGGAAGCTGCCGTTGTCCAGCTCAATTCAGCGCTCAAGGATCGCGGCGAGGAAGCAACCATTTTTCACGCAAATGGTTATGGCGGCGCTGCGTTTACCCGCTTTGCCCGGCGTGGAGCCTTTGATGCGATTGTTGATATGACCCCGCATGAAGTGACCCGGTTGCATATCGCCGGTGCCCATGTGCCCATGCCGGACCGGTTTTCATCGGCTCCGGATCTGCCCCGCATTGTGTTGCCGGGGGCAGTTAACTTCATCGGGCTCGGCGAAATTGCGCTGGTGCCGCCAACCTATCTGGAACGGCCACACTACCAGCATTCCGGCTACTTCACCCATGTGAAACTGAACGCAGACGAAATGGTCCGGGTCGCCAGTATTCTGGCAGAAAGTCTCAATGCAGTGGCGGGCCCAAGCGCCATGATCGTGCCAATGGGCGGATTTTCCCATCAGGACCGCCCGGGCGGCGCGATCGAGGACCCCACCCTGCGCAGCGTTTTCCTGGAAACCGTGAAAGGCGTGCTCAATCCGAAGGTTCAGCTTCAGACGCTTGATGCCCATTTGTTTGACCCTGAAGTGACCGAATCCATCCTTGACACCCTTGCCGGTCTGACTTCCTCAAAGGACATCGCCCATGCATGATCTAGCTGAAAAGAAAGATGCCCTTATCGCTGCTGCCAAGCGCTGCTTTGATCTGCGCCTTCAGACCAATGCCGGAGGCAATCTCTCTGTCCGCCTCGACAGCGCCGATGCAATCGTTATCAAACCGTCCGGTATCGGCTTCAACGAATGCACGCGCGACAATCTGCAGATCGTTCATCTTGATGGAACCATTGAGGAAAGCCCCTACAAGCCCTCGAAAGATCTCGGCTTTCACCTTGGCCTTTACCGTATCCGCGCCGATATCCGTGCAGTGGTTCACTGCCACTCGCCCTGGGCAACAGGTTATGCCAGCGCCGGGCTGGAAATCCCCTGCCTGACCGTGCAAACCATCGAAAAGATCGGCAGAATGCCATTGATCCCGCTCTCTAGGCAGGGAGGGCCGCAGACCGAGGTGGAAATCAACCCGGTGTTTGAGGATCCTGCGGTTCTAGCTGCCGTTCTTGCAAACCACGGCACCATCGGCGTTGGCAAGACCTTGATGGCCGCGCAGTACCTGGCTGAGATAATTGAGGAAACCGCGCAGATCGCTTATGTCCGCGACACGTTGATGGCAGCCCAGGGTAAAAGCGCTGCCGACCTGCCGCGCTACGGGACCGCAGCAGAGGCAGCGCAATCCATCTAGCGGCTTTATTCTTTCCAGTCTTTTGCAAGCGTATCAACCGCGTGGGTGAAAAGGCTCCAATCGGTTTCGACCGCGGTGAAAAGCATACCCGCATCATGGAACTTCCTTGCCAGCGCCTGATCTGTGGTCAGGATGCCGGCCGGAACACCAACCTTTTGCAACCGGGCAATCGCCTCCAGAATGATCTCGACTACCTCCGGGTGCCCGGGCTCGCCCGGATAGCCGAGGCTTGCAGAAAGATCCGCAGGACCGATGAAAACCGCGTCCACTCCGTCCACAGCGGCGATTTCTTCAAGCTGATCGAGGGCTTTCTTGGTTTCGGCCTGCACAATGAGGCAAAGCTGCTCTTCAGCGGTTTTTAAGTAGTCATCGACCCGGCCAAAACGGCTTGCCCGGGAGACCCCGGAGACGCCACGAATGCCGCGCGGCGGATACCGCATCGCATCGACCGCCTGTTTTGCCTCTTCCGGAGATTCGACATACGGGATCAAAAGGGTCTGCGCCCCTTGATCCAGATGCCGTTTTATAAGTACCGGATCGTTGATTGCAGGCCGGACAACCGCTGCCGTTTCCGGATAGGCCTCCATAATCTGCAGGAGCGGATAGACGCCGGTCACCTCGAGCGGTGCGTGTTCGGTGTCAATCAGCAACCAGTCGAAACCCGCACCGGCCAGGATCTCGGTTGCAACCGAATTGCCCATTGAATTCCAGATCCCGATCTGGCTTTCGCCATTCTTCAGGCGTGTCTTGAATCGGTTTTCCGGGTTTTTCATTGGCCTGTCCGTAGCTTCGATCAATTTGTGAACGCAAAACCGTTGCAGACTTCATAGCACTGTTTTTCGAAATGGTCCTAGCGGCCAACATCGCTTTCACGCCAACCACTCACTCTCGACTCCACATTCGCGCGCGGCTACCCTGACCCCATGTTCATCACCTTCTTCACCGAGTTGAAATCCGCCGGGTTGCCGGTTTCCTTGCGCGAATACCTGACGCTCATGGAAGCGCTGGACAAGGACCTTGCTGAGAAAAGCGTCGAGGATTTCTACTATCTTGCGCGGCTTTCGCTGGTGAAAGACGAGAGCAATCTCGACAAGTTCGACAGGGTGTTCGGCACCGTGTTCAAAGGCCTCGACCTGATGAGCGAGGTACCGGCGACGGAGATCCCGGACGAATGGCTCCGAAAACTTGCCGAAAAACACCTTACGGAAGAAGAAAAGGCGCAGATCGATTCCCTTGGCGGTTTCGAGAAGCTCATGGAGACCTTGCGCGAACGTTTAAAGGAACAGCAGGGGCGGCATCAGGGCGGCAACAAATGGATCGGCACAGGGGGAACATCGCCCTTCGGTGCCTATGGCTATAACCCGGAAGGTGTACGGATCGGCCAGAAGGAAAGCCGGCACCGGCGGGCGGTCAAGGTCTGGGACAAACGCGAGTTCAAGGATCTCGACGACACGCAGCTCCTGGGCACACGGAATATTCAGGTGGCGTTGAAACGCCTCAGGAACTTCGCCCGGAGCGGCGCTGCCGATGAACTCGATCTTGACCACACCATCCGTGCGACAGCGCACAAAGGATTGCTCGATATCAAGATGCGCCCGGAACGGCACAACGCAGTCAAGGTATTGCTGTTCTTCGATATCGGCGGTTCCATGGATGACCATATCCGCATCTGCGAAGAGATGTTTTCCGCCGCTCGCTCCGAGTTCAAGGTCATGGAGCATTTCTACTTCCACAACTGCCTTTACGAATTCGTCTGGAAAGAAAATCGCCGCAGGCATACGGAACGCATCGACACGATGGATGTGCTGCACAAGTATCCCGCCGACTACAAGGTAATCTTCGTCGGCGATGCTTCCATGAGCCCGTATGAAATCGCCTATCCGGGCGGGTCGGTCGAACATTGGAACGCGGAACCTGGCGCGGACTGGATGCGCCGGGTTACAAACCTCTACAAGAATGCAATCTGGCTGAACCCCGTCCGCGAGGAACACTGGCGCTACACACATTCCATCCAGATGATCCACGAATTGATGGAAGGCCGCATGTTTCCGATGACAGTCGAGGGATTGACTGAGGGCATGAAGGATCTGGCGCGGTAGACGGCACCCAGCAATCCCGAACCAGCGATGGCTGTCCGGAATGAGCGGCAAAAATTCACCGCGCTCGGATTTGCTTGCGCACGGCGAAGCGCGCGTGCGGCCGCGCTTGGCGTTTTCTGAAAACTAGATTGAAAAATGCGCTTAATAAGTGTATATTAATCATATACCCTTTTTTGTTTATTTCGCGTCATTGGGAGGAACCAATATGGCAATGCGCGTTTTTTCAATACAAAGTGTACAGCTGTTTTTGTTGAAGTCCGACCCGCCACAACTCTCCATCACTGCCCACGGAATGGTGACAACCGCCGGATGGACTCAACCGGCACTCAACCCGCTTGAGGAGGTTCTGTCCGCAGACGGGGTCTTGGACCTGGAGTTCGTTGCAGAACCGCCGGATGGAATGGTGGCACAAGTCGTGACACCGATTTCTGCGAGCTATGTATGGACCGATGATGTAGAACGACTGTCCGCCGTTCGGGTTGTCGCGCGCACGAATGATGTCGTCCAGCTCCTGAACCCTCTGGCAGGCGCCGGAGGCGGCATGGGATCGGCCGACATGTTCCCGCCGCTCACCACATTCGCGGTCGGGGAAGAAGGGCCAATCACAACCGAAATGTATGGTGAGGAAGACCCGACAACCCGTGCAATTGGCGAGGAGGATCTGCCCACAACATTGCGTTTTGGCGAAGAACAGTTTCCGACAACGGTTCCACTCGGCGAGGAGGATCCGACGTCACCGGCGGTCGGAGAGGAAGATCCGCCAACAACCTTGCGGTTCGGCGAAGAACACTTCCCTACTTCTCCCCCAATGGGTGAGGAGGACCCGACGACCCTTGCAATCGGCGAGGAAGGTGCGACGACATTTGCCCTTGGTGAAGAAGGCGGCGGCACCTGGCCGTTAGGGGAAGGCGGGCCGGTGAAGCCGGTTGTTGGTGAAAAACCGCCAATTGGCGAAATTCAAAATCCATTTGATGTCTTGGGCCGCCGGAATCCTTTTGGACGCCGGTAGCAGACGTGGTCTCGACGCATTCTACCGGGCTCGCTGATCAACCGGACATCCTTATTGCGGGTGGCGCGATGGATCCGAACATCGCGGCACTCACTTCTGCTGCGCACCGGTTCGGGGTTCCGGTCCTTCCCGTTTTGCATCATCCGGACCGGGAGCCATGTATCACTTGGTCGCTCCCGAAGGGTGAGTTGTTTGTTGATGGCCGAGTATGCACGGCCAAAGCGGCATTTCTGCGATATGATGTGTTTGGGCGCAATTCGCATTCCGAAACGCCCATTGACCGTGCGCTGGCATGGTATTCGGTCATCTCGGCCTGGGTTCTGGCAAACGGCAAGGTGACGACATTCAATCGGCACCTTAATGACAGCGCGAACACAAAAATTGCTGTGCTTCTTAAAGCGGCCGAACTCGGTATTTCATTGCCGCATACGGTTGTCACCAACGCAAGAAACTCGGCAATTGCGCATTGCAGCCAACCGGTCATAAAACCCATTGCAGGCGGAGCATATTGTGTATCGCTCGCCGATGTTGAAGACCAGACCGAATGGCGGGAAGGTGTTGCCCCCGCCCCGGTCTTTGTTCAGGAGCAGCTTGATTATCCCGAGTATCGCGTGTTTGTGGTCGGGAGGAAGACGCTGGTCTTCCGCATTGCTTCAACCCATCTTGATCACCGCTCCGACCAATCAAGCGACGTGACATTTGTCGAAAATGGCTTGGACGATTCCCAACTGGAAGCGTCTCTTCTTGAACTCGCGGATGCACTCGGGCTTAGTTTTTGCGCATTCGATTTGAAGACCCGGCAGGCGGACCAAAGACTGTGCATGCTGGAAGTCAATTCGGGCCCGATGTTTGCCGCCTTTGACGCAAAGGCGGACGGTGCCTTGTGCAAGGCAATGCTGGACACTTTGGCGGGTTCCATCTAACTCAGTTGATTAAAGCCAGGCAACACCGGTTACGTTTGCAAACGCAGGGCTTGCCGGTTCGGAACCGGCACATATGTTCACCACCAAAAACAAGAAGCTACGGACTGGCCGAAGCACACGTGTACAGCTTCAGCCTTCTCCGGTCAGCTGCGGAGCACCAACACCGAGCACGATGCGTGGCGGACAATGTGCGCCGCGTGCGAACCGACGAAATAGGTCGAAAAGCCCGGTTTGTGCGATGTCATGACAATCAGGTCCGCACTGCATTCCTCGGCAGCGTCAATGACCGTGTGGTCGACCGGGCCAATACGGACTTCGGTTTCGGCCATGCCGTCGGCCAGACCGGTTTTTGTAACCAGGCCTTTCAGCACAACCTCAGTTTCATCGACTTCCCGTTCCTGGAAATCGGCAGGCAACTGGCTGGCGACAAAGCTCTGGACCGGTGGGCATACTGCCAAAAGATGCAGGGTTGCCCCATAGTCCTTGGCTAGCCGGCTGGCCTTGGTAAGTGCGGCTGATGAAAACCCGGGCTCAGCGGGATCGACCGGGACGAGAATTTTGTTGAACATTGACCGTTCCTTTTAATCACACCACACCCATACCTGTGGAACGAACCCAAGGTTTCCGCCTTGAGAGAGATCAATTGGAACCTGCAGGTCCAAAATACCGCCCCGGTGTCACCCCAAAGGCCTTCCTGAAACTCGCGACAAATGCACTTGGCCCTTCGTAGCCGAGCCGGTCTGACACCTCGGACACAGGCAGGCCGATTGCCAGAAACTCCAAGGCACGAAACAATTTCGCCTGCCGGCACCAGGTACGGTAGCTCAGTCCGGTTTCCGATTTTATCCGGCGTTCGAAGGATCTAGGCGAAACGGCACACATATCAGCGGCTTCGCCAAGCGCCGGACTGCGCGCCGGTTCTTCGAGGATTTGCGCGCAAAGCGCCCGTATCCGGGTTTCCTGCGGCATGGGCAATTGAAGAGGCGCTGCCGGCAGGGTCTTGAGCTGATCCAGAATTACCGCCACGATCCGCGCAGCCGGTCCATCCAGAGTTTCTTCGGCCGGAAAACTCATGAACTCCAGGATCAGGGCTCGCAAGAGCGTGGTCACCTGGATCACCTGCGGTTCATCCGGCAGGGCACCTACGATCTCAGGTGCGAAATAAAGGAACCTGACTTTCGTTTCGCTCAAGTACCGGCCGCTGTGGGCAACGCCCGGCGGCAGCCATACGGCCCGCTCCGGCGGCACATAAAAGGTTCCATAGAGCGTATGCACGGCAACCGAACCACCGGTCACATGGAAGAGTTGTCCTTCCTTGTGATAGTGCCAGCAGTTTGAAGAACCCGGAGGCTGGTTTGACGCGTAACATGTTACGGGAACGTCCCTGGAGTTCCCCGGTGTCGGCCGCAGATCCGGCTCGGCATCCAGATAAGGAAGCATGTTTCATTCCGACGGTTTTTCAAAGCGAGCGACTGATGCCAGCTTTATTTGGTTAGCTTGCATTGGTTCGCTGGCCTTGATCATTTGGCGAACGCCATTGTTTCGAATGGCCCCCTTACGCCTCGAGATAATGACGCCTCAGAAACATATATTGTCAAAACAGCGCTAACCCGCAATGGACGTTTCGAATTATTTGTGCCGTAACGCAAGCAATTGGGAGCCGATGGCACTTGACCTACTTCTCCAGACAGGCGGATCCGGCACAATACAAGGGTTGGCGCTCACCGGTCGTTCTCCTGATGATCATGGCCGCCGCCATGCAACTGTCCTTTGCCGGCTGGTGGAACCTGATCAACAATTTTGCCGTCCATGAACTGGACTTCACCGGGCGCGAAATCGGCATACAGCAATCGATCCGGGAAATCCCCGGTTTCCTGAGCTTTCTGGCTGTTTATCTGCTCCTGGTGATGCGCGAGCAGACGCTGGCCTACGTCTCGCTACTGCTGCTTGGCGCCGGCGTCGCAGCGACCGGATATTTTCCGACCGCCTTCGGATTTTATGTGACGACCCTGATCATGTCGATCGGCTTTCACTACTATGAGACCGCTCACCAATCGCTCTCGCTTCAATGGCTTTCCAAGAGAACCGCCGCCGCGTCCATGGGCAAGATCCTGGCTGTCGGCTCCATGGCGCAGCTTGCCGCCTATGGTTTGATCCTGATCGGCTGGAAGATGTTCGATCTGTCTTTCGCAACGGTTTTCATGGTGTCCGGTGCGGCGACCCTGATTGCAGTTGGACTGGTTGTGGCGGTCTTTCCAAAGTTCAAGGAAGGCGTGCCCCAACGCAAAACGATCGTGCTACGCAAACGCTACTGGCTCTACTACGCCCTCACCTTTATGGGCGGTGCCCGGCGGCAGATCTTCATGGTGTTTGCCGGATTCCTGATGGTGGAACGTTTCGGATACGACGTCCATGAAGTGGCGTTCCTGTTCCTGATCAACGGCGTCCTGAATATGGGCCTTGCACCGGCAATCGGTAAACTGATCGTCAGGTTCGGCGAGCGGCGCGCGCTGATGTTCGAATACATCGGGTTGATTGGGGTCTTTGTGACCTATGCCTTTGTCACCGATCCGACGCTGGCGGCCGCGCTCTATGTGATCGACCACGCTTTTTTCGCCGTGGCCATCGCCATGAAGACCTATTTCCAGAAAATCGGCGACCCCGCAGATATGGCGCCGACCGCCGGAACAGCCTTCACGATCAACCACATCGCGGCTGTCTTCATTCCGGTTCTGTTCGGTCTTGTCTGGCTCTATTCCCCTACCATCGTGTTCCTGGCGGGCGCGGGAATGGCAGCCGTCAGCCTGTTTCTGGCAACGCTGATCCCGAATGATCCTTCGGAAGGCAATGAAGTGAGCCTATGGTTCAAGCGGCCGGCAACTCAGCCGGCCGAATAACCAGAGCGCAGGCGCACTCAGGCCTGGCGTTCTGGAACGTGAACGACCAAGCCATCCATCTCGGCGGTGACTTTGATCTGGCAGGACAGGCGGGACGATGGCTTCACGTCGTAGGCAAAGTCGAGCATGTCCTCTTCCATCGGTTCCGCCGAGCCGGTCTTGCCGGTCCAAGCGTCATCGACATAAACATGACAAGTAGCGCAAGCGCATGCGCCACCACATTCGGCTTCAATACCCTGCACCATGTTTTTGATGGCGTTTTCCATCACCGTTGAGCCTTCTGCGGCATCAACATCGGTCCGTGTTCCGTCAGTGGCAACAAATGTAATCTTGGGCATCGAGCGCGTCCAAACCTTTATCCGATAACTCCCCTATGGCCCCGGAATATAGGTTCCGCGCGAAAGGTCAAGAACCCTGTCGTGGCGCAAAAGACGGATTCTTTCGGTATCAGCCGTCAAGCAGTTCCTGAATGTACCGCTGCGCCTCACCTACCGCAGACTCAAGCGCGTCGGATGATGCGCTGCCGCCTGCCGACATGCCGATTTCCATCTGCTCGCAAGCTTCCGCGACGCGCGCGGCCCCGACCGAACGGGCAGATCCCTTCAGCGTATGGACGAGTTCCATTCTCTGTTGGCCATCCCTCTCTGCATTGAGCCGGGACAAGGTGGCTTCTGACTGGATCTTGAAGAGATGCAAAACCTCTAGCTCGAGATCGTGGTCACCCAAGGTGCTGGCTGCAAGTTGTACGAGGTCGATTGGTGCTTCAATGGCGGTCGGGCCGGCACTCCGGACAGCGGTCGACGGGATCATCCCAATACTCCTGACTTCATGGGTGCGTGCCACACTTGCGGCGCGCAGTCGTCTTTGAAGTCAGGGTCGCGCGAAAGGACCAAAACGGCGTTAAGCGAATTCGAATCCGGAGTGGCGCCGGGCAATGTCCCCAAAAAAGTGAAAACTTGGTTAATGAAGAATAGCCGCGCCAATTACCCAACGTTAACCATGCGGCGGACCGTAAACCCCGGGAACGCGAGGTCAATGCCAAATTCAGATCTGAGATCTGTTAACTTTTTCTAGCGCTGGCCTTTGTTTTGACTAGCGCAGCACCGTCATCTGTAAGCTTGCAGACCATCCAGTCAGGCTTGATAGGGTTGGAAAACCAAGGCTCTGCCCAGCCTGCATCGACGCAGGCACGTATGGTGCGGGCGGGAATTTCACGCCCTGAATCATCAAATAGCGGCAGCTTGCCACCTGGCTGCGAAGCCCCCTTTGCCAGCCATTTGAGTTGCGCCACCGTTGGCTTGGCCGCCTTTCGAGTGGCTTTCTGTGCCTCAACAAGACCACTTTTTCCGCTTTCACTCTTCCCCGGCCCGGCCATCGCGCATGGTTCCTTAGGTCGTTAAAGCCATTGTACTTTCTTGTTCGCAAGGGGAGATTGTGCCATTACAAATGGTGATGCGGCAAGGTGGGGATCTTTCTGCGCAACAGAATGTTCGCAGGTGGTCAGCGGCGGCCAGCCCCAAGATTCCAGACAGCCCGGCAGTCAGAATGACATTTTGCCGTGGCGCTGAACGCAATCGAACGATTGACCCAAACTCCCGCAAGACGGGAGACGGGTCTACCGGTTTGTTTTGAGTACGGACGTGAGGCGATCCAAATATGGCAAATCCGACGAAGGTAAGCGATCCTGCGGAGGCGGCACTGTCCGCGGTCGAAGAAGCCCTGAAGCTCGATTTCGGCGGTCCGGAACCGATGGAAATCGATTCCAAACCCGCTGAAGCTCCGGCCGAGAGTTCAGAACAGCCATCCGGCAATCCGGCTGCAGGCAAAGACAAGCCCTCTGCGAACGAAAGCCGCAGCGCCCGAAAGCGCGGACGGAATGCGCGCAGTTCGGCTGCCAATGACGACCGGCGCAGTATCGGCAATCTGATGTACAGCCTCCAGCGCCGTCCGTCGTCTGCACCCTTCTGGGGCGCTTTGGCGATCAGCGCGGTTTGGGGGGCGCTTGGAAGCGCCCTGATGATGTCGATGTTCGGTGACCGGCTGAACGGTATCATGGACCCTCAGGTCCTCCTTCAATCGCCTGATATCATTCTGGCGTTTATGGGTATTTTGGTACCGATTGTCTTCTTCTTCACCATCGCCTCAATGATCTGGCGTGCGCAGGAAATGCGCTTGGTTGCACGCGGCATGACGGAAGTCGCCCTGCGCCTGGCCGAGCCGGAGGAGATGGCCAAGGAATCGATCCTCAGTGTCGGTCAGGCCATCCGCCGCGAAGTCGCAGCAATGGGCGACGGCATCGAACGGGCCATCGCGCGGGCGAGCGAACTGGAAGTCCTCGTGCACAACGAAGTGTCTACGCTGGAACGGTCCTACAATGACAATGAATTGAAAATCCGCGGACTGATCGAAGAACTGTCCAGCCAGCGGGAGTCGATTGTCGTCAACTCCGACCGGATGCGCGATGCAATCGCCGGAGCGCAAAGCACCTTCACCGACCAACTCGCCGCCACATCCGAAGATTTGTCGAGCAATGTCGATTCAGCAACACAGCGTCTGCTGATGTCCGTCAACGAGCGCATTTCCGAATTGTCTGCGCAGGTTGACGAGAAGATCGAATCCCTCGGCTTTACCCTCACCACTTCCGGCAACATGCTGGTTGAGAACCTGCAGGCCGGTGCCGAAGGCTATGCGGAGCAGTTGTCAAATACCGGCGCTGAATTGGTCAACACACTGTCGCAGTCCGGCAGCCAGATGTTCGAGAACCTCAAGAGCGGCGCCGGCTCCTATGCTGACCAGCTTTCCGGCACCGGGTCGGAACTGGTCTCCACCCTGTCACTGTCTGCGAACACCCTGACAGAAACACTGATGGAACGCAGTGCAGCGGTCAACGAGCAGTTTACTCAGACAGCCAGCACGTTCATCACAACCCTGAGCGATCAGGGTAACGAACTCAACAACACCCTGAGCAACTCAAGCAGCTCTGTCGTGGAGACCCTGTCGTCCAAGACCGAGGAATTCCGCCTGGCTCTGGAAACCACAGGGGCCTCGGTTGGCCACGAGATCACCCAGCGCGGTGAGGAGATTAACGCGAACCTGTCGCTGACCTCCGGCCGTCTGATCGACACGATCACGTCCCGGACCGAAGATTTGATCGGCACGGTAGACACGCGGGTGACAACCCTCGACAACGCGCTTCAATCAACCGGCAACCAGGTCGTTGAGAGCATTTCCGAGCGCGGTCAGGAAGTCACCGACACCATCTCGTTCAAGGGCGCGGAGATCATCGAGACCTTGTCCGGCCGGACGACGGAAGTTGCCGAGATCCTGCGCGGCACCGGCGAAAGCATCGTCGTGGACCTGTCTCTGCGGGGCGGCGAAATCGCGTCGAAACTCGACGAAACCGCCGGTTCCCTTACCGAGACCATCAGCGTGCGCGGCAGCGAGCTCGCCGACAAGCTGGACAGCATTTCGGAGCGTATTTACACGGCGATCTCCATCAATGGCGACGAACTAAGTGATCGTCTCGCTGCGCGCAGCGAGGAGATGACCACGATCCTCACTAGGCAGACTGAGGATTTCCGTGACTCCATCCAGAGTGCCGTCAACGAGTTTGCTGCGGGTCTTGGAACGCAAACCGGCGATCTGACCCACAAGCTGACCGAAACCGGGACGCAGCTTGCCGAATTGATCGCAAGCCGCGGCGACCGCTTGACCAGCGATATTTCCGAAGTCAGCACAAAGCTTGCCGATACGATCGAAACACGCGGCACAGCGCTGCATGACGGCTTGTCAGAACAAATCGCGAGCCTCGACATGATCGTTGGCGAACGCGGCGGCCAGCTTCTGGAATCCTTCGCTTCCAAGTCGGATATGTTGACAGAATCGCTGGATACCAACCTGAAGACCGTCGACACAACCTTCGATACACGCATCGACACCCTGAATGCGTCGCTCGGCGATCGTATTGCCGCAATGGGCGAAACGCTCGGCAGCCACGTCAACACCCTCGACTTGACGCTCGATCAGCGCATCACCGGCTTCGAAACTGCACTCGAAGGCCGTACCCTGATGCTGGCCGAAGCGATCGAACTGCGCACCGAAGGCATCAGCCAGGCGCTGGAGGAGAAATCGCGCAACATTTCCGATGTGCTTGCGGACCGCTCGGATGCAATCACCATTCAGCTTGGCCAGCGCGTGGAAGCCGCCGGCAGCACGCTAGCTGAACGCGCCGACGAAATGACCGCCAAGTTAACAGGCCACGTAGACGCTGCAGCCGTTGCCATGGCGGAGAAGGCCGAACAGCTGACCACCACCATGATCAGCGGCACCGACCGGATCGACGAGACGCTTGATGCACGGGCCCGTCAGATTTCGGACACGCTTGTCGCGCGCACCAAGGACATTGCCCAGACCTTCGTTGAGGGTCAGGAGCATATGACCAACACGCTCAACAACCGGCTGAGCGAGGCCGGTGCGGTCCTCGATCAGCAGAGTGAAAACCTCACCCAGTCGCTCTCCGACAGGATCTCCGAGATTAATGTCACGCTTGGTGCGAAGGTGTTCGAAGCTACGGAGTCCCTCGAACAGCAAGCCAACCAGCTCGAAAGGATACTGAAGGAACGTGTCGAAAGCATCAGCGGCACGCTCAACAGCGAAAGCGACCGCGCCTACAACACACTCACAAGTGTCATGGCGGAAGCGGCCTCCACGCTCAACACCGAAAGCACACGCTTGCGCGATACGGTCGATGAGGCTGTCGCAAGCGCTGCCAAGAAACTGGGCGATGAACGCATCCGGACCGGCGAAACCGTGGAAACCACGATGAGCGAAGCCACCGGCAAACTGTCCGGCGAAAGCGGCCGCATCCGCGATCTGGTCCTCTCGACCGTGGCCGAAGCATCCCAGGCGATGGCAGCCGAAAGCGAGCGTGCACGCGCGCTCTACGCGGGAACGCTGGTCGAATTCACCGATTCCCTTTCCGGGGAAAGCCAAAAGGTACGCGACGACCTTTCGCGGATGATCGCCGAAGTTTCCGGCAACTTGAGCGCAGAAAGCGAACAGTCAAGGGCAACGCTTGCCGCTACTCTTGAAGAAATCCGCGGACAGATTTCCGGCGAGAGCAGCGCGGTCAGCAACCAGATCCATTCTGCGGTGCGTCAGGCGACCGACCTGATGCTCGGACGGAGCAATGAGGTTGTCACCGACCTGTTGACCAAGGCGACGGCGCTGCATGAAGCCTTCGGATCGAAGTCGACCGAACTGGCAGGCCTGATTGGCTCGGACGGCAATGCACTTGTTGGTGCCATCGAAAGCCGGGCTCAGGAACTCACTGGCCGCCTGTCGGAAGTCCACACTGCCATTTTGGAAGCGATCACGGTCAAGGGCCGCGATGTGTCGGACACGTTTGCCCATACCGGCCTTGACGCGACACGTTCTCTGGTCGAAGCGGGCGACCGCATCACGGCCGCCATCAACGAACGCAGCGAACACGCAACCTCCCAGCTTGCCCGGACCCGGCAAAGCCTCGAAACCGATATCTCGGGCATTTTGGAGCGGATCGAACGCTCCAACTCCAGCCTGCAGAATGTCGTCGACATGGCCAGCTCCAACCTCGGCGATATCGAGGAGAACCTTGGCAAACGGGCGCAAGAGTTCCACTCGGCGGTCGGCCGCGCGGTTGCCGATACCGGGGTTACCACACAAAGCATCTCCGAGCAGGTCTCCAATCTGCGGGATGTCACTTTGACGACCCTTGCCGATATCCAGGCCCTCACAAACCGGTTCGGCGATCAGGCAGTGGAACTCACGAAAGCGGCCGAGCACCTGGACAACACCAACCGCTCGGTCGAAAGCCGAGTTACAGAGCGGCGCACAGCCATTGAGGAAGTGGCCGAAACGCTGCTTTCCAAGACAGAGTCGGTTGATGCGCTGATGCGCAGCTTCACCCACACCCTGACGTCGACGCTTGAGTCTGCCGACGACAAGGCCCGCGAAGCGGCCAACCTCCTCGGAGCCGCCGCCGAATCGGCCACACGCCAGGTCACTGAGCAGTTCGAAACCATGCGCATGACGGCCGGCATGGAGGGCCAGAAAGCCCGCGATGCAATCCGCAGCGCCCAGGACGACATCATCTCCGAAATGTCCCGGACGGTGACCGATGCAACAGACCGCTTCAATGAAGCCGCATCGCGCATGAGGGACGCGGCCCGCGATGTACACCGTGAACTGGAAGCCACGCGAAACGAACTGAAGCAGGGCGTGCTCAACCTCCCAGAAGAGGCAGAGGAATCCTCGGCAGCGCTGCGCAAGGTGGTCAACGAACAGATCCGGGCATTGACCGAACTGTCCGAGATCGTAGCCAAACAGTCCAACGTCCTGGACATCTCGCGTCCGCAGGAACAGCGGGCGGCCGCATCTGCCGCCCCTGCCCCTGCTCCTGCCTCGAGCTATGCACCTGCGCCAGTACAGCCACGCCCGGCAGCTCCGGCCCGCACACCGGAACCGGTACGTCAGACGGCATCACGCCCGCAGGCTACTCCGCAAAACTCGGGTGCTGCGGAGCGCGGCTGGGTCACCGACCTCCTGCGCCGGGCGTCCCGGGATGAGGATGGTGGACAGGGCAGCGCTCAGCCGCAGTTGCAGAGCGTCGATAGTCTGAATTCCCTGTCGGCGGATATCGCCAGAGCGATCGATCATGAGAACTTCGTCGATCAATGGGAGCGGTACCGCCAGGGCGAGCGGCACGTGTTCAGCCGCCGGCTCTACACGTTGCAAGGCCAGCAGACGTTCGACGAGATCCGGCAGAAATACGCCCGCGATGCCGAGTTCCGGACAGCCGTCGAACGTTATGTTGCCGATTTCGAGCAACTGCTGGTCCAGGTCTCCCGCAATGACCGCGACAACATGCTGGGACAGACCTACCTTACGTCCGATACTGGCAAGGTCTACACAATGCTTGCCCATGCAAGCGGCCGGTTCGACTAAGATCGGACCGGGTTGAGCACTGAAACAAGAAAGGCGGCTCCTTGGCCGCCTTTTTCGTGTTCCTGTTGTTCTCTACTGGTCAGTCGAGATTCTGGCGGATCCTGTTCATGGTGGCGACGAAGGCGTCTATTTCGCCGTCTGACAATCCGTCGAGCATGCGCGCCTCGGCCTTGAGAATTTTGGGCAGCAAATCAAGGTAAACCTGCTGCCCCGAGACGGACAGGCTCAGCAGGGAGCTTCGCCCGTCGGATGCATTCGTTTCCCGGATCAGAAAGCCGCGATCTTCCATCTTCTTGACCGCGCGGCTTACGACTACTTTGTCCATGCTCGATCTGGCAACGATTTCCGTGGCTTGCAATCCCTGACCGGCGCTGCCGAGAATGGCCATTGTGCGCCACTCCGCGGGCGCCATGTCATAGTCGCGCTGATAGATCTGCGACAATGAACGGGTCACATCGGTATAAAACACACGAACCAGATAAGGAAAAAATGTCTGGAGGTTGAAATCGGGCATTTTTTCAGACTGTCCACCTGTGGCCCGGCTTCCGGCACCCGGTCATGTTTCGCTCCACCCAATCGAATCGATGCTCAAGGCCGGTTGAATGCTCTAAGCGTTTTTCTGTGCCCAGACCGCTATCTCGGAGAAAACCCTTTGCGCGGATATATTCAGGGCCTCAACCGCATCATCTGCGGATGAGCCACTAACCGGGGTTTCGGCTTCGAACACGCGATTGGCAATCGCTCGTCCATTGCGATCGTTGACAAGGCGCGCAGAGATTGCCACCACAGCCCTGTTTGACCCGTCTATCCGCATTTCGAATGACCGCAGTTCCGTTTGGAGCTGATAATCTATCAGCAACCCATCGCCCGGCAGGCCGACACCGGCAAAACGACCTGTATTCTGCAAGGATTGCCTCAGCTTGAGCTGAACGACATTTGGCAGGGTATCTGCCCAAGCTGCTTCTGGAAAATAACTGTAGACCGTCCCCTGATCGACAACCGCAATACGGCTGGTGTCCAGTGCCTTCAGAGCCCTCGGCGGCGGAACCAGAACCTGCGCACCGCGGGCGCGGCCTGCCCCTGAGCCTGTCTGCGCGGCTTCCAGACTATAGAGGGCCGAAGGTGCACCGCTGGAACATGCAGCAGCAAACAGGCAAACGCCCGCCGCGCCGAGAAATCCTCGGCGGTCAGTCACGCCTCTTTGCTTCGACATACCCCCTGTGCCTTTCAAATACGACCAGCCCCTAGTCATTCTTATGCTATCGCCGACGCCCACTACCTGAGAATGTCGGAACGTCATCGCCTCCGAATATCACGCGATTGGGATTCCGGTCAAAATTTTCAACAGTTCTTTGTATTGATACCAATGTACGGTTTAGTTGTGCAAGTGCTGCAGAAAAGTCCGCGGACCCCTTCGTGGCGAACTTCGCCATGCCGCCGGCAATGGTATCCGCCCGGCTTTCGAACGCGACGGCGATCTTGCTAATGGCCTGGGCAGCGCGGGTTGCTTCCGTTATCAGGCCCTCTCCGTCCGCATCCACCATGGTGGTTACCTTCTCGACAAGGGATTCAACGCGAACCGATGTGGCATTCAGGGTTGCGGTCATTTCCTTGGCGTCGCTCAGGATCTCATCAACATCCGGCGTTTTCCCTGCCAGATCGCTGGTCAACTGCTCAACGTTGTCGGCGGCCTTGCGTGCTGTTTCCAGAATGGCGGCGATCCCGTCTTCCTCATGCGTCAGTCCCGCGGCAGCGGTCTCCACGGATCCGACGATGTTGCCGACTTTGGCCGGGTCGACAGCCGCCAGCAAGGTATTCGCGGACTCCAGCGTCACCGCAAACCGGTCGGCGGCGGCCGAAACATCCTCGATCACTCCGGCAATGCGGCCGTCTTCGCTGCGCAGTGTCGCTGATACCGCTTCAAAATTCTGGACCGTTGATTTGGTCGAGGCGATGATTTCGTTGATCTGGCCTTGCTGTTCATTGACGTTGCCAATGATCGCAGCCAACCCGTCGACTGTCTCGCTGACCTTGTCCGGATCGACGCTTGCAATGACCTGATCGATCTGTTCAAGCGAACCGTTTAGTCCCGTCGCGAAACCGTTCAGCGACGCGACGATCTGATCAATCTCGGACGGGTCGATCGCATCTGCTATTTCGACGCCCCTTGACGCCAGCACGTCGATCTTGGCAACCGCCTGCTCGCCGTTGTCGAGGATGGCGCCAATTTGTTCCTCGCGCTCTGACACTGCGCTGACGATCCGGTTGATGCCATCGACCGCCGAAGCAGATGAAGTGACCAATTGATCCAATTCCGGTGCGCGCTTGTCCAGCAGTTCGGTAAACCGCGCTGCACCTCCGACAATCTTCTCCACGTCCTCTGGTTTGACGGCTTCGACGACGCGCTGAACATCCGCAAGGCCTTCGTTCAACCGCTTGGAGAAGGATTGCAATTCTTCGGATGCCATTGTTGCATTCGCAAGCAACTTGTCGATCCCTTCGGCGGACCGCCCCAGACTTTCCGAAAAGGCCGCGATCTCCTCAACAATTGCAGTCACCTTGTCAGAGGGCACGGCGGCAAGCAGACGCTCACCCTCCATGACGAGCGTTTCGAGCCGCACCGACAGACTGGAGAAAGCGTCGGAGGCCTTGCCGATGCTTTCCATGAAGTCCTCGACGCCATCGGCATTCGAGGCCAGCGCGCCGGAGAACGTTTCGACATTGGCCAGGGTATTGGATATCCCATCACGGTTTTCCAGCAGGAAATCATCTATGGTCGTTAGTGTGCTATCCGCCCGGTTGATGACGTTCCGGGCACCATCGACAATGTCATCGAAAAACGATTTCTCGGCGTAGATGACGGGAACCTTGCCGTCGTCCCGGTCCAGGATCAGCGGCGCATCACTGGACCCGCCGCTCAGGTCGACATAGGCAACACCCGTCAACCCGGTGAAATTCAACATGGCCTGGGTGTCGTTCCGCAAGGGTGTTGATGGCTTGATGTTGACGTTGGCGATGACCTTGGTCGGATCATCCTTCATGAATTCCAGCGAACTGACATCACCGACCTTGATGCCATTGAACTGCACCTGCCCGCCAACCGGAAGCCCTGTCACCTTTCCCGGAAAAACGATTTGCAGCGCTACATTCTGCCGCGACTCCGCGGTTGCCGCGAGCCAGTAGACAAAGCCAAAGGCCGCCACAAGAATGGCCACCATAAAGGCCCCGATCAGAATGTAGTTCGCGCGTGTCTCCATCCACCTATGCCTTACCGGTCCTGAAGCTGGCCCGTGTTCCGCGGAAATAAGATTTAATCCACGGGTCTTCGTGCTTCATCATATCTTCAAGTGACCCAATGGCGAGTATTCGCTTCTGACTGAGTACAGCTATTCTGTCGCAGATTGAGTGCAAACTGTCGAGGTCATGTGTAACCATGTAGACTGTTAATCCAAGGGTTGCACTCAACTTCTTGATCAGCGAATCAAATGCTGCCGCACCAATCGGGTCGAGCCCTGATGTCGGCTCGTCCAGAAAAACCAGATCCGGATCGAGTGACAAGGCACGCGCCAGGCTCGCGCGCTTGACCATGCCACCGGAGAGTTCAGATGGAAACTTGTCCGCTGCATCCTGCGGCAGCCCGACCAGTTCGAGTTTCAGCATCGCAAGCTCGTTCATGAGGCTTGGAGACAGCTTCAGGTGCTCGCGCATCGGCACCTGAATGTTTTGTTTCACCGTCAGGGAGGAAAACAGCGCACCTTGCTGGAACAACACGCCCCAGCGGCGCTCAACGGTCTTGCGCTGGACTGGTTTGGCGGTATCCAGATCAATGCCAAATACGCTGATCTTGCCCGACAGTTTCGGCGACAATCCCAGGATGGTCCGCATAAGAACGGACTTGCCCATTCCCGAACCGCCGACAAACCCGAGGATTTCGCCCCGACGGACATCAAGATCAAGGTTTCTCAGAACGAACTTGCTGCCAAAACGAACGGTCACATCGCGGACCGAAAGGATCGAGTCATCGGCGCCTGCACCATTCGCGCCGTCGACATAGTCCGGTTCTGCGTCCGCGTAATCCATTCCCAGTCTCAAACCCCTATGGCAGCGAAGAACATAGCGAACATGCCGTCAACCAGAATGACAAGGAAAATCGCCTTCACGACCGACAAAGTTGTATGGCGGCCCAGGGACTCCGAAGAACCCTTGACCTTCAGCCCCTCCACACAGGCAATCAAACCAACAATCAAGGCCATGAACGGTGCCTTGATGAGACCAACCAACAGGGTTTCGGTGGTGATCGCCGCCTGAAGCTGAACGAGGAATGCAGCAGGCGGAATGTCCAGATAAGCCCAGGACACGAGCCCGGCCCCGAACAAGGCGGCAATGTCGGCGACAAAGGTCAGAATCGGCAACGCGATCATGAGTGCCAGAATACGCGGCAGCACCAGCACTTCCGTTACGCGCAGGCCAATAACGTGCAGGGCATCAACCTCTTCCTGCATGCGCATGGACCCGAGCTCTGCCGTGAACGCTGAACCGGACCGGCCGGCAACCATGATGGCTGTCAGGATGACACCGATTTCGCGCAGCACCAAAATACCTGCAAGGTCAACGACAAAGATGTCGGCACCGAACTGCCGGAGATAAAATCCGCCTTGCTGCGAAATAATCGCGCCGATCAGAAAGCTCATCAACGCAACAATCGGCACCGCACCGATACACGTCCTGTCGAACTGAACCGCGATCGAAATGCTCCGCAAACGGGCCGGGTGAAGGATTACATGCGACAACACGATTCCCAGCGAGCCGAGAATGTGCAGCATGGCCAGCGCGTCCTTGCCGCTGTCGACCAAGGTCTTGCCGGCGGCTTCGAGGAAATCAACAAACGTGAAACCGCCCGGTTCCGGCGACCACTCCGGCGGATGGTGCTTTTCCATTTCCTCAAACAGCATCGCCCGGCTGGGGTCCATTCCCTCCAGTGCGACGTTGAGACCCGAAAACTCGATCGTGCCGCGCAATCGGTGGATCAGCCAGGCGCCGCTGGTGTCGATTTCGCCAACATCCTTCAAGTCGATGCTAACCGGTCCGTCCGGGCCAATCCGGGGCGCTTTCTTCAAAAGTGCCTCGGCAGCCTGAAGCGTGCTGACGGTCCAGTCGCCACCGAGAACGATCGCCCGCCGTCCGGCAGAGCCGGGCTGCGTGTCCATGGTTGGCGGACGGTTCTTTTCGGAGAATGCCATTCTTTCCGGCTACCCCCTTGTCGATGAGCCTTGCTCAACCTTATACATCTTCCAACAAGTTAACGACTACCCGTCATGCAGGGTCAATCCGATAGAAAGTACGTTCATGGAAATTGCACACCCTTATCTCCTGTTTCTTGGTGATGTTCCGGATGCTTTGGCGGCAAAGACGGGCTTGGGCGTTGTCGATTGGCGCAAGGACTGGTGCCTTGGGCAAGTTCGGCTTCCAGGCTGCGCCGCCGATTCCGGGCTGCCGGATATCTCTATTGCGGAAGGTGCTGCTCAGGGTGCCAAGACGATGGTCATCGGGGCGGTCAATGCGGGCGGACGCCTGCCCGACCACTGGATCGCATCGATTGTCGAAGCCCTGGAAGCCGGGCTCAACGTTGCGTCCGGTCTTCACGTACGGCTCGGCAGCATTGAGGCGATCCGGGAAGCTGCTGAGAAAAACGGCTGCCAGCTTCATGACGTGCGCCACAATGACGAAGTCTTTGCCACCGGCAAGGGCACGAAACGGTCCGGCAAACGCATTCTAACGGTCGGCACCGACTGTTCGGCCGGCAAGAAGTACACGGCTCTGGCCATCGACCGGGCGATGAACGAACGCGGCTTCACCAGCTCGTTCTGCCCCACCGGCCAGACCGGCGTTCTGATTTCCGGGCGCGGAGTTGCGCTGGATGCTGTCGTTGCAGACTTCATTTCCGGCGCAGCGGAATGGCTGTCTCCGGCGACCGAGGAGTCGCACTGGCAGATCGTCGAGGGTCAGGGGTCGCTGTTTCACCCATCGTTTGCAGGCGTAACCCTTGGCCTGCTGCATGGCTCCCAGCCCGATGGCTTCATCGTTTGTCACGAACCGACCCGGACCAAGATGCGCGGCGTCGAAACCCCGCTCCCGACCATCCAGCAGGTTATCGATCTGACCGTTCAATTGGGCAGCCTGACCAACCCGGACATCCGTTGCGTCGGCATCGCCGTCAACACATCTGCACTCGGCGAAGACGAAGCCAGGGCCTACCTAAAGGAAACCTCCGAGGCCCACGGCCTGCCGGCGTCCGACCCGGTGCGCTTTGGAGTCGAAACCATCATCGACCGTGTTGCTGAGGAGTTCGGCGCCCCATGAGCCGAATGATTGCGGTTGAAGAAGAACGGTTCGAAATATCCGGCGGCTTCGCCATTGCCAGGGGTAGCCGCACGCACGCAGAAGTAATCAGCGTCCGCATTGAAGCCGACGGACATATCGGCCGCGGCGAATGCGTGCCTTATGCCCGCTATGGCGAAACGTTTGCAAGTGTCCGCGCGCAGATCGAGGCCATCACGGCCGATCTGCAATCGGGATTGTCACGGCAG
This sequence comes from Roseibium sp., assembly GCA_965230445.1. GTDB lineage: Bacteria > Pseudomonadota > Alphaproteobacteria > Rhizobiales > Stappiaceae > Roseibium. The sequence continues at coordinate 1,308,624 of OZ246005.1, read as the reverse complement.
GACCTTCAAGACGCCCTTGCTCCAGGAGCGGCACGCAACGCGGTTGATTGCGCCCTATGGGATCTGGAAGCAAAGCTATCGGGAAAACGGGCCTATGCAATTGCCGGTCTGGAGAGTCTGAGACCGGTCACGACGGCTTTCACAATCAGTGTCGGCACACCCGAATCAATGGCGGAGAAAACCGCCCTTGCGGCGCACCGTCCCCTGCTGAAGGTCAAGCTGGGGGGAGACGGGGATGTCGAGCGGATCGCGGCCGTGCGCAGCGCTGCACCGGAAAGCACGCTGATCGTCGATGCCAACGAGGCCTGGGATGCAAAAAGCATCGAGCCCAATCTGCGCGCATGCGACACAGCAGGTGTCTCGCTGATCGAACAACCCCTGCCCGCCGGCAAGGACGACCTGTTGCAAGACATTCAAAGCACGGTCACGATCTGTGCGGATGAGAGCGTTCACACGAGGGACGGCTTGGCGGCGCTTCGAAACCGGTACGACGCGGTCAACATCAAGCTGGACAAGGCAGGTGGCCTGACCGAAGCCATGGAGCTTCTGAAAGCCGCAAAAGCCCTTGATTTCAAGATCATGACCGGCTGCATGGTCGGAACGTCGCTCGCCATGGCACCGGCGGTCCTTCTGGCCCAGGAAGCCGACTATGTCGACCTTGACGGTCCATTGTTGCTGGCAAAGGACCGTGAGCCGGGTCTGGTGTTCGAAGACAGCCTGCTTCACCCGCCTGCGCCCGAACTCTGGGGCTGATTCTCGAAGGGTATTGCTTACAGACTGTTGCGGGCGGTCGTTTCCTGACCGCCCGCAAGAGCCATTTTTTTTCGCAGTACCGTCGCTACAGCCAAAAGCATGACAAGCCCTGCAGCAGAAAATCCGGCCATGAGAAAGAACGGCATTGCGGTCGCAATCTCGTAAAGCAATCCGCATATCCACAATCCGGCCGACAACTGGATACCGACCGACGTTGCCAGCATCCCCTGGCCGGTTCCCGCCCACTTGCTGGGCACAACCTTGCCAAGGAACATGACCGCGCCCAAATGGGACGCACCGAAGCTCAGCCCATGAAGAAGCTGCAGGGCTGCGATTTCCGGAACGCTGTCCGCGAAGGGAAACAACAGCCAGCGGACAAGCGACGCGCAGGCCGCGACGATCAAGAAGGCAACCGGGTCGAACCTGACCAAAAGCCGCCCGGCAACGATGAACAGCAGGACTTCGGCGATCACACCGAGCGACCAGAAGATCCCGATGGTCAAATCCGCAATACCGAGGCGCTGCCAATAGAGTGTTCCAAATCCGTAGAATGCGGCATGCGTTGCCTGGAACAGCCCGAAAAGAAACACCGCGAACCAGAACCATGGCGCACCAAACGGAGGTTTTTCCTTGGCCGATTCATCGTCCGTCTGCGGCTGAGATCCTGACGCTGAAGGCAGGGACATTGCTATCAATCCCGTTACAATGCAGCTGGCAGCAATTCCTGCGGTCAACAGCCAGATCGTGCTGCTGCCGGTCAGAAGGCCTCCGGCAAGATTGGCGGCCACAAACGCAACCGACCCCCACATCCGCATCCGGCCATAATCCAGCGACATGGTCCGGTTCGCGTCAAGCGCATAAGCGTCGGCAAGCGGAATGATCGGCGCCCAGAAAATCAACAGACCAGTGACGGCTAAGAACGCCCACCAGAATCCGCTGCCCGCAAAGATCAGGCAGACCGACGCAGCGCCGAGGACGGAATATACAAACACCGACAACCGCCGCCGCCCACTGCGGTCGGACAGATTTGTCATGACAGGACTGGCCGCAATACGCGCAAGGTTCCCCACGCCGAGAACAAGGCCAATTTCAGCTGCACTCAGCCCGTTGCTTTCCAGAACAAGCGGAAAGAACGGCAGAAAAATACCAAACCCGAAGAAATGTCCCGCAAACAGGCCAGACACGCCAACCGCCAGCCCAATCCGTCCAGATATCATTGAAAGTGTCCCGGCCGTCCCGATCCGCATCAGCAGGCCGTGGACCTAAAGAGATGTTAACCAATTCCGGTTTTACTTTTTCGGAAGCGTACCCCGGTACGGCACCATTAAGTCATATTGCAAGGTGAGAAACCACCCATATGAACGCGACAATTGCACAGGAAGAGCCCGGGCAGATCGGCGACGCCGAATATCACACGCTTGAACAGACCCTTCTGGAATCCGATCGCGGACGCCGGTTTCTCGCCGAATTCCTTCGCCGCCAGAAAACGCCGGAGACAACTGAAATTCTTGCTGCCGTTCAACGGCTTGAAAGGGTTGTTACCCGTCAGCGCGAGGTTCCGAACCTAGACAAGATCCGCCTTGATATTGCGGATATGCATGAAGCCATTGAACGGACCAAGGCGGAAATTGCCAATATCAAGGCGGAAGGCGAGGCCAGCAACCGGTTCATGGATGCATCTCATGAGCTGGATGCAATCGTAACTCAGACTGAAGGTGCCACTCAGTCAATTCTGGAAGCCGCCGAAAAGATCCAGGAAAAGGCCTGGGTTCTACGCGAAAACGGCGCCGACGATGCAACCTGCGACGATATCGATGCCAAGGCGACCGAAATTTTCATGGCCTGCTCGTTCCAGGACCTGACCGGCCAGCGGACGAACAAAGTGGTTCAGGTCCTGAGCTATCTCGAAAGCCGTATCAACCTGATGATCAACATCTGGGGGATTGAGGAACACGAGGCCGACGAAACCGCCGGGCCTGAGGATTCCCGGCCTGATGCCCATTTGCTCAATGGACCGCAACTGGAGGGCAAGGGTGTCTGCCAGAACAGCGTCGATGAGCTGATGTCTGCCAACACCGAGGTGTTCCAGGCCGCGTTGAAAGAAACCGGAATGGATGCTGATCCGGAAGAGCCGTCCGTGAACATGGACGCTGCAGCCATCGACGACATGTTCGCATCTTCCGGTGAAGCCGAGGAAGACAGGATCGACCTCGACATGATGGGCGGCGATCCGGAAGCGGCCCTGGACGAAGCCGCCATCGACAAGTTGTTCGACACCGTTGAAACGGATGATATCGAGCAGGAAGCTGCGTTCGATATTGCTGAAGATGGTGAAGAAGAAAACGAACCCGTTGATTTGGAAGATGAGCTTCTAGTGGCGGAAGCGGTCGCTGATGCGGAATGGAGCGAGGCCGAAAAGGCTGCCGAAATCGATTCGGCTGAAGATCCATTGGAGCAGCTCACCGAGGCCGAACGTCAGGCGTTGTTCAACTAGATTCTTTCACGATTGGCTGGGTCAATTCGACTGGCGTGACTTTTAAATTCCGTTTTCGCAGGTATTGCGAAGACGTGGAAAATCCGAAGGCAAAACTCGGCGCGCTATGTATTAGCCGCCAACTGCGCGCGCCAGCATCTGCGGGTCGATATTGCCGCCGGTCAGCACAAGCGCAATCGTCTTGCCGGAAACATCGAACTTTCCAGACAGCACAGCCGCCAGCGCCGCAGCACCGCCCGGTTCGACCACCAGTTTCAGTTCGAAGAAGGCAAAGGCGACGGCTGCAAGCACTTCGTCATCCGTAACGGTCAACCCGTTGCCCGCTAGCCTTTGCAGGATCGAGAACCCGATACTGCCGGGAGAATTGGCCATCAGGGCATCGCAGATAGAACCGGACAGCACCGGGTTCTTCTGCCGCTCACCAGTCACCAGAGACCGTCTGTAGTCGTCAAAAGCTTCTGGTTCGACGGTGTGAAAGATGGCACCCGGAAGCCGTTTTGAGACCGCAAGCGCCAGACCGCTGGAAAGCCCGCCGCCTCCGGTGCAGGCCAGGACATGTTCCGGCTGCAGACCATACTCGGCCGCCTGTTCGGCGATCTCCAGACCCGTCGTCCCCTGCCCCGCGATAACACCCGGATCATTGTAGGGATGGACAAAGGCCGCGCCTGTGCGCTCGCAAATTTCTGCAGCAATCGCATCGCGATCTTCCGTTGCCCGATCATACGCGATGACCTCGGCCCCGTAGCCGCGTGTCCGGTCAAGTTTTATCCGCGGTGCATCGGAGGGCATGACGATTGTGGCAGGCATGCCCAGGAGGCGCGCGCCCTGTGCAATGCCTTGCGCATGATTACCTGACGAGCAGGCCACGACACCTTTGGGCCGGTCTGCCTCGGCGATCATGTTCAGGCGATTGAAAGCACCGCGAAACTTGAACGATCCCGTACGCTGCAGGTTCTCGGCCTTTATCAGGACCGTCCCGCCAACCTTTTCGTCAAGGACGGGCGAACGCAGCAACGGTGTCCGCACGGCGTGTCCGCGGATTCGCTCAGCCGCATCAAGAATATCCTGAAACGTAACTCGAAGTCCGGCTTCGGGCCTGCGTTCCTGTTCGAGGGAGCCGGCTTGTTTGCTATCGTTCATGTGACGGGTCCTGCGGTTGCATTCCACAACCTATATGCCCCATCTGCAGCTCCATTTACAGCCGCAGTTTACTCCGCTGCATTCGCCAATGGCTCGTCCCGAGCACCGGTTCGGGTGCCGGCTTCGACACAATTGTCGAGGAACTGCCGGGCGCTGGCTGCCCAAGTATAGTTCAACGCAACTTTCCGGCAGTGCTCGCGCGGCACATCAAGGGCCGCCAATGCTGCTTCCTCAAGATCGTCCGACAAGACACCGGCACCGGTATCGCCGATGACATCCAGCGGACCCATGACCGGATAGGCAGCAACCGGCACACCGCAGGCAAGCGCCTCAAGCATGACATTGCCGAATGTATCGGTTTTTGACGGAAAGACGAATACATCCGCTGCCGAGTAGTGCCGGGCAAGATCTTCCCCGAGTTTGGGACCTGTGAAATGCACCTTGGGATACTCGCGGGACAGCGGTTGAAGCTGTGGCCCGCCGCCCACGACGACCTTGGTTCCGGGCAGGTTCAGATCAAGGAATGCCTTGATGTTCTTCTCAACCGAAACGCGGCCGATATATGCAAAAATCGGCCGGGGCAAATCGGCAGGCAGAACCGAGCCTTCATAAGGCTTGAACAGTTCCTCATCCACTCCGCGCGACCAGCGCATCAGATTGGTGAACCCCCGCGCATGCAGATCATCTTCCAGCGACCGGGTGGCAACCATGCAACCCGCCGCCGAGTTATGGAAGCGCCGCAGCAGATTGTAGGACCAGGACAGCGGGATTGGCAGCCGGGCGGAAACATATTCCGGGAACCGGGTATGGTAACTGGTCGTGAAAGACATGCCGATCTTGCGAGCAGCCCGCGCAGCCAGCAAACCCAAGGGGCCTTCGGTCGCTATATGCAGATGATCGCAATCGAATTCCTCGATCCGCCGGCGCACTCGTCCACCGAGTGTCAGCGACAGGCGGATCTCGGGGTAGGTCGGACATGGCAGCGTAATGAACTCTTGTGGCGACAGGACTTCTACCCGAACACCGATGGCCTCAAGTTCGGATGCGGTCCGTTCGATAGAGCGCACCACGCCATTAATTTGCGGATGCCAGGCATCCGTCACTATCAGGATAGAGCTCATGCGGCGACCGGCTGTTCCTTGCCGGACTCCGGCACGGTCTTCGATTCCGCTGGCTTGACCCATCGGATCACCTCGAAGGTCCCATCATGGTGCTCGGCGACCGCCGTGCAGCTTTCAACCCAGTCGCCGGTGTTGATGTAGTGAATACCGTTCATATCGCGGTCGGCGGCATGGTGAATGTGGCCGCAGATTACGCCGTCAACATCTTGCCGGCGCGCTTCATCCGAGAGAGCCTCTTCAAAACGGCCAATGAAACTGACAGCGTTCTTGACCTTGAGTTTTGCCCATGCTGACAGCGACCAATAGGTCAGGCCCAAACGCCTGCGGACTGCATTCAGCCAAGTGTTGAGTGCAAGCGCGGTCACGTAAGCTTTGTCGCCAAAAAAGGCCAGCCACTTGGCGTGGCGCATCACCACATCAAACTGGTCGCCGTGAATGACGAGATATTTTTTTCCGTTCGCCGATTCATGAACGATGCTGTCCACGACTTCGACACCGCCGAAATGGGTTCCGAGGAACCCGCGCAGAAACTCGTCGTGATTGCCGGGGATATAGATGATGCGGGAACCCTTGCGGCCCTTTCGCAAAATCTTCTGCACCACATCGTTATGCGGCTGTGGCCAGTACCAGTTCTTTTTGAGCCGCCATCCATCGACAATATCGCCAACCAGATAAACGGTCTCGGCGTCATTCTGCTTCAGGAAGTCCAACAGCAAATCCGATTGGCATCCGCGCGTTCCCAAATGGATGTCGGACATAAACAAGGCCCTGTAATGCCGCGTTGCCTCTGCCGCCGACATTTGCATTCTCCGTGCTTCAAGATGGAGCGCTTTAGACGCGATTCAGGTTTCATTAATATGACAGAGTCCGCTGAAATTGCGAATTCAGAAGTCAAATTAGGCTCTTTCGCGGTATTTCTTCCCCGCATTGTTAAGTGCCTACACTACCAGCTTTAATGGGACAGGGAAATGAACATGTTTTGCGTTCAGTTCGAAGAGCCGCCCCTGTTGCCTTGGCTCTTGAACCCGCATCGCTCTCGCAACCCGCGCACCCAACTCACCCGCGCAAGGGCTCCTGCCATGTTCTTAGGAGTCTGTGGCAACCAAGGCCGGTTTCCCCGCAAACCCGCCTTGCGCAACACCGGCAAATGTGAACAAACGGTTGGTGGTACCCAATCGTGAAATCGGAGATAACCATGTATCTGGTGCGTTACGGCAACAAGGGCGAAGAAAAACCGGGTTTGATGGATGGCGACGGCAATATCCGTGACCTGTCAGCTCATATTGAAGATCTGGACCCCTCGGCCTACGCGCAGGACAGTCTGGACCGGTTGGCAGCCATTGATCCGGCCTCCCTGCCGGTAGTCGACGGCAAGCCCCGCCTGGGCGCTCCGATTTCCAGGACCGGCCATTTCATCGCCATTGGCCTCAACTACATAGATCATGCGGAAGAGGCAGGTCTGCCGATCCCTGGAGAGCCTGTGGTTTTCTCCAAGGCGCCCTCTTCGCTGAGTGGCCCGTACGATCCGGTCGTCATCCCGAAGGGGTCGACAAAGCTCGACTGGGAAGTCGAACTGGCCTTCATCATCTCCAAAAGAGCATGGCAGGTAAGTGAGGATGACGCCCTCTCTCATGTTGCCGGTTACACGATCTGCAATGATGTCTCCGAACGCGCCTGGCAAATCGAAGGCACCGGACAGTGGATGAAGGGCAAAAGCGCTCCGACCTTTGGGCCGCTGGGACCCATGCTGGTAACTCCAAATGAAATCGTTGATCCGCAGTCCCTTGAATTGACCCTTGAAGTGAACGGCGAACGCCGCCAGACCGGCATTACTGTCAGCATGATCTTCCCGATTAAAACGATCATCGCCTATCTGTCGACACTGATGGTTCTGGAACCAGGCGATGTGGTGACCACTGGGACGCCGCCAGGTGTCGGCATGGGCATGAAACCGCCCCAGTTCCTGAAGGCAGGCGACACAATGACCTTACGCATCGAAGGGCTCGGCGAACAGCGCCAGACAGTGATAGCGGAGTAAATTAAGAGCCGCGCCAAATGCGCCGCTTCCGAACATGAGGCTGCTGAGAGGCTTTACAGCCTCTCAGCTTTTCGTTCAGCGCGCAGCCAGGAAACTGCGCATGGCGAGATCGCTCCAGGGGCCCAGATTTGCCCGTGCGGCCTGGCTGCTTTCATAGATGCGGCGGCTGATATCGTCCTTATCCGCAAACTCCGCCAGAACCTTGGCCGCAGTCTTGCGCAAGGCATCCAGAACTTCATCCGGATAGCGGCGAACTGTTACGCCATCTTCCTCCTGAAGCGCTTTCAGATTTACGGCGTTGAACCAGTCGCTTTCAGCCAGTGCCCGGCCGTTTTCGGCGCGGCAAGCCTCTTCCAGAATAGCCCGCAGATCTTCAGGCAGCGCATTCATCGCATCCAGATTGAAAAGCGCCTCGCCGGTGCCGTTCGGCTCGTGGAACCCCGGTGTGTAATACGACTTGGCCGCTTGATGGAAACCCATCGCCCGATCCGACCAGGGCCCCAGGAACTCTGTCGCATCAACCACGCCGGTCTGCAGCGCCTGGAACAATTCCGACGGCGGCAGGCTAACCGGGGTCGCGCCGAGACGCCGCATCACCTCACCGCCAAGCCCGGGCATGCGGATCTTAAGGCCTTTAAGATCAGTCAACCCATTGATGTCCCGCTTGAACCATCCGCCCATCTGGATACCAGTGTTACCGGCCATCAGCGGTTTGATGCCGAAAGGCGCATAAAGTTCGTCCCAAAGCGCCTGCCCGCCGCCCTGCTCGATCCAGGCAATATGCTCCTGCGGCAGAAGCCCGAAGGGAAAAGCGGTAAAGTAGACAGCTGCCGGTGCCTTGCCTTGCCAGAAAAAGGACGCCGTATGTCCCATTTCGGCAGTGCCATCGGACACTGCATCGAAGACACCGAGCGCCGGCACAAGTTCGCCGCTCGCGTAGAGCTTTATCTGGAACCGTCCGCCGGACATCAATGCAACGCGATCACAGATCCGCTGAGCGGTGACACCCGGACCGGGCAGGTTTTTCGGCCAAGATGTTGCCATCCGCCATTTGATGGTTGCGTCGCCTGCGGCAAGTGCGGGCGCGGCCAGCACCGAAGCTCCGGCTGCGCCAAGCGCCGCCCGGCGGGTCAGACCCATACCGGGTTCGGCGATTTTCGTGTTTTCTTTCATATTATTGGCTCCAGAACTGGTGAAAATGATGAACCGGCCCGTGGCCTTTACCGATATCGAGGTCATCGGCGGCAATGATGGCCTGCTGGATGTAGTCCTTGGCGTTGCGCACGGCTTCGGTCAGACCCTTACCCTTGGCGAGGCCCGCTGCGATCGCAGAAGACAATGTGCAGCCGGTGCCATGCGTGTTTTGGGTATCGATCCTGAGGCGCCGCAGCCAGATGGGTTCTGCGCCAGGCAGAGCGAGCAAATCGACACTTTCCGGCCCGGCGCCGTGCCCGCCCTTGAGCAGTACCGCTTTGGCACCAAGGTCCATGAGCCGGTCCGCCTGTTCCTGCATGTCATTTTCGCTCGCGGCCGGACACACCGACAGCATGCGGCCTGCTTCAAGAAGGTTCGGCGTTATGATATCCGCCAGGGGAACAAGTTCCGAAACCAGGCCATCAACGGATTCGTCTGCCAAAAGCGGATCGCCGGAAGCTGCCACCATGACCGGATCCAGCACAACCGGACCCGTGTCATGGGCTTTCAGCCCTGCCACGACGGCTTCAATCGTTTCTGGACGGGAAAGCATGCCGATCTTGGTGGCCTTTACTTTCAGGTCACCAAATACGGCATCCATCTGGGCACGAATGAAATCCGGCGGAATATCGTGGATCGCTGTCACGCCCAATGTGTTCTGCGCGGTCAATGCGGTCAGCACGCTGGCACCATAGGCCCCGTTTGCCGAAAACGCCTTTAGATCGGCCTGAATGCCTGCGCCTCCACCGGAGTCGGATCCGGCGATGGTAACAGCAATCGCTGTCATCTTGATCGCTTCCTCTTGTTGTCAGTCGATTTGGGATTTCAATCTTTGCCCGATTTCGGCATCGGACAATGTGTAGAGTGCATCAAGCAGATGCGGTACAAGGCTGCCCGGACCATTGGACCGTTCGGCGGCAATTTCGCCGGCGATATTGAAAACGGAAATGGCAGCGGCGGCAGCCAGCGCCTTGTCGCTTTCAACCGCCAGAAAGGCTGCCATCAAGGCTCCGCTCGCGCAGCCGGTCGCGGTCGTGAAGCCGAGTAGCGGATCGCCGTTGCAAAGCGTGTATTCACCCTTCCGGCCAAGCGCCAGATCGGCCATCCCGCTCAAGGCAATTGCGGTACCCTGATCCACAAGCCCTGCCACTTCCGCTTCACTCTTGAAGAGCGCCTCAAGCTCGTCCGGGTTGACCCGCAGAAGGTCAAAGCGGTGCTCGAGCAACGCCATAGCAAACGCAAGACGTACCGGGGACCGGTCAGCGAAAACCGGGTCGAGAACTGTAGCCTTGTGGTTTTCCAGTGCGGCGGAAAGCGCCAGCGGAATCGCTTCGCGGCGCGTATCGTCCAAAGTCCCCAGATTGATAAGCAGGGCATCGGCGCTCGCCGCAAAAGCTGTCACCTCTTCCGGTGCAATGGTCATTGAAGGAATTGCGCCAGCCGCCAGCAAGACGTTAGCGGTCAGGGCTTGGGCTACCGAATTCGTGATCGTGTGGACCCGGGGGCGCCTTTCGCGCACCAGTTTCAGAAGCCGGGCAACCTCGTCGGCCTCCAGCAACAAACGAACAGGGTCACTCATGACCGGGCTCCCGAGCAAGCCTCAAGCCAATCGCCAATATAATTTCCGATGAGCAGTGACAGACTGAACATCTCAAATCCCTCCGCCGGCATCACCCGGATCAGGTTCAAGGAGTTGGCCAATCGCCTCTCAGCCGGAACAGGAATTGCCCGGCACCCCCATGAGACATGCCGAGAGCTATCAAGCCATCGAAAGAATTGCAAGCCCGGGGCAGCCTCTTCGCAGATTGACTGACGCACCCAGATCGGTCATGTCCATGGAAAGAAACACTTCCTCCCTTCGACATGGAGCACCGCATGACCCCGTTCTTCGTGATGATCAAGTGCCAGCTTGGCAAGACCTATCAGGTCGCCAATGCCATTGCCGATGCGGAGATTGCCTCGGAGATCTATTCGACCAGCGGCGACTACGATCTTCTGGTCAAGTTCTATGTCGACAGCAGCGCCGATATCGGACATTTCGTCAATGAGAAAGTGCACCCCGTGGAAGGCATTCAGGACACCAAGACGGTGATAACTTTCAAGGCCTTCTAGGCGTTCTTGGCACTATGACTTCGACGGCGTCGATGCGCGCCTATCCTTTGTGCGGTCGAGCCCGAGGCGGTGTTCGCGGTAGATGACGAAGATCCCGGCGGCGATGACGATTCCGCTGCCGGCAATGACTTCAAGGTCCGGCACATCCGCGAATAACAGCCAGCCGAACAGGATCGCCCAGAGCATGTTGACATAGTCGAATGGTGCGATGGTCGAGGCTTCTGCATATCGGTAGCTCTGGGTCAAGAGGATCTGGCCGATCCCCCCGGCGACACCGACCAGCACCAGCAGCAGGCCATGTTTCAGATCCGGCATGACCCACGCCTGTTCCGGATAAATCCAACCCACCGGGATTGTCACCAGCGCCAGAAGTGTCGACGTGCCTGCAAACCATGTGACAATCGTTGATGTCCGCTCGCTCTGGCAGAGCTTGCGCACCGAAATCATCGCAAGCGCGGCAAAACACGCGCCGAGCGTACCGGCAACGGCACCAAGTGATGCTGGCCCGTCAAAGCCGCCTTTACCCAGATGCGTCGACAACACCACCAGAATGCCCAAAAACCCGACCGCGACGGCGCTCCAGCGGTAGACCCTTACCTGTTCGCCGAGCAGAAAGAATGCGAACACGACCACCATCAGAGGCGTTGCGAACCCGATCGCCGTCGCATCGGGAAGCGGCAGCAGGGAAACCGAGGTAAATCCGCAGACCATCGCCGACAGACCGACCGCTGCGCGCACCAGATGCCCCTTGGGGTTCCTTGTTGCAACGGCAAGACCAAGTTCGCGGCGCATCCCGACCATCACCAGCACCGGGAAAATACCGAAAAAATTACGCGCAAAGACAATCTGCCCGATGGGTACCGCGTCTGCGGCGACTTTCAGTGCAGAAACCATCACGAAGAAGGCAAAGGTCGATGCGAGCTTCAGGGAGATCCCCAGAAGCGGCGAATTGCTGGTCAGCCCTGTCGGGGCGGGCGGGCCCTGAAACCGGGCCGCGATGCGCGAAAGCGCCATGAGGACATTCCCGGACCGGCGCTGGATTGGGGACAAGGGCGGTGCGCAGGTCCGCTGAACCGCTTGAAGACGTGAGGGATAAAAAGGACGTCACGCGCCCGAACACCGTCGCCGCTAAACGCTCAATAAGTCAACAAGGTGACCAAAAAAGAATACCGCGCGTCCAGCGCGGCATTCAGAACTTCAGCGCCGACGCTTGGTGTTACGTTTCGGCAGGAACGTCCGGCGCTGTTTCTTCCGGAATTTCCCCGGCCTCGCGTTTCGCCAGCTCGGCTTCAAAGCCCTGGAGACGTTTGTAGATCGACATCAGCTCAATGATCGTCGTCCAGGAGTTGATCAGGTACTGGAACGAGTTCGACACTTGGCCGAAGGCGGTCAGGATCTGCTGCAGGATACCGTAGGTTATGGTTCCCGCGACCATGGTCGGCACGAGTATAAAATAGGTGAACAGGTTGTCGGCCTGAAGGTACACGCTGCGCACCAGGTTGAAGTAGAGATAGTGGAAATACAGCCGGAAATAGTTCTTCCGTACATGGGAAAACAGTTCTTCCAGCTTGATCGGCTCAGCCCGGTGCTCATGATCCTCACCGTAGACAAGCTCTTTCCGATAGGCCGCTTCGACCCTTTGATTGTGAAACTCAAGGCCGGGCAGCTTTATTCCGACCATTCCCAGCAACACGGTTCCAAACAGCGACCACAACAGAAGCGCGGTGAACAGTGGGGCCGGGATGGATCCGACAATCGGAAGTTCTGTGACGTAGCTCGACAAGCCCCAGAGGATCGGCAAAAAGGCAATCAGGGTCATGATCGCATCGATCATCGACACGCCAAGCCCCTCGACAATCCAGGCAAAACGCATCGTGTCTTCCTGAATACGCTGTGAGGCACCCTCAATGTGACGGACGTGCTTCCATTTGCTGGTGTAGTACTCGTTCATCGCTGTGCGCCAGCGGAACACGTAGTGGCTGACGAAGAACCTGGTAAGGATGAACAGCACGACCGAAACCGATGCGATCTGGGCGAATATCCACATCAACTCGTAGAAATCCTGCGGCGTGACGCCTTTGTCTCCCGGCAGCGCATTTTGCAGGGTGTCACCAAATGGGCGGCGCCAATTGTTGACCGCGACCGAAACCTGGACGGAAAAGTAGGTGACAAAAATGATCACCGACGACCCCCAGACCGACCACAGCTGCCAAGGATGTCCTTTGCCGAAATACCACCAGAATGCCCCAAACGCGACGGTGAAAAGCGCATAGTAGACATAGAACCAAAGGAACTCCGGCGTAACGAAATGCCCTAGTCCAATGACAGGTCCTTCACCTGCCGGCGTCGCGCCGAAGCCCAGTACCTCGCCCAATCCTCCGCCGCCGCCATACCAGACAAATACAGCTACTGCGGCCCACAGGAACGCAGAGGTGAAAAACAGTTTTGGGTTCGGGAAAAAGGATTTGAACACAGGGAATTCCTGAATTTGGAGGGCACGGCACCGGTCGCCGCCTTCAACCGTGCAATTTGGGCCAGATCGCGATCAATTTGAAATGAATTATCGGGCAACCCACAGGAGTAACGGTACAACCGGCAGGTCTGCCTTGCGCAAACCCGCGAACCGTGTCGAAGATAGGTGGAAAACTTACCCCGCCCGCGCAGCCTGTATCGCCTGCCACAGCCGCTCCGGGGTAGCGGGCATATCCATGACGCCTTTGAAACCGGCACCGTCTTGAAGCGCTCTTTGGACCGCGTTCATGAGCGCCGCGCAGCCGCCGATGGTACCGGCTTCCCCGGCACCCTTTATGCCCATGGCGTTTGTGGTCGACGGCACATTGCGGGTCTGGAAATCGAATGCCGGAAGATCGGCTGCGCGGATCAAGCGGTAGTCGAGCAAGGAGGCTGTCAGCAACTGGCCATCTTCATCATAGACCGTATGTTCGCACATCGCCTGACTAAGCGCAGACGCCACGCCGCCATGGACTTGACCGGCCAGCAGCAACGGGTTCACCGTCACGCCGAAATCGTCGACAATCGTATAGTCTAGAATGTCGATTGCCCCGGTTTCCGGATCGACCTCGACCTCGCAAATATGGGTGCCGTTCGGATATGTCGCCTCGTTTTGCTTGATCTCTTCACGTGCCGACAACGCGCCGGCAGCTGCGACTTCGGCCAAAGTGACGCTGCTGTCCGTGCCGACAACGCGAACCATCCCGCTTTCCAGTTCCAGATCCTCGATACCGGCTTCCAATTTGTCTGCAGCCAGTTCCTTGATCTGCTTGACCAGGGAGATGGTCGCCGCATTCACGGACGGAAGGCCGATCGGGATCGACCGCGACCCGCCTGTTCCACCGCCTTTCCGCACTCTATCGGTATCGCCCTGAACAACGGCAACATCCTCTATGTCGATGCCGAATTGTTCTGCAACCACTTGGGAATAGGCGGTCGCATGCCCCTGCCCGTTGGTCTGGGTGCCGATCAGCAGGGTCAGCGAGCCGTTCTGGTCAAGCTCGAGTGTAGCTTCCTCGCCACCCGCAAAGGCACAGGCCTCGATATAACTGGAAATACCGATCCCGCGGAATTTGCCCATAGCCGCGCTTTGCGTTTGCCGGGTCGAAAAACCTTCGTAATCCGCAACTTCGCAGGCTTTCTTCAAATGACCTGCAAAATCCCCGGTGTCATAGAGGCGGTTCGTCTGGGTCCGGTAAGGCATCTGCTCCTCACGGATGAAATTCCGCCTGCGAATTTCGAGTGATCCGAGCCCGGTCTCCTCTCCGGCCTTCTCGATCAGGCGCTCAATCAGATAGGCAGCTTCCGGTCGGCCTGCCCCGCGAAACGCGTCGGTCGGAACGGTATGCATGTAGACGCCGGTCACTTTGGCGAACACCGCCGGGATGTCATAAAGGCCCGGCGTCATGAGAGTGCCTATCCAGGGAATAAACGGTCCGAACTGGTGCAGGTATGCGCCCATCGCCGCCTTCACATGCACCTTGATCCCGAGGATCCGGCCATCTGCGTCGAGTGCCAGTTCACCGCGAGTGAGATTGTCGCGGCCGTGAGCATCGGTGACGAAATGGTCCATGCGCTCGCCGGACCAGCGGACGGGCAGGCCGAGTTGTTCCGCAGCGATCAGGCAAAGCGGATACTCGCGATAGCAGAAAATCTTGGTGCCGAAACCGCCGCCGACCTCCGGCGTCACCACACGCAAGTCAGCCTTGTCGATCCCGAGGATTCCATCGGCGATGACGTCGCGCATGCCATGGCCGCCCTGGGTGCCGAGCGTCAGGGTGAAACGGCCGGACTGCAGATCATGTTCGGCCACACAGCCGCGCAGTTCCATGTAGTTGGCAACAATCCGGTTGTTGGCGACATCAATAGACACCACCTTGTCCGCTGTGGCGAAGGCCTCTTCGGTCTTGGCCACGTCACCATGCCCAAATGTAAAGGCCGTGTTGGTGCCGATCTCCGGCCACACGACGGGAGCACTTTCCGCCAAAGCGTTTTCGATGCCGATCACGGCATCCAAAGGTTCGAAGTCAACTTCGAGCATCTCGGCAGCCGACTTGGCCGTATTCACATCATCGGCAACTATGAAGGCAATAGCATCGCCGACATAGCGCACTTCATCCGTGCACAGAACCGGCTGTGGCGGCAGGTCCATTTCGCTGCCGTCGATCTGTTTGGGATGCGCCCGGGTCGGCATGGTTTTGCCCGCAACATCCGCACCGGTCAGAACCAGCCGGACGCCATCCAGCGCGCGCACGTCTTCCAGGTTTTCAATGCTTATCCGCGCATGGGCCATCGGCGAGCGCAGCATATGCGCATATAGGCAGCCATCGGGCCGGAAATCATCGGTATAGATCCCCTCTCCGGTGATGAGGAGAGCGTCTTCTTTCCGGCGCAAAGGCGCACCGACACCGAATTTCGGGGTGACCATCTCATTCATGGACAATACCTGTTGCTTCATCGGGATTTTGTGCGGGTCCGGTTGTCCGGCGGCACGGATCGAAAGAATTTTCAGTCTATATAGGCACTAAAATCGATTGGTTCCACATGGCCGTCAAGCAACGAAATTGGGGCCCGGAATTTGACTTCGCCAGTACGCGCTCTTTTCACCGCAGCAAAAATGCCTATGCTCGACGTTCTTTCGCAGCTCTTTGCCATCGCGTACCTGCGTCCCTGCGGCAACAGAGCATCCGCCTAGATCCAGGATTAAAATATGGACAACCCAAAGCCATCCGATGGCAACAACTCACCGTCTGCACCGGTTGAGGGTCCGTCCGCGCAATCAACCGGCAACCGGAAGGCAAGGCTTGAGGCCTGGATGGCCGGACTGCCGTCGAATACAGTCGGCGCACTCTGGATCCTGCTGGCAGCTTTCCTGTTCTCCATAATGGTGACGCTGATCAAATTGGCGGGCGAGAACATCAGCGTCTTTCAGATCCTTTTGGTTCGCCAATTGGTCATGGTCCTGATCGTGGCCCCGACGATCCTGAAGGGACTGCCGGGATCGCTTGCCACTGTGCGTCCCGGCCTTCATGCTGCGCGCGTATTGCTGGCCACCTCAGCAATGTTGATGGGATTCACCGCAGTCATTGAATTGCCCCTGGCCGATGCGACGGCAATCAGCTTCTCCAAGACCTTCTTCCTGACGATTTTCGCAATCATCTTCTTGAGCGAGACCGTGGGTGTGCATCGCTGGGGCGCGACAATCGTCGGCTTTCTCGGTGTGTTCTTGATGCTGCAGCCTGATGGCGAAGGTTTTGTCGACCCTTACGCCTTAATGGCGGTCATAAGTTCTGCAGCAGCGGGAATGGTGATGATCACCTTGCGGATTCTGACCCGAACCGACCCGCCGATAACGGTGCTCACATATCAAGCCGTCTTTGTCGGCCTGATCATGCTGGTTCCGGCCGTGTTCACATGGCAGGAGCCGACAGCAACGCAATGGCTGATTCTCGTCGCCGTCGGCATCGTCTCCTGGGCAGCGCAGATGTGCAATATCCGGGCATTCCGAGCCGGCGAGGCAACCGCGATTGCCTCACTTGACTACACAAGACTGCTGTATGCGACGATATTCGGTGCGGTGATCTTCAGCCAGTGGCCGAAGATCGAGACGCTGATCGGTGCCGGGATCATTATCGCCGCCTCGATCTACACGGTCGTCCGGGAAGCCCGAAAAGGACGCGAACTTGCCCGCACAGCAGAAGGGCGCGGGTACTCGAATTGATGCGACCTCGCCTAAGCGAATTTCAAGGCACGCAGAGATCTTCACACGGCGGATGCCCCGAACGCGGACTGCTTTGCAGCTTCTTCTTCCACCAATTCCTTTTTCGAGAGCTTGCCGATCATCGTTTTAGGCAGTTCATCGCGGAACTCTATGTCACGGGGCATCTCGATCTTTGAGAGGTGATCCTTCAGGAAGGTCTCTAGCTGCTCAGCCGACAGTGTGCACCCTTCCTTGAGCTTGACGAATGCCTTTGGCGACTGGCCGCGATAGTCATCGGGAACCGCGATCACGATTGTCTCGGCCACCGCCTCGTTCTGGTAGATCGCCTCCTCGATAACGCGGGGATAAACATTGAAGCCGGAACACAGGATCAGATCCTTGATCCGGTCAACCAGAAATATATAGCCGTCCTCGTCCTGATAGCCGACATCGCCGGTATGCAGATACCCGTCCGCCGTGATCGTGTCTGCTGTCGCATCGGGCCGGTCCCAATAGCCTTTCATGACCTGCGGACCATGAAGCAGCAACTCACCCTTTTCGCCTTGGGCGACTTCAGTTTTACCGTCTTCCAGGCTAACGAACTTTGCCTCTGTGCCCGGCAGCAACAAGCCGATGGAGCCGGTCTTGCCCGGCCCGTCGAGAGGATTGACCGAGGCAACCGGAGAAGATTCGGTCAAACCATAGCCTTCCGCGAGTTTGCAGCCGGTGATCGTCTCGAACTGCTGCTTGACTTCAACAGGCAGCGGCGCGCCACCTGAGATACACAGCCGGACCGTTCTCAGATCCTTCTTCGGAGTGAGAGGCGACTGGTTGATGGTATTGAAGATGGTCGGAACGCCTGGAAATAGCGTCACTTTTTTCTTCTCGATAACATCCAGCACCTTGTCCAGCTCAAAGCGGGGCTGAAGCACCATTTCGGCGGCCAACATCACGGCGAGATTCTGGCCCACCGACATGGCAAAGACATGGAAGAACGGCAGCACGCACAGTACGCGCTCCTTGCCAATTTCGGCCATGGAGAACACATCCCGCATCTGCTCCATGTTGGCGCCGATATTGCGGTGGGTCAGCATTGCGCCCTTCGGAATGCCCGTTGTCCCGCCGGTATACTGCAGGACAGCGATGTCTTCTTCCGGATCAATATCCACCGGCGCCGGCCGGCCGCCGCCAGCGACTAGATCATCAAAGTGAATGTGGGTGGTGGTGGATGGGACTTTCGCCAGGTCGGCCCGTTTGAACAAACTGAACAGCAGCTTCTTGACCGGCGAAAGGCAGAAGGTCATCGGACAGGCAATGATGGTTTCGAACGCCCCTTTCGAGCGCGCTGCCTCGACCTTGTCGTAGATCAGCTTCAGGTCCATGGTGACCATGGCGCGGATTTTTGAATCGATCGCCTGATGAGATATTTCCCGCTCGACATAGAGCGGATTGAAATTCACAACCGTGCCGCCAATCTTCAGGATCGCGAAATAGAAGATGGTATAGAAGGGCGTGTTCGGAAGGCACAGGCCAACATGGCTTCCCCGCCCAATCCCCATGGACTGAAGACCGGCTGCGGTACTATCCACCAGTGCGCCGATCTCACCATAGGTCCAGATTTTTCCCATGAAATCGACAGCCGGCCGGTTACCGTGATCGCGCACCGTCTGCTCGAAATACTTGTGAACCGGACGTGCCTGGAAGGCTGCGTTCCACTCCTGCGCTGTTGTCACCCTGCTCCTCCCAAGCGTTTGTCTGATCCGGCGCAGTTTCCTCCCGGCCAGCTCTCTGGTTTTTCATTTGGCGTGCCGCCAGGCCGTGTTCAATGCACGACTTAGTGGTTTCGCCTTGAATGGTAAGGCGTTGCCTCACGCAAGTACAGTCGTGCGCGCGCCTCTGCACCGTTACCGCTGCGGCCATGCCCAGCGCGGTGTGCCGGAATGATTGCTGTGCGTTTCGCCAAGCTCCTTGAAGAGATCGTGGCGGCAGCATCCGGGTATACCGGTCAGCGCATCCACAAGAAACCGGGCGTGCGAAACCACGATAACCTGAGTATCTGCGGCAGCGTGTGCAATCAGGCGGGCCAGAGGTTCGAGCAGAGACGGGTGCAAACTGGTTTCCGGCTCGTTCAACACCAGAAGCGGGGCCGGCCGCGGCGACAACAAGGCAGCGGCCAGCAGCAGGAACCGCAGTGTTCCGTCTGACAACTCACTGACCTGGAGCGGGCGTAAGAGACCCAACTGGTGCATCTCGATCGAGAACACCCCGGCATCGTTTGCGGCAATCTCTATGCGAGCGCCCGGGAAAGCGTCGTCGATGGCCGATGCGAGCGCATTGCCGTCCCCGATCTCTAAAATGGTACGTAGGGCGGCGGCGAGATCGGCACCATCCGATGCCAAGGCCGTTGTCCGCGTTCCGATGCGCGGTCTGCGCGCCGGGGCGTCAACGTCGGTACGAAGGTGATCGTAGAACCGCCAGGAACGCATACGCTCCCGCATGACCAGAAGCTCCAAGCCGTCGTGCGGATCGGCAGCATGGGTCATCATGCTGTCGAAGGGCACAAGGTTCTGCAGGACGGGTCTTCGGTGGCCGTTTTTGTCCATGACCCGCGCCGTCGGGCCATTGCGGCCCGCGATCTCATTGGATCTGGACAGAGCCTCACCGGCCCAGAGCGCCTCGGCCTTGATTTCGGGGTCTGCGTTGAACAAGGAAGACCCAGCAGCGACCGGCAAGCCAAGGTCGATGGCGTATCCATAGTCTTCATCGGCAAAACCGAGCTTCAGGCTGACCCGGTCGCGGCGGACGCTGCCTTCAATCGGAACCTCGCCGGATTTCATGCGCCTTGTGACCGTCTCAGGCCCGGCCCAGAGGGTCGATTTCAAGCCACCTTCCGACGCCAAAGACGCGATTGCGCGGCCCTGGGCGACATCAGCTAGCAGCCGTATCGACCTGTAAAAACTCGACTTTCCGCTGCCATTGGCGCCGGTGACCAAGGTCAACCGGTCCAGAGGCAACACCAGATTGCGCAGCGAACGGTAGCCGGAGACCGCAAAGGTGAGAATCACTGTCCGGTTCCCACCAGCCGGAACTGATCGACGTCGAACATGCCAAAATCGGTGATCTTGAGATGCGGGATCACGGGAAGCGGTAGAAAGGCCACTTGCAGGAACGGTTCAGGCAATGTGCACCCGAGGGACTGCGCCGCCGTGCGCAGATGTTCCAGCTCAACGCGAACCTTTTCAAATGGCTCCAGGCTCATCAAGCCTGCGACCGGCAGGGCCAGATCGGCAAGAACCTCGTCATCATTGGCAACCGCAAAGCCGCCATTCAGTGCGATCACGCGGTTCACCGCAATTGCCATCGCCGCCTCACTGGCACCGACGACACAAATGTTGTGACTGTCATGACCGACCGAAGACGCAATCGCCCCTGCTTTCAGGCCGAAGCCGGAGACAAACCCCAGGCCAGTTTTTCCTGTGCCCTTGTGCCGTTCGATCACCGCGACTTTCAAAACATCGTGCTCAAGATCCACCTGAAGCGCGTCACCTGATACCGGCAGCGTCCGTTCAAGCTTCTCGGTGATGATCCGACCGGCAACGACGCCGATGACAGGCGTTGGACCGCTCTCTGCCGGAACAGCAAAACGGTCCGCGCTGACTGGTTCGGCATTGATACTGTTCAGACCAACCGGTGCAACAAGAGTGCGGCCGGAGAATTCTTCGTCCGAAGCAATCCGGCCACCGCTGACAACATCGCTGACCACGCACTCTTCGAGATGATCGAGCAGCACGATATCGGCCCGCCTGCCAGGAGCAATCAGACCCCGGTCGCTGAGACCGAAGGCATTGGCCGCCGACCAGCTTGCCGCGCGATAGGCATCTAGCGGCCGGATCCCCTTGGCAATCAGTCTCCGGATCATCGAATCCAGATGCCCCTCCTCAGCAATGTCCAGCGGGTTGCGGTCATCGGTACAAAGCGCAATGAAGGCGGAAGTGTCCGGCTGAAGGATCGGTGCCAGAGCGTCAAGGTCCTTGGACACCGATCCCTCGCGCATCAGGATGGTCATGCCCTTTGAGAGTTTTTCTAACGCCTCTTCCGCACTCGTGGCCTCGTGATCGGTGCTGATACCTGCGGCGAGATAGCCATTCAAATCCAGACCGCCAAGCAAGGGCGCGTGACCATCGATATGCCCATCCTGAAAAGCGGCCAGTTTGGCGAGTGCTTTCGGATCCCGTGCCAGCACACCGGGAAAGTTCATGAATTCGGCCAGACCGATCACTTTGGGATGATCTCGAAGCGGCAGAAGATCTTCGATCTCAAGACGGGCGCCCGATGTTTCAAAAGCCGTCGCCGGAACACAGGAAGACAGGTTCACCCGGATGTCCATGACGGTTTCCAGCGAACTGTCGAGGAAGTACCGTATCCCGGCCTGCCCCAGCACATTGGCAATTTCATGCGGATCGCAGATCGCCGTGGTGACGCCATGCGGTAGAACACACCTGTCGAATTCGAAAGGCGTGACAAGCGAGGATTCGATATGCAAATGCGTGTCGATGAAACCGGGAACCGCGTAGCGTCCGGCGGCATCGATGACCTCTTTGCCGTCATAGCGGGCATGGGTTCCAACGATCCGGTCCCCAACAATTGCGATATCCGTTTCCACGGTGGACCCATCAATCACGCTGAACAGCCTGACGTTCCGGATAACCAGATCCGCAATCGACTGTCCGGCGCCTGCGGAAATCACTTTGTCAAGGAAGCGCTCATCGTACCTGCTCATTTACTCACCCGTGATTCCATTTTTGCGAGCAGCATACACTGGTTTGCTGAAAGGAAACGAGAGCCAACCGGATGGCCGACTCCCAGGCAACCTAACTAATTGTTACAACTTGACGAAATGTGCATGAGACGGAATTATGCCGCTGGGTAAAATAATTTTTCACTTCTTCATTCGAGTTAATTATTACAATTCATCAAGATACCGCAACGCAATTGAAATAGTATGCGCCGCAGCACCATTTGTTAATTGACTTTACTCTACGATAGTTTGATAGTTTGATAGTTTAATCACCTTAATTAAATATAAAATGGGCTTTCCCTGATGTCGGATCGCCTGTTTGGGAGCAACCGTTGGACGAGTCGCCGAAGAGGGGGCGCGGGTCGAACTCCGCGCAACTTCGCCGCTACAACGAGCGCACTGTGCTGCAAATCCTTCGGCGGGCCGGGGAAGCGTCCAAAGCGGAACTCGCGCGGGCGGTCCAACTGACGAATGCGGCTATTGGGGCCATCATCCAGAACCTCGTCGAAGACGGTCTGATCCAGGAAGCGGGCAAACGTCACGACGGGAGCCGGGGGCAGCCAGCCACGATCTTGAAATTGGCACCCCGCGGAGCATTCTCCTTCGGCGTACGGATCGACCGGACAAGACTTGAAACCCTGCTGGTTGATTTTTCCGGCAATGTCCTCGGCCGTAAGACCCATCAGACCATCCTGCCCTCCCCCGAAGACACGCTTCGGGTTCTTTGCGAGGACCTTGGTGCCCTGCAGGAGGAACTCTCGCACGAGGAGTGTGAGAACATCACCGGGATTGGCCTTGCTCAACCCTTCAATCTCGGTGCCTGGCTGCATGAACTTGGATTGCCGGAAGCCAATTTCAGGAAGTGGGACGACTTCGACCTCGCGGCTGCGCTCCGGCGGGAAACCGAACTGCCGGTTTTCAGCCAGAACGACGGAACCGCGGCAGCCATCGCCGAGCTTTTTTACGGCCATGGCCGCCGCCATGACGATTTTCTCTACTTGTTTCTTGGCCCGGCCATTGGTGGTGGCCTGATCGTCGGCGGAGACACGCTGCAAGGAGCCAGCGGCAACGCCGGTGACGTCGCCATGGTCCCAGTCCCGCTCAGCCAGCTGGCAACCGCGCCGAAGCCGAGGCACCAATGGGATCTGCTTCTGACCCGCGCGTCGCTAGTGTCTCTTGCAAGGCATATGTCCCCTGGTGATTTCGCCAGCCTCACCCGGGAAGACCTGCAGAGCGCACTTGATATAGGCACACAAGCGGCACTCGAGTGGCAGGCCGACTGTGTTTCGGCAATAGCCTTCGCGGTGCGCTCCGCATACGCGCTTCTGGAGATGCCGCTTCTCATCATCGACAGCGATCTGGGCGGTGCATTCGGGCCGCAATTTATCAGCGACCTCGCCGATGCACTTCTAGAGACGGCGCCTGAACAGCGCCAGTCGCCCGAGATTCTGTTTGGAAGTTTTGGCCCGGCTGCCGGCGCACTCGGCGCGGCGAGCCTTCCGCATTTCGCCAACTATTCCCCGCGCGCCTCGATCCTGACAGGCGGGCGGGTCAATGGACCTGCCGGTGCAAGCAGCACGGAAACGCACCAACGAACGTCACTGCCGGCAGCTCGGTTCGCGGCCAATCTGGCAAGCCCGGACCGTTAAACGTCAACACGCCAGGGAGGAAGAAGAATGATCCGCACATTACTTGCAACCGGTTCCGTCCTTGCCGTCATGGCAGCAACCCCGGCTGCCGCAGCGGATGTTGGAGCGTGCCTCATCACCAAAACCGACATCAATCCCTTCTTTGTGAAAATGAAAGAGGGCGCAACGGCCAAAGCCGAGGAACTCGGCATCAATTTGAGTTCCTATGCCGGCAAGGTCGACGGCGATCACGAATCCCAGGTTGCCGCCATCGAAACCTGCATCGCCGACGGCGCAAAGGGTATTCTCCTGACTGCATCCGACACCAAGGCAATCGTCGAGCCGGTGCAGAAAGCCCGCGATGCCGGGCTGCTCGTCATTGCCCTCGACACCCCGCTAGAACCGATTGACGCCGCTGATGCGACTTTCGCCACCGACAACTTCGAAGCCGGACGCCTGATCGGCGCATGGGCTGCTGCCTCGCTCGGTGCAGACGCCGCCAATGCGAAGATCGCCATGCTGGATCTGAACGAAAGCCAGCCGTCCGTTGGTGTTCTGCGTGACCAGGGTTTCCTCACCGGTTTCGGCATCGATGTGAAGGATGTGTCCAAATGGGGCGATGAAGATGATCCGCGCATCATTGGCAATGAAGTCACCTCCGGCAACGAGGAAGGCGGCCGCCGCGCAATGGAGAACCTTCTCTTGAAGGATCAGGACATCAATGTTGTCTACACGATCAACGAGCCGGCTGCGGCTGGCGCGTATGAAACCCTGAAGGCGTTCGGCAAGGAAGACGGGGTTCTGATCGTCTCGGTCGATGGCGGCTGCCCCGGCGTGAAAAACGTCGAGGACGGTGTGATCGGCGCGACATCGCAGCAATATCCGCTGCTCATGGCCTCGCTTGGCATCGAGGCGATTGCCGCCTTCGCCGAGAACGGCAGCAAGCCGGAGCCGAGTGAAGGTCTCGATTTCTTCAATACCGGTGTGAACCTGGTTACGGGCTCCCCGGCCGCTGGTGTCGAGAGCATTTCCATTCAGGAAGGTCTCGACCGCTGCTGGGGTTGATGCCCTTCTGAAGCCGGCCTCCCAATCCGGCAATGACCCGGGCCGCCATCCACGGCCCGGGTCTCCCCCTGAATTTTTCCCGCCGGCGAAGGCATGATCCGCGCCTAAGGTGGCTAATGGCAAAGTGTGGGATACCATGAGCACGAGCGATAACTTTGAGGCTGGCCTCAATGACGCCGACGATACGGTCGCCGAATTTGACAGTCACAAGCGGGGACCGCTGGCCACGATCCAGCATGCGCTGCACGTTAATCCGACGCTGGTCCCGGTCATCATCCTGGTATTGTCTGTTATCGCGTTCTGGTTCGTGACCGACGGCAAACTCCTGACCGGACTTGCCATCAAGGTAACATTGGAGCAGACGGCCATCGTCGGCATTCTCGCCTGCGCCCAAACCATCATTATTCTCACAGCCGGTATCGATTTGTCGGTCGGTGCCGTCATGGTGCTCAGCTATGTTGCCATGGGGCACCTTGCAGTCCATTTCGGCGTCCCGGCACCCTTGGCCGTTCTCGGCGGAGTTCTGCTGGCGATGGGCTGCGGTATGATCAACGGATTGCTGATCACCCGGCTCAAACTGCCACCTTTCATTGCAACACTCGGCACCTGGCGGATCTTTCTAGCCTCGGTTTTCCTCTACACAGGATCGCAATCGATCCGGAGCCAGGATATTGATGCCAGCGCACCGCTGTTGAAACTGTTTGGTGAGCGCGTATCCCTGTTTGGCTGGGACCTCAAGATCCTCGGCGCCCCGACAATCTGGGCGGTCATCCTGATGATCGGGCTGTTTGTTCTGTTCTGGTACGTCCTGCACCGCACGGCCTGGGGACGGCATGTCTATGCAGTCGGCGACGATCCCGATGCGGCGGATCTTGCAGGAGTACGCTCCAAACGCGTCCTCGTCTCTGTTTATGTGGTCGGCGGCCTGATCTGCGGGCTTGCGGCCTGGGCGGCGATCGGACGGGTCGGCTCAATCAGCCCGTCCAGTTTTGCCGAAGCCAATCTCCAATCCATTGCTGCTGTCGTGATCGGCGGAACTTCGCTCTTTGGCGGACGCGGCACCATTCTCGGGACACTGTTTGGCGCACTGACGGTCGGGGTCTTTACCACCGGGTTGAAACTCGGCGGCGCGGATCCGCAATGGGTGTTGTTTGCATCGGGTTGCCTGATCATTCTTGCGGTCGGCATCGACCAGTGGATCCGGAGGATTGCATCATGACCAAGCCCGTTCTCGCCGCACGCGGTCTCATCAAACGGTATGGCCGTGTCGTTGCCCTGGATCATGCGGATTTCGACCTCTATCCCGGCGAAATCCTTGGGGTCATCGGTGACAACGGTGCCGGAAAATCGACCCTGATCAAGGTCCTGTCCGGCGCTGCGCAGGCTGACGGCGGAGAGGTTCTGCTGGAAGGCAATCCGGTCAGCTTTTCCTCGCCCATTGATGCGCGCCTTTCCGGTATTGAAACCGTCTACCAGAACCTCGCGCTCTCCCCGGCGCTCTCCATTGCGGACAACATGTTCATGGGCCGGGAACTGCGCAAGCCGGGAATTCGCGGAAAGCTGTTTCATCAGCTCGACCGGGGCAAGATGCAGGCTATTGCACGGCAGAAGCTTTCCGAACTCGGTTTGATGACCATCCAGAACATCAACCAGCCCGTCGAAACCCTGTCGGGCGGACAACGTCAGGGCGTTGCCGTCGCGCGCGCAGCAGCCTTCGGCACGAAAGTGCTCATTCTGGACGAACCAACCGCCGCCCTCGGCGTGAAGGAAAGCCGCCGCGTTCTGGAACTCATCAAGGAGGTTCAGGCCCGGGGCTTGCCAATTATACTGATAAGCCACAACATGCCGCACGTGTTCGAAGTCTCGGACCGCATTCACATTCACCGGCTCGGCCGCCGGATCGCGGTGATTGATCCGTCCGACTATTCCATGTCTGACGCGGTCGCCATCATGACAGGGGCGATGGCGCCGCCTGCCGAGCAGGCTGCCTGACGCTGGCCGATCCGGTGTCCGACCCTCATGGCCGGACATCCGGGCCGGCCGTCAGAAAAATGGAAAGCCAATGATTGTCGTTTGCGGCGAAGCCCTGTTTGACATGTTCGCCAAGCCCGGATCGGACGTTCCGGTGCAATTTGAGGCCCATATGGGCGGCTCACCTCTCAATGTCGCAATCGGCCTGGCCCGATTGGGCGTGGAGACGGCCTTCTTCGGCGGGATATCCACCGACAGGCTGGGCGAATTGTTGATGGCGAAACTCGCCGAAGAAGGCGTCAAGACAAACCATGTTCACCGGAGCGGCTATCTGACGACCTTAAGCGTTGTTCAGCGCAAACCGGACGGCAATCCGGCTTACACTTTCTACGGCGAAAACGCGGCCGACCGGATGGTTGGCGAGGATGCCTTGCCGCAGTTTGACACGCCCCCAACCATGTTACATCTCGGATCATACTCGGCGCTGGTCGAACCGGCTGCAAGCACCAGCAAGACACTGATCACGCGGGAGCAGGACAACACGCTTGTCTCTTTTGATCCGAACATCCGCCCGACTGTGGTCGCTGACATGGCCCTGTGGCGGCAAAACACGGAAACGCTCGCCGGAATGGCGGACCTCGTCAAGGTCAGCGACGAGGATCTGGCGCTGATCTATCCGGGCGCGGACCCGCGGGACATGGCGCGGTCCTTTCTGGACAAAGGCTGCAAGCTTGTCGTCCTTACGCTCGGCGGTGACGGCGTGGAAGCCTTTACCAGAAACGGGTCGGTGGCTGTTCCGGGCGTCAAGATCGACGTGATCGACACGGTCGGTGCCGGTGATACGCTACAAGCTGCCCTGCTGGCGGGACTGGCGGAAACGGGCGCAACGACACGCGAAGCCCTTGCCGGACTGCCGCTGAACAAGGTCACCTCCTTGTGCGAATTCGCGGTCAAGGCCGCTGCTGTCACCTGTTCACGGCGTGGCGCGGACCTGCCGAGGCGGTCTGATTTTCACGCCGAGCTGGAAAAGCTTGCTACCGGGGGCTGACAAATTGATTAAATCGATTTAAACAACCTCTTACCGCACTGCAATAAGGACGATTTCATGGTGGTTCGTGTCATTGAGGTCGAAGAGTTTGATCTGGTGGTTTTCGGCGCATCCGGAGATCTGGCGCACCGCAAGCTGCTTCCGGCGCTCTATCACCGCTGCTCGGACGGACAGGTCCCCGAGCATGCACGTATCATCGCAAGTTCCCGGCGCGCCTATACGGACGAAGAGTACCGCGACTGGGCCCGTGAGGCGATCCTCGAACATGTCAAGGACACCGACGCCAAGGCGCTGGAGCGCTTCCTGACCCGGATTTCCTATGTTGCGGTCGATATCGGCAGCGGAGAAGGTATCGAAAACCTGAAGACAGTGCTGGACGAACGCCCAGATGTCGTCCGCGCCTTCTACCTTGCGGTTGGGCCGGATCTGTTTGGATCGATCTGTAACCATCTGGGTGCCGGCGGACTGGTCAATGACCTGTCCCGTGTGGTGATTGAAAAACCGATCGGCAAGGATGGCGCGTCGGCACAGGCACTCAATGAGTCGGTCGGCAAGGTATTCAAGGAAGACCAGATCTTCCGTATCGACCACTACCTTGGCAAGGAAACCGTGCAGAACCTGATGGCACTGCGTTTCGCCAATGCCTTGTTCGAGCCGCTCTGGAACGCGGCCCATATTGATCATGTGCAGATCACCGTTGCCGAATCCCTCGGTGTCGGTGGCCGGGCGGGTTACTACGACACTGCAGGTGCGCTTCGTGACATGATCCAGAACCACCTGGTTCAGCTTCTGTGTCTCGTGGCGATGGAACCGCCGGAGTCGATGGACGCCGACAGCGTGCGCGACGAAAAATTGAAGGTTCTGAAGGCCCTTTCCCCCATCAAAGAGCACAACGCCGACAAGCTGACGGTCCGGGGCCAATACCGGGCCGGAGCATCGGCAGGCGGCGCGGTCCCCGGCTATCTGGAAGAGCTGGGCGATGACACCAGTTCGACCGAGACCTTCGTCGCCATCAAGGCTGAGATCGCCAACTGGCGTTGGGCCGGCGTGCCGTTCTACTTGCGCACCGGCAAGCGGCTCGCCCAGCGCGTTTCGGAAATCGTTGTCCAATTCCGTCCGATTCCTCACTCGATCTTCAGCGAGGAAGCCGGACAGATCACCGCAAACCGGCTGATCATCCGGCTGCAGCCGGATGAAGGCGTGCAGATGACCGTGATGATCAAGGACCCTGGCCCCGGCGGAATGCGCTTGCGCCAGGTGCCGTTGGACATGAGCTTTGCCGAGGCCTTCAAGGTGCGCAACCCGGACGCCTATGAGCGACTGATCATGGACGTCATTCGCGGCAACCAGACCCTGTTCATGCGCCGCGACGAGGTTGATGCGGCCTGGGCGTGGGTTGACCCGATCCTTCTCGCCTGGAGCAGTTCCAAGGAAAAACCGAAGGGGTATACGGCGGGCACCTGGGGACCATCGGCTTCCATCGCCTTGGTGGAACGCGACGGACGCACCTGGGCCGAGGACGGAATCTGACGCCATATGAGGTAAGGCGCGAACGGAATTGTTTCCTGTCGCAGACCCGTGACTTCAATCGATTAAACGACCAGTTTCAGAAGCCGCAAAGGCCGTATGAAGTAACAGTCTGGCAAAGTAAGAGGCAGCTATGACGATCCACGCAAAGATCGGCGAAGTCACCGAACGGATAGCCAAACGCAGTCATGACAGCCGCTCTGCCTATCTGGAGCGGATCGGCAAGGCGGCAGACCAGGGTCCGCAACGCTCACGGCTTTCATGCGGCAATCTCGCCCACGGTTTTGCCGCTTGCGGGCTTTCCGACAAGGCGGCCCTTTCCGGCGAAGTAGTGCCAAACCTCGGTATCATTACCGCCTATAATGATATGCTGTCGGCCCACCAGCCTTACGAAACCTTTCCCGCTCTGATCCGTCAGGCGGCAAGTGAAGCCGGCGCGGTCGCTCAGGTCGCAGGCGGGGTTCCGGCCATGTGCGATGGCGTCACCCAGGGCCAGGACGGCATGGAACTGTCGCTGTTTTCCCGCGACGTGATCGCCATGGGCGCTGCGGTCGGCCTATCGCACCAAATGTTCGATGCGGCGGTGTTCCTGGGGATCTGTGACAAGATCGTTCCCGGTCTGACCATCGCGGCCCTCTCCTTTGGGCATCTGCCGGTAGTGTTTGTTCCCGCCGGCCCGATGACCACCGGCATTTCAAACGATGAAAAGGCCAAGGTCCGTCAACTCTATGCGGAAGGCAAGATTGGCCGGGATGCGCTGCTGGAGTCCGAATCGAAAGCCTACCATTCCCCTGGCACTTGCACCTTCTACGGCACCGCCAACTCCAACCAGATGCTGATGGAGATCATGGGGCTGCACATGCCGGGCGCGTCTTTTGTCAATCCGGGCACGCCCTTGCGGGAAGCATTGACCAAAGAGGCTGCAAAACGCGCTTTGGCGATCACGGCGCTCGGCAACGAGTTCACCCCGGTCGGCGAGATCGTCAACGAGAAAGCCATCGTCAACGGGGTCGTCGGTCTACATGCAACCGGCGGCTCGACGAACCACACCATGCACCTGGTCGCCATGGCCGCTACCGCAGGCATCAAGCTGACCTGGGACGACATCTCCGATCTCTCTGATACCGTGCCGCTGCTTGCCCGTGTCTATCCGAACGGCAAAGTGGATGTGAACCATTTCAACGCCGCTGGCGGTATCGGTTTCCTCATCCGCGAACTTCTGTCTGCCGGCTACCTGCATCAGGACGTCAAGACGGTGCACGGCACGGACCTTGCCGGCTACACGGTCGAAGCAAAACTTGATGCAGACGGCAATGTGATACGCGAACCGGTTCCAGAAAGCTCCGGCGATGACACTGTACTTGCACCCGTCTCCAAGGCGTTTCAGCCGACCGGCGGCCTGAAAATGCTGACCGGCAATATGGGCAAGGCCGTGATCAAGATTTCCGCAGTCGCCAAGGACCGGCACATTATCGAGGCCCCTGCCCGGGTGTTCCACTCGCAGGAAGACCTGTTGGCGGCCTTCAAGAACAAGGAACTGACCGGCGACATCGCCGCCGTTGTCCGCTTTCAGGGCCCGAAAGCCTGCGGTATGCCGGAATTGCACAAGCTGACCCCCTCGCTCGGCATTCTTCAGGACCGCGGCCACAAGGTGGCGCTGATTACGGATGGCCGCATGTCCGGGGCGTCAGGCAAGGTCCCGGCTGCCATTCATGTCACCCCGGAAGCTGCTGACGGCGGCCCGATTGCCAAGGTTCGCGATGGCGACATGATCCGGATCGATGCCGTTTCAGGTGAATTGACCGTATTAGTCGATGCAGCGGAATTCGAGGCACGTGAACCGGCAACCGCAGATCTCAGTCATCACCAACACGGCGTTGGCCGCGACTTGTTTGCCGCCTTCCGCGCCAATGTCGGCACCGCCGATACCGGCGCCCACGTGTTTGGCGTATAAGCCGGACACCACCCGTTCATTTTCAAAGTCTCAGGAACCACTTCATGGCGCAGGATATTGCCAAGATCGAAAAAATCATGACCGCCGCGCCGGTCATTCCGGTGCTGGTCGTCGACGACCCGAAGAAGGCGGTCCCGATGGCGCAGGCGCTGGTACGCGGCGGGTTGCCGATCATCGAAATCACCCTGCGGACCAGCCATGCGCTTGAGGCGATCGATGCAGTCAACAAGCATGTGGAAGGCGCAGTCGCAGGTGCGGGCACCGTGCTGAACGGCGAACAGTATGATGCCGCAATTTCCGCCGGCGCACAATTCATCGTCTCCCCGGGCGCTACTGAGATGCTGCTGGATGCGGCCGATAGCCATGCTGTCCCGCTGCTTCCGGGCGCTGCGACGGCCTCTGAGGTCATGTTCCTTCTGGAACGTGGTTACGAGCGGCTGAAATTCTTCCCTGCGGAACAGGCCGGCGGTGCGGCTTACCTGAAATCGCTATCGTCACCCCTCAAGGCCGCGAAGTTCTGCCCGACCGGTGGTGTCACCCAGGCAAATGCTGTCAGTTATCTAAATCTGCCAAATGTCTTGTGTGTTGGCGGCTCATGGATCGCCGATGCGGCTGCAATCAAATCGGAAGACTGGGAAGGAATTGAGGCGCGCGCCAAGGCTGCGCGGGGCATCGTGTGACACTGGCTGTTTCGTCCGGGGTCGTTGATGGCGGGCCCAAACGGGTCCTACTGGTCCGCTTTGGCCTCGTTCCAGTAGAGGCGGAAACCGGCTTGGGACTCGGTACGCCAGGCAAATTCAGCCGGAACCGGCTTGTCGAACTTGCTCATCGTCAATATTACCCTGTTCGGAAATTCGGCAAGGCCCGCTGCCTTGATGCGGCAACCGTTTTTGCCGGCATCGACGATGGTTCCAGTCACTTCGTCTCCGCTTTCCGGGTCCGACACCTTAACCATGATTTGGACATTGTTACGCCGTTCGCGGCGTTTGTCGGCTCCCTTGACCTCAGTCTTCTTGAAGATAACCGAGGCCTCGCGCCCCTTCACCGAGGTAACCTCGGCCCGGGTCATGTCAACTTCATCTTCAATCTGTATGGCGATATGCCTGTACAGTTCGGAAACATCGTCCCCGACGATCCGGCATCCCCATTCGCCAATATTGACCGCAGCTCCGGATATGCACTTCAAGTTGTCGAGATCAACAACACGTACCAGGACTTCAGAAGCCGGTTGATCTTGGAACCGCGCGAGACCATCCATTAGAGGGCTCCGTGTATCGTATTTTAACTGTCACACCGGAAACGATATTATTTGGAGTTCCCTTGCAAACATTTAATTCTGAAGCGGAATCGGGTTGTTGCGCAGCCCGGCGACCGCCGGTCCGGTAGAACACAACCTCGCGGAAGGAAGCTGTACGATGAGCGTTGAAGCAAAATTCGAGATGTTGAAAACCCACGCCACCTCATTTTCTGAGCGCCCGTTGAGGAGCCTGTTCGAGGCAGATGGCAATCGGTTCGACACTTTTTCCGCACGCTGCGGCAATCTGCTTCTCGACTACTCAAAGTGTCAGGTAGATGCCGATGCAATGCGTCTCCTAAGGGATCTGGCCGCAGAGGCGAATGTCGAGGCCCGCCGCGACGCAATGTTTGCCGGCGAACGCATAAACGGGACCGAACGGCGGGCAGTCCTGCATACCGCACTCAGAAACCGGTCGGGCGAAGCGGTCACCCTGGATGGTGTTGACGTCATGCCGGATGTCCTTGGAGTGCTGGATGCCATGGGCGCATTTGCACAAGGCGTGCGCTCAGGCAGCATAGCCAGCGCCTCCGGCGCCGCGTTCACGGATGTGGTCAATATCGGCATTGGCGGATCGGATCTCGGTCCGGCCATGGCGACACTAGCACTCAGCCCGTATCACGATGGCCCCCGGCTGCACTATGTCTCCAATGTCGACGGCGCCCATATTGCCGACACGCTGAAGACACTCGATCCGGCAACGACGCTGATTGTTGTTGCCTCCAAGACTTTCACCACCATCGAGACCATGACCAACGCCCAAAGCGCGCGCAAATGGATTGCCGGCGCGCTAGGCGAGGCAGCGGTCTCCGCGCATTTTGCTGCAGTCTCCACCGCGCTCGACAAAGTCGCCGCCTTTGGTATCGACGAAGCGCGCGTGTTCGGTTTTTGGGATTGGGTCGGCGGCCGGTATTCCATCTGGTCGGCCATTGGCCTGCCGCTGATGATCGCCATCGGTCCGGACGCCTTTACCGAGTTTCTCGCCGGCGCTCACCAGATGGATACCCATTTCCGCACCGCGCCGCTCGAAAGCAACTTGCCCGCCCTGATGGCCATGATCGGCGTCTGGCACCGGGACGTGCTGGGCTACGGATCGCGCGCGGTCCTGCCCTATGACCAGAGGCTTGCCCGCCTGCCCGCCTATTTGCAGCAGCTCGACATGGAATCGAACGGCAAGCGCGTTCAGCTCGACGGATCTCCCGTTTCAACCGACACCGGGCCCGTGGTCTGGGGGGAACCGGGCACCAACGGCCAGCACGCCTTCTACCAGCTCATCCATCAGGGCACATCCGTCATCCCGTGCGAGTTCCTGATTGCCGCCAAGGGGCATGAGGATGACCTGAAACACCATCACGACCTTCTGGTCGCCAACTGCCTTGCGCAATCCGAAGCCTTGATGCTTGGCCGCACGCTTGATGAAGCAAAGACCGTTTTGTCAGACGCCGGGCTTGCGGAAGCTGACGTGGACCGCCTTGCCCCGCACAAGGTGTTTCCTGGCAACCGCCCGTCCATGACGCTCATCTACGAACAACTGACTCCCGCAATGCTCGGCCAGTTGATTGCGCTTTACGAACACCGGGTGTTTGTCGAGGGCGTGATTTGGGGCATCAACTCCTTCGACCAATGGGGCGTGGAACTCGGCAAGGAACTGGCGACCGCGCTCCTGCCAATGGTCAAAGGCGAGATAAGTGCCGAAACAAAGGACAGCTCGACGCGCGGCTTGCTTGCAAAACTGAAGCGTTCTTGACCGGTTCCCGGGCAGAGCATCGGGCGATAAGTTTGAAACACTTGATGACATTTTGCGGTTCACTCGGCCAGGCGCGTCGTGAAGGGCGATGTGGGGCATCGTTCGAACGGCGCAACGCGGTCGATGGACCGCAAAATGCCACCCGAGGGGCCGAACTCATTTGTCCGCTGACGGCGTTGGCCCGCCCTTATGGTGATTGCACCACGGCGGACGAGCCGCCTGGTCAACAAACAAATGAGAGCGGTCAAGCGATTCAAACTTACCGGCCGACGCTCTCGTCAATCGGATTGCCAATTCCGGTTGGCAATTGAGCCCGTGCAGCCTGCACGTACAAATATCGCCACAATTTGAGTAAACAAACGCACGATCACAAAAAGCGTGATCTGCGGACCGCGCTCCAGAATGGAATTCAGCCAGACCAAGTACATCCGGCTGTTCCACAGCCAATCGGGTTGGGAGTTTAAATTGAAAAAAGTGCTTATTGTATCTGCTGCAGCCTTGATGCTTGCCGCTTGTCAATCCAGCAGCCAGGGTGACCGGGCCCTTGTTGGTGCCGGCCTGGGCGCGGCAACTGGTGCTGCGGTCGGCGCTGCGGCGACCGGTGATGTCGGCGGCGCATTGGTTGGCGCGGCGGTCGGCGGAGCAGGCGGTGCCATTGTCGGCTCTGCAACCGCACCGAAGGACTGCGTTGCCTATGACAGGAATGGCAATCCGTTCCGCGTCGCCTGCCCATAAGGAATACAGTTACCGGTTGCTGGTAACAAATTTGGCGTGATTGAAGGATACGAGGCAAGATTATGAGAAAGCTAGTATTGCTTGTTGCAGTCGCAGGCTTGGTCGCCGGGTGTCAATCGAGCAGCCAACAGGACCGTGCTCTCGTCGGTGGTGGTCTTGGTGCAGCAACCGGTGCCGTGATTGGCGCTGCCGCCGGGAATGGCGCAGGCCCTGCCCTGGTCGGAGCTGCCATCGGCGCGGCCGGCGGGGCTGCGGTCGGCGCTGCAACCGCGCCCAAGGACTGTATCGCCTACGACCGGAACGGCAATCCCTTCCGCGTCGTCTGCCCGTAGAATCGGGCCATTTCCCGTCCGGGGCACCGGCGGCAATCTTTCGGTAGTCTCAAGTGGGACCCGGATCGCAAACTGGTTTTTGCGGTCCGGCGTTTCCGGTTATTCACATACCCGAAGTCCTCGGGACCGACAGGACCGCATGAGCGCGCTATCCTGTGGGCGAACACGATGTGATTCGCGCTGGGAGCCCATAATGCGGGTAATTGCGATTGTCTTATCCGCAGCGGTCCTGACCGGGGCCTGTGCCAAATCCGAAAGCCAGCGCGGCCGGATTATGGTCGGCGCGACCACCGGAGCGGCGACGGGAGCCGTCATCGGCGGGATCGTCAGCTCAAAGTCCGGCTCTCCAGTTCCAGGCGCTGTTGCCGGCGCAGTTGGAGGCGGGGTGATCGGTGCCCTGACTGCGCATCAAAAGTGCATTGTCAAAGATGGAGCCGGCAACCCGTACAAAGTGCCTTGTCCGTGACCGGAGAAAAATCGGACGGCCCTGCCGCAGGGCCGTCCGCACCTCATCATCAAGCCCCGGTCAGCGCGCTTGTCGGATCGACAAAGTCATAGCCGAGTTGTTCGGCGACCGCCTGGCAAGTGACTTTGCCCTTGTGCACATTCAGGCCCGGCAGGAACAGCGGATTTTCCAGCAGGGCTTTCTCGGCACCCTTGTCTGCCAACGCCAGCGCATAAGGCAGCGTGGCATTGTTGAGCGCATAGGTGGACGTGCGCGGGACTGCGCCCGGCATGTTGGCAACGCAGTAGTGCACCACCTCATCGACGATATAGATCGGATCGGAATGGGTGGTCGGTTTCGAGGTTTCAAAACAACCGCCCTGATCGATTGCCACATCGACAAGCACCGATCCCGGCTTCATGCGGCTGACAAGGTCAGCCGAGACCAGTTTCGGTGCCGCTGCACCGGTCACCAGAACCGCACCGATCACCACGTCGGCTTCCAGAACCAACTGCTCCAGAGCCGCTTTTGTCGAATAGACCGTTTTCAAGGAAGACCCGTACGCACGGGAAAGCGTTGCAAGCACTGCAAGGTCGCGGTCGAGAACGGTCACATCCGCTCCAAGGCCGAGTGCCATCGTGATGGCATGGGAACCGACGACGCCGCCGCCGATGACGACAACTTTTGCCGGCGGAACACCCGGCACACCGCCCATCAAAGTACCGCTGCCGCCATACTCGCGTTCCAGTGCCTTGGCACCGGCGATAACCGACAGCCGTCCGGCGACCTGTGACATTGGCGCCAGCAACGGCAGGCTGCCATCCTTGGCTACGACCGTTTCATAGGCAATGCAGATTGCACCCGACTTGACCAGGTCTTCTGTTTGCGGCGCATCCGGGGCCAGGTGAAGATAAGTGAAAAGGATCTGGTCGGGGCGCAGCATGGCCCGCTCTACCGCCTGCGGCTCCTTGACCTTGACGATCATGTCCGCGCTGGCGAACACTTCTGCCGCGGTATTCAGAACCTTCGCGCCTGCAGCTTCGTAGGCGGCATTGTCGGCACCGATCCCGGCACCCGCATTTGTCTCCACAACCACCTCATGGCCATGGGCAACCATCTCGACGACGCTGTCCGGTGTCAGTCCGACCCGGTATTCATGGTTCTTTATTTCTTTAGGAACTCCGACGCGCATGGCGTTTCCTCCGGCTTGAGTAACAAGAACGCCAGGCGATAACTGTGAACCGCTCGGGGTGGCATTGTGCGGCCCATCGGCTGTGCCCAAACCGTCTGGTTGATGCCCCGCATCGCCCAATACGGTACCCGTCACCGGATGGACCGCACAATGCCACCCCGAGCGGTTCACAGTTATCGCCCGATGCTCTGCCTTAACGTTACGATATTGCCAATTGCAGAGGGTTGCGTTTTTGCCCTAATCTTACCGACTTACGCAACTATATTGCGCTTGAATTGGAGTTTGCCGCATATTATGCGATGCATCTATCTCGCAGCGCAACATAACGGAAATCGCAATGAAGCTTGATCCGCTCGACAGAAAGATCCTTGCAGTCCTCCAGGAAGAAGGCAGGATCGCCAATGCGGACCTGGCAGTAAAGGTGGGCCTGTCCGCGTCTGCCACACTCCGGCGTATGCGCGCCCTTGAGGAGGCCGGCATCATCGAGAAATACGTGGCGCTCCTGAACCAGCGCAAGATCGGCAGGCGGATGGATATTTTCGTCGAGATCTCGCTGTCCAGCCAGTCGGAGGAGGTTTTGGAGAGTTTCGAACGCGCGGTCGCCCGGTCGAGCGAAATACTGGAATGCTTTTTGATGGCGGGTGATGCAGACTACTTGCTGCGGCTCGCAGCGGCGGACCCGACCGACTTCGAGCGCATCCACCGGGATCAACTGGCCCGCTTGCCCGGTGTCCTTCGGATGAAATCGTCCTTCGCAATCCGCCCGGTAATAAGGCGAAGCGCATTTCCCCTGTAATTTGAGTTCGAACCGCGGGCGCACAGGGTGCGCAACCGGCAGAATACCGTCCGTTTCGGCCCAATTGTGCTGTCGACGCTTGTCAATCCTGCGGCTATAGTGGCGCTCCTCTTTCAAACTTTCTTCAGGAAACCCGCGCCGGTGTCCGTCACAGTCTCCCGCTTTCTCGAAACAACCTACCAGCTTGCCGAATGCCCGACCTGGGATGATCGTGAGGGACGGCTGTTGTGGACCGACATCAAGGGCCGTTCGATCCAGTCCATGGACTGGGAGACCAGAAAGATCACCTCCTGGCAGTTCGAAAATGAAGTCGGGTCTTTCGGGCTATGCGAGGATGGCAGGCTTGTGGTCGCGGTCTGGGACAAGGTCGTTCTGTTCGACCCCGCTTCGGGGAACAGCACGGTTCTGGCGGAGATCGAAGCGGATAATCCGCACACCCGCATGAATGACGGCAAGGTCGGCCCGGACGGCGCATTCTGGGTCGGGACGATGGACACACGCTCGCCGCGCGAACCGGTTGCAGGCCTTTACCGCGTCGACACCGCCGGCAACGTCGAGGAAGTCCGCGACGAGCTGATGTGTTCCAACGGGCTCGCCTGGACCGCAGACGGCAATTACATGTACCATTCCGACACCTCGCCGGGATGGATCGAGTGCTATGCGTTTGACACCCCGACCGGCACGCTCGGTGCCAAGATGCTGTTCGCGCAACTCACCAACGAAACCGGCCGTCCGGATGGCGCGACAGTCGACACCGATGGCCACTACTGGAGCGCAGGCGTTTCGGCGGGCGTCCTTAACCGGTTCGCGCCGGATGGAAACCTGATCCAGTCGATCGCCATGCCGGTTGAAAAACCGACCATGCCTTGCTTCTGCGGCCCTGAGCTTGACCAGCTCGTCGTGACCTCAATCAAGCAACCGGTCGACCTGACCGCTTTCGAGCCGGACACGCTCTCGGGCGGCCTGTTTCTGGTCGAAGGGCATGGTGCGAAAGGGCTGAAGGCCGCAAGGTTCGGCGCAGGCTAGAGAACTCCGCATATTATTGGTTGCATTAACTTATATAAATCTATTTTAAATTGCGATACCCTTCTGGACGCGTCGCAAGGGCGCGTGCGCCGTTTTGCGTTCCGGAGCAGGTTTGGGTCCATTCGCTTGTAGCCGAACTCCCCGTCTGAAACTCCGGCCTTTCGACGCGGATCGCACTGATCAATTTCAGGAGGTATTTTCAATGCAAGTCGACAAGCATGTCCAGCACATCCTTACCGTTTCCGGTTCGTCCCCCGACAGTTTCGATGAAGCGGTAAAGAACACCATCAAGGGCGCGTGGATCAATCACCACGAAGAATTCAGCCGGTTTGTCTCTTACGAAGTGCTCAAGTTCGAAGGCCTGATCGACAAGGACCTCTCGGTGCTCTACCAGACCACTTTGGCTATTTCGGCCATTCACAAGGCCCACGAACACTGAATTGCAGGCAGCGGTAACGGCGGAAACCATTATACCAATCGGCAGAAATTAAGACGTATCTGATGGAGCGAAAATCTGTTCCTGGCAAGGCGGTGTGCGCAGCGCGGCTTTGCCGGCGGTGCAAGCGCGGCAACGCGGCCAGGGATTGATTTCCGCCCACCGGAGGCAGGCCTTTCCCGATCTTCGGACCGCGTTGCGCTTCTTGGAGGATGCCCCGCATCGCCCGGCAAAGCGCTCCTTACCAAAGATCAGGAAAAGCCTGTCATATAGGTCTTAATTTCTGCCGGTTGGTATTATCCGCCGCTGCCGGCCTCATCAACACGCGGACCCAGCTCGTAGTCGGTATCTTCGTTGATGATGTGCTTGGCCTCGTCTGGCACCCAGGTGCCCCAGCAGGGATTGAGCTTATGGTCGACGGACACCCGGTCATCGAAGACAAAACATTCGCCTTTCCAGAGGCTTTGGGCTTCCGGCACCTTTTCCAGATAGTTCAGAATGCCGCCTTCAAGGTGATAGACGTCCTCGAAACCGTTTTTCAGCATCCAGGCTGTCGCCTTTTCGCAGCGGATGCCGCCGGTGCAGAACATGGCGACTTTCGGTTTTGATTTCAGCGGCTCCTGACCATGCACCCAGTCCGGAAACTCCCGGAATGCCTGGGTCTCGGGATTAAGTGCCCGCTCGAATGTCCCGAAGGCGAATTCATAGTCGTTTCTGGTGTCGATCACCACCACATCCGGATCCGATATCAGGTCGTTCCAGTCTTCCGGCTTGACATATTGTCCAACGATCTCGTTCGGATCGATATTGCCGGCCGCAAGCCGGACAATCTCCTGTTTCAACCGCACTTTCATCCGCTTGAACACATGGCGGTGGGTCCAGGATTCCTTGTGTTCCAGATCCGCAAGCCGCGGGTCAGCGCGCAAATGCGCAAGCACATTGCGCACGCCCGTTT
Organism: Roseibium sp.; assembly: GCA_965230445.1. GTDB lineage: Bacteria > Pseudomonadota > Alphaproteobacteria > Rhizobiales > Stappiaceae > Roseibium. The sequence goes on along the minus strand of OZ246005.1, from coordinate 1,268,612 downwards.
CAGGACCGCATATCGTGCCGTTTATCCCTTCGCGTGCAAGCAGCAGGCTGCCGCGGACGTCCCGGGCTTGGCAAAAGGCCTTCAGCGGATCGCGAATGGCTTCGAAGTTGTCCAGCTCGGAGAACTTGTAGAGCGCGGCGACCAGAAATGTGTTGGCCGGTGCATCGGCATCCGGCTGCGGCGCATGAAGTATAGTATCTTGCATGCGCCTTCTATACAGCCGTTCGCCATCACCTGAAAAGTCCGCATTTGCGCGAACAATGCCGATTGTGGGGCGCAGGTTAGAGCATCGGGCGATAAGTTTGAAACACTTGATGACATTTTGCGGTTCACTCGGCTAGGCGCGTCGTGAAGGGCGATGCGGGGCATCATTCGAACGGCGCAACGCGGCCGATGAGCCGCAAAATGCCACCCGAAGGGCCGAACTCATTTGTCCGCTGACGGAGTTGGCCCGCCCTTATGGTGATTGCACCACGGCGGGCGAACCGCCTAGTCAACAAACAAATGAGAGCGGTCAAGCGATTCAAACTTACCGCCCGACGCTCTAGATCAGCCGCTTGAGTTTCTTCAACAGCTCGACCACTTCCTGATCGGGATCGCTCATCTCCCTGTCCGCCGCCTTGGCGGCCTGGCCGGTTATCCGGCCTGCTTCGCGCGTTGCCATGCGGGCGGCCCGGTTGGCGAACTCGGTCTGCTGTTTCTGGATGCTGACAGCATTTTCATAAAGGATGCTGAGCGATTGCGCGCTGGAAAGATAGATTTGCGTCGCAGCCAAGGCCGGTGACAGACCGATCACCATGATGTTCAGATCTGCTTCAGCGCCGAGCTTCTCCAACCGCTCCAGCGCGGCTTCAACATCTGCGAGCGCCGTCTCGGCAACTTGTGCTTTGGGGCCTATTAGATGTGTCTTTGACGAATGCGGTGCCATGCGATCTCCTTCCCGCCACCTGCATTTGAGCCGTAAACCCAAGGTGGCCGGTCCATTTCAGGATACCTGGCAGCAGGAGGCCCTGCCGCCGTGGGAAGGTTGAAACACGACGCGCCGTTCAATCAACCTATAGTTGATATTATCCGTTAAAACGCTCGCATGACAAGAGGCTCCGTCCCACAATTGTGAGACAGAGCCAGAAAGGCCTTGAATTTAAAGCGGCTACCGGCCGCCGCCAAACGCGTTGAGCACCGTCAGAAGGCTGCTTAGGTTGTCGGCCACGCCGGTCTGGGCCACCTTTTCGGTTGCGCCCGCGCCGGCCATTGTGTCCATGCTGTAGATCTGCATGACGCCCTGGTTCGCCGCGGCTTGCGAAAGCATGTTCTGCTGCTGCTGCGCAGCCACCGAATTCTCGAACAAGATGCCGGTCGAATGGGCCGTCGACTGGTACAAGGTACTGATGGCCATGGCCGGAGATTCGGCGACCACCTTGACGTTCGACTGGGTCACCGCATCCGTAACCATGGGGTTCACCGTGACTGGGTCTGGCATTCTCGCTCCTCCTTGAATTCCTACCGGCAAATCTACCGGCTTAATCATCTTGTAGGACGCAGCAGGTTATAGGTTGTGAACCGCAACCTGGCTTCTCTCTCTAAAAAACGCTCCAAACATATTTGACGATATAAATCCGGAACCAGCCGCTCCCAAGACATGCACAGCGCCTGACGTGTTAGGATTATATTCAGCAACCATTAGCTTTAACAAGAGCCCTGCTCCACCAAGGTGGAACAGAGCCAGGAAAGCACCCGGGCGATCGTGCCCCTACCGGCCGCCGCTGAACGCGTTGAGCACGGTCAGAAGACTGGTCAGATTGTCCGATACGCCGGACTGGGCGACTTTCTCCGTTGCACCGGCGCCGGCCATGGTGTCCATGCTGTAGATCTGCATGACGCCCTGGTTTGCAGCAGCTTGCGACAGTGTGTTCTGCTGCTGCTGTGCAGCCACCGCATTCTCAAACAGGATGCCCGTGGAATGGGCCATCGATTGGTACAAGGTGCTGATCGCCATGGCCGGGGATTCGCCGACGACCTTGACGTTCGATTGGGTCACCGCATCTGTGACCATGGGGTTCACCGTTACAGGATCTGGCATTCTCGCTACTCCTTGAGCTCTACCGGCGACACTGCCGGCCTATGCATCTCCTAGGACGCGGCGCCATACCAAGTGTGAACCGATTTACGTCTCAAGTTGCTGATATTTTGTAGAAAAACAGAAAGAGCCGGAAAATCCCGGCCCCTTCTCACAGAAACTCCAGCCCGGCTTACGTTTGGCTTTGCCGGCTGATCGCTTGCTCGATCTGGCTGCGGAGTTGTGTGACATTGCGCTCAACCTCGCTGGCAATCATGTGCCGGACATTCTCCATCATGGTGTTGAGCTGATTGGCTGCGTTCGGGTCGGATATCGCGCCTGCCAGGGCCGCCGGGGTCGCTGGCCCGGCACCGGCAGAACCGGACATCCCGGCCTCAACCAGCTCCGTCAGGGTCTCCTTGTTTTCAAGCAGTTGCTCCAGAGCATCATGCTGCGCCAGCATTTCTTCGGACAGTTTCGCCGCCTTTTGCCGTGCGTCCGTCAGGATCCGTTCGACCGCGTCCAGACCTTCTTCCAGCGCACGATCGCCTGCCTGCTTGCGCTTCATGATCTCACCGGCAATCCCGAGAACGGTCGGCAGGTTCCGGTAGAGTGCCTGATAGTCACCTTGAAGCCCGGCGACCGCCAAATGCCCCTCCAGCAGTTTTTTCAAGAGTTCCTTCGGATCCGGTGCTTCCCTTTGGCGGCTTCTCGAACCGGAAGCCGGTTTCGATGTCTCTTTCGCAGACACGGTCACAGCCTCACCGGACTTCACGGATTGACTTGGCTTTTGCGGTCCTTGTGCCTGTGGATCTTGACTTCCGGCCATGGCTCTTCTCCTTGATAACCACCTAGGGTCTGTGGGGAATTAGGTTTCGGTCGCGGCGTGAGACGCTTTTGGCTACGGATCAGGAAGAGAGACTGCCATGGAGTAGCCTCCATAAGGGCTCTCTGACGCCATCCGGGGCCAAGAGCGCCACGTCCCGCTAGGGATATGATGAAAATCCTAAATCCCCACAGGCCCTAGCCCAGCTCATCGACCGGAACAGAGACTTCGACACTTTCCGCGCCTTCCGGGACGCCGGCTTTCTGTTCATCCTGGCGGGGCGTGCCACAGTCATCGCCGGTCAGCGTCCGGTTCCAATCCCGCACCGGGGCTTCCGTTCGTCCTGGATCTTGCGTGCAGCAGGTTTGCGTCCGCACACCCTTGTCCGGCCCACAGTCCACGTTGACAAACACGGTGCAACCGTCGGAAACACCGAAGCGGTCATCCGCAAGGAACGGCGGCACGCCGGCCAATTCCTGCCGGTCCCCGTCCTGCTCCTCTTCGTCAAGCTCATAGCTTTCGAGTGCCTGCAGGGCAGTATCGAGGCTCAACCAGGCCCGGCTCAGATGCATTGCGACGGTCTGACAAAGGACGTGCTTGGTGCGTATCTCCCCATGCGCCACCTTGCCCAAGGCGAACTCGTTCCAATCTTTATGCCAGTCTGCCTGGAGCACGGTTACCTGCGCGCAGGTCTCAACCAGTCTTTCCTTCATGACGTGTCCTTTCGGTTGCTTTGCCATTTCACCGGCGCTTGCGGCCCATGATCCGGTCCAACAGCCGGGCGATGGTCCATTGTTCGCTTTCCTCGAGCCCCCTGACCGCATCAATGAGGGACATCTTCCGGGCATCAGCATCCCGTACTGAGGAATTCTCGGCCTCCCCGCTTTCAGCAGGAGCGTTTTCTTCACCCTCATGACCATTGCGATCATCATTGGAACCGCCGGAACCCGAACCCTGTCCGCACATGCAACAGACCCATTGGGGCGCTGATGGGTACATTCCGAATATGTCTGACAACTCGTCCCGGTATGCGCGGGCTCTCCAACCAAGGGCGAAGCCTGGATCGCCCTGCTCACGCGAAATCATTGTGTCACTCCGAACTCTAGGATCTGTGGACATTCAGGTTTTGGATCGCGGTATGAGTGAAAATCGTTCGGATCAAGAAGCAAAGCCGCCGGAAAGGCCACCCCTTTTCAATGCTTTGCGCCGCGGAACCGGGCGATTTTCACCTTATCCCTTGCCGGACGCGGCGCTTTTGGCCCCTGACTGGGTCAAAGAGCCCTTGTCGAGATCACTCCAAGGCGGTCTCCCTTCCTGGTCAGCGGCCAAAAGCGTCTCGCGCCGCGACCGAAACCCGAATGTCCACAGACCCTAGTTATTGCCGAGGTCTTTGATGACCGTTTTCGCAGCTGTTCCTGCGTCCGTGCTGACGGTTTTGTAAACCTTCGCGGCTTCGCTCACCATATTCTGAATGTCCTTCATCAGCGGGATCTCTTCGACGGCCTGAAGCGGTCCCTTGGCTGCTTTCTTGATCGCGACAGCCTGACCGGCAACGGCGATCTGCATGATGGCATTGAGGTAATTCTCCGCATTCTGGACCACCAATCCGGTCGCCTGAGCCACCATCATGTCCGGCGGGGTGGACACCATGTCGGACGCAGCCGAAAGATTCTCGTAATTGGTGAATTCGACCGCCTGCACGACCTTCTGATTCAATTGGGAGACATCCGGCATGGTGCTGCCTGGGCCGCTGCTGGCGGGCGCTGAAGCCAGGCCGGCCGGGGAAGTGGAAGACCCCGGTGGAGGGTTGCTATGCGGGTTTGATCCGTGCATTTGGGTCTCTTTCTGCGCCGTTTGCCGGTGTGAGGCTTTCGCGGTCGAAAGCTTCTCCGGGCTGAGTGTTCCGTTCTTCATCTTCCAGACGCCGGGAAGTTCATCGGCGCTGTCCGTTGGCGGTTCACCCGTCCGGCCGGTCTTGTCTGTTCCGGGTGCAGGACCGGTATCCCCGCTCCGGGCGAAGTTCTTCAAAAATCCGAACATTGGTGCCGTTCCCCAAAGCGTTCTCGATACAATCTGAACCGCATGGCGCTGCCTGAAATCAAAGATTTCAACGCGTTAAGTGATGCTTCGCGTCTCAAGTCAAAATCGAAACGCTGTAGGATCCGTCCACCAGGCCTATTCTCCGACTTCCATGATCAACTGACACGCCTTGGACACCACCGCCGTGGTAATCTGGTTCATGGCTTGCTGGCTGTGCACCGCATTCTGGATCGACAAGCCCGATGCATGGCTCGCCACCTGGTAGAGGCTGGCGATTGCCTGCGCAGGCGCCTCGGCCACAACCTTGACGTTGGTCTGTGTGACCGCATCCGTGACCTGTGCATTGACGATGTCAGCCATGTTACCTTCCCATTCAGCTCCACCACACCAGGGGGCAGGCCTTTCGGCCCGGCACTCATATTGACGCTTTACTGCATCGCTTGTGACGGCGTTTCGCGATCCGGCCAGTCTGCGCCATTTTCATCCAGAACAGTGCGCAACCGCTGACGCAGATGCTGCACGCGCTTTCTGGCGAGAGGCTCGGATATCGACAACCGGCCGGCAATCTCCCGGTAACTGCAATCCTCGCAGAACCGTAACTGAAACACCTGGCGGAATTCCGGCGTCAACGCATCGACCGCTTCCAGCACCCGGCGCAACACATCCTGGTGCCGAAGCAGGTTTTCCTGATCCGGCTGGCGATCCGCGAGGCCGGACTGATGGTCCTGATAGACATCGGCACCAAAATCACGCACCTGCCGCTCGGACGTCTCCTTGCGCAAACGGGAGATGTATTCGTTGCGCATTGCAAACAGCAAGAACGCCCGCGGCTCGCGGATGTCGGTTTCATGGCGCTCGACATGGCTGACTGCCTTTACCAGCGTCGACGACAGCAGATCTTCCGCCTCCTCGCGGTTGCCTCTTGTCAACCGGAGCGCCCGGCGCTTCAAAACGGAGGCGTCATCGATCCAGCTCATCCAAAGACTTTTCGCCGGCTTCGACATTCGCTCCGATCCGCTGCCTCCATCCGTCACTGCGCCCCTCCGATCCCGTTTTGAACCCCGTTTGTTCACACAACCTAGAGACGCTAGGAATTTTTGCTTGTGAACGATTTGCTGGATTTTTTTCCCAACACTGCCGAAATCGGTCAGGATATCTGCATAATTATCTGTTTCTTCTATTCTTTTACCTAGAAATAAGCAGTCAGAAAACTCCCGCCACCGCAACCAGAATACAACCACCAGGCTAGCATCGCAACTTGGGAACCGCATCCCCTCGAATGCAGAAACGAAAAAAGGCGAGCAAAGCCCGCCTTCCTCATACTCTGTTGATCTAACCGGACGTTCGGTTCAGTCCGCCGGCAGCAATGCCTCCGGAAGGTTCTGGTAGCAGACCGGGCGCACGAACCGGCGGATCGCCATGGAGCCGACAGACGTTGCACCGAAATTTGTCGACGCCGGATATGGTCCGCCGTGCACCATGGCATCAGCCACTTCAACACCGGTCGGGAACCCGTTGACGAGGATCCGGCCGGCCTTGCGTTCAAGAACCGGCATCAACCCTTTTGCCGCATCCGTATCTGCATCGGTCATGTGCAATGTGCAGGTCAGCTGGCCTTCCAGCGACAGTGCGACTTCGCGCATCTGATCCGCGGTCTCCACCGTTACAATGATGCCGAGCGGGCCGAACACTTCTTCGCCCAAAGTGTGGTTTGCCAACCAGTCGGCACCGGAAACCTCATAAAGGTAGGGCGTCGCATTGCGCATGTCGCAAGTGGTGGTCACCACTTCGCGAACGCCGGCAGTTGCTGCAACCCGGTCCTTGCCCTGCCGGTAGGCATTGGCAATGCCGTCGGTGAGCATCGTCTGCGGGCCGATTGCACCGACTGCGTCCTTGGCCGCGGATACAAAGCTGTCCGCGTCGTCGCCCTTGGCCACAACAGCAATGCCCGGATTGGTGCAGAACTGTCCGGCGCCCATGGTCAACGACCCGGCCCAGCCCTTGGCGAGATCGCCGCCCTTGGTCTTCAGCGCATCTTCCAGCAGGAACATCGGGTTCACAGAGCCGAGTTCACCGAAGAACGGGATCGGCACCTCGCGTGCAGCGCAAAGGTCAAAGAGCGCTCGTCCGGCCCGCAGCGATCCGGTGAAACCGATAGCCTGGATCAGCGGATGCTTGGCCAACGCCGCACCGACCTCGATACCGTCGGACTGGATCAGGGAGAACACGCCCGGATGAGTTCCGGTTTTCTCGATCGCCGCGTGGATCGCCTCGGCGATGATCTCGCCGGTACCAGGATGGGCCGGATGGCCCTTGACGACGATGGGGCAGCCCGCAGCCAGCGCAGAGGCGGTGTCACCGCCAGCGGTCGAAAAGGCGAGCGGGAAGTTGGAGGCACCGAAGACGCCGACCGGGCCGATCGGCCGTTGAACAAGCTTCAGATCCGGGCGCGGCAGCGGCTGGCGGTCCGGCAGGGCTTCGTCATGCTGCTTGTCGAGATAATCACCCTTCAGGATGTGAGCGGCAAAGAAACGGAGCTGACCGGTGGTCCGGCCGCGTTCTCCCTGAAGACGGGCTTCCGGCAGGCCGGTTTCCTGAGTACCGATTTCCGTTACCTGATCGGCACGCGCCTCGATTTCGTCGGCAATCGCATTGAGCAGCTTGGCCCGCTCCTCGCGTGTAGAATAACCGTACGTCCAGAATGCCTCCTCGGCGGCCTTGCACGCACGGTCGACATTTTCAGCCGTACCGCGGAAGAAGGTATGTTCTGGACCGTGTGCTGGGGAGGACTGGAATGTCTCGCTGCCAGAAACCCATTCACCGGCAATCAGATGTTTTCCGTGCGGCGCATATGCCATGTCGAAACCTTTCATTTCCAATTGGTTCTGCCCTGTTGCACCGTAATTGTGGTTGGCGTGGCGCTTTCGCAAGGCTGCAGACGTTGCGGGCATGCATTGCACATCAAGGTTGCTTCGCACAAGGCCGCCATCCTATTTTTTCGGCCTGTAAATTATTTGTACAAACACCGCTTCTTGTGCTGCAACCTGCTCGGAGTCCGGCCACATGCTTCACGCCGCCATCGGAGCGCGTATTTGCAGAACTGCATGACTATCGTGATAGCCAGCCGCCATCGACATTAATGATGGTACCGGTCACATAGGCCGCCGCATCGGACGCCAGGAAACACACCGTGCCGGCGATATCGGATGGATCGCCCCAGCGGCCGGCCGGTATCCGCTCAAGGATCTGGCGGCTGCGGGTTTCATCGGCTCTCAGGGCCGCGGTGTTGTCGGTCGCAATGTAGCCGGGCGCGACGGCATTCACGGTAATCCCATAAGGCGCCCATTCGTTGGCAAACGCCTTCGTCAGCCCAGCAACCCCGTGTTTGGACGCGGTATAGCCCGGAACAAGAATACCACCTTGAAAACTGAGCAGCGACGCGATGGAAATGATCCGGCCACCTGTTCCACGGGCAATCGCAAAGCTTGCAAAGCGCTGCGAAAGCAAAAAGACCGCCTTCAGGTTGACGTCCATCACCTCATCCCAATCGGCAAGGCTGTGTTTTGCAGAGGGAGCGCGCCGGATGATCCCGGCGTTATTCACCAGGATATCGAGATCCGGAACCTTTTCAAACGCGTCGGCCGCTGCTTCCGGATCGGCGAGATCGAACAGGGCTTCCTCCGCCGTGCCACCATTTGCGGCGATTGTTTCCAGGGTGCCGGCGCAGGAGCGCCGTCCGTGGGCAACCACATGAGCGCCACGCTCTGCCAGCCCAACAGCAATCGCGGCACCGATACCGGCGTTCGCTCCCGTCACCAGTGCCCGTTTGCCGTCCAGCCGGAAGGGATCACTCACCGCAATGCCTCCATCGGCACCATGTCCATATCGGTGAAGTCGGTGTTGTCGCCCGCCATCGCCCAGCAGAACGTGTAGGCACCGGTCCCGGCGCCGGCATGGATTGACCAGGGCGGCGAGATGACTGCCTCTTCGTTGGCCATGACGATGTGGCGGGTTTCGGACGGCTGACCCATGAAGTGGAAGACACGGGCATCATCGTCGAGCTGATAATAGAGATAGGCTTCCATGCGCCGGTCATGAAGGTGGGCGGGCATGGTGTTCCAGACACTGCCCGGCTTGAACTGAGTGTAGCCCATGGTGAGCTGGCAGGTTTCCGTGACATCCGGATGCAGGAACTGGATGATCACCCGCTCATTCGCGGCTTCTCCGGAACCGAGTTCAACCCGCCTGCCGTCGGACACTTTCAGATGGCGGGTCGGACATGTGCGATGTGCCGGGGTCGAAACAATATAGAACTTGCCCGCGCCGGAAAACGTGACCGGCCCGGACCCCATGCCGATATAGAGCAGCTCGTTTGTCTCAAGCTGGTAGCTTTGGCCGCCGACGGAGACCGTCCCGGCGCTGCCAATGTTCAGGACGCCCATTTCACGGCGTTCAAGGAAGGTTTTGGTGCCGGTTTCCGCGACATGATCCAGTATCAGGTCGCCCCCGGCAGGAACGGCCCCGCCCAGCACGAAACGGTCATAATGGCTGTAGACCAGCTTGATTTCGCCGGGCTTGAACAACCCGCCAACGTGGAAATGGGCGCGCAGGGCCTGTGTGTCCAATCCCTTCAGGCTGGCGGGATCGATTGCATATCGGGTTTGGGCTTCGGTGGTCATGTCGGTTTCCTGGGAGCTGTCGATTGATGAGGCGCTTTGCCCCGGATTTCAGGTCATGGCGTCAACGCGGCGGCACCGCGTTCATTCCAGATCAAATGCGGATTCAGCCCAGCCGTCTGGCAGTGTATCGGGCCGTGCGATGGCGATGTTGCCGGTCGACACATGGCGGGCGTTACGGACGAACACTGCCGGAAAGCCGTTCGGATAGGGATCCATTCCATAAATCCCGCCATCCGGGCGGCGGACGAAGCAATTGCGGCGGCCTGCTTCCGGATCGTCGAGATCATTGACATCCTCCGGCACCGGACGCAGATCAAGAAACAGTTCATGCGCGAAAGCACCGGTTTCCTGTCGCAGCTGCACATTCGTGATCTGCACATGTTCGATGGGCTGCAAGGGATCGCCATGGACAACGATTGCGCCCTCACAGCGGCCTGTCAGTCCGGCAATGGATATGTCGCGGACGATCGAAGGCGCCTTGCTCCTGTCGCGGGCATGGGACGTTATGGTGATCGGCTCCCCGGACCCCCAATAGGTATGGGGGGACTGGGCGCAATCCACCGTGACGTCCGAAAAGCGGATGCGCTCGATGGTCCCGCCATCGCGGGCAAAAATGCCGATCGCGCGGTTGGTGTCGGTAATGGTAATCCGGGAGAAAATCACGTCCCGGACATCCGTATGGGTCTCCGTCCCGATCTTGATCGAACAGGACCGGGACGTGAAATGGCAATCACTTACGACGATCCGTTCCGCCGGACCTTGCAGTGCCGGGTCGAGTTTGACGCAGGTCTTGATGCAGACACTGTCGTCAGCGGCGACGATCTTGCAGCCGGACATGAAGGCGTCCCGGCAGGCGTCGAAATTAACGCCGTCGGTATTGGGCATCAGAAGGTCATTCAAAATGGTGATGTCCCGGATGCGGATGCTGTCGCAGGCGATCAGATGGATTGTCCACATAGGTGCTTCAAGGAAGGTCACTCCCTCAATCCGCACATTCCGGCAGGCCTCAAAGACGACCATGCGCGGGCGGTGAAACCGCGCCCATTTGACCCCGTCAAACAGTCCCTCGCGAGAACACCAGTCCGGGCCCTCGCCGTGGATTGTCCCCTGCCCGGTAATCGATATGTCTTCGGCGTCCCGGGCGACAATCATGCCCCGGTCGCTGTCTTCCGCGATCACCGACACCTGACCTGGCTCATAGTCACCGTAGTCATCGGACGCGGAAAGGGTCGCGCCACGCGGCAGGTGCAATTCGATGCCGGATTTCAGGACAATCGAGCCGCATTTCCAATGGCCTTGCGGCACCACGACCCGGCCGCCGCCCTTTGCAGCGGCCTCATCTATCTTCGCCTGCAGGTCTGATGTGATTGTGGTGCCGGTATCGGGCAAGGGAACCGTCGCTATGCTCATTTTGGAATTGCCTGGTCTAATGCCACTTCAAGATGGTCAATCAGGGCCGCGCACTGGCTGAGCCGGGTAAACTGGCGAATGGGTGTATCTTCCGGACCGTTGGGGACACGCCTGCGGCGGTCCGACCAATTGAAGAAAATGCCGGGGTGCCCTGCCCGGTTTGCGCCTGCAATATCGCGGTCCAGATTGTTGCCGATCATCGGAACCTGTGGCGCAAGCGAGGCATCCAGTTCCATTGCTTCCATGGCGGCGCTGAACATGCGCAAGTCGGGTTTGCGGACGCCAATATCGCCGGAAATGACATGTGCCTCAAACGCCTCCCAAAGCCCGGCGGCACCAAGCACGTTTTCGAAGGTTTCGCGTGGCCCATCGGCCACAAGGCACAATCGGTATCCCCGGGCTTTGAGGGTTGTGATCAACTCGGCGGCACCGTCAAGCAGGTCTGCGCGGATCACCACATCCGACCCATCATCGCGCTTCACTTCTGTGCCCTCGTCCACAAGCGTGTCGCCGCAGTCCAGAAACAAGGCCCGGAAATGCGGCATGCCCGCCGAGAGCCGCGCCAAAACGGCCGGCACCCGGCGGGGGATCAAGTCGCCCAGCGCGGGCCAGGCGCATAACGGACCTTCAGCCATTTCATAGGGAACGCCACGTCCGAGCGCCGGCGAAAACGCAAGACGCTTCAGATAAATGCCTGCAAGCCGGTGGTGATAAGCAGTGATCTCGCCGAAACCATCTGCAAACCGGTTCGAGGTGTGTACGCCACCCTGGCCCGCATCCGGCGCAGTCATGTAGTGCGTGGCACTCGCCATCCCGTCCCGGTGGCCGCGATTGCGGAAATGTGCGTGCTTGCCGGCCTCGCACCAGATTACCGGGCGGTTGCCCTGAAGCTGCAGATCGACTTCGATCGTGCTTCCATGGAAGGTTGCATCCACCGCAATGACTGTCCCGGCTGCATCCAAATGAACCCAGACATGCTCCAGATCGAGCAAATGCCCGATGTCCCAGTCCCAATAGGTGGCGTATTCGAAACAGCGAGTGCCCTTGGGCGTAATGTGGAACTTCGAAGACGGCGACGGTCCCGGCCTGGTGAACTCGGTCACGCCTATCGCCAGCGGACGGAAGGGCTCAGACCGATCCAGCAGAAGTACCGGTGCTACAGTCCGGGCAAGGTCAGGCACCTCGCTTGCGCTCTGGAGCAATTCCACAATCATGCCGGAATCATCTCACGCACTGCCCGGTGCGCGCGCGCCCGCTTCGGATCAGGGATCGGCACCGCATTCAACAGGGTCTGTGAATAGGAGTGGCGCGGATTGCGGAAGAAGCCTTCCGTATCCGCCATCTCCACCAGCTTTCCGCGCTTCATCACCCCGACCTTGTCGGCGAAGTTGGCAACGACCGAGAGGTCATGGGTGATGAACAGGTATGTCAGTCCTAGCGAAGTCTGAAGTTCCTTCAACAATTCAAGCGTTTGCGCTGCGATCGACACATCAAGCGCCGACACGCTTTCGTCGAGCACGAGGAAACTCGGATTGGTCACGAGTGCGCGGGCAATGCCGATCCGCTGGCGCTGCCCGCCGGAAAATGCATGCGGGAACCGCATGAGCATGTCGGTCTTCAGGCCGACCTTGACCAGAAGATCAGCGGCGCGCTCGCGCATCTTGCTACGGCTTCGCTCCCCCTGATTGACCAGCGGCTCAGAGATAAGCTGTTCGACAGTCATGCGCGGGTTAAGGGATGAGTACGGATCCTGGAACACCATCTGCATGTGAGCGCGCAGCTTGTGAAGAGTGTCTCTTCCGACGCTGGCCAGATCATGCAGGGCCCCATCCGGGGTACGGAACATTGCGCTTCCGCCACTCGGCTCATAGGCCCGCAGAAGGGTGCGGGCAACCGTGCTCTTGCCCGATCCGCTTTCGCCGACAAGTGCAAAAGTCTCCCCGCGCCGGATGGTGAAGCTGACGTCGTCGACCGCCTTCAAGGTGTTGGTAATTCGTCCCAGCCAGTCGGTATCGATCGGGAAATGCTTCTTGAGGCCATCGACCCGCAGAACGATGTCGTCCGCTTCCGGCGGGATGTCGTCATTTTGCGGCGGCGGTGGCTCGACGGAACTTTCCGGTTTGGGCCGGACATCCGCCATCGCATAGTCAGGCAACTGCGGGATCAGCGAAAGCAGCCGTTTGGTGTAAGGCTTGCGCGGTTCGTAGAAAATGTTGTCGACGCCGCCGGTCTCTATCATCTCGCCCTGGTTCATCACCAGAACCCGGTCCGACAGTTCCGCAACCACACCGAAATTATGGGTGATGAAGATCACCGCCATGTTGAACCGTTCCTGCAGCTCGCGGATCAGATCGAGGATCTGCGCTTCCGTGGTAACATCAAGAGCTGTTGTCGGTTCATCGGCCAGAAGCAGGGACGGATTACAGGAGAGCGCCATTGCGATCATCGCGCGCTGACGCATGCCGCCGGAGAGCTGATGGGGATATTTGTTGAGCATCTGGCGTGGTTCCGGCAAACCAACCAGATCGACCAATTCCACGGCCCGATCCGTGCGTTCCTTCTTTTTCAGATCGGTATGCAGCGTCAGCGTCTTGGTGATTTGCTGACCTATAGAATGGACTGGCGACAGGGCGCTCATCGGCTCCTGAAAGATCATGCCGATCTGGCCGCCACGTATCTCCCGCATCGTCCGGCTTTCGCGGCCCTGGTCGAGGATAGATACCTCGCCGTTGCGGCCCTTGAAGCGGACAGACCCGGTGGTTTCTGCGCCGCGCGGCATCAGGTTCAGGATCGCGCGGGCCGTCAGCGATTTGCCGGATCCGCTTTCACCGACAACACCGAGGACCTCGCCCGGCTTGATTTCAAGACCGATATCTTTAACCGCATGCACGGCATGGCTGCGCATCTGGAAGCGCACATTGAGATCTTCAATCTCGAGAATGTTTTCCGCGTTCTTCATGGCGCGCCCCTATTTCTGGTAAGGATCGGCAGCATCGCGCATGCCGTCGCCAAGGAAATTGAAAGCCAGGATGGTCACGACGATGGCAATGCCCGGCGCAAGCAGCCAGGGCGCCAGGGCAATCGAACGCAGGTTCTGCGCATCCTGCAGGAGCACGCCCCAACTCACCACCGGCGGGCGCAAGCCAAGCCCGAGGAATGACAGCGCCGTTTCACCGAGGATCATTTCCGGAATTGCAAGTGTCACCGCGGCAATGACATAGGACGTCATCGATGGCAGCATATGGCGGGTGACAACCTTGGTTTCGGACGCACCCGACAACCGCGCCGCCAGAACGAAATCCTGGTTGCGGATGGTCAGGAAGTGACCGCGCACCACACGTGCCAGATTTGTCCAGCCGATCAACGCCAGAATGACCGTGATCAGCAGGTAGACGAAGATCGGGTCCCACTGGATCGGAACTGCTGCAGCCAGCCCCAGCCAAAGCGGGATTGTCGGGATCGAGCGGACGAACTCCGCCGCCCTCTGGATAAACGCATCGACCTTGCCGCCGACAAGACCCGCGATCGAGCCCAGGGCTATCCCGATCAGAAAACTGAAGAACACCCCGATGAGGCCGACCGACAAGGTCACCCGGGCGCCATAGATCAGCCGGGAGAGCAGGTCTCGGCCCAGGCTGTCCGATCCGAGAAGGAAGATCTTGTCGCGCCGGCTACCTTCTATGCCGAACAAGTGGAGATCACCTTCCCACACACCCCAGAACTTGTACTTGTCGCCGCGGTGGAAAAATTTGATCGGCAAGACTTTCGATGGATCTTCGGAAAAGTTCAGCCGGGCCGTGACCGGATCCCGTTCGCGTTTCAAGCCATAGACGAAGGGGCCGACAAATTCGCCTTCATGCCACAGGTGAACGGATTGCGGCGGGACAAATGCGTGCAGCTTGGAGTGCTTGAACGGATCATACGGCGCCAGAAACTCGGCGAATGCGGCGACGAGATACAGGAAAATGATCACGCCAAGGGAAATCACGGCAAGCCGGTGCTTGCAAAAGCGCCACCACATCAGTTGCAGCGGACCGGCAAGATCCACAGTCTGAGGGCCCTGATCCGTCTTCAGATCTTCGGTTGCGGTGTTATCCGACATGTTAGCCCCCTCAAGCGTGCCGGATACGCGGATCGGTCAGATAAAGCAGGATATCCGACAGAAGCGTTCCAACGATGGTGAAGATCGACAGGATCAGGATGAAACCGCCTGCCATGTACATGTCCTGGTTCAGCAGCGCCCGCAGCAGGAGCGGTCCCGTGGTCGGCAGGTTGAGCACGACGGCGGTAATCACGTCGCCCGAGATCAACGCGGGCAAGGCCCAGCCAACGGTTGAGAAAAACGGGTTGAGCGCAACGCGGACCGGATAGCGCCAGACCACTTCCCGTTCACCCATGCCCTGAGCGTAGGCGGTTTCGACATAGGGCTTGCCAAGTTCCTCAAGCATGTTGGCGCGCATGACCCGCAAAAGCCCGGCGGCACCGCCGGTCGCCAGCACCACGACCGGAACCCAAAGGTGGGCCAGAAGATCGATGAACTTGGCGATACTCCAGGGTGCATCGGAATATTCGGGCGAATAGAGCCCGCCCACATGGAAGTTGAAGTAGACGAAGCCCATCCACATCAAAACCAGCGCCAGCAGGAAGTCCGGAATGCCGCGCCCCAGGAAGCCCAGGATGGTGAACAGATAGTCGAAAATCGAGTACTGCCTCGTCGCCGAATAGACCCCGATCGGGATCGCGATCGCCCAGGTGAGCAGCAACGAAAGCGTCGAGATCATCAGGGTCAACGCGATCCGGTCCCACAGAAGGTCGGAAACCGGCAGTTTCCAGTCCAGCGACAAACCGAAGTCGCCATAGAAGATGATCTTGCTGATCCAGTCCCAATACTGGACGATGAATGGCCGGTCGAGACCGAACTGGGCGCGCAACTCGGCAGCCTCGATATCGGTGATCGTTTCGCCCAGCTCTTCCAGTTCGGCGATGTAAGCGGTGACATAATCGCCGGGCGGCAGCTGGATGATGATGAAGGTGGCGATCGAGATCAGAACCATGATTGGCACTGACCACAAGATGCGCTTCACGATGTACAACAACATGGCCCGTACCTCGGCAAGCTGGCGCGGAACTGTGAACCGCAGCCGTTTCTTGATGGAAAAAGGTCATGGCGGCAAGCGGGCCGCCATGACAGGTCCCGGGCGGGGAACTAATGGGAGGTGACTCCCGCGCCCGGTCGGGCTTATTCTTCGGTCATGTAGAACTGTGCCGCCTGAGCCAGGCCAATGCCGCGCAAGGCGTCGTCATCGATCAGGCCGGCAGGGAAGTTCTTCAGGTTGTTCGAGCGAACATACATGGCCGGGGTTTCGCCGATCAGACCAATCGTCCATCCTTGGTCCTTGAACAGGCTTACCATTTCCTGGGCGTGCGCATTGGCTTCGTCCAGCGTGCCGGCATTCTGCGCCGCTTCCCAGGCTGCCCAAACACCGCGGATTGGATGATCTGCCGGCGGCTCGATACCGTTCTCGCCGCCCGAGCTCCACCATTTGAAGTAATTGTGGGCATGGCCGTAGCGGCCGAGAAAGCGGACAGGATCGGCCGTGATGATCGATGAACGGTCAAAGCTGTCGAGCATGATTTCGAAGTCACCGGTTTCGACATTCTGCCGGACGAGTGTCCTGTCGAGGTTACGGATCAGGGCTTCGACACCAATCTCGGCCCAGTCCGCCTGGACCAGTTCAAGCATCGGCAGCATGTTCTTGTGCCGGGTTTGCACCACGATCGACAGCCGCTTGCCATCCGGCCTTATACGGAAACCATCGCTGTCACGGCCGGACAGGCCCATTTCATCCAGAAGCGTGTTGGCGCGATCCGGATCCCACTCGGTCCAAAGGGTTTCAAACTCTTCGTCGTAGAATGGCGATCCGCTGACCGGACTTGCCTGACGGGGTTCGCCCAATCCGGAAAACGCAAGCTCATTGATCGTTTCGCGGTCGATGGCAACGTTGAGCGCTTCGCGGAAACGCCGGTCTTCGAACATTGCGCGGAGCGCCTCATCCGGCGTGTGCAGGTTCGGATACATGGTCCAGGTCGATGCCTTGGTCCAGATCACCACCTCGTAGTCGCCAACCGCTTCGTTTTCCTTGAAAAGCGTAAAGTCGGCGGCGGACAGGTGCCGCTGCTGCAGGTCGATCTCGCCTTGCACGACCATCAGGTTCAGCGCTTCATTGTCCTGGAAAAGCTTGTGCTCGATCCGGTCGATATAGGGAAGCTGGTTTCCTGCAGTATCGACGGCGTAATAATAAGGATTGCGTTCCATTACTACGGTCTCGGCCGGCGGCGGGGTCGCGACGCGCCATGCGGTCAGCACCGGCATATCCGGGTTGAACCACCAGGCCTGAATGCGGCCCTTGCTGTCCCAGAGTTCGGTCCACTTCTCTGCCCCGAACTCTGCCATCACAGCAGCCAGCTTGTCCGGATCGGCATAGGCCGGGTGATAGTCCTTCAGATAATGGAACGGCTCGATGAAGCCGGGACGGTCGAGGCCGGGTTTTCCGGTGGATTCCTTTGCCAGAACCGTCAGGAACAAAGGGTAGGATTTCGAGAACGTCACCGTGAAAGTGCGCTCATCGACAATGTCGAGCACCATCGGCTTGCCGTCAGCGGTATAGAGCGCCGGAATTGACGGCATGATTTCTTCGTTCAGGAAGACGTCTTCATACCAGAATTGAACATCGCGGGTTGTGACCGGCGTGCCATCCGACCATTTGTGGCCTTTGCGCAAGGTGAACGTAAAGACGGTGCTGTCTTCGTTGGACGCGTAGCTTTCAACCCATCCCGGAATGTAGGAGATGTTCTTGTCGGCATCCATGACCGCCCTGAGGACGCGCTCTTCCATGAGCTTGGTCGGGCCCCAGCGATCGGACGGGCCCTTGAAGGCGCGGTTCCAAGTGCCGCCATAGGAACCAACATTGTCCAGCGGGGTGATCACGCGCGGATTTTCCGGTAACCGCTCTTCAACTGGCGGTAATTGTCCGGATTCAACCAGAGGCGCCAGCATCGGCGACTGTTGGTAAGCCCAGCTTGCCTGCGCGGCGCAAATGGCCACAGCAGCGGTCATCATCAAAAGACCGGAACGGAAAGAAAGTGGCTGCATGGTGGTCCTCCTCCTGTCATGCATTACGGCTCGGAGAAGTCTCCCTCGAAAAAATCCCGATACCGCCTAAATTAGAAGTGAAGCGGGTTTTGCTTTGCTGCAACGAAGGCGTATAAAATAAATTTCACGACGCTCAGAACAGCAAAAGATTCTGTCTTGTTTACAAGTTGTTACGCTATTTGGGCCGCGCAAGACTCGCGATAGCCATAGGCACCGGAAAACGGAACCGAACGTGACTGAAACGCCTGCCATGCGAATTCAGGACATAGCCGAACAGGCTGGTGTAGCCCCTTCAACCGTCAGCCACGTCCTGAACGGCACGGCGACGATCAGTCCGGAGGTTGCCGCGCGCGTGCTGCATGTGGCACGTGAGGGAGGATATCTGGCCAAACGGCGGCGCAAGGCGGCAGTGGCACTTTTGCCAACAGTCCTTCTTGCAGCCTGTGATGCAACCTATCCCAAGTCTGACCAGAACTTCGTTGCCTGGACGATGCTCAATTCCTTCCGGGCCGAATGCACCGCCCGCTCGATCCGGCTAATCCCGTATATCGAAAAGGGGGATAAGATCGATGCTGCCAATCTGGTCGCCGCGGTCGAAAAACACCAGCCGCATGGCCTTGCGATCATGCAGGAAGACCGCGCAGAACTGATCGATGCTGTCCATGCCCTGTTTCCATCGACGGTGATCCTGTCGGGTCAGGACCCTTCCATGCGCGTCGACACGGTGTCGGTCTCCAACCGGTTCGGCGCGCACAAAGCGATGCACTACCTTTTCGAGCTTGGGCACCGGACCATCGCGCATGTCACCTATGGGACACGTCTGATCGGCCAGTACCGCAAACAAGGCTACATCGAAGCCTACCGGGACAGTCCCCATTCGATGCCGCCCGGATCAATCATCGACTTGGGCGATTTCCGTCCCGAAGTCGTTCAGAAAAACATGCGCTCCTGGCTGGAAATCCAGGGAAGCGGCATGCCCTATTCCGCGTTCTTCTGCGCCGCCGACAATGTGGCGCTCGGCGTCATGGCGGCCCTTGACGATGTCGGCCTGCGGGTGCCGCAGGATGTTTCGGTGCTCGGATTTGACAATGTCGACCGCGGCCGGCGGTACCACCCGCCGCTTTCCACCATGCATGTGCCAATGGAAGAGATCGGGCAAACCGCCTTGAACCTTCTGGAAGAAGCCAGGGCGATCCCCCGGAACGACCGGATCGCCCGCCGGGTGGAACTCGGCTGCCGCCTGATCGTGCGCGGCTCCACGGCGGGGCCAAGGGCCAAGGACGCGGAATCAGACGAGACATAGGAACGTTGCGCGCCTTGTTCACGAGCTTGCAGCAAGGGCGCGGACCTTTGAACCTACACTGTGCCCCGGGCAATCCAGTCAAGGGCGAGCGTTGCACTCCAACCATAGTCGTGGATCACCATGTGAATGGACGGATGCGCGGGATCGATCACCGGGTCGTTGCGGCCCTTTCGCAGCAACGCAGGAGGCAATTCAGTGCCGTCCGCATCGTAGTATTCAAAGATTGAGCCAGTGGCGAGATACTGGTTCTGCAGAGCTTCGAGCGTCCTGACGCGTATTTCCGCGGCAAGATCATGCTGCCCGTTTGCCATGAACCCACGGGCGATCATCCAGTTGAAATTCACCCATACCGGGCCTTGCCACATGTCCTTTGCATATGCCGGATGCCTTCGGGCAACTGATGGCAATGGCAGCGCGGTCCCGAAACGCTGCGGATCGCCCGCCGCCTGCACCAGCGCCTCAACCCGGTCAATGGAGAGATTGCCAAGCAGCAACGGCAGGAAGCCGGTGACCGCCTCAACGCCAGAGCTTTGGCCGGTCGCAAATTCGCGGTCACAATAAAAGCCGAGGCGATCATCCCAAAAGGCTGCCTCGATCCTCTTGGCGGCGTCCACCGCGCGCGCCTGCCACCCGCCCTCCGGATCGAGTTCGGCCATGGACTGATATTCCTGCGCCATGTAACAAGACAGGTCGACCGCCTGGAGTGCATGGCCAGATGCAAAGCGCGGCGAATTGTCCATGCCGCTTTCATCGCACACGCTGCCCAGCGCCCCGTCATCCTCTACCCAGGCAAACAGCCCGCCAAGCATCCGGTTTTGCTCGAACCAGCCGAGATAGCGCTTCAATGCCGGCAGCCATTCGCCGACCCAGGAGCGGTCATCCGTGCAGCGTGCGACCTGAAGAACGCCCCAGGCCAGCACCGGAGGCTGCGTACGGTGTTCACGGCGCGAATAGGGACCAAAACTGATCCCGATCTGACCGCTGTCAAGCTGCTGCTCAAGCACCGCGCAGATCATCTCGCGCGCCAGATCCGCATCCAGATGCCGGTAGCCGATTGCGTGGAACACGCTATCCCACAACCAGATCTCCTTGTGCGGATACCGGTCCGGTGTGGTCGAACGGGTGGCGATCTGGCCTTCCGGGGCGTAGACCATCCCCTTCATCTGATGAAGGGCCTTCAGCCCCAGCGCCGCGAACGGACCTTCGATGCGACAGGCGTTCGCCGTTACCCAGGCACGCCGCTCGGCCTGAAGGGTATCCACGTCCGGCATAGCGGCACACACATCGCTGCCGATAGACTTCAGAACCTGCCGGCGGCCGTTGCGCGTAACGTCGAGAAAACATCGCTCGGGATCGAGCTGAACGATGGTTACGTCACCTTCCACAACCAGATGGGCGGCATTTGCGAATGCCAGACGAACCAATCCGGTTTCTGTTGTCAGGTTCGCCCAGTCGCTGCCGAACTCCGCCTCTCTCACAGGCGAAAAATCTATCCTCGTCAGGCCCGGCTGGCGGATGAGAAGACCGGCTTCCGTGCTTTGTGCGACGATGCCGCGATCAAAATCCGTCGCGCCGTCCAACCCGGAAAACGCGAACAACTGACCCGGCCCCCAGGTGGTCAATGCGGGCTGCATCATAACGTCCTCAAAAACAGTGCCCGGCAATCCCGCCTGGCGCGTGCTGGTGCCACTCAATCCGGAGCGGCGTCCCGCTGCAGTTCCATGAGAAACAGGGCGCAAAGCGCCTGGCCGTACGGCGTTGGCAGGTTCGGGATCTGCCTGTAGAACTCCAGATCCGGCCCCATCGGCGTCCCGTCCGAGACCTCCTCCAGAAAACCGTTGGCATCGATCCGCGAAAGGATCGCCCGCTCGGCCTTGTCAACCAGTGCCCGGTGGGTTTTTGAGACAAGACCCTGGCGAATTGCCGAAAGCGTGCCATAGGCGATGCCCGCAGTTCCGGAACTCTCCACCGGACTGGCCGGATCGTTCAGGAGCGTGTGAAACATTCCGTCTTCGCGCTGAAGCTTGCTGAGTGCCGTGACCTGGCTCGACAGTACTTCGATCAAATAGCGCCGCACGGGCCCGCTCGGCGGTGCGATCTTGAACAGTTCGGGAATGGCAATCGTCAGCCAGGCATTGCCCCGCGCCCACAGCGCCCGCGCATAGTGGTGGCGGCCATTGAAATTCCATCCATGGAAAAACAGGCCGCTTTCAACATCGCCAAGATGGCGCACATGGGTGAGAAACTGATAGTGCGCTTCGTCGACCCAGTCCTGTCGCGATTGTGCGGTGCCTGCGGCGGCGAGGAACATGACGGCCATGAACAGGGTATCATCCCAGAGCTGGCCTTCGTTGTCGCGCTCCTTGACCGTGTGCTGGAACCCGCCCTCCTCGGTCTTGGGCAGGCCGCTCATCAGGAAATCGGCCCATTCGGTGATCACCGGCTGCCAATCAGTGCGGCCAAGCTCCTGAGCCAGCAAGCAAAATGCCAGCATCGGCGCAACGGAATTCACCTGTTTGCGCGGCAGCCCGCGGCCGAGTTGCCAATCGTACCAACGTGCGATCCGTTCCATGGCATCGCGATTGCCGGTGTCCTGAGCCGCGCGGAAATCGCCGAACAGGCCGACGCCCACTTCCCAGTCCCATTCATCAAAGGCAATTTCCGTGGCGCTCGCATCGCCGTCATCGCCGATCCCCTTCAACCGGCGGAAACCGGCGGATAGCGCATCAAGCTGAGGCTGAAGGTCACGTGGTGGCATATAATTCATCCTGAAGATTGACCCACGAAAAAAACGGTGACCCTGAAACCGAAATCCGCGGGTCGATAGGTAACGGTTTGGAGCACTCAGCCCGGCCATCGGCCACCACATTGGCACCCGGCAATTCGATTGCGGCGGACGCCGAATCCCATCGTGGCTCGTGAGCACGGCAGCGTTTCTGAAAACGGTCAAAACTGCCATCGAGATCTTCTGAGCCCGCAAGGATCGCACAGCCCAATTCGCGACCGAAAAGACGCCACTCGCAGGAGCAGTACTGACCCGTCTCTTCGCGGTGGAAGGGCTGAGATCCCCACAGCGCGCCATAGCCGCGTGCGGACCGGAAGAACAGCCACGGCCCGTCCTGAACCAGATCGTCAAGCACATCCACCGGCAGGAACGCGTGCACAAAGGGAAGATCCGGATCGTTCAATTTGTAGCGCATCAGGATCGTGCTGCCGGACCGGACCACATCCGGCAAGCGGCCGTTTCCAGCCCAATAGGAGGGGCGGCCATCCCCCCATTTTGTCAGCTCGCCGGGGTGGTTGACCCAGACGCGGGCCAGCTCATTACCGGCAAAATGCAGTTCGGCGACATGCTGCTGGTGGCCGGGATCCCCGGGCTTGTGGTGCTGTACACAAGACAGCTGAAAATCTACGGTCTTGAGCAGTGAGATGTCGGCGCTTTCAACGCCCTGCGTATAAAGAGCCTCAATCCTTGCACCCGGTTTCGGCCAAGCAAGCTCTTGAAGCGACTGCGGCGGCTCGTATCCGGACAATGCCAGCATGGCGGCTGCGGCATCCCAACCGGCCACATGCCTTCCCCCAAACAGGACCGAGGCAATCGGTGTCAGCTGCGTCATCGGGCCGGCCAGAAGCTCCTTTTCATACATGCGGCCCTGGGAGCCAGCCGCCACGCCGCCGCATTGATGGAGCGCCACCATTGCGCAGATCCGGTCGAGAAGCTGCTGAGCCCGTTTTCGGAGCGCAGGGTCTTCGGTGAGCTCGAAAAGCGTCAGCAATGCGCGAAAATTGATCGGATAGTAGGCGGCTGAATTCCACTCCGCGAGGCCATGTTCCTCGACAGCATCGAACCATTTATGCAGCCGGGCCTTGCCGGTCGTGTCCTGCTCCCGCCCGCTCTTGCCCGACGCTTCGAAAAGCGCATGCTGAAACATCTGTCCGGCCAGATGCTGGGCGACGTGAAAGCACAGAACGTGGTTTTCGCTCCAGAACCACATGACGTCATTGCCCGGCTCATCCACCCAATAACGGAACCCGCGGATAGCCCAGCCCAGCCGGTCCGCCCAGGGCTCCGGCAGCTCAGCACGATACCGTTGCCAAATCCAAAGCAGCGCCATCATGCGGAAATCGGCGCAATCCAGGCGGTCTTCCACATAGTGAAGCGCGCTTTCCAGAGCACGGCCGTTTGCTTCCGACCAGTTGCCCCGTGCCAGCGCGACCAGAACAGATTCGACCGAATCGCCGCTGTCCTGCCGGATCAGCAGGCCGGTTTTACGTTGCACCAATCCAGTTGCATCAAGCTGCGGCGATGCCGGCAGGACGGTCGTACCGAGGCTGCGCGAAAGCGTGACACCACCCACCTCGACCTCAAAGGTCAGCACCGGACATCCAGCAGGCAGCACAAACGGTACGTATGGCGCCGACTGCGAAAGCGGCCCGCCCTGGCCGGGCAGGTCCGGGCACGTCAGCATGACCGGCTCGAAAGGCAACGCGTCGGAGGTGAGCCTGACATCGTTTGAGTGGTGAAACACCTCCGCTGTCCGCAAGCCTTCCAGCGCCGCAACCGCTTCTGCCAGGCGTTTTTCATCTGCCGCACAGGATATCGCGGTGCTGATCCCCTCCCCGTTCAGGAGTTCCAGCCGGAAGCCAAACCGTGTGTCGCGTTCATGAAGGTCTTCGAACCGCACCGTCAGTTCATGCGTTCCCTTCGAAACGCCGAGGGTGAAGGCGCTGGTGTGAAAGGTGTTTCGGTCGAACGGCTCAAACCGGTGCTGCAGCTCGCGGTCGAGCCAAAGGTGAACACCGCCGCATGTGGTCAGGCGCAATTCCAGCTCTTGCGCCTTTTCAGCCGTGATCTGGCACCGCGCATGGCAAACCCGCCATAGCGGCCGATGACAGAAACTGGACAGATCGACCGTTCCGGCGTCCGGTGCGAGATAAACATGATCAAAGGTTAGGTCCGGCAAATGAACCGTTCTTGACGCGACTTCCTCGCGCAGCGCCTTTCGGCACGGCAGATCGCCGGTCGCAACCCAGCCGTTTTTGAATTGGTAGCTCACGGGACCGGCCATGGGCGCGGCCTCCCCGGGGAAGTCTGTTTCCTCGATTGAGCTGAGGTTCCAGCGCGTCAAAGCTTCCCCGACGCCCCAAGCCTCACGAGAACCAGGACCCATCTTGTTGAAATTCCTAATCGCGCAGTACCGGTCTGTAGAGCTATGCCCTTCGCCAAAAACACACAATCTTAGTCCAGCCGGGCCAGTGATTGGCAAACAACCCCTGTGAAAGATTTTTCACGAAAATCAGATGCATGGGTTTCAATGGATCTTGTGCCGCCTCAGCAAACCCAAAAAAAGCGTCTCTTTTAGAGATGCTCTCCCTCTACGGGAGAACCCTGCTCGGCTGCTTGCTCAAAAGCTCGCAGAATACGCTGCCAGATAAGTATGGTAGGTGCCCGACCTGAGACATGGGTGACAATCTGTTCCGGACACATAGGTAACACTTTTCGCTTTTGCGGGAGGTGTCGATGCCGTGGCAAGAGGTGTCCGTTATGGAGGAACGTCTACGCTTTATCGCCCGTTTGCTGGACGGCGAAGGCATGAGCTTGGAACGGAATTGCGCGTCCATACGCCCTGGCGCCGCAAAACGCAATCCCCGGTGTGACGATTTTCTGACAGCCGCCCAGCCACGCTGACCGGACGGACACGCCTTAGGTGTTTCTGTGACCGGTCCTTCGAGACGGGCCTCGCGGCCCTCATCAGGTTAGAGCATCGGGCGGTAAGTTTGAATCGCTTGACCGCTCTCATGTGTTTGTTGACCAGGCGGATCGCCCGCCGTGGTGTGATCACCATAAGGGCGGGCCAACGCCGTCAGCGGACACATGAGTTCGGCCCTTCGGGTGACATTTTGCGGCTCATCGGCCGCGTTGCGCCGTTCGAACGATGCCCCACATCGCCCTTCACGACGCGCCTGGCCGAGTGAACCGCAAAATGTCATCAAGTGTTTCAAACTTATCGCCCGATGCTCTAAGGCCCGGATTTGGCTGCATACTCCCCCGGCACCCGAAACATTCAGAAACGAAACCGCATTTTCGCGCAACTTTCCAAATTTCGGCTTGACCCCTCTGACCCGCCCCACTAGGGTGCGCCGCATCAATCACCGGGCTGGAATTGCCGGTGGTGACGCGAATGGCCCGGGTCATGCGCAAAATTCAATTCCGCAAGAGAATTCAGGCCGGAAACGGCGGTTGATTGGAAAACGGGGACGGCAAAAGATGTCGCAGATTCTCGTGGTAGGCAGGCGCGCTGACCTGGCGGGGTAATCCGTCCGGACCGGTCAAGCGCGCTTCAAGGCTCCCTCAGGGGCCTTTTTTTATGGCTTGCCGCGACTGAACCCATGCGAATAGCTGCAATGCCCCTGTCCCGAGCACCGCTCAAACGGCAGGAAACGACTTGAAAACGAGCCAGCAAGGGTCCGGCAAACGGACGACAAGGTAAGGAAGCAAAGAATGACACGGGAAATGACCGGCGCCGAAATGGTCATCCAGGCGCTGAAGGACCAGGGAGTTGACACGATCTTCGGCTATCCCGGCGGTGCCGTGCTTCCGATTTACGACGAGATCATTCAGCAGGACGGCCTGAACCACTATCTGGTGCGCCACGAACAGGGTGCCGGCCATGCCGCCGAAGGTTATGCCCGCTCCACCGGCAAGCCTGGCGTTGCGCTGGTCACCTCCGGCCCCGGTGCGACCAACATGGTTACGGCCCTGACCGATGCGCTGCTCGATTCCATTCCGCTGGTCTGCATCACCGGCCAGGTGCCGACCCATCTGATCGGCAGTGACGCCTTTCAGGAATGCGACACGGTCGGCATCACCCGCCCCTGCACAAAGCACAACTGGCTTGTCCGCGATGTCGAGGACCTGCCGCGCATTCTGCATGAGGCGTTCTATGTCGCGACTTCCGGCCGTCCGGGCCCAGTCGTCGTTGATATTCCGAAGGACGTCCAGTTCGCCACCGGCACCTATCAGGGCCCAGCGCTGAACCCGTCGGCGGCCCACAAGAGTTACCGCCCGCAGTTGAAGGGCGATGCGGGCGCGATCCGCCAGGCGGTCGAAATGATCGCGGCGGCAAAGAAGCCGGTCTTCTACACTGGCGGCGGGGTAATCAATTCCGGTCCCGAGGCCTCGCAGTTGCTGCGCGAGCTGGTCGGCCTGACCGGCATTCCGATCACCTCGACCCTGATGGGTCTTGGCTGTTATCCGGCCTCTGGCGACAACTGGCTGGGCATGCTCGGCATGCACGGCACCTATGAAGCCAACATGGCGATGCACGACTGCGATCTGATGATCAATATCGGCGCCCGCTTCGATGACCGGATCACCGGCCGCCTTGATGCCTTCGCGCCGAATTCGCGCAAGATCCACATCGATATCGACCCGTCCTCGATCAACAAGAGCGTCAAGGTCGACCTGCCGATCGTCGGCGATGTTGCCCATGTTCTGGAAGATCTGGTGCGTATCTGGCGGTCCTCGTCCAAATCCATCGACAGGGCGGCATTGCAGTCCTGGTGGGAGCAGATCAAGATCTGGCAGGCGCGCAATTCGCTGGCCTACAAGCCGAATGACGACATCATCATGCCGCAGCATGCCCTGCAGCGGCTTTATCAGCTCACCAAGGACAAGAAGACCTACATCACCACGGAAGTCGGCCAGCACCAGATGTGGGCGGCACAGTTCTACGGCTTTGAGGAACCGAACCGGTGGATCACCTCCGGCGGCCTCGGCACCATGGGCTACGGCCTTCCGGCGGCCATCGGCGCCCAGGTCGCGCACCGCGACGCGCTGTGCATCGACATTGCCGGCGATGCCTCGATCCTGATGAACATCCAGGAAATGTCGACCGCCGTTCAATACCAGCTGCCTGTCAAGGTGTTCATCCTGAACAACCAGTATATGGGCATGGTGCGCCAGTGGCAGCAGCTTCTGCACGGCAACCGGCTGTCGCATTCCTACACCGAAAGCCTGCCGGATTTCACCAAACTGGCCGAAGCCTATGGCGGTGTCGGCTTCCGGGTCGAAAAGCCGGCTGATCTCGATGGCGCCATTGAGGAGATGATCGCGGTTGACCGGCCGGTGATCTTCGACTGCCGGGTCGCCAACCTTGCCAACTGTTTCCCGATGATCCCCTCGGGCAAGGCGCATAACGAAATGCTGCTGCCGGACGAAGCCAATGACGATGCGGTCGCCAATGCGATCAGCGCCGAAGGCAAATCGCTGGTTTAAGGCGTCAAGACAGGACCCAGAAAAATGAACGCACAGAACGTCAACGCGCCATCCGCCTATTTCCTTGCCGAGATGGGCACTGAAATCGAGACCCACACGCTTTCGGTGATTGTCGACAACGAACCGGGCGTGCTCGCGCGGGTCATCGGCCTGTTCTCCGGCCGCGGCTACAACATCGACAGCCTGTCGGTGTCGGAAACCGAACATGAAAAGCATCTGTCGCGGATCACCATCGTGACCACCGGCACACCGATGATCATCGAGCAGATCCGCCACCAGCTCGACCGGCTGGTTCCGGTGCACCGGGTGACCGATCTCACCGTCCGCGCCCGCCGGATGAACCAGGACAAGCCGCTGGAGCGTGAACTCGCCCTGATCAAGGTGGCCGGCAGCGGCGACAAACGTCTGGAGGCCCTGCGTCTTGCCGATGCTTTCCGCGCCACGGTGATCGACGCCACCACCGACCATTTCGTCTTCGAGATGACCGGCCGCACCTCCAAGATCGAACAATTCATTTCGATCATGAAGCCGCTCGGCCTTGTCGAAGTCTCGCGCACGGGCGTCGCCGCCGTGCAAAGGGGCCCTGAGGGTCTCTAACCTCTACCGGTCAAAAGTGATCGGTGCGCATTCGAAAACAACGTCAGAAAGGCCTGCCGAGGATGACCCGGCAGGCCATTGTCGTTTAGAGCATCGGGCGATAAGTTTGAAACACTTGATGACATTTTGCGGTTCACTCGGCCAGGCGCGTCGTGAAGGGCGATGCGGGGCATCGTTCGAACGGCGCAACGCGGCCGATGAGCCGCAAAATGCCACCCCGCCAAAAACCATTCTGGGGGCCGAACCCATGTGTCCGCTGACGGCGTTGGCCCGCCCTTATGGTGATCACACCACGGCGGACGAGCCGCCTGGTCAGCAAACACATGAGAGCGGTCAAGCGATTCAAACTTACCGCCCGATGCTCTAGTATATTCCCCAACGTCATAAAAAGGGGCTGTGAACCGCACGACAGCTCGCAAATCGACGTGGGAGGAGACCGTCATGAGATCACTTGCATTCGCCGCCGCCCTTTCCGTAACCGGTTTCGCCGGCACTGCCACCGCCGACGACCATCTGGCATGGCCGGCAACCGAGGGCGCCTATGTCTATTTCATCAACCTGAAGGACGGCGACACGGTGTCGTCGCCCGTACTGGTGCAAATGGGCGTCAACGGCATGGGTGTTGCCCCGGCCGGAACCGAACGCGAAGGCACGGGCCATCACCATATCCTTCTGGACCGGGCGCCGTTTGGCCAGGGTGAAGATGGCGAAGACGAGTGGCTGTCCGGCCTTCCTGCTGACGAAAACCACTTTCATTATGGCGGCGGACAAACGGAAGCCAGCCTCGACCTGACCGCCGGTACCCACACGCTGCAGATGGTGTTTGGTGACATGAACCATGTGCCCTTCGGGCCGCAAATGGTGAGCGATGTCATTACCATCACGGTCGAATAGCAGCACTTTCAACAGCGGGAATATCTGCTAGCATCGCAGGATGTGCTTCGATCTTCCCGCCTATCTCACCCGCATCGGCCTGAACGATTGCGCGCCGACGCTGGAGGGCCTCCGCGCTGTTCAGATGGCGCAGTTGATTGCGATCCCGTTCGAAAGTGTCCAGCCCTTTCTCGGGCAGGTTCCGGATGTCAGCCCGGAAGGGCTTTGGACGAAACTGGTGGATGAGCGCAAAGGCGGTTTCTGCTTCGAGGTCAACACGCTGTTCGGTGCGGCTCTTAAAGCGATCGGCTTTGAAAGCCGCCCGGTCTTCTGCCGGGTGCGAATGGGTGCAGCCCAAGGCGGCGCGCGAAGCCATCTGGCCCATATCGTGACAATCGGCGGCGTCAACTGGCTCGCCGACGCCGGTTTCGGAGGGCAGACCCAGCCGGAGCCGGTCCGCCTCGGCATAAGTGAGCCACAACACCTCCGCGACCATGCCTTCCGGACCTTCCTGGACACAGACACCGGCGAGACGGTTCTGGAACGTCATGGCAGCGAAGGCTGGCTCAGTCTCTACGGGTTCGACGGAACGGTGCCGACGGCAGCCGACATAGAAGCTGCAACCTTTCTCTGCGCCACCTGGCCGAAAATGCCGTTCCGCCACAGCCTGAAATTCCTGCGCCTGACCGGAACCGGCTCGGTCGCTTTCCTTGATGGACGCATCAGGCGCATGGAAGCCGGACGGGAATCCATCTCCCATCCCGAAACGCTGGAAGCATTCGCCGATTTCGTCGGCGGCACGATGGGGCTTGGATATGACGCGCAGACGATAGAGGCGTTGTGGAAGCGGCTTAAAAATCCAGCGTGACAACTGACGTTTCCGCCTCCGCACCGGTGGACGCGGCATGGGTTAGCGCGTATACGACAGCCGCACCAACGCAAGCTGCACTCCCCAAGCGAAAA
This sequence comes from Roseibium sp., assembly GCA_965230445.1. Classification (GTDB taxonomy): domain Bacteria; phylum Pseudomonadota; class Alphaproteobacteria; order Rhizobiales; family Stappiaceae; genus Roseibium. The sequence continues at coordinate 1,238,434 of OZ246005.1, read as the reverse complement.
AAAACAGGTTCGCCCCATGATGACCGGTCTTTCCCGTCCGAAAAACCAGATCCGCTGGCTGCTGCTGGAAGGCATTTCGCCGACCGCTAGCGCCGTTCTGGAAAAGGCCGGTTACACCAATGTTGAACGGCTGCCCGGAGCGCTGGAAAAGGAAGCGCTGATCGAGAAGATCCAGGGCGTTCATGTGGTCGGCATCCGCTCGCGTACCCAGGTCACCGAAGAGGTACTAGCCGCAGCCTCGTCCCTGGTCGCCATCGGCTGCTTTTCCGTCGGCACCAACCAGGTGAACCTTGAAGCAGCGCTGGCCCGCGGCATCCCGGTGTTCAACGCGCCGTTTTCCAACACCCGCTCGGTCGCCGAACTGACGATTGCCGAAATCGTCATGCTGATGCGCGGCGTGTTTCCGAAATCGGTCGCCGCTCATGACGGCAAGTGGCTGAAGACCGCCGCCGGCTCCCACGAAGTACGCGGCAAGACGCTCGGCATCATCGGCTACGGCAATATCGGCACGCAGCTGTCGAACCTTGCCGAAGCCATGGGTCTGCGCGTTCTTTATTTCGACCTCACCGACAAGCTGATGCACGGCAACGTCACGCCGGTCGAAAGCCTGGACGCCCTGTTCGCGGCCTCCGATGTCATCTCGCTGCACGTGCCGGACACGCCGGAAACCCGCAACATGATCCGCGCCGAGCATCTTTCCAAGATGAAGAAGGGCGCTTTCCTGATCAACAATGCAAGAGGCAAGGTGGTCGATATCGATGCCTTGGCCGAGCACCTGAAATCGGGGCATCTGGCCGGTGCCGCCATCGACGTCTTCCCGGTGGAGCCGAAATCCAACAAGGACGAGTTCGTCTCCCCGTTGCGCGGCCTCGACAATGTCATCCTGACCCCGCATGTCGGCGGCTCGACGGAAGAGGCACAGGACCGGATCGGCGAGGAAGTCTCCAAGCGCTTGGTGGAATATTCCGATGTCGGCTCCACGGTCGGCGCGGTCGATTTCCCGCAGGTGCAATTGCCGCGCGGCACGGAGATGACCCGCTTCATCCAGGTGCACCACAACGCGCCCGGCGCCATGCGCACCCTGAACGACCTGTTCACCCGTCACGACCTGAACATCCACGCCCAGTACATGCAGTCATTTCAGGACATCGGCTATGTGGTGCTCGACGTCGACACCCGCATGGAAGACCCGGTCACGATCCTCTCCGAAATCCGCGACCTGCCCAACACCATCCGCGCGCGGCTGCTCAACCGGGTGTAATCCCGCCCGCCACTTATTATAAGTTATCACCGGGCTTGACCTAGTGATCCACACCGTTTCCCTTCCACGTGCAGTGCGTGTGGGCCGGTAACGGCATGGATGCCATGATCAAGTCATGGCATGACGAGAGGGTATGATGGCGCACATACCCAACCCCCACCGCCGTTATCACCGGGCTTGACCCACTGCTGTCCGGTGATCCAACCCGTTTCCCTTCCAGAGTGGGTGCGTATGGGCCGGTAACGGAATGGATGCCATGATCAAGTCATGGCATGACGAAAGGCTATAGTGGCGGGGGCACGGCACAAGGCCGCCGTCATACCGGACCGCGTTCTGCAAGACCGGTGCGGGAGTGTTCGCCCCTGCCGCCCTTTACCGTGCCGGGTCGATCACCAGCAGAAGCCGGGCGCGGTCCGCCTCGCCGACTTCCGGGGAGCGGTGGTAGAGGCCGCAGCGCTCCTCGCCGGGCCACAATTCGCCGCGGAACAGGCCGACCGCGCCAGTTGGCAGAGTGCTGTGCCGGGACGGCGTATCGATCTGCTCACCAACGGCATAGGTGGTTCCCGAGCCCCGGTAGGTGCACAGGAGCCGCAGCGGTACGTGGTCGATGTGGAATTTCGGGCAGGACACCGTGCTGATCACCTGAAGCCGCAGGGCCAGCGTCCCGGTATCCGCGATCCGGCTGAAAATATGCGCCTGGGCCGCGATATCGCCGGTCAGCATCTTGCGCTCTTTCGATGGACCAAGCCCCGCGCTGGCGCAGGCCTCGATCACCACCTGTTCCACCCTTGAAACATGCGCGGCAACCCGCAGCCGGGGCAATTGCTCCGCCGGCACCGCATCGAGCCAGGCCTGAAAGCCCGGCTCGGGCCGGCGCTGCCAGATGGCCGCTGCAACACCGCGGTCGTGAATGGCCTCCAGCGCGTCCGGATCCTTTACGACGAAAACATCGCGGGCCATCTGCCGCTTCAAGGCCGCAGCTGTGCTGCACGTTTGCGCCATCAGGCCGCCTCGGTCGCCCGGCGCCACTGGGGGAACGGGTCCGGCAGGTTACGGAACGCGCTGAGGTCATCGCCCTGGTCCTCGCCCACCAGGCAGTTGTCGAGCCGGGCCTTGATCCGCGGCCAATCGATGCCGGCACCGATGAAGACGATTTCCTGACGCCGGTCGCCAAATGGCTCCTGCCAGTTCGCCTTGGCATAGGCGCGCGCGCGCTCGTCATCCGGCCACCGGCTTTGCGGCACGGACGCCCACCAGGTGCCGATCGGTGCGACGCTGGACAGCGCCCCGGCGAGCGAGAACTCGGCGACGAAATCCGGCCGGTTCGCCAGCCAGAAATGCCCCTTGGCACGGATCACGCCTTCAAGCGGGCCGTTAAGAACTGCATGAATTTTCCCGGGATCGAACGGCCGGCGCGCGCGGTAGACAAAGGACGCAACGCCGTATTCTTCCGTTTCCGGCACATGGTCGGCAAAGCCATAGAGCTCCTTTGCCCACATCGGGTGCTCATGCGCCTTTTCAAAGTCAAACATCCCGGTGTTGAGGATGTCCTTGGGCGACACTTCGGAATAATCCGCCTCGATGATCCTGGCGTCCGCATTGAGACTGCGGATGATCTTGCGGGCGGCATCGACCTGCGCCGGCTGGGCCGCGGTTACCTTGTTGAGCACCACCACATCGGCAAATTCGATCTGGTCGGTCAGAAGGTGCACCAGGGTGCGCTCATCCTCCTCACCCATGACTTCGCCGCGGTCGCGCAGAAAGTCGTGGCTGGAATAATCTTTCAACAGGTTCACCGCATCGACCACGGTGACCATGGTGTCGAGCCGCGCGGCATCGGCAAGGCTCTCGCCATATTCATCGCGGAATTCGAAGGTGGCTGCGACGGGAAGCGGCTCGGAGATCCCGGTCGATTCAATCAGCAGATATTCGAACTTGCCCTCGTCCGCGAGGCGGCGAACCTCCTGCAGAAGATCATCGCGCAGCGTGCAGCAAATGCAGCCGTTGGACATCTCCACCAGAGTTTCTTCCGTCTGGCTGAGCTCTGCACCACCCGCGCGCACCAGGTCGGCATCGATGTTGACTTCGGACATGTCGTTGACAATGACAGCAACGCGCAGGCCATCCCGGTTGTTCAGAACGCGGTTGAGAAGCGTTGTCTTGCCTGCACCAAGGAATCCGGACAGGACGGTAACCGGCAAACGGCCGTCCTGTGACTGGGTGCCGTTTGGGCTGTCTGGCTGGCGGGACGTGGTCATGGGGCACTCCGGCTGACTAAGAATGTTACATTATTACGTAACAGATATCGGTCCGGCGTCCCCAGGCGCAAGCCCCGGCGTCACAATTTCCTCAATCTATCAACCATAGCTGAAATGCAATGCACGATAATGTGGTGACTTCGGCGAAGATATTCCACCTGGTATCGCCGCCGGACCTGACCCGGCGACCCTCCGCCGGCGCGCCGAAATACCGCGAACAAAGGACCGGCCGGACGCAAGGACAAATGGAAATGCCGTCCGCTCAGGCGCTACCCAATCTCATCATGAGCTTTCAGGGCTTGTGGGGAACGAAGTGCCGGGCGAAGGCATCGGATTTCCGCTTCACCTGTCCCCTTGGCCCGCCCAGGCACCAAGACCCTGTTATCAATACCGATATCCGGTTTTGCACAACCAGCTTTTCCGGCCGCATGCCCTTAGGGCATAAAACCCGCTGAAACGCTTGTTTTCTGCGGTTTTCAGCCCTATTGTGCCCCGGTTGCAATGCGGGAAGATGTCTCTACGGTAAAGCGCAAAGAACAACCGAACAAACATACAAGCTTTTTGACCAGGGACTTCAGGTGTTTAACCGTTTCCCGCGCACCGGCGCGAGGGAGAAGTCTGAATGGCTGCATTTCACATCGAGATCATCAAACCGTCGCATTATGACGACGACGGTTACGTCCTCCAGTGGTGGAAGGCGTGGATCCCGTCGAACTCGATGGCCTGCCTTTATGCGATTGCCGGCGACAGCGCCAAGCGCAAGGTGCTCGGCGAAGACACCGAGATCCAAATCGAGGCCTATGACGAGATGACCATGCGCCTGCCGCTGAAACAGATCGCGGCAAAGATCAAGGCGAACGGCAACAAGGGTCTGGTGTGTCTCGCCGGTGTGCAATCGAACCAGTTTCCCCGCGCCATGGACATTGCCCGCCAGTTGCGCGCCGAAGACATTCCGGTCGCCATTGGCGGGTTTCACGTCTCCGGCTGCATGTCGATGCTGAAGGAGTTGCCCCAGGATCTTCAGGACGCGCTTGATCTTGGCATCACGCTCTATGCCGGCGAAGTCGAAGAGAAGTTCGACGAAGTGCTGCTGGACGCAGCGAACGATGACCTGAAGCCGATCTACAACGCCATGCACGATCTGCCGGCGCTGCAGAACCAGGTGCCACCTCTTCTGCCGGAGCGGATCGTCAAGAAATACGATGGCAAGATCTCGTCCTTTGATGCCGGGCGCGGCTGCCCGTTCCAGTGCTCCTTCTGCACCATCATCAACGTGCAGGGCCGCAAATCCCGCTGGCGGGATGCGGACGACATCGAGAAACTGATCCGCGCCAATCACGCCCAGAACATCAACACGTTCTTTATCACCGACGACAATTTTGCCCGCAACAAGAACTGGGAAGCGATTTTCGACCGCATCATCGAGCTGCGCGAAAATGACGGCATCCGCATCAGCTTCCTGATCCAGGTGGACACGCTGGCCCACCGTCTGCCGAACTTCATTGCCAAGGCCGCGCGCGCGGGCTGCACAAACGTGTTTATCGGCCTTGAAAGCGTCAATGCCGAGAACCTTGCCCATATGAAAAAGGGGCAGAACCGCATCACCGAATATCGCGAGATGTTCCAGATGTGGAAGGACCACAAGATCATGACGTATGCGGGCTTCATCATGGGTCTGCCGAGCGACACGCCGGAAAGCATCAAACGCGATATCGAGCTGATAAAACGCGAACTGCCGGTGGACGTTCTGGAATTCACCATGCTCACCCCCCTGCCCGGCTCGGAGGATCACAAGGTGCTGTATGAGAACGGCACCTGGCTCGACCCGGACCTCAACCGTTATGATCTGGAACACACAACCTGCGCCCATCCGATCATGAGCCCGGAGGTCTGGCAGCAGACTTATCACGACATCTGGGACTGGTATTACACCGACGAGCATGTCGAAACGCTGATGCGCCGGAACATGGCCTACGGTATCAAACCGGTGAAGGTCTGGCGGCTGTGCCTGCAGATCTTCGGCGCCATGAAGTTCGAAGGCGTCCATCCTCAGCAATGCGGTTATCTCAGGCTGAAGGACCCGACCCAGCGCCGGCCGGGCTTCACCCGCTATCCGGCCTTCCTGTTCTACCCGGCCTTTGCCATGGAAACGCTCGGCAAATATCTGCGCTTCGGCGCCTATGCGGTGAAGCTGCACAGGATGCGCAAACGCATCCAGAAGGACGAGGCGAACAAGACCTACACGGATTTCGCAATCCAGCCTGTTGTCGATGGCGAGGAAGAACATCTGGAAATGTTCAAGCTCAACGAGGCCGCCCGCAAGGAAGTGGAGCGGGCAAAACGGCGCAAGAAGATCGTTCAGGACGTTCGCGACCGCGAGGAAATGACGGCATCGGACGCAGCGGAGTAATCTTCCACGGGCACTGAGGCTCCGCCTTTGAACCGTCAATACTGGCGGCTCAGGATTGTCTGCCCCACGCCATGTACCGGCAGCGGGTTAGAGAGCGCCGCGTGGATGCTCAGTGCTACCAATGCCATCTGCTTCAACATGTAGCCTTGCGAGTGGGCTTCAATACATGGTGACGCCGCCGGGCGATGGCGCAAGTCCTTCGCGCACCATGGGTTACCATGCTTTCAGCGAACACCTCCTGCATTGTCCCTAAGGACAATTTCCCGTTTGACTTCAAAGGGTTTTGAGCGGATTTTGCCGGTATCACTGGAATTTCTTGAAACAGAACCTGAAGGTCTTTGCGGGTAACTTGAATGACTGCCGTTTCGCGACTGTCCGTCAATGTCAATGCGATTGCCATGCTGCGCAACCGCCGGGATTTGCCGTGGCCGAGCGTCACCGGGCTCGCCGCGATCGCCATGGAGGCCGGTGCCAAGGGTATTACCGTCCATCCGCGCCCGGACGAGCGTCACATCCGGAAAACCGATGTCTTTGACCTGAGTGAAATGATCGAGGACCGGTTTCCCAACAAGGAACTGTGCCTTGAAGGCTTTCCCTCGCCGGATTTCATGGATCTGGTGGAACAGGCCCGGCCCGAGCAGGTGCTGTTTGTGCCGGATGATCCGGCCCAGTCAACGTCTGACCATGGCTGGGACTTTGGCGGTGACACTGGCCTCCTGGAAACGGCCATCGCAGCTTCCAAGGAATGGGCGGTCACGGTTTCGCTGTTCTGCGATCCCGATCCGGCCGCCCCCGAACACGCGGCACGCCTTGGAGCAGAACGGATCGAAATCTATACCGGCCCCTATGGAGCCTGTCACGACGATCGGGTGGCAGCGGCCCGCGAACTCGACAAGGTTGTCGCGACAGCAGAGGCTGCCCGGGCCTGCGGCTTGGGCGTCAATGCCGGACACGACCTGACAGTAGAAAACATCCCCGCCCTTCTCGCGCGCGCGCCGTTCATCCGGGAGATGTCCATCGGCCACGGCTTTACCGCCGATGCGCTGATCCATGGATTTGCCGAAAGCGTGAGCCGGTTTCGAAAGGCGATGGGAGAAGTTCATACCAACCCCAGTTGATTGGTATCTGCTGACGCTTAAGGCATCTCGCGCTTGTGTCGCTCCAGCCCCGCCGCTGGATCGTTGTCCTTGCGCTCGACCGCGTAACGGCGCCAAAGCTCCAGGGCCTCGTCCCAATTGGGCACGTAGTCTAGCGTTATTCCGCAAATGTGTGGGGTTGTCATGCCGGCAAACGTTTTCACTGCGGATTGGTGCGCGCCGCGGCGCAGAAACGCCTTCATGGCCGCCTGATCTTCCCAAACGGTCAAGGTGTGGCGCATCTCGCCGATCACCCGGGCGTCGGCAAAAATGTTGCCGCGTGTCCCGCGTGCCTGGGCCATGGACGGTATCGCGTAACACCAAAAAAGAAAGCTCCGCCACCAGCCTGTGAGTTTCAGGCCGGTGACAGAAACATAGTATGTGGTCATGGGGCACTCTTGTTTGTTTGCCCAATCTACGCACCTGAAGTTGCATCGGATCAGAATTAATTACCAAGGAGACAAAATCGCCTCGAATTCGTGACCTCAAAGACCAGCCTTGCGGCCCGGTACTCCGGACCAAACTTGCAATTGACCCGCCGCGCAATCATGATTGCATCTTCCTTTACAACCCGCTTTGCGGGAGATGAGTCATGGACTGGATCAACACGCGCGAATACAAACTGATCCTCGCTGCCGACAGGTTTTACGACCGGAAGGACGGATCTGACGCCTTTCAGGATCTTGCAGCGTATCTCGTTGACCGCGCCGGTGGCAAGGTGAAGCGTCAGGACAGCGAGGAAGATCGCCGGACGCGCTATCTGGATACTGCCGGTTTCGGGCTCAGGTCCGGAGACTATGTGCTGCGGGTTCGCGACGAGAAGGAAGCCGGGGACACCAAGATCACCCTGAAGTACCGGGGGGCTGATCTGATCCTGGCCGAGGCGGCCTCCGTCAAGGCGGCGGACAAGGACGCGCGGGAAAAATTCGAGGAAGATCTGCTGCCGCCCCGGCGCAGCGTGTTTTCACGCTCCAGCTCGATCCGCATGAGCAAGGCTCCGGATCTCGGCACGGTCGGCGATGCAGAAAGGCTGTTCCCCGGCCTCAAGCAACTGGATCTGCCAAAAAAGGCGGGACTATCCGTCGTCAACCGGTTCACCGCCTTTGAGGTGTTTCGAAAGCTGATGAAGATCGACTTCGGCGGCAGGCAGGACCTGAAAATGGGTTTGAGCTTCTGGTATCACGGCAAGGACGCGGCAGCGGGCAAAGGCAGTGAACGAAGCTGGCCGCTGATCGCCGAATGTGCTTTCGACTTCAAGGCCGACGGCAAGGGCTTCGATCTCAATCTGGTGCGCCAGGCGAATGCCCTGTTCTCCGTCCTCCAGCGCCAACCCGGCTGGTTCAATCCGGATGCGACCACCAAAACGCGCTATGCCTATGAAGGTTTGACCCTGTAGCGGCGCATTTATGTCCAGTGGCCCCGAGCGGGCGACACCGCACCGCCGGTATTCGCGCAGAATGCGGGCACAAAACCGCTTGACCCCTGCCCCCGCCAATGACATAACCCACCTCATGCGAACCGTACCGTACGGTTCGCATACGTGATCCCCTTGAGCTCCGCACGATCATCCGGCGGCGGCTGTGCAAGTGAACCCGGAACCAAAGCGGCAAAGAGGCCGCGCCGTTGAACCCATGTCCGACACCGCCTTCGACATCGACGCCCCGCCGAATGCAGCGCCGTCCTTCACGCCGCGCCAAAGGACCGTGCTGCAGCACGCGCTGACGCTGCTGGTGGAAGGTGGCGAGAAGGCGCTGACCACGGCCGGTCTCGCCCGCACCGCGAGCTGTTCCAAGGAAAGCCTTTACAAGTGGTTCGGCGACCGGGACGGGCTGCTCGCTGCCGTCGTTGCCTATCAGGCTAGCCAGGTGCGCTTTCCCTCCGATGCCGGGGCAACGGCGGATGCGGACACGTTCCGCGCCCATGTCACCGCCTTTGTCGAAGAGCTGCTGGCGGTTCTTTTCAGCGAAACCTCGCTGGCGCTGAACCGCCTCTCCGTCGGCCAGTCGAACCGCGAGGACAACCGGCTGGGCCACCTGCTTCTGGTGCGCGGCAAGCACATGATCGAATCCCAGGCGCGCTCCATGCTGGAAGCCGGGCGCCGCAAGAATCTGCTGAAGTTCGACGATGCGGAGGACGCCTATCAGGTGCTTTACGGCCTGGCGATCCGCGATGTGCACATCCGCCTTTTGCTCGGCGAGCCGCGCCGTCCGGCCGAAATCGACCAAAAACCCCAGGCCGAAAAGGCCGTTGACCGTTTTTACCGCCTGTTCGGAACCTGAACCGGCGACACCCAACCCAAGAGCCAAAATGCGCGAAAAGCGCCTTAGCTAAGAGAGAAAGGGAATACAATGCGCGTTTATTACGACCGCGATGCGGATCTCAACCTGATCAAGTCCAAGAAGGTCGCCATCATCGGCTACGGCAGCCAGGGCCGCGCCCATGCCATGAACCTGAAGGACAGCGGCTGCACCGACATTGCCGTTGCCCTGCGCGAAGGCTCCACAACGGCGCTGAAGGCCGAAGCCGATGGCTTCAAGGTCTTGACCGTTGCAGAAGCAGCTAGCTGGGCGGACCTGATGATGATGGCCACCCCGGATGAGCTGCAAGCCGACATCTACCGTGACCACATCGCCGCCAACATCCGCGACGGCGCGGCGATTGCCTTCGCCCACGGCCTCAACGTCCATTTCGGCCTGATCGAGCCGAAATCCTCCGTCGACGTTCTGATGGTCGCACCGAAAGGCCCGGGCCACACCGTGCGCGGCGAATATGAAAAAGGCGGCGGCGTGCCATGCCTGGTTGCCGTTCATCAGGACGCCTCCGGCAATGCGCTCGACCTTGGCCTATCTTATGCGTGCGGTGTTGGCGGCGGCCGCTCCGGCATCATCGAAACCAACTTCAAGGAAGAGTGCGAGACCGACCTCTTCGGCGAACAGGTTGTTCTGTGCGGCGGCCTGGTCGAACTGATCCGCGCCGGTTTCGAAACCCTGGTGGAAGCCGGTTACGCTCCGGAAATGGCCTATTTCGAGTGCCTGCACGAAGTGAAGCTGATCGTCGACCTGATCTATGAAGGCGGCATCGCCAACATGAACTACTCCATCTCCAACACCGCCGAGTGGGGCGAATACGTCACCGGCCCGCGCATCATCACCGATGAGACCAAGGCGGAGATGAAGCGGGTTCTGGCCGACATCCAGTCCGGCAAGTTCACCACCGAATGGATGCAGGAATACAAGGCCGGCGGCGCCCGCTTCAAAGGCATCCGCCGCAACAACGACAGCCACCAGATCGAGGAAGTCGGCGAAACCCTGCGCGGCATGATGCCGTGGATCAAATCCAACGCACTGGTTGATAAAGCGAAGAACTAAGGCCTGCGAAACGTTGGATTTGATCCACTCCATCCCCGTTTGCGCCGCCAGGCGGTGCGGGGGGATCAAATCCAACGCCTTGGTCGACAAGTCGAAGAACTAAAACCTGAGACGCGTTGGACTTGATCCACTCCATCCCCTTTGCGCCGCCAGGCGGCGCGGGGGATCAAATCCAACGCACTGGTTGACAAAGCCAAGAATTGAGGCCTGAGACACGTTGGATTTGATCCACTTCACCCCTGTTTGCACTGCCAGGCAGTGCGGGGGGATCAAATCCAACGAACTGGTTGATAAAGCCAAGAATTGAGGCCTGAGACAAGTTGGATTTGACCCACTCCATCCCCGTTTGCGCTGCCAGGCAGCGCGGGGGGATCAAATCCAACGAACTGGTTGACAAGTCGAAGAACTGAGGTTTTTGGACCTTAAGCTAGTCTAGGCGGGCCTTGCCCGCCTAGACTAAAGTAGTCCACGAACGATAAACAGATCCATGTTCGTTGACTGAATTGTGAGCGATGCGGGCAGTTATCTGGCAAACTTGCTCAGATGACGATAACTAGCCGCAGCAAATTCATTTAGCGACATACCCGGCGGCTATTTGCTCAGCTTCCCAGTCCTTGTAGCTCTGACCAGTTTTCTGGATTTTCCATTCCCGCGGCCCCGCGGTTGAACGCCCGTTCACCACGGCACCGGCCGCGCTGGTACTTGAGAACGCAAAGTCAGATGCGAATACTCTAGTATCGCCACTTGGCAGCAGCACTCCATTCTCAATGAGCTCCTGATGGAGGTTGAAGTAGTGTGTTTTTTCTTCCGTACTTCCCTCCCAACTTGATCTGGCAAGAGAGCCTTCCTGGACGACAAACTCTCCATCATCGAGAACGGCAGTAGCTCGAATTCCATGCTTCTTGTTCACAAGTTCGAAGATCGGGGACATAGGCTCACTCATCGGCTCAATCAGCCTCTTCTGTGAGCGGCGCTTGTCTAAAAACATATCAATCCGAAGCGCGGGGAGCACCAGCAATAGTGTGTCCAGGAACACCTCCATATTTGCGATGTGCGCTTCCGAAAGACTTGGCCGGGATGGCGTATTACCATTCTCCAGTGGGACGCTACCGACCTCTCGAGCAATCTCAACGAGACGCGCTTCGAGATACTTCACATGTGCTTTGTGCAAGCTATCTCCGGCAGTTGTGACTAAGATGGCGGAATTCCACCAGTCTTTCATTGCCGCATGATCACGCAGGCGTTTTCCGGTTTCTTCTGCCTCACCGACATAGGCCAACAGATCACCATCGCGCTCACCAAACAACAGGTACACGCCGGTGCGCTTCGCTTCGATTCGATCCAGTGCTTTCGCGATTTGTGTACGCGGGGTCATTAGAACATGACCGGTCCAATTGAACACTTCCGCCGTTAGCATCCCATCCGGCTTACCATCAATGAAGTAAAGCTCCAGTGAGCGCCCCGAAACTGCAGAAGGCGTTGCCCCCGTCATACCTATCCTCATCATCAGTTCTCTTGGGAACGGTCAACGGAGTACAAAAAGATAGTCAACAGCACACTACCTTGTTTCAGGCAAACCATCCGATACACATCAGAACACGCAACCAAGTTTCCCGATCACAGTAACAATCCTACAGCCGTATGCAAGCAACGGTGGAAAGCTTGTTGGGCACTCCTATCTGAGGATCGGTGCCCCTATCGGTCAACCCGGCTTTAGACCATTTCCGCGCCGCGAGGCACATAAGATCTGCCTTTTCCTATCATCGCTAAGCGCGCTTACTACGCTGCACTTGTCGGCTCTCTGATCTCTGTTCAACATTGCGACCCTCAGGATAGGCAGAGGCGACGACACTACACTCTCAATACCTTTGGCTAGAAAACTTCGTTGGAACGGAAACATGTCGAACACCCAGCGTCACCCGGGCGAACAACGTAAAACCCGGGGCCTACTCGTTCCCAGAAAGACAATGCTCTGTCGCGGGAATTCATCTGGAACTCTAAAAAAGTTTGTGCAAGTTGAGGCGCGAGTAGATCCCGGATCTCTGCTAGCGCGTCGTCCGGGATGACGCCGGATGGAGACGGCCTGCCGAGCGGCGCATACCGCTCGCCCGCCTCACAACACCGTCGCGAATGTCTTCGGCCTGGCTGTCACAGGATCGACAATCCGGGCGCCGAAATACTGGGCGAGGCGGTTGCACTGAGGCGCGGCGGCCGTGTTGTGCGGCGGCCAGTGCAAGATCACCTATCACAAGCCGACTACGGAACTAGCGAAAACAATTCGCCAGGGTCCCGCAAAGAAACGTCAAGGACCTTCGCTTTCAGATCCAGGAGGTCCGATATTAGGTTCTCAGGTTTGCAATCGTGGTGAGTGTCTATTGGCTTGGCAATCTCACTTTATGCAGATCGACGTAACAAAAAACTCTTGGCCGCCAATTTCAAGAAACTGGTCCCGGTCGCCGTTTGCCTTCAAGTTCAATTGCCCCTCTCCGTTGCCGATCCCGACAAAGGTCGTGTAGTTAAAGTGAGCCATTTTCCCTTGCGGCGCTGCCAACATGCCAGGCACGGAACTAATCTCCCCGATGTGTCCGATCGGCAGAAGCCCGGTGCCCACATTTTCATGTCCACCAAGGTCACAAAAATTCACCTGAAAGACACTGGCGTCCTCATTTTGCAATGAAAAATGTATGAGCAAGTTGGCATTGTTCATATTCAATGCTCGATTGGCTCCATGGCATTGAATCTGTACCATCTCCGCACTTGTAAAATTTTGCTGCGGAGGTGAGCCTGCCCAGTAGAAATAGGTTGGGCGCACGTTAATTTGCCCGAATTTGCCCGCCTGATACGAACCACCTTGATAAGGGCCCGGCGGCAATTGTTTTTCCAAGTCCAAACAATACGCGTTTGCACTCTGAACCAGCCCCGAAACTGCTAGAGCGGCAGCAAAAACTCTGAAGAGCATATCAATTACTCCGACGAAAAATTCATCCCTTTCCATAAAATCACTTCGCGGCGTCAAATGCAACTTTAATTTGCCTATTTAATAGATACCTACTTATAATAGCTTCGTCGCAAATGTCTTCGGACGGCCCGTCGCCGGATCGATGATCGGGGTGCCGGAGTATTGGGCGAGGTAGGCGCGTCTTGGGGCATTGGTGGTGTTGGGCGAGGACCGGTGCAGGGTGAGCGATGAGAAGATCACCACGGACCCGGCGGGCACAATCGCGGCAATGCCCGGTTCGGGGCCGCTATAGGCGACCAATTCCTTGCCCGTGTCGTCCCAATGGTGTGGCACCAGACCGGGTTCCTGCTTGAGGTTCCTGGGCAGCACGAAGACCGGCCCGTTGTCTGCCGTCGTGTCGTCAATCGAGATCCACACGGACAGATAAGGCGCGTGGCTGAAGCCGACATAGCCGCCATCCTGGTGCCAGGCAAAGGCGGCGCCTGTCTTCGGTCCCTTGACGACGAATTGTTCGTTGAAGAGATGCGGCGCCGGGCCGACAAAGGTGCTGGTGAAGCGCCGCATCGCCGCGCCCAGCGCGAAATCTGCCAGCTCCGGGATGTCCGTGTGCCGGTGGCGCAGAAACCGCCGGTCCTTGCCGCGGCCGATATTGTGCGACGTCCCGCCGAGATCGTCATCCGGCGGCTCGTCCAATAGCCGGTCGCAGATCGCGGACAGGCTCTCAAGCTCTTTGGGCTCCAAAAGCTCCGGGAAAATCGCATAGCCATTCTCCAGAAAACTTTCCGCGTCCAGTCCCTCGGGTATGCGCATGATGAACGTCCTCCTTGCTTTGATCCAAAGTTAACACCCTCAAAGCTGGACTTCCTTGCAGTTTTTGAAGATCATCCTTGCGTTATTCTAAATTCCGGCACATCCGCGCCCATGACTTCGCCCGTCCCTTTCCTGTCGGAAGATGAGCCTGCCCGTATCTGGCGGCGCAGCGCCCGCCGGCGGTTTGCCAGCGCGCCCGGCCGGCACGCCGAGCTCGTGGTGCTGACCGGGCTGTCCGGTCAGGCGACTTACTTTGTCGACGGCGTCACCGTGCAGCTCCGTGCCCAGATGGTGCTGCTCTGCTGGCCCGGGCAGGCGCATTTCCTAGTCAGCGATACGCCGGATTTCGACATGGTCGTTGCGGTGATTTCCCCTGCCATAATGCACGAAACAGCGGCCCATCCGCCGCGCAATCGCCCCGGGGGCACAGCCGCACAGTTGAGACGCCTTCAGGCGAGCGGATTTCAGGAGATCGTCCGCCTGTCGGATCAGTTGATCTCCGCACCATCGGATGTGATCGGGATCGGCGCCGGCTGGTGGCTGCACCGGCTCTGGACGCTCTCCAGCCAGCCAGTCAGCGGCGATCTGCCGTCCGTCCATCCCAAAGTGGCTGCGGCCACCGAAATCCTCTATGCGGACCCCGGCGTTGCGCTCGGCACGCTTGCAAGACAAGTGGGGCTGACACCAACCCGCATCGGTCAGCTCTTCAAGGCGCAGACCGGCATGACCTTGCGCGATTTCCGCACCGAGCGCCGCTTTGAAAAATTCGAGGCCATCCGGGAAAGCAATCCGCACTTTTCCCTGCTCGGTGCCGCGCTCGATGCCGGCTTTGGCGACTATTCCAGCTTCTACCGCGCCTACCGGCGAAGATATGGCACCGCCCCGGCAGCAATCGGGCGGGTAGAATCTGAACAAACCCGCCAGTGCGCCCGTAAAAATTGCACCCAAAACTTCCCTAAGGACAAATACGGTGTTGATTCTCCCATCGAGAAAAAATAGCTTGGCTCCGATGGTTCTTGCAGAATGAATATAGCTGCAAGATGAAAAGGGAACACGGTGTGGAAGAGCCGCAAGGGCGCCAAATCCGTGACTGCCCCCGCAACTGTGAGCGGCGAGCGACCCCAGATAATCCACTGGACCCCAAGCCAAACGAGGGTCCGGGAAGGTTGGGACCAGCTTCGACCCGCAAGTCAGGAGACCTGCCATCGCAATCACAACTAACCCGGGCGGGGTGTCCCGGAGGGAGAAACCGATGCAAATAGCGGCCAACGCTGTGATGAATTGCGGTTCCGCCGGATCCCCGTCTCTTCGGAGAAGGCGATGCGCCAGACCAACCACCAATTCGACCATCCAGCCTTTCGTTTCGGCAGCGTCTGGGCGCTGCCGCTAGAGCATCGGGCGGTAAGTTTGAATCGCTTGACCGCTCTCATGTGTTTGCTGACCAGGCGGATCGCCCGCCGTGGTGTGATCACCATAAGGGCGGGCCAACGCCGTCAGCGGACACATGGGTTCGGCCCTTCGGGTGGCATTTTGCGGCTCATCGGCCACGTTGCGCCGTTCGAACGATGCCCCACATCGCCCTTCACGACGCGCCTGACCGAGTGAACCGCAAAATGTCATCAAGTGTTTCAAACTTATCGCCCGATGCTCTAGCCCCCATCGCTACCACGACACCCGGACAGGGCCGATGAGCCCGCGCGATCCGTCCGGCGGATTGCCGGAAAGCCAATTCCCATGCCTAACCGAGATGAGCATTCCTGTTCTTGTCGGTGGCGCTCTGGTCCTGTCCGGCCTTCTCTGGCTTGCCATCGCGGCGGTGCTTTGATGGCCGCTGTTCTTGAAATCCGCAACCTTTCCCTCGGCTATCCGGAGCTTACCCTTTTCCGGCACCTTTCGATCGACATCGAAGCCGGTTCCTCACTTGCCGTCCTGGGTGCCAACGGCTCGGGCAAGAGCACCTTTGTCAAGATGCTGCTGGGTCTGGTGGACCCGCTTGCCGGACGGATCACCTGGCCCGCCGGACGCCCCGCCGAAATCGGTTACCTTGCGCAACTCACCGAGTTCGATCACCGTTTTCCGATCAGGGTCCGTGACCTTGCCGCAATGGGCGCATGGCGTGGTTACGGCATGTGGTCGGGCCTTGGACGCGCTGGCCGGGACCGGGTGGCTGCAGCTCTTGACGAAGCCGGGATCCTGGATCTTGCCAACAGGTCGCTGCACACGCTGTCCGGCGGCCAGCTGCAGCGCGCCCTGTTTGCCCGTGTGATCCTGCAGGACGCCCCGTTGATCCTGCTCGACGAGCCGTTTGCCGCCGTGGACCAGCGCACCGAAGCGCATCTTCTGTCGATCATCCGGCGCTGGCGCGAGGAAGGCCGGGCGGTGGTTCTGGTCGTTCATGACCTTTCTTCCGTGCTTGATCATTGCAGTCACGCGCTGCTTCTGGGCAACCAGCAGGCAAGCCATGGTCCGGTGGAAGACCTCCTGACGCCCGACCGGCTGATTGCACAGGGCTACATGTCGCAGAGCCAGGCTGCCTGGATGTTCCGGGGAAGCGCCCCGCAGATGGAGCAAACCCATGCTTGAGCTGTTCGCCGAGATGTGGAGCTTTGCCTTCATGCAGCGCGCTTTCGTTGCGACCACGGTCCTGTCGGCGTCCGTCGCCCCGGTCGGCGCGTTTTTGGTATTGCGGCGGTTGTCGCTGGCCGGCGAAGCCATGGCCCACGCGATCACCCCGGGCATCGTGATCGGATTTGTGACCGCCGGGCTGTCGGTGATATCGCTGCTGGTGGGCGGGCTGGTTGCCGGAGCCGGGGTTGCGGTGCTGACGGCCCTTCTCGCCCGCAAAACGATCCTGCGCAGCGACGCAAGCCTTGCCTCGCTCTATCTGATTGCGCTGGCCGCCGGCATCTTCATATTGTCGGCGGCCGGTTCCGCTGTGCCTCTGAAAAGCTTTCTGTTCGGCTCCATTCTGGGCATTGACGACGCGTCCATGATGCTCGTCGGCGGGGTTGCGACCGTGACGCTTGTCGCATTTGCCTTTTTGTTGCGGCCGCTGATCGTCAGCACCTGCGATCCGGTGTTCTTCGAGGCGCAAACCCGGCGGCCCTGGTTGATCGACCAGGGATTCATGCTGCTACTGGTGCTCAACCTGCTTGCCGCGTTCAAGACGCTCGGCACGCTGATGGCAGTCGGGCTGATGATCCTGCCGGCAACCGCGGCCCGGTATTGGGTCAGCACGATCACCGGCCAGCTCGTTCTCGGCTTTGTCTTTGCCCTGGCGAGCTGCTGGATCGGCCTGACCCTGTCCTACCTGTTGCCCGAAACGCCGTCCGGCCCGGCCATTGTGCTGGTCGCAGGCGGCATCTTCCTGATCTCGGCCGTATTCGGCCCCCTCGGTTTTGGCGGCCGTGCGCGGACAATCGCCGCCAAAAAAGACGTTCCCATCGCGCAATCCTACACAAAAGAGAGGACCCAATGACGTTCTTTAAATCTGTCCTGGCCGGCGTTGCCGCCACATCTATAGTCCTGACCACTTTGCCTGCCATTGCGCACGACATGAAGGTCGTCGCCAGCTTCTCGATCCTCGGCGACATGGTCGAACAGGTGGTGGGAGAACACGCCAGTGTCACCACAATTGTCGGCCCGGACGCCGATGCACACATCTACGAACCTTCCGTTGCGGATGCCCGCGCCGTCGCGGAAGCCGATATCGTATTCGTCAACGGCCTGGGGTTCGAGACCTGGTCCGGCACGCTGATTTCTGAATCGGGGACCGAGGCTTCCGTTCATGTCGCAACCGAAGGCGTCACACCGCTCCTCGTCGAAGGTGAGATTGATCCGCATGCCTGGAACGCGCTGACCAATGGTGTGATCTATGTGCGCAACATCGCCGATGCCATGTCGGCGGCGATGCCGGACCACGCGGACGACTTTGCCGCGAATGCCGAAGCTTATATCGCCGAGCTGGAAGCCCTCGACAAGGAAACCCGCGAGCGCCTCGCCGCGTTGCCGGAAGATCATCGCAACGTTGTCACGGCGCATGATGCCTTCGGCTATCTGGCCGATGCCTATGGCCTGAATTTCCTTGCACCTGTCGGGATCGACACCGAAGCCGAGCCGTCTGCCAAGGAGCTCGCGGTCCTGATCGCTCAGCTGCAAGACGAAGGCGTCGCAGCGCTGTTTGTCGAAAACATCACCAGCCCTGCCCTTGTCCAGCAGATTTCCGACGAGACGGGCATTGAAATCGGCGGCCGTCTGTTCTCAGATGCCCTGTCAGAGCGCGGCGGCCCGGCGACCAGCTACCTGGCGATGTTCAAACACAATCTGGGCACCCTGCTGGAAGCTCTGGGCAAATACAACGCAGGTTGAGAACAAAAACAAAAGAGGCGGCGCTGCGCCTGCCACGAGTGGTTTTTTGCCAAACACTTGTTGTTGAAGACCTTGAAGGCCTAGGGCCTGTGGACATATAGGATTCACAGGCCGTCTTTTTTGTGATTCAAGCTTTCTTTTGAGGAGGCTTTGATGCGCAGCGAACGTTTTGTCATTACGGATAGAAGTTGGGCGATCATAGAACCGTTGCTTCCGGGAAGTATCCGGGACCGGGGCCGGACAGCAAAGGACAACCGGCTGTTTCTTGAAGCGGTGCTGTGGAAGGTTCGCGTTGGCAGCCCGTGGCGGGATCTGCCGCCCGGATTTGGCGAATGGAACAGTGTGTTCCGGCGGTTCCGCCGATGGACCCAACGCGGTGTATTTCAGCGCCTTTTTGAGGCTGTATCGGGTGATCCCGACTTTGAATATGTTCTTATCGATGGCACGATCATCAGCGTCCACCAAAAGGCGAGTGGCGCAAAAGGGGGACTCTCAATCAGGCCATCGGGCGCTCGAAAGGCGGACTGACCACCAAGGTCCTGGCCCTCACCGATGCGTTAGGCAATCTGGTGCGCTTCAAGCTTCTGCCCGGCCAGCGCAGTGAAATTGTTGGTGTGCCCGACCTTATCGACGGTCTGGAATTCGGCGCCATGCTTGCCGACAAGGCATTCGATGCCGATGCGTTGCGCGAAGACCTTGATACGCGCCAGGCGCAAGCCGTCATTCCGGCGAAAACCAATCGCCGCGTCCACATTCCCCACGATGTGGAAACCTACCAGTGGCGTCATCTGATTGAAAACTACTTCAGCAAAATCAAAGAGTTCAGAGGAATAAACACGAGATACGACAAGACCGACGCCAGCTATCAAGCATCATGGAACCTGGCCGCAACCATCATCGCATTGCGCTAAATGTCCACAGGCCCTAGGGCCTGTGGGGAATTAGGTTTCGGTCGCGGCGCGAGACGCTTTTGGCCGCGGATCAGGAAGAGAGACTGCCATGGAGTAACCTCCATAAGGGCTCTCTGACGCCATCCGGGGCCAAAAGCGCCGCGTCCCGCAAGGGATATGATGAAAATCGCCCGGTTCCACGGCGCAAAGTCTTGAAAAGGAATGGCCTTTCCAGCGACATTGCTTCTCGATCCGAACGATTTTCATCGATACCGCGATCCAAATCCTAAATCCCCACAGGCCCTAGGCACCCGAATCTGAAGTTCGTCTCATTTTCCAGCGTGTTCCGAACGAACTTCAGATTCATGAGGGGGACTAGCAAGTCTATGTTCCTGGTGTGGTTTTCGGAACTTAGATACGCTACGGCGCGCACTGCACAAACGAGGCGTATTTCAATTCCACCAAACTAGTGCCAGTGCCCAATTGCCTTCCATCACCTCACAAATGCGCGCTGATCAGCCTGGTTACTTCGGCGTCGCGGGCGCCTTCGCTGGGGCCGCCCATGACCACCACGACCCGCTGCTTGCCGTCCCGGCGCACGGTGGCGACCAGATTGAAGCCGGAGGCGCGGATATAGCCGGTTTTCAGGCCGTCGACGCCCACCACCCGGCCGAGCAGGTTGTTGGTCGCCTTGAAGCGGCGGCCGTTATAGCTGAATGAGCGGGCGGCGAAATACGACCGGTATTGCGGAAATTTGCGCTTCAGGGTCATGCCGAGCCTGGCCATATCCCGGGCGGTCGTTACCTGCGCGGAGTTCGGCAGCCCGCTGGCATTGACGAAGCGGGTGCGCTTCAGGCCGAGCGCCTTCGCCTTGGCAGTCATTTGCCTCGCGAACGCCGCCTCGCTGCCTGCCAAGTTTTCGGCGATCACCACGGCAACATCATTGGCGGACTTGACAGCCAAAGCCCGTGCAGCCTGTTCCACCGTGATCGTACCGCCTGCCTTGACACCGATCTTCGATGGCGGCTGCGCGGCGGCATTGGCCGAAACGGTCAACGGAGAAGAGAGCTTGTACTGGCCTTTCTTGACCGCCTCGAACAGCAGATAGAGCGTCATCATCTTGGTAAGTGAAGCTGGAAAGCGTGGCGCATCGGCCTGGTCGGCGTAAAGCTCCCGCCCGCTTTTCCCGTCGAGGACCAATGCCGAATAGCCGCGCACTTCGGCAGTTGCCGGTGCGAAGGACAGCGCGGCGGTTTGAGCGGGCGCGGCGGAGGCGGTCACCGTCGGCGAAGGTGTTTCCCCCGCGGTCTGGCAAGCAGCAATTGACCCGGCAAGAACAAGGATCGCGCCGAACCGCAAGGCCCTGGACGCGGTCTGCCGGGCAGAGGGAAAGCGGCCAAAAAAGGGTGTTAGTGTTCCGTTCCGCATGCCCCTCCCCCCGAGGTTTATGTCTTAAGCTTGTAGCCAGTCTTGAAAATCCAGTAGACGACCCAAAGCGAGCCGCCGAGAAACACCATAGTCATGGTCAGCGAGAGCCACAGGCTGACATCCGCCTGACCATAGAAACTCCAGCGGAAGCCGGAAATCAGATAAACCACCGGATTGGCAAGCGTCACCTTCTGCCACACCTCCGGCAACATGTTTATGGAATAAAAGCTGCCGCCAAGAAAGGCCAGAGGTGTCACAATCAGGAGCGGCACGAATTGCAGCTTTTCAAAGTTGTCCGCCCATATGCCGATGATGAAACCGAGCAGCGCAAAGGTGATCGCGGTCAGCAGGAAGAATGTCACCATCCAGACAGGATGCTGGATCTCGATCGGTACGAAGAAATGGGCGGTGATCAAGATGATCACCCCGACAATCACCGATTTGGTGGCCGCAGCCCCGACATAGGCGATGGTGATTTCCAGAAATGACACCGGCGCGGACAATAGCTCGAAGATCGTACCGGTGAAGCGCGGAAAGTAGATGCCAAAGGACGCGTTCGACAGGCTTTGGGTCATCAGTGACAGCATAATCAGGCCGGGCACGATGAACGCGCCATAGGAGACACCGTCAACTTCGGAAATGCGCGAGCCAATCGCCGCGCCAAAGACGACAAAATACAGCACCGTGGAAATGACCGGTGAAAAGATGCTTTGAAACAGCGTGCGCTTGGTGCGTGCCATTTCGGTGAGATACATGGACTTGATGGCCTGAAAATTCATGCGCTTCTTTCTTCGGCCCCGGCTTGAGTGCGGCTGCCCTGAACCAGATCGACAAAAATGTCTTCCAGCGAGGATTGTTCGGTCTGCAGGTCCTGAAAGCGGATTCCGGCTGCTGCCAGACCGGTTAACAGCGCGGTGATGCCCGTACGCTCGCCGCTTTTGGTGTCATAAGTATAGGTCAGCGACCGGCCTTCATCGCCGAGTTCCAGGCCAAAGCCCGACAGACTGCCGGGGATCGTGGTCACCGGTTCGCACAGCTGCAAGGTCAGCACCTTGCGGCCCATCTTGCGCATCAACTCGGTCTTTTCCTCCACCTCGATGATTTCGCCCTTGGCGATCACCCCCACACGGTCAGCCATTTCCTCGGCTTCTTCAATATAGTGGGTGGTCAGGATGATG
The DNA here is from genome assembly GCA_965230445.1 of Roseibium sp. Lineage (GTDB taxonomy): Bacteria > Pseudomonadota > Alphaproteobacteria > Rhizobiales > Stappiaceae > Roseibium. The sequence continues at coordinate 1,216,368 of OZ246005.1, read as the reverse complement.
GTGACGCCGCGCTCCTTCAACCGCTCGACAATGCGCCACATGTCGTGGCGCAGTTCCACATCGACGCCTGCGGTCGGCTCGTCCAGGAACAGGATCTGCGGCTCATGCACCAGCGCCTTGGCGACCAGAAGCCGGCGCTTCATGCCGCCGGACAGCGCCATGATCGCGTTGTCGCGCTTGTCCCAAAGGGTCAGGTCTTTCAGGATCTCCTCGACCAGCTTCGGGTTCGCCGGAAGGCCGAACAGCCCGCGGCTGAAGGCGAGTTGCTGGCCGACGATCTCGAACGGCGCGGTCGGCATTTCCTGCGGCACCAGGCCGATCAGACGCCGCGCCTCGCGGTATTGGCGCACGGTATCGAAGCCACCAACGGTGATCTCACCGGATGTCGCCCGCACCAGCCCGCAAATCGTTGAAATCAGGGTCGTCTTGCCCGCTCCATTGGGCCCCAACAGTGCAAACACCTCGCCCTTTTCGATCTCCAGATTGACGGACTTCAACGCCTGAAACCCGCCATCATAGGTCTTGTTCAGATCGCGGACGGTGATGATGGGGGCCATAGGAGACTCAATTGAAGCACGGGGCAGGTTTTTTGACTGCCGGATATGTGGCGGGCAATTGGGGTGAGGTCAATGGGAAGATTTGCGCGAGGTGTGACCTGGGTCTTGGCCAGGCATTTTAAACCGGGCACCCCGGTAAGATGACAATCGCCGGAACGTTCCATTGTACCGGAGGTCTGAAACCCGCCGGATCACCACCCTACCTCTGCCATGGGTTGGTGATTTCAATCCCGCAGCCGTCAAAGTCCTTTGCGTTCCGTGTCGCCAATACTGCTCCTCGCAGGCGGCTGATGGCAGCGATCTGGCAATCAAACTGGCTGATCGGCTTACCGTATGCGCGCCGGTCTGCAGCAATCACGGCATAGACCCCCGCCGCGTGGCTGTCGAACGAAAGAATACGGCCATGGAAATCTTCGCGAAGCATTCCATCGATAGCTTTTGACAAGGCTTGACGGCGCTTGCCGTCATCAAGGACAGCAACACCGGAACGCAATTCGGCCTCGGTGATAGAAGTCAAGTAGACTTGCCGGCCATCCTGGGCAGCAAGCCAGGTTTCGACCGGGGACTCTGGAAGAGGGCGCAGCAGCTCCGAGACGACGTTGGTGTCCAGTATGATCATGGATCAATCGAAAGACTGAGGATCACGCATCGGCTCGCGTACCGGCAAAGGGAGTTCAACCCCTCCCTGGCTGGCGACCCGCGACCGGATAGCCGCGGCGAGGTTGCCCGGCGGCGGAGCGTCACCGACAGCCTTGGCCAGAATATCCCGTGCCTCTTCTTCCATGGACCTGCCATGTTCGGCGGCCCGAACACGCAGCCGGTGTTTGACGCCGTCCTCAAGGTTCCGGATTGTTATACTGGCCATGACCGGCTCCTTCCTAACCAGGTTACCAACGATGCGGAAGTTTAAGCAATGATTGCATTGCAATCAATCCATCTTGTCGCGAGGTGAGCACCCCCATTGTCTCCCGTTCCTGAACACTGCGTCTTCGTCTGCCCGCCTATGCCTGCCGCGCAAGGACGCTATCTTGTTTGCCTAACCAGATCATGTTCGGAAGGAGACACCCATGTCGATCAGACCGGTCACGCATATCGGCAAGACGCAGACGGCACTGGAAGGCGCAGGCGTCAGGCTGGAGCGGGTGTTCGGGTTTCAGGATCCGGAAATGCTTGATCCGTTTCTCCTGCTGGATGATTTCCGCAATGACCGGCCGGAGGATTATCTCGCCGGGTTTCCCTGGCATCCGCACCGGGGGATCGAGACGATTACCTATGTGCTGGCCGGCACGGTGGAGCATGGCGACAGCCTGGGCAATACGGGAAACCTGGGTGCCGGCGACGTGCAGTGGATGACCGCCGGGCGCGGCATCATGCATCAGGAGATGCCCAAGGGTGACGCGGCAGGCCGTATGCACGGCTTCCAGCTCTGGGCCAATCTGCCCTCGGCCCACAAGATGACCGCACCGCGCTATCAGGATGTTCAGGCCATGGACATTCCAGTGGTGATAGACGATGACGGCACGTCCGCACGGATCATCTGCGGCGAATTCTGGGGCAAGCGCGGCCCGGTCGACGGCATTGCCGCCGAGCCGCAATATCTCGATATCCACGTCCCGGCAGGCGTGAAAAAGCGCTTCAAGGTCGACACTTACAAACAGACATTCGCCTATATCTTCGAGGGTTCAGGAACGTTTGAGAGCGCGTCCGATCCGTTCGGTGTCCTGACTGAAAAGGAATTCGGCGGCGAGGAACTGCAAATCCGCGATCACACCGGCGAGCGTACGCTGGTGATTTTCGGCACGGGCGACGAGATCGCCGTTCAGGCGGGCGAAGCCGGTATCCGGTTTCTTCTGGTCTCCGGCGCGCCGATCAGGGAACCGGTCGCTTGGCACGGTCCCATCGTCATGAACACCCGCGAGGAACTGGTTCAGGCAGTCACCGAATTACAGAACGGTACGTTTATCCGGTGAGTTTCTGAACTCAGGACCAAACCGTCTGTTGCTGTTTTTACCCCGGATCACAGCTCTGATGCGTCCGGGATGACCGCCGCAGGCGGCGGAAGGGTAAGGCCAATCTCATAACTCCGTTCCAGCAACGCTTCGCGGCGGGGTAACGATCCGGTCGATCCGCTGAGTATTTCGAGCCGGCGCGGAGAAAACCCGAAATAGCCGAATGTGCCCTTGATCCATGTTGTTTCCAGCGCAGCGCTGTAACCGCTGCCGTCCATCTCGTCCGACCGCGCTCCGGCAGGCACCAGGAGAACTCCGGAGCGTGGCCGCTGGAGCGATTTTTCCGGGTCGTCCAGCTGATCATATGCCCAGCCCCAACTCCAGACCCGGTCGACCCAGCCCTTCATCATGGACGGCATGCCCCACCAGAAGAGCGGAAAAACAAGGCAGATCGCATCGGCCCGGGCAATCCTCTCCCGTTCGGCGGCCACATCCTGAGGGCCGATGCCGCCTTCATCGGCTTCGATATCGGCCATGGACCAAAGCGGGTCAAAACCTTCCGCGTGTAGATCCGCCAATTCCACCGAATGGCCGGCCACCTTGGCACCCTCCGTGAAGCGTTGCGCCACTGCGGCGCTGAACGAACACGGATTGGGGTGATCCAGAACAATCAAAACATGCATACCGGCTCTCTTTTTGTCTTAAACACCCTTTGGTAGAGGGCGAACCCTAAGTTGAGGTCAAGCCCAATTCCTGCCGGCACAAGGTGTCTTGCGGGTGCCACAAAGGCGATCTAGGTGTGGTCATCCCCGCCTTGCCGCCGACCGGACAGCCATGACCCTGAAACTTCGCCGAGCTACCCCTGCCGATGCCGATGCGCTGACTGAGATCATGATGAAGGCAAAGGCGTCCTGGGGATATTCGAATGTCCAGATGGCAAAGATCCGGGAACTCTATCATGTGCGCCCGGACGGCCTCGCGCCCGGGCGTGGCCTGATCGCCAGCCTTGACGGGACGCCGGTCGCCTATTCCATCGTTGAGGCGCAGGAAGACGGCGCATTGCTGCTGGATCATCTGTTCGTTCTGCCGGAAGCGCAGGGGCGCGGAATCGGCAAGCTGCTATTGCGCCGGGCCGAGGACGCCGCGCGGGCGCGCGGCTTGAAGCGCTTGGTCTTGGAAAGCGACGCGCATGCGGAGCGCTTCTATCAACGCCATGGGTTCGAAACGAAGGATGCCCGCGCAAGCCAGTCGATTGCCGGCCAATTGACACCGCTCATGGAAAAACGGCTCCCCTCGGCGGTTCACAGCGTCACGGCGATCGATTTCACCGTTTCCAGTGCACCCTGGGGTTTCGCCTTGGCCAACAGGGCAGAGATCGACGCCCATTTCGCCGAATTGCAAAAGCGCAATCCGCACTTATGGAATGGTGCCACGCTCAAGCTGGTCGGCTATACGTTCGAAAACGGCCTGTTCAAAGGCAGCTGTGCCCATTGTGACTATGCCAGCTTTCTCGCCTGGCGGGACTGGGGCGCACCTGACCTCACCGCTTTCAACCTGTTCGGCTCGTCAATTATCATCAGCTCCGATCAAGCGCTTCTTTATGGCGTGATGGCACCAACAACCGCAGCAGCGGGCTTGATCTACCCGCCGGGCGGCCATCTGGACCCGGCCGACATTGCGGCGGACGGCAAGGTAGACATTGAGGCCTCGCTCCGCCGGGAACTCGCCGAAGAAACCGGGATTTGTGCAAGCGAGACAGTCATCGGCAACAGGATCGTCACATTCGACGGTCCGCGCATCGCAATTAGCCGGGTGTTTCACGTCGATCAACCGGCGGACGCGTTGCGCGAGCGAATTCTTGCCCATTCCATGCAAACGGAAGAAAAGGAACTGTCCGACATCCGCATTGTCCGGGAACCGGCGGATCTCCACGATCCCGCAATCGTTCCCTATGCCCGGGAAGTTGGAGAGCGGTTCTTTGAAAACGGTCTCTGACGGAAGAAACCGGTCGCTAAAGTTTAATAAAAATACTGACCACCTGCTAACCGGGCCTTCACTGCCTTCGCATTCTTGCCGATGGCGGACACCTTGGAATGGTGTAAAGCTGCTGGGCTGCGCCTATAGATACCCGGGCTGACAAGCATGATAGACCGTTTCGAGGAGACCCGTATGGGACGACGCTACGCCACGTTGGATGTGTTCACCAACACGCAAATGACAGGAAATCCTTTGGCGGTCGTGCTGGAATCGGAAGGCTTGAGCGATGAAGACATGCTCAAGATCGCCGGTGAATTCAATCTGCCCGAAACGGTGTTTGTGTTTCCACCGGAAAATCCGGGCCATTCAGCAACCATCCGGATCTTTACCCCGCGCATGGAGCTGCCCTTTGCGGGACATCCAACTGTCGGTACGGCGATCCTGATGGCGACGGAAAGATTTGGCAATTTGGACGGTGAACAGGACGCGGTTGTCGTTTTGAAAGAGAACATCGGTGCAGTGCGTTGTGCTGTCGTCCTGCGTGAAAATGCCGCCGGATTTGCCGAATTCGACTGTCCCGGCCTTCCGGAACCGTCCGGCCCGACCCACTCTGTCGAATTGATCGCCGCAGCGCTCAATCTCGATGCCAGTGATATCGGCTTTGAAAATCACGTGCCGTCCAGATTCCAGGCTGGTCCGTCTTTCTGCTTTGTGCCCGTTCGCAACCTTGATGCGCTGGCGCGCGCAAAACCGCGCTCTGCCCTCTGGGACAAGGGCTTCGGAGCCGCTCCGCACGACAACGCTTATGTCTATTGCCGGGAGACGCGCTCGCATGACAGCGCTTTCCAGGCGCGCATGTTCGCGCCCTCGATGGGCATTCCGGAAGACCCCGCGACCGGCTCGGCCGCAGCCGCCTTTGCCGGTGTGGTGAACTTTTACGACGGCCTCACCGAAGGCACCCACCATATCCGGCTGGAACAGGGCTTCCAGATGGGCCGCCCTTCCCTCATCGATCTCGCCGTCGACATCAAGGGCGGTACTCTCCACGCCGTGCGCATTGGCGGACAGGCGGTGCTGGTCGCGCGGGGGGAGTTGTTGGTCTAAGGGGGCAACTTTTGTCTGTCCGGCAGACCAACATCCTACCGCGCCGAAATATCCCGTTTGGCCAAATCTGCAAGATAGGCGGAGCGGGTCAGTCCGCGGGTCTTTGCGGTCATGTCCACGGCATCCAGCAGCCCCGCGTCCATGGTGATATTGGCGCGCACCGAACGTCCGGCGAGGCTGATGTAAGGCACGGCAGCGAGGAAGGCTCCTGCCGTTAGCTCCTCGGCAACGTCAGCATCCATTCGCACATCCGCAAGAGGGCGCGGAATAGGCAGAACGGCCTCGTCTTCGAGATGCAGCGCAAGCGCCTCGGACGCATTTGCGATCAGATCCTCCAATTCGTCAGCCGCCGAAAGGCAACCCGGCACATCGGGGAACTGAACGCCGTAAGCGCTGTCACCCTCCTGATGAACAAGCGCGATGTAGATGCGCATGTATGAACTCCTCAAAGCCATCCGGCCTGCTTGTAGATGCTTTTAACGGTCCCAATCGGCAAATCCTTGTTCGGATGGGGTACCGTGACCGTTTTGCCAAGTTTTCTGAATTTGTGGTGAGAACCTGTAATACCAACCGGCATAAATTAAGACCTATATGACAGGCTTTTCCTGATCTTCGGTTAGGAGCGCTTTGCCGGGCGATGCGGGGCATCGTCCAAGAAGCGCAACGCGGTCCGAAGGTCAGGAAAAGCCTGCCTCCGGTGGGCGGAAATCAATCCCTGACCGCGTTGCCGCGCTTGCCCGGCCGACAAGGCCGCGCTGCGCACACCGCCTTGCCAGGAACAGATTTTCGCTCCATCAGATACGTCTTTATTTCTGCCGGTTGGTATAACCTTCACCAATTCGAAGCCGTCTTCGTGAAGCCTCTTGATGATCTTTCTGCTACTTGTTTCCATCAAACCGCTTCCAGTACGCACTTATATACGCATTAACCTCGCAAGGCAATCTGCGATGCGCATCATAATGCGCAACTCAACCCAGGTGTGATGGCATCAAAAAAAACAATCGACAACGCGATTTCTTCCCTTACGTAATATGATGGCCTGACCACGTTTGAGTACCAGCCGAAGAGCAACGCTTGCTCCGCTCAATACTAAGGAAACATCCATGATTGACGTCTCGAAGAGCAGCCTGTTGGGTTTACCTATCTGCGCAATCATGTTGGCGCTCGCCCTGCCGGCCTCTGCCCAGGAAGCGGCTGATGCGGTTGCGCCGGAAAGCGCCAGCGCGCTGCCGGCGGCCTTTGAGGGCCTCTCAACCGATGCTCTTTCAGCGCTTGGGAAAAAAGCCGCTGGTAAACCTGTCGAAGCTGACAATTGGATGGTGGCTGCCGCCAATCCGCTGGCAGTCGAGGCCGGGGCGAAAGTCTTGCGGCAAGGTGGCAGCGCGGCGGATGCGATGATCGCCGTGCAATCCGTCCTGGGCTTGGTCGAGCCGCAATCTTCCGGCCTTGGAGGCGGCGCGTTTCTGGTCTGGTATGACGCGGAAAGCGGCGTGTTGACCACGCTGGACGGCCGCGAAACCGCACCACAGGCGGCAAAACCCCGCTACTTTCAGGACGAGAACGGCGAACCGCTTAAGTTCTGGGATGCGGTGGTCGGCGGACGGTCGGTCGGAACACCGGGTACACCCCGGCTTCTGGAGGCCGCCCATGCCCGCTGGGGCAAGCTGGACTGGGCGCCGTTGTTCGGCGATGCCATCACGCTGGCAGAAAACGGCTTCACCGTATCGCCGCGGCTTGCCTCGCTGGTCGAAGACGATGCTGACAGGCTTGGCCGGTTTGACGCCACCCGCGCCTATTTCTTTCCTGGCGGCAGTGCCATTGCCGCCGGTGACACCTTGAACAATCCGGACTACGCCGAAACCTTGCGCGCCATCGCGGAGGGCGGCGCAGACGCGTTCTACAGCGGCGCCATTGCCTCCGATATCGCAGCCACTGTTCAATCCGCACCCGGCAATCCCGGATTGTTGTCGGAACAGGACCTCGCCCGCTATCAGATCAAGGAACGCCCGGCGGTCTGCGCCAGCTATCGCGATCACGATGTCTGCGGCATGGGCCCGCCCTCCTCCGGCGCGCTCACGGTTGGGCAGATCCTCGGCACGCTGGACACGTTCGACCTTGCCGCGTCCGGTCCTGAAGAAGCCTCCAGCTGGCGGCTGATTGGCGATGCCTCCCGCCTTGCCTTCGCCGACCGGGGCCGCTACATGGCCGACAGCGATTTCGTTCCGATGCCGGTAAAGGGACTGGTCGATCCGGCATACCTGAAAACCCGTGCCGGACTGCTGACAGGCGGCAGCGCGCTGGAAGAGGTTGCCCCCGGAGAGCCTGCCTGGGATCACGCGCTGCTTTATGCGGATGATGACAGCCTGGAGCTGCCGTCCACCTCGCATATTTCCATCGTCGATGCGGACGGCAATGCACTGTCGATGACCACAACCATCGAGAACGGATTCGGCTCCCGCCTGTTTGTGCGCGGCTTTCTCCTGAACAACGAGCTGACCGACTTCTCGTTCCGCACCCACCGCGATGGCGTGCCAATCGCCAACCGGCTGGAACCCGGCAAGCGGCCGCGGTCTTCGATGGCACCGACCATCGTCATGAAGGACGGTGCCCCGGTTCTGGTTGTCGGCAGCCCCGGCGGCAGCCGGATCATCGGCTATGTCGCCAAAACCGTTGTCGCCCATCTCGATTGGGGCATGGATGTGCAGCAAGCCGTCGCCCTGCCCCATCTGGTCAACCGTTTCGGCACCTATGATCTGGAAGACGGCACAGCGGCAATCGCACTTGGCCCGGCTCTCGAAGCGATGGGCTATGAAGTCAATGCCCGTGCACTGACATCCGGTCTTCACGCGATTTCCATCGGCGAAACCCTGCTGGGCGGTGCCGATCCAAGGCGGGAGGGGATTGCCATCGGGGAATGATGGCAATCCGCTGGCGCGGGCAATCGAAATCGGTCACCGGATCAAACGGCCCGCATTCCGGCGACTACGTGGATAGTGTAAATGGCCAATAAAGCAAAACGCCTGCCGTTGCCGAAACGCTTCAATGCCGCGATGACGGAAAAGGCCTATGAACGCTTGCGCGCGTTGAATGCCGACTGGCATTTCGGCAACAACTACCTTTTGACGATCCTGCTGGAGAATTTCGATGAGATCGTTGACGAGGAGGCGCTGGCTGCCGTCATGCAGCGCTTCATTGCCGAATACGGTCAGCCCGACGACGGCGGGATGAAGTCAAAGTAGTCCCACTACAGCATTTCGGTTTTAGCTTGAAACAAATGCGCCCCTTAATACCAACCCCAATTGAGACAGATTGAACCGGGATTGCGTTAGAGCTGGTGCAGCCAGGTGTCGTAACCTGCTGCTGCCAAACCGCCATTTTCGGCACTGCGGCGGCGGCCGACATAACCTTTGCGGAAATCGCGGGCGGATTCGCCGAACCGCTGCTTGAACATCCGGCTGAACGAACTGATGTTCTCGAAGCCGTTTTCAAGCGCAATCGCATAGACCGGACGGTGGGACAGCATCGGATCGATCAACCGATTGGCGACGCGGCGGAGCCTGCGCTCCCGGATGTAACTGGCGACGCCGCCATAAGGCTCTAAGATCTGATAGAGCCGGCTGCGTGACACACCAATGCCGCGTGCAATGGTTTCCGGCGAGAGCTGAGGGTCGCCGAGTTGCGCCTCGATGGCTTTCTTGGCAGCGGCAATCTGGGCAATCGGAACACCGGACCGGTCTTCGGGAGACCCGTCCATGGTGCCGTTAAGGCATGCAGCCGCCAGCCCGATTGTCGGCTCAACCACATCCCGTGCCTGCTGGACGGACATCTGAGGCCGGATTCTGTTCAGGATCGACATGTGACTGTGCAGCATCTGGACCAATGGTTCCTTGGCGGAAAAATACCGCAAGTGCAGGTCGCCGGAATCGCGCAGGTAGGGTTCGATCATGTCCCGGGGCACAAACAGCGACAGGTTGGTAAAGTCACTGGTGACCGTCTTCGCTTCACGCGCCAGATCAAAAACCACAAGCCCGCCGTCCGGCATCTTGTGTTCCAATCCGCCGGCTTCGTAGGCCATGGAGCCGGAACGGTACAGCTGGATCATGATGTGATCCATGCCATCGGCCGCGACATTGGCGGCGGTCCGATCCCAGGTCTGCGGGCGCGTGCTGGTCTCCGCCACCATAAGCGTATCGATCAGATGCGCATCCACCTTGGCGTTGAACCGCTCGCTGCGGACACCCCTTTCCGCATCAACTGTAAAAATGCAGGAGATACTTTCCTTCCAGTGCGCATATCTGTCCGCTTCAGGAAGCTCATCGACGCTAAACACCGACCGGGGAACAACGTCATGTAAGTCCATGTTACCTCTACTTGGCTGAAATGTTCGCCCAGTTATTGAATTGGATGAAAGCGTAATCATCCAACCAATCCCTGTCAATTTTGCTTACAACTAGAGATATTAATACATTGGCCGGGATTCTTGCCGATGCATCCATAATTGTTTGCACACGGTCCGGAAGCAATGAAAGCCTCTTGCAGTCTTACCGGGGCGGCGATCACAAAGCACACCCGGTCACACCTTGTGGGATGCTCCCAGGGTAGGACCCTCAAGTGAATAATTGTACCGCCAACAAGACCGGACACACTTCGCCGGCAGAGGCGGAATTCGGGATGGGCGGGTTATGCGCAAGCTAGTAACGTATTTACTATTGGCAGTCACTGGTGCGGGCCTTGCGGCCTGCAACACCACTTCCACGGAGGAGGTGACAGCCGCCACTCAGGCTGTGTGGATCGGCAAACCGGCTGATGTCTTCTTTTCCACCTATGGCCCGCCCAGGTCGTCCTACACGCTCGATGGCGGCGGCAAGGTATTCACCTGGCGCGGTGGTGAAAAACGGGTCAAGGTTAACAAGCCTCGCCCCAATCCGGGTTTCGGCCAACCGAAAACCACCAATATGATCAGTGCCAGCAACTCCTCGTCCAAGACATCCGGCGGCTGGACATCACCCAACACCTATGAATCGCGGACAAGTTCCTCCAGCAGCAGTGTCAATATCGACGTCGACGGTCTGGTGAACGCACTGGTCACAGGTGGCAAGCCCAAGGAACCGGAAACCCGGCTGGTGTTCTGCGAAATGCTGGTTTCGACCGACGCGAACGGCGTCATCACCAATATCAGCGCCACAAACGATACCGCAGGCGCCGGCCTCGCCTTCTCCCGCTGCGCGGAAGTTTTCAAGGTGGGAAGCTAGGGCCGTTTACGGCCTCGTCCCGCCAACCCGCCGGCGCTCAGATCCCAATCCGGGGATCGGGACCTGAGCGCCGGGCCTGGTTTTATGCTCTTAAAAACCAGGGTAGCTTCAGCGCTTGCTATGTTTAGCCGGGACTGCGATGGCGAGCGCCCGTTTCACAAGCCAAGGCAACAACGGAACAAGCAGCGCCTTACGGCGCACTGATATCTGGTTTCCAGATCTGGCTATGCAGCGTTGCTGCAGATCGTCTGGAATGACGGGCGAAGGTATTCCAGCACTGCGCCACACCCACTGCCGTCACCCCAGACAAGTGCAGCAAGGCTGCGCGCTGATCTGGGGACCAGCACGTCAGCGCTCGCGCAGCGAGCACCGCTTTTATTGAGAAACAAAAGACGTAAGGCGCACCTTCGGTGCACAAATTTCTGGTTTCCAGATCTGGCCATGCAGCGTTGCTGCAGACCGTCTGGAATGACGGGCGAAGAAGAGAAGGCAGATCAGACCAAACCGCAATCCAGAAGATCACGCCACTGCGGGTTGGACGCTTCAATCAGTTCGATTTTCCATTGGCGGTTCCATGCCTTTAACTGTTTTTCCCTGGTGATTGCGCCGGATATCCGCTCGTGTTGTTCTGCATAGACCAGAATGTGAACAGCATAGGTTTTGGTAAACCCTTGAAGTAGCCCGTTTCGGTGCTCGTACATCCTGCGGGCAAGATCGGTGGTCACACCAATGTAAAGCGTTCCGTTCCGCTTCGACGCAAGAATATAGACATATGCGGACATGACGGCGGTCCTTAAGCTCGCCTCCCCATCAGACCGCACTCCGTCACCCCAGACAAGTGCAGCGTTGCTGCACGCTGATCTGGGGCCCAGCACATCAGCGCTCGCGAAGCGAGCACCGTTTCCAAAGTCAAGGCAACAAAGGAACATGCAGCGCCTTCGGCGCACAGATGTCTGGATTCCAGATCTGGCCATGCAGCGTTGCTGCAGACCGTCTGGAATGACGAAGGATGAGGGTAAACGACCCTCCTGACAAACAACAAACTTATCCACGCCCCTGCCCCCGCGCTTATACTCCGCCCCGTTTCCGTCCATGCAGGGCCGCAAACGGGCCGTCCGTTCGCTGGTGGCGGGAGCCGGTGTTGTGAGGAGGGCTTCCGGGCATAACGGACCTGGGGCTTGTTCCGGCGCTGCACATCCTCTTGAAACCCCCGCGGGATCCGGCGCGGGGAGGTCAAGGGCCGCGTCTCGTATCCGGTTTGGTCCACGCCGCACCCCACGTGGATTACGCAGAAACGAGAAAGGCGCATGATGTGCTGCGTTGACGGGAAACGGATACCGGGCGGGCGTGAAACCTTGCCACTTCCCAGCTTTCCTTTGCGTTCCCGGCAAGGCCGGAGCGCCCGCCATCCTGCCCTTCGGGGCAGTTCGAACACTCAAAACGCCGATGGGAAACCATGCGGCGATACTGGTGCTGGAAGCGGGCAAACCATCTCCTTCATCATCCCCTATCAAGTGCAGGATTGCCGCGGAGAATTTGTTTGGCCGGGAAGGCATGGTGGGACAAAGGCGGATTTGGAACACACCGCGGCTTGCATCTTTCCAAAGCCTGTCCTATGAACCCCGTTAACGATTGGGACACTTTGAGGCGGCACACTTGGCTGTCTTGAACACGATCAAAGGCCAAAGACGGGAAACATGATCGCGGCTCGCGACATCGACGGCTTCTCCAGCGGCGCGCAGACCTTGCGCGGCGGCCTTCTCCTAATCGGCGATCTCCTCCTTCTTAGATGCCCCTGAGCGTCGGCTGATCCGCGTGAATAGCGGAACGGGCACTTGGGGGAGAGATTTTCAAACCATCGATTGACGAGATTCCGATCGCGCCCGTTGCCCCAAATCCGAGAACCGCACGGCCGATCATATGAGGGAAACCACATCATGACCGCGACTTCCGACAAGGACCAGATCCGCATCTTCGACACCACCTTGCGCGACGGCGAACAATCGCCCGGCGCCTCGATGACGCTGGAAGAAAAGCTGCAGATCGCCGAAATTCTCGACGAAATGGGTGTCGATATCATCGAGGCCGGATTTCCGATTGCCTCCAATGGCGATTTCGAGGCGGTCAGCGAGATCGCCAAACGCTCCGAAAAATCCGTGATCGCCGGGCTGGCCCGAGCCATCCATGCCGATATCGACCGCTGCGGCGAAGCCGTCAAACATGCAAACCGCGGCCGGATCCACACGTTCGTCTCGACCTCGCCCATCCATCTGCAGTTCCAGATGAACAAGAGCGAAGACCAGGTGCTGGACATCATCACCGACACGGTGACACGGGCGCGCAACCTGATCGACGACGTCGAGTGGTCGGCGATGGATGCCACCCGCACGCCGATCGAGTACCTGTGCCGTTGCGTGGAAGCGGCGATCAACTGCGGCGCAACGACCATCAATCTGCCCGATACTGTCGGCTACGCAACACCGGATGAGTACAAGGCAATGTTCGCCGGGATCATCGAGCGGGTGCCGAATTCGGACAAGGCGATCTTCTCCGTCCATTGTCACGATGATCTCGGCCTGGCGGTGGCCAATTCGCTGGCCGGTGTTGCCGGTGGCGCCCGCCAGATCGAATGCACGATCAACGGCCTGGGCGAGCGGGCCGGCAATGCGGCGCTGGAAGAAATAGTCATGGCGATCCGCACCCGCGGCGATGCACTGGCCTACATGACCAATATCGATCCGCAATTCCTGATGCGCGCTTCCAAGATGGTCGCGGGGGCCTCCGGTTTTGCGGTTCAATACAACAAGGCGATTGTCGGCAAAAACGCCTTTGCCCACGAAAGCGGCATTCACCAGGACGGCATGCTGAAAAACGCCGAAACCTACGAGATCATGCGCCCGGAAGATGTCGGCGTCAAAGCCACGTCGCTGGTCATGGGCAAGCACTCGGGCCGCCACGCCTTCCGCGACAAGCTGAAGGAGCTGGGCTACGAACTGGGCGACAACGCCTTGCAGGACGCCTTCCGCCGCTTCAAGGATCTGGCCGACCGCAAGAAGCACGTCTATGACGAGGACATCGAGGCGCTGGTCGAAGACGAGATTGCCGGTTCCAGCGAGAACACCAAGGTGATCGCGCTGACGGTGATCGCCGGAACGGGTGGCCCGCAAAAAGCCATCCTGACGATGGATGTCGATGGCCAGCACGTTACCAAGGAAGCCACCGGCGACGGTCCGGTCGATGCCACCTTCAACGCCATCAAGTCGATCGTGCCGCATGAAGCGACCCTGTCGCTCTATCAAGTGCACGCGGTGACCGAAGGCACGGACGCACAGGCGGAGGTATCGGTGCGGCTCGAGGCCAATGGCCGCATCTCCACCGGCAAGGGCGCCGACACCGACACGCTGGTCGCCTCCGCCCGCGCCTATGTCTCAGCCATGAACCGCCTGGCCCTGCGCCAGCAAAAAGGCAACCCCGGCGCGCTTCAGGCGGTGTGAGCGGAAACAGCAAGACCTGAAAAGCAAAGTGGGGAAGGCAACCCCTTCCCCGTCTTCACTCCATTCAGGTCAGTTTTCTTCTCTGATGAACAGAACATGGCAAGGCCAGAGGCACATGCTCCTTAACGGGCCTCATGCGGTCAGCACATAGCTTTGCATGCTGGGGCTGAGCATCTGGAAGATGTCGGCTGGAACGCCGTGGACCGGTTTGCTTTCGCGGTGGCGGAAACCTGCTGCGGTCAGTCCGTTGCGCATGCGGGCATTGTCGGTGCGGACAATCGAAATCAGATGAGAAAAATAGGTATTGTCGAAGAACCACTCGGACAGCTTGGCGCAAATTTGCTCCGGCAGTTGATCGTCGGCACCGGCCGCTTCCGCCGACAGCCGGAAATCAATGGCAATTTCGGACGTCTCCTCAAACGGCACCAAGGCGGCCCATCCGCGAAAGGCTTCAGTACCGGCGGACATGATCTTCCACATGGCAAAGCCCTGATCGCCGTCCTGCTTCGACGCCGTTTCGAGCAACTCGGCAATGCGGCCGGCGAACCAATCCATTGGCCGGGCCCATTGCGTTCCAATGCCCGTTTCGTCGTGCAAACTCATGATCAAATTTCTATCGGAAGGCGAGAAAGGAACCAGACGTGTTCCTCCCCATTCCATAAACGATGCTTGCACAGCGCGCTCCCTTGGGCAGCCTAATCAATCTTCGTTAGTCTGTTGGCTTGCGGGCCGGACTTCAAAAGGCGGGCTTAGCTAACCCAAGATTGTGCCGACCGCGTGGCAATCTCAACTATATATGCCGTATATGGTAAAAAAAATTCGTATTAACAACAGGTTATCCAAAGGCTTATGCGGCACCGCACACTGCGGGACACGTTCTACGAGAGGTTATTTAGCTGTTTCATCAAGTCGTCACAGGATTCCTGTGACGGATCAAGCCGTTGCCAATCAGCCATCTGATTGCGGAACCAGGTCTCCTGCCGCTTGGCATATTGCCGCGTTGCAACAGTAAGACGTTCAACAGCTTGTGTCCGGCTGAGCCTGCCCTGAATAAAATCGCCAATCTCCCGCACGCCGATGGCGCGCATCGCCGGCAGGCTGGCGGACAGCCCCCTCTCAAGCAGGCTGCGAACCTCCTCAATGCCGTCCGCGCAAAGCATGGCATCGGCCCGTTCGGCAATCCTTTGGTGCAGCCATGGCCTTGGCGGGGCGAGCACAAGACGCAGGCATCTGGCTGGATCCAGCGGGCCGGCCTCCTGCTCCGTTTGCTGCCAGTGCGACAGCGGTTTACCCGTCGACCAGACCACCTCAAGAGCACGGGTAAGACGCTGCGGATCGGACAGACCGCTTGCTGCCCCGGGGTCCAATCCGGCAAGTGCCGCCTTCAGCCCGTCAACACCATCACGATCGGCAAGGTCCCGTGCTTTCGTCCGGATGGCGGGATCAATCTCCGGCACGCCGGCAAAGCCCTCGGTCAGCGCCTTGAAATAGAGCCCGGTTCCACCGGCAAGGATTGGCATGGCACCTTCTGCCCTGATCCGGGCAATTTCCCTGGCAACCCGGTCCAGCCACGCCCCCGTCGAATAGGCTTCGCCCGGAGGAACCACGCCATAGAGCCGATGGGGCACCTGCTGCTCTTCTTCCGCCGAAGGACGGGCAGTCACAATCCGGAGGCCGTCATAAAGCTGCATGGAATCTGCGTTGACAATCACGCCGTTCCAGCGCCAGGCAAGCTCAATCGCAAGCGCCGACTTGCCGCTGGCCGTCGGCCCGGCTATCAGGACGGCATCCCAATCGTGCGGATTGTCCGAATTGTCGTCCAAGGAACCTTCCATGACCCGTGTTGCAACTCTGGTCTCAACGCCCACCGCACCGTGCGTGACCGAAGAGCTTGTTCGCGCTGCCCATGCCGCGCTCGGTGAACTCGGCAAGTGCTCGGCTCCGAAAATCCTCAGCACAGGCGTCGCCGCTGAAATTGGCTTCGATGGCATCGACGCCGGTACGGCGGAGCACGCCTTGCGGCGCGTGACCGGCGAAGCGCCTGTGGACGTCTTTGTGCAGCTTGAGGCGGGACGGCGCAAGAGGCTGCTGATTGCGGATATGGACTCCACCATGATCCGCCAGGAATGCATCGACGAACTGGCGGCGGAACTCGGCCTGAAAGACAGGATCTCGGCCATCACCGAACGGGCCATGCACGGCGAGATCGAATTCGAACCGGCCTTGCGCGAGCGGGTGGGACTGCTTGCCGGCATGCCGGTCTCGACCATCGAAGAGGTACTGAACACCCGCATTCAGCTGACACCGGGCGGACGGACACTGGTGCAGACCATGAAGGCGAACGGCGCTTATTGTGCGCTGGTCTCGGGCGGTTTCACCCACTTCACCAAGGCTGTTGCCGCACTGACCGGCTTTGACGAACACCGCGCCAACACGCTTGTCGAAGGCGGCGGCAAACTGACCGGCGCCGTCAGCGAGCCGATCCTCGGCCGCGATGCCAAGCGCGAGCGCCTTGAAGAACTGATCGGGGAAAAGGGCCTGGATCTGTCCGAAACGCTCGCGGTCGGCGACGGTGCCAACGATCTTGCCATGATCGAGCGGGCCGGAACCGGGGTCGCCTTCCGGGCCAAACCGGCGGTCGCCGCCGCCGCCGACCTCCGGGTCGACCACGGCGACCTGACCGCGCTCCTCTATCTGCAAGGCTATTGCGACCGGGACTTCGTGCTCAGTTGAGCGGGACTTGCAAACCGTAACGACGGACAGGCTGCAGCGGCGCCGAATGAGGTGATCGCGACCGCGTGGCGGTTTTCATCTCGTCCCCGTCTCAGGCGCCGCGGCTCCTCCATCCACAGCCAGAAACCGGCTCGCCGAAAAATCCGTTGCAAAAGGGATGGACAAGGCCTGCGAGTGTGCTAGAAGCCGCGTCCAAGCGCCGGTATAGCTCAGCTGGTAGAGCACGTGATTTGTAATCTCGGGGTCGCGGGTTCGAATCCTGCTGCCGGCACCATTTTTTCAAATGTCCAGCCCGGAGACATAGGTAACAGTTTGTACCGGAGACATGGGTTACAACCTCGTGCCGAACGGGTTGTCGATTGTCTGTAATGTTTTCTGCTCCAGGTCGATGTATCCCAGATCATAGCGCATAAAGCTGATCAGCCAAATTCCATCCTCCACTTCTTTTATGCCGAGTTTCTGACCGGCCAGCACGGTCGAGACGTTGATCTTCTTGCGATGCATGCAGATCCGGCCGCAGGCGGTGACCAGGGCGTCCTTGTCGTGAAAGGGATAGTCCAGGTCCGGCAGGCCCTGGTATGACCTTGCTGAGGGCGTGTAGACCTCACCTGGGGTCTTCATAGCGAGCGCTTCGTGAGGCCGCTCCTCATTGAATTCCTTGACGAAAACGTCGAATTTGGCCTGCTGCTGCAGGCTGTTCATCCCCGGAGGCCGGGTGGCTTCCTTCTTCAGGGTCAGATGCATGCGCTCGTGCCGTCCGTTCTGCTGCGGATGGCCGGGTTTGATGCGCTCAATCCCGATACCAAGGCGCAGCCACCACACTGAGAGCTTCGACAGATTGTAGAGCCCGTTCGGCGAGGCGAAAGGCAAGCCATTGTCGGTACGGATCGCAGTGGGCAGTCCACGCTCTTTGAACAGGGCGAGGAAGGCCTCTATGACCGGTTTTTCCTTTGTCGAGTCAAAGGCCTCGCAGCTCAGAAGATAGCGGGACGCGTGGTCGGTGACTGTCAAAGGGTAACAGTAGGCCCGGTTGCCGAGCTTGAACTCGCCCTTGAAGTCAGCGGCCCAAAGATCGTTAGGGGCAAGTCCGGCCGACAGAGGCGTTCCTGCGGCCTTGTTGGCGCGCCGCCTTTTGCGGGCTCTGCTGACAAGGCCGTACCGGTCTAGAACCGCATGCACGGTGCTTTGTGCCGGGATGCGAACATCGCCGGCCAGCTTCCTGACAAGCACTTCCCGGATCTTGCGTGCGCCCCAGTGCGGCTTGTCTTTCCGTGTCGCGACGATCAGCCGTTCCACCTGCTCGGGAAGCTGGTTGGCATAGCGCACCGGGCGGCGCGAGCGGTCGCACAACGCTTCCATCCCGTCGCGCTGATATCGGTTCCAGATCTTGTAACCGGTCTTGCGCGAGATCGCGAACTCACGACAAACCAAGCTCATGCCTTCGCCGTCCAGCAAACGGGCGATAAAGCGTAGACGTTCCTCCATAACGGACACCTCTTGCCACGGCATCGACACCTCCCGAAAGACGGAAAGTGTTACCAATGTGTCCGGAACGTTCTGTCACCTATGTCTCAGGTCGGGCAAAAGACTTCAGATACTTATCGATCTGCTTGCTGCGTCCCGGCGAGCCACTGCGGCATTTCGCGTTGTTGAACCGCGCCGGGTTTGCCGGAGGCCAAGTCATTTAATGTGACGGATAGTTGGCTGGCAAAGCGGGCGGACGCGACTGGCAGAATACGGTTTTTCATCTGCAAAAGCGCAAGGTTTCCATAGGCGATGTCCCGGGCCGGCAGGTCCCGGAAGACCAGCCGGTCCTCCGCACCGAGATCGAGACCGATCGGGAACTGAAACCCGACAGCATTCTCGTTGAGCACATAGTGCCGCATGAACTCGAACGAATCCGCCTCGATTGCCGCAGACAGCTTCAACGACATTCGGTCGACGGAGTTGTCGATCAGATACCTTATGCCGATCTGCGGCGGCGGAACCACATGCGGATAGGACAGGCAATCCCGCAGCCTCAGCGCCTTGCGGCCGGCGAGCGGATGTCCGCTGGCCATCACCGCAAACACCGGCTGCCTGACGGACAACAGCACATCGAAATCCCGCAGGTTCGTCGGCTCGAACACCAGCGCCAGATCGGCGCGGTAGGTGCGCAGTTCTTCCTCTGCGGCTTCCCGGTCGCGCACCCGGACAGAGAAGGAAACGCCGGGATTGGTCGCGCGGTAAGCTGCGATCTCGCGCGGCATGAAATACGGCTGCAGCGCTTGCGAGCAGGCAATCGAGACATGCCCGCGCCGCAATCCCGAAAGGTCCGAAACCTGACTGCGGACCCGTTCAAGATCTGCAAGTTGGGAACGTATGTGCTGGATCAGCAACTCACCGGCGGGATTAAGCCGCACACCACGGGCCAGGCGTTCGAAGATCGGCGCACCGAACTCGGCTTCGAAATTCTGTATGCGCCGGTTTAGGGCCGACGAGGTGAGGTTCATGTCCTCCGAGGCCTTTCGGATAGAGCCGGACCTTGCAACCGCGTCGATCAGAAGAAATGTCTGTAGGTGCTTCATTTAACGATGCTTTTTTTCAGCGCTGCATTTTGCGAAGCACATTACTGCAAAAATAGCATTAGAAGTACACACTTGGAAAAGACATAGTGGTTTGCGGGGTTGGTATGGAAAAACAAACGTTTACCAAAGGCTGTGAGCGCGCACCCTGCCGTCCGTTCCGAAGGCCTGCCGTTTGGGCGCAAGCTCCACGAATGGGCCCGAAAAGGCGATAAAAATCAGTTTCGTATCACGAGGACCTTATGCAAGACCTTCCCTTCACCATTTCGTCTTTGAAGGCCGCTTATCAGAATGGCACCGCTCCTGAAGCTGTTGTGGAGGAAGTCTACCGGCGGATCGATGCGGTTGGCGACCCGGGAATTTTCATTCATCTGATCGACAAGGAAGAGGTGAAAGCCACCGCGAGGGCATTGGGCACACCGGATCCGGACAAGCCGCTGTGGGGGATCCCCTTCGTCGTCAAGGACAACATCGACCTCGCGGGCAAGCCGACCACTGCCGCATGTCCGGCCTATGAATACACGGCCGAAGAGACTGCCTTCGCTGTTCAAAACCTCATCGACGCCGGTGCGATTGTCATCGGCAAAACCAATCTCGATCAATTCGCGACCGGGCTTGTCGGTGTGCGCTCCCCCTTCCCGCCGCCGAAGAATTCCGTTGACCCGCTCATGGTTCCGGGCGGTTCCTCCTCCGGGTCTGCGGTGGCGGTGGGACATGGCATCGCCTGTTTCTCGCTGGGAACCGATACCGCAGGCTCTGGCCGCGTTCCGGCTGCGCTCAACAATCTTGTCGGCCTGAAGCCGACGCTCGGCGCGCTGTCGTCTGGCGGCGTGGTCCCGGCCTGCCGCACGCTCGATACTATCTCGATCTTTGCCTTGACCGTTGAAGACGCTTACGAGGTCTTCTCGGCGGCAGCCGGATACAACGAGGACGACGCGTTTTCCCGCAAAGTTCCGGTAGCCAAACCCGGCGCCATGCCGCCGAAGCCGAAGATCGGTATCCCGGATGCGAAAACCATCGAGTTCTTCGGCGACAAGGCGCAGGAAGCCTCGTTCTATGCCACGGTTGACAGCTTGAAGAAGCGGGGCGCAGTCATTGAAGAAATTGACTTTTCGCCATTCTACGACGTTGCGAAAATGCTTTACGAAGGTGCCTGGGTGGCCGAGCGTCACACCGTGCTTCAGGAGCTTATGGAGAACCGGCCGGACGATGTTCATCCGGTTACGCGAAAGGTAGTCGGCGCGGCGGTTGGCCTCACCGCGACCGACGCCTTTCGCGGTATCTATCGCTTGAAGGAACTCAGCTTGAAAACCGGCCCTGTGCTGGACCGGCTGGACATGCTGTGCGTGCCGACCATGCCGACTTACTATTCTGTCGAGGACCTTGAGGAGGACCCGATCGGGCCGAACTCGAATAACGGCACCTACACCAATTTCGTCAACCTTCTGGACTTGTGCGGCCTGGCGGTTCCGGTGTCTCCACGCAGCGACGGACGCCCGGGCAACGTCACCCTGCTCGCCAAGGCGGGCCAGGACGCCCTATTGGCGTCTGTCGGGGCGGCATTGGAGAAAGCCTGTTCGCACACGCTCGGAGCCACCGGCTGGACGCTCCCGGAGAGCGATGCGCCGGCTGCGGAGCCGGGGCCATCGGAAATCGCGCTTGCGGTATGCGGTGCGCATATGTCCGGCTTGCCGCTCAACAACCAACTGACGGATCGCGGCGGCAGATTTCTGCGCACTGCCCGAACCGACGACAGCTATCGCTTCTTCGCACTGTCCGGTGAAGGCCCGGCGCGGCCGGGACTGCTCCGCCACGGGTCTGGCGAAGGAGCACCGATAGAACTGGAAATCTGGGCGCTGCCAATGAAAGAGGCAGGCGCGTTCCTGGCTCTCATTCCCG
This sequence comes from Roseibium sp., assembly GCA_965230445.1. GTDB lineage: Bacteria > Pseudomonadota > Alphaproteobacteria > Rhizobiales > Stappiaceae > Roseibium. The sequence continues at coordinate 1,194,839 of OZ246005.1, read as the reverse complement.
CCCCGCTTGGCATCGGTACGCTTACCCTTGACGATGGCAGCACCGTAAAAGGCTTCCTGTGCGAAGGGGCCGGGATCGACGGGGCGGCCGATATCACCCATTTCGGCGGATGGCGGGCCTATGCCGGCCAGGATTGAAGCATTTTCGAATACCAGCCGGCAGAAGTACTGTTTCTCGTGACCGGTTGAAATCGAATCGCTGCAGGCATGGTCTGGGCAGATGAATTCTGCTCGCAAAGGGCCGGAGGGGGTCGTTCGAGGGGCCCGTTCTCCCTCCGGCCTATAACCTCATGACTGTCAGGATGGCCCGCGCCGGGCCGCCCGCCGCGCGGATCGCATGGGAAACATCGGCGGAGTAGCGGGCCGCATCACCGGTTTCCACCGTGCCTTTGGCCACGCCCGAGGTCACTTCAAGCCGGCCCTCAAGCGCAATCAACTGTTCACGGGTGCCACGCTGATGCGCCTTGCTGTCCAAGCGCCCGCCATCAGAAAAGATGAGTTCGTATATCTCGATCCGTCCGGCATCTTCCGGTGCCGACAATATCCGGATTGTGCAACCCTCACCCGCCTGTTCCAGCACGGGGGCTTGCAAGTGATGGACGATCTCGATCCGGTCCTCCGATGCGCCACCATCGAGGAGGCCGGCGAAATCGACATCAAGCGCCCTTGTGAGGTTCCAGAGGGTCGCAACGGTCGGATTGGATTCGCCGCGCTCAATCTGCGAGACCATTGAACGGGACACACCGGAGATCTTCTCGACCGCCTCGAGCGAAAGCCCCTTGTTGCGGCGGGCCTGGCGGAGACGCTCCGGAATGCGGGTTAAGACCGTGTCATCTGTCATGACGGATATAAAATCCGTTTGGGCAGAGATTGCAAGGCGTGCCGCACCTGGCTCAGGCACCACGAAGAACAACGCTTTGCCTGCAGATTTGCCCCGTCACCAAAAAAGCAAGATGTGTCGCTATCTGACAAACTGACCCCACCCGCTTGAATTAGCGTCTCGCGAAAGTTCCAGCATTTTTATAGGGGTGAGAAGCACGTCCATGGCCAGCGATATCGAGATTGCCCGCGCGGCGAATATGAAGCCGATCCAGGAAATCGGGTCAAAGCTGAACATTCCTGAAGACGCCCTGATCCCTTTCGGCAAGACCAAGGCCAAGGTTGACGGCGATTACCTCAAAAGCCTCTCCGACCGTCAGGACGGCAAGCTGATCCTGGTGACGGCAATCAACCCGACCCCTGCCGGTGAAGGCAAGACCACCACCACGGTCGGTCTCGGTGATGGCCTTAACCGCATCGGCAAGAACGCCATGATCTGCCTGCGCGAACCGTCCCTTGGCCCGTGTTTCGGCATGAAGGGCGGCGCGGCTGGTGGCGGCAACGCCCAGGTCGTTCCGATGGAGGATATCAACCTTCACTTCACCGGTGACTTCCACGCCATCACGGCAGCCCACAACCTGCTCTCCGCCCTGATCGAGAACCACATCTACTGGGGCAATTCCCTCGGCATCGACCAGCGCCGCGTGACCTGGCGCCGGGTTCTGGACATGAATGACCGCGCGCTGCGCTCCATTGTCTGCTCGCTCGGCGGCGTTGCCAACGGCTTCCCGCGTGAAGGCGGCTTCGACATCACCGTTGCCTCCGAGATCATGGCGATCCTGTGCCTTGCCAACGATCTGGAAGATCTTCAGAAACGTCTCGGCGACATCATCGTCGCTTACCGCCGCGACCGGACCGCGATCTATGCCCGCGATCTGGAAGCCGACGGTGCAATGACCGTTCTCCTGAAAGAAGCCATTCAGCCGAACCTGGTTCAGACGCTGGAAAACAACCCGGCCTTCATTCACGGCGGCCCCTTCGCAAACATCGCCCATGGCTGTAACTCGGTGATGGCAACCAAGGCTGCCTTGAAGCTTGCCGACTACGTGGTCACCGAAGCCGGCTTCGGCGCCGACCTCGGCGCAGAGAAATTTTTCGACATCAAATGCCGCAAGGCCGGCCTGTCCCCGGACGCAGCCGTGATCGTTGCCACAGTGCGCGCCCTGAAGATGAATGGCGGCGTTGCCAAGGAAGACCTCGGCGCCGAAAACGTCGATGCGGTCGTCAAGGGCTGTGCAAACCTTGGCCGTCACATCGAGAACGTCAAACAGTTCGGCGTTCCGGCTGTGGTCGCCATCAACCACTTCACCGCCGATACGGATGCTGAAGTTCAGGCCGTCAAGGACTACTGCGATCAGCTCGGCGTCGAGGCTGTTCTCGCCCGGCACTGGGCGGATGGTTCCGCAGGCACTGAAGAGCTCGCCAAGAAGGTCGTGGAACTCGCCGAAAGCGGCGCCTCCCAGTTCGCACCGATCTACGATGACAGCCTGTCCCTGTTCGAAAAGATCGAAACCATAGCCAAGCGCATCTACCGCGCCGACGAGGTGCTCGCAGACAAATCCGTCCGCGATCAGCTCAAGCGCTGGGAAGCCGACGGCTACGGCGATCTTCCGGTCTGCATGGCCAAAACGCAGTACTCCTTCACGACCGACCCGGCCGTTCGCGGCGCTCCGGTCGGACATGGTGTGCCGGTCCGCGAAGTGCGGCTGTCCGCCGGCGCCGGCTTCATCGTGGCCATCTGCGGTGAAATCATGACCATGCCGGGCCTCCCGCGGGTGCCGTCCGCCAACCACATCAAACTGGACGACGCCGGCCAGATCGAAGGCCTGTTCTAACGACGGCACACAACTCTACATGGATAGAATTGAAACACCCCGGATCAATTTTCCGGGGTGTTTTCGGTTTTGGAGTTCGTCATAAACCGAAGCTTCGCCGAACAACGCTTGTTTAGCCGCATCAGCTACCCCGCCTGAACCACCGCAACACTCCGGTCTGCGAAACCAACAGCGCCAATAGTGCGCACAAAAGCACAAGCGAGATCGGATTGACCAGGAAGGTGATCAGGAATTCGAGCGGATCGCTGCGCGCGCCGATCATCGCCCTCCGGTAGTTGGCATCGATCATCGGGCCGAGGATCACCCCCAAAATGATCGGGCCGACCTGAAAGCCGTATTTCTTCAGGTAGTAGCCGATGCCGCCGAACACCATGGCCCAGACGATGTGGATCGGATTGTTCTGGATGGCGTAGGATCCGACAGCCGACAAGACCACAATCAGCGGAATCAGGATCGCGCGCGGGCATTCGACGATCTTGGTGAACACCCGAATTCCGGTCAGACCGAAGACCAGCAGGAACAGGTTCGCCAGCGTCAGATTGCCGACAATGAACCAGAAAAGGTGCGGCGTTTCGGCGAGCAGGAGCGGCCCGGGCTTCAGACCGTGAATGAACAGCGCACCGATGATGATCGCCGTCACCGCGTCTCCGGGAATGCCGAGCGTCAGCATTGGAACAAAAGCTCCGCCGACTGCGGCGTTGTTGGCCGCTTCCGGGGCAATAAGGCCTTCCTTGGCGCCCTTGCCGAACGGCACTTCGGGATTTTTCGTGGACCGGCGGGCATCGTCATAGGCAAGCAGGGCCGCGATGTCGCCGCCTGTGCCAGGCAGCGCCCCGATCAGAGTTCCAATGCCGGATGCACGCAGACCGGTACGCAGATACCGGCGCACATCGCCCCAGGACGGGATTACGCGCGACACCTTCTGCTTGATCGGTTTCAAATTGACCTGTTCCAACTGAAACAGAGCCTCCGAAACGCCGAAAAAGCCGATCATGGCGACAACATAGGGGATGCCACCCATGAGGTTGATCGAGCCGTAGGTGAACCGGGTCTCAGCGGTCATCGGATCCAGCCCGACCATGCCGATCATCACACCGAGCGCTCCGGCAAACGCGCCTTTGGCAAAGCTCTCCCCCGATAGGGTCCCGATCAGCAGGATACCGATGATGCCGAGCAGCATGTAGTCGCGTGAGGTGAACTTGATCGCGAACTCGGAGATGACCGGAGCCGCAACGGCAAGCGCCAGCACACCCAGCAACCCACCGATGACCGACATGATGGTCGAAAGTCCAATCGCCTCCCCCGCCTGGCCCTTTTTGGCAAGCGGATAGCCATCAAGTGCAGTCGCAATGGCGCTCGGTGCGCCTGGAATGTTCAGCAGGATCGCGGTACGCCCGCCGCCATAAACACCGCCGACGAATACGCCGCAAATCAGTGCCAGCGCATCATTCACATCCCATTTGAACGTAAATGAAATCAATATGGATGCAGCCATCGTCACCGAAAGGCCCGGAATTGCACCGACATAGATCCCGGCAAGCGTCCCGAGCGCCGTCAGCATCAGCAGAGAGGGATCAAACCAGGAGAGCGCGAAAAAACCCAGCGCTTCAGTCATTCATTGCCCCAGTCATTGCCCCGGTCATTGCCCCGGTCATTGCCAAAGAGTTCCTATCGGTAACACGACCTGAAACGCGAGACGGAACAGGACATAGACAACAAGCATGGCGATGAGGGACACGCCTGCTGCCCAAAGAATGCCGCGGGACCAGAGCATGAGGATGCTGGCAAACAGAAACACCCCGGAGGCGGGAATAAACCCGGCTACCGGGATCGCCCACACATAGACGGACAGCAGCACCACATAGACGCCGAGCCTGGCAGGAACGAGAAACGCCACGGTCTCCAGAAGACCGCTTCCGGCACCAGCACGCCGGAACAAGACGTCGATCAGATTGATTGCCGCACACACGACCATGATGCCTGAGGCAATCATGGGCAGCACACCGCCGGTGGTCAGGCCGGAAAAGCCGGAAATCGCATACGCTTCCTTGAAGGCAAAGCAGGAAAACGCGGCCAGCAGAACGGCAAACATCCGCTCGCCCGGCCGCGCAATCTTGCCGGAATTTGAAGGAGTTCCGGTTGGGGCAGTCTCTCCGGAAACCGCCCCATCGCCGTTAAGGTCTTGGGATGCCAATGTCTTCCGGACTTACTTTCGCAGCGCCGGTATCCTGGAGCGCCCAGACGGTCACTTGCTGCCATTTTTTCAGGAAGCTTTCGGCTTCCGCACCGCCAATGTTCATGACCACGTTGCCGCGGTTGGCCATCAGATCGAGGAAGGTTTGATCCTTCGCAGCTGCAGCATAGACCGACACTAGCTTCGCCTTGACATCATCCGGCACATCCTTGCGGACGAAGACACCGTAGAACGGCCCCCAGGGCAGGAACTTTTCCATTTCCGGAATGGTGTCGGTGATCGCAGGCACATCGGGAAGCGTGTCGACCGGCGCCGGATTGACAACTGCAAGTGCGCGCATCTTACCGGCTTTCACCTGCTCTGCGGCAGCGGAAATGCCAGCGGGCATGAAATCGACTTCGCCGCCGAGCATGGCCGTCAGACCAGGGCCTTCACCATCGAACGGAATTGAAATCACGTCAAAGTCGGTTGCGTTGGAGATCAGCGCGCCGATGGTCGACGGCAGACCGCCAGGTCCGGTAGAGCCCATCTTCACCGCACCCGGATTGGCCTTGATGTCAGCCAGAAGATCGGCAAGTGTTTGGTACTTGGAGCCTGCCGGGACAGCAATAACCGCGACGCCGCGGCCCAGGATATTGACCGGATACATGTCGCCGTAGTCGATATCCGAAACGCCCATTACACCATGAAGCTGCGGGTTCTCCGCCCCATAAAGCAACGTGTAGCCGTCAGCCGGAGCAGCATTGACGAATGCCGTGGAGATCGCGCCCGCGCCACCGGACTTGTTTAAAACAACGATCGGCTTGCCGAGCGCCTCTTCGGCCGCCGGGTTAACGGCACGGGCAACCGTATCGGTGGCACCGCCTGCGCCCCACATGACCACGCCGAGAACTTCACGCTCCGGATATTCGGCTAGCGCCGGTCCAGCCGCCAGCGACACCGCCAAACCGGCAGCGGCAAACAAGTTACGCATTCATTCCTCCCAGATGATTATTTTTTCAGTTCGGCACTTTTACCGAACGGTCGTGGAATTGCAACGGCCTCTGTTCAGCTAATAAGGCCTTGTCTACGGAAACGTCCAAAGCCACAAAATGAGATCACAAACAGGTGTTGTCAGGTGCTGCAAAAACAGCGCGTGTTTCCGGTTTGGCCGTACCAATAGAAAGCCAAATCCGGCGGACGTGGACCATCCGTTGGCCGTATTCACACAATCCCGGCAAGACTTCAGAAGTGATACGCCGCACCAGCGCGAATGAAATCCAGCCGTCCATCCAGATGAAAATCGTTGTGACCAACATTTATGAGCCGGTGGTGCTGGTACTCCAGCCTTGTCGAGATCTTTTCTGTGATGAACGCTTCGCCACCCAGACCGAGCACAAATCCGGCATGCGTGTCTGAATCGGCGGGCCGTCCAAGCGACAGATTTTTGGATTTTACGTCGGTCACGCTCAATCCAGTTGTGACGAAGGCGAGGAACCTGTCAAACGTCAATCCTGCCCGGACCCGGCCAGCCAGAAGCCAATCTACGTCCACGTCCGACCCGAAGGAGGTCTTACCGTTAAAGTTCAAAAAATTGACTTCGCCTTCAATGCCAACGAGATAGTTGCCGTGGACATGATTATAGCCAGCATGGGCACCACCGAATGCAGCTTTCAGCGTCACACTTGTGCGGCCGAAGACGGGTTCACCTTCAGGCACCGGAAACCCGGCATTGTCCTTCCCGATGGTTCGCCCATGACCAATGTGGCCGCCTAAATAAAATCCCTGCCAATCGAAAGCGCTGAAGGTTTCTTCATACCGGTTTTCGCTGCCCTGAGCCTTCGACTCCGAAACAAGGACAGAGGCTGGAGTTAAAGTAAAAATTAACCAAATCATACAGCGAAGAAACATAACGCATCCCGAACCGGAAAATAACCTTTCAGTTTGCGACTGGTATTTTGTTAAGGTTAATTAGTTACTAATGATAAAATTACAGATAATCTGAGTAACGAAAAAAACAGCAATGCAAATCGATTTTCCGAAGAACAAGTCAATTGAACTTGCCGCCGGCAAATGGCTTTCACCACTCACCGACGACATTCTCCGCCTGCAAGCTGCCTAAACCTCCACCTCAACTGCCCCGATCGGGTGCGAGCAACAGGCCAGGATATAGCCGTCCTCGATGTCTTCCTCCGAAATCCCGCCGCTGTGAACCATGTGAACATCACCAGCCTTTTTCTTTACCTTGCACGTGCCGCACACGCCGAACGTACAACCGGACGGAATATTGAGGCCGGACGCGCGGGCGGCTGTGAGGATCGTGTCTGTTTCAGTGCACTTAGCGCGCACGTTCGAGGCCGCGAAATAGACCTCGGCGCTCTCGCCTTCATCGGGAATGACATCGTCGAGTTCCGGCACATCGGATTCGGTCGCAGCCGGCGCGCCAAAGCTCTCCTGATGATACCGGTCCATGTCGTAGCCGAGTGCTGCAAGCGCGTCGCGCACCGCCTGCATGAATTCTTCCGGACCGCAGCAAAACACCTCACGCTCCAGGTAATCCGGTGCCATGAGGCTGAGCATGAGCTGATTGAGCCGTCCCTGATAACCGGTCCAGACCTGGAACCGGTCGTGCGTTCCGACGACAAATTTCAGATCGATCCCGGAAACGCGGCTTGCCATGTGCTCAAGCCGCTGGCGGAAGATGATCTCCGACGGCTTCTTGGCACAGTTGATCATCACCAGATCCGGCTCCCTGCCCTCATCGAACAGATAGGCCGCCATGGACATCATCGGCGTGACACCGGACCCGGCCGAGATGAACAGGTACTTTTCAGCCGGATGGAGTTTGTGACTGAACACCCCGGCAGGCCCAATGGCCTTGAGGCGCATGCCGGGCGTCAGATTGTCAAGCATCCAGCGCGTGCCGATGCTGCCTTCCTGTGCTTTCACAGTGATGGTGATCGACAGCGGGCGGGAGGGAGAAGAGGATATCGTATAGGTGCGGTAAAGCGGTCCGCCCGGCACCGGCAGTTCCAGCGTCAGAAACTGGCCGGGCAGATAGCTGAACTGCGCTCCCGACGGGGCCTGAAAGCAATAGGTTACGGTGTTGGGCGCTTCAGGAAGCACATATGTACATTCCAGAAGCTCGCTGTCATGCCAGAGATCGGGCGCTTTTGCGGTCAATGCTACCGGTTCCATAAGTCTTACTCCGCCGCCAGCAATGCAGTCCCGACCCGCGCGCCGATCATGTCGCAATACCAGTCGACAAACTGGATCACACCGGCTTCCTGGATCGCCGAATAGGGCCCGGGCCGATAGGCGGGCGATGAAATGCCGTGCTGGTTGTCCTCGACGACAATCCGGTCCTCGTCATTGGTCGCTGTCCAGACCTCGGTGAGCGTCTTCAGGTCGTAGTCCCTGCCCTCGACCGCATCCTTGTGCACCAGCCACTTGGTCGTGACTTCGGTTTCCGTCGCGCTGATCGGATTGACCCGGAACACCAGCGAGTGGTCAGGCAGGAAGTGGTTCCATGTTGTCGGGAAGTGGAACTTCAGCAGCGTTCCGGCATCTGGCAGCGAAACCCGGCCGAGCGGCTTGGTCACCGCAGCCTTTCCCGACATGGTATAGCTCAAGGCACCGGCCTTTAGCGGCATGCGTGCGAAGCGGTATTGCCCATCTTCGGACAGGTGGAACCGGGACGGCAGGTTAACCGCCTCACAGCGGTTAAAATGGGCAACAATACCCTCCGGCAGGCCATCCCGGGCCACGCCGCCGACATCCGGATCGTCCGGAAAACTCCGGCAAAGCGCCGGATGGTTGCCACTGCAATGATAGCACTCGCGGTTGTTTTCCCAGACGAGCTTCCAGTTTCCCTGCTCCACGATCGTGCTCTCGAACGCGACCTTGGCATTGGCAAGATCATGCGGGGCAAGGTAAGGCCCGGCAAGGGCCGCAAATGTGTCGAAGTCCGGGGCTTGCCCGGCAAGACAAACATAGACGAGACCGGCCACTTCACGGCAGTGAACCGAATGAAGCCCATGGTCCTTCGGATCAAAGTCCGGTCCCATGTCGCGCGCCCACAGGAGCGAACCGTCCAGTTCGTAGGTCCACTGGTGGTAAGGGCAGACAAGCTTCGGCGCACTGCCCTTTGCCGCTTTGCAGAGGGTCGACCCCCGGTGGCGGCAGGTGTTGTGGAATGAGCGGATGACGCCGTCCTGACCGCGGACGATGATGATCCTGTAGGCGCCGATCCGGTGAGTGACATAGTTCCCGGGCTTGGGAATTTCACAGGCCGGAATGGCAAACAGCCACTCCCTGTAGAAGATCCGGTCCATGTCCAGATCGAAGATGTCCGGATCGCAGTAAAATGCCTGGTCCAGGCTGTATCCGGGTTTTCTGACGGTCAAGAGCTCACGCGTCAATTGCTCTGCGAGCATGATTGCCTCTCCAAGGGCCGCGCTCGGGCGGCGGTAAGGAGCGGTGAGAGGATGAGGGGCAGGCCCTGCCGCCGCTCGGGAAATGAGCGCGCACGGATCCTGCGCCGTAGTCCGCCCACCGCGGTTCGACGATTTCGTAAAGGCTGGTTTCCGGACTCCGGCTGGTCTTTGCGACCGGCTGCAGCGCCTTCCCGAGATCTCCCAGTGGCTCTCCGCTGCGCGTTTATACCGTTACCGTTGCGGGGGCAGTGCCGGGCTCTCACCGGCTTCCCAATTCTCGGCCAAACTGGCCGCACCTTTCGCTTTTCTCAATACCATCGGTGCACTGCACCAGATGCAGGAATTTCCGACATTGATATGCAATTTTCAGACATTCCATCGCGGGGCACGCATGCCCGTGACGCTTCGCGGCCTTGTTCGCACTTGCGAACGGAAAACCGCCTGCGGAAGCGGTGGCTTAGCGCGTGCAACATGCGGTGGTGACAGCCTGTCGCAGGTGCGACTTGAGAGGTCGTTTTGGAGATATCGGAAACGGATTTCCGGACACTATATTTTTCTCAATACCGCGGGCAGTTCGCACGCTGAATGCGTCCAGATTCCGCGCCCCACTGTTCGCGTGCAGGAGTTCCCATGTCCGACGAAGAAGATATCGATCTCGCCTCCCTATCCGACGACGAACTCGTCGAGCAGATGCATGACGACCTTTATGACGGTCTGAAAGAAGAAATCGAAGACGGCGTCAACATCCTGCTGGAACGCGGATGGATGCCGTATGACATTTTGACCAAGGCCCTGGTCGAAGGCATGCGCATTGTCGGGGTCGATTTCCGCGATGGCATCCTGTTCGTGCCGGAAGTGCTCCTGTCCGCCAATGCCATGAAATCTGGCATGACCATCCTGCGCCCGCTGCTCGCCGAAACCGGCGCGCCGAAAGTCGGCAAGATGGTGATCGGCACCGTCAAGGGCGACATCCACGACATCGGCAAGAACCTCGTGTCGATGATGATGGAAGGTGCCGGCTTCGAAGTGATCGATATCGGCATCAACAATCCTGTCGAGAATTATCTGGCCGCGCTTGAAGAACACCAGCCGGACATTCTGGGCATGTCGGCGCTGCTGACCACCACCATGCCCTACATGAAGGTGGTCATCGACGAAATGACCGCCAAGGGCATTCGTGACAATTACATTGTATTGGTTGGCGGTGCGCCGCTAAACGAGGAATTCGGCGAAGCTGTCGGAGCGGACGGGTATTGCCGAGATGCTGCTGTTGCTGTGGAAATGGCGAAGGACCTGATTGCCCGCCGCCATAACCAGCTCGCCGGCAAAGCGTAGATCTCATGTACAGGGATGCGGCGGATATGTTCTGCGGCGACCCATCAAGTGACCGCGATCTTCTATCCGGCGGAGAAAATGCCGCCGGACGTATTCTGGTCATCGCCTGCGGCGCCCTTGCCCGCGAAATTGTCGCGATCCGCGACCAGAACCATCTCGACTACATTGACCTGACCTGCCTGCCCGCGCAGCTTCACAACACGCCGGACAAGATTCCCGGTGCCGTGCGCGATGCCATCTTGCAACACCGGGACACCTATTCGGAGATCCTGATCGGCTATGGCGACTGCGGCACCGGCGGCTTGCTCGACAAGGTCCTTGAGGAGACCGGCACCAAGCGGATTGCAGGCGCGCATTGTTATGCGTTCTTCAGCGGCATCGATGCCTTCGACCAAATGGAAGACGACCAGCTCGGCACGTTCTATCTGACCGACTTCCTGGCCCGGCATTTCCGGACCATGGTCGTCGAGCCGCTGGGGCTCGATTGGCACCCGGATCTGCGGGACATGTATTTCGCCCACTACACCCGCGTCGTCTATCTGGCACAGACCGATGACGAGGCACTGGTGGAAGCCGCGGGCCGCGCAGCCGACCGTCTCGGCCTTCCCCTTGAAGTGCGCCGGACCGGTTTCGGTCTTCTGAAGACGTTCCTGAAAAATCCACCGCCGAATACGGACAAATACTAAGCAAACAAACAAGTCGTTATTGCACGACAAGATGCCGCAAATTCTGACCGTTCGCAGGCATGAAACAGGCAAAGATGCGTGCAAAGGGAACGTGCACATGGCTCAGAAAACAGTCGTCTATTGGCGGGACATTCCGGCCCAGGTCCTGGTGAAAAAGGGCCGCAAATCCGCGAGGCGGGAACTGCCGGCGATCTTCATGGAGACGGTAGATGCCTGTGCTATGCGGGTCGGGGCCAAGGACAGCGAAGCGTACATGGCCGAATGGCGCCGTACCGACCCTGTTGACGTAACCGACGATCTTGAAACCGAGGCCGACACTGCCCTCGCAGCATTGGTCGAAGCTTATCCCAAAGAGCGCTTGATGGCGCTGATGGCAAAAGGAGGCAAGGAAGATGGCAACTAGTGCCCTGCTCGCGAATGGCCGGCTTCCGGCCTCTGTCGAAATGTCTCCCAAGCAGGTTGTCGAGAAGACGGAACTGCTGGCGCACATTCCGCTAGGCAGCCAGGTTTATGTGACCGACCTTGGCAACGCCTCCGAAGACATGTTCGTCGCAGCTGCCAAGACGCTCGGCGACAAGGGTTTGATCGCGGTGCCTCATCTGGCAGCCCGCCGTTTCCCGAGCTATGAGGCTTTCGAGCGCCGCATAACGCGGCTCACCGAGGAAGCCGGTGTGAGCGAAGTGCTTGCGATCGCCGGAGAGGCAGAGGTCAGCGGCCCGCTCACCTCGTCCGCGGCGCTGATCGAGACCGGCCTGTTCGATGAACTGGGCATCAGGAAGATTGCCGTCGCCGGCCACCCGGAAGGTGCTCCTGACATCAAGCCGGAGGTAATCCGGGAGTTCCTGATGCGCAAACACGAACTGGCACTGAACAGCGACGCGCAATATCGCATTGTAACGCAGTTCGGCTTCGACCCGGCGCGCGTCAGCCTGTGGCTCGACGAATTGCGCACTTGGGGCAATCGCTTCCCGGTTCATATCGGCGTTGCGGGTCCGGCCAAGATGACCACCTTGTTGAAGTTTGCCGCCTTCGCAGGCGTTGAGAATTCGCTCAACTTCCTCAAAAAACGCGGCGGCGCGGTCGTCTCCATGCTGTCCGGTTACAATCCCGACACGATGGTCGACCCGCTGGAATCGCGCATCGAAAGCCAGCCCGACTGTCAGATCGTCCAGATCCATGCCTACCCGTTCGGTGGCGTCGCCAAGACCGCCGAGTGGCTCCAAACCCGCGGAAGCTGGTCCTTTCGCAACCCGAATGAAACTCTGACCGCCAATGAGATCGCTTAAATGACACGCACCGTCGTCGCATCTGCCACCAAGGAAATCGTCATCGGATTTGACCAGCCGTTCTGTGTGATCGGTGAACGGATCAATCCGACCGGCCGGAAGAAACTGGCTGCCGAAATGGTTGCCGGGAATTTCGAAACCGTGAAATCCGACGCCCTCGCCCAGGTTGCCGCAGGCGCGACCATGCTGGACGTCAATGCGGGCGTGACCGCCGTCAACCCGAACGAGACCGAGCCGCCGCTTCTGGTGAAAACCCTGGAGATGGTTCAGGAACTCGTCGACGTGCCACTGTCCATCGACTCCTCCGTTACCGAAGCCATCAAGGCCGGTCTTGAAGCCACCAAGGGCCGCCCGCTGGTCAACTCGGTCACCGGCGAAGAAGAAAAGCTTGAGGCAATCCTGCCGCTCATCAAGAAGTACGATGTGCCGGTGGTCGCGATTTCCAACGACGAGAGCGGTATCTCCGAAGATCCGGATGTGCGTTTTGCCGTCGCCAGGAAAATCGTCGAACGGGCTGCCGATTTCGGCATTCCGGCCCATGACATCGTCGTCGATCCGCTGGTCATGCCGATTGGCGCCATGGGCACCGCAGGTCAACAGGTCTTCAGCCTCCTGCGCCGCCTGCGCGAGGAACTGAAGGTCAACACCACCTGCGGCTTGTCGAACATCTCCTTCGGCCTGCCGCACCGCCACGGTATCAACGCGTCTTTCATCCCGATGGTGATCGCTACCGGCATGACCTCGGCAATCATGAACCCCTGCCGTCCGCAGGAAATGGAAGCGGTGCGGGCCGCCAACGTGCTCAACGGCACCGACCCGAACTGCCAGGAATGGATCATGACCTACCGCGACCATCAGCCGGCAGCGGCCGGTGCGGCACCGGCTGCCGAGGGCGCGGCCCCGTCCGGCGGACGCAGACGCGGCGGACGGGCTGCCCGGCGCGCAGCCGAATAGGCCAAGGTCCAACCAGACAGGAATTTTTGGTTCGCCGCCCCGGCTTGCACCGGGTGGCGGACTTTGCGTTTCTCGGGACGAATGCGTTTCGAGGTCAACTTGAGATGCATTGGATCTCTTAACGCCTTGAAATCATTAATTTCGGACTGCAACACGTAATCCAGACAAGATTGAGAAGACAACGAGGTCAGGAGGGGACCATGAGCGCAGAAGAGAAAACCGCCAAGGTCGTCTTTCAGCCTTCGGGCAGACGGGGCACGTTTCCCGTCGGCACGCCGCTACTTGATGCCGCAAGGTCTCTGGGTGTCTATGTGGAATCGGTCTGCGGCGGACGCGGCATTTGCGGGCGCTGCCAGATTTCGGTCTCCGAAGGCACCTTCGCCAAGGAGAACCTGACAAGTTCTGCGGACCATCTTGAAGGCGCAACGGATGCGGAAAACCGCTATGCCGAATTGCGCAACCTGCCCGCCGACCGACGCCTCTCCTGCCAGGCAAAGATCCTTGGTGACCTTGTGGTCGATGTTCCGGCCGACGCCCAGACCAACCGCCAGGTGGTGCGCAAGCGGGCCGAGGCCAAGGCCATTGAAGCCGACAGTGCCATTTCGCTGGTGACCGTCACCCTGGACGAACCGGATATGGAAACCCCGCGCGGCGATGCCGACCGCTTGCGCGAAGCCATCATGGCCAAGGCCGGTCTCGGCCATCTGCTGCTCGACTTCGCGCTTTTGCCGAAAGTCCAGAGCGTCCTCCGCAAGGGCAAATGGACGGTAACCGCCGCGATCCATCAGGATGCATCCGCGCCGGCGATGCTGGTCGCGCTCTGGCCGGGCGAGAAAACCGCTGTCTATGGCCTGGCGGTCGATATCGGCTCGACCACCATCGCAGCGCACCTGTGTAACCTCCAAAATGGGCGCACGGTCTCCTCCGCCGGCACGTCGAACCCCCAGATCCGCTTCGGCGAGGATCTGATGTCGCGCGTGTCCTATGTGCAGATGAATCCGACGAAACTTCCGGACCTGACCCGGACCGTGCGCGAGGCGATCAACGCGCTGGTCGGCAAGCTGGTTGGTGATGTCGGGGCGTGCCGTGAGGATGTTCTGGATGCCACTTTTGTCGGCAACCCGGTCATGCATCACCTTTTCCTTGGCGTTGATCCGGTGGAGTTGGGCGGCGCACCGTTTGCGCTGGCGGCGTCGGACGCGATGGTGCTGAGCGCCCGCGATCTTGATCTTGAACTCAACCCCGGCGCGAAGGTTTATATGCTGCCCTGCATCGCCGGGCATGTCGGCGCCGATGCCGCTGCGGCGACCCTGACCGAGAGCCCGCATACGGCTGAGGAAATCACATTGCTCGTCGATGTCGGCACCAATGCCGAGATCATCCTCGGCAACAAGGACCGGCTTCTGGCCGCCTCCTCGCCAACCGGCCCGGCATTTGAGGGTGCGGAGATTTCCTCCGGCCAGCGGGCCGCCCCCGGCGCGATCGAGCGCATCCGCATCGACAAGGCGACCCTTGAGCCGCGCTTCAAGGTCATCGGCGTCGATGAGTGGTCCGACGAGGAAGGGTTTGAGGAAAAGATCGAGCAGGTCGGCGTCACCGGTATCTGCGGCTCCGGCATCATCGAAGCCGTTGCCGAGATGTATCTGGCCGGATTGATCACCGAAGACGGCGTGATTGACGGCGCAATGGCGGAGAGAACCGCCAGAGTGCAGCCAAAGGGGCGGACGTTTTCCTATGAAATCGCAAATCGGGATGTTGAAATCTCCATCCTGCAAACCGATATCCGCGCGATCCAGCTGGCCAAGGCCGCGCTCTATGCCGGCGTGAAACTGCTGCAGGACAAGCTCGGCAACGAGCAGATCGACCGTATCCGGCTGGCCGGTGCCTTTGGGAGCTACATAGATCCGAAATACGCCATGATCCTCGGCTTGATCCCGGATTGTGCGCTATCCGGCGTTACCGGTGTCGGCAATGCGGCTGGAACAGGCGCGCGTATGGCGCTCCTGAACCGCGGCCACCGGCGCGAGATCGAACAAACGGTTCACGACATCGAAAAGATCGAAACCGCGCTGGAGCCAAAGTTTCAGGAACACTTCGTCAACGCCATGGCGATGCCGAACAAGGTCGACCCGTTCCCGAACCTTCGGGCGGAAGTCGAGTTGCCCGCGCCCAAAACCCCCTCCTCTACCGGCGCTTCAACCGGCGGACGGCGGCGGCGGCGGGCACGGGGGTAACTGGGTCCCTGGATTTTCTGGTGCCGCAATGATTCCACGACGTGCTGACCGTCGATTTCCTCAAGCACACAGAGGTCGCTCAGACGAAAAACTGAATCCATTCCCCTCGAGGGCAACACGCATTACCCAACCAAATCAAGAAGATGCGGTCAAGCTCAAGGATCCAGCCAGAAGTGGCGCCGTTGTTCCTCCCAGATCTTTTCGCCAATGAGACAATCATAGGGCGGCTCGAACGTGAATTGCGCCGGTATGACCCTCGGTTCCGGTTTTAGAAAGTTGCCGATTTCAAGAACCAGTTTACGCCGGACAGCTTCCGGAAACTGATCCCAGCTATTGACCGGGATCATGAAGCTGCCCGGTCCGCCAATCACGCAGCGGCGGTAATACTCGTCGAGATCTTCAATGCCGAAGCGCGATCCGAAACCGCTCTCTGTCATCAGCGGCAGTCCGTTGATGACAATCCCCTGCTCCAGCGCAACATCGCGGGCGTCCGTAACGGCACCCCCTTGATTGTTCGGACCATCGCCCGAGATGTCGATCACCCAACGCTCGGCCACGAAGGGAAGCTCGTCAAACAGCCCTGCCCCATGGCGGATGGCCCCCGAAATCGATGTACGGCGCTTGCCCGTACTCCGGCCCTCCAGAATGTAGGCAGCGACCCGGCGGGCATCGTCCGCATTTTCAATGACGGTCCAGTCGAGGATCTCGCGGGCGTGAAAACTGCCCGCCCATTCGAACATGGAGAGCGCAATGCGCCCATATGCGCCAGTCTCAATCGCACGGACCACATCTTTGCTGGCAATGGCTGCGGCATAGCCATCCCGCTGGATCTGAATTTCCTCGTAGGACATCGACCGGGACACATCGACGGCGAGCACGAGCGCGACATCGACTTGCTCCTGAGCCCGCAATGGCGCAACCAGCGCCTGTCCGGCAAGCAGGCTTACCAATGATGTAATGAGAAGGGGCAGCTTCAGCACAGACCTCATCATTATCAGAGAATACCGTAACGTCAGATATCTGTCACAGTGATCGGCACGCAGCGGATAAATGTTCCGTGATCAAGCCACCGGAACTCGAAGTCTATGACTCGGTGCCGAGGCTGGGCTATAAACCGGCAAAAGACGAATCCGGAGGAGATGTCATGAGCGACGCAGCTGCCAATGACGAGACACAAAAGCCGATGCTGGCGACGCTTTTGCACCAAGGCGTCTTCCGGATCGTGATGCAGCGGCCGGAGCGCATGAACGCGTTGTCTACGGACATGATGACGGCGCTTTCGGACAAGCTTGCCGAGGCGCAGGACAATCCGGACGTCCGGGTCATTCTGCTGGGCGCTGAGGGCAAGGTCTTTTGTGCCGGACACGATCTGAAGGAACTGACCGCTGCGCGCGCCGAAGCCGACCGCGGACGGGCGGCCTATGAGCAGATCATGCGCCAGTGCTCGAACCTGATGCAGCAAATCGTGCGCCATCCCAAACCGGTGATCGCCATTGTAACCGGTGTCGCCACTGCCGCCGGTTGCCAGTTGGTCGCGTCCTGCGATCTGGCGATCGCCACGGATACGGCAACCTTCTGCACGCCGGGCGTCAATATCGGCCTGTTCTGCTCCACACCGATGGTGGCTCTTTCTCGCAACGTATCGCGCAAGCAGGCCATGGAAATGTTGTTGACCGGCGAAAGCATCGATGCCTCGACCGCCAAGGAATTCGGCCTGATCAACCGGATTGTGCCAGGCGACTATCTGGAACAGGTCGTACAGAAATATGCCGAAACCATCGCCTCGAAGTCAGCGCATACGCTAAAAGTGGGCAAGGAAGCCTTCTACCAGCAGCTGGAAATGCCGCTATCGGACGCCTATGATCTGGCGGCCAATGTGATGGTCGAAAACATGCTGGCGAAAGACGCCGAGGAGGGCATTTCCGCCTTCCTGCAAAAGCGCAAGCCGGAATGGTCGGATAGCTGAGCGCGAGGCTTGAGCAATAACGGACTGAAACCCACTCATACTTCAAAACCATTCCGCACAGGGAACGATGAATGACCAAAGGGGTACTTGCCGATGGCATGTTTGGCCCGGCCGTAGAGGGCCCGGCTGAGGAAATGATCATTGAAGCCTGGGAAGCAAAGACACCAGCTCAAACACGCAAGAAAGCACGCAAAGCTCTCGAACTGGACCCGGACTGCATCGATGCTCATGTCCTGCTCGCTCACTATGCCGAAACCGACGCCGAAGCCGCCGCGCTGCTGCGTGCCGCGGTAGACGCTGGTGATCGAATTTGGAAAGACCTTCTCAAGGACAAGGAAATGGAATGGTGGGGGTTCATTGGCACCCGCCCCTATATGCGTGCCATGCACGAACTCGGCATGGTGCTGGAGCGCTTGCAGCGCAAAGACGAAGCAACCGTCCTGTACAAAAAACTCCTGAGGCTGAACAAGAACGACAATCAGGGAATACGCTGCCTGCTGATCGGCATCTATATGGCTGATAACAATCAGTCCGAGTGCGAAAAAATCGTCAAGAAGTACAAGGACGACTATCAGTTGGAAAGCCAGATGGCCGTCCTCTGGCTGCAATTGTTGAAAGGTGAAAGCCCAGACAAACAAATCGAACTGGTGGAAGAGCACAACCAGCACGTTCTGCCGCTTCTGAAAACCGGATTGATGACCGGCAAATGGCCGAACCCTCCGGCCGCCGATTGGATCGCCATGGGCAGCGAGGAAGAAGCATCATCCTATTTGGCTCACTTCTCTGACGCATGGAACATCAACGCCGCAGCGGCGCAGGCTTTCGTCAAGGCATATGACTAACGGTGACTCACAAAGACAGGGGAGCTTTATACATAGCGTAATTCCGACGACTACATCCGCTCAATCCTGGACGACGTTAAGACCATCGCCATGGTCGGGCCAGTGCCAATGCGGTGCGGCCGTCCTATTTCGTGCTGAAATACCTGATTGCAAAGGGCTATGACGTCTGACCGATCAATCCCGTCATCCGGTCAGACTTGCGCTCACCCAGAGTTTCCGAATTCATCCAGGGTTTGCAACCGCACAAACAGTTGTAATTAAATTACATTTGCAACCAAGTATTTTTTGATCTACTATTCAATGTATAAATACAGATATATAAATACCGTGAAGTGCCTTAATTGCATGTTTTCGGATAATCTACATTTGCTCGAATTAAGACAAGTCATCACTTAGATAATCTATATTTTTATTTAAAGCTTCGTTCTACGCCAAGGCAAAAGACCTTATGAAAGTGCCAGACGGGGCGCGGTTTCGCGCCACTGCAAATCATGCGCACCTGCGTAAAGGGGGGAGACATGAACAACAAAGACGGAATACCACTTGAAAAGAAAGAAGCCACTACCGACGACACCGATCCGCTGGCAAGAGCACGAACGGAAGATCCGATCGCGGCGATGGCCAAAGCGGCGGAGGACATCGGTGAGCTTTCGCCGGACCCCGGCGCGGAGTCCCTGGTTCCGGATACAGCGGACGATCAGACACAAGCCCTGCAAAACATTCTCAACAGCGCAAAAACCCATAGCAGAACCGCCAGAATTTCCAGCGGCTACCACCTTGTCGGAGCCGCCGCCAGCCCCGGCCTGACACTTTCCTTCGATGACATCCACGCGGAACCGCCGGGTCAACTCAACCGGCCGAACATCTGCGGAGAAGGAATGGGATCAACACTGCTGCGCAACAACACGCAAGGGCAGTACGCCCTGATTATAAGCGGAAAATCCGGCGTGGCGGCGCATCAGTATATCGACGTCAGGGACTTCAGTTTCGGCGGCCCCGGCAACGGCATGTTGATCAAGTCATCGGCATTTATGCGTGGCGAGAATCTTGGGTTCTTTGGCAAGTCAATCGGACTTTTTCTTGAGAGTGTTTTGAGCTCAGCCTTCTCGCACATGACGTTCCGGTCTTGCACGACCGGCATGTATCTCGCCAAAGGATCGGGCTTTTCCGGCGTCAATGCCATGCGGTTCAGCCGGGCCGATTTCGGTCTGTGTCCAACTTGGGGAATCCATGGCCTGGAGATGCAAACGAACGTCACGTTTGACGGCTGCAACTTCGAAGGATGCGGATCCATGGGCAACAATTGGCACGGTGGCGTTGCATTGACCTTCAACGGTAAGGAAGGGTCCGTAGGTGCCAACTTCAATGGCTGCTACTTCGAATCCAATCGCGGTGGTTTCGACGTTCAATTGAACAACATTGGTGATCACTACATCACCCACACATTTGTCGGCTGCAACTTCACCCGTGTCGGCAATCAGAACTTCGTCATCAACAACATCCGTTCAATTGGCAAGAACCGTATCGTTCTGATCGGTTGCAGCTTTGACGCCTATCATGGCTATCGACCGAGCCGTTGGCACAGCTACTTTACCGATTTTTCGCACGGAGCGGCGGACATTACCTGCATCGGCTGCAGGTTTGGCAGCCCGGTTGAACAGGGCATTTTGCGCAACATTGACGCTCCTTCGTGACAAGCGCAACATCAAGCCCCCTGCACCGTATTTGGCGTAGGGGGCGGGAAATTCCATAAACGCCATTTTCTTCATTGCCGCTTTGCGCCATGGTGACGCCTTGCACTTTCGACTCAGCCGCGCAGCAATCCAGACATGAACCACGACACTTATTCCGACGACTACATCCGCTCAATCCTGGACGACGTTAAGACCGTCGCCATGGTCGGGGCCAGTGCCAATGCGGTGCGGCCGTCTTATTTCGTGCTGAAATACCTGATAGCAAAGGGCTATGACGTCTGGCCGATCAATCCCGGACAGGCGGGCAAGGAAATCCTCGGACAGACGGTTTACGCCTCACTCGAAGACCTGCCGGCAACGCCTGATATGATCGACATCTTCCGGAATTCCGATGCGGCGGCTCAGATTGTCGATCAGGTGATCGCCAGCGGCAATTTGCCGAAAGTCATCTGGATGCAGCTTACCGTCCGCAATGACGAGGTTGCAGGCCGCGCGGAAGCCGCGGGCATCAAAATGGTCATGAACCGCTGTCCGAAAATCGAATATGGCCGCCTGTCCGGCGAAATCGGCTGGACCGGGTTCAATTCGCGGACGCTTTCGTCGAAAAAACCCGCTCTCAAAGCAGGCTTCCAGCACCGGGGACTTAGGGCTCGCCCGCCAAAATGAGCCAGATGTCAGAGTTGGCAGCGGTTCCGCCACATCTTTCCGTATGGCGTCTTTGAAAGGCCAGCCGGAATCCGGACGCCACCATTTTCAGCGAATGGTTTTCTTTGACGCCTCTGGTTGCTTCAGCCAGTATGCCGCGACTTGATACCAACCTATTGGGGGGACAGATATGAGCGACGGAATACCCGGCTTTTCAACTCTTTCAATTCACGCCGGCGCACAGCCGGATGCATCGACTGGCGCACGGGCAACGCCAATTTACCAGACGACCTCATTTGTATTCGATGATGTCGACCATGCAGCCTCCCTGTTCGGTCTGCAGGCCTTCGGCAACATCTACACCCGGATCACCAACCCGACGACCGCCGTGCTGGAAGAGCGCGTTGCGGCGCTGGAAGGCGGCACGGCGGCGCTGGCAGTCGCATCCGGCCATTCCGCCCAGCTTCTGTGCTTCCACACCATGATGACGCCGGGCGACAATATCGTTGCCGCGAACAAACTTTATGGCGGTTCGATCAACCAGCTCAACCATTCCTTCAAGAGCTTCGGCTGGAACGTCAATTGGGTCGACCCGGCGGATCCTGCCAGCATCGAAGCCGCCATTGACGACAAGACAAGGGCGATCTTCATCGAAAGCCTTGCCAACCCCGGCGGGATTGTTGTCGATATCGAAGCCATTGCCGCAATCGCCAAGGCGAAGGGCGTGCCGCTGGTGGTCGACAACACCATGGCAACACCCTACCTCTGCCGTCCGATCGAGCACGGAGCGGACATCGTTCTGCACTCACTGACCAAGTTCATGGGCGGCCATGGCAACTCCATGGGCGGTGTGATCGTCGATGGCGGCACATTCGACTGGTCGGCAAGCGGCAACTATCCGATGCTGTCGCAGCCGCGGCCCGAGTATCAAGGCATGGTGCTGCATGAGACGTTCGGCAACTTCGCCTTTGCGATTGCCTGCCGGGTGCTAGGCCTGCGCGATCTCGGCCCGGCGATCTCGCCGTTCAACTCTTTCATGATCCTGACAGGTATCGAGACCCTGCCGCTGCGCATGCAGCGCCATTCAGACAATGCCAAGAAGGTTGCTCTCCACCTCGCAGCCCATCCAAAAGTCACTTGGGTTTCCTACGCGGCGCTGCCGGAAGATCCGCATCACGCACTTCAGCAGAAGTACATGCCGAAGGGCGCCGGTGCAGTGTTCACCTTTGGCGTTGAGGGCGGCTATGAGGCCGGTGTCAATCTTGTTTCCAAGGTCGAACTGTTCTCGCACCTTGCCAATATCGGCGACACACGCAGCCTGATCATTCACCCGGCTTCCACCACGCACCGCCAGCTCACCGAAGAGCAGCAGAGCGCTGCCGGTGCCGGTCCGGATGTGGTGCGCATTTCCGTCGGCATCGAGGATGTCGAGGACATCATCGCCGATCTTGATCAGGCCCTCACCGACGGCTGATTTGTTCCGGAAGACCCAACAAGAAGCCCGCGAGAAATCGCGGGTTTTTTTTCGTTCATGAACGGATTCTATAGCCGCCCGTCAGGGCCGCAAGATGATCGAGAGCCGCTGCCAGGACCACCACCGCGAATGCCTGGTGGAGTAGCGCGATTGACAAGGGCACATTCCAGATCAGTGTCAGAATGCCGAGCGTCGCCTGAAGCAGCACAAAGCCTGCGAAATTTATACCGGCGCGGCGCACTTCCCTGCGGCCGCTAACCGCCAGCGAGGACAGTGCGACCACAATCGCAACAGCGATCAAGGCATAGGCCGTGACGCGGTGCTGAAACTGCACGGTCATGACGTTCTCGAACATGTTGAGCCACCAGGGATCCATAACCAGCAATCCCTTCGGCACAATCTGCCCATCCATCAGCGGCCACGTGTTGAACGTCATTCCGGCGTTCAGGCCGGCGACCAAGCCGCCGAGAAATATCTGAACAAAAACAACAAGAAGCGTGAAAACGCTCAAGCCCAACAACCGGGAGCGGTCATGAGGAACGGGATCTGGCAGCGGCGCGAGCCTCCTTGCGAGCCAGTAAAGATAGGCGAAAATGATGCAGGCCAGCGTCAGGTGGATCGACAAGCGGTACTGGCTGACATCAACCCGCTCAACGAGACCGGATGTGACCATCCACCATCCGATACCTCCCTGTAGTCCGCCGAGAAACAAGGCGAACACCAGCCTTGGCTTCAACCATGGTTCCAGCCGTCCCATCCACCAGAACGCGACCATCGGCACAAAGAAGGCAACGCCGATCACCCGGCCGAGCAAGCGGTGCCCCCATTCCCACCAGAAAATGAACTTGAATTCTTCCAGGCTCATGCCCTTGTTGATGAGCTGGTACTCGGGAATTTGCCGGTACTTTTCCAGCTCCTCTTCCCACTCCGCTTCCGTCAAGGGCGGGATGACACCGTGAATGGGCTTCCATTCGGTGATCGACAGCCCGGATTCGGTCAGCCGCGTTGCCCCGCCAACGACCACCATCGCCAGAATGAGAACGCAGACAAAATGCAACCAGCCACGGACCGCTTCACGGTCTTTGCGGATCTTCCGTTCACGGTGCGTCGCCAGAACGCTTCCGCTTCCTCCATGCGTATGCGCGGCCAGCGCCATCCCCAATTCCCCTCAGCCTTCTGACAATTGACCTTTTACCGAACGGCATATAGGTGCTTGGGCGCAGCGGCAAGATGCATGCGGCAAAATACGCCAACCGGCATATTTAACAGCCTTAGCAGAGACTCAAACCGAGGGGCGCGCACAAGACATGGTGCCTTCAATCCGAAAATTCGCCGGCATGGTCATTCTTGTGGTGTTTGTCTGTGTCTACGCACTGACAGCCATGGTGATCGGGGACATGACCCTGCAGCAATCATCGCATCTGGTGAAGTTCGCCTACTTTGCTGTCGCCGGCCTGCTCTGGGTCATTCCGGCCGGAGCAATCATCTGGTGGATGGAAAAAGGCGGGAAACGCCGGCCTTGACGCCGAACCCCGAGGAGACCCAACGGGCAGCGTTGTAAAGCGCGAAGGGCGCGCCGGTGAGATAGTGATCAATCACCGCCGGGTCCTGAATCTGTCCGTTGAGCGACACGCGCGGCAGCATCATAGTATCGATGCGCTTGGCCGACTGCAGCACCCCAGGCATCGTTGTAACGGAGGACGCGAAACCCATTTCGCGCAACTGATCGGCATCCCGGCTGCAAACAGACTCAGCTTTCCCATAAGGAAAAGCGAAGTGTTTCGGGCGTTGCCCGAGTTCCTGTTCCAGGCGCTCAACACCCGCTTGAATGTCCCTGCGGGCGGTTTCCCGGTCCAGCCGTGCAAGCGAGAAATGCTGCTCGGTGTGCGCCCCGATGGTGACCAGCGGATCGGTGTTGAGCTGCCGGACCTCATCCCATGTCATGATGCGGCGGTCGGCGACTTCCCGCGGACTGAGTTTGTACCGGTCAGCCAAGGCATCGACGATCAGTCTCTGCTCGGTCTCTTCAACCTCGGTGGTCAGAAACTGCGAGATCTTTTCGAAAGCCCGGTACTTTTCTTCAAGCGATCGTGACGCGATCCCCTGCCCGTCCATATGCCCGGTAAAACGGATTTCGTCGTTGTGGGCGATGATCTCCTCAAGGATCAGCCACCACAACAGGCTTGTCCGGTCAACGAAGCCTGTTGCGATAAACACCGTGAAGGGGACATCCATCTGCTTGAGGATCGGATAAACAACATCGAGATTGTCGTGGTAGCCGTCATCAAATGTCAGCACCGCATATCTTTTGCGTCCGTATCCGGTCTTGATCCTGTCGACCGCCTCATCCATGGAAATGATGTCATAGCCATTCGAACGGATGCGGTTCACCGCCAGCTTCAGGAATTCCGGTGTGATCTCCAAATGCTTGTTCGGCTGAAATGGCCGATCAGGTGCCGCCCGGACATGATGCATCATGAAGACCGCGCCGAATCCTTGCGTTAATGGCGCAAGAATACGGTCCGCCTTGGTGCTGCGCAGAACACCGATGGCCTTCTTGAAAAATTCCTGACGCTTACTCATGAACGAGATCGAAACCCTGTCACTGCCTCTGCCGGACATGACGTAACATAAGCACCGTTTATTTATGATTGATTGCTACATTTACAGTTAAATGTATAAAATCGGCATCACAGACCCATGGTTGAATTTGCGGCATCACGCGTACAAATGACGGGGGCACCAGACTGCTCGAAGAGCACGGCCACCGACGATTCCGCCTTACGCATTGATTGCACCGCCCCTGCTGCGGCCAAAACAGCCACGGATATTGCAGTCGAAATAGCCGATCTCACTGCGGCTGGATCGTTTATTGCCCTTACCGGTAACAGGCTTGGTCCCCTTCCCTATGAAGCCCTGTCGTGGTTGGCAGCCTGGGCCGATACGGTGGGCCAGACAGCCAATTTTGAGGCGTTTGCCGCGATCATAACGTCCGGTGGAAACCCCGGTCTTGTTCTACCTCTCGCCAAACGAAAATCCCGAGGTGTAACGACGCTGACCTTTGCCGGTTTCGGCATGGGCAACCAAAACACCGGCCTTTGGGACGCCGATTTCTATCAATCAGTTACACCGGCCCGTGGGCAGGCCGTTCTTGAAGAAATTTGCCGCAAATCCGGCGCGGACCGGATCTGCCTGCGCAATGTGCCTGAGACCTGGGAAGGACGTCGGCATCCATTCACGGAAAACGGCTCGACCGCCAGCCCAAGTCCGGTGTTTCGCGGCTTTCTGGAGCGGGATTTTGACGCTCTTTTCCGCCGGACCCATAGCAAGGCCGCACGGAAGAACCTTGCCAGGAAGGAACGGCATCTCAAGGCCATCGAGGGTTACAAGGTGGTCAAGGCCTCGACACAAGAGCAGTTGGAACGCGGCTTGGACGCGTTCCTGACACAACGCGCTGACCGCGCCCGGTCGTCGGGTGTCCCCAACGCATTCCACGATCCGGATCACAGGAGATTTCTGGAGCGGCTGCTTGGTATCACCGGGCTCGATCCGGACCCGTTCCGGCCAGCACTAGACCTCTGGTATCTCGAGGCAAGCGGCACAATCCGCGCGACGTATCTTGTGTCCGCGATGGACACATGCCTGTTCGGCTACGCCAACAGCATCGCCGAAGATGAGCTGATGCCCCATAGTCCGGGCCTTGTCCTGCTGAAATCCATCATCGAGCAAGCCTGCGAAGATGGCCTTGAAGAACTTGATCTCGGACTTGGTGAAGAGCGGTACAAGCACGGCTGGACATCACCTGTTACGCTGTCCGACTGCCACGTTGCCGTCACATGGAAAGGCCGCCTGGCTTCAGGGATTGACCGCAACAAACAACGCCTGAAAGCGGCGGTCAGGCGCTCAACAAAAGCCTGGATGGTTGTGCGCTATCTCAGGAAACTGAAAGGCCGGTTGCGCTAAGAGTTTAGAGCATCGGGCGATAAGTTTGAAACACTTGATGACATTTTGCGGTTCACTCGGCTAGGCGCGTCGTGAAGGGCGATGCGGGGCATCGTTCGAACGGCGCAACGCGGCCGATGAGCCGCAAAATGCCACCCGAAGGGCCGAACTCATTTGTCCGCTGACGGCGTTGGCCCGCCCTTATGGTGATTGCACCACGGCGGGCGAACCGCCTAGTCAACAAACAAATGAGAGCGGTCAAGCGATTCAAACTTACCGCCCGACGCTCTAGCCAGCGAGCGGCGGCGCTCATGTCTCTTGACTTATGCTGCATGGTCGCTGCCGCCCCGCGAAAACCGCTCTCCATCTCCGGACAGAACCAATTCGACCGCTGCTCCGGTGTTCCTTGCCAACAGGTTGGCTGCGCTGGACAATTCGAAACTGTTGTCCGTCGAGCTTGCCGCTATCAGCACACGCTCGCCAAAAGCCAGTATCCGGGCGCTGACTGTCGATCCATCTATCGCACCAAGATCGACGACGATGGTCTCATAAGTCGCGCTCAAGGCATCCAGAACTGCCGAGAAGCGCTCCGAATGCGCCAGTTCATCGCTGATGGCCATACGCCCGGCCTCGATGATGTGCGCGGAAGAAACCGCGTCGCGATAGACAACATCGCCAAAAGCCGCCTCGCCATTGACAATGTCCGAAAACCCGGCAGCTGCCTTGGAATCGGCCTGTTGTGGAAACGCCTCCAGCACAATGGCCGACTGACCGGCTTCCGCGGCCCTGCGTACTATGTTGAAGGCGAGCTTGTGCGAGTACATGTGATTTTCGATACCAAGCACGACAATCCGGCCACTGCCAAAATCTTCGGGTGGAGCCTCATATGCGGCCTCAGGCGGCCTATGCGCCGGCCTCCGGCCCGGGTCAGCTGCAGGGCCCATTCCCGGGCCGCCTTGAACCGGCCTGCGCATAGCTGTGTCCATCTGCGGCGTTGAAAATGTCCTATCGCTGCGTCCGCCAGCGCCCGCTGCCGGCTCATCCCGCACGCCTTCGTTGGCAGCGGTCTCGAAGCGGCCCGATCCATAGCTTGTCCCGTATCCCGCGCCATAGCTGGCCCAGGTCCCATAGTCCGGGTTCGGCGATGTCATGGACCCGTTCCATCCGAACGACGCCGGTGCCGGTGCTTGCGCAGACGCAGGGCGCGGCGCATGAACGCCACCAATGGACTGGAGTGCGTTTCCGCTCAAAAACGCGCGCATCACCACAAAGGCAGTGCCAAGAATGGCTGTTGCCAATGCGGCAATGATTGTGGTGGCGATGATCTTCGGAGAGAACGGCTCAATTGGGACAGCGGCCCTGGAGATGATCCGCGCATCCGCCGGAAGCACCTGGGCCCGCAGCCGGGAATCGGCTTCCCGAAAACTGGCGATCAGATTGTCGAGTTGAGCAGCCTTGGCATTCGCCTCGCGCTCCAGCTCGCTCAGGGCGACCTGATCGGAGTTCGATTTGGCAGCGGAGATTTTCAGCTCCTCCAGCCGGTCTTTCAACGCAGCCGCCTGCTGACTGGCGACTTTCGCATCGTTCTCCAGTCCATTCAGGATCTTGCGTGCCTCGTTCCTGATCTGCTCGTCATAGTCGTTCAACTGCGAGCGAAGCGCCTTGAGCTGGGGATGGTTGGGCAACAGGGTAATCGACAGTTCGGCGATGTTTGACTGGATCGCGACCTGGCGCTCCCTGAGCCGCTGAATCAGTTGCGAACTGAGGACATCGCTTGCGGTTTCCAGAGATCCGCCGGCGGTCAGTATCCCCCGGATCAGTTCGGCTTTTGCCTGGGCTTCTGCCTTTGCCGCCTGGGCGGCAGAGTACTCGCTGCTGATTTCGCCCAACTGCTGCTGGTTCAACGTCATGTTGTCAGCGCCAAAGAGAAGATCCGCTCCGGACCTGAAATCGGCAACCGCCTTTCGCGCTGCTTCCACCTCGACACGCAGTTCTTCGATCTGCGGCTCAAGTGCAGCTGACGTCTGCTCGGTGGTTTTCCGCTTGGCCCGGGACTGCAAATCTATGTACTCATCCACGATAGCGTTGGCGACCAGGGCAGCGAGTTGCGGATCTTCAGATGCGTAGTCGATAGCAATGACCCGTGATCCCTCCAGCCGGTACACGTCGAGGTTCTCGTAAAAATACTGGCGAACCTTTTCGGCTACGGAGTTGCCTGTGGGTCTGCTGGACAAACCGACGGCACTCAGCAGTCCGCCCAGCGCCGATGGCCCCGCGTTGGCGTGGAACTCAGGGTGAACTGAAAGGTCAAGCCGCTCTACGACCCGGCGCACCAGATCCCCGGACATCAAAAGCTGGACCTGGCTGGCAACTCCTTCGCTGTCGAGCAGAGCCCGTTCCCCTTCCACACCGCGTGCACTACCGGGAAACCGGTCGTCCGTGCTTTCGATAAGAAGACGGGCCTCCCCCCGGTATTTCGGGGCAATGAACAAAAGAGACACGAAAACAAGGCCGGTGACGATCAAGACAAGCGGCAGCAGCCAGTGTACCGCACGCCGGACCTCCAGAAGAAGCCCCCCTAGATCCAATGCCATGTCCTGTTCCGAACCCGGCTGATGCCCCTGATTCATTGCGACTTAACTCCTGTAACCGCGCGACTATGACGAATTAGGGTAAGCGTTCGGTTAAGCCGTTCTTCCAGCCAATCGGGCCCCGTATTAATCATAAGCACACCGTCGCAATCCGAAGACGTCGCCTTATCTTCCGGTCTTCACCGGGCATTAACCATGACTTGCGAATGTGGACGGGAATTGCAGGAGTGAGTTTTCATATGCGACCCGGGACGTTAGTAGCCGTTGCGCTCGTGCTGTGCCTGACCGCATGCAGCGGATACAAGCAGCCACCGACGGCGACCCATGAAATTCTGACCCAGCCGTATCGTCTGGATTCCAGCGACCGGTTGCGGATTATTGTGTTCGGACAGGATGATCTCTCCAACACCTATGTCATTGATCAGGCAGGATATATTTCCTTTCCCTTGATCGGTAGCGTTGCCGCGCGCGGCAAGACGCAACAAGGCCTCGCGTCCCAGATTGCCGCCAAGTTGCGCCGGGGATACATCCGCGATCCTGATGTATCGGTCGAGGTGGATGCTTACAGGCCGATCTTCATCATGGGCGAGGTTCAAAGCGCGGGCCAGTATGCCTACGTGGCCGGCATGACCGTGCAGAATGCGATCGCCACTGCCGGCGGATTCAGCACCCGTGCCCAGCAAATGGACGTCGATGTGACCCGCCAGATCAATGGCGAAATCTTTAACGGCCGTGTCCCCATTTCGGACCCGGTGCGCCCTGGCGACACGATCTACGTACGCGAGCGGTTCTTCTGATCCGCTCGCCGGTTAACCGCAAAATCATCTCCTGCTGGTAGCGTGCAATTGCTCGGCTTTACGGACTCAAAAAGAAGTCTGGGGGCCATAACAGGGAAATTGCACAATGACTACGACCCCCTTGCGGATCGTGCACTGCGTCCGTTCGCCGATTGGCGGTATCTTCCGCCATATCAGGGATTTGGCAATCAGCCAGGCAGCGGCTGGCCACGATGTCGGCATAATCTGCGACAGTTCGACGGGCAGCGCGTTCGACAACAAGCTTCTGGATGATGTTCGTCCGAAACTGACGCTCGGCGTCAGCCGCTTTCCGATGAAGCGGCATCTGACAATCAAGGATATCCGGGCGGCCTTTGAACTTTACCGCCATGTCCGCGACCTGAAACCCGATGTGCTGCATGGACACGGTGCCAAGGGCGGCGCCTACGCCCGGCTCATCGGCACAGTGCTGCGCGCCTCCGGTCAGGATGTTACCCGGATCTACTGCCCCCATGGTGGCAGTCTGCATTACGACCCGAATCGTCTTGAAGGCCGTATCTACCATACCATCGAGCGCATTCTTGAGCGCCTGACGGACGGCTTGGTGTTCGTGTCCGACTACGAATGCGCCGCTTATGAGAGCAAGATTGGCGTCCCGTCTGCAAAGAACCGGATTGTCTATAACGGATTGCAGCCGGAAGAGTTCAATCCGGTCAAGCCTGCGGAAGACGCCGCCGATTTCCTCTATATCGGCATGCTGCGCGACCTGAAGGGCACGGATCTGTTCCTGGAGGCGCTCTACAATATCCGGCTCAAGACCGGAACTGCTCCGAAAGCCTATATCGTCGGGGAAGGTCCGGACGAAACCAAATACCGTGGCTTGGTTGAACGGCTTGGCCTCACCCAATCGGTCAGCTTTCTCGGCGCAAAACCGGCCCGCGAGGCCTTCAAACTCGCGCAAACCGTGGTCGTGCCGTCGCGCGCAGAGGCGATGCCGTACATCGTTCTGGAAACAGTTGCCGCGCAATGCCCGCTGATTGCGACAAGGGTCGGCGGCATTCCGGAAATTTTCGGCAAATATGCGCACAGGCTGATTGAGCCGGGCAACATCGGCAAGTTGACCACGGCAATGAACAACGCCCTGCACAACCCGGACAAGATGGCCAAGGGTGCCGCTGAATTGCGGACCTGCCTCGCCGAAACATTCTCCGTGGAGTTGATGAGCGAACGCATAACCTCGCTCTATCAGGAAGTGCGGGAATCGTCCCCGGTCGAGGCGGCAGTTGGACAGGTCAAACCGGCGGCCGCAGGCGTTTCGGGCGCACCAGCCGTGGCAGCAAGGACAGCGAACAGGTCATGAGCAAACTGGCGGCACAGCACGGATACGAAGAGAAGAAGGCAGACCTTGCGCAGGCAGAGGGAACGCCCCTCAATCTGCAGAACCGGTTGGAGCAACGGCTCAAGGAAGGCTACTTTTCCGAAAAGCCTGCCGGCGAGCATGCTGCCCCGGTCAAGACGCCGGTATCCTTGTCGCCAGGAGCCATCGAAATCGCGGAAAGCCTGCGGGACGATGGGGTATCCGCACCGGTGATCAGCGGCACTGTGCGGATTGCCGATCTTTTCGCGATTTCGGCAACAGCTGTGGCCGTGGCGGTTTTGCAGACCGGATCTGTTGCTCTCAGCTGGCAACAGGCGGGATTGATCTTCGCGGCGGTCCTGTTTGCGTTGACATTCTTCCAGGCGGTCGATGCCTATCAGATCCCGGTGCTGCGTCAGGGTTTCGGTCAGCTTGGCCGGGTTGGCGCAGGCTGGACCTTGGTGCTTTCCGTTTTTGTCATCGCCCAATCCACAACTGGTCTTGGCCTGGCGGTGCCCGAAGCATGGGTAGGAGCCTGGTATGCCGCCGGGCTGGTTTGCCTGTGTGCCGTCCGATGGATCGCTTATCTTCTGACACGCCGCTGGATGAAATCCGGCCAGCTTGAACGGCGCGCGGTGATTGTCGGCGGGGGAACCGCTGCAGCGGATCTGATCCATGATCTTGAAGCCCAGCCCCACAACGACATCCGCATCTGCGGGATATTCGACGACCGGTCCAATGACCGCTCACCGCCGGTGGTTGCCGGTTATCCGAAGCTCGGCAACATCAGCCAGCTCGTCGAATTCGCGCGCCTTGCCCGCATCGACATGCTGATTGTCTGCATTCCGCTGCGCGCCGAAAAGCGTGTTCTGGAACTGTTGCGCAAGCTCTGGGTTCTCCCGGTCGATATCCGCCTTTCCGCACATACGGACAAGATGAGCTTCCGCAACCGCGGTACATCCTTTATTGGCACCGTTCCGTTTGTTGATGTGGTTGAAAAGCCGATTGCGGACTGGGATGTCGTCGCCAAACGCGCTTTCGATCTGTTTTTCGCAACAGCCGCGATCATCTCGCTGTTCCCGGTCATGATCGCGACGGCGATAGCGATAAAGCTGAACAGCCGGGGACCGGTGCTGTTCCGGCAAAAACGCTATGGTTTCAACAACGAGATCATTGAGGTCCTGAAGTTCCGGTCCATGTATACGGAAATGTCGGACCCGGACGCCAAGGTGGTGGTCACCAAGGGCGATCCGCGCGTCACGTCCGTCGGCCGGTTCATCCGCAAGACCTCCATCGACGAGTTGCCGCAACTCTTCAACGTTCTGGCCGGAAGCCTCTCTCTCGTGGGCCCGCGCCCGCACGCAGTCAATGCCCATACGGACAACAAGGCGTGGGACGATGTGGTCGACGGCTATTTCGCCCGTCACAAGGTCAAGCCGGGCGTCACCGGCTGGGCGCAGATCAATGGCTGGCGCGGAGAGGTCGACACGCCGGACAAGATCCAGAAGCGGGTCGAATGTGATGTCTTCTACATCGAAAACTGGTCGGTGGTTCTGGATCTGAAGATCCTGTTCCTGACACCGTTCCGCCTGCTCAATACGGAGAACGCCTATTGACCGGCGAGGCAGCAGCCTTTGGGCGGCCTGCAAACCAGCCGCTCCGGCCGGTCGTTCCGGTCAGTAGCCTGAGCACCGCATCGCTTTGGTTCGCGGTGTTCCTGTCCGGTTTCGTGATCCGGGAACCGGCACCCTATGAGCTTTACATGGTCATGCTGACCGCCATCTGGATGCTGTTCGGGCTGCGCCTTAGGGCGGAAACCGGTCCGTTGATCGTCTGCATGATGCTCTATATGGCCGGTGGCATTGCCGCGATCCCCTTTGCGCGGGAAATGGGCGATGCAATCATCTATATCGCGGTAACCGGCTTTCTGGCCGTGACCGCCATCTTCTACGCTGCCATTCTGGCCGACGATCCGCAGCGCTTCCGCACCATCCAGAACGCCTATACCGGCACCGCAGTGATCGCCGCGTTGATCGGCATTGCCGGTTATTTCCACCTGTTTCCCGGGGCGGACTATTTTACGCTTTACGACCGCGCCCGCGGCACGTTTCAGGATCCGAACGTCTTCGGGCCGTTTCTGGTTCTACCCGCAATCCTGTTGATCCAGAGCCTCCTGCGGGAGCCCTTGCGGAACAATCTGCTCGCGCTGAGTGCGCTGCCGATCCTGATGCTGGCAATTTTCCTGAGTTTCTCGCGCGGTGCCTGGGTGGTGATCTTCCTTGCGTCTGTGATGGTCTACCTGCTTGCGCTGATCACCGAGCAGAACAACGCCCGCCGGATGCGGATGATTGCAATCGGTTGTCTTGGCGTCTTTGCACTGCTGGCGATGCTGGCCGTGGCGCTCTCGTTCGACGCCGTCTCCGCCATGTTTGAACAGCGCGCCAAGCTGGTGCAGCATTATGACGGCGCGCGGCTCGGCCGGTTCGCCCGCTTTGCCATCGGTTTCCAGATGATGATGGAGCATCCGCTCGGCATCGGTGCGCTGGAATTCAACAAGTATTTCCCGGAAGACGAGCACAACGTCTATCTGAAGGGCTTTACCACCCATGGCTGGCTGGGCGGGATCACCTATATCGTCATGGCGGTCTGGACGGTCTGCGCGCTTACGCCGCTCTTGTTCAAGAAGCGCCCCTGGACCGTGTTCGCGCAGGGCGTTTTCGCAGTCTTTGTTGCCCATCTGGTGCTGTCCATCGTGATCGACACCGACCACTGGCGGCACATGTACATGCTCTATGGTCTTGCCTGGGGCCTGATCGCCGCCGACAAGATCGAACACAAACGCCTGCAGCGCGCGCAGCCCTCCGCTCCCTGACATTGGGCGGCAAGCTGCTGTGCATGACAAACCCAGTCGAATTTACCGCCTTGCGCGCGGCTAACGAACAAGCTAGGTAGAGCAACGGTCGTTCAGACCATTCGGGCAGTAGCGCAGCCTGGTAGCGCACTTCACTGGGGGTGAAGGGGTCGTCGGTTCAAATCCGGCCTGCCCGACCATATTTTTCAAAGGCTTAGATGAATTTGTGAATTTTCCTTGCAATGAAACCGCAAAGCGGCTGCGAATGCTGCAGCGCGCACCTTCACTTGGCATCCGGATTTTGAGCGGTTCTTGGGTTGTTTCGGCACTGAGCGGTCATTATGGCACAACCCACTATGCTGCATAGCAGATTCCGCTAAGCGGACCTTCGAACCGATAGAGTCCATTATCGTGAATGCTCCACCGGCGAAAGCCGGTGGCGTCTGGTTACGGCTAAAAGCCGGATCGGTCCGCCATAGCGCGAACAAACCATGCCACACCTTCTTCCTCATCCTGAGAGTCTGGCCCGAAATTGGACTGTCGAGCCGTTTTTGCTTCTCCGCCACCTTCCCGGCCAAACGCAGTGCGAGCCGGGACCGGTGAGCCACCCAGCTTTAAGTAAAAATCAGTGTTGGACACCAGCAACCGGCCTGGGCTCACCGATCCCGGATCTCCGCTTGTGCTGCGTCCGGGAAGGTACGGGAGGCAATGGATCACGGCATCTGCACAAATGCTCCTGCAAGCGGACAAGCTTGGTCACCCTTGATCCCCGGATGCGGACACATCCTGCCGCCTAAAGGCGAGGGGTTTACCGATCCCCTATCGGGGACTCTAAATCGTGTCGATTTCATATTGGTCTTGAGCAGCGCCAAACTGTTCAAACGACAGGGGCCATCTCATTCATCGTCTACAGGTTGAGCGAATCAAGCCGGTGTGATATATGACTGGATGGATCATCGTATCCTCTGTAAAGGGCCATCGCGCCTGCAGGAAATAGGCCGCATCGTCGGCACTACGAAAGGAGCCTTAGATGGCTATTCGACCTTATCGCTTTGAGGTGTCTGAAGCGCGTAGCTTCAAGCACCCGCATTTTTCAAACATTCAGAAGCACGTTTTTTTGGCAAAAGCATCTAAGCTGCCAAAGAACATCCCTGATAAAGCAAATCTCAGGGAAGCTACCGGCATGAGCCGCACTGTTTATCGTGATGTCAGAGCCAGCTTGCAGGGCAAGGAGGCTCTACCAGGAACCTTCGATCTCCTAAACTTGGGGATCACCATTATTGCCGAAGATGTCAAAGCGATCGAAAAGCGCATCTTTGATGTGTTCATTGACGATGAATACGGTATTGCCAATGGTGGCCACACCGCGAAGTTGATCTGGGAATGCCAAGACGATGATACGATCGCTGAAGGTCAACACGTTGAAGTTCGAATTATTACTGGGGTTGAAGGCCCCGATGAGCACACACTACGTGTCGACATTGCGCGTGCTCAGAATACTGGGATAGCCGTACGTCCTGAATCGGTACTTGAACTGGATCAAGCATTTCAAGGCATCAAAGATGTGATTGCTCCTTTCGTTTGGTCGAGCAATGTGGCTTACAAAGAGAGTGATCCGCAGGACATCGATGTGCGCGAGTTGATTTGCGCTATGGAGGTCATGAATGTAATTGACTTTCCAAATCGTGGGGGAAAGTACCCAATCTCTGCATATGAAAAGTGGTCCACACCGCTTAAGAATTTTGGGACAGACTTCAACTCTCATCGGGATAATCTTACCGAGCGCAAGTACGCCAAGTTAGAGCAGCTACTGCCAGAAATCCTTCATCTGTACGATCTCATACGCCGCGATTTCTTGCGCGTGCGAGGCGAAATCATCGGCCAGAAAGGGGCCATTCCTGCATATATTGAAGTAGCTGGTTCCAAGTCAGAAGATTTCGAATTCCCGTTTGGCGGCTTGGACCCACACAACAAACGGCTGACGAAAGGTGCGGCATATCCAATACTTGGGGCCTTTCGCAATTATGTGCGGATCAACGCCGACACAGGGCGCGCTGAATGGGACGGAGGTTTTGAACATGTCAAAAGTGTTTGGGCCGCAGTAGCTCCTGATTTGTTCAACGACACGCACGCGACAGTCAAAGAAATCGGCCCAGCTCCCAACGTTTTGGGAAAGAACAGAAACCACTGGGCTAGTCTCTACAAGACTGTCGAGAACTATCATCTGAGAGAACAGCTTGATCGTCTCACTTTATCCTCGGAGACCAAGTGATGCCTCAGGAAAAAGATAAGCTGTTCATCAAAGTAGGCCAAAACTTTGAAGCCAATGCCACGGGCCGACTGGCGATTTCGATCGTGTTCATTTTGGCATGTTTGTTAACCGTTTCCGCATTCATTTAACCTGGCACGGAGCAGCGCTTCTATCTGCGCTGCTCCAATTCACCTTGAACCTGCGATAGGCGTATGAGCACTTTTAGGTGAAATGGCCAGTTTTCGGTGTTGGGATGATTGTCCGCTATCGCTTATGGGGTCTCGACTATTCGCGTTTGCAACAAACGCCCACTCCCCGCCCTTGGTGATCACCCTTCCCTAAACCAGCCCCGCCGCTTTCGCCTTTTCCAGCAGATACGGAATGCCCCGTTCCATAATCTCATCCGTGCTTGGAGAGACGTCGCGCCAGATGCAAAGGGCGCCGGCGATGTCGTGTGGGATATCGCAGAAAGCTTCGGGGATCAGGCCGCCGTCAAAGCCGCTGTCCTTCAGGGTCTTGAACAGGCCGTCGAAATCGCATACGCCTTCGCCGGGCATGCCACGGGTCGATTCCGACAGGTGGATGTATTTGAGATGTTCACCGGCATCCTCGACGGCCCGGGCAGCCGATTTTTCCTCGATGCAAACGTGATAGGTGTCGAGATGGACGAACATGTTCGGCGCGCCGATGCGCTCGATCAGGTCGCGGGCCTGGGCGGCGGTGTTGATCAGATGGCTCTCATAGCGGTTGACCACTTCCAGGCCGACCTCCATGCCGAGCGTGCGCGCATGGGCGCTTGCCTTGTCGAGGGCGCGGGCCACATTGTCCATTTCGCGCTGACTGGGCCGGGCTCCGGTGCGCTCGCCGATCGGACCATAGGTCAGGCCGGTTAACGCGACGCCGCCGATCGATTTTGCGGTGTCGAGCGCCGATTTCAGGAAGTCCGCCGCCCGGTCGGGGTAGCGTGAGGCCGCAGCTTCCGCAGGCAGGCCGAGCGTGCAGACAACGGGAACATTCAGCGGTTCAATAAGGCTGCGCGTATGGCCGGTATCGATATTCGGGTGATCGAGCGTCAGGATCTCCAGCACCTCACAAGGGAGGCCGCTGTTGCGCACTTCCGAGATCGCCCGGTCGGCTTCCTCGCGCGTCCAATGCCATGACCAAAGTCCCGTGTGGATGCCCCACCCCTTCATCGTTCGTTCCTTGTCTTTCTCTTTGCCCAGGCAGTGAAATATAAAAGTGCAGCAACGCCTTAGCGCGCAACGCTCTAAACGCCGGATACCAGATCGGCACGCAGCGCAGCTGCGCTCGTCTGGTATGACACTGTTATGTACCGGCCCCCGAAGGCCCGTTTCAACGCTGTAATTGGCGTGAGTCTTCGTGCGCTCCAAGCAGCAACTGCGCCGCGCCGGAGCGCGCCGCAGTTTCTCATTACATCAACCTAGAAGTCGAAGTCGCCGATATTCTCCGCGGTGAACACGAACGGTGCACCGAGCAGGATTTCCGAGCCGTTGACGACGGAAAGCGTGCCGAGGCGGCCGGCTTCGACGGAGGTGTCGCCCGGCTTCAATGTGCCATCGGCGGCAGCACGCAGGACATGGCCGGCCGCATAGCCGAGATCGACCGGGT
Source organism: Roseibium sp. (assembly GCA_965230445.1). GTDB lineage: Bacteria > Pseudomonadota > Alphaproteobacteria > Rhizobiales > Stappiaceae > Roseibium. The sequence goes on along the minus strand of OZ246005.1, from coordinate 1,157,004 downwards.
TCCACAACACGACGCTTTTCACGCATTCGGAGGCGACATAGGGCTTCATGGCGTTCGGCGTTGCCAGGCCGACCACCGCGGTCTTGCCGCAAAGGTCCGCCTGGGTGACCGCTTCGGCGGAGGCCGGGGTTGCAACCGACGTCATGCCGAAGATGCCGTCCAGGTCTTCACCATACTTGTTGATCAAGGTGGTTGCCTGGTTGAAGGACAGGATGTTGTCCTCCTGGGCTTCGACGGTTTCCAGCCATTCCATGTTCGGATAGCAGGCCGCCTGATAGGCTTCCATTTCCGCGATCCAGCGGGCCTGGTTCGGCGTGGTGAAGGTCGAGGTGACGATCGCGAAGCTGCCATCCTCGCCGATTTCCGCTGCCATGTTGTCGATCAGCGATTTGGCGATCCCGTTGAATTCCGCCTGGTTGACGAACCATTCGCGGGCCGCCGGGTCGGAGTTGGAATCGTAGCCGACGACATGAATGCCGGCTTCAAGCGCCTTGGTCAGAACCGGTGCGATGGCAACCGGATCGTTGGCGGCAAACAGGATGCCGTCGACACCGCCGGTGATGTAGTTGTCCAGAAGGGTGATCTGATCGTCGATATTCGCCTGGGCCGGACCGTCGGTGGTGGCATCGATGCTACCGATTTCGGCAGCCGCCTCCTGAATACCCTGCGTGGTCGCATTGAAATAGCCAATGCCAACCAGTTTCGGCACATCGACAACGCGCAATGGCTTGCCGGCCTTGGCTCCTGCATTGGCTGGCTGGCCGCCATCATATGGAACCGAGGCAACCTCGCCCGCCGCACCGTCACAGGCCAGCGGGTTGGTCGGCAGATCATCGCCGCCGGTCCAGTCGGCCTGAGCCGGCGTTCCGGCCAGCCCAAGGGCGAACGCCCCGACGCCGGCAAGCGCAATTGCACGAATTCTGGATGTATTATCAGTCATGTATACTTCCTCCTCCATAAAGTCCCCGGACAAGCTCCTCCCGGCCCGGCGACTTTTTGCCCGGCTTGTTATTGTGACCGGGCGGTTTTTTGGACCATTCGGCGATTGCCCGCCAAAACAGTCCCGTTTCGCGTAACCTCAAGCAGCCACGCGCCGTTCGGTCAGATTGCTGACCAAAAGTGTTGCGATCAGGACTACCCCGATCAGGACAATGGTTCCGTCGCCCTTCACCCCTGCAAGCGACAAACCGCTTTCCAGAGCCTGAATAAGGATCAGTCCAAGTGCCGTTCCGATGATGGTGCCCTTGCCGCCGAAGATGCTGGTGCCGCCAAGGACAACAGCGGTGATCACGTCGAGTTCCAGACCCACACCCATATCGGAGCGGGTGGTTGACACCCGCGAGACAAAGATGATCCCGGCCAGCGCACTGGCAAATCCGGATGCGGCGTAGATCACCATCTTCGCCCGGTCGACAGGCAGGCCGGCAAAGCGGGCGGCGCTTTCGCTGGCCCCCATCGCGTAGACCGTCCGCCCCCAGCGTGTCATGCCAAGGATCAGCGCCGCAGCGACAAATGCCGCGCCGAGAATCCAGAGCTGGGTTGGAACACCCAGCACCTCGCCCTGTCCGAAGATGTAAAACCACTCCGGATATCCGCGCACGGACCGTGCCTGGCTGATCCCTTCCGCCAGCCCCCTGAACAGGGCCAGTGTCCCGAGCGTCGCAATCAGCGGCGGCATGTTGAAGCGGACAATGATGAACCCGTTGAACAGGCCGCACAGAATGCCGACGCAAAGCACCAGCATCATCGCAACCGGCAATGGAAGCCCGAGCTTCTGCCAGAAGACGCCGGTCAGAATCGCCGCAAGTCCCATGATCGAACCAACGGACAGATCAATCCCGCCGCTGGCGATCACGAAGGTCATGATCAGGGCCACCAGCGCGACCTCGGTCATCAGCCGGCCCTGGTTCAACAGGTTCGCACCGGTGAAAAACTGCGCGGACTGCATGGACAGGATAATCAGGGCGATAACGACAAGCCCGGCCAGAACCGTTTCATGCGTATAGCGTTTCAGCATGTCAGTTGCCTCCCTGCCTGAGTTCGCGCTGCCGGCGGATCATGTCGGCAAGCACGGTCAGAAGAATGAGCACACCGATGAAGGCCCGTAGCCAGTAAGCCGAAATGTTGACGAATATCAGCGCCGAACCGATGGCAGCGAACAGCACGGCGGCAAGGCTTGCACCGATCACGGTGCCGGTACCCCCGAGGATCGACACCCCGCCGATTACCGCGGCTGTAATGATCAGCAGTTCAAGATTCGGCGGGACCGTCGACTGGATAACCTGAAGCTGGGTCGCGAACAGGATGGTCGCCAACCCGGCGAAAGCGCCGTTGATCATGAAAACTTCCACGATCCGGCGGCGCACCGGCACACCGACAGCGCGGGCCGCTTCCGCGTTGCCGCCGACTAGATAAAGCGAGCGGCCAAATGCCGACAGCTTCATCCACACCGCTGCGGCAATCGTCAGCACGATGGCCCAGACCAACGGCATCGGAATGCCAAACACTTTCATCTTGGCAATCAGGTATTCGGGCGGCAGGTCGGTGATCCAGGCCCCACCTGTTACCGATATCAACCCCCCTTGCAGGATCGCCATCATACCGAGCGTCACCACAATCGCCGGAATGCCTGCATACGCCACCAAGACCCCGGTGACCGCGTTGATCGCGACCCCAACGACAATTGGCGCCACCCAGGCCACCCAGACCGGCGCGCCGGAAACAGCAATCGTCCCGGAGATTGTGGCAAGGACACCGATCAGCGCGCCAATCGACAGGTCGATCTGCCTCGTGACAATCACCATGGTCATGCCGATGGCGGCGACGGCGATATAGGCGTTTCCGGCGAAGATCGAATTCAGATTGCGGGTGCTGACAAAACGTTCGTTGATCAACCCGACGATCACAAGCAACGCGAGGATCGCCCCTGCCACCAGCAGTTCGTGGCCATACTCGGAGACGATCCGCTTGAAGACGCTGCGTCTCGGCGCTCGCGGCACGCCGGTTTCGGCTACGGGCGCAGAAGTTGCCGCTTTGGTTTCCATTGCGACGTCCTTCATGCGGCGCTCCGTCCGCTCTCTTTTGTGATAGTCATGGCGTGGCCGACCGCCTCGGGATGCGCGTCCTTGCGGTCGAATTCAGCGGTGATATGCCCGTCGGCGATCACCAGCACGCGGTCGCTGACGGCCAGGACTTCCGGCAGTTCACTGGAAATCACGATGATGGCGAGGCCAGCCTGCGCCATTTCGCCAATCAACCGGTGGATCTCCGCTTTCGCGCCCACATCGATGCCACGGGTCGGCTCGTCGAGGATCAGAACCTTGGGTTCAGTTTCCAGCCACTTGGCAATCACCACCTTCTGCTGGTTTCCGCCGGACAGAGTTCCGACGATCTGCTCGATCCCGGACGCCCGGACGCCGAGACGCTCGAAGCCGGACTTGGCGATCTTGCGCTCCTCGCGGCGGTTGACAAAGCCTGCCGACGACAGGCGGTCGAGCACGGACATGGTAAGGTTTTCGCGGATGGTCATTGGCCGTACCAATCCCTGCTGTCCCCGGTCTTCCGGGACATAGGCAATCCCGCAATTGCGGGCGTCCTTCGGCGAATTGATCTGGACCTGGCTGCCGTCTACCTTGATCGTCCCACTGTCAGCAGGCGTTGCGCCGAAGAGAACATGGGCAAGTTCGGTTCTACCGGACCCGACCAGACCGGCGAAGCCGACGATCTCGCCGCTGCGGACGTTGAAAGTCGCATCCTTGACCATGTGGCCGCGGTTAAGCCCCTCGACTTCGAGGACAGGCCCGCCGATTTCCGCTTCAAGTTTCGGAAACGCCTGATCGATCTCCCGGCCGACCATCATCTTGACCAGCATGCCCGGTGTCGCGTCGTCCCGGTCAACAACGCCGATCAGCTTTCCGTCCCGCAGAACCGCCATCCGGTCGGCAATCTTGAAGATTTCCTTCATGCGGTGGCTGACATAGATGATGCCGACCCCGCGATTGCGCAGCCGGTCGACAATCGCAAGCAGGCGTTCTGCATCGCTTTCGGCAAGCGCTGCGGTCGGCTCATCAAGGATCAGCGCCTGGGCGTCCTGATTCAGCGCCCGCGCAATCTCTACCCGCTGGCGCATCGCGACGGACAAGGTCGCAACCTTGGCGTCGACATCCAGATCGTAACAGTCCAGATCGGCAAGCAGTTCGCGTGCCCTTTTGCGCATATGATTCCAGTCGATCGCACCCCATGACGTGCGCGGGTAGTGACCGGAGAAGATGTTCTCAGCGACCGTCAATTCGCCGAACAGCAGCAGTTCCTGGTGGACGGTCGAAATACCGGCGGCGGTCGAGGCGCGTGGATTCGGCAACTCGGTCTTTTGCCCTGCGATCCGGATTTCGCCGGAACTCGGCGCGTGCAAACCGGCAAGGATCTTGACCAGGGTCGACTTGCCTGCGCCATTTTCTCCCATCAAAGCAAGCACTTCGCCCGGATATAGGTCCAGATCGGTATCGATTAGCGCCTTCACCGATCCAAATGACTTGGACATGCTCCTCACCGACAGCAAGGCCGGTTTATAGTCCTCTTCCAAGCTCACAATTTCCTCCCACCCTGCGCATCCGGATGCCGTTCGCTTCGCCAGCAGGCCCTTTCGGGCCGCCAGACCGCGCATGCACCTCCGGGCGCATGTCTTAATTCTTTGTCGTGCAGATCCGCTCCACCGGACCTGCACCCTCCCCACCAAATCACCGCCATGCTTATGTGGCTCAAACGCCTTGGATTTCGGCGGTGCCGGTTTCAAAATAAATTCTTTGCGCGTCAGCCGAATGAAAAATGTTCGCTACCCCAACGGACCAGAGCCTAGTCAGGCCGGATGACGCCCTTCTTGATAATGATGTTGCCGTAGAGGCGCCGCTCGCCGGTCAAGACCACCGCAAAAGTCGTTCTCGTCCGCTCGTAGAATGCAAACCGTTCTATGACCTCCAGTTCGTAGTCCTTGCCTTCCGCGGCTTTGACGGCGGCCAGAAACTCGTCGTAGATCGGCACATGCTGACCAGCCGCATCCATCACGCCCGCCGGTTGATCAACGAATTCATCGAGCGGAAAGAGGCCGAGAATGGCGTTAAGAATGCTGGGTGCGCCGGTGCCGGGCAGTTCCACAACCCGCTTTCCCATCTCGAAGGCAGGAAAGTTGGCATCGACAATCGCCAGTTCATCGCCGTGGCCCATGTCTGCCAGGATCTTCAGAAGATCTCCCGTGAGCAGAGGATCGATGTTCTTCAGCATTCCCATCCCCTCATCCTTGTTCCAGGGCCGCATCGACCGCCGCCCAGAGCGCCTCTGGAATATCGGCAGCAAACCAGTCCAGGTTCTGCTTCAACTGCCCCGATGATCTTGCTCCCAGAGCAACGGTACTCACCGCCGGATGCCTCAAAGGGAACTGCAAGGCAGCTGCGGCAAGCGGAACCTTGAACCCGTCACAGACTTCCCTAATACGGTTAACCTTGTCAATAATTACAGGAGGAGCAGCGACATAATTAAATGTTTGAGCGGCTTCCGGGCTGGCTGCAAGTATTCCGGAATTGAAAACGCCACCCAATACCAGACCGACGCCGCGTTCCAGGGCTTTGTCGAGCAGTCCGGCTTCCGCCTCCCGGTCGATCAGGGAATACCGGCCCGCGATCAGACAGGCGTCCAGATCTGCTTCGTTCATGGCATCCAGGATCGCCTGGCTTTCATTTACACCAAGTCCGAATCCGCGAATGTCGCCTGCCTGCCGCAACTCCTCCAAAGCCCGGAAGCCGCCACCGGCCGTCAGGGCCGACCAATGATGCTCATGCAATTCCGCATGTGCGACCCGGCCGATGTCGTGAACGTAGAGCAGTTGGATATCCGTCAGCCCCAGGCGCTGACGGCTATCTTCGAAACTGCGCATGACGCCGTCATAGCTGTAGTCGAACAACTCCCGGAACGGCAGACCGTTGTGCCAGCCCTGATCGAAAGGGTTCTTGGGCGGCGCGGGCGGCAGGTCCAGACCCGCCCGGTCGGCCACCATCAAACGTCCGACCTTTGTCGACAGAATGCGCGGCTCATCCTTGTCGCGCAGCATATCGCCGAGCAAGCGCTCGCACCGGCCCAACCCGTACATGGGCGCGGTATCGAAGTAGCGAAGCCCGGCGTCCCAGCCAGCCTGCAGGAGATTGCGGGCGTCCGTCTCACTGACCGGCGCGAAAAGTCCCCCGAGGGGGGCCGTTCCCATACCCAGCGCCGTGACCTCCAGGCCAGTGCGTCCAAGCGGCCGCCGTCTTTGATGCGGATACTGACTATCTGCGTTCACCGTGCTTCCTCCAGAATTTGCCGGTATTCCGGAACGCTCGGCTGGCGAGGATTGGTGCCATGGCAATGGTCCAAAGGCGCTTCCTCCGAGACCATGTCCAGCATTGCCTGTGTCACTCCAAGGGCGTCGAGCCCCTCCGGCAAATCCAGGCGCTGGTTCAATTCGGCGATCTGCACGTCCGGCTCGCCGCCGAGATAGTGCTCTAGCACATCCCATTTGGCCCCAATGGCCGGCCGGTTAAACCGCAGGACCGCAGGCATCAAAATGGCATTCAGCGTACCGTGATGAAGATTGAGCTCCCGGATTGCACCCATCGGGTGGGTGAGCGCATGAACGGCCCCCAGCCCTTTCTGGAATGCCATCGCCCCTTCCAGGGCCGACAGCATCATATCCCGCCGGGCCTCCCTGTCGGAGCCGTCTTTTGTGGCCCGCTCGATCACACGCATACCGGCTGCGAGCCCATTGAGCGCAATCGCCTCGGCCGGCGGATTGAATGCCGGAGCCATAAAGGTTTCCAGACAGTGTGAAATCGCATCCATTCCGGTCGCCGCCGTGAGGAACGGCGGCAGTCCATAGGTCAGCTCGGGATCACATACGGCAATCGACGGCAGCATATGCGGCGACAGTATGCCGAGCTTGCGCCCTTCCGCAGTGATGATAACGGCAGCGCGCCCGACCTCCGATCCTGTGCCCGCTGTTGTCGGAACAGCGACCATCGGGCAGATATCGCCATGAATCTTATGAACACCGCCCTTAACCGCGGTGTATTGCGCCAAAGGCGGCTGATGACCGGACAGCAGACGGACAGCTTTTGCCAGATCCAGTGCCGACCCACCGCCGAAGCCGACAACGCCATCGCAGCCATCCGCCTGATAAGCCGCATGCGCTTCCAACGCGGCAGCTTCCGTGGGGTTGGCCGGGGTTGCGTCGAAAACGGCGCATTCCCCGCCAAGAAGATCTGTCACCTGACTCAGGAGGCCAATAGCCGCAATCCCCTTGTCGGTAACAATCAAGGGCCGGGATACCCGCAGCGCTTCCAGAAACTCGGGAAGCCGCCGGATTTCACCCTCTCCGAATTCGACACGCGTCAGGTAGTTGATGGTCGCCATAGATAGCCGTGCCTGCGCAGCCTTGTTTCTATCTTCCAATCTCTTGTATATTAGTATATTAATTAGTCAACTGTGACCGGAGTTTTCCGGAGCGCGAAGAATCCAAGAAAAAGAAAAGCGCTAAAACTTGTAGTTGTTCGGCGATTTTTGGGGCTGAAGGTCTTCATGAAAGTGGAGCGGAAGACAGATCTAATATATGAATGGATGCGTCGTTCAATCATCAGGCTGGAAATCCGCCCAGGGGCGCCAATCGTTGAAAAAGACATCTGCGCCCGCTTTGGAGCGTCGCGAACACCTGTGCGAGAGGCTGTTCAGAAGCTGGCTGACGAAGACCTCGTCCGGGTTTTCCCGCAGTCCGGCACATTTGTCCGGCACCTGTCCCTCAACGCTGCCGAAGAAGGCTTCATCATCCGCAGAGCGCTGGAAATCGAGGGTATCCGGAGGGCGTCCGGCCGCATCACCGACGAACAACTCGACAAACTGAACGACAATGTCGAGACGATGCGCAGGATGCTGGAGGCCGGACGGCAGAGCGACTACATCGACCAAGACGATGCGTTTCATGCCGAAATCGCCAATGCCAGCGGCCTGACCAATCTCTGGAAGTTCGTGTTTCAGGCGAAAGTCCATCTGGACCGCCTGCGGCACCTGACCGTTCCGGTTCCCGGCCACTTTCAGCGGGTGACAGACCAGCATGAAGCAATCGTGCGGGCGCTGGCGACCCGCGATGCGGATCAGGCCGAACTCTCGCTGCGCATTCATCTGGAATCATCTTTCGCTGTCATGGCCGATCTGAAGGGCACTGAAAGCAACCTGTTTGCCGAGGACTAAAAGGTAACTCATGAACAACAAATCCCCCGTACCGGAATTGAACCAGCCGTTCCTCCGGCTTCATTCCGGCGACAACATTGTTGTGGCGCGGCAATCAATCGGCCCGGACGAGGACTGGACATGGCACTCGGCTCCGCCGCCGCGCGAAACCATCCGCCGTGGCCACAAAATGGCGCTGCGATTGATCGAAACCGGCGAAGCGGTGATCAAGTACGGGCAGAAAATCGGCTATGCGACTGAAGACATTGCGGCCGGCGCATTCGTGCACACGCACAACCTCACTGTCGGCGAAGTTGAGCTCGACTATGCGGTCGGGATTGACGCCCAGCCGGTGGACATGGTGTCCTGCGAAGAGCAGGCAACCTTCATGGGGTTCTCACGGCCGGATGGGCGTGCGGGAACCCGCAACTACATTGCGCTGATTTCATCGGTCAACTGCTCGGCAACTGTGACCCGCCGGATTGCAGCCCATTTCGACCAGCCGGGTGCGCTGGACGAATGGCCTGGTGTCGACGGCGTGATTGCCCTGACCCACAGCGGTGGTTGTGCCCTCGACCTGCGCAGCGAAGGCTACCGCCTGCTCACGCAAACGATGGTGGGCTATGCGGCCAATCCGAATGTCGGCGGTGTTCTGATGATCGGCCTCGGTTGCGAAACCAACCAGATCCCGATGATCCTTGAGCGCCATGGTCTTGCGTCAAACGAGCGGCTGCAGACTTTCACGATCCAGGAAACCGGTGGCACCCGCGCCTCTGTGGAGGCCGGTATCGAGGCGGTCCGCGAGATGGCGGCGAGGATCGGACAGCAGCAGCGGGTCAAGCTTCCGGCCAGCCATCTCCGGCTGGGCCTGCAATGTGGCGGGTCCGATGGCTATTCGGGCATCACGGCAAACCCTGCCCTCGGTTTTGCTGCAGACCTGCTGGTCCGCCATGGCGGCACGGCTGTGCTTTCGGAAACACCGGAGATCTATGGCGCCGAACACCTTTTGACCCGCCGGGCGGTGTCGTCGGAAACAGCCCAGGCCCTGCTCGACCGGATCGACTGGTGGCGGGACTATACCGCCCTTCACGGTGCCGAGATGGACAACAATCCGTCTCATGGCAACAAGATGGGCGGTTTGACGACAATCCTCGAAAAGTCGCTCGGTGCCGTTGCCAAGGCCGGGTCCGCGCCGCTTGCCGCTGTTTACAAGTACGCCGAGCGGATCGAACAGACCGGTTTCGTTTACATGGATACACCCGGTTACGACCCGGTTTCGGTCACCGGCCAGGTGGCCGGTGGCTGCAATCTGGTCGCCTTCACCACCGGACGGGGATCGGTTTCGGGCTTCAAACCGGCGCCAACACTTAAGATCGCCACCAACAATCAGATGTTCGCCCGCATGGAAGACGACATGGACATCAATTGCGGAGAGATCGCTACCGGCGAGGACACCATCGAAGCGGCAGGCGCCCGCATGTTCCAGCGGCTTCTGGAGATAGCCTCAGGAAGCAAGACGAAAAGCGAAGAACTCGGCTACGGCGATAATGAATTCGTTCCGTGGCCGATCGGCGCGGTCATGTAACAGACCGCGTTATTTGGCAGCCATGCGCGGTTATCCCGGATACCGGTTCGTGGGTGGTGAGATGCCCGTTCTTGCCCGGCATCTCGACCGTTATGCGTTGGCCAGCTGCCGCCACTCAAGGGCATAGGCCCGTAGCCTTTCGTTTCCGCTCTCATCGACTGCCGCTTCCGGTGAAGCGCCTGCCGCGCGTGCCGGATCGGCCAGAAGAGCCGCGCCGATGCTGGTTCCGGTATTGCTGAGGCACGGCGCGACCGGAGCATTGGCGGCTGCCGAAAGCATCCGCAGATAGGTTTCATTGCGGGCAAACGGACCCTCAACGACAATATCGCCCTTGTGCCCGGTCAGCTCCAGGCAGGTCGCCGTCATCAGGGCAAGGTACAGCGATACGGCCTGCTGGCGTTCCGCTGTCGCCTCGCCCGGCTCAGTGCCTACCCATTTTGCCCGGCGGCCCTGATAGGGTCCGAATTCCGGAACCGCCGACGGCAACAGCATGATGCCCGCCGACAGGATTTCGCCGAGACCTTCTTCGCCCTTTGCGACAACCGCACCGCCCATCAGCAACTCGTATTCCCGCCCACCCATGAACCGTGCGGACGGCACCGGGTCACCATAGGCATTGACGTTCATCAGGGTATCGCGCACCGGATCGAGTGCGGAAGCGTTGCCGCCTACACTCATGATGATGGTCCAGGTGCCGCTGGACACTACGGAAAACGGCGGCGTGCGGTCGGCAAGATGTGGCAGCAGCGACGCGTTGGAATCATGAATACCGCAATAGACCGGTGTATCAGGCGCAATTCCGGTTTGGCCGGCCAGGTCCGGCAGGATCGTTCCGAGGCTTTCCCCGGCCTTGCGTATCGGCGCGAACCGTCCGCACAGTCCCAAATTGTCGACAAGCTGCGAGACTTGGCCCTCACCGGGCAGCCACAAATCGGTATGGCAACCGAGCGATGTCACTTCGCAGGATTGAACCCCCGTCAGGCGGTAGGCCCAGTATTGCGGATAGGTCAGGATCGAGGCGACCCGATCATATAGGTCCGGCCACTTGGTGAACTGCCAGAAGAGCTGCGAGCCGAGATTGAGGCCAAGGTTGAGCCGGGGCGATCCGGTTTCGGCAAAGGACGGCCTGACAAGGTTATAGGCATCTGCCGTTTCCTCTATGCCCTTGTGCTCGTAGTCGAGCACCGGCGCCGCCAGTTTGCCGCCGGTGTCCAGGAAAACACAGCACACGCCGTGCGTGGTGACTGAAATCGCGTCAATCCCATGCGAGGCCTGAAGTTTTCCCAATCCATCGACAAAGAACTGCCAATGCGCGTCGATATCGTAATGCGGCCAGCGACCGGTATTGATCACGGCGTTGGGGCGGCTGAGCACTTCAATCTCGGAAAGGTCCTGAAGATCGACGAGCGCGAGCTTCACATTCGTCTTGCCGACATCAAGGACGGCGACATGGCGCGCGCTCATGGCATGTAGAACACTTGCTTGAGGGGGACGGCAACCGGCTCGTTGTCCGGATGGGTCGCCATAAGGTCCGCCATGTGGTTCCACCACTTGCGCATGACGGGATGGTTCGGCAGGCTATCCATCGTATGGTCATCGGTGCGTGTCAGAAAGCCGAACAGCGCGCCGGTATCCTCGTCCAGATGGATTGAATAGTCCGATACGCCGGCCTGACGCAGCAGATCCGCGAGCTCCGGCCAGATTTCATCATGGCGCTTTTTGTACTCCGCTTCACAGCCCGGTGACAGCTGCATCCTGAATGCATATCGTTCCATGTTTCCCCCCGCTTTGTCGTTCTCTAACTGCGCTTCTGACGGCGCATGCCTGTTTTTGCTTCCGGTTAACCGGCGATGCTGTGGTGTCCGGACTCGGTTTCCGCATTTACAATGATCAGTTTTGCACCGGCACTTTCAACCATCGCCGCAGCGTGATCAGTCAGTCCTTCGTCGGTGATCAGGGTGCCGACCCGTTCCAAGGGGCACAACACCAGGCTGGAGCTCTTGGCGAATTTCGAGCTGTCGGCGAGCACCACCAGATGATCCGCGCGTCCGATCAGCTTCTGCTCGGCCTGGATCAGCAACGGATCGACCTCCGTCGGCCCGAGCGGCCCGACACCATGCGCGCCGGTGAACATGTATTTGGCCGAATAATTCGCGGTCACATCGTTCTCAAATGGCGACAGAATGATGTTCTGTTCGCGGTATATGGCACCGCCGGGCACAAGAATGCGGTGGTCTGAGCTGCTAAGCAGGTGCTGCGCAATCGGCAAGGAGTTCGTCAGGATCTGCAATCCCGGCGGCAAGGCCGTGTGGGCCAGCTGATACGTCGTTGTGCCGCCGTTGATAATGATGGCGTCGCCCGGCTCGCACAATGCCGCCGCGGCGCGAGCAATTGCTTTCTTTTCAGCAATATAGAGCGTTTCGCTGACAGAAAACGGGCGTCCGGCAAGCGGTTCGAAATCGAGTTCCATCGGCTCGGCACCGCCACGTACCCGGCGCAGGCGCTTTTGTTGTGCGAGCGCGGAAATGTCACGCCTTACCGTCGCCGGCGATGCTCCGGTCAGACGGCAGATATCGTCCACGGAGGCAAATTTCTGCTCTCTTAGCACCGCCAGGATTTTCCGCCAGCGATCACCTTCATACATGCGCCACCTTGCCTTTCATTGTGAAAGGATGGCCGCACATTGTGCCACTTGTCAAATAGTTCCAATCAAGAATGAGGCGATAGTGATCATATTCAATCAGTATCCATCAAATTCAATCGACACCCAAACCCCGCCCGTGTATTGTGTGCTTCAATGAAAATCCAAACCTTGGGAGAATAACCGTGGCCGAAGAGCAGACCTTGCTGGCGTCGAAATGGGATGATGCCAAAGCCGCCTCGATGAGCGAACCGGAACTGCTCCTCTACCGGTCAAATCTTCTCGGCTCAGACAAACGGATCACCAATTTCGGCGGCGGAAACACCTCGGCAAAAGTATCCTCAAAGGACCCTCTGACCGGTGAGATGACCGAGGTTCTGTGGGTCAAAGGCTCCGGCGGCGATATCGGTTCCATGGCGCTGAACGGCTTTTCGACGCTCTACATGGACAAGCTGCGCGAGCTGAAAGCGCTCTATCGCGGCGTTGAATTCGAAGATGAAATGGTCGGTTACCTGCCTCATTGCACCTTCAACCTGAACCCGCGCGCTGCGTCCATCGACACGCCACTGCATGCGTATCTGCCTGCGCCTCATGTCGATCACGTTCATCCCGATGCCATCATCGCGATTGCCGCCTCCAAAGACTCCAAGGCGCTCACTTCGGAAATCTTCGGCGGGAAAATCGGCTGGCTGCCTTGGAAGCGGCCCGGCTATGAATTGGGACTCTGGCTTGAAAAGTTCGCCTTGGACAATCCGGAAGCAATCGGCGTCGTTCTGGAAAGCCACGGCCTGTTTACCTGGGGCGACACCGCCAAAGAATGCTACGACCGGACACTCGACGTGATAAATCAGGCAATGGCCTGGCTGGACAACAGCTCGGAAGCAGCAACCGCATTTGGCGGCAGCAACACCACAGCGCTGGACGCCGATGAGCGCCGGGCAGCAGCCAGCCGGTTGATGCCTAAACTGCGCGGCCTTGTATCCGGCGATGTTCCGATGATCGGCCACTTCGACGACAGCCCGGGCGTGCTGGAGTTCGTGAACTCGAACGAACTTGGCCCCCTCGCCCATCAGGGTACGTCCTGTCCGGATCATTTCCTGCGCACCAAGATCCGGCCGCTTGTTATTCCGTTCGGCGACATGGACGACATGACGAAGGTGCGGACCCTGGTCGAAAACTACCGGGAAGACTACAAGAGCTACTACGATGCCTGCCGGCACGATGACAGCCCGGCCATGCGCGATCCGAATGCGGTGGTCTATCTGATCCCGCGCGTCGGAATGATCACCTTCGCCAAGGACAAGGCAACGGCCCGGGTCTCGGCGGAATTCTACATCAACGCCATCAACGTGATGCGGGGTGCAAGCTCGGTTTCCACCTATTGCGGCCTGCCGCCCCAGGAAGCCTTCGACATCGAGTACTGGGCACTGGAGGAAGCAAAGCTCCAGCGGATGCCGAAGCCGAAGCCGCTTCACGGGCGTATCGCGTTCATCACTGGCGGCGCCGGCGGTATTGGCTGCGCGACGGCTCAAAGGCTCTTGCAAGAAGGCGCTTGCGTGATGCTGGCCGATATCGACGAGGCAGCGCTGGAAGCAGCCAAGTCCGCTCTCTCAGCCGCCCATGGTGTGGACCGTGTCGCGGCAGTGCGCATGGACGTGACCGATGAGATCGCGGTCCGCGCAGCATTCGCCGAGACCATGGCCGCATTTGGCGGCATCGATATTCTGGTGTCCAATGCCGGGATTGCCTCCTCGGCACCGATTGACGAGACGACGCTGGAGCTGTGGCAGAAAAACATGGATATCCTGTCGACCGGATATTTCCTTGTCTCGCGTGAGGCATTCTCGCTGATGAAGGCGCAAGGGGTCGGCGGTTCGATCATTTTCGTTGCGTCCAAGAATGGCCTCGCCGCCTCCCCGAATGCCTCCGCCTACTGCACAGCCAAGGCGTCCGAAATCCATCTGGCCCGGTGCCTGGCGCTGGAAGGTGCAGGCGAAGGTATCCGGGTCAATGTGGTCAACCCGGACGCGGTTCTGCAGGGATCTAAGATCTGGACCGGGGAATGGCTGGACCAACGGGCTTCGACGTATAAGACTGACAAGGCTGGCCTTGAAGAACTCTATCGCAATCGCTCGCTGCTGAAGCGCTCCGTGCTTCCGGAAGACGTGGCGGAGGCGATTGCGTTCTTTGCCGGTGACAGTTCATCAAAGTCCACTGCCAACATCCTGAATGTGGATGCCGGCAACATTCAGTCCTTCCCGAGGTAGGCCGCCATGATCGATAAAAGCACACTAGAAGCAGAAAACGCGCGCCGCCTGAAAGACCTTGAAACTGATTATGCGGCCCTTGGAGACAAACTCTCCCGGCGTGGCCTGGATATCGATGCCATCACCAAACGCGTGGAAGCGTTCGCCATCGCCGTGCCGTCCTGGGGCGTCGGCACCGGCGGCACCCGCTTCGCCCGCTTTCCAGGTGCCGGTGAGCCAAGGCACATTTTCGACAAGCTGGATGATTGCGGTGTCATCCAGCAGCTTACCCGGCTGACACCACGCGTCTCGCTGCACATTCCATGGGACATTGCAGACCCGGCGGACCTGAAGGCAAAGGCAGAAGAAACCGGCCTCGGTTTCGACGCCATGAATTCCAACACCTTCCAAGACCAACCGGATCAGGCCCACAGCTACAAGTTCGGTTCGCTGTCTCACACGGATGCTGCCACGCGCCAGCAGGCGATCGATCACAATCTCCGGTGCATCGAAATCGGGTCGGCCATAGGCTCAAAGGCGCTCACAGTCTGGATCGGCGATGGGTCCAATTTCCCGGGCCAGACGGACCTGACTGCGCAGTTCGACCGCTATCTGGACGCTGTAAAGTCCGTTTATGCGGGTCTTCCGGACGATTGGCGCCTGTTCATTGAGCACAAGATGTTCGAACCGGCTTTCTATTCGACGGTCATTCAGGACTGGGGCTCCAGCTACCTCGCGGCAACCGAACTGGGTGATCAAGCCTTTTGCCTTGTCGATCTCGGACACCATGCACCCAATGTGAATATCGAGATGATCGTTGCGCGGCTGATCCGCTTCGCCAAGCTCGGCGGCTTCCACTTCAACGACAGCAAATACGGCGATGACGACCTCGATGCCGGTGCCATCGATCCATACAGGCTGTTTCTGGTGATGAATGAGCTGGTTGCCAACGAAGCGGCGCTCACTGCTGCGCCTGCCCATATGCTCGACCAGTCGCACAATGTCACCGACCCCATCGAAAGCCTGATCGTCTCGGCCTGTGAAGTGGCGCGCGCCTACACGCTGGCGCTAATCGTCGACCGGGAGAGCCTTTCCGGCTATCAGGCGGATAATGATGCGCTGATGGCCTCAAACGTACTGAAGACGGCGTTCAGAACCGATATCGAGCCGATCCTTGCCAAGGCACGCCTGAATACGGGCGGCGCCATCGATCCGGTCGCAGCCTTCCGTGCAGCCGGTTATCGGGCCAAGGTCGCGGCAGAGCGTCCGAGTTCCGGACCAAGCGGCGGCGGCATCGTTTAGAACTAACGCGCCAGAACATTCGGCCGGGGGCTACCCGGCCGATTTTGCAACACCCTTGTAGTCTTCCTGCAGCCCATAGGACCCGAAAGCTTTCGCGGTTTCGGCGATCGCTTCATCGGAGAGCAGCACCGGACCGCCGATGAGAAGGCTGTGATAGTACTGGCGTGCGAGTGTCTCCAACTCGACCGCCAGCCACATGGCCTTCTCCAGAGTGGAACCCACAGCAAGCGACCCATGGTTGGCGAGAAGGCAAGCGGACCGGCCTTCCAGCGCAGTCAGGGCGTGTCCGGACAGCTCCGCCGTTCCATACCGGGCATAGGGCGCGCAACGGACATCATTGCCGCCAAAAGCCGCGATCATATAGTGCGCCGCAGGAATTGGCTTATGCGCCATCGCAAGCGTCGTGCAGAAAGTCGGGTGAGCGTGAACGACTGCACCGGCATCCGGACGGCTCTTAAGGATATCGAAATGAAACCGCCACTCGGTGGATGGTTTCAGAGGTCCTTCCCAGGTGCCATACTCCGCATCCAGCGGCATGGCGGCGAGCATCTCCGGTGTCATCGCATCGTAAGGGGTTGCCGAAGGCGTGATCAGCACCTTGTCCTCGAACCGCGCAGAGACATTCCCGGACGTGCCCTGATTAAGGCCGGAGGAGTTCATGAACTTGCAGCTATCGATGATTGCCTGCCGGAGTTCTCTTTCGATCTTTTTCAAGGTGTCGTCCTCGCCAACGATAACGTCGCTATCTCTGAACCATCTTCCACGGACCAGTCCATCGCGGACCTGAACCGGTGCTGACTTGTGCCAACAGGTTTGTTGCCAAGTTCATACGGGGCGTGACGGGTGATGTCATCAACAAGGGCGAAATTGCACGGTATCTTATCGATCAGATCACGCGCCTTCGGTCTTTGAGTGAATGGAAATATCGCGAGGTAAACTACAAGTGCTCAAAGCGTGATCCTGATCACTCGCAAATACGGCGAACAATCACCACATCAAGATCATCAGCAAAGAGAGGAAAAACCGATGACCAACACTTTCACCACCTTCGCAGCCCTGCCGGCAGTCGCAATGACCATCATCATCCTGGCAGCAGCCGTCATCTAAACTTTCCACGGCATCGAAAACGAAAAAAACCGGCCTCTGAGCCGGTTTTTTCGTTTCTGGTTCGGAATCGCGAATTGCACCGAACTGCATCCAGGCCTGACAAGATCAGGCGGCGCGGCCGGTCTCTCGTTCCAGTCTGCCAATAAAGTCCGACAGCCAATACACTTCCCTGACATAAATCGACAGATCGCGGGACGCCAACTCACTCAACAAGGCGCGCGGATCCGCTTCCTCGAAGCCACTTCCCCTCAGGAAATTCCGGTATTCTGTCTCGAATGCACTTGGAATCCGCATTGCTGAGCCCGTCCACTGACTGTGTATCAAGAGCGCGCTACGCAATACTTTCGCGACAAAATTCACATAGGAAACCTGCCCCCCGATCCAATATTGGCAAAACTTGCATTTCCTCGTTTTACCCAGCACCCTACGCAATATACTCATGCACTGGATTGACTCGCCTGCGAATCGGCGCTGACGACTTGGCGGGCGGGTAAGTGCAAACAGAATCACCGGAATTTCCTGCTCAGGTACGCAATGGCAACCACCAGACATAGATTCGCGCCGCTTTCTGACGCCTTTGCCAAAGACCCCTATCCATTCTATGCGGATCTTCGTGCTCGCGAAGGGTTGACCTATTTTGAGGACTTCGACGTCTGGCTTGCCTCACGGTTCTCCGATGTGTCAGCCATTGTGCTTGACCCGAACATGGTCCGGTCGATGGAACATATCGCCAGCGCTGAAGAGATTGCCGATCAGAAGCGTGCCGGCAATTGGCACGACATGCCGTATCACTCACGGTTCGTGCAGTTCTCGCTGCTGGACAGCGACGGTGAGGTCCATGACCGCTTGCGCAAGCAGGTGTTCAAGCTGTTTACGCCCGTGATGGTCAATGCCCTGCGCGGCGACATCGAAGCCTTTGTCGCGGCCAAAGTGGATGCGCTTGCGGACCGAAGCGAGATCGATTTCATCGAAGACTTCGCCGCGCACATTCCGGGTCACGTCATTGGCCGCATTCTGGGTGTTCCGGACGCGGACTGCCCGCAACTTCGTGTCTGGTCGGAGAACATTGTCCAGTTTTTCGACATTGACCGCTCCGTTGAGCGAAAACAGATCGCCGAAAGCGCCACCACAGAGTTCTACAACTTCCTGCTGGACCTGAAGGCGCAAAGGGAAAAGGCACCGAAGGAAGACCTTCTCAGCCAGATGATTGTTTCCGAGCGCAACGGCGACATGAACCACGACGAGTTCATCTCGACCGCTATGCTGATCCTGATGGCCGGTCATGGATCGACCATCGACGTCCTGGGCAGCGGAATGCATGCCCTGCTCAGGTTTCCAGCGGAGATGCAACGGCTTCGGGCGGATAACAGCCTCATGAAAACCGCCGTGCAGGAGATGTTCCGGTTCGAACCGCCCCTGCCCTTCTTTCATCGTTATGCAACGCAGGAGGTCGAGATCGCGGGTCAAGTCTTCCCGCGAGGGACCAAGTTCGGCGTTCTTTATGGGGCTGCAAACCGGGATCCGGAGCAGTTCCCCGACCCGAACCGGTTCGATGTTAGCCGCACGCCGAACTGGCACATAGCCTTCGGCCGCGGTGCACATTTCTGCCTCGGCAATCATCTTGCGCGGCTCAACATGGACATTATCTTCACGACGCTGCTGCGGCGATTTTCCGAGATCCGCCTGGCCGATCCCGAGCCGCGCTACCGGCGCGGCCTGTCTGTGCGCGGGCCGGAAGCACTGCGCATCAGCTGGTCCAAATAGGAGCCCGGGTAAAAACTGCATATCACTGAAAGGCTGTTATCCCGCCGTAATGGGAAAGGCGTAGCGTGGCGCTGCATTCCGCTCACTGGGAGATTTGCCATGGATTCCAGACTTTCTGTTGTGACCGCTGTTGCGGGACTTTGTTTTGCCATTCCCGCAATTGCTGCGGACACCGTCGAAGTTGGCCCCCGTCCGTTCTATCTGATCGATCAAATGGCCGATAGCGCCCTGAAGGACAAGTTGCTGTCCTGCGCCGGGGTACCGGTCGAAAGGACCTTGTTCTCCATTGGCCATCGCGGCGCGCCGATGCAATTTCCCGAGCACACCCGGGAAAGCTACAAGGCCGCTGCCGTAATGGGCGCCGGCATTCTTGAGTGCGACGTTACCTTCACCAAGGACAAGGAATTGGTCTGCCGTCACGCCCAGAATGATCTGCACACCACCACCAACATCCTGGCAACCGGACTGGCAGCACAATGCACGAAGGGCTTCGAACCGGCCTCCGGTAATACGGCTGCAAACGCCGAATGCCGGACATCCGACATCACCCTTGCCGAGTTCAGAAGCCTGAACGGCAAGATGGATGCAGCCAACAAGAAAGCCTCGACCATCGAAGAATACTTGGATGGCACCGCCGGCTGGCGCACGGATCTCTATGCGACCAAGGGCACCTTGCTCACCCATGCGGAATCGATCGAACTGTTCAAGTCGCTTGGTGCCAAGTTCACACCAGAACTGAAAAGCCCGAGCGTCGAGATGCCTTTTGATGGTTTCTCACAGGCGGACTATGCTCAAAAACTGATTGATGATTACAAGGCCGCCGGTGTTCCGGCAGAAGACGTCTGGGCGCAGTCGTTCAATCTCGAAGATGTTCTTTACTGGATCGAGAACGAGCCGGAATTCGGCAAACAGGCGGTTTTCCTTGATGGGCGGTACAATCAGGATACCTTCGACCCGCAAAACCCGGCAATGCTCAGCCCGACGATGGAAAAGCTCAAGGAAATGGGCGTGAACTATCTTGCCCCGCCCATGTGGGTGCTGTTGTCCATGGAGGAAGGCCAGATTGTCCCGTCGGCCTATGCCATGGCTGCGAAAGACGCCGGTCTCACCCTGATAACCTGGACCCTGGAGCGTTCCGGTCCGCTCGCCAGCGGCGGTGGCTGGTACTATCAGACAATCGCCGATGTCACCGATGGTGACGGCCGCATGTTTGAAGTCGTCGATGTACTGGCCCAGCAGGTTGGCGTTGTGGGCCTGTTTTCAGACTGGCCAGCAACCACCAGCTATTACGCCTCTTGCGTCGGACTGAAGTGAAGACCTTGCTGACCGTAAAGGAAACTAACCGGAGGCCTCCTTGCGCCTCCGGTCGTGTCTGCCTGTGGATTAAACAGCTTTTGCAGGGCAAGCCTATCGGGCCTGGTCAAGAACCCGCTTGCATTCCAACAGTTCGAATAGTGTGGCCTGAAGCCGCCGGACATCGTCTTTGGAAACCGAACCGTGAACAGGATTAACTTCTGCTGCTGGTTGTTTCTCGCCCATCAGCCGATTGACGATACCAAGGCCACCGGTCCCGGATGGTTCTGGCTGCGCCGGTTCCTCGTCTGAAAGGACATCCCTTGGAAGGCCGGAGGCAGGTTGCAGCTCCCTTTCTGAAGGGTCCTCTTGAGGAACTGCAGGGTCAGACGTCTCCTGCCAAGCCTGCATGACATGCCGCGCGCCCTCTTCACGCAGAATGCGTTGGACGCCTTTGATCGTGTAACCCTGTCCGTAAAGAAGATGACGGATGCCCTTCAGCAGTTCAACATCATCTGGGCGGTAATACCGCCGCCCGCCGCCGCGTTTAAGCGGCTTGATCTGAGCAAAACGGGTTTCCCAAAACCGCAACACATGCTGCGGCAGGTCAAGGTCTTCGGCGACTTCACTTATGGTACGAAAAGCGTCAGGACTTTTGTTCAGAGAACTCATTCTGGACTTCGTCTATGACTTGGCAGAGCCAGTGAGAGCTTCGTTGATTCTTTGCTTCAACACATTGGATGGCTTGAATACCATGACACGGCGCGGCGAGATTGGCACCTCTTCACCGGTCTTCGGATTCCTACCGATGCGCTCACCCTTGGAGCGGACCACGAATGATCCGAAGCTTGACAGCTTCACCGATTCACCGGTGACCAGACAGTCGGAAATTTCAGAAAGGACCCGTTCCACGAGCTCGGATGACTCCGTTCGGGACAAACCTACCTTCTGGTAAACTGCTTCGCATAGGTCCGCCCGGGTGATAGTCCGATTGCCCATGACCCCTCCTGAAATTCTAGATCTTCCTGTTTTTTAAAATAGTCTAGCTTTGGACAACACGGTATTGCGTCACAGCGGCACGGTCAACAGGCTCAGATGCCGCTTTTTATAAATCGATAAGCTGCGACAGCTTCACATTGTTATAATTTACAACTCAACTCTACCATTTGAGCAAAAGAGATCCCCAAGTAAACCCGCCGCCCATCGCTTCGAGCAGGACAAGGTCGTTTTCCTTGAGGCGCCCGTCCTTTTTTGCGACGTCCAGCGCCAAAGGGATGGAGGCAGCTGACGTGTTGCCGTGCCACTGCACGGTGGTCACCACTTTTTCGGGGGCGATGCCCAACTTCTTCGCACTGGCATCGATGATACGCTTGTTGGCCTGATGCGGCACAAACCAGTCGAGATCATCTGCGCTAAACCCGGTTGCCGCGAATGCATCCTCAATCACATCCGTGATCATGCCAACCGCGTGCTTGAACACTTCGCGGCCTTCCATGCGAAGGTGTCCCGCCGTCTGTGTGGAAGACGGCCCGCCGTCGACGAACAGTTTGTCCTTGTGCCGCCCATCGGAGCGCAGATGTGCAGTCAGGATGCCCCGGTCATCCCCCGCGGCAGCCGTTTCGCGAGCCTCCAACACAACGGCGCCAGCACCGTCGCCAAACAGAACGCAGGTTGTCCGGTCCTGCCAATCCAGGATGCGTGAAAAGGTCTCCGCGCCGATCACAAGACAGCGTTTCGACATGCCGGAGCGGATGTAAGCGTCCGCAGTCGACATGGCGAACACGAACCCGGAACACACCGCCTGAAGGTCAAACGCCACGCCATGCGTAATCCCCAATCCTGCCTGAACCGTGACTGCAGTCGCGGGGAAGGTGTTGTCGGGGGTGGCCGTTGCAAGAATAATCGTGTCGATATCTGCTGCTGTGATCCCGGCATCATCAAGCGCGGCGCGAGCTGCCCTGAGCGCAAGGTCTGAAGTTACTTCGCCGTCCGCCGCGAGATGCCGCTGCTGAATACCCGTGCGCTGAACTATCCAGTCGTCTGACGTATCGACGATCTTGGTCAGATCTTCGTTCGTCATGCACTTTTCCGGCAGATAGCTGCCGCAGCCAATCAATAAGGACCGGATTTCGCTCACAAATCACCTTCAGAAGCAAGCGCCGCAGTTTCGAAACCGCCGCGATGATAATGCACAAGGTCTTGCGCAATCTTGTGAATCAGTTCGTTTCGAACCATATCGTAGGCCAGATCGATGGCGGAAGCATAGCCTTCCGCATCGGTACCGCCGTGGCTTTTGATGACAATCCCGTTCAGGCCGAGAAATACACCGCCATTGACCTTGCGGGGGTCCATTTTCTCCCGCAGCAAATCAAACGCACCTTTCGCGAACAGGTAACCTATGCGCGACATGAACGTCCGGCCCATGGCCTTGCGCAAATAGCCGCCGATCTGTTTCGCCGTGCCTTCAGCCGTTTTCAGGGCGATGTTGCCGGCAAAGCCTTCCGTGACAACCACATCGACCGTGCCTTTTCCAAGGTCGTCGCCTTCGACAAAACCGGCGTAACTCAAGGACCGCAAAGGGGTTTCCCTCAGCAAACGCCCGGCCGTGCGGACGTCTTCCAGGCCTTTAACCTCTTCAACACCGATGTTCAGGAGGCCGACCGTCGGCTTTTCAATGCCGAACAGCGCCCGGGCCATTGCACCGCCAAGTATGGAGAAGTCGATCAGTTGCTGGGCGTCGGCACCGATTGTCGCTCCAACATCGAGAACGATGGATTCGCCGCGCGATGTCGGCCAGATCGCCGCAATCGCCGGCCGTTCGATGTTGGCCATCGTCCGGAGACAGAACTTCGACATCGCCATCAAGGCACCGGTGTTTCCGGCTGAAACCGAAACGGATGCATCGCCGGACTTAACCGCTTCGATCGACCGCCACATGCTGGACCGCCAACGCCCCTGGCGCAGGGCCTGGCTCGGTTTCGTATCCATGGCAACCGCGACGTCGCAATGATGAAACGTGGAGGCGTCACGGACCCGCGGATGCTTGTCCAGAAGCGGCTTGACCACCTCCTGCTTACCAAAAAGCAGAAAACGAATATCCGGATGACGGACAAGAGCAATCTCGGCACCGGGAATAACAACCTCTGCCCCGGAATCTCCGCCCATCGCGTCCAATGAAATTGTTATCGTTTTTGCCATTCAAATGGGTCTTTGACGCTCATCTATCGCGGGGCAAGCCACCTGCCGCTTGTTCTCGTTCTCAGTGTTCATCAACCGGCAGGGCCAGCAACCGGCGCGAACATAACGGTTTTCGACTCCGAAACAACCGTTTTTGCGCGAAATCACAAAGGTTCTGCGGGTCTTTTGGCGTTGAAACAGGCGCGAATTCAATGATCGTCACCGGACTTGTCCTTCAAATCCAAAAGAGCCGCAAATGGTGATGGTTTCTCCTCTGCTGGCACCTGATCCTCCGTTTTATCCTCCCGCGCTGCGAGCTGCGCACCGGATTTGCGGGGAAACGGGTCCAAAGACAGGGACAACTCTTCGCAAAGAACGGCCCCGAGATCCAGAACCCCATCAGTGACCACATCGGGCGGATCGAGGCTGTCCAGATCGAACTCGATCTCCCCGTCCTCATTGATGTCCCGCTGGCGGCGCGGACGAGAAGAATGCGGCTCGAAGGTGCGGTCGACATCGACAACAAGGTCGGTCTCGAACGGTTCCAATGACACGCCGCAGATCTGGCGCGGGCGGGCGTGGATCTCACCGGTTACCCGTACGCCGGCCTTTCGATAGGGTTTCAAAATCAGATTGGCGGTTAGGCTGACAAGCCCATCGAGATCATAGGCGCGGGCGATGGCCGCACGGATTGCCTCACCGGGCTCAAGCTGCAGGGGTGTATCCCTGCCGGGGATGCGGTCCACATTGATCTTGTGGGAATAGGGTGAACTGTCTTTTGTCATGGCCTTCGAGGGTCAATTGCGGGCCGTGTACGGCCTCAAACATCCATTTCTGTAAAGGTGTCAATGCCGGGCCATGAAATTGCGGCACCGACCAGATCCTTTGTCGATTGATTTTCCAGGTTTCGCGCGGCTGCGATCAGATATCTGGCTAGGCGAAGCTGGGCGACCGGCTCCTTCGTATCCGTATAGATGTTGCGGCCGAGCGCGGCAGCCAGCGCCTTGTCATCATCGGCATCGATTGCCGGGATATAGGCATCGGCGCGGCCGTAAAACGCCTCTCCCATCGCCTTGATCTTTTTCGGAACCCTCGTGTCGCTGACCCCCATCTCCCTCAACGAGGCATCCATGTCGTGAAAAAACAGATCGAAAACGTTCTGCGAGAATTCCGACACCTCGGCGTTTTCGTTGCGCAAACGCCGGAAAAACAACACCGCGTGGGCTATAATCATGTCAAAACGGCCATCCACAGTATCCGGAACTAGCAGAGCGGAATAGAACGCCGGTTGCCGCGCTTGGGCCACGATCTCGCAATAAACCTTGTGCTCGGCATCGCGGGAACGGCGGCGAAAAAGGCCAAAGACCATAAAATGCTCCAATTTCATAGGCTATTGCCTTGTGGCCTAACCCACGCTAGGGACTTTGCCAAGGCAACAAAGTAGTTAGGGTCGGCAGCGGCACAGTGAAGCCGGGCATGCATAAATAACAGTGCACCAGTCTGCGGACCGGCTGGTAAAAAGGACGAGCCAAATGAAAATCAAGGCATCAGCCCTGATCCTCCCGCTTCTTCTCACGCTGCCGCTCGGCGGCTGTTTTACCAGCACCTACAATCACGGTCACGTCATTACCGGTTCCATGTTGGAGCAGGTGCAGGTCGGCTCCAGCCGCGAACAGGTTGAGCTCGTCCTCGGGTCACCGTCCACGACGTCCAGCATCAGCGGCGATGCCTATTATTACATTTCTCAGAAATCCACCACCACCGCGTTCTTTGCACCCAGCATTGTTGAACAGCGTGTCGTGGCGATCTATTTCGACGAGGACGGCTTCGTACGCGATATGGGCAACTATGGCCTAGAAGACGGCAAGGTGGTCGACTTTATCACCCGGGAAACCCGCACTGGCGGCCAGGACTATGGCTTCCTGAGCCAAATCCTGCGCGGTGCCCAGAACCCAAGCCTTGGCCTTTAGGGGTACCTAAATAGACGCTGCATGGTAATCAAAACGGATCCCCGCGAACCCAGGCTCCGCTCGCGTAACCGTCTATGACGCCCTCTGCCCGTTTGCGGTACAGCTCAAGGCGCGTCTGAAAACCCAAGGCGAACTCCAACAAAAAAACCCCGGCGGAATGATCCGCCGGGGTTTTTCTTCGATCCCGATCTCGAGGCTCAGTGCGCCAGAATGGCCAGCAGCAGAAGTGCCACGATGTTGGTGATCTTGATCATCGGGTTGACCGCAGGGCCGGCGGTATCCTTGTAGGGATCGCCGACCGTATCACCGGTGACTGAGGCCTTGTGGGCTTCAGAACCTTTCTGGTGGGTAACGCCGTCCTTGTCGGTAAAGCCGTCCTCGAACGACTTCTTGGCATTGTCCCAGGCGCCGCCGCCTGCGGTCATGGAGATCGCGACGAAAAGGCCGGTGACGATCACGCCGAGCAGCATCGCGCCCAGCGCCGCAAACGCATCCGCAGGAGTAGCGACAGCGCGCACCACGAAGAACACCACCACCGGAGACAGGACCGGCAGAAGCGACGGGATGATCATTTCCTTGATCGCCGCCTTGGTCAGCATGTCGACCGCGCGGCCATAGTCCGGACGCTCGGTACCCTGCATGATGCCCGGCTTTTCCTTGAACTGGCGGCGGACTTCCTCAACAACGGACCCGGCCGCACGGCCGACCGCGGTCATGGAGATCCCGCCGAACAGGTAAGGCAGCAGACCGCCGAACAGCAGACCGGCCACAACATACGGATTGGACAGGCTGAACAGGGTTTCAGCGTTGATGCCTTCAAAGACCGAACCCGGCTCCGCATTGGCGGAGAAGTACTTCAAGTCTTCCGTATAAGCGGCGAACAGCACCAGAGCGCCGAGACCGGCGGAGCCGATGGCATAGCCCTTGGTGACGGCCTTGGTGGTGTTGCCCACGGCATCGAGCGCATCGGTGGTCGAGCGGACTTCGTCCGGAAGACCGGCCATTTCCGCAATCCCGCCGGCATTGTCGGTCACCGGGCCGAATGCGTCGAGCGCGACTACCATACCGGCCAGCGCCAGCATTGTGGTCACCGCGATGGCGATACCGAAGAGACCTGCCAGTGAGTAGGTTGCCAGAATACCGATGATGATGATGATCGCCGGCAACGCGGTTGCTTCAAGCGAGACAGCTAGGCCCTGGATCACGTTGGTGCCATGGCCAGTCACCGAGGCCTGGGCGATCGACTTCACCGGGCGGTACTCGGTCCCGGTGTAGTACTCGGTCACCCAGATGATCAGACCTGTGACCACCAGACCGATCAGACCGCAATAGAACAGGTGCCGGGCGGCGAATTCAACTCCGCCGGATGTCGTATATGTCGTCCCGAAGCCGAGCCAGAAAAAGATGACCAGGAACAAAGCGACAGCCGACAGGACAGCAGTCGCGATAAAGCCCTTGTAGAGCGCGCCCATGATCGAGTTGTTCGAGCCAAGCTTGACGAAGAACGTACCGATGATCGATGTGACCACACAGCTCGCACCGATAACCATAGGCAAAAGCATAAGCTGAGTCGCATCGCCACCGGTGAAGAAGATCGACGCCAGAACCATGGTGGCGACCACGGTCACCGCGTAGGTTTCGAACAGGTCGGCTGCCATACCGGCACAGTCGCCGACATTGTCGCCCACGTTGTCGGCGATGGTCGCCGGGTTGCGCGGATCGTCTTCCGGGATGCCTGCTTCGACTTTGCCGACGAGATCGCCGCCAACGTCCGCACCCTTGGTAAAGATGCCGCCGCCGAGACGGGCGAAGATCGAAATCAGCGAAGCGCCGAAGCCGAGTGCGACAAGCGCGTCGATGACCGTCCGGTCGGTTGGGTCAAAGCCCATGCCAGAGGTCAGGATGACATAGTAGACCGCAACGCCGAGTAGGGCGAGACCAGCCACCAGCAGACCGGTCACCGCGCCCGACTTGAACGCGATTTCCAGACCTGAGGCCAGGCTCTGGCTTGCCGCTTGCGCCGTGCGCACGTTTGCGCGGACCGAGACCATCATACCGATGTATCCGGCCGCACCAGACAGGACTGCGCCGATCAGAAAACCGAACGCCGCCGTCGCGGAGAGCAGAACCCAGGCGAGTACGAAAACCAATGCACCAACGATGGCGATGGTGGTGTACTGGCGGTTCAAATAGGCCTTTGCCCCTTCCTGAATCGCGCCCGCGATTTCCTGCATTTTTTGGTTGCCGGCGTCTGCGGCCATGACGGACTGAATTGCCCACGCCCCATAAGCGATAGACAACAGGCCACAGACAATGATGACGACTTCGATCATAATTCCTCCGAGGACTGCGGCGGGTTCATTGTTCTGCTTATCCGCCTGTTCGCACGTTTCTTTCTCGCATTAAAAGAAAGTGAACACAGGGTATCAACAATGCCGTGAGCGCCGTCAAGTTCTCAATAGAACTTACTTTTGCATTCCTGTTGGAAATTATTGCTGCAACGCACCACCCACTACTGCGCCAGCCATGGGAATTTCCGGAATTACTTTAAGTGGTTGTACGTGCATTCTTTTCGGTCAGCAGCAGCCAACCGAGCAGCAGAAGGCACAATACGACAAACGGAAACACCAGGATATTGACCATTCCCCAGCCGAACACGTTGAGCAAAGCACCTGACGAAAAGGACGCGGCCGCGACAAACCCGAAAACAAGAAAGTCGTTGACCGACTGAACAAGATTGCGCTCTTCGGGTCTATACGTGTCGGTCAGCATCGCCGTCGCGCCGATAAAGCCGAAATTCCAGCCGACGCCCAGAAGGACCAGCGCCGTCCAGAAATGCGCCAGTTCCAGCCCTGAAAGCGCGATGAGCGCACAACCGGCCAGCAAGGCCAGCCCGACGGCAACAATCCGCTCCTTGCCAAACCGTGCGATCAGGTTCCCCGTGAAGAAACTCGGGCCGAACATGGCCAGCACATGCCACTGGATGCCAAGAGCGGCATCGGTCTGGGTATGCCCGCAGCCGATCATAGCCAGCGGTGTCGCCGTCATGACAAGGCTCATCAACGCATAGGAGCAAATGCCGCAGGCCGCTGAGACAATGAACCGCGGCTGGGCCATGATCTCCAACAGCGGGCGCCCGCCGGATTTCGCATGGTGGCGCGGCGGTTTCGGGATTTTCAGGAAGGACAGCAGCAGCAAGGTCAACAACGACCATCCGCCGAGCGCGAGATAAGTGCCGACAAAGAACACCGGCGGCACCATTTCCTTGGTCGCAATCACGGTTTGCGGGCCGACGATGCCCGCTAGAACGCCGCCCGCCAGTACCCAGGAGATTGCCTTGGGCTTGAACGCATCGCTGGCCGTATCCGCCGCGGCGAAACGGTACTGCTGCACAAAGACTCCGGCGAAACCAACAACGCCGCACATTACCGCGAACAAGGCGAACGCGTTGATGAGGATCGCATAGGCCGCCAGCGGGCCACCGATAGCCCCCAGCAAGGCCGCCCCCATGAAACCGGCTCGCCGTCCATAGCGGCGCATGATGATGCCGGCCGGCAATGTGCCGACTGCCGTTCCAAGCACCATTGCGGTGACCGGCAAGGTTGCCAGGGACTTGTTTTCATCGAGCATCATATGCCCGGCCAGCGATCCGGTCGCGATGATGATGGACGCCGCTGCCCCGCCAAGGGCTTGTGCCAGCGCCAGAATCAAGGCGTTACGCCGGGCCAGACCGTCGTCGATCAACGCCGCCGAATAGCTGTCACTGGACATGAAGTTTTTCCTGGGATTCGGCAATCAGGTTGCTTGGGAAGCGACCATTGCTATCACGCATCTGCGGTTGCGCATAGGCTGACAATTTGATCGGGTATCAAAGGAAGCAGCTCAAAAATGCCGGAACCCGCCGGCCGGCTCGAAAGGCATAACGGTCCCGCCTTCCAGAAGCTTGACGGTTCCGGCATCCGAATTAACCTCCCCGATCAGCGTTGCAGGCGCGCCGAGTTGATGGCATTCGGATTCAAATTCGTCCGTTTTCGAGGCCGGAACCGCAGCCAGAATTTCATAGTCATCGCCGCCATTCAGGCAGGAAAGCATCGTTTCCCGGTTTTCACCTGCAATCTGCCGGAGGGCTGGCGACAGCGGGATTTTCTCCAGGTCGATGGAGAGACCGGCTTGTGACGCTCTGGCAAGATGCCCGGCATCGGCAAACAGGCCGTCGGAGATATCCATGGCCGCCGAAGCATGCCGGACCAGCGTGGCCGCGATCATGGTCCGGGGCAGCGGAAGCAGGTAACGATCCCTGATATGGGCAATGTGTTCGCTGCTCAGCCCAAGCGTTGCTGCCCAATTCGGATCCATTCGTTCCTTCAGGCCCGCAGCGCCGTCCCCGATTGTTCCGGTCACATAGACGAAATCGCCTGGCAATGCCCCCGTCCGGCGCACCGCGCAGCCTGTAGGCACTTCGCCAATCGCGGTGACCGAGACCTGCAATCCGCCGTTCGCCGAGATCGTGTCGCCGCCAAGAAGCTGAACCGCGTAAGTATCCTGATCTTTTTCCAGGCCTTGGCAAAACCGTCGCAGCCAATCCATCTCCCAGGCGTCCGGCAAGGCGAGCCCAAGCAGATAGCCGCGAGGCTGCGCGCCTTTGGCCGCAAGATCGGAAAGGTTCACACGCAGAGCCTTGGCAGCGATAGCTTCAGGAGGGTCAGCGGCAAAGAAATGCACGTCGGCGGCCAGAACGTCCTTGGTCAGGACCAAATCATGGCCCTTGCGCGGCGTAAGAACGGCAGCGTCGTCTGTAAGGCCGAGACTGCCCGGATCTCCAGCCAACGGCGCGAAGAACGTTTTGATCAGTTCAAATTCATGGGGCCCGTCAACCGCCATTGGCCGGTCCAGACCCGCCTTCATCGAATTCCGGATGCCGCAACTCATGTGCAAGCCGGTCAAGAACACCGTTTACAAGGCCCGGCTCGTCGTCCTCGAAGAACGCCTTGGAGACATCTATGTATTCGGAGATGATCACCCGGGCCGGCACATCCTTGCGGCGCAGCAGTTCATAACCGCCGGAGCGCAGGATGGCCCGAAGCAGGCTGTCGATACGCTTCAATGGCCAGTCTTCGGTGAGAGCGGTGTGAATATAGGGGTCGAGAAGCTTCTGGTCTTCGACAACGCCCGTTACGATCTGGGAAAACCATTGCGGGTCGGCGTCCCGGTATTGCGCGCCGTCCAGTTCCTTGCCCAGGCGGAACGCGGTGAACTCGGAGATCACGCTTTTCAGCGACGCTCCGCCGACATCCATCTGGTAAAGAGCCTGAACCGCAGCAAGGCGGGCGACACCCCGCTTGTTGGCCGGCTTGCTTGCTTGTACCGCCGGTTTTCCGTTTTCGGCCTGTGCGTTCATATCCGGTTATGCTCCTAGGCGGGACCGCAATGCAATCATGTCCAGCGCCGCCCGCGCCGCCGCTCCGCCCTTGTCCTTGTCTTCCTTGCGGGCCCGCGCCCAGGCCTGATCGGAATTCTCAACCGTCAGAATACCATTGCCGACGGCTAGGTCCGCATCGACGATCAGATCCATGATCACGCGGTTCGATTCAATCGCGACAATATCATAATGGGTGGTTTCACCCCGGATCACGCAACCGAGCAGCACGAAACCGTCATAAAGATCTCCGCCGTTTTCCATTCCCGTCATGACCATGGAAAGCGCGGCGGGGATTTCCATGACACCAGGCACGCTCACGCGCTCATACTGCGCCCCTGCGGCCTCAAGCGCTGCAATCGCTCCGTCGGCAAGGGTATCGGCGAGCTCGTCGTAAAAACGGGCTTCAATAATCAGAATATTCGGTGCTGAGCTCATGGGTCGCTTTCCGGTTATTGCGCCGAGTGGGCTGGGATCGACTGACAATCACACCCTATGGGGCCGCGACAGGAACCACGTCTTGCCCGGTTTGTCCAGAGTGCATTCACATGGGTTTTGCAATGTGCTGGAAACACAGCATGTTGCTGGAGTTTTCCCGAAGTCCGCCGGGAGCCGCTTTCAGCAAAAACGACCTATCCGGGCTTCGAAAACTCCGCAAGCCGGGCTGCGTAGCGGGCCATCATGTCGACTTCGAGATTAACAGCATGCCCCTCCTGCCGCGCCGACCATGTGGTGACTTCCATGGTGTGCGGGATGAGGAACACCGAGAACAACAAGCCGTCGACCTCATTGACCGTCAGCGATGTTCCGTCGAGGCAGACCGAACCTTTCTTGGCGATAAATGGTGCCGTATCGGCAGATGCCTCGAACTGGAAATAGACAGAATCGGGATGATCGATCCGCTTTACAATGCGGGCGAGCCCGTCCACGTGGCCGAGTACAAGATGCCCGCCCAGTTCCGCACCAAGCGTGAGGGAGCGTTCCAGATTGAGCTTTTGACCCGCGGTCCACTCCGGAACATTTGTGATTGCCAGCGTTTCGGCACCCGATTCCACTTCAAACCAGTTGCCGGCCGGTTCATTCGCCTTGGCGGTTACCGTATGGCAAACACCGGAGCAGGCAATCGAGGCACCGATATCGATTGTATCGGCGTCATAGACGGTCCGGATGCGCGTGCGCCGTCCGGCCGGGATCTCCTCGACAGACAGGATTTCTCCCATATCGGTCACAATGCCGGTAAACATGTCAGGTTCCAATATGTTTCAAGTACATGAATCGGTCGCTTCCGTACCAGCCGGTCTCGACACGCTTGAATTTGG
The DNA here is from genome assembly GCA_965230445.1 of Roseibium sp. Taxonomy (GTDB): domain Bacteria; phylum Pseudomonadota; class Alphaproteobacteria; order Rhizobiales; family Stappiaceae; genus Roseibium. Next base: position 1,124,937 of record OZ246005.1, on the reverse strand, counting down.
GATCTTTGAGCAGGCTGGCAATATCCCGCTGGATCAAAGGAGGCACACCGCCCTCTCCAATCCGGCATTTGCCGGTAACAATGCAAATCTCGTCCACAAGGTCCGCTTCCAGAAAGGATGTCGCAATGCGGGCCCCGCCTTCAACCATCACACGGGTGATTCCGCGGGTACTCAACGCACCCAGAATTGCCTTCGGGCTGATCAGGCCGTCTTCAGACGGGACGCGGATCACATTGACGCCGCTGGCGGATAACTCGTCGATCTGCTCTTTCGGCGCGTCGAAACCGCAAACAAGCCAGACTGGATGGTCAACACAATCAGATACCAGCTTGGATTTTACCGGCAGACGGGCCATCCGGTCGATTACAACGCGGACCGGCGAACGCTCTTTCAGTCCCGGTAGCCGGCAGGTCAGCTGAGGATCGTCGGCGAGCGCTGTCCCTATACCGATCAAAATCGCGTCGGCCTCGGCCCGGAAGCCATGCACCTTGCGCATCGACAACTCACCCGAGATCCGGATCTGACCATCACCCTTTCGGCCAATAAAGCCATCCCGGGAAACAGCGAGTTTCAAGAAAACAGACGGACGCTGCTCGGTCTGGCGCAAGGAAAACCCGCTATAGAGATCGCGAATGCTGTCTTCGCGGACCCCCACGGCCACTTCGACCCCGCCATCGCGCAACATGGCAATCCCGCGTCCGGACACACGTGGATTGGGATCGGCCATTCCGACCACGACACGCGCAACCCCAGCCTCGCGCAAGGCCAGTGAGCAGGGTGGTGTGCGACCGTAATGCGAACAGGGTTCCAACGTCACATAGCAGGTGGAACCACGGGCCTTTTCACCGGCCTGATTAAGTGCGTTGACTTCGGCATGCGCCATGCCCGGACGGGACGTCACGCCCCGTCCGACGACAACCGGGTTGCCGGCATCATCAGTGTTGACGAGGAGGGCAGCGACGGCCGGATTCGGCCAAACCTTGCCAAGGCCACGGCGTGCCAGCCGCTCGGCGGCGGCCATGAAACGAAGATCGGATCTAGAAACTGCTGACATGAAACCAGCTATACGCTCGTAAAAATAGCCTAGTATTCAAATGCTTGTTATCGAATGTGCCTACTTGCCATCAGGCATATCCTCAATCGGCCCGCTCAGTTCATCAAGCAGCGCTTCAAAGTCCTTGGCTTCCCGGAAATTACGGTAGACGGAGGCGAACCGGACATAAGCAACGTCATCGATTGCCTTCAAGGCTTCCATCACATGATTGCCAATGCTTTCCGCGGTAACATCCGTGTCGCCGGCGCTCTCAAGCTGCCGGACGATCCCGCTGACCATCCGCTCAATCCGTTCGGCCTCGACCTGACGCTTGCGCAGAGCGATCTCAACGGACCGATGCAGCTTGTCGCGATCGAACGGAACCCGGCGGCCATTGCGCTTCAAAACCATCAGTTCGCGCAGTTGCACGCGTTCGAACGTGGTGAAGCGGCCGCCGCAAGAATTGCAAATGCGGCGGCGGCGGATCGCGGTATGGTCCTCCGTCGGGCGGGAATCCTTGACCTGGGTTTCCTCGCCCCCGCAATAAGGACATCTCATCGTCTAAAGCTCCTGAACGAAGCCGGTTATTCTCCGTAGATCGGGAACCGGGCCGTCAGTGCTTCTACCTTGGCTTTGACCGCAGCTTCAACCGCTGCGTTGCCTTCTTCGCTGTTGGCGGCTTTCAAACCGTCCAAAACCTCGGTGATCAACGTGCCGACCTCGCGAAATTCCGCAATCCCGAAACCGCGCGTGGTCGCCGCCGGTGCGCCGAGGCGGATACCGGAGGTCACGAATGGCTTTTCAGGGTCAAACGGAATGCCGTTCTTGTTGCAGGTGATGTTGGCACGGCCAAGAGACTTTTCCGCCGCCTTGCCGGTCGCGTTCTTCGGACGCAGATCGACGAGCATCAGGTGGTTGTCGGTGCCGCCGGAAACGATGTCGAGGCCCTGCTCTTTCAAGCTCTCGGCAAGCGCCTTGGCGTTGTCGACCACTGCTTGAGCGTAGGATTTGAATTCCGGCTGCAGCGCCTCACGGAAGGCAACGGCCTTGGCGGCGATGACATGCATGAGCGGACCACCCTGCAGCCCCGGAAAAACGGCCGAATTGACCTTCTTGGCGATTGCCTCGTCATTGGTCAGGATCAAACCGCCACGCGGACCGCGCAGGGACTTGTGGGTGGTTGAAGTCACCACATGGGCATGCGGGACCGGGGACGGGTGCACGCCGCCTGCGACCAGACCGGCAATGTGGGCCATATCCACCATCAGGTAGGCTCCGACGGCGTCGGCGATCTCGCGGAATTTCTTCCAGTCCCAGATACGGGAATAGGCTGTGCCACCGGCCAGGATCAGCTTCGGCTTGTGCTCGTGGGCGAGGCGCTCGACTTCTTCCATGTCAAGGAGGTGATCGTCCTGGCGGACACCGTAGGAGACGACGTTGAACCACTTGCCAGACATGTTCACCGGAGATCCGTGAGTCAGGTGACCACCCGAGTTGAGGTCAAGACCCATGAACGTGTCGCCCGGCTGCAGCAGCGCCAGGAACACGGCCTGGTTCATCTGGCTGCCGGAGTTCGGCTGCACGTTGGCGAAACCGGCACCGAACAGCTGTTTGGCGCGCTCAATCGCCAGGTTCTCGGCGACATCGGCGAATTCGCAGCCGCCATAATAGCGCTTGCCCGGATAGCCCTCGGCATATTTGTTGGTGAAAACCGAGCCTTGAGCTTCCAGAACAGCGCGCGAGACGATGTTTTCCGATGCGATCAGCTCAATTTCGTGCCGTTGGCGGCCAAGCTCGTTTTCAATGGAGCCGAAGATATCCGGATCGGCGTCGGCAAGGCTGCGGTTGAAGAAATCGAACTGAGGCGCCTGGCCTGCGGTTTCGGTCAATGACATCGCGCTTTCCCTGTGTCCTTGAGTGTTTCGGTCCCCAACTTGCCGAGCCTTTGCGCGCTCAAACCACCGAGAGGTTCAACGCGAGGACCTTCTGTCCGGCGTCAAGTCGGGTTCGTCCCTTACATCGAAGGCGAGGAACTAGCACACTGCCCTTTCATTACCAAGAGGCATACCGACGCGACGGCGGAGGAAAAGCGACACACTCTCAGCAGCAGCACGGATGCAGGATCAATACAGCGTGGGGTCAGACGCTTGAGACGTTTCCGGGCCTTGGGAAATCCGGCGTTTCAACTTGCGTATCGCAATCCGTTTCAGGTCCTCTTCTGCCGCCTTGGCAGGCCCGAAAACCACGACTTCAATCCCGGTCGTAGCGTCAATGGCGGTCACCCGGACCTGAGTGCCTACCGGCCTGTACTCCAGATAGACTTCGCCGGGCGGCAGTCTGCGATTCATTCGTGTCCCTCCGTTACCGGATAAAAGACACGGGTATGTCCGCCGGGCAAGTGCTTTGCGGATATGCCGAGGTCAGAGACGCGCCTGATCGCCCGCCGCTTCCTGCGCAAACAGGTCGTCGCGATTGTAGATATCGTCACGGAAATGCACGACACCATCGGCATTCGCCCAGGCTGTGATATAGGTCATGTAAAGCGGAATGGGTTTCTTCAACTTCACATCTTCACGCTCTGCGTTGCGAATTACCGTATCGACCCTGGACCGGTCCCAGTCCGGGGTGGTCGATTGCAACAGCCAAGTCACCAGTTCGCGCACATTCTGGACACGGACGCAGCCGGAAGAATGGAACCGGTTGTCTTCGCCGAACAACGTTTTGGACGGCGTGTCATGCAGATACACTTGGTGCTTGTTGTGGAAATTGATCCGCACCTGTCCGAGCGAATTGATTTCACCCGGATCCTGGGTGAAGCGATAATTGGTCGCATCATCCGTGTTCCAGTCGATCTGCTGCCAGGACAGTTCCTCGTTGTTTTTCCATTCAAAAATGCGGATCCGGTTCTTCTCAAGATACTGCGGATCTTCCTTCATCTTCGGGATCAGATCCTTGCGGATGATGGACACCGGAACAGTCCAGTAAGGATTGAAATTCAGTTCGTGGATCTTGGAGTTCAGGATCGGCGTCTGACGGTCGATCTTGCCGACCACCGCTGTGTGGCGCGAGCGCACGAACCCGTTCTCAACCGCCTCGATCTCCGCGGCCGGGATGTTCACCATCACATAACGGTCGCCGAGGAAACCGGACATGGACCGCATGCGGATCAGGTTGGTTTCCAGCTGGCCAAGCCGCACATAAGCCGGAATGTTCAACGCATCAATGGTTGACTTGCCAAGAATACCGTCGCCGATAAGGCCATGGCGCAACTGAAACCGGCGCACAGCCGCGTCGACGTAGGAATCGAAGGTCTGCGACAGCCCGGCCGTTTGCTCAAGGTCACCGGACGCGATCAAACGCTTGCGCAGGGCGACAACCCGTTGGTCCTGAGACCCGATCCTGAGCTCCTTGCCACCGGCTGGAACCCTGCCCCATCCACCCAACTGAACGATACGCTGATACCGGTCGATGGCGAACGAGATGTAATCGGCTGTTTCCGGAGACAGGGTCGGACGGCTGGAGTTGACTTCCTTGATGTTGTCGGTGGCAAAATCGAAATTGTCCACCCACTCCACACTCTGCTGGCCATCGCGAAGCGATTGCAGGACATTCTGCGCAGCAGCGCTTTGAGTGAACCCGAACACAGCCTGAAGGGCGAACGCTATGCCAAAACCGCCGGCTGCAATCATGCGCCTAGCTGTATGTGGGGCCAAAGTCCGCCCATTCCTTGCTTGCATAAGGCCCATATGTGTCCTCATCGTCTTGCCGCTATCCGCTGCGGACGCCTCGGGAAAAGACGTCTCGCTTCAAAGCACATTTGACCCGATTCTCTCGAAACAGGCCAATTTCCCTTCAGCGGAAAGAATATCAAACCCATCGGGTGCTTGATACATCCCCAACTCAATGGCGCGAGAAAGAGCCACCGTTTTGTGTCCACATCATGTCCAAATCGATCCCCGATTGGCTTGAAGGGCCAGCTCGCTCAAATGTGATCTACCGGATTGGTAGTAGTTTCGTTGTTAAAGCTTCAAAAAGAAGAAGGCACCGCCGTTCCTGGCAGTGCCTTCTTGGTCTCCAGTGCTCCGGTACGCCCGTCAGAGGCGGTACAGAATCTGGTCGGTCCAGAACCGTTCCAGGCGGCGAAGGGACCTGTTCATGGACAGGAAGTCCTCCTGAGCGATTTCACCGACCTGTTCGACGGAGAGCACATGACGCTCATAGAGATCGTTGACGATCCCTGCGACTTCGCGGCCCTTGTCGGTCAGGCTGACGCGAACGGACCGGCGGTCCATGCGTGAACGCTGATGGTGAATATAGCCGGTCTCAACCAGTTTCTTCAGATTGTAAGATACATTCGAACCCAGGTAATAGCCGCGGGTGCGCAGTTCTCCAGCGGTCAGTTCACTGTCTCCAATGTTGAAGAGCAGCAAGGCCTGAACACTGTTGACGTCAGAACGGCCCATTCTGTCGAACTCGTCCTTGACGACGTCGAGAAGTCGTCTATGCAGCCGCTCTACGAGAGTCAGGGCTTCGAGGTAAAGCGGCTTGATGTCCGCCTCTTCCTCGCTACCCTGAACCACAGCCTCGACTGCCCTTGTTGCGGTGATCATGGTTACGCCTCTTAAGTACCTGTCATTGGGGCGGATTTTTTCCCGCCTTTAGGACGGATATTTTTTCCGCCTTGTCCTGCAATTTAGACAGATGTTTCTAAAATCCGCTTAAGAGACACGCTGAATCTTCTCTTAACTTTTGCAAGTGATTTGAAATCTTCAGTTTATCTTTGATTCATTATGATCCACGCAGGAACTTCACAATAGCAGAAAAGTCTTTCTCCGCGCCGCCGCCGTTGCAGAACAGGCCGTATAGCGCGGCGGCTTCGGCGCCAAGCGGGGTTGTCGCTCCCGCGGAATTTGCTGCTTCCTGCGCCAGTTTGAGGTCCTTGAGCATCATGGCCGCTGCAAAGCCCGGTTCATAATCGCGGTTCGCCGGCGACGCCGGAAGAGGTCCCGGCACCGGGCAATATGTCGTCAGCGACCAGCACTGGCCGGAAGCGGTGGAGGAAATGTCGAACAGCTTCTGCGCATCCAGCCCTAGCTTTTCGGCAAGCACAAAGGCTTCCGATACGCCGATCATGGAGATCCCGAGGATCATGTTGTTGCAGATCTTGGCAGCCTGCCCGTTGCCGTCTCCACCGGCATGAACAATCGTCTTGCCCATGATATCGAGATAGGGCTTGGCCGCTTCGAACGCTGCGTCACTGCCGCCAACCATAAAAGTCAAGGTTCCAGCAGTCGCACCGCCAACGCCACCGGAAACCGGCGCGTCGACCATCAGCATGCCCTTTTCGCTGACCGCGCCGATTACGTCGCGGGCCGATTGCACATCGATGGTCGAGGAATCGATCATCAGGGTACCGGGCTTGGCATTTTCGAGGATGCCGCCCGCCTCCAGATGGACCTTGCGGACATGCGCGCCTGCCGGAAGCATTGTGACGATAACATCCGCAGCGGACGCCAATTCGGCAACGCCCTGCGCCCGTATACCGCCTGCAGCTTCGTGCGCTGCATTCGCCTCTTCGGACAGGTCCAGCCCCAGGACCGTGTGCCCGGCCTTGACCAGATTGGCCGCCATCGGCCCACCCATATTGCCGAGACCGATAAATCCGATTGTTTTAGACATTTGACACTCCTCCCGCCCCCAGGTGAAAAGCTGCCCGGGTTCTATTTGCTGTGACGGCTTGACCGTCAAAGGCTGCTAGTCCTCTGTTTGCTTCTTCTCGCGCTCCATCTGGTAGTAGATGCCAGCGTAGATCGCCATGGTAAGAAGATAGAACGCAATTTCATAAGGACGGCTGCCGTAAAGATCGACAAAAGCCGTATGCATGAGAATCTGGCAGAAGCATCGGAAGATCCACATCACGGTGCCCCAGGACACCGCCAGCCAGAGGCCTATCGCAGCGACCAGATCGAGAACCGCAAAGAAAACCACAGCGCCCTGGATCGAGACCGGCATCTCCCAGAACCACATGCCGCGCCATTCCGAAAGGCCGACAATCCGGCCCCAATAAATAATTCCGCCGATCAGAAGCAATATGGAAATAAAGCGCAGATAGACCACCATGATGGTGTTCCATGCCGGCCGTGCGTCGAACAGTTCCTGAAAGCTGGTGATCACAGCTATTCCTGCTTTGCTCATGAGAGTGGCAGATCCCCGTCGGGGGGAGTTTCGAAATACGACGCAATCCCGTCGCTGTCCACCTCACTCAGGTTTGCCGGTGACCATTTCGGCTTGTTGTCCTTGTCAATTACAACCGCGCGCACCCCTTCGAAGAAGTCAGTACCCTCAGCGATCCGGCACAGGATCCGGTATTCCAGTTTCATGCAGTCATTGAAACCCAGGGCAGCGCCGCGCTGCATCTGTTCGAAGGCAATGTGAACACTTGCCGGCGATTTCTGGCGGATGGCTTCTGCGGCCTTCACGGCAAAAGGATCTTGGGACGCATCCAGGCGGGTCATGATTTCGCCAACGGAACCTCCTGAGAAGATCTCTTCAATCAGAGCCGCATTCGACCATACGTCCCCCGCACCCGGATCAGTCCTGAATGCGGAGAGCGCCTGATCGATGTTGTCCGCCTCTTCGAGCGCTGCTTCCAGAGCGGGCAGATCGGCTTCGCAGACGGCATGGGTCAGGATGCCGGTTGCCAGGGCATCGGCCTGCTTTAAGCGGCCAGCGCTAAGCGCACAGTAGACACCGGTTCGTTTGGGCATGCGCGGCAGAAAAAAGGTGCCACCGACATCCGGGAAAAAACCGATCCCGGTTTCCGGCATGGCAAACACGGTCTTTTCCGTTCCCACACGATGCGATCCGTGAACCGAAACGCCTACACCCCCGCCCATGACGATGCCGTTGATCAACGCGATGTAGGGTTTGGGAAAGGCCTTGATCTGCGCATTGGTCATGTACTCGGCGCGGAAGAAGGACCGAAGTCCCTCCATGTCTCCCGCCATCCTGGCCTCATAAATGCTGCGAATGTCGCCGCCTGCGCAAAAGGCCCGGTCACCGGCCGCCTTGATCACGACGTGAGCAACTGCAGGATCGTCCGCCCAGCGCGAAAGCTGCCAGCTCAGCGCTTCGACCATCTTTTGGCTGAGAGCATTCAACGCCTTTGGCCTGTTGAGCGTTACAATTCCGGCGCGTCCCCGGACCTCGAATAGAATTTCGTCGCTCACACTGGCCTCTAATTCGGTTTTCAACGGACGGTCGGATCGCTTTCAGTCTTTCAACAAGTCCCGGGCGATGATCACGCGCATGATTTCGTTGGTGCCTTCCAGGATCTGATGCACCCGGACATCGCGGAGAAATCGCTCGATCGGGTAATCGCGAAGATAGCCATAGCCGCCATGGAGTTGAAGGGCATCATTAACCACCTTGAAGCCTGTATCAGTTGCAAGGCGTTTGGCCATCGCGGCGAGTTTGGTTGCGTCGGCGGTCTTCCCGTCCACAGCGGTCGCAGCCTTGTACAGGAGGAGCCGTGCTGCCTCCAGCTCAGTCGCCATATCCGCCAGCCGGAACTGCAGCGCCTGAAACTCGCTTAAGGACCGGCCGAACTGCTTTCGGTCCTTCATATAGTCAATAGCCCGGTCGAGGCAGGTCTGCGCCGCACCAATCGAGCAGGCACCGATGTTCAACCGTCCGCCATCGAGACCGGCCATGGCGATCTTGAATCCATCGCCTTCCTTGCCGACCAGATTTGCCTTCGGCACCCGGCAATCCTGAAAGTTGAGCTGGGCGGTCGGCTGACTTTTCCAGCCAAGCTTCACTTCCTGAGCCCCGAAGGTGAAGCCTGGTGTGTCCTTCTCAACCAGAAGGCAGGAGACGCCCGACGGCCCCTCCCCGCCGGTGCGAACCATCACGGCGTAAAGGTCGCTGACACCGCCTCCGGAGATAAATGCCTTGGAGCCATTGAGGATATAGTGGTCGCCATCGTCAACCGCGCGGGTGCGCAGGCTTGCCGCGTCCGATCCCGAACCCGGCTCGGTCAGGCAATAGCTTGCGATGATGTCCATAGCGCAAAGCCCTGGCAAATAGGCTTGGCGCTGCGCTTCGGATCCGTAGGAATCGATGACCCAGGCCACCATGTTATGGATCGAAAGAAAGGCCGCCGTCGAGGTGCAGCCCTTTGTCAGCTCTTCAAAAACAAGCGCTGCGTCCAGCCGGGTCAAGTTCGAACCGCCGACATCCTCGCGTACGTAGATGCCGGCAAGACCAAGTCCGGCGGCCTTCTTCAAGGTTTCGACGGGGAAGTGACTTGTCTCGTCCCATTCACGGGCATATGGCTCCAGCTCATCACGGGCGAAGGTTGCCGCCATGTCGCGAAACGCGAGCTGATCCGCATTCAACGCAAAGTCCATGACCGTCCTCCCAAACATTGGCCGCAAGCTTCGATAATTTGTTTTGACGTTTACGTCAATAAACTACCAATTTCATCGTATTTGCAAGCATTTTTACGATAGTTTGACTGACACAAATCCCGTGCTAGCTTGCCTGACAAATCAGTAAGATAGCCATACTGTTACTCCGTCAGCCGGCAGGATCGTTTCATGCCCCAAAAACCCACATCCTATCACATCACCCCAGAGGAAATGGATGAGTTGCTTGCCGGAACGCGCATGCGCCGCAACAGGCAAACCGACTGGTCCCGCCGCCTTGTACGCGAAAATACGCTGACGGTGGATGATCTGATCTGGCCCATATTCATTGTCGACGGTACCGGCGTGCGCCAGCCCGTCGCTTCCATGCCCGGCGTGTTCCGCCTTTCCATCGACGAAGCCGAAAAGGAAGCGGAACGGGCCGCCGAACTCGGCATTCCGGTCATCGCGCTGTTTCCGTACACCGACCCGGCCCTGCGCGACGAGGACGGGACGGAAGCCCTTAACTCTGAAAACCTGGTGTGCCGCGCGACCCGGGCGCTTAAGGCCAAGAATCTCAACCTCGGCCTGATGCACGATGTAGCGCTCGATCCTTACACCAGCCACGGCCATGACGGACTTCTGCGCGGCGAAACGATCATCAACGATGAAACTGTTGCTCAGCTTTGCCGGCAGTCACTGGTTCAGGCGGAAGCAGGTGCCGACATCATAGCGCCATCGGACATGATGGATGGGCGGATCGGTGCGATCCGCAGTGCTCTCGACGCACACGGGTTCCGGCATGTGCAGATCATGGCCTATGCGGCCAAATACGCCTCGGCCTTCTATGGGCCGTTCCGCGATGCGGTCGGATCCTCGGGAACCTTGAAAGGCGACAAACGCACCTATCAGATGGACCCTGGCAACACCGATGAGGCCCTGCGCGAGGTGCAGCTCGATATCGACGAAGGCGCGGACATGGTCATGGTCAAGCCGGGCATGCCTTATCTCGACATCGTCCGGCGGGTGAAGGACGAGTTTGAGGTGCCCACCTTCGCCTATCAGGTGTCAGGCGAGTTCGCGATGATCGAGGCCGCCGCCGCCAACGGCTGGCTCGATGGCGAGCGTGCCATGCTGGAAAGTCTGCTTGCCTTCAAGCGCGCCGGTGCGGACGGCATTTTGAGCTACTATGCACCGAAAGTCGCGGCGATGCTGGGCAATCAATAGCGGCGGTTCGCATGCAAAGCCATAAATTGCAAAGTGGCGCGCCCGTTCCTACGTATGGGTCACGATATTGAAAGGGCCTGTTGACGTCATGACTTATCAAAGCGCAGCCGGGGAAACGCGCCGCGACGCATTCGATCCACGAATCCAACCGGAACTGTTCGAAGGCGTCCGCACCCGTCGCATTCTGGCATTTCTGCTTGATGCGCTGATCATTGCGCTGTTGACCTTCGGCGCCGGAATAGCCGTGCTGATTCTCGGTGTATTTACGCTTGGCCTTGCCTGGATCCTGTTTGCGATACTGGGCCCGGCCGTTGCGCTTCTCTATGTTGCCTTTACCCTTGGCGGTCCATCTGCCGCGACAGTCGGCATGCGGATCATGGGTTTGGAAATGCGCCTTTGGTACGGCGCCCCGCCCTATCCGCTTCTGGCAGCCATGCATGCACTCTTGTTCTGGTTCTCCCTGTCGATCCTGACACCATTGATCCTTATGATCGCGCTGTTCTCCGACCGAAAACGCCTGTTGCATGACATCGTTCTCGGCACTGTTGTCATAAATTCAAGGTTCCCAAAGACCTTCGACCCACCGCAAGCGTGAGAAAAGCGCATCAAAACCGCGATCTCCGGCGGCCTTACGTGCTTTGTTTCCGTAGCGGGTCTTTCCCCTTTCCATGTTGCAGCGCAATCGGATAGACTCTGTGTCTGTGTGTGACCTGCCATGTTGGGCGGAGACGAATGGACCTGGCTGATATCGCCATGGCGCTCACCTTCATGGTGATCGCATCGACGGTGGTGCTCTATGCGAGCGAACGTTTTCCTATAGAAACGATTGCGCTCGGTTCGGTCGTTTCCCTGATTGTCATATTCACAATTATTCCGGTCGGAACGGCCGACGGACCGGTTACAACCGCAGATTTCCTGGTCGGATTTGCCAATCCCGCGCTGATTACCGTCATCTGCCTGTTGATCATCGGCCAGGGACTGTTTCAGACGGACGCTCTGGAGAAACCCGCCAAGGCGGTTGTCCGCTGGACCCGTGGCCGTTCCCAGCTCGCCGCTGTACCCATTCTGGTGATCGTCGGCATCCTGAGTGCCTTCTTGAACAACACACCCGTTGTGGTGATGTTTCTGCCCATTCTGTCAGCGGTTGCGGCAACACTCGGGCAATCCGCTTCCCGCTTTCTGATGCCGCTGTCTTTCATAGCCATCCTTGGCGGCATGACCACCCTGATCGGCTCTTCCACTAACCTGCTGGTTGCCCAGTTCGCCGAGCAGTCATCAGATGTGACCTTCAGCTTCTTCAGCTTCACCCCCATCGGCATCATCCTTGCGGGTGTGGGCTCGATCTATGTGCTGTTTGTGATGCCCCACTTTCTGAAACCCAGAAAGACCATGGCGGAAGAGTTTCAGCCAATGTCCGGGAAACAGTTCATCGCACAGATCGAGATCACGTTCGGCCACCCTCTGGTCGGTGTAGAATCCGTTTCCGGCATGTTTCCGCAGCTCAAGGACATGACTGTGCGGCTGGTTCAGCGGGGCCAAAAGCCAATCCTGCCGCCCTTTGAGAATGTCACTTTGGGGCCCGGGGATACGGTCATCGTCGCCGCCACGCGAACGGCCCTTGCCAATGCGCTGGCAAGCCGCCAGCCGCTGATGGAAACAGACGCTGACCAGACAACCAACAACAGGGACAGCCAAAGCCTCCAGCCGTGGTCCTTGAACCTGACGGAGGTTGTGGTTGCGCCGGCCTCCCGGCTGATGGGCCGCACCCTGCCGCAATCGGGCTTTTATACCGAAACCGGTTTGTTAGTCATGGGCATTCAGCGCCGCAGCCGGATGCCGCGGATGGCCATGAACGATATCCGGCTAGAGGCAGGCGATGTACTGCTGGTCGCCGGCGGAGAAAATGACATTGCCCGCCTGCGCGGCAACCGCGACGTGCTGTTGATGGACTGGTCGACCGCCGAGGTTCCCAGACGGCGCTATGCACCCCGCGCCCTGGCGATTTTTTCCCTCGTCGTGCTAGCTGCAGCCAGCGGCCTGGTGCCGATTGTATCGGCAGCGATCGCGGGAACCTTCGCCATGATTGCTTCCGGCTGCCTCAATATCCGCCAGGCACTCCGTGCGATTGATAGCCGCATCTTCATGCTGGTCGGCGCATCGCTTGCCGCAGCCGTCGCGCTTGAAGCGACGGGTGGCGCGCTGGCTATCGCCTCTGGGCTTGTAGCGGCCGTCGGCAGTGCTTCGCCTGCCGTCATGCTGTCCGCCATGTACCTTCTGGTCATGGTCCTGACCAATTTCCTGTCAAATAACGCAGCGGCCGTCTTGTTTACCCCGATCGCGATTGAGCTGGCAGACCAGATCGGCCAACCGGCGGAACCGTTCATCGTTTGTCTGATATTCGCCGCCAATACGTCATTTGCGACGCCGGTCGGTTATCAGACCAACCTGATCGTGATGGGTCCGGGGCACTACCGGTTTGCGGACTTCCTCCGCGCCGGCACGCCTCTCGCCTTGATTTTGTGGCTGACCTTCTCCATCGTTGCACCATGGTACTATGGACTTTGAGTGCATCGCTTTGATCCTGGATTGAGACGTGACCCGGCATCCGACCGACCAGCCGCAATTCTATCTGACGGCGCCAGCGCCATGTCCGTATCTTGACGGGCGGCAAGAGCGGAAGGTGTTTACGCATCTGGTCGGGCATCATGCCCCGGCATTGAACGATGTGCTGACCCAAGGCGGCTTCCGGCGAAGCCAGAACATTGCCTATCGTCCAGCCTGCGAGAATTGCCGGGCATGTATTTCGGTCCGGGTCAGGGTTCAGGACTTCCGCTGGACAAAATCATTCAAACGCACCTGGAAAACGGCCTCAGAGCTAGTCGGTGCACGCCTGCCTGCCAGCCCGTCTGCCGAACAATTCGATCTTTTCAAGGACTACCTGGACACGCGCCATGAAAACGGCGGCATGACCGAAATGAGTGTTCTCGATTATGCGATGATGATTGAGGACACCCACGTCGAAACCATGGTCATCGAATACCGGCGCAGGGGACCAGATACCTTTCTGACCGGCGCCGGCGATGGTCCGCTTCTCGGAGTTGCGCTCACTGACCAGCTCGCTGACGGATTGTCGATGGTCTATTCCTTCTATGATCCCGAGTTTCAAGACACCGCGCTCGGCACCTACATGATCCTTGAGCACATCGAACGCGCCAGGAAAATGCACCTGCCCTATGTCTATCTCGGCTACTGGGTCGAGGGATCACCCAAAATGGCTTACAAGGCCCGTTTCCGTCCCCAGGAGCATCTGGGCGCTGATGGCTGGATGGAACACGAAGCCGAGTTACACACCTGATACCAGACGGCCTTCTCCGGCTCGGCCCGGTTTTCCCCTATGAGTCGAGCGTTGCCCGGATATCCTGAAAGACGCTTTTAAACATCTCCGGCGTCAGCCGGCGGGTATTGGTGTTGTAGCGTGAGCAGTGATAGCTGTCGAACAGGGTCAGATCGGAAACCGGCAAGGTATGTTGCGCACCATGCGCGAAAACATATGCCGCACGCCTTAGTCCCAACGAGGTCAAAAATGTCTCGTGCGCAATCCGGCCAAGCGCCAAGACCGCGCGGACCGTCGGATTGGCCGCCAGTGTCGACAAAAGAAAGGGGCGGCAATTGCGGATCTCGGGCCCGGTGGGTTTGTTCTGCGGCGGCAGGCAACGCACCGCGTTGGTGATCATCGCATCCTTGAGCGCCAATCCGTCGTCTGGACGGGCTAGATAGATTCCCGTCGCAAAGCCGTATTCAATCATCGTCTCATAGAGAAGATCGCCCGCGTAGTCGCCCGTAAACGGACGCCCTGTCCGGTTGGCGCCTTTCATGCCGGGTGCCAGTCCAACCACCAGCAACTTGGGGTCTTTCGACGTGAAAGACGGCACCGGCGCATTGAACCAGTCCGGATGATCCGCTTTCAGGCCGGTTCTGAGCTCAACCAGCCGTGGACAATCGGCACAGTCCAAAGGCGGATCAACAGGGCCGAACGATGGCGGAAGGGTTGGCATCCGACAATCTTAGTAGTCGTCATCCTCGTCGTCGTGATCAGCGACCTGAGGACGCACAGGACGCTCGGACGGATCCCGGCCGATCTTGTTGGCAAGCGTGGCCAAATCGATGAAGTGATCGGCCTGCCGGCGCAGATCGTCGGCGATCATCGGCGGCTGCGTTTTCAGTGTAGAAACCACGCTCACCTTCCGGCCCTTGCGCTGCAGCGCTTCGACCAGCGACCGGAAATCACCATCACCGGAGAAAAGAACCACATGGTCCACGTTTTCGACGAGTTCCATAGCATCGACGGCGAGTTCGATGTCCATGTTGCCTTTCACCTTCCGGCGGCCGGCACTGTCCACAAATTCCTTCACCGGCTTGGTAATAACCTTGTAGCCGTTGTAGTCCAGCCAATCAATGAGAGGCCGAATGGAGGAGTATTCCTGATCTTCGATCAGAGCGGTGTAGTAGTAAGCTCGCAACAGATAGGCCTGTCCCTGAAACTCCTTCAACAACCGCTTGTAATCAATGTCAAATCCGATGGCTTTAGCCGTCGAATACAGGTTGGCTCCGTCGATGAAAAGGGCAACCTTCTCTCTTGCATCAAACATTGAGGTCTTAACCTTTCTAAGGTCAGCATGCATATCTGGAAATTGATAAGTATAAGCACTTGGGCAAAGACTATTAACTCTTCCAGATTTGGCATAACGAGCTGATGAACAATGATAAAAGTATTCTTTTCAATGTTTTCAGCTTTATTGATCTTGCTTTTTTTTACGGATCGGTAGCGCGTCCAAGCACATCGCCGGTTCCGTGCCCTACACTATTCCATGTGCAGACCGCAATCCAAAAATTCGTTAAGTTACGCACCTTTTTTACTGAATCCCAAAGGATTGTACAAGCTGGACACCCGCAAAAACCCTCTATTTTGAAGCGTCCTGACGTCTTTCAACCCTGAGGCCAGTGTTTTAGCCCGGGATCGATGCGGTCCGGGCGGTGTTTCATCGATTTTTCCGCCCTCCAGACGGATTCATCCCATGGCGCATTGCCGTTCGTGGAAAATCAGACGATCGAAGTTGTAGGCCAGGTTGGCGAGCGTGAGTTTGGTCTCTGCGCGCGCCAGGCCGATGGTGCGGATGAACAAGCCATAGCGGTTCTTCTGATGCGCGAAGACGTGTTCGACACAGGCACGGATGGCTGACTTCTTTGCATTGGCGCGGGACGTTGCCTCCGGCATGGGTTTGTTCGCTGGTTTGCGCCGGTGAATGCGGCTCACCAACATGTTTTGCGCCAGCCATTTCTCGTTTTTCGTGGAGCGGTAGGCGCTGTCGGCCCACACATCAGAGGCCATGTTGTCCTTGGTCACGACATGTTTCAACTGCCGGCCATCTGCATCGGCAGCGGAGGTCACCGCACAGCCCCGGATGAAGCCGAAGCGCCGGTCGATGCTGATATGACTCTTATAGCCAAACACAGGCAAGGCGATCTGCGGCAACGGTGTGCCATCGGGCCGAT
This sequence comes from Roseibium sp., assembly GCA_965230445.1. GTDB lineage: Bacteria > Pseudomonadota > Alphaproteobacteria > Rhizobiales > Stappiaceae > Roseibium. Next base: position 1,108,716 of record OZ246005.1, on the reverse strand, counting down.
AGCGTACTTTCCCGCCGATTTTCAGTGTCCAGCGGGCATTGGTATCCTTCTGTGCCGCCTTGTTGGGCTCATCCGGCCAGATCTCCTTGGCCGACTTGCCGTCTTTAATCGCTTGCCTTTCGCCGTCCGTATTTCGTTGCTTGGGCGCGGGCACGAGGGACGCATCGACGATCTGACCGGACATCGGGATATAGCCCTTTTTCTTCAGTTGCCAGTCAAACGCCTTCATCACCCGCTTCAAGGTGCCGGTCTCCGTCATCCGGTTGCGGAAGTGGCGGATCGTGTTTTCGTCCGGCATCGGCTCGCCGAGCGCAAAGCCCAAAAACCGCATCCAGGAGAGCCGGTCGCGAATGATAAACTCCATCTTTGCGTCACTCAGATTGTGCTGCGTCTGAAGGATCAACACCTTGAACATCGAAACCGGGTCAAACGGCGGACGCCCGCCCTTGGAGCCGTCGCTATACTCCAGCCCTTCCACCAGCCAGGTCCGGAAATATTCGAAATCAACGGTGCGCTCCAGCACCTCAAGCGGATCGCCATCCTTGCTCAATCGCTCAAGATGATCGGACAAACTGAAAAGACTGCTAGGATCCATGAAGAACCTCCATGGACACAGTGAATCAGATTTCAGACCCAATGGCGAGGTTTTTGCGGGTGTCCAGCTGCGCCATTCTTTAGTAGCACGGCAGCCCGAGCCGGGCTTGCATTTGTTTACCGGCACCAGTATAGCCTGTCGGCTCGAGTTTCTGAAAAAATGGAGGCGTCGTATGGCGCGTGTGACCGTCGAAGACTGTATCGACAAGGTCGAGAACCGTTTTGAGCTGGTGTTGCTTGCTGCCCACCGGGCGCGCATGATTTCGAGCGGTTCCCCCCCAACAATTGATCGTGATAACGACAAGAACCCCGTTGTCGCCCTGCGCGAGATTGCCGAGCAGACGGTCAATCCGGAAGACATGAAAGAAGATTTGATCCACTCCCTGCAAAAGTTTGTGGAAGTGGACGAACCTGAAGCTGAAGCGGTGCCGCTGGTACCGAGTTCCGGCCAGCGCGTCGCAACCCAGATCAATGAAGTTGATGACAGCGCGGTAGATTTTGACCGGATGTCCGAAGAAGATCTGCTTCGCGGCCTGGAAGGCCTGGTGCCGCCAGAGCGCACGGATGACATCTGACATTTGAACTGTGCGGGCGGCCTCGCCTAGGGCCGCCGTTCAGCCCGCACCGGCCGGGCCGGCAGATCGTCTGGGTGACGATGCTGGATTGTAGTCATGATGCGTCAATACGAACTCGTCGAACGGGTTACAAAATACAATCAGAACGCTGACGAGGCTCTTCTTAACAAGGCCTATGTCTATGCCATGCAGAAGCATGGCTCACAGTTGCGTGCATCCGGGGACCCCTATTTCTCCCATCCGCTTGAAGTTGCCGCCATTCTGACTGATCTCAGGCTGGATGACGCAACGATTGCAGTCGCCCTTCTTCATGACACGATCGAAGATACCGATGCGACGCGCAACGAGATTGACGAACTATTCGGCCACGAGATCGGAAAGCTCGTCGACGGTCTCACCAAGATCAAGCGCCTCGATCTAGTTTCGCGAAAGGCCAAGCAGGCCGAAAATTTCCGCAAGCTCCTTCTGGCAATTGCCGACGATGTCAGGGTTCTCCTGGTCAAGCTGGCCGACCGGTTACACAACATGCGGACCCTCGGCTTCATGCCGGAGGACAAGCGTGGCCGCATCGCCGAAGAAACCATGGAAATTTATGCGCCGCTGGCCGGCCGTATGGGCATGCACGATCTTCGAGAAGAACTGGAAGATATTTCTTTCCGGATTCTTTATCCAGACGGCTACAAGACCGTTACCGACCGGCTGAAAGAACTCCGCGAACGCAACCAGGACCTGATTGTCGATATTGAAAAGACGCTGACAGAACGGCTTGCGGAAAAAGGGATGGCCGCCGTCGTGCGCGGCCGCGAGAAACGGCCCTACTCCATCTTCCGGAAGATGCAGCAGAAGGCAATTGGTTTCGAACAATTGTCCGATATCCACGGGTTCCGGGTGACCGTCGGCACCGTAGAAGCCTGTTACCGGGTTCTAGGTGTGATTCACACCGCATGGCCAACAGTTCCCGGCCGGTTCAAGGACTACATATCCACACCAAAGCAAAACGACTACCGGTCCATACATACCACAATCGTCGGCCCGTCCCGCCAGCGTGTCGAACTGCAGATCCGGACAATCGAAATGGATCGGATCGCCGAGTACGGCATAGCCGCGCACGCGCTCTACAAGGACGGCGAAATGGGTGGCCGCAATATCGCCCGCCATACCGAGGAATGCCGGGCTTTCGAGTGGCTTCGCAGAACAACCGAGCTGTTAGCACAGGGCGACCACAGCTCCGAAGAAGTTCTGGAAGACACCAAACTAGAACTCTTCACCGATCAAGTATTCTGCTTTACGCCGAAAGGCCGGCTGATTGCGCTGCCGCGTGGTGCCACACCGATCGACTTCGCCTATGCGGTTCATACCGATGTCGGCAATACCTGCGTCGGCAGCAAAATCAACGGCAAAATCATGCCGTTGGTGACAGAACTTCGCAACGGCGACGAAGTCGAGATCATACGCGCGCCCGCTCAGTCCCCACCGCCGGCCTGGGCCAGCATTGCCGTGACCGGAAAGGCTAAGGCGGCAATCCGCAGGGCAACACGTGAGACGGTCCGCAAGCAATATGGAAGCCTCGGCGAACACATTCTCCGCAGAGCATTTTCCCGTGCAGGCAAGGTGTATTCGACGGACCTTCTGGAAGCCGTTATTGGAGACCATCATGTATCCACAGTTGCTGATTTGCTTGCCGGCGTCGGGCGCGGCGACCTGAATGCGCAATCAATTCTCAAGTCTGCCCACCCCGATTATCAGGATGAACGCGCAGTTCTGTCGACTCTGCCAAGTGAGGAGGGCTGGATCGAACTCAGCAAAGGGTCTGGCCTGAAATTCCGGATACCGCCAGAGGCGCTCAATGAGCATGAAACCAACGACAACGGCCCGAAGACCAATCAGAAAGGTGGTCTGGCCGTCCCGATCAGTTTGCTGAGCGGTGATGTGCCTTTCAGGTTCGCGCCCGACGGCGGCGCGGTCCCGGGCGACCGGATCGTCGGTATCTTGACCCGGTCCGCCGGACTAACCATCTATCCGATACAATCGCCGGCACTGAAGGATTTCGATGATCAGACCGAACGCTGGGTCGACGTCCGCTGGGATATCGACGCCGCCAACCCGGAGCGGTTTCCGGCCCGGCTGGAAGTGTCGGCTGTCAACGAACCTGGTTCACTTGCGGAAATCGCTCAGGTAATCGGCGAAAACGACGGCAATATCGACAATCTGAAAATGGCGAAAAAGGCCTATGATTTCCATACAATGCTGATCGATCTTGAAGTGTGGGATCTGAAGCACTTGAACCGCATCATCAACCAGTTGCGCGCCAAGCCGGTCGTGTCGAATGTCGAACGGGTGAATGGCTGAACAATCCGGCAGGGGCCGAAATGCCAAAAGACATTTCGAGAGCGGATAAACAGACACTAATCGCTTATCCGGATTTGCCGGGTCGTATAAAAGTAACCTCACCGAAAACTATTTGTGCTTAAGGAGTTGAGGTACTTCGCCGAATTGGCGATAGCAATTTTGGACAGATGAACCGAACAGGAATTGCGTGAAACAGATCTGATTAGATCGGTCCACTCGCACAAAGGAGAACTAGATCGCGAATGCTGTTCCGGCGTCGACATAGGCCCACGCGCATTGAGCGCCTGCGCGTTGCAGTATGGCCCCGCCACAGCTGGGCCCGCTCGACCCGGTATTTCAGCAAACGCGTCCTGAGGTTGTCGGCCACCCCGAACGCCATTGCTCTTGGATTCGCCGCCGGGGCGTTTGCCTCCTTCACACCGCTGATCGGATTTCACTTTCTTACGGCTTTCGCATTCGCCTACATAATTCGCGGAAACATGCTGGCCGCAGCGCTTGGCACAGCAATCGGAAATCCGCTGACCTTTCCCTTCATCTGGGCAATGACGTTCAAGACAGGACAATGGATTCTTCAGGGAGGGTCAAACGGAGCCATGGCCCATGAAGTCGGCCAGCAACTTGAAAAAGGTCTGTTTCAGTCGTCCATGTCCGCGCTGTGGCCAACCCTGAAGCCCATGTTTATCGGCGCTGTCCCGCTTGGATTGATGGTCGGCACGGTTTCCTATGTGATTGTTTACAAAAGCGTCGAGGTCTATCAGCTGAGACGCCGAAGAACGCTTTCAAAGTTGCCGCCCGAGGACAGGGAAATCGAATTGGTCCCGGAAGACACCGGCAACGGCTAACTGAATGCCCTTCAGCTCGATTTTCGGACTGGCGGTGCAAGCAGGAGACATCTGACACATGATATTGGGTATCGGCAGTGACCTGATCGACATCCGGCGTATCGAGAAGACGCTTGACCGGTTCGGCGAACGGTTCACCAACCGGGTGTTTACGGAGGTGGAACGGGCAAAGTCGGACCGGCGGGCTGAGCGCGCCGCATCCTATGCCAAACGGTTCGCCGCCAAGGAAGCCTGTTCCAAGGCGCTTGGCACCGGGCTCAGGATGGGCGTTGCATGGCGGGAAATGGGGGTTGTCAACCTGCCCTCCGGAAAGCCGACGGTCGCCCTGACTGGTGGAGCTGCAGAGCGGCTGAAGGCGATGACGCCTGAGGGCTTCAAGGCGCGGATCGACCTGACGATCACCGATGACTTTCCGCTGGCACAGGCATTCGTCGTCCTCAGTGCCTGGCCAGATGACTGGCCGGAGCCAATCTCGCCGGATTGAAACCATCAACAGGTTCTTACCTCGGCTATGGCCCTTGGAAAACCATCGCATTGCGTACCCACCGGCAACCGGATAAGAGTGCCGCAGCAGGGCAGCGCCAACCAGCAACAGCCTAGTGACAGGCAAGGGAAACAATGAGCGTGACGGACAACAAGAAAGACAAGGACGGCGGGATCTACGAAACCGTCAAGATCGTCGTCCAGGCATTGCTTCTGGCGCTGGTGGTGCGCACGTTTTTGTTCCAGCCGTTCAACATTCCCTCCGGCTCAATGGTCAACACCCTGCTGATCGGCGACTACCTGTTCGTCTCGAAGTACAGCTACGGATATTCGCGCTACTCGTTCCCGTTCGGATTGGTGCCAATTCCCGGCCGGGTCTGGGCTGGTGAACCGCAACGCGGCGACATTGCAGTGTTCAAACTGCCGACCGACAACTCGACCGACTACATCAAACGCGTGATTGGTCTGCCGGGAGACAAGATCCAGCTACGCGGCGGCGTCGTTTACATCAACGACGAAGAAGTTAAACGCGAACGGATCGATGACTATATCGAAGATACGTCATTCGGCGTGAAACGCACTGCAAGGTACCGCGAGACCCTGCCGAACGGGGTCACCTACGATGTACTCGACCTCTCTCCACGTGGGCAGCTCGACAACACACGGGTTTACGAGGTTCCCGAAGGCCACTACTTCATGATGGGCGACAACCGCGACAACTCGGTTGACAGCAGGGTTCTGAGCCGGGTCGGCTACGTGCCGCTGGAAAACTTCATCGGTCGCGCCGAAGTGCTGTTCTTCTCGGTTCAGGAAGGCAATGCTGCGTGGGAGATCTGGAAATGGCCGTGGAGCATCCGCTGGGATCGCCTCGGCAAAGGGCTGTGAGCAGGCTTTCCGCCTTCGCCCGCAGCCGGAGCGGCAACGATGGCCACTGAACCCCGGCGCGGAAGCGTGTCCGCTTTGAAGGCTGCACTCCAGTATGAGTTCACCGATCCGCTTCTCCTTAAAGTCGCACTGACCCATGCGAGCGCGCTTGCGCCTTCGGATTCGGTCTCGGCAAGCTATCAGAGGCTGGAGTTCCTTGGTGACCGGGTTCTCGGGCTGGCGGTTGCGTCCTTGTTGCACCGGCATTTTCCGCTGGCCGATGAGGGCGAACTTGCACGACGGTTCAACCATATGGTCAAGCGCGAGACCTGCGCTGAGATTGCGGTTGAACTCGGCGTCGGCGATGCCATGCTGATCGGCCAGGCCGAAGCGCAGACCGGCGGCCGCAAGAAGACCGCTCTTCTGGCGGACATGTGCGAGTCCGTTATTGCCGCGATCTATCTTGACGGGGGCTATCAGGCGGCAGAGGATCTCATAAAGCGCTTGTGGGAACCGCGCATGCTGTCCTGGAGCGGACCGTTACGCGATGCCAAGACAACCTTGCAGGAATGGGCCCAGTCCCAAAGCCTGCCAACGCCGGATTACGAAGTTACCGGACGGTCCGGCCCCGATCATGCCCCGGAATTCAAAGTCTCCGTACATGTAAAGGGACTTGCGCCGGGTGAAGGTGCTGGCGGCTCGAAGCGCAATGCGGAACAGGATGCCGCAGAAGCGGTGCTGCGCCGCGAAGGCGTCTGGACAGAATAGGGGCCGATAAATGGCGAGCTTAAGACTGGAAGACTGCACCAACGCAACTTGCCCTTGGTCTGGCAAGCCCGTCGCAGGAGATTCTCTGACGCTTTATCAGGGTAATGTCGTCGGCTTTTGCAATCCCGGATGCCGCGACAAGTTTGAACAGGCGGTCAGACATTTTGAGAATTCGACCAGACGGACAGAACCGGAAAGCAATTGACTAGTGTGACGCAAATGGAGCCCATGTGACCGGCGACAAATACCGTGATGACGTGCCCGATGATGACGTCCCCCAAGCGTCCGGCCGGTTCGATTTCCCCCTGCCCGGGCCACTGCCGGAAATGCCGGCGGACACGCGTGCGGGCTTCATTGCGCTTATCGGAGCGCCCAATGCGGGCAAATCCACGCTGATCAACCAGCTTGTCGGCACCAAGGTGTCTATTGTCACCCACAAGGTGCAAACGACCCGGTCGATCATTCGCGGGGTGGCCATGCATGGCAATGCCCAGCTTGTCTTCATCGACACGCCGGGGATCTTCAAGCCCAAGCGCCGGCTGGACCGGGCGATGGTGGACACCGCCTGGGGCGGTGCGCGCGATGCCGATCTGATCGCTCTTTTGATCGATGCCCGCAAGGGGATAGACGAAGAGACCGGCGAAATCCTGAAACGCCTTGCTGGCCAATCTGCGCCGAAAGTGTTGATCCTCAACAAGATCGATGTCGCCAAACGCGACAAGCTGCTTGATCTTGCCCGCGAAGCCAATGAGATCCTGCCCTTCGAGGAGACCTTCATGGTTTCGGCACTGACCGGCGACGGCACGGGCACAATTCTGGATCATTTTGCCAAGGCCGTGCCCGATGGCCCCTGGCTTTACCCGGAAGATCAGCCATCCGATCTGCCCTTGCGGGTTCTGGCCGCAGAAATCACCCGCGAGAAGCTGTTTGAACGGCTACATCAGGAACTCCCCTATATTTCCACGGTGGAAACGGAACTCTGGCAGCAGCGCAAGGACGGGTCTGTACGCATCGAACAGACCATCTATGTGGAACGCGATAGCCAGAAAAGCATCGTCCTCGGCAAACGTGGTCAAACCATCAAGACCATCTCCCAGGCCTCGCGGGAAGAACTGAACGAGATCCTGGAAACACCCGTGCATCTCTTCCTGTTCGTAAAAGTGCGCGAGAACTGGGCCGATGACCCGGAACGCTACCGGGAAATGGGCCTGGAGTTTCCGAAATAGGTTCTCTGGTTGGCGCTTGTTCGAGTTCGAGTATGACGTAGAACCGGGCATCCGGTAATCCTGGCCAGTGCTGTTGCGGTGATGGCGGTTGCGTGCGCGCTCGAATTTGCAATGATCGAGCCACTTGAGTTTTGCCGGAGACACCAGTGGAGTGGACCAACCGCGGTATTGTGCTTTCCTGCCGTAAACACAGCGAGCGGGACGTTATCCTGGAGGCAATGACGGAAGATCAGGGCCGCCATCACGGTCTTGTGCGCGGCGGACGCTCGCCCAAATTCCAGCCGTTGCTTCAGCCGGGCAACGACCTCAGCATTACATGGCGGGCGCGGCTGGCCGATCATCTCGGCAACTTTTCGGTCGAACCGCTCCAATTGCGAGCGGCCGAACTGATGGAAGACCGGCTGTCGCTCTACGGGATCCAGCATATGGCAGCACTTTTGCGGCTCCTGCCGGAACGCGATCCGCATCCCAAGCTCTTCAATGCGTTGAATGTGGTCATCGAACACCTCGGCCAATTCGACATCGCCGGGGCATTGATGGTGCGGTTCGAGCTGGAACTCTTAAGTGAACTCGGCTTCGGCCTCGACCTGAGCCAATGTGCTGCGACCGGCAAGCAGGACGACCTTGCATACGTTTCACCAAAATCCGGACGCGCCGTCAGCCGGGATGCAGGACGCCCCTATCACGACAAGCTGCTGGCCCTGCCCGCATTTCTGATTGACGGTCAGCGCCAGCCCGGCGGCGAGATCACGTTTGCCGATATCCACGATGGTTTCCGGCTGACCGATTTTTTCCTCAAGCGCAATGTGCTTGCAGCACGAATTGGCGAACCGGCGGACATGCGCACGCCTTTCATTGGCGCGCTGGAAAAGGCATTTCGAACGAAAAGGGTCTGGGAGTTTTCCGAAAGGGAGTAAGCAATAGATACTACTTATGAAGGAGGATGCAAACCAGATGGTAAGCGTCGGGATATTCCGACATTTTCTCAACTCCAGAGCTGTCAAGAAACATTCTTTACCGCGACACAAATCGTTCATTTGAACAGGCTAGAAAATTCATCTGAATATGCTAATGCGAGGCTCTGGTGCTCTCGCGCAGCGAAGCACCGGTCTGATATCGCCATAGAGGAGATCAGGCCATGTCCCGAAGAGTGCGGAACGAGAAAGTAAAACTGCTCTCCGATTTCTTCAATCGGGCAGCCGTAAATGCACTCGCAATCGGTGTTCTCGCCCCGTTGGCAGGACTAATGTTTCAAAACACCGCCTTACATATCGACTTCCAAGTTATCGTATTTGGTGGTTTGATTTTCTTTGCATCTTCTGTATTATTGCACTTGATAGCCAGGCGCATTTTGGATGGCCTTGAAGATGACAATAAATGAAATTTATGTATTTATTGTACTTCCTGCTATTTTGGTTGTCGGTGGGTTTGTGGCCTTGAAGCTCCAGAAAAACTGGTTACTCCGTGAGCGATCCAAGGAAAGGGATCGCATGTCGGATCGATCCTCCGAAAAAAACGCGGTCTAAAATCCAAATCGGTACAAACCCGTTGAAAATCCGCCGTTCCGGTGGGTATCAACCGCCCGAGAATTGCGCCGTCTTCGTCCAAGCGATAGCTAAGGACTATGGGAAAAGAGACGACACCGCCGCCGGGCGGGCCGAGCGGCATTGAAGGCATCAATCTGAAGGATGCGCTTGAAGAGCGCTATCTGGCCTATGCGCTGTCGACCATCATGCACCGGGCGTTGCCCGACGTGCGCGACGGTTTGAAGCCGGTCCACCGCCGTCTGATGTACGCCATGCGCCTCCTGAAACTCGACCCAGGCCAGGGCTTCAAGAAATGCGCCCGTGTGGTCGGCGATGTCATCGGTAAATACCACCCCCATGGCGATCAGGCCGTCTATGACGCCCTGGTCCGCCTAGCCCAGGAATTCGCGCAGCGCTATCCGCTGATCGACGGCCAGGGCAATTTCGGCAATGTCGATGGCGACAATGCCGCTGCCATGCGGTATACCGAAGCCCGGTTGACCGACACCGCGAAACGCCTGCTCGACGGGCTGGATGAAAACGCGGTCGATTTCCGCGAGACCTATGACGGCGAGGACAAGGAACCGATTGTCCTTCCGGGCGGGTTCCCGAACCTTCTTGCCAATGGTTCGTCCGGCATCGCCGTCGGCATGGCGACGTCAATCCCGCCGCACAACGCCCATGAGCTTTGCGAAGCTTGCCAGGTCCTGATCAAGAATCCCAAGGCCGAAGTGGACGAGTTGCTCGCTCACATCAAGGGACCGGATTTTCCGACCGGCGGGCTGCTCGTTTCCAGCCCGGCCGCCATCCGGGAGGCCTATGCAACCGGACGCGGCGGCTTCCGCGTGCGCGCTCGCTGGGAGATCGAAGACCTCGGCCGCGGGCAATGGTCGATCATCGTCACCGAAATCCCCTATCAGGTCCAAAAATCCCGCCTGATCGAGAAAATCGCCGAGCTTCTGGTCGCGCGCAAGCTGCCGCTCCTGGACGATGTCCGCGATGAATCTGCGGAAGATATCCGCATCGTGCTTGTTCCACGCTCGCGCAATGTCGATGCCAGCTTGCTGATGGAGTCGCTTTACAAGCTGACCGATCTGGAAAACCGCTTTTCGCTCAACATGAACGTGTTGTCGCGCGGCAAGGTGCCGATGGTCATGGGCCTGAAACAGGTCTTGCGCGAATGGCTGGACCACCGCAAGGAAGTTCTGGTCCGCCGCTCCGAACACCGGCTTGCCCAGATCAATCACCGTCTTGAGGTTCTGGAAGGCTATCTGATTGCCTATCTGAACCTTGACGAGGTGATCCGGATCATCCGCGAGGAAGACGACGCCAAGGCGGAACTGATCAGGGCCTTCGAGCTGACAGATGTTCAGGCCGAAGCCATCCTTAATATGCGACTGCGGTCCTTGCGCAAGCTCGAGGAACTGGAGATCCGCAAGGAGCATGAGAAGCTTACCAAGGAGAAAGACGAACTGACCAAACTGCTCGGGTCAGACGCGCGGCAGTGGACGCGGATCTCCAAGGAAATCGCTGAAATTTCAAAAGCCTACGGGCCAGACACCGAAATTGGAAAACGGCGTACCGGCGAAGTAGACGCGCCTGAAACCGACATTGCCGACATTCACCAGGCCATGATCGAAAAGGAACCGATCACCGTGATCGTATCCCAGAAGGGCTGGATCCGGGCCCTGAAGGGGCATCAGGTCGAATTGTCGGCACTGTCCTTCAAGCAGGGAGACAGCCTGAAACTGGCCTTCCACGCCGAAACCACCGACAAGATCCTGATCTTCTCCACCGGCGGCAAGTTCTTCACGCTCGGCGCCGATCGCCTGCCAGGCGGACGCGGCCACGGCGAACCGATCCGGCTGATGGTCGAGATGGACGAGGCACAGGATGTCGTCAGCGCCTTCGTACATCAACCGGACCGGTTGCTGCTGCTCTCCAGCAACGAGGCGCGCGGCTTTGTCGTGTCAGAAAACGATGTCATTGCGAATACGCGCAAGGGCAAACAGGTTCTCAATATCAGCGCGCCTGCAGAAGCCACACTGTGCGTGGAGGCCAAAGGCGATCATGTTGCAATCATCGGTGAGAACAGAAAGCTGCTCGTCTTCCCGCTGGCCCAAATCGCCCAGATGGCTCGAGGACGCGGTGTACGCTTGCAGCGCTACCGCGATGGCAATGTGTCCGACATCAAGGTGTTCAAAGGCGAAGACGGACTCACCTGGACAAACAGTTCGGGCCGGTCCTTCACCCGCTCTCTGGACGAATTGTCCGACTGGCGCGGCGATCGCGGCCAGGCCGGCCGCCTGCCGCCGAACGGCTTTCCAAAGTCGAACAAATTCGGACCGCAGGTGCAAAAAACAAAAGATTGACAGTCGCTTACCTGCCGCAAGATCTACCCTTACGTTAATTCGCCCAATAGTTGCAGAGTAGTTGCAGCCGGTTCGCTTAAATAATCCAGAAAGCCTATATAATTCATTGTTATTATTATGATAATTTAAAGGTAATTCGGATTTCCCTGCTGGTTCATATTTGTTCTTGTTTATTATCGCTCGATTAAGTTGTATTATCCATGCGTTCAATCCATGTTTGGGAGAGCGACATGTGGAACAATTTCTCGCCATCAAAGGCGGCAGTACTTTCAATCGCCGCGGGTGCGGCGCTCGCATTCAATTCAGAACCATCCTTTTCACAATCACGCGTGCACGGCATTGTGGTTGCCGATCTTAATGCGAAGGAACAAGAAGAGCAGAAGGCGGAAAGCCCGGCCATCGATATCAACAAACTTCTGGCTGGCGGCATTCTGGACACGAGCGCCATGGTGCGCCTCAAGTCTTTTGCAAAGACGCTTGAGCAACCCAGCGCAGAGCTCAAGCTCGAAGACCCGCCTCAGGCAACTACAGGCCTGACACTCAGAAGGCTCCGTCCATCAGTAGGTGTCATAGATGGCGTGTTGAAGCCTGTGCGCCCGGCCCACGATTTCAAAGGTTTTTTTGCGCGGGATGTGCGGCTTCCGGACATTACCATCAATCTGCTGAACGCCCGTACAGGAGCAGTAGCCGCCACAACTACATCCGATGTCTACGGTGTCTACGATCTGCCTGAAGTCCCCAAGGGCCGGTACCGGCTTTGTTGGGATGCGGCGGCGAATGGTTGGCAAAACGGCTGTTTGCCGGAGTTGATCAGTGTCAGCGACGGCCCTGCCTATGCGCCGATTGTCCGGGTGAGCCCAGCAGCAAAATCCGGAATGCGAACCGTTGCCGGACGCGCAACCTTCGAAGACGGCTCGCCGTGCCGGGTGCTGGATTTCCCCTCCCGAACCGATTTCGTCGCCCAAGTGGAAGCGATCGGAACTGCCAATGCCGCAGTCCGGGCCAATGCAATGGGGTACTATGTGCTTCCCCAAGTCACTGACAGCTCGCAGCAGGTTCTTGTCCAATGCGGAGGCATTGATGCGGACGCGGTCATGAAAGCGGTCGAACAATGGGCCGAAGCCGGAGCCGGTGAGCGCGTTTATTACGACAAGCCTCAGGTGCAGTCCGTACTGGGCGGCATCACCTCGGACGCCGTATCAGTGGCAACCTCTGGCGGAAACAGGCTGCTGAACCTGCAATTGGCCAATGAACGTCCGATCGTGGTCGATCTTGAGGTCGAAACGGAGTTCGGCACTGTCATGCGTGGACCGGCAGGCTCGACCGCCCTGGTCGAAGCGGACGCCCTCGACAATGATCGCTTGGCCATATTCTGGCGCGTATCCGGGGGTGAAGCCGAGGCAAGCGGTTCGGTACTCAAATGGCGCCTTCCCGACCGGCCGGGCCGGTACCGGCTGTCTGCGGCATTCACAGACGGCCGCGGCGGCTGGAAATGGATATCCAAGTCATTTCAGGTGACCGAAGACGACCGGTTGCCCTTCAGCGGCAAGGTCCGCGTCGCAGGTGCGCCGCTGACACCGGATCAGCTGAAAACCCTTCAGGTGTCTGTCAACGGCCAGGAATTCAAGCCGGCCGCAGATGGCAGCTTCCATGGAATGATCAAGCCGGTAGAGTCCAAGCGCTATGTGTTGAACATCGACACAATTGGCGCCGCGCCGCTGTCACGCGTGTTCCACCGCGAGAGCACGAGCGGTGTCTACGATCTCGTACCGGCGCAAACCGTTCTGATCGACCCCAGAGAACCCCGCATTCTAAGATTCGATTCTCAGGGAAAAGACAACAGCTCGCTTGTCAGGTTCATGCCAAACTCACTTGTCGTCGAAGCCAGCGGACAACCCGCTACGGGGCCGGTAACTGCCGAATTTGCCTATCTCGACCCGAACCAGGGCCAGATGCCCGGCGACTATGACGGCCTGAGCCTGAGCGGCGCCGACCAATCGCTCATTTCACTTGGAGCGGTCTATGTCGGACTGACCGATGCAAATGGCCGGCCGGTGAATATTCGGGATGGAGCCGCTGCTGAACTTCACGTGCAAGTACCGCCGGACGCAGTCGGCAGTCCATCCTTGATGCCGTCCACCGTGCCGGTTTGGACCTACAACACCAAAACCGGATACTGGGAACAGGAACAGAAACCAGCTGTGTTGTCTGGCAACACTTACCGCACCCAGATGAGCCACTTCTCTACTGTGAATATGGATCTGGGAACCATCGGCGACGCGGCTTGTGTCCGTGTGCAGCTTGACTTTATCCGCACACCAGACGACCGCATCCTGAAGGTTTCTGCGGAGAACGGCCTGGGTGGAACCCAGACCAAGCAAGTCACCCTGGATCAGCGCCTGAATGCCGTTTACCGGCTTCTGCCGTTGACGTCGGTCACGTTCGAGATGCTGCATGCAGACGGGACCCCTTTCACCGATTTTCAGCTCAAGGAGATTCAGGGTAACTCGCTTGTCGATGTGGCAAACAACACAATCACCCTTCAACCGGGCGATGAAATGCAGAGCAATGTTGACCTGTGGCCGGACGAACCGTTCGATGATTGCGTCCGGCTCGTGGTCGCATCCGGAAACATCACCGAACCGACAGACTTCCTGAGCCGTAAATCAGCAGCAACGATCAACCCCGACAAGGCACTCGCCTACTACGCGTTCATGGACCCGAATGACGACCGGCTGACGCTGGAGGATTGGCTGGATCACAACGGGTTCCAGCCGAGCGCTACAGGCAATGGCGGCTTCTCGTTTCCCCCGGCAGCCAACGTGGTCGAACTCGCCTATCTGAACCACGGCGATCTCGGTTCAGGCCGGAAGATGCATTGCCGAAAGGACAATGACCGGGTTGCCTGTGTTGTCGGCAACTATGCCGCGGACACCGATGGGGCATTTAACCGTGACCCCGCCTCCGCGGATGCAGCCGGGGCGGCGGAAAGCGGAACAGGTTTTGCCACGGTTGCCATGGAATACTCGGCGCTTGAAGGCTTCGAAGCCGAGGGCAGCTTCGTCAAGTTCTTCACCTATGGCGAAGCCAACAATCGTGCCCGCATAATCGCGGCTGCGCTTGACGAGGAAAACCAGGCCAGAAACCACCCGGAAGTCTGCCAGGTTTGCCATGGCGGCAGCATGCCGGCCAGCTTCCCTGCAACGGTTGCCGATGTCGGCAACCTTAACAATAATGACACGGAGGATCTCATCGACCACTTCCAGAATGATGATCCGTCCTCCTTCCGCGAGTTCGACCTTGGCGCCTTGCGCAACCTGCAAGGAAACCAGCCCAACAGCACGGCAAAGCAGCTCAACTGCGACTACGTGCTCGATTCAGAGCCCTATCAGGCGATCAAGGACGTCATCATCGGCTGGTATGGTGATGACGACCCTGGCGCTGGTGTCGACTGCGACGGCTTCGCCTCGGGAGGCGAAACGCAGGCGGCCAATGTTACCCCGAATGCCTGGAAGGGCTCAGCCGACGATCAGCTGATCTACGAGGAAGTGGTCGCCAATGTGTGCAGAACCTGCCACATTGCGCAGAAGAACTACGACTTCACGGATCCGGCTGCAGGTGGTTTCTCCTGGAACTCCGCACATAGCGGCCAGCCCTACACCTGTAACATCAACAGCGCGATGCCGAATGCCCTCGTGACATTCAACAACTACTGGATCAACGGATATCACGACACCATGGAAAGCGTTTACGGCGCTTGCCCATAAGCTGCCGGCACACCGGCTGAGGATCTGCCGGTGTGCCAATGATGCCCAAGTTGAACCGCGCGCGAGAGACAATCGCCCGCGGTTCTTCTTTGCCGCCAGATGCCTGATGTGGACTTGCCAAGATATCAAAGACTGGTGCGGACAGTTGGAACAGGATGACCGCTTTCGACCGAAAGGAGTTCCCAAGCCGGACAAGTTCAGAGTGTCAGCAGAAGGACCGCAAGACCGCCGCTTGACAGCAGGGCGATGATAAGTTGGTGCTACTGCCTACAGAAGTTCCGGATCTGCGCAGCTGCGCACCGTCTGAACATGGAAGGCTCAATTGGACACCGACTTGAAGCAGGTTTTTCGGCCACAACCTCTAACGCGCTCCGATTTTCTGGATTTTTACACAATTCCAACGCGTTGGATGGATGTGGATATCTACGGACATGTGAATAACGTCGTCTACCTGAGCTTCTTCGATACAGCCGTCAACGGCTGGTACATGGCCAATGGTCTTCTTGATCCCGCCAATGGCAAAGCGATTTTTCTGGTGGTGGAAACCGCGTGCCATTACTTCACCGAAATCACGTTTCCACAGACCGTAACCGCCGGGCTCAAAATCGAGAAAATCGGCACAAGCTCGGTGATTTTCAAGATTGGATTGTTTGCCGGCGCATCTGACCAAACAGCCGCCACCGGGCGGTTTGTTCATGTTCATGTGGACCACTCCACTCGAAGGCCGGTACCAATTCCGAAGGAAAAACGGCTTATTCTCAGTGGTTTGACGGCTGAATAAATTTCAGGCGTCTGCGGCGGCGCGAGCCTTTCGCCTGATCAACAGATCACGCACAGCAAATCCTGTGGAAAACCGGTCCCTTTACCCACAGGTCCTCCACGACTTATCCACATGATTCAAAGAAGTTATCAACAGGCGGGACAGGAGCCTGTTTTCCGCGCCTGCAAGAGACGCATCAGCCCAGGTTTTTCATCAGCCTGGATTTTTCCCGCTGCCAATCGCGCTTCTTTTCGGTTTCGCGCTTGTCATGCAGCTTCTTGCCGCGCGCCAGAGCCAACTCCAGCTTGGCCCGGCCCTGTTCGTTGAAGTACAGCTTGAGAGGGACAAGGGTCTTGCCCTCCTTTTGAACCGCGCCGGCGAGCTTGCCGATCTCACGCTTGTGAAGCAGCAGTTTGCGTGGCCGGCGCGGCTCGTGATTGAAGCGGTTTCCTTGCAGATATTCCGGGATGTAGATGTTGTAGATGAACATCTCGCCGCCGTATTCGGCCGCATACGATTCGGCGATGTTCGCCTTGCCGGTGCGCAGCGACTTTACCTCGGTACCCTTCAGCTCAATGCCAGCTTCGAAGGTATCCTCAATCTCGAAATTGAATCTGGCCTTCCGGTTGTCCGATATGATCTGGCGGCCCGGAGGGCCGCCTTGTTTGGGGGCCATTGAATTTCTTGTCCTTGTTCGCCTCTAGAGGAGACCGGCGTGAGTCATTGCATCGCGAATCTCGGCCTGGGTTGTTTCTGAAACCGGAACCAGCGGCAGACGCAGCTCATTCTCGATCTTGCCAAGAAGTGAAAGCGCATATTTCACGCCGGTCGGATTCGGCTCCAGGAACAATGCGCGATGCAGCGGCGCAAGCTTGTCCTGATACTCCAGAGCTTTCACATAGTCTCCGGAAAGCGTCGCTTCCTGGAATTGCGAGCAGAGGCGCGGCGCAACATTCGCGGTCACCGAGATACAGCCGGTTCCACCATGGGCGTTGAAGGCAAGGGCCGAAATGTCTTCGCCGGACAGCTGCACGAAATCCGGACCGCACACGTGGCGCTGACGGCTGGTGCGCGCAACATCGGCAGTCGCATCCTTGACGCCCTTGATGTTTTCACACGTCTTGAACAAATCCGCCATCGTCTCTACGGACATGTCGATCACAGACCGGCCGGGAATGTTGTAGATGAAGATCGGCAACCCGACAGCGTCGTTCAACGCCGTATAATGCGCCTTTAGTCCGGCCTGGTTCGGCTTGTTGTAATAGGGCGTGACGATCAGAAGACCGTCCGCGCCGGCCTTCTCCGCAAATCGCGCAAAATCGAGTGCTTCGGCCGTGTTGTTCGACCCGGCTCCGGCCATGACAGGTACCCGGCCAGATGCCACCTCGATGCACAATTCCACGACACGCTTGTGCTCATCATGTGACAGCGTTGGGCTCTCACCAGTGGTTCCGACTGGCACAAGGCCATGGCTTCCTTCGGTAATCTGCCACTCCACAAAGTCCTGAAACCGTTTCTCATCGAGCGCACCGTTATGAAACGGAGTGATTAGCGCCGTGATGGACCCTTTAAACATGTGCCGGTTTCCTCGTGGAGTTCTCTACTTCGAAAAGCAGCATGATCTCTTGAAGCTGCTTGGTGGCGCACAATAATCTTCTGTGATGCCGCGGGCAATGGCTGTTCGACGCGAAATCGTACTTCCCATTGCCGAATGCCGGCACGCATGGTCTCTATACTGCATCCCATTGCCCATGCTACCGTTGCGGGAAAGGCGTCTAGGGCCGTTGACAATCGCAATCCGTAAACAATCACATGACCGGTTCCACCTCGAACGAAATCGAAAGTCCCGTGGCTGGCACCATTTCCGGCAGTCAATCTCCCCCCGCACCCATCCGGTTTTCCTGGGAAGGCGAAGGCGGATTGAAACTCTCCGGGATTGACTGGCGTCCTGAGGGCACGGACACCCGGCGTTCGAATTGTCCAGCGGTCCTTTGCCTGCCAGGTCTTTCCAGAAATACGCGGGATTTCGATGATATCGCTTCTTTCTTGCAAAGCAGAGGCCATCGGATTGTTGCGCTTGACTACCGTGGACGGGGCGCCAGCGACTGGGACCCGGAATGGCACAACTACGCTCTGCCGGTGGAAGAGAAAGACATCGATAGTGCCATCCAATCTCTTGACCTTTCTCCTTTCGTCCTGTTGGGCACGTCGAGAGGCGGACTTCATGCCATGGCGATGGGCCGCCGGTTTGGCCCGGAGAAAATGGCAGGTGTGATCTTCAACGACGTCGGTCCGCATCTGGAAATGCAGGCAATTTTCCGGATTGCCATGACGCTTGGGCATTCCATGTCCTTTGCGACTTTCGAGGATCTTGCCTCCGGCCTCAGAAACACGCTCGATGCCCAGTTTCCGGATTTTGAATCCGGCGACTGGCTCAAACTGGCCCGTCAACTCGGGGCCGAACGCAACGGCACCGTGGTCAAGGACTATGATCCGGCTTTGGCGCTCCAGTTTGCCAGTTTGGATGACGCAACACCGGCACCGGACTTGTGGCCGTTGTATGAGCGGCTTTATGATCGTCCGGTTCTCGTCCTGCGCGGCGAACACTCCGATCTTCTCTCGGCGGAAACCGCACTCAGGATGATCAAGGAGCACCCGGATGCGCGTCTGGTCACCGTCCCCGGCCAAGGGCATGCCCCGGTGCTTTGGGAAGAGGACGTGCAAACCGCAATCGCCGAGTTTGTCGAGACGGTTTGGAGCAAATCGCGTCGAACCTGAATCACTTCTTGCTGCCTGAAATCAAAGATTTCAAGGCAATAGGTGATGCATCGTGTTTCAGGTCAGACGCGAAACGCCATAGAGCCTTGCCCCGGCGGGCGCATATTCGCCGGCGAGACACCGGCACACTCATGCATTGCGGAACTTGTCCGCTTTGTGGCTCCGCATTCCCGCAGATGAAGGACATGGCAGCACCAAGCGAAGCCGGTGCGGAATTCATGCCTTTACAGCAAAAAGAAAACCCGGCGCTTTCGCGCCGGGTTTCCCTCAAACCTCGGGAGAGGATTGATTAGAAGTCGCGACGGATACGAACACCGAGGCGGTAGTCGTCTACGTCCGCGCCGCCGGTAACATCGGTGTTGGCGTAACCTGCATCCGCAGCAAAGCGCAGGCCGTTAACCGGCTGCCAGGTAACACCACCGTCAACAACCCAACGGGTCACATCACCGCCGAGCCCCGCAGCGGGATCAACGCTCGCATACGAACCATCAAGGTTCAGCTGAATGGTGTCGGTCGCATCGATTGAGATACCAGAGGACAGAGAGTAGCCGCTGGACAAACCGCCCACGCCGTTCGAGTCGCGAACCGCGCCAGTCGTCGTCGGGGTGTACCCGATGTAGGACAAGGCACCATTGGCGTAGAAACCCTGGAAGAAGATGTTACCGCCATTGGCAATCATCGGCAGGTTGAACAGGACAGAACCACCAACGGCCCAACCGAGTTCGTCTTCACCGCCAGCAACGCCCGATACAGCAAAGCGAGTTGCCGCAGGATAGACCTGGTGAATGGCACCCGAAATCGCAGCTGCGCCCCAGCCCTGAGTTACGCCCAGTTTAGCGACAAAGTCAGGCACGCGGTTACCAGATGTTGTAGTGGAAAGGGTAGCAGTACCCCCACCAACCAATGCAACGGTATTCGTAATCGGTGCATTGTTGTCGCGCTCTACACGGTCTTCGATGGAAGCCGTTGCGTAGAAGCCGTCACCAAAGTTCATGGTGTACGAGATCTGCTGCGTGGTAGTATCAGACCACTGACGGCCAACAACGCCGATTTCGACCTGACCGGTGTAGTGGTCGAACTGGGAACCAGTGTAACCAACAAGCAAGCCGCCCCACTGAATGAAGACGTTACCCGTGTCGAATGCTTCGGTGTTATCGGAAACGTTACCTTCAAGTTCGATGAAGGTACGCAGAGTGCCCCACTCGGTTTCGTTCCGGGCGTCAAGATAGATGAAGCCTTCGGTTGTCCAAGTGATACCATCAGACGTACGGTTGTTGAAACCAGCGGTCTGAACATCATCGGACAGGTTCTCGGTGGAGATGGTCGTACGAGCACGGCCACGGACGCGCAGGCAGATGTCGGTGCCCGGGATGTAGAAGAAGCGGTCGCCGTATGCGTCACAGATCTGGACGTAGTCGACCGGCTCCGGAGCTACCGGAAGATCGGCAGCAGTTGCGGTGGTGGCAGCGGTCGCAACGGCTGCGGCACCGAGCATGATGCTCTTAAATGTCATTTCTGACCTCCAATCAGTCATATAAGTAGGCGCCACACAGATTTCGGTAGTGCCAGTTATCCCCGCGAATAAGATCTGCCCAGCTTGGGTCCGGAGGTTGGATGTCCGGAAAACACTTGGCAGTGCGGCTCGAAGCCGCTCGCAAGGGTGACCATACTCATCGGATTTTCCGGCGCAACTTAGAAACGCCCGGCAACAGCCGCAGCGGCAGCTTTCAAAATCGGGTGTTGCGCGAATGTCACAAAAATGGGCCCGAAATTCATATTCCGTTAGGGAACAAGCAGGTTTCGACACATAAAACGAGGTTCAAATCGGTTTTGCAGAGACTTCTAAGGCAGGTCCGCAAAAAAGAATCAAAAAAGGGGACGGCCCGGCAGATTGGAGCCTGCCGGGCCGCATGACTGACTGGAGCAAATACCCCGTCAGAAATTTACCAATCAGCTGGTCCGCTGATTAGAAGTCGCGACGGATACGAACACCGAAGCGGTAATCGGAGGTGTCGGCACCGCCGGAAATGCTCTGGTTGGCGTAACCAGCGTCAGCCTGGAAGCGCAGGCCGGAAACCGGCTGCCAGGTCACACCACCGTCAACAGCCCAACGGGACACGTCGTTGCCGAGACCGGTTGCCGGGTCTACGCTTGCGTAGGAACCGTCGAGGCCGAGCTGGATGGTGTCGGTCGCATCGATGGAGATACCGGACGAGAAGGAGTAACCGGTGGACAGGCTGCCAGCGTTGTTGGAGTCGTTAACCGGCGTGAAGCCGATGTAGGACAGAGCGCCGTTTGCGTAGAAACCCTGGAAGTAGATGTTGCCGCCCTGGGCAATCATCGGCAGGTTGAACAGCACGGAAGCACCGATGCCGTAGCCAAGCTTGTCTTCAGAGCCAGCGGCACCAGAAGCAGCAAAGCGGGTCTGCGCCGGGTAAACCTGGTGGATCGCACCGGACAGCTGTGCAGCGCCCCAGCCCTGGTTCACAGCAAGCACACCGACGAAGTCAGGCATACGGTTACCGGAGACAGCACCGTTGTTGTCGCGCTCAAGGCGGTCTTCAACAGACACGGTAGCGGAGAAGCCGTCACCGAAGGACATGGTGTAGGCGATCTGCTGAGTGGTGGTGTCGGAATGGTTACGGCCAACAACGCCGATCGGAGCCTGACCAGCATAGTGGTCGAACTGCGAACCGGTGTAACCAACGAGCAAGCCGCCCCACTGGATGAACACAGCGCCAGCGTCGAATGCTTCAGCAGCGTCGGTGATCTGTGCTTCCAGCTCGACGAAGGTACGCAGGGTGCCGAATTCGGTTTCGTTGCGTGCGTCGAGGTAGACGAAGCCTTCAGTGCGCCACTGGTAACCGTCGGCTGTACGGCTGTTGAAACCGTTGGCATTGTCGGAAGACAGGTTTTCGGTGGAGATAGTGGTACGTGCACGGCCTTGGACGCGCAGGCAGATGTCGGTGCCCGGGATGTAGAAGAAGCGGTCGCCGTATGCGTCACAGATCTGGACGTAGTCGACCGGCTCCGGAGCCACCGGAAGATCGGCAGCGGATGCGGTGGTGGCAGCGGTTGCAGCTGCTGCGGCACCGAGCATGATGCTCTTAAAGTTCATTTCTGACCTCCAAAGTCAATTTTCAATGAAGACAGGCTCAGGCTGTTCCTGGGCGCTTGTCTCAATCCCCGCGATGTGGCAACGCCGACGCCCCTATTTTGGAACCGAACGTTTACTTACGAATACTCGTAATCGCAGGAATGAACATACAGAACGTCCGACGAGCTTCAATGCAAAACCGGCAACACCCCACTCAAGCAGTCGGCACTGTGATCTTTGTACAACATATTGTTTTTTAACATTTTTTCTAACTTTACGTCATTTACGTAACGTAGTTTTTTAAAATGACTAAACGTTATTTTTGTCTAATGTTATATAACTCGCTTTATTTTTTATTTAATCAAATAAATGAATATTATTGTAAGCTTTAATAGTATTTTGGAGAAAACATTACCGTACGTGATTTATATTTTGAGTGGTATTTTGTATTTATAATAGTTGGGATTAATTTATTATGTATAAAATGTATGTTATTGTATAATTTATCTACAATTTAAAGATTCTTTTATTGCTTATGCATTTTATGGTCGTTTTCACCGGAGCGCTTTCCAGATTGGATGATAAGGGGCCTTCAGATGGCACCCGAAAGAGCTCGGTTCCGAGTGCATTCGTCCTCAAAAAAGCTGGGACTTGGCTGGAAACGCGGGAATCGGCACACCCATCGTGCGAACAAAATACAAAGCACAATGAGTACGGCCCGGGAGGTCTTTGCAAAAGGGGAGCATTAGGCGTTGACGGGCAGGTGCGGCACCTTGCGCTGCCGCGCCGGCCGGTCATCTGGAGCAGAGTTCAGGCTTGAGTCAGGATGGTCGTTAGCTGAACCATCACAATGGACCGGTGCGCTGAAAGACTTCCGGCGAGTAGAATTCTAATGGAGGGTCACATCAACCACAGCGGACCGGCCATCCTGATCGATCACCGTAATCCGCGAGTACCCGGCTTTTAAAATCGGTACACTTCCCTCGGACAAATATCTTCCGGACAGAGGTCTATCCGGATCCCGGACCGGAAAGCCATCCAGAAGAAAAGTATATGGTGGCCTGCCGCCATCAAGCTTGACGACCAAAGCTTTTGGCTGACCGTTGGTTTGGGCTGCATCCAACAATCCGAGATCTATATCGGCGCCATCCGGCGGGTAGCTGATGGAGAACCGCGTAGAGCGACCGTTTCCCCCGCTTTCCTGCTGCGCAGCGACACGGGCCCATGCAAGAGCCGGTGGCGGGCCATTTTCCGGTGCAGTTCCCGCAATTTGTCCTGGAGATGGAGGAAGCGGCACCCTTTTCGGTCCAAGACGCTGGAAAACATCGAACAGAATCGGGACAGCGGTTTTCGCACCGGTCTGTCCCGGCACCGGACTGCCATCGGGACGGCCGACCCAAATGGCGACCACATGCTGTCCGTCGTAGCCGGCCGCCCAGCTGTCGCGATAACCATAAGCCGTTCCGGTTTTGTAGGCGATTCCCGCTTCCCCCGAGGCGTGGGTTTGCGGCATACCGGACAGAATGTCGCCGATCTGCCAGGCAGCCTGCGGGGAAAGGACCGGCATATCTGTCCGCATGTCGCCCGGGGCACAATCGGAACGGCAGGAACTCAGCGCAATCGGCTGCCCTTGCCGAGCAAGCGCCGCGTAGGCTTGGCCAAGATCGCGAAGCGTCATGCCCAGCCCGCCAAGGCCGATGGCAAGTCCGGCCGGAATGCCTCCGGAAAGCACAGGCTTCGCCCCCGCCCGTTTCAGGCGGGCCAGCAGGCGCGCAGGGCCCACCGCCTCCAGAAGCTGAACAGCCGGCGTGTTCAAAGACAGCTGCAGGGCTTCGCGCAGTATGACAGTGCCCTGATAGGCTTCATCGAAATTTGTCGGCCGGTAGCCGCCAATCGTCGTCGGACGGTCATCGATCAGGCTTTCCGGATGCCCGATCCTTTCCTCGAACGCCAGACCATAGATAAACGGCTTCAAGGTCGAGCCGGGAGACCGGACAGCCTTGGTCATATCCACATGACCAAGCCTCGCTTCATCCAGGAGGTCTGGAGAACCAACGCTTGCCAGAATCTCTCCGCTTTGATGGTCAGCCACCAGAACCGCGAGCGAAACCTTTCCGGCAAGCCCGGCGGCCCGGCTTCTTGCAAGCAATTCGACAGCTGCCTGCAGATCCTTGTCGATGGTCAGGCGGTGAACCGGTTTGCCGGGAGCTGCCGCAACAACCGCACGGCTTTCGTGCGGCGCCAGAAACGGTATGGCACGGCGCATCGTGCGCAAGGGCTCCGACATGGCAGAGCCGGCATCATCCGGCGCGAGTACCCCAGCCACCGCTGCGCTTTTCAGCACCCGGTCGCGCGCCGCTTTAGCGCCTGCGGGAAAGCGATCAGGGCGGCGGCCCTCCGGGCTCTGCGGCAAAGCAACCAGAAAAGCAGCTTCTGCCGGGGTCAGACGCGCCGGTTCCTTACCAAACCAGACAAGGCTTGCAGCCCTGACCCCCTCGAGATTGCCGCCAAACGGGGCCCGCAGGGCGTAAAGCGTCAGGATCTCCTCTTTGGTGAAGCGTCTCTCTATTTGCAGTGCCCGCAGAATCTGGCGGTATTTTGCCTGGAGCGAACGGGTCGGCCGCTCATCCAGAAGCCGCGCCACCTGCATGGTCAATGTCGATCCGCCGGATACGATTCGTCCCGCCCGGATCGCCTGCCCGGCCGCGCGCAACAGCGCCTTCGGGTCAACGCCGCCATGCTGGTGGAACCGCTTGTCCTCGAAAGCGAGCAGCATTTTGAAGTATAGCGGATCGACATCCGCCACCTGCACCGGCAGGCGCCACTTGTCGTCAGCGCTCACAAAGGCGCGCAGCAACCGGTCTTCCCGGTCGAGAACAACCGGGGACAACGACAGTCCGGCAATCTCCGGCAAGGGCGGCAGAGCCAGATAGTCGGAGCGAACCCGCAAGCCCGCACCAATTGCCCCGAGCAAAAGCATCAGGCACAGAGCAATTGCCCAGACTCTGCGCCCTTCCTTGCGCCCCTGGCCACTGTTTCCACTTGTGCCGTTCATCGTGCCTTTGCTCAGCGGGTCGGGCCAAGCACAGTGAACCGGCCCGAACCGGTGATCGCCCGGCGTTCGGGCCGGTACATATCCTCGACCGAAGCCGGCGGATGCGCATAATCTCCCGGTGTTACAGCGCGCGCCAGATAAGCGAAGGTCAACTCCTCCGAGCCCTCTCTGGTCTGATCGACCGCGACCTCGAACCGGTCGCCGTAGAAGGCCGTGTGTTCGACCTGCTGAACCATGGACAGGAACTCCAGCCCGCCCAAATCACCGGAGCGCACCAGCCGTGGATTGTCGATGGCAAGGCCTGCCGGTACGCGGTCGACAATCATCAATCGGCCCGGCTGTTCACTCAGCGAGCGAACGGTGACCACCACTGCGATCCGTGTGTTGACAGGTACGGCGAACGGATCAACTGCATTGCCATCCAGATCATACAGCGTTCTTTCGATTGCATAATCGTATCCGCCGGCAGGTTCCGGAGCCAAAGGCTGACCAGAAACGGAGACCAGCAGATCCGCGCTTTCGGTCCCGGAATTGCCGATTTCAGCCGGTACAGATGCGAGATCTTCACCGTCGAATGACCAGACAAGCCCGCCGGATGCCGCGCTGCCGTTCACCTCGAGGGAAATTTCTTCCGCCGACTTGTTCAATTCGCGCGCGGCCATCAGAAGCCATGCCATGTCCTGGGTTGACCGGTTTCCGGCCCATTCCTGCGCGGAGGCGAGTGCCCTGACTGCCTGGTCTTCAAGACCATCGCCCATGCTTGCCGCGACCACATAGTTTGCAACTGCCGCGCTATCGCGCAGGTTGGAACCGAAATCGGTGCGATAGCCATTGCCGCTGCCGCGCGGAAGATCGCCCAAGGCTGCCCCGAACCCGGTTGCCGCTCGTTCGCGCTCACCATAGAGCGCCAGGCTGGCCGCAACCTGTGCCTTGGCAAGCGGTGTTGCGAAGGACGACAGCTTGGCATCCAGATAGTAGCGCAGGTCCCCCGTAGACGCCCGCCCATTGCGGGCAAGCACATAGAGTGAATAGGCGATGTCCTCGCCGCCGCTGTCGAAATCGGACGCATAGGCCAACCGGTTTTCCAGATTGTCGAGCGCAGAGGAAAACGCCACGTCCGGAACGCGATACCCCTGTTCCCGCGCACGGGTCAGGAAATCGGTGACATAGGCATCCAGCCAGGTCTCGGCCCCACCAAAATTGTTCCAAAGGCCGAAAGCGCCGCTGGAGGACTGATTGGCCAGTATTCGACCAATGGCGTCCTGTATCCGTTCGCGCACGGCATCGTCTGTACCGAGGCCAGCAGCTTGTGCCACCTCACCTAGATAAAGAAGCGGCAGAGCCCGGCTGGTGGTCTGTTCGGTACAACCGAACGGATAACGATCAAGCGCGGACAAGAGACCTGCAACATCTATGCGGGCGGCTCCTCCCGCTGTCACGGTCACCTTCACGGTGTCGGTCCGCAATCCGTCAAAACTGGCATCCGAGAGAGACAGTGTCCCGCCGGCCGCCAGCTGGAAGGACGAATTGCGGACGCTAAATGGCTGCATATCCTTGATATCCAGTCCGCTGCGCTTGGTGACAGCCAGCCCCTCAGGGCCGCTCAGGGCAGCCACAATCTCAATCCGCCCCAGATCGTCTCCTGCAACAACCGGCAAGAGAATGTCCGCCTTGCCGCCCTCCTCCAAAGCTACCACACGGGTGACCGCATTGGTGCCATCGATAGAGAGACCGCCCGAGGCGGAAACCGTCAACTCGTAATCACCCGCCGGGCCATCCACATTGTCGATGGAATAAAGCAGCCGGGAGGTATCACCTGCCGACAGAAACGCCGGGGCGCTGGTGCTGATCACCAGCGGATTGCGCACCTCGACATCCTGCTCGCCGTGGCCGACACCATTTTCAGACCACGCGACCGCCATCAGCCGGAGGCTGCCGTTAAAGTCCGGAACGTCGAAGGAAACAGTGGCCTCGCCATTTGCGCCAACTTCGACAAGCCCCGAGAACAGCGCGACCGGCTCCTCTTCGGGCGGCGGTGCATCCATACGCATGGCCGCCGCATCGCCGCCGGAACGGACCCGACCCCGTACCCCGGCTGTCCGGTCGATCAACTGGCCGTACAGATCGCGCATGTCGGCTTCCAGACGCCGTTGACCGAAATACCAGCCCTCCGGGTCAGGTGTTTCAAACCCGGTCAGATTCAAGATGCCGACATCGACCGCTGCAACGGTCAGATAGGCCTGTTCGCCGGGCGCAAGGTTTTCGAGTCTGACCGGAACGTTCAAGGTGGTCTGCGGCTCGATACGCTCCGGCGCATCGATTGCGACCTGAATGGCCCGGTCACCCGGATCAACCTGCAGCCAGCTGAGACCAACTGCCCTTGCCGGCATGCGGTCTTCGTTGAGATCCATGGGGCGATAGAGGCTTGCGGTCACGTAAGCGCCCGCGCCCCAGTCATCGCTCACCGGAATGGAGACTTCGGTTTCACCGGAAACGTCCACCATCTGGCTGGCGCTCAGCCCCCCGGCAACCACGTTGACGACCGCAATGCCGTCCATTTGTGGCTTCAGGCGCAGCACTGCCGTGTCGCCCGGGCGGTAGGATGTCTTGTCTAGGCCAACATCAAGATAGTCTGGCGTATCGGAGGTCGCATCGGCGGTGTACCAACCGGCATTGAATGTGTAGCTCGCCGCCGCCTGAAGATCGCCGTCGCCGACGATTTCCAACCTGTACTCGCCCCATTCGACCGGTACTGACAGTTCAGCCGGCCTCTCTGCCGATACGGACAATTCGCCGCTTGAGACACGTTTGGTTGTTGTCACCGGTTCAAACGACCAGCGGCCGTTTGCGCGATACCACTGGTACCGGCGATCGACCTTGGACAACGCCCAGGACAGATTGTCTGCGGCGATGGTGTTTCCATTGTCATCAACGGCAATCACGGAGAAATCTGCCGGCCCGCCTTCATCGACACCGCCCTCGAAAGCCGGTTTGATGCCAATGCGCGGCCCGTCCAGCGCAACCGGCAGCGACAGTGTCCGCTCCACATACCGGCCACCGGCTTCCACCAATCGGGTCACCAGTTCTGCCGAATACAGCGCTGTAGTTTCCTGAAGCGGCGGCAAGTCAACAGAGAACTCAAGCTTGCCGTCCAAACCGGTTTTCAAGCCGCCGGGCAGACCGCCGCGTTCGGGATACCGTCCACCTTCCACCAAGCCGAACAGATACCCGGGATACGTACTGAGTTCGCGCGTCGGGCTGACAATGATGTCGCCTTCCAGGGTTTGGCCGCCGGCTGGAGACCCGTAAAGAAAACGCGCTTCAAGCGAAACCGGTGTTGACTGATCGCGTTCAAAGCTGGCTGCTCTGGTGTTTAATTCGAAATCGACCCGCTCCGGCTTGTAATCCTCGACGAGAAAGGTTTCACGGGCCAGAGGCGATGCCTTGGCATCCAGAAAGACTTCCAGCGTCCAGATACCCTGATGTGCCGAACCGGCCAGTTCGAGATCCTGAAGGTGGCCACCCAAGCCGCCGTCATCGACCACATAACGAGCATGTTCAACGCCGTCCGGCCTGGAAAACACGAAGGTCAGCGGCAGTCCCGGTTGCGCGGTGGCCTTTGCGGTTCGAAGCAAAGCCTGGGCATGAACGGTCTCTCCGGCTTTGTACACGCCCCGGTCGGTCCAGGCGAAGACATCAAGAGGTCCGGGTGCCGGACGGCCTTCAACGCCGCGGTCGGACAGATCAAAGGCCGGTTTACGCAAATCGAGGAAGGAATAGTCCCCACTTTCACTTTCCGCGACGATGAGCGCCGGGGCATTGCCGCCGCGCCCGCGTGTTTGCCCGGCTGAAAAGCGCGCTATTCCGTCCGCATCGCTTGCCACTTCCCCCAGAACCGTGTTGTTGACTGCAACCAGGCGGACCGTGACACCGGAAAGCGCCTCTGCTGAAGACAGCGACCGGACATTGGCGGCAACACCGTCCGCACCGCTGAGCGCACTCAAGCCGAGATCAGATACGAGGAACCATTGTGTCGCCTGCGGTCCCCAGCGGTTTTTGACGTCCAGCTTGGAACGCGCGGTCATGACGTAAACGCCCGGTTTCAGGGACAGATCCATCTCTGAAAGCGGAATTGCCGTAGTGACTTCCTCGTTCAGCCGGTTTTCCGTCTCAACGATGCCCGACCAGACTTTTTCGCCCTGGCTTTCCTCTATCTGCTCGGCGTCATAGTTGCCGAGCTGACTGAGAAAGCGGTTGCTGCGCACCACGTCGGCGAGCGCGCGGTCGCCAATCCGGTAGACCGTTGCCTCAACCTCGGTGGTGTTGACGGAGATGACCGGAATGGTCGGATCGCCGCCGGCGGGCAGCACATAGGACCGGCCGATGAAATTGACGCTCGGCGAGCGGTCGCGGACATAAACGGAGATGGTCGCGGTCTTGCCGAGCTTCTCGCCATCGGCTGCCGGCAATCCGGCGCGTGCAGTCAGCTCATAGCGGCCGCCATGGCGGACACCCTCGGCGCAGATCTGCGAACCGTCGGTTTCGATGGAGAGGTTCCCCTCTCCGGACGCACTGACATAGGCGCCGAGATCCGCACCTGCCGGAAGGGCCTGCGACAAAACGAGACAGACGCGCGGAGAGGCGCTGTCGCTGTCCACCTGATGTTCGACGATCCGGAAACCGTGCTGGGCGACAAGGCCGTCATACCGGCGCCGGACTTCGGCGATATCCTGCAGCGCCAGCGAAGCACGAAGAGCCTTGATGGCAGAGCGGTATTCATAGCGGTTTTCCTGCGCAAGGCCGACCAGTTCCAGCGAGTAGGCCCGCTCTGCATCACTCACTGCGCGTAGATAGCTGTTGACCGCCGCATGGACCGCATCGCGTTTCTTGGCTTCCTGTGCTTCCCACTGATCAGGCTTTTGCATCATCAGTGCAGTCGTTAGCTGGGTCCAGCCATCATAGTCTTCCGGCTCCATGCCGAGAAGCTGGCGGAAATCCGCCTCCGCAACTGCGCCATTGCCGTTATTCAGCGCGTCATAACCGTTTCGGCGCAGTTGCCCGATGGTTTGACGCCCCGGCTGCACGGCATTTGCCAGCGCGCGGGAAAAGGTCTCGGCGTTTTCAAGGTCCTTGTGCGTCAGGAAGGTCAGTTCGGCTTTGCGGTCGGCGGAAAGATCAGCTCGTTGGGGCTGCACTTCCATCACCCGGCCGGCAAAAGCACCCGGAAAACTCTGCAACTCGCCGAAATTGGATTTCAGAAAACACCATCCAGCCGATGCGTTGAAGGTGAAAGCCTTACATTGGCGGTCACCGAGACAAACTGCTTTGCAACCGTCAAGATCAACGTCCTTGACGGTTCTGATATCGCTGCCGAAATAGTCCGCATCTTCAATGACGACAATCTTGCGTTCCTGGGCGAAGGAAGGCTGTGCAGTGGCCACGAGGACCGCCGTGCATGCGCTTGTGACCAAGGGAACTGCAAACCGGAAAAACCGGTTCTTGCGGATCGCAGACCCAGCGCGCAGCGTCGGTAATGAATGAATCAAATTCAGCATCTATAGGTCCTCCCCGGACTTCAATGCGCGTATCAAGGCACCGGAACATGACGAACACAAGGCAACCGGTGTGCTTATTCGGCTGCCAGCAGCCAGAACGAAAAGGCGAGCAAGCGCACTCTGCAGAGCGCGGAAAAAGTTATTTGTTTCATATGTAACTATTTACACAAAGAGCCCGTTCTTCTAGGTTTCCCGCGTCAATAATTCGGTGCTCGAACCGAAATGGGAGGATCTAATGCGACTGATCAAACAACTGGCGCTCGGTGCTGCTCTGGCACTCGCAGCGACAACGGCAGTTACGGCTCAGGAAGTGACACTGCGGTTTCAGCACTTCATTTCCCCGAAGGGGGCCATTCCGGCGCTGTTCATTACACCCTGGGCTGAGAAGATTGAAGCTGAATCCGATGGCCGTCTCAAGATCGAGGTCTACCCGGCCATGCAACTCGGCGGAACACCGCCTATGTTGTTCGACCAGATACGCGACAACATCATAGATGGTGGCTGGGCGATTCCGGGCTACACGCCGGGCCGCTTCCTGGCCACCGAAGTGTTTGAATTGCCATTTATCGGCTCCAACAATGCCGAGGCAACCTCCCGTGCCTTGTGGGATTTTTACGAAAAATACATGGCTGAGGAGCTGTCTGACGTCAAAATCCTCGCTGTTCACGTGCACGGGCCGGGTGCGTTCCACACCAAGGACGTCACCATCGACAGCGTCGACGATTTCAAGGGCCTGAAGCTTCGCGCCCCGACCCGAATTGCGTCCAAGGCGCTTGAAGCGCTTGGTGCGACACCGGTCGGCATGCCGGTTCCGCAACTGCCCGAATCCGTTTCCAAGGGTGTTGTGGATGGCGGCGTCATCCCGTTCGAGATCGTTCTGCCGCTGAAAATGCACGAACTCGCCAATTCGCACACAATTGTTGGCGGCGACCGGGCACTCTACAACACCGTCTTCATCTACGGCATGAACAAGTCGGCCTATGACCGCCTGCCGGATGACCTGAAGGCTGTGATCGACGCCAACTCCGGTCCGGACGCTGCCGCATGGGCCGGCCGGGCGATGGACCAGGGCGACGTTCCAAGCTTCGAAGCCGTCAAGAAGTCGGACAACACCATGGTCACGCTGTCGGAAGACGAAGTCGCCAAAATGAAGGAACTGACCGCTCCGGTGATCGACCAGTGGATCGAAGACATGACCGCGAAAGGCTATCCGGCCGCACAGATGGTTGAGGACGCCCGCGCCCTCGTTGCCAAGTACAACTGACGTGTGCGAAGGGGCCGGGTTTAACCTGGCCCCTTCCCGTCTCCAAATTCCTTCATTCGGTTGCGCAGTCCGGCGGCAAGTTCGGGCACACGCATTGCCGGAACAGGAACAAAGCCTTGAAGATAGAAGAGACCTTTATTGACCGGTCGATCCACCGTGTTTCGACCGGCATGGCAGTCGCCGCGGGGCTGGTTCTGGCCGCCATGGCGTTGATGACTGTGGTGTCGATCACCGGACGCAGCCTTGTGTTTGCCGGCCTTTCCCCGATCCCCGGAGATTTCGAGCTGGTCGAGATGGGCTGCGCCATAGCCGTTTTCGGCCTGCTCGGTCACTGCCACCTCAATCGCGGCCATATCACGGTCGACATTCTGATGGGCCGCTTGCCAACCGGACCGTTCAATTTCCTCAGGCTGATGGGCGATTTGTCCATCGCGGCGATTGCACTCGTTGTCTGCTGGCGCATGTGGTTCGGCCTGCAGGAAAAGATCGCCTATGGTGAAAGCACGATGATCCTCGGTGCCCCGCTCTGGCTTGGTTATTCGTTGTCCTTCATTGGAGCCGTGTGGATGGTCGTGGTCGGTATCTATGTCCTCTGGCGTGATCTGCGCCATCTCTTCCTTGGAGTGCGTCTGCCATGAGCGGACTGGAACTTGCGCTTTGGGCTTTCCCGGTCCTGCTCGGGATGATCTTTCTCGGCATCCCGGTTGCCGCCGCCATGGGGCTGACCGGCTTTTTCGGTGTGTGGATCATGCTCGGCTCACCGAATGCGCCGCTCGCACAGCTTAAGACACTCGCCTATGGCACCTTCTCCAGCTATTCGCTGACAATCGTGCCGCTGTTCCTGCTGATGGGTCAGTTCGCGACCAAATCCGGACTGTCACGCGCGCTGTTCGAATCGGCTGCGGACTGGTTGGGGCACCGGCGCGGCGGCATCGCCATGGCTTCCGTCGGCGCGTGCGCCAGTTTCGGCGCGATCTGCGGCTCGTCGCTTGCGACTGCCTCGACCATGGGCCAGGTCGCGCTGCCCGAACTCAAGCGCTACGGCTATTCCAACGCGCTGGCGACCGGCGCGCTTGCCGCTGGCGGCACACTGGGCATCCTGATCCCGCCGTCGATCATTCTGGTCATCTATGCAATCCTGACCGAACAGAACATCATCAAGATGTTCGCTGCGGCCCTCATCCCCGGCATTCTGGCCGCTCTCGGCTACATGCTCGTAATCGGCATTGTGTCGCGCTTTGGCCGCGATGCCTCCGAAACTGCACCCCGCAAGCCGTATTCCCACCGGTTCCGCACGCTGCTTGCCACCTGGCCCGTGTTCGCCGTGTTCCTGATCGTGATCGGCGGGATTTATCTTGGCTTCTTCACGCCAACGGAAGCCGCTGCCGTTGGCGCAGTCTTGACCGGCGGATACGCCATTGGCCCGGGCAAATGCTCCTTGCGAGACATGCTCGACTGCCTGCTGGAAGCCGGCAAGACCACCGGCATGATCTTCCTGATCGTGCTTGGCGCGGCGCAGTTCAACTCGTTCCTCGCCTTCACCCGTATGCCCGTGCTTCTGTCGGAATATATCTCCGGCCTCGGGCTGGCGCCGCTCCTGATCTTGGCCGCTATCCTGCTGATTTATCTCATCTTCGGCTGCGTCATGGACAGCCTGTCCATGATCCTTCTGACAATCCCGGTGTTCTTCCCGATCATCGAAGCGCTGGATTTCGGCCTGACGCCGGAAGAAACCGCGATCTGGTTCGGTGTACTGGTGCTCGTCGTCGTCGAAGTCGGCCTGATCACCCCGCCTGTCGGGCTCAATCTATTCGTCATCAATGGCATGGCCAGAGGCGTGCCGATGTCGGAAACATACAGGGGTGTTTTACCGTTCGTCGCCGCCGACCTCGCCCGCGTGATCCTACTGATCGCAATCCCGGCCCTGTCGCTCTGGCTGGTACGGGTGATGTTTTAAGGTCTGTGGCGTATCACCCAACCCGCTTGACCACCTCAGCAACAAGCGCCGTTACTTCCGCGGCAGCTTTGCTGGACGGCGCTTCTTCCGTGACCGTACGCCCCTTGCCCATCGCGGCGGCGAACACCGTACGATTGCCCAGGCGGCTTTCTAGGGCATCAAAGCCGGATTCGGCGATTGCTTCGGCCATTTCGCCGGTCAGGCTGGCACGCGGCGGCACCCGGTTGAGGACAAGCAGCGCCGGCGTGCCTTCGCGCGCGGCCAGCTCGATTGTTTGCCCAGTCGCCCACAAATCGACCGGAGTCGGCTGTATCGGCACGATGACATAGTCCGCGGCATCGATCGCCGGTTTCGCGTCTGTGTCGGTCTTCGGCGGGGTATCGATCACCACGTAGCCGTTGGAGCGGGAGAGCGAGCGGGCTTCGCGCCGGGCGCCCCATCCGGAGGCTGTTCGGAAATCAAGGCCGGTGCTGGCCTCGCCAAGCGTTTCCTCGCGGGTTTCGAACCAGGTCCCAAGCGAGCCTTGCGGATCGACATCGAGAACAGCCACCGGCTCGCCGGAGTGTTTGGCCAGCGCCACCGCCAGATGAGCCGCCAATGTGGTCTTCCCCGATCCGCCTTTTTGCTGTGCAACGGTCAATATTCGTCCGGACATAGGGCAGCCTTCACCAAGTTTAGTTCAGGAGATACTGCGCCGCAACATGGACGGATGCAAGCCGCACCGGCGCGAGGAACAATGTTTTACACGCCAAAGCAGAGTAAAGATGTCCTTTCGTACTCACCGTCCGCCCAGCGCCGTGTAGATATTCCAGGCGGGGCGTCCGGTCACCGGCAAGCCGTGATGGGCCTCAGCCTTCTTGATTCCCGCGCGTGTCTTCGGGCCGACCTTACCGTCCGGTTCGCCAACATCGAAGCCGTTCTTGTTGAGCAGCTTTTGCAGTTCCAGCCGCTGCGCGCGGGACAGGCCCGGATTGTCCGTCGGCCACGGCGTTGTAAAAGGGTCGCCGCCTGCGACAAGCTCCGACAAAAGGGCGATCGCAAGCCCATAGGACGTTGAAACATTGTAGGAACGCAGCGCGCCAAAATTGCGCGTCACCAAAAACGCCGGCCCTTTGACGCCTGCAGGCCGGATCAGGCCGGCCTCGACCTTTCCGGACAGTTTCCGGCCATCTATGCGGGTTACACCCCGCTTCGCCCAGGTGTTCAGGCTTGCCCGTTTGGTGCGCCCCGCCGGCCCGG
The DNA here is from genome assembly GCA_965230445.1 of Roseibium sp. Lineage (GTDB taxonomy): Bacteria > Pseudomonadota > Alphaproteobacteria > Rhizobiales > Stappiaceae > Roseibium. Next base: position 1,073,645 of record OZ246005.1, on the reverse strand, counting down.
AATAGCCCTTCGGAACCTTGACTTCATAGCCCCAGGTCCGGGTGTCGCGCCACCCTGCGTTCTTCAGGAAGTTCGCGGTAGAAGCCAGCGCATCGGGCACCGAGTTCACCAGATCCTTGTGGCCGTCGCCGTCAAAATCGACCGCAAGACTGTTATAGGTGGTCGGCATGAACTGGGTCTGGCCGAAAGCCCCGGCCCAGGAGCCGATGAAATCGGAAGCGGGCACATCGCCGCGCGAGGCGATCTGCAGCGTTTTCATCAGCTCACCGCGAAAGTATTTCTGCCGGCGCTTGCCTGCACACACCAGATTGGCGAGTGCGTGCGGTGTATAGAAATCGCCTCGGAACTGGCCATAGTCGCTCTCAATTCCCCAGACCGCCAGAACCACATGCCGGTCAACGCCGTAACGTTTCTCAACCTTGGCCAGCGTTCTGCGATGCTTCTTCAACAGCGCCTTTCCGTCCTTGATGCGCTCGGCATCGACGAGGAAAGCCATATAATCCCAGATCTCTGTCTTTGTTTCCGGCTGGCTGGTAGAAAAGCGGATCACCTTTTCGTCGAACCTTGCGCCCGACAACATCTTGTCGGCGATATCGGCGCGGACACCATTGGCGACTGCCTGACTTTTCAGCCGGGCAACGCAAGACTCGATGGCATGCGCCGGTAAGGACAAAAAGAACTGCGCAGCTAGGATGAAAACGGCAGCAGGAACCGCAAGGAGTGTGTCATTCCGCTTTGCCATCACCGCCTCTTTTTTTGATCGCCATAAAGGTTCCGTTACGATACCGCGGCAGATCGCGACGGCAACCGGATTGATTGCGTTTTTCAGTGTATTCGACAGGCTGACCGATGCTCAAAACACCCGGAAAAGCCCAGCCGCCAAATTTATGAACGGAATCTGAACAGCGCATTCAGAGCCGGTTCCAGGTGCCCCCTCTAGGTTCGTTTCTGTCAGCACAACCTGGAGGAAGACAAATGTTCCGCAAATTCATTATTGGAAGCACCACCGCAATCGCACTTTCCATCGCCGCCCTGCCAGCGAATGCCGGCGGCATCACCATCGAGCAGTTCGGCTTCGGCCACGTCGCCGGTGGCGGCCAGCATGGCTTCGACAACGTCATTGGCATGTTCCAGGACGGTTTTGCCAACGAAGCGATCACCAACCAGTTCGGCGACCATAACACCGCCGCAACCGGCCAAACCGGCGCAAACCACTTCTCCGACATCATGCAAAACGGCCACGGCAACTCCGCCGGCACCGGCCAGTTCGGCACCGATCACACTGCGGTCGTCACCCAGGACGGCAACGGCAACATCACCGCCGGTGTTCAGGTCGGCCATGGCTGCAACGCCAATGTCAATCAGGCCGGATCGGGCAACGTCGCGGCCTTTGTCCAAACCTGCCCTTAATGACAACTGGCAAGGCCGAACACCCTGTTCCGGCCTTCCACACTTTAGCCGGAGGACAATCCGATGCGTTCATTGAAGAAAACCGGACTGGCAGTAGTTGCCGCAATCCTTGGCATTACGGGCCTCGCCGTATCAGCCCCGGTCGCCGGAACGGAAGACAACACCGATCATTGCGCCATCAATGCAGAGACCGCGCATGGTGCGATTTCGTTCACCGGCTTGGCAAACGGAAATGCCGGAGACACCGGCATGTACCGGATGACTGTAACAGGCGGCAGCAACGGCGGCTCTACCTCAATCAGCCAGGGTGGTGCCTTCGTCCTTGATGACACCGGCAAGGCCGATATCGGCCAGGCAAGGCTCAACGCCGGCGGCATCTACGACGTCCAGCTTGAACTGAGCCTCGAAGGACAGACCTACCGCTGCGCCGAGACATTCGGCGACCGCATCTGAACCAAGACAAATCTCGAAGGAAACCAGACCAATGACCCGCAAACTTATTGGCCTCGCGGCCGCAACCATTATAACCGCCACCTTGACCGCTCTGCCCGCCCAGGCCGGAGGCTCGTTCTCCGTCACCGTCGCACCGCAGACCGCCGAGCAGCATCAGCTTCTGCGCGCAGGCCTCTTTGCCGCCACCCTTGCCAAGGGCTTTCAGAACAACGGCGGTATCACGCAAAAAGGCCTCGGCAATGTTGCCGGCCTCCTGCAGAACGGCTCCGGCAATCTCGGCTTGGTGCATCAGGAAGGCAACGGCCACAACGGCACGCTTCAACAGCACGGCAACGGCAACGCCTATGGCCTGTTCCAGTTCGGCGAAAACACAAATGCCCATGTCAGCCAACACGGCAACGGCCAATCCGGCGCAACCTTCCAGTTTGGCTGGTAAAGCCATAGACAAACCGGTTGATATGAAAGTGGCGGCACACATGTGCCGCCGCGTCTTTTTATTTCTATTGTGCGAAAATGGTCCGGCGCATCAGATGGCAAAGCACGCTTATCCACTCACATACGCGACAATCTGAACAATCATAAAAAACAGATAGAGCAGGAAAAACGCGACCGGCACCAGAAGCTCAATATCGGAGAAGGCCAGTTTCCGGTCTCTGATGTAGTGCTCGTACTCCCTACGGTAGGGCTTTTCGGGGAGGTCTGCTTCCAGCTCATCGATGACCTTGAACTTTGCCTTGTTGAGCTCTTTGTAGGATCGAACCAGTGCTGCCCAAGCCACCGCGATAATCATGCCGGCTGCCGGGATTGCCAGCATCCAGAGTTGCTTCGTGCCGTCGTCCGGGACAGAACCCCCAGCTTTCAAGTAACCGTAGAGCCCGCTGACGGCAGCATTGACCGAAAGCATCCACTTGTTGGCCGACTCTCGCCTGTCCGTCGCCCGCTCCGCCGATTCCACGAAGAAGCGATAGAAATCATATGTTGTTGGTTGCTTCGGTTCGTCGCCCATTTACCATTCTCCCTGCAACGCGTTTGCCGTCCATCGCCCTTAAGGAATCATTTTTTTCAGGCCGGGCCGGCTTTCACCGCCAGGCACTTTTGCCTTCAAGCGAGCTTTGGCGAGAAGCCTGTTGTTGTTGTGAATGAGCTGTCTGAAATCTTCATCTGACAGACTAAGGCCAGTATTCGCCCGCAACCGGTCGAAGCTGGCCATCTGGTAACCCCTTGAATTGAGATAGGTCAGTACCTTCTGGACTGTTTCGTCCTCCAGGCTTCGATTGATTTCGTCAACCACCTCGGATCCGGAATCCTCATTGGTCTCAATCTGGCGGATCGACTCTCCCAGTCGTTTCCAAGGCAAGGAATGCGGATTCGAAAAGTCGATAATCTGGGTATCGCGGAGTTTTGAATGCGGCTCGCAACTTTCCAGCTTTGCGCCGATCACTGTCACACCGAGACCAAATGCATACGACCACTCATAAGTCACATAACCGGATTCGACGGAATTCTTGCTAAGCGCCACGATTACGGCCCGGCTTTGAGAAATGGCATTATCAATCGATTTGCGCCATTCCTCTCCGGGCCGGATCTGGCTCTGGTCCCGCCAGATCTCGAGACCTTCTTCCTTAAGCTTCACTTCGGCCAGAGCCGCAAAAAAATGATCGCGTGTCGAATAACTTAAGAAGACTTTTTCCATCGCACCGGGATCCTGAAAGATACACCGCCGCCACTTCAGCACCCGCAACCGAAAAACGCAATGCAGATGTCCGCCACGCAATGAGTGCGCGGGCGCCAGACATTTATCGTTGGCGCCCCGCGGAACCTTACCGTACCAGGATGTTCTTGAACTGCCACGGGTCTTTCTTGTCGAGATCTTCAGGGAAGAAACCCGGACGGCCAGACAGCGGAGTCCAGTCGGTGTAGTAGCCCTTGACCGGGCCAAGATACGGCTTCTGGATTTCCAGGCAGCGCTTGTAGTCCATCTCGTCGGTTTCAACGATCCCGGCTTCCGGGTTCTCCAGTGCCCAGACCATGCCGGCAAGCACTGCGGAAGTTACCTGAAGGCCAGTGGCGTTCTGATAAGGAGCCAGTTCCCTTGTTTCCTCGATGGAAAGCTGGGAGCCGTACCAGTAGGCATTCTTGTCGTGGCCGTAGAGCAGCACACCCAATTCGTCGATGCCATCCTGGATTTCGCTTTCGTCCAGAACATGCAGTTTCTCCTGGATCTTGCCGGCGGCACCGAATACTTCGTGGAGGGAAAGAACCGCATCATTGGCCGGATGATAGGCGTAGTGGCAGGTCGGTCGGTACTTGACCTTCTGGCCCTTGGCATCGGTGAGCGTGAAATAGTCGGCGATCGAGATGGACTCGTTGTGGGTCACGAGGAAACCGAACTGGGCGCCCGGCGTCGGGCACCAGGTGCGCACACGGGTGTCGGCGCCCGGCTGTTCCAGATAGATCGCCGCGCCGCAGCCCTTCTTGTGGCTGCGGGCGTTCTTCGGCTTCCACTTCTCGTGTGTGCCCCAGCCGAGTTCGGACGGTTGAAACCCTTCCGACAGAAAGCCTTCCGCCGACCAGGTGTTCCAGAAAACACCGCGAGGCTTGGGTGCCTTTGCACGCTGGGTGTCGCGTTCGGCAATGTGGATGCCCTTGACGCCCACTTTTTTCATCAGCTTCGCCCAGTCCTTGCGGCTGCCGGGTTCATCGAATTTCACGCCGGTATCGGTGGCGATATCGACGAGTGCCTGTTTGACGAACCAGGAGACCATGCCCGGATTGGCGCCGCAGCAGGACACCGCCGTGGTGCCGCCCGGCTTGCGTTTCTTTTCCTTGCGCACGGTTTCGCGCAGGGCGTAATTGGTCCGGTCGGCGGCAGATGCGTCCTCGTCGAAATAAAAGCCCAGCCAGGGCTCAACGACGGTATCGATGTAAAGGACGCCGAGCTTGCGGCAGAGCTTCATCAGGTCGAGCGAAGACGTGTCGACGGAGAGATTGACAACAAAGCCCTGGCCTTCGCCTTCGTTCAACAGCGGCGTGAGGATGTCCTTGTAATTGTCCGGTGTCAGTGCGGCTTTCTCGAACTTGTAGCCCTTGTCCGTCACTATCTTTGCGTCCGCATCGACCGGATCAATGACCGTGAAGCGGTTCTTGTCGAACTCGAAATGGCGCTCTATCAGCGGCAGGGTGCCTCTACCGATGGAACCGAAGCCGATCATCACCAACGGGCCAGTAATTGAACCGTGTTTCGGCCAGGACTTTTGAGGTGCGGCCTTGGTGGGAGAAGCCTTCCTTGCAGCGGTGCGCCGGGCCGGTGCCTTGCGAGCCGTCGTTGCCTTTGCCGCGGCGGGTTTCGCAGCAGCAGGCTTCGCGGGAGCCTTTGCCGCGGCAGGGGCTGCTGTAGCGGGTTCGGCTGAGGCGGCTTTGGTGGCAGCAGGTTTGGCCGCCGCAGGTTTTGCAGCCGTGGTCCGGCGCGTACGTGTACGGGTCGATGGAGTTTTTGCAGGAGTTGCTTCAGCTGGAGCCGGATTTGCAGCCTCCCCCGTGGCAGCAGGAGCAGCAGCCTTGGATTTCGCTGCCCTTGTGTTCGCCGCTGTTGTCTTGGCAGCCGGAGTTTTTGCAGCCGCCGTGCGGGACGATGTCCTGCGGACCGGCGTCTTGCGGGTGGTTGCCGGTTTGGTAGCTGCTGGTTTCGGGGCGTCGCCGTTGGTGTCGTCGTTCAATTGAATCTCCTGCAAACTCGGCCTGCCGGCGCTTGGCAGCGCCTTAGGCAGGTCTGTTCCCAATTGGGTAAAGGCGCACTTGTTGCGCTTTATTCTTGTCTCGCGCATCTTGGGCCATAATTCAACCCCACCGGTAAAAATGCTTGGGATCACTGGGGCGACGCGTTTTAGAGCAAAACTGCTTCAGCCTCGCGAGCGCCGGACTTCGCCGGCGCAGCGCTAACGAGTTTAAACAGTTTTGCCGCCTCAGATCACAAAGGACGCGAGCGGTGCGAAGCCGTTGAAGCCGACCGAAGAATAGGTGGTGGTATACGCCCCGCACGCCTCGATCAGCACCTTGTCGCCAATCGAAAGACTGACCGGCAGGTGATACGGCGTCTTTTCATAAAGAACGTCAACACTGTCGCATGTCGGCCCGGCAAGCACGCATGGCTCGGTCCTGTCACCATCTTTTGGCGTCTTGATCGGGTAGCGGATCGCTTCATCCATGGTCTCGGCAAGTCCGTGGAACTTGCCGATGTCAAGATAGACCCAGCGAACTTCATCCAGATCAGATTTCCGGGAGATCAGAACCACTTCCGCCTCGATCATGCCGGCATTGCCGACCATCCCCCGGCCCGGTTCGATGATGGTTGATGGCAGCTGATTGCCGAAATGGGCTTTCAGGGCCTCGAAGATCGCGGTGCCGTAGCTCGGTACGCCTGGAACGTCCTTCAGATAGCGGGTCGGGAAGCCGCCGCCCATGTTGACCATCTTCAGCGTGATGCCGCGGGCCGCCATTTCCTTGAAGACGCCCGCTGCCATGGCGAGAGCGAAATCCCACGCGCCGAGATTGGCTTGCTGGGAGCCGACATGGAAGGAAACGCCATGGGCGACGAGCCCGGACCGGTGGGCATGTTCGAGGACATCGGCGGCCATTTCGGGGTGGCAACCGAACTTGCGCGACAACGGCCATTCGGCACCGTCACCGTCGCAAAGGACCCGGCAGAAGACTTTGGCACCGGGGGCAACGCGGGCGATTTTTTCGACTTCCTCGACGCAGTCGACCGCGAAGAGGTCAACGCCATAGGTATGGGCACGCGCAATGTCCCGTTCCTTCTTGATTGTGTTGCCATAGGAAATGCGGCCAGCATCGGCACCGGCCGCCAGAACCATTTCGATTTCGCCGACCGAAGCGCAGTCGAAGCTGGAGCCGAGACTTTCCAGCAGCGACAGGATTTCCGGTGCCGGGTTGGCCTTTACGGCGTAGTAGACGGATGTGTCCGGCAGCGACTTGGCAAAGGCTTCGTAGTTGTCACGGACAATGTCGAGGTCGACGACCACACACGGCTCTTCGCCGTCGCGTCGTCGCAGAAAATCGCGGATGCGCTCGCTCATGGGGATGACCCCTTTCCAGTTTTTCCCCGCAAGGCCGGCGCTCAACCGTTGGCCGCCTTGCGGATTCACGTCGCAGGTGCTGCAAATGCAGGACCGCTGACGTCCGGGATGGAACCGGAGCGCGGACTGAACATGCAGCGACGGTTGGGCAAAGGGGCGTTCGCCAGGAACACCACCATGCTTTCCCGCGTCGGGAATGCCTTTGATTGGAACGGGAAACCGGACCGCACATCGGGCAATGAAGTAACAAGTGCCTCGTCAGTGACCCCGGGGTTTGGACACCCCGGCAGAGACCAAAAGGCCCTCTTACGTCGTTGCTTTAAGCCGTCCGGATTAGCTGCCCCGCCCCTTGGCGGTGTTTTAGCGGCAGCGACCCCTTAAGAGGTGGTGGCGTTCTGTCGGTCAGATCACCAAGCCCACCCCATGAACGGCCTCGGGCACGTGCGAATTTGGGCGAGCGTTCTATGAGGGAAATTGGACCAGTGCGCAAGGGGGAAACATGTCTTCCGTAAAGGAATTTCGCTTCGACTGTAAAAAGTGCCAACGAAAGCCTGGCGTACCCAATAATTGCGACAGATTGGGATCTGGTCGCTTCGCCTGAACCCCGGGAGCCCCGCAGCAGATGATCGCGCGTCCTTAAGAGCCGCCAGATCTTTGAGACTGCGCTTCGCCTGAACCCAGCCCCGCAGCAGATGATCGCGCGTCCTTAAGAGCCGCCAGATCTTTGAGACTGCGCATGCCAAACCAACGCCCACACCGGGACAGGACCGAGGGAGCCGCGGTGGCTCGCGACTCCCTCTCATTCCTGTCCGTCCGATGGAGGCTAAACCAGGCCGGGCAGGAGATGACCTGACGGTCGAGTTCAAGTTCAGTGGCTCCGACTCACCGCTCATTCCCGTCACCGCCGCGGCCCCACCAGCCGCGTTTGCCGCTTCGGAGAGTCGACCTTGGTGACCACGCCGTCGTCATTGCGGTCGTCCGATCACCGCGATTCGTCACCGCCGCGGCCCCACCAGCCGCGTTTGCCGCTTCGGAAGTCGGCCTTGGTGACCACGCCGTCGTCATTGCGGTCGTGGCGGTCGATGAAGCCGTTGAGTGGGCCGCCATGTTCTTCCGCAGTCAAGGCCAGGCTCCCGTCGGCGTCCTCACGCTGGAACATGCGCACGACATTCGCGTCGTTGACCGTCAGCCAGACAGCCGTGAAGCCGTCCTGATTGAACGCGCCGGTCCCGCTTGCGTCTGCAGAGGCGAACAGCTCGGCCCGCACGGTCTCGAACTCCTCGCGGCTGACCTTGCCGTCACCATCCTGATCGAAGGTGGTCATCAGCATCCGGACCGGGTTGCCAGGACCGCCACGGCCGCCTCGCGAACCACGGTCGCCATCTTCGAAGCGCCGCCCCTCGCCCCGGCCTTCGCCGCGCGGGCCGCGTTCTCCGTCCTCGGAATTCCGGCCGAACCGCTGACGTTCGCCATCACCTTGTCCCATACCCTGACCTTGGCCCTGACCTTGGCCCTGACCTTGGCCCTGACCTTGGCCCTGACCTTGGCCCTGACCTTTGCCTTGCCCCCGCTCGCCGGCCTGACCCCGGCCTTGCCCGCCGCCACGGCGCAGAGGCTCGATGACACCGTCGTCATTGCGGTCAAGACGGGCAAAACCCCGGTCGGTGACCTGATTGTATTCGTCCGTGGTCACCTCTCCGTTGCCGTCACGGTCGAGAAACTGGAAGGCTCGGACCTTCATCGGGGTGGAGAATTCCGCAAAAGCAGCCTTGAATTCACCAAGGCTCACCTCACCGTTGCCATCCGTGTCTGCATCCGAGAAATGGCTGGCGCGCACGGCCTCGACTTCCTGTGCGGTTATGGTTCCGTCACCATCTGTGTCGAGACGCTCGAACATTTCGCGCATCATCGCGCGCCCGCCCCGGTGTTTTCCGCCTTGCATCGTGGCAAAGCCCTTGCCCCCGTCCCCGAACGCAGGGCCACCAAAGGCATAAGCGGAACCAGCGGCTGTCAGCGCCGTGCCGGCGACGCTTGCGGCCAATGCGGCAATTGCTATTTTCTTGAACGGTTTCATCCTGATCAACTCCTCAGGTTTCTAGTCTGACGCCGCTGGTTTGTCCGGCGGCAATTTGAAGGTAGGTGTCAATTGTCGCAGGATTAGCCCCGCAATCCCGCTGAAATGTCCCAGCCTGTCGCGCTCGCGGCGCCTGGGACATTTTGATACAAATCCGCGCCACGCCTTTGCGGATTGCCTATTAGGTATGGGATGAACGCCGATATCGGCTGACCGCCACGAGGCCGCCCGGATGCCGTCTGGAGACCGAAATTGAACGATACCCCATCGCATATTCTGGTCGTTGACGACCACCGAGACATCCGCGAAACGCTGGCCCGCTATTTGATCAAGAACGGGCTCAAGGCGACCTCGGCGGAGAACGCGGCGCAGGCACGCAAGGTTCTCAAAGCCGCATCCATAGATCTCGTGGTGCTCGACATCATGATGCCTGGCGAGGACGGCCTGTCGCTCTGCCGCCATCTGGTCGAGACAGAATCGACGCCGGTCATTCTTTTGACTGCCATGGCGGAAGACACGGACCGGGTCATAGGGCTGGAAATCGGTGCCGATGACTATGTCACCAAGCCGTTCAACCCCCGCGAACTGCTGGCGCGTATCCGAGCGGTTCTGCGCCGGACCTCGCTGGTGCCGAAGGAGCGCGATCCCGTGGGTCAGGATCTGTTCCGCTTCGAAGGCTGGAGCCTGAATGCCGGACGCCGGGAGCTGACAGACCCGGACGGCGTATCCGTTCCGCTCTCCACCGGCGAATTCCAGTTGCTGTGCGCCTTTCTGAAGCGCCCGAACATGGTGTTAAACCGGGACCAGCTTCTGGACCTGACCTCCGGACGGGCGCCCGCCGTCTTCGACCGCTCCGTTGACAACCAGGTCTCCCGGCTGCGGCGCAAGATCGAAGCAGATCCGAAGGAGCCAAAACTGATCAAGACAGTCTGGGGCGGCGGCTACATGTTTGCCGCCCAGGTGAAAGACGGCAACGTATGAGCGGCTCCGCCCAATCCGCGCGCCGGGTGCGGCGCCTGCTGCCGCAAACCCTTGCCGGCCAGCTTGTCGCCCTCCTGCTGCTCGCGGTATTTGCAACACAAATCCTCAGTCTGTGGATCTTTCATGATGCACGCCAGATGGCGATGATTTCCGTCGCACGCGACAATATTGTCGTGCGGGCAGTCTCCATCGCAAAGCTTCTCGACGACACGCCGAAAGAGATACACCGCCGCATCCTGCGCGCTTCCGGAAGCCGGTTCGCCGCCTTTCAGACTGACGCCGCTCCGGTTGTGACCGAGCCAGAGACGCTTCCCGTCGAACGGCGGCTCCAGCGGCAGCTTTCCCGCGGGTTTGATGACGGCCGCGAGGTCCGCATCGATGTCGACAGCCGCGATGCGCCGAACCGCCAGCGCACAGACCGTCAGCTTTCTGACCGGGAGGCAGGACGGGATCAAGGCGAAGCCCGCGACCGCGGCAATCCCCGTGGCCCCTTTCCCCGCCCGCCGCGCCGGATCGAAAACCTCGCCATTTCCATCGCGATGCCCGACGGCTCCTGGCTGAACGTCACCACACGCTACCGGCCGCCTCCCGGCGCATTGGTGCCGCTGTTGACCCAGTTGGGCCTGACGGTGCTGGCGATTTTGATTGTCATTTGGTTCGCCGTCCGCCGGGCGACGCGGCCCTTGAACGATCTGGCAGTCGCAGCCGACAAACTCGGCCGGGGCGAGGAAATCCCGCTGCTCGATGTTCGCGGTCCGAAGGAAGTGCGTGCCGTAACGACCGCCTTCAATGACATGCAGGACAGGCTGACCCGGTTTGTAAGAGACCGGACACGGATGCTGGCCGCGATCAGTCACGATCTGCGCACACCGATCACCTCCCTTCGCCTCCGCGCGGAATTCATCGAGGATGAAGAGAATCGCGACCGGATCATCGAAACGCTGGACGAGATGGCGGCCATGACCGCGGCGGCGTTGTCCTTTGCCCGCAACGAAGCGCATGCGGAGCCAAGTGACCCAACCAATCTGACTGCCCTTCTGACCGCACTTGCCGGAGACCAGCAGGACATGGGTCACGATGTGGATGTTACCTCATCGGAACGGATCGTCCTGACCTGTAAACCGGTGGCTCTGAAACGCGCCTTCCGCAACCTGATCGAAAATGGTGTCCGCTACGGAGAAGCGGTTACTGTTTCGATTGAGGACACTGGCAGCAACGTGGTGGTGCGCATCAAGGACAAGGGTCCCGGCATTCCGGAAGACCAGCTCGCAGATGTGTTTGAACCCTTTGTCCGGCTGGAGGAATCGCGCAGCGAGGAAACCGGCGGCATCGGCCTTGGCCTTGCCATTACCCGCTCCATCATCCATGCCCATGGCGGCACGATAACCCTTAAAAACCGGCCAACCGGTGGACTGGAGGCCGAGGTGCGGTTGCCGTCGGGGGCTTGAGTCCGGTGACTAACCCTGCGTGACGCGCGTCAGCGCTGAGATCCCGCCTCCGGTCAGGAACAGATGCCCAGATGACAAGATCGCAGGAGACATCGAGGCATTGTTTGCGGCTTCTTCAAATCCCGGCGGGATTATCGCTCGCTTGACCATTTTCGTTTCCTCGACTTGTCAGCCAGATAGTCCGCGTCGCTGACCGGCTCCAGCCACTCGGCAGCGGTGCCGTCAAGCACTTCCTGAATGGCGATGTGAACCATGCCGGAGGTTTCAGTCGCCCCATGCCAATGCTTGATAGCGGGCGGTATCCAGACGCTGTCACCTGCAGAGATGATCTCTTTTGCCGCGCCTTCTTTCTGGATCCAGCCGCAACCGGAAACCACATGCAACGTCTGCCCGAGCGGATGGGTATGCCAATTGGTGCGCGCGCCCGGCTCGAACGTCACCCGGATTGACTGGACCCGCGCGGGCTCCGGCGCCTGAAAGATCGGGTCTTGCCAGACGGTGCCGGTGAAATAATCCGGATTGGCCCGAACGCTCGGGCGTGATCCGGCCGTCAAGATAGCAAACACGCTCATGCGTCTCCCCTTCCGCCCCGGGCGAACAATCGCCCGCCACAACCTAGCAAAGGCGTGCCCCTTACGGCAACGACCAAGAAGCGAGGCCGCTGCAGCCCAACGCTCGACCAAGCCGGTCCGGAAGGTCGAAACCTCCCCGGTTACTGGCTTTCCAGCCGGACAGGGATGAAACGCACGTCACCGGACGGATTTGACAGAAGGAACAGTGCCGACCGGTGGCCGTCCGCGGTTAGCCGGTCAATCACAGCCTCCACATCCGCGACGGTCTTGACCGGTTCCTGATCGATCTCACGGATGACATCGCCGGCAACAATCCGTTTGGCTTCCGCGTCAGAGCCCGGTTCGACCTCGACGATCACCACACCGTCAACGGCGTCATCAATGGCAAACTCGGTGCGCAGGTTGTCGTCGAGCGCGGCCAATGTCAGCCCGAGAACCTGGGTGCTGTCGGAAGGTTGCTGCTTCTGTGCTTCGCCCGGCGCGCCGCCATTGTCACCTGGTACAGGCGTCGAGGCGGCAACCTCCTCATTCTCCTCCAGGCGTTCCAGAACGACCTGAACCGACAATTCTTCGCCAGAGCGCAGAACCACAACCTCGACTTCCTTGCCGATTGCCGTTTCGGCGACCATGCGCGGCAGTTCACGCATCACAGGCACGTCCTTGCCATCAAACTTCAGGATTACATCGCCAGCCTTGAGCTCTGCCTTGTCCGCCGGTCCGCCTTCGGTAACGCCAGCAACCAGCGCGCCTTTGGCCTCATCAAGGCCGAGACCTTCGGCGGTTTCATCGTTGACTTCAGAGATGCGGACTCCCAGCCAGCCGCGGCGGGTTTCGCCGAATTCCCGCAGCTGCGCGATCACGCGGGTTGCCGTTTCCGCCGGAATGGCAAAGCCGATACCGATGGACCCGCCGGACGGAGAGATGATCGCCGTATTGATGCCGACCACATTGCCCTTCATGTCGAACAGAGGACCGCCGGAATTCCCCCGGTTGATCGAGGCATCGGTCTGGATAAAGTTGTCATAAGGACCGGAATTGATATCGCGGTTGCGGGCCGACACGATGCCGACGGTCACCGTACCGCCAAGGCCGAACGGATTGCCGATCGCCATCACCCAATCGCCAACGCGGATGGCATTGGAATCGCCGAAGGCCACCTCGTTCAGCGGTGTGATCGGTTCGACCTTCAGGACCGCGATATCGGTCTTTTCATCCGTACCGATTATCTCCGCCCGAAGCTTGGTGCCATCATTGAAGTTGGCGGTAATCTCATCGGCGCCTTCGATCACATGATTGTTGGTGATGATGATGCCTTCGGTGCCGTCGATAACGAAACCGGAACCAAGAGATTGCACCCGCCGAGGCTGGTCTTCATCGCGGTTCTGCCGGTTGAAGAACTCCTCGAAGAACTCCTGAAATGGTGATCCGTCCGGAACCTGCGGCATGGGCACGGATCTGCGGCCCTGCACCGTCTGCGCAGTCGAAATGTTGACCACCGAGTCCGCGAGCTGTTCGGCAAGATCGGCGACCGAGGCAGGTCCGTGTGCCTGCGCCTGAACCGGAAGCCCGAAGGCGAGACTGGCAGCGACAAGGGCACAAGCGCTCAAGGAAGCTGCCTTGGCGGACAAACGGCGAAACAAATATGGAGCCATGTGGCTTTCTCCTCTGGGTCCGGACCTTGGTGTCTTTATTGAGCCAGACCACTGATTGATGCGAAAGACCGTACCGGCCAAACCGGCAAATTTCAGGTAATCTTCAAGCAGAATATAGAATGGGCGGAAGGATTATTGCCCTTCCGCCCAAAAACTTTTCGTTATCCTCGAATGATCCACACAAGAACGAGCCCGAGCACCGCTGCGCCCAGTCCCACGAGGCGAAGCGTCTGGTCCGGTGTCCCGAGCGCGCTTCGCATCATGGCTTTCATGCCCCCGGGTGCGGCGGCATAAAGAATGCCTTCAATCACCAGCACCAGACCGAGGGCCGTGAAAAGCTCGTTCATTGCGCCGGTTCAGACGCTGCGTCCGGTGACGCGCCCATCGGATCGTTGAAGAACCGGAAGAAAGCGGAATCGGGTGACAGAACCAGGCTGGTATCGCCCTGCTGCAATCCGGCTTCATAGGCCTGCATGGACCGGTAAAAGGAGAAGAACTCCGGATCGCGGCCAAAGGCCTCTGCGAAGATGCGGTTCCGTTCGGCGTCGCCGTCACCTCGGATGATTTCCGAATCCCGGTTCGCTTCCGCCACGATGACTGTACGGTCACGGTCAGCACGGGAGCGGATACGGCGGGACTGCTCCTCACCTTCGGCGCGGATCTGCTCGGCTTCCTGCTGACGCTCGGTCTGCATCCGGGCGTAGATCGCCTGGGAGTTGGCGTCCGGCAAGTCCGCGCGGCGGATCTTGACGTCAACCACCTCAATGCCGAGCTCAGCCGCGCTGGAGCTGACATCGCGGCGCACGTTTTCAACGACACCGGCACGGTCGTCGCGAACCAGTGCGATCAGGGTCGTGCGGCCAAGTTCCGAACGCAGAGTCGAATCGAGGATCTCGTTCAGCCGGGCATTGGCGTTCCGAACGTTCTGAACACGCTGATAGAACAGCACCGGGTTGGAAATCCGGTACCGCGCGAACGCGTCGACGACCACACGCTTGTTGTCCGCGAGCGTCGGCTCGATCGGCGGAACGTCGAGATCAAGAATCCGCTTTTCAAGAAAGACGACGTTCTGGACCGGATTCGGCCATTTGAAGTTCAGCCCAGGCTCCTGGATGACCTTGTCGATCTGACCGAAGGTGAGCACCAGCGCCTGCTGTGTCGGGTTGACAATGAACAGGCACAGATAGACCGCCGCCAATAGAATGACGACGACAAAACCGATGATACCGCCGCGCATTATTGGTTTCCTCCGCTTCTTGCACCCTGGGCAGCGCCCCTGCTCAGCTCATTGAGCGGCAGGAACGGCACCACACCGGAGCCGGAAGTCTGTTTATCGATGATGATTTTGTTGTTGGCGCCGAGGACTTTCTCGAGCGTTTCGAGATAAAGGCGCTCGCGGGTCACATCCGGCGCATTGCGGAATTCGTCATAGATCTTGACGAAACGCTGCGATTGACCGGTTGCTTCAGCAATCGCCTGATCGCGGTAGGCGTTGGCCGCTTCCAGAATACGGGCCGCTTCACCGCGGGCCACCGGCACGATGCGGTTGGCATAGGCCTGTGCTTCGTTCTGTACACGCTCCTGGTCGGCGCGGGCCGCCTGAACATCGCGGAAGGCGTCAATCACCTGATCCGGCGGGTTCACCTGCTGCATCTGAACGAGGACGATCTCGACACCGGCCTGATACTGATCAAGCGTCGTCTGCATCAAGGTCACCACATCGTTCTGAATGCCGACCTTGTTCTCCGTCAGGATCGGTTCCAGTCGCGAGCTGCCGACAATTTCACGCATGGCGCTTTCGGCAACTGCCTTGACCGTGCCTTCCGGGTTCTGGATGTTGAACAGGTAGTTGGAAATGCCTTCGTCGGTATTCTTGATGCGCCACAGCACCGTAAAGCCGACATCGACGATGTTCTCATCGCCGGTCAGCATCAGGCTTTCCTGGGCAATATCGCGCGAGCGGCGGACATTTGCGCTGTCTTCGCCGATATAACCAACCGAAGTCACGCGCTGTTCTTCAACACGCGGCTTGTAAACCTGACCAATCGGATAGGGCCAGTTGTAGTTCAGACCAGGAGGCGTCTGGTCGGAGACCTGGCCGAGCACCAGCTCGACACCGACTTCACCTTCTTCAACGCGGTAAAGTCCCGTGGCCAGCCAGCCAACGATACCGAGACCGATGACAATCAAGACGCCCAGCGCGCCGAGACCGCCGCCGCCGCCCGGCAGCACGGTCTTGACCCGGTCCTGGGTCCGCTTCAGCAGTTCTTCCAGATCGGGCGGGTTTCCGCCGCCGCCCCGGCTTGGGCCGCCGCCCCACGGGCCGCCACCGTCACCACCGCCGCCGCCCCAAGGGCCGCCGCCGTTATTTCCGCCACCCTTCCAGGGGCCTCCGCCACCTGACTGATTGCTCCAAGGCATCAAGATTTCCTTCTAACCATCCCGGCAAGCATGATTTGCCGGACACATACCGCGCCTTCCTGACTCACCGCAGGTTATAGGGAGGTTACCGCACGCTTTCAACGAAAACGCCCGGACACAGTTACTGTTCACCAGCAAAGGCTTCGGCCTGCACCACCCACAGCAGGTGGGACCCGCGTTGCCCATTGTCAAGAAGCCGGACGGTACAGCCAAAACCTCAGGCCGGAACCTTGCCGGAAACGGATTGCCTATCCGGATGCGCTCCCGTCAGACCCGCGAAGCGCCATATCTATGTGCGGAATACCATCTTCCAGATAAATCTCCGATTCGGCCTGGAAGCCCAATGACTGATAAAACACCTCCAAATGCGCCTGCGCAGACAGAACAATCGCGCATCCGGACGCGGCAGACCGCGCCTTTTCAATGCCGGCAGACAGGAGCTTTCGGCCAAGTCCGGTGCCGCGGAACGATTTTTCCACCACGATCCGCCCGATCCGGGCTTCCCCGCCATCCACATCGGCAAGGAACAAACGCAAGGCACCGGCCAATGCCTCGCCGTTGTCCGTACGTGCCAGCAAGTGCAGCGCGGTGGGATCCTTGCCGTCAATATCCGGATAGAGGCAATCCTGCTCGATGACAAAAACGGATTGGCGCAGCTGGAGAAGATCGTGGACGTCATGCGGAGAAAGGTCAGCAAATGCAGCCCAGTGCGCGTAAAGGCCAGCTACGATCTGCACCGGTTCTCCGCTCTCCATTTCCACTATTTTGCCCGCCGTCTGTAGGTCACGAAATCGAAATTCGCGCTATCGCGCTCTGTGCGAACACCAGGCTTTCGCTGCGTTTCTTCCCAGATGTCCGGGTCGATCGCCGGGAAGTACGTGTCCCCTTCCGGATCGGCGGCGATTTCGGTGATCTCGAGACGATCGGCCTGTGCAATCGCCATTTTATAGATCTGCCCGCCGCCAATCACGGCGATGCTGCTGGTGCCAAGCTCCCCGGCATGCTCTCCGGCTCGTGCCATAGCAGCCTCAAGGGTTTGAAACACTTCGGCGCCCTCCGGGGCGTAGCCGGCATCCCGGCTGACGACCAGATTAGGTCTCCCCGGCAGCGGCTTTCCGAGGGAAAGAAAGGTTTTGCGGCCCATGATAACCGGTTTTCCAAGCGTGAGTGCCTTGAAGTGTTTCAGATCCGAAGAGATCTGCCAAGGCATGTCATTGCCGGCACCAATGACGCCATTACGGGCAACGGCGGCAATCAGAAAGACATCTGGCATCGGGCTTTCTCCGAATCGGAACCATTTGATCCGTTTCCAGGATCCGTGAACAGCTACCCATAATTACACCGCGATCGGCGCCGATATGTGCGGATGGGGATCGTAGCCGGTCAGTTCAAAATCTTCATACCGGAATGCGAACAGGTCAGAAACGGCCGGATTGAGAACCATATCCGGAAGGGGGCGCGGCGACCGGGAGAGCTGTTCGCGCGCCTGGTCGATATGATTGTGATAAAGGTGCGCATCGCCGAGGGTGTGGACGAAATCCCCGGCCTTCAGACCGCACACTTGCGCAATCATCATGGTCAGCAACGCGTAGGAGGCAATGTTGAACGGTACGCCAAGAAACACGTCGGCCGAGCGCTGATAGAGCTGGCAGGACAGTCTGCCGTCAGCCACATAGAACTGAAACAGCGCATGGCATGGCGGCAAGGCCATCTCGTCGACAAGGGCCGGATTCCAGGCAGACACGATCAGGCGGCGGGAAGTGGGGTTGGTTCGGATCATCTCCAGGAGATTGGCAATCTGGTCGATTGAGTGACCATCGGGAGCTGGCCACGAGCGCCACTGATAGCCATAGACCGGACCGAGATCACCATTCTCGTCCGCCCAGTCGTCCCAGATCCTGACGCCGTTTTCCTTCAGGTAGCGGATGTTGGTATCGCCGGCCAGAAACCACAATAGCTCGTGGATGATCGATCTGAGATGCAGTTTCTTGGTGGTGACCAGCGGAAATCCGGCGCCGAGATCAAAGCGCATCTGGTGACCGAAAACCGACCGTGTCCCTGTTCCGGTCCGGTCACCCCGGTCCACGCCCTCATCGAGGATCCTTTGCATCAAGTCGAGATACTGTTGCACAGTGACCCTTTCCCGCAGGCCGTTGCGTTTCCTTAGCAGTCAACAGATTGCCGAGTTTATCGCAAAACGCAGCCCCCGGCGCCGGTTTTCCCCATGATCCGACGCCGTTCGTGCGCCCGGTCTCACCCATAATTTTGCAACACTCTCAACGCCTTTCCAGCCAATCACCCAAGCTTTGGCTTTCATTCCAGGCCCAGAGTGCTTATATTCAGCCTGCCGGTTCTCCGGCTATGGCAATAAACTGTCAGTGCAATAAACCTATCGGACCCGGGGGCGGTACCCGGCGCCTCCACCCAAATCCATTCGGCTCCAAGTAGCTTCCGGATGGGTTTCGGCGGGGGCGAAACAGGATCGACGAGGGCGTAAAGACTGTGCTTTTGCTCGGCATTGTACCGCCGTTATCGGGCTATTCTAATAGTTGCAAACGACAACTATGCTATGGACAATGCTGTCGCAGCGTAACGCTGTGCCAGTCGTCCTTTAAAGTCCTGCTGGGTTAGCACCTGCAGGCGGGGTCCGGAGGCACCTGGCAACAGAAGCCTCCATTTCCTTTTGACGACTGTACATTATGCGCCGGCTTGCATAGCTCCTGAAGCCGGGTGAACGCGGACTCCGGCTTGTCGGCTGCCGGGGGCACGAAACCAGTGTCATGGGGATGAAACGCGCCAAATATCTGGTAGCTCTTGATCACGGCCCCTTTTCTTTTGCGCCATCAGCCGTCAATGTGCCAAACTTGAAACGGAACATACAGGCGCAGCCAAAAACGAGCCGATGTCAGAAGATCTACTCCGCTACGATATCTTGATTCAGGACGCGCTTCGCGGCGCGGTGAAGAAAATTCTTGCCGAAGTCGGCAGGACCGGGCTGCCGGGCGACCATCATTTTTACATTGCCTTCGAGACAACGGCGCCGGGCGTGCGCATCTCAAACCGGCTGCGCGAACGCTATCCGCAGGAAATGACCATCGTCCTGCAGCACCAGTTCTGGGATCTGGCGATTGGCGAGCATGCGTTCGAGGTTGGCCTGTCTTTTGGCGGCGTTCCGGAAAAATTGCTGGTCCCCTATTCGGCCATCAAGGGATTCTTCGATCCGTCGGTCCAGTTCGCCCTGGAATTCGATCCCGGCAAGACGGCAGAAGAACTGCCGGAAGAATTGCTGGAAGCGGTCGAGGAACTGGCCAAGGTCGAACAGGAGGAAGCTGCCGGACAGATCAGCGATCTCTCCATGGAACAGGATCAGGAACGCCTGGAACCGGCATCCGCGGATCTCGCACCCGAACCGAACGGTGAGGAAGCCGGTGATGCCAAGCCCAAATCGGACAGCGGAGGCGGTGAAGTGGTCTCGCTCGATGCGTTCCGCAAGAACAAATAGTTCAAACGCCACATGAGCGCGGAGATCATCAATCTGCGCCAGGTGCGCAAACGAAAGTCCCGGGCGGAAAAGGAAAAGACCGCCGGCGACAACCGTTTGAAATACGGCCGGTCCAAATCCGAACGCGACATTGCCCGCAAGCGCCGGAAGTCGCTTGAAAAGGACGTCGACAACCACAAACTCGCATCCGGGCAATCTGATGTTCCCGATGACCCATCGTCCTCTGGAGAACGCGATTGACATGGCGTTCGTCAAACGGTCCATGAGCCTTCACGGCCATCGCACCAGCCTGGCCCTAGAGCCGGAATTCTGGGACGTTGTTGATGCGCATGTGAAAGCGGAAGGCCTGTCGCTGGCCGGGTTCATCTCCGGCATAGACGATACCAAAGATCCCGAATCGCCGTTGTCCTCGGCCGTCAGGGTTTGGGCACTTGGGAAGGCCGCAGAGGCGGCTCCGGATTGACCACAGCGCCGCTCCCACTGGATTGATTTGCTTTGATTTACTGACCAATGCGCTGTTCAACCAGAACCGGCGGCTCC
The DNA here is from genome assembly GCA_965230445.1 of Roseibium sp. GTDB lineage: Bacteria > Pseudomonadota > Alphaproteobacteria > Rhizobiales > Stappiaceae > Roseibium. The sequence continues at coordinate 1,053,499 of OZ246005.1, read as the reverse complement.
AAGGGCGGTAAACTTGAGCTTTCGCTGCCGCCGCTCTCGGTTTCAACGTCGATTATCGAGCGGATGCGATTGGCGAAATTGGCAGGATCCTGTTCCGGCTGCGAGGCCGCCGGTTGATGCGTTGCAGTGCTCGATTCCTCCGGCACCCATGGCGAAATATCATCCGCCCGGGCTTCCTCGCCGGCCTCAAGGCGCGCCTTCTCCTCTTCCGCCGCACGTTCGGCTTCTTCGATGGCTTTCAATGCCGCGGCTTCCGCTTCCCGTTTGCGGCGTTCGCGTTGCTGCTCAAGACGCCGTAGTTCGCGCAGCAAGCGGTCCTTCTCCATGATTTCCGCCTGCAACTTCTCCACCCGCTGCACCTCCTTTTCAAAGGCGCGCAGTGTCAGAAAGGCCGAGAATGGCGCTATATCGACGCGCCGCTGCGGGCTACCGGCCTCGCCCTGGAACAGCAAGCCGACCTGCGGCTCAGCGCCGGTGACCGCGTTTTCACCTGCATCGACCCGCAGCGAGAAATCGGCGTCCAGATCATAGGTATTGAGATCAAGTTCCGCCGAACCGAAAACGTCCGCCCGTTCCGAATCCACCACAACATTCTGGGCACCCAGTTGCCCGCCGACCAGCGACAAGGTTCCCTCAATGGCATCGAAAGGCAGGCTGCCGGCCGCCATATGGCTGGAAAACACCTCGGCAATCTTGTCGTCCTCAAGGTCCAGACCCGCATCGACCGCGCGGATCACCAGCGGGAACGCCTGCGGATTAATCCCGCGCACTTCACCATTCTTGATCGCGAAAGTTCCTCCGCCGGCGAGCCCCGAGACGATGGAGGAAATTGTGCGCCCGGCCCCTTCTATTTCCAGAAAGACATCAAGCGCGCCGTCCGCAACCGGACGGCCATCGCGTTGCCAGGCAAGCTGGCGCAGGGCGGCATCTTCCAGTTTGATGCGTCCGGAAACAGCGCCCTCCGCACCGGATCGGCGTACGGTCAGCGCCCCTTCCAGCTTACCGCGCGCATAGCGTCCTTTGAGCCCGTCAAGGCGCATCATTAGCGGCGTCAGCCGCAACTGCCCCTGGGTCGCGCTGATCTCGTTCTGATCATCGATCAACAACCGGTCTGCTTTAAAGTCCAACGTTAAATCGGTGCGCTGGACCAGCGGTTCGCTGAACGCAGCAGTCGGCCAGATGCTGGTGCCGTCGCCCGCCGAGAACCATTGATCCGGTCCGAACACCATTTCAGACAGAGCCCGTAAGTCCGCCTGATTGACCGCAAGGGTTCCGGTAAAACGCCGGTTCAACTCGCCCGGCGCTGGAACGAGGTCTCCATGCAATTCGCCTTCAAACACCGTTCCGGACAGGTTCCCCTTGATGCTGTTGGCGTGAACCTCGGAGCCGGTCCCGGCAATCTCGAACGAGACGTCAGCGGGCATTGATCCCGACATGATCGGCAGAACCCGGCCTGCCAGAAGCGCCAGCGGAACCAGATCGCCTGTTCCGGCCTCCACGCTGAAGTCATACTCAGCCGGCTGGTCTTTGGCGACAACGAGAAAGCCGCGCGCACTGCCGCCGGTATCACCGCCCGCCGCGTCGATCATGACATCCAGACCGGAAGACGGTACGCCAACGGCGGAGAAGGCAAGCTGGCCGGGCCCGAGACTGTCCACCGGCAGCACGCTAAGACCCAGTTGCTGCATCAGCTTGACCGAATCCGGCCCGCTGGCAGACAGCGAAACCGAAACCTCCGCGTTCTGCCAATTGTCTATGCGGCCATCCAATGCCGCGTTCGCCTCGATCTGCGATCCGCCGGCAATGCCGCTCAAACTGATATCCAGATCCGAGGCATCGTCCAGTGACGCGGCTTCGAACTTTGCGTCAAGCTTGGCGGGGACAAGGACGGGTGCCGCCCGTTCAAGGCGTTCAACAAGCGCATTGTCCGGCAGCAATCCGCTGGCGACCGCAACCAAGCCCGAAAGGTCGCTGGCGTCGAGGCTGCCGGCCAGTTCCCCGGACGGTGCCGAGAGAAGGTTGCGCACAGCCCCTTTCACATCCACACGTGCGCCGGCAAGGTCTGCGGCGAACAGCCTGTCGATCCGAAGGTCGCCGCCGGAGTACTCGGCTTCCATGGCAAACCCTTCGCCATCGACGCCACGGGCAATCACCTTCCCGGCACGGACACGCAGGGAAACATCGGCCTGCTCAGAACCGTTCTGAGCGTTTTCACCGTCGCTTCCCGACCTGATCAGACCAGTTAGAGCCTGCAACTGGTCGAGATTGAGCGTTTGCGCATCCAGGCTCATGGAAAAGACCGGTTTGCCATTGCGCGGGACACGGTAAGACATCGCACCGCGCGCAACTGAATCACCCATAGACACCTGAAGATTGTCGAACGCAGCCCCTTCAGGCTGCCAGTTCAGGTGGCCATCGAGAGAGAAGGCGCCCAGCGCGGCCGTCGAACGCTCTTCCTGCCGCCACCACTCAACGAAGCCTGTTGGTTGTTCCGATTGTATCGACAGTGCGCCCCGATAGGTGACTGCCGGTTCAAGGCCAAGATCGCCCTGGGTCGCGATGGTCGTACGACCGGGCGCCCGCCCTGCCAATCTGGCGATCCTCCAGCCGCCGAGCCGGGTCTCAAGGTCAAGCCGAACATCCTGGACAATGCCGCCTGCCGCGACCAAGGCTGGAACATCGACCGAAATTTCACCCTTTATGGGTGGAACAGGCACGGAGCGGAGTGCCTCCAGAAGCGAGGAACCTGCCGTATCCAGGGAAACGGCCTCCGATGGCCCACCGCCAAGAAACCGGTCCAGATCGACCTGTTTCGCCCGGCCTTCGATCTCGAACCGTTGCTCGCCGGTGAAGACCAGACCGGCAGATCCCGACATGCTCAGCCTGCGGTCCTCCGGACCGTAGCGGAAATCGAACTCAGGGAATGAAACACTGGAAATGTCCGCCTTGAACGCGCCTTCGGCCTGCCATGGCAAAGTAACGTAGTCTTCCAGATCGATTGTCGCGATGTCGAAGGTCCCTTCGAAACTCGGCGCCGCATCGTCCTGGGTCAAAAGCCCTTCAAATCCGACGCTGACCGGAACCGTGCTCGGAACCATATCCCCGCTCACCCTGAGACCTGTTTCCGCGCCAGCCCGACCGGTTGCCAGCTGCAGCGTATAGGGATCGCCATTCACCGTCATCGATCCATCCAGACGGAACGGACCGGCCAGTGTTCTTGCGCTTATCTGGAAATTTCCGTTGTCGATGCTGTGCGTTCCGCCCGAACGCGCATCGACGATGGTCAGGGCACCGTCACGCACGGAGATCTGATCGAACACGACATCGTCCGGCTGCATGTCGGCCAGCGCCCCATGGCTGCTCATCGCCGTCAGCCAATCGACCCGGCCGCCTTCATCGAGCGCCAGATTCAGATGCGGCCGCTCGAGCTGCATGTCCAACACGCGTATTTCGCCCTTCAGGAGCGAAGGCAACTCCACACGCATGTTGAAACGCGAAACCACCAGAAGGGGATCTTCGGCTTCACCGACCCGGACGTCGGAAAAACTGATCGAAGGGGCGGGCAGAATACTGAGATCGGCATCTCCCAGGACCGTAACCCTGTGTCCGAGGACCCGCTCGGCATAAGCTTCAAATGTTGCCCGATGATCCGTCCAGTTGACGAACATCGGCCCGACCAGTGCTGCAACCAGCACCAGTACAATGGTAATCCCGAGCGTCATAAAGAAGGAATTCAGATCTGCCTCCTCTGATTTCCATCGGTACAATTAGCAGTTATGCCAAGCTTCTATGGCAATTCGATAGAATGCGCGCAAGGCCACCGCGCACAAACCCACGGCGAATCGTCCCTCGATGACCACTCATATAGCATCATCACTTTGGCAGGATCTTGCCCGGATTCATAATATTATCGGGATCCAATGCCTGCTTGATAGCGCCCATTTGCTGCAATGCATCACCATGCTCAAGCTCCATGTACTTGATCTTGCCCTGGCCGACGCCGTGCTCGCCCGTGCAGGTTCCGCCCGCTGAAATCGCCTTCTTCGTCAAACGGCCAACGAATTCTTCGGCCCGCTTGCGTTCGTCTGCGTCATCAAGATCGACCGTGACCTGAACATGGAAATTTCCGTCACCCACGTGACCGACAATCGGTGCGACAAGGTTCAGTTCCTGCAAATCCTGAACCGCCGCCGAGACACAATCGGCGAGTTCGGAAATCGGCACACAAACATCGGTCGCAAAAACACTGGCGTCCGGACGCAAAGTCCGTCCAGCCCAATACGCGTCATGACGCGCCGCCCAGAGGCGTGTGCGGTGCTCCGGATTGGTCGCCCAATCGAATGGGCCCCCGCCCATTTCTTCAGCTATGGACGAGAAAAACTCCGACTGTTCAGCAACACTGCTGTCGGACCCGTGAAATTCCAGAAACAAGGTTGGCGTCTCTGCAAGCGTAAGCTTGGAGTAGGTATTACAGGCCTTGACCTGCAATGCATCGAGAAGCTCGATCCTGGCGACCGGCAATCCGGCCTGAATGGTCATGATCACTGCATTGCAGGCCGCTTCCACGCTTGGAAACGGGCAAACACCGCCGGACACCGCTTCGGGAATACCGAAGAGCCGGAGGCCGATTTCAGTGATCACCCCGAGCGTGCCTTCGGACCCGACATAGAGCCGGGTCAGATCGTATCCGGCAGAAGACTTGCGCGCGCGCCCCCCGGTCCGGATGATCTTGCCCTGCGGCGTGACCACTGTCAGCCCGGTTACCACTTCCCTCATCGTGCCATAGCGCACCGCATTTGTACCGGACGCCCGGGTCGCCGCCATGCCGCCTATACTGGCATCGGCACCCGGGTCGATCGGGAAGAACAGCCCGGTATCGCGAATGTAGCTGTTGAGCTGCTTGCGGGTCACACCGGCTTCAACCCGGCAGTCGAGATCTTCCGCGTTGACATCAAGAACCCGGTCCATGCGCGACAAGTCGATGGAAATGCCGCCAAGAGGCGCATTGAGATGCCCTTCCAGCGAGGTTCCGGTCCCGAATGGGATGACCGGCACCTTGTGGTCGGCGCAGACTGCAACAATCTCGGCAACTTCCTCGGTCGATTCGGCAAACACGACCGCATCAGCAGGCTGGTTGTCCAGCCACGTGGTCGTATGGGCATGCTGTTTGCGCAAGGCAAGAGACTGGTCGCAGCGCTCACCGAACTTCTGCCGCAGGATGGAAATGACAAGTTCGGCGTTTCCTTCACCTGAGTGTTTCCCGCCGTCTTTGACTATCGAGTTCATGTGCCCTTCCCCTGCGCGGCCAAACCTGGTTGTTGCCTTCCGGTTAATAACTAAGCCACCGTCAGGCAACCAAATTTTCCCTCCCGATGCGTATCACGCGTGGCTATCGCGTCACAATCTGTCATTACCCATCAAATTTGTGCGCTAGAGGCGCAGTGCCCTTGCAATCGCCATCGTGAAAACTGCACAAGTAAACAATGAAAGTGTCCGGCTGAAAGGAAGCCGGTGTCCCCCGGTCAATACCAGCGTTCGGACTGTAGAATCCGATGAAACAGATCCTGCACACAGCCCGTCAACTCCCCAAGATACTTGTTGGATGGATTCTACCTCACGTCCGGCAGTTCCTTGGCAATCGGATGCCTGCGGTCTGGGGGCTGGCGATGTTAATCGGATTGGCAGTTGCAATTGCCGCCATTGCATTCCGGTCCCTGATCGGCCTGTTTCAGTGGCCCTGGCTCGGGACCACCAGCGAATTCACCATGACGGCCGCCGCCAACCAGCCTTGGTGGGTGATCCTGGCTGCACCAGCGGCCGGCGGATTGCTGGTCGGCTGGCTGCTTTACAAATACCATCCCAATCAGCGCTGTGGCGGTGTTGCCGACGTGATCGAGGCCCGCGCCTACGGCGGACGCAGCCTCAACCTGAAATCCGGATTGTGGTCGGCATTCATTACCACACTGTCGCTTGGTTGCGGCGCCAGTGCCGGACGTGAAGGCCCGGTCGTCCATCTCGGCGCCACGGTGAGCGCGGCCTTCTGCCGTACATTCAGCCTGCCTGCTTCCGCCAAGCGGATCTTGCTGGCAAGCGCGGTTGCCAGCGCGGTCTCCGCGTCGTTCAACGCCCCAATCGCGGGTGTCCTGTTCGCCCATGAAGTGGTGCTGGGTCACTATGCGGTTTCAGCGTTTGTGCCGATTGTTCTCGCGTCGGCGATGGGAACGCTGCTGTCCCGGCTCTGGTTCGGCAATACGGCGGCTTTCGAAATCCCGGCCTATGAGATCACCTCCTATCTGGAGATTCCGGCCTTTGCGTTGCTTGGGCTGACATGTGCGGCGGTCGCGATCATTTTTCAATTCGCGCTGATCGGCACAGACTGGACAGCGCGCAACATCTCCATGCCGCTATGGCTACGGCCCGCAGTCGGCGGGCTGGCTGTCGGTGCGATCGGTATTTTCTATCCGGCGGTTCTCGGTGTCGGCTATGAGGCGACAGATTTGGCGCTGAAACAGGAACTTCCGATCCTGACGATGCTGACGCTGCTGGTCGTCAAGACAGCCGCGACCGCGATTACGCTTGCGTCCCGTTTCGGGGGCGGAATCTTTTCACCGGCGCTCTATCTCGGCGCCATGACCGGCGGCGCATTCGGACTGATTGCCGCATCGGTGTTTCCGGAGGTCGCCTCCAGCCACGGCCTGTATGCCATTCTCGGCATGGGCGCAGTCGCAGCCGCGGTGCTTGGCGCGCCGGTTTCAACCACCGTGATCGTGTTCGAGCTAACCGGCGGATACGCCCTGTCGATTGCGCTGTTGCTGTCGGTATCAATCGCGACAGGGCTAACCCAGGCGGTGCATGGGAAATCCTATTTTCACTGGCAACTCGGCATGCGTGGTGTCTTCCTGGATGAAGGTGCCCATCACTATCTAAGCGAGACGGTGAAAGTGCGCGATTTCATGGACCCGCCACCGGAAAATGAAGAAGACAGGATGTTCGACCCGGGCTCCGGTGATCCGTATCTGCACGAAACAGATTCACTGGAAAGCGCCCTGAGGAACTTCGATACATCGGGTACGGCGGTGCTGCCCGTTGTCCGCAAGGGCGATGCAACGCGTATCGTCGGCACGGCACATCACGTCAAGGGCCTTCGATACTTCAACAAGGCCCTGATCGACGCCGCCAAGGAAGAGCACTGCTAATACATAGCGTAATTCCGGCGCCCACTCTCCTGAGCCACCGGCGTCCTCTGCTGCGCGTCAGATTTGCGCTGTCGCCTTCTCCAACCAAACTCTGGTTTCCGGAGTGACAAGCGGCCCAAGTTCGCTTTGCACCCTTGCATGGTAACCGTTGAGCCAGGCTGTTTCTTCGTCGGTCAGCAGGTCTTGCTGAACCAGCCGCAGATCGATGGGCGCCAGCGTCAGCGTCTCAAAGCCGAGCATTGGCCGCTCGCCGCCCGCAATCTCCCCGGCCGGATGCACCAGTTCCAAATTCTCGATGCGGATGCCGTATTCACCAGCCGGGTAGTACCCCGGCTCGTTCGAAACGATCATGCCCGGCTGCAACGGCGTGACGCCCAGTTTGGAAATCCGCTGCGGTCCTTCGTGAACGCCAAGGTAGGAACCAACGCCATGTCCGGTGCCATGGTCAAAATCGAGACCGGATTTCCAGAGACTGATCCTCGCAAGGCTATCGAGTTGCGCGCCGTTGGTGCCAACGGGAAAACGTGCGGTGGAAATGCCGATATGGCCTTTCAAAACCAGCGTGAAGTGCCGCTTCATGCCGTCGCTCACCGAACCGACAGCAATCGTGCGGGTGATATCGGTCGTCCCGTCCTCGTACTGGGCGCCAGAATCGATCAGGAACGGTTTGCCGGGCGGTATTTTCCGATTGCTCGTTCGGTTCACCCGATAGTGACAGATCGCGCCATTGGAACCGGCCCCGGAAATTGTGTCGAAGGAGATATCCTTCAATACGCCTGTCGCCCGGCGGAATTCCTCCAGCTTTTCAGCCGCCCCGATCTCATCGAGCTCGCCGGTTGGTGCCACCTCGTCGAACCAGCAGAGGAACTCTGCATAGGCGGCACCGTCACGCAGATGTGCTGCCCGCGCGCCCTCGATCTCCACCGGGTTCTTGACCGCCTTGGGCAGTAGCACCGGATCCTGCCCCTCCACGAGACTGCCGCCGGCTTCTGTCACAGCCGTTCCGATCCCGTCTCCGGCAAGTGCCGGATCAACCATGACCCGGGCGCCGGATGCGCCCAGGGCTTTCAGCCCCGGAATAAAAGCGCCAGGTTCTGCAAAGTCCGCCAATTCCGCCAATTCGGTGCGTACCGAATTGGAGAGCTTGCGGCCATCGATGAAAATCGTCGGCTTCTCGGTGGCCGAAACCACCGTGAAGCACAGCGGAACCGGGATGCGCTTCACATCAGAGCCACGGATATTGAACAGCCAGGCGATGGAATCAGGCTGAGTGAGAACGCAGGCATCCGCTTGAGCATCCGCAACAAGTGCCTGAATTTCTGCGATTTTGCTGCTGGCGGCCCGTCCTGAATGGATTTCGGGATGCAGGAATACCTGACCGAGCGGCGGAGCCGGGCGATTCTCCCATACGGCGTCCACCGGATTGTCCTCCAGTGCCACCAATTCGGCGCCCGCTTCTTCACAAGCCCTGCGCAAACGGCGGGCTTGAGTGATTGTGTGCAGCATCGGGTCGAACCCGAGCCGATGCCCGGGTTTCAAGCGCTGCCCAAGCCAGGAATTGACCGGCGCCTCAACCAGATGCCGGATGTCAAAAACAGCGGTGTCCACCTGCTCGCCCGCCTGCAACGTGTAGCGGCCATCCACAAACAGGGCGGCGTCGTCGTCCAGCAGGGCGGCAATCCCGGCCGAACCGGTAAAGCCGGTCAGCCATTGCAGCCGGCAATCATGCGGTGGAACGTCTTCGCCCTGGTGCGCATCGGCGCGCGGCACCAGAAACCCGTTCAGACCGCGCTTTTGAAGTTCTGCGCGCAGCCTGGCCGAATTCGGAGCACCGCAGGACGGATCGGATAATTCATCGAAGGATTGAAACATGGCCGGACGGTAGTGCTGCAAACGATTGCGATCAAGCGGTTATCGTCGCGCGCAACCGATTCGCGACCGCAATGACGCCACAATGTCCCTCTGTTGGATGCTGTTTGGAGACCGTTTCGAGACCGGCAGGCTACAACTTGGGCCACTCGACATACGCGCAAGTAGTTTGCATTGCACAATTTTATCTCGCATATGCGAAATACGCAGGTCAGACATGCGCAATTCAGACTAGCCGGGACCCGATCCTGCTCACATATTCAACGCAACAAAAAAGACGTTCGCTCTAGGGACTTCTCTAGCAACTATCTGCGACAAGGAATATCGCTATGACCACTTCGACCCGCACCAGCGGCTCATTTGTGCGCCGTGCAATCGGCAGCATGATCCAGGCCCGGGAAAAACAGGCCCGCCGTTATGTCAACGGCTACCTGCTGACGCTCGACGATGCCACTCTTGCAGCCCACGGCTATGACCGTGAGGTTCTGATGCGCGAAGGCTTCAACTGCACGACGTTCTAAGCGAACCGAAATGTGACCTTACAACGGCCCGCCGGTCCTGCCGGCGGGCCGTTGTGCGTTTAGAGCATCGGGCGATAAGTTTGAAACACTTGATGACATTTTGCGGTTCATTCGGCCAGGCGCATCGTGAAGGGCGATGTGGGGCATCGTTCGAACGGCGCAACGCGGCCGATGAGCCGCAAAATGTCACCCGAAGGGCCGAACTCATGTGTCCGCTGACGGCTTTGGCCCGCCCTTATGGTGATCACACCACGGCGGGCGATCCGCCTGGTCAACAAACACATGAGAGCGGTCAAGCGATTCAAACTTACCGCCCGATGCTCTAGGGCCTGTGGACATTTAGCGCAATGCGATGATGGTTGCGGCCAGGTTCCATGATGCTTGATAGCTGGCGTCGGTCTTGTCGTATCTCGTGTTTATTCCTCTGAACTCTTTGATTTTGCTGAAGTAGTTTTCAATCAGATGACGCCACTGGTAGGTTTCCACATCGTGGGGAATGTGGACGCGGCGATTGGTTTTCGCCGGAATGACGGCTTGCGCCTGGCGCGTATCAAGGTCTTCGCGCAACGCATCGGCATCGAATGCCTTGTCGGCAAGCATGGCGCCGAATTCCAGACCGTCGATAAGGTCGGGCACACCAACAATTTCACTGCGCTGGCCGGGCAGAAGCTTGAAGCGCACCAGATTGCCTAACGCATCGGTGAGGGCCAGGACCTTGGTGGTCAGTCCGCCTTTCGAGCGCCCGATGGCCTGATTGAGAGTCCCCCTTTTGCGCCACTCGCCTTTTGGTGGACGCTGATGATCGTGCCATCGATAAGAACATATTCAAAGTCGGGATCACCCGATACAGCCTCAAAAAGGCGCTGAAATACACCGCGTTGGGTCCATCGGCGGAACCGCCGGAACACACTGTTCCATTCGCCAAATCCGGGCGGCAGATCCCGCCACGGGCTGCCAACGCGAACCTTCCACAGCACCGCTTCAAGAAACAGCCGGTTGTCCTTTGCTGTCCGGCCCCGGTCCCGGATACTTCCCGGAAGCAACGGTTCTATGATCGCCCAACTTCTATCCGTAATGACAAAACGTTCGCTGCGCATCAAAGCCTCCTCAAAAGAAAGCTTGAATCACAAAAAAGACGGCCTGTGAATCCTATATGTCCACAGGCCCTAGGCTTTGCCCTTTCTGATCCGTAAAACGGCTATCGCTGCAAGGTTAGCGTTAGCCAGCCGTCTTTCTCGATCCGGCGTGTGAGGTAAAAGCCCTGGCAACGGTAGGCGAACAGGATTCTCGGCCCGTCCTCGATACGCAGTCCGGAAAGAACCAGCGTGGCACGGCTCGCAGCATGCGCGCCGACAGGTTTGGCCAGCTGCATCAGCGGCCGGGCAAGGATATTCGCAACAATCAGATCGAACGGACCATTCCCGGCAAACCGGCGGTCGGCAAGCCCGCGGGCCGTAAAGCCGTGAACCAGATGCCCTGCCCCGTTCAGCCGGGCATTTTCAAGCGCGGTCCGGGTTGCAACCGGATCGATATCCGTCGCGATCACGGATTGCCTTGCCTTCAGCGCGGCAGCAATGGCCAGAACACCGGTCCCGGTGCCGAGATCCAGAATTCGTTCAAATTGATGCTTTGAGAGAAGCCGGTCTATTTCCTCCAGACAGCCTGCCGTGGTTCCATGATGGCCAGTGCCGAATGCGAGCGCCGCCTCTATTTCGATGCCGATTGCACCGCCTGGAACCGCATCCCTGTCATGACTGCCATGGACTACAAACCGGCCGGCGCGGACGGGCTTCAGGCCCTCCAAACTCTTCTCCACCCAGTTTATGTCGGGAAGCTCTTCCGCTTCCAAGGGCGCAGAAAAAGCATCTGCTCCGACCCGGTCGCGAACGGTGGCCGCGGCCTCCTCCGCTTCCATGTCGAACAGCAGGATCTCGACAGACCAGATCTTGCCATCCTCAGAGGCCTCGTACACGCTCACCGGCGAGGCTTCCGCTTCAAACTCGCGTTCAAGAACCTCCCAGATCCGCTTGGCTTCCAGCTCACCGGCCTGAAGCCGAACCCTGATGGTCTTCATGTTTCCTGTCCACGTTGTAAGGATTGCCGCGCAGGGCGGTATACCCGTCCTTCGCCCTATTGACCATTGCAGATACCTTTGACCCTCAGATGCAAAAAATCTTGCTACACACCGAGGGCTCAGACCCCATGAAACCCGTTGCCTCGCACGGCGGATTGCGCTTACCTTGAGGCAGGCGCTGTGGCTCTGCGTTTGCTGCGGAAGGTCCGGCTCTTGTCGTCATATTGCAGAAAATGAGTGAACCATGTTCTCCCGACGCCCGGCGATTGCCCTTTTTGCGCTGCTTGTAGTCCTGTCCGTTCCGGGCATCCCGCTGGCTGAAACACCGGACAACGGCAAGATCGACCTCGCACAGCTTGAACTCAATTTCCAGTTTGGCCTGGACGATGGTGCTGTTGCACGGCTTCTCGGCCGGCAGGGCTTTACGGATATCGAGATACAGAACCGCAAGATCACCCGAACGCGGGTGCATGCCTGCCGGAACGGCGATCTGTACAGGATCGACATACGGCCCAGTGGCCAAATCGCCCGGCAGAACCGGATCGGCCGTTGCGGGCCAGAATTCACCGTGGATGAGGCACGCAATGTGCTGAGTGGTGCCGGGTTCACCGAAGTCGTTCTCGAACCGGTTCAGAACGGCTTTCAGGGTACCGCATGCCGTGATGGCACGCGAAGCGCCGTGTTCGTAGCCGGACCTGGCGATATCCGGCAACTGGGTGTTGTCGGTAATTGCTGGCGGCAGGTGACGCGCCAGGAAGTGCGCAAGATACTGCGCGGCGAAGGGTACCGGGACATCGAATTCCAGGACTATCCGCCGCCGCCGTTCATTGTTGCTGCCTGCAAGGGCCGGAAACGCCTGGAAGTGCTGGTCGCAGCCGACGGCAGGATCTGGCGCGAACAGCAGATCGGGCGCTGCCAGCCGCCGCTGTCCGTTGAGGCCCTTACCGCAAAACTCGGCAATGAAGGCTATAGCCGCATCGAGATCAAAAGAAGCACCACCAACGGACATCGTCTGGAAGCGTGTGATGGCGACAAGCGCGTAAAACTCCGATTGAGCCCGCCAGGAGAGGTTCTCCGCAAGGATGTGACCGATTTTTGTGCCCCGGCCCGGCTGGACGAGGTCCTCATTGATATGGACAAACGCGGGTTCGGCCGGACTGCATTCTTCGCAGAAGTCTGCGAGCGCGGGCGGAAAATCCGGATCGGCCTCGACCAATATGGCAGCCAGAGATCGCGGCAGGATATCGGCACCTGCCGCTGAGCGGAGCCGGGAGGCCGGGGTAATTGCCGAACACGGTTCGAACTCTATTTGCTCATCGACAAAGCTATAGAGGGTCAATCAATGAACCATAAGCATGTCACTGCGTCACCGCGAATTCGAGGTACTCTCACTGCCCTGTTGAGCCTTCTGGTGGTCGCATGGACCATTACCTTGGCGCACGCGGACATGAACCGCGATGCCTTGTTTGACGCGCTGAAGTCGGCGGGCAGCGAACAGGAAGCCAAGCGGATCGAAGCCCTGATCTGGGAAGACTGGCTCGCTGCCGCACCCTCAGCCGAAATCCGCGACCAAGTCGACATGGCGATGAAACGCCGCGGTGTCCACGACTATCAAGGCGCAAAGGACATTCTCGACAAGGTGGTTGCCAATGCGCCGGATTTTTCCGAGGGCTGGAACCAGCGGGCTTTCGTCCTGTTCCTGCAGGGCCAGTTTGACGAAAGCCTTGCCGATATTGAAAAGGTTCTTGAGATCGAACCCCGGCACTTCGGCGCGCTTGCCGGTCGGGCCCTGATATTCCTGAACCAGGGCCGGGTGAAACTCGGACAGAATGCCCTGCGTGATGCGCTGGCAGTCCACCCATACCTTCCTGAGCGCAGCATGCTGATCAAGACGCCCGGACGGAATATCTGAATTCAGTGACGTTCCACGAAGCTGTCGATGACCTTTTTCTGGCCGGCTTTTTCGAAATCTATGGTCAGCTTGTTACCGTCGATGGCGGCAATCGACCCGTAACCAAACTTCAGATGAAACACCCGCTCGCCCAGCGAGAACTCGGATGGCGTGTCGCTGACTGAGCGGGCCACCAGTTCCCCTTCGATCGTCAGCGGCCCCTGTCGTTTTGTCCGGGCGGATCGAAAGTCTCCGCGCGCCTCCGAAAAGCCATCCGGCTGTTTTCCGGCCCGTTGCGCGCGCTTCCAGCCCGGCGTTGAATAGCTGCCGGTCTCAAATGTGTCCTGGGCATCGAAGCGCGAGGGACCGTAGCCACCACCGCCATAGCCGCCATAGCGCGCCGAGGGTTCGGCGATCTCCACATGTGCGTGCGGCAGTTCGTCAAGGAACCGCGACGGCACGGTCGATTGCCAGAGCCCGTGAATGCGCCGGTTGGAGGCAAAATAGATCTTGGCGCGCTCCCGTGCCCGGGTAATGCCCACATAGGCCAGCCGCCGCTCCTCCTCCAGCCCGGCACGGCCGGTTTCATCCAGCGAGCGCTGATGCGGGAACAGCCCCTCCTCCCAGCCGGGAAGAAACACCGTGTCAAATTCCAGCCCCTTGGCCGAATGCAGCGTCATGATCGAAACTGCGTCGGTTTCATCTGCGTTGTCGCGGTCCATGACAAGCGCGATATGTTCCAGAAATCCCGTCATGGATTCGAATTCGTCCATCGAGCGGATGAGTTCCTTCAGGTTGTCGAGCCGACCCGGTGCCTCGGCGGAGCGATCCTGGCGCCACATCTCGGTATAGCCGCTCTCGTCCAGAATGACTTCGGCGAGTTCGGTGTGTTTCATCGTATCCAGCTGGCGCCGCCAGCGCTCGAAATTACCGATGACGGTCTTGAGCGAATTGCGCGGTTTGGGCTTGAGTTCTTCTGTCTCGCACAAACGGCTTGCGGCTTCCATCAACGGAATCCGTTCAGCGCGCGCCAAACCGTGCACGATCTTCAGCGTGGCATCGCCCAATCCGCGTTTTGGCGTGTTGACGATCCGCTCGAAAGCCAGATCGTCTGCCGGCTGCACCGTGCAACGGAAATAGGCCATGGCATCGCGGATCTCCATGCGCTCATAAAACCGCGGGCCGCCGATTACCCGGTAATTGAGACCAAGCGTGACGAACCGGTCCTCAAATTCGCGCATCTGGAACGAAGCCCGTACCAGGACGGCCATCTGGTTGAGCGTGTGGCCCTTGGTTTGCAGCGATTCGATCTCATCGCCAATTGTGCGGGCCTCTTCTTCCGAATCCCAGACCGAGCCGACCGACACCAGATCGTGATCCGGCTCCTCGTGGTCGGTGAACAGCGTCTTGCCGAGACGGCCTTCGTTGTGGGCGATCAGATGCGACGCGGCAGCCAGAATGTGGCTGGTGGAGCGATAGTTGCGTTCCAACCGGATGACCACGGCGTCCTTGAAGTCGTGCTCAAAGCGCAGGATGTTGTCGACCTCCGCACCCCGCCAGCCGTAGATCGACTGGTCATCATCGCCGACACAGCAGACATTCGGATTGCCCTGGGCCAACAGCCGCAGCCATAGATACTGGGCAACATTGGTGTCCTGATACTCGTCCACCAGCATATAGCGGAAGCGCCGCTGATAGTCGTTCAACACATCGGGCTGGGTCTTGAACAGGTTGATGACATGCAAAAGCAGATCGCCGAAATCGGCCGCGTTCAGGATCGACAGGCGTTCCTGGTACGCTTCGTAGAGTTTGCGTCCGCGCCCGTTCGCAAAGGCGCGCGCCTCGCCCTCTGGTATGTCCTTGGGCGACAGGGCGCGGTTCTTCCAGCCATCGAGCATTGAGGCAAACGCCCGGGCGGTCCAGCGCTTGTCGTCCAGCCCTTCCGCCTGGATAATCTGCTTGATCAGCCTGATCTGGTCATCTGTATCGAGGATCGAGAAACTGGATTTCAGGCCCACCAGCTCGGCATGGCGGCGCAGGATCTTGACGCAGATCGAGTGGAAGGTGCCAAGCCAGGCCATTCCCTCGACGCTGCCGCCGACAAAGCCGGCAATCCGCTCCTTCATTTCGCGCGCCGCCTTGTTGGTGAAGGTGACCGCGAGAATTTCCGACGGACGCGCCCGTCCCGTCGCCAGAATATGCGCGATCCGCGTGGTCAGAACCCGTGTCTTGCCCGTCCCTGCCCCGGCCAGCACCAACAGCGAACCTTCCGTGGTCTCGACGGCCAGTCTTTGCTCCGGATTGAGACCGGTCAGATAGTCGGGGGCTTGACGCGCGGCCATGGCGCGGGCGGCAATTCCACCAGCAACAGGTGCGGCAGGAGCCGTCTGTTGCGCTGCCGTCCGGGTTCCCACCGGCTGGAACGGATCGTCAAAGCTGTCGTCCATTGGATCGTTGTAGCCGCCCGCGTCCGCCATCATTCACCGCGCTTAAACAGAAAATTTCTCACAAGAACAATATAGCAACAAATACGACCGGGGCGAGGCAAGGTTCGATGATTTGGTGGGGACAAGAACAGCCTCGGGCCTCAAACGGAGTACTATTTCAGCTTTTCAGGCATTCCACGCCCGGCTTTGCCGAGCGGTTTTCAACACAGGCGAACACGGATGCTTGAGATTTTGCCGAATGGAAGGATTTTATAAGGTCTTGGCTTCTTTCGGTTTGGCGGAGGTGATGTTCGCGATTGTCCCGGAACGACAAAGGGACGCCGAAGCGCCCCTTTGAAAGTTCTTTCTCTTTTGAACCAGTTTATGCGGCTTCCTCGTCGCGAACCTCTGCGAGGAACGTATCAACAGCGGTAGACAGTTCGCTGGCAACGACCGTCAACTGCTGGGCCGTGTTCTGCATCGTCTCGGACTGGTCGCGGGCCTGCTCGATCGAGCCGGATACTGCGGAAACGTTGGACGCCGCAGCCGACGCGCCATCAGAGGCGAAGGTAATCGACTGGGTGATTTCTGCTGTCGCCGCCTCCTGCTCCTCGACAGCGGCAGCAATGGCCCCGGAGACCGACTGCACCTCTTCGATCCGGGAAACGATCTCGCTGATCGAATCCACGGCCTTGCGAGTGGAATCCTGAACTCCGCCGATCTGGCTGGCGATCTCATCAGTCGCCTTTGCGGTCTGGGTCGACAGTTCCTTGACTTCCGCTGCGACGACGGCAAAGCCCTTGCCGGCCTCCCCGGCGCGGGCAGCCTCAATAGTGGCATTGAGAGCAAGCAGATTGGTCTGCTCCGCGATCGCGCGGATCATCTCGACAACCTCACCGATCTTGTCTGCCGAGTCAGCCAAAGTCGTCACGTCGCGGTCGGTCTCGGCCGCCGCCTCTGAGGCTTGCGACGAAATCTGGGTTGCAAGGTTGGCCTGACGCGAGATCTCGCTGATGGAGGCCGACAATTCGGCCGACGCGGATGCAACGGATTGAACGTTGGTGGTCGCTTCATCAGTCGCTGAGGTTGCACTGCGCGCCTGGGTGTCGGCATCCTGTGCAATCTTGACCATTTCCGAACTGCTGCCACTAACCGCCTGTGTCTCGCTCAAAAGCCGGTTCTGGACGTTTTGCACCAGGCCTTCGAATTGGGAAATCGCATTTTCCAGTTGCTGGCGCCGCTGACGCCGGGCATCGCGTGCCGCCTGGGCTTCGGTTTCCATTATCCGCTGCTTCTCGATGCTTTCCTTGAAGAAGCCAGCAGCGCGGGCAATCGCGCCGATCTCGTCCGGCCGGTCCTGATAGTCGATCTCAATATCCGTATTGCCCTCAGCAAGGCTCTGAATTGTTTCACTCTGCCGCTTGAGCATTCCGGTGATCAATATGGCCTGATAAATGGCAAAGGCCGCGCTGAACAATGTGATCAGAACCGCAGCTACCGAGATTATCAGCACCTCGGTCTGAAGCCGGGCCGCGTCGCTGTCTGCCGCGGCTTCGGCCCGATGGACCAGTCCATCAGAGACTTTCTTGACCAGATTGAGACGTTCCGTTGCCTTCGCAAACCAGCCGGAACCCTCGACACCCATTGTATCCATAGAAACCGGCAAGTCTTCTATGATCAGACGCCACTCGCCAACTTTCTGAACAACATCGCCAGCAACGATTTCGTTGAAAAACTTATGTTGGTCCGGCAGGGCAATTGTCTCGAACTCCTTCAAGAAGGCCATTTGCGCGCCGGTTTTCGCCATGAACTCCTTGAAGACGGCCGGGTTGACCTTTCCGGTTGCCGCAAATTCATTCAGCAGCCCGGCACCGAGCGCCCGTTCAAGGCCGCCTGCCTCCTTGACTTCAACGAGCACCAGGAACGGGAGCAGTTCCGAGGTGACTTCCGGTGATGGACTGGCTTCGATTGCCTGCGCGATCACATGTATCAACGCAGTAACTTCCGTAGTGTACTCCCTGACAACGTCAGCTACTTCAAAGCGCTTGTTGTCCACGTTACGGCGAATGGCGTCGACCTTGGTCAGGACGTCTGAAACATGCATCAGATTCTGCTTCAACTCGGTATCGGCGATATTCAAGGAAGAAACGTGGTCGTTGTAGATACGAATCGCCGCATCGACCTTGGGTCTTTGTTGATCGACCGAAGTTCGGTCCCCGGCGGCATACCCGCTCTTGAGCATGCTGACCGATTTTCCGCGCTCGATCTGGATTTCATGGATAATATTTGCAGCGTCTTTGGCGATGCGTGTAACCGGGCGCATGAATTCGTGACGGGAGAGTTCGACGGCCTTCTCATAGACTGACAGGGCTGCAAATCCGGCAATAGCTAGGATTGGCAGCGCAACCATTGCCGCGACTTTGTGACGTATCCGGACCATACAAAGAAAACCTTCCGCGATTGAATTTACGCAAAACTCACATCGCAGACTTACTTCCAAGTTAATTTGTTGAATTTGAAAGAGTAATTAATAGTTATATTTGACAATAAAAGGCAATATTTCTTCATATTACGCAGCGCCATTTACCTCCTTGTCGTAACGGTCAGATGTCGAGAATGCGAATCGCGGACCGCAAACCGGCCCGTACAGGTCATACCAATCGGCATAAATAAAGACGTATCTGACGGAGCGAAAATCTGTCCCTGGCAAGGCGGCGTGCGCAGCGCGGCCTTGCCGGCCGGGCAAACGCGGCAACGCGGCCAGGGATTGATTTCTGCCGGTTGGTATCAGTTGCCAACCAGATCAAACCAGCCGTCTTCCGAGATCACTTCTATCCCAAGTTCCGCAGCCTTTTTCAGCTTGGAACCGGCTCCGGGGCCAGCGACGACAAGGTTGGTCTTTTTGGACACCGACCCGGACACCTTGGCCCCAAGGCGTTCCGCCATGGCCTTGGCTTCATCCCGGGTCATCCGCTCCAGAGACCCCGTGAAGACAACAGTCTTTCCGGCGACCGGTGAGCCGCTTGTGTCGACGGCTTCCACCTCTTGGGGCGTCACCTCTGCAATCAAGGCCTCAAGGGCCTTCAGATTGTGATCTTCGGCGAAAAACTCCGTGACCGCTTCAGCAACGATGTGGCCGACGCCGTCAATATCATTGAGCTCCGCCCAGGCATCCCCCTCGCGGTCAGCCGCAGCACGCATGGCCTCAGAGAACGCGGCAAACGTACCATAGGCGCGCGCCAGCAGCTTGGCGTTGCCCTCGCCGACATGGCGGATGCCAAGCGCATAGATGAACCGGTGAAGATCGATCTCCCGGCGGGTGTTGATCGCCTCAAACAGGTTTTTGGCCGACAGCGCTCCCCAGCCCTCGCGGTTCCGGAGCTTGGTCAGGGCGCGCCTGTCACGGGCTTCGAGGGTGAAAATGTCGGCGGGCGACATGACGAGGCCGTCCTTGTAGAAGGCATCCACCTGCTTGTCGCCAAATCCCTCTATATCGAAGGCGTTGCGCGAGACGAAATGCTTCAGTTTTTCCGTCGCCTGCGCCGGGCAGATCAATCCGCCGGTACAGCGGCGCACAGCGTCTCGCCGTCCGGTCTTCTCATTTTCCTCACGCACAGCATGGCTACCGCAAGCCGGGCAAAAATGCGGGAAGTCATAGGGCGCCATGTCCGGCAGACGTTTATCCAGATCGACGTCGACGATCTGCGGAATGACATCGCCGGCCCGCTGGATCTTGACCCAATCGCCCTTGCGCAGATCCCTGCCGCCGCGAATGGGCTCTCCGTCCTGGCCGATACCCTTGATGTAGTCCTCGTTGTGCAAGGTTGCATTGGAAACAACAACGCCGCCCACGGTAATCGGTTCCAATTTGGCAACCGGTGTCAACGCACCGGTGCGTCCAACTTGAATCTCAATGTCATTGAGCATCGTCCAGGCCTGCTCGGCCGGAAACTTGTGCGCGATCGCCCAACGGGGCGAGCGGGATACGAAGCCGAGCCGTTCCTGAAGGTCCAGCCGGTCAATCTTGTAGACGACACCGTCGATGTCGTAGTCGAGCTGCGCGCGGCTTTCCTCAATGGCATGATAGACGGCAATCAGATCCTCGACCGTTTCGCAAAGGCGCATCCGGGAATTGACCTGAAATCCCCAGGCGGCGAGCCGCTGAACCATCGCATATTGGCCCGTTTCCGGCAGGCTGCTCATCTCCCCCCAGGCATAGGCGAAGAATTTCAACGGCCTGGACGCTGTGATATCCGGATTGAGCTGGCGCAGCGACCCGGCGGCGGCGTTGCGCGGATTGGCGAACACCTTGCCGCCGTTTGCTTCCATGCGTGCGTTGAGCGCTCGAAAATCGGCATGGGCCATATAGACCTCGCCGCGCACTTCGGCGACGTCCGGCACCTCGCCTTTCAATTCTTTCGGGATATCGGCGATTGTCAGGGCGTTGTGGGTGACATTCTCGCCTGTTGTTCCATCACCACGGGTTGCCGCGTGGACGAGTTTGCCGTTCTCATAGCGGAGCGATAGCGACAGGCCGTCGATCTTCGGTTCGGCGGTGACATGCAGCGCCCCCATCAGAGGATCGAATTTCAAAAAGCGGCGGACACGGCCGGCAAAATCGCGGACGTCCTCGTCGGTAAAGGCATTGTCCAGCGACAACATCGGCACAGCGTGGACAATCTTGCCAAAACCTGAAGCGGGCGCAGCACCGACCCTCTGGCTCGGCCCGTCCCCAAGCGCGAGTTCCGGAAAACGTTGCTCGATGGCGGCAAACCGCTTGCGCAGGGCATCGTATTCGGCATCTGAAATGACCGGGGCATCTTCCTGATGATACCGGCGGTCATGCTCGGAGATTTCCGCGGCCAAACGCTCCAGCTCTGTCCGCCCCTGATCTGCGCTCAGGGCGTCAACAGCGATGCTGGCATTTGCCGGATCGGCCATTCACGTCTCCTCAGACACCTTCACCCAGCAGCCTGCCCGCCGCGGCACGCGCTTCGTCGGTTATCACGCTGCCCGCCAGCATCCGGGCAATCTCTTCCTGACGATGATCTTCGTCGATCCGCTTGACCCGGGTTGCGACCCGGTCCGGGTCGGTGGATTGCTTGGCGATCAGGAAATGCCCGGCAGCCCGCGCGGCCACTTGCGGCGCATGGGTAACCGTCAACACCTGAACGGTGGACGCCAGGCGCGCCAGACGCACGCCAATCGCTTCGGCGACCGCACCACCGACACCTGTGTCGATTTCGTCAAATACCAGCGTCGGCGCGGATCCCTTGTCCGCGAGCGACACCTTGAGGGCGAGCAGGAAGCGGGACAATTCGCCGCCGGATGCCACTTTCATGATCGGTCCCGGTCGGGTGCCCGGATTTGTCTGAACATGAAACTCCATCTGATCAATGCCGGTCTGTCCGCGGGTTTCGGGATCGGCGGTCATCTCGACAATGAAACGGGCCCGCTCCAGCTTCAGCGCCGGCAGCTCCGCCTCCACCGCCTTTTCCAGCGCCCGTGCCGTCTTGGCCCGTTTCTCCGACAATCGTGCCGCACGCTCATCATAGGCCGTACGGGCTTCAGCTGCTTTGGTAATCAGCGCGTCGAGCTTCTCTTCACCCGCATCGAGATCGGCCAGATCAACCGACATCCTGGCGCAGAGCGCCGCCAGTTCATCGACCGGAACAGAATACTTGCGTGACGCGGCCCGCAATGAAAACAGGCGCTCCTCGACCCGCTCCAGTTCATGAGGGTCGAACTCGGTTTCCCGAAAGGCTGTTTCCAGTCCAATGCGTGTCTCTTCAAGCTGGTCCAGGGCTTGCGACAGCATTTGTACCGGTTCGTTCAGCAAACTTGGTGCCTGATCCGCCTTGCGTTCCAATCGGCGGAGCAGGCTTGCCAATTCCGGGATAGGCGATGCAGAGCCGTTGAGCGTCTCGAACGCCTCACCGATATCTCCGGCGATCTTTTCCACCTGCATCATTTCGGTCCGCCTTGCGGCGAGGGTTTCCTCCTCACCCGCCTCAGGACTTAACGCGGACAGTTCTTCCACTGATGCCTTGAGGTAGTCCGCCTCGCGGCGCGCGGTCTCGATCCTTGCCTCGTGATCCCGGACGGCCTTGTCGGCCGACCTGTAAGCCCGGAACGCCTTGGCGACCTTCTCCACGTCACCGGTCAAGCCGCCAAACGCATCGACGAGAAGCCGGTGTGATTCCGGATCGACCAGGGCCCGGTCGTCGTGCTGTCCGTGGATTTCGACCAGCAGGCTGCCGGCGCGGCGCAACAGGCCAACGCTGACTGGCTGATCGTTGATGAACGCCCGCGTCCTGCCATCTGAGCTCTGAATCCGGCGCAGAATGATGTCGCCATCATGATCGACATCGTTTTCTGACAAGAGCATCCGGACCGGGTGATCGGCACCGGCATCGAAAACGCCCGTCACCTGTCCCTGCGTTTCACCATGGCGCACAAGCCCAGCATCGCCGCGGGCACCAAGAGCGAGTGCCAGAGCATCAAGAAGAATGGATTTGCCCGCACCGGTTTCACCAGTCAGGACAGACATCCCGTTGGCGAATTCAAGGTCGAGGCGGTCGATCAGGACAATGTCACGAATGGCCAGCGTGACCAGCATGAAGGGAAAGCTCCTCGAATTCGGCGCGGCCCGGAAAACGGGGCCGAGTCGGATTTTCTAGAGGACCTTGATACCTCTGAATGCCCGGCTGATCCAGCTTCCGCTGTCTTCGGACGGCTCATAGCCACCTTTATTCAGCAGGGAATAGGCATCCCGGTACCAGGCCGTATCAGGGAAATTGTGGCCAAGGACCGCAGCTGCCGTTTGCGCCTCGCTGACAACCCCTAGTGCATAGTAGCTTTCGGTAAGCCGGAAAAGGGCTTCCTCAACGTGGCGGGTCGTCTGATAGTCAACAACGACCGACTTGAACCGGTTGATGGCCGCGATGTAATTGCGCCGTTTCAAATAGAACCGGCCAATCTGCATTTCCTTACCACCGAGCTGGTCAGCCACAATCCGCAATTTTTTCTGCGAATCGGGAACATACTCTGATTCAGGGAACCGCTGGATCAGATCCCGGTAGGCAGCAGCGGCGCGCAAGGTCACAGTCTGGTCCCGGGTAATATCCGGCATCTGCCGGTAATAGCTCTGCCCGATCAGATACAACGCATAGGCTGTATCGTCATCGCCGGGATAAAGTGTGGTGAACCGTTTTGCCGCTGTGACGGTTTCTGGAAACTGGCCGCGGGAGTAATGCAGAAAGGCAAGGTTGATCAGCGACTTCTTGGAGTACTCGGAGTACGGATAAAGCTTGTCGAGTTCCTCGAACTTCTTCGCGGAATCTTTAAGCTTTCCCTGCGCGCGCAGAGACAGGCCTTCATTGTAAAGCACTTCCGGCGGCGTGTCGTTGAGAGCCAGTTCGTCCAGCTCTTCCTTGCCACTACATCCTGCAAGAACAATCGGCACGGCCACTACGGCAAATGTCAACAGTGCCTTCACACGCTTGCTACCCGTCACGGACGCCCCCGAACCTCAAATTGTGCGACAAGGCGCTCGGGCCAGACCGCTTATTCACCCTATTGCGGAAAAACCGCAATATCGGACATTGCCGACGTGTTTAGCGGAACTTGCATCCCTGCGTCACGCGCTTTCATGCCATTTGACGGCAATTTCGAGCAATTTTATGGCACATGGCTAATTGCAGCGGTTCGAGACAGGTCACTACCCGGCCAATACTCGACAGTCCCGTTCAGGAAACTTCGGGGCCGAAAGCTGCTGCGGCTGCGAATTCACCCTTTGCGACCTGACCCGTTTCGCGAAAAACCGGGCTTTCAACAATCTCAAAGGCGTCCTGATCTTCGAACAACTTGACCAGGATGGCATGGTTCATTTTGTGGCCGCCCTTGTAAGAGCGGTAAAGCCCTAGGATCGGCAGGCCGGCAAGCGCCAAATCTCCCACAGCGTCAAGCGCCTTGTGACGCGCGAATTCATCCGGCCAACGCGTCCCTTCCGGGTTCATCACTTTGTCGTCGGAAATGGCGACTGAGTTTTCCAGGGAAGATCCAAGGGCAAAACCCATCTTCCAAAGCTGCTCGACGTCACGCACATAGCCGAACGTGCGGGCCCGGCAGAGATCGTCCTTGAAAACCTGCGGCGTGATATCAGCTTCAAACTGCTGCCGGCCAATGCAAGGCGTTTCAAAATCGATGGTGATATCGTAGCGGGTTGTTTCGCACGGATGAAGCTCGCACCAGGCATTGCCTGTGTCGACACGGACGGTTTTCTTCACTTTGATGTACCGGCGACCCCGGTCCAGCTCGCGAAGGCCGGCCTGTTCAACGGCATCGACAAAGGCGGCTGAGCTTCCGTCCATAATCGGCATTTCCGGGCCGTCGATCTCGACGATCAGATTGTCGATACCGAGACCATTGATTGCGGCCATCAGATGTTCAACTGTCGAGATTCCGTCCTTGCCCGGATCGCCCAACACCGTACAAAGAGCCGTGTTGGTCACGTTGCTCCATTTGGCTTCAATTTCTGAAGCATCATCGCAGTCAGTTCGGATGAAAACGATCCCGGTGCCGGCGTCGGCAGGAATGAGGGTGATGGATGCCGGTTTTCCGGAGTGAACGCCAATGCCGGTCAACGTCACTTCATTGGAGAGCGTCGTCTGCCGATCCATATGCGAAACCATCCGCTATGCCCCTTTTGTCCGTTGGCAAGCCAATTTCCGGCTGCATCCTTACGAACTTTTTACCATTCCCAATTGGTGGGACCATACTGCCGCGGACCGCAGGTGCGAAGTAAAGCTTTATTACGTTTTGTAACGAGGATAGGGCGAGCAACACGCTGGAAATAATGATGTTTTTTAACACCTGTAACAAAGACAGCCCGGAGCCGTAACTCCGGGCTGCTGCGATTGGGGAAGAATCGCGTAGCGATTCAGTTGGCCTGGCGGCGCAGGAAGGCGGGAATTTCCAACTGATCGTCTTCGGCATGGGATACCGGCTTGGGCACGGCCCGCCCAGTCGTGTCCAGTTGCCCGGCAGCGCCGTGAGCCGCCACCCGGTTTTGCGCCGGGCGTGGCTGAGGAGCCTGGGCAGATACCACCGGACGATGCGCAGCTTCGTCAGCGTCTTCCATGAGCTGATCCTCATGATCTTCCTTGCGGCCGAGTCCAGCCAGCCGGCGCAGCAATCCCATAGGGCGCCGTTCCGCGTCTTCATGGTCGAAACCGTGATCGGCAGCAAAAACCGGATCCGCTGCAGGTTCGGCATGATTTTGCGAAGGTGCGGGAACCTCAGGCGTGTGTTGCGCCCGGATTTCCCGCTGCGCAATCGGCGGAAAGTCTTCCAGCCTCGGCATGCGCGGGGCGGCGTCATGCTGCTCGGCCGCAGGCGGGATGTAAGGCTGTGCGACCGGTTCGGCATCAACGACCGGAGCCGGAGTGTCCTCTTCCAGGTTCATCATCTGCGCGGTGCCGGCCATCATGTCGGGCTGCGGCTTGAACGGCGTGATCTCAACATCCGGATCATTGGTCGCCGGGACGGCCTCGGGTTCCGGAATGGCAAGCTCCCGCTCAAGGTTGGCGACCGCCTGAGCCGCAGCTTCATTGACATGCGGGTTTGCCGGTTCCTGAACGGAAGATGTGATTTCCGGGGCACGTGCAGGAGCTGGGGCCGGAGCTGCTTTCACAGCCGGACGTGGAGCTGCGACCGGAGCCGGCATTTCCTCGAACTCGCGGTCGATACCGGTCGCCACAACAGACACGCGGATGATGCCGTCGAGGGTCTCGTCAAAGGTTGCACCCAGGATGATGTTGGCGTCTTCGTCGACTTCCTCGCGGATGCGGGTTGCGGCTTCATCGACTTCAAACAGCGTCAGATCGTTGCCGCCGGTAATCGAAATCAGCAAACCGCGTGCGCCATGCATGGACGATTCGTCAAGAAGCGGATTGGCAATCGCAGCTTCCGCCGCCTGCTGGGCGCGCTTCTCGCCGCTGGCTTCGCCGGTGCCCATCATGGCCTTGCCCATGCCGCGCATGACCGAGCGCACGTCGGCAAAGTCGAGGTTGATGAGACCTTCCTTCACCATCAGGTCGGTGATGCAGGCAACGCCGGAGTAGAGCACCTGGTCGGCCATTGCGAAGGCGTCGGCGAAGGTGGTCTGGGCGTTCGCGATGCGGAACAGGTTCTGGTTCGGAATGACGATCAGTGTATCGACGCTCTTCTGCAGTGCATCGATACCCGAATCGGCAATCCGCATACGGCGCTGGCCTTCGAACTGGAACGGTTTGGTCACCACGCCGACCGTCAGGATACCCTGTTCGCGGGCCGCGCGGGCGATGACCGGTGCCGCGCCGGTACCGGTACCACCGCCCATACCGGCCGTGATGAACACCATGTGCGAACCAGTGAGGTGATCGTTAATCTCGTCGATCACTTCCTCGGCCGCAGCAGAACCGACCTCCGGCTGCGAGCCGGCACCGAGGCCTTCGGTCACCGCGACGCCCATCTGAACCAGCCGTTCCGAATGGTTCATGGCAAGGGCCTGGGCGTCTGTATTTGCAACGACAAAGTCGCAGCCCTGCAGCCCGGCGGTGATCATATTGTTGACGGCGTTTCCGCCCGCGCCGCCGACGCCGAAGACCGTGATACGGGGCTTCAGCTCCTGGATGTCGGGCATCTTCAGGTTAATGGTCATATTGTCCTCGCGACCCTCCGGGGCCAATCCTTCTGGATTCCCCTTGTCTTCCCCAGTAATTGCTGCCGTTTCCGGCGTTTCCAGATCTTGGCTCATGTCGTCAAAAGCTTTCCCTGATCCACTGCCCCACCCGGGCCAGATAACCAGATTGTCCGCCCCACACTGACCGGCGTCCGTTGTGCTCGAACTGCTCGATCCTGGCGACTTGCGGATATATCAGGAGGCCAACCGCGGCGGAAAAAGCCGGACCCTTGGCAGCCTCGGGAAGACCGGCAACGCCCAAAGGCCGGCCAAGACGGACGTTACGGCCAAGTACGCGGCGCGCAACTTCTCCAAGCCCCGTGAGCTGACTTGCCCCGCCAGTCAGAACAATCTGCTTGCCAACACGTCCGGCAAAGCCGGATGCGATGAGGCGATCCCTCACGAGTTCCAGGATTTCTTCAACGCGCGGGCGGATGACGCGGGTCAGCGCCGAACGCGGAATTTGATTGGGCAGATCACCATCGCTTTCAAGCGGCGGCACGGTGAGCATGTCGCGCTCATCAGAGCCGGAAGCAATCGGTGATCCATAAAGCGTTTTCAGCCGTTCCGCGTCCTGCAGCCTCGTTGCGAAGGCCCGGGCGATATCGGTCGTGACGTGGTTTCCGCCAACGGCAACCGCGTCCAGATGCACCATGTGCCCGTCAACAAACACGGAGAGTGTCGTCGTGCCGCCGCCCATGTCGATACAGGCGACCCCAAGTTCGGCTTCATCGTCCACAATGGTGGAAAGGCCGCTGGCAAAGGGCGTCGCCACCATCGTCTCCACATGAAGATGACCACGGTTGATGCACAATTCCAGATTTCGAACCGGCGGGATCTCTGCGGTCACCACCTGCATGTCGACGCCCAGCTTGTGACCCATCATGCCGCGCGGATCGCGGATACCGGTGCTGCTGTCGAGCGCATAGGAGATTGGCAGCGCATGCGTCACCGCACGTCCCTCTGTGACCGAATGAGACGAACCGGCCGAAAGAACCCGCTGGATATCGGCTTCCGATACGCTTTCGCCAGCCACCGGCACATTGGCGCAATAGATTTCGCTTTGAAGGCGTCCGCAGCTGACATTGGCGATCAGCGACTCGACCGTGACACCAGCCATCCGCTCCGCGGAATCGACGGCGAGCCGGATTGCCTGCTCGGCGCCGTCCATGTCCACGACCACGCCCGATTTGATGCCCCGGGACCGTTGGTAGCCGTAGCCAAGCACCTCAACTTTGTGGGACCGGCTTGCAAGAACCGCATTTTCTTCGTTCGGAACCAGTTTGGCGATCAGACAGCAGATCTTTGTCGATCCAACGTCGAGCACCGACATGATAACGGAACGGCGTCCCGGCAGCGGACGCATTTTCGGCAAGTAAAGCTGGTTTTTGGAGCGGCTCATGTGTCCTGCTCCTGTGTGCTTGCCGAGCTGTCTCCGCCGGTCATGATTTTCCGCCGCTCGACCGCATCGTCCGTGAGGCGCACCGTGACCCGGTCCGGCAACCGCATGTCCACCGCAACGATATCGCGCGACAGGATACCGTTTTCCTCGTCCATCCGGACGAGCTGCGTGAGTGCCACCTCTACGCCGTCTTCGGGCAGTTGGACAGAAATCCCGTTCTCAAGTTTCAGATCCCATCGGCGCAGGCCGATCAGGAAAGCTGCGCGCACGCGCGGACGAAGGCCCGGAAACTTGTCCAGAATACCATTGATCTCGCCAGCGCGCTGTTGCGCACCATGATTGACCACAAGCAGCAGATTGGCATAGCGGCCATCGACCTGATCTGTGATGACTTCGCCCGCTTCATTGATGATCGAAACAACATCGCCGCGCTGCCACAGGGCATAGGGAATGCGCTCTTCGACCGTCACCTGAAGAGTGCCGGGATAGAGCTTCATGACCGATGCCGACTTCACCCAGGCGATCTTGTGCAAGCGTTCCTTGGCGGCGGCGACATCATACAGGACCAGCGACGAGCCTTCATGGATCTCAAGCGCCTCGAGTATCTGGAAATCGTCGGTTTCGCGCTGACCGGACATCTTGACGGTTTCGATTCCCAGCCCGGTGGCCGACAAGAGAGCGTCGGCAACCACACGGCCGTGCCCGCCCATGACAATTCCGTAGGCAATCGCAAGAGCCAGAAAACAGACAGCGGCAGCCGATCCGGTGCCGCGCGGCAACGACGCAAGTACGCCTCCTGCCCTCCAAACAGGCTGGCGATGCAAACGCGGCACGCCGCGCCCCTTGGGAGCCAGCTCGGCTTCCAAAGGCGTTGCATCCATAAAAGTCCGTTTGCGTCCTAGCGACAGCAACTCGCGTCCTCGACAATCCAGGTCACCAGGTCCTTGAAGCTCATCCCCTCATGGGCGGCCATTTCGGGCACAAGAGAGGTCGGCGTCATGCCTGGTTGTGTGTTCACTTCAAGACAGATCAGGTTTCCGCTTCCGTCTTCGCACTCGTCGAATCGGAAATCGGCCCGGGATACGCCACGGCAGCCCAGGGCCTGATGCGCCTCGGCTGCTAGTGTCTGTACTGTTTGGTAAACAATCGGTGAAATTTTTGCAGGAAGAATGTGTTTTGAACCGCCATCTGCATATTTTGCGTCGAAATCATAAAACACCTGCCCCTGAGGCACGATATCGATGACCCCGAGCGCCTTGCCGCCCATGACTGCGCAGGTCAGCTCCCGCCCGGCGATATACTTCTCGCACATCAGCACATCGGGATATGGCCAGTCGTCCCTGGTCAGCTCCTGAGGCGGAAGCTCTTGATCTTCCTTTACAATCAGGACACCGAAACTGGACCCTTCGTTGATCGGCTTCAGCACATAGGGCGGCTCCATAGGGTGCTCGCGGCCGATTTCCCTGCGGTCGACAACCTTGTGTTCCGTGACTGGGACCCCGGCTGCTGCCATCACGGCTTTTGCCTTGATCTTGTTCATCGCAAGACCGGATGCCATGACGCCGGAATGCGTATAGGGGATGTTAAGAACCTCTAATATTCCCTGAATACAGCCATCCTCACCGAAGGGGCCATGCAGGGCATTGAATACCACGTCCGGCTTCAGATCGGTCAGAACGGAGGCAATGTTCCGGTCCACATCGACGCGGGTTACCGAGTATCCAACCTCTTCAAGAGCATCGGCACAGCCATTGCCACTGGCAAGGCTGACAGGTCTTTCGTTGACCCAGCCGCCCATCAGAACCGCAACGTGTTTTCCGGACATCAGGTTACCCCTTCCATTTCCCCGAGGAACGGCTCAATGGGGTCCCGATCCCCGAACAGCCCAAGTCGTTTGATTTCCCATTCCAGCTTGATTCCGCTATGCGCAAGAACCCGCGCCCGGACGGTTTCGCCCAGAAGCTCCAGATCCCTGCCGCTGGCATTGCCGGTATTGATCATGAAATTGCAGTGCAATTCGGACATCTGTGCCCCGCCGATGGTCAATCCGCGGCAACCTGCGGCATCGACAACCTTCCAGGCAGACATGCCTTCCGGGTTCTTGAACGTCGATCCGCCAGTCTTTTCCCGGATTGGCTGGGCCCTTTCCCGATGCGCGATCACATCGGCCATCTCCTGGCGGATGTCCGCCTCCGGACTTGAGATCCCCTCAAAAACCGCCTCGGTGAAAACAAGACCAGCCGGGGCAGAGGAATGCCGGTAGACATATCCCATTTCGGGGTTGGTAAAAGTGTGGCGCTTGCCTTGCCGGTCGATCGCAATCAACTCAGTCATGCGATCACATGTTTCTGTTCCGTGCGCCCCGGCATTCATGCGCAGGGCACCGCCAATAGCACCGGGAATCCCGGCATAAAAGGCAAAGCCGCCCAGCCCGGCCAGCGCGGCGGCTTCCGCGACCCGTTTGTCCGGAACGGCTGCACCAATCTTCAACCGGTTCCCGCCGATTTCTTCAATCTGACCAAACCCCTTCGCCGTGAGGCGGATCACAACACCCTCAAGACCGCCATCGCGGATGAGCAGATTGGAGCCAAGGCCAAGCGGAAGAACTGGCACGGTTTCCGGTAACCGGGACAGAAACAGAGCCAGATCATCGCTGTCTGCCGGCTGGTACAGAAGCTGGGCAGGACCGCCCGTGCGGAACCATGTCACTGCGGAAAGCGGCGCATTGGAGGTCAGCTTGCCGCGAATTCCGTCGGAAAGCCCCGGATGCTCCTCAAGAAGATCAGGAAAACTCACGCCCCCTCTCCCGCCAGCTTCTCAAGCTCACCGGGCAAGGCGTAGGCCCACTGGGTGATGTTGCCAGCCCCGAGGCAAATGACAAAATCACCCGGTTCGGCAATCTCGTTGACGAGGCCGGCCAATTGGTCCGGTCCTTCCAGCGCCTGAACCGCACGGTGGCCTCTGGTCTTCATGCCGGACACCAGATCGGTATGTGTTGCGCCCGCAATCGGCTGCTCGCCGGCCGCGTAAACCGGGGCAACAATCACTTCATCGGCATCATTGAAACAATTGCAGAAATCGTCGAACAGGCTTTGCAGGCGGGTGTAACGGTGCGGCTGGACGACAGCGATCACCTTGTCCTTGGTGGATTCCCGTGCCGCATGCAGCACAGCACGGATCTCCACCGGGTGATGCCCGTAGTCGTCAAATATCTGCACACCGCCGACAGTTCCAGTGTGTGTGAAGCGCCGTTTGACGCCGCTGAAAGCGGAGATGCCCCTGGTGATGTCTTCCGCATTCACACCAAGCTGGGCGGCTACGGCAATCGCTGCAGTGGCATTCGACACATTGTGAAGCCCCGGCATGGGCAAGACGAGGTTCTTGAGGTCCGTTTCCGCACCGCTCCGGCGGTCGCGGATAGTTACGGAAAACACCGATTTACCGCCATCCATGGAAACATCGGTGAAGCGCACATCGGCTTGCGGGTTGGTGCCATAGGTGACAATCCGCCTGTCCTCGATCGTGCCGACGAGGGTCTGTACTTCCGGATGATCGAGGCACATCACGGCGAAGCCATAGAACGGTACGTTCTCGACGAACTGCCGGAAGGCTGCCTGCACCCCGGCAAAGTCGCCGTAGTGATCCAGATGCTCCGGATCGATATTGGTGACCACCGCAATATCGGCCGGCAGCTTGACGAAGGTGCCGTCGCTCTCATCGGCCTCGACCACCATCCAGTCGCCCTCTCCCATCCGGGCGTTGGTACCGTAAGCGTTGATGATGCCGCCATTGATGACAGTGGGGTCCAGATGGCCGCTGTCGAGGAGGGCGGCGACCATGGACGTCGTGGTGGTTTTTCCGTGCGTTCCGCCGATGGCAATCGACTGTTTGAACCGCATCAGTTCGGCGAGCATCTCCGCCCGGCGCACCACCGGAATAAGACGCTCGCGGGCTGCGATCAGTTCCGGATTGTCGCGCTTGATCGCGGACGACACCACCAGGACTTCCGCATTGCCGAGGTTCTCCGCCGCATGGCCGACCTCTACCTTGATACCGTTGCCGCGCAGACGCTGGACATTGGCATTCTCGGCCATATCCGATCCTTGCACCTCATAGCCGAGCGTTTTCAGCACCTCGGCGATCCCGCTCATGCCGATGCCGCCGATACCGACAAAATGGACGGGTCCGATATCCTGCGGCATCTTCATGGCCGTTCTCCCTGTTTACCTGCTGTTGTCTCTACCAGATCGGCCAGCCGGGCGACGGCGTCCGGCCGCGCGATGCCGAGGGCGCCCTGTGCGGCATTTGCAAGCATCTCCGGATGTCCCATGAAGCGCTCGATTTCCTTGGCAACCCGCTCCGGATAAAGGTCCACCTGCCGGATCGGCCACGCACCGCCCGCCTTCTCCAGGACCTTGGCGTTGGCTGCCTGATCCTGATCCAGCGATCCGGGCAGCGGCACCAGGATCGACGGGCGCCCGAGGACGGCAAGTTCGCTTACGGAAGAGGCCCCGGACCGGCAAATCACCAGATGACTGTCCGCTATGCGCTTCGGCAAATCCTTAAAGAACGGCGCCAGTTCCGCCTCAAAACCGAGAGCCTTGTAGGCAGCTTCGACCCGTTTCATGTCCTCCGGACGGCATTGCTGAACCAGCTTCAAACGTGCCCGCAATCCGGCCGGAAGCAATTCCAGTGCGGGTGGAAACAGATCCGAGAAGAACCGTGCTCCCTGCGATCCGCCAAAGACCAAAAGCCGCAAGTCACCGTCAGGCTCTGGTGCGATGTACGGCGCTCCGGCAGCTTCCAGAACGGTGTCGCGCACCGGATTTCCCGTCTCGACCACCTTGGCCGCGATGTCAGCTTCCAGCCCTTCTATCGGAATACTGGTCGCAACGGCCTGAACACCCTTGGCAAGCATCCTGTTCGCCCGGCCCATGACACCATTTGCCTCATGGAGCACCGACGGCGTTTTTGTCATGCGGGCGGCAAACATCGGAGGGAACGTCGGATAACCGCCAAAACCGACGACCACATCCGGGCGAAGTGCCTTGATTACACGCCTTGCCTGGAGTGTGCCGGTGAAGAGACTGAGTGCTGTCCTAGCCAGAGCGACCGGCGATTTTCCCCGCAGCGTTTGCGACGCAATGATGTGGACGCTTCTGGCCGGAAAGGCAGTGCCGTACTTGTCCGCCCGCTCATCGGTGGCAAGTTCGACAATCCAGCCCCTGCGGCCGAGTTCACTGGCAAGCGCCTGTGCGGGGAACAGATGGCCACCCGTGCCGCCAGCGGTCAATAGTGCCGTCTTGGTCATGAAAATCCGATCGTTACATCAGGCTTGAGGGCGACAAGCGGCTGACGGTGACCGCATCCCCGCCCAGCGGTCTCGGCTTTCGCCGGGTTAACGCCAGGATCGCTCCGGCCGTCATGGCAGAGGACAAAAGGGAAGAGCCACCATAGGAGATGAAAGGCAGGGTCATGCCCTTGGACGGCATGAGATTGAGGTTTACCGCAAGATTGATCGTCGCCTGAAGCCCGAACAATACCACAAGGCCTGCTGTCGCAAGGCGGGTGAAGGCATCCTGGTCCCGGCTGGCATGGCCGAGCCCACGGATTACGATGAACGCAAATATTGCCAGAAGCAGAATGCAGACAAGAATTCCGAACTCTTCGCCCACCACCGCGAAAATGAAGTCCGTGTGGCTGTCCGGCAGAATGCGTTTGACCGTCCCCTCGCCGGGCCCGCGCCCGAACCACCCGCCGGACAAATAGGAATCCATGGCGGTGTCGATCTGGTAGGTGTCGCCGGAACTCGGATCGAGAAACCGGTCCACACGTGCGGTCACATGCGGCAGAAACGCGTAGGCGGCAAACAGGCCGAGCACGCCGACCAGGCCGAGCGCCATGATGATGATCCAGGAGATCCCGTTCAGGAAAAACAGCGCCGCCCAGACCAGCAGCAGCAGCATCGTCTGACCGAAGTCCGGCTGCGCAATCAGCAACGCAGCGCAAACCGCAAACAGAACCGAAGCGAAGAGAACACCGGGAACCTCCCGCCGCCGTCCGCTTTCCGACAAGAGAAAGGCGATCAGGACGACAAAGGCGGGCTTCAGAAACTCTGACGGCTGCAATGAAAAGCCGGCAAGGGACACCCACCGGCGCGCACCTTTGACTTCGAACCCGACAAACAGGGTTGCCACCAGGAGGATCAGCGCCAGCGTGAAGACGATCAACGCCATCCTGCGGACAATGCGCGGTGTCATCAGGGAACCGACAAGCATGATCCCGATTGCCGGGATCAGAAAAATCGCCTGACGCTGTACGAAGTAGAACTCATCGATTTTCAGCCGGTCGGCAACCGGCGGGCTAGCCGCGAACAGGAAGACAACACCGGTCGCCATCAGGAGTCCGAAGGCCGCCAGCAGGTAGTGATCCACGGTCCACAGCCATTCAGCAAAACGGCTACGATCTGCACGACTGACCATCAGGCAACCTCCTCGCCGGCAAGGACGGTATCAAGCGCATTGACTGCATCGGCGAATGCGGCCCCGCGCAGCTCGAAGTTGGCGAACTGATCAAAAGAGGCACAAGCCGGCGATAGCAGGACGACAGTTTCTGCAGCCGGGTCGCTCGCCGCTGCCTTTGCGGCCGCCTTCACGGCTACATCCAGAGACCCGCTGATCTCGTACGGCACTTCGCCATCCAGCTGCTGGCCAAAGGCTTCAGCAGCCTCACCGATCAGGAATGCCATCGAGACTTTCGTAAAGTACTTGTCGAGCGAAGCGATCCCGCCGTCCTTGGCCTTGCCGCCGGCAATCCAATAGATATTGTCAAAACTTGAGAGCGCCCGGGCGGCTGCATCCGCGTTGGTCGCCTTGGAATCATTCACAAACAGCGTCCGCCCCTTGCGGGCGACCAGTTCCATCCGGTGCTGAAGCCCCGGGAACGTTGAAAGGGCCTTGGCGATCCGGTCTGCAGGCTGCCCGAGGGCCCGGCAGGCAGCGAAGGCCGCAGCGGCATTCTGGCCGTTGTGATCGCCGCGCAGATTGTCAATACCGGCAAGCCTTGCAGCTTCCGTTTGCGTCCCTTCATGGGCTTCTAACAATCGGCCACCGCGTGCGTAAACGCCATCGGGCAGTTCGCGTTCCCCGGCAATCCGGCAAAGAGGCTTGTGCGCCAGCGCAAGCCGGTCGGCGATGTCTGACGACATCCGGTCATCGACCCCGACGATGGCAATCTTCGATCCGGCAACAAGCCGTTCCTTGATTTGCGCGTAGTGTTCCAACGACCCGTGCCGGTCAAGATGATCCGGCGACAGGTTGAGATGGATGCCAATGGTTGGATCAAGTGTTGGTGCCAGATCGATCTGGTAGGACGAACACTCGATCACGTAGTGCCGGGCCGGTTCAAGCGGCGCAAGCTCCAGAACCGGCTTGCCGATGTTTCCGCCCATCTGAACGTCAAGGTCCAACTCGCGCAGCAGATGAGCGATCAATGCGGTGGTCGTCGACTTGCCATTGGTGCCGGTAATGGCAACCAGCGGCGCGTCCGGGCAGAGTTTGCGCCGTTCCAGGCAGAACAACTCAACGTCGCCGATGATCCGCACACCATGGGTCCGGGCGAGATCCGCGCTCCAATGCGGTACGGGATGGGTCAGCGGCACCCCCGGTGCCAACACCAGCGCCGCGAGCGCGGACCAATCCACCTCCCGCAGATCGGCGGTTCCCAATCCCTCCTTCGAAGCTTGCACCACCCGGTCCGGATTGTCGTCCGAGCACACCACATCCGCACCGCCGGCCTTCAAGGCCCTTGCGGTTGCAAGTCCGGACCCGCCCAAACCGAACAGGGCGATTTTCTGGTCCTTGAATGTGGTGACTGGGATCATGCCCTTACCTGAGTTTGAGGGTGGCCAGACCAATTAGCGCCAGCACGACGGAGATGATCCAGAAGCGGATCACCACCTGGCTCTCTGTCCAGCCGTGCAGCTCAAAATGGTGGTGAATGGGGGCCATCTTGAACACGCGCTTGCCGGTCATCTTGAAAGAAATGACCTGCACGATGACGGAGACGGCTTCCAGGACGAACAATCCGCCAATGATGGCCAGAACGATTTCGTGCTTGGTGGCAACGGCAATCGCGCCGATCATGCCGCCGAGCGCCAGCGAACCGGTGTCGCCCATGAAAATGGCCGCAGGCGGCGCGTTGAACCAAAGGAATCCCAGACCAGCCCCGATCACCGCACCGCTGAGCACCGCCAATTCGCCGGTTCCGGCGACGTGATGGATCTGCAGGTAGTTGGCGAAAACCGCATTGCCCGACAGATAAGCAATCAGCGCGAAGGATGCGCAGGCGATCATCACCGGGACAATGGCCAGGCCATCCAGGCCATCGGTGAGATTGACCGCATTACCGGCCCCCACAATCACAAAGGCTGCGAACGGAATGAAAAACAGTCCGAGATTGAGTGTCAGATCCTTCAGGAACGGAAACGCGATCGACGTCGAGAACGGTGGATTGTCCAGCACCGTAACTGCATATGCGGCGAGCGCGGCGATCAGAAACTCGATGCCAAGACGGGCCTTGCCGCCAAAGCCCTTGTGGCTGGACTTGGTAACCTTCAGATAGTCGTCGTAAAAGCCGATCAGCCCGAACCCGAGCGTTACACCGATCACAACCCAGACATATGGGTTCGTCAAATCCGCCCAAAGCAGCGCCGCCACCAATGCGCCGGACATGATCATCAGGCCGCCCATGGTCGGCGTGCCCTTTTTCAGAAGATGGCCTTCCGGGCCATCTTCGCGGATCGGCTGCCCCTTGCCCTGCCGGATACGCAGGCTTGCGATAATTTTGGGACCGAACAGGAAGACGAAGAATAGCGCGGTCATGATTGCACCGCCCGTCCGGAAGGTAATGTACCGGAACACGTTCAGAGCGGAGAACTGATCGGCGAATTGGCCGAGGAAGTAAAACATTAGCTATCCTT
The DNA here is from genome assembly GCA_965230445.1 of Roseibium sp. Taxonomy (GTDB): domain Bacteria; phylum Pseudomonadota; class Alphaproteobacteria; order Rhizobiales; family Stappiaceae; genus Roseibium. Next base: position 1,016,417 of record OZ246005.1, on the reverse strand, counting down.
CAAGCAGCAGCGGTTTCATCCGCTGGCGGATATTCCCTTTTCAAGGCCTCGACAAGCGGTCCCATATTCGTACCGAGCGACCCCTTTACCATTATGACATCCCCGGGCCTCACATCCGCCAGAAGCGGCTCTTCAAGCAGCGCCGCATCTTCGCTGTAGTGAGACCGCTTCTCGGGCGGAAGGCGTTCCCAGAGCGCGCGCATTTGCGGCCCGGCGCAGTAGACGAGTTCCGCGCCGGCCTCGTTCAGGGGCTGAAGCAAATCGGCATGCAGCGCATCGGCCTCTTCACCGAGTTCACGCATATCTCCGATAACAGCAATCCGGCGGCCCGGCGGCGCAACTTCACTTTCGCCCAAAACCGCAAATGCCGCCCGCATGGAGGCGGGATTGGCGTTATAGGCTTCGTCTATCAGCGTCACCTCACCGCCCGGCAGCATCAAGTTTGTCACCTCACCCCGGCCCTTGGGCGCCTTCATCTGGGCAAAGGCCAGTCCGGCTTTGGCAAGGTCCGCACCCAAATCGCAGACCGCGGTCAGCACCGCGAGGCTGTTTTTGACGTGATGCCGGCCGGACGCGCCGATCTTGTAGGTGATGTCATTGCCGAGAACCCGTGCCTCGACAACCGAACTTCCCGGCTTTTGCACGACCTTTTCCAGAAAGCTGTCCGCAGGCGGATCTTCGGCAAACGTGTGAATGCTGATTACGTTCTCGGTCGACGCAATGAATTTCAGGAGATCGTACTGGCGGTTGCCCTTGTTCAAAATGGCTGTACCGCCAGGCATCAGCCCCTTGAAAATCTCGGCCTTGGCCTGAGCGATCTTTTCAACGGAGCCGAAAAACTCCAGATGCACCGGCTGAACGGTTGTGATGATCGCCACATGAGGCCGGACCATCTGCACCAGCGGGGTGATTTCACCGGCGTGGTTCATGCCGATTTCAAACACCCCGTATTCCGTGTCCGCGGGCATTCTGGCCAAAGTCAGCGGAACGCCCCAATGATTGTTGAAGGAAGCAACGGAGGCGTGCACCTTGCCCGAAGGAGCGAGCGCCAATCTGAGCGCTTCCTTGGTGCCTGTCTTGCCAACGGACCCGGTGACTGCAACGACGCGCGCATTGGTGCGAGCACGTGCCGCGCGGCCGAGATCGCGCATTGCCTTCAGCGCATCTTCAACGACCAGATAGTTCCCGTCCTGCGGCAGACGGCCGATTTGCTGGCGCTCCACAACAGCGATCGCGGCCCCGGCGCTTAAAGCGGCAAATGCATAATCATGGCCATCGAAACGGTCGCCTTTGATGGCGAAAAACGCATCTCCAGGCTCGATCGTCCGGCTGTCGATGGAAATTCCCGTGATCTGCCCATCCGGCGTTCCCTGAACCGAACCGCCGGTCGCTGCGACCAGATCATCAAGTATCCAAAGCGGCTCGCTCATGAGTGTCCTTCAAGGCTGATCGCACGCATCACAGCGTCGTGATCTGAAAACGGAATCACCGTGTCGCCAACAATCTGGCCCGTTTCATGACCTTTCCCGGCAACACACAGAATATCGCCCGCCTTCAAGCGGCGGACGCCTTCGGCGATTGCCTCATACCGGTCACCGATTTCAATCGCATCCGGCGCGCCTTCCAGAACCGCTTTCCGGATTTTTGCCGGATCTTCCGAGCGGGGATTGTCGTCGGTCACGATCACAACGTCCGCAAAGTCGGTGGCCGCCTTGCCCATCAAGGGTCGCTTGCCCGGATCGCGATCACCGCCAGCGCCGATAACAACCGACAGGGACCCGTCTGTGAACGGACGCAGGGCATGGAGCGCGTTTTCCAGAGCATCCGGTTTGTGCGCATAGTCGATCACCACAAGGCCGCCACTTTCCGTACGCCCTGCGAATTCCAGACGCCCCGGCGCACCCTCAAGTTTTTCCAGCGCCCGAAGAGCTGCACCGGTGTCGATACCGGCGGCAATGGCGAGACCCGCTGCAATCAGCGCGTTGGACACCTGAAACCGGCCGATCAGCGGCAAAACGACCTTGTACTCGCCGCGCTCTGCCTCCAGCGTCAGAATCTGGGAATTCCCGGACATGTTCAGGCCAATCAGATGAAGACCGGTCCCGGTTTCCCCAACCGTGAACGTGCGCAGCCCCCGTTCGGCAGCTGCAGCCAGAATCCGGTCCGAGTAGTTTTCAGCCGGATCCACGACAACAGTGCCACCGTCCGGAAGCAGTTCGGTAAACAGGCGGAGCTTGGCCTGGAAATAGTCTTCTACGGTCGGGTGATAGTCCATGTGGTCCCGGCCGAGATTGGTGAACCCGGCGGCAACAAGCCGGACCCCGTCAAGCCGAAACTGGTCGAGACCATGGCTGGAAGCTTCCATTGCGGCGTGAGTAACCCCTTCCGCTTTCAGTGCGGCAAGTTCCCTTTGGAGTGCGACAGGGTCTGGCGTCGTCAATCCGCCATAGGCTTCGCCGCCCGGCTTGATCGTGCCAAGCGTGCCGAGACTGGCGGCAAGCAGGCCGCAGGAGCTGAAAATCTGGCGGACAAAATAGGCAACGGAGGTTTTTCCGCTCGTACCGGTAACGGCAACCATCGTATCCGGCTGGCGGCGGTAAAAACGTGCTGCCATACGTGACAGTTCACGGCGTGGTTCTGCAGCACCAATGACGATGGCAGGCGCCGGCAATGAGGCTGTTACCGCGTCTAACGCATCCTGGGCACACAGGATTACCGTTGCGCCAGCCTCCACGGCCTGCGGGACGAAACGGGCACCATCAACAGTCGCGCCTTTGAGGGCAGCAAAGAGAAATCCGGGCCCGACGGACCGGCTGTCAGCGGTCAGGCCGGCAATTTCAACACCAGCTGCCGCTGGCGGCAATTCTAGCCCGGCGGCAAGGAGGTCAAGTTCCATATCTTCCGATCATTCGGTTTGTGCATCGTCTACAATCTCAATTCCGTTAAGCGGCAAGCTCTGGCTGCGACCCCTGCCTGCGTTCAACGAGCCAATAAGTTGTTTAGTAAGAAATCTCGATGGGTTCATCCCCTTTTGAAAAGCGTGGCATGACGCCGAGCATCGGCGCCGAGCGGCGGATGATTGCTGCAGTTGTCGGCGCGGTGTTCATGCCGGCAGTCGCATAGCGCTTTCCGGGCTCCGGCTTCGGCTCGTCCAGCACGACAAGCACGACGAATCTCGGATCGTCCATCGGGAACGCCGACAGGAAGGAATTCCGGCGCTTGTCATCGACATAGCGGCCATTTTCGATCTTCTCGGCTGTCCCGGTCTTGCCGCCAACCGTATAGCCGGGCACATCCGCATTGCCACCGGAGCCGGACAGAACATTCAAGCGGAAAAGATAGCGCATGATGCGGCTGACATCCGGCGAAATCACCTGTTTGCCAAGTTCCGCCACCTCATCACTGCTGCGTGGCACGAAGGTCGGCGGCAGCAACACGCCGCCATTGACCATGGCACCAGCGGCAACAGCCGTCTGCATCGGCGTCACAGACAAGCCATGGCCGAAGGAAATGGTCATGGCCGACAGTTCGGTCCATTTGGGTGGCAGCAGCGGCGTGGCGTTTTCCGGCAGCTCGGTTGTCAGCTTCGACGTCATGCCGATGCGCGTCATGAACTCCTGCTGCCGCTCAATCCCGGTCGCCAGGAGCATCTTGGCGGTGCCGATGTTGGACGAATAGATAAATATCTCGGGCACCGAAAGGATGCGGTTTTTCCCGTGGAAATCGGAAATGGTGCGCCCTGCCGCCCGGATCGGCCGCGTTGCATCAAAACTGTCGTTGATGGACACCATACCGGAATCGAGCGCCATGGCCGTGGTGAAGGCCTTGAAGACGGATCCCATTTCGAAAACGCCGCCGGTCGCCCGGTTGAGACGGTCTGTCTCCAAAGCCTGCGCGCGATCATTAGGATCGTAGTCGGGCAGCGAGGACATGGCGACCACCTCGCCCGTCTTGGCATCGAGGACAATACCGGCTGCGGCAATCGCCTGATAGCGCTCCATTGCCTTGACCAGTTCATCGCGCACGACGTGCTGGACGCGCAGATCAATGGAGAGTTTGACCGGCTCCATCGTGCGATCACCGGTGAAGCCGAGCGACTGCAGATCGCCCAGCCACTCGCTGTCAATATATTTCTCGATGCCGGTCAGGCCCTGATTGTCGACATTCACCGAGCCAACCACATGCCCTGCGGTCGGACCGCCCGGATAGAACCGTTTGTTCTCTGAAAGGAACCCGATGCCCGGCAAGCCGAGATTGTGGATCCGATCAGCCTGATCCGGCGTCAGTTCACGCTTCAGCCAGACAAACCCGGCCCTGCTTTCGAGCCTGCGGCGAACCATTCGCTCATCAAGGCCGGGCAACACGCGGGTCAGCCCCTCGACGGCCTCGTCGACATCGATGACCCGGCGCGGTTCGGCGTAAAGCGAAGCTGTCTTGATATCCGTCGCCAGTATTTCTCCGTTGCGGTCGACGAGATCGGGCCGGGAGGCGGAGATGGAATCCTGTGCCGACACCCAGGCCGACGCCACAGCTTCCTCAAGATTGGCCAGATAAACCAGGCGGCCACCCATGAGCAAATAGACACAGGCAAAGGCGGCCATGGCGATATAGACGCGCGACTTGACAGCGCTCGCAGAGATCGAACCGCGCGTCGCCCGGGGCGGTGTCCGCGGCATCTGGAGAAAGCTGGTTGTGTTGCTTGCTGCCTTCATGATCCGCCCCTCATCTGATTGTCAGGCTCGAGCCGGCATAGCCGCTCAGAGGTTCCGGGCCGCCGATTGGCTCAAGCATCACCGGTTTGGCGGGCAGTTCATCTGCGGTGACGATTTGGTGGACATCGAGAGGCTGCAATTCGAGATAGTCGTTGTAGCGCACGACCAGGTGCTGCAGCCGGTCCGGTTTGTTCAATAGGCTCCATTCCGCCTTCAGGTGGCGAATGGCATCACGCTCTTCCTCGATCAGCGCCTGGAGTTCGGCAACGCGTGAAGCGGATTTGGTGGCAGCCAACTTCATGTCGTAGACCGCAAATGCCCCCGTCACGACCAGAAGAATAAACAGGATGTTCAAGACGCGAACCATGCTCAGCCTCCAAGCCCGTGAAACTCTGCCAGCCTCGGCACACCGGCTGCGTGAATGTCGAGATCCCGCGCAGGGACAGATGTACGGCGCCCGGCGCGCAGTTTTGCCGACCGCGCCCTGGGATTGGCGCCGGTCTCGCCATCATCGGCTTCAACCGCCTTGCGGGTCATCAGCTCGAATGTCGGTGGCGGCACGTCCTGCTCGGGCATATGCCGGGAACCTCCGCCCCGGGTTTTGGAGCGGTCGGCAAGGAACCGTTTGACGATCCGGTCTTCCAGCGAGTGAAAGCTGACCACGACCAGCCGTCCGCCCGGCTTCAAGATCCGCTCGGCACTACCCAGCGCCCTGGCCGCCTGATGCAATTCGCCGTTCACATAGATGCGCAGGGCCTGGAAGGTCCGGGTGGCCGGATGGATTTGAGCCTTTTTCGGCGAACGGCCGAGCACCTTCTCGATCAGATCGGCGAGTTCCAGTGTGCGCGCGAAGGGCTTTTCCTTGCGCGCAGTGTCGATGGCATGGGCAACCGACGGCGCCCGCTTTTCCTCTCCGAGCAATCCGATGATGCGAATGAGATCGCGAACCGGCAACGTATTGACCACATCCGCCGCCGACGGACCATCTTGCTCCATGCGCATATCGAGCGGTCCGTCGCGCAGGAAGGAGAACCCTCGTTCGGCCTGATCCAGTTGCATGGAGGAAACGCCGAGGTCCAGAACCACCGCGTCAACACCATCGAACCCTTGCGCCCTCGCATGGGCTTCCAGATCGGCGAACTGACCGGGCACAAGGTGGAGCCGCCCGTCAGCTTCCTTCACCAGCTCCTGTCCGCCGGAAATCGCATCCGGATCGCGGTCGATCCCGATCACGGTCACGCCTTTGTCGAGAAGCGCCCGGGAATAACCGCCCGCACCGAAAGTGCCGTCCACCATGACTTCCCCGGCGGCGGGCTCCAGATGAGTCAGAACACCGTCCAGAAGAACAGGCACATGGCGCGCCGGTCCGTCAGCGCCGGCATTGGCCGGAATTTCGCTGCGCGCCGTCATGCCGGCTCTCCTGAAGAAGTTGACAGCGCACCACCCGACAACATGGAAAGGGCGCGTTTTTGCGCCTCGGCGCGATGGGCCTTGAACTGCTCAGGCTCCCAGATCTGAAACTTGTAGCCGAGCCCTGCGAAGGTCACGTGGTCACTCAAACCGGTATGTTCACGGATCATGTCGGAGATGGTCATACGGCCGTCTCCGTCGATCTTCGGAGTTTCACTGGCACCAAACAGGGCCATGGCGAGCGCATCATGGTCGGCGGACAGCTTTGCAAGCGCATCGAGACGGGTCTGGATTTCGGACAGGAGCGCGTTGCCTCCGGCATCGATCGCCGGGCTGTGGGGGGAAGTAAAGCAGTAAAGACCGTCAAATCCATCTCTCGCCAACACCGCGCGAAAGGGCGCCGGGATTGAAACCCGCCCCTTGGCATCAAGCCGGTTGGTGAAATGCGATACAAAGCCGGCCATAGTCATTCTCAAGCAGCCGGACGCTGCTCAGACCCCCTAAATCACCAGAAACAAAAGAAATTTGGGCCGGTGCGGTGCGATACGCGGCTGCAGCCGGGTCAAAAACACCCGCGGTCGCCGCGGCTCCCTTAGGAGCCTTGCCTCTTGTTCGCCCGCCAAATCATGGGCCCGCCATCCCCGTTCTGGGTAATCATGGGATAACATGGGAAATCATGGGCAGTCAACGGAATCCCAGCCAGAGACACCCGTTTTGACCGCCAAAACACCCATTTCGACAGTTTACATTCGTTAGGCTTAATGAACGCTTGACAGAAACGCAGAATCGGAACTGGCAAAAATGCGGAGGATGCGTAGATCGGCACCACGCCACAGCACCGAAATCGGAAATCGGGCGGCGCACCAGGCGTCGAAACAATCACGAAACGATTGTGACGTCCCGGTCTGGCGGAACGACTAGCACATGCGCTTCGATTGCAGCGTCTGACGGGGTGTTTCGCCGTATCTCTTGCGATAGGCGACGGAGAAGCGGCCGAGATGCGGGTGACCGCTAAGTTCAGCGGCCTCGCTGACCGAACCGGACCCGTCACAAGACAACAGCAGGTGACGGGCGTAGTCGAGGCGAACGCCCTGTAAATATTGCATCGGGGTACAGCCGAGTTCCCTTTTGAACGCCAGCTGCAAGGTACGCGGAGAAATGGCGGCGGACTGCGCGATATCCAACAGGGTAAGGGGTTCGCTGAAGCGCTCGCGTATCAGCGAAATGGCACGGCGCAGGACCGCCGGGACCGCACCGTGCGGCGCGGCGTCCAGCAGGGGCGAAAGCGTGTTCGGCTGGCAGTCGAGCAACCCTGCGACAAGTGTTTCCTCAAGATGCCGCTGGCGCAAGTCATCAAGACCGCCAAAGCCATCGCCTGAACTGGCAGACAGAACCGTTTGAAAGAGGGCATTTCGCCATCCGGCGGTTTCCGGCCTGGTCAAATCCAGTTTCGGTGAAAACCGCAATTCCGCATCGATAGGAACCCGGGTTAGCGCTGCTGCGACCTCGTGCATGAAGCTCCGGTCAACCTGCAACAGGATCTGCTCGCATCCTGCGAGCCAGCGCATGGTGGTGTGAAGGTCCGGATTGAGCACCGTGCCGCAAAACGCGTCGGAGTCCACCTCGGTCAATCCGTTCCGGATGCGGGCCGCGCCAGTGATCGGGATCTGGATCAGATAGAATTCGGTGAGTTCACCCGGTTCAATCTCGACATCCGCGCCGTAGCGAATGTAGTTGAGCGAGATATGCCTGCCCTCGGCACGATTGTGGCAGGCATCAAACGAACTTGTCTGAGAGGCCTGATCCAGACGATGGCTGCAGAAATGGCGGCCGACAATCTCCCGCGCCTGATCCATGTCTTTGGACTGGAACAGCCGGAACGCGTCGAGCGGGCTTTCGGTTGGGACACAACTCCTCATATTGTCACATTAGTAACTTCCCCTAATCACGCCAAGATGCCGCAGCCGATTGCGAGGCTAAACCCGCATTTTATTTCGCAATCTGGATAAATGCTTTCGAAAATCCGGCCCTAAGCTCTGCGCATAACAACCAGAGAGGACCCGGCCATGCAAAACGGAGCTGGAATTACATCGGCGAATGCCGGTCTTGACGGCATCAACTGGAATGTCGTCGGACACACTTACACCCCAAAAGTGCTCAGCACGAATGCCTTCATCTGGCATGCGGTGATCCCCGCGGAAACATTTGTCCCGCCGCATATTCACCCGACCCAGGATGAATGGATCGTCATGCTGGAGGGCGAACTTGAAGTCGAAATGGGCGGTGCTGTTCATAAAGCCGGCCCCGGCGACACTGTCCGCATGCCGATGGGCGAAGCGCACGGCATTTTCAACCGTTCGGGCACCACCGCGACCTGCGTTTTCGGCGTCGCCCCGAGCCGCAAGCTCTACGACCTGTTTATCGCGCTGGATGGCGTGACCGACCCGGCAGAGCTCGTCCGCCTGTCCGCGCTTCACGAAGTCGACTTCCTGCCCCCGCCCGATCAGGCCTGACCGGATCCGGAAACAAAAACCTGTCTCGGGGAACAAGATGATCAAGAGAAAAACGGTTGCCGTCATCGGCGGCGGCGTCAGCGGGCTGGCCGCGGCCAAGGCCTTTGACGAGCGCGGACACCGGGTGCTCGGCTATGAGCGCAGTCACGATTTCGGCGGCGTATGGGAATTGTCGCGCTCCTATCCGGATGTGCAGACCCAATCGCCGAAAGACCTTTACTGCTACACCGACCTGCCCATGCCGGACAGCTATCCGGAGTGGCCAAAGGGGCCGCAGGTGCATGCCTACCTGCATTCCTACGCGGCAAAGCACAAGCTGGCCCGGCTGTTTCAGCTCAACACCGATGTCAAGTCGATGGACAGGCGGGCAGACGGCGCGCCGGGCTGGACCCTGACACTGGAAGCAGCCGGCAAGACATGGACACAGGATGTCGACTTTGTTGCCGTGTGCACCGGTCAGTTCTCCGACAAGAACATCCTCACCCATCCGGGCCAGGACGCGTTTGAGGCAGCCGGCGGCCAGGTGATGCACAGCTCGGAATACACCGACAGCGTGCTTGCCAAGGGCAAGGATGTGCTGGTGCTCGGCGGCTCCAAATCGGCGACCGACATTGTCGTCAATGCCGCCCGGAACGGTGCCAACTCGGTGACCATGGTGTACCGGGAACCGGTGTGGCGGATCCCCTATTTCGTTGGCGGCATCAACTTCAAGCGGCTGCTTTACATGCGCGCGCAGGAAGACCAGTTCAACGGCTGGCGCCCGTCGCTTGCCGGCAAGCTGCTGCGCGGCCTGTTCAAGCCGCTGATCTGGGCGAATTTCCGCGGCCTGGAAACCCTGCTCAAGCTGCAGCTCGGCCTGAAGAAATGGAACATGGTGCCCAAGGTGCCGATCGAAAAGGACGTCTCCTGCTCAATCCCGATCGTCACGCCGGGCCTGTTCGAAGGGTTTCGCGACCGGTCGATCAAACCGGTCCAGGGCACCATTGACCGTTATGAGAAGGGCCATGCGGTGCTGACCACCGGCGACCGGGTCAAATGCGATCTGAGCGTGTTCGCGGTCGGCTGGAAACTGGGCGTGCCCTATCTGGCGGCCGAGTACAGGCAAAAGCTGATTGAAGCGGACGGCCAGTACCGGGTCTACCGCCTGTCTGTCAATCCGGACCTGCCGGACATGGGCTTTGTCGGCTTCAACTCCAGCTTCTGCACGGTCCTGTCGGCGGAAATGATCGCCAACTGGCTGGTGCGCTACATGGACGGCCAGCTGGCCAATCAGCCAAGCGCGGCAGACATGCGTGCGGACATCGACATGATGCTGAAGTGGAAACGCAAGGACCGGCCGGCGGCGCAGATCTATGGCGGGCTGTGTTCGGCGCCGTTCCATTTCCGCCATTTCGACGAGCTGGTCGCGGATATGGGCGCAAAGAAACGCAAGCGCGCGAACCCGCTGGCCGAGCAGTTCTCCTACCCCAATGCCGCGGCCTATGGCGACTACCTCGCCAGCACGCCGCAGTATCAGGCCGGATAATGGCGGCGGCCGGGCAATGCAACTGCTCTGCCCGGCCGCAGCACATCATCACGGAGAGACCTCATCCTGAGGAACCGGCAAAGCCGGTGTCTCGAAGGATGGCACCGGATGTTTGGCGGGCGGCCAGTCTTTCAAGCCCGCGCTGCGCTTTGCGCCTCAAGAGGGGCGCGGTGTTAGGCTGCTTACCGGTCCTTGTGACGGACGCAAGGAACATAGCAAGAGGAGGAGAAGACAATGACAGTTGGAAAGACCCTGGACGGCGGCATCACCCGCGATGGCGAAGGATTTGACGGCGTCACCCTAAACATTCTCGGCCGGACCTACTATCCAAAAGCGTGGTGCGAGACGACCTTTGCCTTCGAAACCAACTCCGAACCCGGCCAGTTCGTGCCGGTGCATATTCACCCGGCACAGGACGAGTTCATTCTGGTGCAGGAGGGCGAACTGGATCTGAAACTGGACGGTGAATGGGTCAAGGCGCACGCAGGCGATCTGGTGCGCATGCCAAAGGGCGTTCCGCATGGCTATTTCAACAAGTCGGACAAACCGGCCCGCTCCCTCTTCTGGGTCTCGCCCGCCGGCAAGCTGAAGGAATTGTTCGACGAGCTCCACGAGATGACCGATGTCGAAGCCGTGGTCCGCGTCTCGGCCGAACACGACGTCGACTTCCTGCCGCCAGAAGCGAACGAGTAACGGGGATAGAGGCCGAACAAGCCCTTCCCTTCACCAGGACAAGCGTTGCGGAGCTGCGCACTGATCTGGGGCCCAGCCTGTCAGGGCGCGCGAAGGCGCGCTCACGATCCGAACCACCCTCAACGTCATCCCGGCCCCCGAGCCGGGATCCATTGGCGGTGCAGATCGGCAAGACGCATGCGAGGAAACACCGGAATTTGCGGAACGGTGCGGACTACAAGAACAGATTCTCCGCAAACGAATGGGTCTCGGATCGCCGCTGTGCTGCGTCCGGGATGACTGTTGACAGATAATAGAATGCCCACCCACACTTTGCTTGGCGTGGCCAAAAAGTCCCTTCTCCCGGCTGGGAGAAGGTGGTCCGCAGGACCGGATGAGGGGGCAAAACCTTTGGGCGCCAAAGGCGTTTGTCCCCTCACCCCGGCCCTCTCCCAACCGGGAGAGGGAGATCCAAAAGCCGCGCCCGCGGCCGGTCCAAGGCCTCCTGACAGAAAGAAAACTTATCCACGCCCCGTGAGCGCGCCCCTATATTCGCCTCGTTCCTTTCACGCGGGGCCTGGAGCGGACCGGCCGTTCGCGGGTGATTGGAACCGGTGTCGTGAGGGCGTTTGAGGGCGGTAACGAAAGTCCGCAAATGTCCGGGCAATTGGAGAAACTTCGGAAGCCGTTCGGGGTCCGGCGGGCGGCATTTCCGAAGGACGCGTCTCATATCCGGCGAAGTTGAGCGCCGCAACCCACGCTCAGCCAAGCAGAAACGAGAAAGACGCAGCTCTCCTTTGGCCTTCGGGAACCGGACACCGGGCGGGCGTCAACGCTTTGCTATTTTCCCACATTTCCATTGCACCCGGCAAAGCCGGAGCGCCCGCCATCCTGCCCTATGGGCAGGCATTCAGGCCAGAACGCCGATGGGAAACCATGCGGCGGGTTTGGTGCTGGACGGGAAAAACTCTCCACCGTCATCCCATTGCTAGACAATGGGATCCATTCAGTTTCCGAGCCTCCCACGACCCCATTCACTTGAGGCACCGCAACGGTATGGATCCCGCTATCCAAGTCCGGGATGACGGCCGAAGGGGACGCAAAGCTGAGCAACACCCACGACCCCATTCACTTGAGGCACAGCAACGGGACGGATGCCGCTATCCAAGTCCGGCGATGACGGCAGAGGTAGATACGAAGCCGTGCCATGACCACCACCGTCATGCCAGACAAGTGCAGCAAGGCTGCGCGCCGATCTGGCATCCACTCCGTTACCTGTCTGAACTGGACCGCTTCCGCTTGTCGCACAGCAACGGGACGGATCCCGCAATCCAAGTCCGGTGATGACGGCAGAGGAGGATACCAAGCCGTGCCACACCCCATGGCTGCAGCAGCCCCTTCAGTCACGCCGCTTCACGTTCCCGCGACCTCATCCGGAAACCGCTAAATTCCGCGTCCTTCCTCCTGTTTCGAATTATTGACTGTTCAGTCCAGAATTCCCATATGGCGCTCGTTGCCGTTGCAACCACGCACCCATCGAACCCTAAGGACAACAAGATGACTGACTTTACAATCCACACGCATGATACCGCCCCGGCCGCCAGCAAGCCGCGCCTGGACGTCGCTGTGAATGCGTTCGGCATGGTGCCGAACCTGATTGGCGTATTGGCCGAGTCTCCGGAAACACTGGAAGCTTATCAGACGCTCCACAGCCTGTTTGAAAAATCCAGCCTGTCGACAACCGAGAAAAACGTCGTTTGGCTGACCATCAACGTGGAGCATAACTGCCACTACTGCGTACCGGCGCATACTGCAATCGCGCATATGCAGAAGGTCGACGCTGGTGTGATCGACGCCTTGCGCAACGCCGCTCCGCTCCCGGACGCCAAGCTCGAAGCCTTGCGCCAGTTCACGCTGAAAGTCGTGCGCCAGCGCGGTGAAGTGTCCGATGCCGAAGTCGCCACGTTCCTCGCCGCCGGCTTCACCAAACGCAATGTTCTCGATGTGCTGATTGGTGTGTCCCAGAAGGTGATTTCCAACTACACCAACCACCTGGCCCACACGCCGGTCGATGCCCCGTTCCGGAAATTCGACTGGACCCCGGCGCAAGTTGCCGCTCAGTAACGGCTGGCGCTGATCCAGCAACAGACGTACCGGTGGCGGGGCCGGACATGACTGCCCGAGACGGGCAGGTCTCCCGGCCCCACCCCGGAACAAAAGAAGCAAAAGCCAGCCGGCCTGTAAGCCGGGTTCTGTATGGCCTCCGGCCGGAGCCGGAAACGCGACAGCCATTCATCTGGGACGCCTGTTGCCAGACGCCTCGCGCAACCTACCCGGACACCTGGCCTGGAAACCGGCCTGGGCCCCGGAATCGCTTCCAAAGCCCGCGCTGTCCCTATTCGGTCTTGCTCCCGGTGGGGTTTACCATGCCGCCCCTGTTGCCAGCGGCGCGGTGGGCTCTTACCCCACCCTTTCACCCTTACCCCGGCGCAAGGCCGGGGCGGTTTGCTTTCTGTGGCACTTTCCCTGAGGTCGCCCCCGCCGGGCGTTACCCGGCACCGTGTTTCCTTGGAGCCCGGACTTTCCTCCCCCGCGTCCTTTCGGCACTTGCGGCAGCGGCTGTCCGGCCGACTGGCGTTCCGGGACTTATGTGGGTTTGCCTGACGGGTCAAGCAACGGTGAAGTGCCGAGCCGGTGGTTCGGCAGCGCCAGGGCGAGCCATTGGTAGAGATCGCCGATGAAAATCAAGGTCTTTCTGACACCGGAGAACGATACAGCCCGCTGCGACGCCCACGCGAACGACACTTATAGAAATGAGCTTCTGCGGAGTGCCAATCACGGTATGTCCGGCGAAAAGGACGGCAATATCACCTGGCTTGTTGAGAACTCAAACGCACCGACAGCTGATTTGATGGCAGGCTGTGGAGGTGTGTGCCATTTCCTGCTTAGGTTGAGCGACGCTGGCCGAAACACCCTGTCTTTCCCCCTTTTAAGCCGTCTTGCCTGATTGTAAAACCCGGTCCAGCACAGCAGCAAAACTTACAACTTGCTGCTCGTTTGCCGACGCGAAACCGATGGTAAGGCCCGGCTGCGCCGGACGCGCCAGATAGTAGGCGCTCAGCGGCGACACGGCGAAACCGGCCTCTTGCAGCCGGGTCGCAATCCCCTCGTCATCGGCCATCTGATTGAACCTCAGCGCCACCTGGACATTGCCGGTCGGCATATCGATGCTGATCCGGTTGCCGAGGCGGCCGCGCAATGCGGCCACTAGTGTACGCCCCCGTTCGCGGTAAGCTTCGCGAATGCGCTTCAGGTGCGCGCGGTAATGTCCGCAGTCGATGAAGTCCGCCAGCGCGATCTGGGTGTGGACATTGGCGAGCCGGCCCGTCTGCCGGAAAACGGCCTTAAGACCGTCTGCAAGGCTCTCCGGGACTATGCAGTAAGACACCCGCAATCCCGGCAGCAAGGTCTTCGAGAATGTCCCCAGATAGATCACTTCGCCGGACTGTGCGAGGCCCTGCATCGCGGCGACCGGCCGGCCCTCGAACAGGAATTCGCTGTCATAGTCATCTTCCAGGATGGTTGCCCCGTGGCGCCTGGCCGTCTCGATCAACGCGACACGCCGGGCAAGCGGCATGCGCATGCCGAGCGGATACTGATGGGAAGGCGTGAGGTAAATCAGTTTTGGCGCAGGAGCGTTTTCCGGTTCGGTTGCCCCCTCTCCGTCAACCGGCATGCCATGTACCGAAAGTCCGGCACCGTGAAAGGCAGTCCTTGCGCCGATGTAACCGGGATCCTCGATCCAGGCGGCATCGCCGGGATCCGTCAGGGCCTGGGCCAGGCCTGACAGCGATGCCTGCATGGACGATGTGATCAGAATCTGCTCCGGTGTGGAACGCACCCCGCGTTCACTCGCCAGGTACTCGCACAGGACGGCTTTAAGGTCCGGATGTCCGGTGGGGTTTTCGTAGAGAAGTTCACCCCCCGGCACTGATCTGGCCGCGCGGCGCATGGACCGGGCCCAAAGATCAAATGGAAAGATGTCGAATGCCGGACAACCCGCCCGCAGCTGGCCATGGCGCTTGGCCCAGGCCGGGCCATAGAGATTTTCCGCCAGCAACGCCCCGCGCGCCGACAGTCTCCACCGGGTCTCACCAACGGGGGCTGATGGGCTGCGAGGACCGGGATCAACGCCCTCCGCAATCACCGGCGCGGCACCCGGCCGGCCATCGGTAATAGCTTCGGCTCTCAGGAGCTCATAAGCCGCTGTCACGGTGTTGCGCGAAATTCCGTGAGCCCCGGCGAGGGCCCGCGACGACGGCAAGCGCATCCCGGGCTTCAAAATTCCGGAGCGGACCGCCGTGCGAATGCCGCGATATACCTGTTGACTGAGCGGAACCGGACTGCCCCGGTCAAGGTCGAGCACGCCTTCCGGGAAATCTGGTACTTTCATTTTCGCAAAACCTGATCTTTCGATGGGCCAGATTAGCGGGCATACCTCCACACGACAAGATCATTGAACACGAGGTTCAGCTCCATGAAGCACGAACGCCCTGACCTGCCACCCTATGCGAAGATCCGCCAGATGAGCCGTGGAAGCTACGACAGGGATCTCGCCCATTCGATCCTGGATGCGGGTATGGTCGGCCATGCCGGGTTCATTGCGGACGGCCGCCCGATGGTCATTCCGATGATTTACACCCGGGACGGCGATACGCTTTACATTCACGGAGCAAGCACAACCCGGATCATCAAGGCCAACGAAACCGGGACGCCGGTCAGCTTCACCGTGACACTGCTGGATGGCATCGTGGTTGCGCGGTCGGCCTTCCACCATTCGATGAACTACCGCTGCGCAATCGTTCACGGAACGGCGCGTCTGGTCGAAGACGCAGATGAGAAAGTTGCGGCCTTTGCGGCCATGACCGACCACTTGCTGCCCGGACGCTGGGACGAATGCCGCCCGATGTTGCCAAAGGAACTCAAGGCAACTGGTGTCGTCGCCATAGAGATCGAGCATGTTGCCACCAAGGTCCGCAATGGACCACCGGTCGATGATGAAGAAGATTATGGGCTCGATGTCTGGGCCGGGGTTCTCCCCATCGCGACCGGCCTTGGGCAACCCTATGACGACGGCCGCCTAAAGGACGGGATCAAATCGCCAGCCTCCGTTTCTGCGGCGAAGCAGAAATTCGGATAGAGCGAAGCCCTGTGCAAGCACAGGGCTCATACTTGTCTGCGTGGGGCCTTGCTCAGCTTGCTTTCAGGATCTGCTTGACCTTCTGGCAATACCGTCTGCTGATCGGGTTCATGCGTTTGGCATAATGGCCGGCATTGTAGCGCAGGATGGTGCCGCACAGATCGCCGTCGGCGCGATCATGGGCACCGGCAAGATATTTCATGCCCCATTCAAGGTTGGTCGCCGGATCATAGAGAGCCTTGGTCGCACCCTTGAACCCAAGCCCGCGCGCGGTGGTCGGCTTGATCTGCATGAGGCCGACTTCGCCCGCCCGGCCACGCGCCTTGGCATTGAAGTTGCTCTCGACTTCTACAACAGCCTTTGCAATGTCGACCGGCACGCCGTGCTTTCGAGCCGCCTTGCGGATCAAGGCGATATACTTCGTTTTCGGATTGGCCGATTTGCGGGTTTCTGCCTTGGCAACAATCATGCTGCCCGATTTGTCGACCGGCAGAGGGCCGGTGCTGGTTTCTCCGGCATGGACCTGTGCCGGCACGGAGGCTGTAGCGAGGGCGAAAAAACCAAGCGCCCAGATGAGAGATTTCAGTGACCAAGCCATTCGGCAGGTTCCTTCCTTGATCATTGCTTTTGTTCGTAGCGTTTTCGAACACAAGGAAGTGATGCGTTTATGGGTCAAAATTGTGCGCCGCATCATCACGAAAAATGACGCATTATTTCAAGATTTCACAAAATTTCGGGCACTGCGCGGGCAGAAAACGCAATTCGTGGCTGGATAGTGGCGCACTTGCGGCGACTGCGGCAGTTTTGGGTCGAAAACGCAATTCGCCGCCGTCAATCAACGGCGGGAAGCGCGCTTAAAAGCGAATGAAGCGTGGCAACGGTGGATCGATCGGCAACGCCGTCGACCTTTTCCGGCCGGAAATGGCGCTGAAAGGCAGTCACCACCTGCAACGTCTGCAGATCATAGGTCCCGGAGACCTCTATGCCATACCCATATAGGCCCAGCATTGATTGCAAGGCTTCAACAGGCTGCCCCTGATCGCCTTGCTGCATGAAGATCCCCGAGCAGATGGCAGTGGGCTCCACCCAGTGGCCAATACCCGCACCCGCCAGCTGTGCCCATGGGAACAGCTCGCCCGGATCCATCTTGCGATCCGGCGCAACATCGGAATGTCCGAGAACACACCAGGGCTGGATCGCATGCCGCCGGCAAACATCGTTGACGAGATCGATCAAGACGCAGATCTGTCCGCCGGGAAACGGGTGATAGCCGTGTTCATGCCCTGGATTGACGAGTTCAATGCCGATCGAACGCGAATTCACATCGGCTTCGCCCTTCCACAAGCTTCGGCCTGAATGCCAGGCACGGCGGCTTTCCGGAACGCATTGGTAAAGGGTCCCATCCTCAAATATCACGTAATGCGCCGAAACCTCTGCGCGTGGATCGCACAACCTTTGCAGCGCTGCGTCCGCGCTTTTCATCCCGGTGTAGTGCAGGATCACCATGTCAACCGCCCCGGATCCGGCACGGGGACCATGGTTTGGCGACGGGCGGACCCGCGCCTGCAGACCTGTGTCGCTTTTCACACTCAAATGCCGCGTTCCGCCCTGATCTGGGCCCAAGCGTCATTGAGTGCCGCCAGGCGGTCGCTGCCGATCTTGACAAACTCCGCGGGCACACCGCGCGCAATCAGGCGGTCGGGATGGTTTTCCATGACTTCTCTTCGAAAGTGGATCTTGAGCGCTTCATCGCTTGCGTCCGGTCCCAGACCTAAAACCGAATAAGGATCTGGCCGTTCGCGCCCGTGGCGCGCAAGCACTTTCGCGAACTCCCGGTCTTCCAGCCCGAACAACTCGGCAACCCGTGCGAGAAATCCGACTTCCCGCTCGTGCAGCACGCCGTCTGCCTTGGCAATATGGAAGAGGCCGTCAAGGATATCCAGAAGCGCCTTGCGGTCATAGGGAAACAGGTCCGCCAGCTTCTGCGCATATACCTCGAACCCGGCGACATCTTCCTGTGCAAGATTGAACAGACGATCGATATTGCGCGCCTCGCTGGGGGGAACGTCGAAAAGCTCCCGAAACGCAATCACTTCATCGGCGGTAACGACGCCATCGGCTTTCGCCATCTTGGCCGACAGGGCAATCATAGCGACTGTAAAACCGACAGAATGAGAGCCTTCCGGGCGTGCGAGCACAAGCTGTACAAGCCGATCAACGATATGGGCTCCGCCAGCCCCTACCGCACCGACGATGCCCCCCAAACTGCTCCAAACGCTCAATGATTTTTTCCCTGCTTCCGGCGAGATGATACGCACGATTCTTCAGACCGCAAGCCGCGCCTTGCCACTCCCGTAATCCCTGTCACCAGCAGCGAAGAAAGGGATTGAATCCACAAGCTAAAGCCGGTCAAGTTGCTCCTGTCTCGTTAGAGGGCATCGGACGCGCATTCAGCACATCTACAGCCCCTTTCAGCCGATATCAGCAAAAATTCAGCAGAGCTGCTCCCATGCGGGCGATTGGCCAATATCCATCCAGCAGGCGTCAAAAACCAATTAGTATGAACGCGCAACCCAGGATTTCGCACCTATGCAATTCCGGCCGGTACCGGTGCCGAACCGGCGACTGAGTTCATACTTAAATACCGCAAAGTAATTTTTTCATTCGATTTCAGGCGGATAGGTCGGAAACGCCTGAATTTTCAACCTGTTCACCATCACTAAACTCTTTACAGGTATTTATCGAGCGAATGATAATTTCCTATGGGCACTAACCGAATGAACACCAGCTCGGGAAGAAGCAGCATTGTCATCTTCTGCATCTCCATGTCGCTGGTGTTGGTCATGGCACTGGGAATCTATTCCGGCAATCGCGTACTGGCACATTGGCTGCTGACCCGGTCCCTTGAAAACACCTACTCTCCAGCCGTTCATTTGGCCGCCAATACGGCGCAAGAGATGCTGGCTGCTGCCGAACAAACCCAATCCCGGCCCGACATATCCGGATTGCGGCTCTCAAAGGCCGGCGAAACAGTTCCTTCGAGTGGCGGCATAATCCGCCTGGAACCGGACCGAATGGCCAAACTGCGGGCCAGCGCCGCGCCGAACGACGTCGCCGCTGCCTGGATCGTCCGCTTTGACACCCCGGATCTGACAACGGCCGCAATCCGCGAGGTGCGCAATTCCGAAGTTGGCGACATACCGGCAAGCCAGATCGCGTCTGCTCTGTCACAAGTCGCTGCCGCGGAAGGCCAGGTTTACATACCGGCGGTGAACTGGCGGGGGCAGTTTGGCGACCGGGCAATTATCGGCAGTCGCATACGGGCCGGGAACGGCGAGACCCAAAGTGTCCTGATCCTGGTCGATCAGAACCGTCTGCTTACCGCGCTCCAACTGCCGATTATGGCGATCTCGATTGTGGTTGGCATCTTGTGCGCATCCTCATTCCTGTTTGCGGGCATCCTTCTTTGGATGCGCTTTGCCGATCAGGTGCGCACAAATCTCGACATCCAGTACCTCGCCCACCATGACACGCTCACCGGACTGCCAAACCGGGCCGTGTTCAACGCCCGGCTGACCGAGGCCCTGCGGATTGCGCAGGCCAAGGCTACCAATATGGGCGTGATGCTGATTGACGTCGACAAGTTCAAACAGATCAACGACACCTATGGTCACGGCACAGGCGACGTGTTTCTGCAGATTATCGCCGACCGCCTGAAGTCGGTGTTTGGTGCCCATCTGGTGGCACGGCTTTCAGGCGATGAATTCGCCGTCATGCTGTCGTCCCTGTCCGATGTCGCCCGCCTGACCCGGATTGCCTCCGATATGATCCGGGCAACGGACGCCCCGTGTGTCATTGAAGGCAAGGAAATCAAGATATCGCTCTCGATCGGGATCGCGCGCGCCAGCGACGGCTCCTGGCGTTCTTCGAGACTTCTCCATTGTGCCGACCTCGCCCTATACCGGGCCAAACATTCCGGACGATCCACGTTCGCGTGGTACAAGCCGGAGATGGATGCGGAAGCCAGCAAACGCAAGGAAATCGAAGAAGGCCTGATCAAGGCGTTGAAGTTCGATCAATTCAGCCTTCTGTTCCAGCCGCAATACTCGCTGATAGACAACCAGTTGAAGGGCTACGAAGCGCTGATCCGCTGGGAGCACCCGATCAAGGGCAACATCTCGCCGGAACTGTTCATACCGGTCGCAGAGGACACCGGCCTGATCGTTGATATCGGCAAATGGGTGCTGGACCGGGCGTGCCAGGAGGCTGCGTCCTGGCAAGACCAGTCCCTCCGTGTCGCCGTAAACGTCTCCGCCGCCCAGTTCGTTGCCAACGAAACCCACGGACGCGTCGCCGAAGCCCTAAAGACGTCCGGCCTTGCACCCGAACGCCTTGAGATCGAGATTACCGAGAGCCTCCTGATCGCCAACACCAAGGCGGTGGTGGAAACGCTGGAGAAGGTCCGCGCAATGGGCGTGGCCATCGCGATGGATGACTTCGGCACAGGTTATTCTTCGTTGAGCTACCTCAGCAAATTCCCGTTCGACAAGATCAAGATCGACCGCTCGTTCATCCATAATCTGGGCGAAGATCCGAGCACGGACGCAATTGTCACGGCAATTATCGGGCTGGGCAAATCCCTCGATGTGGTGATTACAGCCGAGGGGATCGAAACCGAAGCCCAGGTCGCCAAACTGCGTGAGGCCGGCTGCACGCTGGCACAGGGGTATCTCTATGGCCGGCCGGATACGGTCAGCGTTCACGAAGCCAACCGGAAAGCGGTGACCGAACGTGCCATCCGGGCAGAACAATCCGCGTCTATAGGTAGTGCGGCTGGCACTCCGCAGATCGGAGTGCAACCCGGCACCCGGGATGCTTCAGACAGCACGGATGCCCACGCGACAGACCCGGATCTCGAGAGGTTCATGGCAGATAGGGAAAGCCCGGTGCCGTTGGCGGACCAACACGGAGAAGATGTCGCATAGCGCATCAAGACGGTAGGTTGCCAGCGGCATAACCAACCTAAAGACTAACGGATTTCGCCGCCTCTGCCGCCTCTGACTGCTTGATCCGCGCCGCCTTGCGTTCGGAAAACCGGTCGACGAGATAGCTGCTGCGTCCCCGCACCAGATAGGTGAACTTCACCAGCTCTTCGACCACATCAACCACCCGGTCGTGATAGGCAGACGGTTTCATCCGGCCGGTGTCGTCGAATTCCTGATATGCCTTTGCCACCGATGACTGATTGGGGATGGTCACCATGCGCATCCACCGGCCCAGCACGCGCATCTGGTTGAGGGCATTGAAGGACTGGGAGCCACCGGACACCTGCATCAGAGCCAGGGTCTTGCCCTGGGTTGGCCGGATCGCTCCCTGCGTCAGGGGAATCCAATCGATCTGCGATTTCAGGACGCCCGTCATGGCGCCGTGACGCTCCGGCGAACACCAGACCTGCGCCTCTGACCAGATGGACAGGTCGCGCAATTCCTGTACCTTTGGATGGTCCGGTGATGCATCGTCCGGTAATGGCAGGCCGGAGGGATTGAAGACCCGCGTCTCACATCCGAAGGCGTTCAGCAACCGTTCCGCTTCCAGCGAGAGGAAGCGGCTGTAGGAACGCTCTCGCAGGGAGCCATAGAGAAGCAAGACGCGCGGCGGATGACCGGGAGCATCCGAGTTGCTGACCTTTTCCTCCAGGGAGTGATCTAGATCCTCCGGTTCAATATTCAGCAGGCCGGTATCTTTCAGGGTCATCTGGTCCACGTTCAAGACTTCCCGCCTACCACTTCACCGTCTTCCTTGGTGAATGCGCCAATATCGACGGACAACAGATCCATGACCTTTTCCGAAGGACGGCAAAGCCGCACGCCCTTGCCGGTGATGACGATCGGCCGGTTGATCAGGATTGGATGCTCCATCATGAAATCGATCAGCTGTTCATCGCTCCATTTGTCTTCGCCAAGACCCAATTCATCATAGGGTGTACCCTTCTGGCGCAGCAGATCCCGTGCAGGAATACCCATCGCCTTGATCAATCCGACCAGTGTCTCCCGGCTTGGGGGCGTTTTCAGATACTCGATCACTTCCGGCTCCTCACCGGATTTGCGGATCATCTCCAGGGTGTTCCGCGACGTTCCGCATTTGGGGTTGTGGTAAATCGTTACTGGCATTGGTTCGTGTCCCCCGGTTCCCGGCCATCTGGCCGGCAGGTGTTTGAGAAGTTACAGATTGCAGGGTCGTTGCCGCAGCAATCTTCTGTGAGGAACGCCAGCAGCGCGCGCATCCTCTGAAAATTCGCGCGGTAGACGATTTTCCGTCCGTCGCGCTGCGCGGTGACGAGCCCGCTGCGCTCCAGTGCCGCCAGATGAAAAGACATGTTGGTCGGAGCAAGGTTCAGTTCCGCCGCCACGTTGCCGGATGGCAACCCCGCAGGCCCGGCTTTCACCAGAATGCGAAATGCCGCCAACCGGTCGATTTGCGCCAGTGCGCCGAGCATTCCTATGGCCTTCTCATCATTCATAATTCGTTATTACAAGAATAATTGGAATATTGGAATAAAAAAATCCGCCCGAAGTTCGGCATGTCTGAAACCAGCGTTTACATGGCTGCCGCAGCGCGGGCCGCCTGGTCGTAATTGCCTGAAAGGGTACGCAGCACGCTGGCAAGCCGGGACAGTTCGGCCTCGTCGTAGCCAAGCGTTTTCAAGGAATCAATCAACAATGCTTCACGCAGGCGGCGGTATTCAAGACAAGCGGCTTCCCCTTCCGGCGTGATCTCGGCAGTCTTCTCCTTGCCCTTCCGTCCGGAGGCAATCAGCCCCGCCTTCTCCAGTTTCTTCAGAGCATAGGTGACCGTGTGGGTATCCTCGATGTTAAGGACAAGGCAGATGTCGGAGAGCGTCTTCGCGCGACCGCGGTGATTGACGGAGTGCAACACCTGAACATCGAGCGGACCAAGGCCGTCCTGACCGCTGGCGGCCATGCAGCGCGCGATCCAGCGGTAATATGCATTGACCATCATGGTGACCGCAAACTCGACTTCCGACAGGGCTGGCAGTCCGCCAGTTGCCAGATGGGCGGCGGACACGACCGGGCCTATGCCCTCACCCGGACCGGCCTTGATTTGATTGTTGCTCATGGCAGTGCCTCGTCAATGACAAATCACCAACGTTATATTGAGAAAATATGGAAAAGTCACAGTCGCCCTGGGATGCTTGTCCTGGCCATCATGTAGCGGAAGGTTTCTGCTTCAGGTGCCAAAAGGCGCGCCGCATGGACAACCCCATGAAAATCAACGGTGCGGCACCAACTGCGGTGACTTCCATTTTCACACCCCAGCCGCTGGTAAACAGCAGCGACAGCCCCGCGATGAGAATGGCCAGGCGCTCATAAGGAAGGAATCCGCCGGTAAGTCCAAGCCGGACAATCAGCAACAACGGAATGGCGAGCAGTGCCAGGTCATAATCGAGGAAATACGGTGTCGCCAGACAGGTTGCGCTAACCAGAACCGCTCCCTTGACCGCGACCGGGACATCCCGGCTCCAGGTCCACAGGACCGCAGCAAGGGAAAGCACCGAAAAGACAATCTGAACCGGGTATCCAAGGCCGTTGCCGATGCCGAACTGACGTAGCCAGCCGAGCATCGAAGCGTATTTATAGGCCGCAGTCTCACCCGCCATCAGCCACGAATTTGCGAACAGGATGGCATCGAAAAACGCCACCCAGGCACCCATACCGAACACAACGGCACTTGCCCCCGCGGTCAGCAGAGTTGCCGCCGCGGCTGCAAGAAAGGCGCGGTATTCGCGACCGGCAAGAAAGGCGAACGGAATCAAAAGCCCGATCTGCGGCTTGTAGGCCATCAAGCCGATCAGGATACCGGCCAAAACAGGACGGCCCCGGTCAAGCGCTGCCAGGCAACCGCCAAACAGGGCAACATTCAAGAGGCTGTTTTGACCGATCATGATGCCGAAAATCATTGCCGGAAATGCAAACACCATCCAACCGGCGGAGCGGCTGCGCGCAAGATAGGCGCACGCGACGGCAGCCACCGCAACACAAAGCACCTGAAACAGGACAGCTGCCACCTGATAAGGCAGCAACGCGAAGGGAAAGACAATCAGCAACCAGGTCGGCGGGTAGAAGAAGGGCAGCCCATCGTGATTGAACAACTGCGCCTGCAAAGCTGTCAGGCTCTGATAGTCGTAGACCTCAGCCGCCTCGCCCGTCCAAAACACATGTCCGGCCGTCCAGAAGCAAACGAAGTCCGAGAACAGCGGCAAGTCGATCGGGTGAACGATTTTTAAAAGTTCAATACCGACCCGGACTCCCATGAGCAGCACTGCGTAGGCGATCGCGAACTGGATCACTTTGGGCGATATCAGGGACTTGCCAGGATTCGCAACAAATTGGTCTGGCCTTTCCGCGCCGGATCGTTCCCGGCCGGCTGCCGAGTTTTCCGCCATGCCGCCCCTCAAATCACTGCTTCGAACCGGGAAACACTGGCAGATGTCCCTAAAGAAGTTCTCAACGCGCGGCTCAGTCAAAATCGGCAACTCTTTTTTATCGACATTTTGTCGATAAATCGTCAATATAAACTCCAAAGGCATGTCGCAGCGTGGGGCTCCGGCTTCTGCGCAAGGATCAAACGGAGTTCGAAATGACAACCAAGTGGGATTTCTGGGTCGACCGCGGCGGTACGTTTACCGATGTTGTTGGCCGTGCCCCTGACGGCACACTGCACCCCCACAAGGTTCTGTCCGAGAACCCGGAAGCCTACCGGGACGCTGCCATTCAAGGCATACGTGAACTGCTCGGGCTCACAACAGGCGAACCGATACCGTCAGATAAGATCTCCACGGTGAAAATGGGCACCACGGTTGCCACCAACGCGCTGCTGGAACGCAAGGGCGAACGCACGGCACTGTTCATCACCAAGGGGTTTCGAGATGCCCTGGAAATCGGATACCAGGCCCGCCCGGAGATCTTCGCCAAGGAGATCATCAAGCCCGAACTCTTGTACGAAAAGGTCTATGAAGTTCCGGAAAGGGTGCGTGCAGACGGAACTGTCGAAACACCGTTCGACGCTGGAAGTGCCAAGTCCGCGCTTCAAACGGCTTACGACGACGGTATCCGCTCCGTTGCGCTGGTCCTGATGCATGCTTATGCATTTCCTGACCATGAAAGGGCGTTAAAGGCGATCGCAGAGGACATCGGCTTCCCGCAGATCTCCGTTTCCCATGAGGTCTCGCCCCTGATGAAGCTTGTCGGGCGCGGCGATACCACGGTGGTCGATGCTTATCTCTCGCCAATTCTGCGCCGGTATGTCAGCCAGGTTCAGGAAGAACTCGGTGATGGCCCGCAGCTGATGTTCATGCAGTCGTCGGGCGGTCTGACGGCGGCCGATTTGTTTCAGGGTAAGGACGCCATTCTTTCCGGCCCCGCCGGCGGCGTGGTCGGCGCGGTCGAAACCTCCCGCATGGCAGGCTTCGGCAAGATCATCGGCTTCGACATGGGCGGCACGTCCACCGATGTGTGCCATTTCGACGGCAATTATGAGCGCGCTTTCGAAACGGAGGTTGCTGGGGTCCGCATGCGGGCGCCGATGATGATGATCCACACGGTCGCGGCCGGCGGTGGCTCGATCCTTCACTACCGGGATGGCAGGTTTCAGGTCGGCCCGGACAGTGCCGGCGCCAATCCGGGTCCGGCATGTTACCGGCGCGGCGGTCCGCTGACCGTCACGGATGCCAACCTGATGACGGGCAAGCTGACGCCCGAGTTCTTCCCGAAGATCTTCGGTCCCGACCGGAACGAGCCGCTCGATGCGGCGGCGGTGAAGGCGCAATTCGCGTCCTTAAGCGCTGAGATTGGCGACGGCCGGGCACCGGAAGACGTGGCAGATGGCTATTTGAAGATCGCCGTCGAAAACATGGCCAACGCCATCAAGAAGATTTCGGTGCAGCGCGGCTATGACGTTACCGAATACGCGTTGACCTGCTTTGGCGGTGCCGGTGGCCAGACAGGCTGCATGGTCGCCGATACGCTCGGTATGACCACGGTGATCCTGCACCCGTTCTCCGGCATTCTGTCGGCTTATGGCATGGGGCTTGCCGACATTCGCGCCGTTCGCCAGCAGGCGGTTGTCAAACGTCTTGAAGACGCTCTGCTTGCAGGTCTCGGAAAACTCCGAAACGATCTCGCCGCGCAAACAGAAGCGGAACTGGACCATCAGGGCATTGGCGCGGACAACCGCCGGACGCGTGCCGTTGCGCATCTTCGCTATGAAGGTTCGGACACGCCGCTTCCGGTTGAACTGGGCAGCGTCTCCGGAATGCTGTCTGCCTTCGAACTCGCTCACAAGCAGCAATTCGGCTTCGCCTATCAGCAAAAACCGGTAGTGGTTGAAGCTCTGGAGGTTGAAACACTCGGAGGCGGTGCCGGCTTGTCAGAGCCGGATCTGCCCCTTTCTGGCGACAACCCTGCTCCAGCCGCCGAAACCCGGTTCTATTCGGATGGTGCCTGGCATGATGCCCGGATTTACAAGCGCGGCCGGCTTCAGCCGGGCATGTCCGTTCAGGGCCCGGCTTTGCTGATCGAGCCGCATGCAACCATTGTTGTCGAGCCCGGCTGGCAGGCGGAGATCAATGGCAAGGACCACGTGATCCTGAACCGCGTGATACCGCTTGCCCGCACCAAGGCGATTGGCACCCACGCTGATCCGGTGATGCTGGAAGTGTTCAACAACCTGTTCATGTCGATTGCCGAACAGATGGGGGTTACGCTTCAAAACACCGCGTACTCGGTCAATATCAAGGAACGGCTCGACTTTTCCTGCGCGGTCTTCAACGCCGATGGCGCGCTTGTCGCCAATGCGCCGCATATGCCCGTGCATTTGGGCTCCATGGACCGGTCGGTGGAAACCATCATCGAACTGAACAAGGGCAAGATCAAACCGGGCGACGTATTTGCCCTCAATGCCCCTTACAATGGCGGCACCCACTTGCCGGATATCACAGTCGTCTCGCCTGTGTTTGACGACGACGACAAAGAAATCCTGTTCTGGGCTGCATCCCGCGGGCACCATGCCGATGTCGGCGGTTCGGCGCCGGGCTCCATGACCCCACGCGCCACGACGGTTGACGAGGAAGGCGTTCTTTTCGACAACTTCAAGATCGTCGATCAGGGACGTTTCCGCGAAGCCGAACTCATAGAACTTCTCACCGACCACACCTACCCGGCCCGGAACCCGCACCAGAATGTCGCCGATCTTCTGGCACAGATTGCCGCCAACGAGAAAGGCATCCAGGAACTTCGCAAGATGGTCGCCCATTTCGGTCTCGACGTGGTGCAGGCCTATATGGGTCACGTGCAGGACAATGCAGAAGAAAGCGTGCGGCGCGTGATTTCTGCGCTGAAAGATTCCGAATACGCCTATCCGACCGATCAGGGCGCGGTCATCAAGGTGAAGATCAGCGTCGACAGGGACAAACGCGAGGCAACAGTCGATTTCACCGGCACCACCAGCGTCAAAGCCAATAATTTCAATGCTCCCGAACCGGTGACCCGGGCTGCGGTGCTTTACTGTTTCCGGGTGATGGTCGATGGCGACATCCCGATGAATGCCGGCTGCCTGAAACCGATCCGCATTATCATCCCGGAAGGTTGCATGCTGCGCCCGACCTACCCGGCAGCCGTCGTCGCCGGGAATGTTGAAACCTCGCAGCACGTTACCAATGCGCTTTTCGCAGCGCTTGGTGCCATGGCGAATGCCCAAGGCACGATGAACAATCTGACCTTCGGCAACGACGCCTATCAGTACTATGAGACCATCTGTTCGGGCTCTCCCGCCGGTCCGGGCTTTGCCGGGACTGATGGCGTACATACGCATATGACAAATTCCCGGCTTACAGATCCGGAAGTGCTGGAATTCCGCTTTCCCGTGTTGCTGGAAGACTTCCACATTCGGAAAGGCTCCGGTGGCAAGGGCAAATGGGCCGCAGGCGATGGCACCAAACGAACAATCCGTTTCCTTGAAAGGATGGATTGCGCAATCCTCGCCTCTCACCGGACAATCGCCCCAAAGGGTATGGAAGGTGGGGAGAACGGGCTGAAAGGAAAGACCGAGGTTCGACGGCTGGACGGCTCGGTCGTTGAACTTGGTGGATGCGACCAGACCATCCTGGAGGCTGGAGAAGCCGTCACCGTGACCACTCCGACGGCGGGAGGCTACGGCGAGGCATAGCACTATCCTCCTCAGTTAGGGCCTGTGGGGAATTAGGTTTCGGTCGCGGCGCGAGACCCTTTTGGCTGCGGATCAGGAAGAGAGACTGCCATGGAGTAATCTCCATAAGGGCTCTCTGACGCCATTCGGGGCCAAAAGCGCCGCGTCCCGCAAGGGATATGATGAAAATCGCCCGGCTCCACGGCGCAATGTCTTGAAAAGGAATTGCCTTTCCACCGACATTGCTTCTACAGCGTTTCGATTGCAGCAGAAACAAAAGCATCATTTGGCGCGTTGAAATCTTTGATTTCAGGCAGCGCTAAGTGGTTCAACTCAAATCGAGAACGCTTTAGACCCGAACGATTTTCATCGATACCGCGATCCAAATCCTAATTCCCCACAGGCCCTAGAGTATCCGTTTGAATCAAGCGCCATTTGGCGTCAGTTACCGCTCTCTCACACCAGTAATGCAATTTATACGCGCATTATTGGCTTTTGATAAATTTATTGGTTCATTCGAAATTTTGAATGATAGTAAGGGGCGGGTATTCTTTCGGCTTTCAAGAAAACTATCTTATCCAGGCACCAACTACACCGAATCAGCACATATATACAAATTCAATCTTTGAAAATGAAAATCCGTATGAGTATTTTTTACATACTTTAACTTAAACATTTTTAGCCTTTCGCGTTCTGGTCGGCAATTGACAGGTTTCACTAATTCAAAGTTATCTTTTCTTTAATCGAACGAGTCTGAAATGACTCAAAACTTCCCATACGACATCGTCCGTTTTCTGTGCACGGAGAAACAAAATGACATCCTTGATTAAGTCAGTTCGACCTACTTCGGTTTCCGGAAAGGTCATGGGACTGGTTATCCTGCTGAGCGCCGGCATCGCATCGGTTGCCGGTATCGGAATTTACCAAATGCGGGCAATCGGCGTTGAGCTCGTATCGATTGCCGACAAGGATGTGCCGCTCACGGCCGCTGTCAGCCGAATCACGAGCCATCAGTTGGAACAGGCAATCCTGCTGGAAAAAATCCTGAGATTGTCCGGTCTCGAGAGCCCCGAACACTCAAGCGAGTTGAAGAAAGCCGAAGACATTCTTGCCGGTCTTTCGACAAAGATCGCGAAGGAAATCAAGGAAGGCACAGAACTCGCCGAATACGCCTTGGCCAATGCGACAAGCGATGCCGAGACAAAAGAGTTCACAAGCGTTCTGCATCAACTGGAAACCATTGAAGCAGAGTACGACGCCTACATTCATCATGTCCGCGAAATCGTCACCCTCATTGATGCCGGTCAGCTCGAAGAGGCCGCGTTGCTGGTGGTTGGCACGGAAGCTGAACAGGAGAAGCTGGACCACGAACTGATTGCGTTGTTGGAGGAGTTGGAAGCCTTCACCTTGTACTCGGCAAAGCTGGCCAAGGAACACGAGCAGGCCGCGCTCCTGCAGATCACCGTCATTTCTGTGGCCGCTTTCCTTGCCGGACTGATCATTGCCCTGTTCGTTACCAGCCGCGCGATTCGCGCGCCTCTCGCAAAGGTAACGGCCGCGATTGGCGAACTTGCAAACGGTAACACCGATGTAAAGCTCACCATCAAGTCGAAGGACGAAATCGGCGACCTTGCCGAGGCCTACGAAGTGTTTCGTACAAATACGATCGAGATGCGAAGGTTGCAGGATCAGGCGCGCGAGGAGGAGGAGAAGATGGCAGAGGAAAAACGTCTTCTCACCATGCGCATGGCAACGGAGCTGGAAAACACGGTCAAGGCGAGCTGTGACGGGATCGACGATGCACTGGTTCAACTTCGTGACTCGGCCAATCAGCTTGCGGCTTACGCGCATCAAACGAAAGGCCAGACCGGCGCGGTCGCAGCTGCCGCAGAGGAAGCGTCAACCTCTGTTCAGTCTGTCGCCTCTGCCTCAGAAGAACTTGCCGCGTCAATCCTGGAGATCAGCCGACAGGTAACAATGGCCAATTCTTCGACGGCGGCAACATCCAAGGAAGCCAAAGGCTCCAGCACCACGGTGGAGGCCCTGTCCGGGTCGGCCCAGCAGATCAATGATGTCCTGAAACTGATTACCGACATTGCCGAACAGACCAATCTTCTTGCACTGAATGCGACAATCGAGGCGGCACGTGCGGGTGATGCCGGGAAAGGATTTGCTGTTGTCGCATCGGAGGTCAAGGCGTTGGCGACCCAGACAGCAAAAGCGACAGAAGACATCAGCAGTCAGATCAATGCCATGCAGGCCGGGGCGAACCAGACATCCACTGCTATGGAAAGCGTTGTGAATTCCGTTTCGGAAGTCGACGCGCAGATCACCGGCATCGCATCGGCGGTGGAAGAGCAGAACGCGGTTACTGCGGAGATCGCGCGCAACACCAATGAAGTCGCTGCCGGCAGTCAGGAAATCGCTCAAAACATTGCGGACGTTAACGCTGCAGCAGAAGCCTCGGCAAATCAGGTCGATACTGTGCTGGCCGCTCTGACAACTCTGTCCGAGCAATCGGCACACATGAAAACAGAACTGAATGATTTCCTGGAGAATATCCGCGCCGCCTGATCTCCAGGACCGTTCCGGAACCGGTCGGGAACCCCGCTTCCTCCGGTCCCACAAAACGGCTTGCATCCAGGGCCTGTTTATTTGCAGGCTCTATTCCTTGGCGGCCTGGCGCGCGCGTTTTGCCAGGCTGGCAAGTTCTGACCGCAGTGCGTCCGGGCTGGCAAGCGGCTGATCGAACCATAGCCGCGCGGCCTTGTCTCCGCTCACAAGATCCGCCCCTTCCGGATCCAGGCACGCCATCTTCCAGTTTCCCGGCCCGGCCTTGCACAATTGCTCCGCATAGAGCTGAACGGCATCCGTATGGTCTTCATTCATGTGGGTACAGGCGCCAGCGTCCAGTTCGGACCAGCCTGCAAGATCATCCATAACAGAAAGCAGGTCCTCCGGGCCGAGTTCAAACGCCTTGCCGAACCCACCGTTGAGGCTGGCACCAACGACATTAAGGCGGAAGAAGGCAAAATCTCCGAAATCGGCGTAGAGCGAGGCTTTGGGATGGCGGGCAAGATAGCGTCTGCGTACCCTCAGATGGCTGCCGCCATCATGCTCTAGCCGTTCGGCGGAGCAGAAAAGCGTAATACGCGGATGCGCCAAGGGATCGCCCTTGCCGGGTTCCCCCGCCAAAAGGGAGCATCGGGCATCCTTCAGAATTGCTGACGTATGTCCGGAAAGAGTGGACGCCAGGATGACCGGTGTGCCGTCGAGGTCGCTCGCCACCGCAACGCGGCTTGCCAGCGGGTGGCCGGTTTCCGGTTGCAGCGCCGCAATCGCGCCGAAACGCGCTGTACGGACAAGAGACTTCGCCAGCCTCCGGGCGTCGTCATCCGTTTCCCGAATGACACTCTTGTTCGGTTCGCCGGGTTCGGTTTGCTGGTCGGCCATGGAGTATCCTGCTGCGCTATTGCTGTTTTCCCAGCTTTGCGGACATGCCGCTCAATAGGCAAGACACAAAACTATACATAGCGTAATTCCGGCGCCCACTCTCCTGAGCCTATGATGCGGGGTCGTATAGGAGCGCCCCAAGAGGCATTGAAGGAGAGTGAGCATGTCTGAGTATGTTGGATTTGACGTTTCAAAGGAAGAGACTTCGTTCTGCGTGAAGGCCGCTTGCGGTCGTGTGCTTGCCCGCGGCAAGACGCTCACGTCCCCGGAGACGCTGTTTCAGGTTTTGCAAGAGCATTGCCTTTGCCCAGAGCGTGTGGTGATGGAAACGGGGACTTGGGGACACTGGCTTGTGCGCGGTCTCGGCCGTTTGGGTGTGGAGGCGGATCTGATCGACGCGCGCCAGGCGCATGCGGTGATGAAGCTTCAGCATAACAAGACGGACGCCAACGATGCGGAGCTTCTGGCGGAGATTGCGCGCACGGGTTTCTGCCGCCCGGTGAGCGTGAAGAGCGAAGCGGCGCAGATGGATCTTCTGGCGCTGAAGGCGCGCCGGCACCTTGTGCGCCAGCGGCGGGATACGGACAACGCCCTCAGAGGCCTTCTGGGCTCACTCGGCCACCGCCTGCCCAAGGGGGTTTCGAAGTTCATGGACCATGTGTGGGCGGTTTTGCAGGAGGCACCGTCCCTGTCAGGGATCGTCAAGCCGTTACTGGAGGCGCGCGCGGCGCTGGAGGCCAGCCTGGCCAAGCTGGATCGGGACGTGCAGGAACGGGCAGCGCAGAGCCCGGCCTGCCGGTTGTTGATGACGGCGCCAGGCGTGGGGCCGGTGACCGCACTGGCCTTTGCTGCGACGATCGACGATCCGGCCCGGTTCGCCAACTCGCGGTCTGTCGGTGCCTATGCCGGTCTGACCGCGCGGCGCAACCAGTCGGGCGAGATGGACTGGTCCGGGCGCATTTCCAGGCACGGCGACGCGATGCTGCGCAGCTTGCTCTATGAGGCCGCCAGCAGTCTTTTGACCGTGGTGCGCAAGGCCCACCCGCTCAAGGATTGGGCGCGCCGGATCAAAAAGCGCAGCTCTCACAAGAAAGCGTGTGTCGCGCTGGCGCGCAAGCTCGCTGTGATCCTGCACAAGATGCTTGCCAGCGGCGAAGCATTCCGCTGGCCGCAAAACCCGGCAGCCGCCAGGGAGGCGGCAACCGCATAAAGAGCAAGGAAAAGGAGAAAGAAGAGGATCCGCAAAAAAGCGGATGAGGTGTCCCCACCGGGACGATGGCCAAGGCGAACCCGCGCGGTTGGATGCCACGCCGAAACACTCGGCAAGGGCGGCTCATACCTTGGGAGGCCAAAGCCAAAGGACCCTATCATGAAGCGCTCCGAAAATATCAAAGAGACGACTTCGAAGACAACCGTGGGCCCGGTGGAAGACAAAAGGTTCAGGACTTGACGCAGGAGCCGGAATTAGACAACGGACAACGCCCTCAGAGGCCTTCTGGGCTCACTCGGCCACCGCCTGCCCAAGGGGGTTTCGAAGTTCATGGACCATGTGTGGGCGGTTTTGCAGGAGGCGCCGTCCCTGTCAGGGATCGTTATACCAACCGGCGTAACAAATAACCCACCTGATGGTGCTCAAGCGCGTTTGCGGCGAGGCGCAGCGTGAAGCGCGGCCTTTTGGCCGGGCAAGCGGTGCAACGACGTCCGCAGGCGCACTTGAGCCCACCGAAGGCGGCGTTTTCCTGATGTTCGGACATCGTCGCGCTTCTTGGACGATGCCCCGCATCGCCCGGCAAAGCTCTCCTAGCCGAACATCAGGAAAACGCCGTCAGATGAGTTATTTATTACGCCGGTTGGTATTAAGCCTTTACTGGAGGCGCGCGCGGCGCTGGAGGCCAGCCTGGCCAAGCTGGATCGGGACGTGCAGGAACGGGCAGCGCAGAGCCCGGCCTGCCGGTTGTTGATGACGGCGCCAGGCGTGGGGCCGGTGACCGCACTGGCCTTTGCTGCGACGATCGACGATCCGGCCCGGTTCGCCAACTCGCGGTCTGTCGGTGCCTATGCCGGTCTGACCGCGCGGCGCAACCAGTCGGGCGAGATGGACTGGTCCGGGCGCATTTCCAGGCACGGCGACGCGATGCTGCGCAGCTTGCTCTATGAGGCCGCCAGCAGTCTTTTGACCGTGGTGCGCAAGGCCCACCCGCTCAAGGATTGGGCGCGCCGGATCAAAAAGCGCAGCTCTCACAAGAAAGCGTGTGTCGCGCTGGCGCGCAAGCTCGCTGTGATCCTGCACAAGATGCTTGCCAGCGGCGAAGCATTCCGCTGGCCGCAAAACCCGGCAGCCGCCAGGGAGGCGGCAACCGCATAAAGAGCAAGGAAAAGGAGAAAGAAGAGGATCCGCAAAAAAGCGGATGAGGTGTCCCCACCGGGACGATGGCCAAGGCGAACCCGCGCGGTTGGATGCCACGCCGAAACACTCGGCAAGGGCGGCTCATACCTTGGGAGGCCAAAGCCAAAGGACCCTATCATGAAGCGCTCCGAAAATATCAAAGAGACGACTTCGAAGACAACCGTGGGCCCGGTGGAAGACAAAAGGTTCAGGACTTGACGCAGGAGCCGGAATTAGACAACGGACAACGCCCTCAGAGGCCTTCTGGGCTCACTCGGCCACCGCCTGCCCAAGGGGGTTGCGAAGTTCATGGACCATGTGTGGGCGGTTTTGCAGGAGGCGCCGTCCCTGTCAGGGATCGTTATACCAACCGGCGTAACAAATAACCCACCTGATGGTGCTCAAGCGCGTTTGCGGCGAGGCGCAGCGTGAAGCGCGGCCTTTTGGCCGGGCAAGCGGTGCAACGACGTCCGCAGGCGCACTTGAGCCCACCGAAGGCGGCGTTTTCCTGATGTTCGGACATCGTCGCGCTTCTTGGACGATGCCCCGCATCGCCCGGCAAAGCTCTCCTAGCCGAACATCAGGAAAACGCCGTCAGATGAGTTATTTATTACGCCGGTTGGTATTAAGCCTTTACTGGAGGCGCGCGCGGCGCTGGAGGCCAGCCTGGCCAAGCTGGATCGGGACGTGCAGGAACGGGCAGCGCAGAGCCCGGCCTGCCGGTTGTTGATGACGGCGCCAGGCGTGGGGCCGGTGACCGCACTGGCCTTTGCTGCGACGATCGACGATCCGGCCCGGTTCGCCAACTCGCGGTCTGTCGGTGCCTATGCCGGTCTGACCGCGCGGCGCAACCAGTCGGGCGAGATGGACTGGTCCGGGCGCATTTCCAGGCACGGCGACGCGATGCTGCGCAGCTTGCTCTATGAGGCCGCCAGCAGTCTTTTGACCGTGGTGCGCAAGGCCCACCCGCTCAAGGATTGGGCGCGCCGGATCAAAAAGCGCAGCTCTCACAAGAAAGCGTGTGTCGCGCTGGCGCGCAAGCTCGCTGTGATCCTGCACAAGATGCTTGCCAGCGGCGAAGCATTCCGCTGGCCGCAAAACCCGGCAGCCGCCAGGGAGGCGGCAACCGCATAAAGAGCAAGGAAAAGGAGAAAGAAGAGGATCCGCAAAAAAGCGGATGAGGTGTCCCCACCGGGACGATGGCCAAGGCGAACCCGCGCGGTTGGATGCCACGCCGAAACACTCGGCAAGGGCGGCTCATACCTTGGGAGGCCAAAGCCAAAGGACCCTATCATGAAGCGCTCCGAAAATATCAAAGAGACGACTTCGAAGACAACCGTGGGCCCGGTGGAAGACAAAAGGTTCAGGACTTGACGCAGGAGCCGGAATTAGACAACGGACAACGCCCTCAGAGGCCTTCTGGGCTCACTCGGCCACCGCCTGCCCAAGGGGGTTGCGAAGTTCATGGACCATGTGTGGGCGGTTTTGCAGGAGGCGCCGTCCCTGTCAGGGATCGTTATACCAACCGGCGTAACAAATAACCCACCTGATGGTGCTCAAGCGCGTTTGCGGCGAGGCGCAGCGTGAAGCGCGGCCTTTTGGCCGGGCAAGCGGTGCAACGACGTCCGCAGGCGCACTTGAGCCCACCGAAGGCGGCGTTTTCCTGATGTTCGGACATCGTCTCGCTTCTTGGACGATGCCCCGCATCGCCCGGCAAAGCTCTCCTAGCCGAACATCAGGAAAACGCCGTCAGATGAGTTATTTATTACGCCGGTTGGTATTAAGCCTTTACTGGAGGCGCGCGCGGCGCTGGAGGCCAGCCTGGCCAAGCTGGACCGGGACGTGCAGGAACGGGCAGCGCAGAGCCCGGCCTGCCGGTTGTTGATGACGGCGCCAGGCGTGGGGCCGGTGACCGCACTGGCCTTTGCTTCGACGATCGACGATCCGGCCCGGTTTGCCTGCTCGCGGTCTGTCGGCGCCTATGCCGGTCTGACCGCGCGGCGCAACCAGTCGGGCGAGATGGACTGGTCCGGGCGCATTTCCAGGCACGGCGACGCGATGCTGCGCAGCTTGCTCTATGAGGCCGCCAGCAGTCTTTTGACCGTGGTGCGCAAGGCCCACCCGCTCAAGGATTGGGCGCGCCGGATCAAAAAGCGCAGCTCTCACAAGAAAGCGTGTGTCGCGCTGGCGCGCAAGCTCGCTGTGATCCTGCACAAGATGCTTGCCAGCGGCGAAGCATTCCGCTGGCCGCAAAACCCGGCAGCCGCCAGGGAGGCGGCAACCGCATAAAGAGCAAGGAAAAGGAGAAAGAAGAGGATCCGCAAAAAAGCGGATGAGGTGTCCCCACCGGGACGATGGCCAAGGCGAACCCGCGCGGTTGGATGCCACGCCGAAACACTCGGCAAGGGCGGCTCATACCTTGGGAGGCCAAAGCCAAAGGACCCTATCATGAAGCGCTCCGAAAATATCAAAGAGACGACTTCGAAGACAACCGTGGGCCCGGTGGAAGACAAAAGGTTCAGGACTTGACGCAGGAGCCGGAATTAGACAACGGACAACGCCCTCAGAGGCCTTCTGGGCTCACTCGGCCACCGCCTGCCCAAGGGGGTTTCGAAGTTCATGGACCATGTGTGGGCGGTTTTGCAGGAGGCGCCGTCCCTGTCAGGGATCGTTATACCAACCGGCGTAACAAATAACCCACCTGATGGTGCTCAAGCGCGTTTGCGGCGAGGCGCAGCGTGAAGCGCGGCCTTTTGGCCGGGCAAGCGGTGCAACGACGTCCGCAGGCGCACTTGAGCCCACCGAAGGCGGCGTTTTCCTGATGTTCGGACATCGTCGCGCTTCTTGGACGATGCCCCGCATCGCCCGGCAAAGCTCTCCTAGCCGAACATCAGGAAAACGCCGTCAGATGAGTTATTTATTACGCCGGTTGGTATTAAGCCTTTACTGGAGGCGCGCGCGGCGCTGGAGGCCAGCCTGGCCAAGCTGGATCGGGACGTGCAGGAACGGGCAGCGCAGAGCCCGGCCTGCCGGTTGTTGATGACGGCGCCAGGCGTGGGGCCGGTGACCGCACTGGCCTTTGCTGCGACGATCGACGATCCGGCCCGGTTCGCCAACTCGCGGTCTGTCGGTGCCTATGCCGGTCTGACCGCGCGGCGCAACCAGTCGGGCGAGATGGACTGGTCCGGGCGCATTTCCAGGCACGGCGACGCGATGCTGCGCAGCTTGCTCTATGAGGCCGCCAGCAGTCTTTTGACCGTGGTGCGCAAGGCCCACCCGCTCAAGGATTGGGCGCGCCGGATCAAAAAGCGCAGCTCTCACAAGAAAGCGTGTGTCGCGCTGGCGCGCAAGCTCGCTGTGATCCTGCACAAGATGCTTGCCAGCGGCGAAGCATTCCGCTGGCCGCAAAACCCGGCAGCCGCCAGGGAGGCGGCAACCGCATAAAGAGCAAGGAAAAGGAGAAAGAAGAGGATCCGCAAAAAAGCGGATGAGGTGTCCCCACCGGGACGATGGCCAAGGCGAACCCGCGCGGTTGGATGCCACGCCGAAACACTCGGCAAGGGCGGCTCATACCTTGGGAGGCCAAAGCCAAAGGACCCTATCATGAAGCGCTCCGAAAATATCAAAGAAACGACTTCGAAGACAACCGTGGGCCCGGTGGAAGACAAAAGGTTCAGGACTTGACGCAGGAGCCGGAATTAGACAACCAACCCCAGTTGATTAGAACCTATCTGATGGAGCGAAAATTCGTTTCCGGCTAGGCGATGCGGGCAGCGCGGCCTTTACAGCCGGGCAAGCGCAGCAACGACGCCGGGGACGAATTTTCGCCCACCAAAGGCACGCTTTTCCTGTCCTTCGGACAGCGTCAGGTTTTTTGAACGATACCCCGCATCGTCCTGCAAAGCATTCCTAGCCGAAGAACAGGAGAAACGCGTCAGATAGGCTCTAATCAACTGGAGTTGGTATTAGTCCAGCGGCTGCGTCCTTTTTGCATGTCCGGCTGCTTGCCACCCGCCCCTACGGCAACCTGAACGCAAGATGAACGGGCATCTCAGCAATGGTTCAGCGCGGCAATCGCATACTCCCGCCATCGCATTGAAGACTGGGGCCGAGCGGCCACCATCGACAAGGAGTATGAACATGAAACCGATCGGCAAAACCATCCTGGCCGCCACGCTTTCGATTGCAATGGCGATGCCTGCTGTCTCCAGCGCCGAGGCTGGTCCGCGCCACGGCCGGGGCTATGAGCATGGCGGGCCATACTTTGGGCCGGACTATCACATGCACCGCAAGCACCACCGCAAGCATCGGCGTCACGAGCGCAAGCGCAAAAACGACAACGTCGGCGCAGCGGTCGCCGCAGGTATCATCGGACTGGCAGCAGGCGCAATCCTCCTGAATGCGACCCGGCCGAGCTATGCAGCTCCACCGATCAATCCGGGCTACGCCCCTGCCCCACCCCGTGGTACGGTCTACGGCCAGGTTGGATATCAGCCATGGAGCCCTGCCTGGTACCAGTACTGCACGGCAAAGTACCGATCTTTCAACCCGTCGACAGGCACGTACACCACGTATCGCGGCGAGCAGAAATTCTGCCAATAAGAGATTTTTGCTGGTGCACCATCGCTGGTTTTGTGTTTTGAGTTTTGGGCTAATACCAATCGGCGGAAATATAGACGTATCTGAAAGAGCGAAAACCTGTTCCTGGCAAGGCGGTGTGCGCAGCGCGGCCTTGCCGGCCGGGCAATCGCGGGAACGCGGCCAGGGATAGATTTCCGCCGGTTGGTATAGACCTCAAACTCAAAACAATCTGGACCGTCAAGAACATGTCCCTGGAGCTCTACACCGCGTATATCGCCGCGACGATCGTGGTGCTCGCAATTCCCGGACCGACCACCATGCTGGTGGTCAGCTATGCCCTGACACAAGGCCGGCGTTCAGCGGCCGCCAGCGTTCTTGGCGTCGCACTTGGCGATGCGACCGCTGCAACAGCATCGCTCCTCGGGTTGGGTGCGATCCTGGTGGCCTCCGCAACGGCATTTACAGTTCTGAAATGGATCGGCGCAGCCTATCTCGTGTGGCTCGGCATCAAGCTTTGGCGATCAAAGCCGGCGGCATTCGGCATTGAAGCCCCCGCTGCCACGCCCTCAAAAAACATCTTCCTGCATGCCTATGCAGTCACCGCGCTCAATCCGAAGGGCATTGTATTCTTCATAGCGTTTCTGCCGCACTTCATCGCGCCCGAACCGTCTGTCGCACCACAACTTTTCTTGCTCGGCGCAACTTTCGTCGTTCTCGGTATCTTGAATGCGGCGATCTATGCATATGCGGCGGCGGCAATCGGATCACGGCTGCGCAGTCCGGCCTCTGTCCGGCTGATCAACCGGATCGGCGGCAGCTTCCTGATTTCCGCGGCCGCCCTCACGGCGGGCCTCAACCGGACTTCCGCCTGATCAGCCATATCTGTCCCGCTATCTGCGAACCTTCACAGCGAACGGAACATCCTTGTGGACCGTTTCCGCATCGCGGGTATGGTCAGGGGTTTCGACCCTTTCCGCATCGCGCATGGCCTGCAACGTTTTTCCGGCATTTTCCTTCTGAAAAGCCGAGTACCGTTGAAGGGACGCGGTCAACTCTGCGCCGCAGAATTGCAAATGCCTGGCCCGCATGGTGACAATGTACTTGAAGGCGTCCGCCGATAACCCGATAGCCTTGCAAGCCGCGATCAGCGGCTTGTCAGTCTTGGCATGGACCAGCTGGGACATTGTATCGAGCTTGAGCTGTGTGAATTCGGCCAGGACATATACCAGTTCCGGATCCTTGTCGGCCTTGGCAAGGTATTGCACGGCATTGTCCAGCGGCACATTTCCACTTTTGATCTTGGCAATAAGACCTTCAACTTTTTGCTGAGCCTCAGGCT
Source organism: Roseibium sp. (assembly GCA_965230445.1). Taxonomy (GTDB): domain Bacteria; phylum Pseudomonadota; class Alphaproteobacteria; order Rhizobiales; family Stappiaceae; genus Roseibium. Next base: position 976,404 of record OZ246005.1, on the reverse strand, counting down.
GCAGAACGACCGGCGGTACCGCACGGGCCTGTGCGATCTTTCGTGCCAGCGCAGCTTTGAGTGGATTGCCGTCCGGGAACTCCTTGACCGCCAGCTTGTTGGCCGGCGTCAGCACCTCTGCGAGCTGGTCGGCTGTCTTGTCATCCAGATCGTCGCGCTCAATCAGCGCGGTTTGAGCTTTCGGAACGGATCCGGCCTTTTGAACAAAGCCTGACAAGGCTTCGCCTGACAGAACCGGCCCCTCATTTTCGGCCAGTGCAACCCAAACGTCGGGATCGCCGCGCTCGATCAGTGTTGCCACCACATTTGCTGGCAAATCGGTTCGACAAGCCAGAACCTTCAAATGCTCTACCGGAACGGAACTGGCCATTTCAGCCATGTCTTTTGCCGGCAATGTCCGCGACCGTTCAAGGACGTCGGACGCGACTTCAATTGGTTCGTGTGCGAGCTTGATCAACACCTCGGCAGGTGCCGCCGGATGATCGCAAATGCGGCCGGCCAAATCGGCCTTGGCGTCCTGATCAAGTGCCGGAAGCAATTTCAGAACGGCTTCGCCGAACACCTTTTCCAGATCCGGGGAGCAGTTGCTTCCAGCGCCGAGAAAGAGATCCGTCAGCGCATTGACAAGCGCGGCACGCCCATGGGCCGAGCCGTCTCCTGCAAGCTTCGAGATCAATTCCAGGCTATTCATTTATACTCCGAGACACGTGTTTCACGCTGAACCCGCGCTTACTAGGGTACCTCAACTAAACTTAAAATTAAGATAACAAACACCTAGAAGCTGTAAAAACAGGCAATGTCCCTCCGCAGTTTTTACACAACTGCGGTCAGATGACACACCCTCCAAAAGTTGCATTGGCTTGAGACCAAATAAAAATCTAAGCGACTGAGAATATTAACCTTTCCTTACGGGAGCTTAATTTCGCAGGAAATACTTTCCAACACAGCTTCGCAGTGCAGCATCTTTTTTTCTTCGCTTCCAGGTTTTGTTGCCATATCATTCAGATTGGCCAAAAGGTAATCGGGAGGCCCCAATGACACTAGTTCGTAACCTGAACATGATTGCCTTTGTCGCAGCTGTAGCATTTGTAGCGGCAATTGCTCTGGGCGTGATCTGACCCGGCAAAAACCATAAAACATCCAATCAATACAACGCGGAGGCCCAAGAATTGCGGCGCTCCGCGTTTTGCATCCGGGCGCGCTTCTTGACGCAGGCTGGGCTGATTATTGTCAAAAATCAAAAAAAACGGCTCAACAATTCCATCGGTCAGCGTACCCCCCATCCAACCGCTTCAAAGAAAACGGCCGAAGAGCAAAAGCTCGTCCGGCCATCTTGAGTTTGCGGGTTGCTATTGTTGAGCACGACCCGGGTCAGGCAGTGGCTCCCTTGTGCCTGATTGCGCATCCGAGGCTGCCAGCCAGGATGCCGACCAGAATGGCGACGAGCAGTTCGACGAGGGCGATCTCCGCGACATTGAAACCTGCGAACAGCACTGTTTCCAGAACGCCCACAATTCCGCCAAGGAATGCCGCAAGAAAATAGTTGCGGGTCATCATCCCAAGGCCCAGGCCGACGATTCCCGGCAGACTGAGCACATTACCGCCGATGGTTCCGAGCAAATCGAGTATACCAAGCATGCTAGAGCCCTTTTAGTTTGTCAGTTCGCCGACATAGGTCCGGATTGCCGCGACAGTGCCGGGCTTGGGATCTTCGCCGGCTTCATTTGCCGCCAGTTCATCCACCAGCCGGCGATACTCTTCCTGAGAGCCAGGTGCCAGCTCGTGAGCAATACCCTGGTGGCAATCGATACAGGTCATGTTTTCATCAATCGCCTTCTGGTGGGCAGCTGCCGCGCGGGTTTCCTGGATTGTGAAATCCATATACTCGAAGTTGTGACAGTTGCGGCACTCGCGGCTATCCGAGGCCTTCATTTTTTTCCAGACCACCGACGCCATTTGCAGGCGATGGGCTTCGTACTTTTCGGCAGTGGAGATGGTTCCCATGATCTCATGGTAGACATCCTTCACAGCCATGATCTTGGCCTTGATCTTGTGCTGCCATTCATGCGGCACGTGGCAGTCGGAGCAGATCGCCCGCACACCGGAGTGATTGTTATAGTGGACCGTCTCGCGGTACTCGCCGAGGTTTGTTTCCATGGTGTGGCAGGAAACGCAGAATTCCTCGGTGTTGGTCATTTCCAGCGTCCAGTGAAACCCGCCCCAGAACAGGATTCCGCTCAGGAAACCGGCAATCACGATGAACCCGACGCTGAAAGCGGAAGCCGGGCTCCAGATGCCTTCCCAGAGCCTGCGGACCAAGCCTTTGCTCGGTTTGTCATTGGGATCTGACATGGTTCGTCTCTCCTGCTTCCGTATCAGCGTAGTGCGCTGGACGGCTGAAAATCATTTCCGACCAGTGCCGGTGCGTTGGCTTGAGGCACATGGCATTGATTGCAGAACCAGCGGGTACCCGCGACGGAGTCGAGCTGATTGCCGTCCCGGTCGAGGTAGTGGGTCATCGACAAGGTCGGTGCGTCGCGTTCTCCGGCAACGGACCAGTCATGACATCCGAGGCACTGGTTGGTGCGCTTGTCGACCTGGTACTGAGAGGTCGAATGCGGGATCAATGGCGGCTGCTGGCGGTAGTTGCGCACGATGCGGCCTTCGATCTGCTTGTGAATATCGGGAACCGGGAGCGTTTCCTGGATCTCACCCCGACGGAGGGTCTGAACATCGCCTGAGGACTGCGCAATGGCGATGCCACCCAGAACCGTTGAAATTACGAGGGCCGATAGTCCCACAAAGACGGGCAGTTTCATCTCTATTCTCCGTTTCTCCGTTCAAACGGCAAGCTTGGCCGGGGCGTCCGCGGCCTTTGGGGCGGCGGCGTTGACCTGGGTGTTAAAGCGGTGGGTGAAGGTGAAAACATCGACCGAACAGACATCGATACAGCGTCCGCAGTTCGTACAGTCCGGCGATAGAATGATAGGCGTGCTGCCGTCCTTGCCCTTGAGCGCCGGCGAGATCACATGGTTTTCCGGGCAGACGGCATAGCAATCGAGACAGTCGTCACAGGCAGGCCGGTTGACGGCGCTGACCCGCAAGAGGCTCTTTGCTCCAACGAGGCTGTAGAATGCGCCGACCGGACAGATGTGGCTGCACCATCCACGCCGGGCGATGAGCAGGTCGAACAGGAAGATCGCGGCTATTATTGCCCAGGCAAACCCCATGCCGAAGACCAGTCCGCGTTGTACCATCGTGACCGGATTGACCAGTTCCCAGGCAATGGCGCCGGTTGCCGCGCTGACGATCAGGGCCATACCGAGGACCCAGAAGCGCGTGGACCTGTTCGGTTGCCATCCCTTCGGCAAACCGAGCTTCACATGCAGCCAATGGGCGGCATCCGTCACAGGGTTGATCGGGCAGACCCAGGAGCAATAGACGCGCCCGCCAACGACTGCGTAGACCGCAAGGACGATGATGGCACCCAGAAGCGCTGTCCATTCCGGCCAGTGCCCAGCGGCTATTCCCTGAGCCAGGACCAGCGGGTCGGTCAATGGCAGGACGTCGAATGTTCGCGATCCCGCGAGCGTTCCGGCCACCCACCAGATGCCGAACCACGGCCCGAGCAGGAATATCGCCAGGAAGAACGCCTGAGAAAGACGGCGCAGGATCAGAAACTTGTGGGCCGTGAACCATCCCTTGACACGGATGGCCTCCTGGCCGGTGGGGAGTTTGGTTTTCGCACTCATTGTCCCGTTCCCGGAAGTTTGAATGCCGGTTCAAATTCGGCAGGCGCGTTGGACAGTGGCTCAGGCATCCGATCAGGCAGATCGACAATCCCCTCAACCACGGGCGCACCCTTCTTGGCCTTTTCCTCCCAGCCCAGCCGGTAGTGCCCGGCAGATGACGCGCGGGCGATCCGGGTCGGCAGAACCTTGATCGCAGCTTCAGGAAGGACACAGCTCTTTTCGCACAATCCGCATCCCGTGCAGCGGTCCGCATGGACTGTGGGCGCAAAGACAGCGTGATGGCCGGAGCGTTGATTGTGCGACAACTCAAGGGTTATCGCTTCGTCAATAACCGGGCAGACCCGGTAACAGACGTCACAGCGAAGGCCTAGGAAGTTCAGGCAGTTCTCCTGATCCACCAGGACCGCCGTTCCCATGTCCGCTTCGTCGATATCGGTCAAGGCCGGATCGAGCGCGCCGGTGGGACATGCGGCGACACAGGGTATGTCGTCGCACATTTCGCATGGGACTTCGCGGGCGGTGAAATACGGCGTACCTGTCGCCGGTCCGTCCGCCCCCAGTTCGGCCAGCTTCAGAGTGTCATAAGGACAATCGCGCACGCACAGGCCGCACCGGATACAGGCACTCAGGAAGTCCTGTTCAGGCAAGGCTCCCGGCGGACGCAAGGCCTGCGCCGGCAACGCCCTGGCATCGCGGGCGATATAGGCCAGCAATGATCCCGCCACCGCGCATCCACCGGCAACGCGTGCCGTATCCGTGAGGAAACGGCGGCGTGCGGGAGAAATGGGTTGACCGGCGGCGGGCATCGGAGGTTGCTTTCAACTGGGTCTCGTTTATCGGATCAGGCGCGTTCGACCTTGCAGGCGCACTTCTTGAAGTCCGTCTCCTTGGAGAGCGGGCAAGTGGCATCAAGTGTCAGCTTGTTGAGGAGCTGGCTTTCGTCGAACCAGGGCACGAACACCAGGCCTTTGGGCGGTTTGTTCCGTCCGCGGGTTTCCACACGGCTGAGCATTTCGCCACGGCGTGTGGAGATGGTGATCTCCTGCCCCCTGCGCAGCCCCCGGTCCCTTGCATCGTCCGGATGCATGAAGACAACGGCTGACGGGAAGGCTCTGTGCAGCTCCGGAACACGGCGGGTCATCGACCCGGAGTGCCAGTGCTCGAGCACGCGGCCGGTGCACAGCCACAGATCGAATTCCTCGTCCGGGCTTTCTGCGGCCTCTTCATATGGCGCGAAGATGATGTTCGCCCGGCCATCCGGCTTGCCATAGAACTCGACGCCCTTGCCTTCGCCGACGTAAGGGTCATAGCCTTCGCGGAAGCGGTACAGCGTTTCCTTGCCATCAACCACCGGCCAGCGAAGGCCTCTCGACTGGTGATAGGTTTCGAAGGATGCAAGGTCATGCGCGTGACCGCGACCGAATGCTGCGTATTCCTCGAACAGGCCTTTCTGGACATAGAAGCCGAAATGCTTGGATTCGTCGTTGTCGAACCCTTTCGCAGTTTCGGAAACCGGGTACTTGTCGACGACGCCATTGGCGAACAGGACATCGAAGAGTGTTTTTCCGGCCAGTTCCGGTTTCTGTGCGAGAAGTTCCGCACCCCAGGCCTCCTCGACGGTGAAGCGCTTGGAGAATTCCATCACCTGCCAGACGTCGGACCTTGCTTCGCCAGGTGCCTGAACCTGCTGACGCCAAAACTGGGTACGGCGTTCCGCGTTGCCATAGGCGCCTTCCTTTTCCACCCACATGGCTGTCGGCAGAATGAGATCGGCGGCAAGTGCGGTCACGGTCGGATAAGGATCCGAGACGGCGATGAAGTTTTCCGGATTGCGATAACCCGGGAAGCCTTCTTCGTTCATGTTGGGCGCGGCTTGCATATTGTTGGTGCACTGCACCCAATAGGCGTTCAGGTCGCCGTCTTTGAGCTTACGGTGCTGCAGCACTGCGTGGAAGCCCGGTTTGGCCGGGATGGTTCCTGCCGGAATGTTCCAGGCCTTTTCGCAGATCTCGCGATGCTTGTCCTTCATGACCACCATGTCGGCGGGCAGACGGTGGGCAAAGGTACCGACTTCGCGGGCCGTACCACAGGCCGAAGGCTGACCGGTCAGCGAGAACGGTGAGTTGCCAGGCTCTGAAATCTTGCCGGTCAAGAGGTGGACGTTGTACATCAGGCCATTCACCCAGGATCCGCGGGCGTGCTGGTTGAAGCCCATGGTCCACAGCGACATGACCTTCCGGTTCGGATCGGCATACTGCTTGGCAAGACGTTCCAGTTGCTCGGCCGGGACACCGGACAGTTCGGAAACCTTTTCGAGCGTGTATTCGGCAACCGAGGCGGCATACTCATCGAAGCTCATGTCAGCGAGCTTGCCGGAATTCGGGTTTTCCGCGTCCTGCTGAAGCTGGTGAGTATCACGCAGGCCGTAACCAATGTCGGTCGCGGTCTTCTTGATGTTGACGTGTTTGTTCATGAACTCCCAGTTCACCGCATCATTCTGGATGATGTAGTTGGCGATGTAGTTCAGGATGGCGAGGTCGGTTTGCGGTGTGAACACCATGCCGTTGTCGGCCAGCTCAAAGGAGCGGTGTTCGAAGGTCGACAGAACGTGAACTTCGCAGCCGGGCTTCGTCAGACGTGTGTCCGTCAAACGCGACCAGAGGATCGGGTGCATTTCGGACATGTTGGAGCCCCAGAGCACGAACGTGTCGGCATGCTCCAGATCGTCGTAGCAACCCATCGGCTCGTCGATACCGAATGCGCGGATAAAGCCGACCACGGCGGACGCCATGCAGTGACGGGCATTGGGGTCAATGTTGTTCGAGCGCAGGCCGGCCTTCATGAACTTGGCGGCTGCGTAACCTTCCCAGACAGTCCATTGACCAGAACCGAACATGCCGACGGAGGTCGGGCCCTTCTTCTTCAGGGCTTCCTTCCATTTGGCGGCCATCACATCGAAGGCTTCATCCCAGGAGACCGGCTCAAACTCGCCGTTCTTGTCGAAGACGCCATTGCGTTTGCGCAGCAGCGGCGTTGTCAGACGGTCCTTGCCGTACATGATCTTGGACAGGAAGTAGCCCTTGATGCAGTTCAGGCCGCGGTTGACCGGTGCATCCGGATCACCCTGGGTGGCGACCACGCGGCCTTCCTTGGTGCCGACGAGCACTGAGCATCCAGTGCCGCAGAACCGGCATGGAGCCTTGTCCCAGCGGATGTCAGCGGATTGCGGCTGCGCTGCAACCGGCACGGCGGAGATTGGGATACCGGCAGCCGCAGCCGTGCTGGCAGCAGCAGTCGCTTTAAGGAAGTTTCGGCGGGTTTCTGAGATAGGCATGGCAGATCTCCGGCATTAGGCAGTGGCTGCGGCCACGGGCTGCGACAGGTCTTCGAAATGGTGATAGGTAAGCGTGACGGACATCACGCCGGGGATATGGTGCAAGCTCATGATCTTGTCGGATGCGAGCTCTGCATCGGTGTCTTCTACGACGACGACAAATCGTCCATCATCAGAGGCAGCATGGATTTCAGCGCCTTCAGTCGCCTCAATCTCATCGCGAACAGCTTGAGCCGCCCTCGCCACGGCATGGACAAGGCAACCACAAATATTCATTTTCTCTCCCTCACTCTGCAAATAATTATTCGCGAACGAATGTTATTGCGTGAGACGGACACGAGTATGCACACGCCCCACACCCGGTGCATTGACTTTGGTTAAGTTCTGGCCGTGATTTCCCGCCCGCTTCCAATTTGAAGCGTATCGCGCGCGCCTCACACACATCTTCGCATGTCCGGCACATAACACCTTGTATTGAAAGGCAATTTTGTTTGATTGCCGCCTTCCATGGCCAAGTCTCGACCCGTGAATCCGCAAGCGCCCCAGGACTACATACTTTTACGCACTCACGGCAAAATACGCAGGATCCGAGGCTGAAATCGACCACCGGGCGCCGGTCTTCGCCGATTCTGATGATCGACTCGGGACAAGCGGAAACGCAGTCGCCGCATTCGGTACAAAGCTGGTCGAAATCGGCTGAAGCACCGGGAGGCCGCATAACGTCGGCATCGGCCTGATTGAACTTTCCCCGCAGAAAGTTCCGCCGGCTTGGATTGGGCGTTGTCACCGGATTCAGTGCCCCTCTCACACTGCGATGCGCTGCTCCTGCAGGTCATCGTCTGTGCGAACACGGCAATCCCTCAAGCGCAGCTGTTGCGAGGAGGCTATGCGAAACCGAACATCGACACATTGCGCAATGTCAATTGAGCGCAAGTACTCGCAGAACGGAATGCTTCACCGTGGACGATTTCGGCGTGAGGGATCAGATATCGTTTGAAGGATCCGGCCGCGAAGACATCAGCAGTGTTCTATACCGGGAAATACTACCATCCAGATGCTTGCGCATTGCAGCACGAGCCGTTTCCGTATCACCGTCGATGATGGCGTTGACGATCCGCTCGTGTTCGGAATCGATCATGGACTGATAATCACTGGATACTGGCGCACTGTTCGATGAACGAAGAGCACGGCGTGGAATAACGCCCGGCCCAAGCATTTCGAGAAACTCCCGGAAACGCGGATTGTTGGTCGCATCCGCAATAGAAAGATGCAGGGCAAAATCGGCTTCCGCAGTCGAATCGCCGGAGCATACCAGCCCGGAAACCGCCCGGTGGCAGTTGACTATGTTTTCTTCCTGGACCGGCGAGCGCCGCTGTGCTGCCAGCCCGGCCATTTCGACTTCGATTGCGATGCGCAATTCAAGCATTTCCAGAACTGACGAGACACGGGTGGGGTCGATGTTTCGAAACGGCAAATCAGGTGCTGCTGGCGGTTCTATCACAAACACACCTGCCCCCTGTTTCGGCTCGACGAACCCGTCAGCCCTCAGCGCAGCAACCGCTTCGCGAACCACAGTCCGGCTAACACCATGCTGCGCGGTGAGTTGAGCTTCACTGGGAAGCCTGCTGCCGACAGGATAGTCTCCCACTTCTATATGGTTCCGCAGGGTCGCCACCAGATTGACAACCAGATTTCCGCGACCGTTCCCTGCACTCTTCATTTCCCCGGAGGTTCCCTTCGACAACCGCATACCGTTTTTTTTCAAGACCCGCGCCTCTTAAGCGCTTCAGGTTCATCGCCCTAGAGGGGCAAGTTCACGCAAAACATCTGCATTTATGTCACCGGGGCAGGATTGAACAACGCAAGCGCATTGTGAATACCGTGCCGTTCTGCCCAGGTTCTCTTTCCGCTGGCCACACGCAGAATCTCCTCGAAAATCTGTTCTCCCATATCAGCAATACTCGCTTGCCCGCCGGCAACCGGACCTGCATCCACATCGATCAGGTCATGCCAGCGGCGCGCAAGTTCGCTGCGCGTTGCGACCTTAATGACCGGCATTGCTTCGAGACTATAAGGCGTTCCCCGTCCCGTTGTAAAAACCTGCAGGGTTGCGCCGGCAGCAAGATGCAATGTCCCGCAAATGAAATCGCTTGCCGGGGTCGATGCAAACAGGAGCCCACTCCCGCGTGCCCGGTCGCCCGGCGCAACGACGCCGGATATAGGTGCGCTTCCGGATTTCACGATGGAGCCCATCGCCTTTTCGACAATGTTGGAAAGGCCGCCCGCCTTGTTGCCCGGCGTCGTATTCGCCGCACGGTCGGCGGATCCGCGCGCCAGATAGGCATCATACCAGGCCAGCTGTTCTACAAGTTCGGCTGCCACCTCGGGAGTGGCCGCGCGGGATGTGAGCTGATCCGCAGCATCCCGCACTTCGGTGTTTTCGGAAAACATCACCGTTGCCCCGGCCCTTACCAGAAGATCGCTTGCATGCCCAAGCGCCGGATTGGCGGTCACTCCGGAAAACGCGTCCGACCCGCCGCACTGCAACCCGACTGTCAGGTCGGACACCGGACAGGCCTCTCTTCGCCGCTTGTCAAGCCGCTCCAGATGCTGTCCGGCACTCGCCATGATCTGGGCGACCATTGCAGAAAAGCCGATATTCTCCTTGTCTTGCAGGCGAACAAGGTCCGGATCCGGGAACGTCTCGGGCGGAAACAGCCTGTCCGGCTGCAACTTTTCGCAGCCGAGACTGACCATCATCAATTCGCCGCCGAAATTGGCGTTCTGCGCGACGTTGCGAAGGGTACGGATCGGAATTGCGGCATCCGGTGCGTCAATTGCCACGCCGCAGCCATAGACGTGTTCCAGAGCGACCACGCCATCGACGTTCGGGTAGTTCGGCAGCAATTCCGCCTTGATGCGCCTGACAGCGTGTTCGACAACGCCCGAGACACATTGGACTGTCGTGGTGATCCCAAGAAGATTGCGCGTCCCGGCAGATCCGTCCGCGTTCCGGTATCCCTCAAAGGTCCGGCCTTCAAGTTTCGGACCGGGCGCAGCCAGTCTGGTCGCAACAGGCAAACCGTTCAATTCCGGAGCGGCAGGAATGTTCAGCCGCTTTTCATTGATCCAGGACCCGGCAGGCAAGTCGCAGACCGCTGTTCCGATAACCGTTCCGTAACGGAGGACTGGCGAGCCTTGGGGAATATCTTTCAGCGCAACCTTGTGGCCCTCAGGGACGGCCTCACGAAAGACAAGTCCTTCAGCCGTTGCAGCCCCTTCCCGCGCTCCTGCGGCATTCGTGACGATGGCGACATTGTCCCGCTCGTCCATCACGGTGACACGGATTTTTTGTGCGGTGCCGGTCGAAACGCCTGTCATGGATATCCCGTCAGAATTTGGGCCTGCCGAAAGACCAGTCCGGCCAATGCTTCCGGATCTCGGTTTCGTCGTCACGCTCGGTATAGCCGCAATCCAGGTAGTTCTGGTGCAACCGTGCCAGTTGATCGCGATCAAGGGTGACGCCCAGCCCCGGTCCCTCCGGCACACCCAAAGTACCGCCTTCGAAGACAAACCGTCCGCCTTCGACCACGTCATCAGTCTGCCACGGATAGTGGGTGTCGCAATCGTAGCTGAGGTTCGGGGTCGCCGCAGCCAGGTGGGTCATGGCAGCAAGACTGATACCGAGATGCGAATTGGAATGCATGGACAGACCGATCCCCCAGATCTGGCAAACCCGCGCCAGCTCACGGCTTGCCTGCAAGCCACCCCAGTAGTGGTGATCTGAGAGGATGACGCGAACAGCGTCCTTCTGGATCGCTGGCGGAAGATCGTCCGGCGTGACCACATACATGTTGGTCGCCAAAGGTATGTCCGTCGCCGCCTGCACAGCGGCCATGCCATCCATGCCAGGGGTCGGATCTTCAAGGTACTCGATCAAGCCTTCGAGCTTCGGCAAGTACTTCAGGGTGGTTTCCACCGTCCAGCCACCATTCGGATCGATCCGGAGCGGCGCATCCGGGAAGGCATTCCGCAGCGCTTCCAGGCCGGCAATCTCCTCATCCGGCGGCAGGATGCCTCCCTTGAGCTTGATCGCGTCGAACCCGTAAAGATCCATGAAGCGCCTTGCTTCATCAACCAGTTGCTCGGGCGTCAGAACCTCACCCCAGACGTCGGGACCGGCTTCATGCGGATGGTTTGCAAACTTGTAGAACAGGTAAGCGGAAAACGGGACGCGCTGGCGGACCTGGCCACCAAGCAGGTCACAAAGCCTGCGGCCAGCCGATTTGCCGAAGGCATCCCACATGGCGACCTCGACCGCCCCGGCAACACGCAGGATGCGGCTGCCCGATCCTGTGTTGTAACCTTCAGCGGCATCTTGAAGCGCACTTCTGGAGCGCGCCCAAAGCCCGTTTAGATCGGTAACATCCAGACCGCGAAGCGCCTGCCCAAGCTCCTCGACGCCCTCGATCAGCGAACGGCTGCCGTAGCTCTCGCCCAAGCCGACAACCCCGCCCTCGGTTTCCACCTCGATGATGGACCGTAATGCATATTGCTGATGGCATCCGGCGTTGTTCAACAGCGGCGGATCGTAGAAGGCGATGGGCGTCACGCGAACATCAGCTATGCGTGTATCCATGCAATTATGCTCCTATTGCGTTTTCCCGGATGTAGTCGAAGTTCAGGTCCTGCCCAAGCCCCGGTTCGTCGCGGCAATGCACAAATCCGTCAGAATCCATCTCGTCATCGATACGGTTCTGGAAGGCCTTCGGTTGCTCATAGTCGAGGAATGGATGCAGAAGACCGCGCTCATAGAAACTGGAGTTTGGAACCGCCGCCGCTACGGCCAGGTTTGCCGCGCCGGTCCCGTGAATTTCGCAGGACATGTGGAAACACTCAGCCATGCGGGCGATCTTCATCGCCGGGTTGATACCGCCAACATCCCAGACACCGGCGCGTACAAGATCACACGCGTCGTGCTTGACCCATTCACCCCGGGTCCAGTGTTTGCCGGTCATTGTCTCCGGCCCCAGGATGTTGAGGCGATTGAGATTGGAAGACAACCATTTGTAAGAGGAGATCGAGGCCTCCTCCATCGGCTCTTCCATCCAGCGGAAGTCCAGCTCCTCTAGCCGCTGACCCAGCCACAGGGCGTCAGTGCGGGAATAGAAGTGATGCGGATCGAGCATTAGTGGAATGTCCGGACCGACTGCTTCGCGCACGGCTGCGCAGGCCCGGTAGTCCATCTTGGGATCCGGTGCGCCCGGCATCGGAGGCATCCAGCCATGCAGCTTGACCGCCTTGTATCCGCGCGTGTTGACCATCCAATCGGCGAACTTGGCGTAGTCCTCCGGCGACGACAATCCGCCGGCCTGATCGTCCCCGCACATCGTCGACCCGTAGGCCAGGATCTTGTTGCAGCAGCCGCCCAGGAGTTTCCAGACAGGTAGACCGGACACCTTGCCGACAAGATCCCATAGCGCAAGATCTACAGCGGCCAGAACCCGATCATTCAGGAGGCCGTCGGAAAGCCGTTGCCACTTGTAGATCTTGTACCAAAGATTGTCTGTCCGCAGCGGGTCTTCCCCGGCAATGTTGGGCCTGACAAACCTTTCCAGAAGCCGCTCGTCGACATCGGTTGCCCGGCAAATGGCATGACCCGTTGAGCCATCATCTGCCGTTATGGTCAGGAGCGCGCTGACCGCCTCAGTTTCCGGCCCCGGATGCGCATGGCCATCGCTGTCGGCCATTGTGCGGCTCTTGTGGCGGAACTTTGTGATTTCTACCGTTTCAATTTTCATTCTTCGATCTCATGTACCGGACGCCAACAGATGAATGTGGCTGCCCTCCAGTTTGAAAGGGCCCCTACCCGGCCTCTCGATAGCGATGCCGTGTTCTGGTTCCGCGCAAGGACGGATCAGGTATCGGAACAGAGGATAGCAACGCCTTTGTATAGGGATGCTGCGGGTCGTTGATGATCTGTTCCGTCTCGCCGATCTCCACCATCTTGCCGCGATACATCACCGCCACGCGGTCGCAGAAATACCGGATGACCGACATGTCGTGGCTGATGAACACAAAGCTCAAGCCGCGCTCGGCCTGAAGGTTCAAGAGGAGATCAAGCACCTGCGTGCGGATCGATACGTCAAGCGCCGATGTCGGCTCGTCCGCAATCACCAGCTTCGGTTCCAGAGCGATCGCCCTGGCGACGACGATGCGTTGCCGCTGACCGCCGGAAAAGGCGTGCGGATAGCGCTCCATCATGGCCGGATCCAGCCCGACTTCCGTTAGAAGATGCGCGACCCTGTCCTCAAGCTCCTGGCCACTTGCGATCCCGTTGACCACCAGCGGTTCTGCAATCAGCTGTTTGACTGTCATCCGGGGATTGAGCGATGCGAAAGGATCCTGAAAGATCATGCGCACCTGCTTGCGGGTATCGCGAAGCTCTTTCGGACTGGCAGTCACAAGGTTTTGCCCGGCATAGTCAATGAGCCCGGAGTTTGGATCATACACGCGGGCGATACAGCGGCCGACCGTCGTTTTACCGGAACCACTCTCGCCGACGATCCCGAGCGCTTCTCCTTCGCGAAGCGTGAAGCTCACCCCGTCGACCGCTTTGGTGACATCGGAAACACGCTGAAGAAAACCCTCCCGCTTTTCAAAATGCATCGCGAGATTTTCGACTTGCAGGATCGGCGCTGCGTCCGCTTTCGGGCGAACCTTCGCCGCTGCCGGCTGATCAAGCGTCTTGACCGCGTTCAGCAGCTTTGTCGTGTAAGGGTGATGAGGCGTCCCGAAAATCTGCTCGACGCCGCCGATCTCGACCACATGCCCCTTTTCCATGACGACGACTTCGTCCGCGATTTCCGCGACCACGCCCATGTCATGGGTGATGAACATGATTGCCATGCCCAGGTCGCGCTGCAGATTGCGCATCAGGTCAAGGATTTCGGCTTGGGTCGTCACGTCCAGCGCGGTCGTTGGTTCGTCCGCAATCAAAACGTCCGGATGGCAAGACAACGCCATGGCGATCATTGCCCGCTGGCGCATGCCGCCGGAATACTCAAACGCATAGCGGTCGAGTGCCTTGTCCGGATTGGGGATCTCAACCTGCTCCAGAAGCTCCGCCGCGATTTTGCGGGCTTCCTTCTTGCCCATGTCGCGGTGCAGCCGGATGGCCTCGATAATCTGGCTGCCAATCGTGTGAACCGGCGACAGCGAGCTCATCGGCTCCTGAAAAATCATCGCGATGCGTCCGCCCCGAATGTCGCGGATCTGCTTGCCGCGCGGGTCAAGTGCCGTCAGGTCGATGGGCTCGCCGTCTCCCGGGTTGAACACAATCCGTCCGCCATTGATCACGCCCGGACGTGGAACCATGTTCAGGATTGTCCGGGCGGTGACCGATTTGCCGGACCCGCTTTCACCGACGATGCAGGTGGTCTTGCCCCGGTGCAGTTCGAAGCTGACGCCATGCAGTACATCGACGACACCCTGGCGCATGGAGAAGCCGACACTAAGCTCCTCTACCGAAATGATTGGTGACGGATTAGCTTCCATACGGATCAGCGGCATCGCGCATGCCGTCCCCCAAGAAATTGAATGCAAGGACTGCGATCACCACAAATCCGCCGGGAATGAAGAGCCAGGGAGCCTGACTTATCGAGACGATGTTCTGCGCTTCCTTGAGCAGAACACCCCAGGAAATCGCCGGTGGCTGCAACCCGAGGCCAAGGAAGCTGAGACCGGTCTCCGCAAGGATCATCAACGGAATGGCAAGTGTGAGCGATGCGATGATGTGCGATGTGAGCGATGGCAGCATATGGCGGAAAATGATCCGGCTTTCCGATGCCCCGTCGAGCCTTGCGGCAATGACGAAGTCGTCGTTTTTCATCGCAAGCAATCGCCCGCGAACCACGCGTCCCAGCTCCGTCCAGCCAACCAGTGAAACAATGAGGGTTATCACGAAATACTGCTGATAGATCGGCCAGGATGGAGGCAGCGAAGCGGCAAGCGCAAGCCATATCGGAATGGTCGGCAAGGAGAGCACAAACTCGATAAGCCGCTGGATCACAGCGTCCACACGCCCCCCATAGTAGCCCGAGATGCCGCCCAGCGTGATACCCAGCACCAGACTGATCGCAACCCCGACAAGGCCAATGGACATGGAGATACGTGTTCCGTAGATCACCCGGCTAAACATGTCGCGCCCCAGGCGATCGGCGCCGAACAGGAAGAACTTGTCGCGCGGTTTGACCGTGGCCAGCAGCTTGATGTCGGTTTCCCACAGTCCCCAGAACTTGTATTTCGGCCCCTTGCCGAAAAGCGTCAGATAGACCTTCTCGCCCGAATTCTCGTAGGACAGCGCCAGTGTTTCGGGATCGCGCTTGCGGTCCATTTTCCAAACGTAGGGCTGGAAGCTGATGCCCTCATCCGTCCAGTCGATGAAGTGAACCATCTGCGGCGGATGGTAGACGGCGCGCCGGTTCTGTTTGGCCGGATTGTCCGGCGCCACGATCTCGGCGAAAATCGAAACCAGGTAAAGAAAGCCGATAATCCAGAGACTGACCATGGCCAGCTTGTGCCGCTTGAATGCCCA
This sequence comes from Roseibium sp., assembly GCA_965230445.1. GTDB lineage: Bacteria > Pseudomonadota > Alphaproteobacteria > Rhizobiales > Stappiaceae > Roseibium. Next base: position 960,722 of record OZ246005.1, on the reverse strand, counting down.
CCAGGTCAGCTGCGCCTGAGAGGCAACGGCCAGGCGGTCATCCCTGGTACCGGTAGCAGAATTTGAGCCGACTGCAATTTCACTCATAGCGCACCCTCGGATCGAGGAGAACGAGGAGAATGTCGGAGATCAGCATACCAATCACTGTAAGGCTTGAGAGCAGCAGCACGAAGGCACCTGCCAGATACATGTCCTGGCTGAGAAGAGCCTGAAGCATCAGCGGTCCGGCGGTTGGCAGGGACAGCACGATAGCGGTCACCACGGCACCGGAAATCAGGTTGGGCAGCACCCAGCCAATCGTTGAGACAAACGGGTTCAGGGCGACCCGGACAGGGTATTTCATGATCAACCAGAATTCGGAAAGCCCCTTGGCACGGGCGGTATCGACGTACGGTTTGTCGAGTTCATCCAGAAGGTTCGCGCGCATCACGCGGATGAGGCTCGCAGTCGCCCCCGTACCCAGCACGACCACCGGAAGCCAAAGGTGCTTCATCAGGTCGACTACTTTGCCCCAGCTCCAGGGCGCATTGCGGTATTCGGAGCTGAACAGGCCACCGACATCGGCGCCGAAATGGACTACACCGACATACATCAGGATCAGGGCGAGCAGGAAATTGGGTGTCGCAAGGCCGATGAAGCCGATCATGGTCGCAACATAGTCACCGATTGAGTATTTGCGGACGGCCGAGTAGACGCCAATCGGGAAAGCGACGGCCCATGTGAATAAGAGCGTTGCGAAGCTCAGGCACATGGTCAATCCCATGCGTTCCCAAACAAGTTCCGAGACCGGCTGCCGCCACTCGAACGACATGCCGAAGTCGCCCTGAAGCAGGTTCGTCACCCATTTGAAATATTGGACATAAAGTGGCTGATCTAGGCCGAACCGGGCACGAAGATTGTCGATGGTTGCCTGGTCCAGAACCTCGTTCGACTCGCCCAATTTGGCAATGTAGGTGGTCAGATAGTCGCCGGGCGGAGCCTGGATCAGCACGAAGGCAACCAGAGACACCGCAAACAGGAACGGAACCATCCAAAGGATCCGTTTGACGATGTAGCGAAGAAGCATGAGATGGGGCCTGGTTTTTTTGAGAACCGCCGGCCCGAAGGGTTCGGGCCGGCGGGGTCTTCGTCAAACGCTTATTGAGCGTAGTAGTAGGTTTGCGGCAAGGTCGGACCCGGATCCGGGTACATCCAGGACGCCGGAATGATGCCCGGAACGTTGCGCAGATTGGCGTTCTTCACCCCGATCAGGTTCGGTGCCAGTGTGACGCCGATGATTTCGAAGGCTTCGGCAGCTTCCGAATGGATCTGGCGGAACAGATCCAAGGCTTTGTCCTGATCAGCTTCCTTCTTGAAGTCGTCATAAAGAGCCAGGCGCTTCTTCATCGAGTCAGTCGGCTCTTCACCTTCGGAGCCACCAGACAAATACCAGCGGGTCCAGGGGATCGAGAACCAGGAGGCCTGCGGGTGAACGGACAGGACGTCCCGCGGGCTCAGGGTCGGATCGAGACCACCCGGCGCACCCCAAACCATGAAGTCATGCTCGTTGGCTTCACCGCGGGAGTAGTAGATTGAGCGCTCGACCGATGTTGCGTTCAAATCAACACCGATTTCCGTCCACTGGTCACGAATGATTTCCAGCGCATCGCCCCAGTCCGGCTGTTCGATGCCGGGGTAGTTTACGTTGAAGACCAGACGCTCGCCATTCGGCAGCAACCGGTAGCCGTCACCGTCACGTTCGCTCAAGCCGGCAGCATCGAGAAGCTCATTGGCGCGATCGGGATCGTATTCGGTGTGCTGGCGGCCCAGTTTCTCATTGTAGAGAACATGGGACGGCCGCGGACCGATCTGCCAGGGCTCACCAACACCAAGATAGACAATGTCGATGATCTCCTCGCGATCGATGCCCAGCGACAGCGCCACGCGGACATCCTTGTTGCGCAAGATATCGCGCATCACCGGGTCCTTATGGGTATGGTTGAAGTGGATCGCCATGCGGTTGGAGTCCGAGTTGGCGTATTCGAGGATCTCGTACCCACCCTTTTCGGCGTTCTCGGCGAAGACCGGCTTGTTCGACAGGTTGTCGATCCGGCGGCGCTGCATGTCGATGTTGCCGGCGACAGCTTCCAGAACCAGCGCCTGGTTGTCGTTCACAACAGACCAGTTCAGGGTGTCGACATAAGGCAACTGGTTACCTTCCGTGTCGACCTGCCAGAAGTAGGGGTTCCGCTCCATGATCACCTGGGTCGAACCAGCACTGTAGCCGTCACCGGTAACGATCCACGGATCGAGGGTCGGACGTTCCGAGTTTGCCCACCGGTTTGGCGCTTCGACTTCACCGCATTTCAGCCGGAACAGGCTCGGCCAGTCTTCAACAGCATCAGTCGCGTCCACCAATGCCTGGACGTCGGCGTTATATTTCGGGTGGAACTGCTGGCAGTAGCTTTTCGCCCAGAGCACCGGCTCCTGCGCCATCGGCGTCGCCAACTCGGTCAGAAATGTGCCGTAAGGCGCAGCGAATTTCAGGGTCACCGTGGTGTCATCGATCTTTTCGGCAGACATGGTCTGGCCGTCGATCACGTAACGTGCCGGCGCGTTCGGGTAGAACTCCTTGTTGTTGAGGAGATCGTCCACGAAGAACATGATGTCATCGGCAGTAAACGGCGAGCCGTCAGACCACTTCATGCCGTCGCGCAGCTTGAAAGTGAATTCGGTGCCCTCGTCGTTCACTGTCCAGCTTTCGGCAACATTCGGGACCACCGAAGAGAAATCCGCCTTCCAGCGGGTCAGACCTTGAGGGCTGACAAAGCGCAGAATTGAATTGTGGTCATTCGAACCACCAAGCGCCCGGCGGATTGTGCCGCCATAGGAACCAATTGACTCAATTGGTGTTATAACTTCCGGACTGGCTGGAAGCCGGTCTTCGACCGGCGGCAGAGCACCGGATGCTGCCTTGTCAGAAAGCCCCGGAGCCTCCTGGTAAGACCATGCAGAAGTTGAACTAATGAGCGCAGCGGCAATAATCGCGGTCGACGCGACCGGCTGCAGCACGCGCAGTGAGATGCTCATGGCGGTATCCTCCCATTAACTGGACTGTTCCAGTTCACCATCGCATTTGACAATCCTATTGCCGGTATGTCAATCGTTTAGTATGATGAATTGATAATTCATCTTATAAGTGATATTGCCCGCATCACACTAATAACGAACGGGAAAAAAGAGTGTCCGGGATTGCTGTTGAAAGCGTCTTACCCATCAAGAGCCAGGTTGGCGAAGGCGCCGTTTGGGATAGCCATTTGCAGGTGCTGTGGTGGCTGGATATTCCCGCCGGAAAGATCCATCGCTTCGATCCGTCCAGCGGTCTCAACGAGACGCAGGACTTCGGTGAACCGGTCGGCTGTCTTGCGCCGAGGGCATCCGGAGGCCTGGTGCTCGCGGCGAAATCCGGGTTCTGGCTTTATGACTGGGATACCGGCGTCCGGCAGCATTTGAGTGATCCTGAGGCGGACCTTCCGGGCAACCGCTTCAACGATGGCGCCACGGATACAAAGGGCCGATTCTGGGCCGGCACAATGAAAGACGGCGGCGCCCCGGAACCGGTTGGCGCATTTCATGTCCTCAGCGCGGATCAATCGGTCGCGACCTGGAAGGACGGGTTTTTCACCACCAACGGCCTTGCCTTTTCACCGGACGGCACCCGGATGTACTTCTCCGACAGCAACCCGGCGGTGCGAAAGATCTGGACTTGCGCCTATGATCCGGAAAGCGGCGTACCAGGTGAACCGGATCTCTTCTTTGATACCAGCGCTGTCGCAGGCCGCCCTGATGGGGCCACTGTTGATGCCGACGGCTGCTACTGGATGGCCGGTGTGTCCGGCAGGCAGGTCTACCGCATCACGCCGGCCGGAACAGTTGACATGACCATCGACATGCCGGTCGAAAAACCGACAAAGCCCATGTTCGGCGGGGCTGACCTCGACACACTTTATGTTACATCGATTGGCTCAGACCTGACAGCAGGCACTGAACAGCCACTTGCAGGCAACCTCTTTGCGATCACCGGCCTCGGCGTAAAAGGCCTCAGGCAAGCGCCCTACGCCGGGTAACGCTCTGACAGGAAACGGAATTGACATGAAAAGACTTTTGATCACTGGCGCTGCGGGAGGCCTGGGAACGGTTTGCCGGAAACGGCTGACCCATATGGCCGACATCCTGCGCCTGGCAGACATTACCGAACTTGCCGATGTCTCCACGAACGAGGAAGTTGTCCAGTGCGACCTGAAGGACCGAGATGCGGTCGATGCGATGGTGGCAGACTGCGACGGGATCGTTCACCTCGGCGGGCGCGCAACCGAAGGCAACTGGACCACCGTCCGTGACGCCAATATCGAGGGCATGTTCAATCTGTACGAGGCGGCCCGAAAGCACGGCGTCAAGCGCATCCTTTTCGCCAGTTCCAACCACGTGATCGGATATTACGAGCAGACGGAACGGCTCGATTCCAAGTCCACGCCGCGGCCGGACAGCCTCTATGGCGTCTCAAAGGCATTCGGTGAAGCGCTCGCCAGCATGTACCATGACAAGTTCGGCATCGAGACAGCATGCCTTCGGATCGGCTCCTGTTTTACGGAGCCGAAGGACCACCGGATGCTCTCGACATGGATGAGCTATGACGACTTCGTCCGGCTGATCGAACGGGTGTTTTCCATTCCAAGGCTCGGCTGTCCGATCATCTACGGTGCATCGGCAAACGACGCCATCTGGTGGGACAACAGGGACGTCGCCTATCTGGGTTGGCAACCGAAGGACAACTCCGAAGTCTTCCGCGAGAAGGTGGATCTGAACGTGCCCGCACCGCGCGCGGATGCCCCTGACGTTGTCTATCAGGGCGGCATGTACACAGCCGACGACGTCGACAACTCCTGACAAACAGCAGAGCCTTTCACCCCGAAGGAAATAACATGATCGATCCAATCGCCCTTAAAGACATCATCCGGTCCGGCCTGCTGTCGTTCCCTGTCACGCCCTTCGATGGCGAGGACAACTTCAACGGTGCGGCCTTTCATGCGCATCTTGAGTGGCTGTCCGGCTACGATGTGTCCGGATTGATCGTTGCCGGTGGAACGGGTGAAATGTTCTCGCTGACGCCAGCGGAAATTGTCGAGGTGGTCAAGGTTGCCAAGGTTGCACAGCCCGGCGCGCCGATCATCGCCGGGTGCGGCTACGGCACCAAGATGGCCTGCCAGCTCGCCAAGGATATCGAGGCTGCCGGTGGTGACGGCATTCTGCTTTTGCCCCACTATCTCATCGGCGCACCGCAAGAGGGGATCGAGGCGCATATCCGGGCGGTCTGCAACGCCACCAACATGGGTGTGATTGTCTATAACCGCGGCCAGTCGGTCTGTTCGGCCGATACCCTGGGACGATTGGCAGAGGATTGCCCAAACCTGGTCGGCTTCAAGGACGGCACCGGCGACATCGACACGGTCAAGCGAATTACCGTGCAGAACGGCGACCGGCTCGCCTATATCGGCGGCATGCCCACCCATGAACTGTTCGCGCAGGCCTATCGCGGTGCTGGCGTTGATACCTATTCATCGGCAGTGTTCAACTTCGTACCGGAAACAGCCCTGAAGTTTCACGGCGCCTTTGTTGCCTGCGACGATGCCACTTGCGAACAGTTGCTGCGGGACTTCTACTATCCGTTCGCCAAAATCCGCGACCGCCAGACTGGCTATGCAGTCTCCGCGATCAAGGCCGGTGTCGCATTGCGCGGGTTCGAAACAGGCCCCGTCCGCACGCCACTGACAGACCTGACCGAGGAGGAGCGTGGCATGTTGGGGCAATTGATTGAAGGCTATTCCTGAGAAAGGCCCGTAACCGCTGCGATTGACGCTTGACCGAGGCTTATCCCGCCATCATTGGCGGGGAAGTTGCGCGGTAAAAGCACTTCCAGTCCGTGCTCTGAAAGGCGCGCGGCGAGGCAATCCGCAAGGATCGAATTCTGCATGACGCCCCCCGACAGAACGATCCTGCGCAAGCGCCGCTTAACAGCGATTCCTACGCTTGTTTCAGTCAGGCTTTCGACAAGAGCCAGGTGAAACCGGGCGGCAATCCGCCCTTTGGTTACGCCCTGCCGCAAGTCCGTCAACAGCGCGTCCCAAAGCGGTTTCCAGGAAAAGACAGCCACCTCATCTGCCAGCTCATCCCTAGATGCCTTCACTGGATATCCGCGCTCGGTTTCCACATAAGGCCGGGCCATAGATTCCAGAACCGATCCCGTTTGCCCCTCGTAGGTCTGTCTGTCAGGGCAGACACCAAGCGCTGCCGCGACCGCATCGAACAGCCGGCCGGCGGACGACGACAAGGGAGCATTGATGCCCTTGATGATCATCTGTTCCAGTATCGAAAGATTCTTGTCCTTGAACACGCCCGGCAGGCCGTTGTTTTCAGCCAAGCTGCGATAATCCGGGCCAAACGCCGCGAAAAGTTGCGCGGCGAGATTGCGCCATGGCTCCCGGATGGCCGCATGGCCGCCCGGCAACGCGACGGGTAGAAAGTATCCCACGCGGTCAAAGCCGGAATAGCCGCCAACCAGCAATTCACCGCCCCAGATCGAGCCATCTGTGCCAAGTCCGGAGCCGTCCAGGACTATCGCAAGGCTTTGGTCTTCCCCGGGCGCAATCCCGGCTCCCGCAAGACAGGCTGCCAGATGCGCATGATGGTGCTGCACTTCGACAAGCCGCGCTCCGCTCTCGTCTGCCAGTTGCTTGCCATACTGCGTCGACAGGTAATCCGGATGCTGGTCGACCGCGATCACGTCAGGCACGAACCCGTAAAGCCGCTTGTAGAGGCCGATGTTCTTCTTGAAATCCTCGAACGCTGGCCTGGTTTCCAGATCGCCAATATGTTGGGACACCACCGCATCGCCCTGTCTCAGCATGCAGAAAGTCGACTTCAGCTCGCCGCCCAGCGCAAGGATGTTGGGCGCATCCTTGAAACGCGGATGCAGGTGCAGCGGTGCCGGAGTGTACCCCCTGGCGCGGCGCACCATTGCCGGCCCGGACCCCGATACGCGCACCACACTGTCATCCAGCCGGTTTACGATGTCCCTGTCGTGCATCAGGAAACCATCCGCAATGCCGGCAAGCCGGGACCGGGCTTCGTCGTTTCCGGTCACCTGCGGCTCATCCGACAGATTGCCTGATGTCAGCACGAGCGGACCATCCAAGGCCCGCATCAGCAGGTGGTGCAGCGGCGTATAGGGCAGCAACACCCCCAACCGGTCATGGCCGGGCGCCAATCCGGCCGCCAATTGCGCCTCACCGCGAACCTGCAACAGCACTATGGGTGCTGCACGGTCCGTCAAATGCGCTTCTTCCGCCGCGCTCACGTGACAAATCTTGCGAACCTGCGCAATGTCGCGCGCCATCAAAGCCAGCGGCTTGTCAGGACGGTTTTTGCGTTTACGCAACCGGGCAACGGCATTCGACTGTGTGGCATCAACGGCAAGGTGATAACCGCCGATCCCTTTCACCGCGATGATGTCTCCGGCCTTCAGGCGCTCTGCGGTCCAGTGGATCGGGTCTGCGGTGTCAACCCGACCCGATCCGGTCTCGCACCAGAGTTTGGGCCCGCAATCCGGGCAGGCATTGGGCTGGGCGTGAAACCTTCGATCGGCCGGATTTTCATATTCGGCTTTGCACTTCTCACACATGACAAAGGGTGCCATGGAGGTTTCCGCCCTGTCATATGGAATGGCGCGAATGATGGAGAGCCGCGGACCGCAATGGGTGCAATTTGTAAACGCGTAGCCAAACCGGCGGTCGTTGGGGTCGAGTATTTCCGCCAGACAGTCCGGACAGGTGGCGGCATCGGGAACCACCCCGGTCGCAATGTTCCCGCCTGAACTGGAGATGATTTTAAAGCCTTCGGAAAACTCGCCCGCCGGAGCATCAAGAGGGTTCACCTCAACCGCATCAATCCGCGCGAGCGGCGGGCATTCTGCCTCTAACCGTTGAAGAAAGCGCTCGGAGGCTTCCTGGCTGCCGTCAATCTCCGCAAGTACGCCCTCTGAATCATTCAGGACATAGCCCTTGAGCCCCTCCTCATGGGCAAGGCGCCATACAAATGGCCGGAAGCCGACACCCTGAACCAGCCCCCTCACCCGAACGCGAAAACTTGGCTGTTCTTCAGGGAGCGCAGGCATGCTCAATGCACCGTGCACACTAGGCAGGGATCAAACGAGCGGACGATATGCTGAACCGAAACCGGATCCGTTTCACCTTCACGGACGGGTGCACCAACCAGCGCCTGTTCAAGCGGGCCGGGAGTGCCTTGCCGGCCTCTCGGCGAAAAATTCCAGGTGGTCGGCGCGATGATCTGATAGTTTCGTATCCGGCCGTTCCCAATGGAAACCCAATGGCCAAGCGCCCCTCTTGCCGCTTCAGTGAGGCCGATGCCCTCGCCGCTCTTCGGCACTGGCCCATGCACGATGAACGGCTCACCGGTTTTCAGTGACCGCACCCAAGTCTCCATCGCCATGACGACCAGAGCGATCTCGAGCACACGGGCAACCACCCGCGTGTGCACCGACCCGCCATGTCTTCCAACCAGATCCCGGATCAGGGGATGGCCGGTAACCATTTGCCGTGCCAATGCGCCGACTTCCATCACATCGCCGCCGCTACGCGGAGCCTTGCACCAGGAATAGGCGCCAAGTTTGTCCGCATCAGGCTCCGTTGTCCCGGTGGCCGGAGGTTCCGAAACGTTCTCGGAGGCATACCAGCTTGAACTAAGGTCCTCCATGACGCTATCAGCCTGGAACGGCATGGCATCGCCGCCCCGATGGATCCCCTGGTCGAACAAGTGACTTCCCTGAAGGCTATAGGCACCGTAGCTGAGATAGTTTCCGGTGGATTGCCCAAGTGTTTCCAGGCCAAGCGCCGCAGACAGGTTCAAAAACCGCCGGAAATCCGAGGAGCCAGGGTTTCTTTCCCGCGCCCAGTCCATCAGTTCGGTTTCGCTCGCCAGTGCTCCGATGCGTTCAAGCTTGTCACCGAACAGGGAGCGTTCCAGAAACCGGCGGAAGGCCGTTAGAATCGCAGAAAGCCGGGCGACTTCGCCTGGCGCGGCCGCGCGCGTGGAACCGCCCGGCTGAACGCATAAAGTATGCGGCCACTTGCCCGCCAGGATACCAAGAATGTGCATGAATTGCGCTCTCGCCGGCAGAACCGTCTCGACCGCTGTTCCGGACATCGCGGCAAACCGCTCGCGAACGTCCTCGTGCCAGGGTTCGCCCTCATAGACCGAGCGCGCGAAGTCCGGCATGAAGAACAGGTAGAAATGCGTGAGATGATCGGCCACGTTTTCCGTGGCATGAATGAGGTTGATCGCAAGCTCTCCGTTGAGTGGAACGGAAAGGTTCATGGCCTTTGCCAGAGCACGGGCAGCGGCAACCGATTGGGAAACGGAGCAAATCCCGCAGATGCGCGGAGCGTAGACAATCGCGTCGAGTGGCGGTTTTCCCAGCAGAATGCGTTCAAATCCCCGGTAAAGCGGTGACACGACCTCGGCTTTGACCACTGCGCCGCTTTCATGCTCGATTTTGACTTCCAGATCACCTTCAACACGGTTGAACGGACCGACAACCAACCGCGTCATAGGTCCGATTTTCCCTTATCGAGCGGCGGCACCGTCAGATGATCGGCCTTGGCATTTTCCTTGAGCCGCTCAGGTGTTGCCGCCTTGGAAAGCGACGCAAGCGCCACGAACCAGGCTTTTGGCATGTCGGTCGGCAAGCCGACGGGAATGCCCGCAACCTTTGGCGTCCGGGTGAAATCATGCCCGGGCTCTTCGAATTCCGGTGCAGTACAGTTGATGCAGGGATAGTTGCCGTCAAGACACGACCCGGAGCCGTTCCAGGAGCGGATGTTACAGTCCGCGCGTGCCTGTGTCCCCTTGCATCCGAGATTTTCCATCATGCAGCCATGATCGCACAGCTTCTCGGCGCTGGCCTTGTACTCATAGAACTCGTTCTTCGCACAACCATGATGCACCAGATGCATTGTGTAGGAGAGCGGCCGGGCCCATTCGTCCATATCGGCACTGCCGAAGCTGTTTGACGCGATCTGGTGAAGCGTTTCAACAAGCCAGCCAGGGTGGATCGGGCAGCCAGCGATGTTGATCACCGGCAATCCAGCGCGGGAGCGGAAATCTTCTCCAAGCAAACCACCGGGCTTCCGTCCGTCATAGGCAAGTCCTCTGGCTTCGACATGATTGTCCCCTGCGGCGGTGATGCCACCGAAGGCCGCGCAGGAGCCGACGGCCACCACGTATCTGGCCTTGCCGGCTAGCTGCCGGATCCAGTCCATGGCCGGTTTTCCGGTGCCTGAAAACATATGGAACTTGCCGGTGCCGTTCGGGCCGCACATCGCGGAGCCCTCCAGGCACAGGATATCGAGGCTGTCCTCACCGCTTGCCAGCCGTTCCATGAGCGCAACAACGCCGCGCCCGCTGGTTTCGCTCAAGGACGGGTGCCAGAGGACATCGATGTTGGCTGCCTGCATGCTTGTGACAAAGTCCGCGTTCTCCGCCCCAAGCGCCGACAGGCTGCAGCCTCCGCATCCGCCGGATTGCAGCCAGAAAAGCCTGACGCGGTTTTCAGGTGCACTCTGAGTGGGGAACATGTTCCGGAATCCTCAATGTGAACTCTGCCCCGCCGCCGGGCCGGTTGGCAGCCTGAATGTCTCCACCAAGCTTCAGCGCCATGTTGTAGCTGACATAAAGGCCAAGCCCCGTTCCTGACCCGATCGGCTTGGTGGTGAAGAACGGTTCGAACAGCTTGTCCATTTCCTCCGGTGCGATACCGGTTCCGTTGTCTGCGACACGAATGACGATCATGCCGTCTTCAACTATGCAGGACATAGAGATTTCACCGTCCTCGCGCCCGGACAGCACATCGGCAGCATTCTGCACCAGATTGACCACGATCTGATGGACATGACCCTTTCGGCTGGTCATCTCCAGGCATGAAGGGGATTTGAAGACAATCCCCGGCTTGATCCGCTGCGCCTTGATCACCCAGTCCACGGCCGTGTGCAACAGACGGACAATATTGAACGTTTCCGGCGCTTCTTGCTGGTTGCTGGAAAATCGGCGCAGATCCTCGACGATGTCGCGCACGCGTTCGGCGCCTTCCAGCGTGCCGTCGACCAGCGGGCCGATGTCCCGCAGCACCTTGTCGATCTTCAAGTCGGTCCGGAGGTTTTCCATTTCGTTCCGGGAGGTCTGGTCATCGAATGCCGTCAGGTATTGCTTGATCGCGGAGCCGTAGCGCTTCAGGGCGTACATGTTGCCGAAAACAAAGCTGATCGGATTGTTGAGCTCATGGGCGACACCGGCGACAAGGCGTCCGAGCGCCGCCATTTTTTCTGAAACGAGCAGCCGTTGCTGGGCCTGACTGAGCTGTTCATGCGCGGCATCCAGCTCGCGATAGGCGCGTTGCAATTCGCCGATGGGCCGTCCCACCATGACCATGCCTGCCAGACGGCCACGATGGTCCCGCCGGGGCCGGCAATTCAGGGCAACGACGGCGGGCATTCCCTCTTCCACCTTGATGCCGACATCACAGGGCGCGACTTCGTTTCCGGTCACCAGCAAGTCCATGAACCCGTCTGCCCTGGCCTTGTCCTGATCGCTGAAAAGGTCTGCGAAATGTGTGCCGAGCAGATCGGCCTCGCTTTGACCGGTCATGCTGATCAGGGCCGGGTTCACCTGCTGGATCCGCCCGCCCGCATCGCACACGATCAGGACGTCCGTCATTGCGCCGAGTACGGAGCGGATGAAGGCATCCGCTTCTTCAAGCTTGTCGTTCTTGTCCTCAAGCTCGGTCTGCGACTGGACCAGATCCGAATAGACCTCGTCCATCTTCTGGATGACATCGATCCAGACATGTTCACCGGCATCGCTCAGGCGTGCCTGATCCCCACCCAAAATCGCGGGTCCGGCATCAGACATATCTCCGGAATTCGAAATCATCTCAGGCCTTCGCCCCGGCTGACTTGCGCTTGGCTGGCAATGCTTTCACGTTTTCAAGCCCATACCGTTCCAGCTTGCCCCGAAGCCCCACTCTCGACAAGCCAAGTTCTCTTGCCGCCTTCGACTTGTTCCAGCGGTGGCGGATCAGGGTTTCGCGAATGATCCGCGCTTCCAGCTCGCCAATACGGTCCTTCAGCGTGCCATCCAGCTGCGCAAGGGCCGGTGCATCTTCCTCCATGCCGCCACCCGGATCTGCCTGGAGAATATGCCGGGACAAGAGATCGGCACCCAGTTGGCAGCCCTCCGCGCCCATGACCAGCATCTGCTGGATTTCGTTCTGCATTTCGCGGACGTTGCCCGGCCAGTGATAGGCCTGCATGCAGTCGATCGCTTCCGCGCTCAGCCCGGTGACAGACTTGCCGAGCTGGTCCATAGCCCGTGCCAATAGCTCACGGGCGAGAACCGGAATGTCCGTTGGCCGGTCCTTCAAATCCGGAAGCCGGACGACAATCCCGGCAATACGGTAGTAGAGATCGGCGCGGAACCGCCCGGCCTTGACCTCGTCCTCCAGATCCTTGTTGGTTGCCGCAATGACCCGGACATCGATGTTTCGTGTCTTGGCACTGCCCACCGGGCGGATTTCGCCCTCCTGAAGCGTGCGCAGCAGTTTGACCTGAAAGGCCGGCGAAACCTCACCGATTTCGTCCAGAAATACGGTGCCGCCGTCGGCCCGCTCAAACAGGCCGACATGGTTTTCCACCGCCCCGGTAAAGGCACCGCGCTTGTGGCCAAAGAGTTCACTTTCCAGAAGCTCGTCCGGAAGCGCGCCGCAATTCTCGACGACAAAGGGCTTGTTCCAGCGCAGCGATCCGTAGTGCAGCGCGCGTGCGGCAAGCTCCTTGCCCGTGCCCGATGCACCTGACAACAGGACCGGAACATCATAGGGCGCCACCTGCTGAAGCGTGCTGCAAACCACGTTCATGGGGCTGTCCGGTCCCCGGATGATGCCGTCTTTCAGGTCATAGTCCCGGCGTAAACCTTGCCGGCGACTCTCCATTTTCCGCGAGGCACTCGAGGGTGACATCTTGAGCTCCACCGCCAGAAGCTCGTTTTCCCGCTGCAGATTGTAGAGCTTGCAGGCGTTCTGCAGCGTCAGGATGAGATTGTCCGGGTGCCACGGCTTGGTGATGTACTGATAGATCCCGGCTTCATTGACGCCGTCGATGATATCGTGGGCATCTGTATAACCCGAAATGATCATCCGGATCGCGTCGGGCCAGCGCTGGCGCACGGTTTTCAGGAACTCGACGCCGGTCTGGTTGGGCATCCTCTGATCGCAGAGAACGATCTGTATCCATTCGTCGTTCAGGATCCTTGTGGCTTCGGTGATCGTTGAAGCCGTCTTGACATCGAATTCGTCGTCCAGAATCCGTGATATGGCCTCGAGCGACCTGATTTCATCGTCAATCACCAGAATTGCCGGAAGGTCCGTCATGAAGCGGCCCTCCGCGCGAACCCGTCAGCGCCAGTCCCGGCACGGTGATGGGCAAGCGTGAGCGGTGTTCGTGACTTCGGGATCTTCCGGACGAAATTGTAGCGGGCAACATGGTAGCTCGGATCGAAGCCATAGAAATTCTTGCGCATCCGCTCCAGTTCAGCGGCCCGGTAGGCTGCCAGAGGTTTTTCGGCTTCCTCGCGAGCCCGCTGACCGGCTTTGGTGGCGAGCCGGGAAGCCAGATCCTCTTGCGCCAGACTGGCTGCGGTTGCTGCAACGGCTTCTGCAAAGGTCCGGTCATCCATATCAAGGACACGGTCGGCCAGGCCGAGCTCCAATGCTTCAACCGCGCCCATCGGCAACCGGGCTTGCGTGATCAGGGCAGCCTTCCCGGACCCGGAATACTTCGGCAGCAGGTAGGTCCAGAACTCGGACCCATAGAGGTTTCCCATATCCTTGTAGTGCGGATTGAGGATGGTGCCGGGGCGAAGCCAGACCTCGTCCGCAGCACGCGCCAGAAACACACCGCCCGCGCCGGCGCCACCGCCGAGCGCTGCGATGATCCACTTGTCCGTTGTGCGGATGATCGCTTCGGCGAGATCGTCGATTGCCTGAATGTTCTCCCAGCTTTCCTCCGCCGGGCTGTCCGCCGCCTCGATCAGATTGAGATTGAGGCCATTGGACCAGTGATCGGCACCGCCTGTCAGAACCAGAACCTTGGCATCGCTGGCAGCAGCCGCTTCAAAGGCGGCGGTCAGCCGGCGGCAGGCATTGGTCCCCATGGCACCATTGTAGAAATCGAAATGCAAATACCCGGCACCGTCGATCTCTTCAAAGCGGATATCCTGGTATCCATCCGGAATCTCAGGAAGGAATGCTGAGCCTTCGGCAAAAACATGGGTTGCCGGAAGCTTGATGGCATCTTCGTCGGCTTTGCGGACATGACCGACCCAGATTGCGCCATCGACGGTCTTTAAGGCCAGAGCCGGCCCGGACCGCGCGATGACAGACCCTGGCTGCGAGGAACTGGTCAACCCGGTGCGGTCAGGTCTTGCATCAAAAAGGAATGCAGCTTCTTCGAAGACACGATCCTTCAGACCCGGCATCCCGTCGGCAGAGCGGATCTTGCGCAAGACCATCTCGCTTGTGTCGCAAGTCCAGTCGATGGCCCGGTCGGTCTGACGCGCCGAGGGCCGCCAGCCGAGCAGACTGCGGTCCAGCCGCTCCGGTGCATCGCTGCGATTGAATTTTTCAAGCGCTTCAAAGACCGCATCGCAAGCGGCTTCTGTCACGTCCCGGCGGTAAAGGCTGGCCTTGGAAGCAGCGCGCATCGGAAACGTGCGGCTGGCCCAAACCGGTCCGGCGTCCAGTTCGGCCTCTGCCTGCAAAACCGTGACGCCCCATTCGGCTGCCCCCTCGAGTACCGCCCAATCGAGGGAACTGGGTCCACGATCGCCGGGTGGTCCGGGATGCACGATCAGGCAGGTGACTTTCTCGAAGACAGATGCCGGTATGGCCCGCTTCAGGAACGGCGCAATCACCAAATCCGGCTGAAACAGCTCAACGGCTTCTTCCGTCACCGCGTCATTGATGTCGAACTCCACCGAGACCTCATGGCCCGCAGCGCGCAGGTCGCAATGCAGGCGTTGGGTGAGGGAGTTGAAGCTGTGGCAGAGGAGCAGGATCTTCATCGGTCAGCAGATCCTCGGCAATTGCTCACCGCTGAGCCAATCGACAACGCGCAACCCGCCGATGTCAGTTTCCATTTCAATAAGGCAGGCAGGATCATCGTTCACATGTCCGATGATGGCCGCATCGCGCCCGAGCGGATGTTCCCCCATCACGGCCAGCAGCCTTTCCGCATCTTCAGCATCGCAAAGACAAACGAGCTTGCCCTCGTTGGCAACGTAAAGCGGATCGAGACCCAGAAGTTCGCAGGCGGCCGCCACATCCGGCTGGACCGGGATCTTCGTTTCATCCAGATGCATTCCGACCTTGGCTGCGCGGGCGATCTCATTCAGCGTTGCCGCCAGCCCGCCCCTCGTCGGATCACGCAGAACCGCGATGTCTGGCACGGCTTCGATCATATCCGCCACGAGTGTGTGCAGCGCCGCACTGTCGGACTTGATCTCCGTTTCGAATTCAAGGTTTTCGCGTTTGGACAGGATGGCAACCCCGTGGTCGCCCATTGTCCCGGACACCAGCACGGCCTGCCCCGCACGCGCGCGCTCGGCCGAAACATGAACGCCGTCCGGCACGACGCCAAGCCCGGTTGTCGTGATGAACACCCCGTCACCCTTGCCCTTTTCAACCACCTTGGTATCGCCGGTCACAACGGGGACGCCGGCCTCGCGCGCGGCCAAAGCCATCGACACGACAATCCGCTCAAGATCGGCGAGGGGAAAACCTTCCTCCAGAATGAACCCGGCGCTGAGATAGAGCGGTTTGCCACCCGCCATCGCAACATCGTTGAGTGTACCGTGCACCGACAGGGAACCGATGTCGCCGCCCGGGAAAAACAGCGGTGAGATGACATGGCCGTCGGTGGACATGACAAGGCGTCCCGGAGGCACCTGGAACAGCGCCGCATCGTTGCCCTGATCGAGAACCGGATTGGCGAGATGACGGCGGAACAGGCCGTCGATCAGCTCCGCCATTGCGCGCCCCCCACCGCCATGGGCCATGTCGACAGCGCCCTTCCGCTTTGTGGCGGTGCCAGGATCAACCGCATTCATTCTGCGGCCTCCGAAACGGAAACGGCACGCGCTTCTTCGCGGTGGCGGCCATAGGTCCAATAGGCTGCGCACGCGCCTTCAGAGGACACCATGCAGGACCCCATGGGACTGTCTGGTGTGCAGACCGTGCCGAACAGCTTGCAATCCGTCGGTTTCTTCACGCCGCGCAGGATCGCCGGGCATTCGCAGGATTTTACTTCGCGGGATTTCTTTTCCGACAGTTCAAACCGGCGTTCCGCATCGAAACCTGAGAAAAACTTGCGGATCTTCAAGGCGCTGTAGGGAACCGTCCCAAGACCCCGCCATTCGAAGTCACGGCGAAGTTCGAAAACTTCGGAAACCAGTTCCTGCGCCTTGACGTTGCCCGCACGTGTCACGACACGGGTGTATTCGTTTTCCACCTCATGGCGGCCCTCGTTGATCTGCCGGATCAGCATCAGAGCGGACTGCATGACGTCGAGAGGTTCGAAACCGGCAATCACGACCGGCTTTTGAAATTCTTCGGCGAAGAACTCATACGGTTCCGACCCGATGACCGAACTCACATGGGAAGGGCCAAGAAAGCCGTCGATCTGAACCGTGCCCAGTTCCCGGACTTCCGGAGATTCCAGGATGTGGCCAATGGCGGCCGGGGTCAGAACATGGTTGCAAAACACCGAGAAATTGCCGAGTTGCTCCTTCTGCGCAGTCTTGATGGCGACGGCGGTCGGCGGGGTTGTCGTCTCGAAGCCGATGGCAAAAAACACCACTTGCCGGTCCGGATTGTTGCGCGCGATTTTCAACGCATCCAAGGTCGAATAGACCATCCGGATGTCGGCACCATCCGCCTTCGCCTTGATCAGGCTGCGCTGTTTGGTTCCCGGCACCCGCATCATGTCGCCATAGGTGCACAGGATGACGTCATGGCGTTCGACGATTTCCACCGCATCATCAAGCCGCCGCACCGGCAAGACACAGACCGGGCAGCCGGGCCCATGCACGAAGCGGACATTGTCCGGCATCAAATCCTTGACGCCATACCGGAAGATCGCATGGGTGTGGCCGCCGCAAAACTCCATGATGTTATAGGAACGGCCCTGGTCCGCTTCCTGGCGGATGGCCTTGGCCAGCGTCTTTGCCAGTTCCCGGTCGCGGAACTCATCGACATATTTCATTGCCCGCTCCCTGCAATCTCTTCCAGTTCCTCCTGAAGGACACCGGCTTCCGCCATCATGGAAAGCGTGCGGGCCGCTTCATCGGGGCTTACTTTATGCAGCGCGTAGCCCACATGAACGAGCACATAGTCCTCGACGGCAAGATCCTCGACCAGTGCCACTGACACCTGTTTCCTGATACCGCCCAGCGCGACAACCGCCATGTCGTCCGCCAGCAATTCGGTAACCTTTGCCGGTATGGCCAGGCACATATCCGCCTCCTATTCCGCCGCACTCATGACCGGATGACCGGCAAGGTTCATCATTCGCGCCGCCTCGATCCATTGGATCCAGTGATCCAGCCCCTCACCCGTCCGGGCCGATACAGTCAGGATCTTGATATTGGGATTGACCTTCCGGGCGTTTTCCAGGGTAGCTTCGACATCAAAGTCAAGATGCGGCAGCAGGTCGGACTTGTTGAGCAGCATGAGGTCGGCTGCGGCAAACATGTCCGGATACTTGAGCGGCTTGTCCTCGCCTTCGGTCACGGACAGGATGGCCACCTTGTGGGCTTCGCCAAGGTCGAATGCAGCCGGACAGACCAGATTGCCGACATTCTCAATAAACAGGCAACTGCCATCCGCGGGTCCAAGCTTCCCGACCGCATGTCCAACCATATGGCCATCGAGGTGGCAGCCCTTGCCGGTATTGATCTGCAGGGCCTCCACACCGGTTTGGCGAATCCGGTCCGCATCGTTGGTGGTCTGCTGATCGCCTTCGATCACGTAGCATTTGCGTGACCCACTCAGCCGCTTGAGCGTTTCGACAAGCAAGGTTGTCTTGCCCGATCCGGGGCTGGAAACAAGGTTCAGGGCAAAGATCGCGTGCGCCTGAAAATGGCGCCGGTTTGCATCCGCATAGGAGTTGTTCTTCGCCAGGATATCCTGTTCCAGCTGGATCATCCGCGTCTGGCTCATGCCCGGAACCGATGCTCCGGCCTCGCCTTGACCATAGTGATGATGGTGGTGGTCCCCGCCGGAATGGTCATGGTGGTGATGCGCGTGGTCATGATGGTGACCCTCGATTTTCACCCCTTTTGGGTCTTCGATCCGAACTTCGCCCGCTCCGCATCCGCACACAGTGCACATCACGACACCTCCAGTTCCTTGATTTTCAAAGTATCGCCATCGGTGATCTGCAACTGATGCGAGCCGCATTCCGGGCAAGGGTCATATCTTGCCGAAACCGGGACCGACTTGCCACACGCCATGCACCAGGCCATTGCCTGCGGACAGGTGATCTCCAGTTTCGCGTCTTCGGCCAGACTGCCTTTCATGACGACATCGAACCCGAACCGCAGCGCATCCAGTTCCACACCAGACATGGTTCCAACGGAAAGGTGCACCCGGTCTACCCTGGAAAAGGACTGCTGAACCGCCTGGTCTTCCAGAATCTCGAGAATGTTCTGGCAAAGCGACATTTCATGCATCAGTGGATCCTCACACGGTGGGAAACACAAGGGTCAATGGCGCCGACAACAAGATCTGCAAGTTCGGTCCGTGCCGAATCGTCACAATCCGGCAAGGCTTCAAGACAACGGAATGCAATGCCGTTCTCCGAAAAGTTCCACCTTGTTGGCGACAAGATCCGATAACTATCGACCCTTCCTCGCCGTAGAACAACGATATGGATCAAACGGCCACGTGCTGTTTCGGCATAGCCATAGCCAGGAGTTGTGGATTTTCCGGAGGCTGGCACACTTTCCGGACGGGCATTCAGCAGTTCCAGTTCGCTCAAGGTTACCGCCAGATCGACGAGACGGGCAAGATAGCGTTTCGAAAGGGATGGGTTGCCAGCCTCCAGAACCGGATGCGCCCGATGGCGGCGGAGCGGCGTCGTTTCCGCAATCCGCTCTTCAGCGACTGGCGCCGCCACCGGCAAGGCATCGGGAAGAAAAACGGTCGGGATGGCGGCCAATTCCCGGCCAAACCGCTTGTCGATCGCAGCAATCAGGCGCGCGGCTACGGTATCTCCGGCCCTTGTCCACGCGTCCATGTCGTTTTGCGTCTGGCGCGCCTGCCAAACCGGCAGCTTCCCGCCATATACATGCTGCTCTGCGAGGGTTATCGCAGTACCAATGACATCATTAGCACCACCCTTTGATACTGAGCGCCCAAAATCGCCACGGAACACCTGGCCTTCGGGATCGAGTGCGCTTCGCAGATCCGGCAAGAGGCGCATCGCCGAACGGGCGATGCCGTTATTCGGCGGTTCACCGATCAGTTTCGGCCAGTCCAGTGCAATTCGCAGAAGATGCTCGCGCGCCCGTTCCATCAGAACAAGGCATGTTCTGATACGCACGGTCTCGCTATCCGCCTTGACCGCCCCCGCCGACTCGAGCGCGAAGGCCGCCGCTGCGCTGTGCGCCGTGCCGCACAAGGAATACAGCGCCGGAACAATGCCCAGCACTTCAGCCGGTGTGCGCCCTGTCAGCAAACTCGATAAGTCGGCTGGTTCGGTCAATCGGACTTCGACCGGCAAGTTTCGATCACGCGGCAACACGATATCGACATGCCCTTCAAGCCCCATCCCGGCCTCCTGCGGACATCCCGCCTGTCAGCAGGGCGCGGCGGCTCAGATCTTTCGAAGGCGCAGGCTGCAACGTGGCTTCTTCGTCCGGGTCATCAGGCTCATAGGCATCGTGCATGTCCGGCGGGGTCTGGACGTCTAGAACCTCCCCCCGCCAGATCGCCTGCATTTCTGCTTCGGCGCCATCAAGCTCGCCAGCATCCTCGAACAAGCTGTCCAGCGCGGCCAACGCGCAGGCTTCGGCGGTTTCCTGATCCGAAAACTCAAAAACCGGCGAAAACAACGAACACATCCAGAAGGGGCCGGTCTCCGCTTCCTCGCCGCGAATGAATTCATAGGGCCCGGATGGGAACCGGAAGATCCGTTTCGATCCGGCCCTCACCGGCGTGCCGTCCGAAGTCTCCGGGATCAGGATCAGGTTCATGAACCAGGGTGTCAGAAGTGTCGCAAGCCAGTTGTCTTCCCATTCCCGCAAGCCAAGCAGGCGAACTTCAAGTGCCTCATTCAGGATCGGAACACCCGCCATCCGCGTCTCACGGATCGACTGGAAACATGCCTCGAAAGTTTCAATGATCCCGGAGGACGCCTGCATTTCAGACATCCTCCATCACCATGAAGCCGTCTTTCCCGGCATCACACTCGGGGCAGCTCCAATGGTCCGGCAACGCGGCAAATGGTGTGCCGGGAGGGATCTGCCAATAGTCATCCCCTTCCGCCGGATCGTAGACATGCCAGCAGATCTTGCACTCCAGCCGCGTGGCGGGGCCGATTTTGCTGTCGTCGCCGCCATAGGAGCCGGCGAAGAAACCGGCACTCATCGGTAGATCTCCAGGATTTCATCCAGCCGGGTAGCCGAATCGGCAAGGTCTTCAGCTGCCGCACAAGCGACCTCCGGGACCTTGACGATTTCGATCGTGTTCAGGATCAGGCTGTCCTGGGAATTGTAGTACTGCACCCACCACGTATTGAGGGTTCCGGTCGACGTAATCCGGCAGTTGCCGTAGCCTCGCGACAGGATGGTCACATCACCGCGTTGAAGACCGCCGGTCAGAAAGGCCAGATCGGCTTCCGTGTGCGGCAGCAAGGACAGGTTGATCACGTGGGGTCCGGCGGCGTCCACAGACTTGGCCACATGCTCGTTGATTTCCGCAATCAGCGGCGGTGCATTGAAGACGTTTTCTACGGTTCCGGTGTGCGGCAGTGCGACCGTCTGCGCGGCTCCCGTGAAAACAACATCCAGAACGGCTGACGGAAATGCGCCAACTTCCACGTAGGCGGTCCCTGCATTCTGCCCATCGGCCGCGCGATGCACCCGCCAAACCCCAGCGAGCACCGATTCTTGTGCTTGCGTATGCGCACCGGCGATGACCGAAACCTCCCCCTCTCCAAGAACCTGATTGATCAGATCCATGTTTGCGGCGTCCAGATGGTCCAGGCTGACCCGGTTCAATGATGCCAACGCATCTTCGGATCTGAGCAGGGCCAGCACGGCCTCAAGCGCGGCCAGTCCGGACGACAGGCCGTCTGTTTCTTCCGGTTCCGGCAGGTCCGGTGCTGCAAAGGTCATCATTCCAGATGGCATCTGCATGTATTCCAGTTCGCCGCCATCCGCATCGGCGGGCTGGCTGCCAGGTCCCACAAGCGGGCCGGTCAGCGGCATCTGGAAAGGAGGTTCTATCGTGCTCATGTCAATTCCTTTCCACCGGATCTAAGAACGCAATGCGGACGGCTGAACGCCGCAACCTTCTGGAAACTGGAAGGCCGGCGGCGCGGACGGTTCGCGGCTCAGGATTTCGGAGATCTCAGTCAGATAATCTGTCCAGTCGCGCACGCCCTGGATCACGCCGAGATAGGCCCCGAAACGCAGAAAGACGAGGCTCGGGAACCGGTTGAACCGGTAGCGCCGCTGCAGATCCCGTTCGCTGGCACGGTCGACGGCGAAGGGTGTTACAGCCCCCTGAAACGCCTTGTTCAATTCGGGCAGGATCACCGCGACATCATTGCTTTCCGGCAAGCGCTCGGCATCGCCGGGGAAAAACACCATGGAAAAGGCCCGCTCGGCGGCACGCTCGTCCAGAGATGCCTCGTCGACAATTTCCATGCCCTCACGGGCAATGACTGCGTTCAACAACGGTGAAAACATACGAAATGCCTCATTCAGCGGGGTGTTTGAGTGGGTGTGACCGGTCGTGATCAGGGCCGAGCAAGTCGGCAAACAGATGGTCGATATCGGTTTCGCCCTTCATGACGAGATCAAGAGCCGTCAGGGCGTCCGAGATGCGCTTGGCTGTTTGCGGATCAAGGATTTCCCGCGCCGCGCCCAGAAACACCAGAACCCAGTCCCCTTCACCGATATCGCCGACGAGGCGAACGTCGATCTCATGTTCGCTCCCGCCACTGTCCCGGCAGCGTGCAAAGCCGAAATCGGTAGAGAGGACCTGCATGGGAATACCCAAACACATCAGCGGTGCTCCATCGGTTTTGCAACGAGTTCGGCTACTTCGGCATCAAAGTCCTGCGGGCCGTTCCAGCCCTGGCCCTCAAGAACGCGGCTGTCCCCATGGCGAAAGGCATCGGCTGCTTCCGGCCGGTCGCCTTCATAGCGCCCAAGGGTCATCTCGAGACTGGCGATTGTCTGGTCTTCGCCCAGAGGCTCCGTCCGGGGGTGGGAGACGACGCCGTGCTGATCCAGAAACGACAATGCGGCTTCAAGGGCCGGATCGATCTGCGCTTTGACCGCCGGGCGCAAGCTGCCGCCATAGTCTTCCAGCTCCACCGGCTGAACCCCGATCAGCAGCAGGTGGTCAGGATAGTCGCCCAGCATTTCCGCCATGGCGAGGACTTCCTGGAAACCGGTCTGATGAAGGGAGATTTTCTTCGCGCCGAGAAACTTCGGCACTTCTTCGCCCAGCACCAGCTTCATGGTTCCGGGCGGCAATCCATAGTCGACAGCATCAAAAACAATCAGGATGTCGGCGTCGCGGATATGCTGAACCAGATAGACGCCCTGTGTCCCCCCGTCCATGACCCGGACATGATCGTCGAACTGGTATCTGCGGTGCAGTTCCTCGACCGAACGAACGCCGAATCCCTCATCCGCCCATAACAGGTTCCCGATGCCGAGAACCAGCACGGCGGGTGCACCTTCTCCCATGGCGCTTCCTCCCAAGCCTTGCCGGTTCTCTTTTCCGGCCAGGCATCGCCTTCCATCTGCATTCTTTGCCAATGGTAGAGAGCAATCGGCGTGCCAGTCGGGCGCAGCTCTTAAGTTATTGAATTATAACAATTCAAAAGTGCCAGCTTGAGTGACTTGAGAGATATTCTTCCAACTTGGTCAAAATATGGAAGATTAACTTCCATATGCTGATCCTGGCAGAGCAGATACCGGATGAATCCCTGCCACTCCGCTTAAGACATGTGAGTGACCGCAACATAAAACCGGCGGAACACGTCCCGCCGGTTGGTGTGGGTGGCTAGAAGCGAAGCAGGTGCCGGACCGGTTATACCAACCCCAGTTGATTAGAACCTATCTGACGCGTTTCTCCTTTTCTTCGGCTAGGAATGGTTTGCAGGACGATGCGGGGTATCGTTCAAAAAGCATGACGCTGTCCGACGGACAGGAAAAGCGCGCCTTTGGTGGGCGGAAATTCGTCCCCGGCGTCGTTGCTGCGCTTGCCCGGCCGTAAAGGCCGCGCTGCCCGCATCGCCTAGCCGGAAACGAATTTTCGCTCCATCAGATAGGTTCTAATCAATTGGGGTTGGTATTACTCGTCCGCCACAGGTTTGTCGTCCCGGAATGTCCGCCAGCCGGAAAACATCGACGACATGATCGACTGGCGGGACATGATGTCCTCGCGCACCGCTGCATAGACGTGAACGATCACAAAGCAGACGAACACCCACAGACCCAGATGATGCCATGTATGGACGTCCTGGCTCTGGCCGAAAAGCGGGATGATCCAGCTCGAAAACAACTCGAACTGCCAGGAGCCCATGCCGGTGCCCTCGCCGTAGAGCGCGAAGCCGGTGAAGATCATGAACACGATGCCCCAGATGAACAGGATGTGCATCACCAGGGTCGCGAGCGGATTGTGCCCGGCATATTTCATCGGTTCCCGGACGATCATGGCGTACCATTCCACCTCGTGAAACAGCTCGCGCCAGAACCGCCCCCGCCAGACCGGCGGCAGGAAGATCTGCCTGGCATGCTTGTTACCGGCAAATGCCCAGTAAACCCGGAAAAGGAAGGCAACAGCCAGGATGTAACCCGCAGCGAAATGCAGGTACCTGATCCATCCGAAAACGTAGCTGAAAGACGCTTCTCCCCCAACGGATGGCGGAGGCGACCCGATGAAGTACCCGGTGATGCCGAGCACGAGAATGCACAGCGCATTGACCCAGTGCCAGATCCGAACGGGAGCCTCGTAGATGTAGACAGCCTCCTCCTTGTGGGAGGCCGTGCCGTGAACGTCCACCGGGGTTTCCGGCAGTTCTTGACCGGTTGTGTCGATGGTCATGCCCGCCTCCCTAACTAAAGAACAGCGCCACACCCGTGGCACTAATGGCCAGGCCGGAAACACAGCGTCCCGCCAGCGAAAGCCGGATCACACGGCCAAAAACCCAGCCAGTGCCATGAAGCGCTGCGCTGGTACCCGCAAATGCGGCGACATACGCAAAGGACGCGCCGGCGGCTTCAACACCATGGGCCGCGCCGTGGGCAAAACCGAACACAGCCGTGATACCGAGGATCACCGGCAGAACCAGCCTTGATCCTGTGGCGATCAGCAGGCCGAAAACGATCAGCGAGGCAAGTATGCCAGGTTCTGCAACCGTCAGCGTCAATCCGGCCAGACCGCTGAACACCCCGATCACCAGCGCAGCAACAAAAGCAACCGGGAGGGTCCAGGCAGTTCCATCGCTACGGCTGGCAGCAAGAATCCCGACACCGGTCATCGCCAAAAGATGGTCGATGCCATGAAACGGATGAAGCAGTCCGGCAACTGTTGTCAGCTCGTGGCCGGTATGCGCCAAGGCCGGCAATGCAGCAAGAATGCCGCTGCCAGCCAGAACCGTTTTGACAAGTGTTTTCATGGTGTTCCTCCCTCAGCGCACCGTGATTTCGGCAAGGTCTTCGCCATCCGGCCCCATGACATGGGTCGAACAGGCAAGGCAGGGGTCGAAACTGTGCAGGGTCCGCAGGATCTCGACCGGCTCGTCGGCGCGCTCCATCTTCGTATCCAGAAGCGAAGCCTCGAAGGCACCGATGTTGCCATCAT
This sequence comes from Roseibium sp., assembly GCA_965230445.1. Lineage (GTDB taxonomy): Bacteria > Pseudomonadota > Alphaproteobacteria > Rhizobiales > Stappiaceae > Roseibium. The sequence goes on along the minus strand of OZ246005.1, from coordinate 935,455 downwards.
TGTCGCGCGGACTGCCGTTCCATGTGGTCGGCACCACGCACTGGTAGTTGTCGATCCTGGTATCCTTGATCTTGATCCAGTGTGCGAGCGCACCGCGCGGTGCCTCGGTAAAGCCGACGCCCTTGACCTCGGACGGCCATGTGGAGGGATCGAACTTCTCCGGATTGGCCGTTGCCGTATCGCCCGCCTTGATGTTGGCGATCATCTTGTCCATGAAATAGCGCTGCTTGTGGGCGGCCCACTGGGCTTCCAGCCCTCTGGCAGCTGTCCGCCCGAGCGTTGAGAACAGGGCATCAATCGGCACATCAAGGGCTGCGAGTGTCCGGTCGACCTGGTCCTTGATCTCCTCATGGCCCTGCATGTAGCCGATGACATAGCGGGCAAGCGGCCCGACCTCCATGGCATGGCCGCGCCAGCGCGGGGCCTTGATCCACGAGTACTTGGCGTTCTCATCGATGTTGACGATGTTGGTCGATGTGCCGATCAGCTTGTCACCGAGTGCATAGTTCGGCTCGGTCACACCGTCCCAGGGATGCAGGCCCTTTGCCTCGTCCGCGTAGGAATACCAGGAATGCGGAACGAATTCCTGGATCTGCTCCGGGTCGCGGAGGTCGACATCGTGGATTTCGGTCAGCTTGCCGTCAACGATGGCACCGCGCGACATCATCAGGTTTTCCGGCGAATAGTCATTGGCCCGGTCCGGGATGTCGCCATAGGACATAAGGCTCTTTGACGACAGTCCACCGCCATAGAGCCAGCCCTTGTAGAAACCGGCGATTGCGATGAGATCAGGGATGTAGACGTTCTCGATGAACTCGATCGACCGGTCGATGATGCTGGAAACGTAGTTGAGCCGGTCCATGTTGACCGGCGCCCCGGCGGCCTGATTGCCATCGATGTTGATGGCGCAGGGCACACCTCCAACCAGCCAGTTCGGATGCGTGTCCTTGCCGCCGAATATGGTCCGGGTGGTCATGATCTCCTTCTGGAAATCGAGCGCCTCCAGATAGTGGGTCACCGCCATCAGATCGGCTTCCGGCGGCAATAGATAGGCCGGGTTTGTCCAGTAGCCGTTCTTGAACGGGCCGAGCTGGCCGGATTCGACAAATTTCTTGAGCCGGTTCTGAATGTCCCGGAAATAGCCCGGCGAGGACTTCGCGTGCCTTGGCGACACCTGCTGCTGAAGGGCAGACGTTGCTTTTGGGTCCGCCTTCAAGGCATTGACCGGGTTCACCCAATCGAGCGCATGCAGGTGATAGAAATGTACCAGATGATCATGCACCTGCAGGGACAACTGCATGATGTTGCGAATGGAATTCGCATTCTCCGGAATATCGATGCTGAGGGCATCTTCCACCGCGCGCACTGAGGTGAGCGCATGGGTGCCGGTGCAGACACCGCAGATCCGCTGGGTAAAGGCCCAGGCATCGCGCGGGTCGCGGCCTTTGAGGATCACCTCAAGCCCGCGCCACATGGTGCCGGTGGACACCGCATTGCGGATGATGTTGTCCTCATCGACGTTCACCTCGCAGCGCATGTGGCCTTCGATCCGCGTAACCGGGTCCACCACGACCCGCCGGCCGGACGTGTCCAGCTTGAACCCGTTGGGGGTGCTCACGTTGGCCATCACTCATCTCCTCCCTTGTGACGCGCGCGCTTGACCGCGCTGGCAGCCGCATGCGCCGCAGCCGCGGCGCCGACCACGACGGCCGCCGTTCCGCCGATCTTGTCGGCGTCGGCTTCAATGCCGAAGCCCTTGATGTCGGTCAGGCGGTCATAGAAGCCGCCCTTGTCCCAGAAACCGTCTTCCGAACAGCCGAAGCACGGGTGGCCGGACTGGATCGGGAAGGACAGTCCGCCGTTCCAGCGCACCGTCGAACAGGCGTTGTAAGTGGTCGGCCCCTTGCAACCGACCTTGTAGAGGCAGTAGCCCTTGCGAGCGCCTTCATCGTCGAAGCTCTCGACGAACTGGCCGGCATCGAAATGCGGGCGCCGGTAACACTTGTCGTGAATGCGTTGGGAATAGAACATCTTCGGCCGCCCCTGGCGGTCGAGCTCAGGAAACCGGTCGAAGGTCACCAGATAGGTGATCACCGCCGTCATCACTTCCGCGATTGGCGGACAGCCGGGCACCTTGATGATCGGCTTGTTGTTCGGAATGCCGGGCGCCTTGTGGATCGGCACCGCCTGTGTCGGGTTCGGCCTTGCCGCTTGCACACAGCCCCAGGAGGCGCAGGACCCCCACGAGATGATCGCCTTGCAATGGGCTGCCGCGTGCTGCAACTGTTCCAGATACGGCTTGCCGGCGATGATGCAGGACATGCCCTCCTGGTTGAGCGGCGGATTGCCCTCACAGGCAAGAAGGTAGTTGCCGTCGTATTTGTCGATGGTTTCCTGGATGATCGCCTCGGCCTGATGACCCGCAGCCGCCATGATGGTGTCGTCGTAGTCGAGCGAAATCATCGACAGGATGACATCCTTGGCGAGCGGGTGCGCCGAGCGGATGAAGCTTTCGGAGCAGCACGTGCACTCAAGTCCGTGCAGCCAGAGCACCGGGATACGCGGCTTGGTCTCCATCGCCTCGGCAATCTTCGGCGCGAAACTTGGCCCCAGACCAAGGGCTGCCGCGGTCAGCGAACAGAATTTCAGGAAACTTCGCCTTGTGATGCCTTGTCTGCGCATCACATCGTAAAAGGTCTCGTGCATACCCCAAGCTCCTCCGTATGCTGTCTTTCGGCTTTACACCGGAATTACAACGGACCAAGCAGGAAGCAGGCCAGTTTCCCTAACCACATGTATTGATTATATTTTCATTCGATTGAACAGCGACAAGACGGATCGAAAACGCCTCGCCATTACCAGCGCGACCTTCCAAGGTGAAAGGAAACTGTCCACTCACACTGGACAGGTGCTACCGGTCAACCGCCACCGCAAAATGGCGCATCGCCGATCCGTCGAACAACATGACAAGACTGCCGGTTGTGTTGACAATCCTCCAACCGGCCCACTTTTGTAAGCCGAATGTAACTGCAAGTCTCCGTATGGCCGAAGGAGATACACCAACGCACTATACCTCTAGGGTGAACAGATGGACGATCCTCTGAGGGACGGAGCATCCTTGCCAGTTTCCCAAAGCCGGTTCCGGTTTCAAGGCTCGGCCAAACACCTGCCCTTTTGTGTATCGGCGACTATCTCGATACCAGCGAGCACTCCAAGCAGCGTGAAAGCCGAGGCGCTCTAAAACCGGCACGGCCCTTGGCGTTTCCGAAAACCAATCCGGATGCCAAGGGCGCTGTTCCCATTGCACGGCGACGGTTACAGGCCTTTGGCGTCTCAAGGCCGCCAGCGCTCTACATCGCGCGCCAGCTTGTCCAGCAGGCCGGTGAGCTGGCCGACTTCTTCTGGCGACAGCGTCTGCACCATCCGCGCTTCAACTTCCGAAAAGAGCGCAACGATCTTGTCGTGAAGCTCCTGGCCTTCCGGCGTGATGTTGAGGAGTTGGCGCCGTGTGTCTGCTTCATCGCGCACGCGGGTGATCATTCCCTTTGCTTCCAGTGACGTCACAGCGCGGCTGACCGTGTTGGACGGCTGTTCCGTGATCTCGCAAATATCGCGCGCATGCAGGTTGCGGCGGAAACTCAAGCACATGAGCACGGTAAGCTCTGGCCGCACCAACCCGAAGTCGCGCTCCATTTTGCGCAAGATCGGCTCTCTGAGGAAATTGGTGAGAAACGCCAGACGGTAGCCAACGGGGAACGGTGTGGCGTCGAGAATGTCGATCAGCTTCATGCCGCCGACACTACTTCAAAAAAAAGATTGCGCCAAATGGAACTTTATTGTTCCATATGGAGCTAAATAAGGGAGGATACATGCAAGCCCGGTTAACGGATGCTGGCGTGACGGCGATGGCGATCCTGGTGATCGCCCTGATGGTTTTCATTGTTTTGCAAGTCGTGTTTAGCGCACTCGACATCAACCCGGTTCTGACCTTTTCCGGGGATCTGCTTTTGTTCGGCAAGGAGGTCACCCTGAATTCCCTGCTGGACCTTCAGTGGCACTTGCTGGTTGTTGCCGGGCTTCTGCCCGCTGGCCTGGTCTGGCTGGCAGATCAACATGTCCGCGTGGATTTTCTTTATCAGCCGCGCAGCCCGCGCTGGCAGGCTCGGGTCAATCTCCTCGGCAATCTGTTGTTTGCCGCCCCGTTCTTTGCGCTCATCCTTCCGGCTTCGTGGAATTTCATGCTGCGGGCGTGGCGGTCGGATGAAGGCTCGCGCGATGGCGGCCTGAACGATCTCTGGCTGGTCAAGGCGGTTCTGCCGCTCGGCCTCGCGCTGCTGGCCCTCGCGGTCCTGATTGAAACCATCCGGCTTCTCAAGAAGGTCAAATGAGCGAAATGGTTTTGCCCCTCGCCATGGCGGCATTAACGCTGGCGGGCATCCTGGCAGGCTATCGCGTTGCGATGGTTCTGGCGGGTTCCGCGGCCCTGTTCATACTCGTCTCGGATTTGCCGATTGCCTTTTTCAATCTGCTGGTCAGCCGGATTTACGCCAATGTCCTGTCCAACTGGCTGCTGGTCGCGATCCCGATGTTTATCTTCATGGGACTTATTCTGGAAACATCCGGAGTGGCCGAGCGTTCATTGAAGGCAGCGCAGAAGGCTCTCGGTGGAAGTGCTGCGGGGATGGGCATCGCTGTTCTGGTGATCGGCGTCCTTCTCGCCGCATCGTCGGGCATTGTCGGCGCCTCCGTGGTGCTCTTGGGGATGCTTGCGCTGCCACGTCTGTCCGAGGCCGGCTATGACAAACCGACAAGCGCCGGGCTGATCGCGGCGTCCGGGACACTGGCGATCCTGATCCCGCCGTCCGTGATGCTGATTGTGTTGGGTGACCAGTTACAAACGCCGGTCCCGGACATGTTCGCGGGCGCGGTCGGACCAGGGCTGTTGCTTGTGTTCGTCTATGGGAGCCTGGTCATCTGGCGTGCACGGGGATTGCCCCCGGTACCGCGCCACGAGCGGCTTCCACTGTTTCGCCTTCTTCTGGACCTGGGTCCGCTGCTGGCTCTGGTCATCTCGGTTCTCGGATCGATCATCGCAGGTTTTGCCACGCCGACGGAAGCCAGCGGCCTTGGCGCTGCAGGCGCGGTTCTGATCACGTTGCTTTACGGCAAATTCAGTTGGCCGATGCTGATGAATGCGGCCCGGCAAACCGTGGTTACAACATCGCTCGTGCTGTTCGTCATTCTGGGTGCGACGTGTTTTTCCGCCGTGTTCAAGGCGATTGGCGGCGACGATATGGTCGAAACAGCAATAACGGCCTTCGGAAACGACCCCTACACGGTTCTGGCCGTGGTCATGGCTGCGATTTTCCTGTTGGGGTTTGTTCTCGACTGGCTGGAAATCACGCTGATCCTGTTACCGATCTTCGCGCCGATCGTGACAGGTCTCGATTTTGGCAACGGCCTCGCAGGAGAAGCCCTGCTTGTCTGGTTCGGCATTCTGGTCGCCGTCAACCTGCAGACCTCGTTCCTGACACCGCCCTTCGGCTTCTCGCTGTTTTACTTACGCGGGGCGGTCGGCAATGCAATCAGCACCCCGGAAATCTACCGCGGCGTCTTGCCTTTCATCGCGCTGCAATTGCTGGTGCTGGTGCTTTTGATCCTATTCCCCGGACTGATCACCGGATTCATCTAAAACTGGGAGGAAACTGATGAAAAAGACCCTGATCGCGGCCGCAGTGGCCGCACTGACCACCGGCAGTGCCGCTGCCGATAGCTATACGCTACAAAGCGCTTTCGGCGGTTTGCCGGTTCTGCATCCAACCGCCGAGCGGTTCGTTGCCAATGTTGCCGCCTTGACCGGCGGCGAAGTGGAATTCAACTATCACAAGGCAGGCGAGCTCTCGCCGCCCTTCGAGATTTTCGACAATGTCAGCGTTGGAGCGCTGGATGCAGGCTGGTCTTTCGCTGCCTATGCGTCAGGCAAGGAACCGGCTGCGGCGCTGTTCGGCTCGGTGCCCTTCGGCGGTGATCCGCTGTCCTATATCAGCTGGCTGCATCATGGCGGCGGACTTGAGCTTTGGCGTGAAATCTACGCACCGTACAACCTGGTGCCGATGGCCTGCGGCGTAATCCTGTCCGAAGCCGGCGGCTGGTACACCAAGGAAATCAATTCTCCGCAAGATCTTCAGGGCCTCAACATCCGGATTGGCGGACTGGGCGGGGCCATATTGAGCAAGCTCGGCGCAAATGCCATGTCCTTGCCGGCCGGTGAAATCTCCACCTCGCTGGAAACCGGGCGCCTTGACGCAACCGAACTGAGTTTCCCGCTGGTCGACAAACTGCTGGGTTTCGACAAGGTCGCCAAGAACTACTACTTCCCGGGCTGGCACCAGCCGGCCGGCTTTATCGAGTTCTACATGAACAAGGATAAATGGGATGCGCTCAGCGATGCCCAGCGCACCGCAATCGAAGTGTCGTGTTCGGACGCCAACCTTTTTGCCATGGGAATGGCCGCAGGCGCACAGAGCGCAATCCTGGAGGAGTTCCGCGGCAATGGCGTCGACGTAAAACGCTTTCCGGACAGTGTCATGCAGGCCCTCAGGGCCGCTGCGGAAGAAGTCTATGCGGAAAAATCCGCCGAAGACCCGATGTTCAAGAAGGTCATCGACAGCTACCGCACCTATGCGGCCGCCTATAGCGAGTATCAGGCCCTTTCCGACCTGAATTGATCCAAACCGCCCCGCCCCTTCCGGGGCGGGGTCTTCTTTGCTTTTGGAAATGGAGACGATCGGTTGGTTTACCGCTTGCGGGATTTCGGGTCCTACACGGCCGGTGGCCGGCTGCATGAGGTTACGGAAGGGGTCCCCTATGAGGTGAATTTCACGCGCACGGTCTCTTTCGAAGTCGACCCCCGCGGCCTCTATGCAATCGAGCACGCTTATGTGCAGTACTTCGTCCCGGAAGACCGCCGCCCCGGCCCGCCGGTCGTGCTTGTTCACGGTGGCGGAATGTCCGGCTCCTGCTGGGAAACCACACCGGACGGAAGGCCCGGATGGCTGCACAGGCTTCTGGCGAAGGGCTATGAGGTTCATGTCGTCGACAATGCCGAACGCGGCCGGGCCGGGTTCATTCCGGATCTTTGGCCGGGCAAACCGATGCTGCGCACCCTCGACGAGGCCTGGACCCTGTTCCGGATCGGCGTCGCAGAAGGTTTCGCATCCCGCACTCCGTTTCCCGGACAACTTTTTCCGGTCGCGCACCTGGAAACATTCGCTCGCTGTTTCGCTCCGCGATGGATATCGACTACAGCGCTGCAAGTTTCGGCGCTCATTGCTGTTCTGGAGCGCAAGGGCCCGGCAATTGTAATCTGTCACAGCCAGGGGGGCGAGCTGACTTTCGATGCACACGCGAAGGCGCCGCAACTCTTTCATTCTATCATCGCCGTTGAGCCCTCGGCGCAGCCGGATCCGGCTTCGAGGCTCGGCCAAACACCGGCCGTTTTGTGTATCGGCGACTATCTTGATACCAGCGAGCATTCGAAACAGCGTGAAAGCCTTTGGCGCCGTCTCGCCAGAACCGCGCAGGAAAACTCCGAACCCTTGTGCCTGCTGGACCCGGACACTTTCGGCCCCGGCAACAGCCACATGATGATGATGGACCGGAACAGTGATTCTGTCCTGGACCGGGCGCTTGCCGCACTCGCCGCACTCTAAACGCGAAACAGTCCGTACTTCAAAGCGCGCGCCACCGCCTGGGTCTGATTGCGGGCATTCAGCTTGGTGATGCCGGTCTTGAAATACTGGCGAACGGTGTGAACGCTGATGTCTTCGATATCGGCGATTTCATCGGCCGTCTTTCCGAAAGCAGCCCATCTGAGACATTCGATCTCGCGCGGCGACAGCTTGGCCCGCCGGTCCGTGTTGGGGCGGTGATAAAGCGTGTTGCGGACGACCCCCTGGTTGTCCGGATCCGGGTCCATGCTGATGAGATAGGAATGAAAGTAAGTCGCCAGAAGATGCACGGTCGACAAGTTTGCAGGCAGCATCCTGTACTTGTCCGGATCCGCAATCACATGAACGCCGCCAATAAAGCCCGGCTTGGATGTCGGAAACACCCATCCGCGGTGAAGCCGCATCTCAGTCAGGATTTCCCAGCGCGGCGCGGCAGACGGCAAGGGATTGGCCCAGGCCTCCTCTACGTCAAATGGCAAGCGCTCGCCTTGCGACAACCGCGCAACCACCGGATCATCAGACCACCAGGGAGAATCGCCATCAAGCGGCGTAAACACGTCCGGCATGGATGTGTAGAGAAGCAGGTCGGATCTGTCTTCATAGGAAAAGTCAGCCGCGACGAAGCCAATGCAGCCGAATTGCTCGATCTCGGCACAAAATGCCCCGATCAAGGATGGTGCGTCGCTGCATGTTTCAAAGAGCCGAATGGCCGTTTGAAAAGTGTCACTGATCATGGCTGAGCGGCCCCACACTGCCAGCTTGAATGAGTACAATAGCGTCGGACAAAAAAGTCTAAAACACTTGATCGTCTATTTTGTCTATTGATCTCGCCATAAATTATCAAGCGCCGCCTAAACAAATCGCAGTCCGCGACATTCAGAATCAAGTTTTGCTCAGTATGGGGAATGCAATTTTGCTGCGCCTGCCGATTCCAGGCGTTTCTCATTTCAAAACATCAACCTGAGATGGCAACTCTACGCTTCTATAAATCATGCGCCCTGGCGGCGCGATCTTGAACAAAACCCTGTGCCCCCGCACCGCAGGCCATGGAAACGCCCGTTTCGTGCACCGACAAAATCCCGATTATTTGTTCTTCGCTAAAATGCCTCTTCATCAGTGGTCTGCTAAAATCGAGAAAACCACTAATACCAATCTGCTGGGAGAGGGGTGCAGGTTCCGCAAATGGACCAATGACGCCGGCCTTTCAAACCTCTCCAGCCACTGGATCAGAAAAGCAACTGGAAACTTCCTGGCCCAGGAAGGCGCAAGCCAATAACAGATCATGTCCATCCATGGGCAATCTCACGCCTTACGAATTCGCGTTGAAAACAGAATTGCAAACTCGGGCCGCATGAGGTCAAAAATCAACCAACGGACGCCGCGCCAAACCGGATGAGGATCTGGCCTCAGGTCAGCAGCTCAATTGGCAGCTAATCGGACAAAGCGGGATTTCGCTGCGCTTGCGCCAATGGCGGTTTTGCTGCAAGCCAAGGTGACACCAATCGATTGATTTTGCATCCCGAAAGAGCCCTCCGGTCAACCAAGTCGGGCTCACCGGATGAGCAGCATTGTCCACACCAAATATGAGCCCTGAGTTACGGCTCGTTGCCGAGGCGCAACTCAGGGCAGGTCTTGCGAGAACCGAATAGGTCTGTACTTAGGCTTCTTGCATGTGAGCCCGGAAGAACCCGGCGACTTCATCCGAGATCTTTTCAACGTGCTCGGGCCTCCAATACAGGTCGAAATGGCCTGCGCCTTCGATCACTGTAACCTTTTCGGGTTTGGCCTCTTCTGCAAAGCGGATCGCGCCCGGGTTCGAGACTGCTTCGCCGCCGTAAGCCAGATACATCGGGATCGGATCGAACAGCTTGGTATAGTTGAAGATCGAGAACCCATACAGCGAATACTGGCTGTTGGCCGCCACCTGGTTTTTCCATGTCGGCGTGTCGCCGGGTTTGCCCGCCAGATAATAATCGCGCATGCCGACATAAAGGGGTTCGGGCGCGGCGGCGATTTCTTCCTCGGTTTCCGGGACAGGCTTGATATAAATCTCTTCGCCGGTGTCAAAGCGCGCCTGCGCCGCGTCGGTCAACCCCTTGACGACCATATTGCGGTATCCTTCGGCGCCAAGGATACTCAGCGGTGTATCCAGTTCGATGAAATAGGGGCTGATCATGGCCACCGCGTTGATGCGGGTGTCAAAGGCGGTCTCATACATCGCCCAGCCTGACCCCATGCAAACACCAGCGTTGAACAGGTTGTTTGTGTCGGTCACGTCCAGCGTGCGAAGGAAGTCTACGGCATTGCGCACGTCTCTCACGAACCATTCCGGGATAAGGTAGCCGGTCTTGCCTTCACTTTCGCCCCAGCCGCGCGGATCAAAGACCAATGCCGCAAAGCCCCGCTTTGCCAAGGCTTGCGCATAAATTCCGCCAGTCTGCTCTTTGACACCGGTGACCGGCGGGGTCACGACGGCCGCAGGGTATTTATTGCCGGCGGCATGGTTATCCGGAAGATACAGATGTGCCGCGACCTTGTGTCCTTCGCTGTCAAATTGAACGAGGTTCTTGCCGGGGTTGAATTCTGAACTCATGGACCCTTCCTTTCGATTGCTTCTTGAGTGCTATGTTGTCACCGGTAACCGTGGATCGACGCGGTTCATCATTGCGCCCATCACTTTACGAGTTTATGAATGTCGTTAACTTGTAACTTAACGAATGCACGTTAATCGTCAATATGGAAATGACCGAGATCGAACAGAGATTTGCAGCCGCCGCAATGGCGGTGTTCAACCGCTATGGGCCGCGCAAGGCAACAATGGAGGAAATCGCCGCCGAGGCCGGCGTATCGAAGCCCACGCTCTACGCCACATTTCGCAACAAGGACGCGGCACTGGCAGCGGTGATCCGGCTGACCAAAGGTGCGGCGGTTGAGGCGGTTCGGGAGTCGTGGATTGGTATCGACGATCTGGGGGACAAGCTCGACCGGTTTTTTGATCTGCTGGTCATCGCAGTTTACGATGTATTGCACAATGCGCCCGACGCTGCGGCTTTCCACAACACAACTGGCGAAGCCAGTGAAGACGCCATTCGGGAAACCACAGCATGGGAAATGGCTCTCGTGAAAGAGGCTCTAGCTTCCTGCGATCTGAAGGGCACAACAGCGGACCGTTACGCCAGCTTCATTGTAACCGCCACCACGCAGGCCAAACTTCAAAGCCCAAGCCGACTAGAACTTGTGGCTTTTCTGTCAGAGCTGAAGCTCTCAGTTCTGGCGATGACCCGGTAAAGTCAATGTGGTACCGGACGTTAGTTTAGATCGCTAAATGCCCGACCTGAGACATAGGTGACAGAACGTTCCGGACACATTGGTAACACTTTCCGTCTTTCGGGAGGTGTCGATGCCGTGGCAAGAGGTGTCCGTTATGGAGGAACGTCTACGCTTTATCGCCCGTTTGCTGGACGGCGAAGGCATGAGCTTGGTTTGTCGTGAGTTCGCGATCTCGCGCAAGACCGGTTACAAGATCTGGAACCGATATCAGCGCGACGGGATGGAAGCGTTGTGCGACCGCTCGCGCCGCCCGGTGCGCTATGCCAACCAGCTTCCCGAGCAGGTGGAACGGCTGATCGTCGCGACACGGAAAGACAAGCCGCACTGGGGCGCACGCAAGATCCGGGAAGTGCTTGTCAGGAAGCTGGCCGGCGATGTTCGCATCCCGGCACAAAGCACCGTGCATGCGGTTCTAGACCGGTACGGCCTTGTCAGCAGAGCCCGCAAAAGGCGGCGCGCCAACAAGGCCGCAGGAACGCCTCTGTCGGCCGGACTTGCCCCTAACGATCTTTGGGCCGCTGACTTCAAGGGCGAGTTCAAGCTCGGCAACCGGGCCTACTGTTACCCTTTGACAGTCACCGACCACGCGTCCCGCTATCTTCTGAGCTGCGAGGCCTTTGACTCGACAAAGGAAAAACCGGTCATAGAGGCCTTCCTCGCCCTGTTCAAAGAGCGTGGACTGCCCACTGCGATCCGTACCGACAATGGCTTGCCTTTCGCCTCGCCGAACGGGCTCTACAATCTGTCGAAGCTCTCAGTGTGGTGGCTGCGCCTTGGTATCGGGATTGAGCGCATCAAACCCGGCCATCCGCAGCAGAACGGACGGCACGAGCGCATGCATCTGACCCTGAAGAAGGAAGCCACCCGGCCTCCGGGGATGAACAGCCTGCAGCAGCAGGCCAAATTCGACGTTTTCGTCAAGGAATTCAATGAGGAGCGGCCTCACGAAGCGCTCGCTATGAAGACCCCAGGTGAGGTCTACACGCCCTCAGCAAGGTCATACCAGGGCCTGCCGGACCTGGACTATCCCTTTCACGACAAGGACGCCCTGGTCACCGCCTGCGGCCGGATCTGCATGCATCGCAAGAAGATCAACGTCTCGACCGTGCTGGCCGGTCAGAAACTCGGCATAAAAGAAGTGGAGGATGGAATTTGGCTGATCAGCTTTATGCGCTATGATCTGGGATACATCGACCTGGAGCAGAAAACATTACAGACAATCGACAACCCGTTCGGCACGAGGTTGTAACCCATGTCTCCGGTACAAACTGTTACCTATGTCTCCGGGCTGGACAAAAGGAAGATGGTGGGCCCGGAGGGACTCGAACCCCCAACCAATCCGTTATGAGCGGACGGCTCTAACCAGTTGAGCTACAGGCCCTTGGCGGCTGCCGGTGCGGAGCGGCGGACGCGTCTGGAAATTCCCTATACCATCGCGCGCGCAAACGGCAAGCAAATTGGCCAAAGCACCGCCAAAAGGCTTGTGAAAAAGACACTATCCGGCTGCAGGGGCCGGACCGGTTGCCGGTCACGGCAGCGCCGCAATCGCGCGCAATTCTCACGGCATCAATTTATCAAGGATCCCGATTATGATGCCACGTTCCCGGCCCTATGGCTTTTCCACCTTTGCGCTTTTGCGCATCGCGGCACTTGCGCTTTTGGGCGTTTCCGCGGCAGTCCCGGCCCACAGTGCGGATGGCAAGCCGCCGGTCAGCGCCACGTCCGGCTCCGGGACCATCACCATGCAGGGCACCGGTTCCGTATCGGTGCCGCCGGACATGGCCGTCGTCACGACGCGTGTCGTCTCGCAGGCCGAAACCGCGCCCGATGCGCTGGCCCGCAACACCGAACAACTCACCAATGTCATTGCCGAAATCAAGGCGGCCGGGATTGCGCCCGCCGACATCCAGACCAGCGGCTTTTCGATCTATCCGCGTTATGACCACACCAAGGACAACGCCCCGCCGCGAATTGCCGGTTATGAAGTGCGCAATGGCGTGTCGATCAACGTGCGCGAATTGGACAAGCTCGGGCCACTGCTTGATACCGTCGTTCGCTCCGGTGCGAATGCAGTCGACGGCATATCCTTTGAAGTCAGCGAACCGGACGAAAAAATGGACGAGGCGCGCCGGAACGCCGTCGACGCGGCAAAACGCAAGGCCACCCTATTCGCCGAGGCCGCCGGCGCGCAACTTGGGTCTGTTATGGCGATTTCCGAAACCGGCATATCGCAGCCCCGGCCGATGATGATGATGCGCGCCATGGCGGCAGAATCCGCACCGGTGCCGATTGAAGCCGGCGAGAACACCTTAAGCGCGTCGGTGACGATCACCTGGTCGCTGACGCAGTGAGGCCGCCCAGGACTGTGCAAACTAGGGCCTGTGGGGAATTAGGTTTCGGTCGCGGCGCGAGACGCTTTTGGCCGCGGATCAGGAAGAGAGACTGCCATGGAGTAACCTCCATAAGGGCTCTCTGACGCCATCCGGGGCCAAAAGCGCCGCGTCCCGCAAGGGATATGATGAAAATCGCCCGGCTCCACGGCGCAATGTCTTGAAAAGGAATGGCCTTTCCAGCGCCATTGCTTCTACAGCGTTTCGATTGCTGCAGAAACAGAAGCACCACTTGGCGCGTTGAAATCTTTGATTTCAGGCAGCGCTAAGTGGTTCAATTCAAATCGAGAACGCTTTAGATCCGAACGATTTCCATCGATACCGCGATCCAAATCCTAAATCCCCACAGGCCCTAATGTGGAAGGCGTTCTTTGGGGAACCTTATAGCGCCCTGTGCCAGACCTGCATCGGCTTGCCGCTTTCCCGTGTCTCGCCGATATCCGTCCAGGGAAAGGTGACGATCACCCCGTCCAGCTTCTGATAACCCCGCTTTTTCCAGAAAGGATCGAGCGGGGCATAGTCCTTGGGGCGTAGCGGGTGATCGCCGGGCCGGATCACCCCGCAAAAGGCCGCTTCGGCATAGCCCAGCCTGCGGGCATGGGCTTCGCGTTCCTCAAAGAACCGGTGCCCCAGCCCCCGCCCCCGGTAGGCCGGTTCGAGAACGGATTCAGCCAGATAGAAGATCCGGTCCGGATCAAGGCCGCGCGCCTTGAAGGGGGCCTTGAACGCCTCCAGTTCGCGGCCAAGCGGTTCCCCGGTTGCCGCGCCCACCAGACGGTCACCATCAAAGGCGCCGACGATCACGGCGCCCTCCGTTTCGGCATAGCGCGCCAGGTATTTCTCCTCGTAGGCGGGCGAACCGTCGTAGAGGTAGGGCCAGGCGCGGAAGACTTCGATCCTGAGGCGCGCGAGGCCATCGAGGTTTGTCGCCAGCTTTTCGCCGGTCAGAGTTAAGATCTCCACCATTTTTGCCAACCCGCTCAACAGATTATATAATTAGCCAGCTAATATTTTCCAGCCACCTGCTTGCTGCATGGCTGATCTGCAGGATGTAAACAGAAAAGCCGGATTTTTCCATTGAGAAGATGCGGCTTTGCATGTATTGAACCGCTTCCGGATAGACACCGGGTACATCTGCTGGTTTGGGAGAGCGATATGGAAAGCAACGCCCTCTTCGAACTGGGGATGGACTTGGAGGCTCGTGTTGCAGAAGACGTCTTTGACGTTGCCGAGCCAAGAAGCACCACCCAGAAGGAAGAAGAAGTATTCACCGCGGCCAAGGCCGTTTTGGCCGGCGACCGCCTGGATCATTTCATCCAAAAGGATGGGGTCCACTGCGCTGGTGCGCATTTGATTATCGACCTGTACGATGCCGAGCGCCTCGACGACTTGCCCTATGTCGAGGAAACCTTGCGCAAGTGCATCGACGAGGCAGGCGCAACCCTGTTGCACATTCACCTGCATCCGTTCGAGCCGGAAGGCGTTTCGGGTGTCGCCGTATTGGCGGAAAGCCACATCTCGGTGCACACATGGCCGGAAGCTGGTTACGCGGCATTCGACGTCTTCATGTGCGGCGATGCCATGCCGGAAAAATGCGTCGGTGTGTTGCGCGATGCCTTCAAGGCAAAGCGGACGGCGGTTTCCGAATTGCTGCGCGGCCGGGAAATCGCCGAACGCATTGCCAACACGCACAAGTGTCCCAACACGTGGGATGCGGAGGCATGACCGACGGGCTGAACTTCAATGAAACGCTCTACCCGGGCGTTCAGGTCAGCTACACCTGCGGTGACATTCTTTACCAGGAAAAGACCGAGCACCAGGATCTTGTGCTGTTCACCAACCCGGTGTTCGGCAAGGTCCTGATGCTGGATGGCGTCACCCAGGTAACGACAGCGGACGAGTTCATCTATCACGAGATGATGAGCCACGTGCCGATCCTTGCCCATGGCGCGGCGAAAAACGTTCTGATCGTCGGCGGCGGCGACTGCGGGCTGGCGGAAGAAGTGCTCAAGCACAGATCCGTCGAGAAACTGGTTCAGGTGGAAATCGATGCTTCGGTGGTCGAGTTCTCCAAGGAGCATTTCGGCGAATTCAACACCGGCGTCACCGACGACCCGCGCTTTGAACTGGTGATCGCCAACGGCATGGTGTTTTCCGCCGAAACTGGACGCCGTTTCGATGTGGTCATCGTTGACAGCACCGATCCGCACGGGCCCGGCGCGGTGCTTTTTTCCGAAGAGTTCTACCGCAATGTCCACCGCATGCTGACACCGGGCGGCGTGCTGGTCACCCAGAACGGCGTGCCGTTCCTGCAGCGGGACGAGCTTGTCACCAGCGTTGAACGGTTCACCCGGATCTTCAAGGACGCCCACGCCTATATCGCCGCGATCCCGACCTATTTCGGCGGCCACATGACGCTCGGCTGGGCGACCGACAATGAGGGACTTCGCAAAACCCCGGTCGCGGTTTTGGAAGAGCGGTTCAAGGCGGCGGATTTCGAAACGAAATACTATACCCCTGAAGTTCATGCCGCAGCATTCGCCCTGCCGAGGTTCATCCTCGACGCGGTTGAGGACGGGCGGAAGCAAGGTTAGGCGCTACCGCCGCCGTCCCATTGCTTGGCACTGGGATCCAAGTGCCGGATGACGGTAGAGCGCGTATGCCAAGGCCTATCGAAAAGTCCCCCTCTCCCAATGGGAGAGGGCTGGGGTGAGGGGGTAAACCTGCCGGCCCTGCCAATTGCTGAGACCGCCACCCCTCATCCGGTCCGTCGGACCACCTTCTCCCTATGGGAGAAGGAACAGGCAAGGCTTTCCGCGTCCAGGCTCCGGAGCCGCGCTCAACTGCTGTCACTACAGACAAGTGCAGCAAGGCTGCGCGCTGATCTGGGGCCCAGCACGTCAGCGCTCGCGCAGCGAGCACCCGTTTCAAAAGCCAAGGCAACAAGGGAACATGCAGCGCCTTCGGCGCACTGATGTCTGGATGCCGGATCTCGCGATGGCGCCTCGCGCCACGCACTCCGTCACTCCAGACAAGTGCAGGAACTGTACGCCGATCTGGAGTCTAGCGGGTCAGAGCGAGCGCAGCGAGCACCGTTTCTAATGTCAAGGCAACAAAGGAACATGCAGCACCTTCGGTGCGCAGATGTCTGGTTTCCAGATCTGGTCATGCAGCTACGCTGCAGACCGTCTGGAATGGCGGGGGAAGAGGGTAAACGCCCCTCCTGACAAACAACAAACTTATCCACGCCCCTCGCCCTTCCCGTACACTCCGCCCCGTTTCCACCGATGCGGGGCCGGGGTCGGACCGTCCGTTCGTGGTGGTGGGGACCGGTGTCGTGAGGCAGGCGGGAAAGTGTAACGGACTTTTCCGCATTGCCGGGCAACTGGAGACCCTTGGAGGCTGTGCGGGGTCCGGCGCGCAGGTTCTCAAGGGATGCGTCTCGTATCCGGCGAAGTTGAGCGCCGCACCCCACGCTCAGCCAAGCAGAAACGAGAAAGGCGCAACTCCTTTTCGCCATCGGGAAACGGATACCGGGCGGGCGTCAACGCTTTGCCACTTCCCACATTTCCTTTGCGTTCCCGGCAAGGCCGGAGCGCCCGCCATCCTGCCCTTCAGGGCAACCCGAACACTCAAAACGCCGATGGGAAACCATGCGGCGGCGTTGGTGCTGAAAGGGGAAAAATCTCTCCACCGTCATCCCATTGCTTGACTATGGGATCCATTCCGTTCCCTCGCCTCCCACGACCCCATTTACTTGTGGCACCGCAACGGGATGGACCCGCTATCCAAGTCCGGTGATGACGGCTGAAGGGAATGCAAAGCCGTGCCGCACCCACCATCGTCATGCCAGACAAGTGCAGGCACTGCACGCGATCTGGTATCCATTCCGTGACCTGTCGGAACTGCAACGCGTCTGCTTGTGGCACGGCAACAGTATGGATCCCGCATCAAGTGCGGGATGACGGCAGAGGAGGATACCAAGCCGCGCCACAGCCACCGTCGTCATGCCAGACAAATGCAGGCACTGCACGCCGATCTGGCATCCATTCCGTGACCTGTCGGAACTGCACCGCGTCTGCTTGTGGCACGGCAACGGTATGGACCCGCTATCCAAGTCCGGTGATGACGGGTGAAGGGGACGCAAGGCCGTGCCATACACACCGGCGTCATCCCCGCCCCGCGCAGCGGAAATGTGCTGGGATCCATTCCCGGTGCAAAGTGGCAAAGGGCGAAAGCGACGCACTTCGGCCAGCGGCTGGTCCGGCTTCAATTCACAAACGCTCTGCGAATGATTGGATCCCCGCACGGGGGCGGGGATGACGCTTGGTTGTTCAGGCCCGGCAATTGCCACACCCACCGCCGTCATCCCGCGCCACACCCACCGCCGTCATCCCGGCCTCCGAGCCTGGATCCAGTCCGTGGCCTTTGCCCATCCGTTACCTCCAGCGTGTGACACAGCAGCGGGTTGGCTGCCCGGGTGCAGTTCGGCCAAGGGAAGCGGAAACCGCAGCGCGCACCATCCAGCGCATCACTCATACCGCCAGCCGAATTGCACATCTCATTTCACTGGCCTTTGCGAACGCAGGTCGAGCCAGTCGCGCCAGCGTTTAGGGACTTCGCCCCATTCAAGTTCCTCTGCCGGCCAATGCGGGGGGCGGATGCAGGGCTGCGGCGCTTCATTTTCATCCAGACAGGTTCCGGGAAGCCGTGTCGACAGATCGCCAAACGAAGAATTGATTTGCGCCTGGGTGATAAACGGATTGCCCCGCAAATTCTGCGAAGACTAGGCTCAGGACTCATTAAATCCACCATATGACGATAGCTGCGATTGTTATTGCGGCCATGAAGACATCTGCTCTGCGGTCATACCGTGTAGCAATGCGGCGCCAATCCTTAAGCCTGCCAAACATGTTTTCGATCTTATGGCGTTGTTTGTATTGGGTTTTGCAGAATTCTGCTGGTGCCTTTCGGCCCTTGCGCGGCGGTATGCAAGACGCAATACCCTTGGCTTGAAGCGCTGCGCGGTATTCGTCTGAGTCATATCCCTTGTCGGCGATCATGGTCGCGCTGCCGCCTTCAGGCAGGGCGGGGTACAGGATCCTGGCGCCTACATGATCGGAGACCTGTCCGGCCGTCAGGCACATGGCGAGCGGCCGTCCCTCACCATCACACACGGCATGCAGCTTCGTATTCAACCCGCCTTTCGTGCGCCCGATATGGCGGGGAAGCACCCCCCTTTTAAAAGGCTCGACGCGGTGCGGTGAGCCTTCAGGTGCGTCGCATCGATCATCAACGTATCGGGCGGACCGTCGCCTGCAGTCAAGTGACTGAATATCTTGTCAAAAACACCCATTTCCGACCAGCGCCGGAAGCGGTTGTAGAGCGTCTTGTGGGGCCCGTATTCCTTGGGTGCATCCTTCCACTGCAGGCCGTGCTTCAGCACGTAGATGATGCCCGAGATCACCCGGCGGTCGTCGACACGCGCAACACCGTGCGACTTTGGAAAGAACGGCTCGATCTTCGACATTTGGCCAAGTGAGAGCAGAAACAAATCAGACATGACAAACCCCTTTGCCATCCTGAATCACATCGCGCAGATAAATGCAAATTAATAGGTCCTGAGCCTAGCTGACGCCCTCAGCGTAAATCCTTGTAGAACACTGTCGTCGCATCCAGTTGACCGTGGCTGTTCAGGGCATAGTCGGGAATGACGCCGGCTTTGACAAACCCGCAGGCCACATAAAGCTGTTCGGCCCGGTCGCCTGTCACCGTGTCGAGCACCAGAAGCCAACGGTCCAGCGACCGGGCGAGGCCATCGATGGCACGCATCAGCTTGCTGCCAAGACCCTTGCGGCGATGGTCCGGATGGACCATCAGCTTGGCGACATCCGCACGGTGACCGCCATTGTCCTGCGGTGCCGGTACCAGCATGACAACCCCGGCAATGGTGCCGTCCTGATGTGCCGCAAGAAGAAAGGCCTCTCCACGTTCAATCGCGGATACCCGCGCTGACCAGAATGCCTCCGCCTTTTCAGATGAAAGCGGCAGAACGAAACCGATGCCCGCGCCGTCTTCGACACATGCTTTCAAGAGTTTTCCCAACTCGGGAACGGCGTCTCGTGCCTCGTCCGCCTGCATCGGTCGAACAGGAGAAACCGGATCGGAAACAAAACCAGTCATGAATCTTGAAACTCCAAACGCGCATAATACATAGCGTAATTCCGGCGCCCACTCTCCTGAGCCTATGATGCGGGGTCGCATAGGAGTGCCCCAAGAGGCTTTGAAGGAGAGTGAGCATGTCTGAGTATGTTGGATTTGACGTTTCGAAGGAAGAGACTTCGTTCTGCGTGAAGGCCGCTTGCGGTCGTGTTCTTGCCCGCGGCAAGACGCTCACGTCCCCGGAGACGCTGTTTCAGGTTTTGAAAGAGCATTGCCTTTGCCCAGAGCGTGTGGTGATGGAAACGGGGACTTGGGGACACTGGCTTGTGCGGGGTCTCGGCCGTTTGGGTGTGGAGGCGGATCTGATCGACGCGCGTCAGGCGCATGCGGTGATGAAGCTTCAGCATAACAAGACGGACGCCAACGATGCGGAGCTTCTGGCGGAGATTGCGCGCACGGGTTTCTGCCGCCCGGTGAGCGTGAAGAGCGAAGCGGCGCAGATGGATCTTCTGGCGCTGAAGGCGCGCCAGCACCTTGTGCGCCAGCGGCGGGATACGGACAACGCCCTCAGAGGCCTCCTGGGCTCACTCGGCCACCGCCTGCCTAAGGGGGTTGCGAAGTTCATGGACCATGTGTGGGCGGTTTTGCAGGAGGCGCCGTCCCTGTCAGGGATCGTCAAGCCTTTACTGGAGGCGCGCGCGGCGCTGGAGGCCAGCCTGGCCAAGCTGGACCGGGACGTGCGGGAACGGGCCGCGCAGAGCCCGGCCTGCCGGTTGTTGATGACGGCGCCAGGCGTGGGGCCGGTGACCGCACTGGCCTTTGCTGCGACGATCGACGATCCGGCCCGGTTTGCCAGCTCGCGGTCTGTCGGCGCCTATGCCGGTCTGACCGCGCGGCGCAACCAGTCGGGCGAGATGGACTGGTCCGGGCGCATTTCCAGGCACGGCGACGCGATGCTGCGCAGCTTGCTCTATGAGGCCGCCAGCAGTCTTTTGACCGTGGTGCGCAAGGCCCACCCGCTCAAGGATTGGGCGCGCCGGATCAAAAAGCGCAGCTCTCACAAGAAAGCGTGTGTCGCGCTGGCGCGCAAGCTCGCTGTGATCCTGCACAAGATGCTTGCCAGCGGCGAAGCATTCCGCTGGCCGCAAAACCCGGCAGCCGCCAGGGATGCGGCAACCGCATAAAGAGCAAGGAAAAGGACAAAGACGAGGATCCGCAAAAAAGCGGATGAGGCGTCCCCACCGGGACGATGGCCAAGGCGAACCCGCGCGGTTGGATGCCACGCCGAAACATTCGGCAAGGGCGGCTTATACCTTGGGAGGCCAAAGCCAAAGGGCCCTATCATGAAGCGCTCCGAAGAGACGACTTCGAAGACAACCGTGGGCCCGGTGGAAGATAAAAGGTTCAGGACTTGACGCAGGAGCCGGAATTAGACAACCAACCCCAGTTGATTAGAACCTCGTCCTTGTCTCCACCAGCTCACTTTTTGTTCACGCAGACGCCCGGTTTGCCGGTCAACTCCGCTTTCGGAATATACCGGAATGGCGTATTGTCGCAGACAAGGCACTATGCGATGAGTTCGGCATGCTTGATGCTCTCACACAGGGAAACATCGGCCGTAAACCTTTCAGGATAGACAGAACATGCTTGCTTCGCCTGGGCGGATGCCCGGTATTCCCCATTGCAAGGCCCATTGGTGGTGGCCGCCGCCCGTAGGCGCGGCCTAGGGCCTGTGGGGAATTAGGTTTCGGTTTCGGCTTGAACCGCAAGACATCGTTTAACGCGTTGAAATCTTTGATTTCGGATAGCGCTAAGTGAGTCAGGTTTCCTCGACAACGCTTTGACGACCGCCGGGTGCGTTTATACGCCCGTTTCAAATCTTATCGACTATATGGACTACCGATGACTACGCTCACCTTGCGCGGCGACGACCGCGTGCTTCACGTTGCCTTTTCCAACGGCGCGGAGGCGGACTTCCCGTATCTCTGGCTGCGCGACAATTGCCCAAGCGGCTTTCATCCGCAGACCCGGGAGCGCGAGTTCGACTTGACCAGCATTTCCGAAAGCCTCGGCATTGCCGACGCGGCCCTGGAAGACGGCCAGATTGTTCTGCGCTGGAATGATGAAAGCCATACCAGCCGTTTCGATCCTGACTGGCTCGCCGCCCACCTTCCCGGCAGCGGCCTCTCCGACCCGGCCCGGATCGAACCGGTAACCTGGCGCGGAAATCTGCCCGCAGCCTCAATCCCGCGCGCCGCCGCAGCGGATCTGATGACCTCTGACGACGCGCTTCTGGCGTTCCTGATCGAGACCAAGAAAACCGGGCTCTCGATCGTCGATGGCATGGCCGACGACAAGGATGCCGGAATGGCGATCGCCCGCAAGATCGGCTTCCTGCGCGAGACCAATTTCGGTGTCACCTTCGAGGTCATGTCGAAACCGAACCCGAACAATCTGGCCTATACCTCCCACGCGCTGCCGCTGCACACGGATCTGGCCAACCAGGAACTGCCGCCCGGCTTCCAGTTCCTGCATTGCCTTGCCAACGAGGCAGAAGGCGGCGGCTCGACCTTCTGCGACGGGTTCGCCATTGCCGAAGACCTCCGGGCGGAAGATCCGGAAGCTTTCAAACTGCTCAGCGAAACCCCGGTGCCGTTCCGCTTCCAGGACGAGGATTACGACATCCGCCGTCACCACACGGTCATCGATCTTGACCTGTTCGGACGCCTGCACGAGTTGCATTTCAATGCCCATCTGGCCGGTGTATTCGATCTTCCGGTGGCGAAAATGGAGGCTTACTACCGCGCCTACCGCAAGATCATGCAGATGACCCGGTCGGAAAAATACGTCCTGACCACGCGGCTGGAAGGCGGCGAGATGGTGATCTTCGACAATCGCCGTGTCATGCACGGGCGCGCGGCCTTCGACCCGAACACCGGCTTCCGGCACCTGCGCGGCTGCTATGTCGACCGCGGCGAATTCGACAGCCGTATCCGGGTTCTGAGCCGGAAAACGGGCTGAGAACCAACCAACAATGCCCTTCCGCGTCAGGTCTTCAATCCTGCGCGGACGGGCGCACGCCTAAATCGAAAATCAGAGACTTCTCAGGCTCTGAAAGCAGTTTCCATTCGCCCTCGGCAAGCTCGCCGACACCGAGGGCGCCGATACGGGAGCGGCTCAATTCGCTGACGTGATTGCCGGTCGCGGCGAACATGCGGCGAACCTGATGATAGCGGCCTTCGTGAAGCGTCACTCTGGCGCGGCACGCGCCGAGAACCTCCAAATCCGCTGGTTTTAGCGGCTTGGTCTCGCTCTCCAGCATCATTTCCCCGGACGCAAACAGATCTTTCTCCGAGCCGGTCAGCGGCCGGTCAAGCGTGACCTCATAGACCTTCGGCACATTGGCCTTCGGGCTGATCACCTTGTGGAGAAACGTTCCGTCATCGGTGAACAGCAGGGCTCCGGAGGTTTCCTTGTCCAGCCGTCCGATGGTCGACAAGGCCGGTTTGCGGAGCCGGTAGCGGCCGGGCAGAAGATCATAGACCAACCGCCCCTGATCCTTGACCGAACAGGTATAGCCGGCCGGTTTGTGCATCAGGAGCACCATGCCCTGTGCCGGGTCCAGCGGCTCATCGTCAAACAGGATGTCCTCATGTGGCAGGCGGCTGTCGGCCTTCAGCCGGTTGCCGTCCTTGTCGGTCGCCCAGCCGTTGCGGATGGCAAGCTGCATTTCCTTGCGGCTGCCATAGCCGAGATTGGCAAGCAGTTTCACCAGATGCATGTCATCGGCCCTTGTGTTTTCCCGATGCCTTTACGGCCCGGACGACCTTGTAACCGCCTTCATCCGCCAGAACATCCACCTCGGCAAACACCTCGTTCAGTGTCCGCTCATAGGGAAGGTGCCGGTTGGCAACCAGAAAGAAGACACCACCGCCCCTCAGTCCCTTCGCCGCAGTTTCAATGAACTGAATGCCGATATCGGTGCGCCCCGCCCGGCCCGACTGGTGAAACGGCGGATTGGAGACGATGAAATCGTATGGCCCGTCTATGCCCTTGGTGACGTCTGACCAGATGCCGGTGAGCTGTCTCCGGCCTTTGAAGACTTGAAGGTTCTGTTCCGCCAGATCCAGCGCGCGCTTTTCGGCTTCATAAAGATCCATGGCCGCGACTTTGGCCGCCCGTTCCAGAACCTGGCGGGACAGATAGCCGAACCCGGCGCCAAGATCCGCGCCCTTTCCCGAAAGTGTCGCCGGCACGTGCTCTGCAAGAAGTTTCGATCCGGGGTCAATCCGGTCCCATGCGAACAGGCCGGGGCGGCTGACAAAGGTCCCATCCAGAACCGGGCGCGGCGCATCAAGTGCGAGCCACTCGTGCAGAAGGGTTTCGCCGGTTCCTCCGGCTTCAACCTTCGCCCACACCACGCGGCACTTGTTTTTGGAAAGACCATCGGTCCCGTTTAGGAGTGCGGCAAAATCCGCCGCCATGGTCTTGCCGCCTTCCGCATTTGGAGCGGCCGCTGCGACGATCCCGCCAGGGCGTATCAGTGTCACAGCGCGGGCCAATTGTGCCCTGGCTTCCTGGCGCTGGCGCGAGGTGAGAACCAGAACGCAGTCGTAACCGGTATCCGTCGCCTCGGCCACCACAAGATGGCCAGAACGCTCAAGCGCGTCACGATCCGGGGCAAAGCTCTGCTCGATTGTCAGATCGAAACGTCCGAGATCCGTAAGCACCGGATCCACCCGCCCACGGATCAGCAGCACCCGGCTGCCGGGCGCTATTTCGAATTCGCCGGACCGGATCGGATAAACAAGCGTTTGCTGGGCGGGATCAGACATGGAGACACTGTTGCGATTGACGTTCCGCGCTCATATCCTTGATGCCTGTGGCCGTCAAAGGGCGCCATCGGATTTGAAGACTTTCCCGTCGATGAGCAGTTGCAAAGGAAGGGACCGGCCATCACTTGCTATCGCCGCAATCAGTTTGACCCGGTCTCCCATGATCCGCTCGACTTCCTTGCCGTCGCCCTCCTGGACGAAAAAGGCGTCCATGCCGGTATTGATCCGGAGGATGGTCTCCTCCACACGTTCAACCGCCGCTTCAATGACAGTTCCATTTAAGGCAGACCGCTCCCTTGCGACCTCCGCCGGACGGGCGATGCCGTCGTCATCGGCCTGAAGACGCACATAGACGGTTTCACCCTCGACAATATCGGCACCCGCGCCCGGCAAATCCCGTGGCAGGGTGTGCAAGGACAGATTGAGGATCACATAATCGCCGCGCAACAGATCGCGCGGATCGACAGGTGCCAGCGCCAAGGTCACTTCCTCTCCCGTCACCTGAACGTACAAACGATCCGCAATCGGGATGGCGATCAGGGCGAGTTGTATCAGTGCGAGCAGGCCCCAGCGGATATAAGGCGAGCCGAACAGGCCGCTGCCGGAATTCTCCGAGCCAATCAAAGTCGCATCGGTCTGGCTCATGACTCAGCCTCTCCGCTAGCTGTTTGAGCCGGGCGCGCGCCTTTGCGCAGCAAGCGTACCACCCACCAGGCCATGGCGAGCAGGAGTAGTCCGGCCACGAGGAAGAACACGGATTGGCCGAGCAGAGATCCGATGGTCACCTCAAGCAGCCAAAGGACAGCAGCGGTGAGCGCGAGATAGGAAACCACCGTCCACAGCCGGTTGCCGAACCAGGCCGCCAGGGCGCACAGTCCGACCAAGGCCGCCAGGCTGAACGCACAAAGCGCAAGGATATTGTCGGTCAAAGTCGGCAGAAGGGAAGCAATCCCCGCTAGCGTTCCAGCGCCAACCAGCATCTGGTATTTGGGCGACTTGAAGGCCATGACCGCTCCGGAAAGGGCCAAAACCGCAGCCAGGGCAATCGGTAAAAAGGCAGGCGCGGCGAGCCATCCAGACGGGAGGCCGGGTTCGCCATATTCGCCCGAAAACACAAGCGCGAAAAAGCCCAGCCAGCAAAGGGCAACAAACCCGAGATCCCGCAATCCGGCGAGCATTGCCCAAAGACCGGCTGGCTTTGCAGGCCGGTCTCCGCACCACTTCACCCAGAGTTCCAGAACCGGTCCAATCAAGAATAACGAGAGTGCAAACCCGGCGGCGCCTTGCAGCACCAATTCGACCGGATCCCCGGCGCGGTGGCTGACTATCGTACCGGTGGCCTCGATCAGCCAGCGCCCATAGGTCGCCAGCAGAACGGCAATCGCCGCCCAGCGCGCCGCAAAGGCCGGAAAAACCACCGGATGCGCAAAGACGGCCGCAAGCAACGCCAGACTGACAAGGCCTGCCGTGATCCCGCCACCGTCCAGATCCGGCCGATTGAACTGCCAGGAGATGACGGCAACCGCAGCGACAATCAGAGCCGTGCGGGACCCGGTGATCCACGCGGCGGCCAAGCCGCCAAGCGCGATCAGAAAGGCACCTCCCGCCCAGTCCTGCGGCAAATGGAAAATCTGCCCGACCAGCGCCATACCGCCGACAAATACCAGCGTCGCAAATGCAGTCGCAAGATCCGCAATGGCCTTCATTTCGCGGCGATATGTGTAGGCGGCGAGCAAATGGCTGGCGACGACCAGAACCACAATTCCGACAAGCTTGGCGATTTTCGGAATACCATCCCAGTTCGCCGCAATGAACGCGATCACCGCGAGGGCCACACAGACCACCCCTATCCCGCCCAGCACCAGTGGCAGGTGGGACTTGCCATCCCCCTCGTCCTGCTCGGCGCGAATGTTGTCCGCGCCTTCCGCGCTCACCCAGCCCTTGGCGACCCAACGGTCGAGATCGCCACTGAGGCGCCGTGTATAGTTGAGGTCGAACATGGGGTTCCGTCATTCAAGCCGATGTCTCGTGGTTATCGCATGAGAGCCGGCCCCGGGACCAGCCTTATCCACGGCGTAGAAGGCGGGTGTACACTTTCAAGCGCCCCGGGTGCCAATCAGTCAACTGATACCAAGCCCAGTTGACTAGAACCTATCTGACGCGTTTCTCCTTTTCTTCGGCTAGGAATGGTTTGCAGGACGATGCGGGGTATCGTTCAAAAAGCATGACGCTGTCCGCAGGACAGGAAAAGCACGCCTTTGGTGGGCGAAAATTCGTCCCCGGCGTCGTTGCTGCGCTTGCCCGGCCGTAAAGGCCGCACTGCCCGCATCGCCTAGGGCCTGTGGGGAATTAGGTTTCGGTCGCGGCGCGAGACGCTTTTGGCTGCGGATCAGGAAGAGAGACTGCCATGGAGTAACCTCCATAAGGGCTCTCTGACGCCATCCGGGGCCAAAAGCGCCGCGTCCCGCAAGGGATATGATGAAAATCGCCCGGTTCCACGGCGCAAAGTCTTGAAAAGGAATGACCTTTCCAGCGACATTGCTTCTCGACCCGAACGATTTTCATCGATACCGCGATCCAAATCCTAAATCCCCACAGGCCCTAGCCGGGAACGAATTTTCGCTCCATCAAATAGGTTCTAATCAACTGGGGTTGGTATGAGCCAGCGAAGTGCCCGAATTTACGTCAGCGTCAGCGCTGTTTTTTGTCCAATCAGGAAAAAAAACACCGCCGCAGCCGCTCTTCTTTGCAAATTGGTCAATAGCTTCAATGCTCTCATGACAAAACAGCCGCACTGCGCAATCGGCAGGCAGCAACCCGCCCAGTTCTTAATCGCTATTTTTGACTGCTTGCGTTTTAATCAGGGTGCTTTCAAGATCCAGCGAAACAACACTGAACCAGAGGGAATAACCATGCGTCGTCTCACAGCTATGGCTCTGGCGCTTGCCGCCTCCGTGTCCGGGGCATTTGCCGCAACGGACGTCAAGTTCACGCTGGACTGGAAATTCGAGGGCCCGTCCGCACCCTTCTTCATCGCGCTCGACAAGGGGTATTTCGCCGATGAGGGTGTGAACGTCACCATCGACAGCGGTGCCGGATCGCGCGAATCGATCCCGCGGGTTGCCACCGGCGCCTACCAGATGGGATTCGGCGATATCAACGCGCTGATCAAGCTGATGGACGAGCAGCCGGATCTGAAAGTCACCTCTGTGATGATGGCCTATGAAACGCCGCCTTTCGCGGTGATTGGCCGGGCCAGCCAGGGTGTCACCACCGATCCGAAGACCCTGGAAGGCAAGACCCTCGGTGCCCCGCCGCCCGATGCCGCCTTCGGCCAGTGGCCGGCCTTTGTCGATGTCGCCGGTCTCGACACCTCCGGCATCACAATTGAGAGTGTCGGCTTCCCCGTACGCGAGCCAATGCTGGCACAGGGCCAAGTCGACGCGATCTTCGGCTATTCGTTTTCCTCCGTCCTGAACCTCAAGGCACAGGGCGTCCCGGAAGACGACATCTCGCTGATCCTGATGGGCGAGCACGGCCTTGATCTCTACGGCAACGTCGTCATCGTCAACACCGATTTCGCCGCTGAAAATCCGGATGCGGTCAAGGGCGTCGTAAAGGCCTTGGTCAAGGGCTATCTGGATGCCATCGCCGACCCGGCAGCGGCCATTGCCTATGTCATGAAGCGTAACGAGATCCTCGACGAAGCGGTTGAGATCGACCGCCTGACCATGGCTGTCGAGGGTTCCATCGCCACACCGGCGGTAAAGGCCAACGGCTTTGGTGGTGTCGACATGGACAAGCTCGCCAAGTCGCTGGAATTCCTGCAGACCTCCATGGGCGTCAGCGATACGCCCCCTGCACCGGAAAAAATCTTCGATGCCAGCTATCTGCCGCCGGTCGAAGAGCGGATGGTGAAATAACCATCTAAGCGAGGCCCACTCTTCTCACCGGTACTCCCGCGGGCCGATGCGGCGGCTCGCGGGAGCCTTTTTGAACGGATGCTCCCTTGCACGGATTTGTCGATCTAAGAGATGTCCGCCTGACCTATGGCGAAGAGGGCAGCGGCACGCTGGCTGTTGACGGCCTGTCGATGTCCATAAACTCCGGCGAGTTCGCTGCCGTCGTCGGCCCGTCCGGGTGCGGAAAATCTTCGCTCATGAAACTGGCAACCGGGCTGATTGCCCCGCAGTCGGGGACAATCGAGGTTGCCGGACACGAGGTAGCAGGTCCGGTATCGATTGCAGGCATGGCGTTTCAGAATCCGTCGCTTCTGCCCTGGCGCACGACGCTTTCCAACATCATGCTGCCGCTGGAGATCGTTCAGCCGCACCGCAAGAAACTGCGCCGGGAAAAAGCCGCCTATATCAAGGAAGCTGAAGATCTTTTATCCCTTGTCGGCCTGTCCGGCTTTGGGGTGAAGTATCCCTGGCAGCTCTCCGGCGGCATGCAGCAGCGCGCCAATTTGTGCCGGGCGCTTATTCACAATCCGGCCCTGTTGATGCTGGACGAACCCTTCGGAGCGCTGGATGCCTTCACCCGCGAGGAATTGTGGCAGGTGATGCGCGATCTCCACGCAGACAAGAACTTCACCGTCATTCTGGTCACCCATGACCTGCGCGAAGCCGTCTTTCTGGCAGACAGAGTGTTTGTCATGAGCGCCCGGCCCGGGCGGATTATCAAGGAAAAACAGATCAAATTCGAGCGGCCGCGCAGCATCGACCTGACCTATGAGCCCGCCTTCAACGATATCGTCCATGAACTGCGTGAACTGATCGCCGATGCGAGGGCCGCCGCATGACGGAAAAACGCTGGATTGCCGCCGCCCCCTGGCTGTGGACCATCGGCCTGTTCCTGTTCTGGGAGGCCTCGGTCCACATGTTCGAACTGCCGGTCTATATCCTTCCGGCGCCAAGCGACATTTACGAGGCAATTGTCAAATACTGGTCACCGATCTGGAAGAATTCGGTCCAGACACTGTTCACCACTGTGCTTGGCTTCGGGCTGGCGGTCGCCGGCGGCCTTGTCCTCGGCCTGGCCATCGGCTGGTCAAAGGTCATCTATGCCGGGCTCTATCCGCTGATGATCGGCTTCAACTCGATCCCGAAAGTCGCCGTCGTGCCGATCCTGGTGATCTGGTTCGGCATCGGCGACATCCCCGCCGTTCTGACCGCGTTCCTGATCGCCTTCTTCCCGATCGTGGTCAATGTCGCCACTGGCATCGCCACCATCGAACCGGAGATGGAAGACGTGCTCCGCGCGCTCGGTGCGAAGAAGATGGACATCATGCTGAAGGTCGGCATCCCGCGCTCCATGCCCTATTTCTTCGGCTCCCTTAAGATCGCCATCACGCTGGCCTTTGTCGGCTCGGTGATATCGGAAAACGTTGCCGCCAATTCCGGTCTCGGCCACATGATGCTGGCCGCCCAGTCGCAGTTCAACGTGCCTTTGGTCTGGGCCGGCCTCGTCGCCCTCGCCGTCCTTGGCATCGGCATGTATGTGCTGATGGCCGTCCTCGAAATGCGCATGACCGGCTGGGCACATAGGGGAAGCCGGAATCAGTGAATTGGCCTTCGCAAGATCGGCACAAGAGAGGCATGATGGCTTACGAACTTGCCTCCCGGAACGCATACCCCTTCACCAGAAACGCTCGCAGCAGGGAGCATGGTGCCGCCAAGGATTGCCGGTTCCACATATCCCCTCTCCCATAGGGAGAGGGTCAGGGTGAGGGGTTCATAACCACAAGAACCCGGTCTGCTTGAGAATGCCAGATCCGTCAGAGGCTGGCTATTTCTTCTGTTCAAGGTGGCTCAAGATGTCCTCAAGGACATCATCGGTTCGTACAAGAACATCAGAGTTCCAGCACCTGACAACCTGGTAACCGCACGCTTCAAGTACGCCGCTACGGGCTGCATCCTCACCCATGTTCAGTGCATGCTGACCACCATCAAGCTCAACAATCAACTTGGCATCCAAACACGCAAAATCGGCAATGTACCGGTCGATTGGTACTTGTCTGCGAAACTTCCACCCGTTGAGCTGACGGTTGCGAAGCCGGTACCAGAGGCAGCGTTCGGCATCTGTTGATCGGCTCCGCAAGGAGCGGGCTCGCGAAGTCTGGCTCTTTGCTATCATAAAAGTCTGCCCCCTCACCCGGAGCTGAGCTCCGACCTCTCCCAGTGGGAGAGGTTACCACGCCACAGGGCGCATGGCGCGGCCAAGGATTGACGGTTCCACATATCCCCTCTCCCATTGGGAGAGGGTTAGGGTGAGGGGTTCAAAACCATAAGAACCCGGTCAGCTTGACGGTGCAGATTCGCAAGCCTTGCGAAAGGCGCGAAAAACCTATTCCGCAGGCTCCCCGGTCTTCTTCGATGGTGACTTTCGAGCAGCTGGTTTGCGGGCCGCGGGCTTGCGGGTTGCAGGTTTTGCGGCGGCCTTCCGTGCCGGGGCTTTCTTCGGCTCGGACCTGGCTGCAACCGGTGCTGCTGCGGCAACGGTCTTGGCCGGTTCGCCAGCTTCCGGCCCGGTGTCCGCCAACGGATCTTCGAGCACGTCGGCGGTCACCGGCGGCAGGTCCAGCACCTCGTGAAACCGCTGCAGCATGTCGAGCGTGTGCGGCGCCATTTCGTCGATCTCGCCGGGGATATACTGAACGACCTTCGCCGCCAGTTCCCGTTCCTCGCTTGTGCGCAGCAGCTTGGGAAGGCTGTTCAGGGCGGCTTCCGGTGCGAACTCGACGATCAGCGTCTGCTCATGCAGCATGAAACTGCGCTGGTCCGGAGTCAGCGACTTGAACGGCTCGTCCCTGGTCAGCACCCGGGCAGAGCGTTCGAGCCGGTCACGGCGGACATTGCCGCGGCTCTCCGCCAGCAGGATCAGCATGCGGACCACCGCCTCGCAAAACCCGCCTTCCTCGATATGCATCAGAGCGGAACGGACAGGCTCCAGACAACGCAGTTCCTCCTTGCGTTTCAAGGTCCGGCCCGGCTGGTGGGTGCGGCCGTACCAGCGGGCAAACGGTGTGCCCCAAAGACCGTAGAACATGCTCTCGTACATCGTGTCGCGCAGGTCGCGGTAGAGATCGAGCGACTGTTCAACCATCGCCGCCATGATCCCTTCGGCCTGGACGAACGGATTGTCGCTGGCTGCGGGCATGCGGTCTTCCCGGACCCGCCCTGCAAACTCCGCCAGTGGTGCAACAAACGGGTTCTGGCTTGAGAACAGCGCGCGTTGCAGGCGCAGCGGATGGGTCTTGCGGCGCAATTCCGCGCTTTGCTCGGTCACACCGGCCTGGACGAACGGACGGACAAGGACGTCGTAAGCTTCCGCCTGATGTTCCGAAGCGCGGGCGACGGCGGCGAATGGAATCTCGTCCTCCCGGCCATCATCCAACTGGTTCAGATCTTCCAGCTTGCGCTCGTGGAAACTGACGGTGAACGTCCGTTCAAACCCGTCCCCCTCGAACTCGTCAATCTTCATCTCGTAAAGGCCCGGTGACAGGGCCTCGATCGTTTTCAACGTCGAAGTGACCTCGGCGTGTTCCTTTTTGGCGATTTTGGAGGACACGAAGATGCCAAGGTGGCCGATCTGGTCATGGACCATGTAGATGATACG
Organism: Roseibium sp.; assembly: GCA_965230445.1. Taxonomy (GTDB): domain Bacteria; phylum Pseudomonadota; class Alphaproteobacteria; order Rhizobiales; family Stappiaceae; genus Roseibium. Next base: position 903,391 of record OZ246005.1, on the reverse strand, counting down.
CTGGCCGCGAATGGCGATCTCGCGCTCATCCGCATAGGTATCCATGATCCAGTTGAGCGCCTGCTGCGGCGGGGTGATGTTGTCGCCATGGCTGGCGAATACGATGATCGGTGAGCGGATCTGCTTCAGGTCGATGTTGCGCCCCGGCTCCAGCCGCGCCTCGTTCTTGGCGAGCCGGTTGCCGACAAAAAGCTGCTCGACAATCCAGCGCATTTCCGCCTCGTTGAGGAGAAAGAAGCCGCCCCACCAGCGTTCGAACTCCAGGAACCGCTCCGCTTCCGTGTCCGCCTTGCGGTAGAGATCAAAATACTTGCCGAAGTAGTTGCGCGCCGGATTGAGCATCTCGAAGTTCTGAACGATGTCGGCACCGTCGAACACGCCATGGCCAAGGTCGGACATCATCATGACATTGCGCGTGCCGCCCAGGATGCCGCCATTGTAGCGCATCGGATTTTCGCCAACGCGCCCGGCCCAGGTCTGGACCGGTGCGCCATTGAGGACAATCGGCCCGGTAAGATCGGGATTGGATGCGGCCAGAAGCAATGTTGCCCAGCCGCCCTGGCAGTTTCCGGTCACGACCGGGTTCGGAGATTCCGGGTGCAGTTCCATGACCTTGCGCACGAAAGCTGCTTCCGCATGGGTGACATCGGCCAGTGTCTGGCCTTTCTCCGGCATGCGCTTGAAGGCAACGAAATACACCGGGTGACCATCACTGAGCGCCACGCCGACCTGGCTGTCCGGCTTGAAGCCGCCGATGCCCGCGCCATGCCCGGCACGCGGATCGATAATAATATAGGGCCGCTTCCACGGTTTGGGTTCCGGAAGATCGCTGTCCTTTGGCGGCATGATCTTCAACAGCATGTAGCAGCACGGGCGCGGCAGGTCCGCGCCGTCCAGGACGACCTCGTAGTCGTAGATCAGCACGGGCGGACAACCGGCTTCCTCATGCTCCAGAAACACGTCTCCGCGTCTGCGCAAGGTATCCAGCGTCAGCACCATGCGCTGCGACGCATCGACCAGATAGGACTGCCACGCATCCAGAGCCGAAGCGGCATCCGGGTCGCCAGTTTCCGGATTCATCAGGCTGGCCAGATCGGCAAGATTCTTCTGGGCCCTGCCCTTGTGGGTTTCGGAAATGGTGGTCAGATGGGTTGTCAGGCCCCGCATCATCAAGCTGGCCATGTTGCTCATTTCATTGAACTGCGCCTGAAGCACGGTGCCCCGTTCACTGGGTGACCACGCAGTTGCATCCGTCATCGACCTCAGAAGATCATTCTGGCTCTTGGCCAAGGCGTCGAAGACATCTTTCATAGCTGTTTTCCTTCTAGGTCGGACGATCTGGGCCAGACATCTCTCATCAGACATTTCTGGTCATGCATCTGGTCAGACGATGCTGTAGCCGCCATCGATTGCGTGCACGCCGCCGGTTACGTTGAATGCTTCGCGGCTGGCCAGGAATGCGGCATAGGCGCCGACGTCCTCGATGGTTGCAAGGTGATGGGTCGGAGCGCGTCTGGCCGCGTCATTGAGCAGCGCATCGAAGGAATCGATGCCGGACGCCGCGCGGGTCTTCAATGGGCCGGGAGAAAGGGCATGAACCGAGATGCCCTTGGGGCCGAGTTCGGCGGCGGCATAGCGTGTTGCCGATTCCAGCGCGGCCTTGACCGGACCCATGACATTGTAGTTCTCCACGACCTTCTGTGCCCCCATGAAGGAGACCGTCATGCAGGTACCGCCTTCCGGCATCAGCGGTTCGGCCCGGCGGATCAGGCGCAGGAACGAATGGACCGAAATGTCCATTGCAAGCGCGAAACCGTCAGCCGAACAGTCGATCACACGGCCATGCAGGTCTTCCTTCTTGGAGAAGGCAATCGAATGAAGCAGCGTGTCCAACTTGCCCCATTTTTTCCTGATCCGGTCGAACACCGCATCAAGCTGGTCTTCATTGGAAACATCCAGCGGCAGGATCAGATCCGCACCCAGCCCCTCGGCAAGCGGACGGACATAAGGCTCTGATTTTTCATTCAGATATGTAATCGCAAGCTTTGCTCCCTGCTCCCGGAGCGCCTTGGCGCATCCGTAGGCGATGGAGTTCTCATTGGCGATCCCGACAACAAGGGCGTTTTGTCCTGATAGATCGAACACGGCGTCAAAGTTCCTGCTTCATCCGGCCAGATATACCGCATTGCAACATGAGCAGCGTGAAGAAACAATGACGCTTCGCGCCAATAGGTGGTAGTGCGGACAATCCGGGTGTGAGTTGAGGCGGTTGGAACGTTCCCCTCCTGGCTAGCACCCGCATTGCCCTGCAAAGCTCTCCTAGGGCCTGTGGGGATTTAGGACTTGGATCGCGGTATCGATGAAAATCGTTCGGATCTAAAGCGTTCTCGATTTGAATTGAACCACTTAGCGCTGCCTGAAATCAAAGATTTCAACGCGCCAAGTGGTGCTTCTGTTTCTGCAGCAATCGAAACGCTGTAGAAGCAAAGTCGCTGGAAAGGCCATTCCTTTTCAAGACTTTGCGCCGTGGAGCCGGGCGATTTTCATCATATCCCTGCGGGACGCGGCGCTTTTGGCCCCGGATGGCGTCAGAGAGCCCTTATGGAGGTTACTCCATGGCAGTCTCTCTTCCTGATCCGCGGCCAAAAGCGTCTCGCGCCGCGACCGAAACCTAATTCCCCACAGGCCCTAGACCAAAAACCAGAAAAACCAGTCAGGTAGGTCTTTTTATTGTCTGCCGGTCCTAGCCATCAGCATCGCCGTCGATCCCGTCTCTCGGATCATCATCATCGAGGTATGTCTTGACGCTCATCTTGATCATATAATGATCTGACAAAAACCGGTCATGGGCGACAAGATCCGCAGAACGCAGCACGTATTGACGGGTATATTTGAATTCTTTCCGCCCTTCCGCAACGAATGCCCTGTCAAATGGGGCATCGCCATATTGCTTGCTCCAATATGTGGAACCATCGTTGTTATTCAGATCAACAAGGCCGTTGTTGACGAAACACTCCAGGGCTGGTTCTGCGTTGTTCAGGATATTGGTGTCGCCGATCAGGATCAGACTATCGTCGTCCAGTTCGGCACGTACAGTATCGAGCTGCGCACAAAGAACCTCGGCTTCCTTTTCGCGCACCGGGCGGTTCTTGGTAACGCCGCCATAATTGGACTTCATGTGCAAGGGCACAACGATCAGGCTGCGTTGCACTTCGATCTCGTGCCATTCCATGTCATCGTTTCTGCGCCAGACTTTCATGTCGGTGCTGAACTTAAGGGCATGAGGTGCACGGTCCCACAGATTGTAGCCGTCGACCTTGTGCGGCACGTCGATCTTCATGGTTTTGTTGAGTGTGACACGGTTCCCATTCCACATGACAGCGCACAGCTGAGATGTATCGCCTTCGTTCCGGTTGGGAAGTATCGCGTAAAACCACGGATCACCCAGATGCTCTTCAAGGACATAGCAAACTACATCCAGTTCGGCATTGCGGCGGTCGGTCTGAGCTGATGTTTCGATAACCGGCCCATCGTTCGTAATCCGAACCTCTTCATCCGCGGGCGTGACATAGATCTCCTGGAGGACAATGATGTCGACACCCGCCATCTCGATGTGATCCGCGAGCGCGAATGCGCTTTGTTTTTTTGTTTCACGGTGCGAGCCGGACAAGTGTTCGATATTCCAGCTACCAACTTGCAAGAAACTCATTGGATCCTCCCAAAAAACAACCACGGGAGGCTACATTGAAGAATGAATGCAATAATTGCATGAACCTACGGCATTTCGATTTGGCTCTGGAGAAGGCCAGCCTCCTGGAAACACGGGACGGTCTCTAACCTATGAGATTAACGCTAAGTAAATCCAAAACGTTCTGGTGGTATATGTTCTCATCGTCTGAGTTGGGGATATGGTCCTAGCCTTCATAGTAGAAGACCTGCGGTTTCCGGCCGGCTGCCGGAAGACGGAAATCTGCGTCGACGATGTCCAATCATAACCGGCGTCAGATTTTCCGCGCGACAATAAACCGCGCCGGAGGACTCGCCGGGTAGGTACCTGTTTCGATGATCTCAAACCCGGCTTGCCCGATCAGGTCCTCCAGTTTGGCAACCGTCAGCATCCGGACATAAGGTGCTTTTCCGACAAGGCGCAAGACGGCAATCATCGGCCTGAACAGCCAGGCCTTGCCGCCAAGACAGACCGTCTTGGTGATCAAGAGCCCGCCGGGTTTAAGAAGGGCGCGGCTCCTTGCCAGAACGGCTTCGATATCGGCGACCAGATGCAGGAAATTGTAAGCCAGCACCGCATCATAGCCCGTCTCGACGTCCAGTCGTTTGTCGAACGCGTCCGCGGTCAGAAACGACAGGTTTGCCACACCGGAACCGGGCAGTTTCTCTTTGGCAATCCCGATCATGCCTTCGGAAAAATCGGTCGCGAGATAGGAGCCAACGCCGCCAGCCAACAGCAAAGCGGTCGAGCCGGTGCCGCAGCCAAGCTCAAGAATCTTGTCGTCCGGTCCCAGATGCTCGACGGTCCGGGAAAGTGTCTTTTCATACGCAGCCTGGTCCCGCACCGGCTGTGACGCATATTTGCGCGAGAGCCGGGTCCAGAAGCGCGCCGAGGTGTCGTTTGTATCGCTCTGCCCTGAAGAATGGGGAAGCGCCATGGTCGTATTCATTTGAATCTCGCATTTCGTGAATTCAGACTGCCACATGCGCAGTGTTTCCGCCGGGTGGCACCAGCCAGCAGATCAGTGCGCCGTATTCCTGCGGCAAAATTTAATTTTGGATTAGCCGCGGCGGCCGGAACCGCCACGCAAACCGAGGTTGCGCAATATCTCGCGTCCGATGTCACGCCCGCCACTTGGCGAGGCCAGAAATTCCAGGACATGCAGTAACGCGTTGATCAGAAGTGCGCCCAGAGAAGAAACATTCATCTGCCCGCTCCTTTCATTCTCACCTTACTCCGTAACGGCACCCTTGAGAATTGATAATATTCGGCTGGTTGATATACATATTTGTATGAACTGGCAGCAGATCACATTCGATTGGAACCAGGCCCGGGCGTTTCTGGTGACAGCCGAGGAAGGATCGCTGTCCGCCGCCGCCCGCGCGCTCGGCCTCACCCAGCCGACCCTGAGCCGCCAGGTGGCCGCGCTTGAAGAAGCGCTTGGCGTCACCCTGTTTGAACGGCTATCAAAATCGCTGATGCTGACAGAGGCGGGACTGGATCTGCTGGATCATGTCCGCGAGATGGGCGAAGCCGCTTCAAGGGTATCGCTGTCGGCTTCCGGAAAGTCCGAATTGATCGAGGGCCTGGTGACGATCTCGTCCACGGACCTGATGGCAAGCTGTTTCCTGCCTGCAATTCTGGCCGGCTTGAGGCAGAAAGCGCCGGGGATCGAAATCAAGGTCGTTTGTTCCAACTCCTTGAGCGACCTGCGCCGGCGCGAGGCGGATATCGCCATTCGCCATGTGCGCCCCGAAGATCCGGATCTCTATGCCCGCAAGATCCGCGATGCCAGGGCGGTGATCGTCGCATCGCAATCCTTGGCCGGCCGGTTTGACCGTCCGATCACCCTTGACGATACCGCGGCGCTCGATTTCATCGGATTTGAGGATAATGACGAGCTTCTAAGGCATCTGACCCCTATGGGTCTGAAAACAGCCGCGGCGAATTTCAGGATCTCCTCGCCCAACGCCATGGTGTGCCTGCAGATGGTCCGCGAAGGGCTGGGTATTACCGTCATGGACGCGGACATCATAGCTCGGTTCCCCGATCTGGTACCCATCCTGCCTGATATCGAACCGGTGACCTACCCGGTCTGGCTGGTCTCCCATCGCGAGCTGCACACCAGCCGGCGGATCAGAACGGTGTTCGATCATCTGGCCGAGGGATTGAAGGGCGTTTGAAGGGGACGCCTTTGCAGTCTGGCTTTCGCGACGGTGCATCTCCATAGATATTGGCGCGAGCACAGGTTTTGCTGCGTGAATGCTCCACCGGCTAAAGCCGTTGGCTCCCGGTTACGGCGTAAAGCCGGATCGGACTGCCATCCGGAGAGCGAACCATGCCACATAATCACCCTCATCCTGAGGAGCAAGCCACGCTTGCGTCTCGAAGGGTGGGCCACAAGCTCCTGAATATGCCGCCCATCCTTCGAGGCTGCGCTTCGCTCCGCACCTCAGGATGAGGTTGAAAAGGAAGCGATGGATCAATTGATCCATAAAACGGGCTCCTACAAGTGGACAGGCTCTATCGGCCTTTGATTGCCGGATGCCAATGCGTCCTGTCGCCTAAATGCGAGGGCTTCAAGGATCCCGTTTCCGGGCCTCTAAATTTCAAACCTGCCGACGCCCGCTTATTCCCCCTCACCCCAGCATCCAGTTGAGCACCAGGCGCCAATCGGTCATGCGGATCGGGGTGCCGTGGGTGCCGGTGTCAAACAGGGTGAACCTGATCGGGTAGTTGGGCGCGCGGGATTTGATCTGCTTGAAGAAATAGGCCTGGGTTTCCCAGTCATACACCTTGTCCAGCGTCCCCTGCCCCATGAAGATCGGCACCCGGCGCGACAGACCGCCGGACGACAGGAAACCGGGGTCCTTGGGCGAGCCCATCAGCACGATCCCATTGACCAGCTTGGCGTATTTGGCGCTTTTAACCAGGTTCCAGCAGATGATTCCGCCCATGGAGCCGCAGGCAACCACCACCTTGGCTCCGGGAGACAGCTTCCTTTGCGCCGCGATCAGTCCGGCGACATCCGCCGTGCCCCTTGACCCGAAGTTGGTGATGTCCACCGTCAGATAGGCACCGCCGTTGCGGACCATCAGGTTCTGCACCCGGTTGAAGTTGCCGCCGAAGGAGACATCGTTCATACCCTGAAAACGGTTGCCGCCCTGGCCGTGGATGTAGAGAACGATGTGTTTTGCCCCGCCCTTCCACTTGCCGGTGCCCATATAGGACACCTTGCGGCCGCCGACATCTATCTCGCCGCCGCCACGGCCGCGCCTGGGCTTGTAGCTGATATAATTGCCGAAGACTTTTCGCTCGTCGATCTCGTCCCGGTCACGCAGGTCACGCTGCTTGGAATATTCGACCACCAGAAAATCGCCGCCGAAATCAGTGTCGAGGATCTTCTTGTAGGAAAACAGCCGGTCCTTGTACGACTTGAGCGGCTGGGCGGCAGAGGGCGCTGCCGCTGCTGCCACAAGCGAGAAAGAAGTCAGAAAACAAATGACTTTGGAGCAATTCCGGACGATCCCAAAAGGCATACTGAAAAGTTCCCTGTTTCAAACAGACCCATGCTTGCGCGCATCAAATCGCCGCCCGACCACCCTAACCGTCCACCGGGACAGGGGCAAACGCCTGTTTTCCTGCGACCAATGGCCGCCTGCAACCTCATCTGGCACCTGTGGCAGCCAGCCGGCTTTTAACCATGCAGTAAAGACGGCCCCTCTTTACACAGGGGCCTCCTGAGTTTCGACAAGGCATTGGCAACGTTATCCAAACCTGCACAAACTAATTGCGATAATAGCGCTCTCATTTTGCGAATTTAAGAAATTGGTAACCATAAACTCCTGAAAATCGGCGCGATCTAGAAGGACCTTGAAGGTCCAACAGGCACGTTCAGGAGAACTTTGAGATGCCCGTCATTTCCTTCGCGAACGCCAAGGGCGGCGCCGGAAAAACCACTGCAGCCCTCTTGCTGGCAACTGAAGTCGCAGCAAGAGGCCAAAAGGTCACCCTCTTCGACGCGGATCCGCAGAAGTGGATCTCCCGATGGGCCGAACTGCCGAAAAAATGCAAGGGCATCGCGGTCGTCAACCAGATTTCGCCGGCCTCGATCGCCGAGCAGATCACTTCGGCGGCCGAAACCTCCGACTATGTCGTTGTTGATCTGGAGGGGACGGAAAACCTGATCGTTGCAAATGCGCTCTCCGTTTCCGACCTTGTGGTCGTGCCGATCCAGGGTTCTTCCATGGACGCCCGCGGCGGTGCCAAGATCCTCAGCCTGATCAAGAAACTGGAGAAGATCGTCCGCCACGATATCAATCACTGTGTCGTGCTGACCCGCACCAACGCCGCCGTTACCACGCGGGCCATGAAGGCGGTGCAGGATTTTCTCGCAGCGCAAAACATCGACGTGCTGATGACCCCGATCGTCGAGCGCGCCGCGTTCCGCGACCTGTTCGAATTTGGCGGCGGCCTTTCGGATCAAAACACCAAAGTGGTTTCCAACGTCGCAAAGGCGAAGGAAAACGCTTCGATGTACGCCGCCGAGGTGCTGGAACGGGCCATAACCGTGCCGAAGAAAAAGTGGTACCACGTCTTCAAACGGGCCAGCTGACAAGCAGCCCGGAAAAATACTGAAGCGCGAAAAACCCCGGGTCGGACGCCCGGGGTTTTGTTTTGCCATTGTCCGGTACGGCGGAATTACGCTATGTATTAGACGGTTCCTCGCCTTTCATCTGCAGGTGCATGGCCCATTGCTTGGAGACTTTGGAGAGCGGAAGCAGCGCTGCATAGATCTCCTGACCCAGTTCGGTAACCTGGTAGCCGCCGTCACCCAGCTCGACAAAACCGGCGGCTTGCAATTCCTTCAGGCGGGAATTCAGAACGGCGGGCGAAATCGTCTCACATTCCGCCTGCAGTCCCCTGAAGGTGAACGGGCCCCTGTCGGCCAAAGTCCACAGGACCCCCATGGACCAACGTCGCCCCAGAAGATCGAACAGCGCCATGATCGGACTGCCCGACCGGGACCCGCGCACAGGTTGCCCAGGTGTCGGAATCGTGGTCATCAAATCCTCTTGCTATCGTTTTCATAGCGCGCTACTTAAACGATAGCGCTTCGCTTTTAATAGCATACGTGGTTCCTCCGGATCGTCAAATCCCGGCGCCCGGCCCACTGGGAGTTCGTCATGTCGCAACGAAATATCTGGCTTTGGTGCCTGCTGGCCTGGCTCTGGGGCAGCTCCTTCCTGGCGATGGGCATAGGTGTTCAAACGCTAGCACCTGAGGTCCTGGTCGCCATGCGCATGGTTGTCGGTGCCGTCCTGTTGATCAGCTTGCTGCTTTATACGGGAGGGTCTTTGCGTCTCGGAGCAAGAGGATGGGCGCTTGCAGCGGTCGTTGGCGTGACCGGCAACGTCTTCCCCTTCCTGCTGATAACGGCCGCCGGAAAGTCCGTCGAAACCGGGCTGGCAGCCTTGATCATGGGGCTGGCTCCCATATTAACGCTCACACTGGCGCCTATGGCTCACCGCTCAGAGACGCTCACGCCAGCAAAAGTCATCGGGGCATTCCTGGGACTTGGCGGTGTTCTTCTCATCGTGGGACCGGATGTTGTCAATGGATTGGGAGAGCGGCTTCTGCCGCAAGCAGGTCTTTTGCTCGCAGCCGCCTTTTATTCGTTTACAGCGCTGTTTTCGCGCAGGTTTCCCTACGACGATCCAATCCAGATGGCCGCAGCATCTGTTCTTGTCGGGGCGGCGTCGATCTCCGTTTATGTCAGCCTGTTTTCGGCTTGGCCGCCCCTGGGGTCGTTGAATGCCGGGGCTGTGACAGCGGGTGTCTATCTGGGAGTTGGTCCCACGGCTTTGGCCGCGCTTATCTACTTCTATCTCATCCCGCGCATTGGCGCCGGGCGGCTTCAGCAAGTGAACTATGTCGTTCCGTTGATAGGGACCCTTCTTGGAGCCGCCATATTGGCGGAGAGGCTTCCCATCAATGCGATCGCGGCGGTCCCGGTCATCTTCCTCGCCATCTATCTGGTCATGCGGCCAACCAGAGTGCCGGAAGGAAACTCGCTCAAGGCTCCGTGATCCGGGCCAGCAGAAAAAGACCGATGCCGGTTCCGTGCAGATGGTTCGCTAGCTCGAGCGAACCTGCTGAATGAACCCGTTGACTTCGGACTTGAGCCTTTCAGATTGAGCGGACAGCTCCTGAGAAGCTGTTGTCACTTCACCTGCCGCAACACCCGCCTCCTGAGCGGCTTCGCTGACGCTGGCAATGTTCACGTTCACCTCGTTTGTGCCAGTTGCGGCCTCCTGGACGCTTCTTGAAATCTCCCGGGTGGTCGCTCCCTGCTCCTCCATCGCAGCCGCAATTGCGGTGGCAACATCATTCAAACCTGAAATGCTCTCGGAGATTTCCGCCATCGAGGAAACCGCCTCCTTGGTCGCCGTCTGCACATCTTCAATCTGAAAGTTTATGTCCTCTGTCGCCTTCCCGGTCTGACCCGCCAACTCCTTGACTTCCGAAGCGACGACCGCGAACCCCTTTCCTGCTTCTCCGGCACGGGCGGATTCAATGGTAGCGTTCAAAGCCAAAAGGTTGGTCTGTTCAGCGATATCGGCAATGATCTTGACCACATCACCGATTTTTTCGACCTTGTTGGAGAGAACCTCGATCTGTTCGCTGGTGCTTGTGGCGCGGTCCACCGCCTGCTGCGACGCCTTAGAGGCTTGAGACATCTGCCCGCTGATTTCGCCGATTGAGGCAGCCATTTCTTCTGCTGCAGACGCAACGGTTTGCACATTGGCCGTCGCCTGTTGCGATGCTGTTGCGACTATCGAAGCGCGCGCGTTTGCTTGCTCCGAAACATTTGCCATCGCTTCAGCCGTCGTGCTGAGTTCGATTGAAGCAGACGAAACGGCCTCAATGATGGAGCCAATCTTTACATCGAAATCATCAGCGAGCCGTTCCATGAACACATGTTTTTCCGCCGCTGCATTCGCCTCGTCCTCGGCCTGTTGTTTCTCAAGCCGGTCTTTCTCAATTGCGTTTGTCCTGAAAACTGCGACGCATTTGACCATGGCACCGATTTCGTTGGAGCGTAACGCTGGCAGAACCACATCCGTATCGCCGTCAGCCAGACGTTTCATCGCGGCCACCAGGCTGCGGAAACTAGCGTTGACCGTTTGTATGACAACGAGCGCCAAGGCAATGGCCACAAAGCATGTCACAGCCGCCAAGATGATTGCTTGCCATTCTCTTTGACGTGCTTCGGATTTCATGGCTTCGAGTGCGCCAAGCAGGTCTGCGCTTAGCGCGTTTTCGATCTCTTTGAGCCCATTAATCTTTTCGGTGATGGTCGCAAACCAGGTTCCGGCTTCCAGCCCGTCAAACTCGCCGCTGAGGCCGCCGGTAAAAATCACTTCGCGCATGCGGTTTACGGCCTGTGCGGGCGCATCGGACATAATCTGGTCGAAAAAGGCGGCGTGGCCCCTTGTCGCTTCGCTCAAAAACACGCGGCTATACGTGTTCTGCATGGTGATGAGCCGCTTGAACCTGTCCATCAGCTCAGGCGAAAATTTCCCGGCAGCCAGCCCATTCGAGCCTACCGCCCGCTCGATTCCGGCGCGTTCCTTGCCTTGCAGGTAGTTTGCATAGGCAAAAAGCTGCCTGGTGATCACCGGATCGCTGCTCAAGGAGGTCGTAGAGCCGATCAGCGCCAACTCGTGACCGTTCAGTTGAGTGTAAAAACCGATCGCCTCTTTGCCGGTGATCGTGAGTGCATCTACCCGGCTCCGGATCCCCGCGAGTTGAGACGTTTTCTCAAGAATTTCAGCTAAGGCGGTTTCGAATTCCGGTCCGTATGTCTCGGGATCAAAGGCCGCCAGGAAAGCGTTCAACTCACCGTGTTTGGTATCGGTCAGTTTCCGCTGATCTGCCAACTCGGACACGAAACTCGCACCGCCGCTTCCCAGAAAACCTGCGGTGGCACCGCGCTCCTTTTGCTGCTCATGCACCACGGCGCTGAGTTTGACCGACAGATCTATCAACCGGCTCAGATCGTTCGTTTCGCGACCGCGCCGATGCTCTTCAATGACATGGCTACCGGCGAAAAGGAGCGTCGCCGCCAGCGGGATGAAAGCCACGAGTATGATCGCGTGGGAAATCCGGAGACTACTTAAGGACATTTGAGTTGCATCCCGGTTCTGGAGCAAATGTGAATCTCGCCGTTTCGAATCGCGCCAAGTGGAATTCAGGAATGGTTTGTTTTTGGCAAGGCTGATATTGATTTATTTTTGAGTCGGTCAGAAGATTAATTGACTTTAATCAAGTCATTCCTCCGGATTTATATTTGCGCAGAGCCACATAAACCTTGGACCTTTGGCGATAAATCAAAGTGACGAACAGCGCATTCCGTGGACATGCTCGAAGGCCCCAGCTTCAGCGACGCAGTGCTCGTTTCCGCTTCCGCCGATGCCGGTTCCTAGGGTTGGAATCCTATTTCACCGCTACTGCCTAGCCTTTTTGACGCATTCCATTTAAGACCTCCATCCAACGGAGTTACCCTGCCCGCTGGCCACTCCCCACCCGAAAACAGGGACTTGAGACAAATTCCCTTTAGTTTCGGATGCGGTTGAGAGGCCGGGCGACCTAATCGGAGATCATTCATGTCCGCTGCCAACGGCGCTGCGCCCTATCTTCATCGGCGCACCTTCGCGATCATTTCCCACCCGGATGCCGGTAAGACGACACTGACGGAGAAGCTGCTTCTGTCCGGCGGCGCCATCCGGGCGGCCGGTCAGGTGCGCGCGCGCGGCGAACGGCGGCGGGCCCGGTCCGACTGGATGAAAATCGAGCAGGAACGCGGCATCTCGGTATCGTCCTCGGTGATGACCTTCGAGCGCAAGGGCATTGTCTATAACCTCCTCGACACGCCAGGCCACGAAGACTTTTCCGAAGACACTTACCGCACGCTGACTGCCGTCGATGCAGCGATCATGGTGATCGATGCCGCCAAGGGTATCGAGACGCAGACGCGGAAGCTGTTCGAGGTCTGCCGCCTGCGAGACATTCCGATCATCACCTTCGTCAACAAGATCGACCGCGAAGGCCGCCACGCGCTGGAAATCCTCGATGAGGTGCAGGAAGCGCTGGCCCTTGACGTTTCGCCAATGACCTGGCCGGTCGGCATGGGCTCCGACTTCTTCGGCGTCTATGACTGGCAGGCCAAGAAGTTCCATACCTCCGAAGGCGAACGCGGCGGTGCCTATGCGCAGACCAGGGACGTCAGCGGCCTGGACGATGAGACCCTGACGGGCACTGTGTTCGACCGGATCATGGAAGAGCTGACGGAAAACGTCGAACTCGGCGCGGAAGGCTATGCCGAATTCGACAAGGAGAGCTTTCTGGACGGTCACCTGACGCCGGTGTTCTTCGGTTCGGCTCTGCGCGACTACGGTATTGAGGAAATACTCGATTTCATCGCCGCTTTCGCGCCAGCGCCCCATTCCCAGCCGGCCACCGGCGGGCGGACGATCATGCCGGAAGAAGACAAGGTCAGCGGTTTTGTTTTCAAGGTGCAGGCCAATATGGATCCCAAACACCGCGACCGGATCGCCTTTGTGCGCCTGTGTTCCGGAACGTTCAAGCGCGGCATGAAGCTGAAACATGTGCGCGCCGGAAAGCAGATCGCCGTTTCCGCGCCGATCTTCTTCTTTGCCGAGGAACGCGAGATTGCCGATCTGGCCTATCCGGGCGATGTCATCGGTGTGCCCAACCACGGCCAGCTCCGCGTCGGTGATACGTTGACCGAAGGTGAAAACATCCACGTCACCGGCCTTCCCGCCTTTGCACCGGAAATCCTGCGCCGTGTGCGCCTTTCTGACACCATGCGCGTCAAACAGATGCGCCAGGGCCTTCAGGATCTCGCAGAAGAAGGTCTTGTGCAGATCTTCAAGCCGGATCTCGGTTCCAACTGGATAGTCGGCGTGGTTGGCGCATTGCAGCTGGATGTGGTTGTGGACCGTCTACGGGCCGAATACTCGACCGAAATCGGTTTCGAAGCCGTGCCCTATTCCACCGCACGCTGGATCGAGACCGATCCGGCGACCTTGCAGAAGATGATCGAGGCACACCGCATGTCGATCGCCAATGACCGCGACGACAAGCCGGTGTTCCTGTTCAAGAACGCCTGGGAAATCGGCCACGTGACCGACAAGTTCCCGGATGTGACGTTCCGGGAGACGCGGGAGATTGTCTACGAGGCGTAGGGCCACTTTGACTGGCTTTCCAGCCCGCCGAGTTTCCGGCCAATGGCTAATGCTGGAGCAGCTGGGTCAAGAACGAACCAGCCACACTCCGTAACGGAGGACCTACCCCACAAAGTTTGTTTTGTGGAGTAGCTTGATATGTTACCATACCCCACGAATAATTTTTTGTGGGGTAACGCCCTTGACCATCCAGTTTCATTCAGCAATCGGAACGGCAGCCTGGACAGATCTGCGACGTTCCTTGCTCGACAGCACCGTTTCGGACCTCAAAGGCACCCCGAGAAAAAAGGCCGTCGGCAACAAAACCTACTGGTACGATCACTACCGGCTCGGCACGGGTACAATAGATCGGTATATCGGCGAGGACACGGAAGAGCTCCGCCAACGCCTTGACCGGCACATTGCCATTGCCGAAGCCGAGAAACAGGCAGAACGCGAGCGTGGCCGGCTTATGCGAAATTTGCGGGCGGAAAGCTATCTCTTTGCAGATGTGGGCACCGGGCAAGCCCTCACTGCCATGGCCAGAACCGGCGTGTTCCGCCTTGGCGGCACTCTGGTCGGCACCCAGGCGTTCCGGTGTTATGAGGGTGAGCTCGGTGTCAGGATCGGCTTTCGCCAGTCCGCCACAACTGATGACATTGATATTGCTAGTTTCGAGAGGTTATCAATCGCACTCGCGGACGCGGTCGAAACCCCGCTGGCGGAGGTTTTTGCCGATCTGAAATTTGCTCCGGTTCCATCGCTTGAGAACGGCAAGATCTGGCGCTGGCGGCAGACGGAAAGGCAGACGCTGGTTGAGTTTTTGACCCCCTCCTTCAGCGAAGCGGAAACCCTTCGAGATCTGCCTGCACTCGGAGTAAATGCGCAAAGCCTGCATTTCCTGAACTACCTTATCTCGGAGCCAATCAAGGTGCCCCTCCTTTACCGCTCCGGTACGCTGATCCAGGTTCCGCGCCCCGAACGGTACGCCATTCATAAATTGATTGTCGCAGACCGGCGATTGCGCGGTCCAGACGCCCTGAAAGCCCATAAAGACCGGGCGCAGGCAGCATTTCTGATCGAATGCCTTGCCGAAATCCGCCCTGCGGACCTGGCCGAAGCGTGGGACGCTGCAAATGCCAATGGCCCCAGTTGGCGAAAAAGGATCGAGGCAAGCCTTGCTCAGATGCCGGAGACCCAAAAGCTTCTGAAGTCACAGGGGCTCTAAAATCTTCCCGCCTAGGGCCTGTGGGGAATTAGGTTTCGGTCGCGGCGCGAGACGCTTTTGGCCGCGGATCAGGAAGAGAGACTGCCATGGAGTAACCTCCATAAGGGCTCTCTGACGCCATCCGGGGCCAAAAGCGCCGCGTCCCGCAAGGGATATGATGAAAATCGCCCGGCTCCACGGCGCAATGTCTTGAAAAGGAATGGCCTTTGCAGCGACATTGCTTCTACAGCATTTCGATTGCTGCAGAAACAGAAGCACCACTTGGCGCGTTGAAATCTTTGATTTCAGGCAGCGCTAAGTGGTTCAATTCAAACCGAGAACGCTTTAGATCCGAACGATTTTCATCGATACCGCGATCCAAATCCTAAACCCCCACAGGCCCTAGGGCCTGTGGACATATAGGATTCACAGGCCGTCTTTTTTGTGATTCAAGCTTTCTTTTGAGGAGGCTTTGATGCGCAGCGAACGTTTTGTCATTACGGATAGAAGTTGGGCGATCATAGAACCGTTGCTTCCGGGAAGTATCCGGGACCGGGGCCGGACAGCAAAGGACAACCGGCTGTTTCTTGAAGCAGTGCTGTGGAAGGTTCGCGTTGGCAGCCCATGGCGGGATCTGCCGCCCGGATTTGGCGAATGGAACAGTGTGTTCCGGCGGTTCCGCCGATGGACTCAACGCGGTGTATTTCAGCGCCTTTTTGAGGCTGTATCGGGTGATCCCGACTTTGAATATGTTCTTATCGATGGCACGATCATCAGCGTCCACCAAAAGGCGAGTGGCGCAAAAGGGGGACTCTCAATCAGGCCATCGGGCGCTCGAAAGGCGGACTGACCACCAAGGTCCTGGCCCTCACCGATGCGTTAGGCAATCTGGTGCGCTTCAAGCTTCTGCCCGGCCAGCGCAGTGAAATTGTTGGTGTGCCCGACCTTATCGACGGTCTGGAATTCGGCGCCATGCTTGCCGACAAGGCATTCGATGCCGATGCGTTGCGCGAAGACCTTGATACGCGCCAGGCGCAAGCCGTCATTCCGGCGAAAACCAATCGCCGCGTCCACATTCCCCACGATGTGGAAACCTACCAGTGGCGTCATCTGATTGAAAACTACTTCAGCAAAATCAAAGAGTTCAGAGGAATAAACACGAGATACGACAAGACCGACGCCAGCTATCAAGCATCATGGAACCTGGCCGCAACCATCATCGCATTGCGCTAAATGTCCACAGGCCCTAGCTTGCTGCTTGCCGCAGTGAACGCCCCCGGCGGTTACTTGGTGCTGTCCTTCATCCGTTGCCGCAGATACTTCGCGGCGGAGCGGTAGTGGCTCGGGCCGGAGGCTTCAGCCCAGCGGCCTGGTGTCCAGTCGTTGTTGGCGCCTTTCATCGGGCCGCCATAGAGCTCCTGGTCGCTGCAGGCTTCCATGAGGGTCACAAGCCTTGCGTGATTGTCTTCAAGCAACTGGCGGGCATCGTTCCAACCAAGGCTTGCCTGTTTCGCGCGGAGATCGGCGTTGTAGGCCTTGAGCTGGTTCCACTTGTAGCCCTTGGCCGGAAAGAACACCTCGCGTCCTGCCTGCCCGTCAGCGTACCAGCCGAGGAACAACCCGATCCAATGCGCCCGGTGGCCGACAATGTCCTTGGGCGACGTGTCTTCGGCATCCTTTTCAGTCCTGAGGTCTTCCGGGATTTGATCCAGTAGGCGCAGCAGTTTACCGAATTCCTTTTGGGTCACTGCTAGCAATTCAACTTTGGTTTTCGCTGGCATCTCGGTATCCATCCACGAATGTGTCTTGCTGCCTTGGACGATAGTTTCTGGTTTGTTGGACCCCGCCAAGCAGGCGCGGGAGCAGCGCCGCAGGTAACAGAAGTGAAACGCTGAACTGTTCCTCCGCCATAGGCCGGGCAACATTTGCTACACACTCTAAATTGAACCGGCCGCAACCACCCCACCTTGCGCTAGCGCAAGAACACCCCATAAATGTAAATGCGGATGACACAATTTGACCGCAAATTGGGTCGCTGCGGACTGACCGTTCCACGAGCCGTATCAAAAGCCAGGGACCCCGATTGCCATGCTCACTGTTCCGGAACTGACTGCAGACGCGCTTGGCAGTTTCCTGTCGAAATACATGCAGCGCCGCTTCGGACAGTCCGAAGGCGAATTGGCCGAACTTGTGCCGTCAATCGCCCGGATTGCGATCGAATGCATCGGCAACTCCGATGCGCTCTATCACAACATCGAGCATACAATGCTGGTAACCATGGCCGGACACGACATCATGCGCGGCCGGGCGCTGCATACCCATATGACGCCCACCGACTACGCCCATGTGATTGTCGCCTGCCTTACCCACGACATCGGCTATGTGCGCGGCGTTCTTCATGACGACAATGACGAAGGTTTCATCGTCAATGAAGCCGGTGACAGGGTCAAACCGCCCCGGGGGTCTTCAGATGCCGCCCTGACCGCACATCATGTCGACCGTTCGAAATTGTTCATCTACCAACGTATTCCAGGCATCGATCTTCTCGACCCGCAGCGCATTGCCGAAGCCGTTGAAGGAACCCGGTTTCCGAGCAAATTCCCTGACGATGCGGAAACGCTTGGCGAAGAAGCGACCATTGTGCGGGCAGCCGACCTGATCGGCCAGCTCGGCGATCCGCATTACATCCGCAAGGCGAACGCGCTTTACTACGAATTTGAGGAAGCGGGCGTGAACAAACAGCTCGGATACGACAATCCGGCAGATTTGGTGCACAAGTACCCGCAGTTCTATTGGAACAGCGTCGCCCCACATATCCAGAAAGCTGTTGAGTATCTGAAGATCACCGCCGCAGGACGGCAATGGACCGCGAACCTTTATTCAAACCTGTTCCTTGCCGAGAGGGACATGGCCCTGCTCGGCCCGCAGCGTTAGGGTCAATCAGCCGCCATTCCGGATTGCCCGCTCCAGTGTGATACCTTGTCGTTTCCGTCGATGACGAACACACAGTCTTTCCCGCTGGACTTGGCCGCTTTGAGGGCAATGTCGGCATATTCATGAATGCGATCAATGCCGCTACCGCGGTCTTCCATTCCGGCAACGCCGAAGCTGACGGAAATCTCGTGTCCCTCGCCGGCTTCGACCAATTTCGCCTGCCGGCGCAACCTTTCGGCAATTGCCGCTGCGCTGGCCAGGTCAGCGTCGGGCAGGAACATCGCGAACTCCTCGCCTCCGATCCGGCCAAAAATATCGCCCGAGCGCAGGTTCCGCTGAAACGCATTGGCCAGTTCCTTCAGGACACTGTCGCCAATGGTGTGGCCAAACAGCGAGTTGATGGCCTTGAAATTGTCGATGTCCATCATCACCACGGCGTGCGGACGTGACGAGGCTTGCCCCAAATAGTCCTCAACGCGGGTTTGAAATCCCCTCCGGTTCAACACACCGGTCAAGGGGTCCAGAAACGCCTCGAGTTGATAGCGATTGCGATCGCGCTCCAGCCGCAGATTGTACCGCGCGGACACGGCGACCGCCAACATTATGGCCTGAAGGACAAACAAGGCATTCGCAATGAACGGTGTCGGAACCGGCAGCACGTCGCCAGCAAGGAGGTCAAAGGTCAAAAACAAAGCGCGCAGAAGTATTGGCACCGAGCATATGGCATTGAGGTATCCGGTAGAGGCCAAAAGAGCGCCCGACGCAAACAAACCGAGGATGACCGGAACAATGGCCGCTCCTGGCGGCAGCGGTCCGCCAATCGATATCCACGCCAGAAACAACGCGCATAAACCCGTGTAGGCAATCACGTACGGCTTCGGGTCCCGATTTGCGAACTCGCAGGCCCCGAGCAACAGGAACGCGGTCGATCCGAACAGCAGGATTGCCGCAAGCAGAACCGGAAACTCGCTTCCACCTGCATCGCCGCTGGCAGTAAAGTAGTAGCCGACACCTAGAAAAACATAAGACACACCGAACCACTGAAGGCACCGGTCACGGCGCCAGACGTAGTTCAGCACAATCAAACAAACGCCAATCAACCCTGCCGTCAAAGCGACAGTTGACACAGCTCCATACGCCCAATCCATGTATGAGGCCCTATTGACGGCCCGGCCAACAAACCGATCCCTGTTTCCACCCAGGTTCGAAATTCAAACACCCACATCTAAAACTGTATTTCCGTTACGGAATCTCGTCAATTATCAATCAGTTGATTTTCTTGCGTTTTACAGTTGTTTATTGCCGGGTTAACCCGTCAAGTATTGGCAGAATTAGTTATTCCAACGCGCAAAAAGGCTAAAGCACACCACGGCTAGTTCGACAAAGACAATGATTGCCATGGAAGCCACACTCCGCCGGCCCTGTTCTTTCGGCAGCCTGACAGAAATACTTACTCCGTCCGGCGCGCGGCGGGCGGGGCATTGGAATGCGCTTTTAGTGGTCCAGATCGGCTTACCGGGCGAGGCCGGCGCGTACGGCTCGACCCTGGCGTGCTTCCGGCAGTTCAATGTCGATCCCGAGCGTGGTGACACCACCGGACCGGTCCATTTCGAGATGAACCGCCTCCGGATCAACCTCGACACGTTTGCGCACCACCTCGAGGATGTCTTCGCGCAGCGCCGAGATCAGAATTGCGTCCGAGCCGTCGTCGGCCCGCTCGTGGGCCAATAGAATCTGGAGCCGGTTTTTGGCAACCGAAGCGGTCTCGCTCCTCCTGCCAAAGAGGCTCAGAATGTTCATGCGGCCCTCCCCTTGAAGAGCTTTCCGAACAAGCCCTTTTTCTCTTCGGGGACAGTGACGGGAATGTTTTCGCCCAAAAGGCGCCTTGTCGCTTCCAGATATGCCCTTGATGCAGGCGAGACTTCGTCGGCAACGGTGACCGGCAAGCCGACATTCGAGGCTTTCAGGACATCCTTGCTTTCCGGAACGATACCGATCAGCGGAACCGACAGAATGTCGACCACATCATCGGTTTCAAGCATATCGCCAATTCTCGCACGCTCGGAATCGTAGCGGGTAATCATCAGATGCTTGGGCATGCGACCGCCCTGCTCCGCGACCGCAGTCTTGGCGTCCAGCAATCCGATAATCCGGTCACAATCGCGCACCGACGAGACTTCCGGGTTGGACACGATGATCGCTTCATCCGCGTAGCGCATGGCCAGCGTGGCGCCACGCTCAATACCGGCCGGGCTGTCGCAGATAACCCAGTCGAAATACTGACGCAGTTCCTGAATGACCCGGGCAACGCCCTCGTCGGTCAGCGCGTCCTTGTCGCGGGTCTGGGATGCCGGCAGCATGTAGAGGTTGCTGAGCTTCTTGTCCCGGACCAGCGCCTGCTTGATCGACGCTTCGCCGCGCACGACGTTCACAAGGTCGAAGACGACGCGGCGCTCAGCGCCCATGATCAGGTCCAGATTGCGCAGGCCGACATCAAAATCCACCGCGCAGACCTGATAGCCTTCCTTCGCCAACGCTGCGGCAAGCGCTGCGGTGCTGGTCGTTTTGCCAACGCCACCCTTGCCTGATGTAACTACGACCACCGTGGCGTTGCTCATGCCATCCGTCCCATCTTAACAACCCTCTTCCGCCGCACGCCCGGTGCGCAATGCGGTATTGCCGCTCTAACCCAGGCGTTCAAACACCAGCGTTTCATCTTCAAATCTGATCTGCGCCGGTCCCTTCAAAACCTGGCGGTCGAAATCGTCAGCGATCTTGTAAAGCCCGTTGATCGAAACAAGTTCCGCATCCATATGCGAACAGAAGATCCGGGCGGTATCATCCCCGGCAACACCGGCCAGGGCCCGTCCGCGCAAGGCGCCGTAGATGTGGATCGAACCGCCCGCAATGACTTCAGCGCCGGAGCTGACGGACCCGACAATCGTCACGTCGCCTTCCGGGTTCAGGATACATTGCCCAGACCGCACATGTTCGGTAACGACGATGGACGCGCTTTTGCCGTCCAAATCGTCTTCCGGGTTCGCCGGCTTATCGGCAACCGCAGTCTGCCCCGCATTCGCGACCGCTCTGGACGGCTCCTTTTCCGCTGACTTAGACGACGGGCCTGCCGCCTTTTGATCTCCGGCCTTTGTCGCCGTCCCGGATCCATCGGGAGCCGGAATGTCAATTTTCTTGGTCAGACGCCCGCCGGAGAAACTGGGAGGCATTCCCGGCTTCAACCGGGACCCGGACACACCATCTATGCCCATGACCCGGATCGCACGCTCGGCCAGTTTCCCGAGCAGAACCTCGATGTCGTCAACGGGCATCTTCGATCCCCGGAGATCGAGGACGATGGGCCGATCGATAAAGAAGCCGGGTGACCGTTCACTGATACGGTCCAGCTCGGCAAACCAATCCTTGATTGGTTCCTCCGGAGCCAGAACGATGGCAATGAATGATTTTCCCTTGAATTTCATCGGCACAGCCCAACGGCACTTTTAACGACGTCTTTTTGAGTCGAAATAGATTATCACTCCCGCCAACCCACATTTGGGCAGACGGGCGTTTTCCACCGATATTGATTTTTTCTATTATTTTTTAGATACTTAATAAATTTCACGCGCTGTACTCAGCGAGTAATCCAGCCCGCTTTTCAACAGGATGTACACCGCTTGGCCTCTCCCGGACGCAGCGTATGGCTGCGCAAGAATTAACCTGAATTCCGCAATTTGCTTCACTTTTGCCATGTTGCGGTGCAATATTTCAAGGATCGCCGCTTGGCGAATTGTGAAAGCTCGAGGTTTGTATGAGCAATTTCAGCGTCGTATTAGATTTTATGGGTTTGGCACCGGAAGAAGCCGCGCGCATGTTCGGCGTCGAAGAGGCCGATATTCTTCGCTGGCGCACTTCAAACGAAGCACCGCCTGCCTGTGTTTGGCAGCAGTTGGTTACCTTGTTCGATCAGGTGCGCTATGCGGCCGAGGAAGTTGCAAAGTCAGCTGATCTGGACCGTCTGTCCTGCGAGGACCTCAACCGGATCGCATTGCCAAGCCCGATCGAGATAAATGCGCCTGAAGGCCCGAGACGCGCCGTAACGGCGATGGCCCTGACAACGCTCGCAAGGGTTTTCGTGCGGTAGCCGGTTCGCCTTCCGGCTTTTCTCCGATTTTTACCGGCGCCCTTTCTGATCGCGGCCCTGTTCCTGTGCCTGTTGTTCTGTTACGAACGAAAACGCATCCGGCTTTTCGGCATACCCTATCCGGCCCCGTTTTCAGGCAGCGGCGCGGCGAGTTCACGCCCGCCGGTGCTACCCATGGACATTTGCAATGACGCCAGCCTTTCGCGGTTTCAGTTTCGGCCTTCTGGCATTCGCCCTGTTTGCGACCCATGACGCCATCGTCAAAGCACTCGGCAGCACATACTCGGTGTTTCAGATCCTGTTTTTCGCCATGCTGTTCGCATTCGTGCCGATTGCAACATTGATGCTGGCCGACCGCGCCATCGATAATTTCCGGCCGCATTACCCGCGGCTTGTCGCCTTGCGCGCCACACTGACCATCATTGCAATGTCCAGTGCATTCTATGCCTTTACGGTTTTGCCGCTTGCGGAAGTTTACGCGCTCTTGTTCGCCACACCCCTGCTGATTACCGCGCTGTCGGTTCCCCTGCTTGGAGAAACTGTCAGGGCCCAGCGCTGGGCGGCGGTGATCTTCGGACTGATCGGAGTCCTCATCGTTTTGCGCCCGGGAATGACCGAACTGTCGCTCGGACATCTCGCCGCGCTGACGTCAGCCTTGGGCAACTCGCTCGGCTCAATTGTCGTTCGCAAGATTGGCGGCAAGGAGCGTCCGGCGGTTCTGATCCTTTATCCGATGCTGGGTGCGATGTTCGCGATGACCCTGGCGATGCCGGCAGTCTACCGGCCGGTGGAACTTGCCGATCTTGCCATGATGGCCGCTGTCGGGTTCCTCTCGGTGCTGGCGCAGCTATGCATTATTGCTGCCTATCGCGCCGCGCCGGCCGCCGTCGTCGCGCCCCTGCAGTACAGCCAGATCCTCTGGGCGACCGCATTCGGTGCCTTGTTCTTTTACGAGACACCGGACATTTATGTTGCCGTCGGTTCGGCGGTCATCATCCTGTCCGGCATTTTCGTTGTCTGGCGCGAAAGCCGGGAGAACGTGTCGGCGCGCAGACCGGTGCTGCAAACCGCAAACCCGCGTTACGACACCGGCCCGCAGCCCCGCCGGAGCCCGAGAAGCGACGAGACTGCGGTTTAGGGTCTTTCGGCTTAGGGTCTTTCGGCAATGGCAACTGTTGCGTGCAGGGCCTGCAAGACCGCGTGATGCATGGACCTTGCGAAGGACCGACCCATGAGAATGCTGTAGCGGGCACCCTTTTCCAGGCACAGCACGAAGCAGCCGATATGTTCGATTGAAGTCCTGAAGGCCGAACCTGAGGCAGCCGCCTCAAGGTCAAGCGAAGTCAATCGGCCAAAGACCTCCTCAAGGGCGGGGCCGGTCAACTCCAGGCAAGCCCAGGCGTCATTCTGCTCGGTGACCGACACCGCCTCTCCGGCTATGGCTTTCAGGTCCTGCGCCAGCAACTCGTGGGTTTCATGCGGAGCAGTAACCATCCATTGCCCCTCCCCCATCCAGAAAACCGTATTAGGTCCGGCTTCGCTCAAACACCCGGCATCAGGCAGCTTCACCCCGAGATGGGCTTCAAGCCTCGCAAGCGCCTGAGCTCCGTCGCGGCGGACGGATACGGACGCCAAGGCCAGGTCGGTGACATCAGCCAGCGAATAGGGACCGGCATGTGCGATTGGCGCCTCACCCGGAGCAAAGGCGGATCGCGGCTTCAAGGAAAATTCAGACACGCAGACGGTCTCCTTCCGGGTCGAGAAAATGCGGACTGACGACTTTTGCTTTGAATGTCACCCCCTCAATCGGGTTGGCGATCTCGATCACTTCACCGTGGCGCTCGGAACCCATTTTCAGGAAGGCCAATGCGATGGACTTTTCAAGGTGGGGAGAATAGGCCGCAGATGACACCCAGCCCTCGTCATTTTGCGCGGTATGCGCCTTGCCTGCCGTGAACAGATGGCCGCCGGCAGGCAGGCTGACATCCGGATCAACCGCCTCAAGCCCCACCTGCCGGATGCCCTGCGGATCGGTGAGCCCTTCACGGCGCGAAAGCACACAGCCGATGCTGTCCTTTTTGGCGGAGACCATCCTGCCCATGCCCAAATGATCGGCGGAGGTCTGGCCGTTGAGTTCGTTGGCTGTGGCGTGTCCCTTTTCGATGCGGAGAACGCCCAGTGCCTCGGTCCCATAAGGGGTCACGCCGTATTCCTTGCCAGCTTCCATGAGGACACGGATCAGGCTGTCACCATAGCGGCTCGGCACCGCGATCTCGTAAGCCAGTTCCCCGGAGAAGGAGATCCGGAACAGCCGCGCCCGCACACCGCCGCAAACGGTGACCTCACCGCAGGCCATGAACGGAAACCCTTCATTGGAGATATCGAAGGCGGGATCGACGATCTTCCGGAGCAGGTTCCGCGAATTCGGGCCGGCAACGGCGAACTGCGCCCAGGCATCGGTCGTCGAGATCAGCTGGACATCCAGTTCGGGATGAAGGCACTGGCGGACGAACTCCATATGCCGGTAGACGCCTACGGCGTTGGCCGTGGTCGTGGTGACGACAAAATGGTCCTCGGCGAGCCGTGCTGCCGTGCCGTCATCCATGGCAATGCCGTCCTCACGCAACATCAGGCCATAACGCGTCTTGCCGACGGCAAGTTTCGCAAACCCGTTGCTGTAGATCTTGTTGAGGAAGGCTGCCGCATCCGCGCCCTGCACATCGACCTTGCCGAGGGTCGTCACATCGCAGACACCGACGGATTGACGGACCGCCAGAGCCTCCCGATCAACACTTTTGCGCCAATGGGTTTCACCCTCACGCGGGAACCATTGCGCCCGGAGCCATGCTCCGGCTTCGACAAAGACCGCACCCTGCTCTTCTGCCCAGTCATGGCTCGGTGTCAGACGGACGGGGCGGAAGTCCCTGCCCTGCGAGCGTCCGGCAAAGGCGGCTATCGGCACCGGATTGTAGGGCGGGCGAAAGATCGTCGTTCCCGTTTCCGGAATGCTGCGCCCGGTCATCTCGGCCATGACAGCAAGGCCGCCGAGATTGGATGTCTTGCCCTGATCCGTCGCCATGCCCAGTGTGGTGTAGCGTTTCAGATGCTCGACCGAGCGGAAGCCTTCCTGATGCGCAAGCTTCACGTCCTTGACCGTCACATCGTTCTGGAAGTCGATCCAGCCGCGGCCCTTGCCTTCACTGACATACCAGAAGGGCGAGATGGCAATTGAGGCATCTTCTGCCTTCGGTGTGTCGACAGCAGTTCCGCCGAAACCGAGGTCGGACAAGGCCTGCAAGGATTTGTGCGCACCTTCCGCAAAGCCTGCTGATGTCCCGAAGGTTCCATTGGCCGCACCCGCAACAGACATGCCGGCCGGAAGGGTCTCGCCGGGCACAAAAGCCGCGATGCCGTCGTTCCAGACCGGGCGTCCGCACTGGTGGCAGGTCAGCGAAACAGCCGGGTTCCAGCCACCGGAGACTCCAAGCGCACCGCAATTGATTGTCTTAAGGTTGCCATCAGCAAGCCGGACCTTGACGGCCTCCAGTCCGAGGCGGCCGGAGGCATCAACAACTGCCGCGCCGGACAGCAATTCATAGTCGCCAAGCTTGGGTGCTTCTTGGCGGGTATCGATCACAGCTTGAACAGCAACACCCTTGGCGGCAAGATCGGCCGCTGTTCGGTGACCATCGTCGTTATTGGTGAATATGGCCACCTGCCGGCTTGCTGTGGCCGCCCAACGATTGGCATAGGCGCGCATGGCACCTGCCAGCATGATGCCGGGCCGGTCGTTGTTCTCAAAGGCTATGGGTCGCTCGGTTGCGCCCGCGCACAGGATCGCGCGTTTGGAGTAGATTCGCCAAAGGATCTGCCGAGGCAGGTCCTTGCCGGGATTGCCGAGATGATCGGCGACCCGTTCCAAGGCACCGTATACGCCGTGATCATAGGCACCGTAGACGGTGGTACGGGTCAATATACGGACGTTGGTCAGCGACCGGAGTTCGTCAAGGACATTTGCCAGCCACTCGGACGCCGGCTTGCCGTCAAGACCATACGTCTCGGCATTCAACCTTCCGCCGGGCGTAAAGTCTTCCTCTGCCAGGATCACCCGTGCCCCAGCGCGCCCAGCTGTCAGCGCGGCAGCAAGACCGGCGGGTCCGGAGCCGATCACCAGCAAATCGCAATGAAGGAAGCCCTTCTCGTAAGTATCCGGATCCGCTTCCATGGACAAAGACCCGAGCCCGGCGGCACGGCGGATAACCGGCTCATAGAGCTTTTCCCAAAAGGCCTTCGGCCACATGAAGGTCTTGTAGTAGAATCCGGCCGTCAGGAAATCGGAAAACAGGTCGTTGATGCCCATCGCGTCGAACGCCAGTGACGGCCAGCGGTTCTGACTGTTGGCGGCAAGGCCGTCGAACAATTCCGCCACGGTCGCCCGGGTATTGGGTTCCTGCCGTGCGCCGGTCCGCAGTTCCACAAGCGCATTCGGTTCTTCAGACCCGGCGGTCAGCGGCCCGCGCGGGCGATGATATTTGAAGCTGCGGCCCATCAGCCGGACGCCATTTGCCAGCAGGGCGGAAGCAAGCGTGTCGCCCTTGAAGCCCGAATAGGTTTTGCCGTCAAATGTGAAGGAAACCGGGGCGGAGCGGTCGAGCAGGCCACCTTCCAATCGGTTGTTCCGGCTCATTTGCCCGCCTTTCCGGCCAGGGCAACATCCCGGGCAAGCTCAGTTTTCAGGATTTCATGAGTGGTGGTATCGCGCGTGACGACCAGCCACGACCGGTCCCCCTGTTCATGGAACCAGAGTTCGCGATGTGTGCCGGCTGGATTGTCGCGCAGATACTGGTACTCGAAAAAGTCTCCAGCTGCGTTTTCGGCTTGCCAGTCCGGCCGGTTCAAAAGCGAGGCATCGCCCAGATAGGTGAATTCCTGCGCGTCGCGCGGACCGAGCAGAGGATGTGGAATGATCATTTTCTGTCCTCGCTCAGTGCAGATTTGGCTGGGCGCCTGCGCCCTTTTCGTCAATCATCAGGCCCTTTTCGAACCGGTCGAACCGGAAGGCTGTCGCACAATCATGATAGTTGCCGGTGGCCAGAAGATGGGCGAAGACATAGCCGGAGGCCGGGGTCGCCTTGAAGCCGCCGTAGCACCAGCCGCCATTGAAGTAGAGCCCGTCAATATGCGTGCGGTCGATGATCGGCGAGCCGTCCATGGACATGTCCATGACCCCGCCCCACATGCGCAAGAGCCGCGCACGGCCGATCATCGGCATGATCGCCATGCCGCCTTCGCAGACGTCTTCGACAACCGGAAGGTTGCCGCGCTGCGCATAGGTGTTGTAGCCGTCTATGTCGCCGCCGAACACCAAGCCGCCCTTGTCCGATTGGCTGACATAAAAATGCCCTGCACCGAAAGTGATGACCCCTGGGATCACCGGTTTCAGGCCTTCGGACACAAACGCCTGCAGGACGTGACTTTCTATCGGCAAACGCATGCCGGCTTGCGACATTACCTTGCCGGACGAACCTGCGACCGCGACCCCGACCTTGTCCGCGCCGATAAAGCCTCTTGATGTCTCGACGCCGAGCACCTTGCCCGCCTCGATCCGGAAGCCGGTCACCTCGCAATTCTGGATGATATCCACCCCGTGCAGATCGGCAGACCGGGCATAGCCCCAGGCGACCGCGTCATGACGGGCGGTACCGCCACGCCGCTGCACAAGAGCACCCTTGATCGGAAAGCGGGCATTGTCGAAGTTGAGGAACGGCGCTTCCTTGCGTACCGCGTCCGCATCCAGCAGTTCCGCATCCGCACCATGCAATATCATGGAGTTGCCGCGGCGGCGGTAGGCGTCCCGCTGCGCATCAGTGTGAAAAAGGTTCATGATGCCGCGCTGGCTGACCATCGCGTTGTAGTTCAGATCCTGCTCAAGGTCCTCCCACAGCTTCATGGAGAACTCGTAGAACGGCTCGTTGCCGGGCAGCAGATAGTTGGAGCGGATGATGGTTGTGTTCCGGCCGACATTGCCGCCGCCGATCCACCCCTTTTCAAGAACCGCGATCCGCGACTTTTTGTAGACTTTCGCAAGATAATGCGCAGCCGATAGCCCGTGACCGCCGCCACCGACAATAATAATGTCGTAATGTGACTGTGGCTCCGGGTCGCGCCAGACCGGTTTCCAGCCTTTGTGGCCCGTTAAAGCTTCCCTGATCAGTCGGATACCGGAGTATTTCACGTCGCCCTCGTCACTATTTTGGACAGGGTGTCATGGTGACAAGAAAAATTCCTATTCAAATAAGGCCATATTGTTTTCGATTATCGCCCACACTATAAAGGCAGAATGACACCTGTTCCGGCCTTCCAAAACATCGGTTTTTTGCTGATCGAGAATTTCGCCATGATGTCCGCGGCAACGGCCATCGAACCTTTGCGGGCGGCTAACCTTTTGGCGGAAAAGCAACTTTATTCACTACGCTTTTTCTCTGAGGGTGGCGGACCGGTACAGTCTTCCGGCGGCGCCGCTTTTCCTACCGAGCCGTTCGCTGTTGCAGACCGCCGCCTGGACATCCTGTTCGTGATCGCAGGCGGGAATCCGCTGGCTTACCAGAATTCACGCGTCTTCGGTCAGATCCGGTCGCTTGCTGTTCATGGCTTGCCTTTGGGAGGCATATCCGGCGGTGTCGTGCTGCTGGCAAAAGCCGGGGTTCTGGACCGGCGACGGTTCACCGTGCATTGGGAGCATTTCGAAGCCTTGCAGGCGTTATCCAGCAAGTTTCTGATGGAACGGCGTCTTTTCGTCATCGACAGGGACCGGTACACGTGTGCCGGCGGCGTGGCGCCTCTCGACATGATGCATGCGCTGATTCAGTCCGATCACGGTGCCGATCTCGCCAACAAGGTAAGTGACTGGTTCATCCATACCGGCGTGCGCAGTGCGGACGATCCGCAACGGTCCGGATATGCGGGCAGCACAGCGCAACTGCATCCGATCGTCGCGACCGCCCTTGACCTGATGGAAAACCACATTGCCGACCCGCTATCGCTCGGTCAGGTCGCCATGCTGGCCGGGATCAGCCCGCGGCAGCTTCAAAGACGTTTCGAACAGGAGTTCGATAAGGGCGTCATGCAGTGCTACATGGAAATCCGGCTGCAAAAGGCCGATGATCTGGTTCGCAAGACGCGGCTGCCATTTGTCGATGTCGCGATGGCAACCGGCTTTGTCAATCAGGCCCACTTTGCCAAGGCCTACCGGTCCCGTTACGGCGCAACACCAACCGCGCGCCGTAACTCCAAGTCGGACAAGTCTCTTACGTCAGGCCCTTAGCCGACGCCCGGAATCTTCCGGGATTAGTCCTTGCGGCGCAAACCTCAAAACAAGGATCAGGACCAGCCCCATGGTGATCGGACGCATATAGATCGCACTGTCTATCAGATGCTGCCTGAGTGCATTGTCCTCTGCAAGGCCGGAGGTCAGTGCATTGATCAGCCAGGCTCCCATAGGTTCTGATTGAACCCAGAAGAACCAGACCACGAACCCGCCAATCACCGCGCCGAAATTGTTCCCCGAGCCACCCACGATCACCATGACCCAGACAAGGAAGGTGAAACGCAACGGCTGGTAGGAGGTCGGCGTGAACTGACCATCGAGGGTCACCAGCATCGCACCGGCGATGCCGATTACCGCTGATCCCAATACAAAGACTTCAAGATGCCGGCCCTTGACGTCCTTGCCCATGGCTTCGGCCGCATGCTCGTTATCACGAATGGCCCGCATCATCCGTCCCCAGGGGGATTTCAGTGCCCTTTCGGAGAGGAACAGTATCAGAAGCAGAACCGCAAGGAACAGCAGGCAGTAGTTCAACTTGACGAACAAGGACGACGCTTCGGCGACACCGATGCCCCAGTTGTTCGCCATATCGATGAACCACGGCGTATTCTGCAGGTCGATTTCATACGGTGTCGGACGCGGAATGCCGGTGACGTTCTTCACGCCCCGTGTCAGCCAGTCTTCGTTCTTCAGGATCGCGATGATGATTTCCGAGATACCAAGCGTGGCAATCGCGAGATAATCGGAGCGCAGACCGAGCGCGAGCTTGCCGATAACCCATGCTGCACCGGCCGCCAGCAATCCGCCGACAGGCCATGCGACCAGCACCGGCAAGCCGAGGCCGCCGAGATACCCGGTCTTGGCCGGTTCCACCAGTTCAATCGCCGCCGTCGTGGGCAAGAACACCAATCTGGCCACAAAGATCCCGGCAATGGCGACTGCCGCTGTCGCGATCCCGCAGATCGCGCCCTTGCCCTTGAGTTGCCGGTAGATAAAAACGCTTGCGAAGATGGTCGCCACGATGATCAGCAGGCTGAGCAGAATACCCATGCCGCCTGCTTGCCATGTCGCGCCGACCGGCGGCATCGCAATGACAATGGCCGCCAGACCGCCAAGCGCGGCAAATCCCATGACACCGGCATTGAACAGCCCGGCATAACCCCATTGCATATTCACGCCCATCGCCATGATGGAGGAAATGATGCACAGGTTGATGATTGTCAGCGCCAGGGTCCAGCTCTGGAAAAAGCCGACGAGCAGTAGAAGCGCGCCCATCGCTGCGAAGACCAGGATCTTCCGGCTCAACGTCGCACTCATATCGTTTTCCCCGAAAAGAGCCCGGTCGGACGGACCAGCAAAACAACAACCAGCAGCATGAACGAAACCGCAAACTTGTAATCGGTTCCGAGCAGCTGCATCAGCCCTTCAGGTGCCCATTCGGGAACCACCAGATAACCGATGAACTTCTTGTAGGCGTAGGTCACCATCACTTCCGAGAATGCAATGATGAAACCGCCTGCAATTGCGCCGACCGGATTGCCGATACCGCCGACAATGGCCGCTGCGAAGATCGGCAGAAGAAGCTGCAGATAGGTGAACGGCTTGTAGATCTTGTCGAGCCCGTAAAGCGTTCCGGCCAGAGCGGCCAGGCCACCGACGATGATCCACGCATACATGACCACCCGGTCCGGATTGACACCGGACAGCAGCGCAAGATCCTCGTTGTCCGAATAGGCCCGCATGGACTTGCCAGTCCGTGTCTTGTTCAGGAACCAGAACAGCAGGGACACGCAAATCACGGCCGCGACAACGGAGATGACCTGAGATGTCTTGATGCCCAAACCTTCGCTAAGGCCGGTCATTTCCTTGAATTCACGGACTTTTATGAGAAAGCGCGTGCCGTCGTCGACCCGCTGATCGCTAACTCCGATGATGAAGCGGATGATGCCGTGCAAGACAAACATCACACCGGTCGAGGCGATCACCAGGATAACAGGTGCCGACCGCTTGACACGGTAGTATCGAAACACTGACCGGTCGAACATCAAAAGCATTGCCGCTGTTGCTATGACTGAGAACGGTAGTGCCAGAAGCACCGTCGGCAACGGCGATATCGAAACACCTCCGGCCTGAAGCACCCACATCACGAGGATCGAAACCATCGCTCCGAAGGACATGATCTCGCCATGGGCGAAGTTGGAGAAGCGCAGGATGTCGTAAACAAGCGTCACGCCGAGCGCGCCGAGCGCCAGCTGGCTGCCATATGCCATTGCCGGGATGAACACGAAATTCGCGAACAACACGATGGCGTTGAGAGTTTCCATCAGATTTATCCCTACCCGCCCAGAAACGCGCGGCGGACTTCCGGATCCGCCAAAAGCGCCTCGCCGGTGTCCGTGTATCGATTGCGGCCCTGGACCAGCACATAGCCCTTGTCGGCGATCTCAAGCGCCTGCTTGGCATTCTGCTCGACCATCAGGATCGCAATACCTGTCCGGGCAACCTCGACAATCCGGTCGAACAGTTCATCCATGACGATGGGCGAAACACCGGCTGTCGGCTCGTCAAGCATCAACACCTGCGGATTGGTCATCAATGCGCGGCCGACGGCGACCTGCTGGCGCTGTCCGCCGGATAGCTGACCGGCCGGCTGGCGGCGCTTCTCCTTCAGAACGGGGAACAGGTCATAAACCTGCTCCATCGTGTCGCTGATGTCGTCCTCGCGGATGAAGCCGCCCATTTCGAGGTTTTCCTCGACCGACATGGAGGTGAACACATTTTTTGTTTGCGGTACGAAGGCCATGCCCTCGCGTACGCGGGCCTGGGGCGACAGGGAGGTGATGTCCTTGCCGTTCATGGTAACCTGGCCGCCGCGCAGACCGAGCATGCCGAACACCGCCTTCATGGCCGTCGACTTGCCCGCGCCATTCGGCCCGACAATCACCGCGACTTCGCCCGCATCAACTCCGATTGTACAGTCATGCAGGATGTTGGCGCCGGTACCATAACCACCGGTCATTTCCGATCCGAGCAGCGCGTTCATGTGGCCTCCCCGGCTTTTTTCTTGTTCTTCATGCCGCGTCCGAGATAGGCCTCGATAACCTCTTCGTTCTTCATGACCTCATCAGGCGCTGCCTGAGCAAGAACCTTGCCTTCCGCCATGACAACCACGGGATCGCAAAGCTTGGCGATCATGTCCATGTCATGTTCGATCACGCAGAACGTATACCCACGCTCCTTTTGAAGGCGCAGAATGGAGTCTGAAATCGTTCCGAGGAGCGTCCGGTTCACACCGGCGCCGACCTCATCGAGAAACACGATCTTTGCGTCGACCATCATCGTGCGGCCAAGTTCAAGCAGCTTCTTCTGCCCGCCGGAGAGATTGCCGGCAAGTTCGTCTGCGACGTGGCCGATCTCCAGAAACTCGATAACCTCGTTGGCCTTGGCGCGGACTTCTTCTTCCTGCGCGCGGACCTGGGAGGGCCGGAACCAGGTATTGACATATTGCTCGCCGAGTTGGTCCGGCGGAACCATCATGAGGTTCTCGCGCACCGTGAGCGAGCCGAATTCATGGGCAATCTGGAAAGTCCGCAGCAGGCCGCGTGCGAACAATTCATGCGGCATCAGCCCCGTGATGTCCTCGCCGTCGAGATAAATATGGCCAGAGGTCGGTTTGTAGTGACCGGCGATCACATTGAACAGCGAGGTTTTTCCAGCACCGTTCGGCCCGATCAAGCCGGTTATGGACCCCTTTTCGATGGTGAACCGCGCGCCATCCACGGCGCGAATACCACCAAAGTGCAGGTGCACGTTGTCGATTTCG
Source organism: Roseibium sp. (assembly GCA_965230445.1). Taxonomy (GTDB): domain Bacteria; phylum Pseudomonadota; class Alphaproteobacteria; order Rhizobiales; family Stappiaceae; genus Roseibium. Next base: position 869,982 of record OZ246005.1, on the reverse strand, counting down.
ATCATTCTTGTGAGATCGGCACATTAATAAAGTGCCCAAGGCTGCGAAAAGCAGCCTCGGGCGTTTTTCAGTAACGTGCCTGTCCGTCTTAGCGGTAGCCGATGACGACTTCCTGGCCGTCCTTGTAGGTAACCTGGCGATAGCTGCCGGAGCTTTCGCCCGGGCCGATCAGTTCGACCGCGGTTGCACCCTGGTAGTCGATCTCACCGCCCGAAGCGAGGATTTCGAGGCCTTTTGCCAGTTCGCCCGGGAAGATCTGTTCGCCTGGCGCATTGGCAACATCCATGACCTTCTCCTTCAGAGCGGAGCTGTCGGAAGAGCCAGCGGCCTGCATGGCGAGCAGGATCAGCGCAGCAGCATCGTAGGATTCAGCGGAATACGGACCAGGGGTAAAGCCGCTTGCGGTGGCCATCTCAACGAAGGTCGCGCCGCCCGAGCTGTCGGTGCCGGGATTGATGCCGATGGAACCGTCAAGGTCGGAGCCGTGGTTTTCAACCAGTGCCGGGCCGATCATGCCGTCCGGGAATACGAAACGGTCGAATGCGCCGGTGTCAACGGAAGCCTGGACAATGCCGCGGCCGCCCTGATCGACGTAACCGGCAACAACAAGCACGTCGCCGCCGGCAGCAGCAAGTGCACCAACTTCAGCGGTATAGTCGCCCTTGCCGTCTTCGTGCGGCACGTTGATGGTCACAGTCCCACCATTTGCCTTGTGGCTGGAGGCGATGGAATCGGCCAGGCCCTTGCCATAGTCATTGTTGGTGTAGCTGATGGCGATCGAACCGATGCCTTCTTCTTTCAGCACGTCGGCGATCACTTCACCCTGGCGCGCATCGGAAGGAGCGGTCCGGAAGAAGACACCATCGTCTTCGATGGTGGTCAGCGCCGGCGATGTGGCCGACGGCGAAATCATGACAACGCCGTTGGACTTTGCAACGTTCTGCAGCACTGCAGTGGTTACGCCGGAGCAGTCGCCACCGACCAGGGCTTTCACGCCGTCGGATGTGATGAGACGCTCTGCAGCTGCAGTAGCAACGGCGGCGTCGATGCAGGTGGTGTCACCGCGAACCGGCGTCACGGTGGACCCGCCCAGCAGTTTGCCGCTATCGCTGACTTCCTTGATCGCCAGCTCGGCCGCAGGTGCCATGGCTGCAACGGTCGATTCAATCGGGCCGGTGAAGCCCAGGAAAACGCCGACCTTGACGTCTTCTGCATGAGCTGTAGTGGCCGCAAGAAGCGCCAATGCAGCAACGCCAGTGGACAGTACGGATTTCATGAAAATTCCCCCTGAACAGTCTTGTGCTCATTTTGATCGTCTTCCCGCCCGTTTATGGCAGGAATTAAAATAGGACTACTAACGTTCGCCCAAGAAAATCGCAAGACCATCGTTTCATCTCCGAACGCCGAATGGCTTGAATTTTCAGGATTCTCCGCCAAACCGTTAACAATCGGAAGCCGGTGAGGTCCGTATTGGGATTTCCAAAGGCTGATCCAAAAGTGCCCAACCGTGATCATAAACGGAAAAATTGCACAGAACAGTCCTCATATTGCGGAAAACAAGAAGAGTTTTCCGTTTCCAGAGTCAGGGTGCCCGTCCGCAATAAGATGTTTGCGTCGAGACTAGCTCCCGGAGCTCTCATTTTTCGGTACTGCTGCGTCGCGCTTTCGGTGCGATGAATGATCCCAATTGAAGCAATCGCCATAACGAATTAGTTCTTTATAATAAAAAACCAAACTGGAGATCGTTCGTGCCGACAACACCAATCATTCAATTCGGCACAAGCCGCTTTCTTCAAGCGCACGCCGACCTTTTTGTTTCCGAAGCCCTTGAAACAGGTAACGCGCTCGGCCCGATCACTGTCGTCCATTCAAGCGGCACGGCTAACCGCATGAGCCGGCTGGCCGGCCTTGCGGCTCCGGAAGGGTTTCCGGTCAAGGTGCGGGGCATCGGCAAAGGCAAGACAATTGATACAGAAGTCCGCGTCACATCGGTAAAACGCGCGCTGAGTGCAAACACCGATTGGGAAGAAATCACCCGTATTGTGGCGGAAGAGGCGGAGATCATCCTGTCCAACACGTCGGATGCCGGTTTTCGGGCAGCTCAAGCCGACGCAGCAACCGAATTTCATCCGGCCATGTCCTACCCGGAAAAGCTAACGCGGCTTCTCTGGGCGCGATTTCAGGCGACCGGCGCGCCGCTGCAGGTCATGCCGACTGAACTCATCCCGGACAACGGAGACTGTCTGCGAAAGCTGGTGGCGGAGTTGGGACGCCGGTTTCCGGCCGAATTCCAATCCTGGCTGCAAAGTCATGTAACCTTTGTCAATTCACTGGTCGACCGTATCGTCTCCGAAGCGATCGAGCCTGCCGGTGCCGTGGCCGAACCCTATGCGCTCTGGGCAATTGAGGACCAGTCGAAACTGATCACACCTTGCCGTCATCCGTCCGTTCAAATCGTGCCATCGCTTAAACCGGTCGAAACCCGCAAGCTGTTCATTCTCAACCTCGGCCACAGCTACATGGTGTCAAGCTGGCTGGCGCGGAACCGCTCTGGAGCTCAATTGGTTCGCGGGCATATGGCCGACCCTGACCTGCGGGCCGATCTGGAAACACTCTACGAAAAGGAAGTCCTGCCGGGATTTGCCGCAGCAGGAATGGCTTCGGAAGCGGAAGCCTATGTCAGCGAGGTGATGGACCGGTTCGAAAACCCGTTTCTGGATCATAACCTTCAGGACATCGCTCAGAACCATTGCGAAAAACTGCAAAGGCGCATCGGCACCTTCATCTCCTGGGCGCGCGAAAACGGCAACGACACACCGATGCCAAGGCTTGAGGGCGCATTGGCGAATGGAGGAGTATGTTATACTAACCCCAGTTGATTAGAAGCTCTATCCGGCCTGATTGGCTCGAGCGGTTTCCGGCTTCGACCTTCAGGTGAAACTGTGCGATCGCATTGAGGCCAGAAGCGTCCGTTTTGCGGTGTTCAGATGTGCGGCTATGGCCCGGCGCGATGCATCTTCGTCCCGGCTTTCCAACGCACGTATCAGCACAAGATGCTCTTTGATGGCCGCCGCATTCCGGACTTGCTCGGTATTCTTCTCCCACTGGTAGTGATAGTGAAAGATCATCGAAATGACGCGCTGAAACTCGCCTACGAACCGGTTTTCCACCACCGAATTGATGGCCTCGTGAAACTCTTTGTCGAGCGCCGAGAAATCATGAAAACGCGAGGCCACATCCCGCTCAAGCGCTATATGCTTCTCCTTGAGATCTGCCAGCTTGGCCCAAATCTCATGTGACGGCTCCTGGCGGACAACAGTGGTCACCGCGTTCAGCTCGAGGACTGACCGGAAATCGGATAGTTCCACGGCAAATTCCTCGGTGAAGCCCACAAGCTCCCAGCCGCCACGTTTGCGTTTTTGAATTAGCCCAAACCGGCTGAGCGACGCCAGAAACTCTTGCAAGACATGCGCCGGCACCTGAAACTCCCGCGCCAGCTTGGTCAGGTTCAGCGCGGTGCCGGCGGGCACATCGAAACGCAGGATCCATTCAAAGAAACGCCTTTCAAGTTCCTCCGGCGTTGGCGGGCGTACAGCGAGTTCGAACCGGTCACTGTTTTGCGGCGCCCGAAGCACGGTCTTCTCGCGACCGTCCCATTGGATCACACCCTTCTTGTCAAGTTCCTTTAAAGCAGAACGAATGATGGTCCGGCTGACATTCAGTTCCTCGGCCAGCACCGACTCCGAAGGAAGGTGCTTGTCATTGCCTCGCAATTCGGCACATCGGTCCAGTAACCCGTTAAATGCAGTTTTGAAACGTTCGTCCGTGCGCGCCATTTCCAAGCCCCCGGTAAATTCGGCATATAATTATAAAATACCATTGACCTGCAGCAGCCTGCGGATAGAACTGTTTTTTAATAAGAAAGATAAAATGAGCATGAAAGTCTTTTACCCATGACAAACGATTCGCACGACATGATATCATGTCCGGCCAAGGCTGCTGCGCGATGCGCCAGCGACCTGTTTTTCCCGCCTGTTTCCATCCGGATCGTGTGATCATGCTTTGTGGATCTTGCACCGAGCCCGAACGTTTTGAGCTGATAGAACGGGACAGACCGGAAACTGCGGCGCCCGGATTTGTTCTTGTCGATATCGCCGCCGTAGGCCTGTGCGGAACCGACTATCATATATTGCAGGGCAAGCACCCGTATCTGAATTATCCGAGGGTTATCGGCCATGAGTTGAGCGGCCACATCGCCAGTGCAAGTGACAGGTTCCAGCCTGGTGATCTCGTCGTGGTGAACCCTTATCTTTCCTGCGGCACCTGCCGGGCCTGCCGGAGAGGCAAGCCCAACTGCTGTTCCAACATCTCGGTCCTCGGCGTGCATCAGGATGGTGGCCTGTGCGCCCGGATCGCAGTGCCGGAAGGCAACCTTTATGCAGCCAGCGGATTGACAGAAACCCAGGCCGCCATGGTCGAATTTCTGGCGATAGGCGCCCATGCGGTCAACCGCGTCGATCTCGCGGCAGGCGACCGGGTTCTGGTCACCGGGGCTGGGCCGATCGGTCTCGGAACAGCGCTCTTCGCGCGGCTTGCCGGCGCAGATGTTCACCTCATGGATCTGAGTGAGACTCGCCTTGCGTTGATAAAAGAACGCTTTGGCTTTGAACAAACGCATGTCGCCGGCAGGCCTTTGCTGCAGGGAGACCTTGCTGACGGGTTCGACATCATCTTCGACGCTACCGGAAATGCGAGTTCGATGGAGACAGGCTTCCAGTATCTTGCCCACGGCAGCAGTTATGTTCTGGTCAGTGTTGTCCTGGATGACATCCGGTTCTCGGATCCGGAGTTTCACAAACGCGAAGCCCGGATCATCGGCAGCCGCAATGCGCTGGCAAGCGACTTCGAGAATGTGATGACCGCTCTTCGCGCCGGAAACATCGATGCGGACGCGCTGCGTTCGGAAACCATTCCCCTATCCGAGTTGCCCGGACGCTTTCAGGCGCTCGCGGAGGACCGCGAAACATTCATCAAGGTGATTGTTGATCCGCTGAACTAGCTAGCTATACCAACCGGCAGAAATAAAGACCTATATGACAGGCTTTTCCTGATCTTCGGTTAGGAGCGCTTTGCCGGGCGATGCGGGGCATCATCCAAGAAGCGCAACGCGGTCCGAAGGTCAGGAAAAGCCTGCCTCCGGTGGGCGCAAATCAATCCCTGGCTGCGTTGCCGCGCTTGCCCGGCCGGCAAGGCCGCGCTGCGCACACCGCCTTGCCAGGAACAGATTTTCGCTCCATCAGATACGTCTTTATTTCTGCCGATTGGTATTACGCGAATACTCGAAAACACAGGTGTAATGCCGCCCTAACCCCACCGCGGCTTGGTCTTTCCGAGGAAAGCCGAGATACCATGTTCGGCCTCCTCGCCCTCCCAGGTATCGGCGAGCCTGCGAATGGTGTCGTCGATGACGTCCGCGTCGATGCGCGGCCCGAGAGCACGGGCAAGGGCCTTGGCAGCGCCGACGGCTTCGGGGGCAACCGATAAATACGGCGCAACTTCTGCCTCGACCGCATCGTCGAGGTCTTCGCTGGCAACGGACTTTGCAAGAATGCCGAGATCGACCGCTTCGGCAGCGCCAAAGAGGCGCGCGGACATGAAGACACGCCGTGCATTGCCCTCGCCCATTCTCGCCAAAACATATGGGCCGATGGTGGCCGGGATCAGCCCGAGGCGGGTCTCCGTCAGGCCGAACCTGGTCGCCTCGTCCGCTATCGCCACATCACAGACGCAGGCCATGCCAACACCACCACCGAACGCGCCTCCGTGAATACGGCCAATCAACGGGCTTGGCATCTCGTTCAGCGCGTTCAGCATTTCCGCCAGCTTGCGGGCCTCGGCCATTCGTGTCTGCCTGTCGGCCTCGATCTGCGCTTTCATCCAGTTCAGATCGCCGCCTGCGCAGAAGACCTTGCCTGCCCCCGACAACACCACTGCGCGGGTTGATGTCTCAGCGCCGATCGTGTGCGCCATGTCGGTCAGGTCTGCGATCATCCGTGCCGAAAGTGCATTGCGCTTGTCCGGCACATTCAACGCGACATACACCACGCCGCGCTCATCCGTGCGGATATCCAGTGTTTCATATGTCATGCCGCGCTCCTCAGGGTCCGGGCGAAACTTGCAGCATCTTCAAGCCGGTCCGGATCGATCCCGGTTTCAAACCCGCGCTCTTCCATCAGGGCCACCACTGCTTCGGTCGCGACATTTCCCTTGGCACCCGGTGCATAGGGGCATCCGCCCAGCCCGGCGACCGAACTGTCGAACACGCGAAGACCCCGGTCGAGGCTAACCGATATGTTTTCCAGCGCCCGTCCCTTGGTGTCGTGGTAATGCCCGGCCAGCCGGTCTGCCGGAACAGCGGCCAGAACGGCGTCCAGCATGTGTGCAATCGTTTCCGGTGTCGCGGCACCGATTGTGTCGCCGAGGCTGACTTCGTAACAGCCCATGCCGACCAATGCCTCCGCAACACGTGCAACCGCTTCCGGCGGCGTCGGCCCGTCATAAGGGCAGTCGGTTACACAGGACACGTAGCCCCGAACCGGGATCATGGCGCTTTTCGCCGCTTCCATCACCGGTTTGAATCGCTCAAGGCTTTCGGCAATCGAGCAGTTGATGTTCTTCAGACTGAAGCCCTCAGAAGCCGAGCCGAAGATGGCAACTTCATCGGCATTCGCCGTGAGCGCGCCTTCAAAGCCGCGCATGTTCGGCGTCAGAACCGCGTAGGACACGTCCGGGTACCGGGTGATCCCGGCCATCACCTCGGCTGCATCGGCCATTTGCGGCACCCATTTCGGGCTGACGAAACTGGTCACCTCTATCTTGGTGAACCCGCATTCCGACAAGGCATCGACCAGACGGATCTTGTCCTCCGCCCTGATCATCGCCTTCTCGTTTTGCAGACCGTCGCGCGGGCCCATTTCGAAGATGGTAACGTGGTCAGTCATCTTCTGGCTCCAGCGCCAGCAGCAACGTGCCGTCAGTGACCTGATCGCCGACCGAAGTCAGCACTTCCGCCACAACGCCGTCGCGCGGCGCGGTTAGCGTGTGCTCCATCTTCATCGCCTCGAGAACCAGAAGCGCATCACCTTTGGAGACCGCGTTGCCAGCTTCCGCCGACACCACCTTCACAAGACCCGGCATCGGAGCGATCACGGCATCGCCGCCCGCCTGATCACCATCGGCCCCGGCGAGTGAGTCCGGCAACGCAAAACTGAAGCTGCGCCCGTTCAGGAACACCGACACAGTCGTGTTGACCAACACGATATCGGCATTGAACCGGTATCCATCCGCACTTACCCGGTAGGACGTTCCTGAAGCGGGTGAGACTTCCATCGAGACGGTGTCTTGTTCGATTTCGGCCAGGTAGTGGCCTTTGCCGAGTGACGTCACCTTCAGTTCAAAACGTTGGTCCTGATCCTCGAGCGAGACAAATTGCTTGGCTTCTGTCCAATGCCGCCAACCGCTCAACCGGTCCCATGGATCATCCGCACCCGTCGTTTGCAACAGACCCAGACCGCCAACCGCCGCAAGCGCCAACACGTGGGTGGGCGTGGCTTCCTGTGTGGTCAGAGCCTCAAGATCGCGGGCAATCAAGCCAGTGTCGACCTCACCGCGCGCAAAGCCCTCATGCTGCGACAGGGCACCGAGGAATTCCAAATTGGTCACACTACCGGCCACATGGCACTCGGCAAGCGCCGATGTCAGCAGGTTCAACGCAGCAGCTCGGGTCGGTCCATGCACGATGACCTTGGCGATCATCGGGTCGTACCACGGGCTGATCTCATCACCCGGGCGCACGCCACTGTCAATCCGGACCGGGCCCGCTTCAAATTCCGCGCCCTCGGGGAAGGAGAGGTGATCCAGAGTACCTGTCGCGGGCAAGAAGCCCTTGGGCACGTCCTCGGCATAAACCCGCGCTTCGAATGACCAGCCATTTATGGTCAGGTCTTCCTGCGCAACCGGCAGAGGTTCTCCGGCAGCAACGCGGAGCTGCATCTCGACAAAATCGAGCCCGGTTATCGCCTCAGATACCGGATGCTCCACCTGAAGCCGCGTGTTCATTTCCATGAACCAAAAGCCGTCTTCCCGCAGCGGCCCAGAGCCATCGACGATGAACTCCACGGTTCCGGCTCCCTGATACCCGATGGCCTTGGCCGCCTCGACGGCGGCCTTTCCCATGGCGGCGCGCACCGCTTCGGGCATGTCAGGCGCAGGGGCTTCCTCGATGACCTTCTGGTGGCGGCGCTGCAGCGAGCAATCACGTTCAAACAGATAAATCGCGTTGCCGTGACTGTCGCCAAACACCTGAATCTCGATATGGCGCGGCTGGGTCACGAATTTTTCGATCAGGCAGGCCGGATCGCCAAAGCTGGCCTGACCCTCGCGTTGCGCGCCTTCCAGATGGGCCTTGAAGTCGGCCGGATCTTCGACGAGCCGCATTCCCTTGCCGCCACCGCCTGCGCGTGCCTTGATCAGCACCGGATAGCCGATCTTGTCCGCTTCCGCCGCGAGAAAATCCGCGTCCTGGCTTTCGCCGTGATAGCCCGGCACCACGGGAACACCAGCCTCGACCATCAACGCCTTGGCGGCGTCCTTAAGACCCATCGCCTTGATTGCAGAGGCCGGTGGGCCGATGAAAACCAGCCCCGCGGCTTCAACAGCCTCAACGAAACCGGGGTTCTCGGACAAGAAGCCATAGCCCGGATGGATTGCCTCGGCACCGGTTTTCCGGCAAGCCTCGATCAGGCGTTCGGCCTGGAGATAGCTTTCGGCAACGGCGGGCGGTCCGATATGGACGGCTTCATCGGCCATGGCGACATGTTTGGAATTCGCGTCCGCGTCGGAATAAACCGCAACGGTCTTGACGCCCAGCCGCTTGGCCGTGGTCATCACGCGGCAAGCAATTTCGCCCCGGTTGGCGATCAGAATTTTCTTGAACATTGCCCCCTCCCTCACATACGGAACACGCCGAAGCGTGTGTCCTCGATCGGCGCGTTCAAGCTTGCCGAAAGCGACAAGGCCAGCACGTCGCGAGTCTTTCTCGGATCGACAATTCCGTCATCCCAGAGCCTCGCACTGGCATAGAGCGGGTGCGATTGTTCCTCGAACATGTCGATTGTGGGCTGCTTGAAGGCAGCTTCTTCGTCTGCGGTCCAGCTGCCGCCCTTGCGTTCGATTGCATCACGCCGGACGGTTGCCAGAACGCCTGCGGCCTGCTCGCCGCCCATCACCGAAATCCGCGAATTCGGCCAGGTCCACAGGAACCGCGGCGAATAAGCGCGCCCGCACATGCCGTAATTGCCTGCACCGAATGACCCGCCGACCAGCATGGTGATCTTCGGCACCTTGGTGGTCGCGACCGCCGTAACCAGCTTCGCACCATCCTTGGCGATGCCGCCGTTCTCATAGGTTCGCCCGACCATGAAGCCGGTGATATTCTGCAAGAACACCAAGGGAATGCCGCGCTGCGAGCAAAGCTCGACAAAATGCGCGCCCTTTACAGCAGATTCTGAGAAGATCACGCCGTTGTTGCCGATTATGCCAACAGGCATTCCCATGACATGGGCAAATCCGCAGACCAGCGTCGTGCCGTAGCGCGCCTTGAATTCATCAAAGCGCGATCCATCGACCACGCGGGCAATGACTTCGCGAATATCGTAAGGTGTTTTCAGATCGGCGGGAACGACGCCGAGAATTTCATCCGGATCGTAGGCCGGTGCCTCGGCCGGCTGCAAATCGAGCTGCTGCGGCTTTGTGATATTCAGATTCGCCACCGATTGCCGCGCCAGTGCCAGCGCGTGCTGGTCGTCATTGGCGAGGTAATCCGCAACGCCGGAAAGCCGGGTATGGACATCCCCGCCGCCGAGATCTTCGGCTGTCACGACTTCACCGGTTGCAGCTTTCACCAACGGTGGTCCGGCCAGAAAGATCGTCCCCTGCTGTTTCACGATGATGGTGACATCGGACATAGCAGGCACATACGCCCCGCCCGCCGTGCACGAGCCCATGACGACCGCGATTTGCGGAATGCCCTTGGCGGACATGTTCGCCTGGTTGAAGAAAATGCGCCCGAAGTGATCACGGTCCGGAAAGACTTCATCCTGATTGGGCAGATTGGCGCCGCCGCTGTCGACCAAATAGATGCACGGCAGACGGTTTTCGAGGGCAATTTCCTGTGCCCTCAGGTGCTTTTTCACCGTCATCGGAAAGTAAGTGCCGCCTTTGACCGTCGCGTCGTTGCAGATGATCATCACTTCGCGGCCTTCGACGCGGCCGACACCGGCAACTACTCCAGCGGATGGGCTAGCACCATCATAAAGGCCGTGGGCAGCAAACATGCCGACTTCCAGAAACGGCGAGCCCGGATCGAGCAGGCGCGAGACGCGCTCGCGCGGGAGCACCTTGCCTCTGGAGACATGCCGCTCGCGTGCCTTCTCGCCGCCACCTGCAAGGGCAAGTGCTGCGGCATCATGAATGGGCGCCATCGCCGCCTGATGCGCGGCGAGGTTCTTTGAAAAACTCTCCGACTTCGGAGAGATTGCAGAGGTCAGGACTGCCATTACGCCATTGCCCCCATCAATTCGCGCCCGATCAGCATCCGGCGGATTTCAGAGGTGCCCGCGCCGATTTCCATCAGCTTGGCGTCGCGGAAAATGCGGCTGACCGGCGTTTCGTTCATGAATCCCGCGCCACCCATCGCCTGCACGGCCTGGTGAGCCACAACCATGGCTTCCTCGGAGGCGTAAAGCACACAAGCCGCCGCATCCTGTCTCGTAACCTCGCCCCGGTCACACGCCTTGGCGACTTCGTAGACATAGGCCCTTGCCGAATTCAGCTTGGTGTACATGTCGGCAATCTTGCCCTGCATGAGCTGGAAATTGCCGATCGACTGGCCGAACTGCTTGCGCTCGACCATGTAAGGCATGATCTCATCCAGGCAGGACGCCATGATGCCGAGACCGATGCCCGACAGAACCAGCCGCTCGTAGTCGAGGCCGGACATGAGCACACGCACGCCCTTGCCTTCCTCGCCGAGGATGTTCTCGAACGGCACTTCCACATCTTCGAAGACAAGTTCAACCGTGTTGGAACCGCGCATGCCCAGCTTATCGAAGTGATTGGACTGGCTGAAGCCCGGCATGGACTTTTCGATGATGAAGGCGGTGATGCCCTTCGATCCGGCATCCGGATCGGTCTTTCCGTAGACCACCAGCGTGTTGGCCTCACCGCCATTGGTGATCCAGAACTTGTTGCCGTTCAGCCGGAAGTAACCGTTGCGCTTTTCCGCCTTCAGCTTCATGCCGACAACGTCAGACCCGGCACCGGCTTCCGACATGGCCAGGGCACCAACAGATTTGCCCGATATCAGATCCGGCAGGTACTTCGCCTTCTGGTCGGGATTGGCGTTGATCTTGAGCTGATTGACGCAAAGATTGGAATGGGCACCGTAGCTGAGCGAAACCGACGCCGAAGCACGGGCGATCTCCTCCACCGCAACAACATGGGCAAGGTAGCCCATGCCGGCACCGCCGTCTTCTTCAGAAACGGTGATCCCCAACAGGCCCAATTCACCCATCTCCTCCCAAAGGTCGTGAGGGAACTCGTTCTTCTCGTCAATTTCCATCGCCAACGGCTTGATGCGGTCCTGGGCCCAACGGTGGACCATGTCGCGCAACGCGTTGACGTCTTCTCCGAGATCAAATCTCATGGATGCATTGAACATGTCGAGCCTCCTCACTCGGCTGCAATTATCTCAGGCGTCTGGCTTTTTATCTTGTCGAGCAATGCCGCTCTACGCAGGCCGTGCTCTTCCATCGCCTTCTCTTTAACCGGACCGAAGCCCCGGATGCCATCGGCTGACGACACCAACTCAATCAGCAGCGCATCCGGCACCCGGCCAATGCTGGCCAATACCAAATCCACATCGGATTCGAACTCGGCAATCAAGTCCCGCTCGGCCCGCCGCTCTGCCGTCTTTCCGAAAACATCCCAGACCGTGCCGCGCAACCGCTTCATTCGGGCGAGCAGAGCGAACAACTTCAAGGTGAAGGCGCCGAACTCGCGCTTTAGCGGGCGTCCATTCGGAGCTGTTCCCGTCAGCATTGGCGGTGCAAGATTAAAAGTAATCTTGTAGTCGCCATCGAACTGCTCAGCCAAGGCTTCCTTGAACTCCGGATCGGTGAACAGCCGGGCGACTTCGTATTCGTCCTTGTAAGCCAGCAGCTTGGCGTAGTTCTGCGCAACGGCACGTGTCAACGTCTCTGCCGAGCCTTGCTCTACCACACGCTTGCGAACCTTCTCCACAAGCGCCTGATATTTCCGCGCTAGAGCGCCGTCCTGGTATTTGGTCAAGTGCGCCATGCGATGGGAAATCAGCTCGTCCAGGCTCAGCTCAGCTTGAGAGCGGCCGTCTTCCGGCTGGAGTTTGGACTTGACCTGATCCGGGTCATGGGCCAGCAACCGCCCCCAGTTGAGGGCGGTCAGGTTCGCCTTGATGGCAACTCCGTTGAGATGGATTGCCCTTTCCAGCGCCTCAATTCCGACCGGCACCAGACCGTGCTGCCAGGCATACCCGAGCATCATGATGTTGGCAGCAATCTCGTTGCCGGTGACGGCCAGCGCAATATCGGAGAAATTATGGAAGTGTTCGCGGGACTGAACAGACGTCTCCACCGTACGCTCGACATTCGCCGCCTGGAAGTCAAAATCGCGGATCCTGACGAAATCCGAAACAGGCGTTACCTTGGCGTTGAGCACCGCGTTTGTGCGCGTCGGGTCGCAAAGAGAAATCCCGTCCTTGGAGGCGGCCACCACCGAGTCAGCGGCAATCAGCACGTTCGCCCCGCCATTTGCGATGCGCGGCGAGCGCACAGGCTGACCTTCTGCTGAAATCCGGATGTGGCTCAGAACGGCGCCACCCTTCTGGGCAAGGCCTGCCATATCCATGATCAGCGGGTTCTTGCCTTCGATATGCGCGGCCATGCCCAGCAAGGCCCCGATGGTCAGAACACCTGTTCCGCCGACACCGGTCACCGCAATATTCCACGGTTGGTCGAGCGCGGGCAAATCGGGATGAGGCAAGCCGGAGAAGTCCGGCGCCTCGGCAGGAGCGCGTTTTTTCAGCTTGCCGCCACGGACAGTCACGAAAGACGGGCAGAACCCCTTGAGGCAAGAAAAGTCCTTGTTACAAGCAGACTGGTTGATTTGCCGCTTGCGTCCGAATTCGGTCTCTTTCGGCTCAATAGCTATACAGTTCGACTGCGCGGAACAGTCGCCGCAGCCCTCGCAGACTGCCGGGTTGATGAACACCCGCTGATCGGGATCTTCGGCCAGCTTGCGCTTACGGCGCCGCCGCAGTTCGGCCGCACAGGTCTGCACGTAAACGATAGCCGTTACGCCCGGAACTTCGCGAAGTTCCGTCATTACCGCATCGATATGGTCACGGTGCTGTACGATCACACCAGGCGCGAGCGTCGTTGCCGGATAGAGGTCCGGTTTGTCCGACAGCAGATAGATCGTGCCCACACCCTCATGATAAAGCTGATGGGTGATCTGCTGAGGGGTCAGATCGCCGTCATGCGGCTGACCACCGGTCATTGCAACCGCGTCGTTGTAGAGAACCTTATAGGTTATGTTGGCCTTGGCGGCCACCGACGCCCGGATAGCAAGCGAGCCGGAATGGAAATACGTGCCGTCACCGATGTTGACGAATCGATGCTTTTCGTCGGTGTACCGGCCAATGGTCGACCATGGCACGCCCTCGGCGCCCATATGGGTGAAGGTTTCGGTGTTCCTGTCCATCCACTGCGCCATGAAATGGCAACCGATGCCGGCCATGGCCTTTGAACCATCCGGCACCCGCGTGGAGGTGTTGTGTGGACATCCCGCGCAATAGTGCGGCAGACGCACAATGGGTGCCTTGTGGGCCTGACCCTTGGCCTCAAGCGCTTCAAGCACCTGCAGCTTCCCGGTTATCCGGCCGGCAAGCCCTTCCGGCAGATCGAGCTTGAGGAGCCGGTCCGCAAGCGCCCGGGCGACGGTGCTGACATTCAAACCGGCAGACAGCGAAAGGAAAGGTTTGTCCTCTTCGTCGAACTTGCCGACGATGCGCGGACGCACATCGGTCCGCCAGTTGAACAGCTGCTGTTTGACCTGATTCTCGATGATTTCGCGGCGTTCTTCAACGATCAGGACTTCTTCCAGACCTTCGGAGAACTGCCGGACACCAACAGGCTCAAGCGGCCAGGGCATCCTCACCTTGTAGAGCCGGAGACCGATGGCACTGCGTTCGGCTTCACCGATCCCAAGATCGGCAAGCGCTTGCACGACATCCTCATAGGCCTTGCCCGAGGCGATGATGCCGAAACGCGCATTCGGGCTGTCGATGGTCGTCAGATCGACCGAATTCGCGCGGGCAAACGCTATCGCGGCGTAGCCTTTCAACTCCTGCAACCGTTCGTCTTGCACGAGTGGCGGGTCCGGCCACCGCAGATTCAAACCGCCGGCGGGCATCTCGAAATCCTCGGGCAGCACGAACTGCCGGTTTTCCTGGCCAAGGTCGACCACCGACGTGGTTTCCACGGTTTCGGAGATGACCTTGTAGCCAACCCAGCAGCCTGAGTACCGGGACATGGCAATGCCCAAGAGCCCCATCTCGATGAACTCATGGATAGACGACGGGTAGAGCATCGGCATCAGCGCCGAAATGAATGCATGATCGGACTGATGCGGGATGGAAGATGACTTGCAGGTGTGATCATCACCGGCAAAGGCGAGAACGCCTCCGTGCTTCGAACTGCCGGCGGCATTGCCGTGTTTGAACGCATCACCCGACCTGTCGACACCCGGCCCCTTGCCATACCATAGGCCTAGTACGCCATCGCGATTGGCGCCTTCGGACAGATGGACCTGCTGAGAACCCCAGATCGCTGTCACCGCAAGATCTTCATTCAATCCCGGCTGAAATGTGATGTCGAACGGAGCGAGGTGCTTTTTTGCGCGTGCAAGCTGAAGGTCATAATTGCCAAGCGGCGAGCCGCGATAACCGGAAACAAAGGCCGCGGTGTTCAGGCCGGCATCGCGGTCCCGCCGCATCTGTACCATCGGCAATCGTACAAGAGCTTGCGTTCCGGACAGAAAGACCCGGCCACTTGTGGCGGTAAACTTGTCATCCAGTGTGATTTCGACGCCCAATTTCCCTCTCCCGTCGATTTGCGCCAGTACATTGAATTGGCGCAATGGCGGTTCTGTTTACCCAAGTCAAAGTATCGACTGCAAAAAGTCTAGGCCGCCGACTGGGGAACGATGTCGCTAGTTTTCCGTAGAAATGCGGAAATCGGATTATACCGTCCTACAATCCGGAATTCCGCCGCAACATGGTTGCGCGACCATCCCGGCTCGGCGGAATGGAACTCTTGAGCCCTTTCAAATCGGCACATCAGGTGTGTTCTTGACTTCGTTAAGCGTCAGGCTGGTGCTGATGAACGAGACGTGGGGCAGCTCCAACAGCTTGTGTTTAATGGTCTTTTCATAGTCCTGAACCGTGCTGGCCAGCACCTTGAGAATGTAGTCATGGTCGCCGGTGGCCGAATAACACTCAACGACTTCCGGCACCCGGTAGGCAGCTTCTTCAAATTCGTTCAGGGTCTCGCGCGTATGTTCCTTCATACGCACAAAACAGAAGGCGACGATCTCAAATCCGAGCTTAAGCGGATTAAGGAAATATCGCTTCTCGGTAATGATGCCGTCTTTTCGCAGCTTGTTCAATCGCCGCCAGCAAGGCGTATGACTTAGACCGGTGACCTCCCCGAGCTCGCGCATCGTCAGCTCCGGATTCGCCTGAATGGCCCGTAATATTCTTCTATCCGCCGCGTCCATTCCGCCTCCCGTCGGTTGTTTCGCACCTTTGTGACAACACTACCCATCATCTCGCCCTTGCGCAAACCTGTCCTAATCAAAGGGAATTCCACGAAACCCTGTCGCGAAAAAAATGTGAAGGCTCAGACAATAAGTTACCGGTATGCCCGGATGGTTTTTTACATTAATAATCGGGAGTAGCCACAATGGCGAAAAATAATTCGGAGGAGAAACTCAATGATCCGCTCACTCTTAGGCGCAGCTGCGGCCTTGGCAATTGCTGCAGCACCGATCACCGCGATGGCCGAAACCATTCGCGTAACACTTCAGCTGCCGGAGACCCATTCCATTGTTCAGAACTGGAAGGAGTTCCAGTCAATCGTCGAAGAAAAGTCCGGGGGAGACTTGGACATCAAACTCTTCCCGGCAGCGCAACTCTTCAAGGACAAGGAAATCCCCGGTGCCGTCGGTTCCGGCGCGGTTGAAGCCGGTTCGGTCTTTATTGGCCGGTACGCAGGCTCGGTTCCTGCTGTGGACGTCATTTCCATCCCCTTCATCTTCGGCGGCGAGGACCACATCCGCGCGGCTGTAAAACCCGGCTCCGATCTGCGGCAGATGATGGACGCAGCGATCCTCAAAGAAACCAACAACCGGGTGCTTTGGTGGCAAGCGTTTGGCCGCAACATTTACCTTAACAACGGCAGCGCGATCATGCAGCCGTCCGATATGACCGACAAGAAGGTCCGGACCTACGGCAAGATCCAGGGCTGGACGATACAGGCCCTTGGTGGAGCACCCACTCTTATGTCGGGCTCCAAGCAGTTCCTGGCGTACCAGCAAGGCGCTGTGGATGTCGGCATGACTGGCGCGTCGTCGGTCAAGACGCGCAGCCTTTATGAGGTGATGGATCACATGACCCTGACCTTTGACAGCGCCATCGAGTTCATTGCCGTGATGAACAACGATTTCTATGAGAGCCTATCGGAGGAGCACAAGGCGATCATCGGCACCGCTGCGCTGGAAGTCGAGCAGAAACTGCGCGACCAGATCTATGCCGAAGAAGCCGAAACGGTCGAGGAGATGAAGTCGAAAATGACCGTTGTTGAGCTCTCGGAAGAACAGCGCGCCGAATGGGTTTCGGCCACCGCTGGTGTGGTGGATCGTTTCGTTGAGGAGACGGGTGAAGCCGGTGCCGCCTCCGTGGCTGCCGTCAAGGCGGCGACGACCAACTGACGTCAGTGTAGGAAGGCGGCCTTTATGCCGCCTTCCCAGTTCCCCTCGGGGGGAGGCAACGTTTTTGGGGAGGAGACGGCGTGCTAGTACGCACAATTGACAGTATAACCGAGGCTGCTGGCATCATTTGCGCCTGGTGCCTGTTCCTTATCGGTTTTTTCATCACCTACGAAGTCGTCATGCGCTACGCCTTCAATGCGCCCACTGTCTGGGTCGACGAGGTTTGCCGGGTGCTGCAGGTCTGGGTGATCTATCTCGCCGCCGCCTATGTGCTTAAGCATAGAGAGATGGTGACCATCGAAGTTATCTTGACCGATCCGAGCACTCTCAGGCGCCGGCTGGCGGAAAGCTTTGCAATTGTCATTTTGTTTATCTTCGCCAGCACAGCCTGCTATTTCGGCTTCGAGATCTGGCTCAAAGCAACGTTGGCCGGGCACACGACAGACACCTATCTCGCACCGCCGAAAATGGTCACCCACGCTCCCGTTTGGGTCGGCAGCGTGCTGCTGATGCTGCAGGGTCTGGTGCAGCTCTACCGGGTCTGGACCGAAGAAATCCCCGAAGACAACATTCTGGAAGGGGCGCATTAGATGGAATCGGTTCTCATTCTGGTTGCCCTATTGGCGCTGTTGCTCTTGCGTACGCCCGTGGCCTTCGCGCTCGGCGGGTTGGGAGTTATCCTGCTCGGATTGCAGGGCTTACCCCTTGTGGCTGTACCGCAGCGGCTGCACGGTTCAATGGACAGTTTCGAACTGCTCGCCGTGCCGATGTTTCTGCTTATGTCGAACGTGCTCCTCAAAGGCGGAGTCGGCAAGGATCTCTATGCTGCGGTCCAAAGCTGGGTGGGGCATTGGCCCGGCGGCCTTGGCGTTGCAACCATTCTGTCTTGTACCTTGTTTTCGGCGATTTCAGGTTCTTCGGTTGCCACAGCGGCGACCATCGGCACCGTAGCCATCCCGGAAATGTCCAAGCGCGGCTACGACAGGCCCTTTGTTTATGGTATGCTGGCGGCCGGCGGCACGCTTGGCATCCTGATCCCGCCTTCCATCCCGCTTATCCTCTATGGCGTGGTCACGGAAACCTCAATCCCAACCCTGTTTCTTGCCGGCGTCGGACCAGGTCTTTTCCTCGCGACTTGTTTCATTATCTACGGCATCCTGTTTTCGCGCTTCACCGGCGCTTACCAACCGGTTGATAAAGCAGGCTGGAACGAGCGGATGCGCGCTTCGCTGATGGCGCTTCCAACGGTCCTGCTCGCTGTCGCGATTGTCGGGTCGATCTACACCGGAATTGCGACACCTTCGGAAAGCGCTGGTCTTGGCTTCATTATCGCGCTGATCATCACATTCGGGATGGGGCGCATGGACTGGCCGAAACTACGCGAAGCGGTAGAAGGCTCGCTGAGAACCTCGGTGATGGTTCTGCTCATCGTCGCCGGTGCCAAGGTTTTTTCTTACGCGATCACACTTTATCTCATCCCGCAGTCGATCAGCACCTTGCTGACCGAGAACATCTCTAACCCGAGCCTATTCATTCTGGCTGTGGGCGTGGTGCTGCTCTTTATGGGCTTCTTTCTCGAAGCGCTGTCAATGCTGTTGATCATGGTGCCGGTGCTGCTGCCAGCGGTTCTGAATATCGGCATTGACCCGATCTGGTTCGGCATCTTCTTCGTCGTTCTCATTGAAACGGCTTTGATCACGCCGCCTGTGGGGATGAACCTATTCGTGATCCAGGCGGTTGCCCGGGCACCCTTGCAAGATGTCGCCAAAGGCTCCCTGCCCTTCGCCGGGATCATGCTGGCGGTGGCAATCCTGCTCTGGTTCTGGCCGGAACTTGCTTTGTACATCCCTTACGAACTGGCCCGTTAGGGACGCAATAACATATGGCCGCGGCGATCATGGCCGCGTGCCAGGTGCCAGTCCGGAAGCACCGGTACAATTGATAGAAATGGAGGGCCGCCATGAAGGTGCTTGTGCCCGTTAAGCGGGTTATTGACTACAATGTGAAAGTCCGGGTGAAAGCAGACGGCGAAGGCGTCGACCTTGCCAACGTCAAAATGTCGATGAACCCGTTCGACGAAATCGCGGTTGAAGAGGCTATCCGGCTTAAGGAAGCCGGGAAGGCTGATGAAGTTGTCGCCGTCTCCATCGGTGTGAAACAGGCGCAGGAAACGCTGCGCACAGCCCTGGCCATGGGTGCGGACCGGGCAATCCTGGTCATTGCCGCCGACGATGTGGCCACCGATATCGAACCGCTGGCTGTCGCGAAGATCCTGAAGGTTATCATTGAGGAAGAACAGCCCGGTCTGGTGATCTGCGGCAAGCAGGCCATCGACAACGACATGAACGCCACCGGTCAGATGCTGTCGGCACTGCTCGGCTGGTCGCAGGCGACATTTGCTTCAAACATCGACCTCACCTCGGACACGGCTGCAGTCACGCGCGAAGTCGATGGCGGACTGCAGACAATCGAAGTGGCCCTACCGGCGATCGTGACCGTAGACCTGCGCCTCAACGAGCCGCGATATGCGAGCCTTCCCAACATAATGAAGGCAAAAAAAAAGCCCTTATTGGAGAAGACCTCCGCAGACTATGGCGTGGACGTCGCACCACGGCTCGAGATCGTCAAAACAGAGGAACCACCCTCACGTCCTGCGGGGATGAAGGTTGGATCCGTCGATGAGCTGTTGACGAAACTCAAGGAAGTGGGAGCACTGTGATGACCGTTCTTCTTCTGGCCGAAGTCACCAATGGCGAACTGGGACTGGACGCAACCTCGAAAGCGCTGACCGCAGCCACTCAATTGGGCGACGTCACCGTGCTTTGCGCCGGGGCTTCTGCCACCGCCGCGGCAGATACCGCCTCCAAACTTGCTGGTGTTTCCAGGGTTCTTGTCGCCGAAGACCCGTCCCTGGGGCATCGCCTGGCGGAAACCACCGCTGCGTTGATCGTGTCTCTGGCCGATGGGTTTGAGCATATCGCCGCTCCCGCAACGACCGATGCGAAAAACATCCTGCCCCGCGTTGCAGCGCTTCTTGATGTCATGGTGATCCCTGATGTTGTCAGCATCATCGATGGCAACACATTCGAGCGTCCGGTCTATGCGGGCAACGCCATCCAGACCGTGCGATCAAAGGACAAGACCAAAGTCCTGACCATCCGAACTTCGACTTTCGATCTCGCTGGTGAAGGCGGACCTGCGCCGATAGACGCCGTCGCTATCCCGCCTGATGCCGGATTGAGCACCTGGATCGAAGACAAAATTGCCGAAAGCGACCGGCCCGAGCTGACCTCGGCAGGCGTCGTGGTCTCCGGCGGGCGCGGGGTCGGTTCCGAAGAGGCATTCGCTGTCATAGAGAAACTCGCCGACAAACTCGGCGCAGCCGTTGGTGCCAGCCGCGCTGCAGTCGATGCCGGCTACGCACCCAACGATTGGCAAGTCGGTCAGACCGGTAAGGTGGTTGCGCCTGATCTCTATGTCGCATGCGGGATTTCCGGAGCGATTCAGCACCTTGCTGGAATGAAAGACAGCAAGATCATCGTCGCGATCAACAAGGACGAGGAAGCGCCGATCTTCCAGGTCGCCGATTTCGGTCTTGTGGCGGATCTGTTCGAAGCCGTTCCCGAACTCACCGAGAAAATCTGAGGAGGAGAGCCAGCCATGTCGCAAGCGAAAACACTTTACGACAAGATCTGGGATGCCCATGTCGTAGATGAAGCCGAGGATGGAACCTGCCTCCTCTATATCGACCGGCATCTTGTTCACGAAGTCACCAGCCCTCAGGCCTTCGAGGGGCTGCGCGCCGCAGGACGCCCGGTGCATGCACCGCATCGTACGATCGCGACTCCCGACCACAACGTGCCGACGGACGAAGCACGGCTAAAAGCCATCGAGAACGAGGAAAGCCGTATTCAGGTCGAAGCTCTGGCAAAAAACGCTGAAGAATTCGGCGTCGAGCACTTTGGCATTCAGGACCAGCGCCAGGGCATCGTCCACATTGTCGGACCTGAGCAGGGTCTGACCCTTCCCGGCATGACCGTTGTGTGCGGCGACAGCCATACAGCAACCCATGGAGCCTTCGGTTCCCTGGCTCATGGGATCGGTACTTCGGAGGTCGAGCACGTTCTGGCGACCCAGACGTTGATCCAGAAAAAATCCAAGAACATGAAGGTCGAGGTCATTGGCGAGGTCGCGCCGGGCGTAACCGCCAAGGACATCGTGCTGTCGATTATCGGCCAGACCGGCACCGGTGGCGGCACCGGATATGTGATCGAATACTGCGGCGACGCTATTCGCAACCTTTCCATGGAAGGCCGCATGACGGTCTGCAACATGGCAATCGAGGGCGGAGCACGCGCCGGCCTGATCGCCCCGGATCAGACCACATTCGACTACGTGACCGGCCGTCCTCGCGCACCAAAGGGTGAAGAGCTTGAACGCGCCATCGCCTGGTGGAAAACACTTTACTCCGATGACGATGCCCGCTGGGACAAGATTGTCACATTGAAGGGTGCGGATATCGAGCCCGTCGTGACCTGGGGCACGTCTCCGGAAGACGTGGTGCCGATTACGGGCGCCGTACCCTCCCCATCCGATTTCGACGGTGCAAAATCGGACGCTGCAGCCCGCGCCCTGGACTATATGGGTCTGAAAGCCGGCACCCCGATGACCGAAATCGAGATCGATACCGTGTTTATCGGATCCTGCACAAATGGGCGGATCGAAGACTTGCGCGCCGCCGCCGATATTCTGAAGGGCAAGCGGATCAAGGACGGGCTGCGCGCCATGGTCGTGCCCGGGTCCGGACTGGTTCGCGCGCAAGCCGAGGAAGAAGGCCTGGCACAGATCTTTCAGGATGCCGGCTTTGAATGGCGCATGGCCGGTTGCTCCATGTGCCTGGGCATGAACCCGGACCAGCTCAGTCCCGGCGAGCGTTGCGCCTCGACCTCAAACCGCAATTTCGAGGGCCGTCAGGGCTACAAGGGCCGCACGCATTTGTTGTCGCCCGCCATGGCGGCAGCCGCAGCCGTGGCCGGCCGTCTCGTTGATATTCGCAAGATCTAGGGAGGATCTTCAGATGGAAAAATTCACCGTAGTGGACGGTGTCGCAGCACCCATGCCGCTGGTCAATATCGACACCGATATGATCATTCCCAAACAGTATCTGAAAACAATCAAGCGCTCGGGCCTGGGCGTCGGAGCGTTCTATGAACTGCGCTACAATGCCGATGGTACCGACAACCCGGACTTCATCCTCAACAAGCCGGCCTACAGGGAAACCCGGATTCTGGTGGTCGGAGACAATTTCGGCTGCGGCTCCTCGCGGGAACATGCCCCCTGGGCGATCCTGGACATGGGTATCCGCTGCATCATTTCCACAAGCTTTGCCGACATCTTCTTCAACAACTGTTTCAAGAACGGCATCTTGCCGGTGGTGCTTCCGGAAGACCAGCGCAACGCCTTGATGGAGGATGCTGGATTGGGTGCCAATGCCCGCCTGAAAGTCGACCTCGAAGCACAAACCATCACGCGTCCCAACGGCGAGATTGTCGAATTCGACATCGACCCGTTCCGCAAACACTGCTTGCTGAATGGCCTGGATGACATCGGGCTGACACTGCAGAAGGCCGGAAAAGTCAAAGACTATGAAACTGCTCTTGCTGCGGACCGCAGCTGGGTCTGACCTCGGAGACTGATATGACAAAACCTTCCCTGCTGATTCTTCCGGGCGATGGCATCGGCCCGGAAATCATGATTGAAACCCGCAAGATCATTGACTGGTTCGCCGCGAACAAGGGTCTGGAGTTTGACGTTTTCGAAGACGTAATCGGCGGTGCGGCCTACGACAAATACGGCAGCCCCTGCGATGACCGGACGATGGCAAAGGCGCAGGACGTGGACGCGGTCCTGCTCGGTGCCGTTGGCGGTCCGCAGTACGATGTTCTGGATTTCTCGTTGAAACCGGAACGCGGTCTGCTGCGGCTTCGCAAGGAAATGGACCTTTACGCCAACCTGCGTCCGGCGCAATGCTTCGATGCTCTGGCCGATTTCTCCTCCCTAAAGCGCGACCTGATCGCGGGCCTCGACATCATGATCGTCCGCGAACTGACCTCCGGTGTCTATTTCGGCGAGCCACGCGGCATTTCCGGTGAGGGCGACAACAGGGTGGGCATCAACACGCAGCGCTACACCACCGCCGAAATTCGCCGCGTTGCGCGGTCCGCCTTTGAGCTGGCCCGGCGCCGGGGCAACCGGGTCTGTTCGGTCGAGAAGGCCAATGTCATGGAATCCGGCATTCTGTGGCGCGAAGAAGCGCAGCATATCCATGATACCGAGTATCCGGATGTGGAGCTCAGCTACATGTATGCCGACAACTGCTGCATGCAGCTGGTGCGCGCGCCCAAGCAATTCGACGTCATCCTGACCGATAATCTGTTTGGCGATCTTCTGTCCGACTGCGCCGCCATGCTGACCGGCAGCCTCGGCATGCTGCCATCAGCCAGCCTCGGTGCGCCGATGGAAAACGGACGTCCGAAGGCCATGTATGAACCGGTTCACGGCTCGGCACCGGACATTGCCGGTCAGGGCAAGGCAAACCCGATTGCCTGTATCCTCAGCTTCGCCATGGCGCTGCGCTACTCCTTCGACCAGGCAGACGCCGCAAGCCTTTTGGAAAAGGCGGTCGAAGACGTGTTGGCACAGGGCATCCGCACAGGCGACCTGCTTCAATCGGAAGGACAAACACCGGTTTCGACGAGTGACATGGGAGATGCCATCGTCGCTGCGCTTGCCCGTGCAGGCTGAACAAATCGCCTCTGTGCGGGCTCCTGAGCCCGCACAATCCAAACACGGACGGGATCACGTCCGGCGGCGTGCCGCCCAAATTCAACGTCGCCGCGCTGAAAACGGGACCGGTTTTCACCGGCGGTTTCTTGAAGGCGGGATCTGCCACCGCGTTGTCTGCACACAAACCGAAACCAATGTGCCCATGTTGCCCCGTTTGATTTCTACCTTAAACTGCAGGCAGACACCCTGCCCGGCGGCGGCTTGGCAAGGAAAACGAAAACGGGGACTATTCACATGCTCACTGGAAAGACCGCTCTTGTCACCGGGTCCACATCAGGAATCGGGCTTGGCCTCGCCAAAGGGTTTGCCGAAGCCGGCGCCAATGTAGTGCTGAACGGGTTTGGTGACCCCGAAGAAATCGAACAGATCCGCGCAGAACTTGACGCCCTGACCGAAGGCACCGTGATCTACAACGGCGCTGACATGACCAAGCCCGACGAAATCGAGGATCTTGTCGGCACCGCGACGGACCGTTTCGGCGGAGTGGATGTTCTGGTCAACAATGCCGGTATTCAACTGGTTTCCCCTGTCGAAGACTTCCCGCGCGACCGCTGGGACATGATCATCGACATCAACATGAATTCCGCGTTTCATACGGCGCGCGCGGCAATTCCACACATGAAATCTAAAGGTTGGGGCCGGATCATCAATCTCGCCTCGGCCCATGGCCTGGTCGCCTCCCCGTTCAAATCGGCCTATGTCACGGCAAAACATGGTGTTGTCGGCATGACCAAGACCATCGCGCTGGAAGTCGCCGAAGCCGGGATCACCTGCAATGCGATCTGCCCGGGCTATGTGCTGACGCCACTTGTCGAAAAGCAAATTCCGGATACCGCAAAGGCCCGCGGCATCAGCGAAGAAGATGTCAAACGCAACGTGCTGCTGGCAGCACAATGGACGAAAAAGTTTGTGACGGTCGAACAACTGGCCGGCGTTGCCTTGTTCCTGTGCTCGGACGCTGCGGAGAACATCACCGGCGTGGCTCTGCCGGTCGACGGAGGCTGGACGGCAGCATGAGGGGGCAGCCATGAGAAAAAAGATCGTATCCGCCGCCGAGGCGGCCGCTCTTGTCAAGGATGGCGATACGCTGACAACGTCCGGTTTCGTCGGCATTGGCGTTCCGGACGAACTTCTGGCTGCAATCGAAACCCGGTTTGAGGAAACCGGATCCCCTCGTGATTTGTCGCTGGTCTTCGCAGCCGGTCAGGGCGATGGCTTGTCTCGCGGTTTGAACCGGCTGGGCCGCGAAGGTCTGCTCCGGCGGGTTGTCGGCGGCCATTGGGGGCTGATCCCCAAAGTCGCAAACCTTGCCATTGAGGGCAAGATCGAGGGCTGGAACCTGCCGCAGGGCTGCATCAGCCAGCTTTACCGCGACATTGCCGCCGGAAAGCCCGGCATGCTGACCAAAGTCGGCCTGGAGACTTTTGTCGATCCGCGCAATGGTGGCGGTGCGGTCAACGACATCAGCACCGAGCCCCAGGTCAAGCTGATGCAGATGGACGGCGAGGACTACCTGTTCTATCCGGCTCCGCGACTGACGGTTGCCCTCTTGCGTGGCACCACGGCCGATGAAGCCGGCAATGTCACCATGGAGCGCGAAGCGCTCACAATCGACAATCTGGCGCAGGCGATGGCAGTCAAGAATTCCGGCGGCCTGGTCATCGTTCAGGTGGAGCGGGTCGCAAAGGTCGGCACGTTGGCGACACGGGACGTTCATGTGCCCGGCATACTCGTGGATGCGGTCGTGGTCGCCCGCCCCGATCATCATCTGCAAACCTACAAGACTGCCTTTAGCCACGCGTTCACCAACCGGATTCGCGCACCGGAAGGCGACATGCCGAAAATGCCGCTCAATGCGCGCAAGGTCATTGCCCGCCGCTGCGCATTCGAGCTGCCGGTCAACGGAATCGTCAATCTGGGCATCGGCATGCCGGAGGGCGTTGCCGCCGTTGCCGCAGAAGAAGGCCTTCTGGAACACGTGACATTGACCGCGGAGCCGGGGATCGTCGGTGGTCAGCCTGCCTCGGGCCTGGATTTCGGCGCGGCGGTCAACAGCGACGCGATTATTCCGCAGAACAATCAGTTCGACTTCTACGATGGCGGCGGACTGGATCTCGCCTGCCTCGGACTGGCGCAATCGGACGGCAAGGGCAATGTCAACGTCTCCCGATTTGGCTCCCGGTTGGCCGGCGCAGGCGGGTTCATCAATATCTCTCAAAATGCCCGGCATCTTGTTTTTGCCGGAACGTTTACGGCCGGCGGGCTGGAAGTCGGCATTGACGATGGTCAGATTTCCATCCAGCACGAGGGCAGGAACTGCAAGTTCCTCGATCACGTTGAGCAAATCACCTTCTCCGGCGCACGCGCGGCGCGGCTTGGACAGCCGGTGCTCTATGTGACCGAAAGATGCGTGTTCGAACTGAAGAAAGACGGCCTGCACCTGATCGAAATTGCCCCGGGGATCGATCTTGATAAGGATATTCTTTCGCAGATGAAAACCGTTCCGGAGATTGGCGAGCTCCGGGAAATGGATATCCGGATCTTCAAGGATGCGGAAATGGATCTGCGCGCCGATTTGCTGTCCCTCGACCTTCCTCAGCGCATCGCGCTCGATCCGCAAACGCGCCGCCTCTATCTGAATTTTGAGAAACTGCGCATACGCTCCCACGACGAGATCGGACGGATCAAAACCCTTGTGGAGAAGGCCTGCCAGCCTCTGTCAGAACGCGTCGATGTCATCGTCAACTATGACGGTTTCCGGATCGATGAAAACCTGGAGCGGGACTGGGCCGCCATGGTCGCGGATCTCCATGAGCGGTTCTACAACAATGTTTCCCGCTACTCGGGATCGGCATTCATGCGGCTGAAATTGCAGGAAGTCTTCCCGGATGCCAAGACGCATATTTTCGAATCCGAGGTGCAAGCCAAGGCGTATTTGAGCAGAAACAACTGACCGTTCGGAATCCCATTCAGCTTTCAGCATTCAAAACCTTCACCGGTTCGAAATGATGCTTCTTTCGAATGCGCAGAATTCGCAGGGGCCGGGGAAGTTTCA
This sequence comes from Roseibium sp., assembly GCA_965230445.1. Classification (GTDB taxonomy): domain Bacteria; phylum Pseudomonadota; class Alphaproteobacteria; order Rhizobiales; family Stappiaceae; genus Roseibium. The sequence continues at coordinate 842,936 of OZ246005.1, read as the reverse complement.
TGACCTGTTGCATGACCTACGGCAAATTTACAGGTGCACCACTTGCCCTTGGAGCGGGTCAGGTACTATGTCCGAAACGTTGAACATGGACAAATCAACCAATCTTGGTTAGGTCAACGGGCATGAGTTCGGGTCACGTCGTTCTACCGCGACCCGCCCCCCTGCCCAAAGTGCATTCCGGGAAGCCGATTTAACACGATGGACCAACTCAAGCTTGCCGCGCTGGACCAAGAAGATCTTCAAGTCCTGTCCGCCCATCTTCAGGATGCGGTGATGACCGTATCCGACATCCGTTACCTGCCCAAGGAAAACAAGGCGGTATTCGTCTTGAACCGTTTTGTCTGGGACAAGAAACCGGACCGGAGGTCTTCCGAGCATGAACGGCGCCGGGCCGCGCTTGTTTTCACGCAGGTCAAGGGAATGAAGGCGCAAAACATCCGCCAGGACGCAAAGGCAACCGTGCTGGAACTGCTCGCAATCACCTTCGAGCCAGGCGAAGATCCATCGGGCGAGGTACAGCTGAACTTCGCCGCCGGGGCCAGCGTACGATTGCAGGTTGAATGCATCGAAGCGCAGCTTTCAGACCTCGGCGCGGCCTGGTCCACGCCCAATCAGCCGACGCACGATACTGCATAGCATATCGGTTTATCCGGTATTGCAACTGCCGGAACTATGCAGATGTATCCGAGTACCTGATAACTCGACCCGAGCGGCCGGGTTGCCGGGCCGTATAGAGCAATCTCCCCTTAGGATTGCCGATTGACCGCTGGTGCATAAACCGGTCTTTCCAATTCGGTGGACGTTGAGCCCGCATTGCAGTAGAGCCCTCACGGGCATTTTCTTGGAACTTATTGGAGCGATAAATTGACCTTTCGACTGGCCAGCGACCAAGCCGACTTTGAAAGCACGTTTCAAGAGCTTCTGTCCGGCAAGCGCGAAGTATCGGAAGATGTCGACGCCATCGTCAGGGACATTCTGGAGGATGTTCGCAAACGCGGCGATCAGGCGGTTCTGGACTATACGGCAAAGTTCGACCGGCTTGACGCTGACAGCCTTCAGGACTTGAGGGTCAGTCAGGACGAGATAGATGCAGCGCTGAAAGAGGTGCCAATAGACCTGCAGGATTCGCTCTCGCTGGCGCATGACCGCATCAAGGCGCACCATGCGAGGCAGATGCCGCAGGACGACCGGTACACCGATCCGATCGGAGTGGAACTTGGGTCGCGCTGGACAGCCGTGGAAGCCGTTGGTCTTTATGTGCCCGGCGGGACGGCCAGTTATCCAAGCTCGGTCCTGATGAATGCCGTACCGGCGCAGGTTGCGGGTGTGGAGCGGATCGCCATCGTGGTGCCGAGCCCGGACGGTGTCCTCAATCCTCAGGTTCTGGTGGCCGCGCACATTTGCGGCGTATCTGAAATCTACCGGATCGGCGGCGCGCAGGCAGTTGCGGCCCTGGCCTACGGAACGCAGTCAATTGCGCCGGTCTCGAAGATCGTCGGACCGGGCAATGCATTTGTGGCAGCGGCCAAGCGCCGTGTGTTCGGGACTGTCGGCATCGACATGATTGCCGGCCCCTCCGAAGTGCTTGTGGTTGCCGACAAGGACAATGATCCGGACTGGATTGCTGCCGATCTTCTGGCGCAAGCCGAGCACGATACCGTAGCCCAATCGATCCTGATCACCGACAGTCCCGACCTTGCGGGCGAGGTCGAAAAAGCCGTCGAAAGCCAGCTCGCAACTCTGCCCCGCGCGGATATCGCCCGTAAGAGTTGGCAGGATTTCGGCGCCATCATCACGGTGGCAAACTTGGACGAGGCTATGGTCCTGTCCAACCGCATCGCGCCGGAGCACCTGGAACTTGCCGTCGGCGATCCTGATGCCTTGCTGGAAAAAGTCCGCAATGCCGGTGCGGTATTCCTCGGCCGCTATACCCCGGAAGCAATTGGCGACTATGTCGGCGGGACAAATCATGTCTTGCCAACGGCCCGCTCTGCGCGATTTTCGTCTGGCCTGTCTGTGCTCGATTTCGTCAAACGGACGTCTATCCTGAAATGCGACGCGGACAACTTGCGAAAGATCGCCCCTGCTGCCATTACCCTTGGTGAAGCCGAGGGCTTGTCGGGGCATGCCCGTTCTGTTTCGATCAGACTCAATCTTTGATCCGAAGGTAAGCGGAATGGATGACACGGACACCACGCAAAACACGTCTCCGGCGGCCGGACGGCTCGTGGACATCGTGCTTGACGAGGCGTCGATAGCCCGTTCCACACCTGATGTGGAACATGACCGGGCGGTGGCGATTTACGATCTCATCGAGGAAAACCGTTTCCAGCCCGTCGGGCACCCGTCTTCAAGCTATGTGCTGCAGCTCTCCGTGATTGAAAAAAAACTGGTCTTTCAAATCCGGACCGAAGACGATGCCGAAGTTGTGACACATGTCCTGTCGCTTTCGCCGCTCAGAAAGATCATCAAGGATTATGATCTGATCTGCGAGAGCTACTACGAAGCAATCCGCCATGCGACGCCCAGCCAGATCGAGGCGATCGACATGGGCCGCCGGGGTGTCCACAACGAGGGATCGGAGGTTTTGATGGACCGCCTGACCGGAAAGATCGAAGTGGATATGCAAACGGCCCGGCGGCTGTTTACGCTGGTCTATGCGCTTCACTGGAAGGGCTGAACGCCGTGTCGGTGCCCGGTCTTCGTCCGACTGCGGTGCTGTTTTTGTGTTCGATGAATGCCGTGCGCTCGCCGATGGCCGAGGCGATCACCCGGAAACTGTTTCCAAACCAGATTTATGTTCGCTCGGCCGGAGTGCGCCAAGGCAAGTCCGACCCATTTGTCGAGGCTGTCATGGCCGAACTGGGTACCGACATGAGCCCGCACCGGCCGAAGACGCTGGAGGATCTGGACGAGTCGGGGTTCGATCTTATCATCACGCTCGCCCCTGAAGCCCACCACAAGGCACTTGATATGACCCGTACCGACGCGGTGGATGTGGAATACTGGCCAACCCTGGATCCGACACTGGCAACCGGCAGCAGGGACCGGATCCTGGATGAATATCGAGCGGTCCGCGACCAGTTGACCAAGCGGATCAAGAAGCGCCTCGACTGGATGCCGCCGTCGAATACCTGATTTTTGAACGTCTTGGCATGTCCCATGGGAGATCGAGAAATGCATGGTTCAGTTGAACGCCAACACCCGAGACGTGTTTCCAGTCTCGGAAACTGGGAGATTGGGGCGCTTCGGCTGAAAGTCTACGGACTTGGCCTATCCGGAAACAGTGTGACTGAAGATCATGTCACGGAGGGTAAGGAATTCATCCGCAAGGATGTTCTCCCGCGAGTGGATGCTGAGGGAGAAAGCAATGGACTTGGCTTCGTGATCATCCATCCTGGCACCACCGGCATCTCAACGTCGGTGCACTGGTGGATTGAAGGCTGTGTCTTGTGTCAGCATATCAAGCGCGTCGTTTATGAAACCGGCAAAGAACTGGATACCGTCGTGCGGCCAGTGATCGGCTGTGTTTGGGAGTTGGGCATTGTCGAGGCCGAACGCCAACTTTGGCTAACGCACATGATGGGTGCCGGGACCAACGGAACGGCCTATTTGAACGCACGCGTCTCTATGAAATGCGTTTGAAGCTCACAACGTGCCCTGACCAAAAGTGCGACTTTATGCACTGCCGCAGTTTGTCTGCATGCTGCGCGAAACAACTGTTCACTTTCTGCGCGTGATCCGTTAGGTTCGCCGCTCATCTGAAAAGGTTCAATCAGGAAACCATATGGCCAAGGAAGAAGCTCTGGAGTTTCCGGGCGTCGTCACGGAACTATTGCCGAACGCGACATTCCGCGTAAAACTTGAAAATGATCATGAAATTATCGCACACACGGCCGGCCGGATGCGCAAAAACCGTATCCGAGTTTTGGCGGGCGACAAGGTTCTGGTCGAAATGACCCCCTACGACCTTACCAAGGGCCGCATCACCTACCGCTTCAAGTAAGCGGGCACGTTTTCCGCCCTCATTCCGGTTCGCCTTTCATGACCTCACCGCCGTCGTTGATCCTGGCCTCCGCCTCTCCTCGCCGCCTCGCGCTGTTGCAGCAGATCGGCATGGAGCCGGATACGCTCGTACCGGCCAATATCGACGAAACGCCGCGCCGCCATGAATCTCCGCGCAGTCTTGCGCTGCGCCTTGCCAAGGAGAAAGCCGAGGCTGTGCGCATAACCATGCGATCAGCCGGAGAACTGCAATCAACGGTTATTCTGGCCGCTGATACCGTGGTTGCCGTCGGGAGGCGGTCTTTGCCGAAGACCGAACTGACTGAAGAAGCGGTCATGTGCCTGTCGCTGCTTTCGGGCCGGGGGCACAGGGTGTTTACAGGCATCGCCGTGTCCGATCCGGCCGGCAAATCCCGTGCAAAACTGGTGGAAACGCGCATTCGGTTCAAGAAACTGTCGCGCCAGGAAATCGACGACTACATCGATTCCGGCGAGTGGCGGGGTAAAGCCGGTGGCTACGCCATTCAGGGGCTTGCAGGGTGCTTTGTCCAAAAGCTCCAGGGCTCTTACTCCAGCGTTGTCGGCTTGCCGCTCGCGGAAACGGCCAATCTGCTTGCCTCCGCCGGGTATCCAGTGCGCGCGCGCTGGAATGAAGTCGGGATCTGACCTTCCAACAAACAGGATGGAGAGAACGCTTGGCGAGTGAAGGGAAAAAAGAAACCGTTCGCCGCATGCGGCCATGCCCCATCTGTTCCAAGCTTTCGACGCCGGATGACTATCCGTTTTGCTCGGACCGGTGCGCGAAGATTGACTTGAACCGCTGGTTTTCCGGTACCTATGCTATTCCTGCCGTCGAGAGCGATGATCTTGATGATCCCGAAGATCACTCGTGCTGAAGTTTTTACCAGCCCAGGTTGGGGCAGAGCCCTTCAGGCCAGCACTTGTGATCATAAATTTCATTTATACCCGTCAAATAATACGATAATATTCTCGCTTCTATCCTAGCATTTTTAAGTAATCAATCTTTGGTTGAATGCGTTTCCATATTTTTTACTAAGCAGAATTACGATCTGCGCCAACGCGGAATCATGAGGCGAATCATGAAAAACCTACTCCAAAAACTAAGTGTAACTTCAAGCCTTGCAATCATTTCGACAGGTGTTCTGACCATTTCAATGATTGTGGTCGGTGCGATCCTCTACAAGGTGGCACTCGGCCAGGCTCAGAATACGGCAATGAAGAAGCAGGATATGAATCTGCGGGTTGCCGCAACGATCCTGGATAACCGTGTCGAGGGATCTGAAGTCACCTGGAGATCCGACGGAAAGGTCATGCGGATTGAACTCGAGGCTTTCCCGGAGTTCTCCGATCACTCCATGATCGATTCGATCGGCAGGATGACCGGCGAAACCGCAACCGTGTTCGGGTGGGATGCCGAAACACGGGACTTCTGGCGCAAGACCACAAATATCATCAAGGACAACGGCGAGCGCGCGGTCGGAACACCGCTCGGTCAGAACGGTGCGGTCTATCCTGTGGTCACAAAAGGCGAGACCTTCCATGGGCAAGCGACGATCCTCGGCAAGGACTACTTCACCGTCTACAATCCGATTTTCGACAAGAGTGGCGAGATCACCGGTATCCTGTATGCAGGGGTCGAGAAGGCCGCCGTTCAAGCCAATGTCTCGGAGTTGATGAACGGCTACATGATGCTGGCCCTCCCGGTCGTTGCAATTTCCGTTTTGTTGCTCGTCTATTTCATTCGCCGCCAATTGCGGCCGGTTGCCGAACTGGCAGGAATTACCGAAAGCATTGCTCAGGACAGTTTCGAAGGGCATGTGCCATTCATGGATCGCGGCGATCAGATCGGCGTCCTTGCCAAGGCGGTCGAAACGCTCAAACAAAGAGCCGGCGAGAGGATCGAACTCACCGAACGGCAACAGCATTCCGAGGCTGCTGCTATCGACAAGCAAAAAGATCTTCAGGAGCTGATCGCGTCTTTCCGGAACAATGTGTCGGGTGTCCTCTCGGAAGTGGATGAGACCGTGCAGAACCTGGAAGGTGCTGCCGGCCGGCTGTCTGACCTGTCGGGCCAAAGCGCAAGCAACGCCATCGGCACCTTGAACTCGGCCGACGAGGCGACCTCAAGCGTGCAGGCCGTGGCAGGTGCAGCGGAAGAGCTTTCCGCCTCGATCAGCGAGATCTCCCGCCAGGTTGATCAGACCACCGATGTCGTTGGCCGCGCAACACAAGGGACGAAGGAGACCAACCAAAAGGTCGAGGGTCTGGCTGCATCGGCAACCAAAATCGGTGAGGTTGTGACCCTGATCCAGGCGATTGCCGAACAGACGAACCTGCTTGCGCTCAATGCCACAATCGAAGCGGCGCGCGCCGGCGAAGCCGGCAAGGGATTCGCGGTTGTCGCCTCAGAGGTCAAGGAACTGGCAACCCAGACATCAAAGGCAACCGAAGAAATCAGCGGTCAGATCGCCGCCATTCAGGAAGCCACCCGCGAATCTGCCGGGGCCATTGCCGAGATCTCGACCATCATGGAAGAAGTGAACGCTTACACGGGAACCATCTCCGCAGCGGTCAGCGAACAGGGTGCGGCAACCGGCGAAATCACCCAAAACGCTCAGCGTGCGGCAGAGGGTACGACGGACGTTTCTTCCAGCATGCAAGGCCTGTCCGAAACCGTGAACGAGACGTCGCAATCCTCGCAAACCGTTCTGGATGCCACCGGGCGCTTATCCAACCGGACCGGTGACTTGAAGCACGAAATCGAAACGTTCCTCAACAACGTGGCGGCGCGGTGATCCAGTCCGCAGGTCGGTATTCCTGACGGGACGTATCGATCCGCAGGGCTTCAAGTCGCGAACTTCGGCGTACACAATTGTTAGAAGGGCGTGCCGGTCTTGCGGCGCGCCCTTTTTCAGTTCAAAGCCTTCTCCGCTGTGACCGGAAACCGACTCTGAAACATTACGCATTGTCTTACGGCACGATCGGCTACTGACCGCTGAACGGCGGCAATCAGCCGGGTGCAAGCTAATTGGGAAGAGAACCGATTTCCGCAGTACTTTGGAATAAGTGCCAGTTCCATTTCTTCGATTAGCCGGGTAATTTGTTTTATGCCTCGTAGCCCATGCTCCTAGCAGTCATAAAACTGAAGACTGAAGGAACTATACGAGCCTTTCTGTGCGAGGTTGCGTTGCGGCTATCTTTGCTCCGGAGGTGGGAGAGATACGTTGCGTTCAACCCCGTCTCGACCACCGGTGCAGAACCGGTTGAACCACACCTTGATCAACCAATCCAAGGGGCGAGAACTGATGAAAAAGCTTCTACTAGGCGTCACCGCACTTTCGATGGGAGGACTGGTTTCCAGCGCCGCCCTCGCCGACTATTCCCTGTCTGTGCTGCATATCAATGATCTGCATTCGCGCATTGAATCGATCAACAAATACGATTCGACCTGTAATGCGGAATCCGAAGCCGAAGGCAAATGCTTCGGCGGTGTCGCCCGGATCAAGACCAAGATCGACGAGCGCCGCTCCGCCCTTGAAGGCGAAGGCAAGAACGTTCTCGTGGTCGATGCCGGTGACCAGTTCCAGGGCTCGCTTTTCTACACCACCTACAAAGGCTCTGCTGCGGCTGAGTTCATGAACGCCATCGGGTTCGACGTTATGGCGGTCGGCAACCACGAATTCGACGACGGTCCTGCAGCACTCGCCGCCTTCATCGACGCTGCCGATGTCCCGGTTATCTCCGGAAACATTGAGGTCAACAACGAACCGGCTCTGAAAGGCAAGGTTCCCGGCACACTTGTAATCGAACGTGGCGGCGAAAAAATCGGTATCGTGTCCGCGCTGGCGGAAGACACGGGCGAAACCTCGTCCCCGGGTGCTGGCGTGCGCTTCATTCAGGCCGAAGACTACCTCAAGGGTGCGGTCGAGGCATTTGAATCCGCCGGCATCAACAAGATCATTGCCGTCACCCATATGGGTCTTGCGCGCGACATGGAAATTGCGGCTGCGGTTCCGGGCATCGACCTTGTCATCGGTGGCCACTCGCACACGCTGCTGTCCAACACTTCCGACCGCGCCGAAGGCCCCTACCCGGTCATGGTGACCAATCCGGCTGGCGTGGAGACCCCGATCGTTCAGGCTTACGCCTATGGCAAGTATCTGGGCGAGCTGGAAATCACCTGGAACGATGCCGGTGACGTCACCGCAGTTTCCGGCGAGCCGATCCTGCTGGATGCTTCCGTCACTCCGGACGAGGGCGTTCTTGCCCGCGTCGCCGAACTCGGCGCACCGATCGAGGAACTGAAATCCAAGGTTATCGGCGACAGTTCCGGTGCCATTGACGGTGACCGCAATTCCTGCCGTCTGATGGAATGTCAGATGGGCAACCTGGTTGCCGACGCCATGCTGGACCGCGTGAAGGATCAGGGGGTCCAGATCGCCATCCAGAACGGTGGCGGGCTGCGCGCCTCCATCGATGCGGGCGAAGTGACCATGGGCGAAGTCCTGACGGTTCTTCCGTTCCAGAACACACTGGCCACTTTCCAGCTCAAAGGGGCCGATGTGGTCGCCGCGCTCGAAAACGGTGTCTCCCAGGTCGAGGAAGTCAAGGGCCGTTTCCCGCAGGTTGCCGGCCTGAAATACTCCTGGACACGCAAGAAGGCTCCGGGCGAGGGCCGGATACTCGTCGTCGAGGTGATGGAAGATGGTGCCTGGACGCCGATTGATGCGGACAAGGTCTACGGTGTTGTCTCCAACAACTACATGCGTTCGGGCGGCGATGGCTATTCGGTATTCGCCGACAATGGCATGAACGCCTACGACTACGGCCCGGGCCTCGAAGTTGTGGTTGCCGACTTCATCGCGGCAAACGGCAGCTACGAGCCGTATCTCGACGGCCGTATCGCTGAGCAGAAGTAACCCGCTTGCAGACGCGCGCCGCTTCGCCGGCGCGCGTCCCCGACCTTGCATAAGCGCGCCTCGTCATCTGGGCCTCAGCACTCCTGGAGAACTGAATACGGCTATTCAATAGAGCGCTGAATTTTCTGCCAAAAACCGGCATCCGGCACGTGCTCGCAAAGCGCATTTAAAGACAGTCAAACCCGTGTCAAAAACTTTGCCGGAACGCTGGACAAGCCCTCTACCAGCCTCTATAAGGTCCGGGCTTTCGGCGAACGGGCACTAGGCCCGTAGCCAAAGATGCCCAGATAGCTCAGTTGGTAGAGCAGCGGATTGAAAATCCGCGTGTCGGTGGTTCGATTCCGCCTCTGGGCACCATTTGCCTTTTTCATAGCTTCTCATATCATCTCCCGGAACCTGAAAAATCAATGACTTAAGGCGGTTTGGCTGCTCATAGCGAACCATGCCATACCCTTGCAGCGTGTCTGAAATTGGGTAACGATGTGGGTAATTACCCATGACCCAACTGGAGCGTTACCCAATGGCTCTGTCGGACTTCGCCTGCAAAAACGCCAAGGCCAAGGAGAAGCCGTACCGGCTCTCTGACGGGGATGGCCTGTATCTGCTGGTGCAAAAAAGCGGTTCCAAATTATGGCAGTTGCGCTACCGGTTTGCCGCCAAAGAGAACGTGCTTTCCTTCGGCAAGTATCCGCTCGTGTCTCTGCTGGAAGCCAGGGAAAAGCGGGATGAAGCAAAGAAGCAGCTTATCTCCGGTGTAAACCCAGCCGCCAAGCGGCGGGAGGATAAAATCGCCGCAATCACCGAGGCCAACACCACCTTTGGTTTGTTAGCGGCGGAGTATCTTCAGCGCATGAAGGAGAAGGGGGCGGCCCAGGCAACCATCAACAAGACAACTTGGCTGCTTGAGGATCTGGTAAGCTCCCTTCGTAACCGGCCCATCAATGAAATCACTTCGGCTGAGATTCTGTACTTGCTGCAAAAAATCGAAAAGAGCGGGCGGCGGGAGACTGCGCACCGGCTGCGTGGCGTGATTGGCAGCGTCTTTCGCTTGGCTATTGTCACCCTTCGTGCCGACACCGATCCTACCCAAGCGCTTCGCGGGGCGCTGCAGCCATCCAAGACAACCGGTCGTGCTGCCATTACCGACGAACACAAGTTCGGCTATCTTCTGAACACCATCGATGATTACGACGGTTGGCCTACTTTGCGTGCGGCGCTGCAGTTTCTCATTCTAACTTGTGTGCGCCCCGGCGAGGTTCGCGGTGCTACGCGCGATGAATTCCATCTAGAGCGCGTCGCATTTAATCGGTTCCATATCCGGCGGCTTTGAAGAAGTTGCAGCATTCTTCCTCAGTGAAGAGGTCGCAGACGTGACCGACGGCGTTCCATAGATCCTGATAGGTTCTTGCAGCGGCTTTTCGAACCAGGGCCTTGAGCTTTGAGAACGCCATCTCGATGGGGTTCAAATCCGGCGAATATGGCGGCAGGAACAAGAACCACGCCCCGCGCTCTCGCAGTATCTTCGCCGCACGCGGGCTTTTGTGGCTGGACAAATTGTCAAGGATGACAACATCGCCTTTTTGCAGTGTTGGCGCGAGTTGGGTTTCGACATAGGTCTCAAACCTGTTGCGGTTCATTGTGCCGTCGATGACCCAGGGCGCGTCCAATCTATCGTGGCGCAAGGCCGCGACGAATGTCTGGGTGCGCCAATGGCCGAACGGGGCGTAATCGACGAGCCGTTCGCCGCGCGGCGCCCAGCCGGTGCGCTTGGACATGTTGGTCTTCAGCCAGGTTTCGTCGATAAAGGCGATCCGTTTCAGCATATGCGCCATAAACGGCTGACGGCGGGAGATCCAATGGTGGCGCTGTTCGGCCACCTCGGCCCGCTTCTGCTCAAGCGCTTGCAGGTCTTTTTTTGTGTGTGAGCCCCAGTCGCTGAAGCAGGCGCCCGACCGTCGCGCGATGCGCGCTGATCTGCCTTTCGTCCGCCAACAGACAAACCAATTCGTCCAAAGTGATGTCACCCTTGGCATCGACCTTGGAACGCACCCAGTCCGCATGAGACGTGAGCTTGCCGCCCCCGGGATTGCCTTGTGGCTTGGCCGAAAGGGCCCCGGTCTCGCGCTTCAGCTTGACCATGTCGTTCACGAATTTGACGGAAACATCGTACCGCGCCGCAGCCGAGCGATGCGTATTGCCCGCTTCAACATGCGCCACAACACGCTGCCGCAGTTCCAAAGGATGAGGTTTGCCCATAAAAAACACCTTGTTTCAGTTCCAAACAAGGAATCACGGATCAAAACAAAAGGGAATCCTGAATCCGGTTAATCGCGACGCGCTCTAACGAGTCCTGAGCCTAGCCGAGTGGACGGATTCGCATCATTAAACTGCTTTTGAAAAACGCGGCATGCTCCGAAATGGAGACAGATTCACAAGCCGGTGCGGCTTGTACGTAGCCGCTTCTTGTAAGCGTCAGGATCCATATCACGTATGTCCACGCTGATACTGTCCACCGACCCGAAGCGCTGATCAAATGCACTGCGAATGATTGTGGCAAGATCTTGCTTTTGCTTGCTGGTCCGGCCGGCAAGAAGCTTTACGGTGATGTGAATGAAACTCTGGCAGCCGTCTGCCGCCAAGAAATCAGGGCAGCTGACCAAGCGGGCCTTAATATCCTTGCGCGTCATGACGCCGGAGGTTTCGCCGCACTGAAGAGCGAGCTCCAGTGCGGCTTTTCTTTCTTCTTGGCAACGGAATGCATTGCCGTGCTCTATGATGAAATGGGGCATGGTTGCCGCACCGTCGTACGCCTACCCGACCAGGGCCAGGGCAATCCAAGGGAACGCCAGAAGCAGGCCGAGCCGCACCACGTCGCAGACGACGAAGGGCAACACACCGGTCATGATCTCCGACTGACGTAGCTGTGGCGCGGCCCCCTTGACCATGAACAGGTTCATACCCACTGGCGGTGTAATCAGTCCCAACTCAACGGTGACCACTGCAATGATGCCGAACCAGACAGGATCGTATCCAGCCTCCAGAATTAACGGGAAGAAGATCGGCACGGTAAGCAAGATCATCGCCAGGCTTTCCATGAAACAGCCCAGAATGACGTAGAACACCAGGATCAGGGCCAGAACCTGCCAAGGCTGAAGCCCGCTGGAACGCATCAGATCGACCATTTCAAAGGCAATCTGGGAGGTCGAAATCACGAAGCCATAAACTTCAGCACCAATCAGGATGACGAAGATACCCGCTGTCATCTTGGCGGTAGACCTGAGTGCGCGCAGAAAAGCCGGCCAGCGCATGCCGCGCACGATGGCGAATATCAGCGCCAGGAAAGCCCCCGCGCCGCCCGCTTCGGTTGGCGAAAAGAAGCCGCTATACAGGCCGCCCATCACGAGGCCAAACAGGGAAAAGGCCGGTACAAACAGCCAAAACGCCTGTATCCAGGAGATGGCCGCGTCTTTGGTGGTGTCGCCACTGCCGACCCAGATCCGGCTCATGATCGAGATCGTCACAATGTAAAGGCTATAGGCTAAGATGCCCGGCAGAATGCCCGCAAGAAACATATCCCCGACGGATTGTTCCGTGATCAAAGCATAAAGCAGAAGCGCTATGGAGGGCGGGATCATGATACCCAAAGTGCCGCCGGCGGCCAAGGAACCCGCCGCCAGGCGTGAATCATAGCCGCGCGCCTTCATTTCCGGATAGGCCACGTGGGTAATGGTTGCCGCTGTCGCAAGCGATGACCCTGAAACAGTCGAAAACGCGGCGCTCGCCGTCACCCCGGCAGCGGCGATGCCACCTGACCAACCTCGCGTTACCCGTTCTGAGGCCCTGAAGAGATCTCGCGCCATTCCGGTCTCGGAAATCAGATTGCCCATCAGCATGAACAACGGCACGATTGTGAAGGAGTAGTTGGTTGCGGTTTCCCAGGCTGCCGTCTCGAGCACGCTGAGCGCAGGGCTGAGGCCGATCATCATGGCAAAGCCGGAGAACCCGACCAGAATCATTGCCACGCCGACTGGGCAGCCCAGCAAGACGACAGCAAGCAGAACGGCGATCGAAATCAGGCCGATGATTTGAAAATCCATTACGCGTTCTTCTTGTTTCTTTCGCTGGAAAACCCGAGCACCCCAGCGGCTGACAGAACCGCCAAGAAGGCACATTCGACCGACGCGATTGCGTAGAAAATCCAAAGCGGGATCTTGAGGTCCTGGGTTTCGTCCCCCCGCTCGAGCATCACCAAGGTCTGGCCAAAAAATCGCTCTGTCAGAACGGCGGCAAAACCTGCAATGAGCAACAGCCACAACCGGTCCGTCAGGAATGCGAGCCAGTAGGGAAACCGGTGGCTCAAGATATCAACACGGATCATGCCATCTCTAGCTACGGCCGGAATCGCTGCAAACACCGCTATCATCAAAGCGTACTGGGCCAACTCGATCGCGCCAAAGATCATGGGGTTGACCTGTCCGCCGGTGGCGTCGAACACGGCGCGGCCTAGAATGTTGAAAGCGACAACTGCAAACATTGCAAAAACCGCAAACACCGCGACCCACATGCATGCGGTCCGCATACCAAACAAGATTTTACTGATCATCGGATACCGGAAAAGCAACGGCGGCCCGATGTTAAGAACAACGAGCCGCCTCCTGGGATTTGGACTATTAGTTCAGCATGCCTTTGCATTCTGAGACGAAGCCCTTCACGGCCTCGTAGGTCTCCTTGCCCGGCAAACCTTTGCCTTCCAGTTCAGCGAGATAAATCTCAGTTGCCCGGTCGGCGGCAGCGTTCCATTCGGCCTGTTCGCTTTCAGGGATTTGATAGATCTCTGAACTTGCGGCAATCTTCGGATAGGCATCGGCATCGCTTTGGTCGAAGCCCTTTCCGGCTACCAACGCCCACTTCATGCCTGTGTTGGCGTCGATCGCTGCCTTACCGGCTTCTGACAAGTTCTCGTAAGCGCGCTTGTTCATTGTTGCGATGAACGCCGACGCGTAAAGACCAAATTCCGTATGATGGCCTGTAATCTCGTCAGCTCGGAACCCCACGACGGCTTCCCAAGGGAGCATGTAACCGTCAATGACCCCGCGCTCGAGATTTTCGTAGATTGTTGGCGCAGGCATGCCGACTGGCTCGGCGCCAAGTTCAGACAGCAATGTGCCAATCACCGCCGTCGGGCGGCGGATTTTCATACCCTTAAGATCGGCCAGCGAAGTAACAGCCTTGTCTTTTGAGTGTATGTGGCCAGGCGCATGGACATGGAAGAACACCGGACGGGTCTCTTTGTATTCCTCGTCAAGCGCGCCGGAATCGTAAAGTTTCTGCAGCGCGCATGAGCCCACTTCGGCGTTTTCAAACAGACCCGGAAGTTCGATGACCTGGGTCAGCGGAAAACGGCCTGCCGTGTAACCCTGTAGGGTCCACGCAATGTCCGCTATGCCATTCTTGGCGTTGTCGTATCCGGCCGGGGCCTTTCCAAGTGTCTGAGCGGGAAAGACTGTTACATCAATTTCGCCCTTGGAATCCTCTTTGACTGCTGCGGCCCATGCTTCAAACAAGTAGGTATGCTGCCAAGTCACCGCCGGCATAAAATGCGCGAGGCGAAGGTCGTCGGCCTTTGCCACAGTCGAAAGCGTAAGGCTCGCCGCGAGTGCGGAGATTAGTCCCCCGTGAAGAATTCGCAAGCATCTGAGAACATTCAGATCTTGCCCGCTTTCCAGTATTTGTTTTCGCAGGTTTTTGTCATGAAAGCGGTTGTTTCCTTGCAACTTTACATCAGCTTTTGTGCGTGATTCACTCTTGTTTGAGCGCATTCGGGAGAGGTGAATCGGCTATGAAACCAACCGAACCTGTTGAGACGGGACAGCGGGATCTGTTCAAGGCAAGGCTGGATCAGATCCTCGATATGGGGCATCCCAAAGCCGTTCTTGCGCGGGTGATTGACTGGGATCTTCTGGCAGCAAAATGCGGCCCGGCCTATTCCGACAAGCCCGGCCATCCTGCGCTGCCAACAAGGGTGATGGCGGGCCTTGCGATCCTCAAATACACCGACAATCTGTCTGATGAGGAACTGTGCGCCCGCTGGGTTGAGAACCCGTATTATCAATACTTCTGCGGCGAAGAGTTCTTCCGCCATGAGCTGCCCTTCGATCGCTCCTCAATGACGCGCTGGCGTCAGCGCATGGGCGAGGACAAGCTGCAGACGCTGCTTGAGGAAAGCCTGGCCGTGTCTGTCAAGCTGGGCGCAGCCAAGCCCCAGGACTTCACCCAGGCTGTGGTCGATACGACCGTTCAGGAAAAGAACATCGCCTTTCCAACCGACGCCAAGCTGATCCACCGGGCACGAGAGCGACTGGTCAAACAAGCGAAGGAAGAAGGCATCGACCTGCGCCAGAGTTATAAGCGCGTTGGCAAAGCCGCCTTGATTGCCCATCAGCGCTATGCCCATGCCAAACAGTTCAAGAGGGCGGGCAAAGCCTTACGAAAACTCAAGACATTCTTGCGCCGGACAGTTGCCGACATTCGCCGCAAGACCAAAGGCAATCCGGACCTGGAAGCAGCCTTCCTTCGACCTTTGTGGCTGGCCGAGCGGGTAAGCTCCCAGAGGCGGCGCGATCCGCTGCCGAAGATCTATTCACTCCATGCGCCGGAAGTGGAATGCATTGGAAAGGGCAAGGCGCACAAGCCGTATGAGTTCGGCGTCAAGGCCTCTGTTGCCACCACGGTGAAACGCTCCAAAGGCGGACAGTTTGTCATCCACGCAAAGGCCTTGCCGGGCAATCCCTATGATGGGCACACGCTGGCGAGCGTCATTCCGCAAATCGAAGCGCTAACCGGTGGAACCTTGAAACGCATTCTGGCAGATGCCGGCTATCGCGGCCACAACGCGCCTGACACTCATAAGTTCCGCGTCTTCACCGCCGGACAGAAACGCCGTGTCACACCGGCTATCAAGGCTCAGATGCGACGACGCTCAGCCGTTGAGCCGGTCATAGGCCATATGAAAAACGAACACAGGATGGGCCGCAATTACCTTGCCAACCGAACCGGCGATGCAGCAAACCCGATCCTGGCGGCTGTCGGATACAACTTCCGCCTCATCCTCAACTGGATAAGGCTTCTTTACATAGAAATTTGGTTAACCGTATTGACCGCGCTGAAACCTCAGGCGGAGCCCGTCGGCGCGTAAATCACGGTCGACTGATTAGTATCTTGGTTTTCATTGACTGGATGCCCTCTTTTGATTGTGCGTTTATCGCACGCTTTATCATATAATAGACAACATTAGCTATACTGGTCTGTCAATCCCCAGAGGCCATAGGTTTTTCTGTTAAGTGAAAATCGAAATACGGCGCAGTGACATCGCTGTCTGGCGCAACACATCCAAAGTACGTTCTCTTTCGTTTTTATCCTGCAGTTTGTTTGTGGAATTTGTTACGCCAACTCCAGATTCTACTCCGTTCATCAGCCCGGTGGGCACTGCTATAGCGGCTGCGCCCGTTTCAAATTCACTCTCGACATAGCAAAATCCGTTTCTTGCACCGTCCTCCAGCGCTCTACGGATGTTTTGCGGGTTCATCTCTGTATTCTCGGTGAACTTCCGAGGCGGGACACGCTCCATGATCCCTTCTATTGTCTCCGGTTTGCACTGAGCGAGAATCATCCTGCCGATCGCAGTGTGCTGCAAAGGCAATGTGCTGCCGACGGTGAAGCCAAAAACCAGCCGCGGCTCGGCTACCTTCGATTTGGCGACATAGATTGCCCGGTCGCCGTCTCTCACAACAAGCGAAATTTCATTTTTTAGTTCCGATGCAAATTGATCAAGAACCGGCTGCACCGAAAGTCCGATATCGTTTGAAGAAAGATATCCGCCGGCGATCGCCAGTATTCTGGGAGTCAGGCTAAGATTTTGATCAACCTTCATCAGGAACCCGGTTTCGACAAGACTTAGGCAAAGCCGGCGTGTTGTCGCCCGGTCAAAGCCGGTTCGTTTTGATACTTCAGCCATCGTAAAGCTGCGTTGACTGGTTTCAAAACAAGAGAGCACCTGCAGGCCTTTGGTGAATGTGGACGCGCCGCCTTGGTCACTCATATTGACAGTCCTTATTTCGGCAACTATGTTCCATATAAGCTCAATAGTTCATATAACGCACAATAAACGGTAGCGAGATGCCACCCCACCACACAGTTATAGATACAGCACAAGCTGCAACCGATTGGGTCTATATCGCAAAACGATCTGATCTTGTAAGCCCTCGGCCATTGTTGCCAATTGAGATCGACGGGCAACCTTACATTCTCTTTTTGGATGACGAAGACGAGTTGGGCCTGATCGGCCGGCACTGCCCGCACCGCGGAGCGGACCTGTGCTACGGTCGGTTGGAAGACAATGGCATTCGCTGTCCGTTCCACGGGTGGCACTTCGACCGGTCAGGTCAATGCGTTGAGACTCCGGCTGAGCCGGAAGGCTCTTCCATGCACAAAGCAATCAAAGTTCCCATGATTCCGATTCACGAGGAAGCCGGTAAAATTTATGCCTATGTGGGAGACGGGGAGCCGACGGAACCGTTCGCTTCCAGCAAGACGGAGGAAAACAAATGATCCCGCAGAAGCTGAACGATCAACTCACCCGGATCGGCCCAGGTACTGAAGCAGGCGCAGTCCTGCGGCGGTATTGGCAGCCAGCCTGTCTGGTCGACGAGCTTGAGGATGGCAAACAGGTTCCGGTCAACCTTTTGGGCGAGCGGTTGGCAATGGTAGAGACCGAGGCAGGCGAATGGAGCCTTGTGACCCGGCAGGCGTCTGCTGACGAACGCCCGACCTATCATCCAGAAAGCCTTCTGGTCGACCCCAACGGTCCCGTTTACCCGGTTTGTCTGAAACGCGGAATCGCCTTTGCCTATCTTGGTCAGGGTGCGGCGCCTGAGTTCCCGAATTTTGATTGTTTTCGGGCCCCGGACAGTCACGTCTTCGCTTTCAAGGGACTGTGGCAGTGCAATTGGCTGCAAGCCTTGGAAATCGGCATCGACCCCGCCCATGCAAGTTTCCTGCATAGGTTCTTGAAAGATGACGACCCGGATGACAGCTATGGAAAACAGTTCCGGGACAAAGCGGCAAGCACCGACATGCCTTTGACCCAGGTGTTGCGGGAGTATCCGCGCCCGGAAATCAACGTCGATGAAACCGACTATGGGCTCAGGATAACCACATTGCGCCACCTGAAAGATGGTCTAACGCATGTGCGTGTGACGAATGCGATTTTTCCCGAAGCGATCTGCATTCCAATGAGCCGCGAAATGACCATTACGCAATGGCATGTGCCGGTCGATGACGAGAATTGCTATTGGTACACGATGTTCACCAGCTTCGACAAACCAGTGAACAAGGAGTTGATGCGGGCGCAGCGAGTGGCCGAACATGATCTGCCGGAATACACGCCTATCAAGAACAAGGCCAATGACTACCATTACGATCCGGAAGAACAAAATAGCCTGACCTACACCGGGATGGGGCTCGACATCAACGTACACGACCAGTGGGCGGTGGAGATGATGGGCAGTATTCAGGACCGGACACGCGAACATTTGGGTCGCAGCGATGTCGCCATTATCCGCAACCGCCGCATGCTTCGCAAAGCAATCGGCGCCATGGCAAGTGGCGATCTGGATGAACTGCCGATGCAGGACAAGGCAGCAGCTGCTATTGTCGGCCCGCTGTCCAATGATGCGATAGCAAGCACCGAAGATTGGAAAAGCGCAAGTTGGGAAGCGGATATGGCCCGTCGTTCCGATTGCCCATGGGACGCGACAGTCTAAGAATGCCGGAAACTTTCTTGGAGAAAATCAAATCGGGTACTCTGGCCAGAGCCGGGGTGCTTTCCGCATCCGGCGTTGAGCGCGCGGCAGCCGTCGTCTCAGAATTTACGGCCGCAAACGTCGAAACGGTGCGCCTTGTCTTTGCAGATCAGCACGGCATTCTGCGCGGGAAAACGATTGTGCTTTCAGCACTTGCTTCTGCATTTGCGAACGGCATCGGGATGCCCTCGACTCTTCTTTTGAAAGACACCGCGCACAAGACAGTGTTTCCCGTTTGGGACGATAATGTATCGGTCGGTCCGCTGGCGCTGAATGGGGCGAGTGACATCCTTGCGGTTCCAGACCCGGAGACGGCAACAACAGTGCCCTGGTCTCCGCATTCGCGCATCATCTTGTGCAAAGTGCTTGATCGGAAAATGGCGCCGATCCCGTTTTCCTCTACACATGTTCTAGATCAGGCGATCAATGACCTGAGCGCCCATGGCTACGAAGCCATCATGGGATTGGAAACGGAATTTCAGGTTTTTGACCGTGTAGATTCGGCCTTGGGCCATGGTGAGGCCTCCATGCCGCCCGTGGCGGTGAGCACGCAGAACACAACACAAGGATGGCAGTTTCTAACCGAAACCCGATACGGTGAAGTCGAGGAGCTGCTGGACACGCTGCGCCGCGCCGCCGAGGCGATGGGGCTTGGTCCGCGTACCGTGGAAATCGAAATGGGACCAAGCCAGTTCGAGTTCACCTTCGATCCGTCCGATCCGATGACACAGGCGCATCGCTACGTGCTGTTTCGCACAATGGTAAAGGAGATCTGCCATCGGCGCGGATTGCATGCCAGCTTCATGGCCAAGCCCAAATTGTCGAATGCGTTCGCCAATGGCTGGCATATACACCAGTCGCTCTTGCGCAAGGACACAGGCGAAAACGTCTTCATGCCTTCCAAGGCGGGTGAGCTTACAACGGAAGCCGCCGGGTGGCTCGCGGGCCTGCTCGACCATGCGCCAGCATCCTGCCTCCTGACGACACCGACCGTGAATGGCTACAAGCGTTATGCACCGTTTCAGCTGGCGCCAAACAGGGTTGCCTGGGGGTATGACAATCGCGGCGCAATGGTGCGCGCATTGTTGACGCCCGGCGATGCGGCAAGCCGGGTGGAGAACCGTGTCTCCGATTCCACCGTTAACCCCTATTTTGCGCTTGCCTCGCAACTCTTCAGCGGGCTCGACGGAATCAAACGCGGGGTACAACCGCCCGAGGCGACAGCATCTCCCTACGCCGAACATGCCGAACGTCTGCCGCAAAGCCTTGTGGCGGCAATTGAGGCGATGGAAAGCAGCGCATTTTTCAAGGAAACGCTCGGCTCGTCTTTCGTGGACTATCTGGTGCACATCAAACGTGCGGAATGGGAGCGTTATCTCATGACAGTGTCCGACTGGGAGCAAAACGAATATTTCAATCTGTACTGAAGTACAGGCTGCACTGACGGACCCTCAGATGACTGACTTGGCTGCCATCACAGGTACAGCTTTCGAAGATACGATAGACGGTTATTTCCCGCTTCGCGAAAGCTTGCGGCAAATGCTGGTTCGAAATTCTTTTGATGCGGCACTCGTGTTTATCCTGCATGCACCTGCGATGGAGATCCCGGGTTTGAAACCGGAAGATCCGGTGCCTCTTTACATCACCCAAGGTCATGGCTGTCTGCTACACGAATTGGCCTTGGTGGTGCAGCTCGTTAAGGCGCAGGCGGTTATAAGCGGCGTAGGACGCTGGAGCTGGTGGAATGGCCATCGTTCACATGAACATCAGTTTTCCGATATGCATCGGTTGGCCGAACCGGCATTTCTTCGGGGCATTCAGCTAGAACACGTTGATACTTTGGTAAAGCCGGAGACCGAGGCGCCTTTATCAAAAACCAAGGTGGTTGATGACGGTTCTGCAATGGTGCAACTGCAGTCGAATTTCGTCGAAGGCAAAATCCTCCAGGGGCGTGTCTGGTCCGAAGGCCGCAAGGTTTTCATTGTGCCCGAGACCAACGGACAGAAAGACTCGCCGCTGGATGCGGTTGCCGGTATCTCCTGTAGCGAAGACCCGCGCCAGCACCGCATCCTGAGAAAAATCCTTGAGGAGATTTAAGCGCTACGCCTGAAGGGCGAGCAGGTTTTTAAGCCAGGGCAGTGCGATGTCTTCCGGCATCTCGCCCGAGGCCGCATCGTGCGTACCGCGTTCACCTATCATGGACGCCTTTCGGGCGAGCAGTGCTTCCATCAAGGTTGTTGAGCCGTGGTTGAATGTCTCATAACTTGTATCGCCAAGCCCGAAAACGCCGAAACGGACAGCGGACAGATCCGGCTGCTTGCTGGCAAGGGCCTCCACGAAGGTTTGGCCGGTCTCTGGAAGGTCTCCTTCGCCGTAAGTTGAGGTGACAAAGGCGTAGAAAGTCTCGGGCTCAAGGTTTGCAGGATCCACTTCGTCGATCGACAGCACTTCTGCGCTGTACTCGTCTCCGATCCCGGAGACTAGGTCTTCGGCCAGCATTTCCGAGTTTCCAGATTCAGTTGCGTAGATGACCGATACCTTCATAGGCTTCACGCCTCCTTTGTATTTTTTTGGATTTCGATGCTTCCGGCCCATTCGCCCGACGCTTTACAAGTTCGAAACCTAATTCCCCACAGGCCCTAGTTCGTACTCAACCAGCGCGCGACGCCTTTAGCGACCTGTTGGGCGTCCTTGCGATTGTCTGCGATCTTGCCCTGCGGACCGCGCTTGAACCAGCCGGTGGCGAACAGGCCGGCAGCTAGCTCGCCATTCTCCAAGTCCCGAGCCTTTTCAACCAAAGCCGTGCGATCCAGCGCGCCATCATTTTCAAAGCCTATGGCCGTCACCACACTGTCGCAGATCAGCGTTTTGACCGCTCCTGTCGCGCTGTTAACCAACTCAACCCCCTCAACATCCTTTTCGCCTGTAAACTTGCGGGGATGCCAGCCTGCGTGAAACACCACCTGTTTGGCAGCAAAGGGCCGTTCGGTAGCCAGCAGTTTTTTTATCGCGGCTGCGCACTCATGTGCGGGGTCCGGAGAAAAGGTCCCGGTTTCCGCGAGCCGGAACGCAACATCCGGCAAGTTTCCGAGTTCAACGATCATTGAGGCATCAAATCGCGCCTGTTCCAGCGGGTTGCGGCCGATCACATGTACCGTCTTTACCGTGTGGCCTTCCAACCGGGCCGGGTAGCAGCCATGGGTGAAATCGTCCTTTGTTTTCATCATCAGGCGGATCATGTCGGCTGCAACATTTCCGTTTCCGAATACGGCTGCTGTGGCTCCCAATTTCGGGTTGAGGCCGACAAATCCGGGATGATCGTTCCAATGCCGCGCGAGGGCGCCAGCGCCGTAGATATTGCCTAAGTCGCTTCCTTCGACTTCAAAAACCCGGTCCGCCTGCAATCCGCAAGCCAGGACCACCACGTCATGGTCTTCACGCAATGTCTCCAGGGAAAGGTCTGTTCCGATCTCAATTCCGCCCTCGAACTCGACGTTCGGCTTGTCAAAAACACGGGCGAACTGACGCGTAACCGCCTTTGTTCCCAAGTGGTCCGGCGCTACGCCGAATTGAGCCAGTCCAAAGGGTTCTGGAGACCGGTCAAAGAACCGGATCTGGACGTCGGGTTCCGACTTGAGGATCGACTGCGCGAAGTAACAGCCCGAAGGGCCGGATCCAACCACTGCGATTCGTTTCAAAAACTCCACTCCGCTTTAAAAAGATCAAATATCGCACTATTGTTCGTTATATACACAATGTCTTTCGAACGTTCAACGGCCACTTCGCAGGAAAAAGCCCCTGACGAAGCTGCCTGTTGGTTTCTCTTTCGACTTGGTTGAAAGCCAGTGTCTTTTTACGTCGGCCCGTTAGCCGGTCGATGAAGCCGAGAATACCTCCGCGCAGGCGGGCCTCGCGTTTTCTCAGCATGCTGCTCCCGGCGGGCCTGATCTTGCCGCAGGCGAAGACGTTGTCGTTTCTGGACGACTGTTTTCGCCCGTAAATTTTGTTCGGCAGTTTGCTCCGCTTCCTCGGCGAGCCGTTCTTGCTCGCGCTCCAGGTCTTCAAGCCTGTAAATGACAAGCTTGGCCGCCTTCTTATGGGCCGAGGCAACGGTCGGAAGGCTGTCCGGTTCGCCAAGGCGCGCGCGAACTTGTTTCGCTTTAAGGCCAACCCAGCGTGTGATGGCATAGGCTTCGCCGTCATGATCAACAGCAACGATCCCCCGGCGGTCACCCTTGGCGAGGATGAGGCCTTGCTCTGCCAGGGCGTTGGCAAAAGAGGCTTTGCCGTCGGAGATCGCCCACCGCTCCTGAAACAGTGCCTTGAGCTTCTTGGCCTCCTTGCCCACACGCTTGGCCTGCTGCCATTCTTCGAGCGTGAAGTTATGCGGGTTGCGCCATTCGGTCTTGACGAAGCCGAGTGGCATTTTCCAGCCATGCTCTATGAAAAGGCCACGGGCAACGCTGCGCAGCTTGTCCTTGTCAAAGGACATATTGATGGCAACCATCGCCTTCCGGTCGATCCGGCACCAGACCGCATGGGCATGGCGTCGTAACTTGCCGTCTTGCCCAAGCTTTTCGTGAAAGACGATTGCGCGTGGCTGGTTTTGAAGCCCAAGTTGATCTTCGACTGAACCGCCGCGGGTTTACCGGAGATTAAAATTCTCCAATGGTGAGCCTTATGGAACAGAAGAAATCTACCCCAACCTACACTGCCGAGTTTCGTGCTCGGGGCGTTCGTCTTTACAATGAAAACAGGTCCGAGTACGCCAGCGACAATGCGGCCTTCAAGGCGATCTCGTCGAAGCTGGGCTGTTCGTCATGGAGCCAGCGCAACTGGGTCCGGCAGGCGGAACGCGATGCCGGGCAGCGTCCGGGTTTGACCAGCGACGAGAAAGCCCGTCTTAAAGCCTTGGAGCGGGAGAACCGGGAACTTCGCCAGGCCAACGAGATCCTGAAAAAGGCTAGCGCTTACTTCGCCCCTCCTCTCGGTGATTGCAAGGCAATCACCTGCCGGGCAATGGGACGGAGCTCGACCGCCCGTTCCGCAAATGATTGCGTTCATCGAAGAGCATCGAGAAGCCTTTGGGGTCGAGCCGATCTGCCGCGTCTTGCCGATCGCCCCGTCGAGCTACTACGCGCATGTTGCAATCCTGCGCACCCCGGACCTGGCTTCGAAACGGTCGAAACAGGACGAGGCGGACACCTTGGCGATCCAGCGTGTCCACGAGATGAGCAAGGGGCGCTATGGCACGCGCAAGGTCTGGCGGCAGTTACGCCGGGAGGGTCGGGATATTGCGCGCTGCACGGTGGAGCGCTTGATGAAGGCGCTTGGTTTGCAGGGCGTCACGCGTGGCACGAAGAGGACGACGATGCCCGATCCGGCCCTGCCGTGTCCGCAAGACAAGGTCAACCGGACCTTCACGGCAACCGCCCCGAACCAGCTCTGGGTTTCGGATTTCACCTATTGTTCGACCTGGCAGGGCATGGTCTACATGGCGTTCGTGATCGACGTTTTCGCCCGCAAGATCGTTGGCTGGCGCGTTTCGACGGCGATGACCACCGGCTTCGTCCTCGACGCCTTGAACCAGGCAATCTATCAACGATGCCCGTCCGCGGACACTGGCTTGGTCCATCACTCCGACCGCGGTAGCCAATATCTGTCAATCCGGTATTCCGAGCGCCTGGCGGAGGCCGGCATCGACGCATCGGTTGGAAGTGTCGGAGACAGCTACGACAACGCCTTGGCCGAGAATGTCATCGGCTTGTTCAAGACCGAGGTCTTCAACCTTCCCGGACCGTGGAAGAATGCCGGTCAAATCGAGTGGGAAACCCTGAACTGGGTTGACTGGTACAACTCAGAACGTCTGCACAGCGCGATTGGATACATCACCCCATCCCAAGCGGAGGAGGCATTCCATGAAAACCTAAACGCCTTTGAAAAGGCAGCATAGTTTTGAACAAAACACTCTCTGGTAAACCCGGGGCGGTTCAGGTGTTTGGAATCCAGGGACCCAAAAACCAACGAGGAGACCTGTGCGCGGATAGAAATGGACGTCGGGAATCGTTACTGATTCAATACTTCTATCGGATGGATGGAGGTGCACGATGAGCCGTCGCAATATTGGTCAGGAACCTTTTGCGTTTGGCACGGAGCTTTAACACCCTGGCTATGGCTCGATAGTGCTCCTCCACCATACCAGGGCCGACAACCGCCCCACAAGGTCTCCCGGACGCCTCCAATCTGCAAGCGAAATGCAAAAAACTGTGCAAACACAATGAACCATCACATCCGCGCTCAGGTCTCCTAAAATGCGAGACTGTTCCGCAATTCTAGGCGGAGTTTGGCTTTGAGGGCGCATTCCCAAGTCGGCCGAAACTCGTTTCAAGGCGAGTGACGCGGCAAATTCAATCGACGGGTCAGCCAACGCCTCCGACGCAGACATACTTGATTTCAAGATAGTCATCGCATCCGTATTTGGAGCCTTCGCGGCCGGTGCCCGATTGCTTGATCCCGCCAAACGGAGCCACCTCTGTTGAGATCAAGCCAGTATTGACTCCAACCATCCCGTATTCGAGCGCTTCAGCGACTTTCCAGACTTTGGCCAGATCTTTTGCATAGAAGTACGACGCCAATCCAAAGATCGTGTCGTTGGCTTGCTCGATCACGTCGTCCACGGTTTCAAACCGGAAAAGAGGGGCAACGGGACCAAAGGTTTCGTCAGTTGCAATCAGCATTTCCCGCGTCACATCAGTCAGAACCGTCGGCTGAAAGAATGTGCCGCCCCTTGCGTGTTTGGCACCTCCGGTGGCAACTTTTGCGCCTTTGGTTTGCGCGTCTGCGATATGCTGCTCAACCTTTGCAACCGCCTTGTCGCTAATCAGGGGCCCGGCGGTGATGCCATCGTCAAAGCCATCTCCGACCTTCATGGCTTTCACGGCTGCTACCAGTTTTTCGGTAAACGCGTCGTAGACCTCGGCCTGAACATAGATGCGATTGGCGCAAACGCAGGTTTGGCCATTGTTGCGGTATTTTGAGATCATCGCCCCTTCGACCGCCGCATCAAGATCTGCATCGTTGAAGACGATAAACGGTGCATTTCCGCCGAGTTCCATCGACGTTTTCATGACCTGGCGGGCGGACTGCTCCATCAGAATGCGCCCGACATTTGTCGAGCCGGTGAAAGTAAGCTTGCGCACTTTCTCATTCTCGCAGAATTCCTTGCCGATCTCGGATGACTTCGTTGACGTCACCACAGAGAACAGCGCCCCCGGAAGGCCGGCCTCTTCGGCCAGTTTTGCCATGGCGAGGGCAGACAGCGGGGTTTCGGCTGCGGGTTTGGCGACAAAGGCACAGCCAGTGGCAAGGGCCGGGCCGGCCTTCCGCGCAATCATCGCGTTCGGGAAATTCCATGGCGTGATAGATGCCACAACGCCGACGGGCTGCTTCAGGACCATGATGCGTTTGTCCGGCTGATGGCCCGGGATGATGTCGCCGTAAATCCGCTTGGCCTCTTCGGCGAACCATTCGACAAAGCTGGCACCATAGAGGATTTCACCCCTGGCCTCGGCCAGGGGTTTACCCATCTCGGCTGTCAGTATCGCGCCAAGATCGTCGGCATTGGCCACCATAAGGTCGAACCATTTGCGCAAGACATTTGCGCGGTCCTTGCCGGTACGCGCTGCCCAGTCTTTCTGCGCAAGGTACGCAGCATCGATGGCGCGGGCTGTTTCCGCTGCTCCCATGTCGGGCAGCGTGGCGATGGTTTCACCCGTCGACGGGTTCAAAACGTCGAAGCTGGCACCGTTGTCTGAAACTGCCTCCCAGTTTCCGGCAACATAGGCGCTCGAAATCAGCAGATCGGAGCGGGTCAATCGGGAAAGGATGCTCATGATGCAGCGCCTCCAAATTCTGCCTTGGCGTCGGCAACCGAGGCTTCAAGCAGATCAAGCGCCTCATTGAACACCTCATCCTGGACGGTGATGGGCGCAAGGAACCGGACGACATTTCCGAATACGCCGCAAGTCAACAGGATCAGGCCTTTCTTCAAAGCGTGGGCTTTCACGGCATTGGCAAAGTCCGGATGCGGAGCGGAACCATCGGGAAGATTGAATTCAACCGCATTCATGAAACCCGGCCCGCGAATATCGGCGATTTCCGGTGTGGATTCCGCAATCGATGCAAGACGCTGTTTCAGCCGGGCACCAAGCTGGTTGGCGCGGTCGCAAAGCGCCTCTTCTTCAATTACATCAAGCACTGCATGTGCCGCTGCGATACCGATTGGGCTGCCGCCATAGGTGCCGCCAAGCCCGCCGGGAGCGGCGCCATCCATGATATCGGCACGGCCGGTGACGGCAGCGATCGGAAAACCGCCTCCCAGACCCTTTGCCATGCAGGTCAAGTCAGGCACGACATCATGATGGCTCATCGCAAAATGCTTGCCGGTTCGTGCAAAACCTGTCTGCACTTCATCGGCAATCAGCAAGATCCCGTGTTCATCGCACACCTTGCGCAGATGCGTCATCAGTTCCGCAGGGGCCTCATAAAAGCCGCCCTCGCCTTGAACCGGTTCGATCGCGATGGCTGCGACACGTTCCGGATCAACATCGGCCTTGAAGAGCTTGTCGAGGGCCGCAATGCTATCCTGCACCGTTACACCGTGCAGCCCCACCGGGAAGGGCACGTGGAAGACATCGCCGGGCATCGCTCCGAAGCCTTTTTTGTAAGGAACGACCTTACCGGTCAGCGCCATTCCCATAAATGTACGGCCGTGAAAACCACCCGAGAATGCCACGACAGCAGACCGCTGCGTCGCAGCTCGCGCGATTTTCACCGCGTTCTCGGCAGCCTCCGCGCCAGTTGTCACGAAAATGGTCTTCTTTTTGAAATCGCCTGGCACAAGGTCGTTCAGGCGTTCGGCCAGCGACACATAATTCTCATAGGGCACGACCTGGTGGCATGTGTGCGTGAACCGGTCGAGCTGCGCCTTGACGGCCTCGATCACCTTGGGATGGCGGTGACCGGTATTGACCACGGCGATACCGGCGGCAAAGTCGATATAGCGATTGCCTTCTGTGTCCCAAATCTCGGCGTTTTCAGCGCGCTCTGCATAGACTTGCGTCATCATGCCAACGCCACGGGCGATTGCCTCGTCTTTTCGATTTGAGAGGGTTGCGTTTGTCATGACCGGCTCCTGTTCCTCAAGTCGGCGTATTCAATTGGATTCCAGCATTGGCGAACAGTCTGTTTCTTTGATCTCGTAACCTGTTGAAAATATGAGATGCCTGTCTGTATCATTAGTGAATGTTGAACACTTCAAACACTCCGGCGGGCACGACGCCTGAAACCGAGCTTGGATCCCGCCTGCGCGCCGTGCGCAAGCGCACCGGATTGTCACAACGTGCGTTGGCAAAGAAGGTGGATGTTCCGAATTCGACGATATCCTTGATCGAGTCGGGAAAGACCAACCCATCCGTGGGCGCATTGCGGAAGATACTGGACGGGATCCCGATCAGCCTCTCCGAATTCTTTGCCTTTGAACCCGAAGGGGAAAGCACTGTCTTCTATGCCAAGGAAGATTTGACAGAAATCGGAAAGGGCGGCGTATCGCTGCGTCAGGTCGGTTCAAATCTGGTCGGCCGTGCGATCATGTTCTTGGAGGAGACCTATCAAGTCGGGGCTGATACGGGCCGTGTGATGTATCAGCACGAGGCCGAAGAAGCGGGGATCGTGATTTCGGGACGGATTGAGGTCACCGTTGGGGAGCGGCGCAAACTCCTGGGACCGGGGGACGCCTATTATTTTGACAGCCGGTATCCGCACAGGTTCCGTCAAATGGGACCCGAACCATGTGTTCTGATCAGCGCCTGTACTCCGCCAACTTTTTAGGTTTGAGCCCCACGCCATTTGGGCCTGTGGGAATTGGGTTTCGGTCACGGCGCGAGACGCTTTTGGCCACGGATAAGGAGGAGCGATTGCCATGGAGCAATTTCCATAAGGGCTCTGTGACGCCATTCGGGGCCAAAAGCGCCGCGTGCCGCAGGGAATATGATCCAAATCCTAAATCCCCACAGGCCCTGGAGCGTCGGGCGGTAAGTTTGAATCGCTTGACCGCTCTCATTCGTTTGTTGACCAGGCGGCTCGTCCGCCGTGGTGTGATCACCATAAGGGCGGGCCAACGCCGTCAGCGGACAAATGAGTTCGGCCCCCAGTATGGTTTTTGGCGGGGTGGCATTTTGCCGCCCATCGGCCGCGTTGCGCCGTTTGAACGATGCCCCACATCGCCCTTCACGACGCGTCAAGATCAACCCGTATTCAGAGCTGGCTCTGAATACGGACAAGTTGATCGTGCCGGAAGGGAAAGAGCATCTTGACGAAACAAGATGCGCGGGCCGAGTGAACCGCAAAAGGTCATCAAGTGTTTCAAACTTATCGCCCGATGCTCAAAACAAACAACTAACCAATTGAGAGTTGTTAGGATCATTGTGCCAGGTAGCCGCCGTCAACCGCAAGGCAATGGCCCGTGACCATGCTGGCTGCCGGGCTTGCCAGGAACAGGATCGCCGCTGCGACCTCCTCCGGTTCTGCCAGCCGCCCGAGAGGCGTTGCGGCGAGAATGCGCTCCATAATCTCCGGTTGGTCCATCAGCGCGGAGATGAATGGCGTGCGCACATAGGTCGGCGCGACGGCATTGACGCGAATGCCGTGTCCGGCCCACTCCACCGCAAGAGAACGCGTCATGTTGACTATCGCCCCCTTGGTGGTCTGATACGACACATTCGGATAAATGCCGCCACCGACGAGGCCCATGATTGAAGCGGTTTGAACGATGCTGCCCGGCTTTCCGGCGGCGATGAGGGAACGGGCGACCGCTCTGCAGGTCAGGAAGCTGCCGGTCATATTAACCTTGACCACTTTTTCCCAGTCATCGAGGTCGAGCGCGACCGCATCATTGCGAATGGCAACACCGGCGCAGTTTACCAGAACGGACGGCAGACCAGTATCCAGCACCGTTGCCACGGCCGCATCAACTGCACTTTCATCGGAGATATCGACTTCGACCGGAAAAGCGCCCTCGATTGAGTTGGCAGCTTCCCTGGCCTGAGTAAGGTCCCGATCGAATATGGCGACTTTCGCCCCGGCTTCTGCCAGACCCATCGCCGCTGAATAGCCTATTCCGCTGGCTCCGCCCGTGACGATTGCAATGTGGTCATCCAACCGGAACATATCCAGCATATCAATCTCCTATGCCCGCTCAGGTACACCAGCCCCGGCGGTTTACCATCAGTATCGCGCGCGCATACCGCCGATCATTGGCGCAAAATTCCGATCAGTGGATTCTGCACGTGAGTTCCCGCCCCAAGCACTGACTTACCGAGAGACTATCCGCGGGCCGTCAAAAACGGCGACTGGCGGGGCGTTGCCGCGCCATTTGCGGATCCGGACCAGAGCGGTATGGGCGGAATTGCCTTGAGAAAGCTGGGACGAGCCCTTGTCAAGGGTCAGGACGTTCGGATTGCCATGAACATCGATCTGTCGGCCATCGATCTCAACGCTGTCGAGCCACGCGCCTGTCGGCAAAACCACGCAGTCAGGACGGATACCGTCATCTTCTATGACCGCAGTCAGGCAGGAACCACGGTCATTGTGCAGTTCGGCGATATCGCCGGCACCGAGATCGAACCGGCGGGCCGTCTCCGGGTGGAGCCGGCATGGCTCGCGTCCGTTGACTTTGGTCGCGCGGGTTTCTGCTCCCGGATCATTTTGCGCATGGAGACGGCTTTCCGGCTGAGGCGAGATCAGATGCAGCTGATCTTTGTCTCCATTTTCCAGAATCTCGGAAGGCTCGCTCCAGCCGGGCGTATCGGCGATGTCGTCGAGGTTCATGGCACCGATTGCCGATGATGCCATCTCGATCAGGCCAGAAGGTGTTTGCAATGGGTAAGCATCGGGATTGGAGACGAAATCGGACAACAGATCCTTGCTGCGAGCCGCATCAGGAATCTCAAACCGGCCCTGTTGCCGGAATGTGTCGAAGTCCGGAAGCTCGATCCCGCGTTCCCGGCCAAAATCCCGGGCCTGACGCCAGATGTGGCGCAGCCAGTCTTCGGTATTGCGGTTTTCTCCGTGGTCATCCCCCACGCCCATCCGGACGGCCAGATCCTGGAAAAAATCATATTCGTTGCGCGCGGCGCCAAACGGTTCTCTTGCCTTGGACATGTAAACCAAGACGGGATCGCGGCGCATCATCATGAAGTCATCGCGCTCCAGCGGTGATGTTGCCGGCAGGACAATGTCCGCGCGGCGTGCGGTTGCCGTCCAGCTATGCTCGTTGACGATGACCGTTTCCGGCACCTGCCATGCCCTGGCAAGGCGGTTCAGGTCCTGATGATGATGAAACGGATTGCCGCCTGCCCACCAGACGAGGCGGATATCGGGGTATTCAAACGTGCCGCCATTATAGCGGAAGGACTGGCCCGGTTTCTCCAGCATATCCGTTACCCGGGCGACCGGAATGAAGGTGGAGACCGGATTGCGCCCTTGAGGAAAACTTGGCCAGTTCCACAAGCCGACGGGACGGCCGGACGTATTCATCGACCCATAGCCGTATCCGAACCCGCAACCGGGCTGTCCGATCTGGCCGATGAGACAGGCAAGGTTCAAGCCTGCCCAGATTGTCTCTTCACCGTGATCCTGGCGCTGCAGGCTCCAGGTCATGGTAATCATCGAACGGCGTTCGGCAAGCGCTCTTGCCAATGCCCGGATGCCCTCCCCGCCTATACCGCAGATTGTCTCGGCCCATTCGGGTGTTTTGGCAACGCCATCGATCCGGCCAAGGACGCTATCGGCGAAACGATCGGCGCCCACGGTGCACCGGTCGAGGAATTCGCGGTCTTCCAACCCCTCGGACAGGATCACATGGCTGAGCGCAAGAATGAGCGCACGGTCAGTACCGGGTTTGATGGACAGCCATTCTGCGCCCTCCAGATCTGATGCCACCGGCGAGACATTGATCATGCGGCAGGAACCGGAACGAATGCGGTTCAACCAACCACGGGTTTCATGGGTCGAGGTTCCCCCGGCGCTGATCTGGGCGGTTCGCGGCGAGATGCCGCCAAAGGCAACAAGGAGCTGGCAATTGTCTGCGATACGGTCCCAGCTTGTCAGTTCATGCATCAGATCCCGGTTGGAAAGACCGAGAATATGCGGCCAAAGCACTTCTCCGCCGGCATGCGAATATGTGTTGCGCGATGATGTGCAGCCGCCGATGCAATTCAGAAACCGTTTCAATTGGGATTGCGCGTGGTGAAATCTTCCGGCGCTGGACCAGCCATATGACCCGCCGTAGATGGCGGTATTGCCGTGATCGGCAATGACGCGCTTCAGCTCTTCCGCAACGATGTCGAGGGCCTCATCCCAGGGCAATTCGACAAACTCGGCATCGCCGCGCCGGTTCCGGTCGCGCTCCTTCAGCCAGCCTGCCCGGAACGACGGCCGCGCAACACGGGTATTGGCATCACAGGCCGCACTAAACCACCCCCGGCCAGCGGGCGCGGGATCGGTGTCTTCAGCGACCGGTACCAATCCGTCATCGGTGATCCGATAGGTTCCCCAATGCGAAGACGTGTACTTGGCGTGTTCATTCTTCATGGAACGGTCTCTTTTTGAACCTGGTCAGAATGGCAAAGGTGATAATTGTAATTTCTACGGTGACGGTTAATCCCAGCACACCAATTTCCGACGGTTGATTTAGCCAACAGCCTTAATGACTGCGGAAAAATCCTGGTTGCCGAGGTTCATGTCTTCTGCCCGGGCATATCGCTCAGCCGCCTTAACAATCATGGCGTTGTCTAAACCTACATCCCGCGCCATATCCGCCGCGGCATGTGCGTCCTTGGATGCTATGGCCAGTTTCGCCCCGGTTTTTTCCGGAATGTTCAGCATTTGCGGCGCTTTCCGGCGGAACAGGGGCGTCGAAGCCATCCCGCCGCATGCGCTGACAACCTTTACAAACTGTTCAAGCTCCAATCCCGCGCGCTCGGCGGTAACAAGCGTCTCGGCAATGGCAGTCAACTGGACATGCCCCAGACCGTTTTGAAGGATTTTCATCAAACTGGCCGCACCCGGTCCCCCTACCGCAATTGCCTCCCGCGAGGCGCACGAGGCGATAGGAAGGATGGTTGCAACGCTTTCGGCATCGCCGGAGGCGATCAGGAATACTTCAGCATCAATTGCATTTTGGGCGGAGCCGAAAATCGGACATTCGACATACGCCATTTGGCGAGCCTTAAGATTCGCGTTCAGTTTCAAGGCAAGGCTCTGTGAAACCGAAGAGTTGTCGCAGCAGACCAGCCCAGGCTTGTCTATACGTGCCAGGGTCTCCTCAATGGCCGCCGAGGACGGTAAACACATGAAGAGAATATCGCTGGCGTCAACACAAGCCTGAAGGCTTTCCGCGACAGCAAGCCCGCCTGCCCGCGCCTCCGCATATGGACGATCAGAGCGATTGAAACCTGTGACCTGGTAGCCGGCTCTGTAGAGATGCAAGGCAAATGGGAGACCCATCGCCCCCAGACCGACATATCCGAGACGTGGTAGACTGTTCATGTGTTTAAACACCGCTTCCGAGTTGGAATCCGCTCCATTCGGAGCGCGCTTGTGCCCATTGCTCACACCGCAGCCGCCGCGGACGCGGGCTGCGCCCCCGGGCCATTAGATTCAGCACCGACAACCGCGTGAAAGGCCTCTGTGATGGCCTTACCTATATCCGACAAGAGCCGGGTATCGACATTTTCCGGGCCATCGCCTGCCAGATGGAAGAAGCGTTGAGGCCCCATTAAAGCAAAACCGGCGTATCCGTTTTCCAAAATCCAACGGATCTCGCCATTCTTGCGATCATATATTTTCGGAGTCAGATGCTCGAACCCTTCAAAACAGTGACCGAGCGTTTCTTGCAGCGTGGGCGCAGCAAAAAGCCAGTTTTCAGTCTCGGGTCCGCTGTGGGACAGAAAGCCGGCTTCGTCTGACCGATAGGCAATTGTCCCGACCGAGGCCCCCAAGTGAAGCCAACAGGCCGTCTCTTCCGGCGCAGGCGGCCTTTCGTTCTTCAAGAGGTGGTCGATTCCCATGTGCCCGATTTCATGACCGGAATTGGACAGAAACATGAAGCTGCAAGGCAGACTGCAGTCTTTTTGCCACCGAGCCAACGCAAGGAGCAGGGCAACCCCCGCACCGCGCTCGCCGGCACACCGGAACCACCCACTCTGAGGGGTGGAAACGATAATCCACTGACGGCCACGCACGGATTTGCCAACCACATTGTGGGCAGTGGCATTTTGATCCTGGGTGCCAGAAAGGCAGATACGGACCTGATCCCCATGTTTTGCGGCATTCTGGAGCACATGCTGGTCGCTTGGCCTCACCATCAATACCGGAACGGGCCAAGGTAACTGATTGAACGGAGGGATGACGTTCTGGCCGTAGATCTCGCCGGATTCATGCGGGGTGCAGCCGATAATTGCGCGCGCGCCTGCATCCGCCAGGCTTTGGACCTTGCCAGCGTGGTCACTCTTCCGGGTGACCATTCTATCGTCAAAACGTGTGAGCACGACTTTCCCGTCAACCGGTTGATCGTCGGTAACAAGCGTTTCCAAGCACGGTTCGTCGCCAAGCGGCGTCGGATACCACAAAGGAAATGCCTCGAACCGCTTCCCGAAAACCTCGACCCAGCATTCTTGCAGATTGAACTGCGACAGTTTCCAGGGATCCAATTCAGCAGAAACACCAGATTGTCTCAGCTCGGACTGGATCCATTGCGACGTTGCCAGATCGGCAGCCGAGGCGGACCGGTGTTCTCCCAGACTGGCATAGTGGATGACGTCATTTCGCAGTTTTTGGGGACAGAATGGATCACTCATGCGGCGAGCCTCCTAATCAGCATATCCTCGGCAATTCTCCAGACGTCTTCGGCAGCCCCCTCGTCGTAGCAATGGCGGTCAGGGAAGCTCCAGCCGTGCTCAGCGTCATAGTCTTTCGCAGTACCCGCCACACCTGCCGCTGCCATTGCCGCACGCAGCTTGGCCTTGTCGCCTTCCGGGCATGACGGATCATCCTTGGCGAAACCCAAAAACAATTCGGCCTTCAGCTTGAGAATCTGTTTTTCGCAGGACCATGCGGTCTGATCGATCATGTTACCGCCATGAAGGCTCAGACAGCCGGCAAACTTGTCCGGAAACACCGCAGCAGCGGCGATCGCGTGCCGACCGCCCATGCAATACCCGACGGCTGCCCATTTGATCGGGCTTTCGGCGGCAAGCAGTGCTGCCGTATCGGATACTGACATCTCAACAGTTGTTGCCTTGTTTAGTTCCCGTGCGCCGGCGGGCGATGTATCTTCAACCTTGTTGGGAGGTGCGAAGGAGGGGCCACCTTGCCGGTAATACATATTGGGCAGATAGGTGGTGTGCCCCATATCCGCGAACCGTGCACACATGGTCCTGAGTTCATCGCGCACACCAAATCCATCCATGTAGACGATGACACCTGTTCGCCCTGGCTTGCCAAACCGTTCGACCGGCTGGACACCATCCGGAGTCGTGACTCTAAGGATTTCCCGTATCATCCCGGTCACTCCAGAGTTGTATCCAGACGCTGCTTTCCGAACCGGTCCTTCACCATCCGGGCAACAACCGGATAGAGGACAAAGGCGACCGAGAAAATCAGAATCCCTAGGGTGATAGGCCTGGTCAGGAACGGCAGCCACGAGCCATCGGATTCCATCAGCGAGGATCGGACCTTGACTTCCAGCAGTGGCGTCAGCACGTATCCGATCACGAATGGCGCTGCGGGAATGGAAGCCCAACGCATGATTATGCCAACGGCTCCGAAAGCCAGCATCACCCAGACATCGAACAGCAGATTGTTGACGGCATAGACGCCGATCACAGCCAGGACAAAGATCGCCGGCGCAAGAATGTGGCGCGGAACGTCCCCCAGCTTGCCAAGATACCGGCAGCTCGCCAGAAGCAGGATAAACATGAACAGGTTGGCGATGAAATATGTGGCGACGATCCCGAAGAAAACGCTCTCATGCTCGAACATCATGAGCGGACCGGGTTCTATGTTGTGGAAGATCAGCGCGGCCATCAGGATGACGTCGGCCGCCGAACCTGGAATGCCCAGTGTGATCATCGGGATCAATGCACCGCCGATTGTCGAGTTGTTGCCTGCTTCAGAGGCAACGACACCTTCCTTTGCGCCCTTTCCGAAGGCCTCAGGCGTCCTCGAAAGGTTCCGGGTAACCGTATAAGCAATTACCGATCCGATGTTTGCACCGATGCCCGGAAGGATGCCGATCCAAGTGCCAATCAAAGAGGAACG
The DNA here is from genome assembly GCA_965230445.1 of Roseibium sp. Classification (GTDB taxonomy): domain Bacteria; phylum Pseudomonadota; class Alphaproteobacteria; order Rhizobiales; family Stappiaceae; genus Roseibium. Next base: position 806,752 of record OZ246005.1, on the reverse strand, counting down.
AAGCAGATTTCCCCAGTAGCGGAAAATGCTGCCAACCGATGCCAGAATATCCTTGAGCCGTACATCGACCTGCCGCGTTTCACCGCCCTGTTTCTGAATGTCACCGATCAGGTGACCAATTGCAAAAATGCCGAGCATGACAGGGAAGATCGAAAACCCTTTGTCCAGCTTCTCGATACCGAAGGTAAACCGGGGCTCATTGCTTACCGGGTCCAGACCGATAAGCGCGACGAAAATGCCCAGGAACCCGGCAACCAGCCCCTTCCAGAAGTTTCCGCCGCCAGCGCTGGCGATCATCAGCAATCCGCCAAATATCAGCGCGGTAAACTCGAACCCGGTGAGGGTGATGGCAAACCTGGCCAGCGGCACCGAAACCGTTGCCAGAACAATCCATGAAACGAGGCCCGCAACGAAAGAAGCCGTGACACCGAGGGCAAGCGCTTCACTCGCGCGCCCCTGCTTGGCAAGGGCGTGACCATCGAATGTGGTCATGACGGAGGATGGTGATCCAGGGATACCAAGGGTCACACCGGTTACCATCGAACCCGAAACGCCGCCAACATACATCCCGATCAGCAGGAACTGGGCATAGTTGCTGTCCATATAGAAGGTCAATGGCAAGGTCAGAGCCATCAAGACCCCTTGATTCAGGCCAGGCATGGCCCCAAACACCAGTCCAAGGGCAACACCGAGAATGGAGAATGTCATCGCCCAGACGGTAAAGTGGGCAATAAATCCATTGGCGATTTGATCAATCACGGTAGACTCACATGCAAGACTTGAGAAAAACCCCATCCGACGAAGCCGCAAAGCACAACCGCGGCTGCAAACGTGATCATTAAAGAGGTGGCGCTTCGAAGTATTTTTTGATCAAGCGACACGGCGCAAATCATGAAGAAGACGATCGAAGCCACGAAGTAGCTTATGGGACCTTCGCCAATCTCCAATGCAACCAGGTAAAAAATCAACGATCCGAACAACTTCAACGTCAATGCGTATTTAGCCAGACCGTCTTCAAAGGCGGCTATCTTGAAGCCTGTTCCTTTCGCCCGCCCTGGTGCCCTGAACGCTTGATACGCAAGGATACAGCCAAGCAGGAACAAGCCACCAGTCACGGTTTTGGCCATGAAACCCGCACCCAATGGCTCCCATCTCGGCCCGGGAATGGATTGCGCATTGAGAAACAGGCACGCTGAAGCGATTGCCAAGAACAATGCAATTGCTCTTTCTTTCATGAAGTCACACTTTAAGCTGGAAGCGGGGAAGTCCGGGAACTCACAGTCCCCGGACACAGGGCTTGGCTGTTACTTTTTCAGATCGTACTTCTCGACGATTTGCTCAAAGCGTTTGTAACTAGCCTCTACTTCGGCCTGAAGCTCTTCACCTTCCGAGAACCGCAGATCTTCGACTTTGGTGCCCATTTCGGCCAGCAGCTCTTCATCCGCCATTACTTTGCCGATCATGTCGGCCCACCAATCCCGGGCCTCCTGCGGGGTATCTTTGTGCATGAAGAAGTAGCTAGTTGCCGCCCATTTCAGATCAGGCAGGCCAACTTCGGCAGACAGCAAGATTTCCGGCAACGCCTTGGGCTTGTAGTCCGCCATGAACAGGATTGGCGACATATCGCCACTTTCAACGAATTTTGCGGCAGCAGATGGCAAGGTAACCGCCAGATCTACTTGCCCGCCAATCAGTGCGGCCCGCATTGGACCATTGCCGCCGGGAACGTTGATCAGCTTGAACTCGGCACCGATCGCCTCCATGAAGCTAAGGGCGATGATATGGTTCAAAGCGGTAAGCTGGACACCGACCTTGACGCCGCCCGGATTCGCCCTGGCATATTCTACAAGCTCTTCATAGGTCGAGAACGGTGCACGCGAGCCGCCAGCATACATGATGTCGATTGCGCCAGCGCGAGCGATCGGGATCATATCGCGAAACTCGCGGCCCAAAATCCCTTGCGCGGAAGTCCCCATAAACGCTTCGTGGAAGAACAATAGCGTATGACCGTCTTTGCGGGCATCATAAGCCGCCCGTGTTCCGGTAGTTGTTCCACCTCCGGCGATGTTTTTCACAATGACTGTGGCATCGGTGTATTTCTCAAGATGCTTGAGAATGATGCGAAGGTTGATATCCAATCCTCCGCCAGCCTTGTTCGGCAGTATGATTTCGACCGGTTTTTCCGGGTACCCGGCCATGGCCGGTGCGCCGGAGAACATGGAAATAGCCATTGCGCCCGCCGCCACGGCGAGCTTTGCACGTTTAAACATCATATCTTCCTCCCATCGATTGGCAGTTCATCTGAGCCAATCCGATCCAGAACAAACTAGTTAGGTTTGACATGTTCAGATATCTTTGTTTTTGTCGAAAGTCATAACCATTTTGGAATAGATTATGGATATCCGGCATCTGCGTCTTTTCATGACGGTTGTTGAGTGCGGAAACATCACGGCTGCCGCGGAAAAACTGGGATTGAGTCAGCCAGCCTTGTCCAAGCATCTCAGCCGCCTGGAAGGCGAGCTTCAAACGAAACTGCTGGAACGGTTGCCACGGGGCGTTCGCCTCAGCACCTCCGGTCAGATTCTGTTCGGTTATGCCAAATCCATCGACGCCAGCTACCGCAGTGCCTTGCGGCAAATCGACGATGTCGGGAAAACCGAAGCCGTGCAGATTACCGTGGGATCTGGTTTCTTCTGGCTGAACGGTCTTTTGCCCAGAGCCATCGCACTGCTCGTGTCGCAGCATCCCGGTGTAAAGGTGAACATCGTCACCGGGGTTCCGAGTGAATTGAAAGAAAAACTGCTGCGGGGCGATCTGGAGCTGGTGTTCGGACCGGTCGCTGCCTCGGAATCGGATCAGAACTTGATTGCGTCCGAGAGCCTGATTCGCTCAGACAGTCAGGTCATTGTCCGTCAGGGGCACCCGGCGGCCGATGGGACGGACAAATCGATCAAGGACCTCTATGCTTTGGACTGGGTCATGCCGACAGGCACCTTTGTCCGCACATTGTTTGATCAGGTTTTCCAGTCGCACGGCTTGCCTGCGCCGGAGCCAAGGGTGGAAGTCAACGACATTTCCTGCACGCTCGACATTGTAGCCCATTCCGACCTTGCCACAATGGCGACCTCGCTAACGCCGCTGGGAGACAGCTGGGAGTCGTTCGACAGGCTGAACTGCAGCTCGCTCAGCGGCTATCGTGAAACCGGGATTTTGCGCCGGAGATACAGTGTCGTCCCGCAGATGTGCGAGAACCTGTGCGACATTCTTCGAAATGTTTCACAACATCACCAGCATGCCGTGCATAGAACTGTTCAGCCCTTAGGCGGCGGAGAATAGCCGAAATCGCCGCGTTTCAGGATGGCATCCAGTCCCCCGACGGCTTCAATACGATTGCACTGGCTTTCCTTGGCCCGCCTATCCGCAGACGCCGTATCTGTGACCTTCTCCAGTTCGGCAAGCAATTCCGCAATCAGCCCGGCATTTTCGGGGGCAACCGCAAGATCGGCTGTCTCCAAGGGATCCGTTTCCAGATCGAAAAGCTGCGGTTCCATGCCGGCAAAGGTGATCAGCTTGTAACGCCCCTTCAACAACATGAAGTTTCCGGTGACAGAGCCGGCCGCGTGATACTCGGAGAAAATCGGACGTTCATCCACTGCACCAGATGCAACATCGAAAAGCGAGGCACCGGGCAGGTCTTCATCCGCCGGCTGGAGCGCCGCGCCAACAGCGTCCAGAACTGTCGGAAAGATGTCTACCAAGCTCACGGGTGTGTTGACTTCGCATCCGGCCTCTATGCCGGGCCCAGCCATGATCAACGGCACAGCGACGCTTTCCTCATACATTGTCGACTTGCCCCACAGCCCGCGTTTGCCAAGGTTTTCGCCATGATCGCTGGCATAGATGACACGGGTGGTGTCTGAAAGCCCCGCAGCGTCCAATGCCCCCAGGACCTGGCCGACATTGTCATCCAAAAAGCTGCACAGACCGAGATAGCCTCGAATGGCCTCCTCGCGTCCGGCATCGTCGAAATAGTCGTCAAAGGCGATGTTCCTGGCCATCTCCCGGTAATAGGGATGATCCGGCAGCTCAAGGCCCTCGCTGAATGATGCCGGGTCGATGTCCAGGTCCTTGTAAAGATCGTAGAACTGCTCTGGTGCCACAAGCGGGAAATGCGGGGCGACGAAGGATACAAACAGCACCCAGGGCTTGCCGTCTGCCGGCGCTTTGGAAATCCAGTCCACAGCGCGTGCGGTAATGTCCCGATCATATTTGGTATAGCTGGTCTCTCCGCGCCCGACCTGCGCTGCGAACTTGGACGAGCCGGGGCGTTCCGGCATGTCCTTGCGGATCAGCCCGATCAGATCTCCCAAGCCGTCCAGAACATGCAGGGGATTGATTTCCGGTTCGAACCCGTTGCTGTCGTCGGTGCTGCGGTAATGCAACTTTCCAATCGAGACAGCCAGGTGCCCTTGCTCTTGAAGCCGGTGTCCCCAACTTGGAACAGAGCCATCATAGGGTGCCGCATTGTCCCAGAACCCGGTATCGCAAGCATACCGCCCAGTCGCCAGGCTCGCCCGCGAGGGGACGCAGATCGGCGATGCGCAGTAGGCAGACCGGAAGAGCGTACCCCTTCCGGCCAGCTTGTCTATGTTCGGTGTCTTGACCACCGGATGGTTCCTGCACCCCAGAAACCGCGCATTGTGTTCGTCGGACAGGAGTATTACGAGGTTCTGGGGGTGCATTTACGGCCTCACGTTTCGGCAACGACAGTTTGTTTTTGAGTGCCGAGACCCTTGATGCTGGTCTCGACGATATCGCCGGGCTTCAGGAAAGTCTTGGGATCCATTCCAAAACCCACGCCAGCCGGTGTGCCGGTGGTGATGATGTCGCCCGGCTCCAGCGTCATGAATTCCGACAAGTGAACAACAACGGTCGCCAGGTCGAATATGAAGTCGGCGGTTGATCCAGACTGCATGGTGGTGCCGTTGACCGACAAACTCAACTCAAAGGCATCCGGGTTTTCGACGCTGTCCGCGGATACCAGATAGGGTCCGATGGGCGCGAAGCCGTCATGGCTCTTGCCCTTCGCCCATTGACCACCGCGCATCAACTGCCAGCTACGTTCCGAAACGTCGTTCAGCACCATGTAGCCGGCTATCGCGTCTTTTGCAGTTTCCATTGTGGCACGTCTGGTGCGTCTGCCGATCACGAAAGCCAACTCGACTTCCCAGTCGAGCATGCTTGCGCCGGGGGGAAACGGTATCGGATCATTGGCACCTGACAAACTAGACGGTGATTTGAAGAACACTACCGGTTCTTTTGGGATCTCCATCCCGGCTTCTTTCGCATGATCGTGGTAGTTCAGCCCGATACACAGAACCTTGGACGGTTTTGAGACACACGGGGCAAACCCGTCATGGGTATCGATCACTGGAAGAGCGCTGACATCCTTGCCAGCCAGCAGCGCAGTGCCGCCGGCTTCGAAAAAGTCAGCATCGATATCGCCGACCAGGGACGAAAGGTCGTGGTGGTTGCCCTCAACCAGGGCACAGGGCAGAACGGTATCACCCTTGCGAAGCCTGCAAAATTGCATGTCAGTCTCCTGAAGTTTCAAGTTTGGGTTTGTCGGTTTTGGCCAGATCCCTAAGAACGTGCTTCAGGATCTTGCCGGTTGATGTCTTGGGAAGTTCACCGAAGACGACCATTTTCGGGCGCATGTATCCGGCAAGATTTTCGCGGCAATGGGCGATGATTTCGTCTTCAGTCAGCGCCGCGCCGGGCTTTGGTTCGATAAAGGCACAGGGGACTTCGCCCCATTTGCCATTCGGACGCGCCACCACGGCGGCAAGGGCGACGTTCTCGTGATCGACGATGGCATTCTCCACCTCGATCGAGGAGATATTCTCACCGCCGGAGATGATGATGTCCTTGGCCCTGTCACGGATCTCGATATAGCCATCGGTATGCTGAACAGCCAGGTCACCGGACCAGAACCAGCCTTGCCTGAAGGCCTTGCCGGTCTGATCAGCTGATTTGAGGTAGCCCTTCATGCAGATGTTGCCGCGAAAGACGATCTCGCCCTGTGTGCTGCCGTCCCATGGCACCGGCTGGCAAGTCTCCGGATCGACAACCCTTACATCTTCTTGAAGTTCATAGGCGACGCCCTGCCGTGCTTTCAGCTTTGTCCGTTGGTCCAGAGGAAGCTCGCCCCAGTCCGGCTTTCTTGCGCAGACAACGGCCGGACCATAGACCTCCGTCAGGCCGTATACATGGGTGATATTGAAGCCCTTGGCCTCAATATTGGCGATCACGCTCGCCGGCGGCGGCGCGGCAGCGGTCATCATCTCGACCGTATGCGGAAAGTCCCGGGTTTCTTCTGCCGCGGCATCGGCAATCAATGACATGATGATCGGAGCACCACATAAATGCGTTACGCCATGATCGGCAATGGCATCGAAGATCTGTTTGGCACGCGGGGCCCGCATGAACACATGGGCTCCGGCCAGCAAAGTGATGGTCCACGGAAAACACCAGCCGTTGCAATGGAACATCGGCAGGGTCCACAAGTAGACCGGGAAATGCGGCATCTCCCAAGTGATCGTGTTGTTGACCGCGTTGATGTATGCACCGCGATGAGAGTAGACCACGCCTTTGGGATGCCCGGTCGTGCCGGACGTATAGTTCAGCGACAGTGCGTCCCATTCGTCGTCGGGCGGACCATGTTCAAAGCAAGGATCTCCCTCTGCCAGGAGGGCTTCATAGTCGAGAGTTCCAATGCACTCGCCTTGTGCTGCCGGGTCGCATATGTCGACAACAAGAGGCGGATTCTGCAAGCTCGCCAAGGCCGCTTTTGCGATGCCTGACAATTCCGTATCGACCAGGAGCACCTTCGCTTCGCCGTGCTCCAGAATGTAGGAGACAGTGCCCGGATCTAGCCTCGTGTTGTTGGCGTTGAGAACGGCACCGGTCATCGGAACGCCAAGTGCGCATTCCAGCGCTTCAGGAATATTGGGTGCCAACAGCGCGACGGTGTCACCCTTGCCGACCCCCCTGGCCTGAAGTGCCGATGCCAGCCTTCGGCAACGCCGGTCCACCTCGGACCAGTTGCGGCGCAACTCACCATAGATCACGGCTGTGCGTTCAGGATGCACCCGCGCGGTGCGTTTCAACAGGGAAACCGGAGACAATGCGACATGATTTGCGCCGGTTTTTGCCAGCTCCGGACCGGTGAAGATCGACATGGCGGTCAGTCCCCTGTCCATTCCGGCATAGGCTGCTTTGTGACAAAAGCTCCGATTCCTCGTTCCGCGTCCCTTGCCATCATGTTCATCGCCATAGCCTCGCCCGCAAACTTGTAAGCGTCCGCGAGACCCATTTCGGCTTGTCTGTAAAACGCCTCTTTGCCCATCTTGATCGCGACCGGCGATTTTCCTGCGATGATGTTCGCCATCTCCCTCGCTTTTGCAGAAACGTCCTCAGCCGGAACAACCTGATTGACCAGCCCGAGCTTAGCTGCCCGATCTGCGCTGATGAACTCACCGAGCAACAGCATTTCCATTGCTGCCTTCTTCGGCACGGCCCGGCTGAGCGCGACCATGGGCGTGGAGCAAAACAGCCCGATGTTCACACCGGAGGTCGCAAAACTTGCATCGTCTGCGGCAACAGCGAGATCGCAGCTGGCCACCAATTGGCAGCCGGCGGCAGTCGCGATCCCGGTCACCTCGGCGATCACCGGCTGCGGCAGATTGACAACCGACATCATCATCTTCGAGCAGATTGCGAACAAGTCGTTGAAATACGCGTGGCCGCCGTCACCGTCCTCGCGGCGGGCCGTCATTTCCTTCAAATTGTGACCCGCGCAGAAGTGATCCCCGGCACCGCGCAAGACAACAGCCTTCACATCACGATTGCTGGCCAGATCGTCCCAAGTCGCCTGCAGGGCCGCCAGCATGTCCTCTGAGAGGGCGTTTATCGACCTCGGATTGTTGAGGGTGACCGTGGCGACCCCTTGGTCGATTTCACAAAGAACCGGCCTGTCCGATTTCTCATTTGATGCCTGCACTTTTTTCTCCCGGGAACTGGTGTCCAGTCCATGTTTGCAGCATGGTGCAAACCCAAAATTATCATAATTCGATTTTTCGGTATCATGTTTTGATAAATTATGCTAGCTACTTTTGACGAGACAAACAGACAGCAGTTTCTTCAAGCGGGGCGGATGATGTCAGAATACGTAGCCGAACTGGTATGGAACCTGGGTCAGGCGGAGCTGAGCCCGGGAAAATACAGCACGAACCACAAGATGAGTTTTGGTGGCGGATTGGCGGCCACGATGACGTCCGCGCCGGACTACGGCGGTGATCCGCGATACGTAAATCCGGAAGAAGCGATGGCGGCGGCCTTGAGTTCCTGCCATATGATGACCTTCCTCGCCCTATCGGCAAAGGCCAAATGGAAAGTGAAACGGTATACGGACCGGGCAATCGCAACGCTTGGTAAAACGCCGGACGGACGGGTCAAGGTCGGCGGGATCACGCTAAACCCGGTCGTGACCTTCGAGGACGGTCAGGAAATCTCGAACGCCGATCTGGAAACCATGCATGAACGCGCTCACCGCTACTGTTTTGTGGCAAACGCGCTGGACTGCGACATGAGTGTGAAAGTTTAGCCCATGGCCGACCTGACCAAACAATTTCTTGTAAATCCCGATCTGTTCGACGGCCCGGTCCTTGTGACCGGTGCTGGCGGTTGCCTCGGAGCCTGGACCCTCGCCATTCTTCATGGGTCCGGAGTACCGGTCGTTGCGGCGGACTTGCGGGACGACCGTTACCGTCCCGGTCTTGTCATGGGGCCGGAAGCCGCGTCATCGCTGACTTGGGAGATCAACGACGTCACCGATGCCAAGGCGCTGCAGAAGCTGACCGCCGATCACGGCATCCGCGCCATCATTCACTATGCCGGTCTCCAGGTTCCATTCTGCGCTGCAAATCCGGCACTGGGTGCGCGGGTGAATGTCGAAGGCACCATCAACGTTCTGCAGGCCGCCCGTGAAGCAGGCATCAAGCGCACCGTTTTCGCAAGTTCCGTTGCAGCGCACGGCATGCCGCCGGGCGGCGAATACCTAGCCACGCTCTATGGGGCATACAAGATTGCCAACGAGCAGACAGCCCATGTGTTCTGGCAGGACTGGCAGGTACCCAGCGTATGCATTCGCCCTAACGTGGTCTATGGAGTTGCCCGGGATCAGGGTGTCAGCGCCAAGTTTACACTGGCCCTTCAGGCAACCGCGCAAGGAAAACCTTACGAAATACCATACAGCGGACGGCTAAGCTGGCTGCATGCCGGAGAGGCGGCTGCCGCGTTCATCGCTGCCGTTTCCAGCGATGGAGATGGCGCTTATGTATTCGATCTGAATGGTGGCTGCGACACCGTAGAAAACGGTGTTCAGGTGCTGCGCAGCTTCGCTCCCGGCGCAGATGTCACCGTGACCGGAAAGCCCTTTCCGTTCCCCCCGGACATGGACGACGGCCCGATCCGGGCACATCTCGACTATCCGTCCGTGCCGGTCGTTGACGGTATCCGTTCGACCTATGAGGCCCTTGCCGAACTTCAGGCCAAGGGGCAACTGAAGCCGCTCGACTAGCGGCCCAGCCAGGCGGGAATGACGCCCTGAGCCGCCGCCGTCATCAACATCTTCAAGACCCACACTCGGAAATTCGTTGTGACAACGCATCGGGACAACATTTCGACCGCCGGATACTCGAAATTCGCTAGCGAGCAGGCCTATTTCTTTTCGCCTTTCAGGCCATGGCTGCGCAATGTCACTGCAAAATCCATTCGCGCCGATCTCGTCGCGGGTTTGACAAATGCGGCGATCGTTATGCCGCAAGGCGTCGCGTTCGCAATCATTGCCGGCCTGCCGCCAGAATACGGGCTCTACACGGCAATGATTACTGCCGCCATCGCCGGGTTCTGGGGATCCTCGATGATCATGGTGTCCGGCCCCACCACAGCGATTTCGGCCGTTCTGTTTGCCACTTTGGCGCCCTTTGCCACACCGGGGACCGAAGTCTATGTGATGTTGGCCTTGACCCTGACGATCATGATCGGGGTCATTCAGATTGTGGCGGGCATTGCGCGGCTCGGCGGACTGATTACCTTCATTTCCCACTCGGTCATTGTCGGGTTTACAGCGGCAGCAGCGCTGCTGATTGCCGCGTCCCAACTTGGCCCCGCCCTCGGTGTCGTCACGGAGCGCGGCGGCGGCGTTGTGGAACGTCTTGTGCGTATCACGGAACACCTTGACGAAATCAACTTCACAGCCTTCATCATCGCGGTGCTGACCCTGGCCAGCATCATTCTTGCCCAACGGGTGTCTCGGAAGGTTCCGGCCTATCTTGTCGCCTTGGTGGTTGGAGCCATTTCGGGTTTGGTGCTCGACGCCAGGGGCAACGGTATTGCCATGTTCACCGAATTGCCTTCGGTCCTCCCGTCTGTTTCCTTGCCGAATCCGACCGTCGCGCAAGTGATCGAGCTGATTCCGGGGGCAATTGCCATCGCGATTGTGGGTCTGCTTGAAGCCATTTCCATTGGCCGGGCCTTCGCGACACGCCGCGACGAAGCCTACGATTCCAATCAGGAGATTGTCGGCCAGGGGTTGTCAAACCTGTTTGGCGGTTTTCTGAGCTGCTACGCCGGTTCGGGTTCATTCACCCGATCAGGGTTGAACGCCGAGTCCGGAGCACAGTCCCCCTTCTCCGCCATTTTCGCGGCCGGATGGCTGTTGCTGCTTCTATTGCTGTTTGCCCCGCTCGTTGTCTTCATTCCGGTTCCTGCCATGGCCGGGATCATCCTCTATGTCGCGTGGCGGCTGATCAATTTCGCCGAGATCCGCCATATCCGGAAAAGTGGCCGCGAAACAGCAATCCTGATCACCACATTTCTGGCCGGAACGCTCATTGAACTGGAATTTGCCATCGTCGTTGGCGTGGTGATGTCTCTGGTATTCTTTCTCTATTCCAGCTCCCATCCTTTTGTAGCGGTAGGAGCCCCAATGATGGTCGACGGCAAACGCAGGCTGCGCAACGCTGACCGGAACGGTCTGGAACAATGCCCCAAAGTAACCATCAGACGAATTCAGGGTCAGATTTTTTTCGGATCGATCGAGGAACTCGACCGCGATTTCGCGTCCCTCAGCAGATCCTCACCCGGCCAGAACATCATCGTTCTCATCCTCAGGGGCGTGGAAACCGTAGACCTTGCCGGGGCGGATTTCCTGAACCAGCATATCCGGCGTGCGCGCAAAGCTGGTGGTGATTTTTTTCTGGTCGCCGGTTATCCGGGCCTCACCTCGGCCTTGCGGCGCTATGGGACCCTGGCGCTGCTGGGTGAGGATCATCTTTTGACATCAAAGGGCGAAGCCATATCACGGGCAGCGGAATTGGTGCCGGGGGCCAGTTGCGCAACCTGCACAAAACGCGTTTTTGCGGAATGTGCTTCGAAGCCGGGTGCCGACAGCGCCTAGCGAAAATCGGCGGTTTTGCCGGTCAGGATGCTGGTATCGCGAGCCGGTCTTCCACTTTGTGGGCCAATTCGATCAGGGCTTGTCCGATGTTTTCCCGGAATTTTTCGGTAAAGACACGCATGGATCCGGTTGCTCCGACACTCAGGCCGATGCCGGTATCCTCCAACTGGACGGGCGCGGCTACGGAACAGATCCCGACTTCCAGTTCCTGCACACATTCGCCATACCCACGCCCCCGAATTTCCTGAAATTCGTCCGACAGGTTCTGAGCATCAGTCTGCGTATGTTCGGTATACCTTCGAAGCTGGCCGTCAATGACTTCTTTCTGGAAGGTTTCGCTACCGAAGGCAGCAATGACCTTGGCACACGAACAAGCGTGCATTGGCCGTAAGCCCAAGCCAGGGTGCAGGAACGATACCTTTTTGCTTCGCGGCACCTCCACTTGGGTGATCTCAACGCCTTCGCTGCGCAGACGCGCCAGAAAACAGGCAACACCGTGGTTCTCGGCGAAATCGGCGAGCAACGGCTCCACCAGAACACCAATCTCGGCGTCGCTCCGGTCCATACCCGAAATGCGATGCAGTCGTGCCCCGATCCGGAAACTGCCCTTTTCAGGCGAATCCAGCAGCCCTGCAGTCAGAAGATCCTGCGCCAGGCGGTAGACGGACGGCTTGGGATATCCCGTTGCCGTGCAGATGTCGTTGACCGTGCAAGGCCGGCCGGCCATCGCGACGGATTCAAGGATAGAGATGACGCGCTCTAGATGCATGATTCTCATTCTGTAAGAATAGAGTCGCAAAAGCGAGTCTGATTGTCGCAATCCTTGCTGCTGGGAACGAGCTCCCCGTTCCGGAAATCCCTGCAAAAGGCTTTGGTCGGCATCATCCAAGAAGCGCAACGCGGTCCGAAGATCAGGAAAAGCCTGTCATATGGGTCTTAATTTCTACCGGTTGGTATAGGGTCTGAAGACATTCAGGGGCCAGTGCGCCCCTGAATTTTTGATGAGAGTCGAACCAGTGAACGCGTTATGCCGAGCGCATTTCCGCAACAAAACCGTCCATCTGATCACGGAGGGCCGTCGCCTGGGTTGTCAGACCATCGGATTCAGTCCGAACCACGGCAACGGTTTCAAGGGTTCGTTCAGTCGCTTGGGTCACATCTGCCATTCCGAGGCTAACCGCTTTCGTTCCTTCAAAAGCCCGGGATGCGTTCTCGGCAATCTCCTGTGTTGCGGCGCCTTGCTCGGCGGCGGCCGAAGCAATGGCACCGGCGCTTTCGCTGATCTCAAGGACCATGTTTGTCATATGGTCAACGGCCTTGACCGTGGTTTCGGACGCGCCTTGGATCTGATCGATCTGTCCTTTGATTTCGTCGGTCGCCTTCGAAGTCTGTTCCGCGAGCTGCTTCACCTCCGAAGCAACAACCGCAAAGCCCTTGCCGGCATCTCCGGCCCGGGCCGCCTCGATGGTCGCGTTCAACGCCAGCAGGTTGGTCTGTTCCGCGATCGCCTGAATGAGATCGGTGACAGCCGCGACCTTGGCGACCATACTGCCAAGTTCGCGCACCGACGTTGCCGTGTTTTCCGCATCCTGCGCCGTTGATGTGGTCACTTCGGACGTCTTGGAGATTTGCTCCGCAACGCGGTGAATGCTGGTCGACAGCTCTTCTGCAGCCGCAGCCACCGTCTGTACATTCGCACTTGCCACCTTGGCGGATTCACGCATCGACTGCATCTGTGACGTCGTCTGGTGCGCTAGATCATCCATGGTTTCCGCATTGCCGGACAGGCCTTCAGCTGCAGAAAAGACGGAGCTCACAATTCCGCAGACGGATTGTTCCAGTCCATCGACCATGTTTCGCAATTCCGCTTTGCGCTGCGCGGCTGTTTCGGCCTCCAAACGCTCCCGTTCGGCATGCATGCTGTTGTTTTCAATCATGTTCGACTTGAAAACTTCCAGCATCCGCGCCATCGCACCCAGTTCGTCCTTTTGACCCTGAATGGGGATTTGAACTGCGGTGTTGCCTTCCGAGAGGCGCGCGGTAGCCTCCGACAGCGCAAACAGCGGTTTCAATATGCGCCAGAAGAGTACATAGGAGAGCAGTGCCGCAGCAAACCCCAACAGGCCGGTAATTGCCACAAGCAAAAGCGGACCGGCTGCAAGCAGCCCGTCAAGGACACCAATCAGTTGCCGCTGACTGTCGTTGGCATTCCGGTTGAGTTCCTTGACCAGCGTTTGAAGAGCGGCCAGGGCCGGCCCATCACTGATCTTGACTTTTTGATCGATCTCTTGTGCCGTCTTGCCGCTCGCGGCAAGGCGCGTCACCTCGTCTGCCGCCGCAACATACTTCCCGATGGTAGTTTCGATTTCGCCGAGTGCTTTTTCTTCGTTCGGAACCAGATCCAATCGCCGGTAGATCTCAATTGCGTTGAGAGCCTGGCTTGCACTCGCCAGTATCTTGGCCTTGCGCGGCAGATCCTTTCGCAGAACATAGTTCTTGAAGTGGTGGATCATGCCGCCATAGCCGAGATTTCGGCTGATCTCGATAAACAAATCAGACTTGGCTTGCGTCTCCGGATCCAGCCTATTGCTCTCCAGGGCTGCAAAAAGGGTGCTGATGCCATTCAGGGCCGGCCCGTCATCGATTTTGACTACGCTATCGATTTCTTCCGGCGTTTTGCCTTCTTTTGCCATCGCAATGGCCGTCTCCAGCGCGTCACCGTAAGAATTGACGGTCCTCAGAATGTCGTCGATTGCAGCCAGTTCCTCCGGGGAGGCGTCGCCATCCGAATAAATCCGCAACGCCAGTTCCGCGCCACCAACCGTATTGCGCATTTTGGCAATCCGGGGTTCGTCCATGCGCAATACATAGTTCTTGAACTGATGGATCATGCCCCCGTAGCCCATTTGCTGGACCATGAATTCGATACCGGTGGATCGTTGGGAATTCTGATCCGAATAAGACACCCATGCCGTCTGCACCTGGCCGACGCGTTTGACACCCTGATAGACCGCAGCGACTACCAAGACTGCCGCGAGAACAACAATCGCAACCGACCCAATGCCGAATGAGCGGACCGAGAATGACATGAAGTGACTCCGTTCAGATAAGACTTGACCCGGAGACTTAAGCAATCGAGTTTAACCCGAAGTAAATTCTAGAAACACAATAAATGTCATAAGTATTTGAACGAATGAAGTTATCGTAAAACCACCTATGAACTTCGCCTTCCGGAGGTTGAATTTGGAATAGCAACCTGCTTTTCAGCAGGTGCATCATGCCCATTTCAAAAGAGACATGCGCCATGATCCGATGGAGCATTCGTAGAACAAACTGGATGAAATGATACCGACCGGTAGAAATTAAAACCGATATGACAGGCTTTTCCTGATCTTCGGTCAGGAGCGCCTTGTGGGGCGATGCGGGGCATCATCCAAGAAGCGCAACACGGTCCGAAGATCAGGAAAAGCCTGCCTCCGACGGGCTGAAGGCAATCCCTGGCCGCGGTGCCGCGCTTGCCCGGCAGAAAAAGCCGCGCTGCGCGCACCGCGGTGCCAGAAACAATTTTCGCTCCATCAGATACGTCTTAATTTCTACCGGTTGGCATGACTACGCGCCTCAAGAACGATCACTTGATTTCTTGCGCCGGGCCCGGTCGTCTTCGACTTCTTCAGGCGTTGCCAACCGGCTGAAAACCTGACCGGCAATCCAAAGGCCGATGGCGGCCAGGAGCAACCCGCAAATCAAACCATAGGGAGGCGCAACCAAGACAATGAATGCCGCGCCAGCCAATGCGAACGCAATTTGGATCTGCGTCCGGATCGACTTCGCCGACGTGCGTTTCATTGCCGTCTACCAGCGCTTGCAATCAAGCGGAAATGCGTTCGATCTGCGCACCGCAGCGGGTAAGCTTGTCTTCCAGGCGCTCGAAACCCCGATCGAGATGATAGACACGGTTGACGGTGGTTTCGCCTTCCGCTGCCAGACCCGCGATAACAAGGGAAACCGAAGCCCGCAGATCGGTTGCCATGACCGGTGCCCCACGCAAGGTGGAAACGCCATCCACGGTCGCGACCCGGCCGTCGATCTGGATATTTGCACCAAGGCGGGCGAGTTCCTGAACGTGCATGAAGCGGTTTTCGAAGATTGTTTCCGTGATCCGGCTCGTCCCCCCCGCTTTGGTCATAAGCGCCATGAACTGGGCTTGGAGGTCCGTCGGGAACCCGGGGAACGGCTCCGTCGTTACATCAACCGGCTGGATGCCATTGCCATTACGGTAAACCTTGAGGCCTTCCGGCACTTCAGTAACCTCTGCACCGGCCTGGCGCAGCGTTTCAAGGGCCGCCTCCAATAGAGTTCCGCGCGCGCCCTGAAGCAGAACATCGCCGCCGGTCATGGCAACCGCCATCGCATAGGTGCCGGTTTCGATCCGATCGGCGACCACCTCATGATGGGCGCCGTGCAGCCGCTTGACGCCTTGAATGCGGATCGTCGGTGTTCCGGCCCCTTCGATCTTCGCACCCATGGAAGTGAGGCACTTGGCCAGATCGGCAACTTCGGGCTCCTGCGCAGCGTTGACGATTTCCGTTTCGCCATCTGCAAGCGTTGCCGCCATCATGATTGTGTGGGTCGCGCCAACCGACACTTTCGGAAACTCCACCCGCGCACCCTTGAGGCCGTTTGGAGCGCGCACCACCACATAGCCGCCGTCGATTTCGATATCTGCGCCAAGGACCCTCAAACCTTCGATAAAGAAGTCGACCGGCCGTGTGCCGATCGCACAGCCGCCGGGGAGCGAGACCCGCGCTTCGCGCATACGCGCCGCCAACGGACCGACGACCCAGAAACTCGCCCGCATTTTGGAAACGAGTTCGTAGGGTGCGGTCGTGTCGACAATCTCGCGCGCGGTCAGGTTCAGGGTCTGACCTTCAAGTGCATCCTGCCCGTTGCGTTTGCCATTGACCGAATAATCAACGCCATGGTTCGACAGGATCTGCATGAGCTGCGCCACGTCGCGCAGGCGCGGAACATTGGTCAGCGTCAGCGTCTCGTCCGTGAGCAATGACGCGATCATCAGCGGCAGGGTTGCATTCTTTGCCCCGGAAATCGGGATCACGCCATTGAGTTCATTTCCGCCGATGACCTTGATACTGTCCATAGTCCCATCCCAATCCGTCTTGTCAGCCGTCCGTGGCCTTGCCGGTCAATACTTCCAACTTGTGGCGCATAAAAGGCACCTGGTAACCGTCCCGGTCCGGCTCAACTGCCGGCGCGTTGTTTGCGCTCGCGGGCAGACGCCTTTCTGCGCCGCAAGTTCTCCCGAAGCGCCTCAGCAAGCCGCTCTTCGCGGCTCGCCGTTGAGGTCCCAGCCAGTCTCTCGCGGTTTTTCGTGCTGGCCTCGCCATTCTCAAGCATCGCATTCCGGTCTGTGTCGCGTTCGCCCATAACCGTTCACCGTACCCTCAAATTCATTGCGTTTCGCCCACCGGGCGCAGCACATGCCGCTGGCCGGTTGCACACGCAAGAGCCGGTGATAGTCACAAACCCTCAGGCGAGGCAAGTCCATTGGCGTTTTTGACAGGGTCCACCGTGAGATTCCGCCAGTTTTTCTCCGGTTACCTTAACAACCGGAAGACCGGGCCAAGGTTGACAGAAGCAAGGTTGACAGAAGAATGCCATTCACTGACGGGCGGCACACGGATACGTTCTCCACCAATCCGCGCCGCCGCGCACTATCCACAGACGTCGTTTGCATTGCCTGAAGAGAAAGCGGTCTTGTGAAACCGGACGTTTGGCGGGCGAATGCAGATTTGCCGGCACGCCTCTATAGCAAGCGTTCGCACGTGCTGAATTTTTTCGCCCTCCCGGCTTGCGTCCCCTTGGCACTTGTGGCACAAGCCAGCCCATTCCGGTGAGCGGTGCTGATCGGGACCGGAAAGCTTGTTTCAAATCAGGCTCCGCTCCCCGAAGAACAGTCCCTCCCCGCTTCTCAGGCATTGTGTGTTTTATTGAAGAAACATGCCTGACGGCGCTGCCGTAGCTCAGGGGTAGAGCACTCCCTTGGTAAGGGAGAGGTCGAGAGTTCAAATCTCTCCGGCAGCACCATTTTAAGCTATTGATTTCACGTAATTCTTTGATATTGATTGGGTATTCGCCAGCTGACTTGTACACAAGGCTGGTACACAATGGCCTTCCGAGGCCCCGGCCAATCAAGCACAAAACCACCGGCGCCTACTATCTTATAATAAGAACTCCGAGCGATCTGCGCGAGAAAGCCAAAGGCCGAATGCTCACGCTGAGCATAGGTTCTCAGAAGGACAAGGTCAGGATCGGTGATGCCGTCAAGGTCTCGCTTCAGACCAAGGACTGGTCAGAGGCCAAGGAACGATTTCTGATCACTGAGGCTGACCTTCAGAAGATTTGGGAGGTGAACCGCTCCGGGTTTGCCGGAGGCTGATTTGTTTTAGCTACGCGGCTTTTTTCTCGGTTTCCGGAGCTGCGCGATAGTTTGCTTCTGTTTCTGCTTCTGTCGGCGGGATGTTGCCGATGCAGATCAGGAAACCACGGTTACTGTCACCCCTATTAGGAGAGAACAGCCATGCCACTCACACAAGTTCAGGTCATACAATCGCTTGGAGAAGCGCTGAGCTGGTTTGAGAGAGAACTGGCATGGGGAGTAGCTCCCGGCGAACTTCGGCACCTCACAGGGCGCATAGGAGAGCTCTACGCCGCGATGATCACACGCGGTCAGATGGCACTGGACACCAACCAACGAGGTTATGACGTCATCAGCGCGGAAAACGAGCGCATCTCGGTCAAGACTGTGGATCGGCATGCAAAATTGACCCCCATATTGGGGTGATCGGCGTCCAAAAATGACCCCCCTGATAATTCGGATCAGATGCTCCCTCAAAGACGAGAGGGAGCAGTCAGGGGATGTTGGTCGTGGAGACGATTGCGAAGATCAGGCGTGCGCATTTCATCGACGGCAAGTCGATCAAGCAGATTTGCCGGGAGCTACGATTATCTCGCAATACGGTGCGCAAGGTCATCCGGTCGGGTGCAACCGAGTTCAACTATGACCGAGCAACGCAGCCCCGCCCGAAGATTGATCCCTGGCGTTCCGAGTTGGATGCGATGCTCGCCGAGAATGCCCGGCAGCCGAAACGGGAACGCCTGACGCTCATCCGCATTTACGAGGAGCTGCGCAATCGCGGCTACGGCGGCGGCTATGATGCCGTGCGGCGCTATGCGGCCAGTTGGTCGAAGGCAACGCAGGAAGCGTCAGCGAGCGCCTATGTTCCGCTGATCTTCGACCCGGGCGAGGCATACCAGTTCGACTGGAGCCATGAGGTCGTTTTGATCGATGGCGTCACCACAACTGTGAAGGTCGCGCATGTCCGCCTCTGCCACAGTCGGATGCCGTTTGTCCGAGCGTATCCCCGCGAGACGCAGGAGATGGTGTTCGATGCCCACGACCGGTCGTTTGCCTTCTTTGGCGGCGCCTGCGCCCGGGGCATCTACGACAATATGAAGACCGCGGTCGACACAATCCTTGTCGGCAAGGATCGCACTTACAACCGCCGTTTCCAGCAGATGTGCGGGCACTACCTCGTCGATCCGGTTGCCTGTACGCCCGCGTCTGGCTGGGAGAAGGGTCAAGTTGAGAACCAGGTGGGCGTGATCCGGCAGCGGTTCTTTGTGCCGCGGCCGAAGTTCAAATCCTATGCCGAACTGAATGCCTGGCTGGAGGACCGCTGCCTGGCCTATGCCCGGGCAAATACACACCCGGAGTTGCGGGACAAGACGATCTGGGAGGTGTTCGAAGAAGAGCGAGGAAGCCTTGTTCCCTATGTTGGACCCTTTGATGGCTTCCATGCGGTTCCGGCGTCGGTGTCCAAGACCTGCCTCGTGCGCTTCGACAAGAACAGATACTCGGTCGATGCCCGTGCCGTAGGGCGGCCGGTCGAGATCCGAGCCTATGCCGACAGGCTGGAATGCTGGCAGGATGGCCGGATCGTTGGCAGCCATACGCGTGTCTTTGGGCGAGACAACACCGTCTACGATCCCCTGCATTATATACCCGTCCTGGCCCGCAAACCCGGTGCCCTGCGCAATGGGGCGCCGTTCAAGGATTGGGAACTGCCGGTCGCGATCCGGCGTGTGCGGCGCAAACTGGAACGCCAGTCCGGCGGCGACCGGCAGATGGTCGAGGTTCTGAGCGCCGTGCTGACGGATGGCTTCGATGCGGTGGAAGCCGCCTGCGCCGAAGCGCTGTCGCACAACGTCCATTCCGCCGGTGTCGTGCTGAACATCCTGGCGCGTCATCGCGAACCGCCACCGTCCCTGACAATTACGACGCCGGATGCGCTGAAGCTGGCCTGCGAGCCTGCCGCCAATTGCGACCGCTATGACAGCCTGAGGAGAACAAGAAATGGAAAGATCACAGGTACTGGACGCCATGGGGCAGCTGAAGCTCTACGGCATGAGGACGGCCTACGATGAGATCATCGGCACGGCCCTGAAGCGCCAGCACGAGCCGCAGCAGATAATCGGCGATCTGCTGAACGCCGAGATTAGCGAGAAGCAAGCACGCTCCATTAAATACCAGATGACCATTGCCAAGTTGCCACTGGCCAAGGAACTGGAAGAGTTCGACTTCGAAGCGACCGAAGTCAACGAGACCCTGATCCGCGACCTGGCCACCGGAGACTTCCTCGATCATCAACGCAACCTCATCCTGATCGGCGGCACCGGAACCGGCAAGACCCATCTTGCCGTCAGCATCGCACGGGCCTGCATCCGAAGCGGCCGCCGGGGCCGGTTCTTCAATGTCGTCGATCTGGTGAACAAGCTGGATGCCGAAGCCCGCGCCGAGAGGCAGGGACGAAAAGCAGACCTGATCTCACGCCTCGACTTCCTGATCCTCGACGAACTGGGCTACCTGCCATTCGCCCAGACAGGCGGACAGCTCCTGTTCCATTTGATCAGCAAACTCTACGAACGCACATCGATCATCGTCACCACCAACCTGGCATTTGGCGAATGGCCGAGCGTCTTCGGTGACGCGAAGATGACGACTGCTCTTCTCGACCGGCTCACCCATCACTGTGAAATCGTCGAAACCGGAAACGAGAGCTGGCGATTCAAAAACCGGGTTTGAAACCAAATCACCGCTGGCCCGACACTGCTGCGTTAAATGGGGACTACGCAGCATCGGGCCAGCTCCTCACAAACAAGGGGTCAGTTTTGGAAGCCTATAAGGGGTCAACATTCAATGCCGATTGACAAGCCTGGCCGTGTCTGTCAAGCTGGGCGCAGCCAAGCCCCAGGACTTCACCCAGGCTGTGGTCGATACGACCGTTCAGGAAAAGAACATCGCCTTTCCAACCGACGCCAAGCTGATCCACCGGGCACGAGAGCGACTGGTCAAACAAGCGAAGGAAGAAGGCATCGACCTGCGCCAGAGTTATAAGCGCGTTGGCAAAGCCGCCTTGATTGCCCATCAGCGCTATGCCCATGCCAAACAGTTCAAGAGGGCGGGCAAAGCCTTACGAAAACTCAAGACATTCTTGCGCCGGACAGTTGCCGACATTCGCCGCAAGACCAAAGGCAATCCGGACCTGGAAGCAGCCTTCCTTCGACCTTTGTGGCTGGCCGAGCGGGTAAGCTCCCAGAGGCGGCGCGATCCGCTGCCGAAGATCTATTCACTCCATGCGCCGGAAGTGGAATGCATTGGAAAGGGCAAGGCGCACAAGCCGTATGAGTTCGGCGTCAAGGCCTCTGTTGCCACCACGGTGAAACGCTCCAAAGGCGGACAGTTTGTCATCCACGCAAAGGCCTTGCCGGGCAATCCCTATGATGGGCACACGCTGGCGAGCGTCATTCCGCAAATCGAAGCGCTAACCGGTGGAACCTTGAAACGCATTCTGGCAGATGCCGGCTATCGCGGCCACAACGCGCCTGACACTCATAAGTTCCGCGTCTTCACCGCCGGACAGAAACGCCGTGTCACACCGGCTATCAAGGCTCAGATGCGACGACGCTCAGCCGTTGAGCCGGTCATAGGCCATATGAAAAACGAACACAGGATGGGCCGCAATTACCTTGCCAACCGAACCGGCGATGCAGCAAACCCGATCCTGGCGGCTGTCGGATACAACTTCCGCCTCATCCTCAACTGGATAAGGCTTCTTTACATAGAAATTTGGTTAACCGTATTGACCGCGCTGAAACCTCAGGCGGAGCCCGTCGGCGCGTAAATCACGGTCGACGAAATAAAGACGTATCTGATGGAGCGAAAATCTGTTCCTGGCGAGGTGGTGTGCGCAGCGCGGCCTTGCCGGCCGGGCAAGCGTGGCAACGCGGCCAGGGATTGATTTGCGCCCACCGGAGGCAGGCTTTTCCTGACCTTCGGACCGCGTTGCGCTTCTTGGACGATGCCCCGCATCGCCCGGCAAAGCGCTCCTGACCGAAGATCAGGTAAGGCCTGTCATATAGGTCTTAATGTCTGCCGGTTGGTATTACCCGGCCCCGGTTTGATTTTTCGCGTTCCTTGACGGATGGTTCCCGCCCTCAGATATCCAGCGTATGTTCCCGCTCCCAGTTGGAAAAATGGGAAACAAAAGAGTTCCACTCCTGCGTCTTCAGCTTCATGAAGGCGTCCGAGAATTCCTCGCCTAGCGCGGCTTTCAATTCGCTGTCGTTGTCATAGGCGCGGATGGCGTCGAGCAGGTTGAGCGGCAGCTTTGGCGCGCCTTCGACCTTGTGGCCCTCGGCATACATGTCGATATCATAGCGCGGGCCGGGATCGGCCTTCGATTTCAGGCCGGAGAGGCCCGCCGCGATGATCGCGGCCTGCAGCAGATAAGGATTGGCAGCACCGTCAGGCAGCCGCAGCTCGAACCGGCCCGGCCCCGGCACGCGGACCATATGCGTGCGGTTGTTGCCGGTCCAGGTGACCGTGTTCGGCGACCAGGTGGCCCCGGAAATGGTCCGCGGGGCGTTGATGCGCTTGTAGCTGTTCACCGTCGGATTGGTGATCGCGGCCATTGCAGTTGCGTGTTTCATGATCCCGCCAAGGAAATGGCGGCCCTGATCAGACAGCCCCAGTTCCTTGGCATCATCGGCAAAGAGATTGGTCTTGCCGGCCAGATCCCACACCGAGATATGTGCGTGGCAGCCATTGCCTGTCAGGCGCGGCAGTGGCTTGGGCATGAAGGTTGCCTTCAGTCCATGCTTTTCTGCAATCGACTTCACCATGAACTTGAAGAAGGAGTGCCGGTCGGCAGTCACCAGTGCATCGGCGAACTCCCAGTTCATCTCGAACTGGCCATTGGCATCCTCGTGGTCGTTCTGATAAGGGCCCCAGCCGAAGGCAAGCATGTAGTCGCAAATCTCTGCGATCACATCGTAGCGGCGCATCACCGCTTGCTGGTCGTAACAGGGCTTTTCCGCCGTATCGTAGGGATCAGAAATCTCCAGCCCGTCCGGGGTCATCAGGAAAAACTCAGCTTCCACACCGGTCTTGATCCGCAGACCTTCAGCTTCCGCCTCGGTAATCAATTTGCGCAGCACATTGCGTGGCGCTTGCGAAACTTCACCACCGTCCATGACGCAGTTGGCCGCCACCCAGGCGACATCCGGCTTCCACGGCAACTGGATGACCGTATCGGGATCGGGAACCGCCAGCATGTCCGGGTGTGCCGGGGTCATGTCCAGCCAGGTGGCGAACCCGGCAAACCCGGCACCTTCCACCTGCATGTCGGCAATGGCCTGGGCCGGCACCAGCTTGGCGCGCTGACCGCCGAACAGGTCGGTGAAAGAGATCATGAAGTATTTGACGCCCGTCTCCTGGGCAAAGGCGGCGAGATCAGTCATTTGGCGGTACCCTCTATTCCCCTGATGCGTTCTGGAAGCGTGGCGGTCTATGCCGCTCTTTGCTTATCGTAGATTTTTATAAACCGGTTTGGCCGGGAATCCAGTTGGTGCCGGATAACGGCACACGTGCCATGGCAGCCGCCTCGATGGTCAGAGCGCATAGATCTTCGGGATCGAGATTATTGACATGGCTCTTGCCGCAGGCCCGCGCCAGTGTCTGGCATTCCAGCGTCAGCACAGAGAGATAATTGCGCAGCCGCTGACCGGCCTTGACCGGATCGAGCCGGGCCATCAGATCCGGATCCTGCGTGGAGATACCCGCGGGATCGCGGCCTTCGTGCCAGTCATCATAGGCACCGGCTGTCGTTCCAAGAGCCTGGTACTCGGCCTCCCATTTCGGATCGTTGTCGCCGATGGCGACCAGAGCCGCCGTACCGATGGACGCCGCATCCGCTCCGAGCGCAAGCGCCTTGGCAACATCCGCTCCGGTTCTGATACCGCCGGAGACGACAAGCTGCACCTCGCCCTGAACGCCAAGATCCTGCAGCGCGTCAACGGCTGGCCGGATACAGGCAAGTGTCGGCTGGCCGACATGTTCGATAAAGACATCCTGGGTCGCGGCGGTCCCGCCCTGCATTCCATCAAGCACAACCACATCGGCACCGGCTTTGACGGCAAGTGCGGTGTCGTAGTAGGGCCGCGCACCGCCGACCTTGATGTAGATCGGTTTTTCCCACTTGGTAATTTCGCGGATTTCCAGGATCTTGATTTCCAGATCGTCCGGCCCGGTCCAGTCCGGATGGCGGCAGGCAGACCGCTGGTCGATGCCCTCGGGAAGATCGCGCATGCCCGCAACGCGCTCGGTGATCTTCTGACCGAGAAGCATGCCGCCGCCGCCTGGTTTTGCCCCCTGCCCGACCACGATTTCAATCGCGTCCGCCCGGCGCAGATCATCCGGGTTCATGCCGTACCGGGACGGCAGATACTGATAGACCAGCATCTCGGAATGCCCGCGCTCTTCCTCTGTCATGCCGCCATCGCCCGTGGTGGTGGACGTCCCGGCCATTGTTGCACCGCGTCCGAGCGCCTCCTTCGCCGGGCCCGACAGCGAGCCGAAGCTCATGCCTGCGATTGTCACCGGTATTTTCAGCTCAATCGGCTTCTTGGCAAAGCGCGTACCGAGCGTGACGTTTGTGGCACATTTCTCGCGGTAGCCTTCAAGCGGATACCGGCTCATGGAGGCGCCGAGAAACAGAAGGTCGTCGAAATGCGGCACCCGGCGCTTTGCGCCGCCGCCACGAATATCATAGATGCCGGTAGCCGCCGCGCGGCGGATTTCAGAGTTGATCTCGTTTGAAAACGTCCACGACTGGCGCGGCAACGTGTTGGGTGTCTTGTCCATCAGTATTCACCGGCGTTGTCGACATCGAAATTGTAGAGTTTGCGGGCTGAACCGTAGCGGCGGAATTCCGACGGATCGGCATCCGCCTCGGCCCTTTCCAGCAGATCCTTCAAGAGCTCGAGGTGCTCAGGGCGCATTTCCTTTTCAATGCAATCGGCACCGAGCGATTTGACCGAACCGCGCACGAAAAGCCGTGCTTCATAGAGGCTGTCGCCGAGCGCGTCGCCGGCATCGCCAAGAACCACCAGGTTGCCCTTTTGCGCCATAAAGGCGGACATGTGGCCGATGCTGCCGTGAACGACGATGTCAGCACCTTTCATGGAAATCCCGCAGCGCGAAGAGGCGTTTCCCTTGATCACAAGAAGTCCGCCATGGGCGGTTGCCCCGGCATACTGGCTGGCATCGCCCTCAATGATCACGGTGCCCGACATCATGTTTTCCGCAACACCCGGCCCGGCGGAGCCTTCAACGCGGATGGTTGCCTGCTTGTTCATGCCCGCACAGTAATAGCCGGTGGAGCCCTTGACCGTCACCTCTATCGGTGCATCCAGGCCAACCGCCACCGCATGCGAGCCGCGCGGGTTTTCGATTGTCCAGGACGTCTGATTGGTCCGGTCCGCTTGGGCTTGAAGAGCCTGATTTACTTCCCGCAAGCCGGTTGCCGCCAAATCGATTGTCTGCATGATTTTCAGCGCTCCCAAAAATAGACGGTGGCGGGCTCCGGTTCCCAGACCCTCGCGGTTTCAATGCCCGGCAGGTCTGCGAAGGCGCGATATTCCGAACCGAACGCGACATAGTCGTCCGTTTCGGCCATGACCGCGGGCTTGCAGGCGATCGGGTCGCGCACCACGCCAAAGCCGTTTTTCGTGCCCATCACAAAGGTGAAGAAACCGTCGAGATCCTGAAGCGTGCCTTCCAGCGCCTCCCCGAGGTTGGCGCCTTCGGCAATCCGTGAGGATATGTAGCAAGCCGCCACTTCGGTATCGTTTTCGGTCTTGGGCGCAAAACCCTTGTCGGTCAAACGACGGCGCATGGTGGTGTGATTGGACAGCGACCCATTATGGACCAAACACTGGTCCCCGGCGGTGGAGAACGGGTGCGCACCGAGCGTGGTCACCGCCGATTCCGTCGCCATGCGGGTATGGCCGACGCCGTGGCTGCCTTCCATCCTTGTCAGATCGAAGCGCTCCGCAACCTCGTGCGGCAGGCCAACCTCCTTGTAGATTTCCATGGAGCTGCCAATGCCCATGATGCGCACACCGCGCGCTTCAAGGAAGGAAACGGCGGCCTCTTCCTTGTCCGCCGGAACTTGGATAATGGCATGGGTATCGATGACGCGCAGAGATACATCCGTACCGATCTCCGCCGCCAAGCCAGCGTCAAGCCCGTCGAAATCCTCCGCCGGATTTGCCGATTGCACAGTGATTTTCAAGCCGTCGGTCTCATCGCCATAGATCGCGATGCCAGCCGAATCCGGACCGCGGTCGCTCATGGTAATCAGCATGGCGGTCAGCATCTCGCCAAGCCTCGGTCGCAGCTCTTCCTTCTTCAAGAACAAGCCAACAATGCCGCACATGGATATCTCCAACAGGTCTTTAGAATTGCCAGTCAAAAATTACCTATCAAGAAATTATTTTTCTTTGCAAGATATTTTTTGAGTCACTTCTGCGGATAGGAGATAACCGACAGGAACCGCGCCGGGAGGTTAGTCAGTTCTTCCGGGCCATGGGGGCAATCCGCGTCAAAGATAAAACTGTCGCCGGTCTCCAGCCGGTAGAGCCGGTCGCCGTGGCGGTAGCCGATGGACCCTTCCAGCACATAAATGAGTTCAATCCCGTCGTGCTGGAAAGTCGGAAAGGTATCGCTACGGTCTGTCAGGACAATCATGTAGGGTTCGACCACCACGCCGGAGTCGTTGGATCCGATGTGCCCCAAAAGCCGGTACTGATGGCCGGCCCGCGTTCCCGCCCGCTCGATCTCGGGCCCCTCGCCCGCCTTGACGTGCATCGCCGCGCGCGGTTCGTCGAAATCTGCAAACAGCTGCACCACCGGCACACGCAGTGCATGGGCCAGAACCTGGAGCGTCGTCAGCGACGGCGAGATCACGCCGTTCTCGATCTTCGACAACATGCCCACGGACAATCCTGCCTGTGCGGCAAGGTCGGCTCCGGTCAGACGCTGGTGCTTGCGCAAGTCGCGAACCTTCCGGCCTATGGCGGACTCAAGGCTTCTTTCCAGGACATCGCGCACGGCATGCGGGTTTTGCGTCAGGCGGGCACCAGCCCGTGTGGTCTTTTTGCTCATCCCTGCCGCCCCGCTTCGCCGTTTCCGATTACGCCATTCCTGAGCCGGATCAGTGGAATTGTCCAGCACGGGAAGTCATAGAGCAAAAATGACCTCAGCCGCGCGGACGGCTGCAGATGCACGGTTTTCCACGCCGAGTTTGACGAAAATCTGCTCCAGATGCTTGTTCACCGTTCGCGGAGACAGGCCCAGGATTTCGCCGATATCCTTGTTGGACTTTCCCTTGGCGATCCAGATCAGGACTTCGGATTCCCGCTGGGTGAGCGTGAACTGCTCCTGCAGTGCAGAGACCTGACCACCTTCGTCTTCTGCGGTGACACGGAAAAGGTTTTCATCCGGACCAGTCCGACCAAGCGGATGAAGCTGAACCGCAAGCCCATCCGTCAGTTCAAGGGAGAAACTCTGGCGGCGCTCCTGCGGCAACGCGTTTGCAGTTGGTCTGGCACTCAACCAGGCTCCCAGTTCCACTCCCAGTTCAGCGAGCATGGTTTCAGGGATGCCGCTGGTGGCCAGAAGCGCCTGGATCTGCGGTGTCGACCACAAGACCCGGCCACTGTCCGATACCGCGACGAGATGGCGGCCGGACGCATCGAGTGCCACATGAGCGCTTTGAACCGAACGGGCATTCTTCAAATGCACGCGAATTCGCGCGGTCAGTTCATCGACATCTATGGGTTTGGTGAGGAAATCGACACCACCCGCCTCCAGCGCCTGAACGATGTGTTCGGTCTCTGAGAGGCCGGTCATGAAAATCACCGGCACATGCTGCCAGGCCGGGTTCTCCTTCAACGCCCGGCAGGTTTGAAACCCGTCCAGCCCAGGCATCATCGCATCCATCAACACGGTATCCGGCGTGACTTTTGCGCATATAGACAGCGCAGCCTCGCCGCTGGTGGCAACAAGCACCGTAATGCCCGCCATCTTCAGCGCTTCGGTGATAAACCCCAGGGATTCCGGGCTGTCATCCACCACAAGGACCGTATCACGCATGCTGTCCGTCATGGGCCTCCAATCCTTCCAGCAGCTTGCGGTAGCCGTCGAAGTCGTACCGGGTCAGGTGTTCTTTCAGCGCTGCAATCAACGGTCCGTTCGCCGGGTCCTTTGCAAGATCCGCAAGCTTCGACTCGATCCCTTCAATATACCCGATTTCACCAAGACCGATCAGGTCGGCAATATGGGAGGCACCCGGCGAGACGATACGCTCGCTATTCCTGCCAGATGCTCTTGTGTCCTTGCCGGTTTCCGACCATTCGACACCAACAAGTTTCTGAATTAGGTCCAGGAGTTGGCGGACATCGAACGGCTTGGCGAGCATAGCGGACTGGGGCGCAGGGCCTTCCGGGCGCAAGTTCTTGTCGCCAATATTGGCGGACAGCATGACAATCGGCGTTCGCCGGCCGAGGTCACGCAAGGCCTTGGCAAGCTCCCATCCGTTCATACCGGGCATCAGGATATCGATCAGATAAAGATCTGGCTCCAGACCTGCAGCGGCCTCCAGGCAAGCGACGCCATTTTCCGCCTCGATAACCGCAAAACCGAGCGGGGCAAGGATGTCCTTTACCAGCGCACGATGGTCAGGGTTGTCATCGACAACAGCGATCGTCCGGCGGGGTCCATCGTAGCCGGTAATCCGGCTTTCCATACGGAGCTTTGTTCGCGGACGGTCGACAGCGGCGAGCCCGAGGCGAACCACAAAGGTGCTGCCTTCTCCCGGCTCGCTGGCAACGGCAATCGCGCCGCCAAGTGTCTCTGACAACAGCTTGGTGATTGTCAGGCCCAGGCCCAGACCAGGTGTCCGGGCCTGCTCAACTGCTTCACCACGTCCGAATGGTTCGAAAATCCGGCGCTGTTCCTCCATCGGAATCCCCGGCCCAGTGTCTGATACCGTGAAACTGGCGACTTGAGAGCGGTATCCGACGTTAAGTGCGACGTGTCCGGTATCGGTAAACTTGATTGCGTTCGACAGCAGATTGACGAGGATCTGACGCAGCCGTTTCTCGTCCGTGCGCACATACTCCGGCAAATTGGCAGCCTTTGAAAACTCGAATTCAAGCCCCTTCGCTGAGGCCTGAATGCGGAACATGTCGACAATCTGGTCGAGGAATTCGTGTATGTTGATTTCGTTGGAATAGACCTGCAGGCGGCCGGCCTCGATCCGCGAGATATCCAGAATGCCGTCGATCAGGCCGGACAGGTGTTCCGCGCTGCGCCGGATGGTCTGGATGGCCGGTTTGCGTCCTTCGGGGAAGTCCTCATCGCGCTCAAGAACCTGTGCGTAGCCGAGAACCGCATTGAGCGGCGTTCGAAGTTCGTGGCTCAACCCGACCACATACCGGCTCTTGGCAAGGTTCGCAGCTTCCGCGTTTTCCTTGGCTTTTTGAAGGGCCGCGTCGGTAGCCCGGTGCGCATTAATCTCGTTCTGCAACAGCGCGTTCTGGCGGGCGGATTCTTCTTCGGCAACGTGGCGTGTATCGTGTGCCAGCACCAGAAACCAGCTGGCGATGCCCAACACGATGGCGAACACGAAGAAGATCAGCGCCACAGTCTGCGCGATAATCCCGGTCGGGTCGCCAAGACGTTCGGCGGCTTGGGCATAGATGATCCAAAGGACACCGCCAATCGCAGCAATCGACAGGATGGCTGTTGCCGCATATCGCCCGAGCCTCGTCTTGAAACCGGCAAGCACGCTTTCGGATAAAAACCGGCGGGCCAGGTCCCAGATCTGGTAGCCCAGCCGTGCCTTCGGCTTGCAAAGATCGTGGCATCTTGCATCCAGCGAACAACAAAGCGAACAGATCGGCGCCTGGTAGGCCGGACAATAGGCCATGTCTTCCGGTTCGAACGGATTCTCGCAGATCGAACAGGCGATATGCGTCTTGTCCTTCCAGCTCGCACGTGGTTTGCGGGCCAGATAGTATTTTCCGCCGGTAACAAGCGCGATTGCTGGTGAAGCGACAAACGCGATCCCCATGGCAAGAAACGTAGCCAGTGCGGCGGCAATTTCGCCGAAATGGCCGAAATGGGCCCCAAGCGCAATGACCGTTGCCAGCAGCATGGAGCCGGTTCCAACCGGGTTGATGTCATAAAGGTGCGCGCGCTTGAACTCGATGCCAGGCGGCGAGAGCTTCAAGGGCTTGTTGATGAACAGATCCGCCGATATCACCGACAGCCAGGCCATCGCGATGATCGAGAAAACGCCGAGGATCTCTTCCAGGAACTGATAGATACCGAGTTCCATCAGCAAAAGCGCGATAGACACGTTGAAGACCAGCCACACCACCCGGCCCGGGTGGGAATGGGTCAACCGCGAGAAGAAATTCGACCACGCGAGCGATCCCGCATAGGCGTTCATTACGTTGATCTTGAGTTGGGCAACAACGACGAAGGCCACCATCAGCAACAAGGCGATGGTTTCGTTCGGGATCATGTAGCCGAATGCCACGGTGAACATGCGCGAGGGCTCATCCGCATGCTCCACCGGCACACCATGCGACAGCACAAGAACCGCAAGGAACGATCCGGCCAGCATTTTGGGCGCGCCGAGAACCACCCAGCCAGGGCCGGCCAAAAACAGGGCAATGCGGTTGCGGCGCTTGGCATAGTCGGTCTCCGGCAAAAAACGGAGCATGTCTACCTGCTCACCAATCTGCGCCATAAGCGCCAAAATAACGGCAGACGCCGCACCGAATTGAACAAGCGTAATACCATCCCAGCCACCGCCACTGGCGCGCGGGGCACCGGTTATCGGATCGATACCCGCAAAGTTGAGCCAGGTGCCGATCGCCTGCCAATCGGTAAATGCAATGAAAATGAAGGGCAAAATGTTGAGGATCACCCAGAAATGCTGGGTTGCCAGCTGAAACCGGCTGATCAAGGTGATGCCATGAGTGACCAGCGGGATCACCGCAACGGCACTGATGATATAGCCGAGCCAGAGCGGCACGCCGAATGCATATTCCAATGCGCTCGACATGATCGAGGCTTCGATGGCGAACAGGATGAAGGTGAAACTGGCATATATCAGCGACGTAATCGTCGACCCGATATATCCGAAACCTGCGCCGCGCGTCAGCAGGTCGATGTCGACCCCATAGCGCATGGCGTATCGGCTGATCGGCAGGCCGACAAAGAGCAACACAGCGCTGCCCACCAGGATCGCCAAAAAAGCGTTGGCAGTCCCATGCGAAAGGGTGATCGCGCCACCGATTGCTTCCAGTGCAAGGAACGAAATCGCTCCAATGGCCGTGCGCGACAGCGCTTTGGAAGAAAACTTGCGGGCGCTTTTGGCGGTGAAACGCAGCGCATAATCTTCTAGGGTCTGGTTGTTGACCCACTGATTGTACTTTCGGCGAACCGGCAGGATGCGCTGGCGGGCGGTCATTACTTGTTCAAATTCCCGTTTCTTGCCCGATTATTAGGCTATTTCGCACGAAATCCGCAGCATTTGTGTGCAACTTGTGCACCAGCTTTTCCTCTTTAAGGGTATCCAGCAGGTTTCATGCCGGTTTCACCATTTACAATGCTACGCAATTTGACGGGGGCGCCTTACGTCAATTGACGTATGTCGCACCGCAGCACATCCAGCGCACGATCCCATTCCGACAGCGACGGGCCTCCGCCGCACGCTGGCCAGACCTTCCAAGGGCCAGCCGATGTCACGGAACTCAAGGGGAACATGTGATGAAAAAATCTCTCGCAAAACTGGCTCTGGCAGGCCTCATGGCCTCCACCATGATTGGCGGTGCAGCCGCTGAAGACACCATCAAGGTCGGCATCCTGCATTCGCTGTCCGGCACGATGGCAATTTCCGAAACCACCTTGAAAGACGCCATGCTGATGCTCATCGAAGAGCAGAACGAAAAGGGCGGCCTTCTGGGCAAGAAGCTTGAAGCTGTTGTCGTCGACCCGGCTTCCGATTGGCCGCTGTTTGCCGAAAAGGCACGCGAACTGATCGAAGTGAACGGTGTTGACGCGGTCTTCGGTTGCTGGACGTCTGTGTCCCGCAAATCGGTTCTGCCGGTCTTTGAAGAACTCAATTCCCTGCTGTTCTACCCGGTTCAGTACGAAGGCGAAGAGTCCCAGCGTAACGTGTTCTACACCGGCGCGGCTCCTAACCAGCAGGCGATCCCGGCTGTTGATTACCTGATGAACGAAGAAGAAGTTGAGCGCTGGGTTCTGGCCGGCACCGACTATGTCTACCCGCGCACGACCAACAAGATCCTGGAAGCCTATCTGAAGTCCAAGGGTGTCGCTGAAGAAGACATCATGATCAACTATACGCCGTTCGGTCATTCCGACTGGCAGACGATCGTCTCCGACATCAAGTCCTTTGGCTCCGCCGGCAAGAAGACCGCTGTTGTCTCCACCATCAACGGTGACGCCAATGTGCCGTTCTACAAGGAACTCGGCAACGCTGGCATCAAGGCTGAAGACATCCCGGTTGTTGCCTTCTCCGTGGGTGAAGAAGAACTGGCCGGTCTCGACACGGCACCGCTCGTTGGTCACCTGGCTGCCTGGAACTACTTCCAGTCCGCTGACACTGAAATCAACGACGAGTTCATCGAAACCTGGCACGAATTCACCGGCGACGACGACCGCGTCACCAACGATCCGATGGAAGCCCACTTCATCGGCTTCAACATGTGGGTTGAAGCTGTCGAAAAGGCTGGCACCACCGATCCTGACGCTGTGATCGACTCGATCGTCGGCGTCACTGTGCCGAACCTGACCGGCGGCTACTCCGCCATGATGCCGAACCACCACATCACCAAACCGGTCCTGATCGGTGAGATCCAGGAAGACGGTCAGTTCGAAACCGTTTGGGAAACCTCCGGTCTGGTTGTTGGCGATGCATGGTCCGACTACCTCGACGGCTCCAAGGATCTGATCTCCGATTGGCGCGCTCCAATGTCCTGCGGCAACTTCAACACCGCGAGCGGTCAGTGCGGTGGCGCAGGCGAATAAGCCTCCGACCTTTGAGGTGGACGGCTAAGACCGCCCGATAACGAGAAACGGCATCCCGGAGGGGCTAACCTCTTCGGGATGCGCTCTTAAGACCCTTGCCGCAAAACCAACTTGCCAAGGGCGACATGGGAACCGGTGACATATGCCGTTGATCAGACAGTTTTTCGCCCTTTTGGGCCTGTTAGCCATCACCTTGGCGGTGCCTGCTTCAGCCGAAACCGATTTGGACGCACTGCGCCCACTGGTGAACGAGCTTGCCAAGGGCAAATTCAAGGAAACCGAAGCGCAGATCGGCGCCCTTGTTGCGAGTGGCGACCCAGCCGTCGCGCCCGCCCTGGAAGCGCTCAGCGGCGGTGATCTCTTCTACCGCAAGTCCGACGGCGAAGTGTTCATAGCCAGGAAAGACGGCAAGACGTACAAACTGACCGATCCGTTGACACTGGAATCCGCCGGAGAAGCCGGAAAGCGGGAAGTCAAGAAAATCAAGGTCAACAACAAGCTACGCCGGGTTATCCGTTCCGCGCTTGGTTCGTTGACCCTCATGGCGCCCGACGCGAACGTGCGACTGGACGCGGCCTCTGCGATCTTCAAGGCCCAGGATCCGGACAGCATCGAGGCGCTTGATGCCGCTCTGGAGGCCGAAACGGTTTCCAACGTCCGCCAGATGATGGAACAAGCGCGTGCGGCAGCGGTCCTAAAATCAGACCTCGATGCGGTTGAGAAGGCCTCCGCCATCGCGGTTCTCGGCGACATGGGCAACCGCGAAGCCCTTTCCGTTTTGAGCGCCTTTCAATCCACTGCGGAAGGCACTCTTCTGGAGACCGCCAATAGTGCCATCGTGTCCATCGAAAACAAGCTCGCCATGTGGGATGGCGCACAAAACATCTACTATGGCCTTTCGCTGGGATCGGTGCTGCTTTTGGCGGCAATCGGACTTGCGATCACCTTCGGTGTGATGGGCGTCATCAACATGGCACACGGCGAAATGGTGATGATCGGCGCTTATGTCACCTTTGTGGTTCAGGAACTGATCCGCGGCTCCGCGCCGGGGTTGTTTGAATACTCGTTGTTCATCGCCTTGCCGCTCGCGTTTCTGGTTTCCGGCTCTATCGGCGTCGCCATTGAACGCGGTGTGATCCGCTTCCTCTATGGCCGTCCGCTGGAAACGCTGCTGGCGACATGGGGGATCTCGTTGGTCCTGCAACAGGCAGTGCGTTCCATCTTCGGCCCGACCAACAGGGAAGTAGGCAATCCGGAATGGATGTCGGGCGCTTTTGAGCTTGGACTGATCACCATCACCTACAACCGCATGTGGATCATTGTCTTCGCGCTCCTGGTGTTTGCCGGGTTGATCCTTGTGCTCAAGAAAACCCCGTTCGGCCTTTACATGCGAGCGGTTACCCAGAACCGGCGCATGGCCGCGTCCATGGGCATCCGCACACCCTGGGTCGATGCGCTGACTTTCGGTCTCGGCTCCGGCATCGCCGGGATCGCAGGTGTTGCTCTGTCCCAGATCGACAACGTCTCGCCGAACCTCGGGCAGGGCTATATCATCGACAGCTTCATGGTCGTCGTCTTTGGCGGTGTCGGCAATCTGTGGGGCACGCTGGTCGGCGCCATGACACTCGGTGTCGTCAACAAGTTCCTGGAGCCCTATGCAGGCGCCGTTCTCGGCAAGATCCTGGTGCTCGTCTTCATCATCCTTTTCATTCAAAAGCGTCCACGGGGCCTCTTCGCCCTTAAGGGCCGGGCAGTCGAAGCATGATGACGTCCTTTCTTTTCCGCGCAATGGACGCAAGAGCCGGTGTCTTTGTCGCCATCTTGATGGCCGTCATCGTGCTTGTTCCCGCGGCCAACCTCCTGCTGCCGGACAGCCACCCGCTGCATGTGCCAACCTATGCTGTCACCTTGATGGGCAAGTACCTGACTTATGCGCTGTTGGCGCTTGCTGTCGATCTGGTCTGGGGTTTCTGCGGGATCTTGTCCTTGGGCCATGCCGCGTTCTTCGCGCTCGGTGGCTATGCCATGGGCATGTATCTGATGCGGCAGATCGGCACCCGCGGCGTCTACGGCGATCCGATCCTGCCGGACTTCATGGTGTTCCTGAACTGGCAGGACCTGCCCTGGTACTGGTACGGCTT
Organism: Roseibium sp.; assembly: GCA_965230445.1. GTDB lineage: Bacteria > Pseudomonadota > Alphaproteobacteria > Rhizobiales > Stappiaceae > Roseibium. The sequence continues at coordinate 771,540 of OZ246005.1, read as the reverse complement.
CGACATGTTCTGGTTCGCAGCCCTGATGGTGCTGCTGGTTCCGGGCGCCCTTGCCTTTGTATTCGGCTGGTTTGCGTTCAGATCTCGGGTCACGGGCGTTTATCTGTCGATCATCACCCAGGCCCTGACCTATGCGCTTCTGCTGGCCTTCTTCCGCAATGACATGGGCTTTGGCGGCAATAACGGCCTGACCGACTTCAAGGATATTCTGGGCTTCGACATTCAGGCCGACACCACGCGTGCAGCGCTGTTCGCAGCCTCGGGTCTTGCAGTCATGCTCGGTTTCCTGATTTGCCGGGCGATCACCCGCACCAAGCTCGGCAAGGTGCTGGTCGCCGTCCGCGATGCAGAGAGCCGCACACGCTTTCTTGGCTACCGGGTCGAGCACTACAAACTGTTCGTCTGGACACTGTCGGCGATGATGGCCGGAATTGCCGGTGCGCTTTATGTGCCGCAAGTCGGTATCATCAATCCGGGCGAATTTGCCCCGGCCAACTCAATTGAAGTGGTGATCTGGGTCGCTGTCGGCGGACGCGGAACCCTCGTTGGCGCAGTCATCGGCGCAGTTCTCGTCAACTTCGCAAAAACCTGGTTTACGGCCGCTCTTCCGGATATCTGGCTGTTCGCTCTTGGCGGGCTGTTCATCTTCGTGACGTTGTTCCTGCCAAAGGGCATCGTCGGAACCGTGTCCAGCGCCTGGTCCAGGGCCCGCCGCAAACCGGCACCGCTCCCCGGAACAGAGAAAAGCTCCTTCACCGGGGCTGAACCTCCCCTACCGGACAAACCAGGCGCGGAAATTGCTCCGCCGTCCGAACCAAAACCACAGCCGGCGGAGTGAACAGAATGTCGCGCAGCACAAGCATTCTCTATCTCGATGGCGTGTCGGTTTCCTTCGATGGCTTCAAGGCCCTGAATGAGCTTTCTCTGACCGTCGACCCGGGGGAAATGCGGGCGATCATTGGCCCGAACGGGGCCGGCAAGACCACAATGATGGACGTCATCACCGGTAAAACGCGTCCGGATGACGGCGAAGTCTTTTTCAATGGCACCGTTGATCTGACCGGCGAGGACGAAACCTCAATTGCCGAACTCGGTATCGGGCGCAAGTTCCAGAAGCCGACGGTTTTCGAAGGTCACACCGTCTGGGACAATCTGGAACTGGCGCTGAAAGCCCCGCGCGGTCCGTTCTCGACCCTGTTTCATGTCATCACTGGCGCAGAAAAGACCCGGATCGAAGAATTGCTGGACCTGATCCGCCTGGGCGACAAGCGCGGTGAACTGGCGGCCAACCTGTCACACGGCCAGAAGCAATGGCTGGAGATCGGCATGCTGCTGGCGCAGGACCCGAAACTGCTGCTCGTCGATGAGCCGGCGGCCGGGATGACGGATGCCGAAACAGCGGAAACCGCAGAACTCCTGAAAGACATCGCCAAGGATCACTCCGTGGTTGTCGTCGAGCACGACATGGTGTTCGTCCGGTCGCTCGGCGTGAAGGTGACCGTCCTTCACGAAGGATCGGTTCTCGCCGAGGGTTCACTCGATCACGTATCCGCCGACGAGCGCGTCGTCGAAGTCTATCTGGGGCGGTGAAGATGATAGATGTGTCTCCAAACACTGCAAAACGCGCCAATCTCCTCCTGAGTGTCCGCGCTGAATGGCACACCGCCAGCCGCCACCTTCCCGGACATAGCGCAAGCGGGGATCCGGGATCGGGGAGCCAAGGCGCATTCAGGTCCGGACCGGGTCCACTCATCGCCAATGTGGCTCTCCGGTCCCGGCTCGCACGTTGTTTGGCCGGGAAGGCCATCGCAGGGAAATGCCGGACCGCCAGGTCAATACGCACGGAAGATTGCCATGCTCAAAGTTGACAACATCGATCTTCACTATGGGGCGGCGCAAGCGCTGAAGAAAGTTTCGCTTCAAGCCGAAATCGGCAAGGTCACCTGCGTGATGGGCCGCAACGGCGTCGGCAAGACGTCAACCCTTCGCGCCGTTGCCGGTCAGCACAGCATTTCATCAGGTCAGATTCTTTGGGAAGGCGAAGACATCTCCGGTCTCCCTGCCCATGCCCGCGCCAAGAAGGGCATTGCGATCGTTCCCCAGGGACGTGAAGTGTTTCCTCTCCTGACCGTCAAAGAGAACCTGGAAACCGGCTACGCCCCCATTCCTCGCAAGGATCGCCATGTTCCCGAAACTATTTTCGAGCTGTTTCCCGTCTTGAAGGACATGCTGGGACGGCGCGGCGGCGATTTATCTGGCGGCCAGCAGCAGCAATTGGCGATTGCCCGCGCCCTCGTAACCCGCCCCCGCCTCCTGATCCTTGATGAGCCTACCGAAGGCATCCAGCCGTCGATCATCAAGGATATTGGCCGTGCGATCTCCTGGCTGCGGGACCAGGGCACGATGGCGATTGTCCTTGTGGAACAATATTTCGAGTTCGCGCGTGATCTTGCCGACGACTATGCGGTCATGGACCGGGGCGAGGTGGTACTGTCCGGCCATGGCAAAGACATGTCTGACGAGGAAGTCCGGAAGTATTTGACGGTGTGATGTCAGGCCCGGGTTTCACTGGATACGGTCACTTGTACCAACCCCAGTTGATTAGAACCTATCTGATGGAGCGAAAATTCGTTCCCGGCTAGGCGATGCGGGCAGCGCGGCCTTTACGGCCGGGCAAGCGCAGCAACGACGCCGGGGACGAATTTTCGCCCACCAAAGGCGCGCTTTTCCTGTCCTTCGGACAGCGTCATGCTTTTTGAACGATACCCCGCATCGTCCTGCAAAGCATTCCTAGCCGAAGAAAAGGAGAAACGCGTCAGATAGGTTCTAATCAACTGGGGTTGGTATTACCGGTAATCAGGGCGATAAGGCGCTGCATGGCGAACTCATACCCTTGAACGCCACACCCTGCGATCACACCATCGGCCCTGAACGACACATAGGATATGTGCCGGAAGCTTTCCCGCCTGTGAATGTTCGAGATATGGACCTCCACTACCGGAAAATCGCAGGCGTTCAGCGCGTCCAGAATAGCGATTGAAGTATGCGTGAAGGCTCCGGGATTGATGACCAGTCCCGACGCCTCGTCCCGTGCTTCGTGGATCCATTCGATGAGCTGATGTTCAGCGTTCGACTGAAAGGCGCGCAATTCGAAACCGGAGTCCGGCAGCACTGACCGGCAGAGGTCTTCGACATCCGCCAAAGTTTCCTGCCCGTAGATTTCCGGCTGACGTTTTCCAAGCAGATTAAGGTTCGGACCGTTCAGGAGATAGATAGTCTGCGGCATTGTTCAGGGTTCCCAGCGCATTCCGGCTTTAACTGACCACGGACTATCTGATGAATTGAAAAATTGCATCTGGCAAGCATGCGAACCAAATACGGGATGGACACGCCTCAAAATTTCGACCTGAAGACGGTTGACACACTTTTAGCTATCGAAAAGCGTGAAAGTCTTGCCTCTCGACCGGAACATGGCCCTGCAGCCAAATAATTTTACTGGCGCGATCAGAAAGCAAACGCGGCGCTTCCCTCGCGGCCTTCAGCACTTACGGTGATGATTCGCCCATCGAACAAGACCTGAAGTTGAGTAATTTGTGGACCACCCGTGGATTTCGCAGATTGTTTCCCAATACACCTTGCCCCCTGTAGGAACTACGTAATATAGATACATTTAGCAGTGATAAGTGATTCGAATTGATAATCGGACGCCAGACAATGCACCTGCGGAAGAAACTTGACACAATTGAAGCGCTCAGCGGGGCCATACAAGGTTACGAGCACCTTCCTGTAGAAGTGCTCTACCAGTTCCTGCTTGAGAATTACACCATTGACCTGGATGTATTGGCGGAGTTTACCGACCAACTCGACCAGCTTTCTGGAAATGTTGCGGATTCCGGCATGAATACTTCCAGAAGCTCACAAAGCGCTGCTTGACCGTCCGAAATTCAACAGTTTCTCTAAGTTAGGTAACAAGGAAAACCCAGGCACAACGCTGTGGACTTCAGACCGCGGTCCGGTCTTCGGCTTGTAAACCTGGTTGCCCGTTCGGGCTGCCCTGCCAGATTTTCTGCCTATTCCGGATTTCCCGTGGAGCCGGCCCAAAATAGGTCGCTGTCTTGATGAAATCGCGCGGATGCAGGATCACACTGGAAACCCTCTGATAGAGCGCTTTCGCCGAAATCGGTTTTGACAGCAACTCATGAACGCCAAGGCGGCGGGCTTCGACAATGCGGCTACGTTCGGTATGTGCCGTCACCATTATGATCGGAATATAGGCGAACGGATTGTTCGGGCTGCGGATCATGCGGACCATGTCTGCCCCGTCCAGGATCGGCATGACCCAGTCGAGGATCAGGATGTCCGGATTGGCACGGTCCATGGCCTCAAGACCGGATGCACCATCCTCGGCCTCGACGATGCGCCGTGCGCCAAAGCCCTGCAGCATCGTGCGCAGAATTGTGCGCATATATGCACTGTCTTCAACGAGCAGAAATGTCAGCGAGGCAAGATCGAGGCTCACCTAGTCCTCCATGTTTCCCTTGTCTTGCCATGAAAGTCTGAAGAATGGGTTAGGGATTGTGACGATACATACGCTGCAAGTGCCACGGTCCGCTGGACGCATGCCTTCAGCGAAGAAGTAAATACAATCGTACCTGATACAAGAAAAACCGGCCGATTGATTTACAGCGCAGTAATGCTGCCACAGGATTGGCCGCGTGTGTTGAACCGCGTTAACACATCATTCAAGGCAGGCGCACCATGGTAACGCATCGATTCATGCAATGAACTGCCCGTCAGGAACAAAATGACCGCCCGGCCAATGGCTCACAAGTCAGATGCACTTCAGATAAGCACCGAAGCTCCCCTTCGGCGCAAAATCACTATTTCGAGGCGCATCACGGTATTTCAGAACAACGTTCTGGTGGTGTCGGGAGTAGGTCTATTGGTGATAGCCGCCGGGATGGCTGTGGCCAGCGGCTGGTCTTGAACAACAACGCTTTGAGGGTTTGTCAGCTTTGCTTGTCGTCCGGCAGATCGTCATCCTCCAGGATCCGCCATTTGGCACCTTCTAGATCCTCATACTGACCGCTCTTCAACGACCATAAGAACGCTGCCAGGCCAAGAAATCCCAGCAGCAGGGCGATCGGAATCAGGAAGATCAACACATCCATACGAACCTCCCTTTCTAAGCCTTTGCCGGCGTGCGCCGGGCGTTTACCGGGCCGGTCTTGCCGATGTTGTTGGCGCTGCGGGCAGATGGCCGCTCCCCGATCCGAAGACGCAGCGCATTGGCCGTAACCGCAATGGACGAAGCCGACATGGCAAGCGCTGCAACCAGTGGCGTTACAAAGCCAGCTACGGCGATGGGAACTGCCACGATATTGTATATGACCGAGATCCAAAGATTCTGTTCGATTGCCTGCCTTGCGCGCCTGGACAACTGCAAAGCATCGGCTACCGGAGAAAGCTTGTCGCCCAAAAACACCGCATCGGCGGCAGCCTGGCTGAGGTGAACCGCCGAAATCGGCGACAAGGACACATGAGCTGCCGCCAAAGCAGGCGCATCATTCAGACCGTCACCCACCATCAGAATTTTGCGCCCCGCATTCTGTAGCGCCTCCAGGCGGGCGATCTTCTGGGCGGGCTTCATGCCGGCGCTCCAATCGGCAACCGCGAGCAGTTCTGCGCAAGTGCGGACTGCAGGCTCCGTATCACCGGACAGGATCTCTATCTGATACCCCTTCTTGAGGAGCCCTAAGATCGTCTCAGGCGCATCTGATCTTAGGCTCTGCTTCAATGCCAGCAGACGCACAGCGCCTTTGCCCAAACGAACGGCAAGGATCGACGCCCCCGGAAAAGAGTTCTGTTTTTCTCTGACAATCGCGTCCTCCACGCCGCAAAAGGCGGGGCTTCCCAGCTTCAGCGTGACACCGTCCAAAACAGTCTCGACCCCCGCACCCGATACTTCCTTGACGGTTTCAAAGGGGATCAAAGCACCGGTGGCCTTGACAAGAGCGAGCGATAACGGATGCCTGCTTGAAAGCGCCAGACGTCCCGCGGCAACCAAAAGGGGATCCTCCCGGTCGATTTCTTCGCAGAGTTCTGGTTCTGCGGTGGTCAGGGTTCCGGTTTTGTCGAACAGGATTGTGTCGATATCGGCCATCCGCTCTATCGCATCGCCCGAATTGAGCAGGATTCCGGAGCGGAAAAGCTGGCCGGAGGAAACGACCTGCACCGCCGGCACGGCCAGCCCAAGTGCACATGGGCAGGTGATGATCAGCACCGAAATCGAAATGACCAGCGCCGGCTGCCACGCCATGCCTGCCGCAAGCCAGCCGACAAACGTCAGCGCCGCTGCGCCATGAACCAGCGGCGCATAGAGCCGCGCGGCCCGGTCCGCAATACGAACATAAGAGGATTTGGCCTGTGATGCGGCTTCCAGAAGGCGATTGACCTCGTCAAGCAATGTCGCCCCGGATGCCGCTTCCACCCGGACTGTCAACGGACCGTCGCCGTTGAGCGTTCCGGCATAAACCCGCTGCCCGGCGGCGACCGGCGCCAGGGCGCTTTCCCCGGTGACCAGACTCTGGTCGATCTCCGACCGGCCGGTCACAACGATCCCATCAACAGGCACCCTTTCGCCGGCAGAAACCAGCACAAGGTCTCCCTGAACGATCTTTGACAAGGGCACTTCACGGACCGCACCGTCCGGGCCGATCCGGGCCGCGACTTCCGCCTTCAGGGCAGCAATGTTTTCGGCGAACGAGCGCGTCCGCCCCCGCATATTGTGGTCGAGAAAGCGGCCTACCAGCAGAAAAAACAACAGCATCACCGCAGATTCAAAATAGGCGTGATGGTGGTTCTGGATGGTCTGGGCGAGCGAAAGTGCGACCGCCAGAACGACACCCACCACAATCGGCACGTCCATATTGAGCCGTCCCGCGGCAAGCGCCCGGAATGCGCTTTGAAAGAACACGCGACCGGAATAGGCAACGGTCGGCAATGCGATCAGGGCCGACAACCAGTGAAAGAATTCCCGGGTCTCCGGCGTGATGTCCGTTGCATTTCCTGACCAGACCGAGATCGACAGCAGCATGATGTTCATGCCGGCGAACCCCGCAACCGCCAGCGAGCGCAACAGCATCCTGCCGGTCTTGTCCTGCCGGTCTTTTTGACTTGCGGGATCGAATGGATGGGCGGTGTAGCCGAGGCGGTTGAGTTCGGCGACGATTCGATCCGCGCCTGTTTCATCCTCGATCCAGTCAACGGCCAGGCGCTGACTCGTCAGATTAACCCGGGCGCGACGAATGCCGGGCAGCACCTTCAAGCCCCGCTCGATCTCGCTCATGCAGGCCGCACAGGTGATCCCGTCGACGGCAAGGTCCATGTGAACCGCGCCGTCGTAGTCTTTCGCGGGCGTAACGAAGGAATCCCAGTCTCGCTGATGGACTGTCAAAAACTCAATCCTTCAGGAAAACCCGGTTCTCGGACCGGAAAACGTGCTTCCCGTCCTTTTCGATCTTCAGCACGAGATCCCAATTTCCGGCGGCCACGTTTTCAAGATCGGCGGCGTAGGTCCCCGGCCCTTTTGACAGGAGCGCAATGGCGATATCGCCTGCTTCATTGGTCGGATGGCGCAGGATAATGTCCACCTTCAGGCCATTCAGGTCCGCGCCCCGCTCATCTTTTGCAAGCACATTGACCTGGGCACCCAGCGCTGCAGTGCGCAGGACATCCGCTGTAATGTCCCAGTCAAGTTCGGCTTGAGCCTTCGCGGCGGCGATTTCAGCGTTATACGCCTGCCCGGCCTCATAGGAACTGTCGACTGCGACGCCCGGAAAAGATCCGAGCGCAAAATAGATGAAGATCCCATTGGCGATGAACACCACGGCGAAGAACCCAAGAAGCCACATCAGGACCGTCCTGCCTGTAATGGCGTTCGGGTCGCGGAGATTGTTTTCAGAAACAGCCATCGTCTTTCCCCTCGCCCTATTCCGGCGCCTTGAATGTGTCTTTTGCGGTAATCACTTCGCCCATGACCGACTCCGTTATGCGGAATATCACCGGCGTACTTTGCGGCAAATCGGCGTCCGGCGGTGACGTGACAATGACCCGGACTTCCCGTGTTGTGTCAGGCCCGACAGTAACAAACGGACGTTCTGCAAACGTGTCTTCCACGCCAATTGCCTCAACGGTTGTTCCAAACGGCATGCCTTCAACATGGAGCATGAAATGGCGCTCATGGGTCCGCTTGTTTGACAGGCGGACCGTATAGCCATTCCGCACCGACCCATCCGATTGTTCGACGTAAACCGGATTCCGGTCGTGCAGGACGCTGATATCCGCGAAGTCGCGATTGAGCAGTACGAAAAGCATGATCAGACCGACAACGGCGATGATGGCGGCGTAAATCACTGTACGGACCCGGACGATCTCATAGACCGGTTCCTTGCCTTCGATCCTGCGTTCGATATTCTCGTCCGTGTCGTATCCGATCAGCCCTGTCGGCTTGCCAACCTTCTTCATGATGTTGTCGCAGGCATCAATGCACAATCCGCACTGGATGCAGTCAAGCTGCAACCCCTTGCGGATATCCACGCCCGTCGGGCAGACGTGATAGCACTGAAAACAGTCGATACAGTCGCCCGCGGGCATGCCTTGGGCTTCTAACGCCTTGTTTTGCTTCAATGAACCGCGCGGCTCTCCACGATCCCAGCGATACGTGACGTTGAGAGCCTTCTCATCCGTCAGAGCTGCCTGAATACGCGGCCAGGGGCACATGAAGATACACAGCTGTTCACGCATGAAGCCGGCGAGCAGGTATGTGGTCGTCGTCAGAATACCAATCCAGATGTAAGCCGCCATGGGCGCCTGGAAGATCAATAGCTGATAGACGAGGGTCGGGGCGTCATTGAAGTAAAGAACCCACGCACCGCCGGTCCACCAGGCGATCATCAGCCAAAGAAAATGCTTGGTGACACGCTTGGCAGCCTTGCTGGCGGACATCGGCTCCTTGTCGAGTGCAATGCGGTGACGCCGGTCGCCTTCGACCTTGCGCTCCACCCACATGAACAGATCCGTCCATACGGTCTGCGGGCACAAGTAACCACACCAGACCCGGCCTGCGACCGCGTTCATAAGGAACAACGCCATGGCGGCGATAATCAAAAGTCCGGTCAGGTAATAGACTTCCTGCGGCCAGATCTCGATGAAGAAGAAGTAGGCGCGCTTGGCCTCCATATCGATGAGGACGGCCTGAGAGGGAGCGTTTGGTCCACGGTCGAAGCGGATAAACGGCAGGAAGTAATAAATGCCCAGAGTAATGAACAGCAGGCCCCACTTGATCCGCCGGAACAGGCCGTGGGTTGCCATGGGATAGATTTTCTTCGCCGCAGCGAACCACTCCTGGTCCTCGGCGGCGGGTGCGTTAGTGTCCGAAGACATCGCGTCCGTCCTTTTCGCCAATAGAACCCAGCCCCAATTGGATCCTATGAGATTCGGCAATCGCCCCGCTGGCCTTGCCGCCTATCTTGCGAATTTTGACCCGGCGCGCCGCACACCGCCTTGCGCCGGATCAAATCACCACCAAAAATGGTAATTTCCGGTGGCGGTTACTGACCGCCACCGAAGGAGTGTACATAGACCGCCAGGGACTTGACCGTAGCTTCGTCCAGACGATCAACCCAGGCCGGCATGACACCATTGCGGGCGCTATGAACCTGCGCCTTGATCGAATCGAGCGATTTCCCGTAGAGGTAATTCGCCGAAACCAGGCTTGGTGCACCAAGCTCCTGCAGGCCCTTGTAGTCCTCGCCATGGCAGGATGCGCAGTTGTCGATGTAGAGGGTCTCGCCAGCGGCAAGATCGACACCGTCTTCCGTTTCCAGACCGGCGATGGATGCAACGAAGTTCGAAACCTGATCGACTTCCTCATTGCTGAGGATCTCGTCACGTCCGAAGGCAGGCATATCGCCGAAGCGGGTCTCGTCGTGATCGCCGCGGATACCGTAGAGCAACGTCGTGTGGATGTCTTCCAACGTACCACCCCACAGCCAGGTATCGTCCTGAAGGTTCGGATAGCCTACGGCGCCCGTACCACCAGACCCGTGGCAGGGTGCGCAGTTATCGCCAAAGGCCGCCTGACCGTTGGCAAGTGCGAACTGCAGCACCTGTTGATCGCCGTTTATGTCCTCAAGCGGAGTGGCAACCACCTTGTCCGCGAACTCCGAGCGGCCTTCGATGCCAGCCTCTAGAGCGGCGAGGGCCTCAGCGCGCTGGCTAGAGCCGAGCACACCGGTGGTGTAGCTCGAAATGAGCGGCCAGGACGGGTAGAGAACCCAGTAGGCGACGGCCCAGATGATCGTTGCGTAAAACAGATACAACCACCATCTCGGCAGGGGATTGTTGAGTTCCTTCAAACCATCCCACTCGTGACCAGTTGTCTCGATGCCCGAGACCTGATCGATTTCCTTTTCGTGAATGTCCGTCATAATCAGTCCTCCCGGAACGGGATCTGGGCGGCATCGTCGAACTTTTTACCGTTCTTCGGCCAAAGCGCGTAGGCCAGGACAATGCCAAACAGGATCATGAAGTAGATAAGGCCCCAGGTTTGCGCGAAGCCGGCGACCGCTGTGTATGTCTCGTTCATCGTGCTTACCTCAGGTTCGCCTTGTCGTCGTAAATGGAGAAGTCGACCATCGTGCCGAGCACCTGGAGATAGGCGACCAAAGCGTCCATCTCGGAGACCTTGTCCGGGTTGCCGTCGAAATCGCGGATTGCAGACGCAGGGTAGCGCTCCTCGAAGTCATAGGCGGCATCCGTATCCGGCATGGCCTGGGCCCGCATGTCGGCCATCGCATTGTCGATTTGCACCTCTGTGTAAGGCACGCCGACAAAGGCGTTGGTGGACAGGGATGCCTTGGCGTTGCGGATCACCAGCTCATTTTCTGCCAGGAACGGATACCCGGGCATGATCGAGGCCGGAACCAGCGAGCGCGGATCGATCAGGTGCTCGGTGTGCCAGGCGTCGGAGTATTTCCCTCCGACCCGGGCAAGGTCGGGCCCTGTCCGCTTCGACCCCCACTGGAACGGGTGGTCATACATGGATTCCGCGGCCAGCGAGAAGTGGCCATAGCGCTCCAGTTCGTCGCGCATCGGGCGGATCATCTGCGAGTGGCAGACGTAGCAGCCCTCACGGACATAGATATCGCGCCCGGCCAGCTCAAGCGGCGTATATGGCCGGACACCTTCCGTTTTTTCAATGGTGCTCTTCAGGTAGAAGAGCGGTGCGATCTCGACCAGACCGCCAATGGCAACCATGACGAGGATGCCGACAAGAAGAACAAACGAGTGCTTCTCGAAGACTGCGTGTTTTTGCCAAACTGACATCGGCTTCCCCTTATTCAGCAGCTGCCAGAGAACCGGACGGTGCGCCTTCGGCCTCTTCGGCCTCGCCGCGCGCCACGGTCATCCAGAGGTTGTAGGCCATGATCAGGGCGCCCACGACGAACAGTGCGCCGCCAAGTGCCCGGATGATGTAGAACGGATGCATCGCTTCGACGGTTTCGATGAAGGAATACTCCAGGAAACCGAGCTGGTCGTATGCCCGCCACATCAGGCCCTGCATGATGCCCGATACCCACATCGCGGTGATGTAGAGAACGATGCCGATGGTCGACAGCCAGAAGTGCCAGTCAACCAGACGCAGCGAGTAGAGCTGCTTCTTGTTCCACAGCCACGGGATGAGGCAGTAGAGGGCGCCGAAGGAGATGTAACCCACCCAGCCGAGTGCACCTGAATGGACGTGACCGATGGTCCAGTCCGTGTAGTGCGACAGCGAGTTGACTGACCGCAGGCTCATCAGCGGGCCTTCGAAGGTCGACATGCCGTAGAAGGCGACCGAAACCACCATCATGCGCAGAACCGGGTCTGTTCTCAGCTTGTCCCAGGCACCCGACAGGGTCATCAGGCCGTTGATCATGCCGCCCCAGGAGGGCATCCAAAGGATGATCGAGAAGGTTGCACCCAGCGTCGACGCCCATTGCGGCAGAGCCGTGTAGTGCAAGTGGTGCGGACCGGCCCAGATGTAGATGAAGATCAGCGCCCAGAAGTGCACGATCGACAGACGGTAGGAGTAGACCGGGCGGTCTGCCCGCTTGGGCACGAAGTAGTACATGATCGCCAGGAAGCCGGCGGTCAGGAAGAAGCCCACCGCATTGTGGCCGTACCACCACTGCACCATGGCATCCTGTACGCCCGCCCAGACGATCACCGACTTGGTACCGTAGATCGAGACCGGGATTGTCAGGTTGTTGGTCAGATGCAGCATGGCGACCGTGACGATGAACGCCAGGTAGAACCAGTTGGCCACATAGATATGCGGCTCCTTGCGCTTCCAGATCGTACCGAGGAACAGGAGCAGATATGCGACCCAGACGATGGTCAGCCAAAGGTCGGCGTACCATTCCGGTTCAGCGTATTCCTTGCCCTGAGTTGCCCCGAGCAGGTAGCCCGTCCCGGCGATAACGATGAAGACGTTGTAGCCGATGATGACGAACCAGGGCAGGATGCGCCCCGGCATGCGCGCGTGGCACGTGCGCTGGACCACATACATGGAGGTCGCCAGCAGCACGTTGCCGCCAAACGCAAAAATCACCGCGGAGGTGTGCAACGGACGCAGGCGGCCGAAATTGGTCCAGGGCAGATCAAAGTTCAGTGCCGGCCAGGCCAGCTGAAGCGCGATGATCAGGCCGACGGTGAACCCGGCGATCCCCCAGAACATGGCGGCGACGGAAGCGAACTTCACCGGCCCCATGTTGTAGTTCGGTTTGCCGTCGATTTCCTGAGGAACCGGCTCGCCGCCATCGTTGAAATAGGATTTGAAGATCCAGAAGACGCTTGCTGCAGCAATCAGTGCGCCCAATCCGGTGTGAAATGCCATGACCTGATCGTAGGTTTTCCCTGCAATGATCAGGCAGGCGAATGCAAGTAACACGAGAAGTAGGGCAAAGAACCCTTCTTCTAGCGAGACCATTCTGGCCTTAGTCTGTGCCATTTTTTCGCGCCCCAGTTTTAGAACCGTTAAAGGTGCCAACAATAAACCGAGCAAAAGCATGGCTTTGGGTGAGCCGCGTTGATTCATGTCAACGTCTCGACTTTTGGATGGGGATGGCGGTTCCCCGGGGGAAAAAGTCCGCCTGCCGCATCCACAGACGCAGCGGCTTCCGAGCCTTGCGCGGATGAGACGTTTGCGCCGCGCAGCCCGGCAAACCGCCTTGACGCCACACGCAAAACTGGCAGATTTGCGGATAGCACAATCTGTTATCCGGACTTGTTGAATGGAAAAGCTGCTCGCGCGCGGAACAAAGCTTCTTCCTGCGGTCGCCGGCATCGTCGGTGCCGGGGATCTCGTTCGTATGGTGACCGATCCGGTCGAACAGCAGCAGGATATCGACCGGCTGACGGACGAGAGACTGGTTTCCGACCCTCGCAGAAAAGTTCAGGACGGATTGAACACGGCGGCACTGCTGCTGCCCTGGTACCAGACCATCCGGTTCCGGTCCCGGGACAAGGAAATCCAGGACTACCTGCGCTGGTGCCGCGAACCTTCCGCAAATATGTCCGTACGGCTTGTCACCGGCGGTTCGGGGCGGGGCAAGACCCGGTTGATGGTGGAACTATGCGGCAAGTTGCGCGATGATGATCCGACGCGCGCAGTTGGCACCGGATCGAGCTGGAGCGCGGGTTTCCTCACCATTCGGGACAAGGCCGATTACGCGCAAATCGGCAATCCGTTCGAGGTGCCCTTCGCTTCGACAAAGAACCTTTGCATCGTCATCGACTACGCGGAGAACAAGATCGGCATGGTGCTCGACCAGCTGAGCGCCGCCGCCCGATCCGTCAAGGGCGACGGCAACCGCACAGCCTTGACGCGCATCATCCTGATTGCGCGGCAGAAGACGGAAGCGTTCGACGGCATCCGCAAGCACGAGGACATCGGACACTGGGACGACCTTGCGCCGCAGGAGGACGCCCTGGCCTCAATCCCCGAACCCGAAGCGTTCTTTCAGTCAGCCTGCGAAGACCTTGAGGTCCCGGAAAACTGCCGGACCTTTCCGGAAGGCCTTGACGCGAACGCGGCCGACACCGGCATATTGGCACTTTCCGCCCTGCTGGCCCGATACGGCAATCTGGCGGGCGCCAAAAATCAGAACGACATTCTCGACCGCATCCTGGATCACGAAGAGCGCTATTGGCGCGGGGCATGCGAAGAGCGAGGCATGCCCCCGGAACTTCTTTCGCAAACCGCGGATACCACGGCAGCTGCGCTTTTCACCCTTTACGGGTTGCAAAGGGCGATCGCGGACGAGAACGCCGCCGCCGGCCTCCTGAGCGCCCACAAACTGTTCGAAGATCAGAACAACGCCACGCGTCTCGGCATTGCAAAAACCTTTGCCGGGCTTTACCCGCAGCCGGGTGGGCGTATTGAGGGCGTAGCGCTGGATCTGCTCGGCGACCGGCTAGTGGAACGCGAGGCGGCAAAAGATCCCTCGCTGTTCACGCCCGTCGACGATGCGGCCCATGTCACCGGGCAGCACTTCATCTCGGCCCTCACCCGCCTCACCTGGATCGGACGGCGGGATCTTGAAACCGGCACGGCGCTGATGGAACACGCGCTCGCCCAGGCACCGGACCGGATCGCCCGCACCATCATCGCCCTCGCCCCCGCTCTCGGCGATCCGCTCGGCCTGATGAGCGCGAACTGGATCGCGCAAAATCTCGCTCCCAAAGCGGCGCGGTCACTGGTCGATAGTTTGCCCCCTTCATCGCTCGCCTTGCGCGAATTCTCTTGTGCGGTGACCCAGGCAGCTTTGAAAGACGCGGACAACCTGGATGCAGCGGAACGTGCAGGCCTTTTCAACAACCTGGCAAACAGACTTTCGGAGCTTGGCAGGCGCGAGGAGGCGCTGGATGCGGCGCAGGAAGCCGCCGAACGCTACCGCGAGCTGGCACGCCAAAGAACAGAGGCGTTCACCCAGAATCTGGCCATGTCGCTCAACAATCTGGCAGCCATGCTATCGGGCCTCGGCAGGCGCGAGGACGCGCTGGATGTGGCGCAGGAAGCCGCTGATCTCTACCGTGACCTGGCGCGCCAAAGACCGGAGGCGTTCACGCCTAATCTAGCGGCCTCCCTCAACAACCTGGCAGCCATGCTATCGGGCCTCGGCAGGCGCGAGGACGCGCTGGATGCGGCGCAGGAAGCAGTTGATATCCGCCGCGAGCTGGCACGCAAAAGACCAGATGCGTTTACGCCGGATCTGTCTATGTCCCTCAGCAACCTGGCAATCAGGCTCTCGGCGCTCGGCAGGCGCCAGGATGCGCTCGAAGCGGCGCAGGAAGCCGTTGATATCCGCCGCAAGCTGGCACGCCAAAGACCGGATGCGTTCACGCCGGATCTGGCATTGTCCCTCAACAATCTGGCAGGCATCTTCTCGGCGCTCGGCAGGCGCGAGGACGCGCTTGATGCGGCGCAGGAAGCCGTTGATCTCCGCCGCGGGCTGGCACGCCAAAAACCAGAGGCGTTCACGCCGGATCTGGCATTGTCGCTCAACAACCTGGCAATCAGACTTTCAGGCCTCGGCAGGCAAGAGGACGCGCTGGAAGCGGCGCAGGAAGCCGTTAATCTCTATCGCAAGCTGGCACGGCAAAGACCTGATGCGTTCACACCGAAACTGGCAGGCTCCCTCAACACTCTGGCAAACAGGCTCTCGGACCTCGGCAGGCGGGAGGAGGCCCTCGAAAGCGCTGTGGAAGCCGTCGATATCCGCCGCGGCCTGGCGCGGCAAAGACCAGATGCGTTCACGCCGGAGCTGGCATTGTCCCTCAACAACCTGGCAACCATGCTCTCAGAGCTCGGCAGGCGCGAGGACGCGCTGGACGCAGCGCAGGAAGCCGTTGATCTCCGCCGGGAACTGGCACGCCAAAGACCGGACGCCTTTACGCCAGATCTGTCCATGTCGCTGGGAATGTATACAGATGTCTTGATCAGCCTGGAGCGCAAGGAAGACGCCTTTGCCGCGATCACCGAAGCCATCACCCTGCTGCGGCCGCACTTTCTCGCCTTGCCGCCCGCCACGGCCAAGTGGATGGCGATGCATTGCCGGCGCTATGTTTCGCTCTGCGAGGAACTGGGCAAAGACCCGGATGCAGAGCTGCTGGGACCGATTATCGAGGCGATCCAGGAAATGAACAGCAGCGGCGAAGGAGAATAACCAGCCCGCACCTCCCTCTTCCGTCGCCCATTGCCCCTCCGTACACACCGTCATTCCGGACAAGTGAAGCAAAGCTGCGCGCCGATCCGGAACCCAGCGCATCAGCGCGAGCGATAGCGAGCACCGTTTCTTTGCAGCCGTCAATAAATGGTAAGAAGCCGCGCCGACGGCGCGGCACATATCTGGATACCGGACCACCCGATGGCGCATCCGCGCCACGCGGTCCGGCATGACGGGTGCGGATTGCGATCTCCCCATGCCCAAGCACCCGCACACACCGTCATCGCATTGCCTGACAATGGGATCCACTCCGTTCGCGCGCCTCCTAGCCTAACCTTCACTTGTGGCACCGCAACGGGATGGATCACCGGTATCCAAGTCCGGTGATGACGGCCGGAGATGACGATGGACAAGTCCGAGTGCTGGATCCCCGCACATTTCCGCTTCGCGCGGCGGGGATTGTTTCTGAACTTTGGTTTATTGATGAAGGCGGTCATCTGACGGCGTAATCGCCAGATGACCAGTGGCAGGCGACCGTGCGGGGATGGGGTTTTACGCCCGTTGTCATCAAGGCCCCCTGCCGCTTCCTTTTCCCGCTTGAAGAGTTGATTGGGCCGCTGAAGTCACGCCCGCAAACAATCCGAAGCACGATCAGGATACCACTGTCATGACCTGCCTTGAAAGAGCCCCGAGCACCGTCGTCGGGATTGATGTTTCCAAGGACACGCTCGCCGTCTTTGATGACGGCCGCCAGCGGCTGTCGGCTGTCAAAAACAGTTCTACCGCTGTGGGCAAACTGATTGCAGGCCTTACCCCGGGCACACTGGTGATCTTTGAACCCACCGGTGGCTTTGAGACCTTGCTGGCCGCACAGCTTGCCGCGCACGGCATTGCCTGCCACCGGGCCGATACCTTGAAAGTCAAAGCCTTTATCAAGTCCTTCGGGCGCCTGGCCAAGACAGATGCCATCGATGCCCAGGCCTTGGCCCACTATGGAATGGAGCGCTGGAGGCAGCTGGCGCTGTATCAACCGGCAGACAAAACTCAGGCCAAATTGGTCGCGCTCGTTGCCCGCCGCCAAGATCTTCTGGCAATCAAAACCGCGGAAACAAACCGGTCCAAGGCGCCCGGAAATCCGACCATCTCAAAATCCTGCAAGACCGTGATTGCCTGCCTCGGCCGCCAGTTGCAGAAGATCGACAGGGAAATTGAAGCGCTGATTGCCGTCAATCAAACCCTGGTCCGGCGCGCTGAGATTTATCGAAGCCTACCCGGGATCGGCCCCAGGACCGCCATTGCCTTGCTGGCAACGCTGCCAGAACTTGGCAACCTGACACGGCGCCAGGCCGCCTCCCTGGCAGGCCTAGCAGGATGTTGAAAAAGTCACTGGCGCTTTGGGTTTGATCATGATTCCTTTGATCCATCGGGGTTATGAGGATCAAAGATGCGTGGCGGAGACGAGCAGACGGGCGAGCTTTTCAGCTATGTCGATCTTGAGGCGCGGGTTCGGCGGGATCATCCGCTCCGTTCGATCCGAGAGATCGTGAGCGCGGCCTTGACTATTCTGGAGCCGGAGTTCGCTGCTCTGTATTCACCAATTGGGCGCCCGTCGATACCGCCGGAGAAGCTTTTGCGGGCGATGCTGCTGCAGGCGTTTTATTCGATCCGGTCGGAGAGGCTTCTGATGGAGCGGCTGGAGTACGATCTTCTGTTCCGCTGGTTCGTCGGCATGGGCGTTGATGATCCAGCGTGGGACCACTCGACCTTCTCGAAGAACCGCGAACGGCTTCTGGAAGGTGACATTGCCGCGAAATTCCTGGCGGCAGTTCTGGCCCAGCCCAGGGTGAAGAAGCTTCTGTCCACCGATCACTTCTCGGTCGACGGCACGCTGATCGAAGCCTGGGCGTCGATGAAGAGCGTCAGGCCGAAAGAGCGCCCCAAAGACGGTTCGGGTGAACCGCCAGCTGCTGGCGGCGGGCGCAACAGCGAGGCGGATTTCCACGGTCAGAAGCGGTCGAACGATACGCATGCCTCGACCACCGATCCACAAGCAAGGCTCTACAAGAAGGGCAAAGGCAAGGAGGCGAAGCTCTGCTTCCTCGGGCATGGGCTGATGGAGAACCGCAACGGCCTTCTGGTCGATGCCTGCCTGACACTGGCCGACGGTCATGGCGAACGCGTGGCCGCATTGCACATGATGGAGCCACGCGCCGACCGGCCGCGAGCAGTCACGCTGGGGGCTGACAAGGCCTACGACACGCAGGACTTCGTCAATGAATTGCGCGCGATGAAGATAACGCCGCACGTGGCGCAGAACATGAGTGGGCGCAAGTCTGCGATTGACAGGCGCACGACGCGCCATGACGGCTATGCTGTCAGCCAACGCATCCGCAAGCGCATCGAGGAGGCGTTCGGCTGGATGAAGACGGTCGCCGGGCAGGACAAGACGAAGTTCCGTGGCCGCGACCGTGTCGGATGGGCCTTTACCTTCGCGGCAGCCGCCTACAATCTGGTGCGGCTGCCGAAACTGCTGGCGGTACCAGCATGAGCCTTTTGGGCAAATGGCGCATCGTGGCCATGCCGGACTATGTCGACGACTATCCGGACATGCTGGAACCTGCCTACCTCCTCCTTGAGGACAAGGGCACTGGCGAATTCGTCTTTGGGTGCGTTACCGGCCAAATCTTTGCCGGCGGCGCAGGTCGAGCCGTGGAATTCTCCTGGCAGGGCAATGACGAAATGCTCGAAGTGCAGGGCCAAGGCTGGGCCGAACTCCAGCCCGATGGCTTCTTCAACGGCGCAGTCTGCTTCCAAGGTGGTGATGAAGCCAACTTCTCCGCTCGCCGATGGACTTCTTCAACAACCTGCTAAAGGCTGCAATCCAAGGGATAGCGGCACCTTCAGGGGATACAGGAAAATGCGCGGCGGACGTCCGCAAGTGCGCAAAAGCGTCTTTATGGCCGCCCTGGTTGGTGCCAGAGTAGCCGGCCCATTAAAGACGTTCTATCAACGCCTTATCGAAAACGGAAAGAAACCCATCGTCGCAATCTCCGCCCTCATGAGAAAGATCGTCGTCATCCTAAATGCAAGAATGAGAGACGAAATCGCCGCAGTGAGTTGATGACCGCTGAGGGACGGTGAGGTGTTCCCTCCTGACAAACAACAAACTTATCCATGCCCCTGGCCCCGCCCGTATACTCCGCGCCGTTTCCGTCCATGCGGGGCCGCAAGCGGGCCGTCCGTTCGCTGGTGGCGGGAGCCGGTGTTGTGAGGAGGGCTTCCGGGCATAACGGACCTGGGGCTTGTTCCGGCGCTGCACATCCTCTTGAAACCTCCGCGGGATCCGGCGCGGCGGGTTCAAGGGCCGCGTCTCGTATCCGGTTTGGTCCACGCCGCACCCCACGTGGATTACGCAGAAACGAGAAAGGCGCATGATGTGTGGTGTTCAAGGGAAACGGATACCGGGCGGGCGTGAAACCTTGCCACTTCCCACCTTTCCTTTGCGTTCCCGGCAAGGCCGGAGCGCCCGCCATCCTGCCCAGAAGGGCAGCTCGAACACTCAAAACGCCGGAGGGAGACCTTGCGGCGGTTTTGGTGCTGGGGGACGCACAGGATGCTGATATGACCGCAGCACCCGCGGCCCCAAAGCGCCGGCCTTCCCGGCAGTGGACCACCCACCCCGCACCATCTTGAGCAAGATCAAGGCAAAGCGGCGCTCGCGGACTAATGTCGCGCTCATGACCCAGGATCTTTCCTATGCAATGCGCAATGTTCCGCGCTACACGAGCTATCCGACCGCCCCGCATTTTCACGAAGGCGTGGATTCAGACACCTATCGGACCTGGCTGCGGTCCATCGGGCCGGAGGACAGCCTGTCGCTTTATCTCCATGTGCCTTATTGCCGGGAGATCTGCCACTATTGCGGCTGCCACACAAAGGCGAGCAAACAGGACGGGCCGCTGGAGGCCTATGGCAAGACGCTCCTGCGGGAGATCGAACTGGCTGCGCTGGAACTGACCGAAGCCGGGCCGGTGCGGCATATCCACTGGGGCGGCGGAACGCCGAGCCTGCTGCCACGCGAAAACCTGGTGGAGCTTTCCGCTCTGATGCATTCGCTGTTCGAAATGCATCCCGATATCGAACATGCCATCGAACTTGACCCGCGCCTAGTCACGAAGGACCTGGCAGAGACCCTGGCGATGATCGGCATCAACCGCACCAGCCTCGGCGTCCAGGATTTCGATCCGCAAGTCCAAAAGGCGATTGGCCGCGTGCAGCGGTTCGAAACAGTGGTCCGCGCCAATGATCATTTGCGCGCCGCCGGCCTGAACGCCTGCAATTTCGACCTGATGTACGGCCTGCCGCACCAGACCCGCGCCACCATTCTCGACACCGTTGAAAAGACCGTGTCCTTGAGGCCGGGCCGGATTGCGCTGTTCGGCTATGCCCATGTTCCCTGGATGCGCAAGCACCAGCGTCTTATTGACGAATCTCTGCTGCCCTCCCCGGCCGAGCGGCTTGACCTTGCGGAATCCGCACGCGCCGCTTTGCTTGAGGCAGGGTATGTGCCTATTGGCCTAGATCACTTCGCACTGGCCGATGATACGATGGCAGTGGCTTTGGCTGATGGTTCCCTGAAGCGGAATTTCCAGGGCTACACAACGGACCAGGGTGAGCAACTGATCGGTTTCGGCGTATCCTCCATCGGCAAACTCGCGGAGGGTTTCATTCAGAATATGTCCGATGTCGGCAATTGGCGTCGGGCGGTAGACAGTGGCAAGTTACCGGTTGCCCGTGGTCTTGCGCTGTCGACGCAGGATCGTTTGCGCGGACGGATCATAGAACAGTTGATGACCGGCTACTCCTGCGATCTCGGCGCCGCCTGTTCGGACTTTGGCGTTGCGGCCCAAGAATTGAGCCCATCAATTGATGCGCTGTCGGAACTTGCCTCTGACGGGCTGGTTCAGGTGCGGCGCGCCGCCAATGATGCTGATATCAAGATCGAGGTAACGGACGCCGGACGCCCCTATGTGCGCCTGGCAGCAGCCGCCTTCGACACCTATCTCGAAAGCGGACAAGCCCGGCACTCCATGGCGGTTTGAGACTATACCAACCCCAGTTGATTAGAACCTATCTGATGTAGCGGGAAGCCGTTGGTCAGCCCTCTTTAAAAGCGAATGGCGGCCGGAAGGCCGCCATTTCAAGTTCTGATCCGCCATGAAAGCGATCAGTGAATGCCGGTCATCTGACAGAGACCGCATACCTTGTAGAGGTAGATCTTGTCCGCACGATCAACGCGGATCACACCCTTGCGTTTGAGGGTTGAGACTGCCCGGCTGACCGTTTCGATGGTAAGACCGAGATAGTCGGCAATTTCCTGCCGCGTCATGTGAAGCTGCAGTTCCCAGCAATCCTCACCTTCCACCGCCGGACCAACGCAGCTTGCGCCGCCGCCGCGTTCCGGAACGAGATGCATGAAGAAGCTGGCGACCCGCTCAACAGCAGACTTCCGGCCAAGCAGAACCGCATGCTCATGCAGCACCTGCATCTGATACGTCAGGCTCTTGGTCAGTTTACGCTGCAATTCCGGTGAGTTTTCGACCCGCTTGAGATCCAGTTCATAGACAACTGTATTGGTCAGCGTTTCTGCCGTGCAGTCGTACTCCTCCCCCGGCGCCAATCCGAAGATATCGCCCGATTTAAGAACTTCGACCACCTGACGCCGTCCGTCCGGAAGCAACTTGTACAACATGACAGTGCCCCGGGAGAGTTCGAAAACTCGCTTTGCCGGATCACCTTCATAGTAAATCACTGAATGGGCTTCGTTGTTGAGTGCCCGCCCGCCGAAATCCGCAAAGGAATTGCGACCGCAAACGCCTCTCTGTACCGAAGCCATTCCTTCATTTGGAGACTGATCGATATTCGCGGAACCGAGAAAGTCCATGTTTCCCTCCTTTAGCCCGGTACGTGCAGAGCCGTTTCCAGGCAACAAATAATCCTTAGGCGCACCGTCCGTGCCATGCCATGGGCCATATCGCCGCCTGCGGCAAAACGTCCCGTCCGACGTTCTGCGTACTCTGCATGTTGAAACTGTAACCGCAGGAAATAAGAGGAGAAATTCGGTCGACTGCGTAAGAGGAAGTACATATTACCTAGCCGGGAAGGCTACGTTTTCAGCAGGCCAGTTCGGCCGTCAACACCTGCAAAGACAAGGGTTTTCTTAGGATATTCATATCCGGAAATTCACTGAGCAGCTGCTTGATAAGTGTAAGAGATTTCCCGGATATCGCAACGGCGCGTGGCGCCTGGCCGCGTTCCCTCAACCTCTTCAGAAGCTCTGCGCCAGTCATCCCAGGAAGTCCAAGATCGAAAATCAGCACATCGTCATCGCCAGGAACCGGCGCACCAGACTCCAGCAGTTGCTCGGCACTACCGAAACATGCAACATCGTACCCTAGCTCGCTCAGAGACAGCGACAGGGCATCTAGAACCGCATAATCATCCTCGACAATATAGACCGTCACGTATCGACTTTCTCTTCTGGGCATGCCCTCCCGCATGCCTCCAAGATACGTCAAAACGAGCTGATCGGATGTACGCACAAATACTGCGTAGAGTTTTTTGGGTTAACTTGGCGGAAATTTACCGATGCCGGAAGTAAGCAGCCACCCACACCTGCGGGCAAGGCGGCGCTTTACTATTTTTGATAATTGCACGTTTTCAATTCAGGCGCCGGCTTTTACTGCTGGCGCCCGAAACACGGTCAATTACTCTGGGGGAAGAGGAGTGGCGGGCAACCCACGGATTCGCCGTTGGCACGCAATCGCCGGGCAAGGCCCGCCAAATTCCGCTAACCGTGCCCCAGCACCATTCGGACCAGATCGGCCGCGTTACGCGCACCGAGCTTTTCCATGATCCGCGCCCGGTGCACTTCTACTGTTCTCGGGCTGATGCCAAGGCTCCGTCCCGCTTCCTTGTTGGACGCGCCTTCCGTGATTTCCTTGAGCACTTCCCGTTCCCGCCGGGTCAACAGCTGAGCGCCATCGAAATCAGGCTGGCTGGTCTCGTCGCTGCGTTTCTTCATCGCATCGATACCGTCCCGAACCCGGGCTAGAACTGCATCAGCGGAGAATGGTTTCTCGATGAAGTCGAACGCCCCGTTCCGGATCGCCTCAACCGCCATCGGTATATCGCCCTGCCCGGAGATGATGAAAATCGGAGCAGGATAGTTTTCGGCGTTAAGCGCCCTCAGTATTTCAAGCCCGGAGCGGCCAGGCATATGCACATCGAGCAGCACACAAGCCGGATGGGTTTTGCTTGCCGACTGAACAAATTCATCGCCATCCGTGAAGGTTTCTACAACGTAACCTTCCATATTGAACAACACCGAAAGTGCATCACGAACGGCAGGATCGTCATCGACGATATAAATAGCCTCTGCATCAGCCCTCATTTAAAGCCCCTCCGTCCGAATTCCGTCCATTGCACCACTGTCTACCACTCGCGTTTAGTTGAGGCCGCCGTTGTCCCCAACCGGTATCGTTAGCAGGAATGTCGCACCTTCTCCGGGTTTCGCCGGTTCGAGCCGGAGATCCCCGCCGTGATTTTGCGCGATGGAGCGGGAGATAGCCAGCCCCAGCCCCATGCCTTTGTTCTTTCCGCCCGAAAACGCCCTAAACAGGGTATCAGCCATTTCGTCGGCTATTCCCGGGCCATTGTCGGATACCCGGAATTCGATCGCACCTTGCCCCGGATCAACCCTCAGTTTGACCAGTTGCTCGGGCTGCGAGGCAACAGCTTCCCGGGCATTGCGCAGCAAGTTCAACAAAACCTGTCTGAGCTGCACCGGATCGGCCTCAAGGCGCGGCAGTCCCTCGGAGATCTCGACCTTGAGTATGGAATGGAAATCGCCGGCACCCAGTTCCAGCAGCTCAACGCAGCCTTTTACGAAACCGACAACTTCGAGTTCGTCGCGTTCCGGCTCCTTGCGTTCTACGAGCTGGCGCATTCTCTGAATGATTTCGCTGGCCCGTTCGGATTCGTGTGCCGCTTTCTCGATCACATCCACGATCATGGGGTCCAGACCGCCAGTGGCCTTTGCCTTGCGGGTCACCGACTGGAGATACAGCATCACCGCGGTCAAAGGCTGGTTCAGTTCATGGGCGATCGCTGCGCCCATTTCATCAAGCGCGCTGATCCGGGTCATGTGCAGCAACTGGGCCTGCGCCTTGGCAAGCCTTTCTTCCATCTGCTTGCGCCCGCGCAAGTCGCGCAAAATGCCGATGAACTGCCGTTCGTCGTGCGTGGATGCCTCGCCTACCGACAATTCGAGGGGAAATTCCGTACCATCCTTGTGGCGCCCCTTCACCTCGCGGCCAATACCAATAATCTTTTTGTGGCCGGTCTTTATGTAGTTGTCGACATACTGGTCATGCGCGGCGGCATAGTCTGCCGGCATGATCTTCGTGACGTTCTGGCCAATCAGTTCTGCAGCTTTATAACCAAAAAGCCGCTCACAAGCCTTGTTGAATGCAAGGACCTGACATCGCTCGTTCATGACTATGATGCCGTCAACCGCGGTGTCGAGTACACTCGCAAAACGGGCTTCCGAGTCGCTTGCCGCTCCGCTGATCACTTCGGAAATTCCGTCCGGGGCCATATCCCGCCTTATTTGTTTCCTGTGACGATACGTTTAAGGAGTTTCACGTAATCCAGCAAGCGTCATCGGATGCTGATTTCTTGATTCCCAAACACAATCGTCCGCCACCTTGTATGAAACGGCATTCTGCAAAGTCCTTCGGCTGCAGAATGCCCTTATGGCGGGTATGTAGCCAAAACACACAAGTCGGCATTGACTTTTTTCAAATGCGAATCGGTGATGAACTGATAGCGGGGCCGATTTTCAGGCTTTTGGCCGCAAACCGGCTTATACATCACAAGACCAATAGACTTGCAGCAATGCCTGTGATCCGATCTAACCAATTGCTGCCGGGCCAATCGAACCAAAAACGGATTAAAAGCCCGCACGAAATTCGGATCGCTGTGGAGGACGGCAACCGGAACAATGTCCAACGGATGGCTCGTGATCCTGGCCGCCATGGCCTACATCCTGCTGTTGTTTGCCATTGCAAGCTATGGCGACCGAATGCCACGCCGGTTTACCACCGGTCGCGGACGGCCGGTGATCTATGCTCTGTCGCTATCCGTCTACTGCACCTCATGGACGTTTTTCGGATCGGTTGGAAACGCCAGCAGAAACGGGTTTGAGTTTCTCACGATTTACATCGGACCAATCCTGATCTTCGCGCTCGGGTATCCGGTTCTCCAGCGGATCGTGCACATTTCAAAGGCCGAGAGCATCACATCGATCGCCGATTTCATCGGTGCGCGCTATGGAAAGAGCCAGTCGGTAGCCGCGCTCGCGACCCTGATCGCTGTCATCGGCATCATTCCTTACATTGCCTTGCAGCTCAAAGCGGTCTCGATTTCCGTCACATCGATGATCGGCCCGCTCATTCCGCCGGACGAGTTCTTCAATCCCGCAGTCTATGACATTACGCTGGTAGTCGCGATCTGCATGGCGGTTTTCAGCTGGGCATTCGGCACCCGGCACATCGACGCGACAGAGCACCAGGAAGGCTTGATGCTGGCCATCGCCGCCGAGGCGATTGTCAAGCTCGTCGCGTTTATCGCCGTCGGTGTCTGGGTGACATATTTTCTCTATGAGGGACCGGTCGATCTGATCCTGGCAATCAGCGAAGCGCCAGAAGTCTACCAGGTGTTCGAGCAGCCGCTGGACTACAGCAACTGGCTGCTGATGACCCTCCTGTCTGCCTGCGCGGTCTTGCTGCTTCCACGCCAGTTCCATGTGACGGTAACCGAAAACAACTCCGACGCGGAGTTGCGCCGGGCCACATGGATGTTCCCGCTCTACCTGGTGCTGATCAACCTGTTCGTCGTCCCGATCGCTGCAGCCGGAATGCTAAGGTTCGGGCAGGACGTCAATCCGGACACGTTTGTTCTGGCCCTGCCGCTCGACCACGGGCAGGTAGCATTGGCTTTGTTTGCCTTCATCGGCGGCCTGTCCGCGGCAACTGCTATGGTGATTGTGGCGACAGTCGCCCTCGCCATCATGATCTCCAACGACATAGTGGTCCCGCTGCTGTTGCGCCGGCACAGCGAAGAAGACCTGGTGAACAGCAGCGGCCAGGACATGAGCGGAACCCTTTTGATGGTGCGCCGCTTTGCGATATTCGCGATTTTGCTGCTGGCCTACGCATACTACCGTGCCGCCGGGGATACGGCGGCCCTGGTTTCCATTGGTCTGTTGTCGTTCGCGGCCATCGCACAGTTCGCACCGGCTTTCATCGGAGCAATTTTCTGGCACCGCGCAACCTCGGTCGGGGCAATTCTAGGCTTAAGCGGCGGATTCCTTTTGTGGTTCTACACGCTGCTGCTGCCGACTTTCGCCCAATCCGGCATCATTTCCACCGGCTTGCTTGAAACCGGCCCCTTCGGAATTTCATTCCTGACACCGCAATCGCTGTTCGGGATTGAGATGGATCCGTTCATTCACGGCTCGTTATGGAGCCTTGCGGTCAACGTCCTGCTATTCGTCTCCGGCTCTTTCCTGCGCGCACCGCTCTCTGCGGAAAAACTTCAGGCGAACATCTTTGTTCCGGCCCGGCTTGCGCCACCGCCCCGGCTGAGAAGCTGGCGCACCACAGTTACAGCCGGCGCGTTGCAGGCCACTGTTGCAAGGTATCTGGGGGATGAGCGAACCGAGCGATCTTTCCGCCGCTTTGCCCGGGAACGCGGTATAGAGCCGGATCCGAATGCACTGGCAGATGCCAACCTAATGCGGTTTTCCGAACAACTTCTGGCAAGCGCGATCGGGGCCGCCTCCTCCAGGCTGGTCCTCAGCCTGATGGTGAAACGCCACGATTCAACCGCCAAAGGAACCGTTAAACTGCTGGACGATGCATCAGCGGCGATCCAGTACAATCGGGACCTGTTGCAAACAGCGCTCAACCAGGTGCGCCAGGGTATCGGCGTATTCGACCGCGATTTGCGGCTCATCTGCTGGAACCGGCAGTTCCGAGACTTGCTCGGATTGCCTGCCGAGTATGGGCAGGTCGGGACAACGCTGAATTCAATCATCCGGTTCAACGCAGAACGCGGTGAAATCGGTTCCGGGCCGGTCGAAGCGACCATATCGGACCGGATCGAACGAATGGTGGTTACCCAGGACACGTTTCATGAACGCATGTTTTCCGACGACACCGTTTTGGAAGTGCGCATAAGCCCGATGCCGGACGGCGGCATTGTCACGACATTCACTGATATTACCGAGCAGGTGCTTGCGGAAGAAGCGCTGGAACGCTCCAAGGAAACCCTCGAGCGGCGGGTTCATGAACGCACGGAAGAGCTGACCCGGGTTAATCAGCAACTGGTTGCGGCCACGCACCTGGCCGAAGAAGCGAATATCGGCAAAACGCGGTTCCTGGCCGCCGCCGGTCACGACATCCTGCAACCACTCAATGCCGCGCGCCTTTATGCGTCGGTCCTCGTCAATCGATTGCACGATGGTGAAGATGGCGCGCTGGTTCGCAATGTGGAATCCGCGCTTGAATCGGTGGAAGATATCCTCGGCGCAGTCCTCGACATTTCGCGGTTGGATACCGGCGCCCTGAAACCGGAACCGGTTGTCTTCGTACTTGACGACTTGTTGCGAGGTCTCGACCCTGAGTTCCGTCCGCTGGCAGAACGAAAAGGGCTCGAATTTTCTGTGGTTACGACCTCTGCCATCGTAAAGACCGACCGGCGCCTGGTGCGCAGATTGCTTCAGAACCTTGTTTCAAACGCGATAAAATACACGGATACGGGCAAGGTCCTCGTGGGCTGCCGTAGGCAAGGAGATCAGATCCGCATCGAAATCCACGACACAGGGATGGGTATTCCGGTTACCAAGCAAAAGGTGATCTTTCAGGAGTTCCACCGGCTTGACGATGGTATGCGCATGGCGAAAGGCCTTGGCCTGGGACTATCCATCGTGGAGCGGATCAGCCATGTGCTCGGTCATGCAGTGGAACTGAAGTCGGAATTTGGAAAAGGCTCGTGTTTTTCGGTTGCGCTTCCCCGAAGCTCCGCCATTCCGGAGCCGAAGAGCGAACCCGTTGCCGAGCCCGTGGCCGGGCAACTGGACGGCTTACGGGTCATCGCAATCGACAACGAGCTGGAAATTCTGAGCGGAATGGAGCATCTGCTCTCAAACTGGCATTGCCGGGTGGCGACCGCCACAAATCCGGATGAGGCGATCCGAAAGCTCGATGCCGCCGGTTATGTGCCGGACATTATCCTGGCAGATTATCATCTTGACCGCGGAACCGGGGTTCAGGCCATCGGCACGCTTCGAGCCCGATACGGAGCCGAGATCCCTGCACTTTTGATCACTGCCGACCGTAGCCGAACGGTTCGTGCCGAGGCACAGGAAAACCACATCGACCTGTTCAACAAGCCCGTCAAACCAGCGGCACTCAGAGCGCGGCTCGCCAGGTGTCACGCTGAACTTGCTGCAGCAGAATAGCTAGTACCAACCGGCGGAAATTGGCTATCAAACTATCAGCCGCCGGTTGATGCGTCTTCTGATTCCAGATTGCCGAGCTGCCATTGACCAGCTTCGATCTTGGAAGCGGCTATAACCGCCTGGGTCCGGCTCTCCACGTTCAGCTTTTGCAGGATGGCCGAAACGTGCGCCTTGACCGTTGCCTCGGAAACGGACAGCTCATAGGCAATTTGCTTGTTCAGCAATCCTTCTGACAACATCATCAAGACGCGGACCTGCTGTGGGGTCAGTGTCGCCAGGCGTTGAACCAGATCGGCTGCTCCATCGTCGGAACCGAGATCCACATCCGGCGGGGTCCAGACATTGCCCTCCATGACGGCAGAAATGGCATTCCGTATCACTTCGATACCGTGAGACTTCGGAATGAAACCGGACGCGCCGAACTCTATGCACCGGCGGATGGCCTGGGGATCTTCATTCGCGGACACCACGACCACCGGAACACCCGAATACTGGGCGCGCAGGTACATCAGGCCTGAAAAACCACGCATACCCGGCATGGTCAGGTCGAGCAGCACAAGGTCCACATCACCGGAACGTTCGAGGCTGTCCGTCACTGTTTCAAGCGTTCCGGCCTCTTCGATTACCGCGTCACGGAATTGCGTTTCCAGCGTTTGCCGCAAAGCCCCGCGGAACAGTGGATGATCATCTGCGATAATGAATCGATAGGCTGTTTCCGCCACGCTGTTCCTCCTCCCTTTGTGAGCCCACAGCCGCCGGCCTCTCGGCAAACGGATGTCCCACAGCACGTTTTTGCCATTTCGTTCTGCGCGGCCTTTTCTTACAGAAAACGGTCGGCTTCTTTTAGCGATCTATGTGTGTACCGCGTGTAACCGACAAGTCAAACAGTCGATACAATCGAAGGCTCGAAACCTGCGCCGTCTTGATCAGCGAAAATACGGCCAGAAAGTCCCCAAACGATTCTGAATGACACGACTTCACAGTGTGTATTAGTTATAATGCATCTCTCTACTATGGTATTGTTAAAAATAACATCAATTGTTCAACTCAAGATTTAATATTCAACCATTAATCGCAAAAATATCCCCTGAATACCGGATTTTTTACGATGACTTTCTCTTAAAAATTATCTACAGCAACGTTTTTAGCTGTACTAATACCATGAGGATGGTATCGCCCTCCGCATTCAAGGAACTTAAGACTTCCAATCGAACACATCCGGACAAGAAAAAGCATGACGACCCAAACTACGCTGAACTCCTTCGTCAATCGCTGGGAGTGTGACGAAAACGATCACCTGAACGTGCAGTTCCATTTCAGCCGGTTCGAGGAGGCAGACCGGCAGTTTCAGCTCTTAACCGGCTTGAGCGAAGCTCTTGTCGGTGCGCGAAGGGTCCGCCACGTTCGTTTTCACAAAGAGCTTCGTGTTGGTGCGCTGATCTCGGTCAAGTCTTCGATCGCATTCGATGGGCCGCACCTGTTGACCGTCGTTCATGAAATGGTCGAGACCGGGTCAGGTATACTCGCCGCTACTGCTGTTGACGGGTACGAACCGAGTTCAGGATCGGTCAAGGCCTTGCGTCAGCGTTTCAAGGAGTTTCAAACTCCGATGAATGAAGACGCCCATCCGAGAGGCCTGCCAACAGCCCCGGCATCCCCGCGCACGACTTTGGAAGGCATCCTGTCGCGCGGCGCGGAAACCTGTTTCCTCGGTACAGTTTTGCCGCACAATATCGGCGCAGATGGCCGCGCGGATGATCGGTTCGCGCTTGCCTGCTGCACGGACGGCGTGCCGCATGTTTGGCAACGGACGCCGTTGACCCAGCAGTTTCTGCAATCCAATGGATATGGACGCGTTGCTGCTGAAATGAAGCTTTCCTGGGCAGGTCCGTTGAAATCCGGCGACATGGTTCACGTCGTGACCGGCTTTACCGCAGTCACCGAGAAGACATTCTCCATGCGGCACCATCTCTTCGAAAGCCGGACTAAGCGGCTGGCAGCAACCCTTGATGTTGTTGCGCTGATGATGGATCTTTCCACCAGAGCTGCCGTGCCCCTCCCCGAGGAGGCCAGCAAATCGATTTCGCGCGCTGTGATTACATAGCACCGCCAGGGATTAGGGGCTGTCCTTGCTTTCAAGGTCGTCCCGCAGGGTGCGAACAAGTCCGAAAAACCGGCGCATCGCATCCTCGGTAAAGCTGAGCATGCGTTCCAGTTCCATTTCGTCATCATCGGAAAGACCCTGGGAGCTATCCTCACCCGGAGCGGGAGCACTTTCGTCGGCAGGCGGAACGCCACCATCCGCGCCTTGGCTATTCAAGTCCTCCAGACGTGCGGTCAGGCGCTCCACTTCCGCCGCAAGATCATTGATCTCGGTGATATAGGCGTCCTCGGCGTGCGGCACGGGATTGCAGCGCCAGTTTCCATTGACATTGCGGCATATGGAAACGGTGCCCTCATGCCGGTCGACCCTCAAGACGCCATCATCAACATCAACCAGCATGAAACGGTCAGGCTCGCCAATCGGTGGCGGCACTTCGCCGGTGTCAGCCGTTTCCGAAGGACCCTGGACGGCAGTCTCCGGTGGCGCTATCTCCTCGCGCAGATCCGATTCTTCAGCGATAGACGCCACAGGCAACGCCAGAGCAATCAGCAGGGCCAAGGCCATACCAGAAAAGAGGTTTTGCGAACCTGTCGGGCCAGCGCCCATGATCGTCTCCAGTGTCCGTTGTCGAAGTTTGCAATGGCTCATGATCCCACGAGCAGCGGATCGATGCAAATTCAACGTCCAGGCATTCCCATTTGAAATTGTTAGGCGCGATTGGCTGGCAACAACGCCGCCAAACTATCGATTGTGTCTGCGTCGCCTGGCGTTTTATCCCAGCGCAACCTCGATATCCGCGGAAACCGCATCGCCAGCCCGGACTTGTGGCGCGTCGAGCGGTTGAGACCCTCAAACGCGACCTCAATCACAAGCCCCTGATCTGCAGTGTGCACAACTTCGCGCACAGGGCCGAACCGGTTGATCGTGTTATTGCGCACAAACCGGTCGATCTGCGCCAGTTCATCGTCGGTAAATCCGAAATAGGCCTTGCCGACCGGAACGAGTTCGGCTCCCGCGTCCCCTTTCCGCCAGACACCAAACGTATAGTCTGAGTAATATGAAGACCGCTTTCCGTGTCCGCGCTGTGCATACATCAAGACCGCGTCGACAAAGAATGGATCGCGTTTCCATTTGAACCAATGGCCCTTGGGGCGGCCGGGCAGGTAGGGGCTATCCCACCGCTTCAGCATCAGGCCCTCGACTGCATCCGCATCGCCGGTTGCCAGAAAACGGTCTGGCTCCGCGCGCGCTTGCATAAACCCGTCCCAGGAACGGACATCGACGAGGGCCGACAGCGAGATGGACGGGTGCGCACAACGCTCAACGAATGCCTCCAATGCCGCACGCCGGTCCCGGAACGGACGATTACGCAAGTCGGTGCCATCCAGCGAAAGCAGGTCATAGATCCGGATCGCGGCCGGATAGTCCCGAAGGAGTTTCGGGCCGGCCGTCTTCCGGTTCAAACGCCTTTGCAGATCCGAAAACGGACGAACCTTACCGTCCGAGATGACCAGCAACTCGCCATCCACAGCCGCTTCAAAGTCAAGGCAGGCGAGAATGTCCGGAAAGGCTGCGGAGATGTCTTCGCCGGTTCTGCTGTACAGGCGACGGATAGCAGAGCCATCGGGCATGAACCCGCTTGCCGCCTGAATTCGGATGCCGTCCCACTTCCATTCCGCAGCGAAGGCTGTGGCGTCGTAGCGGGCGATGTCTTTGTCCTCATCTAGAGGATGCGCGAGCATCACCGGCCGGAACGGGGCAGGATCGGTGACCTCCGGCAAGCCCGCACGCCCTTCCAACCAGGCAAACATGTCCAGATAGGGAGGTGACAGTCCGTGCCAGATTTCTTCTATTCTGTCAGGGCTTACATCACCCAGACGTGCCGCTGCCGTCTTGGCCAGCCGCGCGGAAACGCCGACCCGCAAACCGCCGGTAATGAGCTTGAGGAGGGCCCAGCGCCCGGTTTCGTCCAGTGCGTCCAGCCACCTGGCCAGGATTTCAGGAACCTCAGCCTTCTTTGCCGATTCAAGGACTGTAACGATTTCAGACAGCGATGGCGCGGAATTGCCATCAGTTTCCCGTACTTCATCGGCGGGCCACATGAGTGCTATCGTTTCAGAAAGATCACCGACGAAGTCATAGGACAGCGCGAATAGCCGCTCGTCGGTACGCTCATTGATCAATTGCCGAAGCATTGCCGGCTTGGCATTTCGAAAGCTCAGGGTGCCGGTCAGTGCAGCAAGCGCAAAACCACGATCAGGATCCGGGACAGCGCCGAGATAGCGAACCAACAGAGCTTCCTTGGCAAGCCGCCGGGGTTCCGATGCCAAGCGATCAAGCAGATGAGAAAACGCTTCCAAGATTCCGTGTATCCGGGGCTACCTTCGTTCACAAGAAGGATTGGCCCCGGATATCGGAATTTCAAGGCCAGATTACGTTACGCTGCAGCAGGTAGGCTTGCGGAGGCTTCCAGCCGTTGTAATCCGGCGCCTGTTCCATCGGTCCACTGGACGATTGCGGGGAACCGCTTGCCGGTCTGATCTTCAAATGTGACATGCATACCAGTCACGGCTCCCTCGAACCCAGATATCCCCCAGCCGCCGTCACCGCTGTTTATCAGGTTGGTTTCATGTGACTTGCCGTTTTCATCGATAATACGGACCCTTTGTCCCAGTTCACGCTTGCGAAGGGCACGGCGGCGCTCCTCCACGTCGCTCTTGAGTTCTTCCAGGAACCCCTCAACCGCACGCGCAAGGTTTCCGGCTACATCTTTAACTTCCCCAGCGATCCGATCGACACCTTCCGCTTCCTCCGCTGTCGAATGGATCGACCGGTCAACCGTCTCCACGCTGGCGACAGCCATACCCGTCTCGTCGGCGGCCTTTGAGATGCTTTCAGAGATCTCGCTGGTTGCAATTCCCTGTTCAGTCACAGCAGAGGTAATCGCACCGGTAACTTCAGAGATCGATCCAATTGATTCCGAGATATCCCGTATCGAATCGACGGCTTCCCTCGTCAGCCCCTGTACCGCGTCGATCTGGCTGGCAATTTCTTCCGTCGCCTTGGCCGTTTGGGTGGAGAGTTCCTTGACTTCGGCGGCAACAACAGCAAAGCCTTTGCCGGCATCGCCTGCCCTTGCCGCTTCAATCGTCGCATTGAGGGCCAGAAGATTGGTCTGTTCGGCAATCGCACGGATCATTTCGACGACGGTTCCGATCTTGTCGACCGCTTCGGCAAGGCTGGAAACGTTGTCGTCTGTTTCCCGGGCAACAGAGGTCGCGCCGTCAATGATATCGCCGGCCCGCGCGGCTTGCGACATGATTTCCTTGATGGCGACTGACATTTCTTCGGCGGCAGCCGCAACCGTCTGAACGTTGCCGGACGAGGATTCCGAGGCATTCTTTGCGGTCTCCGCCGCGCCCGATGCCTCCCCGGCATTGCCGCGTACCCGGGTGGCGATTTCCGCCATGGATGCCGTCTTCTCGTTTACATCTCCGGTGACTTCAGCCGTCAAAGCCCGGAATTTGTCAATGAGTTGAGCCACATGTTGTTGGCGCATCCTTTCGAAGTCGCGCTCCCTGGCTGCCTCGATCTCCAGCTCGTCCCGAACCTTGGCATTGTCCTGGAAGACCTGTCCAGCTCGTGCCAAGTCGCCGATTTCATCCTTGCGATCCATAAACGGGAGTTCAAAGTCGTTGTCACCCTTTGCTATCCGCACCAGGTTGGTCGTCAACGTTGTCAGCAAGCCCCGGATACTGCGCAATTGCCAGGCACAAATCGAAATGGTAACCATCACAACGCCAGCAACTTCAGCGATCAGCCACCATAGATTTGAGTTTGCCTCGTCGGCCAAAACCCCGGCGCGCGATTGAGCACTTGCCAGTATTTTCAACGACGCATCTCGGATCAGATTGAGCCGTTCCGTGGCCTTCCCGAACCAGACCGATCCGTCGATCCCTTGTCCATCCTTGGTTTCTGGAAGGGATTTCAACACTTTGCGCCATTCCATAACCTGGTCTACAGCCGGTCCGGCAACCATGGCGGTGAATGCTGTCGACTGCTCTTCCGTCGCGATCGATTTAAACTTGTTGAGATACGCGGTTTCGACGGAAAGCCTGTCGAAATAGGCTAGAAACCTTGCCTGCGGGACGTCTCCGGTTTTGCCGACGATGGCGAACAAGGTGCCGCCAATGGCGCGCTCCAGTCCGCCGGCCTCAATGGCCTCGGTTAGGTCCACGAACGGCGTCATCTGCTGAACATAAACATCGTCCGAAGACGCCTGCGCGGCGCTGTAAATAACTCCAAGCAGCGAACGGATCTTGCCGTTGTAGAACTTCAGGTTGTCCGATCCCTTGCGAACTTTCTTGTCAATGCCACTGCGATGCAGCGTCAACTCATCGAGACCTTCTGCGGTTTCCCTGATCTCGGTAAGCACCGTTTGATTTGAAAGGTCGAGAGAGGCTACCGTCTGGCGGAGGCCAGCAATCGCCTCGTCAGTCTTGGCCCTTTGCCCGTTTAGCAAATCGCGAGGTCCCTGCGCATAGCTGGATGCCAGCATGACGGCAGTGCGCCCCCGTTCCTTCTGCAATTCGTGCAGCACCGCTTCGGACTTTTCGGCCATCTTGGCCAAAGGCTGGACTTCAGATGCGGATCTCGCCAGTGTTCTGGCGTCCATGATCGAAATCGACCCGGACACAATAACCGCGAACAACGGGATCACGGCGAGTATCGCAATCTTTGCACGAACGGATTTGAGCATTTGCTCCCCCAAAAGCGAATTGACGTAAGGGTATTTCCGCAAAAGGCAGTTAATATTTTCCAAAGTAAAATCAGTATCTTATAACAACAGTTCCCCTTGATATTTTAAACAGCGCAATCATTGACGGGAAGTCTTGAGATGTTGCGGATCCAGCCTCTCCTTGTAGGAAGAATCGAGTTGTGGACTGTTGAGGCGCACAGGAGTATAAGCGCGCTTCAACAGACTGATCCGGCTGTGTTTCCCGGACGTTACAAATCATCCGGCCTATCGGGTGAACCGAAAGACTCCAAATGACTGACCTCCCCATCCTTGCACCTGCGCTGTCCGCGGCGCTGGCAAGACGCGGCTATGATGCCCTAACACCGGTCCAGGAAAGCGTGCTGAAAGACGCCCCTGCAGGTGCGGACCTTCTGGTATCGGCCCAGACCGGATCGGGCAAGACCGTGGCCTTTGGCCTTGCGCTTGCGCCCACGCTGCTTGGAGATGAAGAAGATCTCGGCGCCGCCGGCGCACCCATGGCATTGACCATCGCTCCGACGCGGGAACTGGCGCTGCAGGTGCGCGAAGAGTTGAAATGGCTCTATGCGGATGCCGGCGCGATCACCGCGTCTTGCGTCGGTGGCATGGACCCAAGGGCAGAACGGCGCGCGCTGGATCGCGGTGCCCATATTGTCGTCGGCACCCCCGGCCGCCTCCGCGACCATCTTGAGCGCGGTGCGCTGGACCTGAGCGCCATTCGCGCCATCGTCCTCGACGAGGCCGATGAAATGCTCGACATGGGCTTCCGGGAAGATCTGGAGTTCATTCTCGACGCATCGCCATCGGGCCGGCGCACGCTGATGTTCTCCGCAACGGTGCCCAAGCCGATTGCGGAACTCGCCAAGCGTTTTCAGAAAGACGCCGTTCGCCTGTCCACCATCAATGCACGCGAACAGCATGGCGATATCGATTACGTCGCCCATCCGGTGGCACCGAATGAGCGCGAAAACGCAATCATCAATGTGCTTAGGCTTCACGAGGCGGAAAAAGCGATTGTTTTCTGCTCGACCCGGGAAGCCGTCAGCCGGCTAACCTCCCGGCTTGCCAATCGCGGCTTTCAGATCGTCTCATTGTCGGGCGAACTCAGCCAGGAGCAGCGCTCAAGCGCACTCGCAGCCATGAAGGACGGCCGTGCCCGCGTCTGTGTCGCAACGGACGTTGCCGCGCGCGGGATCGATTTGCCCAATCTGGATCTGGTGATCCATGCGGACCTGCCAACCGGAAAGGCAGCGCTTCTGCACCGCTCGGGCCGCACAGGCCGTGCAGGGCGCAAGGGCACCTGTGTTCTGATGGTGCCGTTCCCTCGCCGCCGCCAGGCCGAACGCATCCTTCATCATGCGGCGATCAAGGTCACCTGGACCGGCGCACCCACCGCGGAGGAAATCCGCGCGAAAGACCGGGAGCGGCTCTTGTCGGATCCGGCGCTCAGCGCGGAACTGGAAGAGGATGAACGCGCCCTCGCCGAGGAAATCGCCGCCAAATACAACCCGGAGCAACTTGCAGCGGCTTTCGTGAAGCTGCGTCAGGCCCGCATGCCCGCGCCGGAGGAAGTCTCCGAGTTGCAGGATATGGCCCTGAAAGGCAAAGATCCGGGCTCGCGGGGCGGACGGTCGGCGGAAATTGCCGGCAAGTTCGAAAACGGCACATGGTTCCGGCTGTCGCTTGGCCACAAGCACCGCGCCGACCCGCGCTGGCTGCTGCCGATGATCTGCCGTGCCGGGCATGTGACCAAAAAGGAAGTCGGCGCAATCCGCATCCTTCAGCATGAAACCCATTTCGAAATTGCCGGCAGCCATGCGGAACAATTCGCCTCGGTGATCAAACGCGAAGGCACCGGCGAAGACAAGGTGAACATCGCTGTACTGGAGCCGCGCGGCGGCAGCGGCAAGCGCCGTCCCCCCCGCAGCGGCGGACACGACTATGAAACGCAAGGACGGGAAGACACCCTGAAGGGTGACAGGCCGCGCCGGCCCTCCAAACGTCCACCTACCGGAAAGGGCGGCAAGCCGCGCCGCACTGCCGATGATGAAGGCGGCGCGCAGCATCCAGCTTATGAACCGCTGGACATGAAAGCCCTGTCCCGCGATTTGGATGGCGGGAGCGGAGACGAGCGCGGACCGCGCAGGAAGCCTTCTGCAAAACCGCAGGGCACCAAGAAAAAAACAGTGAAGAAAAAGAACAAACCGTCGCGCGCAGAGCGTAAGGCCAACCGCGGCAACGACGGTTAGAGAGCATCAGGCGATAAGACGCCTGAGCAACTCCTACGCCTTCCCGGACGCAGCGTAAGCGACGATCCGGGACCGGAGAGCCACGAACGTCCGCAGCTTTTTCGATTCTGCGCTTAAAAAACACATCGGCTCCCCGGTCCCGGCTCGCACTTCGTTTGGCCGGGACGGCATTGGAAGGGTACTAACGGATCAGCCATCCCCGGCCTGGTGTGCCCCCACATCCTCGCCGTCGTCATAGCCGATCATGTTTAGCGGGCGGGCGTGCAGTCCGTTCAGCTCGCACCAATGAACCAGCGCCTCCTCCGCACCGTGGGTCACCCAGATGGTTTCCGCTTCCGTTTCCAGGATGGTTCGGCACAGATCGTCCCAATCGGCGTGATCTGAGATGATCAGCGCCAGTTCAGCGCCGCGCTGACGCGCCCTTGCCCGTACCCGCATCCAGCCAGACGCCATGGCTGTGACCGGGTCGCCGAAACGGCGCGCCCATTTGTCGGACAATTGCCCCGGCGGGCACAGGACGATCTCTCCGCCAAGTTCCTTGCCGCGCTTTCCGGCCGCTTCGACAGCCCCAAGATCTATGCCCTGACTGCGATAGTATCCCGTCAGTTTCTCGAGTGCTCCGTGCAGAAAGATCGTCTGATCATATCCGGCCCGGCGCAATTCGGCGATCACCCGTTGAGCCTTGCCGAGTGCATAGGCACCGACCAGATGCGTTTGTGTGGAAAACAGCTCAACCGAGTTCAGGAGCTTTTTCATTTCGTCCACAGCAGGTGGATGGCGGAACACTGGCAAGCCAAACGTCGCCTCGGTGACGAATGTATTGCAACGGACAAGCTCGAAGGGTGCACAAGTCGGGTCCGCCTGACGCTTGTAGTCGCCTGAAACCACTGTCCGCCCGCCGCTTCCCTCCAGCAAGACTTGCGCGGATCCAAGCACATGCCCGGCCGGATGCAGCGACACGGAGACGCTGCCCAGTCTGAGAACTTCCCCGTAGCTTGCCTCCTGCGCGAAACCACAGAAATTCTCACCGTAGCGGATGGCCATGATGTCAAGCGTTTGCCGGGTCGCCAGCACCGCTCCGTGCCCGGCACGCGCATGATCGGCATGGCCATGGGTGATCACCGCCTTTTCGACCGGGCGCACCGGATCGATATGAAATGCGCCGGCCTCGCAATAGAGACCTTCAGGCGTCAGAGAGAGGAGCTCAGGCATCGCGCCCTATGATAGTTGGCTGCAACATGTTTTCCAGCAGTGATGGAAATGCCGCTTGAATTTGGTGCGTTCTGCTCGCAATTCTGGATCCTCCCGCCTAAAACTGTCGAATGGACGCCGCGCTCCTCCCCAATCGATTCCAATCCTGGTTCGCATCGCGCGGCTGGAGCCCGCGTGCCCATCAGCTTGATCTCGTGGACCGGCTGGCGCGTGGCAAATCCACGCTATTGATCGCCCCAACCGGGGCAGGCAAGACATTGGCCGGGTTTCTGCCGAGCCTTGTCGAACTGGACGCGCGCGGCAAACGAAAGCCGGGCAGCGCAGGGCCGCGCAGCATCCACACACTGTATATCTCGCCGCTCAAGGCGCTGGCGGTGGACATTGCGCGGAACCTCGAAGCCCCCGTCGCCGAGATGGGCCTCGATATCCGCCTGGAAACACGGACAGGCGACACGCCTACCCATAAACGCCAACGCCAGAAAGTCGATCCACCGGACATCCTCCTGACGACACCGGAGCAGATCGCCCTGCTTTTGTCCGATCCGGCTTCAGAGAAGCTGTTCAAGGGCCTGAGGACCATTGTCCTTGACGAACTGCACGCGCTGGTAACGTCAAAGCGCGGAGATCTGCTGGCGCTCGGGCTCGCCCGGCTCCGGCAGATCGCACCGGACTTGCGCGCCATCGGCCTGTCGGCGACGGTTGCGGAACCTGATGATCTCCGGGCTTATCTCGTCCGCCAGCCGGATCCGCAAACCCGGGCATTGGCGGACCTCGTCGAGGTCGCCGGTGGCGCGCAGCCGGATATCTCCATCCTTGCAAGTGACGAACGCCTGCCCTGGTCCGGCCATTCGGCCCGCTATGCACTTGGCGACATGTATGAGTTGATCAGGCGGCACAGGGTTTCGCTGCTGTTCGTCAACACGCGCAGTCAGGCCGAGGTGATTTTTCAGGAACTGTGGCGCATCAACGAGGACACACTGCCAATCGCGCTGCATCACGGATCGCTGGATGTCGGCCAACGGCGCAAGGTGGAAGCGGCCATGGCCTCCGGCGCTCTCCGGGCGGTGGTGGCGACCTCATCGCTCGACATGGGCATCGACTGGGGCGATATCGATCTGGTCATCAATATCGGCGCGCCGAAAGGAGCCAGCCGGCTTGCCCAGCGGATCGGCCGGGCCAACCACCGCATGGATGAACCCTCCAAAGCCGTGCTTGTCCCGGCGAACCGGTTCGAAGTGTTGGAATGCCAGGCGGCCCTAAACGCCTCCACAAAAGGAGATCAGGATACGCCTGCCTTGCGCCGGGGCGCGCTGGATGTTCTTGCCCAGCACCTTTTGGGTCTTGCCTGCGCGAACCCGCTCGACCCGCTCCGCGTCTTTGAAGAAATCAGGTCCAGCGAAACCTACCGCCATCTCGACAAGGAAACCTTCCACAAGGTCCTCGATTTCGTCGCCACCGGCGGATATGCACTCAAAACCTATGATCGCTATGCGCGGCTCCGCACCGGTCCCGATGGCCTCATGCGTATCTCCCATCCCCGCGTTGCCCAGCAATACCGGCTCAATGTCGGCACCATTGTCGAGGAACCGATGCCGAAGGTCCGCCTTGTCCGCTCGAGAACCGACGGGCGGCGGACGCCGGTCGGGCGCGGTGGACGAATGCTCGGCGAGATCGAGGAATACTTCATCGAGCAGCTTTCGCCCGGCGACACATTCCTGTTTGGTGGCGAGATCGTGCGGTTTGAGTCCTTGCGCGAAAACGAAGCCTATGTGTCGCGCGCGCAGACCGACAACGCCAAGATCCCGTCCTACATGGGCGGCAAGTTTCCGCTCTCGACCTATTTGGCCGATGGCGTCCGGTCCATGCTGTCGGCACCGGATACATGGGACGATTTGCCGGAACAGGTTCGCGAATGGCTCGAAATTCAGAAAGGCAAGTCGATCCTCCCCAGCCGTGACGGCCTGTTGATTGAATGCTTTCCGCGTGCCGGCAAGCACTACATGGTCTGCTATCCGTTCGAAGGGCGTCTGGCCCATCAAACGCTCGGCATGCTGCTGACCCGCCGCCTTGAGCGCATGGGCGCGCGTCCGATGGGCTTTGTTGCCAATGACTATGCCCTGGCGGTCTGGTGCCTGAGTGATCTGCCTCTGCAGGTGGCTTCGGGCCACATTTCGTTCGAAACCTTGTTCGAGGAGGACATTCTAGGCGACGATCTGGACGCCTGGCTTGCCGAATCCAGCCTGATGAAACGGACCTTCCGATATTGTGCCATCATCTCCGGCCTGATTGAGCGCCGCCATCCGGGAAAGGAGAAGACCGGCCGTCAGGTCACGATCTCATCCGATCTGATCTATGACGTGTTAAGGGCTCACGAACCCGATCACATACTTTTGCAAGCCACCTGGAGCGACGCAGCGGAAGGACTTCTGGATATCTCCCGGCTGAGCGAACTTCTTGCGCGAATCAAGGGGCGAATCACGCATAGTTTCCTTCAAAGAGTATCTCCGCTTGCTGTTCCCATCCTTCTGGAAATTGGACGCGAACCGGTTTATGGCGAAGCCATTGAAACCC
Source organism: Roseibium sp. (assembly GCA_965230445.1). Lineage (GTDB taxonomy): Bacteria > Pseudomonadota > Alphaproteobacteria > Rhizobiales > Stappiaceae > Roseibium. Next base: position 729,770 of record OZ246005.1, on the reverse strand, counting down.
TGTTGGCTGATGCAGCGGAAGAATTGATTTTGGAGGCCATGCAATGATCGCGCTGACATCGACCGAACGGGACTTTTCAGTTGCTCCCGTTTGCCACGATATCCAGATCAATGGTCAGCTGGTCGGCCTCCATGACAGCGGTGTTCTGTGGTGGCCGGACGAGTCGATGCTTGTGGTTGCCGATCTGCATCTGGAAAAGGGTTCGTCCTGTGCGCAGCGCGGCACGATGCTGCCCCCCTACGACACAGCCGCAACGCTTGAGCGGCTTGCGGCCGTAATCGACGCATTTGATCCCGCGCGTGTGATCTGTCTTGGCGACAGCTTTCATGACCGGGGCGGCTCTGACCGTTTGCCAGCCGCCTATCGAGCCATGCTGACGACTTTGCAACTCGGCAGGGAGTGGATCTGGGTAACCGGCAACCATGATCCGGTGGCCCCAGTCCGCTTGTGCGGCGAAACCGTAGCGGAGGTCAAGATCGGGCCGCTCAGCTTCCGGCATGAACCGGTTCCGGGCATTGGCCATGACAAGGTAACCGGCGAGATCTGCGGTCACCTTCACCCGGCAGCACGCGTCCGCCGGTTCGGCCGGTCCATCCGCCGCAGTTGCTTCGCAACCGATGGAAGCCGCCTGGTTCTACCGGCTTTCGGCGCTCTCACAGGCGGATTGAACGTCGCCGATGCAGCATTTGGCCAGATTTTCTACAAGAAGAAGTTCTCGGTTTTCCTGCTCGGCGATGAGCGGCTCTATCCCTTCACCGCAAGCCGTCTGGTTGGGGATTGATTCCGGATCCAGAACCGATCCGAGATTTTCAATCTTTCCGGAATATTACGCTGGCCAGCCAGCCGGTGAATGTCGCCAGAATGACAGCCAACAGCCCGTAAACCAGAGCATAATTCTGCGCCAGTTCGAACGTGTATTGTTCGAAACCGGTCTTGGCCACCGACAAAGCACCTTCCGTTTGCGACAGAAGCTCACCGTCCTGAAGCAGGAAGCTTTTGACCTTGTACTTGCCGACCGGAATGTTCGCGGGCAGCGGAATTGTGGTTCGGAACAGGGTATCGGTCAGAAACTCAATGGAAGCTTCCTGTTCGGAGTAAAGTCCATCAACGGCCCGAAGCCGCAAAAATGCTGCCCGGAAATCATCGCGCTCGGACAGCGGAACATCGGAAGAACCGGAAACGGCAAGATTGATGAAGTTCAGCCCGATCTCATGCTCTTCAAGCAGGGTCCGGTCGGCCATCGTGCCGATATCGCCGGTGCTGGCAACCGCATAGAAGGACGGGACCTGACTGAACCTCTCATAATATCTGTTGACCCACACGCCAAGGAACCGGCCCTTGCGCCGGGTGGTGATGTCCTCTGGAGGGCCTTCGATGACGATCGCGAGATCATAGCCTTCCGCTTCGCCTGGCGGATGCCGTTTGGGGTTGACCTGGCCGAACACAACGATGTTGGTGCCGGTAAAGTTCGATTGGATCGACACCATTTCGGACGATAGCGCGGTGACAAGCTCTTCGGCCTGCACATTTCGGGTGCCGGTCCACAGGCTGATGGCGACCAAAAATGTGAGAGCCAGGCGCATCATGACTTCGCCCCCGAGGTCACCGCGATGGAGTAGAATTCCGACGGGGTCCACAGGAGATCCACCGCAAAGCGCAAACCTACGGTCAGAACCAGCAGGGCCAGCAAAAGCCGGAGTTGATCGCCACGCAGATTTTGACCCATGCGGGCACCAAACTGAGCGCCAATGACACCGCCGATCATCAGCGTGAGCGCCAGCACGATATCGACTGTCTTGGTGCTCATCGCGTGCAATATTGTGGCAGCCGCCATGGTGAACAGGATCTGGAACAGCGAAGTTCCGATCACGATGCTGGTCGGCACACGCAGAAGATAGATCAGCGCCGGCACCATCATGAAGCCGCCGCCAATGCCAAGCACGGTGCCCAGGAAGCCAATGCTCGCACCGAGCGCCAGAACGGGGATAACGCTGACATAGAGCTTTGACCGCCGGAAGCGCACTTTCAGAGGCAATCCATGCACCCAGTTGTGCTGCCCCGGCTTGCGGGCCTTCGGCGCATCTCCGGCGCGGCGGCGGCGAATCGCATTCAGCGATTCAATCAGCATCAGGGTACCGATCGCACCCAGAAAGGTCACATAGGACAGCGAGATTACCAGATCGAGCTGGCCGACCGATTGCAGGATATCAAAAAGAATAACACCGATGATCGACCCGAAGATACCGCCTGCGAGCAACATCGTGCCGAGCTTCAGGTCGATTGCCTTGCGCCGCCAGTAGGAAATCACTCCGGATGCGGACGACGCGACAACCTGCGTGGTTACGGTCGCAACCGAGACTGCAGGTGGAATGCCGGAAAAAATCAGCAGCGGTGTCAACAGGAACCCGCCGCCGATGCCGAACAACCCCGACAGGAACCCCACAGCCCCGCCCATGGCGAAGATCATGAAGATATTCACCGGGATTTCCGCAATGGGGAGATAGAGTTGCACGTCGTAAAGCCAAGTCGGGGCGCAGACCAATCCTGCGCGTGAGAAGTGATGACCGGTTAAAGCCCTGCGTGCACTTGCCTGTCAACCGGCTCAAGGGTCCTATTTTGACAGGTTCTTTGTCAATCGCGCCGGATGACCATTCAGATGGACTGCCCCTTCAGCTCGTCCATCAAAAGGCTGTCGATTTCGCCGGTCTCCGGAAGGCCGAGGCTGCGCTGGAACGCACGGATGGCGCTGCGGGTTTTCGGTCCCATCTGTCCATCGGGCGTGCCAGTGTCAAAACCCATGGCGTTCAATCGGCTTTGCGCTTCGCGCACGAGATTGACGAAGGCAAGCTGCTCTGGACTGACCGAAGCTTTCTCCGGAGTCAGGTTCGCACCTGCGGTCCACTCCGGCTTCATCAGAACCTTGTTTGCCTTTTCGATTGGCGTTTTCAGGCGGAAGGTTTCAACGGCCAGTCTCGCATCCGCCAGTGTCTTCTGATCCATCTGGTTCGCGACTGCGTCGCGGCGTTTGGCTGCTTCCGGATCACCCTGTTCGGCAGCGACCGCAAACCACTTGTAGCTGGCAACAAGATCCTTTTGGACGCCGATCCCGCCTGCGTACAAGATGCCAAGATTGAACAGGCTGTCCTTCACCCCGAAATTGGCAGCAGCCTCGAACCATTTGGCCGCCGAATTGTAGTCCGGCGCACCGCCGCCGCCCTCCGCGTAGAGAACGGCAAGATTGTGCATGGCCTTGGCATTGCCTGCCTCTGCCGCCTTGACGTACCAGGTCCGTGCAGCCGCTATGTCGCGTTCAACGCCACGTCCCTTCTCGAACAAGCTGGCAAGGCGGTATTGAGCAGGGGCAAGCCCCTGTTCGGCCGCACGCTGGTACCAGGTCGCTGCAACGCCAAGATCGGCAGGGACACCATCGCCTTCAGTAAATTTGACCCCGACCAGGAATGCCGCCGCCGGATCTCCGTTGGCAGCCGCCGTGCGCAAGGCCATCGGCCCGACAGCCTCCGGCGGCAAATTCGCCAGGATGCCTTCGGTGCTGGCTGCCGGTGTCTGAGTAACCAAGGGCCCCGGGGACAGATTGCCTGGTTTGGCCGGTGGCTGACTGGCGAGGCCACCCGGCACTTCAGTTGGTGGAGCAAAGGCAACACCGGGCTCCGGCTCCTGGCCCGAAGCGATCTGTGGCAGATCTCCCTGACCGAGAACCGCAGCTGACGGATCCAACGGCCCAGACGATCCGTCAACGGCGGATTGGGGCGCAATTTCAGGGACGATTGATTGCCCTGCTTGCGAGCGGGTCGGCTGACCTTGCTGGGTTTGGGTTACCGGCTGATTTTCTGCGTTGGAAGCTGGACCTGCAACAGCTACCGGCGCGCCGGCAGTTTCACTTGCGGTCACGTTTTCGCCGCCTGCCGGCGTATTTACAACGTTGAACAAATGAAGGGCGCCGATGGCCAGCACCACTGCGGCGGCGGTGTAAATGATTGCCCGCCGGCGTCGCCCACCGGACGCCGGCTTGTCTTCCGGTGCCGGCCGGTCCCCGGCCAAAATGACCGGCTCGTCGCTGTCAGGAACGGAAGCTTCTTCCATATACGCAGCTTCGCTTTCGGCCTCGGAAATGGCTTCGTCTGCTGCAACACCCTCTTTCGTCTTTCTTCCGCCTTTGCGGCGCATCAGCCCGCGAAACCAGCTCTTTCTTGCCGTGCCGCGTTCCGCATCCGGGCCGCTGGTGTCCTCGAAGCGATTCACGGTCTCCAGTTGAGCCGCTTCTTCAGAGGCAGCTTGCGCGGCCCGGCGGGCGGCGGCAATGAAATCGGCCTTTCGATCCCGGGTGCGTTCCCTTGGGCGTGGCTCCTCGCCCGCTCCTTCCGCGCGTTTCTTGCCGCCGGAGAACATCGGCAGAACCTGAGCGGACGTTTCCGTTGCAGGGGGCTCGAAGGTATGCCCCTCACCGGATGCGGAAAGTCCCGTGCGTTCAAGATTCTCAAGCCGGTCACTAAGCGAACCGAGCACCGACTTGACACCTTCAAATGTGTTGCGTGCCCGCTCATCGCTGCCTTCGGCCGCGTCCAGCAAACGCTTCAAATCGCCCTGCAGAGCGGAAATCGCTGCGTCGTATTGGGACGTCGTACCTTCCGGCCGGCTGGCGGCAACTTCCTGCGCTGCCGCTTTGGCGATATCAACCACATCTTCCCGGGTCTGCCGCAAACCGGCTTCGATCCGATCCAGAGCTGAAGTGACCTCGCTGAGGTCTTGAGCGTCGCGGCTGGTGTTCTCAATCTGGGTCGCAAGCGCGGCGACTTTTTCGCCAAGCTGCTCAATACGAGTGTTGTCGCCACCGCTTTCGTCACTGGAAATCATCTGGGCGAGGTCGATGATGCGCCGCTCCAAACCCTCGGAGGAAATCGGAACTGCCGCAGCATCGCGCATGGCACCGATTTCCTCGCGCAACATTTCCAGATCCGTGGCAGTCACTCCGTCTGACGGCTGTGCAAGGCGCTGGTTGAGGTCGTTCAAGCGCTCCTGCAACTGCAGCAGCAACGGATTGCCGCCGCCTTCGCCATCATCATTCGCAATCGGTGAACGACCGGCATTCTTCTCGATGGATTCTATCTTTGAGGAAATCTGCTCCAAGCGCAGATCCAACGTGTCGAACGCTGACGTGTCGGCGGAAAGCGGCGCAGCCTTTTCCATTCGCTCAAGACGCGCCGCAATCTCGTTCAGCCGTTCATCGACTTGCTGCAAACGCCCCGAATCAGAACTATCTTCCCGGTTTGAGGACATCATCCCGACGATGTCTTCCAGACGGCCTTGCAAACTGGCGAAGGTAGCCGATTCCGGCATGCGATCTTCCATTGCGGAAAGGCGTGTATCGAGCCCCCTTTGCTCCTTTGCCAGCTTTTCCAGATCGTCCAGCTTGCCCGAAACAAATTTCATCCGTTCATCGATGCGGTCGATGAGGCTTTTCACGTCCGCATGTTCGACGAATTCCCGGACTTCGCGTAGTTCCTGGCGGAGCGGTTCGATCTCGCCGTGTTCCTTGCGCTGCAACAGCACTTCCAGGCGGTCAGCGATGCTCGAAACACGGTCTTCCAGGACATCCATGTGCTCGGATCTCGGTAATGCCGCAAAGGCATCCTCGATCTCGCTCAGCCGGTCGGTCACGCTCAACAACACTGCGGGATCGACTACCCCGCGTGACAGACCGTCGAGCCGCTCAACGATATGGGCATAGCCGTTTTCAAGAGTATGGAGAGTTCCCTCGACGTTGACCCGGCCAAACAGACTTTTGAGTTCGGCAACTTCCTTGCGCACTTCGTTCGCGAGCACGTCCTTATTCTGGTCGGCGCGCAGCCTCTCTATCATCCCGGAAAGGCGGCGAAGTTCTTCGTTCTGCCGGCTCACGGTCTTGCTGGCGCCGCGCGACAAGCCACCGAGCGCGGTCCGCAATGAGCCGATTTCCTCGCGTACCTGGTTCATGGCGTCTTCTTGCGGCATGCGCAATGCATCTATTCGCCTGCCCAGATCCTTGTAGAAATGCGACGTTTCTTCGTCGGGACGGTCATCATGATCCAAATAGCGGTCTCTGCGGTCCGCTCGGCGGCGACGGCTTTTCGGCGCATCATGTGACCGTCTGCGCCGCACGTCGTAGTCATAGTCGGCGTCATCATCATCTGCATACCGGTCATCGAATTCGTGGCGGTCAGACAGGTACCGTCTGTCGCGGTCTTCGAAATCGGGATGAGGATCGTAATCACCGTCGTTGTAGCCGTCGGCGTAGTCCTCGGTCTCGGAATACTCATCGACACGGCGGTCGAGCCGGTCCAGCGCTCCCATGACGCCGCCACGTTCATTGGTTCGACGGGACCTCTGCCTTGGTGCCGGGCGTTCGGCCCTTGGCCGCTCACCCCGCCCGCTGCGTTCGCTCAGCATGCGGTCAAGCTCATTGGCAACAGCAGTCAGGTCCTCGTCAGCTTGCGGTTCGAACCCGCGTGAATGGCTCCGGCGTCCGCCACCATAGGACGCGGAAGTGCCTGTCAGCCGTTCCACCCGGCTTCGGGGTTGATCAAAGGCGCGCTCGTCGTAGGGTGCAAATCCGTCTATTCGGCCCCTGCCATGGCGTCCTGCTTCGCGATTTTTCCAAGCCGGCATGACTGGACCTTGCTTGTGCGGCCCTTCTGGCCGGCGGGAGTATTGTATTGGCCCGCCTGGAATGATCCACAGGCGGTCCGGATCTCGTTGTTTGGTTTTTGACCTGAGTCCAACTTTCATTGTTTAGGGTAAACAGGCAGTTAATCCGTTTGGCGATTTGCAAGGCTAAGGTCTGTCAACAGCCTGGAAACAGTAACACCCCGGAGAAATTGCCGCTGCACTTGCATTCCTGACAACAGTAATCCACTTATAAGGGGTAGATCCTTACGCAAACGTAAGCTATACATATCTGGAGAAGGACCAAAGCAAATGCGCCGCTGAGCGCGCCTGGTCTTGCCCGAAACTCCGAAAACCTGAAACCCTTCAAACCATGCCGCTCACACGGCAGGAGACAATGTGAATGTTATGAGTGAAGCCCTCTCAATCCTGGACGAGAATGATCTCGCCAATGTCGTGGGCGCAGCCGACGACAGCACTAAGAAGACGCAGTTCACCATCGGCGAACTGGCAAAGGAATTCGACTGCACCTTGAGAACCCTGCGCTTCTATGAAGACAAGGGGCTTATCAACCCTAAACGCGAAGGCATGAACCGGATCTACAATCGCCGCGATCGCGCGCGGCTGAAACTGGTTCTGATGGGCAAGCGCGTCGGCTTTTCCCTTTCCGAGATCCGCGACATGCTGGACCTCTATGACCTTCGCGACGGCCAGGTAACCCAACTTCGAGTGGCCCTTTCAAGGTTCCAACACCAAATCACGGTGCTGGAAGGTCAGCGCCAAAACATTGAACAGGCCATCGAAGAACTCTCACGCACAGTTGAAATCGTTTCGGGACTACTGAAGCACAAAGAAAACAACGGCGAATAGTTCGTCCTGACGGTCCACCGATAGGGGTAGGATAGGGTCTTTTAACATTCAAGATCGTTGCGGTTACCTCGTTTGACGCCTTGAATGTCAACAGACCCTTGGGAGCCCCCCCATTCGGATGTTTCCTTACGTTCGCGCAGATGTGATGCTGAGTTGTAGGTGGAATGCCCGATTCGGCTGCTTGAATGGATGCCTCGCAGTTCGTATATCCATCGAGTAGACATTACGTTTACGCAAACGTAAGTTATAGATATCGACTTTCCGGGAGGACCTCGATGCCGAGCTACAAGGCGCCTGTCGACGACACAGTTTTTCTGTTGAATGATGTCTTCTCATACAGCAGCCACGAGGATCTGCCTGGATTTGCCGACGCGCCGATCGATCTGGTCGAGGCAATCCTCCTGGAGGCGGCAAAATTCACCGAAGAAATCCTGCAACCCCTTAATCAATCGGGCGATAGGCAGGGATGCACCCGTAGTGACAATGGCACGGTAGCAACCCCCGAAGGTTTCAAGGAAGCTTACGCAGCTTTTTGCGAAAGCGGCTGGAACACCTTGTCGGCGGATCCCGACTATGGCGGCCAGGGATTGCCGCATGTCCTGGCGACCATCTTCAACGAATTCGCCTCCGGTGCCAATATGGCCTTTTCCATGTATCCGGGCCTGACTGCCGGAGCAATCGCGGCACTCACCAGCCACGGAACCAAGGAACAAAAGGAAAAGTACCTGCCGAACATGATCTCGGGGACATGGACCGGCACCATGAACCTGACCGAGCCTCATTGCGGCACAGATCTGGGTCTGATCCGAACCAAGGCTGTCCGTCAGGATGACGGAAGTTTCAAAATCACCGGTTCAAAAATTTTCATATCTGCCGGTGAGCACGACCTGTCGGAAAACATCATTCATCTTGTTCTCGCCCGCATTGATGGTGCTCCGGAAGGGACGAAGGGAATTTCCCTCTTTCTGGTGCCACGCCATGAGATCGGCGGCGATGGCAAGATTGGCACCCGCAACAACGTATCCTGCGGGTCCATTGAAGAGAAAATGGGCATTCACGGCAACGCCACTTGCACCATGAACTACGACGGTGCCACGGGATGGCTCATTGGTGAGGAAAATCGCGGCCTGAAGGCAATGTTCACCATGATGAACGAGGCCCGCCTTGCTGTCGCTGTGCAGGGCCTTGCCCTGTCTGAAGCCGCATATCAAAACGCTGCCGGCTACGCCAGGGAGCGGCTGCAGGGTCGTGCGCTCTCTGGTGCCAAACAGCCGGACAAACCTGCAGACCCGATCATCGTTCACCCGGATGTGCGCAGGACATTGATGTCGATCCGCGCTTTCAACGAAGGCGCGCGCGCCCTGGCGATCTGGACCGGCCTCCAAGGCGACCTGGCCCGCTGCTCAAGCGACGAGAAAGTGCAAACCTTCGGTGAAGATATGATGGGCCTGATGACCCCGGTGCTCAAGGGCGTTCTGACCGATACCGGATTTGCAAATACCGTCTGTGCCCAACAGATGTTCGGCGGCCACGGCTATATCTCCGAATGGGGAATGGAGCAATTTGTCCGCGATGCCAGGATCGCGATGATCTACGAAGGGGCCAACGGTATCCAGGCGCTTGATCTCGTCGGGCGCAAGCTGCCGGCAGATGGTGGCCGTGCCGTCATGAGCTTCTTCAACGAAGTCGGCACATTCCTCGCCGCACACAAGGATGACGAGGCGCTGGCACCGTTCACCGGCCCGCTCAAAAAAGGTCTCGATGATCTTCAGGGCGCCACTATGTGGTTCATGAACAATGCCATGAAAAAGCCGGACAATGCCGGTGCCGGTTCCACCGACTACATGCACCTGTTTGGCCTGGTCGGCATTGGCTACATGTGGACCCGGATCGCTAAGGTGGTTCAAGAACAACTGGAGGCGGGAGACTGCGAAAAGGAAGACTGGCTCCGGGCCAAGCTGACCTTCGGAACTTTTTTCATGGAACGAACCATACCCGAGACCGCGGCTCATCTGACACGCATTACTTCAGGCTCGGACACGCTGATGTCCCTGGACGCCAGCGCGTTCTAAAGGCAATCCCGCGCGTTCGGCCGGGTATAATTCGCCAGCACAACCGGCAAACAACCCATATAGGTTGAACCAGCGGTTTGCGCGCCAAAAAGGGAAAGATACCGAACATGTCCGAATACATTCTGCACTGCTTTGCCCAGTCGGGAAACGCCTACAAGGCAGCTATCATGCTGGAACTATGCGGTGCCAACTGGACGCCGCAATGGGTCGATTTCTTCAAAGGCAAGACCCGCACAGACGAATGGCGCGAAACATATAATGAGCTTGGCGAGGTTCCGGTTCTGGAGCATGGGGAACTCAAGCTGACGCAATCCTCGGTCATACAGGACTATCTGGTAGAACAATTCGGCAAATTTGGCTGGAGCGATGATGCTGAACGCCGGGAAGTCCTGCGCTGGACCGTATTCGACAATCAGAAAGTCTCCGGCATGCTCGGCACTTTGCGCCTCATGCGCACGCTTCTGAAAACCGGGGAAACCGAGGTAACGGAATTCCTGCACGGACGCGCCACTGGTGCGCTTGCCATTCTGGATAAACGGTTTGCAGCAAATGACTTCGCCATCGGTGCGAAGCCCACCACTGCGGATCTCTCCTTATGCGGCTACATGTTCTTTGAAGGCGAACTCGGGATTGATCTGGCAGAGTATCCAAACGTGAGCGCGTGGCTGGACCGCATCAAGGCGCTTCCCGGCTGGAAACACCCGTACGACCTGATGCCTGGACATCCCCTGCCCGGCGCATGAGGGCTGCGACATAAAAGAGGACGACAACATGCCCAACGCATTCATCTTCGACCACGTGCGCACACCACGCGGCCGCGGCAAACCGGACGGTTCGCTTCACGAAGTGCCTTCGGTGCGCCTTGCGGCGACAGCGCTGGAAGCACTCCGTGACCGCAACAGTCTGGATACGGCCCAGGTTGAAGATGTCGTGCTTGGCTGTGTCGACCCGGTAGGCGAAGCAGGCGGCGACATTGCGCGCGCCGCCGTGTTTGCGTCCGGCTATGACACCTCGGTGCCGGGTATGCAGATCAACCGGTTCTGTGCTTCGGGCCTGGATGCTGTCAACATGGGCGCCTCCCAGGTGATGGCTGGCCAGCACCAGCTTGTCGTTGCCGGCGGCGTTGAAAGCATGAGCCGTGTCGGGTTGGGAGCGTCCGGAGGCGCCTGGCCGATCGAGCCGCAAGTTGCGATACCATCCTACTTCATGCCGCAAGGCGTTTCGGCGGATCTGATCGCCACCAAATACGGCTTCTCCCGCGACGACTGCGATGCCTATGCGGTTGAAAGCCAGAAGCGCGCGGCGAAGTCCTGGGAAGACGGCCGGTTTGCCAAATCGGTCATCCCCGTCAAGGACATCAATGGGATCACCATCCTCGACCGCGACGAACACATGCGACCCGGGACGGACATGCAGTCTCTGGCTGCGCTCAATCCGTCTTTCGAGCTGATGGGGGCAATGGGCGGTTTCGACGCGGTGGGAATTGAAGCTCATCCGGAAATCGAAGCGATCAAGCACGTTCATCATGCCGGCAACTCCTCTGGAATTGTCGACGGCGCAGCAGCCGTTCTGATCGGATCCGAAGCTGGCGGCAAGGCCGCTGGCCTGACGCCGCGCGCAAGGATCAAGGCGTTCGCCAATATCGGCTCAGACCCGGCGCTGATGCTGACTGGCCCGGTGGATGTCACCCGGAAGCTGCTCAAGAACACCGGAATGACCCTTGGTGACATCGACCTCATCGAGATCAACGAAGCATTTTCATCCGTCGTCCTGCGCTACCAGCAGGCCTTCGACCTCGATCTCGAGACAGTCAATGTCAACGGCGGCGCGATCGCCATGGGGCATCCGCTTGGCGCTACCGGAGCGATGATCCTAGGTACGGTCCTTGATGAGCTGGAACGGCGCGATCTGAACACCGCTCTCGTCACCTTGTGCATCGGGGCGGGCATGGGCACAGCGACAATCATCGAACGGACCGGAGCCTGACATGCCGAAGATCGACATCGCCAACGTTCCTGTAAAGACGACGTCAGTCTATCCGGCGCCTTTTGCACATGTAGCAGAAGGCCGCTCCAAGCAAGCCCTTGGAAACGAAGCAGGTTTAACCCAATTCGGCGTCAATCTCACGCGCCTCGCGCCCGGTTCGCAATCCGCAATCCATCATTGGCATGAGAATGAGGATGAGTTTGTTTTCATCCTTGACGGAGAGATCACCCTGGTCGAAGGCGATGAGGAAACCGTTCTGACCACCGGCGAGGCTGCGGGATTTAAAGCCGGTGTCCCAACGGGCCATCATCTGATCAACCGGTCCGATGACGATGCCGTTTATCTTGAGATTGGGGCGCGGGCGATGGCTGAACGTGCCCATTACCCCGGCCAGGACCTTGTTTTCGAACGGATAAATCAGGACTTCAAGTTTCGCCGCACAGACGGATCACACTACTGATTTTCGGGAGGCTTTGATGAGCTACACCAATTTTTCTCTCGACGTGGGCACGGACGGCTCCGCTACAATCACCTGGGACATGCCGGAAAAATCGATGAACATCATCGATCTCTCGGTGATGGACGAACTCGGCGCGATCATTGACCGCGTAGCAGGCGATGAGAACATCAAAGGCGCGGTCATCATCTCCGGCAAATCCACTTTCTCCGGCGGCGCGGACCTCACAATGCTGGAGGCATTGCTCAAGGAATTCCATGTCCGGCGGGCAAAGGATCCGGAAGGCGCGGCGAAAGACCTGTACGAAGGCTCGCGCAGGCTGTCCCAGCTTTACAGAAAGCTGGAGACCTGCGGCAAACCGTTTGTCGCAGCCATAAAGGGCACTTGCATGGGCGGCGGCACCGAACTTGCGCTAGCTTGCCATGCGCGGATCGTTGCCGATGACCTGAAACTGGGCCTTCCGGAAGTCAAGGTGGGACTGTTCCCCGGTGCCGGCGGTACACAGCGGGTAATGCGCATGACTGACGGCCAGCAGGGCCTGCAGTTCTTGCTGCAGGGGCGGACCCTGCGCGCACCCCAGGCCAAGGCCATGAAGCTGGTCGATGACGTGGTTTCCTCCGAAGGGCTTCTGGAAGCCGCAAGGGCGAAGCTGGAAAGTGGCGTCGATCCGGTCAAGGACTGGGACAAGCGCGGCTACAAATTGCCGAATGGCAAGGTTTACTCACCGGCTGGTTTCCAGTTCTGGCCGGCGGCAAACGCCATCTACCGGCGCGAGACACACGACAACTATCCGGGCGCGCGCTATCTGCTTCACTCGGTGGTGGAAGGCTTGCAACTGTCCATGGATCTCGCCCTCCAGGTGGAAAGCCGCTACTTCGCCAAGGTCATGCAGACCCCGGAAGCGGGCAACATGATCCGCTCCCTGTTCATCTCCATGCAGGAGCTTAACAAGCTCGCACGGCGGCCAACCGGCATAGCACCGAACAACATCACCAAGCTCGGTGTTATCGGTGCCGGTTTCATGGGAGCAGGGATTGCCTATGTCACCGCAAAGGCTGGCATTGATGTTGTGCTGATCGACCGCGATCAGGAGGCGGCGGACAAGGGCAAGGCCCATTCCGACGAGCTGATGAGCAAGGCGGTCAAACGAGGCCGGGCGACTGAGGAACAAAAGCAGGCATTGCTTTCGAAGATCGCGGCAACCACTGACTACAGCGCGCTTGCTGAATGCGACCTTGTCATCGAGGCAGTTTTCGAGAACCGCGACATCAAACGCGAGGTGACCGAAAAGGCGGAGGCCGCGATGAAACCTGGAGCCGTCTTTGCTTCCAACACATCAACGCTGCCAATTACCTCCCTTGCTGAAGCCTCAGGGCAGCCGGACAGCTTTATCGGTATTCACTTCTTCTCGCCCGTCGACAAGATGATGCTGGTCGAAGTGATCCTGGGGGAGAAAACCTCTAACGCCGCGCTCGCGATGGCGCTCGATTTTGTCAAAGCGATCAAAAAGACACCAATTGTGGTCAACGACAGCCGCGGGTTCTTCACGTCCCGCGTGGTAATGACCTATATTCGCGAGGGGCTGTTGATGCTGGCGGATGGTGTACCGCCTGCGATGATCGAGAATGCCGCAAAGATGGCCGGCATGCCCGTCGGGCCGCTGTCGCTCGGCGATGAAGTAGCGTTGGATCTTGCCTGGAAAATCGTTTCCGAAACCCGCAAGGATCTCGGTGCCGGTTACACATCCGGCCCGCTAGATGCAATCCTTGAGGAAATGGTCGTCAAACGGGAACGCTTCGGCCGCAAAAACGGCAAGGGCTTTTATGACTATGCCGGCAAGGACAAGAAACTCTGGCCCGGCATTGCCGAGGTCGTTGGTCCGGCCAAACCCGCTGCGCGTTTCGACATTGAAGAACTGAAGCAGCGCCTGCTGGTCATGCAGGCACTGGAGACGGCAAGGATCTTCGAGGAAAAGTGCCTGACAGATGTCCGGGAAGCCGATGTAGGTTCGATCCTCGGCTTCGGGTTCGCCCCCTATAGCGGCGGGACGCTGAGTTACATAGACACGATGGGCACTGCTCCGTTCTCGAAATTGTGCGAACGCTTTTCACGAGACCACGGTGATCGCTTCACGCCAAACAAGTTATTGAAAGAATTGGCAGCGGCCAATGGCAGTTTTTACAGTACGTTTCCACCCGTAGATAATTGAACAGGCTCAAGAAATTGTATTTTTTCAACCCATTCCCGGGTTTGTTCCGGTCCGGCGTTACACGCCAGGCCGAAAACGATCTATATTTCATATGCTTCGAAAGTATTGTTTAACAATTTCCGCCAAAACTTGTAAAATATCGTCGTATTGAGCTAATTTGATACCGACCAGAACAAAAAAGGACCCTTTATGGAGCTGGCGGGTGAGTGGATCCGGTCAGACGTCATTGGCAGCCTTCGAAAGCTGTTGGACCCGGACCTTATCGATTGGCCGGCGTTTGCGGAAAAACACGGTTTCGATCTGGCCAGCCTCGACGACCCTAAGGGCGTTGTTCCGCTGACGGCATCCTTCAGTGCGTTCGAGGAGGTTGCGGAGCTTTTGGGCCACGACGCCGCGATGTTCGAACTCTATTACAAAGTGGACATCGGCAGCTTTTCCCTCTTCGACTACCTATTTGCATGCGCACCCTCCCTCCGGGAAGCCTGCAAGGCCTGGGTAAAGTTTATCCCGATCCGGACCAATGCCTATCAGCTCGGTTATGAGGAAACGAAAACCGGAGCCTCTATCGAGTGGCCGGTACTGGAAGGCCGGGGCGAGTGGAGGCAAAGCGTCTTTGCCCGGATCGCCTGGGCGATGCAACAAATCGAACAGGCGCTTGATATGCCGAACCCGCCTGTGCTGATTGAGATTGCCACCTCTGAGCCGGTGAAAACCACCTTGTTCCAGTCCAACTACAAGGGCCGGATCCGTTTCAATGCTTTGCGAAACCGGATAAGCATTCCGGAATCTTTACTCAACCAGAAACTTCGCAAGACGGATCGGCACCTGTACGAAATCATCTTGCGGTCTGCCACATCGGAACTGGAATCCTTCGGGCAGATCGCATCGCCCGTTTCGCGCATCGCCAACGAGGTCTCCAATGGACTGGCGGACGGGACATGGTCCCTTCCGCACGTCGCGGCCAAGCTCGGAATGTCACCACGCGCCGTACAGCGGCACCTTGAGAACGAGGGAACGAATTTTCGCAAGCTGACCGAGGGCATCAGACGGTCGGCAGCCGAAAGATACCTCAAGTCCAGCAACATGCCGCTCAAGGAGATTGCCTATCTTCTCGGGTTCTCAGAACTCAGCACTTTCTCCAGAGCCGTTAAAACCTGGTTCGGCGTTTCCCCGCGCAAGGTTCGGGAGAGTTTTGGACAGGCCGCCCAAAGCCATAAGCCGTTGAAGGCGCCAAGGAGTTAGTGTCTTTCAAGTCGAGCCGAATAATACCAACCGTCAGAAATCCAGACCAATATGACAGGCTTTTCCGGATCTTCGATCAGGAGCGCTTTGCCGGGCGATGCGGGGTATCGTACAAGAAGCGCGACGCCGTCCGAAGATGAGGGAAATTCCGCCTCCGGTGGGCGAAAACCCGCCCCCTGCAGCGTTGCCGCACTTGCCCGGCCGGCAAGGCCGCGCTGCACACACCGCCTTGCCAGGAACAGATTTTCGCTCCATCAGATACGTCTTTATTTCTACCGGTTGGTATAACGCTCGATAAGTCTCCAAACGTGTCTCATCGAGGGTGAAAACGGGCGCGCGTCAGGGATTGCAGCGCACCCGTTTTCGTTGGTCTCAAACTCCCTCCGGCCGGGGAACCGGGTTCTGGAAACCAGCCGCGGACTATTGACTGTCCGTTGTCTTGTACTGCGTTTCCTTCGAGAGCCATCGAAGACCTGAAGCACTTGTGGCACAGTATTGTTTTTGCCATGGTCAACTCGGGGTATCCCGAAATTGCCTTCCGGCTTTTTGCGTGCCTTCGCCTCTTGGGTGACTGGTTTTCAAATGGGCAGGTGTGGGTCCGCCTCACTGAAGACCATTCACAGTGTCCATCATACGGTTATGTACAACCCATGTCTTTAACGCGACACGGGAAGAATTTTGCTATTTCCGCCATCGCATTCATTAAATCTGGCGAAGTTAAGATTAACGCTGCGTAGTTTTGTTAACGACACCGCCAGAATTGCCACTGCGATGTTGCAATAGAGGGCCTCACATCTTACCTCGTTGCTTGAAACTGGCAAACGAAACGAATCGGAGACAAGCATGGCCGGAAATGGCCTCAATCGTTTTTTGGGCGGCTCTCCCGCGCAGGTCATTCTCCGTCTCGCGTTTCTATCCTTCGTTGTCGGAATAATCCTGTCTGCACTTGACCTCTATCCGCATGATCTTCTGATCATCGCGTTCGAGTTCATCGATCGGATCTGGACCTTGGGTTTTGAGGCCTTTGGGCGAATTGGCAGCTATTTTGCCATTGGTGCGATGGTTGTCGTCCCGGTCTGGCTGGTTACGCGGATATTTGCTCTAGGACGCAACAAAGACGGCTAAAACTAATGCTAACCCCAGTTGATTAGTACCGCTACCCGGCCAACGCAGCCTGCTCGCTCTGATAGCGAACGGCTTCCCGGTGCAGGGTGACGTGGCGGTCGGACAGTTCATCAATATCGGTTGAATAGCCTCCTCCCAGCACCCCAGCGAGTGGCAGACCTCGGTGCCGCACCTGCTGGAAAACATAGCGCTCCCTCCGGTTGAGCCCTTCTCTTGACAGGTTGAGCCGGCCGAGCCGGTCCCCGCCAAAAGGATCGACCCCGGCATTGAAGAATACAATGTCGGCAGGAACCCGGTCGAGGAGGTCCGGCAAGGTGTTCTCCAACACTTTCATATAAGCCGTATCGTCCGTTCGGTCGGCAAGGCCGATATCAAGACTGGATGCCTGTTTGCGCACCGGATAGTTCTTTTCCGAGTGCAGGGAAAACGTGAAAACATCCGGATCCCCGCGGAAAATATCAGCCGTCCCATCGCCCTGATGAACGTCGAGATCAATGACCAAGGCGCTCTGGATGGCCCCGTCGGCCATCATGACCTTGATCGCCACTGCAACATCGTTGAATACGCAGAAACCGGCACCATGTGCCCGGCGCGCGTGATGACTTCCACCGGCAGTGTTACAGGCTATGCCGTGGTCCAGAGCAAGGTATCCGGTCAGGACCGTTCCTCCGGTCGCACACCTTGCACGCCGGGCGATATCCGGCCGCATTGGAAAGCCGATCTCCCGGGCGATCTTTTCCGGAACCTGCCCATTGAACACCTGATCGACATAAGCCTCGTCATGAGCGAGCGAAATCCACTCAAAAGGCGCCGCACGCGGCCTGACGAAGTCGCCACCCTGGAGCAGCCCTTCGCGCCGGATGCGGCAGGCAACAGCCCGGAACTTGTCCATTGGAAAACGATGGTTCGCCGGAAGATCGGCACAATAATCGGGATGGTGGACGATTGGGACTTGCATTGGTGCGAATATATGGCGGACGAACTGCAATTCCATCTACTGATCATACCTTCTCCTGCAACAACACATTCGAATTATTGACCCAAAGGCAGAAAACGACGAGAACGGCACGCCATCACAAAGAGCTGCCATGTCCCAAGCCGATGAATCCGATTCTCTAAACTTCACCGTCACTCATCGCGGTGTGCTCGCCATCGCGGTTCCGATGACCCTTGCCTATCTGACGACGCCGCTGCTGGGCGTGACCGACCTTGCCGTCATTGGCCGCCTGGGTGACCCGGCACTGGTTGGCGGCATTGCGCTTGGAGCGATCATTTTCGAGCTGGTGTTCACGACATTCAATTTTCTACGCCTGAGCACCACCGGCTTTACCGCCCAGGCAGTCGGCGCAGGCAACACATCCGACGCGATCGCAACTCTGTTTCGTGCTCTGGCAATCTCGGCAATTGCCGGGTTTGTCGTCCTAACGTTGCAACTGCCAATCAAGACCGGCGGCATGTATTTCCTGGGAGGCAGCGAGGCGGTACAGCAGGCGACCGCGCGGTATTTCGATGTGCGCATCTACAGCACGCCATTTCTTCTCGCCAACTATGTGATCCTGGGCTGGCTGGTCGGCCTTGGCCACACCGGAAAAGGCCTTGCACTGCAGTTCTTCATGAACGGTCTCAACATTGTGCTGTCCGTCTTGTTCGTCCTGGGGTTGGGATGGAGCGTCGAAGGAGCCGCACTGGCAACAGTGATATCCGAGGTTGCCGCATTCGTTTGCGGACTGGCCGTAGTGCTAGTGATTTCCGGCAGGTTCGGCTGGCCCAGGATGCGCAACGTCTTTGAGCAGCCCGCTATGTGGCGAATGATGGCGGTCAACCGGGACATCATGATCCGGTCTTTCGTACTGATATTTGCCTTTGCCTATTTTGCAGCCCGTTCAGCGGATCAGGGTGATGTGATCCTGGCGGCCAATGCCATCCTGGAAAAGCTGCTCATCCTTGCAGCCTTCTTTCTGGATGGATTGGCAACGGCTGCCGAACAGCTGGCGGGGCGCGCTGTCGGGGCCCGCAACAGGGCCGCCTTTGACCGGATGAACCGGCTGA
The DNA here is from genome assembly GCA_965230445.1 of Roseibium sp. GTDB lineage: Bacteria > Pseudomonadota > Alphaproteobacteria > Rhizobiales > Stappiaceae > Roseibium. The sequence continues at coordinate 711,100 of OZ246005.1, read as the reverse complement.
CGATCCTGTGGACCTTCGCCCTGTCGTTCCTGCTTGGTGCGATATATATGGTCTTCGGCTCGGTGATCATCGACGGGATGACGGTGTCTGAAGACGTGCGCCAAGCCTGCAACACCTTTTTGATCTGGGCCGCGCTGGCGCCCATTGCTGGCGCCCTGGCTTTCCAGATGGACGGCGTTTTCATTGGCGCGACCTGGTCACGCGAAATGCGCAATATGATGCTGGTGTCGCTGGTTATTTACCTGCTTGCCTATCAAGTGCTCTTTCCGCTTCTGGGAAACCACGGCCTGTGGCTGGCCTTCATCATCTTTCTGGCGCTCCGCGGACTATCTCTTTCGATTATATGCAGGAAGCGGGCGGACAAGGTTTTCGCGTGAGAGCGTGAATCCATTCTGCCCTTTCAAAGCAGCTGGTCCGCCCAGGCGTCAAGATCCGTATCCCGTGCGTCCGAAAGAGAAGCAAGGCCGTTCTGCTCAAGCCGGTCAGCAAGCCCACCAAGGATCTCATGGACAAGTGACGGTCCTCGGTAAACCAGCGCAGTATAGAGTTGCAGTAGATCGGCCCCAGCCAGGATCTTGGTCCATGCGGCTTCCGCGCTGTCTATTCCCCCCACGCCAATGATCGGCAGTTCCGGTCCGGCCAACCGCCGCGCCTTGGCCAAAGCAATGGTGGATTTTTCGAACAGCGGCTGCCCGGAAAGACCACCAGCCTCCCTCGCGGCGCCTTCTGTCCCAACACCTTTTCTATCCACCGTGGTGTTTGAGACAATGAGGCCGTCAACCTTGTGGCTCTGAACTTCTTCGATGATATCCGCCAGCCCGGCTTCGCTGACATCTGGCGAGATCTTCAAAAGAACGGGCGGCTTGCGCCCCGATTGCGCGCATAATTCGTCCCGCTTCGCCATGACGCCGCCCAGCAACTCGGCAAGTGCCGCGCGTGCCTGAAGATCGCGCAGGCCGGGTGTATTCGGACTTGAGACATTGACTGTGAAATACGATGCATGCGGATAGAATGCTTCAATACCGGCGACATAGTCAGCGACGCGGTCGGTAGCGTCCTTGTTTGCACCGATATTGATTCCAGTAATCCCGGCAGCCGGCATTGCAGTCAGGCGGTTGCGAACGGCCTCATGTCCGTCGTTGTTGAATCCGAAGCGGTTGATGACCGCATTCTGGCGCTCCAAGCGGAATACTCTCGGACGCGGGTTGCCTGTTTGCGGCCTTGGCGTGACGGATCCGATCTCCGTAAAACCAAAGCCCATGCCCAGCACGGCACCAGGGACTTCGCCGTTCTTGTCGAATCCTGCCGCAACGCCGAGAGGATTGGGGAACTCCAACCCCCACTTCCGAATCCCAAGGCCGGGATGCGCGTTCTGCTTTGTCCGGGGATAAAACCCTGCCCGCAGGCCCAGGATTGTCACGCGATGGGCGCTTTCGGCGTCCAACAGGCGCAGGCATTTCAGGGCGGTTCTTTCGGCGAAGGGCAATGTCATTCGGGCAGGTCCGGGAACACATGCGTGCCCGCCGCATCCAGCGGCAGATCCTTCACCCAGACTGCGGCATCCGTGCGAAGGTCCTGGTAGAGATGCGGGAAGAGTGCCCCTCCACGAGAGGGCTCCCATTTGAGCGCTGCGCCGAACTCCTGCGGGTTGAACGCCGCGAGCAATAGATCGCTCTGTCCCTGAAAGTGCTTGGTCGCAGTTTCACGCACCTGCTCGGCAGTCGAAAAGTGAATGTACCCGTCGGTCAGGTCGATGGGGGCACCCTTGAACACGCCTGCTGCAACGGCGTCGGCCCATAGTGAACGGGGAACGATTTTGTATATGAGAGCCATATCCCGGCCTTCCGGAGAGAGTTACCGCGTGGCGGCGCCAGATCGGCCAGCCGCCCTATTCGCAGACGGCGCGAAACCTATCGGTGTTAAAGGAACGGAACAAGCCTCGTTGTGCGTCGATACACCGTCAAAGAAGGTTTTGACTCGAATTTCGCGCGAACCCATAATTCCAGGCAAGGTATATATTCCTGCTAAGGGTGCGCTGGGAGACGACGATGCTGTCGCATGAACAGGTTTGGGCGGCAATCGACGCACTGGCGGCTCAAAACGGCCTCTCGCCTTCCGGGCTGGCCCGCCGTGCCGGGCTTGATCCAACGACGTTCAATCCATCCAAACGCATAGCCGGTGACGGGCGTCCGCGTTGGCCGTCAACCGAATCCCTTGCCAAGATACTGGAAGCAACCGGCGAGCCTCTCTCGCAGTTTGTTGCAAGGGTCGACGACGACAACAAAGCGCTGCGGATGGGCGGCAGACACATTTTGTCCCGACAGCAACTGCCCTTTGCCGGTTTCGCGACCGTATCTGGCCGGAACGCCTTCGACAGCCATGGTCAGCCGGCTGGCCCAGGCTGGGCCCAACTCTCTTTTCCCGATCCAAAGGTCAAGGATGCCTTTGCGCTTGAAGTGACAGGCGACGGGTTCATGCCCCTCTATCGCGCCGGCGATATCATCATCGCAGCGTGCTCGCTGCCGATCAGGCGCGGGGACCGCGTTGTGGTCAAACCGGCTGAAGGTGCTTTGTCCATAATGACCCTTTCCCAGCGCCGCCGGGACCGGACAGAGTTCACAACTGTCAAGGGCCTGCCGGAATCGTGTATTCTCAAACACGATCAGATCGAATGGCTTGCCCGGATCTTCTGGGCAAGCCAGTAACAGGGGGCCTGTTGTCCAGATGGCCATCCGCGCTCTTTTAGTACCAGTGTTTCTTGCCACTGTGTCGGCCGCCGCCGTCATAGCGCTGGTAGTCATGGTTTCGATGAACAATGACAACGCTTCGGTGGAGCAGGCCGAGGTGGAGCAGGCTGCCATCCCGCCCGGGGCCGGCAACAATGCAAACGGGACGGGCGCAAACCCCACCATGGAGCCGGCTATACCGGAAAGCCGGCCCGAGACTTCGGAAGCGCCTCCAAAGACGGCAACCAACTTAGCTCCTCAAGACCCCGATGCCGTAGCATCCTCAGCCGCTGTCGCAGCCTCTCCGGAAAGCGGGAATACCGGCCCCGCCGAGAAGACCGGCAAGGCTCCACTGCCAAACCAGATACGCAATGTTTCGCCTGAAGGCGTTACCACGCCGGATATCGCGGGTACCCTCACCCGCATTGCCCCGTCCGAGCGGCTACAGGAACTCCTGAACCCGGCCGCCGAGCCCCTCCCCGATGGCATCATGGAGATCGTTGCCCCGACGGTCGTGGATGGAGGTCATCTCAAAACCGGTCAGATCACCATCCAACTGGCGCATATCGAACCGCTGACCCTTGACCAGGTTTGCCAGTCCCGCATTGGCGGCGAGTGGCCATGCGGCGTCAGGGCCCGAAGCTTTCTGCAGGGCTTGGTCCGGCGGTTCAAGATCGTCTGCGAAAAGGCTGATGAACTTGGTCCACGCGAGATTCTGGCAACCTGCACCAGAGGTAAAATCAACCTCGGCAAACGCCTGGTCCGCCATGGCTGGGCTGATCCGCTTGAAAATGCACCGGACGATTATCAGGAACTGGCGGCTCTGGCGCAGGAGAAAAAGCGCGGAAAGTGGCAGTCGGACTGGCTGGAAGAACTCCCGCCGCCAAGCGCAGACCTTTTGCCCGAAGCCGGTCTTCCGGATCTTCAAGACATCATTGGCCAGTCCGTGGAATGGAGCGAACCTGTCACACTGAACCCCGACAGCGATCCCCCGGACAGCGTTGAGGTCATCCCCTGGTCGGAGGGTGTCGGATCAGAAGCGAACTAGAGCATCGGGCGAACCTGCGGGAGGTGCCTCCCGCAAGCAAGTTACACGCTCAGGCGGCGAGTTCCCCGGCCAAAGCCTTGCTGATCATCACTCGGGTCTCGGCAATGCCGTAAAGAGCAACGAAGGAACCGAAGCGCGGACCTTTTTCCTGACCGAGAAGCAGCTGATAGAGAGCGGAGAACCAGGCGACAGAGACACCCGGACCGCCATCCGGTCCCTTCTTGTTGTGGTCCTGATACCGCTCGATTGAGCGGGCCACGTCCAGAACAGCATCCTGGATTGTTGCTCCATCGGCACCGGCCGGCAACTCCGCAAGCTTTGCGTCCAGCGTCTCCAACGCGCCGCGTTCAACATCGTCCGGCGTCTTGAACGATTTGTTCGGCTTGACGAAATCATCGAAGTAGCGGATCGCGAAACCGGCCAGACTGTCCAGATGCGGATGGTTTTCCGCCGTCACCTCCGGTGCATAGCGGGAGATGAACGCCCAGAGCACCTCCTTGGTTTCAGCATTCGAGGCAGACACAAGGTTGAGCAGCATGGCAAAGGGAACCGGCATATCGATTGCCGGGACGTTGCCCGAATGTATGTGCCACGCCGGATTGCCGAGTTGTTGTTCAACCGGCATCTGCGCATATTTCTGTGCGAACGTGTAATACTCGTCCACCGCCTTCGGGATAACATCGAAATAAAGCTTCTTGGCAGTGCGCGGCTTCTGGAACATGTAAAGCGCCAGACTCTCCGTCGGCGCGTAGGTCAACCACTCATCGATGGTCAGGCCATTGCCCTTGGACTTGGAAATCTTCTGGCCCTTGTCGTCCAGAAACAGCTCATAGACATAGTGGTCCGGCGCGTCCCCGCCCAGAACCTTACAGATCCTGTCGTAGATGGCCATGTTCGGACCGTGGTCCTTGCCGAACATCTCGAAATCGACGCCAAGCGCTGCCCAGCGCGCGCCGAAGTCTGGCTTCCACTGCAGCTTTACCTGACCGCCTGTCACCGGCAAGGTCGTTTCTTCACCGTCTTCATCATTGAAGGTAATTGTACCGTCCTTGGCGTTCACGTCCTTCATGGGGACGTAAAGCACACGGCCGCTTTTCGGCGAGATCGGCAGGAAAGGCGAATAGGTTGCCTGGCGCTCTTCCCCGAGTGTCGGCAGCATTACATCCATCAGCTTCTGATAGCGTTCGCAGGCACGTAGCAGCACCTCGTCAAACTGGCCGGACTTGTAATAGTCCGTCGCGCTGATGAACTCGTAGTCGAATCCGAATGTGTCCAGAAACCGGCGCAGCATGGCGTTGTTGTGGTGGCCAAAGCTCTCATAGTCGCCGCCGAACGGGTTCGGAACAGCTGTCAGCGGCATATGCAGGAAAGGCTCCAATGCGGCCATATCTGGGACATTTTCCGGGATTTTGCGCATCCCGTCCATGTCGTCCGAAAAGCAGATCAACCGCGTCGGAATCTTGTCTTCGGTCAGTGCGCGAAATGCGGTCCGCACCATCGTGGTGCGCGCCACTTCGCCAAACGTGCCGATATGCGGCAGGCCGGACGGGCCATAGCCGGTCTCGAAAAGGACAGGCTTTTGCGGATCCCGCTTGGCGACGCGTTTGACCAGTTTTCGCGCTTCCTCGAACGGCCAGGCCTTGGATTTGGCAGCCGCCTCGATGAATTCGGGCGAAAGGTCAAGCGGTGGCAGGGATCGGTCTGTCATTTTCTTTCAGTCTATCGTGAATGCGGGAAATAGTGCCTGGGAAGCCGGGCGGTCTGTCCGCTCCTTGGCTGCAGCGCCGCGACACTATGGAAGGCGCGCCCCGCAGTCAATGAATTGTGGCGCTTCTCTAGCTTGCAGGCGCCAGAACAAGCCGTTACATCGGTTGGACTGCAAACAAATTCTGTGCTGCCGGGAGACCCGATCCGTGCCCAATAACGATCCAATAAGCATCCAGGAAGCCCTGATCTACGTCATGGTACTGGTATCGGCATCCGACAATGCCATGTCCGACAAGGAACTCGCCAAGATGGGCGACGTGATCAAGACTTTACCGGTTTTCAACGGCTATGACACAGCCAATGTCATTCCGGCTGCCCAGCGCTGCGGCGAGATCCTTCAGGATGACAACGGCCTTTCGCTCGTCCTGGAACTGATCGGCGATGTTATCCCGCCGAAGCTCTATGACACCGCCTATGCCCTTGGCGTTGATGTGGCCGCTGCCGACATGTCGGTTCAGCAGGAGGAAATCCGCATTCTGCAGATGCTGCGCGACCGTTTCTTTCTCGACAAGCTGACAGTTGCCGCGATCGAACGGGCCGCCATAGCCCGCCACCGCCACGCGTGATCGGGATTGCTCAGTTCAGGCTGCGCACCGTATCGGGCAAATCGAGGGAAAAGGCCGGAATCTCGACATCAAAGACCGAGCCATCCGGCCGCTCCATTGAATAGGAGCCGGCCATAAATCCGGAATCGGTCGCAAGCGGGCAGCGGGAAGAGTATTCAAAGGTCTCGCCGGGATCGATGACCGGCTGCTGGCCAATGACTCCCGGCCCCTCGACTTCCTCAACGCGGCCCAGTGCATCGATAATCTGCCAATAACGTGTCTTGAGCTGCACCGGTTCAGTGCTGCTGTTGCGGATCTCGATCATGTAAGCCCAGAAGTACCGGCTCTCGTCGGGCTGGGATTCATCGTCCAGATAGAAGGGCTCGACGGAGACTTCTATGCCGTCTGTTACTGCACGGTACATGCCTGATACCACTTTTCCGCTCATTGCCTTTTCCCGCCGCTCCTGAGCGTGCTTATAGGGCGAATGACGCCAGTGTGAAAGAGAGGCTGTTGCGCTGTAACTGCCGAATGGGAAATAACGCCGCAGACACTTTCGCTCGCCTCAATGGGTTGCAATTACTGATGTTCGATGCCCGCCTCAGACCACTTATCGATCCGCCGCTTAACATGGCCGGCCGGATGATTGCTGCTGCCGGCATCGGGCCGAACACGGTAACCTTGGCTGGCTTTGCATTCGGTATCTGTGCAGCTGTGGCATTGGCTCTGGGTGCCTTCTGGCTGGGCTTTGTGCTGATCGTGCTCAACCGCCTTGCCGATGGCTTGGACGGTGCTGTTGCGCGCGCCACCCGGAAGACCGACCTCGGCGGTTATCTCGATATCACGCTGGACTTTTTCTTCTACGGTGCAATCCCGCTTGCATTTGCTGTTCACGCGCCGGAGATCAATGCCCTGCCCGCTGCCGCGCTGTTGTTCAGCTTCTATGCCAATGGTTCTGCGTTTCTAGCCTTTGCAGTGATGGCCGAAAAGCGCGGCATCTCCACGTCTGCGCAAGGTGTGAAATCGCTCTACTATTTGACGGGTCTTGCCGAGGGGACCGAAACCATTGCCGTTTTTCTGGCCATGGCGATCTTCCCGGCGTGGTTTCCGGTGTTAGCCTGGGTGTTTGCGGCCGTTTGCGTGGTGTCTGCGATTTCAAGGATTGTTCTTGGAGCCCTCGCGCTGAAAAACCACGAGAGCCCATAAACGGATCTGATCTAGGGCCTGTGGGGATTCAATTGCCTCTCACTTCTTCTTAGGTGACAAGATCAATGCTCTCAAATGTAGAAACCAAAGGACAGCCACTAGGCAAAGCAATGGAATTAACTGAATAGGAGGTCGACGCCGTACAACAGTAATCTCCTCCGCACGGCCTCCACAGTCTGAGATTATTGTTTGAGGTACAATGACTCCCCAAATGTGATTTATCACTTCAAACAGAAGAAACGCACAAACTAAAGCAATAGGGATTGATACTACGTAGTTCCAAATTTTATTGCCCAACGCGCATTTGAATATGTCTGTTCCTTCTGTTTTTCCTCTACCAAAGGGGAAAACCAAAATTGCCGAAACAACGATTGAAATGAGCGCCCAAGGCAACAAAGCATCGCGGGTTTGGAAAATAGGGATTCCAAGACTGTCACATTGCCCATGAGGAGCGTGCCATTGCGGATCAATTAAAATGTCAGCTAGCCCAAGCGGCAATGGCAGCCAAAACAGAAAAGCGGCAATGGCAGCCAAAACAGAAAAGCGCCAATCAGCCAGTAATACAGAGGTTTTCTTGACGTATATCTAAATAACTTCAATCGATCAGCCATTTATACCAACCCCAGTTGATTAGAACCTATCTGATGGAGCGAAAATTCGTTTCCGGCTAGGCGATGCGGGCAGCGCGGCCTTTAAGGCCGGGCAAGCGCAGCAACGACGCCGGGGACGAATTTTGATAACGTACAAAATCTTTCGCACATTTTCTGATTGAGACGGTTCCCTTTATGGTGATTGAAGGGAGCATGGAATGATTGATGATGACGATGGACAAGAGATGAGCAACGTTATCCGGATTGATGAGGCCCGGATCAAGGATCATCTTGGCGAGATGGTGCGCGGCACTGTCGAAGAGGCTTTGAATGCGATGCTGGATGCGGAAGCGGACCGGCTTTGCGGGGCTGGCCGGTATGAGCGCAACGAAGGCCGCCAGGACACGCGGGCGGGCAGTTACGAGCGCTCGCTGCACACCAAGGCTGGCGCAGTGAAGCTGAAGATGCCGAAGCTGCGCCGTCAGACATTTGAGACGGCCATCATTGAGCGCTATCAGCGCCGGGAAAGCAGTGTTGAGGAAGCCTTGATGGAGATGTATTTGGCGGGTGTTTCGGTCCGCCGGGTGGAGGACATCACCGAAGCGCTGTGGGGCACGCGGGTCAGTCCCGGCACGGTATCGAACCTCAACAAGAAGATCTACGCCAAGATTGAAGAATGGCGGCACCGGCCAATTGAAGGGGAACATCCGTACCTCTATCTCGATGGGATCGTGATGAAGCGGACGTGGGCTGGCGAAGTCAGGAACGTCTCCCTGCTTGTCGCAAGTGCTGTCAATTCTGAAGGCTATCGGGAGATTTTGGGGATTTGTGAGGGCGCCAAGGAAGACAAGTCGGGCTGGTCAAACTTCCTGCGCCATCTTGTCGACCGGGGTTTGAGCGGTGTGAAGCTGATCATCTCCGATGCCTGCCGTGGCCTTGTGGAGAGCATTGCCGATTATCTGCCCGACGCCCAGTGGCAGCGCTGCATGGTTCACTTCTATCGCAATGTGTTCAGCCATGTGCCGTCCACGAAAGTGCGCGATGTCACCCACATGCTGAAGGCCATTCACGCTCAAGAAAGCCGCAAGGAGGCTTTGAAAAAGGCGCAAGCGGTGATCGCCGATCTTCGCGCGCAACGCCTGACCCGGGCGGCCGACCTCATTGAAGAGAGCATTGAAGAGACGCTGACCTATTACGGCTTCCCCGACTGCCATTGGCGCAAGATCCGGACAAACAATCCGCTGGAGCGGATCATGAAAGAGATCCGAAGGCGCACGCGGGTTGTTGGGGCGTTTCCCGACGGCCAATCATGCCTGAACCTGGCCGCGGCCAGGCTCAGGCATATCGCCGCCGGCAAATGGTCCGCCCGCAAATACATGAACATGACGCCGCTCTACCAGGAGCAAAACCAAACCCAAGGAGCCGTCGCCTGAAAACAAATGTGCGAAAGATCTTTGACACTACCCGAATTTTCGCCCACCAAAGGCGCGCTCTTCCTATCCTTCGGACAGCGTCATGCTTTTTGAACGATGCCCCGCATCGTCCTGCAAAGCATTCCTAGCCGAAGAAAAGGAAAAACACGTCAGATAGGTTCTAATCAACTGGGGTTGGTATTATCAAAGCCGCTCCTGAAGCCGCTCTATAAAATCCATGCGGCCATGCAGGATCGCCAAAACGATTGGGCGCCCATTGGGCAGAAAGAAGATGTAATGCTGCTCGCAGCGATGCACATGAATGTTGTCGGCCAAGCCCTCAACAGGCTTGGAGCGGGCTTTGCCACCGCCGACGGCCTCGCAACATGAAACGATCTGATCGAAATATCTCTCGGCCTGATCGAAGCCCCATGTTTCATAGGTATATAGCCAGATTCCGGTTACGTCTTCTTCCGCCGCTGCTGTGAGTTCAACATTCTGCATCTGCAGGATTACATACCCGCGCGGCGATGAGCCTCTTTGCGGATATCCTCAAAGGATTTTGTTGATAGCTCACCCCGTCGCACCTGCTCAATGCGGGGCTTCAGGTAGTCCGACAAAGCCTCAAGCGCTTCGTCCTCGCTCATTTGGTCCACGGCAGGAGCTTCGCCCAAGGTGCGATTCAGCACATAATCCTTGATGCTCTGGCCTTTAAGCGCAGCAATAGCTTTGAGTTTCTGATGCTCTTCAGGGGTGATGTCGATTGATAATCTAGGCATATTCCTACAGTGACACAACATAATGCACAAAACAACATTTTGTAGTTTGAGCGTAGATCCGATGATCTGAGCAGACAGTCACGGTTCTTCGAGAAGGTCGAATGGTTCCATGCAGCATCATCAACGCCGATGCCGACAAACAAGCGGAACAGAAGATCGTACTCCAGCCGCTCCATCAGAAGTCGTTCCGGCGGGATCGAGGGGTGCTCAATCGGTGAATCAAGCGCCGCAAAATCGCCGCTCGAGAGCCATAAGCGCCGTGTTCACGATCTCCCGGACCTTGCGCAACGGGCGATCCCGCCGAACCCGCGCCTCAAGATCGACATAGCTGAAAAGTTCGCCCGTTCCATCGTCGCCACCACGCATCTCAAATCCTCACAATCCCGTTGGATCACAAGGAGCCATGATTGAACCCAGGCTTCCAGTGACTTTTTCAACGTCCTGCTAGGGCCCGTGGGGAATTAGGTTTCGGTCGCGGCGCGAGACGCTTTTGGCCGCGGATCAGGAAGAGAGACTGCCATGGAGTAAACTCCATAAGGGCTCTCTGACGCAATCCGGGGCCAAAAGCGCCGCGTCCCGCAAGGGATATGATGAAAATCGCCCGGTTCCACGGCGCAATGTCTTGAAAAGGAATGGCCTTTCCAGCGACATTGCTTCTCGACCCGAACGATTTTCATCGATACCGCGATCCAAATCCTAAATCCCCACAGGCCCTAGGGCCTGTGGACATTTAGCGCAATGCGATGATGGTTGCGGCCAGGTTCCATGATGCTTGATAGCTGGCGTCGGTCTTGTCGTATCTCGTGTTTATTCCTCTGAACTCTTTGATTTTGCTGAAGTAGTTTTCAATCAGATGACGCCACTGGTAGGTTTCCACATCGTGGGGAATGTGGACGCGGCGATTGGTTTTCGCCGGAATGACGGCTTGCGCCTGGCGCGTATCAAGGTCTTCGCGCAACGCATCGGCATCGAATGCCTTGTCGGCAAGCATGGCGCCGAATTCCAGACCGTCGATAAGGTCGGGCACACCAACAATTTCACTGCGCTGGCCGGGCAGAAGCTTGAAGCGCACCAGATTGCCTAACGCATCGGTGAGGGCCAGGACCTTGGTGGTCAGTCCGCCTTTCGAGCGCCCGATGGCCTGATTGAGAGTCCCCCTTTTGCGCCACTCGCCTTTTGGTGGACGCTGATGATCGTGCCATCGATAAGAACATATTCAAAGTCGGGATCACCCGATACAGCCTCAAAAAGGCGCTGAAATACACCGCGTTGGGTCCATCGGCGGAACCGCCGGAATACACTGTTCCATTCGCCAAATCCGGGCGGCAGATCCCGCCACGGGCTGCCAACGCGAACCTTCCACAGCACCGCTTCAAGAAACAGCCGGTTGTCCTTTGCTGTCCGGCCCCGGTCCCGGATACTTCCCGGAAGCAACGGTTCTATGATCGCCCAACTTCTATCCGTAATGACAAAACGTTCGCTGCGCATCAAAGCCTCCTCAAAAGAAAGCTTGAATCACAAAAAAGACGGCCTGTGAATCCTATATGTCCACAGGCCCTAGGCCGCAGCCAGTGCCTTTTCGATGTCTCCAAGGAGATCCTCGGCATCCTCGATCCCGACTGACAGCCGCAAGATGCCATCCGAAATTCCGAGTTCTGCTCGCGCCTCTTCACCGATCGACTGATGGGTAGTGGTTGCCGGATGGGTGATCAGGCTCTTGGCATCGCCGAGGTTGTTGGACAGTTTGATCAGGTCCAGCGCATTCAGAAAGCGGAAGGCGGCGTCCTTGCCGCCGGCGATTTCCAACGCGACCAGCGTCGACCCGCCCGTCATCTGGCGTTTGACGACATCCGCCTGCGGGTGATCGTCCCGGCCCGGATAGATGAGCCGCGCGACCTTGCGGTTCCCGGCAAGGAAATCTGCAATCTTCGCGGCGCTTTGTGTCTGCTGGGCAACGCGAAGCGGCAAGGTTTCAAGCCCCTTCAACAACGTCCAGGCATTGAACGGGCTCATATGCGGGCCGGTATGCTTGACGAAAGGAACGACCTCTTCCGTGATCCACTCCTCATCCGACAGAACCACACCGCCAAGGCAGCGCCCCTGGCCGTCGATATGCTTGGTCGCCGAATAGACCACCACATGCGCGCCGAGTTTCAGCGGCGCCTGGTAGAGTGGGGTGGCGAACACATTGTCGACAATTACCCGCGCGCCGATCTCGTTGGCGATCGCAGCGACGGCAGCAATATCGACAATCTCCAGCGTCGGATTGGTCGGGCTTTCCAGAAACATCGCCTTGGTGTTCGGCTTGACCGCCGCTTTCCAGGCCTCGATGTCGGTGCCGTCAATGAGCGTGCTCTCAACCCCGAAGCGCGGCAGCAGTGTTTCGCAGATATAGCGGCAGGAGCCGAACAGTGCCCGCGAGGCAATCACATGATCGCCTGCCCGGACGGCCGCCATTAGTGCCAGATTGACCGCCGCCATACCGCTTGCCGTACCTCGTGCGGCTTCCGCCCCCTCAAGCCCTTTGATGCGGTCCTCGAACATGGTCACGGTCGGATTGGCATAACGGGAATAGACGTATCCCGGATCATCACCGTTGAAGCGCGCCTCGGCGGCCTCCGCATTGTCGTAGACGAACCCTTGAGTCAGATAGATCGCTTCCGATGTTTCACCGAACGGCGAACGCATGGTGCCGCCATGCACAAGCTGGGTTGCTGGACGATGGGATGCTTTGTTCGGATTGCGGTCGGTTGTCATTATCTATGCTCCACATGCAAAAACCCCGGCCTGAGCCGGGGTCTTTTACAACCCGGCCCTTTAGCTACTTGTTTAACGTGGCTGCAAGCCGGCCGGCCCAAATCACCACGGAAGTCTGCCCGGATTACGGCAATTGCAGCCGCGCGTCAAACGCTTTTGCGTGGAGGAACCGAACTCCGGCCACCGGCGGCTTGGCGAGCCGCCTCCAATCCGATAAGCAAAGATAGGTTGAAAGAGGCGGGTAGCATATATGACTCGGGCAGGCAGCTCTACTATCGGGGGAAGTGGCAGCATTCCCCATGACGGCATTCTGCCCGAGCGGGCGATTGCCACCATGTTTGCCTCTGGAGAGATCAGCGCCAATGCCGAACCGGTGAACGGACAAATCCAGCCCGCCAGCCTCGATCTGCGCCTTGGCGCCTCGGCCTACCGGGTGCGCGCCAGCTTCCTTCCCGGGCCCGGTGTCAAGGTCGCTGACCGGCTGGAACAACTGAAGCTTCACACTTTCGATCTGACCGGCGGCGCGGTTCTGGAAACCGGCTGTGTCTATATCGTGCCTCTCCAGGAAAGCCTTGCTCTGGCAGCCGATATCTCGGCAACGGCCAACCCGAAAAGCTCCACCGGCAGGCTGGATGTATTCACCCGGGTGATCACGGACGCAGGCATAGCCTTTGATACGGTCCCGGCCGGCTACACCGGTCCGCTTTATGCCGAAATCTCGCCGCTGACCTTCCCGGTCGTTGTTCGCAGCGGGTCCCGCCTTAGCCAGATCCGTTTCCGAAGAGGCCATTCGCTGATCCCGGACGGCGAACTTAAGGCCATTCACGAGGACCAGATGCTGGTAACCGGCGGCAATGAACGGATCGGCAACGGCGTGCAACTGTCCATCGATCTCAACGGCATGGGGCCAGACAGCCTGATCGGCTACCGCGCCAAGCAGCATTCCGGCTTGATTGATGTCGATGTGGTAAACGCGCACGATCCACTCGATTTCTGGGAGCCTATCTACCGGCGTGGCGCGCCGGACCTGATCCTGGACCCGAATGAATTCTACATACTGGTCAGCCAGGAGGCCGTGCATGTGCCGCCGGACTATGCCGCCGAGATGGTGCCGTTCGATCCGCTTGTCGGAGAGTTCAGGGTGCATTATGCCGGCTTCTTCGACCCCGGTTTCGGACACATGAGAGCCGGTGGCCAAGGTTCACGCGCTGTCCTGGAAGTCCGCTCCCATGACGTGCCATTCATCGTTGAACACGGCCAGACTGTCGGACGCCTCGTCTATGAGAAAATGGCCGAACGCCCGGCAACACTCTACGGCGAAGGCATCGGCTCCAATTACCAGGGCCAGGCCTTGAAGCTGTCGAAGCATTTCAAGGCGGTGGGCTGAGGCGCCGCACATGCCGCGCATTCTGGAAACCGAGCTCTATCAACCGGTAAAGGACTTTCTTGAAAGCCAGGGCTATGAGGTCAAGGCCGAGGTCGGATCCGCAGATGTGGTTGCCCGGCGCGGCGGCGAGGATCCGGTGATCGTCGAGCTCAAGACAGGCTTCTCGCTGGACCTTTTTCATCAGGCGATTGCCCGCCAATCGATTACGGATGCGGTCTATATTGCCGTTCCGCAAGGGAGCGGAAAACGCTTTCAGCTGGCCTTGAAGAACAATCTCAAGCTCGCCCGCCGTTTGGGCCTTGGGTTGATCACGATCCGCCTGTCCGGTGAAAAGATCGATGTCCACCTCGACCCAGCGCCGTTCCAGCCGCGCAAGATGAAAAAGCGGAAAGACCGGCTACTTCGCGAGTTCGCCCGCCGGGTTGGCGATCCGAACACCGGCGGCTCGACACGGACAATGATCGTCACCGCTTACCGGCAGGATGCCCAGCGCTGCGCAACCTACCTGAAAGAAAACGGACCTAGCCGCGGAGCGGACGTTGCCAAGGCAACCGGTGTTGCCAATGCCACCCGCATGATGGCGGATGATCACTACGGCTGGTTTGAACGGGTCGAGCGCGGCATCTACGGCCTGACGCCCAAGGGGTTGGAAGCCTTGAAGGCGCAAACTGAAAATGCTGGATAAGACATGCCCCTGAAAACCATCACCCGCGAGTCTGTAGGCTTTGTGGAGGATCGGAAGTCCCGTTTTCTGGCCCATCTTGTCCCGATTAACGCATTCGGGACGCGCCTGGAAGACCTGCGCAAGGAGCACAGAAAGGCCAACCACATCGTCACCGCCCACCGGTGCCTACTGGACGATGGCCGGATCGAGGAAAGCGGCAAGGACGACGGCGAACCGGCCGGCACATCCGGCATGCCCACCTTGCGCGTCCTGCAAGGCGCGGAGCTGATCAATTGCGCCGTGCTGATCGTGCGCTATTTCGGCGGCACCAAACTCGGCGGCGGCGGCCTCGCCCGCGCGTATTCCGGCGCGGCCCAGGACGCGATCCGGAATGCGGAACTGGTGCCGTTTCAAAAGCTTGCCCGGAAGGTTCTGGAAGCGGAATTCGCGGGAAGCTCGGAGCTGGAACGACGGATTGAGGCACTGGGGCTGACGGTGGTGGCGCGGGAATATAACGAAACCGGGGTTAGGGTGACTGTCGAAGGCCCGGAGGAAGACTTGGCGCGGGTTTAGAGGGGCACTAAGAAACATGGGCTCCTTTGACCAAGCCCCGTTGGTCCACATGCTGTTGTTTGGGGCATGCGGTGGATTTTCGCTCTAACCGATCCATGACATTCGTCCCAGTGTGCTAAGTTCGAAACGGGCGGGGAAGAGACATTCACTGTGCATTAGACGAATGGCCGATTTGCCGGACATTTCGGACATCTGGGCCATTGGACCCAAAGTCCGCTTTCCAATTAGGCGGAAACGGCCGTTAGGTTCATCAGAACCTTAAACTCCGGTTTCGGTAGTGGTGCGAAGACTAGTTTACGCCTCCTGGTCGTGCGTTTGCAGCGCATTCGCGAATGCGTTGAGAAAAATTCCGGAAATGGAATATAGTTTATTGTAACCGTATTCTTGGTGGGAGCTGAAGGATGGAAGAGGGGACATTGCCGTTTGTGGTGGAGGTCACGACGAAAGGATCTGATGGGGTCGGAAAAGAATCGGTCCCGATGGCAACTTTGAAGTCGAACCTGCAGAACGCAACCCAGCGGCTGGGCGAGATTTTTGCGGAGATCCGATCTGTCGGGCAGTACGAGTTGAAGGAAGTCGAGATCGGACTGGAAGTCGGCGCCGAAGGCGGTGTCAGTTTCATCGGCACCAGTAAGATCAGCGGCAGCGGTTCGATCAAGCTGACCTTCTCGCCGCCGCATAACAATCCTCCGGAATGATTGACGGGACGCCCCTCGTTCCGAACACTCGCAAGGCATTGTTGCTGGGGGCCGCCAAGTTTGGAGCGGGGTTTTCCGATCTTCCGGCGGTCAATAACGACATTCAGATCCTTAAAGAGGCGCTGATGCGGTGCGGGTTCGAAGTCGTAGTCGCCTCTGACGAGGCGATGTCGAATGCCGCGACAATGGATGCAGCAATTCGGGAATTCGCGGAAACAGGCGCACCTCGTGATTTTCGGCTGATCTATTATTCGGGTCACGGTGTCCGGCTGGCGCAGGAAGATTGGATCATCCCCAAAGGCATGAAACGTCATCTTGCAATTACGAGCCCGAACCAGCGGGTCTCGACCGATATAGGCGTGACCGTCGAACATTCCCAAACGGGCTTTGTTTTGTTTGTCATCGATGCGTGCCGGGACGAGCGCGACTCACCAATCCAAAAGGATGCCAACGAGGACCGGTGGGGTGCCGACATCGATGCCGGACGCTTCATGCGGCTTTATGGGTGCCGAAAAGGAGAGATGGCTCAGATCCTTACCAAAGGTGATGACACGCCGTTGCCAGTCAGCATCTTTACACGGGCATTGGCCGATACCTTGGGGATGGACGCCGCGCCGCGGAGCCTGTCGGGTCTCTTGGCACCGCTAAAAGCATCGTGCTGTGCGCTGGCCAAGAACGCAGGGCGGATGGTTCAAAATCCGCGTCTGAGCCAAGAAGAAGAACAGTCTGCCGATACGCAGTTGTTGATGGAGATGGAGATCTTCCGACACGATACCGAACCTGGCGGTGAGGTCGAGGCATCGATGTCCGGCTGGGCAAATTTTGATCCGAATAAGTTCCACAGTGTTGTGGTCCTGTCTGAGCGGCAATCGCGCCCGGCAAGCGAACGGAAAGATGGCTGGGGGCCGCGGGACTTGATGAGCAGCGCGTTGTCCGGCAAGCGGCGCCGACGGATCTGGGATTCGTTCCGCGGCTATGCCGATGGCCTCGATCTGGTGGGCAGGACCCGCGTGCTCTCAGAAGATTTTACCCCTGATGATTTCCAGGCCTCTGTCCTCTCAATGCCAGAAGTCTTCGAAGATTCCGACAGCCTGGAACTGGCGACGCGACTGATCGCCGAGGCGGATCTGGTGCTATTCGATGTGACGGGATTCGAGCCCGGATCGATGTTGCTGTTAGGCATTCGCGCTGCTGCCCGCCGCGGGGTGACCATCTGCAGCGTTGGTGATGGCTGGCGCGAAGGCGAACCGATGCCGGACACGCCGTTTAATCTGAGAGATCTGAATTTCAACTCTCACACGCCGGCGGGGATGTATACAGGCGCGAATCCAGTGGTAGAGCAGTTTGTCAAACGGGTCGTGTCTGGATTTCGGCAACTTGCGAAGAATCCGAATTATTTGGACCTGCCGGTTTACGACTCTCTGCGGCAGCTCGGTTCGGACATCTCGGCTTTTTCGTCTATCGATCTGGAGGATGAGGTTCTGGTCCTGTGCTCGTACAGCGAGACGTTTTTTACGTGCTGGGAATATCTGCGCGAAGGCCTGGAGCAAGAGTTGTCTGAGCTTGGCAAGGAGCCGCTGGTTCACCGGCTGATTGATCTGCCGACGCCGCAACTGGTATCTCAGCATCTTTTTGAACGCATTCGCCGCACTGCGGCCTGTGTGGTCGACTGGTCGGAATACAGCCCGTCCGCCTTTATGGAGACTGGTGTGCGGCTTGCGGTAAGCCGTTGGGGCGTGGTTCAGGTCGTCGAAAGCAAGCACCAGGCCGGGCAAGAAAAGGCACCAAAGCTTGAATTGCCAAACGGGCACCCGGATCCACTGCGCCAAATCGCAAAAATGCAGAACTTATTCCAACCGATAACGTATTCGTTCGATGGCACCAAGACGGCGAACTTCGATGAGGTTGCCGACCGTCTGGTAAACGCGACTGGTGTTGATCAGGTCAATCCGAACCACAAATTGGTCTATGATGCGGTTACACAGGCGGTTCGGGCAACCAAGGAAGCCTTTCTCGCGATAGATGAAGAACTAGATCAAAAGGCAGATGCGATCCATCACCGAATTCAAAGGAGTGAAGGCGGAACTCAGCAAATGCATATGGATCAGGCATTGAGCAGCGATGCACAAATGTCGGCGCTTGAGCGCAGGCTGGCGGCTTGGTTCTACCTGCATGAACGCGTACGTGCCTATGAATTAGACAAAGACGACATGCGGCGTAAAAGGTATGTCAAACTGGGCCGCGCGGTGATCACAGATCTTTACAAATCGGACTCCGACTACGACTTCGACCTAGCCGAAGCGATTAAGGAAAAATTCCAGCCATGAGAACAGATTTCGAAGAGTGGATCGACCTGGCAAGTGAAAAGATTGAAACCGCCGAATTGGCGCGCGAGCGGGGGGATCGGCTGGAAAAGCGCGGGCGCGCCGATGATGCGCAATTGCAGTTTTCAAAAGGCCTCGCTGATATTGAGTGCACGTTGGAATCGTTTCCGCATGCCCTAACCGACGCGGACGCATGGGTTCGCGATGTTCCCAAAAGCGTATCAGAGCGCCTGATCGAAATTCTAGGGTCACGCGGCGGGCTGTTGCGCCGAACCGGAGACGTTCCCGGCGCCCTTCAAAGCTATGACCTTGGCGCGAAGATTGAGCGACTTAGCGGATCAAAGGTGACCTACAACCGTCTGAACGTGATCAAGAATTCGATAATCTTGGGCGCTAAGAAAATCGATGAGATCCGCGGCACGGTGGAGGCGACTGCAGCGCAAATGGATGAAAATTTGAATGCCAAAGCGAAGACAAACGCAGCATTGAACGACAAAGGATGGCCGTGGGCGGATCTTGGCGACTGCTATCTGATCCTTGGCGACTTGGTGCGTGCGCAAGACGCATATGGGAACTTCTTCAACCGGATCGAGCCTTCCTCGCGCCGGAAACCGATTCCAGTTCTCCAGAATATGCGTGAGGCCTTGGCAAAGGAAGATGACCCATCTTCGGCGGCCGCGATTGCGGCAATCGACACGATTGTCGGACGACTGGAAGTCGGCGATTTCGGACACTGAATAGGCTGGAAGCCGCCATTGGGACGGTTGCAAACCTGCGCCACACCGCGCACGGTTTCTGCCTCTTTTCTTTTTCTGTTTATCGAAAGTCGCTTGTATCGATGGCTTCTACCGCCAGGCTCATGTCCAGCACTTGCTGGACCGCATTAGCATCATAGATGGGAAGAACATGGTATCGGCGGTCAACGCAATCGCCGTTGCGCTGGCCGCGAGGACGTTAAAAATCGCCATGCTGGGCAGCCTGCTCAATGACGTACAGGCCAACGTCAGCATCACTATTGTCGAAAGGATCAGCGGAACGTGATGTGGCACGGGGACGCCGAGATGACGACGAAATAGTCTGGCGCATAAATTCGTCGAGCTTATGGTGTCGTCGCCGGTTATCCGGTCATTCACTGCACCGCATTCTGCGACTGGGATGGGCTCGTTTCAGACCTTCGCCGCGAGATGCGCAGAGACCGCTTAAGCCGGATCGGTCCGCTATCGGGTCGACGCGCCATGCCAAACACTCAGCCTCATCCTGAGGAGCAAGCAACGCTTGCGTCTCGAAGGGTGGGCCGCAAGCTCCTGACCATGACGCCCATCCTTCGAGGCTACGCTTCGCTCCGCACCTCAGGATGAGGCTAGAGCGGTGGCGACTGATCATGTGATCCGCATGAATGCACTGGCAAGCGGACGAGCTCTCCTTGCTTTTCGGATGCCAAAGCGTCCTCCCCCTGAAGATGAGGGATCTGAGGCCCTCCTATCAGCGATTTTTAAAACAACGACCCGCTTCCGCTCCGACTACCGCCCCATCCCGTCCTTGAGTTCTTTCACCTCGGCCCTCAGCGCCCGCACCTCTTACAGGATCAGCACCGTCTCGTCATGGATGGCCTGCCTGTTCGCGTCGGCCTCGTGCTCCTCCTGCATGGCGGAAAAGATGATACCGATGACCCCGCTTCGGCCGCCATGGTCATCTTGGGCGGGCATCGCCCATCACCCATTCCAGTGGCCGCCTTGCGGAATGTGCAATCTCTTGGATCGGCACACCGTATCTGAACGCCATCGCAACGGCGCCGGTTCCACCTGCAATCGCTTCGAGGCGGCCGCGCCAGCCACGATCCCTGCCGAGCGCCTGATCCCGCCCGACCATTTCCGGCATCTGGTTCAAGGGTTGTGCGGCCAGTCCCTCAAGCGTGAAGGCCAGATGCAGGCGTTGCCACAATCGTCCGGCGGCGATTTGGGCGGCCCGGTTGTCATAGCCGTCGATCACGAGCAACCCGTAACCTGCCGCTCCTGCAACCTGTTTCTCGGTAGAGGCGAGCCAGTACACACCTGCCGCTTCTGCGTCCGGCTGCGGCAGGATTTGCGCCATCACAGTCATGATGGGCGACAAGCCCGCCGTATGGATGGCAACCCCGTCCCGATGCTCTGCCGTCTCACGCATGGTTCCGCGGAACCAAAGATGGGTATCTTCCGTCATGGCAGCATCAGCATTGATCGCTGCGGTGGCTTCCACCGTACCGCTGGCGAAATCCTGCCCGGAACGGCTTTCGCGCTCGATCAGGACAAGCCTGGCACCGGAGACTCTGCCCATGTGCGCGCGGGTCTGCGACAGTGCCGCTGCGTTTACAGGGTCAGGCTGGAATGGTGTCCGGTTTGTTCTTCGCTTTGTGATAGCTGCGGCGAGTGGCTCGGTTGCCTGGTCCGAGCGCGCCAAATCCAAGGTAATCCGCCCGGCTCCCCCTTCACCCAGTCCCTCGATACGCGGTTCGCTGGCGGCAAACCCAAAGCCCGGAGCCGCGACTTGCGCGTTTCCGATGGCCGCCCCCAGGCCGATCCACATTTCCCGGCGAAATGGGTCGACCGCACCTATATGCCGTGCTGTATCGGCTTCAATGACAAAACGATCATCGGAAACAGACAGCCGCCATGGTTGCGAATTGTGCGGATTGGAAGCGAGGATCGCCGCTGCCGCAAGCGCTGCAGGATCGCCCTTTTGCGCCCGCGACAAAGCGTCCCATGGCTCGAATGGCGCGGAATCCCGTGCAATCAGTCCGGCCTGATGCGTTCGCCAGCCGCCGGCAGCGAGGATCAAGCCTCCGCCGCCAATTGCAGCCGACTTCAAGAAAACCCGGCGCTGCATAGAACCTCCGAATTTCATCTTTGAGCTGCAAATACTACAGCCTAAACCGGGATTATTTTCGTTGATTCAGAACAAAGTGGCACCACCTCAGTCTCTAGCGCCCCATCCCGTCCTTCAGCTCCTTGACCTCGGCCCTCAGCGCCCGCACCTCTTCCAGGATCAGCACCGTCTCGTCATGGATGGCCTGCCTGTTTGCATCGGCCTCGTGTTCGTGCTCCTCCTGCATGGCGGAAACGATAATACCGATGAACAGGTTGAGGACGGTGAAGGCCGTGCACAGGATGAACGGCAGGAAGAACAGCCAGGAAAAGGGGAACACCTCCATGACCGGACGGACGATGCCCATGGACCAGCTTTCCAGCGTCATGATCTGGAACAGCGTATAGAGCGACTTGCCGATATCGCCGAACCACTCGGGAAACGCCGCGCCGAACAGTTTGGTCGCCATCACGGCAAAGACGTAGAAAACCAGCGACATCAAGACGACAATCGAGCCCATGCCCGGCAGGGCGGCAACCAGGCCACCAATAACCCGCCGCAGGGACGGGACGACGGAAATCAGCCGCAGGACCCTCAAGATACGCAAGGAGCGCAGGACGGTCATCGGTCCGCTGGCCGGAACCAGGGACACCGCCACGATGGCGAAGTCAAACAGGCTCCACGGATCGCGGAAGAACCTCAGCCCATGGGCATAGAGCCGGAGCAGGATCTCAATCACAAAGATCGTCAAAAACGTGCGGTCGAGGAAATGAAGAAAGCCGCCAAAATGCTCCATCATGTAGCCGCTGGTTTCGAACCCGAGCGTTATCGCGTTGACCACGATGATGGCGATGATGGCGTATTCCCACCGGCGGGAGGTCACCAGGGCCTTGATCCGTTCGCGCATATTCCGTTCCGTTTGTTTCCCAGCTCGCCGCAGCGCAGCACGGGCGGACCATGGCGATTTGCTTGAAAAAGTTCAAGATCAATCGGCGTTGAAAACGCTGTGCTGCGCTTGACTGCCCCGGGAAACGGGACCACAAGGAAAAACGACCTGCGCGGGTGTAGCTCAATGGTAGAGCAGGAGCTTCCCAAGCTTAAGACGGGGGTTCAAGTCCCTCCTCCGCTACCACATTTTCTCATGTCCAGCCCGGAGACATAGGTAACAGTTTGTACCGGAGACATGGGTTACAACCTCGTGCCGAACGGGTTGTCGATTGTCTGTAATGTTTTCTGCTCCAGGTCGATGTATCCCAGATCATAGCGCATAAAGCTGATCAGCCAAATTCCATCCTCCACTTCTTTTATGCCGAGTTTCTGACCGGCCAGCACGGTCGAGACGTTGATCTTCTTGCGATGCATGCAGATCCGGCCGCAGGCGGTGACCAGGGCGTCCTTGTCGTGAAAGGGATAGTCCAGGTCCGGCAGGCCCTGGTATGACCTTGCTGAGGGCGTGTAGACCTCACCTGGGGTCTTCATAGCGAGCGCTTCGTGAGGCCGCTCCTCATTGAATTCCTTGACGAAAACGTCGAATTTGGCCTGCTGCTGCAGGCTGTTCATCCCCGGAGGCCGGGTGGCTTCCTTCTTCAGGGTCAGATGCATGCGCTCGTGCCGTCCGTTCTGCTGCGGATGGCCGGGTTTGATGCGCTCAATCCCGATACCAAGGCGCAGCCACCACACTGAGAGCTTCGACAGATTGTAGAGCCCGTTCGGCGAGGCGAAAGGCAAGCCATTGTCGGTACGGATCGCAGTGGGCAGTCCACGCTCTTTGAACAGGGCGAGGAAGGCCTCTATGACCGGTTTTTCCTTTGTCGAGTCAAAGGCCTCGCAGCTCAGAAGATAGCGGGACGCGTGGTCGGTGACTGTCAAAGGGTAACAGTAGGCCCGGTTGCCGAGCTTGAACTCGCCCTTGAAGTCAGCGGCCCAAAGATCGTTAGGGGCAAGTCCGGCCGACAGAGGCGTTCCTGCGGCCTTGTTGGCGCGCCGCCTTTTGCGGGCTCTGCTGACAAGGCCGTACCGGTCTAGAACCGCATGCACGGTGCTTTGTGCCGGGATGCGAACATCGCCGGCCAGCTTCCTGACAAGCACTTCCCGGATCTTGCGTGCGCCCCAGTGCGGCTTGTCTTTCCGTGTCGCGACGATCAGCCGTTCCACCTGCTCGGGAAGCTGGTTGGCATAGCGCACCGGGCGGCGCGAGCGGTCGCACAACGCTTCCATCCCGTCGCGCTGATATCGGTTCCAGATCTTGTAACCGGTCTTGCGCGAGATCGCGAACTCACGACAAACCAAGCTCATGCCTTCGCCGTCCAGCAAACGGGCGATAAAGCGTAGACGTTCCTCCATAACGGACACCTCTTGCCACGGCATCGACACCTCCCGAAAGACGGAAAGTGTTACCAATGTGTCCGGAACGTTCTGTCACCTATGTCTCAGGTCGGGCACGTTGTCCGATTTCGCAAAACGGTTCGCCAGACGCGCTACCGCCGCCACATCTTCCAGGCTGACCTTTGCTGCTCCGAGCGTGGCGGCTTGCGCCGCTTGGAAACACCATGTTCGGTCTTGTTCCAGGCATGCGGTGCCCGGCAGAACTCCCAAACGGCACGCGCAAAGGCTGCAGCGGCCAGAAGCCAGTAGAGACTGAGGGCAAATGGATCGGACAAGCGAATACCGTATCCCCTGCGCAACGCCCCGGCCCAGCTTGCACTGAGAGCTCCGGCAAAACCCAGACCGGCACTCAGCATAAGGCCGGTCTGGAACCAGCCGCCCGTCCCGGCCACAAATCCGGGTACGCCCAAAGCGCCAAGGCCGTATGACACAAGCAGCGCCGCGAAGAGCGGATGCATCAGGATCAGGAGAAACGTGCCGAGAAACAACACCGCAAGGACAGTCGCGGGGCCGGCACCGATTTCGCGAACCAACCGGGCAGGATCCCGCCCATGGACAAAGACCGTCTGCATCCAGCCCTTGTGCCAGCGGCTCCGCTGCGCCAGCCAGGCCCGGACGGTCACTGGTGCCTCCTCATAGGTGGCGCTCGGCAACACGCCCAGCTTGTATCCCAACCGGGCGAGCCGGACGCCAAGATCGGCATCCTCTGTGACATTGTACTTGTCCCAGCCACCGGCCGCCGTCAGCGCTGTCTTGCGGAAGTGGTTGGAGGTTCCCCCAAGGGGAAACGGCCAATCGTTACCATAGCACCAGGGCAGCAATTGATCGAACAGGCAGGCATATTCGAGCGCGAACTGGCGGGAGATGAAGCTCTCCCCGGCATTGTCGATCACAAGACGCGCCTGAAGACAGGCAAGCTGTGGCGGCGCCAGTGCAAAGAACAGAGCCGCTTTTTTCAGTTGCTCCGGGTCGGGCCGGTCCTCGGCATCGTAGACGGTGACATGGTCGCCCTTCGCCCGGTCCAGCCCATAGGCAAGCGCGCGCGGCTTGGTCCGCGGCTCGCCCCGCGGCACCAGAACCAGTTCCATGGCCTCCGGCAAAACCCTGCCGAACGCTCTTCGTGTTTCGATATCATCCTCTTCCACAAGAAACAGAATCTCCAGCCGGTCGCGCGGATAGGACAGACAATCGAGTGCAGATACGAGATCCGGCACGACCCGCGCTTCCCGGTATAGCGGCACCAGCACGGTGTAGGCCGGCCAGGCCACAAGCTCGTCATGTTGAAAAATATCCGGCAGGCGATAATCCAGAGGATCGTCCATGGACGCCTTGAGACCCATAAGCCTCAACAGTCCGGCCGTTGCGCAAGTCACAGCTATGGCGATGCACAGGATGGCAAACCAGTGGGACATCAGCCAACTGCCCGACATCCATAGACCAAGCAACACGGCAATCAGCAAGAACCCGCTCTTGCCGGACAGGCTCACGTGTTTTGCCGACAGATGCGGCAAGCGGCTTTCCAGTTCGCCTGCCGGAGAATTCAACACTGAGCAGGCGTGACGAATGGCCTCCGGGGCTGCAATCCGTATGCGGCGCGCAAAGCCCGGATGGGCCCGCAAATGTCGGCGCACACTCTCGAACCGGCCAAAAGCGGGCGCAATCGCGAAGATGGTTTCGCCGCCATGGAGGTTCAGAAGGACTGGGCCGAAATTGTCATCGCCCATCACAACAGGTGTGTCGTTCACAGTCTTCAATCTGAAGCCGCGTTGCGGCAGAAATGGAACCCCGCAATACTCCGCAACAGCGCTATAGAGGCTTTCCATGCTGACAAGGCCACGCCGAACCAGATACTCTGACGGGGAAATCCCGTCGCCCGGCGCTTCGCGGCAGGCGGCCATCAGAACCTGTTCAGGAACGCCCCGTGACAATAGGACTTCCAGCTCGCCCGGCATCTGCCCCTGCATCCGTCAGCCCCCAAATGGACCATGTTAGGAAGTGCGCACCATTATCTCTTTGTTATTGCATATCGATTATCAATAGTTGTGTATTATACAGATACATCTTTTTGTGGCAATTGCTTATATTCCTCTGGATTGGGACACTGGCTGTACAAGCTCGCGCGCAAACACCGGACACTGATCCCGGTGGTGTTGCCGCAGCTGAACCCGTTCAAGACGCCGGCCTTCGCGTCCCGAATTTCTGGGATCCCAAGGCAGTGCATGACCGGCCAACCGTTTTTCCGGACAAGTTCCAGTTTCTTGCGTCAGACGGTTTCCCGCCTTTTGTGTTTCGGGATGCAGAAGGACGGCTTACGGGCTTCAATGTCGATCTCGCCCGCGCGCTATGTGTCGAAATGAAGAGCTCCTGTTCGCTTCAGATCAAGGATTTTGATGCGCTCCTGCCGGCACTTGAGGGAGAAGAGGGAGACGCGATCATCTCCGGTCTGTCCCGGTCATCGGCAGGCCATGACAAGCTTCTGTTTACCGACGACTATCTGAAACTTCCCGCTCGGTTCATGGTCCGCGCCGGGGATGCTGTGGAATTCAATGAGACGAATCTGGATGGACGTAAAGTCGCGGTTATCGAAGGAACCCGGCATGAAGCCTTTCTGAAGCGGTTCTGGCCTGGTGCGGAACCGGTTGCCGTGGAATCGGCACAGGCCGCGCAAGACGCAGTAAGGTCCGGCGAGGTTTACGCCCATTTTGGCGACGGCTTGCAACTGTCATTCTGGATGCCCAGCGACAAGGCACAGAAATGCTGCCGTTTCGCCGGCGGGCCTTGGCTGGAGCCGGGCTATTTCGATGAAGGCCTCTCCATCGCCACCCGGCGGAGCGAACCGGACAGGACATCCGCCCTGAACTACGCCCTGCGGCAGCTCTATCTGAAGGGCGTCTACAAAGAGCTTTACCTGCGTTATTTTCCGCTGAGCTTTTATTGATCGGTAGGAGAAGCATCCGGTGACGGCGCACGCCGGAACGGGATCCAAAGACTGAATGGCAAGCTGTGCGCCCTTTCAGTCCATTCTGGCCCAAGCCCTATCTTCATGCCCAGGTGTCCATCCTTCGGCTGAGCGGTATAGGTGCGGAAAACCCGGTCCCAGACCGATAGATTGAATCCGTAATTCGAGTCGGTTTCGCTAGAGCGAACCGAATGATGAACCCGGTGCATGTCCGGGGTCACCATCAGCAGGCGCAATGCACCATCCATCCAGCGCGGCATGGCAATATTGGCGTGGTTGAACATCGCTGCGCCGTTCAGAACGATCTCGAAAATCAGCACGGCCTCGACAGGGCCGCCGAGTGCCACAATGACCGCACCCTTGAACATGAACGACAGCAGGATTTCGATCGGATGGAAACGAAGAGCCGTTGTTACGTCGACATCGCCATCTGCGTGGTGCACACGGTGAAAGCGCCACAGGACCGGCACTTTGTGGGACACCCAATGCTGGAACCAGACCGCTAGATCAAGGACCAGGAAGGCAACCAGTCCGGCGGCCAAACCGTTCAGGCCGAACACCGGCAGTATACCCCAGCCGTTCCCGGCTGCCAGCACGGCAAGGCCAACACCGCCAATTGGGAAGACAAGGCGGACAAGAACGGCAGATATCACCAGCAATGCAAGGTTGGCCGGCCAGCGAGTGCCGCGGCCAAGCCGTAAATCCCTTTTCGGCAGGAACGCTTCAATCAGCACCATTATCACGAAGATACCAGCGAAGAAGGACAGCCTTACCGTATTGGTATCCAGCCCTTCAAATGCGTTGGCCATGCGCGCAGTCCCTCTTGATCTTGTCAATCTCGCAGAACCTATATAGGGCTCAAACGGAATGAAGTACTCCTAACCTTTTCTTGAAAACCAAACCGGGGCGGCATGTCCATATGAGGCGGAAACGGCATGGTGACTAGTTTTCTTTGGACACGCCCGGCAGACCCGCAGATTACGACGTTGGTTCTTGCCCATGGCGCAGGTGCACCAATGGACTCGCCATTCATGAACCGGCTCGCCGCCGCGCTTAGCGAGCACCAGATAGCTGTTGCGCGGTTTGAGTTCCCGTATATGGCCCAGCGCCGGACCGGCGGCAGCAAGCGGCCTCCGCCCAGGGCAGACAAGCTGGTCGGCGTGTTTCATACAGCGGTGCAGGACGCCATGGCCGAAATCGATGGCCCGCTTCTGATCGGCGGCAAGTCCATGGGCGGCCGGGTCGCGGCGATGCTGTCTGGCAGCTCATCGCTTCCCTCCCGTGTCGCGGGCGTCGCCTGCTTCGGATATCCTTTCCACCCGAGCGGCAAAGGCGATACGGAATGGCGGCTGGCGCCAATTCTGGAAGCCAGGCGATCAGTTCTCATTCTTCAAGGGGAACGGGACCCGTTCGGCTCACGCGCCGAGCTTGAGGGAACGTCTCTGCCCGCGCATGCCGAAATCACATTCGTCGAAGACGGCGATCATGATTTCGGCCCACGCGGCAAATCGCCGGCAACCCTTGAGGGGAACATCACCGCTGCGGCCCGCACGACGGGCCAGTTTGCGGAGAGACTGGCGACGTCCGGGTCCGAAATCGTTTCGAGTTTAACTTGAAATGGGAAGCAGCGCTTATTCGTCTGATCCACTGTCGAATTCAAAACGCTTGCTGCAGAATTCGCAGGTGACAACAACCCTGCCGTCGACAGTCATGTCCTCCAGATCCTGCTCGCTGAACCCTGCAAGAACACCGGCAATCTTTTCTCTGGAACAGCTACATGTGTGCGAGAGAGGTTGTGGTTCGTAAAGTCGAACACCGCGCTCATGGAACAGTCGGAACAACAGCATCTCAACGCTGACTTCAGGATCGGTCAGTTCCAGATCCCGAACCGTCTCGACTAGCGCCTTCGCCTCAACCCAGGCATCATCTTCGTCGACTTCATGCAGGTTCGCCCCTTCCGGGGCGTCGCCCGGATCGAGGTCCGCACGGCGGACCCGCTCCGGCGACTCGGGCAGGAACTGGATCAGGATCCCCCCTGCAGTCCACTTGCGCTTGGGTGCCTCGCCCTCCTGGCGCGTGAACAATTCGCCGACCCCGAGACGTACTTCTGTCGGTATCTGTTCAGACCGCTCGAAGTAGCGGCGCGCGACTTCTTCAAAGGTAATGCCGTCCAGTTCCACCAGCCCCTGGTAGCGCTGCATATGCGGTCCCTGGTCGATGGTCATGGCAAGATGACCCAGCCCCATGAGAGCCTCAGGTGCCGCCTTTCCGGCAGCCACCAGCGCGGCGACCCTATCCGGATCAAACGTCGCACAGGCCCGGACGGCATCCGGCGTTACAAAATCCACAACCAGCATGGAAACCGGTCCTTGCGTCTGGGTCTGCAAGGTAAACCGCCCGTCGAATTTGAGCGACGTGCCAAGCAGTCCGGTCAGCACAATCGCTTCCGCCAGCAACCGGGACACGGGCTCCGGGTAATCGTGTCGCTCCAGAATGTCTTCCAGGATCGGACCGAGCGAAACCGCGCGCCCGCGAACCGACAAGCCGTCCACGGAAAACGGCCGGACCGCATCGGATCCGGCCGGCGTTATACCAAGCGAGTCTAGATCAATCGCCAATTTGGGTCTTGCCTTCGTTCAGGTGGGCGGGTCAACCGGCGCCAAAACACCAGGCCAGAATACCCTTCTGGGCGTGCAACCGGTTTTCGGCCTCATCAAATACCACAGAGTTGGGGCCGTCCATGACCTCGTTGGTCACTTCTTCACCCCGGTGGGCCGGAAGGCAATGCATGAACACGGCATCGGCTTCAGCCTCGGACATCAACTTCGTGTTGACCTGGTAAGGTTTCAACAGATTGTGGCGTGATTGGGCGTCTTCATCGCCCATGGACACCCAGCAATCGGTCACAACGCAGTCAACATCCTTCGCCGCTTCAAACGGATCGTCGGTCACGATGATCGATCCGCCCTTGGCGCGCGCCGTTTCGATCAGATCGCTGGGCGGTGCCAACTGGTCCGGTGTTGCTATGCGCAATTCGAAATCAAAACGGGGTGCCGCGTGTACCCACGAAGCCAGAACATTGTTGCTGTCACCAACCCAGGCCACTTTCTTGCCCGCAATCGATCCGCGGTGCTCTTCAAACGTCAGAAGATCCGCCATGATCTGACACGGGTGGGACAGCTTGGTCAGACCGTTGACCACCGGTACCGTAGCATATTCGGCCAATTCCTTGAGGTCACCGTGATCCAGTATTCTGATCATGATGGCATCGACAAAGCGGGACAGGACGCGCGCCGTGTCGGCAATCGTCTCGCCGCGGCCGAGCTGCATTTCGGCTCCGGTCAAAACCAGCGTTTCACCGCCAAGTTCGCGCATGCCGACATCGAAGGAGATGCGGGTCCGCGTCGACGGCTGCTCAAAGACCATCGCCAGAACCTTGCCGGCCAGCGGCCCCTCGCCGCGCCGGACACCGTTGCGGTTTGTCTTGAGGGTCCGGGCAAGGTCGAGGATGCTGCGCAACTCCGCGCCCTCGAATTCCGTCAGATCCAGAAAATGCCGTGCAGCGCCGTTCGTACTCATTCGGCCGCTCCTTCACTCTTCATCTTGTCTTCCATGGCCGCCGCCGCTTGTTCAAGACGGTTGATGGCATCGCCGATTTCTTCTTCTTCTATGGTCATCGGCGGAATAATCCGGATGACATTGTCACCTGCAGGTACCACCAGCAAACCGGCGTCGCGCGCCGCAGCGGTCACCTCGCCCGCCGGGGCAACGCATTTGACACCGAGCAACAATCCGGTGCCGCGCACGGAGCCAAACACCGATGGATGGCAATCGATCACTTGGGCAAGCTTCTGTTTGAAAGACAGGCCCTTTGCTTCAACGCCTTCCATAAAGCCGTCTGCCAGCACCACATCAAGCACGGCATTGCCAACAGCCATCGCCAGAGGGTTGCCGCCAAACGTTGTTCCGTGAGTTCCCGGCTGCAAGCCGGAGGCAGCGGCTTCTGTCGCAAGGCAGGCGCCAATCGGGAACCCGCCGCCGATCCCCTTGGCAATTGCCATCAGATCCGGCGTGATACCGGACCACTCATGGGCAAACAACCTTCCCGTACGGCCAACACCCGTCTGGATCTCGTCAAAGATCAGCAAGACACCGGTTTCGTCACAGATGGTCCGCAATGCGCGCAGGAATTCGCCCGCGATCTCGCGGATCCCGCCTTCTCCCTGGATCGGCTCGATCACAATGGCAGCCGTTTGCGGTCCGACGAGGGCCTTTAGCGCATCAAGGTCACCTGCTGGCACCTGGTCAAACCCCGGGGCTTTGGGGCCAAAACCCTCCAGATACTTCGCCTGCCCACCGGCCGCGATTGTCCCGAGCGTCCGTCCATGAAACGCTCCTTCAAAAGTAATGATCTGATACCGGCCGGGCTGACCTTGATCATAATGATAGCGGCGCGCGGCCTTGATGCAGGCCTCCATGGCTTCGGCGCCCGAGTTCACAAAAAGGACTTTGTCCGCGAAACTCGCCTCGCAGAGCCGGCGGCCCAGCCGTTCGCCGTCCGGAATCCTGTGCAGGTTCGACACGTGCCACAGCTTGGCTGCCTGATCCTGCAGCGCCTTTACCAAATGCGGATGGCTGTGCCCGACGGAGTTGACGGCGATGCCGCTGCCACAGTCGAGAAATCGTCGGCCATCGGCGGTTACCAGCCAGACGCCTTCGCCGTGATCGAACTCCAGTTCCGATCTCGCATAATTCTCGAACAGTGCGGACCTGCTCATCACGATGTCACTCCAGATGCTGTCTTGCTGCCGTTTCGTCGTACGGCCAAAACGCAACGTGCCGCCCCGATGAGGCGGCACGTTTCGATGAAGTCTTATACACCCGCCAAGCCACGTCATGTCAATGGAGATGGCCGAAACCTGCCGATTTTGGTAATTTGGCAGTCATCTCAAACAGATCGCATATTTGGGGAAAACTATCGTCATCCCCAACTGGTTTTGGCCCGCATCTTGCCAGTAAATCCGCCCGCATTGTAATCTCAAGACAGTTGAGAACAATTTCTCGTGCAGCTACCAAGTAAAGCATACTAAAAGCGGTCCGCGATAGATCGACTTCTTGCATGCACGAGGCTTTTTTGCGCCGTTTTACGGCAGCTAAACAGAGGTGCGGCCATGAGTTGGACAAATGAGCGTGTCGAGCTTTTGAAGAAGCTCTGGGGTGATGGCTTGAGTGCCAGCCAGATCGCAGGGGAACTTGGCGGCGTGACGCGAAACGCGGTCATCGGCAAGGTCCACCGGCTTGGCCTTTCGGGCCGGGCTAAGACCACGGTTTCCAGCTCCAAACCGCGCCGCAACCGTTCCAGCAACCCGGGGCGCAGCGGGACACCAGCGGGTAGCAAGCCTTCGACCCAACAGCCCCACGTCGTTGGCGCCACGGCATTGCAGATGTCGCCGAAACCAGTCGAACATTCAATACCGGATCCGGAGCCGATTGCGGAACTGGTCCCGATCCATGAGCGGGCATCAATCCTCACCTTGACCGAGCGGACCTGCAAATGGCCGATCGGCGATCCGGCGACAGATGACTTTTACTTCTGCGGCCGCCCGTCAGAACCTGGCGTGCCCTACTGTACCGCGCATTGCAGGATTGCCTATCAGCCGATCAATGACCGCCGCCGCGACCGCCGGGTGGTTGCCAAAGCCGGTTAATTGCAAAAGTGTATATCTGATTGGAAAAGGGCCGGTATCGGCCCTTTTTGCATTTCCATTTAGCGGTATTCCTGGAGGTGTAAAGACCTGCAGCCAAGGTCGTTTTAAGATATCAACCAACCGCGAACTGATCGTTGAATGCATAGCCGGCACCGCGCACGGTGCGGATCGGGTCTTTTACCTTGCCCTTGTTAAGGGCTTTGCGCAACCGGCCGACATGAACGTCTACTGTCCGTTCATCCACATAGACATCATGGCCCCAAACGCCGTCGAGAAGCTGCTCGCGCGAAAAGACCCGTCCAGGTGACGTCATCAAGAATTCAAGCAGCCGGAACTCGGTCGGGCCAAGGTGAATTTCCTTGGTGTTCCGGCGGACACGATGGGTTTCGCGGTCGAGTTCAATGTCGCCGGAGCGGAGCATCGAGGAGACGACCTCCGGGCTGGCCCGGCGCAGGATCGCCCGCACACGCGCCATGAGCTCGGGCACGGAAAACGGCTTTACCACATAGTCATCGGCACCAGTGGAAAGACCGCGTATCCGCTCGGCTTCCTCGCCGCGTGCGGTAAGCATGATCACAGGCAGCCGCTCGGTATCCTCACGTGCGCGCAGCCGGCGGCACAGCTCGATCCCCGACAATCCGGGCAGCATCCAGTCCAAAAGCAGAAGGTCCGGCTGGCTCTCGCGCAGCCTTATCTCGGCCTCGTCTCCGCGAATACAGGTCTCCACAGAATATCCTTCCGCTTCCAGATTGTAGCGCAGCAGAAGGCTAAGGGGTTCCTCGTCTTCAACGATGAGCACCTTGGGCATTTAAAGAAAGCTCCAATTCCAGGAACTGGCGGCGGCCCGCCAGCCCAATTCCAACATCCGAGCGATTGTTGGTTAACTGTTGGTTGCGCCGGTTTCGTCGGCCTTGGCGCGGTTTTCCGGAAGGCGGTCGCCAGTTGCCATGTAGTAGACATTCTCGGCGATGTTCGTTGCGTGATCACCGATGCGCTCGATGTTCTTCGCGCAGAACAGAAGATGCGCGCACTGTGTGATCACCCGCGGGTCTTCCATCATGTAGGTCAAGAGTTCGCGGAACAGCGAGGTATAGATCGCATCGACTTCCGCATCCTTGTGCCAGACCTTCTCGGCGGCGGCCGCATCCTTGCGCGTGTAGGCGTCGAGAACCTCTTTCAACTGGGCCAAGGCAAGTTCAGTGATGTGATCCACACCGAGAACGAGCTTCTTTGAGTTGAGGTCGGTATCGATTGCGATCACGCGCTTGGCGACGTTCTTGGCAAGATCGCCAACCCGTTCCAGATCGTTGGCGATCCGCATGGCAGCGGTGATCTCGCGCAGGTCCTGCCCCATCGGCTGACGGCGGGCAATCACTTCAACGAGACGAACTTCCAGATCCTGGTGGATCGTATCGATACGCTCGTCCTGGGCAATCGTCTTCTGGGCCAGATCATTGTCCTGTGACAACAACGCGGACACCGCATCGGCAATCGCCTTTTCGCAAAGACCGCCCATTTCGGCAATCTTGCCGGCAATGCCGGTCAGTTCCTCATCATAGGCGGAAACTGTATGTTCGGACATCTTACGTCCCCTTCAATGTAACGTTCGCAATCAAGATTACCCGAAACGGCCAGTAATGTAGTCCTGAGTACGCTTGTCGACCGGATTGGTGAAGATGTCCTGTGTCGGACCTTCCTCAACAAGAATGCCGAGGTGGAAGAACGCGGTGCGTTGAGAGACACGTGCGGCCTGCTGCATGGAGTGGGTCACTATCACGATCGTGAAGTTTTCGCGCAACTCGTCGATGAGTTCCTCAACCTTGGCGGTCGCGATCGGGTCAAGAGCAGAACACGGTTCATCCATCAAGATGACTTCCGGGCTCACGGCAATCGCGCGCGCAATGCAAAGGCGCTGCTGCTGGCCGCCCGACATGCCGGTGCCAGGCTCGGCCAAACGGTCCTTGACCTCGTCCCATAGGCCGGCCTTTTGCAGGCTTGAGGACACGATCTCGTCCAGTTCCGCCTTGTTCTTGGCGAGGCCATGAATACGCGGGCCGTAGGCGATGTTGTCGTAGATCGACTTCGGGAACGGGTTCGGCTTCTGGAACACCATGCCGACTTTTGCCCGCAGCTGCACGGGATCTACTTTCGAGTCGTAGATGTCTTCCTTGTCGATGGCGATCTTGCCTTCGACGCGGCAGATGTCGATCGTGTCGTTCATGCGGTTGATACAGCGCAAGAAGGTCGATTTTCCGCAACCGGACGGTCCGATGAACGCAGTCACGGAACGCGGCATGATTTCGATATCGACATCCTTGATGGCATGCGTGTCGCCGTAAAAGACCTGAACCTTCTCAGCGGAGATCTTGGATTCGCTCATTTCAGTTGCCTGCCCGGTGTTTGAAATGTCTGTCATTGTTCACAAGTCCTTACCAGCGACGCTCGAACCTGCGGCGCAGGATAATCGCGATAATATTCATGGTCAGAAGGAAAAGCAGGAGGATGATAATACCTCCCCAGGCCTTTTCGTAGAAAGCAAAATCGGCACGTGCCGCCCAGGTGTAGATCTGCGCCGGCATGGCCGAGTTCGGGTCGGTAAACCCGGCAACCAGCCCTTCCGGATATCCGCGGGCAACAAAGCCAACCATGCCGATCAAGAGCAGCGGAGCGGTTTCGCCAAGCGCCTGTGCAAGACCGATGATCGTGCCGGTCAGAATACCCGGCATGGCGAGCGGCAGCACGTGATGAAAAATCGCCTGCATCTTGGATGCGCCGACGCCGAGCGCTGCATCGCGGATGCTCGGAGGAACCGCCTTCAGCGATGCACGCGTCGAGATGATGATTGTCGGCAGGGTCATTAGGGTCAGCACCAGCCCACCGACCAGCGGCGCGGATTGGGGAAGATGCATGAACTGGATAAACACCGCCAAGCCGAGGATACCGAACACGATGGACGGAACAGCGGCCAGGTTCGAGATGTTCACCTCAATCAGATCCGTGAAGCGGTTCTGCGGTGCGAACTCCTCAAGGTAGATCGATGCGGCAACCCCGATGGGCAATGACAGCACCAGGACCACGATCATCATGAAGAACGATCCGACAACGGATGCCCCGATACCCGCACCGCCCGGATTGTCCACGCCGGAGTCGGCGCCGGTGATGAAGTTCCAGTTGAACTGGGTCTTGATGATCTGGGCTTCGACAAGCGCATCGACGATATCGAGATCCGCTTTCATCAGAAATCGGCTGTCGACCAGCGTATCACGTGTGACACGGCCATTCATGTAGCCGTCGACACGTGAGGAGGCAGCCAGATCAAACCCAACCGGCTGTCCGAGCTGGTCCTGATTGTCCCGGAAGAATTCCCGAATGGTCCCGCCGGTCTTGCCAACGATCCGCTCGATTGCCTTTGCGTCGAAGGGAACCTGAAGCCCCCGCTCGGTCAGCTGTTTTTCAAGGGC
Source organism: Roseibium sp. (assembly GCA_965230445.1). Taxonomy (GTDB): domain Bacteria; phylum Pseudomonadota; class Alphaproteobacteria; order Rhizobiales; family Stappiaceae; genus Roseibium. Next base: position 675,270 of record OZ246005.1, on the reverse strand, counting down.
ATCGATAAAGAACTTTTCATAGGCTTTGGTCTTGAAAAGCTCCTTCTCGGCCGCCTCGTACTGGTCTCCGGTGATGGTAAACTCGACCTCGACCACGGTACGGGTGAACGCCGGAACACCTTCGCTAATGATGGAAAATGCCAGCACGACGAGGAAGAACAAGCCGATGACAATGGCCGACATGCCGTAGGCCTGGAACCGCTTTTCCGCAGCGTTCCGCTTGCGTGTCAGCGCGTCGACTTCATAGAGCGACTTCGCCTTGTGTTCGGGTTTGGAAGCAGATGTCATGGTAGCGTCGGTCATCAGTCATACTGCTCCCGGTATTTGCGCACGATGTACAGCGCGACGATGTTCAGACCCAGGGTGATGATGAAGAGGGTCATGCCCAAGGCAAATGCGACAAGTGCAACCGGCGAGGCGAAGTCGGCGTCGCCGGTGAGCTGACTGACGATCTTCGCCGTCACGGTGGTCATTGCCTCGAAAGGATTGAGGCTGAGTCGGGCGGCCGCGCCGGCGCCGAGAACCACGATCATGGTTTCACCAATGGCGCGCGAGGCCGCCAACAGGATCGCACCCACGATACCCGGCAGCGCTGCCGGCAAGATGACTTGCTTGACCGTCTCGGATTTGGTTGCGCCGAGACCGTAGGACCCATCGCGCATCGCCTGAGGGACGGCGTTGATGATGTCATCGGAGAGCGAGCTGACAAACGGGATCAGCATAATCCCCATTACCAAGCCTGCGGTGATCACCGCGGTACCGGCCTGCATGACGCCCAAGCCGTCATCGCCGAAGACCGACACAAGCAGCGGGCCGACCGTCAGCAGTGCGAAGAGGCCGTAAACGATGGTTGGGATACCTGCGAGAACCTCAAGCAGAGGCTTGGCGATGGCCCGCACTTTCGGACCGGCATATTCCGACAGGTAAACGGCTGCGAACAGTCCGACTGGAACCGCGACAGCCAGCGCCACGATCGAAATGTAGAACGTGCCCCAGATCAGCGGAATGATCCCGAGTTCGGAACTGCCGCCGCGTCCTGAGAAGCTCGGCGCCCACGTAAGCCCGAAGAAGAAATCGAAAGCCGGATAGAGCCGGAAGAACTCAATCGTATTGAAGACCAGCGACAGGACAATGCCGATTGTCGTCAGAATCGCGATCGAGGCGGCACCAATCAATAGCGCCCGGATACCCTGTTCGACGGTGTTTCTTGCGCGGAAGTCCTTGTGCGCTTCCCGCACGCCCCACGCCATGCCTGCCAGCGCTATGACCAGAACAGCAATCGTCATGAAGAGATTGCCCGACGAATTCATCACCCGATAGGCCTGTGCTGCCCGCATGACCGGCTGGGTGATCTGCGACGTCACAATCTGGCCGGCATCCTTGAGGCGCTGTGTGATATCGTTGAAATCGGCGCGGGCATTGCGCGCGAAGTCCTCATCCATGTCGCCTTGGGCGACAGCATTGTCGAGACCATCGGCTGCGCGCCGGACTTCCGCCATGACAAGACCGAGCGACGATCCTTCCTTGATCGAGTCGTCCGGGATCATGCCGGAAATGGTGGAGTTCACGTAAAAAGGCTGCGCCAGCAGCCAGACAATCATCAGAAGAATTGCGGGAACCGCCGCCTTCATGGCGGTGTTCGACCCATAGTAACCTGGCAGGGAATGAAGGTCCTGAATACTGCCGCCTGCGCTCGCCATGGCGCGGCTGCGCCCAAGAACGTATCCGACCGCCGCGATGGCAAGCACGAGTACGATCAGCCAAAATAACGGCATATCAGCCCCCAACGGATAAGTACGACTTTATGAGAAAAAGGATGAGGGGCGGCGGTTCCGCCGCCCCTCTTACCAGACACGCGATGGCGTCTGATTACTTCATGGTTTCTTCAGCAGCGATGGAAGCCTGGGTAGCAGCCAGCTCCGGATCGGAAACGAGGCCGTACTGAGCCAGCGGGCCGGACGGGCCAGCGATTTCGTCAGCGATGAAGAACTGAGCGTACTCTTTCAGACCCGGGATCACGCCGATGTGCGCCTTCTTGACGTAGAAGAACAGCGGACGGGAAACCGGATACTCACCGGAAGCGATGGACTCGGTGGACGGAGCGATGCCGGACATGGTCGCGACTTTCAGCTTGTCCTGGTTGTTCTCGTAGAACGCCAGACCGAAAACGCCGATGCCGTTCGGGGTCGCATCGATGCGAGCCAAGGTCTCGGTGTAGTCGCCGTCGATGTCGACAGAGCGGCCATCGGTGCGAACTTCGAGGCAAGCGTCTTCAGCGTCGTCTTCAGACATGCCGCCGTCCATCATGGCTTTGAAAGCGCCAGTTGCTTCACAGCCAGCAGCGATAACCTTCTCTTCGAAGACTTCGCGGGTGCCGTGCTTGGTGCCCGGGATGAAGGCCATGATGTCAGCAGCCGGCAGATCGGCGTTGAAGTCAGCCCACTGCGTGTGCGGGTTGTCGACCAGAGCGCCATCAACCATGACTTTCGGAGCCAGGGCGTTGAAGATGTCGGACGGAGTGAAAGCGGTGTAAGCCGGGCCGTCGATCTGGGAAGCGAAAACGATGCCATCGTAGCCGATGCGGACTTCGATGATGTCGGTTACGCCAGCTTCGGCACAAGCTTTGATTTCTTTTTCACGGATCTTGCGGGAAGCGTTAGCAACGTCGATGGTGTTCTCACCAACGCCTTCACAGAAACGCTTCAGGCCAGCGGAAGAACCGCCGGACTCAACAACCGGTGTCGGGAAATCGGTGTTGTCGCCAAATGCTTCAGCAACGATGGAAGCATAAGGAAGAACGGTGGAAGAACCAGCAACTTGAACCTGATCACGTGCCTGAGCAGAACCAACAAATGCTGTACCAGCAACGACGAGAGCCGTTGCGCTTACGAGGGTCGAAAATTTCACTTGACCACTCCCTTCGAATGTCAAGGTTTATGGACGATCACTGCATTGGGATATCCAAGAGCGATGCCGGGACCGTAGGCCCCGCGGATGAGAGTACTATGACGGATATGATTCAGTTTTATGACAATATAAGTATTTGTATTTTATAATTTATTTTTAAAAAAACTGGGATTTTACAACAAACTGGCACCAAAAATGCTACGCTCTTCCGGCAGCCGCAGAACCACACCAAACCGGTAAAAAGCAGCGGCACGCCGGAAGCGCATTGCAGGCACCCCGCCACGCCGATCAGGTCAGTTTGCCAGTTGAAGCGGACTGAGCAACCTCGCGCGCTCTGACATCTCCGCACGGCGGCCGGCCGTTAGGGGAATCAAACCCTTGGCAACCAGATATCCGTCATCGCCCCAAGCCTCTTCGCTTGTGAACACGGCGACATAGTCTTCAATCCCGGGGGTCACTCCGACATGTTCCGCCTTGATGTAAAAGTAAAGGGAACGCGACATTGGATAGGCGCCCGAGGTGATATTCTCGAATGTCGGCTCCACGCCGTTGATCGTGGCGCTTTGGATGTGGTCAGCGTTCTGGTCAAGAAACGAATAGCCGAAAATCCCGACGGCAAGCGGGTTTCGATCCAGTTCATTGACAATCAATGTATCGTTTTCGCCCGCCTCAAGAAACGCCCCATCGAACCGGATTGCCGTGCAGTTGTCTTCCGGCACACCGCCAGCAGCTTCGCAGCCAGGTTCCATCGCGAGTTCTTCAAATGCGTCGCGTGTCCCGGATGTTGGAGGAGGCCCAAAGACTTCGATTTTCTCCGCAGGCAGCGACGGGTCGATATCCGACCACATGTGGTTTGGATTTGCAGCCAGAACACCATCAACAGCGGTCTGTTCTGCCAAGGCGAAGAATACCTGTTGAAGCGACAGGCCGAACTTGGGACCAAGGCTCGAGTTTGCCATGACGATGCCGTCGTAACCAATTTCGATCTCTACCGGAGTCACACCGTTCTTGCGGCACGTTTCCAGCTCGGACGGCTTCATCCGCCGCGACGCGTTGGTAATATCCGGCGTCGAAGGCCCGACACCAGAACAAAAAAGCGAGAACCCTGTTCCGGAACCTGTCGATTCGAGGATCGGAAACTTGAAATCCCCCTCGTTGCCAAGAGCGTTCACAACCTCATTGGCAAATGGATAGACCGTCGACGAACCGACAATCAACACACGGTCACGCGCTTCGACCGGTGTGGTTGCGATGATCGCTGCCAAGCCAACGACGATCGATCCTAAAGATACCACTGCCTTCATGACATCCTTCCGCGAGAAATGAACGGTGAATTTACCCTTGTCAATTAAACGGATAACAGAAGTCAATGTAGCCACCGCGTGTATCAAGTATGAGACAGTCATGAGGACATAAACATTTATTTGTCAAACTGGCGGCAGCGAACTACCTTCGGCCGCGGGAAAAGTAACCTTGAACTGAGCACCGCTCCCCGGTTCGCTCTGAATTTCAAGTCGGGCCCTATGGCGGTTGACGATGTGTTTGACAATGGCAAGGCCAAGACCGGTTCCCTTCAACTCCCTGCTGGAGCTCACATCCACACGATAAAACCGTTCCGTCAGTCGCGGCACGTGTTCAGGCGCGATGCCGTTGCCATAGTCCCTTACGGAAAAGGACCACTGGTCTTCACCGGTTTCTTCTCCTGCCGGTGTAATCGCCATATCGACGTATTTTCCGGTTGCGCCATACTTCAGGGCGTTCTCGACCAGATTTTCGGCAACTTGAATGAGTTCGTCCCGGTCACCGCGTATGCGTGTCGGAATGTCCGGCAGGTCGGACCTGATCGTCACGTTCATTTCCTTGGCGACAGGCGCCATTGCGTCTGCCGTATGAAGCAGAACCTCGTTCAGGTTGACGATGTCCGGGGGGCGCACATGCGCTTTCAGCTCGATCCGGGACAAAGAAAGAATGTCGTCGATCAGCCTACGCATCCGGCTTGCCTGGTCGAGCATGATCTTCAAGAATCGCTCACGCGCCTCCGGATCGTCCTTCGCCGGCCCCTGAAGCGTTTCAATGAACCCTGTAAGCGATGCGAGCGGCGTCCGCAATTCATGGCTGGCGTTCGCAACGAAGTCTGTCCGCATGCGTTCCAGGCGCCGGTTTTCGGTCAAATCCTGGATAACCACCAAAACGAAATCCGGGAAGGTCCTGGCCTGTATAGCCTGGGTCCCGGGCATATAAATCGGGGCGATGTGTGCCTCGTACGAGGCCTCGGTCGGCACTTTCTCGTTCCAGTGGATCTTTTCCGGCCCGCCGGAAGAACAAACCCGGTCAAATGCTTCCAGCAGTGACGGTACACGTAATGAAAACGACAGGGGATCGCCGGGTTTGACATACCCGTAGCTGTCACGGGCCGCGGCGTTTACATACCGGGTTATCCCGCGATTATCGGCTACAATACAAGGGTTTGGCAACGCGTCCACGGTCAGCTTCATGCCTGTTCCGGGCCACATTCTGCGCATTTCTCTTTGGGCGTTGACCTTGACCCTGTGCATTGCCGACCGGCGTGGAATAAACGCGGAAACCCAAACAACAATCATCCAGGCAATAATAGCGGCGGACAATGGAACGCCATAGACCACGACGGCACCAAATGCCGCCAAACCTGTGGTGGCAAGTGTCCACCGTGCCTCGCGGACCCGGGCCATCGGCGAGGAGGCTGGAGCGGGACTTATGTCCGCGGATGGGTTGGCAGGATCACTCATGTGTCTTTGTCGCGTTTAGCACAATTCCGGCACCGACCACGCCTTATTTTGCCGCCTCATCTTCACATTGCGAGGTCGGCTCTTGTTGGTCATCATCAGACGGATCAGTCGAGCAAGCCGGATGGTTGCGGCAAAATCCAAGTTCGCTTGGACTTGCGCGAGACGCAAACAAACACAAATTTAATTGCCCAGATGATATGCCCACAGATCCCGAAAGAAGCTCTACCACGTACTCGATGTCAAAGAAGCGACAAACGTTCCGCGCCGCATATTGAAGACATTCCGCACCAAGCGGCTACTTGCCAGAAAAAGTGTGCGCTGCGTCTTGAAGGTTGGTGACAAGCTGCGGCCACCCTCCGGTGCCGCGCATTTTCTCGCAATAGGCTTCCCCCTGTTCGCCGTGCCGTAAAAACTCGCCATGAACTATCTCGAGCCGGGTGTACTCGCCTGCATCGCGGAAGTTGATCATGACACGGCTCGACGCGCCCGGGTCGGCGACAGCCAGTCCGTCCGGTCCGATTTGCCAGGCAAGCCGCACATACATGGGCTCTTCGATTGACAGGACCGTCCCCCAGATGATCCGTTGTCCCTCTGCTGTAATCAAATAGCAGGGGCCGCCGGCAAAGGGTTCTATTCCGGTTTCGGCGGCATCAGTTTGCCCGGCACCGTCAAGCATCGGCGACATCCAAAGGTCTGGCCGGTCGACAACCAGATTGAATGTATTCGGACGCGTCAGATTCAATACGCACTCAAACCTGCATTCCGTTTCACCCGGCATGCTTCCTGCCCTTCCCTGCATCCGCCCCTTCCATTAAGGGACGGATAACGGACCTGTAACACGCCCGCTTTTTCATTCCACGAATACCGTCGGCTAAACGATTTAAACGTCAATCAGATGACGCAAGCAAATTAGCGGCTTCCGGTCGACCGCAGCATCAAGATCATGATATCTGAAGCTGTCCTGAAGCAGACTCACTTTCCGGTGCCTTTCACAATGCAGCATGACCGAAGCTTCGACCCCCGATACGGAGAACCGGTTGAACTCGAGCCCGGCTTAAGGCGGCTTACAGTGAAAAACCCCGGACCGTTCACTTTCTTTGGAACCAACACCTACCTGATCGGAACACAGAGCATGATCGTGCTCGACCCCGGTCCCGCCGATCCAGAACATTTGCGGTCCATTCTCGACGCCGCGGGCCAGGATGGCGTTGCCGCGATTCTTGTTTCCCATACCCACATGGACCATTCTCCGGGCGCACGGCAATTGAAAGAAGCGACCGGCGCTCCCATTGTCGGATGCGGCGTTCACAGCGCGGCACGCTCCCTGAGAAGCGGCGAGATCAACCCGCTGGATGCAAGCGCAGACACCGGACATGTCCCGGACCGGCAGCTGCGCCATGGCGACACATTTGAAGCCGCCGGTGTCCGGCTGGAAGCCGTCGCGACTCCTGGCCATACGGACAACCATTTGTGCTTTGCGCTTTCCGGTACGCAGACCCTGTTTTCCGCCGATCATGTTATGGCTTGGTCAACATCCATTGTTGCCCCGCCTGATGGCAACATGCGCGCCTATATGGAATCGCTTGAAACGCTTCTTGGACGCGACGAAGATGTCTATCTTCCCGGTCACGGCGGACCGCTGCAAAACGCCAAGTCCTACACAAGGGATCTGAGACAACATCGCCGCAACCGCGAAGCCGCGGTGCTGAATGCTCTGACCGCCGGTCCGGCCGCAATCCCCGACCTCGTTCTAGAGATTTACAAAGGCCTGGATCCCGCACTCTATCCGGCCGCCGGTTTATCCCTGTTTGCACATCTTGAGGACCTGGTTAGCCGCAAGCTTGTCTCAGCGGAACCGGCGCCGACGCTCTCGGCCCGGTACTGCAGACTTTAGAGGTACTGTCAGCCAGTCGTGGTGATGTCCTGTTCTGCTCCTTCGAAATACGGCTTGAAACCTGGGATTGGAATGATGTCCTCCCGGTCTTCCAGTTCGAAGGTTTCACCATCTGCTTCCAGTTCGTCCTCCGAAACTGCGAGAAGTTGAAGATCGCCGTAGGTTTCAAGCAGCACGCTGTCGATTCCCGCAAAAAGGTTCCGAACACGTTCGACATTTCCGGTCAGGTCGGGAAGCGCCGACCTTGAGGCCGAACGAATGTCGAGCAGTGCGCCGACCCGGTCCGGGCGTATCCGTACTGCGACATCGTCCGTTAACCCGAGCAGCGGCGTTCTTCCGACCGCCTGAAGCCTCGTCGGTGCATCGAGAAGATCGGGGGGCAGTTCGTCAACTATCCGAAGCCCTTGCTCCGTCAATGCGGTTTTTACAGACAAATGCAGCCGCCCGGGCCGGATTCTGTACCGGCGGGAAACAATGTCCGGAAACTCCGGTGCCGAACTATCCAGGCGGACAGAGAAAGATGTTCCTGCCGTGGCGTCGATCCAGGTCAGGACTGATCGCAATGGGGCCAAAGAAACCTCAATAGCAGATGGAGCAGCTGCGTCGAAGCCTTCCGGCCGGTCTATTCTCGGTGGATCAAGGGAGTTCGTCGATACATCAATCGGCTTGGGCCACAGGATCGCCGCCACCAGCAACACGGCGATCGGCGCCGCCGAGAGGAGCGACAAAAGGCTTCCGGCAAATGCCGACGCCAATCCGGTACCGCCCCGGTTCCAGATATGCACGATCGCCAATATGGACATGATCAATGCGGCCAAACCCAAAATGGCCGCAGCGATAAGCGACTGAAACAATACACTCGCCTCGATCACGCCAATCCGCCGCGCGCCGATGGCCATCAGGCTAACCAGAACGGCAAGCGTCCCGATTGCCCGTGCCGGACCGGCCCACCGGGAGTTCAAAGTTGGATACCGTTTCATAAGCGCAGTATTGTGCATGTCATGCTATCACTCTTGATTAACACTGAAGCCCGGTCCGAGAAAGTTATTTACAAGGCCATCAGCTTCATTCTGACTATTTTTTTCCTGAACTGGCTACAATTCGATCAGCCCTTTTAAGCGCAATAGTTGATGTTTGAGCTTTTTTTTGTTAAATAAAGAAAGCAAATTTATTTTTTTAACATTGGAAACTAGATCATTGACCCCTATTGCGACACACAACAGGAATACCGTTCCCACGAAGACGCCCCCTCATGGTGGCGAATCCATTTTCGACTGCGGATTTTCTAATGTAATACTCTGTTACATCTTCACGTTAACCCTTGCGCTTGTCCCGCTCTCCGCTTTTTTTGCGCTAAGGTACATGAACCCTACCGGAAAACGCCTGTATTGGCATTATTACTATATCCGCACAACAATCATGCTTCTGCTGCTGGGGACGAGCGCGGCTCTTCTGGCAATAGCCATCGGCGCTCGAGTTTCCTCGACAATGGTACTGGGTGGAACCGCGCTTTTGGGTCTCCTGCTTGTTTGGGTTGCAACACGCTGCGTCTATGGCGCGTTCTGCGCTGCACGCCACAGGCCGCTCCGGGATCATCGCAGCCTGATCATTTAAGAAGGAAAATGCCTGCGCCTCGGGTCCAACTGCCGCCTTTTCGATGGCGCGGCGGGCCCGTCTGTTTTGCTTGAACTCACGGACAGTAAAAAACCGTCACGATTTGTGATTGCAAATCCGGCTAAGGATTTGAATTGACCCTCTTCTTGCCACGACTTGGTCTTTTTTTACGCTGATACCGTTGGCTATAGTCAAGGTTCCGGGGCGACGCCCGGAGAATTCGTCAATAGCTGCAAGAAAAATGGATCAGACAATGGCCCCCCCCCAAGCCCGGCCCACCGCAGAAACGAAAAGCGTTTCCGGGCTCGAAGCACTCTATAAGCCGCTCGCCATCGCCGCAATCAACGCTGCGGCCTTGTGCAAAAAGTCCGCAGTTGCCGCCAAAGGCAGCAAATAGGCGACTTACCTCACGCACCCAAATGTATTACTGGTGGCGGCGCGCCCCGGCAAAGCGCCCCAAACCAACGATCAGGAAAAACCTGTCATATAGGTCTTAATTCCTGCCGGTTGGTATGAGCGCGCGCACTTTTCCGATACCGCAAAAGGTTTACGGATACAGCCGTGCCTTGCCCCATTCGGCTGATGACGTGTTCCGCGTGAACTGGACCCGGTCATGCAGCCGGAACGGGCGATCGTGCCAGAACTCGATCGAGGTAGGCACCAGCCGGAAACCCGACCAGTGATCGGGTCTCGGGATATCCCCTATTCCGAACTTGGCGGTATAGCGGGCGACTTCCTTCTCCAACGCAAAACGGCTTTCCAGCGGGCGTGACTGTTTTGAGGCCCAGGCCCCGATACGGCTGCCGCGTGGCCGGGATTGGTAATACTCGTCGGCCTCCTCGCTGGACACCGGCTCGACAGCGCCACGAATTCGGACTTGCCGGCGCAACGACTTCCAATGAAAGCACATGGCCGCCTTGCCTGCGGACTGCAATTCCTGGCCCTTGGCGCTTTCGTAATTAGTGTAAAAAACGAAGCCTTTCGTGTCGAAGCCCTTCAACAGAAGCATGCGGACATTCGGAAGGCCGTCTTCATCCACACTCGCCAAAGCAAACGCATTCGGGTCATTGGCCTCCGAACGGGTTGCATCCTCAAGCCATTCACCGAAAAGGGCAATTGGTTCCGCTGCTTGAACGAAGTCACCATTTGTTAAAGGTTCGGAGGGAAGATCAGAGGTGGTCATTGTTTTCCTGTCGAAGGACTTGTCGGCCAGCTTGGGGCGGAAGAACGCCGCCCCGTATCGGGGGTTCTCCCAAATGTATAGAGTGCGTTCATACACTGCTGCCAAGGTCAATACAAAGGCGCGATCGGCCTTTATTGTCCTGATGGCACTCTCGGCTTCCGCTTGCAGCTCTGTCTCGATGCCCCGCGGGACCGACGATGTGCGCACGCCAACCGTTCTGACTGGCTCCGTGCCCTCGGCCACTGATGTGGCTTACGCCGATATTGATTTTTATGACCGGGCGGTGATCGCCGCAAGCATCGATACCTTGTCCGGAAATGATGGTGTACTCCATCCGCTTCCGACTGACGGTCTCCCCTGGGTCAACCGTCAAAGCGGGAATTCCGGCAGGATCTCCGATCTGGAATCGGTGAACCTGTCCGACACGGGTTGTCTTTCGTTCAACACCACCGCAAACACCTTCGCCGGTATCAAACTTTACGCCGGAACCGCGTGCCGGGACATTTCCGGCCGCTTTGCCGTGACGTCGCTGTTTGTTGCCGACGCTTGATTGCAGATGAAAACCAAGTAAAGCTGCACAAAACGTTCCGGCGCGGCCTGACGGCTGGAATTTTTTCCTATCAGTTCCGATATATCAGGAGAGCCATGCCGACTGGCAGAAATAAAGCCCTGCCTGACAGGATTTTGTTTCTGCCGGTTGGTATAAGGCGGCCGTCGGCATCCCCGTGCGGGATCTTCATAGCCTGAGACACGGCAGGTTCCGGGCGCGAATAGAGGTCCGCCGCAGATCGAAGCGAATTGGTGAAACGAATGCGAGATCCATACAGTGTGCTCGGCGTTCAAAAGAGCGCCAGCCAGGACGAGATAAAGAAAGCTTTCCGGAAGCTGGCCAAGCAGTATCATCCGGATCAGAACCGCGACAACCCCGGGGCTCAGCAGCGCTTTGCCGAAGTGAACCAAGCCTACGAGATCGTCGGCGACAAGGACAAGCGCGCCCAGTTCGACCGTGGACAAATTGATGCGTCCGGCAAACAGAAATACCAAACGCACGGCTTCGAAGGTTTCTCCGACTTTCAGGACTTCGGTGGCGCCGGCAACACGCGCGGCTTTCGCTCGTCAGGCGGTGCCGGCGGTGGTTTTGACGATATCCTGAACGATATTCTCGGCGGTTTCGGCAAGGGACGGTCACGCCCTGGCGCCGGAGCGGGTCCCGGAGCCGGATCTGGAGCGGGCTTTACCGGGGCAGGCGCTGGCTCCCACGGCCAAACGCCGCCCCGGACCAAGGGACGGAACGCTGACCTCACGGCCCATGTTTCGCTGGAAGATCTCGTCAATGCCGGCAAGACCCCAGTCACGCTACCGAGCGGCAAAACGGTCAATGTTACCTTGCCCGCAGGGACGGTAGAGGGCGAAAAAATCCGCCTCAAGGGTCAGGGCCACCAAAGCCAAACTGGCGGCGCAGCCGGAGATGCAATGGTGGAAATCCGTCTGCGACCGCACAAGCTGTTCGAGGTAAGCGGAAACGACTTGGTTCTCGACCTTCCGCTTACACTCTATGAGGCGGTGCTCGGCGCTAAGGTGCGCACGCCGACACTGACCGGTGCCGTCAACCTGACCATTCCGGCCAATTCATCTTCCGGCAAGACCATGCGGCTGAAGGGCAAAGGCTTGCCGACGAAAAACGGCGGCCATGGGGACCTTTTGATCAAGTTGCAGATCACCCTTCCAGCCCATGCGGACGACGAACTGGAAACACTTATGAAAGCCTGGAAGGAAGTCACGCCATACCGGGCCCGGGGTCCGGAATACGACTAGGCTGTGGCACTTGGCTGCGCAATTTGCGGAGCTTGAACCCCAGGTGTTTTCGGGTAACGTTCGGTCATCATGAGCCTTTCATGAAAGGCTCATGATGCCTTCGTTTCCACGTTGCACCAGGAGACCTGCTTGGACGGTTCCGATCTGCCCCTCACCCACCATGCGGGCTATAAACGCCTGTCGGATCTACCCGACTGGCTGTATCTGCTGCGCGAATATTATGAGGCCTACCGTTTCCTGTCGTCGGGCGGCAGCGACAAGATCCGCAACCACCAGCGCACAGTGCGCGAGGCGATCAGCCGGGTGATGAAGCCGGATACGGAAATCTGTCTGGACGCTCCAGCGCAAAAGCCGGTCACCGCACATCTGAAACGCGCATTGGACGAAGGCCGGCTCGACCGGACTTCAGCGATGATCCGGGCGATCGAATCCGTTCAGGACGCGCTTATCTGGCAATACGGCTACGAGAAAGTCCCGAAAGGTCTTGAGCGCAAGTTCGCCTATGCAGAGATCTGCGGGCCGAACGGGCCTGTGCTGACGACCGACGTCATTCTTGGGCTGGTGTTGTTTGCGCCAGGATGCGTCTACCCGTCCCATGCCCATTCCGGCATTACCGAAAGCTACATCTGCCTCTCGGGTGCGGTTTCGGAGAACCATCAAGGTGTCTATTCACCCGGGTCGATGATCTTCAATCCGCCGGAACATACCCACCGCATCACCACCTCGAAACTGGAGCCGGCGCTGCTCGCCTATGCGTGGATCGGCCCGCGCGAGAAGCTAGCCGGGCAGAAGATGGTATTCAGCAGGAAGCGCCCGGTATGACGGTGCTTTCAGCTGCCGGAGCCTTTTAACTGAAAGGTGCCCGGTTGCGATTTCAGCTGCTCGGTGCGCTCGATAATGCTGAGGTAATAGTCGACTTCCCGGTTCTGCCTGGTCGGATTGTTCGCCTTGTAAGTATTGAAATAGGTGCGCGACAGATCGAGCCGCTGGGTCAGGAAGTAAAGTTCGCCCAGATTGCTGAGCACTGCCTGCTCGGTAAACGTTCCATCTCCCTTGGTTTCGGTTTCCGCTTCCTTGAGAAGGGCTTCCGCCCGGCCAAAATCGCCGTTCTTGAGCGCCACCCAGCCTGCCGTGTTCAAAATGGTTGCGTCATCAATGTTTTGCGCTTCGCGGATTCTCAAGGCGGCATCGAATGTTTCGACCGACTTCTGGTATTCCTTGAGTTCATGGTAGGCGAGGCCGAGATTGAACAAGGCACGGTAATAGTCGGCTTTCTGCGCAATCACCCGCTCGAGTGTCGCTGCGGAGGTTTTCGGATCGTAGACGTTGGAATAGGGCAGCCGTTGCTGGCGGGCCTGATCAACCAATTGTTCCAGGCCGGCCGGCACATCCTGCCCGAACTTGTCTGCAGCGAGTGCGGCGGAACTGATGATTGCCGCAAGAAAGAATGCAGCACCAGCCTTGCCAAGTTGACCCATCATTCGTTTCACCTCTATCCACCGCCAAGCGCGTGAAGCGTGATGCTGTCGGGCAGTGCCCCACCACTGTTCAAAGACTCTGAAACCGGTACAGGGACGGATGTTGGCGCCGGGCCCGGCGGTTCGGATCCCGTCGCTGGACCAATAACTTCCGCCCGAACCGCCGGCGGCGGAAGCGAGGTTGCCGCTGTCAACTGAGCGCGGATTTCCCGGATCACTTCAATGACATCCTCTGCACTGATGTAGATTTCGTCGTCATTGCTGTAAGTGCCCGTGTGCGTCTTGTTGACCAGAGAAATGTGGTTTCCCTTTTCCAGCAGCGTTATCTCGCCAAAGGCATCTTCCCAGTTCCGGTTGGCGACCGTCAGATGGATCTGCACCTGTTGACCCTTGGACCAGGATTCGATGAAAACCGTTGCCCATTGCAGCGGTCCGGAAGCGATCATGAACACGAGCGCAGTATTCATGAAGGCCTTCGTCAACGCGATTTTGCCTTGGTTGGGATTGTCCTGCTTAAGAACTTCCTTGACGTTTAGATAGGCCAGAATCACGAAGATGGTGGAAAGGCCCAGGAAGCCGAAGCCAAGGATCGCGGTAATGTTGTTCAAAAGCGCTTCCATGGAACCGTCCCACAATCGGAAAAAACTATTGGTTGCGCATAACTATATCACACTCGACAGGAATTTCGAGTTGCGGTTCTGTGAAGACGCAAAGTTGGATGGATTTTGCGGCTTTTTGCATGGAATGCGCTGCATCCCCTTCCCGGGTGATGCGTAAACAAATATCCGCCTACCAGTCTTGGCCACCGTAACCGATGCAGCCGCTGTCAGGCCGCATCCATCTTGTTTTCGACTATCTTGAACAGTCGGATATCGGGCATACTGTCCGCCAGGGTTCCGTCCGCATTGACCCAGGCCGGCTCGCCGAGAAGTTTGGTTTCGCGGATTCCGAGCTCCGGAAAATCGAGGCCCATGGAATGGGCGACGGCAACACGCTCGCCCGGCTTCGGATTGAGGCCGCAGCAGATCGCGCGCGTACCAAGCTTAAGGTGATGGGCGATATCCCATTCCAGAACCACGCCGTCGTGGCGCGTAACCACCCAGCAATGCATGTCGTTGCAACAGCCGGACTGCTCTTCCGGCACAAACTTTTCTTGCGGAAAGAAGTAGCCGGTCACATAGCCTGCCTCAAACCCCGCCGCGCGAAGCGTTGCGATCAGGTAGGTATTGATATCGACGCAGGATCCTTCGGCAATGTTGCAAGAGATATACGGGACCTCATCATGACCATCATTGAAACGAGTATCCGGATGGCCGTAGACGAACTTTTCCGCCACGTCTCGCGCAATCGCCTCGATTGCCGAATGTCCATCTGCGGCCGTGTCCGCGATTCTGCGCGCATTGCGCAGCAACCCGTCGGCAGCCCGTGTGAACCTGGAACTGCGCGGCTTGAACAGGCCGTCGGGATAGCCTGGGCCGCCTTCGGCATAGTCGTAAGTAACCGTCACCGGACCACCGCCATGCGGCGTGATGACAGCGGCCATCTGGCCCGCAGTTGTTTCTCCCGTCAGCCGGAAGGAGCCGCCGTCTACCGCGAAGCCAACCGGCACCTGATGCGGTGTCGGCATCCCGATGGGTGCAAGCAGCACCCGGCCATTGCCACTCGATATATCGACCTTGACCGAAACCCGCGTTTGCATTGTGACGTCCCTACACAATCGTCTGGAAGATCAGACCGGCAAGAATGGCACCCGCCAGCCCGAGAGCGACATAGGCCGCAAAGACCTGCATTTTCACGAGGGACCAGACGGCTGCCATCGCCGGAATACTGCTCACGGCGCCCGCCATCATGAAAGCCATCGCGGCACCTGAGCTCATGCCCTGGTCGACCAGACCGGCGAGCAACGCCGGAGCGGCATATCCGTTCAGATAGGCGGGCATACCGACAACAGCGGCAATCATCACCGGCAAGACACCGTCGCCACCGACGGCACCGGCGATCATGTCAGCCGGGACATAAGTGATCAGAATGGCTTCGAGCACATAGGCAAGTGCGAGCCATTTCACCAGAAAGAAACTGTTGGCAACCAGTTCGGACCGAAACGTGGTCCGCCGCCTGTCCTCGCCCCAGATTTTCCAGACCGGCTTGCCCTTGAACGGATCCGGGCCGCAGCCGCAACCGGTCTTGGTGATCTGCTTGACCGGGTCCTTGAACAGGCCGCCAGCCAGCAGCACTTTGACAATAAAGCCGCCAAACAGGCCCAGCGCCACTGCAAATGCGGCCTTGCCGATGGCAAACGGCCAACCGAGCGCCCCGGCCGTGATCAAAAGGGTCGGCGGATCGATAAGTGGCGAGGACAACCAGAAGGCCATGATCGCTGATAGCGGCGCACCGACCGCCAGAAGACCGGCAATGAACGGAATGACTTCACAAGAGCAAAAAGGTGCCAGACCACCGAAGAGCGCCGCCAGAAAGATTGCCTGGGTTTCGCGGCCCTCAAACGCTTTGCCCACATAGGCTTCAGCCCCGGATGCTTTCAGATAGGCAATCAGGAAAACGGCCACAGCAATGTAGGGCAAAGTGCCGAGAAATGCCGAAACGGCTATGCCGACCACACCGGAGAACTGGCCCTGATCCAGAAGAAGAACCAACAATGGCACGACGACCACGATTGTCCATGGCGTCATCAGGTGCTTTGCGACCCACTTCAACATGTCCGGCCCTAAAGACCTGCCCGATTCCACTGCCTCACTCACGACCGCATCCTTTCTCGCGCCCTTCCTCGGCGCAGCATTCGTCCAGAAGGTAGCCGCCGAGCGCCTCCAGATGGGCGAAGGCAGCCCGGCTGAGCACTGACCGGCCGGTCTTTTCCTGAACGATCAGCCCGGCTGAAGCCAGAAATCGCAGATGATGGGCCAGGGTCGAGGCGGCCATGCCTGTACGTTCCTGAATATCACCCACGCTCAGCCCCATTTGCCCGGCCTTGACCAGAGTCAGAACGACCTGCAGGCGCGCTTCGGACCCGAGCGCCGCAAACCCTTGCGCCGCTTCTTCCAACACAATCGCGCTTCTTTTTAAATTCATATAACTAGTTTTATAGTTATTTTAATTTCTGTCAACCCCGATAAATCCGGCACACTTGCGCGGATCTGTGACTGACTTGCTGGGTATTAACCAAAGGGCCCATTTCTCCGGCCACATCGATCGAAGTTTTCACTCTCAATGGTTGCGGACATGCGCCAATTTGTGAGATAGGAAAATGGAACAGGGTTAAGCAATTGTTACAGGTAGTTCTTTCTGCCGCATGCGCTGTAAACAGTCGATTGCATATGAACGGCTGATTGTGTTTGCGTTCTCTAACGTTCTGGGGATTCAGGCCAAAATTTCGTCTTGAATTCATGGGAGTACCGAAAAGGTCGGATTTCTATTGCTCGGGCAACGACCAAGCAGAGATTAACCGGTCAATATCGAGGTGAAATGCTTGGGCAGGAACAAGATTTAAGGGTTCTCCGAGGTTTGATCATTTCGGGAACCACATTGATTGGAGGCAGTATGGCTCCATGCGTTTCAACTGCCGGCTTCCCTGCGACTGTGTTTGTCTGGGGATTTGTCGCGATTTTAATGACCACTCAGGCAACTGCCAGCAACGGTGTTTTGAACTCTGGAGCGGAACAAATGAACATGACCCGAAAGACCGAGACTGTTCAAGTTGCAGCCAATGCGGACGAACTGACCGTTACAGGCATTCGCACGACAATGGGGAACGCGGTTGATTGCCCCGAGATTCGCACCGATAGCAACGAAACGTACAATGTGGCCCACCTGCCGCCCGATATTCAGATCGGCGACAGGGTATCGGTCACCGGGCGATGGGTCTATCCGGCCACCTGCCGGGGCCCCGTCCTATCCGTGGAGCAGCTTGAAACCATTAAGTAAGTCGAATCGCCGTAACTCAACAGCATCCATTCCCGGCTGCCGGTCAAAAGTGAGCAACTGATGAGCATTCCGACAGATACCCTGCTTGGCAATCAATGGCACCTCATCCAGACGACAGCCGGTCTGTTCGATCTGAATGTCTCCGGTGCATGGAACCTGGGTTACACCGGTAACGGAATTGATGTTTTCGTCATCGTCGATGGTTTCGACTACACCCATTCGGACTTGTCGCCGAACTACGACACGACGCGGGACTATGATTACCGCGACACTGACGGGGACCCCTTCGGGACAAGCTCAGACTCCCATGGCACCGCCGTGATGGGGCTGATCGGCGCGGACGACAATGGGACGGGGGTCGTTGGTGTGGCGTTCGATGCGACCGTCGTCGGCCATCGGGTGTACGAGTTCATCTCCGACCGCTGGCTTGGCAATATCCGCGATTCCATTCGCGACGCGGCCAATAACGGTGCCGATGTCATCAATATCAGCCAGGGGATGGCCAATTGGACGGATACGGCATTGGGAGGAGCCCTCGATCAATCCCTCGTCGCTGCCGTTCGAACATCGATAGACCACGCAACCAGCACCGGCCGGGGCGGCCTTGGAACGATTACCACCAAATCTGCCGGCAACTCACGTTTTGAAAATTACGATGTCAACGCGGATATGTGGACCAACGACACCCGCCAGGTGGTAGTCGCGGCCGTGGACCAGGATGGCACGGTGTCCAGCTACTCAAGCTATGGCGCAGCCAACCTCGTGTCCGGTTTCGGAACGCCCGGTCAGGTCGTAACTACGGACCGCGCTGGCTCGGCTGGCTATAACTCGACCGACTTCACCTCCGGTTTCAATGGAACATCGGCAGCCGCGCCGATGGTCGGCGGGGTCGTTTCACTTATTCTCGATGCCAATGAAAACCTGGGCTGGCGGGATGTTCAGGATATCCCGGCCTACTCGGCCCGCCATGTCGGCAGTGTCATCGATGGCACGACCACCGACGGGATCGAACGCGAACCCTAGGAATGGAACGGTGCGCAGAACTGGAATGGTGGCGGCCTGCATTTTTCCAACGGCTACGGCTACGGGCTGGTTGACGCCACTGCTGCGGTTAGGCTCGCCGAAACATGGCTCACCGGAGCAACGGCTCAAACAAGTGCCAACCAGGTCAGCACGTTCGAGGATGGCCTGAACCAGTCCGAAACGATCGATGGCATTGTCAATGGCGGCGTAACGGCAAACACATCCGGATACGAAATCTACTCGATCACTGAAAGTGAATCGATCCTGATCGAGCGGGTGGCGCTCGAAATCTCCTTCTCAACAACATGGATTTCGGACTTCGAAGTCTATCTGGTCTCCCCCGATGGCACAGTGTCGGAACTGCTGGGAGATGTCATTGAAGGCCAAGCGGCTCAAGGTAACGATTTCAGTGGGCGCTGGACGTTCGAAAGCCAGGAGTTTCGCGGCGAACTCAGCAACGGAACCTGGCAAGTGCATCTTGTCGACGACACCAACCTAGACGCCACGACCGTTTCAGATATCAATCTGATCACTTACGTTACCAGTGCAACGGCCAATGACCGATACGTCTTCACCGATGAGTTTTCCACATTTGCAGGCACTGCCGGGCATGCCACCACCTTGTCGGATACTGACGGCGGCACGGACACGGTCAACACATCTGCCCTGAGCTCCGACACCACGATCCGTCTAACGGGCGGTCAGACTTCGATCATCGACGGCGTGAACGTTGCCATGTCCGGCTCCACAATCGAAAATGCAGTCACCGGCGACGGCAACGACAGGATTTCCGGCAACAACCTCAGCAACCACCTAATAGGTGGGCGTGGCAATGATTTTCTTTTGGGTGGCCACGGAAATGACATACTGGAAGGCGGCGTCGGCGATGATGAACTCCACGGATACTACGGTGACGATACGTTTGTCTATTATCGCGGCGACGGTCTGACATCTCCATACACTGTCTTCGGTTCGAATCGGGGGATTGTCGAAAACTGTGTCGCCAGCGTCTGGGGAAATGACACCATCGTTCTTTCGGACTGGAACCCGGATGACATCCGAATGTGGGTCAGCAATCTGTACGCGGCCATCGCCCTTCCGGACGGCAATGGAAGCAACACTTACATTCGGATAGAGACGCTTGCTTCATCGTTTTCCGGAGCGGACCTAATTCGTCAGATCGAAACGATTCAGTTCAAGGATGGAACAAAATGGGACCTCACTAAGGGTCTGCGGTTGGTCGATACAGATGACGGACATGACAATTACGGATCTGATCTGGACGATTTCATCGATGGGAAGGGTGGAAACGATCGTATTTGGGGGCATGACGGCAAAGACACAATCTATGGAGGTGCCGGCAACGACACGCTCAACGGCGGCAGCGGAAATGACGGCCTCATTGGTGGTTCGGGCGCCGACACGCTGAACGGCGGCGCAGGACGTGACTGGGTGGCCTATTGGACCTCAAATGCTGCGGTTGTCGTCGATCTGTCGGACGGATTGGCCGAATCCGGCGGGCACGCCCAGGGCGATGTCCTATTGGGGATCGAAACGGTCGCCGGCTCAAGCTTCGGCGATACATTGACGGGCGATGCCGGCAACAACAAACTCAACGGCCGGGGCGGCAATGACCAACTCGATGGCCGCGCCGGCAATGACACCCTTATCGGCGGTGCGGGCTCCGACACATTCCACTTCGCCGATGCCGGCGATGCAGACACCATCACCGACTTCGAGGACGGCCTCGATACAATCGCCATTGCCAGCACCCTGGCAGCGAATTTCGCGGCGCTGACCATTCTCGACAGCGGGCTGGATGCCCTGGTGCAGTTCGGGACCAACACCATAACGCTGAACAACTTCGATCACGCACTGCTCGACAGCGGCGATTTCCAGTTCGTGTGATCAGCCGTAAGAGGTAGTGCCCCTTGCGATCTTGTCCCTTGGCGGCAGTCATCTGCGGCCATCGGAAATCTCAGGCTCCTCTTTCTTTTTAGAAGGTGTTTCGGTCGATGCGCTAAGCACGCTGATACGAATGCCCGGCCTTGCCATGCCAGAAGCCGTTCGAGAAGGGCACGGCGCCGGTTGCTGCTGACAGCCGCCCGTCCGCTTCATCCGGATCCGATTTGCCGTCAAGCACCTGCCGGAAGATTTCGGCGACTGCAACCATGTCATGGGTGTGCGGTGACAGGCGGTAATGCGTGATCCCCGAGGCCTGCAGATCAAGCAGGTCAGTCAGGTAGTTCAGATATGTTTGTGAGAGTGTCTGTATGCCGTTGACGGCGAGAAACGGTTTGCCATCCAGCGTTTTCAGCGGCATGCCGTCCGGATCGTCCTCGCACACGAACTGGCAATTGTCCTTGGTCCGGCCATGCGCCCGTGCATGGTAGCAGCGCGCCGAGACCGCCAGCGAGGCGCGGCCGTAGACCTGTATTTCCACTCCGGCGCCAAGGCTGGCGGCATGAGACGCCAGAACCCCGGCAGACGCGCGCGGCACTTCGACCGGCAGGCTGAAATGGGTCGCGCCGCCCTTGGCCAGATACGCCATTGTGGCTTCGTTATAGACGTTCATCATCGGGCCGATACGATGCCGACGGCCATTGATGCCGAGCAGTGCCGATGTGTTATTGATTTCAATTTCGTGGCTGTCGAGGTCGCAGAATTCCTGGATCGCCTTGCGTTCGCGCTTCAGCACCACCTCGCTGAGCGATGAGAACACGACGTTCTTGCCGCCGCGCGCCAGCCGCTGCGCGACATCGTCATAATGCTGTTCGAAGAACGGCGACCGCTTGGAGCAGATGACTTCACCCAGATAGACAGTATCGACCGGCGCTTCATCGGCGATCCGGGCGTAGAAATCGAGCTTCTGTTCCGCGGTCCAATGAAAAAGAATCGGGCCGAGTGTAAGCGTTCCGGACATGGATTACCGCCACTTCTTGGTTTTGAATGCGCCTTCGGTCTGCTTCTGGCCCTCAGTCAGGGCGACCAGATCGGCAATGTTCGGCTCACCGCCCGCCATGACAGAATCGACCGCCTTGCGGAAGGCACTGACCACGGATTTCACGTAGGCCCGGGAGCGCTGCCGCCCTTCGATCTTGAAGGCATGAATGCCGGCGCCGATCATGTCCGGCAGGAGCTGGGCCAGGTTGAGGCTGATCGGTTCCTCGAAGGCGTAGTAGCCGCCGTCGCGGTGATCGGCCAGATAACGGCCCTTGCAGATGGTCGGATAGCCGGCCTTGTCATTGCATGAGAAGCAATCGATGGTGAAATCACCGAGACGGCTGGAGAGATTGCCCTCCTCGTCGCGCTCATATTTTACCTGGGCGGCCGGCGAGCAGACACCATCCATGTTGGTCGAAAGACCGGTGACATAGTTGGTCAGACTGCAGCGCCCTTCCACCATCAGCCCATGATTGCCGAAGATGAACGTCTCGATCTCGCACGGAATTTCGTCCGCAAGTGCCTTGATTTCCGGCACTGTCAGAATGCGCGGCAGCACCACCCGCTTCACCCCGAACTCGCGGCAATAATACTGGATCGCTTCCGGACTGGAAGCTGCCGCCTGAACCGACAGGTGCAGCCGCTTTTCCGGGTACTTTTCCGCCGCATAGGCGGCCACGCCGATATCTGCGACGATAAAGGCATCGACCCCGATGCGCGCGCCCTGATCGATCGCCTCGGTCCACAGATCGAATTTGCCTGCGGGCGGGAACGTGTTGATGGCGAGCAGAACCTTGGAGCCGCGTTCATGGGCGTAAGGCACCGATTGTTCCATCTCTTCGATTGTGAAGTTCAGGCCAGGAAAGTTCCGCGCATTGGTGGCATTCTGAAAGCCGCAATAGATGGCATCCGCACCGGCATCGACCGCGGTTCTGAGGGCGGCCGGGGTCCCGGCGGGGCAAACAAGCTCGGGTCTGATCATCGCGTCACGCATCCGTGGAAGGGTTGTAACCGGCCGCACGCCGCAAACCGGCAAGCGCCATGCGTCCGGCCGGACCGAACATGCCTGCAACCTTGGCGGCCAGCGAACCGTCGACGTCATCAAGCGCATTACGCAGGCTGACTACGGCCTCGGTATCTCCGGCAATATCCAGCCCGCGCGAGAAGAACATCGCATCGCCGTCCTGATCGCAGTCGATCAGTTGCAGCAGATCGAAGAACTTTCCGGAAATGCGGGCATCAAAGCTGCTGGCCTCCTGCCGCGGCAGCGCCCGGAACGAGAGGTTGTCCGGATCCGGCTTCAACTCCAGCACAAACGGCATGTTGGCCGGATCGATCACGAAACAGGCATGCTTGTGCGGGCCGAGTCGGTTGAACACCGAGGGTTCATCCGCGGCGATCTTCTTGACGATCCGCGCCAGCAGCGGCTGCAGAAGGAAAAGGGGCAACGGAAACCCGGAACGGACCGGAAGGCCCGGCCGCCCGGGGGTGTTGGGAAGAGAAGAAATCTGGGTCATCGTGCGGCAAACGCTACACGCGGCGGCCACCGCCCCTTTTGACAATGATCAAGCTGCGCCCAAAGCGTTCCGAATTCAATCAGGACCTATCATCGCCACCATACGTCAACAATATCAATACGTTAAACGACGTCTCCCGTTTCAGACCCACTCCAAAACGCTTGCGGGTGCGACGATTTGGGCAAACGCCCCGAACTCACGCCTTGCCGCTCACCTGGGCAATCCAGCCGGTGAGATTGTAGTAAGTGGTGATGCGGGCGATCTTGCCGTCCCGGATGTCCATGAAGCTGCCCGCCGGGAGGCGATAGGTCTGACCAGAGGCTTCGGGCAGGCCCTCATCGGACTTTATATACGTGCCGGAGACAACGAACTCCGCCGCAGCGCGCGATCCGTCTTCGGAAACGAACAGGCAGATATCCGACAGCTCTTCTTTGTAGCAGCGGGTCATATGGGCGTTGAAGGCGACAAACGCCGCCTTGCCGTGGCGCGTGCCGCCCTGATTGACATCATGGGCAAGATCATCGGCGACCAGCGCCTCCATCCCGGCCGCGTCGCCGGAATTGAATGCGGCGAAATAGGCGCTTATCAGCGCGCGGGTCTCGATTGCGGACATGGGACATTCCTACGGAAATGAAAAGTCCGCCTCCGATAGCATAGAGAAAAGGCCTTTGACACGCCGGGACACGTCATATCGTGTCGCAAGACGCATAGTTGGCAAACCTACCCGGCATCCGAAGTCCGGATCTCGACACCCGGAACCATCAGCGGGGCCAGCACGGTGTCCGCCGGTACATCCTCCACGGAGCGGTAGCCGTCCTCTGCGGGCTCGCGGTGAATGCGGGTGGTCATGGCGGTGGCATCGATCCCCCAGAGGTCCGGAATGCCGAACTCTGCATAGGGCGTTGACTTGCCTATCCCCAGTTCACCTGCAACTACCAGAATGCTCCGGCCGCTCGTTTCAACAATCCGAACCGCATCGCGTTTGAACTCGTTTGTAAACACGCGCTGTTTCAATGAAAGGTCTCCTGTCAGTTATTCTAAACAGAAACCCATCACTTCCTCAGGGCAAGTCCGGACCGGATATGGACGAAAATAATGGCTTGATCAAAATGGATACTCTAAGTGTGCGCCGTGGTTTGCAGCCAGTTGATGTAAAAGCGCTCGGCCAACTGCTCGAAGGTCTTTAACCTGGCTGAGACATCCGCTTCGAAACGGTCGACCGCGCCTTTGCCCATCGCGCCAACGAGGGCTTGTGCATATTCCGGGATCTCGGCCCAATTCCGTACGGTCTCGCCCTCAACCTCGATATGAAACTGCGCGGACAAAGCCCGTGTCTCCCACCGCATAGCCTGAACTGCGCAAGCCGGTGAAGTCGCCAGGCATTGCGCCCCGGACGGCATCCGCGTGACCTCGGCCGAGTGCCATTGAAGGCAGGGAAAGACCTCCGGAAACCCGTCGAACAGCACACCGGTTGCACCGGCTTCGGTGAGTTGAACGTCCATCACGCCGATTTCCGGGATCCTTGAGACACCAACCTCGCCGCCCAGCGCTTCAGCCAGAAGCTGGTGTCCGAGGCAGAGCCCGAGATACGGCAGCCCGCGCGTCGCCACCGCTTCGCGGATGAAGGCTTTTTCGGTGACCAGCCACGGATGCTGCTCTTCCTGCCACACGTCCATGGGCCCGCCCATTACCCAGAGCGCATCATATCCGTCGAGCTCCGGAAGAGCCTCTCCCTCGTCCAGTTCGATCGCATCATAGGTATGGCCATCATCCTTCAGGAAGGTTCTGAAAATGCCCGGATGCTCGATGCGTTTGTGCTGAAGAACGAGAATATGCATATCGGTTCCCTTGGAAATCTTGATCTGTCGAGGGCCGTGCAGGGACGGTCATCTGACATCACCTAGGCTCTGCAATATTATCAAGCCCGTCAAGAGGGACGCGACCTGCTCAGGTGCCGCCTCGAATGAAAATCTGCAAGTCGGCCACATTTGTTCCGGTCGCCCCGATGTCCAGAAGATCGCCGCTCGACCGAAGTGCCGGATAGCTGTCGTTTCTTGACAGCGTATCGGCAAGATCAATGCCTGCAGCCTTGAGGCGGTCCAGACTGGTTGCATCGACAATGCCGCCCGCCGCATCGGTCGGGCCGTCGCGGCCATCTGTTCCGCCGCTCAGGAAACACCACGGTCCGGCAAGGCCTTGCCTATCTGCCTCCAGGGCCACACGTAAGGCAAGCTCCTGATTCCGGCCACCTTTGCCGTTTCCCGTCACTCGAACAGTGGTTTCGCCGCCGAACGCCAGGGCGTTTCCGGGCGGCAATTCCATCGCTTCTCTTACAACGCGTTCCGCGGCGGCCTGGACATCACCAGCAAGATCACCGGCCGAGATCCTCGCCCCGGCATGTTCCGCCATCGTTTCAAGGGATTGGCGGTTGCTGCCAACTAAAACCGCATCGGGATCTGCAACTAACGGGCTTTCTTCTTTCCGTTGCAGGGCGATTTGAACGGATGTTGGAAGCTGTTGGAACAGTCCCTCGCGCTTGAGGAGGGCGGCGGCGGCGAAGACTGACCCAACCGGGCCAACCGTTGGGCCGCTGGCAATCACCCTGAGGTCATCCCCAAGAACATCCGAAATGATGAAAGACCGCATTTCCGCTGGTGCCGCCCACCGCCGCATACCGCCTCCCTTGAGGGTCGACAGGGACTGGCGAACCAGGTTCATCGCATAGATGTCGAGACCGGACCTGAGCAGTAATTCATTGACTGCAATCTTGTCCTCCAAGCCGACGCCATCAACCGGTCGAACCACCAAAGCCGACGCGCCGCCACTTACCAGCGCCAGAACCAGGTCGCCCTGACCGGCTTGCCTCAACAGGTCCCAAACCGCGTTCCCGGCTTTCAAAGAATTGCTGTCTGGAACCGGATGGCCAGCGGCAATTGTTTCGGTGCCGGGCACCTCCACAGCATTTTCCGAATTTGTTACGATCAGGATGTCCGGGTCGAGTGTGGCGGGAAAGGAAGCCTTCGCTGCGTCGGCCATCCGAACAGCGGCCTTGCCAACAGAAATCACGAACAGCTTCCCGCCAAAATCCGGCGAAACCGGCCTTTGGCGCAATGCCGTTTCAACGGCTGAAAACGGATCTGCAGCCGCAACACCTGCCAAGAAAGCGTTCCGGGCTTGCGCACGCAAATCAACGAGGTCCGGCATGTCAGGCATTCACTTCCAGGAGGTTGCAGGTCGGCAGCCGATACTTGAGCGGGCATCACTGCCCGATAACCCAACCGATCATACCCGCTTGCGCTCCCTTGTCACTTGCTGAAAGCAGTATCCGGCAGCCTGGTTTCAACCGCCAGTCAGGCAGTCCTTGACCTCCGCCTTCGACATGACATGACAGTAGATCATGTTAATGATCGTTAGCTCGTGGCGGTGAAGCTCTTCAGTAGCGGCCGCGCAGCAGTCCTCAACCACGACAACGTTGAAGCTTTCATCCGCAAGCGAGCGGACAGTGGAGCTCACACACTGGTCGGTGAAGATGCCCGCAACGACGACATCCGAAATGCCCATGTTGTGGAGGATCAAACGCAAATTTGTTCCGGTAAGCGCGCTGTCGGTCGTTTTGAGGACGGTGATCTCGTCGCCACGCGGTTCAAGCTCCGGGACAACTTGACTGTCTTGCCGGTCCTTCGGCAGAAGCAGGTAATTGAAGCCCGGTTTCTTCTGGCTGAGGGAGCGGTCCCGCCCGTCTTCGGTCAGGCAGGCAATCCGGGCGAAGATCACTTCAACACCTTTCTCGCGTGCCCAAGCGATCAAATCTGCCGTATTGGGAATAACGGTAAGGTTCATACGCTCAAAAAACGGCACCCAACGATCAGCTTCCGCCTTGTCGTCCGGCATTTCCAGATAGGTGTTCTGGATGTCGATCACGAGCAAGGCTGTGCGGGTGGGTTCTAAAACGATGTCGTCAGGTTCCTCTGCGTTTTCATAGTAGAAACTGCGAAACGCGGTTTTCCATTCGCTCATCCAGCCGCTCCCATTTTCTCCAAATAGGCCCTCGCAAGATCAGCCGTCCCGGCGGCGAAATGCGGTGCCATTTCCTGCGGCTCCGGTGCTTCGATGTGGCTGCCGATCCACGCCAGCAGCGCCATTCGGCGCAACATGATGAACGTATCGATTTCCGCCTCATCCGCGTCCGGCAATTCACGCACAGATCTGTAACCGCGCACCCAAGCCTCCTTGAGGGCCGGAACTTGCGGATCCGTCTCAAAGAAACTTATCGCAGCAGCGAAATCGTACATCAGCCAGCCGAGCCCGCAATCGTCGAAATCGATCAGCCGCGTGCCGTTGTCATCGATGAGGAGATTGGCAAGCCGCATATCCGCATGGATCAGGCCGAACCGTCCGCTGTCCTTGCCATAAGCCAAAAGCCGCGTGCGCACGACCTCTTCCAGCCTTTCCAGCACGGGCCGAATGTCGCCATTGACATTTGGTGCTTCGCGCCAATCACCCCAATTGGCCCCGGCACCGAACACAGCTTCGTCGTCCCAGATGAGCCGTTCGAAGCCTTCCGGTTTCTGCCAAGTGCCTATATGGTCGTGCATGCGCGCAGCGATGGCTCCAAGTTCCTCAAATGGTCTGGTAAGATCACCGTTTTCTTCGGGCTGAATACCTTCTACGAAGTGAAACAGCACCATGTAACGCGGGCTCTCAAGACCCTCGATCCGGGCTTCCTGGATCGCTTCGCCGTTCTTGCCGAGATAGTACCCCGGAGTAATCACGACGCCGTCGGCATCCAGCGCCTTTAGCCAGGCAAGTTCGCACTCGATCGCCCTCTTGGTGTGATAGTTCTCCCGGTGAATCCGCAGTACCGCCTTGAACCCCTCCGCCGCCTCGACGACATAGGTTGCGTTTTCCGAAACATTGATCAAGCGTGCCGATGCGCCTTCGGGAAGGTCCCATAGGCCAAGGGATTGATTTGCCAGCTTCTCAAGATACCCGAGCAGCTGCTCGAGCGGCATATCCGTTCCTGCCATTGTGTCCCTCAAATCTCCGCGATGGCTTCAAGGGATTCCGGCACGATCTGACCGCCATCGACGACAATCTGCTGGCCCGTGATGTAGGCGGCTTCTTCAGACGCGAAAAACAGCGCCGCGTTGCCGATATCTTCAACGACACCAAGCCGTTTTAACGGAATGGAGGCCGCCATCGTGTCGAGGTATTCCTGCCCCAAGTCCTGAAGGCCTTCGGTAAAGATGTTGCCCGGCATCACCGCGTTGATCGTGGTGTTGTAGCGCGCAAGCTCCATGGAAGCCGTTTTCAGAAAGCCCAGCTGCCCGGCCTTCGATGCCCCGTAGTGCGACCACCCCGGAAAGCCGGTCACCGGTCCGGTGATTGAGGATGTCAGCACCACCCGGCCCTTGCCGGCTTTCTCGAAATGCGGAATGGCCGCTTTGACGCACAAGAAGGATGAACGGAGGTTTGTCGCCAAGACGCCGTCCCACTCGGACGGGTCCATATCGACAATCTTGGTCTGCGGAAACGCACCGGCATTGGCGCACAAAACATCGAGACCGCCCTGGGCTGTTGCCACGCTATCGACCATTGCTTTTACCGAATCCCAGTCCGCAACGTCGCAGACTTCAGTTCGCACATTGCCTTCGATATCGGCAGCTGCCGTTTTGAGGTCGTCTTCATTGCGGGCAGCAATGGTGACTTTCGCGCCCGTGCGGGCAAAGACGGCTGCGATGCCCTTGCCGATCCCTTTCGAACCGCCGGTGACGATGACGCTTTTTCCGTTCAGACTTGTAAGCATTTTCGTACCCCTCGCTTTGTTTATGCCTCGGACCCATCCGCCGGGTGCCACATCCGCAGCACCCGCCAGATCGCAAATGCCAAAATGATCAATAAGAAAGAGCCGACGACCGACATGACACCCAAAGTCGGAACCAACGGCGAATACCCGGACACCATGCGGGCATAAAGCCACTCAGGCAGGGTCGAATCCGCGCCGGTGGTAAACAGCGACAGCGGAAAATTGCCCCAGCTCAGCAGAAACGCGAACAGCCCGGCCGAGACCAGCCCAGGAGCTAGAAGAGGAACCGTGATCTCGCGCATGACCTTGTAGGTCCCGGCACCCAGATCCCTTGCCGCTTCTTCCAGGGCGGGATCGAAACTGTAGGCGCGGATAGCGACAATCAGGGTCGCAATCGGTGCGATCCAGACCAGATGGGCGACGATCGCCGTCTTCCAGCTCGGGATTATGCCGAGCGCGTTAAACCACATCAGCAGTGCAAGGCCGAGCACCGTCTGCGGAAAGAACACCGGAAGAAGGATCAGCTTCTGGAAGGTCGTGCGATAGCGCCACTGGTAGCGGGCGAAAGCAAGAGCGCCGAAGAAAGCCACAACGACGGATATGATGGTAACCAACGCAGCGACAGACAGGGATGTCCAGAGGAGATCCCGCACCGTATCGCTGTTCAGCGCCTCACCATACCATTTGGAAGAATACTTCCGGATCGGGAAGGTCAGATACCGGGCACGCGACAAGGACGCGAAGCCGACGGATATCAGCGGCAAATAGAGGAAACCGACGATCAACAGGCCGTAGACGATCAGGGCTATCCGGGTGGAACGGCTGGTGGGCATCAGCGTTTCCTCCCCATGATGGCGTCAAGATCAATCCGGCTGACCGCGTACAGCGCGAGCGTACCAATCAGCGCAATCATCACCATTGACAGCGCTGCACCAAGCGGCCAGTTCTGACCGAAGGTGAAAGCGGTTTCGATGTCGTCCGCGATCACGATAACGGCCTGGCCGCCGAGAATTTTGGATTCCGCCATCGCCCCGGCGGCGAGCACGAAACTCAGTAGTGAACCGACCATGATGCCCGGTGCGGCGAGCGGCAATTCAATCTGCGTTAAGACCTGCCAGCGGGACGCTCCCAGATCCACTGCCGCCTGCCTCGCATCGTCCGGCACCATGGATATGCCTTGCGCCAGCGGGAACAACATGAACGGCAGATAGACATAGACCAACCCGAAGATGGAGGCGCTGACGGTGTAGAGCGGGCTGTTGAAGCCGATACCTGTCCAAGCTCGTAAATGACCTTCGATCAAACCGCCCTTCATTAGGGTGAGCACCCAGCCAAAAAGACGAATGTTCTCGGAAACGAACAGGCTCATGACCACTGCAATGGTCAGGAACAGGGTGAACCCCTTGAACACCTTTGCCATACCATAGGCCAGCGGCCAGCAAATCAGGAACAGGATCACGGTTGAGGCGGACGCCATGAAAATCGCCCACATCAGTGATCGGTAGTAGCCCTGTTCAAAGAACACCGAGTAAGCGGAGAAATCCGGCATATGCGACAATTCAAAAACCCGCTGAGGCATCATCGAGAAAATCGCCACGACGACCATCGGAGCCAGAAAACTGACCGCCAGCACTGCGAGCAGCGGAAGGGAGGAGGCCGTGCCGAGCTTTTGGTCGAGCCGTTCCATCAGCGCCCCCGCATCAAGTGAATATGCGCCGCGTCAAAGTTCAGCGTGACCTTGTCACCCTCGGCCGCCTTGATCCGGTCTTCGCGGAGTTTTTCGACCGTGAAACGATCTACATCCTCGGTGTCGATCTCATACTGGATGCGTGAACCGAGTGCATATTCACCATGCAGGGTGCCGGACAGCGAAAACCCGAGATCCAGGTTCTCGCCGAAATGCATGTATTCCGGCCGCACCATGACGATGCCGTGTTCGCCGGGCTGAAGCAGGTCCTGGGAGAAATCATCGCGAATAGTGAGGAGCGAGCTTTCCAGTTTGCCGTTTTCACCGGCAGTGACATCGAAAAGGTTCACCTCGCCCATGAATTCCGCAACGAACCGGCTGACTGGCCGCGTGTAGATCTCATCAGCATCGGCAATCTGCTCGAACTGGCCATCCTTCATGATGGCGATCCGATCGGACATCACCATCGCTTCTTCCAAGGAATGGGTAATGTAAACGAAGGTCTTGCCCGTACTCGCATGAAGATCCTTCAGTTCCTTTTCCAGCGTCTTGCGCAATCTGTAATCGAGCGCGGACAATGGCTCGTCAAAGAACAGGATTTCCGGGTCAAAGGCGAGCGCTCTTGCCAAGGCGACGCGTTGACGTTCGCCGCCCGAACACTGGGAAATCCGCTTGGAATAATACTGTTTCGGCAAACGCAAAAGGTCCAGCAACTCAAGCGCGCGCTTGCGTCTTTCGTCCGGATGCACGTTGCGCAGCTTCAGCGGAAACTCGATATTCTGCCCGACACTCATATGCGGAAACAGCGCCAGCGACTGAAACACCATACAGGTCGGACGCTGGTTGGCGGGCTTCTGGTCGATGCGTTCATCCCGCAACCAGATTGCGCCTTCGCTCAACTCGTCCATTCCTACCAGAAGGCGGATCAGTGTGGACTTGCCGCTGCCGGATGGCCCGACGATGGTAAAGAACTCGCCGTCTTCTATTTCAAGATTGATTCCGCGAAGAGCCGTGAAGTCGCCAAAGCGCTTCACAACATTCTCCAGCCGGAGAATAGTTTGTGACGTCATGCCGATAAGGTTCCAAGAATGAGCAGTCTCCGGGGCGAAACGGGTCACCCCGGAGACGGGATCGATTACGAGCGCCGTGCCTGGGCGTAGATTTCGATCAATGCGTCATAGGAAGCCACGACCTGATAATCGAGCGAGCGCGACATTTCATCGGCGAGGCTGTCCATCTGGATCGCGTCGAGTTCTTCTTCATCGAACAGTGCCATGACTGCCGGGTCGCCCATCTGGCTGACCGGGTTGTAGGTGCCTTCCGTGAACGCCACAGCCTTGCTGGCCTCAGGCGTCTGAACGTATTCGAGGAAGTCCTCTGCAAGCTTGGACGGATCCGGGTTATTGACCGCAGAAGTCAGCTCGATCCACACGACACCGCCCTTGCCATCGACCGGGCCGGACTTCGGCGTGATACCGCGGACATTGGTCGCACCGTCATAGCGGGCCGGGGACGCAGTATAGGTACCGCCGGTGAAGTAAGCATCGATTTCGCCATTGATCAGG
Source organism: Roseibium sp. (assembly GCA_965230445.1). Classification (GTDB taxonomy): domain Bacteria; phylum Pseudomonadota; class Alphaproteobacteria; order Rhizobiales; family Stappiaceae; genus Roseibium. The sequence goes on along the minus strand of OZ246005.1, from coordinate 643,137 downwards.
GCTAGGTTCATGGCAACCAGATCGTCGGTCAGAAGACGGGCGCCGCCGAAGATGGATTCTGCGGTCGAGCGGAAGGTCTCGATGTCAGCACCTTCAACCGGAGCAAATGGGTTGAGGCCCGCCGTCAGGCACATATGGATGACGTTCCAGTTGTCGTAAGTCAGAACGCCGTAGCGATCCTTCATGGCCGGGTCGAGGAACAGGTTCCAGCCCTGATCTTCCGCCATTTCGCGGCTGATCTTGTCGGTATTGACGACGAAGCTGAACGGGCCATAGCGTTGCGGCATACCAATCAGGTTGCCGTCGTCGGCAAAGGCAAGCGGATACGGCGCGGCAAATTCCGGCAGCATCTTGTCGAAGTAGGGCATGAACCGGTCTTTATCGAGCGGCTTGATCAGGCCTTCCGGATAAAGCTGGTCGCGGGCCCACGGCTGGTTGACGTTGATGAGGTCCCAGACATTGACCTCACCTGCGCGCAGCTTGTTGATCATGTCGGGATCAGACGTGCCGCTTTCGGCTCGCACTGTGGCACCCGAATTTGCGCCGCGGAACGGACCAAGCACTGCATCGGAGTTGTAACCTTCCCAGCAAAGGATGTTCAGCTGGTCGTCGCGGCCGGCAAACGCAGGGCGCGGCAAACCGACAGCAGCAACGCCAGCCATAGCTGCCGCGCCGCCAACAAACTGGCGTCTGTTTAAACGATGCTTCATTGTCATTCCCCTCGGTTGGTGCCGGCGTTTGATTTATTTATCCGGCGGTTTGGAAGTTCAGGTCATGCCGTCCGGCCCTTGATTGATGTCAGAACCTGGGTGATCCGCTCGCGCGCAGTTTCCAGCGCAGTTTGCGGGCCCGACATGAAAATGCGTCCGGTCGCACCCATCATCTGGACGTCGTTCAACGTGGCTTCCGGTGCGGCTTTTTCCGCTTCGTTGGCAGCCACGCAGGCGAACAAGGCCGGTGTCATTTCGTAGATCAGCAAGGAAACCCCCGGCACGAGGATCGAACCGTCTCTGGAACGGTTCAGGATGATCGCGTGCTGGTCGGACAGGTTCTCGATGATGTCGTGATAGAGAACCTTCGGCGCGAGTTGCTCCTCCGCTTTCGCCCCAATGCCCTTCAGGATTGCTTTGCCGGCAGCAGTTACTTCAGCCATGTCGCTGGCGTGAAGTTCAAGAAGACCGAATTGCCGTTCCGTGAACAGAATTCCGGGCTCCATGTCCGGCGCTGCCTTCAGCGCCAGATCGGTGATACGGTGGATTGACAGTGCCGGTGCCACCTCGATGATCAGCGAATGCTGGCCCCGAAAAGGCGGATAGCCACGCGCCCGTGTTGGCGAAGACAGATATGCTGCGAATTGCGGCTGCAAGTCCTCAATGGGAAGATAAACACGTAGCTCCGTCATGCCTTGATCCTTTGCGCGAGCTTATTTCGAGGCGACAGCGTCGAAATGCTTGCCAAGATCCGGATGCGGCCGCGGGATAACGTGAACGGCGGTCACTTCACCGACCTGACCGGCTGCAACCGCGCCGGCCTCGGAGGCTGCCTTGACGGCGCCGACATCGCCTTTGACGACGATGGACACCAGTCCGCCGCCGACTTCGTTGCGGGCGACGATCTCGACATTGGCGGCCTTGACCATGGCATCGGCTGCGGCGAGCGCAGGCACATACCCTTTGGTTTCGATCATTCCGATAGCAGGATTGGACATCTTCTTTCCCTTCGGTTTTATGTCTCTGAAACTTCGTCGATCGAGCCGACGATCAGCGCGTCAACGGACGCGTTTTTTCCTTCGAAGTAGGCTGCGGCAACCGATCCCTGGGTCACCAGAACCGCTTCTCCCGGGCTACAACCCAAGGGGTCATAGGCAATGACCGTGGAGCCGTTATCCGCCTCAATTTCCAGCAAAGCGCCCTGGGGCAGGGTGTCGATCCTGCGCGAGGACCAAAGCTTGCCGGTCACACGCCCGCGTATCATGTCGCTTCCCTTTCGATCCGGATGCCGAGCCGCCGGGCCTCATCGCGGGCCAACGGTGTCACCACACAGTTTTTCGAAACCCGGATGCTCTTTTGGCCTGGCCCAAGTTCGCCAAGATCGGTTTCGGTGATCAGTTTCTTGTTCAATACAACCGCTTCGGGCTTGCGCGCCGGCGCATTCGAAGGCCCCGTCACGATCGAAGAAACGGGTACAGGCGCATAGCCGCCGCCAGCAGGTGCAAAGCTGTGCGCTCCGCTTTGCACCTTCTGCGCAAAACCCGGATCCTGCGAAGCCCGAAGCAACAGGTCGCGCGCAAACCGCGTCAGTTCGCTGCTGCTGGCAACCGGAACCGTCTCCACCGTTGGCGGGGTCAACGCACCCATTTCAGAACGGAACGCCGCAATTTCTTCTGCCAAAATCGCCCGTATCTCGTCGCGGAGCGCCTCCATCAGTCGGCTCCCGCCTGACGGAGGGCCGCCTCGGCTGCGGCACGGGCATTGCGGACGTCGGCTTCGGTTCCTGCGAGGTAAAGCCGTCCGTTCGCACCGATCATGCGCATGTCGATCAGTTTGATATCGGCTTCCTTTTCCGCCTCATTGCAGGCAAGGATCGCGTAGGCCGCCGACTGGCATTCCAGCAGGTAGACACTGTCACCACCCAGTACCATGGACCCCAGCTTGTTGCGGTTCATCAGGAAGGCATGCTGATCATCCACGCGGGTGACCAGCTTGGATGCCAGGATCTTCGGCTGTGCGATGTCGGCGGTCGTCTTGTCGAGCGCGGCCAAAAGAGCATCGGTCGCCGCGTGAACTTCTGCGGTCGATCGCGAGTGGAATTCAAGCGTTCCGAACTGGCGTTCAACCACCAGCAGCCCGGCACCAACATCCGCGCTTTTCAGAACAACATCGGTCAACGCTTCCACATCAAGGCCGGGCGCAATCTCCACGATTTGCGCAGCCATCCGGGCACGCGGCAAGGAACCGCGCATCCAGGTGGAGATATAGGCAAGCGTCTGCGGTTGCAGTTGATCAAGGAAGATCGAGGCGCGCAATTCGGTCATTTCACGCCTCCGTTCATGCTTCTGAGTTCTTCAAGGATCAGTTTCCGAATGAGATCGCGTTCGCTGGTTTCAGCGGCAGGTGCAGCATAGTTCGCGGTGACTGGTACCGCTGCTCCGGCGGCCGCAGGTGCCTTGTTCCGGAAAACGCTAAAATCGAATGAAGACAAACCTGACGCCGCTGACTTGTCCCAGGCGACCCTGGACCAATGGACCAGATGCTGCGGTCCGACATTCTCGCCGACCGACGAACGACCCATGAACCCGGTACCGATCATGAAGGACGGCGGAAGATTTGTGGCAAAACCGGCAGCGCCCTGCGAGCACGGCGCGTTGACAACGATCCGGTAGGCCGGAACCGCTGCGGAGAATTGCGCCAACCGGGTTCCATCGTCGCCATGGAACGCCGCCGAATGCCCTGCCCCGCGTCCGACGACCTGCGCCGCGAATGTTGCCGCCTGCTGGAAATCGACCGCCGCAGTTAACGTCAGAACCGGACAGAGTTTTTCGCGGAACAGGACATCGTCCTGACCCGGAGTTTCCACCACCGGCACCAGAATTCTGGCTTCCGGACTGACACGCAAGCCCGCACGGTCTGCTATCCACTGCGCGCTCTTGCCGAGCGCTTCCAGATTGAACGCGCCGCCCTTGAATAGGTATTCGCGCAGCTTTGCCGTATCGGCTTCATTGCACACATGGCCTCCCGCCATGCGAAGGCTGCGTTCCAGATTTCCACGCGACCCTTCGAGCGTCACCGCGACGCTTTCATTGGTGCACAGGACGGAATTGTCGAAACTCTTGCTGTCCACCAGGGCCTTTGCCGCTGCAACCATATTGGCTGTCGGGTCGACATAAGCAACGGCATTGCCCGGACCGACACCCATGGCCGGATTACCTGATGAATAGGCCGCACGCACCATCGCCGTACCGCCAGTCGCCATGATGACGTTGATCTTGTCCGAGGCCATGATGTCCTGAACCAACGGCACTGACGGCTCCTCGACACACTGGATCAGCCCGGACGGCGCTCCGGCTGATTCGGCGGCGGCGGCGAGATGACGCGCAGCATCCGCAGAGCATTCTTTGGCAACGGGATGCGGGCTGAGAACGATGGCATTGCGGCTGAGAATAGCCAGCATGGCCTTGTAATAGACCGTCGACACCGGATTGGTGGCTGGCGCAAGCGCCAGAACCACACCGGCGGGCCGCGGAATTTCAACAATGCCTGCCTGCTCGTCCACACGCGGTGAAACCAGATCAAGATTTCGGTAGTGATCGAGAAGCGTGTGCGTGCAGAGCTGGTTCTTCAGCGTCTTGTGTTCCGTGACGCCAAAGCCGGTTTCACGCACCGCCCAATCGGCATAAAAGCCTGCCTTCTCGTGACCTGCACGGGCGACGGCTTCGGCGATCTTCATGACGCTTTGGCGGTCGAACTCACGGTAATACTTTGCCGCCCAGGCCGCACGGACCACCTTCATCCGGGCAGAGGACAAAGCCCTGTCCGGAACCGCCAGGCGCGGTGCATCCAAACCCTGATGTTTCGTCATGCCGCGCGCCCCGTTTTGGCCAGGAGCTGCCGCGCACGAGGCATGGCTGCATCAAACCGGTCCATGATTTCCTGACAAAGATCCACATCCAGAACGACACCCGGCTTGAACTGCAGCACCCGTTTGTCGAGGGAGGAGAAAATCGCCCAGACACCGTTCTCATAGAGCGCCCTTGAAATGGCGACGGCGCCTTCAGGATGGTCAAACTCGAGACCCAGCACCACGCCGCGCTGACGCACACCAACAAAGATGTCTGAATGGCGAGCCATCATCTCGGCCATCGACTGCGCGAAAAACTCCGCAACGAACTGGACGTTCGAGATGACTTCAGGCCGCTGGAGCATCTCGATCACATGGTGGCCGACAAGGCAGCCAAGCTCTGCCCCGCCGGCAGTCGAGATATGCGCCGCTCCGTCTTCTTGTTGCCAACGGCCGCATTCCTCGGTCACCATGCAGGCGCTGATCGGGTAAATGCCCCCGCCAAGCCCCTTGCCCGTGATGAAAATATCCGGCTGCAGCCCATACCCCTGCCAGCCCCACATCACACCGGTCCGCATAAGACCGGTCTGCACCTCATCGGCAATGAACTTGGCACCGTATTTGCGGCATAAATCCTGGCAGGCTTTCAGGTACCCGTCATCCGGCATCGGAAACCCATAGGTCGCCGGGATCGTCTCAATTATAAACGCCGCAACATCTCCGCCGCGTAGCTCCGCCTCAAGGGCGTCCGGATCATTGAACGGCACCTGGACGAATTCGCCCGGCCGGTCAGCTAGAAAGATCTTGGAAAACCGGTCATCTCCTGTCGCCACCGACAGCCCGGAATGGCCGTGATAGCCCTTGATGATCGAAACGATCTTTTTCCGTTTTGTGGCATATCGGGCAGTTTTAATCGCGATTTCGACTGCCTCCGCACCACCGGACCCGAAGATCGCATACTTCATGTGCGGCGCCGTTTTGACCAGCTTTTCAGCGAAAGCCGCGCGGGCGACGGACGGGAACCAGTGATTCCCCATGTCGAAGTAATCAAGCCCTGACTTCAGCACCTCGACCAACTCGGGATGACGATGGCCGAAATTGTAGGTTCCACCGTTCAAATGCAGGTCGATCAGGCGTTTCCCGGACATATCATAGAGCAGATAACCCTCGCGCCGGTCGATGACCATCGGAGTGCCTGCATCTGCCCAGAACCGGACCTTTCCCGGGTTCCAGTACTCAGCTGCTTTGGCCAGCAGCTCTTCCTTGGATTCAAATGAAAAATAGCCGTAGTCGAACACCAGGTCTCTCCGAAGTCACAACATTAAGTTACACATAAATGACTGACTTGCAACACATAATGTTGCTAAATGGTCATAATTTTACCTTTTACGGTGCCCGAATGTGGTTCATAATGCCCAAAAATGAGGCGGTCATGCTAAAACAATCCAAAAAGACCCTACGTCACTCCAAAATTCTTACCGCCCTTGAGTCCGATCCCGCTCTACGGGTCAGTGAACTTGCCGAGTCTTTGGGCGTCTCCGCGGAAACGATCAGGCGTGACCTTGCTGAGCTCGATGAAAGTGGCGAAATCAAACGTACCTATGGCGGCGCAATGCGCAGCACCGCGTTCGAACCGGACCTCGGCGTCCGGGTCGGTCTTCATATCGAAGCAAGACTCAGGATTGCCGCCAAGGCGGTCGAGCTTATCAACGGTGCTGAGGTCATGTTCATCGGCGGTGGAGCCACCACCTTGCACTTTGCCCGGGCCCTTCGGGAGACAACGCGCCGCCTCTATGTAATCACGCCATCATTTTCCATCGCCAACGAACTTGCCGCGAATCCGCTGGTCCAGGTCATGGCCCTACCTGGCCTTTATGAGTGGAAAGAAAGCATGGTCTATGGCGCCGACACCATCGCCGCCATTTCGAAATACCATCCGCCGGTCGCAATCCTCGGTGCGTCCGGTGTCAACGTCAACGGTGTATCCGAAGCCCTGATGACCTCGGCACAGATTTATACGGCGATGATCGAGAACGCCGATGAAACGCTGTTTCTGGCCGATGCGTCGAAATTCGAAAAGCGTGCGCTGCAGTTCATCTCCAAATGGCAGCCTAACAGGATGCTGATCAGCGACGAACGCCCAAACGATCAATTGCTCGATGCCATTGTCGACGGCGGGGCAAAATGGCTGCAAGCAGACGGCACTTCGTAGTACATGAGACCGGCCGCAGAATGTCTGCAGGCCGGTCCTACTACCAGGCGCAGTAGATTATTGCATGTTACAGGATACCCGTTTCAGCCTTTTGATGCACCAGACACCATCGCAGATGCGCCGGTAATCTGGCCGAGAGGCGTTCCAGCGCGCATCTTCTTCAACAGTTCAATTTCAGCCGCTTGCATATCGATCGCCCGTTTGGCCACCGCATCCGCTTCAGCAGGCGACAGGACGATGACACCGCTCTCGTCCGCAAGGATCGCATCTCCGGGGGAGATCGCCCGGTTGCCGACAGATACGGCGGTGTTGAACTCACCGGCAATGCCAAGCAATTTCGTGGTGATTGTCGAGCGTCCCCGGCTCCAGATCGGGAAATGCAACTTGTCAATTTCCGAAACATCGGTGACCGGCCCATCGACCACAACACCGGCGATCCCCTGATGATCGGCGGCATGGGTCATGACGCCGCCCCAGCATGCATGTCGATCATCTCCACAGCGGTCGATCACCAGAACATCGCCTTCGCGCAGCATGGAAATGACATGATGAAGAAGAGTTGAATCCATACCGGCAATCTTCAACGTTACCGCAGTTCCTGCAATCCTTTGCGTGTGTTGAACCGGCAAGATGTCCCGGCTCAGGAATGACCCATGCAAAAAGTGGCCTATTGTCGCCGTTTCGCATTTCTCCAGGAGCGCTTTAGTTTCTGCTTTTATTTGTTGCGGCAGTCCGCCGACATGAAAACCTTGCATTCAAAGACCCATCAAACGTGTGCGAGAAGAGATTTGATTCCGGCGCGGTAGATGGCGTGCTCCATCATAACGACCTGCATGTCGACGCCATTGCCGTTATTGTGCGCCCGCTCTGCCGGGCTCCATGCGGCAGCCCAGAACACCTTGCCGGCGGCCTTCGCTGCCTTTGCGATCCGGGACGCGTCGGCGCGGTCGCCGTCCTTGTAAGTGTAGTTGCCGCGGCCGGATGTCAGCGAGAGATCGTAAGGTCCAAGGAACAGTCCATCCACACAATCGAGCGCGGCAATTGCTTCAACCTCAGCCAGAGCGGTCGACGTTTCGATCATCGGCAGGATGAGAACCCTTTCATCTGCCGCGGCGAAGAAGCTTTCATCGGGCACGCCAAATCCGGACACCCGCCCACCCGAGAAGCTGCGGGTTCCGCCTGGCGGATACTTGCCAGAGCCGCAAATGAGCCTGGCCTGTTCCAGTCCCTCGATATGCGGGATGATGACCCCGTCGACCCCAATATCCAGTGCCTGCTGCACAAAAAATTCGGTCGGCCACTCGATCTTGAAGAAGACCTGCATACCCAGTTTCTGGGCCAGCACAACAAAACTTGTCCGGTCCGCGAGCGGGAACGGATTGTGTTCGATATCGACAACAATTGCCTGGCAGCCGCATTGGGCCGCTATTTCTGCGAGATCGATATTGAGGCTGGATAGCCAAAGGGCAGAGTCAGATGAAAACCGGTCCATCACAGCCTCCGGTGGCTGGCCATTGGAACGCGTTCGCGAATGGCTGCAGTGTACCCGGTATCGATGGTGGCACAGGCCCAGCCGACCGTGTCGGTGCACCGGGCAATCACCTTGCCCCAGGGGTCAACAATCATCGAATTACCGTAGCATGGACGTTCGCCACCCGGTTCCAGATGGCTGCCGATCTGCGCGGCTGCAGCCACGTAAGACTGCGCCTCGATAGCACGGGCGCGGACCAAGGTTTCCCAGTGCGCAGCACCGGTCTCATAGTTGAATGCCGCCGGTATGGTGATCAGGCTGCATCCCGCCTTGGCATAGTTCAGATAGAGTTCGGAAAACCGCATGTCGTAGCAGATTGAGGCACCGACACTCAGATCACCTATTTGAAACGAGACCGGCCCCTCGCCTGCGCCGATTACGTCGCTTTCGCGGAATACAACGCCATTCGGCGTTTCGATATCGAAACGGTGGATCTTGCGATATTTGGCGGCAAGCTGGCCATCATTGTCGAACACCAGCGACGCGTTGAAAACGGCGTCGCCGTCACGTTCAAGCACGCTGCCAATCTGGAGTGTAATTTCAAGTTCCATCGCAAGGTTAGCCAGCGCCTGGATCGAGTTTCCACCCGGAACCGTTTCGGCTGCCGCATGCTGTTCTTCGACTGTGCCACCGAGAAACGTAGAGTATTCTGGCGTCAGTACATAGTCTGGTCGTTCCTTTTCGCAGACATCGCGAATGAGACGCTCCAGTACTTCCATGTTGGCGGCCTTGTCGTGCCGAGAGTTCATCTGAAGGATTGCGAGTTTTGTTTCAGCCATCGCGGCAACCTTTATTTGGGACCCATGATGAGTTCGGGAAGGAAAAGCGAGATCTGCGGAACGAAAGCGACGAGCAATAGCGCCAGCAGCAACGGAATTAGGAACGGCAGCACAGCCTTGGCAAGCACTTCGAAAGGCCTCTTGGTGATGTCCATCATCACGTAGAGTGCGATCCCGAGGGGCGGTGTCAGAATACCGATCATCAGGGTAAACACGGTGACAATGCCGAAATGCACCCGGTCGATCTCAAGCGCGTCCACGATTGGCAGGACCACAGGCATCAGGATGATCATTGCGCCGAGCGTGTCGAACACCATCCCCAGGATCAAGAAGAACAGGATGTAGATCAGGATGAAGACCCAGCGTTGATCGATGCTTGTGAGCGTCAAATCCGCCAGCAGTTGCGGCGTTTGGGTGATCGCCAGAACCCAGCCGATAATCTTCGAGAAGCCGAGCATTAGGATGACCATGACCGACAGGTACACCGTGTCCCGGGCCGCCTTGATCACCTTTTCCAATGTCAGCGAGCGATAATAAAAGCCGAGCGCCAAGGTGTAGAAACATGTCACCACTCCGGCCTCGGATGCCGTGGCGATGCCCGTGAGCATGCAGGTCAGAATAATCAGCGGCGCTGCGAGCGCGAACATGCCATCAACAGCCGTGGAGCTGATCTCCTTGAAGGACGCGCGCGGCTCGACCGGAAAACCTTTCACGCGCGCCAGAATGCCGACATAGACCATCAGGCCGAAAGTGATCAGCAAGGCCGGAAGGATGCCCGCAAGGAACAGACGCCCGACGCTTTCGGTCGCAACATAGGCATAGATGAGCAACGGAATTGACGGTGGAAAGATCGGGCCAATGATTGACGAGGCCGCCGTGACGGCACCGGCAAATTCGGCCGTGTAGCCGCGGGCCTTCATTGCCTTGACCTCGACGGTACCAAGCGCCGCGCAATCGGCAACGGCGGCACCGGAGATGCCGGAAAAGAACAGCGACGCAACCACGTTGACCTGCGCCAGTCCACCGCGCAAATGGCCGACCAGTTTGGTTGCAAAAGCGAAAATCCGGTCGGTCATGCCGAGGGCATTCAAGAGGTTCCCCGCCAGTATGAAGAACGGAATGGCCAGCAGAGCCGCATTGTCGACACCTTGCAGGAGTTGCTGAGGCGCGATGAACATCGAATTGCCGAACCCGGCGAAATGCATCCCGGCAATGCCTGCGAGCCCTATCGCCGCAACGATCGGCACGGCCATCAGAACGAGCCCGAGAAAAACAGCAATGATTGCAAAACCCGTCATGTCTCAGACCTCCACTTCGCCAAAGGCACGGAATGCCGCAAGACCAGTGAGGATCCTCAAGGACTCGACGATCGCATTCAGCGCGACGAAGACGAGGGAAAGGAGCAACGGGATCGACAGCCAGAAACGCGGGATACCGACAATCTCGATCCGGCCGGCCTGAAGGCCGATGAACTTCTCCATGATTGTCAGCAACATGATCGCTAGTGCGGCGATGAGCGCATGCACGAGTACGCCAAACCCCATTTGTACCTTTGGCGGGAACGCCTGCACGATCACATAAATCGAAACATCCTTGCGCTGCCGGTACAGCGGAAAGAAGCCGATAAACACCCACCAGACGAACAAGGTCATCGTCCAGGGCCAAACGCCTTCATAGGAGTAGTCGAACAGGCTCCTTGTCAGGATGTTGACCCCGTTGGCAATCAGCATGATTGCAAGGATGGCAATTGCCGCCATTTCGAACGGGCGCACCACCCAGCCAAGGAACTGGTCCAGCTTTAAAACCAACTGCCGCATAGTTTGGGAATCCGAAGCACAAATGGCACAGGCCGGGACAAGTTCTGCACCGGAAGGCGGACCGGCGGCACGCCGCCGGTCCGGGTCGGGTTAGGCGTCAGCGCGTGGCTTCAACCGCTGCGAGGAATTCGGCCGGAAGGTCACCCGATGCGGCGCGCTCGGCATAGACCTCCGAGACCCGTTCGACAAAAGGACCAGTATCGAGCGCGACGAATTCGACGCCTTTCGCCTTCAACCGCTCCAGCGCTGCGTCAGTGATCTCGTTGACGATCACGTGGCTATACTCTCCGGCCTCATAATAAGCCTTGAGAACTGCTTCCCGATGCTCTTCGGACAAGCCGTCCAGCGCAGCCTTGTTGGTCATGAAGGAAATCGACTGGCTGAACTCATCGGTCCGCGCAACATAAGGCGCAACTTCGGTGAACTTCATGGCCTCGATCAGCGAGACCGGAGATGTCACAGCCTCAACCACACCAGTCTGGATCGACTGATAGACATCGGTCCAGCCGAGAACGCGAACTTCGGCGCCGAGAGCGGACCAAACATCCACAACCAGCTCATTGTCCCAGATGCGCAGCTTCAGCCCGTCGACGTCCGCAAGACCATTGACAGGGTCCTTGGTCAGCAGCACGCGGTAGGGGCCACGTAGAACCGGTCCGACATCACCAAGCACTGTCACGCCAGCCGCCTTTTCCGCTTCGGCTACAAGGCTATCCATGTAGTCGGTCTGCAAGAACCGCAGCAGGTGGTCCCGATCCTTGAACAGGAACGGCGCACCGGTCCATGTGATGGCCGGCGACCACTTGTTCAGGTAGGATGCATCTTCTGCATAAATCTGAATGACACCGCCGCTCAGCTGTTCAAGCGATGCCTGCGCCTGACCGAGCTGCTCGGACGGGAAAAGCTCGATGGTTAATTCGCCGTCAGTGTAATTGTCGACCAGTTCGGCGAATTTCTGGAAAATCTTGCCGTCCGGCGAATCCAGCGGCGCCTTGAACGCCATCCGCCACGTGTCTGCCTCAACAGCAACGATTGAACCCAACGCCGTGACAGACGCAACGGCCAACCCGAGCAATTGCTTAGGAAACAGTTTGTACATTTTGCTAGCCCTCTTCTGGAAGTAATTTTTTGTAGTTGTTTTTACCGAGCCTAAAGCGGCATATCATAAATACAAGTTTCTTTTTGTTTGCATATTTGATTACTAATGGTTTGAATCAGTGGGAAGCAACCGATGAGCGAAATCCAAAACCTACGCACGCTTGTCGTGGTGAACGAACTAGGAAATTTCCACCGGGCAGCGCTTGCGCTCAACATCTCACAGCCCGCGGTTTCCAAGCGAATCCGCGCTCTTGAGGCCAGCCTCGATTGTGAGCTTTTGGACCGGACACATCACAGGGTCCAGTTGACGGATCGAGGGCAGATCGTGGTGCGCGAAGCCGAAGGTATTTTGGAGCAGTATGCACGGCTCCGGCAGATGGTTACGGAAGGCGAAGCTGGCTTTCAAAGGCTGGAACTTGGCGTAGTCGAAGCCGTATTGATGAGTTGGTTCCCCGACTTTCTGATCCGGCTGCGCGAACGATACCGTAATCTGGACATTAACCTGCACTGCAGTCCAACCGCTGAACTGGAGCAAAAACTCCAAAACCGGGAAGTCGACCTGGCATTCATGCTGGGTCCGACGAACGACGGCAGTGTGATCTACATTCCGGTAAACGAAGTCGAAATGTGTTTCATCGCCCACAAAGATCTTGATGTCGCGCCGAATATCCAGGAGTTCGTCCGGCAGGACCTGTCATTGATCACTTTCACGGCCGGATCGCGACCGCATACAGATCTGCTGTTTGCGCTCAAGAACCTCGGGGTGCACAAAGACCTGTCGTTTGTATCTTCGACCTCCATCGGCACCATGTTGAACATGGTCAACTCCCATCAGGGCGTCGCCGTCCTGCCGCGAAATTTTCTGAACTCCCCGGATTATCGTGAGATTGATTTCGGCATTCCCTTGGCTCGGCTGCGCTTTGCCGGCAGCTTTCTCAAGTCCCGCGTGAACCCGATTTACCAAGATCTGTGCGATCTGGCCGTAGAAGTTGTAAATCAGAACGATTGAGCAGACTCCGGCATTTTCGACTGCTTTGATGAATCTCATACCGGCACAGGACAACTAGTGGCTTATAACGATGTTTGTTCTTATTTGAATTGGCAGTGGGGAGTAGGTTCATCTGTGAACCGTAGAGGGAACGATCGATGCCGAACGAACGCCGCAAAGATATCGCGCTGTCTTCGCTTCTGGTGAGCAGCTTCCCGCCGGACACACAGGACAAGATCCTGGCGATGTCCTCATGGCGTGAGTATGACCGGGGCGAAACGCTGTTCCTGCAGGGAGAAACGGCGCGCGCCATCCACATCGTTACAGATGGATGGGTCAAACTCTATCGCATTGCTCCAAACGGCGGAGAAGCCGTTGTGCACGTGTTCGCCAAGGGGCAAAGTTTCGGTGAGGCCGTCGCCTTTCGTGGGCATTCCTACCCGGTTTCAGCCGAAGCGGTTACCGCCTGCGAAGTGATGAGAATCCCCAGCAACGCCCTTCTCGAAGCCATGCGCCGGGACCCCGAAATCGCTGTGTCCGTGCTCGCATCAACCTTTACACACCTTCACACACTGGTTTCCCAGCTCGAACAGCTCAAGGCGCAGACAGGACCGCAACGGGTCGCGGAGTTTTTGCTGGAACTCTGCGAGCAGGAAAACGGAAGCTGTGTGGTGACCCTGCCCTATGACAAGTTTCTAATCGCCGGCCGCCTCGGCATGAAGCCGGAAAGCCTGTCCCGGTCCTTTGCCAAACTGAAGACAGTCGGCGTCCAGATCAACCGCAACAACGCGGCCATTGAAGATATCGGCCGGCTGCGCGAATACTCCGAGACCGATCCTGTCGAGTCCTGGAGCAAAGCGCAATGAACAAACTTGAAACCGTCCTTGCTGCAATTGACGCGGCCAATAGCCAAGATCCCAATTTGGAAGACGGTCAGCCCGCGGCGCTTGTCTATGGGCGACGGATGAGTTCCGAACAGGCGCGGCTGTTTCCGGATGCTGCAGACCCGTTGAAGATCGCGGCGCGTGGCCAGCATATCGAGCGATGGGTCCTGAAACGCCACGACTATCCTGAAGGCAAGGCGGGCTATCACGCCTGGCGCAAGGATCTTGCCAATCACCATGCCGTACGCATCGGTGAACTGATGGCGGAAGCTGGATACGGTGACGAAGACATTGCCGCGGCCGGACGAATGCTCCGCAAGGAGGGAATCAAACGGCACGATGACGTTCAGGCACTTGAAGACATTATCTGTTTCGTTTTTGTGAAATGGTATTTCGGCCCCTTCGCCGCAAAACACACCGAAGAGAAGGTTCTAGACATTGTCCGGAAAACGGCCCGGAAAATGTCAGAGGACGGCAGGAAAAGAGCCCTGGACGAGTTCGATTTGCCCGAGCCGCTGGCGGTTGCATTTCGCTAGACCTGTGCTCGAATGACCGGCACGAGATAGAGCACCAGAAGCAACAGACTGAACAACCCAAGCGCCCAGTTGAAACCCGACAACCAGAACGGCGCGCGCCAAAGGCCAAGGTAACCCGACAGGATCAGGCGCGCTTTCATCCAGGCAAACACAAGTATCAGAACGCCGGCCGCACCGGCCGGCAAAGCCTGAGCCGCACCTGCGGCCAGAACGACAGAAACCATGCTGAGCAGCAGAAGAACACCCCAGGCCCTGGAAATTGCATCGATCCTCATGAACATAACCTCAGCCAAATCTGTGGCGTTTCGATTTTTATTTGACACGCGAAGCACCACTTAGCGCATTGAAATTTTTGATTTCAGGCAACGCCAAGTGATTCAGGTTAAATCGTGAACGCTTCAGCCTTCTTACGGAAGCAAATAGATCACCGGAAACAAGATCACCCAGACAAGATCGACCATGTGCCAGAAGGCCGTTCCGACCTCGACATTCCGGGAGGATTCCTTCCAGGCAACCAGCGCCAGGATGACCATTCCCGCAAGGACATGCAGCGCATGAAACCCGGTAAGCAGATAGTAGAAGGTGTAGAATGGATGCGTGTCGGTCGATATGCCCTGCCCGGCCACATCCGCGAACTCGTAAGACTTGATCCCGACGAACACAGCCCCCAGAACACCTGCATAGCCGAGGTTTCTGCGGGTAGCGGAACGCCGGAGGCCAAGGCTGAATTTCAAGGCACGGGCGGCAAAGTAGCCGCTGGTGATCAGGATAATTGTGTTCATCCCCGCAAGGGTCGAGTGGAGCGTGGCACGCGCCTCGGCAAATCCGGCGGGATCTGCGATCCTAGCTCCGAGAAATGCGGATAGTCCTGCTCCGAACACCAGCAACTCGCTGATGATGAGCACCCACATCATCAGATCGCCGGGCAGTTCATCAAGGGGGCTTCTGTGCGCCGCGCCGCCGTCTGGCATAAAGTCAGCCTCCAACCAGCTGCCGGTAAATCTGGGGGAGCGCCTGGGTCAGCTTGTCCGGGTGCGGGATCACTGCAAAGCCGCCCTGACCGAACAGTCTTGGGAACCAGGATTTCCCGGTTTTGTCGATCGTCACACCATAGACCGATTGCCCGGCCCGGCGTGCTTCACGCACAGCCATTCGTGTATCCTCAATGCCATGCCGGCCTTCATAATGATCGAGATCATTCGGTTTGCCGTCCGTAATAACCAGCAGAAGCTTCCTTTTGTGGTGCTGTTCGGCGAGTTCCGAAGAGGTATGGCGCATGGCTGCCCCTAGGCGGGTATAGAAACCTGGCTTCAGCGAACTGATTCGGCGTTCGACGGCGACCGACATTGGCTCGCCGAAACGCTTGCATGTTTGAACGTAAACACGATGGCGCTTCAGCGAAGAAAACGCGGAAACCGAAAAACTGTCGCCACAAGCGTCCAATCCCCAGGCAAGGGCGGTCAGGGCTTCACGCTCGATGTCGATCACTGCACGGCCGGTGACTGCACTTTCGGTGGATCTGGACACATCGAGCAGAATTGAGACGGCAAGGTCACGGGCTTCCGGACGGGTCTGTATCCAGACACGTTCGTTGTTGACGCCGGTCGCGGATCTTTCGACTTCTGACCGGACAGCGGCATCCATGTCCAGATCATCGCCCTCTAGATGCCCACGTGTGGAAACCCTGCCAGGCCGCAGGGCTTCGAATTGCCGTTTGACCGCACGGACCCGGCGGGCGGCCCGCGGATCCTTGGCCAGAATGTCCTTATCCGGATCCGCCTCCGCTAGACTGGTCAGCACACAAACGTGCTGCGGCAGATAGCGGCCGGTCCGCACATCCCATTCGGGATAGAGAAGCTTGCCCGAGAGCCTTTCGCGGTCGACGTCTTCAGGCGCGAGATCCAGATGAAGCTTTAGCCGGGTTGCCGGTGCCTTGGAGATCTGGCCGAGGCCGATTTCGTCCTGATCGTCGACGGCCTTCTTGGCGCTGTCATCGTCATCGTCGTCGACGCGGCGGTTGAGATTCAGAAACTCGGCCCAGCTTAAAATGGCTTCGAACTTGTGCAGGATCAGGCTGTCCTTTCGTTCTGCCTGTTCCGATTTGCGGCGGCGCGCCTTGACCGTCTTGCCGCTTGCTTCTTCAGGTGCACCTTCCGTGTCACGCGATTCGACGGCGCTGCCGGTGGAAAACACCACGTCGCGCATATTGGGCCAAAGCGGTATAGGGCGGAAAGGCCGGTATCCGCGTGGCGCCGATATGTCCGACAGGTCACCGGTACGAATTTTTGCCTGCAGCGCCAGGACATTTTCCGGCAGCTCGATGTCCGCACCCAGCATGGACCGGATCAGACATTCAATACGGTTCTCAACCGGCGGCAGGGATGTGGTCGCGCGCTGATAGAGAACCCCCTCGCACAGATCGGAATAGAGCGGCTTGAGACCCGGCGCAGTCAAAAACGTACTGCGGATCGTGTCTTCAACCTGCGCCAGGGCGCGCAGATCCGCACGCAACGGATCATCATCCTCGATGTATCCCGGCGCATGCGCGGCCATCGCCGTCAGCCAGACAAAGAGTGCCGCGTTCGCCTCGCGGAACGGAAACACCGCAAGGCTTTCCGGCAAGCGGAGGATTTCGCCGTCGAAACTCGCCTGCGGCACAGTTTCAACTTCGGTGCCGAGCCGCCTCAGCAAGCTGAGGCGGTGGCGCGAAACCTCTTCGGAAACTGGGCGGAGTTCCACCGCATGGCTGCCACCCAGTCCCCGAAAAAGCACAGCAAGCCGCCCGCCGACCTCAGAAAGGCCGACAGCGGCTCCATGATGCACCTCTGGCGCATCCAGGCGGCTTGCAAATGCGTGCCACAGTTTCCCGACCGTTTCTTCGGGTTCCCATGGCTCGAAGTCGATCTTGCCCATCGGTCTGGCCTCACCCAAGCACGGCCGACACAAGATCGAGGAGCCCGCGTTTCACGTCGTTATCGTCGGTCAGAGGCTCGATCATCGCCGCCAGCACCGCACGATCTACGGACATTCCTTGCGCGACCAGGGTCGCGGTATAAACAACAAGCCGGGTAGAAACCCCTTCCTCGAGATCCTGGCCCTTCAGGGCCCGGAGCTTGCCGGCAAGGCGGACCAGAGACGCGACCCGGTCACGGTCAAGCCCGCTTTCCTCGGCAACAATCTCGATTTCGAGATCCGCTGGCGGAAAGTCGAACTCCAGCGAAATGAAACGCTGGCGTGTCGATGGCTTCAGGGTTTTCAGAATGTTCTGGTAGCCCGGATTGTAGGACGCGACCAGCATGAATCCTGGCGCAGCAGCCAGTTCCTCGCTGGTCCGGTCAATCGGAAGTGTCCTGCGGTCGTCCGTGAGCGGATGGAGAACCACCGTCACGTCCTTGCGCGCCTCGACCACTTCGTCGAGGTAGCAAATCGCACCCTCGCGGACAGCACGTGTCAGCGGTCCGTCGACCCAAACCGTTTCGCCGCCTTTCAGCAGATACCGGCCAATCAGATCGGCAGCCGAAAGGTCGTCATGGCAGGCGACCGTGTAGAGCTTGCGTCCGAGCCGGGCGGCCATATGAGCCACGAACCGGGTTTTCCCGCAGCCGGTCGGTCCCTTCAGGAGAACCGGGAGGCCGTTGGTGTGGGCCGTGGCGAAGAGTTCGCACTCATCGCCCTGGGCGAGATAGAAAGGGGCGGTGGCCGCCCCTTTTTCCAAGGATACACTTCCTTCCATCGGGATTACTCCGCTGGGACCGTTGCTGAATCGTCACCTTTTTCGATCACCTCACCGCGCGGGACGGCGATCGCATAGATGAACAGCAGTGCGCCAAGGACGAAGGCGACGCCCGCGCCGAACCGCATCCAGTAGAACAGCGCCAGCTGATCCTGGACATCCATGAAGTATTCGCCATTCACCCGTTGCAGGTGCGTTTGCACGGTACCGGCAAAGGTCAGGACGAAGGTCATGAAGGCCATGCCGCCGGACATCAGCCAGAATGAGGCCATGTTGAGCACCTGGTTATAGGGATCACGGCCCCGCAAATGCGGCATTGCGTAGGAGATGATCGCCAGGTTGAGCGATACATAGGCTCCGAAGAATGCCAAGTGGCCATGGGCAGCGGTGATCTGCGTGCCGTGGGTGTAGTAATTCACACCGTGCAGCGTATGCAGGAAGCCCCAGACACCGGCGCCGAAGAAGGCGAGCGTGGCGCAACCGAGCGACCACAGAAGCGCAGCCTTGTTCGGATGGTCCCTGCGTCCTTTCCACACCATGACGAAGGCAAAGGCCATCATCGCAAAGAACGGAATCACTTCCAGCGAGGAGAAGATCGAACCGATCCACTGCCAGTGAGCCGGCGTGCCGATCCAGTAGTAGTGGTGGCCTGTGCCGAGAATGCCGGAGAACAGGGCTGCGGCGACGATGACATAAAGCCATTTCTCGACGACCTCACGGTCCACACCCGTCAACTTCAGCATCAGGTAGGCAAGGATCGAGGCCATGATCAGTTCCCAGACACCTTCAACCCACAAGTGGACAATGTACCACCAGTACTGTTTGTCCAGCGACAGGTTGCTCGGATTGTAGAACGCGAACAGGAACAGCAGTGCCAGACCCCACAGGCCCAGCAGCAGGATGTTGGTGATCGCGGTTTTCTTGCCCTTCAGCACCGTCATGGTGACGTTGTAGAGGAACATCAAAGCCGCAACGACAATGCCCACCTTCACCCACTTGGGCTGCTCGATGAACTCGCGGCCTTCCTTGCCGAGCAGAAAGTTGCCCTCAAACAGGTTGAAGACATAGGTGACGACCACGCCAAGCGTACCGAGCACCAGAATCAGCAGCTGTAGATAGGCAAGCTTCGGCGAGTGGATTTCCTGTTCGGTTTCTTCCGGCAGCAGATAGTAGGCAGCTCCGAAGAAGCCGAGCAGCAGCCAGACGATCAGGCTGTTGGTGTGCAGCATCCGGATGATGTTAAACGGCAGGAGTTCCGACAGGAAGTTCGGTTGGACATAGACCCAGCCTGCCAGCAAACCGCCGAGAACCTGGACGGCAAAAAGGCCCAGGGCGACGGCGAAGTACGCCAGGGCGACCTTTTGTGACTGATATTTCATCGTTCGTTCCTTCTTGCGTTCCGATCAACCGGCATCGTTCGGCGGCCAGGACTGGGTGTCGATCTTGTCGGTCCAGATCAGGAAGTTCGCGAGATTGCGGATTTCCTCGTCGGTAAGATTGAAATTGGGCATCTGACGGCGGCCCGGAATTCCGGTCGGCATGGATTCCATCCAGCTTTTCAGCGTCTCGAACGCTGCTTCCGGATCGTCCAGTACACCCCAGCGGGTCATCACGTTGCCGACTTCCGGAGCGAAGTAAGCGCCTTCGCCGAGGATCGTGTGGCAGTTGATGCAGGCTTTATCTTCCCAGACCCGTTTGCCGGCAGCCACACTTTCATCAATGGCTTCGTGGTTTGACGAAACGCCAGTGATGTAAAAATGGCTGTGCGCAGACAGGCCAATGAAGATGATGATGAAGAACAATGACCCGCCGTAGAAGATGTTTCGGGCCATGCTTTTTGTCATGACTTCGCGCATTGCGGGTTCCTTTCCCCCAAGTTGATCGCAGCCTTGAGGGTGGCAGGGACGAGTCTGATTTCCTTAACCAAAGTCAAGCAATCGCAAAGCGGATTTCATGTTCCCGCACAGTATGTTCGGTAAGTGATGATACTTATACTAGAGCCACCCCCGTGCATTTCCTTGTCCGCCCGCAGAAACGTCATGCATACCGGCTCTCAATTCCTTTTAAAAAAGGTAGCAGGCAGCAAGCAGCTTTAACTAAAGTCAAGGAAGGCCCCGGGGGATTGCGCAAACTGACAAGTGCCTCACCAGCATTTGGAGTTTGAGAATGTCACAACCAAGACTGAAAAGAAGGTTAGGCCACGCCATGGCGACAAGCCTGGCGCTGCTGCTCGGCAGCGTGGCGGCCCCGGCCTTCGCCGAAGGTCCATCCTTGAGCGAGGAGGCCTTTGAAAGTTCCAAGCAGCTTTACTTCGAGCGGTGCGCCGGTTGCCACGGCGTCCTGCGTAAAGGCGCTACGGGTAAGAACCTCGAGCCTTCCTGGAAAAAGAAAGCTGCAGACGGCACTGTGACCGAAGGCGGCACACTTAAGCTCGGTCAGGAGCGGCTTGAGAAGATCATTTCCTGGGGCACCGAAGGCGGCATGAACAACTTCTCGGACATTATGACCGAGCAGGAAATCAAGGACATGGCGACCTACATCATGATGGAGCCGCCAAAGCCGCCGGAAATGTCGCTTGCCCAGATGGAAGCGACCCGCAAGGTCTATGTCGAACCGGAGGACTACCCGACGGAGCCGCTGCATGGCCGGAACTGGGAGAACTTCTTCGTCGTCATCGAGCGTGACGTAGGTAAGGTTGCTGTTGTCGACGGCGATACCAAGGAAGTGCTGGCACACATCCCGACCGGATATGCCGTGCACGTTCTGAAAGCCTCCGAGCACCACTCGATCACCGAGCCTGAGCACCCCGGCCGCTTCTGGTACACAATGGGCCGCGACGGCAAGATGACCAAGATCGATCTCTGGCAGAACCCGGAGAACATGCTGGTTGCTGAAGTGAAGATTGCTTATGACGCCCGCGACGTCGCCGTATCCGGCGATGGCAAATACGTCATCGGTGGCGGCTACTGGCCTCCGCACTTCGCGATCGTCGATGCGGAAACCATGGAGCCGAAGAAAGTCGTCTCCACCCGCGGCGTGAACGTCGACGGCGAGTATGTGGAAGAAAGCCGCGTGGCTGCAATCTACACCACTCCGAACGAGCCGACATGGATTGTCGCTGTCAAGGAACTCGGCCAGCTCTGGCAAGTCGACTACACCGACCTGGAAAACCTCCGGATCGACAAAATCGACTCAGCCAAGTTCCTGCATGACGGCTTCTTCGATCCGACAGGCCGGTATTTCCAGATCGCTGCGAACGCATCCAACAAGATGGTCGTGGTCGATACGGAAACCCACAAGCTTGAGGCATTGATCGACACCGCTGCTCTGCCGCACCCTGGCCCGGGCGCCAACTGGATGGACCCGAATTGCGGTCCGGTCGGTGGCACAACCCACCTCGGCGAAGGTACGGTAACAGTTTGGGGCAACGATCCGGCTGGTCATCCTGATCAGGCTTGGAAAGTCTGCTACGAAGTCGAAACCGACGGCGCTGGCCTGTTCATCCGCACACATCCGAACTCGGACTACGTGTGGGCCGACCAGACCAAGCATCCGGAGCCTGAAGTCCAGCAGTCTGTTCAGGTGTTCTCGAAAGAAACCGGCGAGATTGTGAAAACGATCCAGATTACCGAAGAAGAAGGTAACGTCGCCGTCCACATCGAGTTCAACCAGGACGGTTCTGAGGTCTGGGTTTCCAAATGGAACCGTTCGACCTCCAAAGAGCCGAATGGCGAACTGGTCATCTTCGACGCCAAGACGCTTGAAGAAATTGGACGCGTGAAGGGCCTCTATGCCCCAACCGGCAAGTTCAATGTCTACAACCGTTCAAACCACGTCACATAAGGCACACACGCCTTGACACGAGGGGCGGGCCAAGCGCCCGCCCCTTTTCCTTTCCGGTGGCGTGAGAACATCCGCCCCGGACAGATCCTGAATTCATGAAATGGCCTGACGGAATTTGGCCAGAGTTTCAAAACGGAGACTGGATATGGACCAGCCCACCGCTACGGAAAAGAAAAAACCGCTCTGGCGACGGTATGTCCTGTTTGGGATGCCTGTGGCCGGGGCTGCCGCCGCGTTTGCCGCCGGGATCATTTTTTGGGGCGGCTTCAACACTGCGATGGAAGCCACCAATACCAAGCAGTTCTGCATTTCGTGTCACGAGATGCGCGACTTTGTCTATGAAGAATACAAGGGCACCATTCACGATGTGAACAGGTCCGGCGTCGGCGCAGTCTGCTCAGATTGTCATGTTCCCAAGGACTGGACCCACAAGATCATCCGCAAGATCCAGGCGTCCAAAGAGCTTTACGGCAAGGTCATGGGGACCATCGCCACGCCGGAGAAGTTCGAGGCCAAGCGGCTGGACCTTGCAATGCATGAATGGGAGCGCATGAAGGCAAACGATTCGCGCGAATGCCGGAATTGTCACGACTTCCAATCCATGATGCCGGAATTCCAGCGGCCGCGCGCGCGCCAGCAGCACCTCAATGCAATGACCAATGGTCAGACATGTATCGACTGCCACAAGGGTGTTGCCCACTCGGATCTGCGTGACCGGGCCGACGAGGAATATCTCGAAACCCTGGAAGCCCCGAACCCGAAATTTGTCCGCGAGGTTCCTGAAGCCTACCGGATCAGCCTGGCCAAGGTCGAAGCGCTTGAGGCCAAGGCTGCGGAAGATGCGAAGGCCGCACAAAAGGCAATGCAGGAAGCCCATCAGGCTCAGATCGCTGCGGCTGTTGAAGCCGCTCGGGCTGAGGAACGCGCTCTTGCCGCCGGCACTGCTGCCGGGGAAAGCGGAAGCGCCAGCAATGTAGCTTCCAATGTCGACTGGAATACTGTTCCGGCCACTGATTTGACCCTGTTCTATCCGGGACAAGCGTCGTTTGAATGGGTCCAGAACGGCAAGCAACACGGCGGTGCCCGTCCGCTCACCAAGGGCGGCGATGCCTGCACCACCTGCCACGAGAAGGAAGTGGAAGCCATCGGCAACAAGATCGTCGCAGGCGGCGAACTTGAACCGACACCGATACCCGGCAAACGGGGCACGATCGGCGCCTCGATCCAGGCCGCACATGACGATGAAAACCTCTATGTGCGGATCCAGTGGGCCGATGCAGGCCACAATCCGGCACCGTTCGTCGATGGCGGCAAGATGGATCCGGACAACCAGATCAAGGTGGCCATGATGATCGCCGGCAACGGCATCAACATGGGTGAAACCACCGGCTGCTGGTCATCCTGCCACGCCGACAACACCTACATGCCGTTCGATCCGGGCGCAGAGGCCATCGGAGCCAATGCCGATGTCGCAGCTCAGCTTGAGGCATCCGAAACCATCACCAAGTACCTGACCGAGAGCCGGACGAAAGTCGAAATCAAGGGCCGGCGCGGCAAGGCGCAAGGTGGCTGGGACAAGCTGAAGTCCACCGAGGAAATCGGCCAATTGTTCGACGCAGCCACCTATCTGGACTTGCTGCGGGTCTATGCCGACGGCTCCTCCAGCAACGGTTATCTGCTCGACCGCCGGATCGTGAACGACGGCGAGATGGAAGCTGATGCCAGCCTGTCAGCAGGCATGTGGACCGTCGTTTTCTCGCGGCCGCTTAATTCGGGTGCAGCGGGCGACGTTCCGATCGAGGCCGGCAAGACCTATACGGTCGGCTTTGCGATCCACGACGACTATGCGGCGGCCCGCTTCCACCACGTAACGCTGAACACCAGCCTTGCGATGGATGATGACGCCGCTCAAATAAACGTCGTTAAGCAATAATCCCGATGGGGCGGCCTCTCCGGCCGCCCCAATCTGTCATTTGGGGAGACGAAAGATGAACTTCAGATCGTATTGTTTTCCTGCCGTGCTGCTGGCGCTTTCATTCACCGCAAATGCAGCATCTGCCGATGACAAGGCCGCCGCGCTCTGTACGGAGGCCGAAGAGCGTTATGTGGGCATGTTCGGCCACCCATCGGCAGATGCCGAAGGCGCCGTTGTGGTCACCATGTACAAATACCGATTCTGCCCGGAACATATCACCGTTCCTCGCGGCACCACAGTTCGCTGGGTGAATGTCGACAAGCGGACCAGCCACAGCATTATCTTGAAGGATTTGGGTATCCCGGAATCCGACCGGCTGTTTCCCGAAGAAGACTTCGAGTTCACGTTCCTGGAATCCGGCGACCAGAACATTTTGTGCGGCCCGCATTGGGATACGCAGGAAATGATCGGCATGGTCACCGTTGAACCCTGACCGATCTATTGGACACCAATTCTAACCGATGAGATTGGTGTTGGTTGGAATAACTTCAATTGCTTGACCATCGTCAAACAAAACAGGAGCGAAACGAGCGACCATGATCCTGCGAAGCGCTTAATCAGCCGGCCGAAATTGTCCGCCACGCGTCCCTCTGGACAGGCCGGTTGAGAAAAGCGCTTCGCGGGAAGCCAAGGGTAAAGCCCTGAGCAAATCGGAATACAGGGAAACGAGGTCGCAAATGACTGGAAAAGTCTTTCTCATCGGAGCCGGACCGGGAGATCCCGAACTCTTGACCCTTCGGGCCCTGCGTATGCTTCGGGACGCCGATGTTGTCGTCTACGACCGGCTTGTCTCCCGTGAAATCCTGGACCTGGCATCCGACAGAGCCGAGTTCGTCTTCGTCGGAAAGTCACCGGACAACCATCCCGTACCGCAAGAAAAAATCAACGAAATCCTTGCCGACCTTGCCCTGAAAGGCCGGACGGTCGCCCGCCTAAAGGGCGGAGATCCGCTGATCTTCGGACGCGGTTCGGAAGAGGCCGCCCATCTGCGCACCTTCGGTATCGACGTTGAATACGCACCGGGTATTACAGCCGCACAGGGTGCCGCGTCCGTTAGCGGCATTCCGCTGACCCACCGCGGGCTTTCGACCGGCGTGCGTTATGTCACCGGACACCGTCAAGCCAACGGCACTCTGGACCTCGACTGGAAAAGCCTTGCCAGCGAAGACACAACGCTGGTGGTCTATATGGGCGTTGCCAATATGGGCCAGATCGCCATGCGGCTGGTGGCAGAAGGAATGGACAAGAGCACACCGGTGGCCGCCATTGCCCAGGCAACACAGCCAGACGAGCGGCGTGTCTATTCCACCCTTGGCGATGTCGCTCTGGACATCCGCAATGCGGGGCTAAAAGCCCCTGTGCTTTTCATTATCGGCAAAGTCGTCGCGCTCGCCGAAGAATGGCCACACCACGAGACTGATCTGAATGCCCTTGCAGAAAGGGCCGCCGCAGCCGGGCAGCCGATCCATGCCTGACCTTCGAGCATTGGCAGTCCTTTTGTTGCTCACCGGCCCCGCGTTGGGCGGCGAAGCAAACGAGGATTCCGAGCTTGTCAATCTGGTTCATCAGGATTGCGGCTCCTGCCACGGCCTGACGCTCAAAGGTGGTCTCGGTCCGGATATCCGGCCGGAGTCCCTGTCTCACTATGACATCGAAACGCTGTCGACCGTTGTTCTGGATGGCATCCCCGGCACCGCCATGCCGCCGTGGCGCCCGCTCGTGAGCGAAACTTACGCAGAACGGATCGCCGAGTATCTTCTTCGAGGAGAAATCAAATGAACTGGCTGAAAGGCGCCATAGTATCGCTCCTGCTCGCGGGCACGGCACCCACACCATCCCTCGCGGAAACCCTTGTTGCAACTGGCGATCTCGGCCTTGTGGTCGAGCGGGCCCGTGGCTCCCTCATCCTCGTCGACCAGTCAGACCGCGCCGCTCTCGGGCGGATCGAGGGCCTGGGGGATCTGTCTCACGCCAGTCTTGTCTATTCACCAGATCAGAAGTTCGCCTATGTCTTCGGCCGTGACGGAGGCCTCACCAAGGTCGACATCACCACCCGAAAAATCGTCAAGAGGGTTGTTCAGTCCGGCAATGCCATTGGTGGTGCCATTTCGGACGATGGCAAACTGGTTGCAGTATCCAACTATGAGCCAGGCGGAGTGCGTGTCTTTGATGCAGATACGCTCGAAATGGTTGCCGACATCCCGACAGAGTCCAAGACCATCGGATTGGTCGACGCACCAGGCCGGAAATTTGTGTTCACGCTCTGGGACGACGGCGAAACCTGGATTGCCGACATGTCGTCCGAAGAACCGGAGATCACCAAGATCCCGGATATCGGCACCAATCCCTATGACGCCCTGATCACCGAAGACGGACGGCTCTACATCACCGGTCTGTTCGGCGAAGACGGTTTGACGGCAATCGACCTATGGGACCCGGAGCCTAAGCCAATCCGCGTGCTTGCTGCCTACGGCAAGGGCCAGCAAGACCTTCCGGTCTACAAGATGCCTCATTTGGAAGGCTGGGCGCGCGCCGGACGGGAATTCGTCCTTCCAGCCGTCGGCCATCATCAGGTTCTGTGGATCGATGCTCAAAACCTTTCCGAAACCGGGCGGACCGACACTTATGGCCAGCCTGTCTTTGCCATGTCGCGCCCGGACGGGCGTCAGGTCTGGGTGAACTTCGCCCACCCGCTGAACGACACGATCCAGGTGATCGATACGGTTTCCAAAACCATTGTTCACGAATTCAAACCCGGCAAAGCGGTACTACACATGGAATTCACTCCGCGTGGACATGAAGTCTGGGTCTCTGTACGCGACGCCGGCAAGGTGATGGTCTACGACACGCACACGTTCGAGAAGCTGGCGGAGATTGAGGCCGAGAGCCCGTCCGGCATCTTCTTCACGTCCCGTGCGCACCGGATGGGACTTTGACCGATGGAACATATCGGCGATCCTGTTGATCTGAAACTTCTGAACGACTGGCAGCGCAACCTGCCTATCGAACCGCGTCCATTCTTGAAAATGGGACAAGCTGCAGGCCGCAGCGAAGCGGACGTTTTGAGGCGGCTTGAAGTCTTGAAGACATCAGGACGCATCAGCCGGGTTGGTGCCACCTGTGCTCCCAACACAGTATCCGCCAGCACGCTTGCCGCAGTGGCCGCCCCGGCCGGCCGCATCGAGAACGTTGCCGAAATCATCGGAAAACAGCCCGGCATCAACCATTCCTATCAAAGGGAAAATCACTGGAACCTGTGGTTCGTCGCCACCGGGCCCGACCGCGATCATGTCGATGGTGTCTTGAAGGCAATCCACATGCAGACCGGATTGCAGGTCCTGGACCTGCGTCTGGTTCGCCCGTTCAATGTCGATCTCGGCTTCTCCCTGAGCTCGCAGATGAACCGGCCACCCGCGCCCAGGCCGGTTCGTCTGGAGCACCTGCGGGAGGGCGATATCGACCTCCTGCAGGTGCTCGCAAGCGGCATGCCTCTTGTCCAGCAGCCCTACCTCAGGATCGCCGAAATGCTGAACCGGCACCAAAAGGACATCCTCGACCGCGTTTCTGTCCTTCAGGAGGCCGGGATCATTTCGCGCCTGGGCGTCATAGTCCGGCATCGCGCGCTCGGCTGGAGCTCCAATGCCATGGTGGTCTGGGACATCGATCAGGATCGGATCGACCTTGCGGGGCCAGTACTTGCCGCACATCCCGGCGTCACCCTTTGTTATGAACGGCGTCCGGTCGAGACGGTCTGGCCCTACCGCCTCTACTGCATGATCCACGCGCAAAGCCGCAAGGCGGCAACCGAAGTTCTGACCGGTGCGTCGCACCTTCCCGAACTCAAGGACGTGCCGTATCGCGTGCTGTTCTCCAGCCGTTGCTTCAAACAAACCGGCGCCATGATTGCCCGGCAGGGAGCTGCGGCATGACACTCACATTGACGGATCTCGACCGCCGGTTGATCAACCGGCTTCAGGATGACTTGCCCTTGGTCGAGCGGCCATTCGCGATGATCGCCGAAGAACTCGGACTGGAAGAACAGGCGGTAATCGACCGCGTGCAACAGCTTCGTGATGACGGCTTTCTGACCAGGTTCGGCCCGTTTTTCGATGCCGAAGCGCTGGGCGGCGCGTTCTGCCTCTGCGCGATCGCGGTGCCGGAAGAACGCTTCCAAGACGTCCTGACCAAAGTCAATGCACACCCGGAAGTCGCGCATAACTATGAACGCACACACCGGCTGAACATGTGGTTCGTTCTGGCAACCGAAAATCCGGACGGCATTGGCAAGACGGCCGGGACTATCGAACGCGAAACGGGCCTCAAGGTTCATCAGTTCCCCAAGGAACGCGAATTCTTCATCGGTTTTCGGGTAAACGCATGATCCTCGATCCAAAAGACAGGGCAATCGTAGAGGCGACGCAAGCCGGCCTGCCGCTCGTGCCGGCGCCTTTTGCGGTGGTCGCGGACGCCCTTCACATACCTGAAGAGGAACTGCTGGAACGGCTGGCTCGGCTCAAGGAGGCCGGTATCATTCGCCGTATTGGCGCAGCACCCAATCACTACAAACTGGGCATGACAGCCAACGGCATGACCGTGTGGGACATCGACGATGCCAAGGTCGATGACCTTGGGGCGGAGATTGGAGCGTTCTCCTTCGTAACCCATTGCTACCGCCGTCCGCGCGCCCTGCCCGATTGGCCCTATAATCTGTTCGCCATGGTGCACGGCGAGAGCCGCGACGAAGTTCTGGAAAAACGCGACCAGATCGCCGCGCATATCGGTGAAGCCTGCCGCGGAAACGACATTCTGTTCTCCACGCGCATCCTCAAGAAAACCGGCATGCGCCTGCGGAGAAAGAAAGGCTGACCCATGTTTCGCCTGACCGAATACATGCACCAGATCGCCGACCCGTGTCCGGTCAAGGTTAGATCCCGCGCTGGCACCGTGAAGCCGGTGGTGATCTGGAACCTGACCCGCCGCTGCAATCTCAAGTGCCGGCACTGCTACACAGTGTCCGCTGATGTGGATTTTCCAGGCGAATTGACACATGAACAGGCCATGGAAACGCTGGAGGATCTTGGGACCTTCCGCGTTCCCGCGCTGATCCTTTCAGGCGGCGAGCCACTCGACCGGCGCGATCTGTTTCAAATCGCGGCCCGCGCAAGACAGCTTGTCCGCATGCTGGCGCTGTCGACCAATGGCACCAAACTGAACGGCGAGAATGCCGACCGTGTTGCAGAAATCGGCTTCGATTATGTCGGCATTTCCATTGATGGCATTGGCGCGACCAATGACTGGTTCCGTGGGGTGGAAGGCGCTTTTGAAGCGGCCCTGCGCGGCGTCCGCGAATGCAAGGCACGAGGCATCAAGGTCGGCTTGCGCTTTACGCTGACCGAAGGCAACCACAAGCACCTGCCGGACCTCCTGAAACTTTGCGACGACGAGGGTGTCGACAAGTTCTACCTGTCCCATCTCGTCTACGCAGGGCGCGGCGACAAGAACCGTGGCGAAGACGCCGAGCACAAGCGCTCCCGCTGGGCAATGGATCTCCTGCTCGAGCGGGCCTGGGAAGGCGTCAACGGCAAGGCCTCAAATCTCGACATTGTCACAGGCAACAATGATGCCGACGCGGTCTATTTTCTGAACTGGGTCCGGCAGAAATTCGGTGATGATACTGCTGCGCATGTCCGCACGCACCTTGCCGCCTGGGGGGGCAATTCCTCCGGCCTCGGCGTCGCGAACATTGACACGCTCGGGAATGTTCATCCGGACACCTACTGGTCCGACTACACCATCGGCAGCGTCAAGACTGACCGGTTTTCGGAGCTCTGGACCGGCGGCGATGCCATGCTGGAGCAACTGAGAACCCGCCCCCGCCCGCTCAAGGGCCGTTGCGGTGCTTGCGCGCTGAAAGATGTCTGCGGAGGCAACACCCGCATCCGTGCGCTTCAACTGACCGGCGATCCCTGGGCCGAAGACCCCGCTTGCTACATGAATGACAGCGAGATCGGCATCGACCAGGACACATATGAACGCCTGACCGTGACCCCATTCAGAGGAAAACGTCATGACCCGGCTCATCGTTTCGCTTAGCGCCCTGCTAATGGCCGTGTCCGCCCCGCTGGCGGACCCGGGGCAGGACTATGCGGACAACTGCCAGGAGTGCCACGGCCTCAACCGGCTTGGTGCCATCGGGCCTGCCCTTATCCCGCAAACCCTGAAACGAATGCGCGGCCCGAACCTGATCGCCGTCATCCGCGACGGCCGTGAGGCGACGCAGATGCCGGCATTTGACGACGTCCTGAGCGAAGACCGGATCGGCGCACTTGCAGACTATCTGAAACAGCCGCTCGATGAAGTCCCGCCCTGGGGCGAAGCCGAAATCATGGCAAGCCGCCAGCTCAACGAAGATTACAAACCGTCTGCGAAACCGGTCTGGTCTTCTGATCCGATGAACATCACCCTGGCGGTGGAAACCGGAGATCACCATGTCAGTGTGCTCGACGGCGATACGTTTGAGACACTGGACCGGTTTGCGACACCATTTGCTGTTCACGGCGGACCAAAATTCACGCCGAATGGCCGCTTCGTGTTCATCATGTCGCGCGACGGCTGGGTGCAAAAATACGATCTCTATTCGCTTCAGGAGGTCGGCCGGGTCCGCGCGGGTCTCAACAGCCGCAATATCGCCATGAGCCATGACGGCAAATGGATCGCGGTGGCCAACTATCTTCCGAACACGTTGACCATCCTGTCAGCCGAGGACCTCAGCGCCGCATCGGTGCGGGAAGTGACGGGCAAGGATGGTACGCCAAGCCGGATCTCGGCTGTCTATCAGGCACCGCCCCGGGAAAGCTTTGTCCTAGCCCTCAAGGACGTCCCGGAGATATGGGAAGTCTTTTATGGCCCGAACCCGCCAGCCATGGGGTTTGCCCACGATTGGCGCACGGAGGGCCCTGTTCCCCAGGATACCGCCTTCCCGGTTCGCAAAATCACCACGCCCGACTATCTGGACGACTTCTTTTTCGACCAAAGCTATGAATATGTGATGGGTGCCTCGCGCAGCGGTGAAGGTGGACAAGTGATCGATCTTGTCATCGGACAGAAAGTCGCCGATCTGGACCTTCCCGGCATGCCGCATCTAGGCTCCGGTATCACTTGGCGCTATGGCAACAGCACCGTCATGGCAACGCCGCATCTGAAAGATGGCGCGGTCTCCGTGATCGACATGAAAACGTGGAAAACCGTGAAGCGGATTGAGACGCTTGGTCCCGGCTTCTTTATGCGCAGCCATGAAAACTCGCGTTACGTATGGGTGGATGTATTCTTTGGGCCAAACAAGGACGTCATGCACGTGATCGACAAGGAAAGCCTTGAGATCGTCAAGACGCTCCGGCCCGAAGAAGGTGCAACCGTTGCCCATGTCGAATTCACCCGGGACGGCAGCCATGCCCTGGTGTCGATCTGGGAAGATGATGGTGCGGTGATCGTTTATGATGCTGAGACTTTGGAAGAAATCCGCCGTTTGCCGATGCGCAAACCCTCTGGGAAATACAATGTCTGGAACAAGATCACCTTCTCGGAAGGCACCAGCCACTGAAGCCCTGATCGTTTCGCATGGTCAGCCGTCGAACCCGCAGGCGGGAGAAGATATCCTGGCCGCGCTGACCGCGCAGATCCGGACACACCTTCCGGAGTGGGAGATCCGCTCAGCAACAATGGCCGCGCCGGGTGTTCTGGAAGATCAGCTGTCGGCATATTCCGGAGTGC
This sequence comes from Roseibium sp., assembly GCA_965230445.1. GTDB lineage: Bacteria > Pseudomonadota > Alphaproteobacteria > Rhizobiales > Stappiaceae > Roseibium. Next base: position 611,414 of record OZ246005.1, on the reverse strand, counting down.
CGTTCGTGTTTCCGATGTTCATGGCCGACGGCTGGTTCACGCGGACCGCGCTGCCAGGCCGGCTTGGTAGCCACACAGTGCATCAACTCTCACCATTCGGTGTTCACCCCGGATTGCCGCATCAAACACTGAAGTGGCTGAAGCGCGAAGCCGAAAGACGGGGTTGGCCGTTCGGCTCCTGTGAGATCATGATCGCGGCCCACGGCTCGGAAACAGGATCCGCCGCAGGTGAATGCGCGCTGTATTTCGCAAGGCGGATCCGCCGCCTGACCCCGTTCAAGAAGAAGGTTCACACCGGCTTCCTGTCCGAGGAACCGTATCTCGCAGACGTTGTCCGCTACAGCACGCAGCGAACATTTCTCGTACCGTTCCTGGCGGGTGCGGGCGGGCATCTTACCGAAGATATACCCGAAGCACTGGAAAAGGGTGGCTTCCGTGGCGTACTCCTTCCGGCCATCGGGGAAACGGCGATTGCACCGAAACTGATCGCTCACAGCCTGAAAACCGCCGAACTCAGGAGCATGGCCGCATGACCGACACCGACCAATCCTGGCCCGTGAAGAAGCTGGCCGTGGTGCTATATCCGTTTTCCGCAGCCGCTGTCGCCATCAATCTATTTCTATTGAGCTTGATGGGAACCGCTCTCGGATTACCGTCGATCAATCCTGTAACAGCAGTTTGGGCAAGCCTCCCGCTCGGAATCCCTGCGACATGGCTGGCGGCCCGCTGGGTTCGCCGGCTGATGGACGAAGCTGAGAAGTAGCGGAAAATTTCAACTCATCCAGCCGAACGTTCCGTCCTTGCGCACTACGAATGCACGCGCGGCCGGAAGGTCCGCAATGATGGGCGCTAGGGCTTTTTCACTTGAAGCGATAGCCGCGGTCGACAGGCCGTCTGCAATCGCAGCACTCGGTGCAATAACGCTGACCGCAGCCAAGTCACCATCGACCGGTTCACCCGTTCGAGGGTCGAGAATATGGGAGATCCTGCCTTCGGCATCCACGGTTGTACCCGTGCGCGCAGAGCTGGCAACCGCCATATCTGTCAGATGAACGTCAACGCTGGCCTCGGGGCGGGATGCATCGGGCCGCAAGGTGACCGGCCATCCGGCTCCGCCGGATTGCGTCTTTTCAGGGCCGATACCCTGCGCAGATATCTCGCCCAGATCGACAACCACGTCGCGGTAGCCTTCTGCTTTCAGAAGGGCAGCGACGCGGTCGGTGATGTAGCCCTGGGCAATTCCGTTGAGGGTCAACGCCATACCGGAGCGCGCAAATCGGATCTCCGATGGTTCGAAATGAACGTGCCTGAATCCCGTTTTCTCAAGCGCAGTGCTGATTTCGGCGGCACGGGGTTTACGGCCAGCGGAATAGGCTTGTGCGTAGAGTGCCCACAAGGACTGGATGGTGGGATCGAAAGCACCTCCAGTCATGCCGTAAAGGCGGCTGGACAATCCCAGAAGGGATACCAGATCCAGCGAAGGCCCGGTTAACTGGCCGTCGCGGTTCAGCCGGGTCAGTTCACTGCCGGTCCGGTAAAGACTGAAAACCGCCTCCAGCCTGCTGATCTCGCCTTCTACCCGTCGGAATGTCGCTGCGGCTGCGTCCGGATCAGCATGCAGCAGATGGATTTCCGCGCCGGCCCCAAGTGCAATTCCCTTCCAGCGATGCAACCGAGGTGCGGCATAAGCGCCAACAGGCCCAAAGGCGGGCAACACCGCGGCCGCGGCGCCGATTTTGATAAAGCGCCTGCGGCCAATTGAAACCGGCAACTCTTCAAGGGGATTCATTGGCTTACCTCGTCGGCGGTTTCTTTGCCGTCCACAAACGCCGAACTAAGTTCAACGGGCGCAAGAACATAATCGGCCGGGATATCAGCCAAACGAAGGATGCGCCCTCCGTGTTCTGACGAGAATTCTTGCGCGCCTTTTTCAGTACCGAACGGTATCGCTTCTGGTGCCCCCATCCCGCCGGTTTTCCGGCTTTCGACCACGAACCAGGCCGTTTCGGCATCGATCCAGTTGTCATTTCCAGGCTCCTCCCAGCTCGGCGCCTCGTTCATGTCGTTTACATAGATGACAGCAATCTCGTCGGTTTCTTCCGGCGAGTGCATGAACGCCAAGGCGTCCCGGACCTGGGGAAACCAGAAAGGAAAGGGATAACCGGCGACGTGAATCTGAGCCTTCGGACCGGTGTGCTCGAGCACCGTCATCTGGCAGTAATGGCCTGCGGATTCGGGGGTCAGCTCAATCGGGCCAGGCTTGGCGATTTGCACCTCTTCCTGACAGGAGATCAGGAAGAGCGACGCCAAAACCGCAAAAACTCTGACTTTCATGGCGTAATCCTCCGAACAAGCAAGGCTGACAGGCTGAGGGCCAGTAGTGCAAACATGGCGAGCGACACCAGAGCCATGGCAGGATCAAACGGCAGCGCCCCGGAGACCCCGGCCATTCCTCCAACCAGATCGCTGGCGCCAAGCGCAGCCAGGTTGAATAAGCGGAATGCGTCAGCCGGATTGAGCAGCACCGCATACGGGAAGATGTCGGACGCAAAATAGCCACTCGGATTGGCCACCAGCGCGCCGAGCAGCGCAAGATCATAGAGAACGACCATGATTAGCCAGGCCGCAATTGCGGCAGCCGCTGCAGTTCCAGGCTGCCTTGTCAGAGCACTGAGCACATACCCGATGGCCAGAAAGCAGATACCGAGCAGACCCGACGTCGCGATCAGACGCACAAAATCATTGAACCCGCTCATGGATCCGGAGCCGAGCGCCACAAGCAGTCCAGCTGTCAGGCCGTACCCAACGGCCAGCGCGAACATCAGAACCAGTGTATGGCCAATTGCCTTTCCGGCCAGAAACTCCGGACGTGAGATTGGGCAGGAAAACGTCATCAGCAGCGTACCGCGTTCTATCTCCCCGCAGACCGCGTCGAAGGCGAGCAGCAGCGCGATCAGCGGCACAAGGTAGACCGACAAGCTGGCGAGCGAAGCTACCGTGATGGTCAAACGGTCGACACCAAGCGTCCCGGCCGGCGCAGAGCCAAGCAAAGCGAGAGCCAGGGAAAAGACCGCGAGAATCAGTGTTGCCAACAGGATCCAGCGGTTGCGGATTCCAATGCGGATTTCTTGCGCGGCAATGGTCCAGATCCGGGAGAGCATGTCTTACCCCTCCTTCTGTGCCGTGTTGGAAAAATGCCGGTAGACGTCGTCAAGGCTTGGCGCATGAACATCGACATCCTCGACCAGGCTGCCGAGTGCGCTGATGGTATTGAGCGCCTTGACCTTGCCTTCCAGAGTGCAGTCGAATTCCACCGAGCGGCCATTCATGCGCCCGCCGCCGAAATGGGAGGCAACCTCCTTGACTGCATCCGGTTTGGTCCAAACCTTCATTCGGATCGGCAAACCGGCCTGTTCGCGCAACCGGCCGAGCGCATCGTCGGCAACCAATTGCCCCTTCGACATAATGAGAATGCGGTCGGTCCGCGCTTCCAGTTCGGTAAGGGCGTGCGACGACTGAAGGACGGTCGCGCCCTGATCCGCAATTTCGGCGATCAGTTCATAGACGGTCTGGCGGGAAATCGGATCGAGCCCCGTCGTCGGCTCATCCAGCAGGACCAACCGCGGCCGGCCGATCAGCGCCTGCGCAAGTCCAAGCCGCTGGCGCATGCCTTTCGAATAGGTACCGACCCTGTTGCCGGCAGCGTCCGCCAGCCCGACCTTGTCGAGCAACGGCATCGCGTCGGCCGGTCGTTCGCCTTTGAGCCGTGCATAGAATTTGAGGACTTCCTGTCCGGTGAGCGATGCGGGAAACGCGACCGATTCGGGCAGATAGGCTGTCCCCTTTCGGGCAGGTGCAGTTCCCGGTGCCGCATCGAGCACGGTGATCTCACCTTCATCCCGCTTCAGGAACCCGAGCACCATCTTCAAGAGAGTGGTCTTGCCTGCACCATTGTGGCCGAGCAGTGCCACCCGTTCCCCGGCTTTCAGGGAAAAGGAAACCTGGTCCACCGCCTGCTTCCTTGCAAAACGCTTGCAGACATTGCGGACGGCCAAGGTGGATTGGGTCATCCCTGCACCCCCGATTCTTGGGCAGTCCAGACAGGTGGCTGCATCAGCGGCGCGTTATCGACTATTCCACCGGGGAGCAATGCCGGAAACTGCGACTGGGTCCAGCGCAGGAGCTGAATAGCCGGGCTGCCGATCAGCAGCTTTGCCGAAGGCTGGGTCCACAATACCTGATCAATCATGTCATTGGGCCTGTAAGCGGTATCCGCGATCCCGTCACCATTCATGTCGAAGGCAGCATGATCGCTCCAGAAGTTGCCTCGGCCGTCCGTGCTCCAATCGAGCATGCGGCTGCCGACATACTTAACTTGCGTCCGATTGCGGATGAACGCATTGCCCTCGAACAAATTGTTGGCAGAACCCGCGGTAAAGTGAACGCCGATCGGGCAGCCTTCAAAGCTGTTGTCCATCACCATGTTCTTGTTGGCGTTGTACATGAACAGACACTTTTCGCCGCCACCGGTCACATGATTGCCGGTAATCTCTGACCGGTTTGCGTAGTTCAGCATCAGGCCATGGTCGCGGTCGCTTACGGACACATTACCGCGAACCGTCAGCATCCTGGAGAACATGAGCGCGTAGCCAATGTCATTCCCGGCAGAATAATTCCCTTCAATTACACCGCTGTTGCCGTGCATGTAATGGATTGCAAATCGCAGATCCTCAAAACGGTTTCTGCGGAAAGTATCCTTGTGGCTGGCGTTGACGAACACTCCGTCGCGCCCATAGCGGATTGTATTGTACTCTGCCAGAAGATCCGGCGAATTCCAGACATAGATGCCATTGCCGCGCTCGTTCATGCGCAAGTCTTGCCGGCCTTCGATGAGATTGTTCACAACATGGGCGTCTCTCGCGCCATGAACATCAACGCCGGTCAGATTGTTGAGGATCCGGTTGCCGCGCACGATGGCACGGTGCGCTTTCTTGGTCAGCTTCACGCCTGCATCCAGCGTTTCATGGGAAAGGCCAGACCCGGTTAGCGTCAAACCCTGGACAATGACGTCAGGCACATCGACGGTAACGACGCTGCCCGCGCCGTTACCGACGATGCGGGCCTCGCCGCCGCCGTCGAGCGTAACCGGAATGCTTATTGTCACCGGTCCACTGTGGTCGCCAGGTGCAAGCCGGAGAACATCCCCGGCCTGCGCTCTCGAAAGTGTTTCTTGTAAGGCGCCCTCAACCGCCGGCACGGATAGATCCGCCGCAAAGAGCGGTCCGCACAAAGTGGCCGCTGCCGCGCAGACAACCACCCTCCAAGCAAAGGCGTTGAGGACACCGGGCATCTTTATGCGCCTCTTGGCTCGACAAACATCCGGCCGCGCATCTCCATGTGGAGCGCGTGGCAGAACCACTGGCAGTAGAACCAGTGAACGCCCGGCCGTTCGGCAATGAATGTCACGGAGGCGGTCGCTTGAGGACCGATTTCCATGGCAATACCATAGTTCGCCAGGCAGAAGCCGTGGGTCAGGTCGTCAATATCGTCGATATTGGTGACGTAGACCGTGACTTCATCGCCCTGCTTGACGGTGAACTTCTCGAGGCTGAATGTCGGTGCGACGGAGTGCATGTAGACACGCACCTTGTTGCCGTCACGGATGACATCCGCGGCATATTCGAGATCGACACCATCAGCTTCTGCTTGCTTGATTGCATCTTGGAAGCTCGGATCACTACGATCCCAGACGATGGCCGGGTTCACTTTGGACCGGTGCACGATGATGCTGTCATGCGGTTCGGCAAAGGTCGGACCATCATGAACGACTTTCATCGTGTCACCGGAGATGTCGATGAGCTGCTCGTTCTCCGGTTTCAGCGGACCAACGTTCAAGAAACGGTCCTTGGAGAACTTGTTCATCGAGATCAGCCACTTGCCGTCAGCTTCCGCGGTTTCACCCATGGAGGTTGAGTTGTGGCCCGGCTGGTAGTGAACGTCGACCTTGGAGATGATCGGATCGACGTCTTCACCGGCATAGGCGCGAATCGCCTTGTCCATGTTCCATTTCACCACCTGGCTGTCCAGGAACAGCGTGGTGAAGCAGTTGCCCTGACCATCGAACGCGGTGTGAAGCGGACCAAGACCCAGTTGCGGCTCGCCAACAACCGCAGAGCGCGGATCGGCATTGTCGCTGAACAGGGCATCGACCTTGGTGACATCGATGATGGAAACGGTCGGCGACAGCTTGCCGTTGATCACGATGTGCTTCTTGTCCGGAGCCGCATTACAGCCGTGCGGGCTGTTCGGGATCGGGATGTAGCGGGTGAACTGGGAATCGGCTTCCTTGCGGCCATCAACGACGGGAACGCCGTTCATTTCCTTGAAGTCGCCAGCGGCAACAGCAGCTTCAATCGCCTTGATGTTGAAGACCACACAGTGATCCAGCTCGCTCTCGGTCATTTCGGCCAGGTTGGTGCCCATTTCCGAGTTGTAGCTGGTGGCAAATGCATATTTGCCCTGGTAGTCCGCGTCACAGTTGTCGAGGTTACCGGACACGATCACCTGCCAGGCGACCTTCATCTCATCACCGTCAATGGCGGTGAAGATACATGCGTACTGGGACGGATCGTCGAGGATGGAACCATCGTTAACCAGCGGTGCCTCATGTTCACCGTTGGCGAAGATGTAGCCGGTGCGCGGATACTTCTGCGGACGCATGCCGTGGATGTCATGCGCGTTCGGGATCTCGATGATCTTGTCGCATTTCATCGTGGTGCAGTTGATACGGGCAACACGGGTGTTGGCCTTATCGTTTGCAAAGATGTAACGGCCGTCATAGGTGCCGTCGGTGAACGACATATGCGGGTGGTGCAGGTCGCCATTGTCATAGGTGACCTTGCCCTGTGCCGCCAGATACGCCTTGGTTTCCGGCAGAAGACCTTCGGTGAGGATCTTCAGGGATTCGTTGGTCTGACCCCAACCGGTTGCAGAACACCGGTTGAACACCGGAACACGCATCAGTTCGCGCATGGACGGAACGCCCAGAATACGCAGCTCGCCAGATTGTCCTGACGACCAGAAACCGTAGTACTCGTCCAGTTCACCCGGTGCGAGTTCGAACTTTTGATGACCGTCCGCGGCGAAAGCCGGGTTCGCGCCGCTCAGTGCGACAGCGCTCATTCCCGCAACCGCTGCGGTCTTGGCTGTCCCCCCAAGCAGATCCCTTCGGGATACACCCTTAGGATTCAGTTCGTCTTTCATGACTTTGCTCCTTCGTTGGCCTTGTGAAGGCTATTCCGCCGGAAGCGGCTCTGTGCGCTCAGCTCCGTTTTCCGGACTTCGTATGCCCGTCTGGGTCTCGAAGCGCTTCCGCTTGGCGAGCTTCTTGATGCAGACGGGACATTTCTGGTCGTGCTGATACAGCACCTGGCAATGCAGGCAGTTCAGGCACTCATTGGGGTTGATGTTGCCTTCGGGATGGATGGCCTGGACCATGCATTCCTTGGCACAGCGATGGCAGGGATTGCCGCACTCGCGGTAACGCTTCAACCAGTCGAACATCCTGAGGCGCGCCGGAATGGCCAGCGCAGCTCCCAGCGGGCAAAGATACCGGCAGTAGAAGCGTTCGATGAACAGGCCGACAGCAAGCAGTGCCACGGCGAACAGGACAAACGGCCAGGCGCGCTGGAACTTCAAGATAATGGCCGTCTTGAAGGGCTCCACTTCCGCATAGTGTTCGGCAACATCAAGCGAATAGAGCGACAATCCGAACAGCCCGAGGAAGATCATGTATTTGAGCGGCCACAGACGTTCATGCAGGCCCCACGGCACCTGGATCTGGGGTATACGGGCCAGCTTGGCGAGCCGGTTGGTCAGCTCCTGCAAAGCTCCGAATGGGCAAAGCCAGCCGCAATAGGCCCCACGCCCCCAGAACAACAACGCGGCCGCGGTCGAGAACCACAGCAGGAACACCATTGGGTCCATCAGGAACGCGTCCCAACTGAAGTCGTGCATGGCCGCCGAGAAGAAGGCCAGAACGTTGACCACGGACAACTGTGCGTTCTCGATCCAGCCGAGCCAGACAAGAATGGTGGTCAGAAAGACTATCCGGAACCAGAAGGTAAACTTCTCATGCCGGGTCACCTGCACCTGGAAGAAAAACACCAGCGTGAGCACACCGATGACGGCCCCCAGGACAGCAATATCGATTGTCCGGCCCCTCCAGATTCGCATCCAGAGTTTTTCGCCGGTTGCCTCTTCGGTCGCCGCGGCACTGAGAGCCACTTCGTTCTGCTCCGCAGCATCGGCAACCTGGATGGGTTTCATGTAGGAGCCGGGAAGCTCATAGCCGAGATCGAAGGTCAGAAAGACCTTGTCGATCGGACCGACTGCCCGTTGCACGAGGAGTTGCAACCGGAAATCAAGCGCAGGATCAAATTCCGCATCCGCCGGTATGATGAAGACATCCATCTCGGTAAAGGCCGGCGCGCCGTCCGCCATGATTGCGCCGACACGGGCCTGCTGGCGGTCGAAAAAGCGAACCGAGATATCGTCCTGGATAAGCTGGATCCGGTCGAAAATGCCGCCGCGGACATAGCCGGACCCTTTGAATGAATAGCGTCCGCGCCCCATGACGATCAGCGCATGCTCGCCTTCCTTGAGGCGTTTTTTCAAATTGCCGTATTCGGCTTCACCAAGCAGCGAAAGGCCAATGCTGGGCACATCCGCCAAGGCCAGATACATATCGATGAAGGTGTCGGTCTCCGGCCCCGGTTCCGGGCGTTTGATCGCGCGGGGATCGCCCTGCGCGGAGAAGGCCTCGTTCACCTGGGCAACATCCAGCGACATGCGGCGCACCGAGCCGTCACCGGTCAGCGTCATCCAGTCGAGTACTTCTTCGTGATCCAGATCGATCTCAAGGTCTGGACCATGATGGGCGAGTTCCGGTGCAAGTCCGCCAAGGCCGAGCGCCCGGGCAACTTTCAGACCGGAACGGACGATCGAATCATCAATCACCATAATGGTGACCGTCGCCCCGGAAATGATATCAAGCTCATGCGCCGAACCGCCGCTGGCGGCCTCAGCCCTTAGATCAAGCCCGGCATACCCCTCAGTCACGCGCTTTATCTTGGAATCGGGAATGCCGATCAAGACGATCGGCTCCGAGTGCTTGACCAGCCGGACACCGGTCACGATGGCATTCTCGTCGACGCCGACAAGCGTATGGATCGGTTTACCTGAGTAACCGGTGGTGGAAACGAAATCCGATGTCAGGAAAACCCAGCCTACCGTCGTGCCGTCTTTCAACGCCGGAATGACCGGCAAGTCGTCACGAAGCGCACCGAGCGTATCGGCACCAGGAACGAGATCGGCAACCTCGACCTTGTCCAGAAACCTGGTCACTTCGGGGGCAGGCGTTTGGCCAACCGCAACCTGCATCGCCGCCAGCATCATACTGGTGCACAACAGGAAAATCCGGCAGATGTATTTCAAACAGGACACGTCGGCTGTTGAACCACGCTCGATATCCGATGTTGCAATATCCATCTCAGCTCGCTCGCCCGGAGACCTTGACCACGATCAATTTTTCATTGTCATTTGTGCTATTCGATAAATTCGAGGCACAGCTCACCCAGGATTCGGCGCGCTACCGCTTCGGCCGGGCCGTCGTCAGGATCGGAAAGAAAACCCAGACATAAAGAACGAACGCCAGAAGCCAGAGCGCGCCGGAAACCAGCATCACCTGGAAATAGTCGAAGGTCAGAGTGCCGAAGGTCCGCACAAGCGCAGCGGCGATCACGCTGAGGTATGCCGCCGTGATCGAGCCGGGAACTTTCAGCTTTCGTCCGCTGTGCCCGAGAGACGCGCGCGTCATCATCGCCAGCGTCATGCAGCCAATGGCACCGACAGCCAGAAGATGCAGAGCAGATGTCTCGCTGATCGCACCGGACAGAAGGCCAAAGCCGTAAACCATGTATCCTGCCGCGAGCAGGAGATACGCGGCATGCAGCACCCAGAGGATCGGGCTGTCCGTTGTATCCAGCCCCCGCCAGCCGGCAAGCCGGAGGAAATTCACCGCCCCGGCAGCGACGCACAAGGCCCCGAAGACCATTTCCGGAACAAAAGGCAGACTGCCCATCGCGGCCAAAACCGCCAGCAAGATGCCCGCCTTGTCCAATGCCGGAACCTGCCTTGGCAATGGTCCGTGTTGGGCCTTGCGATTGAGCGCGTTGCGGGTAAAGCTTGGAACGACCCGGCCGCCGATGATGGTGATCATTGCTGCAGTCGTGAAGATGCCCAGCCGGACGCCGGTTGAAGCACCCGCGTCGATCCATCCGATCCACTCAAGATGCATCATCAGATTGCCGGCAAACAGTGCCGTCAGCAGGAGCAGAAAGATGGCGTTTCTCAACTGGGTCTTTTGCGACAGGCGGCCAAGAAGGGCACTCGCCAGGATCGGAATGAAGGCCAGATCTGCAACAGCCACAAGGACTGGATCAAGCGCGACGGAAAACCACACGGCCAGCCGCCCAATCAGCCACACCATCCCGCTCAGCGCCACAAACCGCGCTTTGGGTTCTTCGGTTCCGGTCCAGTTCGGCACGGCGGTCACAAAAAAGCCGGCAATCACAGCGGCGGCATATCCGAACACCATTTCATGGGCATGCCAGAGATGGGGTGCCATGCCCATCGGCAAGGAGACGAAGGCACCGTTCACCGCATGAACAGCAAGCCACAACCACCAAAACGCCATGGCAAAGACCGAAAAAACGCCTGCAAACAGAAAATAGAACCGGAATCCGGCCGTCAGTATGACCGGATACCGGTTCGGTTTACCGTTGATGTCGGAATGAAGGATTTCGGCCATTCATCTGCCTCCTGTCGAACTCCTCCCGCAAAGGGTTCATTCGAGGGACGATGATCTCAGGCGGACGGCTGAAGGTTCTTGACCAACGTCAAGCAGCGATCGTTGATTGCTGATTGTGAAAGATCAAAGCTGGCGCGGGGAACTTGAGGCAAAAGTGAACCCACGGGAAACCGACGTAAAATCTGCATGGATTCCTTGCAGCCGCAGCGCTTCCCGCTAGAGCAGATATCATTTTGGTTTCTTTGGAATGGCAACTATCTAAGTAGCTTGATGCCAGACTTTGGCGACTGAGACCGACACAGCATCGGACCCTCTATACACATGACCCAGGAATACACGCTCGCAATTGAAGGTATGTCCTGCGCTTCTTGCGTCGGCCGGGTCGAGCGCGGCCTGTCCCTTCTTGCCGGCGTCCGGGACGTCACGATCAATCTGGCAACCGAAAGCGCCCGCGTGACCCTTGAGGACACGGCACAAGCCGGAACGCTGGTCGATAAACTCAGGGAATTGGGCTATCCGGCGCGCTTGGCATCCACGACGCTCAGCGTTGCCAAAATGTCTTGCGCGTCTTGCGCGGGGCGTGCCGAGAAGGCCCTGAAAGCCGTGCCCGGCGTTACCGAGGCCAATGTCAACCTGGCGGCGGAAACGGCAACCGTCACGTATGCGAAGGGTATGGTCACCGTTGAGACATTGGTCGAGGCTGCTACGGCGGCTGGTTACCCGGCAACGCCCGCGGAAACCGGTGCGACCCAGAACCACAGCGACCGCAAGGCCGAGGAAGCCAGGGGGCTTTTTCGCCATCTGGTGATCGCCGCCGTATTTGCTTTCCCCGTGTTCGTGGCCGAAATGGGCGGGCATCTTGTTCCGGCCTTCCATCACTGGATCCACGGCGCAATTGGCCAAAACACAAACTGGATTTCGCAGTTCGTGCTGACCAGCATCGTACTGTTTTATCCCGGCCGGATCTTCTACACCAAAGGCATTCCCGCGCTTGTGAAAGCCGCGCCGGACATGAACAGCCTTGTCGCAGTCGGCACGGGCGCCGCTTATCTCTATTCGGCAATCGCAACCTTCGCCCCGGTCCTGCTGCCGGCCAATGTGCGAGCGGTCTATTTCGAAGCTGCCGCGGTCATCGTGGTTCTGATCCTGCTTGGCCGGTTCCTGGAGGCCCGTGCCAAGGGCCGGACCGGGGCTGCCATTCAAAAGTTGCTCGGCCTTCAGGCCAAGACCGCGCGCGTCCAGAGGGGCAAGCACTCCGTCGAAATCCCGGTTGAATTGCTTGCCATTGGCGATGTGGTCAGCGTGCGTCCGGGCGAAAGGATTGCCACGGACGGAGACGTGGTCGACGGCACATCGCATGTCGATGAAAGCATGATTACCGGGGAGCCGATCCCGGTTGAGAAATCAGCGGGCGCCCCGGTCACAGGCGGAACCGTAAACGGGGCCGGCAGCCTGACCTTTCGCGCTTCCCGTGTTGGCTCTGATACCGTTCTGGCCCAGATCGTGCGCATGGTCGAGGACGCGCAAGGTGCCAAACTGCCGATCCAGAGCCTTGTCGACAAGATCACTCTCTGGTTTGTGCCTGCCGTAATGACAGCGGCGCTGGTGACTGTCCTCGCCTGGCTTGCCCTCGGCCCGTCTCCGGCCCTTACACTGGCACTTGTCGCAGGAGTTTCGGTCCTGATCATTGCCTGCCCCTGTGCCATGGGGCTGGCGACACCGACCTCGATCATGGTCGGCACCGGCCGTGCGGCGGAAATGGGCGTCCTGTTCCGGAAAGGCGATGCGCTGCAACGGCTCTCCGATGTCAGCGTTGTTGCGCTCGACAAGACCGGCACCGTTACAAAGGGCCGGCCGGAGCTGACCGATCTGGTTCTGACCGAGGGTTTCGATCGCGGTACCGTTCTGCAAGTAGTCGCCGCCGTCGAGACGCTGTCGGAACACCCGGTGGCGGACGCCATTGTCAGGACAGCAGAGGCGGAAAATGCCGGGCACTTGAGCGCAGAGAACTTCACCTCGATCACCGGCCATGGCGTCCGGGCCGAGGTTGACGGCAAGGTTGTGCGGGTGGGCGCCGACCGGTTCATGCGGACGGAAGGCATCGATGTCAGCGCTCTGGCAGCACAGGAAGCGGACCTCGCCCGGCGCGGACGCACAGTGCTTTATGCGGCAATCGATGGCCATGCCGCAGCGCTTATCGGCGTGACCGATCCGGTCAAGTCGTCAAGCAAGGCCGCAATCGCCGCGCTTAAAGCGCAAGGGTTGCGGATCGCCATGATCACCGGTGACAAACGCGAAACAGCAGAGGCGATTGCCGCTGAAACCGGCATAGATACGGTCATTGCCGGAGTTCTGCCCGACGGCAAGGCAGCGGCGTTGAAAGACCTGAAAACTGCCAACACAGCAACTGGCACCGAAACGAAGATCGCCTTTGTCGGCGATGGCATCAACGATGCCCCCGCGCTTGCCGAAGCCGATGTCGGCATCGCCATCGGCACCGGCACCGATGTCGCCATTGAATCCGCCGATGTCGTGCTGACCTCCGGTGATCTCATCGGCGTGGTCAATGCCCACAAGGTGTCGCGCAAGACGATGCGCAACATCCGCCAGAACCTGTTCTGGGCCTTCGCCTACAATACCGCGCTGATCCCGGTCGCAGCCGGAGTCCTTTATCCCGCGCTCGGCGTTCTGCTATCCCCCATACTCGCCGCCGGTGCCATGGCGCTCTCCTCCGTTTTCGTTGTCACCAACGCCCTGCGGCTGCGGTCGCTGACACCGGAGATGAAGGAGCCGAGTTCCTAGGCTCAGGACCTATTATTTTGCATTTATCCGCGTGATGTGATTCAGGATGGCAAAGGGGTTTGTCATGTCTGATTTGTTTCTGCTCTCACTTGGCCAGATGTCGAAGATCGAGCCGTTCTTTCCAAAGTCGCACGGTATAGCGCGTGTCGACGACCGCTGGGTGATCCCGGGCATCATCTACGTGCTGAAGCACGGCCTTCAGTGGAAGGATGCACCCAAGGAATACGGCCCCCACAAGACGCTCTACAACCGCTTCCGGCGCTGGTCGGAAATGGGTGTTTTTGACAAGATATTCAGTCACTTGACTGCAGGCGACGGTCCGCCCGATACGTTGATGATCGATGCGGCGCACCTGAAGGCTCACCGCACCGCGTCGAGCCTTTTAAAAGGGGGGTGCTTCCCCGCCATATCGGGCGCACGAAAGGCGGGTCGAATACGAAGCTGCATGCCGTGTGTGATGGTGAGGGACGGCCGCTCGCCATGTGCCTGACGGCCGGACAGGTCTCCGATCATGTCGGCGCCAGGATCCTGTACCCCGCCCTGTCTGAAGGCAGCAGCGCGACCATGATCGCCGACAAGGGATATGACTCAGACGAATACCGCGCAGCGCTTCAAGCCAAGGGTATTGCGTCTTGCATACCGCCGCGCAAGGGCCGAAAGGCACCAGCAGAGTTCTGCAAAACCCAATACAAACAACGCCATAAGATCGAAAACATGTTTGGCAGGCTCAAGGATTGGCGCCGCATTGCTACACGGTATGACCGCAGAGCAGATGAGCACCTCTATTTACCTCGCCAAATCCGGGATTTCGTGATTCACTTTGGTGATTGATTTGCGGAGGCTATTGGGATGGCGGAGCCGGGCTTTTTTGATTTTGATGAACGCCTGAAGCGTTTAAGCGATATTGGGGACCAGTTGGAAGCCTATGCGAATGCGGTCGACTTCGATATTTTCCGGCCTGGCTTGGTGAGGGCACTGAATTATTCGGACGGAGCCAAGGGCGGCAGGCCGCCGTTCGATCCGGTTCTCATGTTTAAAGTGCTGGTGATACAGGCCCAGAATAATTTGTCGGATGACCGCACCGAATTTCTCATCAACGACCGTCTTTCATTCATGCGGTTTCTGGGACTTGGCTTGTCTGACCGGGTACCAGACGCCAAGACGATCTGGGCCTTTCGAGAGCGCCTGACACAGGCCGGTGCCATTGAGGGGCTATTCGCCCGTTTTGATGCCGCCCTGCGGGAGGCAGGCTATATCGCCATGGGCGGACAGTTGGTCGACGCGACGCTTGTGGCAGCGCCCAAGCAGCGTAACTTTGATGACGAGAAGCGGGCCATCAAATCGGGCAAGAGCGCCAAGGAGATCTGGCCGGACAAGCCGAACAAAGCTCGCCAGAAGGATGTGAATGCCCGCTGGACCGTTCAGTTCGGCAAGGCAAAAGCGAAGCCGGACGGAACCAAGCCTCTGGACATTGCCATTCCAACGTTCGGCTACAAGGCCCATACGACGATTTGCAAGGCTTTGAGGTTCATCCGGCGCTGGGACGTCTCCGATGCCAGCCGCCACGATGGCCGGTTCCTGCGCCGAGGGCTTCTGGACAGAAAGAATACCGGGTCCGGTGTTTGGGCCGACAGTGCCTATCGGTCCAAACAGAACGAGGCCTTCCTGGAGCGCCAAGGCTTTGTCAGCCATGTCCATCATCGCAAACCCAAAGGCAGGCCGATGCCGGAGCATATCCGGCGCGGCAATGCCACACGGTCAAAACACCGGGCGCCGGTCGAACATGTCTTTGCCTATCAGAAAGCGGTGATGGGGCTAACGATCAGAACCATCGGCCTTGCGCGAGCGAGAACCAAAATCGGCATGGCCAATCTCGCCTACAACATGAAAAGGCTGGTCCAAATCACCAAAATGAACGCGGCATAGGAGGTGAACACGCCCAATGGGGCAAAACACCCCAAGGCTGGCGCCAAAAAACAGAGTGGGCGGACCGATCAAACCAAGACTCGGCTCTTTCAAAACAAAATACCCGGTAAATAGAGGTGCTCACCTTGATACGCGTCAGGCACAAGCCGTCATTCCGGCGAAAACCAATCGCCGCGTCCACATTCCCCACGATGTGGAAACCTACCAGTGGCGTCATCATCATCTGATTGAAAACTACTTCAGCAAAATCAAAGAGTTCAGAGGAATAAACACGAGATACGACAAGACCGACGCCAGCTATCAAGCATCATGGAACCGGGCCAGCAACCATCATCGCATTGCGCTAAATGTCCACAGGCCCTAGAACAATGGCCGAACGAAAGATGACCCTTTGCACCATTGGCATTGACATTTCAAAAGACGTTCCTGATCTCGATGTCTTCAGGCCTTCGCCATGAGCGAGGCGGTGCAAGCCGCCGCTTTTCAGATCGACACCAAGGCCGGCCACAAGGCCTGCGCCGCATGAGGACACTGGCTGGGGCAGCAGGCGGGAATTCCCGATCGGCCGGCGCGCATCGATGCTATCGCCTGAGCCGGTGGAAGCCGGCTTTTCCTTGTCAAGGCCGCGCGCTTGAACGCGTCACCGCCGCTTGCAGCTGCTGGCTATGGACTGATCAAGGTCAATCCGCTGAGAGCACGCCGCTTTGCCGAAGTCACCGGCAAACTCACCAAAACCGACCGTATGGATGCAGCCTTGCTGACACGCATAGGAGCGGTAATGGAACTTGAGACACACCGGGTCCGCAGCCCGGTCCTCAATGATTTGAAAGACCTGTCCACGGCCCGCGAGACCTTGGTGAAGGCCCGCACGGCCATAAAGAACCGGGCATAACACCACACTCAATCCTTGCTTAAACGTCAGGCTGCGGCCCAGTTGAAGCAGATCGAAAGCGCGATCATGGCCTTGAGAACGGCCGATCCGGATCTGGCCCGCCGCTTCGAGATCCTCACCTCCGTTCCCGGAATCGCGAAGATCACCGCCTGCGCACTCCTCATCGACATGCCCGAACTGGGAACCTTGGAGCCGGGGCAGGCCGCCTCACTCTCTGGGCTAGCGCCGGTCGCACGTCAGTCAGGCAATTGGACCGGCCGCGCTTTCATTCGCGGCGGCCGGGCCGCAGTGCGCCAGGCGCTTTTCATGCCCGCTCTTGTCGCCACTCGCTTCAACCCCGATCTCAAGACCAAATACGATCAGCTTGTCAAAGCCGGAAAACCCCCAAAAGTCGCCATCACAGCCGTCATGCGAAAACTTATCATCCTCGCAAACGCTCATCTAAAGGATGACAGGAAATGGACGCCAAAAGACGCTTGATTAAAACGGATGCTCTAAGTCAAATCCGCAAGTGTCTTTTGCGCTAGTATGTCCGCATTTCGTCGGGTGAGAACGAACACGTCGCCAAAATCATCTGAGCCAACGCAACCGGCAGGTGCTGCCGCTAAGGCGAAAGGCAAGGAGAAATCATGGTACTCTCCAAGAGAACGCTTATTCAGGGGAGCCTGGCGCTATTGCTTACTCCCCACCTTCCGGCGATGGCAGCATTCCAGCATCGAGCCCATGTGCTAAAGGCGCGGGGCTGCGGCTGTTGCAACGGCTGGATCGACATCTTGAAATCCAATGGGTTTCATGTCACCGCAGAAGATGTTCCTGCAGGTATTCTTGCGCGTGAAAAGCAGCTCAGAGGGATACCAAGCGATTTGGCAAGCTGTCACACAGCCCTTGTTGGAAACTATGTCATAGAAGGCCACGTCCCTCCGGCAGACATTCTGCGCCTTCTGGCCGAACAACCCAAAGCGATCGGCCTAGCGGTGCCGGGAATGCCATATGGATCGCCGGGTATGGGGCCGGAGAGCGAACGGGAGCCTTACGATGTCTTTCTCATTCGCCCCACTGGCGGCGTGAAGGTTTTCTCGTCCTATGGCCCGGGAGCATCTGCGGGATAAGAATAAATACCAACCGGCAGAAATTAAGACCTATATGACAGGCTTTTCCTGATCTTCGGTTAGGAGCGCTTTGCCGGTCGATGCGGGGCATCGTCCAAGAAGCGCAACGCGGTCCGAAAAGGTCAGGAAAAGCCTGCCTCCGGTGGGCGCAAATCAATCCCTGGCCGCGTTGCCGCGCTTGCCCGGCCGGAAAGGGCCGCGCTGCGCACATCGCCTTGCCAGGAACAGTTTTCCGCTCCATCAGATACGTCTTTATTTCTGCCGGTTGGTATCAAAATACTCTCCCTTGACCCTGGATTTGCCGGGATCGAAATGCGGGAACGCGCTGACAACCGCCTTGAGGCGTTTTTGCTGGCCGTCTAGCTGGCCGATTTCAATCTCGGTCCCCGGTTCAGCGTGAACGACATCCACCCGGCCAAGCGCAATCACCTTTCCGAGGAACGGGCTCTTCATCGCCGAGGTGATCTCTCCGACCTGAGCCTTGCCGATGCGCACGCAATCGCCGGGGCGCGGCACCGTGCCGCCGTCGATTTCGAAACCGACCAGCTTGCGGCGCGGATGGGCCTTGCGCTTTTCCAATGCGGCCCTGCCGATAAAATCGTCCGTCTTTGACTTCAACGGCACCGCAAAGCCAATTCCGGCCTCGAACGGGTCCGTCGTATCGTCGAATTCAGATCCTGCGAAGATCAGCCCGGCCTCAATACGCATCATATCCAGCGCCGCGAGTCCAAGCGGTTTCAGGCCATACGCCTGCCCTGCCCCCCAGACAGCATCAAAAACCTCTGGTGCGTCATTGGGATGGCAGAAGATCTCATAGCCAAGTTCGCCAGAGTAGCCTGTACGCGAGATCACTACAGCGGTGCCGGAATAGTCGGCGATCCGGGCAATGGTCAGGCGGAACCATGGCAGTTCGTCAATCGACGGCTGCGTTGGCGGTGTCCAGAAGACATTTTTCAGGATGTCGCGCGAATGGCGTCCTTGAACGGCGATGTTGTGAAGCTGATCCGTGGACGGGCGCACCCAAGCATTCAACCCGCGTTGTTCCGCCTGTTCCTTGAGCCACAGACCGGACGTGTCGTTGCCGCCAATCCAGCGGAAATTCATGTCCCCGAGCCGGTAAACCGTGCCATCGTCTATCATGCCGCCGTGCTCGTAGCACATGGCAGTATAGACGACCTGACCGACGCTCAGCTTTTTCATGTTGCGGGTCACGCAGAGCTGAAGAAGCTCTTCGGCATCGGGGCCGGTCACCTCGTATTTGCGCAAGGGCGACAGATCCATGATCGCCGCCCTTTCCCGGACGGCCCAATATTCCTCGATCGCACCATGGTTGGTGAAGGTATTCGCCAGCCAATACCCATTATACTCGACAAAGTCCCGTGTATGCCGGGCAAAACACTCGTGAAAACCGGTCTTCCTTGTGTCTTCCACATCCGCCTCCGCAGATTTTCGGTAACCGACAGAGCGGCTGAAGTCTTCTCTGGTGCCGTAGGTGCGGACCTGAATATCGGTCGGGTTCCAGCCATTCGCCGGGTCGATATCGCAGGGGCAGGCGCTTGACACACAGACCAGATCCGACATTGCGCGCAGCAGCACGTAGTCACCGGGACGTGACCAGGGATCGTCCATGGCAAGCGCGTTGGACGCATCCAGCATGGTGTTGAAGAAAAAGTTGATCGCAGGCCAGCCGCCGCGCGGACGGACGCCGAAGCCCGAAAGCTCCGCATTGATGTTGTCGGAGCAATTTACATGGCCGGGATAGCCGAGATCCTCATAATAGCGCGCCGTGCATGCCAGACCAAACGTATCATGGCGCCCGCACGTATCCTGTACGATCTCGACCAGCGGCTCATGATCCACAGTCCAGTACTTCGAAAAGATCCCCGGCTCGGGATAGAGGTTGCCCATCAGGCTGCGGGTCGTGGTCGGGTCGATTTCCCGCTCCAGGCCTTTGTCGAGTGCACGCACTGAGAAGGCCTGAAAGTCGGAACACTCCCGGCCCTTCACATCGAGGATCTGAATGTACTCGCCCTTCTTGACCTCATAGGCGAAAGCCTTGCCGGGCTGGATGTTGATGTCCCGGATCGGGTCCGCCAACGGGTCCGGCGGGCCAATTTCTGCCTTGGACGCAGCCGGATTTGCCCGTTTGATGTAAACGATCAGGTCTGTCGGCGCGTTTTGCTCAAACGGCAGCATCGGACCGCCCGTAGCGCAGACGATGAGCAGTCCGTCCCTTTGCGCAAGGAACGTTTCCATATCGCCTGCGCGCGATCCGTCCCGAAAAACGCCAATCGCGTCGGCTTTGCCGAGATTGAAGCCGGATGCCTCCAGGGACGCTAGCACCTTGCGACCGCTTTCGTCGATCAGGAGCGCTGTTTTCAGAGCATCCGGATCGCGGCCTCCGATCGCACCAATCATTGCCGCGTCGGAGGTTCCATCCGGTGCGAAGAAAACCAGCTCACCCGGCTGAAGGCCGTCGAAATCCAGCACGGTGATCTCATCGCCGCCATCGATCCGGAAGGCACGCGAACCACCGCCGGGAACCGGGTAGCGTTCGGTACCGCGTGGCAGGATCGGAAGACCGGGCGCAACAACACCGGCCCGTTCATAGGACGTTTCAAACCGGGGTTTCACGGTCATGAGTGATCATCCTCCAGATCCCCAACCCTCAGCGTGAGATAACCGAATGGCCGGTTGGCTGTGCTTGACGACACGCTGTAAGGGCACCGTCAAGCGGCAATCTCAGACCGCCAGATAGCTTTCCAGGCTGTCATCCAGGGCATCTTTCCAGACCGTATGGTGGGGCGGAGCCTTGGTGCCGGTCATTGGACTGACATAACCGTGGTCGCGGAAGGTCATGATGCCTTCCTTCTTGTGCTTCTTCCACTCATAGAACGCCTGGCACGCGGCCTTGACGTCGAAGGACGGATAGTCGGTTTCATCGATCAGTTCCTGGGTATAGTCGCCCTGATAATCGATGGCCGCATAGTCGTCGGCAATCGCATCTTCTGCCGCAACCCGGTCAATAACATCCTGCGCCATTTCAGCCGCGCCCGGAAGCTGAATCCGGCCCAGGATCACGTCGCGCACCCACCACGCCTGCGCATCGAACATGTTGAAGGTGAACCATTGGTCCTGCATGCCGAGATAGAACATGTCCGGGTTGTTGTTCCAGACGACCCCTTTGTAGAGATCGGCGGTGGCAAGGCGATTGGCGGTCTTCAGACGCAGGCCGTCCGGCAGGAAATCGAACCGGTGCTTGTAGCCGGTACACAGGATGATTGCGTCCACATCCTTTGACGTGCCGTCAATGAAATAGGCCGTCTTGCCCTCGACCCGGTCCAGCTTCGGCACTTCCTGCCAGTTGTCCGGCCATTTGTAACCCATCGGCGCTGTGCGATGCGCAACGGTGACCGACTTGCAGCCATATTTCCAGCATTGCGATCCGATGTCTTCCGCCGAATAAGACGTTCCAAGGATCAGAATGTCCTTGCCGGCAAATTCGCGGGCATCACGGAAATCATGCGCATGCAGGATACGGCCATTGAACGCCTCGAAGCCCGGATACTCCGGCACGTTGGGCACGGAGAAATGCCCGGACGCTACAATCACGTGATCAAACCGTTCGCGGGTTTCCGTATCAGATTCCTCATTGCGCGCCGTGACTTCGAACCCGCCGACTTCCAGAGCGCGAACATCGCGGACAATCGTGTTGAACTGGATCCAGTCGCGGACCCCGGCCTTTTCCACCCGGCCCTTGATGTAATCCCACAGCACAGCGCGCGGCGGGTAGGAGGCAATCGGTTTGCCGAAATGTTCCTCGAACGTGTAGTCAGCGAATTCCAGGCCCTCTTTCGGACCATTGGACCACAAATAGCGGTACATGGAACAATGACAGTGGTTGCCATTTTCGTCGACACCGGTTCGCCAAGTGTAGTTCCAGAGGCCACCCCAATCGGACTGCTTTTCGTAGCAGACGATATCAGGAATTTCCGCGCCTTTTGCCTTGGCTGATTGAAACGCTCGAAGTTGCGCCAGACCCGATGGCCCCGCGCCGATAATGCAGACCCGTTTAGTCATCATGTACCCTCCAGAAAGCAAAATGGAACGAAGTGGCGCAGGCGGTTTTTGGTGCCCTTCACCGGATGATTACTGGCTGCCGGCACCTCCCCGGCTCACGTCTTTTGAGGCACTCCAGTCCGGCGTAAAACCAAGAACCAGCGTGTCTCCGGGCAGTCCGGGATTGAACAGCCGGTTGTGCGCAAGCGTTGCCCGGTAAAGCACGTCGAAGGGCTCCAGTTGCCCGACTTTGCAAACCAGTTCGAACCGCTGCGAATAGGCCTCAAACACCAGCGATACTCTCCCGGCCTCCAGAAGCTGTGCAGCACCCGGAGAACCGCCGGGAAACGTGGCGGTCAGAACATCAGAAAACTCGGCATGTTTTTGGTAATAGCTGGAAGACAGAAACCGCAGTGCCTGGTCGCGCCGCTGCGCCGGATCATTTGTCTTGGCCGCCATGTGCTCAAGCTCAGGCGTTACCGAATGTGCCCAATCTTTGTTGAGCAACGTAATGATATGACCAAGTGATTCTGCGGCACCGGGCAGAAAAACAGCAGGCGTAATGCCATCATCTGGCCGGCCATAGTTGTCGCGCATCATCATCTGGCGCACACGGCACTGCCACTTCAGAAAAGTCGTTTTCAGCGAGGCCGGTTCAAGGCGAGACCGGTGCACATCAGCCGCTGCGGTCATGCGTTTCCCTTGTTGGTTTTTTCATCCCTGGCCGCTCTCGACAAGACCCGTTTCGATCGGAGCCTTTTGGGAAAATCGCGTCCGCCAGCGAAATTTGACCAGTTCGAAAACAGATCTTCTTGGAGACGGACGCGCCATTTACTCAGAACTTCATGTAGGCTTTTCGGAGCGTCACCAACGGGTGCCGGTCGGACATCTGGAACTTCAACAGAAGTTCCCGGGCGATCATGTCGCGGTCCTGCTGGTTGTCCGGCAGATCAATGGTATCCGGGATGCGCACCCAGCCGTTGATGTTCCGGTCGAAGACAGCGGGCATACCTTCCTCGTAACCCATATGGATGTCTTCGAGCCAGTTGAGATCGTCCCAGCCCATGAACTCCATATACTGCTTCAGGAACGGCGTGAGCCTGTCGTAGTCCGGCACAAGGTTCACATCGTACCGGTAGCCTATGTGCTGACCAATTTCTTTCTCACGATCCGATTCCAGCCCGTCGGCATCGCGCAGAAACTGGTCGACATCCTTGATCTCGGAGCCGCGATATACTGTTCCAGCCATATCTTCCGCTCTCCTTAAAAGTGATGATAGTCTTCGACGCCAACCGTGTGGTTGGTGCCGGCGAGCGGAACACCGGCCATTGCCGAGGCTTCCATGGTAAGGGCGGCAAGATCCTCCGGCTCCAGCGAATGCAGATGCGTCTTGCCGCAAGCGCGGGCGAAGAGCTGTGCCTCGATGGTCAGCGTGTGGAGGAAGTTGTAGACGCGTTCTGCGGCTTCATCCGGGTCGAGACGGGCGCGCAAGACAGGATCCTGCGTCGCAACGCCGACCGGGCAGCGGCCCGTGTGGCAGTGGTAGCAGTAGCCCGGATCTGCGCCGATCTCGTTCGGATAATCGGCCTCCGGGATGTCCTTGTTGCAGTTGAGCGCCATCATGGCCGAGTGGCCGATGGCAATCGCATCGGCACCCAAGGCAATGGCTTTGGCAACGTCGGCTCCGTTCCGGATGCCGCCAGCGTAGATCAGGCTGATTTCGCCGCGTTTGCCGAGATCATCGATGGCCTTGCGGGCCTGACGGATTGCCGCCATGCCCGGAACGCCGGTGTCCTCGGTCGCTAGGTGCGGACCGGCGCCGGTAGACCCTTCCATACCGTCGATATAGATCGAATCGGGATCGCACTTCACCGCCATACGCACATCGTCATAAACGCGCGCTGCGCCGAGCTTCAGCTGGATCGGGATCTGCCAATCGGTAGCTTCGCGGATTTCCTGAATCTTCAGTGCCAGATCGTCCGGTCCGAGCCAGTCCGGGTGGCGGGCGGGGGAACGCTGATCGATCCCGGCCGGAAGCGAGCGCATCTCGGCAACCTGGTCGGTGACCTTCTGGCCCATCAGGTGACCGCCAAGGCCAACCTTACATCCCTGACCGATGAAGAACTCACAGCCGTCGGCCAGAACCAGATGGTGCGGATTGAAGCCGTAGCGCGACTGGATGCACTGATAGAACCACTTGGAGGAATAGCGCCGTTCATCCGGGATCATGCCGCCTTCGCCCGAACAGGTCGCAGTACCGGCCATGGTCGCGCCACGTGCCAGCGCGGTCTTTGCCTCATAGCTCAGCGCGCCGAAACTCATACCGGTGATGTAGATCGGGATGTCCAGATCAAGCGGACGCTTGGCCCGAGGACCGATAATGGTGCGGGTCTCGCACTTTTCCCGATACCCTTCGATCACGAACCGGGTCAAGGTACCCGGCAGGAACGTCAGGTCATCCCAATGCGGGATTTTCTTGAACAATGAGAAGCCGCGCATACGGTAGCGGCCAAGCTCCGACTTGATGTGGATGTCGTCCATGACGCGCGGCGGGAAGATAAAGCTATCCCCGATGCGGTTCACATCCCTGTCGAGCGGTTTTTTTGTCGATAGGCTGTCAGCCATGATAGGTCCTTTCCCCCGGTCTGGCGCCCGAGACCTGATCGGCCGCGGGGCGTCTTTCCCTCAGAGAATGAGTTTCTTTTCGTTGGGTTCGAGATTGTCGTAGTTCCAGAGCTGCTTGCCCGCGACGATCTTGGTGAAGTGGTCGACGCCGTTGTCAGGCATCAGATCGTACTGGCTGAGTTTTCTGGTGAGCCACGCCTTGTCGAGGTCGGTCAGCTCGGCTTCGACGGCGTCGACGCCGAGCGACTGGATGTCGCCGCCGATATAAATCGTGCCGTCATACATGGAATCGCCGAGGTTCTTGCCGGCATTGCCGCACACAACCATGCGCCCGCGCTGCATCATGAAGCCGGACAAAGCCCCGGTATCACCACCGACAAGGATCGTACCGCCCTTCATGTCGATGCCAGTACGCGAGCCCACGGAGCCACGGCAGACAAGATCGCCACCGCGGATAGCCGCACCGAAAGTGGACCCTGCGTTCTTTTCAACCACGACAGTGCCCGACATCATGTTTTCGCCGCAAGACCAGCCTACGCGGCCGTTGATGCGCACATTCGGACCATCGATCAGACCAACACCGAAATACCCCACCGAACCTTCAATTATCAGGTTCAACTTGTTCAGGATTCCGACGCCGAGCGAATGCTTGCCGCGCGGGTTTTTCAGAACAATCGACCCATAGCCATCGTTCAAGGCCTCGCGGATTCTGGCATTCACATCCGTGGTGGACATGTCGTCCGTATCGATTTCGATACGCTTGTTGAAATCGACATCCGGGCACCAAGGATAGGCGAACCGTTCGACCGCATCCGGGTCAAACTCAATATACATGGTTTTGCCGGTTAGCTGCTCGGTGGTCATACCAAGCGCCTTGACCCGGTCTTCCTGGGTCATTTCTTTCAGTTCGGCATCGCTCACGCTTGCCATACCCGAACCTCCTCATCATAGGGATCGTAAGTGTCGATTTCTTCCGGCAGGATCGCGCGGATGGCGACTTCCTCTGACGCCATGGCGATCAGGTCGTCGCTCTCGTAGAGAACAAGCGGTTTGGCGGCCATGGTATCCTTGGCCATGCCGAGCTGGTCCTTGGTCGCCACCAGGTAGGTGAACACGCCGTCGATTTCCTCGATGGACCGGCGCAGGCTCTCTTCCAGGCTGACGCCGTTGGCAAGATTGTGCGCGGTGTAGACGGCGAGCAGCTCGCTGTCGCAACTGGACATGAACCGGTGGCCCTTGCGTTCCATCTCGCGGCGCATGATCCAGTAATTGGTGATCTGGCCGTTATGGACAACGCTAACGTCGTTGTAGGGGAACGCCCAATAGGGGTGCGCCGACTTGATATCGACGTCGGACTCGGTCGCCATACGGGTATGGCCAATGCCATGCGTACCGTTGAAATCATCCAGCCCGTAAGCGTCCGCCACGTCGCTGGCGTCACCCAGATCCTTGATCAGCTCAAGACCGTTGCCAAAGGACAGGATTTCGACACCGTCTGTTTCCTCGATATGCTCCGCGAGCTCTGCCGTGTCGCCGTCATGGGACAAGACGTAGCGAAGTGCATAGGGCCGGACCCGGTCCTTGGACTTGACCGATGCTCCATGCTTTTCGAGGATGGCATCGACGACCGCGATCCGCTCCTCGAGGATGTCGTGGATGCCGCGGCCCTTGGCCATATCTTCGGCCTCGGCAATCTTGAGCCGCATCACATAGTCGCCCGCGACCGGCTCGCCATAAACCGCATAGCCGGTGGAGTCGGGGCCCCTGTGTTTCAGTGCCTGCAGCATGGCGGTCATTTCACCGCCTACATTGGAGCTTTTGCCCCGATGTATCAGTCCTGCGATTCCACACATTTACTGTGCTCTCCCTGATGTGAAATACAGGCGCGCGATACCGCGCGCGTTGTGACAGGCCGGCGGTGGTGCCGCCGGCCGGAGCGCGCCAATTACGGCAGGCACTCCATGTAGGTTTCCTTGTCCCAGTCGGTGACCGTGGACATGAAGCGCGCCCATTCGTCGGACTTGTACTCGTGGTACAGACGGTACATCTCACCCGGCAGGCCGCGTTTGACGACTTCGCTGTTTTCCAGATGCGCCAGCGCTTCGCCAAGGGACATCGGCAGCTTCTTGACTTCCTTGCCGGCTTCCATCGCCTCGTAGATGTTGCGCTCTTCCGGTTCGCCCGGATCCAGATCGTTGTCGAGGCCATCATCCATGGCTGCGAGCAGCGTCGAGCCCATGAGATACGGATTCACCATTGAATCAACCGAGCGATACTCGAACCGGCCCGGCGCGGAGACGCGAAGACCGGTGGTGCGGTTCTGGAAACCCCAGTCAGAGAAGACCGGAGCCCAGAAGCCGGTGTCCCAGAGACGCCGGTAGGAGTTCACCGTCGAGCAACCGATGGCAGTGAGTGCCTGCAGGTTGTGAACGACGCCACCGATGGCCTTCAGGCCGGTCTTGCCAGGCATCTGCGGATCATCGGTGTCCGGCATGAAGGTGTTGTCGCCGCCTTTGACATACATGTAGTTGTCTTGCATGCCCGGCAGATTGTCCGGATCGTTTCCGGTGCGCTTGAACTCGTCCGTTCCAGCCGTCCACAGCGACATGTTGTGGTGACAGCCGGAAGCGGAGACGCCCATGAACGGCTTGGTCATGAAGCAGGCAAAGATGCCGTTTTCGCGGGCCACCTGCGCGCAGAGCTGGCGATAGGTGGTCAGACGGTCGGCATTTCGCAGGACATCGTCAAAGGTCCAGTTGAGTTCCAGCTGGCCCGGTGCGTCCTCATGATCGCCCTGGATCATGTCGAGGCCCATCTTGCGGGCATAGCGGATCACCTGCATCGACACAGGGCGCAGGCTTTCGAACTGATCGATGTGATAGCAATATGGCTTGGAATAGCCATCGCGCGGCTTGCCGTCTTCATCGAACTTCAGCCACATCATTTCCGGCTCGGTCCCGATGCGCAATTGCAGGCCGTGCTTTTTCTGGAATTGGTCATGCAGCCGGCGCAGGTTTCCGCGGCAATCGGAAGTCAGATACGCGCCCGGGTCGACCTTTTCCTCGCGGTTGCGGAACAAGGTGCAATAGAACCTGCCGATTTCCGGTGCCCATGGCAGCTGCATGAAGGTTTCCGGCTCGGGAATACCAACCAGTTCAGCTGCTTCCGGACCATAGCCGAGATAGTCGCCGGACCGGTTGAGAAACAGGTTCATGGTGGCGCCATAGACGAGCTGGAAGCCTTTCTTGGCGACGCTTTCCCAATGATCGGCAGGGATGCCCTTGCCCATGATCTTGCCGGTCACGGATACGAACTGAAGGTAAAGGTACTCAATCCCCAGCTCGTCGATCTTCTTTCTGACTTCCTTGATTTTTTCGTCGCGACCAGGGGTTTCGACGAATTTTTCAATGTCCATTTCGGCCACTTTATACTCCTCTCTGGAAAGGATTTGTTGCGCTCTGGCGGCGCTTAAACTTTGGGTGTCCGCTTCGTCCGGTTATAGACGAACAGGCCTAACTCCACGGATAGGGGCTGTTGGAAACGGGATGCAGTTCGCCCTTTTCGAACCGCGCAAATCGGAATGGCTCAAGCAAGCTCTGCGGCTTACCGAGCACCTCATCGGCGACCAGATGACCGACGCCGATCATCTTCCAGCCGTGATTGCTGTCGGCGATCACATGAACGTTTCCGAAAAACTTGTCGAAGACCGGAAAGCTGTCCGCTGTAAAGGCACCAATGCCACCAGACGCTTCCCGGTGGTACTTCGGCATTTGGCCCTCGTACCGCTTTTGGCAGTGCGCCAGGGCAGAGACCCACATATGGGCGAACTCATCGGACGAAACGAATTCCGGGCTCGACGGGCCGTAGGGATCGATCTGTACATCGTCCACCGGCGTGTCAACCTTATAGGGTGAAGCACCGCCCTGAATACCACCGAAATGCCAATCGGGCTTATAGTAGATGCCCCACATCTCCTCGGTGATCAGGGACCCATCGACGGTCGAATGAAGCGGTGCGTCGGTGTCCACATGGATGACCGGCGGCAATGACCCATCATCTGCCTTGCCCAGTTCCGGATCGACCAGCAACACACCTTCTTCAAGCTGCCAGAAGCGCCACATATCGACACCCTGGTGAACTTCGCCAGCGAGATCCTTCACGGTGATCTGCTTCGGCAGCCCCAGCATGTCCCAGAAATCGCGAACCCAGGGACCGGCCCCGATGACCAGATGCGTGCACCCGATTGTGCCGTGACTGGTCTCAATTGCTTGAACCGATTCCGAACCGCTCTCTTTGACCACGCCCATCACTTCCACGCCGGTGAGGATGCGGACACCGAGCTTCTCCACCTTGTCGGCGAGCGCATACATGGTCTTGGTTTGATTAGAGAACCCGCCGCGTTTCTCGTGCAGGACGCTGGTGATTTTCTGCGCCTGCCAGTCGCCGAAAATACCACGCATGTAACTGGCGCACGCATTCTCACCCTCGATAAACGCGCTTTCGTAACCAATCTCCTGCTGCTCACGGAAAATCTGAGCCACATCGTCGCGCATGGACTCACTGCTGATCTGCATGTAACCGACGGGATGATAGGAAAGCCCGGCAGGATCGCTTTCCCAAACACCGACCGAGTGGGCCATGAGCTGGCGCATGGCCGGTTGAAAGTAATTGTTCCGGACGACGCCGCACGCGATACCGGACGCACCGGCAGCAAGCCCGGACTTGTCAACAACTACAATCCGATCCTCGACTTGCTGACCTTCTTCCCTTAGTCGTTCTGCCAGCTTCCACGCGGTGGAAAGTCCGTGTATCCCCGCGCCTACAATAAGAAATTCAACGTGCGCTGGTATCGCCATTGTGCACCATATCTCCCCTCGGATGGCCGGTCGCGTCCCGGGCCATCTCTCTGGAGGAAATCTTTAACAGGCCGCGCCAAAAATCAACCCCTTTTGATCCAATTTTAAAGCCAATGCTGGCATTTTGATCAATTTGGCTTAATATTGGATCAATTATAGGCACCAGAGAACCGCTGTGAAAAGACTAGGGTCGTCAGACATTGCCGCACTTTTAAGGCGGGAAATAACCAAGGGGAGCTACCGGCTGAATGACCGGTTGCCGTCTTCGCGTGAGATGGCAAGTCACTATAAAGTCGCAAGAAACACGCTTCTGGATGCGCTCGCTCAACTGGAAACCGAAGGACTATTGGCGCGGCGGGCCGGAAGCGGAACCTATGTGACCTATCAGCCGTCCATTTCCAGCACTACTGCGATCGAGAGCGCCAATCCGCTCGAACTGATCGACACACGATTTGCACTCGAACCGCATATATGCCGCCTTTGTGTGATGCACGGGATGCGCGGTGACTTCGATCGCCTGGAAGCGCTTTGCGATGAAATGGAACAGTCGATCAACGACCCGGTGCGGTTTGCCGAAGCAGACGGCCAGTTTCACAAGAAGCTGGCGGAGACAACCAAGAACGGGTTGCTCATCTGGATCATCGAGCAAATCACGGAAGTGAGGGCGCAGGATGACTGGACACGCATGCGCCATCTGACGCTCGAACAGAACATCATCGCCAAATACAATACTCAGCACAGGCAGATCCTCAACGCCATCCGCTCACGCGAGCCTGAGCGGGCGGCCAACCTGATGAAAGAGCATCTGGAAACCGCCCGCCTGTCACTGACCCGGGCTGCCGAAACCTGACTGCTTTGTCCCCTCACCCCAGCCGTCTCCCTCTGGGAGAGGGGACCCTTTCGGATATGCTCTGAGCTACAGCTTCAGGTTATCACCCCTGACGCCGCTCAGCGGAGATTCGGGATCTACTCGCGACTCAACTCGCTGTAACGTCTGTTTTATTCCGAATGGGTCCGGCGCAAAGGACCTGGATCTCTGGTAACGAGTAAGCCCCGGGTCTCACTATGTTCGCCCGGGGTGATGCTGGCGATTGTGCTGATTTTTTTGCTGGAAGGCGATTGTCATGGAATGGAGGTCGGTTGTGAGTCCCGCCCGCGCTTTCAAGCTTCAAAAATCAGACGCATCCAATCAGGTTTCCGACAATCTGGGGTGTCAGTATCAACTTTCCGTTTTCACCCAACAGCTTCATAGCTTCGGGTCGCTCTTTAAAATAAGCCATTGCCTCAGACAGGCCGGATTTGAAGCTGTCAGCGTCCTGCCCGCCCTTATCGGATCGATCCTTGCTACTATCAATCGGGTCATCTAACAGGCGTTCGATCAGCTTCGGATTTTGCGCCAGTTCGTCGGCCACCGCTGGATAACACTGCTCCAGGATTGTCCAGCGGGCCAGGACATCGTTGTCCAGATTTCCCCCCTCCAAGATTGTGGTCGCGACACGCATACCGAACGCGTTGATGCTGCGTTTGATTACACGTGGGTTGTTGGGCAGAAAGCAATGATACTCAAGCAAGAAATGCTCGGCCTGTTTCTGCGCGTCGGAGGATTCGGTATAGCTTTGCGCCAAAGCTGCCTGCATGTCCGCATTATGTGAAAACTGGCCAGAAAGCCACTCAGTAGTGACCGGTGTCAAACCTTCTGGTGCTAGTTTCTCGATCTCCTTTTTTAGTTCATCAATGTGAGTGTCCGGATCTGGGCTCTGCTCGGAGCTAATCAGGTGACCCTGTACAAGGGCAGGATCATCCAGAGGTCTCCTGGCAGTCTGCAGCAATTCAGATATGTATTCTTGTTTGCGGTTCCCCATAGTTGGAAGTGGTACGTTGAGCTGAAAGATCTTCTTTAAGAATAAATAACCAAGCGGTTGAGATTTGTCAGTTGTGTTTGCGCAGAAAGTTGGGTAGACGTCCTCAAAGCTGTTTTTAATCCAATACTTGTCTGCAGCAACCACAAAGGCAACATTATTATCTCGGAAGGAGGTCTGAATACCTTCCAGAAAATCTACAACAAATGAATTCTGGCACCTATCAAGGTCGTCAACAAAAATACACACCGGTGCATCAGCCGCTTTAACCATGGCAGAAAACAATTCCCTGAGCCGTTCCAGGGGATCGCTAGACAAGTCGTAAAAGAAGCCAGCGCTCTTGTTCGATCCGAAAAATGCTTTTCGGGAGTAAAGGGTAAGCGCGGCAATGAGCGCGAGTATACCGGTCACAAGGCTTGAGACGATTTTGGCCAGTTCGCTACTGCCTAACCATAGCAGAGAAACGAATAAAGCTATGGCAAGCGCCCCCCCAAATAGGGCGCAGCCTCTGCCTGTATCAGCCAGGAATGCCACTGATGGCGGACATCGTTCGCGCGTTGCCGCCGTTGCTGCGCGATCAGGCTATCGCTCAGATCCGTTTTCACAGCCTTCAAGAATGGCCTCCAGGGCGGACGCTGGTGCTCATGCTGCCAGGCGTTGAATTCAACGACCAGCCATTGGCGCCCTGAGGGTAGACTTCCCATCTCCAGATAGGTTTTCATGAATTTGAGAACGGTCGACTTCCCTTCGCCCCAGGGCGCATGCAGGTTGACCGCAAGCCCATCCGGGCCATTCCCGGCATGAAGCTCATCGATGCGCGTTGCCAGAAGGCGCGCAAAGCGCTTGCGGCCCAGGCTGTCGACCTCGGCAATGTTATCGAGTTGCAGCGGGACTTGAGAATCCGAGGCCCGTTTTTCTTCTCCGGAGCCGTTGGCTCCCGCCGGGTCGCCGCCATTGCCCGTCTCCCCCCCATTTGCCGCCCCCTTTGGTGGTATCCCGCCACCATCGGGCAACTTCCCGGCAATCTCACCAATTTCCCGCAGAATATCTTCCGCGCTTCGGTCATCATTGATGGTCCAGAAGTCATCCGGCTGGGTGGCGATCTCGATATCGGCTTTCTCGCCGAAATAGCTGAGCGGTGTGTCTGCGCCGCCGCCGGGCAGAAGCGCCTGGTACCATTTGACGATCAAGGCCCATTCGGGCTTTCCACCCCACTGCGGATCGGCGAGGAACGTGTCCATCGGACCGCGCGCCCAATCGGGCATGTTGGTCTGATAGGAAAGCGAGCTGCGCACCTCTTTCAGCCACAGCGGGGTGTTGATCAAGGCGGCAGAGTCTTCCGCCTTCTCCAAGAACGCGCAATCCGCAGTGAAGGCTTCCCATGAAACGGCGGCGACGGCGGCTCTGGGGGCGGCGGCGGCGGCGGCGGCGGCGTAGACGGCGGCGGCGGCGGCGTCGGCGAGGGTTGTCAGATCATGGGCTGGATAAAGGCGCGCAACCCATGATAACAAACTTGCGCGAAATACCTGCAGGGTCAAGCGCTGCTTCCGGTCCGGACTCAAGTAACGGTCCGGCACATCCACGATTGCGAACACCACCGGAAAAGCGCGCAAGGCCGCCCGCGCGGCAACCACCTGCGCCCAGTCCACCGGCTTGTCTTCAAACCAGGCCTCCAATGCCTCTCGCGAGTCGATTTTAAATTCTGCAGGCATGCCCCGCCCCGTTCCCTTTCGGCAAACTTGCAGAACCCAGGCAATAAACGCAATCTGGAATTGCTTAGAAAGCACATGTAACTTTTTGCAAGCCACCGCCGTTCAGCAGCTTCTCTCCGTCAACACCGGTCTTGATCCGGTGAACCATACCGCTTCACTGCCAAACAATCGGCCGTGATTGGGGCAAGGCGGAAACCCCCACCACACCCACCATCGCCGTCCCGGGCAAGCGCAGCGCGAACCGGGACCGGAGAGCCAAGGCATCCGCAAATGAAAACACAGCGCTTGAGGCTTCCCGATCCCGGCTCGAGGGCCGGGACGGCGGCGGGTGGGGCAAGGAAACGGAATGGATCCCATTGCCGGGCAATGGGATGACGGCAGTGGGCGCGGAGAGCTCTTGCCACTTCGTCATTCCGGATCAGAGCAGCAGGGCTGCGCGCCGATCCGGAACCCAGCGCATCAGCGCGAGCTCAAGCGAGCACCGGAATTTAAAAGAATAATTACGCGCCGGTGGCGCGAATGACATCTGGATACCGGATCTCGCGATGGCACGCCGCACCACGCGGTCCGGCATGGCGGAGCAAGGCGGAAAGCCCCACCACACCCACCATCGCCATCCCGGGCAAGCGCAGCGCGAACCGGGACCGGAGAGCCACGGCATCCGCGGATAAGCAACGAAGGCTTGCGGCTTCGCGATCCCGGCTCAAGGGCCGGGACGGCGGCGATTGGTGCAAGGAAACGGAATGGATCCGATTGCCGGGCAATGGGACGACGGCAGTGGGCGCGGAGAGCGCTTGCCACTTCGTCATTCCGGACAAGCGCAGGCACCTGCGCGCCGATCCGGAACCCAGCGCGTCAGCGCGAGCGGATGCGAGCACCGGACTTCAAAAAAGAACAATGACGCGCCGGTGGCGCGAATGACATCCAGATACCGGATCTCGCGATGGCACGCCGCGCCACGCGGTCCGGCATGACGGAGCAAGGCGGAAAAACCCCACCACACCCACCATCGCCGTCCCGGGCAAGCGCAGCGTGACCCGGGACCGGAGAGCCAAGGCATCCGCGGATAAGCAACGAAGGCTTGCGGCTTCCCGATCCCGGCTCAAGGGCCGGGACGGCGGCGGGTGGGGCAAGGCACGACCCCATCCAACGATGTCATGGGACGACGGAGAAAGGCGGAAAAACCCCACCACACCCACCATCGCCGTCCCGGGCAAGCGCAGCGTGACCCGGGACCGGAGAGCCAAGGCATCCACGAATAAAAACACAGCGATTGCGGCTTCCCGGTCCCGGCTCAAGGGCCGGGACGGCGGCGGGTGGGGCAAGGAAACGGAATGGATCCCATTGCCGGGCAATGGGATGACGGCAGTGGGCGCGGAGAGCGCTTGCCATCCGTCATTCCGGACAAGCGCAGCAAGGCTGCGCGCCGATCCGGAACCCAGCGCGTCAGCGCGAGCGGATGCGAGCACCGGACTTCAAAAAAGAACAATGACGCGCCGGTGGCGCGAATGACATCCGGATACCGGATCTCGCGATGGCGCCACGCGGTCCAGCATGACGAAGCAAGGCGGAAAAACCCCACCACACCCACCATCGCCGTCCCGGGCAAGCGCAACGTGACCCGGGACCGGAGAGCCAAGGCATCCGCGAATGAAAACACAGCGCTTGCGGCTTTCCGGTCCCGGCTCAAGGGCCGGGACGGCGGCGGGTGGGGCAAGGAAACGGAATGGATCCCATTGCCGGGCAATGGGATGACGGCAGTGGGCGCGGAGAGCGCTTGCCACTTCGTCATTCCGGACCAGAGCAGCAGGGCTGCGCGCCGATCCGGAACCCAGCGCGTCAGCGCGAGCGAATGCGAGCACCGGACTTCAAAAAAAGAACAATGACGCGCCGGTGGCGCGACAGACTGCTGACAAACCCGTCGATTTTGGCGGGTTTGTTTTTTCACGCTCTTGGTTTTCGTGTTTTGAGCGGGCTTTATTCAGCGTGAGGTCGGTTTGCCTCCCTCATGCGGGGGCTTGTTTCGGGATCTTTGTGAGGGCCATTGCGATTTTCTTGATGTTTTGGGCGGCAGCGGCAAGCAGGCATTGCGTTTGCACCCGCGTCAGACTTCGGAACCTGGCATAGCGGTGTCCATGAAGCTGCTTGGCATCGGCAAATGAGCGCTCCACGGTTTCCTTTCGGCGCTTGTAGACGCTCTTGCCCCAAGGGGTGAGCCGGTGGGCATCGGTTCGCTCGCGCGCCTCCTGCCAGACATGGCGGGTCAGGGTCCGCTCGGCCTTGGCATTGGACGTGCAGGAGGCCAGAACCGGGCAGGTCCTACACAGGGCGGGATCGGAGCGGTAGTGTTTGTAGCCGTTGCGATCCGTCGTGGCGTAGGTCAAGAGCTGGCCTTGCGGACAGCGGTATCCGTCCGTGTCAGGTTCATAGGTGAAGGCGGACTTGCGCATCATGCCGGGTCTGGGGGATGTTGGGCGGCGGTAGCCGGTGACACCCAGAATGCCACGGTTTTCCAGCCCTTTGGCGATCCCGGACGTGGCATAGCCCGCATCCAGTCCGACGGCCCGGACGTCAAAATCGAAGCGCTGCTTCTGGCGGTCCAGCCGGGACAGATACACAATGCTGTCATGGACATTGGCCGGTGTGGCGAAGGTATCCGTGATGATCCCGAGCCGGCCATCCACCGTGCGATGATCCAGATAAAAGAAGCCCTTCGGCTTGCCCTCGCGCACCATGTAACCGGCATCCGGGTCCGTGCGGCTCACCTTGGTCTGTTTGACCTGTGGCGTGCGCTCCTTGGTCTTCAGAGGGTTTTGACCGTGCAGCTTGCGCTCCGCCTCAATTGCCCGGTCCAGCTCACCCCAGTAATCGGCCCGCGACTTTTCGATCTGCGTCAGGTCGTATTTGCCCTTGTTGGCATTCGCCTTCAGATGCGTGCTGTCCGTATAAAGCACCGTGCCGTCGACAAGCCCGTGGTGCAGGGCCTGCTCCACAATCCGGTCGAAGATGTCCTGCGCCACCGAGGTATCGGTGTAACGGCGGCGGCGGTTCTGGGAGAGCGTCGAGGCATCAAACACTTTGTCCGTCAGCTTCAGCCGCAAAAACCAGCGGTAAGCAACATTCACCTCGATCTCGCGCACCAGCTGGCGCTCAGAGCGGATCCCGTAAAGATACCCGATGAACAGCGCCTTGAACATCAAGGTCGGATCCAGCGGCGGGCGGCCATTGTCGGCACAATAAAGACCAGCAACGCGGTCATGAATGAACGAAAAGTCGATCACCGCATCAATCTTGCGCAACAAGTGATCGGCGGGAACAAGCTGATCGAGCGTCACTATCTCGAGAGTTGTTTGATCCGGGCCAGGTTTCTTCAACATAAAAACAGTGAATCAAAAACCCCCGGCAAACGCCAGGGGTTTGTCAGCGGTCTGAAAGCCCGGCGTTTCCGCCGGGTTTTTGCATGGTCCATTCGGTGACCGCTTCCGGTGCGGTTTTAAGTGCCTCAGCTGTCCAGGAAGCTTCGTAGTTTCCGCGACCGGCTCGGGTGTTTCAGTTTGCGCAGGGCTTTGGCCTCGATCTGGCGGATGCGTTCGCGGGTGACCGAGAACTGCTGGCCGACTTCTTCCAGCGTGTGGTCGGTGTTCATGCCGATGCCGAAGCGCATGCGAAGAACACGTTCCTCACGCGGGGTGAGCGAGGCGAGCACGCGGGTGGTGGTTTCGCGCAGGTTCGACTGGATGGCCGCATCGATGGGCAGAACCGCGTTCTTGTCCTCGATGAAATCGCCGAGATGCGAATCCTCCTCGTCGCCAATCGGCGTTTCGAGCGAGATCGGCTCCTTGGCGATCTTCAGGACCTTGCGGACCTTTTCCAGCGGCATTTGCAGCTTTTCAGCCAGCTCTTCCGGGGTCGGCTCGCGGCCGATCTCGTGCAGCATCTGGCGCGAGGTCCGGACGATCTTGTTGATCGTCTCGATCATGTGCACCGGAATACGGATGGTGCGCGCCTGATCGGCGATCGAGCGGGTAATCGCCTGACGGATCCACCACGTCGCATAAGTGGAAAACTTGTAGCCACGGCGGTATTCGAATTTGTCGACCGCCTTCATCAGGCCGATATTGCCTTCCTGAATGAGATCGAGGAACTGCAGGCCGCGGTTGGTGTATTTCTTGGCAATGGAGATGACCAGTCGCAGGTTCGCCTCGACCATTTCCTTCTTGGCGATACGCGCCTCGCGCTCGCCCTTCTGCACCATGGATACAATGCGGCGGAATTCGGTGATTTCCAGGCCGGTTTCGGTGGCCAGCGTCTGGATGTCCTGACGCAGCTCGCGGATCTGTTCCTTTTCCTTGGCGACGAAGTTCTTCCAGCCGCGGGTGGACAGGTTCGCCACCTTGCGCAGCCAGTTCGGATCGAGTTCGGCACCCTGATACTGCTTGAGGAAATCGTGCCGGTCGACATTGTGGCTGTCGGCAAGGCGCATCAGGCGGCCTTCATAGCCCATCAGCCGCTTGTTGATGTCATAGAGCTGGGCGACCAGGGCATCGATACGGTTCTGGTTGAGCGACAGGCTCTTCACATCGACGATGATGTCTTCTTTCAGCTTCTTGTAGCGGCGCTCCTGGCTGGGTGACAGGGTGCGGTTGGCGAGCTTGTTCTCGACCAGCTGATCCTGCAGGCGGCGCAGCTTCTTGTAGTTGTCGGCAATGTTGTCGAAGGTTTCCAGGACGCCGGGCTTCAGTTCGGCTTCCATGGCGGACAGGGAGACATTGGATTCGAACTCGTCGTCATCCTCCTCGCTGTCGCCCTCGCCTTCTCCTTCGGCCTCGGTGTCTTCGCTCAAGCCATTCGCGGGGGCTGCTGCCGTCTGCTCGCCGGGTGCCTGGTCGTCATTGGCAACCTGCGGACCGGCCTTGGCGTCCGGCCCGGCATAGGTGGCTTCCAGATCGATAATGTCGCGCAACAGAACCTTGGCTTCGTTCAGCTCGTCGCGCCAGATAATGATCGCCTGGAAGGTCAGCGGGCTTTCGCACAGACCGGCGATCATCGCCTCGCGGCCGGCCTCGATGCGCTTGGCGATGGCGATTTCGCCTTCGCGGGACAGAAGTTCGACCGACCCCATTTCGCGCAGATACATGCGCACCGGATCGTCGGTACGGTCCGCCGGTTCCTTGGTCGTGGTCGTCTTGGCTACAGCCGTTGTGCTGGCGGCAACCAGATCGCCGCCATCGGCGGCTTCCTCGTTGTTGGCCTCGTCCGCTTCCTCGGAATCGATCACGTTGATGCCCATGTCGGACAGCATCGACATGGTGTCCTCGATCTTTTCCGAAGACACCTGCGAGGAGGGCAGGACTTCATTGAGTTCTTCGTAGGTGACATAACCGCGCTTCTTGGCGGCCTTGATCATCTTCTTGACGGCGGCATCCGACAGGTCGAGAAGCGGACCGTCCGGGCCTTCCGTGCTTGCTTCCTGGTTTTCGTCTGCCTGAGTCGTCTTTGATACCATGTCGTGCTCCAGAACCGCGGCCAGGGAAGACCGCGCCGTGCCTTGTCAAAATGCTTACCGCTCAATTCGCCCGCCCGGCGCGCCAGCGTCTGCCGCGGCGCCGGTCCTGGCGGGGTGCCTATGAGTTACGAGTAAGCTGCGTCCCTTAAATCCCAATTAACCGTGTGCCCATCCAGCCATTTTTACGTCCGGACAACACAAGGCTGCAGTTGCTGCCTGTATAGAACAGGCCGCCTGGTGGTCTAGCTTCGGGTTGCAGCGCGTCTGTGATTACAAACCGATGGCAGGAAATGCCCGGTGCGGGAGGCTGCAAAACTCCTATTTAGCTCGACGCGCGCGATTCGCAAGTGTGATTCGCGTTTGGTCAATGGGAATCTTTGGTTTTCGGCCTCAGGGACAGGCTACAAGGGTTGTTCAGGCAGTTGCCACAGTGGTTTGATCCAATGCGCCCTTATCGGATGTATCGATCATTGCCGCGCCGTTCGCCCTGATCTTCTTGGCCCGCTCGGCGAGTTCGGCTTCGGCGCGGGCAATTTCCTCGCGCTGCCGGGAGAGGTCCTGGGTCAAAGCCTGAATGCGCGCCCACGCGGTCTCGTCAAGATCCAGCTCGGCGCTGGCGAGTTCGGCGTCCAGATCCTTCTCCAAGGCGCCAAGTTCCAGCGCCGCGAGGAAATGCAGAAAGGCAGCTTCGACAAAATCCGCGGGCGGCTTGACGCGCAGAAGCGGAAACCGGTGCACCAGAG
Source organism: Roseibium sp. (assembly GCA_965230445.1). GTDB lineage: Bacteria > Pseudomonadota > Alphaproteobacteria > Rhizobiales > Stappiaceae > Roseibium. The sequence continues at coordinate 572,455 of OZ246005.1, read as the reverse complement.
CCGAAAACGTCATGCTGGTGCCGCCGTCCCGTGCACCGCCAGCGTCCAGCAACTCACCGATCAGCCGTTGCAGCGGCTGGTCCGCGCGCTCCAGAAGCGCCGCGGCAGGCGCAGCGTCGTCACCATCGACCAGATCCCGCAAAGCATCCCGGCATCTGGCATGAAGCGCATCGGAAAATCCCAGCATTGATATTCGCTCGAGGTGCCGTTCCAAAAGCTCAGGATACTGGACGCAAAGACCGAGAAGCAGACGCTCGGTGCCGAAATGCGGTGAGACGGGAGCATCGACCCGCGAAGGGGCAGGAAGGTCTTGTTCCACCGGAGCTTCACGCCCGCCGCGTTTTCCGGCCCATCCGCCGGATCGCTTCTGCCGCGATTGCTCGAAGAAAAGGTTGGAGAGCTTGAACTTCAGATCGAGCTGGTAGCGGCGCCGGACCCGTTCATCGCGAATCGAGCCGATCAGGTCATCAAACCGCTTTTCCAGCGCAGCCTTGCGCTCCGGCGTATCCAGGCGGGCAACTTCAATCTCCCGGTCCCAGACCGCATCGAACAGCGAGCGCGCCTTCTCCAACTCGGCCTGAAATCCGGCAAGTCCGGCATCCTTGACCAGGTCGTCAGGATCCTTGCCATCCGGCAGAAAACAGAACTGGAAAGAATAGCCGCTGCGAAGCGCGGGCAAAATCCGGTTGATCGCCCGGTGCGCGGCGGAAATGCCGGCAACATCGCCATCGAAACACATCACTGGTTCCGGAGCGAACTTCCAAAGGCGGACGACCTGTTCTTCGGTGAAGGCGGTTCCGAGCGAGGCAACAACGTGATGGAGCCCCGCCTGCCAGAGCGCAATGGCATCCAGATAACCTTCCACGACCACCGCCTGCTGGGCCTTGAAGGCAGGTTTGCGCGCCCGGTGGGCGTTGAACAGCATCACCCCCTTGTGGAACAGCGGCGTTTCAGGCGAGTTCAGGTATTTCGGCTGCCCGTCCGGCGACAGCGTCCGCCCGCCAAATGCAACCACCCGGCCGCGATCATCCTGGATCGGGATGATCAGCCGCCCGCGGAAGCGGTCGTAGCTTGGCCGGCCATCCTCGGGCTTGATCAGGAGCCCGGCCTCGATCATGTCGGCTTCGGGAACATCCTTGGAGATCAAGAATCGTTTCAGGGCATCCCGGCTTTCAGGCGCGAAGCCGAACCGGAACTCACCCAGGGTCTCCGGCTTGAACCCGCGTTTCAGCGCATACTGGCGCGCGGATGACCCGCGTGGGGCATTGAACTCACTCTGGAAAAACCGGGCCGCCATCTCGCAGACTTCGGCGAGACTGGCGCGTTTCTTCTCCCGCCGCGCCGCCTGCGGGTCAGGCGCGGGCAGCGCAACACCTGCCTGTTCGGCCAGCCGTTCGACCGCTTCGGGAAAACTCAAGCCTTCGGTCTCGGTCAAAAAGCGGAAATGGTCGCCGGACGCTCCGCAGCCGAAACACTTGTAGCGGTTGCGCCGGTCGTCGACGTGAAAGCTCGGGGTTTTCTCCTGGTGGAACGGACAGCAGGCCCAGAAATCGCCCTTGCCCGGCTGCGATTTGCGCCTGTCCCAGGTCACACGCCGCGCGACGATGTCCGACAGGGGGAGCCGGGCTCTGATTTCATCGAGAAGGCGGTTGTCGAAACGCATTAATTTGCTCATGCATTCTGCCGGCCGGCCATGCCGGTGCGCAGAAGTGTAGCCGCATTGTCACATGGTGTCATTTGCGGGCGGCGCTTCGCCGGCAAAAGGCCGCTTTTGACCTTAAATACTGGGGATAGCCCGGAAATCAGCCCGGCTGGCCACCTTCTTCGGCCCGTGCAGCGCTTCCGTTGTTTCGCAACAGGTCTTTCATCACGCCCGAGGCCTGGACAAAATCCATCTGCCCCGGATACCGGGCTTTCAGTTCGCTCATGCAGCGGCCGATATCCCGCAGGCCATGCGCCTCAATGTCGCGAACCGTCGTTTCGCACGCCTCGCGCATTTTTTCGTCGCCAAACTGCTCTGGCAAAAACTCCCGGATAATATCGCGCTCGATCCGCTCCTGCTCCGAGAGTTCGAGCTTGCCACTCGATTCAAATTCTTCAGCGGAGATGTTCCGCTGGCTCACCATTTTCTGCAATATTTCAATAACTTCAAGATCGCCCAGTGAATCCTTGCCCGTTTCGCGAACGGTTGTTTCGCGATGTGTGACGGCCGCCTGGATCAGCCGCAAGGTGGCGCAGCGCCGCTTGTCTGCAGTTCGCTGTGCGTCCTTGAGCGCGGCATTGATCCTATCGCGCATTGTCTCGTGCATGGTTGACCCCACGGTTCCAAATCCCAAGCTTCCAATACGGCCGTCCCCGCCGCATCTTTTCGACAAGCTATTGAATTTTATAGAATAAATTACACCGGATCAATGTTGACGATCTCGAACACATCCCCTAGAGTCCGGCGCTTGATGCAGATGGACCAAATGAACCTTTCAAGGTTGCCGATTGCGCCCGTTCTGCAGCGCATGATGTCATCAACTTCAATTGGACACAAGACATGACGAGTGCAGACGCATGGTCTGACACCCCGGCGACCGCCCTGCTTGTGCTGTCGGACGGCAGCATCATCGAAGGCCATGGCCTCGGCGCGACCGGCACCGCCGTCGGCGAAGTCTGTTTCAACACCGCTATGACCGGCTATCAGGAAATCCTGACCGACCCGTCTTATTCCGGGCAGATCATTACCTTTACGTTTCCGCATATCGGCAATGTCGGCACCAACGATGACGACATTGAAACCGTGAACATGGCTGCCGAGAGCGGAATTTGCGGCGTGGTGCTGGCCGCTTCGGTCACCGACCCGTCAAACTTCCGGGCAGCCAGCCATCTCGACGCCTGGCTCAAAAGCCGGAACCTGATCGGCATCAGCGGCATCGACACGCGCGCATTGACGGCGCTCATCCGTGACAAGGGCGTGCCCAACGCGGCAATCACCCATGCCCCGGACGGCAATTTCGATATCCCTGCCCTGAAGGCGACCGCAGCTGAGTGGCCGGGACTTGTCGGGCTTGATCTTGCAACGGACGCTTCGACCCGCCAGGCGCTACCGTGGCACCAGACGACTTGGCAATGGGACAAGGGCTATGCCGAAACCGAGGGAGGCACATTCAAAGTTGTTGCAATCGACTTCGGTATCAAACGGAACATTCTGCGGCTTTTGAAAGACGCCGGCTGTGACGTCGTGGTTTTGCCGGCACAGACCAGCGCGGAAGACATCATGGCCCACGAGCCAGACGGCGTCTTCCTCTCCAACGGTCCCGGCGACCCTGCCGCCACAGGAACATATTCCGTGGAAACGATCCGCGCGCTCGTCGAGCGCAATGTGCCGATTTTCGGAATTTGCCTAGGCCATCAAATGCTCGCGCTTGCTCTCGGCGGCAAGACGCTCAAGATGCACCAGGGCCATCACGGTGCAAACCATCCTGTGTTCGATCATACGACCGGCAAAGTCGAGATCACCTCGATGAACCATGGCTTTGCAGTGGATCCGGACAGCTTGCCAGACAATGTGCTGCAGACGCACGTGTCGTTGTTCGACGGAACCAACTGCGGTCTTGCCATGAAAGACAAGCCGGTGTTTTCGGTCCAGTATCATCCGGAGGCGTCACCGGGCCCAAGGGACAGCCGCTATCTGTTCACGCGGTTCACCGACATGATGCGCTCGCACGGCCAGGCTTGAACACGCTGGGGCCTGAAACAATCGGCCATCCCGAAGTGTGAGGGCTTTGAGGGACCTTGAGGGCAGATATGCCCTCAGGACACCGGGATCACTATGAATATCCGGATCCTAAGCCAGGCAATGTGTTACCGGCCCAATTGCAAGGGCTTCTTTACACATCGCCTGGCATTTGGTCGTCGTCATATCAGCTTGTTAAAGGCAGATACGATTTCTTCGACTTCGGCGATCTGCTCATCAAGCATCTGCTTTTGTTCCAGCAGAAGCTCGTTCTGCCCCTTGCAGATTTCCCGCAGTTCCCTGAACTGCTCACCACGCGGTGTGTTTCCTTCCACCAAAGCGATCACCCGGCGGATTTCAACGAGGGTAAGGCCAATCTTCTTGGCTTGCAGGATGACACGCATGCGACCGACGTCGCGTGCGCTGTAAAACCGGCGGGCGCCTTTGCGCACAGGTTTCAGCAATCCTTTTTCTTCGTAGAACCTCAGGGTTCGAAGGGTTACTTCGAACTTCTGTGACATCTCCGAAATTGCAAGGTGGTTTTCCTGAGTGGAAAAATCCACTTCCTGTCCGGCAATATCCGGCACACCCACCAAATCTGCTGCTGTTGCGTTCATGAGTCAGACATTCCAGTTTTTCTGTTTTTTTACGATCGATCAGATCGATCACACTGCTATCGCCCGGCACCTTCCTTGATGGCTGGCGCCGTCCAAGCGGCTTCCGTGACTTTCATCAAGGAAACAGCGTGCAATCCGCAGCAAGACAACGTCACGCAACGGCTTGCCAGTTACCAATACACCTGATTTGCAATGTAAATCTAGAAAAAAAATCGCTTTTCATGCTGTTTTTGGACCAAATACCTAAATTTGAAGTGTCACTAATTGATTTCTACAAAAATTAGACATGGTTTTATGGGAACAATTGGTTCCCAATTCCTGTCTTACTACTTAATCTCGTGTAATAATATTAAATATCGATAATATTATATTTATTATCGATAACACGGACGCTGAGCGAGTATCGTTTTGGAACTTTCGAAAATTCATAAGATTAAGTTGCAGAGGACCGCCGGCTTGAGCCGGTCATTACGTTTGGGAAGCAAGTTTATGCCTATATTTCCGAAGCGTAATATTTGATTTAGGCTTGAAATAACCCTCGTTCCACCGCACAAACGGACAAACGTCGACCACAGGTACAGAAAATCAAGCCAGAAGACACCGGGCATGTGAACGCATTTGACGCTTCCAGCGGCCGGAATTGACTGCACGTTCGGCTCAGGAGCACAGCGTGCACTTTAAGATTGACTCCGTCTCACCATTTGGCGTTCTTTCACCGGAAGCTGGAGCGGGCCGCACCGTCACAGTTCGCAGGCAAGTCGAAATCCGAGCGAATTTCAAAGAATGTCAGAGCAGAAAACCATAGATCCGATTGCAGCCATGAGCCCGGAACAGTTCCGCCTCTGGCGCAGATCCCTCGGTCTGAAACAAAAAGAAGCAGCCGAGCATCTCGGTCTCAAAAAACGCATGATCCAGTACTATGAGAAGGGCCACCGCGATGGACGGCCGGTCGAAATCCCCAAATCCATCCGTCTTGCTTGTTATGCGCTGACCGAGGGCATCGCCGATTTCGATGGCAAGACTGCAACCCGAGCCGCTGCGGTTCCGGTTTCTCAACAATCCCTGCAATCAGTCTCTGGCCCGGATACCTGATACAAAGGCTTCCAGACTTAAATCCTCGTAATCTGCGTCGGCTTGGGGTTCCCTCTTTTCGGTCTTTTCCCTATAAGACGCGCTCAGCCAACATGGAAACAATCACGGATCGTTCCGGCACGCCCAATCCCGGCATGCCGGCCGCTTCAAGCTGCGAGTCACGATGCCAAAACGCACAGACATTTCCTCGATCCTCATCATCGGTGCCGGACCAATCGTGATCGGCCAGGCCTGCGAGTTCGACTACTCAGGAACCCAGGCCTGCAAGGCGTTGCGCGAGGAAGGCTACCGCATCATTCTGGTCAACTCGAACCCGGCGACGATCATGACCGACCCGGATCTGGCGGATGCGACCTATATCGAGCCAATCACACCGGAAATCGTCGCCAGCATTATCGCCAAGGAACGGCCGGACGCCTTGCTGCCAACCATGGGCGGGCAAACCGCGCTCAACTGCGCGCTGGATCTGGAACAGATGGGCGTTCTGGAAGAATTCGGCGTGGAAATGATCGGTGCCAAGGCCGATGTCATCGAAAAGGCCGAGGACCGCGAAAAATTCCGCGCGGCGATGGATGCCATAGGACTGGAAAATCCACGCGCCGCCATTGCCTCATCCCCGGCCATCTACGGCGAGGACGGCAAGATCAAGGGCTATGACCGCAATGTCGGTGTCATGGAAGCCATGCGCGCCCTCGATGAAATCGGCCTGCCTGCCATTATCCGTCCCGCCTTCACGCTTGGTGGAACCGGCGGCGGCGTTGCTTACAACCGCGAGGAATTCGAAACCATCGTTCGCTCGGGGATCGATGCCTCTCCGGTTGGTCAGGTCCTGATCGACGAAAGCCTTCTTGGCTGGAAGGAATACGAGATGGAAGTCGTCCGCGACAAGGCGGACAACTGCATCATTATCTGTTCCATCGAAAACGTCGATCCGATGGGTGTGCACACAGGCGATTCGATCACCGTTGCACCGGCCCTGACGCTAACCGACAAGGAATACCAGATCATGCGGGACGCTTCGATTGCGGTCCTGCGTGAAATCGGTGTGGAAACCGGTGGCTCAAACGTCCAGTTCGCCGTCAATCCGGACAATGGCCGGCTGGTGGTCATCGAGATGAACCCGCGGGTGTCCCGCTCCTCGGCACTGGCTTCAAAGGCGACCGGCTTCCCGATTGCAAAGATCGCGGCAAAGTTGGCCATCGGCTATACGCTGAACGAGCTTGAGAACGATATCACCGGCGGTGCCACACCAGCCTCGTTTGAGCCGACCATCGACTATGTGGTCACCAAGATCCCACGCTTTGCGTTCGAGAAATTCCCCGGCTCCCAGCCCAACCTGACCACGGCCATGAAGTCGGTTGGAGAGGTCATGGCGATAGGCCGGACATTTGCCGAAAGCCTGCAGAAGGCGTTGCGCGGTCTGGAAACCGGCCTCAACGGCCTGGATGAGATCGACATCCCGGGTCTTGATCAGGGGGATGACAAGAATGCCTTGCGCGCCGCTGTCGGCACCGCGACCCCGACCCGTCTCCTGAGTGTGGCGCAGGCTATGCGTCTCGGCCTTTCCAACGACGACATTTACCGCAGCAGCGGCATTGATCCCTGGTTCCTCGAGCAGATCTCCGGCATCCTGGCGATGGAGGACAAGGTCCGGCAGCATGGCTTGCCGAAGGACGCCGCGAATTTCCGCAAGCTGAAAGGAATGGGCTTTTCCGATGCCCGCCTTGCCAGCCTTGCCGGTACCGACACGGACGCCGTCGCGGCACAGCGCGTGGATCTTGAGGTTTTTCCGGTCTACAAACGGATCGATACGTGTGCGGCAGAGTTCGCCTCGCCGACCGCTTATATGTACTCCACCTATGAAGTGCCGTTCATGGGCACCCCGGCCTGCGAAGCGCTTCCGAGCGATGCCAGGAAGGTGGTCATTCTTGGCGGCGGCCCGAACCGGATCGGCCAGGGTATCGAGTTCGACTATTGCTGCTGTCATGCTGCCTTTGCGCTGAAGGATGCTGGCTATGAGACCATCATGGTCAATTGCAATCCGGAAACGGTCTCTACGGACTATGACACGTCCGACCGGCTTTATTTCGAGCCGCTGACCCCCGAGGACGTTCTGGAAATCATCCGCAAGGAACAGTCAAACGGCACCCTTCATGGCGTGATTGTGCAGTTCGGCGGCCAAACGCCGCTGAAACTCGCGCAAACACTGGTGAAGGAGAATGTCCCGATCCTCGGAACGTCTCCCGACATGATCGATCTCGCTGAAGACCGGGACCGGTTCCAGAAGCTGTTGATGAAGCTCGGCCTCAAGCAGCCGGAAAACGGCATTGCCTACTCGGTCGAACAGGGCCGGCTGATTGCCGGTCAACTCGGTTTGCCGCTGGTCGTGCGGCCGTCTTATGTACTTGGCGGCCGCGCGATGCAGATCATCCGCGACGAAGAAGCGTTGAACTCCTATCTGCTGGGCACACTGCCCGAGCTCGTTCCAGCCGAAGTGCGCGCCAAGTATCCGAACGACAAAACCGGTCAGATCAATACGGTTCTCGGCACCAATCCGTTGCTGTTTGATCGTTATCTGGATGGCGCCATCGAAGTGGATGTCGATGCGCTGTGCGACGGCAAGGACGTCTTTGTTTGCGGCATTATGGAGCACATTGAGGAAGCCGGGATTCACTCCGGTGACAGTGCCTGTTCCCTGCCGCCCTTCTCCTTGTCTGACGACATGATCGGCGAATTGAAGCGGCAAACAGCAGCCCTCGCCCTCGCGCTCGAAGTCGGCGGCCTGATGAACGTCCAATACGCGATCAGGAACGGCGAAATCTTCGTGCTTGAAGTCAACCCGCGCGCTTCGCGGACGGTACCGTTCGTGGCGAAGACGATAGGCGAACCGGTTGCCAAGATCGCCAGCCGGGTAATGGCGGGCGAACCGCTGGCAAGCTTTGGCCTTCAGGAGCGCAGTTTCGATCACATCGCCGTCAAGGAAGCCGTGTTTCCATTTGCCCGATTCCCGGGCGTAGACACGATCCTCGGGCCGGAAATGCGCTCAACCGGTGAAGTCATGGGCCTGGACGCGTCATTCGGCACGGCATTCGCCAAATCGCAAATCGGATCGGGAACCGGCGTTCCCGGCTCCGGAACCGTGTTCGTCTCCATGCGGGATCAGGACAAGGACGGTGTGCTGGAAGCGGTCAAGAACCTTCAGGAGAACGGTTTCCGGATCATCGCTACGGCCGGCACGCAAAGATACCTCGAAGGCCACGGCGTCGCCTGCGAACGTATCAACAAGGTGCTGGAAGGCCGGCCGCATATTGTCGACTCCATCAAGAACGGCGACGTGCAGCTTGTCTTCAACACGACCGAGGGCGCGCAAGCGATCTCCGACAGCCGGTCCATGCGCCGCGCGGCATTGCTCAACAAGGTTCCCTACTACACGACGCTTGCCGGGTCGGTTGCAGCGGCCAAAGGCATCGTTGCGCGCGCTTCCGGACGCCTGGAAGTCAAGCCTTTGCAATCTTACTATTTGTAGGGTTAGTATAGCCAATCGCCAGCCGGGGAAGCGCGACTTTCCCGGCTGCGTTTCTTTTTAAAAACGCGGTCCCGTTACGAATGGACCCAATAAATTGAAGGTCTGAGACCCATGGAAAAAGTTCCGATGACCATAGGCGGTTATGCGAAGCTTCAGGAGGAGCTCAAGGAACGCACGACAGTCGAACGCCCGCGGATCGTGGATGCGATCGCTGAAGCGCGTGCGCATGGCGACCTTTCGGAAAACGCCGAGTATCACGCCGCCAAGGAAGCTCAGGGTCACAACGAAGGCCGGATTGCCGAACTGGAAGACAAGCTGTCACGGGCTGAAGTCATCGACGTCTCCAAACTGGGCGGCGAAATCATCAAATTCGGTGCCACCGTGTTGATCGTCGATGAAGATACGGAAGAAGAAAAGAAGTACATGATCGTCGGTGATGTGGAATCCGACGTGAAACAGAACAAAGTGTCGATTTCCTCGCCGATTGCCCGTGCCCTGATCGGTAAATCGGTCGGCGACAGTGTCGAGGTTGCCGCCCCTGGCGGCGCAAGGTCCTATGAGATCGTGGAAGTCGAATTCGTCTGATAATTCAAATACTTGAACAATTTTCCCTGTTATCGGGTATTCGCGGTTTCCGCCTAAAATGACACCAGGAATTATCTTGGTGTCTTGTGCGTCCAATTATGTTTATCCACCCCTGCCAGACTTCATATATAACTATTTCGACCCTTCCCAAGCCGAATAGATAAGTGGATGAGCCGTCGATGCAGTTGCGTCCGGCCTTTGCTTCCGCGCGTTCGTGACGACTAACGCGGGTCGCTCCAAATTCTCAGGAAGTGCCTTCATTTTCAAAACGGCCGATGAATGCACTTTTCTCGCAGCGGCTGCTATTGGCCATCACTATGTGTGGGAGGTTCCATGGCTAGGTTTTCGGCAATTATGGACGTCGTGTTTAAGTGGGAAGGCGGTTTCGTCGATCACCCGAACGATCCCGGCGGCGCCACGAATATGGGCATTACCCACAAAGTGCTTGCCGATTGGCGTGGCGTCAGTGCGGTCAGCAAACAGGAAGTCAAAGATCTGACACGCGACGAGGCGGAAGACATTTTCCGCGGCCGTTATTTCAAGGTAATTCGCGGTGATGACCTGCCCGAACCAATCGACCTGATCATGATGGATGGTGCCGTCAATCACGGCCCCGGAACCATGATCAAGATGCTGGAAGCAGTGATCGGCGAAACCCGGAATGGTGTCCTCAGCGCCCAGACCGTTGCCGCCATAAAGAGAACGTATGGTTCCAAGAAGAAGCTGGCCGGTCTTGCCGTCGAACTCGCCGAGGCACGCAAGGCACGCTATTTGTCACGCCCCCACGCCGAATCCTTCATGCGCGGTTGGAAAAACCGTTTGAATGACGTCATGAGCGTTGCCTTGGCATCTCACGAGCGTGCCTGGAATTTCGATTCTGGAACAGAAGAAACTTCGACATGCGTGTGCCCCGATGCGGATCCGGTATCGACCCTCATTCGTCCGGTCATCGAAGACGATGATCTTCAACGTGCCCTCGCGGCTTGGGGAGACTATGGCGACGCAATTGACGGTATATTCGGCCAAAACTCTGTTGCGGCAACTGATCAGGCTTTGCGGCGCAACAGTTCGATCATCTCCGGAAACTGGCCGGGGTGGTCGGTGGCCCGGAAAAAGATCGCATTGGCTCAGCTGATTTGCCGGGAACAAGACATTCCCGCCGGTCGGATCGATGGCCTGTTCGGTCCGAACACCGAAGAAGCGCTTATGGAATTCAATCTCCGCCGTCTCAATCTGCCTAAGGATGGCTGGCTCGAGGAATTGGACGACGCAAAGACACCGGCCTTCAAAAAAACAGAACCCAAAGGCAACGCATGGCCGAGACAGGCCAGCATGGTACAGTTTTACGGCAAGCCCTGCCAGCACGGCCACCACACCGGTGCATGCGGGCCGGGCCGGATCAAACTGACACGGCTTGAGCTGCCCTTCACTATGAAACTCGCCTGGGACATCAATGTAAAACTGACCGGATTTGCAATCAATTATCAGGTTCGCGACAGCGCTGCGCGCGTCTTTGAGAAGGTTTACAAGGAATACAAGGACGACGGCGTCGAAGACCTTGGCATTAACCTGTTTGGCGGTTGTTACAATTGCCGCCCGATCCGAGGCGGAACCAGATGTTCGACCCATTCGTGGGGGATCGCCATTGATTTCGACCCCGCGCGCAACAGGTTGCGCTGGGATCACCGGCGCGCACGTCTGGCAAAACCCGACGCTCAAAAGTTCTGGGAGTTCTGGGAAGCCGAAGGCTGGCTGAGCCTGGGGCGCGCAAGGGATTTCGACTGGATGCACGTTCAGGCCGCGCGTCTTTAGGGATAACATCAGCCGGTAGAAATGCAGCCGGTTATTCCTTGATCGGAACGACTGGCTCGTCCTTGGTCCTGCGGATGGTGAGCGCCGTACGTACGCTGTCGACGTTCGGCGCTGCGGTCAGATCCCTGATAATGAAATTCTGGAAGGTCTGCAGATCCGGCGAGACGCATTTCAGCAGAAAATCCACTTCGCCGGAGAGCATGTAGCTTTCGCGGACCAGTTGCCAGCCCGCAACAGCTTCTTCAAAGGCGACCAGGTCGGCTTCGGTTTGACTGTGCAGTCCAACCATTGCAAAGGCCGTCACATCGTAGCCGAGTTGCTTCTCGTCCAGCAGCGTGCGGTATCCCCGGATCAATCCGGCGTCTTCCAGCGCCCGCACCCGGCGCAGGCAGGGAGGCGCGGAAATGCCGACCCGCCTGGCAAGCTCCACATTGGTGATCCGGCCATCTTCCTGAAGTTCTTTCAGAATGTGCCAGTCAATCGCATCAAGCCGTACCTTCAATTCCGTTCCCCCGGAAACGCCGCCGTGAGCTACAGCGATCAATTCAAACGATTTGGGCCGGCCACCGGATCAGCGCCAGCGTGGTCCATTCTGTTGCTTGGAATTATGATTTTTTGCGTTGCCGTGCAAGAGTATAACAATTTCGCGCACGATTCTGAAAGATTTCAACCGGACCATCACTAGACATGACTTCGCTAAATGGCGGCAAACCGGCCCTTGTCTGGGTCATTACGGATGGCAAGGCCGGAGATGTGGCGCAATGTGAAGGCGTTGCGATGGAACTTGGGTGTCCCTATGAACTCAAAAGGGTCTCCCCCCGCCCGCCGTTCTCATGGTGGCTGCCTTACGGCCCCGCCGATCCGCGGGATCTGTCACCGGAGACGCCTGACGGGCTTGCGCCGCCCTTTCCGGACCTGGCCATTGCGTCAGGACGCCGCGCCGCCGGTTATCTCAAAACCCTCAAGCACCGTTCAAACAACCGTGTCTTCACGGTCTGCCTGAAAGACCCGCGCATTGGAACGGGGGCCGCCGATGTGATCTGGGTTCCGGCCCATGACGGTCTGCGGGGACAAAATGTCATGGTAAGCCCCACTGCACCGCATCGGTTTTCGGCAGACCGGCTCGAACGATTGAGAGCGGATGCGGATACTGCCACTGATGCCCTTGCCGCGCCCCGGATCGCCGTCCTGGTTGGCGGCGACAGCCGTCATCACCGGTTCACGGAGGGTGATATCGGCCAATTCACGGAGGCACTTGCGCATCTTTCGGCTAGCCAGGGCGCGGGCTTGATGATCACCGTCTCCCGGCGGACACCGCCCGTGTTGACAAAAGCACTCAAAGACCTTGCGCAATCCGGCGGCCATTCTTTCTGGGAAGGCGATGGCGCGAATCCGCTTCCGGTGTTCCTTGCAAAGGCGGATGCCATTGTTGCGACAGCGGATTCGACCAATATGATCGGCGAAGCAGCCGCGACCGGCAGGCCAATTCACGTATTTCATCCGGGCGGCGGTCATCCAAAGATCACGCGATATTTGGGTAGCCTGGAGAAACTTGGTTGTCTCCACCCCTTTCCCGGCCCCTTGAAAACCGCTACCTACGACCCGATAAACTCAACACCGCAGATCGCAGCACGCATTCTAGCCGAATATGCGGCCTTCCACGCCGGGTCTCAGACCCAACCGGCAGACCGCGATCAAAGTCACTGAGAGAATGTTCCGGCACCAGCACATGGTCCGGGCGGCAAGGAACATCAATGAGCACGCAACACGCACAACTCCTCATCATCGGTTCCGGCCCGGCCGGATACACCGCAGCCATCTACGCAGCGCGCGCGATGATCAAGCCGACCCTGATCGCCGGCATCCAGCCTGGCGGCCAGCTCACAATCACCACCGATGTTGAGAACTACCCCGGTTTCGCCGATCCGGTCATGGGTCCCTGGCTGATGGAGCAGATGCAGAAACAGGCGGAAAATGTCGGCACCGACATCGTCTATGACACCATCACCAAGGCAGACCTCAGCCAGCGCCCGTTCCGGCTGGAAGCCGACAGCGGAACGGTGTTTACCGCCGACGCGTTGGTGATCGCAACTGGCGCGCAGGCCAAGTGGCTTGGCCTAGATTCGGAGCAGGACCTGATGGGAGCGGGCGTATCGGCCTGCGCCACCTGCGATGGGTTCTTTTACCGCAACAAGAACGTCGTCGTCGTCGGTGGCGGCAATACCGCGGTTGAGGAAGCGCTCTATCTTGCCAACCTGGCTTCGAAGGTCACGCTTGTCCACCGGCGCGATTCCCTGAGGGCGGAAAAGATCCTGCAGGACCGGCTGTTCAACAACCCGAAGATCGAGGTGGTCTGGGACCATTCGGTGGACGAGATCCTTGGTGGCGGAATGCCCAAGGCGGTAACCGGGGTGCGGTTGAAGAGCACCAAAACCGGCGACACCCGGGAGATTGAGACTGACGGCGTCTTTATCGCCATCGGCCATGCACCGTCGGTGGAGCTGTTCAAGGATCAGCTGACCTTGAAGCCGAATGGATATCTGGAAACCGCGCCCGATTCTTCCAAGACCTCCATTCCGGGTGTTTTTGCCGCCGGTGATGTAACCGACGACATCTACCGTCAGGCGGTCACCGCGGCGGGCATGGGTTGCATGGCCGCGCTGGAAGCGGAGAAGTTTCTCGCCGAACACGCCGTTGGCGCCGACCAGCAGGCCGCCGAATAGCGGCGTTCCTGAATGGGGGGGCATCTGATGGACTGGGACAAACTACGCATTTTCCACGCCGCGGCACAGGCCGGCAGCTTCACTCATGCCGGCGACAGCCTGCGGATGAGCCAGTCCGCTGTAAGCCGGCAGGTCAGCGCGCTTGAGCAGGATCTGGGCATTTCGCTGTTCCATCGGCATGCGCGCGGTCTTTTGCTGACCGAACAGGGCGAGCTTCTGTTCAAGACGGCGAATGACGTCCTCCTGAAGCTTGACAATGTGCGGGCACGGCTGACGGACAGCAAGGAAAAGCCGTCCGGAACCTTGCGGGTCACGACCACAGTCGGCCTCGGGTCAACATGGTTGACCTCGCGGATCCGCGCATTCGTCGAGCTTTATCCGGACGTGGATCTGCAACTGATCTTCGCCGATGAGGAACTGGATCTGGGAATGCGCCAGGCGGACATTGCCATCCGGCTGCGGGAACCGGTTCAGCCTGACCTGATCCAGCGAAAACTATTCACCGTGCACTTCCATGTTTATGCCTCGCGCGACTATCTCGACCGCTATGGCACACCGAAGACGATGGCAGATATCGACCGCCACCGGATCATCACCTTCGGCGAACATGCGCCCATCTATCTGCGCTCGATAAACTGGCTGGAAACGGCCGGCAGAGAGGCGTCCGATCCCCGCCGGTCGGTGCTTCAGGTCAACAACCTCGTTGCGATCAAGCGCGCCGTACAAAGCGGCATAGGCATTGCCATGCTGCCGGACTACATTGTCGAGAAGCCGAATCCGCTTGTGCAGGTTCTCAGCGAACAGCACCACAAGGTGCCCTCCTTCGACACCTACTTCGTCTATCCGTCGGAGCTTAAAAACACCGCGAGAGTTACCGCCTTCCGCGAATTCCTGTTGTCAAATGCGGCGATGTGGGAATTTTAGGGACGGCCGCCCACCCCGGCGCCTTTCCGGTCTGGTGGTGCCGGGCGATACCAAACGGCGAAAATCCAAACCGCACCTCCGCCTGAATTAAAAGCGCTCAAACCATGGGCACGCCCACACAATGAGCAGCGCATATTCCCCATATCATTGCGCCTGCGTCATGGCGGTCTTTGCCGGGCTTTCAGGGGGATATCCGGTGCAGTACTGGGCAGAAAAACAACCGCATAACCAAGTCAAATCATTGATATTAAATATTTAAGACAGGGAAGTTGTTTTCAAGGCTTAAAGTTATGTTAAATCCGCATAGCTGATCTGCGCAAGCGCCTCTTGTTTATGCAGCTTGTGCACTGCATATAAGCATCACTGTTGGTCGACAGAAGCGCTGCTAACTCCTCCCTGCGGCGCTTTGACCAGCTGTTCCCCTCTGGAAGGTGATTATACTGTTTTCAGTTAATCAACAAACTGCCGGGTCCTTGGACCCGGCATTTTTTTTGCTTTTGCGCCAGAGCGAGAACTATCCGCCTACATGAACAGTCGCTCGCCCTCGATCCCGGCATAGAGACCGGCAACCTGCTCTTCATAACCGTTATAGAGCAAAGTATTGCGGCGTTCATCCGTTCCGAGCAGACGCTCGCTGTCCTGCGGCCAGCGGGCATGGGGAACGCTGGGATTGACGTTCGCCCAGAAACCATACTCGCTGGACTGGATCTCCTCCCAGAAACTGACCGGACGTTCCTCGGTGAACGAAATCCGGACAACCGACTTGATCGACTTGAATCCGTACTTCCACGGCACGGCCAAACGGATCGGCGCGCCGAACTGTTTCGCTAACGGCTTGCCATAGACACCGATCGCCATGAAGGCGAGTTCATTGGTTGCCTCCGCAAGGGTCAGCCCTTCGATATAAGGCCAGGGATACCAGGATTGTTTCTGGCCGCTGGCCACTTTCGGATTGAGGAACGTCTCAAAGCGGAGATATTTTGCGCCAGCTTGCGGACTGGCCAGCCTGACCAGGTCAGCAAGCGGGAACCCGGACCACGGCACGGCCATCGACCAGGCTTCCACGCATCGGTGCCGGTAGAGCCGTTCTTCCAGCGGCATCTTGGCGAGGAGATCATCAATACCGATGGTCTGCGGATTGTCGACCATGCCGTCGATGGTCACGGTCCACGGACGGATCTGCAATTTCTGTGCAGCCGGCCAGATCTGCTTGTGCGATCCGAACTCGAAGAAGTTGTTGTATTTCGATGCAACGTCTTCGCTGGTCAGTGGCCGGTCGAGTTGAAACGCGGAGTTCCGCTGCACCGGATAAAGCGCGGCGCTTGGGTCTTCCCCGGCGAAGGCCGGACGCAGCCCCAGTCCTGAACCGGCCAGCACTCCGCCACCGGCAAGACCGGCAAGAAATGTGCGGCGGTTCAAAAAGACATGCTCCGGCGTTGCCGCACTCTCCGGCAGCTCCCAGACGCGCCGTTTGATGATGTTCATGATTCAAGCTCCCAAATCTGCGCTTAGGAAACCGAAACCCTTCATCAAAGGCAAATAACGCGATGGTGACCGTCAATACCGATCGGCAGAAGTAAACCCCAGGGGCCAAAAGTCAGTTACGCTTGCGGACACCATTTACGGTGTCCGCTACCTGTCCCCAGCCTTCACAGGAACGGCGATGTGGAAAGCAACGGCTGCTATCAGGCAGCCTGCTTGCCGGCTTTTTTCAGAACCGTTTCAGCTGCCTTGCCTGCCAGTTCCGCCATGTGATCGAACTCCGACACGAAGCTGGCAACGCCTTGCGTGGCCGACCGCAGTTCGACGATCAGATCGCCGATCTCCGCTTCCGGCATCAGTGCCTGCACCTCATCCCAGCCGTTCCAGTCAGGGCGGGCATCATAGCCGAGAAGCTGGCCGCGCCGGGCCGAAACGATGGCGTTGATCTTTGCCGTCGCGTCGTTCGGGCAATAAACGGTTACCTTGCGGATCGGCTCCAGAAGTACCGGCTTGCATTCCGGCAGCCCTTCACGCATCGCCAGAATACCGGCCATCTTGAATGCCTGATCGGAGCTGTCGACGGAATGGTAGGAGCCGTCCGTCAGGCAGACAGACAGATCGACCACCGGAAACCCGAGCGGACCTTCGCGCAGCGCTTCTTCGACGCCATCCCTGACGGAAGGAATATACTGCTTCGGCACCACACCGCCGGTGATCTTGTCGGAGAAGTGGAACCCTTCGCCGCGCGGCATCGGGCCGATCTCCAGAACCGCATCGCCGAACTGGCCATGCCCGCCGGACTGCTTCTTGTGCCGCCCCCGCACCGAGGTACCCGACCGGATGGACTCCGAATAAGGGACTTGCGGTGGATGAACGCTGATCTCCAGCCCGTATTTGCCGGAAAGCCGTTCCTGGGCAACGCGCAGGTGCATTTCACCCTGCCCTTCCAGCAGTGTTTCGCCGGTGATCTGGTTTTGGCGCATGGACAGGGAGCCGTCTTCTTCAACCAGCTTGGTCAAAGCGGCAGACAAGCGAACCTCATCCTTGCGCTGTGCTGCGCCAATGGCAACGGCAAGCACGGGCGGACGGGTCTCCAGCCCGCCGGGTGCCGCAGATACAGCCGCATATGTTCCAAGAACATCGCCGGTTTCCACGCCGTCCAGCCGGCCCAGCGCAACGATGTCGCCTTCCTGCGCGGCTGTGCATTTCTTTGCCTGCTGACCAAAGATCGTGAACAGGCCGGACGGCTTCACTTCCGTTCCGTCCTTGCGGTACAGGCTGGCACCTTCGGTGACGCTGCCGCTCAGGACGCGGGCGACCGACAATTTGCCGCCATGCAGCGTATGCATCGTCTTGAACACTTTCAGAGCACCGTCAGAACCGGCATCGCCGAATTTACGGCCCCGCAGGGCGTCAACCGACGGGGCTTCGTGGCGGAGCGCCTTGAGCAAACGCGTCACGCCGTTGCCGTGTTCGGCGGAGCCAAAGAACACCGGACAGATCAGGCCTTCCCGGGTCTCGCGAACCAGATCGGCAAACACCATTGCCGGATCGGGAGCGATGTCCTCCAGCAGGGCTTCCATCAGTTCATCATCATGGTCGGCAAGCGTTTCCAGCATGGTGAAGCGCGCATCGTGCTCGCGGGCGCGGTCTTCATCGGACATGTCGACGAGCGTGCTGGGCTCCTTCTCGTGATAGACATGCGCGCGCTCAAGCGCCAGGTCGATAAAGCCGGTGGCATGGCCGTTTTCCCAGATCGGGATCTGCCGCAACACCAGGGGCACGGCGGAGGCCGGTTGCAAGATGTTCAAAACGTCATGCACCCGGCGCGAACTCTTGTCGATCTTGTTCAAAAACAAAGCCCGCGGAATGGAGCGGGCTTCGAGGGCTTTCAGGATGAGCTGCAAGGCGGGGACCTTGCGTTCGTCGTCTTCTGCGACGACAACAGCCAGATCAATGCCCTCCAGCGCACCGTCCATTTCACCAAGAAACTCCACCGAGCCCGGGCAGTCGATGAAGGTGAAGCGGCCGCCAAGATAAGCTGCCTCGGCAATGTTCAATTCGACACTCATGCCATGGGCGCGCGCTTCGGGGGAGGCATCGCCGACGGTGTTTCCGCCGCCAACCGTTCCGGCCCGCGGTATCGTTTCGGTTCGCGCAAGGAAGGCCTCAAGCAGGCTGGTTTTGCCGCTCCCGAATGGACCGACCAGCGCGATACAGCGCGACGGTTCGCCCGTGTCCGGAGCCCCGCCGTCGTTGCTACCTCTGTCAATTGCCATATTGTGCCTCCCGTCGTTGGTTGAGGGTTCCTCGGACCAACGCGGCATGGCCAGCGAAGCAGGACGCGGCCAGCCGCGTCACATCCCAGCGGTGAAGCCCAATGAAAGCGGTTGAACAGCGGTTCCGCCATCGACTGCTTTGCCCCTTACCGGACGGGTCTTCTACCCTGGGCGGTCTGCCATCGTCGCGCCTGATGCGGGTTAAACGCAAGGGAAACTTACGCGGCAATGCAGCATTGAAGTCCGTGCGAATACATTTGACGGCAAACCGGCTCAGCGCTTTGACATCGCGCAAGTTGCGGCATTTATACATAGCGTATTTCCGGTGCCCACTCTCCTGAGCCCATGATGCGGCGTCGCACAGGAGCGCCCCAAGAGGCATTGAAGGAGAGTGGGCGCCGGAATTACGCTATGTATTTGCCCTTTCTTAACGGCACATTCGTAAAGTTACGGGCATCGTTCGTGCCAGAATTTGGCGTGTTTCCGGCTATTGGCGTGGCTGTGTGAAATTCATTGTCCGGATCCCGGGCCTCAACGAGGAAGAGACACTTCCTGCCGGCAGACAGGGAACCGCGGGTGAGGCTTGCAGGGCAAATCTGCCAAGGGCGAGAACTCTTGCTGAGCAGAAGGAAATCTGGCGTTGCGCAGACTTATGGGAAGCGGCATGCAGGTGCTCAGTTATGCAAGGCCTCGCGCACTACTGGCGCTTTTCTTTCTCACCAGTTGCCTGATCATCGACATCATCAGCCGCGTCAGAGGAATTCAGATCGACTACGTGTCGTTTCTGCCCTTCTTCCAAGTGGCGTTGATGTTCTATCTTTCGGCACTCGTCCTGTTCTTCTTCGGGCGGCGGTCAATTGCGATGCTTTGCGAATGCACGGCGTTTGTCCTTGCGTTCATAACGCCCGTCTTCCTGTCCACATTTCTGGCGATTTCCATGGGCGCACCGCTTGCGGATGCCTGGCTGATCGGCGCAGATGAGGCTCTCGGTTTCGACTGGGTGGCCTACATTCATGCCATCGATCAACACGCTTGGCTGATCGAGTTCTACACGTTCGTTTATGGCACGTTTTATCTTTTGATCCTGTTTGTTCCGCTCCTTCTTGTCGTCTACCGCGAAGTCGGGCGGGCATACGGGTTCATTTTCGGTTTCGGCTTTCTGTGCTTTGTCTCCAGCTTGATATCAATCTGGTTTCCCTCCATGGGCGCCTTCCACTCCCACGGCGTTCGCGCTGAAGACCTGCAGCACATGGTTCCGGTGGTCGGGTATGGATTTCTGGAGCAATTCGGGATTGCCTATGGCGGGAACCTGACCGAGATCTCGGTCGACAATATCTCCGGCATTCTGACATTTCCGTCCGTGCACGCCGGCGTTGCCTTTTGGGTGATCTGGTCTGCAAGAGCGCTGCCGCTCATCGGCTGGCCCATTGGTCTCTTGTCGTTCTCAATGGCAATCTCGGCGATTTCTCACGGCAGCCACTATCTGGTCGACATCCTTGCCGGGCTCGGCGTGGCATGTCTCACCGCGATGGTTGTGCAGGCGCTTTTCCTGCAGCCGTGGCCGTTCTCCGGAAGGCTGTCATGGGCAAGGCTGGCGGGTTCGCAACATGATGCCTTTGCGCGCCGGGAAGCCGGAGCATCGCGGCAACAGATGTAGCTATCCCGGAGCCTTGCATCGTCTCCGGGCGCGCGGACGCAGTCAATTTAATCTGATCGACTGCGCCGCGATATGGTTTCCGGCCTTGACCGGAATTACTTCAAGTTCCCGCAGAAGCGCTGGATGCGGCGGCAGGCTTCTTCCAGGGCCTCGGTAGAGGTCGCATAGGAAATCCGGAAATTCGGGCCAAGGCCGAAGGCAGAACCATGGACCACGGCAACCCCCTCCGTTTCCAACAGCTCGGTAACGAAATCCTCGTCAGATTCTAGAACCTTGCCCGAAGGCGCGGTCTTGCCCATGGTGCCGGCACAGGACGGAAAGACGTAGAACGCCCCTTCCGGCACCGGGCAATTGATCCCGTTCGCCTGGTTGAGCATGGACACGACCAGATCCCGGCGGCCCTTGAAGACCTCATTGTTTTTCGGGATGAAATCCTGTGTGCCGCTGATCGCTTCCACCGCCGCCCATTGGGAGATCGACGACGGGTTGGAGGTTGACTGGGACTGGACCTTGGCCATCGCCTTGATCAGCTCCACCGGACCCGCCGCATAGCCGATCCGCCAACCGGTCATGGAATAGGCCTTCGACACGCCGTTGACGGTCAATGTCCGCTCATAGAGGCCGGGTTCGACCTGGGCGGGCGTCGTGAACTTGAAGTCGTCATAGACAAGATGCTCGTACATGTCGTCGGTCATGACCCACACATGCGGATGCTTCATCAGAACGTCTGTCAGCGCCTTCAGCTCAACCTCCGTGTAGGCCGCGCCGGACGGATTGGACGGCGAGTTGAAAATCAGCCACTTGGTGCGTGGCGTGATCGCGGCATCAAGCGCGTCGGCGGTAATCTTGAAGGTGGACTTGTCCGCCTCGACGATCACCGGTTCACCGCCGGCCAGCAGAACCATATCCGGGTAGCTGACCCAGTAGGGTGTCGGGATGATCACTTCATCGCCGGGGTTCAAGGTCGCGACCAGCGCGTTATAGAGCACCTGTTTGCCGCCGGTGCCGACCGTGATCTGGTTGGCGGCATAGGTCAGGCCGTTCTCGCGGGCGAACTTGTCCACGATGGCCGCCTTGAGCTCCGGAATACCGTCCACTGCGGTGTATTTCGTCTTGCCTTCATTGATCGCCTTGATGGCGGCGGCCTTGATATTGTCCGGCGTATCGAAATCCGGCTCACCGGCACCGAGACCAATAACGTCCCGGCCGGCGGCTTTCAGCTCGCGCGCCTTGTTGGTAACCGCGATGGTCGCGGACGGTTGAACACGCGAAAGGGCATCAGCGAGAAAGCCCATCTCATCCTCCTGAACGTGGCAAGAAACTAGGGGTCGGACGGTAGTTCCACGCGTAAAGGAAAACAAGCGGGCTTTTTCATAGGTAGTCTGAAAGGGCGGATTGTTAGCGCCCTGAAAACGCTATCCATCCGGGCGAGTGCTCAAAATCAGGGAAGCATCCATTCAATGCAACGTCTTTGGCAAGGCAGCAACGAATGCGCTCGGGAGATTCGAATCTGTCGGAGGGCGCCGGTGCCTGGCTCAATCGAGATCAAGGCGATGTGGACAAAATCAACCTCGACGTTTGCAAAAGCTCGACGTTTGCATAACTGGGTCTACAGCCTCTTTTTCTCGCCTTTGTGCTTGGCAGCAAAAAAAATATCTCAACTTCTGCCTCGCCCATTTGGAACGCATCGACCACGACCAACACCCGATGAAATACTAATTCCATTCTGAATGGAGAATTCATTTTCGTTTCCCAATGAATGGACATTCGAAAACTTTCGTTTCACCTCACTGATCGAAGTGAATTTGAATTCAACAGCTCTATTACGCTAGGAAAACCAACCCTATTCCCCGCATCTGAAATCTTTGATATTCTTATTTTCACTTGAATTTATAATTATACTTCGAATTAATACTAAAAAATACGAATATACTCAACCAAAACGTGCAGTCTATTTAATAGTGATCCAAGAAATTTTTGTATTTTTTTCAAGCTTTCTCTTCATGTTTTTTTCAATCCCACGTTATTTACCCATATTTAACCGCATTCCCTCGTAATTCTGCGCGAATACTCATAAGAATGAAGTTGAAACAAACTTCTACTAAAATACGTGTTTATACGTATGTGCTTAGTCTGTGTATATCGTGCCATCCATATAGGGAATTACTATGGCTAAAATCTTTTCCGTCGGCGCAACGCAGAACGCAGCCGCTCGCTTCGGTCTCGACATTCTTGATAATCTTTCCGTCGCCGTCATGACTTGCGACATTGAAGACTTTCGGATCGACTACGCCAACAAGGCATCGGCCGCCTTGCTGGAGCGCCTTCAGCATGTCCTGAAAATCGACCCCAACAAAATCGTCGGAACCTGTATCGATACTTTTCACAAGGCCCCTGAGCGCCAGCGCGCAATCCTGTCGGACCCACAAAATCTGCCATACAACACGAGAATTTCACTCGGTAAAGAGGTTATCGACCTCCAGATCAGTGCTCTTCATGACGCAAAAGGCCGATACCGCCACGCCTGCCTTGTCTGGAATATCGCCACCGACACGGACAAGGCAGAAAGATATAACCAGCGCCTGTTGCAGATGCTTGAAAAAATGCCGGTCAACGTCATGACCTGCGACCTCGAAACCTTCGTCATCGACTACGCCAACCAGACATGCGTCAACACCCTTGAAAAGGTCGAAGAGTACCTTCCGATAAAATCCAAGGATCTGGTGGGCACGTCCATTGATGTGTTCCATAGAAACCCGGCACATCAACGGCAGCTGCTGAGTGATCCCTCGAACCTGCCCTGGAAAACCAAGATCAAGCTCGGGCCGGAAACGCTGAAACTGGAAGCCTATGCCATCTCCGATGAGGATGGCGCGTATCTTGGCCCCATGGTCGCCTGGTCCATGTTCACCAACGAGACCACCGCCACCGAGCAGGTTTCGGGTATCGTTAAGGCAACCGATGATATCGGCCAGGAACTGAGTGCAACATCCGACTCGATGGTCTCGATATCGGAAAAAGCCGTTCATCAGGCGACAACGGTCACATCGGCTGCCGAAGAGATGACCGCAAGTTTCAACGAAATCTCCGAGCGCATGTCCAATGCGGCAAACATCTCGTCCAGCGCTTCGGAGAAGGCAGAAGCAACCGCGCATCAAATCGGCGCCCTGAAGACTGCCTCGGAGCAAATCGGCAGCATCATGGGAACCATCCAGAGCATCGCCGATCAGACCAAGTTGCTTGCCCTGAACGCGACCATCGAGGCGGCCCGGGCAGGCGAATCCGGCCGCGGCTTCGCTGTTGTTGCCAATGAAGTGAAGAGCCTTTCCGAACAGACCAGCCGTGAAACCGAGGAGATCAGGAGCCAGATCGAGTCGATGCAGCAGCAGACATCCCGGGCGCTGACCGCCATTCAGTCGATAACGGATGTGATTTCGGAACTTGACGAACATTCCTCGGCTGTCGCCGCCGCGATGGTGGAGCAGCAGGCTGCGGCACAGGAAGTCTCCTCGTCAATCACCCAGGTGTTTGAGGCAAGCGATCAGACCCGGCAATCCGCTGCACAGGTCCGCACGATATCCGACAAGGTGAACGGCTTGCGAACCCTCAATACCGAGGTGGAAACCTTCCTGAAATCGCTATAGGAGCGGCCTGCCAGCAGGCAGGCCGCTCCTGGTCCGCGACATTCCGCTGTGAATGCTCCACCGGCTAAAGCCGGCGGCTTCGGGTTACGGCTAAAAGCCGGATCGGTCCGCCATCTGGCGGACGCCTTGCAGGCTGCCGCTACCTCATCCTGAGAAGCAAGCAACACTTGCGTCTCGAAGGATCGGCCGCAGACTTGGTTGCAAGTTGCCCATCCTTCGAGGCTCCGCTGCGCTCCGCACCTCAGGATGAAGCCGATACGACCGGGATGAGGATATCAACCGCTCAATACTCCAACGAGCAAATGAGCTCGACTTAATCTTGGTCCCCGGATGCGAACGCATCCTGTCGCCTAAAGACGCGGGGTTTAAGGATCCCCTATCGGGGATTTTAAATTACCGGATAAGCCTGAAGACACTTTAAGACCGGGCTTCCAGGACCAGTTTCGGGTTCCGGGTATCCCGGTCAAGGAGCGACGCGCGGATACGTTTTTTCTTGGACTGGCCGTTCAGGCTGTTGACGACTACCGACTGTGGCGTGTCATCGCCCCGCCTGGCGGCATCGAGCAGCGCCGCGTATGTCTTGGGATGCAGCAGAGTCTCTGTGACCGGGCGCTGATATACGGTCTCGCCTTCTACATGGTAGGCTTTCCTGGCGGATTTGTTGGCTGCCAGCAGCATTCGGCTGTCCGTGTCGACCACAACGATCGAAGCGCTGCAAATATCGTAAAGCCGGGCATAATCCAGGCTTGAGCCGCCGAGATCGGCCGAAAACAGCACTCCGCCAACCGTGCCGCCAATGCGGAAATACATGGCGTCGTAGTTCAGCTCCTGTGCACTGTTGTCAGCGAGCAGAAAGTTCCCCCGCCCGGTTGCGCTGGCACGGCGTGTCAGGGACGCAAGGATCAGCGACACAATGGTCCGCCCAAGCCTTTGCTGCACATGGGAGATGTTCCGGCCGAGGACCCGCCGCGCATCGCCGGTCTTGAAATGCTTTGCGAATCCGTCGCTGGCAAAGCGGATGTATCCGAAGTTGTCGACCAGCAGCACAATCCGGTCGGATGACGAGACGAAATGCTGCAGAATGGGCGCAAGTCCGAGCACTATCTGACCCGGATTACCCGCTTCCTCGCCAATCGACGGAAAGCCGATCACGAGCGGCTTGCCATCCTCGCCCTGATAGCGGAAGGCCATCAATGGCACACCGGGAACACGATGGTCGGCGCCGCCGCCGACATCGTGCGGCCCGGCTTTTCCGAACCGTATCGCACCCTGAATCAACTGTAGGATAGACTTCCGGTCTTGCGGCGCCAGAAGGCGCAGCGCTTCGCGCGACGATGCTTCCTGCAAGTCGGTGACTTTGCTCTCAAAACTTTGGGAGCCGATCTCATGCCAAACAAAGGTGTTTCGAGAGACGTCGGCAATAAAAAACTGCAGACCTGCGAGCGACAGTGCAGGACCATCTTCGTTTTCATTGTGCTCGGGCCACTGAGTGTTGTCAGTGGCGTCCGGCAGATGCGCCGGTTGATCTTTTAAAGCCTGAGCCCGCATTCCCGGTCCGATTCAATCCGTTTCCCTACCCGTATTGCAGTATTGCCAAGAACCTCAAAAAAGACATGAAGCCGATAGATCGAATTGTAACTAATGGCAGTATTTTCAAACTGGCCGTGTTCGCACCCGTAGCTTCCCGCATGCCGTCAAATGGTCACAAAATGTGTCCGGAAAGGACAGAATGCAGACCGCGCCTTGGCACATTTCGGAAGGAAGGTGCCACTGGACACAAAACGTGCAAAGCGATCAGGAGAGTTCCATGTCCCGCAGCAAAACAACATCCCTGGCCCGCCCGGCCGCAAGCGAATTGGTGCAGATGGCACTGCCAGCCGTTACCGTGCTTGGCGCTGCCGCAATCGACCCGGTTCTGATGCTTCCGCTTGGCGCGTTTTGCGCAATGGCGTATGTGACCACTTTCATGGCGCGCCGTCTCTACCGCGAGTTTTCAGCCGGAGTATCGCCGAGCCACTGAACCCAAACCCGGCACCGGACGGTCCCGGTTACCAGGATCCCGCCCGAACCTTCCCATCATGATCTGCGAAATGCCCGCCAACGTGCGGGCATTTGCGTTTCTGCCCCAAATTCCGGTTGATCCGGATCAAAGCCTGAATCGGTATTTGCCGGGAAAATAAACCCGAATGAGGCCGGAACCCAAAGGTTCGCACCCACAACATGGCAGGACGGGCAAATGACGGTTGCGCTGAACACAATCTGGGAAGATAAAACAATAACGGGACCCCGGGAGGCGTCGATGGACATCGAACTCACATTGTCAGCAGCAACAGTCCGCATGCTGATCCAGAAAGCGCGCGCAGCCACAAATGCAATCGACGACTCTTTCGAGGGCGGCCACGAACACGAAGTGGAGTTCGACGCCGAAACGCTGAGCGACGGGCACCATCACGACGGCCTTGCAGAAGAAGAAAGCGACGACAAGTCCAAGGAAGAACTGCGCGACCTTATCGACGACCTGAATGTTGACGAGGCAGCGGAACTGGTCGCAATTGCCTGGATCGGCCGCGGCGATTTCGAGGCAGACGATCTGGCCCAGGCCGTTGAGGAAGCCCGCGAACGCGCGATGGGATCAACCGCAAAGTATCTGCTTGGCATGCTCCTCCTCCCGGACTATCTGGAGGCCGGTCTGGATTCGCTGAACCTTTGATACGCCAGGGGTTGCTGAGCATTTCCGGTTCAGCAACGCCCCTTTTCAAGGACCTTCATGCGATTCGCGGTATTTACCGGCAGCAGCAAAGACATTGTGATGTTTGCGGCGGGGTCTCGAACCGCTGGAAAGCCCGAGCAACCCGGGCGGCAGCCAGTCAAGCGATTCCATCGGTTATCCCCCATAACCACAGACATCGGCTCGAAGGCATCAAAAAGCGGTTCATAACTCATTTGCCGGCTTCCCGTTACGTCCGTTGTCCCGCACCCTGACGTCCTCTTTCGGGTTTTGGGGAGTTATGACATCTTGCTAAAAGATCCCTCTGATCGCGATGTCTTTACCGTCTCACGGCCATCTCCGTGGCCGTTTGTCGGCATGATGGTCGGTATAGCAGCCTTGATCAGCACTCTGGTGGTTGCGTTTAACAACTAACAACATTGGTAGTCACCGTTGGTGCCGGAACCGGTCATGAGCGCCCAGCGCCTGGCAGCCCTAGACGCGACCCGCGGATTGGCGGTGGTGGCGATGATTGCCTATCATCTGTCCTGGGATCTGTCGTGGTTTGCGCTCGTTGACTGGCCTGTCGCTGATGGTTCGCGATGGCGGATTTTTGCGGCGTCAATCGCCGGAACGTTTCTGTTTGTCTCGGGCATAAGTCTGGCGATTTCCCATCAAGACGGTATTCGCTGGCGGCCCTTTTGGCGGCGCGTGGCTATCGTGTCAGCCGCCGCCCTGGCAGTATCGGCCGGGACCTACATCGCATTTGGCTCAGATTTTGTGCGCTTTGGTATCCTGCACGCGATTGCCGCGAGCAGTCTGATCGCCATCGCCTTTGTCCGCCTGCCGGTTCTGGCTGTTTTCGTGGCCGCCGCGCTGATTATCAGCTTGCCATATTGGGCCACGAACAGCGCATTCGACGGACAGATCTGGCTTTGGACCGGCCTCGGGCAGCCTTCCCAAAGCAGTGTCGACTATGTTCCCCTGGCTCCGTGGGCCGGCGTGACCCTTGCCGGAGTCGGGACCGGAAAACTGATCCTGCGCCCCGGATTGTGGCACTGGCTGGCCGGGAGACCGCTAGACGGCCCCTCCGGAAAAGGCATCCGGCTTCTCGGGCGGCATTCCTTGCCTATCTATCTGTTGCACCAGCCACTGTTGTTCGGCACGTTTTGGAGTTTGGCCGCACTGGGACTGCTCGGAGATCCTGCATCTACCCGGTTCGTCTCCGGCTGCAGCCAGAGCTGCGAAGCTTTTACCGGTGATAGGAGCGCATGCGAAATGGCCTGCAACTGCACAGTGGACGCCATGAAGGCCACCGGAAAATGGCAGCCGCTGATCGAAAGCGCCGAAGACCCGTCCCTTCAGGCCGGCCTCAACGCTGCCTACCGGATTTGCCTCGGCGAAGCGGGCTTGGATTGAACCTCTAAAGACCTCGAATTGCCTCTTCGGCGCGCCGCCTGAACATGTCCGCAAGTTCTTGAAAATTCGCAGCGTCATTGCCCACCTTCACCTGGCCGAGCGCCCAAAGCATCGACACCGTGTCGCAAATCGCCTTGAAGGCCTGAAGCTCATCTGTTGAAGGGATCTGCATGCTGCCGCAGGCCTGCGCATAAGCGGCCATGAACCTGCTTTCTTGGCTGCCGGAAAATCCGTTCTCCAGGCTTGCATAAGCCAGATCCCAGGCGGCGGGTGCCATGGCCGCGTATTCAAAATCGATCAGCAGCAGATGATTTCCGGTGACGAGAAGATTGGCAGGCGCCGGGTCAAAATGGCATGGCACCGGGGAAACGGGTGTCTGGCCCACAAGCAAACGCCGGACCTGTAAGACAAGCGGGGCAGTCTGCGCCGCAAATTCCGAGACATCGGCAATGCCGCTTTCGCATTCATCGAGATACTGACCGAGATCCCTGTGGGCGGCAAAGGATGCCTCACTGCCGTGAAGGGTGCCCAGACAGATCCCCAGTGCCTCGGGCGTCACTGGTCCGGTCTCGTCAATCGCGGGCAGCAGCAACACGCCGGTCGTGGGATCGGCATAAAGCACCTCGACCGCCACACCAAGGCGCGCAGCAACCCGGTGATCATGCAATTCGCCGGCCCGGTCGATCGCCCAGACCTGCTCGAATCTCGGCACCCTGAGAACGTAGCTGCCCGTTTCTGCCATCAACCGGAAAACGTGGTTTGTCAGCCCCTTAAGCCTTTGCACGGACACAACAGGGCCGGTGATCTCAGCGATGGCTGGATCGCGTGCCAAAGTGTCCACAAGCGGACGCGGCATACCGGCTGGATCAGAAGTGAAGAGCTGTGCCAAAAGAAGGATCGAAGACCAACAGGAGAACGAGGACCGGCACGCCGTGACCGACCTGCCTACGCCGCACATCATCATCACCTATTGCCGCCAGTGCAACTGGCTCTTGCGCTCTGCCTGGATGGCACAGGAGATCCTGTCGGCATTTTCCGAAGAAACCGGTGCCGTGACGCTGGTGCCGGGGACCGGCGGCACGTTCACGATCGAATGCGACGGCAGGATGATCTGGGACCGCAAGACCGATGGCGGCTTTCCGGAAGCAAAGATCCTGAAGCGGCGGCTGCGCGACCTGCTCTGGCCGGACATGGACCTCGGGCATTCGGACAAGCCCGCGAAAGCGTGAAGGCTCCACCGGCCAATGCCGGTAGCACCTTCACGCCTTCGCGTTACGGCTAGAAGCCGGATCGGTCCGCCAACAGGCGGACAACTCGCAACCTGCCGCAACCTCATCCTGAGGAGCAGGCAATCCTTGCGTCTCAAAGGGTCGGCCGCGCACTTAACAGCGAGTTGCCCGTCCTTCGAGGTTCCGCCTCGCTCCGCATTCAGGATGCGGCAGGAAAACCGTTGCCGGCTAGTTCTCCGACGCTTCGAACACCTCCATCGCCGCGTTCAGGCCGTTAATCGCCGCCGGCAATCCGCCATAGACGGCCATTTGCCAGATTGCCTCGAGGATCTCGGCCTTCGACGCCCCGGCAGCGAGCGAATGCTCGATATTGACCTTCAGTTGCGGCGCTGTCTGCCCGCCAAGCACGGTCAGTGCGGCAACAGTGCAAAGCTGCCGGGTCTTCAGGTCCAGCCCCTCACGGGCGTAGTGGCGGCCATAGGCCCACTCGATCAGGCTTTCGGCGAATCCCGGAACCAGCGCGTCGTAACGCCCGGCGAGGATTTCTTCGAGGTCAGGATTTAGGCGCGCGGAAAGGTCCCGCCCCTTTTCCAAAGCAGATGCAGTCATTTTTCGGTTTCCAGTCTGAATCAGTTTGTAGCGGTGGTGGAGTCTTCGGCCAGCGCGGTGGCGAGATCGGCCAGGGGATCCGGCAGTTCTCCGCTTTCGATCCTCCGGTAAAGGACGACCTTGCTGTCGAGCAGCTCCAGCGTTTCGCGCAAACGCTCAAGGTCTTCCGAAACCTTTTCCCGGTGCGCTTCGAGCATCTCGCGACGCTCGCGCACGGACTCAAGGCCCGGGCGGGTCCTCAGATCCGCATACCGGAGCCGCTCGCGCATGCCGAGCCCGGTCGCCTTCAGCTTGTCCAGGAAACGCAGCCAGCCGAGAATGACTTCGTCATAGACCCGCCGGCCGCCGGCATCCCGGAGCGGCGCCGGAATCAGGCCGATCTTTTCGTAATAGCGCAAGGTATCGACGCTCATGCCGGACCGTTCCGCGATTTCGCCGATCATCATGGTTGCATCTCCAGTGCGGTTGATATGCCGAACGACGCCTCAAGCGCCGCCGTATCCTCGAAGAACCGGTAGAGGCTGAGTTTTCCGTCTTCTATTTCGGCATATAAGGCCCAGGCAGATTCGAACAACCTGCCCGTGTGGCGTACCTTGTGCCGGAAGCGGCCGCAGGCAAAGCCCTTGCCGTCCGTTTCCATGATTTGGCCGACCTCGAACAGCTCTGTCTCAAACGCCGTCCGCAAGGTCCCGACGAACATCCGCATGCCCTCCGGCCCCCGGTAGGTGCCATAGATCGGCATGCGCGCATTCTCCTGCTCGCGCACACCGATGATCACGGCATCGGGATGGATGATCTCTAAGAGCCCGTCCATGTCGCCGGATTTCAATCTGTCAAAAAGTGTCTCAATCACGCCCATTGCGCTGTCTCCTATGTTCGACAGCACAGCAATCTGGGAGCTGGAGCGCGCTCCAGGTCAAGGGGGAATTTGAAAACTTATTCCAGGAACGACAGCAAGCGTTGTTTGAGCGGACCGGTACTTTTGGTTTCGCATTCCCAGATGACCAGAACCTGCCAGCCCAGTGCCTGCAAGGCCGCGATATTGGCGGTGTCCCGCTCCTGATTGCGTGTCAATTTCGGCACCCAATACTCAAGGCGCGTCTTCGGCATCCGGCCGTCAAGGCATTCCGGGTTAGGATGCTGGTGCCAGAAACAGCCATGTACGAAGATAACTTTCCTGCGCGGTCCGAACACCAGATCTGGCTTACCCGGGAGATCCTTGCGATGGACGCGGTACCGGTAGCCCATGCTGTGCACAAGCTTGCGTACGATCATTTCCGGTTTCATGTTTTTCGACCGGATCGCCGCCATGTTCTTGGAGCGGCGTGCTGGGGTTAGACTATCTGCCACGGCAACCGCTCAATAGTCGCTGTCCAAGATCCGCCGCCATTGATCACCGGAGCAGGCATGAAAGACGAATTCATCACGGCCACACGTAGGTAACTCAAACTCCGCAATAAGAGCCGAATGATAGTACCCAGATAGGATTACCGACTGTTCCTCCAAGAGGAGATCGCGTGCGCCGCCATTGCCGCGAACCCTTTTCATATAGTCCTTCTGATCGTACAAAAGGCCTTGCAAAACCGATCTATGAACCACCTTTCCAGGATTCTCCCTGAAGAACTGGGCTACTCTTTTACTTCCACCGTGCATTCCTCTCAGTTCCCGGAAGCGCCGCATATCGAAGCCTTCAAACCTGCTCTCTGGCAGCGGGTGGTTCCGGAAAATCCAGTAGATATTCTCAAATGAACTGCTTTTAACACTCCGCTTGCCATCGCGGTTTGGTTTGTTGAGGTATTCCTCTCGCGCAATAATAATTCCCAAGGAACATTCGCGCTCCTCCGTGGCAACCATTACGAGGATACAAGGTTCTGAATTCCGGAATGTCTCTGGCGGAATCATCCAGTTCTTACGGACTGTGTTTTTGACATCAACATCCATATCCGCAAGCTGCAGATCGCGAAGTCCTTTCGGCACACCAATAAAATCCCGGAGAAAGTGCTCCACTTTCAGCCCAATGAACGTCTTTTCGACATTGTCCAGTTCAGAGACTTTGGTCCGTGCTGTGCGGAGAGGATCAACCACATAATCTACAGCATCGGAGATGATTTCCGGAAACCGCGTTACGAAAACTTCTTTGCCGCCGACCAGCCGGAAGAGTTCCAAAGCCAATCGGTCCAGCACAGCCTGATCCGAAACAGGCTGCCCGCCCATCATTCGGCCGCTTCGCGAACTATTTCCGGCTGACCAATCGCCTCAGCAATCCTCCGCCCCACCGCGGCAGCGACCGGAGGCGGAAAAGCATTGCCCACTTGGCGGTAGGCATTTGTTTTCTTTCCGGAAAACTCCCAATCATCCGGGAACCCTTGCAAACGCGCAACCATTCTCACCGTTAGTCGGGGCATTCCCCCGTGATCCGGCATGGGTGCCTCTTCGGCAATGGTCCGGCCTTCAACGCCAAGCTCGGCCCACGCTTGGCGCGCACGGGTAGGCCCCAAATCAGGTCCGCCGTGCTTCTTTGAACCGCCTACGATAGTTGGAGCAATTTTCGAGGCCTGTTCCCGCCACCTCGCCGCGCCGCCCCAGCCGTTCGACGCCATCAGATCGTATAATTCTTCTCCGACGGTTTTGGCTGGCGTCTTGTCTTGCTCGCCAGGCCATCTAAAACAGTCTGAGAACGCATGCTTGAGTGCAACCATGACAACTCTAGGCCGGAGCTGTGGCACACCATAGTCTGAGGCCTGCAACAATTTCCAATCGACCCAGTAACCTTTGCGTCCGAGCTTTTCCTTTATAAAGGTTCGGTAATCGTCAAATGCGGAATCCAACATTCCACGGACATTTTCAAACATAATTGCTTTCGGGTTCACCGCTTCAGCAATTTCTACACCGCGCGAAAAAAGGTTCCGTTCGTCTTTCTCACCAAGTTGCTTTCCAGCGACCGAAAACGGAGGGCACGGCAACCCTCCGGCTAACAAATCAATTCCGTGATAGCGGTTAAAATCAAAGTCTAAAAACAAATCATGCTCGTGCACTTCCCAATCCGGGCGATTCATCTTCAATGTGTTGCAAGCGTGCTTATCATTCTCGAATAACGCGGCATGGTCATAGCCAGCCATCTCCAATCCGAGTGCCTGACCGCCGCCGCCCGCACACAACTCCAAAGAGGAAAGCTGATTTTTCATAATACCTCACGAGGGTCGCCTCCGATCAACCTACCTTACCATTAAAAGAACATAAGTAGAACAAATTTCTTTTCCCCAACTGACACCGTCTTGTCAGGAACCTGTTGCGTTCTTACGCCGAACCGACTGCCCCCCCCTTTCCTCCGGTGCGTGTACGGCCCATATTGCGGGCATGAGCAAGCGCCCCTCCAAGTCACCCGCAGAAGGTCCCAAAACGCCCGAAGGCTTCGGCGAAGCGCCGCAGAAGCCGTTGTCCGGCACCCCGCTTTCCGGCTCCATCAGCGACTGGGCGGCGGAGATTGCCGAAGAGGCGGCGAAGCCCGCTCCCAGGAAGGCAGCGGCGAAGAAATCCGGGCCAAAAACCGAAAAGCCCGCCAAATCCGCGCGCGGCACGTCGATCGGCAAGGCGGACAATGCCCGTGAGCGGGCCGCCGGTGGGTTGAACCCGGTCGCCGGGCTGGACATGTCGCTGGAAGAGGCGGAGCAGCTCGAAGAAAAGCTGAAAAAACACAAGAAGGACAACAAGAAGAAATCCGCCGCCGATGGCCGCTATGGCGAATTGGGCGGCAATCAGGGTGCAACCGCGACCGTGGAGGCCCTGTCGGCGCTGATCGAAAGCGGCAATCCGCTGCACAAGAACGGCATGGAGTGGATCCCGCACCGGCCCGAACGCCCGCCGAAATCCGAAGGTGGCGTCGAGATCATGCTCAAGTCCGAGTATGAGCCGCGCGGCGACCAGCCAACCGCCATTGCCG
Source organism: Roseibium sp. (assembly GCA_965230445.1). Taxonomy (GTDB): domain Bacteria; phylum Pseudomonadota; class Alphaproteobacteria; order Rhizobiales; family Stappiaceae; genus Roseibium. The sequence continues at coordinate 538,489 of OZ246005.1, read as the reverse complement.
AACTGGTGGAGGGCGTCACCACCGGCGACCAGACCCAGGTGCTGCTCGGCGTCACCGGCTCGGGCAAGACCTACACCATGGCCCAGGTGATTTCCCGCACCCAGCGCCCGGCGCTGATCCTCGCCCCCAACAAGACCCTTGCCGCCCAGCTCTATGGCGAGTTCAAGGCCTTCTTCCCGGACAATGCGGTCGAGTATTTCGTCTCCTACTACGACTACTACCAGCCGGAAGCTTATGTGCCGCGCACGGACACCTATATCGAGAAGGAATCCTCGATCAACGAGCAGATCGACCGCATGCGCCACTCGGCCACCCGCGCGCTGCTGGAGCGGGACGATGTGATCATCGTCGCCTCCGTGTCGTGCATCTACGGTATCGGCTCGGTGGAAACCTATACGGCGATGACCTTCGCCATTGAGGTTGGCGAGCGCATCGAACAGCGCCAGTTGATCGCCGATCTGGTCGCCCTGCAATACAAGCGCAACGATGCCGCCTTCCAGCGCGGAGCCTTCCGGGTGCGCGGCGACACGATCGAACTGTTCCCCGCCCACTATGAGGACCGCGCCTGGCGGATTTCCCTGTTCGGCGACGAGATCGAGGCGATTACCGAGTTTGACCCTCTGACGGGCCAGAAATCCGGCGAGCTGAAGTCGGTCAAGATCTACGCCAACTCCCACTATGTGACGCCCAAGCCGACGCTGACCCAGGCGGTCAAGTCGATCAAGACCGAGCTGAAGGGGCGTTTGGAAGAGCTGAACGCCCATGGCCGCCTGCTGGAGGCACAGCGGCTGGAACAGCGCACCCGGTTCGATCTGGAAATGCTGGAGGCGACCGGCTCCTGCGCCGGCATCGAGAACTATTCGCGCTATCTGACCGGCCGCAAACCGGGCGAACCGCCGCCCACCCTGTTCGAGTACCTTCCTGACAATGCGCTGGTGTTCACTGATGAAAGCCATGTCACCATTCCGCAGATTGGCGCCATGTACCGGGGCGATTTCCGCCGCAAGGCAACGCTGGCCGAATACGGCTTCCGCCTGCCCTCCTGCATGGACAACCGGCCCTTGCGCTTTGAGGAATGGAACGCCATGCGGCCGCAATCGATCGCCGTATCGGCGACCCCCGGTTCCTGGGAAATGGACCAGTCCGGCGGCGTGTTTGCCGAACAGGTGATCCGCCCGACAGGCCTGGTCGATCCGGATATCGACATCCGCCCGGCCTCCTCCCAGGTGGATGATCTGCTTGGCGAGGTGCGCGAAATCGCCGCCAAGGGCTACCGCACTTTGGTCACCACGCTAACCAAGCGCATGGCCGAGGACCTGACCGAGTACCTGCATGAAAACGGCGTGCGCGTGCGCTACATGCATTCGGACATCGACACGCTGGAGCGCATCGAGATCATCCGCGACCTGCGCCTTGGGGCGTTCGATGTGCTGGTCGGCATCAACCTGTTGCGCGAGGGGTTGGACATTCCCGAATGCGCGCTGGTGGCCATCCTGGATGCGGACAAGGAAGGCTTTCTCAGGTCCGAGACCTCGTTGATCCAGACCATCGGCCGCGCGGCCCGCAATGTCGACGGCAAGGTGATCCTGTATGCCGACAACATGACCGGCTCCATGGACCGGGCGATCAAGGAAACCAACCGCCGCCGCGACAAGCAGCTAGCCTATAATGCCGAACACGGCATCACGCCGGAATCAGTCAAGCGTTCCATTGGCGACATTCTGGACAGCGTCTACGAGCAGGACCACGTCACGGTAGACGCCGGCTTTGCCGAGGAAGGCGCGCTGGTCGGCCACAACCTGAAGGCCCATATCGGCGATCTGGAGAAGCAGATGCGCGATGCGGCCGCCGATCTCGATTTCGAGCTTGCGGCCCGCCTGCGCGATGAAATCAAGCGCCTGCAGGAAACCGAACTGGCCGTTGCTGATGACGCCATGGCCCGGCAATCCGACGTCGATGCCAAAACCGGCGGTTTCAGGGGCGACCGCAAATTCGGCGCCGGCGGCACCAAGGAAGGCGCATCCGGCAAGAAGCGCGAAACGGCGAAGGACCGGGCGGCAAAAGCGCGGGCGGCAGCGCATATGCCGGGACATACAGGACCGAAACCCCGTGCGAGCAATTCAGGAGCTGCAATCCCGCCCAGCGCCAAGGTGCGCAAGAATACTTTGGACGAGATGACTGTTGGCCGCACGGAAGTACCGATGACAACGGGACAGTTGCCGGAAAAACCGGCGCCAATTGTCCAGGCCGAAGATGCCCCGCACCGCACCCCGCGCGGCAAAATCGGCGCAGGGTCGTATGAAGACCCGGCAGACGAAAAACGGCGGCGTGGACGGCCGAAGAAAAGCGGGCGGCCGGGGCAGTAGGGTTTCCAGCTTCCATTAGCCATGACTGGATCTTGGCTTCTATTCCGTTAACTTGCCTCCCACTACCCCTTTGCGTATGGCACCGTCACGGAATGGATCCCGCGATCCAAGTGCGGGATGTCGGCGGAGAAGATACGCGATGCTGTGCTTCCAGCCTTCCCGGACGAAGCGTAGCGGAGGTCCGGGACCGGGGAGCCACCGGTCATGGTTCTTTCCCCAAGCGGCAGAGATTACTGGACCCCGGCCTTGGCCCAGCCAAACCGGGGAGACACCAGGAGCGTTTGTCGCGCCAGCGCCCTCCCCGCGCTCCGTCATGCCATGACTTGATCATGGCAGCCATTCCATTTCCCATCAAACGGAACCGCGTTGCTTGTGGCACCCGCAGCGGTATGGATCCCGCATCAAGTGCGGGATGACGGCCGAGAGGATATGCCAGGGCCTATCCAAAAACGCCCCCTCTCCCGTTGGGAGAGGGTTGGGGTGAGGGGACAAAACTGCCGGTATTGCCAACTATGAGACCGCCGCCCCTCATCCGGTCCTCCGGACCACCTTCTCCCAATGGGAGAAGAAACAGGCAAGGCTTTCCGCGTCCAGGCTCTGGAGCCGCGCTCATCTGCAGCTGTCACCCCAGACAAGTGCAGCAAGGCTGCGCGCTGATCTGGGGACCAGCACGTCAGCGCTCGCGCAGCGAGCACCGTTTCTAATCTCAAGGCGCCAAGGGAACATGCAGCGCCTGCGGCGCACTGATGGCTGGATACCGGATCTCGCGATGGCGCATCCGCGCCACGCGGTCCGGCATGACGGCCGGGGAAAGGAACAGCCCCTCCTGACAAACAACAAACTTATCCACGCCCTTCGCCCGCTCGCTTACACTCAGTTCCGTTTCCACCTATGCGGGGCCGGGGCCGGACCGTCCGTTCGTGGTGGTGGGGACCGGTGTCGTGAGGCATGGCAGAAGGCGTAACGGGCCGTCCGCCATTGCCGGGCAACTGGAGACCCTTGGAAGCTGCGCGGGGTCCGGCGTGCAGGTTCTCAAGGGATGCGTCTCATATCCGGCGAAGTTGAGCGCCGCACCCCACGCTCAGCCAAGCAGAAACGAGAAAGACGCAACTCCCTTTGCCATCGGGAAACGGATACCGGGCGGGCGTGAAACCTTGCCACTTCCCACCTTTCCTTCGCGTTCCCGGCAAGGCCGGAGCGCCCGCCATCCTGCCCTTCGGGGCAGATCGAACACCCAGAACGCCGATGGGAAACCATGCGGCGGCATTGGTGCTGGAGGAACATTTCTGCTTGCCCGGACAGCGGAGATGGCCGGGCGCCGCATCCTCTGCCTGGCTAAGCCGGCCCGCATATTCCCCTTGGTCATTAACCCTAGCATCAAATCCCCGCTATTCCGTGGAAAACCGGCTGTCGGGCTTGCCGGATGCCGATGTATGCTGAAACCGCGTGCTGAGTCGTTGAAACCGGTCGTGAGGATCGGTTAAAAAGAGATTAACGACATATCGGACGCGCGCCGCCATCGGGGCAGGCGCCGACTGCGGAGCAATTCAATGGGCATTTTCACGAAGAATCCGGGCCGACCGGAGACGGAGCCGGAGCAGATGACAGATCACGGATACACCGACCCGCAGCGGGTGGACGACTTGCCGCAAGCTTCTGACTCCAATATTGAGCATCTTTCGCCTTTCGCGCTGAAGATGCAGGAGAAAATGCATCAGCTCGACGGCCTGAAAAACCGCATCGGCGGGCTGTCGCAAACCTTCGATCAGATGAGCGCATTCGCGGCGGAGAGCCAGACCAGCATCCGGATGCTGAGCGAATATGTCGAAGCCTCGCGCACCAGCGTCGAAACGGAAGTCCGGCTGAAGTCGGAAAACGCCAAGATCTCCACCGACCTGATCGACGCCCAGCACCGGGTCAAGGCGCTGACCACCCAGCTTGAGGATGCCCAGGCAGAGGTCCACTCCCTGCGCAAGCGCGCAACGGAAAGCCGGACGGCACTGGAAACCGCCCGCAACGACATTGTCACGATCCGCGACAACAACAAGAAGGTCAATGACGAGTACCGCCTGCAGAGCGCCAAGCTGGTCGAGGCAAACACGACCATCAGCGAGACCAGCGGACAGTTCAACGATCTGAAGGCGAAGTTCACCACGATTGAGACCCATGCGGAATCGCTGGAAGCCGATCTGGAGGCGATCCGCCTGCGCGAAAAGGAATTGCAGCAGAACCTGTCGGAAAGCGCCCAGCTTCTGGAAGAGGAAATCCGCAAGAACAACGCGGTCGGCAGCGATCTGGAAGCGGCAAAACGGGAAGTCGTCGAGTTCCGTAACGAGAATATCGACCTGAAATCGCATCTCGATGTTGCCAACCAGGAACTCGTCTATGCCAAGTCGCGCCTCGAAGAAGAACAGCGCAAGCATGACAACGAGGTCTACACGCTGAACTCGGAAATCGAGAACCTGTCGTCGCAGCGGCGCATCGGCGCCCAGTCACTGCAGGAAATGGCACGCGAGAATCAGCAGATCAAGGAACGCAACCGCGATCTGAACAAGCGCATGCAGGAAATCGAGCAACTGCTCGACAGCGCGCAGAAGAACCACGAGAAAGACCGCAACGAGCTGATGGCGACCAGCGCCAAGCTGCGCGAGGTGAACCTGCGCTACAATTCGGCCCTGACCGACCTCAACCACCAGCGCAATCAGAACCAGAAATTCGCCGAAAACCTGGAAGATCTGGTGGACGAAAACAAGCGCCTGCAACGCTACAAGATTCAGGTCGATACGCAGAACGACCAGATCGTCGAGTTGAAGTCTGTGATCACCAACTACCAGATGGCCATGGAAGGCCGTGGCCCGGCCGAAGAGCTTGGCCTCACGGAGAGCATCGGCCCTGCCGAAGAGCTCGGCCTGACCGAGCCGTCAAAAGCAGGTGGCGCGGAAGCCGGAACGGATGCCGGCGGCGAGAAGGTCGTCAAGCTGCACGACGACTGAGGGAGGATGCCCAGCCCTGGCAACTGCGAATACCAACCCCAGTTGATTAGAGTTGCCGGGCCAGAAACGCCACCACGTCCTCAACAGCGTGATACCCGGCCGTCTTGTTTGACGGCCAGTCGTGGCCGAACGCGGGAAGAACCAGCAACTGCACTTCCTTGCCGGCGCCGCGGTTCAGGTAGCGGGTTTCCATGACCCGGCTGTTTTCAACCACACCTTGCGCAGGCGCGGCCTTCAAGGCCGCCGCCCAATTGTCCACGATATCGCTCACGCTGGCGGTTTTCCGGCCCGGTGCGGTCCAATGATGCCCGCCTTCAAACGGGATCAGCGGGTCAAGGCGCCCATGGATGTGCAGCAAGGAAGCTCTGGGCCCACCGCCGCAACTGCCCCGGTCTTCCGGGTGCATGCTGCCCGCCACGACCACGATGCCGCCAATGGGAAGTGCCGACCTGCAGGCCATGTGGTAGGCCATGTACCCGCCCATGGAAATTCCGAATACCATGACCTTCTCCCGGGAGAGGCCATTGGATTCAATAAGGTTTTCGGCAAGGGCCGTCAGATAGCCGATATCGTCGACCTCCATCAGGCCGAACCCGGCATTCCAGTGGCGGGACCCTTGCGGAAGCCGGACGCCCTGGGGATAGACAACAGCAAATCCGGCTTCATCCAGCAACTCGGTCAAGCCAATGCCATGACGGAGATTGCGGGCGTTTCCGCCCATGCCGTGCAACGCGATCACCAGAGGCGTCTCCGGCCCGGCGCTTTCAGGGGCGTGGAAATAATGGGTCCGGGTGCGGCCGTCATGGGTGAAAGACCCCTCAACGGCCTCGAACGCCCCGGCGGAAACCGGCAGGCAAAAGAACAGCAAGGCAAGAAAACATCTCATGGCGCCTTACGTAGAGTTATCCGGTTACGATTTGGAAAACGTCCGGCACCTGAATGACAGCACTGGAACATCCGGCTTGAGACAATACAAATCCAAGCCGCCGCGCTATTCCGGCTCGACCTCGAATTTCAACGGGTATCCCAGACGGCCTGCAGCGTCAGCCGCATTGGTCGCCTTGGTTTCGGCCACGTCCTTCGGGTAGACCGATACGACGCAAGCCCCTTTCTGATGGGCCGTCAGCATCACCACTTCTGCCTGCGACGAATCCAGGCGGAACTCGTTGCGCAGAATGAGCACCACGAATTCACGCGGTGTATAATCGTCGTTGAGCAGCACAACCTTGTAGAGCACTGGCCTTTTTGGCTTGGTGCGCGTCTTCGTACGCGGCCGAAGGTTTGTATCCGCCATTGTTCAGAAATCCGATTAGAGGCCCCGAAGCCGGTTCCTGCCCTTGCCGTGTACCGATGTCAACACGCCATGCACATCCAACAAAAGACATCATCCGATGCCGTTTACCTGACCGGGTTCGATCATGCACCCCCCGGCCTGGTCTGCTCAAGACGCCTTTGGGCACTGCCGGTGCAGGTGTCCTGTAACTGTCAAGATTATGCCCAAAACCCAATACACGACAACTTGAACCCTATGATGACAAAACCTCGCAGGCGGACTCAATTGGCTATTTTGACGAGCTTTGCTCCCAAAGGGCCGCTCTGAACAGCGAAAAGAAGCTCCAAGTTCTTGCAAAACTTGCGATAGTCAGCAAACGTTTTCGATAGGAATTATGACCTGCCTGACTGATTTTTTCTGATCTTCGGCCCGGAACAGACTCTTACGCCATTCGTCAGGTCCTTGTTTTTGCCGGTTGGTATGATCTTCGCTATCAAGTCTCGTGGAGCCCAATTGCCCGATGTCTGTCAAGCCACCGACCCTGTACAATCCATCGGCCTGGAAAGACCCCCTGGCGGCGGCACTCGAACAGGAAATTCTCGCTGAAAAAGCGGGAACGCTGGCACGGCTTACCAGGAAACTGACAGCGGCTCTTGCGGATTTGTCGTCCGCAGGCACAGAAGACAGCCCGGTATCGCAGCAGATCCTGGACCAGCGGCTGGCGGTTGCCGGAGAGGCGCTCTGGCACGTCACCATTCAACGCGAGCTTTGCGGGTTCAACCGGCACACGGCGTTTTATGATTCCATGGGTGTGCCTGCCGCCGTGCGGCTGAGGATGGGTCCGGCGAAGGCGCACGCGCAATCCTGACACCAACCTCAGGTGGCTATGGCGTGTAGGCCACCAAACTTCGCCCTCCGGCACTGGGAACTGGAAACGCTCAAAACGCAAAAATGTGACTATTATCACTCCTTTGTTGATGTCCTGAGGGAACGCGCCAGATTATGTTGCGCTTCAGTCGGCGGAATGTTTTTCTGCTACGGAATTAGCCGTGCAATCGCATCTTGATCTTGTTAAACCGTGTTCCGGAACAAAACACGTGTGGGCGGAAAGTATTTGGAATTCTCAGCAATATGTATTGGACCTTGTTAAGAAATGCCGCCAGGTCGGCGATGGCTGTTTGTATCTCTGCGGCATTGCTTGCCGGTACGCCGATCATTTTGCCGCATGGCACCGGGCTTGAAGCTCATGCGCAGCGCCTGCGCGTTGTTCCCGAGGGCAACCGGTACCGGAGCCAGCCGCGCATTCCATTCGCATCTTCGCGCAGAACCAAGGCCTTCCAATCAACCTTCGACAAAAAATTCGACCGCGTACACGCACTTTTGAAGCGCGACCGCCGGTTGGTTTCGTCAATCAAACGCGTTGCGAAACGCTACGAGATCGATCCGATCCACATTATCGGCGCGATCGTTGGTGAGCATACTTACAACTACAATACCCTCGACAGCGCCCAATCCTACTATGTCAAGGCGCTTGCTTATGCCGGCATAAACATCAGTTTCGAATATGGCGGCGAGCATGTGGAGGATTTCGTCGAACGCGACCAGTTCGAGAAGTGCCGTACCGACAAGGTCCAGGCTGATAGCGACCGGCGCTGGTCCTGTTACGAGAGCATCTGGAACCGTACCTTTCGCGGAAAGAAGGTCGACGGCAAACGCTATCCGAAGAAGAACTTCAACGAGGCGTTCTTTCAGCCGCTCTATGCCGGGCAGAGCTTTGGCCTCGGACAGTTAAGCCCGCTTACCGTCCTTAAAATGACCGACCGGGTCGCCCGCCAAAGCCGCCATGGAAAGCTGAACGCAAAACGGGAAGACACCGTCTACAAGGCAACCATGGATCCGTCGATCTCGCTGCACTACATGGCGGCCGTTATCCAGGACGCCATTGAAGCTTACAAATCAGTAGCCAAGGTCGACATTTCCAAAAATCCGGGACTGACGGCAACACTCTACAATGTCGGCGATCCATGGAGCCGCGCTGCAGCGTTCCGCCGCAGCGGAAACAGTTGGCCACGCGAAAACTACTATGGCTGGCTGGTCAACGACAAGCTGGACGAGCTCAAGACGCTGCTTTAGGGCGTCGGGCGCGCCGCAAAGTAACGCAAAAACCTCACGTCAGATACGGATTGGTCTGCCGTTCCTGCCCCAGTGTAGATGCCTGTCCGTGCCCGGGCAGAAACGTCACATCGTCCCCCAGAGGCAGCAGCTTTTCCGTGATCGACCGGATCAGGGTTTGATGATCTCCACCCGGCAGGTCTGTTCGCCCGATAGAGCCGGCGAACAAAACATCTCCGGACACCGCAAAGCGCAATTCGGCCTCGAAGAAGACGAGATGTCCTGGCGAGTGCCCGGGACAATGCAACACCTGAAAGTCCCGCCCGGCGAAGGACACCGTGTCCCCTTCTTCGAGCCAGAGATCCGGCGTGACGGAACGGACATTGGCGACACCGAACATTTCCGCCTGCTTTTCGACGTTGGCGATCAATTCCTTGTCCGCCAGGTGCGGTCCCTCAACCGGCACGGACAAGGCCTCCGACAACTCGGCCGCACCGCCGACATGATCAATATGACCATGGGTCAGAACGACCTTTTCGACCGTAACCCCATGCTCGGCAATGGCAGCCTGAATGCGCTCAACATCGCCGCCGGGATCGATCACCGCGCCCTTCCTTGTGGCCGGGCTCCAGATAAGAGAACAATTCTGCTGAAAACCGGTCACCGGAATGATCAGCACCTGTATAGGCGGCAGTTCCGAATCGTTGCCTGCCTTGTCTGCGGCTCCGGTCGATTGATTGGCCATTCGCTGTCTCCAATTTGGCCCGCACGAGGCAGGCAGCCGAAGAAAAACCGGGATGGCCATGCCTGACCTTCAAAGATCGCCGTAAAGGCGGCTTCACGTTGCCCTCCGCATCTCGTACAAGAAGAATTGACACATGAGAAGCGACCGATTGACCAAAGCGGCAATCCGGCAAATTACGGATCCATAAATGACGCTGAAACCCGCCATTCTTCTAATCGGCGCGATTATGCAAATACTTGTTGCGGGTGCGGCCTATGCGCAAACGGGACGGACACCGCCGGTGTTCGGAACCTGGACCGTCGATTGCGGCAACACCGGCATCTGTTTCGCTTCGTCATTTACCCGCAACCAGACCGTTTGGGTCGACATCCGGATCATCCGGGACTGGCAGGCCGACGCGCCACCGCTGGTCAGGATCACAACCAACAACGAACTTGCGGACGAGGGCAGCCTGGTGCTGCGTATCGACGGCACGCAGATCGACGCCCTGCCGATTGCGCAACTTCGCGAGATCCAATCGTCCGTCGCCGTCCCGTCCGGTTTTCTGCCGCTTGGCGGCGAGGGATACTGGTATCCTGCCGGCCCGGCGACCAAGGCCCTGCTTGAAGCCGTGACCTCGGGGAAATCCCTTCAGATCAGCCTGCCGGCAACACCGGATGCGGTAACCGTGGACGTGTCCCTGAAAGGCATTAGGCCGGCATTGTCCTGGCTTGACCGGCGGCAAAACCGCAACGGCACAATCGCTGCCATCATCAAACCGGGTGAACAGCCGGCCGCTGATGCCCCGCATGCCCTGCCGGTTGTCAGCCCCGATCAGCTTCCCGCTGAAGTCGCTGCGATCTGGTCAGCCAATCGCTTGTGCGCGGATATCGACCCGGCGATTTTCGGCGGACTGAACGCGGTCCGCGCACCGCTTCCCGATGATGCGTTCCTGTACCTACTGCCATGCGGAGCTCCCAGTGCGGATAATGCCGCCTATGTGACCATTCTTGCGACCGGGGGTGGTGCCGCAAGACAGGTGCATGTTGCCCGGATGAGCGAAAGAGGCCCGGTGGCGCTGGATCTGGTCTACAACGCCCGTTGGATCGCAGCGGATCTCCAACTGACAAGCTACTTCAAAGCTTCGGTTTTAGGCGAATGCGGCTTGTGGAATCGTTGGGAGTGGAACGGGTCCGGGTTTGTCCTGCTGGAGGGGGCAGCGCGTAACACCTGCGACGCAGCGGAACCCGACTTGTCCAATTGGTCAAGCACCTGGCCGCCAGAAAAGCGCTCCGATTAGCCGTTTTACAAAGGATTTTCTTGCGATTTTGCCTGTTTCGACCCTATGATGAGGTTGCAGCAACTGGATTGGGATGCGGCGTGAAAGTTTCAACCCTTTCCTCGGAAGGTGAAGATGCACACTGTGCATGCTTGAAAAGCCCCGCAGGTGACGGCGGGTTTGGTTGAAGGATTTGTGCCTCGGGCGGCACGAAATTAAGGTGATTCTGCAATGCATGATGGGAATTCGGACCGGCGTTCGCGGGGACGGCGCGGCGGCAAACGCGAGTTTGGCGGTCCGCAAGACTTCAGCAGCGATTTCGGCGGAAGTGATTTCGGACAAGACTTTGGCGGTGGTGACTACGGGCATCGGCAGGACCGTGACAATAATTATGGCGGCGGAGACCGCGGCGGCTACGCTGGCGGTGGCGGTGATCGCTACGGCGGTGGCGGTGGCGGCGACCGTTACGGCGGCGGTGGCGGTGGCGACCGCGGCGGATATCGCGGTGGCGGCGGCGACCGTTATGGCGGCGGTGGCGGTGGTGACCGCGGCGGATATCGCGGTGGCGGCGGCGACCGTTATGGCGGCGGTGGCGGCGGCGACCGTTATGGCGGCGGTGGCGGCGGCGACCGTTACGGCGGCGGTGGCGGTGGTGACCGCTACGGTGGCGGTGGCGGCGGCGGTGGATACCGTGGTGGCGGTGACCGCGACGGCGGCGGCGGATACCGTGGCGGCGGCGATCGCGACGGCGGTGGCGGCGGTTACGGCCAAAGGCGCCCTCGTCAGGATTTCGAGTCGGCCGAACGCGGTCCACGTCAGCCGGGAACGGTGAAGTTCTTCAAGTCCGACAAGGGCTTTGGTTTCATCACCCCGGATGAAGGTGACGCCGACGTATTCGTCCACATCTCTGCGGTTGAACGTTCCGGTATGACGACGCTCGACAGCGGTCAGCGGATCTCCTTTGAGACCGAACCGGACCGGCGCGGCAAAGGCCCCAAGGCAGTCAATCTTCAAGTCATTGAAGAAGACGGTGCACCGGCCGATGAGGCTCCGCTTGACCTTGGCGACGCGCCGCAGCCGGATAGCGAATAAGCGCGACACGAATTTTGCAACATTTGCTGGCCAGGCGGTTTTCGCCTGGCCATTGCTTTAGGGCCTGTGGGGAATTAGGTTTCGGTCGCGGCGCGAGACGCTTTTGGCCGCGGATAAGGAAGAGAGACTGCCATGGAGTAACCTCCATAAGGGCTCTCTGACGCCATCCGTGGCCAAAAGCGCCGCGTCCCGCAAGGGATATGATGAAAATCGCCCGGCTCCACGGCGCAATGTCTTGAAAAGGAATGGCCTTTCCAGCGACATTGCTTCTCGACCCGAACGATTTTCATCGATACCGCGATCCAAATCCTAAATCCCCACAGGCCCTAGGGCCAACCGAAACACCCCATGCCAACACCGGAAACTGTAGCCGTTCGCAAGGCGCGGCACGATGACCTGGAAGACCTGCTGCGCATCAACAATGCGGCCGTTCCGGCGGTCAATCACCTCGCCGTGGAAGATCTTCAGACATTATTGGACAAGGCCCATATGTGCCTTGTGGCGGAATTGGACCGCAAACCCGGCGGATTTCTGCTCTGCCTGAGCGAAAAGCTTGAGTATGGCAGCAAGAATTACGCCTGGCTGAGCGCGCGTTACGACAGCTTCGCCTACACGGACCGGATAGCGGTGGATGAGGCCCTGCGTGGCCAACGGGCGGGAGAGGCACTGTACCAAACGCTTTTCAGCCGGCTGGCTGGCGACGGCCGCCCATTTGTCTGCGAAGTGAACGAGCGTCCGCCCAACCCCGGCTCACTCCGCTTTCACAAACGGCTCGGCTTTGAAGAGATCGGCCGGGCCGACCATGGCAGCACTGCGGTCGTCTACATGAAGCGGACCCCGGAACCGCCAAAATGAATTACCGGCACACCTACCACGCCGGAAACCTTGGCGACGTTCTGAAACACGCCGTCCTGACCCGGCTGATCGAATACCTGAAGCGCAAGGACAAGGCTTTCCGCGTCCTCGATACGCATGCAGGCATCGGCGCCTATGACCTCACCGCCGAGGAAACACAGAAGACCGGCGAGTGGCAGGAGGGCATCGGCAAGGTTCTGGCTGCAGACATGCCGGAGCCGGCCGCCAGTCTGCTGGCGCCCTGGATTGACGTTCTGAACGCCAACAATCCGGACGGCAGCTTGCGCCACTATCCCGGATCCCCCGCCCTTGCTCACGCTCTCGTGCGGGATCAGGACCGGCTGACGCTAACGGAGTTGCATCCGGAAGATTACGAGGCCTTGGCGGACCGCTTTGCGGGTGACTTCCGGGTCAAGGCGATCCATCTGGATGGCTGGCTGGCTCTTGGCAGCTTTCTGCCGCCAAAGGAAAAGCGTGGCCTCGTGCTGATTGATCCGGCCTTTGAGGAGACCGACGAATTCGACCGCATGACACGTGCCGTCCTCAAGGCCTGGAAGAAATGGCCGGGCGGGATTTATGCGCTCTGGTATCCGTTAAAGATGCGCAAGGAGATTGCGCGGATGCATGGCGCGTTCAAGGACGGCGGAATTACGGACGTGTTCGCCGTCGAATTGCGCGCGGGGCAGAGCGGTCCAGACACCAGAATGCTGGGTTCGGGGATGACGCTGATCAACCCTCCCTTCACGCTGGCCGGTGAAATGCAGGTGCTGCTGCCATGGCTCTGCGATGTTCTGCGCAAGGGAACCGGCGCAGGCTGGTCGGCCGAACAGATCATTGCCGAATGACCGGTATCTGAATCGGCAGTCACACGCTTGACCTTGGGTCGAACCTCCCCCATCGTGCAATCCGAAATGTCCTGCCGGAGGTCCGCCCGTGTATCAGTTGCTGAAGGCATGTTTGATTGCATGCGCCGTGTTGTCCGCCGCCGTCGTTTCCGCGACAAGCGCACAGGCTGGTGAAAACCGTCTATACTTTTCGCCGAAAACCGATCCGCGCCTGCCGGACTGCACCGCCGGAAGCGTGCACGGCGCCGTCAAGCGGCGTTTCAATGGCGCGCGCAAGTCTTATTCCGGCGGCGTGAAACTGGTTTCCATCGAATCCGTCCGCGAAGTCCGCTATCAGGCAGACGGCGTCAGCCCGGTCGCCCGCCGCTATTGCCGGGCAACGGCCACCTTGTCAGATGGATCGGATCGCCCGGTCTTCTATATGGTCGAGGAGTTGGCCGGTATTTTCGGCATCCGCTGGAATGTGGAAGCCTGCGTGCCGCAATTCGACAAATGGCGTGTCTACGGCGGCTACTGCAACACCACACGCCCACGCTGATCAGCACCTTTCCTGCCCTGCTTTGTCCAAACATCCTGTCTTGGAGAAACCGTCATGCTTGTCCTCCGTTCCTCGCCGCCCTCGCCGTTTGGCCGCAAGATCAAGATCGCTCTGAGCCTGCTCGGGCTCAAGGACCGGGTCAAGGTGGAGAATGCCGACACGGCCGATCCGGCTGACAGCCTGCGCGGCCAGAACCCCTTGGGAAAAATCCCTGCGCTGGTGCTGGAAGACGGCGATGTCCTTTATGACAGCAACGTCATTCTGGAGTATCTCGACCATCTCGCCGGCGGCGGCAAGATCATTCCCCAAGACGCCAGCCGCTTCGGCGTCCTTCGCGATGCTGCGCTTGCCAACGGTCTGATGGAAGCAGCGGTCCTGCAAGTCTACGAAAAACGCTTCCGCAAGCCGGATGAGCGGTCGCAAGGCTGGCTGGATTATCAGGCCGCCAAGGTCGAGCGGGCTCTGGCCCATGCAGAAGCCAACTGTCCGGAGACTGCGGCCTCACTCGATGACGTCGACATCGCCGCCCTGAGCCTTGCCTGCGCGCTCGGCTATCTGGACATCCGTTATGCCGGAAGCTGGCGCGGCGATCATCCGAAGCTGGCAGCCTGGCTGGATGCTTTCGAAGCGGCGGTTCCGGCATTTGCGGACACCAAACTCCCCGCCGCCCCGGTGCCGGAAAACGATCCCGTTCCGCTTCGATAGAGGATCAAGTTACCGGACGCCTCCGCCGCATTCGGCCGGGCGCGCCAAGCAACCGCCGGCCACTGGCAAGCGATGAGCCGATATCGCGCTGCATGGCCAGCAAGGCTGGGGTGACCAGAATAACGATGAACAGGCCGACACCGAGGCCGTAGGCAATGGTGATCACGGTCGGCAGCAGGAACTGCGCCTGCCGGCTGGTCTCGAACAGCAACGGCGCCAGGCCGAAAACTGTTGTTGCGCTGGTCAGGACCACCGCCCGCAACCGGTCGCAAGTGCCGTCAATGATTGCCTGGATGATCGGCTTCTTCTCCGCATATTCATCGATTGTCGTGACCAGAACGATGCTGTCATTGATGATGATACCAGACATGCCGATGAACCCGACGACGGAGAACATCGACAGCGGTATCCCGTGGAGATAGTGCCCCCAAAGCATGCCGATCGCTCCGAACGGAATGATCAGCAGGATCACGAAAGGCCGCGTCCAGGACGCAAAGATCCAGCACAAAGTCAGATAGATCCCGGCAAGGCAAAGACCAAAACCGAACAACGCATCTGAGAGAAAGTCGCGTTCCTGTTCGGCCAGCCCGCTGATCACGCTCTCCACATCATAGTCGGCGCCGAGCTGGGGCAGAAGCTCATCGCTCAGGGCGGTGGTCACCCGGCTCGCAGCTTCCGGATCATCTTCGGAGACATCGCCGGTGACCTGCAAGGTCTGCAAGCCGTCCTGGCGCCGCACCGACGCGAACCCGTATGTCTCACCGATCTCGACGATCTCATTGAGGGCCACATAGATGCCGTTGTTCGTGCGCACCCGGGTTGTGTAGAGGAATGCGGCATCCGTCTCCTCGTCCGGCATCAGCACCTTCACGGTCGCGCTGCGCCGCCCGACCGGAAACTCGGCAACCTCGATGCCTTCAAGCCGATTGCGCAGTATGCGGGCAATCTCACCGGTGGTGAAGCCCAGCGCCTCGCCGCGGGGCGTAAGGCGCAAATTGAGTTCCGGCTTGTCGTAGGAAAGGGAATCTTCCAGGGCACTGACGCCATCCATGGCCGACAGGGACTGTTTCAGGCTTTCTGCAGCGGCCTTCAGATTGGCGGTCGAGGTCCCGTAAAGCCGGACGTCTATCGCATCTCCGCCCGGGCCTGAGTGTTCGCCGCGCAAGGACAGCGTTTCCAGCAGCGGTGGCCGCTCTATCTCGCTGCGCCATTCGCGAATGAACTGGAAGGCCGAATACGGTCTGAGGTCCGGGTCGATCAATTCAATTGCCAGACCACCCAGTTGGTCGACGTCCTTGGTATCCGCCCCGGCCAATCCCCGGCCTGCGGTTCCGCCGACGGTCGCAAGGGCGAATTTCACCGGCCCGGTTCCGTGTTCGGCCTCGTAGCGCAAGTTGACCACATCAAGCGCACGTTCCATTTCGGCGATCATCGCCTTGGTGTCGTCGCGGGTCGCGCCGGGCATCATGGCAATGCTGGCCGACACAACACTGCGCTCCGGCGCATTAAAGAAACGCCAGCGAACTTCACCACTCACGAACAGGGTCAGGGACAGGAGCAACGCCATCACCGCTCCGCCGAGAACCGGATAGCGGCAGACAATCACCCAACCGATGACACGGCGAAACACGGTCTCCCTGAACCAGACAAACCCCCGGTTGAACACCCTGTTCGGAAAGTCATACCAGCGGCGCTTGTCACCGGCGGAAAGCGCATGGCGCATATGCGCAGGCAAGATCAGGAAGGATTCCACAAGGCTGGCGATCAAGACCACGGCCACGGTGAAGGGAATGTCGGCGATCAGGGTTCCAAATCGCCCGCCGATTGCGATCAGCCCGACAAAAGCGATCAGCGTGGTGATCGATGCGCTGAACACCGGCGCGCGCATGCGCCTTGCGGCAAGGCTGGCCGCCTCGGTCGGGCTGTAGCCGCGCCGATGAAGAAAATCCGCATGCTCACCGACGACAATCGCATCATCCACGACAATCCCGAGACAGATAATCAGCGCGAACACGGAAATCATGTTCAACGTGATTCCGAATGCGTACATGAGCGCGATGGTCGCCGCCATGGCCACCGGTATCCCGGCGGCCACCCAGAACGCGGTGCGTGACGACAGGAAAAGAAACAGGAACGCCAGCACCAGTCCGAGGCCGAAAAGGCCGTTGTGAACCAGAAGATTGAGCCGGTCGATGATGTTCTGCGACCGGGTTTGGGTCAGCTGCGCAGTGACGCCGTCCGGCAATCGTTCGCTGAACTCCGCAACCATCTTCTCGACCGCACGCTGAATGGTGATCGTGTCCCCTTCCGCGCTGCGGTCAACACGCAACCGGATCGCCGGATTGCCCTTGTGATAGAAGGCCCGCCCGCTTTCAACGCCCTCCGTGACGATGTCGGCAACCGAGCGCAGCTGAAGCTTTTCGCCCTGTGAGGGCGCCTTAAGGACGATTTCGCCCAGTTCTTCCGCAGTCCGGCGGGTCTGGCCGGTGCGCAGGCGCGCGCTGCCACCGCTGACATCACCGGAGGGGCTGGTGTCGATTTCAGCACCGACCACGTCGGCAATTTCGCCAAGCGTCATGTCATGGCGGACCAGCATCTCCTCGCCGACATTAATCCGGATAATCGGGTCGGAGACGCCTTCAATCGTCACGCGGGTTACGCCGGCGCGGAAAAGCTCGGTCTGCAGATCATCTGCAAAGCGGGACAACTGGTCGATGGCAACCGGCCCGTGAATGACCACGTTGGTCACCCGGTCGCGGTAGACACTGCGCGTGACAACCGGCTCCTCAATCCCGTCCGGCAGGCTGGAGCGCGCCCTGTCAACGGCGGATTTGACCTCGTCAGTCGCCTGCCCCATGTCCCAGCCGTCCTCGAAATCGAGGCGGATATGCGTGCTGCCTTCGCGGGAGGTTGCGGTGGCTTCATCGACCCCGTTGATGGCGAGCAGCGGCGGACCGATGATTTCCACGACGGACTGGTCGAGATCATCCGGTCCCGCACCTGACCAGACAACGCGGACGTCGACGCTTTCGCGAACAAAATCAGGAAAGAACTGGGTGCGGATTTCGGTGGCGGCGGCCAGGCCGCTGAGCAGCATCAGCGCAAGAAGCAGATTCGCCGCCGTCCGGTGACGCACCATATAGTCGAGGAACGAAGCAAATTGCTGTCCGCCAGGCGATCGCATGCGTCTTTCCCTTTCCCTTGGCTATCCGGTGTCACATCACCGGGTCAGCCGCGCCGTCCCCGGCCCTGTTCCAACCGCTCAACCAGCTGTTTGGGTACCATCGGTTCGTTCAATAGCGCGAGCAGCCGGGCTTTGCGGCGCTCAGGCAAATCGCTCGTCTCCACCTGCTTGATCAGCGCCGCGCGCTTGGCCGGTTCGAGGGCGACCAGTTCGCCGCCGCCTTGCCCCGGCCGTTCATTGCGTTGGCCGCCGCCATCAGAGGGTGCATCGTCCGCAAAGCGCGGCTGAACCTTCAGACCCGAACCGAGTTGCGGCAGGATCTCGCGGACATAAGCCGTCCCGAACGGCACGCCGGAGACCACCAGCTCATCCGCCATGCGGCGCTGGATCGCGACGCTGATCTCCTGCAAGCGGTTGTCCTCACCGATGACCAGCATCCGTCCGTCGGCCGTTGCAGCCGCGGCAGGAACCACCGCGATCCGGTCAAGCTCGGGCTCCTCGATCTCGACACGGACGAAATCGCCCGGCCGCAGCACCGTGCCGTATTCGATATCGAGGCTGGCATAGAGCATCCGGCCCGCCTCCCCGTCGGCAACGATGGCAGCCGCCCTTTCGATCCGGCCCGACACGCTCATTTCCCGTTCGCCAAGGCGGAGGACGACCTTTACCGGCACATTGACCAGTTTGCCCGTCTCGTTCAGAAGCCGGGCAAATTCGCTGGTCGAAACGGAAAACTTCGCCTCCAGAGCGGTCGGGTCAATCAGTTGTGCCAGGGTTTCGGACGGGCTGACCCGGCGGCCCAGCGTTGCATCGACACCGCTGAGATAGCCATAAAACGGAGCACGTACAGTGGTTTCGGCCAGAACACGCTCTGCGTCCTGCAGTGCGATACGGGCGCGTTCAACCGTCAGGTTCATACGCTCGATGCGTTTGCGCGCGGTTATGACCGATTGCAGGCGGTTGCTGACCGATTGTTCGGCTGCTGCGACCGACAGTTCCTCGGCTTCTTCCTGGGCAGCCGTGGAATAGCCCCGTTCGCGAAGCTGCCTTTGCCTGTCCAGTGCCTGCTTGCCCAGTTCAAGTTGCCGCTTGGAGGCAACGAGTTCCTGTTCTGCACCGACAATCGCCTCCTCGGCTTCCGCCTTTTGGGCTTCGGCATCTGCGAGCGCTGCTTCGGCATCGAGCAAATTGAACTCGGCATCGGCCGGATCGATTTTCAGAAGAAGATCGCCTGCGGAAACCGCGGCACCATCGCGGAAACTGGCCGCGACTTCGACAAGGCGGCCTTCGGAACTGGCACGAATCTGGAGGGTTCGCCAGCTTTCGATCTCGCCATAGGCCGTGGTGACAGGGCGCACGGATTGCGGTTCGAACCGGGCAACATTAACGGAATAGCTGCGTTCGCCGGGATCACGCCGGGTTTGCGGCTTCTCGGCGTTGGACGCCTCATAAAACCGGAAGGCTCCATAGCCGATCAGGGCGAACGTCGCGGCCATCAACACAAGGCCGAAAAGTCCACGTAACAAGAACCGCATGTATACAACCCATTCCTTCGCCGCGCTGCATGGCGTAACTCTATACGTGCGCCATCTCAATCGGGATCGGTTTCGGGATCGTCAATTCGCGCAGCAAGCGAAATATACCACGGCTGAAATCAGGATCTTGGAAAAGATTGTAACGGGTTGTCGCAGAGGGCCTTGCGGTCCCCTGCGATTTCGCCAGAACTCGTCAGAACTTGTACCCGATACCAAAGCGGACTTGCGAATTGGTCAATTCGCTGCTCACCCCTGTGCCGCCGAGGTTGTAGTCGTTTTCGCCGAAATCCTGATAAAGGTATTCAAGACGCGCAGTCACATTCGGCGTCAGCGCGGCTTCCGCACCCACACCAGCCGTCCAACCCAGCGCCAGTTCATCGTCCGTGTCGCCATTCGCCGTGACCTCGTGATCGGCAAGCGCAAGACCACCGGCTCCATAGATCAGGAATTGATCGAAGCTGTATCCGATCCGGCCGCGGATATTGGCGTTCCAGTCCGAGCTGGAATTCACCCGTAATCCGCCTCGTGTGTCGGATTCATCCAAAGAGGTCAGCGACAGATCCGCTTCCGCACCCACAACGATGCTCGGCGTCAGCTGAAGGTTGTACCCGCCGTAGATCCCTCCCAACACACTATTGTCATATGTGTTGAAAGAGCCGGTCGTTCCGCCGCGGTTGTCGAATTCGCCGAAAGCCCAGCCGAGATTGACACCGGCATATAGCCCGGACCAGTCGTAGGTCTGAAAAGGCGTGACTGCAGGAACCGGAGCAACGCCGGTTTGTGCGGGCAGATCCGCTGCAAGAACCGGAGAGGCACCGGCGATCACGATGGCTGCCATCAATGCCTGAAGAGAATACCGTTTCATTCAAGTTACTCCAAACCAACAAGGAATGACGTGCGACCGGCAATCGCCAGCCAACCCCTCAATGCGCGGCAGGACCGCGTCCTTTCGTCCCCGGAAAAAGATATGGTGTCCGTTTGTGGCGGTTCAGCAGTCCGATTGCGGAAATTCCGTGGTCAATCGGGGCAATTGATTGGCAGAGTGAATGAAAGATTAATCGCTTGTGCCGGAACGGAGCGAATTGGGCCGCTTCTTGTTCTTTGCTTTCCAGCAACCAATCTATTGCGTATAAGGCGCCCCGGAACAGAAACCCCATTTCTCCCGCACACGCGCCAAACCACAATAAGCCGGACCAAGCATTACATGCTGTTTGACTATATCAGCCTCGCAGGCGGCCTCGTCGCACTGATCATTGCCGGCGATGTTCTTGTGAGGGGATCTGTGGGAGTCGCACAGCGCCTTGGCATCCCGAATCTGGTCATCGGCTTGACTATCGTTGCCTTTGGCACCTCAGCACCGGAACTGGTGATCTCGCTGAAAGCGGCCTTTGACGGAGCCAGCGGAATTGCCATCGGGAATGTCATCGGCTCGAACATCGCAAACGTCCTGCTCGTACTTGGCATGCCGGCGCTGATCGCGGCGACCCCGTGCGGTGAGGACGGGGCGACACGCAATTCGATCTTCATGGTTGGCGTGACCATCCTGTTCATTGGTCTGTGTTTCTTTTCACCGCTCGGACTGGGTGCCGGCGTGGTTCTCCTTACGCTGCTTGCCGGTTTTCTCGGTGCGTCCTTTTTGTCGGCCCGCAAGCATCGCAAGCAGCTCAAGCAGGAGGCGGCCAATGCCATCGCCGGCAAAGACGACGACGAGTTGGACGATGTCGACGACATTCCCGATTCCATGGTGCTTGCCGGGATCTACATCGCGATCGGACTGGTCGGCCTGCCGCTCGGCGCCCATTTTACCGTCACCGGCGCCACCGAAATCGCAACCGCCTGGGGCGTCAGCGACGCGGTCATTGGGCTGACCGTCATTGCGCTTGGAACATCCTTGCCGGAACTGGCAACAACCGTCATGGCCGCGATCCGGCAGCACGGTGCCGTCGCCATCGGCAATGTCATTGGCTCGAATGTGTTCAATCTCCTCGCCATCATCGGCATAACCGCGACTGTGGTACCGATCGAAGTGCCGCAGGAGGTTCTTCATCTCGATGTCTGGGTCATGCTGGGCTGCGCGGTTCTGTTGACCGCCCTGGCCGGATTCCGGATTTGCCTTGGCCGCATCTCCGGTCTGGTCATGACCTCTGCGTATTGCCTTTACATCTTCGCTGTTTACTCCCTGAGCCACACGCATTGAGCCTTCAAGTGCAGAAAGGTCTGGACGGCTGGCTCTCCGCCTTTGCAGCAGGGCACGTCCAGCCTTAAGTAACGGACATGCAGGATACGTCCGAGCCACCGCAAAACATTGACAGCGACGCTGGGGAAGACCGGCCGGACCACGCGCCCAAGGGGGCCGGGGTGATCGTCGAACATGTCCGGAAACTGCCGAACAGTCCTGGTGTCTACCGCATGCTCGATGACAAGGGCGAGGTGCTTTATGTCGGCAAGGCCCGCAGCCTGAAGAAGCGGGTGACGAGCTATACCCGGCTTCAGGGCCAGTCGAACCGTATCCTCAGAATGATCATGGCGACCGCGGCGATGGAATTCGTCGTCACCGAAACCGAGCCGGAAGCGTTGCTTCTGGAAGCAAACCTGATCAAGCGCCTGCGGCCCCGCTTCAACGTGCTGCTCAGGGACGACAAGTCGTTTCCCTACATTCTGATCTCCGGCGATCATGAAGCTGCAGCAATCGTCAAACACCGAGGTGCCCGCAAGCGCAAGGGCACGTATTTCGGCCCATTTGCCTCCGCCGGAGCCGTCGACCGCACCATCAACGCGCTACAGAAGGCCTTCCTGATCCGCACCTGTTCAGACAGCTACTACGAGAACAGGTCCCGCCCGTGTCTGCAATATCAGATCAAACGATGCGCGGCGCCCTGCACGGGCGAGATTTCGACGGAGGACTATGGCGGGCTGGTCGCCGAGGCCAAAGCATTCCTTTCCGGCCGCAGCAAACTGATTCAGACCCAGCTGGCCGCCCAGATGGAATCCGCCTCCGCCGAGATGGAATTCGAACGGGCGGCAATCTACCGGGACCGATTGGCCGCTCTCTCGCATGTTCAATCGCACCAGGACATCAACCCGCAAACCGTGGACGAGGCCGATGTGTTCGCCGTCCATCAGGAAGGCGGGCAGACTTGTGTTCAGGTGTTCTTCTTCCGCACCGGACAGAACTGGGGCAATCGTGCCTATTTCCCCAAAGCCGACAAGACCCTCGACGAGGCTACGGTTCTGGAGAGTTTTCTGGCCCAATTCTATGACGACAAACCGGCACCCCGGCTGATCCTGTTGTCACACGGTCTCAGCGACCAGGCTTTGCTTGCGGAGGCCTTGAGCGAGCGAACAGGCCGGAAGGTTGAAGTATCGACGCCGCAGAGGGGCGAGAAAAGGGACCTGGTACGCCATGCCCACACCAATGCCCGCGAAGCGCTGGGGCGTCGCCTTGCCGATACCTCCAGTCAGGCACGGCTGTTAAAAGGTGTTGCCGAGGCATTCGGGCTTGCCGCCATGCCAAGGCGGATCGAGGTCTACGACAACTCGCATATCATGGGCACCAATGCGGTCGGCGGCATGATCGTTGCAGGTCCCGACGGCTTCGCCAAGGCGCATTACCGCAAGTTCAACATCAAGTCCGCTGATCTCGTTCCCGGCGACGACTACGGCATGATGCGCGAGGTGCTCACGCGCCGGTTCACCCGGCTGGCCAAGGAACACCCGCGATCCGCTCCGCCGGAAGACGGACAACTGCCAGAAGACGATACGGATGGCGATATCTCGGGCCCCGCCGATCTGCCCGACTGGCCGGATTTGGTGCTGATCGATGGCGGGCTCGGCCAGTTGAACGCGGCCCGTGAAACGCTGGAGGGCCTGGAAATCGCCGGTGTCCCGCTGGTGGGCATCGCCAAGGGGCCGGACCGGGATGCCGGACGGGAGAAGTTCTTCATCCCCGGCAAGGACTCCTTCATGCTGCCGGAGCGCGATCCCGTCCTCTACTTCGTCCAACGGTTACGGGACGAGGCCCACCGCTTCGCCATCGGATCGCACCGCGCAAGGCGCAAGAAGGACATTGCCAAGAACCCGCTCGACGAAATTGCCGGCATTGGGCCGACCCGAAAGCGCGCGCTCCTGCGCCATTTCGGCACCGCAAAGGCCGTTTCCAAGGCCGGAATGGACGATCTTGCCGCCGTCCCCGGCATCTCAGAAGCCATCGCCAAACTGGTCTACGAACACTTTCACGAGTAGTTGCTACCATGTGGTGACAACAATAAAAAAATCAGTCATCACTTTTCAGATCAGGTCCCGGCACCCCTGCTTCCTTCAGTGCTCGTGCGAGTTTGTTATACAAATTAGGGTGCCCACGTTTACTCGATTCTTTGCCGTTTACAGTCGTATGAAACCAATCGGAGCGCGGCAACGTAAGGTGAATATGGCCGTTATCCTTATTGTACCATGCACCGATATTCAAGTATGCGGTGTTTCCACCCTTCTCACTTTTACGAATATCTTCAGACATGAGCTGGAATCCGCTATACCACAAAATTTCTATCATAAGATGTATTTTTTATTACTGCTATCTTATTTGGTTTTCATACACTTATCAAGGCTGCAATTCCTAACGGAACTACAATTGACCGCACAAAACTGGACTGCACCACCTCCGAGTTCCAAACAACTATTCGCAGCCAAGCACAAACGCCATTTGTACTTCGACCTGGCCTCGTCCGACCGCTGTCGCATCAACAACGGTCTTGCCGAGACTGCCCGCTTCCCGGAGCAATTGGCTGGTCGCATGGGTTCCGGCGATGTCGCAGGCGACGCGGCAATTCGCGATCCCGTCTTCGGAAAAAAGCGGCGGCGCAGCCGGATCCTTTCCGTTTGGTGTGGCATCGACAAGGAAATCGGCTGATCCGGGTGCGGAATTGCCATCAACTTGAGGCCAATGGCGCGCAACCAGGGCGCGGGTCTCCTCAAGCCGTTCGAGGTCGAAGTCTTCAAGGATGACCCCGGATATGCCCGCACCACAGAGCGCATCCACGATGGCTCGGCCTGCACCGCCTCCAGCGCCAACCACATGTGCAACACAGCCCTCCGCATCGAACTTGCTGTCCTGAAGCGCACGCAGGAGCGCAAGACCGTCGGTCGCATCTCCGGCAAGCTGGCCATGCGGGCCCCGCCGCAGGGTATTCAGCGCGTTCAGCCGCTCCGCCCGGTCCGTGCGCTGGTCGGCTTCCCGAAAGGCGGATTGCTTGTGCGGAAAGGTTATCGAACACCCCAGGAACGATTCCGAACTCCTGATGAGCTGCCAGAACGCGGAAACCGCGTCATCCGGCACGTCCAGCGGCACCATTCTCGCGTCAACGCCATTCTCCGCGAACCATGCGTTGATGGCAGGTGGAGAAACGACACCGGAGACCGGTACCCCAATGATCGGAAAGAGCTTTGTGTGTCCGGTAATATCCAATCTACGCCCCAATAAAGATTGATGTTGACAGTATTCACCATCCATTTCTAAAAATGTCCAACATTTTCGATTTTGCGGAACGCACGTGATATTCTCGAATAAAAAAACGGAAGACACGACAATCGTCGAACTGCTGGCATCCTCGCTCCGGCGCGACATTGCCTTCGGCACGCTCTTGCCCGATCAGAAGCTGAAATTGAACGAGCTTCTTGCGCGCTACGGCGGATCGAACCACTCCATGCGCGAGACGCTGCGTATGCTCTCCGCCGAAGGGCTGGTAGAAGCGACCGCCCAGCGCGGGTTCCGGGTCACGTCGGCAACCGAGGACGATCTGCGCGATATCGCGCTGGTTCGGATCGAGATCGAAAAAATCGCACTGGCCCGCTCGATCACCCTGGGCAATGTGGCCTGGGAAGGCCGGGTCATTGCCACGCACCATGCCCTGCAGAAGGCCGAAGCGGCAGTTGCACAAGCTCCGGACGATCTGAAGGCGCTTGAATGGGACGAGGCGTGCCGCGCCTTTGCCGCTGCCCTGATTGAGGCATGCGACAGCCCGCGCCTTATCGATCTGCATGCCAAGTTCTTTGATCAAAGCCGCCGGTTCCGGCTGGCACAGATGCGGGAGGGCAAGCTGGATTGGCCTTCCCGCAAAGCGCGGCAAAGAGCACTGCTGGACGCAGTTCTTGCCAAGGATGAGCCTGCCGCGCTGAAGCTTCTGCAGGAGGATGTGGAGGCTGAGCTTAGCTCAAACCTATAAACACGACAGGGAGGACGTCATGACAACCATCAACCGCCGCAAGGCGCTGGCCCTTCTGGGGGGCACCGTGGCCGCATCCGGGCTGGCAGCTCCGGCTCTCGCCTCGAACAAGAAGATCAAGGTGGGCGCGCTGCGCTTCACATCGCATTCCGGCAGCTTTATCGCGCAGGAACGCGGTTACTTTGCCGATGCCGGTCTGGACGTGGAATTCGAATTCTTCCAGGCTGCGCAGCCGATGGCCGTGGCCATTGCCTCCGGTGATGTAGACTATGCCGTGACCGCCGTTTCCGGTGGCCTCATCAGCCTGGCGCAAAAGGGTGCGATCAAGGTAATCGGCGGTGCCCTGAGCGAAGAAGAAGGCATTGACGGCCAGAAATTCCTGATTTCCGACGCATCGTACCAGGCGGGCATCAAGACCCTGAAGGATCTGGACGGCAAGAAGTTCGCGGTCACCCAGGCTGGCTCGTCATTCCACTACATGGGTTCCAAGATGGCGGCTGCAGAAGGCATCAGCCTCAGCTTCACGCCGCTGCAAAAGGTCGGAGCCATCATCGGCGCAATGAAGTCGGGTCAGGTGGACGCCTGGTCGATCGTACCGCATATCGCCAAACCGCTGGCAAAGGCCGGTGCCTGGCACATGGTCGCCGACGTTGCCGACTACCTGCCGAACTATCAAATCACCACGGTCTTCACCTCTGCCAAGAATGCTGCCAATGAGCGCGGATTGACCGAAAGCTTCCTTGAAGGCTTCTCTAAAGGGGTTGATGATTATGCCGCGGCGATGATCGACGGCACTGCCGACAAGGACGCAATGGTCGATCTGATCCACAAATACGTCTACACAGACCGCCCGCGCGAAAAAGCCGCTCCCTCGATCATCAACGGCACCATGCGCCTCAACAAGGGTGCTGCGCTCAACATCTCGTCGATCCAGGATCAGCTCAGCTGGTTCCAGTCGGAAGGACTGGTCGATGCCGATATCAAGATCGAGCAGATCGTCGACAGTTCGTACGTGGACATCATCGAGATGTAAGACGTTGCCGGCTGGTCCTGCCCGCGGGGAGGACCAGCCGCACGTTCAGGCAATCTCCTCCCATAACAGGACCTCCTGGCCGGACTAGCCTGTTGGCTGAGCCGGCCTTAAACGTGAGCTGTTTCATGGACATCCGGTTGGATGGCATCAGCCATTCCTATTCCAGTTTCGAAGTCATGCGTGACATTTCGCTGGACATTGCCAGCGGACAGATCGTCTGTATCGTCGGCCCGTCAGGTTGCGGGAAATCCACCCTTTTGCGCTTCATCGGCGGATTGGAACGGCCCGAAAAGGGCCAGGTCCTTCAGATCGGCGTCCCGCCGGAAGGGTGCCTGAACCCGCTTACCTACATTTTCCAGGACTTCGCCCTGCTGCCTTGGCGGACGGTATCGGGAAACATCTCACTGGTGCTGGAAGACCATGGCATTCGCGGGGCTTCCGCCCGGAAAATCATTGATGAAGTGCTGGCCCGCACCAAGCTCACCGACTTCGCCAAGGCGCTGCCCAAGCAGCTTTCGGGCGGCATGAAGCAGCGCGTCGCGATTGCCCGGGCACTTGCCGTCAAACCGGCCGTTATGCTGATGGACGAACCGCTCAGCGCCCTCGACAGCCAGACACGCGAATTGTTGATGGATGATCTGGTCGACCTTTGGACACGCCAGCCCTTCACGGCCGTCTATGTCACCCACAACCTCGCAGAAGCCGTGCGTCTCGGTCACCGCGTGGTGGTTTTGTCCCGCAGGCCGGGTCAGATCCGGGAAATCGTCGATATCGACAAGCCGCTCGGCGCGCGCGAATTCGGCGATCCGGATCTGGACCAAGCCCAAAAACACCTGTGGCAATTGATGCGTGATGAAGCCCGCGCAGCTGATGCGGAGTTGATCGATGCCTGAGCAGTCTTCCGGACAGTCGGTCACGTTCCGCGGTGGCGGTTTCGCACCCAAATCCCGCCGCTGGGTTGGCGTCTTCGTGTTCATCGCCCTGATTACCATTGCAGAATGGGGCACGCGGGCTGGCTGGATCTCGGCCCTTTCCCTGCCCCGGCCTTCGGACGTTCTGGAAACCTTCCGCGAACTCTATGAAAGCGGCTTGCTGTTCAAGCATCTCGGCCCGTCCTTGTCGCGCCTCGTGATCGGCGCCGCCATCGGGGCCTTCATCGGCATCTGTACCGGCGTCCTGATCGGGTTGTTCTCCTATATCCGCTCCGGGCTTGTTCCGGTGGTTGCGGCGATTTTTCCGATTCCGAAAATCGCGCTGCTGCCGTTGTTTGTGATCTGGTTCGGCATTGGCGAGGGGTCAAAATATGCGCTGATCGCCTTTGGAACCTTCACGCCGACCGTGGTCGCAACCTACGGCGCTGTCGACAATGTCGACCGGACCCTGATCCGCATGGGCCAGAGCTTCGGCCTTTCGTGGTGGTCGATTGTCCGCAAGATCGTGCTCCCAGGCGCCATGCCCGGCATCCTCTCGGGCCTGCGCATCAGCCTTGCAATCGCGATCATCCTGCTGGTGGCCGCCGAAATGCTCGGCGCGGAATACGGCATTGGCGCCTACATCCTCCAGGCAGGCTCGCTCTATGACCTCGAACGGCTGTTTGCCGGGGTCGTGATCTTGTCTGTACTGGGTGTTCTGGTCAGCGCCGCGATCGGCGTCATCGAAAGACGCCTCCTGAGCTGGCGGACCTGATGCGAAAGCCGGAGAGCCAATATGATGTGATCGTTGCCGGCGGCGGCGCCGGTGGTGCCGGCGCAGCCCTCGGCGCTGCGCTTGCCGGTGCCAGAGTGCTGCTGGTGGAGAAATACGGCTTCCTCGGCGGGGCGGCGACAAACGCCAATGTGCTCGCCTATTGCGGTTTTTTCCAACAAGGACCAGAGCCAATCAAGGCGGTCGACGGCGCGGCGGATCTGGTTCTGGACGAGTTGCGCAATCTGGGTCTCAACTGCGATCCGTACCAGTCTCCGACCACGCTCAATTGGATCATCCTTCTGGAACCCGAGGCGGTGAAACTGGCGCTTGACCGGGTTCTGGCGGCTCACAGGGTGGACGTGCTGTTGCACACGCGCGTTGCCGCCGTTACCCGCACGGCCGATCAACTCCATTCCGTAACATTGGGCGGCATGGACGGGCGCACCCGCGTTTCAGGCGAAGCGTTTGTCGATGCCACCGGCGACGCCAACCTGTCGCTCGTTGCGGGCGTAGCCTGCCGAACCGGTGACACCGACGGTAAACTGCAAGCCATCTCGGCACCTATCCGGGTCGGAGGCCGCGACAGGTCCGTGCCGATCGATCGTGAGGCAATCAAGTCCGTCTTCCGGCAATACAATGCCACCGGGCGTTGGCCATCGGTCCGCGATGACGGCGGCATTTTTACCGAAGTGCCGAACACGGGCGAAATGTGGTGGATGATGTTCGATCATCCGCTGGAGGATCTCAGCTCCGCCAGTTTTTCCGAAGCCGAACGCGCGGCACGCGAAGCCGCACATGACTATGTCGCGCTGCTCCGAAAGGACGTTCCCGGCTTTGAGCGCGCCTATCTGGTGCAGACCGGGCCGCAAATCGGCATCCGGGAAAGCCGGCACCCGGCAGCGCGCTATGAGCTGACGGGCGAAGACCTCAAAACCGGACGGCAAAGGGAAGACGGCGTAGCCAAGGCGGCCTGGCCGATGGAAGATCACTCGCTCGCCGGCCGGCCTAAATATACTCCGATCGGCGGGGCGGGCTGGGCTTCGATCCCGCTCGATTCCCTGCGCGCCAAGGGTTTGGACAATCTGTTCTTCGCCGGCCGGACAATCGGCGCCGACCCCAGCGCCTATGCCTCCGTGAGGGTCATGGGAACTGCCTTTGCGACAGGTGAAGCCGCAGGAAAAGCTGCGGCGGCTTTCTCCGGAACCGTTTGAAACCGGTTTTCTTAAGAAGTCTGTGTGAAAACTGCGCCCGTGTCACAATGATTGTGCTATGCAGCATGGAAAGAAATCATTTCTGTTAAATCGGCAATGCGCGCAGCTTCTCCCGTCTATCAGCGAACCATCTTCGCCTCGCTCGTCTCCACACTCGGCTGGTACGGTGTTCTGGGTTCGCTCTCTTCGAGCAGTTTGGGTCTTTCCGCCTTCCTTGCACCGGATTTCTGGTTTGCAGACAACATGAGCTTCTTCCTGCGCCTGCTTCTGCTTGGCGGATTGGCAGGGGCGCTCGCCGGGATCATCGGACTGACGATCCGCCACCGGCTGAGCTTTATCTACAAGACGATGGTGGCCGCCGCCTGCGCCGGCCTGGTCGCCCTGGCGGCTCTGACCGGCATGACGGTATTGGCGAACACCACGCCAATCGTTCCCATCGCCGCGAACGAAAAACCCTTGAAAATCATATCGCTCAACCTCGAGCGCTTGTTTCTCGGCACCGAGGATTTGCGCCAATTTATCGCACGCGAGGATCCGGACATTGTCCTCCTGCAAGAGGTGGGTTGGGGATGGCAAAAGCGCAAGTGGAAGCGGCTCGGTCAGCCTTTGGGCGGTCCTGAGCCTAGTCCGTTTCCGGAACATTTCGCGGTTGGGCGCCGCGGCAGCCTCATGGTTTATTCGAAGCACCCGATCAAGGCCGAAACGGCGACAACGGTCGAAGGCGAGTATGTTCCGTCCGAGCTAGGAGATCACAACCCGAACCGGGAACTCATCGCATTCAGCATCGACTGGCGGGGAACCCCGATCCGGTTTTTATCCATCCATCCGGAAAGCCCGCGCTCAAAACTCCGTTGGCAAAACAAGAACCTCTATTTCAACGCCCTCGATTCGGAACTCAGTGTGTTGCGGGATGCCGGACAAGAGCATGTCATTGTGGCCGGTGATTGGAACACATCTCCCTGGTCCGGCCGGTTTCAACGGTTGCTGAATACCCATGATCTTGTGACCGCCTATCCCGGCGGGTGGCCACAGACCACGCGGTTCTTCTACGACTTCCGTCTTCGCGCGCTTCTCGGGGCGACGGTCGACCATTTCGCGGTGACCAGAAACATTGCCGTTCACGGCGTGTCGCTCGGCCCGAATGTCGGATCGGACCATCTCCCGCTGATTGTCGAAATCGACATTTCTGGTTAGCGTATCCAGCAAAATAAACCTTGAATAATGCGCATGGACAATTGAGGTGGGTGTGCCCGGCAGGCGACACTCGGCGGCGCTGATCCGATTCCGAAAAATGCCGCGACGCAGATGGCCAAGCTCTATTTCAACTACTCTTCCATGAATGCCGGCAAGTCCACGGTCCTGCTGCAAGCGTCCTACAACTATGTCGAACGTGGAATGAACACTCTGCGGTTGATCGCGGCGCTCGACGACCGCGCCGGACAGGGCCGGATCGCCTCGCGTATTGGGCTGGCGGCGGATGCAGACATCTTCAATCGTGAGCAGGATCTGTTTCGGCATATTCAGGATGCGCATACACAAGCCCCTATTCATGCCGTCTTCGTCGACGAAGCACAGTTCCTGAGCGAAGAACAGGTCTGGCAACTGGCACGGATTGTTGACGATATGTCCATCCCGGTCATGTGCTTCGGTTTGCGCACGGATTTTCAGGGGCAATTGTTCCCGGGCAGTGCAGCTTTGCTGGCAATCGCCGATAATCTCAAGGAAATCAAAACGATCTGCTGGTGCGGCAGCAAGGCAACCATGGTTGCCAGGCTGGATGAAAACGGCCGGATTGTCGAGGAGGGCGAGCAGGTCGTTATCGGCGGCAACGAACGGTATGTATCCCTGTGCCGCAAGCACTGGAGCCGCAGGCAATTGCAGGAGTGACCGGCACCAAAGCCTGTCTCCAATCAGATAAGCAGCGCAGCCGTTTCCGCCGAACACCCCTCCAAACCGCAAGAAACATTTCCTTCGACCGGCAAACGCATTAAAACGACCTGACAAAGACGGCGTTTATTGCGTGAGAGAGTACGGGCCATGTTGGGAAACATCTTCAAATCACTGTTCGGCGGCTCCGGAAGCGGGGAGACCGAGGCAAAGTCCGATCCTGCCGTGGTTTACGACTCGTTCCAGATTTCCCCGGCACCCCGCCAGTATAATGGCCAATGGCAAGTCGCGGGCAGGATCGAGAAAACCTTTGGCGATGATGTCAAAACCCACGAATTCCTGAGGGCCGACACTTTTGGCAGCCGCGACGACGCCGCCAATGAAACGGTCCGAAAAGCCAAGCTGATGATCGATCAGCAGGGCGATCGCATTTTCGGTTGAGAAACAAATGCATCGCCGAAGCCCTGCGAAGACACTGTTGCAGACCCCGCATTGCGTGATATGCCGCCGTCACGTTCAATACGAGCACCGCAAAAGCTCCAGGCCAGGACCCCCAAATGAAGCGCAATATTGCCTTTAGCCTGCCCAACCTGCTGACTTACGCCCGCATCCTAGCCGTACCAGCCGTGGCTGCATGTTTCTATTTTGAAGGGAACACGCCGAGATGGGTGGCACTCGGGATATTCATCGCAGCAGCGATCACCGACTTTTTTGACGGCTACCTTGCCCGCGCCTGGCAACAGCAATCCGCACTCGGCCGTATGCTGGACCCGATTGCCGACAAGCTGCTGGTGTCTGTTTGCCTTTTGATGCTGGCAGCTCACGGCACCATCGCCGGCTGGTCACTGGCAGCCGCCATCATCATCCTGTGCCGGGAGATTCTGGTATCCGGCTTGCGCGAGTTCCTGGCGGAACTTCAGGTCAGCGTGCCCGTTACCCAACTGGCAAAGTGGAAGACGACAGTTCAGTTGATTGCCGTGGCACTACTGCTTGTGGGTCCGGCTGGAGAGGCAGTTCTACCCGGAACAATACTGATCGGGCTTTTCGCGCTTTGGTTCGCCGCAGTCCTGACTTTATATACTGGCTACGACTACTTCCGGGCAGGTATCGGACATCTCATTGCCGAGTAATCAGCCCAACGGTGAACCAGCCGGTCAATCCGAGGTGACAAATGAACGTGAAATACTTTGCCTGGGTCCGCGAACGGATCGGAGTGGAAGAAGAGACAATCGAGGTTCCGGCGTCGATCACGACCGTCGCGCAGCTCATGGACCACCTGAGTTCCCTCGACGAACGTTATGAGGCGGCGTTCGAGGACCGGGACGCCATCCGCGTTGCGCTGGACCAGATGCATGTTGAGCCCGACACCGAACTGGCAGGCGCACGCGAGGCAGCCTTTTTCCCGCCCATGACGGGAGGCTGATCTTGGCAGTCTCTGCAGATGTACGTGTCCAGGCTGGCGATTTCGACATCGCCGGGGAAACCCGCCGGGTTTCCGAAGGGCGCAAGGATGTTGGCGCGGTCGTCAGCTTTACCGGGCTTTGCCGGGACGAAAACGGCACCTTGAGTGCGCTGGAACTTGAGCACTATCCCGGCATGGCCGAAGCCGAGCTGAGCCGGATCGCCGGAGAGGCGCTGGACCGATGGCCGTTGACCGGGCTGACGGTCGTTCATCGTTACGGCAAGATCGCGCCCGGAGATAACATCGTCCTGGTGGTCGCGGCTTCTGCCCATAGGCGCGCAGCCTTTGAAGCAGCCGACTTTCTGATGGACTATCTCAAGACCCGGGCCCCCTTCTGGAAGAAGGAACATTTCATCTCCGGCACCAGCGGCGGCTGGGTCGAAGCCAAGGACAAGGATGACGCCGATGCGGAGCGCTGGACAGCAGTCTAGCAGCCGTGTTTTCCAGTCAGAAAAGCCATCAAACCTGAGTGTGCAGCAATCGCTATTGCACCTTAGAGCGTTCTCGATTTAATCTGGATCACTTAGCGCTGCCTGGAGTCAAGGATTTCAACGCGTTAAGTGATGCTTCGCGTTTTACGGTCAACTCGAAACACCATAGACGCGTTGCACCCATATCCCGCTTCTTTCTGACTACGCTGAAAGCCCCCAATTGCCCCATTCTCCCGCCAGCGGTGCCAGTGAATCGCCGCATCAAGGCCTGCCGTTCGTTGAGTTCGTCAGCATTATCGCGTTCGTGATGGCGCTGAATGCGCTAGCGGTCGACATCATGCTGCCGGCACTGCCGGAAATCGGCGCATCGCTGAACATCGAAGCGGAGAATGACCGCCAGCTGGTTATCCTGTCCTATCTGATGGGATTTGGCACGGCACAACTCTTTTTTGGTCCGGTTATCGATGCCTTGGGCCGCAAGCCGGTGCTGACATTCGGACTGGCCGTGTACACCCTGGCCAGTATCGCCGCCGTGTTCGCCATCGATCTGGAACAGATGGTCGCCGCCCGGGTTCTGCAGGGTGCCGGCTGCGCAGCGGCCCGTGTCGCCGCCTTGTCGGTGGTCCGGGATTGTTATTCGGGCCGGCTGATGGGCAAGGTCATGTCCCTGGCCATGATGGTGTTCATGGCCGTTCCGGTTGTGGCACCGTCCCTGGGTCAGGCCGTTCTGTTTGTGGCCGACTGGCGTTGGGTTTTCGCCGTCCTGCTCGGCGCCGGACTACTGGTTCTGATCTGGTGTGCCGTGCGCCTGCCGGAAACGCTGAACGTCCAGAACCGCCGCCCCATGCGGGCCGGGCCTGTACTCGACGGATACTGGATTGCCCTCAAGAACCCGGTCAGTCTTGGCTATTCCTGCGGCATGGCGTGTATATTTGGCGGTTTTATAGCCTTTCTTGCCATGTCCCAGCAGATATTCGCAGAGCACTTCGGTCTGGGCGGCTGGTTTCCGATCGTATTCGCAGGTATCGCAATTGCTCTGGCATTCGCGTCGTTCACGAATGCCCAGCTTGTCGAAGCAATCGGCATGCGGCGCCTGTCTCACGGTGCGGCAATCATCTATACTTTTCTGGGACTGGTTCTCTATTTTCTGTCCTACGCAGGTCTCGACTCGCTCTGGATTGTGCTGATCATCTGCTGCCTCATCCTGTCGTGTTTCGGTTTCATTGGCGCCAATTTCAATGCAATGGCCATTGAGCCGCTTGGCGCCATTGCCGGAACCGCCTCATCGGTGATCGGCTTTATCAGTACCCTCGGCGGTTCGATCTTCGGCTACCTGATCGGCCACCGGTATGATGACACCATACAGCCGCTGGCCCTTGGCTTTGTGTTGTGCGGGCTCGCCGCAATCGCCTGCATTCTCTATGCGGAGAAGGGCAAGTTCTTCCAGGCGCAGCATCAAAAAGGCTGAAGACAGAAAAACGGCGGGCAAGGCCCGCCGATTGGAGTGTCGCAGAAGGCAAATCTTTCAGCCGGCAGCTGCCTTCAGAGCTTCTTCTGCGGGCCGGACAGCCGCGTCGTAGTCAGACATCAGAACCTTGATGATGTCCCCGACCTCGAACATGTTGCCGGCGATTTCGGAAACCGGTGTCACTTCGGCGGCTGTGCCCGTGACGAAACACTGTTCGAAACCGGCCAGTTCTTCCGGCAGAATAGTCCGCTCGATCACCTCGATCCCACGGGCTCTGGCGAGATCGATAACGGTCCGGCGCGTGATGCCGTCGAGAAAACAATCCGGTGTCGGAGTGTGGATCGCACCATCCTTGATGAAGAAGACATTGGCACCGGTGCACTCGGCAATATAGCCACGCCAATCCAGCATGAGCGCATCGGAATAGCCGCGGCCCTCGGCTGCGTGCTTGGAAATGGTGCAGATCATGTAAAGACCCGCTGCCTTGGCCTTGTACGGCGCCGTGTCCGGATGCGGACGGCGGTATTCAGCCATTTCCAGCCGGATACCTTTCAGCCGCTCGGCCTCATCGAAGTAGCTCGGCCACTCCCAGGCAGCGATGGCCAGGTGAATGGTGTTCTTCTGGGCCGAAATTCCCATCATCTCGCTGCCGCGCCAGGCAACGGGGCGGATATAGGCATCGCTGAGGTTCATGCGGCGAAGTGTCTCCTCCTTGGCCGCATTGATCTCGCCGGCGCTGTAGGGGATTGCAAATCCGAGCGCATGCGCAGACGCAATCAGGCGCTGCGTGTGCTCTTCCGACTTGAAAATCCGGCCGCCATAGGCACGTTCGCCCTCGAACACGCTGCTGCCGTAATGCAAGCCATGACTGAGGATATGCAGCTTGGCATCCTGCCACGGGACAAAGGTTCCGTCATACCAAATATCACCGCTGAGTTGATCAAAGGGCTTGTCTGCCATTCTTGTCTCCCGATCGCTTGTCAGCGATTACGCCTTTGTTGCTCGAACCCACGCGGCAGGTGGCTCATCTGTCACGGAAGAAAAGTTCAAGCTTGTTTTTGCACTGCGTCCAAACAACCGGTATCTTGACCTTGGCGGCTGCATCAGGGGATTGTTCGCAATCCAAATGCGTAAAATCGCCAATAAAAGTTCGATCCTTTCGTCCAGAACGAACAATACGTAACAATCGACAAGAATTATGTCAATATGACTGACTTAAATTTTAAGCGACCCGATCCAGCGACTGTGCCGGATGGAAAGGGCAATGTCCCGGGAAGCCAGGACTGCCTGGGTGCCGGGGAAATCGGCAGCGTTCCTTACGATTTGATCGAATTGCTGTTTTTCGCGTATCGGGACTTTACCGCAGACCCGGACGGGGTCCTTGCCAAGTACAATTTCGGGCGCGCGCATCACCGCGTCCTGCATTTTGTCGAGCGGAATCCCGGCATAATGGTCACCGACCTCCTCAGTATCTTGAGGATCACCAAGCAAAGCCTCGGGCGGGTGCTCAAGCAGCTTGTGGACGACGGTTTCATCGAGCAGCAGGAGGGGCCAACCGACCGGCGGCAGCGCCTGCTTTTCACAACGGCCAAGGGTCATACCCTTGCCGGTGAACTGGCGCGGCTTCAGCACTCCCGCCTTGAACGCGCCATAAACGATCTTCCAAATGAAAGCTGCGGAATCATCCGGCAGTTCCTGTTCGGTATGATCGATCCCGAGTTCCACTCCGATATACGCCGTTTGATACGGAGTGATTTTGATCTAAAGGATTGAGCGCACACCGGAACGCCGATGGAAAGTTTGGTACGAAGGCATTCATGAACGACACGCTGGACGACAGTGCCAACCACATTCTGCTAGTCGATGACGACAACCGGATCAGGGATCTCCTGGGACGGCTGTTGAAGGACAATGGTTTCCGGGTTACGGCGGCGCCCAGCGCCGCGCATGCCCGCACCTGCCTGTCGGGCCTGACTTTCGACCTGATCATCCTTGATGTGATGATGCCGGGTGAGTCCGGCCTTGAACTTGCCGCGTCGCTTCGCAAGGATTCCGACGTTCCGATCCTGATGCTCACGGCACGTTCCGAAACGCCGGACCGGATTGCCGGCCTTGAGGCAGGCGTCGACGACTACCTGAGCAAACCGTTTGAACCGCGCGAACTGATGCTCCGAATATCTGCAATCCTCCGGCGCGGTGGCCCGAGGCAGAAAGGGATCAGTTCGGAGATCCGGTTTGGCCCGTTCTCATTCAACTCCGCCCGCGGCGAACTGAAGAACGGCGACGACACCGTCCGGCTGACGGATCGCGAAAAGCAGATCCTGACTATTTTCGCGGAGCAGCCGGGGGCGACTGTGCCACGGCACAAGATCGTCGGCGACGACAGCGGCCTTGGCGAGCGCACCGTGGACGTCCAGATCAACCGCCTTCGCCGGAAGATCGAAACCGACCCGGGCAATCCGGTTTATCTCCAGACCGTACGCGGTTTGGGCTACAGGCTCGCGTGTGATTAGGGCTCACACCCAAAAATGAGTTGAATGCATCCTCACTCTCAACCTAAGGTGAAAAATACTCGACCTTGAGGGGGGTGTCATGGGTATTCTTTCGTCCTTATTCCGGATCGCATCCAGAACCGCAGGCGCCGGCCCGTTGTTGCGGCAATTTTTGAAAATCGGCTGGATCAGAAACCTTGCCAGCAATATCATCATCAACCGGTTTGCCAATTCGACCAAGCCACGGCCGCGGCCGTTTTCGCTTTTCGCCGATTACACAAGCTGGCGTTCGCTCACGGACAGAACATATACCGGCCGCCACTTGCCTCCTGATGATGGCGCCCTGCACTACCCGCCAATTCATGATGTCGTAGACCTTTGGAAGCGCGAGGAAGGCAAGGAAATTGCTTCCTTCGACACGTCCATGCTGTTCTCGTATTTCGCGCAATGGTTCACTGACAGTTTCCTCAGAACCAACCTCTTTGAACGCGAAAAGAATTTTTCCAACCACGAGATCGACTTCTGCCAGCTCTACGGCATGAAGCCGGAACAAACGAATATTTTGCGACTCGGACAAGGCGGCAAGCTCAAGTTTCAGATAATCAACGGCGAGGTCTATCCGCCGTTCCTGTTCGATCCGGAAAGGACGACCAAGGACGATTGGGTCTTTGGCGATGAGAAATTTAAAGATCTCCACGACCGCGAAAAACTGGAGTTCATCTTCCAGAAAACGCCAATTGAACGGCTGAAACATGTCTTTGCGACAGGTCTGGAGCACGGGAACTCCAATGTTGGCTACCTTCTGCTAAACACCATAGCTCTCAGGGAACACAACCGGATTTGCGATGAACTCGCGAAGGCATTTCCCTTATGGGAGAATGATGACGAACGTCTTTTTCAGGTTGCCCGCAATGTCAATACGGTTTTGCTCCTGAAGATCGTGGTTGGCGACTACGTCAAGCACATCTCGTCCATTGATTTTCCGTTCACAGTTCAGCCGGGAATGGCCGAAAAACAGAAATGGTACCGATCCAACTGGATCACCATGGAATTCGATTTGCTCTATCGATGGCATTCGATGGTGCCGGACAAGCTTGTCGTCAATGGCAACGAATACCCACCTGAAGACTTCAAGGTGAACCCGGATCTTTTATTGAACTACGGCGTCGAGGAGATGCTGAGCAGCGCATCCAGGCAGCTTGCGGGCAAGATCGGCCTGAAAAACACGCCGAATTTTTTCTTTGTCGACATGCCCTTGGTAGATCCCAAAACTGGCGATATCGATACAAGGTCCATACAGGAACGCACGGTTCAAATGGGCCGTGACGCACGGCTGAAGGGCCTGAATGATTATCGCGAAGCCTTTGGGCTAAAACGGCTAACGTCGTTCAAGGAACTCACGGACGACGAGAAACTGGCAAGA
Organism: Roseibium sp.; assembly: GCA_965230445.1. Lineage (GTDB taxonomy): Bacteria > Pseudomonadota > Alphaproteobacteria > Rhizobiales > Stappiaceae > Roseibium. The sequence goes on along the minus strand of OZ246005.1, from coordinate 499,677 downwards.
CAGCTTGAGGATCTCTACACCCATATCGACAATGTTGAGTGGCACACCGGGATTTTCGCGGAAAAACACGCGCCGGGGGCGATGCTCGGAGAACTGATGACCACCATGGTGGCCTATGACGCGTTCACACATGCTCTCACAAATCCGCTGCTGTCTGAACACGTTTTCAATGAACAAACCTTCTCCAAACGCGGGATGGAAATCATTGCAGAAACGAACACTTTCTCAGACTACGTGAAACGAAATCTGACAAAGCCTGCGGAAGCCGGCGTCTCGTTCAATGCGCGCCAAAAAGTCCCGGGCTCCTATGGACTACCCGTCTTGGGCGGATTGCGCGATCTGATCGCTTTTGCCGTCCGCCCGGGCTGGAAAGGCTTTTTTGAAGGGCGGAGACAGAAGCACAACTCTACTGTCTACAAGGTCAACCTTTTCCAGCCGACAGTTGTTGTTCAGGACTGGAAAGGCTTCGAACCATTTCACGCCTGGGACGGGCGGCTGAAGAAGGATTTCGGTTTCGGCTGGGCGGTCCCGCCGTTGCCACTTACAGGCGGCGATGTTCCTAGCGTCTTTCTCGCCAATCCCGAACATGAGAATTACAAATCTCTCTACATGGCGATCCTGAAAAAGCAGGCAGCTACCCTTCAAACCACATTCGAAGATACCTTCGGCCGGTTTGCCATCAAATGGGAAAACGCAAAGCAATTCAAATGGGCCGAGGAACTGGAACGCCTCGCGGCAAGCTTTGTCTATGACTGGTACTTCGGAGAACGTCCCGACATCGACAAACTCCGATACGTGTACAACAACATATTCCTGCATGTACCACTTTGGTTGCGAAAACTGGTGCCGTGGTCTGCCTACAACCGGTCGCGTCCTATCAGCCGCGAACTCAAGGCATTTGTACTCAAATCCAGGAAGTTTGCGGAATTCGAGAGCATGGCAAAAGAACACGGGCTTTCGAACAAAGATGCTCTGGCCAATCAGTTGCTTTTCTTGACCGGCATGAACAACTTCCTGGGCTTGCAAGGCATGTCGAAAGCTCTCGTTGGTGAATTGTCCAGGAATCCTGGAATGGCGGATAAGCTCCGCCAGGAAATACAGGATGCTGAAGCCGGCGCCGGAAACACGTTGGATTTGGCCGGTATTGCCAGCTTGAACGAGATGGACCGGTTCCTGAAGGAAGTCATGCGCCTTCACCCGCCGGTATTTTTCATATACGGGCGGGCCCGGGATGAGTTTTTGCTGGACTCTGGCGACGGGCCGTTTGTCATAGAAAAGGATACCCACATGATGGCGGTCATTCCCGTCGCCCAGAGGGACCCGCAGATTTTCCGCGATCCGGAAGCGTTTGACCCGGAGAGGTTCCAGAACGAGAAGCTGGACACCTATCTGATTTGGCCGCATGGAGAGCACAACGCGTCCGTGGACCCGGCTGCCCATGTCTGCCCGGGTAAAGACGTAGCCATGCTCTATGGCAAGATGCTCTGCTACCAACTTGTACGAAACTATTCCTGGCAGCTTGCCTCACCGCCAGAATGGGATGAGCGGAAGTTTTCCCTGAATGTCGCCTCGCCGAAAGGCGATATGGCAGTGCAGAGGTTTGCAGGACGAACCTAAGACCTGTGGAATTGAAATACGCGTCATTTGTGCAGCGCGCGCGTAGCGTGTTTCAATTCCGAAAACCTCAATGGGAACATAAACTTGCCAGTCACCCTCATGAATCTGAAGTTTGTTCGGAACCTGCTGGAAAATGAGTCGAACTTCAGATTTGGGTGACTGGGCCATGTGGCGGCTGTTGGACCGCAGAATGCTGTGATCTCTGAGAAGATATTAGAAAAATTCAAGAAATTCCTGCCAGAGCTTTATGTTCTGAGGTTCGCAGTCCCTCCGTTGGCCGCGCTGTTTCTCATGAATGGGCTGCTGGATTTCTTCATCTTCGATATCGGAAACATCTCCACAGAGTCTGCGCAATTACACGAACGTTTCAAGACGTTGCCAAAGAACATGGTCGCACTGTCGGAAGGCCGATTTAGATTCATGACCTTTTTTCTGGTCGCATCTGTTCTATATCCGGGCTTCATACTCTTCAACATTTGGATAATCTGGCGGAATATTAAATCCTACTGGGCAATCGCTGTAGTTCTTTCCGTTGCCCTTGCATCAGCGTTATGGATTTTTTCATCGCTTATCGCTCCTGACAAACCCACGAGCGCAACGCTGCTGTTTACAATAACTGAAAAACTGGCCTTATCGAGATACGACCTTTCGTTCGCCACTCGCGCCTTGCTGGGCGCAAAGGTCCACTTTGCCATGGCTCTGGTCGGTGTGCTAATGGCAATCTTGGCAGGATGTTTCATTCTCCGTGACATGACGGCAGATCGGATTCTGCTGAAAAACGAGATTGAGAGCAAACGCCGTGACTTGAAAATGATCCTTTTCATTGCCTCGGTCTTTCTGACATTCATAGCGATTTATGTTTCGGAGTGGATAGCTTGGCCCGCGACCTTTGTTGAGGCGCGAGGCGCAAACTCAAAGCTGACGTCAACCGGATTCGCGGAGGAAGTAAGATCTCTCGCAAGTGGGTTGCGGTTGTATTTTGGAACAGGGTACTCATTGATATTGCTGGCATTCGCAGTTCCAGCGATAAATGTGTTTTCCCGGTATCTTGAGCGGCATAATATGGAGATTAATGCACCTGAAGGAACCTTTTTGTTGCAGCGGGTCTTCACGAGGGAAGAGTTCGGCATTATCGCCTCAATTGCCGCTCCTTTGGCAGTCCCATTTCTCAGTTCGGCATTGGGCGTCACGTAGGGTCTGTTGAACCCGAAGAAAAATCTCTTGGGTTCGGATAGAGCAAGATATCAGCGGACTGAGCGATGCTTCGTGTTTGACGTTGTATCATGATCCTGTAGGGTCGTCGGACCACATGGCCAGACTGAAATCCCTCTTCGCCGGTTTGTCGCTGCCGGCACCTTTGCGGCGGCTTGTCAGCGCCTACAGAGTTGCGTCGCGGTTGCTTTACCGTGCGATGCCGAAGGGTCTGTTTACCCGTGCGCTGCTGATCATCCTGGCGCCGATCGTGATCCTTCAATCCGTCCTGGCCTTCGTGTTCATGGAGCGTCACTACCAGTTGGTCTCCAAACGCATGTCCGAAGCGGTGGTGCGGGAAATCGCGGCTGTGGTCTATGTGATGGAGAATTTTCCGCAGGACGGCGAGCATCAGAAAATCGAAGAGCTGGCCTCCAGTGCACTCGGCATGTCCATGACGGTGATCCCGCTCGAACCGCTGCCGGCACCGGTTCCCAAACCCTATTTCGATGTCATCGACCGGGAACTGAGCCGCGCCATCGGCCAGCGCATTGGCAAACCTTTCTGGATCGACACGGTCGGCCGGTCGCGCTTCGTGGAAATCCGCATTCAGCTTTCCGATTCCATTCTTCGGGTGTTTGCGCGGCGCGGCCAGACCTACGCGTCAAACTCACATATTTTCCTGGTCTGGATGTTCTCGACGTCCTTCATTCTCATAGTGATCGCGTTGCTGTTCCTGAGAAACCAGATCCGGCCGATTGTCCGGCTCGCCAATGCCGCCGAGGCATTCGGCACGGGCCGGTCCATCGACACGTTTCACGCCAGCGGGGCCCGTGAGGTTCGCCGGGCGGGCCAGGCTTTCATCGAAATGCGCCGGCGCATCGAACGGCAGATTGATCAGCGGACCACGATGCTTGCCGGTGTCAGCCACGACCTGCGCACCATTCTCACCCGCTTCCGCCTGCAACTGGCCGTCTCCGGGGACAGCACCGAGAACGAGGCCCTCAGGCGCGATGTCGATGAAATGAGCCACATGCTGGAGGACTATCTGGCCTTTGCCCGCGGTGACGGCGACGAAGACGCCGAACTGACCGATCTGGCATTGCTGCTGGAAGAACTCGAGGAAGAAGCGGAAATCTCCGGCCACAATGATGTCAGCGCGGTGTTTGACGGTCCCCCGGAGGTTCATCTGCGCCGCCTGTCATTCAAGCGGTGTCTCTCCAACCTGATCGTCAACGCCACAAAATATGGCAGCAAGGTTGAGGTTGCCGGTAAACTGGACAGCGGCTGGGTCACAATCACAGTCGATGACGATGGCCCGGGTATTCCGGAAGATCAGCGCGAACTGGCAACCAAGGCCTTTCACCGGCTGGACATGGCCCGCAACCAGGATGTGCCCGGCAGCGGATTGGGCCTTGCCATCGCCCGCGACATCGCCCGCTCCCATGGCGGCGATCTTTACCTTGAAGACAGCCCGTTGGGCGGACTAAGGGCCCGGATCAGGATCCCGGCCTAGGAGCTGTGGGACTTAGTATAACCGCCCGCCAATCGGCACGTCCTTGCCGGGTGCCAGCAGGACAACTTCGCCATCTTCGTCCGGAACGCCGAGGGTCAGAACCTCGGACATGAGCGGCCCGATTTGCCGGGGCGGGAAGTTGACGACGGCCATGACAAGGCGGCCGATGAGTTCGTCAGGGACATAGTGCTTGGTGATCTGCGCCGACGACTTCTTGATGCCGATCTCCGGCCCGAAATCGATCCGCATCTTGTAGGCGGGCTTTCGTGCTTCGGCGAACACTTCCGCCTCGACAATCCGCCCAACGCGAATGTCGACTTTCAGAAAATCATCGAAGCTGATTGGGTCGCTCATTCATTGTTCTCCTTGAGAACCGCGACCATGAAGCGGCGCGCAAAGGAATTCAAGCACCCGATGCTGCGGCTTCCGTCTGATTGCCCGTCCCTGGTTCATCCGGCCGGTCCCGGTCCCGGCGGCGCCGGTTTGCGAACGACTGGACACCCTTTGCAAACCGCTCCAACCGGTTGAGCCTGCCCATGAAGGTGACGCCGTTTTCCAGCTCCCTGTCCAGCTTCGCCATGGTGCGCGGCATGCCCTCATCGGCCTCGTCCAGCCAGACGGAAAGCACCCGGCCGAAGGCGACCGCTAGTCCCTGGGCGACGATGCGCCGCTTGAGACCGGGGATCTCTATACCGGCCGCCGTCAGCATCCAGCCCTGCGAGCGGACACCCAGGCGGTTGAACTCCAGCGCCAGTCCGGGATCGGCTTTCGCCGCGTCGCGCAGGGTGCGGACCGCTGCCTTGTAAGGCGCAAAGGCATCGATACGGGTCATCAGCACGTCGAACAGCCGGTCACGGGGCGGTTGATCGCCCATGTCCTCGTCCCGCTCATCCAGAACCGTCGCATCGATATCCGCCAGAAACGCTTCGACAAGGCCGAGCTTGGACGAAAAACCGGCCCTCATATCCGACAGCTTGACCTTTGCCGTCTCGGCGACAAGCGTCAAAGTGACGTCTTCATAAGGGTGGTCTTCCAGAAGCGTCAGAAAAGTCTTGAGAATTTTCGCGCGCGTTTTCGCCGTGGCCATCGCCATGCTCCTTGCCGTTGTAAAGTGCAAGATAGGACGCAAGCGCCATGGCGAAAAGAGGGCCATCCGCCACAGGGCGGATCGCCGGGCCTGTTATTGCGCAAGTTCGCGGGCGCGTCTTGCGGCGGCGGCAACGGCCTTGTCCATCACCGGCTGCAGACCATCGGAGGCCATGAGGACGTCCAGCGCCGCGGCGGTGGTACCGTTCGGACTGGTGACGTTCTGACGCAAAACCGCCGGATTTTCTGCCGTCTGGTGCATCAACTCCCCGGCCCCGCAGACGGTCGCCACAGCCAGTTCGCCGGAAAGACCCTCCGGCAACCCTGCCTCAACACCTGCCTTCGCCAGCGCTTCGGCAAGATAGAAAACATAGGCCGGCCCGGACCCGCTGACCGCGGTCACCAGATCGATCTGGTCTTCCGATTCAAGCCAGACAACCTTGCCAATGGCGGACAGGAGCGACGCCACCAGATCCTTCTGGCCGCCGGAAACCTGACCGGTCGGGTAAACGCCGGTAATCCCGCGCCCGACCATGGCCGGTGTGTTCGGCATGGCCCTGACAATCGGGATGTCGCCAAACGCGGTCTGAAACCGCGACACCGGTGTGCCGGCGGCAACCGACAGGACCAGCGTGTCCGGCGCGACCGCACTGGCAATCACCGGCAGCACATCATCCATCATCTGCGGCTTGACGGCGATCATCACCATCCCGGCCGACAGATCGTCCGGCACGGAGGTCACATGGCGGATGCCGTGCTTTTCCAGCAACGCGCCCATGTCCGCAGAAAGCGCCGGATCGCACACAACAAGTGTGGCCGGATCGACACCATCTGCCATCCAGCCAGACAACATGGCCCCGCCCATCTTGCCGGCACCGACAAGAAGGAAGGGACGCTCAAATGTTAGGATCATGCTTCTCCTACGGTCTCGAACAAGGCGGTATCCAGCGCTTCGGTCGCGCTGTGACCGGCCCATACCACAAACTGGAACGACTGATAGTAGCGTTCGCAGTTGTCCAGGGCATTCGACAGCATCGCCTCGATCTGGGCCGAGGACGCTTCCGCACCGCCAGCCAGCATCAGCGACTGGCGGAACATCACCACGCCTTCCTTGTGCCAGAGATCGAAATGCCCCATCCAGAGCTGCTCATTGACCATCGCCAGCAGGCGAACCACTTCGGTTTTGCGAAGTTCGGTCACTTTCAGATCGAAAGCGCAAGCCAGGTGCAGCGCCTCGACCTCCTCCATCCATGTGAAGGAGACATGGTAGTCGCACCAGCTTCCGGCGATCGAGATGGTGATCTCGTCATCGGCCGACCGCTCGAATGACCAGTCATTCAAGGCGGCGACTGTCTCGATGGTGTCGACGGGATTGCCAGGTCGCTCGAATTCGATCTCGATAAGGCTCATGAAGCTACTCCTTTCGAGCCGGGGCCGGTAGATCCGATCGGGTGACCGGATAGGCCGCCGGGATGTGTCCCAAGCCGAGGAGCAACGACGACCAATGATTGGTCCTTACGCGAACCGGTTCCGTCTTGCTCCGACGAATCCCTGTTACGTTTGAGTATAGGATCATCAAGGTCTTAAGGGATACATACCAATCGCGAGGTAAAAGCCCAAACTTGTGGATGACTCAGCGCAGATAATGTTCACTCTGCCTGAAATGACAGCAATTGCATGGGCTTGCAGCTTCGTAATTCTGTCATGAGCCTGCAAGAATTACCCGTCTGCGCTTTCCGGTGCCTCGCCTGCGGACGGCGCACCAGCATTTTCCAGAGCGGCCAGACGCGCCTCAAGTTCATCGGCCCGGTCAAGCGCTCGGACGGCCATTTCCTTCACCGCGTCGTGTTCCTCGCGGCTGACGATGTCCATTTCGGACATGAAGCGCTCCATCTGGGCCTTGATCGCGGTTTCCACCTCACGGCGGGCACCTTGCGCGACGCCCGCGGCATCGGTCATCAGTTTGGCGAATTCATCGAAGAGACGGTTGGGACCTTCGGTCATCGGACCCTCCTTTTAAGAAAAACTGTCAGCAGACAGGTATGGGGGAACGCGCCGGACTTCAAGCTCAGAATGCGCCAGCAGTCATTTGCCGCACCTGGCCCGCTTACGCTTTCGTTCCCAACGCCTGATAACCGCTCCCTAAACGTCCTCCCCGTCCGGGCTCTTCTGGTTCGGGTCCTCGCTTTCGGCGATGTCCTCTTCCGTGGGCAGATAGCCGTTGTCCTGAAGCCATTGATAGCGGTCGGCGAGGAACTCGAAGCCGGGCAGTAGCGCGCCAAGGCCGGTAACGGTGGAGAACACCTGTACGGCAATGCCGCGCATGCCCCATTTGGTGACCGAACCAATACCCTTGGCGATCGCATCGGAGACTTCTTCCTGCGTCTTTCCGCCGTCAGCTTGCCGGTATTGACCACATAGTCGCGGGCCATGGCGAGAAAGTTCCGGTCGACAAGCACCTGATCGGCCACCAGATCGGATTTGGTCTTGTCGTCCGGTTCCCTGCGGGCCTGGCCGATGCTCATCATCAAGGCGTCCAGCGCCTTGTTGTCGACCTCGGCGCGCTGCCTCATCAGTCCGGCCAGACCTTCCATCAGTTCCAGGATACGATCGGCCTTGTCCGGCTGGACATGCTGCTTGACGACTTCCAACTCAATATCGCGGATATCCTTGAAGCAGCCCTTCAGATCATCAAGCGACGCCACCAGATCCTCAAACATCATGTCGAGGGCTTGCGCTTCAAACCCGCCATTGTCCGCAATCCGCCGGGCGGCGGAGATCATCGAGCGGGCGCGGGAGAGGAGCAGGCCGGGGCGGACATCATCTTCCGACAAGAGCGCCTGCACCTCGTCCAGAACATCGCTGATGTACTCCGGTACAGCGGCGTTGGTCTGCTGTTGCTTCTGCCAGAACCTGCCGATCTTGCGCAGGTAGTCCTCGACCAGATCGGCAACGACGCTCTCCCGCGCGGTCAGTTCGCCGTTCAGCGGCTCGACGGTGATGCCGCTGTCGTGGGCCGCAAAATCATAGGCGCCCGGACCGGGCCCGACCGGTGCAACGGCTTTTTCCCGGCTTGCAATCAACCGGTTGACCGTCTCCGGGTCTTGTTTCCATTCCGCATCCGTCAGTTCCGCCCGGACCAGTTCCTCCGCGTCGCTGCGGATCCTGCCCTCAAGGCGTAGCTCATACCAACCGGTCCAGACCCGCCAGTGATCGCCGAGGCCGAGCAGGGCGGAGCGCATCTCGCGCCACAGCTTCTGCAGCTCTTCCGGCGGCTCACCGTGCCACAAGGGCAATTCCATGACCGCCGCCACAATTGCGAGGTCGGCAGGGTCGTTGTCCCGCCATGCGTCTTCAAACGCGGCGCAATCCTTTGAAATCTCCTCATAGGCGGCGGCGGCAGTGGTGGCGGACGCGGCGTCGACGGCGGCCATGGCGGCGGTGGCGGCGTCGTCGTCGGCGGCGGCGTCGTCGGCGGCGCCGGCCATGGCGGCTCTGGCGGCGGCGTCGTCGGCGGCGCCGGCCATGGCGGCTCTGGCGGCGGCGTCGTCGGCGGCGCCGGCCATGGCGGCTCTGGCGGCGGCGTTGGCGGCTCTGGCGGCGGTGGCGGCGGTGGCGGTGGCGGCGGTGGCGGCGGTGTTGGATGAGTCGGCGGCTCCGGCGGCGGTGGCGGCGGTGGCGGCGGCGTAGGTGGCGTAGGTGGCGTCAGCGGCGGCGGTGGCGGCGTCGTCGGCGGCGGCGGCGGCGGTGAGTGTCCGGCCATGTGCTGGACAATTGGCGGCAGCCCATGGCAGAGCCATGCCACGCAAACTTGGCAAGACGATGTCCTGCGCTAGATCGACTTGTGCCCAATTAAATCGGAAAGTCATGCCCAATGCCGGCAGCACACGCAGCGCCGCCCGCGCCGCGATGGCAATGCTGACCCCACGCGGCTTGTCCCTAAGCCACGCATAAAGATTGTCTGCGTTCTTTATCTCCACCATGCCGCTCGCCCGGCCCCTGCCGCCTTTGCCGGGGACACTCTGGGCGATGGCGCGCGCAATCTCAAGATGTATTGGTGGATTTACCCAATCCGGCACCCCATGGGCAATCCACACGCTTTGCCTCTCGCTCCGCCGTCGCCGCCGGACTTGATCCGGAACCGCAAGAGCGTTCGCAGGGGCAGGACCCATGTGGCGCAATGGCAAAGAACAAGCGCCAAGCCCCTCCGGCCGTCCCCGCTTCACGCGGGGAACCGGTTCCTGCATGCGAATGTTCTTTGTCGAGGAAAAGCCTCACCGGTTCCTTCTCCCATAGGGAGAAGGTGGTCCGAAGGACCGGATGAGGGGTGGCGCTCTAAGCATTTGCCAGGACCGGCAGGTTTGTCCCCTCACCCCAACCCTCTCCCACTGGGAGAGGGGGCAGTTCCGGATTGCCAAGCGTATCCCCTCGCAACGTCATCCAGTCCTTCAGACCACCTTCTCCCGTCATTCCAGACGGTCTGCAGCAACGCTGCATGGCCAGATCTGGAAACCAGACATCAGTGCGCCGAAGGCGCTGCATGTTCCCTTGTGGCCATGGATTATGAAACGGGCGCTCGCCAACGCTGTGTCGGCTTGTCTGGTGTCACTTAGCCTTGCCCGTCCCTTCTCCCATTGGGAGAAGGTGGTCCGAAGGACCGGATGAGGGGTGGCGCTCTAAGCAATTGCCAGGACCGGCAGTTTTGTCCCCTCACCCCAACCCTCTCCCACTGGGAGAGGGGGCAGTTCCGGATAGCATTGAACTATCACCTCGCAACGTCATCCGGTCCTTCGGACCACCTTCCCCCGTCATTCCAGACGGCGGGCGGGTGGCGCCCCTTACGGCCACTTCACCACGGGCGGCATGGAGGAGAGGATGGAGGCGACGTTGCCGCCGGTCTTCAGGCCGAAGATGGTGCCGCGGTCGTAAAGGAGGTTGTACTCCACATAACGGCCGCGGCGGATCAGCTGTTCCTCGCGCTCGGCCTCCGTCCAAGGTTTCTGGAAGTTGCGGCGCACCAGCTCGGGATAGACTTTCCAGAAGGCCAGGCCGACATCTTTTGTGAAGGCGAAGTCGGCGTCCCAGGCACCGCTGTTGAGATAGTCGTAGAAAATCCCGCCGATACCGCGCGGCTCGTTGCGGTGTTTGAGGTGGAAATACTCGTCGCACCACTTTTTGTAGCCCGGATAATCGGCGACTTCGTGGGCTTCGCAGGCCTCCTGCATCGCTGCGTGGAAGGCGGCCGTGTCCGGATCGTCCTGGGTGCGGCGGGCGTCGAGAACAGGCGTCAGATCCGCGCCGCCGCCAAACCACTGGCGGGTGGTGACGACCATGCGGGTGTTCATGTGAACGGCGGGAACATGCGGGTTCTGCGGATGGGCGATCAGGCTGATGCCGGAGGCCCAGAAACGCGGATCTTCGCTGGCGCCGGGGATCTGGCCGCGGAACTCGGGCGAAAACTCACCATGGACGGTGGAGACATGCACGCCAACCTTTTCGAACACCCGGCCCTTCATCATCGACATGACACCACCGCCGCCTTTCGCGCCGCTTGCATCGGTGCGCTCCCAGGGCGTGCGCTCAAAGCGTCCGGGGGGCTGATCGCTTAACGGGCCGTCCAGCGCGCCGATCCCGTCTTCCAGATCCTCAAACGCGCTGCAGATCCGGTCGCGCAGCTGGGCGAACCACTCTGGTGCGATCACCTTCTTGTCCTCGATCCCGTCTGGAATCGGGCCGCCTCGGTCTTGCGATTGGCTCTGGGTCATTTCGGGGTCCTGTTCGCGGAGTAAGGAATGGGTCTATGGGGTGGCCGGGGCGGTAACCGGAAAGCCCGCCGTTTGCCGCAAGGCTTCGCCAAGCACCATCCCGGCAGAAACGGCGACATTCAAGGAGCGCATTTCCGGCGCCATCGGGATTGTCAGCCGGGCATCGGCCATCTGATGAACGGTCTCAGGCACGCCGCTGCTTTCCCGGCCCATCAGCAGGATGTCGTCCGGCTGGAACGTGAAATCCGTGTAGGCCTGTGCCGATTTGGTGGTCAGCAGAACCAACCGCCGCCCGGTCTCCTTGCGCCAGGCGGAAAAGGCTTCATAGGAGACGTACCGGGTCATGACCGCCCGTTCCAGATAGTCCATCCCGGCGCGCTTCAGCGCGGCATCGGAGATCGGGAAGCCTGCCGGTTCGATCAGGTGCACCGTCACGCCCAGACACGCTCCGAGGCGCAGGATCGTGCCCGTATTCTGCGGAATGTCTGGCTGGTAAAGGGCGATATCGGGCATGATCGGTTTCGTTCCGGTGTCAGTCGATCCTGCTGGATACCATCGGACCGGCAATTTGCAAGACCCGGCTCCAACCGCACGCAAAGGCATGAGCGGGTGGCCGCAAGCCGGACGCAGTCGGCCCGGCAGGCTCGACCCCGAAGCCGGTTGTCCCATATGTAAGGCTTGCGAACAGAACGCGAATCCCCGGATGCTGGCACCACCGCCACACCGCGCGGTCTTCGAACAAGAAGCAGACCCTCGTGACCCCGATCTACCGACGATTTGAAGCCTGGATAGACCCGTTCCGCCGCGCGCCGGACGAAGCGATGCCCACCGGCGGACCGCAGTTTCTGTGGTTTTTCATCCGCCAAGCGCGCGGGCCGTTTCTGGTCATGCTGCTGTTCGGCGGGTTGCAGGCCGCGGTCGAGGCTTCGCTTTATGCGTTTATCGGCACTCTCATCGACGCGATGAACGAAGGTGCCCGCGAAACGTTCTTCTCCGATCACGCCATGATGCTTTTGGGCATGGCATTTGTGGTTCTGGTTGTCCGCGCGTTCGTCTCGATCATGAACGCGCTTTTGGAGGAGCAGACGATTGTTCCGGGATTTTTCAACCTGGTCCGCTGGCAGTCCCACCAGCGGGTAATGGATCAATCGGTTTCCTATTTTCATGAGGAACTGTCCGGCCGCATCGCGCAAAAGGTCTGGCAAGCCGGGCTAGCGGCCGGGGACTTCATGGTCTCGCTGTTGCAGGTGGCGTGGTACATCACGGTCTATGCGGTGGCGACGCTGTTTCTCGTTGCCGATCTGGACTGGCGGCTGGGGGCCGTCATGTGTGTGTGGATCGCCGTATTCGCTGTCCTTGCGCGCTACTTTATCCCGCGCGTGCGCGGCGCAGCGAAAGACGTGGCTCATGCCGGCTCCGGCGTCAGCGGGCGTCTGGTCGATACTTATTCCAACATTCAAACCGTCAAGCTGTTCGGCTCCAGGGAAGAGGAAAACCGGGGCGCGCATGCCGCATTCGATACTTTCCGGTCGCGGCTCCAGGCTTTCACCAGAGTGCTGACGTCGATCCGGGTGGCAATGAACATCCTCAACGGGACGATGATCTTTCTGATCGCCGCCCTCGCGCTGCGGTTTTGGCAGCAGGAACTGATCTCGACCGGAAATGTCGCCGTCGCGATGACACTTGCCCTGCGCATGCATTTCCTGATGAACCGGCTGTTCGGACAGTTGAACGGCCTGTTCCGCAATCTCGGTACGCTTCAGGACAGCGCCGAGACGATCGTGCAGCCGGTGTCGGTGCGCGACGATGCAGGGGCAAGGGATTTGAGCGTTCCGCAGGGGCGCGTGGCTTTCGATGCGGTGCAGTTTCACTACGGCAAGGGCGAAGGCGTGATTGATCATCTGAACCTGGAGATCGCGCCGGGTGAACGGGTTGGACTGGTCGGACCCTCCGGGGCGGGCAAGACCACGCTGACCAACTTGCTCCTGCGGTTTTATGATCCGGAGGCCGGCCGGATCCGCATCGACGGGACGGATATCGCCGGCGTGACACAGCAGTCCCTGCGCCGGAACATTGGCATGGTGACGCAGGACACGTCCCTCCTGCATCGTTCGATTGGTGAAAACATCCGCTACGGGCGCCCCTTTGCAGGTGATGACGAGGTTGAGGCTGCCGCAAGGCGGGCGCATGCGCTCGACTTCATCGAGCAACTGGAGGATCGGCAGGGGCGGCGCGGCTTCGATGCGCGCGTCGGCGAGCGCGGCGTCAAATTGTCCGGCGGTCAGCGCCAGCGGATCGCGATTGCCCGGGTGCTTTTGAAAGACGCACCTATTCTGGTGCTCGATGAGGCAACATCGGCGCTTGATTCCGAGGTGGAAGCGGCGATCCAGGCCAATCTTCAGGAACTGATGACCGGCAAAACCGTGATTGCCATCGCGCACCGGCTGTCGACCATCGCGGCAATGGACCGGCTCATTGTCATGGACCGGGGAAACATCGTCCAGCAAGGCACCCATGATGAACTGCTGCACATCCGGGACGGTCTCTATGCCCAGCTCTGGCAGCGCCAATCGGGCGGCTTCCTTGCCGGAAACACCGGGCAGAAACCGGAAGACATCCTCGCGCAGTGACACGTGCCTGCTGATCCGGATTGCGTGTTTCCACGTACGCTTGGGCAGTCAAGAGACAAGGATCGTTCCATTGCAATACGTGATCGCCTACATCGCCACCGCCATCGTTTTTCTGGCAATTGATTATGTCTGGCTTTCACAGGTTGCCACGCGGTTTTACTTCGACCGGATCGGACACCTTTTGATGGACCAGCCGAATCTCGCCGCGGCGGGGATGTTCTACCTTCTTTATGTCGTCGGGATCGTCATCTTCGCAGTGGCGCCGGCCTTGAAGGCGGAATCGGTAGGAACAGCGCTGATCTACGGGGCGATGTTCGGATTTTTCACCTATGCGACCTATGATCTGACCAACTATGCGACCCTCCGCCAGTGGCCGTTGGTGGTCGTCATCGTTGATATTTCCTGGGGAACCCTGTTGTCGGCCGTGTCGGCGACACTCGGGTACCATCTGACTCGCTTAGTCGGCTAAAACTGTAAGTACTGCAGAGTATATTGTTAATAATGACAGGATAAGGCGCGGTCTCCGGTTACCAATTTTATACAAAGCTTCGTTAGTGTCTTTAGGTCAGCTAATCAGTAGGCGTGCCGCGCGGGAGCAGCCGCTCGCCAGGCACGTATTTCTAGGGACAATTGGAATGCTATCGATCAAAGGCCGCTTTGTGGCCATGGTTCTTACTGCCGCCGCAATAATGGCCGGCGGAACAGGATTTGCCTTCTATTCCTTCCGGCAGGCATTCATCGAACGGGTCGGCACGCCTGGAATGGCCGAGCAGTTTCTTCAAGGTGATGCCGCGGCCAAGATCGATGCGGTCATTCTGGATCAGATGGTCGTTATTGCAATGAGCGTGGCACCCGTCGGCGTCGCATTTTTTGGAATGGCTATTGTCCTTGCCATCGGCGTGGCCCGCCCGCTTCAGCGCCTCCAGAAAAGCCTGGAAAGGCTATCGGTCGGCGATCTGGAAATCGACATCGAAGGGTCGGAAAGGCGCGATGAGATCGGCGCTATCGCCCGCTCCGTTATCGGGTTCCGCACCAATCTTGCCGAGAAAGCCAAGGAGCAGGCGCGCCTCGAACTCGCCCATCAGGAAACGCTGGACAGCGAACGGCAGGATCTGATGCACGGCATTGCCAGTGATTTCGAGCGGTCCGTGATGGGAGCTGTTGCCGAGCTGAACAAGGCCGCCGACAGCGCGGGCGAGAACTCCAAATATCTTGAATCCGCGGTCGCCACCTCATCGGAAGCCGTAGCACAAGTTCGCGAAGCGACCGCCGAGGTGAACCGGTTTGTCGATGCGGCCACGAAATCTTCGATGCGGCTGTCTGAATCGATCTCCCGGGTTTCAGGAGATGTGGGCAAGGCAAATTCAATCGCCGAAACGGCCGTTGATGAAGCCAGACGCACGGATGAGATTGTCGGCAGGCTCAGCGAAACCGGGCGGGCAATCGGTGAGATTGTCGAGCTGATCACGCAGATCGCCGGTCAAACGAACCTTTTGGCACTGAACGCGACGATTGAGGCCGCGCGCGCTGGCGAAGCCGGACGGGGCTTTGCCGTCGTCGCAAACGAAGTCAAGGCGCTGGCCGAGCAGACGACCAAGGCGACCGAAGACATTTCCACACAGGTTGCTTCTGTCCAGGAGGTTGCCAGCTCGTCCGAAGGCGCCATCAGAAACATCGCCGCAACGATTGAGGAAATCAGCCGGATTTCCAACGAGATCAGCCTCGCGGTCTCCGAACAGAGTGAAGCGACCGACGAAATCCGCCGGAGCAACGAGGCAGCGTTCGCGAGCGCGGAGAAGGCATCCGCAAATGTTTCCATGCTGGGTCAGTCCATGGACGCCAGCAACACCGCGACCAGCGAAATGCGGGCAGCCGCGAAGAACCAGTTGGAGCGGTCAAAGCAGATTCAATCGACCGTGTCCGACTTCATGAAGAACGTGTCTGCTGGTTAATACATAGCGTAATTCCGGCGCCCACTCTCCTGAGCCTATGATGCGGGGTCGCATAGGAGTGCCCCAAGAGGCTTTGAAGGAGAGTGAGCATGTCTGAGTATGTTGGATTTGACGTTTCGAAGGAAGAGACTTCGTTCTGCGTGAAGGCCGCTTGCGGTCGTGTTCTTGCCCGCGGCAAGACGCTCACGTCCCCGGAGACGCTGTTTCAGGTTTTGAAAGAGCATTGCCTTTGCCCAGAGCGTGTGGTGATGGAAACGGGGACTTGGGGACACTGGCTTGTGCGGGGTCTCGGCCGTTTGGGTGTGGAGGCGGATCTGATCGACGCGCGTCAGGCGCATGCGGTGATGAAGCTTCAGCATAACAAGACGGACGCCAACGATGCGGAGCTTCTGGCGGAGATTGCGCGCACGGGTTTCTGCCGCCCGGTGAGCGTGAAGAGCGAAGCGGCGCAGATGGATCTTCTGGCGCTGAAGGCGCGCCAGCACCTTGTGCGCCAGCGGCGGGATACGGACAACGCCCTCAGAGGCCTCCTGGGCTCACTCGGCCACCGCCTGCCTAAGGGGGTTGCGAAGTTCATGGACCATGTGTGGGCGGTTTTGCAGGAGGCGCCGTCCCTGTCAGGGATCGTCAAGCCTTTACTGGAGGCGCGCGCGGCGCTGGAGGCCAGCCTGGCCAAGCTGGACCGGGACGTGCGGGAACGGGCCGCGCAGAGCCCGGCCTGCCGGTTGTTGATGACGGCGCCAGGCGTGGGGCCGGTGACCGCACTGGCCTTTGCTGCGACGATCGACGATCCGGCCCGGTTTGCCAGCTCGCGGTCTGTCGGCGCCTATGCCGGTCTGACCGCGCGGCGCAACCAGTCGGGCGAGATGGACTGGTCCGGGCGCATTTCCAGGCACGGCGACGCGATGCTGCGCAGCTTGCTCTATGAGGCCGCCAGCAGTCTTTTGACCGTGGTGCGCAAGGCCCACCCGCTCAAGGATTGGGCGCGCCGGATCAAAAAGCGCAGCTCTCACAAGAAAGCGTGTGTCGCGCTGGCGCGCAAGCTCGCTGTGATCCTGCACAAGATGCTTGCCAGCGGCGAAGCATTCCGCTGGCCGCAAAACCCGGCAGCCGCCAGGGATGCGGCAACCGCATAAAGAGCAAGGAAAAGGACAAAGACGAGGATCCGCAAAAAAGCGGATGAGGCGTCCCCACCGGGACGATGGCCAAGGCGAACCCGCGCGGTTGGATGCCACGCCGAAACATTCGGCAAGGGCGGCTTATACCTTGGGAGGCCAAAGCCAAAGGGCCCTATCATGAAGCGCTCCGAAGAGACGACTTCGAAGACAACCGTGGGCCCGGTGGAAGATAAAAGGTTCAGGACTTGACGCAGGAGCCGGAATTAGACAACCAACCCCAGTTGATTAGAACCTATCTGATGAATCGGCCTTGTACCGGCACACACCTTCCGCAATGCGCCGGATGAATGTGTTGCCAAGTTGTGACACTTTGAGTTGATGTTGTGCTTCGCGCCCCATCGGCCTTCCAATACCGGTCAGTTTGTAATACCAAGACCCATCGGCTGACAGATCTCTTGTCAGCCATCTCTCGGCGGACCCAATAGAGGAGGGTGCTAATGACAATCGCTCATATGCTTCTACCCAATTCTTGGATGATGTCCGCAGGTCCAGCAGGACTCCGCTGACCCCCAGGGCATTCGCCCGCCTTTTCCATGTTTTTACTCATGACGACGGCGTCAAGCCGGGCGGCTAGCCCGTGCTGCACACTGATCTCAGTGCGTCTTGCCGTTGTGCTTGTCAAACGTTCCCAATTCGGAGTGATCCGATGTCTTTTTCCAATGATGGGGAATTGGCCCGGCTGGCCGCCCGCAATGACGTTTATCTGTCCGCCAGCAGCACTGCACGAGGAGGCGTCTGGAACCGGCTGTACCACGCGGCCTCTTCGGTCGCTTTCTTTGGTCTCGCAACAGTGTTGTCTAGTCTTCTGGTGTTCTTGCCCATAATGGTCTTGGCATTGATGCAAATTGAAGCCGTAGAAATAGAAGGGGAAAGGATCCCCGTGGACATGTTCCTTGAGCAGTCGGCAACCCTCTACTTTGGTTCCCTGGTCATAGCGTTTGTCTTCACCTGCTTCTTTGCAGGTGTGCGTCTGGCCGCGCCGCCTCTGGACCAGCACATCAAACACAATCCGAATTCCAGCGAAGGGACGTTGTTCCACCTTGCTGTCATTCGGCTCCTGCGCATGGAGAGATAATAATGTTCCGGTACTTCGAAAGCCTCATCGATCCGTTCGCCACCACCAAGCTCGAGATCCCGCCCAAGGGATTCTGGGCTTTCTGCTGGTACTACACGAAGCCGGTCTGGCCGATTCTGGCCTGTGTCTCCTTTTTCGGAGCGCTGGTGGCGCTTGCCGAGGTTTACATTTTCACCTTCCTCGGCGATCTGGTCACCTGGCTGGAAGGATCGGATCCAGATGTGTTCCTGGAACAGAACTGGGCCATTCTGATCTTCATGCTGGTGATCATGCTGGCGTTGCGTCCGGCGTTGGAGGTCATCTGGCAGCTGTTCTTCCACCAGGGGCTTATGGGTGTCTATCCGATGTCGATCAGATGGCGGGCTCACCGGTATCTGCTGCGCCAGAGCGTATCATTCTATCAGAATGACTTTGCCGGACGGATTGCGACCAAGCTCATGCAGACGGCCCTCGGCGTGCGCGAGGTGATTTCGCGCATTGCCGATATCTTCGTCTATGTGGCGGTCTATTTCACCGCAGCGCTTGTTGTCGTTGCGCAATCGAATATCTGGCTTGGGCTGCCCTTCGTCGTCTGGTTGCTGATGTATCTCGGAACCATCTACTTCTTCGTTCCGAAGCTGCGAGATATCTCCAAGGATCAGGCGGATGCGCGGTCGGTGATGACCGGGCATGTTGTTGACGCCTACACAAACATTGCGACCGTCAAGCTGTTCTCCCATGCCGAGCGGGAGGAAACCTATGCCAAGCGGTCGATGATGACCTTCCTGAAAACGGTCCACATGCAAATGCGTTATGTGACCGGGCTCAATATCGTGCTGGTTTTCATCAACATGCTGCTGCTGACCGCCATCGGCGGGTTGTCGATTGTTCTGTGGCAGCAGGGAACCGTGACGATTGGCGATGTGACGATCGCAATCGCCGTTGTTCTGCGTCTTCAAGGGATGTCGCACTGGATCTTGTGGGAACTGGCCGGCCTGTTTGAAAACATCGGCACCGTGCAAGACGGGATCACCACGATTTCCCGGGAACGCGAGGTCGTCGATGAAACGGGTGCCAAATCGCTCGCCGTGGATCACGGCGAAATCCGGCTGGAAAACATCCGGTTTCACTACGGCAAGCAGTCCGGCGTCATCGACAATCTGTCGCTTACCATTCAGCCCGGCGAGAAGATCGGCCTGATCGGCAGGTCCGGGGCAGGCAAATCGACCATGGTCAATCTGCTGCTGCGCTTCTATGACCTTGAAAGCGGCCGGATCCTGATCGACGGGCAGGACGTCTCGAAAGTCGCTCAGGACGACCTTCGGGCCAATATCGGTGTTGTCACCCAGGACACCTCGCTGCTGCACCGTTCGATCTTCGAGAATGTGGCCTATGGCAAGCCGTTTGCCAGCCGGGACGAAGTTCTCGGCGCTCTTGAAAAGGCCCACGCGCTCGAGTTCGTTGCCGGATTATCTGACCAGGATGGCCGGACCGGACTGGACGCCCATGTCGGCGAACGCGGGGTCAAGCTGTCCGGCGGCCAGCGTCAGCGGATCGCGATTGCCAGGGTGCTCCTGAAGGACGCACCGATCCTGGCGCTTGACGAAGCCACCTCCGCGCTCGACTCGGAAGTGGAGCTGGCGATCCAGGAAAGCCTGTTCTCGCTCATGGAGGGCAAGACGGTGATTGCGATCGCGCACCGGTTGTCGACGATTGCCGCCATGGACCGGCTGATTGTCATGGACAAGGGCCGGATCATGGAGGAAGGCAGCCATGACGATCTGCTGAACCGGGACGGGCTCTATGCCCAGCTTTGGCGCCATCAGTCCGGCGGGTTTCTGGCCGCAGGACAAGCCGCGTAAACAACAAATGGCGGGCGCAGGACCGAATACGACGAAATCCGGTCTTGCGTTCGCTGATAAAAAAAGTGCAGAAGGCGGTGGGCGGCGAGATATTTCCTGCGACATATACGTTCCCTGATGATTGTCCGGCTGGACAAGCGTTTAGAACGATGCAAAAACACAAGCCGCTCGGACCGGCGTGCAAATGACTGCGCGCGCGGTTGCTGTTGTGCATGGCCCATGCCGGCTTGAATTCCTGAGATCAGGGAGCCGTCCGGAGCCAAGGTGACGACAGTCAAGTTGAACTGGTTTCGAGAGGACGCGACCTTGGAACATACGGATCAGGCGGACCCGAACCGCCGAGACTTCCTCTATATTGCTACAGGCGCCATGGGCGCAGTTGGTGCCGGCGCTGTTGTCTGGCCCTTCATCGATCAGATGAACCCGGATGCCTCGGCACTTGCCCTGGCCTCGATCGAAGTACCGATCGACTCGATTGAAGAGGGTCAGTCTGTGACTGTCCAGTGGCGCGGCAAGCCCGTCTTCATTCGCAACCGCACACAGAAAGAGATGGAAGAGGCGCAGGCTGTTCCGATGGCGGAACTGCCGGATCCGTTTGCCCGGAACGCCAACCTTCCTGCCGATGCACCGGCGACGGATGAGAACCGCGGCATCGCGGGCCAGGAAAACTGGCTGGTGCAGGTGGGTATCTGTACGCACCTCGGCTGTGTACCGCTCGGCGATGCCGGTGATTATCATGGCTGGTTCTGCCCGTGCCACGGTTCGCACTACGACACGGCTGGACGCATCCGCAAAGGCCCGGCGCCGGAAAACCTGCTCATTCCGCCGTACGAGTTCGTGAACGACACAACGCTGAAAATCGGCTGACGGCCTGGATTTTAGGAGAAGCCCATGGCTGGACATTCCAATTACGTACCGCAGAGCGCTGCGGCAAAGTGGCTCGAAAGCCGCTTGCCGGTCATTTCGCTCATGCGCGGTTCCTTCGTCGACTTCCCGACCCCGAAAAACCTGAACTACTGGTGGACCTTCGGCGGGATCTTGTTCTTCGTGCTGATCGCACAGATCCTGACCGGGATCGTTCTGGTGATGCACTACACACCGAGCACGGACGCTGCGTTCGACAGCGTCGAACACATCATGCGTGATGTGAACTTCGGCTGGCTGCTTCGGTACCTGCACTCAAACGGTGCCTCGATGTTCTTCATCGCGGTCTACATCCACATTTTCCGCGGTCTCTACTACGGTTCCTACAAGGCGCCGCGCGAGATCTCCTGGATCCTTGGTGTGATCATCTTCCTCATCATGATGGCAACGGCCTTCATGGGCTACGTTTTGCCTTGGGGTCAGATGTCCTTCTGGGGCGCAACGGTGATCACCAACCTGTTCTCGGCGCTGCCGCTGGTGGGTGAGACCATCGTGACGTGGCTGTGGGGCGGTTTCGCGGTCGACAACCCGACCCTGAACCGGTTCTTCTCCCTGCACTATCTGCTGCCGTTCATGATCTTCGGCGTGGTTATCCTGCACGTGTGGGCGTTCCACACCACGGGCAACAACAACCCGACCGGAATTCAGCCGAAGTCGAAGCAGGACACCCTGCCGTTCCACCCCTACTACACGATGAAGGATCTGTTCGCGATTGTCGTGTTCATGATCTTCTTCGCCTGGTTCGTCTTCTACACGCCGAACTACATGGGGCACCCGGACAACTATATCGAAGCCAACCCGCTGGTCACCCCGGCGCATATCGTTCCGGAATGGTACTTCCTGCCGTTCTACGCGATCCTGCGTGCGGTTCCGGACAAGCTGGGCGGCGTGATTGCCATGTTCGGTGCGATCGCGGTGCTGTTCGTCCTGCCGTGGCTGGACACCTCCAAGATCCGCTCCGGCACCTACCGGCCGCTGTTCAAGCAGTTCTTCTGGATCTTCGCAGCGAACTGCGTGGCTCTCGGCTATCTCGGCGCGATGCCGGCTGAAGGCTGGTACGTGATCTTCTCGCGGATCTTCACGATCTACTACTTCGCCCACTTCGTGGTCATCCTGCCGCTGCTTGGCTTCCTTGAAAAACCGAAGCCGCTTCCGGCATCGATTTCCGAAGCTGTGCTGAAGGGCGGATCGGGGTCACCGGCCGGCGCTGTCGCCGCCCCGGAAACCAAGTAACGCGAACCGGATCAGGAGTTATTTGAGACAATGAGCACCATGATCAAATTGGTTCGTTCTCTGGTGGTTGCAGCTGCGGTGATCGCGGTTGCAGGCCCAGCATTCGCCGCGGGTGGAAAGATCCACCTTGAGCGGCATCATTGGTCCTTCGCAGGTCCGTTCGGCACCTTCGACCGGGGGCAGCTTCAGCGCGGCTTCAAGGTTTATCAGGAGGTCTGCGCATCCTGCCACGGGCTCCGTCTGGTTGCTTTCCGCAATCTTGCTGAAGAAGGCGGTCCGGGCTTCACCGAGGATCAGGCAAAGGTCATCGCGGCCGAGTACACCGTGGTGGACGGTCCGGACGACTATGGCGACATGTTCGACCGTCCGGCAATCCTCGCCGACCGGTTCCCGTCGCCATTCCCGAACGAGAAGGCTGCACGTGCGTCCAACAACGGCGCCTATCCGCCGGACTTCTCGCTGCTTGCAAAAGCACGTGCCGCCCAACGCGGTTTCCCATGGTGGGTGTTCGACGCGTTCACCCAATATGCTGAACAGGGTCCGGACTATATCGCATCGCTGCTGACCGGATATGTCGATGCGCCGGAAGGCAAGGAAGTGCCGGACGGCCAGTACTACAACCGATCGTTCCTCGCCGGTGAGTTCATCTCCATGGCACCGCCGCTGTTCGAAGAGGCTGTCGAGTACACCGATGGTACGCCGATGACCGTCGAGCAATACGCCAAGGACGTATCCGCATTCATGATGTGGGCCGCCGAGCCGCATCTCGAAGAGCGTAAGGCGATGGGCCTCCGCGTGATGATCTTCCTGATCGTCTTCGCCGGCTTGCTCTACTTCACCAAGAAGCAGATCTGGCGCAACGTCGAACACTAAGACGGCTCGCCAAGCACCAAATTAAAGCCGCCAGGTCCGCCTGGCGGCTTTTCTGTTGCCTGAAGGTGCATTGACTTGACTTGACTGAGGCAATCGCCTTTGGTCCCTGATGGATCAAGGGCAGCTTGAGGGGGTGACATGAGCGAAACAGTACTGGGCGTTGTCGGCGGATCTGGGATTTACGATCTGCCGGGGCTGGAAAATGCAGAATGGGTCACGGTCGACAGCCCTTGGGGCGACCCGTCTGACCAGGTGCGTATCGGCTGGATAGAAGGCCGCAAGATCGTTTTTCTGCCGCGTCACGGAAGAGGCCACGTCTATTCGCCTACGGACATCAATTACCGGGCCAATATCGACGTTCTCAAGCGTTGCAATGTCACCGACCTCGTTTCGGTTTCCGCATGCGGATCGCTCAAGGAGGAATTGGCGCCGGGCACCTTTGTCCTGGTGGACCAGTTCATCGACCGGACCTTTGCCCGGGAGAAAAGTTTCTTTGGTACCGGCTGCGTCGCCCATGTTTCCATGGCCTTTCCGGTAAGCCCTAACCTCGTTGATACGGTCGAGATGGCCGCCCGGGCGGAGGATCTCAAATACCGCCGCGGCGGGACGTATCTCGCGATGGAGGGCCCGCAGTTTTCGTCGCTCGCCGAAAGCCACCTTTACCGCGCCTGGGGCTGTGATGTCATCGGCATGACCAACATGCCCGAAGCCAAGCTCGCCCGCGAGGCGGAGATTTGTTACGCCACCGTTGCCATGATCACCGACTATGACAGCTGGCATCCGGATCACGGCGAAGTCGACATTCAGTCGATCATCAAGGTCCTGCATGAAAATGCCAGCAACGCGCAAAGTCTTGTTTCCCGGATTGCACGCATGATGCCAGAGGAGCGGCAGCCCTGCCCTGTCGGGTCCGATACCGCGCTGGAATATGCGGTGATGACCCATCAGGACGCGCGCGATCCGGACCTCGTGGCAAAACTTGACGCTGTTGCCGGACGGGTGCTTCACCGGACATCGTGATCTTTTCCAGCCGGATCTTTTCAGCCTGACCTTGTTCGGGTTACCTATTGTGTTTGGGACAAGACGTGCCCGGAATGGCTTTTGGCGGCCGGGCGTTAAACGGAAAGACTACCTTGATGAGCGATACGATCCAGGACGAACTTCTTGAAGCGATCCGCACCATTCCGGACTACCCGAAAGAGGGGATCCTGTTCCGGGACATCACCACACTTCTGGGCAATGCGCGCGCCTTCCGCCGTGCGGTTGATGCGCTTGTGCAACCCTGGGCAGGTTCCAAGGTCGATCAGATTGCCGGTATCGAAGCGAGGGGCTTCATTCTCGGCGGAGCGGTCGCCCACCAGCTCTCGGCCGGGTTTGTTCCGATCCGCAAGAAGGGCAAGCTGCCGCATGAAACCGTGCGCATAGCCTATTCGCTGGAATACGGCCTTGATGAGATGGAGATGCACAAGGACGCAATCATGCCCGGCGACCGCGTGATTCTTGTCGATGATCTGATCGCGACCGGCGGCACTGCCGAGGCGGCGTGCAAATTGCTGCGCTCGATTGGCGCGAATATCGAGGCGGCCTGTTTTATCGTCGATTTGCCGGATCTGGGCGGGCGCAAGAAGCTGGAAGCGCTGAACGTGCCGGTTCGAACGCTTGTCGAGTTTCCCGGGCATTAACTGCCGATGAAACAGTCTGGCGGCGATGCGCCGGTATTTTCTGACGGGTTCCGGCGGGACTTTGCCGAGTTGCTGAGATGGCGCCGGGACGTGCGCCGGTTCCGCACGGACCCGGTTCCCGAAGACAAATTGAACTGGATCCTGTCGCAGGCCGACATGGCGCCATCGGTCGGCAACAGCCAGCCATGGCGGATCGTTCATGTCGCCAACCCGCAAAGGCGGCAAGCTGTTGTCCGGAATTTTGAAGCCGCAAATGCGGCAGCCGCCCGTCAATACGACAACGAGCGCGCCGCGCATTACCTTCAACTAAAACTGTCGGGGCTCAAAGAGGCGCCTGTTCATCTGGCGGTGTTCAGCGATGAAGACCCTGCGCAGGGACATGGCCTTGGCCGGTCGACTATGCAGGAAACACTGGCCTACTCCACAGTCAGCATGATCAA
The DNA here is from genome assembly GCA_965230445.1 of Roseibium sp. GTDB lineage: Bacteria > Pseudomonadota > Alphaproteobacteria > Rhizobiales > Stappiaceae > Roseibium. Next base: position 474,674 of record OZ246005.1, on the reverse strand, counting down.
CTTTCTTTGGTTGGCCGCCCGCATCGAAGGGATAGGGGTGGGCTGGGTCTCCATTCTCGATCCGGACACGATTGCCGGAATACTCGAGGTTGACGCCAGCTGGCGCCTCGTGGCTTATCTATGTGTCGGCTACCCGGTCGAGGAACATGTGGACCCGGAACTGGAGCGCGAACGGTGGCAAGTCAGAAGCCCTCTGCAATCGCGCTTGTACTCTCGATAGGAGCTATTCATGTCCGTGACGATTCGCCCGACTGAAAACAGGGACTATGATGCGGTCCTGAGGCTGTTGACTGATCGCTGGACCGCGCCGGAAATCCTGATCGAACACGAAATGATCGATGCCTCGCGACTGCCGGGCTATACGGCCTGGGCCGGTGACGAGCTTGTCGGGCTGGTGACCCTGATCAAGCGCGAGGCCGAATGGGAGATCCTGACCCTTGATTCGCTCAACCGCTGGCATGGCGTTGGCAGCCAACTGCTAGATGCAGTGATCCAGGAGGCACGCGCCTCCGGAATCAAGCGGCTCACCGTACGCACCTCCAACGACAATCTGGACGCTTTCCGTTTTTACCAAAGGCGCGGATTCCGTCTGGAACGCATCGGCTTTGGCGTTATCGACGAGGAACGGGAACAAAAGCCCGACATTCCCCTGCGCGGCGACTACGGTATCGAAATCCACGATGAAGTGTTCTTCGGCCGGTCGATTTGACGTCAGGTTTCTGATCCGGTGCAGCCGCGAAAACGCTGTTTGATTTCCGTTCTCGCCGAGTGTGGTGGAATTGAAATACGCGACGGGACGATATAAGCCGGTTCAAGAATTCGAACTGATCACTTATGATTTATTTCTGATTTCGATTTGCATTTTCCGCCAACTAAAGTCTATCATTGGCACAAGTCCATAATTGCACAATTTTTATGCACCCCCATGAAAATTGAAATGCAAAATATTAATAGGAGTTGTTATAAATGGCTGTTGCCAAAACGCTGGAAACTGCTGAAGAAATATCTGATATAGCATTCAGTTTTATGGCGTCAAAAGCATTATTTGCCGCATTACATGTGAATTTGTTTTCAATACTGTCCGAGCAGAGCCTCTCCGCATCGGACGTCGCGCAACAGAGCCGTTTGGATGTGGACCGGGCCACGACACTTCTGACCGCGCTCTCCAGCCTTGGTCTGGTCCGCCGCGACGGAGACGCTTACTGCAACTCACCTGCCGCGGAAGCCTTTTTGGTAAAGGGGCGCAAGTACGATTTCGGCGACTACCTGCGGTTCCAGATCGACCGTCAGATGTACCCGTTCATGACCCAGTTGAACGACGCGCTGACCGATCAGCTCAATGACGATCAGGTGGCTTCATACGAAGACTGGTTCAGCGATCCGGAAGAAGCACGGCTCTACTCTCAGTCCCAGCATTCCGGCTCGCTCGGGCCGGGCCGGAGCCTTGCGAAACTGGTCGATCTATCAAAGGCCCGCAAGCTGCTGGATATCGGCGGCGGAACGGGCGCCATGTCGATTTCACTCTGCAAGGCGTATCCGGACCTGACATCGACGGTTCTGGATTTCCCGACCGTGGCGGATGTCGGCAGGGGATTTGTCGCCGAGGCGGGTTTGAGCGCCCGTATTCGCTATAAACCCGGAAACGCACTTGCCGATACCTGGCCCGGGCCGGTTGATGCGGTCCTCATGAGCTACCTGTTTTCCGGGGTGCCCGGCCGATCCCTGCCCGGCCTTGTGCGCAAGACCATGGAGATTCTGGAACCTGGCGGGCATTACATGATTCACGATTTCATGGTCGAGAACGACCGCGAAGGCCCGAAACTGGCGTCGCTCTGGCAGCTGCAGCACACCGCTTTCAATCCGCAAGCCAAGTCGATCACCAATGGATATGTGGTCGATCTGATGGAGGCAGCAGGCTTCACCGATATCCATGATCAACCGATGATCCCGGGCATGACTACGCTGGTCTATGGCCGGAAGCCGGAGTGAACCGAAAAATACTACAAAAAGGGCGCCGCAAGAGGGCGCCCAATCCCGTCAAGGTTTCAAACTGTGCAACTCAGTCGTAGTAGATCTCGTTGTCGTCCAGATAGACGTTGGACGCTTCGCAGATGTCGATCGAGATCGGATCATCCAGAACCTCGCTGTCATCCTCGGCAAGCCAGCCGACCTGGAAGTGCTGGTCGCAGGCACCGGTGTCTGCAGTGAATTCGGCGGTCGCGCCCTGGCCCGGCTCGATGATATCGTTCAGCCAGTTGGTGCTCCAACCGCTACCATCGTTGGTGTAAAATCCGACAACGATGTTGTTGGTCGTGTTGTTGTAGATCTGGAAATAACCTTCAGAGCCAGTGCCCTGCGCAAATGCTGTGCCTGCGGCAAAGGCTGCGATCAGCGCCGCGCCGCATAGTGATTTAAGTCCGTTCACAAGTAAGCTCCCCTTTGTGACCCAGCCTCAAGACTGCATCTTCTGAAATACGAAGAATTAAAAACACGCGCTCCGGGCGGCGGCAACGTCTTTCTGCGTATATGGCAAATTTTAATATCAACGAGATCAAATCAAGGCCTGTTTCAGGCCGCAGCATTCTTCTCACCAATACAGTGCATTCCTGATTGAATGCACGCCTGAAGCGTGTCTTGTTCGGCCACACGAACCGAATACCCTGCGATGTTCTCTCCAGCCGCTAAAGCGGCCAGAAAACCAGAATCGCCGGGATCGAAACCGCGAGCACCAGGATCTCCAGCGGCAGGCCGATCCGCCAGTAATCGCCGAACCGGTATCCGCCGGGGCCCATGATGATGGTGTTGTTCTTGTGCCCGATCGGCGTGAGAAACGCACAGGACGCGGCAACCGCAACCGCCATCAGGAACGGATCCGGATTGGCGCCGAGGCTTTCCGCGATCCGGACCGAAATCGGCGCGGCGATCAGGCAGGTAGCGACGTTGTTCAGGAAATCGGACAAGGTCATGGTCACAATCATCAGCACCGAGAGAACCACCCAGACCGGAAGCCCGGCTGTGAGGGCAATGATCCCGCCTGCAATCAGCTCCGCGTTGCCAACCGCCTCGAACGCGGCCCCAAGCGGAATGAGCGACCCGAGCAGGACAATGACCTTCCACTCGACGGTCTCATAGATCTCGCGCGGACCGACAAGACCGGCTGTGGCATAGATTGTCACACAGGCGGCCAGTGCGATCGGCAAATAGACAAGCCCGGCAACGGCGGCGGCGATTGCGAGTGCAAACCCTGCAATGGCAAGCCACGCCTTGTCGCGCTGGACAATTGCGGTGTTCCGGCCTTCAAGCGGCAACACGCCCAGCCAGTCGCAGGCGGATGCCAGCCGGGCGTTGCTGCCCAGCATAAGAAGAACGTCGCCGGGCTGAATGATTTCCTGACGCACCCGTTTCTTGATCCGCCTGCCCTGCCGTGAAATGCCGAGCAGGGTGACACTGTGGCCATAGAGAAGGCGCAGGCTGATCGCCGAGCGGCCGGCAATGCGGGCGTTTTCCGGGACAATGGCTTCCCTGAGCGCGAGGCTACCGCCGGTTAACCGGCCATCATGCCGTTCGGAGCCGGCAAACTCGAGTTTCGCAGCTCCCATGAAGCTTTCGATTGCCTTCGGATCCCCTTCGACCATCAGATAGTCCCCGGCCGTCACCGGTTCGCTGCGGGCAAATCCGCGCAGCCGTCGTCCAGACCGTATCAGCCCGATGATGGCGACATCCTTTTCTTCCGCCAGCGGGTAGAGATCGCCGACTGTCGTCTCGCCGTCCGCGGATGCGGAGCCGACTTTCAATTCGGCCGCATAAAGGCTGTCGGCAAAGGTGGTGTCGTCCGGTGCGTCCTGAAACCGCTTCGGTAGCAGCCGCCAGCCGAAAAGGGCGACGAAAGCGATCCCGGCAACTGCGACGGCGAGGCCGACCGGCGCGAAATCGAACATGGCAAATGGTGCGCCGAGGGCATCGGAACGGTATTGGGCAATGACGATATTCGGCGGCGTGCCGATCAGGGTGATCATGCCGCCGAGAATTGTGGCAAAGGACAGCGGCATCAGCGACAGCCCTGCGGAACGGCTCGCCTTTTTGGCGGCTTCCAGGTCCAACGGCATCAAAAGTGCGAGCGCGGCGACGTTGTTGATGATCGCCGAGAGCCCCGCCCCGGCCGCCGACATGATGCCGATATGGCCGGGCAAGGACCGGCCTGCGGACAGAAGGCGGCTTGCCAAAAGTTCTATCGCGCCGGAATTCATCAGGCCGCGCGACAGGATCAGAACCAGCGCAATGATGATGACCGCCGGGTGGCCAAAGCCGGCAAAAACACTGCCGCTTGGCACGAGGCCGAGCAGCGTCCCGGCAATCAGCGCGCTGAAAGCCACAAGGTCGTAGCGGATCCGCCCCCAGACCAGCAGCGCGAAAACAGTGGCAAACAGGCCGAACATCAGGGTTTGGTCGATTGTCACGCGGCAAGACTCCGTTGCGGCAGGATTGGGACCCTCTATGCGTTTATAACAACACCTATTGGTATTTGCGCGTGATGATTTTGGCCTCCAACGGTCTCTTTGCCGCGATAACAACTCAGCAAGATTTATCAAGCGGACGGATGCTAGCGTCCGTTACGTGATGAGGTTCGATCTCAACAGACGCCAGGGACGAAAAATCCATGACAGAGCACGCCAAGTACAAGCTGGACCCGAAGGACAAGGCTATCTCCGCCGTTTCCTGCGGGTGATTGAGTACATTTATGCGCATCTCGACGAGGATCCGGATCTCAACACTTTGGCTGAAGTGGCTGCGCTGTCGCCCTGGCATTGGCATCGGGTGTGGCAGTCCGCCAACGGGGAATCGATCGTGGCGACGGTCAAACGATTGCGTCTTCATCGCGCAGCAGATGATCTCGCCCAGACCGATCTCCTAATGGCGCAGATTTCCCGCCGGGCCGGTTATGGCAGCCAGGCCGCTTTCAGCCGCAGTTTCAAACAGACCTATGGGCAGACCCCATCGGCGTATCGCTCCGCCGGACCGGCAGGGCGTTTTGAACTCGCGAATGGCGGGTTGCCTACGTCGGATTCAAGAGGAAACAGTGAAATGCACAATGTTGAAATCCAATCCCTTCCAGCGGAAAAGCTCGCGGTCATCCGGCACACCGGACCGTATATTGAAATTGGCGAAGCCTTCGAGAAGCTGGCGGCAACTGTGGCGGCACGCGGTCTCTTCGGAAAGATCGGCAGGATGAAAGGGCTCTACTATTCAGATCCGACCAGCGTTCCGGAAGAGGAGCTTCAGTCAGCGGCTTGTGTCGTGGTTCCGGATGATCTTCCGGTCGAGGCGCCGCTTGAGCCGGCAACGACGCGCGGCGGGGACTATGCCGTCGTCCGCTTCAAGGGGCCGTACACGGATCTCAAATTTGTCTATGAGTGGCTCTATGGCGACTGGCTGGTTCAGTCGGGACGCGAGCCGGATGATGCACCCTGTATCGAGACATATCTCAACAATCCCAGGGACACGGCTCCGTCGGATCTGGAAACCGAGATCTGCCTGCCCCTGAAGGCCGCTGCCTGAAACCTGATTCTAGGTGCCTTTAAACAACTTCAACAATCAGCTCGGGCAAACCGGCGATGTGTCCGTTTAGCACATCGCCGCGCTTGACCGGGCCAACGCCCGCCGGGGTACCGGTCAGGATCACGTCACCGGCGGCGAGTTCGAAATAAGCCGACAGATAGGAGATGATCTGGGGGATCTTCCAGATCATCTGGTTGAGATCACCGCTCTGACGGGTGGTGCCATTCACCTTCAGTGCGATCGCACCGCTTTCCAGATGTCCGCACAGACTGGCCGGCGTCATCGGTGTGATCGGCGCGGAATGTTCGAACGCCTTGCCGATCTCCCAGGGGCGGCCGGTTTTCTTCGCTTCGCCCTGCAGGTCCCTGCGGGTCATGTCGAGCGCCACCGCATATCCGAACACGCAATCGAGCGCCGATGCTTCGGACAAGTCCCTGCCACCTGATTTCAGCGCGACTGCCAGTTCGATTTCATAGTGCACATCCGAGCTTTTCGGCGGGTACGGAAAACTGTCCCCGGCCGTCAGATTGTCCGGGTTCTTCTGGAAGAAGAACGGCGGCTCGCGATCCGGATCGTGGCCCATCTCTATGGCGTGATCGGCGTAGTTCCGGCCTATGCAATAGACGCGGCGGACCGGGAACAAAGCGGTTCTTCCAGCGACAGGCAGGGCGGTTTGCGGCGGCGGGGCGAAGACGTAGCTCATCGGGCCGATATCTCACAGTTGATGCCCGCTGTGCAACCAGCTGAACTTATCCGGTTGCATTTCTTGATTATTGCATAGTTTAAGTTGTTTTGCGTAGCCAATTGTATAGGCTGTTTGGACAATCAAGAATAGAAGTTTCGGCTTGGTAGCGGCATCCACAAGTGTGCTTTAGGCAGTTTTCAGGGAGGGAAATATGGCGGTGGAAACCAGAATTTATGCAGGGGGATCAATCCAGTTTGGCGGACAGCCAGCGGTCGATGATCTGATTTCCGCTGGATATTCAGCGGTCATCGTATGGTCCGTGCATGTGTCGGCGGCAGGCGACCTTGGTCTAAACAACACTCAGATCGTGTCTGGCGGTGTTTATCACGAAGCAACGCCCATGGGTCTGCCGGGGCACATTGCCCAACTGAAAAAGGCCGGGATTACAATCGTGTTTTCGGTCGGCTCCGGCGGCGTCTCCGACTACGCAAACATCGGCGCGCTGCTTTCAAAGGAGGGTACCGGAAAGGACACCACCCTTGGCAAGAACTTCGCTGCACTGAAACAGGCGATGGTCAACGCGGGCGGCGATATCGATGCCATCGACTTCGACAATGAGGAAATCAACGGCTGGCCGGGTCATATTGATACGACCCAGGTGACCACTATGACCGATTTCAGCACGCTGCTTGCCAATGTTGGCTACGGCAGCGTGACCTTCTGCCCTTATCAGGCGATCGATACCTGGACCGCCACCTACACGAATGTCCTCTCCCAGCATGGCAATAATTTCGTCAGCGCCATTCATCTGCAGTGCTATTCCGGCGGTGCCGGGAATTCTCCTGAACCATGGGGCAAAATGATAGCCGATGGTGGCGGGAATACGTTGCTGATACCCGGCTTGGCGACCGTGCAGGCCGGTCCCGGGCCATGGTGGAACAACAATGCGCAAGGGGCCAGCGTGGTCAAGACCGCGAATGTCGCCCAATATGGCAAAGGCGACTGGTCCGGCATGCTGCGCAAAGGCAATTATGCGAGCGCAGACGACGCGCTGCAGTCGGCGAATAACGGTGAGACATTCTTCTTCTATTGCCGCGGCCCGCTCGACTTGGGGCCGGGCAAGCAATTCAACGCTGGCGACGCGGTATTCTTTTCTGGCGAGCCGTGGTGGGGCTCCGCGCCGCAATGCGATGCGTATTCGCTCAGTGGCGGCTGTTCCAACACCTACAACAGCAACGGTGCCTGCCCGCCGGATCTGCAGAAGCAGTATGCCGCCTGGAAAACAGAGAGCTATCCGCCGGATGGCGGGTTTATCTGGCTCTTCGATTCCGTGCTGAACTGCTTCTTGTCGGGCTCATGCGGCGGAACGGAGAAAAATCCTGCCACCACGGCAAAGGCCTACCGCGAAGCGATCACCAACGGGCTGAGCTGACCGGAAAAATCTCGGGCGAAGCCGATATGTCCGGCTCGCCCGAGGTTTCATGTATTGAACTTGAACAGTAGCACATCGCCGTCCTTGACGATGTATTCCTTGCCTTCGTCGCGCGCCTTTCCGGCTTCCTTGGCCGGTGCTTCGCCGCCGAGGCCGACATAATCGTCATAGGCAATCGTCTGCGCGCGGATGAACCCCTTTTCAAAATCGGTATGGATCACCCCGGCGGCACCTGGTGCCTTGGTGCCTTCGGTAATCGTCCATGCGCGGGTTTCTTTCGGTCCGGCCGTGAAATAGGTAATCAGCCCGAGAAGATCGTATCCGGCGCGGATCAAACGGTCGAGGCCGGGCTCCTCGAGACCGATGGTCTCCAGAAACTCATCCTGCTCTTCCTTGTCGAGCTGCGAGATCTCGGCCTCGATTGCCGCGGAAATGACAACCGAGCCTGCGCCTTCTGCAGCTGCCTTCTCCGCGACTTTCGCGGACAGGGAATTCCCTTCGCCTGCCGAGCCCTCGTCAACGTTGCAGACGTAAAGAACCGGCTTTGTGGTGAGCAGGTTCAGGCCTTGCAGGAGCTTTTGTTCTTCCGGGTCGGTGATATCCAGGAGCCGGGCCGGCTTACCGTCCTGCAGAAGCTCAAGGGCGGCCTCCATGATCGGGATGACGGCCTTAGCTTCCTTGTCGCCACCGGTCGCCTTTTTCTTCAAGGGCGCAATCCGGCGCTCAAGGCTTTCCATGTCGGCGACCATCAGCTCGGTTTCGACGGTTTCCGCATCGGCGATTGGATCGATAGTGCCTTCCACATGAGTGATGTCGTCGTCCTCGAAACACCGCAGCACGTGGGCAATGGCATCGACTTCGCGAATATTTGCCAGGAACTGGTTGCCCAGGCCCTCCCCTTTCGAAGCCCCGCGGACAAGGCCGGCAATGTCCACGAAAGTGATGCGTGTCGGAATGATTTCCTTGCTGGTTGCTATCTTCGCAATCTCACCGAGGCGTTCATCGGGCACCGCGACCTCACCGGTGTTCGGTTCGATCGTACAGAACGGATAGTTGGCAGCTTGTGCTGCGGCCGTTTTGGTAAGCGCATTGAAAAGCGTCGACTTGCCGACGTTCGGCAGTCCGACGATACCGCACTGAAACCCCATGGATATTCGCTTCCGCTTGTGTTTGGGAGCTGAGACTGTCCGCTGCGCGCTGCAAGGCGTGCGCGGGTTTCAGTTCCGAGTAGCCAGGACGTGCAATCTGGTTCCGGATCACGGCCCGGGCATATGAAAATGCGGCGAAACCGGGATCAGAAAGCTGGTCAATATGTTCGACCGGCTAAATGCCCGAAGGGAGACGGGAGGTCAAGCACGACGACGCCTGTATGGTGGCATGGGCTTTAATATGCAACTATAAGTCCTTTCTATGTTGTGAAATCTTCAATTTAGTACCTACCGGTACTTTATTAGCGCTTTTTCGATAATCTTAAGGACTCTTGTGCATGAATAAAGAAGAACCGTGTTTCGGGAGTAGAAAAGACATGGCGAAAACGTCCGAGGCTGGCCGAGGGAGACCAATGCAGGTCTCCGATATCGATCAAGTGGCGAATTTGTACAAGATCCATTTCCGTCCGAACAGTGGTTTTGACCTTGCCGAATTTCGCCAGTATGCCGAGGATGTCTATTTTTCGCGCGCTGACTACAGCGAGGATCTGGGTTGCCAAGTCTATGAAGAAAGCGACGGGCGGATTGGCGCGGCAATCCTGTGCGTGCCCATGCAGATCCGTCATGGCAGCCAAACCTATCACGGGCGGTTGCTAAACTGCTTCGTAAAGCACCCGGACAGCTCGTCCGCCGGCGTCTGGCGTATCCTGTCAAAGCTTCGGGCCCGCTATCAGGATTTCACTTTCAGCGATACCGCCAATGACATGAGCTGGCGGATCGCCCAAGGGATCGGCGGCGTTTACCTCCCGGTACAGTCATTGAAGTGGCGCCGGATGTTCCGCCCCGGATCTTTTCTGGCGCAAAAAGTATCTGGTGTCGGCAGTGCGTTGTCGGGCGCTGCCTCGGTCGCCGGAAGCGTGCTGCTTGATCAGCCGGCCCGGCGCATAGAAAAAGGGCTGCAGGTCCTGGCGGATGAAAGTGTTTCCAGCCAGCCAATCAGCCTTATGGATTTCCGGCAGCTTGCCCAAGACATGCTGGAGCGGTTCACGGTGAGGCCGGAGTGGGACACCACGGAGTTTGCCTGGATTGCGGACAAGGTTCTGAAGAACCCGGATCTTGGCGAGGTTACCGTTCGCAAGGTTCTGGATGGAAATGGCAAGGTCCTGGGCGCTTATGTCTATTTCCTGGGCGCAGACCGTTCCGCCAACGTATTCAACATACTCAGTGCCGATGGCAATGACGCCGACGTCGTCAATGAATTGCTCGCCCATCTGGACAGCACCGGGTGTGTTGTCGCGTCCGGAATGGCGCAGCCCTTCCTCATGACGGCGTTTGCAAAACAGAAATATGTCGATTACCGGCACCGGGGACACTACTACGTCATGACGCGGCATGAAGGTGTGCTCAAGGCCATTGCCCGAAATGAAATCTACATGGGCGGATTTGCATCGGAATCCTGGAACCGGCTGCTGACCGGCTTCAAGGGTCCGGTGCCCGCAAAGCAGGCCGCCGCGTGAGTTTGTGAAGTGGCGGCGGCCGTTCATTGGTCGCCGGCCGGTTTAACCCGCAATTCTATTGCAGACCTGCCGGGTCGATCACGCCACCGCGGCAGCCGATACCCTTTGGCCGCGCAGCCAGTATCAGTGCGCCGATATCCGCATCAGGGCTGATTTCGCCTTCCAGGCTGATCCATATTTCGTTGATCAGGGTCCGGCCTCCATCGCGGGAACATTTGATTTCGACGCGCTCTCCGGCACCGTCACCGAAGGCGGTATCGAAGGCAGCCCGGATATCCTCGCCGCTGACGTTTTCGCCAACATTGTTGAAGAAGATATCGCCGACTTCCGATGCGTTGATCCACTCGGTCAGCCAGAGCGTGTCGTCATAGTATTCGTCCGCACCGCCTTCGCCGAAGTAGCAAGTGCCGTGCTTGATCCATTCGTGATAGTGCAGAAAGCTGGCGAAGCCGGGCATCAAGGCGGCCAGGGCATCAGCTGTCTCGGTGTCGATATCCGGGGCGGGAAGCTGGTCCCAGGTGTCCGGATTGTCCAGCCGTTTGATGGAGGCCGGAACGCCGCAATAGTCGTTTCCGCGCGGCTGCGGCCAGAGCCCGTGAATGGACAATTGCCGGACCGTATGTGGCAGCAGCCCATCGTTCAGGTTCCGGCATTCCGTTTTTCCCGGACGCATCTCGCAGAAAGCCGGTTGCCAGCTCAACGTCAGCAGATTGTCGGTGGACTCAGCCCGTTCCCCATCGACCACAAGGTCTACTGGCGTGTGGGCGCCGCCAGCTGTCTGTGTCCCTGCCCGGACAACATGAACGCCGCAACTCGTGCTCACCCACCTGGAATTCGTTACCGGCGCTCCGTCGATGCGAACCTGAAAATAGTCACCGCCCGGCTTGTTGATGCCAAGCATTTCATAAGCCATGTGCTCGGAGGTCAGGACGTCGCCCGGATTGGTCTGCTTGTTCTTCGACTGGTAGGCCTCGCAAGCCTTCTCCGCGATGAAAAAACCGTCCAGCTTGGTAAAGGCGTGCGAAACAGCAGGCACCAAGAGCCCAAGCGCCAGAAACGATACAAACCGCAATGTCATGACTGTCCTCCCGAGTTCAATGCAATTGATTGCCGGATTTCAGGAAATCATGCTGGAACTTCATGTCGCAACAATGACGTGACTGACAGGATATGCAACCAAAAAGAGCAATCAACAGGCAGGTTCAGCCTTTGTCACCACCCTTGAACAGTTTTTTCAGCATGTCGGCCATTGGGCCGGATTTGGGAAGGTCAGCGGCGGGTTTTGGTCGAGCCTGAGGAATGTGGCTTTTGTTTTTCGGCGGCTTCGCTTGCGTTTCACGGCTTTTGTTCCCCGGTTCGGGCTTGCGATGTGCCTTTTCCGGCTCAAGCGCCAGCGTCATCTTGTTGGCGAACTGGCTGTCCTTGCCGGCCGCCAGCAATTCGGCATTACGGGCAATCTCTTGCAGCAACGGCTCGAGCCAGCCTGTATCGGCCTTGGCAAAGTCGCCGAGCACGTAGTTGGACACCAGCCGTTTGTCACCGGGATGACCGATACCAAGCCTCAGGCGGCGGTAATCTGCACCGATATGCGCGGAGATTGAGCGCAAGCCGTTGTGGCCGCCATGGCCGCCGCCCTTTTTCATCCGGAACTTCGCGGGGGGCAGGTCCAATTCGTCATAGATGACCAGAATATCGTCCGGCTGCAGTTTGAAGAACCGCATCGCTTCGCCGACGGCGCGCCCGGATTCGTTCATGTAGGTGCTGGGCTTGATCAGCAGCACTTTCTCGGGGCCAAGCCGTCCTTCGGACACTTGAGCCTGGAACCGCGCACGCCAGGGCGTGAATGAGGCGTTGGACCGATGGATTTCATCAAGGGCCATGAAGCCGATATTGTGCCGGTTTTGGGCGTATTTGCCTCCCGGATTTCCAAGACCCGCAATGAGCTTCATTGGTGAATCCTTCCCGGCACAAAAAAGCAGCCGATCCCGGCTGCCGGTTGCGGAAGGCGCCGCCGCCTCCCGCTGATGTCGCAGACAAAATGTGGAGCCGATTACTCTTCGGACTCACCTTCGCCTTCTTCATCACCGCCTTCGTCGGTCTCTTTCATACCGGCCGGTGCAGCGATGGTCGCGACGGTGAAGTCGCGGTCTGTGATGGTCGGCTGGCAGCCTTCCGGCAGATCGATTGCGGAGATGTGCAAGCTATCGCCCGGCTCGGCCTTTGCAAGGTCAAAAACCAGCGCTTCCGGAATGTTGTCGGCCGGAACAGTCATTTCAACTGCGTGGCGAACAACGTTCAGAACGCCGCCCTTCTTGATGCCGGGGCAGATTTCATCGTTGATGAACTGGACCGGGACTTCGAGGGTCAGGGTCGCGCCCTTGGCAACCCGCAGGAAGTCGACATGCAGAATATCATCGCGCACCGGGTGCAGCTGATAATCTTTTGCGATAACCTGATGTTTCTTGCCATCGACTTCAATCGTGCCGATATGGGTAAGGAAGCCGCCCTTGTGCAGGGTAAGGGTGGTTTCCTTGACGGGGATGCTGATCGGCAAAGCCGGTTTTTTGTCGCCGTAGATCACAGCGGGGAGAAGGCCTTCGCGACGCAGTGCCCGAGCGGCCCCCTTGCCCACCCGGTCCCGTGCCGACGCCTTCAGCTCATAGCTGGCAGCCATGACAGAACTCCTGAGGATGTTCGATAATGGACCGGCGGTTTGTGCCGCAATTGGCGGTCAACTCCGGGATCGGCCCCTTGCGCCTCCTCCAGGGGTGCAGGCGCGCTCGCGCGTATAACGGAATTTGGAACCCCTTGCAAGGGAACGTGTCCGGGATCGCTGTCCGTTGGAACCGGAGCGATACCGTTTCGGTCCGTTAGAGCGGGAATCGCTCAATTGTTGTTTAGCGTAAAAACTTCACTAGAAATATCATCAACTGAATAAAAGTGACATTTATATCAATATAATATACCCATAAAGTGGAAACCTAAATAAATACAACCCATACAATACTTGTAGAAATCCTTATTTTTCTGATTTGTAAGTCATGATTAACTTCATTGCTGTTTCATGAAACCTCCGATCCACTCTTAGGGGGAAATATAATGAAGGCAGTAACTTTCGCAACGGTAGTTTTAGCTATCGGCGCCAGCGGCGCAATGGCAAATGAGTTTGCCGCCGAATTGCAGGCACTCGCCGACGGAAAGATCAAGGAAATCGCCAGTGCGAGCGAGGTGATTGCCGCAATCAAGGATCAGAACGGCGTCACCGCCAGCTATGATCAGGCCAAGATCGATGAACTTGATACGACCTGGCGCGCCGAAGCAGAGGCGATCGATCAGCCAATGATCGACGAAGTCCTTGACCGGCCTGTGTCCGGTTTCCTCGCGGATGCACAGGATGCCAGCGGCGGCCTGTTTACCGAAATCTTTGTCATGGATGCCAAGGGGCTGAACGTCGGACAATCGGACGTGACATCCGACTACTGGCAGGGTGATGAGGCAAAGTTCCAGAAAACCTATCCGGCCGGCACCGGCGCTGTCCATATCAGCGACCTGGAACAGGATGACAGCACCCAGATCCTGCAGAGTCAGGTCAGCGTGTCGATTACCGATCCTGACACTGGTGAAGTCATTGGTGCGGCGACCTTCGGTGTGAACGTCGACAATCTCTGATTCGTAATGCTGTCGGCCGCAGGACCGGATGTGAAGGCAGGGCAAAGCAGCCCTGCCTGCAGCCCATTGGGAGAGTAACTTGAAGGTTTCTACTAAATTGCCGGTGTTCATGGCCGGGATCGCCCTGCTTTGCTCCGCAGGAGTTGGCATTGCCAGCTACGTATCCGGGGCGGACAGCATCCGGTCGATGGCACAGGAACACTTGATGGCGCTCGCTGAAAGCCGTCGCGATACCCTGACGGAGTACTTTGCAACGACCCAAAGGAACCTTGCCGCACATGCGCAGAGCAGGGCGTTGCTTGCGGCCTTTTCCGATTTCGATTCAGCCTGGGCAAAATACGGCGACAAGGCGACCCCGCTGCTGACCAAGACCTATATCGACGACAATCCGCATCCGCCGGGCGAACGCGATCAATTGGTCAAAGCGGGCCGGAAGCCTTATGACCGCGTACATGCCAAGCATCATTCCGTTTTGAAGGACTTTGCCGACAGCCTCAGCCTTCCGGATCTGATGCTTGTGAACGGCAATGGCGATCTGATCTACACCGTAAGAAAGAACAAGGATTTCACCGCCAACGTGATGTCCGGCGAACAGGTTCCGTCAAGCGTTGCGAATGCGTTCAGAACGGCTGGAACGGTCGAGCCTGGCAGCCTGGTGGTTTATGATCAGCAACCTTATCCCGCCCGCGGCGGATTGCCGACGGGCCTTATGGCAGCTCCGGTCTCGGTGGGATCAAAGGTCATTGGCGTGGCCATGTATCAGGCACCTTTCGGAAAAGTCAGCGATCTGATCGGTACCCATTCGGGGCTCGGGAAAACCGGTGAAGCCTTCCTTGTCACGGGTACCGGGCTGATTGCCAATGACAGCTACCGCACGGCAGATGTTTCCGAAGTGATGTCAGGGATGCTCAACCGGCCCGAGGTCATGAGCACAATTGGCGGCGATGCATATTTTGGACAACTTGCTGATTTCCAGGGCCGGGATGTCTTCGGCGCGGTCGTGCCGTTCTCTGCGTTCGGCAATGACTATGCGATTGTTGTGGTTCAGGATGTTGATGAGGTTCTGCATCCGCTGACCAGTCTTAGAAACTGGACCGTTGGCATTGCGGTGATCTGCGCGCTGGCCGCTGGCGGTTTGGGCTTTGCGGTTTCGCGGACCCTATCCTTGCGGATTACGAGACTGTCCGGCGAGATGGCACGCCTTGCAGCGGGAGACACGTCCATAGACGTGGCCACCAGCGCCGGGAATGATGAAATCAGCGAGATGGCGGAGACCGTCCTGGTTTTCCGTGAGAACGCGCTGGCAAGGGAAAGTCTGGAAGCAGAGCAGAAAACAGCGAGCGAACAGAAAGAGCAGCGCTCCACCGAAGTCGCCCGGTTGATCGACACTTTCCGCGCGGATGTTGCGGCCATGCTGGAAGATATGGGGGCGAACACCAGCCACATGTCCGGGGCCGCAGAAACCTTGTCTTCCATCGCCGACGAAACGGCGGGCGAGGCAAGGCAAGTGTCAATGTCGTCCGAGGAGGCTTCCGGCAGCGTCCAGACTGTTGCGTCGGCCTCTGAAGAACTGTCGGCATCCATCCATGAAATCACCCGGCAACTCGCGAAGACCACGGAAATTGTCCAGAACGCTGTTGCCGCGGCTGACGAGACCAATGTGAAGATTGAAGGGCTTGCGGAAGCCGCTCAACGGATCGGCGATGTGGTCAACCTGATTTCGGCAATCGCCGAGCAGACCAACCTTCTGGCGTTGAATGCGACCATTGAAGCCGCGCGCGCCGGTGAAGCGGGCAAGGGCTTTGCGGTCGTTGCCTCCGAGGTCAAGGAACTGGCGACCCAGACCGCCAAGGCCACAGAGGAAATCGCTACCCAGATTTCCGATGTTCAGGCTGCAACCAAAGGGGCTGTTGCCGCGATTGCCGGGATCACCAAGACTATGGGGGATGTCGACAGCTATACAGGAAGCATCGCAACGGCGGTTGAACAGCAAGGCATGGCAACCGGTGAGATTTCTTCCAGCGTTCAGGAAGCTGCGAGCGGGACGCAAAACGTTGCGCACACGATGGTTTCGATCTCGGACAAAGTTCAGGAAACCAGCTCATCCGCCGGCCGCATGCTGGAGGCAACCAGTCAGGTCTCACAAAAGACCGAAGACTTGCGCCGGACAGTCGACAGGTTCCTGGATGCGGTCGCCGCGGCGTAGTCCCGCTGCATCCTTCAGGATTGAAAAGCCGCCTCATCTGGCGGCTTTTTGCTTTGGATCAGTTGAACAGGCTGGAGACCGATTCTTCCAGGGACGTGCGGTTGATCGCTTCGCCGAGAAGCGGCGCGATGGAGATCGTGCGAATGTTGGTCGCAGCCGAAATTGCAGCCGTTGGTTCGATGGAATTGGTGATGACCAGTTCCTTCAGCTTGGATGAAGACACCCTCGCAACAGCTCCTCCGGACAAGACCCCGTGGGTAATGTATGCCGTTACGGAGCGCGCGCCCTGATCGAGCAAGGCTTCGGCGGCGTTGCACAAGGTGCCACCGCTATCGACGATGTCGTCGACCAGAATGCAATCGTAGCCATTCACATCGCCGATGATGTTCATGACTTCGGATTCTCCAGGCTTGTCCCGGCGCTTGTCGACGATGGAAAGGCGGGCCTCTATCCGCTTTGCAAGCGCACGCGCCCGCACAACGCCGCCGACATCCGGAGAAACCACCATGACGTTTTCAGTGCCGTAGCGTTCCTTGATATCGCGGGTCATGACCGGTGCTGCGAACAGGTTGTCGGTCGGGATATCGAAGAAGCCCTGGATCTGACCGGCATGGAGATCAAGGGTCAGGACCCTGTCGGCACCGGCTTCGGTGATCAGGTTGGCAACCAGCTTTGCGGAGATCGGCGTCCGGCCGGAAGCGCGGCGATCCTGACGGGCATAACCGAAATACGGCAGCACAGCCGTGATGCGGCGGGCTGAAGACCTGCGCAGCGCATCAATGATGATCAACAGTTCCATCAGGTGATCATTGGCCGGATAACTGGTCGGCTGAACGACAAAGACGTCCTCACCGCGCACGTTTTCCTGGATTTCGACGAAGATTTCCTGATCGGCAAACCGCCTGACCTGGCATTTTGCCAGCGGAACTTCCAGATAATCTGAGATTTCCTGTGCCAGGGCCCGGTTGGAATTGCCTGCGACGATTTTCATGAGCCGCAAATCCTTTTGGTGCGACGCGTTGCCTTCTAAAGCCGTTTAGACCGCTGAAGGCAAGTCTCGGGAACGCCCGGCCCAAGTCTGACAATGGCGTGAAACGCCGTCACCGTTCCTCAGCAGGCGGCGGCGTTTTAGCAATCTGCCGGACAAACGACAACCGGCCAGCTCCGTCATTCGGATGTTTTTTTTATTTATTTGGCTATCCGGAATTACTTATCCGGCTTAGCAATGATCAGCGGTTGACCCAGGCTTTGATTTCCACGACCGAACGGTTGGCAATTCTCTGGAGCGTTCCGGAACTGACGGCTTGCCAGGGATCCCCCACTGATCCGGAAATCGTCTCTGTGCCGGAAATCCGTGTTTGCCGGTTTCCCGACGAATCGGAGATATCGAAGACGTAGAATACGGTCGCTGTTGAGGGCTGGCCCGTAGCTGACAGATAGCCGCTGACCCGATAGGTCGCCATGGCACCGACACGGCGCACGAGCGTCAGACCCTGCTGGCGGGCCTCTGCGCCGATGAAACCGGACAAGTCATCCGCTAAATTGCCGGGTGCCCCTGTGAACGGTTCGAATGCGAAGGTCACGCCGTTTTCAAAGTCTTCCGGCGAAGGGCCAAGCGGAACAACGGGAGCGGACACATTCGACGGCGGTTGCGGCGCGGACTGGCAAGCGGCAAGCCCGCACAAAGCAAGGCAAACGGCCAGGAAGCGCATGGCTTTCCGTGCAGCGGCAATCGGGGAGTGGGGCAAGAGTTCGCCTGTCATTGGCCTAAATTCATCCGTTTCATGCATTCACATACACTTGGAAAGTATCCCAAGTGTAACCAGCGGGCAGTGTGACACGTTTAGCCTGCCTTGATTGGCAGGTCGAGAGGCAGTGAGGACAGGCATTCAGGGCCTGATTCAGTCGTCAGGTAAGTTTGCCCAAGGCACATGGCCTTTTCGGAAATCGAATCCATCAGGATCATGTGCATGAAAATCACCATGTTCGGCTGCACCTCAGCCGGATTCGCCTTGTAGGCCATCGGTGTGTCCATCCAGGACGGCGTGAAGCGCGCGCCGAGTGAATATCCGCAGGCGTTCAAGCGGTGCGGCATCATGCCGTGCGCATCCATCCGTTCCGCGTGGGCGTCGAAGATATCGCCGAATGTCTTTCCCGGGACCAGCCGGGTTTCCACGGCGGAGAGCGCTTCGCGGGCTGCCATGTACATTTCCCGGTGCCGGTCGCTCGGAGCACCGACCACGACAGTCCGCATGGCCGCGGCATGGTAGCGGCGGTAGGCGCCCGCCCATTCCAGCGTGATCTGGTCCTGGGCGTCCAGGGTGCGCCTGCCGGATTTGTAGCGGCACAGAAGTGCATCATGTCCGGACCCGATGATGAATTCATTGCCCGGATAGTCGCCGCCGCCCTCGAAGATCGCCCCTTGCATGGCGGCAAGCACACGGCCTTCGCTGGCCCCCGGCTTGATTTCCTCAAGTCCGGCCTCATAGGCCTTGTCCGCAAGCTCGGCGGCCTTGCGCACATAAACGATTTCCTCAGCGCTCTTGATCGACCTGAGTTCGGGGATCAGGCTGGAGGCGTCTTCCAGATCGGCGAAGCTTGTCAGCTCGGACTGGATTTTCAGTCCCACGCTGCCGGTCATGCCATGCGTGTCATATTCCACACCGATCCGGCTGCCGAGCAGATCCATGTCGAACAACAATTCCTTCAGCTGCAGAACCGGACTTGCGCCGTTGCGGTCCACCCAGATGCGGATGTCGCTGATGTTCGAGGTGTGCTTCGCCTGGCGCTGATCGGCCGAACGGGTCAGGAGAACCTTCTTGCCGTCCGCAGTCACCACAAGGCACTGGAAGAAGCAGAAGCCGAACGTGTCGTAGCCGGTCAGCCAGTACATGCTCTCCTGTGCAAAGAGCAGCATGACATCCAGTTTCTGCGCTTCCATTGATTGCTTCAGGCGGTCGAAGCGCGCGTTGAATTCTTCATCGGTGAAATGAAGCGCCATGATGGTTTCCTTAAGTCAAGACAATTGCGCTGATAAGCCGGCCGTAATCCGGTTCACCCCGATGGGTCGCCCGCCGGTAGGAATAGAACCTTTCCTCATCCAGATAGGTGCACAGGCCGAGGCTCCCGGCATGGGCAAGGCCGAGCCCCGAGAGGCGGCCGAGTGCATAGGCCGGAAGGTCAAACATGTAATGGCCGGGTTTGGCCGACACGGTAAAGTAGACGCTGTTGCCGGCATCCGCTTCGACGAACCGGTCCTGGAACTCCGCCCCGACTTCATACGAAGCCTGCGAGATGGTCGGACCGAGCACGGCAACGATGTCGCCTTTTGCTGCGCCGAGCGCCACCATTGCGTCGACGGTGTTTTCCAGGACGCCGCCGAATGCGCCGCGCCAGCCAGCGTGAGCCGCGCCGATAACCCCCGCCTTGGGATCGGCAAAGAGCACGGGGCCGCAATCGGCGGTCGAGACGGCAAGAGCCAGTCCGGGCGTCCTGGTCACAAGCGCATCGGCGCGCCGGTCAGCGCCGTTCTCAAACGGTTTTTCAACCGCGATGACATCCGGCGAATGGATCTGGTAGGGCGACACAAGCCGGCCGGGGTCAACGCCCAGCCTGGCGGCCATCCGGCTGCGATTTTCCAGCACGCTCGCGCGGTCATCATTCGATCCGAGACCGCCATTCAGGCTGCCATAGATCCCGGAGGATACACCGCCTTGCCGGGTGAAGAACCCGTGAGAAAGCCCTGCGTGGCTGAGTGCTTCCGCTTCGATCATCGCCATACTCCGAAAGGAAACCCGTAACCGCGACCGCCGATCCTTGGCGGAGTCGCTAGGCTTTGTCAAACGGCGCCAGGTGAACACCGGCAGACGCGGCGGCCAGCACCTTGAACAATCGGCCCATTTGCTCGGGGCCCGCCAGCCGTTCGACCGCGTCGCGGATCTTGTCCTGCTCTGCCGCGGATTTTCCGGCACCCAGTTGCCCCGCCCGTTCCAGAAGTCCGAGGCGAAGCAGAAACTCGCCCTGCTCAAGCGGCGGAGCGACCGCAGCGCCCGCAGACTCCAGGGAACGGGCGAGCGCTTCGAAGTTCACATGCGCGGTTAGATCCGCCTCGCCGGGATGGGCAAGGACATCATCGAATGCGTGTTTGTAGAGTGCCTGCAGCGTGTCGCCGGCAGCGCTCTTCAAGTAGCCGTAGTCGATGATGAGCGCTGCGCCGCCCTGGCTTGCGATCCGTCCGCCGATCTGTTCGGCAATGGCATTGGCGGCCGGCTGGGTTTCGAGGATTGCACCGTCCGGCGCCGCCCTTGCACCAGCTGGCAGCACGGCGTCCTCCAGTCTCGCGGAGCCTGCGCCGAAACACAGTCCGCCCGCCGCGCCAATCCCGGCCTGCCGCTCCCGCCAGCCCTGCGGCGTCCTGATAAATTGATGGATCGGCAGCGCGTCGAAGAACTCGTTGGCAATCACGATCACCGGGCCGTCCGGGACGCCAGAGAACTGGTTCAGGAAACGGATGCTGCCTGCCGCGCCGCCGATCGTCTGTGCCTGGATGGTCCGCAGCCTCGGGCTCATTTCAACGAGGTTAAGCTCGATGGCGCTTGCGAACGATGGCAGCAAGGCGGCGGTGCGCAGGAGATCGGCCATCAGCGTGCCGCGCCCCGGGCCGAGTTCAACGAGCTGGACCTTGTCCGGTGCCCCCATCGCCTCAAAGGCGGCAATCGCAAAGGCACCGATCAGCTCGCCGAACATCTGGCTGACTTCCGGAGCGGTGATGAAGTCGCCCTCCCGCCCGAAGGGTTCGCGGGTGGTGTAATAGCCATGCTCCGGATCGGTGAGGCACATGGCCATGTAGTCGGCAACGGACATGGGTCCGCCCGCCGCGATCCGCGCGGTGATCTTGTCCTTCAGCGCCGTCACCGGGCGTCTTGCCCTTTGGAAGATCGCCACGCCCACGCCATTGCCGCGATCCCGGCAAGCACCATCGGAACCGACAGCAAGATGCCCATGGTGAGGAACCCGGACAGGTAGCCGATATGGGCGTCCGGAACCCGGTAAAGCTCGGCAATCGACCGGGTCACACCATAGCCGCAGGCAAAGGCGCCGGCGAGAAAGGCCGGTTTTTGCAACAGCTTGAACCGGTGGCCCAGCAGCCGCAAGACGGCGAACAGCACGATGCCCTCCAGCGCGGCCTCATAAAGCTGGCTTGGATGGCGCGGCTCCGGACCGGCGCCCGGAAAGACCACCGCCCAAGGCACATCGGACGGGCGCCCCCAAAGCTCGGCATTGATGAAGTTGGCGATCCGCCCGAAGAACAACCCGATCGGAGCGGCACAGCCTGCGAGGTCGAACAGCCGCCAGAGCGGCAATCCGCGCCTGCGCGCGAACAGCACCATCGCGAGCACCGTCCCCAGAAACCCGCCATGAAACGACATGCCGCCGGACCAGATCGCCAGGGCTTCCATCGGGTACTGGGCGAAATGCGCCGGATTGTAAAAGAGAACATAGCCGATCCGGCCGCCGAGAATGATGCCGAGCGTGCCCCAGAGCACGAAATCGTCGATATCGGCGGGTGCCGGCCGCTTGCCGGTGTCCCACAGAGCGTCGTTTTGCACCAGAAGCCGCATATAGCGCCAGGCGAGCAGAATGCCGATGATATAGGCCAGCGCATACCAGCGCAGCGCGAACGGGCCGACTTCGACGATCACCGGATCGATGGCGGGAAAGGGCAGGACGAGAAGCGGCGGCACGGCACACCTTTTAAAGGGTTCTGATTGCGGCCCCACGCATGCGCGATCCCGCCGGTCCCGTCAAGCGCGGTGATGGCAATCACCGCCGAAGCCCGCCCGGGCGCGCCCGCAGGCACTGAGATCCCGGTCCTGGCCCCGGTCCTCGCCCGGTCCTGGACCCGGAGCGCAACACCCGTCACCGCATGCTGAACCGTGGATTGGCCGCCCGCTCAACGCGGGGGGATGACAGCTGCTGCTTTAGGCACGAATTCCAGGGCCTGTTCGCAACTGCCCCCCTCTCCCAATGGGAGAAGGTTGGGGTGAGGGGGCAAAGCTGCCGGCCCTGCCAATTGCTGGGACCGCCACCCCTCATCCGGTCCTTCGGACCACCTTCTCCCAATGGGAGAAGGAACAGGTAACGCTTTCCGCGTCCAGGCTCCGGAGCCGCGCTCAACTGCTGCCGTCACCCCAGACAAGTGCAGCAAGGCTGCGCGCTGATCTGGGGACCAGCACGTCAGCGCTCGCGCAGCGAGCACCGCTTTTAAAGGGAAACAAAAGAAGTAAGGCGCACCTTCGGTGCACAAATTTCTGGATTCCAGATCTGGTCATGCAGCGTTGCTGCAGACCGTCTGGAATGACGAAGGGTGAGGGTAAACGCCCCTCCTGACAAACAACAAACTTATCCACGCCCGCCGCCCCTCCCGTACACTCCGCCGCGTTTCCACCAATGCGGGGCCGGGGCCGGACCGTCCGTTCGTGGTGGTGGAGACCGGTGTCGTGAGGCATGGCAGAGGGCGTAACGTGCCGTCCGCCATCGCCGGGCAACTGGAGACCCTTGGAGGCTGCGCGGGGTCCGGCGTGCAGAATTCTCAAGGGATGCGTCTCATATCCGGCGAAGTTGAGCGCCGCACCCCACGCTCAACCAAGCAGAAACGAGAAAGACGCCAACTCCTTTTGCCATCGGGAAACGGATACCGGGCGGGCGTGAAACCTTGCCACTTCCCACCTTTCCTTCGCGTTCCCGGCAAGGCCGGAGCGCCCGCCATCCTGCCCATAAGGGCAGACACAAATGTCAAAACGCCGATGGGAAACCATGCGGCGGCATTGGTGCTGGAAGAAAAACTCTCTCCACCGTCATCCCATTGCTTGACAATGGGATCCATTCCGTTCCCTCGCCTCCGACGACCCCATTCACTTGCGGCACCGCAGCGGTATGGACCCGCTATCCAAGTCCGGCAATGACAGCAGAGGAGGACGCAAGGCCATGCACCACCCACCGTCACCTCGGGCCTGCGCCGGGCTGCAGAGCGGCGGAGGGCGCAGCTCAGGATTGCACCGGCAGGCGTCACAAGATAGGCTCAAACCCTCGCCGAAATTGCCGATGAGCCTCCATGGACCTGCCGCTGAAGAAACAGATTACGTCCTACGCCCAGATCCAGGACCTCTGGCGGCGCGGGCTGTTGACACAGGCCGAAAAGCGGCTGCTGGCGCGCTGCCGACGGGGCGAAGAGCTGATTCTCAATGGCGGGGACCGCCCGGAGAGCCCGGGCCCAGAAACGGAAATCCGCGCGCCCCTGCTGCGTTACCTGATCCTCGGCGGCTGCAGGGAGTGCCGTGTGCACGAATGGGGTGTCCAACTTGTTGGGGCTTATATTTCCGGTCCGCTCGATCTCGGCTTTGCCAAGGCTCAGGGGATTACAAGGCTGATTGCCTGCCGATTCGACAAGCCGATTGAAACCTTGCAGGCGCGGTTCGAATTGCTGAACCTCAGCGGTTCGGCGTTTCCCGGCCTCAATGGCCAGGATGCGAAGATCGCGGGCGATGTCTTTCTAAAGGAAGCAAAAACACAAGGAGAGGTCAGTCTCTCCGGCGCGGAGATCGGCGGACAACTCGAGTGCACCGGCGCCCGGCTCAGTAACGAGAGCGGAGATGCGCTCAACGCCCAGGGCGCGAAGATCGCCGAAAGTGTCTTTCTTGAAGACGCAGAAACACAAGGAGAGGTCAGTTTCGCAGGCGCGGAGATCGGCGGACAACTCAACTGCACCGGCGCCCGGCTCAGTAACGAGGGCGGAGATGCGCTCAACGCACAAGGCGCGAAGGTCGCGGGCGATGTCTTTCTCAGCGAAGCAGACACAAATGGAGACGTCCGTTTTTCCAGCGCGGAGATCGGCGGACAACTCGAGTGCACCGGCGCCCGGCTCAGTAACGAGAGCGGAGATGCGCTCAACGCCCAGGGCGCGAAGATCGCCGAAAGTGTCTTTCTTGAAGACGCAGACACAAAAGGAGATGTCCGTTTTGCAGGCGCGGAGATCGGCGGAACACTCGACTGCACCGGTGCCCGGCTCAGCAACGAAGACGGACATGCGCTCAACGCACAAGGCGCGAAGGTCGCGGGCGATGTCTTTCTCAGGGAAGCAGACACAAATGGAGACGTCCGTTTTTCCAGCGCGGAGATCGGCGGGCAACTCGCCTGCAATGGCGCCCGGCTCACCAATGAAGGCGGAGACGCGCTCAACGCTCAGCGCGCAGTGACTAAAGGAAGCTTCTTCTGGACAGAGATGGAGGAGATTTCCGGGAGGGTCGATCTCAATTCCAGCCATGCCGGCGATCTTGTCGATGATACTGAGAGTTGGGACAAGGTCAGCGATCTGATCCTCGACAACTTTACCTACAACACACTCTACGGCCCGCTCGACCCCGCATTCCGCAAGGGCTGGCTGGAAAAGGGTGCCTGGGTCAACGGTGATTTTCGACCGCAGCCCTACCAGCAGCTTGCCAAATTGCTGCGCGAGCGCGGGCACCGGTCGGAAGCCAGGGAGATCCTGGTTGAAAAGGAAATTCAGCAACGGATTGCCACCCGTAAGGCGCGGCAAAATGATATTGCTTACCTTCTGGTTTTTCTAGAGGCCCGCACTACGGTTCCTGACGAAGCAATCGAGAAACTTGGTCGACTTTGGAAAAAGTTCCCCGCCCTCGCCCGCCAGATCCGCGCGCCCTTTGAAGCCCGGCACCGGCAGACGGAGCTTAGAGACGCCAGTGAAGCGCTGACACGGGATTGGGCGCGGCGGGATTTCAAGAACGAGCTGCTGGTTCGCATTCTGCTCCTTCGCGGGCAGATGCTGTGGGCGCGGTGCTGGAATTATCTGTACTGGCTGACAACTGCCTATGGCTACAAGCCGTTCCGCAGCATCTGGGTGGCGGCTGTCCTGATCCTCTGTCTCACCGCCCTCTCCCACCTCACCTGGCAGAACGGTGATTTCGCGCCGAATTCGGATGTTGTGCTGACCTCAAGCGGCTGGACGGAGATTGCGCGGGACACCGCCGGGCACGGCAATCCGGCCAAGGTCTGGGCCGCCGGGCCGGGGGCGGCAAACGGAGCCGGGCCGGGGCGCGATTACCAGACGTTCTTTTCGCCTTACTACGCCGCCGATGTGGTGATCCCGCTGATTGATCTCGGCCAGAGCGATGCCTGGGCACCATCGACCACGCGTAGCTGGTGGGGATTTTCGCTGTTCTATGCCGAAAAGCTGTTCACCGCGCTCGGCTGGATCGTCACCGCCTTCTTCGCCGCCGCCCTCACCGGCTCGATCCGCCGGGAGGATTGACGCTGTGAAGACTTCAACGGGGAACAGCCGCGTTAGCCCGCCAACCGGGGCACCAAGCCACACATTCATCCTCATCCTGAGGAGCAAGCGCGGCTTGCGTCTCGAAGGATGGGCCGCGCGTCCTTGAGTATGCCGCCGATCCTTCGAGGCTGCGCTTCGCTCCGCGCCTCAGGATGAGGCCGGTAACACCAACCCCAGTTGATTAGATCAAACGGGAACGCCACAGGCACGCGCATAGGCGTCGCGGACGATGTGTTCCAGGGCTTCGGCGGGGTGGTCGCGGTCGAACAGGATGGCAGCGCCCAGCGCCCCGGCCTGAAAGCTCTCCCGGCGGCTGGATCTGGACACGACGCAGATGACCGGGCGGGCGGCAAAGGCGCGCCATTTGGC
The DNA here is from genome assembly GCA_965230445.1 of Roseibium sp. GTDB lineage: Bacteria > Pseudomonadota > Alphaproteobacteria > Rhizobiales > Stappiaceae > Roseibium. Next base: position 448,743 of record OZ246005.1, on the reverse strand, counting down.
CCGCAGGGCCTCAAGACCGGCATCGCTGGCGTTGAGCAGCTCGACGACAACCACATCGGCTGCGGCAACCGACTGCCGGTCCACACCGGTCATGGCAACCGGGCTTGTGTCCAGTTTCGCCTTAAGTTCGTGCACAGGGGATGCCGTCTCGAGCGGGCCGTCGGTTATCAGCGCCAGGTTCATGTCCGTCTCCGAATTCCAATTCGGATGAACTCTAGGACAATTTTATGAAAAAACTTCCTCTATGCAATCAATACAATGAGATGTTTGCTCGTTGCTTAAGGAACAATGTATGAAACCAAGAGTATTTTCTTCAGATCAAACGCAAAAGAGATGTGCTGCGACCGGGTACCAGTCAGACCGCTGCCGTGCCCGGCGTGACGTCACCGGTTTGGCTCGTTGCGCGCAATAGCGCCTTTCGCCGGGCCGGGAGCCTCGGTTCGAAGCCCGAACTGCCCAGCATCATGAGAGAAAATTCCCGGACAAGATCCTGATCCAGTTTGGGGCCCATATCCCGCAACACCGAGATTGCCATGCGCTTCGGCATACCGGCGCGATAGGCCCGGTCCTCAGTCAGGGCGGCAAAGATGTCGGCAATTGTCATGACGCGAACGGCAGGCTCGATCTGGTCTGCCGTCAACCCCTTCGGATAACCGCTTCCATCCAGATACTCATGGTGCTTGAACGCCATGGATTTGATGGCTTCCGGAATATCCTCACGGTTCTTGAGGATCTCGATCCCGTATTCCGGATGTTTGTTGATCAAAGCCCGCTCTTTGCTGGTCAACTCTCCAGGCTTGTCAAGTACACTCAAGGGAATGCGGACTTTGCCGAGATCATGAACAAGGCCACCGGCGACAAGCAGGCGGCGCGCCTGCTGGCTCCAACCCAACCGGGCCGCCAATGCACCGGCAATACCGGATACCGCCAGCGAATGGGAAAAGGTCGCGCTGTGATGGCTCTGAACGGCAATCAGCCAGTTTTCCAGCCCGTTCGCCTCGATCACGGCATCAATGGTTCTGGAACCTGCGGCCAGGGCTTCTGCCGGAAAGTCCGTGGGAATGGCGGCGGCAAGGCAGAGATTCTCAAGAATGGCGTTGCCGTATTCAAATGCCGCTGTTACCGCCGCCGGAACCCGTCCCTGCAAACCGGCGGTGAGGTCGGGTGCTACATGTTTCCGGATAGCCTTGACCAGGTCGGTAAACGGAAGGCTGCGTTCAAAGATTAGCGACGGGCCCATGGCATCGGCCTGAACCATTTCCAGCCGGCTTGCCTTGCTGGCAATGCAAATCACCGGCCCCTTGGAAAGCCGGGCCCAATTCGACCGCAGGCGGGCTACTCCCGTTGCCGAAACGCCGGTCATCTCGACAATTACCGCATCAAAATCACCGGCAAAATCAGCCGTATCATCTGTAAGGTCGATATTCTGGATGGAGAAGAAGTACTGCAGCTCCTGCGCCGACGCCCCATCGGAAAATCCACCTTCGCTGATCAGAAGGATCTCCATCAACCTGTTTCCTCTACCTGCCCGACATTTTATATGTCACATCTGCGTAAAATTAATTGTAATAATACGCAATGACATACATATCACGGTGCATATATTAGGGCATAAATAGTTAAATACGACTTTCAACTTGACGTAATAGTTTCTCCCTAGTCAGCTTAAACAAGCCACGGCGCCAGTTATTCTCTAACGTAGATAGTATTTCTCCAATTTCCCTCCCCGGGGTATATCCAAGTGCAATGAGATCCGACCCCTTGACCGGAAACTCCGGTATTGGAGCCGTGCGAAGACTTTGCAGACTGTCCGGAAGCCCGGAATCGGTGGCAACAGAACCGTCGCCGCCTGAAGCCTTCAAGGCATGTACCGCAAGGACACCGTCGATCGCCCCTTGGCGGCCAAACCGGTAGAGCAGCAACTCGGCTGGTGCATCCGGACCGGCCTCTTGAAGGTATGCGCGGGCCGCAACCGCCGCGCTCAGGCGCTTTGCTTCGGCGTTGGAAAGGCGCAGCTTGCCGGTAAGCAGTGCGATGTCCGCCGCCTGCCGAACCAGCAAAACTGCAATCGCCGGTATGGGATCGAGAACCTCAGGTGCAAACGCGGCAAACTTCCGGAGTGCGGCAAAGTCTCGTGCTGCTGCCGGGCATCCGGTCGCGGTTGTCCATATCCCGGCGTCCTGCATGGCCAGAACAACAGGCGCGGCGCGCGGCGCCGTCAGCAGCCTTCTGACCTCATGGCCGATCCGCTCGGCGGACAATCCGGCCAGCCCGTCCTGCTGCCGTTCGCAGGCCGCAAGCCCCTGCCGGTCCGGATCGCCCGTACCGTAGCTGGCATTGAACCGGAAAAAGCGCAGGATCCTGAGATAATCCTCGCAAATTCTGCTCTCCGGGTCGCCGATGAAGCGAACCCGCCCGGCAAGGCAATCCGCCGCGCCGCCGAGCGGATCATGGAGTATCCCTTGCCGATCCGCATAAAGCGCGTTCATGGTAAAATCCCGGCGGCTCGCGTCCCTGTGCCAGCTGGTTCCGAAGGCAACACGCGCCTTGCGCCCGAATGTCTCCACATCCTCGCGCAAGGTGGTCACCTCGTATGGAATTCCGCCGGAGATGACCGTTACCGTGCCGTGCTCGATACCGGTCGGGATTGGCTTCAGGCCGGCGGCCTTTGCTCTGGCGACCACCGTCTCGGGACGTGCGGTGGTGGCGATATCGACGTCTTTCACCGCCTGGCCGAGAAGCGTGTTCCGGACAGCGCCGCCCACTGCCCGGGCAGTATCGCCGTCCTGCTCGACAGCCTCGAAGACCGCCTGTATTTCAGGCGTCGTCAGCCATCCGGCAGTCTTCAGGCGGGTATCGGGATCCGGACCGGACATGGCTATTCATAATGGCCGGGAACGAACACGCCATCCTGCATCACCGAGGGCCGGTATTCGGTTCCCTCGGGCCGTTGTTTCAAATTGGCGAATACGGCCATGCTGGCGATCACAAGAATGATCCCGGCAATGGAGAGCCAGGCGACCGGCCCCTTTCCCCAGCCATCGGGCCGCGACTGCAGGCGCAGCCACAGGAAATAGCAGAGAAAGGGCAGCAGGAAGAGCAGCAGCTGTGTCAGAACAACGCGAAACATCAATCGAAAACCGTTTCGTACATGGAGCGGATGATTCCGGCGGTTACGCCCCAGATATAGCGTTCGCCATAGGGCATTGCATAGAAGTACCGGCGCTTGCCCTGCCAGACGCGGCTGAGCTTCTGGTGGTTGGCCGAATTCATCAAGAACCCGAGCGGAACGTCGAACACTTCCTCGACCTCGTCCGGATTGGGTTTCAGGTCACCCGGATGGGTCACATAAGCGACCACCGGCGTCACCCGGTAGCCCGACCCGGTCAGATAAGGCGCAAGAACGCCAATCTGCCGGACATCACCGGGATTAAGCCCGATTTCCTCATCGGCCTCCCTCAGCGCCGCTTCGACCGCGCCTGCATCCGTGCCGTCGATCTTGCCGCCGGGAAAGGCGATCTGACCGGCATGGGACTTCAGATGGGCCGTCCGCTGCGTGAGGATAACGCCATGGCCATGTTCGGTTGGCACAATCGGGATGAGGACGGCCGCTTCGCGCGGCGGTCCGGACCAGCGCGCATACGGCCCCATGTCCGGATTGAGGATGTGGTCACCGGTATCGCGCGCAGACATATCCGCCGGTGGATTGCCAAGGCGGTGTTCGATGTCGCGTAAAAGTCCGTTATCGTCCAGGGTATCCTGGTCGTTGAGGGTCATATGTGTCTGCCAAGCCGATCCCTGTTGCACCCGATGTTGGGCATTTAGGCCGATTCTTCAAGGAACAAAGGGTCAAGTTCGAAATAGTGGCCCTTGCTCCAGATGCCCATCCGCGTCCCCTCCGGCGTTTCTTCGTGATCCATCAGATCGACCAGTTGATACATCAAGGCCCGTGTAAACAACGCCTCCAGCCGCCCGCGCACGAGGACATAGGGTTTCAGGCCTCCCTTTCCGGACTCCTGTGCAAAACGGATCGGGTGCCCGGCATCGACCGTTACCAGATCGCCGGTATTGGTCCGAAGGGTCAACGTGCGGCCGCGCCCTTCGCCGTCGTCAAACAGTTCCACCGCCAGAAAAGGCGCATCCTCGACCGTGATGCCGATTTTCTCCACGGGCGTGACCAGATAGTGTTTGCCGTCCTCGTCCTTGCGCAGAACGGAGGCGAACAGGCGCACCAGCGGCTTTCGTCCAATCGGCGAGCCGAGATAGAACCAGGTGCCGTCGCGGGCAATGCGGATATCGAGATCGCCGCAAAAAGGCGGGTTCCATTTCTCCACCGGTGGCGGCGACTTTCCGCTGCTGTCAGCCCGGCTGATCAGGTCCTGAAGACCCGCCGGCATGCTGGAATCTCTGGCATCACGCATTCTTTACCCGCTCCCCGGCATATCCGCCGACCTCAGCCTCATCACTGTCATTTCCTACAGGCGCCAAACCATTCGCTACTCTGGAAACCGGTTGAATTCTCCAAAGGAGCCTTCTTTTCCCCGAGTCTTCACAGAAACTTGGGTGCGCCCATCGAATGGCACACAATTGCGCCTTATGTAGTCCTGATGATGGTGGCAGACTGGTTCCTCAGCGGCAATACTATGCCAAAATGAAGCTGGGCAAGGACCGCGGCAAAAAAGGGACATGGGTTCATGAGCGTCATTTCCTCCCCCCCGACAGACACCGATATGGCGGAGGTCGCAGAAAAGGCCGAGCGCGCGGTCAACCGGATCAGCGAGGCGCGGGCGGATATCGCCAAGATCATCTTTGGCCAGGATATTGTGGTTGAACAATCGCTGGTGACGATCCTTTCGGGCGGCCACGGGCTGCTGGTCGGCGTCCCGGGGCTCGCCAAGACCAAACTCGTGGAAACCCTTGGCACGGTCCTCGGCCTTGACGCCCGGCGCATCCAGTTCACTCCCGATCTTATGCCGTCCGACATTCTCGGCGCCGAAGTCATGGAGCAGGACCCCAGCGGCGCGCGGTCCTTCCGCTTCATTCCCGGTCCGGTGTTTTCGCAGCTTCTGATGGCCGACGAGATCAACCGCGCCAGCCCGCGGACCCAGTCGGCATTGCTTCAGGCGATGCAGGAATATCATGTCACCATCGCCGGCCAGCCGCATGATCTGCCGCGCCCGTTCCATGTTCTGGCAACCCAGAACCCGCTGGAACAGGAGGGCACCTATCCGCTTCCCGAGGCCCAGCTCGACCGCTTTCTGATGCAGATCGATGTCCACTATCCGGATCTGGAATCGGAGCGCAAGATCCTGCTTGAGACCACCGGAGCGGAGCTGGCCCAGGCTGAAACGGCGATGACCGCAGAAGAGCTGATGGACTATCAGCAACTGGTCCGCCGCATGCCCGTCGGCGAATCTGTTGTCGAGGCGATCCTGAAGCTGGTGCGGGCAGCCCGCCCCCAGGAAGAAGGAAACAGGTCCGATCTGACTGACCTGATTGCCTGGGGCCCCGGTCCACGCGCCAGCCAGGCGCTGATGCTGACGGTCCGGGCGCGTGCGCTGGTGGATGGCAGGCTTGCCCCGTCGGTGGATGATGTGCTCGCGCTTGCCGAGCCGGTGCTGCAGCACCGCATGGCGCTGACATTCGCCGCCCGCGCCGATGGTCACTCCGTGCGCGACGTGATCCGCCGTCTCAAAGAGACAATCACCTGACCGCAATCAGCGTGTAACCGATAGGAGCGAAAACACCAGAATGGCGGACAGGACCCAATCGGCTGCAGTTGATCAAGCCACGTTTCCCAATCTCGTCGCCGACTCCCGGTCGGTGGCAGATGCTCTGCCCGACCTTCTGGTCGAGGCAAGCCACGTGGCAAGCTCGATCATCGCCGGCTGGCATGGCCGCCGGCGGGCAGGACCCGGCGAAAGTTTCTGGCAGTTCCGTCCGTTCAATCTCGGAGAACCGGCCAAGCGCATCGATTGGCGCCGATCGGCCCGTGACGATCATCTTTATGTCCGCGAACGCGAGTGGGAAGCAGCCCATACGCTTTGGCTCTGGTCTGATCTTTCGGAATCGATGGTGTTCCGGTCAAAGCTCTCCAACACCACGAAACGCGACCGGGCCATCGTTCTTGTGCTGGCACTTGCCGATCTTCTGGCCGAAACCGGAGAGCGGATCGGGTTACCGGGACTGACAAGGCCGTTTTCCGACCGGCGTGCCGCCGAGCGTGTGGCCGATGCCCTCGCCCATCTGGCAAAACCGGTCGCGCTACCCGACACCACATCCGTCAAACGGTTTTCCGACGTGGTCTTGATCTCCGACATGCTCGACCCCGTCGATGAGATTGCGGCCTGGATCGGCAGGGTTGCCGGTACCGGCGCACGGGGCCATCTCGTTCAGATCCTTGATCCGATTGAAGAGACCTTTCCCTTCGATGGCCGTGTGGAGTTTCGCGACACCGAACACGGCATCCGGTTGACTGCCGGACGCGCGGAAACCTGGCGCGAGGACTACCGCAGGACGCTTGAAGCCCATCGCGCCGCAATCCGCGATCTTGCGCGAAGGGCCGGCTGGACCTTTGTTGTCCATCACACCGACCGGTCAGCCGCCGAACCGCTTCTGGTCTTGCACAATGCCTTGTCGGGCGGCACCAACACTGCAGCTGCGGGAGGGCTTTGATCCGTGTTCTCCGCGCTTCCGCTCACATTTGCCGCTCCTTGGGTGCTTACCGCACTCGCGCTTCTTCCGGTGATCTGGTGGCTGTTGCGATTGACGCCGCCGCGCCCGCGCGAAGTTGCCTTTCCCCCTGCCCGGCTGCTGCTTGAGATCAACAAGCATGAGGAAACGCCGCAGCGAAGCCCCTGGTGGCTGACGCTGATCCGGCTGTTGCTGGCCGCAATTCTGATCATTGCCCTTTCCGGACCAATCTGGCGCCCGGCCGGATCGCTCGACAGCGGCGAGGGCACGTTGTGGCTGATGATTGACAACGGCTGGATCTCCGCAAAGAGCTGGGACGAGACGGCTTCGACCGCCGAACAGGTGCTGGGACAGGCGGAAGATGCCGCCCGCCCGGTGGTGCTGATTGCGACAGCCGACGGCCCGGCTCAACCGCTGGCGCCCTCCAGCGCCGCGGAGGCAAGGGAAAGGCTGCGCGCCATAGAACCGCGCCCCTATGCGCCGAACCGGCCGGGGCTCCTGCCGGCGCTCGAAACAACCGCGCGCGAAACACCCCCAGGCGCAATCATCTGGCTGTCGGACAACACGGCCGTCAGCGAACGGTTTGCCAATGATCTTGACGGGCTGGCGGGAAGCGCGCCCATCGTGATCATGGTCGGCCTGCCAACGCCGCTTGGCCTCAAGTCGCTGAACAATGATGCCGAGGCGCTATCGTTCAAGGTCATTCGCCATCCGGCCGGCACGACCGGCCTTGCCAATGTCCGTGCTCTCGACCTGAAAGGCCTTGTCCTTGGGGAAATTCCGGTTCGGTTCGAGAGCGATGCCACTGAAACAGACGGCAGGTTCGAGCTTCCCAGCGAATTGCGCAATGACATTGCCCGTGTAGAGATTTCGGCTGAAGGCGCAGCCGGCGCGGTCCAACTGCTCGACGACAGCTGGCGGCGCCGGACGGTCGGGCTGATATCGGGCCAGTCCAATGATCTTGATCAGCCTCTGCTCTCGCCAATCTACTATCTGGAGCGCGCCCTGTCGCCGTTCTCCGATTTGCGGGTACCGCGCGAAGGCGACATTGCCAATGCCGTGCCGAAGCTGCTGGATCAGGGCGTCTCGGTGATCGTTCTGGCCGATGTCGGGCGAGTGCCCGATAGCACCGCCGCCGAATTGCGTGACTGGGTCGAAAATGGCGGGATGCTGCTGCGTTTCTCAGGGCCCCGGACGGCAGGCGGCACCGACGATCTCATTCCCGTACGCCTCCGCGCGGGCGATCGTGCCCTTGGTGGCAGCCTTTCCTGGAAGCAGCCGCAGAGACTTGCCGAATTCTCCGATGACTCGCCGTTCTCCGGGCTGGAAGTCCCGGAGGAAGTGACGATCAGCCGTCAGGTTCTTGCCGAACCAACCTCTGATCTGCCCGACCGCACATGGGCCATGCTGGAAGACGGTACACCGCTGGTCACCGCCACCACACTCGGACGCGGGACCCTCGTTCTGTTTCATGTAACAGCCGATTCCAGCTGGTCCAACCTGCCCCTGTCCGGGGTTTTCCTGGACATGCTCCGGCGCATGCTGACCGTTTCGAATGTTGCAGCCGCACCCGGCAGCGGACCGGAGGGCGATCAGGCGGAAAGCGTTTTACCGCCACTGAGACTGCTTGATGGCTATGGGCGATTTCAACCCCCGCCGGTTGACGTCACGCCGGTGACCTCCCGTGCCTTCGAGGATGCCAAAGCCAGCCGCCAAACACCTCCGGGGCTTTACGGAACCGAAGACGGCTTCCGTGCACTCAATCCGCTCGGATCAGACGCCACTCTCGCCTCCCTCGATCGGGACATGTTCGGTGAAACCGTCAGTGTGGTCGCTTATCCGTCCTCCAATCCGTTCGATCTGCGCGCACTGCTGTTCACCCTTGCCTTCGTGTTGATTGTCGTCGATGCCATCGCTGTGATCGTGCTGGCAGGCGGTCTCAGCCGGCTTGGCCTGCGCCGCAATCCGGCCACCGGTTTGTCCGCCGCGCTTCTCCTCGGATTGGCAATCGCAACCATCCCCGCCGGAAGCGCCGATGCACAAACGGATTCAGTCGATTTGCGCGCCCTTGAGGCAACGCTCGAGACACGTATCGCTTATGTGGTAACCGGCAACGCGGAGATTGACGACGCGAGTGCGGCCGGGCTTTACGGCCTCACCCAGTTCCTCACCGAGCGGACCGCACTGGAACCGGGCGATCCGGCCGGAGTCGATATCGAGCGGGACGAACTGGCGTTCTTTTCGCTTCTGTACTGGCCGATTGATCCGGGCGCCGAGAAACCTGCGGACAGGGTAATCGCCCGCATCGATACTTACATGCGCAACGGCGGTACAATCCTGTTTGACACCAGAGACCATCTGTCGGCGCCCACCTCAGGATTTTCCACCACGCCGGCGACCTTGAAGCTGCGGGAAATACTTGCGGATCTCGATGTCCCGCCGCTGGAACCGGTGCCGCCCGATCACGTCCTGACCAAGGCGTTTTATCTTCTTGATACATTCCCCGGCCGCTACGCCACCAGTCCCCTTTGGGTGGAAAGCCTGGAAGAGGCACGACGCGGCGACCGGCCGGTGCGCGCCGGAGACGGTGTCTCGCCCATCCTGATCACCGGCAACGACTTTGCCGCGGCCTGGGCGCTCAGCGATGCCGGTACATTCATGTTCCCGACTGTTCCGGACAACCCGATCCAGCGGGACTACGCGTTCCGCTCCGGCGTGAACATCGTCATGTACAGCCTGACCGGCAACTACAAGGCCGACCAGGTTCACATCCCCGCTCTGCTTGAGCGGCTGGGTCAATAGGGAGGGCGGCATGGTTTGGTCTGTAGCTTTCGATCCGCTTGTCCCGCTCTGGGGCCTTGTCGCTGCCGGGGCTATCGCGGTCCTGCTCGTGGCGGTGACCGCATTCCTGGCCTTGCGGGGCTGGGTCCTGAGAGCCGCGGCCATGGGCCTTGTCGTTCTTGCACTGGCAAATCCGGCGATCGAACGGGAAAACCGCGAGCCACTCAGCAGTGTCGTCGCGCTGGTCGTTGACAAGAGCCAAAGCCAGAAACTTGGCGGCCGGGAAGACCTGACCGAACAGGCGGTCGAGAACCTTGCCGCCGGGATCAACGGTCTCGACAATATCGAACTGCGGCTCCTGGAGGCGCGCAACACTAACTCCGGCGACGGCACAGAGGTGTTTCAGACCCTTGCAAACGGACTTGCCGATGTGCCGCCCGACCGGGTGGCCGGTGCCATCGTCGTCACTGACGGACAGATCCACGACATTCCGGAGACAGCCGGTTCCCTTGGCTTTAACGCCCCGGTGCATGCCCTCATCTCGGGCCAGGCGGACGAGCGGGACCGCCGCGTCGTTCTTGGCCTTGCGCCACGCTTCGGACTTGTCGGCTCCGAACAAACGATCCGGCTCACGGTTGCGGACCAGGGACGAGGCACGGCTCCCGGTGAACGCGTCCGGATTTCGGTCAAACGGGATGGCGCCCTGATCACAGAGCGCACAGCAAGCACCGGTGAGCCGCTGGATATTCCAGTCGAAATCAGCCATGGCGGCGCAAACATCTTCGAATTCGAAGCCGAACCGCTTGAAGACGAACTGACGCTTCTCAACAACCGGGTTGTCGTGACAGTCGACGGAATCCGCGAGAATCTCAGGGTTCTGCTGGTGTCAGGGTCGCCTCATGCAGGGGAACGCACGTGGCGCAATCTCTTGAAGTCCGATGCGTCGGTCGATCTGGTCCACTTCACCATCCTGCGTCCACCGGAAAAGCAGGACGGGACGCCAATCAACCAGTTGTCACTGATCGCCTTCCCGACGCGTGAGCTGTTTTCAGTGAAGATCGACGAGTTCGACCTGATCATTTTCGACCGCTATGTCCGCCGCGGCGTGTTGCCGATGCTCTACTTCGACAACATCGCCCGGTACGTGCAGGACGGTGGTGCGGTGCTGATCGCCGGCGGGCCTGACTATGCCGAAGTCGGCAGCCTTTATCGAACACCACTTGCGCCGATTCTGCCTGCCCGGCCGACCGGCAATATTCTCGAACAGCCTTATCATGCAGACATCGCGCCCTTGGGCGAGCGGCATCCCGTAACGCGCGGCTTGCCTGGAGCCAAACAGGAGCCTCCGGCCTGGAGCCGTTGGTTCCGCGCGGTGGAAACCGAGCTGGACCGGGGCCAGCAACTGATGTCCGGTCCCTCCGATGTGCCGCTCCTGGTGCTCAACCGGGAAGGTGAAGGCCGTGTGGCGATGCTGCTTTCAGACCATGTCTGGCTGTGGGCCCGGGGCTTTGAAGGGGGCGGGCCTCATGTCCCCCTGCTGCGGCGCCTAGGCCATTGGCTGATGCAGGAACCGGACCTTGAGGAAGAGGCGCTCCGGGTGTTCATGCGCGGACCGGAACTGACCGTCGAACGGCAGACGCTCAGCGATGCCGTCAACGGCATCACGGTGATTTCGCCGACCGAAGAACGCACTGAATTGACCATGAGCGAGGCAGAGCCGGGTCTGTGGCGCGCCGCGATGCCGGCAGAAGAAACCGGCCTGTTCACCGTGACGGACGGAGAACGCAGCACGCTGATCCATGTCGGCCCGCAGAATCCCCGTGAGTATACCGATGTCCTGTCGACCGCCTCTCTGATGCGTCCGATCAGCGAAACCACTGGCGGTACAGCGCAGCGGCTGCGTGATCTGGGCGGCCAACTGGATGTCCCGCGCATAGTCGCCATGCGGGAGGCCCGCAGCTACGCGGGAAACGGCTGGATCGGCATGAAAATCACGGATGCAAGCACGCTCAAGGGTGTTGACCGGTTGCCGCTGCTGTTCGGCCTTTTGGGACTGGCCATCCTGCTCAGCGCCCTCTCGATGATGTGGTATCGCGAGGGGCGTTGATAGGCTACACCCACCCGCCTTGCACCTTGCCGGCCGGCGGCCCGGCACCGTTCAGGCAGGCGGCGAGAAGACGGTCCGGATCGACCGGCCCTGGAAGGACTATCGAGCCATGGCGCACCTTGGTGAAGCCGAACGGACCGTAGTAGGGCTCGTCGCCGACAAGCAATATAGACGTGTGGCCGTCAGCTTCCGCCGCTTGAACCACTGTATGCAGAAGCTGCCTGCCAAGACCCCGGTTCTTGAATTCAGGCGCCACGGTCAACGGCCCAAGCAGGAGTGACCTGGCTTCACCAATCATGATCGGGCTGAGCCGCACGGAGCCCGCCAATACAGGTCCGGACAGGCCTGTGAAAGACAACCGCGCGCAATGCGGTATACCTTCACGAACGCGAAACGCCGTTCGCGCAAAGCGGCCCGGGCCGAAGGCTTCGGCTTGCAGGGCTTCAATGGCGGGAATGTCAGCGGTCTCTTCGAGACGAATGACCCAGGTGTTCTGTTTCATGAAAAAAATCCGGCAGTATCGATTGAGCGGCGCGCCGGGCCGTCGTCATGCCGGAGGGTATGGCTATCCGGAAACGGTCAGACGCAATTCATCCGGCGGGGGCTTGCCCGCCAGCTCAATCGTCGTCGGAGTATTTGGCCAATAGCCATTGGGACCGTCGTTTCCTGTCTTTTGCCGGTGTCGGACATACGACCTCCGGCAGAGATCGAAGCGGGTATCATGGACACACCACAAGGTCCAGCGATTTCTACCGGACAACGTGATCCGATCCATTGTTCACTATAGTGCAACAGTCCATTCAGCCGGTTGAACTTTGCGCCGGCGAGGCAATCTTTCTACCATGGAGTTCAAAAGGAGAATGTCATGGGTTTGCTCGTCGATGGAGTCTGGCACGACCGTTGGTACGATACGAGTTCCACCGGCGGCCGGTTCGTGCGCAAGGATGCTGCGTTCCGGAATTTTGTCACCAAGGATGGCGCACCGGGATCTGGCGGCAAGGGAGGGTTCAAGGCCGAAGCAGACCGCTATCACCTGTTTGTCTCCTATGCCTGCCCCTGGGCACACCGGGCACTGATTTTCCGGCATTTGAAGGGTCTGGCCCCGCTGATTTCCACCTCGGCAGTCGAACCCTTGATGCTTGAAAATGGCTGGACCTTCGCCGAGCCGGACCCGCTGACCGGCGCCGAATATGCGTGGCACATCTACGCGAAGGCTGACCCGGCCTACACCGGCCGGGCGACCGTACCGATCCTCTGGGACAAGCAGCAGGAGACAATCGTCAGCAACGAGTCGTCCGAGATCATCCGGATGTTCAACTCGGCGTTCAATCACCTCACCGGATCGGCTACCGACTACTATCCCGAACACCTTCGTGCAGAGATCGATGCGATCAACGACAAGATCTATCACACGGTCAACAACGGTGTTTACAGGTCCGGTTTCGCCACCACACAGGCCGCCTATGAAGAAGCTGTTGTCGAGGTTTTCAGAACGCTGGACGAGCTGGAAGTCATCCTTGGCCAGAAACGCTATCTGACCGGAGACCGGATCACGGAGGCAGATTGGCGCCTGTTCACCACACTGGTCCGCTTCGATCCGGTTTATGTCGGCCATTTCAAGTGCAACATCCGCCGCATCGCCGATTACCCGAATCTCTCCAATTATCTGCGTGAACTCTATCAGATCCCTGGAGTCGCCGGGACCGTCGACATGCCGACCATCAAAAAGCACTATTATGGCTCGCACGAAACAATCAATCCGACCCGGGTCGTCCCGGTCGGCCCGGACATGGACCTGAGCGAACCTCACGACCGGGGCCGGCTCGCCGCCGCCGCATAGCCCGGGTGTTTGGGGCGCGATCTGGTCCAAGCCTCAAACCAGGCTGGCTCTGCCGGAAACTAGCGGGTTGCGGCGAGCGCTACCAGGTGCCGTCACTGGCGGTGTTCTGTGTAAACTCCGCCAGCCTGCGGGCCGTTGCGCCGGTCATGCCGTCCGGCAAGGCGTCGAGCGCAAAGAACCGGGCCTCGACAATCTCCGAATTCGGTTCCAGGAACGTTGCCCCCTGTTCCCACTCGGTGATGTGAAAAAGGCCTACATGGTTGCGGCCGAAATCCTTCCTATCCAGAAACACATTCAGAAGCACAGGATCCTGTTTGGAGACAACTCCCGCTTCTTCTTCGATCTCCCTACGCGCTGCCTGCGCCATGGTTTCGCCGCCATCCACGCCGCCACCCGGCAGATACCAACCCTTCAAGTAGCTGTGACGGACAAGCAAAACGGCCCCTTCTTTATCCTGAACGATCACCCTCACACCAATATGGTAGGGCGAACGGACCAGCGAAGCGGCATGGATGAGCCGTTTGACAAGGCCTTGCGGCAGTAGGGCCAGGAATTTAACAACGGCCATTTGGTATCGCTTGCAAGGGTGGGACCTGTTTCGGCTTGGAGGGTATAGAGGGGTTCATCCCGAGTGCTATTCAGTTACCGTACGGTTGGGCAACTCATTTTTTGACACATAAAATTCCGGTTGACCTCGCACCGTTTGCAATGATGATGCGCCACCATGTTCAAGCTCGCGCATTTATCCGACCCGCATTTAGGCCCCCTGCCCGACCCGAAACTGGTGCAACTCTTTTCAAAAAGGATCCTCGGCTATCTCAACTGGCAGCGCAACCGATCCAAGGTCATGGGTGGAACGGTGCTCGATGATCTTCTTGCCGATCTCAAGTCGCGCCAGCCGGATCATGTCGCAATCACCGGCGACCTGGTGAACATCGCCCTTCCGGCCGAGATTTCCCAGGCAAGAACCTGGCTCGACGGAATTGGCGCCCCCGACGGGATTTCCGTGGTTCCCGGCAACCACGATGCCTATGTGCCGGGAGCGGCAAAAAAGGCAACAACCTCATGGTGGCCATTCATGAGCGGCGACGGTGCTCCTGCCGAGCGCCCGTCAGTCCGCACCACGGCAGGCACGTTTCCCTATGTCAGGCGCAGGGGAAAGCTCGCGCTGATCGGCGTCAGCACCGCACGCGCGACCGGGCCATGGTTCGCGACGGGACGGATCGGCAGCGCTCAAGCCCGCCGCCTCAAGGGAATACTGGACGAGCTCGGCAAGGAAGACCTCTTCCGTGTGGTCCTCCTGCACCATCCGCCGTTCAAACACGCTACCCACTGGCACAAGCGGCTCTCAGATTCCTCCCGGATTCGGGCGGTCGTCCAACGTGCCGGCGCCGAACTGGTTCTCCACGGCCACACCCATATCCGCAGTTTTCGGGAAATCGAAGGCCCGGCGGGAACGGTACCCGTTGTGGGTGTACCGTCAGCGACCTGCGCACCCGGCGGGCACCATCATGCTGCCGCCTACAACCTTTTCACGGTGTCGGGCACAGCAGACGGCTGGACTTGCATCATGGAGGAATTCGGCTTCACTCCGGATGGCACAAGAATAGAGAAGCTCTCAGAGCGGACAATCAGCCCGGCGAAAACCGCTGCCTGAGAAATTGGTGCCTAAAGCGGATTCAGGAACCAGGCAAACGCAATCAGGCCGACAACACCGGCGGCAATACCGATCGCGAAAGCACCTGTGACTGCCAGCCAGGACGTCCCGCTGTCCTTGACCTTCACGCCCTGGCTTTCAACAGCAACCTGGCGCAGCCGGTTGTTCAGCCAGTCGCCTTCCAGCGCCTTTTCGCGCTCCAGCACGCGCTCGGCAATATACTCAGTCAGACAGTCGGCCATATCGTCGATATCGGCGGTTTCGAGGATCACCACCCGGCCAAGGCGGGTATCCTTCAGGAACCGGTAGGTCCGGCGGTCGCCGCCTATCGCCACATGGCTGGTCGCGTCGACCCACAGACGCGGGGTCGATCCGGAAATGATCTGCAAAGAAAACTGGTCATCGTCTTCCGGGATTTCCTTGAAGACATCCTTCAGCTCTTCCGCCAGCATGTCGAGGCGCGCGCGTTCGGTGTCCTGCAGCTCAACAACCACGTCCGAGCGCTCGACTTCACCGAGCTGGACCTTCCGGATAGCATCGCGCAGCGACCTCACTCGCGTGTGGGGAACCACGTTATCCTGCATTTCTGACATGGGGCCAGGCTCCGTCGGCTGGTGCTATCAATTCAACAAAACTTAACCATTTAAGAAGACCGGGGAACCAGAACCGCGATTTCATTGCGATGTTTCCACCAGCTTTCCTTGAAAGATGGTTAACACATATTAACCCTGTTTACACCACCGGGCCAATTTCTGGCAAATTCGCTGGAAAAACTTGCAGAGCCAACAAAGACTTGCCAGCCCACTCGCCACGTCAATCGGCTGCAGCGCGATCGTGTTCCACGACCGGAACGTGCGGGGCGGCTTCGCGCGGGAGAATGCCTTTCAGCCTCGGATCGTCAGCGATCTCGATCGCCCGCTTGTAAGGCATGAACCCGCAGGACCGATAGAATCCGAGCGCCTGCGGGCTGTCGGCTGTACATGTGTGCAGCCAAAGCCGCTCGGTTTCAGCACGGGACCAGACCATCTCGATTGCCTGCCGCAACAGCCATTTGCCGTACCCGCCACCAATCGCGCCGGGAACAAGGCCGAAGAAAGCGATTTCTGGTGCAGATTGATCCGAGTAATTGATTTCCAGCAGACCGGAAGGTTCGCCATGAATTTCGAGACAGAAAACCTCACGCCGCGGCTCTGACAGCAACGCCGCAAGGGCTTCTGGCGCAAGGACAAGACGGCTGGACCACAGCCAACGATCACCGACGGCACGAAACAGACTTTTGTAGGCGCCGGGATCCGGACGCGGCCAATTCACCAGTTTGGCACCGGCTGGCTCACCCGACGATTGGTCCGGTTTTTCGCGCATCTCCAGATACGTCACCACAAGCGCCACTTTTCCATCCGGGATGTGCGTGAATCCGTCGAGGTTGAGTTCGGGCGCGGTCATATGTGCTCCATGTTTGGCAGGCAGGATTGCGCAAGGCCATGCCTGACGCAATATGCGACAGATTAACAGGCTATTAACCATGCTTGCGCCAATATGGTGTTATGCCTGCTGTCGGAAACTACGTCGCACGCGACTACAATTCGCGAAATCATCGCTCGACCTGGTCCGACTACAACAAGGCCTGGGGCCAGCGGCGGTCGAAATCCATTGCCCAGGGCCAGCAACTGCGCAACTCGCTTTCTTCGGCGATCAACAACATCACCATCACCGCGACCCAGCAGCAGACCGTCAACACCATCCGGACCGGTGCACAAGCCTCACCCTATGCCAGCCCGCAGGCCGTAAGTGCGCGGGTCAACTTGTTGATCTAGAGATCTCACACCGTACCGATTGTCTTCAGCTTCACGCGTGGATGAACCTCGCCCTGGCTCATGACCGTGGTATGCGCGCGGAAGCGTTCGACGATGGAGCGGACAAACGGCCGGGTCTGCGGAGAGCTCAGGAGCACGGGAACCTCGCCCTGTTGCGCTGCGCCCTCGAAGGCATCCCTCACCTTGCCGACGAACTCCTGCAATTTGCTGGGCTGCATGGCCAATTGCCGGTCGTCGCCTTCACCAATGATCGATTCCAGGAACGCCTGTTCCCATTGCGGCGACAGCGCGATCAGCGGCAGGTAGCCGCCCGGTGCCAGATTGGCTGCACAAATCTGCCGGCCCAGCCGTGAGCGGACATGCTCGGCGATTGTCTCGGTGTTGCGCGTCATGCCGGTCGCCTCGGAGATCCCTTCAAGGATGGTGCCGAGATCGCGAATGGAAATCCGCTCGGAAAGCAGGGCCTGAAGGACTCGCTGGATACCTGAGACGGTGATCTGCGACGGAATGAGGTCGTCGACCAGCTTGGCCTGTTCGCCCTGAAGTTCCTTCAGCAGCTTCTGGACATCGCCGTAAGTCAACAACTCGCTGATATTGCCCTTGATCGTCTCGGTGAGATGGGTCGACAGAACCGTTGCAGGATCAACCACGGTGTAGCCGCGCAAGGATGCGTCTTCCCGGTATTGGGCTTCCACCCAGGTGGCCGGCAATCCGAAAGTCGGCTCGGTGGTGTGTGTGCCCGGCAGCTTCACCTGCCCGCCTGCCGGGTCCATCACCATGAAGTGGCTTGGATAGAGAATGCCCCGCCCCGCCTCGACTTCCTTCACCTTGATGACGTAGTCGTTCGCACCTAGCTGGATATTGTCGAGAATGCGCACTGGCGGCATGATCACGCCCATATCGCTGGCGATCTGACGCCGGAGGGCCTTGATCTGCTGGGTCAGGACGTCCTTGTCGCCGTCGGTCTTGCCATTGATGAGCGGCAGAAGCGCATAACCGAGCTCAATCCGCAGTTCGTCCATTTTTAGCGCTTCGGTGATCGGTGGCTCGGGCTGCGGTTTCGGCGCTGCCTCGATGGCCTTTTGCTGTTCCTGCTTGACCGCTTCCTTTTTCTTTTTCGTTCCTATCTGAAAGGCGAGATAACCCGCGACCGCGGCAAGGCCCAGGAACGGAACAATCGGCATGCCCGGAAGGAACGCGAGAACCGCCATCACGGCGGCTGACATGCCCAGCGCCTTGGGATATCCGGTAAACTGGCTGGTCAGCGCCTTGTCAGCTGCGCCGTGGACACCGGCCTTGGAGACGAGAAGACCCGCCGCAGTCGAAACGATCAGCGCAGGGATCTGCGAGACAAGACCGTCACCGATGGTCAGGAGGGTGTAATTGTTTGCAGCTTCCGAGAAGCTCAGCTCCATCTGGGCAACACCGATGAAGATCCCGCCGAGAATGTTGATGAAGGTGATCAGCAGGCCGGCAATCGCATCACCACGAACGAATTTCGATGCACCGTCCATGGCGCCGAAGAAAGAGCTCTCGTCTTCCAGCGACTTACGCCGTGCCTTTGCCTCCGTCTCGTCGATCAACCCGGCTGACAGGTCGGCGTCGATAGCCATCTGCTTGCCGGGCATGGCATCGAGGGTAAAGCGGGCGGCAACTTCCGCGATGCGGCCCGAGCCTTTGGTGATGACGATGAAGTTCACGATCACCAGGATCGCAAAGACGATGATTCCGATCACATAGTTCCCGCCCATGACCAGGTTGCCGAATGACTGGATCACGTTGCCGGCCGCGGCCGTTCCTTCGTGGCCGTTCGACAGGATAAGGCGGGTGGAGGCGATGTTCAGACCGAGCCGCAGCATGGTCGCGATCAGCAGAACAGTCGGAAAAGACGAAAACTCCAGCGGCTTTTGAATGAAAAGCCCGGTCATCAGAACCATGACCGAAAAGATGATCGACACCGCCAGGAACATGTCGAGCATCACTGCCGGCATGGGCAGGATCAAAAGGGTGAGGATGACGAGGATTCCGGTCGCCAGCCCCACGTCGCCACGCTTCAGGGTATCTATGGCTTCCTGAAGGGCCGGGAAGCCGGGCCCGGCTGCTGCACCGGCCGGTTGGCCGCCGCCGTCCTGCGGCGCGGTGCCGGTGTTTGGCGTCCCGTTGCCGGCTGTCGCGTCAGACATGCGCATCCGCCTGCTGTGTTTCGATGCTGTGGGCCATGGCAGCCGTCAAATTCCGCCTCTCCAATTTCACGTTACGAGGCCACCCTGACTTCACCGGGACCGGGCACGTTGAGCCCTTCATCCGTGTACTGGTTCAGTTTGTTGCGCAGCGTCCGGATCGAAATCCCGAGGATCTTCGCGGCATGCGTCCTGTTTCCAAGACAATGGTCCAGGGTATCAAGGATCAGGTCGCGCTCTACATCGGCAACGGTTCGCCCGACAAGCGTGCGGCTCACCGCTTCGGCGGTCTGCGCCGCCTGCTCTGCCGGGCCCCTTGACCTTGCAATCGGACTGCCGTCCGGCGTCATGATCGCTTCCGGACCGATTTCCTCGCCCTGCGCCAGCAGAACCGCGCGGTGCATGGTGTTTTCAAGTTCGCGGACGTTCCCGGGCCAGGGATTGGCCATCAGTGCCTGACGCCCTTCAACCGTGACAGGGCGCGCCGGAACGCCATTGGTCTTCGAATACTGGTCGATGAAGTAGACGGCCAGTTCGATGATATCAGCCGGACGTTCCCGCAGGGCCGGCAGCTTCAGGTTGACGACATTCAGCCGGAACAGCAGATCCTCGCGGAACGTGCCTTCGCGCACGCATTCGGCAAGATCCCGGTTCGAGGTTGCCAGAACCCGGATATTCACTGGAACCGGCCGGGTTCCACCGACCCGGTCAATCACCCGTTCCTGCAAGGCGCGGAGCAGCTTGGCCTGCAACCGCACATCCATCTCGGATATCTCGTCCAGCATCAAGGTGCCGCCATCGGCTTCCTCGAACTTGCCGACCCGCCGGGCGACCGCGCCGGTAAAGGCGCCCTTTTCATGCCCGAACAGCTCCGACTCCAGCAGATTTTCCGGGATGGCCGCGCAGTTGATCGAAATGAACGGCTTTGACGACCGGTTGGAGCTCCGGTGTACATGCCGGGCAATGACCTCCTTACCGGTCCCGGATTCGCCGGTGATCAATACGGACGCTTCGGACGGCGCAACCTGCTCGGCCAGCTTGACCACCGCGGCCATCGACTGATCGCGATAGATCATGTCGCCGCGTTCCTGGGCGACTGCAGCAAGGACGGCTGCGATCAGTTCCGGGTCCGGCGGCAGAGGGATGTATTCCTTCGCACCTGCCCGGATGGCCGAAACGGCGGCTTTGGCATCGGACTCCACACCGCACGCCACCACAGGCAGATGAACCCGTTCGCTCTGCAGTTTCGCGATCAGCCCGGCCACGTCGAGGTGAACCTCAACCATCAGGAGATCCGCGCCGCGCCCCGAGCGCAGGAATTTCATCGCGCCATCAACATCGTCGGCATGGGTAACTTGCGCGCCGCGCTGCATGGCTATTTTCGACGCTGCTGTAAGCTGCCCACCGAGAGTTCCAACAATCAGAAGCCGCATGGTTCTGTGCTCCTATCGATCTGTCTTGATGATTTCCGTCATGGTGACGCCGAGTTTCTCCTCGACAAGAACCACTTCGCCGCGGGCGACCAGACGGTCGTTCACGTAGATGTCTATGGCCTCGCCGACCTTCCGGTCCAGCTCCAGAACGGTGCCGGAAGCCAGCTTCAAAAGGTCGGATACGTGCATCTTTGAATGCCCGAGTACGGCCGAGATCCGGACCGGAACGTCGAACACGGCCTCAAGTTCGGCCGCCGACTGTGGTCCATGGCCCTCATCGGTCGCGACTTCCCGGTCGGGCGCCTCGAGTTCATCGAGAGGAATGCTGGTATCGGTTTCGTCGCTCATTCTTCCGTTTCCCTATCGGCTGCAACCCCGGTAGCCCCCACTCCGGTCTGCGCCCTTCGCGCCTTGAGATAGGCGCGGATGATTGCATCGATTTCCTTTTCGAGCGCCTTGCGGTCCCGCTTGATGCCGCCGTCTGCCCACTCGATATGGCAGTCCCCCCGTGGAAGCTCCGGCTCACCGAGGATCACCAGACGGCCTTCAAACCCCTTTTCATGAACAATCGGGTCCGTCCGCTCCTTGAGCGCTTCGACATCGTTCTCGGCCACGCGGATGACGATATGCGGCGCATTTCTCATGGGGCCCAGGCATTCCGCAACCAGCGCAACCGTTTCCGCCAGCGGTTCACGGCTCAGCAGATGCGCACACAAACGTCTTGCCACCAGAAATGCGAGACTAACGGATTCCTCCTCAAGCCGCGCCTGGCACGCGTCCAGTTCACCGACCACATTTCCGGCAACCTGCACAAGGCTCCTGACCTCATCTGTCAGCAGCGACTCCTGGGTGCCTTTCAGGTCCTCGAGGGCCTTTGCCCGCCCCTCTTCGAATGCCTGCTTCTTCGCCTTCGCAAGCAATGCCTCGTGTTCCGCCACAGTGATGGTCGGCACGACGGGTTCCGGCTCAACCTCGACCTCCGGTTCTTCCGGTTCGGCGAAGTCCAGATTGAAATGGAATTTCGACGGTGTCGTCATTCTGCCCATCTGGTTTTGTCTGGTTCCCTGCTGCATCAGTAGATGATCTCGTCATCGCCCTTGGACTTGGAGATCATGATCTCACCGCGTGCCGCCAGGTCCTTTGCCTTGTTGACCATTCCGGTTTGTGCATCATCGACGTCCCGCAGCCTGACCGGACCGAGCGCATCCATGTCGTCCTCAAGCATTTTCGCCGCACGAGAGGACATGTTGCCGAAGAAGAACTCGCGCGCTGAATCGGTGGAACCCTTGAGCGCGATTGCGAGTTGATCCTTCTCGACATTGCGAAGCAGCGTCTGACAGCTGGCAGCATCCAGCTTGAGCAGATCGTCGAAGGTGAACATCAGCGTCTTGATGCGATCGGCCGCCTCGCGGTTTTCCTCTTCGAGCGCAGCAAGGAATCGCGCTTCCGTCTGCCGGTCGAAGTTGTTGAAGATGTCGGCCATCATCTCGTGGCTGTCCTGGCGCGACGTGTTGGTGAGGTTTGACATGAACTCGACGCGCAGCGTCTGTTCCACCTTCTCCAGCACTTCCTTCTGGACAGCATCCATACGCAGCATGCGGCTGACGACCTCAAGGGCCAGTTCTTCCGGTAAAATACCAAGAACCCGCGCAGCATGGTCGGAACTGATTTTGGAGAGCACAACCGCCACGGTCTGCGGATATTCGTTCTTCAGATAGTTGGCGAGCACGTTCTCCTGAACATTGGACAGCTTTTCCCACATGTTCCGGCCAGCCGGTCCGCGGATTTCCTCCATGATGATGGAGACCTTGTCACCCGGCAGGAAATTCGACAGGAGACGCTCGGTTGCATCCACATTGCCGGTCAAGGCCCCGCGGGAACTCAAGCGGCGAACAAAGTCCTTGAACAGGTTTTCAAGCATCAGTGGCGTGACCGGACCCAGGTTGGCCATCGCCGCCGACACTTGACGGACCTCGATCTCGTCAAGCTTCTCCCAGATCGGAGCGCCATGCTGTTCGCCAAGTGCAAGCAACAGGACTGCTGCGCGTTCCGCGCCCTTCAGATCCCTTTCGGCTTCTGTCGTGCTAACCTGAAGCTGCTTTTGTAGCTCGTCAATTGCCATTAAGCAGCCTCATCAAGCCAGCCACGGACGATGGTCACCGCTTCCGTGGGATAGTCCTGGATCATATCACCGACCTTGGTGATTGACGTTGCCTGCAGGGCCCCTTCCGCCTTGGCTTCTTCAAGCCATTCGATCATCATTTCTGCATCGTCTTCTTCTTTGGGAACTTCGCTTTCGGCGACCAATGTCCCGTCAGGCCCAATGATCAATTCCTGCGGAGCCTTCTCTTCCGGGGTTACAATGCGGCGCAGCAGCGGCCGGACCACAAAGAGCAGCAAAAGGATCGCAATCAGGAACAAGACACCCAGTTCGGCAAACCGCATGATGTCGGCACGCGTGAAGTCAAACAGGCCATCGGCACCGGCAGTCAGATCGTCTTCCGGCGGCAAAGCGAATTGCAGATTGACCACCTCGACGCTGTCACCGCGGGTCTGGTCAAAACCGACTGCGGAACGAACCAGCACCGAAATCCGGTCCAGCACCTCCTGCGAACGCGGCTCATAGACGACCGTGCCGTCATCGTCCGGGGCATACGTACCATCGACGAGCACTGCAACAGACAGCCGGCGTATCTGCCCGGCCTCGACGATTTCGGTCCGGGTCGACTTGGAAATCTCGAAATTGGTGATTTCCTCGTTGAGCGATGCATTGTCCCGGTTTTCGCCTTCATCGCCTGCATCTGCATTGGGCAACTGGTTGCCAACCGTGACCTGGCCATTTCTGGAGATGGTCGAGCTCGCCTCTTCCTTGCTTTGCGACGATCTGACCACCTGACCATCAGGATCGAACGTCTCGGTCGTTTCGGTAACCCGGTTGAAATCCACTTCCGCATTGACCCTGACACGAGCCCGGCCTGGGCCCACGACAGAATTCAGGATTTCCTCGATCTGGTTCCGAAGGCGGGATTCAATCGACACGACACGATCTTGAAGCCCTCCGGCAATCACACCCTGGTCGTCGCTGTCAGTGCCAGACGCCAGCAGGCGGCCCGTTTCATCCACCACGGAAACACGTTCGGGATTCAGCCCTTCAACAGCCGTGGCCACCAGGTGCTGGACCGCCCGGATTTCACCGGCGCCAAGGGCTCCACGAACGTCCACAACGATGGATGCGGTCGGCGGGCGGCGATCGCGCTGAAACAGCTGCCTTTCAGGAAGGACCAGATGCACGCGCGCGCTGTTGATCCGGTCAAGCGACCCGATCGTGCGGGACAACTCGCCTTCAAGCGCGCGCAAATGATTGATGTTTTGAACAAAACTTGTCGCGCCAAGCGTGTCGGTACGGTCGAAGATTTCATAACCGATTGACCCGCCCGTTGGCAGGCCTTCGGCGGCAAGCTGCATCCGGAGCCTTGCAACCTGCTCCTGCGGCACCATGATGGTCGCGCCCTGCCGGGCAATTTCCAGCGGAATGCCCTGGCTTTCCAACTGCGAAACAATGGCCGCGGAGTCCTCAAGCGTAAGATCGGAATAGAGGGTTGTCATCTGCGGAGCCGTGACCCGGAAAATGATGAATGCGAACATCCCCACCAGAATAGCGGCAACCGCCCCCATGGCTGCGATCCGGGTAGGGCCAAGCGTTTTTATGAATTCAATCAATCCGTTCACGAGTATCAGCCCGTATGTTGCGATTACGCATTTGCCTTCATACGAGAGTCGCTGCTTCCTGCCATACGCCCCCAATGGGCAAAATTTGCCGCCCAGGTGGTTAACAACTGGTTAACGAACCTGTGACCAGCGACCCGGAATCGCAGTATTCTGCGCCTTTAGGCACTGCAAAATGCAAGAGGACCGGGGATTTTTTGCCGGGTCGATTAACTTTTGGATAACCTGCGGTTCGATTTTCTGGCACCTGGAGCGTGACCGGAAATCGGTCGGATCCGGACAAGAAGGTGCTCCAGACGCCATCCGCTTCAAGGCGATATGCAGTGTTCGCCTAATTGCCTCGCGTCCGGCTGCAATCCATAATACCAGCAGGCGGAAATTAAGACCTATATGACAGGCTTTTCCTGTTCTTCGGTCAGGGGCGCTTAGCCGGGCGATGCGGGGCTTCGTCCAAGATGCGCAACGCCGTCGCCGTCCGGAGACCAGGCAAAGCCTGCCTCCGGTGGGCGGAAATCAATCCCTGGCCGCGTTGCCGCGCTTGCCCGACCGGCAAGGCCGCGCTGCGCACACCACCTCGCCAGGAAAAGAATTTCGTTCCATCAGATACGTCTTTGTTCCTGCCGACCGGTATAAACCAAAAAAAGGCCGGCAGAGCCGACCTTGGGACTGGGGATATGAAACCCGAGCTCCGAGTGCTTTAAATCCTAGGCGCGATAGTGCTGGATGCGAGTTGCCCGGAGCCCGGCGAGGCCATGCTTTTCAATCGAGCTCTGCCAGGACAGGAACTCTTCCACCGTCAAAGTATAGCGTTGGCAGGCTTCTTCCAAAGAAAGAAGTCCACCACGTACAGCAGCCACGACTTCCGCTTTGCGGCGGATAACCCAGCGCTTGGTGGAGGTCGGTGGCAAATCCGCAATAGTCAGCGGGCTGCCGTCAGGACCAATTACATACTTAACACGCGAACGAACCTGTTCGGTCATTGTACTCTCAACCTAAACATGACCAATGTCAGGATGATAGTACACACTAGGATTTAACAAACATCTAAAGCTATATTTTCAATTAGTTTACTATACCCCAGCCTATACTTAACGAATGTTTACCTTAATCGAAGTTATTTATTTACAAACCCTTAAATCGAAACCCGATACCGGCCAATTTTCGCGATCCGGATCGCAATTTGCATTGCGCGCAATGCCTGGAGATCAGCCTGTGCCACCCTAGTTCAAATTTCTTCCGCTAGGTGAAAAGCCTCAGCTAGGGGAAACTACCGACCGGACCGCGGAGACCGGAATGCGTGTATCACCGATAATCAGGAAGGCTTCACCACTCGAGACATCGACGCCATCCACGATACCGGACATGTTCGTCGTCACCGTCTCGGAGTTACCATCCGCATCGGTCATGTTGAACGAAACAGTGTAAGCGCCGTCAGCGGCAGTTCCGCCAGAATCTGTTGTTCCGTCCCAGTTGAACGTTCCGTCACCGGCTTCAAGCGTCAAGTCTGCGCTATAGACAACCGCACCGGCTGAATTCCTGATCTCGAATGTGCCCGCGGCATCTTCGGATAGCTCATAGTTCCAGCTTGCCTTCCCGTTGGCGAACATCGTCGTGTCACCACTGGCGGTCACCTCGTTACCGATATAGCTCACGTAACTCGCCGCCTGGCTGGACTGGGTGGCCGCAATCAGGTCTTCCAGATAGGAATTGGTCTGAATGGCCTGTTCGACGCTGGAATATTGAACCAGCTGGCTCGTGTATTCAGCCGAGTCAAGCGGGTCCAAAGGGTCCTGGTTCTGGATCTGTGTCGTCAGGATGCTGAGGAACAATTCATAGTTGGCCGACAAGGACGACAAGCTCGACCGGCTCGCCGTCTGAGCGTCCTGAGCGGTTTGGGCCGATTGATTTGCTGCGGATACGACTGTCATGTTTCCCTTGCTCCTGCTGCGGTCATGCAGCGTATTTGAGCCCCATACCTAAATTCGGATATCCAGTCCTTCCGGTCCCGCCCGGAAGCTGTAGCGCACGATTTCGTCTACTGGCTCGGCCTCAGCGGTCTGTTCGCCACCGCCGAACCCTTCATCCGCCATTGATGGCTCACCATCGCCCGAACCAAAGTCCTGATTGCTGCCGTCATGCAGCGAGAATTCAAGATTGCTCTGGTCGGTACTCAGCCCGGCAGCTTCCAGAGCGCGCTCCAATCCGCGCTGATCGCGCAGGAACATGTCCAGCGTTTCCGGCCTTTCCACGATCAAGTGGGCCTGAACAGCGCCGTCGGCACCAACCTTCATGGTCACTTCAACGCGCCCGAGTTCCGGCGGATCGAACCTCATCTGAAACTTGGTCTGTCCGTTTTGAAGATTACGGGCGATTTCTCCGGCCACCTGCGCAGCGACATGACCGGACTGGCCCTGGGTCGGGGAATTCAACCCCGCGGTCCGCACCTGGGCAGCCATGTCGCCCGTGCGGGCGCCGGTCTGACCATCAAGGGCGAGTGCCCAGTCACCGTCCGGCAATGCACCGGCACTTGCCTCGCCATCGGTAAATCCGGTGGCCAGAACAGCTGCAGCCAGACCGTCAACGGAAACATTTGCGGAAGCTTGACCCGTACCCTGCGCGACCGGTGCACGATCTGCTGTATTGGCTGCGACCGGTCCGTCTGCTTTGGCCGCGCTAGCTACTTCCGGCTCACCCGTCAAACCGTTCGCAGCTCCGGACACCTGGCCGGATGAGTTCGGCTGACCACCTGCCAGAGCCGCGTCTGACGCTGTTGCCGCGAACGCAGCTACAGGACCGCTCGTTGCCGATAGATTGCCGGAAGCAGCCACCCGTCTATTCACTTGTGCGGCACCTTCTGGTGCGGCCTTGCCGCCTGGCAGGCCGGTTGAATTCGGCGCGCCCGGCAGAACATTGCCCGCCTCAACCTGTGCGCTTGCCAATTGCGCGGCGGCGGACGGCGGCAAGGCTGCATTTCCACCAGCGGCGACACCAGCGGTCAAAGGATCAATACCATTCGCTGCAGATTCCAACACGGCAGATGGAGCTCCATCAGCCCCCTGGGCAGGCGCTGGCTGGCTACCCGCCGCAGGCAGTCCGCCGGAAGGCGCGCCAGAAGGAATGACAGCAGGATTGGCAGCAGGGTTGCCAGGTGAACCAAGACCGCCCGCCTTGTTTTGCGGCACAAGACCGGACCTCAGTTCCTCCGGCAGCTCGGCCCGCCAACGGCGCTCCGGGGCGGCGGGATGTTCTGCAGCAGCCTGGCCCTGACTGCCGGCATCGCCGCCTGGGACGGACTGCGGTTGAGCAGCCGCCTGGGGCAGTGCGGTGCCGGTGCCCGCCGGAGACGCGACGCCAGCGGGTTGCGCACCCAGGCCTTGCGAGGGGCTGGAACCGCCTGCCGCGAGGGTGCTCTCCACACCTTCCGGCGGCAGCTGCGTCGCCGGGCCGGCTTGTACTGGTAGGGATGCTGGTACTGGAACAGCAATCTCCTGAACCGCACCGGCGGCGGCTTCCGAGAGATAGGCGTGACCGCCATCAGCCAGTTCGCCGCTCGCAACCACACCTCCTGAAAGCTCGCCAAACAACTCTGCAGATCCGCTCCCGAGGGATGCCAGATCCGGCCCTTGTCCAGACGCAGCAAACAAGTCTCCACCATTCGCGCCTTCGAAAGCGCCGTTCGCGCTCGAAGATGCTGCGTCCGGCTGCCCGTCATCATCGGGCAGCGCAGCGGCAAGTTCGCCGGCAAACCCGGCACCACCGCCCGCGCCATTTGCTTGCGCGCCATTCGTCGCAGCCATCCCCGCGACGGGCAAATTCGGATCAGCTGAAAAACCAAAAGGCAGCACGTTCAACCTCAATTGCAACGCCCGGATACCCGGACACAAAAAGCCACCGAAACAAAAGCAAATCACAGGCCAAACAGTTGGAAATTTTTACCCCTTATTTTTCAATGCTTTAGCCTTACTGCCCGGTGAAGCACCCGCCTTGGCCGCGGCAAGAATTGCCCATGGAGCAAGAGATTCCGGGGGGCGGGGCCGGTCCTTGCCGCCGGTCACGGCAACCCTCTCCCGCTTGCAAACACGCACCTGCCATTGCCAAAACCCGGGATTGAGGCCATATCAGCGGAAAAATGCGACGCCTCAAACGGCCGCTTTCCTGCGGCCGGAAGGCAGCGCCCGCTATCAGGTACGAAAGAATGCTGAACAGTCTGGATCTCCCCGGACGCCCGGAAGACACGCGTGTGGTCGTTGCCATGTCCGGCGGCGTCGACAGTTCCGTGGTTGCCGCCATGCTGCATGCCGAAGGCTATGAGGTCATCGGCGTGACGCTGCAGCTTTACGATCACGGCGCAGCCGTCGCGCGGGCAAAATCATGCTGCGCCGGGGTCGACATTCACGATGCACGCCGCGCTGCGGAGACAATCGGCATTCCGCACTATGTGCTCGACTATGAAAGCCGGTTCAAGGAACAGGTGATGGACCGGTTTGCCGAAAGCTATATGGCCGGCGAAACGCCGATCCCGTGCGTTTCCTGCAATCAGACCGTCAAGTTCACCGACCTTCTGAAGACCGCCAGGGACCTTGGCGCCGACGCGCTGGCGACCGGCCACTATGTGCGCTCGCACCCGAGCGGCAACAAGCGCGCCATGTCCCGTCCGGCCGATCTTGACCGTGACCAGAGCTATTTCCTGTTCGCCACCACCCAGGAGCAGCTCGATTTCGTCCGCTTTCCGCTCGGCCATCTGCCGAAGGCGAAAGTGCGCGAGCTGGCGGCGGACTATGGTCTTTCGGTTGCCGCCAAGCCGGACAGCCAGGACATCTGCTTCGTGCCGAACGGCGACTATGCCGAGGTGATCCGCAAGCTGCGCCCGGATGCCGCCGAGCCGGGCGAGATCGTCCATATGGACGGGCGGGTGCTGGGCCGCCATGACGGCATCATTCACTTCACAGTCGGTCAGCGGCGCGGCATCGGAGTTGCCACCGGCAGCCCGCTTTATGTCGTTCGCCTCGACCCGGAAGCCCGCCGGGTGGTGGTCGGCCCGCGCGAGGCGCTGGCGACCGGCACAATCCTGCTGCGCGAGCTCAACTGGATCGGCGATCTGCCGCTGGACGAGGGCGATGCGCTCGACGTCTTCGCCAAGGTCCGCTCCACCCGCCCGCCGGCCCCGGCCCGGCTGAGACTGGAAGACGGCCATGTGACCGTCGAACTGACCCTCGCCGAAACCGGCGTTGCCCCCGGACAGGCCTGCGTCTTTTATGACAGCGACGAGGAAGGTGCGCGCGTCCTCGGCGGCGGCTGGATCGCCAAGACCGAGCGCTCCGGCGACTGGGCGCTCGACCGCACCACCAATGACGCACCGGCCACGACCGCCTGAGGCAGTCCGGCCACCTTGGGCCACTACCCTTCGCAGGCGGACCGGATGCCGCGGCGCGGCCGGTAAAACCCTTGTGGATGACACGCCACAAAACCGCCCTTTGCCCGCTTGACGCTTCGCGGCAGCGTGACTATAAGCTGCGCTCAATCTGAACGGACCCGGCCCAAGCGGCCAGGGCCAGATGGCGGAGTAGCTCAGCCGGTTAGAGCAGCGGAATCATAATCCGCGTGTCGGGGGTTCAAGTCCCTCCTCCGCTACCAAATTTTCTATATTTTTAAAAAAGTACAGACAGACAGCACTTCGGCATATGCACGACGTCACGCGCAGCAGTGATTTGTACCGAGCCTGTACCGAGTGCCAACAATCCTATCGATCAACCACTTGAAATCTTAGATGAGCGCTAAGTCTTGCTCCGAAAGCCATTCCGGAGCGAGCAGATCCCCTTTAGTCTAGATCGCTGGGAGCAAGGCCATAGGCCGCTCTGCAAGACTCGCCTAGTATGTCATTCCGTCGCTTCGCCTCACCCCTGCTTACCGTGTCGACGAGGTTCTGATGCGGGAAAAGGTGATCCCGGAGCCACGGTCAAATTTCGAAGAAATTTAGCATGGCGAGGACAGCACCTTTTACCGCGTCAGGTTCTCGTCAAGGTCAGCAAATAGGGGTGAAGTGAGGTGACGAAATGGTTTCTCAGGTCCATCCACAACTCATCCTGACACAAAACAACGGAAGACAAAAATAGTAAAAAATGAAGCGATTTTTTCTGGTCGTATCATCGGCTCATTCCGTTTTCTACAGGGTGGAGTACGCGCAGCTTGTTGACGATGGATTCATTGAGGCACTATAAGTTCACGGAACGTTCTCAGGAGTCGGTGAATTGGAACTAACGTGCATTGATTTGTTCTGTGGTGCCGGCGGCCTAAGCCTTGGACTTGAGCGGGCTGGCTTTCGATCGGTGCTCGGTATTGATACAAATAAAGATGCTATGGCTACATACAGCCAAGCTTTTCCTAAGGCTGAGACCGTCACAGAATCCATTGTCGAGTATGAATTTCGTAATTGGCGTGGCGTTGACCTCGTCGCGGGAGGACCTCCTTGCCAGCCGTTTTCCAACGGCGGCAAACGACTTGCCGCGAAAGATGATCGCGATATGATCCCGCAATTCGTGCGGGCGGTTAATGAAGCCAAACCACGTGCTTTCATTATGGAAAATGTCGCAGGTCTACTAGCACCTCGTAATCAAGAGTACCTCGCGGAAGCACTATCTCTGTTTTCAGATCAATACTCGATTCTCGCACCACGCATTGTGAATGCAGCTGATTACGGCGTCCCACAAAAACGTATTCGGACCGTTATAATTGGCGTCCTCAAAGGACATATCGAGTTTCCAGTTCCAACCCATTTGCCGGAAAAATATGTAGCCGCAGGAACCATCTTGGAACAAGGCAACGTGAGGGGATCACCCAATCCATCCAAAGTTGTGTTCGCTAAGACGCCTGATCTTCGCCCAAGCCCGTATGCTGGACAGCTATTCAACGGTGGGGGACGCGCGATAAATCTTGACCAGCCTGCCCCAACGATACTCGCGTCAGCTGGAGGCAACAAAACACACTTTGTAGACGAATTAGATGTCGTTCCTCCATATCATAGACATTTGTTGAATGGAGGAGAACCTCGAGAGGGTGAGCTTGAAGGTGGGCGCCGAATTACGGTTCTCGAATCTGCTCTTTTGCAGACTTTTCCAGGCACCATGAAGTTCTCAGGTTCACGCAGCTCGCAGTACACTCAGATTGGCAACGCTGTGCCTCCACGACTGGCTGAGGTAATCGGCGCTTCAATCGCTAGAACTCTCCACTAGGTCTGAAGCGCACAAGTGTCGTACCAGTTCGTTAACACGCTCTGTATCGGGTTGGTAGCGATCAAGATACTCATAAAGACGAACTATAGCTTCAGCTCGTTGGGGACGAGTCAAAACCGCTGTTAAGACCTCAACTGCTTGACGCACATCTAGCACGGCAACGTCCTCGGCAAGTTGCATAAGTTGTTCTTTTACGTTTTCCCGCTCACCTTCGGGACGGTTAGCAATAATATGGAGGCGTGAAAGATCGTTATCCCGGATAGTTTTCGACGCACCACTGATCTTAGTAGACCAGTTGTTGGCCGAGATCTCGAACGCCTCAATGACGCGACTTCCCGTCGCGATCTGAACGTCTCCAGCGGCGAATGAACTTCGATCCGAAGCATTAAGGCTCTTGGTTTCGACACGCACCTGATCCGCCGCGTGGTTGGCAATCAGAGTGTGTAAAAGGGCAGCTAAGGTGAACTGCTCATAGGAACCACCGGACGGAAGGTCAAGCATCTCCATAAACAGCGCAGTCGTCCGAGCGAAAGTTAAAGCGCTTCTGTTCAATTCCGGCATTGGGTATACAGGTCGAGCAGTCGCAGCCACTGCCGCACACGCAAAAGCGAGGGCGCATTCGCGATTTGGTAGATCTGCACCCGACGCCCAATGCAACAATCGATCGAATTCCGCGAAGTTTCCTCGCGTCAGCCGATCAGTATTTTTTGCTATATTTTGGTATGCATCTTTAACCGCTGTGATGTGGCGTTCAGCGAAAAAAACGCCTAGCTGTTGAGCCATTCCCCGACCGCCTTCAGGCCGCTTGGTAAGGTCCAGAGATACATCTTCTACCCCGTACCCAAGCTGAATAAGCACACCGTCACGATAACTAACACGCCTATCGGCAAGCACGCTTTGCAGATCAGAGATGACGGGCGCAGACAATTGAGCCTTGGCGTCCGAGATTGCGCGGGCCCCCGCATCCGGCTCATCAAGAAACCAGTCGATAGATTTGAAAACTCTGTCCCTTGCGCGATTGGAAGTGCTCATCCTCCGAAAGTATTCTGATTCCCTCGTAACAAGCGAGCATAATAACCTACTAGCTTTGCGAGACACCGAGGTACTGCACGACACGACTTGACGAGTGCTCCGCCGGCAGTCAGCATAAAAAATAAGCCCCGGATCATCGCTGCGCTAACAGCTCCCAGGGGCATCAACTGGACGGATAGATGATCGCATTTGCATTGCGTAGCTTCCCGGCCGGCTGCGGCGTCGTGTCCAGCGCGGCAAAGAACGCCGCATGATCCACCGGTTCCAGCACCGTCCGTTCATGCGCGGCAATTGTTTCGAGCGCGGACTGATAGGCGGCATTCATCGTGAACACGCTATCGTCCACGCCGCTGAGGGCTGCCGCGCGTTTGATCGCCTGCTTGATGTGTGGCTTGATGCGGAAATTCATCCGCTCGCTTGCCCGCTCGTCAATGTCTTTTGTGGTGTCATTGAACGCGCGCATGGCCGTTCTCCTAGTAACTCCACTCGCACAAAATGTACGTCACCATGACGTACGTTACAATGCTTTGTAAGCGTTTAAGGCACTTACGCTCGTAGGTCCGACACACGGAGACGACCTCGAAAGGTCACCATTCAGCACGGTTTCAGTCGGGGTATCCAGATCGGAGACGTCGGCAACAGTTTGTACCGGCGACATGGGTTATACCAACCCGCCCTAGCCAATCTGAAGCATTTCCCGGGTTTCCGCGGCAGGCTGGCCGGCAAGTCCGTATATTTCTGCCGCATTGCCGCCGAAAATCCGGGCGGTGTCCTCCGCCGGCAAGTGCGCGGTCAATGTTTCGGCGGTCCGAACGACCTGCTCATACTCCGCAGCGAGCAGGCAGACCGGCCAATCGGAGCCGAACATCACGCGCTTGGTGCCGAAAAGCCTCAGGACATGATTAGCGTAGGGACGCAGGTCCTCCACGGTCCATGATGCCCAATCCGCCTCGGTGACCATGCCCGAGAGTTTGCACGCCACATTCGGAAATCCTGCAAGCCCGGTGATCAGGTCAAGCCAGGGCTGGTCTTCGCCTTCGCCAATCCTTGGTTTGGCGATGTGATCGAGGACGAACTGGACTTCAGGGCAGGACCGTACCAGCTCAATGCAGGCGGGCAATTCGGGTTCCTTCGGGAGAAGATCATAGACCAGGCCTCTCCGTCCGCAGGCTTTCACCCCTTGAACGACATCGGAGCGAACCAGCCAGCTCTTGTCCTCCTCGTCATGCGCCTGATGCCGTATACCGACCAGATAGCTGCCGCTCGGCAGGCCGATCAGCCGGTCAAGGGTCTCACCGGCATCGCTGGCTGTGAGATCCACCCAGCCGACGACACCCTGAACGAAATCGACGTCGCTGGCTGTTTGCAGAAACTCTTCGGTTTCCTCAACGCTCGGGATCGTCTGGACAATGATTGTACCGTCAATGCCGGCCGTCTTGAGGAGCGGCCGCATGTCTTCTGGTCCGATCGGCCGGCGTATCGGCGACAGCGCCTCGCCGCCCATCCAGTAATAGTCGCGGCGCTCCGGGTTCCAGAAGTGATGATGGCTGTCAATACGCACGGCTCAGGACTTTCTCTTGGCTGGAGGGAGCGGGAAGCGGTGCACCGCTCGACAGGAGACCGGCGGCCTGGAGCGATGACCACAGCTCGCCGGGAATGGGGGTTTCAAACAGGCGGATGTTTTCCTGAAGTTCTTCGGCGGATCTGACGCCGGTCAGGATGACCGGGATGGACGGATGGGCCAGCGGAAACTGAATGGCAGCCGCCTTGAGATCCACACCATGATCCATGCAGATCGCCTTGATCTTAAGTGCCCGGTCGAGAACCGGTTGCTCGACCGGCACGTAGTTGAAGGTGATGCCGGGGCGCGGGTCTGCCAAAAGGCCGGAATTGTAGACACCGCCTGCAATGATCGCGGTGCCGGTTTGCTCACATTCCGGCAACAACTCGGGGAGAGCGGTCTGATCAAGCAAGGTGTAGCGGCCAGCCAGAAGGAAACAGTCGAAGTGCCCGCGATCCATGAAATTGCGCAGCATCTCCCATTGGTTCATGCCCGCGGAGACAGCCTTGATTGTTCCCTCGTCCCGCAACTTGGCGAGCGCCTTGTAGGCCCCCTCGCAGGCCGGTTCAAACCAATCGTCCGGGTCGTGAATGTGGACTATATCGACATGGTCCATCTGAAGCCGGGTGAGGCTTTCCTCCAGCGAGCGCATGACACCGTCATAGGAGTAATCACGCACGCAGCACATGCCGTCATTGGCGAGATAGAACGATTTGCCGCCGTCATAGATCTCGGCGCCTGATCGCTCACCCTTGCGGATCAACCGTCCGACCTTGGTCGAGATCACAAAATCTTCGCGCCGCTTTCCGGCCAGAGCACGTCCGACCCGTTCCTCGGCAAGCCCGTAGCCGTAGAACGGGGCCGTGTCGATATAAGTGATACCGGCGTCAAAGGCCGCCTGAAAGGCGTCCTCTGCCTGCTTCTCCGGGATAACCGCATGGAGGTTGCCAAGCGGTGCGGTCCCGAGGGCAAGCTGGGTGACATTCAATCCTGTGCGGCCCAGTTCGGCCTTTTCTGCTGCGATCGGCACGTGGTTTTCTCCAGCTAGACTGTTTCCAGTGACACGCTTGGGACGGGGGCGGTTTCCGGCAAAAAGCCCTCTGTCTTCAGCGTATTCCAGAATGTGGACGGGATCGGATAGGAGAACAGGTCAACGTTTTCGATCACCTCCTGCGCTGTCCGGACCCCGATCAGCACAGACGCGATCGCCGGATGCCCGAGAGGGAATTGCAGGGCCGCCGCCTTCAAGGGAACCTTGAAGCTTGCACATATCGCTTCAATCGCCAATGCGCGGCCGATGAGGTGCTGCGGCGCCGGTTGATAATTGTAGATCGCGCGAGCCCGCGGATCAGCCAGCAAGCCGGAGTTGAATACGCCGCCAAGCACGATAGAGCACTTCCGCTCAACACATTTCGGCAGAAGAACCTCGAGCGCCGGCTGTTCAAGCAAGGAATACCGGCCAGCGAGCAGCATCACATCGAAGTCGCAGTGATCAAGGAATGCCGCCTGCATTTCCCATTGATTCATGCCTGCGCCGATCGCCTTGATGGTACCTTCGGTTCGAAGTGCTTCAAGACCTTTCAAAGCGCCTTTGACCGTTTCGTCGAAATGCAGGTCCGGGTCGTGGACGTAAACAATATCGGCATAGGGAAGGCCCAGCCGTTCCAGGCTTTCTTCGAGGGACCGGCGAACGCCATCGAAGCTGTAATCGCACTCAAGCTTCATGCCGGGTTTGGCGTAGTAGAACGACTCGCCGTTCGGCTGGACCTCATCGGCGGCGGTCCGTTTGCCAGGTCGCACCAGACGGCCGATTTTCGTCGACAAGGTGAAGTCAGCGCGAGGCCTGGATTTCAGAACGGTGCCGACCCGTTCTTCGGCAAGGCCATAGCCATAGAAGGGGGCGGTATCGAAGTAACGGATGCCAAGTTTCCAGGCGGTCTCAATTGCCGCGCGAGCGTCCTCCGGGCTCACTTCGGCCAAAAGATTGCCGAAGGGAGTTGACCCGAGGCCCAATCGCGTGACGGTCAGGCCGGTGCGGCCGATGGATACCTTTTCGGTCGGATTGGCCATCACGCAGCCTCTTCTTCGATGGCGTGGATGGACCTAATGATCTTGTCGCACATGGTGTCGTAGATCCGGTCATTGGCAAGGTCGGCGAGGATTGCCTTTTCATGCATGACCAGAATCCGGTCAGCCAGAGCGATGATCTCCGGCATGTCGGAGGAAATCACAAGCACCGTAACACCGGTGTCGGCCAGTTCCCAGATCAGCTTGTGCAGATAGCTTTTGGTGCGGATGTCGACGCCGACGGTCGGCTCATCGATGATAAGAATTTCCGCGCCTGCTGCCAGCCACTTGGCGACCGATACCTTTTGCTGATTGCCACCCGACAGGTTGCCGACTTTCTGAAGCAGCGACGGGGTCTTGATTTCCAGCTTGTCGATATAGCCACCAACGGCAGCCCGTTGCATGGCATCGGACAGGAAGCCACCTAGCCTCGCCAGTTTGTGCCAGATGGTGATGGCAATGTTCTCGGCAACCGAATGGGCCAGAACCAGTCCGTCGCCTTTTCTATCCTCAGAGACATAACCAAGCTTGTATCGGCGCATTGCAGTCAAGACATCCGGGATTCTCGCAGGCTTGCCATCAATCAGGATCTCGCCGCCGGTGATCTTGTCCGCTCCGATGAGCGCTCGTGCCAATTCAGTCCGGCCCGCGCCGACGAGACCATAGAGCCCCAGAACTTCGCCTTTCACGGCCTTGAAGCTGATGTCCTTGTGCCCAATGGCGGTGGAAACGTTCCTCAATTCCAGCTTGGTCTGACCATCGGACGGCGCCCGGTGGCCAAGATTGATGATCGCATCCTTCCGGCCGACCATATGGGCAATCACCTCATCCTTGGTCAGATCGGCGATCGGCACAGATGTGCAGGCATTGCGGCCATCACGGAGGATCGTCACCCGGTCGCATATCTGGAACACCTCTTCCAGCTTGTGGCTGACAAACAGGATCGCAACACCCTTTTCCCGCAAGCGGTGCAGGATGTTGAACAGAACGCCGACTTCGTGATCGGAGATCGATGCGGTCGGCTCGTCCAGGAGCAGAACCGTGCTTTCCAACGATAAAGCGCGGGCGATTTCCAATAGCTGCATTTGGCCGACCGACAAACGGTTGACCGGAAGCCGGGGATCAATCTCCAGCTCCAGTTCGTTCAACCAGTGCGCCGCGCGGTCGCGCATGGCCTTGAAGTCCACGCGCATGAAACTCTTGGCAGGCGGGGCCTCAAGCATGATGTTTTCGGCCACCGAGAAGCGTGGGATAAGATTGCGTTCCTGGTGCACTGCGGCAATACCGGCTGCCATGGCGTCATGCGGTTGACGGAACCGGACCGGCCGCCCGTCAACGCTCAACTGGCCTTCGGTCGGTTCATGAACGCCAGTGATGATCTTGATCATGGTCGACTTGCCCGCGCCGTTCTCGCCAAGCAGCGCATGGATCTCACCCGGTTTCAGTTCCAGACTGGCATTGTCGAGTGCGGTGACGCCCGGAAAGCGCTTGGTCGCGTTGGTGAGCGTAAGAGCGGTCATGCCTTTGCTCCCTGCGCCTTGATCGCCGCTTCCGTTTGAAGATTGCGCCAATGATTGAAACCGACCGCTGCGAGGATCAAAACGCCGATCAGAAACTCGTTATATTGCGGATCAACGCCGTAAAGGACCAGGCAGTTCTCTATAAGGACGATAATGATCACGCCGAGAATGGTTCCGGTAACCGGGATGTGCCCGCCCGCCAGGATAGCCCCACCGATGACCGGGGCAGCAAACGAGGCGAGCAGCCAGTCGCCGCCAATGGTCGGCTGGCCGACACCAAGCCGGGCAACGCTGAGCATTCCGGCGATTCCGGCCAGCGCGCCGGAAATGGCGTGGGCGGTTATGGTCACCCGTTTGAGTGAAATTCCGGCGAGTTCGGAAGCATGGGCATTGCCGCCAACGGCCAGGATCTGGCGCCCCGGAATTGTCAACTTCAAAAATGCGGCCAGAATGGCGAGGACAACGACCGGAACAATCAGGATCGCGGCAAACGGACCGAAGCGCGCTTCCCCGAACCAGACCAGCGCATCCGGCATCTGGTAGAACGGAATACTCTCGGTTACGCCAAGATTGAGACCCTTGAAGATCGACAGGGTCGCCAGCGTGACGATAAATCCGCTGATGCCGGAATAGGCAATGATTGCGCCGTTCAGAACCCCGGCGACCAATCCGCAGATCAGGCCGATGGCGGCGGCTGCCGGAACCGGCAATCCCCAAACCTCCATCATGCCGCCGAAGAAGACAGCCACCATGCCACCGATGGCACCGACGGCGAGGTTCATCTGTCCTATGCCAATCACAATCGCCTGGGCAAAGGCCACGATCAAAAGTGGCGCCAGCGACCGGGTCAGAATCGCCTGATTGTCGAAGTTGACGAAGCGCGGCGCGATGATCGTCATCGCAATCATCATCAGCACGGTTATAAGCGCCAGAGTTGACCAGTCGGTTGCCAGAAACCGTTGTACAGGGGAATTGCTGCGCATGGGTCAGCTCCTTCTTTCAGCCAGGACGGTCCGCAGCCGGTCGAGCGATACGGTCGCAAGCAATGTCAGTCCCAGAACAAACTCCACCCAGAAGTCGGGAACGCCGATCAGAACCAGTCCGTTTTGCAGGATGCCAACCAGCACCGCGCCAAGGAAAGCACCGAAGACAGAGACTTTGCCGCCGGCAAGCAGGGTTCCGCCGATGAGCGGAGCGAGGAACGAGGCAAGCAGCCAGTCTTCGCCGGTGGAAAGCAGTGCGGCTCCTTGCCGGGCGGTGAACATCACCCCGGCAACGGCGGCAAGAAATCCTGACAGGGCGTGGGCAACGACAATCGCGCGATTGACCGGAACGCCGGAGAGTTCCGCTGCGGCCGGATTTGCGCCGACCGCCAGCATCTGCCGGCCAAGCGGTGTCAGCCGGTACATGATGATCAGCAGCGCGGCCATGAGGATGGTGATGCCCATCATCCCGGACACCCAGGTAAAGTACCGGCTGCGGGAAATGCCGGTCAGTTCGGTGGGCAGATTTGAGATCGGGCCGTCACGAAAGACGATAAGCACAAGTCCCAGAATGATCGAGGCAGTCGCCAAAGTAATGATAAAGCTGTGCAATTTGCTCCAGGCGATCAGCAATCCATTGCCGATGCCGAGCGCCGTGCCGATGGCAAGGCAGGCGATCACCGACATCCAGACCGGCAGTCCGGCATGCATCATCAGCCAGCCCATGCACATGATGCTCATCAGCGCGATGGATCCAAGCGACAGGTTCATATGCCCAAGGGCCAGGACGACCATCATCCCGAAGCCGACCACAGCCGAAATCGAGAGATTTCGCGTAAGATTGAACAGGTTGAAGGGGCTGGTGAAGCCGTCCGCCCACATGATGAATATGAAGGTCAGCAGCCCGACAATAAGGGCAAGGCCTGCTGCATTCATGCCGCGCGTGAGGATGTCTTTCATCCCGCCAACCTGGTTTGAACTCGATACCGGCATAACCAACGGCGCCGCGGCATCGTCCGAATGCGCTGTGGTCATTCGCACATCTCCGAAAAGGACGTCCTCCAGTTCCGGCACCCCCGAAAGCGACGGAGACCGGAGGACAGTTTGGGCGAAGAGCCGTTACGCAGGGCAGTCCAGGAATTTTTCGTCGAAGGTCGCCATGATTTCAGTGGTGACTTTCTTCATTTCGTCTTGCCAGCTGCCGATGTTTTCCGGAGTGACAAGCATGGTTCCGCTGTCGATGAAGGTCTCATGCTGCGGGGTCGGTTCGAAAGGAGCGTCCGCCTTGATGGTGCAGCCGTTCAGGAGCTTGTCCAGCGCATAGGTCGCAATGTAGGCCTGACCATGCGGATTCTGCAGCATGGTCCCCTGGATCACGCCGTCCCTGATCGCATCCAGAACGATTTCGTCGTGGTCGATTGCGATAAATTTCAGGTCTTCGTTGTTGGACGCGCGAAGCGCTTTTGATGTCACGACGGACGCAACCCATGCGGTCGAGACCAGGCCATCGAATTCCTGCGCCTTACCGGCCAGCAGGGCATTGATCTTCTGATCGGCCTTTTCCTGATCGTCAACGTCAGTCAGGTGCATGTAAAGTTCGACATCCTTGCCTTCGGCCTGGGCGTCTTCGATGGCCTTTTCGACGGCTGCCACGCGCAGCTGCGTGTTCGGGTCAATCAGCAGGGATGTCTCATGGACGATCTTGCCGCTGCCACCCATCGCATCGATCAGCGCCATGGTGCCCATATAGGCCGACTTGTAAACGTCGGTCGCAAGGCAGAATTCCACCGGGCTGGGGGATTGTGTGCAGCCGGCGATTGCAACAGTCGGCGCGCCGAAAGCCTTCAGCTCGGAAACCATGGCGTTGGTGCCGTTGGCGTCGCCCGGGAAGACGGCAAAGGCGTTGTAGCCCTGCGACACCAGGCTCTCGAGCATCTTGTTCTGCATGTCGAGTTTCCACTCTTGCGGAACCCGGTAGTCCGATGCCCCAACTTCGAAGTCGGCAACAGCATCAATGCCGCCCTGTTCCCAGTTGGCAAAGAAGGGATGCGGTCCACCCGGAACCAAAGCAACTTTGGTATCGGCTGCGGCTGTGCCAGCAACAAGGCAGGTGGTCAGCGCCAAGGCTGTCATGAATGATTTTTTCATTGGTTCCTCCGGTATGAGGCCAAGCGATCCTCCGTCGCTGACCTTGGGTAAAATCCTACCGGGCCAGACAGTCCGGGCAACATCACGCTACGGCAATGGGAAGATTCAGGTGCTGTATTTTTGATTTCGGTATTTCCATATTGATGATCGATCATTATTTGATCGATTGATGAAATGTTGACTTTCATACGACCCAGCACGTGCCGCCTCGCCGGCGGGACATTTCCCGGGCACCTTCGCGAAGAACCTTTTCGAGTTCCGCAATCCTGGTGTCGGTATAGCGGTTACAGGGGCCGGACATTGCGATCGCGGCGCTTACGCTGCCATCGGCCTCGAAAACCGGTGCCGCCAGGCAACGCAGGCCGGGCATCAGTTCTTCGTTGTCATAGGCGACACCATTTGTCCGGATGGACTTCAACTCCCGGCCAAGCGCATCCCGGCTGGTAATCGTCGTGTCGGTGAGTTTCTTAAAAGTGCCGCCGAGATACCGCTGGATCGTCATAGTATCCTGAAAGGCAAGGATCGCCTTGCCCCCGGCAGTGCAATAAAGGTCAGACCGGCTGCCAACCGCAAAGTCGACCATGACAAGCTGCTTGCCCCGTTCGCGAAGGGCGATCACGCATTCGTCGTTCTCCAGAACCGAGTAGTGGCAAGCCTCGGTCGACTTCAGCGAGATCTGCCGCATCACATCGCGGATCGAGTCTATCTCCTGATCTTCCTGCAGTTTCGACCTGGCAAGGGTAACAACCTTGTAGCCAAGCTCGAAACGTTTGGTATCCGGATTATGGATGATGTATCCGGCTTCGCTCAGCGTCATCAAAAGGCGATAAACGGTTGCGCGGTCATATCCGGTCTTGGTGCTGAGTTCACTGACATGTGCCGGACGTGGCATGTCGGCAATGAGTTCCAGGACCGTGAATGCCTTGTGGACCGTCGAGCTTGTCTTAACCGCCATGCCGTTCTCCATTGGTACCCGGCGCAAGGCGATTGCGGAGATCGTCTAGCGCGGCAGCGCCGAGATGCGGGGTCAGTTCAAGACGGTAGGAGGCAGTGTCGCCATGCTCCAGCAGCTTGAACTCGCCTCTGTTCCGCCAATCCGTGCGCGTTCCGGCATGGGTCGTCGCCGGTTCAAGCGCCATGACGTAGGAGCCTGCCTGAAAGTTCTGCCACTGAAAGAATGCCGGCATGGCGTGGCCGTCATAGGCGATTTCCAAAGCGAGGCCCTGATCGCCCGCGTGTTGGAAAGCCGGGTTGATCAGCGCCGCCCGGCCTGTCCCATCGGCTTCAAGTTCCAACTCATGTTCAAAGACCTGCTGGGTCGTCTTCTGTTGCGGCCCGCTCTGTTTGAAAGGCCCGTGCTCGGTATCCAATTGGTCCCGCAATTGCCATGGTGTCCGGGTGACCGGGGCGACAAGTTCCGATCCTTCTGCAAGCAGTGGCCAGCCGATATTGATGTGCCAAAGATACGCGTGCGGTGTCGTGTCGAACCCGGCATTGCGCACCTCATCATGCATTCGGAAGGTGTTTGTGCCGGCCGGAACCTCAACCTTGCGCGTCAGAACAAGGTGTTCTCCGAATACGGTCGCCTGGCGGATTTCTGCCTCGGCGTAGAGCACCAACGCCCCGTTCACCCATCTTGTGCCGTATCCAAGAAGTTTGGCCGGAGTATACGCGATGCGTCCGTGAAGCGTGTGACCAATGGTTGGCCGCGGAGGATGGTGATACTCTTCCGCCGTGTCCCGTTCCGGTGCATGGATATGATCAAGGCCACAGGAATTCAGGAGCCCGGACATCGAGCGGAACCAGCCGTAACCGTCTTCTGCACCGGTTTCATGGAGCCAGGGGCTGCGGAACCCGGGAGACGAGTGCCAGCCGATGGCAACTCCGTTGTATGTTAGCCGGGCAAGATCCATGGCCCTGTCGATCATGAGATCGAACTCAAGCCCACTGCCGGTGACAAAATGAAGGACACGGTTTCCCCGCTCCGGGCCATCACAATGGCTCAAAAGGTCAACACGTGCGGCCTGCGCAACCTGTCCGACGGTGCGCTCAAGCTGAAGGCGGTCGACGGCCTCCCCGTAAAACTGCATTCTTTCCTCCCCGGACATTCACCAAATGCCGCAAGGGAAGAATTTCGAAGGTGTTTTCAAATAGCAATGATTATGTTCACTATTTGAACTTTGATTGAGGAAAGGAATGATTGCCGTGTTTGCGTTCTGCTAACGCAAAGTGGTGCCAACTCAGTGAAAAGCCCGGCATGAAGATCACGCCGGACGTCTACGGTGGCTTGAACGGATGGATCAGGCTGTGCGGACACTTTTCAAGAAGTCAACAATCAAACCGCGCATCTCGCCAGCCTGTCCGGCGAACGTTTCCGCCGCCGTTACCACGCTGCCGGCGGCTTTTTCTGTCTGTGTGGCGGTGCCTGACACTTTGACGATATTCGAACTGACCTCGGCGGTTCCTTT
This sequence comes from Roseibium sp., assembly GCA_965230445.1. Taxonomy (GTDB): domain Bacteria; phylum Pseudomonadota; class Alphaproteobacteria; order Rhizobiales; family Stappiaceae; genus Roseibium. The sequence continues at coordinate 405,504 of OZ246005.1, read as the reverse complement.
CGACGCCTGATCGATGCTTCCGGAGATTTCGGTGGTTGCGGCGGTTTGTTCTTCGACCGCAGCGGAAATTGTACCTGCGGCACCGTTTATCTCGTCGATGATCGCCAGGATCCCCTTGATACCATCAACGGCATCCCGGGTTTCATTCTGGATCGCGGAGATTTTTGACGAGATCTCACCGGTTGCTCTTCCGGTTTGGCTTGCAAGTTCCTTGACCTCAGCGGCAACAACCGCAAACCCCTTGCCCGCTTCACCTGCCCGGGCAGCCTCGATCGTTGCGTTAAGTGCCAGCAAATTGGTTTGTTCCGCAATCGAAGAAATCAGCGAAATGACTTCGCCAATGTCCTCTGCAACAGTCGCCAGTCCAGCGATCTGCGCATTTGTGCGTTGAGCTTCTTCTGTTGCTCTCCGCGAGATTTCCGAAGACCGGGTGACCTGCGTGCTGACCTCCCGCAAAGAAGCTGCCAATTCCTCTGTAGCGGCAGCAACCGTTTGAACATTGGTTGAAGCCTGTTCCGACGCGCTTGCGACCGCGATTGCCTGGCCGTTGGTGTCCTGGGCCGTCGCGGTCATTTCCGAGGCTGTGCCCTGAAGGTTCTGTGATGCCGCCGATATGGCATTCAGCATCTGTGTGACTTTGGCGTCGAATTTCTCGACCGCGCCGGCGATCCGGGTGTTGCGGGCTTCCCTCTCCGCCGCTTCCGCCTTTTGATCGGCTTCAAGGCGTTGACGTTCAACGACACCGTCCCGGAAACCGGCGACGGATTTGGCGACATCGCCGATTTCATCCGTCCGCGTGGCCTCCGCGAAGGCAGCACCGGTGTTGCCGGTCGCCAGTTCCTTCGCATCAATAACCAGCCGCGCAATTGGTTTGGTTATACCGTTCGCGATCCAGAACGCAAATCCAATGGCAGCAAGCAGCGCGATTGCGCTCAGTGCACCCACCTGCCAGATTGCCTTAGCAAGGAGTTCATCCGACTTGAATGCGAGGTCGGATGCATCCGTGGCGGCACTGTCTTTCATTTCCGCAGCGTTTGCGAATATCTCGGCGCCTAGAGCGAGTAGCTGATTGTCGCGTATTTCGTTCCGCTCGTAGATGACATCACGAACACGCCGCGCAGCCGCGAGATAGTCTTCAATTTGGGGTGCGACCCTGGACAGCAATTGTTTTCTTTGAGGGTTCTCGGCAATCTTTGCGAGTTCATCAAAACGGTTGTTAAACGCACCAAAGCTTTCTTCCAACCGGGCGAAGTCCGAGGGTTCATTTGAAGCCAGGAACTTCGACATGTACAGACGGCCGAGCAGAAGGTTCTCTTGCGCCTGCGCAGCAAGGTTCGCGGTTTCTGGTTCGTTGTCGGTGGTTGCTGATAGGTTGATCTCGGTAATGAGTTTTCTAACAGACGGGCCCACCCTGTCCAAAGTGCCGATGACAAGTTCATCGCGTTCGGCATAAAGATTTGAAACCGAAGTCAGGGTAGACTCGTAGATGCCGATAGAGGCGGCAATTGCATCCCGGTTGGCGACCCAGTCCGGATTGTGAACCTCTGTCGGCGCTATTGAAGCATCTTCTTTGACCTGATGGACGAACTCCTTTGCTTCAAACAAATCATCAGATGACCGGGAGCCGATGTAGCGCAGGGTTGCTTTCAGCGCCTGCGCCATATCCGTATTCAAATCGGATGCCAGAAGCGCGTCTTGGCTCATGTTTATCATGTGGTCCACCGCCACTTTGGAGCGGTTGAACTCAAACAGCGAAAACGCCGATACGACTGCAAGTAAACTGGCAATTGCGCCGAACCCTGCGATAATTTTGAACTTGATCCTCATTCTATATCCCCCGATACAATCACGATAACAATTTTAAATTGCATTAATTAATCATGATTTAAAAAACGTCTCTGTACATAATATGTAAACAAAATAAACAAAAATAGGTTGCATATATTTGTGAGAATTCAATAATATTCGAAACTTTCTCTAATCAAGAAAATAAAGCTCTTTAGGATACTGGCGCTATTGCGTGAAAGTACGTGTTGATACGTATTAAGATTTGCGGCAATTCATTGTTTTAATTAATATCGATAATTGTTATTATTACTTATAATCATGCTGTGGACTGATATCGCCAATCTCAATTGGAATGATTTTGCGGCAGCTTTGATGACGATGTTGTTCCCGGCGATTGACCGCTCATGTTGACTTCAGTTGACTATGACCTTTTGCGGTAGATCATAGAGACATTTATGGGGACAAGGTGCAGACAACAGGCCGCGCTTTCTTCGACATGTTGTCGCCACAGCATAATGTTTTAGCGTACCGGAATTGCAAATTGAGGGGCTGTGCCTGTCGTCCAAGGCTTTGAATGCTCAAAGAATACAATGCATGGTACGTGTGTCTTAAGGCGGCATTAAGCTTAACCGGGCATTTCTTTTAAGCAAGCGGCGTCTTTTTCGGTGATTTGTTGTCAGAATCCGACCGGTCGGAGCGTTGCTCTAGCTGTTTGTTGCAATGAATGTGCAGAGTTCATAGTAAATGCTCCAAGGTGCAAGGACATGGGAAACAGGAGACGTTGAGGGTCCCGAAGGGGCACCCATACGTCCCTCTTCTGCGCCTCGTGGCAATGACCAGCCGCGCGCCAAGCTGCACCCCGAAAGCCGACTTGCTGCTGAGCGACGGATTGAACCTCGTGGGCCGCAACCGCAGGCAAACGACGCGTTCGCGCCAGCACCGCATGTAAAAGCGGCCCGTTCGCCAGCGCCCGCGGAGACCGCCCCGAAACTGGCCCCCTCCGGATATCGCCGCGCCCCGGCGCGCAGAAAATCTCGGCAGGCGTGGAACGGCGCGCGTGCACTCAACATTGCCTCCATGGCCTTCCTGATGGTCTTCGGTATTCTTGTCGGGCTTGCGCTTGCCGGATTTCTTGAGCGTCATTTCACCGTTTTTCAGTCAGCCGAGGAGTTGGCAGAACAGGACACGCGGGCAGAGGCCGACAGGTTGGCACTGATCCGGGCCGAGCAGCAGATTGCTGAACAGCAAGCTGCTGCGCAGCAGGCGGCGCAAAGATTTTCGGCACTGGACGCCGAAAACAATTCCCTGCAGGTTGAGATCGGCAGGCTAAGGGCGAAAAACGAAGAACTTGCACAAGCGCTTGCCGAACTTGACGAGCGTTTGGTGACTTTCAAGATATTTGAGACCTACGCGGCGGCGCAGCGGACGGATAACCACATTGCAGCCCTGGAACTGGCACTCCAGAATGCCGTACGGTCCAGATCGAACGGCGGCTTCGATGATGCCCGGCAAGATACAACCCCGCTGGTCGGCGAGCCGGTACTCGTTCAGCCTCAGCCTGAAGCGGATGTATCGGGGGATCAGACTTCGGCCGTCCAGGATGAACCGGAAATCGCGACGGCACGAGTGGGCGCCATCGCCAATCCGCCGGTCGATGCAAAGCTTTCACCTGTGGACATACCGCTTGCACTCGCACCGGCGGATCAGCAAACGCGGTCGATTTCTGAAGTCACATTGCTTCCATTGGCAAAGCCTGAGCGGGAGAATATAGCCAGGCTTGACCAGGCACCGGTTCAGGTCGCGTCTTTGGTTCCAGGCTTACCGACCGATCCCGAACCTGTTCCGGAAGCCACCGGGCCGGTATCCGGTCAGTCCGCGCGCTTTATTGCGAACATGCAGGCCCTTCGTGCCGGTTCCCTGCAGAGACCAATCACCATCCTGCATCTCGGCGACAGCCATATTTCTGCGGATTCCTTCACCCGGGGAATCCGGCGCCGCCTGCAAGAGACATATGGAAATGCGGGCCGCGGTGCGGTCATTCCGGCGGACGCCTACAAATGGGCGCATGTGGACGGTTTGACCCTGGCATCGAAGGGGGGATGGTCGGCGGCCAGTTCGCTCAAGGTCAAATCCGGTCCCTATGGGGTTTCCGGCGTGCGGGTTGCGACGTCGAACACCGGTGCCAAGATGGTCCTGACATCCAAGTCGGGTAACTTTGATTGGGCGGAAGTGACGCTGTTCACCGGACCAGGCCAGGGCAAGGTGACAGTGGCGACCGACGCCGGATCGAAGACAGTATCCGCCCGCTCCTCTCGTGAAGGTTCGAAAGTGGTTCGGGTCGACGGTTCGTCCAAAACACTGACCCTTACACATGCAGGCGGCGGCAAGACAACCGTGCTGAACTGGGCAACGGGTAAAAACAGCCCCGGAATCCGCTATGTCAATTTCGGAATTGCGGGCGCAACGGCAAGCGTCACCAAGCGCTGGTCGGACGGTCTTCTGGCTGCCGACATCGAGCGGATCAATCCGGATCTGGTGGTCTACGGCTACGGAACCAACGAAGGTTACAACGATAACCTGAACGTTAATTCCTACAAGCAATTGGCAACCGGCCTGGTCGACAAGATCCGGGCGTCAGCCCCGAATGCGGCCCTCATGTTTGTCGGCCCTGCGGACGGGGCGCGCAAACGGGGAGGACAGTCTTGCGGCGGTGGCTGGTACACTCCGACCAAGCTTGGCGAAGTCCGCACGGCACTGCAGGGGCTTGCCAAACAGTACAGCGCTTTTTACTGGGACTGGGCCGGGGCAATGGGAGGCCGTTGCGGCGTGACCAAATGGTCGACAAGTTCACCCAAGCTGGCCGCGGGCGACCGGGTGCACCTGACCGCCAAGGGCTATGACAAGAGCGCAGCGGCATTCGTGGACTATCTTCAGGACCGGATTGCAAAAGGCGTCAAGGTTGCGGCAGAGTAATATCGGCTTATCGTAATTTATTGCCTTGTCCGGACTACCCTCGCCTGAAGACCGCTAGATGCTCTTTCCGACCCTTGATTTCGGCATATTCTTTTTCGCCATCTTCGCGCTGTCCTGGGCCGCCCGTGACAAGCCCGAAATGCGCAAGGCATTGCTGCTTGCCGCAAGCTACTTCTTTTATGGCTTCTGGAACTGGTCTTTCTGCTTCCTGTTGTTGTTCAACGCATTGGTGAGCCACGCTGGTGGCCTGCTGATCGGAAGAAGCACTGACGAAAAGGTTCGCAAGTACACCCTGTGGGCTGTCGTGGCCGTCAATCTGGGGCTGCTCGGGTATTTCAAGTATGCGGGATTTTTTCTCGACGGTTTGCGCGTGACGTTTGAAACGCTGGGGCTTGAACGGGACTTGCCGTTCCTTGAGGTGCTGCTTCCGGTCGGCATTTCGTTCTTCACCTTCCAGAGCATCTCTTATGTGGTTGATGTCTACCATCGCAAGATCAGCGCCAGTGGCTCTTTCGTCGATCTTGCGCTTTACATCTCGTTCTTTCCGCAATTGGTTGCCGGCCCGATCGTCCGTGCGGCGCATTTCATGCCGCAGCTCGGAAAGCGCCCGGTTCTGACGCGGCTGATGATGGCGAAGGGCCTGTTTCTGATCCTGATGGGGCTCTTCAAGAAGATGGTGCTCGCCAACTACCTTGCGACGCTCTACGTCGACGAGGTGTTTCTTGCACCCGAATGGGCCTCCAGCCTGGAGCTGGTCATCGCGGTCTATGCGTATGCCGCGCAGATCTACTGCGACTTTTCCGGCTATAGCGACATCGCCATCGGGGTGGCTGCGTTGCTGGGCTATCACTTCAAGCGCAATTTCAATCAGCCATACCGGGCAGCGACGCTTCAAGAGTTCTGGCAACGCTGGCACATTTCGCTTTCAAGCTGGCTACGCGACTATCTCTATATTCCGTTGGGCGGAAATCGCCGGGGCACATTGAAAACCTACCGGAACCTGTTCCTGACCATGTTTCTGGGCGGGATCTGGCACGGCGCTGCGCTGACCTTCATTGTCTGGGGTGTGATCCACGGACTGGCGTTGATTTTCGAGCGCTTACTGGGCTATGGGCGGTTGTTCTCAAACGGGGTTGGGCGCATCTTCGGTATCTTTCTGACGTTCCATATCGTTTGTTTGGCATGGATTTTTTTCAGATCGCCGGATGTCGGGTTGGCGCTGGATTATCTTGCGGCCATCGGTTTGTTCACCAGCGACATCACGCTGTTGACTCCCTTCGTATGCGGTCTGATCCTTCTTTGCGCTATTGGGCAGTTTGTACCGGACCGGAGCTACGAGCGCAGCTATCTCTGCCTCTCACGCACCGGCCGCGCCGGGATGATCGTGTTTTTCACAATTGGCCTTGTGGCAATCCAGTGGCTGGCGCCATCGGGCACCGCGCCTTTCATCTATTTTCAGTTCTAGGCAGGCGGTTATGGACAAACAGATTCAGATCGACAGGACACGGCATTGGGTGGCTGCAACCCTGGTGTCCTTTGCGTGTGCATCGGTTCTGTTGGCGTTGTTCTTTTCTAGCGATTTGGTGAGTTGGGCCTATGACTTGCCTGAGGCGCATCTGACGGACCGGCTGATCACGGCGCTTGAGACATGGGACAGCCTCATGCAGAAGGTCGGGCTGGCCGGCGCCACGGAATCTATCCGGGACTGGATACTGGCAATTCAAGAAGGGGCGTTTTAGCCAGCACTGTATTTTTTCCAACAAACATGTTTCTTTGGTAAACATGTCAGAATACTTGATTACCTAACTTAAGGTATTGAGATTAATGTATAAATAATGGCTGTGACTTCTGGCGTAGTTAAGGTTTTTTTCGTGACCTCCACCCGCTCGAAACAGTCGTGTAGTGCCTTGTTGACTCCCTTATAGAGGGAATATAGCAAATCACTTGCCGGAATCTTTGGTGTTTGCAATGAAGTTGCGGGAGGCAGCGAACACCCGTTTTAAAGTGATTTTGTTCCTGTTTATTGGCTGTGCTGTTGAAATAAACGAGGCGAAGTCGCTTCATGCCGGAAGGAGTCTTCTGCTATCAATTCTATCCTCGCTTCAGGGGCTGAAAAGAGATTTGAAAATGAACAATTTGGGCAAGCGCCTTTTCTTCCGGAATGTTGCAGCCTTTGGCGTTGTGGCCCTCTGCTTCGTATTTTCGCTCACAAACGGGCGGGTTGCAGCGGCAACTTCGAATGAGGACATTTCCATCGCAGTGATTGGCGATTCCCTCGCCGATGGGCTCTATGCAGGACTGAAGCAACTGTCCCGGAGCCACGAGAACATCAAGGTCAAGAAGTATTCCAAGGTGAATACCGGGCTCGTCCGCTACGATCGATATGACTGGGGCAATGCCGCGCGCAAGATCGCCTCCAAGGATAACTCGGACATCTTCATCCTGATGTTCGGTGCAAACGATCTGCAGACAATCCGGGAAAGCTCAGGCCGTTATCACTTCCAGACCGACGGCTGGCTGAAGCGGTACAAGGCCCGTATCGACACCATTCTAACAGAACTCAAGAGCACTGGCCGGGACGTCTATTGGGTCGGGCTGCCGATTGTCGGCAAGAAGAATTTCGCCAAGGGCTACAAATATCTGAACGGCATATACAAGGAGCGGGCCAAGGCAAATGGGATCCGGTATATCGAAAGCTGGGATTGGTTCGCTTCCGAAAACGGCAGTTTTCAGATGAGCGGTACCACGTCAGACGGCAAGAAGCGAACTCTAAGGGCGAAAGACAAGGTTCACTTCACGCCGGTCGGCTATCACGAAATCGGCCGCCTCGTTGCGCGCGAGATCAAGCTCGTGAAGTAATACCAACCCCAGTTGATTAGAACCTATCTGATGGAGCGAAAATTCGTTTCCGGCTAGGCGATGCGGGCAGCGCGGCCTTTGAGGCCGGGCAAGCGCAGCAACGACGCCGGGGAAGTATTTTCGCCCACCAAAGGCGCGCTTTTCCTATCCTGCGGACAGCGTCATGCTTTTGAACGATACCCCGCATCGTCCTGCAAAGCATTCCTAGCCGAAGAAAAGGCGAAACGCGTCAGATAGGTTCTAATCAACCGGGGTTGGTATAAACCCGTTCTCAGTTGAGATCCTTGAGGATCCGGCCATGTTTGCGGGTTTCCTGAATCACCGCGCCGAACGTGGTGAGACCACGGGATTCAAGAACCGGCAGCATCTTGCAAAGGGCTTCTGCGGTGGCTTGTGCATCTCCTAGTGCGGTGTGGCGAAGCTCTTCCGGTATGGCAATACCCAGCCGGGCACACACTTCGTCCAGGGTGTGGGTCTCGCTGGCTCCGAACACCACTGCGGACAGCAGCACCGTATCAAGGATCGGGTGGTCCCAGGACAGTCCGGACATGCCGGCCTGGCGGTGAAGAAAGGCCATGTCGAACGGGGCATTATGCGCCACAATGACGGCGCCCCGTGCGAATGCATGAAGGTTTGACGCCGCCGTTTGTGGATCGGGTGCGTTGACAACCATCTCGTTGGTCACGCCGTGAACATTCGTCGAGGCCGCCGGAATGCTGCGCCCCGGATTGACAAGCTGGTCTATCGTTTCACCGGGAACAACCCGTCCATTGACAACACGTACAGCGCCGATCTGTACAATCTCGTCCTTGTTGGGCATAAGGCCCGTGGTTTCGGTATCGAACACGACAAATTCAAGATCACGCAGCTTGGTGTCTTCAATGGCACGTTCGGCCGGTTTTTCAGCGACATCGAAATCATAGATCAGCGGCCGGGCAGCTTCGGGGCCTATTCGGGCGTGTGCTTCGTCAACGAGGATCATGTAGCCGGACGCCTGGCTCAGCGTCTTAAGCCGGAGATCGAAGCTCAGGTTGCCGCGTGTGCCCCTTGCCTTGACGAGTGTTTCCTTGCGCGATCTGGAAAGCTTTGAATGGGCAGCGCGAATGTCTTCCTCTTCGAAGTAATCGAAGATCGAGGCGCTGAGGCGCGGTACATGTACCTGGCCGAGGACTTCGGCAGCCTGACCATCGTACAAGACGATCTTGTGGTTTGGACTAACCAGAATGATCGCCACCGGTATTTCGGTGAGAAGGACCGCAAGATGCGCGCGCTCCGCAGCCAGTTGGGCCGTTTCGATTGCCACGATCTCTTCTGCACCTGCAGACGCCTTGTTCAGCTGACCGGTGACAGCTTTGACCGCGTGCGCAAGATCGCCGAGGTAAGGTGCATCGACCAGATCAGGCTCCATAGCGGCATCAGTGTGGGCCCGCGTGCGCATGGTCGCGGCCATTCGCTCAATCGGCTTGGCGACGTTCTCATCGAAAAGCAGCCAGATGCCGGCGGAAATCCCGAGCAGGCCAAACACCGACACAATGCCCGCAAACATGAAACCGGATGCGACCCCACCTTCGCCGCTGCGGAAATAGCCGAGATAAAGCGAGATACAGACGAGCCCGGCGCTGGCAAGGGCAACAGCCAGAAACAGGAGGAAGATACGGAACCGCAGACTGAGCGAGGTCAACATCGTCACACTCCGCAAATTGCTGAGACGATCGGATCTTCGGCCGTCACCGAAATCCAATCGGCACCGGCAATGCCTCCGTCCTTTTCAAATGAAATAGCGTCCGCAAGCGCGGCGCGTTTGAGGCCCGGGCAATCGGCGAGCACCGGCAACTTGTTGACCGGCGACCAGCGTCCGAAGAAGTAAATCTCCGCGAGCTTCACCCCCGGCCGTTCCGGATGGGTGCGGATCGTCGCGGTGTCGACGGCGGCGAACCGTTCCACAAACGGCCAGACATAGGTCCAGGGCCGATAGATGGCCTTGCTCTCGACAGTCTCGGCCACCACCATGCCCTCGGGCAATGCGGTTTTTGTGCGGGAGTACCAGCTGTTCTCGCTGGAGATCGTTGTGAGGATCATGGCCAGCCCGGCGGCCACAGGAGCGATCCACCTTGGCAGCCGTCCACCCAGGATTCTGTTCAACAGAAGGGCAAGTCCTGCGACGGCAAAGCCGGCAATCAGCGTGCCGATCAATTCCAGAAACATGTCATTCCTCCCCATCGGCAGTGGCGGCAATCCTCCCGAATGCGCCGCGCCGGTGTGTTTCGGCTATCCCAGAACGCCGCGTGTATGTCCGGCAGCCGATTGCATCGTTTTCACAACGACAAATGCATCGCGAAGGTGGCTGCGCTCAAAATCGGAAAGCGACGAGGGCAGCAAAAAATTGTCTGGTGCCTGCCCCTGCTTTACCAGACCTGCCTGGTGCAGAAGGCGGGTCTCGGCAATCAGATCGTAGGCATCCAGAAGATCACTGGCACCGGACTGGCTGAGCTGTCCCTTGGCACGGGCCTCTTCCAGCCTTGCTCTGGTATTGACCGCCTCAATGCGGCCTTGCAAGGCGTAAATCCGTGCGAGATCAACAATTGGCACGACTCCGTTGAGCTTCATATCCAGCGCATTTTTGTGTTCGCCGGACCGGATAGTGGCCAGTCCGCGCAACAGATTCAATGGTGGGGTATGCTTGAGCGAGTTGCTAACCATGTGGGCCACGAAAATCGAGTTCTTGGCGGCGGCCTCCAACGTCGCCGCCTGCAGGTTCTCGAACAATGGAAAATGCCCGCCGATAGGACGCAGATCGAACATTACCGAGCTTAACATCTGTGCCATGGGGTCGGGCTTGCGAATCCAGCCCTCGAAATAGCTTTTCCAGACACGGACAGGTTGGCACCATTGCGGGTTGGTCGCCATCATTTCGCCCGGACAATAGATGTATCCGCAGGTGTTCAGCCCGTCGCACACGAATTTCGCCAGTTGGGCAAAATACCCCTCCCGGTCAGTATCGCTCACATCGTCGTCAAGGAACAAACAGTTGTCCTGGTCGCTCACGCCGCTCTGTTCCTGACGGCCTTGCGATCCGCAGGCCAGCCAAAGGTAAGGCACAGGTGCCTTGCCCAGTTTTTCTTCGGCCAGAACCAGAAGCCGACGTGTAACAGTGTCTGCAATATCTGTGATGAGGCGGGTGACCACTTCGTGGCGGCTGCCTCCGGCTGCAAGCTGGACAAGCAGTTTCGGGATGCGCGATGTGACCTCGGCCATGTCTTCTGCCGTCCGGGCCTGGGCAATCTCGCTGACCATCTCTGCGGAACTAACCGCCTGAAACCGGGTCAGGTCCGTCTGGGTGACGATACCAACCAGTTCGCCGCCCTGGACAATGGGCACATGACCGATCCGTTTTTCCATCATCAGATGAAGGACATCGGACCCGATTGCGGACGGTGCCAGACTGATCGGGTCAACTGTCATCACGTCCGACACCGGTGTGTCCAAGGGGCGGCCATCGGCAATGATCTTGCCTGACAGATCCCGAATTGTGACGATGCCGGCCAGTTTCTTGCCCTCGGCGGTGATGCAGAGCGATGACACATGTTTGTCCCGCATCAAGCGTGCAGCATCCTGCACCGCAGTATCCGGCGTGCAGGTAAGCGGGTTTGCGGCCATAAGGGTTTCGGCCATGACCGAGGTGAGGTTCTTGGCCTTCGGCTGGACTTTGCGGCCCCGGTCAAAAAACCGGGCGACGGTCTGATGGGTATCAATCAGGTCGCGGAAGACTTGAGGCGGCAGAACCAACAGTGTCGATGTTTCACCAGCTTTTGCCGATGTCACGGCGATACCGTTGCGCAGAAGCCCGCGTTCCCCGAACGAGTTGCGCAGTCCCAAATAGCTGACAATTGCGCCGTTTTCGTCCCTAACCTCTACAGCGCCCTCAAAGATGATGAACAGACCCGGGAGTTCAGCGCCGAATTCATAGACGGTGCCCCCTTGTTCGACCGTCACGATGTCAAAGAGCTGCGAAAGCGGTTTGAGCACCTCCAGTGACAGGCTGTCATACGGGTGCACGGATTTCAGGAAACGGAGGATCTGTTCGGAGCTTAAGGACATTCAGCAGGTCTTGGCAGGTGTTCTTCAGGAAGGTTACTCGAAACAAAAGTCCCGCCCGGCAGGTGCCGGACGGGACAGGATCGGGATGGGCGGGAACGCACAGCGCCCCACCCGACCGGGATCAGTGATCCTGCGCCACGCCGGCTCCACGGGGGATCCGGACGCTTTCGACGAGAGCCTTGATCTCCGCCGGAGTCTCCTTCGTCATGCCGGCGACCACGTAAGCCACCACGAAGTTGACCAGAGCGCCAATCGCACCGAACGAGGTCGACTTAATGGTGCCCAGCAGCGGGGCGGCATCCGTGAAGCTGTTGGTGCCCGGAATGAACAGCCAACCCTTGTGCAGGAAGATATAGACCAGGGTCACGACCAGACCTGCCAGCATGCCTGCCACCGCGCCAGTGTTGTTGATGCGGGTCGAGAAGATACCCATCATCAGCGCCGGGAAGATCGAGGCCGCGGCCAGTCCGAAGGCGAGCGCCACCGTTTGCGCAGCAAATCCTGGTGGATTAAGCCCCAGATAGGTCGCAACCACAATCGCCACGGCCATGGCTATCCTCGCTGACAAGAGCTCGCCGCGTTCCGAAATGTTCGGGTTGATGGCACCCTTGATAAGGTCATGCGAGACCGCCGAAGAAATGGCCAGCAACAATCCGGCCGCCGTCGAGAGCGCAGCAGCCAGGCCGCCCGCAGCCACCAGACCGATCACCCAGCCAGGCAGGTTGGCAATCTCCGGATTTGCAAGCACAAGAATGTCACGGTTGAACTTGGTCAACTCGTTGCCTTCCCAGCCATTTTCCGCAGCTTTCGCCTGCATGGTTTCGGACTTGTCGTTGTAGTACTGGATCAGGCCGTCGCCGTTCTTGTCTTCCCAATCGAGTAGACCGGTTTTCTGCCAGGTTTCCATCCAGTCGTAGCGGGCATCGTTCTCGATGGTTTCAACGGAAACCGCCTGAGCCTCGGTGCCATTCGGCCACATCATTTCAGTGATGTTCAAGCGGGCCATTGCGCCAACAGCCGGAGCCGTCAGGTAAAGAAGGGCGATGAACACCAGCGTCCAGCCTGCTGACCAACGGGCGTCGGCAACGCGCGGCACGGTGAAGAACCGCATGATGACGTGCGGAAGGCCGGCGGTACCGATCATCAGCGACAGGGTGAACAGCACCATGTTGAACGTGTCGGCATGGTGCAGGGTGTACTCCTTGAAGCCGAGGTCCGTGACAATTGCGTCGAGCTTGGCCAGCAGCGGCTCGCCGGATGCGACGTGATCGCCGAACAGACCGAGCGCCGGGATCGGATTGCCGGTCAGCTGCAGCGAAATGAAGATCGCCGGGATGGTGTAGGCGGTGATCAGAACGCAGTACTGGGCAACCTGTGTGTAGGTCACGCCCTTCATGCCGCCGAACACGGCGTAGGCGAACACGACGCCAGCGCCAATCAGGAGGCCAAGCGTATTGGAGACTTCCAAAAACCGGCCGAACGCCACGCCAACGCCGGTCATCTGACCGATAACGTAGGTAACCGAGGCAACGATCAGACAGATCACCGCAACAATACGCGCCGTCTGGCTGTAGAAGCGGTCACCGATAAACTCTGAAACTGTGAACTTGCCGAATTTGCGCAAGTAAGGTGCCAGAAGAAGCGCCAGCAGCACGTAACCGCCGGTCCAGCCCATGAGGAAGGAGCTGTTGTCATAGCCGGTAAAGGCAATCAGACCCGCCATGGAAATGAAGGACGCTGCTGACATCCAGTCGGCGGCGGTGGCCATGCCGTTGGTAACCGGATGAACGCCCCGGTTGGCGGCATAGAATTCAGAGGTCGAGCCCGCGCGGGCCCAGATCGCGATGCCGATGTAAAGCGCAAACGATGCGCCCACAAACAGCAAGTTAATCGTAAATTGGTCCATAATTCCCCCCGGGGCCTCTATTCTTCGTCCACACCGTGTTCACGGTCGAGCTTGTTCATCCACCATGCATAGAAAAAGATGATCGCAAGGAAGACCAGGATCGATCCTTGCTGGGCGAACCAGAAGCCAAGGTCCGTTCCGCCGACGGCGATACCGCCTAGCATCGGACGCAGCAGGATACCGAAACCGAATGAGACCAGCGCCCAGATAACGAGGCTGATCTTGATAATCCGCATATTGGCCGCCCAGTATGCGTTCTTTTCTGAGTTTTCGGACATTTTGGTTCCTCCTTTTCGTCCGGTCGGATCTAGAATACCGGGTCGTTTTGCGGGGCCGCGGCTTCCCGCATGCCCGTTAAACGCTATCCTTCGCCGGGCGAACTGCCCCCGGCTGAGTGTCTCCGGTAGTCATTCAGGACGGCCGACAAAGTCGTCCCCCCGAATTTGCACCGTGCAGTCTAGTATCAGCACTGGTAGTCAGTACAAGCCTACTTAGGTATGAGGGTGCGATACTCTACACGTTTTACGCTGTTCCAATGGTAGTAATACTAATGGATATTGATACCTAAGTCGAAGGCTTTGAAGAATTCGGCAGGTATCAGGGTCGATACTAACGTGTATCCTACCGATCCTCTAGGGCCTGTGGGGATCTGAGACTTGGATAGGCTCCAGGAAATGCACCCACGGTGCTGGCTCCCGAGGTATTCTCACCGGTCTTCAGCCAGCTCAGGAAAAAGGCTTCGGCCTCGGCCAGATTTGAAGCGGCCTGATCAGACAGGCCTTCCCTTACCTCGCCGAACGCATGGCCGGAGATCCCAAGCACATAGGCACGTGGTGCGTGTCCGTAAAGCGTATTGCACAGTGCCAGAACACCGTCTGGCCCAAGACTGTGGCTGCCAAGCAATTCCGGTTCGCCGGGCGCGATTTCGCGAAACGAGTAGGCCGCCTCGCTCCCCATTTCGGCATCCACGAAAATCACAAGGTCATGGCCACGGATGGTGTATGCGTGTTCGGCGGCCAGTTGGTAGTCGGTGTCGACAGACAATCCGGGAATGGCGCGGGCAGCCATGCCTTCCGAAAAGGCCGGTCCAAGCCCGTCGTCGCCGCGTCCCGGGTTGCCATAGCCGATCAGCAACATGCTGGATTCCTCAATTGCACTTGGCCTCATATGCATTGGGACTTCGCGTCAAGGAGCGTTCCGTCCGCGCCAATCAGTTGGACCTGAAGCGGCATTTGGCCAAGAGCATGAGTTGCGCAGGACAGGCACGGATCATAAGCGCGTATCGCGACTTCGACATGGTTGAGCATACCCTCGGTGATCTGTTCCAGACCCGAAAGATGCTTGACCGCGACGTCCTTCACCGCCCGATTCATGCCTTCATTGTTGTGCGTCGTGGAAACGATCAGGTTGCAGTAGGTCACCTGATCGTGCTCATCCACCTTGTAGTGGTGGATCAGGTTGCCGCGCGGGGCTTCGATCACACCAATGCCTTCTTCCCGGCGTTCGCCCTTCAGAATCAGGTCGGTTCCTTGAAGGTCGGGATCGTGCAGCAACTCCTTGATTTTCTCAACACAGTGCAGGACCTCGATCATCCGTGCCCAATGGTTGGCAAGCGTCGAATGGTTCGGTGTGCCACTTGTGACCGCCTTCAGTTCCTTGTGCGCCGCATCTGCTAGCGGGGTGTCGATGTAGCTGGCTGTGTTCATCCGGGCCAGTGGGCCCACCCTGTACCAGCCGGTCGCTTCGCCAATTTCCTTGATGAAGGGGAACTTCATGTAGGACCAGGACCGGACATCCTCGACGATCAGCTCGTGATACTTCGAATAGGGGATCTGGTCGAAGATCGGATTACCGTTTGAATCCAAGGCTCTCAGATTGCCGTGATAAAGATCCAGCGCTCCGTCGCTTTCCCGCACCAGTGACATGTAGTTCGAGGGGAAGGATCCGAACCCGGCGACCACATCGGCATGATCAATCGTGTAGTCCCTGGCAAGCTTGACCGCGTCCTGCGACCACTCGATCATTTCGTCGATGGAGTTAAGAAAATGGTCTCTGCGTTCTATTGGCAGGTTGCGGTTGATACCGCCCGGGATCGCGCCGGTGCCGTGGATCTTCTTGCCGGCTGTCGCCTCGATGATCTCCTGGCCGTATTTGCGCATCAGGACCGCACGTTTGCCCAGTTCCGGCTGCTCCTTGATCACCTCGAAGATGTTGCGCTTTTCCGCCGGTGCGCCGAAGCCGAAGAGAAGATCGGGCGCCGCCAGGTGAAAGAAATGCAGCACATGGCTTTGCATCACCTGACCATAGTGCATCAGGCGGCGCATCTTCTCGGCAGCCGGGGTGAGCTGATCAACTCCAACGATCATGTCCATCGCCTTGGCGGCTGCCAGATGGTGACTGACCGGGCAAATGCCACAGAGCCTTTGCACGATGACCGGTACTTCCCACATCAGCCGGCCATGGATGAACCGCTCAAAGCCACGGAATTCGACAATATGCAGCCGCGCTTCCTCCACCTTGTTGTCGGCATCAAGATGGATCGTCACCTTGCCGTGTCCCTCAACACGGGTCACCGGTGAAATTTCTACCATTCTAGGATTGGCCATGGCCCTTGTTCCTAACCCGTTCGCACAGTGGGTGTGGTCTTCGATCCGGCAGATACTCTGCTAGTCGAATTTGATCATGTCGCGCTCGAACCCGCGGAATTTGCCGGTCAGGAGCTTCAGAAGCGTGTCGAAAATGATGTCGCCGCCTGGTGCGCAGCCGGGGATCTGATAGTCGATCTCAACCACCTGGCTGCACGGATAGACTTCATCGAGCAACAGCGGCAAAGCCGGATCATTCGGCACGTGGTGTGTCGTGTTTCTGATGTATTTTCCGGTGATATAGGCTTCGTCCAGGCACTCCCGCAAAGGAGCATCCGAATGCATGATCGCATTGCGCATCGCAGGCAGTCCGCCCATGATCGCGCATTGGCCGAGTGCGATCAGCACATCGCAATTGCGCCGGAAGTCATGCAGGACATGCACGTTTTCTTCGTTGCAGCAGCCACCCTCGATGATGCCGATGTCACAGCGCTTGGTGAACCGCTTCTTGTCTGTCAGCGGAGACCGGTCGACATCAACCAGTTTCATCAGATCCATCAGGCGCTCATCGATATCCAGGATCGCCATGTGGCAGCCGAAACAACCGGCGAGCGAGGCTGTGGCGATCCGGGCCTTGGGCAGTTCTGCTACGGAGGTGCCGCTCATTTGCGCTTCTCCTCGATGTCATGGCCGATCAGGCCCTTGTCGAATTCCCGCTCACCGATCGGAACCGCGAAGCCGACCCGTTTGCGGATGATGCAGCCGACCGGGCAGACTTCGGCAGACATGGCGTGATCGTCCGCCGTGGCATCGGTGTCTGCGAGGTTCTCGCCGTTTACCGCAACGCGCCGGTGAATGCCGCGCCCGACATAGCCAAAGATGCCCTTGCCATCGACATCCTGCGAGGCGCGGATGCACCGGCCGCAGCTGATGCAACGGTTGGTATCGAGTGCAATGTCGGGATGCGAGGCATCCAGGGCCCGGCAGGGCTCCAGATAGGGGAACTTTGTCGCGTCCGTCATGTCGAGGCGGTAGGCCATTGCCTGCAATTCGCAGTTACCGCTTGCCTCGCAGATCGGACAGAGGTGATTGCCCTCGTGAAACAGCATCTCGACAAGGTCGCGGCGCATCTTGGTCAGATGAGCCGTTTCGTTCTCAACCGCCTGGCCAGGGGCTGCCGGCTGGGTGCAGGCGGCGACGCTGCGCCCGCCTGCCTTGACGGTGCACACCCGGCAGCTGCCTTGGTGGCGCAAGCCTTCATGATCGCACAGGCGCGGAATGTAGACCCCGGCTTCGTCGGCGGCTTCCATGATGGTCTGACCGGAAAAGGCTTTTACCTCGGCACCGTCGATAGTGAAGGTAAAGCTGGATTCGCGTCGATTGTCGCTCATTGGGTGAAATCCCGGTCGAAAATGTAGGAACGCCGCTTGGCGATTTTGCGCGCGCTGTCGATGGCCGACTGAATGTCGAAGGTGTCGCGGATACCGTCCTTGCCGGGTTTGCTGACCGCTGAATAGACGAGCGGGAAGTTCTGCAAGGTGCTGAGTACGGGATTGGGCGATGTCATGCCCAGTCCACAGCGGCTGGTCTCGATGATCGTACCGGAGAGATCCTTCAGGTACTCAATGTCTTCCGGATTGGCGAGGCCCTTGCGGAACTTCTGGATCGCCTTCTGCAGGAATACGTTTCCGACCCGGCATGGCGTGCAATAGCCGCAGCTCTCGTGGACAAAGAAGGACATATAATATTCGACGATCTCAAGGATGTTCCGGTCACCGTTGAAGATTATGATCGCGCCGCCGGTCGCAAGATCATCAAAGGTCAGCCTGCGGTCGAAACTGTCGCGCGCGATCATGGTGCCGCTCGGACCGCCGATCTGAACCGCTGCCGCATCCTCGCCGCCGACCATTTCCAGGATCTCCCAGACAGTATGGCCGTAAGGCAGCTCGTAGATACCCGGATTGAGGCAGTCACCGCAGATGGAAAACAGCTTGGTGCCGTGTGAGCCCTTTGTCCCCATGTCGTGGAACCACTTGGCACCGCGGTCCAGGATGCGGGCTGCATGGCAGAACGTCTCGACATTGTTGACGACAGTCGGATGGCCAAGATAGCCACGGTTGACCGGAAAGGGCGGCCGGGTCTTCGGCTCTCCCGGAAGGCCTTCGCAGGAGCTGATCAAGGCGCCTTCCTCGCCGCAGATATAGGCCCCGGCACCCATCTGCAGGCGGATATCGAAATTGAACCCCTTTATGCCGAGGATACCTTCGCCCAGAAGACCCCGGCGGCGGCGGTCGTCTAGGACTTCCAGAAGCAGCGGGCGCAGGTAAGCATACTCGCCGCGCAGATACACGATGCCCTCACGGGCTCCGACGGCTCTGGCAGCAATGGTCATCCCTTCGATCAAAAGATGCGGCCGCTCGGTCAGCAGTACCCGGTCTTTGAAAGTTCCAGGTTCTCCCTCGTCGGCATTGCAGATGACATAGCGCTTTTCGGAGCGTTCACCGGCCGCGAAGCGCCACTTGCGGCCCGTCGTGAATCCTGCGCCGCCGCATCCCCGCAGCCCGCTTTCCTCGATCGCGCTGATGATCTGGGACGATCTCATTCCGGCAGCATTGTTAAGACCGGCATCCTCGGGAACCGGACCAAGCAGAACCTCGCCTGCATGGCGGATATTGTTGTCCACCATCCGCGTTGCTTGTTCGTACGGCGTCATATCCGTGAAGCGTTCGCTGATCAGGAGCTCCGGCGCAATTCCGTCCTTCAGTGCCATCGCGGCGCGGCGCGCGCTGGCTGGGTCCAGCGATGTCAGCATGACATCGTTGACCATGGCTGCCGGCGCCTGATCGCACATGCCGATGCACGGCGTGTACTCCAGCGAAAACGCGCCGTCAGAGGATGTTTCCCCAAGCCGGATACCCAGCACTTCTTCGAAGACACCCGCCACTTCCTCAAGGCCGCTGAAGCGGTCGACGATGTCGTCGCACAAGCGAATTGTTACCCGGCCCTTGGGTGTCAGCGACAGGAAGGAGTAAAAACTTGCAACGCCTTCGACCTCGATCCGGGTCAGGTCCGTATGGGCCGCCACCCGGTCCATCGTAGAAGGTGAGATGCACCGGTAGTCATGCTGGATCTCCAACAAGATATCCAGCATACGATGCTTGTCGTTGCCGAACTTTGCGCAAATGCCTTCAATTTCGCCATCCGGGATGGGCGTAACCTCACATGACGGCGGAGTGGCACCGTTGCTGATTGCGTGACCATTATCCATATCGGCCGCCTCTGGCTAAACGTGCACATTCGTTGACATCGATCTGATGTCTAAATCGATTTGAGTTGCGTGGGCACCGCGTCCGCGTTCTTTGAACGGGCGCCGCATTCCTTGACCAAACTCAAGCAACCGCAGGCTTCCAAATTAGCAGGCACCCGTCTTTGAGCCATATCAATGGTTGTTGTTTTCACGGCAGTAAGTTGGGGCTGCCCTCGGGAGCAGACAGAGACCGTGCTTACTGGTGAGAAAACTAGCCCAAGTCATATTGTTGCAAAATTCGAAGCGACCAGTCACCCGGAGGTGCTTCATTGAGCTTGCGTATCTGAACCCGCTGCTGCGTTTCTGTTTCCGCCCAAAAAACGGCCTTGCGTAAGATAATACACGTGCCACGATAAACTCATGATTGTCTTTCGCAAAGCCTGAAGCCCTTTTTGAGGAAATGCCGATGCTTGTGTCCTACACGCGGATCCTTGATATCGTTGGCGACATTATCAGGATTGAGGTGTCTTCTGACCGGTCGGCGGCGGAAACACGTCCGTGCCTTGGAGATCTGGCGCTGGTCGAGGCAGGCGACGGAACGTCGTCCCTGGCGCAGGTGATCAACATTGACCACGAACTGGTAACGCTTCAGGTCAATTCCGGCACCAAGGGGCTGGCGAACAATTCCTCCGTCAGGTTCCTCGGAGAACCGGCAAAAGTCACCTACTCGGAGAATATCCTCGGCCGTGTTTTCAATGGTGCCGGCCAGCCGGTCGACAGCGGGCCGGATCTAGCCAGTGATCCGACGGTTTCAATCGGCGGGCCGTCCGCGAACCCGATGAAACGGGTGCTTGCCTCCCGGATGATCCGCACCGGCGTGCCGATGATCGATATCTTCAACAGCCTGGTCGAAAGCCAGAAGATCCCGATTTTTTCGGTTTCCGGCGAACCCTATAATGCGTTTCTGGCCCGTATCGGAATTCAGGCGGATGCCGACATTGTGGTTTTCGGCGGGTTGGGCCTGATCTTCGACGATTTTGCCTTTTTCCGGAAACAGTTTGAGGACGCAGGTGTCTTTCCGCGCACTGTCATGTTCGTCAATCAGGCGTCGGACCCGGTGGTGGAGCGTCTTCAGGTGCCGGATATGGTTCTCGCAGTGGCGGAAAAATTCGCCGTTGATGAGGGAAAGCGCGTCCTGGTTCTGTTGACCGACATGACGGCTTTCGCAGATGCGATGAAAGAAGTCTCCATCGCGATGGAACGGGTTCCGGCCAACCGGGGATATCCGGGAGATCTTTATTCCCAACTTGCGCGGCGCTACGAGAAGGCCTGCGACTTCCAGGGCTCCGGCTCTGTCACGATCCTGTCGGTAACCACAATGCCAGGCAATGACGTCACCCACCCGGTGCCGGACAACACCGGCTACATCACCGAGGGACAGTTCTATTTGCACAGCGGTGTGCTTGATCCGTTCGGCTCCCTGTCGCGTCTGAAACAGCATGTGATCGGCAAGGTGACCCGCGAGGATCACAATCAGATCATGAACACGATGATCCGGTTCTACTCCGATGCACGGGACGCCGAGCAAAAGCAGTCCATGGCCTTCGAACTGACGGACTATGATCACCAGCTTCTGAAATTCGGCGGATTGTTCCGGGAGCGATTCATGGACATCGATGTGTCGATGCCACTCGAAAATGCCCTGGACCTGTGCTGGTCAACGCTCGCCGAATGTTTCGAAGCCAACCAACTGTTGATGAAGCAGGAATTGATCGACAAGTTCTTTCCAATCGCGAAACCTGCCGATAGCGCTACATCGGGAGAGGCTGCCTGATGGCGAAACTGGCGCTCAATAAATCGTCGCTCGCCCATGAAACATCGCAACTGGCGGAGTATCGGCGGTTTTTGCCGTCTCTGGAACTGAAGCGCTTGCAGATCGTGGCAGAGCGGGCAAAAGCCAAGCAGAAGTCAGCGCAATTGGACCGCAAATACGAGAAGCGATTCAAAGAGATTGCCACCAGTTTGCCGATGCTGGCCAACGCTCAAGTGCCGGTCGAAGGTCTTGTGAAGGTAAGATCGGTAGAGCGCGGCACACAGAACCTGTCCGGGACGGTATTGCCGGTTTTGGGCAAGGTTGATTTGGAGACAGCTTCTTACTCCAAACTGGCGCGCCCGCATTGGGTCGATCCGGCGGTTGCCGGTGTGAGGGAACTCGTACATCTGCATCTTGAACGCGAGGTCGCGCATGAGCGAATCGAGAAGCTGATAGAAGCGGAAACCGTCATTTCGCGGCGGGTGAACCTGTTTGAAAAAGTCCTGATCCCGCGTGCGGAACGCAACATCAAGAAAATCCGGATGGCTTTGGCGGATGACGAGCGCGATGCGGTTGTCCGGGCCAAGATTTCCAAACGCAAAACCGCCGCCCGCGCTGCGGAAGTCGAGGTGGCCGCACTATGAGTATTGTTCCGCTGAAAAAAGTCAGCCTGATCGGCATCCTGGACGAAAAGGAGCAGGTGCTGGCGGCCGCGCAGAAATTTGGCCAGCTTCATCTGATCCCGCTCACATCCGCGCAGCGCGAGCTGGAAGCCATTCCAAGTGGCAAGGCCTCTCACGCGGTGGAAGCATTAAGATGGCTGCTCAATTGCCCGGCACAACGCCGCGCGGCGACCAGTCCGGAAGGCTTTGATCTTGACCAGGTTGTCAACGGGGCGCTTTCCAACAAAAGGGCGATCAAGGCCTGCGAGGACCGAAGGGACCGGGTCGCGCGGCGCATTCGCGAGGTTCGGCCCTGGGGCGAATTCCGCTTTACCGATCTTGAGGATCTGGGTGGCTACCGGCTCTGGTTCTACGTCGTCCCATCTGCGAAGCTTTCCGAGATCGATCCGTCAGACAAAACCCTGCAGATCGTTCACCAGGACCGGTACCGGGCCTATGTTGTGGTTCTGTCGCCGGAAGAGCCCGCCCCAGATGCAATGCCGGTCAAACGCACCCATGTCGGCGCGATCCCGCTGTCGGAGCTGGAACACGACCTGGAGCAGACCGAAATTGAGCTTGAGGGTCTGCAGCTCGACCGCCAATCCATGACCAAGTGGAGCTTCCTGCTCGGTCAGAATCTTGCTGCGGCAAGGGATCATTCCGCACGCGCCCGGGCTGCTCTGGAAACCGCTGATGATGGCCGGGTCTTTGTCCTTCAAGCTTGGGGGCGGGCCGATCAAATGGACAAAATCGGTTCGCTCGCAGCCGAGCTCGGTATTGCTGTATTGTTCGAAGACCCTGACGAGACCGAGAAACCGCCTTCGCTTCTTGAAAATGCGCCCTCGCTTGCGGCAGGCGAGGATCTTGTCTCCTTCTATCAGACACCGGGATACCGGGATTGGGATCCGTCAGTGATCGTCTACATCTCGTTCGTACTGTTTTTCGGCATGATCATGACAGACGCCGGTTACGGACTGTTGCTGCTTGGGCTCCTGTATCTTTTTCGCGGCCGTTTCGGCGGATCGCCGCTGGCCAGACGGTTACACAAAATGTCCGTCTGGCTGATGGTCTCAACCACAGCATTCGGGATCGCGACGGGCAGCTATTTCGGGATCGTGCCACCCGAAGGTAGCTGGCTTGGCGCTTTGAAAGTTCTTGAACTCAAGGACGTCGATACCATGATGAAAATCACGCTGACCATCGGCGTGATCCACATCGTGATTGCCAATTTGATGCGGGCCCGCCATGGCACCGCGTTGCCTGACAAATTGCAACCGTTTGGATGGGTTCTTGTTGCGGCAGGCGGCCTGGCAACATTCCTCGGAATGGGAACGGTTCTGGAAAGTCTTGGTCCACTCACTGTTGCCGCCGGACTGTTGACCGCCGGTTTCTTTGGCAGCAACCGGAAAGTCACTTCCCTTTCCTCCGGCGCATTGCGGCTCT
Organism: Roseibium sp.; assembly: GCA_965230445.1. Lineage (GTDB taxonomy): Bacteria > Pseudomonadota > Alphaproteobacteria > Rhizobiales > Stappiaceae > Roseibium. The sequence goes on along the minus strand of OZ246005.1, from coordinate 382,130 downwards.
TTGACGGCCTCGCCTCGGTTGCGCGCGTTGTGAACATCTTTTCCGATGTGCTCAGTTATATGCGCCTCTTCGCACTGGGCCTCGCGGCCGCATCGCTGGCAGAAACCATCAACACCTTGTCCAGCCAGCTTTATCAGTCCGTTCCTGGCATTGGCCTTCTGGTCGCGCTGTTCGTGCTTGTGCTTGGCCATGCCATCAACATCGGGCTCGGACTGATTGCCGGCTGTGTTCACGGGCTCAGGCTCAATGTCATCGAGTTCTTCAATTGGGGTTTGAAAGACGAGGGCACGCCCTTCCGTCCATTCAGGAAAGAGGAGACAAGACTGTGAACGAATTTGTTGTCGCTCTCGGTTGGTTTGGTCTTTTTGCACCGGTTGCGCTTGGCGCCATCGGAAGCGCATGGGGATGTGCGCTCGGCGGCAGTGCGGCGATCGGCGCCATGCTGGACAGCGATGGCGGGTATGGCCGGTTTATCGGCGTATCCCTGATGCCTTCCTCCCAGGTGATCTACGGCATTGTCATCATGTTCTCTTTACAGGCAGAAGCCGTCACGGCGGCCAATGGTGCCGCCATGTTTGGCGTTGGCGTGCTGTCCGGCTTGACGATGCTGTTCACCGGGATCCGCCAGGGCGAGGTTCTGGCATCGGCCATTCATGCCAGCAAGGCCAAGCCGGAGATTTTCGGGATATCGCTGGCACCTGCTGCGGTCCTGGAAGGCTTCTCGGTGTTTGCGCTGGTTTTCGCGCTTGTGCTTGCAGGGTCTATTCCGAGCTAGGAGGGCGAAATGACGACAGACGATCAGTCAACTTCGCTGGAAGGAGCCGCCGGTGCCAGCGTTCAGGCGCTTGTCGAACGGCTCAAGACAGAAGGCGTCGCCGTCGGCAAAAACGAGGCAGAGGCGATCATCGCCGATGCGCAGGCCAAGGCTGCAAGCATCATTTCCGCTGCGGAGGCCAGGGCGGCCGCCATCGTCAGCACCGCCCAAGCCGAAGCTGTGAAACAGGAGGCGGCGACCAAAGACGGCCTGAAGATCGCGGCAAGAGATCTGGTCTTGTCCATGCGCAACGAACTGGGTGACCGGATTCAGGAGGAGGCAACGCGCCTTGTGGCAGTCACGCTGGCCGATGAAACCTTCCTGCAAAATCTGATTGTCGCAATGGCTGGCACCGCCAAGGAAACGGCTGCCGTCACTGCGACGGATCAAATGGTAATTGTTCTTCCGGAAAAGGTCGTCACGTTTGAAGAACTCAAGCAGTCGCCGGAATCCGTTGAACCAGGGACGCTAACGCATTTTGTCATTGCATTGGCGGGTGAAGTGCTGCGCAAGGGGGTCACATTTTCTTCAGAGCCGGGGTTTGACGGCATCAAGATCAAGCTGACGGATCGGGATGTTGCTATCGATCTGACCGAAGAGACAATTGCCGGCCTGTTGAAAAAACACCTGCAACCGCGCTTACGGGCGGTTATGGAAGGGGTGCTGAGATAGGTCATGTCCGATCCGAGGCACCGCTACATCACTTTGGTCTGCAGCCTGCCGCATCTGGGACCGTTGTTCTCCCGTGCCGAGGTGCCGATTTCTGCGTTCCGTTTGCGCCAGCGGCTGACCAGCATGCTGGAGCCGCAGCATGCGCTGCTTCTGAAACGCCTGTTGGACGCAACCGCATGGACGGGAGTCGCCAAACTCAAGGAAGACGCCGAAGTCATCCGGCTGGCGAAGGATGTGGTCGCGGATTTTGAGGGCTACCCGACCCTGCGGGATCTGGCCTCTGTCCGTATGGAAACGCGCACAGTCATCGCAGCCCTCCGCCGCCGGGCTGAGGGACAAGATTCGGCGGGCGATGTGACCGCCTGGGGCTTTGGCCGCTGGTGCGGCCACATCCATGACAATTGGGGCGATCCCGGCTTCGGCCTTGCCCATATCATGCCCTGGGTACCGGAAGCGCATCGCAAGATGGCGGCGGGTGATCATATCGGCTTCGAGAGGTTGGTGCTGACCGAAGTGTTTGGCCAGCTCGACCGCTTCGGCGCAGCTCACGACTTCGATTTCGAGGCGGTTGCCATCTACGCCCTGCGCTGGATCATCGTAGAGCGCTGGTCCCGCTATAATGCCGAGGCGGCGCATGACCGGCTGGCGGGTCTTGTTCAGGCAGCCCTTTCGCCGGACGCCACGCCAAGCGCCGCCCCTGCCGGACCACCGGACGATTTTGCCCCCAGAACACCCGCCCCTCTGGAGGAGGCCTTTTCATGACCAGCCATGTTCAGCTTCCCGAACCGACCGCTGAAATCATTGCCGTTCAGGATGATCTCGTCACTTTGGCACCGCTTGGCGCTCATCCTTTGGTGAAGAACGAGGTTGTCTACATCATTCCGCACGGGCCGGAACGGGACGGCAAACCGAAAGAATACCTGAAGGCGGAAATCCTTCGGGTGCGCGGCAAATCGGCGGAAGCGCAGGTGTTTGAAAGCACGTCCGGCGTGCGCGTCGGTGACAAGGTCATCCAGACCGGCGACATGCTCTCCGTCTCTCTCGGCCCGGGTCTGCTCAGCACCGTGTTTGACGGCTTGCAGAACCCGCTTGCCGATATCGCCGCTGAGCACGGCTTCTTCCTGCCGAGGGGCGTCTTGACCAACGCGTTGGACCAAACGCGCAAATGGGCGTTCCAGCCGGCCGTCAAGTCCGGCGACACGGTGAAGGCCGGCGGCGTCATCGGCAAGGTTCCGGAAGGCCGGTTCGACCACAAGATCATGGCGCCTTTCGGCCTCATAGGTAGTTGGACGATTGAACGGATCCGCGAGGGAAGCTTTACCATTCAAGAAGTGGTCGCGACCTTGAAGGACGGCAGGGGCAACACCCGTGACCTGACCATGATGCAGCAATGGCCGGTGCGCCGTGCGCTGCCCGAACGGTTGTTCGCGTCGGGCCAAAGCGAACGCCTTTACCCGCGCGAGCCCCTGATAACCACGCTGCGCCTGATCGACACGTTTTTTCCGATTGCACGCGGCGGCATGGGCTGTATTCCCGGCCCCTTTGGCGCTGGCAAAACCGTGCTGCAATCGCTGATTTCCAGGTTTTCGGCTGTCGATATCGTCATCGTTGTCGCCTGCGGCGAACGGGCGGGCGAAGTAGTCGAAACGATTACCGAATTCCCGCAGCAGCCGGACCCGTCCGGCGGCGGCACCCTGATGGACCGCACGGTAATCATCTGCAACACCTCGTCCATGCCGGTGGCGGCACGCGAGGCGTCGATCTATACCGGGATCACGCTCGGCGAGTATTACCGCCAGATGGGCTATGATGTTCTCCTGATTGCGGACAGCACCTCGCGATGGGCGCAGGCGATGCGCGAAACTTCCGGCCGCCTCGAAGAGATCCCCGGCGAGGAAGCCTTTCCCGCCTATCTCGATTCGGCGATCAAGGGCGTCTATGAGCGCGCCGGCGTTCTGAGGACGGCAACCGGGCAAACCGGCAGCCTGACCATGATCGGCACCGTATCGCCCGCCGGCGGCAATTTCGAGGAACCGGTCACCCAGTCGACGCTCGGCACCGTCAAGACCTTTCTCGGCCTGTCGTCGGAGCGCGCCTACAAACGCTTTTATCCGGCCGTCGATCCGCTGCTGTCCTGGTCGCGCTATCCGGCCCAGTTGAAGGACTGGTACGACGCCAATCTCGGCCCCAACTGGGTGCCGCGCGTTGAGGAGATGATCGGGCTCCTTCAAAGAGGCGATGAAATCAGCCGCATGATGCAGGTCACCGGCGAGGAGGGCATTTCGACCGATGACTTTGTCCTTCAGCAAAAGGCGCTGTTTCTCGACATGGTCTACCTGCAGCAGGACGCCTTTGACGATGTCGATGTGTCCGCGCCATTGACCCGCCAGCAGGAAACCTTCGATCTGGTCTACAAGATCGCCCGGCAGGATTTCGCCTTTGACAGCAAGGCGGAGGTCAGATCGTTCTTCACCAACCTGACCTCCCTGTTCAAAAACCTCAACTACGCCGCCGACGGCAGTCAGGAGCGGGCAGGCCTGATGGAAAAAATCGGCCAGACCCTTTCCGGTGTCAGTGGTACCAAATGAAGAAAGTCAAACGGAGAGCCTTATAAGTTCGAACAAGTCTTTGGTGCGAAGAGGCATAGGTCGCCTTCACGACCCGGATGTACAGGGCTTTGCTCAGTTGATCGTACAGAAAAGCCGTGCTCCATCTCATGTTGGTCTTGTTGGCGTGGTCATGGGCCGGCTCATTGCTGTAGGCACACCTTCTTGCGGCCAACGCAATTGACAGCCAAACAAGTGGCCCCTACATCGAAACCATTCTCAGGGCGGGGTGAAATTCCCCACCGGCGGTAAAAGCCCGCGAGCGCCACTCCATGGGGTGGGTCAGCAGATCCGGTGAAATTCCGGGGCCGACGGTTAAAGTCCGGATGGGAGAGAATGGTAGTGGCCGGATGAAAGTCCGGGCATACCGACGCTCTGGGATCTTGTCATAATGAGAGGATCTTACAGTCATGACAAAATCCCCGAAATACGCATTCATCAAAGCCAATTGGCATGCCGACATCGTCGATCAGGCGATGGTTGGTTTCAAACAACGGATCGCCGAACGCGATCCTGGCGCGGCGGTGGTTTGCCATGATGTGCCTGGCGCTTTCGAGATGCCGCTTCTGGCGCAAAAGCTCGCAGAGACGGGTGAGTATACTGCGATTGCTGCCGCCGCCCTTGTCGTCGATGGCGGCATTTACCGGCACGACTTCGTGGCGCAAGCTGTCGTCTCGGGACTGATGGAAGCAGGTCTGAAGACCGGCGTGCCGATCCTGTCAGTTTCGCTAACGCCGCACAATTTCCAGCCAACTGAGGACCATATCGGCTTTTTCCGCGATCACTTCGTCAAGAAGGGGCAGGAAGCAGCGGATGCCGCCTTGCAGATGACCAAGGTCTACCAGGCACAAGGCAACGCGGATCAGGTTGCAGCGTAGCGCGTTGCTACGCTGACGCTTCCGCACCGGCCAGCCGTTCGGCTGTGAACTTGTCGGTGACCAGGAGATCAATCACACCGGTGCGCAATGCGCCCCGGATGGCTTCGGTCTTCGATTTGCCGCCCGCCAATGCGATCACCCGGTCGACCTTCATCAGTTCTTCCGGTGTCATGCTGATGACCCGGTCGTCGAGCGGCGTGCGGACAAAATTGCCGTCCGCATCGAAAAACCGCAGGCAGAAATCGCCAACGCCACCGGCTTCAGCGATTTCGGCCAACTCTCGGGGCGAGAAAACATTGCCGCTGCGCGCAAGCATACCGGAGGGTTCCATCGCACCGATGCCGATGATCGCCAGCGTGATCTTCTGAAACAGATCCATGGTTTCACGCACGAAGGAGTCGCCAAGAAGCACAAGCTTCGCCTCGCGCGATTGCGCAACTCCGGGAGCGCTGAGCACATTCGCTTCGGCGCCTGTCAGCTTCGCCAGCCGGGTGGTCAGTTGGTTTGCGTGGATCTGAACCGTTGGATTGCCCATTCCGCCCAGGGTCTGGACAACGTTCTTCGCGCGTCCCGAAGTCATCGGGTGAATATTGTCGACCATTCTTAGAATGGTCTCCGACCAGCTTGAAACCCCGATGACCTCGTCCGGTTGCAAGGTGGCTTCAAGAAAATGCGCCGCTGCCTCGCCGATCCGCGCCATGATTGCCGCGTCCCGGTCCTCCGTGCACTCCACGACAATCGCTTCGGAAAGATTGAATTGCGATCTCAGTGCAGCTTCGAGATCGGCATATGTTCCGGACGGCGAGACGACGGAGATTCGCACGATCTCCTCGTCCTGCGCCTTTTTCAGCATGCGCGAAACGGTTGCCTGGGAAATCCGCAAATGGCTAGCAATGGCCGCCTGCCTCGCACCTTCGAGATGATACATCTGCGCGACGCGAGCGATCATCCGAAGTTCGTTGAGGCGGGACATAGCGGGCCTTCGTTATGGTTTGGGTTGTTAAGGCATGAAATGAATAAATATTCACTACACAGCCAAAACAGACTTCGCAATCGCTTTCTGCCAGCCGGCGAGGCCCGCTTTACGGTTTTCGCGGGCCATCACGGGCCGAACCTCTTCATCGTGATCTGCCAGCTTGGACACTGTTTCCAGATCGCTCCAGAAGCCGGTTGCCAATCCTGCCAGGTGAGCGGCGCCGAGTGCCGAGGCCTCCGGGTTTTTGCACGGGACAACTGTATGATCGAGATATCCCGCCACCAGTTCCATCAAGAAGCGGTTCCGGCTTGGCCCGCCGTCGACGAACAAACGGCCGAACTCGACCTCTGCGACCGCCATTGCTGCAAAGACATCGTGAACCTGCAAGGCAATGCTCTCGACTGCGGCACGCGCGATGTGGGCAGGCTCGGACGAGAATGACAGGCCGCAGATGACCCCACGCGCTTCGGCGTTCCAATGCGGCGACCCCAGCCCAACATGCGCCGGAACCAGATAAACGCCGCCCGCATCGTCAACGGTCCGGGACAGATCCAGAAGGGATTCCACGCTTTCCAGTCCCAGCATTTTGACCGTCCAGGGAAGAATAGACGCGCTGACCAGGATGTTTCCCTCAAACCCGTAAGTAGATTGGCCATTGAGCGACCAGGCAATTGTGGTCGTAATTCCCTTTGGCGGAACGATGAACTCCGGTGTGGTCGTCATCACGCTGGAGCCGGTTCCGAACGTCACCTTCCCATCGCCGGCCCCGAACGCGCCATGTCCGAACAGAGCTGCGTGGGAATCGCCAATCGCCGATGCGATCGGCACGCCGTCGGGAAGACCGTCCACACCGTTGGTCACGCCGAAGACGTGCGCTGAATCATGAACGTCCGGCAGCATATGTGCGTCAATGCCGAACAAGCGGCACAGACTGTCGTCCCACCTGCCATCGGCGAGGTTGAATACCTGGGTCCGCGCCGCATTCGACCGGTCGGTCGCATGCACCTTTTCACCCGACAGCTTCCAGATCAGCCAGCTGTCGACGGTCCCGATGCAGATATCAGTGCTGTCTTTGCCATGGTTTTCCAAGAGCCAGGCAATTTTGGTCGGCGGAAAAAGCGGGTCCAGCGGAAGACCGGTACGTGCAACCACGTCTTCCTCATAACCTGCCAATCGCAAAGCTTCGCACTGTTTTGCCGTCCGGCGGCACTGCCACGTCACGACCGGGCCCAGCGGTTCTCCGTTCTTGCGGTCCCAGATCAGGATCGATTCACGTTGGTTGGAAATGCCCAAGCCTACGATCCGGACGTCCGGATACCCGCGGACGCAGTCCTTTATCGCCTGGACGGTAGCTGACCAGATCTCTCCGGCATCCTGTTCCACCCAGCCCGACTGCGGATACTGGATCGGCACAGGCGCGGAGCCTGAGGACAGGATCTCGCCGGAATGCGAAACCAGAACTGCCTTGGAGTTGGTCGTTCCCTCATCGATCGCCAGAACAACCTCTTTCACTGCTTCTATCCCTTCCGTTCCAGGAGTGTTTCCGCGCTGTCTGCAATTGCTGCCGGGGCCATTCCATAGTCATCCAAAAGCGCATTCGCGGAAGCGGTATGGGCAAAGACACCGGGAACGCCAAGACGTTTCATGGGGACTGGATGGTGATCGACAACGACTTCAGCGACTGCGCTGCCCAGGCCGCCGAACACGGTATGCTCCTCGCAGGTGAGGATCGCCCCGGTCTCGCGCGCAGCGCACAGAACAGCCCATTCGTCGATAGGTCTTACGCTCGCCATGTTCAGCACACGGGCGGAGACGCCACGGTCCTCAAGAAGCGCCGCTGCTGCCAAGGCCCTGTGCGTCAGAACGCCGTTTGCGATAATCGTCAGATCCCCGCCCGCGCGCAACGTATTGGCTTTGCCAAGCTCAAAAACATGCTCTTCAGGAAGCAAATCCGGTACGCCGACGCGGCTAAGGCGTAGAAAACACCCGCCGACATAGCCGGCAGCCCATTTTATGACCGCTGCTGTCTCGATCCGGTCTGCTGGTGCGATCACCGGAACGTTCGGCAAGGCACGGACCCAGGCAAAATCCTCGATCGAGTGGTGGGTCGGTCCAAGCTCGCCATAAGCCATGCCCGAGCTGATGCCGACCAGTTTCACATTTGCTTCCGAATAGGCCACATCGGCCTTGATCTGCTCCAGTGCCCGGCCTGTCAGGAAAGGAGAGGCAGCGCAGACGAAAGGTATCTTCCCGCCATTGGCAAGACCCGCACCGACGCCAACCATATTCTGTTCGGCAATGCCGACATTAATGAGCCTCTCGGGGAACTTGTCCCGAAATCCTGCAAGCTTGGAGGAACCTACCGAGTCGTTGCAGACCGCGACAACATCCGGATTCTGAGCGCCAAGTTCCTGCAAGGTCGCGGTAAATGCGTCACGGCAGTCGTGGAGTGCTGGGGGTTCGAAAGCTGTGTTCACGATGCGGCTTCCTCAAGATCTGCCAAGGCCTGCTCGAATTGCTCCGCATTAGGCACTTTGTGATGCCATGCGACATTGTCGGACATGAACGAAATGCCCTGCCCCTTGTTCGTATTGGCAATAACGCACCTGGGCTTGCCGGCTTCGGTGGCATGCGGCGCGAACGCGTCGCAAAGCTGCTCCATATCATGACCATCGATATCAAGAACCGACCATCCGAAAGCTTCCAATTTCGGCGCGAACGGGGCCATCTCGACAGTGTCAGACAAGCGGGCACCCTGCTGAAGGCGGTTGTGATCAATGATCAGCGTCAGGTTATCGAGCTTGAACTGGGCGGCCGACATGATCGCTTCCCAATTCGAGCCTTCCTGCATTTCGCCGTCTCCGCAGACGACAAAGGTGCGCCAACTGGCGCCATCCAGTTTTGCGGCCTTGGCCATCCCGACGCCGACGGGCAAACCATGCCCCAACGGTCCGGTGTTGGTCTCAACGCCTGGAACCTTTACGCAGTTCGGGTGGCCGTTAAGGCGAGATCCGTGTTGTAGGAACGACGAGATTTCATCCTTCGGAATGAACCCCTTTTCAGCCAGGACAACATAGAGCGCCAGCGCCGTATGCCCCTTGCTCAAGACCAGCCTGTCCCGGTTCGGATCGAGGGGGTTCTGCGGGTCCACCGACATGGCGTTGAAGTAGAGTGCGGTCAGGATGTCGGTGACCGACATTTCACCACCGATATGGCCTGCACCCGCTTCAAAAACCGCTTGGAGATCGCGACGCCTGATTTTGTTGGCAACCGCGCGAAGATCGTTCGGCTTCATTCTCACACCTGAATAATTATTCTTTATATAGTAAACATTCAATTTTTTTACGTGTCAAGCGCTGGCCCTACTGGTTTGCCAATGCAATTTATGCTGCAATGCAGCAATTATTACAATGTTAGGGATGCTTGACAATCATGACATTCCTGGGATAGGCATTTTCTGTCAATAGTGAATAATTATACGGTTGAGGATCAATTGATGTCATCCGACGCGCCGCAGTCGAAACCGCGTGTTCTAGAATTTTTCTCGCTGGGTGGCGCGACGGGCCCCCTGATCGGTTTGCTGCTCCTGTGCGTGTTCTTGTCGATTGCGACCGATTCCTTTCTTTCGGTCCGCAACTTCCTGAACATCCTGGACCAGATCACCGTCCTCGGCATCCTTGCGGTAGGAATGACCTTCGTGATCCTCATCGGAGGGATCGACCTATCTGTCGGCTCGGTCCTCGCCCTGTCAATGATGGTTCTGGGCTACCTGAACGTCGAAGCCGGTCTTCCGATGACGATTGCAATCATGGGTGCCTTGGCCGCTTCTTCGATTGCCGGTCTGGTTGCAGGTCTGTTGATAACCGAGTTCAAGGTCCCACCCTTCATTGCGACGCTGGCGATGATGTCTATCGCCCGCGGGTTGGCCAACATGATCACCGACGGATCCCAGATCATCGGTTTTCCGATCTGGTTCAACATGAGTGCGATTATCCGCCACGGCGGGTTCCTGACCATCACAGTGGCGGTAATGCTGTCAGTGTTCGTTATCGCGTTGTTGTTTGAACGCTACCGGGAAGGCGGGCGGAAACTTTTCGCGATCGGCGGCAATCCGGAGGTCGCGCGCCTGGCCGGTATCAACGTCAAACGGGCAACCATACTGGTCTACATGGCCTGCGCAGTTCTGTCCGGCCTAGGCGGCATCCTGCTGGCAGCACGGCTGGACGCGGTGCAGCCGTCTATCGGCATTGCCTACGAACTGGACGCCATTGCCGCAGTGGTGATCGGTGGCACAAGCCTGTCGGGAGGCACCGGTGGAATTGCGGGCACGATCATTGGGGTACTGATCATCGGGGTCTTGCGCAACGGTCTCAATCTGCTTTCGGTGTCGCCATTCCTGCAGGCGGTAATCATCGGGTCGGTGATCGTTCTTGCCGTGGCAGCCGAGACGTTCAAGCACCGAGGTAGATGAAGATTTTGAAAGACGGTGGTTTTTGCCGCCGTCTACAGCAGCTCGTCCGGTTTCCGGATGAATCAGGTCCAGACACTTCGGACCAACATACCAGGAGGAGAAATCCATGAAATCCTTTATGAAGGCAATGGTCGCAGCAACCGCTCTGATGGTTGGTGCCGGCACAGCAAACGCCGAAGGCCTCGGCATCAGCAAGATTGGCCTTGCGGTTCCGAACCTGCAGGCAGACTTCTTCAACCAGATCAAGCTCGGCGTTGAGGGTTATGCGGCCAAGCTCGGCATCGAAGTCATCACGGTTGACGCCAAAGGCGACACCGCGACCCAGGTCAGCCAGGCCCAGGATCTGATGACACAGGGCATCGACGCGTTCATCTACATTCCGGCCGGTGCTGCAGCTGCTGCTGTTCCGACCCGCCTGGCACGTGCCGAAGGCATTCCGGTCATCAACGTTGACCGTGAGCCGGAAGGTGAGCCGGGCGATACCGTGATCTACGGCGAAAATGTGATGTCCGCTTACGAAGTCTGCTCGCACGTCATCAAGCTGGCTGGCGGTGAAGGCAAGATGTTCATCATCCACGGCCAGAAGGGTACCACCCCGGAAGTTCAGCGGTACGAAGGCTGCAAGATGGCCATCGACGAGAACCCGGGCGTTGAGCTGGTTGCTCAGCAGTGGACCCAGATGTGGTCGCCGGACGAAGGCTTCTCCATCGCCCAGAACCTGCTTCAGGCCCATCCGGATGTGAAGATGATCTTCGGCCAGGCTGACGGCATCGCAATGGGTGCTGCAAAGGCTGTTGAAGTTGCCGGTCTTGCCGACCAGATCACCGTAGGCGGTTACGACGGCGACGTCGCTGCCCTGGAATCCCTGGCAGCTTGTGACACGCCGTTCGTTGTAACTGCAACGCAGAGCACCCAGGCAATGGGTGTCCTGGCTGTCAACTCCGCCATCGCGGTTGCAAATGACGCATCTGTCCCGGCCCGTCAGATCCCGAATGCGGTTCTAACCACTTGCGACAACGCACAGCAGTTCGTCGAAAAGCACCCGTAAGCTCGCGCTTTCGGACTTATCGGACACCGGTTTGGAACCGGATTGTGCGATGAAGAAAATCGGGTCGGCGCTCATGATGGATCCATCTTGAGTGCCGACCTGATCCCTCAAGAGACCAAGCGGCATCAGGCAGCGTCATGACGTCCGAAAAGACCCCTCCCATCCTCACATTGAAGAACATCAAGAAGTCCTACGGGCCGATCCAAGTTCTGCATGGGATGGATATGGAGGTACGCGCCGGTGAAGTGGTCGCATTGCTCGGCGAAAACGGTGCGGGCAAATCGACGGTCTCAAACGTCATTTCAGGCACTGTCCTGGCGTCTTCCGGCGAAATGACCTGGCAGGGAAAGCCCTTCGCGCCTGCCAATCCGCGCGAGGCGATCGACGCCGGAATCGGAATGATCCACCAGGAGCTATTGCTGCTCCCGCATCTCACCATTGCCGAAAACATGTTCGTCGGCCGCTACCCCACCCGGGCCGGTATCGTCGACCGGGGCGAAATGGAAAAGCGCGCGCGCGGTGGCCTGCAACGGCTCGGACTGGACATCTCGCCGAAACGGACCGTTGAAGGTTTGCCGACATCCAGTCAGCAGCTCATCGAGATCGCCAAGGCGCTGACGCTGAATGCGCGGCTGCTCATTCTCGACGAGCCGACCGCGGCCCTCGGCGGCGAAGAAACCAAGTTGCTGTTCGAGCAGATCGAACAACTGAAGGCAGACGGGGTCGGCATCATCTACATTTCCCACCGGTTGGAGGAGATCAAGCAGATCGCCGACCGCATCGTTGTCATGCGCGACGGTGACAAGGTGAAGGAATTCGATACCGCAGACATTCCTGTGCGAACCATCGTCGAAGCAATGGTGGGACGCAGCATGGACAAGATGTTCCCCCCCCTGGCCCAGCCGAAAGAAAAAACTGTTCTGGAGGTGGAAAACCTTTCATCCCCGTCCGGACGGTTTAATGACGTCAGCTTCTCCGTTCGTGAGGGTGAGATACTCGGGATCGCAGGTCTCATTGGCGCCGGCCGAACCGATCTGGTCCGGGCAATCTCGGGTGCCGATCCGGTCAAGTCGGGAACAGTCAAGGTTGACGGCAAGCGCCTGAAACTTCGCTCGCCTGCAGATGCAATCGCCGAAGGCATTGTTCTCGTTCCTGAGGACCGGAAACTTCAAGGCGTGATTCTGGGTCACAGCATTGGCGAGAACATCGCCTATTCCAATTTTGAGGCTGTCGGAGCTTACGGATTTGTCCTGCGCAAACGTCTCCGGGAGTTTGCCGGTGAGTGCATTGAAAAGTTTGGCGTAAAGGGGCGCGGGCATCAGAACGCGTCCGAAATGTCCGGCGGTAACCAGCAGAAGGTTGTTCTCGCCAAATGGCTTGCCCGGAACCCGCGCGTCGTCTTGCTCGATGAACCCACCCGGGGCATTGATGTGGGCGCGCGCTCGTCCATCTACGAGATCATCAATGGCTTGGCAGCCGAAGGCGTCGCCGTGGTGGTCGTAAGCTCGGATCTCGAGGAAATTCTGGGCGTGTCCAACCGCGTTCTGGTCATGTCTGTCGGCCAGCAAACCGGCATTCTCGACCGTAGTGAAGCGAACGAAATCACCGTCATGGAACTCGCAACCGCATGACGCAACCAGAAACTCCTCTTCACCGTTTCCAATCGAAAACCGTGGTCGTCACTGGCGGTGACCGCGGTATCGGATATGCGGTTTCGGAGCGGTTTGCTGCTGAAGGTGCCAACGTTGTCCTCGCCTCAATCGATAAAAAAGTCACGACTGCTGCGGAGCGTTTGAGCGCCAATGGTGCGAATGTCATCGGTGTCCTGACCGATGTTACCGATAGAAGGGCCATAACAGATCTATATGAACGCGCAGAGGTCACGTTTGGCCAGGTCGACATCTCGGTCCAAAACGCTGGCATCATAACCATTGCCAAAATTGAGGATCTCACTGAGGACGAATGGGATCAGACCATGGCGGTCAACACCAAGGGAGCCTTCCTGTGCTGCCAGGAAGCCGTCCGGCGCATGCGGAAGTCAGGCACAAAGGGACGGCTGATCAACATTGCGTCCGGTCAGGCCCGTGACGGGTTCATCTATACCCCGCATTATGCCGCCTCGAAATTCGGTGTCATGGGCATGACCCAGAGCCTTGCCAAGGAAGTGGCAATGGACGGCATCACTGTGAACGCCATTTGCCCGGGTATCATCAAGACCGACATGTGGGATTACAATGACCGCGTATGGGGAGCGCTGCTTGGCGACTACGGCCCTGGCGAGTTAATGGCGGATTGGGTGCAGAACATTCCAATGAAACGCGCCGGAGAGGGCAAGGATGTTGCGGGATTGATCGCCTTTCTTGCCAGCGGCGATGCTGACTACATCACCGGACAAACCATAAATGTGGATGGCGGCTTGATCATGTCTTGAACCGACAGGTTATGCCTAATCTGTTGCCGACACCAAACACTGAGAAAGGGAGAGCCAAATGGTTGAAATCACCCTAAATGCCCCTGCAATGTTCGACCTGACGGGCCGTGTAGCTTTTGTAACCGGCGCGGGCAGCGGTATCGGCCAGCGTATCGCCATGGGGCTTGCCCAGTCCGGCGCCGACGTGGCGCTGCTTGACCGGCGCACCGACGACGGCCTGGCACAGACAGCCGAGTTCATCGCCAAAGCGGGCCGCAAATCCATCGAGATCGCCGCCGATGTCACGTCTTCAGAAAGCCTCGCAGAGGCCGTCGCCCGGACCGAAAAAGATCTTGGCACTTTGCGCCTTGCTCTGAATGCCGCCGGTATTGCCAACGCCAACCCCTGTGAGGAGATGAGCGAAGAGCAGTATCAAACCCTCATGGACATCAACATGAAGGGGGTATGGCTCTCTTGTCAGGCTCAGGCGCGCGCAATGCTCGCCCACGGTCAGGGCGGTTCGATCGTCAACATCGCTTCCATGTCCGGCGTGATCGTGAACCGCGGCCTCAGCCAGGTGCACTACAATGCGTCCAAGGCCGGTGTCATTCACATGTCAAAGTCGATGGCCATGGAATGGGTAGAAAAGGGCATTCGCGTCAATTCGATCAGCCCGGGATACACCGCAACGCCGATGAACACCCGGCCGGAAATGGTGCATCAGACCAAGGAATTCGAGAGCCAGACTCCAATGCAGCGCATGGCCAGCGTCGATGAAATGGTTGGCCCGGCCATTTTCTTGCTGTCCGACGCTGCATCTTACTGCACCGGGGTCGATCTGCTGGTCGACGGTGGTTTCTGCTGCTGGTAACGCTATTCCGAACGCCGGTGCTGCTGGGGCGTGACCCCGAATTCCGCGCGATAGGCGCGCGTCATCGCACTGGCATTCTGATAACCGCAGCGGGTGGCGATTTCGGCAACCGTCAGATTGGTCATTGCCACCAGCCGCCGGGCTTCCCTGAGCCGGATCGTCTTGTAGGCGCTGCGCGGCGTTACTTGCAATTCTGCCGCAAATGCTGCCTCCAGCCGCCGCTGGTCAACTCCTAGCCGGCTGGCGAGGCTTTGAATAGTCAGTGGCGCCTCAACTGTCCGTCGCATGATCGCCGTCGCGCTGCCGATAAGGACATCGGTTGTGCGCCGCTGATAGGGGTCGTGAAGATCCAGCTTGTCGCCATGCATGAACAGGGCAGCAAGTTCCAAGGCGAACATGGTCCCATGCCGCTGCTTGATGATATCAAGCGCCAGTTCCATCGCCGTCGAAGCGCCGCCGCACGTCGCAAGATCGGCTTCCAGGACAAAACGGTCCTCACACCCATCCGTTTCCGGGAACGCCTCTGCGAAGGCGGTATACTCGTCCCAATGGATCGTCGCCCTGCGCCCGTCAAGCAAACCGGCGGCTGCGAGCAGCCATGCACCGGTGTCCAGGCCGGCCAGGACTTTAAAGCGTTTGCGCGCTGCTCTGAGCACCTGCACCGTCTTGGGCGTCCGGTAGTCCCGAAAACCGTAGCTCGGCATGACAAACAGATAGTCACCAGACGGCCGGATTTCTTCCCATGCACCGGTTTCCACAGGCAACCCGCTGGACGACCGGACTGTTCCGCCGCTTAGACTCAAGAACTGCCAGGCATAGTGATCCACCCCTCCGATGGTGTTTGCGGCACGGAACGGCTCGATGGCGTTGGCGAGGCAGTGGTTCGAAAACTGCTCGAACAGGAGCACCGCAATTGTCTGCGTCTGCTCCTCCCCTTCACAATTATGCATGTTAATGCACCAATTCTGCACATCGATCTGTTCGCGTTTGTCGCATTGTCTTTGGCAAGAGACAAGAGAGGCGCGCCATGAATTTTGGACTGAGCGAAGAACAGGAGATGATCGTCTCCACGGTCCGCTCCTTCGTTGAGAACGAGATCTATCCGCATGAGGAAATGGTCGAGAAGACCGGCCAGGTTCCTCATGAACTCGGCGAAGAGATCAAGAAGAAATGCATCGGCCTCGGCTTTTATGCCTGCAACTTCCCTGAAGAGGTCGGCGGCGCAGGCCTCAGCCACATGGATTTCACGCTTGTTGAACGTGAACTCGGCCGGGGCTCCATGGCGCTGAACCATTTTTTCGGCCGCCCACAGAACATTCTGATGGCCTGTAAGGGCGAGCAGCGCGACAGATATCTTCTACCCGCCGTGCGCGGTGAGCGGATGGATGCGCTGGCGATCACCGAACCGGATGCAGGATCCGACGCACGCGGCATGAAATGCCAGGCGGTCCGCGATGGCGGCGATTGGGTAATCACCGGCTCCAAGCATTTCATTTCCGGGGCCGAGCACGCAGACTTCTTCATTGTCTTTGTTGCGACCGGCGTCGATGAAACTCCGCGTGGTCCCAAAAAGCGCATTACCTGTTTCCTTGTCGACCGGGGCACGCCGGGTTTTGAAGTCCGCAACGGCTACAATTCTGTCAGCCACAAGGGCTACAAGAACTACATCCTCTATTTCGACAAGTGCCGGCTGCCTGATGCGCAGGTTCTGGGTGAAGTGGATGGCGGTTTCGACGTCATGAACGAATGGCTCTACGCCACCCGCCTGACCGTTGCGGCCATGAGCGTCGGCCGTGCGCGCCGCTGCTATGACTATGCAGTCAACTATGCCGCGGAACGCAAGCAGTTCGGCCAGTCTATCGCCAAATTCCAGGGA
Source organism: Roseibium sp. (assembly GCA_965230445.1). Lineage (GTDB taxonomy): Bacteria > Pseudomonadota > Alphaproteobacteria > Rhizobiales > Stappiaceae > Roseibium. The sequence goes on along the minus strand of OZ246005.1, from coordinate 365,508 downwards.
GTCAGCTTCCAGATCGCGGACATGATCACCGAAATAGACGCGGCCGACTGGCTGACACTCGCAGGCGCCTGGCGTCTCGACCAGAACCTTCCAGCCAACCGCGAGATCGCCAGTGCCAAACTCTACGCGACCGAGATGCTGGCGATGGTGACCGATACCACGCTGCAGATTTTCGGCGGCATGGGCCTGATGGACGATTTCCCTATCGAACGGTTCTGGCGTGATGCCCGCGTGGAACGTATCTGGGACGGTACAAGTGAGATCCAGCGGCATATCATCAGCCGCGACATTTTCCGCCCGCTGGGAGCCTGATGCATGCTGCCCCTGGAAAGGCCGCTGCGCCCGAAAACCATCGCCGTTATCGGCGGTGGCAGCTGGTGCGAAAACGTCATCGACGGTTGCCGCAAATTCGGTTTCGGCGGTGATCTCTACGCCGTTCATCCAAAGCGGGAGGAGGTCGCCGGTTGCCCGGCAGTCCGTTCGGTCTCCGATTTGCCAAGTGCTCCGGACGTGGCTTTTATCGGCGTCAACCGGACGCTGACCGTTGAGATCGTACGCGCACTTTCGCAGATGGGAGCAGGCGGAGCGGTCTGCTTCGCCTCAGGCTTCCTGGAAGCAACGGAAGAGCTGAACGATGGCGCAGACCTTCAGTCAGCTCTGGTAATCGCCGCAGATGGAATGCCCATTCTTGGCCCCAACTGCTACGGCTTCATCAATACACTCGACAAAACCGCCCTTTGGCCGGACCAGCATGGGCTCGTACCGGTCGGGAAGGGCGTTGCGATCATCGCCCAGTCATCCAACATTGCCTTGAACCTCACCATGCAGGCGCGGGGACTGCCGATTGCCTATCTGATGACAGTTGGAAATCAGGCGCAAATCGGCCTATCGGAAATCGGCGGCGCCTTGCTGGACGACCCGCGCGTGACAGCGCTCGGGCTTCATATCGAGGGCATTGACGATCTTGCTTCTTTCGAAGCATTCGCCATGAAAGCGCAAGTGTGCGGCAAGCCGGTCGTGGCCGTCAAGGTCGGACGTTCGGAAGAAGCGCGAGCCGCGACTATCACCCATACCGCCTCGCTTTCCGGCAGTGCCGCCGGGGCCAGTGCGCTGCTCGCCCGGTTCGGCATTGCCGAGGTGCGCTCCCTGCCTGTGATGCTGGAAGCATTGAAACTCGTACATGTTTGTGGCGGGCTGCCGGACGCCAGCATTGCCTCCATGTCCTGCTCGGGCGGCGAAGCCAGCCTGATCGCCGATGTTGCTGCCGATCACGGCGTCACATTTCCGAAGTTGAACAAGACACAAGCGGAGGGGCTCCGCGATGCACTGGGACCCAAGGTGGCCCTCGCCAATCCGCTCGATTACCACACCTATATCTGGGGAGATATCGAGGCGATGGACCGGACATTTTCCGCCATGATGATGGGAAAAGCCTCGCTTGGTCTCGTGGTTCTGGATTTTCCCCGGCCAGACCGCTGCACGGCGGGCGAATGGCTAAAGGTGATCGATGCCGTCGAGATGGCTCGAAACACGTCCGGCAAACCCATTGGCGTATTGGCGTCACTGCCGGAAACCATGCCGGAAGGCGTTGCGGATGATCTGGTCCGGCGCGGTATCGTGCCCTTCATCGGCATGGACGATGCCATGTCCGCGATCAAGGCGGCGGCCTTCCTTGGACAGCCTTGCCTCAGCGCCCCAATCCATATCCCGAAAGCCGCCGCCAATCCGAAGATCCTGTCAGAGGACGAGGCAAAGGAAGCGCTCAGCCACTTCGGCGTCAAGGTGCCCCGGAACGCGCTTGCAGAAGGTCCGGAGAACGCGGCGGTTGTCGCTTCTAACATCGGATTCCCGGTTGTCCTGAAGGGCCGCGGAATTGCCCACAAGACGGAAGCTGGCGCAGTCGCCCTCAATCTGAACACCGCCGGCGAAGTTCGGGCCGCAGCCGCTGAAATGCCCGCGGCCGGTTTTCTGATCGAGGAAATGGTGACCGGAACCAGGGCGGAACTGCTCATCGGCATTGTCCGCGATCCGGCCCACGGGCTTGTGCTGACAGTGGCCGCCGGAGGCGTCTTGACCGAGCTCTTGCATGACAGCGTATCCTTGACAGTGCCCGCGAGCGACGCGGACATCAGGGGTGCACTTGGCCAGTTGAAGCTGGCGAAAGTTATAAATGGTTTTCGCGGCAACCCGGCCTGCGATCTCGACGCCATCATTCGGACCGTGATGGCCGTCCAGGCCTATGCCATGTCAAGGCCGGTCGAGGAAGTCGAAATCAATCCGCTCATGTGCGGAGCAAACTTCGCGATTGCGGCCGATGCACTTATCAAATGTGGAGACAGCAGTGACGGATAATCCCATCAAGACCAGGCGCGAGGGCCATATCCTGGAGGTCACACTGGATCGGCCCAAAGCAAATGCCATTGATCTCGTCACCAGCAGGATCATGGGCGACGTGTTCACCGAGTTCCGCGATGATCCGGAAATGCGGGTCGCAATCGTCACCGGCGGCGGCGAGAAATTCTTCTGCCCCGGCTGGGATCTGAAAGCTGCCGCGGACGGCGATGCGGTAGACGGCGACTATGGCAAGGGCGGCTTCGGCGGCTTGCAAGAATTGCGTGGCCTGAACAAGCCGGTGATTGCAGCCGTTAACGGCATTTGCTGTGGCGGTGGGCTTGAACTGGCACTGTCCGCCGACATCATCTTGGCAGCCGAACATGCCACCTTCGCCTTGCCGGAGATCCGGTCCGGCACCGTCGCCGATGCGGCGAGCGTCAAGCTGCCGAAGCGTATTCCCTATCACATCGCCATGGAGATGCTGTTCACCGGCCGCTGGATCGACGCCGAAGAAGCGGCGCGTTGGGGTCTGATCAACCACATTTATTCCGCCTCCAACCTGATGGCGGAAGCCTGGAAACTGGCGGAACTGCTCGCCTCCGGTCCGCCGCTGGTCTATGCGGCGATCAAGGAAATCGTGCGCGAAGCAGAGGACATGAAATTCCAGGATGCATTGAACCGCATTACCAAGAGCCAGTTCCAGACCGTTGAAACGCTCTACCGCTCCGAAGACGAAAAGGAAGGCGCGCGTGCCTTTGCCGAAAAACGCGACCCGGTCTGGAAAGGCCGCTGAGGGGAGAGAACAAATGCCTTTAGAAATGAACCGAAACGTTTTCATCACCGCAGCGGTCACCGGCTCCGGCGGCACGCAGGACAAGTCTCCACACGTCCCGCACTCGCCAAAGGAAATAGCCGGCAGCGCGATTGATGCCGCCAAGGCCGGTGCAGCCGTCGTTCACTGCCATGTGCGCGACCCGGACACCGGCGCACCGTCCCGCCGTCTCGACCTGTACCGCGAGCTGACGGATCTGATCCGCTCCGCCGATGTGGATGTCGTCCTGAACCTGACCGCCGGGATGGGCGGCGATATCGTGTTCGGCTCCACGGAATCCCCCTTGCCGGTAAATAAGGCAGCGACCGACATGATCGGGGCGACCGAGCGCATGGCGCATATCGCCGAGTGCCTGCCGGAGATCTGCACCCTCGACTGCGGCACCATGAATTTCGCCGAAGCTGACTACGTCATGACCAATACTCCGGGCATGCTTCGTGCCATGGGCTCCATGATGACCGGGTTGGGTGTCAAACCGGAGATCGAAGCCTTCGACACAGGGCACCTTTGGTTTGCAAAGCAGCTGGTCAGCGAAGGCACCCTCGCCTCTCCAGCTCTGGTTCAGCTGTGCATGGGTGTGCCATGGGGTGCACCGAACGATCTGAATACTTTGATGGCCATGGTCAATGCGGTGCCAAATGACTGGACGTGGTCTGCGTTCTCTCTCGGACGCGACCAGATGCCCTATGCTGCTGCCGCGGTCCTTGCCGGCGGCAACGTCCGCGTCGGGCTTGAAGACAACCTCTTTCTGGAAAAAGGCGTCCTTGCCACCAATGCGCAACTGGTTGAAAAAGCCGTCACAGTTATCGAAGGCATGGGTGCCAGGATCATCGGACCCGAGGAGGTTCGCGCGCAACTCGGCCTGACCAAGAGGGCACCCAAATGAAGGCGGCAATTATCGGCGGAGGCGTGATTGGTGGCGGCTGGGCAGCCCGGTTTCTCCTTAACGGCTGGGACGTGTCCGTTTTCGATCCGGACCCCGAAGCGGAACGCAAGATCGGCGAGGTCATTGCCAATGCCCGCCGCAGCCTGCCATCGCTTTATGACAAATCCTTGCCCGCCGAAGGTACCCTGACCTTCCATTCCGATCTCGGCGAAGCAGCGGCGGGTGCAGACTGGGTCCAGGAAAGCGTGCCCGAACGGCTCGACCTCAAGCACAAGGTCCATGGAAGCCTCAACGAGCTGGTTCCGGAGACAGCTGTCATCGGATCGTCAACCTCGGGTTTCAAACCGTCTGAGCTGAATGGGAAGGGCGCACGCGCCATTGTTGCTCATCCGTTCAACCCGGTTTATCTGCTGCCACTGGTCGAACTGGTCGGCGATTCCGCACAGACCGCTCATGCAGCCGAGATCCTGAAAACCATCGGCATGTTCCCGCTTGTGGTGCGCAAGGAAATCGACGCACACATTGCTGACCGGCTCCTGGAAGCCGTCTGGCGCGAGAGCCTGTGGCTGGTGAAGGACGGCGTCGCGACAACCGAAGAAATCGACGAAGCCATTCGCATGGCTTTCGGTATCCGCTGGGCACAGATGGGACTCTTTGAGACTTACCGGATCGCGGGCGGCGAAGCCGGTATGAATCACTTCATGGCTCAGTTCGGCCCCGCGCTGGAATGGCCCTGGACCAAATTGATGGATGTGCCGGAGTTCACCGACGAACTGGTCGAGCTGATTGCCGGTCAGTCCGATGAGCAATCCGGCCACATGTCGATCCGCGAACTTGAGCGGCTGCGAGACGACAATATCGTTGGCATGATGCGCGCCCTGAAGAAAAGCGGCTCGGGCGCAGGCGGTGTCATCACCACCCATGAAGCCGCCCTTCCCCATGCCGCGCATGCGGAGTTGCTGATCACCGGCGACCGCCAGATCCCGCAAAGCTGGACCGACTACAATGGCCACATGAACGAGGCGCATTACGGCGAAGCCGGCTCCAATGCGACCGACCGGTTCATGGAGCTGATCGGCGCCGATGCGGACTATATCGCCAGCGGCAAGAGCTACTTCACCGCCGAAAATCACATCTGCTACATGGATGAATTGAAGGCTGGCGAACGTCTGGTCGTCACCACTCAGGTTCTCAAGGGAGAGGGCAAGAAGATGCACCTGTTCCATTTCATGCGGAATGGCGAGGGAAAGCTTGCCGCGACCATGGAGACCTTCCTTCTGCATGTCGATCTCGACACAAGGGCGACGTCGTTGCCGGCAGACGAGGTACTTGCAAAGCTCGAGGCGTTTGCCAAAGCACACGAGGCATTGGGGATGCCTGAAAGTGCGGGCCGGTATGTCGGCCAACGGTGAATGAACCTTGCGGGACCGGGCGCGCGGCTTGACGCCCCGGTCCGAAAGCCGGAATTTATTTCATATTTAAAATTTCAAGCTTGAAATATATTTTTCTCCGTGTTTCCATTACCTATCGGCTATTGGGAGAACACGATGCGCATTGCATGTCTTGGCGGCGGGCCCGGCGGACTATACTTCGCAATTTCCATGAAATTGCGCGACCCGTCCCACGAGATCGTGGTGATCGAGCGCAACCGCGCCAACGACACATTCGGCTGGGGCGTGGTGCTGTCCGATGACGCGCTGGAGCGCATGCAGAACAACGATCCGGTCAGCACCGATGCCATTCGCAATCATTTTGCCTATTGGGACGACATAGCCGTCGAACACAATGGTGTTAGAACGGTCTCCGGTGGCCACGGATTTGCCGGTATCGGCCGCAAGCAGATGCTTGTCCTGCTGCAGCAGCGCGCCCGGGAACTCGGCGTCGAAATGCGGTTTGAAACGGAGTTTGCCAATGCGGAAGACTACAACAAGGACTTCGATCTAGTCGTCGCCAGCGATGGTATCAATTCAAAGATCCGCACTGAGTATGAGGACGTCTTCCAACCGGACATTGACGTGCGCCTGTGCAAGTTTGTCTGGCTCGGCACCCACCAGAAATTCGATGATGCCTTCACGTTCATTTTTGAGAAGACCGAGCATGGCTGGGTCTGGGCACATGTCTACCAGTTCGACGACACCACAGCGACGTTCATCGTCGAATGCCTCCAGCACACATGGGACGCCTGGGGCTTTGAGGGCATGTCCAAGGAAGAAACCGTCGGGACCTGCCGGAAGATCTTCGAAAGACACCTTGGCGATCACGATCTGATGTCGAATGCCGCTCACTTGCGCGGCTCGGCGGTCTGGATGAACTTCCCTCGCGTCATCTGCGAGAGATGGTACCACGGGAATGTCGTCCTTCTGGGTGATGCGGCCGCGACCGGGCACTTTTCCATCGGTTCCGGCTCCCGCCTTGCCTTTGACAGCGCCATCGCTCTTGCGGACTATCTCCATTCCGAGCCGACCATGGAGCAGGCTTTCGACCGCTATCAGGAAGAACGCCGCCTTGAAGTGCTGCGGCTGCAGTCGGCCGCACGCAACTCACTGGAATGGTTCGAGAATGTCGAGCGCTATCTCGACCAGGACCCGGTGCAGTTCACCTATAATCTCCTCACCCGGTCTCAGCGTATCAGCCATGAAAACCTTCGGCTACGCGATGCTGAATGGCTGGAATCCGCCGAACGCTGGTTCATGGACCGGGCCGGCGTGCCTGCGAAGGTGCCGACCCGCGCACCGATGTTCACGCCCTACAAACTGCGCGGGATGGACCTTAAAAACCGCATCGTCGTCTCGCCGATGGCCCAGTACAAGGCCGTCGATGGCTGCCCGACCGACTGGCATCTGACGCATTACGGTGAACGGGCCAAGGGCGGTGCGGGGTTGGTCTATGTGGAGATGACGTGTGTAAGTCCCGAAGGCCGCATCACGCCGGGCTGTCCGGGACTCTATGCGCCGGAACACGAAGCTGCCTGGAAGCGGCTCACCGGTTTCGTCCACGGAGAAACCGACGCCAAAATCTGCTGCCAGATCGGCCACTCAGGCCGCAAGGGATCTACCAGAATCGGCTGGGAAGGCATGGATCAGCCGCTTGAAAGTGGCAACTGGGACCTCCTTTCCGCGTCCGCCCTTCCCTGGTCCAACGACAATGCGGTTCCGCGCGAGATCACCAAGGACGAAATGGCGGCGATCAAGGCGCAATTTGTGGCTTCTGCTGAAATGGCTGAGCGCGCCGGTTTCGACATGATCGAATTGCACGCCGCCCACGGCTATCTGATTTCCTCCTTTATTTCGCCTATGTCCAACGTGCGGACCGACGAGTATGGCGGGTCGCTGGAAAACCGTATGCGCTGGCCGTTGGAAGTGTTCGCTGCGATGCGCGCGGTCTGGCCTGAGAACAAGCCGATGTCAGTGCGCATTTCGGCCTGCGATTGGGTCGGTGAACATGGCGTGACGCCTGAAGAGGCTGTTCAAATCGCCAAGATGTTCCGCGAGGCAGGTGCGGATCTTATCGATGTGTCCGCCGGTCAGACCAGCATTGACGCGCAACCCGTTTATGGCCGCATGTTCCAAACGCCGTTCTCTGACCGTATCCGCAATGAAGGCGGTCTGCCCACCATGGCTGTCGGCAACATCTACGAGGCCGATCATGCCAATTCAATCCTGATGGCCGGACGCGCCGATCTGGTTGCCGTCGGCCGCCCTCACCTGTCCGATCCCTATTGGACTTTCCATGAGGCGGCCAAGATCGGCGACCGTTCCGCAACCGACTGGCCCCAACCATATCTCCCCGGACGCGACCAACTCTGGCGTCTGGCTGAACGCGAAGCGGAGACACTGCGCGCATGAGCGTCGAGGGGCGTCACATAATCGTCACCGGAGGCGGCAGCGGCGTTGGCGCCGCCTGCGCGCGCGCCTTCGCGGATGCAGGCGCCAAGGTAACGATCTTCGGGCGCACGGAAACTACGCTCAAAGAACAATCCCTGCCCTATGAGATATGCGACGTCACCGACCGGCAGGCTGTCGAAGCCGCCTGCGCTTCGGCGCGCGCGGCGCAAGGCCCGATTGACGTTGCAATCGCCAATGCCGGCGCTGCTGACAGCGTTCCGTTTGCCAAAATGTCGGCAGACCAGTTGCAGGCAATGTTGTCGGTGAACCTGTTTGGCGTTTCCAACCTCTGGCAGGCCAGTCTGCCCGACATGAAGGCAAGCGGATGGGGGCGAATGATCGCCGTCGCCTCCACAGCAGGCCTGCGCGGTTATCCCTATGTCAGTGCGTATTGCGCTGCCAAGCATGCGGTTGTCGGCCTCACCCGCGCACTTGGCCGCGAACTGGCCAAGACCGGAATCACGGTAAATGCTGTTTGCCCCGGTTTTGTCGAAACGCCGCTTCTTGAGCGGTCGATAGAAACTATCGTCCAAAAGACCGGAATGAGCCGCGATGACGCCGCAGCAACACTGGTCGCCGATAATCCGCAAGGCCGCTTCGTTCAGCCGGAAGAAGTCGCCGCCGCCGCGCTTTGGCTTTGTTCGGATGGCGCCGCCGCAGTCAACGGCCATGCAATGTCCCTTTCAGGAGGCGAGATATGAACCCTGCGACCACGACGGTCGACGAACCGCTCTCCAAGGGCCGGCTGCGCATCTGGCTGAGACTGTTGAAAACCGTCAACAGCGTTGAAGCGGAAATCCGCCGCAGGCTCAGAGACGATCACAAGACGACCTTGCCTCGTTTCGACGTTATGTCCGCGCTGGCGCGGTTTCCGGACGGGCTGAAGATGAGCGACCTGTCCACGTTTCTCAAAGTCTCAAACGGCAATGTCACCGGTATCGTCGACAAGCTGACAGAGGAGGGACTGGCGCTACGTGTTGCAGTTCCCGGTGACCGGCGCGCCCACCTTGCCCGACTGACGCCGAAAGGGCACGAAGCCTTCGAGGCGCTTGCGGAGCATCACGAAAGCTGGATCGACGAATTGCTCGAAGGCTGGACGGAAGAGGAGATCGAGATGCTCTCAAGAGCCCTGAACACGGTTCTCTCCCGTCAAAACGGCAAGGATACCCATGATGCGCAGTGATGTTGCCCATTTCCGCTGTCAGATCGAGAACGGAATCGCCCGGATATCGATGGACCGGCCGGAGCGCAAGAACCCGCTGACCTTCGAAAGCTATGCCGAACTGCGCGACTGGTTCCGCGATCTCCACTACGACGATGACGTCAAGGCCGTGGTGATCCTGCCGAATGGGGGCAACTTCTCTTCCGGCGGCGATGTACATGACATCATCGGTCCTTTGACCAGGATGAACATGAAAGAACTCCTGGCCTTTACCCGCATGACCGGCGACCTGGTCAAGGCGATGATCAACTGCGGAAAGCCGGTCATCGCCGCCGTTGATGGCGTCTGCGCCGGAGCCGGTGCAATCATGGCGATGGCCTCCGATCTGCGCATTGCGACGCCGGAAGCCAAGGTCGCGTTCCTGTTCAACAGGGTCGGCCTAGCCGGCTGCGACATGGGTGCCTGCGCCATCCTGCCGAGGATCATCGGCCAGGGCCGTGCGGCGGAGCTCCTTTATCTGGGCCGGTCGATGAAGGCCGATGAAGGCCACGCCTGGGGTTTTTTCAATGCCGTTGTTTCACAGGCCGAACTGGAAGCCGAAGCGCTCAAGCTGGCCGGCCGGATCGCTGACGGCCCGAACTTCGCCAACGCCATGACCAAGACCATGCTGGCGCAGGAGTGGTCGATGGGTCTGGAACAGGCGATCGAGGCTGAAGCCCAGGCACAGGCAATCTGCATGCAGGGCAATGATTTTCGCCGGGCCTATGACGCCTTTGTTGCCAAGGAAAAACCCGTCTTCGAGGGCGACTGATGGCGGACAAAAGCTTCCTCACCTGGCCTTTCTTTGAAGACAAACACCGCGGACTGGCTGCCAAGGTGGATGACTGGGCGCGGTCGGAGGCAGCACATGTGGATCACACGGATACGGACGTTGCCTGCAAGGTGTTGGTGGCCAGCCTGGGCGATGCCGGCATCCTGACCCACTCGGGTGCCCCGGATGGTGCGCTGGATGTCCGAAGCCTCTGCCTGATCCGGGAAACGCTCGCCCGCCATGATGGCCTTGCCGACTTCGCATTTGCCATGCAGGGCCTTGGCACCGGTGCGATCTCGCTGTTCGGGTCGGACGAGCAGAAAGCCGCCTGGTTACCGCGCACCCGCTCCGGTATCGCACTCTCCGCCTTCGCCCTGACCGAACCCAACTCGGGATCTGATGTCGCCAACTCCACCATGACCGCCACGGACGACGGCGATTGCTATGTGCTGAATGGCGAAAAGACCTGGATCTCAAATGGCGGCATTGCGGACCTTTACACACTGTTCGCCCGCACGGGCGAAGCCCCCGGAGCAAAAGGCCTTTCGGCTTTCATCGTCACGCCGGACCTCGCCGGTTTCGAAGTGGCCGAACGCTTGGAAACGATTGCCCCGCATCCGCTCGCCACGCTTCGCTTCACCGATTGCAGGGTGCCGAAATCGGCGCTGATCGGCGCACCGGGCTCCGGTTTCAAGATCGCCATGTCCGTGCTGGACGTGTTTCGCTCAACTGTCGCAGCGGCTGCTCTCGGATTTGCCCGCCGCGCCCTTGACGAAGCCCTGTACAGGGTGACGCATCGAAAAATACAGGGGGCGGCACTTGCCGAGCTTCAGTTTGTCCAGGGGCACATTGCCGACATGGCGCTCGACGTTGATGCTGCCGCGCTTCTCACTTACCGGGCCGCCTGGACCAAAGACAGCGGCGCGCCGCGCATCACACGGGAAGCGGCCATGGCCAAGCTGTTCGCTACCGATCAGGCGCAGCAGGTGATCGACAGGGCCGTTCAGCTTCACGGCGGCGATGGTGTGCGTTCCGGCATGGCGGTCGAGAAACTCTATCGCGAGATTCGTGCCCTTCGCATCTACGAAGGCGCTTCAGACGTCCAAAAGATAATAATCGCCCGGCAAACGCTGGGCGCCTTCCAAGGAGATTGACCCATGCTCGGCCCGTCCGCACATGTCGACACCTTCACGCGAGACAACCTGCCCCCTGCTGCGGATTGGCCAGAATTCCTGCTGGACAATTTCAAGTATCCGGAAAGGCTCAATGCCGCTGTCGAGCTGACCGACAAACAGGTCGAAAAAGGGTTCGGCGACAATACGGCATTGATCGGCAATGGACGGCGGCGCACCTACAAGGAACTCGCCGACTGGACCAACCGCCTCGCCCATGCCCTGGTCGACGATATCGGTGTCAAGCCGGGTAACCGGGTATTGATCCGCTCTGCCAACAATCCTGCCATGGTGGCCTGCTGGCTTGCTGCGACCAAAGTTGGTGCCGTGGTCGTCAACACGATGCCGCTGCTGCGCGCCGGTGAACTGACCGCAATTGTCAACAAGGCCGAGATCGAGTTCGCCCTGTGCGACACAAGGCTGATGGATGAGATGGTCGCGTGCGCCAAGACCTCATCCTTCCTCAAAAAGGTCGTCGGCTTTGACGGCACCTCAAATCACGATGCCGAGCTGGACCGCTTGGCCCTGGAAAAACCGGTCAGGTTTAATGCCGTCGAGACCGGCCGTGACGATGTCGCCCTGCTTGGTTTCACGTCCGGGTCAACCGGAACGCCCAAGGCGACAATGCACTTTCATCGCGACCTTCTGATCATCGCAGATGGCTATGCCAAGGAAGTGCTAGGCGTCACGCCGGACGACGTCTTTGTCGGCTCGCCGCCGCTGGCCTTTACCTTCGGCCTTGGCGGTTTAGCGGTCTTTCCCTTGCGCTTCGGCGCGGCTGCTACCCTGCTTGAGCAGGCAACCCCTCCGAAGATGGTCGAGATCATCGAGAAGTTCAGGGCGACAGTCTGTTTCACCGCACCGACAGCTTACCGGGTCATGCTGCAGGCGATGGACGAAGGAGCGGATCTGTCATCTCTTCGTGCCGCCGTCTCCGCCGGGGAAACTCTTCCCGCACCGGTCTATGACGCCTGGATGGAAAAGACCGGAAAACCGATGCTGGACGGCATCGGCGCCACTGAAATGCTGCACATCTTTGTCTCCAACCGTTTCGAGGATCACAAACCGGCCTGCACCGGAAAACCGGTGCCGGGATATCAGGTAAAGGTTATCGATCCTGACGGAGAAGCCGTCGCACCGGGAGAAGTTGGACGCCTGGCGGTCAAGGGACCGACCGGCTGCCGCTATCTCGCCGACGAACGCCAGAAAAAATATGTGATCGACGGCTGGAATATCACCGGCGACAGTTTTTCGATGAGCGAAGACGGCCACCTGCACTTTGCCGCCCGCAACGACGACATGATCATCTCCTCCGGCTACAACATCGCCGGTCCGGAGGTTGAGGCTGCGCTGTTGTCGCACCCGGCTGTTCTGGAATGCGGCGTTATCGGTGCACCGAGCGACGCGCGCGGGCACATCGTCGAAGCTCACGTGGTACTCACCGAGGAGCACGAGCCATCTGAGGAACTGGTGAAGGCCTTGCAGGACCATGTGAAAGCGGCAATCGCACCCTTCAAATACCCACGCTCTGTGGTCTTCACGGACGCGCTTCCGAAAACCGAAACCGGCAAGATCCAGCGGTTCCGGCTGCGCAAGGATTGACACGTCAAGCGATCTGCACGCGAAAGGGCACGTGCGAAGAAAAGAACAACTTATTTGCCCTTTGCATTCGGCCGCCGGTTTGATTGAGTAGCCGTGAGCCTGAACATAAACGGGAACAGCAGGCGAAAGTCCAAAAGGAGGTAGGTTCAATGAAAATGGCAACACTGGCGGCTGCGACCGCTCTTGCACTTGGAACCGTCGCGGCACACGCCGATGCGGTTAAGGTCGGCATGATCACCACCCTGTCCGGCGGCGGTGCCGGTCTTGGTATCGATGTGCGCGACGGCTTCTTGCTGGCTGTCAAACAGTCCGGAAGTACCGATATCAAAGTCATCGTCGAAGACGACCAGCGCAAGCCGGACATAGCGGTACAGCTTGCCGACAAGATGATCCAGTCGGAGAAAGTTGACGTTCTCACCGGCATCATCTGGTCAAACCTGGCGATGGCCGTGGTTCCCTCCGCGACTGCGCAGGGAAAGTTCTACCTGTCGCCGAATGCCGGTCCGTCCGCGCTAGCCGGCAAGGGCTGCCATCCGAACTACTTCAACGTCGCCTGGCAAAACGACAACCTGCATGAAGGTGCCGGCTCCTATGCCAATACCGCCGGTTACAAAAACAGCTTCATCCTTGCGCCGAATTACCCTGCCGGCAAGGACGCGCTGACCGGCTACAAGCGCCTCTATGAAGGTGAACTCGCGGGCGAGATTTACACCAAACTCGGCCAGACCGACTATGCTGCCGAGATTGCCCAAATCCGCGCATCTGGTGCAGACAGCGTGTTCTTCTTCCTGCCGGGCGGCATGGGGATTTCCTTCCTGAAGCAATATGCGGACAGCGGTGTCGATCTTCCGGTTGTCGGTCCGGCGTTCTCCTTCGACCAGGGCATCCTGCAGGCTGTCGGGGACGCAGCACTCGGCGTGGTCAACACCAGCCAATGGAACAAGGATATCGACAACCCGGCCAACGCCGCATTCGTGGAAAGCTTCCAGGCCGAGTATGGCCGTCTGCCGTCACTCTATGCATCCCAGGGCTTCGATACGGCGAATCTGCTGCTCTCCGCCATTGGCAAGGCTGATGTTTCCGACGCTGACGCCTTCCGCACCGCTCTGAAGGAAGCCGACTTCGCCTCTACGCGCGGCGATTTTGCCTTCGGCAACAACCATCACCCGATCCAGAACATCTACGTTCGTGAAGTGATCAAGGAAGGCGATGTCTTCACCAACAAGATCATTGGCACCGCCCTTACCAACCATGCCGACGCCTACGCGCCGGATTGCGGCATGTAATTTATGAAAAGGACCGGTGCGGCCCGCCGCACCGGTCACCTTTCCCGGGAAATTCATGTCACTTCTGTTACTCATTGAGCAGATACTGAACGGCCTGCAATTCGGCATCATGCTTTTCTTGATGGCTGCCGGACTGACGCTGATCTTCGGCGTCATGGGGCTGATCAATCTGGCCCATGGCTCGCTCTACATGATTGGCGCTTTCTGCGCGGCGTCCGTTGCCGGGTTGACCGGCTCGTTCCTGCTCGGCCTTGCCGCGGCGCTTGCCGGCGCGGCCCTTGCCGGTGCGCTGATCGAGCTGCTGGTAATCCGCAAGCTCTATTCGACCGACCATCTGGACCAGGTACTGGCGACCTTTGCCCTCATCCTGATCTTCTCCGAAGGAACCCGCTGGGTCTTCGGATCGTTTCCGTTGTTTCTTGATGTTCCGGATTTCCTCTCCGGCCCGGTCACCTTGCCCGGCGGCATCGAATATCCGCTCTACCGGCTGACTCTGATCATTGTCGGTCTGGCTGTCGCGGCGGGACTCTATCTGCTGATTTCAAAGACCCGGCTGGGGATCCAGATCCGCGCCGGTGAGAATGACCGCGAGATGATCGCGGCGCTCGGTATCGATATCGCCAAGCTGTACACCATCATCTTTGCCCTCGGCGCCGCGCTTGCCGGCCTCTCGGGCGCACTGGTCGGCGCGATTCAATCCGTCCAGGTCGGCATGGGTGAGCCCGTGCTGATCATGGCCTTTGTGGTCATCGTCATCGGTGGCATCGGCTCGATCAAGGGCGCGCTGATCGGGGCAATTCTGGTTGGCCTCACCGATACGCTCGGCGGCATTTTTCTGCCGGAAGTGCTCAAACTTGTCTTCGAGCCGTCGACAGCGACATCGGTCGGCTCCTCGCTTGCCTCCATGTCCATTTACATTCTCATGGCTGCCGTGCTGATCCTCAAGCCCGCCGGTTTGTTCGGAGCACGCGGATGATCAGAGAAACTTACGTAAATGCCCTACTGATCGGGCTTCTTCTGGCCATTCCACTTTGGGCCTACAGCGCGGACGAGCCTTTCACGATCACACTGATGACCCGCGCCGTGATCTTCGCAATTGCTGCCGTCGGCCTCAATATCGCCCTCGGTATCGGCGGACTGGTCAGCCTCGGACACGCTGCCTTTTTCGGTATCGGCGGCTATGCCATGGGTATCCTTGCCCATCACGCCCAGACCTATACGCCGCTTATGGAATGGCCGTTCGTCATCGAAGGCACCAAGTCGATGCCGGTGATCTGGTTGATCTCGATAGTCTTCTCGGCAGTTGCTGCGCTCATTATCGGGATCCTGTCCCTGCGTACGGCCGGTGTCTACTTCATCATGATCACGCTGGCGTTCGGACAGATGCTCTACTATTTCGCCATCTCCTGGACCGCTTATGGCGGCGAGGACGGTTTGTCGGTTTATGTCCGCAACGGTTTTCCGGGCCTCAACACGCTTGATCCGATCCAGTTCTACGGTCTGTGCTTCACTCTGCTCTGCCTTGTGCTGTTGTTCTCCTGGCGGCTGGCGAAGTCTCACTTTGGTCTTGTCCTCAATGCAACGCGGCAGGCGCCGGTTCGGGTCGAATCCGTCGGTCTTGATGTAACCCGGACACGCCTGGTGGCATTCGTCATTTCCGGCGTCATAACCGGACTTGCGGGGGCGCTGTTTGCCGACCTCAACCGGTTCGTCAGTCCGACCATGTTCAGCTGGCACACAAGCGGGGAAATCATGATCTTCGTGATCCTCGGCGGTGTTGCAAGGCTATTCGGCCCGGTTGCCGGAGCTCTGCTGTTCGTTGCGTTGGAGCACTGGCTCGGGGGGCTTAGCGACTACTGGCACATCTATCTCGGCCTCCTCCTGCTACTGATTGTACTTTTCGCGCGCGGCGGTATCTACGGCCTGGTTTCGGGACGGGAGGCTGTTCATGATTGACCCGGTGCTTCAAGTCAGCGACCTCTCCAAAAGCTTCGGCGCTCTGCGTGCCAGCAAGCATATCAACCTCGACCTGAAGGCCGGAGAGATCCACGCGGTGATCGGACCGAACGGCGCCGGAAAATCGACATTGATCGGTCAGATCAGCGGAACGCTGACACCTGACAGCGGCAAGGTGGATCTGCTCGGAAAGGACGTCACCCGCCAGCCTGCCCGTGCCCGCGCCCGGGCGGGGCTTGGACGCACTTTCCAGATTTCCTCGCTCGCCATGCAGGATACAGTTCTGCAGAACACCGTTCTTGGCGCTTTGGGCGCCAATGGCAATCCATGGCGGTTCTGGGCGAACGCGATTGACGACAAGGAACTCCGCGCGACTGCAGAAAACGCACTCCTGCGCGTAGGTCTTGAAGATCATGCCCGTGTCCGCACCTCAGAACTCAGCCATGGACGGCGGCGCCAGCTCGAAGTCGCTGTCGCGCTGACCCTCAACCCGAAAGTGCTTGTCATGGACGAACCGATGGCAGGTCTTGGATCTGGTGGCTCCAAACGGCTGACCGGCTTTCTTGATGAACTGCGCCACGAAGTCCCGATCCTGTTGGTGGAGCACGACATGGACGCTGTGTTCGCGCTCGCCGACCGGATCAGTGTGCTTGTTTATGGCGAAGTGATCGCGACCGGGACGGTCGATGAAATCCGCGCAAACCCGGCTGTTCGCGAAGCCTATCTGGGGGACGACGCATGAGCCTTCTGACCCTCTCACAAGTCACCGCATCCTATGGCAGCAGCCAGGCGCTCTATGGCGTTGATCTGGAGATTGGCGAGGGCGAGGCCGTCGCCCTGCTAGGCCGCAACGGCATGGGCAAGAGCACGACTGTCAAATGTATCTGCCGGATGTTGCCTTCAGGCGGAACCTTGCACTTTGATGGCACCAATATCACGCGCCTGCCGAGCCACCGGGCAGCGCAGCTTGGCCTGGGTCTGGTACCGGAGGGCCGGCGTTGTTTCTCCGGCTTGACCGTCCATGAGAACCTGATTTCCGCCGCCCGGCGCGGAAGCTGGACATTCGACCGGGTGGTCGATCTGTTTCCGCGCCTCGGTGAACGGCGCAATCAGCGGGCAAGTTCGCTCTCCGGCGGCGAGCAGCAGATGCTGGCGATTGGCCGGGCGTTGATGACCAACCCGAAACTTCTGATCCTGGATGAGGCGACTGAAGGTCTCGCGCCGATAATCCGGCAGGAGATCTGGTCGGTGATCCGCCAACTGAAGGGTGAGGCAGGACTGTCTCTTCTGGTGATTGACAAGTCGATCAAGGAACTCAAGGCCGTCTGCGACCGCGCCGTCATACTCGAACGCGGCGAGACCGTCTGGTCGGGCGGTATCGGCGCGCTGACCGGCGATGTCGCCAGCCGGTACATCGGGGTGTAAAGATGTTTCGTTTCGAGCAGCCCATTCTCTTCAAGCATTGCGACCCGGCAGGGATTGTCTTCTATCCCCGCTACTTCGAGATGATGAACGATTGTGTCGAGACCTTCTTCACAAAGGCAGTCGAGTGGCCATTCCACGCCATGCACCCCAATTGCGCGGTTCCGGCAGCGGAGATCAACACCCGGTTCACCGCGCCAAGCCGCCATGGCGACGACCTTGTGCTGCTGCTCGAACTTACCCGTGTTGGCCGGACCAGTTGCGGCATCGCCATCACTGCAAAATCCGGCGAGCAAACGCGCTTTGCGACTGAAATGACCCTCGTTCTGGTGAACGAGAAGGGCAAGCCGATTGCGTGGCCCGCCGCGATCAAAGAGCGGTTGGCAGAACTAAAGGAAGAACCGATCCCATGAGTGCCAAGATTATCCAACCTGAAGGCTGGGCGCCTGCAAAGGGTTATGCCAATGGTGTCCTGACAGACGGCAAGACCCTCCACATTGGCGGCCAGATCGGCTGGAACAAAGATCAGGTTTTCGAAGTCCACGACTTCATCGGCCAGATGGAGCAAACGCTCCGCAACATCGCAGACATTGTCGAAGCCGCAGGCGGCTCGGTCACAGATGTTGTCCGGCTGACCTGGTTCATCAAGGACAAGAAAGAGTATCTCGCCAAACAGCGGGAAGTCGGCGCGGCTTACCGAAAGGTGTTCGGCCGGCACTTTCCGGCCATGTCTGTCGTCGTTGTCGCCGACCTGATCGAGGACGAGGCGCTGATCGAAATCGAAGCAACAGCAGATCTGGGGTAAACATGGCGCGGGACTGGGACGACGCATTCGCAAACATGGCTCATGTGGCCGGCTCGGACGCTCTTCCTGCCCATTGGGCCGGGGAAGCCGCCGCGTACCGTGCGAGCGGTGTCAACGTTGAAGAAGACATCGCCTACGGAGACGCTCCGCGAGAGAAACTGGACATCGTCTGGCCAGAGACGCCGCCCAAAGGGCTCGCCGTATTTGTCCACGGCGGCTACTGGATGCGCCTTTGCAAGTCGGATTGGACCCAGTTCGCGGAAGGGGCGCGTGCGCGTGGATGGGCGGTCGCTTTGCCCAGCTACACCCTGGCACCGGAGGCCCGGATTTCCGAAATCACCAGGCAGATCAGTGCGGCCATTTCCGTTGCCGCTGAGCGGGTCAGCGGTCCGGTCCGGCTTTCCGGCCATTCCGCCGGAGGACATCTTGTTTCCCGGATGATCTGCGATGACAACCCGCTTGCTCCGGATGTTGTTGACCGGATCGAGCATGTTCTGTCGATCAGCGGCCTTCACGATCTGCGCCCGCTGCTGAACACGGCCATGAACGATGTCCTTCGGCTCGATATGGGTGAGGCGACGGCCGAAAGTGCCGCTCTCCACCGGCCGGTTGGAACTGCCAGCGTGACCGCCTGGGTGGGCGGCGGTGAGCGTCCGGAATTCATCCGCCAATCTCACCTGCTGGCCATGATGTGGGACGGCCTCGGAGCGGATACCCGTCCTGTTATCGACAGCGTTCACCACCATTTTTCCGTCATAGAGGGTCTGAAAGACCCGGCCAGTGCGATCTGTCAGGATTTTTTGGGTGGATAGACAAACCGGCGCCACAAGGACGCCGGCGATTCCTTGCCGTCAAAAATAATGCTTGGGGCGCGAAGCCCGTTTACAGGAACGGGATCTTCAAACGAAGTGAAGCCTGGTGATCGCTGAAGGATCCGGCGATCTGGCCGTCGTAGCGCGCCTCCAACGCAATCCCCGAACCGTAAGTGGCCTCAAGCCCTGCCCCGACCGCCAGAGCATCGCGTGACATTTTGGACCCTTCGATGTCGAGCGACTGTCCGGCAAGCGATGCCGTGATATCGTTGCTCGGGTTTGTCAGGCTCCGCCGCCATCCGGCCGCAAGTTCAGGCCTTACCTTAAAGCCGGAGAAATCGAACGCCCGGCTGATACGTGCTCCCACATTGCCGTAAACAAGCGTCGTGTCGGAACCGGCCACGGTCAAGTTCGCCGCACCTGCGCCTGTCTCCGTGTAACCATCGAGTTTGATATGGTGCATGTCGAGACCGGCATAGGGTGCGAACTCCAGTTCCGGGCTCGACAGCAGTGCACGGCTTACTTCGCCCGAGATCGAAAAGGCGTGTCCGTTGTAGTCACCCTTTGCGATATTGGCTGTGCCGCCGACAGTGACCCTGCGCCGGGAGTCGAACATCTGATATCCGTAGTGCGCGGCACCGCTCAGCGTCCAGGCATCAATACCGGTTTCGCCATAAACGCCGAAGTTTACAGTACCCAGGTCGGTCGAATCGGTTCCCTGTGCAGAGTTTGTTGCCGTGTATCCGGTAAAGGCCCCGAAGAAAGTATCATCGCCGGGCTCGAACTGCACACCGGCGAGCAACCCGCCAGTCGTGGTCGTGGTTCCGGTGCTGCCGCCGGTTCCATCATAAAAGCCGCGGCCTGCCAGCGCTTTGGCCCACAATGCTGTGCGGATCAGGGTGCTCTCTGATGTGTCGTTGTCGACTGCATCAAATGCGGCATCCATGTTCTTGGTTTTTTTGACCGGCGCATACCCAAGAGCACTGGATTGGGATGCCCCCACATTTCCGGATCCGCTCGAGTGATGGGCCTGCCTCAGTACCGAAGAGATCGTATTCACGCCGCCCATGACCGTTTGGGTTCCATTCGCGGCACTCGCCCCGCCCAGATCCTGCAAGGCCTGCCGCCCATCGCTTTCACTCAGCGGGATCAAGCTGTTGAACAGCGTATGCGCATTTGCATTGCCCGACTGAAGTCCCGCCTCCAACGCTTTGGCAGCTTTGGTCTGAATGGAATTTCCGGCCACACCGGAGATATTGCGGGTCGCAGTCAAGCTGATATCGGCAGCGCCATAGGTCAGTTCCGTTGAGAAGAAGACCGAAGAAGAAATGACTGTGTCGAATGTCCCGGAGATCGAGGTCGCCCCGTCGACAATCGTATAAGCCGACTGAGGAGCGTTGCCCGACGCGCTCGGCTGGTAAACAACCCCGCCGCCAGAAATGGTGACGGCATTGTCCATCGACACCCGGTCTGCCGATGTTCCGTCCCCTTCGATTTCAAGCGTGGCTCCGCTTCCAAAGGCGACCGGTCCGGTCATTGACAATGTGCCAATCGATGCACCCGGCGCAATTGTTCCGGAAATCTCGATCCCCTCGTCTGATCCGATTGATCCGGTGCCCGACAATCGAGCCGAATTTCCGAGAGAAAATGTGTCATCAGCCCCGAACCGGCCGTGGACTTGGACGTTGCCATTGGCAAGAGCGATGCTCCTCTCGGTGGTCAGATCTGCACCGCTTGCGACCATCAGGGATGCATCGGCATTGTTGAGGGACAGCGAGTCGACTTCATAAGCGCCACTTTGCACATCAAGAGTGCTGGCCTTGTCGATAACCACATCATAGTAGCGCATCTGCTTGCAACCGGTCCCCTGACAGGCAATCTCGCCATTGTCCGGAACCACACTCTCGCTCCAAAAGGATGCATCATTCCACGATCCGGTTCCGGCGGCCGCGCTGGCTGTTCGCAGCGGGTTGTTGGCGGCGATCCAATCCGAATAGACGCCTACGGGTACATGAAGTACCACGTTCGAGTATCCGCCATCCGGCTGGGTGGGATCGACGGCACCGCCGCTATTCGACAGACCGGCGAGCAGCAATTCGCCGTTTTGGCGAACGAACAATGGCCCCCCGCTGTCGCCAGGTGCAGTTCCACCCTCGTATTCGTGCACAGTGGCGTCCACCGATCCGTCCAACCAGTTGCGGGGAGCGGCCGGGTCATCGACATCAAAGAATAGCATGGTGCCACCAATGGTGTCGGCTGGAAGGTTCCCACCCGAAGCAGCTATGAAATCCGCGGTAATGGGTGAAGAATAGTCTATGTAGTTACCGGCAATCCGGCGGCGGTCATCTGCACCGAAGTAGTTTAATTTGCCTTCGCCGTCCGCATAGGTCGGATCAACGCCGATCGACCCTGAGGTTCCATACCCGACCAGAACAATCTCGGTACCAGCCCCAGGAACAAAACCCGCGAGTTGCGCCGGGGAGAGATTGTCAACAGGCTCGTCGAGCGAGATGAGGGCAATGTCGTAAACATCCTGGCCAGCGCGCCCGGACCGGTATTCATCATGCGCGACACTGCCGGATACTCCGTAGTCGTTGTTCCCAAACGTGCTTTCCGTTTTGCCGTAGCTGTTCGCATCAAAACTGACCCCATAGCCGTTGTTGATGAGGTAGGCTGAAGGATCGTTGTCGTCATCGACTACACAATGAGCAGCCGTGATGATGGTCCGGGAATTGATCAGCGTGCCGGTACAATGGTTCGAGAAGCTGCTGCCTCGGTCCGCCATGATGTTCCCGACGTTTGCAAACTCATTGTCCTCATCCCAATAATCCCAAATCCCGATAGGCGCCCGGTCTCCCCGCACGGTGATGGCATAAGCTTGTGTCACTGGGAATTGTGCGAAGCAAAAACAAACACCAATCGACAAATTTACAAGTCTTCCACCCAAAACTCTAACTCCAAACAAGTACTTGCTGCACACCTCGCCGGCAACAACAACGTCTTCCGGCGAAAACATTGCCTTCGAGCGGCTCCAAGCAACAGAAACCCGTTCCCGGAATGCGCTTTTGCAACCGGGTTCAATAGTCCGCAAAACTTGAAACAAGCTCGAAGCAATATTTTAAAATTAATTAACGAATATCATTCTACCCATCAACTAAATTGAGATTTTTTACTTAATAGATAAATCGCAACACTACTGTATGTAGATTTTTATTTGCATTTCATTTTCAAGCACGGGAGAGCGAGATTGAATACTCTACTCGAAAGACCATTTATTCTTTTTATTACAACACTTTAGAAACGAAGGACGAATCGCGCCGCAATACAATAATTTGCACAGCGTTTCCGGATGTCATGGGCCGACCGCTCACAGCACCAAAAACGGACCCGTTACAATGAAATGCTCTGCAAAACCGAAATGCCACACACAAAAAAAACCGGACGCGAAATCGCGTCCGGTTCCGGCAATTCACAAACAGATACGTCTTTACTTCTGCCTGCTAGTACAAGGTTAGTCTGCTCCCCTGACCGGAATGCTGGCATTGGCTTTCGGGTTGAATACCCGCTGCACCACAAACACCAGCACCACAAGCCCGATCCCGACCAGATCGCTGATCAGGCCGCCCTCGATCATCATCAAGGCGGCTAGACTCAATCCGAGCCGGAGGAACCACGCGGCAATTGCGCCCATGAACCATCCCTGCACCGCGGCACTCAGCAGGAACACGCCGACAATTGCGGTCACCCCAGCCCTGAGGATCTCCATCCAGGTGCCGTCCATCAACAGCGCCGAGTTATAGAAGAACATGAACGGCACGATGAACGCCGCAATCCCGATCTTGAAGGAGGCGACCGATGTCTCCATCGGATTGGCCCCCGAGATCCCCGCAGCTGCGTAACTGGCCAGGGCCACTGGCGGCGTGATCGCAGACAGAACCGCGAAATAGAACACGAAGAAATGCGCCGTCAGCAAGGGAATGCCGAGTTGCACAAGACCAGGCGCAACCACAGACGCCGCGACCGCGTAAGCCGCTGTTGTCGGCATGCCCATCCCGAGCAGGATCGAGATACACATGGCGAAGAACAACGCGATCAGCTGGCTGGCATCGGCAAGGCCGAGCAGCACTGCGGAGAACCGCGCACCGACCCCGGTAAGCGAGATCACGCCGACGATAATGCCGGCACAGGCACATACGGCGATGATCTGCACCGACATGATCCCGGCTATCTCAAACGCCCGGAAGATCGATCTGAAACCCATGCGGTTCGGGGTCAGCCAGGACACCACGGCAGCGGAAATCGTTGCCAGCGCACCGGCGCGGATCACCGAGTAGCCCATGAACAGCGCATAGATCAGGATGATGATCGGAATGAACAGGTAAACCTGCCTTACCAGCTTTGCGAAACTCGGCAACTCTTCCTGGCGCATGCCGCGCATGCCGAGCTTGGCGGCTTCAAAATCGACCATGAAGTAGACCGAAACGAAATAGAGGACCGCCGGGATCAATGCGGCAAGCGTGATCTCCGTATAGGGAATGCCGGTGATCTCAGCCATGATGAACGCGCCCGCGCCCATGATCGGCGGCATGATCTGACCACCGGTCGACGCAGCAGCTTCAACGGCACCTGCCGTCTTGCGGTGATAGCCGACCTTCTTCATCAACGGGATCGTCAGCGACCCGGTCGAAACCACGTTACCGGCAGATGTTCCGTTGATCATGCCCATCAGGCCGGAGGCAAAGATCGCCACCTTGGCCGGGCCGCCGCGTGCGCGGCCAGCGGTCGCAAACGCAAAGTTCACGAAGTAGTCGCCCACTTTGGACGCCTGCAGGAACGCCGCGAAGATGATGAACAAAATGATGTAAGTGGACGAAACCGCAGTTGTCGGCCCCAGAATGCCGGCGTCGGTATAGACTTGGCTGAAGAAGCGCTCCCAAGTGATCGCGGGCGAATTCAGGAAGCCCGGCAGATACTGGCCGATGAACACATAGCAAAGGAAGATTGCCGCAATCACGATGAGCGCCATACCGGCAACGCGTCTGGTCAGTTCCATGATCAAAGCCGTCCCGGCAACAGCCGCGATGGAAATCCCGATCGGCGCAAACGGCGTACCGGTGGAGTTGCGCATCAAGGTTCCGTAGATCGTGATCAGATAGGCGGCAACAGCGGCACCGCAGATCGCAAGGACCACGTCTGGCGCTGAAAATCCGGCACGGTTACGCCTGTGGAACCAAGAAAGGGCGATTCCGCCCACGGTCGCAATGATAAGCGGCAGGCCGAAGAGATATGTTTCGTTGAACTTGATCCGCGCGTCGATACCATTCCAGGCGAGGCCGTTATTGATCTCAACGGCAAAAGACAACGCCATTCCGAGCGCAAACAAGGCCGGAAGCATCAAGGCATAGGCCGCATATCCAAGAAGCGGCGTTTCCTTTTCCTTGTCCGGAAAGTCGATCCGGCTGGCAAATAGCAGAAAACCGAGCGCGAGTGCGCCGGCAATGTGCACGATGCGGAAATTCCAGGTTTCCATGGGGAAGGCTGGCAGGAACGGAATTTGAACACCGGTCCAGGACGCAATCGAAAGACCGTTCAGCGCCGCCATGTGGAAAGCGGCATAGAGAGCTGCAAAGCCTGTGATCAGCCAAAGGGACTTGCCCTCAAACAGCCTTCGATTGAGCTCCACGGGCTCTTCATCTATTCCTTGCGCAATGAGATGATCGTCGTCAGCCGCAGCCGCGGTCGTATTCGCCATTTTGCCCTCCCGGCCTCCCTAGCCGTATTCTGCGTTATTTACGTACTATAGCCGAAAGGCCGCACCGATGCGCGGCCTTCCTGTTTTCTCTCTAAAGGTGGATTAGTTGCCGTAGATCATGTCGGCAGGGATATCCGCGCCAGCGTTCTCGATGAACCATTCGGCAGCACCCGGGTGCCACTTCAAGACGCCATTCTTGTCCCAGTTCTCCGGCAGCGTGGAGCGGGCAGCCTTGTGGATGCCGACCATGCGGTCATTGTCGCCCATGACAACGTTCACAGCAGCCTTCACGAAGGACTTGGGCAGATCGCAGTTTGCAATCGCGAAGTTCCACATGGAAACGGAGCGCGCATCACCGGTCAGAGTCGAGTAGGTATCGGCACCGATCGCAAAGTTGGACACCGGGAAGGCTTCCATGATCTTCGCCTGTTCATCTTCAGTGAACTCGATGATGTTGATTTCGGTCTGTACTTCGAGCTGGCTCACAGCCGGAACCGGTACCCCTGCAGCAAACGCGATCACGTCGAGCAGACCGTCCTGAAGCTGGCCACCAAGGTCGGACCAGCCGCCGTTGCGGCGTTCAAAGTCAACGCCGAGCGCTTCCATCATCCGCGGGAAGTAAGTGTCGGACGTGGAACCTGCCGGGCCAAAGCCGATTTTTGCACCGGCCGGAATGTCGGCGATCGTACCGATACCCGAAGACGACAGGGCCGTGATGGAGAACGGCGTCTGATACATCGGGAACATGGCGCATGCGCCGGTCATCTGAAGGCCGGGTGCGATCGGGTTGGTACCGGCCAGGGATTCAGCTGCCGGACCCATGGTTGTCATGCCGAACTGGGCATCGCCGGTGTGCACCAGCGCCATGTTCTGCATCGGACCGCCGGTGACTTCCCCACCGCCGGAGAGACCGAGCTCTTCAGCTACAAGGTTGGCCCAGCCGGAACCATAGGCGAAGTAGGTGCCGCCCTGAGATGCGGTGCCTACGGTGAAGCTTTCCGGCCAACCGGCGCGGTCTTCAGCTTGAGCGGTAACCATGGTGGCGCCCAAGGCAACAGCGACCATCGTTCCGGTGAAAGCAGCAAATTTCATATGTTCCTCCAGTATTGTGTGTTCCCCACGGGAACGGGTCTGCTCTTGAGGACCCTGCACTGCAGCTCGGGCCGACCATTGGCCGCACCTCGCGCTCCTCCCAAAGCGTGACGCTGCGAAAACAAGGCTAGCGCGAATGAAAGGCAATAGGTACTTGGGAAATTTACTTGCAAAAAACGTATGGGACGCAGCCGATTGCGCCCAATCGGTTACAACCGCGTTTCATCCATGGGCGGGAATCGACACATCCGGCGCGCTGCGGGCTTCAATCGGACAAACGCTTTGGAACGGAACCTCTTCGGCGAACCCTGCACCGCCCGCAAAAACCAAGGACGCGGATTTCCAGAGGCGTTTCTTTTATTCGTTTCCGGCAAAGGCTTCCTTGGTCAGGCCGTATTTCTGCATCTTTTCGTAAAGCGCCTTGCGCGAGATTTTCAGCGTCTCATAGGTTTCCCTGAGCCGTCCCCCGTTTGCAGCCAGCGTGCCCGCGATAAGCGATTTCTCATGCGCCGCCATCTGCTCCGTCAATCCATCGACAACTGTGCCGGGCGTGTCATTCGGGCTTTCGTGGGCCGCGAAATCGAGCCCAAGGGCAAAACGGTCCGCCGCGTTGCGTAACTCCCGGACATTGCCTGGCCACTCCTGCGCGGCGACCGCCGTCAGAGTCGTTGCCGGAATTTCGGGCGTTTCGCGTTTGTAGCGGGCAGATGCTTCGCTGACCAATTGCGCGAACAGGTTCGGTACATCCTCGCGCCTTGCCGACAGAGGCGGGATGTTCAGCGTGACGACGTTCAGCCGATAGAGAAGATCGGCCCGGAAACTGCCCGCTGTTGCCTCGCTTTCCAGATCCTTCTTGGTCGCCGCGACAAACCGGATGTCCAGTTCAATCGGCTCGTTGGAGCCAAGACGGGTGATGACACGGTTCTGAAAAGCATGCAGCAGCTTGGCCTGCATGGCGAGAGACAGGGAATCGATCTCGTCAAGCAGGACGGTCCCGCCGCGCGCGGCTTCGAACCGGCCGATCCGCGTTCGCATGGCGCCCGGATAGGCACCGGCCTCGTGGCCGAATAGTTCGCTCTCGATGAGGGTCGCAGGCAAAGCTCCGCAGTTGATATGGATGAACGGCATTTTTTCGCGGCTGGATGCCTGATGGAGGGCTCGTGCCGCGACCTCCTTGCCAACACCTGTCTCACCAACAATCAAGACATCCACATCCGCCGCCGCGACCGCGCCGATTTGATCCCGCAAGCGCTGCATAACCGGGCTGCGCCCATGCAGCCGGGCCTCGATTTCCTCGCTGGCCCCTACCTGCAGGCGTAGTGTGCGGTTCTCCAGCGTCAGGCGGCGCTTGTCCAAGGCTCTCCGGACCGTGTCCACCAGGCGGGCCGGCGGGTAGGGTTTTTCAAGGAAGTCATAAGCGCCATCGCGCATGGATTTGACAGCGAGTTCCACATCGCCATGCCCGGTCACCAGGATCACCGGCAGCTCCGGATCAATCTCCAGCGCACGGCGCATCAACTCCAGGCCGTCCATTCCTGGCAAACGGATATCGGTAACCAGAATGCCGGCAAAATCCCGGCTCAGTCTTTGGACGGCTTCCCGGGCAGCGTTGTGGCATTCGATGTCCAGACCTGCGAGCTCGAGGCTCTGCTTGGCGGCAATGCGCAGATGCTCCTCGTCATCGACGAACAGGATAACCCCTTCACTCATTCAGCGGCCCTATCTGGCGGCAATTCCGCTTGTTCGCCGCCAATGGCGCGTTTTAGCGACACAACAAACTCCGCGCCGCCATCCGGATGGTTTCGGGCAGCAAGCGTTCCCTGAAAATCCTTGATGATATTGTAGGAAATCGACAGGCCCAATCCGAGGCCCTCACCCGGTTGCTTTGTGGTGAAAAACGGATCAAAGATCTTGGCGGCGGCGTCTTTTTGAAGACCTTGACCGTGGTCGCGCACAATCAGGGAAACAGTGTCACCGTCCGTTGCGACACTGACTTCGACGCGCGGCGTTCCAACGCCCTTGACGGCATCAAGCGCATTGCTGAGCAGGTTCACGACAACCTGCTGCAGGCGGACATGACCGCCGATAACCCAGATATCCTGACCACCCGGATCGAACGCCAGTTCAACATCCGCCGTCTTGAACCGTCCCTGCAGAAGCGCAATGGCATCGCTGACGACCGGCAGCAGCGGCACCGGCCGGACCTTTTCCATCGGCCGGCGGGCAAAGTTGCGCAGATGCTTGGAAATCGACGCCATTCGATCCGCCATTTCCGAGATCCGGCCGATGTTTTCGCGTGTTTCCCCGTTCATGCCCCGGTCGAGATAGGTAACCGCATTGTCTGCGTAAGATTTTACCGCTGCCAGCGGCTGATTGAACTCGTGGCTAAGCGCTGTCGACATTTGCCCAAGCGCTGCCAGTTTACCGGCCTGCACCAATTCGGCCTGCGTCTGGCGCAAGCGCAGTTCTGCCGCTCGCCTGTCCTTGACCTCGGCAATAAGTTGCTTGTTCGTCCTGTTCAAATCCGCGGTGCGCTCTTCGACGCGGGTTTCCAGAAGTTCCTGGGCCGCCCGCTGGCTTTCGATCCGTTCCAGAAGCCGTGCCCGCCGCTGCAGAAAGAACGCCCCAATGGCAGCGGTCAGAAGAATGGAGAGGACGATGGCCGAGAGGGTCACCAGCGCCTGTGTTCTCGCCGGAGCCGTCGGGGAAAGGATCGTCACCGTCCAGCCGGCGTCGGCGAGATAGGATGAACTGGCGACGTAAGCTTCGCTCTTCCCATTCTCCTCAATCGACATCAGGCTCATTTCGGTGCCGAGTTCAGCCATCTCGTTTTTCAAAGGGAGAAGTTGATCGATCGGGTACTGACGATAAGCCCGGATCTCGGTCAGATCGGCTTCTGAAAGCGGCGACAGCGTCCGAAAATGCCAATCACTTCGATTGGACATGAAGACGACGCCTTTGAGATCACTGACCAGGATCAGGTGGTCGGAATTGCGCCAAGCCTCCTCGAATGTGTCGACCGTAAACTTGATTGCGACCACGCCTGTGATGACATTCCCGTCTTCCACCGGCGCGGCAAAGAAATACCCGCGTTCGCCGGAAGTTGTGCCAAGCGCAAAGAACTGCCCGAGGCCTCCCTCCAGCGCCTGGGTGAAATAGGGGCGATAGGAGAAACTTCGTCCGACAAACGAGCGTTCCTTGAGGTAGCTGCTGGCCGCCAGCGTCAAACCGGTCCGGTCCATCAGATAAATATCCGAAGCCTTGAGCCGGTGCGCCGACAGGCGAAGATCCTCGTTCACTTCGGCAATCAGCGCAGTGTCACCCGGCGTCTTTAGCAACTGGCGCAACTCCGGGCGTTCGGCAATCAATCCCGGAAGCGGTTCATAGCGGTGCAGCGCGCCACTCAATCCCTCGACCGTCAGGCGCAAGTTGTCCTTGCTCTGCTCGCCTGCCTGCGACTGAAAGAACCGTTCCAGGGCAGGTGCCGACAGCAAAGCCGCGCCCAAGAGCATGACCGTTACGAGGAAGATCATCGTTCCCGGCGTGATCCGAATGCTTTTCCGCACCAGCTTGACCATCGTTTGAACCGCGTCCTGTTTCCGGCGCATCACCGCAAAACCGGTCCGCTTATCATTGCGATGTTTGGAGACGGGTCAAGTTGGACCAATGGTCAGAGGTTGACCCGTCCGCCTGTCTCGCCGCTTTCCGCTATAGCATGGATGACCGCCTCGAAATGCAGCGCATCATCGAGTGATGGTTTCGCCGGGCGGTCGTCGGCAATTGCCTTGAGCATTTCCCGCGCCTCAATGACCTTGAGATCATTGAAGCCGAGCTGATGTCCCGCTGCCGGAACGAATTCCCGGTAGGGAGGGTGGGACGGTCCGGTCAGAATCGTCTTGAAGCCCTGCTCGGATGCCGGGCCGCGGTTCTGATAGAGCCGCAATTCGTTCATCCGCTCCTGATCGAAGGTGATCATGCCTTCCGTGCCATGCACCTCAAAGGCAATATAGCTTTTTCGCCCCCAGGCGCTTCGGGATGTCGAAACGATGCCGTGAACGCCGCTTTCAAAAGTCAGCAGCGCCGAAGCGATGTCTTCATTCTCCACCGGGCGGCGCTCGCCTGTACCGTCTGCGACAGGACGCGTTGAATGCACTGTTTTTGTTTCGGCAATCAGGCTTCTGATAGGCCCGGCCATGCCCACCGCCAGGGAAATCAAGTGGCAGCCTAGATCACCGAGTGTGCCAAGACCCGCCTCCGCCTTGATCGCGCGCCAGGTCCAGGCTGTCTCCGGGTCGGCCTGATAGTCCTCGTCCACCATACCGCGGAAATGAACAATGCGCCCGATCGCGCCATCAGCGATCATTTTGCGGGCGTGGCTTATGGCCGGGTTGTGGAGGTAATTGTATCCGACAATTGTTTTCACCCCTGCCGCCGTGCTGGCCGCTAGAATCTCACGTGCGTCCTCCAGCGTCAGAGCGATCGGCTTTTCAAGATGCACATGCTTGCCCGCGGCGAGCGCCGCCAAGGCCATATCCTTGTGTGCCTTGTTTGGCGCAGTGATGCAGACGATATCGACCTTTGGATCCGACACCACATCCTGCCAGGTACCGGTCGGCCGCTCGAATCCGAATTGTGTGGCAAACCTGGCGGACTTTTCAGCCGGGATATCGCACAGGGTTTCCAGCCGCACCTTCGGCACATCGCCGAAGACCGCATTGACCGCACCATAGGCGAGCGCGTGGCACTTTCCCATGAAGCCGGTGCCGATCAGTCCGATGCCGATGCTGTCCATGTCCTATTCCATTGTGTCAGGCGGTTTGGGAACCGGGTCTTTCAGATTTCATCAATGCCGACAGCGCGACGTTCAGCGACGGACTTCAGGGCTGCCTCGGCCAGAATGAGGGCCTTCAAGCCGTCTTCTCCGCTCGGTGCCGGTGCGGTTCCGTTCCCGATTGCCGTGACGAATGCTTCTATTTCTGCCGCATAGGCCTCGGTGTAGCGGGTCATGAAGAAATCGTGCAGCGGTGGCCTCAGATATCCATCAACTGTCGCGACTTCGATCGAGACCGGGC
The DNA here is from genome assembly GCA_965230445.1 of Roseibium sp. Lineage (GTDB taxonomy): Bacteria > Pseudomonadota > Alphaproteobacteria > Rhizobiales > Stappiaceae > Roseibium. The sequence goes on along the minus strand of OZ246005.1, from coordinate 334,628 downwards.
GCTGGTTTTCCGCAGTTACCGCGCCTTTGGACCCATGGACTTCGATCCGCTGATCATACCCATAGGACGCGCGGCGCGAATTGGAGATCGTGCACTGTGTTCCGGAAGCCGTCGTCAGGACGACGCTGGCGCTGTCATAGTCGCCCAGCTTGCCGATTTCCGGATCCACAAGGACCGATGCCGTCGCATAGACAGTGGTGACTTCCTCGCCAAGAAGAAACCGCGCCATATCGAAATCATGGATGGTCATGTCGCGGAAGATACCGCCCGAAACCTTGACATAGGACGGCGGCGGCGCTCCCGGATCGCGAGACACGATTTGCACCATTTCGACAGCGCCGATGCGTCCCTCATCTATCGCCGACCTGACAGCGCGAAAGTGCGGATCGAAGCGGCGGTTGAAACCCAGCATCAAGGTCGCGCTGCACTCCTGAACGGTCCGGAGGCACGATTTCACGCGTTCAACAGATAGGTCGATGGGTTTTTCGCAGAAAATCGCCTTGCCAGCCCGCGAGAAGGCTTCGATCAAATCTGCGTGGGTATCGGTGGGCGTGCAGATGATGACTGCGTCAATCTCCTCCGAAGCCTCAATCTCCGATATCGTCATAACGGCTGCATCATATTGCCCGGCGAGTTCGGTCGCGGCTTCTTCGAAGGCATCCGCAACTGCGGTCAGCCGAACGTCCTTGACGGCGCTGACGGCCTTGGCGTGCACCTTGCCGATGCGTCCGGCACCCAGGAGCGCAATGTTGACTGTCATAGTTTCCTCCCCGCGACCACGTTAAACGCCGACTTCTCCATCAGCGCCGTTTTAGAATAAAAATTCCAAAAACACTTTCCCCGGAATGTGTCAAGCTCGAAAGCGAACTTGCGACAGGCTAACGCATCCGTCCAATCCGGCTTGCGCCTCGAAAGATTTACCAAGATGCCGTGGCGTGAATCCGAAATTGATCGAAACACTGTTCAGTCCGCAGAGTGCACTTTACCGGGTAAAAACGCCAATCTGGTACCAGGTGCAGATTTCACTCGGAAATTCAGACTGCTTAGTCGGAAATCGGCCGGGGCAGGAAGCGCTTGCATATGGTCTCGCTGTGACGATTGCCTTAGGTAAGCCAACGACCGAATATCGTGTGTAAGCAATGCTCCCATCCACTTTTTGGAAAATTACTGTTGCATAAGGAGAAAAATGGAATATAAATTCCATTGATGGCTCACACCACCCCTCTGTTACTGTTGAGCCATGGGATTCGGCTGGGGAATTGTCCTGCAGCCACGCATGATCTGGGAGGTTATCATGAAGAAGTTTTTGAGTACGATTGCGGTCGCAGCCGTTGCGGTCGCCGGCTTTTCGGCCCCTACACTCGCGGAAGGCGAGCGTTTTGTTCTGGTAAGCCATGCTCCGGACAGCGACAGCTGGTGGAACACAATCAAAAACGCCATCGTCGTTGCCGGCGATCAAATGGGTGTTGAAGTGGAATACCGCAATCCGCCAACCGGCGACCTTGCCGACATGGCGCGGATCATTGAGCAGGCATCTGCATCCAACCCGCAAGGGATCATCGCTACGATCGCCGATTTCGACGTTCTGTCCGGCCCGCTGTCCAACGCTGTTGCCAAGGGCATCCCGGTGATCACCATCAACTCCGGTACCGAGGCCCAGTCCAAGGAACTTGGCGCGCTGATGCATGTCGGTCAGCCTGAATATGATGCCGGCAAGGGCGCAGGCGAGAAAGCAAAAGCCGCGGGTGTCACCAGCTTCCTGTGTGTGAACCACTACATCACCAACCCGGCATCTGTTGAACGCTGCCAGGGATATGCGGATGCTCTTGGTGTGGAGCTCGGCGGTCAGATGATTGACAGCGGTCAGGATCCGGCTGAAATCAAATCCAAGGTTATGGCGTACCTGCAAAGCAACCCGGAGACCAATGGCATCCTGACGCTTGGCCCGACCTCTGCGCATCCGACCCTTGCTGCACTTGACGATATGGGCAAGTCCGGCGCGATCCACTTCGGCTCCTTCGACCTGTCCGGTGAAATCGCTGAAGCAATCAAGGGCGACGTCATTAACTTTGCAATCGATCAGCAGCCGTACCTGCAGGGCTACCTGCCGGTCGTGATCCTGACGAACCTGAGCCGTTACGGCGTTGTTCCGGGCAACTCGATCAACTCGGGCCCGGGCTTCATCACCAAGGCGAACATCGCCCTTGTGGAGAAGTACGCAGGCGAATACCGCTGAGCATCAACCGCCGCGCATGACGGCGATCCAGCGAGGAGAGGCGGACTTCCGCCTCTCCGTTCGATAAGATGCTAAAATCAACTCACTAAAAATCGAATATTACACGGCAAGAGTGGCTTGAGGATCAACACCAGATTTTCAAGTGCTTGGAGGAGAAAACTCATGGCCGAAAATGACGGCACAACAACGACCGAACCCAACAAGGACGAACGCGTCCGGGAGATGTCGTCTTTGCGCAAGGCCATGATACGGCCTGAGCTGGGCGGGATATTCGGCGCGATACTGGTTTTCATCTTTTTCTTTGCAGTCGCGGGCGACACAGGCATGTTCGCCGCAGAAGGCGTCATCAACTGGGGAACGGTTTCCGCGCAGTTCGCGATCATTGCAGTTGGCGCCTGCCTGTTGATGGTCGCCGGTGAGTTTGACCTTTCGGTCGGCTCCATGATCGGCTTTGCCGGCATCCTGATCGCACTTTTCACCGTCCAATGGGGTTTCCCTGCCTGGATCGCGATCCTTGCGACTTTTGCGATCGCGGTTTCGATCGGTGCCCTTAACGGATTTCTGGTCATCAAGACCGGCCTGCCATCGTTTATCGTAACCTTGGCCTTCCTCTACATTCTGCGCGGCCTGACAATCTTCGTTTCGATTTCAACGACCCGCAAAACGATCATCGGCGGTGTCCGTGATGCAGCCGAGGGCGATCCGGTCGCGTGGCTGTTTGGCGGCAAGGTGTTTGGCGGCTTTTTCGTATGGCTGGCGGATCTCGGACTTGTCGGAAAATTCGTCGCCGGGCCGAAAGCCGGACTTCCGGTGGTCGAAGGCATTCCGATGCTGATGATCTGGGCCATCGTTCTGATCGCTTTCGCCCATATCCTTCTGACCCGGACCAAGTTCGGCAACTGGATTTTTGCCTCTGGCGGCTATCCGCAGGCAGCCCGCTATGTCGGTGTCCCGGTCGCCCGGGTGAAGATCCTGATGTTCATGTTCACTGCGTTCTGTGCGACCGTTTTCGCGACCTGCCAGGTCATGGAGTTCGGCTCGGCCGCCGCCGACCGCGGCGTTCTGAAGGAGTTTGAGGCGATTATCTCGGTGGTTATCGGCGGGGCCCTGCTAACCGGCGGCTACGGTTCGGTCATAGGCGCCGCGCTCGGCGCTCTCATCTTCGGTGTGGTGCAGCAAGGGCTGTTCTTTGCCGGGGTTGAGAGTTCCCTCTTCCGCGTGTTCCTCGGGGTGATTCTGCTTCTTGCCGTAATCCTCAATACCTATATCCGCCGCATGATCACAGGAGAACGCTGAGATGTCCGCTCCGCTGATAGAACTCGTCGACATCCAAAAGCATTTCGGCCCGGTTATCGCGCTGAACGGTGTTTCCGTGTCGGTTAATCCCGGCGAATGCCATTGCCTTCTTGGCGACAACGGCGCCGGCAAGTCCACTTTCATCAAAACCATGTCCGGGGTTCACAAGCCAACCAGCGGCAAGATCCTGTTTGAAGGAAAGGAAGTGAACTTCGCCAGCCCCCGCGACGCCATGAACGTTGGAATCGCCACTGTCTACCAGGACCTTGCGATGATCCCGCTGATGTCGGTGACACGCAATTTCTGGATGGGCCGTGAGCCGGAAAAGCGCTTCGGACCGTTCAAGTTCTTCGATTTTGCCACCGCAAACGAAGTCACAATGAGTGAAATGGCAAACATGGGCATCCGCCTGCGTTCGCCGGATCAGGCCGTCGGTACGCTGTCGGGCGGCGAACGCCAAACGGTCGCAATCTCAAGGGCAGTCTATTTCGGTGCCAAGATCCTGATCCTGGACGAGCCGACTTCGGCGCTCGGTGTGCGGCAGACATCCAATGTGCTGGCGACCATCGACAAGGTTCGCAAACGCGGCATTGGAGTGGTGTTCATCACCCACAATGTGCGCCACGCCATGGCAGTCGGCGACCGGTTCACGGTTCTCAATCGCGGCAAGACGCTGGGTACGGCCACCCGCGGCGACGTCAATGCCGAGGAGTTGCAGGACATGATGGCAGGCGGTCAGGAACTGGCCGAACTGGAAGGTTCTCTGGGCGGCACAGTCTAGACGGGTTCCACACCTGATCGTGGCTCAAATCATGGAGGGAACGGGCTTCCAGTAAAGCGGGAAGCCCGGATCGAAGATCACCACCGGACCGGCGCCGGTGACGGCATTCCGGGGATAGACAACCGGCTGGTCCGACTTGACCAGCCGGATGCGGTCTTCGTTCGGCGCAACTCCGTAGTAAGCCGGGCCAAACAGCGAAGTGAAGCCTTCCAGCTTGTCGAGCGCATCATTGTTCTCGAACACATGCGCGAGGCAGGAAAGCGTGTTTGGAGCGGTAAAGATCCCCGCGCAGCCGCAGGCATTTTCCTTGGCGTCGACAGAATGCGGCGCCGAATCTGTTCCAAGGAAAAACCGGGCATCGCCGGAGATCGCCGCTTGCACCAGCGCTAGCCGATGCGCTTCCCGTTTTGCCACCGGCAGGCAATAGAAATGCGGTTTGATCCCGCCGGCCAGATAGGCGTTCCGGTTGATGATCAGGTGGTGGACGGTCAGGGTCGCCGCCAGGTTCTTGTCCTGAGAGCGGACATAGTCGACACCTTGGCTACTGGTGACATGTTCCATCACCATGCGCAGATCCGGAAAACGTGCCCTTAACGGGATCAGAACACGGTCAACGAACTCGGCTTCCCGGTCAAAGATATCGACAAGCGGATCGGTAACTTCACCATGGATGAGGAGCGGCAGGCCGATGTCGCTCATCCGCTCCAGAACCGGATATGCATCCTCGATGTTGGTGATGCCGTTTTGGGAGTTTGTCGTCGCGCCTGCGGGATAAAGCTTCATGGCTTTTACCAATCCGCTCTTGGCGCCGGCCTCGACATCATCCGGATCGGTTGACCCGGTCAGGTAGAGCGTCATGAACGGCTCGAAATCATGATCATCCGGGACCGCGTTCATAATCCGCTCCCGATAAGCGGCGGCGTCTGCAGTGGTTACCACCGGCGGCACCAGATTGGGCATGATAATCGCGCGGGCGAAATCGGCACTTGTCCAGCGGGCGATCCCCTCCAGCATGGCACCATCGCGCAAGTGCAGATGCCAGTCGTCCGGCCGGCGGATTTCAGTTTCGCGGAGTTCGTTCAATTCTGCATTCCCAGGTTACCCCGAGCCCGGCCGAAGGAGCATAATCCGGCCAGTACTCATCCTGGGCACTTGTCCAACGTACAGGCGCCTTTTGCAAGCGCCCTATTGTCTAGAACGGGATGGTCACCGCGAGGCTTCCGCCATAGGCACTGTAGTTGTTAGCCCCGATGCCGTCATAAAAACTCTTGCCCTGAATTGCGATTCCCCGGCCCGGCAGAACCACCTTGCCGCCGGTTTCGGCGCGCGCGCGGAAGCGTTGGTCGGCGGACCTGAGGTCGCCGCTTGAGGTCACTTCCGTTTCCAGCTGGTCGAAGTCATACAGACCAGACAGGGTGAAGGTAAGATCGAGGTCGAACGGATAGTAGCCCGGCATCGCGTAGGTCACGCTCGGGCCGAATTCCAGGCGGCCAAGGTCGAAGGTCTGCGCGCCGATCCGATTGCCTAGGGAATCGGTATATGCCTTCTGCTCTTCCCGGTAGTAGGTCAGCTTGGCAAAGGGATTGGCCGTGAAGGGACCATGCTCGAAGTCGCCGGTCACGCCCGCTTGCGCAAGGAAGCGCTCGGTCTGGAAATCGTCGGTAAAGGCACCAAGTGCGTTGATATTGTTGTCTGACCAGCCATAGGAGGCGCGCGCGTCCAGGAAAAGGTTCTGGTGCACTCTGGCGACGCCATAGGGTCCGGCCATCCAGCCAATGCCGTCCGATTCTGTTCCGTTCGTGGCGTTCTCCTGATCGGTTATGTCGAGCTGGCCCATCAGGCCGACCACGAACCGGTCCTTGTGGCGGTAGTCAACACCCGCGAAGAAAATGCCGGTCTCGCTCTCATCGCCCTTGTTCTCGGACCGGGCATAGCTGCCTTGCAGCCAGAAATCGAAGCCGGACCTGGGTTCTGTACCATTCGCGCTGTCACCTGGTTGCGCCGGGTACGCTTCGGCAATCGCAGACGCCGCTTCCCCCGGCAGTGTCTGTTCGCTGTAGCCGAGAAGCGTATCCGTCCGGAAGTGGTCGAAGACCTCATACCGCGCCCCGGCGCCCTGCGTCAGCGCTTGTCCCCCTTGCGTTCCATTCCCGCCGCCGAGGCGGTTGGCGAAGGCCCGGGCACTGAAGGCGAAGTCGACTGCGAAAATGCCAGGCGTGGCATTGAAGGCAAAGCCGTTGGCACCCTGCTGCTGACCGAATTGCCCCTTCAGGCGATCAACAATATCAGGCTGCTCGCCGACGATTGAATTGGCGCGGTTGCTGACGAACCCGGCAATGGCGTCCTTGGTCTTGCGGATGTCTTCTGCCGAATCCCGGCCGTTTGTCAGACTGAAGCTGACGGATGTCACGCCCGTGGCCGATGCGACCACGCTGTAAGACGTCAGGGTTGTCCCGGCAAGCGTAGAGGATGTTGCATTGGCTGTGATGGTGGAGGACGTCGCAAGACCGGCCCCGTCGGTTGTCACCGTTTCGGTGTTTGTGCCGGTGGAGGCGAATGTCAGCGAGGCGCCGCTGGCCGGTGCAGTAAAGGTCACCGAGGTGCCGGGAACCGGGTTGGAGCCCGCATCTGTGACCAGAGCCACCAATGGCGCGGCAAAGGCCGCATTGGGCTGAGCTGTCTGGCCGTCGCCGGACACTATAGCAAGGCCGGCAGGTACACCGACCGCCGCGTTGCCACTGACTGTGAAGTTATAAGGATTCTCGTCCGCATCATCATTGGTGAACGACAAGTTAAAAGAGAATGCTCCGGTGCTGGTCGGCGTGTATTGGACTGTGAACGTGGTCGTGCCACCGCCAGCTGTGACGGTCGTGGTGCCCGGGGCGCTGATGCTGTTGACCGTTACGTTGGTAGCGGCACCAGGCGATGTCGCAGTTGCAATTGTCAGTGCCGAGCTCCCGGTATTAGTCACAGTGTAAGTCACTGTCGTCGCAATACCTGCGGCCGGAGACGTCTGCGTGTCCGTACCTCCGTTGATTAGCGCACCGCTCGCCGACGAAGACACTTCAATCTCAGGAAGCGTGACCGTCAGCGTTGCCGCTGCGGTGCCGCTATTGCCGAGGTCCGAAGTCAGGGCGCCCGACGTGGTCGGATAGCTGCCCGCAGCGGAGGCTGTCACATCAACCGAGACTGTACACGTAGCGCCTGAATTGATTGCGCCGCCGGAATAGGTCATCCCAGTCCCTCCGCCTGCCGCAGACACTGTTCCCGGTGTGGTACATGTCGAGGACGTATTCGGCGTGGAGGCGACAGTTACGCCTGTCGGCAGGCTGACGGCGAACGATAGCGAACTTGCCGCCGCCGATCCGCCGGAATTGTCGATTGTGAAGGTCAAGGTGGACGTCCCGCCGCCGACAATTGTGGTAGGCGAATAGGCCGCGCTGAAAACCGGCGTGCTGGTGTCGATCACTGCGGTGTCGGTGACCGCAGGATTGGAGGTGTTGCCCGCTGCGTCTGTCAGCGTCACTGAAAGCGTCCCCGTTCCGCTCCCCAGACCCGACAGATCAAGGCCGGTGACCTGCTGGGAAGCAGACGTGACGGAACCGCCACCGGCAACCGGTGTGCCGCCGCCGCTGCTTGAGAAGGAGAAGCTATGGGACGTGCTCGTTTCCGCCGAACCGAAGGTAAAGGAAACTGCCGTATTGTTCGCACCGGTGATCGGATCCTGATCGATGGAAACCGTAAAGCCCGACGGCGCGGTTGTGTCGATCTGGATGCCAAGTGCCGTTGACGCAGAACTGGTGTTGCCCGCAACGTCTGTCGCCGTCGCGGTGATGTTCTGGCTGCCCTCGCTCAGCACCGTGGTGATCGTCACGTTTTGCGAAGACCCGGTGCCGGTGGCCGTCGGTGCAAGAACGCCGTTGGTTGTTCCGGTGAAGGTGATCGTCGATCCGCTTTCCGCCGTGACGGTCAACTCCGGTGTCGTGTCGTTGGTCAGCTTGTCTGAGTTTGATGTCCCCGTGTCCGATGACGCAACCAGGTCCAGACCCGTCGGCGCATTCGGCGCCATCGTGTCAACGGTTATCGACGACGTGTCGCTGGCCGTATTGCTGGCACCATCGGTCGCTGTCCAAGTGATTGTATGTGTGCCGTTGCTCGTCAATCCGCCCGTGATCGTCACGCTCTGAGACGCGCCCGTCCCCGCTGTGACCGACAGGGTCAGGGAACCATCAATGCTGCTGCTCGCGGAAAGCGTCGTGCCCGCGTCCCAAGTAACCGAATATGTCGGCGTGGTATCATTGGTAATGTCATCGGTATCCGACGTACCGGAATCGGAGGCCGCCTGAAGGTCGATCCCGCTGGGTGCATTGGGGGCGACTGTATCCACCGTGAAGTTGGCGATGCCAAGTGCGGGAGACGCGTTGCCCGCGCCATCGGTGACCGTCACCGTACAGTCCGTGTAGGTGCCATCTGTTAGTGCGGTGGAATTGTCCGTCTGCGTCAGCGTGATCGTCTGGTTGCCCGTTGAGGAGATGGTCGTCGACGTCGATGTGCCGCAGCTGCCGCCAACGGCAAGCGTGCCGGTCTCGTTGGTCGTAAACACATAGTCCGGCGTCGAATCGCCAGTCGGTGTCGTGACCGGCGTCACTGCGGAGATCACCGGCGCAGTGGTGTCAATGGTGAAACTTGGGATGGCAAGGGCAGAAGAGGCATTGCCTATGCCGTCCGTCACCGTCACCGTACAGTTTGTAAAGGTGCCATCCGCCAGCGGAGTGGAATTGTCCGTCTGCGTCAGTGTGATCGTCTGGTTGCCCGTTGAGGAGATGGTCGTCGACGTCGATGTGCCGCAGCTGCCGCCAACGGCAAGCGTGCCGGTCTCGTTGGTCGTGAATGTATAGTTCGGCGTCGAATCATTGTCCGGTGTCGGCACAGCCGTGACCGTCGAGATAACCGGGCCGGTGGTATCCACCGTGAAGTTGGCGATGCCAAGTGCGGGAGACGCGTTGCCCGCGTCATCGGTGACCGTCACCGTACAGTCCGTGTAGGTGCCATCTGTTAGCGCGGTGGAATTGTCCGTCTGCGTCAGCGTGATCGTCTGGTTGCCCGTTGAGGAGATGGTCGTCGACGTCGATGTGCCGCAGCTGCCGCCAACGGCAAGCGTGCCGGTCTCGTTGGTCGTAAACACATAGTCCGGCGTCGAATCGCCAGTCGGTGTCGTGACCGGCGTCACTGCGGAGATCACCGGCGCAGTGGTGTCAATGGTGAAGCTTGGGATGGCAAGGGCAGAAGAGGCATTGCCTATGCCGTCCGTCACCGTCACCGTACAGTTTGTAAAGGTGCCATCCGCCAGCGGAGTGGAATTGTCCGTCTGCGTCAGTGTGATCGTCTGGTTGCCCGTTGAGGAGATGGTCGTCGACGTCGATGTGCCGCAGCTGCCGCCAACGGCAAGCGTGCCGGTCTCGTTGGTCGTGAATGTATAGTTCGGCGTCGAATCATTGTCCGGTGTCGGCACAGCCGTGACCGTCGAGATAACCGGGCCGGTGGTATCCACCGTGAAGTTGGCGATGCCAAGTGCGGGAGACGCGTTGCCCGCGTCATCGGTGACCGTCACCGTACAGTCCGTGTAGGTGCCATCTGTTAGCGCGGTGGAATTGTCCGTCTGCGTCAGCGTGATCGTCTGGTTGCCCGTTGAGGAGATGGTCGTCGACGTCGATGTGCCGCAGCTGCCGCCAACGGCAAGCGTGCCGGTCTCGTTGGTCGTAAACACATAGTCCGGCGTCGAATCGCCAGTCGGTGTCGTGACCGGCGTCACTGCGGAGATCACCGGCGCAGTGGTGTCAATGGTGAAGCTTGGGATGGCAAGGGCAGAAGAGGGATTGCCTACACCGTCCGTCACCGTCACCGTACAGTTTGTAAAGGTGCCATCCGCCAGCGGAGTGGAATTGTCCGTCTGCGTCAGCGTAATTGTATTGTTGCCGGATGCGACAGAAGTTGAGGACGACGTACCGCAGCTGCCGCCGACCGCCAACGTTCCCGCCTCGTCCGACGAGAACACGAAGTCCGGTGTGGAGTCGTTGGTTGGCGTCGTAACCGCAGTGACAACACTGACCATCGGCGGCGCTGTATCGCCAACCGACCCCGAACCACCAGTTTGTGTATATGTAACGCTGAAAGCTCCCGAGATAGGTGCGGAGCTGTAACTCCCGGACACAGTACACCCACTGGCACAGGTAATCGCACCAATATCGGCTTGGGAATCAAATAAATTCAGTTGGGTTGGTGTGCTGGCTACAAATGTCCCGCCGTCATGCATAACGGTTAGAGCGGTAAAGCTGCCGCCTGGAGGTTGGGTACCTTCATTGAAGATTTCAACACTGGCGCCACCTTTGTTGTCGAACAAAATGAAGTCGCTTGACGGTAATGCGGCCGAACTAGAGATTACACTACAAGATTCCGTCACAAGATTTAGAATGATGGATTGACCGAGACTGCTGGTTATTCCGCTACAGTTATTCCACTGCGCCTTCGCAGGGTTAGAAAATCCAAAAAATGCAACTGATAATACCGTTAGAAAAATTGCCGCCGAAATGGCGGTACTCAGGGTATGGCACCATACTTTTGCCGGACACAAGAAATTACTCTTAGGAAAAAATGCCTTAGTGCCCATTCCGATTCCTCCGGAATTTCGCCAGCCAGATCTCCAACAAGACGAAATTCAAATTCCAAGATCGCAAAATGCAATCAAAGCGCGATTTCATGATTATGTAAACTTTACGATGACCTCAACCCATGCTCTTCGTATTTTTTGTCATTATACATTTTATTCCGTAGAGTCACTCAAAGGCCACAGTCAAACCCGGTACACTCGGCGCGATTTCAGCCAAAAAAATCTCCGCCCAACCATCTTCAATTAATGATCTGAAAAAGTATCGGGCCGCCAGCCAACCAGATTGCCCCGCACGCGAAATCCACCCACAACGCCATTTGTTCATATATATCTGATTTTATTACTTTTTACCTCTCGCTACACCTGCGTTGCTCGCAACATGTTTTCAGGCGGCAATGTGATTCAAAATCTCAGGCCCACACAAACCCGGAACTGTCACGGGATAAAAACAGATCCTCCGGTCACTGCAGATTTTCACTCCCCATACATTTATTGTCCTGCGCACAAATGACATGGAATATATTGATAAACACGCCCGATCTCCACTTTTGTTTTTAAAGAAACAAATTTATACAGTATGATAATCACACTATTACTTAGCTCTCGCGACTTTTACTGGACACTTTCAAACTCTTATCGAGCCACCAATTTTCTCCTTGAGGTTGATATTTTCTTGAGTTAACGTTTGTGATAATAACAATAATAATTGCTCCTAGTTATCTTTGCGTAGTATTTGAACATCTTTGCATTCGCCAAAAGAATCATCACGTTGTTCTACCGGAGGAAACAATGTCAGAGCCGTTTCTGGCCGAGGTACGTGCACTCGGCTTTAATTTTGCGCCCAGGGGATGGGCGTTTTGCGACGGGCAGATCTTGCCGATCAATCAGAACCAGTCGCTTTATTCTCTGCTCGGAACAACCTATGGCGGTGACGGACGAACAAGTTTCGCCCTGCCGGATCTGAGAAGCCGCACTCCGGTTCACAAGGGTGACGGATACCAGCTCGGTCAGAAGGGCGGCGCTGAAACCGTCACATTGACCGCTGCGGAAATCGCCGCACACACCCATGCCGCCAAGGCGTCGAGCACTGCCGGAGACCAGAGAAGCCCGGCCAATACGGTCCTTGCGGCAGAGGTGCCGACTGACCTCGCCTACAGGGAACCAACGGCTGCTGCGGCAACCGCTCTGCGATCCGGAACGATCACAAATGCGGGCGGCGGCCAGGCGCACAACAACATGCAGCCCTACACCACCATCTCTTTCTGCATCGCCCTCCAGGGCCTGTTCCCGTCCCGCAACTAAGGCCCGGAGGATCCATCATGTCAGAACCTTTCGTTGGCGAAATCCGCATGTTCGCCGGTAATTTTGCCCCACGGGGCTGGGCCTTTTGCGACGGGCAGCTGCTCGCAGTCTCGCAAAACGATGCCCTCTTTTCCCTGCTCGGCACCATCTATGGCGGTGACGGACGCACCACATTCGGTCTTCCGGATATGCGCGGGCGCATTCCGCTGCACCAGGGAACCGGACCCGGCCTGTCTAACCGCCGGCTCGGATCACGGGGCGGAGCGGAAAACGAGACGCTCACGACAAACCAACTGGCAAGCCACAGCCATGATTTCAATGCAAGCACGGCACTGGCGGATTCCGATGCCCCCCAGGGCAGGGTGCTCGCCGAGGGCGTTGGGATCAACGCCTATTTGGCCGCCGGCCAAGACACCAGCCTGGCATCAACATCGATTGCCAACACCGGAGGCACCCAGGCGCACACCAATCTGATGCCGACGCTTTGCATCAACTTCATCATCGCCCTTTTCGGCATTTATCCAAGCCGTCACTAGGAGAGCCACAATGTCGGAACCATTTGTTGCCGAAATCCGGATCTTTGCCGGAACCTTCGCACCGCGCGGCTGGGCCTTCTGTGATGGCCAGCTTCTGCCGATTTCCAACAACACAGCCCTGTTTTCCCTTATCGGGACCACCTATGGCGGTGACGGACGCACCACAACCGCCCTGCCGAATTTGCAAGGCCGTGCGCCCATGCATCCGGGCCGTGGCCCCGGGTTGACGTCCCGGCGGCTGGGCGAGAAGGTCGGCACGGATACGGTCACGCTTGTCGAAGCGCAGATCCCGTCTCACAGCCACACGCTTCGAGGAACGACCGCGAATGCGGGGACCAACGTGCCAACCAACACCACAGCGCTCGCACGATCAGGCAGAGATAATTTCTACCAGTCTGACACAACTTCAAATCTGGTCGATTTGAATTCTGCCGCCGTCGCCACAACCGGCGGCGGCCAGGCTCACACGAACGTGCAGCCATTCCTGGTGATGAATTTCATCATTGCGCTGGTGGGGCTCTACCCGTCACGGAGCTAGCGGACATCCGGTTTTTAGATTTCGACACCGGGCGTTCGGGCGCATTGCCGCCTCACGAAATGCCCGGTCACCATTCAAGGTCCAGACAAAGGACAAAGACAATGGCAGCAGAAGACATCGCAAACGGCGCCGCACTGGAAGAACAAAGTGGACCGGCGTCCTACTACCGCTTGTTCGCCGCCGCGATCAACACCAATGGCAATCTCGTCTATGTCGATCAGCAAAGTGACAACGGGCCCTTTGCCAAGAATTTCACGCAACTGACGAACTATACCTACGACAAGGGGCCAATTGCCGCCTCGACCACACAGGACGGCTATGTTTCCGTTCTAGCCCAGCAGACCGGCACGCAGCACCCGATCTATATCGCCGAAAACACCAGCGATGCCGGCGACAGGTTCGACAACCCGGTTGATCTCGGCCTGCCGCCTTCGGTGGCCGCGTTCGGCAATCTGGTGCTGATTTCCGGGCTCAACGGCCTCGACAATGTGTTCGGAACCGCCTCCACGACCGACAATGCCATCTGGTGGAAGTATAAAAACCCCTACACGACCACAACCGAGACCATAACGGTGACGCCACCGGGCACGGACAAACCGGTGGAAGTGCAAGTTACTGTCCCCGTGCCGCCGAAGGAGCCCTGGTCGGACTGGACCCAGATCCCCGGCAGTCTTGCGTCCCTGACGGCGACCAACAATGCAGACGGCCGGATCATTCTGGGCGGCGTCAATTCCGGTCGGATCCCTTACATCAACATTCAAACGAGCGACGATCCGTCCAAGCCGGAAGGCTGGCTCGGCTGGCAGGATCTTTCCGGCAGCGTCGGCGAAATCGAGCAGCTGGTAGTTGCCATCAGCGGCAATTCGCTGGTCTACATCTTCGGCAAGGTCGGCACGAACATCTATATGCGCGCGCAGACCGAGGTATCCGGCAAGGATTTCACCGAGTGGATGCTGTTCGCAGCCTTTGAGGACACTGTGGAAAGTTTCGCTGTCGGGGTCGGCGGAAATGACGGCCTATATCTCGCCGCCCAGGCAGGGTCCGCTCCCGGCAGCCGGATCTACGGTTCCTTCCAGTTTGGCGATCTGCTTGAGTTTTGGACCGAACCGTCCGTGATCGCCTTCGCGCAAGGGGCCGAGCAACTGACGCTTTACCCGAACGCGGATGAAAGTCTGATGATGTTTGCCTTCGATCCGAAGAGCGGGTTCTTCAACTACACCACCCAGGCATCAGCGAACTTTTGGACGGCCGGCTGGACTGCCATTGGCATGCAGCTTGCTGCCGTGGCCGTCACGCAGGACATCACACCGCAATTGTCGGAATGAAACCGCCACGAGGGAATGAGAACACTTTGGTGACAGCCTTCCCCCAAACACACCACGCATCATGTCACGGTATCGGCTACCGTGACATGACGCCTTTGGATATGGCGTTTCTCGCAAGGCTTTACCGGTCTACGCGGGAAGACGAACTGGCGCGCGTGCCGTGGAGCGAAGCGGAGAAGTCCGCCTTCATCGACATGCAGTTCAACGCCCAGCACCAGCACTACCAGCAACACTATCCGGACGCGCTCTGGCTGGTAATCCAGCAGTCCGGCGTGCCCATTGGCCGCCTCTATCTGGAATCCTGGCCGTCCGAACACCGGATCATCGATATCGCCTTGATGCCGGAGGCGCGCGGCAAGGGGATTGGCGGCGCGATATTGCAGGACCTTCAGGATCAGGCGGCCGATCACGGCAAAGGCGTCGGCATCCACGTTGAAAAGGAAAACCCTGCGCTTTCGCTTTATCATCGGCTCGGCTTCGAGACGCGCGAGGACAAGGGCGTCTACTGGCTGCTCGAGTGGCTTCCGGACCTTGCAGCCAAATCGGAATTCGCCGGATAGCGCCGTTCAAGATCTCGAATCTGGTCAGGTAAACACGGCTTCGTACTGATAGCCGTCGGTCTTTTCCGCGACCGGTACGATGAAGTATTCGCGGACACCAAGCTCCGGGTGCTCTATGGCGTAGGTCTGCTGCGGCAGCAAGGGCTCCAGCGGACCTTTCCAGAGAACCGAAAACGCGCCGCCTTCGCGTTCGCCATGGGTCCGTTTTTCCACCTCGACCAGCGACAGGAAGACGGGCTCTTCAAGCGAGACGACCCGGAATTCGTTTCCGACCAGCGGCTCGAATTGCGTGAAGGTCAGAGGCGGCGCATCTGTCATGGAACATCCCTCAAAAAGGCGCCCGCCAGTCTTGCGGGCGATTTACATCGGCACACGCCACCATGACGGGAACCATCAGCAAATTCAACAAGCAGGCGCTGCAGGTGGTCAGAAAATCTCGAACAGCCCGGCTGCCCCCTGCCCGCCGCCGATGCACATGGTGACGACCCCCAGTTTCGCGCCCCGGCGCCTGCCTTCAAGAAGCAGATGACCGGTCATGCGCGCGCCTGTCATGCCGAACGGATGGCCAATGGAGATCGACCCGCCATTGACATTGCAGATGTCCGGATCGATGCCGAGCTGCTCGCGGCAATAGAGCGCCTGGCTGGCAAACGCCTCGTTGAGTTCCCAAAGGTCGATGTCCCCGGCGGTGAGGCCGTGACGCTTCAGAAGGCGCGGCACGGCGTAGACCGGACCAATGCCCATCTCGTCCGGCTCGCAACCTGCCGTCACAAAACCCTTGAACGCGCCGAGCGGTTCGAGGCCTTGGCTTTCCGCGTGTTCAGCGCTGGTCAGCACCAGGGCGGCGGCGCCATCGGACAGCTGCGAAGCGTTGCCTGCGGTGACAAAATGACCCTCGCCCTGAACCGGTGCCAATCCGGCCAGGCCATCCAGCGTGGTGTTCGGCCGGTTGCAATCGTCCATGGAAAAGGTCACGTCCTTGCGGGTGACCTCACCGGTTTCCTTGTTCTTGAAGGCCTGCGTCACGGTGATCGGTACGATCTCGTCATCCAGTTTTCCGGCAGCCTGCGCCGCCGCGGTGCGCATCTGGCTCTCATAGGCGAGCTGATCCTGCGCCTCCCGGCTGACATTGTATCGTTCGGCAACAACATCGGCCGTCTGGATCATGGAGAGATAGGTCTCCGGCTTGTGTTCCTCGATCCACGGTTCACGCTTTTGCGGCGGGCGGGTCGGCGGCATCTGGCTGATGCTCTCGACTCCCCCGGCAATTGCCGCCGTTGCCACTTCAAGCGTGATCGCATGGGCCGCCATGGCGACCGCCTGCAGGCCGGAGGAGCAGAACCGGTTGACCGTTGCAGCAGCAACCGAAACCGGCAGTCCGGCGCGGATCACCGACTGGCGGGCGATGTTCATGCCGGTGATGCCTTCCGGATAGCCGCAGCCGACAAAGGCGTCTTCGATCAGATCCGGATCAACCTTTGACCGCTCGACAGCATGGCGGATGGCATGACCGGCCATGGTTGCACCATGGGTTTCGTTGAAAGCGCCCCGGTAGGACTTGGCAAGCCCGGTGCGCGCAGTGGAGACGATGACAGCTTGTTTCATGGGTCGGCCTCAGGAATTCAGGGTGGCAAAGGTCTTGCCGTCTGCGGCGAGCCGCTCAAGCAGGGGAGCAGGTTGCCAGAAATAGGCGTCTTCTTCAGCGAAGCGTTTGATGTCGGCGAAGATCTTGTCGAGCCCGGCCGTGTCGGCATAGTGCATCGGCCCGCCGCGCCAGCGCGGGAACCCGTAGCCGTTGAGCATGGTCACATCGACATCCAGCGGGCGCAGGGCGATGCCCTCTTCGACCACCCGTGCGGCCTCATTTACCTGTGCGGCCATGAACCGGTCGACGATCTCCTGGTCGCTGATGGTGCGCGCGGCAATCCCCTTGGCATCCCTTTCCGCCGCGATCAGCTCCAGGATTTCAGGATTTGGTTCTGAGCCACCATCTGAATAGATGTAAAAGCCCTTGCCGCTCTTGCGGCCGAAATGACCGGCCTCGCACAGGCGGTCCGCGAATTCGGCATAAACCTCGCGCGGATCGCGTGTGGCCGCAACGCGCTTGCGGCTTGCCCAGGCAATGTCGAGACCGGCGAGATCGCCGACCGCGAAGGGACCCATCGCCAGGCCGAATCTGGTCAGCGCACGGTCGACATCGAACGGGCTCGCTCCGGCAAGCACCGTGTACTCATTGGCCTTGCGGTAATGCGACATGACCCGGTTGCCGATGAAGCCATCGCACACGCCGGATCGCACGCCGGTCTTGCCGAGCTTCTTGGCCAGCGCGAACCCGGTCGCGATCACATCGGGTCTTGTTTCGTCTGCGACCACCACTTCCAGCAGCCGCATGACATGGGCCGGCGAGAAGAAATGCAGCCCGATGACATCGAACGGACGCTTGGTCATTGCGGCAATTGCATTGACGTCGAGATAGGAGGTGTTGGAGGCAAGGATGGCCCCTTCCTTGCAGACCGCGTCGAGTTTGGTGAAGACATCCTTCTTCACCTCCATACTCTCGAATACCGCCTCGATGACCACATCAGCGCCGGAAAAATCCGCGTAGTCCGTGGTTGTACGAAACCTCTCAGCCATGATCTTGTCATAACCATCCTGGCTCAGTTTTCCGCGTTTGACGGAACCGCCCAGCAGCTTTGCGACAGCCGACCCGGCCCGTTCTGCTGCCTCCGTATCACGCTCGGCCAGAACCACGAAGAGGCCGGCAAGCAGGGAGGCTACCGCTATGCCTGCGCCCATCGTGCCGCCGCCGACAACGCCGACTTCGGAAACCGGACGAGGCGTTATGTCTGCGATCTCTGGCAGCTTGGCAACCTGTCGCTCCGAAAAGAATGCATGGATCAGTGCCGCGCGCTGGTCCGAGGCCATCAACTCCATGAAGATCGCCCGTTCATTGGCCAGACCTTCGGCAAACGGCAGTGTTGCGGCGCCTTCCACGGCATCGACACATTTTAGCGGCGCCAGTTGGCCACGCGCGGATCTGGCAAGTTTGGTCCGCGAAGCTTCGAATGCGCTGGCATCGGCATCTCTGACCGGCAGTGCACTGACCGGGCGTGGAGCTGCGCCGGCCTCCACAAGCGCCAGGGCATAGGCAATACCGGCTGCACGGATGTCCGCACCCTCGCTCAAACGGTCGACAAGGCCAAGGTCAAGCGCTTCAGCGGCGCCAATCGGCTTGCCGACGGTGATCATCGCGAGTGCTTTTTCGACCGGCACCAAACGTGGCAGACGCTGTGTGCCACCCGCGCCTGGCAGAATCCCAAGCGTTACTTCCGGCAGGCCAAGTTTCGCCGCCGGAGCTGCAATCCTGTAGTGGCAGCCGAGCGCGACCTCCAAGCCGCCGCCCAACGCGCTGCCATGCAGCGCACAAACCACCGGCTTTGGGCATGCTTCAATTTCATTGATCAGATCGGGAAGAAACGGTTCTTTCGGCGGTTTGCCGAACTCCTTTATATCAGCCCCGGCAATGAACGTCCGGCCCGCGCCAACAATCACGGCAGCGGCGATATCATCGGCGGCCGCGATTTTGCGGATGCTCTCCAGCAAGCCCAGCCGCACGCCATGTGACAAGGCATTCACCGGCGGATTCTGGATCTCCACCACAGCGACACCTTTTTGGACCTCCACGGAGACTGAATTCGGCACGATTGGTCTTTCCTCCCTGATGGTCTTCGCTTGGCAGCGGTCTTACCGCAAGAGGACCAGTAATCAAAAACAGAATGCTGTCCGATTGAAAGAACTTGGACTTGGGCTATGGGAACAACGCGTCTGCCTAGCATTCGGCATTGAAACAGAAACGTCCACGCGTTCGCCGATGCCCCCAACGCCGAACAATAATCCATCAAAAGACATTATTTCAAACTTAAAATATATAAATATAGAGACCTAAAGTTTCTAACGGCTCAATAGACGAAAGAGGTGCGAGATTGGCAGTCTGTTGGATTGGGAAATGCCAAGACTGCGGCAGAGCGTTACCCCCCGCCGTTGACGGATGAATGATCCGCCGGATACGGCTAGAGACCGGACCGGCCCGCCATCCGGAGGACTATCCATACCACACACTCATCCTCATCCTGAGGAGCAAGCAACGCTTGCGTCTCGAAGGGTGGGCTGGAAGCTCATGACTATGCTTCCCCTGCTTCGAGGCTGCGCTCGCTGCGCACCTCAGAATGAGGCCGAAAGCGAGGCGATGGGCTTAACGATCACTTACCAAGGACCCTAGTCACCCGAATCTGGAGTTAGTCTCGTTCTTCAGCGTGTTCCGAACGAACTTCAGATTCATGAGGGTGACTAGCAAGTCCATGTTCCTAGTAGGGTTTTCGGAATTGAATTACGCTAGGGCGCGCGCTGCACAAATGAGGCGTATTTCAATTCTACCACACTAGTCCATAGCACCAATCAAATTGATTTGTTGCGGTTTGCTTTGTGTTCTGATTCCCTTTTTCCGACGGGTGCACCAGGAGACAGGTTTTGGCAAACATCAAATATGTTGTTGAATTGACGGTGGATGAGCGTGAGGCGCTTTTGGCGAAGATCAGGAAGGGGACACTGGCCGCGCGTACCAACTGTAAGGCACGTATCCTTTTGAAAGCCGACAAGGGACCGCACGGGGAAGGCTGGACGGATCGGGCGATCTGCCAAAGCCTGGAGACCTCGCCGTCTACGGTCGCCCGCGTGCGCGAGACCTTCGTGATGGAAGGGCTGGATGCGGTGTTTGCCCGCAAGCAGCGGACCCATCCAGCCATCCGGCGCATTTTCGACGGTGAGGCGGAGGCGAAGCTGATCGCGCTGGCCTGTTCGCAGCCGCCGGAAGGTCATGCGCGCTGGACCATCCGGCTACTGGCCGACAAGGTGGTCGAGATGAACATTGTCGAGGCTGCACACTTCAACACCGTTGGGCGTGCGCTTAAAAAAACGAACTTAAACCTCACCGGAGCCGCTACTGGGTAATCCCGCCTCAACAGAACGCTGCCTTTGTCGCCGCCATGGAAAACGTGTTGGCGATTTACCAGCGCCCGCGTGACCCAAAGCGTCCATTGGTCTGTCTGGATGAAGCGGCCAAGCAGTTGGTCAGCGCGGCGCGCTTGCCGGTCTCCATGGTGCCCGGGCGCATTGCCCGGCACGATTATGAATACAAGCGCGCAGTCGACCGTGATTTGCGCGCCGACGGGCTCCGCCTGAGGTTTCAGCGCGGTCAATACGGTTAACCAAATTTCTATGTAAAGAAGCCTTATCCAGTTGAGGATGAGGCGGAAGTTGTATCCGACAGCCGCCAGGATCGGGTTTGCTGCATCGCCGGTTCGGTTGGCAAGGTAATTGCGGCCCATCCTGTGTTCGTTTTTCATATGGCCTATGACCGGCTCAACGGCTGAGCGTCGTCGCATCTGAGCCTTGATAGCCGGTGTGACACGGCGTTTCTGTCCGGCGGTGAAGACGCGGAACTTATGAGTGTCAGGCGCGTTGTGGCCGCGATAGCCGGCATCTGCCAGAATGCGTTTCAAGGTTCCACCGGTTAGCGCTTCGATTTGCGGAATGACGCTCGCCAGCGTGTGCCCATCATAGGGATTGCCCGGCAAGGCCTTTGCGTGGATGACAAACTGTCCGCCTTTGGAGCGTTTCACCGTGGTGGCAACAGAGGCCTTGACGCCGAACTCATACGGCTTGTGCGCCTTGCCCTTTCCAATGCATTCCACTTCCGGCGCATGGAGTGAATAGATCTTCGGCAGCGGATCGCGCCGCCTCTGGGAGCTTACCCGCTCGGCCAGCCACAAAGGTCGAAGGAAGGCTGCTTCCAGGTCCGGATTGCCTTTGGTCTTGCGGCGAATGTCGGCAACTGTCCGGCGCAAGAATGTCTTGAGTTTTCGTAAGGCTTTGCCCGCCCTCTTGAACTGTTTGGCATGGGCATAGCGCTGATGGGCAATCAAGGCGGCTTTGCCAACGCGCTTATAACTCTGGCGCAGGTCGATGCCTTCTTCCTTCGCTTGTTTGACCAGTCGCTCTCGTGCCCGGTGGATCAGCTTGGCGTCGGTTGGAAAGGCGATGTTCTTTTCCTGAACGGTCGTATCGACCACAGCCTGGGTGAAGTCCTGGGGCTTGGCTGCGCCCAGCTTGACAGACACGGCCAGGCTTTCCTCAAGCAGCGTCTGCAGCTTGTCCTCGCCCATGCGCTGACGCCAGCGCGTCATTGAGGAGCGATCGAAGGGCAGCTCATGGCGGAAGAACTCTTCGCCGCAGAAGTATTGATAATACGGGTTCTCAACCCAGCGGGCGCACAGTTCCTCATCAGACAGATTGTCGGTGTATTTGAGGATCGCAAGGCCCGCCATCACCCTTGTTGGCAGCGCAGGATGGCCGGGCTTGTCGGAATAGGCCGGGCCGCATTTTGCTGCCAGAAGATCCCAGTCAATCACCCGCGCAAGAACGGCTTTGGGATGCCCCATATCGAGGATCTGATCCAGCCTTGCCTTGAACAGATCCCGCTGTCCCGTCTCAACAGGTTCGGTTGGTTTCATAGCCGATTCACCTCTCCCGAATGCGCTCAAACAAGAGTGAATCACGCACAAAAGCTGATGTAAAGTTGCAAGGAAACAACCGCTTTCATGACAAAAACCTGCGAAAACAAATACTGGAAAGCGGGCAAGATCTGAATGTTCTCAGATGCTTGCGAATTCTTCACGGGGGACGCGCGCAGGAACGGCCAATCTGTTCATGGCCTTTGCTCCCCTCGAAGGGGCGCGGCACGTCAAGGTCACGAACCATCGCGGCAAGTCGGATTACGCACACTTTCTTGCTGAACTCGCCGACATCCATTTTCCCGGTGCCGAAAAGATCGTGCTGGTTCAGGACAATCTGAACACTCACAGCCCGGCATCACTTTATGCGACGTTCGAACCGGAAAAGGCCAGACGCATCGCCGAAAAGTTCGAGTGGAACCACACGCCCAAACACGGATCGTGGCTCAACATGGCCGAAGCGGAACTGTCGGTCCTGTCGCGTCAGTGCCTGAAAGAACGCATCGGGAGCCAGCAAGAATTGGCGCGCGACGTCAGCGCCTGGGTCGACGCACGCAACAAAAAGCAGACCAAAGCCGAATGGCAATTCACAAACAAAGACGCGCGCGTCAAACTCACAAAACTATACCCGTCAATATGAGTGATTCAGAGGACTAGTAGTTTCGAAGGATGTCTAAACCAAAGTCCTCTTCCGGTGCAGCGCCCCAGCGCACGCCGAACCTGAGATAGGCCGAGTAGCTCTCCCGGCTTTCCTGATCGATGTAAAGCGGCCGCTCGCCCGTGATCCGGGCGACACCAACATCCCAGGTTTCAAAACGGCCGCCAGCGGTTGCGAAATAGCGCCCGTTGTCAAACCGCGCACCGGCCCCAAGGATAACCCCGACATCCGTGAAACTGCTATCCGCGCTCGCACTTTCCCGCCCCTGACCGCTCACATAGAGACCAGCGCTTGAACTGGAAAAATTCTGAATGATGCGAGTGTCGCCGGAAACAAATGCGGAAAAGTTATCATTGAACCGGTAGCCGATATCCGTCCCGAGCTGAACACCCAGCCTGTGGGTCTGCACATCTGCATCATAACGGAAGTCCAACGTATTGGAGTTCGTACGGCCTTTGTAGGTCAAATCTTCCGAAGTGAAGCCATAGAACTTGAGAAGCCGTCCTGTGCAGAAAAAGATCCAGCACGCATGCTCAGCTTCCAATCCGCTCTGGATCATGAATTCATTGTAGCTGTCATTATAAGAGAGAAAGTCTAGATCTGTATTCCCGGCACCATGGACCAAGTTCACGCCCCCGCCGAAGGCGCCTGATGGCCCTTCAGGCCCGAGAATTCCGAGATTGTAGCCACTTGCGGAGATGTTTTCGCCAGAAAACTCGTCAGATGAATGGCCATATCGAACACTACCGACCGCATAAACTGCTCCGTATTCGTATTGTGGCAAAGTACCGAGATTTATACGCCCAGAAACATTAACGGATGAGAAAGCAGCGTCCCGGTCAATCGATGCAAAGCGGTCCGTAACAGGCGTGATTCCAGAACCTATACCAGTAATACCCATTTGAAGCCGGAGCGCATTGAACGTGTCCCGCGACATGCGGCCAATTTCAGTTTCTACACTGAACTCAAAACGTTTCTTGTCGAAACCGTACATCGGCTC
Organism: Roseibium sp.; assembly: GCA_965230445.1. GTDB lineage: Bacteria > Pseudomonadota > Alphaproteobacteria > Rhizobiales > Stappiaceae > Roseibium. Next base: position 311,160 of record OZ246005.1, on the reverse strand, counting down.
GTTCGGTTCGCTTGCACCGTTGGATACGCTCGTGTCGACCACCCTGACGGGGTCAATGCCAGTGGTAAACGCAGCCGGCGCAGGAGACGTTGCGGTTTCACCGAACAGGGCCAGAGATGTGACGGACAGGGTAACGCTTGTTCCCGATACAATGATGTTCCGGCGCTCCAGAACCCTGCCATCGGCAGAGCGGACGACCAGAACAAGCGGTTTGCCTTCATGTTCCTCACCAACCACAAAGCTGGCGGTTCCGTCTTCTGTGACCGGTACCGCAGTCACAATTTGCTTCTTCTTGGGCTTGTCTTCTGGAATGATTGAGGCCGCCGGCTCGCCAGTCGTGGTCGTCTCGCCGCTGGCGATAGCAGTATCAGCAGGCTCCGTCACCTGAGGTGTTTCAGCAGGTTCGGTTGTTTCCGTGACCTCTTCGATCACGGTTTCCTCAAGCTCGACTATCTCGACTTCAAGTTCAACCAGCGCTCCATCGGTGGTCTCCAAGGAAATCGTCGTCCCCGGCGCAGGCTCTCCTTCGGAGATCTGGGTGAGGTCAACAACGACCGCGTGAACCTGGGTCGATACCAAGGCCGCGCACGCAAGAGCTATTCCGATTGTCTTGAGCTTCATCATCCCCAACACCCAATTTGCCGCTTTTGCGAAATTCTAAAAAGTTAATGCAACGTACGGGAAAATTAACTATCTGTTTTAAGGGGGCAAGAGAAATTGGGAAAGTTACGCAGGTTTTTCGCAGGTCCAATCAGCAATTCCCGGAACTGTGTCTTTTTCGCATCGCCTCTCTTCAGCGGCGCGCAAAAAGAACCAACTAATTCGATAAATTAAAGCCGATCGGCTTCTCAGTTTCGATAAATATTTTTTACTGTTCTTTTTATGGAACGGTGCAGTTGCAGGGAGAACATCACGTGTTTTATTTTACAAAAACACTGAGTCGCAGACCGGCCCGTAAGTTTGTGCGGGCTTTGCTAGTGGTCACTCTCTCCTTTGCGTTAACTATTCCTCCGGTTACCCCCGGTCCGCAGGCTGGTATTTTTACGGAGCTTGCCAAAGTACATGGTGGCGATGAAGCGCTTGATGCGGCGAATTCCGCAGCGCTCGATTTTGCCAAGAAAATTGAAGCGATAGACCCTGACGTCGGAGCTCAGCTCAGGAAGGACATCGAAAGCGGCAAGTTCAGGAAGCAACTGGAATTGGGTGTATCCGTCAGCGAGGATCTCACCTCCACCTACCTGCAAGAAGGGATAAAAGGCGCCGCGGCCCTCAAAAGCAGCGACGTCAACGCAAGAGGCAACTCGGGTGCTCTGATGTCGCTGCTCATCAATTCCGGGGATCTCGCCTGCGGCCTTGGCATCATCGCCGCACGCGCCCGCTTGCTCAAGCATATGATCAAAAACCTGAATAACAAGGGAGCCTTCGTCAAGGCCCAGGCGCTCCTCGATTACATGAACAAGATGAACTACATCTGCCGCAAAAAAGGCTTCCTTGGCGGTCTGCAGGAGGGGAAGAAACAAGACGCAAAGGCCGGCGGGGATGCCACGCCGGAACTGAGCGAAGAAGAAAAGGCCATCCAGGCAGAAATCAAGAAAATCAAAAGCTTCACCAAGATCGAGCGCGAATGCTACATCATCTTGAAGGAGCTCGAGGCGCTTTACATCGAAAAGCTCTATGCCGGTTTTGGCGACGGCGAGAGCATTACCCCGCACGATTTCAACAGCCGCTACTATTCCTTGAAAGCTTTGATCAAATCGGCCACCGACAAGATCGGTGGACATGAGATCAACAAGGCAAACGCTCAGGCGCGGCTAGACGCAACGCCTGAAGTCTCCGCCGCGAAGCTCAATGCTGCTACCAAGACCTACAATCGCCTGAGACGGTTTACGCGCGTGATGGTCCACAAGGACCGCCTCAAATACGAGGCTGCCCAGGACACCATCCGGCAGGCCGAACGAAGGGCCAAGGCCGAAGCCGATCTCGCCAAACACGATGCCGAAATCGCGAAGCTGAAGGAGCAGATCGAAAAAGCCAGGAAGGAGATGACCGAGCTTTCCAAAAAGCTGGCAAATCACCTGAAAAAAATCGAGCTCATCCGCCAGCGGATTCTCAAACTGGCCAAGCCGTGCGGCGAAAAATTCGACGAATTCGCAAAGGCCGACAATTTTGACCATCTCAAAACCGTTCCGCGCCGCAGCGGCGGCAAGAACAAGGACTTGCGCCCTGAAGATGCCGAGCTGATCGACGGCATCATCAAGGGTTACGAACCGTTGAAGAAGTTCGTAAGCGTGCTGAAGACACCGATTTCATTCGAAACGCACGTGAAGGAAACCCATGTCTGTGTGGCAACGGAGTATACGACAACCGTCGGCGAAGGCATGGAGACCCTGCGAACCGTCGTCTATGCACCCGGCGAAGAACCACCCGAAAACGATGGTTACATCTCGTTTCCTGACGGCAGCGTATACATCGCCGAAGACGGTGAAACGACCGAAGGCGGCGGACCTGTAGTTGTCGTGACCGCCGAACCCACATCCGAAACCACCTCCACACCGGGCGAAACGCCGCCCAACGAACCGACGCCCGAGACACCGCCAGCCGAGACCACAGTGGTCGTGACGGAGGAGGAAAAGCAGGAAACCACAACCGGCGGCGAAATTCCGCCAGGCGACGGGCCGAAACCCGAACCCCTTCCCGTTGTTCCTCCTGTTGGCGAGCCAGTCGTGGTGGCCGGAGGCGATCCGGCGCAAGGGCCGGGCGAGACACCGCCAAACCAACCAACTGGCGACCCCACACCGGAAACTCCGCCAAACGATGGTGAAAAGACCGTGGAAAGACCGCCGGAGGGCGATCCGGACCCGCAACCGGAACCGGTTCCGGATCTTGGTCTTGCAAAAGCAACCGCGTCCGTCGTCGCTGCCGCGGTCACCGTTACAGGCGGCAGCGCGGGCCCGGGCGCCGCCGTGACCGGGGCGAGCATTCAATTCACCCAGGCAGCCCCGGCGCTTCCGGGCGAGGAAATCGCGTTGCTGTCCGGCATTGAGGGCGTCACGGAAGACGAGTTGATCATTGCTGACCTGGCGATGACATCGGAGGACAATTACCAGAACGATGTTCCTTCCGGCCTTACCGGCGATGATGGACAGATCGTTCTCGCGTCAAACCAGGGCAACAATGGCGGAGGGCTCGGCGGATTGTTCAGCGGGCTGTTCGACAAGGACCTGTCCGATACAATTCCAGTGCCCATCGGCGACCCGCTCGCCGCCACCGGACAGCAAAGTGCCGACAATGTGGTTCTTAATTTCCCGGATCAATCCCCTGACGGAAACGCTATAGGATCGGGTGGAACCGATGTCAGGCTCGGTCTGAACAATGGGCTCAGCCGGCTGGACGGAACGGACCTGTCCGACGTAATTTCAGTGCCCATCGGCGACCCGCTCGCCACCACCGGACAGCAAAATGCCAATGGGGGGCTTCTCGAAGGGTTGCCGCCAGCGCCCGATCTTTCGGAGCCAGGCCGAAACACAAACGGTTCGGATGGGACCGACGGCTTCTTCGACGGGTCAAATTTGGGCCGTATCCAGACCGGTCAGGCTAACGGGAGCATTGGAAACACCATCGGCCCGGCGTCCGAGCCGCAACAAGACGGCGACGGCTCGGATCTTGAAGAGCTTGGCGATGGCGACGTGTTTATTGGCGGTTCCACCTACCGGGAGCCCAACGCAGCCGCCAATGGATCAATTGACCCTGAAGGATTCGATGAAGATCCCAACGACCTCGATATCGCCCAGCAAAACGGCGGCGGTCAGGAAACCAAACTCCAGTACGCGCGGTTCAGCTTGAACAATGTCGCCGTTGAGCAGGCGGTCGCAACACCTGAAAGCAGCAACGGCACTTCTTCAGAAACAGAACTGGTTTCCGTTTCCCTCAACCTGGAGCTCTCGGAGACCGAAGCCAAGCCGCCGATTGTCAAGACATTCGACAGCGTCGGCGACTTCATGGAATTCCACCGGATCGAGGGCCATCAGGGCAAGATCGACCGGTCCATTCTTGAGAAGATCGACAAGTCGAGCCGCAGCGGCCGGCCCAGCCGGGTGTTCCGCATCGGAGAAAAGCTTGCCGCAGTCTACAAACAATATGCCGGGGCATTCGAGGAATACTCCAAGCAGCTCGCGACCAATCAACACGTCAGATATGTCGAGGAAGATCCCTGCCGCAACAAGGAAGAGGACGATCCCTATTTCGCCGGGTCGGGCGCCTGGGGGCAGGACTTCGACGACCAGTGGGCCATCAAGCGATCGGGGCTGGACTTCGCTGACCCCGAAGGCCTTGAGCCGGTTACCGTCGCTGTTATCGACAGCGGCGTCGACTGGTTCCATCCAGACCTGCCGCAATCTTCGTTCTGGCGGAACCAGGGTGAAATCCCGGCCAACGGTATCGACGACGACGGAAACGGTTATGTAGACGATCTCATCGGCTGGAACTTCATCGATGATGACAAGTCTCCTTGGGATCAAGACGGTCACGGAACCTTTGTCGCCGGTGTGATAGCTGCCGGAAGCAACAACGGCACCGGCATCATGGGCATCAATCCAGCGGCGCGGATCATGGCGCTCAAGGCGCTCGACGCCTTTGGCAACGGCCACGCGTCCATGATCGCCGAAGCGATCGCCTATGCCGTCGACAACGGCGCCAAGGTCATCAATCTCAGTCTCGGCGGGCGGAAATTCACGGAAGTCGAACGGCTGGCGATTGAACACGCCAACGACAATGGCGTGCTTGTCATTGCCGCTGCCGGAAATCTCGGTGCATCGGTCGCTGACTATTCGCCTGCCGGACTTCAAGGCGTTGTCACCGTCACCGCGACCGACCGCAACGACAATCGCGCCGGGTTTTCCAATTGGGGCCCAGCGGTCGACATTGCCGCTCCCGGTGTCGATGTCCTGAGCCTGCGGGCGCGAAACACAGACCTTCTGGCGCATATTCCCGATGTGACCTATGAGACCGGCGCCGGGGTCGTGGGCGAAGACCGGGCCTATTTCCGGGCCAGCGGTACTTCGTTTGCCGCTCCCATCGTCGCCGGAACAGCGTCGCTCATCCTGGCGCGCAATCCGGACCTGACCGCTGGGCAGGTCCGGCAGATGATCCTGAATTCGGCAAAGGACATTGATGTTGCGGGGATCGACAACTTCACCGGTTACGGTCTTCTCGACGCAAGGGCTGCCCTGTCGGCCGATCCCGACTACTACATCACCGCCCGGATTTCCGGCGTGAAGGTCGTGAAGGTGAAGGACCAGCTTGCCCTGCGCATTTCCGGGTCCGCCGATGCCAACAATCTTGCCCAGGCCCGCCTACAGCTTGGCCCGGGCGAAAAACCGGAAAAGTGGTACTCGGTCAAATCCGTGATCAGTGAACCGAAGATCGAAACGTCCCTGATGGTCCTGCCGGCCAAGGTGTTCCAGTCAGCGCCGAAATGGACGCTGAAGCTGATTGTGGAACATGCGGATGGTACGAAACGGGAGGCGACCTTCGCCCTTTCCCTGGGCTGAAACCAAACGGCATCAGTGCACCAGCCGGTAACCGTCACCAGTGGCAACCGCCGCCACCTGATCGCGGGACAAATGAGCTGGCGTTACCGGGATGCGGAAACGGTTGTCGAGGATCGGCGTCTGCGATCCGGCGACCTCCAGGACAACGTGTCCGCCGCCATCCGGCGTCCTCAGGATAAGCAGGCGCAGGTCTTCCTCATCGAAACCGGCGCTGATCAGAAGTGCGCGCTTCAGGATTGCATGGTCCTCGCAGTCCCCCGCCTTGCGCAACAACGTATGCAGCGGCGATGCCCAGTGATCGTCCGCAAGATCATCCGGCACGTAGCGGATCGCCCGTGTCAGGATATGCTGTGTCAGTGCAGACCGCGTGTGTTTCGGCGCGGCCTTGATGACGGCAACAGCGGAATGCCAGGCCGCAGCGCGCGGATCTCTGCAAGCGCCGTTGTTGCAAGACGCCAGCCACGCGGCCTCCTCCTTGATCCGTTGACTGGCCATCGCCCAGCGCCGGGCGAGATTGGTATCGGACCGGTTGGGACCGAGCCGGACATTCCAGGCAAATGCACGCTCTGGAACACCGGAATGGCGCGACAGGGATGGCTTGCTGACCGGGATGTGGTTCTTGAGATTTTTCAGAGCGGAGAGGTCCAGCGCTTGTGCGGACTGCACCGGACTGAAAGCAATCACGGTCAGTAGAAGTGCCGTCATACGGCTAATTGCCAAGAAAAACTCACGAACACGCATCGACGTCTGCCCTTAATGAAGGCGTCCGGTACGCGTTATCTTTCTGTGAGCGCCTCGGTTCTCGCCTTGATTATTGGCTTCAACAAATAGTCGAGAACCGTTTTCTTGCCGGTTAATATGGAAGTCGAAACAATCATTCCTGGTATTATTGGTAAAGATTCACTTTCGGACCCAAGATAGTTTTTATCTGTTCTGACAATGATCCTGTAGAAGTTGTTGCCTTCTTCATCTTCGATAGTATCGGCGCTGATCCGCTCCACCTGCCCTGTCAAATCGCCATAGATGGTAAAATCATAGGCGGTGACCTTCACGCGCGCAGGTTGGCCGGGATAGAGAAACGCCACATCCTGCGGCCGGATGCGGGTCTCGATCAGCAGCGTGTCATCGACCGGAACAATCTCGGCAATGTTCTCGCCTGGGCCGACCACCGCACCGATCGTAGCAACCGCGAACTTGTTTACGATACCTTTCACAGGGGCGCGAAGCGTGGTCCGCCGGACCTTGTCCTTGGCCGACTTCAGCGTTTCTTCCATGACAGTAAGTTCATTGAGAACCGCCGTCAGTTCCTCATGTGCTTTCGCCCGGAAACCAAGCTCCGCACTCTGGCGGCGCGAAGCCGCTTCTTCTATCGCCGCATCGGAGCGCGGAATGGAGGCTTCCAGCACAGACACATTCAAAACGGCATCGTTGGCTTCCCGCTCCAATCGCAACAGATCCATTTGCGGAAACGCACCTATCCTGGCGAGATCCCGCGCCCGCCGGAGTTCTTCGTCCAGAAGGTTCGTCGATTGTTGCGTGCTGACGAGACGGGTTTCCAGTTCGGTTTTTTCCAATCGCCGTTGTGCCAGTTGCTGATCGATGACGGACAATTCCTGACGCAGAGCAGAATGCCGGGCGTTAAACAGGGCCGTCTCGCGTGCGACCTGTTCCGGGCTGGCGTCCTCAATCTCGAGGTTGAGTGCTTCACCGAGTGCTTCGGCTTCCAGCCGCCGGGCCTTGATCTGGAATGCCGACCGTTGCTTGCGCAACTCTCCCAGCGTCGCCGCGAACCCGGTGTCGTCTATCCGCACCAAAGGCTCACCGGCCTCGACCAGATCCCCCTCTCTGACAAAAAGCTCCGCGACCAGCCCGCCTTCAAGGGATTCCAAGATCTGGATCTGGCTGGACGGAATAACCGTACCCTCGCCGCTCGTGACTTCTTCAAGTTCAGCGAAATACGCCCAGGTTACAAAAGCCGTCAGCAGCGCCAGCACACAAAGCAGCAGCGGCCAGATACCGACGGTGCGCCGCATGTCCAGCGCCGCCCGGACATCGTTTGCAAAGGCTTCGTCCACCTGGCGCATCAAAGCTCTCCGCCCGGCGGCTTGCCGGTTCCGGCCCGTTCCTGCGCACCCGACGTGAGGCGCGCAATGACATCCTGTTTCGGACCGTCCATTGCCAGTTTGCCCTTTTCGAGAACCAGCAAGCGGTCGACAAGCTCCAGCGGTCCGTCGCGGTGAGACGCCACAACAAGCGTGACCCCCGTATCGGCAATAGCCTTGAGGCGACCGGTCAGTTGCCGTTCGGTCGCCATGTCCATATGCGCGGTCGGCTCATCCAGGCACAGAACGCTCGGGCGCCGGATCAGGCACCGCGCGAGGGCCACAGCCTGGCGTTGGCCGCCGGAAAGGCTCCGTCCTCGCTCTTCAATCGGCATGTCCAGCCCCTCCGGATGGCGCGCCGAGAAACTGTCTACTCCGGAAAGTTCAACCGCCCGCTCAAGTTCCTCTGGCGAGGCGAAGGGGTGGCCGATCAAAATGTTCTCCCGCAAGGAGCCGCTGAACAATTCCGGTTCCTGTACGCATAACCCTATCTCTGCCCGAATGGCCGCGGACGAAAACTGCCGGGTATCGATACCGTTCAACAAATACACACCTGTATCCGGCTGATAGAGCCCGGCAAGTATCCGGACCAGCGTGCTTTTGCCGGAACCGACCCGGCCAACAAGACCAATCCGCTCGCCCGGCTCGACACGCATACTGATACCATCGAGCGCTGGAGACTGCGAACCGGGATAGGAAAAGCTCAACTTGTCGAATGCTATTTCGTTTCGCCCGCGTTCAAGCGTTCTGGCGGCCGGATTGCTTTCGCTGTCTGTCGACATGACCGCATGCAGTGCCTTGAGGGATGTTCTGGCATGAAGCACCCGTGACAGCGTTTGCGCGATATTGTTGAGCGGCGACAGAACCCGGCCGGAAAGGATGTTTGCTGCAATCAACGCCCCGACAGTGATGCTGCCGTCGAGCACGAGAAACACTCCCCAGACCACGATGATCACCGAAACGCCCTGAAAGACGGCACCGGTAAAGGCACCCGCCAGGTTGGCCCAATAGCGCGCCTTTGTGGTGGAGCGCGAGGCGGCTGCGACGGAACGGTCCCAGGCCCGGCGGCTCCACCCCTCGCCACCAATGACCTTGACCGTTTCAAGGGATGACAGGATCTCGACCAGCAGCGACTGCCGGCGGGCGGAATCGTTCTGGCTTTCCTCAAGGGCCCGCGACAACGGAACCTGAAGAAATAGCGTGACCCCGATCAGAAGCGGTACGGCAAGGGCCGGAACCAGCACCAGGGGGCCGACCAGAAGCCACATGACCCAAAGAAAAACCCCGATGAACAGAACGTCGGTAACCGCAACAACTGAAGACGACGTCAACGCATCCCGAACGGTGTCGAGGTCGCGGATCCTGTTCGCGGTTGCACCGGTCGAGCCGGGCCGGGCCGCGAGCCGCATCATCAGGACATGATCGAAGATACGGCCCGCAACCGCCATATCCACCCTGCGCCCGGTTTCGTCGATAACCTGCATGCGCAGCATTTTCAGAACGAAGTCGAACAGCAGCGCCAACACGACGCCGCCAGCGAGCACCCACAAGGTCGGGATCGCCAGATTGGGGATGACCCGGTCGTAAACGTTCATGATGAACAAAGGACTGGCAAGCCCGAGCAGGTTCCCCAGGAAAGCCGCGATCACCACTTGCAGGTAGTTCGGCCACAGCCGCCAGACAGCAGACCAGAACCAATGACCCCGGCCTGTCGGTGCTTCGTCTGCACGGGACGCTTCGCTGCTGGCAACCGGCGTGGCAAACACGACTATCGCCGCCCGTTTGCCAACCAGAGACTGGTACTTGACCGGGTGTATATCCGGCGAATGTCCCGGAATGGCAATCTGTGCGGTCTTCCGTTTGGCATCGAAGGCGTGCAGAACCACCGCCGGTTCACCTTCATTGATGATAACCGCCGGCAAAGTGACCGCGGGAATTTCCGTGGCTTCCCGTTGCTCAATATGGATCTTCAAGCCGATCCTCGAGGATGCTTCATACAGCTGCTGAACGGTGAGGCCGTCCTCATGCTGAGGAAGGCCGCTCAAGATGTCAGCGGCATCAGCGTCCCGGCCATGATGGCGTGCAAGATGGATCAGCGCTTCGAGCAGGCCGTTTCTTGTCGGCAAATTCACCGTCTTTATGGATGGCTCGTTGTTATCGGGAACGGGTTGCGAGCCACCTGCCGTTCCCTCCGGCAATGTCGACTTCTCCAACACCGGGAGCCCCTACCCTGCTTTTTCGCCCTGTTACCTGCGTGCTACCATTTGCGCAGGGGCTCTATCAAAGGCGCTCCGACGAACAAATTCAAGCCTTCAGGCGCGCCAATCTCCGAACCGGCCGGTGCCGCGATACCAAAATTGTCGAGAAGTCCGCCGACAGACGCCAAGAGACGGTATCGGGCAAACACCGATATCGACTCCGAACTGATTAATTGCAGTCGCGCATTAAACGCCGAATTCTGCGCGATAAGCAGGTCCAAAAGGTCCCGCAGACCGGCATCGTATTCCTTGTTGTAATTGGCAATCACCCCATCTGCAGCGACGGTCTGCTTGCGCAGCGCGCGAAGGCGGACATCGTTGCTGCCGATATCCGACCAGGATCTGCGCACTGTTTCATCAACAGTTCGGCGGAGCTGATCAAGCCGCAGCTTGCTTTCGGTGACCTTTTCGCCCAGTTGCCGCCTGCGGCCAACATCCGCGCCACCATTGAAGAGATTCCAGGTCATTGTCATCTTGACCGCGAATTCGTTGTTCCGGCCGGGCGTTCCGTCCAGGTCCTCGCCGACGCTCGCACGTCCCTCAACGCCAACTTTGGGCAGGAACAAACCGGTGGACTTGTCGAACTCGGCGTCCGCGGCCTCAACGTCCGATGTACCGGCTTGAAGCGCGGGATTATTGTTTCGCGCCATGGCAATCGCCATGGCCTGCGTCTTCGGCAATCCGCGCGGCGGACGCGTACCGGCAAGCCTGCTGGGCGGTGCTCCGACCACGTTTTCAAATCGTGCCCGGGCCGCGCCAAGATCGCGCAAAACATCAGCCCTCACGGCTTCGACCGCCGCGACCCGTTCTTCGGCCTGGTGCAACTCGCCTTCTGTCGAAGACCCGCCCCGAACCCGCGAGCGCACCAAAGACAGCAATTCGCGGTGGACACCGACATTCCGGTCGGCAGCTGCGAGAATACGCTCGTGACGCACCACATCGAGATAGCTCTCAATGGCATCTAGCGCGACGAGTTCCGCCCGCTCGAGAACCCGCGCGGCAGCCCCATCAATGCGTGCCGCCTGCCGGTAAACTTCGTTGGACCGTGCAAACCCGTCAAAAAAAGTATGGCGTGCGACAGCCGTCGCGTCGCGCGCCAAACGCCAGGTCCGGTTGTTTTCGTCGCTCAGCGAGTTCGGACGGTCGATAACCTGGGTCCCAAAACTTGCATCGAGATCCAGCTTCGGCAGAAACGCCCCGTAGGCTTGTTCCAGCTCATGATCGATGGATCGCCGGTTGGCAGCTGCTTCAAGAACACGGGGGTTTGTCGTGACGGCTCGCTCGACAGCTTCCTTGAGCGACATGGAAGAAGCGCCATCCGACATTCCGGCAACGGCAAAAACTGCAATAAAAAATCGTGAAACCCTGAAAGTCATAGCCGCACTCGCGAATCAACCAATTCTTTTTTGTACAAACTCTTTCCGCAGATAGCGAGACAATACAACGAAATGCACGCAAATCGAAAGCTCAATAATACTGTCTTTTTTTTCAAATATTCAATCAATAAACATTGCGAATTGACGCCCCCAACAAGAATTAATTCCAGACTGCGCTAGCGTCAGAATTAACTATGCGCGCCATTTGTCATTTTTTGCGATGCCTTTTCGTAAAGATTGTGTTAACAATACTGGAAAGCATTTAAAAAAAATCGATTTTGTTTCCAAGCGATGGGCGAGCTTGAAGCATGGCGGCGAATTCTTATTCAGATTACGGCTTGCAGCCTAATGGCGAAACGATCCTGGGCGCAGCAGACGGATCCCCGATTACGCTTCCGAGCGAATCGCTATTGCTGGGCGGCGACTACGCGCGCGCCGGATCGGACCTTTTGATATCCCATGCCGACCATGGCCAAGTCCGTATTCCGGACTACTTCAGCCACGATGATTTGCCGGTTCTGCGGCTCGACAACGGAGCACTGTTGACCGGCGACACGGTGGCCAGCCTTGCCGGCCCCCTTGCCCCCGGACAATATGCGCAAGCTGGCGGCGGGTCCGCTGGCACTCCGATCGGGACAGTGGACACGGCCGGCGGCACTGTGACAGCAACGCGCACCGATGGAACGACTGTCACCCTGTCTGATGGCGACCCGGTGTTCCAGGGCGACGTGGTTCAGACCGGCACTGGCAGCAACCTGTCGATCATCTTCATCGACGATACGGTGTTCACGCTGTCGGCCGACGCCCGGATGGTTCTGGACGAACTGGTCTATTCGCCGGGTGGCAGTGACAACTCCATGGTCATGAACCTTGTCCAGGGCACGTTCATTTTCGTGACCGGACAGGTAGCTCCGAACGGCGACATGCGCGTCGAAACGCCAACCGCGACAATGGGTATTCGCGGTACGACACCTGTCGTGACCATCGACGCGGGCGGCGCCGGCAAATACTCGCTTGCGCGCGATCCGAACGGCGACATCGGCAGCTACCAGATCTTCGACAAGGTTTCAGGGGCATTGATCGGCACGATCAACACCGTCACCGAATTCGTGGAGATCGCTGCAGTCGGCTCACCGCCAATCATCCTTCCCAAAACCCAGGCCGATCAATCCTCCGAAGAGTCGCAACTTCAGCAGGCCTACAGCTCCTCCCGCCAGGCAACCGGCGATCAGGGCAATCAGAACAACGGCGGCGAGAACAACAACAACCCGGGCGGCAACGAACCGAACCAGACGGATGCCGGCGGCTCGGAAAGCCTGGGCGGCCCGCCGGCAGGTGGCGGCACTCCCGGTGGCGGCCCGGGCCAGCCCGGCGCTAATCCAGAAACCGGAACCGGAGAAGGTCTGAACCTCCTTAATCCGGGGACACCGCCCCCCGCGCCAACATCGCCGCCGGCCAACCCGAACCCGCCGGCAAACGAGCAGACCACCGAACCGGAACAACTCGGCCTCGATGTGCCCAGCATCACCATCGAGACCAATGAAGACGAGGCGATCACGATCAGCGGTCTTCAGGTTGACGTGCCCGGCGGCGGAGATGTGCAGGTGCAAATCACCGCATCCTCCACCGTTACGCTGGCAAGCCTTAGCGGACTGACCTTTGAGGCGGGCGACGGTACAGGCGACGAGTTCCTGATCTTCACGGGAAGCCAATCAGCGGTCAATGCGGCGCTCAACGGATTGGAATACACGCCGACCCCGGACAGCGAAACTGGCGGCCTGATATTCGAACTGACGGCCGGCGGGGAAACGGTCACTGTCGATGTTCCGATTGAAATCACACCGCAGCCTGATGCCCCGATTGCCAATGCGGTTTCGCTGAATGTTGACGAGGGCGAAACCGTCAACGGCGCGTTCTCGGTCACCGATCCGGATGTCGGCGATACCGTCACATTGAATTCATTCACTTTTCTGTCACCCGATCTGGGTGACCTGACCATCTTTATAGATGGTACCTTTACCTTTGTTGCGGGATCCGATTTCGAATCGTTGTCGCAAGGTGATCAGGTTGACGTAACGTTTCAATACACCGCCATCGACAGCACAGGCTTGATCTCCGATCCGGCGTTGGTGACCTTCACGGTCGACGGCGTCAACCAGGCACCGACCATGGACGACAGCGCGCTGGCGGCCGTCGAAGACGGTCCCCCCGTGACTCTGGACCTTTCGCAATTCGGCGACGATTCGGACAGCGAAGACGACGGGTCGAGCCTGACATATACCATCACCAATGGTCCGGGGCAGGAGCAAGGCTCGGCGTCAATCAGCGGAACCACGTTGAGCTTTGATCCAGGCAACGATTTTCAGGATCTTGGGGTTGGCGATACCCGCAAACTCGAGATCGAGGTCACTGCGACCGACAAACAGGGCGCAACAACCACGAGCTCGGTCGAAGTCACTGTTAGCGGCAATGAAGACGCGCCAGTCATCACCGGAACAACAAGCGGTTCGGTCACAGAGGACAGCGTTTACACCGCGACCGGTGCCTTAATGGCAACCGATGCGGATGCAGCCGATACTCCCACTTTTACTGCCCAGGCCGATACTGCCGGAACCTACGGGACATTCTCGCTGACGGCGGCAGGGAACTGGACTTACACCCTCGACAATGACGCCGCCCAAAGCCTGGGGGATAACGATTCGATAACTGAAACGTTTACAGCCGTTGCCACCACCGCTGACGGCGAATCTGTCAGCCAGGATGTAACGGTTACCGTAAATGGTGCCGATGAACCTGTGACAGAGGTGCAGGAAGGTTTCGAAAACGATTTCTCCGAAACCTGGGTTTACAGGGGCGCAAGCATTGTTTCACCTGAAGACCCCACAGAGGGGTCACACGTGCTTCTGCTGGATACCAATGCGGAAGATGTTGCACCAGTGAGTACTGCGGCTGCCATCTTGGGGACCACCGTGGGGGATCTGAACGCGCTCGGAAATGCCATCTACATCTTGGAGGGCGGTTTTACCGAACTTGGCGAGACCACAGAAGGGTCCGTGTTGAGCAGCACGGAATACATCGAAGGGAGCGGCACCATCGAATTCGACTATCGCTTCACGACCGATGACTATCTTCCCTTCAACGACTTTGCCGTTTTCTCCTTCAATGGAAACCTCTACGAACTCGCGGATGTGGCGACTACCGACACGGACGGCTTAGAAGGCGGTCTCATCGACACAACTGGCTGGCTTACCTATGATTTCGACGTCGAGGCGGAAGGATTCTACTCTATCGGCTTTGGTGTTTTTGACGTCGGCGATACCGCAAAGTTCAGCACCCTCGAAATCGACAACATCCGGTTCACGCCGGACAACCTCGATCCACCGGAAGTGTTTTTGAGTGAGCTGAGTATTGATGTCGAACCGCTGGGAACGCATCCGGGCGACACTGTCTATGGGTTCAACAGCACCGAACCGGGGACCGAGTTCGATTTCGCCAGCAATCAGAATCCGGACGTTGTTATAGAAGATACCAGCGGCAACGATACGCTGGATCTCTCGGGTTATGTCACGGCTTCAGCCATCGACCTCACACCAGGCGCATTTTCATCTGCGAACGGGCAAACGGATAACATCCAGATTGCACTCGGCACCGATATCGAAAACGCCATCGGCGGAGCCGGGGATGACACGCTCCGCGGCAACGATCTCGCCAACCGGCTGGATGGCGGTGTTGGACTGGATACGCTCACCGGCGGCGGCGGTGCGGACGTATTCGTGCTTTCGCACACGGATGCTGCCGACATCATCACCGATTTCGACTTGAGCGCCGACCGGCTGGACATTTCCGCGTTGCTCGATGCAAATTTCACACCGGGAGAACTGTCGAACTACATCGACGCAGAGACCAATCCGGCAGGCGATATCTCGGTCAGTGTCGATCAGGACGGAGCTGGCACGGCACATGGATATGAGGAAGTCGCCATCCTGCAGGGCGCAAGTTCGGGTGGCGTGATCGACTTTGTATTCCAGGACAACGGCGTGCAAGTAACCGAGACATTTGCGGCTTAGGCTATGCCTGAATAAGCCCGCGAGCGTCTGCGGCAAACTCACTTATGCCAACTGGCATAAGTAAAGACATATATGACAGGCTTTTCCTGATCTTCGGCGGGCGCAAATCAATCCCTGGCTGCGTTGCCGCGCTTGCCCGGAACCGATTTCCGCTCCATCAAATACGTCTTTACTTCTGCCGGTTGGATTTGTACCATTATGGCGAATACCAGTGACTGGCATCTGTGATACAAATCACAATACTGCGGATCTTGTTTAAACGCGCACTTTTTTAATAATACTACTTAGAATCTGCTCTATTCACTTGCGTAATTTAGCTGTGTGCTTATGTAAATGATGCGTTAACAGCACGCATACCCAACGCACAGTTTTGCTTCCGTTTTCGGCGGCATCGGATGAGTCTTGTATATGGCCGCCAGCTTCAGATCGATCGGGATTCCTGCCCCCGCCGTTAAAGAAATCAGCAGCCCTTCTGACGGGAGTGCCATTACACTTCCGAGCGAGGAACTGCTGCTCGGCGGAGACTACAGCCGCGTGGGGACGGATCTGGTCGTCTCGCATCCCGATCACGGGCAAGTCCTAGTTCCCGGCTACTTCAGCGGTGATGAGTTCGCCGCCCTACGGCTTGAGAACGGTGCGCTGTTGACAGGTGAGACGGTCGCCAGGCTTGCCGGTCCGCTAGCGCCCGGACAATACGCACAAGTTGGCGGCGGGGCACCTGGCACGCCAATCGGAACGGTGGACAGTGCGGGCGGCACGGTAACAGCAACCCGCACCGATGGCTCCACGGTCACGCTTGCCAGCGGCGACCCGGTTTTCCAGGGCGACGTGCTTCAAACCGGTAATGGCGGCAACCTGTCAATCATCTTCATCGACGACACGGTGTTCACCCTGTCCGCAGACGCCCGCATGGTGCTGGACGAACTTGTCTATTCGCCGGGCGGCAGCAACAACTCGATGGTCATGAACCTTGTCCAGGGGACGTTCATTTTCGTGACCGGACAGGTGGCCCCGACCGGCGAAATGCGTGTCGATACGCCGACGGCTGTCCTCGGCATCCGCGGAACAACACCGGTTGTCACCATTGATGCGGGTGGGGCCGGCACCTATTCGCTCGCTCCCGACCCGAATGGGGACATCGGCAGCTATCAGATTTTCGACCGCGCCACCGGTCAACTGATCGGCACCGTCAACACGATCAGCGAATATGTTCAAATTGCGGGTGTTGGCGTGCCACCAATCACCCTGCCAAAATCCCAGTCAGACATCAGCTCCGAACAATCCCAATTGCAGCAGGCCTACGGGTCGTCCCGCCGGACAACCGGCGACCAGAACGGCCAGGATAGCGGTGGTGAAGACCCCGGAAATCCGGAGGCGGGCAATCCGGGCGGGCTGCAGCAACCCCTGCCTCCAAACGGTGGGAACGGGACCGACGGCAATGGCGGGCAGGCAGGTGGCGGGAACCGCCAGGGCCTGAACCTGCTGGATCCAGGTTCGCCGAGACCACCGGCCGGGCCACCGGACCCTCCGCCGGTCCCGGTGCAGCAATCCAACCCGACCGCCTTGAACCTCAATTTCTCCGTAGATGAAGACGGTACACTTAACGCAGTGTTCCTTGGTTTCGATCCGGATCGGGGGGATTTCTTGAGGTTCGAACCCATCGGGGCACTTCCCGAATTGCTCGAGATTTCCGCAAACGGCGCCGGGTTTTCCTACAGCCCCGCTTCAGTGTACGCCTATCTGAGCACCGGCGAAACAGCCACCGAAACGTTTCAGTACAAAGCTATCGACAGCACAGGTCTGACCTCGGCGCCTGCGACCGTGACAATCACGATCAATGGCGTCGGGGGGTACATGGCTCTCTCGGCAGAAGCCGCTCCGCACTATCCGGGCGATACGGTCTACGGCTTCAACACAACAGAAGCGGGCACTCAGTTCGATTTCACCGGCAATCCGACCCCAAACGTCACTATTGAAGATTCTGCCGGCAATGACACGCTGGATCTGTCCGGTTATGCCCTGGCTTCGGCCATCGACCTGACGCCGGGCGCGTTTTCTTCCGCCAACGGGCAAACTGACAACATCCAGATCGCATTGGGCACGGACATCGAAAACGCCGTCGGCGGAACCGGAAATGACACTTTGAACGGCAATAGCCTGGACAACCGTCTCGACGGCGGCCCCGGCCTCGACACACTGACTGGCGGTGCGGGCACGGATACGTTCGTGCTGTCGCACACAGACGCCGCCGACATCATCACCGATTTCGATTTGAGCGCCGACCGGCTCGACATTTCCGCGCTGGTGGATGCGTTTTTCGACCCGGCGAACCCCGGTGATTATATCCAGGGAAGCAGCGACGGTACCAACATTACCATAACCGTCGATCAGGACGGCGCCGGCACCGATCATGCGCCGGAAACCGTTGCCGTATTGCAAGGGGCAAGTGCGGGTCCGGGCGGCACCATAGATTTCGTCTTCAGTGGCAACGCAGCACAGGTCACCGAAACCTTTATCACCTAGGGCCTGTGGAGAATTAGGTTTCGGTCGCGGCGCGAGACGCTTTTGGCCGCGGATCAGGAAGAGAGACTGCCATGGAGTAACCTCCATAAGGGCTCTCTGACGCCATCCGGGGCCAAAAGCGCCGCGTCCCGCAAGGGATATGATGAAAATCGCCCGGCTCCACGGCGCAAAGTCTTGAAAAGGAATGGCCTTTCCAGCGAAATTGCTTCTCGATCCGAACGATTTTCATCGATACCGCGATCCAAATCCTAAATCCCCACAGGCCCTAGGCTGTGGTCCAGAAGGTTACTGGCCGCAAGCACCGGAATAAAAGAACCACTGGGTTGTAAACCGGAACATGTGTTAGGCTTTTTCCGCTTTCGCGCATCCTGTTTCTGCCAAGGAATTTCCGGCCGCCGCTTATGACCAGCTTGATGTCCCGTTTGTTCGGTCTGATCGGTGCGGCCAGGTTCATGGCACTTGCCTGCCTTGCCGCCGTTTTGGCGATCCGCATTCTGGACCCCCTGCCGGTTGAAATATCCCGGCTGAAAACTTTCGACTTCTACCAGACGCTCAAGCCGCGCGATATGACGCCGCAACCGGTGGCGATTGTCGACATCGACGAGAAGAGCCTGAAGGAACTCGGCCAATGGCCATGGCCGCGCTCGCTGATAGCGGACATGCTGCTGAAACTCGGGCAAGCCGGCGTACCGGCGGTCGCATTCGATATGGTCTTTCCGGAGGACGACCGGCTGTCGCCCGGCCCCTATGCCCGCTCAATCCCGAACCTCAGCGAAGATGCGCGCAAGGAACTGGAGAGCCTGCCGAACAACGACGAACTTATGGCGAATATCATGCGCCAGATGCGGATCGTTGCCGGTCAGGCGGGACGCGCCAAGCTTGAGGACACTGATCGCGAACCGCAAGCACAAACCCCGGTCGCCCTTCTGGGTCCAGATCCAAAGCCTTTCCTGCTGGACTATCCGAAACTGCTGCGAAACATCCCGGCCATCGAGGATGCTGCTGCGGGCAAGGGTCTTTTCTCCATCTTTCCTGATTGGGACAGTATCGTGCGCCGCGCGGCACTGGTCGCGGTGGCTGACGGCAAGATCCAGCCTGCCTTGAGCACCGAATTGCTGCGGGTCGGTACCGGGCAGAATGCCTTTGCAGTCAAAAGCGATGAAGCCGGTATCAAAAGCCTGGTTGTCGCCGGGGTGGAAGTCCCGACCGATCGCAACGGCCGGATCTGGGTCCACTACACGCCGCATCAGCCGAGCAGGTTCGTCTCCGCCTCTGACGTGGTGAACGGCACTGTCGATCCCAACCGGTTGCGCGGCCATCTTGTACTGGTCGGCACATCCGCGACCGGGCTTCTGGATCTCAAGGCGACGCCCCTTGATCCGGCCATGCCGGGCGTTGAAGTACATGCACAAATCGTCGAGACAATTCTCAGCAAATCCTCGCTCACCCGCCCCAATTTCGCGCTCGGCGCGGAATTGACGGTCATCGTGCTTCTATCCGTTTTGGTCATCATCTTCGTGCCGGTTCTGGGCGCGCTGCCGGTGTTGTTCTTCGGCTTCCTCCTGTCCGCGGGCTGGGCCGGCACCAGTTGGTACTTCTTTTCCGAACAAAAAGTCCTCCTCGACGCGACCTATCCGCTCGGTGCAAGTTTCAGTGTCTTCCTGCTGCTGATGTTCCTCAACTACCGGCGCGAGGAAGTCCGCCGCCGGGAAATCCGCTCGGCCTTTGGCCAGTACCTGGCACCCGACTATGTCGAGCGGATCGCGGAAGACCCGGAGAGCCTGAAACTCGGCGGCGAGACCCGCCGGATGAGCATCCTGTTTTCCGATGTGCGCGGCTTCACAACCATATCGGAAAGCTTCAAGGACAACCCGCAAGGCTTGACCAACCTGATGAACGGCTTTCTGACGCCGCTCTCCAACGCCATCCTCGAACGGCATGGCACGATCGACAAATACATGGGCGATGCCATCATGGCTTTCTGGAATGCGCCCGTGGACGACACGGAGCACGAACGCAATGCCTGCGCGGCGGCCCTCGACATGATGCGCCGCATGCGCGCACTCAACGTGGAACGAAAGGCCGAAGCGGAAGCGACCGGCGGCGTGTTCCGGGAGCTTAAAGTCGGCGTCGGCATCAACACCGGAGAGGTCGTCGTCGGTAACATGGGCTCCGAATTCCGGTTTGACTATTCCGTTCTCGGGGACTCGGTGAACCTTGCCTCGCGCCTTGAGGGCCAATCAAAGACCTATGGCGTCGATATCATTCTGGGCGACGAAACCGCCAATGCGGCCTCCGACTATGCCGTCGGCGAGATCGATCTGATCCGGGTAAAGGGCAAGAACGAGCCGGTAAGAATTCATGCGCTTTTCGGCGATCCGGATCATGCAAAAAGCGCCGGGTTCCACAAGGACAAAGCGTTTCTGGAAGAGCTCATCCGCGCTTACCGCGCGCAAGACTGGGATGTTGCCAAAGAGGCGATATCCGGACTGAAACAATCCGAAGCACAAGACTTCCACGGCCTCGCCGCACTCTTCGAAGAGCGGATAGGCGAATTCATGAATTTCCCGCCGCCAGCGGACTGGGACGGTGTTTTCGTCGCGCAATCGAAATAGGAAGACTACTTATCCGTCCATACTCCGGATGAACATGACCGGTAACTGACTGGAAGGCTGCGCAAACGGAAAACCTATCCGAAGACTGCTATTTCCCTAAATATAACAATATCTTAAACTTCCCTCCAAAATAAACGGCCCGGTAAAATGGCTGAAGCGCCGGTTGGGACGATCCGGCCGCCCTGCCCGTTCGCGAGCTACGACATTGGTTGATACCACAAGGTATGGATTGCCTTTGGCAGGCTCACCACCTAAATAACACTGCGCAGTTTACTTTTACCTGCCCGAGCAGGTTCCCGGGCCAGGTTCCAACCACCCTTCTGCTAGGGTCTGTGGACATTCAGGATTTGGATCGCGGTATGAGCGAAAATCGTTCGGATCGAGAAGCAAAGCCGGGCGATTTTCGCCATATCCCTTGCCGGACGCGCCGCGACCGAAACCTTATTGTCCACAGGCCCTAGAACCCCTTAGTGAGGACACATGCAAATCGACACTACAAAGCCGGTCCTTCTGACCGGTGCCACCGGCTACGTCGCCGGCTGGATCGCCAAGGAATTGCTCGATGCCGGCCTGACCGTTCATGCGGCCGTTCGCGATCCTTCCAACGAAGCCAAGATCAGCCATCTGAAAGAAGCAGCGGCAAATTCTTCTGGCGAGATCAAGTTCTTCAAGGCAGACCTTCTGGACGCAGGGTCCTATGACGAGGCCATGCAGGGCTGCCAGGTTGTCTTTCACACGGCTTCTCCATTCACCGTGAATGTCAAGGACCCGCAAAAGGAGCTGATCGACCCGGCCGTCAACGGCACGCGCACCGTCCTTGAAGCGGCGACCCGCACCGAAAGCGTACACCGTGTCGTCGTCACCAGCTCCTGCGCGGCGATCTATACGGATGCGATTGACTGCCGGAACGCTCCAGGCGGCGTTCTGACTGAAGATATCTGGAACACGACTGCATCGCTCGAGTATCAGCCCTACAGCTACTCCAAGCTGCTCGCCGAAAAAGAGGCCTGGAAAATCGCCGAAACGCAGAACCGGTTCGACTTGGTCACCATCAACCCCAGCCTGGTGCTCGGTCCGGCGCTCAACGGAAAACCGACCTCTGAGAGCTTCAACATCGTCAAGCAGATGGGTGACGGCACCATGAAAATGGGCGCACCCAAACTCGGCATCGGCGTGGTCGATGTGCGTGACCTGGGCAAGGCTCATCTAGCCGCCGGCTTCACGCCAGAAGCCAAGGGCCGCCATATTCTATCTGGCCACAACACCAATTTGCTGGAGATTGGGAAGTCGCTGATCGAAAAATACGGCGACAGCTATCCGGTACCGCGCAAACCCGTCCCGAAATGGATGGCGTGGCTGCTAGCGCCAATCATGAACGGTATCCCGCGCAAGTTCATCTCCAACAATGTCGACATCGAGTGGAAGGCCGACAACTCAAAGAGCCGCAAGGAACTCGGCGTCACCTACCGGTCCTTGAAGGAGTCTGTCGAAGACATGTTCCAGCAACTGATCGACGACGGCGTCTTCAAGAAGTGAAGTGTTTATTGCCCTCCCCTTTTTCAATCGGGAAAAAGGGGATCGCTTCGGCCGGGAAGCCGTAACCAACGACGTTCTCCCGGACCTGAAACGGCCATACCTGTCGGACCCCGGTCCTGGCATCCGCCGAACCGGGGAGGCATGATAGGGCAAATGGAGTCAGCTTCGCCGCCATCATCCCAAACAAGAGCAGCAATGCTGCGCGCTGATATGGGAACCAGCGCATCAGCGCGCGCGGCAGCGAGCTCCGCTTTTGTGAATGAATTAATAAGCCGTGCCTTCGGCACGAAGTAAATCCGGATACCGGATCTGGCCATGCAGTATGGCTGCAGGCCGTCAGGCATGACGGACAACAATACCAATTGCTGTGCGGCTCCCCGCGGTCGCGCCGTTTTCGGTCGCTCAAAAGCAGTGTTTACCGAAAACTGAACCCTCGTCAAAAAAACGTGGTGTGCAGCGCGGAAGTGTGAAAACTTGTGGCCCGTACCGCATCCCTCCTATTTGCGAACGGGTCTGAATGTCCATCCGCGCCAGTATTTATCACCTCACCCATTACCGCTACGACCGGCCTGTCACGCTTGGGCCGCAAATCATTAGGCTGCGTCCCGCGCCACACAGCCGGACGAAAGTCCTTTCGCATTCATTGAAAGTCTCGCCCGACGGGCATTTCGTCAATCACCAGCAGGACCCATACGGCAACTGGCAGGCGCGGTTCGTGTTTCCGGAGCCGGTGCGCGAATTCAAGATTGAGGTCGACCTTGTCGCCGACATGACGGTCTACAACCCGTTCGATTTCTTCCTTGAAGACGCCGCGGAGCATTATCCGTTTGCCTACCCGGAAGATCTTCGCGACGACCTGAAAATCTACCTGCGCACCGAACCGGTCGGTCCGTATTTGCGCAGCTTCCTGAACAGCATTCCGAAGAACAGGAAAATCCGCACCATCGACTTCATCGTCGAGTTGAATGCCAAGGTCGCCAACAAGGTCGGCTATGTCATCCGGATGGAACCGGGGGTGCAGACGCCGGAACAAACCTTCGAGAAGGGCACCGGGTCGTGCCGGGACTCCAGCTGGCTGCTGGTGCAGGCGCTGCGCAATCTTGGCCTGGCGGCTCGGTTTGTGTCCGGATACCTGATCCAGTTGAAACCGGACCTCGAGGCCCTGGACGGACCGTCCGGAACAGACCACGATTTTACCGATCTGCATGCCTGGGTAGAGGTCTATCTGCCGGGTGCCGGTTGGGTCGGTCTTGACCCGACCTCAGGTCTATTGGCCGGTGAAAGCCACATCCCGCTGGCCGCCACGCCGCACTATTCGAATGCCGCGCCGATCGTTGGTCTTGCGTCCAAGGCGGAGGTTGATTTCTCCTTTGACATGCGCGTCGCCCGGACAGCCGAACACCCGCGCATCACCAAGCCGTTTTCCGACGATGCCTGGCGGGCGCTGAACGAACTTGGCGAGGATGTCGACCGCGTTCTCAACCAGGAAGACGTGCGGCTGACCATGGGCGGCGAGCCGACATTCGTCTCCATCGACGATTTCGAATCCGACGAGTGGAATACGGAAGCCGTTGGCCCGACCAAGCGTGCGCTTGCCGATACGCTGATCCGCCGCCTGCGCAAGCGGTTCGCGCCCGGCGGGTTCCTGCATTATGGCCAGGGCAAATGGTATCCGGGCGAAACGCTGCCGCGCTGGACCTTCTCCTTGTTCTGGCGCGGCGACAAGAAGCCGATCTGGCAAGACCCGGATCTGGTGGCCGAGGAAGGCGACGATACCGGTGCTACTCCGGAAAACGCCAACGCACTGCTGCAATCCATGGCGGACAAGCTGGACATTGGTGCCGAATACGTGTTGCCCGCCTATGAAGATCCTGCCTACTGGCTGATGAAGGAGGGCAACCTTCCGGACAACGTCACACCGGACAATCCGGAACTGGAGGATGCGGAAGCCCGACACCGGATCGCCCGGGTGTTCGACCGGGGACTGACGTCGCCCGCAGGCTATGCACTACCGGTGCAGCGCTGGCAATCCAAGGCCGAAGGCCGCCGCTGGCGCTCGGAGAAATGGCGGTTCCGGCGCTCTGCAATGTTCCTGATACCGGGTGACAGCCCGGTCGGCTACCGGCTGCCTCTGGAAGCCCTGCCGTTTGTTCCGCCATCGCAGTACCCCTACACCAACATCACCGATCCGACCCTGCCGCGCGATCCGCTGCCCGAGTTTCCGGTCGGACCGAAGCCGGACCGGCCGCAATCGGTCGCCCGCTTCACGCCCGATGAAGCGGCGCAGGAGCGTCATGAACAGGAGGCGCCGGAAAGCGAATATGGCGATGAGCCGGTGCGGACTGCGCTTGCGGTTGAACCGCGCGATGGCCGTTTGTGCATTTTCATGCCGCCGGTCGAGGACGCCGAATCCTATCTGGAATTGATATCGGCGGCTGAAAGCGCGGCGGCAGAACTCGATCTGCCGGTTCATATCGAAGGCTATCCGCCCCCGCCCGATCCGCGCCTCAACGTCATCCGGGTTGCCCCGGATCCAGGCGTGATCGAAGTGAACATTCATCCGGCGTCAAGCTGGACGGACTGCGTGGCAATCACCGAAGCCGTCTATGAAGAGGCCCGCCAGTCCCGCCTTGGTGCCGACAAATTCATGATCGACGGCAAGCACACCGGCACGGGCGGCGGCAACCATGTTGTCGTCGGTGGCGCAACCCCACTCGATAGCCCGTTTCTGCGCCGGCCCGATCTATTGCGCAGCCTGATCATCCATTGGCAGCGCCATCCGAGCCTGTCTTACCTGTTCTCCGGCCTGTTCATCGGCCCGACCAGTCAGGCACCGCGTGTCGACGAGGCCCGCCATGACGGGCTGTACGAGCTCGAAGTGGCGCTCTCGCAAATCCACCGGCCCAACGAAGGTCCGGCGCCGTTCCCCTGGCTGCTCGACCGGCTGCTGCGCAATCTGATGGTCGATGTGACCGGCAACACCCACCGCGCGGAGATCTGTATCGACAAGCTCTACTCGCCGGACGGGCCGACCGGACGGCTGGGCCTTGTCGAATTCCGCGGCTTCGAGATGCCGCCCGACCCGCGCATGAGCCTTGCCCAGCAGCTTCTCCTGCGCGCGCTGATCGCCCGGTTGTGGCAGCATCCGGTCGGCGGAAATCTAACCCGCTGGGGCACTGCCCTGCATGACCGCTTCATGCTGCCGCATTTCGTCTGGCACGACTTCCTGGAAGTCCTGCGCGATCTGGAGCAGCACGGCTTCCCGTTCCGCTCCGAGTGGTTTGAGGCGCAGGCCGAGTTCCGCTTCCCGTTCTGCGGTGAGATCGAGGTGGATGGCCACCAGCTGGAAATCCGCCAGGCGCTGGAGCCGTGGCATGTGCTCGGCGAAACCGGCGCTATCGGAGGCACAGCCCGCTACACCGACAGTTCAACCGAACGGCTTCAAGTCAAGCTGACGACCACCGACCCCGACCGGTTTGTGGTCACCTGCAATCAGCGGCCGGTCCCCTTGCAAAAAACAGAGACCAATGGCGTCTCGGTCGGCGGTGTGCGCTTCAAGGCCTGGCAACCAGCCATGGCCCTTCACCCGGTTCACCCCGTAGATGCGCCGCTCACCTTCGATATCTTCGACAAATGGAACGGCCACGCCATTGGCGGATGCGTTTATCATGTGGCGCATCCGGGCGGACGCAGCTACGACACATTCCCGGTCAACGGCAACGAGGCCGAAGCCCGACGGCTGTCGCGCTTTGAACCGCATGGCCATAATCCGGGGCTATACATGCCCATTCCGGAGAAGCCGCATCCGGAGTTTCCATTGACGCTTGATCTGAGGCGTCCCGCAGGAATCTAGTCACATGGCGCCAGACGACAACGCCGCCAGAAAAGAACAAGACTACTCCCATCTGCTGGCCTCTTACCGGGCCAAGGCCGGTGCGTCTGACGAACTGATGGATTCTGCCGGAAACGTGCGCGCCGTCTGGCGGCCGTTTCTGAGCCATCTGGCGCAATTGACGCCTGACGACATCACGCGCCGGTTTGCCAGAGGCAACCAGTACCTCAACGACGCAGGCGTATTCTTCCGCCAATATGGCGGCAGCGGGCCTTCGGAGCGCGAATGGCCCCTGAGCCACATTCCGGTGATTATTTCCGACAAGGAATGGCGGAAAATTGCCGACGGACTGATGCAGCGCGCGCGCCTTCTGGAGCTGGTCGCGGCAGATCTTTACGGCGAAAACCGCCTTGTTCGCGACGGTTACCTTCCGGCCGGACTGATCGCGAAAAGTCCGGAATGGCTGCGTCCGCTGGTCGGTGTCAAACCGAGCTCCGGCAACTTTCTGCATTTTCTCGCATTCGAGCTGGGGCGCGGGCCGGACGGCACCTGGTGGGTGCTCAGCGACCGGGCGCAGGCTCCCTCCGGTGCGGGCTTCGCGCTGGAGAACCGGGTCGCAACCGGCCGTGTGTTTGCTGACTATTTTGCAAAGGCCGATGTGCAACGTCTTGCCGGCTTCTTCCGCAGCTTTCGCGACCGGCTGCAGGACTTGAGGGCAGAACCTGACAGCCGCGTCTCCATCCTGACTCCCGGCCCGATGAACGACACCTATTTCGAGCATGCCTATATCGCCCGGTATCTCGGCTTCATGCTGCTCGAGGGCGAAGACCTGACAGTCCAGGACGGCAAGCTGATGGTGCGGACAGTCTCCGGGCTGCAGCCGGTCAGTGTTCTGTGGCGGCGGCTCGATTCCGCCTGGTCCGATCCGGTCGAACTGAACGAGGCCTCCCAGATCGGCACACCGGGCATGGTCGAAGCGGTCCGGAACAGGTCGGTCGCCATGGTGAACGCGCTTGGCACAGGCGTGCTTGAGATGCGCGCGCTGCTCGCCTTCTTGCCGCGCATTTGCGAAACGATGATGGGAGAGCCGCTGAAGCTGCCCAACGTGGCCACCTGGTGGTGCGGGGCCGAGGATGCCAGGGCCTATGTCGCCCGGAATGCCGACAACATGATGCTTGGGCCGGCACTTTCCACGAGCCTGCCATTCACGTCCGAAGAGACCGAATTCATCGGCACCCGGTTCAACGAGTTCCACGAAGGCGACCTGACCAGCTGGATCGAAAGCCAGGGGGACCGGCTGGTCGGTCAGGAAGCGGTGACCTTGTCCACAACGCCCGCCTATGCCGGCGGTCAGCTGCACCCAAGGCCGATGAGCCTGCGCGTCTTTCTTGCCCGCACGGCGCGGGGCTGGCAGGTCATGTCAGGCGGCTTCGCGCGGATCGGCACATCGGCCGATGCCAACGCCATTGCCATGCATGCCGGCGGATATGCCGCAGATGTCTGGGTTGTCGGCGGGCGCAACCAGAAACGCGATTCCCTGCTCACCATTGCCGATAGTACATCGTATCAGGCACAGGGCAGCGTGCTACCCTCCCGCGCTGCGGACAATCTCTTCTGGCTTGGCCGCTATGTTGAGCGTGCGGAATGCGCTGTCCGCCTGCTGCGCGCCTATCACGCCCGTCTTCTGGAAAACGGCGATCCCAATTCGCCGCTCGTCGCACAAACCGCCAGCTATCTCAGAACCTTGGGCGTTGATCCGGCCACGCCCATACCGAACGGCCTCACGGCTATACTGCAGTCTGCCGTCAACAGCGCCGGCAAGGTGCGCGACCGGTTTTCCGTCGATGGCTGGCTTGCGGTCAACGAACTGGCGCAGTCCGCAAGGGAGCTGCGTCAGACCATCGAGCCGGGTGCCGACATTCCACGGGAACTCGGCCAATTGCTTCGGAAAATCACCGGTTTTTCCGGGCTGGTGCATGAAAACATGTACCAGTTCGTCGGGTGGCGGTTTCTGATCATCGGGCGGTCGCTGGAGCGGGCCTTCCGCACAGCGGAATTTCTGGCGGAATTCACCGCGCCCGATGCGCCGGAAGGGGCCCTGGAATTCATGTTGGAAATCGGCGACAGCGCCATGTCGATGAGCCGGCGCTATGCCGTGTCGCTTAGCCGGAGCATTGTGCTTGATCTGCTCGCCATGGATACGCGCAATCCGCGGTCGGTTCACTATCAGCTTAGCGAAATGCAAGACCATATCAGCGTTCTTCCGGGCGCGCGCAATCACAGCCACATGTCGGACCTGTCCCGCTCCATGCTTAAGCTGCACACCGAACTCGCGGTCGCCACGCCGGGCACATTGAGCCCGGAAACCTTGATGCAAATCCGCGACCGGATCGGTCATCTTTCAGACGAACTGACCGCAGCTTATATAGGCTAGGAAGTTGGAGGTGTACGGTGCTCTACGACGTCTCGCTTGTCATTTCCTATGACTATGCGCGCCCGGCCGCAGCGGGCCGCCACAGTCTCCACCTAATGCCGCCCGAAGTTCCCGGCGAGCAAAGGCTGGTTGCCGCTCATATCAGCATCGACCCCGAACCTTCGGAACGCTCCGACCGGCAGGACTTCTTCGGCAATTCGGTCACCGATATCCGGTTCCACGAACCCCACAACCGTTTGCAGTTTGAATTGCACGCCCGGATCGACCGGAGCGCCGCCTCGGTTCCGATGGACCTGTCGCCTCCGCTTCACGCCCTTGAGGATGAAATTGCCAGTGTCCGCTCACTCGGCCCGCAGGAACCCGTGCATTACCTGTCCGACTCACCCCGCCTTCCCATGCACAAGGATTTCGTCGACTATGCGCAAGCACAGGTCGGAGACGGTATGACCGCAATGGCCGCGGTCGAAGCGATTGGCGCGGCGCTGAACAAGGATATGGTCTTCGATTCCCAGGCAACATCGGTGGAAACGCCTGCGCTTGAGGCCTTTGAACGGCGGCATGGCGTGTGCCAGGACTTCTCGCACATCATGATTGCCTGTTTACGCGGCATCGGCATACCGGCCGGATATGTCAGTGGGTTCCTGCGCACCTATCCGCCGGAGGGCGAGGCACGGCTTGAAGGTGCGGACGCCATGCATGCCTGGGTGCGGGCGTGGTGCGGGATCGAAGTCGGCTGGATCGAATACGATCCGACAAATGCGCTACGCGTTGCCCAGGACCACATCGTCGTGGCGCATGGCCGGGATTATGGCGATGTCGCCCCGGTCAAGGGCATCCTTCGCACATCCGGCGGTCAGTCCACCGGCCACAAGGTCGATGTTGTTCCGCTTCAGAACTGATACATAGCGTATTTCCGGCGCCTACCAGTCAATGTGCTCCTTGAACTCGGCAACCGCGACTTCCCAGCGGTTCAGGGTCCGCTCGAAGTTCCATCGCGACATCCCGTCCACACCGGAAACGAAATGCCGGATAAACGGATCGCCTTCATCATCAATCGACGCCTTGCCGACGAGCTTGTTGTGGTTCCAATCGTTCATCGAGCGTGAGCTCAAGCCGTTGTTGAGATTGAAGCCTGCGCTGAACTGCAGGTCCTGGCAGCTTGTGTTCTCTTCGCAGCCGTAGAAATAGATGAAATAGCTCACCCCATCGATCGCTGATTTGATCATCGGATCGCCGGATGAATCCGTCGTCAGGTTCGCCTTGTAACCAAGGCTCTGTAAGGCCGATGCGACGGAATTCGGATACGCGGCCGAAACAGACTGAGCGGACGCTGTACCTGTCCAGCACAAAACGAATGCCGCTACCAATAAAAAAATGCGGGCCATACCCCCTCCCCTAAAACAACTCTTTGGGGAATGATAGAAAAGCCAACCTGTTCCGTCAAAGCCGTATTTGTGTTTCCCGCCAGCCTGAAATGCAAACGGCCCCGGTGACGGGGCCGCATACCTATCGGGCTGGCCCCCTATTGGAGGCCGAAAGCCGGTTCGCCGTCAGGCGACCGCGCGGGCCAGTGCACATTGCGACCAAAGATCATTGATCGAGTTTGCGAGGTGCTCGATATCGGCATCCGTGTGCAGCGGGGTCGGGGTGAACCGAAGGCGCTCGGTGCCAACCGGAACGGTCGGATAGTTGATCGGCTGTACATAGATCCCGTAGGTATCCAGCAGGATGTCCGAGATCCACTTGCATTTCTTGGCATCGCCGACCATCACCGGCACGATGTGGCTCGGGTTTTCCATGTGCGGAATGCCGCGCCGGTCGAGTGCTGCGCGAACCTTGGCAACCTGTTCCTTGTGCATGGTCCGCTCACGGGCAGACTGCTTGAGGTGCTTAATGGAAGCGGTCGCGCCTGCGGCCAGTGCCGGCGGCAGCGCGGTGGTGAAGATGAATCCGGAAGCAAAGGACCGCACGAAATCGATCACGGTCTTGGTTCCGGTGATGTAGCCGCCCATGACACCGAAGGCCTTGCCCAGTGTTCCTTCGATGATGGTCAGCCTGTCCATCAGGCCTTCACGCTCGGCAACGCCGCCGCCACGGGCACCGTACATGCCAACTGCATGGACTTCATCGAGATAGGTCATGGCGCCGTATTTGTCGGCCACGTCACACAGCGCTTCGATCGGCGCGATATCGCCGTCCATGGAATAGACGCTTTCGAAAGCGACCATCTTCGGCGCATCAGGATCATCTGCAGCCATCTGGCGTTCCAGATCGGCCGGGTCGTTGTGCTTGAAGATCCGCTTGATGCAACGCGAGTGACGAATGCCCTCGATCATCGAGGCATGGTTCAGTTCATCCGAATAGACGATCATGCCGGGGATCTTGGAAGCAAGTGTGCCGAGCGCCGCCCAGTTGGAAACATAGCCGGAGGTGAAGATCAGCGCGGCTTCTTTCTGGTGCAGATCGGCCAGCTCGTGCTCAAGCAGGACATGGTAGTGATTGGTGCCGGAGATGTTGCGCGTACCGCCAGCGCCAGCCCCGCATTTGCCGAGCACTTCCTGCATCGCGCCAACCACTTTCTCGTGCTGGCCCATGCCGAGATAATCGTTGGAACACCAGACGGTGACGTCCTGAATGGAACCATCGTCAAGATAACGCTTGGCGCGCGGGAAATCGCCGGACATGCGTTCAAGATGGGCAAACACACGGTAATTGCCGTTATCGTGGAGTTCGCCTAGTTTCCGCTCCATGTAAGCGTTCATGTCCATGACACGGTCGTCCTCTTCCATTCCGGCCTGCTGACCGGTTCCCTCTCCACATGCGGCACTGCCAGACAGTTCGCCCCACGTATGCGCCGCCGGTTTGGTCCCGAAACCGAACAGCATCGATTAGATATGTTCTAACCTAATCAGAAGCCGATATCACAAATCATTTCCTTGAGGAAAATCAATTACGCATTTTGTGTCCAAAAGTCGGTGTGTGGCTGGCGGCAAACCGCTAACGTTAAGGAATGGTGCGGATTGGAGAATTCGATAGTCCGACCAATTCGATCCGCCTTCGCACCCGATCCGCGTTTCAGGAAAATGACGCTGCGATCATAATCGCTTAATAAACAATCGGATCTCTCGAAAAAGAAAAAACCGGAGCGGCCCGTAAGCCGCTCCAAGACTTTTTAGTCAGACTTTGAGCCGCTCGGAGCGAAGTGCGACAAAAAGACAGTAGCACATCGCAAGGACAACCAGCGTGAACGGTATGCCCATGGAAACAGCCGCACCTTGCAGCGCGTTGAGCCCGCCGCCGAGCAACAGCGCGATGGCAACCAGTCCTTCGAAGGTGCACCAGAAGACCCGCTGAGCCACCGGTGCATCCATCTTGCCGCCTGCGGTGATCGTGTCGATGACCAGTGATCCCGAATCGGACGAAGTGACGAAGAACACCACGATCAGGATCAGCGAGATCGGCGCGACGATCTGGTAGAGCGGCAACTGGTCCAGCATGCGGAACAGGGACAACTCCGGCTGGTAAGCGACAACGACATCTTTCGCGCCCGTGTAACCGGCTGCCAGTTGTTCCAGCGCAAGACCACCAAAGACAGTCATCCACAAGGCGCAGACGAGGGACGGGGCGATCAGAACGCAGACGACGAATTCGCGAACGGTCCGGCCGCGGGAGATCCGCGCGATGAACATGCCAACAAACGGCGACCAGGCAATCCACCAGGCCCAGTAGAACGTTGTCCAGCCATGCATGTAGCCCAGATCGTCCCGGCCGAATGGATTCGATAACGGTACGAAGGCCACAACATAGTCAACCATGACGTTGCCGAATGTAGCCAGCAGCGTAAGTGTCGGTCCAACAAGCAGAACGAACACGAACAAAAGCGCCGCCATGATCATGTTGATCTCGGACAGGCGTTTCACGCCCGCATCCATCCCCAGCAATACCGACCCAAGGGCGACGATGGTAATGCCGATGATCAGCAAGACAACCAATGTGTTGTTGGGTTCCAGGCCGAACACATCATTCAAACCGGCGGCGATTTGCTGGGCGCCCAATCCAAGCGATGTGGTCAGTCCGAACAGGGTCGCGAACACGGCCAGCGTGTCGATCACGTGTCCCGGCCAACCCCAGACCTTGTCACCGAAAAGCGGATAGAAGGCCGACCGCAGAGTGAGCGGCAGATCGAGATTGTAGCAGAAAATCGCCAGGCACAGCCCGACGACCACATAAACGGCCCAGCCGCTGATGCCCCAGTGGAACACCGTGCCGACAATCCCCATGGTCTCATTGCCCGGCACGGAAGGATCCGCCCCGAGAGGCAGCGTGTTCAATTCCGGCAGGGAATAATACATCGGCTCCAACACACCGAAGAACAGCAGCCCGATACCGATGCCTGCAGAGAACAGCATGGCAATCCATCCGGCATAGGAATAGTCCGGCTTCGCGTCCTTGCCGCCGATGCGGACCTTGCCGAGCGGCGAAAGGGCCAAGAACACGCAGAAGATCACCATGATGTTGACCGAGAGCATCAGGAACCAGTCAAACGTGCTGGTGAGCCACGGACGCAGCCATCCAAAGAGCTCCGCCGACGCTTCCTGATTGGCCAGCGCCAGCATGACGAAGCCGACAATGACGATTGCAGATATCACAAAGACGGGGTTGTGCAGGTCAAGGCCGAAGGGGCGTATATTGTCCTGACCCAGTTCGTATTCCGTAGAGAAATCCATGATCCTCGGATCCGGA
Source organism: Roseibium sp. (assembly GCA_965230445.1). Classification (GTDB taxonomy): domain Bacteria; phylum Pseudomonadota; class Alphaproteobacteria; order Rhizobiales; family Stappiaceae; genus Roseibium. The sequence goes on along the minus strand of OZ246005.1, from coordinate 278,125 downwards.
TCCAGCATTTTTTTCGTTTCAGACACGTTCACCCTCCATTATAACAATGCTTCCCTCCGGGCCCGAACCGAAGAAACAAATTACGACTCAATTATTGTTATTTTTGCCACTAAGGCAGATGCTTTCACCTACACCAATGACAAGGTATTCTGAGCCGTTTAACTATGAAAGGTTGAATTTGCGCGATTATTCCCCTTACGGCATAAATCCTGTCATATGCGACAATAGCTGCCATATTCTCTGATACAGCGGGCACAAAAGTTACTTTACGGAAGTATACGCACGAACACGGCGCTTTCCCGGCCTTGAGCCGGGATCGGGTAACCAGGGACCATCGATTCTGGCGAACAATCAGCTTGGCGCTTAGTCGGTTTCCACTTACCGCAACCGTTGTTCCGTCTGCGCATCAAAGAAGAACGCGGCATCAGCGTCGAAAGATATGGTAACCGTGCTGTCGGCAGCCAGGACATCCACGCCCTTGGTCTCGACAATCACACGCTCGCCGGTCGCGCAGATGACGTAGGAGTATGCGACGCCGCCAAGTTGTTCAGTCAAGTCAACGCGTGCGCCGCTACTGGCCGGGCCGATGGAAAGATGTTGCGGGCGCAGACCGACCAGAACCTTGCCGCCATTTGCAGGTAGCGCTGCCGGGGATTCCACCCTTGCGCCGCCAAAGGCCGGGATTGTGACGGCGCCGTTTTCCGCCACCCCCTCTACGAAGTTCATGCTCGGTGAACCGATAAAACCGGCGACGAATTTATTGTCCGGATCGGAATAGAGATGCATCGGCGAGCCGACCTGCTCGATTTTGCCAGCACGCAGCACGACAATCTTGTCGGCAAGCGTCATGGCCTCAACCTGATCATGCGTCACGTAGATCATGGTTGCGCCAATTTCCTTGTGGAGACGGGCGATCTCGACCCGCATGTCGACCCTCAGCTCCGCATCGAGGTTGGAGAGCGGCTCGTCGAACAGAAACACTTCAGGTCCGCGGACAATCGCCCGGCCAATTGCTACCCGCTGCCGCTGACCACCTGAGAGCGCTTTGGGCTTGCGTTGAAGGTAAGGTTCCAGCTTGAGGATCTTGGCCGCCTCACCAACCTTGGCTGCAATCTCCGCCTTCGGATGGCCGGTCATCTTCAAGCCGAAGCCCATGTTCTGCTCGACCGTCATATGCGGATAGAGCGCGTAGGTCTGAAACACCATGGCAACGCCGCGTTCGGCCGGATCAAGCCGGGTCACGTCCCGCCCGCCGATGGCGATCTTGCCGCTGGTTGTCTCTTCCAACCCGGCGATCATTCTGAGCAGTGTCGATTTTCCGCAACCTGATGGTCCGACGAAAACGCAAAACTCCCCATGATCTATGGCCAGATCTACACCGTGAATGACCTGAACGTCACCATACTGTTTGACCGCTTGGGTCAGCGTTACGCCGGACATGAATTCAAACTCCTCATTAGGGTCTGTCGATAGGCCCTTCTTGGTCAGGCAGGGAACTGCCAGTCCTTTGCTTCCGCGGCAATCCGGCTGGCGGTTTCCAGCAGATCCGGACGCAGCTTGTCCAAATCTTCCAGACGGTTGCGCTGGGTTGTCGTGGTGATTGAAACCGCCGCAATCGCACGCCCACCCTCCACAAGGATCGGCGCGGCAATGCAGATAATGCCCGGTTCGTGCTCCTCGCGGTCAAAGGCGACGCCGTCCGCACGAATCGCAACAAGCTCACGCTGCAACTGCTCCGCATCCGTCAGCGTGTTCGGGGTAAAACGGAAGAATGATTGCTTCTGGATGACTTCGGCCTGGCGGGTTTCGTCCATGAAGGCCATCAGAGCCTTGCCGACACCGGTGCAGTAACCCGGGCCAACCTTGCCGGTCTGGGCAAACATTTCCACCGGGACAGTGGCGTTGCGTTTGTCGACATAAAGCACCTGACCGCCATCCATCTGGGCAAGGTGCACTGTCTCTCCCACCTTGGCTGCCAGATCATCGATAACCGGCCTGGCAATCGGGGCTATCGAACTTTGCCGCCATGCGGCGTGCGCAAGGCGTACCAGCCGGATGCCAAGCGAATAGGTCTGCTGGCCGGTGTCATAGGCCAGCATACCCTGGTTCACCAAGGTCTGCAGCAAGCGGTAGAGAGTTGCCTTCGGGTGGATACTCTCCGATAGCAGCTCGGAAAACCGGACAGGCCGTCCGGCAGCCGCAACCATGTCCAGGACATACAGTGCCTTTCCAACCGTTCCATCCCCCGAGGAATGCGATGCCATATGGCCCTCCCATGACCCGATTTTCCAAACGGGCGGTTGACAATCTATCTTACCCAGCGCAAGGTATCAATATTCAAAACTTAGTTTCAAATAGTGGAACTTGCAAGGGAGGAATTCATGCGTTCCATTCTGAAGACGACCGCTGCGGCTGCCGTTTTGCTGGCAACCGCAGGGGCAAGCTGTGCTGCGGGCCTTTCCGGCGAACTGAAAATTTTCCTGGATACATCAAATCCGGCGCCGCGCGCGACCATGGAAAAGATGATCTCGGACTTCCAGGCATTGCATCCGGATCTCGCCATCGAAACCACGGTCATTGACCGTGAGGCCTACAAAACACAGATCCGCAACTTCCTGACCGCAAACTCGCCGGATGTCGCGACCTGGTATGCCGCCAATCGCATGCGTCCTTATGTCGAAGCCGGCCTGTTCGAGGACGTCTCCGATCTGTGGCAGGAGCCGGCCATTGCAGATGGTCTTGCCTCCACCAAGGGCGCTCTGACCATCGACGGCAAGCAGTGGGGCGTCCCCTACACCTACTATCAGTGGGGCGTTTACTACCGCAAAGATATCTTCGACGAACTCGGCCTTGCCGAGCCGTCCAACTGGGACGAGGAAAAGGCCAACTGCCAGAAGATCATCGATGCAGGCAAGAAGTGCTACACGATCGGTACCAAGTTCCTCTGGACCGCCGGTGGCTGGTTCGACTACATGAACATGCGCACCAACGGCTTCCGCTTCCATATGGATCTCCTGACCGGTCAGGCCTCCTGGGAAAGCGATGAAGTCCGGGCCACCTTCGCCAATTGGCGCGAGCTGATCGACATGGGCGCATTCATCGACAACCACACGTCCTATAGCTGGCAGGAAGCACTGCCGTTTATGGTGCAGGGTGAAGCAGCCGCCTATCTGATGGGCAACTTTGCCGTTGCGCCGCTGCGCGATGCAGGCCTGACCGATGATCAGCTCGATTTCTACCAGTTCCCGGCAATCACGGCGGGTGTTGAAATGGCGGAAGACGCACCGACGGACACATTCCATATTCCAGCGAATGCCTCCAACAAGGAAGCTGCCCGCGAATTCCTGCGGTATGTCGTCTCCCCGGACGTCCAGACCTGGATCAATGACGGCAAGCATCTCGGCCAGCTTCCGGTGAACTCCGGTTCCTCGGTCGATGCCGACAAGTTCCTTGAGCAGGGCTTTGAGATGCTGTCCGGCAACTCTCCGGGTGGCGTCGCCCAGTTCTTTGACCGTGACGCCCCTGCAGAAATGGCAAAGGTCGCCATGGAAGGCCTGCAGGAATTCATGGTTCGTCCGGACAATCTGGACAAGATCCTTTCACGTCTCGAACGTGCACGTGGCCGCATCTACAAATAACAAAAACGGTCAGTTGCGGGACGGGGCAGCCATGCCCCGTCCTTCCGCCTTTTGAAATACCCAGGAAGGCGAAGGGGTAGGAAATGGCCAACGCAGCCACACTTTCCGGCATGCCGGAACCACATGATCATTCATGGTGGCACAGAAACCAGCAGTCGCTGACGCCCTGGCTTTTTCTGACGCCCGGGATTCTGTTCTTCCTGGTCTATGTGATCTTTCCGATCTTCCAGTCTTTCGGTATCTCGCTCTACGAATGGGACGGGCTCGGAGATGCGCAATATGTCGGGCTCTATAACTACGAAGAGCTTTACTGGGACGATGCATTCTACACCTCGCTCAGAAACAACCTCATCTGGCTCGTGCTGTATCTGCTCGCCATTCCGGCGGGACTGTTCATTGCCCTCTTCCTGAACCAGAATGTCGTCGGCATCCGGCTCTACAAGTCGCTGTTCTTCTTCCCCTTTGTCATCAGCCAGGTCGTCGTCGGCCTGGTGTTCACCTGGTTTTATGACCCAACCTTCGGGCTGTTGAACTCCATTCTCGGAACTGTGGGCATTCCGCCGATCAATGTGCTTGGCGATGAGCGCTACGTCACCTACGGCATTATTCTCGCAGGCCTCTGGCCGCAGACCGCCTATTGCATGATCCTCTACCTTACCGGCTTGAATGCAGTCGATCCCGAGCAGATCGAGGCCGGACGGCTGGATGGGGCCAAAGGCTGGAAGATGCTTTGGTACATCATCGTGCCGCAGCTTCGGCCGGCTACCTTCATCGCCTTCGTGGTCACCATCATCGGTGCGCTCCGGTCTTTCGACCTCATCTCGATCATGACCAATGGCGGCCCGTTCGGCGAAAGCCGCGTGCTCAGCTTCTACATGTTCGAGGTGGCGCTGTCCGAATACGGATTCCGCATGGGCTATGGCGCGTCGATTGCCGTGGTTCTGTTCCTGATCATGCTGGTGTTCATCGCCTACTTCCTTTGGTCCATGTACCAGGAGGAGAAGGCGAGATGACCGGCCGGCCTCTTGTCAACGATATCTGTTCAAAGCTGCCCGGGGCGGAATGGTCCGATCCCAGGGGCGGCGGACTTGATGCCTGGAAAGTCTGCGGCAAGATGTTCGCCTGTATCGGCTCTGCCGGCGACGGTGTCTCGGTCAAGTGCCGCGATATCGAAACCGCTTCCATGCTGATCGAGGCCGGTGTCGCCCAGCGCGCTCCGTATTTTCACAAGAGCTGGGTGCGGCTCGATTGGTCCGCCCCGGAAGACGAAATGCGCCACCGGATCACCAGTTCCTACGACATCGTCCGCTCCGGCCTGACCAAGAAGCTGCAGGCAAGTTTACCGCCGAGGGAGAATTCCTGACATGTTCCCGACGCCGATCCAGCAGTCCTCACGCAGCTGGCAGATCACTTACCAAAGCCTGCTGCCACTCTCGCTGATCCTGTGGCTGCTGCCGTTGATCGCGGTCGCGGTGTTTTCGATCAAGCCGGATTCCGATTTCACCAGTGCCAATTACTGGGGCTGGCCGTCCTCCTTTGAGGGCTACAACAACTACAAGCTGGTGTTCACCGGCTCCGACATGCCGCGCTATCTGCTCAATTCGGTATTGATCACCGTCCCGACGGTGATCGGTGCGGTGGCGCTCTCGTGCATGACCGGCTTTGCGCTCGGCGTCTACAAGTTCCGGGCGAATATCTGGATCTTCTTCATGTTCGTCGCCGGCAATTTCGTGCCGTTCCAGATCCTGATGGTCCCGGTGCGCGATCTGACGGTGCAAATGGGGCTCTACAACACAATCACCGGGCTGGTGCTCTTCCATGTCGCCTTCCAGACGGGGTTCTGCACCCTCTTCATGCGCAATTTCATCCGTGCCCTGCCGTTTGAGCTGATCGAGGCTGCGCGCGTTGAAGGCGTCGCCGAATGGCGGATCTTCTGGTTTGTCGTCCTGCCGCTGATGAAACCGGCCATCGCAGCGCTTTCGGTGCTGATCTTCACGTTCATCTGGAACGACTATTTCTGGGCAGTCGTGCTGACCCAGGGCGTTGAAAGCCAGCCGGTCACGGCCGGGATCACCTCCTTCAATGCGCAGTATCGTGCCGCCTATCACCTGATGAGCGCCGGATCGATTGTCGCCGCCCTGCCGCCGGTCGCCATGTTCTTTTTGATGCAGCGGCACTTCATCGCCGGTCTGACGCTTGGTGCGGTGAAGTAATGATCAAGGTCTGGCACCTGGGGGATGAAAGCCAAAGCCTGGTGCTGGCCGCCTTCGAGGACGGCTTGCCGGAGGCTGTTTACTTGGGCCCCCGGCTACCGGAGACAGAAGACCTCACCGCAATCGCCGAGGCAAGCCGGATGGATGTCACCGGCGGCATGCTCGACGCCAATCCGCCGCTCAGCTTCAGCCCTGAAGCTTCGCGCACCTTTCCAGGACAGGCCGGGCTGACCGCGCGCGATGGGTCCGGAGCGGTTCTTGCACCGCGCTTCCGGTTTCAGAGCAACCGCAAATCCGAAGCGGATCTCAGATTGACCTATGCGGATGAGGCCCTTGGCCTGGCATTGCGCTTCATCATCTCCTGTGATCTGGCAAGCGGCCTGTTCAAGCTGGAAACGGAGCTTGCCAGCGCCAGCGACATTACCGTCGACTGGCTCGCAGCGCCTGTTCTTCCTGTTCCGGCCGCAATGTCGGAAATGATCGAATTCTCCGGCCGCTGGTGCTCCGAGTTCCAGGCAACACGGCTCCCCTTCGCCCCCGGCGCAAGGGTGCGTGACAACCGGACGGGCAGAACGGATCATGCCCATTTCCCCGGTCTGATCGCCGTCACACCGGCGACGGCCAACACGTGCGGAGAAGCGGTCTTCTTCCACTATGGCTGGTCCGGCGGCCACCGGATGATTGCCGAGGAACTCGCCGATGGCCGCCGTCAGGTGCAATTCGGCCACGCGAGCGCCAGTTACCCGAACGGTACAACATTCCGCACCGCACCGCTCTACGTCACATACTCAGCAAGCGGCCTCAATGGCGGCGCAGTCAAGTTCCAAAAACATCTGCGCAACCGCGTGTCCGCCGTCGCCCGGAAGCCGCGCCCGGTCCACTACAATTGCTGGGAAGCGGTCTATTTTGACCACAAGCTAGACGAACTGAAGGACATCGCGGCCAGGGCTGCAGACCTCGGCGCGGAGCGCTTCGTGCTTGATGATGGCTGGTTCGGCAGGCGGGACGGCGACACGTCTTCGCTTGGCGACTGGGTCGTGGATGCGCGCAAATACCCGGACGGGCTGGATCCACTGATCAGCCATGTGACATCGCTCGGGATGGAATTCGGCCTGTGGTTCGAGCCGGAGATGGTTAACGAGGACAGTGATCTTTTCCGCACCCATCCGGACTGGGTTCTGGGCCCGATGGATCAGACCCGCGGCCGCCAGCAACTTGTTCTCGACATGGCCAACGCAAATGTCCGTGATTATCTTTTCAACCGGATGTCCGCCCTCCTGAGCGCCTATGACATCAGCTATATCAAGTGGGATCACAACCGCGTCCTGCCGGTTGTCGATGCCAGGCAAACCGGCGGCGTATATGCACTGATCGACCGCCTGCATAGCGCGTTTCCCGTAGTCGAAATCGAAAGCTGTTCGTCCGGCGGCGGACGGATCGATCTCGGCATTCTGGAGCGGACCCAGCGAGTCTGGTTGTCAGACAGCAACGATGCGCTTGAGCGTCAGCGTATTCAGCACGATGCGGCTCTGTTCCTGCCTGCCTGCGTCACCGGATCTCACGTTGGCCCGCGGCATTGTCACACATCCGGCCGTAAGCTTTCCATGTCCTTGCGCGCCTGGACGGCGGCCCAGCGGCATATGGGGTTCGAGATGGACCCGCGCGAGTTGACAGGGGAAGAGGCGGAGACCCTCAAATCCGTGACAAGCTGGTGGAAGGACAACCGCGGCTGGCTGATGGAAGCGGATATCCTGCGCCTCGACAGCCTGGACCCGGCGGTCAGCGCGGAAATCCATGTTGCCCGCGATGGCGCCAGGTTTGCAGCATTCTCCGCCCTTGGCCGCACGTCCGTTCAGAGCCCTCCGCGTCCGCTGGCGCTCACAGGGCTTGACCCTGACGCTACGTATCATGTCAATCTTCACAATAAAGACGACATACCTTCCCTTTCCCGCGGCAGCCCGCTGATCAAGAACCATCAGATTACGGCCAGCGGGCAATATCTCATGGCTCATGGCCTGAACCTTCCCTGGCGGTTTCCCGAAACCGTATGGGTTCTTGAAGGACAGCGCCTATGAGGCACCATCACACCGCCCCGATCGCGGGCAAGCCAGGAGACCACCATGACCGCCACTTTTCCGGACCTGAAAGACCAATCCGTTTTCATTACCGGCGGCGGCTCCGGCATCGGCGCTGAACTGACCAGCGCCTTCCTGGCACAGGGCGCCAAGGTTGCCTTCGTCCAGCGCTCGGATGCCAGCGGATTCTGCGACGAGATGGAAGCAAAGCACGGTAACCGGCCGCTGTTCCTGTCTTGCGACATCACCGATATGACCGCATTGAAGAGTGCCATGGACAAGGCAGCCGAAGCCCATGGCGACATCCTGGTGCTGGTCAACAACGCGGCCAATGACAAGCGCCACACGACCGAAGAAGTGACCGAAGAACTTTGGCAGTGGTCGATTGATATTAACCTGAAAGCCTATTTCTTTGCCTGCCAGCATGTGTTGCCCGGCATGCGCGCTGCCGGTCGCGGTTCGATCATCAATTTCTCGTCGATCTCCTACATGATGGGCAACGCCGGATACCCGGTCTACACCACCGCCAATTCCGGCATCAACGGCATGACCCGCAGCCTCGCGCGGGAATTCGGACCCGACAATATCCGCGTAAACGCCATCGCCCCCGGCTGGATCCTCACCCAGAAACAAAAGGACTTGTGGGTGACACCGGAAGGTTTGGCAGCGCATATCAACCGGCAATGCCTGAAGCGGGAACTGGAGCCGTCCGAGATCGCTGATCCTGTGCTGTTCCTGGCCTCCCAGTCAAGCGGCGCGATGACCGGACAGGCGCTGGTGGTGGACGGCGGGGTCGTGGTGACGGGATGACCAGCGGCAAGGCCCCCGTCTGGATCGCAGCCGACTGGGGCACCAGTAATTTGCGCATTTGGGCGCTTGGCGCGGACGGATATGCACTGGATCACCGTGTGTCCGCAAAAGGCATGGGAACGCTGCAACCGGCAGAATTCGAACCAGCCTTGGTCGACCTGATCGGCGATTTGCTTCCCATGGGGCGCAAAACACCCATCATCATCTGCGGCATGGCCGGATCACGGCAGGGATGGACCGAGGCACCTTATCGCACCGTCCCCTGCCCGCCACCGGGCCTTACGGATGCAACGCGTGTTAGTGCGGACGATCCAAGGCTGGATGTTTTCCTGCTGCCGGGATTGAAACAGCAGGAACCTGCCGATGTGATGCGCGGCGAGGAAACCCAGATTGCCGGAGCGCTGGCGCTGCACCCGGATTTCGAGGGCGTCCTCTGCCTCCCCGGAACCCACACCAAATGGGCGCGTATCGCCAATGGCAGCGTTAAACAGTTTCAGACGTTCATGACCGGCGAAATGTTTGCATTGCTGTCCAAGCAATCGGTTCTCCGCCACAGCCTGCCGGAAGACGTGATGGACACAGCCGCATTCAATGCCGCTGTCAGCGAAATGAAACAGAATGGCGGTCGGAACGCTGCCGACCTGTTCGGCATTCGGGCCGGAAGCCTGATCTCGGATCTTGACCCGGCCGGGGCAAGGGGCCGTCTGTCCGGATTGCTGATCGGCGCAGAACTTGCTGCGGTACACGACCTTGACAAGGCCAAACACATTGCCGTTCTCGGCAGCGAGGGGATCGCCAGCCTCTATGACAGCGCCCTCGGCATATTCGGCAAGGAGGCCGTCAAGATCAACGCAGACACAGCAACCTTGCGCGGGCTGTGCCTGGCCTATGACAGCTTGAAGGACATCACCCGATGACACGGAACATCATCGCAATACTGCGCGGCATCCGGCCCGAGGAAGCTGCCGCAACGGCCGGAACCCTGATAGAGGCCGGGATCACGCGGATTGAAGTCCCGCTCAATTCGCCTGAGCCACTCAAAAGCATCGAGCAGATGGCCGCTGCCTTTTCCGGCAAGGCCGAGATCGGTGCGGGGACCGTGTTGGAGCCGAAACAGGTGGCGGATGTCAGCAATGCAGGCGGAACCCTAATCGTATCACCGGATTGCAACCCGGATGTCATCAGAGCCTCCAAACTCGCCGGCATGCAGTCCTTCCCGGGCGTCATGACCCCGACAGAGTGTTTCCAGGCGCTGCGTGCCGGTGCCAATGGTCTGAAATTCTTTCCCGCCTCTTTGATCGGACCGTCGGGCTTGAAAGCGATGCTGGCGGTTCTTCCAAAGGGAACAGCGACCTATGCGGTCGGCGGGGCCGGGCCGGAAAATTTCGGCGACTGGTTCGAGGCCGGGGTGACGGGCTTCGGCATCGGAACGGCGCTTTACAAGCCTGGGTTTACCGTGGCAGAGGTCCGGGAGCGGGCAGACGCTGTCGTCGCCGCCTATGATGCTGCAGCCGGATAATTTTCATGATTCACACATTCGATGACCGCCGCTGCCAATTGGGCGAAGGCCCTCTTTGGCATCCCCTCCGCCAGCAATTCTTCTGGTTCGACATACTTGGACACCGGCTTCTGTCGCGCGTCGGAAGCACGGCGGAAGAATGGGCGTTTGACGAACACGTTTCCGCCGCCGGGTGGATCAGCGAAGAAGAATTGCTGATCGCCAGCGAATCTAGGCTGTTCCGTTTCAATGTCGACACAGGCGCCTCGCAGGATGTGTGCCCGCTGGAAGCGGACAATCCTGTCACCCGCTCCAATGATGGCCGCGCCGACCCGCAAGGCGGCTTCTGGATCGGCACAATGGGCAAGGACAGCGAGCCGGGTGCCGGAGCGATCTACCGCTATTACAAGGGCGAATTGCGCAAGCTCTATGGAGACATCACGGTTTCCAATTCCATCTGCTTCTCACCTGACGGCAAGACCGCCTACTTCTCCAATACGCCCACGCACAAGATCATGAAGACCGGTCTTGACAGCGAAGGCTGGCCATCAAGCGAACCGGAAGTGTTTGCAGACCTTACCGCCGGCGAGCTGTGCCCCGACGGGTCTGTGGTCGATGCCGACGGCCATCTTTGGTGCGCGCTTTGGGGGTCCGCACAGGTCGCCCGCTATGCGCCCGATGGCACGATGGTGGAGGCTATCGGCTTCCCCGCCGAACAAATGACCTGTCCGTCATTCGGCGGTGATGATCTGACCACTCTTTATGCCACGTCCGCAGGTGTCGGCCTCGAAGGCCCCGAACAGGGCCAGACATTCATGGTGAACGGCACGATCCGCGGTCAGGCTGAACATCAGGTCAAACTTTAGGGTTTGCGGACACTCCCATGAAACGCACCCTCGGAACCTGCTACTACCCCGAACACTGGCCGGAAGAGATGTGGGCGGCGGATGCCCGCCGCATGGCCGATACAGGGCTGACTTGGGTGCGCATCGGCGAATTCGCCTGGTCACGTCTTGAACCGGAGCCGGGCGATTTGCGGTTTGAGTGGCTGGACCGCGCAATCGAAACACTGGGGTCTCAAGGGCTGAAAGTCGTGCTCGGGACGCCGACCGCCACGCCGCCGCGCTGGATGATCGACAAACACCCGGACATGCTGGCGGTGGATGCGGAGGGGCGTCCGCGCGGTTTCGGCTCGCGGCGGCATTACTGCTTTTCCCATGAAGGCTACCGGCAGGAGTGTGACCGGATCGTCAGGCTGTTTGCCGAACGTTATGGCCGCAATCCGCATGCCGGTGCCTGGCAGACCGACAATGAATACGGCTGTCACGACACCACCGTTTCCTACTCTGAAGCTGCGCTCAAAGAGTTCCGGATCTGGCTCAAAGACCGCTATACATCCATTGACGCGTTGAACCGGGCCTGGGGCAATGTCTTCTGGTCGATGGAGTACCGGTCTTTCGAAGAGATCGGCCTGCCCAACCTGACGGTCACAGAGGCCAACCCGGCGCACAGCCTCGCCTTTCTGCGCTTTTCTTCCGACCAGGTGGTGCGCTTCAACAAACGCCAAGTGGATATCATCCGCGCCCATTCCGATGCCCCGGTCAGCCACAACTATATGGGCCGGATCACCGATTTCGATCACTTCAAGGTGGGCGATGATCTGGACATCGCCACCTGGGACAGCTACCCGCTCGGCTTTCTGGAAGACCGCGTCGGCGCGGATACGGCGTCCCAGAAACGCTACGCCCGCCAGGGCGATCCGGATTTCCAGGCGTTCCACCACGACCTTTATCGCGCTGTCGGCAAGGGCCGCTGGTGGGTGATGGAACAGCAGCCCGGCCCGGTCAACTGGGCGCCCTATAACCCGGCGCCGCTCCCGGGCATGATGCGGCTATGGGCGTGGGAGGCCTTTGCCCATGGCGCAGAGGCGGTCTGTTATTTCCGCTGGCGGCAGGCCCCGTTCGCGCAGGAGCAGATGCATGCAGGCATGCTGCGCCCGGACAACGCGGATGCCCCGGCCATCATCGAGGCCCGGCAAGTGGCTGGGGACCTGAAAGACGCCCCGGACGCCTCCGCGCCGCAAGCCCCCGTGGCTCTGATTTTCGATTATGACGCGGACTTTGCCTGGAAGGTCCAGCCGCATGGCGCAGGTTTGAGCTACTTCCAGCTAGTCTTCGATCACTACAAGGCGTTCCGCCGTCTCGGGCAATCGGTCGATATCTTACGGCCTGAAACCCGTGATTTCTCCGGCTACAAGATCGTTGCTGCACCCGGCTTGATGCATATGCCGGAAGACCTGAAACAGGCACTTTATGACTGCGGCTGCGAGGTGCTGCTCGGTCCGCGCAGCGCCGCACGGGATCCCGATTTTGTCATTCCGGTGCCTCTGCCGCCGGATTTCCCGGGTCTCGAAGTGACCGTCTCGCGCGTCGAAAGCCTGCGGCCCGACAGCCCGCTTGGGCTTCAGAGCGGGGGCTGTTTTCAGGGCTACCGGGAGGAAATCGAAGGCGCGGCAGATAGTCTCTATCTGCTTGAGAACGGTGAGCCCGCCGCAAAGCGCACGGACACCATCACATATATGGCCGGATGGGGTGACGATGCAGCCCTTGACCGGATGGTGATTGACCTTTGCTCGCGCGCAGGTTTGGAAACTCGCGCCATGCCGGACGGGGTCAGGTGCCGGGACACCGCAGATATGCGCATCTGGCTCAACTACGGTCCCGAGCCTGCCGAAACACCGATTGGCGTGTTGGAGCCGGCAGGCGTGGGATTCGAGACGCTCTGAAATGCAACAGACACCGGGCGGCAGGTGCCTGTTATTGGTTCGGCATCCTCATATCCTGAGGAGGGCCGGAAGGCTCGTCTCGAAGGATGGGAGCCAAGCTTCTGAATGCGCCGTCCATCCTTCGAAGCTTCGCTTCGCTCCGCACCTCAGGAGGAAGATGAGCGCGTGGCAACGCACGACAGACCGTCTCGTCCAAAGGGACTACTTGATGCCGGCGCGCATGAAGCTCTGCACGAACTGGCGCTGAAACAACAGGAAGGCAATCAGCAGCGGACCGGAGGTCATCAGCGTTGCCGCGTTGATCACCGACCACTCGATGCCGCTGTCAATCGCCGAGAACACACTGAGACCGACGGTCACCGGCCGGGTTTCGACCGAGTTGGTGACGATCAGCGGCCAGAGAAAATTGTTCCAGTGGTGGCTGACCGATACCAGCCCGTAGGCGAGATAGGTCGGCTTGGCGAGCGGAATATAGACCTTCCACAAGATACCGAGCACGGAAGCCCCTTCAATCCGCGCTGCCTCGTCCAGTTCTTTCGGAATGGTCATGAAGGTCTGGCGCAACAGGAAGATCCCGAAGCCGGACGCGATATAGGGCAAGGCAATCGCCGGGATGGTATCGACCAGATCGAGGAACCGCATCGTCTTGTAGTTCTCGACGATCAGAATGTCCGGCATCACCAGGAGCTGCAGCAGCACCAAAGCGAACAGGACATTGCGCCCCGGAAACTTGAACCGGGCAAAGGCAAACGCCGCCAGCGTGCACAGGAAGAACTGGCACGCGAGGATCATCGTCACAAGGATGAAGGTGTTCAGAAAGTAGCGCGCGAACGGGGCCGCCTCCCAAGCCTTGACGAAGTTGTCGAAGGTCAGCGGCGCGAACAATTCAAAGCGCGCCTCATAGGCCGCCGGATGTATCGCGGTCCAGATCGCATAGGCAAGCGGCAACGCCCACATCAGCGCCAGCAGCCAGGCTGCCGCCGTGTTCAGGATCTGATCATAGGAAAGGCGGCGGCCGTTCATTTGTAGTGCACCTTGCGATCGAAGAAGAAGAACTGGCCGATGGCAAGCAATGACAGGACGACGAGCAAGACCACTGTAAGCGTTGCGCCATAGGCTGTTTCCCAGAAACGGAAGGCCGTCTCGTAGATGTAGAACAACAGCAGCGCCGAGGCATTGTCAGGTCCGCCATCGGTCAGAATGAAGATGTGGTCGACCAGCCGGAAGGAATTGATCACCGCGTTCACCGAGACAAACAATGTTGTCGGCATCAGCAACGGGAACGTGACGCGCCAGAAGATTGTCCAGCGGTTCGCACCTTCAATTTGCGCGGCTTCCTTCAAGGACACCGGGATCGACTGCAGCGCGGCCAGATAGAAAATCATGAAAAAGCCGGCTTCCTTCCAGATCGTCACCACGATGATCGCGTTGAGCGCCGTTCCCGGGTTGCCGAGATAGTTGGATTCCGGCCAGCCGAACAGCGCACCGGTGATCTGATCGAACAGTCCGAAGCCGGGCGTATAGAAGAACATCCAGATATTGGCGACCGCGATCAACGGCAGAACCGTCGGCGTGAAATAGGCCATGCGCACAAAACTGCGCCCGGAAAGCTTGTCATTCACCCAGAGCGCCATGACGATGGCGATGCCGATGGATAGCGGAATTGTGCCAAGCGCAAACCAGGCGTTGTTCCACAGAACCTTCCAGAACACTTCATCGCCGATCAGGCGCTCATAATTGTCGAGGCCGATAAACTTTGCCTCGCGCCGTCCGCGCGGCGTGGAAAAGAAACTGTCGATGAAGGTGGTGACAGCCGGCATATGCGTGAAAGTGAAAAGAAACACCGCGGCCGGCAAAAGCAGCAGCCAGCCATGGATCCACTCGCGGGTGTGTGCAAGGTTCTTCATTGCGGGTCCGTTCGTCTCACGTCCTTCAATCAACCACCATCTTCCCGGCCAAATGAAGGGAAGGCCGGGAAGACGCTAGAGGTGGTTTTGTTGCGTCCAAGCATCGGTTCCAAAACCACAGGGGAGCCGGGACAGTGCCCCGGCTCCAAGAGACCAGTTAACGGTACTCAGCGAGGATGTCGTCTGCCTGCGCCTGAGCGGCGTCGAGGGCTTCCTGAGCGGACTTCT
Organism: Roseibium sp.; assembly: GCA_965230445.1. Taxonomy (GTDB): domain Bacteria; phylum Pseudomonadota; class Alphaproteobacteria; order Rhizobiales; family Stappiaceae; genus Roseibium. Next base: position 262,971 of record OZ246005.1, on the reverse strand, counting down.
GACCGGTGATCACAGCAGCCAGAGCATCGTTGAAGATGCCGGTGATGCGTTGGTTCTGGTAGGTGGACAGCTCGGCAACAGCGAATTCAAGCTGATCGCGGGCAACCAGGGCCGGCGGGAAGGCTTCGGTGTATTCCTTCATGACGGCGGTTTCCCAGGTGTCGGCGCGCGGTGCGACGTAACCGGTTGCGATGGTCCACTTGGCAGCCTGTGCCGGAGCGGAGATCCACTTGACGAATTCAACAGCGGCCTTGCTCTGCTCTTCGGAAGCACCCTTGAACAGGTAAAAGTTGCCACCACCGGTCGGGGCGCCGCGGCGCTCGTTTGCCGGCAGCATGGCAACACCGAAGTCGAACGGTGCGTTGTTGCGAACGTTGGTCAGGTTACCGGTGGAAGTCCACATCATCGCGGTCTGGCCTTCGAAGAAAGCTTTCGGGGTTGCGCCCCACTCGATGATACCCGGAGCCATGACTTCATGCTCAGTGGACAGGGAAACAAGGTACTCAAGAGCCTCGACCACTTTCGGGTCGTTGAAGTTGGTCTTGTTGCCTTCAGCGTTGACAAGGATCGCATCGTTCTGGGTGGTCAGACCCTGGAACAGCCAGTACGGGAAACCGGAAGACGGGATACGCACGCCCCACTGGGTGACATTGCCGGCGTCGTCTTTCTTGACGAGCTTCTTGCCGAACTCGACCATTTCTTCCCAGGTTGCCGGAGCAACTTCCGGATCAAGGCCAGCTTCAGCGAAGGCTTCCTTGTTCCAGTAAAGAACCGGAGTGGAGCGCTGGAACGGGATGCCGTAGGTCTTGCCGCCGGTCTGGGAATTTTCCATGAACGCCGGGTAGAAGCCGTCGATCCATGCCTGGTCTTCTTCGCTCATGTAGTCATCGAACGGAGCGATCAGGTCTTCGTCGATCAGGGTAAACATGTCCACCGACAGGATCACGGACAGCTGCGGCGGGTTGCCACCGCGGGACGCAGTGATCGCCTTGGCAACGGTGTCCTGATAGGAACCGGCATAGACAGCTTCAATGTTCACGCCCGGGTTTGCTTCAACATACTCGGCGGTCAGTTCCTGGATGGTGTCGGCGGCTTTGCCACCAACAGCGACCGGGAAATAGAATTGCAGGTCAACTGCCTGAGCGGACGCCCAGGTGCCGACAGTAAACGCCGTTGCAGCAACGGCTTTCAGGAAAGTAGACTTCAACATCGGTAACTTCCTACAGTTCGAGCCTCCGCACCAATGCGGCTTTTCTGCGCGACCAGGCGCAGTTCTTCAGGAGCTGAGTGCCGCTCCAATCTGAGATGTCATGTCGTCCCGGCGCGTCCCGCCGGTCTTGTCGAAAACGTGCAAGGCGCCTGGTTCGAACCCCAAGCGAACCTGATCGCCCGGGACAACCGGATCGGCGGTCGGCAGGCGCACCTGAAAACTGGTTCCGGAAATCTCGCAGTCGGCCAGAATGTCGGCGCCGAGATATTCGACGGACTTGACCGACGCGGCGATTGGGCCATTCTTATCGTGCCGGATCGCCTCCGGGCGCAGACCCAGCAGCACCGTTGACGCGGACTGCAAAGCGGGAAACACCTCCGATGGAAAGAGGTTCATCGGCGGTGTGCCAATGAAGCGTGCAGAGAACGGGGTCCGCGGCTTTTCATAAAGTTCGCGCGGGGTCGCTGCCTGCTCCAGCCGGCCTTCATTGAGTAGAACAACCTGATCAGCCATCGTGATAGCCTCGACCTGATCGTGGGTCACATAGACCATGGTGAAGCCGAGCTGCTGTTGCAGGGCGCGGATTTCCACCCGCATCTCGTGGCGCAGCTTGGCGTCGAGATTGGACAGCGGCTCGTCCATCAGGCAGATCGGTTTTTCGGCAATGATGGCCCGGCCCAGTGCAACGCGCTGCTGCTGGCCGCCGGAAAGCTGGCTTGGCTTGCGGTCCAGCAGATCGCTCAGACCCAAAAGCTCTGCGACTTTCTTCAACCGCGCCTCCCGGTCGACCTTTGCGACCCGGCGGACCCTCAGACCGAAAATGATGTTCTCCGCGACCGACAAATGCGGGAACAGGGCATAAGACTGAAACACCATGGCCAGATCGCGCGACGACGACGACTTGTGCGTCACGTCTTCGCTGCCGGTCAGGATCTTGCCGGAGCTGACTTGTTCCAGGCCGGCAATCATCCTGAGCGTCGTCGATTTACCGCACCCGGACGGTCCGAGCAGAACGGTAAAGCTGCCAGCGGGAATCTCGATCGAGAGCGACTCCACCGCGGTCGTCCCGCCCCACACCTTTGAGACATTTTCCAGGGAGATGGCCTTGCCAGCGCGGTCGAAAAACTCATCGGTGCTCATGGTCAGGCCTCCGGCTCGGCGACATGGATTTGCGTACCCTTGGCCTTGGCGATGTCATGAAGGCGTGCCGGAAGGGGGCGGTCGGTAAAGATGGCACTGACATCAGTCAGATGCCCGCCGCGCACATGGGCGGCGCGGCCAAACTTTGTGCAGTCGAGAACCAGAAACGACCGGCGGCAGTTTTCCAGAATGGCCTGGCGGGCCGCGACTTCATCTTCATGGAAATCAAGCAGCGTTCCGTCTTCATCGACACCGGCGACACCGAAAATGCCGATATCAACCTTGTAGCTGGAGAAGAAATTCTGCGTGGTGATGCCGAGAACATCGCGGTCGCCGTGACGCAGTCTCCCGCCGGCAATCGTGACCTGGAAATCCGGATGAACCGACGCGGAAAATGCGACGTTCAGGTTGTTGGTGAAAACAGACAGCCGGTCATGTCCACCGAGTGCGTGCATGACGATTTCGGGTGTGGTTCCGATGGAGAACGCCAGCGACTGGCCGTTTTCGATTTCACCGGCGACAAGGTCGGCGATCTTTTGCTTCTGCGACAGGTTCAGGATCTGGCGGGTGGAATAGTGAATGTTCGCGGCAGAAGCGGGCGGCTCCACACCGCCATGCGTGCGCCGCAAAATGCCGAGCTCGCACAATCCGTTCACATCGCGCCGGATCGTTTGCGTTGTCACTTCAAAGCGTTCCGCAAGTTCTTCGACGGATGCAAATCCAGCGCTCTGGACCAGCTCCGCGATTTCTGCCTGGCGTTTCGAAATGTCGATCTTTCCGAGCATTCAATTCCAATTCCCGTGTTGCAGGAGTACGGCGATCAGCGTTAGAAAATCTCCGGCGGCGAAGGCCGCAAATGCTCACACCCCTGTTATTGTTCAGAGACAATCATGTTCATATGAAACTTATTTATCGCTCATATGAACATAGTGTGACAGTTCGAGACAAAGCCGGTTGGCTCGGATCAGCGGCAAGGCCCATGGGCGGGAGGGGGCATCATGTTGGAACTGGATCACATCACAGTCATTGCCCCAACACTTTCCGAAGGGGTCTCGCATGTTCAAAAATGCCTAGGGTTGAATGTGCCACCGGGCACCCGGCACAGCTATATGGGTACCCATAATCACCGGCTTCAGCTCGGCGGTCGAACCTACCTGGAAATCATCGCACTTGATCCGGCAGGCACCAACCCGGGCCGGGCGCGCTGGTTCGGCCTTGATGATCAGGAAAACGTTCGAAGGGATTGGGAGGATGGCCGCCGCCTTCGCGGTTGTGTGGCAAGAACGAACCAAATGGCGGCGGTCCTGGCAGCGCAACCAGACATCTTCGGTCCGGAATTTCTGCTCCCCCCCGATACGCAGGAGTTCGCCTTTACGATCCCCGACGACGGATCCCTTCCGCTCGGCGGCGCTGTTCCCTCACTGATCGATCATCGCGGTGATCCGACTTCCATGGCGGACATCCCGGATCTCGGCGCGCGTTTGCGATCTTTCACACTGGAACATCCAGACCCCGATGCGATAGCCGGATTGTACCGGGATTTGGACTTCAGGAACGGACCTGAACTCGTACATGGCGAGGAGGTCCGTTTCCGGGCCGGCATCGATACGCCGCACGGCTTGAAACGCCTGACCTGAATGTTTGGTTACCCGTCCGTGTCCCCTGGTCTCCAGCCATGAAGTCATTTTGTATTTCGTGTGGCAGAAATTGGTTTCGCGGCACTAGGAACCTCGGTACGCTCTCTTTTCAAGGAGTGAATATGGCAGAAGATTTCGCAAATTGGGCCACCGGAATAGCATTGATCCTCGGTGTCGCCGGAGCGGCATGGAAGTGGTTTTTCGCAGAACTCATCCGCCGTCAAATCGACAGACACCATCCAGCACTCGAGGGCTCTATCAACGCTGAAGTGATCCCGCACACAAAGGACACATGCCTGGTGCGGGTAAGCTGCGTCTGGCGGAACCTTTCGACGTCAAAAATCTTTCTCGATATAAAAAACACGCACATTTCGCTGTACGATATTGGCAGCAACTTCGGGCTGGGTGCCGTTTCACTGAAGGCCGAAACAACCCGGTACCTTTACCGGCAAGAACCCTATGCGGGTTCGAGCTACGTGTTTTTTGAACCTGGAAGCTGCTCGGAGTCCACGGCCACATTCATCGTCACATCAGGCCGCAGCTACGGCGCACGCGCGGTCGTTCAGATGGACGAGCAACGGATGGGCGAAAAAAACATCATCTGGTTTCGCGAGACGGCATTCTACGCAGATGCAAAGCCTTCCAGTCCGGACGATGCACTTCCAATCACCGGATAATGACCGTCCGCTCCAAACTCCTCACCGGTGCAGAAACGAAATCCCGCCCTTGTCGAACAAGTGCAGCTTCTCGACAGGTGCGGTCAGCCGCAACATTGTGCCGCGCGCGATCTTGTGGATGCCGGGCAGTTTGGCGATGAAGGCGGCACCGCCGGTTCTCGGAGTGAAGTAGACGACCGTCGTCTCGCCCAGCGCCTCGACAATGTCCACTTTCGCCTCGACCAGATAGTCCTCGCCTTCCGTGATCGAAAGGTGCTCCGGGCGGACGCCGAGTTGGACGGGCTGGTTCAGGTCGCTGTCCCTTGACGCAACATGAAGGTCCGCATGGCCGCCATCGGGCATCTTGACCGATGTCTGTGTCCCGGTTGCGCTGACGGTCGCATCGACAAGGTTCATGGCCGGCGAGCCGATGAACTGGGCCACGAAGGTGTTTGACGGGCTTTCATAAAGCTCCAGCGGTGCGCCGACCTGCTCGATATTTCCGCCATGAAGCACCACGATCCGGGTGGCCAATGTCATCGCTTCCACCTGGTCGTGGGTGACGTAGATCATCGTGCTGTCGGGCATGGATTCCTTTAGCTGGGCGATCTCGATCCGCGTCGCGACCCGGAGCGCGGCGTCCAGATTGGACAGCGGCTCATCAAACAGAAAGACTTTCGGGTCGCGAACAATCGCCCGGCCAATGGCAACCCGTTGCCGCTGGCCGCCGGACAGGGCCTTCGGTAGCCGGTCGAGCAACTTGTCGAGCTGAAGCGTCTGCGCGGCAGCGCGCACAGCAGTGTCAATCTCCTGCGCGGATTTTCCAGCCAGCTTCAGGGCAAAGGCCATGTTGTCGTAAACAGTCATATGCGGGTAGAGCGCGTAGGACTGGAACACCATCGCGATGCCCCTCTGCGCCGGTGGAACGTCATTGACCACAACGCCGTCAATCTCCAGCGTTCCGCCGGTGATCCGCTCCAGGCCCGCGATCATGCGCAGCAGCGTCGACTTGCCACAGCCGGACGGGCCGACAAAGACGATCAGCTCGCCCTTGCCAATCTCGAGATCGATATCCCGCAACACCTCGACATGGCCATAGGATTTCGAAACATCCTTCAGCGACAGAGACGTCATCCCGCCTGCTCCCCGTTGTTTTTTTGTCTCATGTTATTTCACCGAGCCCGCGAGAAGTCCGCGCACCAGATACCGTTGCAATGCAAAGAACACGATCAATGGAACGGCGATGGACACAAACGCCGCCGTCGCCAGGATCTCCCAGTTCCCGCCCCGTGTCCCCAGAAGCTCGACGATCTGGTTCGTCATCACCGTGGTGGAACCGGTGGCATCGATCAGAAACACCTTGGCGACCAGAAGATCGTTCCAGGTCCACAGGAACTGGAAAATTGCAAAGGAAGCAAGAGCGGGAAAACTGAGCGGCAAGATGATACGGGTGAAGATCTGGAAATCAGTTGCCCCGTCCACCTTGGCGTTTTCGATGATATCACGCGGCAGCCCGGCCATATAGTTGCGGAGCAGATAGACCGCCAGCGGCATGCCGAAAGCCGTATGCGCCAGCCAGACCCCAAGGTAACCCTTGCCGATACCGATTCCGAGATGCAGCCTAAGCAAGGGAATCAACGCCAATTGCAGCGGCACCACCAGCAGCGCCACCACGGCGGCAATCAGGATCGCCCGTCCGGGAAATTCCATCCAGGCCAACGCATAAGCAGCAAAAGCCGCAATCACGATCGGGATGATGGTCGCCGGAATGGTCACGGTCAGCGTGTTGAAAAATGCCTTGGCCATATTGTCCTGGCCGCTGCCGGAAAAGAGGATTGTCCCGTAATTCTCCAGGGTAAACTCGGGCGGCACGGTCGCGGTGACAAACATCCGCTGCCCGCGCCCGGATAGCTGCTTGTCATTGCCGCGCCAGACATAGCTGCCGTCCGGCTGAAGTGTGATGGTTTCGCCACCCTTCATCTCCGCCGTATCACCCGGCAGGAACGCCGCAATATTGCGCGAGGAAATGCCCCAGGACGTGATCTCCCTTGGGGTCCATTCGAAGATATTGCCTTCGACGACAAACACATCGCCATCAGCCACCCGGTTGTCGTCCGGATCGGCAGCCCGGTAAATCTCGTTCTGCTCGGTCGGGAACAGCGCTGCCCACCAGCCGGAACTGGAGATCTGGTCGGCTGTCCGGAACGAGGAAACAAACAGGCCGACGGTCGGGAACAGCCACAGCAGAACCAGTGTAGCAACGGACAGATGCACCGCCCAGGTGAGGCCGGATTTCTTGCCTGCAATACCGGAGCTGACCATTACTTCATCTCCTTGCGGGCGTTGTAGACGTTCCAGACCAGGATCGGTGTCACCAGCAGCATGATGATGATCGCGCTCGCCGAGCCGGTGCCCCAGTCATTGGCGCGAAACAGCTTGTCATACATGTAGGTGGGCAGCACCTGCGTCTCCCACTGACCATTGGTCATGGCAAAGACGATGTCGAAGACCTTCAGAACCGTCAGCGTGATCGTGGTCCAGACAACAACAATGGTGCCCATGATCTGGGGCACTTTGATGCGGAAGAAAATCTGAAACGGATTGGCGCCATCAACAATCGCAGCCTCGACCGTTTCCTCCGGAATGCCGCGCAACGCCGCCGACAGGATCACCATGGCAAAGCCGGTCTGGATCCAGATCAAAACCACCATGAGGAAGAAATTGTTGTAGAGCGGCAAGGTCAACCAAGTCTGGGGTTTCCCATAGCCAATTGCGGTCGTCCAGAGGCTGACGACCGAGCCGAGCGCCGTCCAGACGAGCCAGACGCCGCCAATGACCGCTCCAGCGCGCAGCAGCACAAGCCAGATGTTTCCGGCCTGGCCGCTGTCGGAACGCCCGCCCTTCAGAACGGAGCGGGCCATGAGCCAGGCAGCATAGCCGGCGACGCCGGCAAACCCGAGCAGCAGGATTGTCGGCAGCAGTTTCAGGAACAGCACCGATCCGAGGCCGCCCTCGAACTGAAGCCAGATGGCGTTCAAAACGCCGATCTGATCCTGATCCTCAGGCCGCGTGTCATAGATCAGCTTGAAGATCACCGACGCACCGACGAAGGAAATTGCCATCGGCATGAAGATCAGCGACTTGGCGATATTGCCCCAGCTGATCCGGTCGGTCAGTTGCGCAACCAGCAGGCCGGACGCGGTCGAGGCGGCCGGAACAACGATCAGCCACAACATGTTGTTGCGCACCGCTTCCCAGAATTTCGGCTCGTCCATCATCCGAGAATAGTTGGCAAAGCCGATGAACGCCCCGCCCGCGTCCCGGTCGGTCAGCGACAGGCGCAGCGTTTCGAACACCGGATAAGCGAGGTAAAGTGTCAGTGCGAACAGGGCCGGAAACAGGAACAGCCATGGGCGGACCATATTGGCACGGTTGATGTTCCGCCCGGCATGTTCGCCCTTTGCCGGAAAGATCACCGTGTCAAGGATGACATTGGACAGATAGAAATAGCCGAGGCACGCGCCGACACCGACGGCAATGGTCACCAGACCGAGGACGGCCGGATTGTCCAGAAGCATTGGCTATTCCCCCTTTTTCCTTCGGCGCGTCCAAAGCCATGCACCGCAGCTTAACCTTGCTCTATCTGAGCCATCGCCTTCCCGGCCGAACGAAGTGCGAGCCGGGATCGGAAAGCCACCTTCGTCAGCGTTCCAAACAACATCGAAATACGGCAATCCGCCTTGGCTCCCCGGTCCCGGATCTCCGCTTGCGCTGCGTCCGGGAAGTCCGGAAAGAACTGCGCAGAGCGCGCTCCGCTTCAGCTACCGCACAAAGCTGTGGGCCTACGCTTCCTGGCGGCCAGAAAGATACTCGCCTTCCCGATCAATGACGGCCGGTCCCTCCCCGGACCGGCTGCCAGCGTGTGCTTACTTGAGCGCATCCCAGCTTTTCTGGATTTCGCTTGCGACCGCCGCTGCGTCCTTACCGCCAGTATAATCAACCATCCCGGTCCAGAAGGTGCCCGCACCGACACCGCCCGGCATCAGGTCGGAACCGTCGAAGCGGAACGTTGTGGCATTGATCAAGATCTCGCCCTGGCCACGCAGCGTGTCGTTCAGATAGGCATCCAGATTGACGCCCTTGTGCGGTGTCAGGAAGCCGGTCTGGGCCATCATCACTTCATGCGCGATCGGCAGCTTGAAGAATTTCATGAGCTCCGTTGTCGCGTCGGACGGCGAGGTGATTGCCATCAGGGTTCCACCGCCGAGCACCGGATTGCCGAGATCCTTTTCCGCATAGGCCGGGAAGTAGAAGAAATCGACGTCGGTGCCGAATTCCACGTCATCCGGAAAGAAGGCCGGTACGAACGAAGCCTGGCGATGCAGATAACACTGCGGCGGCACGGAGAAGAGACCCTTCGGGCTGTCACGGAAATCGGTGGAGGCAACTGTTCCCGCACCGCCGGCGACCTTGGCATCGTCGCGGGCAAACCAGCCGAATTCCTCAATCGCCGCGATCACGCGCGGATCGTCGAACGGCATCTCGTTGGTGACCCACTGGTCATAGACGTCAGCCGGCTGGGTCCGAAGCATCAGGTCTTCCACCCAGTCGGTTGCCGGCCAGCCGGTCGCGGCACCTGACCCGAGGCCGATACACCAGGGAGTCTCGCCATCGGCGACGATCTGTTCGGTCAGCGCTTTCAGGTCTTCCATGCTTTCCGGCACTTCATAGCCGGCGTCCTCGAAGTTCTCCGGCGAATACCAGACAAGGCTTTTGACGTTGACGTTGTAAAAGAAGCCGTAGAGCTGATCGGCACCGTCCTTGTCGGCATAGGTGCCGAGATTGACCCAGCTTTCGCCGGCGCCGTAGTTGTCGGCGACCCAGGGGCCCATGTCATCGGATAGCGGCGTCAGCAGGCCGCGTGACGCCATGTCGGCCGCCAGGCCCGGTTGCGGGAAGACGGCAATGTTCGGTGCGGCACCGGCTTCGGCATCGATAACGATCTGCTGTTCGAAAGAGTCGGATCCGGTGTAGATCACCTCGGCGCCGGTCGCTTCGCTGAAATAGGCAACCACATTGCGGAAGTAACCGTCTTCCGGCTGCAGCCACGGACCGGCAATGGTCACGGTCTGGCCGCTCAGATCCGGTGCGGAGCCAGCCCAGGCGGTGTAGCTGTCCCAATTGAACGGCCCCTCGCCGGGCGCAAATTTGAGGTGATTGTCGGCACTCGCACCACCGATGCCAAGTGCAATGGAAAGCGCAATACCTGCGGTGCAGGTCAACAAACGTGTCTTCATGTCACTCCTCCCAAATCGTCCCGCCACCGGCGAGCAATTCAACGTCGCATAACTTCCGCTGCGTCAGCAAGTCTTGCGCGAAGAAATGTGCGTCACCAGTGGAAGATTCAATTTATCCAAACCGCTTTGGATTGCGGGTGCACAATGTCTTTGGAATTGTACCTTGTCAAGCACACATGCCACCATTTAGTCTTGGAATCGTTGCTGTGTGCCGAGAGAAGAATGATTCAAAGCGATTTGGCATAAATGGGGTCATGGGAATAAATCTGAAGGAATTGTCCAGAAAGCTGGACCTGTCGCAAACAACGGTCAGCCGTGCGCTGAACGGTTATCCCGAAGTCAGTGCGGAAACCCGCCGCCGGGTGCAGGAGACGGCCGAAAAACTCGGCTATCAACCCAACCATCAGGCGCGCCGGCTTGCAACCGGCAAATCCATGGCTGTCGGTCATGTGATGCCGCAATCCATCCATGAGATGCTCAATCCGATCTTTCTGGAGTTCATTGCAGGTGCGGGCGAGACCTATGCCGGGCGCGGCTATGACATGATCATTTCCGTTGTTCCGGACGATCAGGAGGAAGAGGCCTACCGGCAAATCGCCGCGCGCAAGAAAGCAGACGGCGTCATTCTGCATGCTCCGTCCCTTGACGATCGGCGTCACGAGCTGTTGCAAGAACTCGGCCTTCCGTTCGTCGTCCACGGGCGTATTCAGGGCGCCGAGGAAACAACCTCATGGATCGACATGAACAACCGGCGCGCCTTTGAGCGCGCTGCAAACCTGCTGCTTGATCTTGGACACAAACGGATTGCGCTTCTGAACGGCCTGGAACAACTGGATTTCGGCCAGCGCCGGCGGCAAGGGTTTGTATCGGCGTTGGACGCGCGCGGAGTGACACCGGATCCGGAGCTCATGCGCAGTGCGGACATGACCGAGCCTTATGGCGCCGAAAGCGCGCTGGAGATGCTCGGCCATCGTGATCCGCCAACAGCCTTTCTGGTATCCTCAATGATTTCCGCCATCGGCGTTGCCCGGGCAATTGGCCTGAGCGGCCTGAAAATCGGCCGGGATGTATCCGTCATCACGCATGACGATGCACTGTCGTTCCTGCCCAACAGCGGCGAAGTGCCGATTTTCACCTGCACACGCTCGTCCGTACGCTACGCCGGGCAGAAGGCTGCCGAATTGCTGCTGGACCAGATCTTCAACCCCGGCCAAGCGCCGGCATCCTTGCATCTGGACGCGGAGCTGATCATCGGGCAGTCGACGGGGCCGGTGCCGGAAGGGTGAGCAGGTTTTGGCGGCGTACCAGCTTGGTGGAATTGAAGTACGCCTGATTTGAGCGGTGCGCTGTAGCGTATTTCAGTTCCGAAAACCACAATAGGAACATAGACTTGCTAGTGGCCCTCAGGGATCTGAAGTTCGCTCGGAACCGGCTGGAAAATGAGACGAACTTCAGGTTCTGATGACTAGCCCACCGTAACTATTCGCCGGTCCGCAACACGCTCATCGCTCTTTTTTCTCCCGATGCGCCAACTGCCGCACTATATGAGGTTGGAAAATCTCTTGTTGCAATTCATTCGCAGAAGCATTAAAAATGCTAATCAGTTGCAACAGCAGAAGCCGTGAGTGTCTTCAACATGCCTTTAACCCTTGACTTCATGACGATTGGCTTCAAGCAGGCCGCATCCGCCTTCGTGCTCGGCGCCGCAGTGTTCTCCACGCCGCTGACGACAGTCGCGGCTGCAGATACTGTGGATGTCGTGGCAACCACGGGCATGATCGCCGACGCCGCTCAGATCATCGGCGGGGACCACGTAGAGGTCAAAGCCCTGATGGGCCCGGGTGTCGATCCGCACGCCTACCGACAGACCCGGACCGACATCGTCGCCATGGCGAATGCCGATCTGGTGCTCTGGAACGGCCTTTATCTGGAAGCGCAGATGGAGGACTTCCTTCTTGATCTTGGCAAGGACGGCAATGTGATCGCCGTGGCAGGTTCCATCCCGGAGAACCTGCTGATCGGTTCGGAAGATTATGAAAACCGGTTCGACCCGCATGTGTGGATGAACCCGAACCTGTGGGCGCGCGTGATCGTCAACGTTCGCGACGCGCTGATTGAAGTGGAACCGGAAAGTGCTGACATCTTCAGCGCAAATGCCGATGCCTATCTTGCCGAATTGACCGAGCTTTCCCGCTATGCGACTGAAGTTCTGTCGTCGGTGCCGGTCGAAAGCCGTGTGGTCCTGTCTGCACATGACGCCTTCAACTATTTCGGCAATGCCTATGGTTTCGATGTGGTCGGCATTCAAGGTATCTCGACCGAATCCGAAGCCGGCCTGCGACGAATTGCCGAATTGGTCGACATGCTGGTTGAGCGTGACATTCGCGCGGTTTTCGTCGAAACTTCCGTGTCTGACCGCAACGTCCGCGCGCTGATCGAAGGTGCTGCTGCCGAAGGGCACACGGTTGTTATCGGCGGTGAGCTTTTTTCCGACGCAATGGGCGAACCAGGAACCTATGAAGGCACGTATATTGGCATGATCGATTCCAATGCCACGACCATCGCCACAGCCCTTGGCGGTCAGGCACCAGAACTCGGCATGAAAGGCCTCCTGAATTGATGGATCGTCCAACGATCGCAACAGACGGTGGCCGGACGAGGAGTCCGGCCGCCATTTCACCCGAAACGCCCCTTTCCATAAAGGGCGTAACAGTTTCCTACGGCCAGAAACCGGCGGTCTTCTCGGTTGATGCGGATTTCCCTGCCAGATCGATGTCCGCCATCATCGGGCCGAATGGTGCCGGCAAATCCACGCTCCTGAAAGCCGCGCTCGGCGTTATTCCGCGCCTGTCGGGAGACGTCTATGTCTTCGGACAGCCCATTGAGGCCGCGCGCGCGCGCATTGCCTATGTGCCGCAACGCGCCAGTGTCGACTGGGATTTTCCGACGACAGTGATCGACGTGGTTCAAATGGGGCTTTACCAGAAAGTCGGCCTTCTCGGCCGGCTGTCCGGCCAGATGATGCGCCAGGCGATGGACTGCCTTGACCGTGTCGGTATGGCCGATTTCGCCAACCGCCAGATCGGGCAGCTTTCGGGCGGCCAGCAGCAGCGGGTGTTTCTGGCCCGCGCACTGGCGCAGACTGCCGATCTCTACCTTCTCGATGAGCCTTTCGCGGGCGTCGATGCGGCGACCGAGCGGGCGATCATCGATGTCCTGAAATTGTTGAAGTCCGAAAGCAAGGCGGTGGTTGCAGTTCACCACGACCTGTCGACCGTGAGGGACTATTTCGACCATGTTTTCCTGATCAACGTCCGGCGCATCGCCGGGGGACCGGTTGCTGACACCTTCACCTCGGAAAACCTGCAAGCGGCCTATGGCGGGCGGCTCGCGGCCACGCATCTGGACGAGCTGTCCCTGGCAAGGGGCTGACAATGGCACCCTTCTTCGAGGCCCTGTTTCTGCAAGCTGGCTACAATGCGGCCCTGGTATCGATTGGCGCCGCGCTGCTGGGCTTTGCCGCCGGGTCTTCCGGAACCTTTCTGTTTCTGCGCAAACGTGCCCTGGTGTCAGACGCTGTCGCCCATGCGACTCTGCCCGGTGTCGGCATCGCCTTCATACTGATGACCGCCCTTGGCGGCGACGGGCGCAGCCTGATCGGGCTTCTGGCCGGATCGGCCGTTTCAGCGTGGATTGGCCTTGTCCTGATTGAATGGATCGCGCGCAGGACACGCCTTGCCGAAGATACAGCCATCGGCGCGGTGCTGGGGGTGTTTTTCGGCGCAGGCATCGTTTTCCTGACCGTGATCCAGACAATGAGTTCCGGGCGGCAGGCGGGGCTTGAAGGCTTTCTACTCGGCTCCACCGCCGGGATGTTGTTTCAGGATGCGCTGGTGATTGCGATTGGCGGCACGCTCGCGGTTCTTGCGACCTGGCTGTTGCGCCGCCCGATGACCCTTGTTGCCTTTGACAGCGGATATGCCGCCGCGCTCGGCTATGATGTCCGGCGGATTGACCTGCTCATTATGGGGCTTGTCATGGGTGTTACGGTGATCGGGCTGAAGCTGGTCGGGCTTGTCCTGATCGTTGCCCTGCTGATCATACCGCCGGTGACCGCCCGGTTCTGGGCGAACAAGTCGGACCGGGTTGTCTGGATCGCAGGTGGCCTTGGTAGCGCGTCGGGGTATCTGGGTGCCGTTGTGTCGGCGTCATCGCCCGCGCTTCCCACCGGCCCGATCATTGTTCTAGTCGCGTCCCTGCTGTTCGTTCTGTCGCTGTTTCTCGCACCTGCCCGCGGCGTGCTGGCAGCCGTCATCCGCCATCGCCGTTTTCAGGCGCGGGTGCACCGCCGTCAGGGCCTTCTGGCGATTGCCGCGCAGCACCCGATCCGCGAACCTTACACGTTGCGCCTGCTGGCGCGCGACGGTCTTGTCCGCACCGATGGTGTGCCGACCGAAACCGGCCGCGCCCAGGCTTCCAAGGTTGCCCGGGACGAAAGGCGCTGGGACGTGGCACGCGAAATACATCAGGACGCCGGCCTGACCGGCCGGTACGACGGACTGACCCCGATTGAGGAAGTGTTCACTGCCGATGAGATCGCCGAGTTCGACCGCCGCCTTGGGCCGCCCGTTGCTCTGGGAGAAGCCTGATGGGTGCTGAATTCGTGCAGTTCTCGCTGACACCGATCCTGATTGGAGTACTGGCATCGATTGCCTGCGCCCTGCCGGGCAACTTCCTGATCCTGAGACGTCAGGCGCTGATCGGCGATGCGATCAGCCATGTGGTTCTGCCGGGTATCGTCGTGGCCTTTCTGCTCACCGGCGTTATCACCGCGATACCGATGCTGCTTGGAGCGGCCGCTGCCGCGGTCGTTGCGGTATTCCTGATCGAGGCGATCAAACGGCTGGGCAATATCGAGCCGGGCGCGGCCATGGGTGTCGTGTTCACATCGATGTTCGCCGCCGGTGTCCTGATTTTGGAGCAGACGGACACCAGCAAGGTTCATATCGATGTCGAACACGCCCTGATGGGCAATCTTGAATCGCTCATCTGGTTCCGGGCAGAGGGCTGGCATTCGCTATTCGACCCGACCGCCCTTGCTTCCTTGCCACCGGAGCTGGGGCGTATCGCGGCGGTCTGCGTTCTGGTAATCGCGCTGCTGCTGGTCTTCTGGCGCTGGTTGAAGATCTCCACCTTCGACGAAGGCTTTGCCGACGCGCTTGGCCTGCCAACCCGCTCAATCGGCTTTGGCCTGGTCGTTGTGGCCGCCATTGCCGCAGTCGCAGCCTTCGATGCGGTCGGCTCGATCATTGTCATTGCCATGTTCATCTGTCCGCCCGCTGCGGCAAGGCTGATGACCAACCGGCTGGCAAACCAAATTTTGTGGTCCGTCGGTTTCGCCACGCTTTCGGCGGTTCTAGGCTATGTCTTCGCCGGATATGGACCGCTCTGGTTCGGAGCCCGGAACGCCGTCAGCGCCGCCGGCATGATCGCGACCGTATCAGGAGCGGTCCTCCTCCTCACCTGCCTGTTCGGCCCCGAACGGCGGCGCACGGCAAAAAATATCTTCTCAACTCTCAACTCGTCTCACCAACGGTGACAATCAGTACAAAAAACTCGCACGATAAACTGCAACATGGACAAGTCCTTCGATACCAGTTCCCGATCAAGAGATCCCTCTGCAGCACTATTGCTTTGAACGAAGTTTAAAGAAGTTGGTACATCGCAAAAGGGTCTGAACACCGAGCCGAAGCAAGTTGAACACGGGTTATCTTCGACGGGTCAGTATGCCGAACGAGCAGTAATTTGTTCGGTTCATTTCATATTCGCGGCGATGTGGTCGCACCAGGCGGGCCCGCCCTGTACCAAAAGAGGCGTCGCCGATATGGCGGCCTGCTCAACGCGCTGGATCTGGGCTGTCACATCCTCGCCGGACCGTTCACGCTCGCTGAGCTCTGACAAGTAACTCTCCATGGGCGGGCAAAACGGATTGATCGGGCCGCCACCCAGGGCATTACTGACCGCCTTCAACTGCTCCCTGATATCATCAGGCAAATCCTCGACGCCGTCGATGTTTTGGGGTGCAGTTGATCCTTGAGCCGCAGGTGCGTCGGGCGGGGTATCTTTTGCACTGACTGTGAGAACCGGTAGGGTCACGTTGAAATCGCTTTGCCCGGGCACACCGTCAGAGATGGCAATGTGACCAGAAAATCGCTCTTGAGGGCTTCGACGGACAGGCGCGGCAGGGTAATGGCAAAATCACGGCCTACCGGTCTGATGGTCAGCTTCGGCAATGTCACCACGAATTCGCTCTGCTGTGAACGGACCTCTAGTGGCGGCAGGGTGACCACAAAATCGCTGCCTGCCGGTCTGATGTTTAGTTTTGGTAATGTCACCATGAAGTCGCTTCCTGCCGGGCGAACATTTAGCGGCGGCAAGCTGATCGCAAAATCACTTCCCGCTGGTCGGATGTTCAGCTTCGGCAGGGTCACCATGAAATCGCTTTGCTGTGGCCGGACCTCCAATGGCGGCAGGGTGATGGCAAAATCACTGCCTGCCTGTCGGACATCCAGCTTCGGCAAGGTCACCACGAATTCGCTTTGCTGTGATCGGACCTGCAATGGCGGCAGGGTGATGGCAAATTCGCTCGACCCAGGGCGAACGCGTAATTCCGGCAGCGTTACGTAGAACCAGCTGCCCGCCGGGCGTATGTCAAGCGCAGGAGGCGTGATCTGAAAACGGCTTGCATCGGATCTGACCGATAGCAGCGGAAGCTTGATCGAAAAAGGTGTACCTAGCGGGCCTCCAGATGCCACCGGCGGAGACTTGCGGCTGCCATCGGTCACCCCGTTTTCGCCTGCAGCCATGGCCTGCGGGCAGACCAAAACTGCAGCAAGGAGTGCAAACGCGAAGCTTCGCATCCTGCACCTATTGTTTTGGAGCGATCAGAGATTCCAGAGCGTTCAGCGGGCTGGCGTTTGTATTCATGGTGCTGGTTGCACCACCGCCCTCATGGCCAAGGGACTTGTTGAGAGTACTAGAAATATTGGCAGGGCTGAGTTCATTGTCGTTTATGTCAAAGGTGCGTTCAGAGAAACTCTCGGCCACAGGTCCCTCGTAATGACCTGCCCCGTTTTCCGCAAAACCGAACGAACATCTCACTTCAATTCGTTTGTTGTCGTTTATTCTTTTCAGCAGTACTTCTGCTCCTGAATCACCAATTACCGTCCTCTGGTCAATGCCAGGCGACATAGCGGTATTTCTGATTGCCGCGGCTTTTTCTTCTCCGGAGACCGCAACGATTTCAATGGTTCCGTTGTATTTCCCGTTTTCTGTCGTAACTCTTAGATCAGTAAGCATCTGTATTCCCGCAAGGGCGCAGAATATCCTTACGGTTGGAAAATCAGCCGCATCCGGTAGTTCTATCGACACGGGCAGGAATAGAGATGCGCGTTCAATCTTGTCCTGCGCGGTGGCCGGGCCAGAAAGACAGATGGCTCCAAGGATCAGGATGTGCACGTTGTTGCGTACGCCGCTCAAGATCGCAGAATTCAAAGTCACGGGCATATTCCAATTTCCTTTCGTCATCTCGCATCCGAGGTCGCCTCTATCCGGACGTCCGCCGTCCAGTTGATCACGCCTTCCCGGGTTTTTGTGTTGAGACCTGACATGTCTTCTTCGACAGATGCATCGACAAGGATGAGGTAGGTGTAGGTCTCGCCATGATGCGCCGGTTGGGGCAGGGTTGCCGTTGCAATGTGGCCATCCGAGCCTTGGCGGGCGAGCGTATTTGGCAGATTGATCTGGCTGACAAACATCGACGGCATGCCGACGCCGCCAAAGCCGTTAAGGACCGGCACCGGCGTGTTGCCGACCAGCAGATATGGCGTGACGGCGACACCGCCGCGCCCGCTTCCCGCGGTTCGGACAGATACGGTGACATCGGTCTCGGCCTGAACCTCAAAAACCCGCGCCACCTGGATAGCACCGCGGAAGTGGGTCTGCGGCTGGTTGCGTTTGGGGGTATTGACGTTTGTTCTGGACGCCGCGCTAACAGCCATCCGAAAGCTGTTGTCATCCAGAAATGTAACCTTGGTTGTGGCGTTTCCCTCAACCTGCATCCAGTTCGGGCTGTCCTTGGCGAATTCCGAGTATCTTCCGCCGTGCGAAGCGCTGAGATCCTGGGCCTGACCCAGCCGCAAGGAGGCGTATCCCGCACCAGACGCAGCGGGCACAGGATCATCAAGATCACAGCTGACCGGCCCCTGCCGATCAACCTGGTGTTGCATAAAAGAGGTCGCTTCCAGATCTTCGAAGTTGCCAAATGCATTGCCCTGAAGGCTAAGGATCTGGCCGAACTGTCCTGCGACGCCTTGATCTGAAAGGTCCAGTCCGCAGCCTTCGGGATTGAACCCCAGATGACGGGCATCGGCTTCGGGTGCCGCCTGATCGGGATAGGTTTTCGAAGGCCCCTCCGCCAAAACTGAAACGGCAAAATCCGGATAAACGAACCGGATCGGGAATCCCGGTGAACATGCGGTGGGCGCGGCGCCAATGTGGCAGGTAATTTCAGCTCTGCCGCCGCGACTGTCCGGGCACTGATACTGTCCTTCGCCGTTCGAAAACCGCAAGCTGCCGCTGCCGTTGAGCTGGCAGGAAACCTCTTCGGCCGGATGGGAAGCGGTGAAACGGACCGTTTCTCCAGGGCTGCAGACGAGCCTTTCCGGGGTGTTGATCAGGCCGTCCGAACGCGCAACCAGTATGCTTGTTGTGGCCGAAGCAGGTGATGCGTGCCCGACCTGAGACATAGGTGACAGAACGTTCCGGACACATTGGTAACACTTTCCGTCTTTCGGGAGGTGTCGATGCCGTGGCAAGAGGTGTCCGTTATGGAGGAACGTCTACGCTTTATCGCCCGTTTGCTGGACGGCGAAGGCATGAGCTTGGTTTGTCGTGAGTTCGCGATCTCGCGCAAGACCGGTTACAAGATCTGGAACCGATATCAGCGCGACGGGATGGAAGCGTTGTGCGACCGCTCGCGCCGCCCGGTGCGCTATGCCAACCAGCTTCCCGAGCAGGTGGAACGGCTGATCGTCGCGACACGGAAAGACAAGCCGCACTGGGGCGCACGCAAGATCCGGGAAGTGCTTGTCAGGAAGCTGGCCGGCGATGTTCGCATCCCGGCACAAAGCACCGTGCATGCGGTTCTAGACCGGTACGGCCTTGTCAGCAGAGCCCGCAAAAGGCGGCGCGCCAACAAGGCCGCAGGAACGCCTCTGTCGGCCGGACTTGCCCCTAACGATCTTTGGGCCGCTGACTTCAAGGGCGAGTTCAAGCTCGGCAACCGGGCCTACTGTTACCCTTTGACAGTCACCGACCACGCGTCCCGCTATCTTCTGAGCTGCGAGGCCTTTGACTCGACAAAGGAAAAACCGGTCATAGAGGCCTTCCTCGCCCTGTTCAAAGAGCGTGGACTGCCCACTGCGATCCGTACCGACAATGGCTTGCCTTTCGCCTCGCCGAACGGGCTCTACAATCTGTCGAAGCTCTCAGTGTGGTGGCTGCGCCTTGGTATCGGGATTGAGCGCATCAAACCCGGCCATCCGCAGCAGAACGGACGGCACGAGCGCATGCATCTGACCCTGAAGAAGGAAGCCACCCGGCCTCCGGGGATGAACAGCCTGCAGCAGCAGGCCAAATTCGACGTTTTCGTCAAGGAATTCAATGAGGAGCGGCCTCACGAAGCGCTCGCTATGAAGACCCCAGGTGAGGTCTACACGCCCTCAGCAAGGTCATACCAGGGCCTGCCGGACCTGGACTATCCCTTTCACGACAAGGACGCCCTGGTCACCGCCTGCGGCCGGATCTGCATGCATCGCAAGAAGATCAACGTCTCGACCGTGCTGGCCGGTCAGAAACTCGGCATAAAAGAAGTGGAGGATGGAATTTGGCTGATCAGCTTTATGCGCTATGATCTGGGATACATCGACCTGGAGCAGAAAACATTACAGACAATCGACAACCCGTTCGGCACGAGGTTGTAACCCATGTCTCCGGTACAAACTGTTACCTATGTCTCCGGGCTGGACAGCGCATATCCGGCTTGCATCTTTGGGATACTGAACACCGACAACAGCGAACTTACGGCATTCAGGCCGGATGTCTTCTGGCGCGGCATAGCGAACCGGACCGTTCTCGTAGGTGAGGATGGCGCCGACAGACGGGGGGAAATACTCAACGTCTTGTGTCTCCATCCCTTCGAGCGACACATCAAGCCGGGCCTTTTGACCTGGCAGAAGATCGCTTGGCGCGGCGGCAAGGGATACGATCGGCGTTTCGACAGTCCATTTTGCGGTATCGCCGCCATGCGCGCCGCCGAATTTTTCAGGGATCGCAGTAATCGTGCCCGTGATTCTGTTGGTTCCCGCCCAGCATGCGCGGGCCTCAGGCGCCCCGGGGTCTGAGCGCACATCCCCGCGATAAAGAAACTGGAAATAGCCCTTGTGGCTTTCAGGCGTGATTGGGTAGGGCCCCCAACGGGTCGCGGGTTTGTGGTATTTGTTTGGGCCGGGACCGTCGCTGTTGCCTGGTTGCAGGCTGTCGCTTGTTTTCTCGAGCTCGACCGCGGTTTTCTGCAAAACTTTTCCAAGCATGCCAAGGCGCTTGCTCTCCAGGGCCTGTTTTTGCAGCACCGCCCAACTGGCTTCCGTTTTCTTGAACCTCCTGCTGAACTGGCGCATCTCTTCAAAGGTGCCGAAGTTGCTGGGCACCGGTTTCAACTTCGCTCCAGCGAGGGGGGGACGGTCAAAGGTGCCCTTTGAGCCTCCGCCAAGAATTCTCTCCAGCGCCTTGCCGGCACGGGAGTTGTCCAGGTGCCGCGTCAAGCCGGTGTGCTTGCCCAAACTGACCATATTCAGGAAGGTTCCGAGGCCGTCACGAAAATAGTAAAAATCCCAAGGCTCTCCGATTGCTGTGATTTCAGCCCTGAGCGAGATCGGTTGGCTGTCATCGGCCAGCAAGGCCCGGCGGGGATTGGGCACAGCCTTGACGGAAATTCGCAGCGGGTAGTTGCTTTCAAGATATCGAGCAAATTGATCGGCAATCGAAACGACTGCATTCGCTGATCCGACAATCATTGCGGAGGCCGGAGTATTGCCTGCCAGGAGCTGAGCCTGCGCCAGGGGAGCACTGATTCGCGATTTGGTGACGCTTCGCCCGGCTTCGATATAGCGGCCCCATGCAATCGCAGCACCGATATCTTCAATACCATTCACCGGGGGTGGTGCTTTCCGTGCGCTGCTGATCTTGCGTAACCAGTCGGGTTTGGTCCGGATCCTGCCGCGCCAGATAAACGCAGGGTCCGGGACTTGAAAGCCGATGGGTTCTAAAAAGGACGGTAAACGTTCCAGCAGAACCGCCGGATTGATCCTGCTGGCAAGCAAGACGGTTGCAGCTTGATCAGCTTCCTGCCCGATCGCTTCGCGGGTCTGGCCGTCTTCCAGCCAATCCGCCGGGAAAGGGTGACCGCGTAAAAAACTGAACATGTGGCTGGGATCGGCGGTATCAGCATATAGCCGCAAGAGGAATCCTGCCTGGGCCAGCCCTGGATGCATTGCTTCCAGGCTTTCATTCGCTTGTCGAAAAACGTCCTGCGGATCATGGCCAAAACGCAAAAGGTCGCGCACGACGCCCTTTATCACAGCATCGAACAGAAGCGGCACCGCGTTTGGCAGGGGCTCCACCGGCACAAGGTCGAAAGCAAGCGGCGGAACCGGATCGGCCCCGGCGACAGTGAGATAAAAGCGCCCGGAAGCTTTCCGGTCTTCATCGAAGGACGGCAGCATCAAGATGCCTTCGTCTGGCGCTGTCGTTTCGTCTTGCAGGACGGGCAGCGCATAGGCATCTCCCCAGGGCGTGAAAAGCACAAAGGAAACCGGCGTTTCAAGAGGCAGGCCGGCAACGACCAACGGCTCGCTCGCAAAGATCTTTGGAATTCCGGTCCGGTACGCCCAACGGATATCTGGAACCTCAACGACCGGTTCTTGTCCCGGCACCCGGCGGCGAAGCGCCTCGGCTTGCAGCTCCATCAGGTACGTGCTTTCGCGATCCAGAAACACCTGCGGATAGGTGCCGTCCACTACGCCGAGGGTCAGCTCGCCCAGCCGGGCTTCAATGTCTTCAATGGTCAGAGAGCGGAACGTTTCGGCTGAGCTGCACACAACCGAGGCCAGGAGCGCAAGCAGAGCGGCAGGCAGGCCAAGGGTCTTCATCCATTTCAGCGTTTCCACGATCAATTCTGCGGACCTCCCATGCCCAGGGCCGACCCCAATTGGAAACATTGGTCAGGTGTTGCGCTGGCGAGGCTGGAAATCCCGAGGATGAGCATTTCGGACAGCACGGCCCTGTGCCCTGGATGGCCAGGCTCTCGCAGGATCGGGCGTAGGTCCGCCGCAAGATCGGTGCAAACGGCTCTGTCGGCGATGGCCGGTTCCGCCAGCGCTTCTGGTTGCGGTGACGGGCGCGCGGCCGGCATCGCGCCCGGCGCCATGGCCGCCGCCAGTTGTTTGCATTGTTCGCTGGTTTTCGCCGCCCAATCGGAAATCCCTATGGCCGCGACGGAATTCATGAGAGCGGTTGCCGCTTCGTCGCTCCCTGATGCCAAAATGGCTTGCGCCTTGCCATCGACCAAGTCGCAGACATCCGGTTCCTTAACCGCGGAGACGGGTTGCTCGACTTCGCCAGCAGCTGCTGCCTGTTTCGGACCGCCGACACGCTCCAGGTGCAGCAGTACATCCATCTTCAGCATCATATGATCGGCTATGAGGCGTAACCGCGCCTTCTGGGCACCAAGCTGGTCGAATTCGTAAATTACGGGAATGGGCACGCCCATCCAAGCCTGGCTTTGGCCGTCCCAAGTGCTGCTTCCAGTCTTCTGCATGGGAATTTGAGCAGACCAGGGGGCTGGCATCTGGAGTGTCGCGCGACCGGGCGCGATGGCGACGTCCAACGCTGCAGTGTCATCGATCTCGAAAGGGGCCGAACGGCCCATCATCTGCAGGGTGCCATCGGCGCGCACGGGCCGGTAGCTGAAACCGGTTAGCGGAGCTGACGCCGGTCCTGTCAGGGCGCTTTGCTCAATGTAGCCGCTGAGACCGTCGAAAAAGCCGAAGCAATAGCCACCCTGGCAATCGGCGGTCAGTTCAAAGCCGCATTGATTGGCGGCAACGCCGCCGAGGACCGGGCCGCCGGGGTGAGGTTCCGCCAAAACGTTTGCACCGCCGGGACCTGTACACAATGCGGCTGCGGTAAAGGAGGGGAGGAGAACAAGAGAGGCCGCTGCGATCAAGAGGCGTAAAGACGGCATTGTTTACTCCTTTGTGCTCAGCAGGCCCAGATCGGCGATCGAGACATCCTTTGAAATGGTCTTCATTTCGACCTCGGATACGCTGAAAAGCTCCGCCAACGGGAATCGTCCGTTGGCGGCAACAAAACTCCACGGGATCTGCTGGGTTTTTGTGTTGTAGGCTTGCACGTTGCCGTTATAGAGGCGGCGGGCGGCAGCGATCTGATCCTCGGTTTCTTCCAGTTGGGACTGCAAAAGCCGCAAGTTCTCGTTCGCCGACAATTCCGGATTGTCCTCGGAGTAGCCAATGAAGTTCGACAGGGCCTGGCTCAAACCTGCTTCAGCCACGTTGACGGCATTCGGCTCGTTTGTTTTCAGGGCTTCAAGTGCAGTGACGCGGGCTTCCAGAATGCGGTCGATAACGCCGCTTTCATGCGCCATAGCGCTTTTCGCCGCCTGAACCAGATTGGGTACCAATGCGTGCCGGCGCTTGAGCTGAACGGTAATTCCCGACCACGCCTCGCCGACCTTGTTCCGGGCCGCGACGAGACTGTTCTGACACAAGACCCAGCCCGCGGGGATCATCAGGATCAAAACAATTACCAGAAGAAACTCCATGACGCTGGCCTCCTATTCTGCGTACTTCTTGAAGCTCGTGGCAGCATGGGCGAAGTCGGCGAGCGTTGTCTGCAGCGCTTCGGCGAGCGCCGTTTCATCGGTGCTTTGCACGTTTCGGTACCCGCCAAAGAAAACTGTATCGCGGTCAATGATCACCCGGGCCGCGTAGCTTTCGGCAAGGCCGATCAATGTGGCCTGGAAGGCAGGGGTCAGAACCTGCAGGAGTGCAGTAGTCGACTGCCTTTCATCGACTTTTTCGCCGTCTTGCGGTGTCAGCCGGATGTTGTAGTGGCGGTTGAACTCTGTGCTTTCCGTCTTGATGTCACGGTCGAACGGACCGGCGGCTGTCAAAAACTCGGGCAGGATTTCGACATGCACCCGTGTGTCCCGGTCCAACGAGTACCCGACAACGAGAAAGGTGGTCTCGCCGTGAACGGTTTTGGGATCAATTGCGACGTTCGCCCTGGGACCTCCCAGCACTGATGTCGATGCGACGACAGAAACACCTGCCCAGAACGGGATGTCCTTGTCCGTCCGGCCCCAGAACTCATCTGTGACGATCAGTGGAATGGATCCGCCGACCCGAAGTTTGAAAAGGGCACTCGCCCTGTGTCTTATCTGGCTCAGCCGCTGATCGGCGATTTTTCCGCCGAAGGAAAAACCCAGCCGAATGACGGCGTTGTTGAGCCGGATGAGCCTGTTCTTTTCCAATCCGCCAATTGCCTGACCGCCGAACAAAAGGCCGAAGCAAGCGGTGACCACCGCTATACCCGGAATGAAGTTCGTGCCGGTGATGATCGCATAGAAGAGGATTGCGAACCCGGCCAGAATGCCGAGGGTGGCGATCGACTCCAGATGCCTGACGATGGAGGCAAACGGCGTGCTCGACGCTGTCTTAGTCGTGCCAGCTCTGACGTTGATCTCTCCGTCGAACGGATCCCAGACCGTGCTTGCGCTCATCTTCGCACCGCCTGCATGTCACCGCCTTCCGGCATGAGCACGTCGAACATCAGTGTTTCGCCAGCGCCGATGCGGACCGGGATTTCCAGTTCGCGCCGGGTTTTTCCCCAATCCTCAAGCACCAGAACATAGTCGCCGGGCAGGGGATACACCGGATCCTTCGCGCCAGCCTTGGACGCGACGATTGGGCCGGGAGAGCCATCGTCTTTGATACGTTTGAGTTTGTATCGCAGCCGGTTGTCTGGAAGGCTTGCGCCATCTGGGGACAAGGGGGTCACGGCCAGGCGGCCATTGAATGCAACGATGTCTGCTTCGAGCGTCCCGCCGGGTTCTATTTTCACCGATACGGGTGGCGGCGAAGATTTTGGGTTCCGATCAATAACCAGTCCGATCTCGTAGGTTCCCGCACCGAGCACCTGCCGGTATGCCGGAGCGAAGATGTCTAACCGCCGATCAGTTTCCTTGTTGCGAACATCCCAACTGATTTGATCTTTGCGAAGCTCAAAGGCCTCGGCGTACAAAATGGCGGCGATGTCGGCGCGGCCTGCGCGCAGTGGCACCACTGCATGGGTGACCTCGGTATCGCTTACGGCGAACTCATGCGTGACGTCGCCACCTTGATAGACCGCCCGCGCAGAGTAGCGTCCGGCTGGGACGTTCAATATGTGCGAAGGTCTGTGGCCGAGCCGCTTTTCCTTGCCCGCATCCGCTCCCCCCAACATGGTGAGCCGAAAATCAAGGCGCTGGATCTCGCCTTCTTTCAGGGGCGGATCTTCTTCGCTCAAGGCGACGCTGAGGATCAGATTGTTGTCTGGCCGGGTTGGCTCGACAGGGGCAGGCGGCGCGACCGTGACGGTCTGCTGCAGCGCGTTTGCCAGGTCCGCGGCAGTGTTTGCCGAAAAGTAACGGCCTCCGGTTTCCTCGGCAAGGCATGCGACTTGCGCGCCCTCTTCCGGCGAAAGGCCAAACCCGACTACATGCGCGGTGAACGCCACTCCCGTGGCCTCCAATGTGCGCCCGAGTGCACAAGGATCCGCGCCACACGTTTCCAGGCCATCTGTAACCAGAATGACAGTTGCCGGTGCTTCCTCGTGCTTCAACTCATGCGCGGCGCGAAGCACGGCGGCGCTCAACGGTGTCTTGCCTTTGGGATTGATGGCATCGACCCGGTCCATAATCCGTGCAGCGGCACCCGAAACCGCTTCAGGCGGCACAAGAAGTTCAATATCGCGGCAGTCGCCTTTCCGGTTGTGTCCATAGGCCATCAGGCCGAGCTGGCTGGACGGATCTAGGGTCGGGACAACGTCCCGGATCACATTCCGTGCGGTGACGATCTTGTTCACGCCATCTATTTGACCCCACATCGACCCGGAGGCATCAAGGACGACTATCGTTCCCGCTGTGCTTTGTTGCGCGGCGGCGCTTCCGCCCGGAACCAATATCAGCGAGCAAAGAAGCAGCCAGAGAAGGCGCGGCCTAACCATCGTAGCCACGCTCCTTGAACATTTTCACCATCATGGCGCATTCGGAATCGCTGGGGTCGGCGTCATAAACCGCAGCATGAGCCTGTTCCCGGGTCACCGGTTCCCCGGAGCGCTTGCCAATCTCGATATATAGGTCAGTGAGTTTCTCGCAGTTGGGACTGTCTTGGGACTGTGACCTGGCCAGTGCTGGTTGCAGGAAAACTGCGGCAGACACTATCGACAGGACCGCCAAACTGGCTCGCCCGGGACGGGCGCTCATGGACTTCTGCTGCTTGGAGCGGAAGTGAGCGGAAGTGAAGTTTTCGAGACGAAATGAACTGCATAAAATTACGAAGGAAGTTATAAGTATATTTTTGCAAGCTTTGAGTACTTTATTAGCAACCAGCATCTTAACCCCTGCGAGAATTGAAATTTTATGACAACAGTAGGATTGAGTTAGTTAAGGTGAGAGCTTAGATTGTCTCAATCTGCCAAAATCAATATATCGAAATTGATATGCACCGACAGTTGCTGGAAGCTGCCCGCAAGATTGAGTTATCGGCGGATGCACCGTCCCTATGGTCTGTTTTTGTTGCCGCGTTGAGGGAGTTTGGCCTGGACCATGCGCTCTACCTCTACAGGTCCGACGAAAAACCGTCCGAAACATTTGTGTTGTCGACATTGCCGGACAATTGGCCGGCGGCGGAGTTCCGCCGCTCTGGTTTTTCCGAGCCTTTTTTATCTTATTGCTGCGCGACTTTTGAGATTACCAAAGTCGGAATGGAGTTTCTTTCAGATCATCAGGACTATGTCGAAAGTGATGATGCTGCCTATATCTCCCGGATGGCCGAGTTCAATTGGCGGTCAGGTTTGGGCATTCCATGCAGGCTTACCGGTACCGGGTATCACGGTGGTTTTGTTGTCGGCAATCATCTGGACAGGTTCAGTTTTGAACGCAAAACGCTACCATTAGCGGCCATGCTGCAGAGTTTTTGTCTGATCGCTCACGGCCGCCTGGAAATTTTGCGGGCCGGATTGGACACTGAAAAAAGTCTCCGGCCACTGAGTGCAAGGGAACGTCAGGTGCTTGATTTCATCTCGCAAGGCATGCGCCCCAAAGCCATTGCGCATGAATTGGAAATCAGCGAGGCAAGCGTGCGGCTCTACCTTAAGAACGCCAGGGTTAAAATGGACGCGGACACAAAAGAGGCGGCGGTCGCCGCCTATCTAAAGCTGACCAACAAGAGTCAATAGCAGGAACCCGAAGCGTTTATTCCAACCCCAGTTGATTAGAACCTATCTGATGGAGCGAAAATTCGTTCCCGGCTAGGCGATGCGGGCAGCGCGGCCTTTACGGCCGGGCAAGCGCAGCAACGACGCCGGGGACGAATTTTCGCCCACCAAAGGCGCGCTTTTCCTACCCTGCGGACAGCGTCATGCCTTTTGAACGATACCCCGCATCGTCCTGCAAACCATTCCTAGCCGAAGAAAAGGAGAAACGCGTCAGATAGGTTCTAATCAACTGGGGCTAGTATTAGGCAATGCCGTTTAATTTGGCGTTGTTGGAATGCCGAGGGAAAATCTATCAGGTTTTGGCACATTTCTTCCCGGTCCGGAATGGGGGCGAACGTGTTGCCGTTCGAAAGAGCTGCCTGAGCCTTTTCCGTCTTCGCTTCCGGTGACGGATCAAGGCCGCTTGCGAGCAGCGCCTTCGCCGCGTCTGTCTTGCGGCGGACTTCCAAGAGCCCAGCATCCATGGCCTGCCTGGCGCCAAGGCCTTCTGCATTCCGGCAAACCGATGGGCTATGCGCCACAATCGGCCTCCCGATGACTTCAGCAGGAGATCCAAGCCTCCGCTACCGCTCCCTTTTTCTGGTGCACTCGGACGGCGAATCTGGGCACCGGCCATCTGTAGTTTTGGTCTCGCATTTCCGGAAAGACCAACACGAATCTCAAGCCTGTTGGTCCATTCAAGCAAATGGCACCAAAAAAAACGGCAGATACCAACAAACCTCGTCAGACACCAATGGACACCCAAAACGAAAAAAGCCCCGGAAAACCGGAGCTTTTTCGAAATGTTTCGGATCGAACTGGATGATCTGAAACTATATTTTGGTGCCCAGGAGAGGACTCGAACCTCCACGCCCTTGCGAGCACCAGCACCTGAAGCTGGCGCGTCTACCAATTCCGCCACCTGGGCTTAGAGGGGGGCTTCTAAAGGGCGGCTGCGCGCTTGTCAATCGCCGGTGTGAGACATTTTTTCCCGATTGTTCCCCGGCCCTTCACAGGCGCTGCGCAAAGGTCTAAGAGACTTGTCATGACCGGGGCGGATGAACCGAACGAACCCCAAAGGAAAGCGACAGAGGACGACCGTTATGTCCACAGCATTGAATGGCAAGCTTGTCACCGTATTCGGCGGATCGGGCTTTTTGGGCCGGCACATCGTTCAATCGCTGGCAAAGCGCGGCTACCGCGTGCGCCCGGCCGTCCGGCGGCCCGATCTTGCCAGCCATCTTCAACCGCTCGGCGCGCCTGGCCAGATCATGCCGGTTCAGGCAAACCTCAGATACCGCTGGTCAGTCGACCGGGCTGTTGCGGGCGCTGACGCGGTCGTCAATGCCGTCGGCATTCTGGCGCCCAGCGGCAAGCAGACCTTCGACGCGGTTCAGGCCTTCGGATCGCGCGCCATTGCCGAAGCTGCGCGTGGCGCCGGACTTTCAGGCATCGTGCATCTGTCCGCCATCGGCGCCAATGCGGACAGCAATTCGGCCTATGCGCGGAGCAAGGCCGCCGGAGAAACCGCCGTTCTGGAAACCCTGCCCGACAGCATCCTGTTGCGGCCTTCCATCGTCTTCGGTCCGGAAGACGATTTCTTCAACCGGTTCGCCGGAATGGCGCGGTTTGCACCGGCCCTGCCATTGATCGGTGGCGGCCTGACCAAGTTCCAGCCGGTCTATGTCTGCGATGTGGCCGAAGCTGTGGCGCGCGCAGTCGACGGCGATCTTCAGGCGGGCCGGACCTATGAACTCGGCGGTCCGGAGGTAAAGACCTTCCGCGAATGCCTCGAGATGATGCTGGAGATCACCCGGCGCAAGCGCGTTCTGGCACCGCTTCCCTTCCCGATCGCATCGGCTATGGGCAAGGTCATGCAGATGTTCCCGATGGCGCCGATCACCCAGGACCAGGTCGAGCTTCTCAAGAGCGACAACATCGTATCCGAGGCAAGCAAGTCCGCCGGGCTCACCCTTGAGGGCATGGGTGTTTCGCCCGCCACCCTGGCCTCGGTGCTTCCGACCTACCTGGACCGCTTCCGCGAACACGGCCAGTACGACGCTCACAAGCTCGCCTGACAGCAAACGTGACAGGCGAACCCAAGCGTTTCGCGTATAATCTGAAACACAATGCATCACCTGCCGCGTCGAAATCCTTGATTTCAGGCAGCGATAGGTAATCCGGGTTTCCCGCGACATGTTTTAGTGATCCGCCTGTCTGGCAATGTCCTTCAATGCGTTTTCGATCCGCGTTGAAGCACTTAAGGCTGCCTGAAATCAGAAATTTCAACGCGATAAGTGATGCTTTGCGTTTCAAGTCATAATCGAAACGCTGTCGTCACGCCGGTCCACGGCGTTAGCGGATGCTGCGCCATCCCATTGACTGGATCAATTGGCGGGCCGCTTTGACGCGCTCCGGATCGTTCAGGGCACCGGAAACGTCCAGCCGGGTGCCGCCATTTTCAACCACGCGCGTCAACCCGATGTCGTTCAACTGGCTGTCGCTCATTGACCTCATCGCATCGCGCAGTTCATGCCTTACGCGACGCTTCGTGAAACGTTCGGCGACCCTCCGCAGGCCCTCGGTCAGCGCATGCCGTGCCCGGAACCTGAAACCGGCAGGTGCTTCAATCCCAATGCTCATGACAGTCTCCTTGTGGGTGTTACCGCTCAATTGCGGGGATGATCAGAGACTGGCGGATCAAACCTGACAGCAGGGTGTCAGGTTTGATTCAGCCATTTTCGGCTGTACTGTGTTTTTGTATCTTCAGGCCGTTATCATGAACCCGATAGAACGCGCGCTCGGCATCCTGCTGCTCCTGACCGGAGGCAAACTGGTCACGGCGACGGCGCTCGCCGAGCGATTTGATGTCTCGCACCGAACCATTTACAGGGACATCGACCGGCTGATCGCCCTTGGCGTCCCGGTCGATGCCGAACGCGGGGCCGAAGGCGGGTACCGGCTGGCAAAGGGCTACCTTCAGCCGCCGGTCGCCCTGACACGCAACGAAACCGCCGCCCTGCTCTCGGCGATGGCTCTTGCCAGAAGCTGCCGGACCATTCCGCTTGCCAGTGATTTGGAAGCGGCCGAACGCAAGCTGGTCGCATCGCTGCCCAAAAGCGTGCATGGCCTTTTGAAAGACGCGGACCGTGTGGTCGGTATTGAATCCATGCCGGCCGACATCTTTCACGATGCGACGGGTGCCGAACCAGCCGGGGAATGGCAAAGTGCACTTGATGGCTTCATGACCGGCCTGCTGGATGGCAAGCGGGTGCGGTTCAATCACACCAATCCTGCGCGCCTGGAAGCCAAGGCCCATGATGTCGAGCCTTACGGGGTCCTGTTCGAGCGCGACTTCTGGTATCTGGCCGGCCGTTGCGTGGATACCAGCATTGTCAAGCTCTACCGGGCGGACCGGGTCCGCAATCTTGAGATCAGCGGCTTCTATTTCCGGCCTGACAAGGGTTTCGACATCAAGGATCTTCTCGGCGGGGTCTGGCTGTCGCGCGCCATGCGCCGCTGGGAAGAGCATGAGGCGATTGCAACAATCCGGGTCACCGCGGCCCAGGCATGCAACCTTAGCAAGGACTGGTACTACAAACATGCAGTCTTCACCGCCGGTGCCAATGGCAGCGTATTGATCCGGTTACCGGTCACGGATCGCAATCTGATCCGGCCATTGGTGCGGTGGCTCGGCCCGGAGGCCGAGGTTCTGGAGCCGGAAGGCCTGCGGCGGCAGTTGGCTCAGGACCTTGCCGAAATGGCCGCGCGTTATTCAGACCCTGAAGACGGCCAGCCTCACCCGAAGAAGTAGAGACCTGCAAATCCGGCCAGCCCGGCAAATATCCGCCACCAGGCGAATGGCGCAAAGCCGTGCCGTGAAACGAAGTCCAACAGGCCCTTGACGACAAACACCCCGGCAATGAACGAGGCGACGAAACCAATGGTGATGATCACGGCATCATCCATGGAGAGAACGTCGCGGTTCTTGTAAAGATCATATGCAAAGGCACCAGCCATGGTCGGCATGGCGAGGAAGAAGGTGAACTCGGCGGCGGACCGCTTGTCGGTACCCATCAACAGCGCGCCGGCGATGGTTGCCCCGGAGCGGGAGACGCCCGGCACCATGGCAAGGCACTGGCAAATGCCGATCTTGAGGCAAAGGCCTAACGGATAGTCCATCACGTTGGTGTAGGCCGGTTTCAGGGGGAGCCGGTCGATCCAAAGAAGAACAATCCCCCCGACCAGCAAGGTTGTACAGATCAAGGCCGGTGTTTCGAACAGCACCTCCTTGATGAAGCCATGTGCCAGAACGCCGACAACCGCCGCCGGCAGGAAGGCCACCAAAATCCCGAACACGAACCGGCGGGCGGAGGCTTCGCTTGGCAGTGCAGCCGCAATTTTCCACAGACGCGCCGAATAGACCGTCAAGATTGCCAGGATTGCGCCGAGCTGGATAAGGACCTCGAATGTCTTCCCCGTGCTGTCGAAGCCGAGAAAGTGGCCAAGAAGGAGAAGATGCCCGGTTGAGGAAACGGGGATGAATTCGGTCAGACCTTCGACAATTCCCAAAATAAGCGCATTTACAATAGTCTGTTGATCCATAATGAAAAAGTCTCCAAACAATACGATCAGCCGGGTCAATCCGGTCTGCAAGCGGCAATTTGACACCCAAGCGAATGCGCGGGCCCGGTCAAGCCGTCAAGCCCTTGATAACCTTATTCATGGCATAGTTCGTTAACGGTTTTGGTCCTACCGGAAAATCTGTCGCCAAACCAGTGACCCAGTGTTGCCATAGTCCATTTGTTATAGGCTTCCATGCTCACGCTTTATCATCATCCGTTTTCGCCATCTTCGCGCTTTGTCCGTTTGGTTCTAGCCGAATACGGGGCAGCCTTCTCGGAAGTTCCGGTCAACCCCTGGGAACGGCCGCGGGAGTTGCTTGCCCTGAATGCGGCCGGCGCTGTCCCCGTACTGGTTGAAAATGACGGTCCGCCGATCTGCGGCCCATCGGTGATCATGGAGTATCTGGACGAGACGCGCGGCTATGCGGTTGCCGACCGGCGGCTGATGCCCGATCACCCGGAAGCGCGGGCGGAAACCCGGCGGCTGGTCGAATGGTGCCTCGGCAAGTTCGATGCGGAGGTGGTTGGCCATCTGGTCCGCGAGCGCATCTACAAACAGTTGATGCCCAAATCCGCAGGCGGCGGCGAACCGGATTCGGCGGCCTTGCGGGTCGCGCGTGCCAACATCCACCATCACCTGAAGTATTTCGGCTATATGGCCGCTGCCCGGCGCTGGCTGGCCGGTGACCGGTTGTCTTTCGCGGATTTTGCGCTGGCCGCAGAGCTTTCCTGCGCCGACTATCTGGGGGAGGTCGGCTGGGAGGAAGAAACCAATGTCAAAAGCTGGTACGCAAGGGTAAAATCCCGGCCGAGCATGCGTCCGCTGCTCGGCGAGAAGATGCGCGGCATGCCGCCGTCGGCGACCTATGCGGACCTCGACTTTTAAGGGTCTTTGGACACTGCCGGTTTGGATGAAAAGTCACACAAGCTGATCGACGGGCTTCGCAAGAAAGCCGAAGCGCTCGGGTTCGATGCGCTCGAGATCGCCTCTGCCGAGGGCGACGACGAAATCGGATCGCGGCTGAATGCCTTTCTGGACCTCGGCTATCACGGATCCATGCAGTGGATGGCGGAGACTGCGGAACGCCGCGCCTCCCCTCAAACGCTGTGGCCGGATGTCAAGTCCGTCATCATGCTGGCCATGAACTACGGGCCAGACAGTGATCCGCAAAGCCATCCGCTGGCGCATCTCGACAATCCTCTGACGGGGGGAATTTCGGTCTATGCCCGCCACCGGGATTATCACGACGTCATCAAGGGGCGGCTGAAGGAACTTGCCAGCCATCTTGTGTCGCGCGCAGGCGGCGATGTGAAGGTCTTTGTCGACACGGCCCCTGTCATGGAAAAACCCCTCGGCCAAAAAGCCGGTATTGGCTGGCAGGGCAAGCACACCAATCTGGTATCCCGGGACCTTGGTTCGTGGTTTTTTCTCGGTTCCATCTTCACTTCGCTCGAATTGCCGGTGACCGGTGCCGAGGTGGATCATTGCGGGTCGTGCCGGGCCTGCCTGGATGCTTGTCCGACCGACGCGTTTCCCGCGCCCTATCAGCTCGATGCGCGGCGCTGCATTTCCTATCTCACGATCGAGCACCATGGCCCTATCCCGCAAGAATTCCGCAGAGCCATGGGCAACCGGATCTACGGCTGTGACGACTGCCTTGCTGCCTGCCCGTGGAACAAATTTGCCGCGGAGGCTAGCGAAACGAAACTACGTGCGCGCGACGATCTCAAATCGCCGGGGTTGGAAGATCTTCTCGGTCTGGACGATGGCGCATTCCGCAAGCTTTTCTCCGGGTCGCCGGTCAAGCGGATCGGCCGCAACAGGTTCATTCGCAACGTTCTGATAGCAGCAGGAAACTCCGGACATGCAGAGCTCCTGCCTCAGGTCGAGATCTTGTTGAATGATCCGGACGAAACCGTACGCGCGACAGCCGTATGGGCCTTTGGTCAGATTGCCCCGGACCCCAACGTGGCGGAATGCCGCTCACGGTACTTTCCCGGCGAGGCCTCCAGCCTGGTGCGGCATGAGTGGGCCTGCCTGGCAAAGCTGTAACAACGCGGGCCTGCGGGTCGACCCCGGTGCGCTTTTCGGTCATAGTCACGCTGGCATAGCATTACGCATTCTCACACGCCAGGCGGGACACTCTCACACCCCAAACCGGCAAGTAAGATTGGAGAGCAAAAAGGTGTTTTCTTATCCCAGTCATTTCCAGGCCCGGGCGCACAACTCCATTCGCGCCATCGGCGTGTCAGGCCTCGCCGTTCTTTGGGCTGCCGGCGCTCATGCGCAAAGTGCGCCGGAACTTGCCTATCAGGCATATGTAGCCGATCTTGAAAAGCTCGGGTTAGTAATCGACAGCGGCGCAGTTCGTTTCGACCCGGCAACGAGCACGCTGACTGTCGAAGACTTTTCAATGCGCCTCGCCGGGGAATTCGACCTGCCGGACAGCGCTGAGGCTGACATGCTGTCCTACTCGATTGAGCAGGTGTCCGGATCGTTGACGATGGTCGGGCTGACACATTCATCCGGCACCTATTTCGTGCGCGAATGGGCCTATTCCGACGACACGAAGGTCACGATTGGCGCAGGGGTAGATTCGGAATTCGAAGCGTCTCTTGAAGCTCGTTTCAACGGTGTGAGCGGCCTCAACTACGAATTTGCGATACCCGAATTCCCGGACCCCGATCCGGCACGTCCGGTCAGCCGCTGGCTGCCCTACCTCGAGACCGCAATGGGTGCCTCATTTGATGAGATCATCTTGGGCGCAACCGGCGTGACATTTGAAGCAATCGACAAGTCAGATGGCAAAGACACGCTGCTGGTGTCGGGAACCATTCAGATGGACGATTATCAAATGCTCGATCAGCGCGACGGTTTGTTGCGTGAATATGCCGTTGGTGCGATGTCGCAGAATTTGCAGATTCGCGACGAAGCCTCCGGCGCGATGCTGAATCAAACCACAAGGCAGGGGCGCACGATCTATGAAAACATGGATCTGGCGGCCTTTCTAGCCATATTTGATCCAGACGTCCCGGAAACCGGCGAGGAAATCAGGGTCCTGGGATCGATGTCGGCCATCGACTATGTCAACACACAGGATATCGCTGGCGGGAAGGCAATAACGTCAACTGTCGGGGAAGCTTCCGCGCGGGATATCTTCTTCATCAAGCGCGACAACAACATCCTTGAAATGCTCGACCGGCTGGTATCCGGTCAAGAGCCGAATCCCGCCGAACTGATCACCAATGTTTTCCAGCTTTATCGCTCCTTTCATATCACCGATGCGCGGGTTGCGGACGTCGGCGTGTCTTTCCCGGATCCGGACAGCACCGGCGGTATGGTGGACATGAAAATCGGTGAAATGGCGATGACAGATGTCGGCCCGGACGGGGTTGGCGAAATGCTGATGGTTGGCCTCGAGGTTCCAAATCTGCCGGATGGCGGCAGTGCAAAGCTCGACTGGGCCAGCATCAGCGACATCGAATTTGCCGACATTGGACCGATCCGCAGCATGATCGCGAAACTGACCACCGATCCGCTTTTCGCAACAAAGGAGCCGCTTGAGGTCGCGCGGGCTTTCGCTCCCCGGTCATTCGCCTATGAACTGGCGGGCCTCGAAATCTCGACGACTGAAACCGGCACAGTAAGTCTCGACTCGACCGAAATGGCCGTTTCAACGTCCGTCCCACCGGTTCCGACAACGATCTACAGCAAGACCAACAATCTCAGCATACCGGTGGCGAATATCGAAGAAGATGAGGTGAAACAGGTTCTGACCGCACTCGGCCTGAAGGACTTCACCGTCTCCAGCGAAACCCGGATGTATTGGGACGAGGCTACCCTGGAATTGCGGCTGGAGCGTTTGATGCTCGACATCGAAGGGATCGGAAAGGCCGAAGCAAGCGCCCATCTTGCAAACATACCGAGATCCGTATTCGAAGACCCGGAAAACCAACTGCAGCTCGCCCTGTTCACGGCCCAGTTTATCGAAGCGGAAATCACCTTTGCCGACGCTGGATTGGCGAAGGATGGCATTGCAGTCTACGCGGAACAACAGGGCCTTCCGGAGAATGTCTTCCGCGAAGCCCTTGCGGCCCAGGCAGCCGAATCTGCGGCAATGCTCCGGAACGAAGCCTTCACCCAGATGGTACAGGACGCCGTTTCAACCTTCCTGGCGGATCCCCGGCAGCTCAGGCTGACCGTGAAACCGGAGACCCCTGTACCGTTTGCGCAGATCCTCGGCAGCATGGCGGCACCGCAGGTCATCCCCGGCCTGCTGAATGTGGAACTGAAAGCAAACTGAGGCTGAAGAACCGGCCTGATACGAAACGGGCGGCCAATCACCGGCCGCCCGTTTTTTATCCGCCTTGTCTGAGTTGGCTTATACCAACCCCAGTTGATTAGAACCTATCTGACGCGTTTCTCCTTTTCTTCGGCTAGGAATGCTTTGCAGGACGATGCGGGGTATCGTTCAAAAAGCATGACGCTGTCCGAAGGACAGGAAAAGCGCGCCTTTGGTGGGCGAAAATTCGTCCCCGGCGTCGTTGCTGCGCTTGCCCGGCCGTAAAGGCCGCGCTGCCCGCATCGCCTAGCCGGAAACGAATTTTCGCTCCATCAGATAGGTTCTAATCAACTGGGGTTGGTATTACTCAGCCGCTTCCGTCACGACATCCGCCGCGCTTATGCGGGCGGCGCAGAATTTGAATTCCGGGATCTTGCCGAACGGATCAAGCTGCGGGTTGGTCAGGAAGTTCGCCGGTGCCTCATAGAAGCAGAACGGAACAAACAGCATGCCTTCCGACACATCACGGTCGCCGCGCAGCGTAAGCGTGATGTTGCCGCGCCGGGTCTCGACCGTGACGCGTTGACCGGCTGCAAGCCCCGCCTTGCCGATGTCGCGCGGATGCATGGAAACGACCGGCTCCTGCTCCAGTGCATCGAGAACCGCCGCGCGGCGGGTCATGGCACCGGTGTGCCAGTGCTCAAGCATGCGGCCCGTCGTCAGCACCAGCGGGTAATCCGTATCCGGCACTTCGTCCGGCGGCGTGACCTGTGCCGGAACAATCCGGCCACGGCCATCGGAGGTCGGGAAAGACTGACCGAACAGGATCTCGTTGCCCGGCTTGTCCGGTGCATCGGCGGGATAGGTTACCGTGCCATCGGCCTCTAGACGCTCCCAGGAGATATTGTTCAACGAGGCCATATGCTTGCGCATTTCCTCGTAGACATCCGGCACATCGTCATAGGTCCAGCCGAGGCCGAGCCGGTTGGCGATTTCGATCATGATCTGCCAGTCGGCCTTCGCCTCACCGGGCATCGGCACACAGGGCCGGCCGATCTGCACCTGACGGTTCGTGTTGGTGTAGGTGCCGAGTTTTTCCGCGTGGGCGGAGGCGGGCAGGACGACATCCGCATGAACGGCCGTTTCGGTCAGGAAGATGTCCTGCACAACCAGATGCTTCAGCGTAGTCAACGCCTTACGGGCATGATTCTGATCCGGATCGGACATCGCCGGATTTTCGCCCTGGATGTACATCGCCTCGATACCATCCGCGAGAATGTCGTCCATGATCTCAACGACGGTCAAACCGCGCGCCGGATCGAGCGTCCGGCCCCAGGCATCCTCAAATTCGGCGCGGATATCGGCCGATTCCACGGAGCGGTAATCCGGGAAGACCATCGGGATGAGTCCGGCGTCGGAGGCCCCCTGCACGTTGTTCTGACCGCGCAACGGATGGAGACCCGTGCCTTTACGGCCAATCTGGCCGGTGATCAGCGCCATGGCGATCAGGCAGCGGACGTTATCCGTGCCGTGGATGTGCTGGGAGACACCCATGCCCCAATAAATGATGGACTTTCCGCTGGTGGCGTAGAGGCGGGCGACCTCGCGCAGGGTCTCTGCCTCAATACCGCAAACCGGCTCCATCGCTTCGGGCGTGAAGTCTGAGATTTTCTCCTTCAGCGCTTCAAAGCCATCCACATGGGCGGCGATATACTGCGTGTCGTAAAGCTCCTCGGTGATGATCACGTTGAGGATCGCATTCAGCATCGCAACATCGGTGCCCGGCTTGAAACACAAGCCATAATCGGCAAACCGCATCAGGCCCTGACGGCGCGGATCCATGACAATCAGCTTGGTACCGGCCTTGGCTGCCTGTTTCAGGTATGTCGCGGCAACCGGGTGGTTCTGCTCAGGCCGCGCCCCAATGACGATCATGCAATCGGCATCCTTGGCCGCGGTAAACGGCGCAGTCACCGCACCGGATCCGATGCCCTCCATGAGGGCTGCGACCGAAGATGCGTGACACAGGCGGGTGCAGTGATCGACATTGTTGGTGCCAAAGCCCTGGCGGATCAGCTTCTGAAACAGATAGGCTTCCTCGTTGGACCCTTTTGCCGAGCCGAATCCGGCGATACCGGCGCCCCCCTTGGCGTCGTGTGCCGCTTTCAGGCCATTGGCGGCCACATCAAGGGCCTCTTCCCAGGTCGCTTCGCGGAAGACTTCGAGATAGTTTTCCTTGGTCAGCGCCATGTCCGGGCGCTTTTCAACGCCTTCACGGCGGATCAACGGCTTGGTCAGACGGTCAGGACTGGAGACATAGTCGAAACCGAACCGGCCCTTCACACAAAGGCGGTTTTCATTCGCCGGGCCATCGCGTCCGTCGACCTTGACGATCTTGCCGTCCGAGACTGAAACCTTGGTCAGGCAGCCGACTCCGCAGAACGGGCAGACGCTGTCGACGGTCTCTTCCGGATAAACGGCACGGACCTTGGCCGCATCGTCCATCATGCTCTTTTCAAACAGCGCCCCGGTCGGGCAAGCGGACACGCATTCGCCGCAGGCAACGCAGGTGGAAAGACCCATCGGATCGGCAATGTCGAACACCGGAACCGTGTGAGAGCCGCGTCCACCCATGCCGATCACATCGTTCATCTGGACTTCGCGGCAGGCCCGTTCGCACAGGTTACAGGCAATGCAGGCATCCAGGTTGACCGCCATCGCAGGGTGGGAGAGATCCTGCTGCGGTTTTTCGCAGGGTGCATACCGGCTGGAGGACACACCGACAGCGTCCGACCATTTCCAGAAATCGCTGTCCGGATCGGGATGGGCATCGCGGGACGGCTGATCGGAAACAAGCAGCTCAAACACCATCTCGCGCGCCTTGGAGGCCCGCTCGGTTTCCGTATGGACCACCATGCCCTCGGACGGTGTGCGGATACAGGAGGCGGCCAATGTCCGCTCGCCTTCGATATCGACCATACAGGCGCGGCAATTGCCGTCGGACCGGTAGCCCGGTGCATCCTTATGGCACAGATGCGGGATTGCAACGCCTTCGCGCTTGGCGACCTGCCAGATGGTTTCGCCCTCTGCGGCCGTTACGGTTTTCCCGTCAAGCGAGAAAGAAACATACTCAGCCATCTACATCTCCTTCAGCAAGACAATCAAAGGCCTCGCCATCCCATCTCAAATATCGTTTCTTGGTGTCCACCGCCCCCATGCGCTCATAGAGCCGCGCGGCTTGCGGATTGTTCTCATCGACAGTCAGATCCAAACGCCATCCCCCGCGCGCCTTTGCTTCACTCGCACAGGCTTTCAACAGGGCTTCGCCAACCGCTTGACCACGCATCGAGCTGGTGACGTAAACATCCTTGATGAAATAGGCCGGGCTGGTGTTTCCCGCCGGAAAAAGCGGCGACATTGTTGCGTGACCGACGATGCCGTCTTCATTCTCGGCGACGAAAAACACCAGATCGGCATAGGTTTCGAAACGGTCCGCCAATCTTGTAAACACCCCGGCTTCATCGGGTTCGGCGCCGTAGTGGCGTTCCATTTCAGCCAACAGGACTGCATAGGACTTCAGATCATCCCGTGTAGCCTGCCGTATCCTCATCCCCCGAATTCCTCCGGAAAGAACTTTAGCACGGACGCAACCGGATTGGCGGCAGCCTGTCCGAGGCCGCAGATGGAGGCAGAGCGCATGACAGCGTCCAGATCGGCGATCTTGTCCTTGTTCCAATCGCCATCGGCGAGCAGACGCGCCATCTTTTCCGTGCCCGAGCGGCAAGGCGTGCACTGGCCGCAACTTTCATGTTCGAAGAAGCGCATCAGGTTCAGCGCCACATCGCGCATGTCGTCGTCTTGAGAGAAGACTACAATTGCGTGGCTACCGATGAAGCAGCCGTGCTTGTCGAGCGTGCCAAAATCGAGCGGCTCATCGGCGAGCGTCGCCGGCAGGATGCCACCGGATGCCCCGCCGGGCAGGTACGCCTTGAATGTGTGGCCGTCTTCCATGCCGCCGCAGAACTCTTCCAGCAGCTCATTCATGGTAACACCGGCTGGCGCCAGCTTCACGCCCGGCTCCTTGACCCGGCCGGAAACGGAGAACGAACGGAAGCCCTTGTGCCCGCGTCTTCCCTGTTCGGCGAACCACTCCGGCCCCTTTTCGACAATGTCGCGGATCCAGAACAGGGTCTCGACATTGTGGTTCAGGGTCGGACGACCAAACAAGCCGACCTGTGCAATGAATGGCGGGCGGTGGCGGGGAAGGCCGCGCTTGCCTTCGATGGATTCGATCATCGCGCTTTCTTCGCCGCAGATGTAAGCGCCCGCACCACGGCGAAGCTCGATGTCGATATCCATTATGATCCCGGCTTCGCGGGTCGCCGCAATTTCCCGCGCCAGGATTTCCAGGACCGCCGGATACTCATCGCGCATGTAAAGGTAGACACGCGACGCCTTGATCGCATGGGCGGCAATCAGGGCACCTTCCAGCAGCCGGTGCGGATCGCGTTCCAGGTGATATCGGTCCTTGAATGTGCCCGGCTCGCCCTCATCGCCATTGATGGTGAGATATTTCGGGCCCGGCAGATCGTTGACGATCTTCCACTTGGTGCCGGTCGGAAATCCAGCACCGCCGAGACCGCGCAGACCAGCTTCCAGCGCCTTGTCAGCAATCACTGCGGCATCGAGTTCGCCAGCCCGCACACGCTCCAGCAACTTGTAACCACCGCCGGCCTTGTAGGCTTCCAGAGCAACGTAATCCGGGATCTCCGGCGCGGCGTTGCCTTCGAACAGCACGGAACGGATCGACAGTTCGGTGGCATTGTCAACCGCGCGCTTGCCGACATTGACGGCGGGCGCAGCCGCACAGCGGCCTATGCACGGAACCTTCTGAATGCGGACCTTGGCCGGATCGACGCCGCCTTCAAGCGCAGCAGCCAAGGCATCCGCGCCCTTTTGCGCACACGCAACGCTGTCGCAAACCCGCACGGTCAACGGAGCGGGCTTTTCGTCGCCTTCGCGAACGACATCGAAGTGGTGATAGAAACTGGCAACTTCATAGACTTCGGCCTGAGACAGGCGCATTTCCTGCGCCAGTGCCCTGAGATGCCTGGCTTCCAGACAGCCAAATGCATCCTGGATCTTGTGAAGGTGTTCAATCAAAAGGTCCCGCTGCCGGGACTCGTCCCCGAGAAGCTGCAGGACGTCCTGATGCGCAGCGTCTTCCAGCTGGCGGCCCTTGGGCTGCGAGGATTTCCGCGCCAACCCCTTGCCAAAGGCCCCTTTACCACTTGCCATATTCTCTACTGGCCAGATCGGCTTCGGGTTGGGCCGGTGTTCGATATACGCCCTTTGGCGGCTCATCCAAAACCGCCACACCCAGCCTGCTCTAAAGGCCAGTCTCCCTTCAAATATCCTCAGTCTTGGAGCAGGATAGTACTTATCGGACCGGCCGCCCTTCTGTTGAAAAAACGACAGGCTCAATCGTATTCCTGACGCGGAAGTTCATACCATCCGGCAGGATTTTATGTCTTCTGGCTGGGATCAGGCGACCAGATGGGAGAATGCGGCGATGACCCGCTCATAGACCGGCCGCTTGAATGGCACGATCAACCCGGGTAGCCGGTCCGCCCGTTCCCAACGCCACTCGTCAAACTCTGCGGAATGTCCATCGGGCGGCGCCAACACATTGATTTCGGTATCGTCACCGTCAAACCGGTAGGCCACCCAGCGCTGCGCCTGACCGCGGAATTTGCCCTTTCGCGACATGCGCGCAATTTCATCAGGGTAGTCATAGGCGAACCATTCGGGCGCTTCTTCAAGCAGCGTGACCGATTGGATCGACGTTTCCTCATAGAGTTCGCGGCGGGCCGCCTTCTCAGGCGCTTCGCCTTTGTCGATCCCGCCTTGCGGCATCTGCCATTTGAAATCCAGGCCGGCATGCCCGCCGTTACCGTTTCGGCTGCCGATCCAGACAAGCCCATCCCGGTTGATCAGCATGACGCCGACGCATGGACGATAGGGCTGGCCCGTAGCGGGTTGCGGAAAATCAGGTCCAAAGTCGTATTCTGTCAAAACACAAACCGTAATTCGTTCAATACAAAACCGGCCGGTCTATGGTCGCGCTGACCGGAACAAGCTGCAATCCGCGCTGCTCAAGCCCCTGCACCCACTTCTCCAGTTGCCGGACTGTAACCGGCAATGCTGATCCGGAAGCAACCGCAACGCCGCGCGATCTTGCAATACTTTCAAGCTGCAACAGCTTTGCGTCAATGTCCTCTTCACGCGGTGTTTCGTCCAGAACCACATCCACTCCGCTGAAGGGCATCTTCAAACCGTCCGCAACCTCTCCTGCCACACTGCGCGACGATGTTCCGCTGTCAACGAACACAAGGCCGCGATCTTTCAGTTTTTTGAGAAGAAACTCCATGGACGGAGCCGTCGACGTGAACCGGGACCCCATATCCGCAATCGTGCCGACATAATTGGTTGCGCGGCTTAGAACCCAATTCAGCCGCTCCAGCATCTCGCCGGATTTCAGACTGACGAGCAAAGTGTGCGGTCCCGGATCATTGTCCGGAAAGTCGAACGGTTCCAGCGGCACCTGAAGCAGAAGTTCATTACCCTTGCGGCGGGCCTGCTGCATCCAGCCGTCAAGGTCCTCACCATACGGCGCGAGCGCGAGCGTGACGTCGGGAGGCAGCCGGTCGATGGCATTTTGCGTACCGATACTGCTCAGCCCCAGCCCATTGATAATGATTGCGATCCGGGGAATGGATTCAAACTTGACAGCAACCGGGCGCGCATAGGCATCCAGCGGACGGACGCCCGCATCGCTGACCTTAGGCAGCATGCCCACATCGGCGCGCTCGATCACACGGTTGTCCGGGTGAAAGGACAGCGGGCCTTCGGGCGACATTCGGTCTATTCCCGATGGCCGCTCGATCAGCTCATAGCGCGGCCCGAGCAAATTGCCGGCGGCTTCAGGGTTCAAATCGGGACCCAGATCCCCGCCGGTCACGGGATTGATTTCAACGACCTCGATGTCACGGGAACTGACGCCACGGACTGTTTCATCCAGCGGGATAACGGCAACCGGTTCTCCGCCGAACGGGTCGTCCACCACACCCATCCATACAAGCATCGTGGTCACCACGACACTGATCAGACCTGCGCCGATCAACCCGAAGGGTAACCGGATCAGGCGCCGTTTGCCCATTCCCAGGGGAGCTGAAAGATCTTCGTTCGCCATAGCGTCCAGAGGGCTCGTACCCGGCCGCTAGCGGCCGGGCATGGTTATAAGGAAACGCAATACGAAACAATTCCAGCCGTCCGAAGAAGCGGGCGGCCGGTTACACAAGCAAATCAGTTCGGTACCGGATCGCCGTCAACCGGCGGAAACGCGTTGTTCACTTGCACGCCACGCAGAAGGTCAAGCGCCAGTTTGAGCTGCGTGTCCTCGTCCGGATCGGAAGGCACATAAGCCTGGCTGCCGGAAGACTCTTCACCTTCGCCTTCCAGATGGCCGCGAAGGCCAGCTTCGCCCTTGGTGTCGACCCTGCCGATCAGTTCC
Source organism: Roseibium sp. (assembly GCA_965230445.1). Classification (GTDB taxonomy): domain Bacteria; phylum Pseudomonadota; class Alphaproteobacteria; order Rhizobiales; family Stappiaceae; genus Roseibium. The sequence goes on along the minus strand of OZ246005.1, from coordinate 218,895 downwards.
TCAGGCAGTTCCTGAAGGGTCTCGATATCCGGCACGATACCCTTTGCCTGGATCGAAGACCCGGACGGCGTGTAGTAGCGCGCGGTTGTCAGGCGAATCGCACCGTTGGCGCCAAGAGGAATGATGGTCTGCACCGAGCCCTTGCCGAAGGACCGGGTCCCAAGGATCGTCGCACGGCGGTGATCCTGCAGCGCGCCCGCAACGATTTCCGAAGCAGAGGCAGAACCGCCATTCACCAGAACGATCAGCGGCTTGCCATCGGTCAGATCACCGGAGCGGGCGTTGTAACGCTGGATTTGGTCCGCCTCGCGCCCACGGGTCGAGACGATTTCACCCCGGTCAAGGAAAGCGTCGGAAACCGCAATCGCCTGATCGAGAAGGCCGCCCGGATTGTTGCGAAGATCGATGACATAACCTTTGAAACTGTCACCGCCGATATTGTCGGCAATTTCCTGGATACCCTTTTTCAGCCCGTCGAATGTTTGCTCGTTGAACTGGGTCACACGCAGATAACCGACATCGTCTTCCTCGCGCCAGCGAACGGATTGGATACGGATATAGTCGCGGGTGATGGTGATATCGAAGGGGTCGTTGCGGCCTTCGCGGGCCACCGTGATCACGATGTCGGTATTGACCGGACCGCGCATCTTTTCGACCGCCTCATTGAGGGTCAGTCCCTGGACCTGTTCGCCGTCAATATAGGTGATCAGATCGCCCGCTAGAACGCCGGCCTGTGCGGCCGGAGTGTCGTCGATCGGAGAGACCACCTTCACAAGGCCGTCTTCCATGGTGACTTCGATGCCGAGGCCACCGAATTCGCCGCGGGTCTGGACCTGCATGTCGCGGAAGCTTTTCGGCGACATGTAGCTGGAGTGCGGATCCAGAGAGGTCAGCATGCCGTTGATCGCGCTCTCGATAAGCTGCGCATCGTCCGGCACCTCGACATAGTCGGAGCGCACCCGTTCAAAGACATCGCCGAACAGGTTCAATTGCCGGTAGGTGTCCGTGGCAGCCGCATTGGCCGAGCCGGACATCCGCACAGGCAATTGTGAAATGGTGGCGGCGGCGACTGCACCTAACACAGCACCACCGACCAAAAGCAAAGACGCTTTCCGAATCATCCGCGAGCCTTTTCTTCTTCTGTGCGGGACCACCAGGGAGTGGGATCTATCGCACGACCGTCCTTCCGGAACTCAACATATAGGATAGGCTGGGTAGTCCCCAAGCCAAATGTGGACGCACTGGCAATTTGCGTTTCACCCATCACGCCGACCGGTTCTCCGGCAAGCACGAATTGGCCTAACTCTACGCCAATTGTCTCCATCCCCGCTAATACCACATGGTAATCGTCACCGGCATTGAGGATCAAGAGTTGTCCAAATGAACGAAAGGGTCCAGCATAGACAACCCAGCCATCAGTCGGCGATGTGACATTAGACCCCGGCCTTGTGGCAATAGATTGTCCTTCGCTCACACCGCTCAAATCATCTTGCTGGCCAAAATCCTTGACCATGGCTCCCGCTACGGGAAGCGGCAGTTTTTGTTTGGCATCTGCAAACGCGATGACCGGAGCAAGTCTGCCCGGATCTGCAAAAGGATCAATGTTTCTGAGGCGGTTTTCCTCTACCGCTTCGGCGGCGCGACGTGATTCTTCTGCAGCCAACCGGGCGCTTTCGAGTTCCGCCTCAAGTCCCTCAATCAAATCCTTCAACGATCCGGCCTGTGCCGCAAGTTCCGCGGACCGGAGTTTTTCGGCTTCCAGCGTGCGGACCGAAAGAGCCCTTTCGCGCCGTTTTGCCGCCAGAAGCAGCTCCAGCCGGGACTTTTCCTCAGCGAGGCGGACGGCGTCGCCGCGCAACCGATCCTCCTCGGAGGCGATGTCTTTTTTCAGGCGGCCAAGCTCTTCGAGGTCGGCGGCAAGCGCCTCCGTTTCCACGCGTAGTTCGGGCATCACTGCATTGAGCAGGATCGCACTTCGAACCGCAGCAAGGGCATCACTCGGCCGGACGGCGAGCGCCGGAGGCGGTTTGCGGCCAAGGCGCTGCAGCGCTGCCAACACCTCACCAAGGATATCCCGGCGCGCAATCAACGAAAGCCTGACCGCATCCTCATTTGCGCCAAGAGCCTGCAAACGCCGTTCGGTATCGTTCAACTGTCCTTCCAAAGAACGGATTGTGTCGGCCGTTGCAATTGTCTTGGCGTTGAGTGTTTCCCGGTCACGGTCCAGCGCTTCGATCTCAAGGGAAATCGCCGCCTGTCTGTCGGCTGAAACTTCGATATCGCGCGACAGTGCTGCCAGTTCTTCTTCCCGCCGCTTCTTCCGCAATTCAATATCGCTGCCGGAGTTCAGCGCCGCCGTTTCCACGCTTTTGGGCGCAGACGGGCTTTCAACTGCAAGGAGCGATGCCGGTAGCATGACGCACAGAACCGCCGCCAGGGGCAGGCTCCTGCCCCTGTAACGCTTCGGCCGCTTTGTATCAGCGAGCATGTCGGTGGTTACCGCCAATCCGGTCAGCTCCAAAAACTTCCTTACCCGGCGATACACCTGCCGTGTTAACGAAGCGTTTACTATCCCCGGTGTTCCGGATTCTCCGGTGCATGAGAGGGCATGTCTGCCAAAAGGGCCTACTGCCGGAATAAGGCCATTTACCGGCAATACGCGGATTTTCTCATTCGCGGTGATAAGGATGACCTGACTGTATCGTCATGGCCCGGTAGATTTGTTCGGCAAGCAGGATACGGGCAATTTGATGCGGCCATGTCATCGCGCCAAGGGACAGCTTCAAATCCGCCTTTTGCAGCAACTCTGCGCCGTGCCCGTCCGCTCCGCCAATCGCAAAGACCACATCCGGAACGCCGTCCAGCTTCCAGGTATCAAGTTTGGTGCTGAACTCAGTGCTGCCGAGCGAACGGCCGCGTTCATCGAGGGCTATCAACTTTGCGCCATCTTGAACGCTCTGCAGTAACTGGCGCGCCTCCTCGGCCTTGCGGTCCTCGGCGCGTTGCGCGCGGCTTTCGGGAAATTCGGTTGCGGAGACACTGGTTATTCCGAGCGAGCGCCCTGTTTTTCGCGCTCTGTCCAGATAACGGTCAAACAAATCCTTCTCTGCACCGGCCTTCATGCGGCCGATGCACGATAAAAAAAAGCGCATAAATCCTCGCCGGATTCACTCCGGGTCGCGTCGGCTTCGGACAGCGTCCCTTACGGGCGCCGCCTTAACCTATATACTGCGGTGCCAGGTCTTCCTCGGGCGCCCACATCTTTTCAAGATTGTAGAAGCCACGAACCTCCGGACGGAAAATGTGAACGATCACATCGCCCGCATCGATCAGCACCCAGTCGCAAGTATTTTGACCCTCGACGGTCGCCGGACCTTTACCGGCGGATTTCAGATCCCTCAAAAGATGATCCGCGATCGCGCCCACATGACGGTGCGACCGCCCCGAGACCACGACCATGTAGTCCGCGAGGGAACTCTTTTCCGAGATGTCGAGGGTAATCAGGTCCTCTGCTTTGGAATCTTCCAGGCTTTCGAGAACCGTGCTGAGCAAGCCGCCAGTAAGATCAGTGCCTACGGAAGCTTGGAGAGGAGTGGACACTTCGGTCCGCCCGCTTTCTAGGGACATTGTCAGGTGTTGTGCCTTTCGCCTGATGCCGCTCCGCACCCAACATCCTAAGCCGACACCTAGAACTCCGTGGCTATTAAGGCTGCCGAAGGCGGAACCGTTTGTACGGCCGCAGTCCTCGCGACCAACTGAATAATACCGCTTTTTCCTTTGCATTTTCAAGACAATCGCCGGATGGCAACTGTTTCGAGGGTTTAGGCAAGGGACAATCTACGCATTTTTGACGAGGAACTTGCATCAAGGGGTGCGTGCAAAAATGTCCATGCCGGCGGCTCCATGTCCGGAAGAAGCGCCGCCATTTCTTCCGGAAGCCTATAGTTTTCATGGGCTTTTGCCATCGGTGCGGACATCGGAGACAAAGATGACCCCGGCCGGTTCACAATCGCGACAGGCACCGTTCCGACAAGTGACCGCCAATCCTGCCACTTGTGAAATCCCGCGAGGTTGTCCGCGCCCATGATCCAGATGATTCGCAACGAAGGCCGCAAGACCTTCAATCTCGCGATGGTTTGCGCGGTATAGGGTGTGCCCAGCACCTCTTCGAATGCCGTCACTTTCATCTTGGGATGATCGGCGACGGCACTGGTCAGATGAAGGCGCATTTCCAGCGGCGCCAGGTCCGCGTGGTCCTTCAGCGGATTGCCCGGTGTGACAAGCCACCAGATCTGATCGAGATCCAGCCGTTTCATAACCGTCGAAGCCACAAGCCAATGCCCGGAATGCGGCGGGTTGAACGAGCCCCCGAAAATGCCGATCCGGTTTCCCGGTTCGGCATGAGGCAACCGCAGCAGATCCTGGTATTCGCTTCGCGCGCCGCCAGGGGCCGTCATGGACGCGTCTGCCCTGCTCCGCGCACCTTGTATTTAAAGCTGGTCAGTTGCTCCACGCCGACCGGGCCGCGCGCGTGCATCCGGCCTGTGGCTATGCCGATCTCTGCACCCATGCCGAACTCGCCGCCATCGGCAAACTGTGTCGACGCATTGTGCAGCACAATGGCCGAATCGACCTCGGCAAGAAACGTTTCAGCGGCAGCCGGATCCTCGGTAATGATGCAGTCGGTGTGGTTGGAGCCATACGCCGCGATGTGATCAATCGCCCCGGACAAGCCGCCGACCACCTTCACTGAGAGGATCTTGTCGAGATATTCGGTTGACCAGTCCTCGTCGCTTACAGGAACGGCTGAAGCAAACAGGTCCTGGACCTGGCTGTCGCCGCGTATCTCGCATCCCCCTTCCTGCAAGGCCGCGAGGATGCCGGGCAGCAAGGCTCCGGCAACGTCTTCATGTACCAGCAGGGTCTCAAGTGCTCCGCAGATACCGGTGCGGCGGAGCTTGGAATTGAGGACGATTTCCAGCGCCTTTTGCGGATCAGCCGCCTTGTCGATGAAGATATGCACCAGACCTTCAAGATGGGCAAAGACAGGTACGCGGGCCTCGGTCTGAACCCGTTCCACAAGGCTCTTTCCGCCGCGCGGTATGATCACGTCCAGGTTTCCGCCGAGCCCGCGCAGCATTTCACCGACCGCCGACCGGTCGGTCACCGGGACAATCTGGATAGCATCCTCAGGCAATCCGGCCGCAGCCAATCCGGCTTGCAAAGCCGTGTGGATTGCCCTGTTGGAATGGATCGTATCCGATCCGCCCCGCAAGACCACAGCGTTGCCCGCTTTCAGGCACAGCGCCCCGGCATCCGCGGTGACATTCGGACGGCTTTCATAAATGACACCGATCACGCCGAGCGGTGTGCGCACCCGCTCGATCTTCAGGCCGTTCGGGCGTTCCCACGAGGCGGATACGGAGCCGACCGGGTCCCCAAGCGCGACAATTTCTTCCAGCGCCGCGGCAATGGCCTCGACCCGGTCTTCGCTCAACGTGCCCCGGTCAAGAAACGCTACCGTCTGGCCGTTCGCCTTCATGGCTTCGACATCCAGCGCATTTCCGGCGAGAATTTCCGGCATTGCCGCGCGAACGGCCTTGGCCATTTCCCGCAAGGCCTTGTCCTTGACGCCCGCTGGAGCAGTTGACAACGCGCGCCCGGCAGCCCGTGCACGGCGGCCGATATCTGCCATCAATTCTGCGATATCCGTTGCTTCAACCTTGTCCAGCATGTCTCAAAAACTCCGTGGCGAGCCTTGTGCCGCCCATTCTTTCCAAAGTTAGACTTTTTCCCGCCCGAGCAGGGCTTCATCCAGAACCAGATCGTCCCTGTGGATCATCTCGGCCCGGCCCGGATATCCCACAATTGCCTCGATCTCCCGGCTGTTGCGGCCCGCGATCAGCCGGGCCTCATCGGCATCATAGGCGATCAGGCCCCTTCCCAGGACGCGGCCTTCCGGCGACAGAACCGAGACCGCATCGCCGCGTGAAAATCGTCCGCGCACCAGCGTTACACCCGCAGGTAACAAGCTTTTGCCGGAGTGCAGCGCCTTCACCGCGCCGGCATCCAATCCGATTTCGCCGCGTGGTTCAAGATGTCCGCCGATCCACGCCTTGCGTGCACTCGCAGGCGTCGAATGTGCCGGGAACCAGGTGGCGCGGGCGCCAGCCTCGACCCGCGATAGCGGATTGTGTTCCTTGCCGGAAGCAATGACCATGGTCGTACCGGCGGCAACCGCAATCTTTGCCGCATCGATCTTGGTCTTCATCCCGCCGCGCGACAGTTCCGATCCGGCGCTGCCCGCCATCGCCTCGACCTCCGGGGTTATCCGCGGTACTTCCGGCAGAAAAACCGCATCCGGGTTGTTGTGAGGCGGCGCCGTATAGAGCCCGTCAATATCGGACAGGAGCACAAGGCAATCGGCGCTTGCCATGGTCGCGACCCGGGCGGCAAGCCGGTCGTTGTCGCCATAACGGATCTCCGAGGTGGCAACGGAGTCGTTCTCATTGACGATCGGCACTGCGCCAAGCTTCAAAAGCGTCCCGATTGTCGCGCGCGCATTCAGATAACGCCGCCGTTCTTCCGTGTCGCCAAGCGTCAGCAGGATCTGCCCTGCCCGGCGCCCCTGGGACTCCAGCGAGTCGGCATAAGCCTTCGCCAGCGAAATCTGTCCCGCCGCCGCTGCCGCCTGGCTTTCCTCCAGCTTCAGCGGACCGGGCGGCAATCCCAGGATGCCACGGCCCAACGCGATGGACCCGGAAGAAACGATCAGCACATCCGCGCCGCCATCGGCAAGCTTCGCAACATCTGCAATCAGCGCATCCAGCCAGGCACGTTTCAGCCGCCCGCCGTCCACAAGAAGCGCGGAGCCGATCTTGATCACGATACGTTTGAAAGCCGGCAGGCTGCGCAGTCCGGACATTACGGCATCCAGCCCTGTTCTTCCTCGGAAGGCACCTGGTTCGCCGCGTCTTGCTTGTCCTTGTCAATGGCCCGGATGATCATCCTGAGTGCCCGGTCGACATTCAGACCGCTCGCCGAAGACAGGATCAGCGGTTTCGCGCCACAGGCCGCTTCAAGGCTGCCGGACTTCTCGGCAATCAGATCTTCAGTGAGTGCATCGCATTTCGACAGCGCCACGATTTCCGGCTTCTCATCAAGGCCGTTTCCATAGGCTTGCAACTCGCCGCGCACGATCTTGTAGGCTTCGCCCGGGTCTTCCTCGCCGGATCCATCGACCAGATGGAGCAGAACCCGCGTGCGCTCGACATGCCCCAGAAACCGGTCTCCCAGGCCCGTGCCTTCGTGCGCGCCCTCGATCAATCCGGGAATATCGGCAATCGCGAAACCCCGGCCATCGATCTGCACAATACCCAGGTTGGGATGAAGGGTCGTGAAGGGATAGTCGGCGATCTTGGGCTTGGCCGCCGATACGGCTGCAAGAAATGTCGACTTGCCGGCATTCGGAAGGCCGACCAGACCGGCATCGGCAATCAGTTTCAGCCGCAGCCAGATCCACTTTTCCTCGCCTTCAAGGCCCGGATTGGCGCGGCGCGGGGCCTGGTTCACCGAGGACTTGAAATGCGCATTGCCGAAACCGCCATTGCCGCCCTTCAAAAGCAGCACCTGCTGTCCGATTTCCGTCAGATCGGCGATCAGGGTTTCATTGTCTTCTTCGAGGATCTGGGTGCCGACCGGGACCTTCAGCACCACACTGCCCCCGTCAGCCCCGGTACGGTTCTTGCCCATGCCGTGAATGCCGGTGCTCGCCTTGAAATGCTGCTGATAGCGATAGTCAATCAGGGTGTTGAGACCATCGACGCATTCGACGATCACATCACCGCCACGCCCGCCGTCACCGCCGTCAGGCCCGCCATACTCGATGTATTTTTCCCGCCGGAAGGACACACAACCGGCGCCGCCATTGCCCGAACGCACATAGATCTTGGCCTGGTCCAGGAATTTCATTGTTGTCTTTCTCTTTCTTCCCGCAAGGCGTTGAAGGCCTCCCGCGTCAGCCGGTAGTTGGTATCGGCAATTTCGCAGTCCCTTGCAAGGCAGTAGATCTGGCCATGACCGGTGACCTCAAAGCCTTGTTTTACCAGAACACGTTTGGAACCTTCGTTCTCAGTCATCGCGCCAGCCACGACTACATCCTGGGCCGATGATGCGAAGAACCATTTCAAACCTGCAGCAATCGCCTCGCTCATCAGTCCCTGCCCCCAATAGGGCTTGCCGAGCCAGTAGCCAATTCCCGGCGACCGCTGCATGTCCTTAAAGGTCAGCGCGCCGATCATCACTCGTTCCTGCTCAAGAAAGAACGTCAGGCTGCCGGCCTGTGCGCCGAGCGGCCAAATGTCAGCGGTTCGGGCAAGATAGTCCTTGCCCGACGCCATGTCGTATGGATACGGCACTCGTGCCAGCGTCTTGACAACGTCAAAGTCACCAAGAAGCCGGGCGCATTGGTCCAGGTCGGCTGCATCCGGCCGGCGCAACAACAGCCGCTTGGTCCTGATCGCCTCCATGATCACGCCGCCTTCGTGACCATTTCGAAGTCGCTCCGGTTCAACCGGACAACAATGTTGCGGACCTTGCAATCAAGGGGTTTCGCATAGCGTTCGCAGATCCCGGCAGGCTTGAAGCCGAGTTTCCGCAACAGTCCCCTTGAACGGAAATTGTCCTCATAGGCCCGCGCTCCGATCATGGGTGCATCGAAAGCTTCGAACCCGAACGCGAGGACCGCCTGCACGGCTTCGGTGGCATAGCCGAAGCCGTGGAATTTCCGCCCCAGCCAATAGCCCAGCGTGGGATCATCCGGAAACGCGTCCAGATCACCCGGCTTGTCGATGGCCACCACCCCGATGAACACGCCTCCAAGCGTGATTGCGAAAACCGCGTCGTTTTCAGGCGGTTCGGTTCCGACAGTGTCCTGCAGAAAGGCTTCCGCTGCACCGTCTTCATAGGGCCAGTCGAGACTGGTCAGCCAGCGCGCAACCTCAAAGTCGCGGCCGCACAGGCTTTCCATGGCCTCCGCATCTCCCGGGTCCAGAGCGCGAAGGACAAGCCGCCGGGTCGTCAGTATTGGTAAGCTCATCGCCCCTGCCCCCATTCCTTGAGAGACGTCCAAATGGCTCTTTCCAGCGCGAACCGCTGAATTGGCACCGGCCCGCCGGCCCCCATGGAACGGATCATGGACTGGTCACGGAACTGAAAACCGGACTTGACCAGAACCCGCCGGCCGGCCGGGTTCGTCACCCTGCAAAAGGCTTCCAGTTCGGTCAGATCGTGGTTGGAAAATGCGTGATCTACCAGCGCATGCATGGCATCGGTCGCATAGCCATTGCCCCAAAACGGTTCGCCTATCCAGCAGCCGACATGGACCGTTTCATCCTCGGCAAGCGAGGCATAGCGCGCGAAACCGACAAGCCGCCCCGTTGAAACAAGCCGGACCGCAAATCCGGCAACCGGGCACGCCTGTTTTATGCTGCAGTCGGCGATCAACTGTTTGCCGTGCGCCGCCGTATAGGGATGCGGCACGATTGTCAGTTGTGATGCAACCTTCTTGTTGTTGGCCAAAGTCACCAGATCGGCCAGATCGTCCATACGCGGCACATCGAGCCGGACACGAACACCTTCCTGCGGCTCTTTTGCCGCCAACGAACTACCCTCGTCCAGCAATCCATCGCATTCAACAACCATCTCGTCCTCCATCCAAAGACAACAAAAGGGAAAGATGGCGCCCCACCTTCCCCTTTGGTTCTCTGACTGGCCGTTGGCTGTTGGCTTGTCTCGAACTGCCGGGTCTTACGGGACGCCGGCGTTTCGAAAACTCACGTCGGCCTTACTCCGCTGCTTCCGCTACCGGGAGCACGTTAATGTAGGTTCGCTTGTTGGCTTTTGCCTGGAACTCTACCTTGCCTTCCACGGTCGCGAAGATGGTATGGTCCTTGCCCATGCCAACGCCGGTGCCCGGATGCCAGGTGGTGCCGCGCTGACGCGCGATGATGTTGCCCGGGATCACGGCTTCGCCGCCATACTTCTTGATGCCGAGACGGCGGCCCGCGGAATCGCGGCCGTTACGGGATGAACCGCCTGCCTTCTTGTGTGCCATCGTTAGAACTCCTCGTTCTTCGAATTCTTGCTTGAGCCTGAATTGGCGGCTTATTTGCCGCCCAGTTCCTTGGCCTGTTCAACCCAGTTGTCGCGCTCGATGCGGCCCTTGAAATTCAGGACCTCGTCAACGCGGGCGATGTCTTCCTCGGAAAAGTTGACGATCTGCTCATAGGTGGTGATGCCCAGAGCGTTCAACTTTCCTTCCAGAACCGGACCGACACCGGAGATCTTTTTCAGATCATCCGCGGCCCCTTCCGGAGCGGTGAAGAGCGGCGCTGCCTCATCGGCGGCTGCCGGCGCTTCTTCTGCTGCCTGTTCTGCAGCCTTTTCGGCCTTCGGCGCAGCTTCCTGCTTCGCTGCGGCCTTCTTCGCCGGTTTTGCGCCACCGGTCAGGATGTCGGTCACCTTGACGAGGGTGAAGGACTGGCGATGGCCGTTGCGCCGGCGCGAATTCTGACGGCGGCGCTTCTTGAAAATAATGATCTTGCGGTTGCGGCCCTGATCGACCACTTCCGCAACGACGCTCGCGCCTTCAACAGTCGGAGCGCCGATGGTTGTGTCGGTGCCGTTGCCAACGACAAGCACTTCGTCAAACGTGACGGTGCTGCCGGCTTCGGCATCGAGTTTTTCGACCTTCAGGAGGTCGTCTGCGGCAACGGTATACTGCTTGCCGCCTGTCTTGATCACTGCGAACATGTCTCGCACGTCCTTCTTTTCGTTCTCTTGTGTCGCGGGTTCCGCATGACCGGTTCCCGGTCCGCACCAGAAGTCGAACCGCGGCGCCCGCCCCTCCGGAATGAGCCGGTTGGCGGATCTTTTACTCAGGATGAAGCTTGAAGCCTTTAAAAGGCGCCCCTATCCAGACGGGCCGGAAAGCCCGTTGGGCCGTGAACGACAAAGTCCGCCGGAGAGGGCGGACCTGTGCGAACGCTGGCAATATAGCCAAAAGCGCGCCCAAGTCAATCGCCAATGCCGGTTCGAATGCTGCTGTTTGCGCGAACCACCGGCGTGCCGCCGCAGCTGCCAGCCACCGTAGACCATAAGGAAAGAGCCAGGGCGCGTCCGGCCGAATTTTTTTGCCAATCGGCCTTTGGCACCTCTTGCGAGCGAAACCCTTCCTGTCTATGTTCCGCGCCACTTGAAGCCCGTTCCCTTCAAGATACCGCGGAGAGGTGCCGGAGTGGTCGAACGGGGCGGTCTCGAAAACCGTTGAGCGCGCAAGCGTTCCGAGGGTTCGAATCCCTCTCTCTCCGCCATATATATTTTTGTCCAGCCCGGAGACATAGGTAACAGTTTGTACCTGAGACATGGGTTACAACCTCGTGCCGAACGGGTTGTCGATTGTCTGTAATGTTTTCTGCTCCAGGTCGATGTATCCCAGATCATAGCGCATAAAGCTGATCAGCCAAATTCCATCCTCCACTTCTTTTATGCCGAGTTTCTGACCGGCCAGCACGGTCGAGACGTTGATCTTCTTGCGATGCATGCAGATCCGGCCGCAGGCGGTGACCAGGGCGTCCTTGTCGTGAAAGGGATAGTCCGGTTCGTCTGGCGGCTTGTAGATACGGGCCGAAGGTGTATAGAAATCACCGGGACAGGCACCTGCCAGGCCTTGGTGTGGCCGCTCATTGTTGTAAACGCTCATGAAACGGTCGAACCGCTCCTGCTGCTGAAGATACTTGAAGGCTGCGGGTTTTGTTGTTTCGCGCTTCAAAGTGAGGTGCATGCGTTCATGGCGACCGTTCTGCTGCGGATGACCAGGCTTGATGCGCTCTATACGGATGCCCAAGCGCAGCCACCAGACCGACAGCTTGCTCAATCCGAACAGCCCATTTGGACTGGCGAAGGGAAGGCCGTTGTCGGTCCGAATGGCGGCGGGTATCGGGCGTTTGCACCACCGCCTAAGCCTTTTGGCTGATTGCGCCGTGATTGACCGCTGACAGATCTGCGGGCGTCATTCGCGCGCCAAGCGGCAGAATTTGAATGCGTGACCCAGCGATGGGGGCGGTTTGGCCGCCCCCGCCAAGGTCAGGCCGGGATGACATCCACTCCTTTTTGACCGCCACCTTCCGCGTATTGCCGGTAAAAGCTGGTGAGCCGTTGCTCATAGTCGGGGCCGCTTTGAGTTGCTAGGAAGGCTGGGTGGGCATGCAGGGCCTTTGTCCAGCGGTGGTACTTTTCCCAAACCGGCCCGTTGCGCGGCACGTGATACGCGCGGAAATGCGTAAGAATGAGCAAGATCCGATAGGAGAACGGCGCCAGCGCCAGGTCCAGTGCTCCGGCCTGGGTGCCACAAAAGAAGGGGCCAACAGGCTCAGCGGCCTGGGTCAGTTGCTTCAGCCCCTCTTCGAGCCCGTGCCGCGCCGCATCTGCTGCATCGCTGTCAGGCAGCGCTTTCAGAAACCGGTAGAAGTACGGGACCACGCGCGTGGATAAGAAATCCGTCCACCGCCGCATATCTGCGGCCTCTGCCGGATCCGCTGGATAGATGCCGGGCCCTCGATCTTTGTAGAATGCATCGATGAATTCCAGCCCGCGTAGGCTGTCTGGTACATGGACGGGGCTGCGGCCTCCGACCAGGACCGGGACCTGTCCGGTCCCAGCGGAGATCCGCATCCATTCAGACGTCTTGTTGTAAGGATCGGTTTCGATGAGCTCGAATTCGCTCCCTTTCAAGTTCAGCCCCATCCAGACCCGCTGGGCAAAGGGGCAATACCACGCCGAGTAGAGCTTCATGTCGCTATCACCTTTTCGGAAAATGCCTCGAGAGCGGCGAGAATTTGCGGCGGTTCCGCCCGCGCGCGGTAGTTCGCTTCGACAAAAGTGTTCCTGACCACGCCGTCCTGACCGATGATGAACACACCCGGCACGGGCAATGTCCAATGATCGGTGCCGTTGCGATCGGGCAGCGGGACGCCAAAGCCTTGCAAGACCTCTTCGTGCACTTTGGGCACCCGGACCGTGACGCCGTAGCTTTCACCCACCGCGTCGTCGGTGTCATGCAGGATGTCAAAATCCAGCCGGTGCTTCTCGGCGATGGCGAGGCCATGGTCGGGCGTCTCGGGCGTGACGGCGATCAGCTGCGCTCCAAACTTGGCGAACGCGGCCTTTGCCTCCTGATAGTGCTTCAGCTGGATGTTGCAGAACGGGCACCAGGCGCCTCGGTAGAAGAACAGGATGACCGGGCCTTGGGCCAGCGCATCGGACAGGCGGCGCGCCTTACCGTGCTGGTTCGACAGGGTGAAGTCCGGAGCCGGCGCCCCGGGCTCGAGCGGCGCATAGGGCACCTTCCCCTCAACCATCAGAGCGATGCCGGCATCGATTTTGGCAACCACCTCGGGGGCCATTCCTTTTGCGGCTTCGGCCCACAGGGCGGCGGCTTCTCGGTTCATTGTCATGACGGGTCTCCTTAGCGGGCTTTGGCGGGGGTGATCAGGAAATTCGGCACTTGGTCCTTCTTGAAGGCCATTCGGACCATCCAACCAAACATCTTGATGGGCGTGCTGCGCGGCAGCAGGCGGTTCTCCCAGACGTAGATCTTGTTGACCAGGCCTGGCACGATGCTGATCTTGCGCCCCAATGCGCGCAGGCCGGCACGGGCGGTTTTTTCGGGCGTCATCTTGGGGATCGGCAGACGGGAGAAGTTGATGGGCATTGCTGCGGGCATCTCGGTGTTGGTCAGACCGGGCGACAGCACGGTGACATCCACACCAAAACGCTTAAGCTCCACGCTCAGCGCCTCGCCGAGTGCCAGGACATAGGCTTTAGACGCGGAATATCCGGCAACCAGCGGCACGCCCTGATAGCCAAAGAGGCTCGAGACAAAAACAATCGCGCCGCCTTCGCGCCTCACAAAGCGCTCGCCGAACGTATGTGCCATTTCCATGGGAACGCGCACGTTCAGGTCGACCAGGCCACGATGGGTATCGATCGAGGTTTTAGTGTAGTGGCCCGAGGTTTCGACGCCAGCATTGAGGATCGCGATGCCAACGTCCAGATCGTGGGTCAATTCATAGAGCCGATCCAGCGCGCCCGCTTCCGTCAGATCGGTGGCCAATGTCTTGACCTCGACGTGATGCTCGGTGCGGATCTGTTGTTCCGCCCGGTCCAGGCGCGCCTGGTTGCGGGCCACCAGAACCAGGTCGTGCCCGGCAGCGGCGAGTTGATTGGCAAAGGCCAGGCCGATCCCGGCCGAGCCCCCGGTGACGACGGCCCATCGGCCGTATTTTTTGACAGTGTTGCGCATTGTAGCCTCCTGTGTGCGGGGTTGGTGAGGCAAAGATATCTCATGCGCTGAAACGCAGAACTGGCGCTGAAGTTATAATATCTATACAGTCGGCGTATGAATGATCTTCCCATCGATCACCTGCGGACTCTTCAGGCCGTCGTCGACGCCGGCGGATTCTCGGCTGCGGCGCGACGGTTGGGGACAACACAGCCTTCGGTGTCGCGCCGTGTGGCCGCGCTCGAGCGATCGCTTGGTGTTGTCCTGTTCGTGCGCTCCACCCGACGCCTGACGTTGACCGAGGCGGGGCAGACCTTCGTGGACCGAATCCGCGTAGTGCTAGAGGACCTTGATGACGCGACACAGGCCGTCCGCCAAACACAATCCACGCCAAGCGGGCTCTTGCGCGTCTCAGCCCCCGCGACGCTGGGCCAACGCGAGATCGCGCCGCTTTTGCCTGCGTTTCACGCGCAATATCCCGACATCCAGGTTGGGTTGTTTCTCAGCGACAGCTACCGCGATCTGATCGGCGAGGGCTATGACGTCGCGATCCGCTTTGGCGCTCAACGCGACTCTGACCTCATCGCGCGCCAGATCTCTGCTTCGCAATCCCTGATCTGCGCCAGCCCGGATTACGTGAAAGGCCATTCCGTGATCACGCAGCCGCACGATCTGAAAAATCATAACTGCCTTCTGTTCCGTCAGGGTCCGGGGCGGAATGAATGGGAGTTCGTCCGAGGACCGGAGACAGCGACCGTTTCTGTTGCCGGATCGCTGTTCTCGGACACCGCGGATGCCTTGTTGTCGGCGGCGATCGCCGGGCTGGGCATCGTGCACTTGCCAGACTGGGCTGTAGGCGGCGCGTTGCGGCAAGGCACTCTGATCGAGCTTCTGCCAAACTGGACGCTGATGCCGAAAGAAACACCGATCTATCTTGTCTATCCAAGGCACCGGAACCTAGTGTCAAAGATCAATGCTTTTGCGGATTTCCTCGGTACGGAGTTCGCCAAAGCAAATGACAAACAAAGCTCGAAGTCCTAGGCAGTTTGCCATCAGGGTCGTTGACCACGGTTTCAATGAACGCTTCGGCAAGACATTTTGAATAACAGCAGAATCAATGTCGCAGGGGCCAATGGATGCTGTTTCAGTGACGTGCGCTGCGTCGCAACAGAAAGCGTGCCGCGAATGCGAACGAATGCTGCGTTAGCAATACCCGCATCTGCACAAGTCCGGTTTGTCCGCATCATTATCCTTGAGACGGGGTGCAGCGAATGGCCGAATACGGCAAAGTCTCGTCCTAATCCTACGTCGCCAACTACTGGCTTTTGGGCAAACAAAATCTGGTCGGCATTGAGATAGCAGCGTGCGGTCAGGGAAACGCACTCATCGGCTTGGAGGGTAGTGCAACGATCTTCATAGTAAATGAAATCAATGAGTTAGAGTTAGAGAAGGTTCGATGACAGTCCCGTCCCCTCCGCCATTTATTCTTTGTCCGATCCGGAGTGACCGGCAATACCGCCCTAAAGATCAATCCCGTCCCTGAACGGGTCAGCGGGGTTGAACAGGAGTTTGCTTTCGGCGGTGACGAAGGCCTGGCCGGTGATCGACGGGATGACGCCGCCGTTGTGTCCCGGCCCATAGGAAAGCCGGTAGGAACTGCCGATCACGCTTTGCTGGATGATTTCCTCGCCGGGGGCCAGCCGGCCATCGGCAGCAAGGCAGGCAAGGCGCGCGGAGCTTCCCGTGCCGCAGGGCGAGCGGTCGTAGGTGTCGTCCGGGCAGAGCACGAAGTTGCGGCTGTGGACGCCCGGGTCGGACGCCGTGCCTTGAAAAATCACGTGATCGACCGGCTCGCCGTTTTCACCACCGATCCCGGCTTTGCCCGCAGCCTCGCGGATGGCGATGGTCAGATCCGTGAGCGCACGAATATTCGCCGGGTCTACCGGCAGCGGGCTCGGCTCGACAATGAAAAACCAGTTGCCGCCATAGGCGACGTCTCCGGAGACCGTGCCGTGCCCGTCCACCTCGACCGAAACCGCCTTGGCCACACGGCGGCTTTCAATATTGGTGACGGTGACCGTATTGGCATCGGACAGCAGCACCTCGACCACACCGGCAGAGGTTTCGATCTTGTGCGCGCCCAGCCCGATACGGCCGAGATGGGCCAGGGAGACGGCGAGGCCAATCGTGCCGTGGCCGCACATGCCGATCACTGTGGCGGCATCAAAATAAATGACGCCGGCAACACAGTCGGATCGCGTGGGTTCCACCAGAAGCGCCCCGACCATGGCCGGTTGGCCCCTCGGTTCACACATGATCGAGCGATAGAAAGACCGGTGGTGTTCCTCCAGCCGGCGCGCGCGCTCGCTGAGCGGTCCGGAGCCCAGATCCGGGCCTCCGTCCAGAACCACCCGGGTCGGCTCACCACCGGTATGACTATCGATTACATGCATTCAGTGATGATCCCGCCTTGTTTGGCCCAGTCCGCAAACCAGTTTTGAAACAGCGTATATTGCTGTTCGCAATAGTTCCGCTGCGCCGTGGACAGCTCATCCGTTTCGTTGATGTGCAAACGGTACTCTTCCTCGCCATTCAGCACGAGCAGATACTTGTAGTAAAGGACCAGATCCGTGCCCTCATCGAAACTGGCCAGAACCCCGAAGGCTTCTTCCAGTTCGAGCGCCCGGCGGCGGGCTTCCGCATGGCCTTCCGCGGCTTTCTTGCAAAGCGATGCCAGCAGCAAAGCTTCCTTGGGAAGGGCCGTGCCGATACCGGTGATCGAGCCGGTTGCACCGCAATTGACGAACCCGTGATAAACCTCGGTATCCACCCCGACCATCAGCGTCACCTGATCGTCCCTTGAGGTAATGTGCTCCGCGGCGATGCGCAGATCGTCCTTGCCGCCAAATTCCTTGAAACCGATCAGATTGGGGTGCTCGTCGCGCAACGCAAAGAACAGCTCCGCCCGCGTCGCGAACCCGTAGACCGGGCTGTTGTAGATGATCGCCGGGATATCCGGTGCGGCGTTCAGGATTGCCTTGAAATGGTTTTTCTGTGCCGCAACCGACGTGCCGCGCGACAGAACCCGCGGGATAACCATCAGGCCGGCCGCACCGACTTCCTGCGCATGCGCTGCATGGGCAACCGCGGACTTGGTGTTGATGGCGCCGGTTCCGACAACCACGGGCAGGCCTGCTTCGACCAGCCGGGCCACCCCTTCCATGCGTTGTTCGTCGGTCAGGAGCGGCCAGTCGCCCATCGATCCGCAATAAACAACCGCCGACATGCCGGCGTCGATCATTTCCCGGCCCTTTTTGACCAAGGCGTCATAGTCCGGTGTGCGGTCGGCTTTGACCGGGGTCATGAGGGCCGGCATTGTTCCGGCGAAAATGGTATCGGTCACGGTCTTCTCCAAAGTCAGCCTGCCAATGCGCGTGAGGCCATGGGCAGGCGGTTTGCACTCGCGGCGCGTCTGCGCCTGTTTCGGGGTCCGTGGCGGGGCGGATAAATGCCCCGCAGAAGACCCATTGATTGCCATTGCGGCTATTTTATCCGGTTTTCGCCTGCAAGCTGACCTGACCACACTCTGCGTGATTGGCCCTCCAGGCCGCTGCAGCATGTCTGACGGTTTCAATCCGCGATGCCTATCTCCGGCAGCTTTACCGGAATTTCCATCAAGTCCTCGCCGAGCAGAACCGGGCCGTCGTAGATCTCCTTGATTTCCGTCACCATCCGCTCCTTCACGCCGGGATTGTCCAGCATCGGCAGGAAATGTGTGAGGACTAGCATACCAACCTCTGCCCGTTTGGCCGTTTCCGCATTGTCCAGGTGGGACCCGGAACTTTCACGGGATTCGGGCATGATTTCCGTGCCGGTGAAGAAATGGTTCATATGGATCAGCACATCCGCACCCTTGGCGAAATCAATGAACGGCTGGTAGACGCCGCCATTGTCGCCGGAATAGACCACGCTGCCTTCAGAGGTCTCGACACGATAGGCCAGACAGTCGAGATAAGGCTGAACATGGCGCGCCGGCCCCACCTTGATCACCCAGTCCTTGCCTTCGATGACATCGCCGGGCTTCACCTGGCGCAGCACCGGCTCGGGCCTTTGACGATCCCCCTTGCCGCCGCGCGCGCGGTAGACTGCGATCGACGCCGGGCTATGCGTCCTTGCGGTGATGTCCAGTTCAAAGGCGCCATTCGGGCCAATGAACCGGTCGTTGATCTCTTGCAAAGGATCCGGCCCGTACACTTTCAGCGGCGGAACATCATCGCCGCCGTGGTCCCAACGTGTCAGAACCAGGCGCGGATAGTCCATGATGTGATCGTAGTGGTAGTGCGTCGCCAGAAAATGAGTCACATCGGTCGCCTGGTAGCCGGCCTCAAGCAGCCTGTGATGGGCTCCCGGACCGTGATCCATGACCACCACATCGTCACCCAGTTCGAACACATATCCGGAGCTGGCGCGCTTGATCGACGGCGCGGGCGTTCCGGTCCCCAAGAGAGTGACTTTCATGTTTTACCTTTCTTGCGGGTTGAGCGAACAACAATGGCCACCGAAGCCAGCAGGAGAACCAGGGAGATCGGAGACTTGATCAGGAAGAACGGATCGCCGCCGGAAGCCGAGAAGCCTCCGCGCACCAGTTCTTCCAGTTTCGGGGACAGGATGAAGCCGATCACGAACGGCAGAAGCGAGATCTGCAGGCGCCGCAGGACATAGCCTATTAGGCCGAAGCCGAGCGCGACCCAGACCGCGATGAAGCCGCCATCCTGGGCATAGACCGCGGTGATGGTGATCAGCATGACCAGCGCCGGCGTGACCGTCATCGGGATTTTCGCGAGGATCCCCAGGGACAGCATGACGAACCGCCCCAAGGTCCAGTTGAACAGGTTGCCGAGGATCATCAGCGTGAAGATACCGAACGCAATGACCAGTTCGGTATTGATGATGGTCCCGTAGTCTTCGATCACCTTGATCTCGGTAAACCGGAACACCTGCGGGCCGAAGGTGAAATCGCCAACCGAATCGACCGCCAGGATCAGGAAAACCGCCGCGAAGTTGCCCGGAATGCCAAGGCTCATCACCGGGATCAGGTTCGCCCCCGATACGGCGGAGTTGGCGGCCTCGGTCGCGGCGACGCCCTGGGGAACTCCGCTTCCAAGCGGCGCCTTTTCGCTCTGATGCCGCCGGGCAGCTTCATAGCCTAGTGTCGCGGCCAGGGTCGTGCCGATACCCGGCAGCGCGCCAATGGCGGTTCCGATGGATGCGGAGCGGAAAATGGTCGGCAAGAGCCGTTTGGCTTCGCCGAAGCTGAAGCCGTTGTCGGTATGGGACGGATGTCCCATGCGAATACGGTTTTCGCGGCGGTGGCGGACCTGGTCTTCGATGGCGCAAAAGACTTCGCCCAAAACCAGCACGCCGAGTACGGCCGCCGTCAACGGGATCCCGCCGCCAAGCGAGACAACCCCCATGGTCATGCGCGGACCGTAGCCTGACAGGGATGTTCCAATCAGCGCCAGCAACATTCCGAGACCGCCAACAAGCAAGCCCTTGGTGACCGACTTCCCGGAGACAGCTGCCATGAAGGACAGCGACAGAATGATCAGGCTCGCCTTTTCCGGCAGGTCGAGAACCATCTCGATCATCACCGCCAGGGTGGGCGCTGCGATGAACAGCACGATGTCGGAAAAGGTATCGCCGGAAACGGACGAGAAATGCGCGACCTTGAGCGCTTTGTATCCCTGGCCCTTGCGGGTCATCGGGTAACCGTCAAGGGTGGTCAGATAGGCATCCGGCGTGCCGGGGGTGTTGAACAAGATTGCCGGAACCGCGCCGCCGACGGTGGAACCCTTCATGACCCCGATCAGAAAGCCAAGGATCGGAAACAGGGACTCGTTTGCCGTGCCAAAGGTTGAAATGAGGATCGGCAGTGAAATCGCCATTGCGAACGGGCCGTTCAGCCCCGGCGTCGCGCCAACGACAATGCCGAGAACGAGCCCGGTCAGCACCATGGCGGCGGGGAGCCAGATGAAGGCGCCATCAGCGTCGAAAAAGACGCTGAGGACACCCCTCAGTATATATTCCAGAGCCAGTTCCATGTCAGAAATCCGCGTTTGGCGGCAACTGGATGTTGCTGAGCAGAATGTCAAAGATGATGATCAGCAAGACGACAAGTGCCAGGGAAACAGCCGCCGGCCACCAGCGGAGTTGACCTTCAGCCCAGGTAATCAGTGCGAAGGTCAACAGGAACCCGCCAAGAGCAAAGCCGATATACTTGTAAGGCACAGTGTCGACCATTTGCCGGTAGGTCACATCGGTTTCGAACAGCCAGACGGCAAACGGACCGGCCCACTGAAGAACCCCGATTGAAACTGCAAGCACGCCAAGAAAGGACGCGAGAAAGACCAGATTCTGACTATCGATGCGCGCATAGGAGCCTGCATTTTCGTCAGGGGCCTTGGCCATGACCGCCGACACAATCTGTATCAGAGCAACAAAGCCAATGAACCCGCCGGCGAGAACCGGAAAGAAAGCGTCCCCTGGCTCCAACTTCCCACCGCGAGTGGTGTCCAGAAAGGCGCCCTTGATGTCATTCGGCACCCAGTAAAAAACCACAAGCATCGCAAACAGAAGGCCAAACAGGCCAATCCCGAATTCCCAGCGGCGTACCATGCCGGCCTCCTGTTGCTTTCGCGTCTATGCCTGATCAGTTCCCGAAGGATTCAATCAGTCCGCTGTTGACGTCGAGCTGACGGCGGATCTCGGTGTCCAGATCTGCACCGGAAATGACGACAGCCGCCGGAGGATACTGTTTAGCGATGAATTTCGCGGCCTCCGAGCTTTCGTCCGTGATGACATCAATCACGGCGTCCGCAATTGCCTTGCGCGCCTCGTCCGGGAGACCTGCCGGGGCTGCCAGAAGGAAGGTCGCACCAAACGTTGCCTCAATACCGAGATCCGCAAGCTTCTGACCCTCCGGGGCCTGCACAAGGGGATCTGCCATGCCGGAGATCAGAATGACCAGTTCGCCGGCATCGACCAGCGGACGCTGGGCACCGCCGCCCCACGCAAGGTCGGCATCACCGGCTACCAGGGCATTGACGCCGGATTTGCCGCCTTTGCCGCGCACGTGGTTGACGTCGATACCAAGGTTGTCGGCCAGCACTTCGGTTGCCAGCTGGGTTTGGGCCGAATAGTTGTTCCAGACGATTTTCTTGCCGCCCTGCGCAGCTGCCTGAACATCCGCCATGGTCGTCCAACCGCTGTCCTTGCGCGCAATCACGCCGGTCTGATTGCCGGCCGTTGTGGTGATATAGGTGAAATCATCTACCGACAGCTCATCGTTCCCAACGGAGGCGAAGCTGAATGTGGTATCGAGCGCCATGCCGATGATCAGGCCATCAGCTGGCTGGGTCTTGAGATGCGCCGCCATGACCGCCCCACCGGCACCGGCCATGTTTTCCGGAATTACACGCCAGCCTTTGCGCGCTTCGATTTCAGATGCGATCGCCCGGGCCTGAATGTCGGTGCCGCCGCCCGCGCCAAAGCCGATCAGGAGTTTGATCGGGCCGGACGGTGCCCATTCGGCCAGGGCCGGAGCAACCGAAAGCGTCATTGCCGTTGCAAGTGCCGCAAGGCCTTTCGAGAGTTTCCTGAATTCCATTTTCTACTCCTCTGGTGGTCAAGTTCAGTCCGCGTGCGTGCGCCTGAACTCTATTGGCCGGTGATCCGGCGGTATCTGAATGCGTTGGAAAACAGCGGGGTCATCGCCAACCGTGTAACTGGCAATGTCCCAAACCAGCGCCGGTGTTCCCCGGTTGAGGTTCAGCATCTGCGCGGCCCGGTCGGTAAAGGCACCAATTCCGATCTTGTTTTCCGACCGGAGGGTCGGCGCGCCATGATGCCGTTCCATATGCCGGTGGATGGAAAAGCCGTCGAACGTCTCCATGGGCTGCCCCAGCAGGGATGCGCCGCGCACATCCGGCAAATAGACCTGGGAATAGACCGGCGGTTCAACGCCGACCTGCAAGATGCGTTCAACGCACACGATCCGGCTCGCGCCCAGAAACCGTGTCCAGGGCCCTTTCGTCCGTTCTTCCGATACGGTGAGCGTCCGGACTCTTGGCGGGATCAATTGGCCGGTGCCCGGATCGCGAAACCGGAACGTAAAAATGTCCCTTTCCCCGACTTGCCGCTCGGCCACTGCCGTGCCGCGTTTGGGAGCTCGGTCCAGAAACCCCTTTTTCTGAAGGTTCCCGAGGGCTTTCTGGACAGTGCCGAGGCTTAGCCCGATCTGCTCGGCAAATTTCTTGTCGGCGGGGAATTGCGCGCCAGGACGAAGCTGGTCCGCTTCGATCATCTCGGAGAGCGCAGTTTCCAGCCGCATATACTTGGCCGACGCGCCATCGGGCCGGGAAACCGACTGCCTCAAACTTTCAATAACTGTAGCGTCAACCGTCATAGCCGCCTCCACGGAGAATAATAACACATGTTAATTATATCATTAACATGCATTAATATCACCAGAGAGAGGCGCTCCCAACATCAGGTTGATTAGATTTTTTCCCACGAATTTAGCGGTTTAAAAGGGCGCGTGCCTCTGAATTGGGCAGGCCGCCAAAATGAGTTTTTGCAGGGCACCCGGCTGACGGCGAGATCAATGCAGACGTCACCGGAACGGCCTGATAAACACGCGGCAACAAACTACACCTCCCCGACCCTGACGGCTCATATCGGACCGGCCAAGCCGGCATGAGCCTTCAGGGATTCGGGTGGACAGTCTTTTCTCTGGTCTTTGCCGCTTCAGATAACGGACAAGACCCAGCCGCCGGTAAAACTTGACAGGCAGACAAATTGCCGCACATTATGTAACCGGTTACATTTTAACACTCGCGCATCAATGAAGATTTTCCGAGCAGTTATGAATCCGGCCAGCGGTCCTGATGGTCCACCCGGCAAATCGAGGCCCCAGCCCAAGGCGGCCCGGCTCCGCGGTTCTGGCATTCTCACCGGAAAGGCGCGGCCCGGCGGCAAGGCCGACAGTTCAACGAACTGGATCGGCGCGTCTCCCACGTCAACAAGACTTCCACGTGCCCTGATCGATGGGCTGCACCTTCCCTCGGAGAGCGCCTAACCCGCCCTAAGGACCATGCTTGCAGAAAGAACATCAACTTTACCGATAGCTCTAAGGACACTGGACAATATCGGTTTCCGGAACGAGCTCCGCGCCTTTGCGGGTTTCACCGCTGAAAGAACAGCCAACGAGTTTCTTTTACCGGTCCGCAGGGCGCATCGTTTCGACCTTGCCGAGGGCGATCTCGTTTCGATCTCAACAGCGTCCGGGGCGAGCCAGGTGTCTGTTGTGGTGTTCAGTCCCGGCGGGCATCCGGCGGATGATCTGCTCGGCCTCATGGCCACCGGAACCCTGTCGGCCGCCGAATTCGACTGTGCGGCCCTTAGCGGCTGGATCGATTCCATGGGCGGAGAAGCAGCATTGTCCTGGCCCTGTTCGCAGATCGAAACTAGCCATGAGCCGGTTGTGTTGAAGGCACGCGGCGCTTGCACCGTCTGGGTGACGAACCCTGCTTCCGCGCAGTTGCTGACGCAAGGCGGAGCGCCCGGTGTGGCGCTTGTCTCCCACCAGCGGGCCGGAAATCGCAAGCCGTCGCTGCCGCCATTGCTCGGCGAACTGAAGGACGAATTCACCGTCTCGCGCGCAACGGCGCGGGCCTATGAGCTTGCCGCAGGAGATATCGTCCAGATTATCGACATCGAAGGCCAGCAGTGCTCCGATTTCACCGCCTTTCGCAGCGATGGTCTGGACCGTGGCGAAGAAATGATGATCGACAACACTGCGACGCGGTCCATGGTCCGCCGGACATTTCCTGGCCCGGGCCTGTTTGACAAGTTCTACGACCGCGACATGCGCCCGCTGCTCAACGTCCTTCAGGACACATGCGGCCGTCATGACACGTTCGGGCTTGCCTGCACCGCACGTGGCTATGAGGAACGCGGCTTTCCCGGCCATGTGAACTGTTCCGACAACATTTCCGGAGCGCTCGCGCCTTTTGGCGTGGCGAAACGGTCTGCCTGGCCGGCGGTCAACTTTTTCTGGAATACCTGGGTAGATCCGGTGAGCCAGCACATCCTTTCTGCGGAGAGTTATTCGCGGCCTGGCGACTACGTGGTCATGAAGGCGATGGAAAATCTCGTCTGCGTCTCGACCGCCTGCCCTGACGACATCGACCCAATCAATGGCTGGAACCCGACTGACATTCACGTGCGGATCTACCGGCCGGACAGCCCGATCCGACGGGCCGTCGCCTATCGCGAGAAAGAAGACGCCCCCATGTCGGTCAGCGAAGAATCGGCCTTTTATCCATGCACCGCAAAACTCACCAACCAATTCGCGCCCGCCAGAGATATCTGGACGCCGGTCAGTTATCCGGAAACCGGAACCGTTGCCGAATACTGGGCCTGCCGCGAGGCGGTCACGCTTCAGGACATGAGCGGCCTGCGCAAGTACGACCTGATCGGCCCGGACGCGGAGCGGCTTCTGCAACAGGCCATGACACGGGACATTTCCCGGCTTCCGGTCTGGCGCGGAACCTATTCCCTGATCTGCGACGACACGGGCGCTGTTGTTGATGACGGCACGCTGTTCCGCATGGGAGACCATCTCTTCCGATGGACGTGCGGTTCGGAGGAAAGTGCCCGGATGCTGGGCGATCTGGCAGAGGCGATGGGCCTGCAGGTACGCATCAACGCCATGGGCGGCGCGCTGCCGAACCTTGCCCTTCAGGGACCACGCTCGCGCGATCTGCTGCGCAAGATCGTCTTCACCCAGCCGCATGTCCCGGCCCTCGATCAGGTGAAATGGTTCGGCGCAACGGTCGCCCGGCTCAAGGACCGCGAAGGCCTGCCCTTCATGCTGACCCGGTCGGGCTATACGGGCGAACTGGGCTACGAACTCTTTTGTGCCGCAACGGACGCGGTAGCGCTCTGGGATGCGATTGTGGACGCGGGGGCGGAATACGGCCTCAAACCCATGGGAAGCGCCGCGCTCGAGACCATCCGGATCGAGGCTGGCCTTGCCGCCTCCGGGGCGGAATTTGCTCCGGGGGTCGACGCGTTCGAAGCCGGGCTCGGCTTTGCTGTCGACTTCCGCAAGGCGGAATTTTCCGGCCGGTCGGCGCTGGAACGCAACGCGAAAGAACCACGCCGGGTCCTCAAGGGGCTTTTGTTCAACGGAGATGATGTGCCGCCCCATGGCGCCCCGGTGCTGTTGGGCGAACGGCAGGTTGGTGTGATCACCTCGTCAACCAGATCGCCCACACTGCAACACGCAATAGCAATGGCCCGGATTGCCGTGGAGCACGCCGGCAACGGCACCAATCTGGACGTTGGCCACATGGACGGGCGGATGAAACGCCTGCCGGCCACCGTCTGCGACACACCATTCATAGACCCGCAACGAAAGCGGGCGCGAGCTTGAGCCAAGCCAATTCACAGAGGAGAGACACGATGAAGACGTCTGGAATTCTGACAGCAGCCCTTGCGCTGGTTCTGGCCAGTGGTGCCGCCAGCGCACAGGAAAAGGTCATGATAGGCGAGCCGAGCTGGCCCGGAGCCAAAATCATGGCGCACGTGATCGGACAAGTCATCGAAGGGCGGCTTGGCGGTGAGGTCGGCTATGCCCCCGGTGCCAATGCGGTGATCTTCGCAGCCATGGACGGCGGGCGCGGCGATATCGATGTTCATCCGGATGTCTGGCTTCCGAACCAGTCATCCTTCACCGACGATTATGTCGATCAGAAAGGCACAGTTGCGCTGTCCTCTGGTTCTTACGAGGGCCGCACCGGGTTTTGCACGCCGACCTACATGGCGCAAAAACACAACATCAAGTCTGTCTTCGATCTCGCAACGCCCGATGCACAGGTCCTGTTCGATACCAATGGCGATGGAATGGGCGAGATCTGGGTCGGAGCGTCAGGCTGGGCCTCAACCAATGTGCACAAGGTGAAGGCACGCGACTACGGCATAGAGACCTTCCTTGAGCCGGGCACGGAAGACGAGACGGTCTTCTATGCGCGTTTGAAGGATGCAATCGCCGAGGAACAGGGCGTGGTGTTCTATTGCTACAAACCTCACTACGTCCATGCGCTTTACGACGTGACCATGATCGAAGAACCGCCGCATGACCCGGCGCAATACACGATCATTCAGCCCGATCAGGATGCGGACTGGTACAACAAGTCCTCGATCCTGACCGGCGATGTCGTGAAGACCGTCACCGTGGCTTATTCCAAATCTCTTGAGGAGCGGAATCCGGCCGCAGCAGCCTTTCTCGCAGCTATCGACATGAATGCGGACGCCCTGTCCGAGATGACCTACGAAGTTGTCGTGCAAGGCAAGGAAATCTCCGACGCCGTCGCAACCTGGATCGCGGCCAATGGCGATACTGTAGACACCTGGCTCGGTCTCAACTGAGGCCGTCCGGCGGCCCTGGACCGGGGACCAGGGCCGCCGGATGCGGAAGGAGACCTGAAATGGAAAGCGAATATGCCATCGACGCCAAGGGCGTCTGGAAGGTGTTCGGCAGCCGGGCCGCAGAGGCGCTGACAGCCATAAGAACCAAAGGGCTTGGCAAGCCGGAAGTACTCGAACGGTTCAATTGCGTCGTCGGCGTTGCCGATGCGTCTTTCCAAATCCGGCGCGGCGAACTCTTCTGCGTCATGGGCCTTTCCGGCTCGGGCAAATCCACCTTGGTGCGGCATGTAAACCGGCTGCTTGAACCGACTGCCGGTCAGATCGCGGTCGATGGCGTCGATGTCATGGGATTGTCGGATGCGGAATTGCGCGAATTGCGCAACCACCGGGTTGCCATGGTGTTCCAGAACTTTGGCCTGATGCCACACCGGACCGTACGCGACAACGTCGCCATGCCGCTGGAGATCCGGGGCACAGGCAAGGCAAAACGCTGGGAAGAGGCAGACCGTGTTCTGGAGTTGGTGGAACTGACCGGCTGGGAAGACCGTTATGCGCAGGAGCTGTCGGGCGGCATGCAGCAACGCGTCGGCCTTGCCCGTGCGATTGCCTCTGACCCTGAGATTCTTTTGATGGACGAGCCGTTCTCGGCGCTCGATCCGCTGATCCGCAAGCAGTTGCAGGATCAGTTCATGGCGTTGTCCCGCGAACTGAAAAAGACAACGATGTTCATCACCCATGACCTCGACGAGGCAATCCGTATCGGCAACCGGATCGCAATCATGAAAGACGGCCGCATCGTGCAAGTCGGAACGCCGGAGGAAATCATCCTGAACCCGGTCGACGACTATGTCGCGGATTTCGTTGCGGGCATATCCAAGCTCAACATGATCTTCGCGCATTCCGTAATGGTGCCGGTGGACCAGTTCGAGGCGGAGAACGGACCGGTCCCGGACGATGCCCGCGAGGCGCATCCCGAGATGGATCTCGATACGCTGTTGAACATGTGCACTGACGGGCACGGCATCTTGCGCGTCGTCGCGGACGGAAAGACTGCTGGCGTCATCGACCGGCCCGGCCTGATCCGCGCCATCCAGAAAAACCACGCATAGGAGCGGACATGGCAGAGATCAGACCTGAAACCGCCGAACGCCTTGATGCTTTGGTCGGAGAATTCACCGGCAGCCGGCAGGACTATTACCGGCGCGCCTTTGCCTACATGATGGAAGCACCCGGCTACCGGTTCACATTCAATCTGTTTGCCGCCTTGCTCGGGCCGGTCTGGTTTGGCGCGCGGGGGCTGTGGTCCTGGTTCCTCGGTTTCCTCCTGCTGGAGACCCTGGCCTTCATTCAGATCGGACGGGGCCTGTTCGGCGATCTTGGACGCGCGTTCCGCGAAAGGGCGGACCGGATCGGCGAAACGCTCGACTTGCGCAACCAGCAAATTGCCAAAGCCGAGGAGACCGGGTCGGCAACACTCGATGCCTTGAAGCGCGCCGCGGAATCGCTGGAAGGCGCCTTGGCAGAGGCTGAAGCAGCGGCAGCTGCCGCGGATTCTTCCGGTATTACATTCATCCTTGCCGGTCTCGCCTTGCTGATCGCGTTCAAATTCGTGCAGGGCGCGCTGGCCAACTGGGCGCTGGAAGGGCAATTCGCCCGTTGGCGCTCCGACCGCAAGGTGGCGCATGGCCGGTCAAGCTGGCGCTTAGCGGTCGCAGCCGGACTGGCAGGTTCGGTGATCGGTCTGTCGACGACCAAATTCGCCCAGCCGGATGCGATTTCATTGCTGAAGGCCTTTCCGGCGGACAACAGCCTGCGGCTGACCGTCGGCGACAATGTACAGGCAGTGTTTGACTGGACCAAGACGTCCGGGCGCGGCTTCTTTGACGGCCTGACATACGGCATGCGCACGTTGCTCGATTGGATCGAAGTGCTGCTTGTGGATACGCCCTGGCCGGTGGTCGCCGCCGTTGTCATCATGCTGGCCTATCTCTCTGCCGGTGCGCGCGTCGCCATTTTCACCGCAGCGGCAATGGCTTATCTCGGCTTTCTCGGCTTCTGGGAAAAAGCGATGACGACCGTGGCGCTACTGGGAGCCGCAGCGCTGATTTCCATTACGCTCGGAATTCCGCTCGGCATCTTCTGCGCGCGCCGCCCTCGGGTCTTCGCCGTGGTCCGGCCCATCCTCGACTTCATGCAGTCGATGCCGTCTTTCGTCTACCTGATCCCAGTTGTCGCCTTTATCGGCTCGGGCAAACCGGCGGGCGTGGTGGCAACCATGATCTTCGGCAGTCCGCCGGTGATCCGCTTCACGGTTCTGGGGCTCAAGCAGGTGCCCCCGGCCGTCCGTGAAGCCGCGCTCGCCTTCGGCGCAACACCAAGCTACCTGCTGTGGCGGGTCGACCTGCCGCTTGCTGCCTCGACGATCATGGCCGGAGTGAACCAGACGATCCTTCTGTCGCTGGCGATGGTGGTGGTCGCTTCACTGATCGGTGCCAAGGGGCTGGGCGAGGACGTGCTGGAAGCCCTGCAATATGCAGCAGCCGGTCAGGGGATTCTTGCTGGCTTGGCAATCCTGTTCTGCGCTCTGATCCTCGACAGGATCGTCGCCGGAAAACGAGGCTGATCCCGACGATGCGCCGCCGTTCCAATAACGCGCGGCGCATCAGCTCCGCGCGGCCGTCGAACCGCGCAAGACAATAGAGCCGTCGAGTTTGACCTGCTGAATTGGGTTTCCCTCTTCAAGATGCCGGATGAGGGCGAGCGCCGCTGCTTCGCCCATTTCCGCCACCGGAACCCGAACGGTGGTGAGTGCCGGATTGGTGTGGCCGGTCCAGGGCTGATCATCGAAGCCGACGACCGAGACCGCGCCGGGCACAGAAATCCCCCGCCTGGAAAGCTCGAAAAGCGCGCCGAGAGCCAGAACATCGGACAGGCAGAAAAAAGCGTCCGGCATGGTGTCGCTCCGGACAGATCGGGCCACAGCCTCCAATCCCCCCTCCTCGCTCAGATCGACTTCGATGGCCCGGACGTCGCATCTGCCGGCAAAGGATCTTGCCGCCGAAACGCGGGCGCGCGTCCGGTCGTTGCCTGCGGACGGGCCATGCACCACGGCGATCCTCGTATGCCCGGTGTCGACCAAATGCTGCATCACCAGAGCCGCAAGTTCAGTGTTGCTATAGCCGATGGTCGGGTAGTCGGCGCCGGGATCATAGATCGAGGTGAGAACCACCGGCACATCGAACCGGTCGACGAGTTGACGCAGTTCCGGGCCATGGTCGGCTCCCGAGAGGATCAGCCCTTCGACACCCATCTCCAGAAAGGCACGGGCACGGCGAAGCTCACGCTCCCTGTCGTTTTCGGTCGCTGCGACAACCAGGGAATAGCCATGCTGATCGAAGGTCACTTCCAGCGCCTTGAGAAACCGCGCAAAGATGGCATGATCGAGGGTTGAGATGACGGCCCCCAGGGTCCGGGTACGCCCCGTGTTCAGTGCCTTTGCCAGCGGATTGGGCGTATAACCCAGTTCCTGGATGATTGCGTTGATGCGCGCCTTGGTCCCGGCCGTGACGGTTGGAGCATCATTGATGACACGGCTGACGGTCGCGACTGATACACCGGCGGCCCTGGCTACATCCCGAAGTTTAACCTTCGGTGTTCTGGGTCCGGACAACCTAGTATTTCCCACTACGTATCATCCCCTGTGACACTAGAACAAATTGACCAATGTAACCGGTTTCATTTATAATAGTCCCCATAATAGAACCAGTTATCAGCTTGGATGCAACCCTTGTAACTTCTTCTGGAGCAGGAAGGAGGTGTTCCAGTGTTGCGCGGTTGCCAGGCGGCCAGGCCGTCCCGACTTCCCGCACCTCGAAACCACAATTGGCATTTTTGGCCCCTAGGCACGACCCGATCCAAGGGCCGGCTTCTCTCAACATTTTGTCCAGCGAATCTTGATCAAGAGGACGCCAGATCATGGAACTATCCCGCCGCACCTTTCTCCTTTCATCGACCGCGGCTCTCACCGCGGCGCAATTGCACCCGGCACTTTCCTGGGCTGCTGCGCCAGGTGCCGACCGCGCGATATCCTTCATTCCCCACGCCGAGCAATACGGTGCCTTCTGGGCCATGGTCGAAGACGGAAAATTCGTCAAAGCCATCCCGCGCACCGAGTATGACCCCCGCCCGACAAAGATGGTCTCTGAAGGCGCAGTCAGCCGTGTCTATTCGCCAACGCGGATCCTCTATCCCTACGTCCGCAAATCCTACCTTGAAGGTCTGGACGGCGACCGCAAACCGGAGCTGCGCGCCCATGACGAATTTGTTCGTGTCGATTGGGACACCGCGCTTGGCCTGACCGCCAAGGCGATCCTCGACACGATTGAGGAACATGGCAACGAAGCGATCTTCTCCTCCTCCTACGGCGGATGGTCGCATGGCGGCGTGCTGACACCGAACGTTCTGCAGGGGCGCCTGTTCAACCTGATCGGCGGGTCTTCGGTCACCGTGGCTGACTATTCGGGCGGTGCAGCGCAAGTCCTGATGCCGCATGTCGTTGGCGACATGGAGGTCTACTCGCGCCAGACATCGTGGTACCAGATCCTGCAGCACTGCGAACAGTTCGTTCTGATCGGCACCGATCCGCACAAGAACGGCCGTGCGGAAGGCCGCGTGACGGACCACTCGATGTATCCCAACTGGGAACTGATCCGCGACGCAGGCGTCAAGTTCATCTCGATCAACCCGCAACGGACCACATCAGATGAGTGGCTGGACGCGGAATGGATCAAGATTGTTCCGAACTCCGATACCGCCCTCTTCATGGCGATGACGCAACATCTTCTGTCCAATGACCTGCATGACAAGGAGTTCCTTGAAAGGTACACCATCGGCTGGGAGCGCTATGCAGACTATCTGATGGGCAAGGATGACGGTGTTGAGAAAACACCGGAATGGGCAGCCGGGTTGACCGGTATCGAGGCCGGCAAGATCCGCGAGCTGGCCGAAAGCTTCAACGCCAAACGCACACAGCTTGCCGGTTCCTGGGCCATCCAGCGGGCGCATCACGGTGAAATGCCCTATTGGGCGATCACGGCGTTCTCCTGCTTCACCGGTCAATTCGGCCTTCCCGGCGGCGGCGTCGGTTTCTCGTGGCACTGGGGTCAGGGCGGCGCATTGTTCGCGCAGGCCGTCACGCCCGGCGGTCTGCCGCAAGGACGCAACCGTGTGACCGGCATCTGCCCGGCCTCGCGCATCAACGAGATGCTGCTCAATCCGGGCAAGGAGTTCGTGCGCAACGGACAGAACCTCGTCTATCCGGATGTCCACATGCTCTACAACTCGGGCAACAACTTCGCCTCGCACCAGCAGGACACCAACGAACTGCTGCGCGCGATGCAGAAGCTGCACACGGTGGTTTGCCAGGACTGCTGGTGGACTGCTGCGGCCCAGGTCGCCGATATCGTCCTTCCGGCGTGCACTACGCTGGAGAAAAACGAGATCAGTTCCGGTGGCACCTATTCCAAGGACAAGGTCTATGCCATGCGGCAGGTGATCGAGCCTCTTGGCGAAAGCCTGGACGACTACGAGATCTTCCGGCGGCTGGCCGAGGTTCTTGGCGTCGAAGGCGGCTTCACCGAAGGGCTGGAGCCCATGGACATCTACCAGGCGTCCTATGAGAAGACCACGGCCGGCAAGGATGTGCCGTTCGAGAAATTCTGGGAAGACGGCGTCGTGCGCGTCGACACCCCGGTCGAAGAACGCACCTGGACCCGGCACGGCGCCTTCCGCGAGGATCCGGACGCCAACCCGCTGCACACAAAGTCCGGCAAGGTCGAGATCTTCTGTCAGGCGATTGCCGACATGAACATCCCCGATTGTCCGCCGATGCCAACCTGGATGGAACCGGCTGAATATCTGGGCAACGCGGCGTCTGGCGAGATGCTGCATATCGTCAGCCCGCACCCCTACAACCGGATCCACAGCCAGTTCGCCCAGTCCGATCTCCGGCACGAGTTGAACATCGCGGACCGGGAATTTGTGCGCATGAGTGTCGAAGACGCGGAAGCACGGGGCATCGAAGACGGCGACCTGGTCGAGATCTTCAATGATCGCGGCGCGTTGATTGCCGGTGCGCGGGTGGATGACGGCATCATGAAGGGCGTTGTCTCGCTCTATGAGGGCGCATGGCTCAGCTTCGACGGCAAGGGGCGCTGCAACTCCGGCGGGATCAACATCCTGACCTCAAGCCGCGCGTCTTCCGGGCTCAGCCAGGCAACGACCGCCAACACCTGTTTGGTGAAAATCCGCAAGGCGACCGATGTCGAAGGCCCGAACATGGCCTATCAGGCCCATCAGCGGCTGAACGATGAACTGGTCACCCTGGACACGGACAGCATGGGACTTGATCGTGCCTATGAACTGGCGGAAAGCGCATTCGCCGATATGGAACCGGGCGAGCGGATCTTCTACGAACGCTGCACACTCTGCCATATCCCGCGTGATCCGAAGGCGCACACCAAGCACGAGTGGAAAGGGATCACCGAATCCATGTTCCCGAATGCTGGACTGGAAGGCGAAGAGGCCGAGAAAGTCCTTGACTGGCTGTTCGCCAACGCCCGCGACGCCTGAACCTGACCATTGCCGCCCCGCCATCCCGGCGGGGCGGTTCTTTTTTACGGCCGCTGCGCAATCGGCTCTGAAACCTCCCGGCCCAAAGACAAGACGTACCCGGCAAGGTCACACATTCTCGCAAAGGCTCTGACCGTGTCATCGGCCGGCTGCGATTGCGATGCGGATTCGGACAGCAGAACGCATGGGATGCTGGCGGCTTGAGCGGATCGCAGTCCAACGAGACTATCCTCGACCACGACTGGATTGTCAGGCGACCCCATTGCCGCAACAACATGGCGCAAGAGCCCCGGATCCGGTTTCGAAACGCCAATCGTCTGCGCCGAAAAGCAGACTTCCTTGAAGTCGTCCCACAAGCCGTGCTGTGACAACATCAGCCGCATCTTTGTCTCGCTGCCGTTGGATGCGACACAGAAGGGAATTCCACGAGCCTTTAGGCTTTGAACGAATTCGAATACGCCGGGTATCAGATCGACCCCGGCGGCCAAACGTGCATGGACCTTCTGATAGAGCGTGTCCTTCCAACCAGCGGGTAGCTGCGCACCGAGCGCAATTGCGGTCTCGATCACGCCCTCAATGGATTTGCCCATGAAGCGTGACAGGCAGTCCTCGAACGGGATCTCGACACCGCATGCCTGCAACTCGTCGCAAAGCACCTCATGCATCGGCCCTTCGCTGTCGACAAGCACGCCATCGCAATCGAAAATTACCAGATCCGGAGTTGAACGGAGAACAGGCAAGTACTCTGGTTCAGGCCTAATGGGCTCTCTCCGTTTCGCCGCTGAGAATGTAGTGCGACAGCCGGTCCGCAGTCAGGCCGGAGATTTCCATGCCGATCTGGTTTCTGCCATGGCGCAGGATACTCACGCGGTCAGCGACAGCCACAACGTCCTGCATGGCATGGCTGATCAGAATGACGGTTTTGCCCGCCGCCTTCAGCGAACGGATCAGGTCGAGCACCTGTTCGGTTTCGCGCACGCCCAGCGCGGCGGTCGGCTCGTCCAGGATCACAACACCGGCGTTCCACCTGAGCGCCCGGCAAATGGCAACGGCCTGACGCTGACCGCCTGACAGTTCCTCCACTTTGGCGTTCATGTCGGTCAGTGCCTTGTTGAGCTGGGACATGTAGCCGAGCGACTGCTTGCGCATCAGCGGCTTGTCCAGCAAGGGAATTCCCGCAACCCGGCGGGTCAGTTCCGCGCCCATGAAGATGTTCTGATAGATCGTCATGCGCGGCGCGACGGCAAGGTCCTGGTGAATGGTGGCCACGCCCGCGCGCAAGGCGTCTGTCGGCGAGGCGAACTGGCACGGGCGGCCATCGATGGTGATGGCGCCCGTATCTGGGGTTTCGACGCCGGCAAGCACCTTGATCAAGGTGGACTTTCCGGCGCCGTTATCGCCACAAATGGCATGCACTTCGCCCGATTCGATCTCCACGCTGACACCGCGCAGTGCCTCAACGGCTCCGTAGCTTTTTACAATATCGGTGGCAGCAATCTTGGCGGACATAGTGCTTTGCTCCTGTGTTTATGCTTATTGATCGGCGACGTTGCTGGCGTCGACCAGAACAGCACTCATGAACAGATACGGCCCGGAAACCACGTCTTCCTTGCTCATGCCGTCAACGGCGATTTTCTTCATGGAGTCTACCGCAGCGATTGCCATCGCTTCGAACGGGATCGAAACCGTGGCCGTAATCATGGATTCCGGATCAGCGATCCGGCGGAACACCTCGGCACCACCGTCGATTGAAACCAGGGAAACGTCACCCTTCTTGTAGCCTGCCTCTTTCAGCAGATCGTCAATGATAAAGGCCTGGCCATCGAAGGACGCCCACACGCCCTTGAAGTTGCCGGCCTGCTGAAGGATCAGGGCCTGCATGCCGTTGCGCACATCGTCGCGCCAGCTTTTGGTCCGCGCCATGGAATGGCTTCCGACGACTTCGACCGCCTTGTTTTCTTCCAGAACCGCATCGAGGATGCTGCCGCGCACGCGGGTGCCGGCATTGGCTTCGAAGCGCTGAACCAGAATGCCGCCTTCGAAGTTGATCGTACCCAGAAGGTACAGCGCTGCATCCGCGCCAACGCCATACTCGTTCACCTGAACGTCGAAGAGCGTATGCGGGCTGGTGCCGCTGACGACCGAGATGGTCGGAATACCCGCCTCTTTCGCGGCAGCAAACTGCGCATCCGCCTCGACCGGCTTGGACATGCACAAGATGAGGCCGTCCACGCCCTTAAGGACGAGGTTGTCGATCTGTTCGGCGTGGGTTTGAAGGTCGCCATTGGAGTTCAGCACCTGAGCGTTCCAGCCCAGTTCGCTGGCCCGCGCTTCCGCCGCATTTGCGCAGCGGGCATGGGTCTCGGCAGACATTTGAAACGCGACAATGCCTAGGTCGAACGCCATGGCCTGACCCGCCAGCAGCAAGGAACCGGCCGCGACCGGTATGGATTTCAACATAGTCCTGAATGCCATTACTTCTCTCCCTCTTTCAAAATCATAGGCTGAATGCAGCCTGTTTGAGCACCGACGCCGACACGGCCACCGATGCAACAATGATGATCCCCAGCATGATGTCCTGGACGTAGTATTGGGCCCCAAGCAGCACGAGCCCGTTGGACAGCATCACAATGATCAACGCGCCGACAAAGCTGCCCAGGATGTTGGGCTTGGCGGGTGTGAACATGGTCATTCCAAGGAGCGTGGCGGCGATGCCAAGCAGCAGGAAATCGCCGCCCATTTGCGGTGCTGCCGAAGACAGGTTGGACACCAGCAAGACCGCGGTCACACCGGCGGCAGCACCCGAGAGGGTCAAACCTAGGATCTTGCACCGGCGCGTGTTGATCCCGGAACGGCGCGCCGCTTCTTCGTTCTCGCCGGTCGATTGCAGGTGTACGCCGGGCTTGCTCTGCGTCGAGAACACGTAGGCGACCACCACGAGGATCAGCATCAGGATTACCAGGAGCGGAATCGAGCCGAGCTTGCCGCGGGCAATGAACAGAAAATCAGGGTCCCAGCGTCCTACAAAGGCAACGCCGCCGGTGATCATGAAGGCCAGCCCGTTGGCAACCGAGGACATGCCCAGCGTCGCAATCAGTGATGGTACCTTCAGATATGTGACCAGCAACCCGTTCAAAATACCGGCAGTCACGCCGATGCAGATCCCGACGACTGCCGCCAGTTGCCAGGCTACACCATCGGAGATCAGCATACCGATGATTACTCCGGCGAAACTGCAGACATGTGCAAAGGAAAGATCGAGTTCCGATGTTATCAGTGCGAAGGTGAATCCGACCGACAGGATCGCCAGAAAACTGACCTGTTTGAGGATATTGAGAAGGTTCGGGACGGATGCGAAATTGTTCGCAAAGATCATCAGATAGATGAACAACGCCACCCCGGCGAGAAACGTGCCATATCTTTCAATAATCTGCCGTTTCGTCATGAGTCAGATCTTCCCGATTGGCGGCACGAGTTCGAATCCGCCCGTTATATTGATAGATTGGCCAGTGATAAAACTGGCGCGCTCAGAGAGCAAGAACGCACAGAGTTCTGCAACATCTTGCGGCTTGCCCAATCGTCCGGCAGGCGTCCGGGCCGAGGCCTTGGCTTCGAGCCGCTCAAAGGCCTCCCCGGGGAAAGCGTTGCGCACCATCTGCGTATCGATGATGCCCGGAAGAACAGCGTTCGCCCGCAGCCCGTACCCGGCGTAGCTCTGCGCCATGTTGTAAACGAGCGTACAAACACCGGCCTTGCCCGCGCCATATGCCGGATTTGCACCACCGGCGAGCGCCGCCAGAGACGAGATCAACACAATGGATCGCTGGGCGCGCGGCAACTCGAGAGCAGCGGAAATGAAGGCTTTGGAGATCCGGAACGCGGCGGACAGGTTGATATCCAGGAACCTCTCCCAGTCTGCGTCGCTTTGTTCGTGGAAAAGCGAAACGGCAGACGTTCCCGCACAATTGATCAAACCGTCGATCCGGCCGAACCGTTCTACCGTTTCAGAAATGATTCCGGGCGCTGTATCCGCGCGTGTCAGATCTGCCACGATTGTGTGTCCATCCCGGCCAACAAGCGTGCTGACTTCTGCGGTATCCAGTGACGTCGCACAAACCCGCCAGCCATCGCGTTGAAGACACCGGACCGTTTCCAGCCCGATTCCTCCACCGGCACCGGTCACAATGGCAACAGGTTTGTCGGCGCCAACGCTCATGCGTAAACCGTATTGAACTCAGTCATCAGCGCTTCGGCGCGCCTCGGATCGACTTCGTTCAAGGTTTTGCCATCGACCTTGATCGAACTGCCGATGATGAAGCCATCCGACACCTCCGCCATGGCGAGAATGTTGTCTTTGCTGACGCCCGTGCCGACCATGACCGGCGTATCCGGAACGGCCTTGGCCGTATCAGCGATCTTGGAAAGGTCGGCTTCCTTGGCGGCCGCCGGTCCGGACACGCAGACGCTGTCTGCAAGTCCGAGGAAAACCGCACCTGCGGCTACCTGCGGCGTGGGCCGGTTGTCGAGCGTGATCGAGAAACCGGGCGTCACGTTGCAAATCAAGGCGATGTCCTGTGCGTCCAGTTCCGCCCGCAAGCGCAAGACCCTCGCGCCATCGGGAACGACGTGCCCGATGTCACCGACATAAGACCCGGTGAGGAAACAACGGACAAACTCGCCGCCGGTCGCGTGGGCAATTGAGAGCGACGCAATCGGATCAATTAGCATGTTGATGCCGAACGGAATATCCAGTTCGGCCTGGCACTCCGCCACCAGATCGGTCATTGCGGCAATGGTTTCCGGCGCCATGACCGGCAGGTACGGCATGTCGGATTCGTTGCAGTACATGATCGAGTGATAGCCATTGTCGACGAGGATCTTTGCCTCTTTCTTGGCCTGGCCGATAAGCTTGCGCATTCCACCGGCCCGGTCATACAGCGGCGACCCCGGCAACGCCAAAGTATGCACCATACCGACAATGAATTTGTCCTGCTGGTAGCGATCCTTGAACAGCGTTTTCATGAAGTTTCTTCCTATGCTTTCGCGGCGCCAAGCAGGCCGTGGGAGACGGACCTGAGGGCGTCTGTTGCTTGTTTGAAGGCGTTGAAACGGGCATCGATCTGGCCGCGTTGCCCCGGATCGGGCTGAAACCATTTCCCGGCGGCCATTATCTGCCTGGATATGGCTGGCAACCGATCGGGCGTGTTGCCCGGCAGGCAGGCGGCACCGGCAAGGCCGCTCTCCTTTTGGCTGGCTACAAATACCGGCCGGTTGGTGACATTTGCCTTGAGCTGGCAAAGCAGCGGATTGTTCGACAACCCGCCGGCAAAACAGATGTGGCGGGCATTGCGGCCTGCAGCCGCCTCCGCACGGTGAAGGACTTCCCGGCTGAGGAAGTTGATCCCCTCGGCAACGGAACGAATGAAGTCTTCGTTGGAATGGGCGCTGTCGACCCCGATAAACGCGCCGCGCATGTTGTCGTCCCAATAGGGCGCGCGCTCGCCTTCCAGGTACGGCAGGAAGACCGGCATTGATCCGCGGCCAATAAGGCTGGCGTTCAAAGCTTCTATGGTGTCCTTGCCGGACGCGAAACGGGCGACCGCCCAGTTGAGGCGCGTCGCCGCCCCCTGGCTCGGGCCGCCAATCTGCCATAGTCCGGGAGCCCACTGAACCGTCAGCAGGCCCGGGCACTGGACCGGTTCGACAGCGAGGAGACCGGAAACATCGCTGGTTCCCGAAATGCAGTAAGCGGCATCAGCGGTAAGCGCGCCACTGCCCAGAACACATGCCCAGGCATCGGTCGAACCGCAATAGACAGGCTTTCCGGCCAGCGCCGGGAGATCCGAAATCCCGGTACGGACACGCCCGATTTCATCGAACGGACTGACCGCTTCTGGTAAAACTTCATCATCGAATCCAAGCGCTGCACTGGATTGTGCATCACCGGAAACAGCATCGAAGAAAGACCTTGCGGCGTTTTGGGATATGCGATCCGAAACAATCTGCCCTGTCAGCCGGAAGTTTATGTAGTCCTTCGGCTCCAGGATGTGCCGGATCGTCTCCCAAGTATCAGGCTTTCGGGAGCGCAGCCAAAGCAGCCGGGCGATGGGATGAAAAGGGCTGAGCCCGTCATAGCGCTCCGCCAAATCCGGCGACGCTTTGGTCAGATAGTCCGCAAGAGCCCGTGTCCCCCGGGAATCCTGAAAGGTGATGGCCGGGTGTGCCACTTGGCCATCCCGGTCCATGGGGACCTGCGTTCGCGTAAACCCGCAACCCGAGACCGCCTCCACGCTGGAAAGGTCCGCGCCCTCGCGCTCGAGGGTCTGGCAAGCCGCGGCAAAGGCAGTCCACCAGTCATTCGGATCGACTTCATACTCGCCATCATGCCCTTTCGGAATGCGCAGGGGCATCTGGACGCTGGAAAGTACCCTCAGATCTTCCGAGACAATCGCGACACGCAGGCTGCTGCCGCCAAGGTCATAGGCAAGAACCCGCTTCATTTACGCGGCTCGTGCGCTTGGGTCTCCTGAACGAAACAGTATCGATCAGACCTGATGTGGTTGCGTGAGACTTCGACTACACCTCCATGTTCAGAACAAACAACCCTGTGTGAGACGAACACCGCAAGACCAGGCGCGATCCCGAGGTAATTCGCCACATCCTCTGCTGCGTTTTCGCATGTCAGAGTCTCTTTCACGGTTCCAAGCCGCACATCGAAATCTTTTTCCAGCAATTTATAGAGGGACCGGGTCTCGAACTCCCGTGCGTCGTAGTCCGCAAGTTCGATCATCGGCAACACGGAGGTTTGAAGCACGCAAGGCTGGCCCTGCATCAGCCGCAGACGGCAGATTTCGACGACCTGATCCGACAGGGAAGTGTTGAACAGCGACGCTTCGGCAATGCTCTTGGCGCGCGTTTCCATACTGAGAAGTTTTGTCGAAGGACGTGCACCGGAACGCTCGCCATGGGAAACGAAATCCATGCGGCTTGAGACGTTGCGCTGATAGCGTCCGCGGGTCAGAAAGGTTCCCTGACCCTGACGCTGCTCGAGAAACCCCTCATCCTGAAGCGACTTGAGCGCCTTGCGGATTGTGGACCGGCTAACGGCGAATGCCTCTACAAGCGCATTCTCAGACGGCATCAGCGCGCCCGGCGAAAAACGCCCGTCGCCAAACTCGTCCCTGATGCGTCTTGCGATATCGGCGTACAGCATTGGTCCTCCCTAAGTGAACAGGCTAGGGAGTCCGCACGAGACATGTCAATTCTTGCTGTGAATAAATATACTTTCTAAATCATTGCCTTAGCACTTTTTCTCACTCTCACTTGTATGCGATTTATCCGCTTTTCGATCCGGGTCTGCAGCCAGCAGCAACCGCGTTCGGTTCAAGCGGGCTCAGCGAGATCCAGAAGCGTGTCGCTCGGCTTGACCCCAAGGCCGGGGCCTGTGGGAACGTCGTAATGCGCGTCAGAGCAGCCCATATTGCCGTCGGTAAAGGTAAGGTTCCGGTCAAACACCGAGTGCTGGTATTCATGGGCAGAAAGGCAGGGCGCAGCGGCAGAGGCCTGCAGGGAGGCCGCCATGAAGATCCCGGTGCTGATGGTGGCATGCGGGATGATCCGCTTGTTCCAGGTCTGCGCCAGCGTTGCAACGCGGGTGAACTGGGTGATTCCCGTGTGCCCCATTTCCGGCTGAAGGATCGAGACCGCATCCAGCCGCGGACGGACTTCATAGCTGGTGCGCCATTCCTCGCCGGCGGCAATCGGAACGCCGGTTCGATCTGCAACCTGTGAAAGACCGGCGGTGTCCTCGGGCGCGACCGGAGCCTCGGCAAACCAAAGATCATAAACATCGAGTTTGCGGATCAGCGCTGCTGCTTCCCCCGCCTCAAACTTCCAGTGCAGATCGACGGCAATTCTCGCCTTATCGCCCAGCGCCTCGCGGAGCGCGGCCATTTCGTTCAGGATACCGGCATCCGATACGGCAGCGGCGAACTTGAAGGCTCCGAACCCTTTCGCCTGCCACTCAAGTGCCAGATCGCATTTCTCCTGAATTGTCTGGCGCGGCAGGCCGGAGATGTAAGCCGGAAGCCGGTTCCGGCGCTTGCCTCCCAGGAGCTGCGCAACCGAAAGCCCGGTCAGCCGGCCATAAAGATCCCAAAGCGCAATATCGACGGCGGCCAATGCGTCCACATAATAGCCGGAGGAATATCCCCGGACACGCTGCATGCCGTAGAGATCATCCCAAATGGCGGCGGCTTCGGACGGGCAACGCCCCCGGACCACGGGCGCAAGAAGATCACGAATGATCGCCGCTGTCGCTTCGGGCGCCGTAATCCCGTAGGTTTCGCCCCAGCCTTGCTTGCCGCTTTCGCCGGTCACCCGGACCAGCACCGACATGTCCTTGTCGGGATAGATCGTCTTGTTGCCCTTGCGGATCAGGTAGCCGCGTTCATTGATCGACTCGCCCTCTTTCAAGGGTCCGAGATACGGAACCTCGCGCGGGATGCGGACGATGAAGACATCCACGGAACGTATGGCATCTAGTTGCATCATTCGGCTGCGATCAGTTTGGCGCCTTTCAGGTGGTCAGACAACCAATCGCACCAAACGCCAAGCTCCGCCAGATCACCCTCGTCCATGTGCGGATCAGGATGCCGGCTTTCCGATGGCCCGATGATCCCCCGGCGGCGAAGAACTTCCTTGGTCAGCCGGGTGCGGAAGATCGCCTGCATGTTCAGCATCGGCAAAGACGCGGCGAACAGCCTGCGCGCCTCGCCCCGGTTTCCGGCTTCCCAGGCCGCCACAAGCGCGGTGTGAATATCGGCGATCTCGACAGCGGGAACGGTTCCTAGGGCACCGCGCGCGAGTTCATCGGTGATGTATCGCCC
Source organism: Roseibium sp. (assembly GCA_965230445.1). GTDB lineage: Bacteria > Pseudomonadota > Alphaproteobacteria > Rhizobiales > Stappiaceae > Roseibium. The sequence continues at coordinate 176,544 of OZ246005.1, read as the reverse complement.
GCCGGCACCGCCGAAAACGCCCTTGATGCTGCCGCCAGCCTCTTCAATGACAGTTGAAAGGTTCGCGCCGCACGGCAACGTTTCTTCCTTCACATAGTCGACGCAATCGAGCGACCGAGCGAGCTCGGCAACTTGCCCTGGCTTCAGGCCCGCGCCGAAAGGTGCCGGCGCATTCTGCAGCATCAGCGGGATCCTGGCGTCAATCGCCTTGAAGAAAGCCAGATGCGCACCGACGTCCTGGCCAAGCGCTTTCGGAGCCATGACCATGGCAACCACGGCCCCGGCGCTAGCACCTTCCGCGATCCGGGCCGACACCTCTTCCGGCGTATCCGCCGTCGCGCCAACCACAAACGGCACACGGCGATTCAGGTGCTCTCCGAGCCGCGCCACCAGCATGGCCCGTTCGGCCGGTGTCAAATGCCCGACCTCGGACGCGGTTCCGGGAAAGACTACGCCCTGCACGCCGCAATCAAGCGCAAAATCAATCACCTTGCCAAACGCATCGGCATCCACCGATCCGTCTTCGTGGAAAGGGGTACACAAAACCGGAAAGCATCCGCGAAGTGTCATGACTATTTGACTGCCCCTTCTGTGACGCCCTGGATGAAGAATTTCTGCAGCAGCATGAAGCCGATCACCACCGGCAATGCTGCCAGAAGCGAGGCCGCCATTGCGCCTCCCCAATCGGCGTTGGATTCGTTGAGATAGGTGAGCAACAGTCCCGGCCCGACCGTACGCTTGTCGTCGGAGACGATCAGCGTCAGTGAATAGAGCAGGTCATTCCAGGACCACATGAAGGAATAGAGGAACACGGTCACAATCGGCGGGATCGAGATCGGCAAGACGATGGTGTGCAGAATGCGCAGATCCGACGCGCCATCTGCACGCGCGGCTTCGATCAACTCGTTGGGCACCTGGCTGAAATAGCTGTAGAGCATGTAGGTCGCTACCGGCAGCGCGAAGACGATGTATGAGATCATCAGGCCGAAACGGGTGTCGAGCAAACCCCAATCGGTGAACATCGGGTAGATAGTGATCAGCAGGAGGCCGAACGGAAACATCTGCGCCGAGAGCATGAACAGCATCACCGGCTTGCGGCCGAAATACCGGTATTTGGCAAAGCTGTAACCGGCGTAGACGGCAAGTGTTGCATTGATCGCCGCCGAGGACAGCGACACGATCAGCGAATTGCTCAAGTGCAGTGGCAGACCGCCCTCGAACAACGCCGTCTTGAAGTGCTCCAGCGTGAACTCGCTTGGAAACAATGTCGGCGTCAGCAGATAGAGTTCGTGGTCCGGCTTCAAAGACGAGATGACCAGCCAGTAGACCGGAAAGAACAGAAAGAAGCCGACGAAAAGGGCAATCGCCCCAAAGACCGTACGGGCTTGCCAGGAGGACAGGTCCAGCATCAGTCGGCCCCCTTCATCAACTGGCGAAGATAGAAATAGGCGGGCGGCATGATGGTTGCGACCCAGAGCACGCCCACTGTGGCGGCCATGCCGATGTCCCAGCTCTCGAATGCCCGGCGGTAGACTTCCACGGAAAGCACGGTCGTTGAGCGCACGGGACCACCCCCGGTGAGCGCCCAGATGGTATCGAACTGCTGCAGGTTGCCGATCATCGCCAGAACAATGGTCACAAGCAGAACCGGGCGCAGATGCGGGATCAGATGATCGCGCAGGATGGCCCAGTTGCCCGCACCATCGACGCGGGCGGCCTCAACCTGCTCGCGGTCCATCGAGGCAAGGCCGGCGAGGAAAAACGACATGAACAAGGGGATCGACAACCAGACCTTGGTGATCACGATAGCCGCCATGGCACCCGCCCCGGTCGACAGCCACGCCACCCGTTCATCGATCATGCCCATTTCGAGCGCGGCGAAATTCAACAGCCCATAGCGGGAATTGAAGATCCAGCCCCACAGAAACGCCGTCACGACCGAAGGCATGATCCAGGGCAGCAGGCTGAGCGAACGTACCGCCGCCCTGCCCTTGAACGGCTGGTTGAGAATGATGGCCCATGCCAGACCAAGAAGGATCGAGAACGCCGTCGCCAGGCTGACATAGATCGCCGTCGTCACGAAGCTGCCCAGAATGCGCTGGTCGGTCAGAACCTTGGCGAAATTCTTCAGGCCCACCCAGACCGGTTCCGGCGTCGACAGCGTGTATTTGTAGAGCGACAGCGACAGCGCTTCCAGGAACGGACCCAGGACCACGAGCCCGAATGCGACCAGTGCCGGGATCAGCAGTAAAATGCCGAACCGGGACTCCCCGGCCTTCAGGCCACCGCGCCGTGCATCAGGTGATACGGTCAGGCTTGAGATGTTCATTGCGTCCATCGTTTCAGACAAAAAAGCTGGCGCATGTCACCATGCGCCAGCATCAAGATTGACTTAGAGAACGTCTTCCAGACGCGCCTGCATGTCATTGGCAGCGTCTTCAGCAGACTTCTGACCAAGCAGTGCTGCCTGAACTTCCTCGCCGACAATCGCGGCAACTTCGGAGGCATTGGACAGGGACGCAACCGTGTTGCGGCGCGGCGATTGCGCGGAGGCTGCCCAGTTGGCGAGATAGGTGTCAGCCTGGACCGCACCGGAAGCCTGACCGGACTTGGTCGCCGGCAGCACCGACTGCCCAACCGCGTAGTCAACCAGTTGCTCATCCGCCAGAAGGTGCATGACCCATCGGACGCCGTCGCTGTCGGCCGATTTGTTGTCGTCGCCGAACACGGTCAGGATGTGACCCCACTGGATGGATACCGGCGTATCGCCGGCAGCGGCCACCGGACCGGCCATCGGAAGGACCGCTGCGTCCACTTCTTCACCCCGGCCGGAGAATTTGCGGGCAAAGCTGCGGGCCTGCGGTGCATCGATATAGAATGCGGTTGAACCTTGCGCGAACAGGCGGCGCGCATCGGGGCGGTCGATTTCAGGGGCTGCCAGACCATCTTCGACCATGTCCACCATGAACTGAAGCGCGGCAATGGCCTCGGGCGTGTTGACGGCAGCCTTGCCCTCGGAACTGATCGGATCCGCGCCATGGGTCCAGGCCAGGATCAGATAGTCCAGCAGAATGGAATTGGGGTTCTTGGTCGCCATGCCGAACGGTACGCTGTCCGGCACGTTTTCCTTGACCAGGTTCAGCGCCGCCTTGAATTCCTCAAGCGTTACCGGGGCGCTTTCAATACCGGCCGCAGCCATGACTTCCTTGTTGGCCACCCAGCCAATGGTGCCGGTGATCCACGGAAGGCCGACCTGCTTGCCGTTCACCTCGCCCATGGCCAGGAACCCGGCGTCGAACATTTCAAGCAGCTTTTCGCGGCCGACCACTTCATTCAGATCGACCGGGTTTGCACCGGCGGCAACGGTCGGCAGCAGCCGCCCTTGCACCTGTCCGACATCCGGCAGGGTCTTCGACCGGGAACGAAGAATGTAGTTCTTGTTGATCTCGCCCCAGGCATATCCCTGAAGCTCCACGGAGCCATCGAAGTTTTCAGCAAGCGCGTTGATCGCCGCCTTGCCGGTTTCCTCGGTCATGGTCCAGCCCATGAATTCGGTGTCCGCAATTGCGGCCGTACCAGCCAGCATGGCGAGTGCGGCGACTGTCATTCTGAGATGTTTCATCTGGTCCTCCCAAATTTGAAACTACGTTCCAATTTTTGTTAGGCGGTTTTCACATAAGGCGCAAGCGTTTTTTGAAACTGCGTTTCAATGATTGCCAATCAGACCACGCCGCCATCGACCACGAAGGTCTGCCCGGTGATCATCCGGCTGTCATCAGCGCACAGGAACAAGGCCATCCGCGCCACATCCGGCGGCAGGAGAAACTCCTTAAGCGCTTGTTTTTGCAGATATTCATCGAACTTGTGCGTGAGCACTTCGCGGGCGCGCGTGACCTGGCGTTCGGTCAATATCCATCCCGGCGCGATACTGTTGACGCGAATGCCTTTCCCGCCCACTTCGCGCGCAAGACAGCGCACCAGGCCCTGAACCGCCGATTTGGCGGTCGTATAGGCAAGCAGCCCGGGCGCACCCTGCATCCAGCTGTTCGACCCCAGGCAAAGGATCGCGCCGCTTCCGGCGGCTTCCATGTCCGGCAGCACGGCCTGTGCCGCAAATACATGATGACGCAAGTTGGTGGCCTGACGTTCGTCCCAATAGCCGGGGGTCAGTTCCTCGAACGGTACCCGGTCATCGTTGCCGGCATTGTTCACCAGTGCTGTGACAGGCCCGATGCGGCTGCGCAGGCTGCCAACAGCCCCGTGCAGCTCATCGATGTTTCGCAGATCACAGATTGAAAAGTCGGGGCGGTTTCCGGTCGCCGCGCCGATCACGTCAGCCACCCGGTTGCTGGCATCTACACTTATGTCGATAAACCCGACCTTTGCCCCCTGCGCCGCGAAGGCCTGGACCAGATACATGCCGATGCCGGACGCCCCACCGGTAATTATCACCCCTCGCCCCTCGAGCGACGGATAGGACGCCGCCTGTATCTCTATCGGGGTGAGCAGCGGGTCATCGGAAGTTTCCAGGCGCATTACGCGGCGGCCTTGCCGGCGGTGGAAACGGCGTTGCCATCAGCATCGAAGGCGTAGAGGGCATCATCCGGCCAATTCACGGAAACAGCGGCACCGGCAGCCAGCGCCTCATCCCCGTTGATACGGACAACAAGCGGGCGCTCCATTCCGGCCATCTCGACATAGGCGAATGTGTCCGAGCCAAGCCGTTCCGTCGTCAGCAACGTGCCGGTGAGCGGTCCGGGCGCGATGGTCAGATGTTCCGGGCGCAGGCCGACCGCATCCGATCCGGCAGGAGCTGCAGCCACCAACTTCGAGGGGAGGATATTCATGCGCGGCGAGCCGATGAACTCGGCAACGAATCGGTTGACCGGTGCGTGATAGAGATCGATAGGCGCACCGATCTGTTCCACCCGGCCATGATTCATGACGACGATCTTGTCGGCCAGGGTCATCGCTTCCACCTGATCATGGGTCACATAGATCATCGTGGTGCCCAACCGGCTCTTCAAGCGCGCGAATTCCATGCGCATGTCGACGCGCAGGGCGGCATCGAGGTTCGAAAGCGGCTCATCGAACAAAAACACTTCCGGCTCACGGACAATGGCGCGGCCAATGGCGACACGCTGGCGCTGGCCGCCGGACAATTGCCGCGGCTTGCGGTCAAGCAGGTGATCGATTTTCAGGATCTCGGCAGCCGCGCGGACGCGCCGGTCGATCTCGTCCCGGCTCTCACCCGCAAGGCGCAGCGCATAGCCCATATTGCTGGCGACCGACATATGCGGATAGAGCGCGTAGGACTGGAACACCATCGCAATTCCGCGCTTGGAGGACGGCACGTCATTGACGATCCGATCGCCAATCGCAAGTGTTCCGGCGCTCACCTCATCCAGCCCGCAAATCATGCGCAGCAGCGTGGACTTGCCGCAACCGGACGGGCCGACAAAGACAACGAATTCACCGTCCTTGATGTCCAGGTCGATGTCTTTCAAAACCTCGACCTGGCCGTAGCTTTTGCAAAGGCCGACGATCTTGAGATTTGCCATTCAAGCCTCCTTTCCTGACTTATCCTTTGAAGGGGTGCGCCTTGAGGCCTGCAACACCAGGCTTGGCGGCAAGAAGGGCTCCCGAGAGCGGCGCTTCATCCAGTTGAGCTGCCGAAAGGCGGATGCGCGCGGTGGTAATGAACAAGGTGGACAGATCCTTGCCGCCGAAGGCGCAGGATGTCGGCCTCGGGACCGGAACCGTCACCTTCATGTCCGGAGATCCGTCCGGCAAATACCGCTGCACGCACCATCCATCCCAAATGGCGACCCACACACCGCCATTGGCATCGACAGCCAAACCGTCAGGCACACCGCCGCCCTCGGGAAACTCTACGAAGACGCGGCTATTGGAGATTTCGCCGGCTTCGAGATCAAAATCGAACGCCCAGATCGTCCGCGCGCCCGTGTCTGTGAAGTAGAATGTCCGGTTGTCGGGAGACCATCCCAACCCATTGGCAACGGTGATGCCGTCCAGCATCCTGGTTGCTTCCGTGCCGTCGAAACGCCAAAGCGCGCCCTGGTTCGGTTCGGTGGAAATCGCCAGCGAACCGAGCCAGAGCCGTCCGGCCGCATCGCACTTGCCATCGTTGAAGCGGTTGCCCGGCTTGTCGGCTTCCGGGTCGGTCAGCACCCGTGTTGAGCCATCGGGTTCCAGGGCATGAATGCCTGTTTCGGTGCCCAGTACGAAACCGCCGGACGTCTTGGGAATTGCAACTCCCGTCAGCTCCTTCAAGGCAGTGGTTCTGCGCGCGCTGACCGTTTCGTTCGACGTGACCAGCGCCGGCAACAGGATGTCGACCCAATGCAGAACACCCTGTTCGTGGTCCCAATGCGGCCCCTCGCCCAGGAAGTCCTGGCCCGGAATCGCCAGGGAAACACTGTCGGCCGTCGCTTGCAGCGGTCTTTGCGACACGTTGATCGACATGGCGAGTTCCCCGATGTTCCCGGAAATGCGCCGTCCGGCCTCGATCACCTCGCGCCCCAGGGCATGCAGCTTCGCCTCGTCCAGACGATAGGCCGGTCCGACGATCCCGACAGAGCCGATCGGGCGGGCGGAGTGATCCAGCACGGGCGCTGCAACGGCTGCCAGTTCCTCATGATTTTCGCCAATCGAGACCGCGTAGCCGCGTGCCTTGATCATGTTGAATTCACGGTCCAGCGCTTCAATGTTGGTCACGGTGTGATCGGTGATCGCCGCGAGGTCGGAGGCAAACAGACGCCGGCGTGCGCCTTCATCTAGATGCGCGGCAAGCGCCTTGCCGAGTGCGGTCGCATGGAGAGGCACGCGTTGACCGACGGCTGACCCGATGCGCACTTCGCGCTGCGCATCGCGCTGATCGATATAGAGCGTCTGCCCATTGTCGAGGACCGCAAGGCGGGTCGCCTCGCCGATGTCGCGCGCCAGCCGCTCAAGTTCGGGCGCAGCCGCGCCGCGTAAGTCAAATCCGTCCCACACCCGGTGGGCAAGCTGAAACGGCCGGGAGCCAAGGCGGTATCCGGTCTCCGTTTCCTGAAGATAGCGCTCATCCAGAAGCGTCTGCACAATCCGGTGCAAGGTACCCTTGGGCAGACCGGTTCCTTCTTGCAGAGCGTTGAAGCGGACGGCACCGGATGCCTCGGACAAAATGTCCAGCACGCGCAAGCCACGCACGAGGGCCTGCATGCCCGGCTGCGTTCCGTTTTGCGCGTCACCCTGGTCGCTCATAGACGATTGCCTCCCCAAACAAGATCGTCTACAGCTAGTTGGAACTTAGTTTCAAGTCAATGGGCCGGTATGAAAATCAGCAGCATAGACCACTGGATGGTGCAGGCGCCGTTCTCCATTCCGATCGAATGGGGCTCGGGCGTCAGGACCGGAACCACCCGCCTGATCTGCCGTATCAAGACCACATCCGGACACGAAGGCTGGGGGGAAACCCAGTGCCTGATCGATACCACACCGGCAGCGTTCGGCAAGGCAGCCGAGCTGGCCAGGGGCTGGGACATCCGCAACGCGGAAGGCTTTTACCGCCTGGTTCTGGGTGCCGGCTATTACCATCACGCCCGTGCCGCGGTCTATGCAATTGCGGCGCTGGAAATGGCCATGTGGGACGCGCTGGGAAACGCAACCGGCCAGCCTTTATGGGCTCTTTGGGGCGGCCTGTGGCGCACGGAAGTCCGGGCCACCGGCTACGTCTTCGCCCATGAACCAGAGGAAGCCAAACGCCAGCTTCGCTATCATGCAGGCCGGGGCCATACCGCGTTCAAGATCAAGATCGGCATGGACGCGCAGAGCGACATCGCCCTGACGGAGGCCGCGCGCGAGGAAATCGGAGACGCCGATATCCGTCTGGACGTGAACGGTGCCTGGACCCGGCCAACGGCCAAGCGCCAGCTTGCCCGGCTTGCGGAATTCGCGCCCGATTGGGTGGAACAGCCGCTGGAGCTATCAGACACCAGCGGTTCGGCGGCGCTGTGCCGGGCACAAAGCATTCCAATCGTCGTAGATGAAGCGGCCTATCAGCTGACCGATGTGGCAGGACTGCTCGACGCGGGCGCAGCCGATGCGGTCCTGCTTGATCCGCACCAGGCAGGCGGGCTCTGGCAATGCATCAAGGCGGCGGCCCTTTGCGAGGCCAAGGGCGTTCCGGTTGGCCTGCATTCCGGCGGCGAGCTGGCAATCAGCCAGGCGGCCTATATTCAACTGGCTGCCGCGATCCCCAACATGACGCTCCCAATCGACACCGAACGCGCCTGGCTCGGTGCCGATATCTCGCAGTCTCCGCCGCCGCTTGAAGACGGCGGTTTCAAGGTGAGCGACCGGCCCGGGCTTGGCGTTTCCGTCGACGAGGATCTGATTAAAAAAATCGCTGTCGACAGAATAGAAGGTGCCTATCTCGATGGTGCCCGGCCCGGCTGGTTCCCGGCCAAGCCGAGTTACTAGACGCGTCCTAAGGCTCGATAATGTTGTGTTCCGGGCCATAGGGAAAGCCGGTAATGTTCTCCGCACCGGTCTCACCGACAACCAGAATATCATGCTCGCGATAGCCGCCGGCGCCGGGCGTTCCTTCCGGCACCCAGAGCATCGGCTCCATGGAAACGACCATGCCGGGCTCCAGAACCGTATCGATATCCTCGCGCAGTTCCAGCCCCGCCTCGCGGCCATAATAGTGGCTGAGGATGCCGAAGGAGTGGCCGTAGCCGAAGGAACGGTATTGCAACAGGCCCTCATCGGCGAAGAAACGGTTGATCTCCGCCGTGATGCCTGAACAGGTCGCGCCGGGCTTGATGAGGCTCATGCCCAGCTCATGGGCGGCGACATTGGCCTTCCAAAGCCGCAGGCTCGCAGCGTCCGGCTCACCGAGGAACAAGGTGCGCTCAAGGGCCGTGTAATAGCCGGAGATCATCGGGAAGGTGTTGAGGCTGAGGATATCGCCCTGCTGCAAGGCCCGTTTGGTGACCGGATTGTGCGCTCCGTCCGTGTTGAGGCCGGACTGGAACCAGACCCAGGTGTCGCGGTATTCCGCATCCGGATAGGCTCTGGCGATTTCCGCTTCCATGGCGTCGCGCCCGGCCATGGCAATGTCGATCTCGGTGGCGCCTTCACGGATCACCGCGCGGATCGCCTCGCCGCCGATATCGGCCGTTCGCGCTCCGCCCTTGATAAGCTCGATCTCCTCTGCCGATTTGATCATGCGCGCGGCCATCGTTTCCGCGGCAATATCGACCATCTCCGGACCGCCCAGCATCTGCGCGGCAATATCGCGCGCGGCAAGGGTCATGTGGTCGGCCTCAATGCCAATCCGGCGGGCGCTGCCGGCAAGATCAGCAATCGCGCGCCAGAAGTTGTTCCGCTTCCAGTCGGTATAGATCACATTGGCATCGATGGAACGGCGCCAGGGCTGTCCGGCATCAATGTTCGCCGAGACGGTGGTACAGGCGTCCTGCGTGACGACACAGCCATAGGGCCGGCCAAAGCTGCAGTAAAGAAAGCCGGAATAGTAGGCGATGTTGTGCATCGACGTCAGCACCACAACGGGAATGTCCCGCCCGGCCATGATCGCACGCAACTTCGAAAGCCGGTGCTCATACTCCGCGGCACTGAACGGCAGCGGTGCCTTTTCGCCGTTGTGACAGGTGAAAAACGCGGGTCTATCGGAAAGGGCACTCATCCCAGGGTCTCCAGTCCATGCCGGACAGAGAAGCCCGGCCACACGTCCCGGCGTTCAGGACGGATGCGGCCTCGGTTCCCGAGGGCCATTTGCATGATGTCTCCGGCGACGCCATCGCAGGTCATGCATATGCCAAGACCTTTGAGCAAGTTTCGCCCAAAGGTCAATAGGGGATTCAGCCAGGTGACATGCCGCGCAAACGCTCCGAGCGGCGGCGCAGCATTTCGACCGAAGCCAGAAGCAGAATGGAAATCACGACGAGGATGGTCGCGACCGCCAGAATGGTCGGGCTGATCTGTTCGCGAAGGCCGATGAACATCTGCCAGGGCAACGTTTTCTGGCTGGCGGAGCCGACAAACAGCACCACAACCACTTCATCGAAGGACGTGATGAAGGCGAACAAGCCGCCGGAAATCACCCCCGGCAGGATGAGCGGCATTTGCACCTTGAAGAAGGTGGTGACCGGATTGGCGCCGAGGTTGGCTGCGGCACGCGTCAGCGAGCGGTCGAACCCGACCAGGGTCGCGGTCACGGTGATGATCACAAACGGAACGCCCAGCACCGCATGCGCCAGGATCACCTTGATGTAGCCGACAAAGGTCTTGTCCATGCCGAGCGTGCCTTCGAGGAAATTCCCGATGCTGGCATAAAAGAAGAACATGCCAGTTGCCGAGATGATCAAGGGCACGATCATCGGCGAGATCAGCGTTGCCATGATCACGCGCTTGCCCGGTACATGCGACTGCGACAGGCCAATGGCCGCAAGGGTTCCGAGCGACACGGAAATGATCGTCGCGATCGGCGCGATGATCAGTGAGTTCTGAAAGCTGTGCTGCCACTGCGGATTGGTGAAGAAGTCCTCGTAGTGCTTCAGGCTATATCCGGCAGGATCGAAACGCAGCATTTCGGGCGTGAAGGTGAAAAAGTCCTGGGCGTTGAAGGACAGCGGCAGAACCACAAGGATCGGCGTGATCAAAAATACAAAGATCGAACCGCAGATCACCCGGAATGAATAGTGCCAGAGCACCTGACCGCCAGTCAGATAGGGGTGCAGCTTGGCGCGATACCGGCCCTCATACATCCAGTAGATAAACCAGCCATAGAACCAGCCCGCCAACAGTCCGATCACCAGGCCCGGAATGCCGCCGAAGAAATACCCGAGTGCCGCCGTCAGCACGACGACTGCCCAGCGCCCGGCCCGCTCGTTCTTCACGAAGGTGATGAGGATATAGGCCATTGCAGCCAGCAGTGCGCCGCCGATCAAAAGACCGAGAATACCCGATCCGTTGGCCGTGCCGACAAACAGCCCGAGAAACGCGCCTGCGGCGGCAACGACGGGCAGCACCAATGACAGGGGCTTGCGCGAAATAGGTGTCAGAACAGCCAAGGATCAGCCCCCGAGTTTCACGTTGTCGATGCCGACAATCTTGTCATAGGCCCAATAGAGAAGCAGAACCGCGGCAAGCAGAATGGTGCCGAGTGCAGCAGCCAGGCCCCAGTTCAGGCTGGACGAGATGTGGTAGGCGATCCGGTTGGAAATGAAGACGCCCTTGGTCCCGCCGACAATCTCCGGCGTGATGTAGTAGCCGATAGCCAGGATGAAGACGAGGATCGACCCGGCACCGATACCCGGCACGGATTGCGGGAAATAGACCCGCCAGAAAGCCGTCCAGTTCGTTGCGCCAAGCGACTTTGCCGCCCGGAGATAGGTCGGTGGAATCGTCTGCATCACCGAGTACATCGGCAGAATCATGAAAGGCAGCAGGATATGCGTCATCGCGACCACGGTGCCGATCTCGTTGTTGATGATCACCAGGCGTGCCTCGTCCGCAACAACGCCGAGCCATACCAGTGTGTCGTTGATGACGCCCTGCTGTTGCAGCATCACCTTCCAGGCGGAAGTGCGCACGAGAAGCGATGTCCAGAACGGCAGCAGCACCAGAATCATCAGGATGTTCGACACCCGCATGGGCAGATTGGCCAGGATCCAGGCAACCGGATATCCGAGCAGGATGCAGAAGCCGGTAATCACCAGCGACATCGCAAGCGTCCGCCAGAACAGCTTGACCAGGATCTGTTTGTTCTCCGGCTGCGCGGAAACGCCTTCAGGTGTTCGCTGCATATCGACAGCGTTCAGGAAATAGCCGTCTGTCATCGTCGGCGAATGGGTCTTGATAACTTGCCAGGTTTTTAGCTCGCCCCAGCCGTCATGAATGCCGATCAGCTTGTCCTTGAACGGCGCGTCGGCCACCGGATCGAGTTTCCGGATGGCCCGTCCCGAACGCCGGAACATAGACGACATGCCGGTTTCTTCGTAGTTCAGACGGGTTCCGAGCCGCGTATGCGTTTTGGCCTTCACTGCAACGACCATGTCATTGATGAAGGCCGCATAAACCTCTTCCGGCGGCAGATCCCCTGACGTTTCGTCCCAGGACTGCAAGGCAACGACCGTCTCGGGCAGCGTCTCAGCAACGATGCTGTTCTCGACCGAGCGGAACAACATGGACGCAATCGGAATGATGAAGGACACCAGCACGAAGATCAGCAGCGGCGCAATCAGCATGAGCGCACGCAGTTTCTGCCGGCGCAGGCTTCGTGCCAGGCTTTTCTTCAGCGGCGTGCCATCGGCTGCGAGCATCGGCCCGCTGGCTGCTGCATCACTCATATCGCGCTGTCCCCCTGGCGCCGGTTTTTCATTCTTGTCGCCCGGCGGTCATTTGAGCCGGTTCGCAAGATCCGGGCGCGGACGCCCGGACCTCTCTTCGATCCAAAACTTACTGAGCCAGCCAGGCCTGGAACTTCGCGTCGATGTCGTCGCGATAGTCGGCCCAGAACTCGTAGTTATAGAGGAAGGTGTTCTTGGCATTGTTCGGATCGGTCGGCATATGCGGTGCCATTTCGATGCCGAGATCTGCATGCGTGCCAACGAGCGGCGCAGAAGATGCACGTGCCGGGCCGTAGCTGATGTACTTGGCCTGATCGGCAAGACGCTGCGTGTCCGTGGCATAGCGCAGGAACTTCTTCACTTCAGCCAGACGCTCATCGCTGAGGCCTGCCGGAATGATCCAGCCGTCCAGATCGAACACCTGTGCGTCCCACAGCATGGCAACCGGCTGCTTCTGCTCTTCGATCACGGAGAACAGGCGGCCGTTGTAGGTGGAGCCCATGATGACTTCGCCGTCAGCAAGAAGCTGCGGAGTGTCGGCGCCAGCGGACCACCAGACGACGGAGTCCTTGATGGTAGCGAGCTTGGCAAGGGCCTGATCCTGACCTTCGTCGGTCGCCAGAACGTCATAGACGTCGCTTTTGGCAACGCCATCACACAGCAGAGCCCACTCCATGTTGTTGATCGGACGCTTTTCCAGGGAGCGCTTGCCCGGATAGGCTTCCAGATCGAAGACTGCGCAAATGTCGGATGGCGGCGTGTCGCCAACCAGATCTGTGCGGTAGCCGAAGGTGGTGGAGTAGACGATCTGCGGAATGAAGCAGTCGCTGACCATCAGGTCGCCGAAATCTTCAGACGCCGGGGTACCATCAGGTGCCGGAGCAAGGTCATTGTCCGCATCGATTTCCAGCGCGAGGCCTTCGTCGCACAGGCGGATCGCGTCGGATGCAACGACGTCGACCAGATCCCAAGTGATGTTGCCGGCTTCATTCATGGCGCGCAGCTTGGCAACAGCTTCGTTCGAGCTTTCATCCCAGATGATATTCACACCCGGATTGGCAGCCATATATGGCTCGGCGTAAGCGCGGATTTGCGAGGTTTGGTAAGCGCCGCCCCAAGAGACCATGGTCATGTCTTGAGCAACGGCGGTGCCTGCATAGCCGAGCGCGGCGGCTGCTAGCAGTACTTTGGTCAGTTTCATTAGAAGCTCCTTCTGGTTTCCGCTTTATGTTCTGATGGCCGAAATGCGGAACGATGATTTCGGCCTTTGAAGTGGTGCCCTGTCCCGATGCCCAGCCCGCAAGGCGGCATCAAGAGCGGGTCTCAGGCATCCAGAGCCCGGCAATCCTGAGGCAGCCACCCAATCTCAATATGCTCTCCGGGCGTCAGTTTGATCGCATCCGGCGCATTTCTGGTCTTGACGATGAAATCGTCATTACCGGCAACGCTCAGGCGGAAGCGGAAGATATCGCCCATATAGATGAACTCCTTCACCTCAGCCTTCAGCAAGTGCGCGTCAGGGCTCAGCCTGTCCTTGTTGAACTCGACACGCTCAGGCCTGATCGACACCTTGGTCCGGTCGCCGGGCTGGGTGACATTGACCGGCTTGGCATCGATCTCCTCACCGTCGTCAAGGACGATCAGGCACGTGTCACCGTCGATTGTTTTCACGGTTCCGGTCAAGGTGTTATTCTCGCCAATGAACTGCGCGACAAAGCTGTTCATCGGCTCTTCGTAAAGGTTGTCCGGCGGTGCGAGCTGCTGGATGCGGCCATCGTCAAACACGGCAACGCGATCGGACATTGTTAGCGCTTCGGTCTGGTCGTGCGTGACGTAGACCGTGGTGATGCCGAGATTGTGCGCCAGGCGGGTGATCTCGAACTGCATATGCTCGCGCAGCTGCTTGTCGAGTGCGCCGAGCGGCTCATCCATCAGAACCAGTTCAGGCTCGAACACCAATGCGCGCGCCAACGCGATCCGCTGCTGCTGGCCGCCGGAAAGCTGTGCCGGGCGGCGTCCGCCAAAGGCACCCATCTGCACCATGTCCAGCGCGCGCTTCACCTTGGCTTCCCGTTCCGCCTTGTTCAACTTGCGCAGCTCCAGCGGAAAGCTGAGGTTCTCGGCAACCGTCATATGCGGAAACAGCGCATAGTTCTGGAACACCATCCCGATGCCGCGTTTGTGCGGCGGAATGTTGTTGATCGGCTTGCCGCCGAGCAGGATTTCGCCGTGGGTCGCTGTCTCGAACCCTGCCAGCATCATCAGGCAGGTGGTCTTGCCGGATCCGGACGGCCCGAGCATCGTCAGGAATTCGCCTCGCGGCATCGAAAGGTTCAAATCCTTTACGACCAGGTTTTCGCCGTCATAGGATTTCTGCACACGATCGAATTGAACGAACGCGTCATTGCTTGTTGACGCCAAACCATTCCCCTTGGTTTTGTCTCTTCGCCCTGATGTCGGGACGATTTATTATTCGACAATAAAAACAAAACTTCCGCCGGATGCAATACGATTTTGCCAGATTTGTTGGCAGCATAGTTTACGGGCTGACATGCCTAATTTTAATCCAGGTTATGTAAGTGTTCACCTTTTCCCAGTTACCGGGCCTCCGTAGCAACACGGGTTTTCATCACTACCTATCGGGAGTACGCTCTGGTCCTTTCAGTGTGGGAACAATGCCTTGCGTCTTGTCGTCTTTACCGATCTGGATGGAACCCTCCTCGATCACAAGACATACAGCCATGAACCAGCCCTTCCCGCGCTGAACACGCTCAAGTCCCTGGCTATCCCGCTTGTTCTTGCAAGCAGCAAAACCGCTGCGGAAATCGCCGGACTGCACAATGAACTTGGCCTCGGCGATGTGCCCGCCATCGTCGAGAACGGCTCCGGCGTCTATTCTCCTCCAAAAGGGCTGGAGCAGGACAGAACCAACTACACGCGAATTCGTACCGTCCTGAAGTCGCTTCCGGCCGAATTGAAAGGCTCCTACTCAGGGTTCGGTGACATGGACGATGAAGGCGTTGCCGGCGTCACCGGGCTCCCGCTTGAGGACGCGCGCCGCGCGCGGCTTCGCTGCCATTCCGAACCGGGTCTGTGGACAGGTTCAGAGGCCGAACTGACCGGATTTGAAAGTGCCCTGGCCGCAAAGGGAGTTAAGGCCCGCCGCGGCGGCCGGTTTCTGACCTTGTCGCTTGGAAAAACCAAGGCAGATACCATGCGCCAGATCGCAAAGGAACTTGGCGCGGATACAACTGCTGCTCTCGGCGATGCGCCCAACGACATTGAGATGCTGGAAGCTGCCGACTATGGCTTTATAGTGAAAAACAACGATTCTCCCGGCTTGCCGCTGTTGCAGGGCGAGACCAATGGCCGCATCCGGCGGACGGCGAAAGAAGGGCCCGAAGCCTGGAATGAAGCTATCCTCGGACTGCTCGCGATGCTCGGGTTACAACAGGACTAAGACCCATGGCGGACTTCCATCAGAACGGCAACATTGCTCATTTCCACAATCTCCGCACACGCCGGATTGAGGAACTCGTCTACGAGCTGGAGTGTTTTTCAGCCAACCGGAAGATTGCCCTGATCCTGCCGGCGCTCTACTCCGAACTCGAAGGCCCGGCGCTCGGCAACATTCTGGGCGAATTGTCGAAGGTCACCTATCTCAACCGCATCGTCATCGGTCTCGACCGGGCCACGGAAGAACAGTTCCGCATGGCGCGCTCGTTCTTCATGGAACTGCCGCAGAACCATGTGGTTCTGTGGAACGATTCCCCCCGGATGAAAGCCTTCGAAAGCCGGCTGAAGGAGCTGGGCTTTCCGGAAATCGAACAGGGCAAGGGCAAGAACGTCTGGACCGCGATGGGCTATCTGATCGCCTGTGCTGAAGATTCGGTCATGGCGATCCATGACTGCGATATCCTGACCTATCAGCGCGACATGCTTGCGCGGCTCTTGTATCCGGTCGCCAATCCGAGCTTTTCCTATCAGCTTTCAAAAGGCTTCTATCCGCGGATTGGCGACGGCAAGCTGAACGGGCGCGTCACCCGCTTGCTGGTCAGTCCCCTGCTGATCGCCTTGCAGAAAGTCATCGGGTACCGCGACTACATCGATTTCCTGCGCAGCTTCCGCTATCCGCTCTCCGGCGAATTCGCCATTCGGATGCCGGTGCTTCCGGATCTCAGAATCCCGTCCGACTGGGGCCTCGAGATCGGCGTCCTGTCCGAGGCCTGGCGCAATCTCGGACCCCACTCCGTCTGCCAGGTCGAGATCGCCGACGCCTATGACCACAAGCATCAATCGGTCAGCGCGGAGGAGGCCGATGCCGGGCTGAACCGCATGTCGACCGACATCTGCAAGGCGGTCTTCCGCAAGCTCGCGGCGGACGGCACCGTGTTCACGCCGAACGTCTTCCGCACCCTGAAGGCGACCTATTTCCGGCGCGCCCTCGACATGGTCGAAGTCTACGACAATGACGCCAAGATGAATGGCCTGAAGCTGGACCGTCACCTTGAAGAGCAGACCATCGAACTGTTTGCCGAAAACATCATGCGCGCCGGTCAGGTATTCCTGGATAAACCCCACGAAACGCCTTTCATCGCCAACTGGAACCGGGTCCACGCCGCCGATCCAAACCTCCTGCAAATGCTTCTGGACGCCGCAGCCAAGGACGCAGAGGACTACAAGCCCCTGCCCTTCAAGGCAGCCTGAGATATACGGTCAAGAGACTACCCGGACGGGGCATGGCAATGATCGGCGGCAACTCCCGGCGCACACTTCGTTTGGCCGGGAAACGGCGGTTTGGGCACGCCCTTCCCGCACGCGCTCATGCCATTGCCAGACAATGGACTCCAAATCCGTTGATAACGGTTGAGAGGGTAATCCAGGGCTATCCGGAACTGCCCCCTCTCCCAATGGGAGAGGGTTGGGGTGAGGGGGCAAAGCCGGCGGTCTTGACGATTGTGATACCGCCACCCCTCATCCGGTCCTTCGGACCACCTTCTCCCAATGGGAGAAGGAACAGGCAGCGCTTCGCGATTCCAAACAAGCCGACACTGCAGAAGCGAACACCCGTTTCATAATCCATGGCCACAAGGGAACATGCAGCGCCTTCGGCGCACTGATGTCTGGTTTCCAGATCTGGCCATGCAGCTTTGCTGCAGACCGTCTGGAATGACAGGGGAAGGTTTTCCTGCACTGCGCCACACCCACTGCCGTCACCCCAGACAAGTGCAGCAAGGCTGCGCGCTGATCTGGGGACCAGCACGTCAGCGCTCGCGCAGTGAGCACCGCTTTTAAAGAGGAACGCCTTGCGGCGCACTGATGTCTGGATGCCGGATCTCGCGATGGTGCCTCGCGCCACGCGGTCCGGCATGACGGCTGGGGAAAGGAGCAGTCCCTCCTGACAAACAACAAACTTATCCACGCTCCACCTCCCCTCATTTACACTCCGCCGCGTTTCCACCAATGCGGGGCCGGGGTCGGACCGTCCGTTCGTGGTGGTGGGAACCGGTGTCGTGAGGCATGGCAGAGGGCGTAACGGGCCGTCCGCCATTGCCGGGCAACTGGAGACCCTTGGAGGCTGTGCGGGGTCCGGCGTGCAGGTTCTCAAGGGATGCGTCTCATATCCGGCGAAGTTGAGCGCCGCACCCCACGCTCAGCCAAGCAGAAACGAGAAAGACGCCAACTCCTTTGGCTTAAAGGGAAACGGATACCGGGCGGGCGTGAAACCTTGCCACTTCCCACCTTTCCTTTGCGTTCCCGGCAAGGCCGGAGCGCCCGCCATCCTGCCCTGTTTGGGCAGACACGAATGTCGAAACGCCGATGGGAAACCATGCGGCGGCTTTGGTGCTGGCAGCGCTCAGCCCTGGTACAGCCGCTTGATCGCAACCTCGATCTGGTATGATCGCCGTTCGCCCACAAGGACATCCCTGAGATCGCCGCCTGCATCGAACAGCAGCAAGGTTACGTGCTGAACGCCATGGCTCGCCGCAAAATTCCTGCCCTCGGGCGTGCTGATATTGGCAACGACATAGTCAACCGGATCGCCCTCTAGACGCTCCAGTGCCTTTCTGGTTTCTCGTTGCAAAGCCATGCACATGGAACAGGACGGGTCATGGATCTGCACCACCGTCGGGCGGCCGTTGCCGATCCGGTCGAGATCGTGTTCGTACATGGTTGTCAGGACGGTTCGGGCAAGTGCATAACCGCCGCCACCAACCAGCCCGCCGGCGATCAGTACATTCCGGGCAAGGCGCAGCAGGTGCCGTCGATTGACGGCATCCGAACGGGAAGTGCCGCCCGCACCTGTCTGTGACGGTGTTTGTCCGCCGGTCTTCACCCGTTTCGCCGGTTTGGGTTTGCGTTGCTTTTTCATAGGTTCCTCCATTCAGAAGATGCGGCGAACGCCGTGCCCTCACAGCACGACTATTTCCGCACCCGGACGGACCCGGTCGTAGAGATCAATGACATCCTGATTGATGAGCCGCACACAGCCCGAGGACACCGCCTTGCCGATCGACTGCGGTTCGTTGGTGCCATGGAGACGATAGAGAGTATCGGCACCGCCCTGGAAAATATAAAGCGCGCGCGCACCGAGCGGATTGTCCAGCCCGGGCTCCATGCCGCCATTGCGGACGCTGTACCGTTCCAGATGCGGTTCGCGCGCAATCATCTCGTCCGGCGGTGTCCATGTCGGCCAGGGCCGTTTCCAGGCCACATTCGCCCGGCCGGACCATTCGAACCCGGCCCGGCCCAACCCGACGCCGTAGCGCATGGCCGTCCCTTCCGGCTCAACCAGATAAAGGTAGAAATTTGCCGTATCGACCACGATCGTGCCCGGCTTCTCGCTGGTCGGATAGGCAACGCGGAACCGCCGGAACCGCGGCGCAAGCACGTCCGGATCGACCGCCGGAACCGGAAAAGGCTCTGCCGGACGCGGGCCGTAGTTAAGGGCAAAGGAACCGTCACCGCGCGGACGCAGAACGACGGGTTGCGGCTCGGGTCTGGAAGCGCTTGTCTGGCATCCGGCCAGGGACAGGCCGGCCATGGCGGCGGCTCCGGTGAGGAGCTTGCGCCGCGTCACGCAGGATTTCATTGATGTCACGCCAGGTCTTTCGGTTAGATGACCACTACCCGCGTCCCTAACGGAACCCGGTTGTAGAGATCGATCACATGATCGTTGATCATCCGGATACAGCCGCTGGAGACCGATTGTCCGATCGACCAGGGCTCAGTGGTTCCGTGGATGCGGTAATAGGTATCGCGGCCACCCCGGTAGAGGTAGAGCGCCCGTGCACCAAGCGGATTGTTGATCCCGCCGGCCAATCCGCCGGCATAGCGGGCATAGCGTTTCGGGTTGCGGCGGATCATGTTCTTGGTCGGTGTCCAGCGCGGCCATTCCGCCTTGCGGGAAATCGTTGCCGTGCCCCGGAAGGCAAGCCCGGCCCGCCCGACGCCAACGCCATAGCGCCGCGCCCGTCCACGGCCTTCGACCAGATAGAGAAAGTGATTGCGCGGATCAACCACGATGGTTCCCGGTGCATAACCACCCCGGAACCGGACCGATTGCGGCTTGAACTTGGGATCGAGTTTGAAGTTCTTGTATTTCTTGGTGTGGTGGGCCTCGGCCTGAAGCGGGACACCACCCGCCAGAATGGCCAAACCGCCCAGCAAAAGCTGCCGTTTGTTCAACATGGAATTTCTCCTGACATTTGTGTACGCGACCGGATAAAGGTCCGGCTCGGATGTGACCTGTCAGGACTTGGGCGGGTGCGGCTCGACGCGAACGGAAACGGACTGCCGCTGATTGATCAGAAATCCGTCCCGGTCCTGCCCGGTCAAAGGCCGCGTTTCGGATTGCGGCGACATGACCGCCTTGCACATGTCGGAATTGCAGAAAGACGGTTTGGTGTCGGCAATCTTGGGCTCGGAACAGCACGCATCAGCTTCCACACCGCTTTCAACCGGCAGGATGACCGGGGCGGTGACGGTGACGGCAGACGGATTGACCGCCGGCAGCTTGGCAAGATCCACCGAGCCGCGCGCCATGCCCTGGTTCAGGGACGCAAGCAGAAATCCGACAATGAGCATAAATCGCAACATGGTCCCAGTGTAATGAAGACGGTTAACAGAACCTAGATGGGAACTATCACACTGCCGTGAGAACGTTGTTACGGCAAAACTGCAGGGATATCGATGCGTTGCCGCAGAGGCAGGCCGATGGATTGGAACAGATATTCGCGTCCCACAATTTTGTGATTGACTGTTAGCGGACAATCGCGGCGAAGCGCGGCATATGAGACTTGAGATCCGGAAGCTGTGCGTCGGAATTCCGGTTGATGACGACCTGATTCAACAAGGGGCTGCCAAGCAACCATGCTCGAATTGCCGCTCGCCTATCTCGCCGGGCTTCTGACCCTGATCAATCCATGTGTCCTGCCGGTACTGCCCATCGTGCTGGCGTCCGCGCTGAGCGCGGACAAGCGTGCGCCACTGGCGCTGGCCGCGGGGATGAGCCTGTCCTTCGTCACCGTCGGCATGCTGGTCGCCACCCTGGGTTATGCCATCGGTCTGACCGAGGATGTCATGGCCAAGGCCGGCGCGGCCCTGATGATCGTCTTCGGCCTTGTTCTTCTCGTCCCCGCCTTTGCGCAAAGGTTCGAGCTGGCAGCCGCCGGGCTCTCCGGATCGGCAGGTGCACGGATGCAGGCAACAGATATGTCGGGACTACCTGGCCAGTTCCTCGGCGGTGTGCTGCTGGGTGCTGTCTGGTCACCCTGCATCGGCCCGACCCTTGGCGGAGCCATTGCACTGGCCTCCCAGGGACAGGACCTTGCCTGGGTGGGCCTGATCATGATCTTTTTCGCGCTTGGTGTCTCAACCCTGATTATCGGTCTGGGTCTTGGAGCCCGTGAGACCCTGCGCCGGCGTGCAGACCGGCTGCGCGGTCTGGCAGAGCGTTCCAAGCCGATCATGGGCATCGTGTTCATCGCTGTTGGCGCTGCCCTGCTCATGAACGTTCACCACATCATCGAAAGCTGGGCTGTCAGCATCCTGCCCTACTGGTTCCAGGACCTGTCAGTCATGTTCTGATCAATTCCTACTCTCCTCCCGACCGCGAAAGGACTACCCATGAACCGCCGCATGTTCCTCTCCACCGTTGCCGGTGCCGCCGTCGCACCCGTTCTCGGTTCCATGCCCGCATTCGCCGCCGGATCGGTGTCCTACACCCCCGGCCTGATCAAGAAACACCTTGCCGCCGGCAAGACCGTCTTTGTCGACTATGCCGCATCGTGGTGTTCGACTTGCGCCCGCCAGGAACGGGTGATCAACGCTCTTCGCCGGGAGAACCCGGATTACGACCGCAACATGGTGTTCGTGCGGGTGGACTGGGACGCCTTCCGAAACCACGAAGTCACCACCTCCCGCCGCATTCCGCGCCGTTCGACCCTTCTGGTGCTGAAAGGCAACAAGGAACTCGGCCGGATCGTTGCCGGGACGTCCGAGCGCAAGATCAAGGCGCTGATGGATACCGGACTGGCAGCTGCCACGAGCTGACCCGCGAGCTGTTTGAAGCCGGCACTCCGCTTGGGAGAAGCTGATCTTTTTTGTGTGTAGCGCGGCTTCGGTCAGCTGGCCGGGCCGCGCTTAATATATGAATTAAGAATTCAGATTATATATTACTACTTAAAAAAACTGTCATGCGGGCCTGCTACGCCAATTCCTGCCTGCCCCAATCGGCGTTTATCCGCAAAGGACTTATGAGACATGAAAAAGCTTTTGATCGCTGCCGGCCTGCTGGCCGCTGCGTCTGCTCCGGCATTCGCGCATGATATTACTGGCAAACTCGTCCTCTACACCTCGCAGCCGAACAAGGATGCCCAGGCGACGGTTGATGCCTTCACCGCAGCCCATCCCGGCGTCGAGGTCGAGTGGGTCCGTGACGGCACCACCAAGATGATGGCCAAGCTGCGCGCCGAGTTCGAAGCCGGTGCACCGAAGCCGGACGTGCTGTTGATCGCCGACATGGTCACCATGGAAGGCCTGAAGGCGGAAGGCCGCCTGATGGCGCATGAAGGAGCCGATGTATCGGCCTATGATCCGGCCATCATGGATGCGGACAAGACCTACTTCTCCACCAAGCTGATCACCACCGGCATTGTCTACAACACCAATGCATCGATGAAGCCGGCCTCCTACAAGGACCTCCTGAAGGCGGAAGCCAAGGACAAGCTGGCCATGCCGTCGCCACTGACCTCAGGTGCTGCGACCATCCACATGGCGGCCCTGACGTCCAACCCGGATCTCGGCTGGGCATTTTATGAAGGTCTTGCCGATCAGGGTGCGAACCCGAAAGGCGGCAACGGCGGTACCTACAAGGCAATCGCCGGTGGTGAGAAGCTCTACGGCTTCGTCGTCGACTTCCTGCCGATCCGCGAAAAAGCCAACGGCGCACCGGTCGAATTCGTCTTCCCGGAAGAGGGCGTCTCCGCCGTTACCGAGCCGGTCGCCATCCTGTCGACCGCACAGAACCCGGATGCTGCAAAGGCCTTCGTCGACTTCCTTCTTTCTGAAGACGGTCAGAAGCTTGCGTCTTCCCAGGGCTATCTGCCGGCGCATCCGGGCGTTGCCGCTCCGGCTGGCTTCCCGGCCCGCAACGCCATCAAGCTGATGGACTTCGATCCGGCTCAGGCACTTGCCCAGGATCAGGCCAACAAGATCAAGTTCTCCGAAATCTTCGGCGGCTAAGCACCGGTGTTCGCACCACGCTTGAATGACTTGCGCAATGGCGAGGGGCTTTCCCTCGCCGTTGTTGTCTTGGGGGCAACCGCGATCTGCGGATTGCCGCTTCTGCTGCTGTTCCAGATCGGGCTCAGCACGGAGAGCGGATACACACTTGCGCCGGTGGTTGAGGCGCTTGGGAGCCGCTCTGTCCAACGCGCGCTTTGGCATTCGATCGAGAGCAGCATTATGTCCGCCTTGCTGGCAACTGTGCTCGGAACCGCATTGGCGCTCGTTATCGGCCTGACGGATGTCCGCGCCAAGGGCGCGCTGGTGTTTCTGATCCTCCTGCCGATGATGATCCCGCCGCATGTGACCGCGATTGCCTGGATCCAGACACTCGGTCCCGCAAGTCCGGTGCTGCGCTGGATTGGCCTTGCACCCGAACTCGGATCGACCCACCCGCTTTACTCGCGCGAGGGACTGGTGCTGCTGCTGACGTTGCAGCATTCGCCGCTTGTCTTTTTGTTGGTCCGGGCCAGCCTGCGGGCCTTTCCGCGCGAATTGTCCGATGCAGCCCGTGTCTCCGGCGCGGGCGCTTTCCGGATGCTGCGGACGATAACGCTGCCGCTGCTCGCGCCCTCGCTGCTCGCCGGATTTGCGCTGGCGTTCATCGCCGCGCTCGGGAACTTCGGCATCAATGCGCTGATCGGCATTCCGGCGCGCTACACCACCCTGCCCGTCCTGGTTTGGCGCCGGCTGGCGAGCTTCGGACCGGATGTTCTGCCCAATGTCGCGGTGATCTCGGTGATCCTCGCCCTCATCGCGCTTGCGGCAATCGTGATCCAGAGCTTCCTGCACCGGCGCATGAAAACCGCCTTGATCGGCCTGCCTCAGGATCCGCTGGCGGTCGCGCTCGGCACGAAGCGGGTGATTGTGGAAGCGATCCTTTGGCTGTTCGTTGCCACCGTCCTGCTGCTGCCCGCGGCCTCGCTTGTGGCGACAACCCTGGTGAAAACCTACGGACTGCCACTGTCGCCCGGCACGCTGACGACGGCCAATTTCGTTGAGGTGCTGTGGCGGCAGTCGGTCACCTTGCGTGCCTTTGCCAATTCGACCCTTATCGCCGCAGCCGCCGCAATGCTCATTGCAGCCGCAAGTATCCTGCTCGCCTATTTCCTGACACACCGGCAGCCGGGCAAACGGCGGTTGGCGGCCTTTGCATCGGCTCAGGGCGAGATCGCCTTCGCCGTTCCGGGCCTCGTCATGTCGATTGCCTTCATCCTGGCATTTATCAAGCCGCTGCCAGTGCTCGGCGTGTCGCTCTACGGTACGCTGTGGATCATTCTGGCCGCCTATATCTCCGTGTTCCTGGCGGTCGGCCTGAAGCCGGTCGTCACGGCCTTCCTGCAGATGGACCGCAGCCTGGACGATGCCGCCAAGGTGTCCGGCGCGGTTTTTGCAACGAGGATGCGGCGTATCTTCGCGCCGCTTGCCGCCCCCGCTGCGGCATCCGGCGCGATCCTTGTGTTCCTGACCGCCTATAACGAGGTGACTGTCTCGGCGCTGTTGTGGTCCACCGGCAACGAGACCATTGGCACGACCATCTTCAACTATGAAGACGGCGGCTACACGACGCTGGCCGCTGCCATGTCCGTGGTGGTGGTCGTTGCCACGGTGGCCATCATGATCGCCATGAACGCACTTGGAAGACGGGTGCCGCCGGGCACGATCCCGTGGCGGGACTAAGCATTGGAGTGTAACGCGGACTAGCCAGTCCGCGGCAGCACCCACCCCCCGGCAAGCGCAATCCGCATGATATCACCAACGCATGGCCGTGATGATGTCTGTGCAAGAAGGGGCTTCTCCAAATCCTTCAAAACCAGGAGAACCTCCCAGTAACCGCCGCGATAGACAACCCGTTCGACGGTTGCCTCCATGCCGCCTTCATGCAACACGACATTTTCCGGACGGATGACCAGGTGCGCCGGGCTTGGGCTTTTACCGGGGTTGCACGACACTGTGACATCAGATCCCGCAAAGGCCACCTGTGCGTGGTTTCCATCGGCCGCAAGAATCTCCACCGGCACAATGGTGCTGCGCCCGATGAAGCCGGCGACCCGAGCATTGACAGGCTCCCTGTAGAGCGTGTCCGGATCAGCGGCCTGCAGGATTTCGCCATCCCACATGACGGCAATCCGGCCGGCAAGCGCCATCGCCTCCCGCTGATCATGGGTGATGAACAGGGTCGTCGCTCCGGTCGCCTGATGAAAGCTGGCCAGTTCCTCTTCCATGGCGCTGCGCAGATGCGGATCGAGATTGGCGAGCGGCTCGTCCATCAGGATGGTTCTCGCCGACTGTGCGAGGCACCGGGCAAGGGCCACACGCTGGCGCTGGCCGCCGGACAGATCTGCCGGACGGCGCGCGGCAAACGGCGTCAATTCCACCGTGGCGAGGCACTCGGCCGTCCGGGCGGCGGCCTCCGGTTTCGCATACCTTGCGGTCTCAAGCGGAAAGGCGACATTGCCCGCCACGGACATGTGCGGCCAAAGCGCATAGGACTGGAACACCACGCCGACATTGCGCGCTTCCGGCGGCATGTGGACGCCCGGGCCTGCCACCCTCTCGCCGCCAAGCCGGATCTCGCCGGCATCCACTGGCTCCAGTCCGGCGATTGCCCGAAGAAGTGTGGACTTGCCGCATCCCGACGGCCCCAGAATGACGAAGAATTCACCATCGGCGATTTCAAGACCGACCTGGTTCAGGGCCTTGTGAACGCCGAAGGATTTGGTGACGGAAGAAAGCGTGATTGACATGGGCGACTTGTCTAGATCCTGACTGTGACGGCAGAATTACGGACCCTTCGGCACTGCGTATTCCATGTCGAACACAAGTCGGTTACTGGTCTCGAACTCCCCGACATGCATCACCAACTAGTGGCAGGAAACATTGTGATGGCCACAAATCGTTGAACTTTGACACCCGGGTCGCCGGGCCGGATACACAAATGGCAGAATTCATCTCCCACTTCGAAGCAGCGATCAGCCGTCCAGTCCTGAAGCGCGCGATGATCATTTCCCTCATCGTCGGCAGCATTCTCGCGTTGATAAATCACGGCGACCGATTGGTAACCGGCAGCTTGGACGGTGCCGTAGGCGCGAAAATCCTGCTGACCTATCTGGTGCCGTTTACCGTCTCGCTAGTCTCCTCCGTACTCGCCATCATGGACCGGCAAAAGAGCTAGTCCTCTGAATCACTCATATTGACGGGTATAGTTTTGTGAGTTTGACGCGCGCGTCTTTGTTTGTGAATTGCCATTCGGCTTTGGTCTGCTTTTTGTTGCGTGCGTCGACCCAGGCGCTGACGTCGCGCGCCAATTCTTGCTGGCTCCCGATGCGTTCTTTCAGGCACTGACGCGACAGGACCGACAGTTCCGCTTCGGCCATGTTGAGCCACGATCCGTGTTTGGGCGTGTGGTTCCACTCGAACTTTTCGGCGATGCGTCTGGCCTTTTCCGGTTCGAACGTCGCATAAAGTGATGCCGGGCTGTGAGTGTTCAGATTGTCCTGAACCAGCACGATCTTTTCGGCACCGGGAAAATGGATGTCGGCGAGTTCAGCAAGAAAGTGTGCGTAATCCGACTTGCCGCGATGGTTCGTGACCTTGACGTGCCGCGCCCCTTCGAGGGGAGCAAAGGCCATGAACAGATTGGCCGTTCCTGCGCGCTTGTATTCATAATCGTGCCGGGCAATGCGCCCGGGCACCATGGAGACCGGCAAGCGCGCCGCGCTGACCAACTGCTTGGCCGCTTCATCCAGACAGACCAATGGACGCTTTGGGTCACGCGGGCGCTGGTAAATCGCCAGCACGTTTTCCATGGCGGCGACAAAGGCAGCGTTCTGTTGAGGCGGGATTACCCAGTAGCGGCTCCGGTGAGGTTTAAGTTCGTTTTTTTAAGCGCACGCCCAACGGTGTTGAAGTGCGCCGCCTCGACAATGTTCATCTCGACCACCTTGTCGGCCAGTAGCCGGATGGTCCAGCGCGCATGACCTTCCGGCGGCTGCGAACAGGCCAGCGCGATCAGCTTCGCCTCCGCCTCACCGTCGAAAATGCGCCGGATGGCTGGATGGGGCCGCTGCTTGCGGGCAAACACCGCATCCAGCCCTTCCATCACGAAGGTCTCGCGCACGCGGGCGACCGTAGACGGCGAGGTCTCCAGGCTTTGGCAGATCGCCCGATCCGTCCAGCCTTCCCCGTGCGGTCCCTTGTCGGCTTTCAAAAGGATACGTGCCTTACAGTTGGTACGCGCGGCCAGTGTCCCCTTCCTGATCTTCGCCAAAAGCGCCTCACGCTCATCCACTGTCAATTCAACAACATATTTGATGTTTGCCAAAACCTGTCTCCTGGTGCACCCGTCGGAAAAAGGGAATCAGAACACAAAGCAAACCGCAACAAATCAATTTGATTGGTGCTATGGACTAGTCCTCTGAATCACTCATATTGACGGGTATAGTTTTGTGAGTTTGACGCGCGCGTCTTTGTTTGTGAATTGCCATTCGGCTTTGGTCTGCTTTTTGTTGCGTGCTTCGACCCAGGCGCTGACGTCGCGCGCCAATTCTTGCTGGCTCCCGATGCGTTCTTTCAGGCACTGACGCGACAGGACCGACAGTTCCGCTTCGGCCATGTTGAGCCACGATCCGTGTTTGGGCGTGTGGTTCCACTCGAACTTTTCGGCGATGCGTCTGGCCTTTTCCGGTTCGAACGTCGCATAAAGTGATGCCGGGCTGTGAGTGTTCAGATTGTCCTGAACCAGCACGATCTTTTCGGCACCGGGAAAATGGATGTCGGCGAGTTCAGCAAGAAAGTGTGCGTAATCCGACTTGCCGCGATGGTTCGTGACCTTGACGTGCCGCGCCCCTTCGAGGGGAGCAAAGGCCATGAACAGATTGGCCGTTCCTGCGCGCTTGTATTCATAATCGTGCCGGGCAATGCGCCCGGGCACCATGGAGACCGGCAAGCGCGCCGCGCTGACCAACTGCTTGGCCGCTTCATCCAGACAGACCAATGGACGCTTTGGGTCACGCGGGCGCTGGTAAATCGCCAGCACGTTTTCCATGGCGGCGACAAAGGCAGCGTTCTGTTGAGGCGGGATTACCCAGTAGCGGCTCCGGTGAGGTTTAAGTTCGTTTTTTTAAGCGCACGCCCAACGGTGTTGAAGTGCGCCGCCTCGACAATGTTCATCTCGACCACCTTGTCGGCCAGTAGCCGGATGGTCCAGCGCGCATGACCTTCCGGCGGCTGCGAACAGGCCAGCGCGATCAGCTTCGCCTCCGCCTCACCGTCGAAAATGCGCCGGATGGCTGGATGGGGCCGCTGCTTGCGGGCAAACACCGCATCCAGCCCTTCCATCACGAAGGTCTCGCGCACGCGGGCGACCGTAGACGGCGAGGTCTCCAGGCTTTGGCAGATCGCCCGATCCGTCCAGCCTTCCCCGTGCGGTCCCTTGTCGGCTTTCAAAAGGATACGTGCCTTACAGTTGGTACGCGCGGCCAGTGTCCCCTTCCTGATCTTCGCCAAAAGCGCCTCACGCTCATCCACCGTCAATTCAACAACATATTTGATGTTTGCCAAAACCTGTCTCCTGGTGCACCCGTCGGAAAAAGGGAATCAGAACACAAAGCAAACCGCAACAAATCAATTTGATTGGTGCTATGGACTAGGGCCTGTGGGGAATTAGGTTTCGGTCGCGGCGCGAGACGCTTTTGGCCGCGGATCAGGAAGAGAGACTGCCATGGAGTAACCTCCATAAGGGCTCTCTGACGCCATCGGGGGCCAAAAGCGCCGCGTCCCGCAAGGGATATGATGAAAATCGCCCGGTTCCACGGCGCAAAGTCTTGAAAAGGAATGGCCTTTCCAGCGACATTGCTTCTCGATCCGAACGATTTTCATCGATACCGCGATCCAAATCCTAAATCCCTACAGGCCCTAGCAGGATGTTGAAAAAGTCACTGGCGCTTTGGGTTTGATCATGATTCCTTTGATCCATCGGGGTTATGAGGATCAAAGATGCGTGGCGGAGACGAGCAGACGGGCGAGCTTTTCAGCTATGTCGATCTTGAGGCGCGGGTTCGGCGGGATCATCCGCTCCGTTCGATCCGAGAGATCGTGAGCGCGGCCTTGACTATTCTGGAGCCGGAGTTCGCTGCTCTGTATTCACCAATTGGGCGCCCGTCGATACCGCCGGAGAAGCTTTTGCGGGCGATGCTGCTGCAGGCGTTTTATTCGATCCGGTCGGAGAGGCTTCTGATGGAGCGGCTGGAGTACGATCTTCTGTTCCGCTGGTTCGTCGGCATGGGCGTTGATGATCCAGCGTGGGACCACTCGACCTTCTCGAAGAACCGCGAACGGCTTCTGGAAGGTGACATTGCCGCGAAATTCCTGGCGGCAGTTCTGGCCCAGCCCAGGGTGAAGAAGCTTCTGTCCACCGATCACTTCTCGGTCGACGGCACGCTGATCGAAGCCTGGGCGTCGATGAAGAGCGTCAGGCCGAAAGAGCGCCCCAAAGACGGTTCGGGTGAACCGCCAGCTGCTGGCGGCGGGCGCAACAGCGAGGCGGATTTCCACGGTCAGAAGCGGTCGAACGATACGCATGCCTCGACCACCGATCCACAAGCAAGGCTCTACAAGAAGGGCAAAGGCAAGGAGGCGAAGCTCTGCTTCCTCGGGCATGGGCTGATGGAGAACCGCAACGGCCTTCTGGTCGATGCCTGCCTGACACTGGCCGACGGTCATGGCGAACGCGTGGCCGCATTGCACATGATGGAGCCACGCGCCGACCGGCCGCGAGCAGTCACGCTGGGGGCTGACAAGGCCTACGACACGCAGGACTTCGTCAATGAATTGCGCGCGATGAAGATAACGCCGCACGTGGCGCAGAACATGAGTGGGCGCAAGTCTGCGATTGACAGGCGCACGACGCGCCATGACGGCTATGCTGTCAGCCAACGCATCCGCAAGCGCATCGAGGAGGCGTTCGGCTGGATGAAGACGGTCGCCGGGCAGGACAAGACGAAGTTCCGTGGCCGCGACCGTGTCGGATGGGCCTTTACCTTCGCCGCAGCCGCCTACAATCTGGTGCGGCTGCCGAAACTGCTGGCGGTACCAGCATGAGCCTTTTGGGCAAATGGCGCATCGTGGCCATGCCGGACTATGTCGACGACTATCCGGACATGCTGGAACCTGCCTACCTCCTCCTTGAGGACAAGGGCACTGGCGAATTCGTCTTTGGGTGCGTTACCGGCCAAATCTTTGCCGGCGGCGCAGGTCGAGCCGTGGAATTCTCCTGGCAGGGCAATGACGAAATGCTCGAAGTGCAGGGCCAAGGCTGGGCCGAACTCCAGCCCGATGGCTTCTTCAACGGCGCAGTCTGCTTCCAAGGTGGTGATGAAGCCAACTTCTCCGCTCGCCGATGGACTTCTTCAACAGCCTGCTAGGCCAATTGGACGAATTGATTCAGGTATAAGTTTCGGGATTTCAAAGTGATTCATAGGTTGCCGACGTGATTTGGAGGTCGCCACGCTCGCGACCATTTCCGTTTTCAATCGACCCGCGTTGCCAGGGGGAATGCGGGTCGCAGAAGAAAGCGCTGAGGCGGACATCCTGTTTCAGGCTGTGATGACGAGCGAACTCTGAGCCGTTTTCCAGAGTAACGGTCTTGCGGGCGCGAAATGGCAGATCTTCAAGTTAGCTTCTGATCGCCCCGGCCGTTGCTTCTGCATCGCGCCGCTCCAGTTTCTGGATATACCAACCCCAGTTGATTAGAACCTATTTGATGGAGCCGGTGCTGGTCACCGGCCCATTTTTCGAGTGGCGATACCGGTTGCCCAGCCGGCTCAAGTGCGTTCGGAAATCTCGGTCAAGAGGCTTGCAGCCACGGCAAATTTCGAAACGCTGAGTTCGCCGTCAAGGATTTCGTTGACGGTCCGTGTAGTCCGTGCCACCGCGCTTTCCCGTTTTTCGAGCCAGGCCTTGCAGCCATCGGCATGGATCGCCCCGATGGCCAGGTTCCGGTGCGCGGCAACCAGGCCTGCCCGCGCCCTGTCGAGAGCGAGCCCGTCGTAATAGTCCTGAACCTCGAAATTGTTGACCATGTCCATCATGGCCGGAATGCGGAACCTGTGGCCGATGTCGAAATAGGCCTGTGCGGCGGTTTCAAGGTCCGCGCCGGTTTGTTCACTCACCATGACGATATCCGGAATGGCTGTCTCCACCGGAAGCCAGGCAATGCGGCCGGCGAGTGACGCAGGAACGCCTGCTTCTTCGAAGGCTGCTGCCCGTCCCCGGAGCGTTCCGGCAATGCCTTCATCAAGCACGCTGTGCAATTTGCCGCGAAGCTGGGTGATACCAGGCAAGAACCGGTCGACAACCGCTGCGATGCCGTTCTCGAAGGAGACATTCCGCTTGAACCAGACCATGCGCTGCAGCAGCAGATCCTGTACCCGCGAATAGAGTTCCAGCTGCAGCTGCCCGCTGATCCTGGTGTCCAGTGTGTCGATTTCTTCGTTGAGTTCGGTGAGACCGAAGCTGTTGCGCACAGCGACAAAGCACCGGGCAATCTCATCGCCCGAAGCGCCGGTCTGGTCCATCAGGCGAGTCAGGAAGGTGGCACCACCCCGGTTGATGATCGAGTTGGCGAGCATCGTTGCGATGATCTCCCGGCGCAGCCGGTGGTTCTCGATTTCATCCTTGTACTCACCGGCCATCCGGTCCGGGAAATAACGGAACAACTCACGAGCGAGGAATGTCTCATCCGGCACCGAACTGTCCAGCAGCTGATCATAGAGGGTGATCTTGGCATAGGCGAGCAGGACACCAAGCTCCGCGCGGGTCAGAAGCTGGCCGGCATTGCGCATTTCCACAAGGGTCGCGTCGTCGGGCAATTGCTCCACGGCCCGGTCGAGAAGGTCGGCTTGCTCAAGCTGGCGCATCATGCGGATCTGATAGCCCATGTCTTCCATGCCGCGCAGTTCGGTCATGGAGACCGACAGGGTCTGCAGGTAGTTGTTCCTGAGAACCAGATGCGCGACCTCGTCGGTCATTTCCGCAAGCAATTCATTGCGTTGCTCCAGGCCGAGCTTGCCCGACTTGACCGCCGAGCCGAGCGCAATCTTGATATTGACCTCCATATCCGAGGAGTTCACACCGGCCGAATTGTCGATTGCATCGGAGTTGCAGCGTCCGCCATTGCGGTGAAATTCGATCCGGGCAAGCTGGGTGAGGCCAAGGTTGGCACCCTCGCCGATCACCTTGGCACCGACGTCCCTTGCGGTGATCCGGATAGGGTCGTTCGCCCGGTCACCGGCATCCGCGTCGGTTTCCGTGGTTGCGCGGATATAGGTGCCGATCCCGCCGAACCACATAAGGTCGATCTTCATCTTCAGGATTGCGGTCATCACCTCCTGCGGCGTCGCGGATTTGCGGGCGATGCCCAGCATTTCCTGCATCTGCGCCGACAGGGGGATCGACTTGAGCTGACGCGAAAACACGCCGCCGCCTTCGGAAATCAGATCCGTATTGTAGTCCTTCCAGGAGGACCGGCCCATGTCGAACAGCCGTTTGCGTTCGGTCCAGGTCGCCGCCGGGTCCGGATCAGGGTCGAAGAAAATGTCCCGGTGATCGAAAGCCGCGATCAGCTTTGTCGCCTTGGACAACAGCATGCCGTTGCCGAACACGTCGCCGGACATGTCGCCGACCCCGGCGGCCGTGAAGGGCTCGTTCTGGATATCGCGATCCATTTCGCGGAAGTGGCGCTTGACCGCTTCCCAGGCACCGCGGGCGGTGATGCCCATTTTCTTGTGGTCATACCCAGCCGATCCCCCGGATGCGAATGCATCGCCAAGCCAGAAATTACGGCCCTCGGAAATGCCGTTGGCTGTGTCTGAAAACGTTGCAGTGCCCTTGTCGGCTGCGACCACGAGATAAGGATCGTCGCCGTCGAACCGGTGTACCTGCTCCGGGGGAAGGATCTTGTCTTCCTCGAGATTGTCAGTGACGTCCAGCAGCGCGTTGATGAAGATCTTGTAGCTCTCTGTGCCTTCCTTGAACCAGGCCTCACGATCACCAGCTTGAGGAAGCTGCTTAGGCAGGAAGCCGCCCTTTGCGCCGACCGGAACGATCACCGCATTCTTCACTTGCTGCGCCTTCACAAGGCCAAGCACTTCAGTCCGGAAATCCTGTGCACGGTCGGACCAGCGAAGACCGCCCCGTGCGACCATGCCGAAGCGCAGGTGAACGCCTTCTACGCGTGGGCTGTAGACGAATATTTCGCGGTACGGCCGGGGTTTGGGCAATTCGTGGATCTTGCGGCTGTCGATCTTGAAGGAGAATGTCGGTTTCGGATGACCATCGCTGCCAAGCTGGTAGAAGTTGGTGCGCAGAACCGATGCAATGACATTCTGGAAGCGGCGCAGGATACGGTCGTCATCAAGGCTGGACACCTCTTCCAGCGCCGCCGTGATCTCACTAACAATCCGTGCCGTGTTGAGATCCCGGTCGCTTTCGCCAACAGCCGGATCGAACCGGAGATGGAACAGCTCGACGAGTTTGGCAGCCACTTCAGGATACTTGTTGAGTGCGGTCCACATGTAGTCTTCGGAAAACCGGATCCCGGCCTGGCGGAGATACTTGGACAGGGCGCGGATGATGGCGATATCGCGCCAGGCAAGCGCGGCGGTGACGACCAGCCGGTTGTATCCATCGTTCTCCGTGAGCCCGGACCAAACCGCCAGGAACAGGCTTTCAAGCCGGGTTTTCAGCGCGTCGGTGAATTCCAGATCGGCCCCGCTGTCGGTCTCCAGGGTCATCTCGTGGAGATAACAGAGGCTCTTGTCGGCCGGGGTAATCCGATAGGTCCGTTCGTTGATTACCTTGAAGCCCATGTTCTCAAGCAGCGGGACGCGGGCCGATAGCGGAATGGGCGCATCAAGGTGGTAAACCTTGAGCGACAGGCGATTGGCCGATGCCGAAGGCGGCGGCAAGAAAGCGATCGTAGTCGTTTGTTTGGCTGAAAGCGGTTCCAGTTTGCCGATATCGCGAACTGCCGACTGGGCGTTGTAGACTTCCTTGTAACCGCCGTGAAACGCCAGTGAATACCTTTCGGAGAGCATCCGTGCCTTGGCAGGCGGGAATTCGCTCTTCAGCGCATCGCGTATGCTGTCCGGCCAGGTGCGGATCATCTCCGCGACGGCGGTTTCAAGTTCCTTGCGCTCCGGACGTGGTGTTGGCCCGGAATCCCGGCCGACAATGTAGTGAACGCGCGCGAGCGGCCCTTCCAGATAGGTGACGTACCATGCGGACAGCCGGCCATCGTAAATGGAGGCAAGATACGAGCCGATGTGCAGGCGAACTTCGGTGGTGTACCGGTCGCGCGGGACAAAGCACAGGATCGACACATATCTGTCGAACTTGTCCGGACGTGAAAGAACCCGCACGCGCGGGCGTTCATCCAGCTGCAGGATCGCAATGCAGAATTCGAACAGCGTATCCCGGTCGATCTGGAACAATTCGTCGCGCGGATAGGCTTCCAATACGTTCTTGAGCGCGCGGCCCGAATGGCTTTCGCCGTCATATCCGGCACGGGCGAGTACGCTGGCAACCTTGCGGCGCAGGAACGGGATCGTACTGGTTGGCTCGGTATAGGCGGTCGAGGCGAACAGGCCGACAATCCTGAGTTCGCCGATCATCGCCCCATCGTCGTCAAACAGCTTGGCGCCGATGTAGTCCATGTGGACCCGGCGATGGACCGCGCTCTTCACATTGGCCTTGGCAACGATTAGGGGTTCCGGTTTTTTCAGGAATTCGCGGATCTCGGGCGTGATCTGGACATATTCCTTGCCGCGCCGGAGTACACGGACATCCGGGTCGGAAAGCACGCCAAGTCCGGTGCCGTCCGCTGGTGACAGCTCGCCTTCCTCTACGCCGCCCTGAAACTTGTATTCGCGCATTCCCAGGAAAATGAAGTTGCCGGCCGCCATCCACTCCAGAAAATGGATCGCTTCCCAAAGTTCGTCGCTGCTGCCTGGGATCTGCGTTGTCTTGTAGGTGTCGATTGCCTCCTCAATGCGTTCCTGCATTGGGCGGAAATCGTTCACCGCGGCACGCACATCATTGAGCACCTTGTCGAGACGGGCGGTTATCGCCTCCCGTTCTTCCGGGGAATCGATCCGGGAGACATGGATGTGGATCAGGCTTTCCTGCCGGTCAGTCCGTTTTGGCGGCTTGTTGCGGCCAATTGCCGACGTCAGTTTGCCGTCTGCACTTCGTTCGACAATGTAGATCGGGTGAAGGACCAACTGGACTTCCAGTTTGCTTTCCTGGAGCTCGTCCATCACCGAATCGACCAGGAACGGCATGTTGTCGTTGACGACCTCGATAACGGTCAGGTCTTTCGCCCGCCCGCCCTTGGCCTTGAAATCCGGATCCGAAATCGACACCCGGTGCGTGCCCAGTCCGTGGTCCTGAAAATCCTTCCAAGCGTGGCGCGCAAATCCCGCGAGTTCGTCGGCCGTGTAGCAAACAATGTCTTCTGCCGCGCCTCGGTCGAAGAAATGCGCTGCGAAGTCTGCAGCCTCCGCGTTGTCTTTCGCGAGTTGCGCATGCACAGCCGCGATCAGTTCCTTCTTGGCGAGATCATGTGTGTCCGGCATTCCAATTCCCCCCCGAAGGCGCATTGCCCGGTTGTGAGCCGATGGTTCGTGACAGTCACGTTAAGCTGGTTTTATGATGAGATATAGACAAAGTGTTGCGGTAACACATGTTTCATCATCCGAACGGCCAGCACAAATACCGTAGCGTCAATTTTTCCATGGAAACAGGTGAATTTCACTCAACGCGTTGTTGAGATCGCGGGAACGGCGGGGGCAGTGACAGAGTGAACGTTTGGGTGTATGAAGCACGGGTTTTTTCACGGTGTCTTGAAACAAAAAGGAGCGAGTGATGGGCGCGCGCGTGTTCATTGATGGCGAAGCGGGAACGACGGGTCTTCTGATTCGCGAGCGCCTTGCCATGCGCAGCGACATCGAGCTTCTGTCGATTCCGGATGAGCTGCGCAAGGATGTATCGGCGCGGGCGGACTATCTCAACCAGTCCGATATCGTGATCCTGTGCCTGCCGGATGATGCAGCCAGGGAAAGCGTATCGTTGATTGAGAACGGCACCACGCGGGTGATCGATGCATCAACCGCGCACCGCGTTGCCGAAGGCTGGGCCTATGGCTTTGCCGAAATGGCAGCCGGACAGGCTGACATCCTGGCGTCTGCCATGCGTGTTTCCAATCCGGGGTGCTGGCCGCAGGGCGTGATTGCCGCTGTCCGGCCGCTTGTTGATGGCGGACTGATCCCGGCCGATTTTCCAGTCATTGCGAACGGCATTTCCGGATATTCCGGCGGCGGCAAAAGCATGATCAACGATTATGATGCCAAGGGCCCGCATGCCAGTTGCTTTTCGCCTTATGGCCTGACCTTCTCGCACAAGCACCTGCCGGAAATGACGACCTACGGGAAACTCGCTTCCGCTCCCTTGTTCGTTCCCGCTGTGGGCAATTACTACAAGGGCATGATGACCGTTGTGCCGCTCAATCTGGCTTCTCTTGCGAACGTGCCCTCCGGGGCGCGGATCCATGCCGCGATTGCCGATCACTTCGCCGCCCATCCGCACGGCTTTGTCGATGTTGCACCTCTGGAAGAGCTGAGCCGTTCGGACGAACTCGACCCTGAGGCGCTGAATGACACCAACCACATGCGGGTGCACGTGTTTGCCAATGATGCCCGGGCGCAAGCGGTTGTAATTGCCGTCTACGACAATCTAGGCAAGGGCGCCTCGGGCGCGGCAGTGCAGAACCTCAATCTCATGCTGGGCGTCGATCAAACGACAAGTCTGGCTGCCTGACGCAGCCGGCCACAAGAAGACTTCAGGAGAAAAAATGGAAAAGTTCACGACCCTGACCGGCGTTGCCGCGCCGATGCCGATCGTCAACATCGATACGGACATGATCATTCCGAAGCAATTCCTGAAGACGATCAAGCGCACCGGTCTCGGTACGGCCCTTTTTCATGAACTGCGCACCAATGAGGACGGTTCGGAGAACGCCGATTTTGTGCTCAACAAAGCGGCCTACCGCGAAGCCAAGATTCTGATCGCCGGGGACAATTTCGGCTGTGGGTCATCGCGCGAACATGCTCCCTGGGCACTAGCCGATTTCGGCATTCGTTGCGTGATTTCCACGTCCTTTGCCGATATCTTCTACAATAACTGCTTCAAGAACGGCATCCTGCCGATCGTCGTTTCCGAAGACGAACTAGAAACGCTGCTGCGGGCGTCCGAGCGCGGTTCGAACTTCACACTCAGCATCGAACTGGAAGACCAGAAGATCACCGGCCTTGAAGACGGCGAGATTGCCTTCGAGATGGACCCGTTCCGCAAGCATTGCCTTCTGAACGGCCTCGACGATATCGGCCTGACACTTAACAAGGCGACCCAGATCGACAGCTTCGAAGGCAAACTCACCGAAAATCGCCCCTGGGTGTGATACCAAGCGCAGTTTGGCATGAACTGTTCGGGCGGTAGCCGGCTGCTCTATCGCTCTTATCAACAGGGGTTGGTAATAGCAGGCTCAATCGCCTGCCGGGCGATCTCTGCGCCGGGATGCGGCAAGGGCTTCCAGATCGGCCATTTTGTCGCCGACGGGTCTCAGCGCCGAAGCGGTGTGGCGGAAGTGGCTGGCGCGTTTTTCGAAGATGTTGCGCGCAAGCTCCGGATACTCCTGGATCATGCGCTTGAACAGGGCCCTGCGGATACGGAGAATCCGCACTGGCCCGAGGGCTTGGGCGCGGCAGGGTCTTTTTGTGTCCACCAGCAGCGCCGTTTCGCCGATCAGGGTTCCCGGGCCGGCCTGGCCGACTTCTGAAAACCCGTCCGCGTCTCTGGTCTGCAGGCTGACATTGCCCTGCATC
The DNA here is from genome assembly GCA_965230445.1 of Roseibium sp. Taxonomy (GTDB): domain Bacteria; phylum Pseudomonadota; class Alphaproteobacteria; order Rhizobiales; family Stappiaceae; genus Roseibium. Next base: position 138,440 of record OZ246005.1, on the reverse strand, counting down.
ACTACGAAACCGCCATCGGCGCGCTCTTCCTGCTCGAACAGGCTCTGGCCGTCCCGATAGTCGAGATTTTCGGCGCTGAAAGCGAGCAGGCGCAGCTGATCCTCGGCGAAATCCGAAAGCATTGGGATTTTTCGAAGAATCGCGATGTCTTGGGCAAGGCTCATGCCCAAGATTTAAGCTGGGACTTCCTAAGGCACAAGCTTATATCCACCGGCTTCTGTCACCAAAAGCTCGGCATTGGACGGATCACGCTCGATTTTCTGCCGCAAGCGGTAAATATGCGTTTCCAGAGTGTGCGTGGTGACGCCGGAATTGTAGCCCCAAACCTCGTGCAGAAGCACATCCCTGGTGACCGGCTTTTCACCGGCACGATAGAGATATTTCAGGATTGAGGTCTCTTTTTCCGTCAGGCGGACCTTCGACCCGTTGTCGTCCTGCATGACCTTGGCGGCCGGACGGAAGGAATAACGTCCGATGGCAAAGGTGGCGTCTTCGCTCTGTTCATGCTGGCGCAGGTGCGCGCGGACACGGGCAAGCAGGACGGCGAACTTGAACGGCTTGGTGACATAGTCATTCGCGCCGGCTTCCAGACCGAGGATTGTGTCGCTGTCACCGTCATGACCGGTCAGCATGATGATCGGCGCCTTGAACCCGTTTTTGCGCAGGAGCTTGACCGCCTCCCGGCCGTCGATATCCGGCAACCCGACATCCATGAGCAAAAGATCGATATGCTCTTCCTTGGCCATGGCGATCCCGGTGGTGGCCGAATCTGCCTGAAGGGTTTCGAATTCCTCGTAAAGCGAAAGCTGCTCCATCAAGGCTTCGCGCAGGTCGTTGTCATCGTCGACTAACAGGATCGTACGGGCGGTCATCTGGGGTCCTCGCCTGGTAATAATTCCGTTCACACTTATGTGCTTGAAGCGAATGTGGGAACTCAATCGCCTTTCTGCGAGGGAAATTCCATCCAGACAAGCAGCACGCCGTCAATTCTTGTTCACGCGCGGTTTAAACCCGGTTTATCGTTTTGCATGTTTTTACAGGATGAGGTTTGGATTTCCGATATGCGGGATACGGAAAAAACGCCAGATTGCCTCACAGTCCGCGCCTTGCCGCGTGATCGGACCAAGGGTTTGCTGACCGTTGGCACGATCACGGTTCCGTGTGCGCTCGGCAGATCCGGCATTGTCCGCCGGAAGCGCGAAGGCGATGGCGCAACGCCGTCCGGGTCCTTCGAACTCGTTCAGGTCCACTATCGGGCCGACCGGGGCCGAAGGGTAAGGTGCGGGCTGCCCGTGGCCCGGATTCGCGAAACGGATGGCTGGTGTGATGACCCGGCGCACCGGCAATACAATCGCCCGGTCGATTTGCCGTTTGCGGCCGGTCATGAACGGATGTGGCGTGACGACCGGCTCTACGACATTGTCGTGGTGCTTGCGCACAACCTCTATCCGCCGGTCCGCGGAGCGGGCAGCGCCATCTTCTTCCACATTGCCCACGAAGACTACCGGCCGACCGAAGGCTGTGTTGCGGTTGCGCCCGGCCACATGCGGATGCTTCTGGAGAGGATCCGCCCGGGTGCTGTGATGGAGATCCGACATTAACCGCGGTCCGATGGTGCCTCTGGCATTTTTCGCGGTTTTCCTCCATATAGGGGCCAATTGCGGCGCGTTGGGCCGCTTGTCCCCCTGTCGATACAAACCTGAAGTGCACCGGCGATGGCGTCTGAACCCAGACCCTTTTTGAAAATGAATGGCCTTGGCAACGATTTTGTTGTCTGGGATGCGCGTGCCGCCGGATTGAAGCTGCCTTCTGAGGCTATTGCCGCGCTGGGTGACCGGGACAGCGGTATCGGCTTCGATCAGATGATCACCGTCGAGCGTTCACCCTCAGGTGCAAATGCCTTCATGCGTATTCACAATTGCGACGGGTCGGAAGTCAGCGCTTGCGGCAATGCGACCCGCTGCATTGGCCGGCTGCTGATGGAAGAAAGCGGCCAGGATGTTGTGACCATCGAGACGAAAGCCGGGTTGCTTTATGCCCGTGAGGCGGACGGCCCCCTTTCCGTCACGGTGGATATGGGCAAGCCGCGCCTCGGCTGGGAGGAGATCCCGCTCGCTGAGGAATTCGCGGACACCCGCGCCATTGAACTTCAGATTGGCCCGATAGACGATCCGATCCTGCATACGCCCGCCGTTGCCAACATGGGCAACCCGCATGCGATTTTCTGGGTGGACGATGTAGATGCCTACGATCTCGGCAAGATCGGCCCGCTTCTGGAACATCATCCGGTGTTCCCGGAAGGTGCCAATATCTCGCTTGCTCATGTGTTTGCCGAAAATGAAATCCGGGTGCGCGTTTGGGAACGGGGTGCCGGGCTGACCCGGGCCTGCGGCACCGCCGCTTGCGCGGTTGCAGTGGCTGCGGCGCGGGACAGCAAGGCGGGACGGACTTCCCTGGTGCACCTTCCAGGCGGCCCGCTCGCCATTGAGTGGCGCGAGAGCGATGGCCACGTGCTGATGACCGGTCCGACGGAGATTGAATTCGAGGGCGAGGTCAATCTGGACTCGCTTGAATGGACCCGTACTGCCGGTGATGATGCCGCGACCGGTTTGGGGGCCGCGCTGTGACCATTGATGTCGTGACCTTCGGCTGCCGGTTGAACGCCTACGAATCGGAAGTAATGAAGCGGGAAGCCGGGGCAGCAGGCCTTTCCGACGCGGTTCTGATCAACACATGTGCGGTCACCGGCGAAGCCGTACGCCAGGCACGACAGGCAATCCGCAAGGCGCGCCGCGAAAACCCGGATGCCAGGATCATTGTTACCGGCTGCGCCGCGCAAACGGAAAGCGCGACGTTCGCCGAAATGGACGAAGTTGATCTGGTGCTTGGCAACACGGAGAAACTGCAACGCGCATCTTATGCCGACGTAGCGGCATTTGGCGTGTCCGAGACCGAAAAGGTCCGCGTCAACGACATCATGAGCGTTGAGGAAACCGCCGGGCATTTGATTGACGGCCTGGCCGGGCGGGCGCGCGCTTTCGTACAGGTCCAGAATGGTTGCGACCACCGCTGCACCTTCTGCATCATCCCCTATGGCCGCGGCAATTCGCGCTCCGTGCCGATGGGCGTAGTGATCGACCAGATCAAGCGGCTCGTCGGGAACGGCTACAATGAGATTGTCCTGACCGGTGTCGATATCACGTCCTATGGGGCCGACCTTCCCGGGATGCCCAAACTGGGCACCCTGACCGCCAAGATCCTCAAGATGGTGCCAGAGTTGAAGCGCCTGCGCCTTTCGTCCATCGATTCCATCGAGGCGGACGATGATCTGATGCGGGTGATTGCCGAAGATGACCGGCTGATGCCGCATTTTCATCTGTCGCTTCAGGCCGGTGATGACATGATCCTGAAGCGCATGAAACGCCGCCATCTGCGCGCCGACAGCATTCAATTCTGCGAGGACGTGCGGCGGCTGAGGCCGGATGTGGTGTTCGGCGCCGATATCATTGCCGGGTTCCCGACGGAAACCGACGCGATGTTCGAGAACTCGCTGAAAATCGTCGATGAATGCGGCCTGACCCATCTGCACGTCTTTCCGTTTTCGCCGCGGCAGGGAACACCGGCGGCGCGGATGCCGCAACTGCCGCGTCAGGTGGTCAAGGAGCGTGGGGCGCGCCTCAGGGCAAAAGGTGCGGAGGCGTTAAACCGGCATCTGGACAATGAGACCGGCAAGCTGCGCCCGGTGCTCATTGAGAAGGAAGGCTTGGGACGAACCGAGCAGTTCACCCAGGTGGAACTCGCCGGTGGTCTGCCCGGTGACATTCTGGATACACGCATAAAAGGCCATACGGGCCGTCATCTTTTGGGCGAGGTCCTTCGCAGGGCGGCTTGACGCTCCTTTACATCCGGCGGCGGATAGCGCATTCGGGATTGAAACATCTCGAAGGCTGCGGATCCGTGGTCCAATTCTGCAGGGCAGGTCATGAGCGAGAAAAAGCGCGGCGTCTTTGGCCGTTTGTTTGGCGGCAAGCAGGAAAAACCGGCGGTGCAGCCGGATGCGGCACCTGAAGAAGAACGCGTAGACGAGACGCCTGCCGCGATTGACGATCCGGCTGAGAAATTGGCGTCCGAACAACCGGCTACGGTGGACGAGCCGGAGACAAACAACGCAGCAGCCATTCAGACCGAAGCCCTTGCTGGCTCCGAACGGGACCAGCCCCCTGCCGAAGAGATTGCAGCGCCGGCAGAAGCCGCCCTGCAACCGGAACCTTCGCCGGAGCCAGAGCAAAAGCGCTCATGGTTCCAGCGGCTGACCAAGGGCCTATCGCGCTCTTCGTCCGCGCTGACCGAGGGCATCTCGTCGATTTTCACCAAGCGGAAGCTGGATGCCTCCATGCTGGAGGAGCTGGAGGACATCCTCATCCAGGCAGATCTGGGTGTGGATACCGCCATGGCGATCACGGACCGCCTGTCTGACGGCCGCTATGACAAGGAAATCTCGCCGGAGGAAGTGCGCGCGATCCTGTCCGAGGAAGTGGAAAACGTTCTTGTTCCTGTGGCCCGGCCACTCAATCTGGAGACAGGTAAAAAGCCGCATGTCGTGTTGATGGTCGGTGTGAACGGCACGGGAAAGACGACGACCATCGGCAAACTCTCCCAGAAACTGCGCGCGGAAGGCAAGACCGTCATGCTGGCCGCCGGCGATACGTTTCGCGCAGCTGCCGTCGAGCAGCTGAAGATCTGGGGCGAGCGCACCGGGGCGGAGGTGGTCGCCCGCGACACGGGCGCCGATGCGGCCGGTCTCGCCTTCGATGCGGTGAAAACGGCAATCGAAAAACAGGTCGATGTGCTGTTGATTGACACCGCCGGGCGCCTCCAGAACCGCGCAGAGTTGATGGACGAACTGGAAAAGGTCATCCGCGTCATCAAGAAGCACGACCCGGAGGCACCGCATTCGGTTATCCTGACGCTGGACGCCACCACCGGTCAGAACGCACTCAATCAGGTCGAGATCTTCGGCAAGGTCGCCGGTGTGACCGGTCTTGTCATGACAAAACTCGACGGCACCGCGCGCGGCGGCATCTTGGTGGCGATTGCCGCCAAACATGCGCTGCCGGTGCATTTCATCGGCGTCGGCGAAGGCGTTGAAGACCTGGAACCGTTCTCTGCCAAGGATTTTGCAAGCGCGATTGCCGGATTGGCGTAGTTTGTGAAGGAAACTGTTTTGGGGTTCTCGCCGACCGGTAAAAACTTGAATTTATAGAATCACTAATTATAAACTTACGATTGTGATTTTTGTGGTGGGGGGTTTTAAGTGTCGGTCGACGGAAAAAAAATAGCAATGGATGAGCTAGAAAGGCGACATGTTATAGGGGGTTTGAACTATTCAATAGTGGCAAGAGTCAAGTCTATTTTAGATAATTTGAATTTTGATCATGTTAGCGATTTGCTGAAATCAGGCAAACTGGGACAAGATGATGTTATTAAAGCCCATAATATTAAACGGCTAACAAATATTTTAGTTGAAGTATTGATGCTTAATCAAGAAAAAACTGATGAATGGGTAGTATTGAAGTGGTACTCTTCAAAGAAGGTGATCATTTGGGTGCTGTGCGACCCTCCAGTTTATCCGTGCAAATAGTCGTACAGATATTGAATTGTTCTGTTTTTTGACTCAACCTGTAGAAGTGATTCGGTCTGGAGGTAATTGAATGGCTTTCGTTAATCCGGGTGGACACATCGACCGGAAACCAGATTTCGACCCTAAGAGCGAATCTTTTAAAGCTCTAGTCGAAATTACAAGGACTTTTCTAACACTTTCTACGACAATTTTTGTTGGTTTACTAGGTATATACTTTAGAATATTTGCCTCAGTAGAAGTGGGGGATGAAATCTATGTTTCTTCTATGTTTTTATTTGCTGTTTGCTTGATCTCTTGCCTTTACGTGCTTTTAGTTAGCATAAATGCACTTAGAAATTCCGAGCACGACGTCTACAGAAAAGTATTTCGAGGAGCATACGCAGTAATTGTATTGAGTTTCTTTAGTGGATTAGTGATCCTGCCAATCGCTTTCTTGATATAGTCATTTCTGCAGTTTTAGTTGTTTTGGCACCCAGCCTTCAGGTGCCATCTCAAATCCCTCGAACTGAAACCCCGGCGCGACGGTGCAGCCGACGAGGGTCCATGCGCCCAGGGACCGGGCCTGTTGCCAGGCGTTGCGCGGGACGATGCCTTGCGGACGTTCGCTGGCAAGAAGGTCGCTTCCCAAGGTCAAGATCTCGGCATTCTTGCCGTCGTCGCTGATGGAGAGTTCCAGCGGGCTGCCAGCGTACCAGTGCCAGGTTTCGACAGCGTCTACCTTGTGCCAGCGTGATACGATCCCTTCCGGGAGCAGGAAATAGATCTGGGTTGAGGCTGTGCGGCCATTCGCATCCGTGAACGGGTCGCGGAAGGTCTCGACATAGAAGCCGCCTTCCGGATGTGGCTGCATTTTCAGGAGGTCAACGATCTGGCTGGCGGTGAGGTTGCCGGGAGGGGTCATCGGATTTGCTTCCTGAAACGAACTTGGCAGGACCGGCTGGCTGTGCTGCAAACCGGTCCTTGCCATGTATCACGACGGCCTGCCACCTGTGCAATAGGCAAGGTCGTCGATCGTTTCGCGCACCGCAGCCAGGATCTCCGAATAGAGAAGCTGGGAGTCCAGCCTGTGGCCACCGCCGTTCTGCGCCGGAATGGGTTCCGCCTGCTGAACGATCCGGTTGACCACATCCTGAGCACGCTGTTCGGCTGTCCGTGTTTCAAAAACACGGGCATCAGCAATCGTCATGATGGTGCCCCTTCTCTGTGACGAGGCCTTACATATGGGAACTCATTACAAGGGAAAAAGCGTCTTGTTGCGAAAAGTTCACGCAGCAAACGGAATTAAGGCACGGCTTGCCTGCTCAGGCTTCGCAAATTTCACAATCATGCATTGTCCTTGCGTGTACGGATCTCGCCGAAAACGTCGGCAGCCGGTTTTCCGCTCATGCCAAGGTGTGCAGCCACGGAAGGATTATCGGCACGCAGAAAGGGATTGGTTGCCTTTTCTGCGGCCATCGTGGTTGGCAGGGTAGGTTTTCCCTCCGCCCGCAATTCGGCGATGTCCTTTGCACGGGCAACAAGTGCCGGATTGTCAGGTTCAATGGTCAAGGCGAATTTGGCATTGGCCTCCGTATATTCATGGCCGCAATAGATCGCAGTATCGTCCGGCAGCAGATGCGCGAGCTTTTCGAGCGATGCCCACATCATTTCCATGTCGCCTTCGAACACACGGCCGCACCCGAGCGCGAACAGGGTGTCGCCGGTATGCGCAAAGCCGATTTCCGGTATGTACCAAGAGATCTGATCGAGCGTGTGACCGGGGGTGCCAATCGCCTTCACCTCAAACGGGCCGCATTTGACGGCGTCGCCGTCCTCGACCGTACTGTCGAACTCGGGGATCTTGAGTCTCGACCGTTCGGGCCCGATGACTTTGGCGCCGGTTTTGGTTTTCAGTTCGCCAAGCCCTTCAACGTGATCCCAGTGGTGGTGGGTGATCAGGATATGGGTCAGCGTCCAGCCGGTTTCGGCCAGTGCATCCAGATAGGGAGCGGCGCTCGGCACGTCGATCGCAATGGTCGTGCCGCTTGGCCGGTCATGGATGAGCACGCCGAAGTTGTCGCCAAGGCAGGAAAACTGTTTGATTTCTGTGGAGTCGTTCAGGGTCATGATGGGTGGGCTGTCCTTTTGACACTGCAGAAGTTGTATTTCCGACGGAGAGTGGCAAAGACGGCCTCGTGGGGCAAGCCCGGCCTGATATTCATGTAAACGGTCAACACCGTGAACGCTTTCGGCATCTGCACCGGCAAAGGGCCTTGCGTGCATTGGCCGTTGCCTGTTCAATCCGCCTGTGAATTTTTATCGGCTGGGCTGGCAGCTTAATGTATCTGGACGTTGCACATTTGCGGACCTTCTATGATCTTCCGCTTGGCAGGCTTTTGCGCGGCATGATCGGCGCGCCGATCCGCGAAATGTGGCCCGATCTCAGAAACCAGAGTCTTCTGGGTGTGGGATATTGCGGTCCGTTCATGCGGCCTTACCTCGGTAATGCGGAACGGTGCATTGCCGCCATGCCGGCACCGCAAGGCGCTGTGCCCTGGCCGAAGGAACATGAGACCGCCAGCGCGCTCGTTGAGGACTGCAAGCTGCCATTTTCGGACGCTGCCTTCGATCGGATCATGCTGGTGCACGCGCTCGACCAATGCACCGATGCTGTGGCTGTTCTGCGGGAGGCCTGGCGGGTGCTGGCACCGGGCGGGCGTATGATTTCCATTGTTGCCAACCGGCGTGGGCTCTGGGCCCAGTCGGAGCTTTCGCCGTTCGGCTACGGGCGGCCCTATTCGAGCGGTCAGTTGAAGGAACTGCTGAAGTCCTGCCAGTTCGATGTCACCCAGGACCGCGAAGCCCTTTTCATGCCGCCAAGCCGGGCCCGCTACATACTGCGTGCCGCTGGTACCTGGGAAAAAATCGGGCGCAGGGTCTGGCCGGTTTTCGGCGGCGTGCTGATTGTTGAGGCGGAGAAGGTTGTCTACCGGGGCGTCCCGGTCAATGGAAAGCGAAGCCGGGTGCGACTGCCGCGTCCGGTCTTCGTTCCCGAAGGTGTACCGACAGGACTGAAACCGGTCAGGGCGATGTCATCCGAGCCACTTTGGACCGCTTGAACGTCAGCGCTTCAGCACAAACACTGCTTGTTCGGCGATGACATTCCAGGCCCACCAAGGGGCGTTCACCGCCATCTTGTTGCCCTGGGCACTCAGCGCATAGGCCTTGTCGACCCGGGCATCGAGGTCATGGCACAGGGAGACGAAATCCCTTAGCGAACAAAAGTGAATGTTTGGCGTGTCGTACCATTCATACGGAAGGTACTTGGTGACCGGCATGCGGCCCTTGATCAGCAGTTGTACCCGGTTGCGCCAATGGGCGAAATTCGGGATCGAGACGATGCTCTGTTTGCCGATCCGCAAGAGCTCGCTGATCACCTTGCGCGGTTCGCGGGTTGCCTGGAGCGTCTGGCTGAGGATCACCACATCGAACGCCTTGTCCGGATAGTCCTCAAGATCCTTGTCGGCATCCCCCTGGATTGCAGACAGGCCGCGCGCCACGCAGCGGTTTACTCCTTCTTGCGACAATTCGATGCCGCGCCCGTCCACATTGCGCTCCCGAGCAAGGAGATCCAGCAACGCACCGTCTTCGCAGCCGATATCCAGCACCCTGGCACCTTCCGGAACAAGGGACGAAATCACCTTCAGGTCACCACGTATGGTGCCTGGGGTTTTTGTCGGAGCGAGGTTCATGATTTGAGTGCTCCGGGCACGGGCAAGCTGCGCGCGCGCGCAGCGCCGGTCACGAAGCCGCGGATCGTTGCGAACATCTCCGGCACATCCAGCAGGAAGGAATCGTGGCCCATTGGGGCATCAATCTCAACGAAGGAGACATTTGCAGCCGCCGCGTTTAGCGCCTTGACGATCTCCCGGTTGCCGGACGTCGGAAACAGCCAGTCGGAGGTGAAAGACATGACGCAGAACCGGGTTTTCGTGCCCTGAAACGCGTTCGCCAGAGACCCGCCGAATTCGCTCGCCAGATCGAAATAGTCCATGGCCCGCGTCACATAGAGATAGGAATTGGCATCGAACCGGTCGACAAAACGCATGCCCTGATGGCGCAGATAGCTTTCAATCTGAAAATCGGCATCGAACCCGAAGGTCAGATTGTCCCGGTCCTGCAGGTTGCGGCCGAATTTCCGGTGCAGCGATTCATCGGACATATAGGTGATGTGCGCGGCCATGCGCGCCACGGCGAGGCCTTTGCTCGGCCGGTGTTGCCTCTGGAAGTACCGGCCACCCTGCCAGTCCGGATCGGCCATGACTGCCTGACGGCCGACTTCATGAAAGGCGATGTTCTGCGAGGAATGCCGGGCGGCGGTGGCAATCGGAATGGCAGCGAAGACACGGTCCGGATAGCTCGCAGCCCATTGCAGCACCTGCATGCCACCCATCGACCCGCCGATCACCGCAAAGAGCGTGTCGATGCCCAAATGGGAAACAAGCCGCTCCTGCGCCCGCACCATGTCGCGGATGGTCACAACCGGCAAATCGAGACCATAGGGCTCTCCGGTTTCCGGGTTTTCGTTGGCCGGCCCGGTGGTTCCGAGGCAGCCGCCAAGCACATTGGCACAGATCACGAAATAGTGGTCGGTGTCGATCGGCTTTCCAGGGCCGACCATCAGGTTCCACCAGCCGGGCTTGCCGGTCACCGGATTGGTCGAGGCCACATATTGGTCGCCTGTCAGGGCATGGCACACAAGAACCGCGTTCGTACGATCCGCATTCAACTCGCCGTAGGTCTCATACGCGATCTGCCATGGACCGAGACGCGCGCCGGAATCGAGCTCAAGCGGCGCATCCGCGGAAAAGCGGACAACCTTGCTCGACGGAGTATCGGCTTCATTGGAGCCGGGCCGGCTGCCGGTATGTTGGATCGGTTCCTCGGCGGACATTCGGTGCCCTTGCTGGGTTTCGTGGCCGTGCGCCCTGCGCCTTCCCGCATGGCTGGCCGTCAGTGAGCCCGTGACCTAGGCGGCGAAACCGCATAATGTCAACGTTTTCTTTTGCCTTTGCGCGATCACGCTTCTATGACTATGCGCCGCTGACACTCAATCCATCAGGCCGGAGCCCGTCATGAGCCAGTCGCCCGAAAGCGGCACGACAGAGGAAACCTTGCGGTCGCGTATCGAAGATGCCGATGCGCGGATTCACATGGCTCTGATGGAACGTGCGCATCTTACCTCAGAGCTTCTCACTGCCCGGAAAACAACCGGATTGCAGGACCCGGCCATTCGCCCTTCCCAGGAAGCCGAGGTCATCCGCCAGCGGGTCGAGCGGCACGAAGGTGACCTTCCCCTGGCGACAGTGGAGCACATCTGGCGTGATTTGATCGCAGCCTGTGCGCTGAGCGGGACAGACTACTCGGTTCATCTGGACACCAGCAACGATGTGGTGGGCGTTCTTGACCTTGCACGGTTCTATTTCGGTTTCTCTGTCGAACTGCTGACCGCCGGCGATCCGGCGGATGTGGTGGCTGCGGTGGCGGCCTCTGCTCATGATCTGGGTGTTGTCGCCCTCAACGAACGCGTCGAACTGCCCTGGTGGCGGGGATTGAGCGGCGACGGCGCACAGATATCTGCACGCCTGCCGTTCCTGATGCAGGAGGGCCGGCCGTCGGATGTGCCTGCCCTTGTGATCTCGAGACCTCCTGCTTCAGACGCTGCTCTGGATATTGCAGCCTATGACGCGCGCTGGTCCGACAGGCTGCCTGTTCGGCTGATGGATCAGGGCATCGAAGTGCTGAGCTTCAACCGCTCGGCGCAAGGCGTTGATGCATTGCTCGCCGTTTCCGGCGATCTCACTGCGGACGCGGTGGTAAGCGCTTGCCATGCGGCAGGTGCGGAGCCCGATGTTCTGCGGCGCGTTGGCGGATACTGCGCGCCAATTGACTTGGACGGCGATGCCGAGGCGGATTTCGATTCCGATTTCGTGCCGGCTGCCGAAGGAAAACAAGAATGACGATAGTTGAAGATCTCTCCATGACAGAAGAAAAGGGCCTGCGCCCCCAGCCAAAATCCGGGGTACTTGACATTGCCGCCTATGTGCCCGGCAAATCCAAGGCAATGGGCGAGACCTTGCACAAGCTGTCGTCGAACGAAACGCCGCTCGGTTTCAGCGGCAAGGTCGGTCCGGCGATCGAAGCTGTCGTCAAGCATCTGGAGCTTTATCCGGACGGCGCATCGAACGAACTGCGTGAGGCAATCGGCGAAGTCTACGGGTTGAATTCGGAGCGGATCATCTGCGGGGCCGGTTCAGACGAAATCCTCGGCATGATCGCGACGGCTTATCTGGCGCCCGGTGATGAGGCGATCTACAGCGAACACGGTTTTCTCGTCTATGAGATTGCCATCCGGGCGGCAGGAGCGACACCGGTCATCGCGCCGGAAACCAATCTGACCACCGATGTGGATGCCATCCTTGAACGGGTGAGCGAAAAGACCAAAATCGTCTTCATTGCCAATCCGAACAATCCGACCGGCACCTATCAGCCTTTTGACGAGGTCAAGCGCCTGCATGCCGGCTTGCCTCCGCATGTGTTGCTGGTGCTGGACGCCGCCTATGCCGAATATGTCCGCCGCAACGATTATGAAAGCGGTATGGAACTGGCGTCGACGGCGGAAAACGTCATCATGACCCGGACATTCTCGAAGATTTACGGCCTTGCCAACCTGCGAATTGGCTGGGGTTTCGCTCCGGCACATATCATTGATGCGATGAACCGTATCCGGGGTCCGTTCAACCTTTCGGGCGTCGCGATCGCAGCCGGTGCGGCGGCGGTCAGGGATACCGAATTTGTCCAGCGCGCGGTGGTTCACAATGAAACCTGGCTCCCCTGGGTGACCGCGGAACTGGAAAAACTTGGCCTGAAGGTGACCCCGAGCGTCGGAAACTTCGTTCTGGTCCATTTCCCTGATGAAGACGGCAAGCGCGCAGGTGAGGCCGACCAGTATCTTCTGGAACGCGGCTGTGTGCTGCGCCAGGTTGGCAATTACGGCTTTCCGAACGCGCTTCGGATGAGCATCGGAACCGAAGAGGCAAATCGGGCCGTGGTTGGGCACCTGGCGGCGTTTCTTGGAAAAACAACAAGCTAACGGCGATCATGAGTTCTGAACCTATTTTCGAGCGCATTGCGCTGATTGGCATCGGCCTGATCGGCTCTTCCATTGCGCTCGCCGCCCGCCAGCGCGGCCTCGTGAAGGAAATCGCAATATCAACCCGCTCCGCGCAGACCCTGCGCCGGGCGGAAGAGCTGGGCCTTGGCGATGACTATTCGCTGGATGCGGCGATTGCGGTAGAAAATGCTGATCTGGTCATTCTCTGCGCTCCGGTCGGAGCAAACGAGGCTATCGCCAAGTGGATCGCGCCAGCACTCAAGACAGGTGCCGTGCTGACAGATGTGGGGTCTACCAAAACCTCGGTGGTGGAGCAGGTCGGCCCGCATCTGCCCAAAGGCGTTCACTTTATTCCAGGCCATCCGGTTGCCGGGACGGAGCATTCCGGTCCGGATGCCGGTTTTGCGACCCTGTTCGACGACCGCTGGTGCATCCTGACGCCGGGACCGGATGTGGATCCGGCGGCGGTTGAACGGCTGCGCGCGTTTTGGCAGGGCTGCGGTTCCAATGTCGATACGATGGACCCGAAACACCACGATATGGTGCTGGCCATCGTCTCGCACCTGCCGCATCTGATCGCCTACAATATCGTCGGTACGGCGGATGATCTTGAAGCGGTGACCAAATCGGAAGTGATCAAGTATTCTGCGTCCGGTTTTCGCGATTTCACTCGCCTTGCGGCTTCCGATCCGACCATGTGGCGGGATGTGTGCTTGCACAACAAGGATGCAATCCTGGAAATGCTGGCGCGGTTTTCAGAAGACTTGTCGGCGCTTCAACGCGCCATCCGGTGGGGCGACGGTGACCGCCTGTTTGAGCTTTTCACCCGCACACGCGGCATCCGGCGGTCGATCATCGAAGCCGGCCAGGAAACGGACGCACCGGACTTTGGCCGCCTGGGCAAGAGCGGCCCGGCGAACTGATATCCATATTCGGTTCCTCAAAGAGTCAGATCGACCCGGGGGATACCAGGTGCAGGTGCGGAAACACTAACGGCCGGCACTTGCGCGAGCGGGATTGAAAGGCCCGTAGAGGTGCTTGTTCCGGCATTTGCGGTGGTTTGATCATTGCCAGGAATACCGGTGCCGGTTGCAATCGCGTGTTGAGAGGCAGCTTGAAACGCGTCGAGTTCCCGACCGGCCTTCTCAAGCTCCTCTTTGGCTTCTTCCAGGTCTTTCTCGTCCTTCTCATCGGCGTTTTTTGCCAATCGCTCGATCCTGCCGGCAATCGATTTCAATTCGTCCTGAATTTCTCGCAACAATTCGGAATGCGCCTGCCGGACAGACAGGGAAGAGTAGCCTCCGGCGCGTTCCGATGCGTTGTTCTCGGTTAGGAACGTGGCTGCTGCCGCATTGGAGTAAGCGGCAAAAGCGTCTTGAACAGGGCCTGGTTGGTCCGTTGCCGACGTGCTGGGACGAGCGTCGTGCAACGGCTGGTTCGCAGTTTCCCGAGTTCCCGGGCTGGCCAGGACAGGGTCAGTTTCAGCCGGAGCAGAAATTGCTGCGCTCACGGTCGCAGCGGTGGAGGCAGTGGTAGCGGATGTCGTGGTCAGGGCCTGGGTGCTGGTGATCGAAGTCTGAACTCCAACCCCGGTGCCGCCGCCATTGAGTGATTTGGCGGCTTGACCAAACTCCTTAGAAATCTGCTTGAGCTCCTTGATCAGCTTCTCGGCCTGTTCAGGCGTCGCGAACTTGAGACGCTCCTTGAGCGCGGCGATTTTCTCCTTCAGCCGGTTGATCCGCTCCATGCGGAGGTCATCGTCGCCTTGCTCCAACGCCTCTTTCAGCCTGGTTGCCACACCTCGATCCTCGTCGAGTTGAGCTTTTTGCTCACGGCTGAGAGTGTCCGTCAGATCGAGATTGGCCGTTGCTGCCGTTCCGGATTGCAGCCTTTTGGAAAGCGAGGCGTCAAACCTGGAATTCGAAGAGAATGCGGCGCTGGGGCGCTGGGCAGTCAGATTGCTGATTGTCATTCTGTTTGCCGGCTGTTGAGCTGACCTTGGGTCAAATATGCACGTCGCCGACATTGCCGAGTAATGGGTTAACGAGTTCTTACCCGGCACGAACAATAAGGAGCATGGTCCGGTCAGTAATCGCGATGCGCGATGTAGGACGCAATTGCGGCAAGGTTCGCACTCTCGGACCCGAATGCCGCCAGAAGGTCTTTTGCTTCCCCAAGAAGGCGATCGACTTCCGATTTGACTGCGTCCGCACCATGCAGGGCAACGAGTGTCGCCTTGCCTGCCTCTGCGTCCTTGCCGGTCGCCTTGCCCATCTTGTCCGGCGTTGCTTCGACATCCAGGAGGTCGTCGGCAAGTTGAAACACCAGCCCGATGATTTCGCCAAAGCGTGCCAGGTCCGCGACGTGCCCCTCCGGTGCATCGGCAAGGAGTGCGCCCGCTGTGCAGGCATACTTCAACAGCGCGCCGGTTTTCATGGCCTGAAGCGTTCTGATCTGGCTGTCCGAACGCGCCTGGTGCTCTGATTCAAGATCCAGCATCTGCCCGCCTGCCATTCCGCCGATCCCGGCGGCGCGGGCGAGGTCCCGGCTGAGTTGAAGGCGAACGGCTGCATCCGCATGGACCGCATCATCAGCAAGCACGTCGAAGGCAAGTGTCAGCAGTGCATCCCCCGCGAGAATCGCGGCCGCCTCGTCAAAAGCCTTGTGAACGGTCGGCTGACCCCGGCGCAGATCGTCATCATCCATGGCCGGAAGATCGTCATGAACAAGCGAGTAGCAGTGAATGAACTCCAGTGCACAGCCGGTGATCACCACACCCCGGTCATCACGGCCGAACAGGCGGGCGGTTTCCATCACAAGAACCGGACGCAAACGCTTGCCGCCGCCCAGGGCAGCATGGCGCATGGCGGCCAAAAGCCTTGGCGGGCGGACGGTCTCGCCCGGCAGGGCTTCGCCGGTAAGCAGGGCATCGAGTTGCAGATCAATCCGCGCCGCGCATTCTTGCAAATGCGATTTGAAGTCCGAGTCCATCCCCTGCGCGCTTTCTTAAGTCAAGTCACCTGCCTCAGGCGTTCCCTGTCGCGAAAACCATTGCGCGTCAAGTCCGGCTATGGATCGGGTAAGCGTTTTCCGGTAATACCAGCCGCGATCAGTTGATCGCCATAAAACGGCTGGACCGGAAAAGATCCGCCCGGCGGGACAGAAGATGGCCCTATTCAGAAGCTCAGCGAACAACAAAAGAGGCGGCGGAAAGACCGGTTCCCGGACGGAACGGCCCCTTGCCGCAAGAATAGGCAGGCGGTTGTTTCGCTATGCGGCGCTGTTCCTCGTTTTAGCCGTTCTCCTGCCACCGGTGTTGACGGTGCTCTATGCCGCCGTGCCGCCGGTCAGCACCTTGATGCTTTCCCGGTATGTTCAGTTTCTGTGGGTCGATCGCCAGTGGGTTCCAATCGGAGAGATTTCGCCCCGGCTCGTCAAGGCGGTGATCACTTCGGAGGATGCGAATTACTGTCGCCATCACGGTGTCGAATGGGAGGCACTGCAAAAGCAAATCGAACTGCTGAGTGAAGGGGAATCGCCGCGCGGCGCCAGCACGATCACCATGCAGACCGCCAAAAACCTTTATCTCTGGCATGGCAGGTCATTTGTCCGCAAAGGAATGGAGATCCCGCTGGCCGTGATGATGGACGGGATCCTTACCAAGCGGCGCGTGCTGGAAATTTATCTGAACATCGCCGAATGGGGGGAAGGGATCTTCGGTGCCGAAGCCGCCGCACAGGCGTGGTTCGGCAAACCGGCATCGGACTTGACGCGTACCGAAGCAGCGCGGCTCGCCACCGCCTTGCCCAATCCGCTTGCCCGCAATCCGGCGAACCCCACCTCCGGGCACCGCAGGCTGTCGGCCACGAATGTTGCACGCGTCAAGGCGGCCGGTCCGATTTTCGGTTGCGTTTTGTCTGATTGAGGCGGCGAAGACCGGCGCAATCGCTGGCGCGGAAAAAAGTTCCGAACTGGGGTGGCAAATTGGGTGCGTTGCCTGTATAACGCCGCGCATTCCAACACGCTGCGTGCCGCCACGCCCCGGGCTCTCCCGGTCCGGGCCGCGCTACTATGGACCACGGAGAAGAAGAAATGGCCGTTCCGAAGAGAAAAACTTCGCGCATGAAGCGCGGTTTTCGCCGTTCCGCGGACGCCCTGAAGCAGCCGACTTATGTTGAGGACAAG
This sequence comes from Roseibium sp., assembly GCA_965230445.1. Taxonomy (GTDB): domain Bacteria; phylum Pseudomonadota; class Alphaproteobacteria; order Rhizobiales; family Stappiaceae; genus Roseibium. Next base: position 121,461 of record OZ246005.1, on the reverse strand, counting down.
GATTCGGGCGAAAACCGCCGCCCGCACCATATTGACCTGAAAACCGGCATGTACCGGGGCCGCCAGATTCTGGCGACGAAGGACGAAGCCTGAGCGTTTTACGCTTTTGGTGAAGCGATTAATGGCCGGTTTGCTTGGCGAGCCGGCCTTTTTCGTGCCTGCATGAAAGGCTCTCATGACCGGGATTGGCCTTGCAATAGTCTCAAGGATCGGAAAATGTGCGCAGGACGATACGCCGGTACGTCCGGCATCCAGTTTGTGGAGCGAATGTTATGCGCATGCTTTCCGCCCTGCCTTTTACTCTCATCAGTTTCCTGATCTATAACGGCATCGCGTTTTCGATTGCTGCCGGAAACCCCGGTTTCTGGACCAGCCCGGTTTTTGGCTTTCAGATGGTGTCGGGTGCCAGTTTCCAGCTGTTGGCGGGCGATCTTCTGATCGCAGTAGCGCTGTTCTTCCTGTTCATCGAGGTGCTCAAGGCAACACGGATCGGAACCGCGACGCTGTTCGACCACATGCTGTCCGTTCTTGTGTTGGTGGCGTTTATCGTCGAGTTTCTCGTGCTGCCGCAGGCGGCAACCTCCGTTTTCTTCGTCCTGACGATGATTGCGCTGTTCGATGTGGTCGCCGGCTTCTCGATCTCGATTACCGGCGCCCGGCGGGACGTCGCCTTCGGTCATCCGAGTGACATGAACTGATATCGATTGATTGAGCCGTAGCGTCGATCAAGAGGGTGCCGCCCTGCCTCGCTCAAGCCGTGCCGTAAACGTCTCGCATGTGGATCTCGGCACCTGTTGCCGGATCCACATAGGTTGTTTGGTCGATCATGATCGCGGCGGCGACATCGACCGCCCGCAACCGGGCCGTCCGCCGCGCACAGGGTACGTGATCAACGGTAAAGCCCCAGTTGGAATAGAACGACACCCCATAACAATGCACTTGGCAACCGCGCAGGGCCGCCTCCAAACCAACACCAGAAGTAATAGTTGCCACAGTCGGCTTTTGATCCAGAAGATCAATTATGCTTAGAGACGCCGGCAAGATGGTAAGCTGTGGATAGCTTTCTCGGAGAGAACGGATCTCGGCCTCGTTCTGTTTGTTTTTCGGATGCGCCTTGTAATAGAAGCTGTGACTGCTGTTGAAGGTCCCCCCGCCTAGCACAAGACGGGCGAGGTCGGTGTTGGTTTCACAGGCGGTGTCCGTATAGGTCAAAGCCTGATCACCGCGCACCTGACCAACAATCAGCACCGGATTGTCGGCGAATTTGAACTCACTGCGTTCCGCTTTGAACTTGGTGACGCCGGTTTTGACCAATGACTCGATGAGATTTTCGCGTGGTGCAGTCGTGTCCGCAGACGTGAGCCCATTTAATTGCTCTTCAAGCTCTGATGCCGAGCGGCCATCAAAATAGATGCCCTTTCGACTGCGCAAAAACGCAGTCATGTTGCGGCCGTCTGGCTTGCCCGGCACCAGCCCCGCCTCAATTCGGATCACGTCGCTGATCAACTCTTCGACATGAAATCCCAGATTGATCCGATCCCGGTATCCCCAGACAACGATGGTCACATCATCAGGCAGCAGCTTCAGGAGGAACCGGAGCTTTGCCTTGGCCTGCGTCCCATCAGGGCCCGGTGCGCCGCGCAAGAAATTGACCCGCACAATCTTTGCGCCCTTGCGCACGGTGGGTAGAAACAGCGCTTCCCGTTTGTTTACGAGAAAGCCCAATACCACCGGTCCGGACCCCCGCTGAAACAGAAGGGTCAGGCAAAGAAACAAATATCTGACATGGCCGAGAAGGCTTTTGAGCATCAATGGGCCGGCCTCGCGTGTGTTTGCCAGTCTGAAGGCAGCGCGATTACTCGGTGTCCGTAATCGCGTGTTTCTGGATCAATGGCAGTTGCGAGAGGGTGAAGGCGAGGGTGAGCGGCATAACCCCAAACACTTTGAAACTGACCCAGAAGTCGGTCGAAAAATTCCGCCAGACAATCTCGTTGACAAGCGCAAGGACGAAAAAGAACATCCCCCAGCGGAATGTCAGCTTGCGCCAGCCTTCGTCGGTCAGTTTGAAGGCGCTGTCGAACACATATCCCAGCAGCGACTTTCCGAACAACAGGCCGCCAAGCAGAACGGAGCCGAACAGGCAGTTGACGATCGTCGGCTTCAGCTTGATGAACAGTTCGTCATGCAGCCACAGCGTCAGCGCGCCGAAAACCAGCACCACGACGCCGGAAACCAGCGGCATGATCGGCAGGCGGCGGGTAAGCCACAGGGATACGGTCAGCGAGATCGAGATCGCGACCATGAAGGCGGCGGTCGCAATGAAAATCGGCTCGCCGAGCACCTGAAGCATCGGAAAGCTCTGTGCGATCTGCTCGCCGCGCGCATTGAACAGAAAGAAGATCCCGAGCGGCCCAAGTTCCAGCGCCATCTTCAACAGCGGCGACAGTTCCTTGCGGGTCGGGTCATTCGGCGCGCGTTCTAGTTCCATTAGCCGTTTGCTTCCTGTCTTCGATAAGAGGTTTATCGGAGATAGGGCGGGCAGGGCGGAAAGGTCAAGGCCGCTGGCACGCGAGCAAAAGAAAAGGCGCCGTAGAGCGCCTTCCCGAAGATGGGCCTGTGTACAGCTGGTCAGCCGTTGGCGATATACTGGCCGCCATTGATGGTCATCACGGCGCCGGTCATGAATGCGGCCGCATCGGATGCCAGATAGACGACTGTCTGTGCGATTTCCTCCGGATGGCCGAGACGGCCGACCGGAATGCCGGAGACGATCGATTCCAGCACCTTCTCGGGCATGGCGGCGACCATGTCGGTGTTGATGTAGCCCGGGCAAACGCAATTGACGGTGATGCCCTTGAAGGCGTTTTCCTGTGCCAGCGCCTTGGTAAAGCCGATCACACCGGCCTTGGCGGCGGAATAGTTCGCCTGGCCCATCTGGCCCTTCTGGCCGTTGATCGAGGAGATGTTGATGATCCGCCCGGAACCGCGGCTGCGCATGCCGTTGATCACCGGCTGGGTCATGGTGAACATGGAATCGAGGTTGGTCGACAGAACCGCGCGCCACTGGTCGAAGGTCATCTTGTGGAACATGCCGTCGCGTGTGATGCCGGCATTATTGACCAGCACATCCACCGGGCCCAGTTCGCTTTCAACCTGTGCGATGCCGGCGGCGCAGGCATCCGGATCGGCAACGTCCCATTTGAATACGCTCACGCCGGTTGCCGCCTTGAAGGCTTCGGCTTTTTCCGTGTTGCCGGCATAAGTCGCCGCCACGGTGTAGCCAGCGTCTTTCAGCCCTTTGGAAATCGCCTCTCCAATGCCCCTTGTGCCTCCGGTGACCAACGCGACTTTGCTCATTCCATCCTCCACTTATTGAACCGGTTTTTGTTTCTACGACTTCGCGACCAGTTGGAACCCCTCTTTAGGGAGCATGGCCGGACCGGCCGGCCATGCAAGGTGCATGATCAGGGCTTGTTCAGCGCTCCAGGCACATGGCAACGCCCATGCCGCCGCCGATGCACAATGTGGCGAGGCCCTTCTTGGCGTCGCGGCGGCCCATTTCGTGAAGCAGCGTGGTCAGGATACGTGCGCCGGACGCCCCAATCGGGTGGCCGATGGCAATGGCACCGCCGTTGACGTTCACAACCTCAGGGTTCCAGCCCATGTCCTTGTTGACGGCACAGGCCTGGGCGGCAAATGCTTCGTTGGCTTCAACGAGGTCCAGATCCTCTGCAGACCATCCGGCTTTCTCCAGTGCCTTGCGGGATGCCGGGATCGGGCCGGACCCCATGATGGCCGGGTCGACGCCGACGGTTGCCGACGATGCGATACGTGCCAGCGGGGTAAGGCCGCGCTTTTCGGCTTCCGCAGCGCTCATGACAACCAGCGCGGCAGCGCCGTCATTGATGCCGGAGGCGTTCGCCGCGGTCACCGAGCCTTCCTTGGTGAAGGCCGGGCGCAGTTTGGCGACGCTGTCAAGGGTTGCACCATGGCGGATGTATTCGTCGTCCTCGACAATCGTGTCGCCCTTGCGGCCCTTGACGGTGAACGGCGTGATTTCGTCCTTGAACTTGCCGGCCTTCTGGGCCGCTTCCGCCTTGTTCTGTGACGCGACGGCGAACGCGTCCTGCTGTTCGCGGGTGATCTGCCATTTCTCGGCGACATTCTCGGCGGTCTGGCCCATGTGGTAACCGTTGAACGCGTCCCAGAGACCATCCTTGATCATGGTATCGATCATCTTGTAGTCGCCCATCTTGTAACCGGCGCGCATCGGGGCGCAGTGCGGCGACATGGTCATGTTCTCCTGACCGCCCGCAACCAGGATGGACGCATCGCCGGCCTGGATCTGCTGGGCAGCAATGGCAACTGTTCTGAGACCGGAGCCACAGACCTGGTTGAGCGTCCAGGCGGTCGAGCCTTCCGGGATGCCGGCGCCAATGGCCGCCTGGCGGGCCGGGTTCTGGCCCTGGCCGGCAGTCAGCACCTGACCGAACACCACTTCATCGACATCCGCGCCATCGACGCCGACCTGTTCCAGAGCGGCCTTGATGACATGGGCGCCCAGGACGTGAGCAGGTGTTGTGGCGAAAGATCCGCTGAAGGACCCGACGGCTGTACGGATTGCACTGACAATTACAACATCGGTCGAAGCGCTCATGACTCTATCTCCGCTTGTTTCGGGCAACCTGCCCGCTCTTGGACGGTGAAGACATACAACCGGAACACCGCCGCGTTAACCGCGACTAGAAACCGCACACCGACTGGTGTCAACCGGGTTCACCCTTATGGAGGGCTGTATTCGGCGCCTTGCGGCGTGTTGATCTGCCAGGGCTTACAAAAAGCTGGCAATTGCGGATGCGAATAGCTTAGTCTGAATTCGGGAGAACGCGACAAGTCCGCGGAATGCTTTCAAAAAACGGCTACCGGATAGCGAGTTGAAAGGGCAGGGTCAACGAATGGCAAAAAGCGACGATCCGATCATCATCAAGAAATACGCCAATCGCCGATTGTATAATACCGGAACCAGTACATATGTGACCCTTGAAGACTTGGCTGTGATGGTCAAGGCGGAGGACGATTTCGTTGTCTTCGACGCGAAATCTGGCGAAGACATCACCCGGTCTGTCCTGACCCAGATCATCTTCGAGCAGGAAGGCAAGGGGCAGAACCTGCTGCCGGTCACCTTCCTGAGGCAATTGATCCGGTTCTACGGCGACAGCATGCAGGGCCTTGTTCCGAGCTATCTGGAATATTCGATCACTTCGCTCGCCAAGGAGCAGGAAAAGCTCAGGACACAAATGAGTGAGGCGTTCGGCGCGACCGCGTTTGATGCCATCGAGGATCAGGTGAAACGCAATACCGAGATCTTCGAGCGGGCGATGAAGATGTTCATGCCGTTTCCGGCCGGCGACAGCGGATCGGGCGAACAGGCCGCCACCGATAGCGGCAACGGCGGGTCCACGGGTTCCGACCTCGACGCCATGAAGCGTCAGCTTGCCGAAATGGAAAAGAAGATCAACCAGCTGAGCGACAAGTCCTGACAAAGCCGCCCGGCCGGTCCGCCGGCAGGGAAATCGGACTTTTGCGGGAATAGCCCCGGGGGAGCGTTGATGGTGGAAAGACTGAAGCCGGAAGACCGGGCCGAGGGTCTGCAGGTGCTTGGCAACTGGCATCTCGTCGAAGGGCGCGATGCCATCTGCCGGTCGTTCCGTTTCAAGGATTTCCGCCAGGCCTTCGCCTTCATGACCGAGGTGGCGTTGATCGCGGAGAAGATGGATCACCATCCGGAGTGGAGCAATGTCTACCGCACGGTGGACGTCACGCTCGCGACCCATTCGGTCAACGGCCTCAGCCAGCTTGATCTGACCCTGGCCGCGGAGATGGACCGGGTTTTCGACTGCCGGTCATAAGCCTGGGCGTTTTTTTATTTGCCAATGAGCAGGGCGATGTGACCACGGTCCGGCGGTTCTGGAGACCTCGATAGGGGATACTCAACCCCTCCCCCCTTTCGACCTCATCCTGAGGTGCGCAGCGAAGCGAAGCCTCGAAGGATGGGCAAGCGGCCCGGAGTTCACAGCCGATCCTTCGAGACACAGCCTAAAGGCTGTTCCTCAGGAGGAGGCCGGGTGTGTTGTGAGGCTGCAGATTCCCCGGATGGCGGATCGGCCCGGCAACAAGCCGTTATCGGAATTTAGTTGCTGCTGATGGAGCCTTTACCCCTTTTCCAGCACGAACCGGTGGCCGGTGTCCGTCTCCACGGTTTCGACCAGCGTGTGGCCGTCCTCCTGGCAGAAATGGGGAATGTCGAGTGCGGCCATCGGATCGGTGGTCAGCACGGTGAGGCGCGTGCCGCTTTCCAGCCTGCCGACGGCTTTCCGGGTCTTCAGGACCGGCAGGGGGCATTTCAGGCCCTTGAGATCGAGTGTTTCTGAGCTGCTCACCGTGACTGCGCGCTCCGTCCTAGTCTGCTATAGAATTGCCGCATGAGGAATGGAGATCACATATGAGCGGCAATGACACAAGTCCACTCGATATTCTGGATTTCTGGTGGCAGGCGGGGCCGGAAAAATGGTTCGCCGGCGGCGAGGCGTTCGACACGGAATGCCGCGACCGGTTTCTGAGTGCCGTTGAGGCCGCCAGGGACGGTGCGCTGGACGGCTGGGCGGAAACGGCGGCAGGCGCGCTGGCGCTGATCCTGCTGCTCGACCAGATGCCGCGCAATATCTATCGCGGCACGCCAGACGCTTTTGCCTCGGACGCAAAGGCCGTCGAAATCGCCGATCTGGCGGTGACGAGAGGCCATGACCGCGCCTTTCCGAAGGATGTCCGGGTGTTCTTCTATCTGCCGTTTGAACACGCCGAGGACATCGCCCTTCAGGAGCGCTGCGTTGACCTGACGCGCAAACTCGGCAAGGAGCAGCTGTCGCTCTATGCCTATATCCACCTCGACGTCATCCGCCGCTTCGGCCGCTTCCCCCACCGCAATGACGTGCTCGGGCGGGCCTCGACGGACGCGGAAAAAGCCTTTCTGGCGGATGGCGGGTTTTCGGCCTGACCGGACCACATGCAAAGGCGGCGCGGTCGGCAGCGGCAGCGGCATGGATCCCATTGTCGAGCAATGGGATGACGTCGGCGGGAAGGTGACTTACCTGCCAAACAGCCGCCGTCCCGGCCTTGAGCCGGGACCGGAGAGCCCTCGCGATTGCTCTTCGGAGAGCCACCGCGGCAAGCGCCAGTTAAGACATTGCCCCTTCTGCTTCGACCTTATCCCGAGGTGCGCAGCGAAGCGAAGCTTCGGAGGATGATGCAGCGCCATCGCGAAATCCGGTATCCAGATATATGTCGCGCCCTTGGGCGTGGCTGCTTTCTATCCGGTGGCGGCGGAAAAGAAGAGTTGAGCTCGCGTCCGCTCGCGCTGTTGCGCTGGTTTCCGGATCTCGCGATGGCGTAAAGCGCCACGCGGTCCGGAATGACGGGGGGATTGATGCAGGAGAAATACGACAGGCTGGCCGAAAAGGCAGGTGCCAAGGCGCTTTCCGAGCGGACGTTGCTGGAACTCAAGCGCACCAGCCTGTTCCACCTGCACGTCGACGAATTCCTGACCGCCTACACCGACCGCCTCCAGCCAAAGAGTTTCGAGGAATTCCTCAAACGCGGTTTCGACGATCCGGAAGACTGAAACCGGAGCGGAACGGAACGCAGGTCCTTCTCCCTCAGGGAGAAGGTGGTCCGCAGGACCGGATGAGGGGGTAGGCGTTCCGGTCGGTTCGACCCCCTCACCCCAACCCTCTCCCCCTGGGAGAGGGGGCGATTGCGGGCGTGCCGTGCCGACAAATCCGCGGCTTCTCGAAAGGATCCGGGCTGCCTGCCCGTTTTTTAATCTCGGGTCTGTTTTTGAATCGATTTGCTCAAGAAATTTGCTCATTTGGCTGCGCGAGCTCAAAATTTAGGCACTAAATCTGCCGTAGAGTCGGATTGCACATCGCGCAAGGAGGACACCGGCACAAAGATTAACGCTTGGTAAGCGGCGGAAATCCGCGATTTTCCCAACGGCAATTTCAAACTGGCACGGTCCTTGATTATCAGGACACCGACACCGGCCCGACCGGGGGCGTGAAACGCGCCCGCAAATCGACTGAATGCCTTCCAGAGGGGCATGGACCGGCAAGGCCGGCGGGGCGGTAGACCGAGCTTCCTCACTCCGGGGAAGCAAACGTGAAGGGGAATGGACCGAGCAATGAAAATCGTGATGGCGATCATCAAGCCGTTCAAGCTCGACGAAGTGCGCGATGCCCTCACCGGCATCGGCATTCAGGGGCTGACAGTCACCGAAGTCAAAGGCTACGGCCGTCAGAAGGGGCATACGGAAATCTACCGTGGAACCGAATATGCAGTCAGCTTCCTGCCGAAGCTGAAGATCGAAGTCGCTGTGGCCGGTGATGCCGTGGACAAGGTCATCGAGGTCATCTCCGGCGCGGCCAAGACCGGTCAGATCGGCGATGGCAAGATCTTCGTTCACTCCATCGACCAGGTGGTCCGCATCCGTACCGGCGAAACCGACGCCGAAGCACTGTGATCTTAAGTTTAAGGGATAGCATCATGAACAAACTAGTCGCAAAAGGCGCGACGTCACTGGCCCTTCTCGGCCTGATGACCCTGCCGGTCCTTGCGCAGGACGGCGAAGCCGCACCGGCGGTTTCCGCAGAAACCCAGTATATCTTCAACACGCTCCTGTTCCTGATCGGCGGCTTCCTGGTCATGTTCATGGCGGCCGGTTTTGCCATGCTCGAGGCAGGTCTCGTGCGCGGCAAGAACGTCTCCATGCAGTGCCTGAAGAACATCTCGCTCTACTCCATTGCGGGCCTGATGTTCTGGATCACCGGTTACAACCTGATGTATTCCGGCGTTTCCGAAATGGGCGGCTTCATGGGCACGTTCGGCCCGTATTCGTTCGATGCGGTCGGCGGCGACGCGCTCGACACGGGCTATTCCACGGCCTCCGACTGGTTCTTCCAGATGGTGTTCGTTGCGGCAACCGCGTCGATTGTCTCCGGTACGATCGCCGAGCGCACCAAGCTGTGGCCGTTCCTGATCTTCACCGCCATCCTGACCGGTATTCTCTACCCGATCACCGGTTCCTGGCAGTGGGGCGGCGGCTGGCTGTCCGAAATGGGCTTCTCCGACTTCGCCGGTTCCACGATCGTTCACTCGGTCGGCGGCTGGGCGGCGCTTGCCGGTGCCCTGATCATCGGCGCACGCGCAGGCAAATACGAGGGCGGTTCGGTTCATCCGCTTCCGGGCTCCTCCATGCCGCTTGCTACGCTCGGAACGTTCATCCTGTGGCTCGGCTGGTTCGGCTTTAACGGTGCATCGCAGCTCGCAATGGGCACTATCGGCGATGTGACCGACGTCTCGCGCATCTTTGCCAACACCAACACCGCAGCCGGTGCCGGTGTGGTCGTCGCCGTGATCCTGACCCAGATTCTCTACAAGAAGGTCGACGTCACCATGGCCCTGAACGGCGCCCTGGCAGGTCTTGTCTCCATCACGGCCGAGCCGCTGGCTCCGACCATGTGGCATGCTGTCTTCATTGGCGGCGTTGGCGGTGCCATCGTGGTGTTCACCGTTCCGCTGCTCGACAAGCTGAAAATCGACGATGTTGTCGGCGCGATCCCGGTTCACCTGTTCGCCGGTATCTGGGGCACCCTCATCGTGCCGCTGTCCAACGGCGATGCCAGCTACGGCACCCAGATCGTCGGCATCGTGGCCTACGGCGCCTTCACCTTCATCGCCAGCGGCATCATCTGGTACGTCCTGAAGATGGTCATGGGTGTGCGGGTCTCCCCGGAAGAAGAAGCGCTTGGCCTCGACAAGGTCGAAGTCGGCGTCGAAGCCTATCCGGAATTCGGCACCGGTTCCCAGCGCGTCTAAGCCGCGCCGGACAACAATCTCCCAAGCGGTCTTTTGGCTCAGACCGCGAACTTGGAAGCCCGGGGGAAACCCCGGGCTCTTTTTTGTCGCGTTGAGGTTTATGAAAGGATCACGGCGGCCAGTTCGTCATGGGAGGCGACCACCTTGTGTGCGCCGGCTTCTTCGAGACGACCGGTATGGGCCGGGTCACTATGACCGCCGCCGGTAAACCCGATCACGGTCATTCCGGCGGCAAGACCGGCCTTCACGCCATTGGCGCTGTCTTCGATCACCACACAGGTTTCAGGCGCCGCACCAAGCCGCCCGGCGGCGAACAGGAACAGGTCCGGCGCCGGTTTACCGTTTTCAACCAGTTCGCTGGAATAGACATGCGACCCGAAATAGCCGGCAAGACCGGTTATCCGCAGCTTGGCTGAAAGCCGGTCCACACCGCTGGACGAAGCGACCGCCCGCAGGCCCTGATGAGCTTCCAGCAACGGCTTGATGCCGGAGATTTCTTCCAGTTCCTGATCGATTCTCTCCGTGGTGGTCCGCACAAGATCTTCGGCAAACGCATCGGGAAGCGGTCCGAGGCCGCGGGATGCGTGATCTTCGCCGACGGTCTTCAGATAATCTTTGCCTGACAGGCCCTGAAAGCGCTGCTGGTATTCTTCGTGTGAGTAGCTCAGCCCGAGTCCGGAGAGCAGTTCCTGCTCAACAGCAACATAGATTTTTTCCGAATCGACCAGAACGCCATCGCAGTCAAACAGGATTGCTTCAAATTTCATTCCGGTTCCTTTCAGTGATTGCCGTCAAACAGCCCCTTGATCACCTGCCGCTGAAAAAGCACGACCAGCAGCGCCGGGGGCAGCATGGCAACGATTGCCAGCATGGCTCCGTGCTGGCTCCACAACCCGAAGAACTGCAAGCCGCGGACGACTGTGTAGGCGGCTTCGTCGGTGGTGACCATCACAGGCCAAAGATACTGATTCCAGCCATTCACGAATATGACAAGAAACAGCGCGCCCGCGACCGGGAACGACAGCGGCACGAGGATGTCTTTCAGGAAGCGGAACGGCCCGGCACCATCGAGCCGCGCGGATTCCAGCAGGGCCTCGGGAACCGTCAGCAGAAACTGCCGGAAGAAAAAGGTTCCGATCCCGCTTGCCGCCAGCGGCAGGATCAGACCGGCCTGGGTGTTCACCAGCCCGAGGCTTGCGACGACATCGAATGTTGCCAAAAACCGGGATTCCAGCGGCAGCATCAAAGTCAGAATGAGCAGCGCAAAGATCGCCGTTGCGAACCGGACCCGAAAGTAGACCAGCGCATAGGCGGCCAGCAGCGACAGAACGACCTTGGCAAGGGCAAAACCGGCCGCAAGGACAAACGAGTTCCAGACCATGCCGAGCGCGGTTATGTCGCCGCCGAACCCGAGCCTTTCGGAAAACAGCCGCTGGTAGTTGCCGAGAGCCGCCGTGCCGGGCAGAAGCGGAACGCCCTTTACGGCGCCCGGGGCATGGGTGGTGAGCGAAAACAACGCGTAGGCGGGCAGGATCATGAACAAGGCACCCGTGATCAGGATCAGGTGATCTGCGATCCGGGCGGATTTCAAACGCCGCGGTGGCATGGACAGGTTTCCCGGTTGATTGGGCGTGGTTCAGGTTTCCCCACAGAGCCTAGGGCCTGTGGGGATTTAGGATTTGGATCGCGGTATCGATGAAAATCGTTCGGATCGAGAAGCAATGTCGCTGGAAAGGCCATTCCTTTTCAAGACTTTGCGCCGTGGAGCCGGGCGATTTTCATCATATCCCTTGCGGGACGCGGCGCTTTTGGCCCCGGATGGCGTCAGAGAGCCCTTATGGAGGTTACTCCATGGCAGTCTCTCTTCCTGATCCGCGGCCAAAAGCGTCTCGCGCCGCGACCGAAACCTAATTCCCCACAGGCCCTAGAGAACAACGATGCCGGAATGCTTCGCCTTGTGCTCCGGCTCCACATGAATGGTGATGTGGGCACCTTTGAGGCGGCCGGAAATGGCCTCCTCGATCCGGTCGCATATCTCGTGGGCGGTCTCCACCTTCATGGAACCGGGCACGACCAGATGAAAATCGATGAAGGTTGACCGGCCCGCTGTCCGCGTGCGCAGGTCATGCGCTTCCAGCGCGCCTTCGCCATGTTCGGCAATCAGCAGGCGGATCTGCTGAAGAACTTCCGCGGAGGCGGCTTCATCCATCAGGCCGCTGACCGAGGTTTTCATGATGGTCCAGCCGCTCCCCAGGATCATAATGCCGACCAGGGCCGCAAGCAGCGGATCGAGGATCGACCATCCGGTCAGGTAGACAAGACCGACGCCAGCCAGGACGCCGGCTGATGTGAGAACATCGGTCATCAGATGTTTGCCATCGGCAGCAAGGGCCGGAGATCTCTCCCGGGCGCCAAACCGGATCAACAGCATGGCCCAGCCGCCGTTCAACACCGCAGCGGCAAGGTTCATGGTAATCCCGATCGGCGAAAACACAATTGGCCGGTTGTCCAGAAAACCCTGAACTGCTTCATAAAAGATCGAAATCGCGGCCAGAACGATCATCACACCAACAAAGACAGCAGAAAAATACTCTGCCTTGTCATGGCCATAGGGGTGGTTGTTGTCAGCCGGTTTGGCCGCGAACCACACCGCCGCCAGGGTGGCCGAGGAGGCGGCAACGTTGATGATCGTTTCAAGCGCGTCGGAGTAAAGGGCGATCGAGCCCGTCAGCCAATAGGCTGCGAACTTCAATATGAGCACGCTCAGGCCAATGCCGATGCTGGCAATGGCGATTTTCAGCCTTGGACCAGTATCCACCCCGTTCCCCGCCAATTCGACTCATCGCCTCCGGAACGGGCCGATGAGCGCGGCAAGGCCTATCAGTTTTTCGCAGTGATACAAAGGGTGCGCTTATACAAATACCAACCGGCAGAAATTAAGACCTGTATGACCGGCTTTTCCTGATCTCCGGTCAGGAGCGCTTTGCCGGGCGATGCGGGGCATCGTCCAAGAAGCGCGACGCGGTCCGAAGATCAGGAAAAGCCTGCCTCCGGTGGGCGGAAATCAATCCCTGGCCGCGCTGCGCACACCGCCTTGCCAGGAACAGATCTTCGCTCCATCAGAAACGTCTTTATTTCTGCCGGTTGGTATTAAGTGTCGGAATTCCACCCCATCACCGCAGCTCCGATGATCTGGCCAGGCCCGTCCGCGCCTTCGAGCTGTATCAGCACCGCGCAACGGGCGCTGCCTTCGGGGATCAGTTTGGACTTGGGCATGCGGAAGCTTTCGGAACCGCCCGACCACATGCCGATCGGCTGCAGGTCATCGACGACGTTGACATAGGTGATTGACCGTCCGGCATTTTCACCGCGGCCGACCTGCACGGTCTCGGGTTCGCGGATGCGCAGGAAGTAGACCGTCGCCATTTTCGCGTTTCTCGGCAAAGTACCGTCTACCGAAACTTCGACCGCCATATCGGACAGGTTGAGTTTGGCATCGGCGGTGAATGCGTTCGCCCTGGAAAGCGCTGCCCGCACACGCGGTTCGACGCTGCCGACGACATGCTCGTTGCCGTTGATCACCATTTGGGGTGTATAGACCGACCGGTCACCGCGACGGGCGGCATAGGCGCGTTGACGGGCTGAATGCAGCGGGCTGGCGAGTGTGTCCTTCCAACCGAGATAGTCCCAGTAGTCGACCGGCATCAGCAGGGTCAGGACATCCTTGTCCTCTTCGACCATCTTCTCCGCGAGTACATCTGCCGGAGGACAGGACGAGCATCCCTGGCTGGTGAACAACTCCACTACTTTCTGTGGCTGAGCATCAGCAGCGCCAAGTGTCAGGAAAACAGAAAGAACACCGGCAACAACCGGCCCGGCGGAAAGTATCCGCCGGCGAAGTACATACGCCATGGATTTGAAGACCCCTAATTGTCGATAATACTTTTAGGAGATGAAGTCATAAAGTGCGAGTCACGAGCCGGTGACAGCGCCCTTTGGCCGTTCAAACAGACGTGAAGGACGAACCGGCTTTATACCAGCCCCAGTTGTTTAGACAGGTTCTAATCAACTGGGGTTGGTGTTAGCGTGTCCGCTCGCCTCGCAGCCAGGCATTGAATTCCTTCCGGCTGCCAACAAAAGCGTTGCGGTCGACGTCGCCGCGAATGCCCGGCACCCGGCCTTCCGCAGTATATTGCCAGAAGACCCAGTCGCTGCGCTGCTCATAGACCCTGTCGGGGAACGCGGCGACAGAGCGTACCCAGAATTCCTCGTTCCGGAACGCGCCAACCAGCCGGTCACGGTGGAAGTCGACCGAAACATAGATCACCGGCCGCTTGCCGTAGTGCCGCTCCATCTCATCCAGAAACAGCTTCATGTCCCGGAGGATCTGCGGCCGGTCCGGGCGTTCCTGACAGGTTTTCGAATGCGCGTTCCACTCCATGTCGAGCGCCAGCGGCAGCGCGTTTGGATCGACAGGAACCACCTGTTTGACCCAGGCGATCTGATCCTCGACCGGACGGCACATGAAGTAGAAATGATAAGCACCGCGATTGACGCCCGCGGCGGCGGCGTTTCGCCAGTTCTGCGCGAATAGCGGATCCATGTGGTCGCCGCCTTCCGTCGCCTTGATCCAGGCAAAGGCTGTACCGGCGCGCTTGACCTGATGCCAATCAATGTCGCCCTGCCATCTGGAGATGTCGATCCCGTGGACCGGATAGTCCCTCGGCTCCGGGTCGGGAAAGTCGAATGTTGAGCAGGCACTCATGAGAAAGAACCCCAAGAGAGTACAGATCGGCTTGATGAGTTCGAGCACAGCAATTCGCCTTGGTTAGCACGCAGTAAAGCGTTTGCGCCAAAATGCACCGAAATTCCTAATGGAAAGTACATATGGCGCGGCGGCAGGCGGAAAAAAGCCGAAAACCCGTCAATCCGATTGCGCCAGACACGCAAACCCTTATGACTTTGCGGACGTCCATCCGCATTCTCATAGGGCTTCCATGACCGACCGGCTGAAACTCGTTACCTGGAACATCAATTCCGTGCGCTTGCGCATGCCGATTGTCGAGAAGCTGATCGACGAGATCGCGCCGGACGTCATCTGCCTTCAGGAAACCAAGTGCCCGGACGCGAATTTTCCCGAAGGTGCCTTCCGCAAGGCCGGGTATCCGCACATGGCGATCCACGGCCAGAAGGGCTATCACGGCGTCGCAACGCTCTCGAAACGCCCGCTGGAGAATATCGAAAAGCGGGACTATTGCGATGTTGGCGACAGCCGTCACGTCGCAGCCGATCTGCCCTTCAATGGCGGATCGCTGCGTTTGCATAATTTCTACGTTCCGGCAGGCGGCGATGAACCGGATCGGGACATCAATCCGAAATTCGCCCACAAGCTCGATTTCTTCGCGGAGATGCAGGAGCAATTGTCGGGTTCTGAGAGCGGCAAGCCCGCCGTTGTTGTCGGCGATCTGAATGTCGCCCCTTACGAACAGGATGTCTGGTCGCACAAGCAGCTTTTGAAGGTGGTCTCGCATACCCCGGTTGAGACCGGATTGTTTGAAAAGGTCCGCAAAGCCGGAAACTGGATCGACGCCATGCGCCAGTTCACACCGATGGAGGAGAAGCTCTATACGTGGTGGAGCTACCGCGCCAAGGACTGGTCAAAGGCCGACAAGGGCCGCCGTCTGGATCACGTCTGGGTGTCGCAGCCGTTGGCAGGTGCCGTCACCTCGGCCAGCGTTCTGCGGGATGCCCGTGGCTGGGAAAAACCCTCCGATCACGCCCCTGTGGTTGCGGAGTTTGCGGTCGATTGAAAGCCGACAGAGGGCGAAATGGGACCGGAAATCCCCTCGCCCTACCCCTCTCCCCTAGGGGCGAGGGAACGTAGCGGTGATGGGCAGATTTGTGTGGCGAAATCCAATCGCTTAAGGCACCAGAATCGCCTTGCCCTTCACCTTGCGGGCGGCGAGGTCTTCCAGCGGCTTGGCAATGTCCTCCAGCGGATAGACACCATGGATATGCGGCTTCAGCTTGCCCTCGCTGACCCAGGCGAGGATCTGCGCCATGTTGGCCTTGTGGCCCTCCGGATCGCGGATCGCAGCCTCGCCCCAGAAAACGCCGCGCATGTCGCAGCCCTTCAGGAGCAGCAGGTTGAGCGGGATTTTCGGGATCTCGCCCGCGGCAAAGCCGACAACCAGAAACCGCCCCTCCCAGGCGGTTGCCCGCAGCGCCTGTTCGGCAAGTTCGCCGCCAACCGGATCATAGACCACATTGACGCCTTCGCCATTGGTCATCGCCTTCAGCGTTTCCTTCAAGGGTTCCGCCGAGTAGTCGATCGTCCGTTGCGCGCCCAGCTCCCGGGCAAACGCCAGTTTTTCCTCCGACGAGGCACAGGCAATCACATCCGCGCCCATGGCAAGTGCAATCTCGACCGCCGCCTGCCCGACACCGCCTGAAGCGCCCAGCACGGCAACCGTTTCTCCGCTTTTCAGATCCGCCCGGTCCCGGAACGCATGCAACGTCGTGCCATATGTTACGGTCAGGCCAGCGGCAACCTCGAACGAAACATTGTCCGGCAGCTTCACCAGATGGTCTTCATAGGCGACAACCAGTTCGCGCGCGGCGCCATAGGTCAGATGGCCCATCACGCGGTCGCCGACGGCAAATTCGCTGACGCCTTCGCCGACGGCGTCAACCAGACCGGCAAACTCCGCCCCGGGCGAAAACGGCGGCTCCGGCTTGTGCTGGTATTTGCCCCTGATGATCAGCGTGTCGAAGAAATTCAACGCACAGGCTTTCACCCGTACGATGATGTCACCGGGCCCGGCGACCGGATCGGGCACGTCTTCAACCACCAGGCCGGAGGGCGGGCCGAGTTCTTTGCAAAGGCAGGCTTTCACGGGGGAAACACTCTCAAATTCGGGTCAAATGAAATCGGCGGATGTTTAACATGGATTCGAGCGCCCGGCGATCAGTTTGAAACGCTTGACCCGGCGCATTTGTTGGCTGACAAGGCGGTTCGCTGATGCCGGAGGCGCCGGCCGGAAAACGATTTGGAACAGTGATGCGCGGTTACTTTGCAGTCGGAGCGGAAGGCCTGTCAAAACAGATGAACCTTGGCACCTTGATGCGCTCCGCCCATGCGTTCGGGGCGAGTTTCTTCTTCACGGTCGATGCCGATCCCCGGATGCGCAAGCCACCGCCTTCGGACACGTCAAAAAGTCCTGGGCACTTGCCGACCTTCATGTGGGACAGCGTGGATACAATGGATCTGCCGCATGGGTGCCAGCTTGTCGGGATCGAACTCACCGATGAAGCCATCGATCTTCCCAGCTTCGGCCATCCGCTGCAGGCCGCCTATGTCCTCGGTCCCGAGCGTGGATCGCTGTCGCCGCAGATGCTGGCGCGCTGCGATCACGTGGTGAAGATCCCGACCAAATTCTGCATCAATGTCGCCATGGCCGGGGCAGTGGTCATGTATGACCGGCACCGCGCACTTGGCCGTTATGCGGAACGCTCAGTCACAGCCGGAGGCCCAAAGAATGCGCCGAAGAAGCATGTCAGCGGCGGTCCGGTCATGCGCTCCGGCCGCAAGGTGCCGGGCACTTAGATGCTTAGTCGACATCGATGGCCGTGTCCGCCTCAACCATCTGGCGCAGCCGTCCGAACGCCAGGCGGATCCGAGACTTTACGGTGCCAAGAGGCAGACCGGTTCTTTCGGCGATTTCCGCGTGCGACAAGCCGGTGAAAAACGCTTCCTTGACCACCTGTTTCTGCTCGTCCGGCAGGTTTTCCAGCGCAGCGCGCACCCGTTCCTCACGCAGACGGGCATCCATCTCGACGGTAACATCCGGTGCCGGCGCGGGCTGAAGAGCCGGTTCCTCCGGATCAAGATCAGCAGTTCTTTGGCGGCGCAAACGGTCAATACGGCGATTTCGCGCGATCCGGTAAAGCCATGTGCTTGCAGAAGAGCGCGAGGGATCGAAAAGGTCTGCCTTGCGCCACAGCGTCACCATGACATCCTGGGTGATTTCTTCAGCAGATCCGGCATCTGCGCCCTGCTGCATGAGATACCCCTTGAGGCGCGGCGCAAAATGGTCGAACAAGGCAATAAAAGCAGACTTGTCGCGATTGGCCGCCACTTGAACGATAAGGTCCGAAAAGTCCTGCGCATTTGCCAAAAGCGGGTTCACTCCTTGCCGGCGGGTGTCCGTCACGATGGGACACTTACCTGTTTAGCAGATTAAAAGCGGTCCGGAATAGGGTCTGTCCACCTACCAAAAATGCTGACGGGGACGCGGGGAGATGTCACATTATCGCCGGATTTGTGCGGCCAGCGTTCAAAAAACGATGGGATCGGCCGAAAGATTTCGCTGCATTCGCTGTTTCAACCCTTTCGTAACCCGCATTAAGTTATCATTAAAGCAAGGTTTATATGCCTCTCTACAATTGATGAAAATGCGACCGAAAACCTACAAGCCAAACGGTGTGGAGATGATGAAAGCAAAATCGCTGGTTCCGGCTCTGGTTGTTCTTATTGCGTCCAGCGTCGCGTCATTCGCTCAGACCCCGACGCTCCTGAAGCAGCACAGAGACTGGGCGTCCTATGCACTTACCGCCGGCGGCGGCAAGGTCTGCTATGCCCTGACCAAGCCGCTTACCAAGCTTCCGGCCGAGCGGAACCATGGTGACGTGTTCTTCTTCGTCACAACCCGGCCGTCCGAGAGCGTCGATTCCGAGCCAAGCCTGGTTGTCGGCTATCCGTTCAAGGACAAGTCCTCGGTTGCTGTCGATATCGACGGCAAGGGCTTCGTGATGTTCACCAACAGCACCGGGGCCTGGATCGACAACGCCGCCACCGAAACGCAACTGGTCAGCGCGATGAAGGCCGGGCGCGAGATGACTGTGAACGGCGAATCCGAGCGCGGCACCAGAACGTCCTACAAATTCTCCCTGTCCGGTGTCACCGCCGCGATCAACACCGCCAACGCTGCCTGCCGCTAAGCCGGTAGGCACTTCAGGCGGCTGCAGGAAACCTTCTCTTCAGCGGCCGTCAAGCCTTGGCAAGCCTTGGTTTGACGGTCCGGTGTGGCGCGGGTTCGCATTCCCGCTTCCCTGATACGGCGCCTGCCTGCTGCGTTTGGAGTTTGTCCTGAAACGCGATGCACTGGCGCGTTGAAATCCCTGATTTCAACCAGAGCCTGGTATGTTCCGCCGGCGGCTGAGACCACCGGTTCCTGACCCTTTGCTCTTGCTTCGGACGGGAAGGCTCGGAGGAGACTTGCCCGAACCTTGATTTTTCGCCCGCATTGTGGTTTTCAGGCGGGACTTGAGGCCCGGTTTTCCGGGTATCCGGACGACGCAGGCGCGGGACAGCGCAGCCGTCCCACTTACGGATCACGACATGGCGATTACGCTTGATATTGCGCGGGACAACCCGAACGCGCGCACGGTGGAAGCATTGGCGCCGGCAAATACAGCCGATGAAAAGCCGACCCTGATCGGCCTGTCGCGCGAAGAACTGGGCGAGGCGCTGGGAACAATCGGCGTGCCGGAGAAGCAGTGGCGCATGCGCGCTTCCCAGCTCTGGCACTGGCTCTATGTGCGTGGCGTTTCCGACTTCAGCCAGATGACCAATATCGCCAAGGACCTGCGCGCGAAACTGGCCGATGCGTTCGACATTGCCCGTCCGGAAATCGTTTCTGAACAGATCTCCGTCGACGGTACGCGCAAATGGCTGTTCCGCTTTCCGGCGCGCGGGGCGGGGCGCCCGGTCGAAGTGGAAACGGTCTACATTCCCGAAGAAGGCCGGGGAACGCTCTGTGTCTCTTCCCAGGTAGGCTGCACGCTCACCTGCACCTTCTGCCACACCGGCACGCAGAAGATGGTGCGCAACCTGACTGCCGAAGAAATCCTTGCGCAGATCCTGATCGCCCGCGACCGGCTCGGCGACTTCCCGGATGCACAGACGCCACAAGGGGCCATTGTCCCTTCGGAGGGCCGGCTGGTCACCAACATCGTCATGATGGGCATGGGCGAGCCGCTCTACAATTTCGACAATGTCAAGAAGGCTTTGCTGATCGCCTCCGACGGCGATGGCCTGTCGCTGTCCAAGCGGCGCATAACGCTCTCCACCTCCGGCGTTGTGCCGGAAATCGCCCGCACCGGTGATGAGATCGGCTGCATGCTGGCAATTTCCCTGCATGCGGTGCGCGACGACTTGCGCGACGTGCTGGTGCCGATCAACAAGAAATGGAACATTAAGGCGCTGCTCGACGCCTGCCGCGCCTATCCGGGTCTGTCGAATGCCAAGCGGATCACCTTCGAATATGTGATGCTCAAAGGCGTCAATGACAGCAATGCCGAAGCCCTGGAACTGGTGCGGCTGCTCAAGGGCATTCCGGCGAAGATCAATCTCATTCCGTTCAATCCCTGGCCAGGTTCGGACTATGAGTGCTCCGACTGGGAACGCATCGAGGAATTCGCCGACATCGTCAACCGCGCCGGCTATGCTTCTCCGATCCGCACGCCCAGAGGCCGCGATATTTTCGCGGCCTGCGGCCAGCTGAAATCGGCAAGTGAGCGGATGCGCAAGAAGGACCGGGAGGCTGCGGCGGCGCGAGCCTGAGCGCCTCCTTGCAGGATTTTGCAGCCTGTCCTCCGCCGCAGCGCGCGCAAAGCGAGCACGTTCAAGCTCGGAAAACGATCGCAACTGCGGCACAAAGCATGTCCGGATCCGGGATCAACGAGCAGTATCTGCACTTGTCCGGGATGACGGTGAAGCGGGTGGCCCCGCCCATTCCCGAAGTTTCGCCTTCGAGTCCTCGCTCAGCCCCTTGACGCCCGGACAATCATCCCGCTTTCCCTCGGCGGCATCGAGCAGATGCCGGGCGAGGCCGGGAAGGTTATCCGGCCCGACAGCTTCGAGGCGGGCAGGCCCCTTAAAATTGCCGCCTCGCCCCAAAATCAACCCCTCGGCGATATGAGGAACACTTTCGCTTTCATCGTCTATAGTTCCTATAATGCTTACACGAAGACGTTGTTCAGTAGCGTCAGGATGGCATGCAAATTCGCGTAATCGCCGTGTGAGAGCAGACCGGAAAACCGAATCTTGTTCGCGTAGCAGCACCTCAAGGGAACCTATGTAGGGAGCGTGCTCGCCAGCAAGCGAAAACCCGTGCCAATAATCCGCGTCCAGCCAATCCGGTTCGCCGTTTGGGCAATGCTCGGGCAGAACACACATACGCGCCAGCCGGGTCTTTATCCGTTCGAGGGTGTCATCCTCCTCCACCCCGTCAAGCGCCGTTGCTTCCAGTTCTTTATAAACTTCTTCGGAAAGAGCTGAAAAAACCGGGTTCCTGACTTGCACCTCTTGTGCCGGACCGGTCAATGGCACGCCATACACATGCCAAAATTGTGTGTTATGCGCCGACGCGCCCACGAGGTGGGCACTGTCAAGCGACGCGCCCTGGAGGCGGGCACTGTCAAGCGACGCGCCCTGGAGGCGGGCACTGTCAAGCGACGCGCCCTGGAGGTGGGCACTGTCAAGCGACGCGCCCTGGAGGTGGGCACTGTCAAGCGACGCGCCCTGGAGGCGAGCCCATTCAAGCGACGCGCCCTGGAGGCTGGCACTGTCAAGCGACGCGCCCTGGAGGCGGGCACTGTCAAGCGACGCGCCCTGGAGGCGGGCATAGTCAAGCGACGCGCCCTGGAGGCGGGCCCTTTCAAGCGACGCGCCCTGGAGGCTGGCACTGTCAAGCGACGCGCCCTGGAGGCTGGCACGGTCAAGCGACGCGCCCTGGAGGCGGGCAAGGTCAAGCGAGGCGCCCTGGAGGTGGGCACCGTCAAGCGATGCGCCCTGGAGGCTGGCACGGTCAAGCGACGCGCCCTTGAGGCTGGCACGGTCAAGCGACGCGCCCTGGAGGCGAGCCCATTCAAGCGACGCGCCCTGGAGGCGGGCCCGTTCGAAATCCATGTGGCGAAGATCGGTGCGATTGAAATAAGCACCGCGCAGCGCCCGGTCCCGGTATGATCCGGTTCCGCCGGCCCGCCATGTGCTGTCCGGGTCCTTGCTCTTCCGCGTCGCGGACGTGTCCAGCTTGGCCAGATCAATCAGATCGATCCGGTCGTCGAGAACAAGCGTTCTGGACGCAAACGGGAGCCCGGATTGCCTCCTCAACCTCGTTCCCAGAAACTGATCTTCTATCACACGCAGCCCACCGAAAACCCTGTCCTTGATCCACCAACCCCGGCTGTCGACATTTCGCGTCCAATCGCGTGCATTCAGGCCACCGTCCGCATATTCGCCCGGAAAGGTCGCGATCAGGCAGGCAAAAATGGCCAGGCAATATGCGCCAATCCCGGTCTGCACCGGCCGCGTGGGGTGTTTCCAGTCCCCGGCTCGTATCGCCGGCCAGAAGACCCAGAGAAGCGCCAGGTCGATCAAAAACACGATCCGGTGCAGCCATGTCACCGGCTCGCTCTGATAGGCGAGGAACTGCAACTGGATCATCAGAATGAGTAGCAAGGGGGCGACGACGAGCGTCAACAGCGCCACGGTTCGAAGGAACCATGAGGTTCTGCCCTTGCGCTCTTCGTCTGTTCCGCCGAGCATCTGCGCGATCAGAAAACTGTCAAGCCCGCGCCGGTGATGCTCCTGTTCAGCGGGTGGTAGTCCGGCTGTTTCAAGTGCATGATTGAAATCGCGGACGCGGCTGCTGACCCTTTTGACCTGCAGCAGCAGGTAGAAATGGTTGATCAGAAAAAACACCGGCGCAACGGAGAAAAACCCGACCAGCGGCAGACCGATATTCAGCACCGGCAGGGTCACCGGCGACTGCAGGAACAGATCCTTGTGGGTCACCGCGCCAACCGTGACCACCAGATAGCCAAGCAGCAGGATGAACCCCAGCCACAACCCGCGCGTCCGCGCCGCTGCTTCGTTGACCGAAGCGCGGTACGGGGCAAGATCGACGGTCTTGCGCGCTGCCGGCGGCTTGATGCGGCGGCTCATGACTGTGCTCAAGTCCCCTCAGCCTTCGTGTTGTGCCAGGGGCAAGACTAGCAATTATCGGTTGTGTTGCAAGGACGTTCAGGGGCTATGCGCGGGCTCTTCGTTGCGCCATGACTTGCCGGCAAAGGGGGTTGCACCTCCGCGCTGCAGTCCGCCCCTCCCAAGAAAATCCCGAACACATCCCCCTGACACACCTGTGATTTGTGCGGAGGGCAGATGCTCCCCACCTGAAAAGCGCCGGAGGATGGCTCCGGCCTTTCTGCTGAACAGAAAACCCTGGGAGTAAACCATGTCTTCGACCAATACCGGCGTTGCCGCCGTCACCACCGCACCTGCCCGCTTCAATTTCAACATACCGTTCACCGAACGCCTCACCTCCGCCCTTCTGGTCAAGATGCTGGTGTCCGGCATGGTCGCGACCGGCGTGTGGGAAGTCTGGGCGAATGTTGCAGCCCCACTCTGGATCGGCGGCCCGCTGGAGCCGACCGGCCTGATCAAGTCGGCCTTTGGCATCAAGAGCACGCCACTCGCCCATCTGATCCACTTCCTGACAGGGTTCGTTGCCTATCCGTTCGCCTACTTGCTGGTGTTCCGTCCGCTGACCAAGGCCTTGCCGGTGCCGCTGCCCTGGCATGTTGCCGGTGCGCTCTATGGCGTGGGCCTTTGGGTGTTCGCCATGTACGGCATTGCCCATTTCATCGCCGGTTTCCCGCCGTTTCTCGGCTTCGGCCAGCTCGCCTGGGCCTCTCTGGTCGGACATGTCCTGTTCGGCATTGCCGAGGCCGGATCAACGCGGCTGATCAAATCGTAGGCTTTCTTCGAGAGCCGCTTGTATTGAAACGTTTACCCGATCGTCTAGAATGATCGGGTAAACATGTTTTACAGCCATAACCAACAGGGAGACGCCAGATGGCGCATTCTACAATCGTTGTAAAGGCTGAATGGGATGAAGAGGCTGCGGTCTGGGTTGCCACATCCGAAGATATCGCGGGACTTGCGATTGAAGCCGGCACGTTTGAGGAACTGAGCAAGCGAATTCCCGCAGCCTTGTCAGACCTACTCGAGTTAAACGGCGTCGATGGCGAAGACCGGCTGGACATCCCCTATCATATCCTTGCATCGCAGGCTGGCAGCATTGCCAACCCTTGCGCTTGAATGCCGAGTTATACCAACCGGCGTAATAAATAACCCACCTGATGGTGCTCAAGCGCGTTTGCGGCGAGGCGCAGCGTGAAGCGCGGCCTTTTGGCCGGGCAAGCGGTGCAACGACGTCCGCAGGCGCACTTGAGCCCACCGAAGGCGGCGTTTTCCTGATGTTCGGACATCGTCGCGCTTCTTGGACGATGCCCCGCATCGCCCGGCAAAGCTCTCCTAGCCGAACATCAGGAAAACGCCGTCAGATGAGTTATTTATTACGCCGGTTGGTATTACACGCCTGAATTGAAAAAGGCGCTGCTTGAAGCAGGGTGCCACTTCCATCGCCAAGGCCGCGGAGATCACGAGATCTGGTATAGTCCGGTTTCCAACAGGTATCTGACGGTTGATAACAAAATAAAGTCCCGCCACACCGCAAACGAAGCTTTGAAACAAGCCGGTCTTCAAAAGAAATTCTGATACCGACCCACACTCTTGTGCAAAAAGGCCACCCCGAATGCCTCCGGGGCGGCCTTTCTGCTTTGCTTCCTGGCTCAGGCGTTAAGCCAGATCATGCCTTGAGAGTGGCAATGTGGTGACCCACACGTCCTTGGCCGCGGCAATGGCATTGGCAACGGCCGGGCCGATCGGCGGGGTTCCCGGCTCCCCGATGCCGGTCGGGGCTTCCTCGGACTGTACGATATGCACGTCGATTTCCGGCATATCGGTGATGCGCAGCGGTTCGTACGTATCGAAGTTGGTCTGATCGACAATGCCGTCGGTCATGGTCACTTCGTTGCGCAAGATGGCGCCAAGGCCGTAGCCAAGCGCACCTTCCACCTGGGCAATCACATTGTCCGGGTTCACGACAATCCCGCAGTCCACCGCGCAGGTGACTTTTTCGACCTTGACGGTCCCGTCTTCGCGGAACGAGATTTCAGCGATTTCAGCCACATAGCTGCCGAAGGACTTGTGAACCGCAACACCGCGATACCGGCCCTCGGCGGGCGCAGTATCCCAGCGGGCCTTTTCGGCAGCTAGCTTCAGGACGTTGGCCTTGCGCGGATCGTCCTTCAGCATCTCCAGGCGATAGGCGACCGGATCCCGCCCCGCTTCTTTCGCCAGACGATCCATCATGGTTTCCATGACATAAGCCGTGTGGGTATGGCCCACCGACCGCCACCACAGAACCGGAACCGGTGTCTCGAAGAAAGACTGGTTCATGTTCATGACCGGGAAGCCATAGGTGGTGTCATGGCCGCCTTCGGTCATGTTGTGGTCGACACCATCCTTCATCATGAGGTCTTCAAAGGCTCCGCCCTTGATGAGGGATTTTGCCGCCATATCGTACTGGAAGCCAGTGACCGACCCTTCCTCGTCAAGACCGACCTTGACCTTATGGGCGCTGAGCGGACGGTAGTAGCCGGATTCCATATCGTCTTCACGGGTGAAGACGACCTTGACCGGTTGTGGCGCCATGCCTGCGGCCAGCATTGTCTTCGCCAGAAGCGAGATTTCGACAACCGGATGCGCATCGAATTGCGCCCGGCGGCCAAAGGACCCGCCAGCCCATAGGGTGTTGATCTTGATGTTCTCCATTCCGATGCCAAGGGTTCCGGCAGCGAACTGGTGATCAACCGTCTGGATCTGCGAACCAAGCCAGAATTCGGCTTTCTGGCCGTCAAAGTGCAGGGCAACATCGAGCGGTTCCATGGCACCATGCGCCAGGAACGGGAACTCATACTCCACTTCCAGGACTTTCGCGGACGCGGCCAGTACTGCGTCCATGTCGCCGTCCTTGCGGACCGACACTTGCGGCGCACCATTCATTGCCTTGGCGTCGGCGATCATCTGATCCGTCGAGCGCATTTCCGCATTGCTGTCGTCCCATTCGATTTCCAGCAGGCCTCGGGCCTTGATTGCCGGCCAGGTCGACTGTGCAATCACCGCCACGCCGGTCGGCACCTGAAGCACGTTGACCACGCCTTTGACCTTCATGGCCTCAGTCGCATCGAACGACTTGACCGTGCCGCCAAAACGCGGTGAGCGGGCAATCACGGCGACCAGCAGATCGTCGCGCTGGAAATCCATTGTGTAGGTTTTCGGAGCGCCCACGGTCTTGTTTTTAACGTCAACGCGGCGGAACGACTTGCCGATATAGACCCACTGATCCGGTGTCTTCAGGACCGGCTCGGACGGAACAGCCTGTTGGGCTGCAAGGCCTGAAAGTTCGCCGAGTGTGGCGGACTTGCCGGACGCATGAGAGACAACGCCGTTCGAGACAGTGATTTCCGCAGCCGGAACACCCCAGGATTTCGCGGCGGCCGCGACGATCATCGCCTTGGCCGCAGCCCCGGCTTGGCGGTATTGCATGAAAGAGTTGGCAATCGCCGTTGAACCACCGGTTCCCTGCACACCGAATAGGGTGTTGGTATAGAGCTGCGGATTGGACGGAGCAAACTCGACAGTTGTCTGCTCGATGGAGGCATCGAGTTCGTCGGCCACCAGTGTGGCCAAACCGGTCGCTGCGCCCTGGCCCTTGTCCAAATGCTTGGAGAGCACCACCACGGTGTTATCCGGCCGGATATGCACAAAGGGCTGAGCGAACTCTCCGGCATCTGCCGCAGCTTCCGCGCATTTTGGAAGGTTCATGGCCAGAAGCAGGCCGCCGGTTGCGCCAGCGGACAATTTCAAGAAGGACCGGCGGCTCGGTTGCGCTGCCTGCAAAGGTTGTTTGAGGAGATGAAACATGGATCAGGCCTCCATCTTGTCGGCAGCAACGTGGATCGCCTTGCGGATCCGGGCATAGGTCGCACAACGGCAGACATTGCCTTCCATGGCGGCGTCGATGTCTTCGTCGGTCGGTTTCGGGGTTTCGGCCAAAAGGGCGGTGGCGGCCATGATCTGACCCGACTGGCAATAGCCGCATTGCGGCACGTCGAGTTCGCGCCAGGCAGTGCGCACGGCTTCCGCGGCCTTGCCATCAATGCCTTCGATGGTTGTGATGTTGGCGCCTTCGACATCCTCAAGAAGCGTCTGGCAGGAGCGGATCGGGGTGTCATCCCAATGGACAGTGCAGGCACCGCAGGCGGCTACGCCGCAACCGAATTTCGTTCCGGTCATGTTGAGTTCGTCGCGCAGAACCCACAGGAGCGGCGTATCCGGATCGGCGTCGACGGTACGCGATTCCCCGTTGATGGTCAGTGTCACAGACATATGGAGGAGCCTCCTTGGCTAGCTTTATCTGGCTAAGGGTGGTAAACTATACTGTGTAGTTTACTCGTGGGCAGCGCTTCTGTAAACGCCTTCGTTTACATAGGGCCGAAGTTTTGCGAGAAAAGGGCGAATTCAAAGTTCTGGAAGTTCAGAAAGCCGATGTCCGTTTCGGATCAGAAGAAAAAGCAAATCATCAACGCGGCGATCACCGAGTTTCAGGAGAAGGGCTATTCCGGCGCCAGCATGGACCGTATCTCCGAGCGGGCCCAGGTCTCAAAGCGAACCGTCTACAACCATTTCGACAGCAAGGACGCGCTGTTCCGGGCGATCAACCAACGGCTCGCCGACCAGATCAATGCGGCGCTAGAGTTTACCTTCGACCCCGATCAGCCAATTCGGGATGCGCTTGTAGCGCTCGGCTGGACCCAGGGCGACCTCATCGTGCAGCCGGATTTCATCCGTCTTGCCCGGTTGATCACATCGGAAACGATCCGCAATCCGGATCTTGCCAGCGATATGAGCAGCCGCATCAACAAGTTCAGCATCTATCAGGAATTCATGAAAGCGGCGACTGTGGCCGGCCAGTTGACTGTAACCGATCCGGATAGCGCCGCCGCACAGTTTCTCGGCCTGATAAAGTCGCGCAGTTACTATCCGGCACTGAACTACGGTACTTTGTGCACCAAAGAAGCCATGGCCGCGATCATCGAAGATGCGGTCGATATGTTCCTGGCAAGGTACGACGTTTCCGAGTGATGGACAGCATTCCACTATTGCACATTGGTCCCGCACACAGGGCTTGCGCAGGTTCCAGAACCGGCTAAATTGCGCCGGATTTTGACAAGTGCGGAAGGGTCTTGGATCCGCCCGCCGAACCTGAAGAACTGGACGTTCCCCAAAATGGCGTATGGAGACATCAAGAAAGTCGTGCTGGCCTATTCCGGCGGCCTCGACACGTCGATCATCCTGAAATGGCTGCAGACCGAATTCGGCTGCGAAGTGGTGACCTTCACGGCTGATCTCGGTCAGGGCGAGGAACTGGAGCCCGCCCGCACGAAGGCGGAGATGCTCGGCATCAAGGAAATCTATATCGATGACCTGCGCGAAGAATTCATCACGGATTTCGTCTTCCCGATGTTCCGTGCAAATGCCGTCTATGAAGGCGTCTACCTGCTCGGAACATCCATTGCCCGCCCGCTGATTTCCAAGCGCCTGATCGAGATTGCCGAGGAAACCGGTGCTGACGCGATTGCCCATGGCGCCACCGGCAAAGGCAACGACCAGGTACGGTTCGAGCTGTCCGCCTATGCGCTCAATCCTGATATCAAGGTGATTGCCCCGTGGCGGGACTGGTCCTTCAAGTCCCGGACAGATCTTCTAAATTTTGCCGAGATGCATCAGATTCCGGTGCCGAAAGACAAGCTCGGCGAGGCACCGTTCTCTGTTGACGCCAACATGCTGCACTCGTCTTCGGAAGGCAAAGTGCTGGAAGATCCGAACGAGGAATCGCCAGCCTACGTCTATCAGCGCACGGTTGATCCGACCGAAGCGCCGGACGTTGCTACCGAAATCGAGATCGGCTTCGAAAAGGGCGACATGGTTTCACTCAATGGTGAGCACCTGTCCGCAGCAACCCTATTCGCAAAGCTCAACGACCTCGGCCGCGACAACGGCATTGGCCGGCTGGACCTGGTAGAGAACCGCTTTGTCGGCATGAAGAGCCGCGGTGTTTATGAAACTCCGGGCGGCACAATCCTCCTGACCGCGCACCGGGCGATGGAGTCGATTACCCTGGACCGCGGCGCTGCCCATCTCAAAGACGAGATCATGCCGCGCTATGCTGAGTTGATCTACAACGGCTTCTGGTTCTCACCGGAGCGCGAAATGCTGCAGGCGCTGATCGACAAGAGCCAGGAACACGTCACCGGTACCGTCCGGCTCAAGCTGTACAAAGGCAACGTTATCCTGACCGGCCGCGCATCGCCCTATTCGCTCTATTCCGAAGAACTGGTGACCTTCGAGGACGACCTGGGCGCCTACGACCAGAAGGACGCTGCCGGATTCATTAAGCTGAACGCCTTGCGCCTGCGCACGCTTGCAAAGCGTAACCGGCTGGACTGAGGGCTAGTGAATTGAGCGGACCGGCGGCTGACAATCTTGAGAAAGATCTGTCGGCAGCCGGTTTTTTATTGCTTGGCGGGTTTGCCTGCGCCGGGCACAGCACAGTCCCCATCTGTGCAGATGACCAGCCGGCTCAAACCTTGTTATTGATCGGCAGCACAGGCCCCTCGATCTGGCCGCGTTTCACGGCCAGCCCGGAATTCAAGGACGGCATACGCGATCCGCTGGACCGATACACGAAGCGGATTCTGACTGGCATTGCCGCTTTACACGGCCTTTCGCCCTTGTTCCCTTGGGAAGGCCCACCTTACCACCCGTTTCAACAGTGGGCACAGAATTGCGGCGGGTTCTCGCCCAGTCCCATGGGCGTTTTGGCACATGTAGATTATGGTCCCTGGACCGGCTTCAGAGCGGCGTTTCTAGGCCCCACCGCCCTTGAGGTCCCGCGACAAGGGCGTCAGCCAGGCCCGTGCGAAACCTGCACCGGCAAACCGTGTCTAACCGCCTGTCCTGTCAGCGCGCTTGATATAGAAACCGGGTATGATGTCCCGAAATGCCGGACATATGTGGCGGGAAAAGAAGACGCTAGCTGCAGAACCGGATGCCTCGCCCGCCGCGCCTGCCCCTTTGGTCCTGAACACAGCCAGATCGCCGAGACCGGCAAGTTCCACATGAGAAGCTTTCTTGGGCTCTCCGGCACCTGAAACTTAGAGCCAGACGCAAGCCGCACTGATCACAAAACTCGTGGCTACAAGCACTGCACCAACAAGAAGCGTACCCATATCCGTGCGCGTCATGTTCATTTTGGTCACCCGCGCCGATTTGATAGCGCGGATCTCGCGATAGAATGTAGGATCAGTCGAGGCTCCGGTGATATCGCGAACTGCCGCCTTGCGATTGGCCCGCCACACCAGCGCAACCCGTACGCCGCCATAGAGCGTGAGCAAACCGCCAATTCCGCTGGCAACCTCCGCGACAAGCGCAATATCTTCGCTCACTCCGAGGAGCTGGCAGGCCTGGCCGATCAAGACTTGTTCGAGGTTTTCAAGGTCCTTGAAAGTGCATTGGTAATCTTGCTGAAAACACGAAGCTCGCTGGCACTGAACTGCTTGATCACACGGACCTGCTCTTCGCCGCCAAGCCAGCGTGCGGCAAGCGGCAGCGGTTCAGCCTCGCCTGCAGTCTCGGCAAACCCTCCCGGGTGGTCCGAACCAGTGTCCTGTAATCCTGCAAATGCATAAACCAGATTCGGATTGACCGGCTCATAAAACACTTTTCGATCAGTGGCCGATTTTTCCGGCTGCTGATGAACGATCTCGATTTCGGCCCCGCAGCCTTTGAGATAACGGTCCAGTGACAACAATGTCGGCATACGCATACCGGATGGGCTTTCCATCCGGGCAATCACAGGCTGGGTCATCCCGGTTCTTTCCGCCAGCTCAGCCTGAGTCAGTTCTGCCGCATTCCGCGCACGCCGGAGCCGAATGGCCCAATCGCGGCGAAGCGCCGACTTTTCGTCTTCTTGAGGTTTTTCAAGTCCGGTTTCTGTCCAAAGATCGACCGTGTCTGCCCGGCGGAAGTCTTCCTGCCGGATATCGGGTTGACCTACTTCGCGCAGGGCTTGGTCCAATCCGTCATCTGCCGCCATTGTCTGAACTCCTTGGGAGTAGAAAACGTCCTGTAGTCGGTTGAGGTAACTTCATAAAGTATGCTGGCAGCTGCACTGCGGCCATATTCAATTTCGCTAAGCTGGTCTTCGCGCCGAACACTCGCCCCACCGCCCATCAGAACCATGTTTCCTCCGCTGGCAGCAACGAACATGACATATCGTCCGCCGCGAGGTACCACACCGCAATAGGCAACGCGGTTGTTCAAAACCGCGAGCACGGACTGATCGTCCAGCGTACCGGTTTCGAGAAACGCGCTCATCTCACCGACACAGTCTTCCGCATCGCGGACCGAAACCTGTTTCACCTGTGCGATGTATTTTTCAAACTCGCTCATAAGTTCTCCGCGAAAGCGGAGCTTCCTAAGCCACCATGAAGGATAATATACCATACTGGATATATTTTTCAACCCTGGACAGTTATATCCCGATCCTATCGCGCTTTGAACGGCAATCGCAAGAAACGCAACCTGGGACCCTGAGGGTTTCCCGGCTGAGGCGGACGCTAGCCGGCCTTCTTGAGTTGATCGGGTTGATCCTCGGAGTTCGGGGTTCCGAACGCCGCTCTCAATTCCGTTTCACCGACAAGGTTCTCCGCAACATCGCGGTAACTCAAGGAGCTTTGAGTGACGTTACCCTGCCAGGTTTCCTCGAGCCTCCGGCGTTCCGAGGATTTCAGGAATTCTGAAAGGAATATGTT
Source organism: Roseibium sp. (assembly GCA_965230445.1). GTDB lineage: Bacteria > Pseudomonadota > Alphaproteobacteria > Rhizobiales > Stappiaceae > Roseibium. Next base: position 89,685 of record OZ246005.1, on the reverse strand, counting down.
GATCTGGCCGAGAAGACCAATGGACGACTTCTGATTGGCGACCGCCACTGCATAGTAGTAGGGAGTCTCGGTGACCTTTACCGGCACATGCTCGATGCGGCCGTACCAGGGGCTTTCCTTGTTGATGCCGGCCCAGTGAAACACCGGGTGATCGACGAAGAACGCGTCCACCAACCCGTCGACCAGAGCATCGTGCAGCTTGCTTTGATCGGAATAGGCAATCAAATTTCCGATCTTGACCTTGCCGCCCGGTTTCGAGGCGTTCTTTGCCCAGCGCAACCCGGCCTCTTCCAGAACGACGAAGGCACCCGGATCGTTGATGATCCCGACAATCTTGCCCTCAAGATCCTGGATCGACTTGATCTCATCGTTGCCATGCCGCCGGAACATGGAAAACGGCAACCAGGTATAAGTCTCGCTATAGGCGAGGTCGCCAAAACCCGGATCTGGCGGAAGCGCACTCCAGATGACATCGGCGGGCGGATCGCCTTCGCCACGGCCAACGCGAAGGGTTTCGGGCAGACGGTCCCAAGGATGCTCGACGAATTCGCAGCGCACGCCCAGCCAGTTGGCGAATGCCCTTGCATATTCAGCGTCCAGACCGGTGAGTGGGTCTCCAGGCTTCAGGCGGAAGGATAGTCCGACCAGGGCAGGCTCGATTGCCACCCGCAAAACGCCACGCTGCCTGATATCGGCCAGCCTGTCATAGCCCTCGTCAAGCGAGATCCCGCTTGCCTTGCCGAGGTTCTGCAGTTGGCGTTCGATGTTCTCATGGCTTCCCGCATCCATGCAGGCGCCGATTTTCGCAGTCTGGCGCGAGGCCCAGTCAATCTGGTTCCGCAAACCGTCAACCGATGATTCGGCGGAGCTGACCATCTCCTTGACGACCCATTGGAACTTTTCGATCTCCGAGATCTGGGTCAGCACATCATTCATCGCGCCGCTGACATCACCGTTGGATGCACGGACGCGGGTTTCCAGGTCGTTCAGACTGGTCCCGACGTTTTCTTCTGCGGTTTCCAGCTTGTTGAACAGACCGGACAGGTCAAGGGCGCTTGATGCCTGTGTCGCGCTTTCAATCGTTCTGGCTGCAAGGGCACCGACCTCATTGGAGACCACCGCAAAGCCCGCACCTGCCTTGCCGGCCCGCGCAGCTTCAATCCGGGCGTTCAGGGCCAGGATCTTGGTTTCATGGCCAATTGACATGATCGTCTTCAGAACGTCTTGGGTTTCCCCGGCCACGCGCTGCATTTCAGTACGCAACTCTTCGAGGACCGAACGGGTGTCGGCGTTAAGTTCCTGAAGCTGTTTCTCGGAGTTTTCCCCGTGCTCGCGAATCCCCGTTTCGGTGGTCTGCGCCTTTCCCCGGACGTTTTCCAACTGCGAGGAAAGCGCCGATGAGCCTTCGGAGATCTCCGAGAAGTAACGCTCCTGATTGCTCAAGGATCCGAAGGCGACATGGTTGATGTCGACTGCGTAATCTATCAGTTTTTGAATGGTGCGGTAGTTGCTATCGACCATGCGCTCGCCCCGATCCCGTTGGATAATTGAGGCAATGCTTCGGTAAATTTACTAATTAATCCATAACAGAGAGCCGTAATCCATGGCTTCTTTTAACCACGATTCCATTCATGGGCGTGCCACAGGGGATTTTAAGGCCTCAGTCTGACGGATCTGCGAGCTTGTGCACACCGTCCTGATCCGGACAGGTTTCCAGCGCCGAGATGGCTGTCTTGCCATCGCCGATTGGTGCATCGGGCCAAATTTCCGCGAGCGGGATCAGCACGAAAGCGCGGTCCGCCATACGCGGATGCGGCAGTTCGAGATCCGGCTCGGCAACGCTCTGTTGCGAATAGGTCAAGACATCGATATCGATCAAACGCGGGCCCCAGCGCACATCGCGAACCCGGCCGAGTTCCGTCTCGATTTCAAGGCACCGATGCAGCAGGCGCTGTGGTGTCAGGGTGGTCTCGATCACAAGACAGATGTTGCGGTAGTCATCCTGTGGGATAGGTCCCCAGGGAGCCGTCCGGTAATCCGACGAGCGCTCCAGGACGGCAATGCCCGGGCTCGCATCCAGGCGGCGAACCGCTTCGTCCAGAATGGCGCGTGTGTCGCCCATGTTCGAGCCCAGCGCCAAGGCGCAGCGCACCGGCGCTATCGAATGCATGTCAGGGAAGCTCCCGTTCGTTTCGTGTTGCCGCAACAATACGCGCGCAATCGGCATGTGGACCAACATCATGGGCGCGAACGATCACGGCGCCCTTCTGCATGGCAATCAGATGTACCGCAACGCTGCCATGAAGCCGGTCCTTCTCAGGCGAACCAAGCGCAGCGGCAACCATGCGCTTGCGCGACGCTCCGGCCAGCAACGGCAGACCGTGCTTGTGAAACGTTTCGAAGCGGTTGAGGATCGTGAAGTTCTGCGCAACGTCCTTGCCGAACCCGAAGCCGGGATCGAGGATTTGTTTGTCGCGCGCAATACCGGCCCGCTCAGCAAGTTGCATTGATTTTTCGAAAAACCGGTCGATGTCGTCAAGGATATCGATCACAGGGTCGGTGGTCAGCCGGTTGTGCATCATCACCACCGGAACGCCCAGTTCCGCGACCGTATCGGCCATGCACGGGTCCTTTTGCAGGCCCCAGACATCGTTGACGATCACCGCGCCCAATGCACAGGCCCGCCGCGCAATTTCCGCCTTGTAGGTATCGATCGACACCGGAATGCCGAGACCGGCAACCGGCTCCAGAACCGGAGCCAGCCGCGACCATTCGGTTTCCAGATCAACAGGGACCGAATTGGGCCGGGTGCTCTCGCCGCCGATATCCAGAATGTCGGCGCCGTCCGAGATCATTTGCTTGGCATGGGCAAGCGCCGCCGGGAGAACATCGAACTTGCCGCCGTCGGAAAAAGAATCCGGCGTGACATTCAAGATGCCCATCACATGGGGCCGGAACGGCTCGCCATCCGATCCGGGAAGCTGATAGGGATTTTGCGGCACAGACGGTTTCCTAAGGGTTCAGACCCATTTGCGCGCGTGTTTGCCGGGAAACAATGCGGAGGTCAAGGCGGGAAGCAGCCATCAAGAGGGCTTGAAGCCCTAAACTACGGCTTTTCAAACGTCACATCTTCGGCTTACGAATCCCGTATTGCGACATCTGCGGACACTCCATGCCCAAATACCAGTCCTACATTATCTGCACCTCGCCGCGCAGTGGCAGCACGCTTTTGTGCAAGTTGCTGACGGCAACGGGCGTCTGCGGGAATCCGGGATCTTACTTCTATGACCAATCCATCGCTGGTTGGCTCGACTATTTCGGCATTGAACAGGATGGTAGAAGGCCTGAGCACGACACCTTGAAGCTGGTCTTCCAGGCTGCGATTGCCAAGGGCACCCTAGAGACAGGCTTGTTTGGGCTTCGCCAACAGCGGCAGAGTTTTGATTTTTTCATGGAGAAGCTAGCCGTGCTCCATCCCGGCCTCGCGACCGACAAGGACCGGCTGGAAGCCGCCTTTGGCAGAACCCTGTTCATTCATCTGACCCGGCCGGACAAGGTGGATCAGGCCATATCCTGGGTGATGGCGGAACAGACCGGCCTTTGGCACCGCGCGCCGGAGGGCCACGAACTGGAGCGGCTCGCACCGCCTGCCGATCCTGTCTATGACGCGGGTCGGATCCGCGCGGCCCACAATCGCGTGACGCGCTTCGATCAGGATTGGGCGCGTTGGTTCGATGAGCAAAATATACAGCCGCTCCAGGTGATCTACGCTGACCTCGCAGCTGATCCGCCCGCGGTTCTCAAGCGCATTCTAGTTTCGTTGGGCCTGGATACGAAAGCTGCCAACGGCGTTGTTCCGGCGGTTGCCAAGCTTTCGGATGCGACCAATCTGGATTGGGCAGACAGGTTTCGAAATGAGCTTCAGCCTGGCTGACGCCACTTACTCCACCAGCGCCTTCTCTTCCTGCTTCACGCGGCCCAAGCCGACATAGACGGCAATGCCGATCAACGGCATGGCGGGCAGGCCGTAGGTCAGGCCCAGGATCGGGTCGCCGGCCAGGGCAACCAGAAGACTGCCCAGAATACCGCCGCCGAACTGCAGGAACCCGGTAAGCGACGACACTGCCCCGGCAATATGGGGAAACGGCGCCATGGAGTCGGTCATGCAGGCCGGCAGGCACAGGGCGAGCGCAACGGCGAATATCATCACAGGTCCCATCACCGACACCACCGAGAGGTCTTGCGTAAGGGTGATCGCACACATGGCCACTGAGGACACCGCGAACAGAACAAGGGAATAAGGCACCAGCCGTCCGGCCTCGAAATGGCGCAACAGGCGGGCGGTCACGATCGTTCCCGCGATGAAAGACCCGGATTGCAGGACCATTGCGAGACCGAATTCGGACGGCGACAGGCCGACATCATAGATGAGGACGAACGGCAGCACCGAGGCAAATGCATAGAGCGTCCCGAGCCCGAACCCGACCAGCAGCGCGGGCCGCAGAAACCTCGGGTCGCTCATCAGCATCAGATAGTTTGCGGCCAGACGGCGCGGATTGAGATGATGCGTGCCCGGGTTGGGGTTGGTCTCGCGCTGGAACAGCACCACGACAAGCATCAAGGCGGCACCATAGACGATCATGCACCAGAACACGGCGCGCCAGCCGGCCAGTTCCAGAACGATGCCGCCGATTGTCGGTGAAACCGCCGGGCCGAGCGCCAGCATCATGGCGACGGTGTTCATGATCTGCGCCGAGGCCTGGCCGGTGAACTGGTCCCGGACGATGGCTCTTGAGACCGCGATCCCGACCGCCGCGCCGATGCCCTGCAACGCCCTTGCAAAGATCATCAGGGAGACATCCGGTGCGAAGGTCGCCAGCGCGCTTGAGGCCAGGTAGAGGGTAAGAAACAAAAGCGAGATGCGCTTGCGGCCAAAGGCATCGATCAACGGGCCGCAGATGAGCTGCGCTATGGCAAAGCCGAAGAAATAGGTGGTCAGGGTGAGCTTGATTGCCGCGCTGGTGGTACCGAACGCCTCCACCAGAGCCGGCATTGCGGGCGTATAGAGCGCCATTGAGATCGGGCCGATGGCAACCAGCGCGGCACCGATCATCGAGGTGCGGCGTGCGCTCATCAGCGGGGCAGCGGCATCTGCCGTTTTGGCTGCCGTGACGGTGTGCGGGTCCAATGCGCTCATTCGGCGGCGAGCCCGCTCATCATCATCTGAAGCATGTCTTCCAGATCACGCTGCCGTTCGGCGGGAATGGCGTTGAGCGCCGAAGTGCGGACAGTCAGAAGTGCCGTGTTGATCACTTCCAGTACGCTGTCTGCTTGCGGCAGAAGCTCTATGACCTTTGCCCGGCCGTCTTTCGGGTCGGGGCAGCGGCGGATAAGACCGGCCTTTTCCAGGTTGTCCAGATAGCCCACAAGGGTCATCGGCTCGACATACATCTTCTCCGCCAGCGCGGCCTGGCGCAGGCCCGGATTGGTCCAGACATAGAACAGGGTCCGGGCTGCACCAGCAGTCAGGCCGGTGTCCGACTTGGCAAGCTCGGCCTCGAACCGGCGGCGCATCAGCCGGGCGGCATCAACAACGAGCATGGTGACGGCCGCGCCGGGTGGCTGGACGCTCATGGGAACTCCGATTTAATAAGGCTGCCTTATCAAGTAGGGGCCTGTTTCGCGATTGTCAAATGCCTGCAACGCTTCGCATTGCACAACTTGCCGCACCGCCCTATAAAGGCGCCAAATTCCGGGACGCGAACGTCTCCGGACCAATCAGGCAAGACATGAAGAGCGGGCTTGGGCAATCGACCCACGGCCCGCTGTGTCTTTTGGAGCTCCCGGCATGAAGCTGCGCAATATCGCCATCATCGCACACGTTGACCACGGCAAGACCACCTTGATCGACGTTCTCCTGAAACAATCCGGCGCGTTCCGCGACAACCAGCGGACCGACGAGCGGATGATGGACAGTAACGACATCGAGCGTGAGCGGGGCATCACCATTCTCGCCAAGGTCACCTCGCTGGTCTGGAAAGACACCCGCATCAACATCGTCGACACGCCCGGCCACGCCGATTTCGGCGGCGAGGTGGAGCGTATCCTGCACATGGTTGATGGCGTGATCCTGCTGGTCGATGCCGCCGAAGGCCCGATGCCGCAGACCAAGTTCGTGCTCGGCAAGGCGCTGAAACTCGGCCTCAAGCCGATTGTCGCAATAAACAAGATCGACAAGCCCGAACAGCGCGCCGACGAAGTGCTGGACGAAGTGTTCGATCTGTTCGCCTCATTGGATGCCAATGAAGACCAGCTCGACTTCCCGGTACTCTACGGTTCTGCAAAGCAGGAATGGATGGCCGGGGAGCCGGACGGTCCGCAGGACAACATGAACCCGCTGTTCGACATGGTGCTCGACAAGGTCGCACCGCCTGAGGCGGAAGACGGCGAATTCAAGCTGCTGGCGACAACCATCGAATCCGATCCGTTCCTGGGCCGCATCCTGACCGGGCGGATCGTTTCCGGACTTGCTACCCCGAACATGGCCATCAAGGCACTGGATCGCGAAGGCAAGCAAGTCGAGAGCGGCCGCATTTCCAAGATCCTCGCCTTCCGCGGCCTGGAGCGCCAGCCGATCGAGACCGGCGAAGCAGGCGATATCGTCGCGATTGCCGGCCTCACCAAGGCAACTGTTGCCGATACGCTCTGCGCACCCGCTGTCGACGCCCCGCTGCAGGCCCAGCCAATCGACCCGCCAACCCTTTCCATGACCTTCCGTGTCAACGACAGCCCGCTGGCCGGCACCGAAGGCTCCAAGGTCCAGTCACGCGTCATCCGCGAGCGCTTGATGAAAGAGGCGGAAGGCAATGTCGCGCTGAAAGTGGAAGACACGGACGAGCCGGATGCGTTCATCGTGTCGGGCCGCGGCGAACTTCTGCTCGCCATCCTGATCGAAAACATGCGCCGCGAAGGCTTTGAACTGGGCGTCGGCCGTCCGCGCGTTGTCTTCCAGCAGGACGAGGCGGGCAACCGCCTGGAGCCGATTGAAGAAGTCATCATCGATGTGGATGAAGAGTTTTCCGGCGCGGTCGTCCAGAAGCTGCAGGAGCGCAAGGCGGATCTTCTGGAAATGAAGCCCTCCGGCGGCGGACGCACACGCCTGGTGTTCCACGCCCCGACGCGCGGTCTGATTGGCTATCAGGCCGAACTGATGTCCGATACGCGCGGCTCGGCGATCTTCAACCGCCTGTTCCACGACTACCAGCCCTACAAGGGCCCGATCCAGGGCCGCCACACCGGCGTGCTGCTGTCCAACGGTACCGGCGAGGCGGTCGCCTACGCACTGTTCAACCTTGAAGACCGCGGCCCGATGATGGTCGAGCCGGGCACCAAGGTCTATCCGGGCATGATCGTCGGCGAACACACGCGCGGCAACGATCTGGAAGTCAACGTCCTGAAGGGCAAGCAGCTGACCAACATCCGCTCGGCCGGCAAGGACGACGCGGTCAAACTCACCACACCGATCAAGCTGACGCTCGAAGCCGCGCTGTCCTACATTGCCGACGATGAGCTGGTCGAAGTGACGCCGCAGAGCATCCGCCTGCGCAAGGCCGAACTCGACCCGCACGAACGCAAACGCCAGGAACGCGCCAACAAGAAAGAAAGCGCGTAAGCGGCTATTAATGAAATTTGGATGGGAAAAGCCCGGGTCGATTGGCCCGGGCTTTTTGCTGGGTCCGCTTCCATCAAGACGTCATCGGTCTTGCCAGCCCCCCGCATTGCCCGAAGCAAAGCAGACTTTGCCGAAAGCGAACGGAATGGATCCGGTGATGACGGTGGAGTGTACGTCTGCCCCATAGAACCACCTCCGTCATGCCATGGCTCGACCATGGCATCTATGCCGTGACCTTGCCGCTGGCGGGGGCAGAGCGGTTGGACAACAGTGCCTTAAGCCTGGAATGAGCCCGCAGGGTATCGATACTCTTGCCTTGCCCAAAGCAGGGTTGTCCGGGCCGAGAGCTAACGGAGTGGATCCCATGGTCAAGCCATGGGATAACGGAGTGTGTTGTCAGCGGCTTGCCACGCAGCAAATTCAGTGCAGGCAGCCCAACCCCTCCGATTGTTATTCTTGGTTAATTCTATCCATCGTCATGCCATGGCTTGACCATGGCATCCATACCGTGACCTTGCCGCTGGCGGGGGCAGAGCGGTTGGACAACAGCGCCTCGAACCTTTGATGATCCCAAATGGCATCCATACCGTTGCCTTTCCGGTCACCACTGCGTTTGATCGCCCGGCGGCGCAGATGGATGTTTCTGGCCCCCAGACGGCGGCCCCGCCTCACTCTCATCCGTCATCACCGGATCAAGTCCGGTGATGACGGCGGAGAGTATCGCGTCCGCTCATATAACCATCTCCGTCATGCCATGGCTTGACCATGGCATCCATGCCGTTGCGGTTGCCTGTTTTCCACCCCGTCCGTCATCCCGCATCGGGATCCAGATCCCAAAAACACCATGTCGTCCACTGTTCGGCGGCGCCAATCGCGATCTCTGACGCCCAAAAACTTATCCACGCCCCCGATCCCCCACTGTACTCTTTCCCCGTGTCCGCTCTATGGGCGTCCGGGGGACCGTCCTCCGGATAGGAGTGGACCGGGCGTGGGCTCTCGGGACGCGGTAACGCAGGGTTCCGGGGTCCGGCGGGATGGCTCCGGGCTTGCAGCTGTACCGGAGGGGCTTCCCGGCTGGGCGCGCTGTGGCACGGTCTTACAAACCGGGACTACGTCTGGCCGACCAGGAAGAGTCGCTACCGTATTAAAAAGCCCGGGCGGAGCGTGGTCGCTTTTGCCGAAGACTCATTATTAACAAGTAGCGCAAGGCATGAGCCTTCCGCGCTCCGCCACATCCCTTTGCCAAAAGGGAAACGGAAAGGCCAAACCGCCGGAGGAAAACCTCGCGGCGGTATTTGTGCTGGTCTCTTCTTGTTTGAACAGCGGGCGTCAGCAAGACTGCATTTCCCTTTCCCCACGGCGGTTACGGCGTGCGGAGAATGGTTCAAGACCGCCTGCGGTTGCGCCGCAGGCGTTTGTTTTGGCCCCAAATCCAGTCATGGATTGCCCGCGTGATTTCAACCAGAACGTATATCAGGGCAAACAAGGCCGAAAGAGCGAGTAGATAGGGGTCGTTGATTGCCCGGTCTGTCCAGGACGGCGTGATGGCTGATGACGCGCCGGGATCGGCATAGGTACCGACCGCGCCAAAACGGTCGACAGTCAGCACCGACCGGCCTGTCGGCCCGAAAATCAGTGTGTTGAACCCTGGTTCTTCCGGTCCGGAGGACAGTATGAAACCGTTCACTTCCGCGTTTTCACGGGTGCCTTTGTGCAACAGGCGAAGCTGGTCGCCCTTGAAAAACGTCCCGGTTTTTACCGGGCGGGTATTGGCCTGAACGAATGGCAGAATGCCGAAAAGAGCTTCCAATGACGGAACTTCCAGTATTTCGTACCGGCCCTCCAGAAGGACATCGCGATTGCCGTTGCCGGGTACGGCGCCAAGTGAAAAAGTTCCGGAAAACAGCAGGGTTCCGGCCTGCAGCCACGCCTGTTGCGGCACCACGACAAGTGATAAAGGCGGGATGGAGCGGACCGTGAGCTCGGGCCGTTGACGGGGCGTACTTGCGTCATACTCGGTGCTTGTGACCGTGACAGCCTGGCGATCCGCCTTGCCGTTTTCTGTCTCTCCGGCAGGATATCCACTCTCAAGCACCTGGATCAGCAAGTCGGCATCGAAACTTGTGTCCGATCTGCGAATTCTCAATCGTGTTCCAGCCGGCCATTTGAATTCGGCATTCTCGGGAAGCGAGATCGCCTCGAAGGCCTGCGGGTCGCATTTGCCTGCAAATTCACGGGCAAAATCCGTCCTTGGCGCCCGTCCCCTGACAGCGCGGGGCAACCGCTCGCAAAGGACAGCATCGGAGAACTGCCACACACCGTGCGCATTCCCCGATACGGTTATTTCCAAACTGGTTGTCCGCGCCTCGATCAAATACGAGCGATGCGGTGGATAGGCATAAAGTGCTATGGTGAAGATACCGGCAGTGGCTACAAGGAGAATGACCCAAAGCGGCCTGCGCTTCAGCAGCTTTCGTAGCGAGGAAGTCCGCACAATGGTGGGCATAAAGGCTATCTGATCGCTGTCAGCGTAAGATAGACCGGCGGATCGAAACTGCCGCGCCTGATCTGGTTGATCTCAATTTCCGAGGGATTTCCCTCCTTTAGCCAGGAGGCCTCGATCCGGCAAATGTGGTCGAAGGCAACCCTTTGCGGTGTATCCCGCTTTTCGCAGGTCACGTCCCTTCCATCCGGAAACACGATGTAGACCTCGTCCGCATTGCGGGAGTTGACTTTCAGAACGTAACCGGCGCTGCTTTCCGGCGAAAGAGACCGGTTCCAGGCCACCGCCGCCACACGCTGCAAGACACCCGAGCAACCGTTGGCGCTCATTGTCCCGAAGGTCACGGCCATGGAGTCGGCCGGGAACTTGCGCAGAAATTTCTTTTTCTCCGCCTTTTCAAGCGGGATGGCTGCATGACGTGACGTATTGAGGCCGGGAAACGAGACTTCATAGGCAGCTTCATAGAGGCCGTCGTCGGATACGAAACGAAGGCAGGTCCTCTTGTCTTTCCAATCGGTTAGCAAATCGGCGTTCAACTGCGGAAGAGATGCTCCCTCGACAGAGGTGTCATAGTGGAAACCGACAACGATATCACCGCTGACATTCGCGGCCAGCCGAAGGTTCTCATGCAGTTTGCTGACCTCGATGGTCTGTGCACCAGCAAGCCCAGGGGCCAGCGCAGCAAATAGCGCCGAACACAAGATTCTCGTCAGGGTCATTATCTTGCTCCCCGAAGACAAAATTGATAAAAATCATGACCTCAATCATGTAGAGCATACGCGAATAGACGTGCCAAGCCTTTCGTTGCAATTCGATCACACCCCGACCCTGGTTCTGCTTGGATTGGTCTTACTCCTTTGCGCATTCGGTAGCGCCACCGCGGAACCGGTGGCGATCAACAGGGCCACGGCGCAAGGATATGTGTTCAATCATGCCGGCAATTGTTATGCGGTGTTCCCCGATCATGCCAAGCAGGGCCGAAGCCGCAAGATAACCCTGGCCACGGCAGCGCCGGTGGCGACCGGCGAGGGGTCGATGCTTGATTTCTCATCGAACCACGATCTTGCCATCGCCTACGTTGGTCCGGGGTTCGAGGCGAAATGCCAGGACTCGTGGGTCCTGTTCAAGCAGCCGGTCCAGTCGATCCTGACCCAGAACGCGACCGGATACATGATTCGGATTTTCGCGAACGGACAGTTCCAGCGTGTTGATGTTCGCGTGAAGAACTTCAATCTGGACAAGATCTTCGCGGAAACTGTCGGAAACACGCCTATCCAGCAGGGAAGCAGCGGCAGTTTTCTGGTCCTGAATGATCGCCTTGCCGGAATGCTTCTGTCGACCACGGACGGAAAATCGGCCGAATTCCTGCGTATTGACGCCATTCATGCGCAGATCAGCCGGCTGGTTGATACAGGTGTGACTGTGCAGGCTCCAGATGCGCCTACCCAACCCGCGGCCTGCCCCAAAACACAAGTCTCATTCCGCTCGATTATCTGCGACCGCGAGCCTGTTTCGCCTGACTTTCCCTGCAGCAATCTGGTTCATGGAAAACCGCTGCTCATCCCGGCGGCCAGCCTTCCCGTCACGGTATACGCGGAGCTGAACCTCGAACGCCCACGGCCGGTTTCGCGGATCGCACTTCGATCAATTACCTCCGACCCGAACGGGGCTGGCGCGAAATCTGTCTCGGTGATGGTGGATTCGTCTTCAGATCCGAACGCACCGTACTGGCGCTATTTCGGCGCAGCGGACATGCCGCCGACAGGCAACATCGATCTTCTGAACGGCAGTCAGCCATACGCCCGGCGGATCAAGGTGATCATTGGTTCAGGCTGGTCGGGCAACAAGCCGGTGAATTTGAATTGCCTGTCTGTGCTTTAAACAGTGACCCGTCTAGCGTATCAAATTGATTTGGGCAGGCACGGGATCGCACGCTCCGCAAAGGTAGTTGTAACGAAACGTACCGGCGAGAACGCCTTCATTCGATAACCTGAATTTGGCTGTCGCTCGATTCACGTAAACCGTGACCGAGTCCCCGGACAAATAAACGATGCATTGTGTATCGTATCGGGGTTGGACCCAGCACCCGAGCTTCGAATTAAACGCCCCAAGCCTAATAACCCGGCTCCCAATCCCCGTGCCATCGTCCCAGTTTCCGCCCTCCTCCCTAAGATATTTGAATATTCTGGTTTTCTCTTCAGAGATGCCCTTAAGGTCCATCTCGATGGTGAACGGCCCCCCGGTATCCAAAATGGCGCGTAGTGCCATTATCCGCATTTCCGGGTCAGGGCTGAACAGACCGACGTCCCGGGCGCGTTTCTGGTAAATCGGATCAGCGGACCCCAGCAGCGCGATCATTGCGCCGATGCGGCGGTTCTTGTCCGTATCGGCCAGCATTGCGTCGACCTCCGCATACTGCTGAGCCAGGGCGCTCGCGTTTTTCTTGATATCAGCCAGGCCGGATTGAGCTTGTGCCGCTGAAACAATCGAAAACAACCCCAACAGAAAAACGGCAACTACGCGCCAAACAAACGCGAATCCCATTGCTATCACCCTTACCAATTCATGCTGACAGCAGCCTAAAAGGAGCACGGTACTTTTTCCAGTGTCCTTGCGCCGTTGTGATGCCAAAGGGTTACCTGGAACCATCGACTGGATCCGGTCCGGTGCACCAGTCCACAATCGTTTCCGGCCACGCATCGCCGGAGTGCATTCCCAAATGTCACTTCCTGCAATTGGTGTAGATTGTGTTTTGGAGGACCAAGAAGCATACCAACATGACCAATCCCCCATCATCCGAACTTAGCCTGGTGGCGCCGGTGTTTGGTGTTTCGGACACGCCCCTGGCCGTCGCGTATTACCGGGACAGACTGTTGTTCGGCAGCCGCTTCGAGTGGGCGGATGCGGAGGGTGAACCCATCCGCTATGCGATCCTCGGGCGGAACAAGATCGAGCTGCATCTCAGCCAACGCGAAGCGCCGGCGCCGTCAACCGCCTATTGCTTTGTGGACGGCGTTTCAGCCTATTACGAGCTGGTTGCCGCAGCTGGCGCTTCGATCACCGAAGAGATCGCCGATCAGCCCTGGGAGATGCGCGAGTTCGAGATCCGCGACCTGGACGGCAATAGCCTGGTGTTCGGCGAGCATCTGAGCCGGATCAGGGAACGCGGATGATCCCCGGCGGCCTCATGCCCACTTGATCGAGCAACCCATGGACGGCATCTGTTCCTGCGGACCCTTGCCGGTCCTGGCGATCTGGCGCATGGCGGCGAGCAGTTCCGGGGTTCTCGCCGAGGCATCACCCATGCGGGCATCGTCGAGGCGGCCGCGATACTGCAACTCGCCATTCGCATTCAGGCCGAAAAAATCCGGCGTGCACACCGCGTCATAGGCCTTGGCGACGCTTTGGTCCTCGTCGACAAGGTAGGGAAACGGAAATCCGTAATGGGCCGCAAAGCGCTTCATGTTTTGCGGGCTGTCCGCCGGATGCGACCGGTAGTCGTTGGACATGACCGCAATCACATTGACGCCCTCGCTGGTCAGCACGCGGGCATCCTCGGCAAAGCGGTCGCCGATCGCCTGCACATAGGGACAGTGGTTGCAGATGAAGGCGATCAGCAAGCCGCCCGGCCCAATGGCCTCCGACATGGTGACACTGGCCCCATCGGGGTCTTTCAGGGTGAAGTCCGGCGCTTTCCAGCCGAAATCGCATAAGGGCGTGTCGAGCAGCATGGCATTCTCCTGGGGCTTGGTCAGCACATTGGTGAGCGCGCAGTCAGGTGGGTTAGCGAAGCATCCCTTGCAAGGGAAGGCAAGGATGAACCATTCGTGAGCGCTTCGTGTCAGCCCCGTCCGCGATAGGGCGCAACGCCTTGTTCAGGGATCCAGACGCCGTCCGGGGCCGGGCCGGTCTGGTAGAAGACATCGATCGGAATTCCGCCGCGCGGATACCAGTAGCCGCCAATGCGCAACCATTTGGGTGCAAGCAGATCGATCAGGCGCCGCGCAATCGACACCGTACAGTCTTCATGAAAGGCGCCGTGATTGCGGAACGAACCGAGGAACAGTTTCAGCGATTTGCTTTCGACCAGAAACCCGTCCGGCACGTAGTCGATTACCAGATGAGCAAAGTCCGGCGCGCCGGTGATCGGGCACAGGGAGGTGAATTCCGGTGCGGCAAAGCGGACCATGTAGTCCAGCCCGGCCTGCGGATTGGGCACCTTTTCAAGCACCGCCTCTTCCGGCGATTGCGGCAGGTCCGTGCTGCCGCCGAGCTGGGTGAGGTTTTCGTAGATGGTTTCACCGGACATGGTCGGCTCCCTGTTTTGGCTGTCACCGGGTGGGCTTCGACCGGTTCAACGCCTTTTATCACGGCTTGACGGCATGAAAAGGTGCAACTTCCGGGCGCCATTGCACCGCAGCAACCCAAAACGTAAACTCGCCGCTGCTTTTCCGGCTAGAGAATGTGCATGCTTCAGCCAACAGACACCTACGAGACCTTGAGGTCAGGCTTCCGCTGGAACCTGCCGGACCGATACAACATGGCGGCTGCGGTCAGCGACCGGTGGGCGCGTGAAAACCCGGACGGACTTGCGATCCGTCATATCGGCGCGGATGGCGCGCACACCGACTGGAGCCATCTGGCGCTCAGCCGCGCCGCCAACCGTTTCGCCAATGCGCTCACAGCGAAGGGCATCCAGCGGGGCGACCGGGTTGCGCTTCTCCTGCCGCAGGGACCGGAAACCGCGATTGCCCACCTGGCGGCCTACAAGACCGGGGCGATTGCCGTGCCGCTGGCCGCACTTTTCGGGCTGGAGGCGCTGAGCTACCGTCTGTCGGATTCCGGCGCCAAGGCGCTGGTGACGGATAGTGCCGGCCTGGAGAAACTGGCGCAAATCCGGGACCACGTGCCGGGGCTTGAGCTGGTCATATCCGTCGATGGCGCCGACACGGATGTCAGCGGGTTCCAAACCCTTTTGGAGGCGGCGTCCGATCAGTTCCGGACCCTGAACACAACACCTGATGATCCGGCGCTGATGATCTACACGTCCGGCACCACCGGCCAGCCGAAAGGCGTTCTCCACGGCCACCGGGTGCTTTACGGCCATATGCCGGGGATCGAGCTTTCACAGAATTTCCTTGGCCAGAACGGCGATCTTCTCTGGACGCCTGCGGATTGGGCCTGGGCGGGAGGTTTGCTGAACGCACTGTTCCCGGCGCTTGCGCTTGGCGTACCGGTGATCTCCTCCGCCGCCCGGAAGTTCGATCCGGAATGGGCCTTTAACCTGATGGAACGCGAGGCAATCCGCAACGCTTTCATTCCACCGACAGCCCTGAAGATGCTGCGCGCGGTCGAACGGCCACGGGAGCGGTATGACCTTTCGCTGCGCAGCGTCGGCTCGGCCGGCGAATCCCTTGGGCGCGAAACCTATGACTGGTTCGCGGAAGGTTTCGGTTTTCAGGTGAACGAGTTTTACGGCCAGACGGAATGCAATGCGGTTCTGGGCTCCTGCGCGGTTCTGGGTGTGTCCCGCTCGGGCGCCATCGGCAAGGCGACACCCGGTCATGAGGTTGCGATCATCGGCGAAGACGGCTTGGCTCTGCCGCCCGAAACGCTCGGCCAGATCGCCATCAAACGGCCCGACCCGGTGATGTTTCTGGCATACTGGAACAAGCCTGAGGCGACGAAGGAAAAGTTCGTCGGCGACTGGATGATCACCGGCGACCAGGGGGTCCAGGACGCCGACGGCTATGTGCATTTCACCGGCCGGGACGACGATCTCATCACCTCGGCAAGCTACCGGATCGGACCCGGCGAGATTGAAGACTGCCTGTTGAAGCATCCCGCCGTGTCGCTGGCCGCAGCGATCGGCAAGCCCGACCCGCTGCGCACGGAAATCGTCAAGGCCTATGTGGTGTTGAAGGACGGCCTAAAGGGAAGCCCGGAGCTTTCGGACGAGATCCGCAACTTTGTCCGCGAGCGTCTGTCCGCGCACGAGTATCCGCGCGAAATCGATTTCGTCGGCAGCCTGCCGCTGACCACCACGGGCAAGGTCATCCGGCGGATATTGAGGGAGAAAGCCCGGCAGGAGGAGGGGTGACGGGAAGTTCGCAGCGCGGGGTTTATCTGAAAAGCTCTGAATGGCTTCCGGCCCTGGTGAAAACAACCAGATTGCCACTGTCATCTGTGGTGTAGATCTGCAGGAAATCGCCGCCTATGTGGCATTCCCGATGATCACTCCATTCGCCGGTCAATGCGTGGTCTTTCCATTCAGGAGGCAGCGGGCCGTCATTTGCGATAATCAGGGCCATTGCCTCCTTAAGCTTGTTCATATCGTACCGGCCGGAGCCGTTCAGGCGCTTCCAGTCCTTGACGAATTGGCGGGTATGATCTGCGCGCCTGGGAAGGGTTGTACGCTTGGGAGATGCCGGTTTCGGATTGTTCCGTTTTTTAGGCACTTATCCATCCTGAATGGACTGAAGCATATCGTCAGCAGAGGCAAACCCTTTTCTTTGCCCCGCTTTCAGCGCGCGCGCTTCTTCGATTGCAGCGATTGTTTCCGCGTTTGGGCGGGTTAGCTCGATGGGAAGTGCCTTCTCGCGAGCAATGCGCGTCAGCATCATGCGCATCACGTCGGAAATTGTCAGTCCCAGGCTGTCCAGAACCTCCGTTGCATCCTCCTTGAGAGAAGGATCGATCCGTGCCCGAACATAGGCATTCTGACCCATTTTCACCTCCTGTGTGATGCCTCGAGTGTAGCTCAATTGAGCATCAACGACAAGCTTTGCAAGTGTTCGGATTGTTGCACGGCAATCGCACTGTGATTGGCATTCGAAGCGCGAGCCCAGCTTTATTCCTGCTTCAGCATCGCCTTCGCGGCCTTGCGCAGACGTTCTTCCGCGGCGATGTCCAGGGCCACCAACCGGGTGTGCAGCTTGGCGAACCGGCCTGCGGAGATCAGCATGGTACCGGTGGTCATCCGACCGCGCCAGAGCGGCTCGATCATCCTGTGGCCGGGAATTGCGAGCGAATCTGCTCCATCCAGCCCCGGTGTTTCGAGGTTTTGCGTGATTGCATAGACCGTTATCTGAGCACCCGGAGAATAGCGGGCATAGCGCTCGTCATAGGCGATCTTCCAGGCGAAGGCCCGGTTGCCCTCTATGAATGAAACCAGCATGGCAATTGGTGTTCCACCCGCCAGCAGCCGGTCGATGCGCACCCCGTGGCGCTGTGCCCGGTTGCGGACTGCTTCGCGGGAAAACCGGCAGGTGTCGGACCGGCTTATCAGCGCCGTACCGGCATCGCCTTTCCAGCCTGTCGCCTCAAGTTGAAGGAACTGTTCGAATGCTTCAACCGTGCCGGGTCCGCTCAGGCTGTCGAATGTTGCGCCGAGACCGCTTTCCTCACCGAGACGGCGCAGCAGACGCCGGTATTCCTTGCGCCGCTTGCCGCTGAAGGCCTCATTGAATTGATCCTTTCCCGCTTCGCCGCCGTCATGTGCTGCCCGGTCGGTGATCTTCGCAAATCGCGGGCCGCGTTCCTGGCAATAGCTCAGCAGTGCCGCGGTTCTCGTCGACAGGGGCAGGTAGGGTATGGCGAGCGTGGAGCTTTCTCCCATGGCTTCCTGTACGAATGCACAGGCGATTTTCTCATTCGCATCCGGATGCAGCAGCAAGGTTCCGAGCGGGGCATATTCGCTTGCCCAGATCGTCGCGGCCTGCAAGGCAAGTCCAGGCCGTGCCGCTGCCACCGGTGCGGCCATCAGCCAGCGCCCGGTGTGCTCCTCAGCAGCCACGGCAAGCTCAACCTTTGGGCCGGGCATATTGGTCAGAAAGGGGACAAGAAAATCGGGCCCGAAGAACGGGTTGGGGTCGGCCGCGACCCGGGCGAGATCCCTCCAGGCATCGAGATCGATGCTGGAAGAAAGCGGGTCAATGCGATCTATCCGCACGGGTTCCAGTGCCTTGGCAATGGGAAAGGTCACTCCGGCGCCCCTTTTCGAGCAAAAAGCAATGGAAGCACGAAGGTCGTGACATTGAGTTTGCGGCGCGCTGCAATCGTCAGCACGCTGGCTTCGAATATGATTGCAAGGCTTGTCGCAATGGCTGCGCCGACAATGCCGTATTGCGGAATGAAATAAAGGTTCAGCACGACATTAACGGCAAAGGTCGTTGCGTAAATCATGGCACAGGTGCGCTGATGTCCGGTCATTGTCAAAAGCGCATCCGCCGGACCAATGGACGCCCGTGCCAAGACGCCGATCAGCAGGATCGCAACGATGGGATAACCTGCGGTGAAATCTTCTCCGAAAAGGAGAAGCAGTACGGGCGCTGCGACCAGAAGACCAAGCCCCGCCACCAGCGACGGCCAGAACGTCCACAAGGTCGCCTGGCGCATATAGGCGTTGAGGCCATCCTGATCGTCGGTGTGGATGTACCGCGAAAACCGGTGCGCAGAGGCCGCGCGAACCGCAAAGTAGACGAAATGCACCAGCGCCAGCGTCTTGGACGCTGCGAAGTAGACGGCCACCTCTTTCGGGTCTTCGAAGAAGCTGACCATGATGACATCCGCGCTGGTAATCAGTTGCAGGAAGCCATCAACCATCAGCATAGGGAAGGAAACCGCGATCCAGGTATTCAGCTCCAGGGTATGGGGACCGCGCGGAATTTTCTCCGCGATACGTCCGGCGAGCTTGATG
Organism: Roseibium sp.; assembly: GCA_965230445.1. Classification (GTDB taxonomy): domain Bacteria; phylum Pseudomonadota; class Alphaproteobacteria; order Rhizobiales; family Stappiaceae; genus Roseibium. The sequence continues at coordinate 70,812 of OZ246005.1, read as the reverse complement.
TACTGGTAGAGCGCGACGGCAGCGGTCGCAGCGACCGCGGCGGCGGCGGCGGTGATGGCCGCGGCCGGGCTGCCCGAGGCAACAATGATAAACAGGATCGCCAGGATGGCCATCGGCCGCCAGATGTATGTCGGCAGCATGGCGATGGCCGGCCAATCGTAACTGCGGGCGATGCCGTCCTGAACCATGCCGAACGCGAAGAAGGGCATGGCCAGAAGAACGACGGTCACCGGCAGGGTGTAGGCCGGATCAATTACCGGTTCGAGCAGATGGACGGCGCCCATGCCGGCAGCACACAAAAGCGCCCCCGTGGCAAACGCGATCAACCGGCCGGCACGCATGAAGCCGCGCAGCCGTTCGTCGTCACCGGCTTCGCTGTATTGCGGAATGAAACGGTTGGCGGAACTTGAAAATCCGCAGCAGGCCATGGCACCGAGAACAACCACCAAGGTCCATGAAACCGAGAAGATACCATAATCGTGTGCGCCCATGAGGCGCGCTAGAACGATTTGGGAAAGATAGGCAAATGCGGCACCGGCCACCCGGATGGCATAGGTCGAGACTGCCATGCGCCCGGCCACGCCGCCGCCGCGCATAAGCGGACGGATGCGTTCAGCGAGCCTTGCGGTCAGTCCGCCGGCAGCCGTCTCATTCAGACGCTGCGCCCATGTTCCGGCGATGCTACGCAATTACAAGATGGTCCCCGGTTGTTGGTCCGGGCATTTTTGTCAATACGCCTTAATTTTCCGTGGCCAGCCGGTTTCGCTTTCAAGGTTGGTTAAAAGTCTGTGAAGACAGCTTTTTTGATCCACCGGAAAAGATCCTGTGAACCGGCCTGCAACATTGGGCTTGACTCTGATGCCGTTCTCCGGAATCAATAAGAACAAATAGAGAACATTCACATACAGAGTCTGTTCAGGATTGGAATGCCCGTGCACCGCCCCGCCCATAAAAGCAAATTGCATCACAGGGCAGAGCACCGTGCAAGTGTTGCCGAGCTGCGTCACCGCATTGCGGTTCTTGAGGGTCGCCTCCCCTTTGAGACGCAGTTTGCTCCGGCCCCTGCTTCCGCCGCAAACAAGCAGGGGCCGGCCCCTTTGCCGCCGGAATCCGGACACGATCCGGCACCGGAGGCCGGATCAAGGCCCGGATCAGGGTCTGAACTGGAACCCGGCCGGATGCCTCTGGGAATAGGGGCGCTGGACGATCTGTTCGCAGGCAGGACCGGATTGCGCTCCGGCGCGCTGCATGAAGTCGTCAGTAGCGAAAGCCGGAATGCCGGCAGCGCCAGCGGCTTTGCATTGGCGCTCCTTGTCAGGCTCATGGACGCGCGCCGCGGACCGGTTCTGTGGGTTCAAGATGCCCGTGCCGCGCAGGAAAACGGCCAGTTGCACGGCCCTGGACTTATGCGCTTCGGGGTCGATCCGGCCCGGCTTATCGTGGTGCGCCCGCGCTCCATGGAAGAAGTGTTGTGGGCGCTGGAGGAAGGCGCGTCCTGCCCGGTTCTTTGCGCCGTCGCCGGTGAGGTTCAGGGGCAGCACAAGGCCCTCAGCCTGACGGCCACCAGGCGTCTTGCGCTCAGGGCGGAGCGCAGCGGCGTTCCGATCATACTCCTGCGCCACGCGGCAGAGCAGGAACCAACCGCCGCCCTGACACGGTGGCATGTCGAACCGGCGCACTCAACCGCACCGCCCCTTGAGCCGGGCGGGCCGCATGAAGCTGTCGGAGACCCGGCCTGGAACACCGGCCTGACCAGAAACCGCGATGGCCGGCAAGGCCATCTGACCTTGGAGTGGCAGCATGCCGGGAGAAAATTCGCCGCGCCAGCGCATTCTCTCGCTCTGGTTCGCGGACCTGCCCGCGGACCGGATCCTGCGCCCGCTGAGGCTGGCATCGTCCAGTGGCGCGCGCGCGGCTGAACCGCCGCTCGCTGTCCTGCAGAAAATCCGCAATGCCCAGCGCATCATATCTCTCAACGAGACGGCAAGGGCCATCGGCCTGAAACCGGGTGAAACGCTTGCCGATGCCAGGGGCCGGGTGCCGCATCTTCTGTGCGAAGACGCCAGCCCCGAGGCAGATACGGCACTGCTCAGCGCCATTGCCGACTGGTGCGACCGCTACACGCCGCAGGTCGCCCTGGACGGAACAGACGGGTTGTTCCTGGATATTGCCGGCTGCGCGCATCTTTTCGGCGGTGAAGACGCGCTGCTCGACGATGCCTTGCACCGGCTTGCCAGACAGGGTCTTTCCGTTCGCGGGGCGGTTGCCGGCACGCCGGGCGCCGCCTGGGCGCTTGCCCGTCATGGTGAAGGCGGTGTCCTTGCGCCTGGCCGGGAACGGGACGCACTTTCCCACCTGCCGCTTGCCGCCTTGCGCCTGCTGCCCGGGACGATTGCCGGACTCGACCGGGTTGGCCTGACGACAATCGGCAGCCTGATGGACCGCCCGCGTGCACCACTTGCAAACCGTTTTGGCGCGCAGCTTGTCTGCCGCCTCGACCAGGCGCTGGGGCGGCAAGGCGAGCCGATCTCGCCTCGTTTCGAGATGCCGGCTGTCATGGCCGAGCGGCGGTTTTTTGAGCCGATCGGACGCATGGAGGACGTTGCCGCCGTCGCTGTGTCGCTGGCAGGACAGGTCGGAAATGCCCTTGAGCGCCGCTGTGAAGGTGGCCGGGCCTTTGAGCTCGCCCTTTTCCGCGTTGACGGTGCGGTTCAAAAACTCGTGGTCGGCACCAGCCGCCCGCTGCGCGATCCGAAGCGTATCTGCGCCCTGTTTGCGGAAAAACTGAAAAGCGATGAAAGCGTGCTCGATGCCGGGTATGGTTACGACCTGATCCGGCTGGCAGTCCTGAGCACCGACCGGCTGGAGGCCGCGCAAGCCGTTCTCACCGCGGCAGGTGGACTGGAAACGGAAGCCGATCTCGCCGGCCTGATTGACAGGCTGGGGGCGCGGCTTGGCATCGACCGGATTTCCCGCCTGCTGCCGGGCGACCGGCACTTGCCGGAAAGCCAGACGGAATGCGTGCCCGCTGCCCTGGTGCGCGAGGATGCCCTGAGCTGGATCGGCTTTGGCAGTCCGGATCTGGGACTGGGTGCCTCTCACACCGAAACCGGTCTGCTTGCGCTGGTAGACCCGGGCAGCAAACCGGACAGCGGCTGGCAGGACTTGACCCATGACCTGCCGCTCGACCGCCCGTTGCGCCTCATCGACCCTGCAGAAGCGGTGGAAGCGGTCGCCATGGTGCCGGAAGGACCGCCATTGCGCTTCCGCTGGCGGCGGGTTCTCTACAAGGTCGCCCGCTCTGAAGGGCCCGAACGCATCGCCCCACCCTGGTGGGTCGGCGCGCCGGACCTGCCTTCCGGGACGCGCGAGGGTGTCACCCGCGATTATTTCCGCATCGAGGATATGGAAGGGCGGCGCTTCTGGCTGTACCGCGAAGGGCTTTATGGCCGCGAGACCAGCCGTCCCCGCTGGTATCTGCAGGGACTGTTCGCATGAGCCTGCCGCCCCCCACCTTTGCCGAGCTGTCCACGGTCAGCAATTTTTCTTTCCTGTACGGCGCATCGCATCCGGAGGAACTCGCCATGCAGGCCGCCGCCCTCGGCCTTGCCGGATTTTCCGTCTGCGACCTCAATTCGTTTGCCGGGTCTGTCCGGGCCCATATGGCGGCCAAGGAAGTGGGCATGCGCTATGTGCCCGGGTGCCGGCTGCAGTTTCTGGACAGCCCCGCCGATCTGCTGGTCTGGCCGAAGGACCGCTCTGCCTACGGCACCCTTGCCCGGCTTCTGACCGCGGGTAACCGGCGCGCCGAAAAGGGCGAATGCCATATAACCCTTGACGATCTCGTCATGCTGGACACCACGTCACCCGCCGCTGTTGTGCTGCCTCCTGGCCTCCCTCATCCGGGCGGAATGCTGGAATTGCTGCAAAGCCTCAAGGCACGGTTCGGCAAGAGGCTGCGGCTAGCCGTCCCGCTCCACCGGCACAGCGCCGACAGGCGCCGTCTTGCGCTCGCCCGGCGTCTTGGAAAAGAGGCCGGCGTGCCGCTGCTTGCCAGCAACGATGTCCGCCATCATGCCCCCGAGCGGCGTCCCCTGATGGATGTCATCACCTGCATCCACCTGCATGAAAGGCTGGAAACCGCCGGGCGGCGTCTGGAACAGAACGCGGAACGGCACATGAAACACGCGGAAGAGATGCTGCGATTGTTTGACGGCGACCAGTCGCCCTTGCGCGAAAGCCTGAAGATCCTGGAAGAAACCGGCTTTTCTTTCGACGATCTTGCCTATGAGTATCCGGAGGAGCCTTGTGGGGCGAGCGCCACACCGCAGGCCGAACTGGAGCGGCTGACAGAGGAGGGCGCGCAGCGGCGCTATCCCGATGGTGTGCCGGACAAGGTGGGAAAAACGATCTCTCACGAACTGAAGCTGGTCGCAGATCTTGACTACGCGCCGTATTTTCTGACGGTTTACGACATTGTCCGCTTCGCCCGCACACGCGGCATTCTCTGTCAGGGGCGGGGCTCTGCGGCCAATTCCGCCGTCTGTTTCTGTCTTGGCATCACCGAGGTCGATCCGGAACGTGCCGATCTGCTGTTTGAGCGCTTCATCTCGCCGGAACGGCGCGAGCCGCCCGACATCGACGTCGACTTTGAGCATGAACGCCGCGAGGAGGTGATCCAGTATATCTACGCCAAATATGGCCGCGAGCGCGCCGGGCTGGCGGCGACGGTGATCACCTACCGCTCGCGTTCCGCGTTGCGGGAAGTCGGCAAGGTGTTCGGCCTGTCGGAGGACGCGGCCGGCGCGCTGTCCGGCATGGTCTGGGGGCGTTCATCAGCCGGGACCGAAGATGCCCAGGTGCGCGAGGCCGGTCTGGACCCTGCCGACCCGCTGATCAATCAGATGCTGGAACTTGTCCGCACGCTGATCGGCTTTCCAAGACATCTTTCCCAGCATGTCGGCGGCTTTGTCATCACAAGGGGCCGGCTGGACGAAGTGGTGCCGATCCAGAATGCGGCCATGGAAGACCGCACGGTGATCGAGTGGGACAAGGATGATCTGGATTCGCTTGGCATCTTGAAAATCGACGTTCTGGCGCTCGGCATGCTGTCTGCCATCCGCAAGGCGCTGGACATGCTGCGGGAAAGCTATGGCGAGGATTATCAGGTCGCCACCCTGCCGCCGGAGGATGGGCGCGTCTACGACATGCTGTGCCGGGCCGATTCCGTTGGGGTTTTCCAGGTGGAAAGCCGCGCCCAGATGACCATGTTGCCGCGCCTGAAGCCAAAGAAATTCTACGATCTGGTGATCGAGGTGGCGATCGTCCGGCCCGGGCCGATCCAGGGCGACATGGTGCATCCGTATCTGCGCCGCCGCCAGGGGCTGGAAGACGTCACCTACCCGTCCAAAGAGCTTGAGGCGGTGCTCGGCAAGACCATGGGCGTGCCGCTGTTCCAGGAACAGGCGATGAAGATCGCCATCGTTGCCGCCGGTTTCACACCGGGCGAGGCCGACCGCCTGCGCCGGGCCATGGCCACCTTCCGGCGCGTCGGCACCATCGGCACGTTCCAGGCCAAGATGATCGAGGGCATGGCGAAGAACGGCTATGACCGGGATTTCGCCGAACGCTGTTTCCGCCAGATCGAGGGCTTCGGCGAATACGGCTTTCCCGAAAGCCACGCGGCCAGCTTCGCGCTGCTGGTCTATGCCTCGTCCTGGATCAAGGCCTATTATCCCGATGTGTTCTGCGCGGCGCTGTTGAACTCCCAGCCAATGGGATTTTATGCCCCCGCCCAACTGGTGCGCGATGCGCGCGAACATGGCGCCGAGGTGCGCGAGGTCGACATCAACCTGTCCGTCTGGGACGCAATTCTGGAGCCTGGCCGGACGGCAGCCAAACACCTTCACCCGCGCCACCGGGAGATGGAACATGTGGTCAGGACCACACACGCTGTCCGGCTCGGTTTCCGGACGGTGAAAGGCCTCAACGAAGACGATATGGACAAGCTGGTTGCCACGCGCGGCGAGGGTTACGATTCCGTGCGTGACTTGTGGCTGCGCACGGGCCTTGGAAGACACGTGATCCTGCGTCTTGCCGAGGCGGATGCTTTCCGTTCGCTCGGGCTCGACCGGCGCGCAGCGGTCTGGGCGGCGCAGGGGCTGGAGGCCGGGGCGGCAAAGGACAGGCTGCCGCTGTTTGACACGGCCAGGCTCGCCGGTCTCCGCCCGGAACCGGACGCGGACCTGCCGCCCATGCTGCCCGGCGCCCATGTGATCGCCGACTACCAGACCCTCAGCATGTCCCTGAAAGCCCACCCGGTCGCTTTCGCGCGGCAAGCGCTCACCCGCCAGAACGTCTTGCCGTGCCTGAAGATCGATCAGGTCCGCTCAGGCCGGTTTGTCACCGTTGCCGGGCTTGTTCTGGTGCGCCAGCGGCCGGGCTCGGCCAAGGGCGTCATCTTCATCACCCTGGAAGACGAAGGCGGCATCGCCAACATCATCGTCTGGCCGAAAGTGTTCGAAAAATTCCGGCCCCTGATCCTCGGCGCCAGATTCTTGAAAGTGTCCGGCCGCCTGCAGAACGAGTCCGGCGTCATCCACGTGGTCGCCGACAGCGTGGAGGACGTCACCGGATTGCTCTCCGGGATATCGGAAAAATCCCTGGATGGTGCCGGCCTTGCCCGCGCGGACGAAGTCCGCCGTCCCGTGATCGAGCTGACCGAGAAGATCAAACCGGCGAGCCGACTGGTGCAACTGATCCAGGAAGTGCCCGAGCTCCGCCGGGACTACACAGCGCTCAAACCCCACCGGGCCGAGGCTGTAAAGGCCCTTCCGGCGGGCCGGAACTTTCATTAAGTCAATTGACACGAAATCTGGTACGGATTCTAAATACCAGCCATGATGAATGAAAAACAACTTGTCGGCATTGAACCGCTCCGGGTTTACCGGAGCCTTATTTGTTTTGGTTACGCGGCTTTTTTCTCAGTTTCCAAAGCTGCGTAACAGTTTGCTTCTGCTTCTGTCGGCGGGATGTTGCCGATGGGCTCCAGCAGTCGTTGATTGTTGAGCCAGTCGACCCATTTAAGCGTTGCGTATTCCACGTTGTAGAAGCCGCTCCAAGGTCCAAAGCGATGAATGACTTCCGCCTTGAAAAGGGGTTGATGGTCTCAGCCAGAGCATTATCGGAGCGGTCTCCCACGCTGCCGACCGACGGCTCGATCCCGGCTTCCGACAGACGGTCGGTGTATCTGCTCGACAGATATTGGCTGCCCCTATCTGAGTGATGCACAAGCCCCATGCTTTTGGCTGAGCGTGGTTTGGAGTGAAAAATTCACGGCTACATGTCATAAGTCATTGTGCCCGACCTGAGACATAGGTGACAGAACGTTCCGGACACATTGGTAACACTTTCCGTCTTTCGGGAGGTGTCGATGCCGTGGCAAGAGGTGTCCGTTATGGAGGAACGTCTACGCTTTATCGCCCGTTTGCTGGACGGCGAAGGCATGAGCTTGGTTTGTCGTGAGTTCGCGATCTCGCGCAAGACCGGTTACAAGATCTGGAACCGATATCAGCGCGACGGGATGGAAGCGTTGTGCGACCGCTCGCGCCGCCCGGTGCGCTATGCCAACCAGCTTCCCGAGCAGGTGGAACGGCTGATCGTCGCGACACGGAAAGACAAGCCGCACTGGGGCGCACGCAAGATCCGGGAAGTGCTTGTCAGGAAGCTGGCCGGCGATGTTCGCATCCCGGCACAAAGCACCGTGCATGCGGTTCTAGACCGGTACGGCCTTGTCAGCAGAGCCCGCAAAAGGCGGCGCGCCAACAAGGCCGCAGGAACGCCTCTGTCGGCCGGACTTGCCCCTAACGATCTTTGGGCCGCTGACTTCAAGGGCGAGTTCAAGCTCGGCAACCGGGCCTACTGTTACCCTTTGACAGTCACCGACCACGCGTCCCGCTATCTTCTGAGCTGCGAGGCCTTTGACTCGACAAAGGAAAAACCGGTCATAGAGGCCTTCCTCGCCCTGTTCAAAGAGCGTGGACTGCCCACTGCGATCCGTACCGACAATGGCTTGCCTTTCGCCTCGCCGAACGGGCTCTACAATCTGTCGAAGCTCTCAGTGTGGTGGCTGCGCCTTGGTATCGGGATTGAGCGCATCAAACCCGGCCATCCGCAGCAGAACGGACGGCACGAGCGCATGCATCTGACCCTGAAGAAGGAAGCCACCCGGCCTCCGGGGATGAACAGCCTGCAGCAGCAGGCCAAATTCGACGTTTTCGTCAAGGAATTCAATGAGGAGCGGCCTCACGAAGCGCTCGCTATGAAGACCCCAGGTGAGGTCTACACGCCCTCAGCAAGGTCATACCAGGGCCTGCCGGACCTGGACTATCCCTTTCACGACAAGGACGCCCTGGTCACCGCCTGCGGCCGGATCTGCATGCATCGCAAGAAGATCAACGTCTCGACCGTGCTGGCCGGTCAGAAACTCGGCATAAAAGAAGTGGAGGATGGAATTTGGCTGATCAGCTTTATGCGCTATGATCTGGGATACATCGACCTGGAGCAGAAAACATTACAGACAATCGACAACCCGTTCGGCACGAGGTTGTAACCCATGTCTCCGGTACAAACTGTTACCTATGCAGGGGAATCGCACTTAAAGTTTGACGTTTTTCCAGAATTGGATTCTTGAGGTTTCATCACATGATGGAGTTTCGGGATGCCAACATTAGACAGCTATTTCAATGAAATGGATGATCCACGCCGTGGGAATGCCCCGCGCCACAAGTTCTGCGATCTCATGACGATCAGTCTTTTATGCACACTTTGCGGCGGTGAAACAGCGGTCGATATGGAGCTTTTCGGGGTCATGAAGGAGGATTTTCTGCGCGAATTCCTCGAACTGCCCCACGGCGTCCCCTGCCACGATGCTTACTCGCGGTTGTTTCGGCTGATGAAGCCGGCCAGCTTTCAGGCGTTTTTCGACAAGTTTCGCAGCGATTTCGCGGCCGCGCGTCACGCCGATCCCGCCATTGCCATCGACGGCAAGGAGATGCGGCGCAGCTTCGACAAGGCGGCTGAACAGTCTGGTCTGAACGTCGTGACGGCGTTTGCGCATGAGGCGCGGCTTACCTTGGGGATCACGCAAAGCGCCAAGGGCGGCGGGGAGATTTTGGCCCTGCGCGAGTTGATCGGGATGCTCGACATTCGGGGTATCACGATCACGGCGGATGCGTTGCATTGTCAGCGTGAAACCTGCGATCTGATCGTGCGGGAGGGCGGTGATTATTGCCTGCAGATCAAGGGCAATCAGGGCGATATGCTGACGGACCTGCGCGCCTTTGTGGATGATCAACAGATTGACTATATTGATGAATACACTGCGGCAGATGCTGATCATGGTCGCATTGAGGAGCGCAGCTATCACCTTTACGACGTTCCTGACTATCTGACCGAGACCCATAAATGGCCGCATCTTCAGGCCTTCGTCCATGTCGCTTCGAAGCGCGAGGCAGACGGCAAAACCAGCCGGTCCGAGCGGCTTTATCTGCTGTCAAAACGCCCCACGGCTGAAGCGGCCGCCGCGCTGATCCGGGGCCATTGGCAGATCGAAAACAGCCTGCACTGGTCGCTCGATGTGCTGATGAATGACGACCGGCACCGCGCCCGCAAAGACCACGCACCCGCCAACTTTGCAGCCCTGCGCCGCATCGCGCTGAGCATCATCAAGGCAAACACCGACAAAGGCTCAAACCGGGGCAAGTTCAAAAAGGCCGGCTGGAGCAACGACTTCCTGCGAAAACTCATCCAGGAATTCTGAAGCGCGATTGCCCTGGTTACCTATGTCTCCGGGCTGGACATTGTGCCCGACCTGAGACATAGGTGACAGAACGTTCCGGACACATTGGTAACACTTTCCGTCTTTCGGGAGGTGTCGATGCCGTGGCAAGAGGTGTCCGTTATGGAGGAACGTCTACGCTTTATCGCCCGTTTGCTGGACGGCGAAGGCATGAGCTTGGTTTGTCGTGAGTTCGCGATCTCGCGCAAGACCGGTTACAAGATCTGGAACCGATATCAGCGCGACGGGATGGAAGCGTTGTGCGACCGCTCGCGCCGCCCGGTGCGCTATGCCAACCAGCTTCCCGAGCAGGTGGAACGGCTGATCGTCGCGACACGGAAAGACAAGCCGCACTGGGGCGCACGCAAGATCCGGGAAGTGCTTGTCAGGAAGCTGGCCGGCGATGTTCGCATCCCGGCACAAAGCACCGTGCATGCGGTTCTAGACCGGTACGGCCTTGTCAGCAGAGCCCGCAAAAGGCGGCGCGCCAACAAGGCCGCAGGAACGCCTCTGTCGGCCGGACTTGCCCCTAACGATCTTTGGGCCGCTGACTTCAAGGGCGAGTTCAAGCTCGGCAACCGGGCCTACTGTTACCCTTTGACAGTCACCGACCACGCGTCCCGCTATCTTCTGAGCTGCGAGGCCTTTGACTCGACAAAGGAAAAACCGGTCATAGAGGCCTTCCTCGCCCTGTTCAAAGAGCGTGGACTGCCCACTGCGATCCGTACCGACAATGGCTTGCCTTTCGCCTCGCCGAACGGGCTCTACAATCTGTCGAAGCTCTCAGTGTGGTGGCTGCGCCTTGGTATCGGGATTGAGCGCATCAAACCCGGCCATCCGCAGCAGAACGGACGGCACGAGCGCATGCATCTGACCCTGAAGAAGGAAGCCACCCGGCCTCCGGGGATGAACAGCCTGCAGCAGCAGGCCAAATTCGACGTTTTCGTCAAGGAATTCAATGAGGAGCGGCCTCACGAAGCGCTCGCTATGAAGACCCCAGGTGAGGTCTACACGCCCTCAGCAAGGTCATACCAGGGCCTGCCGGACCTGGACTATCCCTTTCACGACAAGGACGCCCTGGTCACCGCCTGCGGCCGGATCTGCATGCATCGCAAGAAGATCAACGTCTCGACCGTGCTGGCCGGTCAGAAACTCGGCATAAAAGAAGTGGAGGATGGAATTTGGCTGATCAGCTTTATGCGCTATGATCTGGGATACATCGACCTGGAGCAGAAAACATTACAGACAATCGACAACCCGTTCGGCACGAGGTTGTAACCCATGTCTCCGGTACAAACTGTTACCTATGTCTCCGGGCTGGACATTGAAATAATTGGTGACCCCGACAGGATTCGAACCTGTGACCCTCAGATTAGGAATCTGATGCTCTATCCTGCTGAGCTACGGGGCCGTTGGATTCGCTATAGAGTGGATGCAACCGAATCCCTGTTTGGCTCGATTACCATGATTTCAGGGTGTTGGCGAGCCCTGCGCTAGCCTGCCCCCCGTCTCGGGCATGACCGGTTTGCGGCGGACAAATCCTGCGGGCCGCGGACTTGCCGCAATTGCGCCTTAACTCTGCTTTTGCTTTGTGGTGAACACAAGACGAGGCACAAGCGGACTTGCCGGACGGACCATCCCCATATTGCACGATTTTCGGCGCACTCCTGGCGATTGGTGCCACAAGCATGCCGGCAAGCGCCGGGACCGGCGAGGCGCTTGCAGCCTCCCGCCACCCATGCCTTGCAATGGATCTGCCGGACCCGGTGTTCGTCAAGCCTGATGAGTTGCCAGGCATCTTTGCCGACAAGCAGGGAGGGCGCTATTCCCTCGCCGACGTTCTTCTCCGCACCCATTTGCCCACCGCCGTTGACGCCACATTGATGAAAGCGATCGCGGCCGGGCCGGAGAACCGGTGGGGAGAAAGGCCCGCATGGGTGCTTTTTCAGACGAACGGAAGATGGACGTTGCTACAGGAACAGATACTACGCGAGGGACACGGGCTCTTTGCTCCCGAACACGGCCGGGACGCTTGCGCAGCCGCCCTATGGATGGCCGAACGCAAGGGAGAAGCGGCCGCGAATGGCCTTTGGTCTTCAGGCAAAACTTCTCCGGTCAAGGATACGCGCGAGCCCGGCAGTTTCGAAGGGTCCGCAGGAGACTATGTGATTGCGCGCGGGCCGGTTGTTTCGCTTGGAAAAACGCGCCGCACCCGGTATTTGAACTTCGGTACGTATTGGAAGGCCGACGTGACTGCGACGATTGCCAATTCTGAGGACGAACTTTTTTCGGACAAGCTCCAGGCAGACGGGGCATCGTTTGCCGGTCTGGCCGGAACAAATGTTGAAATCCGGGGGTTTGTGCAGATGCGCGACGGCCCCCTTCTGGAACTCGTTCATCCTGACCAATTCCACCTGGTGGCAGAGTAGAGGATAAACCTGACCGTGCCGTCCGATCCGCTCCAAACTGCCCACACGCATTCTTCTTCCGCCGAATCGGGTGGAATGCGCGGATTGTTGCGCCGGTTGCGCGCTGGGGCGGCGCTGGCGACCTGTATCGTTCTTGGCGGCTGCCAGCTGCTCGGCAACGGAGCGACAGTCGGAACAGTTGCGCCCGGCACGCTACGCCCCAGCCTTGCAGCGGATATCGGTGAGCGGGAACACCCCCGCGTGGTCGCCACCTACGGCGGGGTCTACAAGGACAAGGGCGCGGAACGGGCTGTTGCCAGCGTCGTCGGACGCCTGGTGGCAGCATCGGAAGACCCGTCGCAGAGCTACCGGATCACGATCCTGAATTCTCCGGCGATCAACGCCTTTGCCCTGCCCGGCGGCTATCTTTATGTGACCCGTGGCCTTTTGGCACTGGCCAACGACACGTCCGAAATGGCCGCGGTCATCGCTCACGAAATGGCACATGTCACTGCCCGCCATGCGCTCGCGCGCCAGCAACGCGCCGAGGCGCGGGAACTGGCCGACCGGATTTTGACTGACGTCGTCCAGGATTCCGAAGAAGCCCGCCGCGCAATCATCTCTTCACAGCTTTCCTTCGCCCGGTTCTCGCAAGTGCAGGAGCTCGAAGCCGACAAAATAGGCGTCCGTACGCTTGCCAAGGCCGGGTTCGACCCCTATGCCGCCGCGCGTTTCCTGAAGTCGATGGCCGCATATTCACGGTTTCAAACGGTGGAACAGGAAGGGGCATCGGCCCCGGATTTTCTGTCATCGCATCCTTCCACCCCGGAACGGCTGCAACTCGCCATTCGCACAGCGCGCCAATCGGGCGCGCCAGGTGTCGGAGAGCGGGATCGTGAAGAATATTTGAGCCAGATTGATGGAATGTTGTTCGGCGACGACCCTTTGGAAGGCTTCGTTCGGGGCCGCTCCTTCTTGCACAAGGCGCTCGGCATAACCTTTACGGCTCCTTCAGGCTATGTGCTCGAAAACTCGCCCGAAGCCGTTTTGGCCAGCAATGGCGGCGGCACTGCCATTCGCTTCGATGGCGCGGATATCAGCGCCTACCGTTCGCTATCTGCCTATATGAACTCCGGTTGGATCAACGGGCTGGTGTCCGACAGCGTTCGTGAAACCACTATAGGCGGGCTTCCCGGCGTAACCGGTGCTGCGATCACACAAGGCTGGTCTTTCCGGATCGCGGTATTGCGGATTGGCAAGACCGGCTACCGGTTCATCTTCGCCAGCCGGAAACCCGATGAGGCTTTTGAGCGCGATTTCCGTAAGACGATCGGAAGCTTCAAGCAGCTCACCCCTACTGAGCGAGCGCGTTTGCGGTCGCTCAGGCTGAAAATTGTGACCGCAAAGCCGGGCGACACCCCCCGCAAACTTGCCATAGGCATGAGCGGTGTGGAACCGTCGCGGCGGCTTAGGTTCTTCTCCGTCCTGAACGATCTGGACCCGAACAAGCCGGTCCCCGCCGGAATGTCCGTCAAGCTTGTCGTAGATTAGCGGGAAATTCTAGTCGCCCTGCGTCAAGCAAGCCCCAACGCACTCGGTTGACGGGCCAGAAGGGCCGTCTTCAGTTTCTCCATGGCTCTACTTTCGATCTGGCGCACCCGCTCTTTCGAGATGCCCAGTTTCGTGCCAAGGGATTCAAGCGTCGCACCCTCTTCGCTAAGCCGCCGCTCGCGGACTATTTTCAGTTCCCGGTCGGTGAGCACATCAAGCGCAGATGCAAGCCACTGCCGGCGACGTTCCGTATCGATACTTTCGGAAACGACTTCATCGGGGAGCGGTGTATCCGACACCAGAAAGTCCTGCCTGTCGGCGCTTGAGCCTTCGCTGTCGATAACCGGGGCATTCAAAGACGTGTCCGGGCCGGAGAGGCGCGCGTTCATCAATGCTACGTCAGCTGTCTTCACGCCGATCGCATCGGCAATCTGCTGATGCAGTTCACTGTCGGTCAATGTCTGCTGACTTCCGGAAAGCTTTGCCCGCAGCCGCCGGAGGTTGAAGAACAGCGCCTTCTGGGACGACGATGTGCCCCCCCGGACGATCGACCAGTTTCGCAGGATATAGTCCTGTATCGAAGCGCGGATCCACCATGTCGCATAGGTTGAAAAGCGAACTTCTCTGTCAGGCTCAAACCGGGCGGCCGCTTCCAGAAGACCTACATGACCTTCCTGGATCAGATCACCGAGCGGAAGGCCGAAATTACGGAACCGGGATGCAACAGCGATCACGAGGCGCATGTGCGAGAGGGAGAGTTTCTCAAGAGCCTTTTCGTCCCGGTCATCGTGCCAGCGGACGGCCAGTTCCCGTTCTTCTTCGCGTGTCAGATACGGAGCCTTCATGGCAGTCCGAACCAACTGGCGCTTTTCACTGAAGTCAGAAGACATCGCAGCACTCCCGTTTCCTGAGGCGGATCTAAGGGACAATACGTACTGCTTTTAAGTCTAGATCAATTCAGCCGGTGAGTTTTTCATATCGTTCACACGAAAGCGTGATGCCGTTGGGGAAGACGCCGAAATCGGCTGACCAACAAAAAAGCCCGGACACATGCCGGGCTCTTTCCAGATTTTTGGGAACCGCTTTATCAGGCGGCTTCCTCCTGATCGTCACTTTCGCCGGACGCGGCAGCTTCAGCAGCTTTGATCCGGCTCGGCGACTTTTCCAGGTTGTGTTCGATCTGCTTGACCGCCTCGGTTTCGGAGCATTTGTTGACCACCGCGATCTCACGAGCCATCCGGTCGAGCGCGGCTTCATACAACTGACGCTCGGAATAGGATTGTTCGGGCTGGCTGTCTGAGCGGTAAAGGTCGCGAACAACTTCGGAAATGGCGTTCAGATCGCCCGAGTTGATCTTGGCTTCGTACTCCTGCGCACGGCGGCTCCACATGGTGCGTTTCACGCGCGGGCGGCCCCGTACGGTCTCAAGTGCCTTCTTCACAGCGGTCGCGTCACCGAGTTTGCGCATACCGACGGAGGCGATCTTGGCGACCGGAACCCGCAAAGTCATCTTGTCCTGCTCAAATACGATGACGAGCAATTCCAGTGAGTGGCCTGCAACATTCTGTTCTTCAATAGCTGTAATCTGACCGACACCGTGAGCCGGATAGACGATATATTCACCGGTCTTAAATCCCTGACGCTGCGCGGTCTTCTTGGTATTAGCAGCCATGTTTTATTTCTCTCCTGCGCAGTTGGCGGCCGGTTTCGGCCGGACCATGAGACCTTGATAGGTTCTCTTTCATTTGGCGACACGTGTTCCACCGAGCGATCTCAAAACGGAACGCTTGTTGATAATTCACGTATCAGGCTGGTTAGTCGTCCAATCTCACTCTAGAACTTTGCTCATCACTGGGCTGGCGCTTCTTGTGCGCAGTCCGATGTTGAAACATCCGAACCGCGTTGGGCCTAGGTCTCCATTTCCGGGGTTTGTTGATGTGGATGACGACTGAAACTGTTGAATAACATAAGACGGCGCAAATTTAAAGGGTTACGCGAATGCGAACCCTTTGGACGGTCTTTTCCTGCAATTTTCAAGCGAAACGCCTGTTCACAACCGAACTACGGGATTTCTCGGATACCAGGCCAGGCGGAGTGCGACAGTTTGCCGCTCTGCACGATTGCCCGGACCGCGAATCAATCAGGCGGATTCGGGGAGAAAAACTCTTCCAGCTTGTTTGCCTTGCCGTCGAACTCGGCCGCTTCGGGGAGCGGGTCCTTGCGTTCAGTAATATTCGGCCACTTGCTCGCATATTCGGCGTTGAGCTCGATCCATTTCTCCAGTCCGGGCTCAGTATCGGGCAAGATTGCTTCAGCCGGACACTCCGGCTCGCACACACCGCAGTCGATACATTCATCCGGATGGATGACGAGCATGTTCTCACCCTCGTAGAAGCAGTCTACCGGGCACACCTCGACGCAATCGGTGTATTTGCATTTGATGCAGTTGTCAGTGACGACGTAGGTCATCTGTCTCCCCGCTGCTTAATCTGTAACTCCGCCGGCCTGGCTGACGGAACCCGGCCTGTGCAAGCGGCATTGAACTCCAATTCCGCTTCATGAGAGCGTTGGGTATCTTTTTTGCCGGGCCAGCGCAAGCGCAGCAACTTGCGCCGAATGGTCTCGCCCTGAAAAGTTCGTCTTGATTTCCTTGGAGACAGGGAATTTTCGTTTCAGCCCCGCCCGCGGAAGACGTCCATCTTGCGCCGTTCGCGTTTGGTTGGCCGTCCTGCGCCTGCTTCGCGCAGGGCGACTGGTTCAGGACGAGGCGACTTTACCGGCGCCGGAGGCGAAAGATCTTCATAGAGAAGGCGGGCCTCTTCGTAGGGACCGCGCCGTGTTCCAAGTATACGGACCTTCAAGACCAGGACCCGCCGTTCCAACGCAATTGTGAGAACGTCTCCGGGGCGGACAGTCTTGCTTGCCGAAGCGATCTTGTCCTTGTTGATGCGCACATGACCGGACGTCGCAAGTTTCTGAGCGAGTGACCGCGACTTGGTCACCCGCGCATACCAGAGCCATTTGTCGACCCTCAGGCCAGATGCGCCCGGGGCCGGAAGCAGGTCGGAAATTAGCTCTTGTCCTTGTTGTCCATGGTTTCCTTGAGTGCCATCAAGGCTGCAAAGGGCGAATTCGGATCAATCGGCTTGTCCTTGCGAGGGGGCGCTCCGCGCTGCGGTCCGCCATCCTTCCGTCCTGGACCGCCGCGTCCCTTCGGACCGCCTTTTGCCCCCTTGCCTGGGCGTTTGTCGCCTTGAGCATGGCGAGCACCCCGGTTTTGACCGTCTCCGTGCCCCTTGCGATTGTCCCCGCGGCGCTGATCCGATCTTCCGCGCGGGCGTCGATCAGACCGGCCGGGACGCCAGATGTCGATGGTTACCGTTTCCATCTCGACAGCTTCGGATTCGTCGGCCGGGGTTTCGAACGTCTGTTCAGGAAGCTCCTTTACGGAACCCTCTCCTTCTTCAAGCCCGGCCGCCGCATCTGCGGAAGCATCGTCCGGGGCGTTTTCGCCGGTCGGCTGTGCAGCTTCGCAAACTGCATCTGTGCTTGTTTCAGGTGCCGGAGCTTGCAGATCAGGCTCTTGTGCCGGTGACGGCGTGTCTTCCGAACTTGGCTCCACAGCCGTGGTCTCGACCGGAGCGGCTTCCTCAGGCGGGCTTGGCTCTTGCGCCGCCGGCTGATCAGATCCTGCACCCGCACTATCCTCGGGCTTGCTCGCAGGGTCTGCGGCGGCCTTTTGCACGACCGGGCGCTGAACTTCTTTCTGCTCGACCCGGTATCCCAGCGACTTCAAGACTTCAGAGAAATCTTCCCCCGCGCACCCAAGCAGCGATGTCATGGCGACAGTCACTGTGAAGCCGCCGCCCTGCTCAATTGCGCCTTCCGGCGGCGCGACTTCTGCATCCAGCGGTTTCCAGGCGATCAGCGGCCGGATCAAATCTGCAAGCCGCTCCAAAATGTCGACCCGTACAGCCCGGCGCCCGCAAACCCGGAACCCGACAATCTTGTAGACCGCCTTGTCGATCTCCTCATCAACAGGGATCGATGTGCGCCCGGATGCGGAGAGCTTCGGCAGCTCTTCAAGTCCTGCCATGTCGAGCGCACCGTGCTTGAGAGCCCATAGTTGTGCGATCAACTGACTGGGTGCCGGCTTCAACAGCATTGGGATGAAGATTGTGTAGGCACCGAAACGAATTCCATGTTTGCGCAAGGACGCACGCATGTCCTGATCAAGCTGACGGATCTCGTCGGCAACTTCCTGCCGAGGCAAAGTCCCCAGGCTCTCAACGATACGGAACGCAATGCCTCGGGCCAAGCCTTCCAGCCCTTCCGCGGCTTTCAGATCGACAAGCGGCTTCAACAGCGTCTCAATCTGCGCCTTGACCCACAGATCAAGACGCACCTGGACTTTGTCCCGCGCCGGGCCGGTCAGGTTTTCGTCTGCGAGAACCAGAACATTGGGAGAAAGAGCGTCTTCGCCTGCAGTAATCTTTGCAACCACTTCGCCGCGCCAGCGGATCGAGCCGTCGGCGGTCAACACGAAATCGGCGTTTTCGCATTGGGACAGCTTGTCGGCGCGTGCTTCGAGCTCTGAAGTCAACGCCTTTTGCGCGGCCGCACGCACCGTCTTGCCGTCCGGTCCCTCCGCCCCGCTATCGGGCGCAAACCGGAAGCCAAGCAGATTTCCGATGTGCTGCCCCTCTACGAGCACATCTCCGCTCGATGTAATTTCCGCTTCCAGCATTGCGTTCTCTCTCAAACGTCGCATCAAAACACTCGTACGCCGGTCCACGAATCTTTGCGTTAAACGTTCGTGAAGGGCGTCGGACAGCTTGTCCTCAATTCCGCGGGTCACACCTTGCCAGTGAGCCGGATCGGCCAGCCAGTCCGGGCGGTTTGCGACAAATGTCCAGGTCCGGATATGAGCGATCCGGTTTGCCAAGGTGTCGATATCACCATCTGCCTTGTCTGCGAAGGCCAATTGACGGTTGAACCAATCATTTGAAATGGTGCCATCACGCATTTTGTGCGTGTATATTGTACCGAGAAGCTCCGAGTGGTTCGCTGGCGCAATCTTGCGATAGTCCGGGACCTGGCACACATCCCATAGCAATTCCACGGCGTTTTCGCCCTGTGCCATGTCGCAAATTGCCGTGTCGCGCAACAAACTTTCAAGCGCCAGCACATCGGCGCTCACCGGCGACCGGGCCAGGCCCTCTTCTCTGGGCACTACATCAAGGCTGCGCCGCAGGGCATTGGCAGATGAAAATTCAAGCGCACTGTTGCGCCATTGCAGCACTTTCAGAGACTCGAAACGGTGGTTTTCGATCCGTTCGACCAATTCATCGTCCAACGGATCCACCCGGCCCGTGATCCCGAACGTGCCGTCGCGGGTATGGCGGCCGGCCCGGCCGGCAATCTGCCCCATCTCGGCAGGGGTCAATTGACGGTACTGATAGCCATCGTACTTGCTGTTTCCGGCAAAGGCGATGTGGTTCACATCCAGATTCAGGCCCATGCCGATCGCATCTGTGGCAACCAGATGATCGACATCGCCATTCTGGAACAGCTCGACCTGTGCATTCCGGGTTCGCGGGCTGAGGGACCCGAGCACTACAGCAGCGCCGCCACGCTGGCGGCGGATAAGCTCTGCGATGCCGTAGACTTCATCGGCAGAAAAGGCGACCACTGCAGAACGGGCCGGAAGGCGGGACACCTTTTTTGAGCCGGCATACTCAAGAACCGACATACGCGGTCTTGTTACGACATTCAGGCCCGGCAACAGTTTTTCCAGCAGCGGCCTGATTGTCGCGGCACCCAGCAGCAGAGTTTCGGACTTGCCGCGCAGGTTGAGAATGCGATCGGTAAAGACGTGCCCGCGGTCAAAGTTACCGGCGAGTTGCACCTCATCGATGGCCACGAACTCGGTCTCGAGGTCCAGCGGCATGGCCTCAACGGTTGATACCCAGAACCGCGGTTTCGCCGGAATGATTTTTTCTTCGCCGGTGACAAGCGCGACGGCGCCTTCGCCCGCCCGCTCGACTATCCGGCCATAAACTTCCCGCGCCAGTAAACGCAGCGGCAGGCCAATCAGCCCGCTTGGCTGCGCAAGCATGCGCTCAATAGCAAGGTGGGTCTTGCCGGTATTTGTCGGGCCGAGGACTGCGGTCACAGTCCGGGTACGGCTGGCCGGCGGCAGTGGCGTAATGTTCGGACGGGGCATTATATATGGCAGGGTCGCGGCTTAGGGGTCACCCATTCATCGTGTGTGGCGCGTCTTGAACGCCAGGCGGTGGTTACGAACCGCTGTTGCTCTAGCACAGGGGCATGGGCCTGTCCTGTGTCTTTTCAAACAATGGAAATACATCGCGCAATGCTCGCCGAAATTATCCTGTGGAGAACGAGTCTGGAACAAACCGAAACCGAATCGCGGACTCTGAGTGATTCAGGATTTGTTCCCTACTAGATATGGTGAGCTGAGCGCCAAACCTCACCAAATCGTGAATCCGTTCAGAAACTTGAGTCGAATCAGATTATCAACGAATAAATCGACGAAAATAGTGTCAAGGATTTTTTCGATGCTCGACGATTTGGATATCCCACTCGCGAATTTATCGCTATGCTGCGTCGCAGCAACAACCTTCCCAAGCACCCCTGACCCCTCCACCCTTCCAATCGGGAAGCAGCCACACTAAAAGCCGGTACTAGCCGATTGCATTCGATCAGATTGAAGGAGCCCTCGTTTGACTATCCGAAAGATTCTCGTCGCAAACAGGTCGGAAATCGCTATCCGGGTATTCCGGGCAGCAAACGAGTTGGGCCTTCAAACAGTCGCAATCTATGCCGAGCAAGACAAGCTGGCCCTGCATCGCTTCAAATCCGATGAAGCCTATCAGGTTGGCAAAGGGCTTGGGCCAATCGAGGCCTACCTCAGCATCGACGAAATCATCCGGATCGCCAAACAGTCAGGCGCGGATGCGATTCATCCCGGCTATGGCCTTTTGTCGGAGAGCCCGGAATTCGTCGATGCGTGCGATGCCGCCGGGATCGTTTTCATCGGCCCGAAGGCGGAGACGATGCGACGGCTTGGCAACAAGGTCGCGGCGCGCAATCTCGCCGTGGAAGCAGGCGTGCCGGTGATGCCGGCGACCGACCCGCTGCCCGACGACATCGAGGAAATCAAGCAGCAAGCCACCGGGATCGGCTATCCGGTGATGCTCAAGGCATCCTGGGGAGGTGGTGGACGCGGCATGCGCGTCATCCCGGACGAGGAAACCCTGGAACGGGAAGTTTTGGCCGCAAAACGCGAAGCGAAGGCAGCTTTCGGCAAAGATGAAATCTACCTGGAAAAACTCGTCCAGCGTGCCCGTCACGTCGAAGTACAGATCCTCGGTGACGGCCAGGGTGGACTGGTCCATCTTTACGAACGCGACTGCTCGATCCAGCGCCGGCACCAGAAGGTCGTTGAACGCGCACCTGCGCCTTACCTGAGCGATGAAAAACGTGCAGAACTGTGCGAATACGGCCTGAAGATCGGGCGCGCGGTGAACTATCGCGGGGCTGGAACCGTCGAATTCCTGATGGATGCCGATACCGGTGCCATCTACTTTATCGAGGTCAATCCCCGAGTTCAGGTCGAGCACACAGTAACCGAAGAAGTGACCGGGATCGACATTGTCCAGGCGCAGATCAAGATTTGCGACGGCGGCAAGATTGGATCGATCGACGGGCTTCCGGCCCAGGACGGGATCAAGTTGCATGGCAATGCATTGCAGTGCCGGATCACGACCGAAGACCCTGAACAGAATTTCATCCCCGACTATGGACGCATCACCGCCTATCGTGGCGCGACCGGTTTCGGTATCCGGTTGGACGGTGGAACCGCCTATTCTGGCGCGGTGATCACCCGGTTCTATGATCCGCTGTTGGAGAAGGTGACAGCCTGGGCGCCGACCGCGGACGATGCTTGCAAGCGCATGGACCGTGCACTGCGCGAGTTCCGTATCCGGGGGGTAGCAACCAATCTGGTGTTTCTTGAAAACATCATTGGCCACCCGTCCTTCCGCTCGAACGACTACACGACACGCTTCATTGACGAAACGCCAGAGCTGTTCCTGCAGACCAAGCGGCAGGACCGGGCGACCAAGTTGCTGACCTATATCGCGGACGTATCCGTCAACGGCCATCCGGAAACCAAAAACAGGGTCCGGCCGCTCGCCGACGCTCCGGCCCCGCTGGTACCTGACTTTGGTGATGAAAAACCTGCGGGTACCCGCCAGTTGCTGGACCAACTCGGACCGAAGGGTTTCGCCGATTGGATGAAAGCCGAAACCCGCGCCCTGGTCACTGATACCACCATGCGCGATGCTCACCAGTCATTGCTCGCGACCCGTATGCGCACCCACGACATTGCCGCGGTGGCCGATGCCTATGGTGCCGGTCTGCCATCGTTGTTCTCTCTGGAATGCTGGGGCGGTGCCACATTCGACGTCTCCATGCGCTTCCTCACCGAGAGCCCCTGGGAACGGCTCAAGCTGATCCGGGAACGGGTGCCAAATGTCCTCCTGCAGATGCTGCTGCGTGGCTCGAATGGCGTCGGCTACACCAACTATCCGGACAATGTGGTCAAGTTCTTCGTCGCGCAGGCGGCGGAGAACGGCATCGACCTTTTCCGGGTGTTCGATTGCCTTAACTGGGTCGACAACATGCGCGTCTCGATGGATGCGGTGATAGAGGCCAACAAACTGTGTGAGGGTGTGCTTTGCTACACCGGCGATCTTCTCGACAGCGCCCGGCCGAAATACGATCTGAAATACTATGTCGGGCTCGCCCATGAACTGGAAGCCGCCGGTGCACATATCCTCGGCATCAAGGATATGGCCGGGCTTTTGAAGCCGGAAGCCGCCAAGGTCCTGGTCAGAACCCTGAAGCAGGAAACCGGCCTGCCGATCCATTTCCATACGCACGACACCTCCGGCATCTCTGCGGCGACAGTTCTGGCGGCGGTAGAAGCCGGGGCTGATGCGGTCGATGCCGCCATGGACGCTTTGTCTGGGCTGACGTCGCAACCATGCCTTGGATCCATTGTCGAAGCCCTGCGCGGCGGAGAGCACGACACCGGGCTGGACGCCAGGACCATCCGGCAAATTTCCTTCTACTGGGAGGCCGTACGCAGCCAGTACCGGGCATTCGAAAGCGATCTTCGTTTCGGTGCTTCGGAAGTGTACCTGCACGAGATGCCGGGCGGCCAATTCACCAACCTCAAGGAACAGGCCCGCTCGCTGGGTCTGGAAACCCGCTGGCACGAAGTGGCTCAAGCTTATGCAGATGCCAACCGGATGTTCGGCGACATCGTCAAGGTAACACCTTCCTCCAAAGTGGTCGGCGACATGGCGTTGATGATGGTCAGCCAGGGGCTCTCCGTCCAGGATGTCGAAGACCCGGGAAAAGACGTGGCCTTCCCCGACAGTGTGGTCAGCATGTTGCGGGGCGACCTCGGCCAATCGCCGGGGGGCTGGCCGGAAGCTCTGCAAAAGAAGGTGCTAAAGGGCGCAGAGCCGATCACGGTTCGCCCTGGATCACTGCTGCCGGAGGCCGATCTCGAAGCAGAGCGCGCCGAAGCGGCAGAAAAGACCGGCCACAACCTCTCAGATGTCGAACTGGCGTCCTACCTGATGTATCCAAAGGTGTTCACCGATTTCGACAAGGCCCAGCAGGTCTATGGGCCGACCTCGGTCCTGCCGACGCCGGTCTATTTCTACGGTCTTGAAACCGGGGAGGAGATCTACGTTGATCTTGAACCCGGCAAGACCCTGGTCGTTCGCTGCCAGGCGGTTGGCGAGACCGATGAGAAGGGCGAGAAGAAAGTGTTCTTTGAGCTCAATGGCCAACCGCGCGTCGTCAAGGTGCCTGACCGGGCACATGGCGCAACCGGCGCTGCGGCCATGCGAAAGGCAGAAGACGGCAATGCCGCCCATGTCGGCGCTCCAATGCCCGGCGTCATCTCTACGGTCGCAGTCAAGCCGGGACAGGACGTCACCCAGGGCGATGTGCTGGTTTCGATCGAAGCCATGAAGATGGAAACCGCGCTTCACGCCGAGCGGGACGGCAAGGTGAGTGAAGTTCTGGTTTCGCCGGGCGCCCAGATCGATGCGAAGGATCTTCTGATCGTTTTTGAGGCATGACGATTGGAGGCAGGCCCTGTGGTATTACGGACCGACTATTCACCTGATGGCGGAAGAGACGCCCGCCGGCGGATCATCCATCATCATGGCCCGGTCAGATAGCTGCCTGTTTTGCCAGAAAAGTTTGAGAGATGGGTGCCTCGGCGGTTCCGATCCAGAGGTCTAGGAAATCGTCTAGCCAACGCTTTACGGCGGCATCGTGAACGAAACGGCCGGCGAAATGATCGCGACGGGTCTGTGCACCCGGCAGTTTCATGCGCTCCGCCGCCTTGGTGGTCCAGCGCACCATCATCTGGTGGGTCAATTCCGGGTGAAACTGGATGCCATAGGCTGCGGGTCCACAACGGATCGCCTGATTGGGATATGTCGGGCCGGCCGCCAGAAGTTCGGCACCATCCGGCAGTGTGAAGCCTTCCCTGTGCCACTGATAGACCTTTGACGGCCAGTTCATCAGCTTTTCGCCAGCCTCGGTGGGCTTCAGTGGATAGTAGCCGATCTCGACCAGTTCGTCACGATGTCCGCAGACCGCACCGCCCAGTTTCTTAACCATCATCTGGGCGCCAAGGCATATACCGAGAAAGGGCTTTTGCTCGGCCAGCGGAACCCCAATCCAGTCGATCTCCTTTTGCACGAATGCATCCGTGTCGTTGGCGCTCATCGGGCCGCCGAAAATCACCGCGCCTGCGTGTTCATCCATGGTATCCGGCAGACTGTCGCCGAAGCGGGGCTTGCGGATGTCGAGGCCAAAGCCGCGCTTGACAAGTTCCTGACCCACCCGGCCGGGAGACGACTGCTCCTGATGAAGAATAATCAATACCTGAGGACGTGCACGTCCGGAATGTGGGATGACCAGCATCTTTCTTGTGTTTTTCCATGTTCGGCCCGGCTTTGCCCCGTGGCTCAATCAAACGGTATTTGACAAACCTGGAGCGGGCAAGGCGTGAGTTTGGAATCGGTCAAATGCGTTTTGACGTATTTTGTACGTATAGATTTAGGTGCGATGCCGGAAGCATCCAAGGGCGGTGGGCGCTCAAGTGTCTTCAATCGCGGTTTTGGCGACTTTCTGGCGAAGGGTCATGCGGTCACGGGTTGAAACGCCAAGAAGTTCGGCCACACGCCAGATGGTGTTGTCCTCGAACTCATGAACGTGACCGTCCGCATAGACGATTTCCCACATCATCTCGACGATATCGAGCCGTTCGTTCTCGTTGGCGGAGCGTTTGAGCACCGAGGTGAACCCGTAGAGATCGACAGCTTCGTGGTCGCGTTTCTTGGCTGCGGCGATCAGATCCGTTGTCTCCTTGTCGGATAGGCTGAACTTATCCTGCAGCAATTGGCGGAGTTTCTGGCTTTCGCTGTCTTCGATAACGCCATCGACATCTATCAGATGAAAGAGAAGCGCGGCAGCCGCCAGGCGCTTGTCATCCTCGCCGAAAGGTTCGGTCCGTTCTTCGACATGAGCGATATCGAAGAGAAACTTTTTCAATGCACCAATCATAAGCCGACTTCCGTGAACTCAATGGCGGAAGCTTATACGATCGAACCAAGAAATCCACCGGAAGCATATCCGAAAGCCGGTATTGGGCTACTGCGTATTTTCCCTGGCGTGAAACTCCGAAAAATTCGCAGCTCACTGTTTAGTCTCAGGAGTAGCCCTTAGTTTCGACCCGTCGCTTCTAGAACTGTTCTAAATTGTTGATTTCAAGGCGATTTAATGTTGACTTTCTCCCTCAATAATTGCTTTTTCCAGTGCGAACACGTTCGATGTGATCCGAGGTGGCGGGCGCGTGCCGCGGGGGAAAAACCGCATTGCTGAACAATGACGGCCTTTCGACTGGTCATCCGACCGGCACCTTCAACGAATACTGAACCCTTGGCCCACGGAAACATCGGTTTTCCTTTCGCGCCATCAAATGTGACGGTGAAGCAATGACTTCTTTCAAGACCGGCCTTCTGGTCGCGACTGCCCTCATGGCCACCCCGGCCTTGGCTCATTCGCCTGCGAGCGTTCTGGAAACCTATGGCGACGTCGCTCAGGCAACCTTCAGCGATTCCCTGACCGCTGCAAAAGACCTCAAGACTGCCATTGATGCCCTGGTCGCATCGCCGAGCACCGAGACACTCGAAGCAGCCCGCGCTTCCTGGATTGCTGCCCGCAACCCTTACCAGCAGACCGAAGCCTACCGTTTCGGCAATGCCATCGTCGATGACTGGGAAGGCAAAGTGAATGCCTGGCCGCTGGACGAAGGCCTGATCGACTATGTTGATGCTGGCTATGGCGACAGCTCCGAGGAGAACGACTTTTACGCAGCCAACGTTATTGCCAATGCGGTGCTGAAAGTCGGCGGTGAGGAAATCGATGCGTCCGCGATCACTCCGGCGCTTCTGGCAGACACGCTTCAGGAAGCCGGTGAAGTGGAAGCCAACGTGGCAACCGGCTATCATGCCATTGAATTCCTTCTGTGGGGCCAGGACCTGAACGGCACCGGCCCAGGTGCCGGTAACCGTCCGGCTTCGGACTTCGACACAGCAAACTGCACCGGCGGCAACTGCGACCGCCGTGTGGAGTATCTCCTGGCGGCAACCGATTTGCTGATCTCTGACCTAGAAGAGATGGCTGCGGCTTGGGCACCGGGTGGCGCGGCACGTGCCGAGCTGGCTGAAAAAGGCGACAACGGCGGTCTTGCAACAATCCTGACCGGCATGGGTTCGCTTTCCTACGGCGAACTGGCCGGTGAGCGCATCAAGCTTGGCCTGATGCTGCACGATCCTGAAGAAGAGCATGATTGCTTCTCCGACAACACCCACATGTCGCACTACAACGACGTAGTCGGCATTCGGAACGTCTACTTCGGCGAGTACAAGAGCATTTACGGCAACGATGTTTCCGGTCCGTCGCTGGCCGACATGGTAGCTGAGAAAGACGCAGAGCTCGCGAAGGAAATGCAAGCGAAGCTTGACGCTTCCCTGGCAGCTTTCGAGGCAATGAAAGCCCGCGCCGAGGGCGGTGAAGCCTACGATCAGATGATCGGTGAAGGCAACGAGGAAGGTAACGCCATCATTCAGGCTGCTGTCGACTCGCTTGTCGACCAGACCGTCTCCATCGAGCGCGTCGTGAAGGCTCTCGGTCTTGACGAAATCGCATTCGACGGATCCGACAGCCTCGACAACCCGACCGCAGTCTTCGAGTAAGACCTCTTGTGCTGACGGCGGCTCATGCTGCCGGAACGGTACAACGACACGCGGCCGGCGAACCTGTTCCTGGAACAGCGAGTTGAGCGGAGCGTTCAAATTCCAAACCGGCGGTGCCGCGCCGCCGGTTTATTCGATTGGGGTTGGGTGTGGAGGGATTTCCGACTCTTGGGTGCAACCTAGATTTTTTGGAACACTCATGACGTGGACGCGTTTGGCGCTCGCCGTAATTGGAATGTGCTGGTTCATTGTTCCCTCTGGTGCGGAAGACGTTT
Source organism: Roseibium sp. (assembly GCA_965230445.1). Lineage (GTDB taxonomy): Bacteria > Pseudomonadota > Alphaproteobacteria > Rhizobiales > Stappiaceae > Roseibium. The sequence goes on along the minus strand of OZ246005.1, from coordinate 43,361 downwards.
TATCGCATCGAGGCGACCTGGGAGTTCGCGATCGTGAACGTGTGGCAAAAGTCACCGCGAATACGACAGCATTCAGGACAGCAGAGCCCTTCGAGGCCATGCAGGGCGGCGCGGGAACCTCCCAAAAACGCGCAGACCGGAATGCGTTCTCCAAGCCAAACGCAAACATCAGCTTCGAGGAACAGCAAACCTTCAATTTGGGCGACAGCTTGTTCGACAAGTTGTGGGCCTCTTCACCGGCCTCCACCAAAGCATCGGATGGTCTAGGGCCTTTATTCAATGCCCGCTCCTGTCAGGCTTGCCATATAAACGATGGCCGCGGCAGGCCGCCCCGCCCCGGTGACGAGGCCGTCTCCTTGTTCCTGCGCCTATCCATCCCGCCGCAAACGGAGGCCGACCGTAGAGCCCTTGCGACCAAGGCTCTCCTGCGTATTCCCGAGCCAACATATGGTGGTCAATTCCAGGCGTTCGCAGTCACTGGCCTAGCCGCCGAGGGCCGGTTCGATATCGAGCTAGAAGAAATCGAGGTGCCGTTGAGCGGTGGCGAAACCGCCACTTTGCAAAAGCCGCATTATGTGGCGCGCGATCTCGGCTATGGCCCGTTCCACCCTGAGGTACAGTTTTCGCCGCGCGTGGCCCCTCCCATGATCGGCCTTGGTTTGCTACAGGCGATCCACCCAGGTGACATCGAGGTGCTGGCCGATCCGGACGATGAAGATGGCGACGGCATTTCCGGAAAGATAAGCCGGGTGATTGATCCGGCCACGGGTGATCTTGCGATTGGGCGTTTCGGCTGGAAAGCGTCCAACCCCACGATCCGTGCGCAAACGGCAGGCGCTTTTCTGGGCGATATCGGCATTTCGACCCCAGACTTGCCGTTCAACTACGGCGATTGCACCGAAGCACAGGCTGCGTGCCGGTCACTTCCGCACGGAGAGCAGGCTAACCTTGGCATTGGCGAGGCGCATGACCCGGTGACGGATCTGGTCACATTCTATTCCGAGAATCTCGCGGTCCCAATTCGCAGGAATGTCAGCGATGAAACCGTCTTGCGCGGTAAGGAAATCTTCTATTCGGCGGGCTGTACGAGCTGCCACACACCGAAATTCGTAACCAGCCGTGAAGCAGACAACCCCGCACACCAGTTCCAGCTTATCTGGCCCTACTCTGATCTGCTGTTGCATGATATGGGCGAAGGCCTGGCCGATAACCGTCCGGTTGGCGATGCCAGCGGGAGTGAGTGGCGGACACCGCCGCTGTGGGGGATCGGTCTGACGAAAACCGTAAATGACCATACCCGCTTTTTGCATGACGGGCGTGCACGAAACTTGCTGGAGGCCGTTTTGTGGCACGGTGGCGAAGCCCAGGCTGCGCGCGACCGGGTCATTGAAATGTCCCGGCAAGATCGCAAAGCCCTGATCTTGTTTCTGGAGTCCCTGTGATGCGCATCGGTTCCCTTGCCATACTGTCTGTCCTTGTCGCCTTTCCGGCTCAGGCAGGCGATTTCAATCGCTACCTGGAGAACGTGATCACCGGCTATATCCGCCCGGCAACAACCGAGTTCCGGACATCCAGCAGCACACTTCCGGACGCTGTTGCTGCTGTTTGCGAACAGCATTCGCCGGACACTGTAGATGCCTTCGATTCGGCTTTCGGCAGTGTGGTGCAGTCATTCGGCCGGATCTCTTTTCTTCGTTTCGGGCCATTGGCAGATGAGGACCGCCTCAGCCGACTGGCCTTTGTGCCGGACCCCCGGGGCATTTCCCAGCGCCAGATCCGGAAGCTCCTGGCCGCACGCGACGAAACGGTTCTGGAGGCGGCAAGCCTGGCTGACAAAAGCGTCGCGGTGCAGGGTCTGACAGCACTGCAATTGATCGCCTTCGACAAATCGACCGGCGTCACTCTTGGCGAGGCAGGCGAAACCCGCGATTACATCTGCGGTTATGCGCTGGCGATTTCCAAAAACGTTGCGGCGATCGGTGCCGAGCTGGATGCGGCTTGGTCAAACGATGCGGGTTTCAAACAGATTCTTCTCACCGGCGGGGTAGGCAATCCGCGCTTCACTTCATCTCAAGAAGCTTTGGAAGAGGTTTTCAGCGCGCTCGTTACCGGCCTGATTGTTGTCAAGGATCAGGACATCCTGCCGGTCCTCGGGGCTTCCCCGGAAAAGGCCCGCGCGACGCGGATGCCCTTCTCCCGCTCCGGAAATGGTATCGCCTACATCAAAGCGGAGCTGGCCGGGATACAGGACGCGGTCAACGCATTTGGTTTTGATGCCTCATCCTTCGATCGGCAGGAACGGATTACCCGGTCTCTGGACTTCGACTTCAGTCAAGCCGAAGCCACGCTCAACCGCCTGACGCCGCCGATCCGGAAAACGTTCTCCGATACGGATGCCTACCAGCAACTCAAGGTCGCCGTCTTCATCGTTTCCTCGCTGCGCGATACGCTGAACGGACGGATCGGCAGCGGATTGGGGCTTTCAGGAGGGTTCAATGCCCTTGATGGTGACTGAGACTGCCCGCAACCGCATCAATCTCGACCGGAGGACGCTGCTCGCGGGGTTTTGTACGCTTGCGGCCCTGCCTGTGACGCTTCAAGGCCCCTTCGCGGCCGCAATGACCGAGTCGGAGCAACTCTTTGCGAGTGCCATAAAAACCGCCGATGGCCGTTTCGCTGTCGCCATACTGAACGACTATGGCCAGATCCTTGCCCGGATCCCGTTACCGGCACGCGGCCACGGCATCGCCGTGTCGCCAGACCGCGCCCTTTGTGTTGCCTTCGCACGCCGGCCTGGAACCTTTGCAGCGGTCTTCCGCCCGACGGACCCCGCCGGGCATAGCGTAGTCACCGCATCCGCCGGGCGCCACTTTTACGGTCATGGCTGTTTCTCTGCGGACAGCCGTCTGCTCTATGCAGTCGAAAATGATTATGACAGCGCGCGCGGCGTGCTGGGTGTCTACCGGATCGATGGCGGTGGGGCTTATCGCATTGGCGAATTGGATACGTTCGGAATAGGGCCGCATGACATTCTCCTAGCACCGGATGTCCAAACGCTGATTGTCGCAAATGGCGGAATTCGAACGCACCCCGGCATGGGCCGCGAGAAACTCAATCTGGATACGATGAAACCTTCCGTCGTGTTTATCAATGCGGCCACCGGCGACCTGCTGGACCGGCAGGAACTTGAGCCTTCGCTCCATCAGGTTTCCCTACGCCACATGGCGCTAGACTCGTCCGGTCAGGCCTGGGTCGGCGGTCAATACGAAGGCGCTCCGGAGAACACCCCGCCGCTGGTCGTGCGCATGGCACGCGATGCCGAACCTGTTGTCTGCCCTATCGCTGACGGTATCGCCCGCAGCCTTCAGAATTATATCGGGTCCGTTGCTTCGAACCGATCTGGCGACATAATCGCCACCTCTGCGCCCCGCGGTGGCAAGACGCTGTTCTGGGCGGCCGCCACAGGCGAACTCCTTGGTGTTCAACCGGTTGCCGATGGTTGTGGTGTTGCCGGCATTGACGAGGACAGTTTCCTCGTGACCGACGGTCATGGCGGCCTGTCCTATGTCAGTGATCAGGCCGAACCCGCAGAAGTTTTGGCCCGCGTACCGGGCGCTTCTTGGGACAATCACTTGACCGCACTCTAGGAATCTTAGCGCGCATCAAGCATCCCTCGGCTGTGAACCGCGCTTTCGACACAATCTGTGGGCACTTTCGGAGCGAATTGAGATAAATTCTTCCCCGAATCGCTATCGGGAGACACGAAATGCGTCGGCTTTTGATCGGACTTGCCGGGTTTGTTCTGACGGCGGCCCTTGTGATCCTAATCGTTCCGTTTCTGCTTCCGCGTGACGAGATCAAAAAACAGGTCATAGCCCAGGTCGAAGACCGTTTTGGCTGGCAATTGCGGCTTGACGGACCGGTATCCTTGTCACTGCTACCTGGTTTTTCGTTGGGCGCTGAAGAAATTGGACTGTCTGGAGAGGCCGGAGCGGACGGGATAGAGTTCGCCAAGGCGGATCGACTTTCTGTCGGACTAGCCTGGAGCGGCCTTTTGAGCGGCAACGTCCAGATTACTGGTATCGGCCTGACAGGCCCGCAAATCCTTCTTGAAACCGCGCCTGACGGCACCACCAGTTGGCAACCCCGCCGGATCTTCACACCAACGGGCGAACCGGCGCCTGCGGCGCCTTCCCCGTCCGCTTTGCCGGAAACAACGCCCGCCCCATCCAATTCCGGCGCGGACTACCTCGCCAGAATCGGTGTTGACCGGGTGGAAATCACGGACGGCACACTTCGTTATCGCAACATGATCGAAGGTGGCGACTACACTGTCGAGGCGCTCAACATGGTCTTGCGCGCGCCGGATCTTGCCGGGGAGGCGGAGCTGGAAGGCAGCCTCACATTCGATGGCAAGCCCCTTTCAGTTTCAGCCTGGATCGACGGGCCACTCGCATTCACCTCCGGCGACACGGTGCCGATACGCCTGACCATCGCCAGCGGGGAGACAAGTCTCTCTGCTGAAGGCAACGCGGGACTGCAGCCGCCTCGAGGGAAACTCGACATTTCAGCCGAAAGCCCGTCGCTTGGTGATCTGGCGGCACTGGCCGATATCCAAATCCCCGAAGGCACCGGCGCCTTGTCGCTCCAATCGAAGCTCAGTGCGTCAGAAGCAGCGGTCTCAGTTGCGGACTTGAAAGCCTCGCTTGGTGCAATGGAACTCGATGGCGCTGCAGACGCCGACTTGAGCGGACTGGTTCCGGAGGTCTCTGGCAGGATCGTTTTGCAGAACGGATCCATAAAGGATCTGCTGGCGCTTGCTGGCCAAGATCTACCGGCGAGCGGCCTTTTAGGTGCAGATCTCGCCTTTGAGACCGTTGGATTGACAACAAGTGAATTGATCTCCGGCCTGGATGTCCGGGGGTCTGTTGCGGTTTCAGGCGGCGAAGTCGGCGGATTGGGCCTGGCGTCATCCGTGGGAGATCCCGAGGCCGATACGATCCGGGATTTGTCGCTCAAGGTCGATGTGCGCGGGTTGACCCAGCCGATTGATCTGTCGGGAGCCCTTTCTTGGCGCGGTGAGGGCTTCAGCATTGCAGGCAACGCCGACACTGCAGCACTCCTCGCCGGATCATCGGCGCCGGTGTCCGTCACTTTGAAGGGTAACAGGTTGAGCGCAGGTTTTGACGGAAGCGCCAAGGCCGACGGCCGGATCGATGGCGCAATGCGGGTTGAAACGGCAGACTTGCGCGGCCTTATGGCGTGGATGGGCCAGCCGATCGGTGCCGGCCTGGGACTTAAGTCCTTCAAGGCATCGGGAATCTTCGCCGCCAGCGAAAAGGGCATCACATTCGAAGAAACCCGGTTCAGCCTCGATCAAACCTCCGGAGAGGCCAATGGCTCGGTCGACCTGTCGGGAAAACCGAAGGTAACTGCCAATCTCAATCTGCGCGAACTGGTGCTCGATCCGTATCTTGGGTCTTCGGGGACGGTCTCCGGATCCGCAGGCGGATCGCAAGGCGCGCCATCCACCGGTGGCAACCAATCTGTTGGTGGCAACTCGGCGCCGTCCGGATGGAGCACGAAGGCAATCGACTTTTCCGGGCTTCAAGCCGTCAATGCCCGTTTCAAGGTTACATCGGAGGCGATCCGCTGGGACAAGATCAGGATTGGCAACAGCGAGCTGTCGGCGACCATCCAAGACGGCGTACTGACGGCTGATCTGGAAAGACTGTCGCTTTATGGCGGCAATGGCAAGGGCGGCATCGTCTTGAACGGGGGCAACACTGTTCCGACCCTCTCTGCCCGTTTCAGCATGTCGGACCTTGAAGCCTATCCTCTGCTGCGCGATGCAGCCGGATTCGAACGCCTTGAAGGTTCAGCCGCGATAAACCTCGCTCTGGAGACGTCCGGATCGAGCGAAAGAGCACTGGTGGAAGGTTTGAATGGGACCGCTGACTACCAGTTTACCGACGGCGCGGTCCGCGGAATCAACATCCCGAAGATGGTGCGGGGCCTCTCGGTTGAAACCTTGCTCGGCTGGCAGGAGAATGCGGCCGAAAAAACCGATTTCAGCTCCCTGTCCGCATCTTTCCAGATTCAAAATGGCGTTGCCCAGTCAAGCGACCTCTCCATGATCGGCCCCTTGGTGCGGATGTCAGGTGCTGGACGTACAGACTTGCCCGCAAAGAGCCTTGCCTGGCGCGTGGAGCCGATGATCGTCCCGACGCTTCAGGGACAGGCGCCGCAACCAAGGCGCAAGGGCGAGGACAAGAAAATGGCCGGTCTCGGCGTGCCAATCGTTATCGACGGTCCCTGGGACAACCCTCGGATCTATCCGGACATCGCCGGCATTCTCAACAATCCGGAAGCCGCCTACAAGCAGCTAGAGCAAGTCGGCGGTGAACTGGTTTCGATCCTGAAGGGCCGGCAGAACGCTCCCGAAGCGCTCGCCGATCAGGCATCGAACATCCTTGAGCGGGCAACGGGCGGCCAATCCCGTATCGATGTTCAGAAAGTCATCGAGGGCGATGTCGACGACCAGGATGTCCTCAAAGCCGTCGAAGAAGGCTTCGGATTGCCGTCGGGTTTGCTCGATGTTTTTGGTGGCAACAGAAACTGATCTAGGGCCTGTGGGATTTAGGATTTGGATGGCGGTATCGATGAAAATCGTTCGGATCTAAAGCGTTCTCGATTTGAATTGAACCACTTAGCGCTGCCTGAAATCAAAGATTTCAACGCGCCAAGTGGTGCTTCTGTTTCTGCAGCATTCGAAACGCTGTAGAAGCAATGTCGCTGGAAAGGCCATTCCTTTTCAAGACTTTGCGCCGTGGAACCGGGCGATTTTCATCATACCCCTTGCAGGACGCGGCGCTTTTGGCCCCGGATGGCGTCAGAGAGCCCTTATGGAGGCTACTCCATGGCAGTCTCTCTTCCTGATCCGCGGCCAAAAGCGTCTCGCGCCGCGACCGAAACCTAATTCCCCACAGGCCCTAAGCCGCCAGCGGGTAGGCTTCCTCGACCAGATAAGGACCACCGCCAACACTCGACTTCGAAGAGAACAACACGAACCGGCCCGCAGTAAATGTCGGCGCCTGGAAGTTGCCGCGTTCGCTCAACCACTTGGCGACATCTTCGTTGGTCGATGTCTTGCACCGGGCAATGGTGACATGGGGGATGTATTTTCGACGTTCGGCCGGAAGCAGTAGCCGTTGAAGGATTCGTTCCTGTTCCGCCTGCAATTCGGCTAGCTCGGGACTTGGCTCGACCCTTGCCCACACAGCGTGGGGTTTGCCGTTGCCGAACGCCCCAAGACCTGTCAACCGGATGTCGATGGGTTGCCGCCGGATCCGGTCCAGCGCATCTGCAACCTCATCGGCCTGCCGATCGTCGATGTCGCCAATAAAGCGCAAGGTGATGTGATAGTTTTCTTGGTCGATCCACCGGGCGCCTCTGAGGCCGCCACGGAGCATGGACAACATGAGTGCCGTCTGTGACGGAATCTCAAGACCAGTAAATAGTCGCGGCATGAGGTTACCCTCCACAATCACCGTTAACCGCATGAGGAATCAAGTTTGTGCAAATGGCAAGGCAAAAAATAAGCGGTTGTGTCTGCTCGAGTTTTTGAATCAGACAAGCATCGCACCTTAGCCCGGCGGGACTTCCCCCGGCCCTTGGCTGCAAATTGATTCTGTTTGTCAATGCAGCGCGATGGCCGGAAAGCCATGCAGGGTCACGGGGCCGTGTTGCCGTGCAGCTGGTGAATGGCGTCGATTTTGTCCAGCACATCACCCGGCAACTTGATGTCCGCAGCGCCGAGATTGGTCTCAAGTTGGTCCATCCGCGTTGCGCCGATGATCACGGAAGTCGTGAAGCTGCGCGACAAAGCGAAGGCAAGCGCCATTTGGGCGGGGTCGAGGCCTGCTTCCGCCGCAATCGCCAGATACGCATTGATGGCTTCTTCGGTCCCGGGTTTTTCATAGCGTTGAAGCCGGTTGAACAAGGTTTTCCGGGCACCGTGCGGTAGCGCTCCGCCCTGGTATTTGCCGGTCAGGTACCCTTGAGCAAGTGCCGAATAGGCCAGGAGGCCGACATTCTCCCGCATGGCAACTTCAGCAAGATTGGTCTCGAAGGTCCGGTTAAGCAACGAGTAGGCGTTTTGGATCGACATGATGCGCGGCAGGCCGTGCTGTTCGGTCAAAGTCACATAGCGCATCGCCCCCCACGCGCTCTCGTTGGAGATTCCGACATGCCGGATTTTGCCGGCCTTGACCAGGTCGGCCATGACTTCGAGCGTCGAATGAATGCTGTTCTCGTCTTCGACCGGTTGCGGGTCTGCCCAACGCGTTGGGTTTGAGCCAAAGCCCGAGATGTTCCGGTCCGGCCAATGGATTTGATAGAGATCGATCACGTCCGTCTGAAGGCGTTTCAGGCTACCGTTGACCGCTTCTTCGATCTGCCAGCGGACAAGTTTTCCCTTGGAGCCATCCTGACGGAACCAATCCATATCCGTGCGGCCAACGACTTTTGTCGCAAGGATGATCTGATCGCGCTTGCCGCTATTCTTGAACCAGTTTCCGATAATGCTCTCAGTTGCACCGTTGGTTTCCCGCCTTGGCGGAATGGCATAAAGCTCTGCCGTATCAAAGAAATTCACTCCGCGGTCGACCGCCATATCCATCTGGGCATGGCCTTCGGTTTCTGAATTCTGTTCTCCCCAGGTCATGGTCCCGAGGCAAATCGCGCTGACGTTCAAATCGGTACGGCCAAGGCGGCGAAGTTCCATATTCAGTAGCTCCGGTAAAAAAGTGGCTGGAAATGGTTAGTTCCAGAACCAAGATCTCAAGACGATCCGGCCCGTTTGATCAGCTCTTCAACAATGGGCAGGATGTTCTCAACGATCACGGCGACCCCGTCCGCATTTGGATGCATGCCGTCCGAAAGGTTCAGTTTTGGCTCGAGGGCGATACCCTCGAGGAAAAATGGGTAATGCAGGGCATCGTGTACCTTGGCCATGTCAGCGAAAATCGGGTCGAATTCAGCGGCATACTCATCACCCAGGTTGCGCGGCGCCAACATTCCGGCAATCAGCACTTCGACACCACGTTCACGTAGCCGCCCGACAATTTGGTCAAGGTTTTCGCGGGTGGTTTCCGGGGGCAATCCGCGAAGGGCATCATTCGCCCCGAGTTCTACGATCACGGCGCTCACATCCGGCCCGACAGACCAGTCAAGCCGGGACAGGCCGCCGCTGGTCGTGTCTCCGGAAACGGCTGCATTGACCACATCAACATCATGCCCGCGCGCTTTGAGTGCTGCCTGGAGCTGATCTGTGAAGCCTGCGCCGGGTGCCAGCTGGAACCCGGCAGACAGGCTATCGCCCAGAACCGCAAGCTTTAACGTCGACGCCGCAACCGGCGGGATTGCAGAAGCAAGGGGAAACAGTACCAGTGCCAAGGCGAGAATGCGATTGATTGCAAACATTTTCACTCTGGAAGACTCCGCTCAACCAGCCCATATGAGCCGGTAATCCGATCCAAAGGCCGAATTGGCCCGTACGTCCTGCATATTCCCTCCATATAGGTAGACGAATGACAGTTAGACCAGCGATTTCCCTCCAAAAAGTACATCTCAGCCTCGGTGAGGGAGCTGGCCGGGTTCATATTCTCAAGGGAGTAGACCTTGAAATCGAACCTGGATCATCAGTCGGGCTGGTCGGCCCGTCCGGATCAGGTAAATCGACGCTGCTCATGGTAATGGCCGGGCTCGAACGGGCAGACGCCGGGGACGTGACTGTCGCCGGTTCCGATCTGGGGCCCATGTCCGAAGACCAGTTGGCCCAATTCCGCGGCCGCAATGTCGGGATAATTTTCCAGTCCTTCCATCTCGTTCCGAACATGACCGCCCTCGAAAACGTTGCGGTGCCTTTGGAACTTGCCGGCGAGACCGATGCTTTCGCGAGGGCTCGCGCGGAACTGGAAGCCGTTGGCCTGGGCAGCCGGCTGCATCATTATCCGGCGCAGATGTCGGGCGGCGAACAGCAACGCGTTGCCGTTGCCCGCGCGCTTGTCGTTGAACCGGCAATCCTGATCGCGGATGAACCGACCGGCAATCTGGACGATGCAACGGGTTCCCAGATCGTAGAGCTGATGTTCGGCGCCCAGAAGACCCGCAACACCACTTTGGTTCTGGTCACTCATGATACCGGCCTGGCTGCAAAATGCGACCGCACCATCCGGGTTCGATCCGGGGAAATCGAGGAAGGCACGGCACCCCGCGTGTCCCAAGAGGAACTGAGCGCATGAGCGGCTTTGTCGCCGGATCGGCGGCTTCCAATACGCAGACATTCCGTCTAGCTGCAAAATTCGCGTTGCGCGAACTGCGCGGCGGACTGCGCGGGTTCTACATTTTCATCGGCTGCATTGCCCTTGGTGTTGCCGCGATTGCCGGGGTGACTTCCCTCTCCCGCGCGCTGACAGAAGGCATCTCCGCCGAGGGCCAGGCGATCCTCGGTGGCGATCTTTCGTTTTCGCAAATCCATCGCCACGCTAGCGAAGAGGAACTCGACTATATTTCCAGTCTGGGCGCAGTTTCGCGCGTTGGCACACTGCGTGCGATGGCAAGGCGAAGTGATACTGGCGATCAGGCGCTGGTCGAACTGAAGGCAGTCGACAAGGCTTATCCGCTTTATGGCTCGGTCGACCTGCAATCTGGTGACAATTTGCACGATACGCTCGTCAGCAAGGATGGCATTTGGGGCGCGGTCGCGGACGTTGCACTTCTTGCCCGTCTTGATGTCGGGGTCGGCGATACACTGTCACTTGGCCGCGCGACTGTCCGTCTCACCGGCATTATTGATACCGAACCGGACAAGCTTGCAGGTGGCATGGAATTCGGTCCCCGGCTGATGGTGTCCGATGAGGCGATGGCCGAAACCGGACTTATCCAGCCGGGCAGTCTGGTGCGCTGGCACTACAGGGTGAGACTGCCGTCTTCTCCGGGCGACGAGACAGTGCGCTCGCTGGTCGAAGAGGCAGAACAGGCTGCGCCCGAGTCCGGGTGGCGGGTAAGGTCGCGTGCAAATGCCTCTCCGGGCCTTCAGCGCAGCATCAACCAATTTGCCCAGTTCCTGACCCTTGTCGGACTGACCGCGCTGGTGGTTGGCGGTGTGGGGGTGGCGAATGCCATCCGCTCCTATCTGGAAACCAAGCGTGAGGTCATTGCCAGTTTCAAATGCCTCGGCGCCACCGGTGATTTCGCCTTCCGCATCTACCTGGTTCAAATGCTGGTGCTCGCCCTGATCGGCATTTCCGCCGGGCTTGTTGCCGGTGCGCTTATCCCGTTTACCGCAGGCGCTGCGCTTGCCGGAGTCCTGCCGGTGGAACTGCAAACCGGCATCTATCCGGCCGAACTTGGCCTTGGCCTCCTTTACGGACTGCTGACCGCGCTGGCCTTCGCCCTGTGGCCGCTCGGCCGGGCGCATGACATTCCCCCAACCGCGCTTTTCCGGGATGTTGTGTCAGGCAAGTCGCGTCTTCCGCGTGTCCGGTACCTGGCTGCAGCTGCCACCACGATAATCATTCTTGCGGCAATCGCCATTACTGTTGCCTACAATCAGCGGCTGGCCATGATCTATATCGGCGCGTCCGCCGGGGCTTTCATCCTGCTGGTGGCCGTAGCGCGCGCGATCATGTTCCTGGCAAAGCGCCTGCCAAGCGTGCGGTCAACTGAACTGCGGATGGCGATTGCCAACATTCACCGGCCGGGTGCCCTGACCCCTTCAGTGGTTCTGTCCTTGGGTCTCGGCCTCTCATTGCTGGTTGCGCAGGCGCTGATCGACGGCAACTTGCGCCGCGAACTGACGTCAACCATGGCCGACCAGGCACCCAGCTTTTTCTTCGTCGATATCCAAACCCACGAACGCGACGCTTTCCAGGGACTCCTGGGTGAGCAAGCACCGGAGGCCGAAATCCAGACTGTTCCGATGTTGCGTGGACGGATTGTCAGTCTGAAGGGTATTCCATCCGCAGATTATGTTCCGGTTCAGGAGGGCTCGGACTGGGTGCTGCGCGGCGACCGGGGCATTACATATGACGAAACCATTCCGGAGAACTCGGAACTGATCGCGGGAGACTGGTGGCCGGCGAACTATTCCGGGCCCCCTCTGGTTTCGTTTGATGCCGAAGCTGCGACAGATCTCGGGCTGGAGATCGGCGATGAGGTCACCGTTAATGTTCTCGGCAGGGAGATCACGGCGGCCATCGGCAACATCCGTGAGGTCGAGTGGCAATCGCTGGCGATCAATTTCGTAATGGTGTTTTCGCCAAATACCTTTGCCGGGGCACCCCACGCCCATCTGATGACGCTCGGCTGGGAAGAGCCCGTCCCGGCGGAAAGGGAACTTGGTATTCTGAAGATTGTCGCCAACACCTTTCCAACGGTTACCGCCGTTCGCGTGAAGGATGCGCTGTCGCAAGTCAACGACCTCGTTGCGCAACTCGCCTGGGCCATTCGCGGCGCTTCATCAATCACGCTGATCGCCAGCGTTCTGGTGCTCGCGGGTGCCCTGGCCGCCGGTCATCGCAGCCGTATCTACGATGCGGTGATCCTGAAAACACTTGGCGCAACCCGTAACAGGCTCATCATTGCCTATGGGCTTGAATACGCGATACTCGGCCTTGCGACCGCTGTGTTTGCGCTGGTTGCAGGTGGTGCAGCGGCCTGGTTTGTGATCTCACAGGTGATGGGCGGAAGTTTTGTGTTCCTGCCAGTGGCCGCCGTCAGCGCTGCGTTGATCGCCCTGATCCTGACGGTCGGGTTCGGTCTCATCGGCACCTGGCGGGTGCTCGGCGAAAAACCAGCTCCAGCCTTGCGAAATCTTTGAAGACCAGCTGGTAGTCTGTTCACCAATAGTGGTATGGCGGCGGATGAAAGGCTTAGTTCGGTGCCGGTTTTGCTTTTTTCGATCTACTGAACGCGTTATACCGTTTTATGAGGGAAATGATCTTGTAACCGGATATGTAGTTTCCCATATTTGTCAGGAATTGTGCTGAGCGTTGAATCCAACGCCTTCAAAAGTCAAAAGGGGACTTAGAACGACCATGGCGACCTTCGACCGTAATACCCAAGGAACCTATACGGTTGCCGGATCTCGCACCGAGGCCGGCGTCGATGAGGGCCTGCGCACCTACATGCTGGGTGTGTACAACTACATGACACTCGGCCTGGCCATCACCGGTTTTCTCGCAATGGCGTTTGCTGGTCTTGCAACCACTACCGACCCGAACGCTGCCGTTGCTGCCCTTCCGAACGGAAAGATGCTGACCCAGCTTGGCGTCGCGCTTTTCGGTAGCCCGCTGCAATGGGTCGTCATGCTCGCTCCGCTGGGAATTGTCATGTGGCTGTCCTTCGGCATCCAGGGCATGAGCGCGTCCAAAGCCCGCGTGCTGTTCCTTATTTATGCGGCTCTGATGGGCGTATCGATGTCCTCGATCTTCATGATCTATACGGCTGGTTCGGTCGCACAGGTGTTCTTCATCACCGCTGCAGCCTTCGGTGCGTTGAGCCTGTTCGGTTACACCACCAAGAAGGACCTGTCCGGTTGGGGATCCTTCCTGATGATCGGCGTAGTCGGCATTTTCCTGGCGATGATCGTGAACATTTTCCTGGGTTCCCCGACCCTTCAGTTCGCGATTTCGGTACTCGGCGTTCTGCTTTTTGCCGGCCTGACCGCCTACGATACGCAGAACATCAAGACTATGTACTACGAAGGCGACGGCGAAGAAGTTGCCGGCAAGAAGTCGGTCATGGGTGCCCTGCAGCTCTATCTCGACTTCATCCTGATGTTCCAGTTCCTGCTTTCGCTGCTCGGCAGCCGTGAGTGAGCGATAGTCACAAGACGAACACGAAATACCCGGCCATGCGCCGGGTTTTTTATTGCATCGAGCTTTGACACGAAGCGCGGAAACTTATCAGGCGTCGACGAGCCGCAGATGCTTCTTCTTCTCCAGAACCTTGATAACTTGCGAAAGGTCCTGCCCGCGCTTGAGTATCACGCCGCCAGCAGCCACCACGGAATAGGCGCCCTGGCGCCGAGCCAGTTTCGGATCCTTCTCGATTCTGTACAGTGGCATCTCGGAGCTGCGCCGGAATACGGAGAAAACGGCTTTGTCTTTCAAAAGGTCAATCGCATAGTCACGCCACTCACCATCTGCGACCATGCGGCCATAGAGCCGGAGGATGATATCGAGTTCCCGCCTATGGAAGGATACGACGGGTCTTTGCGGCGTGTTTGAATTCTTGTGCGGTAGTAGCGCCGTTCCACTGCCGCCGAAAAACGCGCTCTCATCGGCTTCGCTCATTCGACCTCCTAGACCTCCCGAAATCGCCGCAGGATCCATTTGACCATGGGTCAGATGTCATGTCTTTGTCATCTTGCGCCTTTCTCAAGCCCGATTGCAACCCTGACCGTCTTTTTTAACCAGCATGTAAATTCTGGCATCGTCTCAAGCGCGGATGCAGCTCGCAGCCTCGTGAAGAAAATCAGCAATTTTCCATGATTTTGCCCCAATCCAGCCCTTGGCGGGCCATTTTAACCCACCATATTAGGATCATACCCTGATGGATCGGGTTTGTTTGGTGCTTGGAACGCATTAGCCCCCCAGCCCCCCAACGCTGGACAGGAACGATCTGGATTTAATCGTCAAACATCAGGGCAACTGAAGGGCCGGCTTAATGCCGGCCCTTTTCCGTTAATGACACCGGATACTCCATAGGGTCTCTTGCTGCCGGCCCGTGCTCTCAGAACAAGGGCATGCCGCTTTGTCACCAAAGAACATCATTCACCCATTTTTCAGGCCCGTTTCATGATGTATCCTCGTAGTTATGAGCACGGACCTGATTGACTTGCGGGCGGCCCGGAGTACCGACTGTGATGCGCTTGCAGCCATTCACTATGAGGCCTGGCTTGGCGCCTATCGCGGTGTACTGGACGGTGTTGAACTGCAGAAAATGATCTCCCGCCGGGGCGCCGGATGGTGGAAAGGTGCTCTCGCCCGCGGCGTCGACATCATGTTGCTGAACATCGCCGACACCCCTGCAGGATATGCGACCTACGGCCCTTGCCGCTTGAAAGGCACCGATTGCGAAGGCGAGATTTACGAGCTCTACCTGCGACCCGAGTATCAGGGCCTGGGTTTTGGCCGCTCCCTGTTCAATGAGGTGCGCGGCAAACTGCGCGGACGGGGCTTGTCCGGGCTAGCCGTCCAGGTGCTCAGCGAAAATGAACCCGCAAAAGGGTTTTACCGGACGCTGGGCGGACGGTTTAATGCCAAATCATGGTACCAGTCCGGCGGACGGAAAATCGAGTTGTCGATCTACACTTGGCCCAAAGTATAATCCTGCGTAGAACGCTGAATTGAGGTGAATGGACAACGGCCCGGACAAGCACTTCGTCATGGGTTTTGCGCTTACGCGTTAAGGTGCTGTCAATGCGGATAAATACGCCGTTTGACGGCGATGAGTGCCGCATCGGTCAGCGCTCAAGCCGACAAGGCTTTCTTTGCCCGCTGCATTCTTGAACCAAACGGCTGTAAACTTGGTCGAGAGCACGCGATCCGTATTCTTCCGGCATTAAGGCTTGCGCTGATCAGTCCGGACTGCGATAGACGCGGAAAAGGTCCATAGGAGCGACAATATGCGCATTGATGCTGTGCCGATCGGCAAGAACCCGCCGGAAGATGTGAACGTCATCGTTGAAGTCTCGGTTGGTGGCGAACCCATCAAATACGAGATGGATAAGGAAGCTGGTGCAATGTATGTCGACCGGTTCCTCTATACGCCGATGCGCTATCCGGGCAACTATGGGTTTGTCCCGCACACGCTGTGCGGAGACGGCGACCCGATTGACGTTGTCGTTGTCAATCAGCGGCCCGTGGTGCCCGGCGCAATCATGAACTGCCGCCCGATCGGTGTTTTGATCATGGAGGACGAATCCGGTGTCGATGAAAAAATCATCGCCGTGCCGACCCACAAACTGACCAAGCGCTACGACAATGTGAATGATATCTCCGACCTTCCGGATATCACCATTGCTCAGGTCAAGCACTTCTTCGAGCACTACAAGGACCTTGAGCCTGGCAAATGGGTGAAAGTGACCGGCGTGCAGGGTGCAGATGTCGCCCGAAAACTGATCGTGGACTCGATCGAGCGCGCCGGCCAGGAGGCCGCTGAATAACAGCGAAAGCACATCGCGTTAGCCTTGAATGAGAGCGCTTCCTGGAGGATGCCCCGCATCGCCCGGCAAAGCGCGCCTAGAGCATCGGGCGATAAGTTTGAACCACTTGATGACATTTTGCGGTTCACTCGGCTAGGCGCGTCGTGAAGGGCGATGCGGGGCATCGTTCGAACGGCGCAACGCGGCCGATGGGCGGCAAAATGCCACCCGAAGGGCCGAACTCATGTGTCCGCTGACGGCGTTGGCCCGCCCTTATGGTGATTGCACCACAGCGGACGAGCCGTCTGGTCAGCAAACAAATGAGAGCGGTCAAGCGATTCAAACTTACCGCCCGACGCTCTAACCGAAGATCAGGAAAAGCCTGTCATTTAGGTGTTAATTTCTGCCGGTTGGTATCAGGCGTCCGGTCCGGCTTCTATCCGTTCTATATCGGCATCCGACAGGCCGAAATGATGACCGATTTCGTGGACGAGCACATGGGTGACCACATCGCCCAGTGTCTCGTCCATCGCCGCCCAATGCTCCAGAATCGGCCGGCGGAATAGCCAGATCCGGTTGGGCATTTGCCCGGTACCGGCTAGATGTTCGCCTTCCACCAGGCCGTTGCCTTCAAACAGGCCGAGAAGCTCGAACGGATCTTCAATGCCGAGTGAATCGAGGACATCGTCGGGCGCAAACTCCGCCAGACTGATCTGAATATGCGAGCAGTAAGACAGAAGATCGACCGGTAGATTTGCGAGCGTATCACTCGCCAGCGCTTCGAAGTCTTTCAGATCCGGGGCCTTTCGATGAGACCACTCGCTGCGCACACCCGAGCGGAAGGACGCCATACTAATCTCCGCAACTAATCTTGGTGTTGTCCGCCGCACCAACCCCGGACAACCCTAATGAGATTGGATTGGGGAGTAAACACCGCAGTGTTTGTGTCGGTGTTTCTTTTGCTAGAATCGAATGGGCGTCAGTCCTTGGCAGATTTCAAGAAACCGGCAACTGCGGCGACTGCTGCCAACCCGGCAAGACCGGAAGAGGCAACGGCGTTCCAGCCGGCGAAGGACAAGCCCAGCATCCGCCAGCTAGCTTCGGTGCAACTGACCACACGGGTTCTGGCAAGGGCGCTCAGCATGTCACTGGCCGTTGACGGCAGGCCGCCGCCGCCGCCGCAATCCCTTGGCCCGTCCCAGAACTGCCATTCCGCCCCAGCCTGATAGATGCCAAGGCCAGCACCATAGGCAAAGATCACCGCAACCACACTGAGCAGAAACACAGGCAAAAGCCGTTGACTCTTCAGCAGTAAGACCAGGGCAATGAGTACTAACGGCAAGCCGAGGTAATACGGTATGCGCTGTTCTAGGCACAGTTTGCAGGGCACATAACCACCGATCAGTTGGAACCCCCATGCCATGGCAATGACGGCGATCCCGCCAACAAGCAGGATGCGCGAAGCCAATTGCGCGATACGTGCACCAGTCATTGAATTCTCCACAATTAGGACTGTTGGCACTCGAGTCTCGCCGAGACCGCAATCCAAAAACACGGAATGTCAACAGTTGCCTGCCGCGCTTCGATCTTCAGTTGAAACGCGAAGCATCATTTAGCGCGATGCGATCTTTGATATCGCGCGGCGCTAAGTGATTCAGCTCGAATCGAGAACGCTTTAGATCAACTTCAAGAGAGCGAAGCCACCCAGAAGTAGCACCACGAACAAGGTGAACATGAGGCCGAGCCGCTTCTCGATAAAAGCCCGGATTGGCTGGCCAAAGAAATATAGAAGTCCGGCGACAACGAAGAACCTGATACCGCGGGACACAATGCTGGCAATGATGAACACCGGAAGGCTAAGGCCCGCTACGCCAGAGGCAATTGTGATCACTTTGTAGGGAAACGGCGTCAGTCCGGCGAAGAACACAAACCACCAGCCCCACTCTTTGAATATGGCGCTGAATTCGTCGAACTTGTCCATCTTGCCGTAGAACGACAGGATCGGCTCTGCGATCTGAGTGAACAGAAACATACCGATCACGTAGCCGAGGACACCTCCCAGAACCGATGTTATCGTACAAAGGGCAGCGTACCACCAGGCACGTTCGCGCCTGGCAACCACCATCGGAATCAGCAAAATGTCGGGCGGGATCGGAAAGAATGAGCTCTCGACAAAGGAAACGGTTCCAAGCGCCGCGGGCGCGCGTCGTCCGCCCGCGAGGGACAGGGTCCAGTCGTACAAGGATCTGATCATGATTGGGGGTATACCTGTTGTCTGGAAAACGTCACGTATAAAACTGGTCGGAATGGGAAAAAATGCGGCAGCAGTCCGCTCCAAGGGCAGGTTCGGAATATAGAACAGAAAAGCCCGCCGCAACACCTTTTGCGACGGGCTTCAGCTCCGTTCAGTACAGTTTCAGATGGGGCCCGTCTAGAAGACCTTGTTGGGATCGTAGCGTTTGAAGGCTTCGTCCTGAAGCACCAACCCGGAATAAAGCGGCGTGATGTTCGGCAGTTTGGCACCTGCCATCATGCCGATAAGATGATGGAAGCCCACCCGGCCGATTTCATCACTGTCGTTGACGGCTGTGGCGATGAAGTTGGACCCTTCACGCATCATTTCGCGAAGTGTGTCCTTGCCGGCATCAGAAGCGCCGAACACCATTTCATCTGAGCGTTCGGCATCCTGCGCGGCCTTCTGGGCGCCAAGGCACATGGAGTCGTTTTCGCAAAAGACGCCGTCAATGGTTTCATGCAGCGCCAGCATGTCGGACATCACCTTGTAGCCGCCATCAACACCCCAACCGCCGAAACCCGGTGCAACGGTGAGCTTGATACCGTCAGATGAACTCATCGCTTCCGTGAAAGCTTCTGTCCGGGCAATGCCAATGGAGTTGTCGGCCGGCCCGCCCCGGATCACAAGTACATGGCCATTGCCTTCCAGGTGCTCTTCCATATGCTCACCGATGACACGGCCCATGACATCATTCTGGGCACCGACCCAGTTCCACGGCGTGCTAAGGTCGGTGTTCTGCCAAAGACGGTCAACGAAGACGACCGGGATGCCTGCCTCTTCAATGGCGATCAGGGCAGAGGGGATGGTTTCGGTGGGGCCCGCGCTGATGATCAGGCCGTTCACACCCTTGGCGATCAGATCATCGATATCAGATGCCATTTTGGCGGCATCAAAACCGGCATCGGTGGAGATGACTTCGATATTGTCATAGACCTCTGCTTCCTCATGGACGGCAACGTCCATGCCGGCAAAATAAGGAGCGCCATAGAAGAGATTGGCGACACCGATCTTGATGGTATCGGCAGCAGAGGCCGCGCCTCCGGTGAGTGACAGCGCAAGTGCCGCAGCGGTGGTTGATTTCAGAAGGGTATTCATATGCTAGGTCCTCCCATGCACAGGTTTGAGGGTCAGTTCTCGGGCTTTCTGCGCACCAGCACTGCCACCAGGATGATCAGACCCTTGACGATCTGCTGGTAGTAGGACTGGACGTTGAAAAGGTTGAGTACGTTGTCGATGACGGCGAGCGCGATGACCCCGCCGAACATGCCGCCGACCGTGCCTCCACCACCGCCCAGAATGCCGCCGCCAATCACCACTGCGGCAATGGCGTCGAGCTCGTAGGCAACACCGACGCTCGGCTGCGAGATACCGAGGCGCGCCGCCAACAGGACACCGGCCAGCGCGGCAAAGAAGCCGCAGATGACATAGGCCAGTGTTGTCTGGGCTTTCACGTTGACACCGGCAAGCCGTACGGTCTCCGGGTTCATGCCAATGGCCATGATCGACCGGCCGGAGCGGGTGTGGTTCATGAAGATCCAGACCAGCGGAATACAGGCAAGGAAGATCACGAATGGCACAGGAAAGATGCCGAACACTTTCCCCGCTCCCAACGTCTTCAGAAAGAACTTGCTGGTCGCATAAGTCGGCGTTTCGGAATATATGAACAGCGCTCCGCGCACCGCCCCCATCATTGCAAGAGTGACGATAAACGGCTGAAGCCGCATGTAGGCGATAAGGATCCCGTTGATCAGGCCGACAACGACACCAACGGATAGGGCAATCAGGATCGCAAAACCAACCGGCATGGTCGCCTGCAGTCCGGCGGCCAGGAGCCCTGCAAAGGCAACCGTGGAGCCAACCGACAAGTCGATGCCGCCGGAGCGGATGACAACGAACATGCCGATGCTGAGCAATCCGGTCGTCACCATCTGGCGCGCCACATTGACCATGTTGCGCTCGGTGAAGAATGCATCGGATGTGAAGGCGGTCACGGCGATGAGAGCGACAAGGACAACACCGAAGACGATGTTCGCCTTGGCCGCCTTGGTCAATTTGGGATCGGATTTCTCTTCAAAATCCGATTTGGCAAGGTTCTGGTCGTTCATGCTGCTGCTCTTTCGACGCTGGCCGCGGCCACGAAGATTTCATGTTCACTGGTGGTCTCCGGGTCGACTTCCTTGACGATGCGTCCGGAGTTCATCACGCAGATACGATGGGCGAGACCGAGCACTTCGGGCATTTCCGAACTGATCAGCACGATGCCCATTCCCTGCTCCGCCAGGCCTGCGATCAATTTGTAGATTTCCACCTTGGTGGCGATATCGACTCCGCGGGTCGGTTCATCGAGAATGAGGACCTTCAGACCCTTCATCAGAAGCCATTTGGCGAGAATAACCTTCTGCTGGTTTCCGCCGCTCATCCGCCGCAGGATTTGGGCAAGCCTAAGCGGACGGACATCAAGTTCACTGGCCTTCCGGAAGACTATCGAACTTTGCTCCCGCCGGTTCAGGAACGGACCGGTAGACACCTGATCCATTGAAGCGAGCCCGGCGTTGTCGAGCACATCGGCATCAAGGGCCAGTCCGTCGACCTTCCGCTCTTCAGTCACGAAGCCGATCCCGGCTTGCATGGCCTTTCTCGGGGTTGGCTCTTTGAGTTCATTGCCGCTGATGGCAATTCGTCCAGACTGCAAGGGGTCAGCGCCGAAAATCGCCCGCATCGTTTCGCTGCGGCCGGATCCTACGAGACCGCAAAACCCCAGGATTTCGCCTTCCCGCAGCGTGAAGGACACATCCTCGACAGACGGTCCGGCAGCAAGGGATTGGACTTCCAACAAGGTGTCGCCCTTGGCCCTGCCGCGCGGCGGAAAAATGTCCTCGAGCGGACGGCCAACCATGGAGCGGATCAGACGATCCGCAGTCGCATCGGCGCGGTTGATATAGTCGACGGTCACACCATCCTTCAGAACAACGATCCGGTCGGCGATCTGAAGCACTTCCTCCAAACGGTGGGAGATGTAGAGGATGATCGTCCCGGCTGCCTTCAGCATGTCGATCTGCTTGAACAGCAGATCTGTCTCCGCCTGAGTCAAAACCCCGGTTGGCTCATCCAGGATGAGAACTTCCGGCCCGACCCGGACAGCCTTGGCAATCTCGATCATCTGCTGAATAGCGACCGGATAGGCGCCTGCCGGCTTGCGGACGTTGATATGATGGAGGCCCAGCGCAGCCAGTTGGTCCTCGGCTTCGCTGAACAATTGCTTCCAATCGATCCGGCTGAACACGCCGCCCACTCGCCTGACCGGCAGCTCGCCAAGGAACAGGTTCTCAGCGACCGACAGGTCGGGCAACAAGCTGAGTTCCTGGTAGACCGTGCGGATACCGAGGTCGAACGCCTGATGCGGCGTTTCGATGTTAGTCCGCTTGCCATCGATCAGGATCTCACCCAGCGTCGGCGTTTTGGACCCGGCCAGGATCGACATGAGGGTTGACTTTCCGGCACCGTTTTCGCCGCAGATCGCCACCAGTTCGCCCTTGTGAGCCGAAAAGCTGGCGTCCTTCAGTGCCAACGTGGCACCGAAGACTTTGACAATGCGGCGAAGCTCGAGCTCTTGCATCGATCTGTCCGAATCAAGCCTGAAAGACGCTGAAGGCGTCCTTGAGGACGACGGTCTTGGTTTCACTCATGTCCTTGAGTGTTTCCAGAAAGCCTTCACGCACACCATTTCCACTCAATTTACGACCGCCGAATGGCAGGCATTCGATGCGCATTGCGGTCTGGTGATTGACGATCACGGTGCCCACCTGCAGCTTCATCGAGGCATTCATGATCGCCCGGAAGTCGTTGGTGAAAATCGACGCCTGCAGCCCGTAGTCGCTGGCGTTGACCATCTCGATGGCCTCGTCGATGGTATCGAACGGGACAAGCGGCAGAACGGGGCCGAAGACTTCTTCGCGCAAGAGGATGCTGTCCGGTTTCACGCCGGTGAACACGGCCGGATGGATAAACTGCCGGTCGCGCTGACCGCCAGTCAGCAGCGCCGCGCCCTCGTCCACGGCTGCATTGATTTGAGCTTCGACACGATCAGCGGCAGCGATTGAGATCATCGGGCCGACATCGGTGCCGGGAAGTGTATGGTCGCCGACATTCAGCGCCTTGGTCAGCGCCACCACCTCGTCCACGACTGCCTGATGGATAGATTTGTCGATAAAGACGCGTTTGACCGCACAGCAGATCTGACCGTTTCCAGATGTGAACCGGCCTGCGACGAGGGCTTCAGCGGCGATTTTCGGATCAACATCAGCGCAGATGATGGTGGCGTCACTGCCACCAAGTTCCAGATGCACCCGTTTCAGGGTCCTGGACGCAGCAGCAGAGATGAGCTTGCCGACTTCAGTGCTGCCGGTCATGGAAACCATGTCGACGCCGTCAATTTCCGCAAGGCGCGCTCCGACCACTTCCCCATAACCTGTCAGGATCTGGTGCGCCCCCTCTGGAAGCCCTTCCTCCTCGAAGTATTTGGAAATCTCGAGCATGGCGAGCGGGCATTCCTCCGGCGCCTTGGTGATCACCGCGTTTCCGGCGGCAATCCCGCCGGCGACTTTGTGCGACCACAGTTCCACCGGGTAGTTGAACGGGATGATCGCCGCTATGACACCGAGAGGCTGGTACAGGGTGTAGGCAAGGGAATTCTCAAGATTGGGGATGGCATGCAGTGGCACTGTATGACCATGCAATCGCTTGGCTTCCTCCGCGTAGCCCTTGATGATCCGGGCAGCGGCATCGATTTCCCAGCCGTTGATCTCCTTGAACGTCTTGCCGTTTTCGGCATTGAGCAGGGCAACCAGCGCCTCACGGTTTTGGGTGATCCGCGCTGAAACACCTTCCAAAATGCGTGCGCGTTCGTGAGCGGGCATGGCTGCCATAGCTGGCTTGGCCGAATTTGCGGCCGCAACTGCCTTGTCGACATCTGCCGGTGTTGCCGCCGGGACAGAGCCGATGACGGCTCCCGTCGACGGATTCAATATCGCCATTTCCGCCTGATCCGACGCGGCCACCCAATCTCCGCCAATGAGCATCTGCATGTCTGTAAATCCCAATTTACGTACGGTAATAGTACAATGATTGGTACGTCCATTATGTGTACTATGTCAACGATAGTTGTACAAAATTCGATGCTGCGCCGTAGCAAGAGTATGTTTTTTATGCGTTATATAGAGATTCATTAAAGTTCGAAATCAAACGCAGGTGACTGTTCAAATGGTTTGGCTAGACAAACAGTTCGAAACTGAATAGCTTTGTGTACGAATATCGTTCAAGATGAAGAGCGCGGAAATGAGCCGGGACACCAACAAAAGCACGACGGTTCTGAAAGCTCTCCAGGTGCTGGAAACGGTCGCCGCCCTGCCGGCACCCGCCACGGCTCCGGAGATCTCAAAGCAATCCGGAATTGAACGTGTAACAACGTACCGCTTGTTGCGCACGTTGGAACACGCCGGGTATGTCAACCTCCACCCGGACAGCAAAACCTATCGCATCAGCAGACGCGTGCTGAGCCTTGCCAAGCCGGTGCTGGAAAACGGACCCGACCGCCGACTCGTTGGCAAGTTGCTCGAATCTGTGTCTTCCCGAACAGGCGAAACCTGCCACTTTTCCGAACGGAACGGACAGGAGACGATCCTTACCCAACGGGCGAAGGGAACCCAACTTGTCGCAGTTGACTTCAACATCGGCACGCGCTGCGAACTCCACGCGACCTCCGTCGGAAAGGCCATTCTGGCCAACCAGCCGGACGATTTTATCGAAAGCTATCTGGAAACAGACCTTAAGCGCTACACATCCCGCACGCTGACGGACAAAGCAAAGCTGCTGGCAGAATTTGATACCATCAGATCCTCGGGTGTTTCCTTAGACCTGGAAGAGCTTTCGGAAGGAATGAACTGCGTTGCCGTACCACTCGCCTTTCAGGATGGACCGGTGGAAGCCGGGATATCCATCTCCGGCCCCAGCAATCGCTTGACCAAGACCCGTCTCCGCGAACTTGCCGTGATCATGCGTGAGGAAGCGGTAAAATTTCAGTAACCGCAGCACTCTGCCAGTTGGCCCGGCTCCGGATACGTTCAGACATTCAAGACGCTGCTGCTCCAATCGTCTTTGAGGAATACCAGAGGACCGTCATAGCCCGGTCTAAACGACGGTGGCTCGATCGACATCAATTCAGCAGGCCAGGAGAGTGCAGCTTCGACCGCATCCTTAGCCGTTTCGAACAATCCCGACAAGCCACCGAGGAGAACCCCGTCCAGCAACGAGATATCGGCGCCTGCAAGCGTGCCGTCCGCATCAGTCAAGCGCCCATCCCGCCGGTAGATCGTCCGGCCATCCAGCTCGAAAGCCTCCAACTCGCTGCCAACCGTATGCATGGCGTCGCTGACCAGAAAAACCTTCCCGGGTCCGCGTTTGGCGCGCAAGGCCACCGACATTGAAACCGGGTCGGCATGGTGTCCATCGGCAATCAGTCCGGCGGACAGGCGTCCGTCGTCGAGCGCTAGGCCAACAAGTCCGGGTGCCCGCGAAATCATTTGGGACATGGCATTGAACAAGTGGGTCACACAGGTGACACCCGCTTCGACCATCGGCCTGAGATGGTCAATCGGCGCATCCGTATGACCAAGACTGACCACCGCTCCGGCTTTCACCAACACCTCGACCTGATCCGGCCGAACCGTTTCCGGCGCAACTGTAACCATCAACGCTGGAAGATCTTTGGCGGCTTTCGTCAGCAGGTCGAGATCGCACGGCTCCATAGGCCGGATCAGCGCTCCGGAATGAATGCCTTTGCGCGCAAGCGAAAGGTGCGGACCTTCCAGATGAAGCCCGGCAAACCCCGGAACACCTTTATCGGCAGCCGTGCGGGCGGCTTCGATTGCGCGGGTCTGGATCTCCACAGAACTGCTGATAAGAGTTGGCAGGAGACGCGCCGCGCCGCATTTGCGGTGGGAAGCGCAAATCGCCTCGATACCTTCAAGGGTCGGAGAATCGTTCAACAACACCCCGCCGCCGCCATTCACCTGCAGGTCAACCAGGCCCGGTGCCAGCAACCCTTCACCGAGATCCACCAGTTCCATATCGGAACGAAGGCTTGCGGTCGGCACAATGTGCTTGACCTTGCCGGCCTCAAGAACCAGTGCCACTCCGGCCAGCTCCTGGCCATCTTCCGAAAACACCCGGCTCGCCGTTACTGCCGTTTCAGTCATGACACTGCTTTCGTTTGCAACAGGCTATAACTTTACAATCGCTTAGCAAATTGAACGGACATAGACCGCAGCCCCTAGGAGCGCACCGTATTGCCCCGCTTGGGCGACTGCAAATTCGGGCGGGCTGTCCGCCCCAAGGATCCTCGCTCGCACCTCTTGCCCGATGGCCGTGACGAGCGCCAAATCTCCGGATAACCCGCCGCCCAGGACAACGATATCCGGATCCAGAAGGTTTATCGTCCCCGCCAATGCCCCGCCAAGCACATCCAGATAAAGATCAATTGTTTCGAGAGCCTCTGGCTCGCCCCTTTGCCAGGCTCCCAGTATATCAAAGGAACTCGCCGTTCTGCCGGTCAGATGGCCGAACAGGCGTTCCAGCCCCCGTGCCCCGCCATAGACGTCGGTACATCCCATCTGCCCGCATCCACATCGCCAGCGCGGTAACACCGTACCGGTTCGCATTGCGGATGCCGGGCTATGCGCCCATTCGCCCGCAATACCGCTTGCGCCTGGTAGGATTTTGCCATCGAGGACAATAGCCCCGCCAAACCCGGTCCCGAGAATGACTGCGAACACGCTTGAGCGTCCTGCTGCGGCACCGCAATGCGCCTCGGCGAGAGCAAAAGCTTTGGCATCATTGATCAGATGGACAGGCCTGCCGGTCCGCCGGTTGAGATCGGTGGCAAGCGACCGGCCTGCAAGGCAAGGAATGTTGGCTGCCCGCACGGTTCCGCGGGTCTCGTTGACCAAACCCGCAATGGAAACCCCGACAACCGCAGCATCTGGGCTCACCGCGCCTTCCATCGTCTCCAACAAGGCAGGATAGTTTTCGGTTGGCGTGGGAACAGTGGAGATCCCGGTGAGTTCAAGGCTGTCTGACACGCCGGCCGCCGCGATTTTGGAACCGCCAATGTCAAATGCACTTATCAATATCGGCCCCTTTCAACCGAAGCATGACAGGCTCTCGACGTTGGTTTACCTCTCGAATGGTTCAACCAGCAAGGCAATTCCGCTGAGCTTAAGGAGCGGCCAGCAATTCGTGCAGCCGGTGAATGCCTGGCATCTCGATAAAATCGTCCAGGGAACGGATGGAACGAGACCACAGGCGGATACTTGGATAGGGATCCAGCGAAATGCTGCCATCTGGTGCCAAGGCGACATAAGGGAAACAGGCGATGTCCGCGATTGTTGGCGTTGCACCGGTCAAAAACGCATTGCCCCTGAGCCGCTGCTCGAACAATGCCGCCTCAAGTTCACGCAAAGCCTGGATGCCCGAGGCTTTCATCGCGTCGATTTCGCCGCCGCCATGCAGCATTTCATGCAGTCGCGCACCGCCGAGATGTGCTGTCAGGCGATGGGCAAAGGACAGCCAGTTCTGGATCCGGGCGCTGCTTTCAGCCGTGCCGTCGCCCAGCCAGTCCGGTCCGGCCTTCTTTGCAAGATAGACGAGGATAGCCGCGGAATCCGTTAGAACAACATCGCCATCCACCAGGATCGGGATGGTTCCTGCCGGGTTCAGCGTGCGCAACGCTTCGCTGTGATGCTCCTTACCCGGGTGAAAGTCCACCGGACGTAGAGTTAGCTCCATGCCCGTCAATGCGGCCAGGAGCCGGACCTTGTAGCAACTCGGCGATAAAACGTAGTCGTATAGTATCATTCTGCAACCAGTTGTGCGCCGTAGGTGAACTTATGCCGTTTCAGCCAGCGGCGGTATGCGACCGATGTCATGTCGGCCCGTGTCGGGATTTCCATGCCTGGATCAAGTGGTAGCAGCGTAGGCAACTGGTTTTCCAGGATTGACCGGTCTTGAAGGAAGATCATCTGCTGGAAATGGATCATTTCCGTCATGGTGCTGTCGTCATCATAGAGCGCCATCCAGGGCCAGACATCACACAGGTCTTCTCGCAGCGGCTGAACGAACAGGCAGATG
Organism: Roseibium sp.; assembly: GCA_965230445.1. Taxonomy (GTDB): domain Bacteria; phylum Pseudomonadota; class Alphaproteobacteria; order Rhizobiales; family Stappiaceae; genus Roseibium. The sequence goes on along the minus strand of OZ246005.1, from coordinate 15,669 downwards.
ACATCCCATTCCCCGGGGCGCGGCGGGCAGGTTTTGTAAAGCACCGAACAGGTCGGTGCCGGCACCCGGTACATGTAGTGGGTGGTAATGCCGTCTGCCGCCGACTTGGCGGCCTGCGGCTGGAAGAACTTGACCCTGGTGGCCCAGACCTCGTCCTCACTCTCGCGAATTTCCACCTTGTAGGGCTCGACCTCGGTGTGCGGCTCTGCCCCCAGAATATCGGTATGCACAAAGGGGAAGTGGGCGATATCCAGGAAGTTTTCGACCGCACGCATCGGCGAGCACTTGACCCGGACGACCCCGACCTCAACCTGCCGGCGTCCGGGCTGATCTGCTTCGGGAATGGTGAAAAGGTCCTTTTCCGGCGTGCCGAGTGAAGTCCAGACATGGCCGAACCGTTCAATCACCGGCAGCCTCCTGCCGCCCTCCGCGGTAACCAAAGGCGTATCGTCGGCTCCCTTTGAGATTGTGATCGGCTGCTCCATGAGCAGAGATTCGCGTCCTGTCTGACCAAGCTGACTGGCCAATCCGACCGGATACCATTGATCGATCATTGTGCCTGGCTCTGTCATGCCGCCTCTTCTTTGCAATGCGTCTCAATTCTGCGCCGCAGAAGCTCGGCAGAACCGGAGACTTTGAGCTTGTCGGCAACGGTTGCCGTGCCATCGACGAGGATATGAACCAGGGTCTCGTCTCCACGCTGTGCCGTCAGCAGATAGAACGTCACCGTCCCGGCGCTACACACAAGCAAACCGTCGTCCTGCGTCGCAGGATCGCAATGCTTGGCAACGGTGCCAAAATCTGCGGCAAACATCATGCTGCGCAAAGGTTCCTTCCCGGAGAAATCCGGCGGGGAAGCACCCTCAACTGTGCCGCCAGCCCAAACAATGCCGCCCCGTTCCATGACTGTTTGCGGAGTGGTATTGATCGATGGTGGCGGGACCAGGTCCGGGTGAGCCGGAATGTGTTTGCAAACTCCGTCGGTGCCAAAGTTCCAGCCATGATAAATGCAGTTGAGCCTGTCATCGCGCACGAATCCGTGGGACAGGCGCATACCACGATGCGGGCATCTATCGAGGCACACCGACACGGCACCGGACTTGCCGCGCCATATCGCAACATCCACACAATTGACCACACCCGGAGCCGCTGCCCGGACGGGCAGGTCTGCAGACAGCAGGACAGGCGTCCAGCCGCATGATTCGTTTGGATACATCGAGCTCCCCACCGCCAGTAGCAGCGCTTTTTTCTCGCGTTTCAAGGCCAATACCGGCCAAACTCTTCCGGCAACTTAGGAACCGAATGCCAAAAATGTCAACAATCAAACCCACGCCTACGAAATAGGCACTACGATTTCCGGCCGCTGTAATCAAAAAGAATGGAACATGACCAATCTTTCCAGCAACTCCATGTTTTTATGGACATAAAAACCAGGCTGGCCAAATTGCCCAATCGAAATCAAAGGACTAGGGGGTCTGATTAATTACAATGGTATATTCTGCAATTCACCGACATAGGCGTTGATACCAAACTCAGTTGTTCCTCGCCTGGACAATTCAGAAAAACTCGCTCATGCCAGATGCTCCGGCAACGCCGGACACAGGATCAGACCGGTTTATCTTCGTCCATCTCCTGCCGGAGAATCTTGTCGACCCACACGTCGCAAGGGCCGAGTGAGCAGCCGGCTTCAAGCGCATCGCGTAGCGCAAGTGGACCGGCGATCTCAATCTCGACCCGGTCAGGACCGGAAAACGCCACAGATTGACGGATGCCAAGTTTCGCGCAGTGCCGGCTGATCCAGGGAATGAACGACGCCGCATCCACCTCGCCGAGGATGGTCAGTTTCTCTCGGCCATAAACTTGATCACGTTCGCTCATCAGGTCCGGTCAGGATAGTTTCCGGTCAGATCCCTAGGCTTCCAGCAGCCACTCGTGCTCGGCGGCGTTGTGGAACTTCCAGATCCGCTTCGGCCCTGCCATGACATTGAGGTAGTAGAGATCATAGCCGTGGATCGTAGCACAAGGGTGATATCCCTTCGGGACCAGAACCACATCGCCATCCTCAACCGCCATCGCCTCGTCCAGCGACCGGTCATCGGTATAAACCCGCTGAAAGGCAAAGCCCTGAGACGGCTTCATGCGGTGGTAATAGGTTTCCTCAAGCAGGCTTTCATTCGGCAGGTTGTCCTGATCGTGCTTATGCGATGGATAGGATGACGTGTTGCCATTCGGCGTAATCACTTCCACGACCAGCAGGGAATGCGCCGAGCCGTCATCTTCAGGCATGATGTTATGGACATGCCGCACATTGCTGCCTTTGCCGCGCGCAAGAGGCGGGTGGGTGTCCGGCGGGATGAGTTTGGCCTTGTAGTCGCCGCCTCCGGGCGCTGAACAGACAGCGAGTTCGAGGTCGGTAGCCGCTTCCACTTCCCAACTCGTCCCGGCGGGAACGTAAAGCGCCCAGGGAGGGCCGTCGAAAGGGCTCATCCGCTCGCCGACGATGCCGAAATCCTCGCCGCCTGCTGCCGCTTTCCCCTTGCCGCTGACCCAGACAAGACAGACTTCCCGGTCACCGGTCTCGAATGACATGCGGGTGCCCGCTTTCACGCGGTGCATGTCGAAACCTACATAGGTCCAACCGGCCGTATCCGGGGTGACATTCGTCACGCAACCTGTACCGCCCTTCGGTTTCACGAGAAGCTTGGACATCGTCTATTCCCCGTCTGTCTTTTCCTGTTCAGGTTCACGTGGTTCAAAAGTGATGAACAGGCCATAGAAGGACAGCGCCGCCATCCCCAGAAAGAAGTAGCCCCAAATCTGAGCGCCCATCACGAGTTCGAATGTTCCCCAGGCCGCACTGAACGCGACAACGGCGATGCGGATCCATAGTGGCTTGAAGAACGGGTGGTTGAAGTCGAAGATTTTCAGCACAGATCATCCATCAGGGTGTTTCAGCGATCTCAAGTCCAGCACTTTCGCAGACTTTCAAGATGTGATCATACCCCATCTTCGAGTATTCGTAAGCAGGAGCCTTCGCAGGGTCCTGCTCGGCTTCAACAACAATCCAGCCGCAATACTCAGTCTTCTGCAAATAGTCGGCAACCGCCTGGAAGTCGATGCAGCCATCACCCGGAACGGTGAATGCACCGGCGACGACAGCATCAAGAAAACTGCGGTCATTCTTGCGGACATCTTCCACCACATCCGGGCGAATGTCCTTGAAATGGACATGCAGAATACGATCACTCCACCTGCGCAGCACGGCCATGACATCGCCGCCGCCGAACAGCATGTGGCCTGTATCGAAGCACAGCGAAACCTCCGGTGATGAGTACTCAAGCAGCCAGTTGGTATCGTCTTCATCCTCGATGAACGTTCCCATATGATGATGGTAAGCCAGCGGGGCACCTTCGTCGGCCATCCATTTCGCCAGATCGCTGAGTTTGGCCGCGTAGGTTTTTATAACGTCCCGGTCCAGCCTGGGGCGATTGTTTACTGGGACCTTTATGTCGCCCTGAACCGTGTTGGAACACTCTGCATAGACTACGCAAGGGGCATTCAACGCTGCAAATTGCTCGACTTGCTGGCGGATTGCTTCTCGCTCCGTTTTGAAGTCATTGACCAGGAGATTGCCGGAACACCAGCCACCGCATAGCGCAACGCCATACTTTTCCAGATACGCCCGCAGCCCATCCGTGTCCTGGGGCATGCGGCGACCGCGCTCGACGCCAATATAGCCGATCTCACGCGCTTCGCTCAGCGCCTGCTCCATTGTGTACATTTCGGTCAGGTGGGGCAGATCGTCGTTCTGCCAGCAGATTGGCGAGATTCCGATTTTGACGCTCATTTCTTGGCCTTTTCGAACTCAGTCGATACGCTGCGTTGTCAGCATGGCTTCGTAGTTGGCACGTGCCTTTTGAACTTCTTCCCGATCAGAAACTTCCGGAACAGCAACATCCCACCAGAAGCCGCCGGCTTCGGTCGAGGGATAGGGGTCAGTGTCGATCACGATGACGACCGGTTTGGTTGCTGAACGGGCCTTTCCAAGTGCTGTTTCCAGTTCGGAAATTGACGTCACTTTTTGTGTGATCGCCCCCATGGACCCGGCATGGGCTGCGAAGTCAATATGCGATGGGTTTTCATGGCGCGTGTGGTCGAGAAGATTGTTGAATTCGGCACCGCCAGTGCCCATTTGCAGCCTGTTGATGCAGCCAAAGCCCCGGTTGTCGGTGATCACAAGGGTGATCTTGATCCCCATCATGACGGCTGTCGCCAATTCCGAGTTGGCCATCATGTAGGAGCCGTCGCCGATCATGACCACGACGTCGCGGTCCGGCTCGGCCATTTTGATGCCCATACCCCCTGCGATCTCGTATCCCATACAGGAATAGCCGTATTCCATGTGATAGGACATCGGCCGGCCAGCCTTCCAGAGTTTGTGCAATTCGCCCGGCATGGTGCCCGCCGCACACATCACCACGGTATCTGCGTGCGCGGACCGCTGGACGGCGCCGATCACCTGCATATCGGTCGGCAGGGCATTGTTGTCCGGTTCAGGCATTGCCGTGACCGCATCGGCTGCTGCGAACCAGTCGCTCTTGAGACCGTCTGATGGTCCCGCGAACTGTTTGCCATCCAGATGTCCGCCCAACGCAATCAGACTTGTGCGTGCGTCACCGCAAACCGGTGTGGCACCGTGTTTCATCGCATCGTAGGCGGCAACGTTCACGCTAAGCAGCTTGCGCTCCGGATTGGTGAACAGACCCCACGACCCGGTGGTAAAATCCTGGAAGCGCGTTCCCACACCGATCACCACATCCGCGTCCTGACAGACCGCATTGGCACTGCTTGCCCCGGTCACGCCGACCGGCCCCATATTCAGCGGGTGGTCCCAAGGGAGCGAGGATTTCCCGGCCTGGGTTTCAACAACCGGAATCCGGTGTGCCTCGGCGAACGCAATGAGCGCCTCATGCGCTTTCGAATAGTGGACACCGCCACCAGCGACGATCACAGGTTTGTCCGACGATCTTATGATGTCTGCAGCCGCCGATATTTCTGCCGGGTCGGCAACGGGCCGCCGGGTTTTCCAGGTTTTTGGCGCAAAGAAATGTTCCGGATAGTCATAGGCTTCCGCCTGGACATCCTGACAGAATGCAAGCGTTACAGGCCCGCAGTCGGCTGGGTCGGTCATCGTCCGCAATGCGCGGGGTAGCGCGGTGAGAAGCTGTTCAGGCCGGGTAATCCGATCAAAATACCGGCTCACCGGGCGAAAACAATCATTGGCCGAAACCGTGCCGTCCTGAAAGTTCTCGATCTGTTGCAGGACCGGGTCGGGACCGCGCCCGGCAAAGACATCGCCCGGCAGCAAAAGCACCGGCAGACGGTTGACATGGGCCAGGGCTGCGGCAGTAACCATGTTTGTCGCGCCCGGCCCAATGGAGGAGGTCACCGCCATGGCCCGGCGACGGCCAAGCTGCTTGGCATAAGCAATCGCGGCATGGGCCATCGTCTGCTCGTTGTGTCCACGCCAAGTCGGAAAATCATCACCGGCGGCGTGCAGTGCTTCTCCCAAACCCGCGACATTGCCATGTCCGAAAATCGCCCAGCATCCAGCGAGAAACCGCTCGCCGTCCTCGTTTAGCTGATTGGCCAAATATCGCACCAGCGCTTGCGCTGCCGTTAGCCGAACCGTAGTCATGCGTGCCTCCCGTCAGAACCGCGCCCGGTCCCATATATCGCAAAGTGAGCTGTACCGCTCAGCCATAGTCTTGACCGCATCTTCATCCCCCAAACGGCCTTCAAACCAAGCACGTGCCGCATCTGCAAAAATCGTCCGCCCAACTGCAAAGCCCTTTACCAGTGACTGACGGGCTGCGCTGGCGAAACTCCTTTGCAGATCTTCCATCGGTGATTCAAGGCCGAGAACGACAATACCCCTCGTGTATGGATCATGGTGATTGATGGCACCGCATGCCTGCTCCCAGGCCGCTTCGCTCACCATCGGTTCCAGTTTCCACCAGTCCGGATAAATGCCGATTTCATAAAACCGCTCGATGACCACTGCGGTCGTGCGGGCATCCACTGGTCCGACTTTCGAAGGCGTAACCTCAAGCAGAAACTCCAGACCGTTCCGCCGGGCGCTGGCAAAGAGCCGTTTTACGGTCTCCTCCTGTTCGGCCTTGAGCGCCGGGTCATCATCCGGATGATAGGAGAACAGGACCTTGACCACATGCTCATGCGGCCATTCATTCAGCCCACCGAAATCCGGGCCGATTTCCGGTTCCAGCGTCAAGGGCCGGGAACCGGGCCATTCCACCGGCCGGCCGATCCAAAGACCCGCCCCGGCAGCTTGATAGAGCGCTTTCCGCCCGAGGCGGCTGTCACACAGGATACCGTAGCCGGGCTGGCCATCTGCCACCTGCAAGGCCGCCTTGAGACAGAGCTTCTTGAACGCGTCAATGCGCGCTGCGTCAGCACCAGGAATGTCTTCAAGCTGCTTGCGATGGTCAAAGGCAAAAACCCGCATGACAGGCCAATCGCCCTTGCGATTGGTCGACCAATGGATCTGCTCAAGAGCTGCATCCTTTCGAAGGGCAGGCGTGCGCACGCCCGTATCGAGAAAATACTGCAGCTCCGCCCAGGATGGATAGGCCGGGGTACATCCATGCCGGGAAACCGCAAACGCCCCGCAGGCATTGGCGTATTTAAGCGCCGTCGGCCAATCCTCTCCGGTCAGCCAACCCTTCATCAGCCCGCTCATGAACCCGTCACCGGCCCCAAGCACATTAAAGACCTCGATCGGAAAACCCGGTCCGGATTTGCCATCATTCAGACTGTCCGGAATCTCGCCATCGAATGCGGACGCACCCATCGGACCACGTTTGCACACCAAGGTCGCGTCCGACACGTTCCGGACGTTTCGCAAGGCGGTCACAGTATCCGTGCTGCCACCGGCAATGTGAAACTCTTCCTCTGTTCCGACGATCAGATCGAACAGATGCAGCGTGCCTTGAAGTTTTTCGGTCACCGCCTCCGATTCAATGAAACGGTTTTCACCGTCGCCGTGTCCCGAAAGGCCCCAAAGATTGGGGCGGTAGTCAATATCAAGCGCCGTTCTGGAGCCATTCTCGCGCGCAAGTTTGAGTGCTTTGAAAACAGCGGCCTCGGTGCGCGGATGCGAAAGGTGCGTTCCGGTCGCACACACGGCCCGGGCTCTGGCGATGAACGCCGGATCAATATCATCCTCGTTCAGGGCCATATCCGCACAGTTTTCCCGGTAAAAGATCAGCGGAAACTGTTCCTGATCACGAATGCCGAGGATGACAAGTGCGGTCAGACGCTCGGGATCGGTAACGATGCCCTGTGTATCGACACCTTCACTGGCAAGTTGTTCGACAATGAATCGGCCCATATGCTCATCCCCAACCCGGGTGATGAGTGCCGATTTCAATCCCAGCCGCGCACTGCCTGCAGCGATATTGGTCGGCGATCCACCGACATATTTGGCAAAGGACCCCATGTCCTCCAGACGCCCGCCAATCTGTTGCCCATAAAGATCAACCGACGACCGTCCAATAGTGATGAGATCGAGATCTTGACGCTCGTCCAGCGGCATGGCGTTCCTCCAATGGCTTTTAGCAGCCCTACATCATTTGCCGCGAGATGAAACATATATTCCATTTTCTTGTCAATATGAAATGGATAATTATTTTCTCGTCCTGTTCGTTCCAAAGCAACCCGAATGGAACTTCAGGAATTTAGCCGCCGCCGCTCCGCCACGGCCACCGGAAGCGCCATCGCCAGCACCATCCCGGCAGACAGGGACCGGAACCCAGCGAAATCATGTTCGGCAACCTCAAGCCAGTGGGTTGCCATCCCCGCCAGCGGGGACAAGGCCGAGTCGGTAATGGCAACAACCGGAACATTCAGCTCGATAAAACTCCGGGTAAGTTCGAGCGATGCCGGTGTGTAGGGTGCGAAAGAACACGCGATCACCGCATCCGATGCGCTTGCCATCCGCACCAGTTCCTGGTCGATCCCGTTGGAAGTATCGACCACAAGAGACTTGATGCCGAGTTTTGCAAATGCATAGGCCATCTGGGACGCCAGGGAATACGCGCGGCGGCGGGCCACAATGTAGATCGTGTCCGCCTTGGCCAATTCACTGACGCAACGTGCGAATTCGGCCGCATCTATCGAAGAGGACATGGCGTCAATCGATTGCCTCGCCGCTTGCAGAAAGCCGTTCAACAGTGCGCCCTCATGGGAGTCTTCCGAAATACCGTTCTTCAGATTGTTGAGCCGGTCCTCATAGCTCGAAGCCCGGTTTTTTAGCCGGTCACGGAATATCAGCTGGAAATCGGAAAAGCCGTCATAGCCGAGGTGGCGGGCCAGACGCACAAGCGTCGACGGTTGAACGCTTGCCGCGCTTGCTATACTGGCTGCCGTGCCAAGCGCAATCTCATCGGGATGGGTCAAGGCATATTGAATAGCCTGCGCTAGACGCTTGGGCAGCCCGGCCTGACTTGCGGCCACATGCTCTCTTAATTCATCGAAATTTCGAGGTGAAATTCCCTCGTCCAGTCGCTCGTTTTTACCGTTGGCTGTTTTGTTCATTGTATCGGCGCCTCGTTGGATGAAACAAATATTCTATTATTTCTGCGCCGGCGCAATAGCGCGATCCCTTTTGGTCCGAACCGCAGGACTACTCCTTCCGCTAACAGATGATCTTTTCAGGAGCCGGATTTGTCGCAAGCCCACACGGCGCAGGACCGACAAGCATTCCGTTTCGCCGCGGTTGCCCGTTGACAGTCTAAGGAATCCGCAACCCGAGCGGCTGAAAACAACGCTGTAAAAATCGAGGCCGCAACCATGCTGATGTCAACCGGGCAGCATGGCCTCGCGGCCGGTGCGGGCGTGCCTAGCTTCTTCCTTCAACCAGATGCGGAACCGGTTCACAAGTGGTCGAAGCGTTCGGTTTTCCGGATAGACAAAATAATAAGCTGTCTTTTGGACCAGAGGCAGATCGAAAAGGCGCACAAGCCGTCCGGACGCCAGCTCTTCTTCGACAAACAGACGTGGTACCAATGCCGCCCCGGCATCGTGGACGGCCGCTTCCGTAATCATCACGAATTGCTCGAACCTTGCCCCCTGAAATGCGGCGGCCTGCTCGATACCCGCTAGATCAAACCATTGCCGCCAGGCGAGCGGTCGTGTCGAAAGCTGAAGGCGCGGAACACGCGCAAGATCCGTCGGCGTCTCGATCCCGTAGCGATCCTGAAAAGCTCTGGATGCGACGGGGATGACTTCTTCATCAAACAATCGCTCGGCGATCGCGCCGGCCCAAACAGGGCCACCATGATGAATGGCGCAATCGAACGGCTCATGTTCGAAATCGAAAGGTTGCAGCCGAACGCTGAGGTTCAGGCCGGCTTCCGGGTACTGGCGTGAAAAGTCTGCAATCCGAGGCGCAAGCCAACGGGTTCCAAAGGTGGGCAGCACGGCCAGGTTAAGAACGTCGGAGCTGCCTGCAAAGGACATTATCTGTCGCGTGGCCGCTGTCATACTTTCCAGTGCACCGCGAATATCGTGCAGATAGAGCCTTCCCGCATCGGTCAACACGATTCGCTGGCGCACGCGGCGGAACAGCTCGACGCCAAGACGGTCTTCCAGATGCCGGATCTGCTTGGATATGGCGCCCTGCGTCAAGTGAAGCTCCTCTGCAGCCCGAGTGAAGCTTGAATGCCGCGCCGAGCATTCAAAGGCGATCAACGCATCAGCTGGAGGAATAAATGCTCGCTTCATCAATGCACCTCTACATCATTCCATTTACTCATGAGTGATGAACCATTCTTAGCTGGAGTTCAATTGCAGAGTTGGGCATTTTGTCCATAAAAGAATGACCAAGCCTCGCGCCGAGCGGAGGCCCGCATTGAGGGAGTAGAACCATGAATGCGCCTGCCCACATCAAGTCTTCCCCCTCCGGTGGCGGAACGTTCGACTGGCAAGATCCGTTCTTACTGCGTGATCAGCTCAACGAGGATGAAGTACTGATCATGGAAAGCGCCCGCGCCTACGCGCAAGAAAAACTGCAGCCGCGGGTGATCGATGCCTACCGGGACGAAGTAACCGACCGCGCCATTTTCAACGAGATGGGTGAACTTGGCCTTCTCGGGGTTACGCTTCCGGAAGACTATGGCTGTGCAGGTGCATCCTATGTCTCCTACGGCCTTGTTGCGCGCGAAGTCGAACGGGTCGATTCCGGTTACCGGTCGATGATGAGTGTCCAGTCTTCGCTGGTCATGTATCCGATCCATGCCTACGGCACCGAGGAACAGCGCAGGAAATTCCTTCCCAAACTGGCAAATGGCGAATTTGTCGGATGTTTTGGATTGACCGAACCGGATGCCGGGTCTGACCCCGCTGGCATGCGCACCCGGGCAGAGAAGATTGACCGCGGTTACCGGTTGAAGGGCTCCAAGATGTGGATCTCCAACTCGCCGATTGCCGATGTCTTTGTTGTCTGGGCTAAATCGGAAGCGCATGACGGTGCCATCCGGGGCTTCGTCCTTGAAAAGGGCATGCAGGGCCTATCGGCTCCAAAGGTCGGAGGTAAGCTCTCTTTGAGGGCCTCCATTACCGGCGAGATCGTCATGGATGGCGTTGAGGTCGGCGAGGATGCTCTGCTGCCGAACGTGTCCGGCCTGAAGGGACCGTTCGGCTGCCTCAACCGGGCCCGTTACGGCATATCCTGGGGCGTGCTCGGCGCGGCCGAGGATTGCTGGATGCGATCGCGTCAATACGGCCTCGATCGGGTCCAGTTCGGCCGCCCGCTGGCGCAAACCCAGCTTTATCAGAAGAAACTTGCCGACATGCAGACCGAAATAAGCCTTGGCCTGCAGGCATCCTTGCGCGTTGGCCGGCTGTTTGACGCAAAAAAGGCGGCGCCGGAAATGATCTCTCTGGTGAAAAGAAACAATTGCGGCAAAGCACTCGACATCGCAAGACAAGCGCGGGACATGCACGGAGGCAACGGTATCCAGGAGGAATACCATGTCATGCGTCACTCCCAGAACCTTGAGACGGTCAATACGTATGAAGGCACGCATGATGTTCATGCGCTGATCCTTGGCCGTTCGCAGACCGGGCTGCAGGCATTCTTCTAAGAGCCGAGAGGGCGAATGACGGTTGCAACGGCGGATATCGTCATAATCGGCGGCGGAGTGATGGGCTCTTCGACAGCATGTCACCTCGCCCAGCGCCCGGATTTCAATGGCCGGATCATCGTTGCGGAAGCCGATCCAAGCTATCAAACCTGCGCCTCGGCGCGCTCCGGCTCCGCAATACGCCAGCAGTTTTCGACCCGGATCAACATTGAGATCTCGCTGTTCGGTATTGAGTTCATGCGCAATATCGGCGAGCAACTTGAAGCCGATGGCGATCACCCGGATATCGGCCTCGTCGAAAACGGCTACCTGTTTCTGGCGACGCCGGAAAAGGCTCCAATCCTGAAAGAGAACCACCGGCTTCAAACGGAGTTGGGCGCCAATATCGGGTATCTCGATTCGGACAGCCTCAAGGCAAAGTTTCCCTGGATCAACACGGGCGGATTGGAAGCCGGTTGCCACGGATTGACCGGTGAGGGCTGGTTCGATGGCTATGGATTGTTGCAGGCATTCCGCAAAAAGGCGCGCTCGCTGGGGGTGACCTACAAAGCCGCCAAGGCCGAGATCAACAAAGCCAACGGTGGCGGCTGGCTGGTAAGACTGTCAACAGGCGAACTCATCTCAACACCTGTCGTAATCAATACGGCCGGAGCATCGGGCGGTGCGGAAATCTGCAGGCAGGCGGGCCTGGACGTACCGGTCCACAGCCGCAAGAGGTGCATTTTCACGTTTGAGTGCCGGGAAAAACTGGGACCCTTTCCCCTACTGATCGATCCGAATGGCACCTATGTCCGCCCGGAAGGCGCGGGGTTCATTTGCGGGTCGGCTCCCCCTGCCGGCCAGGATCCGGACTGCGACGATTTCGACGTCGACTACGAGTTGTTCGAAACCCATATCTGGCCGACGATTGCCAACCGCGTACCGGCTTTCGAGGCCATCAAACCCGGCAACGCCTGGGCGGGCACCTATGACATGAACCTGTTTGATCACAATGCCTTCACCGGTTCAGTTCCAGGCATTGACGGGTTCTATCTCGCGCTGGGGTTTTCCGGGCATGGCCTGCAGCAATCGCCCGCCATCGGACGTGGACTCGCAGAACTCGTGACAACCGGAGGCTACGAAACGCTGGACCTTTCACCCCTCAGCATCACGCGGTACTGGTCCAACGAGCCCATCGTCGAAAAGAACGTCGTCTGACGGGGCTTTACCCACTTTTTCCGTTTGTCCATGTTTTCCGTCCTGCACCGATGAGACGATCTCGGTAAGGACGCCGGTCAGCAGCCGTTTGAGACGCCGGACCCTTGCGGGGTCGGGCTCAAAAGGTACGCTTTCCTTCAAAAGATATGCCCGTTGGGCCAATACCAGCGAAAACGCTTCTACGCCGCTGTCCGGACTTCCATAAGTGCGGCGGATGTATCCTGCCGCGGCTGCCCCTCCGTCGGCGGCCGAAAACCCGTCGAGATCGGAAAACCCCTGCATCACCGTTGCCTGGAATTGCGGCGAACAGGAGCGCTCGTCTGCTCCGATTGAAAACACCGGCTGGCCATGATCGGTCAGATCCGGGATGCGCGATCGGACCGACTTGCAGTCAACGACGATGATCCGGTCATGCAACCCCTTCAACCGCAGCAACTCACCGGCCAATGTCCGATGAAACGGTGCGTGAAACAAAAGGACACGTTGCTCGGCCTCAACCGGTCCCGGCTCTTGGCCCCGTTCGTAGAGGGCGTCGCCACTGAGTGACTTTTCTGGGCAAAGCGCATTGAATGGCACACCCGGCTCGGGTTGTTCGCTCTGCTCTACCGCAACATCGACGTCGACCACATACCTTGAGGCTGTCGAGCCGAGAACAGTCGCATCGAGTTCATCTGCCAGATCGAATACCTGCTCGAGATGCCATGAGATGTCGATCTGGTTCCGGCCCTCGGCTGACAAACGCCCGGATATGAAAGGCGGAATCTCCTGCCCACAATGGGGCAGTACCAGAACCAGCGGACCTTCACCCCTTTTGACTGTGATCATTGCCTGCCGCCCCAACAACCGCTGCCCTTTGGTAAGTTGGAGCAAGTCGTCGCTGTGTACAAGCGGTATTCCAACCCCGGCCATATCTGCATGGCATTCGGCGTTGTTTACAGGATTGACCTTCCACCGCGGAGTGGGCAAGGGACTATGGATCAAAGGAACACGGAGCGGAACCGCACATGAGCTTGAGCAATGGCAAACAGTTTCTAATGATCCCGGGACCAACCAATGTTCCGGACGAGGTTCTGCGTGCCATGCATCGTCCGGCTATCGACATCTACGATGGCCCGCTCGAAAACGTCACCGCGACCTGCCTTGAAGGCCTTGGAAAGGCCTTCCGGACGGATGGCCACGTCTACATCTATGCCGCAAATGGTCATGGCGCCTGGGATGCGGCGACCAGCAACGTCTTCAGCCGGGGCGACAAGGTTCTGGTGCTGGATTCCGGTCCATTTACAACAGGTTGGGCGTATCAATGCCGGTTGTCCGGGCTGGATGCCGATGTCCTTCCCGGCAGCTACAACGGGGCTTTCGATCCGGCCTTTCTGGAAGCGCGGTTGCGGCAGGATACCGCTCACCAGATCAAAGCCGTTTTGTGCGTTCAGGTAGAAACTGCCAACGGCATCGCGAACGACATCCCGGCGCTGCGCAAGGCGATCGACGCCTCCGGCCATCCGGCCCTCTATGTGGTCGACACCATCGCATCGCTTGGATGCCTGCCGTTCGAAATGGATGGGTGGGGTGTCGATCTTGCCGTCAGCGCCTCGCAGAAAGGCTTGATGTGTCCGCCTGGACTGGCATTTGTCGCCGCCGGACCCAAAGCACTCAAGGCCCACGAAACCGCAGATTTGCGTACTGGTTACATGGACTGGACCTTCCGGCAAGGGCCGATGCATTGGCACAAGTACTGCGGAACACCGCCGGAGCAGCAGCTTTTTGCGCTGGAAGCCGCCTTGGACATCCTGCTGAACGAAGGTCTTGAAGCCGTGTGGCATCGGCATGCGCTGCTGGCAGACGCCACACGCGCTGCCGCGAAAACCTGGAGCGAAGGCGGGGCAATCTCATTCAACGTGGGCGAGCCTGACGCCCGCTCCGACAGCTTGACTGTCTTGCGGATTGACGGCTGTGATCCGGCGCAGCTACTCGCCTTCACGCGAGATGTTTGCGGCGTAACCGTCGGTCAAACCATTGGAAATCTGGCCGGACTGGGGATCCGGATTGCTCATATGGGTCATGTGAACGCGGCCATGCTGCTCGGAACCCTGTCGGCGCTCGAACTGGGCATGAAACAGCTCGCCATCCCCCATGGAGAGGGCGGTGTTCAAGCCGCAATTTCTTCTCTCAATGCCTCGCTATAGGATCACTCCAGAGCATCCTCCAAGCGGTCGCAAATGGTTGTCAGCACCTTGATGCGGGCATGGCGCTTGTCTTCCGAGGACACCAATGTCCAGGGCGCATAATGCGTGGAAGTCCGGTCGATCATGTCTCCCGCAGCAATGGCGTACTGATCCCATTTCAACCGGTTGCGCCAATCTTCATCGGTAATCTTGTGTTGCTTGTAGGCGATTTCTTCCCGGGCCTTGAAACGCCGCAACTGTTCGTCTTCGGAGATCGCTAGCCAGAACTTAAACACCAGATATCCGAAACTGGCCAGTTCGCGTTCGAATTCGTTGATCTCATTGTAAGCCCGAAGCCAATCGTCATGCCCGGCATACCCTTCAACACGCTCAACCAGCACCCGCTCATACCAGGAGCGGTCGAAAATCGCGAAATGGCCCCGGCGCGGAATCCGGCGCCAGAAACGCCATAGATACGGCCGGGCCTTCTCTTCATCTGTCGGTGCGGAGATCGGATGCACCTTGTAGATGCGCGGATCCAGCGGCCGGATGACGCGCCGGATGGCGCCACCTTTTCCAGCGGCGTCATGACCCTGGAAAACCATGATCACGCCTTTTCGGGCCATCGACCGTTTGTCGGACAACTCGGACAGCTTCTTCTGAAGCTTATCGCGTTTCTTTTCGTAGTCATCCTTGTCGATCTGCTCTGTGAGATCGATGGCGTCGAGCGCCGTTTCCTTCGTCAATCCACCCACAATCGGCGGTGCAGCGATCGACCGTGGCGTTTCATCGTCCAGTTTTAGCTTCATGGACCGCGCCACCGTTTGGGCAAGCGCTGAATCGCGGTATTCCGCATCCTGAGACGGGATCACAAACCAGGGGGCTATTCCCTGACTCGTTTCGAGAATGATCTTCTCGCCGACAGCGCTCGCCTTCTTGTGGTTTTTCAGCGTCGCCCAGTCCGCAAGCACGTGGCGTCCGACATCCTTTTTGGAGATCTTCTTGAGCCTGTTTTCCTGAACCTTTTTCGGCAAGACGAACCAGAATTTCAGGATCAGGACGCCTTCCAGTGCCAGCATTTCTTCAAACCGGCGGATCCGGGCAAGCTCCTTCTCAAAAGCATCGTCATCAATCCGGTCATAAAT